>NZ_CP150330.1:10782500-13544122 GCF_051530205.1 Sorangium sp. So ce327 | reverse complement strand
CGCTGCTCTGAAGTCCGCTCCACGAAAATAGGTTTCGGGGGCGACCGAAAGAACCGTCGCCCCCAACTTATCCACAGGTCTCACAGCGAGGACTCGCCTCTAACTCCTGGAGATCTCTATGTTATTCTGAATGTAATCGAAGGGCGTGTCGACTTTTCAACAGTCCGCCCACGGCCGCTTCGTCCTCGGGGAATCGTCCGCATGCTCCCGCCAACTGCGGGTGAACAGTACAGCCCTCCTGTACCTGGGCCCGGCCCGGCTGCAGCCGAGCACGCCGATTGAGGTGGGGGTACAGCCGTCGCGTCGAGGTCCATCGCATTGAAAGACAGATCGGCACAGCCGTCCCCCATACCGCCTCACAGAGCTCGGTAACCCGCAGCGCCCCTTTCGAGGCCACCCTTTGGAGGACCCGGTGCGGCACGGAACCGCCCCGAGGACGAATCGGAGGTAGCACCGGGTGAGTCCGGGCGTCTATCCCCAACTGCGAAACTTGGCTCAAGTATCCGATAGTATTGTTAGAAATTCAGTCCATGACACACTGCGAAGCCGACTTCGCGTCGACCGAGCTCTGGCTGCCGGACACGAGGCGCCAAAACTCCCGACGCGGGGCGGTGATTTTTACAACGCGCTCACGATTGCAGAGCAAAACCCGCTCATCTCGTCGTCAAGAGGCTCGACGTGGCGGGTTTTCCAGCTTTTTGAGGAAGACGGAGTTCGTCCAGCACAGAGCGACCGGGGCTCGCCGGTTTTCAGGAGTCGAGAATTTGCCCCCGGGGTCCAGGTGTGCGGTATGGCGAGGCGATGTCGTCAGGGATCCGGTTGACAAGGGGGGCACTCCTGGCGCAGCGGCCGGAGGGGGCGTCGCGCCGGGCGGCGGCCGCCTGGCGGGCCGGGGTCCTCTCGGCGGCAGGCGCGCTCCTGATGGCGTCGGCCGCAGGGCCGGCGGCGGCCGACGAGCTGCCGCCCCAGCTCGCGTACGCCTACGGCGAGAATGAGACGCCCCGCGCCGCGGCCTTCGGGGGCGCGCTGCGCGCCCTCGGGAACGGGACGTCGGCCGTCTTCCTCAATCCGTCCGCCATGGTGGAGACCCGCGTCTACCACCTCCAGGCGCTCTTCCAGGGGAGCCCCGAGGCCGGCCGGCACGCTTACGGCGGCGTCGTCGTCGACTCGGTCACCGGCAAGCTCGCCGGGGCGCTCTCCTTCGTGGGCGGCTTCGTCGACATGGACGACGGCGGCATCAAGCGCTCCTACCTCGACGCGCGGGCAGGCCTCGCCTACCCCCTCACCGAGCGCGTCTTCGTCGGGCTCACCGGCCGCTACGCCAAGATCACGCAGGACGGGACCCTGATCGAGGGCGGCCTCGGCGACAGCTCCGTCTCGGGCGGGCTGCGCGAGTGGGAGAACGGGAAGCTCGTCGGCCGGCACTCCTTCGTCGACACGTTCACGTTCGACGCCGCGCTCACCGTCAAGGCGACCGACAGCCTGTACATCGCCGTCGTCGGACAGAACCTCACCTACCCGGACCACGGGCTGCTCCCCACCACGGTCGGCGGCGGCGTCGGGCTCGGCACCGCGGACTTCTCGATCGAGGTCGACGGCCTCGCCGACCTCAACTCTTACCGCGACACCACCTTCCGCTTGATGGCCGGCGGCGAGTACCTCGTCGCCGATCACTTTCCGCTCCGCGCCGGCTACCGCTTCGACCAGGGCGCCGACCAGCACGCGCTGTCGCTCGGCCTCGCCTATGTGGGGACCCAGTTCGCGGTCGAGGGCACCGTGCGACGGGCGCTCGCCGGCGGAGGACCCACCACGTTCGTGGTCGGGCTCGCGTACCACCTCGAGTCCAGCGGGCTGACCCGCGGCTCGTCCGACAGCTTCTAGAGCGACCTCGAAGGCCGGCTCCCCCTTCTCGCCGCGGCGCGCCTGCTCTAGGTCGGCCCTGCGTGCTGTGCCTGACCCTACCGACCGACCCGCGCTGGGCTGACGTGGCGCTCGCCGATCTGCCGGCGCTCCTGACCGATCACGCGCACTGCGAGATGAAGGCGGCGTCGAACGCCCTGTCCCTCGCCGCGCGCTGGCCGTCGCTCCCGCGCCTCGCGCGGGCGCTCGTCGACCTCGCCGAGGAGGAGCTCCGGCACTTCCGCGCGCTGCTCGACGTGATCGAGCAGCGCGGCCTCGCGCTCGGCAAGCCGGAGACCGACGTCTACGCGAGCGAGCTGCGCAAGGCGGCCTCGAGCAGCTGCGCGCGCAACGCGAAGGCCGCGCTCATCGATCGGCTGCTCGTCGGCGCGATCATCGAGGCCCGCTCCTGCGAGCGCTTCAGGCTGCTCGCCGACGGGCTCGCGGCGCGCGAGCACGAGCTCGCGCCGCTCTATGAGGAGCTCTTCGCGTCAGAGGCCCGGCACTACCGGACCCTCGTCGACCTCGCCGTCGAGGTCGCCGGCGACGAGAGCGCCACCCGAGGCCGGCTGGCCGAGCTCGCGCGCGCCGAGGGCGAGATCGCCGGGCGGCTCGGGACGGCACCCGCGGTGCACGGATAGGTGGCATGGAAATCGATCTGATCCGCCTCGATCGGGACGTCGCCCGCGCGGAGCGCGCGTGGCGCGCGGCGCACGGCGACCTCGCCCGGCGCGGTCCGGCCCCTCCCGCCGCAGACGAGGACGGCCCGAGCGCCGCCGAGGCGAGGGCAAGGCTCGAGAACCCGCTCGATCCCTTCCGGCGCGTCAGCTCGCGGTCGACCTACCTCGAGCTCACCGGCAAGACCCCGGGCCTCGGCGCGGAGCTCGGGCTCGCGAGCCCGACGTCGCCCGCCGCGCCGGACCCGACCGGCCTCGCGGCCCCCCTCGCCGACTGGGTCTACGTGCTCACGCTGGAGCGCGTCGTCTGGGCCGACCGCGTCCGGCTCGCCGCGGCCTGGCACGCGCCGCTGCTCACGATCGATCTGCCCGAGCCGGCGCGGATGTCGCCCCACGAGGCGCGGCTCAGGCTCCTCGCCGACCCGACGAGCGCCGGACGGCAGCTCTTCGCCGAGGCCCTGGCCCGAGGCTCCGGCGCGGTCGCCGACGCCGCCCGCGTCCTCGTCGAGCGGAGGCACGAGGCGGCGCGGCGGCTCACCGAGGAGGGCCTCCGCGCGATCGAGATCCCCTGCGACCCTCCCGGCGCGGCGATCGGCGCCGCGGAGGCGCTGCTGCGCCGGACCGAGTCGGTGATCGAGCTCGAGCCGACCTGGCACGCCGCGCTCGGGCGCGCCGTCGGCCGCGACGCGGCGTCGGGGTGGCCAGCGCGGCTCGGCCCGCGGTGGATCGAGGAGCTGTTCCGCGCGACGAAGCTGACCGAGGGCGTCGCGATTGATCTCGGACCGCTGCCGCGGCCGCTCGGCGCGGCGTCGTTCGCGCGCGCGCTCGCCCGCTTCGGCGCGGCGCTCGCGCGTGGTGGTGGAGCCCGCGGGCCGTTCGCGCTCTCCCGCGCGCCGTTCGATCTCCGGCAGGCGCGCCGCGCCGCGCTGTTCGGCGGCCTCGTCGCCGATCCCGTCTTCTGCGCCCGCGCGCTCGGGCTCGGCCGGGGCCGGGCGCTCGATCAGGCGCGCGCCACCGCGCGCAGCCTCCTCCTCTCGCTGCGCCTCGACGCCGCGACCGTGGCGCTCGTGTTCGGCGCTGGAAAGGACGGAGGCGGGCACGTGCTGCTCCGGGCCTCGCGCGATCGGGGCGACCGCTTCGAGGAGACCACCGCGCGCGCGCTCGGCGCGCCGATCCCGGGAGCGCTCGCCGGGGTCGTCCCGGCGCTCGATCCCGGCGCGGCGGTCCGGCTCGCCGGGGCGCTCCTGGCCGCGCGCGATCGGCGCGGCCTGATCGAGCGCTTCGACGAGGACTGGTTCCGCAATCCGCGCGCCGCCGAGGCCATCCGCGACGAGGACGGCGCGCGCGCGCCGGCGCCGCGCGCCAGCGAGGGCGATCTCGAGGCGGGCCTCGGCGAAATGACGCGCTCGCTCGCGAGCCTGTAGCGCGGGCGCGTCGTCAGGAGACGTGATGTAACGAGGGGCTCGTCCGCTCTGCGAGAACCCTTCCAGCTTTGACTGACACGTGCTAGTGCCGGCTCGCGAAATCGCCCCCCCGGGGGGCGTGGGGCAGCGAGCGGCTCGCGCTGCGCCGCCCTCGTCGCCGAACAAGCACCCGTGAACCCGAACGCAATGCACCCTCTCCTCGCGTCCGGCGCCAGCGCCATCGCCGTCGACTTCGATCTGACGTTCCTGGCGCAGGTCGTCCTGTTCTCGACGTTCGTCGTCGTGCTCAAGCCGCTCCTGTTCGATCCGCTGCTCCGCGTCTTCGAGGAGCGCGAGCGGCGCACCGACGGCGCCAAGCGGGAAGCGCGCGAGATGGACGAGCGCGCCGGCGAGCTGCTCACCCGCTACGAGGCCGAGATCGAGAAGGTCCGGCGCGAGGCGGGGATCGAGCGAGAGCGGCTCCGCGCCGAGACGGCGAAGATCGAGGCGCAGATCATGGCCGAGGCCCGGGCCGAGACGGCGCGCATCCTCGAGGACAGCAAGGCGAAGATCGCGGCCGAGGTCGCCCGCATGCGCGGTGAGCTCTCCGCCGCCCAGCCCGCGCTCGCCGCGGAGATCGCCGCCAGCATGCTCGGCCGCGAGGTGCGCCAGTGAAGAAGCCGCTCCGCCGCTCCTCGCTCGCGCTCGGCCTGGCCGCGGCGCTCGCCGCCGGCACGGCGCTGGCTCAGACGCAGCCGCCGGGCTCCGACCCGGCGCTGCCCCCCGGGCACCCGCCCATCCCCTCGCCTGCCCAGGCGCAGCCGGGCTCGCCGCAGATGCCGCAGATGCCGCAGCGCCCGCGCGACGCGCAGCCCGGCCGGCCGCTCGGGCCGGGCGGCCGCCAGCTCCCGCCGGGCCATGGACTCCGACCGCCGGGCATGCAGCCCGGCCGCGCGCGCCCCACGCCGCCGCCCGCGCAGCCCGAGCACGCCTCCCACGGGGAGGGGCACTGCCCCGGGCACGGCCCGACGGATCCGCCGCCGCACGTCAACTGGTGGCACGGCCTCATCGGCGTGAACAACGAGGCGGCCGCGAAGGGCGGGATCAACGCCCTGCTCTGGCGCTACCACAACGAGCAGAACCCCTGCGATCCGAAGAACGAGTCGCCGCCGTTCCTCGCGTCGGTCCTCAACTTCGGGCTGCTCGCGCTCATCGTCGTCCGCTTCGGGAGGAAGCCCATCGCGGAGGCGCTCAAGAAGCGCAAGCAGACGATCACGCAGGAGCTCGACAACGCGTCGCGCCTCAAGCAGGAGGCCGAGCAGCGGCTCGAGGAGTACGAGGACAAGCTCACGCGGCTCGAGGAGACGCTCGCCGAGCTCAAGGCCGAGCACGCGGCGCAGGCGGAGGTCGAGAAGGCCCACGTGCTCGCCGAGGCGGAGCAGCGGCGCGTCCGGATGCGGCGCGACGCCGAGTTCCGCGCCGAGCAGGAACTCAAGGCGGCGCGCGCCATGCTCCTCCAGGAGGCGGTGCAGAACGCCGTCGGCGCGGCCGAGGAGCTGCTCCGGCAGCGCATCGGCCAGCAGGACCTCGACCGGGTCAACGAAGAGTACCTGAAGGCCATCCCCGCGGCCGTCTCCGCCGGCGCGCGCCGCGGAGCCCAGACCACCGGAGCAGCGACATGAGCTACGAGTCCGTCGCCCGACGCTACGGGCGCGCGATCTTCGAGATCGGCAAGGAGACCGGGACCCTCGCGGCCCTCGCCAGGGAGATCGGGGACGCCAGCGCGATGTACTCGGCGAGCGAGGAGCTCCGCCTCGTCCTCGACAACCCGCTCATCCCGGAGGCCTCGCGCGAGGAGCTGCTCCGCGAGATCGGCGGCCGCGCCGCCTTCTCGGACGTGACGAAGAACACCCTCCTCCTGCTGGCGCGGCGCCGGCGCCTCGTGGCGCTGCCCGAGATCGCGCGGCAGCTCGCGCTCCTCGTCGATCAGGACCAGAACGTCGCCCGGGCCGTGGTGACGAGCGCGGGCCCGCTGAGCGACGGCTACCTCGACCGGCTCCGGGCCGAGCTCGAGAAGGCGACCGGCAGGAAGATCTCGGTCACCCACAGGCAGGATCCCTCGCTCATCGCGGGCGTGGTGACCCAGATCGACGATCAGGTGATCGACGGCAGCCTCCGGACCCGGCTGTCGAGCTTCCGTGACAACCTGCTCAGGACCTGAGGGGACGCGAGCAAGCCCCCCTGTTTCATGATGGGTCGTGGCCCGGCGCTCAGCGCCCCCTCGACCTTGACGACGTTGACTCCGCAGCCCAAGCGTCTCCCGACAGAGGACTCCGCATGCAGCTCCGCGCCGAAGAGATCTCCCAGATCATCAAGAAGCAAATCCAGAATATCGACAAGGCCGCTCAGGTCACCGAGACGGGCACCGTGCTCACGGTGGGCGACGGCATCGCCCGCGTGCACGGCCTGAGCCGCGCGATGGCCGGCGAGCTCGTCGAGTTCAGCGGCTCGGAGGGCGGCAGCCTGATGGGGCTCGTGCTGAACCTCGAGCAGGACAACGTGGGCGCCGCCATCTTCGGCGACACGAGCGCCATCAAGGAGGGCGACGCCGTCAAGCGGACCGGGCGCATCATGGAGGTGCCCGTCGGCGAGGCGACCCTCGGGCGCGTCGTGAACGCGCTCGGCATGCCGATCGACGGCAAGGGGCCGCTCGAGACGAAGGAGCGCCGCCGCGTCGAGGTGAAGGCGCCCGGCATCATCCAGCGCCAGCCGGTCACCGAGCCGATGCAGACCGGCATCAAGGCGATCGACGCGATGATCCCGGTCGGCCGCGGCCAGCGCGAGCTCATCATCGGCGACCGGCAGACGGGCAAGACCGCCGTCGCCGTCGACGCGATCATCAACCAGAAGGGCAAGGGCGTCATCTGCGTCTACGTCGCGATCGGCCAGAAGCTGTCGACGGTGCGCCAGGTCGTGGACAAGCTCGATGCGCACGGCGCGCTGGAGTACACGATCATCGTCGCCGCGACGGCGAGCGAGACCGCGCCGCTCCAGTTCATCGCGCCGTACACCGGCGTGACGATCGGCGAGTACTTCCGTGACAGCGGGCGCCACGCGCTGTGCATCTACGACGATCTGTCGAAGCAGGCTGTCGCGTACCGCCAGCTCTCGCTCCTGCTCCGCCGCCCGCCGGGCCGCGAGGCGTACCCGGGCGACGTCTTCTACCTCCACTCCCGGCTCCTCGAGCGCGCCGCGAAGATGGCCGACATCTTCTACGTCGTGTCGAAGGGGACGAAGATCGAGGGCGGCGACGCCTCGTACCGCGGCGTCGACGGCAAGGCGCACGTCGGGGCGCACGGGATGCACTCGGCGAAGGACTCGCTCTGGAAGACGATCGACGGGGCCCTCTTCGAGAAGCTCGAGCAGGCGCGCAAGGACGAGAAGAAGGACGAGATCAAGAAGCTCGAGCAGCAGCTCTCGGACAAGGCGAAGGCGAGCGACTACGAGATCGTCCGCGATCCGAAGTCGGGCGGCTCGCTCACGGCGCTGCCGGTCATCGAGACGCAGGCGGGTGACGTGTCGGCGTACATCCCGACGAACGTCATCAGCATCACGGACGGGCAGATCTTCCTCGAGGCCGACCTCTTCTACTCCGGCGTCCGCCCGGCCATCAACGTCGGCATCTCGGTCAGCCGGGTCGGCGGCAACGCGCAGATCAAGGCGATGAAGTCGATCGCCGGCACGCTCCGCCTCGACCTCGCGCAGTACCGCGCCATGGCGGCGTTCTCCCAGTTCGCCTCGGATCTGGACGCGAAGACCCGCGCGCAGCTCGAGCGCGGCGCGCGCCTCACCGAGATCCTGAAGCAGGGCCAATACGTGCCGCTGGCGGTCGAGAAGCAGATCCTCATCATCTACGCCGGCACGCAGGGCCTGCTCGACAGCCTGCCGGTGAGCTCGCTCTCGCGCTTCGAGGAAGAGCTGTACAAGTTCATCGAGGCGAAGCACCCGCAGATCTTCACGGACATCCGCGAGAAGAAGGTCCTCGACGACGACCTCAAGTCCCGGATGACCAAGGCGATCGACACCTTCAAGAAGCGGTTCGCGGTGGAAGCGAGCGGCGCCTCGACCGCGGCCGACGAGGACGGCGCGGGCGACGACGAGGAGGAGGCGCCGGCGCCGAAGGCCAAGTCGAAGAGCGGGAAGAGCGCCTCGAAGGCAAAGGAAAAGTAGGCAGCCGTGCCCAGCCTCAAGTCCATTCGCAAGCGGATCTCCAGCGTCAAGTCGACGCAGAAGATCACCCGCGCCATGAAGATGGTCGCGGGCGCCAAGCTCAACAAGGCGCAGCTGCGCATCACCGAGCTGCGGCCCTACGCCGTGAAGGTGCAGGAGGTGCTCTCGGCGATCACGCGCGACGCGGCTCCCGCGGCCGAGGCGCTCGCGGCGGAGGGGATCGGGGCGGAGGGCGAGGCGGGCGCGCTCGCCGGTGGCGAGAAGGCGCTGCACCCGCTGCTCGTGACCCGCCCGGAGCGGCGCGTGCTGCTCGTGGTGCTCACGAGCGACCGCGGGCTCTGTGGCGCCTTCAACACCAACATCAACAAGCGCGCCGAGCGCGAGTGGAAGAGCCGGACGGAGGCGGGCCAGGAGGTCCAGCTCGCGATCATCGGTCGCAAGGGTCGGGACTACTTCAACCGCCGCGGCGCGCCGATCCTCGAGTACCTGGCCGGGGTCTGGGACAAGCTCAACCTCGAGACGGCCCAGGCCGTCGGCGCGAAGCTCCTCGCCCCGTTCAACAAGGGCGAGATCGACGCGATCTACCTCGTCTACAACGAGTTCAAGAGCGCCATCACGCAGACGGTCGTCGTCGAGCGGCTCCTGCCGCCCGCCGGCGGTCCGGCGAAGGAGCAGGAGCAGGGGGACGAGGGCGGCCACGGCGCGCCCTCCGCGGCGTCGGAGTTCCTCTACGAGCCGGACAAGGGCGCGCTCCTGGAGCGGCTCGTGCCGATGTACGTGGACATCTCGATCCTGCGCGCGCTCTACGAATCGATGGCGAGCGAGCTCGGCGCGAAGCTCACGGCGATGGACGCCGCGAACAAGAACGCCAAGGAAGTGATCGACAAGCTGACGCTCGAGTACAACAAGGCGCGTCAGGCGGCGATCACCAAGGAGCTCATGGAGATCATCGGCGGCAGCGAGGCGCTCAAGGAGTAGCGAGCCGCGCTGCGCGCCATGGATCTTCGAGCTCCGCCTCGGGGACGCTCGCGCGTGCGACCGGCTCGCGTCTATGGGCTTCGCCCCGCCTCTCTTCACCCGTAGCGCCCGCACCCGGCTGCCCGGCGCTGGTCGCACATCCAGGCAGCCAGCACTGGCGGAGCCGACCGGGCGGCCCCATGGTTGCGTTCCCGTGCTCCAGCCCATCAACCCCGATCACCCGGAACCCCGCAAGATCGCGCGAGCGATCGATCTCATTCAGAAAGGGGAGGTCATCGGCTACCCGACCGATACCGTCTACGGGTTCGGGTGCGACCTGATGAACAAGGCGGCTATCGAGCGGGTGTATCAGATCAAGGGGATGCGCCAGAACAAGAACCTGGCGTTCATCTGCCCGGATCTGAGCGACATCGCGCGCTATGCGATCGTCGAGAACCAGGCGTACCGCATCCTGAAGCGCTACCTGCCCGGGCCGTACACCTTCATCCTCCCCGCGACGCGCGAGGTGCCGAAGTACGTGCATCTCAAGCAGAAGACGGTCGGCATCCGCGTGCCGAACCACCCGGTCGCGCTCGCGCTGGTCCGCGCGCTCGGTCGGCCGCTCATCAGCACGACGGCGGCGCCTCCCGGGGAGGATCCGATCATCGATCCGGGGGAGATCGACGACCGGTTTCCGGGGCTCGCGCTCGTCCTCGACGCCGGGACCGGCGGGTCGGTGCCGACGACCGTGATCGACCTGAGCCAGGGCGAGGTGCAGATCGTCCGCGAGGGCGCGGGGCCGATCGACGAGCTCGTCTGAGCCGGGGTGAGAGGAGGAGACGGGCGTCCGAGCTGCCCAGCCCGAGGAGAGGGAGCTCGCCAGAGCCAGTCAGGGACGCTCCGGCTCGCTCTCCGCGGCTGGAACGGACTCGTACGCCGTGTACACGATCCCCTCGCGGTCGAGCCGCTCCCGCGCCGTCGCGAAGGCGAGCGGGCTCCGGTCGCCGCCGACGAAGCGGCGGCCGAGGCGCGCGGCCGCGACGAGCGTGGTGCCGCTGCCGCACATGAGGTCGGCGACGGTCGCGCCGGGCGCGGAGGACGCGCGGACGATGCGCTCCAGCAGCCGCTCCGGCTTCTGCGTGGGGTAGCCCGTGGCCTCGCGGCGCAGCGGGGTGTTGGCGACCATCCCGGGAATGTCGCTCCACACGCTCCCGAGCCGGCGGCCCTCGTCGGCGTAGTACCGGTACGCCTTGCCGCCGAGGATCCGCTCGCGGTACAGGCGGCCGTCCTCGTCGCGGTGCTTGAAATGCATCGCGAGGCTGGTCTCGGCGTACGGCTCGCGGAGCGTCGGATCCGCGGCGTTGTAGACGACCTGGCCGCGCTCGCTCGCGGCGCGCGCGTAAAGGAGGATCGTCTGGTGCGTGACGGAGAAGCCGCGCGCGCCCCGGCCGCCGTTGCCGGGCGCCCAGATGATCTCGCCGAGGAAGGCGCCGCGGCCGAACAGGCGATCACACGCGACCTTCGCGTCGTGGACCGCGCGGTGATCGAGGTGCAGGTACAGCGTCGCGCCCTCGGTCATGCGATCGCGGATGGCCTCGAGGCGCGGCGCGAGCGTCGCGACGAGCGCGTCGGCGCTCGCGCGATCGTCGTACGCGTCGGGCCCGCTCTCCGGCCTGCGCCGCCCGCGCGCCTGGCCGCGCGCCGCCCGCGCGGTCATCGTCGTCCCGACGCCGAAGGGAGGATCGAGGTAGACGAGATCGAACCGCACGTCCGCGGGGAGCGCCGCGCAGACGTCGGCCGCGTCGCCGTGCGCCAGGAGGTGGCTCACAGCGCGCTGTCGGGAGCCGCGACGCGAGAGCCCGCGGCGGCGCTTCCAGGCAGGAGGTCGTCGAGCAACGCAGCGGCGAGGTCGCCGTCCGACGGCGCGACGAGCTGCGGAACGGCCGGTAGCCACGGCCACTGCGGGCCGCCGCCGAGGCAGCCGGAGAGGGTTTCGTCCGGCGTACAAGCGACGCGGAGGTGGATGTGATCGGCGTGCGCGGTGCTGTCGCCCGGCTGGAGCAGCATGCTCTCGGCGTACCAGATGAGCTCCGGGTCCTCGCCGAGCGCGCGCGCGTACTCGATGAGCAGCGCCTCGAGCCAGCGGGCCAGGAAGAGCCACTGGACGTGCGCCTCGGGCGAGCGGATGAGGGACTTCACGAGCAGCCACTGCCGCTCGACGTCGAAGCGGACGTACTGAGGCGCGCCCGCGCGCGGCGACCCGGGCTCCTCGGCGCCGTCGCTGATCCGCCCGAGCCCGTCCGGCCCGAAGGCGACGAAGCCCGGCGAGCGCACAGGGCGGCCGTCCGGGGTCAGCGCGTAGAGCAAGAGGTCGGCGTCGCGCCCGGTGCGGTGGGACCGGTGGCCCCGCGTCGCGCCGCCGTAGCGCGCGGAGAGGTCGCCGACGACGAGCGGCTCGCCGCCCGGCCGCGCCAGCGCCACCTCCGCCGCGGCGCGCTGGACCGCGGCGACCAGCCTCGCCGTCCCCCACCGGATGCCGTTGCTGCGGAGCAGCCGGTAGCCCGGGCCCTGCCTCGGGAGCTCGACGGCGTCGGTGATGACGCCGTGGTGCGGGACGCCGATCGAGCCGCGGAGCGCAGGGGCGAGCGGCGTGGGCGAGGAGCCGACGCAGGCCGCGCAGCAGAGCGCGACGAGCCCGAGGAGGAAGGTGGCGAAGAGAGGACGGCTGGGCATCACGACGACAGAGAGCAGGGCCACGGCGCCAGGCACCGGACGGACGAAGCTGACAGCCGCTCGTTAGCCTCGCCGGCGGCGGAGGGGAAGTTCTCGGCTCACCCGGATGCCCGGAGCGCGGCGCGCGCCGCGATCGTGGGCCCAGCGGGCGATGAAGATGAGCTCGCCTGCGCGTGTGTGCTCCCCAGGGTTGTTCACGTCGTTGACTATCCATGGAGGGGCCGTGTCGAAAGGCCCGTCGTGGACAGGATCGACCTGGTTCAAACGCACGCCGTGATCGGGGGCAAGATGGCTATTTCGGTGATCGCTCGTCCTCCTGGCGGAGGTGATATCGCAGGGTCCTGCGTGCCGAAATGGTCCCTCGATGGTTGATATCGAGCATCGATGGAACTCCGCACGACTCGGCGCGTGCGAACCGGCGTCGCGCTACCGAGAGGCGGCCAAACTGCGACACGGATCTGGCGCCGCAATACGCTCCCCCTGCCCTCGCGGAGCGATCAGCGCTAACACCCACGCCCCATGGATCCCGACCAGCGCGCCACCCAGCGGAACACCACCCAGGGGAGCACGGGCGCAGATCGACAGCCGCCGCCAGCGGACGAGCCCGAGGGCGTCGCCTGGAAGGGCGCGCTGGCCGTCGCCCTCGTCGTGGGTGGCCTCGTGGTGTGGCGCGCCTGCTCCACGCCGGGAAGCGGCGCGAGCGACGCGCCCGCGCCGCCCAGCGCGAACCCCGCGGCGTCCGCGCCGAGCGACGCCGCCGACGCCGCGGCGGCGCCGCAGCCGCCGCGCTGCACGCCCGCGAGCGCGCCGCCGTTCGTGATCGGCGACGCGCCGCCCGCGCGCGGGGCCGAGCAAGGCGCGGGGGGCGGCGACGCGGACAGCGCGGACAGCGTTGAAGACATCGCGCCGTTCGCCGTCGAGGTCGGCCGCGGGACGGCGTTCTCCGGCGGGTTCGCCGTAGGCGCCCAGCGAGAAGCCGAGGGCGGGACCGTCGCGATGGTGGCCACGCTCTCGGCCGACGGCGCCCAGGGGAAGCTCGTCCGCCTCGCGCGATCGCGCGGGGACATGGATCCTCCGGTCGTCACAGGCGCGGGGGGCGCGATCCTCGCCGCGATGCTCGAGCCGAACGCGGGCGGGCGCGCGATCAAGGTCGCCAGGGTCGAAGGGGACCACGTGACGTGGGGGGCCGAGCTCGCCGAGGGGCGGGACGAGTCGCTCGCGCTCGACATCGCCGCGTCCGGCGAGCGCGCGGTCATCGTCTGGGACGACGTGACCCGCGACGGCAAGCGCTCGCGGATCATGCTCGCCTCCGCCGACGTGGGCACGCTGCGCTCCGTGACGTCGGCCCGCCCGGTCTCCCAGCCGAACACCGACGCCGAGATGCCGCGCGTGCTCGGCCGGCCGGGCGGCTACTGGCTCGCGTACATCGCGCGCGCCGAGGAGCCGGCGCGAAAGGCCGCGGCGAAGAAGGACGACGGCGACGAGGACACCGCCGCGGCAGGCGAGACGATCACCCACCAGTGGATCGAGGTGGTCCCCCTCGACGAGGCGGGCGCGCTCACCGCGACGCCCCGCGCGGTCACCCCCAAGAACGGACACGTGCTCGCGTACGATCTGACGCTCGGCGACGACGACGGGCTCATCCTCGCCTTGCGGGACGACGACACCCCGAGCGGCTCGATCGGAGGGCGCATCAGCGCCGTGCTGGTGCGGCTCGGCGGCGCCAGCGAGCCGCGCGTGCTCGTCGGCGGCGATCGCGAGCAGGACGCCCCGCCCGAGGCCGCGCTGGGCCTGGGCGCCGGGGTGCCGGCGCTCCTCCCCGGCGCGCGAGGCCCGGGCGGGCAGGACCCGGCGAAGCCCGCGGGCGCAGCGGCATGGCTCGCGATCGCGAACGCGTCCGGCCCGACGCAGCTGGCGGCGCTCACCGCGAGAGGCGAGCTCGAAGGCGGGCTGCAAGCCGAGCCGGCCCTCGGGCGCGGCGAGCCGATCGCCGCCTCCGCAGAGGCGCTGCTCGTGGCGCACCCGGCCGGAAAAGCGATGAAGCTCGCCTTGCTGCGCTGCGCATCGACAGCACCGTTCAACAAGTAGGTCGCCCCTGTATCAGTAAGCGCGCGACGCCAGCGAGCAGGCGCATCGACTGTAGATTGAAGGCGCGTGGATGTGTAGCATCCGCGGCGGTGGCCCACGGGGACGATCCGCAACACGAAGCGTCGCGCCGGCCTGGTTTGCCGAGCCTGTCCGGATCGCCGGACGAAGGTGGCTGGGAAGCCAAGGTCGACAACGCTCAAATGACGCGCGCGAGCGCGCAACCTCAGCCCGGCGCGAAGACGCTGCTCGTCGGCACGAGCACGTCGAGCGCGAGCGCGCCGACAGGCGGCGAACCGCTGCCGGCGACTGCGAGCGCGCCGACAGGCGACGAGCCGCTGCCGGCAGCCGCGAGCGCACCGACGGACGGCGAACCGCTGCCGGCGACCGCGAGCCCGCTGCCGCCGCCGAACCCGCCGCCGCTGCCGAGCCCGCCGCTGACCTCGATCCCCCCGCCGCTGCCGAGCCCGCCGCTGGCCTCGAGCCCGCCGCTGCCGCCGAGCGCGCCGCCGCCAGGGCCGAACAAGACGCCGGCCCCGAGCGTACCGCCGCCGGTACCGAGCAGGCCACCTCCGCTGATCCGCCGCAAAGACGGCAGCGTCGCGAGCGGGCCGCCGCCGGCGCCGCCGTCGCTTGCGCCGCCGTCGAGGCCACCGCCGCCGATGCCTCCGGGAGGCGCGTCCAAGACGACGGCAGCGCCCCCTGGCCCCGGACCGGCCCGCCCTCCGGCGCGCGGCCCAGGCCAGCGCCCGCCGAGCCCGAACCGCGCCGCAACGCAGCCCGCTCCAGGCTCCGCCGCGAGCGCGGGCAAGCCGGCGACTGGCTCCCAGCCGGGCGGCGCGGCCCAGGCGATCGCCGCCTTCGACGCAAGCACGACGCCGATGCCCATCTCGGTCGAGCCGACCGCGACGCCGCTGCCCATTTCGGTCGAGCCGACCGCGACGCCGCTGCCCATCTCGGTCGAGCCGAGCTCGTCGCCGGCGCCCATCTCGGTCGAGTCGATCGAGCCGGCGCTCGCACAGAGCGCCGCGCCCGTACAGAGCGCCGCGCCGGCGCCCGTACAGAGCGCCACGCCGGCGCCCGTACAGAGCGCCGCGCCGGCGCCCACGCCAAGCGCGACGCGCACGCCGTTGCCAGGCGGCGCGCACGCGCCGAGCGCCACGCGCACGCCGCTGCCGGGCGGCGCGCCCACGCCGGGCGCCCCACGCGCGCCGCTGACGGGCGGCGCGCCCACCCCGAGCGCCACGCGCACGCCGCTGCCGGGCGTCACGCCGAACGCCGCGCATGCGCCGGGCGCCACGCCCGCGCAGAGCGCCGCGCATGCGGCGACCGTGCTGCACGCGCCGAACGCCGCGCATGCGGCGACCGTCCTGCACGCGCCGAACGCCGCGCATGCGGCGACCGTCCTGCACGCGCCGAACGCCGCGCATGCGCCCGCGCCGAGCGCCGCGCACGCGCCCGCCCAGCCACCTCCGGCGCCCCGCTCCCAGCCGAACGCGCCCGAAGCGCCCGCGCAGAGCCCGCAGCTCGCCGCGCCGGACCTCGCCACCGAGCTCCAGCAGCGCGCCGAGCGGCTCAAGGGCAGCGATCCGGTCGGCGCGGCGCGCGCCCTCGTCGAGCTCGGCATCCACGAGGAGCGGGTGCTCAAGAACCCCGCCGCCGCGCGCCGCTCGTACGAGCGCGCTCGACAGCTGTCCCGCACGCTCGAGCCGGCGCTCTCGCGGGTCCACCGCGTGCTCGACGCGCGCACCGAGCTCGCCCTCGCGCTCGAGGTCGTGGAGGACAAGCTCCGCGTCGCCGAGACCGACGCGCTCCGGGCCGACCTCCTCGCCGAGCGGGCGCGCCTGCTCCAGGCGCTCGGGCGGACGCCCGAGAGCTGCGAGGCCTTCACCGAGGCGCTGCGGCTCGTCCCGCTCCACGCCGCGTCGCTGCGCGGGCTCGAGATCGCCCTCCGGCGCGAGAGCGCCCGCGGCGCCGAGCAGGCGGCCAAGGACCTCGCCGCGCACCTCGACCGGCTCTCCGCCGCCTACGCCCCAGGGCGCGGGCAGCAGGACGGCGACGGCCAGCTCACCGCCTGGGTCCACGTCGAGCGCGCCGCCGTGCTCGATCGGAAGCTCTACAAGCCGGAGCTCGCCCTCGCGTCCCTCGAGGGCGCGATCGCGTTCGATCCAGGGCCTGGGCCCGTGCGGGAGGCGCTCCGCCGCCACCTCGTGCACCACGACGGCATCGTCGGCCTCGTCAGCGCGCTCTCCCTGGAGGCCGATCACGAGAGCGACGACGACCGCGCGGCGCGGCTGCTCTACACGGCGGCGCGGCTGCTCATCGACAAGATCCGCTCCCCGGCGGACGCGGTGCCCCTCCTCCGGCGCGCGTCGACGCGGGCCCCGGCCGGCTCGCCGACCGCGCGGCGCGTGGTCGGCGAGCTGATCCGCCTGCTCGAGGCGAACGGCATGCTCGAGGTCGCCGCCAACGTGCGCCAGAAGGAGCTCGCGCTCCTCACCGACAAAGAGGCGATCATCCACGAGCACGTCCGCCTCGCGGAGATCTACGACACCCTCGGGGACGCAGAGCAGGCGGCGCTCCACGCGACGCGCGCGCTCGAGCTCGATCCCGAGGACAGCTCGACGCGGGAGCGGCTCGACCGCGCCCTCCAGCGCCTCGGCCACCACGCCGAGCGCGTGGAGGTGTGGACCGCCGTCGCCAACGCCGATCGGCCCGCGCCCGTCCGGGTCGCGGCGCTCCTCCGCGCCGCGGACATCTCCGAGCGCCACCTGAAGCGGCGCGACGAGGCGCTCGCCATCCTGCGCGCCGCGTGGGCGATCGAGCCGGGCAACAGCTCGGTCTTCGACGCGCTCTCCGCCCTGCTCACGCCGGACGCCCTGGCCGTCGAGGAAGATCCGCGCGGCGTGCAGGCGCGGCTCGATCTGTACACGCAGGCCGCGAGCGCGACGGAGGACCCGACGCGCAAGATCGGGCTCCTCGAGAAGCTCGTCTCCATCTGGGAGGACGAGCTCGCCCAGCCCGCCCGCGCCGTGGAGGAGATCGAGAAGATCCTCGCGATCGACCCGGAGCGGCGCGCCGCGATCCTCGCGCTCCAGCGCAACGCCGCGCGCGCGGGCGACGCGCAGCGGCTCGCGCGCGCGCTCTGCGCCGAGGCCGAGCTCACGAGCAGCCCGCGCGAGCAGCGCAGGCTCCTCCTGCGGGCCGCCGAGGTCACCGAGCTCCGGCTCGGCGATCGCGACCGGGCCTCGTCGCTGGTCGATCGCGCGCTCGCGATCGATCCGGCCGACCCGGACGCGCTGCGCGCGCGCATCCGCCTCGACGAGCGCGCCGGCCGGTACGAGGAGGCGCGGCGCGCGCTGCTCAAGCTCATCCAGCGCGACCCCGCGGGAGACGCGGCGTTCAGCCTCTGGCTCGAGGTCGCGGGGCTCGACGAGCGGCGCCTCAAGCGGCCGCACAGCGCCGTGGAGTCGTACCGCGAGGCGGCGCGGAAGCGGCCCGCTCACCCGCTGCCCCGGATCGAGATCGCGCGGCTCCTCCGCGAGACCGGCAACTACGAGAAGCTCGTCGAGGTCCTCAGCTCGCTCGCCGACGAGGCGCAGCGGCCCGACGACCACGCGCGGCTGCTCTTCCAGGCGGCCGAGGTGCAGGAGCTCGCCCTGGGGCGCGATCAGGACGCCCTCCGCCTCCTCGCCCGCGCCGACGCGGCGCTCGCCTCGGGCCAGCACGATCCGGCGATCCTCGACGCGATGGAGCGCATCTACGTCCGCGCCGGCGGCGCAGGCGTCGGCGTCGGCCTCGGCGCGCCCGTCGCGCAGCGGCCCGCGACCGGCGCCCGCGCGTCCAGCCTGCCGGGGATGTCCGCCTCCATGATCGCGAGCGAGCTCGCGGGGCTGTACGCGCGCTGGCTCGAGCGCAAGCCGCCGGCGCTCGTCGATCACGCGCTCCGGATCTCCCTTGCGCTGGTCCTCGCGGACAGCAGCCCGCGCCAGGCCGTCGAGATCCTGGAGGGGCTCGTCGGGGTGGTGCCGAACCACGTCCCGGCGCTCCGCATGCTGGAGCAGCTCTACCGGCACCTCGAGGCGCCGACGTCGCTCGCGACCGTCCTGCGCGCGGAGGCCGACGTGTTCACCTCCGCCACCGCGCGCGGCGGCGCCCTCTGGGAGATCGTGTCGCTCGAGGAGCAGCTCGGGCCGAACGCCGCGCTCGAGGCGCTCGCGCGCATCGTGAAGGAGGCGCCCGACGACGCGGCCGCCCACATGGCGATCCTCCGCATCGCCGCGAAGGCGAGCCCCGCGGATCCGATCGCGCCGCGGGCGCAGGCCCTCTTCGCCAGCGCCATCCGCGACAGCCGGGAGCTGACGCCCGATCCCATCGCGCGCGCCCTCTACAGCGTCGAGGAGGCGCTCCTCGCGGAGGCGCAGGCCGACGCGGACCCCGCCGCCGCCCGCGCGGCGCTCGCCGGCTTCCGCAACGCCCTCGGGCTGTGGCCGGAGAGCGTCATCGCGGCGCGCGGCCTCGATCGGCTCGCGCAGCGCCTCGGTGACCGCGCGAGCGTCATCGCGGCCCAGCTGGCGCTCGCCGACCTCGTCCTCGGAGCGCCCGCGCGCGCGATGCACCTCGTGCGCGCGGCGGAGCTCACCGCCGAGGACGCGTCCCCCGAGGGCCGCGCGCGCGCGCTCGATCTGTACGAGAGCGCGCTCCGCGCGGATCCGAGCTGCGTGGCCGCGGCGCGCGCGCTCGCCAAGGAGCTCGCGGGCGATCCCCAGCGGCTCACCGACCGGCTCGGCGAGGCGCTCGGCAAGGCCACGAGCCGCGAGGCGATCTCGCTGCTCGGCACGGAGATCGCCCGGTCGGTGCTGCAGCACCACGGGCGCCCGGGCGCGATCGACGCCGGCGTGGGCATCTCGGCCGTCCGGCGGGTCATCGAGACGCTCCCGAACGACGCGGCCGCGCTGCTCCTGCTCGCGCGGCTGCTCACCGCGCAGCGCGTCTGGCTCGAGGCCCGCGACGCCCTGAAGCGCGCCGTGGCCGCGGCGACGGACGCCGAGACGAAGATCGCGGCGCAGTTCCTGATCGCCGACCTGTACGAGGGGGCGCTCGCGAACCCGGCGCTCGCCCAGGACGCGCTCCAGGCGGTCCTGTCGCTCGACGCGCAGAACCGTCCCGCGCTCGAGCGGCTGCACAAGCTCGGCGTCACGCGCGGCGACCACGCGCTCGCGCTGCGCGCGCTGGGGCGCCTGGTCGAGCTGTCGCCCGACCCGGGCTCCCGCGTCGAGGCCGCCCTGCGCCTCGCGGACGCCTACCGCGACGCCGGCGACACGGCCGGCATGGTCCGCACGCTGTGCGACGCGATCGTGAGCGCGCCCGGCGGCGACACGCGCGGGTGGGTGGCGCTCGCCCGCCTGTACCGCGTCGACACGAGCGAGGGCGCCGCGGCCTACGCCAAGGCGCTCGCGCAGCTGCTCGAGGTCGCCGAGTCCCGCCGCATCCCGGCCGATCCGCGCTGGCTGACCACGCTCGGCCTGCTCGAGTCGACCCTGCTCGTGCGGCCTCGCGACGGGCTCGCGCGCCTCCAGCAGGCCGTCGCGCTCCCGGGCGCGCCGCCCGAGTCGCGCACCGCGCTCGGCCGCGGGCTCGAGGCGGCGGGGCGCAACGCGGAGGCGGTCCAGGTGCTGCGGGACGTCCTGACGCCCGATCCGGAGGTCTTCACGCGGCTCCCGGATCTCGGCCCGGCGCTCGCCGCGCTCGAGGCCGCGCTCGCCAAGGACGGGCGCGCGGAGGAGCGGATCACCGTGGAGGAGGTCCGCGCCTGCCTCGGCGAGGTGTCGCTGGACCGCATGTCCCGGCTCAGGGGCCGGCGCGTCCCGTCGGAGGCGCCGTACGCCGGGGCCTTCGCGGGCCCCGAGATGGGCCGGCTGCTCCTCCCGGAGGCCCGGAGCCCGTGGATCGACGTGGCGCTCGCGATCGCGCCGATCGCGGCGAAGGCGATCCGCTTCGAGCTGAGCAACTTCGGCATCAGCTCGCGCGAGCGGATCGGCCCGCGCGACAACCACCCGACGCGGCAGCTCGCCGAGCGGGTGGGCCGCGCGCTCGGCATCGAGGCGTTCGAGCTCTACCTCGTCCCCTCGTGGCAAGGAGCCGCCCGCGTCTTCCCGGGTGATCCCCCTGCCCTCGTCGCGCCGACGTCGTTCATGGAGCTCCCGGAGCTCGAGCAGACGTTCGCGCTCGCCCGCCTCTTCGCGCGCATCGCGGTCGGCTTCACGTTCCTCGACGAGATCCCGGCCGAGGCGACCGACGGCCTGCTGCTGGCGTCGATCCGCACGATCGATCCCGGCTTCGGGTCGGGCGCCATCTCGCCCCCGCGCGAGCACGCCACGCAGCAGATGCTCCCCGGGGTGCAGCGGGCGATCGGGCGCCGCCAGCGCAAGATGCTCGAGGAGCTCGCGTCGACCGTCGCCGTGTCGTACGACGCGCGCGCCTTCGTCCTCGGCCTGCGCCGGAGCGAGCACCGCATCGGCTACCTGCTCTGCGGCGACGCGCTCGCCGCGATCGACTACCTCCGCCGGTACGATCGCGACATGGCCCGCTCGACCGAGGAGCCCCGCCTGCTCCTTCAGCACCCCGTGTCGAACGAGCTCCTGCGCTACGCGCTCTCGGCCGAGGCCTACGCCGAGCGCCGACGCGCCGGATCCATCTGGCCCGCCGTCTGAGCGGCACGCGCCCGCTGCGGATACGGGCCCATCTCGACGTTTTCGGTGCTCGGCGTACGGGAGTACGCCTGCGCGCCGAAAACGCCGATCTGGGCCCGTCTCCTGTGCGGGCGCGCGCCGCTCGGCGGGGCGCGATCCGGGGCGGATGGGCTCGGCGGGGCGCGTTCCATGACGGATGAGCTCGGTCGCGAGGGGGCTTCACCAGGGATGAGCTCGGTGGGGGCGCGCCACGATGATGAACGAGCTGTGGTGACGCGGCTTGGCATGGTGTGTTTCATGACCGGTGAAGTTCGATGTCGAGAAGATATCGGTGCTTCTGCGGTAACAGGGACGTACAGGGGGCCGGTGATGTTATGTGGCTCCCGGGGTCGCGGTGGGAAGCCGAACATCCGTGTTGAAAAGATCACTGCGCTTCTGCGGCTACAGGGACGTACACACGAGCACCTATGTCGTATGGCGCGCCGGGGTGCGCGGTGCTGCGTCGAACACGTAATTGTCCGACCGGAGCGGTGTTTGGGTATCTGAGGCGCGCGGAGAAGGTCGGGAGGACGGCGCGTGGTATCCTGATCTCCGCGTGAGCAATCCGCTGATGCCGGGCGCCCTGGTGGCAAGTCGCTATCGGGTCGATCGCCAGCTGGCCGAGGGAGGCATGGGGGTCATCTGGGCCGCCACCCACCTCGCGGACGGCGAACGTGTGGCGCTGAAGCTGCTGCGCCCCGGCACGGCGGAGGACGCGTCGACTCGGCGGCGCCTCGTCCGGGAAGCGCGCGCGGCGGCGGCGGTCGATCACCCGAACGTGCCATCCATCCACGACGTGCTCGAGCTCGACAACGGGACGCCGTTCCTCGTCATGGATCTGCTCGAGGGCGAGTCGCTCCGCGACAAGCTGCTGCGCGAGGCGCAGATCCCGCTCCCCGAGCTGTCGCGCATCCTGCTGCCGGTCATCTCGGCCGTCGGCACCGCGCACGCGCTCGGCATCGTCCACCGCGACCTCAAGCCCGACAACATCTTCCTGCTCACGCCCGACGCGGCCGCGCCACGAGCCTCGCCCGGCGCAGCCGCGGAGCACCCGAGCGGCGCGCCGGCGCGCGGCTCCATGGATTCCGCGGACGCGCGGGAGGCCGCGCAGCACGACGCCCGCGTCAGGGTGCTCGACTTCGGCATCGCCAAGGTCACCGCGGCGCCCGGCGAGACCAGCTGGTCCTGGGGACGCACCGGGAGCGGCGAGATGCTCGGGACCCCGTACTACATGTCGCCCGAGCAGATCCTCGGCGAGCACGACGTGGATCACCGCGCCGACATCTGGTCGCTCGGCGTCATCCTCTACGAGTGCCTCACCTCGGTGCGGCCCACCGAGGCCGAGAACATGGGCAAGGTGATGAAGCGCATCCTGACCGGCTCCATCCAGCCGATCGGGGAGAGCGCGCCGACGCTGCCCGCCGACGTCGCGGCCATGATCGATCGCATGCTCAGCCCGGACCGCGCGCAGCGCCCGGCCGATCTCCGCGAGGTCGGCGCGCTCCTCGAGCGCTACGCGGCCGTCGCCCTCCGCCCCTTCGGCCCCCCGGCGGCGCCCAGGGTCCCGGAGAGCGACTCGCTCGTGCCCAGCGCCCGCGCCAGCGACCCGCTCGTGCCCAGCGCCCGCGTCAGCGGCTCGCTCGCGCCCGACGGCCGCATCAGCGACGCGTTCCCGGCCAGCGCCGCCGATCTGGACGGGGAAGCGTCGACCGCGACGCTGCGCGCAGGCAGCCTCCTGCCAGCGCCGCCCTCGAGCAACCGGCCGCGCGCGCGCGGCGCCGGAGCGGCCTCCCTGGAGGCGCCGCCCGACGCCGCGGCGCTCTCCTCGCCGGAGACGGCCGGCGCCACCGCCGCGCTCGCCGAAGAGGGAGCGGTCGCCTCGTCGGCAGGAGCGCGCCGCGCGCAGCGCGCAGGGATCAAGCTCGTCGCCGCCGGCGTGCTCATCGCCGCCGGAGCAGGCTTCTCCCTGCTTCGCTGCTCCGCCTCGTCAGCGCAAGAGTCGCTACGCCACCCCGTCATCGCGCCAGCGACGCCCGCTCCATCGAACAAGGAGTGATCCGGTCAACTCCGGATCTGCCGGAGAGCCATTGAGGGAGCTGCCTGAACGAGCCAGCGTCGAGCTCGCCTTGATCCGGTTGTGACGCGATACGCCAGCGCTCTGCCGGGGCGGATTCCTGTTGCGCCGGGATCTTGAACGCGGCGACGCTCCCGCACCTCAGGAGAGCGTCATGCCCAGCGATGTCATCGTCCGGATCCGTTCGCCCCGAGGGTTCGTCGACCTGCCTGGCACCGTGGATGCCGTCGGGCCAGCCGCGTCCTCCGCCTTCGAAGAGCGAAAGTCCGCGCCAGGCATTCACCTGCTCGCGGTCGCGATGAGCGACAGCGATTATGCCATCTCGCTCTCGGCGCCGGTCCCCGGGGACAGCCTTACGGCGCTCCGGGAGGGCGAAGGCAGGGCGGTGCTCATCGTGTTTCCCGGCCACTCGCCCGTGCGCCGGCGGCTGCGCGCCGTCGCCGTCTCCAACGTCGAGGTCGTGCCGGATCCGGGCGTGGCGTCGCAGGCGGCGCCGATCGACCTGAACGCGGGGCGCGAGGGCGCCGCGCCGCTCTGGCTCCTGCCCGCCGGCGTGTTCAGCGCGAGCCCGACCCTCGGCCCCGACGGGCCCGCCGCCCGCGATGCCCTCGTCACCGCGGCCCGGTGGATCTCGTCGCGCCGGACGAGCACCCTCACGCAGCTCTTCCCGCCGAGCGCGTTCCACCCGGAGGAGCCGGTGCGCAAGGAGCGGCTCTCGGCGCGCCGGGGCGCGGCGCTGCTGGATCAGGCGCGCGCGGCGCTCGAGATCGCGGCCGTGGGCGGCGAGGAGGCGAGGCGCGATCCGACCGCCGCTGCGACCCTGCGCTCGGCGGCGACGACCGTCCTCTCGCACCTCATCGCGACGTCGCTGGACGACCGCGGCTTCGCGCCGGTCGCGGAGCGCGCCGCCGAGGAGATCCTCGCGCTCGTCGAGAGGGAGGCGGGCGACGAGACAGCGCGGCCGGCGCTGCGCGCGCACGCGATCCACCTGCTCCAGCTGCGCGCCCCGGGGCTCACGGCGGCCCAGCAGGACCGAGCCCGGGGGCTCGTCCGCGGGCTGCTCCGCGAGGCGCCGCCCTACGACGAGCTCACGGGACCGTGGAACCTCGCGATGTGCGGCGCCTCGGAGTTCCACGAGGGCGAGTGCAACATCCTCGTGTCGACCCACGGCTTCAAGGAGATCGCCCTCCCGCCCGAGGCGCCCCCGTCGCCGAACGGCTGGAGCCCTTACCGCGCCTTCGAGGCCCCCTTCAAGACGCCCGCCGGCGAGCCCATCCGCGTCTTCGCCCGCGCCGCGACCCCGCGCGACGAGAACCTCGAGATGGGGATGGCGTTCTTCATCGGGGTGCTCATCAACCGGCACGCCCAGCTCGGCGCCTTCGACCTCCGCGCGGCCGCGGTGCAGGTGAAGCAGGAAGGGTACAAGCTGATGATGAACTCGCAGTGCGCGGGGCTCACCACGCGCTTTGCCGTCTCCCAGATGTTCCCGGACGCGGACATCTACTCTTCGTGGGACTCGACGTATTTCAGGGCCGGATCGGACGGGGTGGTCACCTCGTCCGAGGGGGTCGACTGCTTCGTCGCCGCGCTGCGCGGGATGAGCAAGCGCGCGTCGCACGCCGAGCTCGACGCGCGCCTCCGGAAGGCGCAGTGGCCCCACCCGCAGGCGCAGATCGCCGGGTTCTCGCAGTTCGTCGGGCCCTCGCACCCGCTCGTCGTCGCCCGCTACTCCGACGTGAACCGGGACGGGCGCGCGGACTACTACGACGGCTTCCTCGACTTCCAGCTCGCGGACATCGCCGAGGACATCGAGGCCTCGATGACGCCGCGCGACCCGGGGGTGAGCGCGTCGCAGATCGGCGGCGACGGCGCGGCGGGCCTCAACTGGGCGGCGGGCAGCCTCAATCGCGTCGCGCAGTACTCGGACATCTGGGCGGGGCTCGCGGGCCAGAGCGAGCTCTACTATGCCTTCCAGTCGGGGGGCTTCTTCAGCCACCGCGAGCCGCCCCACGACGTGCCCACGGGCGGCGCCGCGCAGCAGGATCTCGGGCGGCTCCCGGCCGTCACCCGCTTTCAGCAGAGCAAGGAGGCGCTCGGCGGCCTCTCGGTCGAGGTCATGTTCCACAGCCACCTGAGCCACGCGGCCAAGGAGCTGAAGCGCCTGCTCTGCGCGGCCGACGCCATGCGCCGCGCCTTCGATCTCGGCCACCTCTCCGGCGGAGGGGCGCTGTCCACGCCGAGGGGACAGCGCTGCGCGATGCTGCTCACCATGGCTGGCCTTCTGGAGTTCCCCGCGGACCAGAACCGCATCGACGGCCTGTGGTCGATGGCGCTCAAGGCGCTGCGGCTCCCGCAGATCTCCCGCAGCGCGGTGCGCGCCTGCATCACCGAGGAGGACCACGAGCTGTCGAACTACTACGGATCGCAGCGCGGGCTGGCGCAGCTCCTCTCGGCGCTCGAAAAGAGCGATCCGGGCGCGTTTCAGCAGATCGGGAGCGAGGATCCGCTCGTGGGGAGGCTTTCGGAGATCGACCTCTCGGCCGAGGGGAAGCCGGAGGGCTGAGCTTGAGAGCGCAGGTCGGGGGCTGAGGCGGTCGTCGCACGCGTCGTGCTGGCGCAGCTCGTGACGGCCGGACGGAGACAGGGCGAGGGCGCAGCGCTACCGAGCGCGGGCGAGCAGCGCCTCGAGCTCCCGGATGCGCCGCTCGGCGGCCTCGCGGGCCGCGCGCTCGGCCTCGGCGTCCCGCTGCGCGGCCTCGGCGTCCCGCTGCGCGGCCTCGGCGTCCCGCTGCGCGGCTTCGGCCTTGCGCTGCGCGGCTTCGGCCTTGCGCTGGGCGCGCGCCGCCTCCCGGCGGGCAGCTTCCTTGGCGGAGCGCTCTGCCTCTTCCGGGGTCAACCAGCGCTCCGCGCCGGCCTCGTCGGTGCTGAGGTCGAACGACGCGCCGGCCGGCGTCCGCGCGGCGTGAAGCCACCCCCGGAGGAGCTCCGACCATGCGGGCCCCTCGCCGGCATGCACCTGCACGAACATGGCGTCGTCCACGCGGCGCCAGATCTGGACGCGGAACGGGCCGCCGTGGGCGCGCGGGCCCTCGTGGAACGGGTCGAGGATCCACAGCTCCTCGACGCCGCAGGCCGCATACTTCTGCGGCGCGATGACGTAGTCCTTCGTCGGGTGCTGCGCGCTGACGATCTCCACGGCGAGCCGCGGCGCGACATGGCCCTTCTTCCAGAGCCTCAGGCTGCGCACCGCGTCCCCCTCCGGGGGCGGCGGCTCGACGACGTAGACGTCCGGGTCGACCCCGAGCTGCGGGTGCTGGCGGTCCCAGCGGACGGCCAGGTTGCGGCCTATCTTGACGATGCGCTCGGCACGGGCCGCCCAGCCGAGCAACAAGCCGCGGATGCGCTCGCTCAACAGATCGTGGGGGCTGGACTCGGGCACCGTCTCCTCCGTCAGCACCCAGCGCTCGAGGTCCGGGACGACCTCGGAGCGGCGGATCACGCGGAGAGACGGCGGCATCGGCCCACAAGGTAGCACGGGGCTGGGGGCGCGCTGCGCGGCGGGCGAGGTCGGCGGAATCCTGGGTGCGGTCATGGGAACACCTCCCCCCGGCGCGGAAGGGGCCGCGCTGCGGGGTGTCTCTGTTAAGGAGTTCCGGGCGGGCGGGGCGGGTGATTTCGGAAAATGCGTCGTCGCGTCGTGAGCCACCGACCGACGCCATCGGGAGCGTCGGCGCGGGGCCGGCGACGGTTCCCGTCGCGAAGGACGAAGCGATGGCGACGAGGGCGGAGTGAGCCGAGCGGGGCGGGTCTCGCGCCAGCTCGATCTGCTCGATTGAGCCGCAGGAGCAGCTCGCAGCCGCCCACGTGGGTACCACTGCCGGACACCGCTTGAGCTCAAGGCATGCTGGCGATCGCGACGGAGGTGAACCCACTGCGGCTGGTGTCGACTCGAACGGGAATCGTCCAGTCCGTGCAACCGGTGTTGCCCACCCCCAGCGCTGTACAGCGCGTATGCTCGATGCGTGCGGAATTCTGGCTCACATAGGCGAGCTCGACAACGGCTTCGAAGCCGGGCCCCCTACCGGTGCCTCGGGCGATCGCCGGTGAGCCCACGATGCGAAACGGGTTGCCACCGGAGTCGACGAACGGCAGTGGCGCGGACGGAGACCAGGTGTTTGCATTCCGGCGGTAGAAGCTCGTACGCAAGTGCCCAGCCGGCTCGCCCTCGCCGGCTCGGTAGGCGAGCGCGGCGTCGCCTCCAGGCAACGCTGCGAGCGCGACCGGGGCCGCCGTCGTCGCGGAGCCAAGTCGGACTGGTGTCCCCCAGTTCGTCGCCCCGTTGCGCGTTGTCCAGAATATCTGATTCCCGACGACGACGACCATGAGCAGGTCTTCGCTGCTCGTGGCGATCATCGCGACCGACGAGGGCGGCGTCCCGCCCATGCCACTGAGGTCCGGCGTTCCTCTATCAACCCACGAGTTCATCCCGGTCCGCTCAAATGCCCGTCCGGCGCTCGGCGCATTGACGGGGAAGGCCATCCATGGACGCTCTGTCTGAGGCAGCACCGCGAGACCGAACCCGATCTCGCTCACCCCCGGGGACTCGACGGAAGCCGCCGTCTCGGGTGCTGCCGACCAGCTACCTCCCGCGAACTGGAGATAGAAGTAGTTGTCCAGCGGATCGGGCATCCCCGTCACGTCCTCGAAGTATGCCGCACTTGTCCGTGTCCCGAGCGAGCTGAGCACCGGCGCGCCTGTCGTCATTAGCTCGGTGCCCAGCGGAGCCGCGAAGGGCGACCACGTCTCGGTCTCGTATGACCACCGCGTGTAGCGCAACGGGGCCGCCCCCTCAAGCTGGGAGTCTCGCACCAGCCCGATCCCTTCCGCGACGTTCAGCGTCAACGCCGGCGGCGACCCGGTCGATGCACCGCTCAGCGCCGCCGCGGTCCAACTTCCTCCGGGATGGAAGTGAGCGCCGACGAGCGAGACGGTGTCCCCCTGGTTCGTGCTGCGCCTACCCAGGATGAGCACCGTGTGCCGCGAGCAGATGCGCCGCGTTCCGTCGTTGGACAGCGTGCAGAGCGCCCCCGGCGCGCACTCGGAATCGCTCGTGCAGCTCGTCGCGCAATTGCCGGCCATGCACACATAGTTCCCGCATGGCGTCATGTCGGACATGTGAGCGTCATCAGGACACACGCCGCTCACTCCATTGCAGCTCTCCGCGACGTCGCACCCCCCCGCCCTTGCCTCCCTGCACTCCGCTCCCGCCGCACTCACTACGTCTCGCGGGCAGGCCGTGTTCGTGCCATCGCACGTCTCCACCACGTCGCACGTCCCCGCCAACGCTCGACACACTGTATCGCGCGGGACGGTGGAGCACGTCCCCAAGCTCCCACTCAGGTCACATACCTGGCAATCGCCGTCGTCGCCGCCACCGCATGCCGTATTGCAGCAGACCCCATCGACGCAGTGCCCGCTCGCGCACTCGACCCCGTCGGCGCACGGACCACCGTTGGCCAATAGGGTCGTCGAGCACGTCGCGCCGACGCAGGCCATCGGCCCGCAGCTCGCCGAGGGCGCATCGACGCACCGCCCCTGGCCATCGCAGGTATCCGCCTGATTCAAGGTGACGCCGTCCGCCGCGCAGCTCGCGCCGCCGCACACCGTACCCGTCGGATGCAGCTGACACGAGTCCTCCCCGCTGCACACGCCGGTCATCCCACAGGTGGACTCGGACTGCGCCGCGCATTCGTTGTCAGGATCTTCGCCCATGAGAACGCTCGCGCACTGGCCGTTTCGGCCGTAGCGCTTCTTGTCGGCAGAGCAGGCCTGACAGGTTCCCGTGCAAGCGGTATCGCAGCAGACGCCGTCGACGCAGTGCCCGCTCGCGCAGTCGCTCGCGCGCGAGCACTGCTGCCCCTCGTCCTCCTTCGTCACGCAGCGCTCGCCGTCGCAGTACGCGGTCGGCGCACAGTCCTCGATACGCCCGCACCGCTCCAGGCAGGCGCCGGCTGAGCAGCGGTAGTTTCCGCAGCTCGCACCGGCGCCGTCCACGCACGCGCCGTCGCCGTCGCAGAGGCCAGGGCTGAACGCCGTCAGCCCGTCTGCGCTGCATCTCGCCGATGCGCACGTCGTTCCACCGGCATGGAATTCACATCGACCGAAGCCGCTGCAGAAGCCGGTCGTGCCGCAGGTCGTCGGCGCCTGGTAAGCACACTCGTTGTCCGGGTCACGCCCAGCCCCGATGAGCCCGCAGGCGCCGTCAGGACCACCCCCCGGCCCCTTCCTCGCCGCGGTGCAAGCCTCGCACGCCCCGTTGCACGGAAGGTCGCAGCACACGCCATCCACGCAGATCCCACTCAGGCACTCCCTCGCTGCGCCGCACGTCGTGCCGTTGACCTTCTTCGCGACGCAGGTCAGCCCGTTGCAATAGGCCGTCGTGGAGCAGCCCGCATCGCCCACCCGCGAGCAATCGTGCTGACAGGCCCCCGCGAAGCAGACGGCGTTCCCGCAGTCCGTGGTGCCCGCCTCAGCACAGTCGCCCGCGCCGTTGCAGAGCGGTGCGCGGGAGGCGCCCGACAGGTCCGCCGTGCATGCGGGCTCGCCGCACGTCGTGCCCACCGGATAGAGCTGGCACCGCCCTCCGCCGTCGCAGAACCCGTTCGTGCCGCAGGAGTTGCGCCCTGCGTCGGAGCACTCGTTGTCCGGGTCCGCCATGGGCGTGATGGGCTCGCAGCGGCCGTTCTCTCCCCGACCTTTCTTCGCGTTGCTGCATGCCATGCACAGGCCGGCACAGTCCGAATCGCAGCAGAACCCGTCGACGCAGTTCCCCGAAGCACACTCGCTAGCGTTCTCGCACCGAACACCGGGCCCCTTCTGCGCGCAGAAGCCGTCCGTGCAGACATTGCTCGCGCAGTCACCGTTCCCGACGCAGCGCTGACCGACGGCGCACTTCACCGAGCACGGGCCGCCACAGTCGATGTCCGCCTCAGTGCCATTGCGGACGAGGTCGGCGCAGGTCGGCTCTGCGCAGGTCTGCTCGACGCACACGCTGCTCAGGCAGTCCCTCCCCGAGAGGCACCGTGCGCCGCTGGTGCATCGTGGACATGAGCTCTCTCCCCCGCAGTCGGTGTCGGTCTCGCTCCCGTTCCGCACCCTGTCCGTACAGCTCGATACCTGGCAGATGGAGTTACTGCATCGAGAGCTCCTGCAATCCCGGTCAAGGACGCAAGCCCTGCCGTCATCGCAGCTCGCGCAGCCTGCCCCGCCGCAGTCGGTGTCGGTCTCGCCGCCGTTCCGCACGTCGTCGTCGCAGCCAGGCGAGATGCACACGTGGCTCGCGCAGACGAGGCTCCCGCAGTCGCGCGGAATGTCGCACGACTGACCGATGGCGCAGGCGATCGGGCAGCTGCCACCACAGTCGATGTCCGCCTCGCTGCCGTTCCTCCGCCTGTCGTTGCACGTCGCCGCGCGGCACGTGCCGCTCTCGCAGACGAGGCTCTCGCAGTCGGAGTCCTGGTTGCACCTCTTCCCCGGCGCGCACGTCGCCCCGCACACCCCTCCGCAGTCAGCGTCCGACTCGGCGCCGTTGAGCACGGTGTCGAGACAGCAGAGATTGCCGTTGTCGATGATGCCGTTGCAGTCGTTATCGACGCGATCGCACCCCTCGAGCACGGGGAGGTTCACCTGGCGGCACTTGAGCTCACCGCCCTCGCAGGTCTTGACCCCGACCGCGCAGGCGCCCCTGAGCTCCGGGTTCTCGGTGATCAAGCACTGCTCTCCGCCGCCGGGGTTGCCATCGTCGGGGAGGCCGTTGCAGTCGTCGTCCACCCCGTTGCATTGCTCCGCCGCCGCGAAGATGGTCTGCTGGCAGTCGAGGCCCTTTGGACCGCACACCGTGATACCGTTGCGGCAGGGACCGAGCACGCCGGACACCGAGCAGGGCAGCCCCTCGCCCAGATCGCCTTCGTCGATCTCCTCGTTGCAGTTGTCGTCCCCCAGGTTGCATATCTCGGGCCTGGGCAGGACATATCCCTTGCACGGCCCCCACGTCCCAGCGTCGCACACCTGCGTGCCCGTCGCGCACTCGCCAACACCTGCCACCGCCGGGTCTGGATGACAGCTCTGGGTGTTTCCGTCGACGCAATCGCACGAGTCGTCCGGCACCCCATCGCAGTCCTCGTCAAACCCGTTGCACTCATCGATCCCAGGGAGCGCGTCGCCCTTGCAGTCGCCCCAGGCGCCGCCGTCGCACGTCTGCTTGCCCTGCTTGCAGCTCCCCACCCCGAGCGTCGATTCCCTGCCGCCGTAGCAGAATTGCTCCTGTCCGGGCGCGCACTCGCACCCTTCATCCACGGCGCCGTCACAGTCGTTGTCGCGCTCGTCGCAGATCTCCTCGGAGGGCAGGAGATCGCCAACGCAGTCCCCCCAGACGTTGTTCGCGCACTCCTGGATGCCTGTGTGGCAGAGCCCTACGCCGCGCGTGAGCGGCGATCCGCCATAGCACTCCTGCCTTTGGCCCGCCTCGCAGGCCGACCCCTCATCGACGACGCCGTCGCAGTTGTCGTCGATGCCGTTCGGGGTCTCGTCATTCATCCCCGCCTGGGGGCCACAGGCGTCCGGCAGGCCCTTCTCGTCGCAGGCGGGCACGAGGAGGTGGCAGGCGCCGACCCCGCACTGGAGCGGGGGAAGCGGCGCTCCGCCGTTGCACGGGTTGTCACCGTAGTCGGTGTCGATGCCGAGCACCGCCGTGCAGCTCAGCACACCGAAGACGAGCACCAGGCCCGCAGCGAATCGCCAGTACGCGCGCATCACCATGTCCACGTCGCCCCCACGTAGCCTTCGGACCGTCCTGACGCGCCCACGAGGATCACGGGCGTAGAACGCCTCACGATCGTAGGGCCGTTCGCTCTGCCGAGCCGCACACGTTCAGGCTCCGTCACGAGGAGCAACACCACCCCCGCAACGCCGACGAGACCGATAGGTAGCGCCACCGTGCTCACCACGCCCATCGTGGCGGCACGATCCGCGGCGCCCTCGCCCTTCTCATTGCAGAAGCCGCCCGCGCAGTTCGTCGTGATCGTATCCTTCTGCCCCGCCGCCACCACGCCCGTCGCCACGCTGGTTGCTATCCCGCCGAGCCCCAGCACCCCCGCCGCGATGTACCCGCCGAGCCTCCACCCCGACATGCCGTCGTCGACGGCGGGCGGCAGCAACACCGGCACAGGCTCGAGCGGCCGGCTATATCGCACCGTCTTCGCCTCATCGCCGGGCTGCGCCACCGTCAGATCGATCGTCAGGCGCTCTTTCCGGTTCACGAAGAACCGCCTGTCCCGCGGCGGCCCCCCGGGCGGCTCGGTCCTCACCCACTGCTCTCCCGGATCGACCGGCATCGGCACCCCGAGCACCACCGGCACCGCGTCCGGGCTCGCCTTCGACGACCGCGTCACCTTCGTCCCCTTCGGCGCCGCCTCCGGCAGCCGGAACGTCACCCGGGGGATATCGGCGTCGAGCCGCTCCCGCCTCTCCAGCGCGAGCTTCTGCCGCGCCGCCTCGTCCTGCTGCTCCGGAGGGGACAGGCGCTCGAGCGCGTCGAGGTATTCATCGTAGTGCAGCGCCGCCGTGGCGATGCGCCCCGCCCGCTCCTCGCACTCGGCAAGATGAAACAGCGTCCGCGGCCGCTTCTCCAGCCGATAGCTCTTGCGAAGCAGAGGACACGCCGCGTCGTGACGACCGGCCTGAAGGTCTGCCATCCCTTTCTCGAAGAGCTGCTCTGGATCGCTCGCGCTGGCCGGCGCCGTCGACCCGAGCAGCGCGCACCCCAGCAGGACCGCCGCCGCCCAGCTGCCAGACCGACAGCCGAGACAACGACGCGGCGAAGAGGAGAGTTGGTCGGACCCCGCGCAGGTCGAAGCGGACATCTCAGGTGCTCCATCGAGGTGGCATGAAGGTCATGGCGCCTCCGCGCCCGTCGTGCGCAGCCGGCATCTCCTCCACAACCAAGTCCCCGCTGCATCTTACGTGGGTGCCTAGCGCGGGCCAACGGAATAGTGCGCGGTCACGAGCCCCATAGCCGCCGGCTCGCGCGGCGCGAGACCGAGCCCGTCTCCTCTCCTGCGAGCCCCTCCGAGGTCGTTCCTTCCTCAGATTCCTCAGACCCCGGCACACCGCGCCGGCCCTGCACACACGAACATCTCGACAAGAAGAGGTATTTCGTGTGTCGGACTCGTTGCCAGTGCGCCTGAAGCATTCCGCGCGCGCAGCACCGAACCAGCCGGCGCCGTGTCGTTCGACGCGGCGCTCATGGCTCGTTGCAGCAATCGGGCGAGCGCCTCGCCCGCATCGGCCGCTTCACCGGCCTCTGCAGTTTTTTTCCATGCGCCGCGCGCCCCCAGTTACCATCGCTTCCATGCCGTACCCGACCGGCGTCCGGGGGCGCCGGAGTTCGCTCCGCCGCATCCTCGGGGCCCTGCTGGCGGCCTGCGCGCTTATGGGTTGCGGGGGCGGGGTGGTCGCTACTCGCCTTCTTCTCGAGATCCGCATCGCCGCGCTGGCGAACCAGAACTCCCCGATCCCTGTCACGCTCCTCGCCGTCTATGACACGAAACTGTTCGAGCGCCTCGCCGAGATGTCGGCGAAGCAGTGGTACGAGCAAAGGGATCAGCTCCGGCGTGATTTCCCTGGCGGAGACGCGTTCACGGAGTGGGAATGGGAGTTCGTGCCCGGGTACACGCCGCCTCCCGTCGTGGTGGAGATCCCCCGAAACGCGAAGCCGCTCGTGTTCGCCAATTACCGCGCGCCCGGATCCCACCGCATCCGCCTCGGCTCCCAGCAGCGGATCCGGATCGAGCTGCAGGACGGCGACTTCGCCGTGACCACCCTCGAAGCCCTGGAGCAGAACCGATGACCGCGGGCAAGCTCCCGACGCGCCGCGCCACGGACAGCCACGCTGCCAGGCAGCCACGCCTCGCCAGGAGAGCTCACGCATGAGACGCCCCGCGGAAGTCCCCGCCGCCGTCCAGTGGCACGACGGCATGCTGCTCTCGCCGCAGCACTTCCAGGAGGCCGCGCGGCGCTCCGAGCGCCTCCTCGATTACCACCTCGGGCAGCTCCACCCGTTCCATTACGGGGTCCACCACCTCGAGATCGACGCCGGGCTGCTCGCGAGCGGCACGCTGCGCGTCCTCGAGGTCGAGGCCGTGCTCCCCGATCACCTCGTCGTCCATCACACCGCGCGCGATCCCGAGCTCCAGGTCGACCTCAAGCCCCACGCCGCCGAGCTCGCGGCAGGCCCCCTCACCGCGTACCTCGCCGTTCCCAAGGAGCACCTCGGCGGCGCCGCGACCGGCGGCGATCTCGCCCGCTATCGCTCGATCGAAGGAGCGCCGGTCCCGGACGACAACACGGGAGAAGAGCCGCTCCCGATTCCGCGCCTCGTCCCGGTGGCGCGCCTGCTCGTCGCGGCCGCGCCGCCGGCCCGCTTCGTGTGCCTGCCCGTCGCGGAGCTGCGGCGCGAAGGGGAGGCGTTCGTGCGCACCGAGTACCTGCCGCCGAGCATGACCGTCCCCCTCACCTCGCCGCTCGGCGCGATGTGCGGCCAGATCACCGCGCGGCTGCGTGAAAAGGCGCTGCGGCTCGCCGACAGGCTCAGCGCGCATTCTCGCAGCAAGGAGCGAGACGTGCTCGAGGAGCTGCGCCGGCAAATCCACGCCCTCGTCACCGCCTTGCCCCCCTTCGAGGTCGTGCTCGGCACGGGCAGATCTCACCCCTACGCCCTCTACCTCGCGCTGTCCTCCCTCGTCGGCCACCTCGCTGCCCTCGCCCGCATGCCGGTCCCGCCCGTCCTGCCCGCTTACCAGCACGACGATCTGCGGGTCACCTTCAGCACCGCGCGCGACCACGTCTTCCGCCTCGTCGACGAGGGCATCCTGGAGTCGTTCACGGCGCACCCCTTCGACTTCGGCGATGGGCGCTACCAGGTGGAGTTCCAGCGGCGCTTCGCCGGGCGGCCCGTGCTCGTCGCCGTGCGCGGCCGCCGCGGGGCGCAGGAAAAGGACGTCGTGAGCTGGGTCGAGGGCGCGCTCATCGGCTCGGCGCGCCGCGCGCGCGAGATGCAGCAGAGCCGCGTGCTCGGCGCCGGACGGCGGCGCGTCGATCGCCACGGGGATCTGATCGCGCCCGCAGGGACCGTGCTCTTCGAGCTCGAGCCGTCGAGCCCCTACCTCGATCTCGGCGAGCCGCTCCTCATCTTCAACACGGGAGATCCCTCCGCGGCCGCCGGGCCTGCAGAGCTCGTCCTGTACGTGAAAGCGACCGACGAGCGAGCATGACGGCAGGAGCCACAGCCACCGTGGAGACGCCACGACGGGAGGCCCCGGCCCCTCTCCAGGGGAGCCCCGTGCAGGCGCTCGCGGGGAGCACGCTCCTGCTCGACGCCTTCCATGCGTTCTACGCCGAGGTCGTGCGGCAGCGACAGCTCGTCACCCTCGCGCACGGAGGGCTCGCGCCAGGCATCGAGACGGTGCGGCAGCGCCTCGTCGACTTCCTGGAGACCCAGGCCGTCTCGCTCGGCCGCAAGCTCACCAAACACGAGCTCCGGGCCTACGACGACGCCCAGTACGTGATGGCCGCCATGGCCGATGAGCTCCTCCTCCAGGCCGAATGGGACGGGCGGTACGCATGGGCGGAGCGCCCGCTGGAGGCGCACATCTTCCACACCTACGTCTCCGGCGAGCGCATCTTCCGCAAGCTCGACGACGTGCTCTCCGGACACGACGCGGCCCCCTCCGCGCTGCTGCTCGTCTACCTCGCCGCCCTCGCGCTCGGCTTCCAGGGCAAATACCGCGCGCTCGGCCTGCGCGACAAGCCCGAGCGGTACCGGCAGGACCTGGCGCTCCACCTCCAGCGCGTCGATCCCACCCTGGCCACCGGGCTCACCGAGCTCTGCCCCCAGGCCCACGCGCACACCCTCGGAGGCTCGTCGCGGAGCCGGCTGCCGTCGCTGCGCGCCGGCGTCGTTCCGCTCGCCGTCGTCGCGGGCTTGCTGGTGCTCGCCGCGCAGGGGGTCTGGCTGTACCGCGTCGATCGCGTGGTCGAGGAGCTCGACCGGATCGAGGGCGCGCCGTGAGCTGGCCCCTCGCGATCGTCCTCGCGCCGCTCGTCGCCGCGCTCGTCGGGCTGGCGCTGTTCCTCCGCGCGCGCCGCCGGCGCCCCGCGGCAGGCGCCGCGCCGATCGGCGATCTCGAGCGCGAGATGGCGCGGCTCTTCACCGCGGCGCGCGCGGCGCTCAGGGCGTCGCCCGACGAGATCCCGTGCTTCCTCGTGCTCGGCGCCGCCGGCGCCGGCAAATCCACGCTGCTCGCCGGCGCCGGGCTCACGCCGCGCTCCGGGACGACCGCGCGCTCGCTGGGCGATCCGTCGATATGCCAGGTGTGGCTCTTCGAGCGGGCGATCTTCGTCGAGCCGGCGGGGCGGCTGCTCGCGAACGAGCCGCAGGGCGGCGGGGCGCCGCACGCGTCCGGCTTCCGCGCCGTCCTCGAGGCGATGCGGCGCGCGCGCTCCGATCGGCCCGTCGACGGGATCCTCGTCGCGCTCTCCGCCCGCGACCTGCTCGACAGCGACGGCGCGGCGCCGGCCCAGCAACGGGAGATCGCCCACCTGCGCCAGCGGCTCGACGAGGCGCAGCAGCACCTCGGGATGCAGGTCCCCGTCCACCTCGCGATCACGCAGAGCGACCGGCTCGACGGGTTCGACCGCTTCGCGCACGAGCTCGACCCCGATCTCCGCCAGGCGACGCTCGGCTGGGCGCAGCCGGGCGCCGCCTGGGTCGCGAGCACCGCGGGCCTCGTCGACGAGGCGCTCGGCAGCGTCGGCGCAGCGCTCTCCGCGATGCAAGCGCGCCGCCTCGCGGCGGACCGGCCGTTCGTGACGGGCGTCGAGGCGTACTTCCTCTTTCCGGACGCGCTCCTCGCGCTGCGCGAGCCCCTGAGGCGGGCGCTGGAGGACCTCCTCCGCCCGGACGATGGCGGCGAGCCCGTCGCGGTCCGGAGCCTGTCCTGGGTCGGCCTGGAGCCGCCGGCGCAGGCCGAGCCCGCGCAGCCCGCGACGCCATCGGAGCGGCCGGCCGGGCGACGGGCGCTCTTCGCGCGGGATCTCCTCGAGAGGAAGGTGATCGCCGAGGCCTGCCTGGCGCGCCCGACCCGCCTCACGCTGCAGCGGCGGCAGCGCGTCGTGCGGGCGCTGAGGATCGCCACCGTCGCGCTCGCGCTCCTCTACAGCGTCTTCCTCGGCCTCGAGAGCAACCGCCTGGAGCGCCACGCCGCGTCGCTGCTCCCCTTCCTGAGCGACCTGGCGGCGAGCCTGCGCCACATGAAGCTCGAGGACCCCAGCGCCGACCCCTCGGGCGCGGTGCGCGCGGAGCGATCCGTCCGCCTGCTCCAGGGGCTGAGCGCGATCGAGGGCACGCGGCTCCGCTCCGCGCTCGTGCCCGGATCGTGGCTGAGCGGCATCGACGCGCGGATCGAGCAGGCGATCGCGAGCGCCTACGAGCGGGTGATCCTCGACGCCTTCCGCGTCGGCCTCCACGCGAGGACGGGCCCGCTGTTCGGCGAGCCCCCCGCGCTGCCCCCCGCGGGCGCGGAGATCGCCGCGGCCACGTTGGAGCGCACGCCGGAGTACGTCGCGCTCGAGGCCTGGCTGCGCGAGGCGGCCGCGTTCGAGGGGCAGGTGGCGCGCTTCGAGACGCTCGTGGCCGGACCGCCGAAGGATCCCACGGCCGAGGCCGGCGACGCGCGCGTCCAGAGCGTGGCCGATCTGACCGAATCCGTCCTCCAGCACAGGCTCCCGCCCGCGCGCACGACGGCCTACCAGCGGCGCGCGCTCCTCGCCATCCCGCCCCTCGCGCCCTTCGGCCTCGACGCGTACCGCGATCCGGCGCGCGCCCGGTCCGATCGCCTCTTCAGCCAGCTCTACCAGCGCATCTCGCGGACGCTCGACGAGGCCGCGCTGCGCGCGGACGTCGACGCGCTCGTCCGGGGGCTGAAGGAGCTCGAGCGCGGCGGCCCCGAGTACCGGTCCGCGAGCCTCGCCGCGCTGCACGACGCGATCGCGCGCACCGAGGCGCGGCTCGCCGCGCCCACCCTCTCCTGGGTCGCGGCCGACAAGCTCCCGCCGAACGCCGCGCTCGATCGCCTGCTCGCGGCGGTCCGCACCTTGAAGCTGCTCGGCGATCCGGCCTACGGCCTGGTGAAAGACGACGGCGAGGGGCGGCTCCTGCTCCTGAAGAGCTACCTCGGGGGCGCAGAGACAGCGCTCTCGGGGCCGCTGCTCGTGCGCAAGGAGGGCGAGGTGCAGCTCCAGCTCTCGCCCTTCGTCGCCGCCCTGAAGGAGCCCTCGACCGCGCTCCTGCGCCAGCGCTTCATGGAGCCCGTCGACAACGTGGATCCGCTGCCGGCGACCCTCGACGACGCGCGCCTGAGCTGGAACGTCGAGGAGCTCAAGGAGGGCGCGAAGCGCCTCAAGGAGTACGAGGCGTTCGCGCAGGAGGAGGGGCTCAAGAGGTTCCCGGAGAAGGTGCGGGGCACGCTCGGGGAGCTCGCCCTGCGCAACCTGCGGGACAACGTCCTCGCCGCGGTGGGCAAGGCCGCGCGCCGGGAGATGGCCCCGCCTCCGAGCGAGTCGCGCCGCGTCGAGACGGTGCGCGCCGACGTCGGCACCCTCGCGCTCGCGAGCGAGCCGCTGCGGGAGATCCTGGCGGCCGCGGGGCGCCTCGGGCTGGAGGAGGTGCGCGATCGCGTCCGCGCGCTCGTGCGCGGCCAGGGCGCGTACCTGCTCACCCTCGCCAGCCGGACGCTCGAGGCCGACGGGCTCTACGAGGTCAAGAACGGGACGTTCCTCTGGTGGAACGGCGAGCGCAGCCCGGCGTTCGAGGCGTTCGGCCTCGCCGACGGCGACGGGGCGCAGCTCGCGGAGTACGCGGTGGCGCAGCGGGGCCGGGCCGACGCCCTGACCCGCGCGCTCGCCGAGCCCGTCCTCGGCTTGCTGGAGAGCGCCGAGGTCGCGGCCGATGCCCGGTCCGTCAACGGCATGGCGCCGTGGCAACACATCGTCGGGGCGCTCCGCGATTACGAGGGGAAGAAGGCCGGCAACAGCGTCGCCGCCCTGGAGCGCTTCCTCCTCAACGACCTGCCCACGGTCACGTTCGAGAACTGCATCGCGCAGATCGAGCGCGTGCCGGTCGACGTGCGCTCGGACGACTACTTCGCCAGGCGGCGCCGGCGCATCCTCGTCCTGCTCCGCGATCGGTGCGCCACGCTCGCCGCGGAGGAGATCCGCACGAAATACCCGAGCCTCCGCCGCTCGTTCCACCGCTCGCTCGCGGACCGCTTCCCCTTCGCGCGGCTCGAGCCGGGCGTCGAACGGGAGGACGCGAACCCCGATGACGTCCGGCTCTTCCTTCAGAGCGCGAGCGACTTCCGCAAGCGCTTCCGGCCCGTGCTGTCGCTGCGCGGCGGCGCCGCCGCCCGCGACGTCGTGCGCTTCCTCGACCGCATGGAGAAGGTGCGCGAGTTCCTCGCGCCGATGTGGGCGCAGGGGGACGCGACGATGGATGGCTCCTTCGACGTCACGACCACCTTCCGCGTCAACCAGGCGCGCGAGGTGGCGGGCAACCAGATCGCCGAGTGGAGCCTGCGGATCGCCGAGGAGCGGCTGTTCCTGGGCGGGCCGAAGCCGACCGCCACCTGGCGGCTCGGCGACCCGGTCCAGCTCACGCTCCGGTGGGCGAAGAACAGCCCCGACGTCCCGTCGGTCGAGCAGAACGCCGGCGCGGTCGCGAAGGAGCGGACGGCGACCTTCGAGGCGAGCGGCCCCTGGGCGCTCCTCCGGCTCATCGCGACGCACACGCACGCCGCGGAGGAGGCGGAGCTGAAGAAGGAGGACGCCGTCGCCAACATCCTCCAGCTCGTCGTGTTCACGATCCCCGATCCCGCCGGCGGCTGGCTGGAGCGGGCCGGCACGACCGGCGGCTCGGCCCGGGTGTTCGTGCGGCTCGGCCTCGTCGGCAAGGAGAAGGACAAGCAGCTCAAGTACCCCGATTTCCCGACGACCGCTCCGGTGCTCGACAGCGAGTAGCGCGGCAGCAGCGACGAACGAGGCACGCATGGCAGAACGCACCATCGCAATCGACATCGAGCGCCTCCTCGCGCCCATCTCGCAGGCAGCGCCCGCCGGGGCGCCGCTGCGCTACGAGGGCACCTACGATCGCGTCCGCGAGGCCCGGCGCGAGGACGATCCGACGCTGCCGCAGGGCGTGTGGGCGACGCGCCTCAAGACGGCGGACTGGAAGCTCGTGGCCGAGCTCTGCGCCGAGGCGCTCGCGCGGCGCTCCAAGGACCTGCAGATCGCCGCCTGGCTCACGGACGCGTGGGCGCAGATCGGCGGGATCGGCGCGGCGGCGCCGGGGCTCCGGCTGATCGCGGGGCTCTGCGATCGCTACTGGGACGCGATGTTCCCGGCGCTCGACGACGACGGCCTCGAGGCGCGCGGCGACCTCGTCGGCTGGCTGGACGAGGCGCTCGCGCGGCGGCTCCGGATGGTCCCGCTCCTCGAAGGCAGCGACGACCGCCCCCCCTGCACGCTCGCCGACTGGGAGAGCGGCCGGATGGACGGCGGCAGCCCGGCCGAGGGCGCGCGTTCGGCCGAGCCCCTCGCGGCGCGGCTCTCCCTCGTCGATCGCTCGCGATGGACAGCGCTCCAGCGCGACGCGCGCGCCGCCCTGTCCGCGGCCGAGGCGCTGGAGCGGAGCCTCGCGGCGAGGATGGACCGCCCCCCGGTCCTCCACCGGACCCGCGGCGCGCTGCGCCTGCTCGGCGCCGCGACGGCGTCCGCCCTCGGCGAGCCCGCTGACGACGCGCCGGCGCCCGCCGCGGGAGAGCCCCCGGCGCAGAGCGCGGAGGACCCGGCGCCCGCGCGGGGTCCGGGCCTGGCGATCCAGAGCCGGGTGGAGGCGTATCGCCGGCTCAACGAGGCGGCCGACTACCTCCTTCGCACGGAGCCGCACAGCCCCGTCCCGTACCTCGTGAAGCGCGCGATCTCCTGGGGGAACATGTCGCTCGCGGAGCTGCTCGGCGAGTTCGTGTCGAGCGCCGACGACCTCGTCGCGATCTACCGGCTGCTCGGCATGCGCGGCCGGGAGGAGGGCGACGCCGGATGATCTCATGAGACCACCGGCGCCGGCCCGATCCGCCGATCGGTCCCCGGCCCGGCCGCGCGAGGGTGGATTGGCCCCGGGGAGAGCGTCCGCGCGAGATGCACGCTCGACCGAGGCCGCGGGAGAAAGGAACGACCATGGCAGAGAGCAAGCAACAATGGCTGAGCAGGAACCGCCCGCCTCGGGTGCAGATCACCTACGACGTCGAGACCGGCGGCGCGATCGAGAAGAAGGAGATCCCGTTCGTCGTCGGGATCATGAGCGACCTGTCCGGCACCTCCGAGGCGCCGCGGCCGAAGCTCAAGGACCGCAAGTTCGTGGAGATCGATCGCGACAACTTCAATGAGGTCCTCGCCGCGGTGGCGCCCGAGGCCACGTGCCTCGTCGACAACAAGCTCACGGACGAGGGCGGCAAGCTGAAGGTCAGCCTCTCCTTCAAGAGCATGGATGACTTCCGGCCCGAGCAGCTCGTCGAGCAGGTAGAGCCGCTGCGCGCGCTGCTCCGCGCGCGGGAGCGGCTGAACGATCTGCTCGCGAAGCTCGAGGGCAACGACGATCTGAGCGGGATGCTCAAGCAGGTCGTCGAGGACACGAAGAAGCTCGAGACGCTCAAGCAGGAGCTCGAGAAGGGCCGGGGCGGCTGAGCCGCGATCTTAGGACGGGAAGGGAGAGAGCCATGGCGGAAGAGAGCACCCAAGCGGTCGGCTCGGCGGCGGCAGCGCCGGCCGAGGAGATGAGCCTCATCGACCAGATCCTCGCGCAGGGGATGGTCCGCGGCGCCGCGGAGCCGCAACGAAAGCACGCGCGCGATCTCATCGATGAGTTCGTGAACCAGGTCCTCGACGAGAAGGTGAAGGTCGGGAGCGACACGGTGGCGGCCATCGAGGCGCGCATCGCCGAGATCGACGCGCGCATCAGCGCGCAGCTCGACGCCATCCTGCACCACAAGGAGTTCCAGCGGGTGGAGGCGCGCTGGCGCGGGCTGAACTACCTCGTCATGAACACCGAGACCTCGACGCGGCTGAAGCTGCGCGTGCTCAACGTGAAGAAGGACGAGCTGCGCAAGGACTTCGAGGCCGCGGCGGACTTCGACCGGAGCGCGGTCTTCAAGAAGGTCTACGAGGAGGAGTACGGCACCTTCGGGGGCGCGCCGTATGGCATGCTCGTCGGCGACTACGAGTTCGATGGCACGAACCCCGACGTCTCGCTCCTCACGGAGCTCTCCAAGGTGGCGGCCGCGGCGCACGCGCCGTTCATCGCGGCGGCGTCGCCCGAGCTCTTCGACATGCCGAGCTTCACCCAGATCGGCGTGCCCGGCGACCTCGCGAAGATCTTCGAGAGCACGCAGCTCATCAAGTGGCGCGAGTTCCGCGAGACGGAGGACTCGCGCTATGTCGGGCTGGTCCTTCCGCACGTCCTCATGCGCCTGCCGTACGGGCCGAAGGGCGTCCCGGTCGAGGGGTTCAATTACGAGGAGCAGGTCGGCGAGGGCGACGGGAACTTCCTCTGGGGGAACGCGGCGTACGCGCTCGCGCAGCGGATCACGAACGCCTTCGCGCTCTATGGCTGGTGCGCCGCGATCCGCGGCGTCGAGGGCGGCGGTCTCGTCGAGAACCTCCCGCTGCACACCTTCAAGACGAGCGAGGGGGATATCGTCGCCAAGATCCCGACCGAGGTCGCCATCACCGACCGGCGCGAGAACGAGCTGTCGGAGCTCGGCTTCATCGGGCTCTGCTACAAGAAGGGGAGCGCGCAGGCGGCCTTCTTCGGCGGCAGCACCGCGAACAAGCCGAAGGCGTACAACCTGCCGCAGGCGAACGCGAACGCCCGGCTGAGCGCGCAGCTCCCTTACATCCTCGCTGCGTCCCGGTTCGCGCACTACGTCAAGGTGCTCATGCGCGACAAGATCGGGAGCTTCAGCTCGCAGGAAGGCGTCTCCAACTACCTCAACAACTGGATCGCCGACTACGTGCTCCTCAACGACAGCGCCGGCCAGGAGACCAAGGCCCGGCTGCCGCTGCGCGAGGCGCGGGTCGACGTCTCCGAGGTCCCCGGCAAGCCGGGCGCGTACCGCGCGGTGGTGTTCCTGAAGCCGCACTTCCAGCTGAACGAGCTCACGGTCTCGATGCGGCTCGTCGCGGAGCTGCCGCCGCCTGCGGCGTGACGAGGAGCGGCGCGCGCCGCGTACGTAGCAGATCGCCGCGCTCGCGGCGGCGCCACGCGGTGGGGTGCCGCCGCGCGCAGGCTGCACGATGGTGGATTTAGAGGAGGGATGAACCATGCAGAACGTTTTCTGGGAAATCGATGGCATCAAGGGAGAGAGCACGTCGGATCAAGGCAAGGACATGATCGAGCTCCTGTCCTTCAGTCACGGCGTGTCCATGCCGCTTACGGCCGGGCCCTCGAACACGAGCCGCGCGAGCGGCCGCTGCGTTCATAACGACTTCACGGTCACCAAGTACCTCGATCTCGCCACACCGACGCTCAACCTCAAGTGCTGCGGCGGCGAGGACATCAAATCGATGAAGGTGCACATCTGGAAGGCCGACGCGGCCGGCAAGCCGCACAAGTACATGATGTATACCCTCGAGAGCTGCATCCTCACCTCCGTCTCGGTGACGGGCGGCGGGGATCAGCCGATCGAGACCATCACCTTCAGCTACAAGAAGATCACCTGGGACTACGCGCAGCAGAAGCAGGAGTCGCCGGGCGGGGCCAAGGGGAAGAGCTCGGCGTCGTTCAGCCTCGACGAGAACAAGGGCAAGTGATCGCGCGGGGCCGGCCGCGCGCCGCCGCGCCGGCCTCGCGGACAGGAGCGCGGGATGGAAGAGAGCTGGGGAGCAGCGGACGCGGGGCGCGTGCCCCTCTTCGATCGGCTGGTCGACGACACCCCGTCGCAGCGCAGCGAGGCGCGGCCGAAGCGCAGCCATGACCTCGACGCGCTGCGCGCCTCGGTGCACCGCGAGCTCGAGCGCCTGCTCGGCACGCGGTGCCCCGTCCCCGGGGACGTGGCCCTCTCGCGCCAGCGCACCGTGATTGACTACGGCCTGCCGGACCTGGAGCTCGGCGGCCGCGACGTCGTCAAGGAAGACCGGTTCCGCGTCGCGCGGCTCGTCCAGCAGACGATCGAGGCGTACGAGCCCCGCCTCGCGCGGGTCGAGGTCGAGTTGCTCCCTCCCGCGGACGGCGACGCGCGGTACCGCGTCGCCGTCCGCGCGCTGCTCGTCACCGAGCGGGTGCGCGAGCCGCTCAGCTTCACCCTGCCGCTGCCGGAGGTCGGGTGACGACGACCGACCACGACGCGGAGCTGCTCGATCTCTACGCCCGCGAGCTCGCCTACCTGCGGGAGCGCGGCGCCGAGTTCGCCGCGGCGTACCCCAAGATCGCCGCGCGCCTCGGCCTGGAGGGGCGCCACTCCGCGGATCCGCACGTCGAGCGCCTGATCGAGTCGTTCGCGTTCCTGACGGCGCGCCTCCAGCGCCGCCTCGACAGCGATCTCCCCGAGCTCACCACGTCGCTGCTCGGCGTCCTCTATCCGCCGCTGCTCTCGCCCATCCCGTCGATGGCGATCGCGGCCTTCGAGGTGAGCCCCAGGGACAGCAAGCTCACCTCGGGCCACGTGATCGAGCGGGGCACGCCGCTCTTCGCCGAGGCGCACGGGGGCCCGACCTGCCGTTTCCGGACGTGCGCTCCGGTCACGCTCTGGCCGATCGAGATCGAATCCGCCGGCTTCGGCGCGCCCGAGGCGCTGGATTTGCCGCCGGGCTCCGGCGGGGTGATGGCGGCGCTCCGCATCCGCCTGCGGAGCGGCGGCCCTCCGCTGCGCGCGCTCGGGGTGCGGCGGCTGCGCTTCTTCCTGAGCGGCGGCGGCCTGAGCGGCTATCGCCTGTACGAGCTGCTCTTCGGCCACACGCTGCGCGTCCTCTGCGCCGGCGAGGGCGGCGGCCGGGATCTCGCGGAGGCGCGGCTCCACCCGGTCGGCTTCGGGCCCGACGAGGAGGCGCTCCCCTACCCCGTGCACGCGTCTCCCGGTCACCGGCTGGTCCAGGAGTACTTCGCCTTTCCCGAGAAGTTTCTCTTCTTCGACGTCGAGCTCACGCACCTCCCCGAGGGCACTGCGTGCAGCCTGCTGTTCCTGCTCGATCAGCGCCCGCCCGCGAGCCTCGTGGTGCGGGCCGACACCTTCCGGCTCGGCTGCGCGCCGATCATCAACCTGTTCTCCCGCACGACAGAGCCGATCCGGGTCGATCACCGCTTTCCGGAGTACCGCCTGGTCGCGGACGCGCGCCGCGAGCGCACGACCGAGATCCACTCGATCCACAAGGTCACGGCGACGGCGCCGGGCGAGGCGGAGCAGGTGGAATACGCGCCGTTCTTCTCCTTCACGCACCACGCCGAGGGCGCGGGCGCGGGCCCACGCGCGTTCTGGCAGGCCCGCCGCGTCGCGACGTCGCGTGAGGACGTGCCCGGCACGGACGTGACCCTGTCGTTCGTCGATCTCGACCTCTCGCCTCGGAGGCCCCCGTCCCGGGTGGTGTACGCCTCGGTGCTGTGCACCAACCGCGACCTCCCCGAGGAGCTGTCCGCCGGCGTGGCGCTGTCCCTCGAGCGTGGGGCCGCCATGGGCCGGATCACCTGCCTCACCAAGCCGACCCCGCAGCGCGATCCTCCGCTCGGCGGACAGGCGCTCTGGCGGCTCGTATCGAACCTGTCGCAGAATCACCTCGCGATCTCGGGGCCGGGCGGCGTGGACGCGCTGAAGGAGATCCTGCGCGTGTATCTCTTCGCGTCGATCCCCGAAGCGGAGCGCCAGATCCAGGGCATCGCGGGCGTGTCGGCGCGCACCGTGACGCGGCGGATCGGCGCGGACGCGTGGCGCGGGTTCTGCCGCGGGACCGAGGTGACGCTGACGCTCGACGAGGAGCAGTTCGTCGGATCGAGCCCGCTGCTCTTCGCGGAGGTGCTGAGCCGGTATCTCTCGCTGCACGCGCACATCAATTCATTCACGGAGCTCGTGCTGAAGAGCACGGGGCGCGCGGAGGTATGGAAGCGATGGCAACCGATGGCAGGCGCGAAGGCGCTCCTCTAGACGAGGCGGGCGTGCTCTTCGCCGAGGGCCGCCGCTTCGACTTCTTCCAGGCCGTGGCGCTGCTCGAGGCGCGGGCGGAGGGCTGCCGGAGCGTGGGCGAGAGCTCCGAGCCCGCGGCCGAGGCGGTGCGGCTGCGCGGCGCGATCGACCTCGCGTTCCCCGAGACGGACGTGGCCGGGATCGAGCGCGCCGCGCGCGCGGGGGAGCCGGCGGTGTTGACCGCGAGCTTCATGAGCCTCGCGGGCGCGCTCGGGCCGCTGCCGCCGCCGTTCGCGGAGCTCGTGTACCAGCGCGCGGCGCGGCGCGACTTCGCGCTGCGCGATTTCCTGGACATCTTCAATCATCGCCTGCTCTCGCTGGTCTACCGCATCCGCAAGCGGCACCGGATCGGGCTCGGCGTGGCGTCTCCGGAGCAGGACGACGCCGCGCGGTACCTCTATGCGTTGATCGGCCTCGGGTTGCCGTCGCTTCGCGGGAGGTTACCGGTGAGCGACCGCGCGCTGCTGGAGCCGGCGGCGCTGGTGGCGCGGGAGGTGCGCCCGATGGCGGGCCTCACGGCGCTGCTGCGGCATCACCTGCGGGTGCCGATCGAGGCGGCGCCGCTGACGGGGGCGTACCACCCGATCGAGGAGAGCGATTGGACGGCGATCGGCCCCTCGGGGCGCAACCGGGGGCTCGGGCAGGGGGCGATCCTGGGGCGGCGAGCGTGGGACCAGGAGGCGGGGTTCGAGCTCGTCGTGGGGCCGCTGTCGCTCCGGGATTACGTGCGCTGCTTGCCTGGGGGAGACCTGCTCGAGCCGCTGTGCGCGCTGACGCGGTTCTATGCGGGCGAGGTGCTGAGCTTCACGGTGCTCCTGCGGCTGCGCGCCGAGGAGGCGCCGGCGGCGCGGCTCGGGAGGCGGCACGGGGCGCGCCTCGGGACGACGGCGTGCCTCGGCGGGGGGGCGCGGAGGCGGGAGCCGATCGAGAAGAGGCTGCGGGGGGCGGCGCTCTCCGCGGCCACGATGTCTCGCTCACCAACCGACGACGGCGGCGCGGCACGGGAAAAGAACCATGGCAAGTAAAGCGGAGCTCATCCTCGACCTGGTGCAGTTCGCCCTCGACCTCGTCGGCCTGGTGGATCCGACGTTCATCTCGGATGGGGCCAGCGGGCTCATCTCCCTGGCGCGCGGGCAATGGCTGGACGCTGTTATCAGCGGCGCCAGCATGATCCCGTATGTCGGCGACATGATGAAGCTCGGCAAGCTCCCACGGTACGCTCGCTCGATCGCGGAGGCGATCGCGCTCGCGCGCGAGGATGCGAAGCTCGCCGATCAGCTCCGCCCAGCGCTCGCGAAGCTGCTCGAGGCGCTGAACAGACTTCCTGCTGACAAGCTGCCTCGTGACGCCATGGCTCCGATCCTGCAGATGAAGCGAGAGATCGAGGCGTTCCTTTCGGCGACCAACGTCCTCTGGAAGCAGCAGCTCACAAGCCCGGCGTTGCGGAAATATGCCCCCACACCGAAGCACGCAGGGAGAGGCGGTCCTGGGGTAAAGGGCACGATCATGGATCTGGACGACGCACAGGCGAGGCAGTTGCTCCAGAGCGCCCTCCATGATGCCGCCGCGCCGCTCCGCGACAAGGCGCCGCGGCTGTGGGGCTACCGCAACGGAAAGGTTTATCAGTTTCACTACGACAATGCGGGCGGCTGGCACGGGTTTTCTGATGACGTGAAGCCTCCCGACTACGTGATACAGCAATGGCGGGCGACGAAGGCGATCAGCGAGGCGGAGTTCAACCGGGTGCGCAAGCTCCCGAACCGTGGGTTCTGAGCGCCCGCGTCCGTTCTCGCCGGCCATCCCATGCTCCAGCTCCGAAATAGCACCTCGTTCAAGGCGAACATCGCGGTCTTCCCGGACGCTCGCGGGGTGGACACGCTCTACGTCGCGGTCCGCGCGACCTTCGCTCTCCGCGGCGGGGCGCTGCGCATCGCCGAGGCGCAGGAGCCGCTGAAGCTCGCGGACGAGTACTGGGGCGAGCCCGGACAGACCAGCCTGAAGCACGCCGCGGATCTCCACCTCGGCAAGCCGGCGACCGACGTGGTGCTGCTCGGCGAGGCGTGGGCGCCGCGCGGGCGCCCGGCGCCTTCGGTCGATGTGTCGCTCGCGGTCGGCCCGGTCGCCAGGGTGGTCCGCGCCTTCGGCGATCGGGAATGGCGCGGCCCGCTGGATCTTCGCATCTCTCCGCCGGTCCCGTTCGAGCGGTTACCGCTCGTCTACGAGCGCGCCTTCGGCGGCGTGCTGAAGTACGATCCCGAGAAGGGTCCCCTGGAGATCGATCAGCGCAACCCGGTAGGCATCGGCTGCGGCCTGCGGAGCGCGCCGCCCGAGAAGGCGGTGCGGCGGCTGCCCAACCTGGAGGACCCGGCGCACCTCCTCTCGGGCACGCGCGACCGCCCGCCGCCCGCGGGTTTCGGCTTCATCGCGCCCTCGTGGGAGCCGCGCAAGCGGTATGCGGGGACCTACGACGAGGCCTGGCAGGAGACGCGGGCGCCGTACCTGCCGAAGGACTTCGACGCGCGCTTCTTCAACGCGGCCTCGCCGGGCCTCGTCTGTCCGGGCCACCTGCGCGGCGGCGAGCCGGTCAAGGTGCAGAACGCCGCGCCAGATCCCTGGGATGTGCGGCTGCCGCTGTGCGATCTCGACGTGAAGGTCACGATCGATACCGACGTGGAGCGGCCGCCCATGCGGCTTCAGACCGTGATGCTCGAGCCTGGCGAGGGGCGGCTCGGGATCGTGTGGCTGGGCGAGGTGGGTTGCGACAAGCGAGCGCTCAAGGTGAAGCTGGTGGAGATCGACGCGAAGCGGATCGAGCTGAGCGGACGGAGGTCGTGATGGCGGCGCCGGGCGCGGACATCCTGCGGGTCGGCATGGTGAGCTCTGTCGGGCTGAGCGCCGAGGTGACGAGCGCGGCGGTCCGGGCGGGGATCGATCGGTTCCAGCAGAGCTCGGTCCTGGATCGCCGGCGTACCCCGCTTGTGATGGCCCTCGTGGCAACGCCCGATCTGCCGCCCCTCGCGCCAGTGCTCGCCGAGACCGTCGCCACGATGACGGCACGGCAGCGACGGATGCTGCGGCTCGCCGGCCTCGCGCTACATGGCTGCCTCGGCGAGGCGGGCGGGCCCAGGGCCGGCATGCCACTCCTCCTGGGAGTGCCCGAGGGCATCCCGAGCGGGATCCCGGCGCTCGCCGGCCCGCGCTTTCTCAAGCATCTCTCCCAGCAGACCGGGTACCCCCTGGATATTGAGCAGAGCCGCGTCTTCGCGGCTGGCCGCGCGGCCGCGCTTGCGGCGCTGGAGGAGGCGCTCGCCGGACTGGCGTCGCGGCGTTACGATGAGGTGCTCGTCGGCGGTGTGGACAGCTGCCTGGACCTGCGGTGGCTCGGCGCCCTCGATCGAGAGGACCGGCTGCGAGCCTACGGCGTGCACGACGGATTCACCCCGGGCGAGGGTGCGGCGTTCCTCTGGCTCGCGCGGGCTGGAGCCGGGGCGCAGCGCGGGGCGCCGGCCCTCGCCCGCATCGATGCGGTGGCTACGGCCGAGGAGCCGGGGCACCGCTATGCAAAGGACACTGCGTACCTGGGCGATGGCCTGGACGCAGCGTTCAAGCGCCTCTTCGCCCGGTCGGCTCCCGCCGCGCTCATCCCCACGATCTATGCGGGTCTGAACGGCGAGAGCTTCCCGGCCAAAGAGTGGGGCGTCGCCTACACGCGACAGAAGAAGCGGATCCTGGCGGATTTCACCATCGAGCACCCGGCGGACTGCCTCGGCGACACCGGGGCGGCGCTCGGGGCGATGCTGGTCGCCCTCGCAGGAATGGCGATCCACGACGGGTACAGGAAGGGCCCGTGTCTGGTATGGTGCTCTTCGGACCTGGCGACGCGTGGCGCGGCGCTCGTGAGCGGCGCGTAGAGACGTATCGGACAAGAAATCGTGGCGAGGAGGTAGAGGGATGTCGTCGAGCGTGTTCGCGAACATGCGGGGCGTCGTGCACAAGGGCAGCGGCGGGATGAACATCGTTTTCCCTGACGTCTGCAAGACGCCAGTGCCGCCCGCGGGGCCCGTGCCGATCCCCTACCCGAACATCGGCCAAGCGTCGGATACCTCGGACGGGCCTCAGAAGGTGAAGTGTGACGGCAAGATGCCGATGGTCAAGGGGGCGAAGTACACGAAATCGAGCGGAGACGAGCCCGGCAGCGCCGGCGGCGTCGCGAGCGGCGTCAACCGGAGCGAGTGCGAGTTCATGATGTACTCCTTTGACGTCAAATTTGAGGGCAAAAACGTCTGCCGCATGGGTGACCCGCTGTTTCACAACAAGAAGAACATGATGGGCTAAGCTCGGAGCAATGCCAAATGCCGCATCTACTCGATGGCATGACCACACCGGACGTCAGCGCCCCGAACAACGCCGAGACCCAGCGTTGTGAATGGTCGAAGTGCGCGGGGCTGCACACGTCGAAGATCACCTACCCGAAGGATGGCAACGTCGAGCGGAGCGGGAACGCCCTCCGCACGGCGCTGCTCGACGCGAAGTTGCATCCCTGGCACGACGGCGGCTATGGCGTCCCGAGCAAGCCGATCTACCTCGACAATGGCGGCAAGATCACGGTCCGCGCCGAGTACCGCAGCGACGGCCTCATGTACTCGCTCGACGCGCATCACCTGATCCCGATCGATCAGATGAACGGCACTTCCACGCTCAAGGACAACGCAGTTCTCGCCGGCTGGGACATCAACGACACTTCGAACGGAATGTGCCTGCCGTCGTACGACACAGACGTGGCCATCCATGAGCTCCAGCTCCATAGCGGCAGTCATGCACCGGATTACACAACGTTGATCGAGGAGCGGCTCGCACACATCGAAGAGCTGTATGAGACGGCTTGCGGCGGCAAGGAGTCGGCGGAGTTCAGCGAGAATCTGACGCGTTCCCTCATGGCGCTGTCGGCCCACGCCCGGCGGAAGCTCCTGGCAATCAGGAAGTACGCGCGAGGAGCAGACTTCCTGCCTCTCCACAACAACTCGCTCGAGGTCTTCATACGCTCCGTCCAGCAGTACAACGACCGGCGCACACGCTACCTCGAACAGGACAGGTGAGAGCCGATGCACTACGTACTCTCGTTCCGCTCGCACGACAGGTCGTGCATCCCCATGCTGCCTCGACCCGAGATCCACGGTCACCCGGCGCTCCGATTCAACTCTGGCGCCCGCATCGACGAGCGGCTCCCGGTCATCGAGTTCCGGCAAGGCGCCGATCACCAGGGTTCGATCCCTGACTACGTGCCCACGGCGCTCGCCGGCATGGTCGTTTCGTCCCGCTTCCGGCACACTCTCGAGGCGGCGGGCGTGGACAACATCGACTATCACGACGCGCGGATCCTTAACACGGTGACCGGCGCCGCCCTCGACAGCTACTACGTCGCCAACATCGTCGGGCGGGTCGCCTGTCTGGATCGAGAGAACTCCGTCGTCGAGCCAGCTCCCGGAATCCCCGATGCGATCCTGGAGATTTACGAGATGGTCCTGGACTATAACCGCATTGGCGATCTGCGCATGTTCCGGCTCCACGAACTCCCGTTCATAGTCATCGTCGACCAGGGTGTGAAAGAGGCGATAGAGCGCGCCCAGATCACCGGCGTGCGCCTCTCGCCAGCCGACGGCTACAGCACGTGAATCATATCCCCGTCTTCGCCGGACAACGTAGAGACCGGCGCCGACGCAGCGCGGGATCTCTGGGCCACTGTTCTGCGGCACCCGAGTCACCACCATTGATAAACTCATCGCTGGAGCAACACCATGAGGCGTTCGGCGCATCTAGGAGGCAGGATCTTGGATCCGGACCTCTATATCTCTCTGAGCAACGCGTCTTTCGAGCTCGCCCGGCAAGGCGCGCTGCCTCTCCAGCCTATTCTTGCCGGGACACGCTACGAGCGCGCCGTGACTCCGGGACCTTGGTACCGGGGACCGCATAGCGTCCTGACGCTCCCGGCCAATGCCAAGACCACGGACGAAAACCGCTGGAGCGGGCGGAGCTACGACGGACGGCCAGGAAACGCCGGCTTTTATATGGGCCCGTGGAACGCAGTGCGCGCCGAGGTCTGGCACCACGGGGCTCGAAAGGACGACCCATCGATCAGCGATGCGCCGAGCCTCGATCAAAAGGCTTTCAAAGACAAATTGATATTCGAACTCAACCTCTTGCAGAGGATAGACCTGGTCGACATCAGAGCGCTTTCGTCCCGGATCGCTCAAAATCAGGACGTGCGACGCTTCTTGCAACATCATCCTCGAAACGGCACGCTTTGGGACTGGGTGCTGGATCCCCACGACTACACGGCCTCTCGCGCTATCGTGGACGGCATCTTCCGCGCCGACGTGGGATACCGGGGTCTCCAGGTGCCCACGGCCAGGAGCTACCTCGGCGTGAGCGGCGAAAATACCGTACTCATCGACAGCCCATCACGACCGATGACGACGGTCCCCTTGGAGGTGATTAAGGTCTCTCGTCTGTCGCACCCACCGATCCGTGGCGATAACTTCGTGGGGACCTTCACGGGGGAATATCTCGGGCTTTCGCGCGAGGAGCGGCTCGCGGAGTTCAAGGCGAAGCTGTCGAGGGGGGGCGGACATGTCTAGCATGCGCAGCCCCACGGCGGCTGCAAAGCCCGGCGGCACGCGCTGCGCGCAAGCGACCGGCCCACAGCGCATTCGCTACCCCCGAAGCTCCGCCCGCTGCGCCTCCCCCCGCGCACGCACCTCGAACACCCCCAGCCGCGGCCTCAGGAAGCACCGCTCGATCGCCGCCGCCGCCCTCGCCGGCTGGCTCCCGCGCCGCAGCACCTCGTTCAGCCCCTCCAGATCGACCCCCCTCCCCCAGAGATGCCTCTTGCCCGCCGCGAAGTCCCCTTGCCGCCGCGCCCACCACCGCCCCACGGCCGCCGCGTCGGGCCACGGCAGCCCGTCGTCCGGATCGGGCCCCACGTCCTCGTCCTCCGGGTCGTCGCTCGGGCCAGCCTCGTCCAGCGCGGGCCCCTCGAGCTCCTCTCTCACCAGCTCCACGCCCGTGATCAGCGACAGCGCCCCGCCCGCCAGGCGAGCCAGCCTGGGCACGCTCATCCGTTCGACGAGCCACGGCACGTGCGCCGGATCCCCGAGCGCCCCCACCCCCGCGATCGCCGCCCGCGCCGCCCCCGGCGATTCCCCGAGCCCCCTCAGCCACCGCGCCCCCGCGTGCGGACCGAGCCGCCGCAACGCCACGCCCGCAGCCCGCTGCGCGAGCGCTCCCCCGCTGGCCGCGATCTCCAGCAGCACATCCATGCCGCGCTCGTCCCCGAGAAGCGCCGCCGACCACGCCGCCCAGAACCGCACCGCCTCGACCTCGGAAGAGAGCGCCCGCCGCGCGTCGTCGATCCCCTCCACGTACCCGAGCTCCCCGAGCGCCTTGAGCGCTCGCGCCCGCAGCCGCGCGTCCTCGGCGGAGAGCGCCTCCTTGAGCGCCGGCCCCGGATCCCGCCGCCGCACCGCGCTCGCGGCGATGCCGATGGTCCGGAGCGCCGGCCCTGCCTTCGCGCCGAGCAGCGCTGGCAGCACGTCCTTCACGAGCTCCGGCGCCGCCCACCCGAGCGCCGACACCACCCCGCGCGCCACATCCGGCGCATCGATCCCCCGCGCGACAAGCGCCGCGATCGCCCCCTGATCCCGCCGCGTGAGCGCGAGCGAGAGCGCCGCGAACACCTCGCCCGCCCCCCCTTCCTCGGCCGCGGCCACGCAGCCGTCCCACGCCGCGCTCCCGCCTCGCGCCAGCAGATCGAGCTGCGCCGCGAGCCGCCCGTCGACCTCCGCCAGGGCCTTCAGGTCGTACCGCGGATCGCGCGCCGCCCCGTCGCGCTGGCTCCACAGGAACCCTGCGTTGTCCACCGCCTGAGCGAAGACCTCCTCCTCGGTGATCGACAAGAACGCTCCTTTCGCGACGCGCTCGCCCACGCCCGGGCGGACGTCAGTTGTTCTTCACCTCGCTGCCCTTGATCGCGACCTTCCCATCGCCCTTCAACGTGAGATCCGCGCCGGCCTCGCCCTTCAGCGCCTTCCCAGCCTTGAGGGTCATCGCCTGCTCGCTCTTGATGGTCACCGTCTTGGCCTCGATGACCAGGTTCCCCTTCACCTTGAGGACGTGATTGCCCTTCACCTCCTGGGTGAAGTTGGCCTTGTTGGTGTGGGTCTCGTGCCCCTCGACCGTCAGGTCCCGTGTCCCCTTGACCGCGTGCGACTCGTTGCCCTTCGACACGTCGATCGTGCGGTTGCCCTTCCCCACCGTCAGCAGGTCGTCCCCCTTGTCGATCGTCACCGTGCGGCTCTTCTCCACGCTGATGGTCTGGTCTCCGCCCACCGCCAGCGTCTGATCGTGGTCGATGGTGATCGCCTGGTCGTGCTTGACGCCGATCGTCCAGTCGTTCTCCACGTCGACGACCATGTCCTTCTGGGCGTGCATGAAGAGCTCCTCGCTGTCCTTCTTGTCCTCGAAGCGGAGCTCGTTGCCCGCGCTGCCCCCCTTCGACGACCGGGACAGGAGCGTGCTCTTCGTCTGCTCGCCGGGAAGCGCGTAGGGGACCGTCTGGTCCGCGTTGTACACCGACCCGGTGCAGAGCGGCCTGTCGGGATCGCCGCCGAGGAAGCTGACCACGACCTCCTGGCCGACGCGCGGCAAGAACCAGTTGCCCCACCCCTTGCCGGCCCAGGACTGGGCGACGCGGATCCAGCAGGAGCTGTTCTCGTCGCGCTTGCCGTACCGGTCCCAGTGAAACTGCACCTTGATGCGGCCGAACTCGTCGGTCCATATCTCCTCGCCGCTCTTGCCGACGACGACGGCCGTCTGAGCCCCCGCGATGAGGGGCCTCGGCGTCACGCGCGCGGGGCGAAAGGGGCTCTGCATGGGCATCGCCTCGAACGAGTTCTGGTACTCGTCGTTGTCGGCCGAGTGCGTGACGGCGAGGAGCAGGTACTCGCCGTTCACGTCGGAGCGCTCGTGCTGGACGAGCTGGAAGGCATGGCCGGCCGTGAACGCGCGGCAGAACGAGCTGCCGACGAGGCGCCGGGCCACGCCCTCCTCCGCCTCGATGCGACGCGTGGCGATCGCGTCGCCGGCGCCCTTGTCGGCGTAGCCGCCGGGATACTCGAAGAGCGCGAGCTTCGCCCCGCCGCCGCTCGCCTGGCTGAGCAGCGAGGTGCTGGGCGCCTTGAAGTTGTAGTCGGTCGCCGCATACGACCCCGCGACGACCTCTCCGATGAGCTCGCAGACGGTCATCGCGTCCTCATCGCGCGTCGAGGTCTCGGCGGCGCCCACGTAACGCACGTCGCCGAGATCGGGGCAGCGCGGGTTGCCCGCGCTGTCGTCGCCGAGGACGAGGGTGTGCTTTCCGTCCTCGTGCTGGAAATAGTAATAGATGCCCTCCTCCTCCAGCAGCCGCGAGATGAACTGAAACGCAGTCTCCTGGTATTGGACACACACCTCGCGAGGAGCGTACGAGCCGGTCAGCTCGTCCTTGTGATCGGAGAAGCCGAGGTCATCGAAGATCTGCTTCACGATGTCGGGCACCGATCTGTCCTGGAAGATGCGGGAGTCGGTGGTCCTCGTCAGAAACCAGAGCCAGGGGTGGATCTCGGCGCGATAGGCGGTCCTCGGCTGGCCGCCGTCGACATAGACACGCCCGGCCTGACGGAAGCGCGTGACGACACCGTGGATCATGCGCTCGGCACCGCTGGAGAGGCGGATGACCGCGGTGATGCCCTGGCCGACGATGGCAGAAAAATCGATGGCCCGCTCCTCGGACAGGAGGTCGAGCTCGAACCGGAACAGGCCAGACAGCCGCTCCTCGCCATGGATCCTGACGAGGGCGAGGGCGTCGGGGCCGAGGGGGCTACGGAGGGCGAGGATCGTCTTCGCCTGGGAGTAGGGCATCGCGCATCCTCTTGGTTCAGGGCCGGCGGCCGCGCCGAGACTACCACAGGGGGCCCGCGGAGCCGCAGCGCGGCGACAGGCCCAGAGGCCATTGGCGTCCAGCGAGCGGCGTGCGACAAGGACATCGCTGCCCTCGCAAGGCGGCGCTGATCTCTTCGCTGGCGCGGGTGCGTTGTGACCCCTTACGACGAGCTCCCCTCCCCGTTCCGTGGGCACCAGACCTCGGAGAATCGCGCGTTTTTGCTCGCGAAGCGCGGACGCTCGCAGGCGGACGGATGACGACGGGGCTGACACTCCTGGCGCTGGTGGCGCTGCTCGTGACGGCGCTCGTCGCCGAGCGGGGGCGACGGCAGCTACGGAGGGCTCTCGAGGACACGCGGCGCGCGCTCGCGGCAGGGGAAGCCGCTCATGCCGAGTCGGCGCGGGAGCGCGAGGCCGTGCGCCGCGGCGCGGAGGCCGCTCGCCATGCGCAGGACACGACGCAGCGCGAGACCGAAGCGGCTCGGCTGGCCCAAAGCGCGGCCCAGCGCGACGCCGAAGCCGCCCAGCACGAGGCCGACGCGGCGCGGCTGGCCCAAAGCGCGGCCCAGCGCGACGCCGAAGCCGCCCAGCACGAGGCCGAAGCGGCGCGGCTGGCCCAAGGCGCGGCCCAGCGCGACGCCAAGGCCGCGCTGCGCGAAGTCGAAGCGGCACGGCAGGCGCAACGCGCGGCCCAGCGCGACGCCGAAGCGGCACGGCAGGCGCAACACGCGGCCCAGCGCGACGCCGAAGCAGCTCAGCGTGACGCCGAAGCGACCCTGCAGGCGCAGCACGCGGCGCAGGCCGCCCTGGAGTGCGCGAAGGCCATCGCAGAAACGGAGCGCCAGGCAGCGCTGGAGGAGGCCCGGCAGGCGCGCGCCGAGCGGGACTCGTTCGCGCTGGAGGTGCGGGTGCTGCGCGCGGAGCTCTCGACGGCGCGCAAGCCTGTCGAGAAGGCGCCGCAAGCGGCGGAAAGGCTCGCGGGAATCTCCGTGAAGCCGAGGACGCCGAAGACATCCGAGCAGCCGGGCAAAACGAGTTGGTGGTGTCAGCAATGCGGGCGAGGAGGAACGCGGCCCGAGCGGTGCTGCAAATAACTACATCGCGCCCCCGAATGCTTGACCGCGGCTTGAGGCCGCCCTGCTCAACGTCGTACAATCGACCAGAATGAAGTTTTTCCAGGCCATCGCTCGGATGGGGCTGAAGTCGGGCGACGATCCGAAGGTGCGCCAGCACAAGAAGATCCTCACGCTCACCGCGGCGCTCAAGGCGTGCGCGTGCCCCGTCTGGGTGATCGCCTATGGGGCAGCCGGGGACCACCGCTCGGCGGCGATCCCGCTCGGCTACATGGTGTGTACCGGCCTGAGCCTGGCCCACTTCGCCAGGACGAAGGAGTTTGCCGGGTTCCGCTTCCGTCAGGCGCTGCTCATCTTCGCCCTGCCGTTTCTCATGCACGCGAGCCGGGGAGGGTTCGTCGGGTCGAGCGGCGTCGTCCTGTGGGCGCTCCTCGCGCCGCTGACGTTGCTGCTGTTCCACGGATCGCGGGCGTCCGTCCCCTGGTTCATCGCGTACACGCTGCTCGTGATGGCCGCCGGCGTTGCCGACCCGCTCCTCTCCGGCGTCGCGCCGGAGGCGCCTCCGCGCCTCCTCGCCGGCTTCTTCGCGATGAACCTCCTCACGGTGTCGGCCATCGCGTACGCAGCGGTGCAGTATTTCGCGCGCCAGCTCGCGGAGGAGCAGGAGAAGCTCGCGGAGCTCGTCGTCTCCTCGGCGCAGGCGCTCGACGACATCGCGAGGTGGTCGTCCGCCGCGGCGGCGCAGATCGCGGAGGCGATCGGCGCCCGCGAGGTCGCGGTGTGGAAGGCCGAGGAGCAGGCGATGATCAGCCTCACCGCCACCGCCACCGAGGCGCCGCACGTCGACGCTCTGCGCCACGCTGCGCTCACCCAACACCCCTTTTCGAGATCCGCGGATGTCGTCGTCCCCGTCCTCGGCATGTCGGGCGACGTCCACGGCGCGCTGGTCATCGTCGGCGGCGGCGTCGTATGGAACGATACGGCCAGACGGCTCGTCCGCACGTTCGCGCACCACCTCGGCAGCGCGCTCGAGCTCTCACGGCTGCGCAAGGATCTCGCGAGCGCGGCGGAGCGGCGGGAAGCGACGCTCGAAGACATGGTGCGCCGCGGTATCGATATCCTGCAGATATGCCCCAGCTGCCAGCGCTGTTACGACCAGCACGCGGAGCGATGCCTCGATGACGGCGCCGCGCTGAAGAGGCCGCGGCCGTCCCCCTATCGCGTGGCGGGGCGGTATCGCCTGACCCGGGCCGTCGCGGAGGGCGGCATGGGCAGGGTGTTCAAGGCCCACGACGAGCGGCTCGGGCGCGAGGTCGCGATCAAGACCATCAGGGCAGAGCACTTCAACAACGAGGATGTGCGCGCGCGGTTCGCGAGAGAGGCGCGCCTCGTCGCGCGAATCCATCATGCGTCGGTCGTCGAGGTGTACGACTCGGGCGAGATCGAGGACGGAACGCTCTTCATCGTGATGGAATGGCTGGACGGCTTCACCCTCGCTCACGCCATGAAGTCGCACGGGCCCGGGACGCCGGCCCAGGTGGCGGTGCTGCTGCGCGAGGGCGCCTCGGCGCTCGGCGCTGCGCACGCGGCGGGGCTCGTGCACCGCGACGTCAAGCCGGAGAACATCTTCCTGATCCCGTCGACGGGGCCGGGCGACTTTCACGTCAAGATCCTCGACTTCGGTATCGCCAAGGAGCTCTCCGCCGACGTGAGCGCGACCTCGACGGGCATCTTCCTGGGGACTCCGCTCTACATGGCCCCGGAACAGGCGCGCGGCAGGTCGGTGGACGCGCGCAGCGATCTCTACTCCTTCGCGGCCGTCGCTTACCAGGCGCTCACCGGACGGCGCATCGCCGCCGGAGAGGACCTCGCCACCATCCTGTCGAGCCTCTCGCGCGCCCCTCCGGCGCCCGTCTCGTCGCTGCTCCCGGGAACGCCGCCGGACGTCGACCGCGCCTTCGCGCGGGCGCTCGCGCTGTCGCCCGACGAGCGGCCTCAGGACGTCGAGGAGTGGGTGAGCTCGTTCGCCGGCCTGCTCGACAGCCTGCCCAAGCGGAGCCCGGGCTGGCGCATGTCAGGCGACGCGCCCGACATGGAGGAGCTCTCCAGCGCCGAGACGGTCCTGATCCACGAGCCCAGGGCGCGGATGCCGTCGGACATGTCCCGCGCGTCGTGACCGCGCCGCGCGCGCGCCTCCGCGAGGCGAGGCGCGATCACGACGCGCACGTCGGGTCTTGCAAAAAGGGCGGCGGAAGGGCTATCCCCGAGGACGGGACCTCATGCTGTGCCCTCGTTGTCACCGGCGGTACGCGGATGACCACCGCTTCTGCCCGCACGACGGAGAGAAGCTGGTCGCGAGCCACGACATCCGGCGGATCCGGTCCCAGCCCACCGAGCACGTGGGCGCGATCGTCGCCGAGCGGTACCGGGTGCGGGGCCTGATCGGCAGCGGCGCCATGGCGCAGGTGTTCCTGGCGGAGGACACGAAGAGCGGCGCGCCCGTCGCGCTGAAGCTCCTGGAGGCGAGGTTCCGCCGCGAGCCCAAGGTGAAGGCGCGGTTCCTCCTGGAGGCCAAGGCCGCGGCCACAGTCGTTCACCCGAACATCGTCGAGGTCCTCGACATCGGCCTCCACGATGGGTCGCCTTACCTGGTGCTGGAGTTCCTCTTCGGCGAGTCGCTGAGCTCGCTGCTCCTGCGCGAGAAGCGGCTGTCCCCGGAGGCCGGCGTGCCCTTCCTCCTGCAGGCCGCGGCCGGGCTCGGCGCGGCCCACCGCGCGGGGATCGTCCACCGCGACGTGAAGCCCGCCAACGTGTTCCTCGTGGGGGAGAAGGGCGACGCCTGGGCGGCCAAGGTCGTCGATTTCGGGTTCGCGAAGCTGTACGAGCACTCGGGGCTCACGCAGGCCGGGGTGACCGTCGGCACCCTGGAGTACATGGCGCCGGAGCAGACCGTCAGCGACCCTCCCGACGGGCGCACGGACGTCTACGGCTTCGGCATGCTCATGTACCGGATGTTCACCGGCCGTCTCCCCTTCAGCGTCGCGCGGAGCTCCTCCCCTGCCCTGGCGCCCGCCATGGACGAGGCGGTGGTGCTGGCCAACCAGCTCGTCACGCCGCCCCCGCCGCCCAACCTGGGTGAGAGCCCCGCGTCGCGGGCGCTCGAGGCGGTGATCGCGAAGTGCCTGCGCAAGCGGCCGGAGAACCGGTATCCCTCGATGGAGGCGCTCAGCGAGGATCTCGCCCGGCTCGGGCGGCCAGGCGCGCTGGCGGCGCACGCGCCGATCGCCTCGCCCGACGTGTACGCGGCGCAGACGCCCTATGGAGAGCACGCGGCGCGGTTCCTCTACAAGCAGCTCGGCAGGGTGTACGGCGACGCGCCGTAGCCGCGGCATGCCCGGAGCGCGCTCCCTCGCGCGACGCCGCGCTCCTGCGCTGGCCGCTTGCGCCGCCGCGCTCGGCTGGCCGCTCGCCGCGGGCGCATCGCCGCTCGCCGCGGGCGCGTCGCCGCTCGCCGTGGGCGCGTCGCCGCTCGCCGCGGGCGAGCCGCGGCAGGCGGCGCCGGCGGCCGCCGCCACGGAGCCCGACATCCGCCCCACGCTGGCGTGGCTCCTCGTCCAGCTCGTGCCGAACTCCGAGCTGTGGCTCGAACCGGGCGAGGCGCGCTTCGGGTTCCGCTGGCAGGTGACGCCGCTGCTCTACTCGTTCGGGATCAACCGCAAGCTCTCGCCGTGGCGCGCCTTCATCGCGGAGCCGCTCACGCGCCACGCCGGCTCGATCGAGCTCTTCGGCTCGCCCGGGTACGTCGCCCGTCCGGGCGCGCTCGCCGATCGCTGGGTGATCCGGAGCGGCGTCCGCGCTTATTTCCCGCTCCTCGACGGCGGCGACTACCTGTCCTGCTCGCTCGGCGGATCCGCGCTCGTCGCTCGAGGACACGTGGCGGCCTCGTACGAGGCGGGGGTCTATACCCTGTTCGGCGCCCTGGGCGCGCAGGTGGCGACCACGCCGACGGCCGCCTTGCGATCGACCACGATCACGCTCAGCATCCGCTACTTCTGACGCCGCGCATGGCCACGCGCCCCTCCTCGTCGCCAGCTCGCCTGTCCGCCGCGGCGCTCCTCGCGCTCGCGGGCCTGTCGTGCGGCGTGCCCGCGCGCATCCTGGAGAGCAACGTGGCGAGGCTGTTCGCGAGCCCGCTGCCCGTGCCGGACAAGGTGCGCGCGCCGTACCGCCCCGAGGCGCGGCTCGCCGCGCTCTGGGTCGGGCACGCGACCGTGCTCGTGCAGATCGACGACCGATGGATCCTGACCGACCCCGTCTTCACGTCGACGGTGGGCCTCATGGTGAAGCGGCTCGTCGAGCCGGGGCTCGCCCCGGAGGACCTGCCGCCCATCGACGCCGTGCTGATCTCGCACATGCACTTCGACCACCTCTCGCTCGGCTCGCTGTCCCTGATCGAGCCGAAGGTCCGCGCGCTGCTCGTGCCTCGGGGCGGGCTCGTCTACGTGCCCAACCATCGCTTCGCGTCGTTCGAGGTCCCGACCTGGACGACGTGGCGGCAGGGCGATCTCAAGATCACGGCCGTCCCGGTGCGGCACTCCGGCTATCGCTACGGGCTGGACCGGGACTGGATGGCGGAGAGCTTCACGGGGTATGTCGTCGAGTACCATGGAATCACGGTCTACTTCGGCGGCGATACAGCCTACGACCGCGACGATTTCGTGAAGACGCGCGCGCGATTCCCCTCGATCGATCTGGCCCTCTTGCCGATCGCGCCGGTGGGGCCGCGCGAGTTCATGGAGAGCAAGCACGTCGATCCGGCGGAGGCGGTGCAGGCCTTCCTCGACCTCGGGGCGCGGCGGATGATGGCTATCCATTTCGACACCTTCATCAACAGCACCGATACGTTCGGAGAGGCGCCCCGCGAGCTCCGGCGCGTCATGGCCGCGCGCGGGCTGGGGCCGGATCGGGTGGTCTTGCCCAGGCACGGAGAGCAGCGGATCCTCATCACGAGGGGCGAGCCCGGGGGCGCGGCGGCAGCGAGCGCGCCGGCGCCGCGCGGCGACTAGCCGGATCGGTCGAGCTCGCGGAGCGCCGCCGCGTAGTCCTCGGGCGTGTTCAGGTTGCGCAGCGATCGCAGCGCCGGATCCACAGCGCGGAGCCGCGGATCCGCGAGCAGGAGCTCCGGCTCCGCGACCAGGGTGCGCGCCCGCTCGAACAGGGTGGAGAGCCGCAGCCTGCCCTCGGCGAGCAAGGCAGCCACCTCGCCGCGCACCGAGCACGCGTACACCGCGGCGAGCGGGTGATGGTGCCCCTCCGCCCGCGGCACCGCGATGGCGTGGCCGCCCGCCTGGAGATCCGCGACGCGCCGCACGAAGGCAGGGTGCAGGAAGGGCGCGTCGGTCGAGGTGACGTAAGCCCGCTCGGCGAGCGGCGCGATCGCATCGAGCCCGGCCGCGATGCCCTGCAGCGGCCCGCGGCCCTCCACCGGATCGCGCACGAGCAGCACCCCCTCCGGCAGCGACGGCAGCTCTTGCCCAGGCGCCGCGACCACCACGATCGGCCACGCCGCCTCGCCGAGGCGCCGCACCACCCGCTGGAGCAGCGGCTCGCCCCCGAACGGCAGCCACGCCTTGGGGCGCCCCATCCGGCGGCTCTGCCCGCCGCACAGCACGACGCCCGCGAGGCCGGCCACGCGGCCTGCCCCGTCGCCGTCCTCCGAGGTCGCCGTCATGAGCTGCACCGCTGTCCTGCATACCACCGCCGCCCGGAACATGCGCCCGCGGCGCGCGCCGAGCGCCGCCGCCGGTGCGATCGTGCCAAGCCTCAAGGCGCCGGCAAGAGGACCCGCGCGCCGCGGGCGAGCGTCACGCCGTCCACGTGGCCCATCAGCGGTCGCTCCGGCAGGACGACGTGAAAGTGCGTGTTCGACCCCATGTGCGTGAAGACGCCGTGGTGGCGCTTCGAGAAGAAGCCCACCAGCACCCCCTCCGCGGCGGGGAGCGCTCCGTTCACCGACGCCCGGACATGGTCCGCGTGACCGGCGCCGGGGGCGAGCTTTCTCCCGTCGACGACGTGCCAGCGGAGATCGCGGAAGCCGCCGCGCACCTGGACCGGGACGGCGCCCTCCGCGTCGAGCCCGCGCTCCCGCAGCAAGGCCTCGATGCGCGCGTCGATCTGCCCGTCGGGCACGTCGGCGTCGAGGGTCGCCTCCTGCCAGCGCGCGACGTTCGCCACCACGAAGAGCGTCGCCTCCTCCTCCGCCCCGGCGGGGCGCACGTCGAGGGTCCCGTCGTCGCGCGCATAGGAGGTCCAGATCGCGTCGTCGACGACCGTCACCTCCCCGCGCAGCGCGCTGAGCGCCCCGATCCCGAACGCGCGCGGGCCCGGCACCACATCGCCGATGCGCACGGCGGGCCCCGTCTGCCCCTCGTGCATGATCGCGCGCAGCGCGCCGAACGAGCGGACCTGCACCGCCGCCGGCGCGCCCGGCGCGGGTCCCGCAGCGGCCTCGCTGGAAGGCGTGCAGGAGGCGATCGGGGACATCAGGAGAGCTCCGAGGAGCCCGGGAAGAACGCTAGGGAGAGTCGCTCGCATCGCTCGCATGGGGTTGCTCCTCTGTCGCGCGGGTCACGCGCGAGAGCGCGCCATTCAGGACGTGCAGCGCGCGCACGACGGCGGCGCGCTCCTCGCAAGGGATGGCGTCCACGATCGATTGAAACCGCACCAGGCTTTGCCCCTCGAGTCGCCCCGCCATGCGGCGCCCCGCCGAGGTGAGCCGCAGGCGGCGGACCCGCCCGTCTTCCTCGCTGACGTCCTGCTCCACCCGGCCCTCCTCCCGAAGGCGCTGTATCAGCCGGGTGACATTGCTCTTGTCGATGCCGAGCGCCCGCCGCAGGTCGCTCTGGGAGAGCTGCTCGCCCGCCCGCTCGGCGTCCGCCAGGACTGTCAGGGCGTGGGCCTCGCGCGGCGCCACCTGGACGCCGCACGGCGTGCGCTCCTCGTCCAGGAGACCGAAGCCGCGCACGAACGCGCGGACCTCCGAGCGGAGCTCTCTCGTGGTCACCCTTCGAGGAGAACACAGATGGTTGCGATACGCAACCAATTGGGGACGGGCGTTCCGCGCCGCGGCTACCTCCGGCACACGGCCGGCGACCGCCCCGTGAGCCGTGGGGCCGGCTGGGTCTGCGCGAGCTCGTCCGTGCGGCGCCGCCCCGATCTCTGAGCTAGCCGCTGGCGCAGCGCTTCCAGCAACGCCGCGCCCCGCCGGCGGCCGCGCCGCCCAGGATCAAGGCGAGGGCGCTCGCCCCTGCTCCTCGGCGCTCGAGAGCGCGACCTCGCCGAGCACGCCGTGGTTCGCCGCGCCGAACAGGTTGTCCGGATCGACGGCCTGCTTCACCTGCTGCATGAAGGCGCGCGCGCCGTCCGAGTAGATGTCCTTCACGAAATCCTGCCGGATCTTGCCGATCCCGTGGTGGTGAGACAGCGACCCTCCGGCGGCGAGGATCTCCTCTCGCGCGGCGTGCTCCATCTCGGCGTAATGGCGCACGGGATCGTCGACGCCCTTCGCGTAGAAGCCGAGATAGAAATAGATGCAGACGCCCGTGGGGTAGACCTGGGTGATGCGGCCGGTGAAGAACGGCTTGCCAGGCAGGCGCCGCTGCTCGTGCTCGCGCAGGATGCGCTGGCGCACCCGGTCGTAGAGCTCGAGCGCCCGGCTCCACGGGACGCTCGTCTCGAAGCTCTCCGCGATCGCCCAGTGCTCGAACGTGAGATCGCGGATGTACGCGATGCCGAAGGTGAGCTGATAGCCGCGCTCGCCGTTCGCCGCGCCCGCCTTCATCCCGCCGTGCTGCGCCGCGATGCGGTAGAGCGTCTTCTCCTGGAAGTCGACCTCCTCCTTCGTCCCCTCGAACACGAGGGTGGCGACGGCGAGCTGGTGCGGATCGAAGCCCTTGATCCGGGTCACCACGAGCTTCTCCGCCTGGCTCTTCACCCGGGCGAGCAGCCCGGACTTCTTCGGCTTGAGCGCCTGACCGAAATGGAACTGCGTGTTGTCCATGACGCGCACGCTCGCGGGCAGCGCGCCGGCGACCTGCAGGTCGTAGAGGAACGCGAGCCCGCGCGCGAGGTCGGGGAAGATGACGCTGCCGTAGCGCTGGAGCTCGGGCAGGGGGAATAGCTTGACGACAGCGCTGGTGACGATTCCATAGTTGCCCTCGCTGCCGAACATGCAGTTCTTCGGGTTGGCGCCGACGCTCTCGCGCGGGGCAACCTGCGGCCGCTCGACCACGCCGCGCGCGGTCACGACCTGCATGTCGAGGACGAGATCCTCGATGTTGCCATAACGGTTCTTCTTCATCCCGCTCGCGTTCGTCGCGATCCACCCCCCGAGGGTCGAGAACTCGAGGCTGTCGGGCTCGTGCCCCATGGTGAGCCCGTGCTTCTCGAGCTCCGCGACGATGTGCCGCCCGGTCGCGCCCGCCTCGATGCAGGCCATGCGGTTCACGGGATCGAGCCAGAGGATCCTGTTCATGCGCCGCATGTCGACAGCGATCACGGTCCGCTCCTCGTGGATCGACAGGCGCAGGGCGTCCGTGACGTTGGTGCCGCCGCCGAACGGGACGAGGCAGGCGCCGTGTTGCTTGGCGACCTCGGTGAGGCGCACGACGTCGTCGTGCGCCGCGGGGAACACGACGAGATCCGGGACGCGCTCGAGGCGCTCGTAGCGGATCGCCCAGATCTCGGCGCCGGTGTGGCCGTGGCCGCGCCGGAGGCGCACGAGCGGGTCCTGCGAGATCTGATCGTCCGAAAGGAAGCCGCGGAGCGCGGCGACGAGCTCGCTCGCGACCTTGGCGTCGGGGATCATGGGCGGGTAGTGCGGCTCGTTGCGGTTCTCGTAGGAGAGCGGCGCGGCGAGCGTGGCCGACATCCACGGGAGCAGCGACGGCAGCTCGACGTTGCTGATGCTGTACCGCGTGCCGGTCAGCACGACGCTGCCGCTCGGCTTGACGACGAACCGGGTGTCGGCGAAGCCCCAGCCGTCCTTGCGCTCCTCGTCGCGCGCCTCGTCGCGCGCCTCGTCGCGCGCCGCGGGGCCCGGCACGATGCGCGTGCTCGACGGCGTCGCGCCGCGCGAAGAGAGCAGCGTCGAGCCCGAGGGAGTCTCACGTCTTCGATTCACCATGGAGATAAGGCCTTCCAAGCAACCCGCGCACGAGCGCGCGTCCAATCCGCAGTAGATCGCGCTGGAGCGGGCCGGACGTCCATCGAGAGCGCGCGGCCGCCGATCGACGCCGCGGCTCCTCTGGGCCCGCTCAACGCGCGGCGATGGTGGCACGGACGTCGGCGGGCGTACCACCGGATACTTGGGCGCGGCCGCGGGCCCGTGGATAATGCGCGCCGAGACGCCGCTCGCGATGCGCCCTGCCCCTTTCTTCCTCGCGATGTGCGCAGCGACCGCGCAGATCGGCTGCGAGCGGCCCGCCAACGTGGGCGCCGGGCTCGCGCCTCCGCCCGTCGTCGCGCCGGCCGCGCCCCGCGACGTCGCGGAAGCGACCCGGGAGGCCCGCGCCGCGCCGGCTGCCGCCACCGCCGCGCCGGCCGCCACCGCCGCGCCGGCAGACGCCACCGCCACGCCGGCCGACGCGATCACGCTCCTCGCCGGCGGCGATGTCTGCCTCGGCAAGGCGCTCGGCCAGGAGCTGCTCCGCGATCCGGCGTACGATCCGTTCGCCTCCGTCGCGGCGCTGTTCGCGTCCGCCGACGTGCGCTTCGTCAACCTCGAGAACCAGCTCAGCGACCAGGGCGGAGAGACCCAGCACGCGCGCCAGCCGCTCGTGTTCACGGGCCCTCCGGCCGGCGCGGACGCGCTCGCGCGCGCCGGCATCGGCGTGGTGTCGCTCGCGAACAACCACATGTGGGACTACGGCAAGGGCGCGTTCCTCGAGACGCTCGGCCACCTGGAGCGCGCGGGCATCGCCTACGTGGGCGCCGGCCGGACGCGGCTCGAAGCGTACGCGCCGGCCGTCATCGAGCACCGCGGCTTCCGCGTGGCGCTGCTCGCCGTGACCGGCATCTGGAACCAGGGCTCGCTCTGGCAGCACCCGGCGCGGGAGTTCGTCGCGGGCGCGGAGCGGGACGGGCTCGCCGCCGCGGTGCGCGCCGCGCGCAAGCAGCCCGGCGTCGACGCGGTCGTCGTGAGCTACCACGGCGGCACCGAGTACCTGGACACCCCGCTCCCCCAGGCGCGCGCGCTCGCCGGCGCCGCGATCGACGCGGGCGCCGACGCCTTCCTCGGCCACCACCCGCATGTGCTCCAGGGCATCGAGCTCCGCCGCGGCCGGCCCATCTTCTACAGCCTGGGCAACTTCCTCATGAAGGTGAAGAGGACCGGCCCCGCGGTCGAGCTCGCGATGCTCGCGCGCCTGCGCCTGCGGCGGGGCGCGCCGCCCCTCGCCGAGATCTGCCCGGTGCGCAGCGAGGGCCTCGGGACCGTCCCGCTCGCGGCCGACCCGCGGCGGGCCGCGACCGAGGCGGCGTTCGCCGAGCGGATGCGCCGCGTCTCGGTGTTCGTCAAGGGCGAGCCGGCGATCGGCCCCTTCGCCGCCGACGGCTGCGCGCCGCTCGAGCCCGCCGCGCAGGCGGCCCCCGCCTCGCCGCCGAAGGTCGCCGGGCCGATCCGCTGAGCGACGCTTCGCGGCCTCGCGGCGGGCACGCGCGCGGATCGCTCGGCACCGTCGATCGGCGTTGGCTGTTGGGCGGAGGCCGCCCGCGAAGCGGGTCGGAGCGAAGCGGAGAGCCTCGATGGCGTCGAGCACGGCGCCATCGAGGCATTCGACGGGCGTTCGCTCCGTACGCCCACGAAACGTTCAGGCGCGCCCCATTTTCTTGGGATCAGGGCGTCGCGTTCCAGACGCGACCAGCTGCAGTTCCATTGCTACCGGGGTTGAACACCTCGACGGCCAGGACCTGATAGGTGGGATCGTCGCTCGCATCCAGGTTGTTCATGTTCGGGACAATCCAGCCATTGTCGGCCCATGCCTTCACGTGATCGGCGAAGATGATCTTGTTATCCTGTCCGAGGGCCCGCGGCTGAGCAGGCTTGCTCCAGTATTGGTAGAAGGTGGAGCGACCATTGATAGAGGGCTGCTGGTTCCGCGTCGAGCGGTACGTGGAATACTGAACCCCATCGCTCGTGAAGGTCTTGCCAGCGGTGGCACCCTGGCTGGGGTCATAACTCCATCGCTGCAGGATGTAATACTCCACCAGGTGTGCCGCGTTCGACGTGGGCATGCTCTTGTCGTACCCCCAGCCGTACAAAGCGATATAGCTCGCGCCGCTGTCGCTATTGAGGCGGTAGCCGATCACCCGTTTCTCATCTCCGTAATGCCACCCTGGACCACCGACATAGTTATAGCCGCCGCCCTGCCAGGTCACGCTGAACTCGCCATTCGGGTCCACAGTCAACGATGTCGAGCCGCCATCCTTCCAGTGGGTGAAGAAGAAATCACCGACGTGGCCCGTCGCGTGATTCGAATTGATCACAGTCTTCTCAGTGTATTGCTGAGTGTAGGCTGAGTACTTGGAGAAATCGGGGAGGGGCGTGACCGGTGTTGTATCCAACTCTCCATCGTTGGAGAAAATAGCGAACCCCGCGATGGTGGGGTTATCTACACCCTTCATCAGCTCAATCGTGACGCTGCCGTCATTTACCGCAATATCCGCGAAGGTCTCCGTGTGGCCCACGTCAGCGCCGACTTCGGCATAAATATCCAGATCACTGACAACCGTGTTGCCTTCGATCGCAACGTCAAAGCTGCGTGAACCAGCGCTGGTCTTATCAATCTCCGCAAAATGCAACTTCACGGTGTAGTTGCCATTGGCGGTAACCGGGATTTCATATTTGAATGAGCCATACCGCTCTGTTTGATAGAGCTGCCCACCAACGACAGCGTCTTGCGTGCTGTTGGCCGTACCACCGCTAGCGTATTTGTCCGCCTGGTACTCCACGCCGTCAACCATTGAGCTCGAGTTGCTACCGGAGTCGATGGCGACCACCAACGCGAGATCGCCACCAGACGAGCTGGAGCTGCTCGAAGACGAGCTGGAGCTGCTCGAAGACGAGCTGGCGCTGCTCGAAGACGAGCTGGAGCTGCTCGAAGATGAGCTGGAGCTGGAGCTGGAGGACGAAGAGCTGCTGGAAGACGATGAGCTGCTCGAGGGCCCTGTGGTATCGTCATCACCGCCACAGGCTGCCAGCGCGACTGACGCGAACGCCAGTATGAACCAACGAGAGGACTGATTCTGCTTTGAATTTTTCATAGGTGTTTCCAATGTTTCCCGAAGATGCACACGAAGCGACTCGCCTGTCAGGGACTCTCTGTCGCGCATTCGCAGAGCCCGAAACCTGATCCGGACACCCATGCTCTCTCTGGAAGATCATGTGGTCCTTCGACTGGATTTATACGCCATGGAGCGACCGCGACACAACGCCATTTTGCGCGGTTTCATTGCTCGTGTTTCTCACCTAACGTTGGCACAGAGGGGGCGGAAAATGCCAACAGGACTGAGACAGGCCGGACGAGAATCCTATGCGTGGCTCGCGCAGAGAGGCGCGTTCAGGCTCCAGCCGACGGTCATGCGACTCAACAGGTCGAGGACGACGTACAGGCAGTAGAAGACCCCAGGCAGCGGCCCGCGCGGCCTGGTGATGTCCCACGTCCAGATCGGGTTGGGGGCCGTGGCGGTGAGCGCCGGCTTGGCGTGCTTCATCGGCGCACGCTGGGCGCGCCGCTCGCCGCGCTCGCCGGAGGCGGCGAGCAGCCGGACCATCGCGCGGATGGAGGCGAGATGGACGCCGCCCGACAGCGGCGTCGCGCAGACCTCCGGCGGGCTGGCCGACCTCAGGCCCGCCCGCGCCGCGCGCCGTCCACCTCGTCGACCGCCTCGAGCGCGCTCTCGATCTCGCGGACGAGCTCGTCCGCCGCCTGCTGCTCCCTGTCGGCGCGCGCCTCCACGGCCGACGCGTCGAGGCGTAGCTCCACCCGCCGCAGCACCTCCGCGACCCGCTTGCCCTCCGTCGAGGCGGCGTCCACACGCCGCCGCTTCAGCGCGCCCAGCGCGGCCTCCACGGCCGGCACGAGCGGCGCGGCCACGACCGGGTCGGCGGCCCTCAGCTTGGCCCGGGTGCGCTTCGCGAGATCGAGCAGGCGGCCGAACGGCGATCGGGCGCGCCGGCGCTGCACGACCCACCCGATCGCCACGACCACGGAGGCGCCGAGCAGCACGGCCGCGCCCTGCACGTAAGGAACGGCCGCGGGCGCGACGGGCGGGAGCACGGCGTCCGGCACCTCGACCGTGATGCCCCCGTGAAGGCAGCTGCCCAGCTCCTGCGCCGTCTGGAGCCGCGAGCGCGCGAGCGGCAGGAGCCGGAGCGGGAGGCACGGGGCTTCCACGCCCGCGAGCGCGCACGCGGGGGCCGGATCCCCGGTCGCGATGGCGTGGACCTCGTGGGTCGCGGGGTCGCGGCTCGTCATGTGAAAGCCGCCCTGCTCGAGGTCGACGAGCCCGCCGCTGTCGACCGACGCGCCGCCCGGCGCGCCCGCGGGCCAGGTCGTCGTCGCCGCGTCGATGACCGAGGCGTCGGTCGAGCAGACCAGCTTGCCGCGGAGGACGATCTCGCCGCCCGGCGCGACGTCGACGTGCTGCGCCGCCACATCGCGCCGGAGTGTGAATGTCTGGGTCATGTCCGCCCCTCGGCTCCGCCGGTGCATCGCCCCTGCGCCATCGTGCCCCGAGCCCCGCCCTCAGTGAAGGTGCGTCCGCGAGGCCGTCTCGAGGAGCATCGCCAGGACGAGCGGATCCCCCAGGCCGCCCGCGGCCCCGGCGTGGCCGCGGAGGCGCGCGAGGCGGGCCGCGTCCTTCAGGAAGAGCGGCTCCCCGAGCGCCTCGGCCGCGGCATGCAGGATCCCCTCCCGCTCGGAGAGCAGCGCGGCGGCGCGGGCGCGATCGCCGAGCGCGATCTGGCGGGCGGCCTCGGCCAGCGTCTCGCCGGCGGCGAAGCCCTGGATCGTGCGAGCGACCGACGGGTCGGCGCTCGCCGCGCTGTCCGCGTCGCCGGTCGCGTACGCGACCCGGAGCGGCGCCTCGTCCACGACGTTCTTCTTGGCGACGCGGTCCTTGTACTTGAGCTCGATCGCCGCGATGGCCCGCGCGTCCGCGCCCGCCGGCAGGCCCAGCTTGAAGAGCATCGCGTGGCTGTCGTCGCGCGAGAACGCCGGGATGAAGAACCGCATCCCGCCCTCGGCGTCGTCCTGCCGGTCCCGCTCGATGCCGTCGCGCCGCGCGGACTGCGCGTCCGCCGCGACCTCGATCGTCCGCACGCGCGCCGCCTCCACGTCGTTCAGCCGGCGCGACCCGTAGACCTGGAGCAGCTTCACGTCCGGCTTCAGCCGCACCCGCAGCTCGACCGCGGTCGCGACCGGATCGAGCCGCCTGTCGAGCTCCGTCGCGAGGGCCGGGGCGATCTGATCCGGATCGCGCAGGTAGTAGTACCCGCCCGCGCCGTCGCTCGCGATGGAGCTCATCAGCGCGCCGTCGTAGTCGGCTCCGAGCCCGAACGTGCTCGTCTGGACGCCGCCCTGGAAGGCGTCGAGCGCGAGCCGCGAGAGCCGCTCCGAGCTCGTGATCCCGGAGTTCGCGCGGCCGTCGGAGAGCAGCAGCACGACCTTCACCGCGCCCTCCGGGATGCCCGGCCGGGCGGCCTGCGCGTAGCCGAGCGCCAGGCCCTGGCCGATGTTGGTGCCGCCGCCCTCGCGGATGCCGTCGATCGTCGCCTTGATCGCCGCCCGCCGCGGCCCGACGGGCCCATCGTCGATCCTGACGTCGGCGCCGCTCGAGAAGGTGACGAGGGAGAAGTCGTCGTTCGCGTCGAGCTTGTCGACGAGCGCCCGGGCCGCGTCGCGCGCCCGCGCCATGGGCTCGCCCTGCATGGAGCCGCTCACGTCGAGCACGAGGTGCACCGACAGGTGCGGCCGCGCCGCGGGCGCCTGCCCGGTCGAGCGGAGCGCGACGCGCACGTGCACCGGGCCGCCGCCGGGCGGGACCCGCGTGCGCTCGAGGTCCGTGCGCAGGGCGAGCGCCGAGCCCTTCGGGACGTCGATCGACGGGGCGTAGCGGGCGCCGACGTCGCTGACGAGCTCGCGCCCGTCGGGCGGGACGATGCCGCGCGCGACCGCGGACTCGAACGCGGCGAGGTGGCCGCCGCCGGGGCGGTACGTGGTGGCGAAGCGGCCGTTCGGGTCGAGGCCCGCGGCCTCGGGCGCCGCGGCGCGGGCCGCGCCCTCGCCCGGCGCCGGGGCGGGGGCCACCATGCCGCCAGCGCCTGCGCGCCCCTTCCCGCCTGCCATGTCGAGCGTGGGGGCGGCGAGCTCACGCGCCCTCAGGGGTTCGGCGGCCGACGCCACGGCCTCGCGCTTCGCCTCGGCGGCGTTCCCCAGCGGCATCGACGCCGGGGACGCCTCCGGAGGCGCCGACGCTTCGGAGGCTCTCTGGGCATTGCACGCGACCCCCGCCCCCGAGAGCCCCAGCGCGAGCGCGCCGCCGAGGAGCGCTCGCTTCACCCACACGATTCCGAGTTCGTTCATGGTCTTCCCCTCCCGCGGACAGAGCGGGTGCTCGGTCTGACGGGTGAGCGCCGCATCTGTTCTGTCGCTCCGCGCCGGAGCGCCCGCGGGTGCGACAAGGCCAGGGGGCGCCCGGCCCCGCTCCTGCGCGGGGCCCGGCGACCGGCCGGGCCTGCCTCCTCGCCTCAGCGGATGTTGACCCTGAGCCGCGTCGGGCGGCCGTCGCGCTCGACGACGACGGAAAGGCTCTTGTCGGAGCGCATGCGCGAGTAGGCCAGCATGGCCTTCTGTGGGTCGGTCAGGTCGATGCCGTTGATCGACTTCACGATATCGCCGCTCTGCACCCCGAACGACTCGAGCACCGAGCCGGGCTTGACCATCATCTTCAGCCCGACCACCTTGTTGTCCCGCATCTCCGGTATCGCCGCCGAGGTCTGCGTCACGAGCTCGGGCTGCGCGAAGATCTTCTCGGCCGCCGAGCGATCGATGTCGATCTCCGTGTCGCTCACCCGCTGCATCCGCGAGGCGATCTCGGGCGGGACATCGCTCCTGCTGCTCGGGCGGTACGTCGCGCGGGACGGAGCCGGCGCTGCCGCCTGCGGCTCGGGCTCCTTCTTGCCGCCCTCTCCGCCCTTCTTGCCGAGCTGCATCTGGCAGCGCGCGCCCCCCGAGGTCGAGGTCATCCACACCCGATCCCAGGCGATGTCCTCGACCTTGCGGCCGGCGATCTCTCCGCCTCGCCGCCCGAGCGCCGTGTGTCCGCCGTCGCTCTCGACGGCGGCGAACGACCATTCGGGGTCCTCGGACATGGCGATCAGCACGACGCGGCCCGTATCGCAGGGTGGAGCGAGGTAGGGGTCGAGCTGCGAGAGGTCCGCCGGGCCGGCGGGCGCGGCGCTCGGCGGGGGTACGAGCGGCCCTGTCGTCGAGTCGAATGGATTGCGCTCCAGGATCGGCGCCGCGCTCGGCGGGGGATCGTCGGAGGGCGGCACGTCGACCGGATCCATGACGAGGGGGGCGGAGGCCTCGCCGTCCCGCGTGATCTGGTGAGCGACGAGCTGAGATACCCCGGAGGCCTGAAAATACGCGGAGACCGCGACCATTCCCCCGAGGATGAATGCGAATCGGCGCTTGACGAACGCGTCCGGGTTCATGAGTAACGCTCCTCCTGGCCGGAGCGCGCCGGGGCTCGCTGCGCGAGTGTCCCTTGCCGCCGCGGCGTTCGCGGCAGTGCACGCCCTCGCCACCGGCAAGACCGCGCCTCAGGGCGAGCACCGAGCGTGCCTGCGCGAGAGCGAGCGCGACGCGCGTCCCCATGGAGCAGGGACTGCCGCTCTGACTGGACCGCTCAGCGCCGGTCGCGGCTCGTCCGATACGGACGCGGAGCGCGCCCCGCGAGCATCACGCGCGTCGCCCGGTGGAACAACCGGAAGATCCGTCGATCAGAGGAGAGCTGCCGGGCAACGGGGACGGCGCGGCGAGCGAGCCCGCGCGCTCGCCCTGGGGAACGGGGCCGTGAAGCGCGCGCTCGGGCCCGAGGAGCGCCCTTCGCCCGGCTCAGCGGAGCGTGTACTCCAGGCCCCAGATGTCCACGGAGCTCCGCGCTGGGTAGTACACGGTGAGCTCGTCCGAGGTCTCGAGCCGGGCGGCGTCGATCAGAGGATCGGAGAAGAACCGGCCCGAGTCGGCGGCGTCGAGGAGCGTCCAGGTCGCGTAACCGTCGCTCGGGGAGGCGCCGGCGATGCGGAGATCGGGGAGGATCGCATAGACGTTCTCGGTGGAGGAGATCGCGAGCTTGCCCCGGAAGTTCTGGACCACCCTCAGGCCGATGCCGTGGCGCGCCCAGGCCCCGTCGGTGTCGCGGAGATAATGGAAGAACTCGCTGCGTGTCCGGGCGCTTGTGAAGTTCGAATTGTCGGCCTCGGCGTCGGGGAGGTGCGAGAGCAGCACATGGACGCGGCCGCTCGCGTCGACCGTCATGTGTTCCTGGTTGATGAGCCCTCGGTTCTGGCCGATGGGCCACACGGACAGGCCCTCGGTGCGCAGCGAGACGAAGGAGGCGCCGGTCGTCGCGACCGTGGCGCCAGCGTTGTTCTTCCAGGTGCGACCGTGATCGTCGCTGTAGACGTACAGGAGATCGTGGTTGGTCGTCGCGTCGGGCGTGTCCCGCCAGCACCACGCCGCGTGCAGGCGCGCGCCGCCGCGCGTGTACGACAGGCCGTGCAGGTAGGCGTTCATGCTGGCGTCGGTGCCCTCGATGTACTCGCCGAGCGCTGTCCAGGCGTGCGTCGTGGCGTCGTACTCCCACAGGTGCTCGTCGCCGCTGCCGCTCTCGCCGATCCGGGCGCTCAGGAGCATCCTGTCCCCGCCGGGCTCGGTGACGAACCGCGGGTACGTCACGAGGGACACGCGGGTCGATCCGACGAGCGCGCTCGAGACGGCGCCGAAGCTCGAGGCGGCCCAGGCCGCGCCTTCCGGGTCCGTCAGGAGACCCGTGACCGAGCGGCGGTAGTGCAGGTTGCTGCCGTGGTGATCGAACGCGAGGTGCAGCGTGCCGTCGCCTGGCGCGATCCCGAGAGAGATCGTGTTGTGGGCGTCGTCGGCGCTCAGCCGATAATCCTTGAAGTCGAACTTCTCCCAGGCGCCTGCCGCTCCGCCGGCGCTCGCCGGCAGCCGGCGTCGCGCGAGGACGACGTTGCGGTTGGTGTTCCAGAAGGCGGTGTACTGGAAGCCGCCGAACGACACGATCGCGTCCTGCTGGAACGACTCGCCGTTCAGGTAGCCGCCGTAGGACACCACGGTGAGCCCCGACTCCGCGAGCTTTCCCTCGCCGAGCTTGACGATCCCGGGCGCGACGGGCTCCGCCCCGCCGCCGCCGGTGGTCGTGCTGCTGACGGTCGTGCTGCCGATCGTCGCGCCGCCGGTCGTCGCGCCGCCCCCCGCGCCGGTGGCCTCGGAGGTCGTCGCCACCGCGCCGCCGCCGCCCGGGTTCGCGCCGCCTGAGCCTGAGGACGTCGACGATTCGGGCGTCGAGGGGCGCTCGCCGTCGCTGCAGCCCGTCAGCCAGGCGACCGGCGCAAGGACGGGCAGGAGGGAGAAGATAAGTCGGACGGTCATGCGTTTGCCCGAGGATACTGCCGTACGAGTGCGGTACCAAGCGAGGCAAGGGGTGGTCGTTGAAGGATTCGCGGCAAACAGGGCTCCAGCAATCGCATTGCGCTGTCATCGCCCACCGACCAGAGCGGTCCGAAGTGGACGCTCCACAGGAAGACCTGGTAGCGCAACGTGCTGTTCGAGCCGGTGAGGGGGAAGTGAGCGGTCGTTCGGCGTAGATCATGGCAGAAGCTGGCGGTCGTCCTCCGGAACACCCCGATCCGACGAGAGCGATCCGATCGACCGGTTCCCCGGGAAGCCCATCAGGACGTCGGCGCGAGCGCCGTTTACATAAAAATCACATGATTTCGATCACTTGGCCGCAACGCTCTGCGGCGCATCGCCCCGCGCTGGTCCTCGCTGAGCGGCCCCTCCGCGGCGCGGCGATGCGCTTCCTCCGGCGATCCACGGCAGCCGCAGCGCTGCTCGCGAGCGCGCTCGCGCCGTGCCTCGCCGCCGCCGCGCCCGACACGCCGCGGCCCCATGCAAAGCCGCCTGCGGAGCCGTCCGGTGATGCGCCGCCCCCCGATGCGCCGCCGGCAGCGCCGCCCCCCGATGCGCCGCCGGCAGCGCTCGTCCCGCCCACGCCGCTCACGCCGCTCGGCGCCGACTACCCTGCTGGGGCGCATGGTGACGCGACGGTCCGCCTCGTTCTCACGATCAACGCGGACGGGACCGTCCGCTCCGCGGTCGCCGAGGATGGCGTGGAGCCGTTCGCATCGGCCGCCGTGGCCGCCGCAACGGCGTTCCGCTTCGCGCCGGCCACCAGGAGCGGCGCGCCGGTCGCCGCCAGGATCCGCGTCGAGGTCCGCTTCACCGAAGCCGCATCACCCGCGCCGCCCGGCGCCTCCGCAGCCGCGCCGCCCGGCGCCTCCGCGCCCGCGCCGGAGCGCCCGGCCACGGCAGCCGGGCCGGCGCCGAGCGCGCCGCGCGCGATCGAGGTCACCGTGCGCGGCGAGCAACCGGCGCCCGGCGTCTCCAGCCTGAGCCGCGGCGAGGTCAGGATCGTCCCTGGCGCGTTCGGCGACCCCTTCCGCGCCCTCGAGGTGCTCCCCGGGGTGACCCCCATCGTCTCGGGGCTGCCGTTCTTCTACGTTCGCGGCTCACCGCCGGGCAACGTCGGCTATTTCCTCGATGGAATCCGCGTCCCCTACCTCTATCACCTCGGGCTCGGGCCCTCCGTGGTCCATCCCGGCATCGTCGATCGCGTCGACCTCTACCCTGGCGGCTACCCCGCGCGTCACGGTCGGTACGCCGGCGGCATCGTCGCGGGCGAGACGACGCCGCCGCTCCCGTACTGGCACGGTGAGGGCATGCTGCGGCTCGTCGACGTGGGCGGGCTCGTCGAGGGCCCCTTCGCCGGAAACCGAGGGGTCGCGCTCGTGGGCGGCCGCTACTCGTACACGGCGTTGCTCCTCTCGCTCGCCGCCCCCGAGGTCGCGCTCGATTACTGGGATTACCAGGCCCGGCTGTCCTACGAGGTCGTCCCGGAAGGCCGGGTGAGCCTCTTCGCGTTCGGCGCCCACGACTTCCTCGCGAGCGACGAAGACGGCGAGAGGACGACCCTCTTCGACACGACATTTCACCGGCTCGATCTCCGGTACGACCACACCTATGGCCAGGGCAGCGCGCTGCGCGGCGCGCTGACGCTCGGCCACGACGAGACGGGGATCGGGGACGGCCAGAAAGCCCTGACGCGGAGCCTCGGCGCGCGCCTCTCGCTCGCTCACCGGCTGCGCGACGAGACCACGATCCGCGCCGGCATCGACGCCGTGATCGACGACAACGAGCTCGATCTCGGGACCGACGCCGACGACCCTCCGGGCGATGAGGACGACGTCCCCGTCGACGATCTCCTCCTGAGCCGCGTCGACGTCACGGTGGGCGGCTACATCGAGTCCGACATCGCGATCACCCCGCGCCTGCGCATCACCCCCGGGCTCCGGCTCGATCTCTACCACTCGGACGACACGGTCGCGCTCGCCGTCGATCCGCGGCTCTCGGCGCGGCTCTCGCTCGGGCGCGGCGTGACGTTCGTGCAGGCGCACGGCATCGCCTCCCAGCTGCCGAGCTTCGTCGTCCCGATCCCCGGCTTTCGCCCCGCCCTCAAGGACGGCCTCCAGCGGAGCTTCCAGTCGAGCGCCGGCGTCGAGCTCGCGCTGCCGGAGGACATCACGGCCACGGTCTCGGTGTTCCACAACGCGTTCTTCAACATGACCGACGCGCTCGGCTCGCTGGGCCTCGAGTCGGTCGAGGACGCCTTCACGCTCCGCGCGCTCGGCGCCGCGACCGGCGTGGAGCTGTCGGCCCACCGGCGGCTCACACGGCGCGTCGGCGGGTTCGCGTCGTACACGCTGTCGCGCTCCACGCGGAGCATCGGCCGAAGCCGGCAAGTGAGCTCGTTCGAGCGGACCCACGTGGCCAATGTCGCGCTGACCTACGACCTCGGTCGCGGGTACAGGGCTGGCGGGCGCTTCGTGTTCTACTCCGGGCTCCCCCAGAGGGTCGGCGGCGCGACGCTCCCGCCGATCGACGGCGTCCCCGGAGGCTCCGGATCCCTCGCCGGCGGAGCGCCGCGGTGGGAGCGGCTGCCGCCGTTCTTCCGCCTCGATGTCCGCCTGGAGAAGCGCTGGTCGATCGGGAAGTCGGGCTGGCTGGCGGTCGTCCTCGACGTGCTCAACACGACGTTATCGAAGGAGACCCTGCCGGGGATGTGCGATGCGTTCTCGCCGTGCGAGCCGACGACGTTCGGGCCTGTCACCGTCCCGAACTTCGGCCTGGAGGGCGGGTTCTGACGCCCCGGAGGCGCGGCGCCCCAGGCTGGCGGCGGCCCGCGCCCGCTCCGGGGTGAGAAGAGGATGTTTCAGGGTCGACCGACCACGGCAGGCGCAGTCACCGCAGCTCTCCTCGGCGAGGTCAACATGCGGGGATGCCTCAGGTCACCACTTCAGGGCTTCGATCATCTTCTCGCCATAACGCGTGCCCATGAGGACGACGGACGCATGATCGAAGTGGTACTGATCCATGACCTTGGTCCCCTGCTGACTGACCCAGTGTCCATCAGGCAGCATGTCGGCCGCCTGGTGCACGAGGTTGTTGTGCCCGCTGCAGCACCCGCCCGCGGGGAGCTCCCCGAGGATGAAGGGAACGTCGTAGTCGACACCCCAGGCCTCTTTCACCTCGTTATAGAGCTGAACGACCTTGCCGGGCCATGAGGCCTGGCCGTTGTCGGACTCACCCTGGTGGAAGATGATGCCCGCGAAGCGCGCATTCGGGGCCGTCTTCGCCTTGGCGATCTTGTTCAAGATCATCTGGTGATGCGTGCCACCAGAGATGAACGTGTTGATCGACTCACCGCTCTCAGCGGTACCGACCAGCCCGATCGTATCCCCCTCGGGCAGCTTTCCGAGCAGGGTCTTGCCGAACCAGATGCCGGGGTCGACCGACGTCGACAGGTTCCACCCCTTCTCACCAGGGCAATCGCTGAGCGGCGGATTCGCCACGTTCCACTGTCCGGCCGGCTGGTTGCATCCGCCGAGGACCTTGAGCCGCTGGTCGGAGTTCTGGTCGCTGGCCTGCTTGTCCGCGACGCCAGCCATGTTCGACTGACCCATGAGCATGAAGACGTGGAACGTCGGGCTCGAGCTCGGCGCGCCGCCGGCGCCTTCCCCGCCGCTGCCCGATCCGGTCGCGCCCGCCCCGGCGCCTCCGGTCCCCGCGCTCGAGCTGCTCGTCGCGGCGCCTCCGGTCCCCGCGCTCGAGCTGCTCGTCGCGGCGCCTCCTCCGGTTCCCGCGCTCGTGCTGCCCGCCGCGGCGCCTCCGGTTCCCGGATCGGCCCCCCCGGTGTTGTCGACATCACCGGTCCCGCCGGGCGAAGAGGACTCGCCACATCCGGACGCGGCGAGGATGGCGAGGAATGGGAGGAGTAGGAATCTGGCAGTGCCTCGGAGTGTGCGGTTCATCTGGGTCATGGTCGTTACCTCGTCGCGCCGAGGCGCGATCAGAACGGAAGGGCGGAATCGGTGGGCCGCCGGTGCGATGTCGGCAGGACGAACCTCGCCCGCGAAGAGCTCAGCGCCGAGGCCCAATCTGTCGCGCCCAATCTATCGCAACTCGGGAGCCTGGCATCCAGGATTCGGCTTGGAACGACGCGAGGAGAAGGCCATCATCGATGGATTCTTCCATCACCGGCGGAGTTCGTCTTTACGTGCGCCTCGAGCGCCGACCGGTCCTCTCGAAGCGAAGCGGCTTCACGGTCCGGGACCGCGGAAATTTGAAACGGGCGCGCCGCGTCCCAGGTTGGGTGCCGCGGCGCGCCGCCGCGCGGACACCGCCGGCCGAGCCGCTTCAGCCACCCGCCTGATTGGCGAGCAGGACCAGGGCGAGGCCGATGGCCGACGGGACGGTCTGCACGAACAGGATGGATCGCTTTGCCGTCGCGGCGCCGTAGACACCGGCGACGGCCACGCAGAGGAGGAAGAAGGCCTGGATTTGCCATGCAAAGGCCCTGTTCGGATGGATGACGCCCCAGAGCAGGCCCGCGGCGAGGAATCCGTTGTAGAGCCCCTGGTTGGCCGCCAGCGGCGCGGTGATCGCGGCGACCTCGGGGGTCGTACCGAACGCTTTGTACGCTCGTTCCGTGCGCCACAAGAACATCTCCAGGATGAGGATGTAGATGTGAAGGACTCCGATCAACGTGACGACGATCCGAGAAGCGAGCAGCATACGGCGCACCTTAACACGCGTGCCGCGGCGCCACCGGAGGTCCCCGAAGCGCGCTCCGAGCGCGGCGCCCCTCCCCCGCCTCACGCGTCGTAGAGCAGCACCTCGACCTCGGCGCCCTCGCCGATCACCGCCTCCTCGGCCTGCACGATGACCACGCCGTCCGCGCGCGTCGTCGACGACAGGATGGACGCGCCGCTCGTCGCGATCGGAAACACCCGATCTCCCTCGACACGCACCCTCACGTAATCGACCCGCCCCGGCTGGGAGACGATCTCGCTCGCCACCACGCACCGCCGCCGCCGGTGGGGCCACGCGCGCGGCAGGCCGCCGAGGGCGCGGATCGACGGGCCGGCGAAGAACTCGTAGGCGCAGAGGCACGACACCGGGTTGCCCGGCAGCAGGAACACCGCCCGCCCCCCGGGCAAGAAGCCGAACCCGGCGGGCTTCGCGGGGCGCATCGCGACGCCGTGGACCACCACCTCACCCAGCTCCGCGAGCACGAGCGGCGCATGGTCCTCCGAGCCGACCGACGACCCGCCGGAGACCAGCACCACGTCCCCGCCCGCCGCCTCGAGGGCGCCCCGCACCGCCTCGCGCCGGTCGGGGACGTACGCGACGGCGATGTCCTCCGCGCCGTCACGACGCGCGAGCGCCGAGAGCACCAGGCTGTTCGTGTCGACGATGCACGCCCCGCTCGGCGCGCTCCCCGGCGGCAGGAGCTCGTCGCCCGTGATCAGGATCCGCACCGACGGCCTGCGCGCCACGCGCACCTCGGCGACCCCGGTCGAGGCGAGCACGCCCACGTCCTGCGGGCGCAGCCGGCGCCCCGCCGGCACGACCTCCGCGCCCTCCAGCACGTCCTCGCCGATCGCCGCGACGTGCTTGCCGGACGGCACCGGCTCGCGCGCCCGCACGACCGCCGCCCCGTCGCGGCCCGCGCCCTCCTCGGCGCGCTCCGCCACCAGCACCGCGTCCGCGCCCTCCGGCACCGGCGCGCCGGTCGTGATCCGCACCGCCTCGCCCCGGCGAATCGCGCCCGCGTGCGGGCGCCCGGGGAACGACGCGCCCACGAGCGCGAGCTCCACCGGCGCGGACGCAGCCGCGCCGGCGGTCGCCTCGCCGAGCAGCGCATACCCGTCCATGGCCGCGCGGACGAAGTGGGGGACGCTGATCCGCGCGCGCACGGGCTCCGCCGCCACCCGCCCGACCGCCTCGGCGATCGGGACCAGCTCGTCGCCGAGCCGCTGGATCCGCCGCTCCAGGACCTCGAGCGCGCGCTCGACCGCCGTGTGCTCGCGAAAACCCCGCATCCGGACGTCGCGCATCGGCTCTCCGTGGAACGACGGCCGCTCAGACCGCCGCGGAGGCCTCGAGCGCGCCCCGGTACACCTCGTCCACATCGAGCAGGGCGTCGATCGACGCGAGCCGCGCGCGCTCGCCGGGCCCGGCCTCGTGGAGCGTCCACGTGCCGTCCTCGTTGCGCCGGAAGACCTCGATCCTCCGGTGCGCCTGGGAGACCAGGACGTACTCCCGCAGCGAGGGGATCCGGCGGTAATGCGCGAATTTCTCTCCCCGATCGTAGGCCTCCGAGGAGTCCGACAGCACCTCGACGAGCACCAGCGGGTTGACCACCGCGTCCTTGTCCTCGGGATCGCGCGCGATCGGGCCGCAGACGACGCTCACGTCCGGGTAGGTGGCGAGGCCCGTCGCGCGCACGCGCACGCGGAGGTCGGACGAGAACACCTCGCAGGGGCGCCGGCCGAGCTGCGCGCCGAGCGCCACGGTCACCCGCGCCGCGAGCCGCGCGTGCTCCGGCGTGCCGCCGGCCATGTCGAAGATCTCGCCGCCGAGGAACTCGTGCTTCGTCGGGCTCGCCCGCTCCTGCTCGAGGTACTCGGCGTAGGTGAAGGAGAGCCGGCGGGCGGGCGCGTTCACGTCATGACCTCGCCAGGGAGTATGCCACGGGAACCGCCCCTCCGGTGCGCCCCCCCTCCCGGAGCGCCGCCGCGCGGCCTACCGCCCGCCGCGCGAGCCGCTCCTCCGGGGCCGGCTCGCGCGCCGGAGGGGCGCGATCAGCGCAAACATCCCGAGCGCCATCACCGACAGCTTCGGCCCCCGCTTCTTCCGGGCGCTCGACTGCCGCTCGCCCGCGATCGAGCAGTCCTCCGACTCGGCGGAGTCGTCGGTGTCCCCGCTGCAGCCGTCGTCCTCCGCATAGTACTCGTCCTCGGACTCGCTCGTGTCCCCGCTGCAGCCGTCGTCCTCCGCATAGTACTCGTCCTCGGACTCGCTCGTGTCCCCGCTGCAGCCGTCGTCCTCCGCGTAGTACTCGTCCTCGGGCGCCGGCTCGCTCGTGTCCCCGCTGCAGCCGTCGTCCTCCGCGTAGTACTCGTCGTCGTCGACGTCCTGCGTGTCGAGGTCGTCCACGACCACCGTATCGGCGGTGCCGGAGCAGCCGCAGCCCACGTCGGGGGCCGGCTCGTCGTAGTAGTCGTCATCGTCCGGCGGCGGTTTCCCGGCGCCGGACGAGCCGCTGGCCGGGCCAAATCCGCCGCTGCCCGGCCCGCCGCCCAGGCCGTCGGGCCCGCCCACGCCCGACGAGCCGCCCGCGCCGCCCTCGCCGGAGCACTCGTCCACGAGGACGCGCCCGGCCCTCACGACCGGCGAGATCGCGGAGCCCTCCCCGAAGGTCAGCGGCCAGTCCGCGCCCGGCTGCCCGGCCGCGAGCCGGAGCGAGACGCGGGTCAGCCACACGGACGACGGCGCGAGCCCGGAGAGCCCCACCGCGAGATCGTCGGCGGCCGGACCGCAGCGCAGGAGGTCGGGATCGACCTCGTCCCTCCGGGGCGACTCCGCGCAGTCCAGCGCGCCGTCGACCACGCCGTGCGCGGCGCGCGGGCAGCTCGCGGCGACCTTGAGGCTCGACTCCAGCGCGGCCGCGGCGACCGCGGCGCACGTGCCCGGCGCATCGCCGATGTCGCCGTACGCGCTCGCGCGCGCGAAATAAGCCTCGATCACGCTGTCCACGCTGTCGCTGCCGAGGGAGATGCGGCGGCTCAGCGCCTCGTGGCCCGCGCCCTCGACGAGCGCCCCGTGGAGCCCCGCCTGGCCGAGGGCTCCGGCGCGGAGCTCCGCGTAATCGCTGCGCTGCGCGCTCGCGTCCCAGCTCAGCGAGGCCGGCGGGAGCGTCACCGGCGCCGCGCCCGAGAGCGCGCCCCGGCCGTCGCCGAGCAGCCACGCCGTCACCTGCACGTCGCCTGCGCCCGCCCCGGCCAGCGACAGCGGCAGGATCGGCTCGCCGCCGCCCATGGCGATGCGCAGCGTCCTCGTGACCGCCGCGCCACCGGGAGCGTCGAAGCGGGCCGCCGCGAACCGCATCCCTTGCAGACCCCCGAGCTGCGCGGCCGTCTCGGAGGACAGCGCGAGCCCGGCCGACGCCGCCCAGCGCGCGACCGCGTCGGCGTCCTCGAGCACCGTCACCTCGACCGGCTCGAGCGTGGCCTCGTGGGCGAGCCGCCCGACCGCCTCGAAGGGGTTCGGCGCGCCCGCCTCCCCCGGGCAGTACGGGTCGACGCCCTGGGGCGGGAGCACCCGGGGCGCCGTCGCCGCCTCGAGCGCCTCGAACCACGCATCCGAGCTCGTGTCGAGCGCGGCGAGCGGCGGCACCGGAACGACGAGGGCCACCGGCCCGCTCGCGCCCTGGAACCGCAGGCTCGTCCAGAGCGTCGTGCGCTCCGGCCCGGCCGCGACGGCGACGCGTTGCTCGACCGACGCCTGTCCGGCGCCGGGCAGCCAGGCCCCCGTGGCGAGGGCGTCGCCGGAGAACGAGAGAAGGACCGAGGAAGAAAGAGCGACCGCAAGCGACCGTCGGGGCATGCGAGGCCGATTGGCAAGCAGCATGCCCTGCAGAGTACGCCTTGTTCGAGCCCAACTTCCACGCGGCCGCGTCCGGCTGAGAACGGCGGTTCACGACGCCCCGGCGCCACACGGGCGCGACGGCCGACCGGCGAGGATCACCCCTCGTGGACGATCACGATGTCGTCGGGGTGGAGGTGGCAGAACACCCGGTCTCCGACGTGAAGCGCCGCCTGGCCGGAGCTCTCGTTGGCGACAACCGCCGTGAGCGCGAGGCCGGCGTCGGTCCGGAGGCGCAGCTGGTCGGTGGCGCCCTTGAACAGCTCGTCCTCGACGCGCGCCTCGAAGCGGTTCTCCGGCGCGCCCTGCGGCTCCCTGCGGAGCGCGATCTTCTCCGGCCGGATGGAGACAAGGGTGCTCCCGGCCCCGCCCGCCAGGTGCTCGGCGTTGACGAGGAGCTCAAGCCCCCCGTCGAGCTGGACCCGCGCCCGCTCGCCGCTCCGCGAGAGGACGGTCGCGCGGAGGATGTTGGCCTGGCCGATGAAGCTCGCGACGAACGTCGTCTTGGGGCGGTGGTAGATCTGCGACGCGTCGCCGAGCTGCTCGATCCGGCCCTTGTTGATCACGGCGATGCGGTCGCTCATGGTGAGCGCCTCTTCCTGGTCGTGGGTCACGAACACGAAGGTGATCCCGAGCTTCTTTTGCAGCGCCTTGAGCTCCACCTGCATGGCGTGCCGGAGCTTCGCGTCCAGCGCCGAGAGGGGCTCGTCGAGCAGCAGGACCTTCGGGCGGCACACGATGGCCCGCGCGAGCGCGACCCGCTGCCGCTGCCCGCCGGACAGCTGCGACGGCTTGCGCTCCTCCATGCCCCCGAGCGACACCATCGCGACCGCGGCCCGGACCCGCTCGTCGATCTCCGCCCGGGGCACCTTCTTCATCCGCAGCCCGAAGCCGATGTTCTCCTGCACGGTCATGTGAGGGAACAGCGCGTAGCTCTGGAACACCTGGTTCACGTCCCGGCGGTACGGCGGCTCGTGCGTGACGTCCTTCCCCTCCAGCAAGACGGCGCCGCTCGACGGCGTCTCGAAGCCCGAGATCATCCGGAGCAGCGTCGTCTTGCCGCACCCCGAGGGGCCGAGGAGGGTGATGAACTCGCCCGCCCTGATCTGGAGGTCGACCTCGCTCACGGCGTGGAAGGCGCCGAATCGCTTGGTGACCGCGCGGAGCTCGACCATCACATCCATCGATTCACCTCGGAGGGCCGGCAAAGCGCGCGGGGGTGGCGGGAGAGGCGGAAGAGGCGAAGACGAGCGGCGCTGGGCCACCCCGCGCGACGGCGCCGCATCAGGCCTCCGGCTCCTTGCGCAGGCCGAGCAGGAAGAAGAGCGAGAACAGGAGCAGGAGCGCCATGCCGAGCGCGGCGCCGAAGGGCCAGTCGCGCGCCTGACCGAACTGGTTCTGGATGACGTTGCCGATCATCGGCACGCGCGATCCCCCCATGAGATCCGTGATCGCGAACATCCCGAGCGCCGGGATGAACACGAGCAGGACGCCCGCGAGGATGCCCGGGCGGGTGAGCGGGACGATGACGTGCGAGAACGCGGACACGGGCCCCGCGCCGAGATCGAACGCCGCCTCGATCAGGGCGTTGTCGAGCTTCTCGACGCTCCCGTAGATGGGCAGGATCATGAACGGCAGATACGAGTAGACGAGGCCGATGACCACCGCCGTCGGCGTGTACATGATGTCGAGGGGGGTCGAGATGATCCGCAGGTAGAGGAGGAGCCCGTTGAGGAGCCCCTCCGACTTGAGGATCGACATCCACGCATAGGTCCGGATGAGGAAGCTCGTCCAGAAGGGCACCATCACCAGCATGAGCAGCCGGTTCCGGACGCCCTCCCTCGCCCGCCCGATGAAGTACGCCACCGGATAGCCCGCGACGAGGCAGATCGCCGTGGTGATGGCGGCGTACTTGATCGAGCTCAGCAGGATCTTGAGGTAGGTCGGGTCGAAGACCCGGGCGTAGCTCGACAGCGAGAGCTCGAAGACCACCTGCCCGAGCTCGTCCCGCTCGCAGAAGCTGTAGACGAACATGATCGCGGTGGGCGCCACGACGAAGGCGAAGAGCCAGAGCAGGAGCGGGGCGAGCAGCAGCCACCCGCGGACGCCCGGCCTCCGCCGGGCGCCCTGGAGCTCGACGACCTGCCCGGTGGCCGTGTTCATGACGCCCCGCCGCTCACTGCGACGCCTTGAGGTCGGTCACCAGCTTGTCCACGTCCGCGGCCACCTTGCCGATGTCGTGGAACGTCTCCATCCCCGCGAGCGGCGGGTAGCTCGCCGGGTTCGCGAGCTGCTCCGGCGTGAGCAGCTTGCGCGCCTCCGCGTTGGGGTTCGTGTAAGGGAACTTGTCCGAGATGAGCTTGCTGACCTCGGGGCGGAGGATGTAGTTCATGAACATCTCCGCGCCGATCTTGTTCTGGGCGCTGTCGGGGATCACCAGGCTGTCGATCGCCTTGTGTGTCCCCTCCTGCGGCAGGACGAACTGGAACTTGTCCTTGTCCTCCTGGTAGAGCAGGGCCGCCTCCCCGCTCCAGACGACGCCGATGTCGACGTCGCCGTTGAGCAGCGCCGTCTTCGGGCTGTCGGAGTCGAACACCTTCACGAGCTTGATCCACTCCGCCAGGGTCGGCTTGATCTTCGCGAGGTTCTCCGGCGTCACGTCGTTGGCGTTCATCCCCATCGTCACCATGACCCAGGAGACCATCTCCCGGTTGTCGTTCAGGGCCACGATGCGCCCCTTGTACTTCGGCTGGAACACGTCCTTGAAGCCCTTCACGGGCTCCTTCACCTTCTGGGTGTTGACGACGATGCCCACGACCGTGGCCATCCACGGGACCGAGTACTTGAGCTCCGGATCGTGCGGCTGGTTCCTGAACGCGGGCGCGATGTTCTTCAGGTTCGGGATGCGCGATGGATCGAGCAGCTGCAGCTTCTTCTGCCGGATGAGCGCCTCGACCGCGTACTCCGACGGCTGGATGAGGTCGTACCGGGTGCCCCCCGCGAGGAGCTTCGACAGCATCTCCTCGTTCGAGGCGAAGGTCTCGTAGTTGACCTTGATCCCCGTCTCCTTCGTGAAGCCGTCCAGGACCTCCTGCGGGACGTACTCGGACCACCCGAAGAGGTTGAGCTCGTTACCCGGCTTCGGCTCGGGCGCCGGGGCGCTCCCCGAGGCGGCCGCCTGCTGCGGCGCCGGGCTCTCCTTCTTCCCGCAGCCGAGGAGGCAGAGGAGCGGGACGAACATCAGTATCAAGAGCGCTGAGATGCGTTTCATTGGCCTTTTCCTTGTCTCGCCTGCGCCGTCGCAGGCCCCCGCGTTCGCGCCGCGCGCCGCTCCCCTTCAGCCCTCGTCGGGGAGCCGCCTCGCGGTGCCCTTCAGCGACTCGGCGATCACGACGAGCATCGCAGTCGCCACGATGAACACCGTCGAGATCGTGTTCAGCATCGGGTTCAGACCGACCTTCGCCATGCCGAACACCTTGATCGGCAAGGTCTCGGACTTGGGCCCGCGGGTGAAGTAGGTGACGATGAGCTCGTCCATCGACAGCGTGAACGACATCAGCGCACCGGAGATGATCGCGGGCAGAAGGTAAGGCACCAGGATCAGGAAGAACGCCTTGAGCGGCGTCGCCCCGAGGTCCAGGGCGGCCTCCTCGAGCGACGGATCGAGCCCCGCGAGCCGCGCCTGGACGGCGATCAGCACGAACGGGAAACAGAAGGTGACGTGCGAGATGATGACCGTCGTGAAGCCGAGATCGAGCTGCACCGTCTTGAAGAAGATGAGCAGGCTGATCCCCATGATGATCTCCGGGATGATCATGGGAATGAAGATCAGCGTCGTGATCGACCGGAGCGCGGGGAACCTGTAGCGGTAGAGCAGGAAGGCGCCCGCCGTGCCGAGGGCGACCGAGAACGCCGTCGTGATCGCGGCGATGATCACGCTGTTGCTCAGCGACTCGATGAGCGGCGACCGCCGCTCGTCGCCCAGGTGGGCGACGAGCTCATCGAAGAGCTGCCGATACCATTTGAAGGTGAACCCCTCCCACACCACGCTCATCCGCGAGTCGTTGAACGAGTAGGCGACGAGGAGCAGGATCGGCAGATACAGGTAGAGGAGGACGAGCCCGCTCCAGCCGCCAAGGAGCCAATTCGACAGCTTGATGCCCGACATCGTCCGGAGTCGCATGCGGCGGCCTCGCGATCCGACAGGATCGCCGCGCGAGCTTATCGCTTGCAGAACGCCGCGCGCAACACATTGCCGAGTGGAGAGGAAGGGCGCGACGCGGGTGATCGCGGCCACGCTGGCTGTCGTTCGCGAGGGCGCGCCTGCACCGGCCGCACGCCCGCACGCCCGACCGAGCGCGCCCTCGCCGCGCGCGCTGCTCGCGCGCAGCATGCGGCGGGCGCGCGCTGCTCGCGGCATGCAAGCGCGCGCGGCGGCTCCTTCCGTAGAAGCCCTTGACACCGCACTCTCCTCCGCTTACCGGCCCTGCATGACCGGGTCGTCGCGCCGCCCTTCAGGTGAGGTCCCGTGAGCACCTCCCGCATCTGGACGATCGAAGAAGCGAACGCGCTCGTCCCGCGGCTCTCGGAGAGGATCGGCCGGCAGCTCGCCCTGGCGAGCGATATCGAGCGCTGCTGGCAGGAGCTCGTGCAGGCCGTGCAGAGCCCGGCCGCGACGCCCGATCAGCTCATCGAGATGGCGCGCAACGGCAGCGAGCAGGCGCGGGCCCGCGAGCGCGAGCTCTCGGAGAAGATCGCCGCGTACGAGTCCGGGTGGCAGGAGATCGAGGAGCTCGGGGTCGTCGTGAAGGACCAGCGGATCGGCCTCTGCGACTTCTACGGGCGCCTCGACGGCGCCCTCGTCTGGCTCTGCTGGCGCTACGGCGAGCCGGCCGTAGAGCACTTCCACGGGCTCGAGGCCGGCTACGCCGGGCGCAAGCCGATCACCGCCGAGAGGCGCCGGCAGCTGCTCAACTGACGAGGTCCCAGTGATCGATCGGAAGAGAGCGGCGTGGGCGATCGAGGAGTTCCTCCGCGCCCTCGGGCGCGACGTCGAGGGGGACCTCGCGGGCACGGGCGAGCGGGTCGCCGACGCGTGGGCCGACGACCTGATCGAAGGCGAGGCCATCGACGCGGCCGCGGTGCTCCGCGAGGGCGCCATGGAGACAGGCCCCTTCGAGCGCGGCCTCGTCATCGCCCGCGACCTCGCCGTGACCACGATGTGCCCGCACCACCTGCTGCCGGGGCACGGCACCGGCATCATCGTCTACCTGCCGGGCGCGCGGGTCGCCGGCATCGGGACGCTCGCGCACGTCCTCGACGCGCTCGCGCGGCGGCTGACCTTGCAGGAGCGCATCGGCGGGCAGCTCGTCGAGCTCCTGGTCCGCGAGCTCGGCGCGCGCGGCGCGCTGTGCAAGCTCACGCTGACGCACACGTGCCTCATCGCCCGCGGCGAGCGCAAGGCGGGCGCCCTCATCGAGACCGTCGCCGCCGCCGGCGAGCTCGCCGAGCCAGGCCCCGAGCGCGATCTCGCCCTCGCCGCGCTCTCCGGGGGGAGGGCGTGACCGACGTCGCGGTCGTCACCGGGCCGAGCCGCGGGATCGGCCGGGCGACGGCGCTCGCGCTCGCGCGGCGCGGCCTCTCCATCGCGCTGCTCGGCCCGCCGAGCCCGCGCCTCGACGAGGTCACCGACGAGGTCCGCCGCCTCGACGTCGCCGCGCTCCCGGTCCCCTGCGACGTCGCCTCCGAGGAGCAGGTGGCGCGCGCCTCCGCCGAGGTGGTGGCGTGGCTCGGCGCGCCCCGCGTCGTCGTGAACAACGCCGGCATCGTGAGCCGCGGCGCGAAGGTCCACGAGACCGCGCCCGCCGCCTGGGACGAGGTGATCGCGGTCAACCTCCGCGGCCCCTTCCTCATCTCGCGCGCGTTCCTCCCGGCCATGCTGAAGCAGGGGCGCGGCCGCCTCGTCCACGTCGGCAGCATCTCCTCGACCCTCGCGTGCCCCGGCAACGCCTCGTACGCCGCGTCCAAGTGGGGCCTCATCGGCCTCTCGAAGAGCCTGGCCGAGGAGCTGCGCGGGACGGGGCTCCAGTCCATCGCCGTGCTCCCCGGCTCGGTCGACACCGACATGCTCGTCGGGAGCGGGTTTCCCCCGCAGATGAGCGCCGACGAGGTGGCGCGGCTCCTCGTGTACGCCGCGCTCGACGCCCCCGACGCCGTCACCGGCTCGGCCATCGAGATGTTCGGCTGACGGCGCGCCGCGCTCGCCTCCGCGGAACGCGCGCCAGAACGCGGGCCGGCGACGGCGGACCGCCGAGCCCGGTGTGCATGTACGTGGCGCCGCCACACCCGACCCCCCGCGTGCTACCCTGCGGCCCGTGGACACGACGCCTCCGCGCCCGGGCGACCTCAGTGGGGCATTGCCCGAGCTGCCGCTGTTCCCGCTGCCGCAGACGGTGCTCTTCCCCGGCGCCCTGCTGCCGCTCCACATCTTCGAGCCGCGCTACCGGGCGCTCGTGCGCGACGCCCTCGGGACGCACCGCATCCTCTCCGTCGTCCTCATCACGGACCCCCGCGCGGTCGACGCGCACGGCCACCCGGCCATCGCGCAGGTGGCCGGCGCCGGCGAGATCATCGATCACGCCGAGCTGCCCGGGGGCCGCTACAACATCATGCTGCGGGGCCGCGCCCGGGTCCGCCTGGCGGAGCGCCCGTTCGTGCCGCCGTACCGCACGGCCGCGGCGACGGTCCTCGAGGACGAGCCGGGGGAGGTCTCGGCCCAGGATCACGCCGCGCTCATCTCCACCGCGGCCTCGTTCGCGGCGCTCGTCCGGGATCGGGACAGCAATTTCGAGTTCCGGCTGCCGCGCGACGCGGCCACGTCGCTCGTCGCGGATCTCTGCGCCCACCACCTCATCCTCGACGCGCGGGAGCGGCAGGCGGTGCTGGAGACCCTCGACGTCGTCGCGCGGGTGCGCCGCGTGACCGAGGCGCTCGCGCTCCAGCAGCTCGCGCTCGCCTCGGCGGCGCGCGACGTCAACTGAGACCCGAAGCGCCGGCCTGCCCGCATGGGCCGGCGCGGCGCACCTGAACACGGGTCCAGAAGGGGCTCCGGGGCGGATGCGGTCGTCCCAAGATCGAGTAGGCTGCGCCGCCTATGGCGACCTCTCGTTCAACGGAACCCTCGGCCCCGATCATCGTCAAGCACCCGGGGTGTCCCCAATGGGGACTCGGATACCTCGTCGAGGAGCGCGACGAAAAGCGCTTCTACGATTTCGAGGATGGCCTCAATCACTCCATCGCCAAGGCTTTCTGGTCGAAGCTCGAGCCGGTGCAGCTCGGCGACGACGAGGCGAGCGCGCTCGAGGCCAGGATCCGCGGTCTCCGTGACCGGCCGTCGGCCGCCGCCAAGAAGCAGCGCGCCCGCGTCGTCGCGCCGCCGGTCACGAGCTTCGACGAGCAGGTCGCGAGCTTCGAGTCGCAGTTCGAGGGTGGGTTCGGGGGTCCGCAGTTCATCGCCGAGGAACGAGGCGCCGCCGGGGGCGAGGGGGCCGAGGGTCCGGCGAGCGTGGGGAAGAAGAAGAGCAAGGCCTTCAAGCAAGGCGCCATCGAGACCGCGCGCGCGCTCCTCGCCAAGGGCGAGCTCGAGGCGCTGCTCGCGGCGGGCAACCTGAACGATTTCATGGAGCGCATCACCAAGGTCCACAAGGCCGCGACCGGCCTCCTGCACCCCCTCGGCGATCTCATCCCCTTCAACAAGATGCCGGCCGAGCACCACCGCGCCTACGCCGAGGCGGTCGTGGATCTCCTCTATGGCGCGGGCGATTACGCCGCGCGCTTCGACCGGCTGGCCGGCGTGCTCGCCGCGGCCAAGGTCGTCACGTGGCCGCTCGTCACGATCCTCGGCGCGCTCGTCTACCCGGGCGAGCACGTCTTCGTGAAGCCCTCCTTCTACGAGAAGCAGGCCGCCGTGCTCGGCTTCAATCTCGCCTACGATCGCGCGCCGAGCGCCGAGGGGTATGCCCGGATGCAATCGCTGGCGCGCGAGCTCGAGCGGCGCCTGCGCGAGCGCGGCCTCGCCCCGCGCGATCTGATGGACGTCTACGCGTTCCTCTGGCGCACGATCTCCCCGTCCAAGCCGGCCACGAAGTCCTGACGTCCCGCGTCAGGCCGCCCTGCGCGACGTCGTGCGACGCTGCGCGGGGCGGTCCCCGGCGCTGCGCGAGGCGGCGCGGGCGCGGCCGGCGGCCCTCGACCCTCGACGCGCGGCGCTGGCCCGCTTATGCGACCTTCCCAAGGAGGGTCTCGCATGAAGGCTGCCGTGCTCGAAGCCGTGAAGAAGATCGCCGTTCGCCATGACGTCGCCCCGCCGCAGATCGGCCCGCGCGACGTCCTCGTCCGCGCGAAGGCGTGCGGCATCTGCGGCACCGACGTGCACATCTGGGAGGGCGATTTCTTCCCGACCTTCCCGCTGATCCCCGGGCACGAGCTCGCCGGCGAGGTGGCGGCGGTGGGCGACGAGGTCGAGGGCCTCCGGCCCGGCGATCGGGTGATGGTCGACCCGACGGTGACCTGCGAAGAGTGCCACTTCTGCATGATCAACCGGCAGAACCACTGCCTGAAGTGGAACGCGGTCGGCGTGACGCGCGACGGCGGCTTCGCCGAGCTCGTCCGGGTCCCCGCGAAGAACTGTTATCGCTTCGAGCGCGTCTCGTTCAGCGAGGCCGCCTTCTGCGAGCCGCTCGCGTGCGTCGTCTTCGGGCAGGATCGCGCGCGCATCGAGATCGGCTCGGAGGTCCTCGTCCTCGGCGCCGGCCCGATCGGCCAGCTCCACCTCCAGGCGAGCCTCGCGAACGGCGCCGCCGCGGTCACCGTCGTCGACGTCGTCGAGTCGAAGCTCGACCTCGCCCGCCAGCACGGCGCCACCGAGGTGGTGCTCGCCGACAACGCGCTCCAGGCGAAGCTCAAGAAGATCGCGCCCTACGGCTTCGACGTCGTGATCGACGCGACGGGCATCGCCCGGGTGCTCGGCGACTCGGTCCAGTACGTCAAGAACGGCGGCCGGTACCTCGTGTTCGGCGTGTGTGGGCCGCAGGACAAGGTGGAGATCTCGCCGTTCGAGATCTACCGGCGCGATCTCGAGATCATCGGCAGCTTCGCGATCCGGCGGACGTACGACCGGGCATTCAAGCTGATGGAGCGCGGCGCGGTCGACGTAAGGAAGCTCCTCTCCGAGGCGATGCCGGTCGAGGAGCTCCCGCGCGGCCTCGAGATGATGAAGAAGGGCACCGCGCCCATGAAGCTCCAGGTCGTGTTCTAGCCGCGCGGCTCGCGCGCTCACAAAGCTTACGATTTTCTCGATTAGTTAAGAGTCGTTACGAAGATCACCGAAGTAGACGAAACTGCAAAAAGGACGCTTTCCATGGCCATCGTGATCGGAATCGACGTCGGGACCAGCGGCCTCAAGGCCATCGCAGTCGAAACGGAGCGCGGCGCGGCGGTCGCGTCGGCGCACCGCGAATACCCGCTCTCCACGCCGCACGCCGGGTGGGCCGAGCAGGATCCCGAGGACTTCGCCGCGGCGGCGCTGAGCGCCCTCGGCGAGCTCGCCCGCGCCCTCGGCCCGCGCCGCGACGACGTGCGCGCGATCGGGCTGACGGGGCAGATGCACTCGGCGGTCTTGCTGGACGAGGCGCAGGCGGTCATCCGGCCTGCGATCCTGTGGTGCGACACGCGCACCACGGCCGAGTGTGAGGCCATCCGCGCGAACCCGAAGGTCGGCGACGCGGGGCTCGCGCGCCTCGTCGGCAACCGCGCGCTCGAGGGGTTCACGCTGCCGAAGCTGCTCTGGCTGCGGGCGAACGAGCCCGAGGCGTTCGCCCGCGTCCGCGCGGTGCTCATGCCGAAGGATTTCGTGGGCCTGCGGCTGACGGGCGAGCTCGGGACGGACGACAGCGACGCGAGCGGCACGCTGGCGTTCTCGCCCGGGGATCGCTCCTTCAACGCCGAGCTCCTCTCGGCGGTCGGCGTCCCGCGCGCGGTGTTCCCGCGGTCGGCGCCCTCGAACGCGCCGCTCGGCCAGCTGAAGGCCGAGGTCGCGGCCGCGACGGGGCTGCCAGCGGGCATCCCCGTCGTGCGGGGCGCCGCGGACAACGCGGCGGGCGCTGTGGGGCTCGGCATCGTGCGCCCCGGCCGGGCGATGGCGTCGGTCGGCACGAGCGGCGTGATCCTGGCGCACACCGACTCGTGGATCGTGGAGCCCGAGATGCGGCTCCACAGCTTCTGCCACGCGGTCCCGGGCCGCTTCTACCTGATGGGGGTGATGCTCGCCGCCGGCGGCGCGCTCCGCTGGTACCGCGACGTCCTCGGCGACGGGGAGCGCATGGCGGCCGAGCTCCGCAAGGTCGATCCGTACGAGATCATCTCGGACACGGCGTCGACGGCGCGCCCGGGCGCGGGCGGCGTCGTCTTCCTGCCGTACCTGATGGGCGAGCGCACGCCGCACAACGACGCGGCGGCGCGCGGCGCGTTCGTGGGGCTGAGCGCCCGCACGACGAAGGCCGATCTCTCGCGCGCGGTGCTGGAGGGCATCACGTTCGGGCTTGCGGACTCGCTGGATCTGATGCGCGGCGTGGGCCAGACGAACGGCGCGGCGGCGGTCTCGATCGACGAGATCCGCCTGACCGGCGGCGGGGCGCGGAGCCCGTTCTGGCGCCAGCTGATGGCCGACGTCTTCGAGGCGCCGGTGGCGATCACGACGTCGACCGAGGGTCCGGCCTACGGCGCGGCGCTGCTCGGCGCGGCGGGCGCGGGGCTGTTCCCGTCGGTCGAGGAGGCGGCGGACGCGTTCGTCCATGTCGTGTCCCGGGTCGCGCCGGACGCGGCGCGCTCGGCGCGGTACCGGGAGATCCACGCGGTGTACCGGGGGCTCTACAACGACCTGCGCGGGCGGTTCCGGGAGCTCGGCAGGCTGGCGTGATGGGGTGACAGGATCCGGGCGGCTATTGTCCCGGCGGACGTGAGGTCTTGCCGGGTCGCCCGGCGCCCGGAGAGGGGGTTCTCCGCGCGGGGTGGGGGCCCCGCCGAACTCGCCTGGGTCATCCCTCCTCCGGCTCCGCCGGAGGAGGGATGACCCAGGCTCAAACATCGGCCCATCCCCCACCCCGCGCGGAGAACCCCCTCTCCGGGCGCCTACCGCTCACTCGACTGATCCAACAGACATTGGCCAATCCCCCCGCGCGGAGAACCCCCTCTCTGGGTGCCTACCGCGGGCGCGGAGCCTGGAACGAGCTCAGACGACGCGGGTTCAAGGCGCCTTCGGCAGATAGCAGAGGCGCATCCACGGTCGCAGACTCGAGGGGAGATCGCTGGCGAAGAGCTGAATCTGCTCGCGGTCGTCCGAGCGGAGCAGGATGCCGTAATTCTCCGTCTTGCCGCGAAGCCAATCCAGGACGAGCCTGGTCACGTCAAACGAGAGGAGGCCACCCTCCTTTACAATGGCCTTCACGTTGCCGGTGACCGCGACGGGAATGGGATCAAACGAATCCTCTGCGAAGGAAGCCCAGGATTCGCTCTCGTCCCAGTCCCTCACCACGCGGTGCACGGAGATCGCTCCCGGCCCGCTCGTGCTCGCCACCCCCAGCCCGACGCGAGCCGTGAGGAGCGTCGCCCGCCGGGGGACCGAGGAGAGATCGAAGCGGAGCAGGGCGCGGCGGACCGCATCGGTGCCAGGCGGCGTCCCCACGAGGAGATCGACGCGCTCGCCGAAGCTCTGATCGGGCTGGTCGCTCGCGATGTACGTGTCGCGGACCTGACCGGGAGTAACACCGCCGCGCATGATCAGGCGGTGCTCGAGCGTGGATTCCTCGCCCGCGAGCACCTTCTCCAGGAACTCGTTGCGGACGCCAGCGAAGGCCACGCGCGCGAGCGCACCCGAGGCGTCGCAAAAATTGGATCTGGCGACGAATGAGCTCACGCCCGCGACGACCTCGACGCCATTCTGCAGGATCAGCGCTGGACCGCCGCTGTCGCCGTAGCACACGCCGCCTTGTGCGTTCGTCTGATCGACAACGATCGTGAGCGGCTCGACCTCGCTGACGCGCGCTTCGACCCTCCGGCGAATAGAGTTCTGCGCCGGGGTGCCGCCGTACCCCACGACGGTCAATGCGCTTCCGACCGTCACATCGTCCGGCGCCGACGCAAGCGGGATCGGCGTGACATCGAGATCGTCCGCGCCTCTGGCAGTCACGACACAGACATCATAGTCGTGGTTGAACAGGTTGTGACAGGGGTGAAGCCTGACCGAATCATCATCGACATCAAGCGTCATCGACGGCTCCAAGAAGTCGGGGCCGATCAGGACCTTCTTGGGAGGGGAAAAGCAGCAGTGCGCGGCGGTGAGCACGTAGACCTTGTCGCCATCGGCGCTCCGGCGAACGATGGTGCCGCTGCAGCCTCCGTCGAGGGACACCACCGCCGTGTGCGTGTTGTCCGCCCGGGCGTCGGCGCCGACGATCGCTGACCGCTCCTCCCCGCTCTCCTCGCGCGAGCCGCTCTCGGTCGGTTGCGCGCAGGCCGCCGGCAAGAGCGCGGAGATGACCAGCCGGGCCCCCGTGAGCGTTCTCATGATTTGACCTCCCCCCAGACCACCCAACACTCGGCCGGCGCGCGCGACGCCATCACGCGTTCTCGACCTTCCCGATGCTCATCCGTCCGAAAGGAATCTTGCTGGCGGTCCGGGCGCTGTCAATCGATCGTGCAGCGCTCCCGCGCTCACGCTGCAACCCGCGCCCAGCACGAACGGCGGCCCCGATCAGCTTGGAAAGCTCATTTCCACCCATCTCGCGAAGAACGAGACGGCGCGCATTCTCCAGAGATCGCCCATTTCGCATCGCGAGCGCACGGATCGATTCGGCACCACGCATAACGTGTCTGTCGTATCGCAGCGCGCGTCGTTCTCGTGCGCGACCGCGAACGGGACGCGCCTTCCGGGTCGCGGGCTACCGGGGCCTCGGGCCCGTGCCGAGGATGTAGCGAATCCAGATCGGGAGCGCGGTGTCGAAGTCCGGCGGGAAGGAGTGTTGTTGCTGCTCCGCGTAGGGCTTGTGGAAGACCTCGGCGCCGAGCGCGCGCAGCCGCGTGGCGTCGCGCTCGGCGAGCCGGACGTTGCCAGGTGACTCGCCGGCGCCGACCACCACGACGCAGCGGCGCTGGGCGAGCTCGGGCGAGCGCGGCACGCCGTCGAGCGAGAGCTCGGTGACAGACCCGGGAGACATGACGACGGCACCGGCGTAGTGGCGCGGATCCCGGGCCGCGATCTCGGCGGCCATCTGGCCGCCCTGCGAGAAGCCGATCAGGATCACCTGGCCGGGGGCAACGGTCACCCGGTCGCGCACCTCGGCGAGCGCCTCGTCCAGCCGCGCGCGGTCGCGCGCGGGCGACTCGGACCATACGAACTTGCGTGGTCCGCGCGGCAGGGTGCCGCTCACGGAGACGAAAGCGACCGAGAGCGCGTCGGCGGCGCGCTGGACGCTCTCGTCCACAAAATCCTCCGGCTGCGACCCCAGGCCGTGCATGCCCATCACGACCGGGATCGGCTTGCCAGTGCGATAGCCCTTCGGGAGCACCAGGAGCGTCTTCTTGATCCCGGACTGTCCCCAGTAGCGCCCGGCCCGCGCCAGGTAGGGATAGACCATCGCCCATCGCGCATCGCTGCGCAGCACCTCCAGATCGGAGTCCCGGGCTGCCCAGTCCGGGTCGACGCCCTCCTCGACCGCAGCGCGCTCCAGCCAGTGGAAGGAGGCGTCGAGCTGCCCGGCGCGGGCGTAATAACACGCCAGGTCGTATTTCCCGTCCACCCCGCCAGCCACGGCCCAGTGCTGGATCTGCGCCGCTGCCTGGTAATCGCCGTGCGCGGCAGCCCTCCGCGCTTCCATGAAGAGCCGCACGGGCTCGATCTTGCGGAGATCGTGGCCATCGCGCTGCGCGGGCGGCTCGGGCGGAGCCGGGAGCGCGAGGGGGCGCTCGGGGAGCGCGCGCTGGGGAGGCTCGGGCGGCGGCGGCTCGAAGGAGCGAAGCATGGCCTCGATGTCCGGACGCACCTTGGCCATCGCCTCCGCGGTCGGGCCGGGCCGCGAGCCCTCGGGGCCGCCCGCAGGCCGCGCGATCCACCAGGACGTCAGGCCGACTGCTCCCGCGACGACGAGGGCGATCAGCGCGATCCTGGCATTCCCTGGGCGCGGCAGCGCTCCGGACGGCATGCCAGAGCGTTCACGGGGCGAGCTCTTCATGCGGGGCGGGGCCAACGTGACCCCATGCTACACCGCGGCGCGCAGTGCGCGAGATTCAAGCGAGCGGCGTGGCCGCCGCGCGCAAAGGCGCAAAGGCGCAAGGAGAAGACTCTCTTTTGCCTACGCCGCCCGCACCCAGCCGCGCGACGTCTCCTCGAAATGCTCGGTGCTCGCGATCCCGAAGAGGCCGCCTTCCGGCTGCCAGAAATACCGCTCGATATGGATCTTCCTCCCATCGACGCGGATCACATTGAAGGCGTTCCGCTCCCCGCGCCCGCGCGTGGAGGTCGCGGTCCCGGCCTGGACGATCAGCGAGGAGTGGCCGCCGACCTCGAAGCGCTCCGCGGAGTGCCCCGTGTGGCTGAGGTGCAGGTGCCCCGACAAGATGACGTCGACACCGCAGCCCGCGACCGCCGCCATCGCCTGCCGCGCGCGCCCGACGATCGCATGCGGCGAGTTCTCCGGCAGATCGAACGGGTGGTGCGTCACCACGATCTTCGTGATCCCGGGCCCTAGATCGCACATCCTCGCCTTGATCTCCCGAATCTGCCGCGCGTTGATGCGCCCATCCTTGATGGTCAGCGAGCGCGCGGTGTTGATGCCCAGGACGGCGATCTCCGCGTCGAGGTGGAACGGCGAGAGGTCGTCCGTGATGTGGCTCCGGTACCTGTCGAGCGGGCGAAAGAACCGGTCGAACAGGTTGTAGAGCGGGACATCGTGGTTGCCAGGCACGACGATCTGCGGCGAGGGCAGCGCGTCGAGGAAGGCGCGCGCCTCGGCGAACTCGGCGTCGCGCGCCCGCTGGGTCAGATCGCCGGAGATCACGACCACGTGCGGTTCGAGCTCCCCTATCCTGTCGATCAGCGGGCGGAGGATGGCCTTGTCGACGCGGCCGAAGTGCAGATCCGACAGGTGCACGAGCGTGCGCACGGCGCCTCATCCCCCCAGCGCGGCGATACGGCCCGATCGATCCTCCTGCCGCCGCGAGCCCGCGCGGAGCTCGGACGACAGCGGCACGATGACCCGCAGCGCTGCAGGCCGCACGCGATAGCAGAGCGGCGGCGTCATCCTGAGGACCTCGCCGTCCGCGGCCACGTGGAGGCTGCGATGGGGCGCCTCCACCCGGAGCTCCGTCGTTCGTAGGATGCTGAAATCGCTCGATTGATGGATCCGCCCGACAGCCGCGCTGGCGATGAGCTTGAGCGTGGAGAGGCGGCTCTCCGCGTGCGCCACGCAGACGCCGAGCTCACCCGAACACGGCGGGCGCTGGCGGCCGATGTCCACGTCGCCAAGCTTGAAGTCGTTGTTCGCGACGAACACGAACGGCGTCTCCAGCTCGACCTCCTGCCCATCCAGGACGAGCCGGAGACGGACACGCTCGTGCCGCCGGATCCCCGAGACGGTCGACAGCGCCAGGGCTATCCACTTGTTGAGCCCACGCCGCTTCCGGAGCGCCTCGCGGGCGCGCACGATGCCCGGGTAAATGCCCAGCGTCGAGTTGTTCACGAAGACCCGGCCGTTGACCTCGCCGACATCGACCCGGACGCGCCGCCCCGCGACGAGCGTGCGCACGGCGCCCTCGAGGGTGAGCGGAACGCCGAGGTGCTTGGCAAAATGGTTCACCGTGCCGAGCGGAAGGACACCCATCGTCTTGTCCGTGCCGGCGAGCGCGGCAGCGACAGTGTTCACCGTCCCGTCGCCGCCGCCGGCCACGACGAGGTCGCAAGGCCCCCGCGCCACACGGCGGGCGAGCTCCCCGAGCTGCTGCCCCTTCTCGGCGCACAGCACCTCCGCGGCGAGGCCGCTCTCTTTCAGGAGCTCCCCGAGCCGCGCGCGCTGCGCCGCCGCGCGGTTCGACCGGGAAGAGCAGTTCAGGAGGACCGCCATGGATCGATGCTTCACCGTCGCGCTCCCGGCATGGGGCAAGGGCCCATGCCCACCGACAGCGAGAAAGCAGATCGCGCGCCACCGCCCCACGACGAGCGGCCGCGACGCTCCGGCTCCGTCAGGCGGCGCGGGGCGTGGCGGATTGCCACGCTCGCCTCGCGCCGCGCGCCATGCCAGAGCCGGCGCGCCTCAGCGCATGCCGAGCCCGCCGTCCGTCTCCATCCGAGGCCAGGTGAAGAAGAACGTGGCGCCGGCGCCCTGCTCGGACTCGACCCACACACGCCCCCCCTTGCTGAGCACGATCTTCTGGACGATCGCGAGCCCGATGCCCGTCCCCTCGATGTTGTCGCGCGCGTTCAGGGTCTGGAAGATCTCCCATACCTTCCCGTGGTATCGCGGATCGATCCCGGGTCCGTTGTCCTTCACCGAGAACTCCCAGAGATCGCCCAGCGCCCGCCCCCGCACATCGACGCGCGCGTCGGGGCGTTCGGCATACTTCAACGCATTGCCGATCAGGTTCAGGAACACCTGCTCCAGCGGGATCCGCTCGGCGAGCAGCGTCGGCATGCCCATCGCGACCTCGATCGACGCGCCCGCAGGGACCGTGAGCAGGGCGACGACGTCCTCGAGGAGCTTCTGGACATCCACGATCTCGGGCTTGTCGCGGAGGCGTCCAGCGCGCGAGTAGCGCAAGATCCCGTCGATGAGCGCCTCCAGCCGGACCACGCGCGAGCGGAGGAGCTCCATGTACTGGCGCGTCTCCGGCGTCGCCTTGTCGACGAGATCGTCCTCGATCCACTGCGAGAGGTTCGCGATGGCGCGGAGCGGCGCCTTCAGGTCGTGGCTCGCCACGTAGGCGAAGCGGTCGAGCTCGTTGTTGCTCCGCTCGAGCGCCTGGATGAGCTGCTGCGCCTTCCGGAACAGGTGCGCGTTATCCATCGCGATGGCGGCCTGAGCCGCGAGGCCGACCACCAGCTTCTCCGCCCGCTCGGTGAAGACACCCCGCTCGGAGTGCCCGAAGAACAGCCCGCCGATGACATGCCCCGAACGGGAGACCACCGGCACGGCAAGGTAGCTGACGACAGGCAAGTGGCCCTTCGGCATCCCATGGTAAGGGGGGTTGTTCCCGTAGCGCGGGTCCTTCGTGACATCGTCGAGCCGCACCACGCCCTCGCCGTTGAAGGTCGGCGCGAACACGGCCGTGTTGCGCGGCATCGGGAACCCGGAGAAGTGCTCTCGGGGCACGCCGGAGATGGTGTAGAGCATGTAGCTCTTCCCCTCGGCGTTCGTGACATTGTAAAAGAACGCGCCGAACTGGGCGCCGCTCAGGCGGGTGGCCGCGTCGGTCACCGCCTGCACGAGCTTCTCCAGATCCAGCTCGGCGGCGAGCTGCTTGCCGGCGCGATTGAGCAGCTCGAGCGTCTCCCCTTCTTCCTGGAGCCTGTCCTCCGTCTGCTTGCGCTCGGTGATGTCGAGGACGATCGCCCCCACACCCATGACGGGCCCGTCCTTCGCCCGCACGGGCGCGTAATTGACCAGCCAGGAGCGCGGCCGCTCCGATGCCCGCGTCGTCCCCGTCACCTCGGCGGTGAACGCCTCGCCCGTCTCCAGGACGCGCCGGAGATTGGCGACGATCACGTCGCTCATCTCCGGGAGCAGCTCGGGGATCGTCCTGCCGAGGTGCGCATCGAGGGGGATCCCGTTGATGTCCGCCAGCGCCTGGTTGAGCCGCACCACGCGGAGATCGCGGTCGATCACCGCCAGCCCCGCGGTCGTGGCCTGGAAGAAGGCGTCGACCAGCGCGCGGTCCGCGGGGGACTCGTCCAGCGCAGGGCGCTCCTGATCGAGCCGCGCAGCCCCCGCCTCGCCGCACTGCAGGGGCGCCGCAGCGGGCGAGGCCGCTTCGGAGAGCTCCGCCGTTTCTTGACGCGAATCCGTGTTCTCCATGGACCTCGTGGACACAGGCTGTCCCCACGACCTTAGCGCTCGAGTGCAAACGCGACATCCGCCGTCTGTCGCCGTCTGTCGCCGTTTTTCGCCGTCTGATACCAGGCCGTTCCCCGGCGCCAGCGCTGCGATGCGGGCTCAGCAGCCAAACACGGCCGGTCGCCGGGTCCGACCACGTCCCCCTGCGCGCCGGCGACCGCCGGCTACCCGCCGGCGACGGCTGGCCGGGCGAGACGGAAGCCCACGGCGCTGAAGCGATCCTCCGGGCGCGCAGCGAAGCGGCCTGCCGCGCGGCACACCGCGGGGGGCCCGGAGCTCCACGCGCCCCCGCGGATCGAGCGGAGCCCCGGAGCCGCCGCGTCCGCTGGCTGGAGGCGCGCGATGCGGTCGACCACCGTGGGGCCGTCGGGCATCCACAGCTCGGCGCACCAGTCGCGGATGTTGCCCGCGAGGCCCCGGGCGCCGTGGGGGCCCTCGTCCGTCGGATGGTCGTCCACCGGCGCCGGGCTCGCGGGGCCGGGCCGGCCGCCCACCATGCAAGCCCACGTCGGCTCGGGCTCGTCTCCCCAGGGGAAGAAGCGCCCGTCGACGCCGCGCGCGGCCTTCTCGCGCTCGAGCTCGCCGACGAGGCGCCACGGGGCGCCGGTGCGCGCCTCCAGCCAGGACGCGTAGGCGACGGCGCTGCGCCAGTCCACCGAGGCGACCGGGTGCCGCGCCTGCTCCGCGCGCGCCTCTGGGCCGAGCACGAAGCGCCCGTCCCCGTCGCGCGCGAACAGCGGGATGTCCACGTTGCCGGCGATCGCGCGGGCCGCGCGCGGGCACGCCGCCGCGGCCTCCGCCTCGCGCCCGCGCGCGAGCAGATCGTTCAGGAAGGCGAGGTACTCGGCCTGCGTCACCGGATGCCGCCGCACCACGAAGCCGTCGACCCAGATCCGGCACGCCGGCAGGCCGTCGCCGGCCTGCGGGTCTCCGCCGGCCGAGAAGAAGCCCGCCGGCACGTAGACGTCCTCTTCGCCGAGCGTCTCCGAGGGCAGGAGGGGCACCACGAACGGCTCCGCGCCGCCCGGACGCACGCCGTCCCAGTGCTCGCCGCGGCCGATCTTCACGGGGTACGACGCCTCGCGGTACCCGGGCGCGCGGATCGAGAGCAGGTAGCTGCCGCGCGCCAGCGGGACCTCGCAGAGCGGCGTGTGACCGAGGAAGCCCTGGGGCTCGGCGCGAAGCCGGCGCCCCTGCTCGACATAGCGGAGCAGCCAGACCTGCGCCCCCTCGGGGTCGGTCCGCAGCGAGAGGGCCCCGGTGCCGCGGAGCAAGACGGCGTGCCGCTCGCGCGCGTGCGCCCTGAGGAACGCCTCGGCGCGCGCCGCGGCCTCGGCGTCGCGGGCCTCCTCGGCGGCCCGCAGATCGGCCAGGTGGGCGTCGGCGAGCGCCGCGTGCGCTTCGTCGAAGTCCGGGGCCTCGTTGAGCGCGGCGCGGAGCTTCTGGTGCCAGGTCGCCTCGTCCAGGGCGGCGGCGCGGTCGAGCGCGCGCGCCTCGTCCTGGAGCGCCCATCCCTGCGCCTTCTCGGCGGCGGGCGCGAACGAGTCGAGGCGCCCGAGCACCGCCTTCGCCTCGGCCCGGAGGGCCCGGGCGCGCGCGCGCAGGCCCTCGATCTGCGGCGCCAGCGCGCGCGACTCCTCGACCAGGGCGCGCGCCCGCTCGCGACGGCGGGCGCCGTCGAGGAAGCCGCGGATCTCCGCGGCGAGCACCTCGGCGCTCGCGTAACGCGAAGGCGGGTCGCGCGCCATCGCCCGCTCGCAGATCGCGATGAGATCCCGAGGGATCTGGTCAGGGCACCGGACGGCGAGCCGCTCGGGCGGCCGCTGGGCCACCTGCGCAAGGACGGCCAGCGCCGGCCCCCGGAACGGCGGCTCGCCGCAGAGGAGCTCGTACAGGACGGCCCCGAGGGCGTACACGTCGCTGGGGGGCCCGAGCTGCTCGGCCTCGCCGCGCGCCTGCTCCGGGGGCATGTAGACCGGCGTCCCCAGGACCAGGCCCACGTGCGTGTGGTGGCCGCTGTCCGGGAGCGCGTTCGCCAGCGCCCCGCGCGCGGTCGCGCGGGCAATGCCCCAGTCCATCACGAGGACCTCGCCGAACTCGCCGATCATGACGTTGTCCGGCTTGAGATCGCGGTGGAGGACGCCCTGGCCGTGCGCGTACGCGACCGCCTCGCAGACGCGGACGAAGACGTCGAGCCCGCGGCGCAGCGCCTCGGGCGAGGGGCCCGCCTCGCCCGAGGCGTGGAGCGCGCGGATCAGCGCGCTCAGCGTGCGGCCGCGGACCTCCTTCATCGTGAACCAGAGCTGGCCGGTCGGGAGCATCCCGCAGTCGTGGACGGGGACGATCCCTGGGTGCTGAAGGCACGCCGTGAGGCGCGCCTCGTCGAGGAAGCGCGCCCGGCCGTCCGCGTCGTCTTGCCCCTCGACGCGCAGCAGCTTCATGGCGAGCACGCGGCCCATCACGCGATCGCGCACGCGCCGCACCTCGCCCATGCCCCCGCGGCCGATGAGCCCGAGATCGTCGTAACGGTCCCAGGGCCACGCCGCGACCGGCGCGTGGACCGCCGGAGGCGCGGCGCTCGGGCGGCGCTCGGCCGCCGCCGACGCGTCCCCGGTCAGCCCGGGCGCGTCCCCGGCCGCCGCAGGCGCCTCCCCGCTCGGCCCCGGCGCGCCTCTCGGCGCCGCCGGCGCGTCCCGGACCACGGTCGCCGGCAGCTCTTCCGTGAGGCTGCGCGCGGCGTGCTCGGCGAGCGCCCGCTGGATCTCCGCGCATGCCGAGGGAGACAGGTGAAGCTCACCCGCCAGCTTCCTGAGGAGTGCCGCGGGATCGCTCATGGGGGCCTCGCCTTCGACGCCGTTGATGTGGTCGGCGGCAGCATCTTACGCTGCATCCATGGCGGTCTTGAAGCATGAAGCCCACGGCGTTCGCGTCACGCTCCCGGCGCGCGCGCGGGTCGGCCGGGCGCGCGACTGCGCCGTGCGCCTCCGGGACCGCTGCGCCTCCGGCGAGCACGCCGTCCTGTTCTGGGACGGGGCCCGCTGGTGGATCCGCGACCTCGGCAGCACGAACGGCACGCACGTCAGCGGCCGGCGGCTCACGTCCGCCGAGCGGGTCGCGCTCGACGCGGGGACCGAGCTCGTGTTCGGCGGCGACGCCGAGCGCTGGACCGTGGAGGAGGCCGGCGCGCCCGTCACGAGCGCGCGGGCCGAGCTCACCGGCGAGGTGCGCCCGGCGGAGGAGGGCCTGCTCGCGCTGCCGGACGCCGCCGACCCCCGGGTGACGCTCTTCGAGGATCAACACGGCGTCTGGCAGATCGAGATCGACGGGAGCACGCGCCCGGCCGTGGATCAGGAGCGCATCGAGGCCGGCGGCGCCTGGGTCCTGCGCGTCCCGCCGCAGGCGCTCGACGCCGTCGTGCCGACGACCGCGTCGAGCGCGGCGAGCCCCAAGCTCCTCGGCCTCACCGTCCTGCGCTTCGAGGTGAGCCACGACGAGGAGCACATCGCCGTCGCCCTGGTGCAGGGGGAAAAGGTCATCCAGCTCGCCGCGCGCGCCCACCACGAGCTGCTCCTCATGCTGGCGCGCTCCCGGCTGCGCGACCGGGAGGCGGGGCTGCCCCCGGCCGAGCGCGGGTGGCGCTACGTCGATGACCTGCTCGGCAAGCTGCGGCTCGACCTCCATCACCTCAACGTCAACGTCTTCCGCGCCCGCCAGCAGCTCGCGCGCGCGGGCGTGCTCGACGCCGGCTCGCTCGTCGAGCGCCGGACGACGTCGCGGCAGATCCGGCTCGGCACCGAGGCGGTCGAGGTGGTCCGGTACTGAACATCGGGCCGCGGCCGGAGCGCGCCAGCCCTCGCGCGTGACCGCCTGTCATCGACGCCGCGGCCGGGAGGATCCAGGTTTCCTCTCGTCGACGCCGGGTGAGGCCGCGCGGGTCGCGCGTCGTGAACACACACACGCGCGCTGCGCCGCCGCCGGAGCGCGGGCTGGGCAGGGCCTGCGCGCTGCGATCGACGCTGTCGTGATCGTCATCCCAGGAGAGAGCGCAACCATGAGCAACGATGCAGACTCAACGTTCGGTGCGCCCGCCGCCGGCGCTTCCATCTCGACGCGCAGCCCTGCGAAGGCCAAACCGGGCTCCGGTGTGACCGACCAGATCCCGCCGGACGTGAGGCTCAGGATCTTCTCGAACGCGGATCTCGTCCGGATCGTGGCCCTCGGGAGCAACGGTGTTTCCAATGGCCAGCTCACCTTCCAGGCGCAGACGGAGTACTGGCGGTGGGCGAGCACGCTCACCTTCTCGAACACATTGACCTTCACGTCCGAGGTGATCCCGAGCTTCACGGCGCCGGCGCTCGACGCGTTCCTGGACGTCGTGAGCCCGAGCAACCAGTTCACGGCCCCCCGGAACCCGACCCAGGGCGACTGGACGCAGGGGACGCGCTCCGTCCCGGGGACCCGCACCGGGTACCTTTACCGGTTGCCGAGCCCCGACGACAGCCAGGTGAAGATGGGAGTCCTGTTCGAGAAGGACAACCAGACATCGGCCCTGATGGCGGCCGCCTGGTATGTGAAGACGCAGGCGCCGAGCAACGGCCTTGCGTTCAACAAGAAGATCTTCACGCGCACGCTGACCCGGGTGAGCGGGACGCACCCGAACGCCATCGAGGTGGGCACCTGGTATTATCTTCTGATGGGCACGCCCTGACCTAGCCCAGGGGCGAGAGGCGGCGCGGCGGGGTCGCCCCCGGGCCCTCTCGAACGCGCGCCGCCTCAGAGGAGCGGGGTAGAGCGCCGCTCCGGCTCGCGAAGGGGGATATGGAGCTCGCGCTGGGGAAGCGGGACGACGATCCCCTCCGCGTCCAGCCGCTCCTTGAAGTGGCGCGTGAGCTCGAGCCGCGCCGGGAAGAAGTCGGCGGGCAGGGTCCAGGCGCGGACGAGCAGGTTGACCTTCTCGTCCGCGAGCTCGACAACGTCGACCGACGGCGCCGGCTCCGGCAGCACGCGCGGCTCGTTCGAGAGGACGTCCCGCAGCGTGGCGATGGCGTGAGCGATGTCGGCGGTGGCGTTGACGCCGATCGTGAGGTCCATGCGCCGGCGCTGCGCCCGGGTGAAGTTCTGGATCTTGGCGGACCGGACCTTGGAGTTCGGCAGCGTGATCGGGACGCCATCGAAGCTCGTCAGCTTGGTCTGGAACACGTCGATGGCGTCGACGACGCCGGAGGTCCCGTCGACCTCGATCGCGTCGCCGACATCGAACGGACGGAGCACGAGCAAGACCAGCCCGGCGGCCACGTCGGACAGCGTGTCCTTGAGGGCGAGGCCGATGGTCAGACCCGCGGCGCCGAGCACGGCGAACAGGCTCTTCGTGTCCACGCCGAAGCGCTCGAGCACGGCCATGGCGGTGACCGTCAAGATGGTGAGTCGACTCACGCTGGCCAGCAGGGGGATGAGGGTCGCGTCGACCTGAGCCCATTTCTTGCCAAACGACCGCACGCTCCGCGCGGCCCAGGCCGCGGCCATCCACCCCACGATCGCGATGAACAGCGCGCTCGAGACGCCGGGCCCGTGGCTCTTCAGGAGCTCGATCGGCGTGCCCCACGTCGGAATCCCCTGCTCCACTGCGCATCCTCCTCGGCGTCGCGCGCCGCGCGCGGCGTTCGACGCCGGGGTGTCTCCGCGCGCGGCCGGCGGGAGTCAACCCGCGAACGTGACGAGGCGGCGGAGCCGCTGCGCCGCGAGCTCCACGCCGTTCACGAGCCCCCGGAGGAGGTGGGCGACGACGTCGTCCTTCGCCGCCCGCGTGGCGCGCATCGGGCGCGCCGCGAACCACGCGAGCTCGTCGGCGACCGCCTCGACAAGAGGCCTGCGCATCGAGAGCCAGCGCGCGCACCACGCGGCGAGGGGCGTGTCGCCCTCGACGGTCGCGACGTACTGGAGCAGCTCGACGAGGTCGACGCCGTGCCTCATCCCGAGGAGCGTGCCCCGGTAGGACCTCTCGGTGCTGAGCAGGTGATCGGCGAGGTGATCGCGCAAGGCCGAGAAGGCCTCGCCCACCATGCGGCCGCCCGCGCTGATGGGCAGCCCGCGCTCGCGGAGGAGCGGGCGGATCTCCGACAGCGCGGCCTCCGCGTGTGTCGAGACCGCCCGCATGGCGTGCGCCGGCGGCACATCGCCGAGGCGCTCCGCCTCGATCCGCGGATGGATCATCGCCGAGCGCTCCGTCTGAAACAGCTCCCGGACAAGGGTCGTGAGGAACTCGCGCCCTCTCCGGCTCTCTACCTGCGGCCCGGACTCGTCGCCCAGCAGGCCGCCTTCCCCATTCGTCGCTCCGTTGCTCTGAAGTTCCTGCATGGTCGCCCCCTCTCCTCTTCTCGCCGGGGCGTCAGGACCCGCTCGCGGCGCGCCGCGCTCCGGTCTTTGCCCCCGAGGTCGTCTTGCGTGAGGCCCCGCTCGCGGCGCGCCGCGCTCCGGTCTTCGCCCCCGAGGTCGTCTTGCGTGAGGCCCCCGCACCGCCGCGGCGGGCCGTGCCCTGCGCGGCGCGGGAGCGGCCGCTCGTCGACGTGGCCGAGGAGCTGCGCGAGCGAGCGCTGGACGCGGCGCTCTTCTTCGCCCTCGCCGGCGCCTTCTTCGCGGCCGTGGTCCGTCCGGCGCTCGCCGCCGCGTTCCGCTTGCGGGTCGCCGCCGCCTTCTTCGCCGCCGCGCTCCTCGCGGCGGCCGGCCGCGCCTTGGACGCGGCGCCTCCCTTGCGGCCCCCCTTTTTCGCCGGCTCCTTGTTCACTGGCTTGCCCACCCCCGATCCCGACTTCTTCCCCCCGCCGGTCATCTTGTTGACCGTCGCCCAGGCCCGCCGCTCGGCCTCTTCCTCGGAGACCCCGCGCTTCTCGTACCCCTCCTCGATGTGCTCGGCCTGCCGCTTCTGCTTGGTCGTGTAGCTCGATTTGTCGCCTCTAGGCATGGTGCCCTCCTTGCGCCTGCTCCACCTCGCGGGTCGGCAGCTTCGTCGGAAACGCCGGCTCGCCCCGTCGTGAGAGCGTGAGAATCGCGAGATCGTGCGAACGTACGAACGTGCGGGAACGTGCGAAAACATGCGGGAAGACAGACCGTGCGTGTGGCCCGGGTCCATCGAGCCGCGATGTCCGTTGCGTCGGTTGCATCGGTTGCATCGGTTGCGCCTGTCTCGATGGACGAGCAACGGCTGTGCCGCCGGAGAGCGCGGCGCCGGCCGCTGGCGGCGCGTCCGGGCCGGGCGCCCCGTCACACGCGGTTTCCCCGCTCCGCTGGTTGCCGGGTGATGGGGGCTCGCAGCGTGGCAATCGGCCCCGGATGTCGAGGAACGCCTCGGTCATATCGCGCGAGGAGCGCGGCGCGCCGAAGGCTCAGAGGGACTCGAGGTAGGCGACCAGATCGTCCAGCTGCGCGGAGCTCAGGCCAGAGATGTCGCCGTGATCGTCGCCTCCGCACAGCGGATCGAAGCGATCGTGGAGCGTCGCCGCGCAGCCGTCGTGCATGAACGGGGCGCGCCCGGAGATGCCGAGGAGCGAGGGCACCTGCAACCACTCGCCCTTGCCCACGTCCTCGTTCCGGTTGTTGGTGAGCATCGGGCCACCGTGGCACTCCGCGCAGCCCACCTGCTTGTCATGGAAGAGCACCTCGCCCCGCGCCACGGCGGCGTCGTCCTCGGGCGGCGACGCCGGGAAGGCCGGCAGGCTGTCGATGTAACGGGCCATCAGGTCGAGCCGCCTGGCGCCGGGCTGCTGGCCGCCCATGCGGGAGACGAACACCTCCCCCATCAGGCCCGCGAGATCCTCCAGATCACCGCTCCAGTGGAGGGGCGCTGTCTTCAGGATGCCGCCGCCCAGCGCCTGCGTCCGCCGCAGGCCCACGGGATCGAAATCCCACGTCCGCCCGTCCTCGTGCCCTTCGGGGTGGCACGACGCGCACGCCACGGCGCTCACACCGTTCGGCGGGCGGTGGAACATCTCGTGGCCGGTGTCTCTCACGCTCTCGCCCGGAAGCGCGATGATGCGCCCGCCGAGCACCTCCAGGGCCGCCGGCTCCCGCAGCTGCACGACGATCTTGTCCTGGCCGTCGAAGGCCACGGCGACCGGCTGCCCGCTCAGCGCGTTCGCGGTGACCTCCGGGCTGCAGCCGTTCATCTCGGCGTCGCGCTCCAGATTGTCGACGGTCGCGCTCACGACGCTGCGTCTGCCGGCCGCCACGATGGCCATCCGCGCGCCGTCGGGCGTGACCGCGATGTCGACAGGCAGCGAGACATTCGGGATCGCGGCCGCGGGCAGCGAGGGGATCGATGTGTCAGGAACGTCCGCCGGGTCGATCCTGCTGACCGCGGCGTGCACGATGTTCCCGTCGCAGTCGGCAGACTGGTAATAGCCACCCGGGCTGAGGGTGACCTTCGACGACATCGCGCGCTGGTGCACCATCAGCGCACCTCCGCCGGCGAGCGGCGCCATGCGCCAGGCCACGGACGGCGCATACTCCGAGTTGGCGAACCCGTTCGAGTAAAAGACGGGGAGCGTGCGGCGCGAGAGCACCGCGCCGTCGGGGCCCACGACCAGCGTCTCCGCGGACCTGAAGCGGCTGACCAGGAGCCGGTCGCCCTCGACCACGACGTCGCGCAGGTCGGGGGCGAGGCGGAGCTTCCGGACGGCGGGGCCGCCGGAGGCCGGGAGCGTCACGAGCTCGCCGCCGGCGCAGGCGACGTGGATCGCGTCGCTCGAGGCGTCGTAGGCGACGCCGCGCGGCGCGCGGCAGACGTCTCTGCGCGCGATGACCGACCGCGCCTCGACATCGAGGGTCACCACCGCGCCGGCGCGCCGGAGCGCCACGTGGACCCGGCCGCTCGCGTCCTCGACGAGGCGCCCGGGCTCGTCGCCCGGCTCCAGCAGGACCGCCGCCGGCTCGCCGCCCTCGAGATCGACGATCCAGACGCGATCGCGGTCGGCGTCCGCCGCCACCGCCGTGCGACCGTCGCCGGCGACGATCAGCGTTCCGCCGCTGATGGCCGGCGGTGGCACCTCCGTCACCGTGATCTCCTGATCAGGGTCCTCGATATGGGCCCCGGGCACCGGGGATGGATCCCCCGGGCCGCACGCCGTGAGAGCTGACGTGAAAACGCCCGTGGACAAGAGCCCTGCCACGACAAGAGAACGAGAAAGGCGCAGACGCATGGGTTCCTCCGTTCGCCGCGCGCGCGAGCTTAGCAAGGAGGATTCCAGCCAGATGTCGAGATTTGGACGGCGGCGATCCCCGCAGGCGGCGCGCCGTCCGCCGGTGGGAACGGGAACGCGTGTTCTCGGGCGAGCGCGAAGGGCGTCACGCGCCGCGCACGCTGGGGCGGGCGCTCGACCCTGGGGTCGCGACGACGCCACGAGGGCGCCGAGCAGCCGGCTGGATGGAGGCCCGAGCTCGCAGGCCGGAGCCCGGGAGGGAGGCTGTCAGCGGTAGCCGCCGTATCCCAGCTCGTGCTCGATCTTGACCAGCTTGTTGTACAGGCCGATCACGAGCAGAGATGGCACCCACTGACCGATGAAGTTGGCGATCTGCTTCTTGCCGGCCAGCATGAAGCTGGCCGACAGCGCCATCGAGCCGATCGCCAACCCGAGATAAGCGCCGGACGGAATCCTGCCGGTCCTCTCCTCGATCTTCGTCGTGATCTTGCCCTCTTCCTTCTGGACCATCTGCTTCTGCATCATTGGCTCGGTGGTGGTCATCGTGGCTCTCCTTCCGCAGCGCCTGGCCGGCGCTGCCGTGGCCGGCGCTGCCGTGGCCGGCGCGAGCCAGTGCGATGACCGGGCCAGAAAAGAGGGCGTCCGGACGAGAACAAACCGCGCAGCGCTCTCTTCTGCCGAAGGCGCTGCGGCGCGCTGTGCCCTCCAGTCGACCGCCGCCGGAGCGAAGCGCAGGGGGCGGCGACAGCGACGATGGCAGGGCTCGATCGCGCCCGACGCTCACTGCCACGTCGATGCACACGCCGGCTGGTCGGCCGCTCGATCGCCGGCCTCCGGCGCCGGGCCTGCCCGGGCGCCCGCGCCGCTCAGATCCGCGCCGTCACCGCGCGCAGGATCTGCCGCTGCGCCGCCGCGAACACGAGGAGCACAGGCAGGCTCAGGATCACGTTGCCGGCCATCACGAGGTGCCAGCGGACCCCTGTCCCCTGCTCCCGGAGGAGGGCGATGGCGAGCGGCAGCGTGCGTACCTCGTCGTCGGTCGTCATGACGAGCGGCCAGAAGTAATCGTTGTAGTGAAAGACGAAGCTGAACAGGAACAGCGCCGAGAGCGTCGGCCGCAGCATCGGGCCGAGGATCAGGTAGACGATCCTGAGCTCGCCGGCCCCATCCATCCTCGCCGCCTCGATGATCTCGTCAGGGACCGAGAGCAGCGCCTGGCGCACGAGGAACGTGCCGAGCGCGCTCACCCCGAAGGGCAGGATCAGCGCCCCGAACGTGTTCACGAGGCCGACCGAGCCGAGCATCGTGAAGACCGGCACGAAGGTCACCTGCGCCGGGATCAGAAGGCACGAGAGCACGATGACGAACGCGGCGCTCCGCCCCACGAACCTGAGCTTCGCGAGCGCATAACCGGCCGGGAGCGCGAGGGCGATCTGCAACAGCGCGATGGCCGTCGCCATGAACACGGTGTTGACGAAATACCGCATCACCGGCACCGCCTGGAGCACCTCGCGGTACGCGCCGAGCTGGAAGGCCTGCGGCAAGGGGTAAGCCGGAGCGCGGGTGATCTCGGGCAGCGTCTTCAGCGAGGTGATCGTCATCCACGCATACGGCCCGAGCCACACGATGGCCACCACGACGAGCACGGCGTCCGAGACGAGGCGGCGCGAGCGCGAGTACGAGTGCGCGTTGAAGCGCCCCGCGCCGGCGCCGCCGCTCTTCCCCGCCGTCACGACGGCCGCCTCCCCTGGCGCGGCGCGCCCGCGCGGAGCGCCCAGAGCTGCAGCACCGTCAACAGGAGCAAAAAGACGAAGAAGATCACGATCATAGCGCTGGCCCGGCCGACCCGCAGGTTCACGAAGACGTGCTCGTAGATCGCGTAGACGAAGAGGGTCGTCGCCTTGACCGGCCCTCCCTGCGTCATCACGCGGATCACGTCGAACGCCTGAAAGGAGAGGATGAGGCTCGTCGTCGCCACGAAGGCGGCGCTCGGGCGGAGCAGCGGCCATGTCACGTGGCGGAACCGCCGCCACGGGCCGGCGCCGTCGAGCGCGGCCGCCTCGTGGAGCGCGCGGGGGATGTCCTGGAGGCCGGCCAGGAAGATGACCATGGCATAGCCGGTGATCTTCCAGACGCTCACCGCGGCCAGCGCGAGCAGCGCCGAGCGGGGATCGCCGAGCCAGCTCATCGTCGGCAGGCCGAGCCAGCGGAGCGCGACGGTGAAGAGCCCCTCGGCGTCGAGGATCCACATCCAGAGGAGCGCCACCGCGACCCACGACACGACATAGGCGCTGAACACCGCGCCCCGCACGAAAGCATAGACCGGCCCAGGGCGATCGAGCGCCACCGCCAGCGCGAGCCCCAGGGCGCCGGAGAGCGCCACCACGACGGCGCTGTAGCCGAGCGTGCGGAGCAGCGTGCCGGCCAGCTCGCCGCTCTCGACGAGGACCTCGTAGTTCCGGAGCCCGACGTACCGCGGGGGCGTGAGCAGGTCCCACGCGAAGAAGCTGTTCTTGGCCGCGAGCAGCAGCGGGATCAGGAAGAACACCGCCAGGAAGGCCGCGGTGGGCAGGAGGAGCAGGTAGGGCGAGAGGGGGTGTTTGGGCTTCATCGCTCGCGCGCCGCGCGGACGGCCTCGGAGAGGGTCTCGGCGGCGTCGCGCGGGGCGAGCACCGCCTCTTCGAGCCGGGGCTGCACCGCCTCGCGCTGGACGCGGAACAGGTCCGGAGACCAGGGCCAGGGCGCGGCGTGCGCGAGCTGGTCCACCGCGACGCGGTCGTTCGGGTGCGCGGCGTAGTAGCCGCCCTGCCTGAGCACCTCGAGGCCGCGGCGCGAGACGGGGATGTAGCCCGTCCGCGTCGCGAACGAGTTCGCCTGCTCCGGCTGCATCATCCAGCGCAGGAACGCGAACGCCGCCTCCTGCGCCGCCGGCGCGGCGCCCCGCGGCATCACGAACATCGTCCCGCCCGTGGGCACCGAGGCGCGCACGTCGCGCGGCAGCGGGGCGGCGCCGACCTCGAACTTCCCCGCGCCCGCCTGGCTCGCGTTGTCCTCCAGGTACCGGAGGAACGCGGTCGAGGTCCAGATCATCGCGACACGGCCTGCCAGGAAGTCGGTGTTCGTCACCTGCCACGCGTTGTAATCGCGCCCAGGCGGCGGCTTCATCGTGCGGTCCTCGTGCACGAGGGTCTGCCAGAACCGGAGGGCGCGCACGCCCGCCTCCCCGCCGAGCGTGGGCGTGCCGTCCGGGGCCACGACGTCGCCGCCCGCTTGCCCGACGAGCGCCGCCCAGAACCACCAGTCGACAGGGCACTCGAAGCCCCACCGCCGCGTGCTCTCGCCGTCGCGCACGACGAGCCGCGCGGCCGTCGCGCGGAGCTCGTCCCAGGTCGTCGGCGGCGACAGCCCGAGCTCGCGAAACAGATTCCGGTTGTAGTAGGCGATCGGCGTCGATCGGTTGAACGGCAGGCACACGAGCGGGCGCTCGCCGCCGCCCACGAACGTCCCCGACTGGCCGAGCGCCTCGACCACGTCGAGGTCGCCGCCCGGGGCGTCGGCGAGGAAGCGATCGAGCGGCTCGAGCACGCCCGCCTCGGCCAGGTAGGGCACCACCTCGCCGACCACGTGCGTCAGGGCGGGCGCCGCGCCCGCCGCGAGCGCGGTCCGCAGCTTGGCGAGCGCCTCGAAGTAGTCGCCCTGGTACACGGCGTCGATGCGGTAGCGGTCCTGCTCGCGGTGGAACTGGTCGACGAGCGACAGGAGCACCTCGCGGTTCTTGCCGCCGTAGGCGAACCACAGCGAGCCCTCGATTCGCGCGCCGTCGACGCGCGCGCGCCGCGCGCAGCCGATCGATCCCGTCGCGGCCGCGGCGAGCGACGCGGCGAGCGCCCGGAGCGCGTCGCGCCGCGAGCGCACGGCGCGGCCTTCCCCGCTCATGACGCGGCCCGCGGCGGGGCGATCCGCGCGCCGGAGCCCGCGTCGAACCAGAGCACGTCGCGCGGATCGAGCCGCGCGCGCACCGCCTCGCCCGGCGCGGGCGTCGCGAAGCCGTGCGCCCGCGCCCGCAGCCGCGTCCCGCCCGCGTCGAGGTACAGGAACGTCTCGGCGCCGAGCGGCTCGGCCACGACGACGCGCGCCTCGACCTCCACCTCGCCCTGCGCCCCCGCGTCGCCGTGGGATCCGCGCCCCGGCGCGACGCGCAGGTGCTCGGGCCGCACGCCGGCGATGGCCCGGTCGGGGAGCGCCACCCCCGGCGGGGCGGGCAGCGAGAGCGCCGGGCCCTCGTACCGCTCGCCGGAGCGCTCGAGCGGGAGGAGGTTGATCGCCGGCGTGCCCAGGAACCCGGCCACGAAGGTGTTCGCCGGCGCCTCGTAGATGGCGCGCGGCGGGCCGACCTGCTGGAGCTCGCCGGCGCGGAGCACGGCGATGCGGTCGCCCATGGTCATGGCCTCGACCTGATCGTGGGTCACGTAGACCGACGTCGTGCCGAGGCGGCGCACGAGCGCCGCGAGCTCGACCCGGAGCTCGGCGCGCAGCGCGGCGTCGAGGTTCGAGAGCGGCTCGTCGAAGAGGAACGCCGCGGGGGCGCGCACGATCGCGCGCCCCATGGCGACGCGCTGGCGCTCGCCTCCCGAGAGCTCGCCGGGGCGCCGCTCCAACAAGTGGCCGATGGCGAGCAGCGCCGCCGCCTCCTCGACGCGGCGCGCCCGCTCCTCCCGCGCGACCCCGCGCATCCTGAGCGGGAAGCCCATGATGTCGCGCGCGGTCATGTGCGGGTAGAGCGCGTAGCCCTGGAAGACCATGGCCACGTCGCGGTCCTCCGGCGCGACGCGGCTCACGTCGCGCCCGCCGATCGACACCGTGCCGCCGTCGGGGCTGTCGAGGCCCGCGATCAGCCGGAGCGCCGTCGATTTGCCGCAGCCCGAGGGGCCGACGAGGACGAGCAGCTCGCCGTCGTCGACGTCGAGATCCAGGCCGGCAAGCGCAGCGCGCTCGGCGCTCGGGAACCTTCGGGTCAGGCCTCGGAGCGAGAGGGTGGCCATGGCAAGAGCTCAGGTGGCGAGCAGGACGAGCCCGGGGATCGTCTCGGCGACCGCGAGCAGCTTGGGGCTCGGGGAGACCGCGACGGGCACCCGGGCCGTCCGGAGCAGGGCGGCGTCGTAGGCGCTGTCGCCGAAGGCCGCGAGCACCGCGAGATCGGGGAAGATGCGCTCGAGGGCGCGGGTCTTCCCCTCGCCGTAGGTCGCGGGCGCGCCGAGCTCGGGGGCGAGCCGGCCCTCGCGGAAGGCCGGGGTCATCGCGGCGATGCGCTCGGGCGCGACGCCGAGGCGCGCGACGGCGCGCACGATCACGGCGCGCGGCGACGCCGAGACGACGTACACCGGGACGCCGCGCGAGCGCGCCCAGTCGAGGATCGGCAGCAGCGCGGGCCGGATCCGCCCGGCGTGGCCCTTCTCCTCGAGCACGCGGTCGACGAGCGCCGCGAGCTCGTCCTCGCGCCACCCCGCGAAGGCCCAGGCCATCATCGCGAAGGCCCTGTCCTCCGGGTAGCGCTCGGCGTTGAACGCCGCGTAGAGCGCGCTCGCGATCTCGTGCGCGCCGCCCTCCGCGGCGACGCCGAACGCCTCGGCCTCGCGGCGCAGCGCCGCCTCCGCCTCGGGCCGCGCGCAGCGCCCCGCGAGGAACGCCTCGAAGAGATCGACGCCCACGTCCCCTTCCCAGAGGGTGCCGTCCGCGTCGAACGCGAGCGCGGGGCGCGTGGCGTACGTACCGTGCGCGGCCTCGATCCGCCGCAGGATGTCCGTCGTGCTCTCGCGCGGGATCGTCGCGCTGCCGTCGAGGTGTGCCGCCGTCATGGTCTCCCCGGGGCCGGACGCCTGGTCCGACCGAGGCCTACGCCTACTGCGGCGCCCGCGTCGCGTCACGCCTGTCCACGTCGCGTCACCCGGCAGGAACGCCGATCACACCGAGGATCCGGGAGAAAACAACAGGGAGACGGGGAGGCGAGGAGGAAGAGAAAGGAAAATAAAATCTCCCCGTCTCCTCGCCTCCCTGAGAAATCTCTCCTGTTTCTCGAGGTTCAGTCGGTCCGGCGCGCCACGAGGCGTCACCGCGCCTTCTCGAAGAGGGAGTGGTGCAGGACGCCGACCGCGGAGGCGACGTGCGCGTCCTCGATGACCATCGACAGGTTCACGCTGCCCGTGGCGTAGCTGAGCATCTCGACGTTGACGCCGGCCTGGGCCATCGCGTCGAGCACCTGCGCGCCGACGCCCTTCTGCCTGGGCATGCCCTGGCCGACGATCACGAGGGTCGTCCGGTTGGGCAGGACCTCGCAGGCGCCGAACTGCTCGAGCTCGGGGAGCGCGCGGCTGAGCTTCCCGAGGTCGTCGGTGGTCATCGAGACCGAGACCTCGGACGTGGTGATCACGTCGATCACGACCTCGTGCCGGGCCAGCACCGCGAGCACCTGCGCGAGGAAGCCGACCTCGCCGAACATCCGGGTCGAGCTGATCTTGAGCACGACCTGCCGCTCGCGGTAGGCGATGCAGGTCACGGGCGGGGACGCGGCGTCGGTGTCGAAGTCGATGACCGTGCCGGGGTGATCCGGCCGGTTCGTGTTCAGCACCCGCACCGGGATGCCCTTCTCCATGGCGGGCAGGAGCGTGGAGGGGTGCAGGACGCGGGAGCCGAAGAACGCGAGCTCCGCGGCCTCTTCGAAGCGCATCGTGGGGATGTTCCGGGCCGTCTTCACGACGCTCGGGTCGGCGGTCATCACGCCGTCGGTGTCGCTCCAGATCTGCGCCTCCTCGGCGCCGAGCCCCGCCGCGACCAGCGTGGCCGTGAGGTCGCTCCCGTTGCGGCCGACGGTCGTGATCTCGCCCGCCTCGTTGCGGCCGACGAAGCCGGTGACGATCGGCACGATCCCCTCGGGGACGCGCTCGGCGAACATGGCCTTGATCCGGGCGTCGAACCCGGGCAGCGGGCGCGCGCGGCCGAAGTTCGCGTCGGTGATGAAGCCGAGGTCCCAGACGTCGTAGGCGCGGGCCGGCACGCCGCTCCTCGCGAAGAAGTCCGCGATGCAGCGCACGGCCATGCGCTCCCCGAAGCTCGCGATGTAGTCGAGGCTCCTCGGGCTGAGCTCCTTGACGAGGCTGATGCCGCGCAGGAGATCGGCGATCTCCTCGTAGAAGGGCGCGAGGAGGTCGGGCGCGCAGCCGAGCGACTCGGCGACCGCGCGCTGCTTGTTCACCGGGACGGAGGGATCGAACCGCCCCGTGGCGGCGGCCTTGGCGGCGTTGATCAGCGCGTCGGTCATGCCCTTGTGCGCGGAGCTCACCACGACGGGGCGGCGGGCCAGGCGGGCTCTGACGATGTGAAGAACCTTCTCGATCTGCGCGCGGCTCTCGACCGAGCTGCCGCCGAACTTCATGACGATCATGCGCGTGCCTCCATGGGCCAGCTGGCCCGGTGGGCGCGAGAATAGTCGCGGTCGGCGGTTAGGCGAGCCCGGCCTGACGTTGACGCGGGGTGCTAAGAGCCTGTCGCGGCAGCCGACCCGACCAGGCGGGCGAGGGGCCTATGCCTCGGTCGCCAGGAGGGCCCGGAAGCTCTCGCGCTTCGTGAGCAGGAGCCAGCGCAGGTTCTTCATGAGCGTGCCTTGCTCCGAGAGGGCCGCGTGGCTCAGGAGGACGAGCTCGGCGACGCTGATCCCTTCCCGCACGTCCTCCAGGGAGACCTTGACCCTGCCATCCGCCGCGGCGCGGCAGCGGGCGAAGCGGGAGATCACGACGGTGGCCAGCGAGAGGTCGAGCACGGCCGCCAGGAGGTGCCTCGGCGCCGAGAAGATGTGCCGGCGCTGGAGCACGAGGCGCAGGTAGTCCTTCACGGCGGCCCCCTCGTCGCCGGCGAGGAAGCGATCGACCGTGCTCACCCGCTGGAGCTTGAACGGCCTGGGGACGAACATCATATCGACGGTGCCTCTCCCGAGCATCCAGGCGGCCTTGTTCCCGAAGCTGCGCAGCGCCTGGAGCTCCGTCCACGAGGCCTTCTCGACCCGGTGGGGCTCGCGGACCCGCGACGGATAGCAGAGGTTGCCGAGGAGATAGGCGAACAGCACCCGCGCATAGAAAGAGGGCTTCTTGCGGGGCGCGAGCGGCTCAAGCTCCTCCTTGCCGGCCTGCCCGAGGGCGGCGTCGACCGAGGCGTCCGTCGCGCGCCCCTGGCCCTGGGGGAGAGCGCGCTCGAAGGCCGCCGTCCAGTCGTAGAGCCGGGCCAGCGTCGACGCCGGCGACGCGCCGGTCGCGATCTGCTCTTCCCAGTGCCTCGCGGCGCGCAGATAAAGCGGCTGGGTGAGGATCACGCCGCTCAGCGTCGCCAGCGCCGTCGACATCCGCTCCGTGTCGCCTCGCTGCTGGAGCTTCGCCTTGAGCTGGCGGTCGACGGGCTTGCCGTAGTTGTCGCGGATGGACGGGCACAGCTGGGAGAGCTGCGCGACGACGGCATCCTTCTCGTCGCGGACGAACCCGAACGGGAACGCCTGGCACGACTTCGGGATGTACTCGTGGCCGAACCGCTTCTGCATGCTGCAGAGCATGTCGTCGTCGAGGAAGACGCACTGGAGCTGGCGATCCCGCTCCCGCACGGGCAGCACGCCGCGCCCGATGACGAGGGCCCCCTCTTCCCCGACGCGCTCCCGCACCCAGGGCTCGGCGAGGTACCGCCTGGCCTCGTCGCCGCTGAAGCGGATGTTCCACGGCATCCGGCAGCACCGAGCTGGGCAGTCGCGGCACTCGAACTTCTGATTCGGGGGGTGGCTCGAGGGAGCGATGAGCTTCGTCGCCATGGGGCGGCGGGACCATACAACGCCACGGAGATCGGCGCTCGATCCGGCGTCGATCCCCGCGTGCCCATCGCGCCCGGCGTGGGGCAGCGAGCCAGTGGGCTCAGGCGTGGCGACGGCGATCGGCGAGACGACGCGAAACGAGGACCGACAAAAAGACAGCGCCGCCGGGGCCTCAGGGGGGCGAAGGCCACGCCGGCGGCGCTGCCTCCCATGAAGCACTGACCGTGCCATCCGGACGACCCCTAGGAAGCACCCCGAATTGCGGCCATGCGTCAGGGACATCCCCTACACGTTTCGTTTTTGAAACGTCACGGTCGCAGCATTGAACGATTGTAAGGGTTCTTTTCTTACCACCGCATTTCGCCCCGGACGTAACAATTCCAGTCAGTCCAGGCTCTTTTCGCTGTTGTCGCAAGTTTTGCTGCGTTCCCTGGTCGAGCGCTGTACCTCTCTTTCAGGAGAACACCATGCGACTTGCTCTTCCCCTGTCGGCGGTCACAGCGATGTCTCTCGCGCTCGCCGCCTGCGGCGACGACGACCAGATCTCACCGCTGGGAGCGGCGTCCAGCGCAGGCGGCCAGGGCGGTGACGACGGCGAGGGCATCGCGCCGGACGGGAAGGCGGACGGCGAGGCCTGCACGGTCAACGAGGACTGCCTCGGCGGGCTCTGCTTGACCGAAGAGGAGTTCGGCTGGGCGGGCGGCTACTGCACGAGGCTCTGCGACACGGCGCTCTTGCCGTGCGGGGAGGGCTCCGAGTGCCTGCCGCAGGGCAGCTTCTCGCTCTGCCTCAAGTCCTGTGAAGAGACGTCCGACTGCGGGAGGGCGGAGAATACGTGCGTCGACGTGACCGACGACGGGTGGACGATGTGCTTTGGCGGCTGCGACGACGACGCGCAGTGCAAGGGCGCCTGCGACGAGGACTCCGCGTTCTGCGTCTCGTCGGGTGAGATCTGCGACAGCGGCGAGGACGAGGACAAGGACGGCCTGCAGGACTGCGAGGAGCGCGACTGCTCGACGAAGGCAGCGTGCGTCGAGGGCGTCGCCGCGGCGTGCGCGGAGGCCACCGACGTCTCGGAGGGCGGGAGGTTCACCGGCACGACCGAGGCCGGCACCAACCTGTTCGCGGCGCTCTGCCCTGGACTCACCACGTCCGTCACGGGCACGGGCATGCGAGAGCGGGTGTTCCGGTTCGCCGCGCCGGCGAAGGGCGCGGTCCAGATCGCCGCGACGGCGACGGCGCCGGAGGCCGACTTCGACTGGTACATCCGGGAGAGCTGCGACGACGAGGCGACGCTGCTCGGCTGCGTCACCGCGTTCACACCGGAAGAGGCCCCGCTGGAGCTGCTCACCGAGCCCGGTCAGACCTATTTCATCTTCATCGAGGGCAAGAACGGGATGGACGCGTCGTATACGCTCGACGTGTCCTTCGCGGAGGAGATCTGCGGGGACGGAGCGCGCGTCGGCGCGGAGGAGTGCGACGACGGAGACGCCGTGGATGACAACGCGTGCAGCGGCGAGTGCAAGGTGAACCTGGAGCCGCTGTGCGCGGCCGCGGCGACGCTCACGGAGGCAACGACGGTGGGCGACACCTCCGAGGGCACGCAGGGCGTCACGGGGTTGTGCGGCGGCGAAGGCGGGGAGCTCGTGTACCGGTATACCCCGGAGGAGAGCGGCAAACTGGCGATCACCGCGACGCCGGAGGGCCACGCCGATGTCGTCCTCTACGCGCGCAGCGACTGCGCAGACCAGGGCAGCGAGCTCGCCTGCGTGGATGATCCCGACGACTCCGGGTGGCCCGAGTCGATCACGGTGACGGCGACGGCGGGCCAGCCGATCGACATCTTCGTCGACAGCTACAACGCCGCCTCCTCGGGGCCGTTCACGCTGACCATCGCCCCGGCGGAGTGACCTGAAAACGCGGACCGGCCGTCCAGGAGGCTCCGCCTCCGGACAGCCGGGAGATCGCGCTGGCGCTGCGCTCGTTACCGGAGCGGGAGCGCGGCCTCCTGGCCCTTCATGCTGGGCAGGTCGATCACCTGGAGATCCGCCGTCACGACCTCGCCCGCCTTCACCTGCACGCCCGTCCCGATGCTCGTCGACTCGACGTTGACGATGTAGCCGCCGGTCGGGAGCCCGGACGCGCGGAACGAGCCGTCCTCCGCGGTGACGGGGTAGAACATGCCGATCGCGCCGTCCTCCCCGATCTGGGTGGCCATCATGAGGCGAGCACCCGGGAGCGGCTTGCCGGCCACGGTGACGCGGCCGCGGATCTCCCCGGTGCCCCGGGGCGCAAAGGCGATGTCGTGCTGCGTGGTCTTCCCGTCCTCGATGCCGACCGCCGCGAGCATCACCTCCTCGCCTCGCCGCATCATGACGCGGAGCTCGCCGGGCGGGACCTGGTCGAAGTGGAAGGCGCCGTCCTCGTCGCTCACCGTGTTCACGAAGCCGATCGGGCGGTGCATGAGCGTGAGCCGGGCGCCGGCGATGGGCTTGCCCTCGGCGTCTCGCGCCACGCCGGAGAGGCTGCCGCCGGGCGACATCACGAGCTTCACCGGCTTCAGGCCGTCGCAGTTCGCGACCTCGATCTCGGTCGAGCTCACGGCGTTGCTGCCGTCATAGCCGCGGACGACGATCGTGCCCTTCGGCACGTGCGGCAGGCTGAAGGAGCCGTCGTCCTCGGTCTGCGCCTGCGCGGCGGCCTCCATGGACAGGCTGCTCAGCTCGCCGACGGCGAAGAGCGACTCGGCGTCCACGTACACCCCGGGCAGCGGAGCGCCGGACGAGTCCACCGCCTGCCCGCTCAAGGTACATCCCTTCGAGAGGGTCAGATCCATCTTCTCTACGTCTCCGACGCGCACGTTGACGTTCGTGGAGAACGCGGGCGCGAACTCCGCCGCCGTCGCCCTGACCACGACGTCCCACGAGGGCAGCTGATCGACGCGGAACGAGCCGTCCGGGCTCTCGAACGTGCGAGAGAACAGGGGCGGCGTCGCCGGCGTCTCCGCCGTCACGGCCGAGAGGATGTCGATCGAGAAGCGGCGCACGGGCTCGCCCCGCTCGTCCAGCACGCGCCCCTCGATGACGCCGCTCTTCGGCAGCACGAGGCTCACCGCCTCGCCGGGGCGCGCCGTGGTCGACGTGGTCCCGTATCCATCGACGCTCGCGCTCAGCTGGTAGGTGCCGTCCGGGAGCGTGAGCTCGAACCGCCCTCCGTCGTCGCTCTTCACGGAGCCCGCGGTCGAGAGCACGTTGCCGGCGACCTCGAAGGTCATGGCGACGACGGTCGCTCCGGCGAGGGTGTTCCCGTCCGTGCCATAGACGAGGCCGCTGATCGCGGGCCGCGCCTCCTCCTTCGCCGCCGCCGGCGCCGGGCCGCGCACGAGCGCCCTGTTGCGGTAGCGGACGTGCTTCTCGGCCCCGGCGGCCGGGGCACTCGCCCCGGCGGTCTGCTCGTCCCCGGAGCGGAAGGCGAGGAAGAGGGCGACGCCGGCGAGGGCGGCCAGGAGCAATCCGGCGGCGATCCACAGGGGCCGGCGCGAGGGGTTCCGTTGCGACGAACTCGGTTGCATCATTGTTCCTCCAGACAAGTTGACCTGGCTAGAGCCCTCGAGCCGGGAGCTCGGCAGAGGCGGAGAAGAGAGGGGGCCGCCGGCGTTCCGCCGGCGCCCCCTCCTCAATCCGCACGACGCGATCGACGAGCGCCTCCCCGACCTGCCCGGGGCCGTTACTATGGGCTTTCTGCAGGGAGGCTCTCGCCGATCGGTCGGACGCCGGGCGCCGTCTCAGAGCCCAGTGAAGACCGGTCTCAAAGGCACGCCGTCAGTAGCAGTGCGGGGCGAACATGACCGGCGTGGGCATCGACAGCGCGGAATAGAACTGAATCGTGGCATTGATGTAGCCGTTGAAGTCGTTCTCCATCCCCACGAAGTTGCAGATGGGCGCCTTCTGGAGCCGTGAGGTGATGCCGGTGCTGGGCGGGAACGCCACGGTGCTGGGCGGGATCGGCACGGAAGGCAGGAGCGAGATGCTCCCGTCCGTGAAGTAGAAGGAGTTCCAGTCGCAGTCGTTGTTCCCGATCGTCGTCGCCTGGCGAAGGAACATGTTGGAGGCAACGGCGGCGCCCGGGGCCGCCACGACGCCCCACTTGCACACGTAGCCGCACTCATCGTTGAACGGGGTGCCCGCCTGCTCGGCCAGCTGGCAGACGGTCGTACCGACGGGCACCTTCCTCAGCCCGGTCTTCATCGAGACGTTGTAGATACAGTCGTTCCGGATGGCCAAGGCGCTGCCCGAGATCGACGTGATGGTTGCGAAAGCGAGCACCCAACGAGCGAAATTCTTCATGAGAAATACCTCCGAGGAATCGAATCTGTGGTGAAGTTTGATGCAGATACCTATCCAGATCGTCACCCAAGGGATGCAATCCCCCGGGGCCTGCGCCAGGAGAGCGGTGCCCCGACGGGAGCGACGCACGTCGTCGTCGTCCCGTCACGGTCACGCTCCCGGAGGAACCCGCCCCGAGGTCATGACGCGAACAACAGGAGACTATTCTCCCCGCGGTCTCACGCAAGCACTTTTGACTGGCATCTTTCCGGTCAAAAACAGGACGGAGTTAGAACCATGGAGAATACCGGCACTCCTCGACTATGAACTCGTGCCCTCTGCCGTGAACGCACCCCGCGGGCGCCTACATCCGGCCGAAGTATCACGCACCCGCGCCGAGAGGCGGTGTACGGCGGCGCCGCGAGGCGCGGCCGAGGGCGCGAATCGCCGGGGAACGCCGAGGCGGGCGCGCGGCCGAGGCACAAGGCAGCTCCGTCCCGCCCCCGGCGCTCGATCTACCTACCTACCTACCGAAGACGCCCCGCGAAGGCGCTTGTGGGTATGGCCCCCCCATGCGGCTCCGATGAGCACCGCGGAGCCACACCGCGCGGCGGCGCGACGGAGCGCGGGAGTCTCGCGATGATGGGATATCGAGACATCGAGTCGCCGCGCGGCGGCGGGTGCGTCCCGGCCTCCCGGCGACGCGCGCCACCGGACGCGCGGCGGCGGACGCGCGCCGTCCGGGCCGGACGGGGTCACCGGTGATCCCGGACGTCCGGCGGCGTCCGCGCTCGTCAGCGGAGCGTGACGGCCAGCCGGTACGCGAAGAGGGCCGCGGTGCCCGAGGCGCCAGACGCGGCGCGGACGCGGAGGAAGTACCGCCCCGCCGGTAGCGCGTGAGCCCCGGGGTGGCGCGGGGCGTCCCCGGTGCCGTCGAGGATCGAGCAGTTGCCCCGGCCGCCGTCGTCATCGTCCGCGATGAGCGAGCCCGCGGCGTCGAGCAGCGACAGCCGGCTGTCGATCTCGAGCGACTCGCACGCTTCCTCGCCGCCCTCGATGATTTCCGCGCGGATCGACCGGTTCTCCGGGACATCCACGGCGTAGAAGTCGAAATCGTCGGTCGCCCGCGCGCCGGCGATGAACCCGTCGGATCCGACGGATTTGCTCGCGGTGGCGATGCTGCCATTCGGCTCCTCCTCGGCGCCCGCGGGCGCGAGGATCTTGGCCTGGAGGAGGTAGAGCGGAAATTCCGCGCCGCCCTCGCGCGCCGCGACCTCGACGTCGTGGTCGCCGGAAGGCAACGCCACGACGAGCGCCGAGCATCCGCCGATGCCGCCCGCGTACGCGGTGTCGGAGAGCCCCTCGTCCGTCGCGACCGTCCCGCCCGCCGCGTCGAGCACGCGGAGCGTCGTGACGAGGCCTCCCTCGCAGCCCGCCGCGGTGCCGTCGAAGATCTCGAGGCGCACGACCGAGGCGACAGGCAAGCTCAGGCGGAACACGTCCCTGTCGCCGCCCGCCGCGAGGCTCGCCGCGAGGAGCGCGTCGCCCGAGATCACGAGATCGCTCGCCCCGGCCTGCGCGGGGGTGTCGTTCGGCTCGATCTCGGCGGTCACCGCCTCGAGCTGGCAGGCGGGGCTGCACCCGTCGCCGCCCGCGACATTGCCGTCGTCGCACCCCTCCGGCGCGTCGAGCAGGCCGTCGCCGCAGACCGGGAGCCTCTCGCAACGGGCGCTGCACCCCGCGCCGCCGTCGCACTCCTCCGCGCCCTGCCGCACGCCGTCGCCGCACGAGGCGTCGAGCGAGATCCGCAGCGTGTAGCGGGCCCCCGGCTGCTCCGGGAAGCCGCTGACCCGGACATGGTATGTCCCGGGATCCAGGCGGCGCGCCGCGGCCCCGGCGGGGCTCCTCGAGTCGATGAGCGAGCAGGCGCCGATCCCGCCGTCGTCGTCGGAGGCGAGCACGGTCGCCCCGTCCGGCGAGAGGAGGGAGAGGACCGTGTCGACGCCCTCGGCGCACCGCGCGGGGCCGCTCGAGTCGAAGGTCTCGAGCCGGAGATCGGAGACGGTCGTGACCTGCAGGGCGAAGAGGTCGACATCGCTGTCCGGCTCGATCGCGCCGGACACGAGCGCTCCTGGCGCGACAGGGCCGTTCGCCTCGGCCTCGGCAGGGGTCGAGTTGGGCTCGATCTCGGCGATCGCGCCCTCGATCCGACATGCGGCGTCGCAGCCATCCCCGCCTCCGGTGTTGCCGTCATCGCAGACCTCGGGCTCGTCGATGAAGCCGTCTCCGCACACCGGGATGCGCTGGCACGTCGCCCCGCACGCGGCGCCGCCGTCGCACTCCTCCAGGCCCTCGACCACGCCGTCGCCGCAGAGGGCCGTCGTCCGCGCGCGCACTGTATATCCAGCGATGGAGTCTCCTCCATCATAGCCCTGGACGCGCACGTAGTAGACGCCCGGCGCGGCGACGGCGGCGCGGAGTCGGGAGCACCTGGCTTCGCCGCCGTCGTTGTCCTCTGCGATCACGGCGCCGTCGGGCCCGAGGAGCCGCACCACGGTGTCGATGCCGCGGCACGAGGTCGGGCCGGTCGCGTCGAAGGTCTCCACCTCCAGCTCGGCCACGCCGGGGACGTCGACGGCGAAGAAGTCGAGCTCTCCCGGCGGAGAGATCGACGCGGTGAACAGCGCCCCCGCCGCGGTCGCCCGCCCCGCGGTCGCCTGGCCTCTCGCGTCGTTCGGCTCGATCTCCGGGAGGGTCCCCTCGAGCTGGCACGCGGCGCTGCAGCCATCTCCGCCCTCGGTCCCGCCGTCGTCGCACGCCTCGCCGCCGTCGATGGCTCCGTCGCCGCACACCGGGATCCGCGCGCACTCCGAGGAACACCGCTCTCCGCCGTCGCACGCCTCGCCTTCCTCGATCACCCCGTTGCCGCAGAGCGAGGTGAAGGCGATGAGGAGGTCGTACCCGGGGATGGACGCGTCGTTGTTGAACTCCTCGACGGTCACATAATACGTGCCCGGCTGGAGCCGTGTCGCCCTGTCGTCGACGCTCGAGTCGATGAGAGAGCAAGCCTCGGGGCCGCTGTCGTCGTCGCTCGCCAGCGCCGTCGCGCCGTCCACGTCGAGCAGCTGGAGGAAGGTATCGACTCCCTCGGCGCACTCGTTCAGCCGCCCGGGGCTGAACGTCGCGAGCTGGACGTCCGCGAGGCCCGGCACCTCGAAGGCGAAGACGTCGATATCACCGAGGGGCTCGATCGCCGCCGAGACGAGCACGTTCGGCCGGAGCGCGGCGCGCCCCTCCGCCTCCGCCGCGGTGCCGTTCGGCTCGACCTCGGGAGAGCGGAGCTCCAGCTCGCACGCCGCGCTGCAACCGTCACCGCCGGTCGTGTCGCCGTCGTCGCAGAGCTCCGGATCCTCCAGCACGCCGTCGCCGCACACCGACGTATCCAGCGTGAGGGAGAGCGTGTAGTCGAACGTCGCGGGCTCCGCTCCAGGGGAGATCTGCACGCGGACGAAATACTCGCCAGGGCTCAGCTTGCGCAGCGCCAGGTAAGAACAGGTATCGTCGTCGGCGACATCGTCGTTGTCCTCGATGCTCGCCAGGCTCGCGTCAAAGATGGTCACATGGGTATCGACGCCGAGCGAGCTGCAGGTCGTGCCCAGCGGGCCATCGAGCGTCTCTGCCTTGATGCGCCCGACCGACCCCTCGGGGACGGTCACCGAGAACACGTCCACGTCGGATGCGGGGTCGATGAACGCGCGGATAAGGCCGCCCGGCGCGATGGCGAAGGCGTCGTTGGCCGACGCGAATCCGTCGTTCGGCTCGACCTCGCAGCCGGACTCGACCCGACACGCGCGCGAGCAGCAATCGCCGTCCTCGTCGCCGCCGTCATCGCAGGTCTCCGCGCCGCCCAGCGCGCCGTCGCCGCACCCGCTCGTACAAACGCTCGGCGCCCCGGCGCACGCGAACCCAGGCTCGATCGCGCAACCCGGATCGCACCCGTCGCCGGCCGTCCGATTCCCATCGTCGCACACCTCGGCAGGAGCGCTGATCGCCCCATCGCCGCACACCGCGCCGGGCGCGCCGCCCTGCCCACCGCTGCCACCTTCTCCGCCGTTACCGCTTTCTACATCGCTGCCGCCCTGTCCACCGCTGCCGCCCTGTCCATGACTGCCGCCCTCTCCTCCGTTGCCCCCGACTGCGGACACCTCGATCTTGCTGCGGTCCGGTGAGACGAGCAGATCGCACCCGCTCAGGGCAATCAGCGCCATACCGAGGAACCATGGAAGAGCGGTCCTGGGGGAGAAAATCATGGGTTATGAGGCCTCTGCTCGGCAGCATCGCGAGAATCACGGCGATCGCGGCATTCACCGCGATCACCGCAGGCGCGCCGCAGGCTGGCCACGACGGCGGGGGCGGCAGCAGACCGATGCTCCGCGGCTGCGTCAAGAGAGGACGAGCGCGCCGCGCCCTCAGTACGTCACGACGATCGCCTTGCGGAGGTACTCTTCGCTCTCCAGCTGGGAGAGCATGAAATACGCCAGATCCTCGCGCGAGATCGTGGGACCGCCAAAGAGGTAGCCCTCCGGCGGCGAGGGGTCGACTTCGGCGCGGCACTCCTTGGTGAGCCGCCCGTCGGTGAGCTTGGGGACGCGCACGACGGTCCAGGCCACATCGCTCCGGCGGAGGGCCTCTTCCATGCGCAGCATGTCGGAATACCTGTTGCGGAGCATCGGCTTGACCAGGAGCCGGAACCAGAGCGCAGGCTGCTGCTCCTCGCCGATGCCCGCGGCGGTGACGGCGATCAGGCGGCGGACGCCATGCTCCTTCATCGCGCGCAGGACGTGGACGATGCCGTCCGAGTAGACGCGCGTCGGGCCCAGGCCGCGCGACCCCAGGGCCGAGAGGACGGCGTCGTGGCCGGACACGGCGCGCGACACCTGCTCGGCATCCATGATGTCGCCGCGGAGCGCGCGCAGCCGCTCATGGTGCGGGACAGGGATGGTGGCGGGCGTGCGCGCGAATGCCGAGACCTCGTGTCCAGCCTCCAGCGCCTGACGGATCAACGCGGCGCCCGTGCCCCCGGTCGCCCCCAAGATCAGCAGCCTGCTCATGTGCCGCCAGCCTACCCGGTCCGCCGCAGCGGGTACAGTTTGCGCCCGAATGCCTCATCCCTCGAGATCTGCTGGAGATCCGGGCGAGCGGGGCCCCGCCCTTCAGGCCCCGAGCCGCAGCCAGGCGGCCACGCCGAGGTGATCCGAGCCGGAGAACGGCGCCCGCTCGCAGCGCGTGATCGCCCACCCCTCGCCCGGTTGAACGAAGACATAATCGATGCGACGCAGCGGCAGGCCCGCGGGCCAGGTGCCGCCCGCCGTGCCGGGGTGCGCCTGCGTCCAGGCGTCGAGCCAGGAGCCGTTTCCGGCGCTCGCCTGGAGATAACAGACCGCCTCTTCGCTGGGGAGCGCGTTGAAGTCGCCCATCAGCACGGCGCCGTGGCTCCCCGACTTCTGGCGCTCGCGCGCGGCGAAGCTCACGAGCTCGCGCACGGTGCGCGCCCGCGCGCGCTTCGACAGCGAGAGGTGCGTGACGAGCACGTCGACCACCGCGCCGGCGTGCCGGATCGCGGCGCGCAGGACGACGCGCTGGCTGTCGCGCTCGAACGGGTCGTCGCGATCGAGCGTGAGCGCCTCCACGGAGTGATCGAGCACCTCGATGTCCTCCCGGCAGAGCAGCGCGACCCCCTCGCACTCGCCGCTCGCGGCGACCCTGCCCGGCGCGAACCAGGCCCGGTATCCGCCGGCGAGCCGCGAGAGCTCCCCGGCCTGGCCGAGGTCGCCGCTCGCCGCCGGCGCGTGCACCTCCTGGAGCCCGAGGAGGCCAGGGCGCAGATCGCCGATGAGCCTGGCAAGCATCGTCCGGCGCCGCTCCCAGAGGGCGACTCCCCCCCAGATGTTCTGCGTCAGGACGACGAGATCGCGATCGTGGCTCAAATGCCTCCTCCTCGGGCGTCAGTCCGGGGATGTCTTAACCAGCTTGTCGAGGAGGCTCAAGGCCCCGTGAGCGAGCCAGTCCGCGGCCTTGCCCCGGAGCGACCGCGCCGCGAGCGTGCCCCGGGTCACCGGCCGCGAGTCCGCCCTGTCCCGCGAGAACAGATCCGCCACCTGCGCGACGAACGCCGGATCGAACACGAAGAGATTCACCTCGTTGACGGCGCTCAGGCTGCTCGGGTTCGCGTTGAACGTGCCTATCGTGCACCAGTCGCCGTCGACCAGCGCGAACTTCGAGTGCAGGACATCCCGCTGGTACTCGAAGATCGTGAAGCCGCGATCGAGCCACGCGGCGTGCTCGGCGCGCGCGGCGCGCTTGATGATCGGCAGATCGGTCTCGCCGGGGAGGATGATCTGGACGTCGACGCCGCGCGCGGCCGCGTCGACGAGATCCTTGAGCATCCCGGCGGGCGGGAAGAAATAGGCGTTCTCGATCCAGATGCGCTCCCGCGATCGCCGGATCGCCTCGCGGTAGCGGGCATAGACGCGCGCGTTGTCGTCCGGCGTGTCCGCGACGAGCTCGAGATCCGGGTACCTGCGCCCCGTCGCGTAGTCGCGCACCCCTTCGGATCCGCCGTCGGCCTCGCGCCAGCGCTGCTCGAAGAGGAAGGCGAAATCTTCGACGCAGGGGCCCTCGAGGCGCATACAGACGTCGTGCCACCCCTTGCCCCCGCGCCGCTCCGGGAGCCACTCGTCTCCCCACGCGGCGCCGCCGGTGTAGGCGTGCTCGTCGATCACGATGACGCGCGAGTGATCCCGCGGCAGGAGCCCGCCGCGGCCGAGCCCGGGCGCCATGGGACGGTAGGCGCGGACCTCGATGTCGCGGCGCCGGAGCTCGTCGAAGAACGGGGCGTCGGTCTCGTGCGACCCGAGCGGATCGTAGAGGAGCCGCGCGCGCACGCCGCGCGCCGCGGCCCGCCCCATGACGTCGGCGAACGCGCTCCCGAGCAGGTCGTCGCGGTAGATGTACGTCTCGATGTCGACGCGCCGCGCTGCGCGCTCGACGTCGCGGAAGATCGAGCCCAGCACCGCCTCCATGCCGGGCAGGAGGGTGAGCGCGTGCTGCGCCGTCAGGATGGGGCCGATCGGCTTCGACGCGCCGCCGCCGGAGCGGCCCGAGGGCGGATCGCCCGGCACGGGCGAGCTGCGTCCGTCGCCGACGGGGCTCAGCAACCGGCGGTCACGGGAGATCATCGCCGCAGTGTGGAGGGATGCGCGGGGGAAGACGAGCGCTACCCGGCCCGCCGGCGCTGCGCCGCGCGCGGGCGGGCGCGTTCGCTCACTTGAGGGAGAGCGGGCCCTCGCCGGGCTGGGCGCCGCCCTTCATCTCGTGCGAGTTGGGATCGTACTTCGAGGTGCACTTGGCCATCACGAGGCTCGCCTCGAAGTCGCCGCCCTGCGAGAGCGTGCCCTCGACGGTCACCTGCACGCCGCCGCTCGGGACGTCGCGGAAGGTGTCGGGGATGACGCACTGGGCGTAGCGCACGGGCAGCGGCGCCTGCGTGCCGTGGATCTGGAAGCGGTACTCGCAGGGCGAATCGCGCTTGACCAGCGTGCCGGGCACGAGCTCGCCCTCGACCCGGACCTTGCGGCCGGCGAGCTTGTCCTTCGACGCGAGCAGCTGGTCGACCGGCGTCGCGTAGACGGCCGCTTCCTTGAAGCCGACGAGGAACAGGGCGACGAGCGCGCCCACCATGACGAGCAGCGTCGCCAGCAGGCCGAGGCTGCGCGACGGGCGCGCCTTGGGCGCCGGGCTCGCCGCGGCCGGCTTCACCACCGCGGGCGTATCCTGCTGCTCTGCGAGAGACAGCGCCTGGGCCAACTCGTCGTCCAGCTTCTTGCTCATCGTGGATAGGTACAGGCTAGCCCGCGCCCCGCGGACGGTCGAGCACCACCTGCACGGCCTCGGGTCCGGCCGGCGGCGCCCTCCCGTTTGGGCGCCGCGGCGGACAGCCCGACCGGAGTTCTCCCTCGCGAGCGGACCCGACGAAGCCGTGCGCCCGCTCGCGGAGGGTCGGAGCTCACCGGCCCCTCTCGGCTGCTCAGCGGCGCGATCTCCGCGCGCCGACGAGGCTGACCAGCGCACCGACGCCCCCGATCGGGAGCGCGAAGAGCCCCGCCGCCCCGCAGTTCATCAACCGTGCGACGGTTTCCGCCAGGAGCCGGGCCTTGGCCGCAGGATCCGCGCTGCTCGACGCGATGCCCGACGCGAGCACGAAGGGCAACACGCCGCACCCGATGCCTCCCGCCACAGCGATGAGGCAGAGCGTCCTCCCGCGATCCCACCGGCGCTGCAGCAGGGCACGAACGCCAAGCAGGGCCACGCCGAGGATGGACAGCCCGAGAAGGAGCATCAGCACCTCCAGCGCCTGCGTCATGATATCGTCCTACTCCGCTGGATGGCGCTCATCGCGGTGTCAGAGCTCCTCCTGGCGCTGGCGCGGCTCCGTGCCTGGGCCCTCACGGGCTGTTTATAGCCGCCTCGATGGCGGGGAGAAACACCGCGTGAGGGAACGCCGCGCGAAACCGCCCAGCTCGCGCGCGGGCGTCGGCGCGCCGCCCGGCTTGGACGAGGGCCTGGATAGCCAGCGCCTCGCGCAGCTGGACTCTCGGGCTGCGCGGGTAACTCCGCTCGTGCAGGGCCAGCACGTCGAGCGCCTCTGTCGCCTTCCCTTCGCTGAGCGCAATTCCGGCGCTGCTAAGCAACGCGCTCTCCTCGCTCGTGTCGCGCTCGCTGGGCGGAGCCGCCTTGCGGGAGGGGGCGCGCGACGGCCCTGCTGCCGCGATGTCGACAGCCGCCGGGGATCCAGCGTTCCCGACGGTCGCGGCCACGGCGCGCCCGTCCGCGGCGCCCCCGCCGCGCCCGGCCCCGGCGCGCTCTGCTCGCTCGGGCGCGGCGCCGTCGGCCTCGGCGCGGACGGACATCACCGACGCCGCAGCCGGCGGCGGGAGCATGGCATAGACCAGGCCGGCGCCCGCCCCGGCGCCCCCGAGGAACAGCGTCGCCCCCGCCTTGATGAGCCTGGATCGCGCAATCGTGACGATCGGCGGCGTGCGCTTCTCCCCGGTGGCACCGGCGGCCTCCACCGCGTTCCCGGGGCGGCGCCGGTGGGACGACGTGGCGCCTGCATCGGGCTGTGCTGCAGGGGCGCCGGCGAGGCAGTCCGCGCCGCGGGCCAGCCCTCCTGTCGAAGCGAGCGACAGCTGGAGCCGCGCCCAGAGCGGCCCGGCGAGGTCCTGCGAGAGGCCGAGCCGGACCCCGCCTGCGTCGAGCAGCAGGGGTCTGTCGGCCAGGGCGAACGGCATCAAAGCGAAGCGCAGGCGGTGAATACCGAGCGCATCCGGGTCCCGCGCGGAGAGCCGTTTGACCGCGGCCGTGAACTCGCTGCGGGCGCGCCTCAGCCGATCCCATGCGGTGTTCACGGGGATCTGGAGGGCCTGCGCGATGTCGCGCATGTCGCTCCCCTCGAGGTCGTACAGCACGAACACCGCTCGTCGCTCCCGCTCGATGCGCTGGATGAGCTCGCGGACGATACGCTGGGTCTCGGCCTGTGCGACCCGGCGCTCCGCGTCGAGCCCGGGGTCCGCGAGCTCGATGGGCTCGGAATCGTCGAGCGCGAGCAGCTCCCGCTGGTTCCGGGCGAGCGCCCGGTGGCGAAGGGCGACATGCGCGCTGATGCCCGCGACCCACGGTTTGAGCGACAGGCGAGGATCGTGGTCCTCGAGGCGCCGGTGAACGACGAGAAACACCTCATGAGCGACATCGTGAAGATCTCGAGACGCAACACCGAGCCGCCAGAGCACCACGAGGACGTAGGGGAGCAAGGTCTGATAGACCTCCTCGAACGAGGGCCGCGGCGGCGAGCCGATGGCGGGCACAGGATCCCTATTGGGTCCGGCAGCGGGCTCTGGGTCGGGTACAGGCGTCGTCGCCAGGGCGGGCGCAGGCGCCGCGTCCGGGGCAGGTGCAGGCGGAGGCGCCGGGTCGGGCGAAGGAAGGGACGCTGGGCGCGCTCGAGGCTCTTTCATGGACAGGTAATCCGGCGAGACCGCCCGGATCGTTGCGAAATCGTACACGGGCTCGACGCGACCGACCGAGCGGGCACCGAACGGCGCCGGCACCCCGGCGCTGGCGTCACCGAACAGCGCCGGCACCGAACGGCAGCCTCGGCGAGGCGAGCTTCTCGGCCAGCGCCCTCCTGGCGCGACGCAGCCGGCTGGCAGCGGAATTCGGGTTCATGTGGCGCGCTCGTGCCCAGGCGACGAGGCTCAGGCGCCCGGCAGCAGCGAGGAGGACCTCGCGATGACCCACGGGGAGCGCGGCGACCTCGCGGAGCGCGGCGCGGGCAAGGAGCTCTCTCTCGATCTCGACAGGCGGCTGGCCGGCGGGCGAGAGGGGCGCGCTGCACAGGATCTCGCAGCGGACATAGGCACTCTCCCGGTAATGGGACACCTGGCGCCAGATGACGCCGTGCAACCATGCGCGCAGCGCCGCGCGCGGGTGCCGCCGCGGGTCCGGGCGGTACCTCCGCGCCCGGATGGCTTCCCAGGCGCCGAGGAGCACCGTCTGGAGGAGATCCTCTCGGTCGCGGGCGGGAACGTGGAGGGCGCGGAGCAGGAGGGCGACGAACGGCCGCTCGGCCCAGAGGGCCTCGATCGAGGGCGAGACCACCGGGTGGAGCGCCTCGTTCGGCGCGCTACGTGCGCGGCGGCGCGCCCGGGATCCCGGCGCATCGGAGGACAGGCGGCGGCCCTCCCGCCGGGGAGGGGTCGGCAATGGGGTCTTCATCGGAGCGGTTTCCGGGACTGCCCCGCTTCTCGCTGCACAATCGACGGGCCCGCGTGACCGTCGGCGCCGGAACGTTCGTTCTCGCGGCTGGCGGGGACGGGCGCACGACGGGTAAGGTCGAGCCCTCGTGAAGGGCAACGTGGGCTGTCGCCTGGCGAGAGATGAGAAAAGTACCTTGCTCTTCGTAATGCGATCGAACGGGGGTGGTCTGCCCCGGGATTGATCTGGCGACGCCCTGGGGTCCCCTGGTAACGTGGCCGCGCTTACTGCGGCGCGCTGTCGACGGCGCCGCAATCAAGAGGAGAGGCGATGGCGGCGCGGGCGCGACGTTGGCAGCGTGAAATCGTGGCGATTTGCTGTGCGAGCACGCTCGGGCTCGGGCTCGCCTCCGGCGGATGCGGGAACCCGACCTCGTACGTGTGCCCGTGGGATGAGGACCAAGGCCCCAAGGGAACGCCTTGTGAGGTGCTCGATCCCCCCGACGCCGGCGGAGTTGGCGGGTGCGGCGATGGCGGCGATGACTGCCCGGCCGAGGACGACACAGACGTCGCCATCGCGTCCGATTTCGGCGACCTGATCCCGCCGGCAGATGTCTGCGTAGGACAGTGCGTGCCGAAGGAGCCGCTCGGGTGGTCCGAGCCCGCGCTGCTCTGGATCGGCTCCCCCGACGGCGTGCCGAGCTGCCCTGCGACCGCGCCGATCGTCGGCTACGAGGGCTACGCGGATTTCGCGGCACCGGCCCCACACCAGTGCCCCGCCTGCGCGTGCGACCCGCCCGAGGCGACGTGCGAGGTGCCGACGGAATGGAGGGCCTATGCCAGCTTCCCGTGTGGCGGCCCCGAGACTCCCACGACCTCGTTTGCTGCCCCGGATGGGTGGGATGGAACCTGCACCTCAGTGAATGCCGTCGAGGCCGGACGCACCTGCGATGGCGTCCCGTGCGTGCAGTCGCTCGCTATCCAGGCGCCTCATGTCGTCTCCGCAGGTTGCGCGCCGAGGGTCGCGGAGGCGCCGGAGAACCCCGACGAGCCCGCGACGGAGGGGAGCTTCGCGATCGTTGCCCGCGCGTGTACCGGAAACGCTTCGCCCCCGTGCGCGGATCCGGGCACGACCTGCACGCCGGCACCGCCGATCGGCGACGCCGCACCGCCGGAGGGGTTTCTCACGTGCATCCACCACGAGGGAGAGCAGGACTGCCCCGCCACGTACCCGGACCGGCACGTCTTCTACGCCGGCGCTGAGGACACACGCGGCTGCGCGCCTTGCGGCTGCACGGAGCCCACCGGAGCGACCTGCAGCGTCCTGGCCTCCGCGTTCAGCGACGAAGGGTGCTCGCAGTTCGTCGCGGGCCAGGTGATCACCTCCGAGGCCTCCGGCTGCGGGACCGTCGCTTCCGGGACAGCGCTCGGAAGCAAGTCAGTGAGCGTCGTCGGCCTCGATCCCGGACGATGCGAACCATTCGGCGGCGAGCCGGTCGGCAGCATCGCGCCGACTGCGGCGGCAACGTTCTGTTGTTATCGCACCAGCGCCGTACCGGCCTGAGTCAGCGGCTCGTTCCGAGCGAAATAGCGGCCTCGCCAGGAGGTTGCAGGCCGCGGCGAGCGCGCCTGCAACCCCTCGCGCGCCGCGCGCGCTCGCGGCCGCCTCGTGGGAATCGCTCCGCGGGCGCGTCCGATGCTTCGCATACCGTATGGCGGTTTAGAAGAAAGCGATCAGACGGAGTGCTACCGCCTCCGAGATGGGCGCCGCCTTCCACCCTTCTCCATGAGGCAAACGATAGGAGGGCCGGATTGTGTTGATCGAGAGGTCGCCGGTGAGCTGCACTGCGAGACGTGCCGAAAGCGGCACCTGCAACCCTGCACGAAGCCCGAGCGCTGCGTAGGGCAGCGCTCGCTCCCTGCCGGTGCTCTCCCGGACGTGCCACACCCGGCCTGCAGTGGCGAGAGCGCAGCCGAAGAACCAGTCCGCGTGACCGCAGGGAACGAGCGAGCCGCTCAGCGCCGCGATGGTCCAGCCGCGGTAGGGCTCGCCGTCGATCGGAAGATCCCCGCGGGCCTCCAGCGAGAGCGAGAACCTCTCCCAGCGGGCGCCGGCGAACCCCGAGAACCCGACCGCCACCGACGGCGCCACGCCGGCGCCGAGCAGCACCCCGGCGCCCAGCTGGAGGCGCGGGCGATCCGGCGGCGGCCTCGGGCGCGGAACGGGTCGGGCTGGCACCGCGACCGGGTTGGGCGGCTTCGAGGCCGGCGCCTCCGGCGGCGCGTCCGACGAGACCGGCGGAGCGGCGTCCCTCGGCGCCGACCGGGGCGGCGGCCCAGGCGGCGGCGAGGTGGGAGCGCTCCCCGGTGCAGGCCGTGGTGGCAGCAACGGACGCATGATCGCGCTGAGGGAGAGGCCGATGTCCTCCACGAGCACGCCACAGATCGCGCTCGAGTGCTCCTGGCGGCCGAGCGCCCGGCCGTCGCGGTCGTGAAGCGCGATCTCTCCGTGGAACGCCGGCCCCTTGCGCCGGATGATCACCTCGATGTGCCACGCGCCGTCGCCCACGAACGGGTCGATCCCGCCGAGCTGGCTCGCGACGATCTGCCGGAGGCTCGGCTCCTCGGGGCACCCCTCCGTGCCAGGCCCCCGCGTGTAGGACAGACGCGCGCCGCGCGGCGGGACCTGCGCGAACGCCATCGGCGCCGCCAGGACATGCGCTGCGGCGAGCGACAGCGCGACGCGGATCATCCTCCGGATCCGGCCGCGGGCGAGGAGCGAGCCGGACATGAGCGGAGCCCCCTCGTCCGTCATCCGTCGTCGTCCGTCGTCATCCGTATGATTTCCGGAAAGGCCTCCCGGATTGTTGCGAAATCGTGCGCCGGCGCCGAAAAAGAATGCACGAGGTCTACCGGCGACATTTCCCCCGAACCTGAGGGAGATGTCACCTGGGATCGGGACTGGAGCGGCGTTGCGAGGTGACCGGCGAACGGCGCCGTCCTCGCGCGATGGGTGGGATGACCGGTCGCCTGCCGGCGGGCATGCGAGGAGTAGCGCTATGCGATCGCCCCGCAGCGTGCCGGCCGGCGTCCCCCCACGCCCCGCTGCATGCCGGCGGGCGTCCCCCCACGCCCCGCCGCACCCCGCACCCCGCCGGGCGTTCTCCCACGCGCCGCCGGGTGGAGTCCGGCGTCGCTGGCCTTCCGAACCCCCGAGGCGCGGCCCCAATCGCGCTGCATGCCTACCGAGGATTCTCGGGCGGCTCGGTCGGGAAGACTGGGATTCTGGCTGCTGCCGTGTGGCCGCCGCTGGAGGCGGATCTCGGATCAGCAAGCACGGCATTGCCCGCGGCTTCGACGGCTCCGAGATCGCCAAGAGGTCGGCAGGGCCAGTCGACAAGGGGCCAGACGGTTCAGGAACGCGAGGAGCACGCTCTGCCGACGCCATGCGAGCTCCGAAGCTCGTACGTCGTCCTGAACGTTCGGATCATCAGATCCACTCGCCGCATGTCGATGAGCCGAGCATCCCCGGAAAGCACGCGCTGAAGCTCGTGGTAGATGTCGAAGATCACGATCTGTTCCAGCGCATCGCCGAGCAATACGGGAAACCTTTGGTTGCGCATGCCTGTTGTAACGCAAACCGCTCGACCGTGAGTGACCTCCAGAAAGCAGATGGCATGGTAGTTGTTCTTAGAGTCGGCTCCGATGATGAAACTCGGAGCCGGGTCAAGACACTTGCCGGCCTCCGACAACGCTCGTATTTCCTGCTGAATGTCGACCGTCAGCCATAAGGGGAATCGTCGCTTGTGATCCGACCATGTGACGAAAAAAGCTGGTTCAAACGGCTCGTCCCATGGAACGAGCCCGTTCTCTTGAGCATCCTCAAACGCTTGGGCAGCAAACCAGACGTCCACGAACCAGCTCAGCAGGTCCATGCCGCGGTACTTCTTGGTCAGGTGCCGGGAGTTGATACGTAGGAGGGGAAACTGGAACCGCTCGCAGAGCGCGTTCTTCTTCACGTCCCGCCGCTTCTGTTCCTCGTACCGGTGAGAGGCGCCATCGAACTCAACCGCGAAGAGAGGGATGCTGGCGCGGTCAACAACCACGAAGTCGAAGTGGGCCTGGAGGGCATAACGGAAGAGCTCGAATGGCAGGCCGCTACCCTCGATAGGCAGCACCTCCTTCAGTCCGACCTTGGGGCACACGCGGGCGCCGAGCCTGCTGCACGCCTCTTGAAGCCTGGCGTCGGTGACCTTCTCGTAGTCGTCGACCAGGAGCCGCTTGAACGTCGGGGGCTTCGACGCATCCTTGGGGAAGGGGTCGGACATCCGGGGCAAGCCTACCACGGGTACGGCCGGGCAGCCTGGACCTGCGGACGAAGCCAGAGGGACGTCTACGACCCGGGCCGGTGGTCGACAGATTCACGACCCCACGCCACAAGCTTCGGTCCGTCGAGCGGCTCATGTTCAGGGATCAGGGAGGTAGCGCGTCATAAGCGACGCGGACGCGGCTCCCTTTCCTCTTGATGCTCAGGACTCGTACAACGGAGATCTCGGACAGAGCTCGCACGTGGGTTCCACCGCAAGGTATCGGAGGGAAGTCCCCGATCTGGATCGCTCGCGAGCTGTACGGATCACCCGTCACCTTGACCTCGACGGGTTTCGAGAGGAGCTCTCCCAGGCGTCTCGAGAGCTCTGTGGCAAGCCCATCAAAGCTGGAAGCTTCCGCCTGACCCTCGAACTCGACGCGCGCTTCTCCTGGCCACTGATGACCGGCCACGGCGGTCAATCCATGCTGAAGACTTTCCACCAACCCGGCGATCAGGTGCCCGGACGAATGGTAGACCGAATTCAGCCTCCGCCAGGCGGAGTCGACTGCGAAGCCGTAGGTTCCGCCGACGGACAGGCCCGCGAGCGAGTCGACGAAGTGGTCCACCATGCCGCCATTGTGAGCCACGCGCAGCACGCGCGCCGGACCGATGGTGCCTCGATCGGATTTTTGACCACCCCCCTGAGGGTGGAACCAGGTCTCGGCCACTCGGACGACGGGGCTCTCACCTGCGATGAGCTCGGTCACGACAACATTCCCTGTCGCATCGGCCCGCTCCAGATAGACCCTTTTTGTACTAGACCCCATCTCCCCTGCACCTCGCCCCTCTTGGCGTCCTCTCTGCCATTTCCGAACCAACCGCGAGCGTGCGGACGGTGCCCGCGCTAGGCTCGGCCGCCTCCTCGAGCGGCCACGCGGACAAGGAGACCCGAGCGCGAGCGAAGGATGCGTCGTCCCCGATCCCCCCTCTCCCCCCGATCTGTGCTCTCTGTCCTGCTCGTACCGCTCGCCTGCGGCGCGGGCGCGTGCTCCGGCGGCTCCCTGCGGGACGCGCCCGCACAGACCGGCACCGCGGCGCACGCGCCCGACACAAGCCTGGCCCCGGCCCCCGCGTCGGAGGGCGCGCCCTCGATCAGCGCCGCCACGACCGCCCTCGCGAGCGTGGCTCCCCCCGGCCGCACGCCGCTCGGCACCGCGACGGTGCAGCCGCTCCCGTTCACGATCGAGCCGTCGCTCGACCGCCGCTCGGTGCTGCTCCTCTCCAAGCTGTCGTCGGATCGCGCCGGCTGGGTCAGGCGGCTCGACGCTGCCACCGGAGAGCTCGGACCGCCGCACCTGCTCCTCGACGAGGACCTCGCCGGCGCCCACGCCTCCCCGGATGGGACCACCACCCTGCTCACCTCGCAGGGCGGCGAGCTCTGCGTGACGGCCATCCTCCCCGGCGAGGCCTCGGCTGCATCGCGCACGTGCGCCCCGGTCCGAGCGCACGCGATGGCCGCCGTGGGCGAGCGCGTCGCGCTGCTCGAGCTCGCCGAGACCGCGCCGCGCGCGAGCGCCGCGACGCCGGCCCAGCGCGCCGCGCGCGAGCGCTCCGCCGCGGCGAAGCCCGCGCGCAAGGCCCCCGGCCGCAAGGCGACGGTGGCGAAGCCGAAGCAGCCGGCAAAGACCTCCGGCGCGAGCGGCAAGGCCACGCGGAAAAAGCGCGGCGAGCACCGCGGGCGCGACGGTCGGCCCACGAAGACCGCGCGCCCCGCGACCCGGCCGAAGCGGCCGGACCCGCTGCCCGAGGTCGAGGTGCGGCTCCGCTGGGTCTCGCCGTCCGAAGGGATCGCGGCCACGTCGTCCCCCACCGGGCTGCGCTTCCGGCCGCCGCTCGACGGCATGGGGCTGATCGACGCAGGCGGGCGACCAGGCGCGATCGATCTCTTATTTTACGCGGCGAGCTCGAAGAAGACGAGCACGTCGTGGCTCGGGAGCGCGCAGATCGCCTTCGCCTCGCTCGGCGAGGACGGCAAGCTCGATCCGGGCCGGCGCGCCGTCGTGGTCGAGGGCGACCTCGAGTACGGCGCGCTGCGTGGCCACCAGGATCCGCGCCTCGTGACGGCGAGCGCAGGCGCCGTGGTCGTCGACGTCACCGGCCGCAACGGGGCCTGCCAGGCGACGCGCGTCGCGCCCTCGCTCCAGCGGCTTGTTGCCGGCGCCGCGCCCAGGGCGGTCTGCTCCGTGGATCCGGCGCGCCTCGCGGACGCGACCCCGGTCACGCCGGCCGAGATCGGCGCCCTCGAGCGCATCGCCGCGAGCGGCGCCCGGCGCGCCCCGGGGCAGCCGGGGTACGATCCGGGGCTCGCCGCGTGGGCGGGAGATCGCGCGTACTTCCAGACGATCTCCGGCGGGCTCTTCTCGGCCTCGCGCGCCGACGGGCAGCCGCGCCGCGAGCCGGACCCGTTCCCGGCGCGGCGCGCGCGCATCGCGTGGGGCGCGCTCGCGACGGACGGCGAGGGGCTCGCCTTCGCCGCGGGGCAGCTCCACCGGCTCGACGCGCGCGCCCTGGTCACCGCGGCGGCGGCGCCGGAGAGCCTCGGCGCAGCGCCGGCAGGCGCCGTCGACGGCGCGCCGGCGACGCCGATCGGCGAGCCGGAGCGCCCCACCGACAGGCGGCGCGCCGCGCGCATCGGGTCGTCCTGGTGGCTCGCGAGGACGGACGTGGCGCGGCTCCTGCCCGGACCGCTCGTGGTGCCCGCGCTGCGGGGGCGCGCGCACGAGGACAGCACGGCGCTCGTCGGCGGGCACGAGCGCGGGCTCTTCCTCGAGGTGCGCGGCGACAGGCTCCAGATCACCGGGATCGACGCCTCGGGCGCGCTCACCGGGCTCGGCGCTCAGGGCGGGCTCGCGCCCGTCGCGCCCGGCGCGCCCGATCCCGACGCCGGAGGCCGCGCGCCGCCCGCCCTCGCCATCCCGTCGCCGGTGCGCGCGGGGTTCGATGCATGCGAGCGCCGCGGCGGCGGGGCCATCGTCGCCGGCGTGAGCGCCGCGGATCCGCGCGTGGTCGTGGCGCTCTCGATCGACGCGCTCGGCCGGCCCGGCGCGGCGCGCGCGACCTCGCTGCCGATCGCCGAGGGCGACCTCGCGGTGCGGCTCGTCGCCCTGCCCGAGGGCGGCGCGCTGCTCAGCGACGCGGCCCGGCGCCACGTGGTGTGGCTCGACGACGAAGGCGCCGAGCTCGCGTCGCAGCCCTGGCCGGCCGACGACACCGGCGCGCTCTGCGTCGACGGGCAGCCCGCGCGGCGCGCGGTCCCGGCCCCGTCGCCCGGCGCCTTCGTGACCGTCCCGGAGCTCGTGGCGCCCGGCGCCTGCGTGGTGGGTGATGCGGTCTGGGCCTCCGACGGCAGCCTGCGGTGGTTCGGGAGCGCCGTGAGCGGCCTCGACGCGCAGGCCGAAGCCGGCGTCGCGCGCGTCGCTCGCCCCGCGCCGCCCGCGAGCGCCGGCGCGGCGCGGTCGGCCGCACGAGAGCCCGCGGAGGCGCCCGCCGCCGCGCTGCCGGGCGCGCCCGCGTGTCCGGCGGACATGGTGGCCATCGACGGCGGCCGCTTCTGCGTCGATCGCTTCGAGGCGATGCTCGTCGACGGCGCCACCGGACAGGCGCTCTCGCCCGACTACCCGTCGACCCCGAACCTGCTCGAGCTCACCCTCGCCGACTGGTCGACCGGACTGCGGCGGATCGGCGACGTCCACGCGCGCGCCTTCCCCCTGCCGCTGCTCGCCTCCTGGCAGCGCGGCCGCGCGATCGCCGCCCTTGCCCGCTCGCGGTCCGGGGTGCGGCCGAGCGGCTACGTGACCGGCCTCGTCGCCGAGAGCGCCTGCGCCGCGGCCGGCAAGCGGCTCTGCTCGGTCGAGGAGTTCGTCACGGCGTGCCGCGGCGAGGACGACACGCTGTACCCGTACGGCGACACGTTCGAGGAGGGCGCGTGCAATGTCTACCGGCCGGCGCACCCCGCCGCGCTGCTCCACGGCAATGCGTCGATTGGCCACCTGGATCCCCGGCTGAACCGCGTGCGCAGCGCCCGGGAGCCGCTGCTCCGGGAGACGGGCGGGAGCCCGCGGTGCAGGAGCCGCTGGGGCAGCGACGCGGTCTACGATCTCGTGGGCAACCTCGATGAGTGGGTGAACGAGCCGGGCGGAGCGTTCGCCGGCGGCTTCTACGCGCGCTCGACCCGCGCAGGCTGCGAGGCCCTCATCACGGCCCACCCGAGGAGCTACCTCGATTACTCGACCGGCGTCCGGTGCTGCCAGGACGGGCCCTCGCCCCCGGCGACCGCGACGGAGGCGCCGCCGGGCGCCCCGGCCGCTCCCGCCGGCTCAGAGCCGCGGCCGCCCGGGCACCTGCCGTAGCATCCCGGTCAGGGCGAAGGCGGCGGAGATCACGAGGAGCGCGGGGGTCCACGGGTGCACGGTCAGCACACCGACCACGGCGAGCAGCCAGGTCAGCAGCGAGACCAGCACCACGCTCCAGAGCACCACATCGGTCCAGCTTCTCATTCGTGCCCCTTTCGATGAGGGTCCGTCCAGGGGCGAGGCGAACGGCGTGCCACTCCATCGCTGACGCGCGGCCCCGCGTGCTACGTTGGGCCGCGATGAGCGCGTCATCCCCCGCAATGGCAAGCGATCTGGAAAACCCGACGGAAGAGCACCGGATGCTGCGGCAGATGGTGCGGGATTTCGCCCGTGAGGTCGTCGAGCCGCAGGCCGACGAGCACGACCGGAGCGCCACCCTGAACGTTCCCCTGATGCGGCGGCTCGGCGAGCTCGGCTTGCTCGGCGTGACCGTGCCCTCGGAGTACGGGGGCGCGGGCATGGACGCGGTCGCCGCGGTGATCGTCCACCACGAGCTCGCGAAGAGCGACCCCGGGTTCACGCTCGCGTACCTCGCCCACGCGATGTTGTTCGTGAACAACCTCTTCCACGCCGGCAATGACGAGCAGCGCGCGCGGTACCTGCCGAAGGTGCTCTCCGGCGAGTGGATCGGCGCGATGGGCATGACCGAGCCGACGAGCGGGACTGACGTCCTCGGGATGAAGACGTTCGCCCGGCGCGACGGGGACCGGTACATCCTGAAAGGGCGCAAAGCGCTCATCACGAACGCCCCGGAGGCCCAGATTTTCCTGGTCTATGCGACCATCGAGGGCCGGGTCACGACCTTCGTCGTGGAGCGGGGGTTCCCCGGGTTCTCGACCGACGAGAAGACCCCGAAGATGGGAATGCGGGGGAGCACGATGAGCGAGCTCCTCTTCGACGACTGCGTCGTGCCCGCCTGGAACGTCCTGGGCCAGGAGGGGGGCGGCATCCGCAACATGATGAGGAACCTGGAGCTGGAGCGCCTCACGCTCGCGGCCATGAGCCTGGGAATCGCGGACCGCTGTCTGGAGATCATGATCCAGTACGCCGGAGAGCGGAAGAGCTTCGGCAAGCCCATCGCCGAGCACGGGCAGATCCAGCGCTACATCGCGGAGAGCTACGCCAAGACCGAGGCCGCCCGCGCCCTCATCTACGCGGTGGCGCGCAACGTCAGCCCCGAGCGGAGAAACCGGCTCGGGACCGACGCCGCGAAGCTCTTCGCCGCGCCGGTGGGCAAGGAGGTGGCCGACAACGCCATGCAGGTGCTCGGCGGCTGGGGCTACTGCACCGAGTACAAGGTGGAGCGGTTCTTCCGTGACGCCAAGCTGCTCGAGATCGGCGGCGGCACGCTCGAGTCGCACCAGAAGAACATCACGCGCGAGCTGATCGGCCGCATCAGCTGACGCTGCCCGGCCGCGCCGATAGGCTCGCGTGGCCTCGGCGCGCGTGTGCCGGCGACGGATCCTGCGCAACACCCCGAGTTCGTGCCGGCCATCACGGTGTGTCGCGGGCGATGAGGGGCTGTCACGCCTCGGTTGCGAAAAGTCAGCGCTGGGTTTGCGGTCCGGCCATCGAGACGCCACGCGATTCGATCAGCATGGCCATCCATGGATTGGGGAGATCTGGCGACGGTCGCGCCGACGGCGCTGTCATCCATCATCTACGCGACGATTCAAACCTTTTTCCTCTGGAGGATCGCGCGGCACCGGCTCGTGGCGCCGGTCCAAGCGTCGCGCCCCTGCGGGGCGACCCCGTTCGTCAGCATCCTCAAGCCCGTCGCGGGCGTCGACGACGGGCTCGCCGACAACCTCGAGTCCTTCGCCCGGCTCGATTACCCCTGTTACGAGATCGTCTTCGGCGTCGCCTCGCGAGAAGACCGGGCGGTGCCGGTGATCCAGGCCTTCATCGCGGCGCACCCCGAGGTGAAGGCGCGGCTCTGCCTGACGGATCCGAGCGAGGCGTTGAACCCGAAGGTGGCGCAGCTCCTCGAGCTCGAGCGCAGGGCCGAGGGCAGCGTCCTCGTCATCTCGGACGCGAACGTGTGTGTCCGCCCAGACTACCTCCGCTCGCTGCTGTCGATCCTGATGCGGCCTGGCGTGGGGCTCGTCTCGAGCGTCGTCGTGGGCACGGGGGAGCGGACGCTCGGCGCGGTGGTCGAGAACGCGCAGCTCGGGGCGTTCATCGCGCCCGGGGTCGTCGCCGCCGCCGAGCTCGCGGGGCGATCGATCAGCGTGGGCAAATCGATGGCGATGCGGCGGGTCGACCTCGCACGGGTGGGAGGGTTCGAGAGCGTGGCCCACGTGCTGGCGGAGGACGACATGCTCGGACAGCGCTTCAGCGCGTGCGGGTTCGTCGTCGATCTCTGCCTGGATCCGATCGAGAACCGCAACACGAGCTGCTCGCTCACGCGCATGCTGGATCGACACACCCGCTGGGCGAAGATGCGGCGCACGCTCGCCCCGCGCTGCTTCGCGGCGGAGCCGTTCAACTCGCCGCTGCTCATCGCGTGGCTCACGTTGCTGCTCAACCCGACGGGCCTCGTGCTGGAGATGTGGCTGTTCGCCTGGACGCTCCAGAGCCTTGGGACCTTTTTGGCCCTGAAGATGCTGCGCCCGGCGCGCTCCAACCTGGCGCTGGTGGCGGTGGAGCCGCTCCGGACGCTGTGCTGGTTCTTCTGCTGGCTGAACGCGTATTCGAGCCGCCGGGTCGCCTGGCGGGGCAACGCGTTCCACATCGGGCCCGGGACGGCGCTGGTGGCCGCGGACGAGCCGTCTTCCCTGCGATCGCCCGCCAGGTAGCGGGGGCGAGGGATCCCGGGCTGCTCCCCGGGCGCGGGCGCGGCGAGGAGGGGCCGGAACAGCGAGGAGCGCCGGCTCAGACGTGAACCGACGCGACGCCGATGACGGCGCCGGCCAGGATGAGCCAGAGCGAGCTCACGCGGTACCGGATGAGCAGGAGCGCTGCCGCGATGGCCAGAGCGCCCGTGAGCCAATCGACCACCGCCGCGCGGGCGAGGCGAAACGAGACGACCGCCATCAGGGCGAGCGACGCCGCGTTCACGCCGTCGAGGAAGGCCGAGGCCACGGGGGAACGGCGGACGCGGGGGATCAGCGGTCCGCTCAGCGCGACGAAGAAGAACGCAGGAAGGAAGATGCCCGCCGTGGCGACCAGCGCGCCCGGGACGCGGCCCAGGAGATAACCGATGAAGGTGGCCGCCGTGAAGACGGGGCCGGGCGTCACCTGGCCGACCGCCACCGCGTCGAGCAGCTGGGCCTCCGTCATCCACCGGTATCGCTCGACGAGATCCGCGCGGAGGAACGCGAGGAGCACATACCCGCTCCCGAAGAGGACCGAGCCCACCTTGGCGAAGAACAGGAACAGCGGCAGGAGCCCGAACGGCACGCTCACCGCCGCGGCCGTCGCGGCGGCGCCGCTGGCGAGCGGGACGGCGAGCGGGACGGCGACGGCCGCCGCGCCGGGAGGCGGACCCGCGGGGCGCCCTGCCGCGAGCCGGTGCGACACGGCGAGCGCGCCCGCGCCGGCCAGGACCGCGAGCTCGTGGATCCCGAAGAGGCTCGCGCCCGCGCAGAGCGCCGCGAGGCCGAGCGAGCGCCGCGAGCGCAGCCCGGCGCGGCCGAGACCCCAGAGCGCCTGGGCCACGACCGCGATGATCACCGGCTTCACCCCGTAGAGGAGCGCCGACATCTCCGGCACCGCGCCGAACCGGACATAGGCCCACGCGAACCCGAGCGTGATGAGCGCCGCCGGCACGATGAAGCACCCTCCGGCCACGAGCAGGCCCGCCCAGCCGGCCCGGCGATGCCCGATGTGGATCGCGAGCTCGGTCGAGCTGGGTCCCGGGATGAGGTTCGTCGCACCGTAGAGATCGAGGAAGTCCTCGCGCGTCATCCAGCCGCGCCGGCGGACCACCTCGTCCTCCATCATGGCGACGTGGGCCGCGGGGCCGCCGAAGGCCGTGGCGCCCAGCCGGAAGAAGAGCCGCGCGAGCTCCCAGAGCGCCGCGCCGCGGGCCTCCCCGGACGTCGGCGCGCCCTCGATGCCAGAGTCTTTGCTCATGATATGTGGTGCCGCGTGGAACAGGCCTTGCCGGGCCTCCAGGGAGCCGCGAGCGCCGGAGGCTCATCAGTCGATGGGGGGCTCCGGGATCTCCGGCGGGACGAGGAAGAAGACCTTGCGGGTGCTGAGCGTGGTCACGCTGTCGCCGGTGACGACGATGTTCGTCGTGAACACCTGCGGCTCCGTCGTCGGAGGCACCGAGACGTTGGTCTTCGGGATCACGTCGAAGCAGATCGTGGGCCCGGGGAACACGTTGGTATAGGTATCCGCGACGCCATCGACGTTCTTGTCGATGACCCGGAAGCCGGTGGCGCAGGGCTCGGGAGCGCTGTTGTTCGCGATGATCCTGTCGATGAACGCGCTCGCGGCGTCGACCGCGTCGGTCTCGTCCGCCACCGCCGCCGAGATGTCGAGCGTGACATAGGTCGTGAGCACCTTGATCGCCTGCACGACGGCCAGGTTCAGCCCGTCGCCGCTGCTGGCGACCCGGAACACGAGCGGGCATTTGCCGCTCTCGATCGTCACGCCGCTCCCGTTCTCGCCGACGCAGCACTGTCCCACCGCGCACCGCGGCGGGCGCATGCCCTCCGGTCCCCACGCCGCCGGCGGGACCACCGAGCCCGTCGCCACCGCGCCGGCCGTCAGGTCGGCTTGCGCCTCGACCGAGCTGGAGGCGACCATGCCGATGAGCCGGCCTCCCACGCCCGTCACCGCCTGCAGCGCCTCCGAAGAGGTCGGCGACTCCACCCTGGACGTGGCGTAGTTGTGCTGTGCGAACGTCCCGTTGTGGCTCGGCGTGTCGGTGATCATCACCACGATGGGCAGCGAGCCGAAGCGGAAGCCCACGCCGCCGATGGTCCCGACCGTCTCGCCCGCCGGGGTCCTGCCCGGCGGAGCGCTCAGCGGATTGAACACGGGCACGTTGGCGCCGCCCTCGTTCGTGCCCGCCCCGGTGGCGATCTGATAAAGAGCCTCCCAGCCGCTCTCCGGGAGATCGCCGCCGGCCTCGGCCTTGAGGTAGTTCACCGCGTCCTGCACCGACTCACGCCCTGCCGGCGTGAGGACGCTCATCACCCGGTGCTCCAGGTAGAACGGCTGGTCTTTGGGGCCCCCGTAGGCGTCGATCGGGAAGTCCTTGTACTGAGTCACCCCGATGCCGATGTTCGGGATCTCCTTGGCGAGCTGATCGATCATCTCCTGGAGCGCGCCCTTCAGATGATTGATCTGGCCGCCCATGGTCGCGGTGGTATCCATCGCGAACACCACGTCGGCCTGCGAGATGGTGGTCGAGAAATCCAGCGTGTCCTGCGCGGGATCCGGTTGGCCCTGATAGGGCATGATGAACACGAAATCCCCGCTGGCCCGCGGGTTGTCCAGGTCGTCGTTCGGGTCCGTGCCGGCGGCCTGCTCGATGAGATCGTTCACGCCGTCCTCGTCCGTGTCCTCGCTCGCGATGCTGGACTCGCCCGGGTCGAGCACGCCGTCGCAATTGAGGTCCTCGAGCTCGTCGAGCAGGCTGTCGTTGTCGCTGTCCAGGTCGAGGAAATCGCCCCCGCCGTCCCTGTCGCTGTCGATGGGCGGCTGCTCGGGGTCACCGTCGCCGCGCTCGATCGAATCGGGCCGGCAGTCACCATCCGAGTCGAGATCTCGAAACGCCGGGATCCCGTCGCCGTCGGCGTCGAACTCTCTCTCGTACCGATCCAGGAGTTCGTCGTCGTCGGAGTCCCTGTCACGGAAATCAGGCCACTTGTCGCCGTCGGTGTTCACCGGATCGAGCGGGTCCGACCCGAGCTCGACAACATCCAGGAGGCCGTCGCCGTCATCGTCGGGATCCACGTAATCGGCGGTTCCATCGCGGTCGCGGTCGCCGTCGCCGTCGTCCTCGTCGGGTAGCCCGTTGTTGTCGGAGTCCTCGTCGCGGTAATCCGGCACCCCGTCGCCGTCGCTGTCACGCGGCTTCGCTTCCCCTGGGAAGGGAGCGCCCTCGAGCTTGTCGGACAGCCCGTCGCCGTCGGAGTCGGTGTCCTCGAAATCCGGCTGACCGTCGCGATCCGTGTCGACCGCATCGCCGCGCCCCTCCTCCGCATCGCTGATCCCATCGCCATCCGCGTCCGCGCTCGGCACCTTCCCCGGCGTCTCGTCGGGCGGCCTGTTCGCGGACGTGGCGTCGCAGCCGATCGGCGCGGAGAGCAACAGGCAGCAGAGCAGAGGGTGAAGGCCGCGACGCATAGGAGCTCCCGCGCGAATGTGAGCGCGAAATCCTAGACGCTCCACGCAATCCGGATCAACCGACATTCCGTGGTGCGCCGGGGCTCTCCGCCCGTCATCAACCGCAGACGGATTGCCTCCCGCGGCCGCCGCGGAGCGCCGGCGCGCGCGTGCGCAGCGGCTCCTGCGAACCGGTCACGGCGGCTCGTTGCATGGCGCCGCTCGCCGCGATCCGCCGCGGAGGCTCGACCGCTGCACCGGCGTCACCGGCGTCAGGGGAGCTTCAGCCGAGGCAGCGCGACGGTCATCGACTCTGCCGGCGCCCTCTCCCGGTAAGGGCAGTGGCGGCACTTGGAGTTACAGCAGTATCCCCGTTTCAGGTGATACGCCTCTGTGAAAACCACCCGGCCTCCCTCGAGGTAATAGTCTTCGCCTTCGACGGCCCTGGGAGGCTTCGGCCCGCTCATCTACCCTCGATCAAGCTACTCCGAAAGGCGCACCGGCGCCATCCGGCGCGCGGGCGGCTGGACGGCGCGCCGGCTCCACGACGCCCGCCCGCCGCCCGTGCTACGCCTGCGCCGCCCGCCGCACACCGGTGCGCCGCCGGGTCCGCCCGCGATGCCCGATCGATCCTGCTCGAAGCTCCTCCGCGCCCTGCTCCCGCTCCTCGCCGCCGCCGGCTGCGATGGCTGCCCGAGCTCCAGGCCCTACACGCCTTACACGCTCGGCTCGGTGGCGCCCTCCGGCGCCCCGCCCCCGCTGAGCGGCGTCGTCCCTGGCGCGGCGACCGCCGGCCCCGAGGCCGACGCCGGCGCCCCGGACGCCGCCGCGCCTCGGTTCACGGTCGTGCCAAGCGTCCCGGCGCCGGAAGGCGGCAAGCAATGGCCCCTCGAGGGCGGCCCCGTGGCCGCGGCGCCGACCGGGCGCACGTTCGAGACCGGGCTCCTCCTCGACGTCGACGGGGACGGCGCGCGCGATCTCGTCGCGTGGGCGCGGTCGCCCGACGGCCTGCGCGGCGAGCTCCTGCTCGCGCCCGCCGCGCGGCCGCAGGCGCTGCGCACGCTCGCCGCGCTCCCCGGCGATCTCGACGCGCAGGGGTGCACCCCGCGCGTCGGCCTCAGCCAGATCGGCCCCTCCGCGCTCGCCTTCGATTTCGCCCCGCAGTGCGGCGGCGCTCACCGCGGCGCCGCGGGTACGGGCCCGACGCGCTGGATCGCCGTGATCCGCCTCCCCGGGCCCGCCGCGGGCGCGGGCGCGCCCCCGGAGCTCGCCCTGGAGCTCCGCCTCCGCGCGCCGCCCGCGGAGGAAGCGCTCTCCGCCTCCCTGGAGGTCGCCGATCGCGACGCGGACGGCCGCGACGACCTCATCGTCTCGGTCGGCCTCTCGGGCGCCCTGCGCCCGTTCCCTGCCCCGGCGGGCGCCGCGTCCGAGGTCCGCGCCCCGCTCGTCTTCCTGGATCGCCCCGCCGGCCTCTCGCGCGACGCGGCCCAGCCCGGCGAGGCGCTGCGCGCCCTGGCCGCCTCCCTGCTCCGGGACGCGCGCGGCAAGTCGACGGCGCCGGCCGTGGCCGCCTCCGCCCAGCGGCTGCGCCGGTTCCACGCCGCCCTCTGCGCCGACGCCGAACGCGGCGCCGGAGCGACCGCCGGCCGCGACGCCGCGCGCGCCGGCGAGGCCCTCGTCTGGACGGGCCCTGGTCCGGTGCGCTGCGGCGAGCCGGGGCTCGCGGCCGCCATCGACCACGCGGAGGCGGTCGCGGCGTCCACGCGGGGCGCGCCGCTCGCGGCCATCGCGGCGCTCGACCGCGGCGGCGCCGAGGCGCGCACCAAGGAGGACGGCAAGCTCCTCGCGAAGCTCGCGCCGCCGGCGACCGCCGCCGCCGTGTACCGCACCGCCGCGGCCCCGCAGCCGACCAGGACCGGCGCCTTCGGCCCGCTCGCGTTCGAGGCGAGCGGGGCCCTGCTCGTCAGGACCGCGCAGGGCGTCGTCCGCGTCGACCCGGCCACGTCGCCAGCCACGTCGACCGAGTCCGCGACGGACATCCCTCCCTGGCCCGCCGCCGTCCACGCCGGGCCCGCGGAGCTCGTCGCCGTCGAGCGCCGCTGCGACGCGCCCACCTTGCTCGCGCTCTTCCGCAGCTCGCCCGATGCCGTCGGCGAGATGGAGGTCCCGCTCCCGCTGCTCCGCGGCCAGGGGCCTCGCGCCCGGCCCGGCGCGGCCGCGCCCGAGCGCTGCGCCGGGACGGAGCGCCTGCCCTTCGTCCCGCTCGCCGCGTCCGAGCGCGGCTTCGACATCGCCCTCGGCGCCGCGCTGATCTCGATCGACCTGCGCGCGGCCGCGCCGGCCTCGTCCGCGCTGTCGTTCCCGCTCACCACGCCCGCGCCTCAGGGCGCGGCGCGGTCGCCGGACGGCGCCACGCTGGCGATCCCCGCCGCCGGCGGGCTCCTCGTGGCGACCGCGGGCGGCGCCGCGCGCCTCTGGACGGGCGGCGACCTCGCGCAGGCGACGGCGTGCGCGCCGGCCAACGGAGGCGCCCGCGTCGCGTGCGTCGCCGGCGCGGCCGCCGTGATCTTCGAGGCGAAGTGACCTCCGTCGGCCCTCGGACCCCGGAGGTCAGCCGGGGATCACTTGTTGACGCGCTCCAGGTACTTGCCGTCGGCCGTGTCGATCTTGATCCACTCGCCCTCCTTCACGAAGAGCGGGACGTTGACGGTCGCGCCGGTCGACACCGTGGCGGGCTTGGTGGCGCCGCTCGCCGTGTCGCCCTTGACGCCCGGCTCGCTGCTCACGATCTGGAGCACGACGTGCGGGGGCATGCTGACGCCGATCGGCAGCCCGTTGAACAGGGTCACGTCGATCGACATCCCGTCGCTCAGCCACTTGGAGTCATCGCCGATCTTGTCGCCGGGGACCGTGAGCTGCTCGCCGGTCGCCGCGTCCATGAACACGAAGTCGGTGCCCTCCGGATAGATGTACTGGAGGCTGCGCTCCTCCACGTCCGCCGGCTCCAGCTTCTCGCCCGATTTGTACGTGCGCTCGAGCACCGCGCCCGTCGCCATGTTCCGGATCTTGACGCGGGTGAACGCCTGCCCCTTTCCCGGCTTGACGAACTGGAAGTCGATGACCGAGTAGGGCTGGCCGTCGACCATAAACTTGAGGCCTTTTCGGATGTCGCTTGTGTCCATGGGGAGAGCTTCCTGGTAGCGTAAGGGCGGCCTGTCGGCGAGGCCGGGGATCCGCGTCCGCGGCACCCTGGCGCGGCTCGGGGGTCCGCGTTCGCGGCCCCCCTTCCACAGGTCGGGGGTCCGCGAACGCGGCCCCCTTAGCACGAGCACAGCCTCCTGCACAGGCCACGGTTTCAGGACCTGAAAATGCACGACTTCGACGACGAGCTCAGGGAGATCAAGCGTGAGATCGTGGAATCCCGTGGGCTCATCATCAAGACGAACAACCTCACGAACGCCCTCGCCGCGGATCTGAAGAGCATCTCCAAGCGCCAGATGGCGTACGAGCGGCGCGCCTTCTGGAACAGCGCGAGCGCGAACCTGCTCTTCGTGATCGTGGTGATCGGCGTGGTCAAGCTCGCCTGGGACGCACGCGTGGACGCCGTCCAGGCCGAGACCAAGGGCGCGCGCGACCGCATCGCGAAGCACGAGGCCGATCTCAAGGAGATGCAGCAGCGGAGCGACGCGCGCGCCAAGGCCGAGAGCGACGCCGCGGCGTTCTACGAGCTCATCCGTGCCGAGCGGCGACAGGAGGTGATCGAGGGCTTCGAGGCGCTGCGCAAGGCGCCGCTCACCCGGGCCGAGCTCGCGTTCTTCTCGGACTCGGTCGACAAGTCGCGCTCGGAGCTCTCGATCAAATCGTACCAGACGGGCCTCGATCACATGCGGACGGGCCGCTGGCACGAGGCCGCTGTCGCCTTCGAGGACGCCATCCGGCAGAAGGAGACGGCGTCGCACACCCCGTCGGCCCGCCTCAACCTGGCGCGCGCCTACCGCAGGCTGAACCGGCAGCGCGACGCGATTCCGCTGCTCATGACGCTCTCCGAGGCGTCGCCCGATCGGGAGGTCATGGATGACGCGACCTTCCTCCTCGCCGAGTGCCTCCTCGACATCCAGGCCTGGAACGACGCGAAGACGACGCTGCGATCGTTCATCCGCCGCTTCCCGGACAGCGCGTACATCAACGACGCGCGCCTCGCGCTGGCCGACGTCTCGCTCCGGCACTGACGAGCGCCGCCGCGACCGGCCGGCGCCCTCCCCCACGGCGCCGGCGCCGCGGCGGCGGGACGACGTCAGGACCCGCGCCGCACGTCGATCCGGCGCGGCTCGTCCTTCTTCTTGAACCAGCTGGATCGGAGCTGCCGGCGGAGGCCTGACGCGAACAGGCAGTCGCGGAACGCGTTCTGCTCGAAGGTCACCGCGCTGTGCGCGAGCGGGACCTGGATGAAGATGGCGCGGCCGTCGAGGAGCTGCTTGCGCGTGAGCTCGCCCGGGCGGCGCTCGTGCAGGCAGGCGACGCCTTGCGCCTCGAGCGCGCGCGCGAGCTCGAGGTTGAGCCGCCGCACGTCGCCCGCGACGAAATGGCTGATGAGCTTGTGCCGTTCCCGCCCCGAGCGGCCCTTCCGCTCGAGCACCCAGTCGCGGAACGCGTCGACCTCGCCGTACAGCGCGTCGAACAGGTACACCTCGTTCACCTCGCAGCCGCCGTGGCGCAGGCACGCGGCCGCGACGCGGTATCCGCCCGAGTGCGCCGACAGGCAGAGCGTCCCGAGCTTCGCCTTCCGCGGGATGGCGCGATCGCCGAGCGCCCGCCGCGCCGAGGGGCTCGCGAGCACCGACGCGAGCTCGCCGCACAGCCGCCGGAGGCCGCCCTTCTGCCCCAGCTTGCCCGGGGGCGACTCCGCCGCGTTCACCGCGCACTGCGGCACCACGAGCACCGCGTTCTGCTTGCTCTCGTGGAGCTGCTCGCGGAGCTTGTGCGCCGCGATGGCCCGCTCCGCGGTCGTGACGTGGCCGTGGAAGTGGATCACGAGGTCGAGCTCATCGCTCTCCGGCGCGCGGTAATGGGCCGGCACGAAGACCATCGCCGTGGCGTCCTGGTAGGGAGCCCCGTCGCAGGGAAACGGCGCGTTCGACAGCTCGATCTTCAGCGTCACGCCGATGTCCGACGCCTCGACGGCCCTCACCCTGGAGGCCGCCCTGGCGAGCGCCGGCGCCGGCGCCCAGAGCCCCGGCGCGGCCAGGGCGCCGCCCGCCGCGCCGAGCGCACGAAGAAAGGCCCGGCGGCCGAGCGCCGGTGTTGCGATGCGGGACATCCTGGCGACCTCGCCCCGCGCCTATCACCGACGTTCGACCCCGGCCAAGAAACCGCGGCTCGTCAGGGCTGACTGACGGCGGCGGAGCTGACCTGCGCGAGCAGGTCCTGGATGCGCCGGACGAGCTTCGCCGGCTCCTGCACCACGCCCTCGACGAGGAGGGCCTGGTCGAGGAGGAGCTCGGACCACTGCTTCACCCGCTCCGAGCCGGGCTCGCGCCCCGCCAGGATGTTGAGGTTCTTCACCACCGGGTGGCCCGGGTTGAGCTCCAGGATCCGCTTGGATTCCCCGGTATTCTGGTCGATGAGCTTCATGATCCGCTCGAAGTTCGCCCCTGGGTCCCCCTCGGCGGCGACGAGGCAGCTCGCGCTGTCGGTCAGGCGCCGCGAGACGCGCACGTCCTTCACCCGCTCGCCCAGCGCCGCCTTGACCGCCGCCACGGCCGCGTCCACCGACGCCTCCGGCTCGTCCTTCTTCTCCGGCTCGGCGCCGAGGTCGACATCGCCGTGCATCACGCTCTTGAGGCGGCGCTTGTCGAACTCGTTCAGCGACTGCACGAACCACTCGTCGACCGGATCCACGAGGAACAGCACGTCGTAGCCGCGCTTCCGGAACGCCTCGAGGTGCGGGCTCTGCTCGACCGCGTGGCGGCCGAGCCCCGTGACGTAATAGATCTCCTTCTGCGCCTCCGGCATCTTCGCCACGTAGTCGCGGAGCGAGATGACCTTGCCGGCCTCCGTGTTCATCGACTCGAACCGGCAGAGCTCGGCGATCGCGTCCTTGTTCTTCCAGTCGTTGGTGACCCCCTCCTTGATGACCCGGCCGAACTCCTTCCAGAAGGCCGCGTAGCGCTCGGGCTCCGACTCGGAGAGGTCCTTGAGCGACTTGAGCACCTGCTTGACGATCTGCTGCTCGATCTGGGAGAGCGTGCGGTTCTCCTGGAGCATCTCGCGAGAGACGTTCAGCGAGAGGTCCTCGGAGTCGACGACGCCGCGCAGGAAGCGCAGGTACATCGGCGTCAGCTTGTCGCAGTCCTCGACGATGAGGACGCGCTTCGCGTAGAGGCGCACGCCCCTGCGGTCCTTGTGGAACATGTCCGCCGGCGCCTTCTCGGGCACGTAGAGCAGGGCGTGGAACTGCACGGGCGCGTCGATCGACAGGTGCACGGTGAGCAGCGGCTTCTCCCCCTCGTGGCCGCCGGTCACGTGCCGGAAGAACTCCGCGTGCTGCTCCTCGGTGATCTGCGACTTGGGCAGCGTCCAGAGCGCGGCCGAGCGGTTCGCGACCTCGTCGTTCACCTTGATGGGGAAATGAACGAAATCCGAGTACTTACGGATGATCTCCTTGATCCGCCACACCTTCGTGTACTCGCGCGCGTCGTCCTTGAGGTGGAGGACGATCTTCGTGCCCGGGTGCTCGCGATCGCCGGGGGCGACGGTGAAGGAGCCCGCGCCGGACGAGCGCCACAGGACGGGCTCCGCGCCCGGCAGCATCGAGCGGGTCTGCACGTCGACGCGCGAGGCGACCATGAACGCGGCGTAGAAGCCGACGCCGAACTGGCCGATGAGCTGGAGCTTGCCGCCCTCCTTCTTCTGCTTGGCGGCCTCGGCGTTGGCCTTCAGGAACTCCAGCGACCCCGAGCGGGCGATGGTGCCGAGGTTCTGCACCACCTCGTCCCGGGTCATCCCGATGCCGTTGTCCTCGATGGTGAGGGTCCGGGCCTCGTCGTCGAGCGTGATGAGGATCGCGGGCTCGCCGGATTGTTCAGCGACGCCCTCGCGCGTGAGGGCCAGGAAGCGGGCCTTGTCGAGCGCGTCCGACGCGTTCGAGATGAGCTCGCGGAGGAAGACCTCCTGGTTCGCGTAGAGCGAGTTGATGACCAGCGCGAGGACCTGCTGCACCTCGGCCTGGAAGGGGAGCTCGACCGCGCCGGCGGCCTTGGCCTCCTCGGACGGGGTCGACGCGGGCGTCTCCGGGCCCGGGGCCGCACCCGAAGGGTCGGCAGAGGGCGTGGAACCGCTGGTTTCGGGGTTCGGGCTTTCCGTGTTCATGTCGGCGACCAAATGCATCCGATTTTCGAAAGGGCAATCCCCCGGCGCGCGCGGAGCGCCGCGGGGCGTCCCCGGAGCGCGCCGCGGTGTGTCGCCTCGCTCCGAGCGCGCTCCGCGGCCAGCTCGGGGCCCCGCCGCCGCGGCGCCCCCGGCCCAGGTGAGGGGCTCACCAGGCCGTGGGCCGGCGCCTGCGTCGAGGTCGGGATCTGCGCGCCGGGTCGTCACGTTCAGGTCGCTGTGCGCGATCCCCGCATGCTTGCCCGGCTTTTCCGGTGGGTAAGGGTTTCTTCATCAGGTCGCCGGAGCTAGATTCACCGGCGTTGCACCCTCGCCGTCGTGGAGATCTGTTGTGGTAGCACTTCTCCGTGCAGTACTCCGTGTTCTCCCGGCAACCGGCGTGCTGGCCGGGGTGCTGGCGCTCGCGGGGTGCGGCGATCGGGGCAAGACGGCCGAGCAGGACGTGAAGCGTCCGCCCGCCGTGCTCCAGTTCGACGGCTATGTCTACGTCCCGACCGGGACGAGCGATTTCAAGATCCTCGAGCGCGTGCGGACGCAGACGCGATCGGTGTTCACGGGGCTGCGGAAGTCCCGGGTGATGGTGAGCCGGCGCGAGGTCCAGGGCGCGACCACGGACAGCTTCGCCAAGGAGGCCGTGACCGTCGTCGACGCCGCGGGGCACCGCACCCTCGCGCTCCGCGTGCGCTACCGCTTCGTGGCCCGGCCGGAGGTCGCGAACGGCATCGACGATCGCAAGGAGCTCCCGCTCGCGCTCCTGCACCGGGAGGACGACGAAGTCGCGGGGCGCATCCACGAGGAGTGCACGCCGCCCCAGGAGCGGAGGAAGGGGGGCGCCAGCGCCGTCGGCCTCGACTTCGATCCGTCCCTTCCGAGCTGCAAGGCCGCGATGGCCGCGGAGCAGGCGGCGATCGACGCGGCGCGCGCGAAGGTGCCCGAGCTCGCGGGCGGGCCGCCGGCCTCCGCCAAGGACACCGTGGTCCCGCTCGAGGAGGTGCAGCGCGTGTACGTCCCGACCCAGGTGACCGTCGAGCTCCGCGATCGCAAGCCGGGCGAGGTCGCGCCGCGCTACGTCCCGGTGGATCGACCGGAGAAAGAGGACGCGCAGATCGCGACCGCGGAGCCGTCCGGCGCCGAGCACCCCGAGGGGCTCGAGCCGGCGGTGGTGCTCATCGACCCGGATCTCAGGACGGGGCGGACGCCCGAGGAGAAGGCGATCGCCGAGGGGACCCTGCTGCCGAAGATGCCCGCGGCCGGCGGCACGGGCGCCGTGAGCGGTGGGAGGCGGATCGAGGTCGTGAGCCCCGCGGTGGCGCAGGCGCAGCAGCGCAAGGTGGAGGCCGCGACAGCGAACGAGCGCTTCGAGATCCCGTTCGAGACGCTGACCGACCCGAAGTTCCTGGTGGTCTGGCTGAGCCTGCTGATGGCGTATCCCATCCTCCGGGGTGATCCGCGGAAGAAGCGCTGACGCGCGCCGCGAGCGCTGGCGCGCGCCGCGGCGCACCTCGCCGAGAGGGGCGACGGCGCGGCGCTCGGACCGGCGCGGGCACAGGCCGCCGCGGTCGCGGGAGGCGTCCGCTACCATGTCCGCCATGATGCTTCGCCTGATGAAGAGGTTCGGCCTCGCGTTCGTGGAGACCACGACCGAACGCGCCCGCCGGGGGCCCGCGCGCCCGAGCTGGGGCTTCGGCTTCGAGTGCGTGGTCCGCTTTCTCCGCCGCGATTTCATCCAGCTCCTCGACCGGCCCTATTCAGAGGTCAGGGCCGAGCTCGACGCGCGCCCGTACTCCCAGAAGGCCGTCCGGCGCGTGAAGCGCACGGGCGACACGTTGAAGGGCGTCCCCGCGGTCTGGTTCGAGCCTCCGGGCGCGGCGTCGCGGGGCGTCGTCCTCTACCTCCACGGCGGCTCGTACCTGTACGGCTCCACGAGGACGCACGCGGACCTGATGGCGCGGCTCGCGCTGGCGAGCGGCGCCCGCGTCGTGGGCATCGACTACCGGCTCGCGCCGGAGCACCGCTACCCCGCGCAGATCGAGGACGCGCTCGCGGCCGTGGATGCGCTGGTCGAGCGCGGCCATGCGCCGGGGGAGATCGCGCTCGCCGGCGACTCCGCGGGCGGCAACCTCGCGCTCGTCACGCAGCTGGCGCTCCGCGACCGCGGCGCGCAGGCGCGCTGCGCCGCGCTCATCTCCCCCTGGCTCGACCTCACCTCGAGCAGCGCCTCGGCGCGCGCGAACGACGCGACCGATTACGGTACCCGGGAGGGTCTCCTGCGCCAGGCGCGCGATTTCGCGGGCGCGATCCCGCTGGACGATCCCCGGCTGTCGCCGCTCCACGCGCGTCTGGAGGGGCTGGCCTCGCTGTTCATCCAGGTCGGCGACGCCGAGCGCCTCCACGACGAGGGCCAGGAGCTCGCGCGGCGCGCCCGCGAGGCGGGCGTCGACGTCACGCTCGACGTGCTGCGGGACATGCCCCACAACGGGCCGGTGCTGGCCGACTTCCACCCGGAGGGCGCGCGGGGCACGGACACGCTGGGCTCCTATCTCCGAGCGAGCCTGTCATCGGGCGCCCCCGCGGGCGACGCGGCCTGATGCGGCAGAATGCGGAGCTCGCTCCGGGGCGCCGCGAGGCGAGGTGGTTGCCGTGAGCGGGCGGCGCGCGTAGGGGATCGCGCGGTGAGGCTCGCCTCGAGGGCCCACGGAGGAGACGATGACCCCTTCCCAGGACCTGGTCGAGCTGGCAGAGCGGCTCGCGGACGCCAGCGGCGCCGTGATCCGGCGCTATTTTCGCAAGGGCATCGAGGCCGACGACAAGGCGGACGCGAGCCCTGTCACGATCGCCGACCGCGAGGCCGAGGCGGCGATACGCGAGCTCCTTGCCGCGCGCGCGCCGGGCCACGGGATCGTGGGAGAGGAGTTTGGCCGCCAGAACGAGGGGGCGGAGCTCGTGTGGGTGCTCGATCCCATCGACGGGACGAAGGCGTTCATCACGGGCAAGCCGCTCTTCGGCACGCTCATCGCGCTGCTGCACCGGGGCCGGCCGGTGCTCGGCGTCATCGATCAGCCCGTCCTCGGCGATCGCTGGCTCGGCGTCCTGGGCCGCCCGACGCTCTGGAACGGCGCGCCGGCGCGCGTCCGCGCGTGCGCGGGGCTGCCGCTCGCGCGCCTCTCCACCACGGGCCCGCAGTACTTCCCGCCGGCGAAGGCCCGCGCCTTCGGGGAGGTCGCGTCCCGGGCCAAGCTCGTGAGCTACGGCGGCGATTGTTACCAGTATGGCCTCGTGGCGAGCGGCAGCATCGACGTGGTCGTCGAGTACGGCCTCAAGCTCCACGATTTCGCGGCGCTCGTCCCGGTGATCACCGGCGCCGGAGGGGTCATGACGGACTGGGAGGGGCGCCCACTCGACGCCGCGAGCGCCGGTGACGTGGTGGCCGCCGGCGACCCGCGCACCCACGCCGAGGTGCTCGCCGCGCTCCGCGCCGGCGATCCCCGGCACGGCGCGCGCTGACGCGCGCCGACGTTGGAGCGGCGGCGCCTCACGCCCGGAGCCCTCGAAACTGGAGGGTGAGGGAGCTCCTTAGCACGGGATCGAGCGCCGCGGTGAGCGTCACGAAGCCGCTGAGCCAGGACAGGAGCGCCGCGAAGTAGAGGGCGAAGATGTTGTGCGCCGCGGCGAGCGGGTCGATGTCGCCCGCGACCTCGCCGCGCGCCTGCGCGTCGCGCACGAGGCCCGCGACGCGGTGCAGGAACGCGAACGTGAGCGCGTTCAGCCGCTCTCCGTTCGGACCCGACGCACCGGGGAACGCCTTCACGAACGCCTGCGACACGAGCGGCTGCTCGCCGTACATCGCGAACAGCCGCTGGAAGACGTGGAGCAGCTGAGCGAGCAGGGGCTCTTTGCGCGGCAGCGCCTCGAACGCCGCGTCGACAGCGGCCGCGAGCCGGTCGTGCATCACCATCATGAGCAGGTCGGGCTTGTCGCGCGCGTGCACGAACACCGTCCCCGTCGCGACCTCCGCGCGCTCCGCCACCGCCTTGGTCGTCGTGTCGTCGTACCCGAGCTCGGTGAAGAGCGCCCACGCGGCGTCCCGGATCCGCCGCCGGGTGTCGAGCTTCTGCTGGGCGCGCCCGCCGCGCTCGGGCGCCGGCGCGCTCGGCGCCGGCGTGACCGGAGCTCGCGGCGCCGCGGCTCGCTTCCGGCGTTTCGTCGCGCCTGGAATGACCTTGCTCATCGACGGAAAACTCTGTTGCCGCGGACGCCTCCGCGTCAAGCGGCGATCTCCTTGACAGAACGAGCATGAAGAATGACCATGGTCAGTGACTGAAGTCATCGAACGAGGGTGGTGCCATGGCTCTGGTGCATTACGACGAAGGCCTCACGATGCGGGAGGCGCGGGCGCTCTACTTCGAGGTGAACCGCTTCGGCGCGGACGGCGGCTACGGCGACGCGTGGGTCGACTTCAAGCTCGGTCCGCTCCCCGTCCCGTTCCCGAACACGCGGGCGCGCGTGCGCGCCGTGCGTTACCACGACCTGCACCACGTGCTGACGGGCTACGACACGAACGCGATCGGCGAGTTCGAGATCGCGGCCTGGGAGCTCGGCGCCGGCTGCAAGGGCTTCGTGGCGGCCTGGCAGCTCAACCTGGGCGGCCTCTTCGCGGGGCTGCTCTCGGCCCCGCGCCGGACGGTCCGCGCGTTCTTCCGCGGCCGCCGCAGCGAGAGCCTCTATGGCCGGCCGTTCGAGGAGCTGCTCGATCGAGAGGTCGGCGAGCTGCGCAGGGAGATGCGCGTCGATGAGCGTTCTTCGTCCGGTTCCAGCCCGGCGGCGCTCGACGTGCTCTGGCTCGCGCTCGCGAGCCTCGCGGGCCTCGGGGTCGGCGTCCTCGGGTTCGCGACGGTGCTCGTCGTGGCGCCGATCGGGATCGTGAACCTCGCGCTGCGCCGGCACCGCGCGCGCAGCGCCGCGGAAGCGGGGACCTGAGCGCGAGGAGCCTGCCGGCGTTCACCCCCCGAGCAGGTCACGAGGGCTCAACGAACCCCCAACACCTTCTCGCATACTCCACGATCACCTTCGCGAGACCATGCTCAATCGATGACACATCCGCGCGAACAAAATCGCCCTTGAGACGCCCACCGGAGGCGAGGACAGTATACGGGCCGTCATCGGACGGACCTCTGCCACCATCAAGCTTTATGATGACGATCGCCCCGTCGCTGCGCATGCGCTCCAGGATCGGGAGCACCGCATCGATTCCTCTCCACTGCGCTGAAACTGGGCTCAAACCAAGGTAGCTTGCTACCACTGGAACGAGTCTATGATCACCTGTAGCCATGAAAACCCCTGGGGTGCGACACAGTAGCCTCCTGTCAAAACGCAGTCTCGATAACCCGTACAAATGGGGTTCCGAAGAAGTCTGAACCGCCAAGCTCGCCGACAACCTTCGAGTACGGTACGCCACCGGGCCCAGGAATGCCTCGCGCACAGCATCTGTGCGCCCGTCCGGCCGCCGGCCCGCCCCCTGGCGAAGCTCGACGCGCCCCCCCCGCATCCCACCGCCCCAGCTTGACCTGGCCCCCGCGACGCACGAGGATCCGCCTCGTGCCCCAGCGAAAGCGCTACCTCTTCGTCTGCGTCAACCGTCGCCCGGACGGCGTTCCCAAGGGCTCCTGCGCTCAGCGCGGCGCCGAGGGCATCCACGTGCAGCTCAAGGCCGCGCTCGCCGAGCGGGGCCTCGCGAAGGTCGAGGCGCGCGCCTGCTCCGCGAGCTGCCTCGACGTCTGCTGGGCGGGCCCCGTCATCGCCGTGGAGCCGGACGGCTACTTCTACGGCCGCGTGACCCCCGCCGACGTCCCGGAGATCGTCGACGCCCTCGCCTCGGGCCGCCGGGTCGAGCGGCTCGTGCTCCCGCCCGAGGACTTCACGGAGGCGACGGCCGCCCCGCCGCTGCCGTCGCCACCCCGGGGCGCGCCCCCGCAGGCGTGATGGGCGGAGGCGTGATGCGCGGCTTCGAGTTCTGCGAGACCATGGCCGGGAGCTTCCACCTGGTCGACTCGCCGTCCGACGAGCGGCCCATGTCGTTCACGATCCGCGCGCGCTCGCGCGGCCTCCTCGACTTCCTGCGCAAGCCCGAGGTCGAGATCGAGGGCGAGATCGACGCCGAGGGCTTCGCTGACCACCGCTACCTCTCCGGGCGGCTCGGCCTCGACGTCGTGCGCACCGGCACCCTGCCCTACTCCTTCGAGTTCACCGCCAACGACGGCCGCCGCTGCGCGTTCGCCGGCCGGAAGACCGTGCGCCCCGGCGACCTCATGACGTCGATGACCGTCCTGCCCGGCGTCCTCGTCGGAGACGGCGGCGCCCTGATCGGCGAGGCGCTCCTCCGCTTCGACCTGCGGAGCGACCTGCTCCGGTTCCTGCGGAGCTTCCGGGCCACGAGGTAGCCACCATGCAAAGGATCGAGCCCGCAGACAGCGCGGTCATCGTCATCGACGTCCAGGAGAAGCTCGCCGCCGCGATGCCGGCGCCCCAGCTGGACGCGCTCACCCGCGCGGCCACGGTGCTGATCGAGGCGGCGCGGCGCCTCGGCGCGGCGGTCATCGCGACCGAGCAGTACCCCGCGGGCCTCGGCCCGACCGTCGCGCCCATCGCCGAGCGGCTCGCCCAGGCGGGCGCGCCCGTCCTCCCCAAGATGGAGTTCTCCGCCTGCGGCTCCGCCGAGTTCGAGCGCGCCTTGCGCACGTCGACCGGGCGCGCGCCCCGCGCCGCCATCGTCGTCGGCGTGGAGGCGCACGTCTGCGTCTTCCAGACCGTGCGCGACCTGGCCGCGCGCGGCGTCCTCGTCCAGGTGCCGCTCGACGGCGTCGCCTCCCGCCGCGACGACCACCGGCTCGCCGGCCTCGATCTCTGCCGCGCCGCAGGCGCCACCATCACCACCGCGGAGACCGTCGTCTTCGACTGGCTCAAGATCGCCGGGACGGACGACTTCAAGCAGCTGTCGAAGCTCATCCGCTGACCGATCCCGCGATCTTCGCGGGCGGCGCGCGGGGACCAGGTCGGCATGTCAGTTTGTCAGGCGCCGGATCGGACTTTGTCAGACCCGTGCTCTCCTGGACATGCCGCTGACGTCTGTGACACAGTGGCGCATGGCTGACGATCTGGCACAAGTCCCCTCGAGCGCGCCGCCTGCTGGCCCCGCTGCGCCGCCGCCCGGCGCGCCGACGGTCCTCGTGGTCGACGACGAGCCGTCGAACGTCGCCTCCATCGAGAAGATCTTCCAGCGCGACGGCATGCGCGTCATCACGGCCGACAGCGCGAAGGCGGCGCTGGAGATCGTGCGCAGCCGCCGCGTCGAGGTCGTCCTGACCGACCTGATGATGCCGGGGGTCAGCGGCCTCGAGCTGCTCCGCGCGCTGAAGCAGCTCGCGCCCGACACCGAGGTCGTGATGATGACCGCCTACGGGACCGTCGAGACCGCGGTCCAGGCCATGCGCGAGGGCGCGTACGACTTCGTGGAGAAGCCGCTCAAGCGGATGACGATCATCAAGAGCGTGCGCAAGGCGGCCGAGCGTCAGTCGCTCGTCGCCGAGAACCGCTCGCTCCGGCAGGAGATCAAGCTGCTCACGAAGCGCGAGATCGTCGGATCGAGCCCGACGCTCCGCCGCGTGCTCGACATCGCGACCCAGGCGGCGCCCTCGAGCGCCACGGTGCTCGTGCTCGGCGAGAGCGGCACCGGCAAGGAGCTGCTCGCGCGCTTCATCCACGAGCGCAGCGCGCGATCGCGCGGGCCGTTCGTCGCGGTCAACTGCGCGGCCATCCCGGAGACCATCCTCGAGGCCGAGCTCTTCGGCCACGAGCGCGGCGCGTTCACCGGCGCCCTCGCGAAGCGCGACGGCCGCTTCGCCAAGGCGGCCGGCGGCACGCTGTTCCTCGACGAGATCGGCGAGCTCTCGCCCGCCGTGCAGGTGAAGCTCCTCCGCGTGCTGCAGGAGGGCGAGTACGAGCCCGTCGGCGGAGACACGGTGCGCGCCGACGTGCGCCTGGTCGCGGCCACCAACAAGGACCTCCGCGCCGAGGTCGCCGCGGGTCGCTTCCGCGAGGACCTGTTCTACCGGCTCAACGTGATCGCGATCACGGCGCCCCCGCTCCGGACCCGCCGCGAGGACATCCCGCTCCTCGTCGACCACTTCCTCGGCGTCTACTGCACGAAGAACAACCGCCCCCGCCTGGAGGCGCCGCGCGACGTGCTCGCGCGCCTGACCGACTACACGTGGCCGGGCAACGTCCGCGAGCTCGAGAACGTGATCGAGCGCGCCGTGGTCCTCTGCCGCGGCGACCAGCTCTCCGTCGACGACCTGCCCGACTTCATCCGCGAGGCCGCCCCCGCCGAGCCGAGCTCGCTCACCTTCTCGGTCGGAACGCCCCTCGACGAGGTCGAGCGCAGGCTCATCCGCGAGACGCTCCGCCACGCCCGCGGGGACAAATCCGTGGCCGCGCAGTTGCTCGGCATCTCCACGCGCACCATCTACCGAAAGCTCGGCGAGCTGGAGTGACGCCGCGCGCGCCGTCCCGCGGACACGGCGCGCGCCCGTGCGCCGGCGCCCCGCGAAGATCCATTTGTCACTTTGGCAACGAAGGCCGTCCGACGCGGCTGGGGTGCGTCACCTTGGCGGGACAGCTTCCGAAATTTCGTGAACACGCGGGAAACCACCGGCGATTGACCGCTGGCATGAAACTCGCCTAGAGGAGGATGGGCGCATGGGCATCGACGCGATCCTGAAGCGGTATTTTCCCTGGGTGCTGGGCGCGCTGATCGCGCTCGCCGCCTACTTCCAGGCGTCGGGCATGGGCCAGCTGGTGGTCTCCAGCGTCGCCATCGACGCCCCGCCGGCGCCGCCGAGCCCTCCGACGCGCCCGGCGTCGTTCGGGTCGGCCGCGAGCAACACGGACCACGCGACGAGCGCCGCGGCGATCCTCTCGCGCAACCCGTTCGACTCGGTGACGGGGCCGCTCGACGGCAAGCCGGTCGAGATCCCGAGCGTCCCGCACGAGCTGCCCAACAAGGACCCGTACGCGGACCCCTCCTGCGACGGCGCCCGCGTCCTGCTCATCACCCAGGCCGAGGATCCCGCGTGGTCGTTCGCGGCCATGGCCGGCTCGGACGGCAAGGCGATCTTGCGCCGGCAAGGGGATGAGATCAGCGGGCAGACCGTTTACTACGTGGGGTGGGATCGGGTCTGGCTGACGTCCGGCAGCGCGCGTTGCCAGGCCGTCGTGGGCAGCAACCACGCCGTCGCCCGCGCCAGCGCCACGCCGGCGCCGGCGCCCCCGACGACGTCGACGGCCGCGGCGGGGAAGGCCCCACCCCGCGGCGGCAAGAAGATCCCGCCGGAGATCGCCTCGAAGATCCAGCGCGTGAGCGAGAACGAGTTCAACGTGGAGCGCAGCGCCGTCGACCACATCCTGGAGAACCAGGGCGAGCTGATGCGCTCCGCGCGTATCGTCCCCGAGAAGGAGGGAGACAAGGTGGTGGGCATCCGTCTCTTCGGGATTCGCCCTGACTCTCTGCTGGGGACGCTCGGGCTGGAGAACGGAGATCGGCTGTCCAGCATCAACGGGTTTGAGATGAGCGATCCGCAGAAGGCCCTCGAGGCCTACGCGCGGCTCCGGACGGCGGACCGGCTCACGGTGAGCATCAACCGCAAGGGCAAGCCGATGAACATCGACTTCAACATCAAGTGAGCGCTCCGGACTGAATCCAGGGACGAAAGCAGGGTAGCGGCATGGCGCGATGGATAGGGACGCTGAACGAGGGGAGCCTGCTCCGGCGGACGCTGATGGTGATCGGCACGTTCGTCCTCGGCTCGCTCACGTTCGTCGGGGTCATGAGCCTCATCCTCGTGTCGGTCGCCAAGGCCGTCCTGCCGCCCCACGACAAAGAGTCCGCGACGGACGCGACCGAGGAGGCCGACAGCGAGGCCTCCGCCGGCGCGAGCAAGACCGCCCTGGGCAAGACCTCTCGCTCGAAGCGGCCGCGGCCCCCCTCGCCGGCCGCGCGCGAAAGCGCGCAGAACGCGCCGAACGCCGACTGAGCGGCGCCGCCTCCCCCCACCAACCAACGCAGAGAATATCGAGTCGACTGATGGTGATGACGACCCTCGAGCGATCCTGCTGCCTCCGGAGGAGGCTCCTCGCCGCGCCGGTGGCGGCGCTCGTGCTCGCCGCCGCGGCGCCGCCCGCCGCAGCGCAGCCCGCGAACCGCGGCGCCCCCGTGCTGCGGACCCCCGGCCAGGTCCAGCCGCCGCCCGCCCGCCCCGCGCCGGCCGCCCCGGCCGCGGGCGCTCCGCCAGCAGCTGGCGCGCCGGGCGCAGCCGCGCCAGGCGCCCCGGGCGACGCCGGGGACGACCCGCTCGCCGCGGTCAAGCAAGGGGTCCAGGAGATCGAGTTCAAGCCGAAGCCCGGCGGCTACAAGGTCAGCTTCAACCTCGACGAGGCCGACCTCCCCGAGCTCGTGAAGGCCATCAGCAACATCACCGGGCGCCGCTTCATCTACGGCGGCAAGCTCCGGCAGATCAAGGCCACGGTGTACGCGCCGGAGAAGGTGACCGTCGCCGAGGCGTACAGCGCGTTCCTGTCGATCCTCGCCTCGAACGATCTCACCGTCATCCCCCACGGCCGCTTCCTCAAGATCGTGGAGACGCCGGGCGCGGTGTCCGAGACGACCCCCGTGTTCGGCGCCGCCGCGCCCGTGCCCGCGGAGGACCGGTTCGTCACCCGCATGTACCGGCTGTCCCATATCGACGCCAACGACGCGGGCGGCGTCCTGAGCAAGTTCAAATCGAAGGACGGCGACGTCACCGTCTACCCGCCCGGCAACCTGCTCATCATCACGGACACCGGGTCGAACATCCAGCGCATGCTCCGGATCGTCGAGGAGATCGACGTCGGCGGCGCCGGCGATCAGCTCTGGGTGCAGCCCGTTCATTACGGCTCCGCGGCGGAGGTCGCGACCAAGCTGAACGAGATCGTCGACCCGAGCAGGGGCGCGGCGGGCGGCGGCAGGCCCGGCAGGGGCGGCGCCGGCGGCACCGGCGCCCGCATCATCGCGGACGACAGGACCAACTCCCTCATCATCACCGCCACCGAGCCGGACTACCTGCGCGTCCTCGGCATCCTGAAGCGCCTCGACGTGGCGCAGACGGGCGAGGGGCAGGTCCACGTGCTCTCGCTGCAGCACGCCGGATGCAAGGAGCTGTCGGCGACGCTGAACCAGGTCCTCGGCGGCGGGAGCGGCGGCGGCGCGCCCGTGGGCGGCAGGCCGGGCGCGCGCGCCGCCCAGGCGGTGCCGGGCTCGACGGACGACATCTTCGAGGGGCAGGTCAAGGTCACCTGCGACGAGGCGAGCAACAAGCTCCTCATCACGTCGTCGCCCCACGACTACGCCCAGCTGCGCGCCGTGATCGACCAGCTCGACGAGCCCCGACGGCAGGTGTTCATCGAGGCGGTGATCATGGACGTGAACGTCAGCCGCTCGCTCGATTTCGGCATCGGCTACCACGCCGGCGCGCCGTTCGACGGCCTCAACGCGGACGACAGCGTCGTCTACGGCGGCAACAACATCCGCCAGTCCGTCATCGGCCTGCCGGCGCAGCTCGGCGCGCTCGCGCTGGGCATCAAGGGCCCCGCGATCACGGGCTCGAACAACATCCTCGGGACGGGCATCTCGATCCCCGCGTTCGGCGTCGTCCTCCACGCGCTGGCCCAGGACGGCGACTCCAACGTCCTCGCGACGCCGCACATCCTCGCGACCGACAACGTGGCGGCCGAGATCTCGATCGGCCAGAACATCCCGCTCCAGACCAACGTGGGCGGCGGCGGGCTCAACCAGCTCGCGAGCCTGGCCGGCGGCGCGGGCGCCGCGGCGGGCGGGCTCGCCGGCCTCGGCGGCCTGCTCGGCGGCCTCGGCGGCCTCGGCGGCGGCACCGCCGCGCGCCAGGACGTCGGCACGAAGATCAAGGTCGTCCCCCACGTCAACGACTCGGACCAGGTGCGGCTGGAGCTCTCCGAGGAGATCTCCGACGCCGGCGCCCCCCTCGAGGGCGCGCTCGGCGCGATCCCCATCAACAAGCGCACCGCGAGCACCACGCTCGTCGTCCGGGACCAGCAGACGGTCGTGATCGGCGGCCTCATGCGCGACGGCATGACCACCTCGGAGACGAAGATCCCCGTGCTGGGCGACATCCCGGTGCTCGGGTTCCTCTTCCGGCAGCGGGTCAAGACCAAGACGAAGACGAACCTCCTCCTCGTGCTGACGCCCTACGTGATCCGGGACCAGGACGATCTCCGGACCATCTTCGAGCGCAAGATGCAGGAGCGGCAGGAGTTCATCGACCGTTACTTCGTCTTCAGCGAGAGCGCCGCGTGGGAGCCGCCGCGCGACTTCGGCCGCGCGAACGGGCTCCTCGAGGACATCCGCCAGTCGATGCTGGCCGAGGAGGAGCGGGCGCGCCTCGAGGAGGAGGCGCGCCCGAAGGGGCCGCGCGAGCACGTGCCGGTGGACCCGGTCGGCCTGCCGACGTTCGGCGGCAAGGCCACCGGCGCCGTGCACATGCAGCCCGGCATGGCCGACATGGAGGGCGAGCCGGCCCAGCTGCCGCCGCCGCCGAACGGCGCCCCGCCGCCGCGGCCCACGCGGCGGCCGCCGGGCGGCGGACGGCAGATGGAGCGCGTGGAATGAGCCTGCAGCAGCAGCAGTACCTCGGCGAGATCCTGATCCGGCGGGGCGTCGTCCCCGCGGAGCGGCTCGCGCCGCTCTACGACACCGTCCGCGAGCGCGGTCAGCCGCTCGTGGATCTCATCGTCTCGTCCAACATCGCCGACGAGGCGAGCATCGCCAAGGCGCTCGCCGAGGAGTGCGAGGTCGGCCTCCTCCCGCGCATCGACATCGACGCGGTGCCGCTCGAGCTCGCGAGCCGGGTGCCGATCACCTACGCCAAGCAGCACAAGATCCTGCCGCTCGCCGAGCACGACGGGGTCGTCTACTGCGCCGTCGCCGACCCGCTCGACACGACGGCGATCGACGACGTGCGGGCGCTGTTCGGCAAGCCCGTCGAGATCGCGGTCGCCACGAGCGACGCGGTGCTGAACGCGATCAACCGCATCTGGGAGCGCAAGGAGGACGGCGGCGCGAAGCTCGAGGGCGACACGGCGCTCGAGGAGGACAACCTCGTCGACATCATCGACTCGGACGACGACGCCCCGATCATCGCCTGGGTCAACGGCCTCTTCGCGCAGGCGGTCCGCGAGCGGGCGAGCGACATCCACATCGAGCCCGAGGAGCGCGACGTCGTCGTCCGCTACCGGATCGACGGCGAGCTCTACGTCGCGAAGCGCGCCTCGAAGCAGTTCATGGCGCCGATCATCGCCCGCGTGAAGATCATGGCGGCGCTCAACATCGCCGAGAAGCGGCTCCCGCAGGACGGCCGCATCACGCTGAAGATCGCGGGCAAGAGCGTCGACATCCGCGTCTCGACCGTGCCGACGAGCCGCGGCTTCGAGCGGATCGTGATGCGCATCCTGCACAAGGCGTCGGTCCTGCTCGGGCTCGACGACCTCGGCTTCGCGCCGCGCGAGTACGCCATCATGGACGCGCTCATCCAGCGGCCGGACGGCATCATCCTCGTCACCGGCCCGACCGGCAGCGGCAAGACGACGACGCTCTACGCCTGCCTCAACCGGATCAACGAGCCCAGCCGGAACATCCTCACGGCCGAGGACCCGGTCGAGTACGAGATCGGCGGCATCCACCAGATCCACGTCCACCCCGGGATCGGGCTCACCTTCGCCTCGGCGCTCCGCGCGTTCCTCCGTCAGGATCCGGACGTGATCATGGTCGGCGAGATCCGCGACAAGGAGACCGCCGAGATCGCCATCCACGCGTCGCTGACCGGCCACCTGGTGCTCTCGACCCTCCACACGAACGACGCGGCCGCCGCCGTGACCCGCCTCGTCGAGATGGAGATCGAGCCGTTCCTCGTGCGGAGCAGCGTGATCGGCATCCTCGCCCAGCGCCTCGTGCGCCTGCTGTGCCCGGCGTGCAAGGTCCCCTACCGGCCCTCCGATTACGAGCTGCAGCAGCTCGGCCTCGACGAGGACCGGCTCGCCTGGAAGGCGCGGCGAAAGCTCTCGAACCGCTACAGCGTGCACGGACAGAAATACGACTACATCGGGCAGGACCTCGATCGGGCCGTGTTCTACAAGCCCGGGGGCTGCGATTCTTGCAACCAGAAGGGCTTCGTCGGCCGGCGGGGCATCTATGAGCTGATGGTCGTCGACGACGCCGTGGGCCCGCACATCCTGAAGAGCGCGGACGCGCAGACCATCAAGCGGGTCGCCATCTCCCAGGGGATGGATACGCTCCGGGATGACGGGGCGCGCAAGGTGCTCAAGGGCATCACCACCGTCGAGGAGGTCCTCGCGGCGACGCAGGAAGACGTCATCGTCGACGAGTAGGGAAGGCCGTGGCGGTATTCGAATACAAAGGCATCCTCGTCGGCACCGGCAAGCCGGTCAAAGGGGTCCGCGACGCGGAGAACGCGAAGGCCCTCCGTGCCGCCCTGCGCAAGGACGGCATCATGCTCACCGGCGCGACCGAGGAGCAGGCCGCGAAGGCGAAGGCGAAGCGCGATCTCAAGATCTTCGCCTTCGCGGGCCGCCCCTCGACGTCGGACGTCGCCGTGATGACCCGCCAGCTCGCGACGCTCATCGGCGCCGGCATCCCGCTCTTCGAGTCGCTCAACGCGCTCATCGAGCAGGTCGAGAAGGAGTCGCTGAAGAAGGTGCTCACGCAGGTGCGCGAGCAGGTGCGCGAAGGCACGAGCTTCGCCAAGGCCCTCGAGGCGCACCCCTCGGTCTTCCCGCCGCTCTACGTGAGCATGGTGCGCGCCGGCGAGGCGTCCGGCACGCTCGAGGGCGTGCTGACCCGCCTGACCGTCTTCATGGAGAACCAGGCGAAGCTCGTGGGCAAGGTGACCGCCGCCCTCGCCTACCCCGCGCTGATGGCGCTCATCGGCATCGGGCTCATCTCGGTCCTCATGATCGCGGTCGTGCCGAACGTGACCGGCATCTTCGCGTCCATGGACCAGGCGCTGCCCTGGTACACGGCGGCGCTCATCGGCACGTCGGCGTTCGCCTCGAGCTACTGGTGGCTCGTCCTCCTCGCGCTCGTGGGCGCGGTGTACGGGTTCCGCCGCTGGGTGCGGACGCCGAAGGGCCGCCTCTCGTGGGATACGTTCGTGCTGCGGGCGCCCATCTTCGGCAAGCTCATCCAGATGCTGTCCATCGCGCGCTTCTCGCGGACCCTCGCGACCCTGCTGTCGTCGGGCGTCGCGCTCCTCAGCGCGATGGATATCGTGCGGAGCGTGCTCGGCAACGCGGCCCTGGAGAAGGTCATCGTCGACGCCATCGCGTCGATCCGCGAGGGCCAGAGCATCGCCGAGCCGCTGAAGCGGAGCGGCCGGTTCCCGCCGATCGTCACCCACATGATCGCCATCGGCGAGAAGAGCGGGCAGCTGGAGGCGATGCTGGAGAACGTCGCCAATGCCTACGACTCCGCCGTGGAGACCCGCGTCCAGGTGCTCACGAGCCTGCTCGAGCCGCTGATGATCGTCATCATGGGCGGCGCGGTCGCGTTCATCGCGATATCCATCCTCATGCCGCTCATCCAGATGTCGAGCTTCGTCGGGTAGGTGGCTATGGGGCGGCGCAGGCAGCGAGAGAGCACGATCTTCTTCCCCTGGGAGCGCGGCGGCGGGCTCTTCCGGCGGACCGGCATGGCGCGGGCGAGGCCCTTCGCCGCGGGCCTCGCGATGGCGGTCCTCCTGCTGCTCCTCGGCGCGCGCGAGCGCCGGCTCGTGGGAATTCGATCGACCCGCGCCACGTTGTCCGTCGTCCACGGGGCGATCACCCTGTACCGCGCCGATCACGAGCGGCGGTGCCCGGGTTCCCTGGAAGAGCTGAAGCGCGAGGGATACCTCGCGATCGACCCGGTCGACGCGTGGGGCAGGCCGCTCCGGCTCACCTGTCCCGGAAGGAAGGATCCGGACGGATACGATCTCCTGAGCGACGGACCGGACGGCGAAATAGGCGGCCTTGACAGGGTGGAGTGAGAGATGGAGACGAACAGAGCAAGCAGCGCAAGAAGGATTCGACGGCTGAGCCGGAAGCTCTCGCGGGGCGTGACCCTGGTCGAGGTGCTCATCGTCGTGACGATCATGGCGATCATCGCCGGCGGCGCCACGCTCGTGGTGTGGCCGAAGCTCAAGCAGTCGCGCGTCAAGAGCGCCTATACCGGGGCGACGATCATCAAGAGCGCCGCCGAGCAGTACCAGCAGCTCGGGGCGGGCAGCGAAGGGTGCCCGACGATCCAGGCGCTGGTCAGCGCGAAGCAGATCGACGGCAACAAGACGGACGATCCCTGGGGCCAGCCCTACAAGATCAAGTGTGACGAGAACAACGACGTCCATGTCGTCTCGTCCGGCGACGACAAGAAAGAGAACACCCCGGACGACATCCGGGATGACATGAAGCAGTCGGATCTCAACAAGATCGCGGAGATGTAGCGCCGCGCGGGAGCAGGAGCGCCCATGGCACGCCGTCGCACGAGGGGACTCACGCTGGTCGAGGTGCTGATCACCGTCACGGTGATCGCGCTCATCAGCGGCTCGGTCATGCTCGGCATGGGCGCTGTCACGAGCGCGCGGCTGAAGCGCAGCGCGGCGCTGCTCGCGGGCGCCGTCCGGGTCGCGTACGCCCACGCGAACGCGAAGTCGAAGCCGGTGCGGCTCGTCTTCGATTTCGAGGAGCGGATGATCGTGCTCGAGGAATCCGCGGGTGAGCTGCTCGTCGAGCGGAACGACCGGGCCGGCGGCGCCGCCGCGGCGACGGAGGCCGAGAAGGCGGCCACGGCGGAGGCCGAGGCGATCCTGAAGGGGCCGCGCGCGCCGCGGCCCTCGTTCGAGCCGGCGAAGGCGTACGGCTTCAACCCCGAGAAGGACAGGCCGGGCAAGGAGCTGTCGAGCGGCGTGCGCTTCCTCCAGGTGGAGACCGGACACCAGGACGAGCCCGTGACCGAGGGGCGGGCCTATCTCTACTTCTGGCCCGGAGGCCAGACCGAGCACGCCGCGATCCAGCTCAGCCTGGGCGGCGGGGAGACCGAGGACGCGGTGATGACGGTGCTCGTCTCGCCGCTGACCGGCAAGACGGAGCTCAGGAAGGGCAAGGCGAGCATGCCCAGGCCGCGCGACGACGCCGAGGCGTCGGAGCGCGAGGACACGGGGCTCTGATGCGCGCCCGCGGCTTCACCCTGCTCGAGGTGATGGTGGCGGTCGCCATCCTCGGCCTCGGGCTGACGGCGATCCTCTCCGCGCAGGCGGGCGCCTTCTCGGCCGCGGCGCACGCGCGGAACCTCAGCCTCGCGAACGGGCTCGCGCGCTGCAAGATGACCGAGCTCGAGGAGCGGCTCGCCAAGGACGGCCTGCCGGCGCTCGACGAGGCCGACAGCGGGCCGTGCTGCGAGGGCGACGAGTCGCCGAACATCAAGTGCAGCTGGCGCATCGAGAAGCCCGAGATGCCCGAGCCCAAGTACGGCGATCTGGACCTCGACACCAACCTCGAGGGGCTCGGGGCGCTCGGCAAGCCGGGCGAGTCGAGCGGCACCGCGGCCCCGAGCGGCGACATCAACGATCTCGCGCAATCGTTGGTCGGCGGCGGCGCGGGGGGCGGCGAGTCGGGCGGCGGGATCTCGGGGCTCCTGCAGCCGTTCGTCGACATGCTCGCGCCGACGCTCCAGCCCATCTTCGAGGCGAGCGCGCGGCGGGTGACGGTCAAGCTGACCTGGCAGCAAGGCTCTCGGGAGCACGCGTTCGAGCTCGTGCAGTGGGTGACGATCCCCCAGATGGGCCAGCCCGAAGAGGGTGCGGGCGGCCAGGGAGGAGGGAGTTGACCGTGGCGACGCGAAGGCCAAGCTCTCCCCGCAGGCGCCGCGGCCGCTCGCGCGCGGTGACCCTCCTCGAGGTCCTCGTCTCGGTCGGCATCCTGGCGCTCATCGGGACGCTCATCTACGGCGCGTTCGACGGCATGAGCCGCGCGCGCTCGGGCCTCTCCCGGATGGGCGACCGCTACCACCAGGGCCGCGCGGCGATCGCCCGCATCTCGCGCGAGCTCCAGACGGCCTTCCTGTCCAGGCACCAGCCGGCCGACAAGAACATCGTCGTGCGGCTCACCGCCTTCGCGGGGGACGACTCGTCCCCTGCGGACCGCGTCGATTTCACCGCGTTCGCGCACCGGAGGCTCCTCCGGAACGCGCACGAGTCCGATCAGTGCGAGATCGGCTTTTTCGGCGCGCGCGACCCGGAGCGCGACAGGCTCGATCTCGTGCGGCGAGAGGCGAGGACCATCGATACCGAGCCGACGAGGGGCGGAGTCGTCAACGTGCTCGCCGAGGACATCGAGAGCTTCAATCTCCAGTACCTCGACCCGATCACCGGGGAGTGGGTCGACTCGTGGGACTCGACGCAGCCGGCGGCGCAGCTCGACCGGCTCCCCTCGCAGGTGTGGGTGACGCTGGTCCTGAACGGCGGGCCCGGCGGGGAGCCGATCAAGTTCGAGTCGAAGGTGCCACTCCCGATGCAGGTCCCCATCGCCTTCGGGGCCAACTGAGCCATGAGCCGCCCCAGGAGCCCCCTCGCCGAGGATCGCGCCGCAGAGAGGCCGCGCGCCGGGCGCGCGCGCCGCCGCCTCCGGAGGCGGCGCGACCGGCGCGGCGTGGCGCTTGTCATGGTGCTCGGCGCGATCACGGTGCTCACCGTGTTCCTGACCGAGCTCCAAGAGGAGACGTCGACCGAGCTCTCCGCGGCGCTCGCCGATCGCGACGCGCTGCGGGCCGAGTACTACGCGAAGAGCGCCGTGAACCTGTCGCGGATGCTCATCGCCTCCGAGCCGAGCGTCAGCACGGCGATCGGGCCGATGCTCGCGATCGTCGGGATCAGGGGGAAGTTCCAGGTGCCGGTCTGGAAGTTCACCGACATGTTCCTCGGCCCCTTCAACGCGCAGCTCGCCGCGAGCGAGGGCAGCGCGGCGCCGCCCCCCGAGGCGGCGGGCGAGGGCAGCGCGACGGGCAAGAACCTGGGGCTCACCGGCGGCGGCCGCTTCGAGCTCAAGATCGTCGACGAGGACTCGAAGATCAACGTCAACCGCGCCGCCGACGACGTGGGCGGCATCTCCGATCAGATCGCCGTGGGGAACCAGCTGCTCAGCCTGATGAGCGACGCGCAGTACAACACGCTCTTCGAGGAGCGCGACGGCGACGGCCAGTTCTCGGACCGCGCGACCATCTGCAGCGCGCTCATCGACTGGGCCGACCCCGGCGACCAGACGTTCGCCTGCGACGCGACGTCGAACGCCCCGAGCTCCACCGGCGCCGAGGACAGCTTCTACCAGACGGTCGGCCTCCCCTATCAGCGCAAGAACGCCCCGTTCGATTCGGTCGACGAGCTGCGGCTGATCCGGGGCATGAACGACGACTTCTGGGCGACGTTCGTCGACCCGGATCCGAGCAACCCGGACAAGAGGGTCCTAACCGTCTGGGGCAGCCGGAAGCAGAAGGTGAACGTCGCGTCGGCGAACGCGCTGACGCTGCTCAGGCTCACGTGCACCCCCGATTTCGTGGATATCGCGACGACGACGCTCTGCTCCGACCTGAACCAGCAGACGGCGTTCCTCACCGTGGCGTCGCTCGTGCAGGGCATGACCGGAGGGCTGCTCTTCCCCACCCCGAAAGATTATGTCGACGCGATGACCCAGAAGCCGGGCAGCTCGCTCGGGGGGATGCTCGGGCAGCAGTTCAAGGCGATGGGCGTGGAAGCGGTGAAGTTCAAGCCGAACGTCACGAAGTCCCTCGGCAACAGGACCAACTTCCTGAGCATCTACGCCGATGGCATCGTCCCGGGGAACAAGCGTGAGACGCGCGTGCGCGTCCATGCGGTGGTCGATCTCACGGGGGCGACGAAGCTCGACGATCCGGCCAAGGATCCCAAGGACCCCGCTCAGCCCAGCACCCCTCCGACGCCGGAAACGTACGAACAACAGGTGCGATCGAACCCTGCCGGGACGATCATCTACTATCGCATCGACTAGGACACCCCTCCGGGAAGAAGCGCGCAAATGCACAGGCTGCTCGGGATAGATGCTGGAAAATCCGTGGTGCGGGCGGCGCTCATCCGCACCACGTACAGGAGGGTCTTCGTCGAGGCCCTCGGCGAGGCGGCCGTCACGGACGCCGTCTCCGAGGCCGAGGCCATCCGCGCCGCCGTGGGGCTCCACCGCCCCGACGCCGCGGCGATCGCGCTCTCCGGGGAGAAATCGTTCTACCGCCGCCTCGACCTGCCGGCGGCCGCGCAGAAGGAGGTCGAGAACATCCTCGGCTTCGAGCTCGAGGCCACGGTGCCGTTCGAGATGGAAGACGCGGTCTTCGACCACCGCCTGCTGAAGCGGCCGCCCGGCGTGGAGACGCTGCCGGTCTTCGCCGCCGTCGCGCGCGCGGACGACGTGCGCGAGCGCATCGCCGTCGTGAAGGAGGCGCTCGGCTTCGAGCCGGAGCGGGTCGCGCTGGGCGCGGTGGCGCTCGCCAACCTCGAGGCGGTGATGCCGGAGCTCGCCGCGCCGTCGCCCGCCAGCGCGCCGATCGCCCTGCTCGACCTCGACTACCTCACGTCCGAGATCGTGATCGTCTCCGGCGGCGAGCCGGTCTTCGCCCGGACGCTGTCGCGCGGGACGGCCGGCCTCCCCGGCACCGCGCCGGCGCTCGCGCGCGAGCTCCGCCAGACGCTCGCGGCGTGGCGCAACCTCGGCGGCGAGCCGCTCGCGGGGCTCTACCTGGTCGGCGGCGGCGCCACCGCGCAGGGCGCGGAGATGTTCCTGTCGACGCAGCTCGGCCTCACGATCCTGCCGCTGCCGACCCCTCGCATCGAGGGGCTCACGCCCGAGCAGGCCGCGGCGCTGCCCCGCTTCGCCAAGGCGCTCGGGCTCGCGCTCGGGCTGACGCCGAAGACCAAGGGGTTCAACCTCCGGAAGGGCGCGCTCGAGGCCGAGCGCAGCTACCCGTTCCTGCGCGAGAAGATCCCGATCCTCGCCGGCCTCGGCACCGTCATCGCGCTGAGCTTCGGGTTCTCCATCGTCGCGGAGCTGCGCACCCTCGACGCGGAGCGGGAGCTGCTCGCCGCCTCGCTCGCGACCGCCTCCCACGACGTGCTCGGCGAGGAGACGAGCGACCCGCAGAAGGCCCGCGAGCTGCTCGAGCAGGGCCCCGGCGCGGCCGACGAGGACCCGATGCCCCGCGTCGACGCCTTCGACGTCATGGTGCAGCTCTCGAAGGCCGTGCCGAAGGAGATCACGCACGACGTGCTCGAGCTCGACGTGAACCGCGGCCACGTGACCCTCCAGGGCGTCGTCCCGTCGGTGTCGGACGCGCAGATCATCGCGGATCACATGAAGGAGCACCGCTGCTTCCGCGACGTGAAGGTCGGCCGCACGAGCCAGTTCACGGAGGGCAAGCACAAGTACGTCCTCGAGCTGGATCTCAGGTGCGAGGACAAGACGAAGAAGAAGAAGACCGGCGCCGCCGACGCGGCCGAGAGCGCCTCGGCCGGCGCGCCGGAGAAGCCGGAGGGATCGCGATGACGCTCCGCGAGCGACTCGACAAGCTGGAGCCGCGCGAGCGCAGGCTCCTCACCATCCTCCTCGGATTCCTGGCGGTGCTCGTCCTCCTGCTCGTGCCGATCGGGCTCGCGAGCGTCGCGTCCAGCAAGCGCGCCGAGAACCAGGAGATCCGCGACCTGCTCCAGTCGATCTACGAGGCCTCGGGGAAGGTCAGCGAGCGCAAGGCGCTGAAGGACGCGCTGCTCGCGCGCTACGCGCGGCCGGCGCCCGCGCTCGCCGGCTTCATCGAGGACGCGGCGAAGCAGCAGCAGCTCACCGCCGCCGAGTCGCAGGATCGCCCCGACGTCCCGCACGGCAAGAAGTACAACGAGCGGATCACGGTGGTGAAGATGCACAGGATCGGGATGCTCGGGCTCGCCAAGATGCTCGAGCACATCGAGGGCTCGGGCCACCCGGTCGCGGTGACGAAGCTGAACCTCAAGCCGCGCGCCGGGGAGCCGGACTCCTACGAGGTCGAGCTCGGCATCTCCGCGTTCGACCGGAAGGGCGAGCCCCAGCCGGCGGCGACGCCCGCGCCGTCCGCGCCCCCCGCCGCCGAAGAGGAGCAGGAGCCATGAAGGCGCGGCTCATCAAGATCGCGAGATGGGCGGTCTACCCGCTCTTTTACCTCTTCTGTCTGGGGCTCTTCGGCTACCTGACGTTCCCCTACGAGCGGCTCAAGGACCGGCTGATCGCCGAGTTCGACCGCACGCAGCAGAAGAAGGGCCCGAGCCAGGCGCAGCGCCTCGAGATCGACGAGCTCGACTCGTACTGGTTCACGGGGGTCGAGATGAAGGGCGTGCGGCTCATCCTGCCGCCGGGCGAGCTCGGCACGAGCAGCAGGCCGAGCGGCGCCGCGGCGTTCGCCTCGGGCGACGCCGCCAAGGACAGCGCGCCGAAGCCGAGCGTCATCGAGATCGACGAGGCGCACGCGCGGGTGAAGATCCTGCCCCTCCTGATCGGGCGGATGCGGGTCTCGTTCTGGGCCAGCGTGTTCGGCGGCGAGATCGAGGGCGTCGTCCCGATGGGCCGATCGGGCGGCGACGTCCACGTCGAGGTCTCGGACGTGGAGCTCGCCAAGGTGGGTCCGCTCGGGGACATCCTTGGCCTGCCGATCGCCGGCACGCTGAGCGCGAACCTCGATCTCAGCGCGCCCGACGGCAAGTTCAACAAAGCGAACGGCGCGCTCGAGGTCTCGGCCAAGGAGGTCTCGGTCGGCGACGGCAAGACGAAGATCCAGGGGCTCATCGCGCTCCCGGAGGCGAAGCTGGGGGAGCTGCTCCTGTCGGCGGAGGCGAAGGACGGGGTCCTCAAGGTCACGAAGATGAGCGCGAACGGCCAGGATCTCGAGCTCGACGGCGACGGCAAGGTCACCATGCGCGAGCCGTGGAACAACTCGACGGCGGATCTCTACGTGCGCTTCAAGTTCACCGACGCGTACCGATCGAAGAGCGATCTCACGAAATCGCTGCTCGGCGCGCCGGGGTCGAGCGTGCCCGGGCTGATCGAGATGCAGCAGCCCAAGATGAAGCGGTCGAAGCGGGCGGACGGCTTCTACGGCTGGCACGTCCACGGCCCGCTGAAGAGGCCCCGGTTCGACCCGCACGCGGCCGAGTCGCCCGCCGCGCGGGGCCGCGGCACGCCGGGCGCGAGCCCGGCCACGACCACGAGGAAGCCCGGCGGCGTGAACATGCCCCTCGGCGCCTCCGAGGCCGCCCCGAGGGACGGCGAGGAGCACGAGCCCCCTGGGATGCCCCCGCCTCCGCCCCCGCCCTCCACCGAGGACGAGTCCCCCACACGCCCGCCGTCGCCTCCGCCCGTAGACGGCGAGGGCACGCCTCCCGTTGAATAGAGCGGGGCGCAGCTTCGTGCGACGAAGACGCGCCTCGCTCTAGGACCCGGACCCACGCTCCAAGGACTCGTTGATGGGGGATCCCAGCTGGCAGCAGAACCGGCGCGTTTTACTGATCGACGACGATCAGGCCATCCACGAGGATTTCCGCAGGATCCTCCGATCCGAGGCGGAGGGCTCGACCATCGCGGGCCTCCAGCCGACGCTGTTCCGCGAGCCGCCGGCCCGGCGACCGGTGAGGTTCGAGCTCACGTCCGCGACCCGCGGGGAGGAGGGGCTGGCGAAGGTCCGCGAGGCGCTGCAGAGCGGCGCGCCGTACGCGCTCGTGTTCGTGGACGCGCGCATGCCGGGGTGGGACGGCGTCGAGACGCTCTCGCGCATCTGGAAGGAGGACGGCGCCATCCAGGCGGTCCTCTGCGCGGCGGACGCGGATGACTCGTGGGAGGAGATCGCCGCCCGGTTCGGGCAGACCGACAACCTCCTCATCCTCGCCAAGCCGTTCGACCCGAGCGAGGTCCGCCAGATGGCCTTCGCGCTCACCGAGAAGTGGAACCAGCGCCGCGCCCTCGCCGAGGCGAACTACAAGGTGTCGACGCAGTACACCGTGACCAGGATCCTCGTCGAGTCGACGACGCTCTCCGAGGGCGTCCCGGCGCTGCTCGGCGCGCTCGGGGAGACGCTCGGCTTCCGGTTCGCCGCCCTGTGGCTCGGCGACGACGAGAGCGACGGGCTGCGCTGCGAGCACACCTGGAGCGCCGCGCCCGACGACGCGATCGCGCTCGAGGCGGCGACCCGGGGCGCGCGGTTCGCCCGCTACGCCGGGCTGCCCGGCCGCGCGCTCGCCCAGGGGGAGCCGACCTGGTTCAGCGACCTCGACGCCGAGGCGGACGACCCGCGCGCGCAGGCGGCGCGCGGCGCCGGCCTCCGCTTCGCGGTCGAGCTCCCCATCGCGGTCCGCGCCGACGCGCAGGTCGCGGCCGTGCTGGAGCTCATGGACGCCGAGCCGCGCGCGCCCGATCCGGGGCTGCTCGACGTCCTGCTCGCCGTCGCCGCCAAGGCCGGCCACTTCATCGGCAGCAAGCGCGTGGAGGCGGCCCTGCGCCGGAGCGAGGCGAACAACCGCGCGCTCCTCTACGCCATCCCCGACACGATCCTCCGGATCAGCAGCGACGGCATCTGCCTGGACTTCAAGGCCTCCCGGGACCCGAGGCCGTCGCTCCGCGCCGAGGATCTCCTGCACAGGCACGTCGCCAACGTGTTCCCCGCCCACGTCGCCGAGCAGATCACCGGCCTCGTGGCGCGAGCGCTCGCCGACGAGGCGACGCACGTCTTCGAGTACCAGGAGCAGCAGGCGGGCAGCGCGCGCGACTACGAGGTCCGGATCGCCGGCAGCGATCGGGCCGAGGCGGTCGTCATCGTGCGGGACATCACGGAGCGAAAGCGCGCCGAGGCGGAGACGGAGGCGCGGCGCGCCCGGGAGGAGGCCCTCCGGGCGCAGAACGAGATCCTCGCGGCGCTGTCGACCCCGCTCATCCCGATCAGCGACGACATCGTCGTGATGCCGCTCGTCGGCGCCCTCGACAGCCAGCGGACGCGCCGCGTGCAGGAGACGCTGGTCCGCGGCGTCGCCTCCCGCCGCGCGCACGTCGCGATCCTCGACATCACCGGGGTGCCGCGGATCGACGGCCCGTGCGCCGACGCGCTCCTCGGCGCCGCGACGGCGGTGCGCCTGCTCGGCTCGGAGGTGATCATCACGGGCCTCAGCCCCGACGTGGCCAGGACGCTCGTCGAGATCGGCGTCGACATGAGCGGCATCGCCACGCACAACACCCTGCAAAGCGGCATCGCCTCCGCGATGACCTCCGCGGGCGCGCGCGGACGGCGCCGGCGGCGCCGCGCGAGGTCGCGCGGGTAGCGGCCGGCGGCCCGATCTTGCCGGAGCGTCAGCGCTTGCTGTTCTGCGCGGCGTGCTTGTCGAGGGCGGCGAGGACGCGGTCGTAGTCGGGCGGCAGCGCGACCGGCGGGTTGGCGAGCCGGCTCGTGACGTCCGCGAGCGCGCGCTCGTGGTATTTCACCTTGAACTCCGTGAACTTGAGGCCGTTCGCTGTCGAGACCACGACGACCCGCTGGCGCTTCTCGACGAGGCCCTTCTTCACGAGCTTCTCCAGCGCGGCGAGGGCGACCGCCGTGTGCGGGCAGGTGTACATGCCGGTGCGATCGGCGCGGGCCGCCGCGTCGCAGAGCTCGTCCTCGGTGACCTCCTCCGCGACGCCGTCCATCGCCTTGAGGGCCAGCATCGCCCTCGGCGCGCTCACCGGGTTGCCGATCTGGATCGCGCTCGCCAGGGTCTCCCCCGCCTTCATCGGCACGACCTCGCTCCGCCCCTCGGACCACGCCTTGAAGAGCGGGTTGGCCCGCGCCGCCTGCGCCACGCAGAGGCGCGGGAACCGCGTCGTCAGGCCGAGGTCCTTCAGCATCTTGAAGCCCGCGTAGAGGGCGTAGGCGTTGCCGAGGTTGCCGCTCGGGAGGATGACCCAGTCGGGCAGCGTCCAGTCGAACTGCTGCACGATCTCGATGGCCACGGTCTTCTGGCCCTCGAGCCGCAGGGCGTTCATCGAGTTCGCCAGGTAGACGACGCCCTCGGCCGAGAGGCGCTGCACGATGGCCATGCAGCCGTCGAAGTCGGTGTCCAGCGAGAGGACCAGCGCCCCCGACGCGATCGGCTGGACGAGCTGCGCCGTCGACACCTTGCCCCGCGGCAGCAGCACGACCACGGGCAAGCCGGCCGCCGCCCCGTACGCCGCGAGCGACGCCGAGGTGTCCCCCGTCGACGCGCACGCGATCGCGCGCACCTCGAGGCCCTCGCGGATCGCCTTGTTCACCACCGAGACGAGCACCGTCATGCCGAGGTCCTTGAACGACCCCGTGTGGCTGTTGCCGCAGAGCTTCACCCAGACGTCATCGAGCCCGAGCGTCTTGCCGTAGCGGTCCGCCCAGAACAGGTTCGAGCCGCCCTCGTCCATCGACACGATGGCCTCGTCCGGGACCTCGGGCGCGACCCACTCCCGCTTGCCCCAGACCCCGGAGCCGTAGGGCCACACCGTGCGCTTGTAGCGCTCGTCGAAGAGCTTCATCCACGTCGCCGGGCTCCGGTCACGGAGCGCGTCGATGTTGTGGGCGACGTCGAGCAGGCCGCCGCAGGTGGGGCAACGGTAGAGGGGCTGCGTCAGCGGGTAGCTGCCGGGGCAACCGGCGAGGCATCGGAATGCAGCAGAGTAGGCCATGGCAATACGGATCTCCTGGGTGGCGGGAAGCGCCCGCGGGAGGTGGTGTCGGTTCAGTCGAAGCGTGGGGCTTCCATGCCGAGCCGCCTATAGAAGTAGATCGCCGCGTTCCTGGCAAACGATCCCTGCGGGAGATAGACGTCGCCGGGCTCCCGCAGCGGCTCGTCGGCCGAGAGCGGCCCGTCCCGGTCGCCGGCCAGCCGCTCGAGATCCTCGAGGAACGCTTCCATCGAGGGATAGCGGTTGTTCGGGCTCTTCCGGATCGCCTTCAGGATCACGGACTCGAGCAGCGGATCGAGGCTCCGGCGCTTCTCCGAGGGGCGGGGCGGCGGGGTCACGAGCTGCCGGGCGAGGAGCTCCGACTGCTCCGAGCGCGGGAACGGGAGCTCCCCGGTGAAGGCCCGGAACATGACGACGCCGAGCCCGTAGACGTCGGTGCGGGCGTCGGGCAGGTCGCTCACGACCTGCTCGGGCGCCATGTACTCGAGGGTGCCCACGGCGGTGCCGGTCGCCGTGATGAGGTCGGCGGCCTGGATCTTCGCCAAACCGAAATCGAGCACCTTGACCGCGTACGGGTCGCCCTGCGGGCCCACGAGGTAGATGTTGTCCGGCTTCACGTCGCGGTGGATGATCCCGGCCCGGTGCGCGGCGGCGAGCCCGGACGCGGCCTGGGAGAGCACCGGGATGGCGAGGTCCGCGTCCATGCGGCGCTCGCGCCGGAGCCAGTCGCCGAGCGACTCGCCGAAGAGGTACTCCATCACGAGGTAGGGCGCGCCGTCTTCCGAGCGCGTGCCGGCGTCGAGCACCCGGACGATGTTCGGGTGCCCGATCGTCGCGGCGCTCTGCGCCTCGCGCACGAACCGCTCGCGCGTCCGCTCCGCCCGGGCGGCGAACTCCTCGAGGACCTTGATCGCGACCGGCTGGCCCGTCGCGATCTCGACCGCGAGGTAGACGCGCGCCATCGCCCCTTTGCCGAGGTAGCCGCGCACCTCGTAGCGCTCGCCAAGGAGGGTCCCGCGCAGCCGGGTCGGCTTGTACCGGAACAGGTCGACGCGCCGGCCCTCGGTGAGCTCCGCGCCGTCGTAGGGGCAGAACCGATGGCCCGCGTCGTACTCCCGGTGGCAGCGCGCGCAGAACATGGCCCCGCATCGAATAGCGCCCCGCGCTCCGGCCACGCAAGCCCGCTCGGCGGGCCCCACCGCGCTAGCCGCTCTAGCCCGCCTTGCGCGGCGAGCGCCCCGTCAGCTTGGTGTACGCGTGATAGCCGAGCCAGCGGAGCGGCTCGGGCGGGACGCCCCGGAGGGGGGCCATGTAGAACGGCAGATCCCGCCACCGCGCGTCGTCGCCCGCGTAGATGTCGCAGAGCACGCGGCCCGCGAGGTTGGCGAGCGTCACGCCGTGGCCGCTGTAACCGAGGGCGTAGTACACGTTCCGGTGCTCGCCGCGCACCCCCATGCTGCAGAGCCGGCTCATCGTGATGCCGAGGGTGCCCGTCCAGCGGTGCGCGATCCGCAGCCGCTCGGCCGCTGGGAAATAGCCGGTGAGCCGGCGCCGGATGGCCTCGAACGCGGGTCCGGCCGACTCGGGTGTGCCCGGGTAGGAGGTCTTGTTCCCATAGAGGTAGGCATACGCCGCGTTGCTGCCCCCGCCGAACACGAGCTCACCGGCGGGCGTCATGCTGGCGTACGCGATGCGGTCGCGGTCGTCGCTGAAGCCGGCGACCTGCCCCCAGCCGAGCGCGGCGCGCGCCTCGGCGTCGAGCGGCTCGGTCGCGATGACGTGCGAGTGCAGCGGGAAGATGCCGGTCTTGAAGTAGCCGAGGCGCGGCGTGTAGCCGTTGGTGGCGAGCACGATGGCCGCGGCCCGGACGACGCCGCCCGGCGTTGTCAGCTCGATCGTGCGCCCCTCCCGGATCCCGAGCACCGGCGTGTCCTCGTGGACGGCGACCCCCCACGCGAGCAGCAACGGGCGCAGGCAGCGCAGCAGATCGACCCCGTTCAGCTGCCCCTCGGTCGCGTCCAGCACGGCCCCGGCCCCGCCCTGGATCCCGAGCCGCCTCGAGAGCGCCGCGCTGTCCAGGTACTGTAGCGAAATGCCCCAGCTGGCCAGCTGCTCCACCCGCGCGTGCGCCGCCTCGGCCCGGCGCGCATCGGTGAGCACCTCCATGCATCCGTCGCGGCGGTGGCGCACAGGGAGGTCGTGCTCCTGGATCATCCCGACGATGCCGTCGATCCCCGCGCGTGTCGTCTCGTACACGCGGCGCGTGAGCTCCGGATCGCGAGCGCCCACCCCGTTGATCCAGTTCAGCATCATCCCCCCGTTGCGCCCGCTCGCGCCGTTCGCGAGGTGGCGCGCCTCGAGGATCATGACGCGGAGGCTCGGAAACCGGCGGATTAGATGGTATGCGGTGGAGATCCCGGTGAAACCTCCTCCGATGATGGCCACGTCGGCCGTCGCGTCCGCGCGCAGCGGAGGGACGGGCTCATAGACGGGGCCTGCCTCGTTCCACACGGAGCGCGCGGAATCGATGTGTGTGTGCGTGTGCGTGTACGTGTCAACGAGCGCTGCACGAGCCACGATGATCACCTATCAGAGGGATGCGCCTCTGGCACCATGAACCCCGGGAGCCCTGCTTGAAGCGACGTGTCCGGCTCTGCATGAAGGATCTCTTCCACCAGGACGTGGTGGAGATGATCGAGCGCGAAACCCGCAAATACCAGATCTGGTCCATCGAGGATCCTTCCGACCCGGACTTCGACGCGGCGTATCAGATCCTCTGGGACTGCTTCGGTCCTCATGGAGAGATGGAGCGCAAGGAGGCGATCGAGGCGTTCCTCCGCGACGACCCGTTCACGCCCGAGCCGTCGGGCACGTACATGCGCTACTTCCTGCTCGTGGCGCGAGACGCGGACGGAAAGGTGCGCGGCGTCCGCGACGGCACCGTGCTCATCAATCCGGCGTACGCCCCGGACCTCTGCGTCATCTACCTCGCTCATATCTTCATGATCCCCGAGGCGCGCGGGACGGTGCTGTCGTACTGGCTGCGCATCTCGCCGGTCGAGCTCGCCATGCAGTACCTCACCGACCTGCACGCGATGGGGAAGATCACGCTCCCCGCGCCGTCGGCCCCGGGCAAGTACTTCGGGATGAACGTCGATCTCGCGGCCGAGGTCGAGTACTTCACGCCGGAAGAGCGCCTGTCGTGGCAGCGCATCCTGTTCTACGGCCGAGGCGGGTTCGACGCGATCAACCCGCGCCACTTCCCCTACCGCCAGCCCGACTTCCGCGATCCCGAGGTGATCCGCGCGACCGGCAACCAGCCGTCTCCCTTCATGGTCCTCGTGCGGCGCATGGGCCGCGAGCGGCAGGCGCAGCTGCCGATCGACGAGGCGAGGGCGCTCATGCGGCTCCTGTACGACGACTTCGCGGATCACTGCGCGCCGCACCTGCTCGAGAACAGCCTCCAGCTCGTCCTCGACCGGCTGGAGGAGCGGGCGAAGCGGAAGAGCTTCGTCGAGCTCTTGCCGCTCCCGACCGGGCCCAGGGATCTGCACCGGCTGAAGCCGCTCTTCCGGTACAACGTGTTCACGAAGTACTATCCGGACAGCCCCGACATCCGCGGTTACCTGAAGAACAGCGGCATCCGCGAGAGGCTGCTCGCGAACCCGCGCCACCTCGACGAGGAGCTCGCCCGCATCGCCCGGGAGCTGGAGACCCGTCCGCCGTTCGTCTACGGGAGCCGGGACAGGACCGCGACCTGGGAGGGCAACCCGCTCTCGCCGGGCTCGGAGCCGATCCCGGACGGGGCCGACGCGGGCGAGATCACCCGCGATGTGCCGGCGCCGGCGTCGACCCTGCCGCCGCGGTGATCCCCCGCGGCGCCGGGATCACCGCGCCTCAGGCGGGCGGGCGGCGTCGCCGCTGCCGGGGCCGGCCGTCGCGGCCCGCGCGCGCAGGGCGCCCGCGCGGAGCCTTTGCACGGCGGCGGAGGCGGCCTCGTGGGCGTCGAGCGCGCCGCGCAGCACGAGCGCCCGCCCCTTGGCCGCGGCGGCTTCTCCCAGCGTCCCGTCGAGCACGCCCTCGGCGAGCCGGACGAGCGGGCCGATCTCGGCGAGGTTCCGCGCGAGCGCCCGGGCGTCGGTGGCGAGCCCGGACGCCGCCTCGCAGGGCGAGGCGCTCGCGATGGCCGCGGCCTCCTCGCAGAGCTCCTCCGCGACGGGGCCCATGTCGCGCCAGCACGACACGGCCGCGCGCAGGCTGGCCGGCGTGACGTGCGTCGCGCGCGACGCGTGCGGTGCGTGCGACGCGTGCGACGCGTCGATCCCGCGCGCCGCGTCGACCCGCGGCCCCGCCGTCGCCGCCTGCGCCGCGGCGATGACGGGCGAGAGGGCGAGGAGCGCGCGCTCCAGGGCGCGGGTGGCCTGCTCGACGCGGACGAGGCGCTCCTGCACGTCGGCGCTGGCCAGCGGGGCGTCGCTCAGCGTGAGCGCCGAGAGCCGGCCGGAGACGTCGATGGCGAGCTGCTCGAGGGCGCCGACGATGCGCTGGTCGAAGCGGCGCGGGACGACGTCGAGCACGCAGAGCGCCCCGAGCACGTGCCCGTGCGCGCGCACCGGCACGCCCGCGTAGGCGCGGATGCCGTAGCTCTCGACGAGCTCCTTCGGGACGCGCTCGTCGCGCAGCGCGTCGTCGACGATGAGCGGCACCTCGTCGAGCACGACGAGCTGGCAGAAGGAGTTGCTCCTCGACGTCGCGCAGCTCACGGCGAGCTCGAGGGGGAGCCCGTGCTGCGCGCGCAGGAGCTGGACATGGCGCACGAGCAGGCTGACCACGGCGATGGGCGACCGGGCCAGCTTGGCGGCCCGCACCACGCAGGCGTCGAGGATGGCGTCCGCCTCGGCGCGCAGCACGGCGCCACGCAGCTCGGCCAGGCGGACAGGGTCGTTCAGGTCGGCCATCGCGCGATGCTACCTTGCCTGGCGGGGCGCGGGTCGGCCGAGGTCACCGGTCACCCCGCGCGCGCCGCCGCTTCCCTCGCCCGCACCGCCGCGATGAAGGTGCGGAGGTGCACCTCGACCACCCGGCTCACGTCGGGCGTGTACCCACCCGCGAGCACCCACGCGATCGGGACGCCCCGCTCGAGCGCGGCCCGGAACACGATCTGGTCGCGCGCGTGGAGATCGTCGTGCGTCAGGTCGAGCGGCGAGTACGGGTCCTCGCGGTACGGGTCCGCGCCGGCCTGGTACAGGATCAGGTCGGGCGCGGCGCGGTCGATCGCCGGGCCGAGGTGCCGCTCCAGGATCTCGAGGTAGGCGGCGCCGCCGCTCCCGTTCGGGACCGGGACGGACCAACAGTTCTCGGTGTCCGGGGCGCGCTCGCCCTCGACGTCCCGGTGCGCTTTGTTCTGCTTGTACCAGCTGCCGTAGATGGAGAGCTGGAACGCCCAGGGGCGCGACGCGAGCAGCGAGGCGGTGCCGTTGCCGTAATGGAGGTCCATGTCGACCACGAGGCCGCGGCGGATGCGCCCCTCGGCGCGCGCGCGCTCCAGCGCGACGACGAGGCCGTTGAAGGTGCAGAAGCCCTCGCCGTGGCCCTCGTGCGCGTGGTGGAAGCCGCTCGCGAGGTTGCCCGCGACGCCGTCCTCGAGGGCCGCGGCGGCGGCGGCGACGCAGCCGCCGTTCGTGAAGCGCACCGCCCCGGCGAGCGCCGGCGACCACGGGAGCTTCTGCGACTCGGCCAGCGCCCGGGGCTCGCCGGTCGCGATCGCCTGGACGTACCCGGGCGCGTGGACGCGCAGGAGGTCCTCGTCACAGGCCGCCTCGGGCTCCTCGATGCGCACGGGCAGGCCGCTCCGCTCGATCGCCTCGCGCACGAGGGCGAACTTGCGCATCGGCATGACGTGCTCGCCGATGTCCGCGAAATAGCGCGGCGTGTGGAACACCCGGATCGGCGGCGAGGCGGCGGCGTCCGAGGTCACTTGCAGACCGACTCGAGGTGATCGAGCGCCTCGCCGACGTGGCGCGGGGCGAAGATCAGCGCCGGCCGGAAGCGGAGCGTGCGGTCGCCCGAGCCGCCCACCTCGAGGCCCCGGTTGCGTAGCGCGGTGAGCGCCGCGTCGCGCCGGGCGGCGTGGGGGAAGTCGACAGCGGCGAAGGTGCCGCTGCCCCGGGCGCCCGAGAGCACCGCGGGGTAGCGCCGGCAGAGGTCCTCGAGGCCGGCGACCAGGCGCTCGCCGGTCGATCGCGTGTTCTCGAGGAGCCGGTCGCGCTCGATGACCTCGAGGATCACCTCGAGCTGGGCGCCGCGGAGCGGGTCGCCGAGCCAGGTGTTGAAGACGCGCAGCGGCTCGATCGGCGCGAGCTCCTCGCGGCAATAGAAGCCGCCGAGCTGCATCTTCTTGGAGAACGTGACCATGTCCGGCGGCTCGGGCAGGTCCCACGCCTCGTGCGCCCAGAGCGCGCCGGTCCCGCCGCCGCAGGTCTGCACCTCGTCGATGATGAGCGCGACGCCGCGCTCCGCGGTGAGGCGGCGGAGCGCCTGGAAGAAGGTCGGGCTCGCGTGGCGGTCGCCGCCCTCGCCCTGGATCGGCTCGACGATGACCGCGGCGACCTCGTCCGGGTGGGCGTCGAGCGCCGCCTCGACCGCCTCGAGCGAGCGCGCCTCGGCGGCGCGGTTCTGCTCGGCGTGCGCCGCGAGAGGGAAATGGCTCGCGGGGAACGGCGCGACGGGCCAGTCGAACGCGGGGATGTCGAGCTTGTGGATCGGCTTGCTCCGCGTCGCCGAGAGGGCGCCCATGCTGCGGCCGTGGAAGCCGCCATCGAAGGAGAGCACCTTGAAGGCGTTCACGCCGGGCTGCCGGTTGAGCATGCAGGCGGCGAGGTCGCCGTCGCTCGGCTGCGCGCCGCCGCGCCGGCGCCGGGCGAGCCGGATGAACGCGGCCTTGAGCGCGTTCTCGACCGCCTCCGCGCCGGTCGTGAACGTGAAGACGCGCGTGTGCCCCTTCGGCGCGACGCGCATCAGCGTCTTCTCGACGAGGTCGACCCACTCGGGCGCGGGCGCGACGCCGAGCGCGGAGCGATAGCCGGCGCACCAGTCGAAGCGGCCGCTGCGCCACGCGGCGAGCAGGTCCGGATGGTTGTAGCCGATGGGCACGGCGGCGATGTGCCCGTACACGTCGAGCAGCACGTTGCCGTCCACGTCGACCATGTAGTTGCCCAGGCTCTTGCGCGCGTCCTGATAGAAGTGGATCGGTCGCGCGTCCTGGTAGCGATGGTGGCGGGCGCGGAGCGCCTCGGACGCAGGCCCCGGGATGGCGGTGCGCATCGAGGCGCGCTCGGGCTCGCCGGGGATGGGCGGAGAGATGTGGGTCGGGGCGTTCATGGTCGGACTCCAATGCAACGGGGGCGGCGGAGCGTCACGCGGATCCGTCGGTCGCGACGGCCGCCTGGACGCGCACAACGATCGATTTCGACGCGGGCGTGTGGCTCTTCTCGGCGATGCTGCCGAGCGGCACGAGCACGTTCGCCTCGGGGAAGTAGGCCGCGACGTTGCCGCGGGGGATCGTGTACAGCACGACGCGGAACGCGCGCGCGACGCGCTGCCCGTCGGAGAAGCGGCTCGTGACGTCGACGAGGTCCCCCTGGGCGAGGCCGCGCTCGGCCGCGTCCTCGGCGTTCATGAACACGACGCGGCGCCCGCCCCGGACGCCGCGGTAGCGGTCGTCGAGCCCGTAGATGGTCGTGTTGTACTGGTCGTGGCTGCGGATCGTCATCATCAGGAGCTCGCCCGGCTCGAGATCGTGCCGCGGGAGCGGGTGGATCACGAAGTTCGCCTTGCCGGTCTCCGTGCGGAACTCGCGCCGCGCCGCCGCGTTCGGCAGGGCGAAGCCGCGCGGGTCTCGGATGCGCGCGTTGAAGCCGTCGAACCCGTCGATCGTGCGCTCGATGAGATCGCGGATCCTGTCGTAATCGGCCGTGAGCTCCTCCCAGGGCACGCGCGAGCGCGCGCCCAGCGCCGCGCGGGCGAGGCCCGCGACGATGGCCACCTCGCTGCGCAGCAGCTCCGAGGCCGGCGGGAGGCTGCCCCGCGAGCTCGAGACGACGCCCATCGAGTTCTCGACGGTCACGAACTGCGGCCCGCCCGCCTGCGCGTCGCGCTCGGTGCGGCCGAGGCAAGGCAGGATGAGCGCGCGCCTTCCCGTCACGAGGTGCGCCCGGTTCAGCTTGGTCGAGACGTGCGCTGTGAGGTCGCACCGGGCGAGGGCGCGGGCGGTCAGCGCCGTGTCCGGCGTGGCCGAGAGGAAGTTGCCGCCCAGCGCGAAGAAGACGCGGGCGCGCCCCTCGGCCATCGCTGCGATCGCGGCGACGGTGTCGAGCCCGTGGCGGCGCGGCGGGGAGAAGCCGAAGTTCTGCTCGATCCGATCGAGGAGCTCCGCGGGCGGGCGCTCCCAGATGCCCATCGTCCGGTCGCCCTGCACGTTGCTGTGCCCGCGCACCGGGCACGCGCCCGCGCCGGGCCGCCCGATGTTTCCGCGAAGGAGCAGGAAGCTCATCACCTGCTGCACGTTGGCCACGCCGTTCTGGTGCTGCGTGAGGCCCATGGCCCAGCACGCGATCGTGCGCTCGGAGCGCATCGCGATCTCGGCCGCCGCCCGGATCCGGTCGCGCGGGACCCCGCTCTGCGCGACGATGTCGTCCCAGGGCGCGCCGCGCACGGCCTCCGCGAACGCCTCGAAGCCGTGGGTGTGGCCCGCGATGAACGCGCGATCGAGCACGGCGCCCGGCCTCCGCGCCTCCTCCTCGAGCATCTCCTTGATGATCCCGGTGAAGAGCGCGACGTCGCCGTTGATGCGCACCTGGAGGAAGAGCGTCGAGAGCGGCACGCCCGAGCCCACGAGATCGAGCGGGTGCTGCGGGTGCTGGAAGCGCTCGTTGCCGGCCTCGGGGAGCGGGTTCACCGTCACGATCTCGCACCCGCGCAGCCGCGCCTCGCGCAGCGCCGAGAGCATGCGCGGGTGGTTCGTCCCCGGGTTCTGCCCGACGACGAAGATCGCGTCGGCCAGCTCGAAATCGTGGAGGGATACGGTCCCTTTGCCCACGCCGATGGCCTCGCGCAGGCCGACGCCGCTCGACTCGTGGCACATGTTCGAGCAGTCGGGCAGGTTGTTCGTCCCGAGCTCGCGCACGAAGAGCTGGTAGAGGAACGCCGCCTCGTTGCTCGTGCGGCCCGACGTGTAGAAGACGGCCTCGTCCGGCGAGCCGAGCGCGCGCAGCGACGAGGCGACGACGTCGAGCGCCTCGTCCCACGACACCGGGCGGTAATGCGACGCGCCCTCGTCGAGCAGCATCGGGTGGGTGAGCCGCCCCTGCTTGCCGAGCCAGTGGTCGGACTGCCGCGAGAGCGCCTCGACGCTGTGCTCCCGGAAGAACTCGGGCGTGACGCGGCGGAGCGTCGCCTCCTCGGCGACCGCCTTGGCGCCGTTCTCGCAAAACTCCGCGACCGAGCGCTTCTCCTCGGGCTCGGGCCACGCGCAGCCGGGGCAGTCGAAGCCCTCGCCCTGGTTCACGCGGAGGAGCGTGCGCACGGCGCGCGCGACCCCCATCTCGCCGACCGCGTGCCGGAGCGTCGCGCCGACCGCCGGGAGCCCGCCGGCCGCCGCGCTGCGCTCGCCGATCCTGGGCGCCTCGGGCTCGAGCGGCGGCTCCGCCTGCACGTCGCGCGGCGCGTCGCGGGCCGTCAAGACGCGGCCTCCGCCGGGACCGCGACGGGGACCTCGACGCGCTCCCGGCCCGCGTACACGTTGAACCGCCCGTCGCGGGCGAAGCCGACGAGCGTCATCCCGTGGGCCGCCGCGAGCTCGGCGGCCAGGCTCGAGGGCGCGCCAACCGCGACCATCACCGGGATCGAGGCCCGCAGCGCCTTCTGCACGAGCTCGAACCCGGCGCGCCCGCTGACCATGAGCACCGCGCCCGGGTCCGGCAGCCGCCCGGCGAGCAGCGCGGCGCCGATCAGCTTGTCGACGGCGTTGTGGCGCCCGACGTCCTCGCGGAGGTCGGCGAGCGCGCCGCTCGCGTCGAAGAGGGCCGCCGCGTGCAGCCCCCCGGTCCGCCCGAACACCGCCTGCGCGCCGCGGAGCCGCGCGGCGAGCCCGTGCACGACGCCCGGCGCGAGCCGGGGAACGCCCCGCGCGAGCGGCGAGGGCGGCGCGAGCGCCGCGACGTCGATCGACGCCTTGCCGCAGACGCCGCAGCTCGCGCTCGCGACCGCGAGGGCCCGCTCGGTCCGGCCGAGATCGACGATCACGTCCTCGCCGAGCGTGACGCGCACGAGATCGCCCGAGGGGCCGAGGGCCTCCTCGACGGCGACAACGTCGGCCGCGCGGGAAATGACGCCCTCGGCGAACAGGAGGCCGACCGCGAGCTCGCGGTCGTTGCCGGGCGTGCGCATCGTGATGCCGAGGCGGCGCCCCTCGCGCCCCGCCGCACCGCTGGCGCGCGCGACGACGACGATCTCGAGCGGCTCCTCGACGGCGAGCAGATCTTCGGCGTCCGAGGCGATCTCGCCCGTGATCGTGCGTATCGAGACGTTGGCTGTGCTGGACGGCATGGCGGGGTGGTTCCGGGCTCCGTCATCCTAGCCTGCTGCGCCCAGGAGAGCAGGCCGCTCCAGAGGATGTGTTCGATGGTCTGCCGGCGCGGGCCGATGAGGCGGCGTCGAGACGGCGATGGTGCTGCTATCCTCCAACCGACGGGACGATGACAGGAGGAGAGCCGGATGGAAGATTGGATCGTCGCGCGCCCGGGCCTGCTCGGGGGCAAGCCCTGCATCAAGGGCACCCGCATCAGCGTCGAACTCGTTCTGGATCTGCTGGCGAGCGGCGCGACACGTGAGCAAATCCTGGAAGCCTACCCGCAGCTCCCGGCTGAAGGGCTCTCGGCGGCGCTGCGGTACGCGGCGCGCTCCCTGAAAAACGAGGTGGTCTGGGAGGTGAAGATCCCTGCATGAAGCCGCTCGCGTTCCCGCTACTCGCGGACGAGAACATCCATCGTGAGGTGGTGCGTGCGCTCGTCCTTCGGGGCAAAGACGTCCGTGCGGTGCTCGAAGAGGGAATGGGCGGCAGAGATGACATCGACGTCCTGCGCCATGCACACGGCCAAGGTCGTGTCGTTCTGACACACGATGGTGATTTCGGAACGCTCGCTTACCAGTCCGGCGAACCGCTCGTGGGCATCATCTATTTGAGACCTGGGCACATCTCACCGACGTTCGTGATCGAGATGCTCGAAGCGATCGAGGCCAGCGCAGCGGACGTGGAACCGCCGTTCGTGCTCGTTGCAGAGCGGAAGGACGCGCTGGTGCGTGTTCGGGTCCGGTGTCTTCGACCGGAGCGATGACGAGGGCAGCTTTCAGATGCCTTGAGGCGGCCAGAGATTCCTGGCGTCGAGCGCCGTCGCTGCCCGAGCCGCCCGAGCCCTCAACCCCCCCACGCCGCGCAGAGCCTCTCGAGCTCCCGCTCCGGCACGTCGAGCGGCGCCTTGCCGCGCCACGCCGGCGGGAACAGCGGCATCACCGCGCTCCGGAGCACCGGCGCGAACCCCGCGACCTCCGCCGGCCCCCGCGGGATCCGGATCAGGGGCACGCGCTCGCCCGGGAACGCCGCGAGGCGCGCGAGCGCGTTCTCGCGGATCGGCGCAAGCTCGCTCGGGCTCACCTCGCGCGCGTGGACGGCCTGGTAATGGCGCAGAAACGACTCGGCCCGGGCGCGGGGGATGTCGTCGCGCTCCTCCTCGCCGACCTGGCGCACCACCGCGAGCAGCGGCAGCGGCACGGGCGTGACGCCGAGCGCCGCGGTGTCGCGAAAGTCCGGCTGCGCGTACGGGAGCACGTCCGGCGGGACGATCGCGAACCCCGCGCGCCCGTACGCGATGAGCCGCACCACCGTGTCGCGGTCGTCCGTGTCGACGGCCTCCATCTCCGCGGCGAGCATCACCTCCGCGCCGTCGCCGCCGGCCCCCTGGCCCCCTGTGAGCCCCGCGCCCTCGATCGCCCGGCGCGCGAGCGCGACCGGCGCCGCGCGCAGCAGGGCGGCGAGCCCGGTGCGGCGGAAGGCCGGCAGGACGAGCGCGTGCGACAGGAGCGCCACGCAGCGCCGCGCCGCGCGGTCCAGCGTGACGTAGCAATCGCGCACGCCGGCGAGGTGCCCCTCCGCGTCGCGCGCGAGCAGCAGGTGGTACGTCGCCGTGATGGGCGCCCCCGCGTCCGTGTGCGCCCCGGTGAGCCACGCCCAGAGCACCTCGCGGCGCTCGAGCTCGCCCTTCGGCCCGAAGACCGCGTCGAGCGCCCGGTAGCCCTCGTCGAACGCCGCGCCGTCCTGCGCCTCGTCCACGGAGAACTGCGCGAGCGCCCGCGCGACCTTCTCCGGCCCCTCCCCCGGGCAGACGTCGCGCGGATCGACGATCATCCGGCCATCTCGCGCAGCACCGCGTCGAAGACGCCGATCGCCTCGTCGACCTCCGAGACCGTCGTGATGAGGTGCGGCCGCAGCCGGACCGAGCGCGTCCCCGTGTAGCTCGCGAACACCCCGCGGCGGAGCGCGCGCGAGAGGAAATCGTCGCGCGCCGCGGTCGTCGGCAGATCGAACGCGAGCAGGAAGCCGCGGCCGCGCGGCTCGCTCGCGAGCGCGGGGTAGCGCTCGCAGAGCTCCTCGATCCGCGAGAGGAAGTGGCGGCCCGTCGCGCGCACGTTGCCGAGCAGGTCCTCGGACTCGATCGCGCGGAGCGTCGCCAGCGCGATCGCGGACCGCGCGCGGTCGCCGTTGCGCGTCTGGTACATGCGCCCGAACTGCGCGACGTCGTACGCGCTCGTCGCGAAGAACCCGCCCATCTGCATCTTCTTCCCGAAGCACATGAGATCGGGCGGGCGCGGCAGCTCGAGCTGCTCGTGCGCCCAGAGCGTGCCGGTGATCCCCATGCCGGTCTGCACCTCGTCCAGGATGAACGCCGCGCCCGCCTTCCCGGCGAGCTCCTGCGCGCGGCGGAAGAAGGCCGCGCTCGCGTGCCGATCGCCCCCCTCGGACTGCACGGGCTCGACGATCAGGGCGGCCACCCGGCCGCCGTGCGCGTCGAGGATCCGCTCGAGCGCGGCGAGGGCCTCCGCCTCGGCGCGGTCGTTCTCGTCGGCGAAGCGCGCCAGCGGGAAGCGGCTCGCGGGGAACGGCGCCGTCGGCCAGGGGAACGCGGGCAGGTCGGCCTTGTGGATCACCTTCGAGTGCGTGGCGGACATCGGCCCGAGGCCCCGGCCGTGGAACGCGCCGGCGAACGACACGACCACCGCGTCGGTGCCCGCGTTGTCGAGGATGCTCTGCTGCAGCTGCTCCGGCAGCTCGAGCGGGTTCCTCGGCAGCCCGGCGGCCTCCCGCCGGCGCTCGCCGTGCCGGATGAACGCCGCCTTGATCGCGGACTCGACGCCCTCGCCCCCCGCGTCCACGCAGAAGACGCGCGCCATGCCGCGCGGCGCGAACCGCTGCTCGAGCGCCTCGACGAACTCGAACCAGGCCGGCGTCGTCACGAACGGCGTCGACGTCGGGTTCGCGACGGCGCGGATGAAGGCCTCGCGGTGCGCCACCTCGACCAGGGCGGGGTGGTTGTAGCCGAGCGCCCCGAGCGCGAAGTTCGCGAACAGGTCCAGGAACACGTTGCCGTCCACGTCGACGAGCGAGCACCCGCGGCTCGCGATGTCGTCCATCACGACCGCGCGATACCTCGACTGCATGTCGAAGCCGCCGCGCGCCATCCAGGCGCGCGCCTTCGGCCCGGGCAGCTCGGTGACGACTCTTCGCGGAGGGACGGACGGGAGCGTGGGGCGATCGGAGAAATCCATAGGCAGCGCGAGTATCCCGCACGCCGGGGCGCGTGTCATCGCCGCTTGCCGCGCCCGGGTGCGCGGGTTTACGACGGGGGCATGGGTGACACGCGCGAGACGGTGAAGAGCCTTTGGATCGACAACGCCGAGAGGGAGGCGCTCTCGGGCGAGACGTTCGAGACCGCGAACCCCGCGACGGGCGGGGCGCTCGCGCGGCTCGCCCGCGGCCGCCGCGAGGACGTCGACGCCGCCGTGGCGTCCGCGCGCGCGGCGTTTCCGCGCTGGGCGGCGATGGATCCGAACGAGCGCGCGCGCATCCTGTGGAAGGCGGGGGAGCTGATCCTCGCGCGGTGCGAGGAGCTTTCGCGGCTCGAGGCGCTCGACACGGGCAAGCCGATCACGGCCGCGCGGACGATCGACGTGCCGCGCACGGCGGACACGTTCTTCTACTTCTCCGGGTGGGCGACGAAGCTCGGCGGCGAGACGATCCCGGTGCGGGGTCCGTTCCTCAACTACACCGTGCGCGAGCCGCTCGGCGTCATCGGCGCGATCATCCCCTGGAACTTCCCGCTCTTGCTCGCGGCGCGGAAGGTGGCGCCCGCGCTCGCGGTGGGCAACGTGGTGGTCGTCAAGCCGCCGGAGGAGGCGAGCCTCACGACGCTGGAGCTGGCGCGCATCCTCGCGGAGGCGGGGGTGCCGCCGGGCGTCGTCAACGTCGTCACGGGGCACGGCGAGGAGGCGGGCGCTGCGCTCGTCGAGCACCCGGGCGTCGCGAAGATCTCGTTCACGGGCGGCACGGAGACGGGCAGGACGATCATGCGCGCGGCGGCGGGCACGCTGAAGAAGGTGTCGCTGGAGCTGGGCGGCAAGAGCCCCAACATCGTCTTCGCGGACGCGGACGTGGAGAGCGCCGCGAAGGCGGCGGTGACGGCCATCTTCTACAACCAGGGCGAGCTCTGCACGGCGGGGAGCCGGCTCCTCGTGGAGCGGTCGGTGCACGACCGCGTGCTGGAGGTGGTCACGAGCGGCGCGCGCCGGCTGGTCCCTGGCGATCCGCTCGATCCGTCGACGCAGATGGGCCCCCTCGTCTCGGAGGCGCACTTCACGAAGGTGCTCGGCTACATCGACCGTGGCGCGGCCGAGGGGGCGCGCCGCGAGACCGGCGGGCGCCGCGAGGGCCCGGGGTTCTTCGTCGAGCCGACGGTATTCTCGTCGGTCTCCCCGTCGATGGCCCTCGCCCGCGAGGAGATCTTCGGCCCCGTGCTGGCGGTCCTGCCCTTCGACGACGTGGAGGAGGCCGCGCGCGTCGCGAACGCGACCGAGTTCGGCCTCGCGGCGGGCATCTGGACGCGCGACGTCGGCAAGGCGCACGCGCTGGCCGCGCGCCTCTCGGCGGGCACCGTCTGGATCAACACGTACAACCGCTTCGACGCGGCGAGCCCGTATGGCGGAACCAAGCAGTCCGGCTTCGGGCGGGAGAACGGCCGCGCGGTGCTGGACGAGCTGACGCAGCTCAAGTCCGTCTGGGTCTCTCTCAGCTGAGCGGGACGCATCGGCGCTGACGACGCGCCCCGCTCTCGTCTCCTTCTCCCGTCCTCGCCTGCAGCCGACTACTTCGGCGGGGGCGCGGCCTCCTTCGTGCCAGGGGCCGGGGGCTGCGCGCCGCCCTGGGTCCCTGTCGCTCCCGCGCCCGCCGGGCCGAGCTTCTGCGAGAGAGCCTCCGCGTCCTTCAGGTGCTTCTCGATCGTCGGCCGGAGGTCCTTCTCGACCATCGCCTTCAGATCGGCGTTCTTCGCGTTCGGCAGCGCCTTCCTGTCGAGGAAGTCGAGCGTGTTCTGGTGATCCTTGATCATCGTGGCCACGAACTGCTGATCGAAATCGGCCCCTTGCAGCGCCTTCAGCTGCTCGAGCGCGCTTTGCGCCTCCTCGGTGAGCTGCTTGCTCTTGTCCGAGTCCGCCGCCGTGATGCCGAGCTTCTTGACCAGCTTGGCCTGCTTCGCCTTCGCCTCGGTGTGGTGCTGGGCGATGACCTTGGCATAGGCCTTCACGTCCTTGCTCTTGGCCTTCGTCTGCGCGAGCTGGGCCTCGTCGATCTCCTTCTTGTTCGAGGCGTCGAGCACGGCGAGGATCTGCTCGTCGGTCAGCGGCGCCTCGGCCGGGGCGCTGGGCGTCGTCCCCGGCTGCGTCGTCCCCGCCTGCGGCTCGGTGCCGGGCGGCGGAGCCGGCGGCGTCGCGGGAGGGGTCGCCTCCGGCAGCGGCGGGGCGGCGGTCGGGGCCGGCTGCGGTGGTGCTTCGTTCGTGCTCGGGCTGCTCGCCGGGGGCGTGTTGGAGCAGCCGACGCCGACAGCGAGACCGATCGTCAGGACGAGAGCGTTGCGCGATGCAACCATGGGTAAAGACCTCCTCACGTGGATTCGAGTGCCGGCCCCCGTGCAAGATCCGGTGCACGGCACGGGCGCCCCCTTTTCTCCCGGATCCATGCGACTGCTCCCCTCCCCGCTGTGGCAAGTTGCCACGGGAGTGAGCGAATCTGCCTCATCAGTCCGCTCAGGAGGATGCCTGTGCCGGACTCGACGGTTGCGCGGCGGTGCTGTCGCACGACAGCCCCGGTAAGGCCGCGCGGCACGGCGCGATGACCTCGGCGAGCACCTCGCGGCGCAGCGCCCCGAGCGCGCGCGCCGGGAGCAGGCCGAGCGCCTCGTGCACGCCTGGCCCGGGGGCCGGGTCGGCGGCGTAGCGGGCGGCGGCGCGGGAGAACGCGCGGTCCGCCGCGGAGCGCGCCGGCTCGCCGAACGTCGCGAGCATCCACGAGAGCGCCCTCCACGAGAGCGCCGCGTGGCGCTCCTCGTCGGCGGCGATGCGCGCGAGCGTGGCCGCGAGCGCCGGATCCCCCGCGCGCTGCGCGATCTCACGGCCCTCCGCCGCGCCCAGCGCCTCGCCAACGCAGCCCTCCTCGACGAGCGCCTCCACCACCTCGGCGACGCCGGCGCCGAGCGGCGCCGTGGCCGCCTCGAGCAGCGGCCCGGGGCCGATGGCCCGGCCGGCGAGGCGGGAGGCGACGCCGTAGGCGAGGCGCGCGTGCTCCACCTCGTCGAGCGCGGCGCGGTGCGCCTCGCCGACGAGGGCGGCCGGCGCGCCGAGCGCGAGGAGCTGGAGGGAGAAGCGGGCGAAGCTCGCGATGGACGCGTGCTCGAGCGCGGCGACAGCGGCGTAGTGCGCCGCGGCGAGCTCGCGCACCTCGGGCGAGAGGGACGCGACATCGAGCTCGGCGGGAGCGCGCCAGTCCTCGCGCGCAGCGCCCTGCGCGGCGCGCGGCCGGCCGTCGACGACGAACGGGCGGCCGATGGCGCAGGAGATCCCGGCGCACTCCCAGCGCACGCGCTCTGCCTCCGGGTCGGTGACGACGCAGGCGGCGCCGCGGTTCTCGTCAGAAGATCGGCAGTCCGCGTCGCTCAGGCAGGTATCTTCCTTGGTGCGGCAGGCGAGCGTGACCTGCTCCCAGCAGCCGTTGAAGTACGCCGACAGGCCGCAGGTGCTGCCGGGGCAATCGGCGTCGACCGAACAGAGGGCCTTTGCGCAGACGGAGTGCTGCTCTCGGAGGGCGCCTGCCCCCTTGCACACGCAGGCCTCGGACGCGCCGCACTCCGCGTCGCTCTCGCAGGCGTACTCGCAGCCGCAATACGCGCCTATCTGCCCGACCGAGCTCACGCACTTTCCGCGGGGTCCCTCCTTGCAATCGGCGTCCGTCCTGCACTGGAACGTCCGCTCCGTGCCGCTGCACGCGCTCTGGTCGATGGTCGCGTCGCACCGGACCCGCGTGGCGCGGTGCACGGTGCCGTCCCGCTCCGTCACCCAGCCCACGCCGCGCGGCGGCGGCCGGGGCGCGGACTGGCCCGGCTCTTCCGGGACGCCGGCGTCGCGGGGCGTGGCCTGCGGCTCGCCGAGCGTGACGACCGCGACGTCGGGGCTCTTCGCGTTGGAGCAGCCGGCGGCGCCGGCGGCGAGGAGGAGGGTCATGCGGAGCGAGCGGTGGCGTTCCATTCGCGGCAGGGTAGCAGAGGGGCGCGCGAGGCCGGATCGATGGGCTCGGGGACGCTGCGCGCCGGCGCCGGCGCAAGGCGGGCGGAGCGCGTGGCGCAGGAGTTCGCGGTCGATCCGGGACAAGGCGGAGCGCGTGGAGAAGGAGCTCGCGGAGGTGGTAACACCACTGCGTCGCAGCCCGTCGAGCCCGGCAACGACCGACCGGCGGGAGCTGCACGCTCGGGCGGATATCCCTGTAGATCGAGGAGTCTTTTCGTCGCGCCGGGGTCGACGCGGCGCCCGCGCGACACAGCCTTCGGGGCCATGGAGTACATGATGGACCCCGCTGCGGAGCAGCGGTTGCAGGCCTACTTGTCTGAGATTGGCGACGTGCTCGGCCATCCGCTGCGGCGCGAGTCCTTCGCGACGTATGCGTTGGGGCTGCTCGGCGAGGCGGAGCGCAAGAGCGTCGAACCGATCGCGGCGCGCGCCTGCCCCGATCCGGAACGCGTCGAGGTGGCGCACCAACGCCTGCTGCACTTCGTCTCGAACTCGCATTGGGACGACGAGGCCGTGCGCGTTCACGCTGCGCGCTATGCGATCGGAGCGATGACCCAGCAGGCCCCCGTGACCTCGTGGATCGTCGACGACACGGGCTTCTTGAAGAAGGGGACCCACTCCGTCGGCGTTCAGCGGCAATACACCGGCTCCGCCGGTAAGACCACCAATTGCCAGATCGGGGTCAGCCTCAGTGTGGCGACCCGCTATCACCATGTCCCCATTGACTTCGAGCTGTACCTGCCGCAAAGCTGGGCGGACGATCCAGCACGACGACGTGAGGCGCGCATCCCCGACCAAGTCGTCTACAAGACCAAGATCGACTTGGCGCTCGAGATGATCGAGCGCGCCGCCCGTCATGGCATTCCCGGGGATATCGTGCTGGCCGACGCCGCCTACGGCAATTCTAATGCGTTCCGGGAGACGGTGCGGTTGCTGGGCTTCGACTACGCCGTCGGCATCGAATCGCCCACAAAGGTCCTCCCGCTGCGACGTCGTGGCGCTGTCGACCCAAGCCCGACCGTCAGCGCCGCCGACTTCGCGCAACGCCTCGGACGCGGGGCGTTTCGTCGCCTGTGCTGGCGGGAAGGCACGTGTCGAACGTTGTCCTCGCGCTTCGCACTTCGGCGCGTCCAGGTGGCGCACGAGGACGGGATCCCGATCGAGCAGCACCCGCCCGTTTGGCTCCTGATGGAGTGGCCAGACGACGAGCCGAAGCCGACCAAGTTCGCGCTCACGACGCTTCCGGCGCGGATGACGAACAAAGAGATCGTTCGGAGGTTCAAGGAACGCTACCGCACCGAAAAGGTCTACGAAGAGTTGAAGGGGGAGCTGGGCCTGGACCACTTCGAGGGCCGTCGGTTTCGCGGCTGGCATCATCACGTCACGGTCGCGCTGAGCTGCTATGCCTTCGTGGTCGCGGAACGCACGCGGCCTTTTCCCCCCTCGGCCGCCCGGCCGCGTCGCCCCCGTGCGCTCGCGCTCGCGGCCTGAGCGCCACTTCCCGGACTCCTTCCCCACGGTTCGTCTCGCCATCGCTCGCGTGCTGACCCGCTGGTTGCCCCGATGCCCAAGCTGCCACGCGTCGCAGTCCAGGGGCGATCCGTTTCAGCTCGCTGGCCGTGACGCAGTGGTGCTAGAGGTGCCGCGGCTCGATCTCCAGGCGGCCGCCGTGCAGGCCATCGGCGTGGCCGAGGCGCTCGCCGCGCCGAAGCTGCGCCAGCGCATCGCGGCCATCGCCGCCACAGGCGCGCTCGATGCCACGCTGATCGACGGGCTCGAGGGCGTCGCCTGGGCGACATGGTTCGCCCGGTACAAGTTCCTCCTGACCTCGGCCACCCACTCCGGGGCAGCGCTCCCGGCCACCCTCGTCGAACGGGCGTACGAGACGCGCGCGCGCATGCTGAAGACCCTCGAGTATCACCTCGACGGCGACGCGGAGGCGGTCGCGCAGCTCGCGCACCTGCGCGCGGGCAGCGGCCACCTCGACCTCGCCAACGATCTGTCCGGCGCAGCCGAGATGTACCGGAAGCACCGCGAGGCCATCCAGGACGACAAGCGGAACTTCCGCAGCGAGGACGAGCAGGACGCGGCCGCGCTCGCGGCGCAGATCCTCCGCCTGCTCGGCGCCACGGCGACGCCCGAGCAGACGCTCTGGAAGGGCTACCAGGCGCGCGCCGCCAAGCTGCTCTTCCGCCATTACGACGAGGCCGTCCGCGTCGGCCGCTTCCTCTTCTACTACGACGATCCCGAGGGCCGATTCCCCAACCTGTACACGGCGACGCGCGCCACGCCGACGCCCTCTCGGACCGAGAAGAAGCTGGACGCCAGCCCCGTGAAGCCAGAAGCCGTCACCGTCGATCCGCCGGTCGGCATCGCCTGATCCGGACGCTCCCGACAGCCGCGTTGACCAACGTCGTTCGGTCGCGCTCAGGGCCCGAAGCCCCCCACCATCACTCACGAACGTGAACGTGGTCGAGATCGTCAGTGGTCGTCAACGGTAGGCCGTGAACGACCACGACCTCGACCACGTTCACGACCACGACCTCGACCACGTTCACGTTCGGAGCTAGGAGAACGCGGCGCGAAGACTGTTCGCAGCGCTACTGCGCCGGCATCGCGCCGGCGCGGCGGCTACCTCCTGGCCCTGCGCCCGATCCCGCGCGCGTCGCGCCCGATCGGCTCGCCCAGCTCGAACGTCGGCTCGCCTGTCCTCGCCGGCGGCGCTTGCGGCTCGCCCGCCTCGAGCGGGCCGTGCGCGTGCTCGGCGTCCGCGATGGATGGATAGCGCTCCACGTCGCCGTCGACCTGGAAGCCCCCCTCGCGCGCCGGGCGCACCACGCGGCCGAGGACGAGCCCCTCGTCCCAGATGCCGCGGTGCTCGACCGCGATCGCAGCGCCCACGGCGACCTCGGAGAGCCGCGAGAGCGCGCCGTCCGGCCGCTTCGGCGTGGGCCGCCAGCGCAGGATCGTGTCCTCGTGAAGCACGACGACTGCGCGCTCGCCGGGCAGCTCGGAGATCCCGAGGGCAAAGCGCACGCGGTGCCCCGGTGCCCCGGAGCCCGCGCCGCGCCCGCCGCGGGCATCGCTCTCCGCCTCGTCGATCGCGGCGAGCTGCTCCGGTTGCTGATCCTCGAGCGGATCCATACGCCGTGTCCTCCCCCGCAGATCTCGGACGAGGTCGCCGTGTCGTCAAGCCCGACGCCCACGACGCACAGCGAGGGACGCACGGCGAGGATCGGGCTCGAACGCCGCTCCAGGTGAGCACCGCTCCAGCGTCGAGCGCCGCACGAGGCGAGCACCGCTCCAGTCGAACGCCGCCCCGGACGGCGGTGGCCAGCGCCGTATCCGACGCTTGACGTCCGCCGGACCTCCGCCCATCCCCTCGCCCGATGGTGTCGTTCGATCCGTTCCCCGTCCTGATGACGCCGCGCCTCCGCCTCCGCGCGATCGAGCCCGCCGACGCCGCGACCCTCCTCCGCATCCACTCCGACCCGGAGGTGACGCACTACTTCGGCCGCGCGCCCGACAGCTCGCTGGCCGACGCGGAGCAGCGCATCGATTCCATCCTCGCCGGGATCCGCGACGCCACATCCATCCGCTGGGGCATCACCCTCCACGAGAGCGGAGAGCTCATCGGGACCACGGGCTTCTGGCGCTGGCACAAACCCCATCGCTGGGCGGAGATCGGCTATGAGCTGCTGCCCGCGTTCTGGAACCGGGGCATCATGACCGAGGCGCTGCGCGCCGTGCTCCCCTTCGGATTCGACGTGATGGACCTCCACCGCATCGAAGCGCACATCGATCCCGAGAACCGCGCCAGCATGCGCGTCCTGGAGCGGCTCGGCTTCGTGCGGGACGGGCTGCTCCGCGAGAACTGGTATTACAACGGGCGGTACACCGACACCGCGATCTACGGGCTCCTGCGCCGCGACGCCGGCGGCGCCGCGAGGTGACCCGAGATCGCCCGAGCGGCCTGCGCGCGCCCCCTCCCGCGCTACCTCGGCGCCGGCGCGCCCTTGCTGCCCGGCGGCGCCGCGGTCCCGGCCTCGCCCTTGCGCGCCAGGTTCAGCTGGATCCGCGCGGGGGACTCCGACGTGATCTCCACCGTCTGCGAGACGCCGTCGCTCGATCGCACGTCGACCGAGAGCGACACCCCCGGCATCGGCCGCGCGATGACCTGGCTGCCCACGCCGAGCACCACGCCGTTCAGCCGCACGACCGCGGCGCTCGGCTCGATCTGCACCGCGATCGGATCCACGAGCGACCGCTGATCCCTCGGCCGGCTCAGCGCGACGAACATGAGCGACGCCACCGCGACGCCCGTGGACACCGAGGCCACGAGCCACGGCAGCGCCACCGGGCGCAGCGCGTCGCCGCCGGCGCGCATCAGCCCGCCGAGCCCCCGCCGCGGCTCTGACCGCACGCTCCGCCGCCCCTCGGAGGGCGGCCCCGCCGACAGCGTCGCGCCCGGCTTCGGCCGCCACCCCGCGCGCTGCTGCGGGGCGACGGCGGCCGCGATGCGCTGCCGCTCCTCCTCCATGCTCTCCCCGCAGCGCTCCAGGAGGAGCTCCGCCACGTGCGCGGGCGTCACCACGCCCGACCTGCGCATGAGGAAATCTTCCAGCACGCTCGCCATCTCGCCCGCCGTCTGGAAGCGCTTCCGCGGATCGCGCGCGAGCGCCTTCACGATGATCTCCTCGAGATCACGCGGGCAATGCGGCGCGATCAGCGTGGGCCGCGGCGGCTCCGGCACCCCGGTCTGCGGCAGCACGAGGTCGTGCAGCACCTGGAACGGGAGCGCGCCCGTCACCGCCTCGAAGAGCACCACGCCGAGCGAGAAGATGTCCGAGCGGCGATCGACCGGCTGGCCCTGCGCCTGCTCCGGTGACATGTACTCGCCCTTGCCCTTGATCTCGCCCGTCTGCGTCGTGTCGCCCAGGCGCTCGAACGCCTTCACGATCCCGAAATCGGCCACCTTCACCGTGCCGTCGCGATCGATGAGGATGTTCTGCGGGCAGACGTCGCGGTGCACGATGCCGAGCGGCTCCCCGCGATCGTCGTGGAGGTCGTGCGCCGCGTGCAGCCCGTGCGCCGCGTCGGCCACGATGCGCGAGGCGATCGCCGGGGAGAGCGGCATCGGACGGAGGCCCGGCCGGAGCAGCTGCTGCATCGTCTGCCCGTCGATCCACTCCATCACGAGGAAGAGCACGCCGTCCGTGTCGCCGAGGTCCAGGATCTCGACCACGTTGCGGTGGTGGATCTTCGAGGCGAGGTTCGCCTCGTCGAGGAACATGCGCTGGAACTGCGGATCACGCGCGAGCGCCGGGATGAGCGTCTTCAGCGCGACGACCTTGTGAAAGCCGCGGGAGCCCTCCATGCGCGCGGCCCAGACCTGCGCCATCCCGCCCTCGCCGATGAGGCGCAGGAGCTCATATCGCCCGAGACGCTGCCCCGGAGCGGGGTCCTCGGAGATCCGCATGGCTCACCAGATGCTGGTGCTCGGGGAGCCGCGCCTGCGGTCCCCAGGAGCAGCCCGGCCGCGGGTCGCGGCCCCTCTCTCCAGACGATCACCATAGCCAAGCGCGACCTCGCCGGAAAGGCTCGTGTGGCGCGCCCGAGCCCGCGACGCCTCGATCCCGGCGTCGGCGATGCCCGCGGCGCCCCGCGCGACCTTCTCCACCTCCACTTCCACCTCCACTTCCACCTCCACTTCCCCTCGCCCGCGATCCGCGTCGCTCCCACGCCTCGCCCCTGCTATGGCCGGAGCACGATGACGAACGCGACAAGCGCTCCGCCCGCCCGCGCGGACCGGGCCCCCGCCTCCAAAGCCCTGTTCGACCGCGCCGCCGCCGTCCTGCCGGGCGGCGTGAACAGCCCCGTGCGCGCCTTCCGCGCCGTCGGCGGCGACCCCCTGTTCATCGCGCGCGCCCAGGGCGCGCGGCTGTTCGACGCCGACGGGGCCGAGTACATCGACTACGTCGGCTCCTGGGGGCCGGCCATCCTCGGCCACGCGGACCCCGCCGTCATCGAGGCTGTCCGCGAGGCCGCCCTCGGCGGACTCTCGTTCGGCGCGCCGACCGAGCTCGAGGTCCGCTTCGCCGAGAAGATCCGCGAGCTCTACCCGAGCATCGACATGCTGCGCTGCGTCTCGAGCGGCACCGAGGCCACGATGAGCGCCATCCGCGTCGCGCGCGGCTTCACGCGCCGCGACGCCATCATCAAGTTCGAGGGCTGCTACCACGGCCACGCCGATCACCTGCTCGTCAAGGCGGGCAGCGGGCTCGCCACCTTCGGCGCCCCCGACTCCGCCGGCGTCCCCGAGAGCATCGCCCGCACCACGCTCTCCTTGCCCTACAACGACCCGGCCGCCCTCGAGGCCGCCTTCGCCGCGCGCGGCGGCGACATCGCCGCGGTCATCCTCGAGCCCGTGGTCGGCAACATGGGCTGCGTCCCGCCGGAGCCCGGGTTCCTCGCCCTCGTCATCGACCTCTGCCGCAAGCACGGCGCGCTCTCGATCTTCGACGAGGTGATGACGGGCTGCCGCCTCGCCCGCGGCGGCGCGCAGGAGCGCTTCGGCCTCCGGCCGGATCTGACGACGCTCGGCAAGATCGTCGGCGGCGGCATGCCCCTCGCGGCCTACGGCGGCCGCGCCGACGTGATGCGCGTCGTCTCGCCGCTCGGCCCCGTGTACCAGGCGGGCACGCTCAGCGGCAACCCGCTCGCGGTCACGGCGGGGCTCGCGACGCTCGATCGCCTCACGCCCGCGCTCTACGAGCGGCTCGAGAAGCTCGGCGCTTCCCTCGAGGAGGGCCTCCGGGCCGCCGCCGAGGGCGCCGGCGCGGCCGCGTGCGTCCAGCGGGTCGGCTCGATGATCACGCTGTTCTTCACGAAGGGCCCGGTCCGCTCCTGGGCCGACGCCGCCACGTCCGACACGAAGCGCTTCAGCGCCTTCCACGCGGCGATGCTCGCGCGAGGCGTCTACTGGCCTCCGTCGCAGTACGAGGCGGCGTTCCTGAGCGGCGCGCACTCGGAAGAGGACATCGAGCGGACGATCGCCGCCTGCCGCGAGGCGCTCGCGGCCTGAGGGCCGCGCCGGCCTTTCCCAGGAGGGCCCCCGCGACGACGGGGCCAGGACGGCGAAGGGCCGACCGCCGCGGCGATCGGCCCTTCTGCGCCGGCGCGCTCGAACGGTCCTCGGAGCGTGTCAGTCGGCCGCGCGGACCCAGCCGTTTCTGTAGTAGTTGCCGCGGGCGGTCGGCCAGAGCAGGCAGTTCGTCGCCGATCCCGGCACCGTGTACACGTACGTGTTCGGCTCCGGGTCCGCCCCCACCCACCCGATCTCGCGGAGCGACACGACGATCTCGATCGTCCCGTCGCCGTTCACGTCGGCGAGCGTCGGCACCGGCATCGCGCCGAGCCGCGGCAGCGGGATCTGGTGGAGGATCGTGCCGCCGGCGTCGAGCACGAAGAGGTGGCTCCTGTCCTCCTCGGTCGAGTAGGTGTTGAACACGACCTCGGGGATGCCGTCGCCCGACAGATCCCCGACCACGACGCCGCCCGTGAGCACCTGCGTGTCGTCCGTGTAGGTGACGTCCCAGAACTCGGTCTTGTCGGCGTAGACCGCGTGGATCCGCCCGTCCAGGCCCGCGAAGATCATCTCAGGGCCGGCGTGCGTCGCGTCGAGATCGGCCACGGTCACCTGCTGCGTCATGGCCACGATGTTGCCGTCGAAATCCTCGCCGCCGGACAGGTAGTCCGAGGCGTAGAACGGGCTCTCCCACCCCTCGATGCGGCTCGCGTCGTTGCGGACCGCCCAGAGCCCGACGCCCTGGGACTGGTCATTCATGGCGACGTCCTCGGCCGCCGCGAGCATGATGATCTCCGGCGTGCCGTCGCCGTCGAGGTCCGCGATCGCAGGGGCCGAGTTCTTGAAATAGGCCTGCAGGTCGCTGCTGTCGCCGAAGCCCTGCTTCGCGAGCTCGAGATCGTGCATGTACCGCACGCCCGGCGTCTTCGGGCGGCCCTCGAACATGGGATTCGCGTCGAAGGCCTCTCCCGTGCCGTGATAGAACCCGGCATAGGAGTTATCCATCGGCGAGACGATGTCCTGCGATCCATCGCCGTCGAGATCACCGATGGCCAGGTTCTGGTCGTAGGCGCCCACGATCCAGCACTCGGCGTCGTCGCTGCGGCGCGCGTCGCAGCCGATCGTCTCGCTCTCGATCGGCGGGAAGCCAGCGACCGCCGACCCGCTCGCGTGGAAGGCCATCAGGATGTCGGAGTAGTCGGGGGACCTGTCGGTGCTCGCGGCGACGACGTCGAGCTGACCGTCGCCGTCGATGTCGCCCGCGGCGAGGGAGCGGATCTCGTCGTTCCAGGTGACGGGCCAGCCGCTCACCAGCTGGCCGCTCGCGTCGAGCATGTAGATCGTGGTGCGCGCCGCGAAGACCACCTCGAGCTGCCCGTCGCCGCGGAAGTCCGCGACGATCGGGCTCGCCCAGATGCGGCCGTTCTGGCGCGACTCGTCGTACCTCCACTTCTGCTCGCCGTCGGGGCCCCAGACGACGACGTTGCCGTTGTGCGTCACCAGGATCTCCTGCTCGCCGTCGCCGTCGAGATCGGCGACCACCGGCGACCCGAGCCACGCGCTCTCGTCGTCGTCGGACAGCTGGAGGAGGAGCTGGGGCTCTGCGACGTCGGAGGAGCCGCTCGACGCCGGAGCGCACGACGCGGCGGCCGGCAGCGGCTTGGAGCCCCCACCGACGGGGGGGCGGTAGCCACCGGAGCCAGAGGAGCCGCTGCCGCTCCCGCTGCCGCTGCCGCTGCCGGTGGTGGGAGAGGAGCCGTCGAGGTTGCCGAGCTGCCCTTCGCAGGCCGCGAGGGCGAGGACACTGGTGAAGAGAGCGATTCTACCGGGAATTACAAAACCTCGGTTGGAGACAAGGGAGTTCATCATGCCAGGGAGCTTACCAGCGCTCCGGGCCCTACAAGGAGGTGGAAGCGGAAAATTGACGCAGTCACGCACGCGCCGAACGGTACGTTACGCTCCTCCTTCTGGCGCGCAGGTGGCACACGTCATTGCAGGAGGGAGGCAAGTACACGTTCGTGACGTAGCGCGCACGCGCCCCCCGTTCCGTTCCCGTTCCGTTCCCGTTCCCCACCTCCGCTCGCGCCCCCGCGCGACGTCGGAGGCGCATGGCGGGGGTATGGGTGCGGGTAGGTGCTGTGCTAGGCTCCGCCGCCATGAACGTATCGCGACGGCTTTGGATTGCTGGCGCCGCATGTGCCCTCCTGATGGGGACGACGGCGCTTGGCTGCAGCTCGAATCCCGCGCCCAAGACGGCCAAGGTGCAAGCCGGTGACATGCCCGAAGGCGGCGACTGGACGGGGGTCTATTACAGCGAGCTCTACGGCTACCTGCACCTCGTGCAGGACAACGACGCCATCGAGGGGCGCTGGATCCGTCCCGTCAAGGATCGCTGGGGCGTGCTGCACGGGACGGTGACAGGCGACCTCATCAAGTTCACGTGGACCGAGCACACCATCGGCGCGATCGGGCAGAGCGCGACCAAGGAAGGCCGGGGGTACTTCAAGTACACGCGGCCGGATGGCGAGAACGTCGACGACCGGCTGGCGGGCGAGATCGGCCGCAACAAGGACGAGGTCGGCGAGCCCTGGGAAGCGGTCAAGCAGCGCAACATGCTCCCGGATCTGAAGTCGATCGGGGGCTCCGGCGCCTCCGACATGGGCGGCGGCGACTGGGACAGCGCGAACCAGGAGGAAGGCGCGCCCGAGCCGCCCGCCGCTCCCTCCGACGAAGCACCTGCCGAGCCCCCCGGCCTCTGACATAACAGCCCCCGATGACCCAACCGCAGCCTCGAGGCATTCAGTTCCGCGAACCCCCCATCTTCGAGCGTGGCACGCCGGGAAGGACCGGCGCGTCGCTCCCCCCGCTCGACGTGCCCGAGGTCGAGCCCGCCGCCCACTACGGCGCGCTCGCCCGCAAGGAGCCAGCCGGCCTGCCGGAGGTGAGCGAGCCGGAGGCCTTCCGGCACTTCATCCGGCTCTCGCAGTGGAACTTCTGCATCGACGGGCAGATGTACCCGCTCGGGTCGTGCACGATGAAGTACAACCCGAAGATCAACGAGTGGGCCGCGCGCATCCCCGGCTTCGCGAAGCTGCACCCGATGACGCCGGACGAGCTCAGCCAGGGCTCGCTCGAGGTGATGTGGCGCCTGCAGGAGGCGCTCTGCGAGGTCAGCGGGATGGACGGCTGCTCGCTGCAGCCCTCCGCGGGCGCGCAGGGCGAGCTCGCCGGGCTGATGATGATGCGGGCGTTCCACGAGTCGAAGGGGCGCTCGCCGAGGAAGGTGTTCATCCCGGAGAGCGCCCACGGCACGAACCCGGCGAGCTGCGCGCTCAACGGGCTCGTGGCCGTCCGGATCGAGAAGACCGCCGACGGCATCACCCACCCCGAGCAGGTCCTCGCCGCGATCGAGCGCGAGGGGTCGGACGGCGACGTCTGCGGGCTGATGATCACGAACCCGAACACCCTCGGGGCCTACGAGACGCACCTGCCGGCGATCATCAAGCTCATCCACGACAAGGGCGGGCTCGTGTACGGGGACGGCGCGAACACGAACGCGATCATGGGGCACGCGCGCCCGGGCGACGTCGGCATGGACGTCATCCACATCAACCTGCACAAGACGTTCACGACCCCGCACGGCGGCGGCGGCCCCGGCTCCGGGCCGGTCTGCTTCAAGAAGCACCTGGAGCCGTTCCAGCCCTCGCCCGTCCTCGTGCGGCGCGGCGACGCCTTCGCGTGGGACCGCGACCGGCCCCAGAGCGTCGGGCGGCTCCGGGCCTTCACGGGCAACTTCGGGATGTTCATCCGGGCGTACACGTACATCCGCGAGATGGGCGGCGACGGCCTGACGGCGGCGAGCAGCCTCGCCGTGCTCAACGCGCGCTACCTGTGGGCCAAGCTGAAGGACCACTACCTCGCGCCGGTGCCGCAGCCGTGCATGCACGAGGTGGTGCTCTCCGACAGCCAGCTGGAGAAGGAGACCGGGGTCAAGACGCTCGACGTCGCCAAGCGGCTGCTCGACTACGGCTTTCACGCGCCCACCGTCTACTTCCCGCTGGTCGTGCCCGGCGCCCTGATGATCGAGCCGACGGAGACGGAGACCCGCGAGACCCTCGACGAGTTCGTGGCCGCGATGCTCAGCATCCTCAAGGAGGCGCAGGAGACGCCGGAGGTCGTGAAGCAGGCGCCCCACGGCACGGTGGTCGGCCGCCTCGACGAGGCCCGCGCCGCGCGCCAGCCGCGCCTGCGATGGACGAAGGCCTGAGCTCCCCGGAGGAGGCGGCCCGCGGTCGGCCTCCTCCGGCGGGCGGCGCCGGCCGGCCGCGCGCGCCAAATTCGCGAATCTCCGCCAGACGCGACTACAATGAGCGCCGAGGGACCGCAGTGAGGCACCTCACGGGACGAGCGACGCGTGGCCGATACCGTTGAGAACGAAGGCGACATCGAGACGATCAGCCAGACCACCCCGGTCTCGGTCGGAGACGCCGTGCGCCTCGTGTTCCGCGCCTACGACGAGGCGACCCCGCCGTTCAACATCAAGATCCGCTCCCCCTCCGGGAAGATCATCATCGAGCGCGTGCTGCGCGATCTGCCCACCGGCAAGCCGCAGAGCGCCTCGCCCGTCGAGTTCAGCGCGTCGTCCCCCGGCGAGTACAAGATCGAGATCAAGCAGCTCTACGGCAAGGCGAAGGGCACGGCCGTCCTGCGCGTGAAGCCCTGAGGCGCGGGGCCCGCCTCTCTCCCGACCCGGCGCCTCCGTGCCTCGGAGGTGCTAGCTCGCAAAACCAGGGAGCAGCATGGCTGTCATGCGATCCGGGCTCACGATGCCCTGGTCGTGCATCCAGCCGTTCGCTGCCTCGACGGCGGCGCGGCCCTCGTCGCCCTTCAGCAGCTCGCCGTGGCGGCGCCGCGCCGCCGCGGCGTAGAGGGCCATGCCGGCGGCCTCGAAGCCGCGCACCGCGTCGGCGAGCTGCTGGACGGCCGCCTCCCCCTCGCCGCGGGCCGCGGCGATCGCGGCGCGCACCGCGGCCGCGAGCGGGTCGGCCCAGGGCATGTGCTCCGCGTCGATCTTGCGGGCGGCGCGCGTCGCCTCCTCGTACAGCGGCTCCGCGTCGGCCGGCGTGGACGCGGCGGCGGCGGCCAGCGCGGCGCAGGCCCGGAGGTGGGTGATGATGATGCGCACGGCCTGGATGCGCAGGACGAGCGAGCTCTCGAGGCCCGCCCGCTGCTCCGCGAAGAGGCGGTACGTCGCCTCGCCCTCGCCCCGGTACAGGCCGATGTGCGCGCGGGCGACGAGATCGAAGTAGCTCTGCAGCTGGAAGCCCGCCTTGGACCAGCTCCGGATGGCGTCCTGCGCCTGGCGCAGCGCGGAGTCGGGGTCGTCGCCGACGAGCCAGTAGGCGTTGCTCTGCGAGGAGCGGAGGCTCGTGGCGAGGTAGCGGTCGCCGCGCTCGTCGGCCGCCTGCAGGTACATCGGGACCCGGCGCATGAACTCGCGCGTCTCGCCGCCGTACCAGAGCGCCCAGACCGAGAAGGTGTGCGCCCAGCTCCGCTCCCACGTGACGCCGGTGCAGCGCTCGCGAAAGATGGTGTCCGCCCGGTCGAGATCGGCCACGCCCTGCTGCCAGCGGCCGAACAGCGTCGCGGTGACGCCGCCGACGAAGCCGACGAGGCCGAGCGCGTGAGGCCTGCCGATGCGCGCCGCGATCGCGCTCGCCGTCGAGAGCAGGTCGGCGACGCGGGACGCGGACGGGCCGCCGTCGATCGCGAGGTAGGTCGCCTCGAAGGCGAGCGCGCGCGTCACGCGGTACGGCTCGCCCGCCTTGAGCGACAGGAGGAGGTTGCGCGCCTGGAAGTCGGCGCCGCGCGTGGGGTCGACGATGGCGAGCCCCATCGCCGCCGACCAGCAGACGTCGATGCGCATGAGGTCCTCGGGCGAGACCTCGTCGGCGGGGCGCTCGACGAAGTTGAGCCCGCGCAGGCGCACCTGCGCGCGCCGCAGCATCAGCGACGCGACAGCGAGCTCCGGCGTCTTCGGCACCTGCATGCCGACCGCGCCGAGCACCGAGCGCAGGCCCGCCATCCCGGCGTCGACGTAGCCGGCGCGGAGCAGGTTCTCCGCGGCCCGGCGGCCGAGATCGATCGCCTCGGACTCCGGGGCGCCGTCGCTCGCGGCCATGTAGGCCTCCGCTGCCTTGGCGCCGCGGCCCGCGCTGCTCAGGGCGTCGCCGAGCTTGGCGAGCACGACCCGCCGCTCCGCCGCGCCAGGCAGGTGGAGGTCGATCGCCATGCGGTAGAGGCGCGCCGCGTGGTCGAACGCGAACGCGGCCTCGGCGTGCTCGCCGGCGCGCACGGCGTAGCCGGCGGCGCGCTCGGGGTCCCCGGCGGCGCGCCAGTGCTCGGCCAGCGCCTCGAGCTCCGCGCGCCCCGAGGCCTCCAGCGCCAGCGCGAGCCGGCCGTGCCAGCTGCGCGCCGCCTGCTCGTCGAGCCGGCTCGCCACCGTCTCCCGGATGCGGTTGTGGAACGGCTCGAGGAACTCGTCCTGACCCGAGCCGCCGGTCCGCACGAGGTTCGCCGCGCGCAGGGCCGAGAGCACCCGCGTGAGCTCCCCGAAGTCCGCCGCCATGGCGTGCGCGGCCACCGACGTCAGCACCGGCGCGCCCGCGCACACGACGAGCTCGAGCAGCTGGCGCGCCCGCGGGTCGAGCCGGCTGATCCGCGCCCAGAGGACGTCGTCGAGGCGCACCGGGCCGCCGTCGGCGTCCGGGGACATCATCCGGTGGCGCAGGAGCGCGTCGATGAAGAGCGGGTGGCCGCCGGCCTCCTGCGCGATCGCCTCGATGCTGAGCGGGTGACCGACGTGGGCGCCCCGGAGGAGGAGCGCGCAGAGCTCCTGCGCCTCCGCGAGCGACAGGCGGTGGAGGATGATGTGCCCGAGCGAGTCGGTCGGCACTCCGAGCTGCCGCGAGACGGGCGGCGCGGTCTCCGAGGCGGTCCGCACCGTCGCCACGAGCATCATCGCGCGCGGGCGCGAGGGGTCGACCAGCGCGCCCGAGGACACGGGCCCATCGAGGCCGACGAACGAGCCGGGCCGGGTCGCGGCGTGGAGATCGGCCTCGGTCCACGGGCGCATCACCTCCGAGAGCAGCGCGACGCTGTCGGCGTCCGCCCACTGGAGATCGTCGATCGCGAGCACGAGCGGCCGCTCGGCCGCGAGCCGGCCCAGCAGCTCCCGGAGCGCGGCGAAGACGAGGGCGCGGATCTCGGGCGGGTCGATCGCCTTGCGCCGGGCGCGCGCCTCCGTGATCGCCGGGACCGTCCGGAGCACCGGGAACACCGTGCCGAGCAGGCCCGCGTTGGGCGGCAGCAGCGCCTTGACCTGCTCCGGGGGGCGGCGCACGAGGTGCCGGCTCAGCCCGTCGATGAGCTCGTCCACCGCCTTGTAGGGGACCGCCTCGCGCTCGTAGCAGCGCCCCGCGAGGACGAGCGCCTCCTTGTCGATGCGCTCGAGGAACCGGCGCAGGAGCGCGCTCTTGCCGACGCCCGACTCGCCCTCGATGAACCGCGTGACCGCGCGCCCGAGCTTCGCCTCCGCGAACGCGCCCTCGAGCGCGGCGAGCTCGCTGCGCCTGCCGACGAAGCCGATGCGCTGCGAGAGGACGGGCGGCTCCTCGATGAGCTCCTGCACCTGCAGCCGGCGCAGCACGTCGCGCGCCGTCGGCCGGGCGGCCGGGTCGATGCGGAGCATGTCCACGCAGAGCTCGTCGATGTCGGGGGGCATGTCCTCGACGAGCCGGCTCGGCGGCGGAGGCTCCGCTCGCCGCATCATGTCGAGCGCCGCCTTGGGCGCCGTCTGGAACGGGTAGACGCCGGTCAGCGCGAGGTAAAGCATGACCCCGACACTGTAGATGTCCGCCTCGGGCCCGGCGGCCTTGGCCTCGGCCTGCTCGGGCGCCATGTAATGGAGCGTTCCGACGACGGCCTGCTCGCGCCCTGCGCCGCTCGCGTCGGCGACGAAGCCGAAGTCGAGGAGGACCACCCGCTCTTCCGCGGTCACGAGGACGTTGGAAGGCTTGATATCGCGGTGAACCTTGTAAGCCGCATGCACCGCCGCGAGCCCCTGGGCGAGCTGCGCCAGGGCCGAGCGGAGGCGGGCCTCGTGGAAGGGGCGCTTGATCCGGGGCTGTGGCTCCGAGGCAGGGCCCTGCACAGCAGGCCACATGGGGCTCGACGGCAGGGTGGAGCGGCGCCCGACGCCCGCGGGCTCGCCCCTCGGCCCGGCGTCGCCCTCCTCGTGGAGCCGCACGTGGACCACGAAGTCGACGCCGCGGATGAGCTCCATCGTGAAGAAGAGCTGCCCTTCTTCCTCGTGAAGCTCGCCGAGGCTGACCAGGTTCGGGTGCTGGATGTCCTGGAGCGCACGGAACTCGTTCTTGAACCGGAGGCGCGCGTCGGCGCTCAGATTCCGGAGGATCTTGAGCGCGACCCGCCCCTTCCGCTCGCGATCGAAGGCCTCGTAGACAACCCCCATCCCGCCGCGGCCCACGACGCGAACGACCTGGAAGCGACGCGTGCCTCCAAACTCGGGTCTCGCGTTCCTCAGGCCCATGCGTGGGACCAAGAAATCACCGGCGCCGGGCGGTGGCAAGCAGTGCGTGGGGACCGCGTGGGGAACGCGCGGGCAGCGCGCCGCGAACGCGTGGGCAGCGCGCCGCGAACGCGTGGGCATCGCGTGGGCAGCGCGTGGGCAGCGCGCCCGAACGCGCAGGGGGAGCGCGCTCCGAACGCATTGGGCGCGCTCCAGCGACGCGCGGGCCCTGCGCGGCGCTGGAGCGCGCCTCGAGCAGGATCGGCAGAAAGGTGGCACGCCCAGGGGAAGGGCGGTAGCGTACGCCGCCTGCGAGCGAAAAGAGCCCGGCCGGGCGCGCGCCGCTCAGCCGGTCAGCCCGGCGCGCACCCAGTTGACAACGGGAGGGCATCATGGTCTGCGTAGTACGCTCCGAGGCTTCGGATGCGGTTCGGAAAGCGCCACGCGCAAAGGGTTTGCTGGGGTGATCCAGAGGTTGAGAGACTTCTTCTCGTCGCCGGGGCAGCGCAGCATGACGCCCCAGACCGAGAGCGCGGCCGAGCGCAACCCGGGATGCAGCCTCGTTGTAGAGAACGTCAGCAAGAGCTTCGGTAAGACACAGATACTGAACGACGTGTCGTTCACGGCGGAGGCCGGCGAGTTCGTCACGCTCCTCGGGCCTTCCGGCTGCGGCAAGACGACGCTGCTCCGCATCATCGCGGGGCTCGATCGCGCCGATCGGGGGCAGATCCTGCTCGCGGGCAGGGCGGTTGACCACCTGCCGGCGAACCGCAGGCCGGTGAACACCGTGTTCCAGAACTATGCGCTGTTCCCGCATCTGACCGTGTTCGAGAACGTGGCCTTCGGCCTGAGGTCGCGCAGCTTCCCTGATCCCGAGGTGCGCGAGCGCGTGCGTTCGAGCCTCTCGATGCTGAAGCTCGATGACCTCGCGGAGCGGTATCCGCACCAGATCTCGGGCGGTCAGAAGCAGCGAGTCGCGCTCGCGCGCGCGGTCGTCAACGAGCCTGAGGTGCTGCTGCTCGACGAGCCGATGTCGGCGCTCGACGCGAAGCTGCGCGCCGAGGTCCAGCTCGACCTGCGCCGGCTCCAGCGCGCGCTCGGGAAGACGTTCGTGCTCGTCACGCACGATCAGGACGAGGCGATGACCGTCTCGGACCGCATCGTGCTGATGAACAAGGGCCGCATCGAGCAGCAGGGGGTGACGGCCGAGGTCTACGAGCGGCCGCAGAGCCGCTTCGCCGCCGAGTTCTTCGGCGCGGCCAACCTCATCTCCGCGCAGCGCGTCGGCGCCACGCTCGTCTTCACGACGGTGGGCGCGCTGAGGGTGCAGACCAAGCCTCAGTGGGAGTACGGCACGCTCGCGATCCACCCCGAGTGGATCGAGCTCTGCGAGAACGAGCCGGCGGAGAACGGCGTGCGCGGCGTGGTGAAGGAGAGCTTCTACCGCGGCGATCACGTGGAGCTCATCATCGAGCCCGGGCCGCTGCGCGTGCAGCTCAGCCCCCGCTCGCGGCTCAAGCCCGGCTCCTCGGTCTGGCTCGCCCTGCCCGCCGAGCGGCTCGAGGTGCTCAGTGACTGAGCCCACGGTCTGGTACGGACAGCTCACGACGCGGCGCAGGCTCCTCGCGCGGGGGTCCCTGTTCATCGCGGGCGGCGTCTCCTGGCTGTCCGTGTTCCTCCTCTTGCCGAGCCTGGCGCTCCTCGTCGTGTCGTTCCTCAAGCGCGACGCGGACGGCGCCCTGCTCTGGGAGCTGTCGTTCGAGTCGTTCGAGCGCATCTTCGGCTCCGCGTCCGGCGAGAACGCGCGCATCCTCATCAGGAGCATCGTCCTCGCGCTGGTCGTGACGACCGCCTCCGTGATGCTCGCCTATCCGATGGCCTTCTTCATCGCGCGCGGCTCGCGGCGCCGGCGGTTCTTCTGGCTCGCGCTCATCATCGTCCCGCTCTGCACGAACCTCGTGATCCGCACGTTCAGCTGGAAGCTCCTCCTGTCGGCGCAGCTCCTGCCTGCCAAGCTCGCCGCCTGGCTCGGGTGGATCGACCCGGGCCGCGACGTCTATCCCAGCTGGACGGCGGTCACGATCGGCCTCGTCGCGGCCTCCCTCCCCTTCGCGGTGGTCCCCCTCTACACGAGCATCGATCGTCTCGACTGGTCGCTCGTCGAGGCCGCGCAGGACCTCTATGCGTCGCGGCTGCGCATCTTCCTCGCGGCGATCCTGCCGCAGACCCTCCCGGGCCTCAGCGTCGCAGTCCTCCTCACGTACGTCCCTGCGATGAGCGTCTTCGTCGTGAGCGACATGCTCGGCGGCGCGAAGCACTGGCTGATAGGGAACCTCATCCAGCACCAGTTCGGCCCGGGGAGGAACATCCCTTACGGCGCGGCGCTCAGCCTGGTGCTCATCGTCCTGACGCTGGGCGGCGTGTCCCTCTACCGCCGGAATGGGCGCTCCGTGGAGATCCTGTGAAGCTCGGCCGGGGCCTCTGGCGCGCGCTGACGACGATCGCCGCCTTCTTCGGCTTCGCGCTCCTCTACCTGCCGCTCTTCGCGGTCGCCGTCTACTCGTTCAACGCCGCGGAGCGGGGCCTGCTCTGGACGGGCTTCTCGGTCCGCTGGTACCTCGATCTCTTCGCCGATCCCGAGACCAACCGGCGTGCCATGGAGATCCGCGAGGTCGCCGTGAACACCCTGATGCTCGGCGGCGCCTCCACGCTCATCGCGACGGTCCTCGGGACGCTGCTCGCCCTGGGGATGCACTTTCCGTGGCCGAGCTCCGTGAGTCGCGTGCTCGAGTCGATCGTGGACATCCCGGCGGTCGCCCCCGACATCACGTTCGCGGCGGTGCTGGTCATGGCGTTCAACGTGCTCCGCCGCGTGGTGGACCATTGGTTCGAGCCCAGCATGACGACGATGATCATCGGTCATGTGACGTTCGAGATCGCCTTCGTGACGCTCATCGTCCGCAGTCGGCTCGTCGCCATCGGGCCGACGCTGAGCGAGGCCGCGATGGACCTCTATGCGTCGCCCTGGATCCACTTCCGGAGGGTCACGCTCCCCCTCCTGTGGCCGGCGATCGTGGGGGGCGCCATGCTGGCGTTCACGCTGTCGCTCAACGACTTCGTGATCAGCTTCTTCACGTCCGGCCCACGCTCGGTCACGCTCCCGCTCTACGTCTACCAATCTCAGATGCGAGGCGTGCGGACCGACCTGTTCGCGATTTCAACGCTCCTCCTGATCGGCGTGGCGGTGTCCATCATGATCCTGGAGCGGCTCACCCGCTGGAGGCACAATTGAGCCGCCGGGCCGGGCTCGCGGCGGACGCGGCGGAGTTCGGCGCGCCGGGCGCCGGGCGGCCAAGGGGCTCGCGCGCGCCGCGCGGCGCCGGGAGGACTCCTGCGCGTCAGCGCAGCGATGCACCGCCCTTGTTCACCTTCTCGCTGGGCCTGACCAGCGCTCCACCTCGCTCTGGCTCGCGCGGCCCAGCCTAGGGGCGCCGAGCTCGAGCGCTTGCCTGACGGGGCCTCCTGCGGGGCGCCGGGCCCGGACCGCGCGCCGCCCCGGGTTCCGCTCACTCTGTCATGCGCTCCGCGCACGGCGCCTACACAGCGGCGTCCACGCCGGCGTGAGGTCCACGGCCGCCTGTGCGAACAGGTTGGATCAGCTGACGGCTTACGGTAAGCTGACCCGGCAATGCGGCTGTTTCGTCCCAAGCTCGCCGGGTTTTTGCGTGACGGCTGGACCCGGCGGACGGCGCTTTGCGCTCCACTTCGACCGTTGGGAATCGAGATCGAAAGATGAGCTTTCGTCGCTCCGCACTCCTACTCATACTCGTAGCACTCCTCACATTCTCCGGTCGGCCTGCCTGGGCGGATGATCTGGCCGATGAGGCCGATCTGCACTTCAGGATCGCCACGGAGCGCTATTCGGCGCGTGACTACCGGGGCGCCCTGGAGCACTTCCTGGTGTCGAACCGGCTTGTCCCGAACCGAAACGTCATCTTCAACATCGCCCGAACTTACGAGGCTCTCCAGGAGTATCCAGACGCATTTCGCTACTACGTTCAGGCGCTCGATCTCGAGCCCAACGCCGCGCGCAGGCCGGCCATCGAGGAGGCGCTCGCGCGCATCCGGCCCAACGTCGCCGTCATCAACGTGACGACGGACCCGCCCGGAGCGACGGTGTACATCAACCGCCGCGATCTCGGCGGCCGCGGCAGCACGCCCCGCCTCCTCGGCTTCCAGCCCGGCAAGCACAAGATCATCGTCGATCTCGAGGGGTACGAGCCGGCGGAGGTCGAGAACGTCGAGGCGAAGATCGGCGAGCAAACCAACGTCGCGGTCAAGCTGAAGCGCATCGTCGGGACGGTGCGCGTGGTCGGTGAGATGGCGGGCACGACGGTGCGGGTCAACGACGCGAGCGGCCCCCCGGCGTGCACCGCGCCGTGCGATCTCACGCTGCCTCCTGGCCGGCACCGCCTCTACCTCTCGCAGGAGGGGTACCAGCCGTCGGAGCAGGACGTGAACGTGGCGGCCGCGAGCACGGTGACCGCGCGTTACCGGCTCAACCCGCTCACCGGCAGCCTCGTCGTCAACGCGGACGAGCGCGACGCGCTCGTCGAGGTCGACGGAAAGCCGATGGGCTTCACGCCCGCGGTCCTCAACGTGCAGAGCGGCCAGCGCCGCGTGCGCGTCTCGCTGCGCGGCTTCCGCCCGGTCGAGCAGTCGGCCAACGTGATGGCCGGACAGCAGACCCGGATCGACATCTCCCTCCGGCAGCTCGAGGAGGTCGAGGCCGCGTCGCGTACGGCGGAGGCCGTCGAGGACGCGCCCGGCTCGGTCACGATCATCTCGGGCCAGGAGCTCCGCGCGATGGGGTATCCGACCGTCGCGGAGGCCTTGAGGGGCATGCGCGGCGTCTACACGACGTACGACGGCACCTACTCCTGGGTTGGCATCCGCGGGATCAGCATCCCTGGCGACTACAGCAACCGCGTGCTCGTGCTGCTCAACGGGCACTCGATCAACGACACCTGGGACGGCCTCGCCTTCGCCGATCAAGCCGCGCGCACCGACCTGGAGGACGTCGAGCGGATCGAGGTCGTCCGCGGCCCGGGCTCGCTGCTCTACGGTACGGGCGCGTTCGTCGGCGTCATCAACATCGTGACCAAGGGCCGCCCGACGTCGTTCGGCGCGGGCGTCGGCGTGGGCGCGGCGCAGCACGGCTTCATCCGGGGCCGCGCCCAGGCGCAGGTGCCCTTCGGGCGCGACTCCGGCATGTGGCTGTCGGTCGCCGGCGGCCACAGCCAAGGGCGAGACTACTTCCTGCCGATCCCGACCGAACCGACCGGAATCGATGAGCAGTGGAAGAACAGGGATCCCAACACCCGCGACGCCGACCACTTCAATGTCGGGACGATCCAGGGGCGGCTCTGGTACAAGTCCCTCTCGGCGCAGGTGTTCTACAACGAGCGCAGGAAGGCGCTCCCGAGCGGCGCCAACAAGACCGTCGTCGGCGACGACAGGACGTTTTACCGCGACAGGCGCGGGTTCGCCGAGGTCACGTTCGCGCCGCGGATCTCGGACACCTTCTCGACGGTCACCCGCGTGGCCTACGACATCCAGTTTTATGACGACACGCTGTGGCTGGTGAACGACAGCACCGGCACCCAGATCTCCGATGTCGAGAAGTACCAGGACATGTTTTTGCTCGCGGATCAGCGATTCGAGATCACGCCGTTTCCACAGCTGAAGGTCACCGTGGGCGTCGAAGGCCAGATGCACTTCGTCGGCCGGCAGCGCATCGAGGAGACCGTCTGCCTCCCCAACCAACCCTGCACCGACTCGCTCATCCTTCCCGTCCCGGTCGAGAGACAGGACGTTGACCAGGATGGTAACGTTGAGGGGCCTGTTGCTGGCGCCACCAGCGATGACGATGATGATCTCAACAACGACGGCATAATCAACAAGGATGATGTCGCCATCTTCAATGCGCGAGATGAAGGTCTGTTCGACGCGCACCCTTACCAGATCCTCGCTGGCTACGGCGTCGTCGACTTCGTCCCGTCCGACCGCGTCCGCATCTCCGCGGGTGCTCGTATCGACTATTACAACTATAGCAGTGACGAGCCTGCGAAAAAGCTCAGCTTCAACTCCGGGATCAGCCCGCGTATCGCGCTCGTCGTCAAGCCCTACGAAGGGGGCAACCTGAAGGTGACCGGCGGCCGCGCGTTCCGCGCTCCGCCCATCTACGAGCTCTTCCTGCAGGTGCCCGTAGGCAATCTTGCCCCGGGGTACAATCCCGAGGAGGCGGAGGAAGAGCGGATCGGTCCCGAGAGCGTGCTCTCGGGAGAGGTCGAGTTCACGCACCGGCTCTCGTCCACGCTCTCCCTGCTCGGCGCGGGGTACGTGAACTACATGACCGACATGATCGCGCAGACGGGCTTGTTCACGCCAGATAACCCGGGGAGGTACGACAACACCAAGGAGCCGATCCTCGTGCTGGGCGCGGAGGCCGAGCTGCGCCGCGAGTGGCGCCAGGGCTGGATGGCCTCTCTCTCCTACTCCTATGCACGGGCGCGGTACCTCGATAAGGGAGACGTCGACGACGTGCTCAAGAAGGTGCCCAACTCGCCGGAGCACATGGCCGCCGTCAAGGGGACCGTGCCGCTGTTCGGAAAGGCGCTGATGCTGTCGACGCGCCTCACCGTCGAGTCGCCGCGCATCGACAAGAACCTGAAGGAGACCGACCCCGCGGTGATCTGGGACGTCGTCCTCTCCGGTCAGACGGACGTGGCCGGCCTCCGCTACAACATGGGCGTCTACAACGTCGCCGACTGGGAATACGAGGCCCCCATCTCGCCCCAGTTCACGGCGACCAGGATGCCGCAGGCAGGCCGCACCTTCCTCCTCTCTGCCAACCTGAACTTCTGATCATCGCGCGGCCGTCCTAGCCGCGCGCTCTCCACCTCACGCCCATCACCCCTCGGCGCTCCGCCCCCGCGCCGCCCTGCTCGACCGCGGCGCAGGGCGGCCCGCGCAGCGCGTAGCCTCGCGCCCCGCGGGCCATCGAGCGGCGTCGCTCTGGCGGCCTCATCCATTCCAGGCGTGGCGCAAGCCACAGCTGCGCCACCGTTCCACTCTGACAGGAGCTCCGCCGCTGCACGCGGTTCGCGCCACGCTCGAATTCAGCGTCTCGCGTGAACTCAGCGCCTGGACCGGCCTCGCGTGGTATGCAGCGCTCTCGTGTGTTTCCTTGCCCGACGCAAATCGTGCGCCGGGGCGCAAATCACGCACGATCCTCCGCAATCCAGGATCGAGGCGCGCTGGTGTGGAGCGGTGCGCTCGCCTCATGACCGTCGTCGACAAAGCGGCGATCTGGCGATGCGCAGGCACGTGAGACCGAGTGACCACATCATCGGACGCCCGCACACTCTCGTGGCAATCCGCGCGGTCATGATTTTGCTTGAAAGCAAAACATCGCTTGTCCATCATGGTCACTCGTGAATATCCGCTCCTCGACCTCGGATCACGCGACACACGGCGCGCGCGGTCCGGAGCGACGGCGGACCCATGGGCGCGCCGTTCGGCGGATCGCGCCGTGACCAGGAGCGACCAGGAGAGCGATGGGCGCCGATCTTCGCGCCGAACCCTAGGTCACGAGAAGAGCGCGCGTCGGGTATGCCGCCCGCGGCGCGCCATCTTGAAGGCGTTTTTGCCAACCTGACGATCGTCAGCCAGCCCGAGCAAGAGGTCCATGTTGCCCGACCGCCCGATCGATGTCCCCGAGCAGTCGTTCGCTTCCGTCTACGACCGGCGTCGCCTCGCGGCCGCAGGGGAGATGTTGCCACAGATGTGGGACACCCTACCTGAGTGGCCGAGCGTCGGCGGCGGGCGCCGTGTCATCGTGCTCGGCGGCGGGATTTCAGGGCTGTGCACCGCATGGTCGCTGCGGAAGGCCGGGTTCGACCCGATCATCCTCGAGCGGAATGACCGTGTAGGCGGCCGCTTCTACACGCTCCGGAACCACTTCGGCGACCAGTACGCGGAGCTCGGCGTCACCCGGATCGCCGACACCCACGTCCTCACGCTCGCCTATGCGCGCCACTTCGGGCTGGAGATCCTCGAGTATCCGCTCGACGCGACGCAGCTGTACTACGTCATGGGCCATCGCTTCCTGAGCACCTCGCGGGGCAAAGCGCACTATCCTGCCGACTTTCCGCTCTCTCCGGAAGAGCGGGACATCGACGCGGAGTCCCTCAACCTGCAGCTCGCGGCGAAGGCGTTCTCGGTGATCGGCGACCCGCGGGACACGCAGTGGCCACCGGCCACCGTCCGCAAGGACTTCTCGGGCGAGACGTTCTACCGCAGCCTGGATCGGACCGGGGCCTCGCACGCCGCGAGGGAGATCTGCCGCGCGTACGAGGGGACGGAGATCGAGATGTTCAGCGGCCTCGCCTGGTCGGCGAACCAGCGGCTCGACGCCAAGTGGTTCCACACCTACGCGATCGCCGGCGGGAACGACCGGCTGACCACCGCGTTCGCCGACGATCTCGGCGATCGCATCCTCAAGGGGGCCCATGTGCAGCGGGTGATCTCCCGCGAGGACGGCGTGACCGTCGAGTTCCTCAGGAACGGGGACCCCGAGACGATCGAGGGTGACTTCGTGGTGTGCGCGCTCCCCCACCGCATCCTGCTCGAGGTCGCGTTCGACCCGCCGCTCTCCGGCCCCAAGCACCGCGCCGCGTCGGAGATCCCGATGTTCACCGTCACCCGCCTCAACTTCCAGTTCTCGCACCGGTTCTGGGCGGATGAGGGCATCATCGGGCTGCTCGCGGCCTGCACGACCACGCCCATCGAGCGTCTTTGGGACCTGACCTCGCTCCAGTCGGGCACCCCGGGCATCCTCACGGCCTACGTGCAGGACCGCAACGCCGCGGCGCTCGACGAGCTGCCCACCGCGGCCGATCGCATCGAGTTCGGGCTCAAGACGATGGAGTCGTTCTTCCCGAACGCTCGGCAGTACTTCCAGAAGGGGCTGTCGTTCTCGTGGCACCACCAGCCGTACACGCGAGGCGGCTGGCCCGCGTACCGGCCCGATCAGACCGACCTGATCGCGGATCTCCAGCGCGGCGAGGGGCGCGTCGTCTTCGCCGGCGATCACACGTGCCTCTACACGGGCTGGGCGCAGGGTGCCCTCGAGTCGGCGCACTTCGCCACGGCCGAGGTGATCGCGGCGGCTCGCGGGTCGATCGAGCCGACCATCTGAGCGAGCTCGAACGGCGCCCCCCGGCGCGACGTTCACGACGCCCCTCGAACGCGCGCCGCGGAGGGGGTGTATAACGTCGCTCGTATGGCTCGCCTCCTCCACGTCATCGGAGTCCAGTCCCGGCCCGTGCCCGGCGACCCTGCTGCGACGCTCGAGAAGCTCGAGCGCGAGGTGCAGACGCTCGGGGTCTCGTTCCCCGAGGCGCAGCTCTACCTGTTTCCCGAGCTGTGGCTCACGGGGGATCACCCCTTCCGCCACACTTCCCCATCGCACGAGCTCGCCCAGCCGATCCCGGGGCCGCTCACGAAGCGGCTCGGCGCCATCGCGCGCAGGGCCGGGAGGTGGCTCTGCGCCGGGTCGATCTACGAGCGCGCGGGCGACAAGCTGCACAATACCGCGCTCGTCTTCTCGCCGAGCGGCAAGCTCGTCGCGCGGTACCGCAAGCTCTATCCCTGGATGCCCTTCGAGACCTGTGCGCCGGGCGATGAGCCCGCGCCCGTGTTCGACATCCCGCGCGTCGGCCGGCTGGGGCTCATGATCTGTTACGACGGCTGGTATCCCGAGGTCGCGCGCGGCCTTGCGCTGCGCGGCGCCGAGGTGATCCTGCACCCGACGCTGACCACGACGCCGGATCGCGAGGAGGAGCTCGTGCTCGCCCGCGCCCGCGCGATCGAGAACCAGTGTTATGTGGTGAACGTCAACGCCGCGGTGGAGATCGGCGGCGGCCGCTCCATCGCGGTCGATCCCGAGGGCCGCGTCCTCTTCCTGGGCGGCTCCGGCGAGGAGTACCTCGGAGAGGTGCTCGATCTCGACCGCGTCCAGACGGTCCGCGCCCACGGCACGCGCGGCCTGAACCGGGTGCTCCGCCAGTTCACCGAAGACTCCCCAGAAGCGGTCTTCGCGCCCTACCGAGCGCGCCGCCGGAAACGCTCGTAGAGCCGACGCAGAGCGGCGGTCTCCCGCACAGGAGACGGGCCCAGATCGTCGTTTTCGGCGCGGAAGCGCACTCAGGTGCGCTGAGCACCGAAAACGGCGAGATGGGCCCGTATCCGAAGCGGGTGACCGCCGCTCTAGGCTGGCTCCCTTGCTTTGGGCGCGCCAGGCCGGCACGCGATGAGCCCGAGCCCCTCGTGCGCGATCGTCGCGCCAGCCAGCGCCGTGATTTCCCCCACGTCGTACGCGGGCGCGACCTCCACGACGTCCATGCCGACGAGCGCGATGCCCTGGAGCCCCCGCAGGATCTCCAGCGCGACCGCGGTCGACAGCCCCCCGCAGACCGGCGTGCCGGTGCCGGGCGCGAAGCTCGGGTCGAGGAAATCGATGTCGAACGTCAGGTAAACCTCGTGGTCCCCGACGATATTACGAACGTGCTCGATCACCGCCCTCGCGCCATGGCGATGAACCCAGGGCGCGTCGAGCACCTGGAAGCCGAGCGTATCGGCGTTGTAGGTGCGGAGCCCGATCTGCGCCGAGCGGCTGGGCTCCACGAGGCCCTCCCGCGCCGCGTGGAAGAACATGGTGCCGTGATCGACCCGACCCGATCCGACCTCGTCGCTCCACGTGTCCGAGTGAGCGTCGAAATGGATCAGCGAGAGCTTCCCTCGGCGCTTGGACACGGCGCGCAGGATCGGATAGCTCACGAAGTGATCCCCCCCGATCGAGAGGGGCGTCACCCCGGCGTCGAGGATCCGGCCGATGTGCTCCTCGATGGCGACAGGGCTCTCCTCCGGACGCCCGTAATCCCAGACGCAGTCGCCATAGTCCACCACGGCGAGCCGGTCGAGCGGATCGAACTCGTAGCCGTAAGGGCGGTTCCACGCGAGGTGCGCCGAGGCCTCCCGCACCGCGCGCGGGCCGAAGCGCGTCCCTGGGCGGTTGCTGGTCGCCGTGTCGAGCGGGATGCCGGTGACCGCCACATCGACGCCGGTGAGGTCGCGCGTGTACTTGCGGCGCAGGAAGGAGAGCGCGCCGCTGTAGGTCGGCTCGCGCCGGACGCCATAGAGGCCATCGGCCGTGAACGCGTTGTCTACGACCATGCCTCTCGCGCGAGCCGTGGTCTTGGAGCGATGATCTTCCATAGAGGTCCTTACGTTCAGATCGACGCACTCCACCTCGTCGCGTCGGGCGCCTCGGGCGCGGTGCGCTCCGGTGGCAGCGAGCTACGCCGTGCGCTCCAGCCGGGCTCGTCGCGCACGCGTCGGTGACGCGCCGGCGAGACGAGCGCCGCGCCAGAGTGACACGTCGGTGGCAACGGGGCATTCCGTTTTGCCAGGGGCTCCACGCAGCGGCCCTGATTCCAGCTCGGGCGTGCGCTCGACACCGGCGCGTCGCGCAGGATGGGCATCGGCGTGATCGGAGGCCGAGCACCTCGCTGGCGCCATCGCCTCAAGGTCAGTTCGATTTCACGGCCGCCCAGACCTCGTCATAGAGCTTGGCCGACTCGCCGAGATCACGATGGGCCTCCAGGCGGGTCGCCATATCGCCCGTCGGGTAGATGAGCTGGTTCGTGCGGTCTTCCTCCGGCAGCTTGGCCTGCGCGGCGCTGTTCGGGGTCGCGTACTTCGTCATCATCGAGAGCTGCGCGCCGCCGTCGGGGGTCAGCATGTAATTGATGAACTTGTGAGCCAGCTCGGGGTGCGGCGACTTCGCGGGCACGGTCATCACGTCGACCCAGATCACGGAGCCTTCCTTCGGAATGACGAGGGCGAGGCGATCCTTGTCCTCCCAGACGACCTTCTGCGCGTCCCCGTTCCAGACGACCGCCATGTCGACGGAGCCGCCCTTCACGTCCTGCGTCGCGCCGATGCCGCCCTTGAAGCCGAGGCACTTCGGGTTGCTCTTGGCCTCCTTGAGGATGCGCCCGGCCTCCCGGATCTCTTCAGGCTTCGACGTGTTGCTGGAAAATCCCTTGTACTTCAGCGCCGCGCCGACCATGTCCCGCATCTCGTCGATCAGCACGAACGTGCCCGGCGTCTTCTGGGCGTCGAAGAGCACGCCCCACGTCGGATCCATGTTGGGGATCTTCTTCTTGTTGTAGATGATCGCGACAGTGCCCCACTGGTAAGGGATAGAGTACTTGTTGCCCTCGTCGAAGTTCGGGCCCGAGAACCGCGACTCGAGGTTCTTCAGGTTGGGGAGCTGGGCGTGATCCAGGGGGCGGATGAGCCCGCGCCGCGCGAGCCGCCCGCTGGCGTGCGCCGCCATCACGACGACATCGTACTGCGCGTCGGCGCCCGCATAAGCGAGCTTGCTCTCCATCTCCTCGGTGGAGTCGTAGATCGTGAGCCGCAGACGGGCGTTGTTCTGCGTCTCGAAGTCCTTGATGCTTTTGTCGTCCAGGTAGTTCGGGAAGATGAGGACGCTGAGCTCGGAGGGCTGAGCCGGAGCTTCCTTGGTGCCCGACTCTGCACGTGCTTCAGAAGGAGCCTTATCTTTGCCGCAGGCGGCGATCGATAGGACACCCAACAGAATGGCTAGTACCATCAGGGGTCGACGTTGAGTTTTCATAAGTTGTCCTTTCTCCAGCTGCTCAAGGCGGACAGGCCTGCGGGTGTTCGCTGGCGCGATGCTGGCCTCTGGGATCTCGGGAAGCGAAAGCCAGCAGAGCGCGTCTGCGGGCCGAGGCCCCCATCGGCCGGTAGGACGCGCGCGGGATGCCGGGCAGCCCCGGCAGCAACCCTATGGACCGTGGATTGCAAGCGCGCGTCCCCTTGTCAAGGAAAATGTGTTGCGCGGTAAGCAACACGACTGGCCTTCTCATTCGGAGCGAAACCACGACTGTTCGCAAGCTTAGGCGAATCGTACATTCCGTGGCTCTGAATCCGAAAGAGATCGTCGAAATTGCATTCAAATGTGTGTTCACCGCGCATCCACGCACCTCCGGGATAGCGTCTACACGAGATTGTTCTCCCCCGGGTGAAACGGCCCGCGGCACGGCAATGCGTGTTTCGACGCTACCGGAACACCGGACGGCAATGCTCGCGTGCTGCGCTCGGTGGTCGTGCGCGTCGTGCGCGTCGTGCGCGTCGTGCGCGTCGTGCGCGATCGGATCTGCGGGAGCCAGGTGCTCACGCGTGCAGCATTGAAGAGCGGACACGCCGGCTCCCCGGCGCGCGACGCGCGCCGGCGGGAGGCGTACTGCCGTCGCACCATGCTGCAAGCGAGTCTCCACGGAACGCAACGCTCCAGGCCGGACCGATCGAGTCTAGTTGAACAGCGCTTTCACGGGCGACGTCGCGTGCACGATCCTCTTGGCCAGCAGCGTGACCACGAAGTGGTGGAAGGCTGCAGCCAGCTCGGGCGCCTCCGCCGTCATTCGCTGCAGCGCCTCCTCCGAGAGCCGGTAGAGCGTGGACTTCTCGCTGGCGGTGACCGTCGCCGACCGCTTCTCTCCCATGTAGAGCCCGGACTCGCCCACGACCGACCCCGGCCCCATCGTACGGAGCCGCTTCTCCTTCTTTCCGTCGATCTCGGCCCAGGCCGTGAGCTCCCCGTTCTCGATGAGGTAGAGGTCCTTCGAGATATCTCCGGCCCGGAACAGATCGAACCCAGCCGGGAGCTCCACGCGCTCGAGGTAGTCCTTGAAACGTAGCATTTCCGGGCGACCGCCGAACACATCCTGGAGATCGTAGAACAGCATCGGAGGCGGCAGCATGCTGGGCGGCGCGTCTGCGATGATCTCCTTCTCACACGCCTCGAGACCTCGATCGATATCCGGGTAGAGCAGGGAGACCTCGTCGCCTTCGGCCAGGAAGACCTCACCCCGCTCGAGGTGATTGCGGATGTCGTCACGCACCGCCGTGAAGATGAGCTTGACGCCGTTCGACTTGGCGAGCCTGCGGAGCCGGAGGAAGCTCGCGATGGCGGACGAGTCGATGCCGTTGACGTGGAGGAAGTCGAGCAGCAGGTAACGCGGCCTCTCGTCGTCGTCGCTCTGGATGCGCTGCTGGGCGGTCGAGAGCAGATTGTACGCCGTCCCGAAGAAGATATACCCTTGGAGCTGGAGCACGTAGAGCTGCTTGCCGCGCGCCGTCAGGGTCTCCAGCTCGCCCTCGCTGCGAGCGACGTTGCTGCGCAGGTGGACCCCGGTGATGGCGTTGCGCACCACCTCGATGCGGCTGTAGCTGAGCGCGAAGAGGATGAACGAGACGCCGAGCCCCACGCCGATGCCGACGAGGAAGCCCCGGACGGCGACGACAAGGAGGATCACCACGATGACGAAGTACTCGATGCGCCGCAGCCGGAACCAGCCCTCGTAGAGCGTGTTGATGAGGAAGTGGAACCCGAGATACGCGATCAGGCCCCCGAGGACGGGGCGCGGGAAGTACAGGATGGCTTCGGCGCCGACGAAGAGCACGATGCAGCTGATGGCCGCCGCGACCAGCCCTGAGATGCGGCTGTTCGAGCCGGCCTTGTAGCTCATCGACGACTCGGCCAGCGACAGGTAGCCGACCATGCCGCCAAAGAGGCCCGTGACGATGTTCGCGACGCCCGTGGCCCGAAGCTCGCGGTCGAGATCGATCTCCTGCTCCGTCGCGAGCTCGACGCCTGACGCGCTGAGCAGCACGGTGATGGCCGCCATGATCATCACGGCGGCGACGTTGCCCGCGCTGCTGAACAGGACCGACCAGTCCACCTTCGCGAGGTCCGAGACCCCGATCGGCGGCCAGAGCGACGCGGTCGGGAACGGACCAAGGAGCCAGCCACCCTCGAGCACCTGCTGCACGCTCACGCCGGCGAGCCCCAAAGAGACGTAGAACACCACGATCGAGCCCCCGAGCAGCACGGGGAGGAGCAGGAGCGACGAGAACCGGCGCAGCACCACGAGGAGCAGGACGCCGAACACGAGGCCCGGCAGGACCCGCTTCAAGAGCTCCGGATCCATCACCACGGTCGGAAAAATGTCGAGCGTCGATGGCTGCCCGGACATGACCGAGATCGAGCCCTGGAGGAGGAGCCAACCGGCGCCAGCGATGAAGCCGCCGGCGACGGGGTACGGGATGAAGCGGACCAGGATGCCGAGCCGTAGGAGCCCGAGCAGCAGGAAGAAGCCGCCTGCGACCACGGAGGTGATCGCGATGGCGGCCACGACCGTCGGGAACGGGCTCGCCGCCGGGTCCTTCTGCGCGATGGCCGTCGTGATCGCCGCCGCCATCGAGGCGAGAATGACGGCGGCGTCCTCCTGCGGCGCGGCGATCACCGGCTTGTAGGAGCTGAGGAGAGACACGATCACGCCGACGATGACGGAGCTGATCAGGATGATGCCGATCCCTCTCGAGAGGTAATCGGCGAGCCCGTGGTTGAAGATCAGCGCGCCGAGGGAGATATCGAACGAGACGACCAGCGTCCCCGAGACCATTCCGGCGATCACGGCGGGCATGAGCTTGGAAGGCTTCGCCTTCTCAAGGAGCTCCTCGTTCAACAGCGCAGGTGACTCCTTTGTTGCCTGTCGTGTCATGCTCTTGGGAGACCTCGTGATCGATTGTCAGCGGAATTCGCAGGGCGGCGAGGGCCGGGGCGCGCCGGCGCCGCGCGGGCCGGCGGGGCCTCTGCGCCGCGATCTAGGGAACGCGCGACGACGTCGGACGACGGGGTCGCTTTCGCGTGGGCGGAGGGCACGGCAGCGTCCCCCACCGGCTCAAGAAGCCCCCAGCTCACGCTCGATGGCAGCGGCCTGCTCCTGCAGGGCCTCCGCCTCGCCGAGGTGGCCGCTCAGCCGGTGCAGCTTCGCGAACTCCCCGAGGAGCCTCGCCTCCTCGCGCCGGTTCCCGATCTGCCGCTCGACCGAGATCGCGCGCGAGTAGAGCGTCCGGGCGGCGTCGTACCGGCCCTGGACGGCGTAGGCCATCCCGAGGCTCGCGAGCGTGAGCCCCTCGGTCGGCAGGTTGCCCGCCTCGCGCGCGGCGCGCAGCCCCTCCTCCCAGTAGGTGCGCGCGTCGTCCGGCTGCTGCATCGCCCAGTGCGTGCGGCCGAGGCCGAGGAAGCCGAGCGACTCGGACCCGCGATCGCCGAGCTTCTGGGCGTCGGTGAGCACGCGGATGTGCTCCTGCCGCGCCTCCTGGTACCGCCCCCTCGCCTCGAGGACGTCGCGGGCGAACTCGTAGCGCACGACGACGCTCTCGGGCGTCGGCTCCGGCGAGAGCTTGAAGTAGACGCGGTAGAGGCGGGTCGCCTCCTCGTGGGCGTAGCGCGCCGCCGCCTTGCGGGCGCCCGCGAGGAAGTAGCGGCGCGCGTGGTCCACCTTGCCCGCGCGGCGCCAGTGGCGGCCGAGCGCGACGAGCTGGTCCTCGAGGTCGTCGCCGTAGAGGCTCTCGATCGCCTCGGCCGCGAGCCGGTGGAGCTCCTGGAGCCGCGCGCGGGACTGCATCTCGTAGGCCGCGTTGCGGAGGAGCGCGTTGCTGAACTGGAAGCGCCGCTCCGTCATCTGCGACCAGATGCACTGCGCCTCGCCGATGCGCACGTGCTCCTCGAGCACGGAGGCGTCGGGGAGCATCAGCGCGAGCACGCGCAGGTCGAACTCGCGCCCGAGGACGGCCGCGGCGACGATCGTCTGCTTCACCTTCGCGTCGAGCCGGTCGAGGCGCGAGATGAGCAGGCTGTTCACGTTCTTCGGCGGCATGAACGTGTTCGAGATCGAGATGGAGCTCGAGCTCGAGCCGTAGCGCCCGTCCTCGAGCCAGTAGGCGAGGATCTCCTGCGCGAAGAACGGGTTGCCGCCGGCCGTCTCGCAGAGGAGCGTCGCGAGCATGTCCGGCATCGGACCGCCGAAGAACGGGACCGCGAGCGCGAGGAGCTGCTCGCGCGGCAGCGGCTTCAGCTCGATCACGTTCTCGGAGATGCCCGGGTCGAGCGGGATGCGGACGGGGGTGCCGTCGTCCTTGCGCCGCGTCGTACAGATGATCGCGATGGGCAGCCCCCGGCACGCGCGCGCGATCACGCGCACCGCCTCGAGCGAGTCCTCGTCGGCCCAGTGCGCGTCCTCGAGGTGCAGGATCACCGGCTGGAGCGACGCCTCGGCGAGGAAGACGAAGCTCAGCGCCGAGAGCGTGCTCGTGTACCGGAGCTTCGGGTGCAGGCGCTCGTACGGCGAGTCCTCCCAGCGAATGCCGATGAGCGCGGCGAACACCGAGCGCGCGCGATCGAGCTCGCGCTTCAGCGCGGCCTGGCTCTCGGGCAGGCGCTCGAGGAGGTACTCGAACGCGTCGTCGAAGTTCGTGAGCTTCTCTTCCTTGCCGAGCGCGGAGGACTCCCAGAAGTACTCCTTCAGCGCGAACTCGAACGCGTTCAGCGAGCTCTGGAGCGTCTGGTCGCAGCGCGCGTCGATCCACAGGAAGGGCCGGTCGCTCTGGTGCTCCTCGCACCGGTGGCGGAAGCGCTGCACGAGGTAGCTCTTCCCGAGCCCCGGCTCGCCGTCGATGTACGTGATCCCGGCCGGCTTGCCCTCGAAGATCGGCCCGACGTAGCGAACGAGCTGCTCGATCTCCGCCTCGCGGCCGATGAGGCCGAGGTCGTAGAACTCTTTCTGGACCGAGATGCGGCGGCGCTCCAGCGAGTAGACGAGGATGGGCAGATCGAAGCCCTTGAACCGGAAGATGTTCTCCGTCGTCCACTGATAGCTCGTCTCACCGGCGCGGAAGACCTGCTCGTCGGCCCAGATCGCCGACCAGGGGGCCTTCGCGACGAGGCGCGCGGCGAGGTTCGTCGCGCGGCCGATGCAGGCGAACTCGTGGCGCTCGGTGCCGCCGTTGAAGCCGGCGTACCGGACGTCGCGCGTGATCCCGGCGCGGAGGCGCATCTGCCGGAGGCCGCGCTTCTTCAGCTCCAGCGCGAAGTCGAGCGCGCGATCGTTGTCGTTCTCGTGGGTGATCGGGGCGCCGAAGTGGATCAGCGCGGCGATGCCGAGATCGCCCGCGTCGATGCCCGTGAAGGTGCCGCCGTAGAGCTCGGAGAGCTCGTGCAGGAGGCGCGTGAGCTCCGCGAAGCTCGGGATCTGCTCGAACGAGAGGAAGACGCTCGTGACGTTGCGGAACTCGCCCTCCGGCGGCATGTCCGCGACGCCCCTCGCCACGAACGCGGTGCCCTCGCCGCGCGGCGGGTTCCTCGGGACCTGCGGCATCCTGGGCGCCGGCACGTCGCCGAGCTTGTAGACGCCCTCGCCGTGGTACTTCGCGCTCGCGGGCGGGATGCGATCGCAGAGCGCGCGGTCGAGGAGGATGTCGCCCTTCAGCGCTTGCCGCTCGATCGCGACGCACGCGGCGAGCGCCTGCCCGTGGAAGTGGTAGTACGCGCGCTCAGGGGAGATGCGGACGATGCCCCACTCGACCGAGCCCCACGCGAGCCCCATCCGGAACGAGAACGGGAAGCTGCCGAAGGGCGTGTCGCGCTCGGGGTGCTCCGCGAACAGGTCGCGCATCGCGAGCGCCGCGCCGAGCACGTACTCGGCGACCTTGCGGTCCGGCGTGTCCTGGAACAGCGCCGTGAACGCGTCGCCCGCGAAGTTCGTGATGAAGCCCCCGGCGTGGTGGACCGCGGCGATGAGCGGGTCGAAGTAGTACCGGAGCGTGCCGGCGAGCGTCTCCGCGCCCGCGCGGCCGTGCTGCATCAGCTTCTCCGTGAGCTCGGTGAAGCCGGGGATGTCGATCATCAGCACCGCCCCCGTGAAGCTGCCCTCGGTGTTGCCGAGAGCGTCTTGCTGGATGATGAAGTCGGGGACGAGCGGGTTCATTTCCTTGCTCCTCAGCAACGGATCCCGCTTGGAATCGGCCTGGGAAGCGCGTCTGCGGGACGCAGAGCCTGGAGTCTACTGCCGGCGGGAACGGATGAATACGGGGATCTTCGATCGATCGTTCGGTCGGTCAGCGCAGCCTGGGTTCGCCGCTGGATTTGACGTTCGCCGCGCTGCACGGGCCGAGCGTGCGCGTGTCCCTGCGCATGTTCACGCGCACGTTCGTGCGCGTACATTTGCGCATGTTCCGAAGAATGCGGCACATCGTCTCCTTCACCGTCACCGTGCGCACCGCGCGGGGGGTGCCCGCCGACGGAAAGCCTGGAACAAGGTGCCTCCACGTCGGCGAAGACATCCGCCCAGAGCGGCCGCGCGGTGAAGACAGACGGGGAGACGACGATGTGGTGTGTGGAGCGCTGGAGGGTCATCGTTCGATCTGGATATCCAGCGGCCGAGGAGAAGGAGGCGGGGGCGGGGGCGGCGCGTCGGGGGCGGGCGCGGGCCTGACGGCCGGCCGGCCGGAGTACGGGCGAGGCGCCGGGGCGGCCGGGGGCGGCGTGGGCGCGGCAGGCGTGCTCGTCGGCGCCGCGGCCTGCTTCGTGAGCGTGGCGACCAGGCGCACGGACTGATCGGAGGGGCCCTGGACGATCGAGTACGGCTCGTACCCCTCGTGGCGCACGGTCAACCGGCGCGGGTTGGCGCGCACGGAGCTGTTCGACAGCGACAGCTGGAGCGGCGTGTTCCCGAGCGGCTTGCCGTCTTCCAGCACCTCGGCCCCGGACGGCATGGACTCGACCATCAGCACGAACGACCCGACGTCGGCGGGCGGCGGCGCGGCCTGCGGCCTCTCCGGTTGCGCGGCGGCCGGCGCCGGCGGCGGCTCGCTGGAGCGCATCTGCGACATCGCGATCCCGATGCCCGCGACGGCGAGGACGCCCACCGCGACGAGCACGATGCCCTTCCGGCCCTGCGGCGCGGCGTCGGCGGGGCGCGAGGCGGCGCCGAGCGAGGCGTCATCCACCTGCGAGGTCGTGGCGCCGGACGTCGACGTGGGCGACGACGAGCTGGCGGGGATCGCCGTCATCACGCGCACGGGCGGCATCGGCGTCGGCATCCTGCCGGTGCCAGTGGAGTCCATGGTCACGAGGCCCGTCGAGCCGAACGCCGGGGACAGGCCCATCGCCTGCGCGCACTCGCCGAGCCCGCGGATCAGGGCCTCCATGTTGGCCGGTCGGCCGTCCGGATCCTTCGACAGGCAGCGCAGCACGAACGCCTCGAGCGGCTCGGGCACGTCGGCCTCGGGGTTGCGCTCCTTCATCCGCGGGACGGGCTGCTGGAGGTGAGCGATCAGGATCTGGACCGAGTTCTGCGCCTCGAACGGGACCTTCCCGCAGAGCATCTGATAGAGGATCACGCCCAGCGAGTACACGTCCGTCCGCAGATCGACCTTGCCGTGCGAGATCTGCTCCGGCGACATGAAGCGCGGGGAGCCGAGGAACGAGCCCTGCTGCGTGAGCTCCTCCGAGTCGTCCGCGAGCACCTTCACGAGGCCGAAATCGAGGATCTTGACGAGCTCTCCGGTGTCCTCGCCGGGGACGAGCATGACGTTCGACGGCTTCAGATCGCGGTGCACCACGCCGTGCTTGTGCGCCTCGCGCAGCCCGCGGGCGATCTGCCGGGCGATGCCCATCGAGTCGGGCGCCGTGAGGCGGCCGGCCTTGCGCAGCCGCCGGAAGAGCGTCTCGCCCTCGAGGAACTCCATGGCCATGAAGTACCGCTCGGGCTCCATGTTCTCGACTCGGCCGTAGTCGAAGACCGTGACGATGTTCGGGTGCTGGAGCCTGGCGAGGATGCTCGCCTCGAGGAAGAAGCGCTTATGAAAGTTGGGGTCGATCTGATTCGATGAGTTCGTGGGCGTCAGGACCTTGATCGCGACCTGCCGCTCGAGGGCGATCTGCTCGCCGCGATAGATGACGCCCATGCCGCCCGTCGCGAGGAGGGAGTGGATCTTGAACTTCTGATTCAAGACCTTTCCCAGCAGCGGATCGGACTCACCGCTGGCCGAGGCACCGTCCGAAAGCTTCTCCGCCGTGCTCATGGCCTCTGTCTCTTTCCCCTTCCCATCCCGCTGGCCCCCACTGCTGGCAGTCGGGGAAAGCGTACCCCGAGCCCGTCACGCGCTGCCCAACGCTCGACTTACGTTCGAATTACGTACTGGTTTACGTACTGGCTTACGTGCTGGTCAACGTTCAGGTCGACGTGCCGCCTCACGTTCCGGCTTACGTTTCGTCTCACGTTCCGGCTTACGTTTCGTCTCACGTTTCGTCTTACGTTTCGTCTTACGTTCGGATGCAAATTCTGGTACCCGCCTCGCTGCGACACCTCTCGCGCTCGTCGGGTTGGCTTTCGGACCGGCTGCGGCACGCTTGAGCTCAGCCTACCGTAAGCCGCGAGCCGATCCAACCCAGCTGCTGAAGATGACATGGGTTGGCTACCCAACCACACGCTGTGGGCGTGCCCCCCCAGCCGGGACGCTCGCTCCCTGAACGAGCTTGCTGCATGGGCGGATGTACCCGTACTCTGACCGGGTCCCCGATGCCGCCGCAGCACTTCATCCGATGCCAGGCGTGCGGGTTGCCGCACCCGTCGGACACCGAGAGGTGCCCGGTGCACGGCACGGCGCTCACGCCGAGCGTCGCCCCGCCCTCCTCGACGCGGGTACCGCCGACGAGCAGGGGCGAGTCGGGGTGGCCGGTGGACGGGCCGCTGCCGCCCGATATCGATCCCGATCAGCCGCGGCCGACGAAGGAAGCGCCGCTCGTCGGCCGCCTGCTGCACGACCGCTACCGCATCCTCGGCGTCATCGCCAAGGGCGGGATGGGGATGGTCTACGACGCGATCCACATCGGCCTGCGGCGCCGGGTCGCGATCAAGACGCTCCGCGGCCAGTACGCTCAGAGCAAGACGGCCATCGCGCGCTTCCACAACGAGGCCGCCGTCGCCGGCCGCTTCGGCCACCCGAACATCGTCGAGGTCTACGATCTGGGCGTGCTCGACGACGGCACGCCCTACCTCGTGATGGAGCGCCTCGAGGGCGAGACCATCACCGAGCGGCTCGCGCGCGAGCGCCCCATGCCCATTCCCGTCGTGCTGGACGTGGCCGTCCAGGTGCTCAGCGCGCTCGTCGTCACGCACACCGAGGGCATCCTCCACCGCGATCTCAAGCCGGACAACATCTGTCTCGTCGGCGGCGACCGCGGCCCGCTCACGGTGAAGGTGCTCGATTTCGGCGTCGCCGAGGCGTTCAACACGGGGGCGGCGCCGTCGATCCTCGTCTCGATGGCCGCCGCGGGGAGCCACGCGATCGCCGGCACGCCCGCGTTCATGGCCCCGGAGCAGGCGCAGGGCGTCCGCGATCTCGACGCGCGCGCGGACCTCTACTCGGTGGGCATGCTGCTCTACGTGATGCTCACCGGGCAGCTGCCGTTCAAGGCGCCGACGGCCGCCGCCCTGCTCGCGGAGATCCAGCGCGTGAAGCCGATCCGCCCGCGCATGCTGCGGCCCGAGGTGCCCCACTCGCTCGACGTCGCGACGATGCGCGCGCTCGCGCTCGACCGCGAGGAGCGCTTCCCGAGCGCGGCCTCGATGATGGACGCCCTCGAGCAGGTGCAGATCGAGGCGGCGATCGGCGGCAACGCGCCGGCCGAGCCGGAGAAGGAGCCGGCCGATCCGGACTCCGAGAAGGTGGAATACTTCTACCGGAAGAGCGTGCTCCCGCCGCCGATGGAAGAATGAACGGCGTGAGCGGCACATTGAAGATGCGCGCCGTCGTCATCCGCGAGCCGGGCGGGCCGGAGGTCCTCGAGGTGCGCGAGGTCGACGCGCCCGAGGTGCCCGACGGGCACGTGCGCGTCGCCGTCCGCTACGCCGGGGTGAACCGCGCCGATCTGCTCCAGCGGCTGGGCTTTTACCCCGCGCCGCCCGGCGCCCCGCAGGACGTGCCGGGGCTCGAGTACTCCGGCGTGGTCGAGGCCACGGGGAAGGGTGCGCGCCGCTTCGCGCCGGGGGATCGCGTCTTCGGCCTCCTCGCGGGCGGCGCCTACGCCGAGCGGGTCGTCGCGCACGAGCGCGAGGTCGCCCCGGTGCCGGACGGGCTCACGGACGAGGAGGCGGCGGCCGTCCCCGAGGCGTTCGTCACCGCCTACGACGCGCTCGTGACGCGCGCCCGGCTCGCGCCCGGCGAGCGCGCGCTGGTGCACGCGGTTGGCAGCGGCGTGGGCACGGCCGGCCTCCAGATCGCCCGCGCGCTCGGGTGCTTCGTCGTCGGGACGTCGCGCACGCAGGACAAGCTGGATCGCTGCCGCGAGCTCGGGCTGCACGCCGGGATCGCGGCGTCGGGCGCGGCGTTCGCGGGCGAGGTGCTGAAGGCGACCGGAGGCGCGGGGGTCGACGTGGTCCTCGAGCTCGTCGGAGGCGCGTACGTCGGCGAGGACATCAAGGCGTGCGCGCCGAGGGCCCGGATCGCGCTCGTCGGGCTGACGGCCGGCGCGTCCACGGAGCTCGACCTGCGCGAGCTCCTGCGGAAGCGCATCGAGCTCTTCGGCACCGTGCTCCGCTCGCGCCCGCTCGAGGAGAAGATCGCGGCGGCGCAGGTGCTCGAGCGGAACATCTCCCCCTGGCTCGCGAGCCGCGCGGTGCGGCCGGTCGTCGACCGGGTCTTCCCGATCGGCGATGCCGCCGCGGCGCATATTTACGTCGCCAGCAACGCGTCGTTCGGGAAGGTGCTGCTCCAGCTCGGCGGGTGAGAGCGAGCGCGGCTGTCAGCTGCCGCGGCCGGTGAGCCGCGCGAGCGCGCCGGCCTCCGCGTCGTGCGCCTCGGCCTCGTCAGCCGGCGTCCACGACATGTCGACCTCGAGGCGGTACGAGCCCTCGAACGCGTGCGGCGGCGAGCCGCCCCACTCCTCCGGCGAGAGCATCGAGAGGTAAGGGACGCCGTCGCCGCGCCGGTACAGGTGGTAGACGTGGCCGGGCCGCTTCTTGAAGCTGCACGCCGCCCGGTGGAGCTCGCCGTCGCGCTGCGCCGCCTCGAGGACCCGCCGCGCCTCCTCCTGGAGCGACCGGATCTGCCGCGCGATCTGCGCGAGCTTGCCGCCGGTGACCGCGCCGAGCAGCGCGTCCGCCTGTTGGATCTCCCGCGCCACGTCGACGAGCTCGTGCGGCGCGGAGAGCCGGCTCAGGGGATAGGGCGAGGTGCGGGAGGGCCCCTCGTGGCGGCCGCCGCCGTGCTTCGTGTAGCCGTCGTCGCTCATGCGGTCCACGTCGTCATGGATCGTCCACGGCCCGGCGTCACGGGTCAGGGCACCCGTCTTCATCCGCGACGCCGTCCTCGTCTTCCTTCTGCGTGGGGCAGCGGTCCTCGTCGTCGAAGACGCCGTCTTCGTCGTTGTCCCCTTCGGGGCACCCGTCGTCGTCCTGGAAGCCGTCGCGGTCCTCCGCGAGCTCGCCGCACTGATCGACGTCGTCGGGAACGCCGTCCTCGTCGGCGTCGTGGACGCGCGGGGTCCAGGCCACCGAGAGGACGGCGCGCAGCGGCGTGGTGCCGACGCCGCCGGCCAGCGCCGTCTCGACGCCGGCCAGGAACGAGACGTCGCCCAGCGCGTAGCGCGCGGCGAGGCCGAGCTCGAGCGCGGCCGCTTCCTGGCCCGCGAACGGCGCGATCGGCGAGAGCGGGAGGTGCCCGTGCGCCTCCAGGAAGAACGTCGTGCGCCCTTCCGGGTCGATGCCCAGGATCTGCGGCCAGAACGAGAGGCCGAGGCCGAAGGGGAGCTCGTGGCCGAACACCGTGGGGCACGGATCGTCGCCCGCGGCGGAGACCGGGGTCGCCTGGCACCCGAAGCGGGCCTCGTCGGCGCGGAGCTTGACCCCCGCCGCGAGGTGCGCGCCGAAGGCGATCAGACGGTACTCGGCGAGGAGCCTGAGCTCGTTCGTGACGCCCCCCTCGCCCACGAACGACGCCTCGTCCCCCGTGGGCAGCGTGAAGCGCTCGTGCAGCGCGAGCGCGAGCCCGCCGAAATCGCCGCCGGTGGGCTGCACGAGCGTGAGCTTGCCGACGAGGCCGAGATCACCGAGCGCCTGCGCCGGGAGCCACGTGTCGCCGAGCACCCGCGTGGCGTCGGACATGGGCGCGTCGCCGGTCTGGTGGAGGACCACGGGCAGCGTGAGCCCCACGAGCAAGCGCCGCGCGATGCCCACGCCGGCCGCGAAATCCGCGCTGACCTGGTGGCGGATGACGTCGAAGCGGACCTCGCCCGAGGCGGGATCGCGGAGCACGATGGGGCGGTAGGCGTACGACGCCCAGAGGCTCGCGCTCCACTCGCCCGTGTCCGGGGTCGCGGCGGGCTCGAGGTAGACGCCGGCCCCTGGGTCGATCGAGGCGCGGAACCCGCGGAGATCGGCCGACGGCTGCGCGGCCGCGAGCGGGGCCACAGACGCGGCGAGCAGCGAGGACAGGGCGATGGCGCTCGGTCGCATGGCCGGTGGAGACTAGACGAGCGCACGGGAAGCGCACGGGAAAGTGGGCCCCGTCGCGCTCGCGGCCGGCGCGCCGCGCGCGGCGCGCCGGCCGCGAGCGCGACGGCCGGCGCCGGGCGCGGGGCGAACCACGGCGCGCGGCGCGCGGCCGGCCCCCGAAACATCGCGTTCCGCCGCGGGTTGTGCGATAGCGGGGGCATGGACTCCATCCGGATCCGGGGCGGGAAGCCGCTCTCCGGCAAGATCCGCATCAGCGGCGCGAAGAACGCCGCGCTGCCGATCCTCTGCGCGACGCTGCTCTCCGACGGGGAGAGCTTGCTCCGCAACGTGCCCGCGCTGCGCGACATCGAGACGACCTCGGCGCTGCTCCGGTTCCTCGGGCGCAACGTCGAGACCGCGCCGCCGCTCGTGAAGGTCGGCGCCGGCGACAACGTGCGGCCCGAGGCGCCTTACGAGCTCGTCAAGCAGATGCGCGCGAGCGTCATGGTCCTCGGCCCGCTGCTCGCGCGCTTCGGCCGCGCCAAGGTGTCGCTCCCCGGCGGCTGCCAGATCGGGACGCGCCCGGTGGATCAGCACCTCAAGGGCCTCGAGGCGCTCGGCGCGACGATCCGGCTGTCGCGCGGCTACATCGTCGCGGAGTGCAAGCGGCTGCGCGGCGCGGAGGTCGTGTTCGATCTGCCGACGGTGACCGGCACCGAGAACCTGATGATGGCCGCGGCGCTCGCGAAGGGGCGGACCACGCTGGTCAACTGCGCGCGCGAGCCCGAGGTCGAGGAGCTCGGCCGGGTGCTCAACAAGATGGGCGCGCGCGTGAGCGGCGCCGGCACGGACGTCATCCACATCGAGGGCGCGGACGAGCTGGAGCCGTTCGACCACGCGATCATCTCCGATCGGATCGAGGCCGGCACGTACATGGTCGCGGCGGCCGCGGCCGGCGGCGACGTGCTGATCGAGAACGCGCCGCTCGAGGACCTCGAGGCGGTCGCGGCCAAGCTCCGCCAGGCGGGCGTCGAGGTGGGCCGCGAGGGCGACTGCGTGCGCGTCCGCCGCGAGGGGCGGCCGCTGCGCGCCGTCGACGTCACGACGGCGCCGCACCCGGGCTTCCCGACCGACATGCAGGCGCAGTTCATGGTCCTGATGTGCCTCGCGCAGGGCACGTCGCGCATCGTCGAGACCATCTTCGAGAACCGCTTCATGCACGTCCCCGAGCTCGCGCGGATGGGGGCGCACATCGACGTGGACGGCCACACGGCGCACGTGCACGGCGGCGCGCCGCTGTCGGGCGCGACCGTGATGGCCACCGATCTGCGCGCGAGCGCGTCGCTCGTCATCGCCGGGCTCGTGGCGACCGAGGGCGAGACCGAGGTGCTGCGCGTCTACCACCTGGATCGCGGCTACGAGTTCATGGAGCGCAAGCTCGCGCAGCTCGGCGCCGACACGGCGCGCGTCGAGGGGCGGGACGGATGACGAAGCCCCTCACCATCGCCGTCCCCAAGGGGCGGATCCTGAAGGACCTCATCCCGCTCGTGCGGCGCGCCGGCCTCGACAGCACGCCCCTCGAGGAGAACGATCGCCGCCTGGTCCGACCGACGGCGGACGGCGCGTTCCGGTACGTGTTCCTGAAGCCGGACGACGTCCCGACCTACGTCGAGTACGGCGCCGCCGATCTCGGGGTCTCCGGCCGTGACACGCTCCTCGAGCGCCGCCACGATCTCTACACGCCGCTCGATCTCGGCATCGGCCGCTGCCGCCTCGTCGTGGCCGGGCCGGAGGACACGCCGGTGCCCGATCTGCCGCGCGTCGCCACGAAGTACCCGCGGATCGCCGGGGATCACTTCGCGAGCAAGGGCGTGGTGGCCGAGATCATCCCCGTCCACGGCTCGGTGGAGCTCGCGCCGCTCGTCGGGCTCTCCCACCTCATCGTCGATATCGTCGAGACGGGCTCGACGCTGCGCGAGAACCGCCTCGAGGTGCTCGAGACGGTCACCGAGGTGAGCACCCAGCTCATCGCGAACCGCGCGTCCTACAAGCTGCGGAGCGACGTCATCCGCCCGCTGGTCGAGCGCCTGCGGGCCGCGACGGCCGGCGCGGGGCGGTGATCGCCGTGGGGGCGCTCATCGCCGCTCGCTGATCGAGGACAGCCGCCGTCCGGAGACCCAGAGAGAGGAGGCCCAGCTGCTATCGCATCTCGCCGCGCTCCCGGCCGACATCGACACCTGGGTGGGAGGGGGGACCAGCGTCGTCGCGGGCGTGCACCGCGAGCAGCCCGCGGCCCTTCGCTTCGACGCGCTCGCGCAGGCCGAGGTCGGGCTCCGGCTCGCGAGCGGCTCGCTGTACTTCCGGCTCGATCTCGACGTGCAGGCCACCACGGCGCCGCTCGGGCTGCCGGCGTTCGGGCTGCCGGCGTTCGTCTACCCCACGTGGTCCTTGCTGACGCCGGGGATCAAGATCGGCCCGCCCGAGTGGGCGATGCTCCAGATTGGCCGCGAGGATCACCACCTCCGGCTGGGCATCATCACGCACCCGATTGGCATCGAGGACTGGGACGGCTGGATCAACTATTTCCCGACGACCTCGACCATGATCAGCACCGTCCCGGGCCGGATGCTCGGCGTGGAGCCCGGGCTCGTCCTCGGCGAGGGATACGAGATCAACCTCTTCGGCGGCTTCGATCTCGACGTCGACGCGCCGACGTTCGGCGCCGGTCTCACCACGATGCAGCCGCTCTGGTCGACCTGGTCGGGCGTCGCGCTGTATCCGTCGATCGATTTCTACTCGGCGGTCGTCGCCCTGGAGCTCTACCCGGCCGAGGCGCTGTCCGTGTCGATCGACGGCAGCGTCGGGCTGGTCGGCGCGGCGGACGAGGCGGGAGCGATCGCGCTGAATCCATGGGTGGGAGGCGAGATCATCGCCAATGTCCTCCCGAAGGTGGCAATCCATCCGGTCTTTCGAGTCCAGGCTCTCCACGAATCGGAAGGCGCCCTCTCTGCCTATCTGTTCGCGCCTCAGCCGAGCCTCTCCGCGAGCGCCGGGCTCACCTACTCGCCGTTCGATGAGCTCAAGCTCAGCCTCGAGGGCAAGGTCTCCAGGGTCGAGGACGACATCCTGCCCGGCGTGTTCGCCCTCGTGGCGCTCCGCCGGCCTGAGCCGCCGCCCTACGCCGCCAAGTGAGGCGACGGAAGCGGCGCCGCGCTGCCGCACTTTTCCATGGAGGGGTGAGCCGGCGCGAAACACTCGAAACGTAACGTGCCGGAGCGTAACAAAACGTAACACGTAACTCACACGCGCCCGCGCGGGCGCGTACACGGACGTCCGTCGACCCTGTTTTTCGAGTCTCGCGCGGGCGCGGCCTTGTGATAGGGTGGCGGCCCCTCTCATGAAAATCCACGAGTATCAAGGCAAGCAGCTCTTCGCTCGCTACGGAGTGCCGGTACCGAAAGGGGAGCCCGCTTTCCAGGCGAGTGAGGTGGCGCCGATCGCCGATCGGCTCATCGCCCAGACAGGCAACCCGGTCGTCGTCGTGAAGGCGCAGATCCACGCGGGCGGCCGCGGCAAGGGCGGCGGCGTCAAGGTCGCGAAGGGTGGCAGCGCGGAGGCGAACGCGCTCGCCGAGAAGATCCTCGGCATGCAGCTCGTCACCAATCAGACGGGCCCCGAGGGGCAGAAGGTCCGGCGGCTCTACATCGAGCAGGGCCTCGACATCGCGCGCGAGCTCTACTTCGCGATGCTCGTCGATCGCGAGCGCCGCCGCGTCGCGGTGATCGCCTCGACCGAGGGCGGCATGGACATCGAGGAGGTGGCCCACAGCACGCCGGAGAAGATCTACAAGCTCTTCATCGATCCGGTGCTCGGCCTCGCTCCGTACCAGGGGCGGCAGCTCGCGATCGCGCTCGGGCTCACCGCGAAGGAGACGCAGCGCCAGTTCCTGAAGCTCGTGGCCTCGCTCTATGCGTGCTTCACCGCGGAGGACTGCTCGCTGCTCGAGATCAACCCGCTCGTCGTGACAGGCGCCGGCGACGTCTTCGCGCTCGACGCGAAGGTGAGCTTCGACGACAACGCCGAGTTCCGGCACGCCGACTGGAACGGGATGCGCGACGTCGACGAGGAGGATCCGGTCGAGCTGCAGGCGAAGCGGGCCGGGCTGTCCTACGTGTCGCTCGACGGCGACATCGGCTGCCTCGTGAACGGCGCCGGGCTCGCGATGGCGACGATGGATATCATCCTCCATTACGGCGGAAAGCCGGCGAACTTCCTGGACGTCGGCGGCGGCGCCTCGCAGGAGCAGGTGAAGACCGCGTTCCAGATCATCCTCCGGAGCGAGCGGGTCCGCGGCATCTTCGTGAACATCTTCGGCGGCATCATGCGCTGCGACGTCGTCGCGGCCGGGGTCATCGCCGCGGCGAAGGAGCTCGGGCTCAAGGTGCCTCTCGTGGTGCGCCTCGAGGGGACGAACGTCGAGGCCGGCCGCAAGCTGCTCGACGAGAGCGGACTGACCATCCAGTCGGCGAGCTCCATGGCCGACGGCGCGCAGAAGATCGTGGCCGCCACGCGCGGCGGCAAGGCCGGCGCCTAGGGCGCCCGCGTGCACCGAGCCTCGAACCCAGTTGAGCAGCGAGCCAGCGGCGGTGGCCGAGCTCCTGTCCACGTTGAAGGTAGAGTAATCAAGCGATGAGCATCCTCGTCAACAAGGACACGCGGGTCGTCTTCCAGGGCATCACGGGCGCCTACGGGTCGCAGCACGCCCGCGCCTGCATCGAGTACGGGACGAAGGTCGTCGCCGGCGTGACGCCGGGCCGCGGCGGCCAGCGATTCGAAGACAAGGTGCCGATCTTCGACACGGTCGAGCAGGCCGTGCGCAACGAGGGCGCCGATGTCTCGTGCATCTTCGTGCCGCCGGTCGGCGCGGCGGACGCGATCACCGAGGCCATCGATGCGGGCTGCAAGCTCGTCATCTGCATCACCGACGGCGTGCCGGTGCTCGACATGATCCGCGTCCGTCGCTTCCTCGAGGGGAAGCCGGCGCGGCTCATCGGGCCGAACTGTCCCGGCGTGATCACCCCGGGAGAGTGCAAGATCGGGATCATGCCGGGCCACATCCACAAGAAGGGCCACATCGGCGTCCTCTCCCGCTCGGGCACGCTGACCTACGAGGCGGTCGGCCAGCTGAGCGCCCTCGGCATCGGGCAGTCGAGCTGCGTGGGCATCGGCGGCGATCCGGTCGGCGGCATGGACTTCATCGACGTGCTCGAGCTCTTCAACCAGGATCCCGACACCCACGGCGTGGTGCTGATCGGCGAGATCGGTGGGACGGCCGAGCAGCGCGCGGCGGCGTGGATCAAGAAGAACATGAAGAAGCCGGTGGCAGCGTTCATCGCCGGCCGCGCGGCGCCTCCGGGCAAGCGCATGGGCCACGCTGGCGCGATCATCGCGGGCGGCGAGGGCACGGCGGCCGAGAAGATCGCGGCGCTCGAGGCGGCGGGGGCCAAGGTGGCCGCCACGCCGGCCGAGATGGGCATCGCGATGCAGGCCGCGATGGCGGCGGCGCGCTGATCTGATTGCCCGGCCCTGCCCGGCCCGTGGCGAGGGTGCTCGTTGGGCGGGGTGGGGGCCCCGCCGAACTCGCCCGAGACATCTCTCCTCCAGCTTCGCCGGAGGAGAGATGCCTCGGGCTCAGACATCGGCCCATCCCCCACCCCGCCCAACGAGCACCCTCGCCACGGGCCTACCGCTGTCCCTTTTCAATCCATCTCGGACATCGGCCCATCCCCCGGGACTACTGCTGTCGTTGTTGACGCATGTCGGGTATCGGCTCATCCGCCCGACAAGCATCCTCGCTACCGGACGCCGGAGTTCGCGTGAAGATGCGCTCTTCAACCGCTTCTCAACACAAGCAGCGGTTTTCCTGCGCCGCTTCGATCACGCGCCGAGCGGTATCGTCCGCCGCTCTGCGGCGCTCTTCATCGCGGCCTCGATGACGCGGATCACGTCGCGCGCCTCCTCGGCGCGCACCGGCGGCGGGGCGCCGTCGAGGATCGCCGCCGCGATGCCCTCGTAATAGGCCTCGTAGGCGCCGGGCAGGCTCTCGATGACGCGGCGCTCGCCGCTCGCCGTGACGAGCGTGCCGAACCAGCGCGGGTCCTCCCGCCCCCACTCCGGCACGCCCGGGCGCGCGCCCGCCTTGAGGGCGTCCTCCTGGCCGTCGATCCCGTACTTGAGGAAGCTCCCGCCGTCGCCATGGACCGCGAAGCGCGGCCCCGGCTCGGGCACCAGCGTCGAGGAGCGGACGATCACCCGGCGCTTGCCGTAGTCGAGGGTCAGGTGGAAATAGTCCACCGTTCGCGCCCCGGATCGCTGCGCGAGGACGTCGGCGGTCACCGCGCGCGGCAGGCCGAAGAGCACGAGCGCCTGGTCGATCAGGTGCGCGCCCAGGTCGTACAGGATCCCCGATCCCGGCGCGTCCTGCTCTCGCCAACCCTGCTTGATGGCGGGGCGGAAGCGATCGAAGTGCGCCTCGTACGAGGCCACCTCGCCGAGCAGACCCTGCTCGATGCAGCTGCGCACGGTGCGGAAGTCCGCGTCCCAGCGGCGGTTCTGGAAGACCGAGAGGAGCCGGCCCCGGCGCTCGGCCAGCGCGATGAGCTCGTCCGCCTCGGCGCTCGTGATCGTGAACGGCTTGTCGACGACGACGTGCTTGCCCGCCTCGAGCGCGGCGCGCGCGAGCGGGAAGTGGGTCTCGTTGGGCGAGGCGATGACAACGAGGTCGATCCCCGGCTCGGCGATCAACACCTCGGGCGTCGGATGCACGGCGACGCCCGAGTGGTCGGCCATGACCTGGCCCTCCCGGCGGGTCGCAATGGCGGCGAGGCGCAGGCGTGGGACGGACCGGATCAGCGGGGCGTGGAAAACGGCACCGGCAAGGCCGTAGCCGACGAGGCCGACATAGACGCGCTGGGACATGGCAGGACAGGCTCGTCCGGGACGCTAGCCCGAAGAGGCGCTGGGGGGAAGCCCAGGCCCGAAGACGCCGAGGAGCCTCCAGAAGCGCGTGACGGCGGCTGGCGAACCGCCACATGCATCCGCAAACCCACGCACGCTCGCGCCTCGCGTGACGGCGGCTGGCGAACCGCCACAGGCATCCGCAACACCACGCACGCTCGCGCCTGGTGAGCCGCCACAGGCATCCGGCACGCCGCGATTGCGCCTGGCGAGCTGCCACAGGCACCCGCCGCGTTCGCCATCGCGCTCGGCGATATGCCCAGAGCATCCACATCGCTCGTCATCCCACGAGGCACTCCGCACAGGGCTTCTTCGACGCCTACGAGCTCACGCCGGAGGCACGCGCGAGCGATGATCACGGGCGAAGTGGTCACCGCGCATCCAATGTCGTCGCCCGTGCCCCTCATCGCCGTGGAACGAGGCGGTTCGTGCAGACGCGGCGGGGCGGTTGCGATACCCTCCTGCGCTTGGAGGCTTTGATGCAAGCCAAGAGCATCCTTTCCGTGGTGGCCCTGACCACCTTGATCGCCGGCAGCCCCCTCGCGGCAGGGTGCAAGACCACCGCCGAGGCCAGCGTGACCGAGGAGTCGGTCCAGGCGGTCCCCGTGGCCATCGAAGATCCGTTGACCGAGGAGCACGACGGCGGCTCGGTCGGGTGGGATTTCGCGCCCGATGGCGCCGTGAAGGCGATCGTGAAGGCGCCTGACGGCAAGCCCATCGACAAGGACGTGAGCGGCACGCTCAGCTGGAAAGGGCCGAACGGCGACGCGCAGGCCCCGCTCGCGCTCGACGCGAAGACAGGGCTCCTCGTCGCGACCGGGCCCAAGCTCGAGGCCGATCTCACCGAGGTGAAGTACAACATCAGCGTCTCCGGGAAGCCGTGGAATGGCACGCTCCACGTGCCCTCAGGGGGCACGAAGGTCATCGTCGAGGGCGCGAGAAAGGCCGAGAAGAGGCCCATCCCCCCCGGCAAGACGGGCCCGAACGGCGGGGTGATCCAGGTGGTCGGCGACGACACGATCGAGGTCGTCGCGGACAAGGCCTCCGGCCAGGTCAGGGTCTACGTCCTCGACGCGGACCTGAAGCCGGTCCCCGTCGGCGACCGCAAGATCAAGCTCGGCTTCGTGGGACAGGGCTCCGAGCTCGTCGTGCTCACCCCCGGCCCGGGCGGCCTCTACTGCGTCGGCAAGGTCGCGGCGAAGGTCAACCCGGTGAAGCTCACCGTCGTCGTGGCGCACCCGACGCACGCCGACGTGGTGCTCGTCGGCTATCGCCCCGGCGTGCACGTCGTCGTCGGCCCGAGCGCGCCGGCCGTGAACGTCGTGGTGGCGACTGCGTGGAACGTGGATGTGAGGGTCAAGACGGCTCCAGGCGTGGTGGTGGTCCACGATGACGACGACGACGACGATGACGACGGCCGACCGGTCCACATCCACGTTCACGGCAAGCACAAGCACAAGCACAAGCACCACCCCCACCACCGCCACTAGGAGCCCCCTCGCGCGGCGCTGGGCGGCCTACCTCACCGCCGAGGTCGACGCCGCCTCGCTCGCCGTCTTCCGCGCCGGCTATGGCGCCCTGATCGCATGGGAGGTCGTCCGGTACGCCCTCCACGATCGGATCTACCGCTATTACATCGAGCCAGGCTTCTTCTTCAGCTTCGTCCCCTTCGTCCGCCCGTGGGGCGGGACGGGGATGTACTGGCACTTCGGCGCCCTCTTCGTCCTCGCGCTGCTCTGCGCCGTCGGGCTCTTCTACCGGGTGAGCGCCGCGCTCCTCTGCGCCGCGCTCACCTATGTCTTCCTCCTCGACAAGGCACAATACCTCAACCACCTCTATCTCCTCTGCCTCCTCGGGCTGCTGCTCGCCGCCGCCCCGGCGCACCGCGCGCTCTCGCTGGATCGCCTCCGCGCGCGGCGCGCCTCGCCCGCAGGGGCGGCGCCCGACGCGCCGGCGGAGACCGTGCCGCGCTTCTATCTCTTCGCCCTGAAGGCCCAGATCGCCATCGTCTACTTCTACGGCGGCGTCGCGAAGCTGAACGGCGACTGGCTCCGGGGGCAGCCGCTCACCATGTGGCTCGCCGCGCACGGCGACGCGCCCCTCGTCGGGCCGCTCCTTGCCTCGCCGACAGCGGGGCTCGCGCTCTCGTATGCGGGGCTCTTCATCGACCTCTCGATGGGCTTCCTGCTCTTCTCCCGGCGCACCTTCCCCTTCGGCGCGGCGCTCGCCGTGGCGTTCAACCTCTCCAACGCCCTCCTGTTCAAGATCGGTATCTTCCCCTACGCGATGATCGCCTCGCTCGCGCTGTTCCGCGATCCATCGTGGCCGAGGCGGCGGCTGCCCTTACTGTTCAAGGGCGCGGACGCCCCCGGCGACGTCGCCCGCGCCCCCTCGCCCGCCGCGCCGCGCCGGAGCGCGCTGCCGCTCGCGCTGCTCCACGGATATCTCCTGTTCCACCTCGTGGTGCCGCTCCGCCACTGGGTCTACCCGGGCGACGTCGCCTGGAACGAGGCCGGACACCGCTTCTCGTGGCGCATGAAGCTGCGCGACAAGAACGTGAGCGAGCTCGGGATTCACGTGCTGGATCCGAGGACCGGCGTGCGCGAGCCGCTCGACGTCGAGGCGTGGCTCACGGACCGCCAGCTCGGGGAGATGTGCGCGCGGCCCGACATGCTCGTCGACTTCGCGCACCACGTGGCCGATCGCTTGCAAAAGGACTCCGGGGTGCGGCCCATCGTCACGGCCAAGGTCGTCGCGTCGCTGAACGGAGGTCCCCTCCGCGACCTCGTCGATCCGACGCTCGATCTCGCGTCGCAGCCGCGCGGCCTCCTCGCGGTCGTGCAACCCCCCTAGCTCCGCGTCGCCAGACGGGTCCTGGCTTGCGCGCACACCGTAGGCCCGAAAATGCCTCACCCGCGCCCAGGAACGAACCTGGGCGCTTCGCGTCGAGTACTCCGCATCACACACAACGACAAGCAACGCGACGTTGCAGCGTGACACAGCACACGTCGAGCCCCCTTCTTTGCACTCCCTGGGTGAATCTGCAGAAGACCGCCCTATACTGGTCCTCCCCGGACGCAATCGTCCGCGCGGTACGTGTGGACGAGGCGATCACGAGGCGGAGCGCAAGCACGTCATGACCACCACAACACCGTTCGATCTGCCAGGACACGTCGTCGAGCAGCTGATCCATGAGGGCGGCAAGACCCACGTTTACCGCGGCCGCCGCGCCGCGGATCAGCGGCCGGTCGTCATCAAGACGCTGAAGGGGGAGCACCCGAGCGTCCGCGATCTCGCCCTGTTGCGGCACGAGTTCAGCCTCCTGCGCGATCTGGATCACGATTCCGTGGTGAGGGTGTGCTCGCTCGAGAGGACGCGCGGCGGCCTCGCCCTCGTCACGGAGGCGGTCGAGGGCACGACCCTGAGGGCGATCCTCGACGATCGCCGGCTGGATCTCCGCGCGGCGCTGGCGCTCTCGGCGGCCATCGCCGACGCCATCGGCGCGGTGCACCGCTGTCACGTCACGCACAAGGACATCAATCCCAGCAACATCATCGTCAGCTCGGACCTGCGCCGCGCCACGCTCATCGACTTCGGCGCCTCGTCGCGGCTCAAGCAGGAGCTTCAACAGTCGACCTCGGCGTCCACCCTGCAAGGCACGCTCGCGTACATGTCGCCCGAGCAGACCGGGCGCATGAACAGAGGCATCGATTACCGCGCCGACCTCTACTCGTTCGGTGTCACGCTGTATGAAATGCTGACCGGAGCCCTGCCGTTCCCGGACGGCGATCCGCTGGACGTCCTCTACAGCCATATCGCGCGGCAGCCCGCCCCGCCGCACGAGCTCTGCGGGGATGTCCCCCGGCCGGTCTCCGAGATCGTCATGAAGCTCCTCGCCAAGGCGCCCGAGGACCGCTACCAGAGCGCGTACGGCGTCAAGGCAGACCTCGCGGAGTGCCTGCGCTCCCTCGATCAGACGGGCCGGGTCCACCCCTTCCCCGTCGGTCAGCGCGATCGCAGCCACGAGCTGCGCGTCCCGCAGAAGATCTACGGCCGGGACGCGGAGCGGGACCGGCTCCTGGCCGCCTTCGAGCGGGCCCGCGCGGGCGCCGCGGAGCTCGTGCTCGTCTCCGGCTACTCCGGCGTCGGCAAGAGCGCGCTGGTCCACGAGACCTACAAGGCCATCGCCAGGGTCGGCGGCCACTTCGCCCACGGCAAGTTCGATCAGCTGAACCGCGGCGTGCCCTGCGCCTCGGTCGTCCAGGCGTTCAGGGGGCTCGTGCAGCAGCTCCTCTCCGAGCGGACAGACGCGCTGGCCCACTGGCGAGCGGAGCTCGGCGCGGCGCTCGGCCCGAACGCCGGGCTCCTCGTCGACCTCATCCCCGAACTCGCGCTCATCGTCGGCGAGGCGCCCGCGGTCGCGGCGCTCGGCCCCTCCGAGTCGCAGAACCGCTTCGACATGGTGTTCCGGAGCTTCCTTGGCGTGTTCGCCGCTCCGTCGCACCCGCTGGTCCTGTTCCTCGACGACCTCCAGTGGGCGGACCCGGCGTCGCTCAGGCTGCTCAGGCTCCTGCTCACCGACGCCGACACACGCCATCTCCTGGTCGTCGGGGCCTACCGCGACAACGAGGTGAGCCCGGCGCACCCGCTCGTCATCACCCTCGACGCGGTCCGCGCCGCGAGCGCGGCCGTGACCGACATCCCCCTCGCCCCGCTCTCGCAGGACGACGTGACGGCGCTGGCCTCGGACGCCCTCGGCCGCGCGGCGCAGGACGTCGCTCAGCTCTCCGAGCTCATCCACGACAAGACGCTGGGCAACCCGTTCTTCATGGGGCAGTTCCTGCGCATGCTGGGCGACGACGGGCTCCTCCGGTGCGACCCGGAGACCGGCAGATGGACATGGGATCTCGCAGCCATCGAGTCGCGGGCCGTGACGGACAACGTCGCCGACTTCATGATCGCCAAGCTGCAGAGGCTCGCGCCGCCCACCCAGCGCGCCCTGACGCTCGCCGCGTGCATCGGGCACCGGTTCGACCTGCGCACGCTCGCGACGATCTCCGAGCTGCCGGCCGCGCAGGCGGCGCAGGATCTCTGGGCGGCCATGCAGGAAGGGGTCCTGCTCCCCATCGACGCCGACTACCGGCTCGTGCACCCGGAAGACCCATCCCACGGCGAGCCGGCGACCGACGCGTCGCTCGCCGTCTCCTACCAGTTCTTGCACGATCGCGTCCAGCAGGCGGCCTATGCCCTCATCGCGGACGAGCACAGGTGCGCCGCCCACCTGCGCGTCGGCCGCCTGATGCTGGCCAGCCAGCGCGGCGAGCCGCAGGAAGAGCAGCTCTTCGACACGGTAAACCATCTTAACTATGGTGCCGCCCTCATCGTCGATCCCGGCGAGCGCGATCTGCTCGCGCGCCTGAACCTGCGCGCCGGGAGGAAGGCCAAGGGCTCGACCGCGTACGGGGCCGCGGCGGAGTACTTCAGCGCCGGGCGGAGCGCGCTCGGAGACGATGGCGCCTCGGGGGATCACGCGCTGCGCTGGGCGCTCACGCTGGAGGCGGCCGAGTGCGAGTACCTGTGCGGCCGCTTCACCGAGGCCGAGGCGCTGTTCCAGCGGCTGCTCGAGGTGGCGGCGTCGAACCTCGATCGGGCGCGGGTCCAGAGCCTGCGGATGAAGCTCTATCAGGTCGCCGGCCGCTACGACGAGGGCGTCACCGTCGGACAGGAGGCGCTGCGCCTGTTCGGCGTCGAGATCCCCGAGGCGAGCGAGGAGATCGGCGCCGCCGTCTCCGCCGAGGTCGCGCAGATCCCGGAGAGCATGGCGGGCAGGAGCATCGAGGACATCCTGCACGCGCCGCTGCTCGCCGACGAGCAGATGCGCGCGGTCATCAACCTGCTCGCCGACTGCGCTCCCTGCGCGTACATCGGGCGGCCGGGCGTATTCCCGCTCATCGCGCTGAAGATGCTGAACCTGTCGCTGCGGCACGGCAACACCGAGGCGTCGTGCTTCGCCTACAGCGTGTATGGGCTCATGCTGGTCGCGGCGTTCAACGATATCCCGTCGGGATTCCGCTTCTCGGAGGTGTCGATCCGGCTGAACGAGAGGCTCGGGGACGTCTCGCTGCGGGGGACGCTGCTGCACCTCCACGGCGATCACATCAACTTCTGGGTCCAGCACATCCGGAACGATCTCCCCATCCTGGAGCGGGCGTTCCTCGCGTGCATCGAGGCCGGCGACCTGGTGTACGCGAGCTACCTGGCCTTCGAGACCGTCTGGCAGGTCTACGAGAAGGGCGATCCGCTGGCGGAGGTCGACCGCGTCGCCGAGCGCTTCGCGTCGTTCGCGCGCAAGACAGGCAATCACGCCGTCCTCGAGACGATCCGGCTGGAGCAGCAGTTCCTGCGCAGCCTGAAGGGGCTCACGGCGGCCGACGCCTCGCTGAGCGAGGAGGGCTCTGCCGAATTCTCGGAAGAAGCGTGCCTGGCCGCGCTCACCCGGGCGAGCTTCGGGTGCGGTATCGCCTTTTACCACATCATCCGGCTCATCCTCCTCTATTCCCATGGTCGCCCCGAGGAGGCGCTCGCCGCGGCGGAGGCGGCGCGCCCGGTGCTCGGGGCCGTCATGGCGATGCCGATCGAGGCGACCTACCACTTCTATCTCGCGCTCACGCTGGTCGCGCTCGGCGAGCGCGACGCGCGCGAGCGCGAGCGGCACGCCGGGGCGCTCTCCGCGTCGCTCGAGAAGCTCGAGCTCTGGGCCCGCCATTGCCCCGACAACTTCCGCGTGAAGCACGTCCTGGTCCTGGCCGAGGCGGCGCGCGCCGCCGGCCGCGACGTCGAGGCGATGGGGCTCTACGACGACGCCATCGACGCCGCCCGTCAGAGCGAGTTCGTGCAGTACGAGGCGCTCGCGTCGGAGCTGGCCGGCCTGTACTACGCTCGCAAGGGCCGACGGCGCATCGCCACTCTCTATCTGGACGCGGCGATGCACGCCTACCGGCAGTGGGGGGCAGAGCGAAAGGCCACGGAGCTCATCCGGCAGCACGGGCTCGACCCGCTCCCCATCGCTCGAGGGCCCGCGGCGGAGCACGAGAAGGCCGCGGCGAGATCGAGCTCCATGTCGGTGAGCCACCCGCTCCTCCACAAGCTCGCCGACGTCGCGGCGGTGCTGCAGACGACGCACGCGATCTCCAGCGAGCTCGTGCTCGGGAAGGCGCTCGACCGCGTGATGCGCGCCGTCCTCGCGAGCGCCGGCGGACAGCGCGGCTTCCTGGTGCTCGCGCGCGAAGAGCGGTTGTTCATCGAGGCATCCGTCACCATCGATCCTGCGTCGATCGAGGTGGAGCTCCGGCGTCCGCTGGAGGAGTCCTCGGCCCTGCCGGTCAGCGTGGTCCACTACGTGGCGCGGACGCGAGAGCTGCTCATCCTGGACGACGCCGCGGCGAGCCCTCGCTTTGCCGCGGATCCCTACCTCGCCGCGCACCGGCCAAAGTCGGTGATGGGCCTCCCGCTCGTCCACCAGAACCGGCTCACGGGCGTGCTGTACGTGGAGAACACGCTCGCGAGCGGCGCCTTCACCCCGGAGCAGACCGAGCTGCTCCGCCTCCTGGGCGCGCAGGTCGCGGCGGCGCTCGAGAACGCGCTGCTCTACGGGCGGCTGCAGGAGGTGTCCGACAGGCACCGCGCCATGAACGATCGGCTCGAGAGCGAGGTGCAGCGGCGCACCGAGGAGCTGTTCTCGGTCAACGAGCGCCTTTCACAGAAGGCAGAGGAGCTGAACCGGGCCAACGAGCTGCTGCTCGAGGAGCTCCGCGAGCGCGAGCGCGCCGAGCAGGCCCGGGCAGCGCTCCAGGAGGAGATCATCGGGGTGCAGCGGCTGCGCCTCTCGGAGATGGCGACGCCCATCATCCCGATCACCGATCGCGTCCTGGTCATGCCGCTCATCGGGACGATGGACGCGGCGCGCGCCGCGCAGGTGCTGGAGGCGACCCTCGCCGGGGTGGAGCGCCACAACCCGTCCATCGTGATCATCGACATCACCGGCCTGAAGCACGTCGACGCGGGGGTCGCCGACTCGCTGATCCGCACCGCCTCGGCGCTGCGGCTGCTCGGCGCGCAGGCGATCTTGACCGGGATGCAGCCGGAGGTCGCCCGTGCGCTCACGCAGGGCGGGATCGACCTCCGAGGCCTCATCACGCGCTCGACGCTCCAGAGCGCCATCACCCACGCGATCACGCCCTCCCCTGCCGCGCGGCCCCGCTGAGCGCGCGGCGCGCTCCGCGTCGCCCCCGGCCGTCGGTGAGGTCTGCGCGGGCCGCGCGCGCCACCTTTCGGGCGCTACGGCGACGCCTGCTTGTCCTCGCAGCGCCCCAGCACGAAGATCCCGCAGACGCGCTCGTTCACAAGGCACTGCTGCCCTTCCGGGCACTGCGACGGATCGAGCACGACCGGGTCGCACGGCCTCGCGCAGAACGGGGGCGGGCCGCGCGGGGCGTCGTAGACGCCGTTGCCGTCGCGATCGAGGAAGATGGGGTTCGTGACCGCGTAGGGCGCCACCGGGTACCAGTCGGGGACCGGGGGCGACGCCGTGAAGAACCGGGAGAGCGCCTCGACCTGCGTGAACGCGAGGCTCGCGACCCGCGGCAGCTGGAGCTCGCCGAACGACACCGGCAGCGCGACCGGCGTGAGGAGGTTCTCGTCGCGCAGGCCCATCGCCACGACCACGACCCAGCCGTCCGACGGCGGCGCCGGCAACACGAGCCGCTCGTCGACGTCCACGATCGCCGACGGCCCCGAAGGCGGCTCGAGCACCCGGACCAGGCGGCCGCTCACGTAGACCTCGACGCGATCCACGCCGAACCAGCTCGCCGTCTCGATCCGCAGGTCGAGCGGCACCGTGTCGCCCTCGACCCGCGCCACGCCGCCGAACGTCGCGCCGCCGACGCTCGCGCGGACGAACGGCCCGTAGGTCGCGAACGCGCTTCCCGCGCGGAGCGCCCCGGTCGCCTCCTCGAGATCGAGCGCCGCCGGCTGGTCGGTCCGCGAGCGGAAATAGGTGCGCGGGAAGCCCGGCTCCAGCGTGGCGCCGTGGCTGTCGCTGCTCCCCACCTGCGTCGGCGAGAAGCCGTGGTCGAGGTAGCGGAACAGGTCGTCGACCTGGCCCGCGTGGAAGGTGCACGGCCGATCCGCGTCCTCCGGCGGGACCACGCCGCCCTCGCCTCCCGGGCACAGCGCTTCCCCGTCGGCCGCGGTCCTGTCGAAGTCCCAGACGGCGTCCTGCTCCTCGGGCGTCCTCGTCAGGATCCGCTTGGTCACGCTCCAGGCGAGCGCCGAGCGGGCGCGCTGCTGGCACGCCGCGTACCGCTCGCCAGGCTTGCACGCCGGCAGGCCGCCCGGGAGCTCGGCGCACGCCGCGCGGAGCGACGCCTCGTCCGTCGCGGCGTCGATCCGGGACAGGCACCGGTTGAAATCGACGACCTCCTGCACGGTGGGGGTCCGGAGCAGATCGAGCCGCTTTCCGTTGAAGACCTCCATCGCGTCGAAATCGCAGCTGCCCGCCTGGAACAGCGGGTTGCTCGCCTCGAGCGTCGGGATCGACCGGCGCAGCGTGAAGGGGTCGACGCCGAGCTGGTCGATGTACCCGATGAACCCGTCGCGCGGGTGAGCGACGATCACGAGCGCGTCCTCGCCCTCCGCCGCCGTGCCGCGCACCCCGTCGATGACGTCCCCGCCCGCGCGGCAGACCCAGTCGAAGACGCCGTGATCCGGCACGTCGAGCTCGTCGTAGCGGAGCGGGAAGCCGATGAAATGCCCGAGCTCGAGCGTCGAGACCTCGGCGCCCACCGCCGTCTTCAGGTGCGGATCGAGCCCCAGCTGCCTCACCGCGGGCTCGAGATCCGTGTGCACGTCGTGGTCGGTGGTCACCGCGACGTCGAGCCCCTCGACGACCGCCGAGGTCACCCGCTCCTCGAGCGGCAGGCCGCTGTCGAAGCTCGGGCGCTGGTGCAGGTGCATGTCGATCGACATCCAGCCCGTCGAGTCGACCTCGCGCGGCACGACCGCCTCGATCCGCCGGACCTCCCCGGCGCGCACCCCGAGGTCGGGGAGCTCGAACCGGCCGAACTCGGGCCCGCGCGTGGCGAGGACGCGGTAGCGCCCGGGCTCGATCTCGACAGCGCCCTCGCCCGTCGCCGATCGCTCGATCTGCCGGACGCCGCTGCCGAGGCGGCCGTGGCCGAGGTAAACCCGCCTCGTGCCGTCGCCCTCGAGCGGCCGCCCCGCGGCGTCGAGCGCGACGAACGTCAGCTTGGCGGGCGCGAGCCGACCCCCCTCGTCGACCACCCGGTACGCGAGCCGCGCGGGGCTCGGCAGCTCCGCCGCCACCGAGATCGTGGCCCCGGCGCCGAGCGCCACGCGGATCGGCGCCGACACGGCGGTGCCCTCGGGGTTCTCCGCGACGAGCAGGTAGCCGCCGGGCGCGAGCCGCGCGTGGAAGTCGCCGTCCTCCACCGGATCGAGCCCGAGGTCGGCGTCGATGGAGCTGAGCAGCCCCACGTCCCCCGAGCGCGCGAGGTTCGCCTCGACGAGATCGTCGACGCTCGCGAAGGCGGCGCCCGGGTCGGGGTCGCGGAAGACGTGGACGCGCGCGTTCGGCACGGGCGCGCCCGTCGACCGCCACCGCACGGCGCCCTCGAGCGCGCCGGTCGGCGTGCCCCGGGCGCCGTACACCACCTCGGCGACGCTCGCGATGTCGCCCTCGCCCACGGCGAAGTAGCGCTCGTAGGTGAACGACCGCTTCCTGTCGCACGCCTCGTCGTCGGAGTCCGCGGCGAGGCAGCTCCGGCCGGCGCTCAGGAAGGCCGTCGCCGCGCTCGTGAAGACGGGGACGTTGACCGTGGAGGGCGGGCCGCCCTCCGGCGCCTTCGTGAAATAGCCGTAGCTGACGTCGCCGCCCGCCGCGGCGACGAAGTCGAAGCTGAGCGGCTGCTGGAACGTGTCCCGGCCGGAGAAGAGGGCGTCGAACACCGCCTTCTCCTCGTCGAAGCCCATGCCGGGGCCGAAGATGTCGTTCTGGTTGCCGAAGAAGACGAAATCGCCGGCGACGATCCCGCCCTTGCGCTCGGGATCTCCGTTCCGCTCGTCGCCAAGGATGCCCCTGAAGATGTCCGAGGGGCCCGCGTAATTGTCGAGCGACAGCGGCTCCCCGCAGGCGCACGCAGGGCAGCCGTCGTCGCCCGCGGCGAGGCCGTCCTCGCACTCGAGCGCGCACGAGGCGACGCTCGGGCACCCGAGCACCTCGTCCGGCAGGAGGAGCGTCGTGCGGATCGTGACGAACCGCTCGCCCGGGCGCAGGACGTAGTCGGTGCGGAAGCGCATCGCCGGCTTGAGGCCGTCGAACAGGAGACCGAGCAAGTCCTCCTGGGTCTTCAGCACGCCGAGCGCGTGGAAGAGGAAGCCGCCGTCGCCCTCGACCCGGACGATCGCCTCCTGCCCGTCGGAGCCGTCGTTGACGACGAAGACCTCGGTGGCGCCCGGATCGGGCACGAGCAGGTTGGCGACCGGGAACGACTCGGCGAAGCGGTCGCGGCCCGACGCGCTCGCGAAGCGCGGGTCGGGGCGGCGCAGGTCGGCGTCGACAAGCGAGCCGCCGTAGACGCCCGGCCCCGGCGAGTGGCGGGGGCCGAGGATCGCGACCCGGATCTCGTCGTTTTCCAGCAGGAAATCGCCGACATCGGCCATCGCCACCGGGCCGCCGACCAGCTCGAACCGGTTCTCGATCGGCTTGGCGCGCAGGAGGTTCGGCTCGTCGCAGCCGACCAGGCCAATCAGGCCGAGGAGACCGACGAGGCCGAGGGCGCCGCGCGGCGCGGGCAGGGCGAGGGCGGAGCGGCGTCTTCGCATGGCGGGCCGCTAGAGGTTGAGCTGCAGCTGCAGCGCCACGGCGTCGTTGTCGAGCGCGACGCCGTGGCGCTCCTGCCGGTGGGTGAAGTCGGCCTGCGCCTTGAGCGTGTTGTCGATGAAGTGGTAACTCGCGCCGGCGGTGAGGGCCCAGCTGTCCGTCTCGTCCGAGAGGTCGAGGTTGGGATCGAGCCACTCGAACCGCGCGCTCACGCCGAGCTGGATGCGCCTCACGAAATAACCCACCTCGCCGACGAGCCCTACCGACGTGATCGGGGCGAGCTGGCCGAGCGGCTGCGTCGGGGTGCTCTCGGGGTCGCTCTGGTTCCAGAGGAGCTCGGCGAGCGCGTGCGCGCCCGCGGCCTGGACCAGGACGTCGGCGCCGATGCCGTGGATATCGCGCGTCCCGCCGTCGCTGAAGAAGTAGCTCGCGCCTGCGCCGACGCGGAGGCGCGAGACGGCGAGGTCCTGCACCGAGCGAGAGAGCGGGCCGAGCGGCTCGGTGGCGAGCCGCGCGACGTAGGCGATGTGGTCGAAGCGGTTGCCGAAGCTCGCGGCGTTCTCGACATAGCCGGCGAAGAACTGATCCGAGCGCTGGAAGCCGTTGAACATGCCGGCGAAGTAGCTGAACGCCCTGCCCCGGAAATGCCCCTCGACGTGGAGGCCGACCTGGCGTGAGGGCGCCATGGCGCGCACGGCGAGGGGCCGCTCGATGAGCGCGCCCTCGCCGGCGCCGGCCATCGCGGAGCGGCTGAACGGCACGTCGTGCGCGCCGAAATAGAGGTTCGCGAACGGGAAGTGGGCGTAGCCGATCCACGCCTCGGAGAGCCGCGCCGAGCCGTCCGCGCCCCCGGCGAGCTCGCCCGAGACCGCGAACGGCACGTACCCGGCGAGCCTCCCCGCGAAGCCGACGCGGGCGCGCCGCAGGCGGAACCCCTGCCCCTCGGCGACGTCGCCCGCCTGCAGGAAGGCGTCCTCGCCCACGTAGGGGACGGCCTGCGCCTGCACGAGCACGAGGGGAGAGAGCACGAGGCGGCCGATCGCGAGCTGGAACGGCGGTCCACCCGGGGAGGGCGCAGCGGCCGCCCCGGCAGGTGGCGGTACGCCCGCGGCCGCGGCGGGCGGCGCAGCGCTGGACGGCGCGGCGCCTGCCGGCGACGTGCTGGCCGCGGCTGCTCCGGGTGCGGCGACAGCGGACGGCGCAACGGGGGCAGGCGGTGCGTCCGGCGTGGCCGCGGGGGTGCCGGGTGTGGCCCCGGCAGGGGGCGTGGCCGGCGCGCCGCTCGGCGGCGCAGCTCCGGCAGGTGGCGTGGCGGGCGCGCCGCCGGGGGGAGCCGCGCCGGGCGGCGGCGCGACCGGGATGGCCGGCGCCGCGGGCGGGGGAACCGGGAGCGTGTCGGCGGCCGGAGGCTGGGTTGGCAGCCGCTGGGCGGGTTGCGCGCTGGCCTGCGGACACCAGAGCGCCACCGCTGCGAGGAGGAGAGGAGCGAGCGCAGCGCCGTCCGGCGCCGTGCCGCCCCCGCGGCGCCGCGGCCGGGCACATCGAGGATCCGCACCGCGACGAGTCCATGCGCAAGGTGTCATTGGCGTCCGTGCTGGCCGGCGGGCGAGAGGAATCGCAACGAACTCGGCAACATCGCCGCTGGCAGGCGCCTTCGTCTATCCCACGTGTCGACAGGGTGTCAACGCGCCGCCTCGCACCCGCGCGCACCAGGCGAGTTGCCCTTTCCGGGCACCTGCGATGGGCGTACACTGAGTGCTCCCGAACCCCGCGGCGCTCGACGTCGATCGCCGCCCGTTCCCGGAGGCGGGCTCGCCCCGCCGCCGCGCGGAAGGCCGGAATGACCGGCGCTCCGCGCGGTCGACCTCTCGCTGGATGTCCGTCAGCCGCGCGAAGGCGCGCAAAGGAGGTGGTGAATGAGGGTGTGCAGGAGAGCGCACGGAGCTGCCGTGGCGCTGCTCGCGACGCTGGTTGCGCCTGGCCTGGCGCAGGCGCAGGAGGTCGGGCCGCCGCCCCGGTCGCCCGCAGAGCGGACTGCGGCGGTGCTGTCCGACGCACAGTTCAAGGCGCGGTTGGAGGCGCTCGCAGCGGAGCTTCCGTCCGCGCAGATGGGACGTAACTGGAAGCGTGTGGTCGACGAGGCGCTACAGCGGGTGACCGACCTGCCGCAGGCGAGCGCGCCGGCGCTTCCGTCCTCGGACATTCTTGCGGATCCGGAGGCGCTGGGGGAGTTCGACGGCCCGACGCAGGGGTTTCCGGAGGCGGGCACGACATTCGAGCTGGGCCGGTACGAGGTCACGCTTGCGCCGGTGGTGCTGCCCGTGTCGCCGGTGGTCTGGAACCTGCCTGGCGAGCAGGGGATCCTTCCCGGCGCACGGGTGCGGCTGCCGTGGGCCGTTCCTTAGTCCAGCCTCCCGGTTGAGAAAAATCTCTGACCGGAGGCTCTCGACAGCCTCCCGGTTGAGAAAAACCTCCGACCGGAGGCTCTCGACAGGGCTTTACCCCAAGATCCTTGTTCTTGGCAGGGTTTCCGGGCGAGCGGACGGCTTCTAGAGCCCCCACGTCGCCCGAAGAGGGCGCTGGCTCCCCCCGGGCACCGTTCGCCACTGGGGGCGGCTCGGCGAGATCGAGCGGGCCATGCTGATGAAGCGGACGTGGGGCTTCGACTTGCTCCGCTGCCCCAGTGCGATCGCAAGGTTGCGGGCGCCCGCCAGCGCCTTCCACTGCGACAGAGAGGTTGCCGTCTCCGCGGCCCCTGGTGTACGTCGGCAGACGCGGGCAACGGTTGCCCCGCGTTCGCGAGCGACGCCGCCACAATGCCGGGCATCCTCGACAAGAACCCGAAGCAGATGAAGCGAGCCAGCGCCCATGCTTGAGTCGATTCACCTCAAGAACGTCGGCCCCGCGCCCGAGATGACGATGGATTTGGCGCCGAGGCTGAACCTCGTCACGGGCGACAACGGGCTCGGGAAGAGCTTCCTGCTCGACGTGGCATGGTGGGCGCTGACGCGGACGTGGGCCCGCCATCCCGTCGTCCCCACAACGAAAGGCGCGTCGATCTCGTATTCGTACACGAAGAAGACGCCCAGGCCCTACACCTACACGAGCAAGTACGACCCCGCCGCCGAGCGATGGAGCGTGAACCAGGGTCGCCCCGCGATCCCTGGGCTCATCCTCTATGCGCAGGTGGACGGAGGGTTCTCCGTCTGGGATCCGGCGCGGAACTACTGGACGGAAGACACGCCCAAACGCCCGAACGCCTACCTCTTCTCGGCGTCCGAGGTCTGGGCAGGGAACCAATACTGCGAGGGGCTGCTTCGCGACTGGGGCTCGTGGCAACGCGAGAAGAGCCGTCCCTTCGAGCTCTTGAGCAAGGTCCTCGGGGCGCTGTCGCCGTCGAGCGACGAGAAGGAGAAGCTCCAGGCGGGCGATCTACGCAAGCTCACGGTGAGCGATCCCCTCAGGTACCCGACCTTGCGCATGCCCTACGGCGAAGACGTCGCCGTCATCCACGCCTCGGCGGGGATGCGCCGGATCATCGCGCTCGCCTACCTGCTCATTTGGACGTGGGAGGAGCACCTTGCCTCTGCGAAGGTGCGCGGCGAGCGACCGGCGAAAGAGGTCGTTTTCCTCATCGACGAGATCGAGGCTCACCTGCATCCACAATGGCAGCGACGCATCGTACCGGCGCTCTTGCAGGTGATGGACATCCTCACCGGGCAACACGGTTCGCGTGTCCAGCTCGTCGCCGCGACTCACTCCCCGCTCGTCTTGGCTTCGGTCGAGCCTCACTTTGACGACGACGAGGACGCCTGGTTCGATCTCGATCTGGACCGCACGAACAAGCGATATTCCGTCAAGCTGACGCAGCGGACCTACGTGCGCCACGGCGAGGTCGGCAATTGGCTCACGAGCGAAGCCTTCGATCTGAAGGAGCCCAGATCCCTCGAGGGCGAGCGAGCCGTGAAGACGGCTCTAGCGCTGATGGACCAAGAGGCGGCCTCCGACGCCGCCGTCGTCGCTGCGGACAAGGCGCTGAGAGACGCCGGTCTGCCCGACATCGACCCGTTCTGGGTGCGATGGGGGTACTTCCGTGACCGTCGAGCAGAACAGGCACCGGCGAAGCCGACACGGAGGCGGACGTGATCCGGGTTGTCCTGGCCGCCGAGCCGCCCAGCTTCGATGATCTCGTTCGCAAGCGAGGCAAAGAGGCGATCGCGAGGCTGTTGGGCAAGCCTGTGAAGGGCAAGGGGGGCCGCAAGCCGAAGAAGACCTATGCTCGCGAGGAAGACATCCCTCCGGAGAGGTTCCCGGCCCTTTGGCGCCAGCCTCGTGAAGCCGACAGCAAGAGCACGCTCGACGACATGATGGACCTCTACGGCCAGCGGTGCGCGTACCTCGCCATGTACATCGAGAAGGCGACGGGGAGCCCGACGGTCGACCACTTCATCCCGACGTCGGCGAACTGGCGCCTCGCCTACGAGTGGTCGAACTATCGGCTCAGCGCGTTCTACGTGAACACGGCCAAGGGTGTCCTGGATGTGGTGGACCCATTCGAGGTGCGGGCAGGGTGGTTCGAGCTCGACTTCGCGACGTTTCACGTTCAGCGAGGACGCGGCGCGCCGAAGGCGCAGCATACGAAGATCGACAAAACCCTGCCCATGTTGAACCTTCGTGAATGTTGGCAGCAGCGGGAAGAATACGTGAAGCTCTATCGGCTCGGCCCGGGCAACAAGGGGATCGATCTCCCGTTCCTGGAGCACCGCGCGCCCTTCATCGCGTCCGAGCTGCGCCGCCAAGGGAAGCTCGTGCGAGGTGACACCTGAGGCTCGCGCCCGGTTGGCGCTTCCGTCCCCCGCGTCCTCACCCGTCCCCGGAAGGCCCGATCATCCTCTCCGGTCGAACGATCTCGTCGAACTTCCCCCCATCGAGGATCCCGAGCGCGACCGCCGCCTCGCGGAGGGTGGTCCCTTCCGCGTGCGCCTTCTTGGCGATCTTCGCTGCGTTGTCGTAGCCCACGTGCGGGTTCAGCGCGGTCACCAGCATCAGGCTGTCGCGCAGGTTCCGCTCGATGCGCTCGCGGTTCGGCTCGATGCCCCGCGCGCAGTGCTCCTCGAACGACGCGCAGCCGTCGGCCAGCAGCCGGATCGACTGCAGCACGTTGTGCACGATGAGCGGCTTGTACACGTTGAGCTCGAAGTTGCCGCTCGCCCCGCCGATGCCGACCGCGACGTCGTTGCCGAGCACCTGGGCGCACAGCATCGTCATCGCCTCGGCCTGGGTGGGGTTCACCTTCCCCGGCATGATCGAGCTGCCCGGCTCGTTCTCCGGGATCGTGATCTCGCCTATCCCGCAGCGCGGCCCGCTCGCGAGCCAGCGGACGTCGTTCGCTATCTTGGTCAGGCTGCAGGCGAGCACCTTCAGCGCGCCGTGCGCCGCGACGAGGGCGTCGTGCGACGCGAGCGCCTGGAACTTGTTCGGCGCGGTGACGAAGGGCGCCCCCGTGAGCTCGGCGATCCTGGCGGCGACCTTCGCCGGAAACTCCGGGTGGGCGTTGAGCCCCGTCCCGACGGCTGTGCCCCCGAGCGCCAGCTCGTGGAGCGGGGGGAGCGCGCGCTCCACCGCGGCGATGCCGGCGTCGAGCTGCGCCACGTAGCCGGAGAACTCCTGCCCGAGCGTGAGCGGCGTCGCGTCCTGCAGGTGCGTGCGGCCGATCTTGACGATGTCCGCGAACGCCGCGCTCTTCTGCGCCAGGGTCTCGCGCAGCCGGCGGACCTCCGGGAGCAGGCGGCGCTCGATCTGGAGCGCGGCGACGACGTGCATGGCCGTCGGGAACACGTCGTTCGAGCTCTGCGACCTGTTCACGTCGTCGTTCGGGTGGACCGGCGATTTCGAGCCCATCACGCCGCCGCTCATCTCGATCGCGCGGTTCCCGATGACCTCGTTCACGTTCATGTTGGTCTGGGTGCCGCTGCCCGTCTGCCAGACGACGAGCGGAAAGTGGTCGTCGAGCTTGCCGTCGATGACCTCGTCGGCCGCCGCGACGATGAGCGCGCACCTGTCCGCCGGCAGGAGCCCCAGATCGCGGTTCACGAGCGCCGCCGCCTTCTTCACGGTGCCGAGCGCGGCGATCATCTCCCGCGGGAAGCGCTCGCCCCCGATCCGGAAGTTCTCGAGGGAACGCTGCGTCTGCGCCCCCCAGTAGCGGTCGTCCTGCACCGCGATCGGCCCGAAGCTGTCCTTCTCGATGCGCGTCCCCATGGCCGCGTCTTAGCGGCGGCGAACGCGCCCCTCAAGCGGCGCGAAGCCCTGTCGCCAGCCCCTGCGCAGGCGCGTAGGCGCATTCGCGCCGCGGGGGCAAAAAGCGGGCGTGCTCTTGTTTTCCCGCCTGTTTTTTGCGAAGTTCCGGGCCGCGCACGCGCGAGAAACACGGAGATCAGCATGGCCGGCATGGACACAGTACCGCGGGAGCTGCTGCAGGCTGCCTACAGGCGCAACCCGATTCACCTGCTCAAGATCCCGCTTCATTTCGGCATCTGGGCCGCGGTCACGTGGGTGCTGTACGCGACGCAGCACCACCCGCTCGCCATCCCGATCGGGGTCGCCTGCTCGTGGTTGATCGCCAACCTCGTCCGCGGCCTCGGCGCCGTGGCGCACGACGCCGTCCACGGCAGCTGCTCGCGCTCGAAGCTCACCTCGTACGTCATCGCCCTGCTCTGCTGGGCGCCGACCGGCATGAGCGTGACGCTGTACACGAACTACCACCTTCATCATCACAAGATCGCGAACACGTATCCTGACGTCGACAACTTCGTCGTCACGGATTACACGCGGAACCCCGTCCTCGCGAGGCTCCTGCTCCTCGCCGTCTACACGTTCGCCTATCCGCTCTACTTCCTGGGCTGCATGTCGCGGTACGTGAAGCGGCTCTCACCGATCCAGCACGTCAGGATGCTCCTGGAGCTCGTCGCCTTCTATGGCCTCATGGCCTTCTTCTTCTGGGTCATGCCGCTCCAGGTGTTCTTCTTCTTCTACATCCTGCCGTTCGTCTTCGGCGCCATCCTGGCCAGCGTGACCTCGATGATCGAGCACTACGAGATGCTCCCGGGGGAGGACGCCTACAGCTCTCGCACCTACGGGACGAGCGCGCACGTCACGAACTTCCTCTGGAACAACGTCACGTACCACAACGAGCACCACAAGTTCCCGGGCATCCCGTTCTACAACCTGCGCAGCTTCCACGAGGCGGCGTATCCCTACTACGATGACCGGGTGAAGTCCGCCTGCCACCCGTCGATCGTCGGCCTCGCCTTCTCGCTGTACGGCCGCATCCTGAAGCTCGATATCGCGAAGCTCGACGAGCGGTACCGCGGACTCAACAAGGACGACGAGCGGCGGAAGATGATGGCGCTGAACGGCATCCAGCCCGGCGCGACCGCCTGAGCCGGACGAAGGCTCAATTCGCGGCGAAGCAGTAGATACGGCCCGCGCCGCCCACGGCCACGAGCTGCTGCTGGCTGCAACCCGCGGGGGCGTGCACGGAGTTCCACGAGTTGTAGGGGGCCTGGCCGTTCATGTTCGGACCGAGGCCGTCGGAGTGCCCAACCTGCGGCCCGGGCGTGGCGGTGGACGATGTCCAATCATTGCACGTGGCGGCCAGGGCCGTGCCGTCCGCCGCCGAGCCCGTGAGGATGTCGTGCTCGATCGGCGTGGGAGAGCCCTGCCACTGGCCGTTGATGCGGTTGCCCTTGTGATCGACGAAGAGCTCCGGGTTGCCCCCGGGCAGCGCGTGCAGCGCCTCGACAGTCGCGGCCACCGTGACGCCCTTGGCGTTGACCCAGGGCCCCTTGCCGATGCGATCGCGGGCATCCTCCGTGCTCGTGCTCAGGTACGCGCGCCACGTGCGGCCGCCGGCGCCCACTTCGGCCGCCAGCGCCTGGCAGGTCGCGTCCGCGCCGGCGATCCCCCCGAGATCGCCGCCGCTGTCGCTCGGGGTGGACACGAAGAAGCCCAGGGATGAGGTGCCCGGGTCCCCGCCGGCCCCGGTAGCGGGCCCGCCTGCTGTCCCCGCGCCGCCCTCGCCTGCGCCGCCCTCGCCTGCGCCGCCCGATCCGCCCGTCCCAGCAGCGCCGCCCCCTCCGACGCCCGTGCTCCCTGACCCGCCGTTGCCCCCGGTACCGCTGCCCGAGGCGCTGCTGGTCGAAGCGCTGCTGCTGCTGGCCTGGTCATTACTCGTACCGCTAGAATCGGATTCATCCGAGCAGGCCGTAGAGGTGACGAGGAATGCTGCGGAAAGGACGAAGTAGATCTTGTGCACGGCAGAGCTCCTGAGTGGGCGAATGGCGCGCACGATACCGACAGCTCACCCCTTGCCGCAACCTCGAGCGCGAAAATGCGCGAGACGCGCAGGAATGCGCGAACATGCCAGCGGGATTGAGATAGGCCGAACGAGGAGGCAGCGCGATGGGCCTCGCGGCTGACCGGTCGGGTCAACGTGCTCTCCTGCGCTTCCGTGGAGGGGACGTTGCGCATTTCCGGTGCTGTTGCCCCCTGTTACGCTCGCTCCCATGGCGCGCACAGCCCCCGTCCCGAATATCCCCGCGATCCCCGGTATGAACCCCGGCGTCTTCATCATGGGCGGCGGCGGCGGCAGCGGCGGCAAGGGCGGCAAGGGGAGCGGCAAGGACCAGGGCGCCGACGGCTCCAACGGGGGCAACGGCGCCAACGGAGATGGGTGACCCTCCGGAGCTATACTTACGACGAGCGCGGCGACCTCGTCGCCGATACGGACGCTGAGGGCTGCGTCAGCCGCTACACCTACGACGATCACCGGCTGACGTCGCGCACGGATCCCGAGGACCTCACCTTCCATTTCCGGTACGACGAGCGTGGTCGCTGCGTCGAGACCTGGGGCGATCACCCCGATCCGGGGCGCCTCGGCCTCGCGGAGGGCGTCCCAGATACGCTCGCCGATGGCACGAAGGCCCGGGGGATCTACCACTGCAAGCTCGTCTATGGCGACGACGGGTACTCGGAGGTGGCGGACTCGATCACCGTGCACCGCTACTTCGCCAACGAGTTCGGCAAGCTCGACAAGGCCGTATCCGGCGGGGCCGTCTACTGCCGCACCTACGATGAGAACGGCAATCTCCGCTCGTTCACCGACCCGCTCGGAGCCACCACGACCTGGGTCCGCGACGCCCGCGGCCGCACGCTCCGCGTGAGCGATCCGCTGGGCCGCACCACCGTCATCGAGCGCGAGCCGGACGGGCACATCCGTCGCGTCACCGACCCGGCTGGCGGCGTCACGGAGGTGACGCGCACCGCGGGCGCCCTGTACTGGACCGATCCGATCGGCGCGACCTTCGAGGTCCGCATCGAGGCGCGGGGGCTCATCACGGAGACGGTCGCACCGAACGGCGCGCGCACGCGCTTCGCCCACGACGCGCAGGGCAACGTGATCCAGAAGATCGACGGGACAGGCGCCGTCACCGAGCACGTCTACGATTACTGGGGACGTTGCCTTTCGGTGCGCGACGCGCTCGGGCACATCACGTCGTACGCCTACAACGACCGGGGCGATCGCGTCGCCGTGCGCCACCCGGATGGGGGCGTGACCCGCTATGCCCACGATCGCAACGGAGACGTCGTGCGCATCGATCACCCGGACGGCACCTCAACGCGCTTCGATCGCGGAGGTCTCCACAAGGTCTGCGCGATCCGGCGCCCGAACGGCGAGGTGAACCGGCTCGGCTACGATCGCGAGGGTCACCTCGTGCGGGCCGAGAACGCGCGGGGGGACGTGTACCTCATGCGGTACGACGCCGCGGGCTGCATGGTGTACGAGCGGACGTTCGCCGGGCTGGAGAAGCACTACCGGCACGACATGGCCGGGCAGCTCCTCCACGAGAAGACCGGCGCGGGCGAGCTCACGGAGTTCACCTATGACGCGGCCGGACAGCTGGTCCAGCGCACCCTGCCGGACGGCGCCACGGCGTCGTTCGAATACGACCATTGCGGGCAGCTGATCGCCGCCGTCACGCCTGCCGGAGAGCTCACGTTCACACGCAACGCCGTGGGCTGGGTCGTGGAGGAGCGGCAGCTCGCCTCGGGGGAAGCGTTCTTCGTGCGGCGCACGTACGATCTCATGGGCGACGTCGTGCAGCGGACGACGTCGCTGGGCCACTCGGCCGCCTTCGCGCGGGACGCCTGCGGCCGAGCCACGCAGGTCGTGCTGGACGGGCGCACCGCGGTCGGGGTCGCGCACGACGCGCTCGGGCGCGAGATCGCCCCGTGCGCCGCCGCGCCGTCGTGGCGCTTCCAATGAGTCACGAGGCGACGGCCCTCGCGGTGAGCGCGGCCCTTGTCGAAGCGAGCGTGAACCAGTGCGCCCGCCGCGAGGACGACGATGCTCCCGTCGGCGTCGAACCCATCGATCGGCAGAAGCGGATCGCGGACGAGCGAGATCAGGCCAGGGCGCTCACCGCGCTCGGCGCGGCGATGGCAGCCGGCCCGGCGCGCGCCGAGGTGCTCGCGTGGGCCACGGACGCCGCACGGCGCACCACCAACGTCGAGTTCCGCGGGGATGGCCTCCTGAGCCTCGCCGAAATCATCGGGGGCGAGGCGGGATACGCGCTCGCGCGGGAAGCGCTCGCCGCGTATCGGACCACGGAGAACGCGGAGGAGCGAGCGCACCAGATGCTCTTCGTGGCGAAGGGGTTGCCTCCGGAGGAAGGGATCGCCGTCGTGCGCGAGGCGCTCAGAAGCCTCCGCGACTGCGGCGGCGATCCTGGCGATGTCGAGCTCTTCGCCAGGCGTTTCCCGCGCGCGGTCGCCGAGGCGCTCTGGCCCGACGCGGAGGCGCTGCCCGGGCCCGCGCGAGCGCGAGCGCTCGCCGGGCTCGCGCGGGCCCTCAGCGATCCCGATCGCGTGCGCGCCGCGTTCGCCGCGGTGGAGCAGCACATCGAGCCGTACGACCTGAACGAGCGCTGGACGCTCGCGCGGCTTGTGCCGCACCTCGCCGCCCCGGAGGCCCGCCGCGCCGCGGCGCTCGCTCCACGGTTCGGCGAGCAAGCCACCGAGCTCTTCGAGGGCCTGATCCCGCGCCTCAGCGCGCTGGGCGATCCCGCCGAGGACCTGCTCGAGACGCTGCCGGAAGCGTCGCGCGTGCGCGCGCTGGCCCGGAGCCTCCCCTTCGCCGCAGAGCCGGCGCGGCTACGGGCGTGGATCGACGAGGCCATTCGGAAGGCCGAGCCGCTCGATCGCTACGGGCTGCTGTTCGACGTGGGCCCCTGGTTCGCGGCGACGGGCGATAGCTACGCGCTGCTCGCCGCGGTCGGGCCGCTCAGCGACGCTGGCCGCCTGAGCGCCCTCGGCTTCCTGGCGCGCCGCGATTCCGCGCACGCGCCCGAGCTGGCGCGCAGGGCCCTACCGCTGGCCCTGCGCTTCGGCACCGCCGAGCCGAACCGCCTGCTCGACCTGGTACCGCTGGCCCGCTATTTCCCGGCCGAGGGGGCCGCCGCGGCGCTCGGCTTCCTGCTCGACGCGGTGGCCAGCGACTATCGCCATGCCGCGCTCGCGGGCGACGGCGTGAGCCTCGACAAGCTCGCGCCGCTCATCGCGGCGCTCGCGGGCGACGACGGCCTGGCCGGCGCGGCGCGCGAGGTGGTGCAGATCGCAGCGTGGTTCCCCTGAGCGCCGCGGTGCTCGCGGCCTGCCGTCAGGGCCTGCCGCCCGCCCTGGCAGCGCGCCGGCGCCATCCTCGGCGGCCAATGGCGCCCAGGCCCGGCACGGACCAGCTATCGATTCTTCGTCGTCATCGCCTTCACGACCGCATCGGTCGCCGTGACCAGGGACCTCCTGAAGGCGTGCAGCCGCTGCTCCGCCGCCGATCCCTTCTCGGCCGGCTGGTTTGGCGCGAAGCCGAACCAGGACATCGACAGCCCGAGGAGGATGACGAACAGGTCCTCGGCGCACCGCTTCGGCGTCGCCCCGAGGTCGTAGGCCCCGGCGAGCTCCTCCACCTTGGCGGTCGCGACGTCGTGCTGCGCCTCGTCGGGGAGCTCGAGCTGCCTCCACATCATCATCCGCACGCTCTTCGGATTCTCGACCAGGTGATCGAAGACGCCTGCGACGAAGGCCGGCAGGTCCGACGGGTCGAAGGGCACGGCGTCGAACGCGATCTGGCACCGCTCCTCGAGCACGCTGCGGAACAGACCCTCCTTGGAGCCGAAATAGGCGTAGATGGCCTGCTTGTTCGCCGAGGCCCGCTCGGCGATGCGGTCCACGCGCGCGCCAGCCAGCCCTCGCTCGGCGAACTCGTCGAGCGCAGCGTCAAGGAGCCTCTTCTTGGTCGCCGCCGAATCGTAGCGCATGGGTGGATCCTTCATGGAGCATACGCCGTGGCGCGCGGCAAGAAGAGCGCACCGCCCACGGTCGAGCCGCAACCTCCGGGCCTCCCTCGCGCGGCTCGCCAGCGGCCGTTCGCCCCGCGCTGCGGCATCGCCGCTCCGCCCAGTTGACACGGCCCAGACCGCTCCCTAGATTTAAACCATCCAGTTGGTTTAACACCGAGGAGGGCGTCGTCGATGACGATGGCGCCGCGGTGTCGAGATTGCAGGCGCGGGCGTTCCCGGTGCGCCAGGGCGCTGCCGGCCGCGGCGCCGCGACGAGGACGACGCCCGGAGAACCGGAGAAGGGACGGAGCGATGGCGGATCCGCAACCGAACAAGAACGACGACGTGAGCGCGCTCTTCAAGCCATTCGAGCTGAAGGGGCTGAAGCTCGAGAATCGGTTCGTCATGGCGCCCATGACGCGCCAGCGATCGCCGGGCAACGCGCCGGGCGAGCCGAACGTCGATTATTACACCCGGCGCGCTGCCGCAGACGTCGGGCTGATCCTGTCGGAAGGAACGGTCGTGGAGCGGCCGGGCAAGCTTCACCTCCGCGACGTCCCGCACTTCTATGGCGAGCGGGCGCTGGACGGCTGGCGAAAGGTCATCGACAGCGTGCACAGGGCGGGAGGGAAGATGGCGCCCCAGCTATGGCACGTCGGGCTCGCCAAGCAGGATCCGAACGGCCACGAGGAGCCCGCGGCCCTGGAAGGCCCGGCGAACATGTCCCGCGACGACGTGCACGCCACCGTGCGGGCCTTCGGCAAGGCGGCGGCCGACGCGAAGCGCCTCGGCTTCGACGCCATCGAGATCCATGGCGCCCACGGGTACCTCATCGATCAATTCTTCTACGAGGTGACGAACCAGCGCACCGACGAGTATGGAGGAAAGACGATCGGCGAGAGGAATCGCTTCGCCGTCGAGATCCTCGAGGCCGTTCGAGAGGCCGTCGGGCCGGAGATGGTCGTGATCCTCCGCCTCTCGCAGTGGAAGGTGGGCGCGTACGATCACAAGATCGCGAAGACGCCGAAGGAGATGGAGCAGTGGTTATTGCCGCTCGCAGAGGCGGGCGCCGATGTGCTCCACCTCTCCCAGCGACGCTACTGGGAGCCCGAGTTCGCCGGCTCCGATCTGAACGCCGCGGGATGGGCGAAGAAGATCACCGGCAAACCCACGATCACCGTGGGGTCGGTCGGCCTGTCCGGCGATCTCTTCGGGAACTTCGCGGGCGAGGCCTCCGCGCCGCAGGGGCTCGGCGAGCTCGTGCGCCGCTTCGAGCGCGGCGATTTCGATCTCGTCGCCGTCGGGCGTCCCTTGCTCAGCGACCCGGCATGGGTGCAGAAGATCAAGACCGGCCGGACCTCGGAGCTGACGGAGTTCACCAGGGAGAGCCTTGGTCGGTACTTCTGACTCGGGCGGTCCTTCATGAACATTTTTACAGGAGCTACGGTGTAACACATGAAGATTGCCATTGTCGGCGCCGGTAGGATTGGAAGCGCCTTTGCCTTTCAGCTCGCGCGAGCGGGGCACGAGGTGACGGTGGTCGCCCGTGGAGAGCGGCTGGAGCAGCTGCGGCGGGACGAGGCGATCGTGAGCGCCTCGGGGGAGCGCGCGGCGGTGCGCGTGAGCGCCGCGCTGGACGCGACGACGCCGTGGGATCTCGTGCTCGTGACGGTGCTCGCGCACCAGGTGGACGCGGTGCTCCCTGCGCTGGCCGAGAGCGCGGCGAGGTCCGTGATGTTCATGTTCAACACCTTCGAGCCGCTGGGCCGCCTCCGAGAGGCGGTGGGCCCGGCGCGCTTCGCCTTCGGCTTCCCTGCGATCCTGGCGACCCTCGAGGACGGCAAGCTGACGTCGAAGATCGTCACCCGAGGCATGGTCACCACGGTGACGGACGCGGCGTGGGCGAAGGTCTTCACGGACGCCGGCATTCCCGCCGTGGTGCACGCCGACATGGAGAGCTGGCTGCGCACGCACGCGGCGCTCGTCGCGCCGGCGATGGTGGCTATCGTCACGGCGCACGCGCGGAACGCAGGCGTGTCGTGGGCAGAGGCGATGCGCCTCGCGCGCGCCCTGGAGGAAGGGCTCCGCGTGGTGCGCCGCCTCGGAAACACCATCACGCCGGAGCCGATTGGGACGCTGAGCCGCCTGCCCACGCCGGCGGCGGCCGCGCTCCTGTGGGGGCTCAGCAGGGTCGACGCCGTCCGCAAGACGGGCGCCGTCGGGCCTGGCGAGCCGCGCGCGCTGATCGACGCGATTGCCGCCGCGGCGCCGGGTCAAACGCCGACGCTGCTCGCCATCCGCCCCTGAACCCCTGAAGGAGAAGCCAGCGAGCCCCTCCACGAGGGCACGAAGCGCCCCGCCCTCGTGAAGACGCCTGGGATGTCGTCTGTCGTCTGGCCGGCGCTAGGACGGGCTCTCGTCGACGGAGCCCAGCGCGTCGTCGGGCTCGCCGGCGCCCGTCGATGCCCCGAGGCCGTGCCGCTCGATGAGCCGGCGAAGCTGCGTCCGGTGCATGCCGAGCGCCCGCGCCGCGGCCCGCACGTTGCCGCCTTGCTCGCGCAGCGCCGCCTCGATGCGGGCGCGCTCGCCGGCATCGAGCGGGGGGGCGCGCGAGGGCAGCGTGCGGCGCGCCCGGGGCGCGGCAGGCGCGCTGTCTCGGCCTCCGGCGGGCGGGGCGCCGGAGGGCGGGTCGGGCTCGAAGAGGGCGCCGGCGCTCGGGCTGAGGTGCGCGGCCTCGACGCGCGAGGCCCCCTGCATGAGCGCGCTCTGGGCGGCAGCGCGCGCCTCGACAAGGAGCTCGCGCACGTTGCCCGGCCAGGGCCGCAGCAGGCACGCCTCGACCAGCGAGACGTGGAGCCCCAGCTCGGGCGCGAGCTGCCGCACTTGCTGCTCGATCAAGAGGGCCATCTCTTCGAGGCGCCGCCGCAGGGGCGGCAGCTCGACGGCGGGGCGCCCCAGGCGAAAGTAGAGGTCCTCGCGCAGCCGCCCGCTCGCGACCTGCGCGCGCAGGTCGCGGTGGCTGGCGGAGCAGAAGGCAAAATCGACCTTCTTCGGCCTGGACGCGCCGAGCGCGAGCACCTCGCGCGTCTCGAGCGCGCGCAGGAGCTTGGCCTGCACCTCGAGGTCGAGCTCGCCGATCTCGTCGAGAAAGAGGGTGCCCCCCTCGGCCGCCTGGAGATACCCCTGCGCGTCGGCGTTGGCGCTCGAGTAGGTGCCGCGCTGCACGCCGAAGAGCAGGCGCTCGGCGATGCCCTGCGGGATGGAGGCGCAGTTGACAGGCACGAAAGGCCCGGCGGCGCGCGGGCCTTCCTCGTGAAAGGCACGGGCGACACCCTCCTTGCCGGTGCCGCTCTCGCCGCGGATGTGCAGCGAGAGCCCGAGCTCGGCGGCGCGCGCCGCCTCGGCCAGCCGTCGCTGCATCGCCGGGCCCCGCACGAACCCCTGGCGCGCCACGACGCCCTGGCGCGCCAGGGGGCCGACGTCGATCGAGGGCACGAAGAGCGAGTCGCCGAGGCGCACGACGCACGTCGCCTCGCGCGGCGCCCCCGCCGGCAGCGGCTCCCCGTCGACGAAGGTGCCGTTCTGGCTGCCGAGGTCCTCGACCCAGAAGCGCCGCCCATCGAAGCGGAAGCGGGCATGGCGCCGCGACATGCGAGGGTCCTTCGCCTCGCCGAGCGCCGCCGAGCCGCGACCGAGCTCGAGCGCCTCGCCCTCGAAGGGCAGCGCGCTGGCCAGGGTCACCCCGGCGCCGAAGACGCGGACGAGGCCCGGTGCGGCGGCGGGCCCACCGCTGCTCGAGGCGCGATGCCCGCTCGGCTGCAGGGTCGACCCGTCGTCCGTCATCCCACGGTCAGTATAGGTGCCTGGCGCCGACGGGTGTGCCCATAGCGGTGTCCACAGCGGTGCCCGAGCCGGTGCCCGGAGCGGGGGCTCCAAGGGGGGACACGAGGCGCAGCGTCCCGCGGCGGCGCGCGCGGGCCTGCGCTGGATCGGGCCGGAGGCAGAGCGACTGGCACGCGCCTCGCTAACCACCTTCACGAAAGGCCGTCGCGAAAGGCCGTCGCGTCCGCGGAGCATGCCGCGCGCGGCGGCACCGACGTCCGCGGTGGCCGGGTCGACGCCACCACGCCGCGCCCCCCGAGCCGGGGGGCGCGAGGCCATCCATCGACGACGCCGCGCCACGCGCAGGCGTCGCGAGCCAGCTCAGGAGGAAATCATGTCGAATCATGTCCACACGCGCGCCCGCCGCAGCTCGGTCCTGTCTCCTGTCGTCTTGGTTGTGCTCGGCGCGCTCGCGGCCGGGTGCCTCGCCGATGCGGAGCCCGCGCCGGAAGCGCCGAACGACACCGGCGTCGGCGAGCAGCCGATCGTCAGCGTGGGTTCGCCGGTCGCCGGCCCCGCCACCGCGAGCGCGACCTTGCCCGCGGCCGGCATGAGCGCCGTGCCGGCGAGCACGCCGATCAGCGACACGACGACGAGCGCCATCCGCCTGGCGAGCTTCTCGAACGGGGCGAACCTCGCGGCCGGGCCGACGAGCGACCGCGCAAGCTGGCGCAACGCGGCCACGACCGACCCCTTCTCGGCGCCTCCGGCGCTCAGGACGCACCTCGACGAGGCGCTCGCGAGCGCGGACGCGAAGGTCGCCGCCGCGCTGGACGAGGCCGACGCCACGGCGACGCTGGCCGCTTTCAGGGCGATGTTCCCCGGGGGACTCTCGGCCAGCGTGACGCAGGACTTCGACGGCTTCGGCGCCGCGCGCGCCCGCTGGCTGAAGCGCTCGATCGAGAAGACAGGCACGTTCAACTACCCGGACCCGCGCCTGTTCGGCGAGGCGCGCCAGCGCGGCGCGCGGCTGTACTGCGCGGCCCGCGAGGTGCAACGCCAGCAGAGCGCGCGCGGCAAGCGGTCGATGGGTCGGAGGGCGCTCGCCGAGCTCAAGCTCTTCGGCCACACGGTGGACCTGCTCGTCATGGAGCCGACGGTGGTGCTCGACGGGCCCGAGCGCTTCACCGGCTCGGGCGCCAACGACGGCGCGCAGGCGTTCGTCGTGCCCATCCTCGCGGGGGGCAAGCTGACGCCGATCGGCAACATGGGACTGCCGGGCTTCGGCGAGATGCGCGCGCCGCTCGCCTTCGTCAGCGCGGACGGCGAGGTGGTGAACGACGCGTCGCTCGATCCGACGACAGGCGCCTTCCGCCGGCGCTTTCAGACCGTGACGCACGCCGACGCGGTGGTCTCGCGCCGGGCGGTCGTGCGGCCCGACCCCGTCAGGTTCCCGCTGTTCGATATCGGCGTCGTGCACGTGTACCTCGATCTCGACGCGCGCGCCGACATCGGCACGCTGAGCACGCCGAACGAACGGCTGCTCGGCCACACCTCGGGCACGCTGCCCTTCGGCCTGACGCCGCGGCCGATGGCCCCCATCGGCTCGATCGTCGCGCCCTTCCCGGTGTCGTGGGGCGACATGCCGATGATGCTCGGCTCGGGCACGGCCGCCACGCCGACGCCGGTCGCGCCGGCGTCGGGCCTGCGCTGGTTCTTGCTGTCGCCCTCGGGAGCGGGCGACATGGGCCTGATGCCGGTGACGAACCCGATGCTCGCGCGCATGATCCAGGACGATGATCACACCTTCACGGTGCGGCACAGCGCGGGCATGGAGGCGGTATTGACGGCGGGCGCCGGGTTCGACATCGGCATCTTCGCCATGTGGCTCGACGTCTCCGGCGGGCTCGGGGTCAACGGCGGCCAGGAGCAGGTGCTGCGCGATGCAGTCGCGCTCGAGAACCAGCAGCCCGTCACGGCGCTCTCGGTGACCCCCCGCGGCTTCGTGAACGCGACGTACTCGGCGGGCATCAAGCTGCACCTGCGCTTCGGGCCCTTCGGCTTCGACGTGCCCATCGTCAACACCCGCGGGACGCTGGCCGAGACGACGACGGGCGACTGGCCCGAGGCGAACCGCTTCCGCATGGGCACCGGCTCCGGCACGGGAGCGCCCCTGACGCAGCCGAACGTCCAGTCGCACCTGCCGCTCGACGGCGCCTTCTCGAGCTTCCCCGTCGACGTGAACACCTGCCTCGCCGACACGGCGCCGAACCCGCCGACGCCGCCGCCTTGCGCGGCCGATGGGCCGAGCGGCGCGCGCCCGGCCGTGAACATCTGCCTGACGGGCCGGGCGGTCTCCGGCTTCCCCTACCCGTCGAACGTCTGCGCCGACCCCGCTTCGTACTCGAGCACCCTGCGCGCCAGCGGGTTCAGCGCGGCGCAGGCGAAGTGCGTCGAGGCCCAGCTCAGCCTCGTGTGCGCCCCTGTCTCGACGCAGACCAGCTCGACGACCGTGAACCACGTGACCGACATTCGCTTCAACCCCGACGGCAGCATCGACACGAGCGCCATCGGCGCCGAGGCCAAGGCGGTGAGCGAGGTGATGCAGCAGTGCGAAGACGCCTTCGGCGCAGGCGCGGCGCGCGCGCTCTTCGGCGTCGAGGCCTGCGACGACCACGCGAAGCCCTTCAGCCCGAATCGACCGCCCTTCAGCGTCACCGCCGGCGGCACGACCATCCGCCCGCCGAGCTGCGAGTGAAGGCGGCGCCCGGGGCCGGAGGGCCGCATCCTGCCTCCCGCCCCGGGGCGTCCCTGCGGGGCTGTCGGAGCGCGGGGGCCTGCGTCCAGCAGGGGCCGCGGTCCCCCGAGTGGTGAGGGCGGCGAGCACGACGAGCGCGACGAGGAGAATGACCGATGAGGAACGGAACCTGGCGAGACGAGCGACGTGGGCGCGGCGTGCGGGCCGCCGGAGGCGTCTCGGGGGCGTGGCGCGCGCGATCGATGCTTGCGCTCCTGGCAGCGGGCGCGTGCGGCGGCTGCGCGCTGCCCGGGCCCGGGGATCCCGAAGACGCAGCGCAGGCGGCGCCGGACGCGCCCCCTTCCGGGATCGAGGCCGGCGGCGGCGGCGAGCCCGCCGACGCGCTGCCGCCCGGCGCGGCGACGGGAGGCGCCGAGGAGGACACGATTTACGAGATCCCCGATCTCAGGGCGCTGCTGCCTTATGACCCCACGAAGCGTCCTGGCAGCAACGGTCCGGGGATCTACGTGGTGGCGGCCAGCGACAGCACCTACTGCTTTCTCAACGATCAAGGCGTCCCGTCCTTTTGCCCCGAGCGGTTCGTCAACGCCGGGGGGAGCGTCAAGCTCGAGTTCCGCAGCGCGACGAACCCCACCGCGGTGTACTCGTCCGCCGTGAGCGCGTCGCGCAGGCTGCCCGGCGAGACGGCCTTTCGGCCGGTCGTGCTGCGAAGCGTGCGCGCCGTCGGGATGGAGCTCGAGATCGAGGTTGCGCTCGACGGCGTCGTGCTCCCGCCCGTCCGGGGAGCGGCGCTCTCCTCGTTCAAGCTCGAGGTGGCCGGCCCCGGGGGCCTGTTCTTCCGCTACGAGCTGATGGTAGAGCCGCCGGGCCCGGCGCCGCTGGCGCCGCCGTCTCCGGATCCGGAGCCGCGCTCCTGGTTCCGACGGTACAACGTCAAATACCGGGTGGTCCCCGCCGGGGCCGATCCGGGCGCCTCCAGGTGGCGCCGCCACTGCAGCGTGGCCGGCGTCGATCTCCGGGCGTCGTTCGTGGGGGAGAGCAGGGTCGACGGGCTCTTCGCCACCGTCACGCGCGACGCCAGCGCGACCACGATGAGCTGTGAGACGGGGGCCATCGACACGTGCCTCTCGTGGGGATATGCCCCCTGGCGGACCGAAACGGCGAGCACCGACGAGGGCCGCTTCCTGTTCGGCGCCTGCCTGCACGCGAAGCGCGCGGCCTACTTCGCGGGCCCCGCGGGCGGCGCGGAGCGCACGACCAGCTTCACGCGCCCGGGCACCCCGATCGTCGTGCGCGACAAGCTGGGCATCCTTCCGGGCGCCGACCCGACGCACCTCGAAGCGATCTGGAGCCCTGAGGGCGCGAAGTGCCTGAACGTGGAGAACCTGCGCATCTCCGAGTTCCACGACCACGTGGCCTCGCTGTCCTCGCTGCCCCCGTGCACGGCCCACTGGTCCACCATCGGCGCGTTCGCCACGGGGCGCGTCGGGCCGCCCGGCCCTTCGACGTGGTGAGTAGGCCGCCTCGCGGGCGGGTCAGGGCCGGCCAGCACATCTTGGGGCTCGATCCGCACGGGGCCTACCGAGCGAGGCTCGCGAGAGCGCGCCGTCCTGGCCTCGCGCGGCCGGCGTGGGGGGTGATTCGGCGCTCGCCTCGCGACGCGAGGAGGGCTGACCGCTCCGCGCGCTCGCTCCTACAAGCGCTCGATGATGACGCTCCGGGTCTGGTCGTCGAAGCTCTGGGCGGCGAGGTTCGCGTCTGTCGTGAGGACGCGCGACCCGGTCGAGTATTGCAAGAACCAGTCGTAGAGCGTCACCTGGAAGCCGGGGGGGACGCGGACGGAGCTGACCCTCTGGTCCCAGTTGGCCCAGGGGCCGCCGAAAAAGACGGCGGAGCCGACGCCGTACAGGAACGATTCGCCCGAGAAGTTGGCGTGCTCGTAGAAGGTGACGACGTCCAGCTGCGGGTCCGAGGCGTTCGAGACGACGATGCCCGAGAGCACGTCGTTGAAGCCCGCGGCCACGAGATCCGTGTCCGAGGTGAAGATGCGCACCTCGCCCCCGAAGTTGTGGTGGATGAAGGCCGTGACCCGGAGCCCGGCGGGGACCTTGATGGCGCTCGCGCGGTTGTCGCCGATGATCGTCGTGTTCAGGAGGTTGTGGTGGCCGATCCCGAAGCCCTGCGAGATGCCGGAGAAGTTCGAGAGATCGTGGAGCACGACCTGGTTGCTGGGGTGGACGGTGGGGCCGGCGGCGATCGTGGCGTCGATCCACGCCCGGTGGCGCGCCACGTCGACGCCGGTGACCGTCGCGTGCAGGTTCGTGCCGTTCTGTCCGTTCGTGGCCGAGAACACGGCGACCTGGCGCCCGTCGACGAACCACGGGCCGCCGGAGTCGCCGCTCCAGCCCGCGCCCGTCACGCCGGTCGCCTTGAGCTCCTCGACGGAGTGCCAGCCATTGATGTGGATGGTCGCCTTCTTGAGCGACGGCGCCATCACGAGCGGCGTGCCCTCGCTCCCCCAGCCGTAGGCCGTCGCGTCCCTGCCGATCCAGGTCGACGTCGCCTCGGCGAGCTGGACGAACGGTCCATCGGCGTCCTCGGTCAGGTGGAGCAGCGCGATATCGGCCACGGCCGAGGGCACCTCGACGGCGTCGACCGCGATGCGCTGGCCCGCGAGGTACGTGTTGCTGCCGACGCGCACGGCCGACGTCTCGCCCTCGTCCGCGATGCAGTGCTGCGCGGTGAGCACCCAGCGCGCCGCGACGAGGGTGCCTGTGCACTGGTAGAAGTCGCCCGTGCTCCGCACGTCGAAGACCTGCACGGCCCAGGGGCTCGCCTCGGCGAGCTCGCCGCCGATGATCGCGGACGAATGCGACCCCAATGCATCGAGCGTCTCGTCGGACGCGCCTTCAATCGAGCAGCCCGTGGAGAGGCCGAGCGCGGCGCCCGCGCACACCGCGAGACCAAGCTGATGACCAAGTTGTCTCTTCTTCATTCTGCCTCCACATCATGATTCTGTTCAGACGATCGTTCGCGCCCACGGAGTCCGCCTCCGCCAGGAGCCAGTGCTCGTCAGCAAGCCGAGTGACGGGGCCTGTGATTGCGTCGTGCCGGGCTCGGCGACGGCATCTCCAAGCAGACCCATGGGGGCACCAGGCTGAAACCGGTGAAGGGACAGCCGGAGCGGCAGGCCCGGAGGCGGGCGTACGAAATCCGCCCGCGACGGCTCAAGAATCGCGCCCAGAGTATGCTGCGCTACCCGGAGCGGCGCCAGACGGCGATCTGGAACGGCCGCGTTCGAGGCGTGGAACGAGGCGGCATCCCGCCGCACCTCGCCCGCGCCGGCAGCCTCCAGCGACACCTTGACCCCCTCGGACGTCACCTGCGGCGGACGCGCTCGATCAACGATACGGTCCCTGCCGCGGCGCCTCACCATCGAGCGCCGACACGTCCACGTGCTCGTCGAGCCCCTCGAGGTCCTTCACGTGCCACTCGACCAGCATGCAGCCCGCGCAGATGTACGCCTCGAGCTTGCCGACCCTCCGGCTGCGCCAGACGCTCGGCTGCGCGATGGCGAGCTCGTTCCGCCCGTCGGCGTCCGCGTCGAGGACCTTGGGCGCGTGGAGGATCTTCCTCGCGCCGCAGGCGGGGCAGCGGAGCTCGTCGCGCATCGACGCGGATCGCCGCTCGAGCAGCGCCTGGACCTCGCGCTCGAGCCGCCCCACCCGCTCCTCGAGGGAGCGCTCCGCCGGCGCGCTCGCGGCGTGGGGCTCGGTGACGGGATCCGCGACGGGCGCGCTCGCGGCGCGGGAAAGCCGGACGCCGCAGCCCGGGCAGAAGACATGGGCCTCCGCGTTCGAGCGGCCGCACGTGGGGCAGTGCATGCCGACAGGATACGGGCGATTTCCCGCGGAGCGAACAGCAGGAAGGCCCGATCTCACGCCACCAGGATCTCCACGGCCACGAGCCGGTCCTCGCGTGTCCCGTCACCGGCCTGCTCGTGCGGGTTCCAGCCCCAGAACCACGCCGTCCGTCGCGGCTGGCTGAAAGCGGGAGATCCAGCGCTCTACACGACCAGCCTGACCCGAGCCTAGGACAGACAACGAGAAAACATGTCTTGGTTCAAGAGAGAGAGGCGTTCGAAAGGCGACCCGCAGGCGAAGGGGAGCGGCGCGGAGGCGTTCCGAGAATACCTCGATGAATACAAGCGCGAGCTTCTAACGCTCATTGCTGAACGAGAGTTCTCCAAGCGTGCGGCCGAGCCACTCGCGCCGTGGCTCTGCTACCATTTCCCTCTCCAGTTCGATCGGCGGGAGCTCGACGCGCGGGGCGTCGACTTCCTCGTCTACGCCGAGAAGGACAGCTTCTTCTGGCATACGCTGGACGGGGCTGCGTGCATGAAAGCGTTCCTCGCGCATTTCAGGGCGCTTCCTCTCGATGGTCGAATCGCGTACTTCAAACGCTTTGATCTGGGGCCAAGGTGGGTAGACCGAGAGGCTTGGTTCGATCTGGCCTTCGATGACGAGCGGGTCGGCGATCCGGACTACGACCTGGCGCATGCCGAAATCTTTGAACCGCGCTCGACACGCGGTGAAGCGCCCCGCAGCTAGAGCGACCAACGGGCTAAAATCGCCTGAAAGCGCAGAAATTCGCGACAAAACCAATTGCCGCCCTGAACGTCACGATGACAAGGTCGCAGGTTGTCTTCGGACGCGAATGTGCTATCCTGATGTCTCATCATGGACGTTATCTTTCGACGCACCGGCGAGCGGCGGTACGCCGTCGTCGTGGAGGTCGCCGGCAAACAGCCCCAGGCGATGGATCCGGCGCCTGGGTTCGACGACCACATTCCGCACGACCTCGTCCACTACGTCGTGGAGGCCGAGCTCGGCTTGACGTCGGGCGTCTTCGGTCGTGCCGCGAGCGGCGGCGGTACCTTTATCTCGGCCGCGCCCGGCGACCGGAGCCCGCGCGAACGGGCGCGCGAGCGGCGGAAGCAGCTGCGCCGGGAGACGTCGCTTCGCAACGCGGACGAGGGCAGGCAGCACGACATGGTCACGTCGGAGCGCCTCGCCGCCGTCTGCGACCTGATCTGGAGGCGCCGCCAGGGGCAGCGCCCGGATGCCTCGCGGCCCGCGCCGCGCGAGTCGCTCTCGGGCGAAGATGCCCGGCGAGTCGATCGCATCGTCGTCCGGCTCGAAGAGCTGGCGCCCTTGTGGAACCAGCTGCCGGTGGGCGGTGAGCTCGCCTTCACATGGCCGAGCGTCGTGCCGAAGGCTCCAGGCCAGCGAGACGAGCGCCGCGTCGTGTGATGTCGGCTCCGCGGGAGAGCCGCTGACCGACCCGGGCTTGGCGCTCTACGCCCGCGACGGCGGCGTGTTCCTCGGCGCGAGCGAGGTGTAGGATGCCCCCTTGAACCAGCCCACACCATCCGGCCCCGATCTGCTCGACGTCCTCGAGGCGCGGTTCAACTTCCGCGAGCTCCGCCCAGGCCAGCGCGCGGTCATGGATGCCTTGCTCTCGGGCCACAGCGCGCTCGCGGTCTTCCCGACGGGCGGCGGCAAATCGCTCTGCTACCAGCTCCCCGCGCTCCTGCTCGACGGGGTCACGATCGTCATCTCTCCGCTGATCGCGCTGATGAAGGATCAGATCGATTTCCTCAGCGCGCGCGGCATCGCCGCGGTCCGGCTCGACTCGTCGCTGTCAGCCGACGACGCCGCGGAGGCGCACAGGGATCTGCGCTCGGGCAAGACGAAGCTGCTCTATGTCGCCCCCGAGCGGTTCGTGAGCGAGCGGTTCATGGCGCTGCTGAAAGAGCTCAAGATCGCCCTCTTCGCGGTGGACGAGGCCCACTGCATCTCCGAGTGGGGACACAACTTCCGCCCCGACTACCTGAGGCTCGCGGACACCGCCCGGGCGCTCGGCGTGCCGCGCGTGCTCGCGTTGACGGCCACCGCGACGCCCGGGGTCGTGCGCGACGTCTGCGCCACCTTCGGCATCCGCGAGGAGCACACGGTCATCACCGGCTTCTACCGACCGAACCTCGAGCTCCGCGCGACGGCGGTGAGCGCGAGCGCGCGCGACCGGGTCCTGATCGAGCGCCTGCGATCCCGGCCGCCCGGCTCCACCATCGTCTATGTCACGCTCCAGAAGACCGCCGAGCACGTGGCCGAGAAGCTCGCTTCTGCGGGGCTGCCGGCGCGCGCGTACCACGCCGGGATGGAGGCGGCGGAGCGCGCGCGCGTGCAGGACGACTGGATGCAGAGCGACCGCGGCATCGTGGTCGCCACCATCGCGTTCGGGATGGGGATCGACAAGCCCGATGTGCGTTATGTCGACCATTACAATCTCCCGAAGAGCCTCGAGAGTTACAGTCAGGAGATCGGCCGAGCCGGCAGGGATCAGGCGCACTCGGTGGTCGAGATCTTCGTGTGCGGCGACGATCTGCCGGTCCTCGAGAACTTCGCGTACGGCGACACGCCGACCGAGGACGCGCTCCACGGGGTGGTCGGCGCCGTGCTCGCCGCGCCCCAGGTGGAGCTCGGCCTGCACGCGCTGGGGACGCGCCACGACGTCCGGCCGCTCGTGCTCCGCACCGCGCTGACCTACCTCGAGCTGATGGGCGCGGTCCGGCAGCTCACGCCGCACTACGCCGGCTACGAGGTGCGGCTCCACCGCACGCTCGAGGAGGTCATCGCGTCGGTGAAGGGCGAGCCGGCGCGGTTCCTCGAGGCGCTCTTCGGCCATGCGAAGAAGGGGCGAGTCCTGTACGCGATCGACCCGGCCGCCGCCGCCGCCGCGCTGGAGCAGCCGCGCGAGCGGGTGGTGCGCGCGCTCGAGTACCTCGAGCGGCAGGGGCTCGCGGAGCTCAAGGCGTCGGACATCCGGCACCGCTTCGTGCGCGTGGCCTCGATGGACGACGCGGGCGCCCTCGTCGGCGAGCTCCTCGCGCGCTTCGCGAGGCGCGAGGACGCCGAGATCGGGCGCGTGCGGCAGGTGATCGAGCTGCTCACCTCGGCGCGCTGTCACGCCGCCGCGCTCGCCGCGTACTTCGGCGAACGCCTCGACGCCGCGTGCGGGCGCTGCACCTTCTGCCGCGCCGGCGTCGCCGTGACGCTGCCGGAGCCGGCGCACGCGCCGCCGATGCCGGTGGGGCTCGACGTCGACGCGTTCACGGCGCTGCGCGCGGCGCACGCGGGCGCCCTGGGCCATCCTCGCCAGGCGGCGCGGTTCCTCTGCGGCCTCTCGAGCCCGGCGACCACCCAGGCCAAGCTCGCGCGCGATCCGCTCTTCGGCGTCCTCATCACGCGCCGGTTCGCCGAGGTGCTCGACTGGTGCGCCGGGCTCCCCCGCCTCGTCGGCGCCGCAGCGGCGACCTGACCCTGAGCGAGCATCTCCATGACGAGGAGCGACGCAACAGCTCGCCGCTCGCGACATGCGGCTCCGCCAGCGATCCGAACAACCAGCATCTCCGCGGCGCGCTCCAATCCCAGCTTCGCGATCTTCCGGTCGCAGCCTCTTGGCTAGATAGGGGTGAAAGCCAGTCGAGCCCATGGGGTCGCGATCAGCTGCGCGGACCGACGCCGACGGCGTCCACGTCGGTCACGGGCCCGCCCACGGCTGGCGCCCGCGCAGCTCGCGCACGTCGAGCTCGCCGGCGTCGAGCAGGCCGGAGGCAGCGTCGTGGATCTGATAGGCCATCTTCGCGCCGCCGAGCGGCTGGCTCTCGACGAAGATGCAGCGCAGCTCGCCTGGGGCGAAGCCGCACTGGTCCTGGATCGCGCGCAGCAAGCCATCGCCGTGCAGGTGGCCGTCGCCGAAGTTCCAGCCGAGCGCGAGGCCGCCAACGAGCTCGCCGTCGAGGTACTCGTACTCGTGGAGCGGGCCCTCGATCGCCTTCGGCAGCAGGACCGGCAGCGCGCGGCCCTGGAGGTGCATGAGGCGGAACGCGAGCACCTTGCCGACGAGGCCGACCGACGTGGCGTGGTCGTAGAGCCGGCCGAGCTGGTCGTAGATCCACGGCGCGGCCTTCACGAGCCGGTCGAGCTTTCGATAGCTGTCGCCGCGGAACAGCCACACGCTATAGGGCCAGTTTCCGGCGTAGTACCGCATCGCGAGCAGGAACGAGATCCGCCCTGGCGCGATGTTGCCGAGGAGCGGAACAGCGACGAGCATGATCGCGAGGAGCGCGCCGAGCTGAGGCGGGCCGACGTCGAACGGGTACGCGCCGGGGTGGGCCCAGAACAGCGCGAACACGCCGTAGACCACCATCAGGTTCCACTCGATCGGCGCGCCCATCGGCACATTGCTCGTGATGAAGGCGTGGAGCGCGAGCGCCATCGCGATGCCGACGGCGATCGCCGTCTCGCCGGTCGAGCACGCGAGCACGATGGGCACGCCGAGCTCGAGCGCGGTGCCGGCGTGGCTCATCGCGATCGCGAGTCGCGACGGGCGCAGGTCGTCCGGATAGCGGACGTACATGCGCCGCCGCAGCCATGCGAAGCGGGCGAACGGGCTATTGCTCGTCATCACGCACACGACGGTCGGGAAGTGGTGATTGAGCTTCGAGACGCCGGCCCAGAGCCAGAGCGCGAGCTGGACCGCCTTTGCGCCGCCGATCCAGTCGGCGGTGGCCGCGAACACGACGACGGTGGTCCAGTAGTGTTCGGCGCGCAGCGCGAGGAAGATGGTGCGATCGGCGACGGCGAGGACGGGCACGAGCGCGGCGATCGGCACGAGGTGCGAGACGCCGAGCGCGGGGGCGAGCAGCGCGCGCACGAGCAGGGCGAGCAGCGCGAAGTAGAGCGCGACGTCGAGCGGGGTGCGCCGCGTGCCGCCGAGGAGCGGCGCGCGCGGGAACAGCGCGAGCTTCGTGGTGCCGGGGCGGAGGAAGTAGAGGGCGCCGCCGACGGGCGGGGCGTAGCGTCCGCTGAGCGGACCGAACCCGCAGCCGAAGCCCAGGCCCTCGAACAGCATGCTCCACAGGATCGCCTTCTGGAACGCGAGCGGGTGCAGCCACCAGTCGCCGATCGTCGAGAGGCCGCCGAGGCTCGGCGAGGTGCTGCAGAACAGGACCCAGGCGCCGGCATAGAGGGCGAGCTTGACCGCGTGGAGCACGTAGACGGCGAGCGGCGCGCCGGAGCCCTGCAGCGCCCACGCCTCGCAGACCATGCGCGCGCGCTCGGGGAACGGCCGCTTCACCCAGTCGAGCGGATCGTACGGCGGGGCGAGCGGACGCAGCAGGGGCACGGCCGCGATGCTATCCGAAGCCGTCCCCCGGCTCACACAATCGACGCGCGGCGGGCCTGCCATTCATCGCGGGAGAGCATGCGTTCCGGGCCAGACCAGCGCCCGGACGGACAGGTGTGCCCACGGCACGCCGATGCGCCCCGCAGCGCGCTCGGCGCCGCCCGGACCACGCTCTTTCGACCCAGGACCGAGCCATCACGACGCTCGCCGTCCCACCCTTCAGGTTTGCTGCGCTACACTTCCTCGCGAAGGGCGCTGTGGGCTCAGGTCGCGCCGGGTCAGCGGGCGACCGAGCTCAGTTGACGACCGGGGTGAAGCAACCGATCGACGTGTCGATGCGGAAGTTCGACTCGGTCGTGTGGCGCTCGGCGAAGAAGAAGTCGAGCGTGTAGCTGTTGCCCGGCGTGATGCCGAACTCCTCAGCGCGCGCGTCGAGGTCGATGGTCGCGCTCTCCGGCCTGTGAACACCGCCCAGATCGATCGCGAGGTGGCCGTTGATGAAGGTGAAGAGGTCGTCGTCGCCCGAGAAGGTGAACACCTCGCCGCCCTCGTATTCAAACTTGGTGCGGAGCTCGAGCGTGAAGTGGTAGTTGTGGCTCCGGTCCTCGTTGCCAAACCCCATGTCGTCGATCGGGAAGAAGTCGGTGCTGTCGTACGTGGACGTGCCATTCCCGCTGTCGGCGAGCGGGATCGATATCTGGACGGCGGTGTTCACGTCGGGCACGTCGCGGAACCACTGATCGAAGGCCTCTTTGCCGGTCGTGGTCCGCGTGCCCTCGCTGTCGCCCGCATACACCGGCTTGCCGTCCGCGCCGAGCTGAGCCTCCACGAGGCCCCGGTCGCTCCCGAACCGGCCCGCCTCGAAATCAGGGTGCGTGTCCTTGAAGTCGCGGGCGATTGCGATGAGATCGCTGCCGCACGCGTCGTCGCCCGAGCTCGGGTTACCGCCCGAGCTACCCTCGATCTCGCCGAAAGGAGGATCTTGCCCGAAGTCGCCGCCGCTCGCCGTCCCGGTGCCGCCGCTCGCCGTCCCGGTGCCGCCGCTCGCCGTCCCGGCGCCGTAGGAGGCAGCGTCACCAGCGTCGCTGGCCCCTCCTGCACACGCGGTCGCCGCCACGAGGGTCACGCACGCCGACACCGCCACCACCATCCGCCGATAAGCCATCATGTCTCGCCCCTTTTCCCGATCGCCAGAAGCCATCGAACCCGCACGGGACGACGTCGGAGGCCCCACGTCGCCAGCGTCCTTCCCGGTGGGCAGCGGTGGGTCGAACGGGTCAAAAATTCTTCGACAAAAAAGCTCGGCGTCCCCGGCCGCAACCCCGGAGACCTTCTGCATCAGGAGCAGAAAATTCAAACGTATCCGAAGCTCGTCATGGCGCTCTTCGCTCAGGCGTCCCCATGCGGAGCGTGACCTCGCGCGCCGTGCCGAGCAGCCGGCAGCGGAGGGCGTCTCCGTTGTAGAAGAAGCGTGCTCGACCGCACAAGGCTGGGCCTTGAAGGATCTCCTCTGTGATCGCGCCGTCGCCCTCGCCAGAGGCGACGCCCCCCCACGCCTGCAACGACTCACGCCTATCTGACGTCGAAGGTGTTCGTGGAGCGCCAACGCCAGTCGAGCAAGCACGTGAGGCCGAAGTCGAAGCCGCGCCAGTTGTTTCCGCCCCCGCAGCCGGCAGGGTGCGAGCTGTTGCGAATCGTGCGGTCCGAGGCGCTCCAGGACCAGCCGAGGGACGCGGGCGCGCCATTGCAATCGCGCAGGTGGATCCAGGCCGTGTTCTCGCGCACGTCCAGGTGGATGCACTTGTTCGCGGCGACGTTGCGCGGCGATCCGTCGCCGCCGAAGATCCAGCGCGAGGCGGGGCCGCCCGTGTTGTTCACGGCGAATGTCGCTATCCGCCTGCGCTGTCATCTGCTGGAGGAACGCCTGAAAAGAAGCGCCGAACGTCGACGGATCGAGGTTGGGGTCGGGATCTTCGACACCTCCGCCGCCCAGGCTACACGCGCCACGGCGGCCATGGATCTCTCCTTCGGCGGCGCGGCGCAGGGGGCACCGGCTCGCGTGCCCGCGCGGGGCCCGGCGGACCGCTCGGCGGCGCGCCCATTGACCGCGGCCCGTGCCGGCGCGAGTCATCCATCATGAACGCGCCAACGTACGAGCTGTACTACTGGCCTGGCATTCAGGGCCGCGGCGAATTCGTGCGCCTCGCGCTCGAGGACGCCGGCGCTCCTTATGTCGATGTCGCCCGGCTGCCCGCGGCGAAGCACGGCGGCGTCGCCGTCATGCAGAAGCTCATGAAGAGCCACGCGCTCGCGCTCGAGCCCTTCGCGCCGCCGTTCCTTCGCTCCGGCGATCTCGTGATCGCCCAGGTGGCCAACATCCTCTTCTACCTCGGCCCGCGCCTCGGCCTCGCGCCGGACGACGAGGCGAGCAGGCTCGGCGCCCATCAGCTCCAGCTCACCATCACCGATCTGGTCGCCGAGGTGCACGACACGCACCACCCCCTCTCTGTCGAGCTCTATTACGAGGACCAGAAGCCCGAGGCCCTCCGCCGCAGCCAGGCCTTCCTCGCCGAACGCATGCCCAAGTTCCTCGGCTATTTCGAGCGCGTCCTCGAGCGCCACGGCGGCCGTCACGTCCTGGGAGGCGCGATATCCTACGTGGATCTCTCGTTGTTCCAGGTAATCGCGGGCCTCCGCTACGCGTTCCCGCACGCCATGGCCGCCTTCGCGCCCAGGATCCCCGGGCTCGTCGCCCTGCACGACCGCGTGGCCGAGCGCCCGCGGATCGCGGCCTACCTGGCCTCGGATCGGCGGATACCCTTCAACGAAGACGGCATCTTCCGGCACTATCCGGAGCTCGATCCGGCGCCGTCGAAGAGGCGGTGAATCCGCCCGACGCGATCTCGAGCTTCGTGCGGGTCGCGCTCGCGCAGGGAGCGCTCGCGACGCTGCACCGCGCGTGCGTCACGCGTCGTCCCGACGCTGAGCCGCTGGGGCGGCGTGGAGCAGCTCGCTCGGCGCCGCCCGGACCACGCTCTTTCGACCCAGGACCGAGCCATCACGACGCTCGCGCTCCCACCCTTTCGCTCTGCCGCGCTACGCTTCATCGCGCGGCGATCCGGCTTGATTTACCTACGCGCCGAGATGACAAAGCCGAGAGCGTCGCGGTGCGCATTGCAATACCGGAACATTGACCGAGGCCTCGTTCCGAAGGAGACTCGCCGCATGGGACTGCTGACCTTCGCCATCAACGTCACCCTGGACGGCTGCGTCGACCACCAGGAGGGGATCGCCGACGACGAGACGCGCGCCTTCTTCACCCGCCTCATGGACGAGAGCGGCGCGATGCTGTGGGGCCGCGTCACCTACGAGATGATGGAGAGCTACTGGCCGGCGGTCGCCCGCGGCGACGAGGAGGCGCCTCCGGCGGTGCGCGAGTGGGCGGTCAAGCTGGAGACCAAGCCGAAGTATGTGGTGTCGTCCACGCGCAAGGACTTCCCGTGGACCAGCAGCCACCACATCGCCGGCGATCTGCGCATGGGCGTGCAGAAGCTCAAGGACGCGACCCCGGCCGGCGTGCTCCTCGGCAGCGGCAAGCTCGCGACCGAGCTGGATCGGCTGGATCTCATCGACGAGTACAAGTTCCTCGTCCACGCCAGGATCGCCGGCCACGGCCCGACCCTGTACCAGAGCGGGCTGCCCGCCACGCGGCGGCTCGAGCTGGTCTCGGCCAAGCCGCTCCGCTGCGGCGCGGTGGCGATGCACTACCGGCGCGCGCGCTGACTCAGAGGAGCCCCATCGCGCCCAGCGAACCAGCCGCGCGGCGCACCTCGGCGGGCACCACGAAGGCCGGCTCGGGACAGAGCGCGAGGGCGCGCAGCTGGGCGGTGAGCCACTCGTCCTGCCGCACCGGCTCGAACCGCGCGTCCGCTGGCGGAGAGCGTGACGACGGATCGCACCCCCTGAAAGCATGGACCCAACCCGGGCCCAAGGGTCAAGCCCCGGGCCTGGGGAGCTCGCCGTGACCGACCCGTCGCCTCGGGCGGCCGTGGTCGCCTCGCTCGCCAGCCCCCTGAGCCGCGCCGTCGCCCTCGAGGATGAGGTGGCGGCCCGGGTCGTTCACGAGGCGCTCGGCCGGCTGCTCGGGCTGTCGGTGGCACGGAGGGGTGAGCAAGCTTGGACCGAACGTCGAGCCCGCCGCTCGCGTCGGCTCACGATTCCGTGATCCCGGCGCCCGGCTCCGAACATAGCGGCAGCAGACCATGATCAGCGCGACCTTGGCCGCCCCCCCTGCGCGCGCGGAGGCGGCACGCGACGCGCGCCATGACAGCTCACGCCCACTCCTCTACCCCTCCCGCCGAGCGTGGCACACGGCTGCACAATCTGTCAGTCGTGAAAGTCGTTGCCATGGCGCGTGGGGGCACGAGCATCAAGTTTGACCGTGGATATTGCGCAACAAAATCGAATGGAATGTTTGTTGCGAAGTGGCACGCATTTGAGTGACCACGCATTTCAAGGAGGCGATCGATCATGGGCAGACAATTGAATTCGCGTGACCAATGGATCTTGAGCGCCGGCATCCTTGCCGGCCTGTGGCTGACGGCTGGGTGCCAGATCGATATCAAGGGGTCGCCAGGCGCAGAAGCGGCAGGCGGCGCGGGCGGTCAGGGCGGTGCGGGCGGCGCGGGCGGTCAGGGCGGCGCGGCGGTGACGTGCGATTCGGGGCCGGGCAACCACGACGACGCCTGTCCTGCGGACGCGCCTTGCGCGATCACGCTCGACGTGGAGGTGACCTGCACCGAGTACAACTTTGCGTTCGGCGGAGTGATGGCCGCGCCGGCGGCGGGCGCGACGTACCTCGTGGCGCTCGGCAACGACCCGACGCGGCTGTTCGAGCTCGACCAGGAGGGGGCGACGCAACGCGATCTCGACATGGAGGCCGGTTCCATGCACGTGGCGCTCTCGCCGGATGGAGAGGCGTACGCCGCGGCGGATGAGACGCAGGCCAGCCCAGGCGCCTTTCCCGGCGGTCTCGTATTCCTGCCGCTCGCCGGCGGCGCGACCGAGAAGCAGCCGGTGTTCGACCACGAGGACAAGGCCGTGCCGGTTTACGGCTTCGCGATGGACTCCCGGGGCGAGCCGCACATCTGGTTCGATGGGGACGGGCCCGATCGCTTCGTCCACGCGACGCGCGCGCCGAGCGGCACCTGGGACCTCGCGCCGGCGAGCCGGCCGAGCCGCAGCGACTGGACCCGTTTCGGCCTCGCGCCAGACGGCGCGCCGCTGGCCTTTGGGTTCGCCGAGGCGGATTCGTTGAGCTGGCAGCTCAAGGTGCTCGATGGCACCACGGAGCGGAGCCTCGGCGCTCCGGTCGCCGGATATTGGCCGCTCGAATACGGCGTCATCGCGCCGCCGCAGCCCGCCGGGGAAGCGATGGTTCCGCGCGTTGCCGCGGTCGTGCAGCACCCCGACGGGCTGCGGCTGGCGAGCGCCGCCGAGGGCGCCGGCTTCGACGAGATCGCGATCCCCGGAACCGCGACACCGACGCTCGAATGTTCGCGCGGCTGGGAGGCCGCGGACTTGAGCGAACCCACCGGCGGCTGCCCGGCCGAGTGCCACGACGTGACCTCGGGGCTCGGGTGGTCGGCCTTCTCGGCCGCGCGCACGAGCGATGGCGACGTATGGATCGCCGTCGTGATCAGCCATATCGACTGGACGATCGACTACGAGGTGCAGAACATCAACGGATCGCTCATGTGCGCCGGCAACGTCGCGGTGGACGAAAGCCGGGGCGAGCTGCGCCTCGTGCGCGTGCCGTCGGCCGGCGGCGCCCCGGAGGTCACGCTGGTGCTGCCGCTCCCCGCGCTCGGGAACAGCGGCATCATCGAGTCGAGCCGGGAGCAACCGCTCGTCCACGCTTCCGCGTTCGGCGCGGAGCTCACCGTCGCGGTGCGCACGCAGGCGTCTCCTATGGGGCCCTACACGGCGCGCGCCCTACGCATCGACACCTCGCTCCTTGCCCCTGTCGCGCCAGACGACTGAGGCGCGACGCACCCTCTGCCGTCCTCGCCCGCAGGCTGCTTCGTTCAGGCGGCCCCTTCGATGCATGGATACGTTGTTGATTTGGTGTCGTTTTTCTTAGGCGGTCCGGATCGTGTAGAAGAATCTTCTGTCAACCCGGAGCAGGTCCCGCACTTCGGGCTCGCCGAAAGCAGCGCGCGCACCCGGCGGTCGCGCAGCCCGAGCCCTCCCCAGAGGAACGCGGCGACGTAGATCGGGAAGAGCGTGCGGCTGAACATAGACCCCCCGCGGGCGTCAAGAATCATCGGTCGCCTCCAGAAAAAATCGCGCGCCTGGCCGGCTCCGCTCCCGGCCCGTGGCGACCCCGGAGAGCAGCCGGGGCCGCCCTGCCGGCCCCGGGACGACGAGCTCCCCGTCCGGGTCCACCGTCCAGCTCCGCCCGCCAGAAGAAAACCTCGTGACTACGAAGCCTTAGGTGTCATTCAAAGAAAGATCGCCCCGCGTGTCGATCGCGTGGTCGCCCGTTCGTCGTGACAGTGGAGGCGGGGCCGGGCGGTCGACGCCGCCGGGGCGCTCCTCTTCGAACCGGAAGGAAACTCGACGATGCGATTCATGATCACCGCTTCACGGGCGACCGACGACGCGAAGCACGACGCACAGGCAGCGGCGGATGCGCCCCCGGACGAGGCGCTGTTCGCCGCGTACATGAAATACAACGAAGACATGCAGAAGGCCGGCGTGCTGATCGCATCCGAGGGCCTCAATCCCGCCGGGGCGCGCGCGCGCGTCGGGATTTCGGGGGGGAAGCGCGTCCTGCTCGACGGGCCCTTCGCCGAGTCGAAGGAGCTCGTCGGCGGCTTCTACCTGATCGAGGTGGGCTCGAAGGAAGAGGCGATCGCCTGGGCGCTGCGCTGCCCCGTCGGGCTCGGGAGCGCCGAGGTGCTCACGATCCACCAGATGACGGAGCTCTCGGACATCCCGCCGCGGTTCAGGGAGATCATCGCCGAGGTGGCGCCGACGTGGAGCGTGTCCTTCTCGAGGGCGCAGTAGGCCGGGCGACGAAGCGCCGGCGGAAGAGCGGTTCGAGCCGCCGGATGAGACGCCGCACGAGCTGTCGCGAAGGGAGAAGGAATATGGTCATGAAGCGCGTCTTGATCGCGATGTGCCTGATCGTCGCTGCATGTGGGGGTGAGGAGGACGACGCGCCCGTCGCGTGGGAGGACATGAGCTTCGATCAGCGCTTCGCGTTCATGGAGGATGTCGTCCTGCCGGAGATGAAGGAGACCTTCGTCGCGTTCGACGCGAAGCTCGAGGGAATGACGTGCGTGACCTGTCACGGCAGCGGCGCGGCCGACGGGACCTTCGCGATGCCGAGCCCCGACCTCCCCCCGCTCCCCGCCACCGAGGAGGCGTTCGCCGAGTACGTGAAGGATCCGGAGATCGAGCGGTGGGGTACATGGATGTTCGAGACGGTCATGCCTCGGATGGCCGATGTGCTGCAGATCGCCGCGTACGACCCGATGACCAACACCGGCGACTTCTCGTGCAATGGCTGCCACACGCTTGAGGGCGTCGAGCAGTGAAACCGCCGGGCACGCCGCCGGCTGGATCTCATCGACGAGTACAAGTTCCTCGTCCACGCCAGGATCGCCGGCCACGGCCCGACCCTGTACCAGAGCGGGCTGCCCGCCACGCGGCGGCTCGAGCTGGTCTCGGCCAAGCCGCTCCGCTGCGGCGCGGTGGCGATGCACGACCGGCGCGCGCGCTGACTCAGAGGAGCCCCATCGCGCCCAGCTCGCGGGCCAGCGCGTCGTCGGGAGCCTTCTCGCCGCGCAGCACCGCGGCGATGTTCGGGGTAAGAGCTTGATTTGCAGAGAATCCCGCCCGAGCTCCGCGCCCTCTTCGCGCGCGTGCCGAGGCGGCGGCCCTCGCGCGCCTCGCGCCGCCCGCGTGAATGCGCAGCGCCGAGAAGGAGGACCGCGCTCGTCGCGCTCCCCGGCGCCCCTCCCGCGCGATGGCTTCAGGACGATCGCGCCGTCGTGCCAAGCGTGGCGAGGAGCTCATCGAGCTGCTCGAACGTCTCGCCCATCCCGCTGTACGCGCCCGAGGCCAGGGCGGCGTCGCGCGCTTGCTTCGATCGATAGAGCTCGTGCAGCACCTGCAGCGTCTTGCCGCCTTTTTCCTCGAGGGTCACGGTCGTGACGGCGCCATCGTCGCCCGCTTCGTCGTTCGTCCACACGATGCGCGAATGCGGTGTCACTTCGAGGTACGTGCCGAAGAACGCCATCGGCTGCGCGGCATCGTGACCAAAGACCAGGCGGTAGCTGCCGCCGGCGCGAATATCCGCTTCGTAGGAAAGTAGAGGCACGGGCATCGACTTCGGTATCCACCACCGCCTGAACAGCTCCGGCGTCGTCCACGCCTGGAACACGATGCGCGCCGGGGCATCGAAGGTCCGTGTGACGACGATCTCGCGATCGGACTTGGGTTCCACCGTCGTGCGATTACTCGTCAATTTGGGCTCACTCTCTTTACTTGCGTCCATCGACGTTCTCCTTTCGTTTCAGCTCCTCGATGACCTTGTCCAGCTCGTCGAAGCGTGCGGCCCAGAGCTGGCGGTACCTCTCGATCCACGCCGTCTCTTCGTCGAGCCGGCGCGGGCCGAGCTTGCAGGTACGCACGCGGCCGACCTTCTCGGTGGTGACGAGCCCGGCCCGCTCGAGGACGCCGACGTGCTTCTTCATGCCCGTGAGGGTCATGTGAAACGCCTCGGCGAGGTCCGTGATCGAAGCGTCGGCTCGTCCGAGCTGCTCCAGAACGCCGCGCCGGGTCGCGTCGGAGAGCGCGGCGAAGGAGGCATCCAGGCGGGCACTCGAATACTGAACCATGTGGTTCAGTATTTAACGCGCGCGTCGGCGTCGTGCAAGAGGAGATCGAGCGCGTGCTCCGTCGCGCGCCGACTCACCCCAAGGCGGTGGGGCGGGGCGGAGTGGGCCGCCGTGGTCACGCTGGCGACGCCCGCGGCCGCGTCAGGGCGCCGCGCACTCGAACGACGCGGCGTCGTCCGGATCTCCCGCCCCGCGATACCTCGCGAAGGTTGGATACCTGCAGAGCGGTCGCGTGCGCCCCGGCACGCCCGCCAGGTCCGTGACGACCTCGGCGTCACCAGGGTCCTCGCCGGCCTCGACCCACCTCTCGAGCGCGCTGAGGCCATCCCAGGACACCTGGAAGACGGTGCTCACGGAGTGCTGGAACCCAGGGACCTCGTAGTAGCGCAGCATCGCGCCGGCGGCCGTCGCGCCGAGCGACGCCTGCAACCCGTCCACGTAGCGCTCCGTCGTCCGCGGGCTCGTCAGCATGTCGCCCGTGCCATGGAGCAACAGGAGCTTTCCGCCCCGCGCGGCGAAGCCGCCCATGTCGGCGTCCCCCACGTCGAGCGCAGACAGCTCCTGTACGCGCGTAGCGTGGGGGCCGAACGTCCGCACGTCGAAGGTCCGATAGTCGAATGACGGATCCCTGACGACGACGTGGCGCATGAAGCCGTCGACGAGGGCCGCCGCGAACGAGCTGGTGAGCGGGTCGACAGGAAAGGTCGGGGCGCGCGAGCCAAGGTCGACGGACTGCACGTGAGGCTCCAGCGGCGAATCGGTCCCGACGCCCTGTGCAGCCGAGTACACGTTGAAGCCAGCAAACTCGGTGTCACCGTTGGCGAGCGGCGACGCCAGCCGTACGGGCGCGTCGATGGCCTCCAAGGCGTGGATCTGCGCGTCAGACAGGCACGCGTCGCCGGTGTCCTCACCACCCATACAACGCAGCGCCGTCACGTCGAATCGCCCGTTGCAGCTCGCCACGTCGCCGACCACGCCGTCGGCCAGACCGTCGAGAGCATCGCATTCAGCCAGCACCGCGTCCCATACGAGGCTGCGCTTCGCCGCGCTCGGGAACGCCCCTGGAGCCGACAGCGCCTGCAGCGTCGCGACGAGGCCGAGCGTCAAGCTCACCACGTCGCGCGCCGGGTACAACACGAGCGCGCCATCCCAGTCGGCCGGGGAGCGCGCCGTCGCGAACAGCGCTTCGCGCCCGCCCGTCGAGCTCCCCACCGCGTAGAAGCGCGCCGCGTCGACCCCGTAATACGCCCGGATGATCTGGCCCGCCACGTCGCGCGCCTTCTTGGGGGCGTCGGAGAGCCAGTTGCGATAGGCCTCCTCGTTCGCGAGCGCAGAGGCGTCCGCGCCGGGCGAGGCGGCCGTCGATTGGTGTCCACCATCGCTCGCGAACACGGCGTACCCGCGCGCGAGCGGCGTCGGCGCGAGCGTGTTGAGCGAGTTGCCCGTCACGTCGGGGATGACGCCGTCGAAGCCGCCGCCGCCGAGCCACACCGCCTTCTCGTTCCACCGGGTCGGCAGGGCTACCGCCAGGAGGATCGACGGCGCCTTCGGATCGACGGGGAGCACCTCCGCCGAGACCAGGCAATGCTCCGGCTTCGTGACCTGCCCGTCGGTGCGCGCCGGGACCTCCACCGCGGATACGATCTTTGCACCGCCCGTGGGCAAGCCGATCTGAGCCGCCGTGAACCGCGTCTCCGCGAGCCCGGCGCAGCTCCCAGCCTGGTCGTCCTCGCCAGGCTGGTCGCCCACGCATCCGAAGAGCGTGCCTGTCGTTATCGATGCGGCGCACAGCGCATTCATCCCGCGTCTGAACCTCATGTCGCCACTATCGTGCTGGCGCCAGCGATCGTCAATGCGCGCTCCTGATAAGCTGGTTTCCAGCCATGAAAAACGAGCAGGCCGAGCCGCGGCCCGCGTTTATCGTTTTTGCAAACCGAATTGGCGCCGGTGCGCGTTGCGCGGCAGCTCGCCCAGCCTCAGTGCCGGCGCATGCGTGCGGCGTTACGCCGGGTTCGCCAGCGCGAGAGTGGCCCAGGCGGAGGTGACGGCCCCCTTGTCTCGGCAGTGAAAGAACATCTTCTCGGCGGGCCCCGTCTCGAACCAGTAATAGAGCATGGGCTCGCCCTCCCAGCCGTCGGGCTTTTTGCGCGCGCGAAGCCACGATTTTGCCTTCCGGAGGGCGGCCGTGCCCGCTTCGCCCAGGGCTTCGAGCGCGAGCACCGCCGCCGAGGTCTCGAGCACCGTCTCGCCCCAGCTGCCGTCGTGGCCCTGGGTCGCGAGAATGAAGGCGGTCGCCCGCCATAGCTGGGGGCGGTACCTCTCGCCGTGAATGCCCAAGAGCTTGGCGGCGTGCAGCGTCGTCACGAACTTCGAAGAGAACCAGATGCTGCTCCAGTAGCCTTCCGGCTCTTGCAGCCCCGCGACGTACTGCGTGCAGGCGCCGACTTCTTGCGGGTAGCGCTCTGGCGCGACGCGGTGCAAGAGGTGGCCGGCGTGGGCCGACACGTACACGGAGGGCCCGAGCCAGTAGTCGGCGAGCCCCTGCGCGCACCCTTTGATCTCGGCCCGGCGCTCCGACAGGCTGTGAAACGCGCCTTGCGGCCGAGAGTAAAAGAGCTCGACCAGGCGGTCTAGCTTCGGCTGAAGTACGTCGCGGCCCACGCCCGCCGCGAGCAGGCCCTCCAAGACGAGCAGGCTGTCGTCGGCCGTCACGCCGAAGCCAACCTGATACTCCCACAGCGATTCGCGCGCGCTTTGCAGCAGATATTCGGTGAGCGGCCGGCTCGGGTTCGCGTGCAGCAGTAGCCCGTAGTAAGAAATGTTGCACTCGCTCTTGGTCTGAACGAACGCGGGCCGCTCGCCCGCCAGTCGGTAGATGGTCGTCTCGATCAACGTCTGCGAGCGAAACGCCTCGACCTCGGCCGGCACGTCGAGGTACGCCCGCACGCTCTCGGCCGCCCTCTTGCCAGACTGCAAGGCCTGGGTCGTGCCAAAGGGCAGAACGTTGTCTGGCTCGACGAAGACGTAGTCGCCGGCCAAGAAGATGCGTTCGCAGGCGCGGGCCTCCCAGTCGGTCCAATCGGCGTAACTCGCGGGCGAGATGCGAGGGCCTACCGTGGGCCAGCGGTGCACGTCCGCGAAGCGGAGCGTCTTCTCGGAGAGCGCGCCGACCTTCAGCGCGCGGGCGTGCTCGAGCGTCCGGCGGACGATCTCTTCGTGCGGCAGGCCGCTCAGCGCCTCGGACGCTTCGCCCACGTAGTACACGAAGAGGGTGTCGGGCTTGCCGTCTCGCCCCCGATGCTTGATGACGGTGTTGAACGGCAGGTCGGGGGTGACGATGTAGCTGAAGTCGGCGAGGTCGGCGCCCTCGAGGCCGAGCACCACCACGGTGCCTTCGCCGTACCGGAGCGAATCGAGGAAGACCCGGCACCGATCGTTGGTGAGGGTGGTGACGAGCCGCCTCGCCACCGGCGCCGGCGCCGTGCACACCACGGCGCGGGCGGCGAGGGTGTGGGGCTCTTCGCCGCGCCGGAAGACCACCTCCACCGAGCCGCCCTTCTCGGTCAGCGAGAGCACCTCGACGCCGGTCTCGAGCCGGCCCTCGAGCGGCCGCGCCAGCCCCTCGACGAGCGAGCCGTTCGCCGTCTCGTAGTGCCGCGTGGGAAACTTGATGAAGGCGTCGTGCTGCCGCTGCGGCAGGTACTCTCTCATGTCGCCCGGGTGAATGAGGCGAAAGAAGCTGTTGAGGTGCCGGTATGCGCCCGGCAAGAGGGTGCTCGCGTCCTTCTCGGGGTCGGTTTCGAACGCGTCGAGCGTGTCGAGCTCGTGCGGCGCCAGGTCGAGCTGGCGCAGGCACTCTCTCACCGAGGTGCCGTAGTGAACGTTGCCCTGGGCGAAGAGCCCGATGCGCTCGCTCTCGTGGTGCAGCGCGGGCGTCCGCAGGGCGATCGGCGCCGCCGCGGGGTCGTAGGCGAACACCGCGCCGAGGTCGTAGAAGCTCTCGCCCGCCGACTTCGTGTAGACGCGGCCCCCCGGGCGCGGCTCTTTCTCGAGGACGATGATGTTCCGGTCGCGCAGCGCGTGCGCGGCCGCCAGGCCCGCCAGGCCGGCCCCGATGATGGCCACGTCATAGGGGCCCGTGTTCTCGTGTTCGAAGAGTGTCACGTCATTCTCCCGCAAGGTTGGCGCCTACGAGGCGGCGTCGAGCACCACGAGGCTGACGACGGTCAGCAGCCGGCTCCCGAAGAAGGTCACGTCGGGTACCGCCAAGCGCAGCACGCGGTCTCGGCGTTGATCGAGCGGCGCCGCGAGCAGCGCGACGACGCTACCCCGCCAGAGAACGGCGGGCGCGAAGCAGACGAGCAAGAGCCTGCGCTGCTCGGGGCCGGCGAGGGCGCCGGTGAGCGAGAGCCCCGCCGCGGCGGCGAGCCAGAGCAAGGCCGCGGCGAGGCTGCTGCCCCTGCGCCCGAGCAGCGCGGCGAGCGTCTTGAGGCCCGCCCTCCGCTCTTCGGCGGCGTCGACGGCGCTCTCGGAGAGGAACACCGCGTACTCGGACAGCGAGACGAAGAAGAAGGCCGGGCCCCACGCGGCCAGCGCGCGCGCGCCGCCCGAGGTGTGCAGGCCAAGGCCCGCGCCCCAGAGGGCGAAGTAGCTGACCAGGCAGGTCAGAAGGTGCCCCCACCAGTACGCCTTCAAGCGCCTGGCGGCCGCGGTGCCGGGTGACAGGTAATTGTAGGAGTAAAGCACCGTAAGCGCGAGAAACGCGCCGAGCCCGAGGCCGGCCAAGGCGCGCCCCCGGGCCAGCAGCCAGCCGATACCGGCCGCGCTCGCCAAGAGCTCGGCCGCCAGGGCGCGGACGGTGAAGGTGCGGCTCACCGACAGCCAGCGGTAGAGCTCGGGCTTGGCGCTCGCGTCGAGCTCGGCGTCGGTGAGGACGTTGACGTGGGTCATGAACGCGGAGCTCGCGAGCAACGTGAGCAGCGCGACGGCGGCGGCGCCGGCGTCGACGGGCGCGGGCGAGACCAGCATGCCGCCGAAGAGGAGAAGGGTGAGCGGCAGGTTTTTCTTCCAACGCGCCGCGCGCCACAGCCCGAGAAAGGCAGGGGGCGGGCGCGCGGCGCTCGTGGGGCGCGAAACGGTAATGGAAGGCGGCGAATGGAGCGAGGATGTCGGCATGGTGGTCCTGCCAGGCGCGCGGCGGCGGGCTGGGCTTTGTGCAATGGCCGTTCGGAACGCCGACGAAGTCGGGGTCGTCGCGCCCGAACGGTCGAAGCCGGTTTTGCTCGTAAGGTCGTTAGGATCCGGTCCAAAATAACTTTTGTGCGCGGCCCATCGCACTTCGCCGGCCCCGCCGGCCGAGGCCTCAGGCGAACGAGAGGCGGTTCAGCGCGTCGAAGTACCGCCACATGGCGCGCATCATCTCTTCGGCCGCGCCCCAGAATTGGCGCAGCCGCTCGGGGTCTTGGGGCAGGTGGCGGGGCACCTCGTAGATGCCCTGGACGTGCTCGAGCTCGACGACGTCGTGGCACTGCGACCAGCGCATGGCCCCCTCCGACAGCCCGAGCCGCCCCATCACCTGGCTGATATGAACGGTGATGTCCGAAGCGATGATCTCGGTGCCGACGTAGGCGCCGAGGCTCTGGTCGACGTCGTCCGAGCCGAGGCACTGCTTCAGCTCTTGAATCAGCCGCTTCTGCGGCTCGCGCATGAACTCCATCGCCGCGCCGTCGGCCCAAGCCTCGAGCCCCTTGACCATGTCGCGGTACAGGTTGGGGTGGCCGTCGTCGGTGAACTTGCCCCGGCCGAGCTCGTCGTGCACCTGGCTCACGAGAATGCTGACCACGGGCTTGTTGGTGTCCCACAGCCGGTGCGCCAGCAGAGTGAGGTAGCGGCCCAGCACCTCGCTGAACTCGAAGCCGAGCTGCAACATCGTGCGCAAGAACCGAGGGTCTTTGGCGTCGGCGCGCTGAAAGAACGGGTGGTGGCGCATCATCAGATGCCCGAGCCGCGGCTCAACCTCACTGACCACGGCGCCCGGCCGCGGCTCGATGTTCGTCGCAAGTTCCATGGTTCACTCCGTGACGTTCGAAGCGCGTCGCCGAGGCCGCCCGGCCGGCGCGCGGTGCCCCCGCGCGCCGGGGCGCCCTCGCGCGGGCCGAGCCCACGACGGCGCACCACGGCCGCCGAGCGCGACGGCCTTGTCCCCCCACGAGGCGCTCTCGGCGACCTCGTGCGACGAGCTTGCCTGCCGCGGCCCCGGCGGTCGATTGGTTATTTTCGCCAGACCCTGTGCGCCGGTGCACGGGGGGTCACGAGCGCCTCTCGCTTTCGATGGAGGCTTATGCGCGGCGCCTGCCGCGGCTGACATCGCATGCCGCCTTCTTCATCGCTCGCTCCCCGAGGACGCCGCCTTTACGTGCAGCAGGACGCGAGCCGAACCCGCGCTCGACCCGGCGCCGCCCCGATCGAGGTGGTCGGCGGATGCCGCACCTGCAGGACCGCGGGCGCACCGTCGACCTGCGCGTGACATCAGGGCCCAGGTGAGCAGCTTCGCGCGCCGCGCGGGAGCTCTGGCCTCGCGCCGCACGGCCTCGCGCCGCAACCTGGGTCGGTTCAAGGATGTCGGGGGCGAATCGCCACGCTACTGTTTCCGGCGACCGTTCGCCCTCGAACGGTTGTTCTGGCGGATCCCCTGGGATCTCGGAGGGGCATGACGGCGGATCGTCCCCCCTCGGGAGGCGTGGGCCCACCCCGGGCCCTGGGGAGCTCGCCGTGACCGAGCCGTCGCAATCGACGACGGAGATGACGCCGCGCCCGCGACCGCGGAGTTCACGAAGGGACCCGCCGGCCGGCGCGGGTGATCATCCGATCAAGCCGATCGATCCGTTCGATCCATCCCTCCGCGCGCTCCAGCCACCACGTCCAGGCCTCGGAGGGTAGCCGCGGGGGGCGGAGCGTGCGTGGTGTGGCGCGCGGCGCCCCGGCCGCGGCTGCTTGACTGCGCGACCGAGGTTCGAGAGAATCTCAACAGGTATGTATTCAGCCCTCTTTCGGAACGTGCTCGTCGAACCGCCCGGGCCGGACCTGCACGCCGGGTGGTGTGGCAGGGGACGCGAGGGATCGCCTCGGGCCCCTGTGCCGATTCTGGGGTCCCTTCGATCGGCGGGTTTGGAGGATCAAGATGGCTGACGATCGAGCTCTCGCGTCCTTCTTAGACACTTCTCCTGCGCCCGTGGCCGAGCCAGAGCCGAGCGAGGCCCTGCGCGGCGCGCTCACGTTCGGCACCTACCGAGTCAGTGGCGAGACGGCCGCGCGCTTGGTGACGAGCGCGCTCGAAGCGGGGGTGCGCAGCGTCGACACGGCCCACCTGTACAAGAACGAGCCGGCCGTATTCGCTGCGGTGCGCGCCTTCGAAGCCGCGCATCCCGAGCTGCCGCAGATTCGTGTTTGTACGAAGATCTTCAAGCATCTGCTGTTCGATCAAACGTTGCGTGCGGTCGAAGGCTCTGTCGTGCGGCTCGGTCGCGCGCTCGATTTGGTGCTGCTGCATCGCCCGCTGCCCGCCGCGATGTGGCGCGCGCTCGATGCCGCGGTCGCACGCGGACTGGTGAATGAAATCGGGATTTCGAACTATTCCGCTGCGCGTTTGAAGGAGCTGCTGATGCTCTGCGACGGCGTGACAGGCGAGCCTTGCCGTCGCCCCGCGGTGAATCAAGTGGAGCTCCACCCCTTTGTCGGACCCGTGCAGCCACTCTTGGCGCTGTGCCGCGCGGAGGGGATCCGCGTGCAAGGACACACGGTGCTTGCGCGCGGGCAATTCCTCGAGTTTCCGCCGCTCGTGCGCCTCGCGCGGTCGCTCGGGGTTTCGACCGCGGTGGTCATGCTGCGTTGGGCACAACAGCTCGGTGCCGAAGTCGTGTTTCACACGACCCAGGCGCAACATCTGCGTGAGGTGATCGACGCGACGCGCGCCGCCGAGCCGGTGCTCAGCGCGCTTCAGCTGGCCGAGATCAGCGGCTACTATGGTTTCGAAACGCGTCGCTTCTTTCCGGAGGCGGCCACACCCTCGCTCGACGCCGAGCTCGGCGAGGTGACCGACACCGGGACCTACGTCGAACGGGTGGCGACGCGCTTGGCCGAAGATCGCCGTGCCCTCGAAGCCGGGCTGCCCGTGTCCGACCTGGCGCTGAACCTGCCCGCGAACTCCAATCGCCAGCTCTCGACGGACCCCGTGGCCAACCAGCTCGCGCTGCGTCTCTTCCCAGTCGAGGGCGACAAGACCGCGGTATCCAGCTATGGGCGTTTTCGCGATCTCGTGCGCAAGCTGCGTTCGCGCGCGCAAGCACAAAAAGAAGCACAACTCAAAAGCAGGACACCGATCTGCTCGCTCAAGCCGGGTCACCCGGCACTTCGTCCGCTGCGTTTCGTCGACGGCGAGCCGGTGTCCATGGCCGTGGCCTATCCCGAAGCCATGCCGGTAGAGGTCGCGCCCGCGCACGAGCTCGCCCCCTTCTTCGACTTTCTGCGGGATCCGGAGCGCCTCGGCTCCTCGCCGCCGGATCTCGGCGAGGCACCGCTCATCTTCCAGCGCGGCGCTTACTACGCGGACGAACGCATGGACCTGTGCAAGCAGGTCGTGGGGCCCGCTCACATCGCCGCGCTGTGCGAAGCCGTGGAGCGACCGTTCAGCGCGGCGCACGCGCCGCGCTGGGGCCGGGTGCGGCACTTCCTGCTCGGAAATAACATCGCGTGCCAGGGCGCGGGCGATGAAGGGGCGCGTGCGTTCGCGCGTCTGATGTCCAATCCCGAGGTGACGATCGAGACCTGGTACCTCGCAGGCAATTGCATCGACGCGGAGGACATGGGCATCATTGCCCAAGCGCTCGAAGACAATCGCCATGCGCGCGCGTTGTGGTTGAAGCGCAATCCGCTCGGCGCGGGAGGCGCAGCGCATCTCGGCCGTTTGTTGGCCAAGAACAGCACCCTGTCGCTCCTCGACGTGCACAACACGGGTCTATTCGACGAGGGCATCGAAGCCTTGGCGGACGCCTTCGAAGCCGCAGGTGGCGTTCTGCATCTCCGCCACCTGTACGCTGCTGCCAATGCGTTCTCACCGCGCAGCATCGCCGCGCTGCGCCGTCTGTTCAGCAGACAGCTGCCAGAACCGAGCTCGCTCGTGTCGCTGTCATTGTCTCTCAATCGCTTGGGCAACCCGGGCTGCGATGCGTTCGTCGACCTGCTCGAGACCGGTGCGCTCGCCCGCCTCGAACGCCTGGATCTCGGCTCGATCGGCCTCGATCGATTGGATTCGACGCGGCTCGTGGACGGACTCATCGCCCACTGTCCGAAGCTTCGCAGCCTGAACCTGGGCACGTACCTGAGCACGCGCGACCTGGGCGAAAAGACCAATCTGCTTCGGCCGGAGGTCAGCGCGCTCGTTCGCTTGCTTCGCGAGCACCCGACGCTCGAGCTGCTCGACGTTTCGATCTGCGGCTTACCCCAGGCCTCCATCGACGAGCTCGTCGCTGCCTGCGGCGCTCACCAATCGCTCCACGGCGTTGGCGGCCATGCGCTTCATCATACGGAGCGCGAACGGCGCTTCTTGAAGCACCCCGAGCGCGTGCTGCACATCGACTCGATCTATCGGGGACGGGCGTAAACCTGGCGGCCGCGGCGGTGCGCGTCGCGGGATCCACGAGCCACGGGCCCGGGCGGTGCCCAGGGCGCGGTGGTGTCGTACCCGTGACGGTAGAAGACGTCGCTCACGGATCCCGCGCGCACCGGACCCCGATGCCGGCTGCGCGGTTCGTCGGAACCCGATGATCGCGGGTGGAGAGGAGCAGCGCCTCCGGGACGCTGCGCCAGCCGCCGCCGCGCATCACCCGCTCCGTCCCGCCCGTCGTTACGGAGCAGTCCACGCAGTCGGGCGTATAATCCGCGTGCCAGTCCAGCGCCCACTCCCACACGCCCCCCGCCAGATCCGCTTGCTTGAACAGCCCGTCTCCCTGCGGTGACCTCGATCCGACCGGAAGGACGTCCTCGATCACGCACCCCGCCGCATCGCTACCATTGCAGGCATAGACGGCGTGGTCCGGATCGATGGCCACATCGTCCGGCGAGGCGGACCACGGATATGGACGCTGCTCGGCGCCGCCGGCCGCCGCGTAGCCCAGCTCCGCGTCTGTCGGCAGCCGGCCGCCGTCCCACGCGCAGAACGCAAACGCCAGGTGCCAGCTCACGCAGTTCATCGCCAGGCGCTCGTTCGCGCCGGGCTCATCCGTCCACACCCACGCCGTGCCCTCCGAATCGCAGAGCAGCCCTTCCAGGAGCTTCGCTCTGTCCGCCGGCAGATGTTCGTCCCACGTCGCGTACCACCCGCTGCCCGCGATCCTCGGGTGAGCGCCCGCGTCCACGGCGGGCCGGCTCCCGGGATACGCGTCCACGAACGCGCGGAACCGCCCCAGCGTGACCTCGAACCGATCCAGCAGGAAGTCGCTCACGGTGGCCGGGAAAGCCGGGTCGTTGCTCCGGTTGAACGTGCCGCCGGTCACCAGCTCGCTCGCACAGCAGCTCTCGTCTTCCGCCGGCCCGCACGTCGCAGGCAGCCCGACGCAGCGACTGCCGGTTTCCACGCTGCCGCCACCACCACCACGGCCGCCGCCGCCGTCGGCGCCGCCGCCGCCGCCGCCACCGCTGCCGCCGTGCTCCTCTACTGGATGGTAGGGCTTGTCCAGCCCGACGATCGTCGTGCACCCGACGCCCGGCAGGCACAGCGCCACCCAGGACCACCGCGCAGATCGCTTCCTCATGCTCGTATCTCTGTTATCGAGGCGAGAGCCAGGAATCAATAGAGCGCTGCTGGATGGTCGGAGGGGCATCCTCGTGTGACGCGCGCGGGCGCGGCTCGGCCGCAGGACGCGCGAGGTGGATCAAGGGCCGACATCCACGGCCTCGAGGCCGTAGCGCCCGAATGAGCAGAGCGCGCGGTCGCCGGAGAGATGCCCTGAGGGGTGTTCCACGAACGAGTTGACGATGCGCGCCGAGGACCGTAGCTTTCGCCGCCCAAATGGCACCAAGCGGTTATCTCGAGCGAATCCTGCGCGCCCGCGTCTACGACGTGGCCCAGGAGAGCCCCCTGGAGGATGCGCCGCGGCTCTCCGCGCGCCTGGGCAACCGCGTGCTGATCAAGCGCGAGGACCTGCAGCCCGTCTTCTCCTTCAAGCTGCGCGGCGCTTACAACAAGATCTCCTCGCTGAGCGCGGCCGAGAAGGGGCGCGGCGTGATCGCCGCCTCGGCGGGCAACCACGCGCAGGGGGTGGCCCTCGCCGCCCAGCGGCTCGGCATCCGCGCCTGCATTGTGATGCCGACCACGACTCCCCGGATCAAGGTCGACGCCGTGCGCGCGCTCGGCGCGGAGATCGAGCTGATCGGGGATTCTTACGATGAAGCCTACGCCCATGCCAAGACGCTCGAAGCGAGCGAGGGGCTGACCTTCGTGCACCCGTACGACGACCCGGACGTGATCGCGGGTCAGGGCACCATTGCCCTGGAGATCATGCGCCAGCATCGCGGGTCGCTGGACGCCATCTTCGTGCCCGTGGGCGGCGGCGGGCTGATCGCCGGTATCGGCGCGTATATCAAGCATCTGTACCCCGAGATCGACCTCAGCATGGACGAGATGGCCAAGTTGCACGTGCGCTACATGGTCGGCGGGCGCGCCCCGACAGCGAACGAGCGGCTCCTACGTTTCGAGGTCCCGGAGCGCCCCGGGGCGCTGATGCAGTTCCTCACGCACATCGGCGGGCGCTGGAACATCAGCCTGTTCCACTACCGCAACCACGGGGCCGCGTTCGGGCGAGTCCTCGCCGCCTTGCAGGTCCCGGAGCCGGAATACGACGAGTTCGACCGTTTTCTCACCGACCTCGGTTATCCATTCATCGAAGAAACGAAGAATGCGGCCTATCATCTCTTCTTGAGATGATGAAACACCAGCACTCGCCGGTGGGGATGTACGTCACGTCCGTCACCCAGACTTGGTTGGGCGCTTGGTGGGCGTGCTCAGGTGAGCGTCGACTCTAATCCTGGCGGGACGATTCCGCGGCGGCGAACCGTCGCGATCCGGTGCTTTGCCCCGAATTTCAGGGAGGCGTGACGACGGATCGCTGCCCGTCGGAGGGGTTGGGCCCAACCCGGGCCCAACCGGCGAGCCTCGATCCTGGGAAGCTCGCGTCGGCCGGCGCGTCGCCTCGGGCCCGGAGATCCGCGGAAACCGAGCTGTCTTGGCCTTGGCCGGCACTGTCGGAGATGGCGGCCGATGTGGCACAAGACAGCTGTTCGCGCCCGATCGAGTGAACGAGCTGAGCCCTTGGGTCGCCGCGTCTCCGACGCCTGCTCTCCGTGTTCACGGAGACCAAGCCCCGGGCCGACCGAACATCCAGTACGACACGCCATCGAGGACGAACAGGATCCGGAGATCGATTCACGTTGCCGATATCGTGGAGGCTCGGCCAGCGCGAGCGGCGGCGCGTCAGCGCGACAGGTCGAGCTCGAAGAGCGGGAGCAGCCGGCCAGGGATGCTGGCAGAGCCCTTCTCGCCCACGCGCCGCGCGCCGCAGGCCTCGTAGAATCGCCCGGCGTTCGGATCGCCCTGGATCACGAGGACGCGGTACCCGCGTCGCCGCGCTTCGTCGCGCGCGTGCGCCAGGAGCGCGCGGCCATGACCGCGCCCGATCTCCTCCGGCTCGACGAAGAGGTGGCCGAGCTCCACCCGGGTCGAGCTCAGGGCCTCGAGCGTGTAAAACCCGAGCGCCTCGTCTCCGCGCACCAGGACGAAGGTCGGATGCCGCGCCACGTACGCCGGCGAGATCGAGAGCTCCGCGCGGCACGCCTCCATGAACTCGCGCGTGTAGCCCCAGTGCGCCTTGGAACGGAGGGCGAGCGCGCCGAGGAGCTCAGCCTCCTCGGGGCGAGCGGCCCGGATCACGGGGACCTCAGGCAGGCGAGCCGACCGGGCGCGCCGGGGACGGCGGCGCGCCGGTCTCCGCCGGGCGGTGTCTGCTGGCGCAAGGGCATGGCTTCGGCATTCTAGCGACGGGCTCCCGACCTCGCGATGTGCTGCGAGCGGAAGAGCTCTCCGCGCGACGGCGTCTGCAACCGGCCCCGTCGGGTGATAAGAGAACGTCATGGGGTTCGATGTGCCTTTGATCCGAGAAGCACGGCCGGAGGACGCGCCGCTGCTCGCGGCAGCCGAGCGCGCGATCGCGAGCGTTCCGGGGAAGCTCGCCTCGATGCCCGACGAAATCGTCGACGACGACCTTCGAAAGAAGATCGTCGAGCTCGACGATCGCTGCGGCGGCACCTATCTCGTCGCCGAACACGCGGGCACGGTCGTCGGGCATGCGTTCTTGGAACCGCTCTCACTTGCCGCGACGTCGCACGTCGTCAGGCTGATGATCGCCGTTCACGAAGGCCATCAACGCCAAGGCGTTGGCAGAGCCCTCATGAACTCGCTCTTGCGCTGGGCGCGGTCGAACCCGCGCGTTGAAAAAGTCGAGCTTCAGGTGCGCTCGTCGAACGAGCCCGCGATCGCGCTTTATCGATCGCTCGGGTTCGTCGAAGAGGGGCGTAAGACGAGGCGGCTGAAGATCGGTCCGAACGAGTATCTCGACGACGTTTACATGGCTCTGTGGGTTGGTCCGTAAAGCGCGAACCTTGCGCGCTCTCTAGAACGATACTCTTGCGTTCTGGCTTGTATGGGAGGTGCCGGCCACTGCGAATCGCCAACGTTGACGTTGCGTGGTTCTGAGTGCGGCGATGCAACTACCAGTCCCGCGCCGGTCGGCCCGACCGCGCGCGAGAGGTGCGGCAGGAAGTAGCCCGTGCCGGCCCCGAGATCGGCGACGCGCATGCCGGGGGCGAGCCGCATGGCGGCGATGACCTCCGCGGGCTTCTGCCTGGCGTCGCGCTCGGGGCCCTCGAACGCGGGAACCCAGTCGTCGGCCCGCTCGAAGCGGTGCACGAGCGGTCCTCCGCCGTGGGCGTGCCCGCCATGCCCTCCGTGGTGGCCGGCGTTGCCGCCGTGGCGGCCGGCGTGCCCGCCGTGAGCGCCGGCATGACCGGCTGGACCGGCGCCGTGCTGCCCGTGCGCGGGGGCCTGGTCAGGGGAGGCGGCGTCGGGCGTGGCGCTGCAACTGCTGAGGAGCGCGGTGAGGGCGGCGCAGGAGGCGGCGGGGAAGGCGGCGGTGCATCGCTCCCTACCAAGAACCGCGGGCCGGAGTCCCCTGCGGGGCGCTGTCGCGCAAGTTGCGCAAGCTCTCGCCCATTTGAGCAAGCCCCTGCCCGATCCGGACCGCCCGGGGACCGCGGAGAGGCGTGAACCCCGCAAGAGCCGCGTGGCCCGACTCCTGCCAAGGGAACCACGCCTCCGCAACACGGCGACGGACCCCCGATGGCGCGTCGCCGAGGCCTCCTCGACACGGCGATCGCCGCGTCGAGCAACGCGTCGATCCTTCGCTTCGACGCTGCGGATGTCGCCGCCGCGGAGGGAAGTGCTCGTGCATTGCAACCGCCTCGCCGGGAACGGCGCGGCCCCATGGAGAGACATCATGAACGTTCAGCGTCGTATCAACAATCATCGATTCGCCTCCGCGCTCTGGCTCGCGCTCTCGATGGCCCCGTTCGCCGCGGGCTGTCAGGTGGAGGTGGCCGACGAGGCCGTCGAGCCGATCGCCTCCGAGGCGCAGGAGGCGAGGGCAGGCGGCACCATCTCGGTGGCCCTCTGCGGCGGCCTGCTCGGCCTCACCTGCAAGCCCGGCTTCTTCTGTGATTACGAGATCGATGCCATGTGTGGCGCGGGCGATCAGTGGGGCGCCTGCACGCCCATCCCGAAGATGTGCACGAAGGAGTACGACCCTGTCTGCGGCTGCGACGGCAAGACGTACGGCAACGAGTGCGCGGCGAACGCGGCGGGCGTGTCGGTGGCGTCGCTCGGCGCGTGCGGGGCTCCCGAGGAGCAGGCGTGCGGCGGCATCGCCGGCCTCGCGTGCGAGCGCGGGTTCTTCTGCGACTACGGCCCGGAGACCCAGTGCGGCGCGGGCGATCAGACGGGCACCTGCGAGCGCATCCCGGAGGCGTGCCTGGACGTGTACGACCCGGTCTGCGGCTGCGACGGGAAGACGTATGGCAACGCCTGTTACGCGAACGCGGCGGGCGTGTCGGTTGCGTCGTCCGGCGAGTGCGGGGATGTCGGGGAGCAGGCGTGTGGCGGCATCGCCGGCCTCGCGTGCGAGCGCGGGTTCTTCTGCGACTACAGCCCGGAGGCCCAGTGCGGCGCGGGCGATCAGATGGGCACGTGCGAGCCCACCCCGCAGGCCTGCCTCCATGTGTACGCCCCGGTCTGCGGCTGCGACGGGCGGACGTACAGCAACGCCTGCACCGCGAACGCGGCGGGGGTGTCGGTGGCGTCGCGCGGCGCCTGCGACGCGCGCCTGTGAGAGGGCGCTTTGGACACCCTCTGCCATACCGGCGGTGGAGCGGATGATCCGATCGACGCACAGCAGGGCGTCGGCCCCTCGATGCCCCTGAATCGAGGGGCCGACTGCGCCTCGCACCGCGCTGAAGGAGGCGCGAAACCGCCTCCCACGTGCGCACTCTTCAGCAAGTACGCTATACGCCCATCGGGCAGGAGCTCGATTCGATCGAGTGCGAAGGCCGGGCGGGAGCAGTACCGCACGAGCCTCTCGCGCGCGGGTCGTCGACCGCCGTCATCCGCTGCGATGCGCACCGCGCAATGCACGTCGAACTCCAGAATCAGGCGAACCAGGGCGCACCGCCGAACGAGCTCGTGGATCTGGTGGGCCGCACCACGCCGGGCATCGACAATCCGAGCCCCGAATTGTTGATACAGCGTCGCTTTTTCTCGAGGGATGCGGATCGCGTGAGGTTCTCTATGTCAACCAGCGCGTGCATCGTGGCCGTACGGTGATGCCGCGGGCCCTTCACCGCGGGCGACGCGGCGGTGCAGGGCGCTCCGTTGGGCCACACCGAAGCCACCCGCGGCGGCGTAAAAGGCGGAAACTATTAAAATCGCTGCTGTTTTCGGCGACCGCTCGCCATCGAGCGGCTTTCTGGCGGGATGATTTCGCGGGGGCGAACCGGTGCGATCCGTCGCTTCCCTGGGGATATGGGGGGAGCGTGACGACGGATCGCACCCCCTCGGCAGGCATGGGCTCAACCCGGGCCCAAGCGTCAAGCCTCGGGCCTGGGGAGCTCGCGTCGGCCGACGCGTCGCCTCGGGCCCTCGTGGTTGCCTCGCTCGCCGGCCCCCTGAACCGCGCCGTCGCCCTTGGGGATGAGGAGGCGGCGCGGATCGTTCACGAGGCGAAAGGGAGGCTGCTCGGCCTGGTGCCAGCACCGGAGGGGAGAGAAAGGTCGCGCCGACGGTAGCACGCCGCATTGACGAGGCGCCCGGATAGGACAGGTGCGGAGATCCGCGGAAACCGAACTGTCTTGGCCTTGGCCGGCACTGTCGGAGATGGCGGCCGATGTGGCACAGGACAGCTATCCAGCGAGCTCCGACGCCACGAGCACGGGGACGTCCGGCGGGGGCGGCGGCTTGCCCGCTTGCGATGATGGGCAGACCTTCTGCTCCGGATTCTGCGCGGACACGAGCTCCGGCATCGCCCACGCATCGTGAGCGAGCTGATCGAGTCGGCACCACTCATGGCGTGTCTGTCGGATCGCGAGCGGCTTCTCCGCTCGATGCTGCGCCGCGCGACCGGGCAATGTGCTCTTGTCTTTGTTGAGCTCCTCGTGACGGTGAGCGACTGGTCCACGAGGACGTCGTCGCCGAGCTCGACCCAGTTCGGGTGTGCGTAGAAGTCCTGCACCGCGTGAAGCGAACGGGAAAGGGCCAGGCGACACCTCGCCACGCGCGTCCGCGCAGGGCGCGTGTTGGTCGAGGCTCCTTCCGGGCGAGTTTGCGGTGCAGGACCGTGGTTATCGGCTTGGCCTGTCCAGGCCGCACGGCACCACCATCACTGCGTCATGAACCGTCCGCGCGACGCGGGCGAGGTCAGCGCTCTCTCCGCCACGCGGACGGAGCCCACTGCACTGCCACGCGACATTCGCTTGCTGGCCTTGCGGACGCTGGGTAGAAGTTGCGGATGCTGGCGGCGGCCTGCGGCCGCCAGGCCTGATCCGCCGGCGCCTTACCAGCCTGCCAGCCGGGGGACGAGCACCCGGATGCTGACGCCGGCGATGAGCAGGCAGCCGGCCAGAAACAGCATGGGGGCGAGCTGGCTGCCGGTCGCGTCGTAGATGCGCGGCACCACGTTCTGGGCCACGAAGCCGCCGAGGTTGCCCACCGAGTTGATGGCGGCGATGCCAGCGGCGGCGTGCGGGCCCGCGAGGAGCTTCTGGGGCACGCTCCAGAACACCGGCTGGCCGGCGAAGATGGCGGCGGCGGCGACGCACAGCAGGGCGAACTTGGGCGCTGCGCCCGGCACGACCACGCTCAGCACCAGGGTGACGGCGCCGAGCAGCATGGGGCCGGAGATGTGCCAGGCGCTGACGCCGTTGCGGGCGGCATGGCGCGGCACCCACCAGAGCGCCAAGGCGACGAAGACCCAGGGGATGACGTTGATGAAGCCGTTCTGGATGTTCGAGGCGCCGAAGCCCTTCACGAGGGTGGGCAGCCAGTAGCTGAGGCCGTAAGCGCCGAGCGGCAAGCCGACATACAGGCCGGCGAGCGCGATCACTCGTATGTCCAGCAAGGCCCGCCAGGGGGAGCCTTCCGCCTGTTGGCGGGGCTCCGCGGCGAGGGTCCTGGCGAGCCAGGCCTTCTGGTCGGGGGTGAGGAAGCGGGCCTGCTCGGGGTGGCTCGGCAGGCGCCAGAGGACGTAGGGCGCGAGCAGGACGGCGGGAGCGCCGGTGGCCACGAACACCCACTGCCAGCCAGCCAGTCCCAGGAGGCCGTCGAGATCGAGCAGCGCGCCGCCGACGACCGAGCCCACCGCGTTGGCCACGGCGCTGGCCATCATGAAGGCGCCGATCATGCGGGCGCGGTGCGCATGCGGGTACCAGAGGGTCAGGACGTAGAGCACGCCCGGGAAGAAGCCGGCCTCCGCCACGCCCAGCAGGAAGCGCAGGACGAAGAACATGGCCGGGCTCTGGGTGAACCCCAGCGCGATGGTGACGAGGCCCCAGGTGCCCATGATCCGGCTGAACCAGACCCCGGCGCCGACGCGGACGAGGATCAGGTTGGCCGGCGCCTCGAACAGGAAGTAGCCGAGGAAGAACAGCGAGGCGCCGAGGCCGTATGCGGCTTCGGTGAGGCCCAGGGCGCCCACCATCTCCAGCTTGGCATAGGAGACGTTCTGCCGGTCGATGTACGCGATCAGGTACATCAGGCAGAAGAGCGGCATCAGGCCACGGGTGATCCGCTTCAGGGTCGCGGCGCCGATGTCCGGGGTCGCGACGCCCATGTCCGGGGCCGCGGGGCCCATGTCCGGGGCTGCGCCCCCTGCGTGCTGCATGCCATCCTCCAATCCTCTCGATAGGCCAAGAAATCCAAACTCGATCCGAAAGTCAAGTTCCTCTCGTAGCGGCCGTCCAATCGTACAGCCACGCTGCATGCGATGGTTGACATGCGCTTGGCTGTGGGTTGCCGTGTCGCCGCTCCGCGGAGCGGCTACTCCTGCGGAACAGCCATCTAAGCGGATAGGCAACCATAGAGCTCTCGCGCGTCTCAAGCGCCGCGGGAACGACGCCTGGCGAGCCGTCGTTGCGAACAACTCCCCTTCGAGCAGCCGCCCCCAGTGCAAGACCGAGATCAGGGTCGGCTCGACTCGCACCGTGGGCTCGGCATGCGCGAGCGACCTCGCTGAGAGCGCCGGCGGAGCGCACGGCGACGCGGGCGCGGGCGATGCGGGCGCGGGCGCGGCGGGCAGAGGCGCGTGCCCCGCGCACGGCTCAGACTTCGCGGCGCGGGCCGGAGGTTTGGGTGTCACGCGAGAGCGCCACGACGAGCGAGGCGCGAACACGCCATGGTATCTCACAAGCGGGATCTTCGGCTGCAAATCAGCTTCACCGCTGATCATCCAGACCTGGCGGGATTGGGCTGGCGTGCGCGTCGGCTCAAAGGTCAGGCCGCCGGGAAATATCGACTTGAAGACCTCGCGGAGATCGACCGCTCCGGCTACTCCTTCAGGCGGAACCCTAGCTTGTCCAGTACCTGCTGGCCGAGTTGCGCGTTTTGTGGGGATTGCGCGAGGTGAGCCGCTAGTCCGGCGATTGTCAGCCGGCCGCGTCGGATGGAGTCGAGAATTCTCTCGTATTGCTCGACGGCGGCTCTCATGAGTCTTCTCGCCGAGCCCTCGGCGATCAGCTGGCTCAACGCTTGGCGCGCCGATCCGTCGTGTTCGATCTCGATCGCACACAGCGTAACTTCGTCCGTTCCATCAAAGACGATCAGTCGCTTGTCGAAGTTGCCGCCGTTCTCTCGGTCGCGCGTGAGGTAGTCGACGTCCTCTCCGGGGATCCAGCGAACCGAGGCCAGTCGTATGTGGAACTGGTTGTATACTTTGGGATCTAGCTTGCCTTTCGGCGAAAACTGAGAGTAGTTGATCTGCTCACTGTCGCTGGCGATCGTGATCGCCTTGTTTTCGACGATCTCTCTGCGCCTGTTGAGCGTCTGGCGGACCAACAGGACTTCGAATTGCACATTTGAAAATTCCACCGCCACGGGCGAGAGCATCTCCAGTACGCGATTTGCGGAATCGCCGGAGACCATGGTCTCGCAAAAGCCAATTCTAACCGATTTACCATTGTACAAGCCTATGTAGCGGCGCAGCGCGGCTCGTACGTTCTCCGCGATCGTTCCTCGATCTAATTCGTGTTGCCTGGTGGCCCACTCTCGCCACTTCGATATCTTGAAGAACTGCGGGGGATGCGCGACATCGAAAAGCATGCGATTCTCGATGTGGTCGGACAGCAGGGCGCCGCCGCGTTCGATGCTGAACACGGCGACGCACGATCTGGCGTACGGGATCAAGGATCGAACCGCGGTCGTCATCTCGTCGAGGAACGGGAGATATAGGTATCCCTTGTTGCGGTTGAAGCCTTGGTCCTTGCCCCGCATCTCTTCGATCGCCTTGGCGCGTTGTCTATCGTCTTGCGTATTCAGGACCTTGTTGATGACCAGATAGTTGGCCAGACAGCTCTCGTAGTTCCCAGCGTGTGTCACCGGCAGGAACCTGGCGGTGAGCCTCACGCGCACGAGCCTGTGTATTTGCCTTTGCCTCGGCTTGGGCAGCCTCAACCCGAGGCTGCTGGATTCGCTGTATACGAGGCCGATCATGGACTCGCTCAGCGAGCCTGCGCCGGCCTGGCGATACATACCGCGCAAGAATGCGATAGCTCGACTGGCGTCCTGATTGAACATCCGGAGCGCCTCTCTGGCGATGATCAGGTTGTCACGGAATCCGCCCCGGTTCCGGATCAGCCCCAGTATGAGAGAGAGCTGGCGGTCCCGGGGGTTTCCCGAGGGGGGAGCGACGAGCGCTCTCGCCAGCTGGATCGCACCCGAGGATTTCGATCCCTCCGCCGCCCATCGCCCCATCAGCTCCGCCTCCGCTTCCAGCGCTGGATCCGTGGCCGGATGCGGAGCGGGCTTCATCTGGGCTGCCGCCGGGTGCGGCGGCCTGGCGTCAACGTTCCCGAACGTCGGCTTCGCCTGCGCCACGGTCGCCGGGTGCGGCGGCCTGACGGCCGCGTTCCCGAACGTCGGCTTCGCCTGCGCCACGGTCGCCGGGTGCGGCGGCCTGACGGCCGCGTTCCCGAACGTCGGCTTCGCCTGCGCCACGGTCGCCGGGTGCGGCGGCTTCGGAGCCACCAGCTCCAACGCCTGCGTCGGCTGCGCCACCGTCGCTGGATGGGGAGGCTTCACCACGGTCGCCGGGTTGGGCTCGTCTGGCCTCTTCGGGGGAGTCGGCGGCATGGTCCTCCTGTGCCCCCCATGCTGCTGCACGCGCGCCAGACGGGCCAAGTTCGCCTGCCGTGCTGGCGAAATAGCCGTTTGCCTGTGCTCGGGCTGGGCGGCGGCGAAGTACCTGGTCGCGCCGGGGCCTACCGGCCTCTCCGGCGCGCCATCGGGCCCCGCTCCCAATCTGGACGCGTGTGTAGTATGGCGGTAGCCGCGGGGCCTGATGGGACACGCTTACTTGCTAAAGTTGCTCGGCATTTCTGGATGGCACGACCACGTCGTGGTTGTGGCATTAGGTTAACTGGAGGGCGAGGCAATGTGGTCGTGGACCAGCCGAACCCGTTTGCGAAGCGGATAGGAAACCATAGAGCTCTCGCCCGTGTCAGGCCCCGCGGGAACGGCGCCGGGCGACCCGTCTATCGCGCATCAAACACCCGCTCGCCCCGTCGCAGGGAGCGCGCGCCGTGCATTGGGTGCAGCTCTGGCTCGACGACCGCGACGTGCGTTCGCCATGACGGGCTCGGGCCGGGTGCCCACCTACGCCGCGTCGAACCCGAACGCCATCGGTTCCCACGTTGGATCGCGCGCGGGTGCTGCCGTTCGGGGCTGCGAGGTCAAGTTCAGGTGATCGAGGATGCGGCGCATCACCCGTGCCCCGCGCACGGCTCAGACTTCGCGGCGCGGGCCGGAGGTTTGGGTGTCACGAGAGAGCGCCACGACGAGCGAGGCGCGAACACGCCATGGTATCTCACAAGCGGGATCTTCGGCGGAGGAATCAAAGCCGCGAGCCGGGCCATGAACTCCATTGGACTGATGACGCGGTGAGTGCGTCCCCGCCGAGGTGTCTTCAGCAAGTACGCTATACGCCCATCGGGCAGGGGCTCGATTCAGATCCCGGCCGTCTGGCAGAGGACCACCCGCCACCCGTCGGGGTCCTCGAAGGTGAACCCTTTGTCGCGCCAGTAGGGGTTCTCGGGCTCAACCAGGTGGTGCCCCAGCGCCTCCAGCCTGCCGCGCACCTGCTCGAGTTCGACAGGATCGGGGACGTAGAGCACGAGGAGATTGTCGCGCGAAGGCGCCGGGCACGCGCTGCCTGCCTCGTGCTGGGTGAACTCGAGGTGGTACTCGCAGCCCGACAGGCCCAGCACGACCCCGTCGTAGCCGGCGTGTCCCTCGAACGCGCAGAGGCGCGGCAAGCCGAGGCCCTGCTCGTAAAACGCGACGACCTCCTTGAGACGCCGGCCGACACGCGCAGGTCTTTTCCCACGAGCCGTGATGCGCGACCAGGCGCCGCCCAACACAGAATTGGACCTGACGGCGCTTCGCGCCGCAGGTCAATTCAACGTTGGGCTGGCAGAGTGCGGGCACGCAGGCACGATCCCGAAACAGGCGGCAGCGCATCGAGGGGCCCGACAACAGGGCGGCGAGCGAAGGAGAATCCCGCGGCGCTGCGCCGCCAGGCCAGGCGCCGACCCCGATCGGTGATGCCGCGGGCCCTTCACCGCGGGCGACGCGACGGCGGAGGGCGCCCCGTTGGGCCACACCAGAGCCGCCCTCGGCGGCGAAACAGGCGGAAGCCATGAGAATCGCTGCTGTTTCCAGCGACCGCTCGTCATCGACCGGTTTCTCTGGCGGGATTTCTGAGCCGCGGTACCCGTCTCGAGGTGGGCATAGCTGCCTGACACCGGGCAGCTGTGCCCTCGTCGAGACTAGGGCCGAGCGGCGCCCGGCGCGGCGCCCTCGGCTCCTCGCTCCGCTTCACGCGCCGCCTCGGCGTACTCGCGCCGGAGCAGCGGGTCGAGCTCGAAGGCGCGCCCCAGCGAGGCCTGGGCCTCTCGCGCTTCCTGGCGGCGCGCCCTCGCGTCGGCCGCCCCGCGCGCCCGCGAGAGCAGGAGCCCGCCGCGCACGGCGTGGGCGTGCGCGAGGAGCGGATCGCGACGCAGCGCCTGCTCGACGTGCTTCAGCCCCTCGTCGGCGGCGCCGCGGGCCTCGGCCGGCGACGACGCCCGCGCGAGGTGCCAGCAGGCGCGCGCGAGCTCGACGTGGCCCTCGGCGTGGGGGTAGATCTCGATGGCCCGCCGCGCGTCGTCGCGCGCCCTCCGCAGCGCGGGCAGGGGTGAACGCCCTCTCTGCCGCGCCCATTGCGCCTCGACCGCGCCGAGCTGCGCGCCGGCGAGCAGGCAGCCGAGGCAGCTCGGCTCTGCCCGGTAGGCCTCGGCCAGCGCGGCCCGCCCGGCCTCGAGATCGTCGCTCGGGTCTCCGCCCGAGCGCAGGGCGTGGAGCGCGGCCAGGCGGTGGCCCTCGGCGCGGTAGGACGAGGTCCGCCCCGCGGCGGGGTTGATGGCGCGCGATCGGTCGAGGTGGACGAATGCGCGCTCGATCGGCGGGCGCGGGTCGGCGCCGCGCGCGGCGAGGTGCTGCGCCAGGGTCAGCTCGGCCACCGCGGCCTGGTTGAGCGCCTGGTAGAACTGGGCGTCGAGCGCGAGGGCCCGGCGCCCGATCTCGAGCGCCCTCTGCACCGTGTCCTGCGGGTCGAACCCGTGCGCGAGGTCGTACGAGGCCCAGTCGTTGTAGAGGTCGCCGAGGTTCCAGTAGGGAAAGAGGTATTTCGGATCGCTCTCGATCGCCTGGCGATAGGAGCGCGCGGCCTCGGCGTACTCGGGGCGCGGGTCCTGGCCCTTGTCGCGCCGGTGGTTGCCCTTCCAGCGGTGGACGTTCGCGAGATCGTTGAGCGCCCAGGGGTAGTTGGGCTCCAGCTCGAGGGCCCGCGTCAGCTGGACGTGGGCCTCGTCCCAGGCAGGGCCCGGGTCGAGGCCGGCGCGCGCCTGCTCGAACCCCCGCGTGAAGTGGGCCAGCCCCGCGGCGTCGTGCGCGTACACGTCGCTCGGGTCGAGCGCGATGGCGCGCGCGGCGGTGGCGAGCCACTCCTCGAGGATGGGCTCGGGCTCGAGGCCGCCGCCTTCGTCCTTCATGAGCTGATACCAGCTCATCAGGACCTGGGCCCTCCGGGTGTGGCCCGAAGCGCGCCCCGGCGCCGCCCGCACCGCCTTGCCCGAGGCATCGAGGGCGCGCTCGAGCGCTTCTTTGCGGGGCCTGCCCTGCCGCTCGTCGACCTCGGCCCGCTTCAGCCAGGCCACGGCGAGCGCCTCGTACGCCAGCGCGTCGCTGCGCCCCACCTCGAGCGCCTCGTCATACCGCGCGACCGCCCGCTCGAGATCGGCGCGCGCGCCGTCGTAATCCCCTCGATCGAAGCGATCGACCGCCTGCGCGTGGGCGATGTCGCCGGCGAGGCGGAAGGCCTCGTACGACCAGGGCGCCTCGCGGCCGGCGAGCTCCGCGGCGCGCGCGGCGGCGTCGTGGTCGCGGCGATAGAGGGCGATGAGCCCCTCGAGGTGGTGGGGCGACTCGAGCCCGAGCCCGCGGCTCTTCTCGAGCGCGGCGAGCGCGGGCAGGAGGTACTGCTCCTCGAGCGCGCGCCGCCGCCCGGCCACCCACGCGACGCCGCCGCTGCGCCGGGCGTCCTCGATGGCGCGGCGGTACAGCTCGCCGAGCGCGCGCCCGAGCGCGTGGTGGAGCTCGGGCGAGTCGACCCCGAGCGCACGGGCGCGCTCGAGCTGCTCGCGCGCCTCGTCGAACTCGAGCAGGGCCAGGTGCCCGCGCCCGAGCGCGTAGCGCGCGAGCCCCGCGCCGGCGCCGCCCGTCTCGACGTGGCGGGCCGCGATGCGCGCCATGCGCTCGCGGACGCGGGCCTGCTCGCGGCCGGTGTCGTGCAGCGGCAGGCCGTAGGCGACGCGCAAGAACCACTCGATCTCCTTGACCTCCTGTCCGATCTCCTCGCCGAGCCTCGCCCGCTCGGCCGCCTCGGCCCGGGCGCGCCGCGCCTCGAGCTGCGAGCGCAGGCCGAGGGCGCCGAGCGCCGCGATGAGCGCGAGCGAGAGGGCCGAGACGGCCACGAGCGCGCGGTGCTTGCGCGCGAGCCGCTTCAGCCGGAAGGACAGGCGGGGGCGCCGGCCGAGGATCGGCTCGCCGTCGAGGAAGCGCCCGAGGTCCTCGCCGAGGGCCCTCGCCGTGGGGTAGCGCTGCTCGGGCTCCTTGTGGAGGCACTTGAGGGTGATGGTCTCGAGGTCGGCGGGCAGCTCGGGCGCGAGCGCGCGCGGGGGTCGGGGCTCTTCGTGCAGCACCTTGAGGAGCGTTGCGGCGGGCGTGGCGCCCTCGAACGGCGCTGCGCCGCAGAGGAGCTGGTGGAGCGTGGCGCCGAGGCCATAGACGTCCGAGCGCTGGTCGGCGCCGTGCACCTGGCCGCGCGCCTGCTCGGGCGCCATGTACGCGGGCGTGCCCAGGAGCGCCCCGGTCTCGGTGAGGCTCTGCTCGCCGCCGGCCTCGTAGGCGAGGCCGAAATCGACGACCACCGGGTGGAAGCTCCCGTCCTCGACCCGCTCGATCAGGATGTTCGAGGGCTTCAGATCGCGGTGCACGATGCCGAGCCTGTGCGCCTCGTGCACCGCCTCGGCCACCGCGCGCATCGCCCGCACCTTGGCGGGAAGCGACATCTCGCTCGCCGCCTCGTCGAACCTCCGGCCGCGCACGAGCTGCATCGCGATGTACGCTTTGCCCGCGACCTCGCCGACCTCGTAGACCTTGCAGACGTTCGGGTGGTCGATGCGCGCCTGGGCGCGGGCCTCCTGCAAGAGGCGCAGGGCGCGGTCGGGGTCGGCCCCGCGAATGAACTTGAGCGCGACCGCTCGGCCCAGGCGCTTGTCGCGCGCCTCGACCACCTCCCCCATGCCGCCCCGCCCGAGCGGCCGGACGAGCTCGTAACGGCTCCACGCAGCGACGGGAACCCCGGCCGCTCCGGCCGCGGCGCCGCGCGTGGGCGCGCCCCCTTCCGTTTCGGTGTCAGACGCGTGCGCCTCTTCGGCCGGAGGGAGGGGCCGAGTCGGCGCCGAGGCGTCTGCCGGCGGCATCGTCATCGACGCCGGGTCGCTCGTCTGCGCCGGGCCCGCGGCAAGCGGGCCGGGGCGCTCCGGCGGGAGCGTGGGGTCTTCTTCCGGCGCCGGCATGGTTGAAGCGCTGACAGGGTGGCACAGCCAGGCGGGCGGCGAAACGTGTCCATGGGGGCCAGGCCGATGGCGCTCTGCGGGAGGCTCCTCCGCTCGCGTGTTCGGCGCGGCCCAACTCATCACGTCGCCCTGGGGGGGGTGGACACCACACCAAGGGACGCTCGGATCTAGTCAAGTGGATCTACCCGTGGTGCTGGACGGCGCGATGAGGGCGAGGAGGATGATAGGCGCGAGTCGCCGACGCGGGTTTCCGGCACATCGTGGACAAAGTAACCGAACGGCTCAAAATTCCCCTCCAGAAGTACCGCACCGACCTCGTCCAGACTACCGGAGATGATCTCATTATGGTTGGCATCCCATGCGGCGAAACGACCGTCCGGCCCCTCCCTCAGGAACGCGACTCCACCGGCAAAAGGCGATGCTTTCCGCAGCCAGAGCTGGTACCACCTTCGTTCGCCAAGGATACTATCAACACAATCAATAAACTCCGAAATCTTCGCATCGTCGTTGCGATAGGGCGCAAGGAGAAGACGGACATATTCTCGTTTTTCGGGAAGCGCAGCCGTTCGGAGATAATCTTGATCCGACAACGCTCGGTTGACCGCGAGTTCCCACGCTGGGTGCCGCGGCGACAACGATCGCCAGGAGTCGTCGTCCCACTGCGGAATATCCCTGAGGGCTGCCGTTAGACGCTCCGCGATTGTCGCCAGAATCGCGCTAGCAGAGAGATCTTGATCGTAGGAGAGCAATGGAAGCTTGGCTTCATTCACTGCCCTGTGAAGAACGATGACCTCGGTGGGGTCGGACACAGCAAACAGATCTTTCATAATCCTCAACACGGATCGGAGCCAGCGAACGTAATGTCGACATGCCGCCCGAAGCGGAGGGTGCCTCGATGGATCAGTTCATCGACATTCTTTCCTGCCTCGAAGGACACGCCAGGTTTTGGCTGAAATTCGATCACATACGCACCTCGTCCAGCATGGGCTGGGACTCGCCGTCACCAGAGCTTCACATCGTGGTTTGCCGAAAAGCCCTTTGCCGTCAGCTCAAACAATAATCCTCTGAGCGCCAGTGCCATGGCATCTGCCTCCGTGTCCGCGTACGAGCGGCCGCTGATCACCCGCATGGTCTCCCCTGCCAGCACCGTCTGCGCGGGCGTCAGCGGCGGCACAACGGCATCTGGATCGTAGACGTGAGCAGTGGCTACTGCCATCCATTTCCGGGCCGGCACGTTCGGGTCCGAGGGAGCATCGATGACCTCGAAAGCTGTAATCTGGCACGTGATCCCACGCCTATAGCTCATCACACTATCTCCCTTCGTCGAATGACTCATCTACACGCTCCCCACACGCATACGCCCATGTTGGGCTGGAGGATGTCCTGCAACAGAGTTGACCGCGTCACGATCGTGGAGGAGAGCCTCACGAACATGTCGGACGTGGGCGGATGCAGAACCAGGTTCGGCGCCGTGCCTCCGGCGGAGCTCCTCGCCGCTCACCCGGCGCTCGTTCTTGTTCGATCGATCGCTCCAGACGAAGTCGATCTCGCGACGCCCGGTCGTCCCATCGCTGTGGGACGTGTACTCGCTCTTGTCGATCAGCCGCGGCGTCGTGTGGTACGAGCCGTCGGGACCAACCTCCCCGGCGCCCGGCAGACGGGGAGGCTGCCAGCTGCCCCGAAGAGACCCCGATCCCTGGGATGGCGCGCGAGGTGGCGCTCCTGGGGTGTCCGACGGCCGCCGCGCACGTCGCGCGGCCGGACCCCGGCGCTCTCTACTGCCCGCCGGGCACGCAGATCGCCGTCGCCGAGCCCGCGCCCATGCACGAGAAGCCCGCCGCGCAGTCGGTGTTCGCCGCGCAGGGGAAGGCGCACTTGCCCACGGCCGTGTTGCACTTGTGCGTGCCGCAGACCATGTCGTTCGAACACGGGAGCGCGAGCGGGCCCGGCTGCCCCGTCGTCGCCGGAGCGGTCGTGCCCGGCTGCTGGTACTGGCCGGGCTGCTGATACCCCGGCTGCTGGTACTGCCCGGGCTGCTGATACTGCCCAGGTTGCTGGTACTGCCCGGGTTGCTGGTATCCCGGCTGCTGGTACTGCCCAGGCTGCTGGTACCCCTGCTGCTGCTGGTTGTACGCGTTGTACTGCGGATCCGACGGATCCTCGGCGTCTCGGCCCCGGCTGCACGCGGAGGTCAGGAGCCCGAGGCCTCCGAGGGCAAGGACGACCGAGGCGGCCGAGCGCGCGCTGGTGAACCACATGGATCGCTTCATCAAGGTCTCCTCGAGGTGCGGGGCTCTCCCCGCGTGAGCGACGGGCCGGTGACGGCCCGTCGCTGAGATCTGAGCCCCGGCCCCCGGAGGAGGAACCGCAGGCCCTTCGCCGGCGAGCGCCGCGCCGCGGGCCCGCTGGACAGGAGCGTACCCCCGGTCGGCGGCCGCGCGCCCCTCAAAAAGGACGCGCCACCGCGCGCTCACCGCGCCGCAGCATCCTTGCAGCAACGAAACCCTTGCTCGTAGCCGTAGTCCTCTTCCTTGTGGAACCCCACCGTGGGGCGGCAGCGGCCGCGCATGGGGCCCCACCAGCCGCCCTTCAGCCCGCTCCGCTCCGGCGACTTGCGGCCCGGCCGCACGACCCACTCGTTGATGTTGCCGTTGAGATCGTAGGCGCCGAACGGCGACACACACGCCGGCATCGAGCCCGCAGGCACGCGCTGATCGAGCCGCTCGAGCTCCGCCTTGCACTTGGGGTGCCGCATGCACCGCTCGTAGTGGTAGAGCGTCACCTCGCGCTGGCGAAAGGGCCGGTCGATGTTGCACTTCGTCGCGTCGCGGGCGAAGCCGTACGTGTACGGGAGCATCTCCTCGCCCTCGCAGGCGAAGTTGAACTCGTCCTCCGTGCAGAGGCGCTTGCCGACGCCCTCGCACGCCTTGACGGCCTGGCGCCACGAGACGAGCAGCGCCGGGAGCTCGCCCTTCCTGTTGGGCCACTCGTACCGGTCGACGCAGAACCGCATCGGCGCGCGCTTCTTCGAGAGGCACTCGCTCGGGCGCCTGTACTCGAGGCACCGCTCGCTGACGGTGGTCGGGCCCTCGGCCTCGTTGGAGGGCGTCGCCCGTCGCTCCTGGTCCTTCTCGTACTCCTTGTGGTGCTTCAGGCAGATCTGATCGACCACGGGGCAGTAGTCGCCCTCGACGAGGACCATGTCGTCCGGGCACCCCTCGGAGCTGCCGGGCAGCCCCGCGTCCGGAGCGCCGCCGTCGAGGGCTGCCGCCGCGGCGTCCGGCGAGCCGCCGTCGAGGGCTGCCGCCGCGGCGTCCGGCGCGCCGCCGTCGAGGGCTGCCGCCGCGGCGTCCGGCGCCGCTGCCACGTACGACATTGCTGCCCCTGCGTCCGGCGGCGCCGCCGGGGTGTAGGCAAGCTCCACCGCGGCGTCCGGCGGCTCCGCCGGGGTGTAGGCAAGCTCCGCCGCGGCGTCCGACAGCTGTGCCGCAGCGGCGTCGGGCGGCGCCGGCTCGGCATCCGCAGCTGCGCCGGCGCGCTCGGGCGCTCCGGAGGCCACGGCGCCGGTCGCCGCGGGCGGCGGGCTGTCGCAGGCGAGCATCGCGGCCGCGAGGCCGCAGAGGAAGGCGAGGCTGACCGCGCAGGGCCCTCGTGGAGCCCTGCGCCGTCGAGGTGGCGCGACCGGCGGCGCGGCGCGGCGATGGCGCCGGCTCATCGGCCGGGGGCGGGGATGACCTTGAGCGGCACCCGGGTCCCGCCGCGATCCACCTCGATCTCGACCTCGCGGCCCGGCTCGAGATCGCCGAGCGCGAACATGAAATCGTGGATGTTGGTGACGGCGTGGGCGCCGATGCGCATGATCACGTCCCCCGCCTGCATGCCGGCGCGCGACGCCGGCGCGTCGGGCCGCACGCCCGTGAGCTTCACGCCGGGCCCCTGGTACGCGTAGTCCGGCATCGTGCCGAGCGACGCGCGGAAGCCGCCGCGCATGCTGCGGTGCGGGTCGGCGGGCGCGTCGGTGAAGGCGAGGCGCGCGTCGCGCCGCGACAGGGCGAGCGCCATCCGCGCCGCGAGCACCGAGCACCGCGAGACGCCCGCGGCGTTGATCTTGTCCGCCGTGTCGCTCGGCCGGTGGTAGTCCTCGTGGACGCCCGTGAACAGGAAGGCGATCGGGACGCGCGACGCCGTGAACGACGCGTGATCGCTCGCGCCGAAGCCCTCGACGCCGAACTGGAGCGTGAGGCCGAGCCCGCGGGCGGCGTCGTCCACGATCGACTTCCAGTCGGGCGAGGTCCCCAGGCCGTCGACCAGGAGCTTGTCGTCCCGCATCCGGCCGACCATGTCGGCGTTGATCATGGCCACGATCGGCTTCATCCCCGCGAGCGGCGCCGGCGGGTGATCGACGAAGTGGCGCGAGCCGATGGTGCCGAGCTCCTCGGCGCCGAACGCGATGAACAGGAGGTTCCGGGCCGGCCGCTCGGGGAGCGAGGCGAACCGCCGCGCCACCTCGAGGAGCATCGCGGTCCCCGAGGCGTTGTCGTCGGCGCCCGGGTGGACCGCATGCACGCCGGGCGCGCGCGAGAACGACGTGCCCCCGTAGCCGAGGTGATCGTAGTGCGCGCCGACGACGACGTACTCACCGGCATGCGGCGAGCCGTCCCGCGCCGGGAGCAGGCCGATCACGTTCGACGCCGGCGCCATCCGCGCGGTGACCTTGGTCGTGATCTCGACGGTGGCGCCGCCGAGCGGCTTCGGCGCGGCGGCCTTGGTCGCGGCCGGGGGCTTCGCCGGGGCCGGCTTCGCGTCGGCCGGCTTCACCGCGGCCGGCTTCGCGGGCGGCGCGAGCCCGGCCGCGGGGAAGAGCGCGCGGGCCGCGGAGCGCGTGATCACCACGGCCGGGATGCCCATGCTCGCCGCGTCGTCCGACACCCGCGGGAGCTCGTCGCCCGCCGCGACCAGGATCACCCCGGCGGCCTTGTGCTCGCGGGCGGTGCGGAGCTTGTAGCGGACGCTGCCGAAGTCGCGGAGCGCGTCCGCCGGCCGCTGAGGCGGCGCATGATGATGAGGATCGGCGGGCGCTGCGCCGGCATGCGCTCCGCCGCCGTGCGCTGCGCCGCCGTGCGCTGCACCGGCATGCGCTCCACCGCCGTGCGCTGCACCGGCATGCGCTGCGCCGCCGTGCGGACCGGCAGTCGCAGCGCCGCCGTGCGGCCCCCCGGGCGCTGCGCCGCCATGCGCGCCGGCCTGCGCCGCTCCACCCGGACCGCCGTCCAGCGTGGGCACGCCGTCGAGCACGATCGCGATCTTCCCCTCGATATCGCGGCCGGCGTAGTCGTCCCAGGAGAGCGCCGGCGCGGTCACTCCATGGCCGACGAGCACCGCGGCCCCCGACACCGTGCCGCTCGCGCTCCCGTCGGCCGTGACCAGCTTGCCGGCCTCGACGCTCTGCTTCCGGCCCGCGCGCTGCACCGCGAGCGCCGCGGGCGCCACGTCGGCGCCGACCCGCGCGTCGAACACCTGCCGGTACGCCTTCGCGTCGCTCCCCGGCCCGCCCAGCGGCGAGAGCTTGAGCTCCGCGAACCGGCGCGCGATGAACTCGGCCGCGCGATCGGCGCCGGGCTCGCCCGTCCCGCGCCCCGCGAGCTCGGGCGACGCGAGGTACGCGACGTCCGCCGCGATCCGCGCCTCCGCGGCGGGATCGACCTCCACCGAGGCCGGCGCGGCGGGCGCCGGCGCGGCAGGCTTCGAGGCCGGCGGCGCGTCAGGCTGGCGGGGCGGCGCGGCCGGCGGAGCGCACGCCGCGACCGCGGCGAGCAGGCCGGCGGCGAAGGCGCGGCGAAGGCCCCATGCGCGGGGCGACAGCGGGGCCGCGGCGCGCCCGGCGCTCACCACGGCGACGCCTTCTGCGCCGCGCGGACCAGCTCGAGCGCGCGACGGCCGATGTACTCCTCCACGTCGGCGGGCGCGATGTGGCGGTCCTTCGCGAAGTCGAACTCGCGCGGCTTGCCGTCGCCGAACGTCACCCGGACGATCGCGGACTCCCGCAGGAGCTCCAGGGAGAGGCTGAAATCGCCGAGCGCGAGCCGGTGCTTGTCCTGCTCCTGGGCGAACGCGATGGGCTGCCCCTTCTCCTGCAGCCTCTCGTGCGCGAACTTCAGCGACTCGGCCCCCAGCGACACGGCCGACTCCGCGGCCGCGAGCGCCTCGGCGACCCGCTTCTTGTGCCGCGCGAGCTCTTCAGCCTCGCGCTCCGCCTTCGATTTCACGGCTTCGATGAGCTCATCACGCCAGGTAGCCACAGTGCACCTCGGCGCGAACACTCTTCCGAAACGTGCGTTTTGTCCAGCCCGACACGCGCCGGTCACCCGACCACCCCGGCCAGCCCGACGCGCGCCGGAGACGGAAATGGCCGCGCTGCCAGCACAAAAACAGGAAGCCCGGAAGCTCCGGAGAGGACGACCTCCTCCTCGAGCGCTCCCGGGCTCCCTGCCCCTGGATCGTGCGCCGCGGCTTCGCGCGCCGGCCGGACGCCGGCCGCGCCGGACCGCGCGCCGCTACTGCGTGTCGGCGCCCCCGGCCTTCGCCGGGGCGAACTTGCTCAGGTCCTCGGCCACGGTGGCCTTCGGGTTCATGAGCTCGTGGAACGCGCGCTTCGCGAGCGCGCCCGTCTCCCCCTGCTCGTGCCGCAGGGCCATGAGCACGCCCTTCTCCTTCATGAACTTGAGCGTCTCGATCGCGCCCTTCTTCTTCGCGCCGTCGCCGCTCTTGGCCTCCTGGAAGAGCCGGTAGCGCAGCACCACGCGGGTCTCCGAGTGCGGGCCGTTGTCGTACTTCAGGTTGTCGAACTGGGCCTGGAGCCGCTGCCGCGCCCACTCCTGCGGCGCGTCGGCGACCTTCACCCGCGTGATCGCCTCGGCGTTCGCGACGTACCGGTAGAGGTTGCCGCGCTTGAAGTCCTCGTCCGACCAGTAGCCGAAGGCGCGGTAGTAGTGGTCCTTCAGGTCGTCGAGCGCGGACTTGTCGAAGTCGGCGTACATCGCGACCGTCCGCGCCGCGGTGTCGCTCGTGCCGCCGAGGATGAGCGCGAGCGCCGCCGCGTTCCGCACCTCGACGTCCTTGAGCTTCTCGAACAGCTGCCCCTGCACCGCCTCGTCGAAGCCGCCGACGCCGATGGCGCGCGCGATGGCCATGCGCACCCCGGGCTCGACGTCGGCCGCGAGGAGCGGCACGAGCTCGGCGGCCGCGCCGGGCACCGGCCGGAGCGCGAGCGACGACGCGTAGCAGGCGCCGATGAGCTGCTTGCGCGGCTCCTTCTTGCTCGCGAACTCCTTCGCCTTCTTCGCCACCTCGATCATCGTCTTGTCGTCGGCGCACCAGGCGATCGCCTCGCAGGCGGCCTGGCGGGCCTCCTCGTGCCACATCTCGTCCTCGATGAGCTTCGTCAGCCTCTCCACCGCGCGCGGGTCGCCCCACTCGGCGAGCCCCTGCGACGCGCCGTAGGCGACCGCGCGGAGCGCCATCCCCAGCATCGCGAGCCCGGCGCCCTGGAGCGCGTCCTGGGTGATGTCCAGCTTCGGGTCCTTCTTCCGGTTGAACTGATCGAGGAGCTTCGGGTACGAGGGCTCGTCCTTCATGCGCCCGATGTACCGGAGCGCGCTCTGCGCGGTCTCGAAGGCCGCGGGGAACGGCGGCTGCTGCCCCTCCTTGGGGAGCGGGTCCGTCGGGAAGGCCCAGTCGCGCATGTCCTTCAGGATCTTCTCGGAGCGGACCGTGGCGAGGAAGCGCAGGCCGTTCGCGTGCGGCTGCGGGCGATCCTTGAGCCACAGGATGACCGGGGCCTCGGCCGCGGCCTTCAGCTCGGCGGCCTTGTCCGCGTGGATCGAGGCGAGATCGGCGAGCATGCGGGCGCCGACGACGCGCGGCAGATCGGTGCGCGACAGGTGCCCGCCCTCGTCCGCCTCCCAGAACTTCTCGAGCTTGTAGAGCTTGAGCGGGTCGGCCAGCAGCCGCTCGCCGAGGAACTTGGCGGCGCGGATGTCGCCGACCTCGGCGAGCCGCGTCCCCGCCTCGCCCTGCCAGTGCAGCGGCGGCTTCCTGGCCTCGATCCACTTCACGAGCGGGTCGGCCGACCGCGGGTCGGCGAGCTCGCGCAGCATCTCCATGATCTGCTTCGTCTGGAACCAGGTCGTCTCCTCGGGGTCCTGCTTCACGCTGTCGAGGGCGAGGACGAGCCCCTCGCCGCCGATGCCGTCGCGCAGCGCCTCGAGGAAGCGCTGGCGGCTGGCCTTGTCGGCGTTCGCGAGGGCCTCGAGGAGCGGGGCGCGCGCCGTCTCGTCGCCGATCCTCCCGAGGCCGTTCGCGGCCTCGCGCGCGACCTCGACGTCCTTGTCCTTCACGAGCGTGATGAGCGCGCTCGTCCACTTGGGCTCGGCGTTGCGCGACAGGACCGTCGCGACCAGCTGCCGCACCGACGAGCTCTCGTCGGTCGCGAGCTTCGAGAGCTCCTCGAGCGACACGAGGCCGGCGAGCTTCTCGGGGTCGAAGGCGATGCCGCCGCCGAGCCGCTCGACCTTCGAGAGGAACCCCTTCCTGTACTGGTCCATCGCGTCCTTGAACGCGGCCGGCTCCTTGAGCTCGACGAGGGCCCAGACGATCTGGGGCCTGTCGCTCTCGTCCGCGACCTTGAGCGCCTCGAGCAGCGCGGGCTTGGCGCTGTCGGCCTTGGGCGAGCCGTAGTACGCGAGCACCTGCGCGGCGACACCCTTCACGCGGTGGTCGGGCAGCGCGAGCGCGTTCTGCGCGTGGGTGACGCCCTCGGGGTCGTCGGCCCACGCGAGCTGCATGAGCGCCTCCTGCTGGAGCGACAGCTCGGCGCTCGCGGCGGCCCACTTGCGCCACAGGGGCAGCTGGTCCTTCTTGGGCAGGACGAAGATGTTCTTCTTCTCCTTGGAGACGGCGTCGACCGTCATCTTCTGGCTGTCCTGCTTGACGCCGAGCCAGATGGCGCCCGCGGCGCCGAGCGCGACGACGAGGCCGACCACGATCGACACGGGGCTGAACCGCCCGCGCTTGAAGTTGCCGTCGTCCGCGAAGCCGCCGCCCGCGGGCGCCGGCGGGGCGCCGGGCAGATCGTTGTCATCGGGGGGCCACTTGGCCGCCTGCTTGGCCGGAAGGGGCCCCGGCGGCGGGCGCCGTCCGCGCGGCCCCGCGGGATTCTCTCGTGAAAGATTCGGACGATCGAGCATGGTTCCTCCAGCGCGCGGGCGACGACGTGACCCGAACGGCGGTGGCATCGCGCGGCGTGCCGCGCTGCGCCCCCGACCCCTCCCGGCGGCGGCGGCGTCGCACGGCGAGCCGCGCTGCGCCCCCGCCCCCGGGCCAGGCGGCAAAGCGCCCGGCCGGTCGAGGCGCCGGACCGTACCAGAGCCGCTCGGACGTAGGCCCAAAGATTTGCTATGAAGCCCAGGGCCCGTATGGCCGAACCCCAGCCCAATTCCGGCAAGATTCTCTATCCTGCAGTCGCGTTGCTCATCGCCCTGAGCGCGCTGATTGGTCTTGTGATCCTGCCGCGCCTTGCGCCGGGGGCCTCGGGCATGGTCGGCGCGGAGGCCCCCGACGTGACGCTGCCGGTCGCCGCCAACGGCGAGCCCGGCGCGCGCATGCAGATCGCCGAGCTGAGGGGCCAGCCGGTGATCCTGGATTTCTGGGCGACGTGGTGCGGGCCCTGCGCGGTCCAGGCGCCGATCCTCGACCGGATCGCGCGCCGCTACGAGAAGAAGGGGCTCGTGGTGCTCGGCGTCAACGTGGACGACCCGCCCCAGGTGGCCAGCCAGTACGCGCTCAAGAAGGGCCTCTCGTATCCCATCCTGATCGACGACGCGAAGGAGGCCTCGGCCCACTACGGGGTCGACAAGCTGCCGAGCCTCGTGGTGATCGACCGGCAGGGGAAGGTCGCGGCCTACCTGACCGGCGTCGTCGACGAGGCGAGCCTCTCCGAGATCATCGAGGCGGCCCTCTGATCTCGCTCGACGCGCCCCGCTCGCTCCACGTGCCTCTCTAGCTCGACGTGCCCCGCTCGCTCCACGTGCCTCTCTAGCTCGACGTGCCCCGCTCGCTCCACGTGCCTCTCTAGCTCGACGTGCCCCGCTCGCTCCACGTGCCTCCTCCCTCCCGTCCCTTGCACCTCGTGCTGGCGGCGCTCGCCGCCGCCGCGCCGGCCTGCTCCCGCGGCGACGCCGATCGCGGCCGCGACGCGGGCGCGCCGCCTCCGGCCAGCGCCTCCGCGCCGCCTCCGGGCCCGGCGGCCTCCGCCCCGGAGGCGCCGGCCCCTCGGGCCTCCGGCGAGCCCGGCGCGGTCAGCGGCGACGCCGGCGCGCCCGGGGCGGTCGGGGATCCGATGGCGACCCACTACGAGGCGCGCGAGGATCTGGTGCGGCTCTTCTCGCTGAAGGAGTTCTCGGAGCGAGAGCGGAAGCTCAAGAACCCCGAGCTCTTCCTGGAGAAGAACTTCGGCGGCGGCTCCCCTGCCCGGCTCAACCAGGGCAACAAGGAGCTCGCGCGGCACACGCGATCGAAGGAGCAGTGCCTGGAGGGCCTCCGGGGCGTCGTCCTCCAGACGGAGGAGCAGCGCGCCCGCTGCGGCGGCCACGAGAACATGGTGCCCGTCTTCAAACACGCGCGCGGGAAGCCGGCGTCGGCCGAGTTCTGCATCGACATCTTCGAGTTTCCCAACAAGCCGTGCGAGCTGCCGATGGTCTGGGCGAGCCCGACGCAGGCGGCGGCCGTGTGCAGCCTGCAGGGCAAGCGCCTCTGCACCGAGGACGAGTGGAGCCTCGCGTGCCGCGGCGATCCCGAGGGCGGCAAGCCGAGGACGTACGCCTACGGCGACGAGCTCGATCTCGCCGTCTGCCACACGCAGACGCCGCACCGCGACATCGACGGCAAGCCGTGCGACGGCGACACCGCGCGCTCTGCCTACAAGACCTGCGCGACCGACACCGAGCCTGCCGGGTCCTTCCCCGCGTGCCGCTCGCGGTTCGGGGTGTTCGATCAGCACGGCAACGTGGCCGAGATCATGACCCGCCGCGACCGCGACGACGGCAAGCTGTACAGCCAGCTCAAGGGGAGCGCCTGGTTCTATGTCGAGGTAGCCCGCGAGCACGACGCCCCGAGGCCGAAGGGCCGCGAGACCTACCCCGATCACTGCGCCTACAGCCCGCGCTGGCACGTCGAGCCGATGGAGGACGCGTGGCACGCGAACTACCACCTCGGGCTGAGGTGCTGTAAGACGATCCGCTGAGTTGACACGCCCTGCGCGCGCGGCTGGCTCGCGCCCGCGTCGACGGGTACCCTTCCCCTGCGATGCAAGCGCTGGCGCCTCGCGCTCGGATCACCCGCGGCAACTCCGCTGAGGGCCGCTGGGAGATCGCGACGCGGCCCCCGGCGCCGAACCTCCGCCCGTACATCCGCGACTACAGCGGCTACACGGAGGAGACGCCCGGGCCGCTGCGGCGGCGCGAGCTCCCGGCGCCGCAGATCGTCGTGATCATCGAGTTCGGACCGCCGCTGCGCGTGTTCGACGCGGGGAGCGATCGCCGTCATTCCTCGCACCCCGGCGGCTTCGTCGCGGGCCTCGACGCCACCTTCACGATCACCGAGCACGACGGGTTCCAGCGCGGGCTCCAGGTGAACCTCACCCCCATCGGGGCGCGGCTCTTCTTCGGCGTGCCCATGGAGGAGCTGACCGGGCGCGTGATCCCGGCGCGCGATCTGCTGCCCAGGAAGCACGCCCGGCTGGCGGAGCGCCTCGAGGAGCTCCCGACGTGGGACGCGCGCTTCGACCTGATCGAGCGGGCGCTCAGCGAGCGCGTGGACGAGGCGCGGCTCGAGGTCGGCGTTGTCTCGTGGGCGTTCCGGCGGATCGAGGAGCGCGGGGGCGCCGTCGACATGCGCGCCCTCGCGCGCGAGCTCGGCTACAGCCAGAAGCACGTGATCGGCCTGTTCCGCGAGCACGTCGGCGTCCCGCCCAAGCTCCTCGCGCGGCTCGTGCGCTTCGACCGGCTGGTGCGGCACCTCAAGACGGGCGCCACGGGGACCTGGGCGGAGCTCGCCCAGCGGTTCGGCTACTACGACCAGGCGCACCTCGCGCGGGACGTGAAGCAGTTCAGCGGGACGACCCCGACCCGGACGCGCGCAGCGCTGATCGACGTCGCCGGCATGAGCCCGTAGCGGGCGAGCGCTCTTCGGGGCCTCGGGCGTCGGGCGCGCCGGGTCGAACGTGGGACTCCCTGTACGCGGCGAGGGCGGCGCTCGCGTGGAAAAGCTGCGCGCGCCGTTCGCGGAGGAAAGGAATCTTCTCATCGAACGTAGACCTGGCTGAGCAGCGCAGTCGCCCGGAAGGCGCCGCGCCCAGCGCTTCCAGGCGCTGTGGCGTCGCCTGGAGGGCCACGCGGGCCTGCTCAAGGTGAACGTCCTCGTTCTTTCAAGGAGATCTCGACATGACACGGATGAAGCTTCTCGGGTTTCTGATGGCTGGTCTCGCGCTCGTGGCTTGCGGCGATGATGAGGGGAATGGCGATGGCGGTAGCGGGAGCGACATCGAAGGCAAAGAGCTCGGCGCGCTGACGGCCGACGAGGCCGACGGCCTGTGCGACGACCTCCGCGGGCAGGCCAAGACGATCTCGAAGGAGGACTCGTGCGAGGCCGCGGGGGTGCTTGCCTCTCTGTTCGGAACGGAGTGTGAGACCACCAGGCAGGAGTGCATCAGCGCTCCGGAGGAGCCCGAGGAGACGGACGACCTCGAAGCGTGCGGAGCGTCCCAGTTCACCGGCTGCACCGCCACGGTCGCGGAGGTCAGGGCCTGCGTGGACGCCATGGTAGGCACCATCAAGGCGCTCACATGCGAATCGACGCTCACTGACCTCGCGGAGAAGCCGGCGGCGTGCGCCGCGATCGAGGAGAAGTGCCCGGGGGCCTTGGGCGGAGGGGAAGGGGAAGAAGAGGAAGACGAGAGCGAGGGCTAACACTCCTGAGCGCAGCACCCGCCCCGCCGCGCGGCTCGGTCTCGCTGGCACGAGCCCGCGGCGGGGTAAAATCTTTACAAGACCGCCGGCATCGCCTTCTCCAGGATAGGCTTCGAAGGGACGAACACCATGTCGAGCCTGTCTCCCACGCCTCCCACGCCCCCCACGAATGCTCCTCCTGGTCTCCGTTCCGAAGAGTTCCAGAGGCTCGCGCTGTCGCTTCCCGAGGCCGAGGAGCAGGACCATTTCGGCAAACCATCGTTCCGCGTGCGAGGGAAGATCTTCGCGACCCACTGGGTGGCGGAGGAGCGCGCCGTCCTCAAGCTGTCCCTCGAGGAGCAAGACAGCCTGGTGCAGGCGCAGCCCGACGTCTTCTCCGTGACGCCGTGGGGACACCAGGGCTGGACCCGGGTGGAGCTCCGCCGCGTCGATCGGACGCTCCTGGAAGAGCTGCTCGTGGGCGCCTGGCGTCGCGTGGCGCCGAAGCGCGTGGTCGCGCAGTGGGACGCGGGCCGCAGCGGGGAGCCGGCGGCGCCGCCGGGCTCTCCCTCACCTCCCCGGAGACGCCGGCGCGCGACGTGACCGGCGCCGGGATGCGCGGTCCGGAGAGCGCCTCGGCCGCGCGCGGCGAGCCCCGGGCCGGAGGCTGCGGTCCATTTTCCGATGGTGAGGAAGGAAAGTTCGATACTGGTCGTAGTAGGTTCACGCATGGGCGCCTGCCTGATCGACGGGGCAGCCCGCCCGCTTCCTCCGGCGGAGCCGTCTCGAGCGCCGCGCGGACACCCAGGTGGACCTTCTCGATGATGGAGTACTCGATGACACGAATGAAGCTTCTTGGACTCTTGATGGCCGGGCTCTCGCTCGTGGCGTGCGGCGATGACGAGGCAGGCAATGGGGCCGAGACCGGCGGCAACACCAGCGGCGGGGGCGATCTCGACGGCAAGCAGCTCGACGAGCTGACGGCCGCGGAGTCCCAGCAGGTGTGCGCGGACATCGCAGGGTCGATCGAGTTGTCGAAGGAGGACTCGTGCGAGCTCATCGGGCTGGGCAACACCATCCTCGGGGGGGATTGCGAGACCTTCAAGGACCAGTGCATCAGCGAGCCGGAGGATCCCGAGCCGATCGGCTCGTGCGATCCGTCCGAGTTCGCGGGGTGCACCGCCACGGTCGCAGAGATGAAGGCCTGTATGACCGCAATGACGAGCGCCATGAGAGCGCTCACGTGTGAATCGAGCATCGCGGACCTGGCGCAGCAGCCCGCCGCGTGCGCGGTCGTCAACGAGAAGTGCCCGGAGCTCGGCGAGACCGAAGGCGAAGGCGAGGGCTCCTGAGGTCGCCCCTCTCCCAGATCACCGGTCGATCTCGGGCGTCACGACCTCGAAGCGCGCGATGAGCGCCACGAGGTCGGCCAGGAACAGCCCGGGGAGCTTGGCCTCATCGCCATGGCGGTGAAGCCCCCTGTCCGGAACCGCGCCCGTCACGCCTCCTCTCCGACCAGGCCATGACATGCGGTGGGCCGAGCACCTCCGCGAGCTGCGCGCGACCGTGCATGGCTCGAGCGCCATCCCGCGCTTTCCGCCGATCTGAGCCTCACCGACGAGACCGTCGACCGCGTGGCACGCAAGGCCGACGTGGCGCTCCGGATGGGACGCTGCCCGAGCGCGCGGAGCGCGGGTATCGTCGGGGCGACGGGGCGCCTGCGGGTCCTGAACGGCCAGGAACGCACCTTCCTCGTCAAGGAGAGCTCGAATGAGACGGATGACGCTTCTCGAGGTCCTGGCGGCTGGGCTCGCGCTCGCGGCGTGCGGCGACGATGGGGGCGAGACCGCAAGCGCCCTCGACGAGAACCGGCAGCTCGGCGAGCTGACGAGCCGAGAGGCCACCCAGGTGTGCGACGACCTCAAAGAGCCGATGAAGCTCGCGAGAGCAGACCAGTGCGATCTCATCGGACTGCTCAACGCCTCTGACATAGAGGAGTGCGCGGCCATCTGGCGGGCGTGCCTCCTCTCTGCCAATGAACCTCTGACGTCGACCAGGTGCTTCACGTACGACTTCAAGGGGTGCACCGTCACGGTCGCGGAGGCCAAGACCTGCCTGATCGCCATGGCCGGCACCCTCAAGGCGCTCTCGTGCGGGTCCAGCCTCGACCTCTTGCAGCCTCCCGCGGAGTGCGCGGGCGTCCGCGCGCTCTGCCCGTCGATCCTCGAAAACGGCGAAGGCTTCTGAGGTCGCCTCTCGCCCGCTTACCGGCCGCCCGGCCGCTCTCGATCTGGCTGCACAGCCGGCGTCCGCCGCGTCACCGCATCGCCTCGCGCCCATGCCTTCGGTCGTCGAGCGCGAGCGTCGAGCTGTCGGGCGCGCCGCTGACGAAGAGCCTGTCCCGAATCGGCCGGAGGCCCGAGGAGCGCATCGACGCTCCGGCCGAGGTCCTCCCTGGACGACAAACATGTTGAAGATCGTCTAGTTCCGATCCCCAAGGCTTCGAGAACACCGGGCCTTTCGCGCGGATCACGTCATCAACGATGGGACTGTTCACGTAGGCGCGATCGATGTGGAGTTCGATCGGTCGGACGCTCCGTGATCTTCGACACGAACACCGCACGCCTCTCGCCCTCCGTCATCGCGCCGGACCGAACAAGCGCCACGGTCCGCTCCAGCAGCATCCGGTCCATCTCGTGCGCGACCATGACTTCAGCGAGCGATCGAGGTAGGGAGCATGCGAGGACGAATGACGTCGAACCGGGGACCGTCGTGGAGCGGGTGTCGAAAGAAAACCACGGGAGCGTTGCTCTTCCCCGTGCTGCTCGCGGTGGAGGCCTGCTCTAGCCCGCAGCTCTCCACGCCCAGGCCAGGGCTGCTCCCTCCGGGCGGCCCACCGCCTGCTGGCCAGCTCGATCGCGGGCAAGCGGGGCCAGTGGCGACGTCCAGCGACGGCGCGGAGCCTGAGCCCCTGCGCTGTCCGACGCGGGACAGCGATTCCAGCACGACGGGCGATTGGGTGATGGCCAGCGGAGGGCGCCTCTGCTGCGCGACGCGGTCACCTGCCCCGGGCTGGCAGCAGTCCGACGTCGAGGAGTGCCTTCGTTCGGCAGCGCCCGCGCTCGCCAAGCCGGTGCTCCTTGACCGTTCTCTGGACGGGGGCCCGCTTCTGCAGCCCGTCCGCTTCGCGCGCGGCTCGGCCAAGCTGGGAGGGCCGTTGCTCGACATCGCGCAGCTTCTCACAACACATCCCGGCATCCAGCTCTTCGTCCACGGGACGACACGCTGTGGCGAGACAGCGTCCGAAGCCGCGGCCGCGCGGCTCGCTGCGGACCGGGTGTCTGCCGTTCGAAACGACCTCGCGCAGCACGGCGCGAAGGACTCGCAGCTCGTGACGCACGATCAATCCGAGTTCCTGCGCACGCGCGAGGATCTCCGGCACCGCGAGGCGCTCGCCCTGCTCGATGCGCCTTCGGTGCTCGTCTACTCGCCTTCCAGCAACGAGCCCCGGCCTCCGCAGTCCCTGCATCATCAATGCGTGCCGGGGGCCATCGCGACGCTCCTCCTCCCGACGGCCGAGCTCCAGGGAAGTCGCCTCACCATCGAGACGTGTCACGCTGCCCGGTGTGCCAGCGCGTCACTCTCGCTGGACACCTTGCGCTGGGGCGACCGCCTCGTGCTCACGCTCGAAGGTGGGCTCTCCGCGGGTGCGCTGCTCAGCTGGACCCATCCGGACGGCGCCGTCCTGAGGGTGGGCACGGCGATGGGCAAGGCGAGGCTCGCCTCGGGCGACTGGTTCTCGCTGCGCGTGAAGGTCGACGAGGGCGTCGTCGCGCACGTCGAGGAACCGCTGAAGTATATCCAGGAGAAGAACCTCACCGCTTGGCGCGGGCCGTGCCTGCGCGCGCAGGTAGGGGGCGACGTGCCGTTCCCTTGACGAGGCGCCGGCCCCCGGGATCGTGGCGCCTCGTCGCGGCGCACCCTATGGCTGCGGGAGCTCGTGGCGACCTCGGCCTGCCGTCAACGTACGTGGTTGGTGAGAGGAGGAGAGCGCTTGATCCGGAAGCCATCGTGGGACTCATGCCGACCGCGTATCGCCGCGACGCTCGGGCTCGCCGTGCTCCTCGCCGTGGCGGCGTGCGGGAGCCCGCAATCCTCAGCGCCGAACGCGGGGCCACCACCGTCGGACGCGGCGCCGCACGTCGAGCCGCCCGGGCACGGCGCGGTGGGCGACGGGCCAGCGCGCCCGGCGAGCGAGGCCTCGGCGCCCAGCGACGCCGGGGATTCCGGGCTGCTCCGCTGTCCGGCGCCGGGCAGCGATTCCACCGGTGCAGGCTGGATCATGCGCGAGGAGGGCCGCATCTGCTGCGCGCCACGCGCGCCTGTCCCGGGCTGGAAGCCGACGACGCTGGAGGGCTGCCTCGACGCGGTCGCGAAGGGCCTCGCGCCGCCGAACTATGTTGTTCATCCGGTCGAGAGGAGGCCTGTCTACGAGACCATCCCCTTCGCGCGAGGCTCGTCCGGGCCCACGCACCCCGCGCCGCTGGAGAGCCTGGCGCGGCTGCTTTCCGAGTATCCTGACGGCAACGTCCTCGTCCATGGGACGACGCCGTGTGGCGAATCTCCCTCCGAGGCGGCGGCCGCGCGCCTCGCGGCGAGCCGAGTGGCCGCCGTCCGAGGCGAGCTCGAGCGGCGCGGCGTCCCCGCCTCGCGGCTCCAGACGCTGGATCGGGACACGTTCTTCTCTTTCCGGGGGGAGATGCATCACGAGGAGGTGGTCATCCTCGCGGGCTCGCCAGCGGTCCTCCTCCGCGCGTACCTGTCGAAGCCGAGAAGGGAAGCGGAGCTCTCGGGCGATCGCTGCCTGCCAGGCGCCAGCGCGGCGCTCTCGCTCCCGGCGGCAAAAATGGCGGGAGGCACCGTCACGATCGAGGCCTGTCATGCCGCCCGATGCGCCACCGCGCAGCTCTCGCTCGCCGGGATGCGCTCGAGCGATCGCGTCGCGCTCGCGCTCTCGGGGCAGCTCTCCGCGGGCGTGTTCCTCGCGTGGAAGGAGCAGACGCGCTGGGCGCTCGACGTGCGCACCGTGGTGGAGGACGAGCAGACACTCGCCCCGGGCAACGTGTTCTCGCTGCGGGTGCAGGTCGACGGGCGCCCCGTCGCGCAAGTACAGGAGCCGTTGACGTACACCAAGGAGAAGCAGCACCCCGGCTCTCGCTTCACATGCCTTCAGGCGCGGGTTCAGGACAGGTCGCAGACCGCCGATGGGGCCCCGCGCCGGTAGCCGTCAAGGCCAGCATGATCCCCGTGACCGGCACCCTCAAGGCGCTCTCGTGCGGGTCCAGCCTCGACCTCTTGCAGCCTCCTGAGGAGTGCGCGGGCGTCCGCGCGATGTGCCCGTCGATCCTCGAAAACGGCGAAGGCTTCTGAGGTCGCCCCTCGCCCGCTTACTGGCCGCCCGACCGCTCTTGATCCGGCCGCACGCCCTGCGCCTCACATCTTACATCCGCGCACCTGGAGCGGCCCGCGCCCGGACCCGCGCCGGCCGGGCATCCCGGACCTTGACAGGTGACCATTTGGTAACATATCAAGGAGGTGACGGACGACGATCGCGTCTTCAAGGCGCTGGCCGATCCCACCCGGCGCTCCCTCCTCGACCGGCTCTTCGCGCGTGACGGCCTCACGCTCACGGAGCTCGAGTCCGAGCTCGAGATGTCGCGGTTCGGCGTGATGAAGCACCTTCGGGTGCTCGAAGCCGCGGGGCTCGTCGTCACGGTTCGATCGGGCCGGAAGAAGCTCCACTACCTGAACCCGGTCCCCATTCGCCAGATCCACGATCGTTGGATCGACAAGTACACCGAGGGGCGCATTTCGGCGCTCGTTGATCTGAAGAAACACCTGGAGAAGAACAATGACGACGAAGAGTGAGAAGCCGGTCCACATCTACCGAGTCCACATCAAGGCGACGCCCGAGGCCGTCTGGGAGGCGATCACGAAGCCCGAGTGGATCGAGAGGTACGGTTACTGCGCCCGCGCGGAGTACGATCTGCGCCCCGGCGGCAAATACCAGGCGTTCGCGAACGCGGAGATGTCCCAGCACGGCGGCCCCAGCGTGATCATCGATGGAGAGGTCATCGAGGCCGATCCCCCGCGAAAGCTCGTTCAGACGTGGCGCATCCTCTGGGATCCCGAGATGAAGGAGGAAGGCTTCAGGCGACTTACCTGGGAGATCGAGGTGAGCCCCTACGGCATCACGTCGCTGACCGTGACCCACGAGGTCGGCGACGCGCCCAAGACAGCCGCCATCACCTCGGGCGTGATCAAGGAAGCCGGCGGTGGCTGGAGCTATATCCTGAGCGATCTGAAGACGCTGCTCGAGACAGGCAAGACGCTGTCGGCGGCTTGAACGCGCTGCGCCGCGCGTCCGGACAGCCGATCGCGCCGTCGGCCCGCGTCACCCGGCGCGGGCCCAGCGCCAGAGCTCGCGGAGGGTCGGCGTCGATCCATGGGAGAGGACGCCTATCCGGAAGATCCTTGCGGCGACCCAGATGAAGAGCAGCACGGTCGCGCCTGTGCCGCCGATGGCGACGAGGATCTGCCAGAGCGGCGGGTCGGAGACGAGGACCCGGACGAACATCACCATCGGGGCGTAGATCGGGATCATCGAGAGCACGACGGCGAGCGTCGAGCCGGGGTGACCGGCGATCACCACGAGGAAAAACGGCGGCGCGGAGAGCGCCATCGAGATCGGGCTCATCAGCTGCTGCGCGGCCTTCTCGGAGCTCGCGGCCGCGCCCCCGACGGCATAGACAGCCACGTTCACGAGGTATCCAAGGACGAAGAACACGACGAAGTACACGGCGACCATGGGGCGAAGCAGGGTCTCGGCGTCGATGAGGCGCGGCCCTCCCAGCGCGCCTATCGCGACGCCCGCGACAGCCGCCATCCCGAGCCACACGACGATCTGCGTGAGGCCGGCGGCGGCGAGGCCGAGGATCCTCCCGGACAGGAGCTCGAACGGGGTCACCGAGGAGAGGAGGATCTCCATGATCCGGTCCGACTTCTCCTGCACGATGCGGCGCAAGATCTCGCGACCATTCAAGAGGATCGCGACGAAGAGCAGGCCGCCGAAGCCGAAGGCGACGAGCAGGTCGAGGTCTCCGCCGGGGCCCCCGGGGCCGCTCGAGGAGAGAGGCGCCGAGTCGAACGCAGGGGGCGACAGGAGGCCCTCTATCTCGGCGGCGTCGCGGCCGCGCGCCGTCCACCGCGCCACGGCGACGCCGCGCGCCACCACCGCCGCGGCGTGCTCGACGGCATCGAGGTCAGCCCCCTTCGCGTACAGCGCGCCCCGCGCGCCGGGGTCCTCGAGCATCGCGGGCGGGAGCACCACCACGCCGTCCACGGCGTGCCCTCCCGTCTCGACGCCCGCCCTGGCGTCGTCGAGCAGCGCCGCGACGGTCGCGCTCGTGGCGGCGGCGTCCCCGGGGGCCACGTAGGTGAGCCGCAGCCGGGCGGCCCTCGGGAGCACGGCGCTGCCCATCGCGGCGCCGAGCGACCTCGTGGAGGACCGCGCCGACGCCTCCTCGGCCAGGCTCGCGGAGGCGGCCTCCACGACCCCGCGGAGCCGGCCTGTCCCGTCGACCACGACGACCGAGCGATCTCCGGCGCCGACGGCGACGAGGAGCGCAGGGAGCAGGCCCACCGCCGCGAAGAGGACCGGCAGGAGGAGCGTCGTGAGGGCGAAGGACGCGGTCTTCACCGAGGCGACGTACTCACGCTTCAGCACGACGAGGACGCGGCTCATGACGCCTCCAGCGCCACTTCGCGACCCGCGCGCGCCCTGTGGGCGAGCGGCGGCGGGGCGCCCTCGCCGACGACGCGAGAGAAGATCTCGCCGAGCGACGGCGACGAGACCTCGAACCGCCGCACCTGGAGGCGCGAGAGCGCGGCCGAGAGCGCCCGCTGCGCGTCGCCGGCGTCGCGCAGCACGAGCTCCGCCGCGCCGGGCTCGATCCGCGCGCTCACCACGCCGTCGACGCCGAGGAGGAAGGTCCCGTCGCCGTCGAACTCGATCCGCGCTGTGTTGCCGGCGAAGGACGCCTTCACCTCGCCGACGGGCCCCTCCAGGACGACGCGCCCCCGATCGACGACGACCACGTGGTCGGCCAGGCTCTCGGCGAGCGGCATGACGTGGGTCGAGAGCAAGAGGGTCTTTCCGGCGGCGCGGAGCTCCCCGAAGAGCCGCTTCACGAGCACGGCGTTGACGGGATCGAGGCCCGACATCGGCTCGTCGAGGACGAGGATCTCCGGGTCGTGGACGAGCGCGCCGCAGAGCTGCACCTTCTGCTGGTTGCCCTTCGACAGCGTCTCGATCCTCGCGCGCGCGACGTGCTCGAGCTCGAGCGACCGGAGGAGCCGCGCGGCGCTCTCGCGCGCGCGGCGCGGGCGGACGCCCTTGAGCTCGCCGAGGAAGGCCAGGTGCTCGGCGACCGGCATCTGCTTGTACAGGCCTCGCTCCTCCGGGAGGTAGCCGACGCGATCGCGGATCGCGACGCTGTCGCTCCTGCCCCCGAGCACCTCGACCGCGCCCTCGTCGGGGAGGAGGATGCCTGTCACGAGGCGCATCGTCGTCGTCTTCCCGGCGCCGTTCCGGCCGAGGAGGGCTGTGGCGCCGCCGCGCCGCACCTCGAACGACACGGCGTCGACGGCCCGCCGCGACGCGAAGACCTTCGTCGCCCCGCGGAGCGAGATCGCGGGCGTCATCGGCGCTCCGGCGCCGAGGCGCTCGCGGCGCGGCGATAACACACCTCGCGCAGCGCCACGCGCTTGAACTCGTCCGCGTCGGCGAAGCCGGCGGAGCGCAGCGCGCCCGCCGGATCGGGCGGCACGGGCGTGCCAAGGCATCGCTCGAAATACCACCGGATCAGGTCGCCTTCGACCATCCCGGCGTCGGAGAAGGCGGGGTTCGACAGGCCGAGCTCGGCGAGGCGCTGCTGCTTGTCGCGGGCCCGGGAGAGCAGCTCCGCGTACTCGCCGGAGACCGAGAGGTGGTCGCGGACGTGGCCTTGCGCGACCTCGTCGACCGCCTTCTCGACCCAGCCGATGAGCGCCTCGTCGCGGAGCAGCCGCGTCAGCTCGCCCCAGCCGACGCTGAACCGACCCATCCACGCCTTCACGTCGTCCGGCTCGTAGAGCCGCCGCTCGCGGCGGAAGGCGTCGGACGCCCGCTCCAGCGCGGCGTTGTCCACGGTGAGCCCGCGCCGCTCGGCCTCCTGCAGCGCGAGGTACCGGAGCATGGCGCCGCGCTTCGCCCGGCCGTAAGCCGCCGCGTCGAGGCGGAGCTCGTCCAGGATGCTGTCGAGGGCGACTGTCTCATACGGCGACGGGTCGCCGGCGCTCGGGCGCTCCGCGGCGACCATCTCGCCGGCGGCCTGCTCGGCGCGGCACCAGAACTCGGTGACCTCGAACCTGTACGTGACGGTCTTCAGCGAGAAGCCTGCCTCGGCGCGCGCGCGGAGGTGCCGGAGCAGCGCGATCGCGTCGTCGCGCTTCTGGTTGACGCGCCCCTTCGGCAGGAAGTCGCGCAGCGACGTGAGCTCGCTTTGCGGGACGCCGTGGCGGGACGCGGCCTCGAGGATCACGGGATAGACGCGGTCGGGATAGTAAAGAGACTTTGCGACCGCCGTGAGCGCGTCGCGCGTGGCGGCGGTGATCACGCCCGCGGCCGCCGCGGCGTCGAACGTCCTGCGGATATTGACCATCGCCTCGGAGCCGGCGCGAAAGCCGCTGTCCGCGGGGCCGTGGACGACGGCCACCTCGTCGTCGTCCTCGAGGAGGCCGTCGCGGTACGCCTCGAAGATGGCGCCCACGCCTTCCATGCCGAAGGCCGAGAGCTCGGCGGCGCGCAGCGCCCCCATGCTGGAGCTCCCGAAGACGTGGATGCCCTGCGCCATCGCGAAGAGGATCTCCTTGTGCCAGACCGCCGGGACCCGCTCGAAGTAGCCGTCGATGATCGCGATGGCGCTCGGGCGCTTCGCGCATGCCCGGTAGACGTCGCCCTGCGAGACCGGCGGCAGATAGGTGGCGTCGAGCTCCGCCCGCGCGGCCTCGAGCGAGAGGGTCGGACCGACAAAGACGATGATGCTCATACGATCTCCTTCAGGCTCGCCGCGCTCCCGCTCCGGCGCTCGAGCGCGCGGCGGAACCGGCGGCCAGGGATGTAGTTGGGGAACGAGTGGATCCCCTCGAGCCCGGGAATCACGATCTTGACGACGGGGATGCCGAACTCCGGCTTCGTGAGATCGAAGGCGACGACGCTGTCGATCCCGACCGCGCGCAGCCGCTCGAGCTGCCAGGCGACGTCGTCCTCGAACGTCTCGCCCGCGAACGTCGGGCCTGCGGAGAACGGGCGCTCTCCGCGCGCCGTCAGCAGCCGGCGGAGGTGCCGGACCTGATCGGGGCTCCGGTGGCGGTCGTACTCGGTCCGGAGGAGATCGTCGCGCGCGCCCGAGATGACCGTCAGCCGGGTCTGCGCGGCCTCGGTGAGGGCGCGCAGCAGCGCGACGGCGCGAGACGGGTGGCAGCCTTGCCCGCCGGAGCCGTGGAGCGCCCGGACGGCGTCCTCCGTCCGCTCGGCGATCAGACACTCGTACGAGGGGATACCGACGTCGGAGGTGGTCTCCCACGCGCCGACGGCGATCCCGGCGGCAGAGAATCGCGCGAGCACCTCGCGGCAGCCGGGATCATCGATGCTGTCGAGATCGAGCCGCCTCGCGTCCCGCTCCTCGTCGGTGAGCGCCCCCCACACGGCCGTGGCGTCGCGCTCGACCACCTCGCAGATACCGTAGCTCACCGCCTCGAGGATCCCGTTCCCCGACGAGAGCCCGTTGGTCGAGCAGCAGAAGATACCCGGGTTGACGCGGCCCGTGGCGGTGGCGTTGACGTGCACGAGCTCGTAGGGGACCCACACCGGGGCGCCGCGCATGAGGTCGTAGCCCTCGGCCCACAGGAGCGGGGTGTCCTCGTCGAGCGGCACGCTCGAGGTCCGCGGCAGCGCGGAGACGTCGGCTATCGCGTGGGAGCGCCGGAGCTCGCGCGAGGAGCCGAGGAGCAGCGGCCGGACGATGTTCTCGCCGTGATAGGCCTCGATCGACTCCATCAGCCCCGAGACCTTCGCCGCCGCGAGCGTCAGCCCCTTTCCCTGGCTGACCGAGAGAGAGCGCGAGTTCGGGCGGCAGACGACGACGACCGGTATCCCGATCGCGTCGAGCCCCGTGACGTTGGCGATCCGCGTGATCCCCATCGCCGGCATGAAGCCCTTGATCCGATCCAGGGTCTCCTCGGGCGAGGCCGCGCGGTGGGTGCCGTTCATGAAGCGCTTCTTCTCGGGGCCCGAGAGCCCCGGCATGGGCGGAAGCTTGGTCTGAGTCTCCACGATGCTTCTCCTTCGCTCTGCGCCGATGGCGGGCGCGGCTCGAGTTCGTTCTCGTTCAAGTGCTCTGCAAACCGAGGACCACCGGCCTGTCGCGGCGGCCGTCGCCGCGGCAGGCGTCGCGCCGCGCGCGGGCGATGGCCGTGACGAGCCGCCGCTCCTCCGGCGGGACGCCCGGGGTGAGCTCCGCGGCGCGCGCGAGCGCGGCCGCCCTGCCTGCGTCGTCCTCCGCGGAGGCGGCGACGTCGGCCTCGAGGTGCGCCGCGGCGAGCGCGAGCAGGGGCGCGCTCCGCGGGGCGGCCCCCCCGAGCGCGGCGAGGCGCGCGCGCAGGCGATCGAGGTGCGCCCCCGCCGCACCGGCCTCCCCCCGCGCGAGGGCCGACTCGGCGCGCGCGTAGAGCACGGCGAGCTCGCCGTAGGGCGAGCGCCACACGCGGGCGCGCGCCGGCCGCGCGCCGTCGAGCCACGCGCGGACCGGGGCCGCGTCGCGGCGCGCGAGGCCGAGCGAGATCGCGTTCTGCGCGGCGAGCGACGCGAGGTCGAAGAGGCCGATCCACGCCGCGTGACAGGCCGCGATCTCGAAGAGCGCCGCCGCCTCGGCGAGCTCGCCCGCGGCCGCGACGCTGCTCGCGAGGCGCACGCGCACCATGAGGGCGCGGCGGAAATCGGCGAGCTGCTCGGCGAAGGCGAGCGCCCGGCGCTGGTGCGCGAGGCCGCGCTCGTGCTCGCCGCTGGCCGCGTGCGCGGCGCCGCGCCACGCGTGCGCGGCGGCGAGGCACTGCGGCGGCGCGTCGCCGCGCGGCGCGGCGAGCAGGGCGTCGAGCCGCGCCTCGTGCTCGGCGCGGCGCTCGTCGGTCGCGCACGCGAGCGCGGCGTCGAGCTCCGCCCAGCAGCGCTCCGCGGCGGACGCGCCGGGCGCGAAGCGCTGCGGGGCGACCTCGTCCCGGAGCGCGTCGAGCGCGGCGGTCTCACCCAGGTTGTGGAGCGCGGCGAGGAGGACGCGCCGCGCGAGCGCGCGGCGGCGCTCCGGGAGGCCGAGGCGGAGCGCCGCCTCCGCCGCCTGCCGCGCGAGGGCGGGGCGCGACATGCGGAGCATCGTCCTCGCGAGCGCCACGAGCGCGTCGGCCCGCGCCTCGGGCGAGAGGCCGGGCGACGCCAGGGCGTCGCCGAGGATCGCGGCGGCCTCGTGCAGCGCGCCGGCGCGGCAGAACGCTTCGCCCCGCGCGACCATCGCGGGCCCCGGCGTCACGGCGGGGGCGGCCGCTTCGCCTTCGGGCGCGGGCGCGGCCGCGACGCGGAGGAGCCCCGGCCCCTCCTCGATCTCGGCCACGATCGCGGCCCACCCGGGGCTCGGGCGCCCGCTCGCGGTGATGACGAGGGCGAGCGGCTCCGTCTCCAGGGCGCGCGCGAGGAACGCGACGGCGTGCTGCGTGTCGGCGTCGGCGCCGTCGACGTCGCGGAGGACGAGCACCGTGGGCTCGAGCGTGTGCTCCGCGAGGAAGGCGCGGAGCGCCTCGGCCACGGAAGCCGGGTCGGGCGGCAGCGGGCACTCCGGCGCGTCGTGCGCGGCCTCGATGCGGCCGAGGGCAGCGAGGAGCGCGCCGCCCGCCGGGTGGGCGTCCGCGAGGGCGCGCAGCAGCGCGAAGGGCGCGGACATCCCGCCGGCGGGCGCGGCGGGCGCGATGAACCGGAGGCCGTCGCGGCGGGCTGCGTCGCGGAGCGCGTCGAGCGCGGCGTTTTCGCCAGGGTCGAGGAGCGCGGTGACGGGCCGGCGCTGCTCGGCCGCGCGGGCGAGGCGCTGCCACGCCTCGCCCGGCGAGGCGCCCGGCGGGCGAGCCCGCGGCGGCTCGCGCGGGGCGCCTGCCTCGGCGAGCGCGTCGGCCACCCACACCTCGAAGGCGAGCGTGAGCCCGAGGCGGTTGTGGAACGTGTGGGCGAGGTTGGTCACGACGGTCGCCAGCGGCATGCCGAGCGCTCCGCGCCGCGACGCCTCGGCGAGCTCGGGCAGGTCTGCGTCGAACGCGGTGAGGAGCGCGCGCTCGCCGTCGACGAGCTCGCCGAGCGCGGCGAGCCCCTCTCCCCGCACGAGCGCGCGCACCAGCGCGATCGACTCGGCGTCCGGCGCTGCGCAGACGAGCTCCATGCCCGAGATCGCGCGGGCGAACGTGCGCCAGTGCCGCGCGTACCCCGCGAGGAACGACCGCCGCGCGTCGCCCGCGATGCCCGCGCGCGCGAGCAGCGCGTCGAGCGCGCAGGCCGCGACGAGGGCGCGCGCCCGCGGTCGCCCCGCCGTCTTCCGGATGCAGCCGAGCGCGAACCTGCTCGACGCGAAGAACTGCCGCTCCGCGATCTCCATCCCCGCGGGCCCTCCGTGCTTCTCGAGCTCCGGCTCGTACGCGGCGGCCTCCGCGCGCGACACGGCGGCGCAGCACGCCGCCGCGGCGTCCACGCGCGCCGCCACGTCGACGGGGTCGTGCCCGGGCGCCACGCGCGCGCGCAGCCGCAGGTGGTCGCCTCCCTCGGCGTACCGGAGGAAGAAGAAGCGATCGATCGCGCCGCGCTGCTCGAGCTCGGACACGAGCGGATCGATGAGCCCGAGGAGGAGCGCGTCGGTCCCCTCGCCCTCGAGGCCCCGATCGTGGAACAGCTTCCGGTAGATCCAGCTCATCGCGCGCTCCTCTCGCCGTCGATCTCGACAAGCAGCTCCGCCGCGTGCGGCCTCCCGTCGAGGCGCAGCCACGACGCCTCGGGCTCGGGCAGGAGCTCGGTGAAGACGAGGTACCCGTCGCCGGGACCGCCGAGCAGGCGAGCCAGCCCGATCAGCGTGAACGGGCTCTCCCAGTCGACGTACATGTTCGTCTCGGTGAAGCCGTAGCCGGCCACCTCCCGCCCGACGTACCGGGCGAACCCCCGGCTCGGGAGATCGAGCTCGCGCCGCAGGCGCGCGATCGCGCGGAAGTACGACGCATACGGCTGCTTCGGCTCCTTGCGCGGGATCGCGCTCACCGGGATCGCCCACCGCGCGCGCTCCACCACGACGCGACCGACCGTGAGGCGCGGGCGCCGCGGGGCCAGCGCGACGCCCCGGGCCAGATCGAGGCGATCGAGCACGTTGTAGAGGTCCGCGCGCTCCGCCACCGTGTCGTCGCGGAGCCGCGGCGAGAGCGCGCGGAGCAGGAAGTGCGGATCGGGCAGCGCGGCGTCCCGCAGGAAGCCGAGGTGGATCGGCTCGATCTCGCGGCCGAGGCGCCGCGATCGCAGCCGGAGCTCGACCGCCGCCGCGTCGAAGCGGAGGGAGAGATCGCGGAGCGGCAGGACCTTGTCGCCGGGCGCGCTCGGCTCCCACGGGAGCTCGAGCGCCCACGCCGTGAGGCGCGGGTGCACCTGGAAGTTGAGGCCGAGCGTGGGCGAGAGCTCGACGGGCAGCGGACCGTCCTGCTGCGCCAGGCGGCGGCGGATCGCCTCGAGGGCCTCGGGGGCGCGCCCCTCGGCGTCCACGAGGTAGCGCGACAGGTACTTCGCGCGCCCGGCCTGCGCGCCGTTGAGCACGACGCGCGGCGCTCCGCCGTCGCGCGGGCAGGGAGGCGCGATCTGGAGGAAGAGCGCCATCGACGACGGCGCGTCCGGGGCGGCGAGCCCCTCGAAGAGGCCTGGATCGAGGCGCACGACGTCGCCCGTCGCCGCGGCGGCGACGCGGCCGAGCTCCGCGTCGATCCAGCGGATCGGCTCGGACGCGCCGCGGATGACCGCGACGCGCCGCGGGTCCTCGAGGATCTCGGTCACGAAGCCGCCGACGTCGTCGCACACGCCGTCACGACCGAACCGCTCGATGAACGCCGCGCAGAGCCGGCGGTGCGCGGCCCCGCAGGCGCTCGCGCGCACGAAGCGCACGACCGGCTCGAGCGCCTCGGCGAGGGCCCCGCGTGGGACAGGGAGCTCCGCGCCGAAGGCGCCGTCCACCATGACATCCTCGAGCAAGGCCGAGCGCCCAGGGCCGCGGCCGAGCTCGACGGCGAGGCGCGCGCGGGTCTCGACGCCGGCGGTCGCGTAGTCCTCGAGGCGCCGCGCGACCGAGCGGAGCTCGTCCGGCGCGCCCGCGCACCCCATCTCACCCAGGGCGTCTGCCGCGGCGCGCAGCCCCGCAGGGGTCGGCCCCATCGGGACGCTCGCCGGCTCGAGCATGCCCGCCTCGACGAGCTGCTCGAGCACGTCGCGGCACGCTCGCTCGTCGGCGTCGTCCGACGCGAGCGCCCGGGCGGCGTCCTCGATCGTGCGCCCCTCGGCGCCCTCGACGAGACGGGCGACGGCGGGCGTCCACCCGAGCGACATCAGCTCGCCCGACCCGGCGCGCGAGAACACGACCGACGGCGCGGCGCCCGCCACGAAGCGCCGGAGCGGGTTCATCCGGAGCGGCAGGCGCGCGCGTGCGTGGGCGTGAGCCGCCGGCTGAGAGGACATCGCGCGCGCGACGAGCTCCCCGGCGTGCGCGAGCGCGAGCTGCGGGAGGCTGCGCCACCGCGCTTCCTCGGCCGTGGGAGGCGCGCTGCAGACGCCTTCGGGCGACGCGGAGAGGTCGAGCAGCGCGACGCCCGCGAACCCCGCGAACGGCGTCGTGCGCGCCGTGGCGCGGAAGACGTAACGCGCGATCGTGGCCTCGCGGATCTGCTGCGCCGAGGTGAGCGGCGCGCCGCTCGGGATCTCCGCGAGCTTCTGCGCCGTGGTATGATGGTCGGCGCTCGAGAGCAGGATCCCCCCGAGCAGGCGCGAGCTCCCGAGCGTCCTCCGGAAGCGCTCCGACGCCGCGATCCACTCCGCGGCGAACGTCGCCTCGTAGCGCTCCTCCAGCGCGGCGCACCGGGCCGCGCGCGCGTCGACGAGCGCGAGCGCGGCGCGCGCCCCTTCCGGCGGCGCGGTCCTCGCGCCCTCGAGCGCGCCGGCCGCCACGGCCTTTCCATTGAACAGCCGCCGCTTCACCTCGAGCGCCGCGCGGCGCAGCGCCTCGTCGTCGCACCCGCGCACGACGTCGAACATGCGCGCCGCCGCGTCCGCCCGCGCGGCCGCGAGCTCGAGCTCGGCCACGGCGAGCTCGCGTTCGACCGCGGGGCTCTCGCGGAGCCGGAGCCCGGCGAGCGCGTCGGCCGGCATCCCCGCGACGCGCAGCGCGCCCCACGGCGCGATCTGGAGCCCGCGGCTCATCGCGGCTGCCCTCCGCGAGGCGCCTCTCGGGGCGTCGGCTGGCGGGGCCCTCCGACGGCGAACGCGAAGAACGCGGTATGATCGCGGCCGTCGAGCCCGAGGACCTCGTCGACGACCGCGGGGGCGAAGCCGCCGGTCGCCGTGTAGGTGAGCCCGAGCGTCTCCGCGACGAGGTAAAGGCGATCGGTGAGCCACCCCGCCGCGAACGCCGCGCCCCGGTAGCCGCGATCGCCGAACGCCACGAGCCACCGCCCGATCGGGACCACCAGGAAGAGCACCGCCGCGCCCATGGCGTGCTCGCGCTGCAGGATCGCGGTCTCGGCCATCCACGCGCGCGGCGCCGGGCCGATCGGCGCGAGGCGGTGCTCGCCGCGGTCGTAGCGGTGCGCGCCGGGCGGGACACCGTCGACGTCGAAGACCACCGGAAACAGCAGCGGATCGAGCGTCGCGTCCGCGAGCCCCGCCGGCCGCGCCGCGGCGGCCGCGAGCAGCGTCCCGAGCGTCGCCGCGTCGATCGCCCCCGCCGAGAGCCTCCCGCTCCGCCGCGCGGCGATGACCGACGCGAGCGAGCGCTGGACCGGCTCGAGCGCGCGCGGCGCGGGCAGCGAGAGGGCGCGCTCCGCGTCCCCGGGCAGCGGCGACGGCGCGGGGAGCGCCGGCTCCGGCGACGGCCGCGTCTCGGGGTAGCGGCTCGCGACGACGAGCTCGGCGACCCCCCGCAGGGGCTGGGTCGCCGCGGCGAGCGTGGACGAGATCCTGTGATCAGCGAGAGACATCGCGGGCCTCCGTGGCTGCGCCCCTGAGCGCGATGAGGAGATGCGGTGCGAGATCGATGCCATCGACGCCGACAACGCGCGCGACGACCTCGTCGTCGAACGTCCAGACCGCCGTCGCCGCGAGGCCGAGCTCCTGGGCGAGGAGCTCCACGCGGTGGGCCATCAACCCGGCGTCGAGCAGCGCGTAGGTGTACCCGCGCGCGTAGTACTTGGAGCACGCCCGCGCGACCGAGCCGACGACGACGATCACGGCGCCCGCGGACTCCACGGCCGCGGCGTGCTCGGCGCTCCCGCCCGCCAGCGCGGCGCGCGCGAGGGCGCCCGAGGCCACGCCGGCGCGGAGCGGCGTGAGCGCGCGCGCGGCGAGCTCGAACCGGTGGACGCCCGCCGCGATCCCGGGGACCCGCGCCACGGCGACGTACGCCTCCGCCGAGCCGAGGTTCCCTGCCGACGCGGTGGTGCGACGCACGTGGGCCTCGCCCTCGGCGCGGCGCTCGACGCGCCCCCCGAAGCTCAGCTCGAGCAGCGCGGCGAGCGCGCCCGCGTCGAGCGTGCCCGTCGCGTCGCGCCGTCGCGACAGCGCGGCCCCCACCGGCGCGCCGAACGCGGCGCCGAGCGGCGTGGCGTTCGTCGCACCGGCGCCCTCCGGAGACCGCCGCGGCGACGGCGCGGCCGGCGTGCTTTGCAGCTTCCGCACCTCCGGGCTGATGTGCGCCTGCATCCCCGCGTGCTGGCCGATGTGCCACGGCTGGACGACCGTCGTGTTGTGGAACATCCGCGCCAGGCTCTCCGCGTGGCCGGACGGGAGCGTCGCCGTCCGCGGCGGCGCGTCGCCGCCGCAGAGCGGACAGCTGGGCAGCCTGGTCATGAAGGGGTGGAGCGCCGTCTCGCCGGCGCCGGGCCGCCACACCTCGACGTGCTCCAGCGGGGCCACCGCGAGCAGCCCGCTCGCGTGGAAGATCACGTGCTGCGCGACCCGGCTCACGAGCGCGCGCCCCCAGAGCGCGCGAAGAGCGCCGTCGTCGAGCGCCGGATCCGCCGCGGCAGCGCCGATCTGGAGCCGGACGCACGCCGGGCACGCGGACGCCCCGGGCATCGTGAGCGGCCCGATCGTCCACGTGCCGGGGTTCGCCGCGAGCATCGGGACGCGCGCCGCGATGCACGCGCGCGCCGCCGCCTCGAGCGCCTCCTGGTCGCCGATCACCACGGCCAGATCGACCTCGCCCTGCGCGAGCTCCCCGGCGCTCGCGGCGAGGCGGACGTCGGCGACGCCCGCCTCGCGGAGCATCGTCACGAGCATCCCCGCGAGCGACGCGTCGCCGTCCCCCAGGGCGCGCACGCGCGCGCCTTCGAGCGCCCGCTGCGCTTCCCCCCGGCTGCGGTTGCGCCCGGTCCGGCGGAGGTACCTGCTGAAGAACGCGCGCTGCGCCCGGCGCGGCTCCTCGGCCTCGTCGGCCGCGGCGCCCTCGCCCTCCTCGAGCATGCCGTGCATGTGCATCAGGTGGATCGCGTCCCGCAGGTCGGAGGCGACCACGCCCGGAAACGCGGCCTCGACGTCGCCGACGGTGCGCGTCCCGTCGAGCAGCGGCACGAGGTTCTCCATCACCCACGGGAGCGACGCCCCCTGGATGATCTGCGCCTCGCCGCCGAGGACGTGGAGCTCTCCGCCCGGGAGCGTCACGCGGAGGAGATCCTCGACGAAGCGCGGGCGCTCCGGGCAGCGGAGCTCCCAGTAAAGCTCGGCGAAGCGGCTGAGATCGCGGGCCTCGTAGGCATCATCGGACGGGCTCATCGGTCACCTCCCACGCCGGACGATCCGGCGATCGCGAGCGGGTGCTCGGCGAAGTACCCCGCGAGCGACGCCCCCCGCCCCGCCGCGTGCTCGCCGGCGGCGCACCGCCCGCACAGCCCGACCCGGGCGAAGCGCCGCGCGCGGAGCGCGCCCGACGTGACGTCGCACTCCCAGAAGCGCCCCATGCGCGCGGCTCCGGCGCGGGGCGGCTCCGGCGCGCCGCGCTCCCTGGAGAGCGCGAGCGCCTCCGCGGCGAGCAGCGCCGCGGCCTGCTCGGTGACGGCCGCGAGCTCGCCCTGGAACCAGGGGCCAGGGTCGCCCGAGGCCCCGAGCGCCTCGAGGGCGTCGTGCGCCTCGAGGTCCAGCGCGACCGAGCGCACGCGCCGCGAGAAGCAGGCGAAGCACGGCGTGCGGCCTGGGATGATCGACGGCCCGATCCGGAGCTCGTGCGCGAGCAGCGTGCCGGACGTCCAGGCGACCTGCGCCGCGAACGCCGCCGCGTCGAGCGCGAGCGCCGCCGCGGGCCGGGGGCGATCGGTCGCGAGGACGATCACCGCGTCGGGCAGCGCCTCCGGCGCGCCCGTGCCCAGCGCCGACGTCGTGACCCGCGCCCCCGCGCCGGTCAGGAGCTCCGCGCAGCGGGCGCCGAGCTCTCCGTCACGGAGGACGTGCACCGCGGGCGCGCCGGCGGCGCGCTCCGAGGCCGGGCTCTCCTCAGGCGAACGGGATCGGATCATCGGTGATCGACTCCTCTGTGCGAGCGCCGTACCCGAGCCTCTCCGGCGCGTCGTACAGGCGGGGGTGCGCGAGGTACCGCGCGTGGTGGGTGAAGCTGATGGGCAGGAGCTCGGGCACGATCACCTTCACGACGACGATCCCGAAGTCGCGGACCTCGGGCATCGTCACGTCGACGGCGACCACCTCCATGCCGAGCGCCGCGAGCCGCGCGACGATCGCCGCGAGCGGGTCGTCGCCCTCGATCGGGCGGGGGAAGGCGGTCGCGACCGGCGCCTCGCGCGTGGCGAACGCGAACCGCGCGGGGCCGTCCGGTCCCGCGTAGAGGCGCCCGAACGACTCGGGTGTCTGATCGGCGTCGGTGAAGAACGACGCCCGGGTGACCGGCGGCGCGGGCTCGCTCAGCGCCACCCGCAGGCTCCCCACCTCCTCGAGGACGCGCGCCGCCGCGGCCTCGCCGTCGGGGCGGCAGGCCGCCATCGCGATCGCGTGCGGCGCGCCGTGCGCGCACGTCTGCACGGCGCCGATCACGGGGACGCCGACGTCGGTCGTGAGATCGAGCAGCGCCGTCTCCGTGCCCGCGGCCTCGGCGCTGCGGAGGAGCGCCGCGACGAGCGGGCTCCGCGCGCTCCCGGGCGCGATGCGCGGCATCCGGAGCTGGTGCAGCCAGAACAGCGCGAGGCTGTCGCGCTCGATCACCTCGCACAGGCCGGAGAGGATCGCCTGCCGGAAGCTCGCGCCCGCCGCGAACCCCGTCGAGAGCGGGAAGAGCGCGTGCTCGCGGATCGGCAGCGGCAACCCCATGTACGTCGCCGTGAGCGGCACCCAGATCGGGCGCCCGTGGGTGAGCGAGAAGCCGCGCACCCAGAGCTCGTCGCGATCCGGATCGGGCTCGCGCAGGCGGAAGGCCGACGGCGCGCGGGCCCGCTCGCGCGCAGAGCAGCGCGGCAGCCGCGCGGGGTCGAGCGCGCGATCGCCGAGCGAGCGCGGCGTTGCGCGCAGCACCCCCTCGGTCGGGTACATGACGCCGCAGTAGCGCTCCAGGGCCTCGCAGACGGCCCGGATCTGGGCGGTGGTCTCGTCGACGGCCGTGCCGGAGCCCGTGAGCGACCCGAGCTTCGAGCCCGTGCGGGACGGGCCCGGGTGGAGCGCCGCGGGCCTGCCGAGGAACGCGGTGAAGCCGTGCATCTGCCCCTCGAAGCCGGGGGGAAAAATGAAGCGCCGAACACGGCGGATGATCCCGCAGCGCTCGTCGATGAGCGGCGCGAGGCGATCGATGAGCGAGATCTCCGACATGACGGCGGCTCCTTGAACGGGGCAGGCGGCGCCCCGGGAGCCCGGACGCGCGACGCGCGTCCGGGCCGCCCGGGGTGCGCCTACGGGTTCACTTCTTGTCGGCGCCGAGCTCGACGCCCTTGGCGATCGCGGCCGAGACGAGGGCGTCCTGGCCCATGACGTCGAGCGCCTTGTCGTGCATGCGGATGACGCTCTCGAGCTGCCCCTCGTCGAGGCTGTCGAAGGACGAGTTCGACGCGACCTCGATCGAGCTGATCGAGGAGAAGCACCCGCTCGTACAGGCGGAGCTCAGCGGGGCGGCCTGGAGCGTCTCGTTGCTCTTCTCGCTGATCTTCTTGAGGGTGAGCTCGAGACGCTGCACGCCGGCCTTCGTGTCGACGACGTCGGTCGCGCCGGCGGTCGTCTGCGTCTCGAACATCGACTCGGTATTCTGGATGGTGAGCATGGCAATCTCCTTACAGACGTTGACTACGTATCGACGCGCGCGGTCGCTCGCGAGGATTCGCGAACGACCGCGCGCGCCCTCTCGGATGCGCTCCGAAGAGTCCTTGAGGCCCAAGGCGGCATGTCGCCTTTGACACCCCGTGAGCGTCGGACAGCGAGCGTGCCTTCCGGCGCCGCTCCAGCCCTGAAGCTCGCGTTCCTTCGTTCCTTCACGTCAAAGCAACGCGCATGCCGCGGGGCCCGAGCTCACGACCGCAGCCCGGGACCGGCGGAGCGCCGGCCAGGGCGCGGGCGGCATCCCCACGATGCGGCCCTCGATGCGCAACTACGCGCCCAAGTGAGCAAGGTTTCGCTCAACATGCGCAGGCGGGTCTCCGAGGGCGCCTCGGGGACGAGGAGCGCGTATCGTTCCCGCGAGGCACCGAAGCACCATGCGTCTAGACCGGCTCGCCCTCTCTCTCCTGCAGATCGCGCTGCTCGCGGCGTGCGTGCAGCGCCTCGACCCGGTCGGCGGCCCGGGGACGGACGCCGGGCCCACGTTCCCGTGCCCACCGGGCGCGGTGGAGACCGGCGCGGGCTGCGAGCCGGCGGGGGTCCCGCCCGGGCGGTGCGGGAGCGGCTTCACGCCCGACGGAGCGCAGGGCTGCGTGCCCGTGCTGCCGGCGGAGGCGGGCCCGCCAGGGCAGATGGCCGTCCCCGGCGAGGCGGCGTGGCGCGAGGTCGCTCCGTGCGGGGCGGGCCCGTGGGGCGGCGCGCCGATCGAAGAGACGACCGAGTTCGTCGACGCGGCCTACGCCGGGGCGGACAGCGACGGCACGGAGGCCAGACCGTGGACGACGATCCAGGACGCGATCGACCGCGCGGCCGAGGGCGCCCTGATCGCGATCGCGGAGGGCAGCTACGTCGAAGAGCTGCTGATCTCAGGGCAGCCCGTGCGGCTCTGGGGCCGGTGCCCCGCGCGCGTCGAGATCGTCGGGCCGCCCTCGGCGATCGCCGTCCAGATCGAGAGGGGCGCGAGCGCCACGGAGATCCACGATCTCGCGATCCGCGGGCAGGGCATGGGTCTCGGCGTGGCGAACGCGCGCGATGTCCTTGTCGAGCGGGTCTGGATCCACGACACCAACGATGTCGGCGTCCTCGCCGCAAGCCTGGGCTCCGAAACGAGCCTGACCGTGCGCGGGGCGCTCGTGGAGCACACAACGGGCGCGGGCATGGTCGTGGCGGACGCCGCCGTGACGCTGGAGGGCACGGTCCTGCGCGATATCGATCTCGCCACCGGGGACCGGGGGCACCCGTTCTACGGCCATGCGATAGCGATGCAGGTCGAGTCGTTCGAGCGCCGCGCGAGCGTGACGGCGCGATCCGTCGTTATCGAGCGCGTCGGGGGGCTCGGGTTCAGGTTCTCCGGGGCGGACGGCGTCGTCGAGGACAGCGTCGTCCGCGACGTCGCCTGGCTCGCGGCGGAGCTGCCGGGCACAGGGCTCACGGCGACCCATATCCCGGACTTCGATCCGGGGACCCTCACGGTCCGGGGCAGCGTCCTGGAGCGGAATCACACCGCCGCCATCGCGATGATCGGCGCCGAGGCGACCATCGAGGCGACGGTCGTGCGCGACACGGGTCTGGTGCTGACGGAGGGTGATCCGGGCCACGGCATGGGCCTCTACACCGAGCCGAGCCGCGTCGACGGCCGCCCCGCCCTCGTGGCGCTGCGGCACGTCCTTGTCGAGCGGAGCCGCGAGAGGGGGGTCGTCATCAACGGCTCCGACGTCGAGATCGATGGCCTCCTCGTGCGGGAGATCCTCCCCGGCGCGCCCGACTACGGCGCGGGGATCGAGATCGCGCACGATCAACGGCGCTCGAGCGCCCAGGTGCGCGGCAGCGCGGTGGAAGGCAGTTACGGGATGGGGATCGCCGTCTTCGGGGCCGACGCGACCCTGGACTCGACCGTGGTGCGCGACACGAGGCCGCTGCCGTCGAACGAGGAAGTCGGCCGGGGCGTCAATGTCCAGTCGCTGCCCGATCTCGGCGAGCGCGCGAGCGCTCACCTGCGCAATGTCCTTATCGAGTCGAGCAGGGACGGCGGCCTCTTCCTCAGCGACTCGGACGCGACAGTCGACGCGACGACGATCACGGACACCCTGGGGCGCACGCTCGACGGCGGGGACGGCTACGGCTACGGCATCATCGCCTACAACAACGAGACGGGCCAGGCGGAGGCCCTCGTCCGGGACAGCGTGATCGAGCGGAGCACCGCGGCCGGCATCTACAACGTCGGCGCGACGGTGCGGCTCGCGTCGACGACCTTCACGTGCGAGCCGCTCGACCTCGTGAGGTACGTCGATGAGCGCTCCCCGGCGGTCTACGAGGATCTGGGCGGGAACGTCTGTGGCTGCGATGGCCGCACCGTCGCCTGCAAGGCGGAGCCGACGCGCCTCGAGCCCCCCCGCGCGCTGCCGCCGCCCCCGCCGCTGCCCGCAAGCGAGGACTGAGACAGCCATTCGCCGGCTACCACCTCGAGCCCCTCGCCCGCTCACCTGTCGATCTCGGGCGCCACGACGTCGAAGCTCGCGATGAGCGCCACGAGGTCGGCCAGGAACAGCCCGGGGCTCTTGGCCTCGATCATCGCCATCGCGGTGAAGCTCCCTGTCCGGAAGCGCGCCCGGTACGCCTCCTCCGCGCCACGCCCGATGACGTAACAGCCCATGTCGCCGCGGGCGCTCTCGATGCGAGCGTACGCCTCCCCGTCGGGCCGCATCTTCTTCGGCAGCTTGCCCAGGATGTCGTCCTCGGGGTGCTCGTCGATCTTGTCGAGCGCCTGGCGGAGGATCTTCGCCGACTCGCGGCACTCCTCGACACGGACGTAGAACCGGTCCCAGCAGTCTCCCACGGTCCCGTAGCGCCCGCGGCCCACGGGGACGTCGAACTCGAGCTCGGGGTAGACCGAATACGCGTCCTCCTTGCGGAGATCCCATTTCACGCCGGACCCGCGCAGGTTGGGGCCGACGAGCCCCCAGTCCTTCGCCTCCTCGGCCGTGACCACGGCGACGTTGGCGAGGCGCTTGATGAAGATGTCGTTCAGGCTGATGAGCCGGTCGAACTCGACCATGATCGGCTCGAAGCGGTCGAGCCAGTGCCTCACCTTGTCGGCCCACCCCTTCGGCATGTCGAACGACACGCCGCCGATGCGGTGGTAATTGAAGGTGAGCCGCGCGCCGCACAGCTCCTCGATGAAGTCGTTGATGTACTCCCGCTCTCGCAGCGCCCACGGGAACGGCGTGACCGCGCCGACGTCCATCGCCATCGCGCCGAGCGCGATCATGTGGCTCCCGATCCGGTTGAGCTCACAGGAGATGACGCGGAGGTACTGCGCCCGCTTCGGCACCTCGATGCCCATCAGCTTCTCGCAGGCGCTCGCCCAGGCCTCGTTGGCGAACATCGCGGCGATGTAGTCGACGCGATCCGTGTACGGCATGAAGCCGCTGTACGTGCAGCGCTCGCCGATCTTCTCGATGCTCCGGTGCAGGTAGCCGACGTCCGGCACCGCCTTCCGGATGATCTCGCCGTCCGTCGAGATGATGAAGCGGAGCACGCCGTGGGTCGACGGGTGATGAGGCCCCATGTTGAGGGTCATCTCGTCTTCCATCTCGGCGCCCGGCGCCGCGCCCCCGCGATCGACGCTGAAGATGACCTGGCTCATGACGCCTCCGCGTCCTTCTTCGGGAGCTTGATCTTGAAGAGCTCGACGGGGTTCGGCCGCTGCGTCGGGATGCCGCGGTACTCGGCCTTCTCCTGCCAGTCCTTGCGCAGCGGGTGCCCCTCCCAGTCGTCGGGCAGGAGCAGGCGGCGGAGATCCGGGTGCCCCTCGAAGCGCACGCCGAGCAGGTCGAAGCACTCCCGCTCCTGCCAGTTGGCCGCCGACCACACGTCGACGAGCGTCGACACGGCGGGGCTCTCCCGGTCGAGGAACACCTTCAGGACGACCCGGTGCTTCTTCGCGTACGAGTAGATGTGATAGACGACGACGATCTTCTTGAGATCGGGATAGTCGACCCCGGTGATGCACTCCAGGTAATCGAAATCGAGCTCCGGCGCCTCGCGCAGGAGCCGGCACACGGCCTCGAGCTTCGCGGGCGCGACCTGGAGCCAGGCGTCGCGATCCTTCGGGGACACGGGGTGGAAGTCGAAGACCGCGTCTTCGCCGAGCTTCGCCTGGAGCGCCTGGAAGATCTCTTCGGGTGACATGGGGGTACGGGAGGTGTCGAGTCGAGAGGAGGGGGCTCAGCCGCCCGTCGCGCCGCGGCGGCCGAGGGCCCGCTCGCTCTTGATCTTCTCCTGGATCTTGAGGAGCCCTTCGAGCAGCGCCTCGGGGCGCGGGGGGCAGCCGGGCACGTAGACGTCGACCGGGATGATCTGATCCACGCCCTTGCAGACCGAGTAGGCGTACTGGAAGAGGCCCCCGCAGTTCGAGCAGCTGCCCATCGAGATGACGAAGCGCGGCTCCGACATCTGGTCATAGAGGCGCTTCACGCGGGTCGCCATCTTGTAGGTCAGCGTCCCCGCGATGATGAACAGGTCGCTCGACCGGGGGCTCGGCCGCGGCGCGGCCCCGAAGCGCTCGAGATCGCCGCGGGGGCCGCCGGTCTGCATGAGCTCGATGGCGCAGCAGGCCAGGCCGAAGAGCATGTACCAGACGCTGTTCGACCGGCCCCAGTTGAGCAGCCAGTTGACGGTCTGATCGACGCTCGTCGTGATGACGCCGCCGCCGTCGCTCTCGTACTTCGCTTCCCACCCGCGGGGCGGGGCCATCAGGTTCAGGTTCGATGTCATGACTCCGCACCTCCCTCGGCGGCCGCCGCCTGACCCGGGAGGCCCGCCGGCGCGCCTTCGCCCGCGCCCGCGAGCGGCGCGCGCGGTCGAGCCCGGCTGCTCACGTTCTGAGCCCCGCGCGGATCCCCCTTGATGGAGCGGATCCAGTTGAAATCGCCCTTCACCCAGACATAGGCGAAGCCGAGCATCAGGATGGCCACGAAGAGGAAGATCTCGATCAGCGCGAAGAGCCCGTTGCCCTGGTCCACCCAGCGCTTGAACACGGCCGCGACCGGGTAGATGAACGCTATCTCGACGTCGAAGATGATGTAGACGAGCGCGATGATGTAAAACCGCGGGTTGAAGTTGAACCATGCGGGCCCGACAGGCGCTTCGCCGCACTCGTACGTCTCGACCTTCTCGGCGTACATGTTGTTGGGGCGCAGCAGCCTCCCGAACAGCAGAGAGCCGAGCATGAAGCCGATCGCCACCAGAAAGAACGCGGCAACGCTGGCGTAGGCCATCAACATCGGGCGGAACCTCGCTCGGCTCGCCCCCCTCGTTTCAGGCGAGAGGGGTCGGATCCAGGGGTGGTTATGTAGGTGAAAAGCTGAACCGCGGCAAGCCAGCAGACCCTGGCCTCGCCGGCGCTGCTGCTCGGGATCGACAGGACGCGCCGAGCTGGGATATCGCTCGGATGTGGGTCTCGTTGACGTGACGGTGCTCGCGGCCGTGCAGGGGGCGGCGCAGGCGCTGCCCATCTCGGCGACCGGGCATGGCGCGGCGGCCCGGCTCTGGCTCCGCGCGGCCGACGGCGACGCCTGGATCGCCGCCGCGCAGGCGCTCGCGACGGCGGCGGCGCTCGCGCTCGCCGTGCGGCAGCGGCTCCTCCGCGCGCTCGGCGAGGGCGCCCGGGCGCTCGCGAGGCCGTCGCTCTTCAGCTCGTCGCCGCCGGCGCGCGACGCCGCGGGGCTCGCGCTGGGCGCCGCCGTCAGCCTGCTCGTCGCGGCGGCGCTCCGTCCGTACGTCGCGCCGTGGCGGGACGCGCCGCTCGCGGTGGGGCTCGGCCTGCTCGCCACCGGCGCGGCCCTCGCGAGCACAGCGCTCGCGCCGCGGCGGGACGGCCGCGACGAGACCGACGCGCCGTCGATCGTCGGGGCGCTCGCGGCCGGCGCGGCGCACGGGGTCGCGGCGCTGCCCGGCGCGTCGCGGGTCGGGGCCGCGCTCGTCGTGCTGCTCTGGCTCGGCGTCCGGCCCGCGCGCGCCGTCGAGCTCGCGCTCGCGCTGAGCCTCCCCGCGCTGCTCGTCTCGGCGCTCGCCGAGGCGCGCGCGTTCCACGGCCCGGCGCCAGGGGCGAGCGCCGTGGCGCTCGGCCTCCTCGCCGCCTTCGTGAGCGCCGCCGCGGCGGCCTCCGCGCTCCGAGCCCTCGCCGAGCGGCGGCGCGTCGGCGCGCTCTCGCTGTGGGTCGTCCCCCTCGGCCTCGCGATGGTGGCCTACGCGCGCGCGCTGCCCGGTCTCGCCTGAGCGCCCCTCGGCGGCCGCACCGCAACCGTGCGACCCTCTTCGCCGTCCAGACCGCACGTCCACACCGAGGAGAAGCGCCGATGACCCCGACCGACCCCTCGATCCATGTCCTGATCCTCGCCGGCGGCGCGGGCACCCGCTTCTGGCCGGCGTCGCGCGCCGCGCGCCCGAAGCAGCTCTTGCCGCTGCTCGGCGGCGAGCCGCTCCTCGCCGCGACGGCGCGCCGCGTGCTCCCGCTGTGCGCCCGCGGCGGGCGCGCGGGCTGGGAGCGCGTCTGGATCGCGACCGGCCAGCACCTGGTCGCGCCCACCCGCGCGGCGCTGCCCGAGGTGTCCGAGCGGCGCCTGCTGGTCGAGCCAGCGCCGCGCAACACGGCGCCGTGCATCGGCTGGGCGGCCGCCACCATCGCGCGCGACGACCCCGAGGCGGTCGTCGTCGTGCTCCCGAGCGACCACCACATCGCCGACGTGCCGCGGTTCCTCGAGGCGCTGGGGGCCGCCGTCGCCTCGGCCCAGGGCGGAGCGATCACGACGATCGGCGTGCGCCCGACGCACCCGGAGACGGGCTTCGGTTACATCGAGGTGGAGGAGGCCGCCGGGGCGGAGGGCGCGGAGCCCCGCCGCGTGCGGCGCTTCGTCGAGAAGCCGAGCCGCGAGCGCGCCGCGGAGTTCGTGGCGAGCGGCCGCTTCCTCTGGAACGCGGGGATGTTCATCTTCCGCGCGGGCGACATGCTGGCCGCGATCCGCGCCCACCTGCCGGCGCTCGCCGCGGGGCTCGACGAGATCGACCGCGCCGCCGCGCTGGGCCCTGGCGCCGAGGCGGAGGCCGTCCTGCGGGTGTTCCCGGGCCTCCCGGCCATCAGCGTCGATCACGGCGTGATGGAGCACGTCGCCGGGCTCGCCGTGGTGCCCGGCGACTTCGGCTGGAGCGACGTGGGCAGCTGGCAGAGCGCCTGGGAGCTCGCCGACAAGGACGAGCGAGGCAACAGCGCGCCCGCGGGATCGGTGCTGATCGACGCGCACGGCAACCACGTGGTCGATCTGCGCGCGCGCGCAGCGCCCGACGATCGCCGGGTCATCGCGCTCGTCGGCGTCGAGGGGCTCGTGGTGGTCGAGACCGACGACGCGCTGCTGATCGTGCCGCGTGATCGCGCGCAGGACGTGAAGCACGTCGTGGAAGCGTTGAAGGCCGAGAGGCGGGACGGGCTGACCTGACCGGCGCTCGCTCCGCGCTGCCTGCGCTCCGGCGCAGGCAGAACTCCCGCGACGGAAGCACGGTTTTCATTGACAGCTCGCCGACGACGTGCCTGGAACGATGTAGCGTCGCCCTCTCACGACCGAGAAGGTCTGGGGACGCGTACACCTAGCGCTGCGCCACCGCGGACTCCACATCCGCCTGCTTGCACGACAGACGGTGTGTGAGCACGCGGGTCAGCGGCTTCGCGCACGGCCCGGCGTGATCCAGGTGCCCGCCGCAGCTCCGGGGGGGAACCGGCACAGCGAGCCGTTGGCAGCGCGGACTGGCCGCTGCTAGCGTCCCTGGAGGTGCCTGCTGACCGGCGCCACCGAGCCCCCATGCTGAACCGATCGCGGGTCATTTTTACGTCATCGCTGGATGGGCTCCCCGGGGGGATCCCCACGGTTATGGCCTACAACGAGCAAGACGATCACCTACGCCTCACCGTCCTGCTTGCCCACTTGCTCGGCGCCGGCTGTGATCCGAAAAACTTGAAGGCCTGTCTGGAGAAGAAGACTCCATGGTCGGCGCGCAAGAAGGCACTTCGTGAGCTCCTCGAGGAGAAGCGGAAGAAAAGCGACGGCACGATCGTCCGTCTCGTAGATCCGGACGCCTTGGATATCAGACTTCCTGCCTCCGCGCGCTGGGACGACGCGTTCTTCCGGCGCGAGCGGAGCGATCTCTTTCGTCTCCTGATGGATCGCTTCGATGAGGGGGGCTGGGACCTGGTGCGCCCCGAGCCTCGCCGCTCGACCAACGAAAAGCTCGCCGAGCTCAACCTCGAGATCATCGACGCCACCCCGCCGACCGACGCGACTAAGGGAGCTGATGACCTGCGTCTTGCGGCCGCGGCGGCTGCCCGTACCTCGCCGGCACTCCAGCCGCTCATCGAGGCAATGGTCCACATGGACAAGCTTCGCGCGCGCGAGGCCGCACGGATGCTGGAGGCGTGCGCGGTGCCGCGGGCCGATGAATTCGTCATCGAGATCGCCTATGACACACTCAGCGTCGACGCGATCGAGGCCGCGAAGCGCCTCTCGCTCCTACGCGGCCCGCAGAGATGGAACGGCATCGCCGGTGCGTTCCAGATCGAGATCGACCCCGGTGAGGGCTGGACGGAGCGCCTGGACGGCGTCCCCCGGGCGGCCGCGGACGAGCTCGCGCGCGCAGCATGGCTGGACATCCGGACGCAGCCGGACGGGAGCCAATGCTTCTCCATGACGAACGCGGTGCGCCGCTTTCTCCAGAGGCGCGCCGTCTTCACCAGCCCCGAGCGTGTCCGGCGAGAGCACAGCTGGCTGGCGCAGCGGCAGCCAGAAGGAATCGAAGAAGAGGTCGAGATTCACTATCACGCCATCGCCAGCGGGGACAGCGACTTTGCAATCAAGACAGCTCATTACTATGGCGCTGACCTCCGCAAGATCGCGTTCGAACTAAGCACACAACAGGGCAAGTACGACGAAGCAGCCACGCTGTACCGTGTCATCGTCGAACAGTTCGATGAGGAGGACGCTTACGCCTGGGAGTACTTTGCGTACAACCTCGCATACCATTACGACACAATAGGCCGTCATCCCAAGGCGATCCCGTCTCCGGACGTCGACAGGATTCGCAGCGCGTACATCAAGGCCAGCAGCTACGATGACAAGAACCCCCTCTACAAGGGACGCGAGCTCGCATTTCGTGTCCGCCTAGGCGAGGTCGTGCACGAGGAGTTCGGGAGAAAGCTGGCTCTCTTCCGAAAGGTAAGCGGCGACGAGGGTATTTCCTTTCTCGCCAAGCCCGTACTCCAAGCGCTGCGTGACGAGGGCTACCCGCTCGCCGGTGCGCCCTGGGCCGCCACGATCAAGCAGCATCCCGAGCTAGTGAGCTTCTTTCAGTGAGCTCGGCACACGCGGCCCTCTTCGCGGGCCTCCCTGCCCCGCAGATGGGCAAGCTCACACTTTATGTTTTTGGACCGGGCTTCGGCGAATCACAAGTAGTAGCGCTCCCCGATGGTAAGTGGATGGTTGTCGACTCGTGCGTCCACCGTGGCGTCAACCTTCCGCTGGAGCTGCTCCGGCACTTTGATGCGCCCGCGATCAATCTGCTGGTGGTGACACACCCGGATCTCGATCACTACAAGGGACTGCCCGAGCTCATCGCGGCGTTCAAGGTGGAGCGGCTCTGGCGTTACCCCGGCTTTCACACCGCCAGAGAGATCATACTCTCTCTCGAGAGAGGCGAGACCGACAACAAAAGCCTCCGCGAGCTACGACGCATGCAGGACGCCATGCTGCCGCTCATGAGGTCGGCGAGCGGACGGGAAGCCGCATACGACACACGCTTGCTGCCAGAACCCAAGGACTACCGGATTCACTGCATTGCCCCGTGTCCGCAGGAGAAGGTTCACGAGACGGAGCGGCTGGGGGCGCTCTTCAAGCGCGTCGAGCAGGGCAAGAAGCTCACGAAGGACGAGAAGCGCTGGCTCATGGGCAAAGCGAACCGCCTCTCGCTCGCCGTCGTGATCTGGTGGGACAATATTGGCATCCTCCTTGGCGGCGACGTCGAGCATGAGGATGGAACGCCGGACCGGGGGTGGCCCGGCATCCTCGCTGTGATGAACGAGGACGAGACGCTCGGACTCGTCCAGGGGCTACGGATCGTCAAGATCCCCCATCACGGCTCGAAGGGAGCTTTCTGTGAGCAGGCCTGGAAGCACCACGCCTCGAAAGGTCCCATCGAGATCGCAGTCTCTACTCGTTTCAATAAGAGCGCGAACCCACCGCCTCATCCCTCCGGCCTCGACAAGCTCATCCCCTATGCCCAGCAGCTCGCAATCACCTCCCCACCCGGCGACTTTTCGCCTGTGATCACCGCCGGCTGGCTGCCCGTCTCCCACGCATCGGGCCCTGGCGATGCCGCCTGCGTCGCCATCACCCTCGCGCCAGAGCCGCCCTCCTCGCTCGATCTCTCCGCGCAGGCCGCGCTCTTCGCGTCGCCCATGACCGTGCCCCCGAACGCCGGATGAGCAACGTCGTCACCGAGCTCCACAGTCCGACGATACGCAAGCCATCTCGGTGAGCTGGCTCCTTTCGGCTGCGCTACCCGCGCGGCTCCCCCCGCCGCGCCACGGCCCGCGTGTAGATCTCGCGCCGCGGCAGCCCGAGCTCCACCGACAGCTCCTCGGCGATGTGCTTGGCCCGCCTCCCCTGGGCGAGCTCCCGATCGATGCGCGCGTCGAGCTCCTCGTCGCTCGGGCGCGCGCCCTCCGCGGCCGGCTCCGCAGGCGCGAGCACGAGCGTGATCTCCCCGAGCCACTCCCGCTCGATCGCCGCGAGCTCCTCCACGCTGCCGCTCAGGATCTCCTCGTGCACCTTCGTCAGCTCGCGCGCGACGACGGCGCGCCGCCCGGGCATCCGCTCGGCGAGCTCGGCCAGCGTCTCGCTGAAGCGCCGCGGCGACTCGAACAGCACAACCGCCTCCGGCGTCGACGTGACGAGGGCCAGCGCCTCGCGCCGCTCGCGCCCGCCGCGGGGCAGGAACCCGACGAAGCGGAAGCCCCCCGTCACCAGCCCCGACGCGCTCACCGCCACCATCACCGCGCTCGGCCCGGGGATCGCCACGACGCGCGCCCCCGCCTCCGTGGCCGCGCGCACGAGCGCCGTCCCCGGATCGCTCACGACCGGCGTGCCGGCGTCGGTCATGAAGGCGATCGACTCGCCCGCCGCGAGCCGCGCGGCCGCGCGCGCCGCGTCCGCCTCCGAGGCGTGCGCGTCGAACCGGTCGACCGGCTTGCCCGAGACGCCGAGGTGGCCGAGGAGCGCCCGGGCCCGCCGCGTGTCCTCCGCGAGGATCCGGTCCGCCCCGCGCAGCGTCTCGACCGCGCGCAGCGTGATGTCGCCGAGGTTGCCGATCGGCGTCGCCACCACGTAGAGGCAACCGCGGTCGCTCGACCCGCCCTGCTCGCCGCCGCTCGACACGGCCTAGTCCATCTCGACGGCGTCGCCGAGCTCCTCCTGGAGGTACGTCCGCAGCTTGGACTGGAGCCGCGCCTCGAGCTGGCGCACGCGCTCGCGCGAGATGCCGAACTCGTTGCCGAGCTCCTGGAGCGTGAGCGGATCCTCGGCGGCCATGCGCTTGTCGAAGATGATCACGTCCTTGCCCTTCAGCGTCTCGCGGAACTTCGAGAGCCGATCGTGGACGAGCCTGCCCATCTCGCTCGCCTCGTACGCGGTGTCCGGGCTCGCCCCCGACGACACGAGCAGCTCGACGCGCGGGATCGTCCGGCCCTCGAGGTCGCCGACCGGGGCGTCGAGCGAGGCCTCGCCGCTCGCGAGGCGGCGGTCCATGTCGACGACCTCCTTCTCCTCGACCGACAGGCGCTTCGCGATCTCCGCCGCCGTGGGCTCGATGCCCATCGCCGAGAGCTTCGCCTTCTCCTTGTTGAGGTTGAAGAAGAGCTTCCGCTGCGCCTGCGTCGTGCCGAGCTTCACGAGGCGCCAGTTGTTGAGGATGAAGCGGAGGATGTACGCGCGGATCCACCAGGCCGCGTACGAGGAGAGCTTCACGCCGCGGTACGGGTCGTAGCGCTTCACGGCCTGCATCAGGCCGATGTTCCCCTCCTGGATGAGGTCCATGATGTTCTTGTAGGCGCGCCGGTACTCGTACGCGAGCTTGACCACGAGCCGCAGGTTCGCCGTCACGAGCCGCGCGGCGGTCGCGACGTCCTGCGTCTTCGTGTACTTGATCGTCAGCTCCTTCTCCTCGTCCGGCGTGAGCAGCGCGTGGCGCTGCACCTCGCGCAGGTAAGCCTGCAGCGGGTCCGTGCGCGACAGCGCGGCGTCGCTGCCGCCGCCGCCGCGGCCCTCGCCGCCGCTGGCCCGCGCGGAGCGCGGCAGCTCGATGTCGTTCAGATCGACGCCCGCGTCGTCGATCACCTCGCCGACGACCTCCACGACATCGCCCTCGTCGACGTCGCCCGCCCTCGCGGCGCCGCTCTCGGGCGCGCCGTCCGCCTCGTCGTCCTCCTCGCGCGGGCCCTCGTCGTCGCTCTCCGCGGGCTGCGCCTCGCCGCCCGCGCGCCCGCCGTCCTTCGCGGTGGAGCGCGCGCGGCGCTTCGCGGCAGGCCGGGGGGCCGCGTCCGAGTCGGGCCGGAGGTCCGCGCCTTCACCCTCCGCTCCGGCCTGGAGCCCCGCCTTCGCCACCCCGTCGGGCTGGGGCGCTCCGGTCCCCTTCGTTCGCTTCGTTCGCGGCTCGCTCTTGCTCTTCGCCACCCGGACCTCGTCCTCGAAGTTCTAGTACAGCCCCGCCGCACCGCGCCACCTGTGCCGGCGCGCAGGCGCGCGGGCGCTTCGCGATCCGGAGGCTACCCGCTCCGCGATCCGCAGGTAAGGAAGAGAGCGCGCGAGATCGGAGAACGTGCTACACGCCAGCCTCCTCCACGTGGACTCGCACCGCCCTCCGCGCCCGCGCTCGCTGCGCCCCTGGTACCTGGTGGCCACCATGCTGCTCACCTGGCTCATCGGCGTGCGCGGCTTCATGGCCGGGTGCGGGACGGCCATGTACCTGCGCGCCGGCATGGCCCCCGACGTCATGGCCGTGGCCGAGCAAGCGCGCGACCAGGGGGATCCATTCCAGTTCACGTTCCTCGTGCTCGAGGCCGCGCAGGCGCGCGCGCTGAGCCTGTACCAGGACGTCTCCTTCCCCCTCAGCATCGGGAAGCTGCTCCTCGGCGGGCTGCTCGTCGTCGCGAGCGGGCTGGCGCTCGGCGGGCGGCCCGGCACGCGCGGCTTCGTCCTCCAGGTCCTCATCGCCAACCTGGCCTTCGCCGCGGTCGAGTACGCGCTCACGCGGGGCGTCCGCGGCGCCTGGATCGACATGGTGGCGCAGGCGGGGGCGCTCCTCCCGCCGGACATCCCCGAGCGCGCGGGCCTCACGAACACCGGACTCTGGTGGACCGCCGAGCGGGTGCGCTTCGCGATCTTCGAGCTGGCCGTCCTCGGCTCCGCCGCGGTGGCGCTGACGCGGGAGCGCACCAAGACGTACTTCCAGGCGGTCGCCCGGGCGGTCGACCCCGGCGACGAGCCATGAGCACCGCGGAGAGGATCGCCGGCGCGGATCCTCGATCGACGCTCACGCAGGCGCAGGTCGAAGAGCGGAGGGTCGCCATCCTCCCGGACGACCTCGCCAACCAGATCGCGGCGGGCGAGGTGGTCGAGCGGCCGGCGAGCGTCGTGAAGGAGCTCGTCGAGAACGCGCTCGACGCGGGCGCGCGCCGCATCCGCGTCGACATCGAGGGGGGCGGCGTCGGCCTGGTGCGCGTCGCGGACGACGGGCGCGGGATGAGCCGCGAGGACGCCTCCCTCGCGGTGCTCCGCCACGCCACGAGCAAGATCGCCCGGATCGACGACCTCCGCAGCATCCAGAGCTTCGGCTTCCGCGGCGAGGCGCTCCCGAGCATCGCCTCGGTGAGCCGCTTCTCGCTGCGGACGCGGCGCGACGGCGAGGCCGAGGGGACGGAGATCCGGATCGAGGGCGGCGGCGCGGCGCAGGCCATCCCCTGCGGGTGCGCCGCCGGCACCGTGGTCGAGGTGCGCGATCTCTTCTTCAACGTCCCCGCGCGGCGCAAGTTCCTGCGCGCCGTCGGCACCGAGTCGGCGCACGTGTCCGAGATCGCGCAGGCGGTCGCGCTCGGCGAGCCGGGCGTGACGCTGGTCCTCTCGCGCGACGGGCGCGTCGCCCGGGAGTGGCTGCGCACCTCGAGCCGCGCGGAGCGGGCGCGCGCGATGCTCGCGGGCGAGGAGCTCGCGACGTGCGCGGGCCAGCGCGGGCCGCTCACGGTCGAGGCGTTCGTGTCGCGGCCGGAGCGCGCCCGCTCGGGCGCCAGCTGGCTGTGGATGTTCGTGAACGGCCGGCACGTGCGCGACCGCTCGCTGGCGCGCTCGATCGCGCTCGCCTACGGCAGCGTCCTCGAGCCGGGCCGGTACCCGATCGGCGCGGTGTTCATCGATCTGCCCGCCGAGCTCGTGGACGTGAACGTCCACCCCCAGAAGGCCGAGGTCCGCTTCGCCGACGGCCGCGCCGTCGCCGACGCGCTCTACAAGATCGTCGCCGCGCAGGTGGCCGCGGCGTTCGGCCTGCCCGCGCCGGCCCCCGGCGGCTTCCAGGGCCGCAAGGGCAAGCTCTTCGAGGACGCGGCGTCCCCGCCCGGAGACGCCTGGGTCTGGTCGAGCGGCCCCGCGGCGGAGGCGCCGGCGGCAGGTCCATCGGCGCCCGCCGCGGGCGCATCGGGCGAGCGGCAGGGGCCGCCGGCCGATCCATGGGGCCTCGGCGGCGACCTCGGCGGGGTCCCGCCGGCGCGTCCTCACGCTGCGCCGGCCGGGCCGGCAGCGCCGGCGCAGCTCGGGGCGTGGGCCGACGTCGCGGCGCTCGATCTGCTGGCGCGCGGCGGGCCAGGCGAGCCGCCGGCGCCCGCGCCGGGGTCGCCGCCCGTCCCCTACCCGGATCTACCGGCGCGCAACGGGCCGGTGCTCTCCGCGGCCGAGCGCGTTGTCTCCTGGGGGTCGCTGCGCTTCCTCGCCCAGGTGCGCAACACCTTCTTCGTGTGCGAGGGGCCGGACGGCATCTACTTCCTCGATCAGCACGCGGCGGCGGAGCGCGTGACGTTCCACCGCCTGCGCGCGTCGTTCGACGGGCGCGACGTCGCCACGCAGAAGCTGCTCTTCCCCGTGATCGTCCAGGCGGCCCCGGCGGAGGTGGCGCTCGTCGAGGAGGCGCAGGAGGCGATCGCGCGGCTCGGGCTCGACGTGCGCCCGGCGGGCGCGGCGCAGCTCGCGGTGCACGCGGTGCCGACGCTGCTCCGCCGCGCGGCGCCCGAGCGCCTCGTGCGCGACCTCGTGGACGAGCTCAGCCACTCGGGCGAGCGCGCCTTCTCGGGCGCGGTGGACCTCGCGCTGGCGACGATGGCCTGCCACGGCTCGCTGCGCGCGGGCGACCCGGTGGCGCCGGAGGAGGCGCGGGCGCTGCTCACGGCGCTCGACGAGGTCGACTTCGCCGGCCACTGCCCGCACGGTCGGCCCATCGTGATGCGCGTCGGCTGGCCCGAGCTGGAGCACCGCGTGGGGAGGCGGTGAGCGAGGCGGCGCTCGAGCTCGCCCCCGACGCCGGCGCGGCCGCGCCGTCGTGGGAGACGATCGCGCCGCCGGCGCCGGGTGAGCTGCTCGTCGTGGTCGGCCCGACGGCGAGCGGCAAGACCGAGCTCGCCATCCGGCTCGCGGAGCGGTTCGGCGGCGAGGTGGTGAGCGCCGACAGCGTGCAGATCTACCGGGAGTTCGACCTCGGCTCCGGGAAGCCGACCCCCGCCGAGCGGGCGCGCGCGCCGCACCACCTTGTCGACGCGGTCGATCCGCTCCAGGCGATCGACGCCCAGCGCTTCGCGGAGCTCGCGGAGGCGGCGATCGACGACATCCGCGGCCGCGGCCGGGTCCCCGTCGTCTGCGGCGGCACGTTCCTCTGGGTGAAGGCGCTCGTGCTCGGCCTGTCGCCCGCGCCGCCCGCCGATCCCGAGGCGCGCGCGCGCCACCGCGCGATCGCCGACGCCGAGGGGCGCGCCGCGCTCCACGCGCGCCTCGCCGCCGTGGATCCGGAGAGCGCGGCCCGCCTCGCGCCCAACGACCTCGTGCGGGTCAGCCGGGCGCTGGAGATCTACGAGCGCTCGGGCCGGACGCAGAGCGCGTGGCACGCGGAGCACGGCTTCCGGGAGCGCCGGCACGCCGCGCGCCTGCTCGCGGTGCACCGGGACCGCGCCGAGCTCGACCGCCGCATCGAGGCCCGCGTCGCCGGGTGGCTGGAGCAGGGCTGGGTGGAGGAGGTCCGCTCGCTCCTCTCCCGCGGCCACGGCGACGCGCGGGCGATGGGCTCCGTCGGCTACCGGCAGGTGCGGGAGCACCTGGAAGGGCGCCTGCCGGCCGACGAGCTCGCGCCGGCCATCGTGCGCGCCACACGCACCTTCGTGCGCAGGCAGCGCACGTGGTTGAGGGACCAGGCGGTCGCGTACGTCGCGCTGTCATGAGTCCTAAACCATAATAGTTACAACAACTTATACCTGGGCCGCCCGCCGGCGAGGCGCCGCGGGCGACGCTCATCTGCGCTCCTCGCCGGTCCCGCCGGCGCCGCGGCGCCTGCCCGCTCCAGCCGGGGGCATGCGCCACCGCACCTCTCCGTCGCAGCGCGGGCAGGCCGCGGTGGACGGCCGCGCCTCCTGGGCGAACGCGACGCGCCCGCAGTGCGAGCAGACGGTCATGTGGCGCTGATAGATGTCCGGGCTCGAGAGGATCGCCGCGGCGAAGAGGCTGAGCACGACGTCGCTCAAAAAGTCGCTCTCGCGCGGCGCTGGCAGCCAGCCGGATCGGTCGCCCACCACGGCCCAGCGGACGCGCGCGCTGTACAGCGCTGCACGGAGAAAGTTGCCCTCGGGGTCCGGCGCCACGAAGTCGAGCAGCGCGCTCCCCACGCGCCGGCGCGCGCGCCCGGTGAGCGCCGCGACCGCCTCGGGCCGCTCGTCCAGCTCGCGGAGCGCCACGGTCTCCGCGCCCGGCTCGCGCACCGCGCGCGGGGCCGTCATCCACCCCGGCGCGATCACGTGATCATCGAGCCACGCCCTGAGCTCATGGGGCTCCCAGGGGCGGTTCGCCACCTGCATGAAATGGAGCGCCCCGGCCAGGCTCGGGCTCGCGAGCATGCGCCCGCGCAGGGCGACGAACGATCGGGCCCTCCCGGCATCGGCGCGCGCGCGCCACCCGAGCCTCCTGCTCCGGCTCGCGAGGTCCGTCGGCGCGGCGCCGGGCATCGGGATCTTCAGGGAATTGCTCATGAGTTCCATGGGGTCTTCCGCCCCGCTGTGCGCCGCGGGGAGCGGCCGGCGGATCGGCGATGTGCGACGCGGTAAGCGCCCGGCGTGCCAGCCGCCGCGGAGGCCCGGAGCTCCTCGCGCGCGCGGGCGGCGCGCGCAGATACGGCATGTTCGCGCGCGCCGGCGGCGCCGCTGAGGCCTCGAAACCGCCGTCCGCCGAGCGCGGTTGCGGGGTCCAAGCCTCAGGGGGCCACCAGCGCGTCATCGACACCGCAGCTCGCGACGCTTCATGGGCTCACCCCGGCGGCGCGGGCGCGCGCGCGTCCGATGCCGCGCCGCGCCGCTCCGCTCCGACAGCCTCCCTCGGACGATGTCGAACCCCAGAGGGCGGGGGGGGCGGGGCCCTTCTCGCCTTTTTACGTCCATGCTAACCGCATGTCTCCTCCGGCCAGGAACGGCTCGAGAGAGCTCACCACGGAGCACGACGCCTCCTGCTCCACGCGACGAAAGGACGACCATGACGCGAGAGTTGAGTGACGTGCAGGCGATCCAGAATGTCGTTGTCCGGATCGCTCACCACATCGATAAGCGGCGCTGGACCGAGCTCCGCGGCCTCTATGCCGACGTCGTGGTGGCCGATTTCACGTCGGTCTTCGGGGGCGAGCCGCAGGAGCAGAAGACGGACGATCTGCTCGCGGGCTGGAGCAAGTTTCACGACGCGATCGACGCATCACAACATTTCCTCGGCCCCCTCGACATCGAGGTGAAAGGAGAGCACGCCTCCGTGGAGTGCCATGTCCGCGCCCACCATCGGTTCGCGCGCGCGCCGGGCGGCGAGGACTGGCTGGTCGCGGGCCACTACCGCTATGAGCTCGCCAGGCACGCCGGCGGCTGGAAGATCTCCAAGGTCAGGTTCGAGGTGTCGTACCAGACCGGTAACACGAACATGTTCGAGGAAGCGCTCAGGTAAGGCCGCCGCGGGTCATTGCGGGTGTGGCGGCGCGATCGCCAGGCCGAGCGCGTGCGCCGCGCGCAGGGCCGCGACACGGAGGTGGCCGTCTGGCAGGCGCTCTCGCCCTGCGACGAGCTCGATCAGCGGCACCCACGAGAGCCGCCGAGCGGCATCGGACCCCGGCGCGAGGTCGGGCACGGCGGCAGCCGAGGCGGGCGCGCCGGCCGAGGCAGGCGCCGCGGTGACCACGAAGGCGAGCGGCTGGACCAGCTCCGGGGTCAGCCCAGCCGAAGGGCGGTAGGCCCCGCCGAGCTCGACAGCCGCCCCCACCCGAACGCCGTACTCGGCCTGCAGCCGCTCGCGCACGAACGCCTCGGCGGCCGAAAGCGCGCTCACGCTCCGCGGCAGCCGCCACGCCGGCGCGACAAGGATGCCGCTGTTGCCGGAGAAGCTCTGGGCGGCCGGCAGATCGTCGTCGTCCACGCCGAGCACCACCTCCCCCGACGGCGCCCGCGCGAGCAGCGCCGTCGAGACCGTGAGCACCCCGAGCGGCCGAGGCACCACGTACTCCAGCTCCCGCGCGGCCACCACGCCGCCGTCTGCTGTGAGCTCCTCGAAGCGCGCCCGCCGCACCTCGAGGAACCCCGCGCTGGCGCTCGGGTCCACCCGCGAGAACCTCCGGCGGCTCGGGCGCCCGAGCAGCGCGGCGAGCGGTGTCGGCTGCAGGGCGGCCCCCCCGGCGTCTTCGTCGCCGGCGCCGGCACCGCCAGCGACGCCCGCGCCGGCCGCCGCGAGCGGGATCTCGTCGCCGATCCACGGCCCGAACGGCAGGCCGAAGCGCGCCAGCAGATCGTAGACGTTCAGCTCGAGCCGCGCGTCGGGCAGGCCGCCGACCTGCGCGGCGCGGAGGAGCTGGCGCGCCTCGATGGCGCGGATGCGCCCCGAGGTGCCGAACCCCGACACGTTCTCCGAGGGCGCGTTCACGAACGTGGGCTCGACCTCCACCAGCATCGAGCGCACCTCTTCGAGGATGCCGCCCGGCGACGGGTAGTACGTCGTGCCCGGGATCATGCGCTGGATCGCCGCCGCCCGCACCCCGGCCGCCCGCTCCAGCGCATACTCGACCGTGTGCCCGACCGGGAACTCGGTCTGCACGACCGCGATCGGCTCGGCCAGATAGTCCGCCGGCCCGCTGCCGTCGAGCGGAGGCGTCTCCTCGCGGCAGGCGCGCGCGATCGGCCGCGGATAGCTGGTCCGCGCCAGCACATACGCCGTCTCACCCGCGAAGAAGAACGGCACGATGTCCAGCGTGGGGTGCGGCCGCGCGGCCAGGTCGAACACCTGCCCTGTCGCCCGATCCTTGTGGTGCTCGATCCGCAAGAACTGCCTGGCGCCCTCCGCGGGCGCGAGCCGGAACGAGACCCCTTGACCGGCCTTCACCTTCTCTCCGACGATCAGGTAGTTCGTGGGCGGATAAGGCAGGCGCGCGCCCGTGGCGTCCCGGAGCTCGAAGCGACCGACGAACCTGTTCCGCACGATCCAGGGGTTGCGCAGCGGCGTCGACGACAGCACGCGCAGGCCGAGCCGCGCGAAGAGCGCCTCGAACTGCGCTTGAGAAAAATAGGTGTACTCCTCCTTGACCTCGGCCTCCCAGTCAGCGCGGTAATCCTTCCTCAACACGAACTCGACAGCATGCTTGTGGGCGAGGCGATACCGGCGCCACCCCGGGCGCGGCGCGGGGAGCGCGCCGGAGGGCTCGCTCGCGGCGCGCGCCAGCGGGAACCCCGGCTCCGGCGAGAGCGAGCGAAACTCGCCCGCGAACCGCTCGAGCAGCGCCGCCGTCGAGGCGCTGCGGGGATCGCGGCCGTCGTCGCCGTCCTCGGCGGGCACGTCAAGAAACACCGTCTCCGGCCCGGGATCGACGAAGTCCCTCACCACGAGCACCCCGCCCGGCGAGAGCTGCTCCACCTGCGCCGCCAGCGCATCGGCGGCGTTCGCGTGGCGGTAGCCCCCGTACGAGGTGACGTGGTGGAGCACCGACGAATCGAAGATCCCGTCGAGGCTCTCGGGCGGGAATACCGTCCTGGCGATGTCGCCCAGCTGAAAGCCCAGGTTCGGGTGCTGATGAGCGCGGCGCGCGAGCTCGACGACCGTCGGATCGATGTCGACGCCGATGACCTCGAGGCGCGGGTAGAGCTGGGCCAGCGCGGCGCTGCCCTGCCCCGAGCCCATGCCCATGTCGGCGACGCGGCCCTCGCACAGGAGGTGCGCTGCCGTGAGCGCGACCTTCTGGCGCATCGACGCGTCCATCGCCGACAGGTACCGCGCGTACGCGGACAGGTCGTCTCGCCGTTGATCTGCCTCGTATCCCGCCGGCGCGCGCGTCGTCATGGTGACGAGTGTACGCCGGGCGCGGGACGGGGGTCGACGGCGGCGTGCGCCCGGGAGAGCGCAGGCGCCCGGGCGCGACGCGGCGGTCGCGGGGAACCGGAGAGAGAGAGCGCGCGCGCCGGGAAGCGGCGCGCAGCCGCCTCAGGTGGCCGAGAGGCCCGGGAGCGGCGACTTGGACCGGAGGTTCGGATCGCCGAAGCCGGAGAAGTCCGTGACGCCCATCGCGTCGCACAGGCTGAGCAGCACGCGCTCGTGCCGCTCGCCGCTCTTGATGTACCGGCCGCCAGGGGCCGTCTTCAGATAGCCGCCTTCACCGCTCGCCAGGACGAACTTCATCTCGTTCTGGTTGTGGTTCGGCGAGTCGCCCATGTCGCGGCACCAGGCGATCAGCGTGTTGTCGAAGAGCGTCCCGGAGCCGTCGGCCTCCGGGATCGCCTTCAGCTTGTTGATGAGGTCGACGAACCGCTGCGACAGCCACTTCTCCAGCTTGATCAGGTCGAGGTGCGCCGGTGCGCCGGTGTGGATCATGGCGCCGTGCTCGTCGCCCTTCAGCCCGATGTCCGGGAGATCGACGTTCATGGCCTGATCCGAGCCCCACTGGATCGCGCCGACGCGGGTGATGTCGCACGCGAACGCGCCGACGAGGAGATCCATGTGGAGCAGGTTGGCCTGGAGCGGGTTCGCCGGATCGGTGGCGGGCTTCGTCGGCACGCTGCAGCCGCCGGTCTGGCCGGACGACGCGTTGGACAGCCGCTCCTCGACCTGCCGGATCGAGTCGATGTGCAGCTCCAGCTTGTACTTCTGCTCGGAGCCGAGGTTCCCCTCGAGCGCCTTGATCTCGTTCTTGAGGTGATCGAGGACGCTCTTGCGGCGGCGCAAGAGATCGTCTGACGACGTGTTCGACGGGATCGCCGAGCCGAACAGGGTGGAGTAGGCGGACGTCGGAGAGGCGATGCCCGGCAGGTTGTCCTTTCGATAGTACGGCGATTTCCCGCCGCTCACCGTGCTCTCGGCCCCGAGCAAGAGCGAGGGGATCTGCGTCTTCGTGCCGGCGGCGATCAGCTTGTCCGCGATGAACTGGTCGACGGAGATCAGCTTGGCGGGGTCGCTGAAGCCGAGCCCCGTCAGGGCGTCGGGCGCGCCGTGGTTGTTCCCCGGATTCCCGCTGGGGAGGCCGTCCACGAGCACGACGTGCTGCTTCACGTCCGCGAGCGGCGACGTCGACTCGCTGAACGTGGGGGTCTCGCCCGAGACGCTCGTGGGCTTCCAGATCGATGGCGCGGTCCCCATCGTGCAGAACAAAAGGAGCCGCTTGGGCTTCCGGCCGGGCGCCGCCTCGGCGATGGAGTCCAGGAATGGGTTGAACAGGAAGCCGGCCCCGACGCTGGCCCCCAGCCCCATGAGGAAATCTCTACGACGATGGCTGCGCATGAACGACCCTCTCACGCTACCGATCTCGCGCCAGTGGAGCTCGCCGCGACAGGCGCGTGGGGGCGCACCTGTCGCGGCGAGCGGCCTCGCGCCCTCGGTGTCAGGTCGCGGCGATGCCGGGGAGCGGCGACTTGCTGCCCAGAGCCGGATCCCCGAAGCCGGAGAAGTCCGTGACGCCCATCGCGTCGCACAGGCTGAGCAGCACGCGCTCGTGCCGCTCGCCGCTCTTGATGAACCGGCCGCCAGGGGCCGTCTTCAGATAGCCGCCGTTGCCGCTCGCCAGGACGAACTTCATCTCGTTCTGGGTGTGGTTCGGCGCGTCGCCCATGTCACGGCACCAGGCGACGAGCGTGTTGTCGAGGAGCGTCCCGGAGCCGTCGGCCTCGGGCGTCGCCTTCAGCTTCTTGATGACGCCGACGAACTGCTGGTGCAGCCACTTCTCGAGCTTGATCAGGTCGAGGTGCGCAGGGGCGCCGGTGTGGATCATGCCGTTATGCTCCTCACCGCTGAGCCCGATCTCGCTCAGGTTCGCGTTCATCATCTGATCCGAGCCCCACTGGATCGCCGCGATGCGGGTGATATCGCACGCGAACGCGCCGACGATGATGTCCAGATGAAGCTGGTTGGCCTTCAAGCCATTGGTCATGTCGCCGGCGGGCGTTCCCGGGACAGAGCAGGAGCCTGTCCCTCCTCCTCCTCCTCCCGGGGTCATCGTGTTCGAGAGCCGCTGCTCGAGCTGGCGGATCGACTCGAGGTGCAGATCCAGCTTGTACTGCTGCTCCTTCCCCAGGTTCCCCTTGAGCGACGAGAGCTCTTTCGTGAGGTTGTCGAGGACGCTCTTGCGCCGCTTCAGCAGGGCCTCGGCGGCGCTGTTGTCGGTGCTGCCTTGGTTGTTGGACGGCGTGAAGCCCGTGAACACGGTCGAGTAGGCGGACGTGGGGGAGCCGATGGGCGACAGGTTGGTCCCCTTGTAGAACCCCGTCTTGCCGCCCTCGACGGCGGCGCCGAGCAGGAGCGAGGGGATGGGCGTTGACAGCCCGCTGCCCTTCAGCTTCTCGACGATGTACTGGTCGACCGAGATCAGCCCGTAGGGGCCGTTGCTGTAGTAGCCCATCCCGGTGAGGCCGTCGGCGGAGCCGTGGTTGTTGCTGGGGCTCCCGCTGGGGAGGCCGTCCAGCATCACGATGTGCTCCTTCACCTCCTCGAGCGGCGAGGTGGACTCGCTGAACGTGGGGGTCTCGCCGGAGACGCTCTTGGGCTTCCAGATCGAGGGGGCCGTCCCCATGGTGAAGAAGATCAGGAGCCGCTTCGGCTTCTTCCCGGGAGCCGCGTTGGCGATGGAATCATAGAAGGGAGAGAACAGAAGGCTGGCGCCCAGGCTGGCCCCGACACCCTTGAGAAACTTCCTACGACTGTGGCTGCGCATGACCGATCCTTTCACTCGCTACCGATCTGTTCTTGGGTTGCAGCCGTGGGGTCACGGACCTTGGACTCTGCGGGTGAAGTGCGGCGCGCGCGTCAGCGCGAGCCACACGCTCTTGAGGCGGAACTCGTCCGCCGCGGCGACCTGCTGGACCGTCTCGTACGTGCAGCCGTCCTGCTCCCAGGTGCCGCCGAACGCGTAGTACGACCAGTAACGGACCATGCACGCCTTGACGTCCTCGCTCGCCGCGAGGTAGTCGGCCAGCTCGGTGACGCCGCTGAAATTGACGTCTCCACCGGTGGGCGGCTCGACGACCGTGCCGGTCACGTCGACGGGGATCCCGTTCTCATCGTTCCGCCACCGGCCGAACGTGTCGTAGTGCTCGAAGCCGACGCCGATCTTGTCGGTCAACTTGTGGCAGCCCGCGCAGTATTCGGCCTTCGTGTGCTGCTCGACCATCTCGCGCGTGGTCGCCGGGGTCTCCAGGGGCTTGACGTTCGGATCCACGCCGGGCGGCGGGGGCTCGAGCGGCTGGCAGAGGAGCCGCGTGCGGACCATCTTGCCGCGCTGGGTCGGCGAGGACAGCTTCGCGCTGCCATGCCCCGTCAGGAAGCTGCCGTGGGCCAGGATGCCCCCGTCGCGCTGCCCCGGGGGGAGCGTCACCTTCGTCAGCTCGGTGCCCCCGGCGCCGTTGATGCCGTAGTGCGAACCGAGGCTGGCGTTGATGAACGTGTAGTCCGCCTGCAGGAGGTTGGCGAACGTGCCGTTCTGGTTGAACGCGGTGTCCACGACGAGCGCCTGCGTCTCGGCCATCATGTCCTTGCGCATGGCGTCCGTGAGATCGAAGACCGTGTTGTCCTTCACCGCGGTGACGAGGCGGTTCAGCTGGAGCCAGCCGCGCATGAACCGCATCATCTCCTTCTCGGCGAGCGGCCTTGTCGCCGAGTCCTCCAGCAGGCGCAGCGCGTGCTGGGCGATCTGCTCGCTGGTCAGGTTGGCGCCCTGGGCGGCGGCCGCGTCGGCGGCCTGCAGCAGCGCCTCGTCCGGCATGGTCCCGGTCAGCAAGTACGAGAGGTTGCTCGCGATCTCGTGCGGGGTGAGCTCATAGACGCCCGAGCCGCTCGCCTCGGTCCCGATCTCGTGGCGATAGAGGAAGTACGGCGACTGCAGCATGGCGCCCACGACCACCTTGGCGCCGTCCTCGAACGACTTCTCCGCCCCGAACAGCGCGTCGTAGGACAAGACGCGCTCGTCCGTGAGCTTGTCGCGGAACGCGCGGCGGCCGAAGTCGCGGATGAACTCGGTCCGGCAGCTCGCGTCCAGGGTCCTGCACGTCGTCGTGGTGATGCTGGCGAGCTTGTTCGTCACCGCCCAGTCGGCGGTCGTCTCGGCCCAATCCATGATCTGCTGGGCCGTCAGGTCGCGAATCACCAGCGCGTTCGCGTCGGCCGAGAACCCGAGCACCTGCGGATCGTTGAAGATGCTCGGAAGGGCGACGGACTGGTCCTTGAACAGATCGCGGACAGTGGCCTCGAATTGATCCACCGTCAGGCGACGCACCACGCGCGGGCCCGGGGTGCTCTTGTCCGCAACCTCGCACTCCGACACCTCCGGGATCTCCGGGGGCACCTCCGGCGGATCGCCGGGGCCGCCGCCGTCACCGCCGCTGCTGCTACTGCCGTTGCCGCTGCCGTCGCTGCTGCCGCCGCTACTGGTCTCGGAGGGCGTCCCGTCGGGATTGCCGAGGTTGCCCAGGCAACCGAGCGGGCCGGCGAGGAGAAGCGCCACTGCGGAGTAGCGGCGACACGCTTTCGCCGAAACTAAGCTATTAAGCGTGCTCATCATTGCTTGAGAAAAGCTGATGTCTCTCATGTTGTCAAGCCCCGATCAAGCGGTGTCGCCTCGATAATCCATGCGCATACCCGCGCGCTTCAATGGCCTGTCACCGAATCGTCCGCGTAATTTATGTCGTTTACGTTGATTGCGTTGGCCGCGTTCGAATCGTTTTCAGCGTCGTTTTCAGCGTCTTTGCCCTGTCTGCTCGCCTGTATGCGTCATGGTGGGCCCTTGGTGGCTCTCCCCGGAGCGACGTCGAGTTCGACGCTCCGCGTTGAGCCGACTCACGGTGTCACCCGCCACGCCAGAGAGCTCGACCTCCCACCGGATCCGAGGTCGAACCGGAGCCGCTGGATCGCCGGGCGCGTTTCGACCTCAGGGCTCTGGGCGAGCCGCTGGGCAAGGCCTTCGTCGTCCATGAGCGTCGAGAAGCGATCCACAAAAAGCGGTTAAGCAACCCTCGTGCCGAGTGTTCTCGCGGGGTTACCCGGCGCCGCTGTGCCCGGTTTCTGGATTTTTTCGAGGATTGCGAGGGGTGGACGCCGAGGGGTCCAGGAAGGGCGATCCACCGCTTCCGCGATCCATCCATGCGCCGCTGCAACCCGACCCCCACGGCCAGCCGAGTCAGCCCTTGGACCAGGCGCTGATCGAGCGATAGCTCGCGACGGACTCCTCGATGACCTCCAGGGCGCGGTTCCTGTCGTACATCGTATCTACCTCTGCGAGCTTGTTCTCGAGCGTCTTGTAGTCGATGAAGAACCGCATGAGCTCCTTGGTCACGTGCGGCGGCAGCTCCTCGTGGGTCAGGTAATGGGCCACGGAGGGGTCGTCGACGGCGACCGCGATGATCTTGTCGTCGACGCCCTTGTCGTCGCGCATGAAGAAGCCGCCGATGGCGCGCGCCCTCACGATCGTGAGCGGCACGACCGGCTCCTGCATGATGACGAGGACGTCGAGAGGGTCGCCGTCGCCCGCGTGCGTCTGCGGGATGAAGCCGTAATTGGCCGGGTAGTGCACTGACGAGTAGAGCACGCGGTCGAGCATCAAGAGCCCGGTCTTCTTGTCGAGCTCATACTTGCACTTCGATCCTTTCGGGATCTCGATCACCACCGGGAAGAAGTCGTGTCGGCTGTCGGGGAGCAAGATGTCGTGGAGCGGATGGGTCATTGAATCGTCCTGGGCTTTCGCCCCCGCCCGGGAGGCGGGCGAGGGCGCACAGGATACCAGGAGTTCGATTCGGTGAGATCGGCGTCCAGACACCCCCGCATTCCCGCTCTGGAACGAGATGAGCCACGCCACCGCCGGGGCCCTCCAGGCGCGGGGCGGCGGGGGCGCAGGACCGACGTTGGCGAGCATGGGCAAGGGCGGTCGCTCGTGCGATGAGCTAGCGCGAAGCCGCCGGGGCAGACTCGCCGGCGGATCTCCGGATACCAGGTGCGCTTCCCATGAGACCGTTCCCCACACGCGCCCCAGCGGCGCGACCAGAGCGAGCGCCCGCGCTGCGACGCAAGGCGCCCTGGGCGCTGGTGGTCCTCGCCCTGGGCGCGGCCCTCGGCGGCCCCCCTGCGGCAGCGGCGCGCGCGGCGGACGCGCCGTCGGCCAGGCCGCCCTCGCCCGTCGCGAGCGCGCAGGCCGGGGCGCCTCCCGACGACAGCGCCTCGGAGGCCGCCGCCCCGCCGGCCGAGGGCCGACCCGTGGTCTCGCCGGTGCAGCGCCCGGGCGAGCGCGATGTCCGCGATGTCCAACAACGCGCTTGCTCCTTCACGCTGCCCGTCTGCGTGCACGCGCCCGCGGACGTCCCCGGCGCCGCCCTCCTCGAGAGCCTCACCCACCTCGAGACCGCGATGCGGACCTACGACGCGCTCGGTTTGCCGCGCCCGCTCCCCGATGGCGCGCGGGGCGGCGGCCCATCGTACGATCTCTACCTGGAGCGCGGCCCGCGCCGCGGCCCGAGACGCGTGGGGCACGATATGCGGGCGCTCGGGGAGCGGTTCGACGCCGCGAGCGCGTTCGCCATCATCGCAGCGCCGGGGCGCGGCGGCGGGTGCGCGAGCGCGTCCGACGCGGCCTACGCGCTCGGAGCCGCCGTCGCCATGCGCCTCGACGCCGGGGCGGAGGAGGGCGCGATCGCCATGACGGCGAGCTACCTCGCCGCGATCGCGGCGCCCTGCGCGGCCGAGGAGCTCGCCGCGGTCGACGCCTTCCAGCGGGCGCCCGAGCGGGCGCTCACCGGCGCGGCGCTCGGCGCGCTCGACGGCGGCCTGCTCTTTCCGTGGTTCCTCGACGACGCGTACGGCGCCGGGACGCCGGCGCAGGTCGCGACGTCGCTGCTCGCCATCGCGGCGCAGTCCACGCCCGCGGGCGCGGCGCGCTTCCACGCCGAGCCCGACACCTTCGATGCGCTCCGGGCGTCCCTGCGATCCCGCGGCGAGGACCTCGACGACCTGCTCCTCGAGTTCGCCATCGCGCGAGCGTTCCTGGGCAGCCGCAGCGACGGCGCGCACCTCTCCGACGCCGAGCGCTTCGGCGATTTCGGCCGGGTTCGCTTCGAGTGGTCGCTGCCCTACGCCACGCTCCCGCGGCGGGTCGCGCCCCTGCGCCCGATCGAGCCGACCGGCGCGACGTACCTCTGGCTCGATCTCTCGGCGGAGAACGCGGCCGCTAGGCCGGATCTCGAGACGGCCGAGATCACCTTCGTGGCCGACTGGGAGCTGCCCGCGCTGTTCCGCTGGGCGATCGTGAAGGTCGACGCGCACGGCGCCGAGGCCGGCCGCGTCGACGTGGCCGGCGTCTTCGGCAGCAGCCGCGCGCAGCGCACGGTGGTGGGGCTCGACGGGCTCTCGGGGCTGCTCGTCGTGGGCGTCAACGCGGGGAGCATGATCCGGAGCCTCCCGTTCGATCCCGACGACGCGCCGTTCATGCCGCACGCGTACACGGTCTGGCTCTCCAGGTAGGCGCCGCGCCGGCCGGCGCTCCCGCCGGGCGCCCTGCGCAGGCCGCCGGCAGGCGCGTCACGCCCTCGCCTCGGCTCCTCGCGCGATCAGGTGCTGCGCGAACCACTCGCCGGCGAGCCGGGCGACCGCCGCGAGCGCGCCCGGCTCCTCGAACAGGTGCGTCGCGGAAGGCACGACGGCGAGGCGGCGCGGGCCCGCGAGGTCGTCGAGGGCAGCCTGGTTCAGCGCCAGCACCTCGGTGTCCGCGCTGCCCACGATGAGCAGCGTCGGCGCGCGGACCATCGCCAGGGCCGCGCCCGCGAGGTCGGGCCTGCCGCCGCGCGACACGACGGCGCCCACGGCGCGCGGCCGCGCCGCCGCGGCGATGAGCGCGGCCGCCGCGCCGGTGCTCGCGCCGAAGTAGCCGACCGCGAGGTGACGGAGCTCGGGTCGCGCGAGCGCCCAGTCCGTCGCCCCGATCAGCCGCCGCGCGAGCAGATCGACGTCGAAGCGGAGGTGGGCGCTCCGGCGATCTTCCGCCTCTTCCTCGTCGGTGAGCAGGTCGAAGAGCAGCGTGGCCAGCCCCCACCGCCAGAGCGCCTCCGCGACCGAGCGGTTGCGAGGGCTCCTGCGGCTGCTGCCGCTGCCGTGCGCGAAGATCACGAGGCCGCCCGCCCTCTCCGGGATCGCCAGGTCCCCGGGGAGCGCCGCCGTCCCTGCCTCGACGAAGAGGGGCCGCTCCGCCCCTTCCGGCCTCGGGACCTCGCGCCGCGCCTCGGCGAGCAGCGTGGCGACGACGTCGTCGGATGTCTGCGAGAAATCCTCGTAGTAGGCGCCGATCGCCTGGAGGCCCGGGTCCTCCTCGATGCAAGCGATGCCGTCGACCTCGCGGCTGAGCGACGACAGGCTCGACGGCGCGGCGACCGGCGCGGCGAGCACGAGCCGCCTCGGCGAGCGCTTGCGCAGGTCGCGCAGCGCGGCCCGCACGGTCCCGCCGGTCGCGATGCCGTCGTCCACGACGATCACCGTCCGCCCCTCGACGCGGGGCATCGGCCTGTCGCCCCGGAACCGGCGCACCCCGCGCTCCACCTCGGCGGCCTGCCGCTCCGCGATCTCGGCGAGCTCCGCCTCGGAGATCCCCAGCAGGGCGACGAGGCCCCGATCGATGTACACCTCGCCCCCCTCGGCGATCGCGCCCACGCCGAGCTCCGGCTGCCCGGGTGCGCCGAGCTTGCGCACGATCCACACATCGAGCGGCGCGCCCAGGGCGCGCGCCACCTCGTAGCCCACCTCGACGCCGCCGCGCGGCAGGGCGAGCACGAGCGGCGCCTCGCTCCTGTACCCCGAGAGCAGCTGCGCGAGCCTGCGCCCGGCGTCCCTGCGATCCTCGAACAGCTTCGCTCGCCCCATCGCCCCCTCCCCTCACGTCCCCTCCCGCGACCCCTTCAAGAGCGGTGCCGCGGGGCGCGCGCGGCGCGGGCTCGGCCGCGCGCGACGCGACGAGAGGCGGGGGTTGACCGCGAACCGGGCAAGGCCGCGCCCGTCACCGCCCCATCAACCGAACAGGCTCCACTCGTCCTCGATGAGCGAGAGCGCGTTGATCAGCTCGACCGCGAGCTCGCGCTCGAGCCACTCGTCGATGCGCTGGCCCGCGGCGATCGCGCTGAAGCCCGCGCGTGGGATGCGCTTCGCGAGGTGCGAGAGGCACGAGCCGGTCCGATCGAGGCGCGCGACCCAATCGGTGTCGCGATAGGCATATCTGGCCTGGTGGAACAGCGAGTCGCTGAGCGCCGAGATCCTGTCGCGCACGACGTCGGCGGGCTCGGCGCGGGACGCGATCGCCTCGCGCACCTCGCCGATGGCGCGCAGCACGAGGCAGACCGGCGCGCCCGGATGGAACGAGGTGCGCTTCGGTGTGAACGTCAGCCCGTCGAGCGCAAGGAAGTACCAGGCCTGCGGCGAGGACACGCGATAGAGGAATGCGGCGTTGCAGGCGTCGGCCGCCCTCATCGCGATCTGCCATGCGCCTTGCTCGTCGATACCGTCCTGCTCCGCGGGCATCCCGTCGATGCGCTCGATCCCGGCGCCGCTGGCGAGCGGGTCGGCCCACGCCATGACAAGGACCGAGGTCGCGCACGACCAGCTGCACAGGAGGCGCGCGCTCGCCTCCGCGGACACGCGCCCGCTCGGCGCGATCCAGACGAAGCGCCCCTCCTTGAGATCGGCGCGGTACTCGTGGAGCGCGGCGCCGTGGCCTTCGAGCTGCTGGAAGAGCTCCTCCCCCCGCGCCGCCCAGCGCTGGGCGAGGGCCTCCTCGGCGCTCTCGGACGGCGTGTCGTCCCAGTCGAGCTCAGGCGGCCGGGGCGGCGAGAACTCCGCGTCGTCCGCTCCGCTCTTCGCCTTCGCGTCCCGGGGTCGGCGCTTCGGCGGCGCGGCGCTGGCCTGCTCGCCGGCGCGCGCTCTCGGGGGCCGCATCCTCGGCGCCGCCGGTGGCTCGGCCGCCGCGCGCTTCCCCGGCGCTGCCGGTCGCTTCGCGACGGCGGCCTCCACGAGCGAGGTCGCGCCCTTCGCCTTCCTGGGCCTGGCGCGCGAGCTTGCGGGCGCCCGCTCCTGCCCGTCGCGCAGCGCGGCCGGCGGGCCCGCCTTCGCGCCCGCCTTGCCATGACGCCGCGCGCGCGCGGATCCGCTCGATGCCTTGACGGTGCGCCTGGGTTCGGCCGATGTCCCTCGACCGCGCGGTTTGGGCATTGCGACAGGCTATCACGAGCTCGAAGCGCGATATCGATGGAGGCGCCCCGGGAAACGCACATGGTGAGCCGAGCGCCACATCGCTCGGAGCGCAGGTCCTGGGGCCCGGAGCCGGAGCGCGCGCCGCCGAAACGCGCGTGTCGTGCGTGTTCAGTTCGCTTCGCTGAGGGCGCGCCGAACTACCTTCTTGAATTTCGCGAGCGGCTGGGCTCCGCTGACCAGGTAACCGTTGATCACGAACCCGGGAGTCCCGGTGATGCCGGCGCTCCGCGCGGCCTGCGCGTCGGCCTCGACGGCGGCGCGATGGGTGTGCTCGTCGAGCGCCTTTGCGAAGCGCGCCGCGTCGAGCCCGAGGCTCTTGGCGTGCTGCTCCAGGGCCGCGCGGTCGAGGTTTGAGGCGTCGCTCACCTTGAAGAGCAGGTCGTGCATCTTCCAGAAGCCGGCCGGCCCTTTCTGCGCGAGCGCTTCCATGGCCGCTTCGGCGGCCAGCTGCGCCTCCGGGTGGAAGGGGAGCGGCAGGTGGCGGTAGACGACACGGACCTTGCCCGGGAACGCCTTGATGAGCTCGTCCATCGTGGCGGCGGCGCGCCCGCAGAAAGGGCACTGGAAGTCGGAGAACGCCTGGATGACCACCTTGCCCGCGGCCGCGCCCTTGCTGGGGTGGCCCTTGGGCGCCGGCGGCACGGACACCTTCGGCGGCGGCGCCGGCGGGACCGCCTGCTTCTGGATGGCCTCGTACACCTTGGCGCGCGGCGTCCCGGCCACGACCATCGCCTCCGCCTTGGCGATCTCCTCGTCGATGATCGCCTGGAACTTCTCGATCGGCTGCGCGCCGACGAGGCTGCGGCCATTGATGAAGAAGTGCGGGGTCCCCTGGGCGCCGAGATCGTCGGCGAGATCCACGTCGGCCTCGATCTTGGCGGCGTGCTTGTGCGAGGCGACGGCGCGCTTCACCGCGTCGACGTTCAGCCGGAGGTCCGCGGCGACGGCCTCGAGGGCGGCGTCGTCGAGGGCGGCCTCGCCGGCGAGGAGGCGATCGTTGGCCTGCCAGAAGGCGTCGTTTCCCTTCTGGGCGCGGGCCTCGCGCGCCAGCTCTGCAGCGGGCTCGGCCCGGGGATGGAACGGGAGCGGGTTGTCCTTCCAGACGACGCGCAGCTTGTCGCCGTACTGCGCCCTGAGCTTCTCGACCGTCGGCGTGACCCGCCTGCAGAACGGACACTGATAGTCGCTGAACAGCACCATCGTCACGAGCGCCGTGTCCACGCCGCGCACGGGCGAGTCCCCGACGGGCACGAGGTGCACAACGCCGCCGTCGCCTTCCTCTTCGGCGTCGTCGGGCTCCTCGGCGGGAGGAGCGAAGTTCTTCTTCGCGAGCGCCGCGTAGATCTTCTCCGGCGGCGTCCCCTCGGCGCGGAGCGCCTGCGCCGCGGCGAGCTGCGCGTCGATGATCTCGGCGAACCGCTCCGCCGGCTGCGCGCCGACGAGGAGGACGCCGTTGATGAACGACGCCGGCGTGCCGTTCACGCCGAGCCGCCCGGCGAGCGCCATGTCCGCGTCGACCTTCTGCGCCGCCCTGCTCTGCTGGACGAGCTGCTGGATCTGGCCGGGGGTCACGCCGGCCCGCCGGAGCGCGGTGGCCTGGACCTCCGGCGAGAGCCGCTCGTCGGCCGTGAAGATGGCGTCGTGAAACGCCCAGAAGGCCTTGGGACCCGCGTGCGCGAACACCGCCATCGCGGCCTCGGCCGTCGGCCGCGCCTGCTTGTGGAAGGCGAGCGGGAAGTTCTTCCACACGACCCGCAGCCGCTCCGCGCCGTACCGCTGCTCCAGCTGCCTCAGCGTGCCGCCCAGGTGCTTGCAGAAGGGACACTCGAAGTCGGAGAACACGACGATCGTCACGGGCGCGAGCCGGCCGCCGCGCGCCGGATCCGCGCGGGTCACCGGCACAGGACCGGGGTCGCCGTCCGCGACCATCACCTCGTCATCGAACGTCGCTCCCGGATCCGCGGCTGGGCCCGGCTGCCGCGCAGGGGCGCCGCTGCTCCTCGCCTGCGAAGCGTCTGGAGGGGGCGGCGGCAGCGCGGAGCTGCAAGCCAGGGCGAACAGCAACGAGAGCCAGGCGACGGCGGCGATGGCGCGGCGAGACATCGCGCGAGTGTACTCCGGTTCCGCGATGACGCCTTCGCCGCGCGGGCGTCGCTGTGCCCAGCGCGGAACGCCTCGCCGCGCCGCCAGGCGCGATTGACGCCCTCGCCGCCTTCGGCCATGACGGGCGCGGCGCGCCGCTCTGCCGCGCCAGGAGAGCGCACCGGAAAGCCATGGAGAAGGTCTACAGCGCCGCCCGCGTCCAGCCGGAAGAGCACAGGGACGTCCTCGCGCAGCTCTGGAAAGAGAACCTCGCCCACGGCGAGGTGTCGCAGGAGCTCGTGGAGCGGCGGATGCGCTGGTTCCAGGAGCAGAACCCGGCCGGCCCCCCGCGGACCTGGATGGGCTTTCACGGACCGGAGCGGGAGATCATCGGGAGCGGCTCGTTCTACCCGCGCGACCTGGTTGTCGGCGGGCGCAAGCTCAAGGCCGGCGTCCTCGGCGACTTCGGCGTCACCAAGGCGCACCGCATCGCGGGGGCCGCCATGAGCATCCAGCGAGAGCTCGCGAGGGGCTGCCGCGACGCCGGGGTCGATTTCGTGTTCGGCTTCCCCAACAAGGCCTCTTTCCCGATCTTCCAGCGCGCCGGCTACAAGAAGATCGCCGATTCCATCATCTGGGTCCGGCCCCTCATGGCCGCGTACAAGCTGAACGAGCTCGCGGCCTCGTCGGCCGGTGAGCAGCGGAGCACCGTGAGCGCGGTGGTGCAGCGGGTCGCCGAGCGGGCCGCGTCGGCGGTCCCCCACCCTCGCTGGCGCGCGCTCTGGGAGGCGGCGGAGCCGGGCGCCCCGCCCGCCCCGCTCGCGCAGGCGCTGTCGACCGCGGCGGAGCGCGCCGTCCAGCGGGCGACGGTGAAGCCGGACAACCTCCTGGTCCGCGCCGCGGGCAGCGCCCTCGACGCCTCGATGGCGCTCCGGGACACCGCCGCGCTGCTCGCGAAGGGGAGCCGCGTGCGCACCGAGCTCGTGGACACCGCCGATCACCGCTTCGACGGGCTGTGGTCGCGGGCGAAGCCCTGGCCGGTCGTCGGCGAGCGGAGCGCCCAGTTCCTGAACTGGCGCTATGCGCAGCTCGGCAACGTCCGATACCGCTTCTTCTGCATGCTCGACCGGCACGACGGGCGGCTGCTCGGCTACGCCGTCTACTCGGTGCGGAACAACAAGGTCGAGATCAGCGACCTGTTCAGCGAGGACAACGGCCCCACGTTCGACGCCCTGCTGCTCGAGTTCTGCCGGGCGATGCGGCGAGAGGGGCACGTCTCCGTGGGCATGCTCCTCGTGACGCCCCCTTCGTTCAGCGCCCGCCTGCGGGCGCTCGGGTTCTTCTCCCGCCCCCACCCGCCGAACGTCGGCTCGCGGTGGCTCATCGTCCACCTCGATCCCGCCTTCCCCGACGAGCTGCGGCGCGTGCTGCTCGACGCCGAGAGCTGGTTCATGACCGACGGCGAGCTCGACGTCTGAGCGCCCGGGCTCCCGCCTTTCGGGGGATCCCACCGATCCGCTGGACCACCTCCGCCCGCCGGTTACCCTTGCCTCTCCATGGATAACGAGGCGCCGGCCCTGTCCATCGCGCGGCTGCGCTCCGTCTGGGATGCGGAGGTGGGCCCCTCCGCGCGCCGCGCGCTCACCGCGGCCGCTTGCGCAGGGCTGTTCGGCGCGGCGCACGTGGCGCGCGTGGGGTCTCCGCTCGCCCGCGGGCTCGCCGGCGCCGGGCTCACGCTGCTGCTCGCGGCGATCGCCGCGCGGGCCATCCTCGTGCACCGCCGGCGCGGCGACGCCCGGCGCACGGTGCGCGAGATCATCGGCCGCACGGACGAGGCGCTCGGCGCCGCCACCCTGCGGGCGCTCACGCTCGCGGATCGCGCCGCGGCCGACGATCGCGTCGGCTCGCCGGAGCTCGCCGGCCTTCACCTCCGGCGGCTGCTCGGCCGGGCCTCGCAGGCGCGCGTCGTCGAGCGCGCGCGCCAGGCGGCGACGCGGTGGGCGAGCGCGGGCCTCGCCCTCGGCGCGGCGGCGCTCGCGGCGGCGGTGATCGAGCCGTCGCGCGTCGTCGAGGGGCTCGATGTCCTCGCCGCCCGCCGCGGCGAGGCTCCCCTCGATCTGCCGTGGATCGAGGAGGTCGAGATGACGGCCGCGCCGCCCGATTACCTGCACCAGGGCGCGGAGGAGCTCCTGCCGTTCGCCCCGACGATGCAGCCCCGAGGGACCGTGATCACGGTGCGCGGCCGCCCCGTCCGCGCGGGGCGCGCGCTCGTGCTGACGGACGGCGGCGCCGAGGTGCCGTTCGTCGACGACGGCAAGGGCAGCGTGGTCGCCCGCTGGACGCTCGGCGACTCGACGACCCTCCAGGCGGCCGCGCGCTTCGGGCAGGTGCGCGTCCGGCAGGCCGACGCGCAGCGCGTCGTGTCGATCCCGGACGACGCGCCGCGCGTCACGCTCGAGGGCGCGCCCCGCACGGTGAAGCTCCTCGACGAGCCCAGCATCCCGCTCCGCTACGAGATCACCGACGATCACGGCCTGCGCGAGGTCGATCTCGTCCTGCGCGCCGGAGCGAAGGAGGAGCGGCGGGTGCTCTCGCGGCCGGCGGCGGACGCGAAGGTCGATCGCGGAGGCTACGAGCTCCGGGCGCGCGATCCGTTCTTCCGCAGGACGTACGTGCCCGTCGAGGTGCGGATCGAGGCGCGGGACAACGATCCGATCGAGGGCCCGAAGTGGGGCAGGAGCGAGGCGATCCTGGTCGTCCCGCCGCAGGTGGGCGAGCCCGAGGCGCGGCGCTACGCCGCGCTCGTGAAGGCGCGCGACGCCCTCACCGATCTGCTCGCCGACCGCATCGGCCAGAGGACGCCGGAGGCGGGCGGCGCCGCGGCACACGCGGCGCACGAGGCCGAGGTGCAAGCGACGGCCAAGGCGGCGGTCGAGGCGGCGCTCGCCGCGGATCATGGCGGGCTGCGGGTGCGGGGGCGCGTCGCGTCGCTCGCCCGAGGTCAGCTGGCCCGGCTCGACGCGGCGCTCGCCGCCGAGCGGAAGTCGACGACCCGTGCGGCGCACCAGGAGCTGCTCGACGAGACCGAGGGCGCGCTACTCGCGTTCGACGCCGGCCTGCGCGGCCTGGGCCACCGCGACGCGCGGGCCGTCGCGCAGCGGCTCGCCGACGTCGCGGACGAGGCGGCGGCGGCGGCCGAGCTCCTGGGCAACGGCGACCGCGAGGGCGGCGAGGTCCGCCTGGAGGCGGCCGTCACGGTGCTGGGCGGCGGGGGGGTCGAGCTCGGCAAGCTCGGCGAGCTCGGCCTCGACCTCGGCGAGATCGTCGCGAACGACCTGCGCCGGATCGCGCGCGCCCGAGGCGCCAGCGACTGGCTGCACGCCGAGCTTTCGGCGCGCGACCTCGCGGCGCGGCTCAGGCGGCCGGAGCCTTCGTTCGGCGGCGGCGGCCGCGGCGGGGTGGAGTCGGGCGCGCCGCGCGGGCCTGACCCCGGCGACGCGTCGAACGCCGACGAGAGCGTCGCCCAGAGCGAGCGGGATCTCGAGGAGCTCGCGCGCGATCACGCCGCCGAGACGAACGCGGTCGCCGAGGAGCTCTCGCGCGCGTCGCGGCCCGAGGACATCGCGGCGCTCCGGGAGGAGGCGAAGAAGCACGCGGAGGCGATCCGCGAGGCCGTGCGGGACCTGCCGCAGCCGGGCGCGGCGCCGGGCTCGGCCGAGTCCGCCGCGGCGGCTGGCAGGGAGCAGGCCGAGGCGATGGCCGGCGCGCTGGAGCAGGGCCGCCCCGAGGAAGCGGTGACGAGCGGCCGGGGCGCGATGCGCTCGCTGGGCGACGCGAAGCGGCTCGGCGCGCAGGCCGGCGGCTTCTTCCCCGAGGAGCGCGCCGCTCGCGAGGCCGGCGAGGCGCAGCAGGCGCTCGCCGAGGAGCTGGCCTGGGCCGAGGAGGCGCTGCGCAAGCTGCGGCAGGCGGCGGCAGAGCGAGCGCGGGACGGCCTCGGAAAGTCGAGCCAGCGCGAGGGGTCGCTCGCCGACCGCGCGCGCGATCTCCGCAAGCGGGGCGAGCGCGGCGACGGCCGCATGCCCGAGGAGATGCTCGATCGCCTCGACGAGGCCGAGCAGGCGATGCGCGACGCCCAGCGCGCCCTCGCCGAGGGGGACGGCGAGGGCGGCAACGAGCGCCAGCGCGACGCGCAGCGGCTGCTCGAGATGTCGCGCAGCGAGGACCAGGGTCAGGACAGCGACGCCGAGTCGGAAGGGGATCGGAACATGGCGAGGAAGGCCGACATCCCGGACAAGGACAAGCACAAGGGCCCCGAGGAGTTCCGCCGTCGCGTGCTCGAGGGGCTCGGGGGGACCTCGGAGCCGCGGCTGCGAGAGGCGGTCAAGCGTTACGCGGAGGGGCTCCTGAAATGACGCGCACAGGCGGTGGGGCAGCCACGGCCCGGCGCGGGGCGACGGCGATCGCGAGGCGCGGCCTCCGGGCGGCGATCCTCGCCGGGCTCGCGACGGCGTCGGCGACCGCGTCCGGACGCCTCACGGTCGGCGATCTCGACCGCGCGGCGCGGGCGCGGGCCGCGATCCTGGAGATCGACGTCCCCGCGGCGCGGGACGCCCTGAAGGACGCGGATCCGGCCGACCTCGCGCTCGCGCTCGAGCGCGGCCGCCTCGCCATCTACGAGGGCGACTGCGACGCCGCCTCGGCGATCCTCGCGCGCCCCGATCTCGCGGCGACGGCCGAGGGCGCGGCGCTCGGGGACATCGCGCGCGGCTGCGCCCGGGCCACCGCGGCGACGGTCGTCGTGAACGACGAGGAGCGCGGCGTCTGGGTGCGGCTCCAGGACGACGACGATCGCGCGCTCGTGCCGCTGCTCGTCGACGTCGCGGCGAGGACGCGCGACGTGCTCGCGAGGGACCTCGGCGTCGAGCTCCTCCGGCCGCTGCGGATCGATCTCGTCCGCGATCAGTTCACGCTCTCCGCGATGACGGGGCTGCCCGAGGAGGCGGCGCGGACGACGGGCACGGTCGCCATCGCCAAGTGGGGGCGGGTGACGATGCTCTCGCCGCGCGCCACGCCGAACGGCTACCCCTGGCTGGACACGCTCGCGCACGAGATAACGCACCTCGCTCTGTCCCGCGGGACGCGCGACAACGCCCCGCTGTGGCTGCAGGAGGGCGTGGCCAAGCGCGAGGAGGTCCGCTGGCGCGAGCCCGACCCGCTGGACGACGTGCCGTCCGCGGACGCGATCGCCTTCCTTGGCATCCAGAGGGGCCTCGGGCGGCCGCTCGACAAGATCGGCCCCTCGATCGCGATGCTCCCGAGCGCCGAGGAGGCGGCCGTCGTGTTCGCCGAGGTCGCGAGCTTCATCCGTTACTGGACGAGGGAGGCGGGCGACACGGCGCTGCCGCAGCTCCTGCGCCGGCTCAAGGACGCGAGCAGCGACGCGGACCTCGAGCGGGCGATCGCCGAGATCTCCGGCGCGGACCTCGCGGCCTGGGACAAGCGCTGGCGCGCCTACCTCGCCAGCGTGCCGGCCGACGTGCCGCCCGACCTCGCGCCCGGCGCCGACATGCCGCACCGGCAGGAGGTGAGCAAGCGGGTGCGGCTCGGCCAGCTGCTCCATGACCGCGGCCACCACGCCGCCGCCGCGGTCCAGCACGCGCGCGCGCAGGCGCTCGCGCCGCACGAGCCGGCGGTGCGCTGCTTCCTCGCCGCCGCCCTGCTGGCGTCGGGCGAGCGCGCGAGCGCCTCGCCCCTCGTCGAGCGGGTCGAGGACGTGCACAGCCGCTACGGCCGGTGGTGGTCGCTGCACGGGCTGCTCCACGGAGGCCCCGACGGGGACCGCGCCTTCTCGGCGGGCACGGCGCTCGATCCGCTGGACCCCGACGTGGCCTGCGAGGAGAAGCTGCCGCCCGATCTCCCCGGCGACCCCCTCCGTTCGGCCCTCTGCGAGGCCGCGCGCCGCAGGGCGCGCTAGCCCGTCGCCTCCGAGATCCAAAAAAAGACGGCGAGCCGAGGAAATAGCGCCGCTCGACGCAATGGCGCGCGAGCGGCGGTTTGTTCGCGAGCGCGCCCGCTCCGGATTCCGTCGCGCCGGAGCGCGCTCCTACGGTGCGCGGGATGCCGAACCCTGGTCGCATCCCCTTGATGATCGCGCTGGGCCTCGCCCTGCCGGCCCCGGCCTACGCCCACGGCGCGCAGCGCGCGCCAGAGCCGCATGTGCACAGCGAGTTCAGCGCGTCCTCCGTGATGGCATTTGGCCTGACACCCACGGTGGGCATCGGCATCTCGCCCGCTGCCGCGCTCCGCTGGTCCGACCTGTCCCTGTCGCTCGAGGCGCGGGCGATCGTCGCGCTGGGCGGCCCTCCGAGCGATCTGCCGAGCGCCGGGCCGCGGCGCATCAGCGCCGGGCTGGGGGTCATGTCGCTCTGCAGGCACCGGGACGGCGTCTTCCTGTGCAGCGTCTTCCAGCTCGGCGCTGTCCGCGCGCCCGTCCCGGAGAGCATCACCCAGACGGGAAACGACGTCCTCTGGCTGCTCACCTCCGGCGCGCGCGGCGGCGCCGAGTGGCGCATCGCGCGGTACCTCCAGCTGCGCAGCTTCCTCGAGCTGCACCTCGTCCTGGCGCGCCCTCTGCTCTCGGCCGGCCCGGCCGCGAGGTGGAAGACCTCCGCCGTCGCGGCGATCGCCGGGATCGGCCTGACGTTCCCGGTGGACCCGGGGTGAGGAGGGTCGCGCCTGCGCGCCGTGACCCACGCCCCGCGCCTCCTCGGGCCTCGCGCGGCGCGGGCGTCGTGCCGGAGGAGGCCGTGCGCTCCGCGCGGCCTCAGTGCTTCGCGCGGAGCGCGCGCGCCAGGGTGTTCCTGCCGACGCCGAGCCGCTTCGCCGCTTCCGTCTTGTTCCCCTCGCACGCCCGGACCATCGCCTCGACGTAGCGCCGCGTCACCTCGTCGAGGGTGAGCCCGAGCGGCAGCGCGACCCGCGCGTCGCCCTCGGGCGCCGCGGCGGCGTGCGGCGGGGCGCCTTCGCCCCGGCGCGTCGGGAGGTGCCCCGCGGAGATGCGGCCGTCCGGCGCGAGGGCGATGGCGCTCTCGACCCAGTGCTCGAGCTCGCGCACGTTGCCTGGCCACGTGTGGGCGCGGAGGTGGCGGAGCGCGTCCGGATCGAAGCGCGGCGGCGGCCTGCCGTACCTCGTCGCGTAGACGTCCGCGAAGTGCCGGGCCAGCGTCTCGACGTCGTCGGGGCCGCGCTCGCGCAGGGCCGGCAGATCGATCTCGACGACGCGCGCGCGGTAGTAGAGGTCCTTCCGGAAGCGTCCGTCGGCGACCGCGCGCTCGAGGTCGCAGTGCGTGGCGCACACGACGCGCACGTCGGCGCGGAGCGACTGGCGACCGCCGACGCGCTCGAAGGAGCGGTCCTGCAGGAAGCGAAGGAGCTTGCCCTGGATGTCGAGCGGCAGGTCCCCGAGCTCGTCGAGGAACAGCGTGCCGCCCTCGGCGAGCTCGACCTTGCCCGGCACGCGCCGGTCCGCGCCGGTGAACGCCCCCCGCTCGTGGCCGAAGAGCTCGCTCTCGACGAGCTGCGCCGGCAGCGTCGTGCAGTCGACGGTGACGAAGGGCCTCGTCTGGCGCCGCGAGTTGACGTGGATCGCCCGGGCGAACAGGCTCTTGCCGGTGCCTGTCTCCCCGCGGAGCAGCACGGTCGCGTCGGTCTGGGCCGCGAGCTGGACCTTCTCGTACACGGCGGCCAGCCGCTCGCTCCGGCCGACGATCCGGTTGAACGGCCCCTGCAGCACGACCCCCGGGCCGCCGCCCTCGGCGGCGCGGAGCGTCGTCAGCGAGAGGGCGCGGGCGAGCTGCGTCGCGAGGGCGACGAGGTAGCGCTGGTCCTCCTCGTCGAAGGGCGCGCCCGCGCGGTTCAGCAGCTGGACGACGCCGCGGACCGGCGCGGCGCCGTCCTCGCGGATGGGCGCGACGAGCATCGAGCGCGTCGTGTAGCCCGTCGCCCGGTCCGCCGACGGATCGAAGCGCGGGTCGCGCGAAGCGTCGTCGACGCGCACGACCTGCCCGGTCGTGGCCACGTGCCCCGCGATGCCGCGCTCGAGCGGCTGCCGGAGCGAGGGGAGCTCGGGCAGCAGGGCGACGCGCGTCACGAGATCGCCGCGCTCGGCGTCGACGAGCCAGATCGTCGCGCGGTCGGCGCGGAGCGCCTTCGCGAGCCGCTCGCACGCCGTGCCGAGGAGGGCGTCGAAGTCGACCTCCCGGGCGAGGAGGGAGGCGAGATCGACGAGCAGCGAGAGGCGCGACATGGATAGCGGAGCAGTGTCCAGCATAGAGGGCGCCACGCTTGTCGTCATCCGCGTCATCACGCGGCCCGCGCGAGCGCCTCGACGTGGATGCAGAGCCCCTCGCGCGCGGCGACCGAGCCAGGGAAGAGCTCGCGGGAGAGGCGCTCGATCTCGGCGACGCCGGCGTCCGTCCGCTGCGGGTCGTGATGGAACAGGACGAGCTTCCGCGCGCCGCACGCCCGCGCGATCTCCGCGCCCGCGACGTACGTCGAGTGCCCCCAGCCGACCTTCGAGCGCCCGCCGTCGCCGCGGTACTCCTCCGGGGTGTACTGCGCGTCATAGATGAGCACGTCGGCGCCGTCCGCGAGCGCGCGCAGCGCCGGATCGACGCAGGCGTAGTGCTCGGTGTCGGTCGCGTAGACGACGCTGCGGCCCTCGTGCTCGACGCGGTAGGCGAGGACGCCGCCCGGGTGGTTGAGCTTGGCGATCCGCACGTGCACCTCGCCCACATCGAACGCCTCGCCCGGCCGCGCCTCCCGCACGGCGATCTGCGCGCAGAGCTCGTCCATGCGGACGGGGAAGCTCGGCGCGGCCATCTGCGTCGAGAGCACCTCGCGGAGGCTCCCGACCCCGTGCGCGCTGCCCACGAACGACAGCCGCGAGCTCGGCAGGTACGCCGGCACGAAGAACGGCAGGCCCTGGATGTGGTCCCAGTGCAGGTGCGACAGCAGCACCGTCGCCTCGACCGGTCCCTCCCGGAGCAGGGCATCTCCGAGCTTGCGTACGCCCGTCCCTGCATCGAGGATGATCCGCGACGATCCGCAGCGAACCTCGACGCAGCTTGTGTTTCCGCCCACCGCAGCCGTCTCCGGCCCAGGCGAAGCGATGCTCCCGCGAACTCCCCAGAACTTGATCTCCATCGTTGTTGTGAGCCTCCTGGGCCCTCTTCAGCGAGCGGCGTGCCAGGACGCATGCCCTTGAAATCTCTCCGCTTTTCTGCTGCGCCCGCGGAGGTCGATCGAAGTTGCAGCGCGAGGTCCGGATCGCCGCTTCAGAATGGAGCGCGTCGAGGGGACGGCCTGCGGCCCCTCGCGCCTCCATTTGCGCGGAGCGGCGCTTCGCGATTGACGCGCTCGCAGCGACGTGGAGAAACGTGGGGCGCGGGGGACGGGCCTGGCGTCGCGCCTCGGATCGCGCTGTGCGTCGCGTCAAGGCTGAGCTCCCTCGCTGGTTGGGGACTGCGCCGACGCTGGAAGGTTCGTCTGACCCGAGCGTTGACCAAGGTCCTTCCTGAGGCCTAGCATTCCTGCACCGCTCTCTTTCCCGCATCGTTACCGCTGCTCCGCACAATGACCGTTGCCACCTACGCCGCCGCACAGCTGTTGCGGGTGCTTCCGCGAGAGCGCATTACCCGGGCCGTTGGCCGCCTCTGCGACGCCAGAGCACCCGCCGCCGTCTTGAACACGGTGGTGAAGCTCTACGCGCGCGCGTACCGCGTCGACATGGACGCCGCCGAGGTGCTGACGAGCCCTTACGAGAGCTTCGACGCGTTCTTCACGCGCAAGCTCCGCGAGGGGATGCGCCCTGTCTGCTCCGATCCCGGAGCCATCACCAGCCCTGCCGACGGACGGGTCGAAGACATCGGCCCCGTGACCGAGGGCGGGCGGCTGACCATCAAAGGGCAGCCCTACCGCGTGGAAGACCTCGTGGGCGACCCCGCAGAAGCCGCGCGCTATGACGGCGGGCAGTTCGCGATCGTCTACCTGTCGCCCCGCGACTACCACCGGGTCCATTCGCCCGTCGCCGGGCGGGTGAGCCTCATCCGCTCGATGCCGGGGGAGCTGTTCCCGGTGAACGCGATCGGCGAGCGCCACGTCCCGGGCCTCTTCGCGCGCAACCGGCGCGTCGCGATCGTGATCGACACGGAGCGCCAGGGGCGCGTTACGGTGGTGATGGTGGGCGCGATGATCGTCGGACGGATCACGGTGAGCGCCGTCGACGCGCGCGACGTGCCGCTCGGCCTGCACACCATCTCGCCGGCCCTTCCGGTCGCGTGCGGCGAGGAGATCGGCAAGTTCCACCTCGGATCCACCGCGGTCATGTTCGTGGAGCGCGGGGTGGCGCCCCCCTGGAGCAGGGCTCCTGGGCCGATCCTCTACGGCGAGCCGCTGGACGGAGGGGGCCAGCGATGACCAGCGAGCGGCCGCGCAACCCCCTGGCTACGCCCGCCCAGGAAGGCGGCGCCTCCGGAGAGCCCGGCGCGCCGCTGCCGGGCGAGGCAGGGAGCGCGGCCGCACCGGCGCCGCAGGGAGACCAGGGCTCGCTCCCCGCGCGAGCGTCCGCTCCACGGCCCGAGCGCTCGCCCAGCGCGCGCCCGCAGCTCGCGACGACGACGCCGCTGCCGCGCCTCGATGTCATCGCGGGCATCGCGGACGGGAGCTCCGGCGGGCAGATCGCCGAGATCCCGGACCTCGATCTCGACCCGCGGATCGCCGGACCGCCCACCGAGCGCTCGCGGCACGGCGCTCCCCTGCCGACGAACCCCGGCTCCAGGCGGTCCTGGCAGTCGCTCGCGGCGGAGGTGGAGCGGGCGGCGGAGGTGGAGCGCGGCGAGGGCGCGAAGACCGGGCGACGGCGCTCGCGGCGGCTCGTGAACGTGTCCGGAGACGCAGCGCAGCAGGGTGACGATCAGGTCGCCACGCACGACCGCGCCACCGTGCCCGAGGACGCCGCGGCGCAGCGCTCGGGCGCGCGCGACGAGGCGGACGACGACGGGTGGCCGAGCGCCTCCGAGAGGCGGCCCAGCTACCCGACGCTCGATGCGCCCAGGCATCCCAGCGAGCCCGCGCTGGATGGATCCAGGCCCCCCGGCAAGCCGGCGGCGGCGGCGACGGCGGCGAACCTGGCCGAGCTGGTTCCGCCCCGTGCCGTCCCGCGCCCGTCACCGAAATCCTCGAGCATGCCGCCGATGCCGGCGCCGAGCGGGCTCATCATCGATCCCGATTCTGTCGCGGTGATCCGGCCGCTCCAGATTGTCAGCATCGAGTCGGACCTGCCGCCGGTGCCGCCGATCACCTCGGCCCCCGAGCCCGCCAGACCGCCGCTCTTGACCGATCCGGCGGAGCACGAGTGGCCGCCGCTCCAGTTCAGGATCCGGCCGGACGACGTCCCGACCGGGATGGGCCTCGAGTCGTTCCAGGAAGGCCTCCCCGAGGGCCCGCCGACGGCGCGCGACGCCGCCTTCGACGCCCTCCAGCCACAGCCTCGGAGGCGGCCCAGGAGGCAGGCCTCGGCGCCGGAGATCGACGCGCACCCCTTGGACTGGCCGCTGGGGGCGGGCGCGGACGAGGTCGCGGAGGTCGAGCCCGAGTCCGAGCCCGTCACCGAGGCGAAGGCCGAGCTATCGAGCGATCCTCCCGCGGGCGGCGAAGGCCAGCAGGCGCAGGGCGACCCGACGCGCATCACCGTGCCGCCCAGGAGCACCGAGGTCGAGCTCGAGGAGGTCGAGCCCGAGCGCGACGCCGAGCTCGCCGACGCGGGCTCGGCAGCGCAGGCCGATCCGCACGCCGCGCACCCCAAGAAGCCACCGCCGCCTCCCTTGCCGCCGCGGCGCCCGCGCGCGCAGGCGCTGGCATCGCCGGATCTCGCGACGTTCACGAGCTCGGTGCCGCCGCCGCCCGCGTCGGCGCCGCCCGTGTCGGCGCCTTCGTCGCACGGCGAGCCGTCCGCGTCCGCGCGGCCCGCCGCTCCCGCCGCGGCGCCCGCGGCGCCCGCGGCGAAGCAGGTCGAGCACGATTCCGGACCCTCGACCGAGCCCGCCGCGCGCCGGAAGCGCCCGTGGTGGGAGGAGCTCTTCGGCGACGACTTCCTGCGCACGCTCGACAAGATCGACAGCAAGGTGGTTCGCCGCGAGGTCGATTTCATCGAGGAGCGGCTCGGCGTCGAGAAGGGCGCGGTCATCCTCGATCTCGCGTGCGGCGCAGGCGGCCACGCGATCGAGATCGCCAGCCGCGGCTACAGCGTTGTCGGCTACGACCTGTCGCTCGCCATGCTCGCCCGCGCCGCCGACGAGGCGCAGGACCGCGGCCAGAAGCTGAACTTCCTCCAGGGCGACATGCGCGAGATGACGTTCGAGGAGACCTTCGACGGCGTCTACTGCTGGTCGACGAGCTTCGGCTACTTCGACGACGAGAAGAACGCGGATGTCCTCGCCCGCATCCGCCGCGCCCTCCGCCCCGGCGGGATGCTCCTGCTCGACATCGTCAACCGCGACTATGTGGCGTCCCGCCAGCCGAGCCTTGTCTGGTTCGAGGGGGAAGGCTGCGTCTGCATGGATGAGATGCACGTGGATTTCTTCACGAGCAGGCTCAAGGTGAAGCGCACCGTCATGTTCGAGGACGGCCGCTCGCGCGAGCTCGACTACTCGCTCCGCCTCTACGGGCTGCACGAGCTCGGCAAGGTGCTCCACGAAGCGGGCTTCAAGGTCACCGAGGTGACCGGACACCCTGCGCACCCCGGCGTCTTCTTCGGCTCCGAGTCGCCGCGGCTCATCGTGCTTGCCGAGCGGAGCTGAGGCGCTAGGGCTCCCCGGGAATGAGCTTCGAGGCCGCGATCGCGCGCGCGCTGCCGGGGATCCCGCGCAGCGCCTCCCCCGTCGATCAGATCGCCTACGCCCGCGATCTCTGGCCGCGGCACCACCTCGCGGTGACGGAGGGCCGCATCGCCGAGCACCGGCCCGGGATGATCGTCTGGCCGTCCTCCGCGGAGGAGGTCGCCCAGGTGGTGCGCTTCTGCGCGGACGAGGGGCTCCCGCTGGTGCCTTTCGGGGCGGGCTCGGGCGTGTGCGGCGGCGTCTTGCCGGACGAGCGCACGGTCGTGCTCGACCTCAAGCGGCTCTCCCGCCGCCGCTCGCTCGATCGTCAGGCCCCGTCGGTCGAGGTCGAGGCCGGCGCGCTCGGCATCCGCTTCGAGGAGGAGCTCAACGCCGAGGGCTTCACGCTCGGCCATTTCCCGTCGTCCATCCTCTGCTCGACCGTGGGGGGCTGGGTCGCGGCGCGCAGCGCCGGCCAGTGCTCCGGGCTCTACGGCAAGATCGAGGACATGGTTGCGTCGCTCGAGTGCGTCGTCGGCCGCGGCGAGATCGTCCGCTTCGATCGGCGCGCGCGAGGTCCGGATCTCACGCCGCTCCTCATCGGCAGCGAGGGCGTGCTCGGCGTGGTCACCGCCGCGACGCTCCGGCTGCACCCGGCGCCGCCGGCGCGCGCGTTCGCCGCGTTCTCGTTCCCCAGCGTCGAGGCCGGATGGGACGCGATGCGGGCGATGTTCCAGGCCGGCCTCCGCCCGGCGGTCTCGCGGCTCTACGACCCGTTCGACTCCTTCATGGCCCGGCTGGGCGCCGTGCGCCGGCAGCGCGCCCACGCCGGCGCAGCCGATGAATCCTCCGAGGGGGCGGCCGCGCGGGGGCACGGCGCGCGCGGCCCCGGGGCCGGCGCCGCGGTGCTGCGCGGCCTGCTGCGCGCGCCGGGGCTCCTCAACCAGATCGTCGACGGCGTCGGGTCGCGCGTGCTCCGCGGCGCGACGCTCATCCTCATCTTCGAGGGCACGGCGCGCGCGAGCGCGGACGACCTCGCCCGCGCCGCGGCGATCGCGGAGCGCGGCGGCGCCAGGCCGCTCGGCGAGGAGCCCGCGCGCCACTGGCTCGCGCACCGCTACAGCGTGAGCTACCGCCAGGCGCCCGTGTTCATGGCGGGCGCGTTCAGCGACACCATGGAGGTCGCCGCGCCCTGGTCGCGCCTCGACGGGCTCTACCGCGCGGTGCGCGGCGCGCTCGGGCGCCACGTGTTCGTGATGGCTCACCTGTCCCACGCGTACCCGGACGGCTGCAGCATCTATTTCACCTTCGCTGGCAGCGCGCCGAGCGTCGCGGCGGCCGAGGCGAAGTACGACGCGGCCTGGCGAGCGGCCCTCGACGCCGCGATCGACGCCGGCGGGACGCTCTCGCATCACCACGGGGTCGGCCGGAGCAAGGCGCCGCGGCTCGGCGCCGAGCTCGGCCTCGGCGTCGACGTCATCCATGCGCTCCGCGGCGTCTTCGACCCCGCCGGCGTCATGAACCCTGGCAACCTGCTCCCGCGCGAGGCGCCCTCCGCCGCGCGCCGCCCGCTGCCACCGCCGCCCGCGGCGCCTATGCTCGACGGCGACTCCATGCTCGTGCACGCCGCCGGTACCGCTCGCCTCGGCGAGATCGAGCGCGCCCTCGAGCAGCGCGGCCTCACGCTGGCGATCGACTTCGGCGCGACCTCGCCCGAGCTGACGCTCGACGCGTGGATCGCGGCGGGCGCCCCCGGCGCCCCGGATCCGTGGAGCGATCCGGTCGATCACCTCGTCGCCGGGTTCACCGCGCGGCTCGCGTCCGGCGCCGAGCTCGCGGTGCGGCCCGCCCCGCGGCGCGCGGTGGGCCCGGATCTCTTCGCGCTGTTCCTCGGCGTGGGGGGGCGCGTCGGCGCCATCACGTCCGCGCACCTCCGTGTCCACGGCGCGTCGCGGTCCCGCGCCCTGCCGACCGCGCTGCCGAGGCAGCCGTCGCTCCGCGACGACGAGGCGGCGTGGCTCGACGCGGCGGTGAGCGCCGCCCGCGGCGTCCGCTGAGCGCGGTCGGCGCCGCGCTCGCTCGGAGCGCGGACGGCGCGGACGGCGTTCAGCCGGGAGGCCAGGCCATCGGCCTTCCACCCATCACGTGGACGTGGATGTGGAAGACCGTCTGGCCGGCGTTCGCGCCGCTGTTCACCACGGTCCTGAAGCCGCTCTCCGCGATGCCGGTGAGCTCCGCGACCCGCCGCGCGGCGAGGAGCAGCCGGCCGAGGACGGCCTCGTCCTCGGGCGTGGCCTGGGCGATGCCCGCGATGTGGCGCTTCGGGATGATGAGCGCGTGCGTGGGCGCATGCGGGTTCACGTCGTGGAAGGCGATGACGTGCTCGTCCTCGAACACGACCTTCGACGGGATCTCCTTGTTCGCGATCTTGCAGAAGATGCACATGGCCGCCTCCTACTCCCAGGGTGCTTGCGAGTCACGCCGCGCCCGGTCACGCGGCAGCGCCCTGGTCCCGGGGTCCGGCTCTCCCGGCTCCCCCTCGCCAGGAGACTCCAGCGCTCCGCCGGGCTTCCCCTCGGGCAGCAGCCGGGCGAGCGCGCGCTCGATCCGCGACGTGTCCGCCGGCTCGGGGAGGAGCGCATGCGGCAAGGCGGCGCCTGTCGCCGAGCTCGGCGCGGCGTCCCCGCCGCCCGGCTGCTCGGCCCGCGGGACCGCCCCGCGCGCGACCGCGATGCGGAGCACCGCGAGCTCCAGGGCGTCGAGCGCGGCGGTGCGCTTCAACCCGAGCGACGGCACGTCGTAGGTGAGCAGCGCGCCGCCGCTCGCGGCGGGCGCGAGCCCGGCGCGGTCCGCGCCCGCGACCAGCTGCCGCACGATGCTCCTGAGCAGCGCCGCCCGCCGCCGCACCCGGCGCGCCTCCGGGTCGGCGTAGAGCGAGAAGAAGCGGTTTCGCGAGAAGGTCGACGGCGCCAGCACGAGCGCGACGAGCAGCGCCTCCAGATCGACGGGCGGCGCCCCTCTCTCGATGGACGGCGCCCCCATCACGTGGCGGGCTCCAGCGCGGGCCCCGAGAGCCCGCCGCGGCGCAGGAGCTCCGCCTGGCGGTGCGTGCGCAGCGCGCCGATGAGCTCTTCGAGGTCCCCTTCGATGATCTTGTCGAGCTTGTGCAGCGTGAGGCCGATCCGGTGATCCGTCACGCGGTTCTGCGGGAAGTTGTAGGTCCGCACCTTCTGCGCCCGCTCCCCCGTGCCGACCATGGTCCTTCGCTCGGCGCTCTGGGCCTCTTCCTGCCGCCGCTGCTCGAGCTCGAGCAGCCGGCTCCGGAGCACCTTCATCGCCTTCGCCTTGTTCTTCAGCTGGGAGCGCTCGTCCTGGCACTTCACGATCATGCCCGTCGGCAGGTGCTTGATCTGCACGGCGCTGTTCGTCGTATTGACGCCCTGGCCGCCGGGGCCGCCCGACGCGGCGATCGAGATCTCCAGGTCCTTGTCGTCGATGTGCACGTCGACCTCGTCGGCCTCGGGCAGCACGGCCACGGTCGCGGTCGAGGTGTGGATCCGCCCCTGCGTCTCCGTCGAGGGGACCCGCTGAACGCGGTGAACGCCGCCCTCGTACCGGAGGTGGGAGTAGACGTCCTGCCCCGTGATCAGCGCCGCGACCTCCTTGTAGCCGCCGGCGGAGGCCTCGCTCAGGTTGAGCACCTCGACCTTCCACCGCTTCGTCTCCGCGTAGCGGCAGAGCATGCGGAAGAGATCGGCGGCGAAGAGCGCCGCCTCCTCGCCGCCCTCGCCGCTGCGGATCTCGATCACGGTGTTCCGCGTGTCGTTGGGGTCCTTCGGCAGGAGGAGCACCTCGAGCTCGGCGGCGAGCCGCTCGCGCTCGATCTCGAGCTCGGGCAGCTCCGCCTGGGCGAGCTCGGCCAGGTCGGGATCGCTCAGCGCCTCGCGATCCTCGGCGATGCGCCGCTCGACGTCCCGCAGCCGGGCGAAGGCGACGACGACGGGCTCGATCTCGGTCCGCTCGCGGTTGAGCCGCTGGAGCTCGGCCGGCGCGGAGAGCACCGCCGGGCTGCACATGAGGTGCTCGAGCTCCTGAAAGCGGCGCTGAACCGCCTCGAGTTTCGCGATAGGTAGCATCTGCAATCCGAAGACGACGCGGGGTTGGACGGCGGCGAGGGGCCCGGCGGAGCCGGCGCGCGCTAGCCGTGAGCGCCTGCGTAGCCGGGATCGGCCAGCAGCTTGGAGTAGTCGGCGAACACCCGATCAGGCTGCGCGGGAGCGGCCACCGAGGCCTCGCGCCAGAGCGTCGCACGGAGCGACGCGAGGGCGATCTCCAGCTGCGCGTCGTCGGGCTCCGCCGTCGTGATCTTCTGGACCAGGAACCCCGGCCAGAGCAGCGCGCGGAGCGGGCCGGTGGTGCAATAACGCGCGAAGATCCGCTGGATCTCGAAGGTGACCGCGGCGATCAGCGGGAGGAACGGCAGCTTCATCAGGAAGAACGTGACGCTCTCGACGAGCCGGCCGCCGGGGAGCTTGGGCAGGAGCGCCCCGAGGGACGCCCCGGCCACCGAGAACACCACGATCGACACGAGCGCCACCATGACCAGGAACGTCGTCCCGCAGCGGGGGTGCATGGCCGTCTTCCGGCGCGCGTTCTCGACCTCGAGGACCTCGTGCGCCTCGTAGGTGGAGATCGCCTTGTGCTCGGCGCCGTGGTACTGGAAAACGCGTCGAACCTCGGGGATCTGGCGGATCAGCAGGAGGTAGCCGACGACGATGGCGAGCTTCGCCACGCCGGTGATCGCCTGGAACGCCGGCGACGTGACCTCGAGACCGAGGCCCAGGAGCTTGTTGATCAGCTCGGCGCCGGCCTGGGGCGCCGCCACGAAGAGCAGGACCGCGAAGAGGATCGGGATCATGCCCATCCCTCCTCCCCGCTTCTTCCCCTCTGCGCTGCCGCCCGGCGCGGGGCTGCCCGTGACCTGCGCGGGCTCCACGTCCTGCGCCGCGATCGCCGCCATGCTGAGCGCCAGGGAGGTGAGGTTCACCCCGCCCGCCTGCCCTGCGCTCGGGCGCTTCGACTCCGGCCCCTTGGCCGAGCCCGCTTCCTCGGCCGAGAGATCTTGCTCGTAGAGGTCCGCGGACCAGCGGAGCGCCTGGGATCCCAGGCGGAGCGATTCGACGAGGGTCGCGACCCCACGCACGAACGGCCACGTGCGCGGCCCCTTCGAGACGGCGGTCATCGGCTGCTCGCGGACAACCAGCTCTCCCGAGCGGCGCCGGCAGACGATCGCGACCGAGCTCGGCGACCGCATCATGACCCCTTCGATGACCGCTTGGCCGCCGATATACGGACGTGCAGGCTGATCGCTCATACGCGTTCCAATCTAGCGCATAACACGGCCAGCGCATCGGCCCGACCGACCATCGCCGCACAGGTGAATGTGCCGGCGTCGTTCGATCCGCGTCCGCCCCCGCGTCCGCGACGCGCGACGTCTCGGCCGCTCACGCTCCGCACAGGGGGCGAGCGAGCTCTGCGCGAACCAGCCCATTCGCCACGCCCCGGGCGGGCGCGGCGTGACGGGCGAATCCGGTAAAAGAAGGGAGTTTGGGGGTAGAGGGACGATCGGCCCGGCTACTTGCCTGCGGTCGCGTACTTCTTGCGGAAGCGGTCGACGCGGCCGGCGACGTCCATGATCTTGTGCTTGCCCGTGTAGAACGGGTGGCAGGCGGAGCAGACGTCGGTGGTGAAGCTGCCGCGGGTGGAGCGGGTCTCGACGACGGCGCCGCACGCGCAGGTGATCGTGGAGGCCTTGTACTCGGGGTGGATGCCGGGCTTCATGGTGAGTCCTTCGGGTGTTGCGAGGGAGGGCGCCTATAGCTCAGCGCGTCTTGGACCGCAAGAAGCCCCTCAGACGCGCCCGCTCTTCTATCTCTCGTCCGGTTCTCGTCCGGTCCGCTCGGCATTGTTTGCGCGAGTTCGCACGGGTTTGCGCGAAGCTGCGCAGCGAGGCGGCCCTGGCGTTGCCGGCCGAGCCCGCCGCGCTTCCCCCAGGAGCTAGGCCCCCGGCTCGAGACGCTGGCGGTGCGAAGCGCGGACCCATTAGGTGCGGCGCGACCGGGCTCCGGTCAAGGTGCGGGCAGCCCCAGCCCGCGCGCACGGCAATTGCTAGAGGCGGCGTTGACGCTCGGGCGCACATGGTTAGTTTCGCGGTCGCGAGCCAGCGAGCTCGCGAAAACTCGGCGAAAGTATCCGGATTCCCAGCGGTTTTTGACGGCTCTGGAGCGGTGGCTCGCGGCAGCTGTCAGCTGAGCCCTGCTGGCCGGTCGGGTCTTCTCGCCCCCCGTGGTCATCAGGCCGTCGCGCAAACAGTTCTCGGAGGGTTCAACGTCATGGGCAAGATCATCGGCATCGATCTCGGCACGACCAACAGCGTCGTCGCGGTGATGGAGGGCAAGGAGCCCAAGGTCATCGTGAATGAGGAGGGCTCCCGCCTCACGCCGTCCGTCGTGGCCTGGGACGACAAGGGCGAGGTGCTCGTCGGTCAGATCGCCAAGCGCCAGGCGGTCACGAACCCCACCAACACCATCTACTCCGCCAAGCGCTTCATGGGGCGCCGCTACGAGGAGGTGCAGGAGGAGGCGAAGCGCGTCCCGTACACGGTCAGCAAGGGCAAGAACAGCGACGCCTCGATCGCGGTGCGCGGCAAGCAGATGTCGCCCCCCGAGGTCTCCGCGAAGGTCCTCCAGAAGCTGAAGAAGGCCGCGGAGGACTACCTCGGCGAGAAGGTCACCGAGGCCGTCATCACGGTGCCGGCGTACTTCAACGACTCGCAGCGCCAGGCGACCAAGGACGCGGGCCGCATCGCCGGGCTCGACGTGAAGCGCATCGTCAACGAGCCCACGGCCGCCGCGCTCGCGTACGGGCTCGACAAGAAGAACGAGCAGGTCATCGCCGTGTACGACTTCGGCGGCGGCACGTTCGACATCTCGATCCTCGAGGTCGGCGACAACGTCGTGCAGGTCATCTCGACCAACGGCGACACCCACCTCGGCGGCGACGACGTCGACCACCTCGTGATGGACTGGCTCGCGGCCGAGTTCAAGAAGGACACCGGCATCGACGTCTCGAACGACAAGATGGTCGTGCAGCGGCTCAAGGACGCCGCGGAGCAGGCGAAGATCGAGCTGTCGAACGTGCAGGAGACGACGATCAACCTGCCGTTCTTGACCGCGGACGCCTCGGGGCCGAAGCACCTCCAGAAGCAGCTCACCCGGGCGAAGCTCGAGCAGATGATCCGGCCGCTCATCGACCGCACGCTCGAGCCGACCCGCAAGGCGCTCGCCGACGCGAAGAAGTCGCCGCAGCAGATCGACGAGATCGTCCTCGTCGGCGGCTCGACCCGCATCCCGCTCGTCCAGGAGACGGTCAAGAAGTTCTTCGGCAAGGAGCCCCACAAGGGCGTGAACCCGGACGAGGTCGTGGCCGTCGGCGCCGCGGTCCAGGCGGGCGTGCTCTCGGGCGACGTGAAGGACCTCGTGCTGCTCGACGTCACGCCGCTCTCGCTCGGCGTCGAGACGCTCGGCGGCGTGATGACCGTGATGATCTCGAGGAACACCACGATCCCGACCCAGAAGAAGGAGATCTTCTCGACCGCGACCGACAGCCAGCCCAGCGTCGAGGTCCACGTGCTCCAGGGCGAGCGCACCGAGGCCCGCTACAACCGGACCCTGGGCCGCTTCCACCTGGAAGGGATCATGCCGGCGCCCCGCGGCGTGCCGAAGATCGAGGTGACGTTCGACATCGACGCGAACGGCATCCTCTCGGTCCACGCCAAGGACACGGCCACCGGCAAGGATCAGCGCATCACGATCACCGCGTCGGGCGGCCTGAAGGAGGACGAGATCAACCGGATGGTCAACGAGGCGGCGGCGCACGAGGCCGAGGACAAGCGCCGGCGCGAGGAGATCGAGCGGCGCAACAAGCTCGATAACCTCTGCTACACGCTGGAGAAGACGATCAGCGAGAACAAGGACAAGCTGCCGGAGGGCGACGTCTCGGCGCTGAACGGGGTCATCGCCGAGGGGCGGTCGGCCATCGAGAAGCAGGACGACGCGGCCGTGAGCGCGGCGCTGGAGAAGCTCGAGAAGGAAGCGCACCGCATCGCGAGCGTCATGTACGAGAAGGCCGGCCCGCCCCAGGACGGCGGCGGCGCCGCGCCCGGCGGCGCGCCGGGTGGCCAGCCGCCGCCCCCCGCCGGCGGCAAGGGGAAGGATTCGGTCATCGACGCGGAGTTCGAAGAGTCGAACTGATCGCCGCGAGGAGCCCGCTCCTCGACGGTGTGCGACGAGCGCGGATTCCTCCGCGCTCGTTCGCCGAGCGGCAAACGCTAAACGCAACGAGCGCGGATTCGTCCGCGCTCGTTCGCATTTGGAGCGGCCGCCGCGCGCGAGGCGGCGCATGCGGCCGTCGCCTGCGCGGCGCGCTCCTTGGGCGTCGACTCGGATGTCCGGGAGCCGTATAACCGGCGCTCATGCGAACCCTCCTGCCGATCGCCCCCCTGGTCCTGATGGCCGGTTCCCTCGCCTGCGGGCCGTCGCCCGCGCCTGTCGCGCCGACAGCAGGACAAGGCGAGGTCAAGGCCGGGCCTGCCCAGGTCGCCGCCAGCCCAGCGTTCGATCTATCGCCCGTCGCCGAGCCGGCCGACGTCGTCGGCGTGCTCCGCTGGAGCAACCCCGCGGCCACGCTGTCGAGCATCGCGACGTGCGCGGGGCTGCCTCCGGCGCTCGCGGAGACGGGCGCGCAGGCGTTCTCCTCGGCTGTGCTGGGCGAGCTCGTGAGCCCTTCCATCGACACGGACCAGCTCGCCACGGTGCTCGCGCTCGACGCGCCGGTGCACCTGATCGTCGCGCTCGATGACAGCTCGAAGCGGGGCAAGCCCGTGGCGGCCGTGTCGTTCGGGCTCACGTCGCTCGAGCGGGCGAGGGGCGCGCTCGAGGCGGGCGCCGCCCTCACCGAGGTGAAGCCCGGCATGTGGAAGATCGGCGGCAAGGAGCCCTCGTCGTCGAGCTGCTTCCTCGCCGCGTCCGCCGGATCGGCGCCCGCGCGGCTCCTCTGCGGCGATCGGGACCGCGACGTGACGACGCTCGGGCCGTACCTCGCGCGCACGCTGCCGACGCTCGCGCCCGAGGCTCGCGACCTCCACGGCGAGGTCCGCTTCGTCCCGCTCAGCACGAAGTTCGGCGGCATGGCGAAGCAGCAGCTCGGCGGGCTCCCGATCCTCGCGCAGAGCCAGCTCTCGATCGGGCAGCCCCAGTTCGACCGGGCGCTCACCGACGCGGCGACCTCCGTTCAGCAGGAGCTCGAGGCGCTCATCAACGACGCGAGCAAGGCGGTCGTCGATCTCCAGGTCGACAACCAGTCCTGCGTGAACCTCACGGCTGCCCTGGAGCTCCGGGGCCAGTCGTCGTGGGTCGCCAAGACGATGGCCGACAGGGCGAACCGCGCCGCGGCCGCGCCGGCGCTGTACTGGCGCGCGCCGAAGGACAGCGCCGGCGCGTTCTTCGACCACGGCTACGACCCGGCGCACTACGGCGGCATCCTGAAGACGCTGCGCGAGATGCTCGAAGGGTGGCTGGAGAAGGAGAAGATCGGCAAGCCCGCCGATCGCAAGGCGCTCGCCGATCTCCTCTCGCTGCCGATCAACCAGGGGCCGAGCGTGTCCGCCCACGGGTACCCGGACGCGCCTCCTCCCGCTCCTCAGGCCGGAAAGCCGACGCCGAACGAGGCGCTCGACAAGATGATGGGGAGCTTCGTCGGCTGGAACCTGTTCGGGTTCGAGGAGGCGCCCGACGCGCTCATCAAGTACGTGAAGAACGCCGTCACCGCCTACAACACGCCCGGGCTGCGCAAGCGGCTCCCGGAGATCGACGTCGATCCGAAGGATTTGCCGACGGTCAAGACGGTTCAGGCGCCGAAGGAGCTCGGGAAGACGTCGCTCGCCGTCGAGATCCAGATCGTCCGCGATCTCCCGGCGCTCGACGGAGAAGCGAGCTCGACCCCCGCCGCCAAGGGCAAGCAGAGGCCCAAGCTGACGATGACGCTCTACCTGCTCCTCATGGGTGAAGAGAAGACGACGTGGGTCGCCTTCGGAAACGACAAGGGCGACCTGCTGAGGCGGCTCGCCATGGTGAAAGCGGACGCGCCCGCCGCAGCGACGCTCGCGTCACGTCCGGGGCTCGAGAAGCTGAAGACCGGGAAGTTCGCCTGGGGTGGATTCTCGACGCTCGCCCCGATCACCCGCACGTTTCAGAGCGTGCTCTCGACGTTGGATCAGCCCGGCGCGGCGCCGGTGGCGCTGCCTCAGGAAGCTCGCATCTTCGGCGAAGCGCTGGCAAAGCTCCCCCACAAAGGGGAAGGGCTGATGTTCGTCACGACCCAGCAGCAGGGCGGCGCCGCGCCGCGAGCCGAGATCTCGATCAATGTGTCGAAGCCCGTGCTCGAGGACATCGGCGCGCTCGTCGCGGCAGGGCTTCGAATGGCCGGCATCACGAAGCCATAGGCTCGTGGATGCGCTATCACCACAGCCAGTAAGCCGGCGCGGCTGCTCCTGCTCGGTCGTGTTCCCTGGTCACCGCGCCGCGCGTGCTTCGTCCGCCCATGTTCAAGATCGGTACGCGAATTGCCACCGAAAAGATGAGAGGAAACAATGAACAACCGTGAAGGTGCGAGTCGCGACGGAATGAGCCCGGCGCAGCCAGAGACGTCTGCCACGACGGCAGCCGCCATGCCGAGGCCGCCCGTGCGCCGCGCGACGCCCGAAACGGACGACTCCGATCTGCCGGATCTGACGCAGGAGCAGCTCGACGAGCTCAGGAAGGCGCTCGAGGAGCGCCGGGCGAGCCTCGTCGCCAACATCGATGAGCGGCAGCACGCGGAACGCGACATCTCGCGCGAGGTGGGCGACGAGATGGACGAGGCCAACGCCGAGGGCGCGACGTCGCTGACGTCGAAGCTCCTGGAGCGCGATGTCCGCGTGCTCGCCGAGATCGACCGTGCTCTCGCGAAGATGAAGGAAGGGAGCTACGGGATGTGCGAGGGCACCGGCGAGCCCATCGGTTACCGGCGCCTCAAGCTGCGTCCCTGGGCGCGCTACAGCGTCGCCTACCAGGAGCAGATCGAGCGCGAAGAACGGACCGGCGGCGGCGCCTGATTGCTCCCCGCCAGCAGGCACCGCACGTCCCTCCCCGCCAGCGCGGGCGAGGGACGTGCGGCCTGCGCTAGCGGAGGCGCATGTCCGCGTGAGCGCTCGATCTCGTGCCGAGCGCCCTGGTCCGCAGAGCGATCACACGCTCGAGCAGGACCCGCGCGACGAGGCACCTCAGCCGCCCATCCGCTGGATGAACGGGACGATGCGCTCGACGAAGGGCTGCTTGTGATAGCGGTCGAACTCCGCCCAGGTGCAGAGCGTCCGCGGATCCTTCACGCGATCGACGAAGAGCACGCCGTCGACGTGATCCTTCTCGTGCTGGAAGGTGCCCGCCGATAGCCCGCGCACGACGCGGTCGATCGGCCTCCCGTCGCGATCCAGGCCGGTGAGCCGGATCTCGGTGGTGCGGTCGACGACACCCCTCAGGTTCGGGACGCTCAGGCACCCTTCGTAGTTCTCGAACGTCTCCTGCGTGAGCGGCTCGATCACCGGATTGACCACGACGGTGAGCGGGATGTTCGGCTTGTACGGATAGCGGGGGTTGTTCTGCACCTCGACCGCGAAGATGCGGACCGGCACATGGACCTGGGTGGCGGCGATCCCCGCGCCGTTCGCGTCGCGCATCGTCTCCACCAGATCGTCGATGAACGCCTGCATCGCAGGGGAGGAGAGCTCTTCTGGCGTGACCTCACGCGCTCGCTGCCTGAGGACAGGGTTGCCGATGTGGGCGATTTTCAGGAGCGTCACGCGGCGATCGTACCATGGACCCGCGCCGTCGGCCTGGCCGGCCATGGCGGCGATCAGGCGCTGATCCATGCGGCGCGCGGCGGCGTCAGCTATGGAGACGGGGCATGCACTACTTCCCTGACGAGCCTTGCGTCCCCGAGCAGCAGCAGGCGACCGCCGTCATGCATCTTCGCTTCGAAGACGTCAGCCAGAACGGACGGGTGATGCTGGACGCGCTGCCGCACGGCCTCGGGCCCGCGGTCTGGATGAAGCTCCTGCGGGCGAGCCCCGTCGAGGCGCTCATGCTCACGCAAGGGATCGTCCCGATCCTCACCCGCCTCATCATCGAGGGCGGAGAGGGGCCGATCGCGACGCGGGAGCCGCTGGAGCTGCAGGGCCGCTACCAGCTGGCGCACACGGAGGACGCCACCTCCCAGGTGAACCGGCTGATCCTGGCCATGTGGCTCTCGGCCAGCGGGCGCCGCAGCCGGACCTACGGCCCGCCGCCGCCCGGCGCGGGCGAGCCGATCCAGGTCGGTCGCGTGTTCGCGGAGCACGTCTTCACGCGGCCCTTCGCGGCGCCCGAGGCGCGCAAGGTGCTGCGCTTCGAGTCCCCGGATCTGCCGGCGGTGCCGCCCGAGCGCTACGAGTTTCGCCCGCCGGAGGCGTTGATGGGCCTGCCCGAGGGCGCGGAGCTGCTCGACGCGAAGCCGACCCTGGATCCGATCCCGGTGGTGTTCGGCCTGGATCACACGGACGGGAACCAGCACGTGAACTCGCTCGTGTACCCGCGGCTCTTCGCGGAGGCCGCGCTGCGACGTCTCGCGGCGCAGGGCCACAGCACGGCGGTGCTCGCCCGGAGGGTGGAGATCGCCTACCGCAAGCCGTGCTTCGCGGGCACGCAGGCGAGGATCATGCTGCGCACGTTCACCCTCGGCGGCGCGCTCGGCGCGCTCGGCGCGTTCGTGCCGGACGCGCCGGAAGACCCCGCCGGCGCAGCCCCCGGGGCGCGCGCCTATTGCTACATCCGCACGCTGTTCCAGGGCTGAGCCGGCGCGAACGCGACGACGGCGCGCCCTCTGGGAGGACGGGCGTTCCGGGTCGGCGCCGCGCGCAGCGGCGCGCGCGATGATCGGCCCGCTACGCGCTCACCGTGCGGGGAAGGCCGGCGCGATCGGCGATCTCGTCGTGGAATGCGCGGAACGTCGACTCTTGGGGCCATGAGGGCGCGTCGGCGAGGAGCTCCTCGACGCGGGTGAGCTCGCCCTCGTCGATGGCGACGACGGCCGCGGCGTAGCGCATGGCCCAGAAGACGAGCGGGCTGGCCTCGCTCGCGCGCTCCAGCAGCGCGCGGTCGCCCGGCACGCTCGTGTGAGCGAAGGCGCGGGCGAGCGCGCCGGCCGCCGATCGCAGGGTGACCACCCGGCTGCGAAAGGGCGAGCTGATGTCCGGGAGAGGGAGGCGCTCCAGGCGACCTGCCTGCGCGAGCGCCGTGTCGCGATCGCCCTCGAAGGTGCAGAGGAGCGTGTCGAGGAAGAGGCGGTGCTCGAGGGCCGCTTCCCACGCGGGCCCCCGCTCGGCGGCGGCCATGGCCGCGCGCGCCTTCTCGACCCAACCATAGGCCGCGAACGCCGTCGCCGTCATGAGCGGCGCCATCGTGGCGGGGTGCGGGACGCGGTGGAGCGACGACGACCAGCGCCGCAGCACCGAGCCCACATCGCCCGAGCGCAGCAGCCGGCGCAGCTTGCGGCGCGCGAGCCAGCGGGCCGCGGCGAACACGAGAACCACGCTGAGCACCGCCGCCATGATCACCGGCTGCTGCCAGGCGAACCGGAGCGCGGCCGCTGCCAGCGCTGCGGAGCCGATGAAGAGAAGCACCGGAATCAGCCGGCTGCCCCGTCCCTCGTCCTCGGAATCGAACGGATTCACGACACCTCCAAGCGTACGGGGCTTCCTGAACGAGGCAAGTCCTGGCCGATGCCGCTCCAGGTCGATCGCTCCGCGCTCACACCGCCACCCTTTGCACACTCCGATCGCAGCTCACGCTCACACCTCACTCGCACCGCGCTCACCCCCGATGGCTCCGAGGAGGGAACCAAACGTAGGCGACGTGGGCGACGTGGGCGGCGCTGCGTTCGCGAAGGAGCCGAGGCGCCCTGGCCCACGAATCGCCGCCGCGCGCGCCATGGGGCTCGACAGAGGGACGAGGTTCGACTACGAAGTCCCTGCGTCAGGCAACAGCGCCTGGACCTCATGGGTCCGCCGACAGCGCGCCGTGAACCCCGCCAGGCCCGGAAGGGAGCAACGGTAGCGGAAAGCGAGTGTGGCGGGCCCACTTACTTTTTGTCGGTCCAGTTGTGGGCCCAACGCGCTCCCGCGCTCACCTCGGGACGCGGTCCGGAGCCGGGCCGTCGCCGCGCCGATGCAGGCCTCACGGGGCGTCGAGCGCCGCCGGCGCGATGGGCGCGACGGGCACGGAGAACAGCGCCTCCGGGCTCGTCACGATGCGCGGAACATCCGCGTCGCGCAGCGGGCTTACGCCGTCAGCGGGCAGACGCTGCTGCACGATGCCCGCCGCTTCGTCGCCGCCCTCCAGCGTCACGGCGGAGAGGCGGCTGTCCAGACCGACGCCGCCGTCGATGAGCACGCTCGCGCGGCGTGACGGGCTGATGGAGGGGTTGAGGGACTCGAGCCCGTTGCCGCTCAGGACGAGCCCGAAGATCGCGGCCTGCGCGCGCTCCTGCCAGCTGACGCCGTCGCCGACGACTTCCTGGGCGAGCCCGCCATCCGCGCTCACCACCGCCGAGTCGGCGAAGGTCCCGGCGATGCGCATGCCGTCGATGATGATGCCGCGCGCGTCGCCGCTCATCCCCAGGCCGATGGCCCGGTTCTTCTCGAGGAGGCCTCCCGTGAGCTGGACGGTCTGCTCCGGCGTCGTGTGCTGGATCCAGATCCCGGGCTGGTTGCCGCTCACCTCGAAGCCCTCGCCGCTCTCGCCGAGGGCGGCGTTCGCTCGATCGATCAGGAGACCGAACCCGGTGTTGTCGGCGACTTTGAGGGCCGCCGCGTCGAGGGTCGAGCAGCCGGACACGGAGATGCCGCCGCTCGGATCGAACCCGATCAGGCCATTGCCGCTGACCTCGACGAAAGACATCGAGGCGCGCGCCCCGACGAGCGACACGCCGACCACCTTGCTGTCGCGGACGAGCGCGTCCTCGACGTGGAGCTCCACCGGCGCCTCGCAGTCACAGCCGCCGGTGCACTGCGCCCACAGCCCCGGCCCCTGCGAGCCCGAGACGACGGACCGCACGACGGAGACGCGGCCGGCGTCGAACGCGCTCAGGCCGTACCGCGCGGAGCCCTCGATCGCCGACGCGACGAGGTCGAGCGACGCGCCGAGGCCGAGCGTCACGCCGTCGGACGCGCTGCCGACGACGCGCACCGCCTCGATCCGCGCCCGGGCGCCGGCCGCGATCCGCACGCCGCCCTCGCCCACGGTCAACGCCCGGAGGACGGCGCCGTCGCCGGCCGCGAGCGAGACCGCCGCGACGCTCACCGAGCCAGCGCCGCGGCCGAGCAGGCTCACGCCAGGGGGCAGATCGATCGGGCCGTAGGCGCCAGGGCCGAGCGCGATGCACGCCCCAGGTCGAGCGGCGTCGGTGGCCTGCGAGAGCGCGGCGGCGCTCGAGACCTCGATCACCTCGGCGCAATCGACCGACGCGGCGCAGAAGTCCCCGTCGCAGAGCGCTCCCGCGGGGACACCGATGCACGCGCCAGATGCGGCGCGCGCGCCAGGGCACCCGCCCGGCGGCGCGGGATCCGACGCGCACCCGAGCGCCGCCGAGCCGAGCGCGGCCGCGGCGGTCAGAACGATAGCTGCCTGATTCCAAGCCTTGATCATGACGAACGTCTCCCGCGCGGCACGTCGCGCTACCTGACGAGAAAGGGTCGGCGCCTCAGGGATCCGAGAGCAGCGCGCGGCACTCGGCCGCCCGCGCCGCGAGCTCGCCGTCCCGGAAATGCGCCTCCAGCGAGGCGGAGAGCTGCGCCACGGCCGCCTCGGCGCGAGGGCGCGTCGAGGCGTCGCGGAGGGCCGCGCGGCAGATCCGCGCGAGGCCGAGCGCGACGTCCGCGAGGTACACGCGCCCGCCGCCCACCTCGGCGAGCCGCAGCGCCGCGCAGCCGGAGTCGAGCGCCTCTCCGACGTGGCCGGCCGCGAGCAGCGCGGCGGCGAGGTTGCGGTACGCGTCCGGGAGATCGGCGCCGGCGCCGGCCTGCTCGCCGAGCCTCACGGCGCGCCGCGCGTGCTCCAGCGCGGCGTGAGGGCGCGCGAGGCGGAGCTCGACCTCCGCGAGGTTGTTGTGCCCCGACGCGATCGCCTGGAGATCGCCGAGCCGCTCCTTCAGCGCGAGCGCTCGGGCGAACACCTCCCGCGCGCCGCCGAGATCGCCCTTCGCGAACAGCACGGCCGCGACGCCGTTCAGCGCGAAGCCCAGCGCCTCTGGGTACGCGCGCTCGTCGACGGCCCGCGCGGCCTGGCGGTAGCAGCGCTCCGCCTGCGCCAGCCGACCGCGCGAGTAGAACACCGTCCCGAGCGCGAGGAGCAGCTGCGACGCCGCCGCGCGGCGGCGGTCGTCGCCTCGATGCAGCGTCCGGCAGATGCGCAGGCTCCGGAGCGCGACCGCGCGGCACGCGTCGAGATCGCCGGCGCGCCGGTGGAGCGCCGCGAGCAGCCCGTACATGGGGAGCGTCTCCGGGGCGGCGCCGCCGCGCTCCGCGAGCGAGATCGCGCGCTCGACCAGCGCGCGCGCGTCGGCCGTCGCGCCGCGCACCTTCAGCACGAGGGCGAGGCGGAAATCCACGCGCGCATCCCAGAGCAGCGCCGCCTCCGGGCCTTGCGCGGCCTCCGGGCCTTGCATGGGGAGCGCGGAGGCGCGCCGCTCGACGCGCAGGATCCGCGTCCGCGCCTCGAGGTACGCGCGCTCCGCCTCGTCGAGTCGGCCCGCCCTGCGGAGGGCGTCGCCGACGTCGAGCAGCAGCGCCGCGCGCTCGTCCCAGGTGAACAGCCGGCGCTCGTCGCCCCCCGGCGCGGCGGCCGACGGGGCGCGCGCCGCGGAGCCCCTCGCCGGGGCGCCGTCCGCCGCGCTCGCGTGGATCTCCCGAGCCCGCTCGAAGTGCCGCAGCGCCTCGGCGTTCTGCCCGAGCGACGACGCGCTCGCCGCCGCGCGCGCGTAGGCGAGCGCCGCGCTCCGCGCGTCGCCGCCGCGATCATGGTGGAGCGCCGCGAGCGCCTCCCCGAGCGCCCGCGGCGCGCGCGCAGGCGAGCGCCCCGCCGAGACGCCGTCGACCCAGGCGGCGACCGCGCGGTGCATGGCCCGGCGCACCTTGAGGCTGAGCGTCTCGTAGGCGATCTCCTGGGTCGCCGCCTCGGCGAAGACGTACTCGCAGTCCTCGGGGAAGGTCGACGCGTCACGCGCCTGGATGATCTGCTGATCCCGGAGCCGCCGCAGCACGTCCGCGGTGCTCGATCCGCCGCCGTCGAGCGGCGCGGCGCCGCGGAGGTGGTCGATCGCGCCCTTCCAGAACGTCCTGCCGACCACCGCCGCCTGCGCCAGGACCGCGCGCGCCTCGCCGTCGAGCCGATCGAGCCGCGCCTGGACGATGCCCTGGATCGTCGCCGGCAACGAGAGCCGGGCGAGCTGCTCCTCGTGCAGGATCCAGGGCTCGCCGAGGCGCCGCTCGAGCGCGCCGGCGTCGATGAGCAGGTACAGCGTCTCGGTCAGCGTGAGCGGGTTGCCCTCGGCGCGCTCCGCCAGGGCGCGGATGGCCTCGGCGGAGCAGCGCGCGACGAGCCGGAGGCGCTCGCGCGCCATGTCCTCGATGTGCCGCCGAGGCAGCGGGCCGAGATCGAGGCGCGCGTGGCTCGCCTTTCCTTCGCCCCAGTGCGGCCGCCGCTCGTAGAGCTCGGGCCGGGCCGCGCCGACGAGCAGCAGGGGCGCGTCCGACAGGCGCACGGCGAGATCGTCGAAGAGGTCGAGGCTGGCGTCGTCAGCCCAGTGGATGTCGTCGAGCAGGACGACGACGGCTCCGCGCGCGGCCATCGCTCGCAGCAGCATCGCGACGGCCGCGGCCACCCGCTTCGCCACCTCGGCGCCGCCCTCGTCGGGGACGATCGCCGTCGCGGGCGCGGCTTGCGCCGCCGGGCACGGGCAGAGCACGGCCGCGACCTCCGCCAGCGCGTCCTCCAGGGCGAGCGGGTGCGGCGCGCCGCCGGCCTCGCTTCCGGCATCGACGCCGAGGACGCCGCTCGCGAGCTTGCGCAGCACGACGTCGCGCGCGTCGCCGTCCTGGACGCGGAAATGAGCGCGGACGAGCGACGCGGCGAGGTGATAGCTCGCATCCATCGACAGCGACGAGCACGCAGCGCCGAGCACGATGCACGGTTCCGCCTGCGACAGCGCCCTCGTCCGGACCTCGGCGAGGAGGCGGCTGCGGCCGATGCCGCCCGCGCCGATCACCGAGACGAACGTCGCGCGCCGCTCCGCGATGACCGTCTCCAGCGCCTCCGAGAGCCGCTGCACCTCCGCCGCCCGCCCGACGAAGCGGGTGTCGAGGCCGAGGAAATCGGATCCCGCGCCCGATCCGCTCGCGAGCTTCAGCACACGGAAGCCCGGCGCGCGGTCGCCTTGCGGCTCGACCTGGAAGAGCCCGGCCACCTGCCGGAACGTGGGCTGCGCGATCAGCACCGCGCCGGGCACGGCGGCCTGCTGGAGCTGCGCGGCCGCCTTCAAGGCCTCGCCGGAGGCGTCGACCGGGGCGCCCCGCCCGGTCGCGCCGCTGACGAACAGCCTCCCCGTGCTGATGCCCACGCGCAACCTCGGCCGGGAGCGCGGCGGCAGCTGGACAGGGAGCGACCCGGCGTCGAGCGACGCGAGCTCCAGCCCGGCGCGGACGGCGCGCTCGGCGTCGTTGTCGCTCGCGCGCGGCGCGCCGAACAGCGCGGTGACGACGCCCTCGCTCCTGCCCTGCACGACGCCCCCGAGCGCCTCGACGCGCTCGCGGACGAGCTCGCGGCACGCCTCGCGGAGCTCCAGCTCCTGCTCGGGATCCAGAGGCTCCTGCCCGTCCTCGCCGGAGACGATCTCCGCGGAGAGCACGGTGCAGACACGGTACTCACCCGCGGGCGCCGCGACCTTCGCCCCGCCCGCGGGCGCCGCGACCTTCGTGGCGTCCACGGGCGCCGGGGCGGCCGGGAGCGCCGCGCTCGGCCCCCGCGGAGACGCCTGGTCGGCCCTCGGCGAGATCGCGGAGAGCGGGGCAGCCGGCGGCCGGAGCGCGGAGCCGGCGCGCGCGGACGCGAGCGCTTCTCCGAGCTCACGCGCGTCCCGGAAGCGCGCTGCGGGCTCGACCGCGACGGCCCGCGCGACGACCGCCTCGATCGCGGGGCTCGCCTCGACGCCGAGCCCCGCGAACGACGGCCGCCTGCGCGGGTCCACGGCGGCGAGGTAGAGCTCGGCCCAGTCGCGCCCGTCGATCGGCTGCTTCCCCGAGGCGAGCTGCAGCAGCACGAGCCCGAGCGCGAACACGTCGGTCCAAGGCCCCGTCGCGCCGAGCTTCGGCTCGAACTGCTCCGGAGCGCCGTAGAGCGGCGTGAACACGTGCAACGTCGGCGACGTCGCGAGCACCTGCGTCGTGTCGCTGGGGCTCACGCCCCGCGCCGCGGCCACGGCTCGCCTCGTCTCCGCGAGCGCCTTCGACATCGGCACCGACGCGTCGATCACCTCGGCGATGCCGAAGTCGACGACCTTGATCGTCGTCGCGCCGGGAATCTCGACGAGGAACAGGTTCGCCGGCTTCACGTCGCGGTGAGAGACCCGCTCGTCGTGCGCCATCGCGAGCGCCCCGACCGCCGGCGCCAGGAGCTCGATCGCCTCGTCGACGGAGTACGGCGCGCGCCCCGAGGCGCGCCGCGCCTCGATGTGCTGCGCGAGCGTCTCTCCCTCGAGCCACTCCATGACGATGTACGGCGTCCAGGAGCCCTCCGGCGAGGTCGCGGCAGAGACGTCGAGCGCCTGGACGATGCCCGTCGTCCGGCGCGAGAGCCGGTGCAGCAGCCGGGCCTCGCGCTCGAACGTGTCGAGCAGCGACTGCCGCTCTTCCGGCAGGAGATCTGCGGGGATCTTCAGGCACTTGACCGCCACCTGCTCCTGGAACCCCAGGTGGGTCGCCCGGTAGACCACGCCGAACGTCCCCTCGCCGGCCACGGCGTCCACCAGCAGCTTGCCGCCGATGGTGCTGCCCACCCAGCCGAACGGGTCCCGCGCGATCATCCGCGGAAACTCTACTGCCCGCGGCGCGGCGCCGGGAGCGCGCCGCCGCGCCGCGATGACGATCGCCGCCCCGCGCGCGCTGGACCACCTCGACCGCCACGCCCCGCTCGCCCCGCGGGCGCGAGGCGAGCGCGACGGCAGTCGCCCTGCGCGCGCGTCCGTGCTACGCAGCCGGCTGCTGGGCGTGCCCTCGGTCCTGGCGACCGTCCCGCGAACGCTGCCGCAACGGTCCCCGGAACGGATCGCACGCGCGCAGCGGCAGAACGTCGCTCGTCGTCCGGCGCGACTCTGGGGTGCGATGTGGCTGAGCCGGAGATTCTTTCCCGCGATGGTGGCTCGCTCGAGCTCCTGATCATCACCCAGAGCTCGATGAGCACCCGACAGCTGCCGGGCTCGGGCAGCGTCGTCCTGGGCAGGGACGAGGACGCCGGCATCTGCGTCCCCGACTCCTCGGTGTCGCGCCGGCACGCGGTGCTGCACCTCGGCCCGCCGCTCCGGATCGAGGACCTCGGCAGCAGCAACGGAACCCGCGTGCGCGCCCGGCACTGCAGCGCGGCGACCGAGCGCCTGATCGATGTGGGCAAGGGCACGCCCGCGCGGGGCGCCGCGGTCGAGCTCTCGCCCGGCGACGTCATCTACCTCGGCGCCGCGCGCGTCGTCCTCCGCCAGAAGGGCGGCGAGCGGGACGCGGGCAAGGACGTCATCGTCAAGGACGACGCGATGCGCGCCGTCTACGAGCTCGCCCAGCGCGTCGCGAACGGCCCGATCAACATCCTCCTCCTCGGCGAGACGGGCGCCGGCAAGGAGGTGCTGGCCGAGTCGATCCACAGGGCCTCGCCGCGCGCGAGCCGCCCGCTCCTGCGCCTGAGCTGCGTCGCGCTGTCCGAGTCGCTGCTCGAGAGCGAGCTGTTCGGCCACGAGCGCGGCGCCTTCACCGGCGCCGTCCGGGCGAAGCCGGGGCTGCTCGAGACGGCCGAAGGGGGCACCGTGTTCCTCGACGAGATCGGCGAGCTGCCGCCCTCGATCCAGGCCAAGCTGCTCCGGGTCATCGAGGAGCGGAAGGTGATGCGGGTCGGCGGGCTGACCCCCATCAAGATCGACGTCCGCTTCGTCTCGGCCACGCACCGCGACCTCGAGGCCGAGGTGAGCCGCGGCGCGTTCCGGCAGGACCTGTATTTCCGGCTGAACGGCGTGACCCTCTCCATCCCGCCGCTGCGCGAGCGGCCCGGGGAGGTCGCGGCGCTGGCGCAGCTCTTCGCGGAGCGCACGGCGAAGGAGCTCTTCCCCGGCGAGGCGAGCGCCGCGTCCGTTCCGATCTCGCCCGCGGCCCTGGCCGAGCTCCAGCGCCACAGCTGGCCAGGCAATATCCGGGAGCTGCGCAACGTGATCGAGCGCGCGGTGATCCTCGCCAACGGGGCGCCCATCGGGCCGGAGCACCTGCTCCTCTCCTCTCTGGCCGATCCCACCCGTCCATCGCATGCCATGCCCCTTCCGGCGCGCCCGCCGCAGGCGCCCCCGAACGCGAGTGCGGCGGCGTCAGCGTCAGCACCAGGGTCTACGATTGCGAGGAGCGTGCCCGACGGCGCGAAGAGCGCGCCGGACGGCGTGGACCCGGGCCCCACCCGGCTGCGCGACGCCATGGAGGCCCACGAGCGCGAGCGCATCGTCCAGGCGCTCGAGCAGTGCATGGGGAACCAGACGCGCGCCGCGGCGCTGCTCGGGATCTCACGGCGCACGCTGGTCGAGCGGATCCGCGTGTACGGGCTGCCGCGGCCGCGCAAGGCCTGAGCGTTGCGCAGATCGCCGCGCAACCTGGCGTCGATCCGGCGTCGATTGCGCGAGGGCTCGCTCAACCGAGCGGCCGCCCGCGCAACACCTCAGGCGGGCGTCTCGCGCCGCTCCAGCGGGGCGAGCTCGATCCCGAGCTCCGTGGCGAACCGGAAGATGCGCTCGTCGCGGTAGAACTCGCCGAAGACGACGCGCGAGAGCCCCGCGTTCGCGATCATCTTGAAGCACCCCCAGCAAGGCGAGGCCGTGACGTAGACCGTCGCGCCGTCGATCCGCACCCCGTTCCGCGCGGCCTGGATGACGGCGTTGGCCTCCGCGTGGATCGTGCGCACGCAGTGGCCGTCCTCGATCAGGTGCCCCTCCTCATCGCAGTGAGGCAGCCCCCGGATCGATCCGTTGTACCCGGTCGCGAGGATGCTCTTGTCGCGCACGATCACCGCGCCGACGTGCTTCCGATCGCAGGTCGCCCGCGACGCGACGACCTCGGCGATGCGCATGAAATATTCATCCCACGAAGCCCGATGCGTCATCGCTCACCTCCACGACGGGGGATCCGCGCCCGCCGCCCCCTCGACGTCCCCTCGACGTCGAGCGACCCGCGCTCGCCGATCCCTCCAGAATGTTCAGGGATCCGCCCTCCGGTCCCCCTCGCGAAGGGCCCGGCGTTGCGCGCCCGCGGCCCCGGCTGAGCCGCGCCGCGCGCCCCGCGGGCGCTTCTATCACGACGCCGGGCGCCGCGGAGCCCCCCGCGGGCGCGGGACCGCGCGAGGCGCCTCGACAGCGAGGCCCGGCGCGTGGTAGCGCGCGGGGGTGAGCTCCGCCGCCCCCCGAAGGTCAGATCGCCGCATCCTCGTGCTCGGCTCCGGGGGGCGCGAGCACGCCCTCGCGCGTGCGTTCGCCCGATCGCCCTCGGTCGCCGAGGTGATCGTGGCGCCCGGCAACGCCGGGACCCACGCGCAAGCGGGCGCCGGCCGCGCCCCGATCCGCCGGGTCGACCTCCCGTCCCTGTCGCCCGCCGAGGCGACCCGGCTCGCCGTCCGCGAGCGCGCCGACCTGGTCGTCGTCGGCCCCGAGGCGCCGCTCTGCGCCGGCGTCGCCGACGCGCTCGCCGCCGAGGGCATCGCCGTCTTCGGGCCGAGCCGCGAGGCGGCGCGCCTCGAGGGGTCGAAGGCGTTCCTCAAGGAGTTCGCCGCCCGCCACGGGATCCCGACCGCGCCGTTCCGGATCGTGCGCTCCTTCGACGAGGCGGCCCGCGTCATCCGCGAGCGCGGCGCGCCCATCGTCGTGAAGGCCGACGGGCTCTGCGCCGGCAAGGGCGTCGTCGTCGCGACGACCGTCGACGAGGCGCTCGCGGCCGCGAAGGACATGCTCGTGGATCGCCGCTTCGGCGACGCCGGCGCGACCGTGATCCTCGAGGACGCGATCCAGGGCGAGGAGGCCAGCGTGCACGCCATCAGCGACGGCGAGGCGATCTTCGTCCTGCCGGCGGCGCGCGATCACAAGCGCGTCGGCGAGGGCGACACCGGGCCGAACACGGGCGGCATGGGCGCGTTCGCGCCGAGCGCCCGCGTCACCCCGGCCCTGGCCGCGCGCGTCGAGCGCGAGATCCTCCGGCCGACGATCGACGGCATGCGGGCGGAAGGGAGGCCCTTCCGCGGGGTGCTGTTCGCGGGCCTGATGATCACGCCCGCGGGGGACCCCATGCTGCTCGAGCACAACGTCCGCTTCGGCGATCCCGAGTGCGAGGCGCTGATGGAGCTGCTCGAGGGCGACGTCGCCGAGCTCTGCGCGTCCGCCGCGGCGGGCGCGCTCGCTCCCGGGGCGGCGCGCGTCGCCCCCGGCCGCCACGCGCTCACCGTCGTGCTCGCGGCGCGCGGCTACCCCACGGCGCCGGTGACCGGCGACGTCATCCGCGGCCTCGACGCCGCGGCCGCGGTGGAGGGCGCCTTCGTGAACCACGCGGGCACGGCCGAGCGGGACGGCGCGGTCGTGACCGCGGGGGGCCGCGTGCTCGCCGTCACCGCCGCGGGCGACTCGCTCGCCGAGGCGCGGGAGCGCGCCTTCCGCGCCGCGGGCGCCATCGACTTCGACGGCAAGGTGCTCCGCCGCGACATCGGGGTGGACGGAGCGCGCGCGGCCGGGTGAGGCGGCACCATGGAACCCATCGTCGATCTCGCCCCAGGCGCTGAGGAGAACCCGCTCGCGGCCTACCTCGGTCATCTCATCCGCGAGCACCTCGCGCGCGACCCGAAGCGCGCCTCCGATTTCCGGGCGCTGCGCGGGTCGGTGCTCGTCGTCGCGCAGGACGCCGATACGTCCATGACGATGCGCTTCGACCACGGGCGGCTCACCATCCACGATGGCGCCATCGGCATCCCGTCCGTCACGTTCTGCGGCGACGAGTCGGCGCTCCGCCGGCTCCCCGACGTCGCGTTCCACCGCTGGCTGCGCCTCCCGAAGCTGGGGGTGCTGCACCGCCGACAGAGCGGCCCCCTGCGCGACCTCGCGCGCCTCGTGGCTCGCGGGGAGCTCAAGATCTACGGGCTCGTCGCGCACCCAAGGCTCCTCCTTAGGCTGCTCCGGGTCCTCTCTCGCCTCCCCTGAGCGCCTCGCCCAAGCCGGTAGCAACGGCGCGTGACGGCACGCGACGACGACGCCGACGACAACGAGGACTGGTGTGATACTGTAAGACGGCACCGGACGTCCCGTCCGCATTGCACGGCCGTTCTTGTGGGCTTGCAAACCAATGCTACACGGCCCGAAAGCTGTCTTTTGACGGCCTGTTGGGCTGTTGGTATGGCTCGATCATGGGCATCCGATTGCGCTACCTCGCCCACGATCTCGAGGTGCCGCTCGGCGAGTTCTTCATCGGACGGAGCGCGGACTGCCAGCTGTCGCTGGACGACCCGCTGGTGTCGCGCAGGCACGCGCTGCTGACCGTCGGTGAAGGCGGCGTCGCGATCGAGGATCTCGGCAGCCGCAACGGCGTGCTCATCAACGGTGCTCGGATCGCGGGGCGCCAGATCCTGACGGACGGCGACAAGATCGCGATCGGGGGGCAGGAGATGTTCCTGCTCGGGGCCATCGAGCCGAGCTCGGCGCACTCGCCGCGGAGCGCGCCGCTCTGGACGAGGCAGCAGAACGCGCGCACGGTCGACATGAGCGAGATGCCCGCAGGCGAGGACGACGGCGCGACGGCCATCGCCTCCCGGAGGTCGCTCCCCGGGCTCGTCCCTCAGCACCCGGACAAGCGCGTGCACGCGCTCAGCCTCATCGGCAGCGTCGCCGACAAGGCGCTCGCCCTGGGGCGCGTCGACGAGGCCGAGCGCATCCTCCAGCGCTCGCTCACCGACATCCTCACGAAGGCGCGGGACGGGGGCGTCGGCGCCGTGCAGCCCGAGCTGGTCGAGAAGGCAAGCATGTATGCGGCCCGCCTCGCCTCGGCGACGGGTCGGGGCTCGTGGATCAACTACATTTTCGAGCTGAATACCCGGCTCGAGCTCCTCCTCCCCGCCTACCTCGTCGATGAGCTGTATAGTGTCCTGCGCAAGGTGAAGGCCGTCGACATGTCCATTCTCCGTGGCTATGCGAAGCGGCTCCGCGAGCGCGCAGGTGAGCGTACGCCGGCGGAGCGGTTCATCCTCCAGCGCATTGAAGGGCTCGAGCGCCTCGGCGCACTGAAATAGACCATGCCTTTCCGCCTCCGGTACTTGGCGCACGATTTCGAGCTCCCCGAAGGGCCCTTCGTGATTGGCCGGAGCGGCGACTGCCAGCTCTCGCTCGATGACCCGCTGGTGTCGCGGCGCCACGCGACGCTGCAGGTGCGCAACGACGGCGTGGCCTTGCACGATCTCGAGAGCAGGAACGGCGTGTACGTCAACGGCACGCGCATCTCCGGCCAGCGCGAGCTGACCGACGGCGACCGCATCATCATCGGCAGCCAGGAGATGCTGCTCTACGGCGGGGAGGAGTCGCGCCCCCACGACGCCTACGGGGTCGAGTTCCGCCGCGCGACGGCGACGCTCGGCGCGATGGCGCTGACCGAGATGCGCAAGATGTCGGACGACCCGACGGAGCTCACGAGCCCGACGGGAGACGGCGGATCCAAGGGCTTCCAGTCGCTGCGCCTGCTCGCGAGCCTCGCCGACAAGGCGCTGGCGATGGGCCGCAGCGAGGAGGCCGAGCGCATCCTGCAGACGGTGCTGATCGACATCCTGAGCCGCGCGCGGACGAACGTGCCGCTGGAGATGCCGGCCGCGGAGCTCGCCGCGCGCTACGCGGCTCGCCTCGCGGGCGCCACGACCAAGGGGACGTGGGTCAACTACGCGTTCGAGCTCTTCACGATCGCGCGCCGCCCGCTGCCCGGCCCCGTCGTCGACGAGCTCTACACCGTCGTCCGGCGCGTCAAGACGCTCGATATCCAGCCGCTCAGGATCTACCTCGACGACCTCCGCCGGATGGCTCCGTCGTTCGGTCCGACCGAGCGGTTCTTGATGCAGCGGATCGAGGGTCTCGAGCGCCTCGTCGCGGCGAAGTAGCCTCCGCATCGCCGCCGGGCGTCGCGGGAGCGGCGGCCTCTGGCGACACGCGCGACACGCGCGGAGCCGGCGGCTGCGCCGCGCGAGCGGCCCCGTGCTGGACAGGCGGCTGCGCCGCGCGAGCGGCCCCGTGCTGGACAGGCGGCGGCGACACACGGGGGGCCGGCGCCGCGGAGGGCTGGAGCGGCGGCGGTGCATTGCGGGGACGCGCGCCCGCCTCGGCTTCCTGCCAGCCGAGGTTCCTCGCGGCGGCCTTCGCGATCGCATCGCGCAGCTCGGTATCGGCGACCTTCCCGAGCTCTCGCCGCACCTCGACCGGGAGCGGCGCCTCCTTCGGGGTCGGGCGGACCTCCTCGCGCCAGGGCGGCCGCGCGACCGGCTCCACCTTGCCGACGCGGAACCGGAGGGACTGCACAGGGAGGCCGCGCGACCGGAGCTGCGCGGTGATGGCGTCGCCGAGCAGCGAGAGCTCCTGCGCCCACATCGAGCTCGCCGCGCGGACGTGGAGCACGCCGCGCTCCAGCTTGAGCGGCCGCGCGCGCGCGGCGATCCGGGACCCCACGGCCGCTTCCCACTCTCGGAACGGCATCGGCGAGGTGTCGATCTCCGCCGGCGCCGAGAGCGAGGACCCGCGCTGGATCAGCGCACCCAGCCGTTCGATCCCACCTCCGCTCCGACGCGACATGCGCGCCGAGCGTAGCAGCCTGACAGCGCCGTGCTCCGGCAGAGGGCGCCGTCCAGGCTCGCCCAGCGTAACGAACGGTCAGCCCCTACGGCGCCGCCCTGTGACCAGGACGGTCGCCCGCCAGAGCGAACCACCCGCCCTCGGCTGCCTGGCGGCGAACGATCGTGAGGGGCGCTCTCGGTACCGAAGGTGGGACTCGAACCCACAAGCCCTTGCGGACAGCGGATTTTGAATCCGCCGCGTCTGCCATTCCGCCACTTCGGCTCAGCGCTGCGATGTCAGCGAGCTCCTGGAACCGTAGATCACCGGGCACGATCCTGGCAACCGTCTGAACGCCTGGGAGCCTGAGAGCTCGCAGGCCGGAGGCACGGCGAAGCCAGGAGCAGCGCCGCCGCGCCGCCGCCGCCACGCATCGAGGCGCGGCCCGCGAGCGCGGCGCGGCGCGAGGTCACACCACGAAATCCAGCATCTGGAGGCGCGTCAGGTAATCCTGGAGCGCAGAGGCGTACTCGTCGATCAGGAGATCGAGCTTCACCAGCGCGCCGTGATCGTCGACCGCGTCGATGGTCCCGCTCACCGGGATCTCGCGCGCGGGCAGGACGAGCACGCCGCTCCAGTGCGCGTCCTTAGCGACGTCACGCAGACCGGCGAGGCGCAGCCAGCCGTCCGAGAGCTCGACGACGGGGACGAGGGCGCCGCTGTCCAGGCGGACCGAGCTCTTCAGCGTGTGAGCCGGCTCGACCATGTAGTGGGAGCGCCGGTTCTTCTCGATGAGCTCCTCGAGGGTCGCGCAGATGACCTTGCTCAGCGGCGTCTCCTCGCTGTCGAGCACGAGATCGAGGAGCCGCTTCATCGCCTTCTGCGTGCGGATCAGGTTCGCGCGGGTCTCCTCGAGGCGGCGCGCGTCGCGCCGGATCTTGCCGGCCACGACGTTGAGCAGGTTGTTGTAGAAGGGGTACGCGACGTCCCCGTGGTCCTCGAAGAAGTTCTGGAGCTCGGCGACGCCGATGCGCCAGATCTCCGAAGGCTGCGTCGTCACCGCCGTCGTCGTCCGCCGGAAGCCGGTCAGCGCGCCGAGCTCGCCGATGGGCGAGATGGGGCTCAGGCGGAAGCGCGTCTCGCCCGCCTCGAGCAGCGCGACCTCGCCCCGGACCAGGAGGAACAGGTGCGCCGGGGCGCTCCGGGCCTCGAAGAGCACGTGGCCGGACGGGACCTCCTGGCGCTGGAACGCCTTCATCAGGTCATCGAGGTGATCCTCCGTGATTCTCTCGAACAGCGGGATCGCGTGCAGGTCGGATGGGCGGACCGCCATGGGATGACACTCCTCTTCAACATGGGTCGGGCTCCGCGTCCGCGTCGCGGGACACGGAGCCTTGCGGCGCGCACGAGCTCTGCGTGGACCGCGGGAGCGGCATCCTACTCCAGGTCCCGAGCCGAGGAAGAGGGATGGCCTCGCCGCAGCAAGGTGCGCGCGCAGGACCGCGAGCCCGCGCACCTTCTCGCATCGTCGCCGCGCAGCGCGTCGTCGCGTCGCGCGTCGGCGAGCGACGATCGCGCGGTCGGTCCGTCGACGCGCGCCCGGCGACGGGCGCCCTGGAGGTTTGCCCCGCTGGCAGGATCGGGTAGGTGCCGGTAACGTCGCCCGGGTGATGCCGTCCGTTCGCCAAGGGCTCCCCGACGCGATGCGCGCCTCGCCGCTGCGCCGCTCGCTGCTGCGGCTCGCCGCCATCAGCCTCGCCCTCCTCGCCGCCTCGTGCGGCTCCGCGTCGTCCGGAGCGCCGGTCAGCGCGGAGACGGCGCCGCCGCCGAAGCCGCGCAACGCGGCCGCGATCGCGCAGTCGATCGCCGGGGGGAAGGTCTCGGTGCTCGTCTACGGCGAGAGGACCCGGGGACACCCCATCCTGGGGCGGCTCGCGGCGCTCGATCTGTGGGGCCCCGTGCTCACCGGCACGGGGCTCGATCCGGAGCGGGACGTCGAGCGCGCCTTCGTCACCGCACCGCGCGCGGACGCGGCCCACGAGGCGGTGGTCGTCGTCCAGCACAGCGTGCCGCCGGACAGGCTGGCGTCCGGCCTCGACGCGCTCCTCTCGCGCAGCCAGCCGCCAGGGACCCGGGAGAGCGGGCTCGGCGTGCCGGCGGTGCGCGTGACCATCAAGGGGCACACGCGCGTCGTGGCGACCGTGGAGCCCGACTTCCTCGTGGTCTTGCCGGTCGCGCGGGCGCGCGAGGCGCGGCGCTTCCTTGGCACGGGCGGCTTCCCCGATCCGACAGGCGACGAGGCCGCGATCGCCGCGGCGATCGACCCGGCGAGGACGCTGAAGGGGCCGCGGGAGGCGCCCCGGGTGCCGCCCACCCTGAGATCGCTCGAGGCCACCGTGACGCTGACCAAGGACGGCGGCGCCACGGTCGCGCTCGACGGCGCGAGCGAGACCCCCGAGCTCGCCGCCCGCGACGCGGCCTTCCTCAACGAGGAGATCGAGCGCGCGACCTCGTTCCGCATCGCCATCGTGACGGTCCGCGTCGTCGACCCGATCGTCTTCTTCGCCGAGGGGGACCGCGTGAAGTCGAACCGGCGCGTGACCCCCGGGGAGCTCGACAAGCTCTTCGGCCTGCTCAGCGCCGTGCTGCCGCGGTAGGCTGCCGCCCGATGCGACTCGTCAAGATCGGAATCGCCAACGTCAACGCGACCGTCGGCGCCGTCCGCTCGAACACCGACCGGTGCCTCTCGCTCGCCCGCGCGATGGCGGGCGACGACGTCACCCTGGCGGTCTTCCCGGAGCAGGTGATCGGCGGCTACGCGGCCGAGGACCTCGTGCAGTGGCCGGCGTTCGTCGCGAGCCAGCAGCGCGAGCTCCGCCGGTTCGCCGCGGGTACCGCGCAGCTCCGCACCGTGTTCGTCATCGGCGTGACCGTCGGCGTGGGGGGCGACCTCTTCAACGCCGGCGCCATCGTCCACGCCGGCCGGGTGCTCGCCTTCTCCCCCAAGGAGAAGCTGCCGACCTACAACATCTTCTACGAGGCGCGGACGTTCTCGCGCGGCATGCCGTTCATGGAGCTCGACGCCGACGGCGTGCTCTGCGGCGATCGCGTCTACGCCTTCGATTTCGGGACGATCGCCGTCGAGGTGTGCGAGGACATCTGGTCGCCCGACGGCCCGATGCGGCGCCGCTGCTACGCCGGCGCCGAGATCGTCTGCAACATCTCGGCGTCGCCGTTCCGCGCCGGGGTGACGGGCACCCGGCGCGAGATGATCGCGACCCGCGCCTCGGACAACCAGTGCACGATCGCCTACGCGAACCTGGTCGGCGGCAACGACGGGCTCGTCTTCGACGGCGGCGGGTTCATCAACCAGAACGGCCGGCCGATGCTGGAGGCGCCGCGGTTCCGCGAGGGGTTCTCCGCGGCCGTCGTCGACCTCGACCGGACCACCCGCTGCCGCCGCGAGGCGAGCACCTGGCGCAGCGATCTCGAGGAGTTCCGCCGCGCCTCCGCCCGCATGGTGCAGGTACTCCGGATCGACGGCGAGACGGCGGACCGCGCGCGCCTCGCCTACCCCGCCCCGCCGGCCGGCACGACGCCGTTCCTGCCCTCGGCGGCGCTGCCCGCGATCTCCGCGCGCGACGAGCTGCTCGACGATTTCTACGAGGCGCTCGCGCTCGGCGTCGCCGACTATTACCGCAAGATCGGCGCCTTCAAGAGCATCGGCCTCGCGCTCTCGGGCGGCCGCGACTCGCTCCTCACGCTGCTCGTCGCCTGGCGCGCGGTGCAGCTCATCCACCCGGGCCTCGAGGGCGCGGCCCTGCGCGAGCGGATGGGGGCGTCGCTCTACGCGTTCTTCATGCCGTCCCGCTACTCCAGCGACGCCACGCACCGCGCCGCCGCGCAGATCGCCGACGATCTCGGGGTGTCGTTCGCGGTCATCCCGATCGAGGACGCGTTCCCCCGGGAGCTCGAGGCCGCCCAGGCGATGGTCGGCGAGGGCGGGCAGCTCACCGAGCTCACGAAGCAGAACGTGCAGGCGCGCATCCGCGGCGGGCGCATGTGGAACTGGGCGAACACGAGCGGCGCGCTGTTCCTGCAGACGGGGAACATGAGCGAGAAGGCGCTCGGCTACACCACGGTGGGCGGCGACCTCGAGGGGGCGTTCAGCGTCATCGCCAACCTGCCGAAGACGGTGGTCATCGCGCTGCTCGAGCGCCTCTCGCAGCGCTTCCGCTTCCAGGGCATCCAGCAGACGCTCGCAACCACCGCCGGGCCGGAGCTCGCCGCGAACCAGTCGGGCGAGGCCGAGCTCATGCCGTTCGAGGTCCTCGACGCGTGCCTCCACCTCTACGGCGCCGAGAAGCTCGCCGCCGACGAGGTCGCGACGGCGCTCCCGAGCCTGTTCCCGGACAAGGACCCCGCCGCGCTGCGGGCCTGGGCCGAGAAGTTCGCGACGCTGTTCTCGAGGTCGATCTTCAAGTGGGTGCAGTCGCCGATCGCGATCCATCTCGGCTCGCTCGACCTCGACCGCGAGCGCGCGCTGCAGCTGCCCGTGGTGCAGCGGACCGAGTGGAAGGGCGGCTGAGCCCGACGCCAGGGCGCGGCCGCCGCCGTGCGCCGCGCGATCGACGCTTCGATCCGCGGCGCGCGGCGCGTCGGCGGGCAGCGCGTCAGTTGGCGGCCTTCTCGACGGAGGCCGGGGGCCCCTGCCTGCCGTCCTTCCCGTCCCTCGAGGCGATCTCGATCCCGTCGTGGCCGGCGGCCATGCCAGGAGCCACGGGCGCCACCGCGGGGCGGATCGAGCCGTCCGCCGAGAAGCGCTCGAGGTCCTCGGTGACGCGGCGGAGATAGGCCTGCTTGATGTGGAACGGCAGGAAGGCGCTCTTGAAGCCGGCCACGATGGTCGCCTTGATCTCCTTCAGCCCGAACCCCATCTTCGTGTGGCAGTGCCAGAGCTCGTGCGACACCGTCGTGTCGGTGACGAGCCGGTTGTCGGTGTTGACCGTCACGCGCAGGCCGAGGCTCTGGTAGAGCTTGAGCGGGTGCGAGGCGAGGTCGCGCACGGCGCCGGTCTGCACGTTCGACGACGGGCAGCACTCGAGCGGGATGCGGTGATCGTTGATGTAGTGGAGCAGGTCGCCGTCCTCGCGCAGGCGGCAGCCGTGGCCGATCCGGTGCGCGCCGCAGACGTGGAGCGCCTGCGCGATCGACTCGGGGCCGTACGCCTCGCCGGCGTGGATGGTGCAGTTGATGTTGTTCTGCCGCACGAGCTGGAACGCGGCCTTGTGGTGCTTCGCCGGGTGGTCGTACTCGGCGCCGGCCAGGTCGAACCCGACGACGCCGCGGCCCTTGTACGCCACCGCGAGCTCCGCCATCTCCAGCGACGACTCCGGCGAGATGTTGCGGATGCCGCAGACGATGACGTTGCTCTCGATGCCCAGCGCGTCGCGCGCCGTCCTCAGCCCGGAGAGCACCGCCTCGACAACGCTCGTGAGCCGCAGGCCGAGGCGGGTGTGCAGCATCGGCGAGTAGCGGACCTCCATGTAGCGCACGTTCTCGCGCGCTGCGTCCTCCGCGAGCTCGTAGGCGACGCGGTGGAGGGCCTCCTCGGTCTGCAGGACGCGCAGCGTGATGTCGAACGCCTTGAGGTACTCGACGAGCGAGCCGCAGTTCTGGCCCAGGTTCATCACCCTGCGCAGCTCCGCCGGCTCGTACGTGGGGAGCTCGATGTGGTGGCTGCGGGCGAGCTCGATGATCGTCTCGAGGCGCAGCGAGCCGTCGAGGTGGACGTGCAGATCGGTCTTGGGTAGTTGCCGGAAGAACTCCAGGGGGAGCTTGCCGGCTAGCTCGGGATGATCACTCATGAGCCATTCTGTCACCCGGCGGCCAGCCGCGAAAGGCAGCGCGGGGCGCGACGTCGCTCACGATCGCTCTGGCGAGGACGACGAGGGCGCGGCGCCCCCCTCGTCCGCCGCGCCGCGCGAGCGATCCCTTCCGCCCACGAGCACGGCGACAGCGGCCGCGCCGAAGAGGGCGACGAGGAGCCAGGGGAGCGGCAAGCTCATGTCGTCCCCGGCGGCCTCACGGCGCAGCGCATCGCGGATCCGCTCGGGGTTGTACGCCACCACGAGCCGCCGGCCGACGTAGGTCGTCGGGAGCCCGCGCGCCTCCATCCGCCCATACAGCGCGACGTCCGCGTCGATGGCGGCCTGGGTCTCGGGCGCGGCGAGGCAAGCCGCGAGCTCCGCGGCGGAGAGGCCGAGCGGCGAGAGGACGGACGCGACGCGCTCGTCCGTGAGCTTGCTGGGCGACGCGCTGTAGAGCAGCGCCGCGGCCTGCTCGCGCTTGTCCTCGGGCGTGCAGACGTAGGCCTTCGCGGCGGGGAGCGCGCCGGGGTGGATCGGGAGCGGCACCATCTTGCGCACGTGGCGCACCCTGTCGCCGTAGGGCTCCTCGATCTTGCTCAGCTCGGGGTGCAGCCTGCGACAGAAGGGACACTCGAAGTCGGTGAAGGCCACGATCGTGATCTTGCCCGGCTCCTGCAGCGCCGCGAGCTCCGGCGGGAGCGGCGGAATGACCGGGTGGCTGCCCCAGAGGAACGGCAGGCCGATCGCGGCCGCGGCGGCCGCGCCCCACACCGTGACGCCCAGCGGCCCGCCCTGGGCAGCGCGCTCGAACGCCCTGGCCGGCATGCGCCGCGCCTGCCGCGCGACGAGGGCAGACGTGACCGCCGCGGCGAAGGCCGCGAGATCGACCGCGATGCACCACGCGCAGAACGCGCCGATCACGAAGCTCTGGAGCCCGAGGAGCACCGCGGCGGCGAGGCCGCCGACGGCCGAGGCGGCCGCGATCGCGGCGTGGTGCCAGCGCGCCCGCGCGAGCAGCGAGGCGGTGAGGAGCGCGGTGAAGGCGGCGAGGCCGAGGTTCGGCAGCGGGACGCCGAGGAAGCGGCTGTACGGCGAGATCCTGACGGCGAAGCACCCCGACGTGACGCCGCAGAACGCCGGATCGCCCGCGTTCTGGTACTCGACGACGAGCGCCGCGCTCGCCGCGATGGCGACGAAGAGCGCGAGCCGGAAGAGCGTGACGAAGAACCGGGCGCGCCCAGCCTGCCGCTCGTCGCTCGAGGACAGCGACGCAGGCGCCTCGGGGCTCGCCTGAGGCGCCTCCGCGCGCCCAGGCCGTCCGTCGCGTCCTTCACGTCCCTCACGCCGGTCACCGGCCGGACGCACCGCGAAGACGTTGCCCCTGCCGGCGAGGGCGACGAGGAGCACCAGCGCGAGGAGCAGGGCGATCGAGTTCAGCGGCATCGGTCGTTGCGGTCGGTGAGGGGTGGGTTCGAGGCATACCGGACCCGGGCGGAGACAGCCAGCGCGAGGAGACTCGTGCTAGTCGAGTTTCATGCGTTCTTCATCTCGCGGAGATCCTCCGACGACCGGCTCCGGCGCGCGCCGCCGGGAGGCCGTGGTCGACCTGCTGTCCTCGTTCAAGCGCGCCCTGCACGCGAACGAGATCGCCGAGCGCCTCGGGGTCGAGCCGGGCCGCTACGCGAAGCTGCAGCGGCTGCTCGAGGAGCTGTCGCTGGAGGGCAGCATCGTCGCGCTCCCCGGGCAGCGCTTCCGCACGAGCCAGAAGCAGGTCGAGGCGCGCGGCGCCGAGCGCGAGGGGACGCTGACGGTGCACCCGCGCGGCTTCGGCTTCGTGGCGCTCGGAGGGGCGGCCGAGGACGTCTACGTCTCGCCCGAGGCGATGGGCGGCGCGCTCCACGGCGACACCGTCGCCGTGCGCATCTCGACCCGCTCGCGGCGCGGCGTGGAGGGGGAGATCGTCCGGGTCGTCAAGCGGCGCCACGCGCGCGTGGCGGGCGTGCTGCGCCGGCGCGGCAGGAGCGCGTGGCTCGAGCCGGACGACGGGCGCGTCCGCGGGCCGATCGTGATCGTGCCGCGCGAGCCGGGCGGGCCGCTCGTTCCGCCCGACGCGGAGGACGGCGCCGCGGCGGTCGTGTCGATCGCCCGCTTCCCTGACCTGGCCGACGAGAACCCGGAGGGCGTGATCGAGGCCGTGCTGGGGACGCCCGGCGATCCGAACGTGGAGGTCGCCAAGATCCTGCTGCGCGAGGGGATCGAGGAGGAGCACTCGCCCGAGGCGATCGCCGAGGCCGAGGCGTTCGGGGGCGAGGTGCCGGCCGAGGCGCTCGAGGGGCGCACGGACCTCACCCACCTGCCCATGCCGACGATCGACCCGGAGGACGCGCGCGACCACGACGACGCGGTGTGGGTGATCCGCGAGGAGGACGGCTCGTACCGCGCCTGGATCGCGATCGCCGACGTCTCGCACTACGTGCGGCCGGGCACCGCGCTCGACAAGGCGGCGCTCGCGCGGGGCAACTCGGTCTACCTGCCCGATCGCGCGATCCCGATGCTGCCGCGGGCGCTGTCGTCGAACCTGTGCTCGCTGCTGCCGGGCGTGATCCGCCTCTGCCTGTGCGTCGAGGTCGAGCTCGACCCGACGGCGACGGTGCGGCGGGCCCGCGTCATCGAGGGGTACATCCGCTCGATCGCGAAGCTCACCTACCCCGGCGTGGCGCGCGCGCTCGGCTTCACCCCCGAGCCGCCGCGCAGCCCCGAGGCCGAGGCGCTCAGGAACGATCTCCAGGTGATGTGGGACCTCGCCCGGCTGCTCCGCGGCAAGCGGATGCGGCGGGGCGCGCTCGACCTCGACCTGCCCGAGGCGAAGGTGGTGCTCGACCCGAAGACGGGCGCGCCCGTCGACGTGCAGAAGCGCAGCCACGACCCCGGCGTGGCGAAGGCCTACCAGCTCATCGAGGAGATGATGCTCCTCGCGAACGAGACGTGCGCGCAGTTCGTCGTCGACCAGGGCATCCCCACGGTCTTCCGGTACCACGCGCCCCCGGACCAGGCGAAGCTCGAGCGCTTCGCGACGATGTGCGGGGAGCTCGGGCTCGCGTTCGACCCGGAGGACGCGGCCGACCCCAAGCGGCTGTCGGTGTTCCTGAAGAAGCTCGACGCGCACCCGCAGAAGCAGGTGCTGCACATGCTGCTGCTCCGCGCGATGAAGCAGGCGGTGTACGACGTCGCGAACGTGGGCCACTTCGGGCTCGCCTCGAGCGCGTACCTGCACTTCACCTCGCCCATCCGGCGGTACCCGGACATCACGGCGCACCGGGCCATCCGCGCGGTGCTGCGCGGCGAGCGCGTCGACAGGAGCGAGGCGGCCACCGAGCGGCTGCGCGAGGCGGCCATCACGGCGTCGGAGCGCGAGCGAAAGGCGATGGAGGTGGAGCGCGAGGTGGTCGACCTGCACCGCGCGCTCCTCATGCGCTCACGGCTCGGCGACACCTTCGAGGGCACCGTCACGGGCATCGTGGGAGGGGGCGTTTACGTCAACATCGAGGATCCCTTCGTCGACGTGCTCGTCCGCATGGAGTCGCTCGGCCCGGATCAGTACGAGATCGACGACGAGGGGCTGCGCGTCATCGGCCGCCGCTCGGGGGACCGGATCGCGATCGGCGACGCGATGCTCGTGCAGATCGAGGACGTGGCCATCCTCCGGCGCGCCGTCTATGGCCGGCGCCTCGCCGGCGAGCCGGCGGCGGATGAGGCGAAGCCGCGCCGGCCGCGGCGCGACGCGGCGGACGCACGGCCCCCCCGTCGTGTCAAGATCAGCAAGAGCACCAAGCCCCTGAAGGGCATTAAGACCAGCAAGCGCACCAAGGGCGGCAAGAGCGCCAAGGTGCGAAAGAAGCAGCGGTAGCAGCCCGCCCGAGGGCTCGATTCCCTGCCAGCTTTTGCCGCTCGAACGCACGAGCGCACAGCACCTCCCCAGCCACGCTCGCTCTCGCGGACAAGCGCGCGAAACGTCGTCGAAATCGTCGAGACGATCCGGCGAAACAGAGCGAGTCGAACCCGTCGAAATCGCCCAAGCGCACGAAGCGCACGAAGCGGACGAGGCGCTCGAGACACACGCGACGACCCAGGCAAACAGCCGACCGGGGCGCTGCGGACGCCGACGCCAGATCCAAAGTCGCACCCCCTCCGCGCCCCTCTGTGCCCCTCCGCGACTGACACCCGCTCAAAAGAGGGAGGGCTCCTGCATTTTCCTTGCGTCCAGAAAACCACTATGTTCTCAACTAACTCATTCTAGGAGAGAGGTAACCAATGCCCAAGCCGACGTATCCCGCCTACAACGCTGGTGACTTCCTGGTCGATTACGAGGAGAAGGTCTTCGAAGACGTCAAGGCGAAGCCGGGAGAGAAGGCGCTGGTTACCTTTCACACGGTGGCCTTCGAAGGGTCGATCGGCCTCGTCAACGTGCTGACGGCGATCCGCCTGCAACGTAAGGGGTTTGAGACATCCATCCTGCTCTATGGGCCGGGCGTCACGCTGGGGCTCCAGCGCGGCTTCCCCAAGCTCGGGAGCGAGGCGTTCTCCGGGCACCTCGCGGTGAACCAGCAGATCGGCCGGTTCATGGAGGAGGGCGGCAAGGTGTACGCCTGCCGGTTCGCGCTGCAGGCGCTCTACGGCCACGGCGAGCACGCGCTGATCCCGGGCATCAAGCCCATCAGCCCGCTCGACGTGCTCGACATCCAGCTGATCCACCGCCGGGACAACGCGTTCATGGTCCACTCCTGGACGCTCTGATCCAAGCGCGGTCCATGGAGTTCAACCGCAAAGTCCGGGCCGCCGCGGTGCAGGCCAGTCCCGTCCTCGGCAGCCGGGACGGGACGACCGAGCGAGTCGTCGCCGCGATCGCCAGGGCCGCGAAGGAAGGCGCCGAGCTGTGCGTCTTCCCCGAGGCGTTCGTCCCGTATTACCCGTACTTCTCCTTCGTGCTCCCGCCGCCCGCCATGGGGAAGGAGCACATGCGCCTTTACGACGAGGCGGTCACCGTCCCCGGCCCGGTGACGCGGGCCGTGGCGGCCGCCGCGCGCGCGCACGGGGTCGTCGTGGTGCTCGGCGTGAACGAGCGCGATCACGGGACGCTCTACAACGCGCAGCTCGTCTTCGACAGCGACGGCTCCCTGGTGCTCCACCGCCGCAAGATCACGCCGACCTACCATGAGCGCATGATCTGGGGGCAGGGCGACGGCTCGGGGCTCAGGACCGTGGACACCGCGGCCGGGAGGCTCGGGGCGCTGGCCTGCTGGGAGCACTACAACCCGCTCGCGCGGTTCGCGCTCATCGCGCAGCACGAGCAGATCCATTGCAGCCAGTTCCCCGGCTCCCTTGTCGGGCCCATCTTCGCCGAGCAGATGGAGGTGACGATCCGGCACCACGCGCTGGAGTCGGGCTGCTTCGTGGTGAACGCCACGGCCTTCCTGACGCCGGAGCAGGTCCGGGAGGTCGCCCCGAACGAGCAGATCCAGGGCGTGCTGCGCGGCGGGTGCATGACGGCGATCGTGACGCCCGAGGGCGTGCACGCGTGCCCGCCCGTGACCGACGGCGAGGGGATGGCCGTCGCCGAGCTCGATTTCGCCCTGATCACGAAGCGAAAGCGGATGATGGATGCGGCGGGGCACTACGCCCGGCCCGACTTGCTGCGGCTTTGGATGGATACGGCGGAGCGCTCGATAACGCTCGGCGCGGGCAGCCCCAAGGCCTCCTCCCTTGCCCCTGCGGCGGTGGACCATGGATACCCAGACGCTGATCACCGAGCTCCAGTCGTTCGGCCTGAGGCTGGCTGAAGCCCCCGAGGGCGCCCCCGAGGCGGGCGCCGCGCCCCCGCCGGAGCCCGCCTCCGGCGAGGCCTCCTGCGAGGGAGGCGGCCGCCGCGCGGCGTGGACCTCGCGGCGCGGCGGCGCGGGGCCGACCCAGCACGTCGCGGCGACGCTGCGCGGCGCCACGGTGATGATCCCGATCCACACCGACCAGGCGGCGGCGTCGCCGTTCGTCGCGCGGCTCGGGCGCGACGGCGCGGGGACCGTGGAGCGGGACGGCCAGGCGCTCGCGCCCATCGCCCTCGTGAAGACGCCGCGCTTCTACGCCCTCTCGACGAAGGACGGCATCCCCTACCCCAAGATCGCGCTGCTGCACGGGGCGGACGTCCTCGCCTCGACGGTGCTCCAGACGTGCATCCGGTACACGGAGCCCGAGAAGGCCTGCACGTTCTGCGCGATCGGGCAGTCGCTCGCGGCGGGGCGCACCACCGCGAAGAAGACGCCCGAGCAGCTCGGCGAGGTCGCCGAGGCGGCGGCGCGGCTCGACGGGGTGCGGCACGTGACGCTGACGACGGGCACGCCGCGGTCGGCGGATCGCGGCGCGGCGCACCTCGCCGACTGCGCGCGCGGCATCAAGGCGCGCGTCGATCTGCCGGTGCAGGCGCAGTGCGAGCCGCCTGACGATTTCGCCTGGTTCGAGCGGATGCGCGCCGCCGGCGTCGACAGCCTGGGCATGCACCTCGAGGCGGTCGAGGACGAGGTGCGCGCGGCCGCGATGCCGGGCAAGGCCGAGGTGAGCGTGGCCCGCTACTTCGAGGCGTTCGAGGCGGCCGTGCGCGTGTTCGGGCGCGGCCAGGTGTCGACGTACCTCATCGCGGGGCTCGGCGACTCCCTGGCGTCGCTGCTCGACGCGAGCGAGCGGCTCATCGCGCTGGGGGTCTATCCGTTCCTCGTCCCGCTCGTGCCCATCCCCGGGACGCCCGGGGCCGATCGCGCGCCGCCCTCGGGGGACTTCATGCGGGCGCTCTACGAGCACATCGGCCCGCTGCTCGCGCGGGCGGGGTTGCGCTCGACCGACGTGAAGGCGGGCTGCGCCCGCTGCGGCGCCTGCTCGGGGCTCTCGGGCTTCGAGGCAGAAGGCCGAGCCGCGGCGCGGTCGGGATCCGGCGCGGCATGGACATCAACCTCGGAGAGCTCCGATGACGCCACGTTACAGCTTCGAGCTTGTGCAGAGCAGGGACACGTACCTCGAGTACCTCCGCTTGCGCCGGGCCATCTTCTGCGACGAGCAAGGGCTGTTTAAGACCACCGACGAGGACGACTGGGACGGCTCCGCGTTCCCGATCGCCGCCCTGGAGCACGGGGCGCCAGGGGGCCCGCGGCTCGTCGGCACCGTGCGCATCTACGAGGCGGAGCCCGGCCTCTGGTACGGCGGCCGGCTCGGCGTCCAGCGCGCCCACCGCAAGCAGGGCGTGGTCGGCCGCGGCCTCGTCCACAAGGCGGTCACCACCGCCCACGGCTGGGGGTGCCGCCGGTTCCTCGCGCTCGTCCAGGCGGCCAACGTCCCGTTCTTCGAGGGCATCCACTGGCGCTCCCTCGAGGAGCGATCGCACCGCGAGCGGCCGCACCACCTGATGGAGGCCGACCTCGACAGCTACCCGCCGAGCGACGAGCCCCGCCCGCCGCCCGGGCAGAGGTTCCGCTGATGCTCGGCGGCGTCGCGGCCCAGCTGCGCGGCGCGATCGGCGTCCTCGCGAAGCGGGACGTGCAGATCCCGGCGCGGTACCTGTCCGGCGAGCGGGGCGCGGCGCTCGCGGCCAGCTCCGTCGAGCGACCCGCGGCGCTCGGCGACGACTGCGCGGCCATCCCCGACGGAGACGGCTACCTGCTCCTCGCCGCCGAGGGGATCTGGCCCGCGTTCCTCGAAGGGGATCCGCGGTTCGCCGGCTACAGCGCCGTGATGGTCAACGTCAGCGACGTCTACGCGATGGGCGGCCGACCCATCGCCGTTGTCGACGTCGTCTGGGGGACCTCGGCCGGCGCGCTGGAGCCGGTCTGGGAGGGAATGGTCGCCGCGTCGCGCGCCTACGGCGTGCCGATCGTTGGAGGGCATACGAGCGCGCGCAGCCCGTACAACGCCCTCGCCGTGGCCATCGCGGGCCGGGCGCGGCGGCTCATCACGAGCTTCGCGGCGCGCCCCGGCGACGTGCTCGTCGCGGCGATCGATCTGCGCGGCGAGATGCACGCGGAGCACCCGTTCTGGAACGCCTCGACGGGCGCGGACCCGGCGCGGCTGCGCGGCGACCTCGAGGTCCTGCCCGCCCTCGCCGAGGCGGGCCTGTGCGACGCGGGCAAGGACATCAGCATGGGCGGCGTCGCGGGGACGCTGCTCATGCTCCTGGAGACGTCCGGCGCCGGCGCGGTGCTCGATCTGGAGGCCGTCCCGCGGCCGCGCGACGTCCCGCTCGCGCGCTGGCTGCTCGCGTTCCCGAGCTACGGCTTCCTGCTCAGCGTGCGCCCGGAGGTCGCCGGCGACGTGCTCTCGGCGTTCGCGCGGCGGGGCATCGCGAGCGCGGCGGTCGGCGCCGTCGACGGCTCGCGGCGGCTCACCCTCCAGGCCGCCGGCGAGCGGCAGACGCTCTGGGACCTCTCGGCGGAGCCGCTCACCGGGCTCGCGCGCGAGGGCGCGCGATGAGCGCCCGCGCTGCCTCGGGCGCGATGAGCGCCGGCGCCACGAAAGCCTCGGGCGCGCCGCTCTCGGTCGCGCTCCTCACCTACTCGACCAAGCCGCGCGGCGGCGTCGTGCACACGGTCGAGCTCGCGGAGGCGCTCCACGACCTCGGCGTCTCGGTCTGCATCTACGCGCTGAACAAGGACCAGGGCGGCTTCTACCGCGCGCCGCGCTGCCCCTCGGTCCTCGTGCCCGCCGCGCCCCCGCCGGCGGGGATCGACGCGGTCGTGAAGCAGCGCATCGCGGAGTTCGAGGACGGGCTGCGCCGCCTCGGGGCGCGGCACGACGTCTGGCACTCCCAGGATTGCATCAGCGCGAACGCGCTCGCGGCGCTGCGCGCCGAGGGGCGCGTCCCCCACTTCCTCCGGACGGTGCACCACCTCGACGACTACGACAGCCCGTACCTGCGCGCCTGCCAGGACCGCTCCGTGCGCGAGGCCGACGCGTGCCTCGTGGTCAGCGAAGCGTGGAGGGAGGCGCTCCGGGCCGAGCACGGCGTCGACGCGGCGATCGTCCCGAACGGCGTGAGCCTGCGCCGCTACACGGCCACGCCCGACGAGCGGGACGCGGCGCTGCGCGCGCGCCTCGACGCCACCGGATCGCCGCTCTTCGTGACCGTGGGCGGCGTCGAGCCGCGCAAGAACTCGATCGGCCTGCTCAAGGCGTTCCTGTCGGTGCGGAAGCGGCTGCCCGGAGCCCAGCTCATCATCGCCGGCGGAGAGACGCTGTTCGACTACGAGCCTTACCAGCGCGAGTTCGAGGCGATCGCGCGCGAAGGCGGCGTATGGCCCTCGCCCGCGGGCGCGTCGCCGCCGCCGCTCGTCCTCGCGGGCGTGCTCCCCGACGCGCTGATCCCGCCGCTCTACCGGCTGGCCGACGCGTTCGTCTTTCCGTCCGTCCGCGAGGGGTTCGGGCTCGTCCTGCTGGAGGCGATGGCCTCCGGGGCGCCGGTGGTGAGCTCTGCGCAACCTCCCTTCACCGAGTTCCTCGCCGACGGCGAGAGCGCGCTGCTCGTCGATCCCTCGAGAACAGACGATCTCGCCGGCGCAATGGAAGCTATCCTGGACGAGGGCGTGAGGCGGCGCCTCCGCGCCGCGGGGCTCGAGACCGCGGCCCGGTACACGTGGGATCGATCGGCCCGCATCGCGGCCGGCGTGTACCGCGAGTTCCTTGGATCCCGCCAAACGTAGGACAAGCGAGCGACGTATGCCGGAGATGCGCTTCGTTATCGAGTGGCCGAGCGGCGAGCAGCAGGTCTGTTACTCTCCGTCGCTCGTCGTGAAGGAGCACCTCGCCGTCGGGGAGAGCTACGATCTCGACGACTTCGTGTCGCGTTGCCGGACGGCGCTCGATATCGCGAGCGAGCGGGTCCTCAAGAAGTATGGGTTCCCCTGCAGCCTGGCGCGGGCCGAGGCGGCGCGCATCGCGAGCGCGGCCGCGCGGTTCCACGGCCGGAGCGGGGCCAAGGTCCGGGTCCTCAGGTTCGTCGAGTGACGGAGTCCTCAGGTTCGTCGAGTGACGGAAGGAGCAGGAGATGGTGACGAAGTCGAAGATGGAGCGCCTCCTCAGCGAGCGCCAGTTCCTCGTTTCCGCCGAGCTGACGCCCCCGCGTCACTACGATCTGGAGAAGTTGCTGAAGCACGCCCGAAACATGGCGGGCTGTGTGGATGTGGTGCAGATCAACGATCACCTGCTCTCGCAGGCGCGCTGCGCCAACATGGCAGTCGGCCATTTCGTGAAGCAGGAGGGGCTCGAGCCGGTGCTCCAGTTCTCGCTCCGCCACAAGAACAAGATCGCCCTCCAGGGCGACCTGCTCGGGATGGCGGCGCTCGGGCTCTCGAACATCATCGTCCTCGGCGGCTACCCGTGCGCCATCGGCTCCGATCCCGACGCGAAGGAGGTGAGCGACGTCGACAGCTACGCGGCCATCGAGCTGACCCGCCGGCTGACGCGCGAGGGGAAGCTCTTCAACGGAGACGTCGTCTCGCCGGCGCCCTACTTCCACGTCGGGACCATCGATTTCCCGTGCGCGGAGCAGGCGATCGCCGGGGCGATGGACCGGCTCGCCGCGAAGATCGACGCGGGCGCGAGCTTCATCCAGGTGCAGGCGGTGTTCGAGCTCGCGTCGATGCGCCGCTGGATGGCCGCGGTGGTGGAGCGCGGGCTGCACGAGCGGGCGCACTTCATCGCGGCGATCTTCCCGTTCGCGGGCGTGGATCGGCTGAGCTTCCTGCAGAAGGTGCCGGGGCTCGTGGTCCCCGAACACCTGATCGAGCGCGTCCGCCAGAGCGGCGACGCGGAGGGGGAGAGCTACCGGATCACGCTGGAGCTCATCCGCGGGCTCCGCGACATCCCCGGGCTCTCGGGCATCCACATGCGGTCCATCGGCGCGGAGGACTGGGTGCCCCGGCTGGTCGACGAGGCAGGGCTCCGGCGGTCGGCATGAGCCTCTAGCGCGGGGCTCCGCGCGCCGGGCGAGGTTCGGTTCGGGGCCGGTGCCTGGCGCCTGGGCGCTCGGGCGGCGCGCTCAGGCCTTGCGGGCGATCCAGAGCAGCGCGAGGCCGTTCATCCGGCGCTCGCGGCGGTCGACCTGGAGCCCTGCGCCGCCGATCTCGCCGCCGAGCTTGTCCTCGGTGTGACGGTAGGTGACCTCCGCCGCGTCGGCCCACGCCAGCATCGCGTGGGCCGTCGACGGGTTGTACCGGTGGCCGCGCAGGTAGCCGGCCATCGCGGCGCGGCTCATCGTGGCCGCGGGCTCGAGCAGCGCCAGGCGGCCGCCCGGGCGGAGGACGCGCGCCGCCTCGGCCAGCACCGGGCCCGGCTCGGGCAGGTGCAGGAGCAGGTTCGACGCGGTCACCACGTCGAACGAGGCGTCGGGGAACGGCAGCCGCGTCGCCAGCGCCTCCCGGAACGTCACGTTGTCCAGGCCGAGCGCCTTCGCCCGCTGCGCGGCGCGCTCCACCATCGCCGCCGTCGCGTCGATCCCGATCGACTCGTGGCAGCGGCGACCCATCTCGCGCGTCAGGCGGCCCGTGCCGCAGCCGAGATCGAGGCACCGCTCCTCGACGCCCGGATCGACGAGCGTGACGAGCTCGTCGATGAGCGTCGCATAAGGGCCCTCCGCCTGCATGCGATCGAAGAAGTCGACGAGCTCGTGGAACGGGGTCGCCTGCTCTCGCGCCGCATAACGATCGCGCCACCGCCAGACGTCGTCGAGGGCCTGGTACGTGCCCCGGTAATACAGGAGCGGCGCGCCCGCCTCCCCCCGGCCCGACGCGAGCACGCGACCGACATAGATGATGTGATCACCCCCGTCGTACGTGTGCTCCACCTTGCAGTCGAGGAAGGCCAGCACGTCCTTGAGGATCGGGCTGCCCGACTCGGCCACGTGGGCCTCGGTGAGCACCGCCTGCCGATCGATGTCCGTGCCCTTGCCGGCGAACAGGTCCGAGAACTCCCGCTGCTGCTCCCGCAGGATGTTCACCGCGAAGACCCCGGACGCCTCGATGGCCGCGCTCGTGCGCGACCGCCTGTCCGCGCAGAACAGCACGAGCGGCGGGTCGAGCGAGACCGCGCTGAACGAGTTCACCGTCATCGCCTGCGGCGTGCCGTCCTGCACCGTGGTCACGAGCGTGACCCCGGTCGCAAACTGGCCCAGCACCTTCCGGAACTCCGCGGGATCGAAGAGCATGGGGCATAGTACGCGCTCGGCGCCCACCAGGGATCGAGGATCTGCGCGGCGCGGTGCGCGGCGCCAGCGCGCGCGCCGCGCACCGCGATGCGCGCATCCTGCGGCGGCGCCGCTCAGATCACGCGCCGGCGCCGCGCACTGCGGAGCTCACTCGGCGTCGCGCCGCGCCAGATCCGGCGCGAAGGCCGGTATGCAGAGCGCGAAGTACTCGCTCTCCTCGTCGAACGGGTTGCTGTAGCGGACGCGCTGATCGGGCTCCGTCCAGAGGGCCTGGCCGGCCGAGACGTCGACCGCCTCGCCCGCGATCTCGGCGCGCACGCGGCCGCGGATCACGAGCGTCAGCTCGCCGAACGAAGGCGTCTGTGCCGGCTCGCTCCAGCCCGGCGGGGCCACCATGTGCGCCAGGCTGAACCCCTCCGTGCCGGTGTTCACGCGGCCGAAGATCTCCTCGATGAGCTTGCCGCCAGGGACGGGGATCCGGGCCCTGGAGGTGACGAGACGGTAGGGATGCGCCATGGGGTACCTCGCGTTCAATCACATCGCGCGCGTCCGATCATCGGACACGCGGTAGAGCTGCATGAGCAGGTGACGGCCGCCGTACGGCTGCAGGTAGCGGATCGCGCCCGCCTTGCTCGCCATGAAGCGATGGTAGCGCCGCGCCGGCACGGCGATGAGATCGCCCGCGCCGACCCAGATCCGCAGCCAATCGTCGTTCGTGCAACGGATGTCGTAACAGCCCTGTCCCTCCACGAAGAGCCGCACCTCGTCGCCCAGGTGACAGTGCTCATCCGCCTCTCTCGCGCTCTCCGCCTCGTCGCGCGGCTTGCTCCCGTCGCGGCGGACATCCTCGTGCTCCGTCCATCCGCGGTCCGCGACCACGCCCTGCAAGGCGAGCACAGCTGCGCCCGGGTCGAACGCGCCGCACCGGATCCCTTCCGCCTGAAGCTCCGCCTCGGTGGCCTCGCCCTCGCCGTCAGCTCTCATTCGGATCGCACGCATGCGCACCCTCCGGGACTGCGCTCTTCGAACCCTGCGCGCGCGCGACGTCAAGACGCTAAGAGCGCCCCAGCAGCCACAACAGGCCAGCAATGCTGAGCGCCAGCACACCAAGCGCGAGCAGCGCAATGAGCGCCTCTGTGAAGCCCCATCCACTTCCCTGCGCCGCGCGAGACACCGGAGCCGCTTCAGCGGGCTGCGCGAGCGGCGAACTCGTGCTCACCGAGGCAGGCGGAGGCGTCGACGTGGAATGCGCTGCCTTCGGCTCCTCGAGCGAAGGCGGCTCGAACACCGCGTCTGGACGGAGCGGCTCACAGGGGCTGCGCTCGATCTCCGCGAGCGCCTCGGCGGCCGGATGCTCGAAGATGAGCCGATCACCCGAGATCGCGAGCACCTGTCCAGGACGCCAGATCGTATCGAACTGAGGCACCGGAACGCCGTCGAGCGAAGCGCCCGAGCGCGATCCGAGATCTTGAACAGAGAATTGATCGCCCCTGCGGGTAATGGCCAGATGACGGCGAGAGACGTCCGGGTCGTCGAGGACGAGATCGGTGTCCTTGGCGCGCCCGAGGATGTAGGGCCGCGCCGCCTCCTCGATCCGCAACGCGCGGCCGCTGTCGGGGCCCTCGACGACGACCACGCGCGGCGCCGGATCCTCCCCTTGCGCGGCGAGGCCGCGCGCGACGAGCTCGAGGGCGAGCTCCTTGGCGGCCGCCGCCGGGGCGGCCTTCGCGACCGCCGGCTCGATCCGGAGCAGGAGCCACACGCGCCCGATGCGGATGCGATCGCCGGTCTTCAGGGGCATCGCCGTGCGCAGGGCGATGCGTGTCTTGCCGAGGAACGTGCCGTTCTCGCTGCCCTCGTCGAGGAGCAGGTACGTGGCGCCCCGCTGCCGGATCGACGCGTGCCGGGGGCTCACGCTCGTGTCGGGGAGGCGCACCTCGCAGCCCTCCGCGCGGCCGAGGATGACGCGGGGCGCGTCCAGCGTCAGGGAGAGCTCGCCCCCGTCCGCCTTCCCCGCCCCGTCGGGCGCGAGCACCACGATCGTCAACGCCATCGATGCTGCCTGCGCGCGAGGGGGCGGCTCGGCCTCAAATCGCCGCCGTACGACGCATCCGCTCGGTGGCGCTGAGGAGCTGGCGCACCGCCTGGTCCTGCTGCCGCGCCGCCTCCTCGATGCGCTTGCCGGCCTCGACGAGCTGCTCGCCGCCGCGCGTCTGGCTGCGGTGCGAGGCGTTGAGGCTGTTGACCCCGTGCGAGATCTGCTCGATCGCGCTCGTGATCTGGCGACCGCCGCGCGCCTGCTCCTGGCTCGACCGCTCCACGTGCTGCGTGATGGTCCGCATCTTCTCGGCGCTCTTCATGATGAGCTCCGAGCCGCGCGCCTGCTCCGCCGTGGCGGCGGCGATCTGCTGCACCGTCTCGGCGATGCGCCCGATCGCGTCCGTGACCTGCTTCGACCCCTTGGCCTGCTCGACCGTGGCGCGGGCGATGGCGCGCACCATGTTGGTCGACTTCTGCGAGCTCTCGAGGATCTTCTTGAGGGCCCGCTCGGCCTCGTTCGAGACCTCGACGCCGCGGTCGACGTTGTGGGCGCCGCGCTCGACGGCGGCGATCGCGTTCTTCGACTCGGACTGGATGGTCTTGATGAGCTCGGCGATCTCCTTCGTGCTGCCGCCGGCGCGCTCGGCGAGGTCCTTGATCTCGTCGGCGACGACGGCGAAGCCCTTGCCGTGCTCGCCGGCCTGGGCGGCGATGATCGCGGCGTTCAGCGCGAGGAGGTTCGTCTGCTCGGCGACGTCGTCGATGACGGCGAGGATCTGCCCGATCGCCTCGATGCGGAAGCCGAGGTTCGAGATGACCGCCACGGCCTCCTGGCTCGACTCCTTGATGCGGTAGATCTCGCCGATCGTCTTCAGGATCGCCTCGGCGCCCTTCTCGGCGTCGGTCGCCACCTCCTCCGAGAGCCGGGCCGTCTCGTTCGCGTTCGACTGGACCTGGTCGATCGAGACGTCCATCTGGTTCATCGAGGAGCTCGTCTCCTCGGCCGTCAGCGCCAGGGCGTCGACGTTCTTCGCGACCTCGCGGATGGAGTAGGCCATCTCCTCGATCGAGGAGACCGTCTCGCGCACGCTCGACCCGAGCTCGCCGACGTTCTCGGCGACCTCCTCGTTCGTGGCCGTCATCTCGAGGATGCTCGAGCTCGACTCCTCGGCGCTCGACGCGAGCGACTCGACCGACTGCGCGATGTTGGCGAGGGCGGTCGTCATCTCGCGGATGTACACGGTCGCCTGCTCGCTCGCGTGCATGACGCTGCTCACGCCGTCGCTGAGCTTGGGCAGCAGCTCGTCGAGGAGCCCCGTGGCCTGCGCCAGCTCCGAGCGGCGCTGCTTGTCGCGCAGCTCCGCCTGGGTGATCCGCTCCGCGATGCCGCTGAGCTCCGCGTAGAGGCGCGAGAGCTCGGACGGCGCGCCCGTCGGGACGCGCACCCGCTCGCCGGCGGTGGCGCGGAGCACGGCGTCCACGAGCGCGTCGACGTCGATGTCGGGGCCGCGCTGCGCGAGCTCGTTCACCTTGCGGGTGAGCGTCGAGCACTCCCGCTCGAGGGTGTCGCGCTCCTTCGCGAGCCCGTCGCGCTCCCGGCTCAGGGTGTCCCGCTCCCGCTCGACGGTGTCGCGCTCCTTCGCGATGCCGTCGCGCTCCCGGCTCAAGCCGTCGCGCTCCCTCGCGAGCTTGTCGCGCTCCTCGGCGAGCGCGTGGCGCTCCTCCGCGAGCTCGAGCTGGCGGCCGGCGATCTCGGCGATCTGCTCGTAGGTCTCGGCGACGTCGGCGGGGGCGCCCTCGGGGAGCTTGGGCCGCTTGCCTCGGGCGGCGCCGCGGAGCGCGTCGCGCAGGCCTCCCAGGGGGACGCCGCCCTTGGCCCCGAGGCTCGCGTACAGCACCGCCACCGCCGCGGCGAAGCCGAAGACCATGAACAGCTGGCCCGAGAACTCCGCCAGCCACTTCGACGCGAAACTCAGCCCGAAGCCGATGAGCGCCAGGATGGCGGCGATGGGGATGGAGAGCTGCTTGGAGTTCATTTCGTGCGTTCCAGCGCGGTCGAGCTGCGGCGCGCGCGTTGGCCGGCGCGCCGAGGGCGACCCCGAAGGACGACCGAGCGTAAGAGGCGAGTGCCCCCCGGTGCAAGGAGAGCGCGCGGCAGAGGCGCGGCAAGCGCCGGCAAGCTGCCGAGGGCAGGCGAGCCGTGAACCGAGATCTCCTGGGCAGAGGCGCAGGGGGCGGGCCCGCGCGGCTGGGGGAAACGCGATGAACTTGGACGATCTCGACCCGATGGCGTATGCACGGAGGTTGCGGCGGAGCAGGAGCCCGCCGCGGGGGCTCGGCGCCGGCGCCGATTCCTTTAGGTTCGACCGCACCGACCCTGAACACCGCCGCGGACCGCGGCGGCCGCCCGGCCGTACCGGCGGCGGCGCGGCCGGGCGGGCGTGGCCGTCCCGCCATGTCCCTCGCCGCTCGCCTCCTGCTCGCCTTCGGGCTCGTCGCGATCATCGCGACGGCGTTCGTCGGGCTGACCCTCCGCGAGGCGTCGCGCGAGATCATCGAGGGCGGCTTCGCCGAGCGGATCGACGCGGCGCATGCAGGCGTCCGGCAGCAGCTCGCGTGGGAGGCCGACGCGCTGCGCGACCTCCTCCCGCCGCTCTGCCGGCACGACACGTTCGTCGACAAGGCCCACGTCGAGCTCGAGCGCGCCAAGGGCGACCCGGACGCGATGGACACGGGGAGCCGCATCGCCCTCGGGCGGCTGGTCCCGAGCCAGGCGAAGGCGCTGCGCCTCGACGAGCTGTCGCTCGTGGCGGGCGACGGGAGCGTCCTGGGGGCCGAGGACGCCGCGCGCATCGGCGCGCGCGACAAGCGGCTCGCCGAGCTGATCCAGGCCCCCGGGGGCGCGCCGCGGCTCCGCCCAGCGAAGGCGGGCGGCGAGCCGTCGCTGGAGGTCCACTGCGCCCTGTCGCGCCACGGGGTGACCATCGGCCTCGTGGGGGCGCGGCGGATCGGCCCGGTCCTCGCGCGGATCGGCGAGGCGTACCATGTGCGCCTCACGGCGGCGCGGGAGGGGGAGCTCGCCCCTCGGAGCAGCGAGGCGGAGGTCGTGCGCGTCCTCCATTTCGCCGAGATCCCGGGCCTTGACGTTGTCGCGTCTGTGCCGCGCGATCCGCTGAGGCAGGCGCTGGCCCGGCTCGATCGCGCGATCGCGCTGACGGGCGCCACGGTGCTGGCGATCGCCGTCGCGATGGCCGTCGTGCTGGCGCGCAGCCTGTCGCGTCCGCTCGTGGCGCTGGCCCGCGAGACGCGCGAGGTGATGAGCGGCGCGCCGCGGCGTGTGGAGGGGCGTGGGGGGCGGGAGATCGCGGATCTCGCGGCGGCGTTCAACGCCACCATCGACGAGCTCGCGGCGATGCGAAAGCGCCTGGCCGCGACCGAGCGCATCGCCGCGCGGCGCGAGGTCGCGCGCCAGATTGCCCATGAGATCAAGAACCCGCTGGCGCCCATCCGTGCGGCGGTGGAGACGCTGCGCCGGCTCCGGCAGCGCGACGACCCGGCGTTCGACGACTACTTCGCGGAGGCGACGTCGACGGTCCTGAACGAGGTGCACCGCATCGCGAACATCGTGACCGAGTTCACCCAGTTCGCGCGCCTGCCGCCCCCGAACCTCACGCCCATCGATCTCGTCGCGGTCGCGCGCGGCGTGATCACGCTGCACGCCGCCCCGGCGTCGGGCGAGGCGACCTCTGGCGCGGGCTCGACCTCTAGCACCGGCGCCACCTCCGGCGCGCCGTCGCCGCGCGTGGAGCTCGTGGCGGATCCGATCCCGCAGGTCTCGGCCGATCGCGATCAGCTGATCCAGGTGCTCACGAACCTGGTCCAGAACGGCCTGGACGCCGCGAGCGCCGTCCGGCGCGACCCCCGCGTCTCGGTGACGATCGGCCCGCTGCCGAACGACCGTGTGCGGATCGTGGTGCGCGACAACGGCCCAGGCGTGGCCGAGGAAATGGTGCCGCGCCTGTTCGAGCCCTACGCGACCAGCAAGGAGAAGGGGACGGGTCTAGGCCTCGCGATCGCGCAGCGGATCGTGTTCGAGCACGGCGGAGAGATCACCTACCGCAAGGCCAAGAAGGGTGGCGCTGTCTTCGAGATCTGGCTTCCCATTGCGGGCCCCCCTCTCCTGGAGAAGCCGCTGGGCGACACCACGGTGCGCCCGCGCCCCCCCGACGCGCCGCGCTCGTGAGCGTTCGCGCCCCCCGGTGAGCCCATCCAAGGCTGTTCTCCCGCCTCTCGCGCCCCCTCGGCCGGGCGACGCCGACGGCCACCCGCACAGGAGACGGGCCCAGATCGGCGTTTTCGGCGCGGAAGCGTACTCCTGTACGCTGAGCACCGAAAACGCCGAGGTGGGCCCGGATCCGCCGCGGGTGGCCGTCTCTACTACTGGGGTTGGCCGTCGTTCTTGCAGGCCGAGCTGCAGCCGTCGCCGCTCGTGTTGTTTGCGTCGTCGCACTCCTCGTACAGGCTCTGCCGGACGCCGTCGCCGCAGTACGGCCCGTAGATGCACCCCGGCGCGCACTTGCCGTAGCCGCCGGTGTTGTTGCCGTCCCCGTCGTCGCACTGCTCGGGGCCGTTGACCACGCCGTCGCCGCAGCGCGGGCCGTACAGGCAGCTGGGGCCGCACTCGCCGTAGCCGCCGTCGTTCACGCCGTCGTCGCACTTCTCGCCGAGGTTGGCCTGCACCACCGAGTCGCCGCACTGGGCGCCGAGGCGGCAGTTCTCGCTGCAGCCGGTCGCCTCGTTCGGGGGATCGCACTGCTCACCCCAGTCCTCGTCGACGTTGCTGTCGCCGCACTTGGCCGCCGGCGTGCAATCGGGGAAGCAGCTGCCGTAGAAGCCGTCGTTCACGCCGTCGTCGCAGGTCTCAGCGCCGTTGACGGCCGCGTCGCCGCAGTACGGCCCGTACGCGCAGTGCTGCGTGCACCCGTTGTAAGCGCCGTTGTTGTCGGCCTCGCCGAGGTCGCAGTCCTCCTCGTCGGGCTGCACCACGCCGTCGCCGCAGCGCGGGCCGTAGAGGCACATCGGCGCGCACTCGCCGTAGCCGCCGTCGTTGACGCCGTCGTCGCACTCCTCGCCGTAGCTCGCCTGCACCACCGTGTCGCCGCAGAGCGCCCCGAGCTGGCAGCCCACGCAGTTCGGGTCGGCCGGGTCGTCGCACTCCTCACCCCACTCCTCGTCGACGTTGCTGTCGCCGCACCGCGGGGCGGGCGTGCAGTTCGGGTTGCACGTGCCGTAGAAGCCGTCGTTGCTGCCGTTGTCGCACTGCTCGGGGCCGTTCGTCACGCCGTCGCCGCAGTACGGCCCGATCTCGCACTCGCGCGTGCAGCCGCCGTAGCCGTTCGCCGTGTTGCCGGAGCCGAGGTCGCACGCCTCGTACGGCGCGTTGACCGCGCCGTCGCCGCACCGGGGCGGCGCCACGCACCCCGGCGCGCAGGCGTTCGAGGCGTTGGCGTACGCGCTGTTGTTGAGCCCGTTGTCGCAGGTCTCCGGGCCGTTCCTCTGGCCGTCGCCGCAGTACGGCCCGAGCTGGCAGTTGTTGCACTCGCCGTAGCCCGTCCCGTTCTCGGTGCCGTCGTCGCACTCCTCGCCCGGCGTCACGACAGGCGGGTCGACCCCGCACTGCGGCGTGCACACCGACGTGCCGGCGCTGAAGCCCGACAGCGTGAGCTGGTAGTTCGACCCGGTGACGTGGCGCTCGGCCTGGAACACCGCGATCTCGTAGACCTTGCCCGGCTCGAGGTTCAGGTCGACGTCGTAGGGCGTGCGGGCGCCCGCAGGGCACGTGTTCTGGGTGCAGGGGGTCACGCGGGCGTCGCCGTTGTCCAGGATGGTCACGCTCTCCTGGAGCTGCCCGTGGATGCCGCCGATGTCCGCGGTCAGCGTGTTCTTGATGAACACCCAGACGTCGTCATCGCCGAAGAAGGTGAGCACCGGATCGGCCGCGGCGCCGTTCGGCGTGAACTGGAACCAGTACCGGACCTCGCTCGTGAAGTAGTAGTTGTGCGAGGGGTTGCTCTGCTGCGCCTTCTCCAGCCCGGCGGAGACCAGGTTGTTGAGCACGGGATCGCCGTTCGGCGGGGTGGGGTCCACGGGCCAGAACGGGCTCCGCTGGTACACGTACCTGCCGGCCTGCGGGGTCAGCTCGATGGAGGTGACGAGCGTCCGGTTGTACGTCGTGTTGTCCCGGTACCACCACTGGAAGTTGTTCTGCCCCGTGGTCCAGCCGTTCGCGTCGCTCGGCGTGACGAAGCCGGGGCCGAACCTGCTGACGGGCTTGCCGGCGGCGTCGAGCGTCGGCTGGACCATTTGGTCGATCTGATTGCCGCTGGGATCGATCTCGAAATCGAAGTGCCCGACGAGGGTGTCGTTCAGGTTGTTGTCGCACGCGCTGTTGCTGACGGTGCGGTCGTACGAGGTCGGGCACCAGCCGATGAAGTCGCGGATGACCATCGGCAGCCGCATCTCGCTCGGCTGAACGGCGCAGGTGTAGCCCGGCTCGATCGTGCACGTGGCGGAGCATCCGTCGCCGCTCACGGTGTTGCCGTCGTCGCACGCCTCGGTGGCGTCGCCGGGCAGGAGCATGCCGTCGCCGCACTTCGAGATGCACGCGCCGCGGCTGCAGTCCGGCTCCCCCTTGCAGTCCGGCGTGCAGCCGTCGCGCCAGTTGCCGTTGCCGTCGTCACAGGCCTCGGTGCCCTCGCGAATGTTGTTGCCGCAGACGGAGAAGCCCGTGCAGTCCTGGGGCTCTCCGTTGTCGCAGACGCTACCCGGCTCGATCCGGCAGGTCTCGTCGCAGCCGTCGCCGCTCGCGGTGTTGCCGTCGTCGCACTGCTCGGCGCCGCGCTTGCGCCCGTCGCCGCAGATGGTCTTGCAGGGGAACCCGACGCGCGAGCAGTCCCAGCCCTCCTCGATCGTCTGGCAATCGGCGCTGCAGCCGTCGCCGCTCGCCGGGGGCTGCTTCCCGTCGTCGCACACCTCGGTGCCGCCGATCTTGCCGTCGCCGCACACGGGCGGCGGCGGCGGGGTGCAGCGCCCGCCCGCCGGCGGGCACGTCCAGCCGACCTCGATCTTGCACTGCGCCGTGCAGCCGTCGCCGCCGACAGGGTTTTCCCCGCCGCCGTCGTCGCACTGCTCGCCGAGCTGCACAGCGCCGTCGCCGCAATAGGTCCTCACGGTGCAGGCCTGGCCGGGCCTGCAGACCCAGCCCTCCTCGAGCCGGCAGTCCGCGGAGCAGCCGTCGCCGCTCGCCGGCGGGTCGTCGCCGTCGTCGCACTGCTCGTTGCCGCTCACGCGGCCGTCGCCGCACAGGTAGAGCGGGATGCACGGCTCGCCTGGCTCGAGGCACACGTACGCCGGGTCCTTCACCTGGCAGTCGGCGGAGCAGCCGTCGCCGTCCGCGGCGTTGCCGTCATCGCAGAGCTCGCCCGGCTGCACCTTGCCGTCGCCGCACTCGATCAGCCGCACGCAGGGCGATCCGGGGGTCGGGCAGTTGTAATAGGGCTCCTGCCGGCACAGGCTCGAGCAGCCGTCGCCGCTCGCGGTGTTGCCGTCGTCGCACCCCTCGCCTGTCTCCTTGGCGCCGTTGCCGCAGACCGGCAGCCGCGTACACGGCAGACCGGGCCGGCTGCACTGGAACCCCGCCTCGCGCTTGCAGTCCGCGCTGCAGCCGTCGCCGGACGCAGGCGGGTCGTCGCCATCCTCGCACTCCTCCGAGCCGTTCACGCGGCCGTCGCCGCAGTCGTAGAGCAGGATGCACGGCTCGCCCGGCTTCGGGCACACGTACGAGGGGTCGACGTAGTAACAGTCGGCGCTGCAGCCGTCGCCATCGACGTTGTTGCCGTCGTCGCAGAACTCGCCGGGGTCGACGACGCCGTCGCCGCACGCGATGGTCAGCTCGCAAGGCCGACCGGCCGTCGGACACTCCCAGTAAGGCTCGACCTGGCACTGCCCAGAACAGCCGTCGCCCGGCAGCGTATTGCCGTCGTCGCAGTCCTCGGACGGCTGGTTCAGCGCCGCGTCTCCGCAGGCGGGGTCGGGAGGCAGGAAGCACTCGGGGGGCGGATCGGCGACGTCGCACGGGTCCGGCTCGCCGCCGCCGTTGCCGCCGAGGCCGATGCCGCTGCCCACCGTGAACTCGGGCACACCGCCGGTTCCGCCGGCGCCGCCGACGCCAGGCGGACCGCCGCCGGAGTTCGCGCCGCTCCCGGAGCCGGTCGCATCGCTCGTGGTCGCGCCGCCCCCGCCGCAAGCGACCGTGATCTGAAGCAATCCCACCGCCAAAGCCAGATAAGAAGTCCTTAAACCCACGGCCACCTCGATAACGCACGTTGCGCTCTTCCCGAGCAAACGGCGCTAGACACACTTTATCGTAAAAGTGCACCCCGGCTCCAGGCGAAATTGGCGGCGCTGCTGTGCTCGGCGCGGGTCTTCATTCGCGCTTCATTCGCGCTTCGTTCGCGCTTCATTCGCGCTTCGTTCGCGCTCGTCGCCAGTCGCCGCTGTGGTTCTGCGCCTTGGTTCTGCGCCCAGGCGTCCACCTCGGTCCTGCGCCTTGGTCTCGGCGCAATTTCGATAGTAATGTCTATTTCCACCGTGACTTAACTCGGCTTCTGCCGACGAGCTCGCAGCTTGATGTCGAATCGAACACGGCCGGAGTTCGCTCTTGACATCGCCGGGCGCGCTGCGGATCAGGGCGGCGGCGCAGGTTTACGCGGGCCAGCCGCCGCTCGGCCGCCTGCGACGGCCCACCTCGGGGCGGACGCGACTGGCCGTCTCAGGAAGGCAGCGGCTGCCCGTCGATCCGACCCGGCCTGCGCCGCGCGACCTCGAGCCCCGAGATGCAGACGGCCAGCCACACGGTGCCTGCGGCGAACCCCGCGAGCACGTCGCTCAGGTAGTGCACGCCGAGGTACATGCGGCTGAAGCCCATCGCCACCGTCCAGCCGAGCGCGAGCGCGACGAGCACGAGGCGAGCACGCAGCGTCCGGAGGAGCAGGAGGCCCAGGTACGAGAGCATGCCAAAGGCGACGAACGTGCCCATCGAGTGCCCGCTCGGGAAGCTCCACCCCGCGGCCACCGCGAGCGGATCGGCGAACGTCGGCCGCGGCCGGGCGAACAGGGCCTTGAGCGCGGAGTTGAGGAGCCCGCCGCCGGCGAGGGCGAAGAGCCACCCGACCGCGAGGACGCGCCGGCCCCGCCTCAGCAGCGCCGCGGCCACGACGACCGCGAGCAGCGCGAGCGCCCAGAAGCTGCCGAGGAGGGTGAACGCGCGGAGCGCCTCCACCCCGGCGCGGCTCGACGACGCGTGGAGCGCGCGCGCGAGCGCGAGATCGACGTCCACGATCGGCTCGCCCTCGCGCACCCCCTCCGCGAGCGCGACGAACACGAGCGCGGCCATGCTGAGCACCAGCCCGAGGCCGAGGTGGATCACGAGGTACTCGGCCGCAGAGAGCTCGCGCAGCACCCTCGCGACCGCGGGGAACCGGGCCGCGAGGCGCTGCGTGGCCGGGTGCGCGGCCGCCGCGGCGTAGGCCCGGACGGCCCACGCCCACAGCGCCCGCGCGTGGCGGTCGGAGAAGCGCGCGACGGCGACGAGCCCGAGGAGCACCCCCACCGTTCCGATCAAGAGCAGCGCGAGCAGCAGCAAGGGCCGCGCGCCGACCGCCGAGGCCAGCTGCTCGGCGGGGAGGTCCAGCGCTTCCATGCCGGAGCTCTATAGCGGGGCGCATCTTCGTGCGCCACGGGCTCATCCCCGTCGCTCGGCTCGGCGCGGCGTACGTTCGATCTCGCTCAGGGGACGAGCGGGACGACGGCTTCCGGCGTCGCGAGATCGCTGATGTTGGCGACCCGGATCTCGTCCTCGGAGACGGAGTAGACGTAATCCTCCATGAAGACGCTCCGCTTCACGAACGACGTCGCGTTGCTCCACCAGTTCCCGCAGCTCGGGCCGTTCCCGCCCGCGCTCGCGTCCGGCAGCGGGTGGGGCACGCCCCCGACGGACGTGAAGCCCGCGCCGGTATCCACCTTGTAGACGAGCAGCCCGCTGAACGTCATCGTGTCGCCGAAGTCGCCGCCGCTCCCGCCCTCGCAGATGACCATGGGGATCCCGAGCAGCCCCCGCTGGGGGAAGTAGTTGAACGCGAGGTGGTTGGTCGCGGCGTCGCTCGCGGAGCCGCGCGTCCCGATCACCTCCTTGTGCGTGAGCGTCGGCGCGTCGAGGTCCGTCACGTCGAAGATCTGGAGCAGGATCCCCTGGAACCACGCGAAGTCACCCTGGTCGTCGGCGTCGTAGCCGATGCTCATGACGTGCCCCTCGTCGATCATGTGCATGTAGGTCGAGAAGCCGGGGATCTTCAGCTCGCCGCGCACCCTCGGCGCCTCGGGATCCGAGAAGTCGATGGTGTAGAGCGGGTCGGTCTTCTTGAAGGTCACGACGAACCCGACGTCGCCGTAGAAGCGGGCGGATCGGATGTCCTCGCCGGGCGCGAGCTGGTCCACCATCCCCTTGACCACGAGCGCGCCGCCCTCCTGCTTCAGCGACGCGACGGTGTTGTGCGTGTCCGGGTCGGGGAGGTGCCCGGTGGTGGTCGCGATGCGGAGATACCCCTCGTGCTCGCTGAGGGCGAACTGGTTGAGCACGCGCCCCTTCACGACGCCGCTCCCCAGGTAAGCGCTCGGCGCCGCGCGCTCGCTCAGCGCGAACTTGTGGACGGTCGTCGCGTCGGGCGTCGTCTCGCCGTCGTCGTAGAACCAGCCGTACGTCTCTCCATACTGGTGCCGGCTCGCCACGTAGAGCGAGTCCGCGGTCGCGTAGACGGCGCCGGGCCTGCCCACGATCGTCGTCTGGCCGAGCGCCTCGGTGCCGAGCTCGGTCGAGACGACCGAGAGGAAGCTCTGCCCGTCGCCCGTGTTCGACAGGTAGAAGTTCTCGCAGCTCGCGAACGGGGCGTGGCTGCTCGTCGAGGCCACGCCGTCCCGGTACAGCGTGTCCTCCACGGTGGGCAGCTGGATGTCGAGCGGGGCCGCGTCGATCACGGCGAGGTTCTTCTCCACGAGCTTGTCGTACGCGCTGTTCACGGCGGCCACCGTGGACGGGTTGACCCCCTGCTCGGACAGGGTGCAGACATCGATGCCCTCTGGCCAGGTAGAGAGTCCCTCCACCACCGGCTCGGGGGAGGCCACGACCGTGTGCACAGCGCTCCCGATGCGCCGGGCGTTGAGGAACGATCCGGAGAACTTCAGCGTCCGCACGACGGCCGGCGCCGTGAGATCGCTGATGTCGAGCTCGGTGACCAGGAGCGGCGTGCCGTCGCCCGTGAACTCGCAATCATATCCGTACGTGCACTCACCCCCGTAATAAGGGAGCTCGCCGTCAGGCGACGAGGACGGGGACAGCGACGAGTACACGAGGGCCCGCTTCTCGTGGACGAAGAGCTTCTTCGGATCCCCCTCGATCGCGACCGACGCGACGCGGTGCGTGTCGGCGGCGGGCCACGCGTCGAAGATCTGGAATTGCCCGTGGGCCAGGATGTAGACGTGCTCTCCGTCGTTCTTGATGAAGTCGGCCTCGTCGACGTCGGCTTCCTGCGTGTTGGTCGTCGAATACTCCGTGGCAGCCCCGTCGTCCCCTCCTGCCTCCTCGGCCGGCGGCGAGACGGGCCCTCCCGTGGAGGAGGAGGAGCCGGAGGAGGCGGATGCGACGACCCCGCCGTCCGCGCCGGACCAGTAGCACCCCTCCTCGAGCTGCTGCAGGGCGGACTTCCGCGCCACGTCGACCGACTTGATCATGTTCTGCTTCAGCCGTTCGCGGAGCAGCGCCTCGACATCGTCGCAGCTCGTCGCGGGCGTGAGGGCGCTCTGTGCCAGGCCCGTCTCCGCGGGCCCGCCCGATCCGCTTCCGCGCGAGCAGGCGGCGAAGCTGGCGCCGAGCGCAAGCAGAGAAACAAGCGTACAACCCCTGTAGAATGATCGCATGTGAGTCTCCGTGTCCGTCTGTCGTTCGGATCGATGGCCTCAGGAGAAGCACTCGACATGCCGTGACATTTCATAAGCAATTACGGGCAGATACGGCGGATACCACCTGGCACATGCCGGCACAAACTGCGCCTGACAGCGGATGGGGTCGGCGCGCAGGCGCCGGAGGGCCCAGGAGGAAGTGAGGAGGAAGAGGAGCGCCGCGGTGACACGGGAGCTCGGACGAGGCAGGGTGGGTCGAGGAGAGCACGAGGAGGGAGTGATGCAGGCGTGATGAAGAAGCTGGAGCTCGAGTCGTATGCTGCGCAGGCCGCCCGCTGGCCCTCGGCAGGACGCCACATCCTCGCGCAGTTCGACGCCGAGACCATCGTGGTCTATCAGGCGTACCGTCCGTCGATCGCGCGCCACGCGGCCCTGCACCAGCGGCTCGGAGGGCCGGAGTTCAGCTTTGGCCGCATGAGCTGGATCAAGCCGAACTTCCTCTGGATGATGTTCCGCTCGGGCTGGGGCACGAAGCCCGACCAGGAGGCGGTGCTGGCCATCCGGATCCAGCGCGCGGGGTTCGACGCGATCCTGGCGGCCGCGGTGCCGTCGGGCTTCGTGCCCGAGCTCTACCCGAGCGAGGAGGCGTGGAAGAGCGATCTCCAGCGCTCGGACGTGCGGCTCCAGTGGGATCCGGACCACCATCCGTCGGGCGCGCCGGTCGAGCGGAGGGCGATCCAGCTCGGTCTGCGGGGCGCTACGCTGCGGCGGTTCGCCGAGGAGTGGACGGTGGGCGTGGAGGACATCTCGGCGCTCGTGGCGGAGCAGAGGGAGGTGCTGCGCGGCCGGGGTGCCGGGCAGATCGAGATCCCGCGCGAAGAGGTGTATTGGCCGACAGCGGCGGAGGCCGCGAGGCGGGTTGGGATAGAGCGCTGGGGGGCGTAGCGGGACGACGAGCCCTGGCCAGGGTAGCGGCGCTTCCCTACTGTCGGCGCCAATGGCTTCCAGCTCTCTCGGCTTCGCCGAGTCCCGCCAGCAGCGCATCGCCCACGTCCTGCTGTTCGTCACCCCGGCGCTGTTCACCGCCAACATGCTGCTGGCCCGCGCCACGGCCGATTTCATCCCGCCCGTGGCGCTGGCGGAGCTTCGATGGATGGGCGTCGCGCTGGTGCTGCTCCCCTTCTGTGGCCGTGAATTGTGGCGCAACCGCGCCGCGCTCCGGCGCGACTGGGCCCGATATGCCCTGCTCGGCCTGCTGGGCATGGGCATCTGCGGCGCCGGCGTCTATTACGGCGCCGCCACCACCACGGCCACCAATATCGGCCTGATTTACGCCGTCTCGCCGGTGATCATCATCCTGCTGTCACGGGCCATGTTCGGAGAGCGGCTCAGCCGGCGCCAGGGCCTGGGCGCCGCGCTGGCGCTGACCGGCGTGCTGGTCATCGTGCTGCGCGGCGACCCGGCGGCGCTGCTGGCGCTCCGCTTCAGCACCGGTGACCTGATGATCCTCGGCGCCGCGATCTCCTGGGCGCTTTACACGGTGCTGCTGAAGCGATGGCCCGATCCGCTGGGGGTCCGGGCGCGGCTCACCGCGATCGCGCTGGCCGGGGCGATCCTCCTTTTGCCGCCGCTCGGCTGGGAGCTGGCCAGCCGCGGCGCGCCGCATTTCGACCTGCGCACCATCGCCACCGTGGTGACCCTGGTCCTGGTGCCGGGCGTCGGCGCCTATGCCACGTACAGCTATATCACCGAGCATCTCGGCCCCAGCCGCACTGGCCTGCTGCTCTACCTGTCGCCGGTCTATACCGCCGTGCTGGCGTGGCTGCTCCTCGGCGAGGCGTTTGCCCCCTACCATTGGCTCGGCGCGGCGCTCGTCTTGCCGGGCCTCTTCTTCGCCACCCACAAGCCGAAGGCGACCTGAGTACCCCGCGCTTCGCGACCCGACCCCTGCCCGAGCGGCTGCGCCCGGCCGAGCTGCCGCCGCCCGGCGGGCCCGGGGGCCGCTCCCGCCGGCGCGCGCCGTGGCGCGCGCCCTGACGCGTCGCGCCCTCCATGATCTTGCCGCGCCCTCCATGATCTCGCGGATCTTGCGCGGCGCCCCCTCGTGCGCAGGTTCTCTCCCGGCGCCTGCGGGCTCCCGGTGCTGGGCTCGGCGCCTGCTTGACAGAATCCTCCAACAGCACCAGACAGATCCCTCCAGATGATGACGAAGACCACCCTGCCCGTCGTGCTCATGACAGCCCTCGCCATCGCGACCGCCGGCTGCGATTCCAGCGGCAGCGGCGGGCGGTCCAGGGAGCGCTGGGCGACCACCGAGAACACCACCGTCGAGCTCGACTTCGACAAGGTCAACGAAGCCTTCAAGGCGGCCGAGGGGCCCGAGGACTTCGAGCGGCGCGTCAACGAGATTTACCAGGGGAGCGAGGTCATCAGCGTCGCCGTACAGGACCTGGACGCCAAGACGCAGGTCGTCACCGGGTTCTTCGACAAGAACAGCGACGGCGGCGTGCAGGACCCCGAGAAGGTGTTCTCGATCCGCCGTGACGTCTCGGGCGAAGGCGCCGCGCAGATCCAGACGTCCGGGTTCGGCCCCTACGGGTACTACCACTCGCCGGTGATGAGCCTGGCGTCGGGCATGCTCCTCGGCGCCATGGTGTCGTCGGCGCTGCGCCCGAATTACGTGCCTGTGTACACGCAGCCGTACACCACGCCGCCCGGCCGCGCGCCCGATCTGCGATCCCAGCGCGACGCGTACCGCGCCTCGAACCCGTCCAGCGTCGACAGCAGCAAGTCGTCGCAGACCGGGCGGCGCTACAACAACGCCGGCGGCAGCCGCTTCGGCAGCGGCAAGTCCGGCGCCGGCTCGCGCTTCGGCGTCCGCCGCAGCGAGCGAGGCCGCAGGCCCGAGCGCCTGGTCGCGTAGCGGCGCGCGCCGGCCGCCGCGATGCAGCCCCTGCAAAGCATCTCCGAGCTCCCGTTCCGCTGCCGTCCCGCGCTGGAGCTGCTGAACCTCGAACAGCACCGCGACGAGCCGGACGTGGAGTCCACGCAGTTCGGCTGGTGCCGGGTGGACGCGCTCTGGCTGGATGGCCGCGCGGGTCGCGGGCCGCTCCGGGTGACCGACGCGCTCGTCGTGGCGGTGCACGCCGCGGACGAGCCGGAGGTGCTGCCCGATGACGTGGAGCTCGAGTTCTTCGTCGAGGAGGTCGCCAAGGACTACTCGGTGACCGTGCTCCTGTCGGCGTTCCTCGAGCGCTGGCTGCCGGCCGCGCTCTCGGGCGAGCGCGCCATCGTGCTCGCCATGTGCAACCCCCACGCCGCGCGCATCCGGCGGCCGGAGGCGGCGGGGCACACCCCCGTGTACTACGCCGACGGCGACGTCGACGCGTGGCTCGACACCGACGCAGACGGTCGCCGGCACATCCGCCTCGAGGCGGAGGCCTGGCGCACCGCGGAGTGAGGCGATGTTCGAAGGACGCAGACAGCAGCCGATCGTGTCGCGCGAGCAGAAGCTGGTCTATGCCGGCATCTACGTGCTGAAGAAGATGGACCTGAAGCCCGCCGACGGAGGCATGGAGATGCCGCTCGTGCTGCCGTCCGAGCTGAGCCCGCTGGAGGACGTCCTGCAGGAGCTCGTGAACGCGGACCTCGTCGAGGTCAACCGCCGCAAGGCGCGGTTCGAGCTCACCAAGAAGGGGCTCGCCTACCTCGGCGAGATCATCGACGAGGCGGAGGCGCTGGTCGACGAGTTCGACGACGAGTCGCTCGAGGACGCGGTGGCCGAGCTCCGCGGGCGAAACGTGGACGTGCTGCGGGCCCGGTTTCTGTGGGGCTGGTACGACGGCGAGCTGGACGATCTGGTGCTCTTCCAGCAGCGCCGGGGCGTGACGCCGGTCGAGCAGTGGTGGGCAGACTACCTCATGAGCGACGCGTTCTACGAAGAGCTGCGGCGCGACTACGAGTGAGCGCGAGGGCGGCCGTCAGCGCGGGCGGGCGCGCTCCCCCGTCAGCCGCGTGAGGAGCCGCGCCAGCTCGGCGCGCTCGCCTGCCGAGATGCGCGCGAGCCTTCGCCCGAAGGCGTCGTCGAGGATCGCCCGCGCCGCCTCCATCGCCTTGCGCCCCGAGCGGGTGAGCGTCAGCCGAAAGCGCCGCAGATCGCCCGCCTCCGTCTCGCGCTGGACGAAGCCGGCCGCCTCCATCCGCTTCACCATGAAGGTGATCGACGGCTTGGGCGTGATCAGCGCGCGCGCGAGCTCGGCAGGGTGAGGGTGGTCGTCGAGCTTGCCGAGGAGGAAGAACTCCTTCATCTCGAGCCCCAGCGCGCGCACCTCTGGCTCCACCTCGGCCATGACCGCCATGCTGAACTCGAAGTTCAGCGTCCAGAGCTCCCAGGGCGAAAGCTTGTCCATGTTCTCTCTGCTCGCGCTTGACGATGGATCGGTGCGGCATTACTAGTTCAACATTGAACTGTTCGAAACGGAACAAGTTCCGGAGGTGATGCGATGCCGCTCGATCATTATGTCACGCTCGGTCGCTCAGGTCTGCGGGTGAGCCCCTTTTGCCTCGGCGCCATGACGTTCGGCGAAGACCTGGGCTGGGGGAGCAGCGTCAAGGACTCCGAAGCCATCCTCGATCGCTTCATCGAGCTCGGGGGGAACTTCATCGATACGGCGAACCTCTACACCAAAGGACACTCGGAGAAGATCATCGGGGACCACCTTAGCCACGACCGGCAGAAGCGCGACCGGCTGGTGATCGCCACGAAGTTCAGCGGAAACCTGTACGTCGGTGATCCCAACGGCGGCGGCTCGAACCGTAAATCGATCCTCGCCGCCTGCGAGCAGTCGCTCCGCCGGCTGCGCACCGACTACATCGATCTCTACTGGCTGCACAACTGGGACAAGTTCACGCCGATCGAGGAGACCATGGCGGCGCTCCACGATCTCGTCCAGTCGGGGAAGGTCCGTTATATCGGCGTGTCCGACACCCCTGCGTGGAAGGTGACTCAAGGGCAGCTGATCGCTCAGTTCCGCGGATGGGCGCCGTTCATCGGGCTGCAGATCGAGTATTCGCTCCTCGAGCGGACGGTCGAGGGGGAGCTGATCCCCATGGCCCAGGAGCTCGGGCTGGGGGTGACGCCGTGGTCCCCCCTGCGGAGCGGGATCCTGAGCGGCAAGTACACGCGGAGGAACGCCGCGACCGTCAAGCCGGAAGGGCGGCAGTGGGCCGCGGGCTACCTCGACGAGAGGAGCTACGCGGTGATCGACGAGCTCGAGCGGATCGCCAAGCAGCTCGAGACCACCGTCGCGCGCGTCGCCCTCAGCTGGGTGCAGGCGCGCCCGGCGGTGTCGTCCACGATCATCGGGGCGCGCACGCTGGCGCAGCTCGACGACAACGTGAGGGCGCTCGAGGTGAAGCTCACGCCGGAGCAGACGGCGGCGCTCGACGCGCTCACCGCTCCGAAGCTGAACTTCCCGGCCGAGTTCCTCAATCTGGCGCACATGATCCAGGCCGGGGGGACGACGATCAACGGTCAACCGTCGCAGCTCATCCCCTTCGGCGTCACGAAGAAGGGCGATCATTACTGACGAGTAACCTCGACCACGGCGCGATCCGCGCGACGCGAGCGCGCGGCAGGGGAGGCGCCGCCCGGGCGTTTTGATAGTCTCGCCCTCCTCTCGTGGACACGCCCGCCCGCCGCCCGCTCTTCCCTCACCTGCCCGCGCTCGACGGGCTGCGCGGGCTCGCCCTGCTCGGCGTCCTCTTCTTCCACGCGAACGGGATGCTGCGCGGCGGCTTCCTCGGCGTCGATCTCTTCTTCGTCCTCTCGGGCTACCTCATCACGTCGCTCCTCCTCGCGGAGCACGAGGCGCGCGGCGCGATCTCGCTCAAGGACTTCTGGATCCGCCGCGCGCGCCGGCTCCTCCCGGCGCTCCTCGCGCTCGTCCCGGTGGTCGTGCTCCACGGGCGCCTCTTCGGACCGCCGAGCGCGCTCGCCGGCCTCCGCGCCGACGTGCTCGCGACGCTCGGCTACGTCGCGAACTGGCGCGCCATCTACGCGCACAAGAGCTACTGGGAGATCTTCACGTCGCGCTCGCCGCTCGAGCACACGTGGAGCCTGGCGATCGAGGAGCAGTTCTACGTCGTCTGGCCGCTCGTCATCGTCTTCGTGCTCTCGCGGTGGTCGCGCCGCGGCGTGCTCGTCCTCACGCTGGCGCTGGCCGCGCTCTCCGCGATCGCGATGCTCGCCCTCTTCGCGCCGGAGAGCACGACGCGCGTGTACATGGGCACGGACACGCGCGCCTCCGGCATCCTCCTCGGCGCCGCGCTCGCGACGGTGCTCACGCCGCGCGCCCAGCTCTCCGCGGGCGCGGTGCGCCTCCTCGACGGCGCCGGCGTGGCCTCGGGGATCGGCCTCGCGATCGCGTGGTCCGTGTTCGACGGCCAGTCGTGGCTCCTTTACCACGGCGGGTTCTGGCTCACGGAGCTCGGGGCCCTCGTCCTCATCGCGTGCGCGGTGCAGGGCTCGCGGAGCCTGGTCGCGCGCGCGCTCGCGTGGCGCCCGCTCGCGTGGGTCGGCACCATCAGCTACGGCGTCTACCTCTGGCACTGGCCGGTGCACGTGTTCGTGTCGAGCGATCGCCTGCACGGCCCCGCCCTCACCGCGCTCCGCTTCGCGGTAACCTTCGCGGTCGCGCTCGTCTCCTACCGCTTCCTCGAGAAGCCGATCCGCGAGCGCGGGCTGCCGAAGGGGCGCTCGTTCTGGGCGGTGCCGGCCGGCGTCACGCTCGGCCTGCTCATCGCCGTCCGCGCGACCCACGCGCAGGACGGCGAGGCGCCGAAGGGCTCCGCGATGATCGACGCGCTCGTCACCGCGGTCGTGAAGGACGACGTCACGTTCCGCGTCGTCGTCGTCGGCGACTCGACAGCGAACACGCTCGGCTGGGCGCTCCGCGGCCTGCAGGAGCGCGGGCTCGCGGTGGACCTCCACGGGCGGGACGGCTGCACCATCATGGCGGACCTCTGCGGCATGACCGAGTGGCCCGCGCTGCTCGCGCAGGCGAAGCCCGACGCCGCGGTCCTCTACCTCGGCGGCGCCTTCATGCACGGCATCACGGTGAACGACGAGTGGACGAAGGCGTGCAAGCCGGCGTGGCACGAGCGCTTCGAGACGAACCTCGTCACGAACCTCGACAAGCTCCGGAACCCGCACGGGCGCGTCTGGATGGCGACCGTCCCCTACGCGCTCGGCGACTGGGAGACGAAGGACGTCCGCGAGCAGGTGACGTGCATCAACCGCTCGATCCGGAAGGTCGTGGCGACGCTGCCCGACGTCGCGCTCCTCGACCTCCAGGAGAACATCTGCCCCGGGGGCGAGTGCCGGCGCATGTACGAGGACGGGGCGATCCGGCCCGACGGCGTGCATTTCACGATCGAGGGGGCGCGCGGCGTGGCGCAGTGGACGCTCGCGGAGCTCCGCGCGAAGCGCGCCGCGGCGGACCCCGGGCCGCCCCGCTGAGCGGGCACGCCCCCTGGATGAGCCGCCGGGCGGCCTCGAGACGCGGAATCGCTGCTGCGGTGAAGCACTGCCCACATCGATCGGCACCGCTCCACGCGCTCTGCCCAGCTGGCCATGCGCTCGTTCGCCCGCCTGTTCCGCCGTGCGGCACCGAATTCTCGCACCACAGAGGCGAAGAAATCCGCTAGGCGTCAACGAGGAGGGCACGGACACTATGACGGATACGCCTACCTCGAACGGCTCGATGGCCGCGCGGGCAAAGGGGCCGGAAGGCACGCTGGTCGAGCAGATATTTGATCTGGCGCCGACCATCCTCTGTGTCCTCGATCTCAGGGACAGGCGGATCGTCGCCCGCAATCGCGCCTTCGTCCGGGCGCTCGGGATCAGCGACCAGGAGACGCCAGAGCGCGCCTGGGAGACCCTCATCTCTCGCATCCACCCCGAGGACCTCGATGCGTCAGCGGGTCATGTGCGGCAGCTCACGGCTTCACTGGACGGCCAGCCCCTCGAACGCGCGCTGCGCGCGCGGTGCGCTGGAGACGTCGAGCGCTCCTTTGCCCTGCGCTGTGTGGTCCTCACGCGCGGCGACGATGGGGCGCCGCATCAGATCCTCGTCTCGGCCGAGGATGTCACCGAGAGAGCGCGCCGTGAGGTGGAGCTGCAGAAGAGCGAAGCGCTGTTCCACGCGTTCCTCGAGTACATGCCTGCCATGATGTTCGCCAAGGATTCGGACAGCAGGTATGTCGTGCTCAACGCTCAATTCGAACGGTTCATGGGCATGGAGCCGGGGAGCGGCGCTGGCATGCGCGACCACGACATGCTCCCGGACGACATCGTCGCTCAGGTGAAGGCCGCGGACGACGCGGTGAGGAACACCGGCGTCGCGACGGTGTTCGAGGAGAGCGTCCCTCACCCGACAGAAGGGATAAGGCTGTTCCACTCCGTCAAGTTTCCCGTCCGGGGTCCTGGCATCCCGGAGGGGACGGTCGGGGGCGCGGCCATCGATATCACGGCCATCAAGCGGGCGGAGGCCGAACGCCAGGAGGCGCAGCTGGCGGTCATCGCGGCGCAACAGGCGATCATCCGGGAGCTCGCGACGCCGCTCTTGCCGATCGCCGACGGGGTGCTCGTCATGCCGCTCATCGGCACGCTCGATCCCGAGCGGGCGAGCCGGATCATCGAGACCTTGCTCTCCGGGGTCGGCGCGCACCAGGCGACCATCGCCATCATCGACATCACGGGGGTGAGATCGGTCGACGCCCAGGTGGCGGGGGTGCTCATGCAAGCCGCTCGCGCGGTGGGGCTGCTCGGGGCGAGGGTCGTGCTCACGGGCATTCAGCCGGCCATCGCGCGGATGCTCATCGACCTCGGCGTGGATTGGCAGGGCCTCGTGACAGAGGCCACGCTGCGCAGCGGCATCGATTACGCGCTGCGGACCAGGGAGCGCAGAGGGGGCTCCATCCCCGGCTGAGCGGACGTGGAGGTGCCCGTGGGGCGGAGCATCAGCATCCCTCACGCTTGCTCGGGCACGCCCCCCGGGACGCGCGCGGGCAGCGGAAGCTCGACGCCCTCGGACAGGTTGCCCTTGCCAGGGACGTGGTTGATCTCGAGCCGGATGCCGTCCGGATCCTCGAACACGATCGAGTAGTAGCCTGCCGCCCACGCACCGTCCTGCGGCGCCTGCACGAGCTTGCCGCCGAGCGCGGCCAGCGTGCTCTCGAAGAACGCGTGGAATGCGTCGATATCCTCGCGGCTGCGGGCGCGGAAGCACAGGTGGTGCAGCCCGGGCTTGTACTGGTGAAAGCGGGCGCCGGCGTGCTCCGGGTTCACGGGGCGGATCAACAGGCCGGTCTTGCCGCCGATGTAATAGAGCGTGGGCCGTTCGCTCTCGCTGCCCGGATCGTCGTACTGGCACTGCATCTCGAAGTGCTCGCACAGCGCGCGGTAGAAGGCGCGGCTGCGCGGGAAGTCCGTGACCGACAGCTGGATGTGGGCGATTCCGGCGAGGTTCATGGCGATCACGGTAGCCCAGCTCCGACCGGTGGAGCGCGCTTCGTGACCGGCCCGCGATCGGTCATCTGGTCCAGATGGCCGCCAGATCGAGCTCCACCGCATCGAACGGCTCGGCCCTCACCTTGGCGTCCTCCTCGTAGGTCTCGAGAAGCACCCACCGTCCGCCCTCGAGCCGGTACACCTCGAGCGTACGCAGCAAGGGGCTGAGCAGCCACACGTGCCCGACACCTTCGCGCCGGTAAATCCGCATCTTCTTCCCCCGGTCGACGCGCTCTGTACGCGGCGAGATCACCTCGCACATCCAGTCCGGAGGGACGTCGTAGTGCGCCGGCGTGTCCTCGTCTCCGAGGGCGTCCGGCATGCGCTCCCGCTTCCACCCTGCGAGATCGGGCACCACCTTGTCAGGCCGCGGCCCAAGGTGGAGCTCCGGCTCATCCAGGAGCACCCAGCCGCCGGGCCCTCCATCGCCGAGGTCGAAGGCGCTGCCGAGCTTCATCGTCAGGCGCGACGCGCTGCGCGTGTGAGGGCGGCCGGGCCGCGGAAAGGTGAAGAGCTCCCCGTCGAGGATCTCTGCCACCTGCTCGGGCGGCACCGCCGCGAATGCTGCCTCGACCTCCGGTGCGTTGCGGGCAGGATCCAGGTGATGCGACAGCACGCCGGTGCTCATGGCCGACCCTACCACGAGAGCGCGGTTGCGGCCGGGGCGAGGGCCTGCTCCAGCGCCGCCCGAGGTCGGGCGCCTGGCTCACGATGCCGGAGCCCAGGGACGAGGATGCCGGCGCGCAGGCGGTCGCCGGAGGCGGGCCTGCGTCCACTCTACCGGCCCCGCGGCGTTCCGGCGCTTCGGGCACAGCGAAATCCTTATATGCACGCTTCGGCAACTTCGCAGCTGTTGCCCCTGCTCCCCGCGATCGCCCTTGTTCGTCTTATCCCCTCCGTGCGCCTGATCCAGCCGCGCAGCGCCGTCTCGGTCAGGTCGAGGTCCGTCGCCACCTGGCCGATGCTCCGGTCGCCCACCTTCGCCAGCCGTGACACCTCCGCCTTCGACTCAGGCGTGAACGCCCTCCTCCTTCACCGTCCCATTCCTGCTCCCTGGTGTCGTCCGGGGTGTCCGCGGAAGCGGGGAGGACCAATCCAGTTGCGGCGCCCCAGATCGTGTGGCTAGAAGGCGGAGAACGATCCCCGGCGGAGAAGCAAGAACGAGATGCGAATTCCCAGCAGCCTGATGTCTCTGGCCGACGAAGGGTTCATCGAGGAGGTCGTGCGCCCGCTGATGAGCGGCAAGGAAGCGGAGGTCTTCCTGGTGCGCTCCGGCGGCGAGCTTCGGGTGGCCAAGGTCTACAAAGAGGCGCAGGACCGGACCTTCAAGAACCGGGCGGAGTACACGGAGGGGCGCAAGGTGCGCAACAGCCGCGATCAGCGCGCGATCAACAAGCGCTCGCGCCATGGTCGTGCGCAGGACGAAGCCGCCTGGAGATCGACCGAGGTGGACATGATCTTCCGCCTGCACAGCGCGGGGGTGCGCGTCCCGATACCTCACCATTTCATCGACGGTGTGCTGATCATGGAGCTCATCGCCGACGCCGACGGCAGCCCGGCCCCGCGGCTCGCCGAGGTGAGACTGAACCCCGACGAGGCGGTGAGGGTCTTCGACCGATTGCTGGCAGAAGCGGTCCGGATGCTGAGCGCCGGGGTCGTGCACGGCGATCTGTCCGACTTCAACGTGCTGATGGGGGCGGACGGGCCGGTCGTCATCGATTTCCCGCAGGCAGTGGACGCTTCCAGCAATCAGAACGCGCGAAAGCTGCTGCTGCGCGACGTCGACAACCTCCAGCGCTTCCTCTCTCGGTTCGCTCCCAACCGGCAGCCCCGCCCTTACGCGCAGGAGATGTGGGAGCTCTACGCGTGCAGCCAGCTCACGCCCGAGACACGGCTGAGCGGCCGTTTCCAGGCGTCTTCGAGGCGGGTCGATACCGACTCGGTCCTGGAGCTCATCAGCGATGCCAACCACGACGAGCGCCGCCGCCGTGAGGCGCAGGGGCGGAGCATGCGGGGCGTATCGTCCCCGCCTCGCAAGGTCGAGGTGGTGATTCTACCGAGCAGCCCGCGAGACCGCGCACGCCGGAACGCTCAGGGAGCACCGGCGGGCGGCGCCGCGAACTCTCGCCCAGCACAGGCAGGCGGCGCGGCGAACTCTCGCCCAGCACAGGCGGGCGGCGCGGCGAACTCTCGCCCAGCACAGGCGGGCGGCGCGGCAAACTCTCGCTCCGCACAGGCGGGCGGCGCGGCGAACTCTCGCCCAGCACAGGCGGGCGGCGCGGCGAACACCCGCCGGGCTTGAAGTCTCCGAGCCGCCGGGCTCAAATCACCTTGTCGTCCGAGCTCCCGGAGGGCGCGTCCGGCGTGGCGCCCGCGCTGCCGGCCGGCGCCTCCCCCGGCCGTGCCTTCTGCTCCACGAGAAAGAGGACCACATCCACCGCGCCCCCCACGGCGCGGTTGACGAGACGGATCGCCCCGTGGACGCCGGACAGCGTCGTATCGTGGATGAGCCGGATCCCCCTCACGGGCGCCTTGATCGGGGGGATCTGCTCCAGCAGGTCGAAGGGCAGCTTCGCCGCGTCCTTCTGGATGCGCTCCACCCGCCGGGAGCCGTGGTCGACCGCGTCCTGCACGAGGTCCTTCAGGCCGCGCCACCGGTCCATCACACCGCCTCCTCGCACCACGCGCGGATCTGCGCGTAGACGTCCGGGTCGTGAGCCAGGCGCAGGTGCCCGAGCGACGGCATGATCCGCGCGTGCTCCTGAGGGAAGGGCGAGCACCGGTCCTCGGCGACCGCCCGCCCCGTGGCGCTCCGCAGCGAGACCATCGCGTCCCCGAACAGGAGGGAGAGCCTCGGGTCGGCCGTGAGCGCGCCGGCGATGAGATGATGGCGAATGTGGGGGAGCAGGGGCACGGGATGGCGGCGATTCTGGAGCAGGGCGTTCGCGCTGGCGCCCTCCCAGTCCTCGCGGCGTAGATTGGCATACGCCAGGTCTTTCATCCCGCCGCTGCGGAGGTTGACGATGTCGGCGATGAGCTTCGTGTACGGATTGTCGATGCTCGCGAGCGCCCACGTGACCACGTTGCCAAAGCGCTCCAGCGGGGCGCCGAGGTGCGGTGTTCCGAGATAGAAGGCCCGCTTGACGAGGGGTAGCCACCGTCGATCCTTGTCGCTCGCCGCGTGCGCGGCGCTGCGCGCGACGAGGCCGCCCATGCTGTGGCCGATGAGGGCCAGCTCCTCCACCGCAACAGGGTAGGCGCAGACGAGCTGTTCGAGGAGGACATCGAGGGCCTCGCCGTTCTCGGAGACACGAAGGCCGCTGTTGTACCGCACATGAAACGGCGTGTAGCCGAGGTCGCGCGCAAGCAGCGATCCGTAGGTCTCGCCGTCCGGCATCGTCCAGACCTCCTCGGTGCTCATCAGCCCGTGCACGAGCACGACGACGCGGGGCGTGGTCTGGGCAGAGACGGCCGCGGGAAATGCCCTGGCAACCGGCACGGGGTGCCTGTCGCGGACGAGCTGCATCGCGGTCGCGAGGCCGTTGCTGGTCCGCTTCAGGTAGTCGCCGAGGACGCCGTTGAGCACCCCGACGACCCGCTCCAGGTGGTTTCCCATGCGACGACCCGGCCGCATCCTGGCACGGATCGGCGCCGGGGGCGACGCCGGGCCCCGCTGCGCCGGTCGGTTGGCCCTCGGTGGCCGACATGCTGGGCGTGATGCTCCCGCCGCGGCTCAAGCCCCAGCAGACCGCGCGGCTGCGCAAGGCGCTGCCCGGCCATGCGGACATCCTGGACGACGTGGCGGCGCTGCTCGCGGAGGACGACACCCTGGGAATACCCGAGTGCCCGAACCCCACCGACGGATCCGCGACGCGAACAAGCGGCGCGACGAGGCGGAGCCGCGTGGCGTCCAGGTCGCGAACCGTTCAAGATGCCACGAAAGGCGCGACCGAGGAGGCGCTGGTACCGACCCCGCCTGCGGCGCGGCAGCGCACCGCCGCGCCGTTGGGCTAACCGACCTCATTGACAGGTTTTCATCATGGGGATGTTCGACTGGTATACGCCGGTGCCGCAGCTCGCTTGCCCCATGTGTGGAACTACGGTCGACGGCTGGCAGGGAAAGGATGGTCCCTGCGGCCTGTTCGAATGGGTGCAGGGGATGCGTTCACCGCCTCGGCAACACGTCGACGAGGAATGTGCCATACCGGCGTCCGACCGGGAGCGCTTCCGGCTGCCCGCGCACTTCGAGATCTATACCGACTGTGAGCTCTGCCGCGCCTGGATCGAAGCCGAGGGCTCGTGTGAGGGCGACGTGTGGAGCCGGATCGAGCTCGTCGGAGCGACCCGACCGAGGTTGGGGTAGTCAAGCCAAGGTTGGTTGTCCCCACATGCTCCAGCTCCTTTTTCCCGCGCGCTGAGCTCAGGGGCGGTCTTCCATGAAAAGCCGCGCAGGGATTGCGCGACGAGCTCGGGGCTCCCTCCCCAATCGGCGTTCCAGGGAATCTCGTGACCGACGCCTTCGAGCTCCGTCCGCTCGCCCATGGGGAGGATCGTCTCCGGCGCATCGCGGGCGTTCTTCAGGCACCTCGGGCTCTTCGTGCCTCCGAGCAGGAGGATCTCGGCTTAGCATCTCGTGCTAATTCTTCGTCGGGACCTGGCTCGTCACCACGGTCGACCACGGGTAAGCAGCCTGCCGCCGCCACGGCCGGCGGCAGATAACCGCCCGACGGCTTCCCGACGCCGTGCGCGCTCAGGAGCCGGTCGTCGCGAGCAACTCCCTGGCGTCGCCGACGGATGCAGCGCGGCGGATCCAGCGGTCCAGCTCGGCCACATCGGTGCTCGCGAGGACGCGCTCCCGGACCTCGGCAGGGACCTCCAGCCCGCGGGCCTCGAGGAAGGCAAGCACTGCCTGCGCCTTGGCTTCGAGGATCCCCTGCTCCCGGCCCTTCTCCACGCCCTTGGCCACGTAGCTGCGCGCGAATTCGCTCTGAAACTCGTATCCGCTCTTCATCATCGCCTCCAACATCCGCCTCGCCGCTGCGTTCAGCGAGGATAGCACCAGGTCCCCGTAGACGGCGCGGCGCTCCTCATCGAGCCCGGCTGCCGCCGCCAGGAACGCCACGCCGATCGCCTCCCCCGCCTCGCCCTGCCCGTGCGCCATCGCCGAGAGCACGACCACCTCGGGCGCCGCCCTCGCCTGCTCGGCATCGGTGACGACCGGGACGCCCGCCGGCCCGAGCACCAGCGGCGTCAGCGTCAAGCCGGGGTGGCCCGCGTCGATCGGGCGTGCGCACCACCGCGCGATCCCCGCATCGATCGTCACGACCAGCAGCCACGTCGGGCAACGGTGCCGGGCCCTCGTCTGGGTGACATACACCGGCCAGACGTACGGCTTGTCCGGGTCCACGCTGAGCTGGACCTCGACCACAATCGCCATCGCGCGCCGCTGCTGCTCGCGGACCAGAAGCACGACCACGACGTCCGCCCGGCGGTCGGAGGGCACGATCTCGGCGAGGTCGGAGGACTCGACGCGCGCCTCCGTGAAGGTCGGGACCGGCTGGCCAAGCGCGTCCTGCAGCATCTCGGCGGCCAGCGTCGGCCGGTTCTTGAACAGCTCCACCAGGGCTTCATGGGTCACGGAGGGCATCGGGTCGTCTCTCGGGTGGTTCCAGCCATGCTGGACATGCTGGCTCTCCAGGCGGTATGCCAAGCTCATGCGTGGGGCCCGCAGGAGCCGGAGCAGCCGTGTCCTGCTCTTCAATTCCGGGCACCTCCCTCGAGTTGTCACGCCGTGTGACCTGCGTGCGCCCCGACACCAGGGCACGGGCTCGACGAGAGTGGCGCTCGAGGTTGCGCGATACTTCCGCGAGCCTTGAAGCAATCTCCGGCGGCGACCCGACCCACCTGGAGAGACGTGTGACGCTCGCCCGCTGGGCGCCTGGCTACACGCAGCGTGTTGTTCGTGGCTATCTGCCCGGCAGGGCCCCAGCCAGCCGCTTGGCCAGGTCGCCTTTCGGCTCCACCCGCACGCGCTCCAGCCCCAGCCACGCGGCCATGGTCCGCAGCTCGCCTGCCAGCCGCTCCGGCGTCTGCGCGCCCGCCAAGGGCTCGCCGTGGCTTGCCTGCACGAGCAGCACGCCCGCCTTGCGATCGGCCTTCAGGTCCACCCGCGCGGTGATCGCGTCGCCCTCGAGGAACGGCAGCACGTAGTAACCGTGGGTCCGCTTCGCCGCGGGGGTGTAGATCTCGAGCCGCACCCGCACGCCGAACATCCGCTCGGTGCGCTCGCGGAACCAGATCAGGTTGTCGAAGGGCGAGAGGAGGGCGCAGGCCTCGATCCGCCGCGGCCGCCGGGCGGCGGGATCGAGGAAGGCCGGCTCCCGCCAGCCCTTCACGCCCACGGGGATCAGCTCACCGGCCTCGGCGAGCTCGGTGAGCCGCGCCTTCGTCTCGGCGACCCCCATGCGGAAATGGTCCCGCAGGTCCCGCTCGGTCGCCACGCCCAGGGCCCGGGCGGCGATGCGGATCAACGCGCGCTGGGCGTCCTCGCGCGCGGGCGTCGGCGCCTCGATCACCGCCCTGGGCAGGACCTTCTCCGGCAGGTCATACACCCTCTCGAAGGTCCCCCGCCGGGTGGCGGTCGTCAGCTCGCCGCTCCAGAACAGGCACTCGGCCGCCCGCTTGGCGTCGCTCCAGCCCCACCAGCCGCCCGGCCCCTTCTTGCCGATCTCGAGCTCGGAGGCGGCCAGCGGCCCGCGCTCGCGGATCTGCTCCAGCGCCTGGTCCGCCATCGGCCGATGCTCGCGCAGAAAGCGCGCCACACCCTTCCAGACGCCCGCCCCGTCGCGCGCGTCGGCCATCCGCCAGCGCAGCAGCGGCTGGGTGGCGAGCGGCAGCAGCGACGCCTCGTGCGCCCAGTACTCGAACAGCGGCCGCTTGCTCGCCCACGCGAGCTCCTCGAGCATGGGCCGCGGATAGGCCCCCAGCCGCGAGAAGGCCGGCAGGTAATGGGTGCGCGAGACGACGTTGACGCTGTCGATCTGCACCACGCCCAGCCGCTCGATCAGCCGGGTCAACTGCTGCTTCGTCGTCGCCGGCCCGGGTCGCTCCGCCCGGAAGCCCTGCGCCGCCAGCGCGATGCGCCGGGCCTCCGCCGCCGACAGGGTGTCCTTCATCCGCGCCTTCCGTCCGTTGAGGCCCGCACCCTAGCTGGCCCTGCTCACTTGGCAACAGATCATCGACCCCCTCCGGACATCTGATCCCTGGCCGGGCGCTGGCGCGAGATCGGGTCGATCGCGCGCCAGCGCACCGCGGCCAACAGCTAACGTCCGGCGCCCGCTCAGCAGCGCCAGCAGATGACCCCGTAGTCCCCCGCCGTTCCGCAGCACAGCTTCAGGCCAGGGGCATTGGGGCGATCGGAGCGCGCGGCGGTGCTCATCAGAGAGGTGTCGTCGGCGCCGGTCACGTCACCACCGGAGCACGCCGCATCGTCCGCAGCGCCGCCGAGGTCCGCCGAGGCGTCCACGGCGGTGGACTCGAGCTGCACGCCGCTCGCGGCGGAGGTCGGGCCGGTCTCGGCCGCCGAGGTCGCGGTGACGGCAAAGGCGGCGAGCATGAGGGGGAGAGAGCAGAGCGCGAATCGGATCGTCTTCATGGTCATTGTCTCTTTCGGGCCTCGTGGCCCACGTGAAGGCGCCAGGGGCGCCGGCCGAGCACAGCCCGCTGCGGGCAGAAGCGCCAACAGAAAGGCGTCTCCCCGCGCCGCAGCGGTGAGCGGTACGCCCGCGAGCGCCCCGTAGGGCGCTGCTTTCGGCGTTGGCGGCGAGGAGATGCCACCTCTACGCGGCAGCGGGCGGGTGGTTTCACGAAAGCTCATTCTCCGGTCGTTCGTGCTCTCTTTCGCGCAGGGGCGGCGTGTCGCCGACGAAAACTGCTGACGAAGCGCGGCCACCGGACCCGGACGGGGGCGCCCGGGGTCGGGCGGCCATCGCGTGGCGCCGGGGCGTCTCTGACGACCCGGCGTGGAGCGGCTTCGCATGGCACGCCGTTACTCCCGAGCGCTCCGGAATCTTCCTCTCTCCAGCCTCAACCCTCCATCGGCCGCTGCGCTCTCGGGACGGATGGAACCGCCTTTCTCCGCCTGGACTCATCGCTCGCCGGCCACCCGTATACCGGGTGACGAGCCAGGGTCGCCCGAGGTACACTTCGTCCCATGAAGCTCGCCATCGACCTGTCGCCCGCGCAAGCCGACCGCCTCCAGGAACGCGCAAAGAGCCTCGGCTTGCAGCCGGAAGAGCTGGCGCGGGCCGCCGTGGCGGATCTGCTGACGACGCCGGACGACGAGTTTCGCGCTGCAGCCGAGGTTGTCCTCGTGAAGAACGCAGAGCTGTACAGGCGGCTCGCCTGACCGTGCGCTACTTGACCTTGGCGGAGGTCTTCTTCCTCCACGAGCGGGTTCTTGCGGCGAGCGGTGGCGCCGCAGGCGTTCGCGACCTCCGCGCCGTCGAGGCTGCTGTGGCCCAGCCGAAGGCGACCTTCGGAGGTGAGGAGCTCTATCCTACCGTGATCGCCAAGGCAGCAACTCTCTGCTTCTCGCTCGTGCAAGGCCACCCGTTCATCGACGGTAACAAGCGTGTCGGTCATGCGGCGATGGAAGTCTTCGTGATGCTGAACGGCTGCTCCCTCGATGCCGATGTCGACGTTCAAGAGCGCATGATGCTCTCGCTTGCTTCCGGCGCGCTCTCACGAGACGAGCTCCTCGCCTGGCTCGAACAGCATGTCCGGCGGCGGGAGCCCTCCGTCTAACCACGGCCAGACGCACGCGGCGATCACCCGAGCTTCACGCGGAGGCCCGCTCGATGAGGTCGGCGGCGACGGCCGTTCCATCCACCGCCACGGCGCCCGCGCTCGCGGCCGCGCGGGCGGTGACCCCGTGGTCGAGGGCGCCCTCCAGCGCGGCCAGAAGGGACTCCGCGCTCAGCGCACCACGGGCCACGGACGTCCCGAGCCCGAGCGCCCGGACGCGCGACGCCCAGTAGGGCTGATCGGCGAACATCGGGACGATCACCTGCGGGACGCCCGCGCGGGCCGCCGTCGTGGTCGTACCCGCCCCGCCGTGGTGCACCACCGCGGCGACCCTCGGGAACAGGGCCTGCTGGTTGACGTCGCCGATCGCGATGCCGTCGGGAGCGTCGTCGACGAGACCGAGCTCGGCCCACCCCTGCGACAGCACGACCCGGCGCCCCGCCGCCCGCACGGCCTCGATGACGACACGGCCCGTCTGCGGGTCGACAGGCATGCTGCCAAAGCCGATGTAGACGGGCGGCTCGCCGGCGGCGAGGAACGCTTCCAGCTCGGGGACGAGCGGCGCCTGGTCGGGAAGGAGCCAGGCTCCCGTCTGCGTGACCTGAAGGCCGGGCGTCGCCGGCAGCGGCCCAAGGACCGAGTCCACCGCGAGCCACGGCGCCTTGCCCAGGACGTGGCTGAAGACGTCGCTCAGCGGACCCAGGCCGAGGCGCTCTCGGTTGGCGTTGAGCCGCTCGAGGAGGCGCTCGTTCCAGCTCCGCGATTCGTCCTGCCAGCGCCGGAGGTTCGATTCCGGGTCGCCCCCGGGCTCCCCGCCGGGCGCATGGTCCGGCGACGGCAGGGCCACCGGCGCGTACAGGGCGACCACGGACGGGATGCCCAGCCGCTCCGCGATGGACCGCGCGGCGTACTGGTGCGCTCCGCCGGCCACGATGACGTCGCATCCCTCGGCGGCCGACGCGGTCGCGTCGAACTGGTCTCTCGCGAGGTGATCGACCAGCGCGCGGACCTGCTCCGGCGTCAGCGGGGCGGCCGGCGCGGCGGCCCCGCTCGGTTGCCGCATCGCGATTCCGATCGGGGTCGCCGTGAAGCCCATGCCGCCCACCAAGCCGATGAAGTTCGGCGGGACGCACAACCTCACATGGTGCCCCCGACGCCGCATCTCGACGGCCAAGGCCACCACGGGTTGCACGTCACCGCGAGTCCCCACTCCCGTCAGCAATACCCGCATCGTCTCTCTCCCTTCCACCACGCGGACCGCGTGGATGACGGAAGCGACGATGGCACCGGAGACGCGTTTTTTCATCGTATCAACGCCAGAGTTCCGGTATACATGCTGAGACGGGAGGCAGGGCGAGACGCCCATACCACGGATCATCCGTTCAGGCCCAGACGGCCGGAGCCTCCTGGAGCTGAGTCGGCTCGTCGAGCCGTGTGAGCGGAAGGTGCTCTCCTCCTCGGCGAGGGAGCAGGTGAATCCTTGTACGCCCGACCAAGGCGATAGCCGATCTCCGCAGGGCTGCGACCGGGCTCGGCCTGGGCGCCCGCGGGGCGCGGAATGCATCTTGAACCGCCCTGGTCCATGGGCGACGAGGCTGCGCATCCTGGTGACGCAGCGGGGGCCGCGGCGCTCCCGCTGAGCGAGGCGACGAGCGAAGCAGGCGTGGGCGGGCGCCCTGTCGATGCGTGGCTCGAGGAGCTCTTGTCCCGCGCGGTGCGCCGCTACAACCGGCGGCCTCGCCCCGCGAGCATCGCGGCGTCGACCGGCGTGACGGAGTCGACCGACGCGCGCGCGGTCATCCGGCGCGCCTGCATCCGCTCGGCGCTCGCGGGCGGCGCGACCGGGGCGCTCTCGACCGGCGCGGCGGTGGCCACGGCCGAGACCAACGGGCTCGGCGGGCTCGTCGCCATCCCTGCGGCCATGCTCGCGATCGGCGGTGAGACGGTGCTCCGGCTGCTCCTGCACGTGCAGATGCTCTGCGAGCTCGCGGATCTCTTCGGGCTCCGGTTCGATCCGGACGAGCCGGCCGACGTGTGGGCGCTGCTCGCCCTCGCGTTCGGCGTCGTGGAGCACCCTCAGGACACGGACGATCCAGCGGGCGTGCTCGTGCGCTCGGCGCGCGGGCGCGGCTCGGATGTGGCGAAGCAGCTCGCGGCGCGGCTCGCCGGCGAGAGCGTGGCGCGCAACCTGGTGCCCGTGCTCTCGGTCGCCTCGTCGTCGATCACGAGCTGGGTAGTCACCCGGCGCCTCGGGGATACCGCGCGTCGATACCTGCGTTACCGGCGCGCGCTCGACGAGGCGCTCTGCGACGAGACGCTGCGCCCGCACCTCGATCGGCTGTTCGACGGGCTCTGGTTCATCTTCACCGCCGACGGCCGCCTCACGCCGGAGGAGTCCGCGCTGCTCGCGGCCGTGCTGCGGCGGCTGCCGGCCCCGGCGCGCGCTGGCCTGAACGAGCGCCTCGCCGACGACATCACCTGGATCGAGCGCCTCCGCGGCGTGCCGGAGGGCGCGCGCGCCCCGCTGCTGCGCGCGCTCGAGATCGCGGCGGCCGTGGACAAGGTCGCGTCGCTGCGGGAGCGGAGGCTCCTCGTCCACGCCGCGGCGGCGCTCGGCCTCCGCGTCGACGAGGGCGGGCTCGCTCGGATGATCCGCGAGTTCGAGGAGATCGGCACCCTCGGCGTCGCCGCGTAGCGCGGGCCGCCCGTCGCCGCGCCGCGGGGCCTCGGTCCTCGACGCGACCCCTCGACCGCTTCGCCCGGCGGCTGGGCTGCACAGCCACCGGCGCGCGCGACATCGCGGCTCGGACGATGACGACGACCTGTGCCTTTGCAGCATTCGCTGCAACCTGAAGAAGGGCCCGAATACAACGTTCTTGAGGACTTCGCGCGGAATCTCCTCACCGGTGCAGGTGATCGCCTGCGCCGCAGGCAGGCTCGTTGCGCTGCGCCAGGCGCACAGATCGCACGGTTGACGCGCCAGGAGGCGAAAGGATACGAAGAGCCATGGCAGAGACCCACTGGGACGCCATCGTGGTCGGCGCCGGCCTCTCGGGCATGACGGCATCGCTGGAGCTCGCGCGCCGGGGGTGCAAGGTCCTGCTCGTGGAGAGGCTCGCCCGCGCGGGCGGTCGCTGCGGGGCATTCGAGCTGGAAGGCCACCGCTTCACCGTCGGCTGCAACGATTTCGGCGCGCGCATCGTGACCGATCTCGCGCGCCTGGGGGTGCACGTCGCGTTCGAGCCGAGCACCAACGTGGTGGACTTTGGCGACGAGACGCACCGCCTGCCGCCGCGACCGCGCGGGGCCCTGCGTCTCCTGCGTCACGCGCCGTCCGTGCTGCGCATGGTGATGCGCGTGCGCAACGGCGAGAAGCGACCGCTGGGCACGCTCTTTCGTGATCACGAACGCGACGGCATGGGCTTCCGCATGATCTCGCTGCTCGCGTACGCGCTCGGCACGCCGCCGCAGCACCTCCGGGCAGATCTCCTCCGGGCAGACTTCTCCGGAGAGCTCGGCTACGGACACGAGAAGATGGTCGTGCCGATCGGGGGCCCGCAAGTCATCACCGACGCCATGCTCGCGCGGCTCCGGTCGACGGGCGTCACCTTGCGATTCGGCACCGGCGTTCAGGCCGTGAAGAAGCACGCGCGGGGGTTCGAGGTCGACACGAGCTCGGGCAGCGAGCACGCCCGCGTGGTGCTCTCCACGGTGCCCGCGAGCGCGTGTCGCGGGCGCGCGGGGCTCAAGGTGTGTCAGGTGCTGTTCGCCGTGCCGCGGACGACGCCGTTCGTGGACGCTCGCACGCTGATCGTCTCCCCGCCGCGCGCGGAGGAGTGGATGGCCGCGCTCGACGCGGGGCATTGGCCCGAGACGTTCGGCTTCCACCTCTTTCGCGATCACGAGGCAGGCGACACGCGCGCGTTCACGGGCTTCCTGCTCGCGCCGCGTGGCCAGGACACGCTCGACGCCTCGCGCCGCGCCCGGGTTCTCGCCTCCGTGAAATCGCGAATCGACGCGCACGTGCCCGGCTTCTCGAGCGCGCTGCGCTTCGAGCGCTTGCTCGACCCGAGCGAGTACGAAGCGCACCACGGCGTGAGCGCGAGCCTCGCGCACGAGATTCCGATCGCCGACGAAGACGCGCTGCCGATCGAGGAGCACGAGCCGGGGCTCTTCCGCATGGGCAACGCCACCGAACCGCCCGGCGATCACGCCAATGCCGCCATGCTCTCGGGGCTGTGGGCCGCCGAGCGCGCGTTGCGTCACCTGCGCGCATGAGCGAATCGCCATCGTGCTCTCGCGGGCGCGTCCGGCGAGCCGCCCCAGCACCTGGGCAGGCAACAAACGAGCAGAATTATTCCAAACCATTGGCGTGAGATCCGACATGCGGGAGGCTCCGTTGCACGCTGCTCTTCGGGCGCGACCCGCCGACGAGGCGAGGGCGGTGCGGTGCTCGAGCAGCTCGTTCGCGGCTCCTCGAGCGCAGGGGCCGGACGTTCGACGAATCGCTGGAACGCCACGTGAAAGCGTTCCAGCAGGGCGCGGCGGCAGATCGCAAGGAGGAGAGAGCATGACAACGAGAGCGACAAGGATCCTCGTCATCGGCAAGAGGGCCGATGTCCTCGAGCGGAGTGTGGCAGCGCTGAACAAGCAGGGGCACTCGGCCGTCGGCACGTTGAGCGCGTCGCCGGACACGGAGTTCCACGCCGGCGACTTCGACCTCATCACGATCGGCGGCGGCGTGGACGCCGCCACCCGGGCGCGCCTCCACGCGCGCTTCAAGGAGCAGAACAAGGACGTGATGGTGCTGGACGTGTACGCCCCGATCGCCAGCCGGCAGATCGCCTGGGCGCTCAGGAGATCTTCCGTCGAGGGCGAACTCGGGAGCGCCTTCTCGGTAGCGGAGGCCCATGACACCTTCGTCGCGCGCGCGACGATCGAGCGCGCCTGCGCGCTGCGCCTCGACATCTACAGCTACCCGGGCGGCGCCCTGGAGCCGGAGGTCGCGCGCATCGTCGACACCTCCGTCCCCCAGGGAACGCACGAGTTCAGGATCGAGAAGCAGCTCGCGCGTGACGGGTTCATGGCGGTGCTGACCTTGAACGGCGAGGAGCACCACCTGCACCGCCTGCAGCAGAACCCGGGCTGAGCCTCGGGCGTTCGGAGCCGCTCCGGCACGTCCGGAGTTGCCGCCCGGGAGCGGTCACAAGCGCAAGGACCTTTCCCTCCGCGCACGCCCCTCTCGAGGCGTGCTCAACGACGCGTCGGGGCCACGCTTACCCGGCATTTGCGCCCTTGCGTCCTTGGGCCTTTGCGTTGAAATTCTCCTCCTCGCCGCGCGCCGGACCCCCGCCGGGATCGCCGGCGCGCGACCCACCCCTCCGCGCCCGCAAGGAGCTCTTCATGGCACGAACGCGCGTTCTCCTGGATCACGACGGCGGCGTCGATGACTACCTCGCGATGCTGCTCCTGTTGACGATGGATCACGTCGATGTCCTCGGCGTCGTCGTCACCCCTGCCGACTGCTACATCGAGCCCGCCGTCAGCGCCACGCGCAAGATCCTCGATCTGGTGGGCCGTCACGACGTGCCCGTCGCCGAGAGCACCGTCCGCGGGCTCAACCCGTTTCCGCCCATCTTCCGGCGCGACGCCTTCTGCATCGACAAGATCCCCGTGCTGAACGAGCGCGAGGAGATCCTCACCCGGCGCGTCCCCGAGGCCGGCCAGGCCTTCATGGCGAGCGCCCTGCGCGCCGTCCCCGAGCCCGTGACGCTCCTCGTGACCGGGCCGCTCACGACCGTCGCCGCCGCGCTCGACATCGATCCTCACATCGAGAGGAACATCCGCGAGATCGTCTGGATGGGCGGCGCGCTCAACGTGCACGGGAACGTGCAGACGGCCTTCGAGAGCGGGCAGGACGGCTCCGCCGAGTGGAACGTCTACTGGGACCCGATCGCCGCCGACCGCATCTGGAAGACCGCCATCCCGATCACCCTCTGTCCGCTGGACATCACGAACCTCGTCCCCGTCACCCAGGCGTTCCTCCGCCGCCTGTCCCGCCAGCGCCGATACCCCCTCTCCGACCTCGCGGGCACCTGCTACGCGCTCGCCGGCCACCAGGACTACTTCGCGTGGGACGTGCTGACGACCTCGTACCTCGGCAAGCCGGAGATGTTCACCCTCCGCGCCTGGGAGACGGAGATCGTCACCGCGGGCCCGTCGCAAGGGCGCACCAGGGTCGTGCCCGGCGGTCGCCCGGTGCAGGCGCTCGACCAGGTGGATCTCGAGCAATTCTACGGATATCTCTTCTCCCAATGGGCGAGGTGACACAGGGCGGCTGGCACAGGTTGACATCGCGGTCATATCCGCGACGCGCGCGGGTGCCCGCGAGGACCTCGCGGCGGTCGAGCGAGTCGCCGTCGGCATGGTATCTGCACACGCCCGCACGAAGCTGACCCGGTCGGGTCGATCGAGGAGGAACTTCGATGCATTATTCTCGCTTCACCGCATTGACACTCGCCGTCATGGGAAGCCTGGGCGCTCTCGGGATCTCCCGTCCGAGCTCCGCCTGCACGCCTGTGCCGGACGGGCGCTACGTGTACGACGCATCGACCGCCATGCCGCTCGACGGGGTCATCGTGGTCCGGGTCAGCTGCTATTCGAACTGTCCGGAGAGCGCGCCGGTGCTCCTGGTGAACGACAAGATCACGGGCGAGGCCATCAGCGGCACCCTGGAGGAGGTCGCCGAGATCGCCGAGGTCGTCGCCGGCCAGCGCGAGAGCGTGCTCGCCTTTCGCCCCGCGGCCCCGCTCGTCGAGGGCCATACCTACCAGATCGCGCTCGAGGGAGAGCAGCGCGGCACCGTCCCCTGGGAGACCCGGGCCAGCGCAGCTGTCGACATGGACGTGGGCGCCATCCCCGTCGAGACCTGGGTCGGCGTGCAGGAGCGCTGGCGCGGCGAGGCGAGCTGCTGTGTCGCCGACCTGGGATCAGCGAGCTGCGGTCCGCACGAGCGCTGCGTGGCCGAGGAAGTGGAGCGCTATGTCACCGTCTCCCTCGATCTGACCGGGGAGGAAGACAGCGGCGTGCGCCAGTACGTGCAAATCGTCACCTTCTCGAGCCCGGACGGGAAGGAGCTCGACACGCAGACGTTCTGGGACGGGAACCCGAGCCATACGTACGACGTCGCGGCCACGGAGTACTGCTACCAGATCACGTACAAGAGCCTCATCGACGGCACGACCGTCGAGACGGAGCGCGCCTGCGTTCCGCACGGCGACGCGGGCGCGACGGGCGTCTTCCCGGCCGACCCGGCGCAGATCGCCGCGAACATCGGGGCGTGCTCTTCTCCGCCCCAGGGCTTCGAGGAGGCCTGGTGCAGCGCGAGGGCGGCGTTCTGCGAAGAGGCCCCCCACCTCTGCGCCGACAACGACGTGAGCTCCTGCGAGGCCCCCGATACGGGTGCCGGCGGCTCGGGGGGATCCGGGGCGGGTGGTGGCGGTGACTCTCCGGAGGACCCGGATGGTGATCACGTCAGAGTCGGCTGCTCGGTCGGCGCGGGCAGCGGCGCCTCGTCCGGCTGGGCGCTGCCCGCGATCGGGCTCGCGCTGTCCCTCGCGAGCCGCGCGCGGCGGCGTCGCGACCGCCGCTGAACGGACCCAACGCACCATCGCAGTCGGCCCGGCGCGGCGCGAAGCCTCCCGATCCGGGCGGCGCTACCTGGCCAGATCCTCGCGCAGCGCGTCCGGGCGCTCGCGGATGGTGTCGAGCAAGCTCTGGAAGCCCCGCTCGAACTCTCTCTGGGAGTATTCCTTGCGCGGGTCGGCCGCGACCTGTTCGCTGATCTGCTCGTAGTAGCTGCTGGCGAGCCCTTCGAGGTCGGCGCTCTCGTACGCCTCGATGATGCTCTCCACCGCGCCGCGGTAGGCGGTCACGCAGCTCGGGCTCTCCAGGCAGCGCCGGAAGATGAGCCCCGTCGAGATCGCGCCGTTCGGGAAGTCCCCCTGGCGCGCGAGCTCGAACAGCGCGATGTGGGGCTTGCCCGAGTCGCGGAAGGGCTTCATCGAGAGGTCCATCCCCCACGGCAAGAAGACGAACTTCCCGGAAGCGGGATCGTTGTAGATACGAAAGTTGTTCGGATAAAAGACCGTGTAGGCGTACATATCCCACTGATTCACAGCGGCCTCGGCCGCGGTGAAGCGCAGGAAGTGATCGGTGTCGAGCGAGCCGCCGATGTCCTCGAGGAACGTCGCGCTCTTCGCCGTGTCCACGGCGGCGATCAGCGCAGCGAGGTCCGTGCGGTCGTTCGTGGCCTCGTTGGTCTCGAGATCGAACTTTGCTTCGGCGCCCGGCACGAAGTCGACCTGCCCTTCTTCGTACAGGTTTCCGTCGTTGCTCGCGAACCAGCGCGAGAGGAAGGTCGTGTCCTCGGCTTCGACGTTGGCATACACGCCATAGAACTCGCCGTTGACGTACACGAGCGCGCTGTTGCAGCGCGGGGCGGGCAAGCCGGCGTGGCGGAAGAGGTCGTACGCCAGGCGCTCTGCGAGGAACGACGGATCTTCGACCATGTTGTTGAGCGTCATGCGCTCGAGGCCGAGGAAGGTCTGGTCGTCCACGAACTCGTCGAACTTGAGCTTGAACGGCGCCTTTTCGTCGAGGCCGCGGAAGCTGCCTTCGCCCTTGATGCGCAGCCCGATGTTCGAAACGGTGATTGTCCCGTAGCGCAGCGTGGCCGAGACGTACTCGTCCTGGAGCGGATCGTCCGGGCCCGACACCTGCTGCAGGGCTTGAACCGACTCCGGGGGCAGCTCGATGTCGAAGCGCGGCAGGTTGGTGCGGTCGTAGATCTCGGCGCTGAGATCAGGACCGCCGCCTGCTCCGCCCGACCCGCGCCCACCCGCCCCCGTCTGGCCCGTCCCGGCGCCGGCCCCTCCGCTCGAGCCCGCCTGGCCCCCGCTGCTGCCCGTCGTCCCGCTGTCGCCGGCGCCAGCGCCGGTTCCGCTGCTCCCCTCTCCCGCTCCGGCCGCTCCAGGTCCCGCGGGCTCGGAGCAAGCGACGACAAGGCCGCACAGGGCCGAGGCTAGCAGTGCTGTCGGCACACAGCCGACGAAGGTCTCGATGCGCATGACGACACACCCAGGGCGAAGAAGAAGGACACCGTTCGTGAAAATGTGTTCGCCTACATGGTCGATGTCAATTCCAATCAACCCGGCCGCGGGGCTCCTCGCGGGCGCCACGTCGAGAGGAGGTTCGCTCGTTGCATGGCGTGCGGGAGCCGCCGATCGCCGATGAGCACGGACAGGGGTTCCGGGCTATGGTGCGCGACGCCCACGCGAGAGCTCATGACCACCCCCGCGACCGCCTCAGCACCGATGGGCCCCGGCGCCCCCGCCCTCCGCCCTTACCAGCGCGCCGCCGTCGAGGCCGTCCTCGCGGCCCGCAGGCGCGGCGTCCGGCGCATGGTCGTGTGCCTCCCCACCGGCGCTGGCAAGACGGTCATCTTCTCCCATCTCGCCCGCCTCGCCAGGCGGCAGGTCCTCGTGCTCGCCCACCGCGAAGAGCTCCTCTTCCAGGCCAAGGACAAGATCGAGCGCGCCCTCGCCGGACAGGCCACGGTCGCCGTCGAGCAGGGCGAGCTCCGCGCCCCGGCGGACGCGCGCGTCATCGTCTGTTCCATACGCTCCCTCCACGAGAAGCGGCTCGAACAGGTCACCGGCGGCCGCGACATCGGCCTCGTGATCTACGACGAATGCCACCACGCGCCCGCCGACGACAACCGCCGTGTCCTCCGCCAGCTCGGCGCCTTCGACCCCGCGTGGACAGGCACCCTCCTCGGGTTCACCGCCACGACGGCCCGCGGCGACGGCAAAGGCCTCGACGATGTCTTCGAGGCGATCGTCTACAGCCGCTCCCTCACCGAGATGATCGCGGACGGCTACCTCGCCCCCCTCACCGGCTACCGCGTCGCCACCGCCACCGACCTCTCCCGCCTCGACGCCGGCGGACTCGACTTCGCCACGGACGAGCTCGAGGAGGCCGTCGACCTGGAGGAGCGCAACGCGCTCGTCGCCCGCTCCATTCAAGAGCTCGCCCGCGACCGCCGCACCATCGCCTTCTGCGTCACGGTCGCGCACGCCAGGAACCTCTCGAAGGCGCTCAACCACCTCGGCGTCCGATCCGCCTATGTCCACGGCGACATGCCCTCCGACCTCCGCGGCCGGATCCTCGCCGATTTCCGGGAAGAGCGCGTGCAGGTCCTCACCAACGTCGCTGTCCTCACCGAGGGCTTCGACGACCCCGGCGTCTCTTGCATCGCCATGGCCCGCCCCACCCGCTCGGACGGGCTCTATGCCCAGTGCGTCGGGCGCGGCACGCGCCTGCATCCAGGCAAGAAGGATTGCCTCATCCTCGATTTCGTCGACCTCTCCTCGCTCCAGCTGTGCACGCTGCCCTCGCTCTTCGGCATGCCCCGCGACCTCGATCTCGAGGGCAGGGACGCTTCGGAGGCGAGCCGCTTCTTTCGGCAGGTGACCTTCGATTACCCCGGGTTCGAGGTCGAGGCGGGCCGCATCACGCTGCGCGAGATCCAGGAGCGCGCCGCGCACTTCGATCCGCTGAGCCTCCGCGTCGACCCCGAGGTGATGGCCATCTCGCGCAATGCGTGGGCCTCTCTCGGCCGCTTCGGGCTCGCGCTCCATTACGAGAGGAGGCCTGGCACGCTCAGCGAGGTCGTCGTCCTCGCCCGCGGCGCTCGCGGGAAGCGGTGGCACGTCCTGCTGGACGGAAGGCAGGTCGAGCGCTTCTCCACCCTCGAAGAGGCGGTGGCCGCGGTCGATTACGAGGTCGCGCGCCGCGGCCCCGCGGCCGGGGCCTCGGCGCGCCACGACGCGGCATGGCGCAGGGCAAAGGCGCCCGTGCCCCTGCCGGCCGAGCCGCCGAGGGGTTATCCCCCGCCGAGCACCATGGAACAGGCGATGATCCTCGCGGTGTGGGCGAGGGTCACCGCGCCGCGCGAGCAGCGCTGATCAGGAGCGTCATCGCGACGCGGAAACCCATCTTCGCCGTCGCGTTCCCGGCCCTCGTCGCCGGCGCCTTCCGCCTTCCTCGGCCGGCGCCTTCCCAGCCGCCGCCCTCTTCACCGGCGCCTCGCCCCATTTCCGCCTCGGCCTTTCAACGCCCGACGGCATGACGTAGAGTGCGGTCATGTCATTCGGCATGAACGTCCTCCGGAAGCTCATCGAGCTCGCCCACGAGCGAGTCAGCAAGGACGAGTCCGTCATAAGAAAGAAGCTTCGCGATCACTTCGCGCAGGATCCCGCAGCGCTTCCCATCGTGGAGGCGAGCTTTGCGGAGTACGACCGGCCGAACGTCCAGATCGCGCTCGACGCGATGCTGGGAGAGGGGGGACGATCGCACGCGCTCCTCGGGCTCACTGGACGCGATTCCTACAACCGCATTCGGCTCGGGCAGCTCGCCACGGCGACGGAGGCGGGCCTGTTCGAGGGCGGTCCCACCATCGGCCCCGTCGAATACAAGACCGTCGATCTCGATGCAGGCCAGAAGGTCTCATGCATGCAATGCGGCCTTCTCCTCGTACACGCCCCCGAACGCCTCGCCGTGCTGGTCAGCGGCAGCGAGAGACCATGGGACGGCGGCCTCACGGTGAGCGTCATGGCGCCGGAGCGCGAGGCGGGAGAGCGCTTCCTCGCAAGGCTCCGCCGGACGATGCTCGAACGCAACGTCTACCGCGGCAAGGTGGTGTCGCTCGACCAGGTGGACCGCAGCGCCATCGGGGTGAGCTTCCGTCCATTGCGACAGGTCGGAGAGGGGGACCTCATCCTGCCGGGAGACCTGCTCCAGCGCATCGAGCGCTGTACGATTCGCATTTCAGAGCACGCGCGCTCCCTCCTCTCCGCGGGCCGGCACCTGAAGCGCGGCGTTCTGCTGCACGGGCCTCCGGGAACCGGGAAGACGCTCACAGCCATGTATCTCGCGAGCCGCATGGAGGGGCGGACGGTCATCTTGCTGACGGGCCGTTCCCAGGGCCTCATCCGGCAATCGTGCGCCATGGCGCGCTTCCTCCAGCCCGCCACCGTGGTGCTCGAGGACGTGGATCTCGTCGCGGAAGATCGCACGCGGCCGGACCAGTCGTGCAATGGGGTGCTCTTCGAGCTCCTGAACGAGATGGATGGCCTCGGGGAAGACGCTGACGTCCTGTTCCTCCTGACCACGAACCGTCCGGATATCCTGGAGCCCGCGCTTGCATCCCGACCCGGCCGCGTCGATCTCGCCATCGAGGTGCCGCTTCCGGATGGCGAAGGCCGCCGCCGGATGTTCGAGCTCTACGGACGCGGGCTGACGCTCAAGGGGGTCGATCTGCCCCGGTGGATTGCGCGCACCGAGGGGGCGAGCGGCGCCTTCATCCGCGAGCTGCTTCGCAAGGCGGCGGTCTTCGCCGCCGAAGAGGGGCAGGAGATCGTGGTGCACGATCGGCACCTCGACGACGCGATCCGGGAGCTCGTGCTGTGCGGCGGCGGCCTCACGAAGAGCCTTCTCGCGGCGCAGAAGATGATCGAATGAGGGTGATCGCCCAGCCATCGCCATGGGCACGGCCGCTCGCGGCTCGCGATGATCATCGACAGCTACCTGGCGAAGGAACTCGGGCCGCGGACGCTCAAGCTCCCCTCTTTGCGGTCGCCTTCCCGCCCCTCTTAGCAGCCGCCTTTTCCGCCTTCTTCACCGGCGCCTTCTTCACCGGCGCCTTCTTCGTTGCCGCCCTCTTCGCCGGCGCCTCGCGCCGCTTCCGCCGCTCTCCCGGCACCTTCCCGATCCGCGGATCGCCTGCCTCGATGAGCGCGCAGGCCCGCAGCGCGGCTTCCTCGAAATCGGGCGCCTCCGCCGGGAGCACCTGCCAGCCCGTCACCCCGCTCCCGAGCACCTCGATGCTCCTCATGTTCGGGAACTCAGGGCGCAGGGCCGCGTGGTGCTCCTCCGTCGTGGCGAGCCAGACGCCGTTGTCCTGCGCGGGCGCGGGCTTGTCGCGCAGGATGAGGACGATCTTGTCCTCTACATAGACCGCCAGGCAGCCGAACATCGGCCGCGTCTCGGGCCCGAGCGGGGCGAGTGCGTCGAGCACGAACTCGTGCGGTACCGGCTTGCGCTTCCTCGCGGCGAACACGTCGTCCGCCGGCGCGACTCGGCTGCTCCCGCTGCGCTTGATCATGGCGACCAGGATAGACGAAGCGGCGGCCGAACGCACCGCCAGGCCGGCGCCCGCACGACGCCCCGAGGAGACCCGAGGGCTCGAGCCCCGCCGAGCGGACCCCGACGCCGCAGCCCGGCGATGCTCCAGCCGCCGTGAGGCTCCGTCGAACCGGACGGGGTTGACACCTGCCCCGACCCGGTGACACTCCACCGGTGGAACATCGGAAGGTCCTGATCTCGGGTGCGAGCATCGCCGGTCCCGCGCTCGCCTTCTGGCTTGCGCGCTACGGATTCCGACCCGTCGTCGTGGAACGCGCCACCGCACTCCGGCTCGGCGGGCAGAACATCGACGTCCAGGGCGCGGCGCGGAAGGTCGTGCGCCTCATGGGGATCGAAGGCGACATCCGAGCCGCCACGACAGGGGAGCTGGGGCTCCGCTTCGTCGACGAACACGACGTGACCAGGGCCGAGTTCCCCGCGGAGACCTCGGACACCGGTGGGTTCACGAAGGAGCTCGAGATCCTCCGCGGTGACCTCGCCAGGATCCTCTACGACCGCACCCGAAACACGACGGAGTACGTCTTTGGCGACCAGATCACGGGCCTCCGGGACCACGGCGACCGGGTGACGGTTTCGTTCGAGCATGGCACGGCGCGCGAGTTCGACCTCGTGGTCGCCGCCGATGGCATCCGCTCGCGAACCCGTACGCTCATCGTCGGCGATGAGCCCAGGATTCGCCCGCTCGACCTGTATGCCAGCTACTTCACGATTCCCCGCGGAGCGTCCGACGGCGCCTGGGCTCGCTGGTACCACGCCCCCGGCGGGCGATCGATACTCCTGCGTCCAGACAACACGGGGACCACCCGGGCGTCGCTCTGGTTCCTGTCGCCCCCGCGCGGCTATGAAAGGTTGAGCGTCGCCGAGCAGAAGGCGGTCCTCGCGCGCGTCTATGCCGACGCCGGCTGGGAATCGCCGCGGGTGCTCGCGGCGCTGGCAGACGCCGAGGACGTCTATTTCGACGCGGTCAGCCAGGTCATGGCGCCACGCTGGTCCCACGGTCGCGCCGCGCTGGTGGGTGACGCCGCGTACTGCCCGTCGCCTGTCAGCGGGATGGGCGCGAGCCTCTCTCTCGTCGGCGCTTACGTGCTCGCGGGAGAGCTGTCGCGGCACGCCGGCCATCGAGACGCCTTCGCGGCCTATGAAAAGCTCATGCGCCCCTATGTCGATCTGGCCCAGAAGCTCCCGCCAGGCGTCCCCTGGATCGCGCACCCGAAGTCGAGGCTCGGGGTCTCGCTCCTTCACCGGGTGCTCTGGCTCGCTTCCACTCCCCTGTTGCAGCGCCGTGAGGGATGGTTCGGCTCCTCCGCGGCCGACAAGATCGAGCTCCCCGATTACTCGAACGGAGGCTGACAGCCGCATGACCCTGGCGGCAGATCTCGCCGCGACTCTTGACGAACGCGGCCGCGCAAGCAAGCCGTGCTGCCGGCCGCGCGTCGAGCCGCAGCGACACCGCAGAGCGTCGGCTGGAGCGAGCACGCTGTATTGCCGAGCAATGGAGTCACAACATGGGCGTAGACTTCACCGCCATCGTCGACCATGGCCTATCCTCGGATGAGCTGTATGAACTGCCACGCGCGCTCAACGCTGCTTGGGCACTACCACCCGCGCTCCGTCCATGGGTGCAGGAGTGGGTCCGGGCTGGACGAGCCTCCTGGGGATGGAAGCTGAGCGAGCTCAACTCGAACGCCGCCGAGGAGCTATTCAACGAGGGCTACGTGTCGATGGATGGCCCGGACGGGTTCCATGCCTTTGTCCACAGGAGATTGATCGAGTTCACGCATCTGGCGCGATGGTCGTCATTTCTTCACGAGCGTGACGTGCGGCAGGGTCTGCGAGAGTCCCTTCGGCTATTGTCGACGGTGGTCCGAGCGAGCATGGTCATCTACCTACCGGACAGCGGCTTCAGGCCGTCAGAAGCGTCCGACCTGCTGTTCGAAGACGCCGGCGCTGGCGACGTGAAGAAGTGGCTGGAGACGAACGTCGGACCATCGATGGCCGACGCGGGGAGCCTCCTCGAGGTAGACGACGACTCCGCAGAGACCGCCTACTTCATCGAGGAGGTCAATCCAGGTCGTTGATGTCGATGAACCAGGGGATGAACGCGCCGAGTGCAGGCCAGGGCGCGCCGCCTTCGGCTCAGGGAGCGAGCGCCGTCTTGTCGAGGTGACCGAAGTCCCAGGCCACGGAGGAGCCTGGACCGTAGTCGACCATCACCGGCTCCTGCGCGGCGAGGCGGTCGAAGGCGGCGCGCGGGAGCATGAATTGAACGGTGTGGAGATCGCCGTTCGGATGGCGAGCCGCGGTGCTTCGCTCGGCGCCGACGGTGAGCACCAGGTTGGTGGCGCGGAGGTCGAAGAACTCGGCGCTGGTGAGCGTGAGCTCGACAGCGTCGGATCCGCTGCGCCTCACGCTCTGGATTGCGTTGCCCGCCGTGATCCGCCGCTGCTCGGGGAGGGACGTCCCTGCGGCGCGCGCACGGGCGCTGGGCGACGCTGCGCTCGACGCAACGGAGGCGAGCTGCCCCGACGCCGCCAGGGCCTCGGTGGTGGCACGGGTCGCGCGGATGTTCGCCAGGTACAGGCTGCTTCCGTCGAGCGTGGTGGTGAAGGTCAGACGAACCCCGCGCACCGACGCGAGCGTGGCGCCGCTGAACGCGGACAGCGGAATGCGCGCGGTCGGCAGCGTGGTGCCGCCGCGCGGCGGCGGACCGAGATCCAGGAACTCATCGATGGCGACGGCGCTCGACCGGGTATCGTCGGCGTTCACGAGCTCCACGAGGAACGACGCCTCGGTCGGGTCGGAGCTCCAGCTGCGGTCGGCGCGAAGATCGAGGGTGTCGTACCCCGTGAGATCGAAGCCCGTGCCTGCGGCGGACCAGTTCGACTGGAAGAACGTCGCGCTGCCCGCGGCCACGTCGTGGATCCAGGCGCCCGAGAGCGAAGGGTCGTGCCCGCTCAAGGGCGTGTGCTCCACCGAGAGGGTGCCGCCGGTCGTGTTCGGCAGTCCGTAGGAGCTCGTGCCTGTCGGATTGATGAAATCCTCGAGCATCAGGCTGTCGGCGGAGCCGCCGCCCGGGTGATAGCCGCGGCGGACGCGGTACGGGACGTCCGGAAAGGGGAAGGCGGGGTCGAACAGGGCGTTCGCGGCCTCGTCGCGCTCCGCGCCCACGTTGGCGGTGAAGAACTGAACGGCCGCCAGGCGACCCGTCTCGCGCTGCGCCGGCGAGCCGTGCTCCAGCGGATCGAAGAGCTCCTCATGGTCGATGCAACCCGTGATCCCGCCGCTGTTCCCGTCCGCGAGCTGCCACTCGCTGTTGTAGTAATTGTGATTGGCGCCCCACACATGATAGAAGGACTTGGAGAGGGGCTCCGGCTCGGAGATGCTCATCATGCGATCGAACGGGCGCATCCCGGGCAGATCGCTCAGGTCCCAGTCGCAGGCCGGAAGGATCACGTTCCAGGCCGTCTGGTCAGCGTTCAGGCGCTGGCCGTTCTGGCCCTGATCGGTCGGGCCGATCTCGAAGATCCCGCGGATGCTCACGGGGCTCTCTATCAGCGCAGGCCAGGGGCTGCCGCTCCGGCGGTACTCGTTGTAGGCGAACCGCACGGCCTCGCCGCCGCGCGAGTGCCCCAGCAAGCCCACCTGGTCGAAATCGATGCGATCGAGCAGATCCACGCCGAGCTCCGGGGGCGTCGGCTCGGCGCCGCTGTCCCAGCGGCTCAGCCGCTCCAGGTGGCGGAGCAGCAGGCGTCCGCGCGGCCCGATGACGAACTCGTCGCTGGGCGAGCCCGACGCGGCATGGATACCCCGGTTCGTGTTGATGGACACGACGAAATAGCCGCGCGCGGCGAGGTCCGCGGCCATGTAGTCGTAGCCGCGATGGTTGGGGACGACGACGTAGTTCGCCGGGCACGTCCCCGTCGCGGCATACTGGTTGTTGTTGTCTGTGCGAGGATTCACGCCCGTGCCGCACGTGGGGTGATTCCCGTGCATGAACACGAGCAGCGGATACTGCTTGCCGGCCTCGAGGCTCGTCGGGCGGTAGAAGGACGCCCAGAGCTCGGTCGCGTAGTCAGGGCTGACCATCGCGTCGATCGCGGCCGGGAACTTGTACTCCGCGATCGCCACGCCGCTGCCCATCGGCGGCAGGTCGCTGCTCACCGACAGCACGACCGGCTCGATCCCCGGGCTCGGGATGCTGGCGCAGAACCCGAACTGGCGGCTGCCCGACGGGGGGATCGCCGCATTGCTGCCTTGGGGCGTGACCGTAATCTGACCCGTGCTCCCGCTGAACGTGCCATCCCAGGACGAGAAGATGGCGCCCGGGCCGACGTCGAGCGCGACGCTCCACGTCCCCGTCGTGGCGCTCGGGTGCTGGTTGCTCACCACGATGTGCGCGCAGTACCCCTGACCCCACTGCGAATCGATCACGCGATCCGCGCTGATCCCGTTCGCGCCCTGAAGCGCGGCCTGCGATGTGCCGATCGGCTCTGTCGAGCCGTCGCCGCATGCCGGCAGCAGCGCCAGCGCTGCTGCCGCCGCCCACGTGTTCCATCTGCTCTGGAAGCTGAAGTTGTGCATGGTTCTTACCCAAGTTGGTGATGAAGCGTCCGATCGTCGCGCCTCGTTCGGCAGGGCGACGAACCACCCCGTGCGTCACGACGAGCTGCTGACACTCGAACCGATCTAGCGTCCGGATTCATGACCTGGCAAGCGCCGGGGATGACCCGATGCGCATGCGCGATGCCGTGATTCAGCCGTGATGCCGGGGCTCACACCGGACGACGCACGCCGCGCGCTCGTGGCGGCGCGGCGGGCGGTCGGTCTCGGTGCGACGAACGCTATTGGCAAACAAAGGAGCCCTGTCAAGCTCAGCAGTGCAAAATCATTTGTCCCATCGCCGGACGGCCGATGACGGCGCATTGCATAGTCGCTCTTCGACCCGTGCGCCAGTAGGGTTCTTCCGGACTTCAGCACGGATCCTCGTGCGCTTGGCGTACCACCCACCCTCGGCGATATGGATCCATGTGCCAGGAGCGATTCGTGGTTTAATTTCGAAAACTATCGCGTGAAGTAATGTAAAGGAGCATGAAATTCATTGCGTCCGGGCGTCTGCCGGCGGCGTGACGCGCCGTGAAGGGGCGAGGCCGCGACGGGGCTCCGCGCTCGCCCTCCCGGCACCGGTCCGTCAACCGGGAGCCTGGAGATCGAACACTCCCTCACGGGCCCGTTGTCGCCTATGCTGCCGGAGCCATGGCGATCGGCGGCATCAACCACGTGACCCTCGCGGTTCGAGATCTCGACCGCGCCGTGCAGTTCTACGTCCAGGTGCTCGGCGGAACGCGGCGAGCGCAGTGGGCCAGGGGCGCGTACCTCGAGCTGGGAACGCTCTGGCTCTGTCTGGAGCTCGACGCGCGCGCCGCTCGGCAGGCCGACGACTCGCACCTCGCCTTCTCGGTCGATGCAGAGGCCTTCGCCTCCCTGGGCGAGGCCGTTCGCCTGAGCGGGGCCCGGATCTGGAAAGAGAACCGCTCCGAAGGGGCATCGCTCTACTTCGAGGACCCGGACGGCCACAAGCTCGAGATCCACGTCGGCGACCTCCGGACCCGCCTTACGTCCTGCCGCGAGAAGCCCTACGAAGGGATGGAGTTCTTCGACGACGGAGAGAGCGGGGCGCCGGCGCAGTGAAGGCGCGCACCGGCGCGATCGCGACGATCAAGATCTGGAGGCAGCGATGAGCCGAAAGTCGATTCAGCGGAGCGTTTTAATGCAGGTCGTGGCAAGCGCCGGCCAGCAGTTCTCTACCAATGACATTTCAGAGGACGAGCGGATGCTCGCGGCCCACCCTGAGCTCGCGAGCCACAGCCACTACCACGCGTTCGTCGGCGGCGCGCTGAGCGATCACCACGTGGCGCTCGGCATCGTCGAGGTACAGAAGGAGACGTCGCGCGGATCACGCTGGCAAAAGCAGGGCTGAAGGACAGGGGACGTGTGCTGTCGTGAGCCGTCACGCGCTGGGAGACGGGCGCGCCGCAGGCCAGAGTCGGACCATGAGCGCGCTGGCCGCCGCCGACGAGGCGAGGGCCGTCACCGCCAGCCAGCCCCACCGGGCGAAGAGCACGCTGCCCAGCGCGGCGCCGGCGGCCATCCCGACGAACATGCCGACGACGAGCACGGCGTTGACACGGCTGCGCGCGCCGGGCTCGATGCCATAAACGATGGTCTGATGCGCCACCAGCGCGGCCTGGATGCCGAGGTCGAAGGCGACGGCGCTGGCGCCGAGCAGCCACAGCCGTCCATGCGCCGACAGCATGGGCGACAGCGCCATGGCGGCGAAGGCCACGAACGAGAGGGCGGCGCCCATGCGCGTCACCCGTTCGGGCCCGCTGCGGTCGGCGATGCGGCCGGCCAGGGGCGCCGCCACCGCGCCGGCCGCCCCGGCCAGGCCGAAGGCGCCCGCCACCGCGCTGCCGAGGTGGAACGGCGCGCCGTGCAGCATCACGGCGAGCGTGGACCAGAACGCGCTGAACCCCACCGACAGCAGCCCCTGGGCCAGCGTCGCGCGGCGCAGGGCGCCGTGGCGCTTCCACAGCGCGGCCAGGGACCCGAGCAGCGCGGCGTAGCTCAGCTGCGTGGTCGGCTCGAAGCGCGGCAGGCTGCGCCACATCGCCGCGCCGAGCAGGGCGATGCTGGCCGCGGCGGCGACGAACACCGCGCGCCAGCCGAAATTCTCCGCCACGAAGCCGCTGATCACGCGGGACAGCAGGATGCCCAGCAAGAGGCCGGTCATCACGGTGCCGACCACCTTGCCCCGATGCGCCTCCGGGGCCAGCGTCGCGGCGGCGGGCACGATGTCCTGCGCCAGGGTCGCGGCCAGGCCGGTGACCAGGCTGGCGACCAGCAGCGTGCCGATCGCGTGCGCGGCGCCGCCGAGCAGCAGCGCGGCCGCCAGAAGGGCAGCCTTGGCCAGGATGATGCGCCGCCGGTCGTAGCGGTCGCCGAGCGGCGCAAGCAGCAGGATGCCCAGCGCATAGCCCAGCTGGGTGAGCGTGGGCACGAGGCCGAGCGCGCGGTCGGAGGCGCCGATCTCGGACCCCAGCACGCCGAGCATGGGCTGGCTGTAGTAGATCGAGGCCACGGCCAGGCCCGCGCCGGTGGCCAGCAGCAGCACCAGGGCGGCGGGCAGGGGCGGCGCGGACGCGGCGGGCGGCGGCTGGGTGGCGGGGGGTGTATGCGTCAACTGAATGGCGTGCATGGTACATCGAGTATGGGAAGCGTCGCCCCAGCGCTGTAGTGGCATGGAGCGCACGATGGTTATACGGTTGACGTATGACCAGGCCGGCACCTCCCTCGCCCTCGTCGCTGGACGACATCGGCTTGCTGCAGACGTTCGTGAGGATCGTCGAGGCCGGCAGCCTGTCGGCCGCGGCCACGCTGCTGGGGACGACGCAGCCCACCGTGAGCCGGCGCTTGCAGGCGCTGGAGCGCTCGCTGGGCCTGCCGTTGCTGCAGCGCTCCACGCACACGATGAAGCTGACCGAGGACGGCGAACGGTGCTTCGAGCGCGCCAAGGCGCTGCTGACCAGCCTGGAGGCGTTCGCGTCGGACATGCGAGGCGACCGCGACCAGCCCGACGGGACGCTTCGCGTGGTCGTGCCGCACGCGTTCGGCCAGCACCAGCTGGTCAAGCCGCTGGCCGACTACCTGCGCCGCTACCCGCGCGTCTCGGTCGAGTGGCTGCTGCACGACGGGCAGCCGAACTTCATCGCCGACGGCATCGACTGCGCGATCCTGGTCGGCGCGGTGGCCGATCCGGCCGTGGTGGCGATCCGCCTGACCGAGGTGCCGCGCATCGTGGCCGCCGCGCCCTCGGTGCTGGGTCGGGCCGCGCGGCCGGCTCATCCATCGGACCTGGCCGACATGCCCTGGCTGGCGTTGCGCACCTACTACCGCGACACGATCACGCTGACCCGCGCGTCGGGCGGTGAACGGGTCGAGCTCGCGATCCGCCCGCGCATGAGCACCGACAGCCTGTATGCCCTGCGCAGCGCCGCGCTGATGGGGCTGGGCGTCTGCGTGGCCTCGTCCTGGCTGTTGACCGACGACCTCGCGCAGCGGCGGCTGCTGCACCTCGCGCCGTCGTGGCAGGCGGATCCGCTGCCGGTCCACCTGGTCTATCCTCATGCCCGCTTCTATCCGGCCCGGCTGCGTCGCTTCATCGAGGTGATGCGGGAGTCCGTGCCGGCGGTTGTCGACGGCGCGGACAGCGCAGGAGGAAACCCTTGATCCCGTTCAGCGAACTCCACGCAAGGCTCGAGGTCGAGGGGCCGCACGCGCTCACCGAGGATTCGAGTCTCTTCGCCACCGCTGCGACCAGGCTCGTCATGGACGCGATCCGGCTCTCCGCGCACGTGCTGGCCGGCGATCCGGGGGCGCTCGCGGCCCAGCTCCGCGGTCGCTTGCTCGGGTGCCCCCTGCCCGAGGTCGAGGCGCTGCTGGAGCAGGCCACGCAGGCGGCGAAATCTCCCCAGCTGTTGCCCATGACGCGCAACCTCACCCCTCCCGGCGGACCGCTGCTCCGCACCCTGACCGGCCACTCGGGAGCGGTTCACTCGGTCGCGCTCACGCCGGACGGCCGCAGGATCGTCTCCGGATCGAGCGACCACACCGTCAAGGTCTGGGACCTCGCGAGCGGCGCCGAGATCATGACCCTGACCGGCCACGGCGATGCAGTGAAAGCGGTGGCCGTCACGCCGGACGGGCTCGGCGTCCTCTCGGGCTCGACCGATGGCACGTTGACGCTCTGGGACCTCCAGTCCGGCGCCGAGCGCTGGGCATTCCCGGGGCTCTGCCCGGTCGAGGCCGTGGCCGTGACCCCCGATGGAGAGCGCGCGCTCATCGCCCAGGAGGACGAGATCCTGAAGGTCGTCCGCCTGCGCGACGGGGTGGAAGAGCACGCGCTCGAAGGCCACGTAAAAGCGGAGGAGGACGCCTGGTTCCCCAACGTGACCCGCGCGGTGGCGATCACGCCCGATGGGCAGCGGGCCGTGTCCGCCTCGGAGGACAGGTCGTTGATCCTCTGGGATCTCGCGCGCGGCACGGCGGTTCGCGCCCTCTGGGGTCACACGAGCTGGGTGACCGCGGTGGCCATCACGCCCGGCGGAGCGCGGGCGATCTCCGGCGGGGGAGACGGGCTCAAGGTGTGGGAGCTCGCGACCGGCGAGATCGCCTGCGACTTTCCGAGCGATGGTCGGAGAATCAACGATCTCGCCGTGATGCCGGACGAACGCCATGTCATCTCCGCAGGCTTCGACTTTGGGGAAGACGGAGGCGATTGGCTCTTCCGCATCATCCGGCTCGCCGACGGCTCGGAGGTGCGGGCGCTCGACGGCCACGCGGATGAGATCAACGGCGTCGCCATTTCGCCCGACGGACAGCGCGTCGTCTCTGCCTCCGGCGACGGTACGCTCAAGATCTGGGATCTGAGCCGTGACGGTCATCCGGTCGAGGACCTCTTGAGAGGCGCTCGCCGAGGCCACACGCGCGCTGTCTCCGCGATCGCCGTGCTCCCTGGTGGCCAGCGGGCGATCTCCGCGTCCATCGACTACACGATCAAGCGCTGGGATCTCCAGAGCTGCCGCGAAGAGCGCGCCATGAGGCATGAGCCCGCCCTTCCGACGTGGAACATGTCGGAGTTCGACTCGGCGCTCCTGGTCATCGATCGCGACGGCAAGCGGATGTTCTCCGCCATCGAGGGCCCGTCGCTCACCGCGTGGGACATCGCGTCTGGCGAGCGCCTCTGGCACGCCGAGGGCTCCGAGTTCGTGGTGGCTCGGCTGGCCATCACCCCCGATGGATCGAAGCTGATCGTCCAGCATGCGCACGAAGATCACATCCGGGTGCTCGACTCGGGCGAGGGCGAGCAGCTGCGCGCGCTGGGCCCGACCTGGGGTCAAGCGGGCACCATGGTCGTGACGCCCGATGGACGGCGTCTCGTTGTCGCGTCCTGGCACACCATCGAAGTCTGGGACATCGCGAAGGGCCTGCAGCTGTCGAGCTTGACCCCATCCACGGGCAAGGCCTGGACGGTGGCGGTGACGCGCGACGGGCGTCGTGTGCTGGCGAGCGGGATGACCCCGGACATCCACGTCTTCGATCTCGAGAGCGGGGCCGAGATCGGCGTGCTCAGGGCGCACACGGGCCTCGTACAGGCCCTCGCGCCCACCGACGACGGCCGGCTCCTGGTCTCTGCTTCCAGGGATCGCACCGTCCGCGTCTGGGACCTCCGTCGGCTCGCCCTCGTCGCGACGTTCACCGGCGACGCCCCGTTCTATGCCTGCGCCGCTTCCTCCGACGGCTCCACGATCGTCGCCGGCGATGTGCTGGGCGAGGTCCATTTCCTGCGCTTTCAGGAGGATGTCGGCGGACCAGCGGGCTTGACACCCGCCTCTACCCGGCGACACTCGAGCTAACCTGCTACAACAACCCGAGTACCGCCTCACACGACCGAACCGCCACGGAGGAATCCAGAACGTGGGAAGCTGGAGCGTCGTGGGTGTTCTAGGATGTTCGGCCGCTCCGAGAGGTTCGCCCCATGTCCAAGCTTCGCCTTGTAGCGCACGTTGGTCCCCTGCGGGGTGAGCCTGGCACTCGCCACACCATGGGCACGCTCGGAGGCGCAGGCCACCTCATGCCATTGGCTGAAGTCGTCTTGATGGAGGTCCTCGACGATGGACCAGCGCTCCTCTACCGCTTCACACGGGATGGCGTCTTCGCTGGCGACACATGGCACGAATGCCGCGAGAACGCTGAAGACCAGCTAGAGTACGAGGTTGGCGATGCCGTCGGCGCGTGGACTGCTGTGCCTTTGGACGTGGAGGATGCCCAGGCATACGCGGTCAACTGGGCACAGCGCACGCATCCAGAACGCTGACCGTACACCGCTGACGCGGAGCGCTCGCACGATGTCGTCGAGGTCCTGTGCGGGCGAGGCAGCACGATGCCGCCGAACCGTCGGGCCGCAGTGAGCGTCCGCGCCGCCGTCTCCGGCGCTATCCTTCCCGCATGACACCGCGACCCGTCTTCGTCGATCGGGCCCTGTCCACCCGGCTCGAGGCCACCGAGGCCGCGAAAATCGAGGCGCTCGCGCGCGAGGTCGCCGCACGGGTCCCGGCGCGGCGCGCCGCCGTCGCCGTTATCGCCGGCGGTCGCGCCGCGTTCGTCGCCCCGCACGCCCGGCTCTCGCGCGCGGTCGGCCTCGGGTTGAGCGGCCCGGTCGAGGCGCGCGACGTCGAGGCGCTCGAGGACTTCTACGCCTCGCGCGGCACCGCGGCGCGCATCCTGGTCTCGCCCTTTGCCCACCCTTCGCTGCTCGCGCAGCTCGGGGAGCGCGGCTTCCGCCTGGACTCGCTCGACACCGTGCTCGTGCGCCAGATCGCCCCCGCCGTCGAGGTCCACGCGCCTGAGCCGGCCGCGCACGGCGTCGTGATCGTGCGACGCGCCGCGCGTGAGGAGGCCTCGGCGTGGGTCGCGGCCTCGCTCTCCGCCTTCGCCACACCGGATGAGCCTCCGTCCGATCGGGCCGACATCTTCGAGGCGGGCTTCCACGTGCCCGGTGCGGCGTACTTCCTGGCATCGTCAGCCGCCGGCGACGGCCCCGTTGCCGGCGTCGGCGCGGTCTACGTGCACGAGCGAGTCGCCCTCTTGTTTGCCGGAGGCACACTCGCGGCCCACCGCGGCCGAGGCGTGCAGCGCGCCCTCATCGACGCCCGCCTCTCGTACGCCCGCGACGCGGGGTGCGACCTCGCCTACTCGGTGGCCGAGGCGGGCAGCACCTCGCAGCGCAACCTGGAGCGCGCGGGCCTCGTGGCCATCTACTCGCAGGCGGTGCTCATCAAGCCCTTCGCCTGAGCGCCGTCTTGAAGAGATGCGGAGCAAGTCGCGACGGCGACAGGGAACTGAGCAACCGCCTCACACGATCGGATCGCCCGGGAGATGTCCAGAAAATCGTTACCTTGGCAGGAGCCCAGACCATGTACATTTCCTTGGATTGCATCGATGTGAAACTCAAACCGAAGGACGGTCGGGAACGCGCGATCCAGACTGACCACCGCTCCGCAGTCGAAATAGCGGCACGACCAGCCCTGTCAACCATCATTGGACTGATCCGATGCCTCAACCCGCGTCGAGCATATGGTGATCTCGAGCTATTCTACAACTGCCTGCACGAGCCGCCCGCATTTCTCCGCAACACCATCGCGGCGTGCGGAGCTCGGCTCTGGGTCGGCGATGACCCTGCGATTCTCGCCCAGAGTGTACCACCAGCGGAGCTCGACGAGAGCGCAGTGACCCGACTCGCCGACGATGCGATGTTCGAACTCGCCCTCGAGCTCGTGGCAGAATCGGGCGAGGCCGAACCTCTCCGAACCCTTGAGCTGCTGGAAATGAGAATGGCCGAATCGGGGTTTCCCGAGGAGACGGATATCGAGTCATTCTGGACCGCCATCTTGGAGCTTGGTGCGCTCGCTGGTGCCGCGATCGTCACGTCGAACGGAGGTGCATGGTTCCATGACCTCGCCGGTCCAGGAACGCTGCCGTTCAAGTACAGGTGCTCCTTTCACGGAGAGATGGCCACAGCGAACCCCCTCGGGAAAGCCGTCAAGTTCCTTCGTGAAAAGGGAAGCGGAGAGGAGCCGAGCTTTCTCGTCAGAGCACTCAGATCGAGTCCGTGAACGCTCCGGTGACCGAGCGGCGCTTGGAACGATTGGCGGTGAAAGCGCCGCTGAACAGTGAAGAACAGGCTCGCCCTCCGGTCTTGCACGCGCGAACGACCGTGGCGCTCTACGGCCCCGTAGGGTAGCCTCCCGTCAGATCCTACCGATCGCAAAGAGTGGATTGCATGCCGAAGCTTCACGAGATCCGAGCGGACTATGACGCGGAGACCATCGTCATGTACCAGGCCTATGCGCCGGCCATCGCCGAGCCTGCGCTCGCTTCCCAGCGCTTCGTCGCCCCGTTCTCGTTCGGCCGCATGACCTGGATCAAGCCGTCGTTTCTCTGGCTCATGCACCGCAGCAACTGGGGGCGCAAGGCCGGGCAGGAGCGGATCCTCGCCGTCCGCATCCGGCGGACGGGCTGGGAGCAGGCGCTCTCCCTCGCCGTCCTCACCTCGCCGGAAGCGACGGTGTTTCGCTCGCCGGACGAGTGGAGCAAGGCGTTTGCCGAAGCCAAGGTCCACATTCAATGGGACACCGAGCGCAACCTGCGAGGCGGCCCGCTGCCTTGCTACAGCATCCAGGTCGGCGTCGGCCGCGATCTCATTCGCGAGTACGCAGAGAGCTGGGTCGTCGCCATCGAGGACCGAACTCCCCTGGTCCGGAAGATGTACCAGCAGATTCAGGCCGGCCACGCGGACAGCGCTGCGAAGTTGCTGCCGCGCGAGAGGCCCTACGCCGTTGACGAGAGGATCGCCAGGCGGCTGCTCATCGACCCATGACGCGCCATCGACGAACTGGCTCATCGAGCGGACGGGAGAGGCGGATGGACTGGCGAGTGGAGCTCCAGATCTTGATCGACGCGGGTATCACGATTGCCCCCGGTCTGACGGAATCCGAGATCGACCGGGCCGAGTCCGTCATCGGCGCAAGGTTTCCGCCTGATCTGCGCTCCTTTCTCTCGGAGGGGCTCCCGGCTGGCGGGCGCTTTCCCGACTGGCGGGAGCCACACTCGACGGAGATTCGCCGGCGGCTCGACTGGCCCTTCGAAGGCATCGCGTTCGACATCGAGCACAACGTGTTCTGGTTGGACGCATGGGGCGCTCGTCCTCCGGAGCTACCAGAAGCGTTGCAGATCGCTCGGGCCGCGGTCGCAGAGGCGCCCCGCCTGATTCCCGTCGCGGGCCACCGCTACATTCCGGCTGAGCCGGCGCTCGCCGGAAACCCCGTCTTCTCGGTCTACCAGACCGACATCATTTGCTACGGCCGCGATCTCGCGACGTACCTGCGCCGCGAATTTCGCCGACCGTCTCCCGTCGACACCGCGAGCGGAGACATGCGCAGGATCCGGTTCTGGAGCGAGCTCGTGGATGCCAATGGATAGGGGGCCGCCAACGCCGGACGGCATGATATTTCAACAGCGGGATGTACTGGCTGTTCATCCACGAACATGGGTCCCTCGCGCGGGCGAGCCCTGAACCTTCCGGATACCGAGAAACATGCTCGCATTTCTTCATACTTCCCGCGTCCACGTCGAGACGTTCAGCCGTCTCGTTCGGGACGCAGACGACGCGATTCCGGTCCGGCATGAGGTGCAGGAGAGCCTCCTTGCGGATGCGCTGGCGGCCGGTGGGATCACGGACGGCATCCGCTCGGCCACCGCCACGGTCGTTCAGGCGCTCGCGAACGAGGGCGCGAGGGTCATCGTGTGCACCTGCTCGACCCTCGGCGGCGTCGCGGAGGCGGTCCCCGTCTCGGACTGTACCGTGATGCGGATCGATCGCCCGATGGCGGAGCAAGCCGTCGCGAGCGGTCGCCGGATCCTCGTCGTGGCCGCGCTCCAGAGCACCTTTCAGCCCACCGGGGCGTTGCTGCGTCAGATAGCCTCCGACGCGGATCGCTCGATCGATGTCGTCGAAGTCCTGTGCGGGCGAGCATGGCGGCTCTTCGAGAGGGGTGACTCTCCTGGTTATGCCGGCGAGATCGCCAGGACGATCGAGTCTACGGCGCTCCCGGGCGATCTCGTGCTCCTGGCTCAGGCGTCGATGGCCCCCGCGGCCGAGCTGGTCCGGCACCTCGGAATCCCCGTTCTGAGCAGCTCGCGATCGGGCGTGGAGGCTGCCGTGTCGAAATATCGATCGAGAGCGCAAAACGATGCCGTCCAGCTCCGCGGAGAGCCATGAGCGACATCTCCGTGAAGGTCTTCCAGGCCGTCGTCGCCGGCGCGGCGGCCGACGGCGTGGCGCCCGCGGAGCTGCTCGCCGCCGCCGGGGTCGATCCGGGGGACCTCGCCGATCCGGACATGCGCTTTCCGCGGGCGATCGAGGCCCGGCTCTGGAGCGAAGCCGCCCGGCTCGCCCGCGACGACAGCTTCGGCCTGCGCCTCGCGCAGAGGCTGCCGGTGGGCAGCCTCGGAGCGCTCGGGTTCGCGGTGCGGAGCAGCGCCACCGTCGGGGAAGCCTACGCGCGCGCGGCTCGCTACCTCCGCGTCGTGGCCATCGGCCCCTCGCTCGAGATCCAGATCGACGGCGACGTCGCCCTGCTCCGCCACGAGCCGCCCCGGAGCAGCCCCGCGCCCTCGCGCCACGCCGTCGAGTTCTTCCTTGGCAACCTCGTCGTCCTCGCGAGGCGGGGCGCGGACCCGGCGTTCACCCCGCGCGCGGCGCGGTTTCGCCACGCCGCGCCCGCGCGCGTCGACGAGCACCGCCGCCTCTTCGGCGCCGGCCTGCGCTTCGGGGAGGCCCACGACGAGCTGGTGATCGATCGCGCTTTCCTCGCGAGGCCCCAGGCGCACGCCGAGCCCCTGCTCTGCGAGGTGCTCGACCAGCACCTCGCCTCGCTCGCCGCCGCGCTGCCGGCCGAGGCGAGCTTCCTCGAGCGCGCGCGCGCCGCGATCGCGGCCGAGCTCGCCCACGGCGAGCCGGCGCTGCCGGCGATCGCGGCCCGACTGCGCATGAGCCCGCGCAGCCTCCAGCGGCGGCTCAAGGAGGAGGGCACGTCGCTCTCTTCGGTGCTCGACGGGCTGCGCGCCGATCTCGCCGTGCGCTACCTGAGCGAGTCGCGCGACGCGATCTCGGAGATCGCGTTCCTGCTAGGGTTCTCCGAGGTGAGCACGTTCCACCGCGCCTTCAAGCGCTGGACCGGCGTGACGCCGGCCGCCTACCGCCGCGGCGCGGGGCGCCCAGCGCGAGAGCTCCCCCGCGCGGCGGCGCGTCATTCTTCGAACAGCACATCGTAAACGTACGGCAGCGCGTCGTGCGCGGTGAGATCGTCGAGTGTGTACGTCTTTCCGCCGCCGTACCAGGCGCCCTCGCTCGCGGTGAGCGGGTTGAAGCTCCGGTCGTCGCCCTGGAGCGGCGGCGTGTCCGCGTGCGTCTTCTCCCATGTGTACCAGTACCGATCGAGCTCGCCGTGGAGCATCCAGAACACGGGATCAACCGTCAGCTCATTGAAATACGTCACGGTGCCGCGCACGTCCGCGTTCGCCGGATCGAGCCCGCCCGCCCACAGGTGCATCCGGACGTGGGGCATGAAGTTGAAGAGGCCATAGACATCCTTGACCGCGCCGACGAGCTCGGTGTCGGGCGCCGCCTTCTGCGCCTCGACGGCGCCGATCCAGCCGATCTCGAAGAGGGCGTTGGTCGTCTCCGCGCCCTGCTGCGAGCTGCTCGGGGGTCCGCCGAAAGCGTCGACGAGCGTCTGAACGGCTGCGCTGTCCGGCAGCTTCACCTCCAGCACCTCCAGCGCCGACAGCGCCTTTGGATAGTTCTCGATGCGGAGCTCGGGGGTGACGTCGAGCGCATCGTAGAAGTCGGCGAACGTGCCCTCCGCAAGGATGCGCCCGACGTGTTCGGGCGCCTGCAGCGTATCGAAGACCAGGTTCTTGCCCGGCCAGCGCCGGAAGACGATGTCGTAGCGCTCGCCCACCTCCTTGCCGTACCCGGCGTGCCCCTCGGGCAGGCCGGGGGGCACGACGGCCGTCCCGCCCTTGGGCTCGAAGCCGTGGACCCAGTGCGGCAGGTCCTGATCATGCGCCGCGTCCCAGTACGGAATGAACAGGAGATCGGCTTCGCGCGGGTCGACGCCCTCTTCCTGGTCTCGCTGGCGGAGGGCAGCGCGGAGCATCTGCTCCGCCTCGAGGAGGAAGGCGCGGTGCCACGGCAGGAGCCGGTATCCCGACGCCTCATCCATGACCATGACGGTCATCGGCGAGGTGGCCTGGAGGTCGGCGCCGTGGTGGCGATGCCGGTGGTGGTCGTAGTGCTCGTCGTTGAAGACGTCGAAGAAGCCGTTCGCGACGGCGTACTCGTAGGCTCGCTTGAACCTGTCGATCTCTTCGCTGGTCATCGCCGACGCGCTCTTGCGGGCGATCCGCTGGGCTTCCGGGCTCGCGTCGCCGGCGTCCACCGGGGTGTCGGCGCCGCAGCCGAGCGAGAGCCCGAGCCACGCCGCCGACGCCGCCGCGATGATCCCACGCACGAACGCTCGTCGATGCAACTCACGTGTCATGACCTGCCTCCTTCGGACGGGAGCTCCGTCGTTCATGAGGCGTTTATAAAGACGCGAGCGCGCCCTCACATTGGCCGAGCGCGACGAAAGCGTTGGCCTACCGCGCCAGCGGGCGGTCACGTCGCCGCGTGGGCGCGTCGTGCTCTCTTGAACGGGCAAATCGGATGGATATCTGGTCGCCGACGGCCAGGGCCGGACGGCCCCAGTCCAGACGTTCGTCCGTGCGGGCGTCCTGCCCACCGACCGAGAACCAGAAAAAGCTGGGGACGCGGCTTCCCGTAGGTCCGGCCCAGGTGATCAAGGCCATCACATGACCACGGCGCGGCACCCCCGCGACACAGACTCGCCGCGAGTTCAGCTCGACGAGGACGGCACGTTCTGCGCGCGCGCCAGGCGGACGAAGAGCGCGGCGCGCCATCGCTGTCGCGGTCCTCGAGAGAAGGACCCGGGCGCTCCGGGAGATGGTCGCGAGTTGCCCTCGTGGATCGCGGAGCATCGGCCCGGCGAACGCGCCCAGCGCGGTACGGACCTGGCGGAGCAGCGTGTCGCGATACGACTCGCCGCGCGGCGTGCGTTTCAAGGGGGGGTCGACCGTGTCGGCCTCGAGGACCTCGATCCCGATCTCGTCCCCGACCCTGAGCGCGCGGGAAGGCCACACCAAAAACTCTTGGCGGTCGGAGGCCAACCCGCCGATCCACACGTCGCCGTCCCTGAGCAGCGCGTCCGGAGAGCCGGCGACCCGCGTGACGGTGATCGTCAGAACGCCGGCCGGGCCGACGCCCGCGGTGCAGATCTTCGTTCCATTGACCGAGACACGAAATGCGATCATTGCTCCCCCGCGCGCATGCTTTGTTCACTGTATATCCCAACGCGCCAGCACGCGCCGCAGCGTCGCTCCCGGTGGCCTCCTGGCGCTTGCGGCTGAACCCCGGTACGCTGGTGAAGACCGATGGACAAGGTCGGCGTCGCCCGGTTTGCGCGGTACAAGGGATGGCCGGCCTTCGCGCAGGTCAGCTTGACGGTCCACGGCGTCCCGACCGAGATCGCCGGCGTGTCGTTCAGCTGCGGCGGGTCGGGGTTCACCGCTCAGGGGCACGTCGAGGGAGCTCCAGCGGCGGGATACGACGACTGGAAACGAGGCGCGGCAGCGGGCGTGCGCTTCGCCTTCCGCCTTCTCGGCAGCGCCCCACGTCCGGTCACCGTGACCAGGATCGAAGGGCTGAGCACCGACACCAGCCCCGCAGCGGTCGGCGCGGCGGCGGCGCTCGCCGTGTTCAACGCCCTCGAGGCGGCCACGCCGGCTTCGTTCCACGCGCTGGTGGAGGAGATCGTCTTCACGCCCGCGGGGACAAGCGCAGAGTTCTCGCTCTGAAGCCGCCACGCGGAGAGAGAAGATCTCCGCCGGGAGGCGCGGGCCCTACTCGGGATCGTCGAAGTCGGCGATCTTCGCCATGTCCCGCCGCAGCTGGAGATCACGCTCCACGAGGAGCTGGTCGAGCTCCTCTTCGGAGGCGTACGCGAGCCGTCGATGGCGCTCCGCGACCCGGCTGTCGATCGCCCGGATCATCCGCACCCCGAGCCACGCAGCAGCGATCGACGCCGCGTCGGACGCAATGAACGCATACCGGGACCGGATGAACTCCGCCACGGTCAGATCCGGCATGGTGGAGGCCACCCACCCGAGGCCGCGGCTCGCGACATAACACCCCCACCACGCGCCGAGCGCGGCATGGTGCACCGCGCCCGCCCGCGGGGCGTGCGCCATCTCGACGCGCCGGTAACCCCCCCCGCCGTCCAGGAGAGGGCGCGGCGCAGGCTCGGGCACGGCCTCCGGGGCAAGGCCGTCGTGGAGATCGCGCGCCACCCTGTACGGCTGCACCAGGTTCACGACGGGAATGAAGAATCCCAGGACCGCCTCGGACGGCGTCCAGGAAAACCCCCGCACGGGATCCAGCTCGCCCGCCAGCGCGACCGCCCTGGCGAGCCAGCGCAGGAACACCACGCCAGCAACGATCCCGAGCCCCAGCTCGAGCAATCCCCCGACCTCACGGAGCGTGTTGGCAAGCCGCCACGTCGATGCCGAGACGTCCGTCGAGCCGAGCAACACGATGTGCCAGGCGCCGGTCAGCGCCGTGAAAGACGCCACCGCCCCCATTGCGATCAGCCCGGCAATCGCCACGCGAGCGCGCCGGCGCACCACGCGGACGTCGCGGCCCCACCCCTCCCGAGCTTCTGCCCAACCGCTCACGGTGAGCGAGGCTATCAGCGCAACGCGCCGCATCGCAAGTGACGTGGCCGAGGAACACGCGTGGTGATCGTGCGCTCCGAGGCGCCCGCTCCGCCCCCGACACCACAATCGCAGGCTGGCAATCCGTCAGCTCGCCATTGCCGGCTCCCCTCGCCTCGCGCATTCGTCGAGCCCCGCCAGCGCGCGCCGGAAGCTCTGGATCGTCGCATAGAGCCCCTGCCGGAGCGGCACCCGCGGCTCGAACCCCAGCGCCCGCCGCGCCAGATCGATCGCCGGACGCCGCCGCATCGGATCGCCCTCCGGCAGCGGGCGGTACGCGATCCGGCTCGCGCTCCCCGTGAGCCGCACGATCTCCTGCGCCAGCTCGAGCACCGTCACCTCCACCGGATTCCCCAGGTTGACGGGCCCCACCTCCGACGGGTGCTCCATCAGCCGCAAACACCCCTCCACCAGGTCGTCGACGTGACAGAAGCTCCGCGCCTGCGACCCGCTCCCGTACACCGTCAGCTCCTCTCCCCGGAGCGCCTGGGCGATGAAATTGCTCACCGCGCGCCCGTCGTCGATCGCCATCCGCGGCCCGTAGGTGTCGAAGATCCGCGCGATCCGCCCCGACGCCCGCCCCTGGCGGTGAAAGGCCATCACCAGCGACTCCGCGCAGCGCTTGCCCTCGTCGTAACAGGCGCGCACCCCGACCGGGTCCACCCGCCCGAGGTAGCTCTCCGGCTGCGGGTCGACCTCGGGATCGCCGTACACGTCGCTCGACGACGCCAGCAAGAGCCGCGCGCCGTGCCGCTCGGCGCACAGGAGCGCGTGCAGCGTGCCCATCACGTTCGTGAGCGTGGAGCGCACCGGATCGCCCCGCCAGCGCGCAGGGCTCGCCGGCGACGCCAGGTGGTAGACCCTGTCGACCTCGTAGTCGAACGGCAGGGCCACGTCGTGCTCGACAAGCCAGAAGCGGCTGTTGCGCATCAAATGAGCCACGTTGGCCGGCGAGCCCGTCGAGAAATCGTCGAGCGCAATGACCTCGTGGCCGTCCGCGAGGAGCCGCTCGCACAGGTGCGAGCCGATGAAGCCAGCGCCCCCCGCCACCAGGACGCGCATGCCGCTCCCCACCGTCCTCCCGTTCGCGTCACCCATAGGAACACCTCCGTCGTCGCAACACCGCCGCTCGTGAACCGCCGAGACCCCCCCCGCGCCGCGCCGCACCTCACGCGAGCGGGCTCCGGTAGCGGCCCGGGTCGCGGCGGCGAACGCCGGACGCAGGGCCGCTCCGCTCCACGTCGTCGTCCCCCGCCTCGCCGAGCCGGTAACAGGGCCGCAAGAGCAGCTCGTCGATCAGGTCGAGGAGCGTGTCCACGCGGTGCGCGCACGTGTGCCGCGCGAGCACCGTCCGGCGCCCGTGCTCGGCGACGCCGCGCGCGAACTCCGGGTCCGCGAGCAGCGCGCGGAGGTGCTCCGTCATCTCGGCGCCCGTGCGCGCGACGAGGTAGTCCCGGCCAGGCGAGAAGAGGCGCTCGGCGTCGGTCCACGGCGCGCTCACGAGCGGGATCCCGCACGCGAGCGCCTCGAACGGCCGGATCGTGGGGATGCCGGGGAGCCACGCGGCGTACGGCCGCCGCGGGACATGCACCGTGATCCTGGCGCGCGCATAGGCGTCCGGGACACGGTGGTTGGGGAGCCAGCCGGCGTACTCGATGCCGGCGTCCGCGAGCGCCGAGAGCGCGCGATCGGGGTAACGCACGCCGTGGACCCGCGCGCGGAGCCCGAGCGCCCTCACGGGCTCGACGAGGAACTCGTGGAGCTCCGCCGTCCGCTCGCCGTCACCCCAGTTGCCGATCCACACGAGATCACGCTCCTTCTCGACCTCGGGCAGCGGCCGGAACAGGCGCGCGTCCGCGGCCTCGTGCCACACCACCGCGCGCCGCGCGACGCCGCGGCTCAGGTAGAGATCACAAACGCTCTTTCCAAAGCCGAGCACGCAGTCGTACCCCGAGAGATCGCGCCGCACGATCGCGGCCGGATCGGTGATGAGCCCGTGGTGCGTGTCGTGAAAGAAGAGGCGATAACGATCCGTGCGCGCGCGGTGCTCGCCGAGCCGCCGCACGAGCTCCGGGTCGCTCCGCTCGTGGACGAGCACGACGTCGACCCCCGCGAGCGCGGCGTCGAGGTCCAGCGTGGAGAGCGCGTAACGGCGCGGGCGGAGGCGCGGATAGACGGCGGCGGCCTCGCGCAGCGCGTCCGGGCCGTACGCCGCGACGAGGCCCAGGGCGCTCCAGGCGTCCTCGGGCTCGAAGGCGAGCACGTCGTGGCCGCGCGCGTCGAGCTCGGCCGCGATCCCGCGGAGGAAGTGCGCGTCCGCGTGGTCCCAGTCGGAGAGCAAGGAGTGGCAGAAGAGGGCTATTCGCATGGTGTCCCGCAGGGTGAAGGCGACGAAGGAGGGCAGACCCGCCGGGGGGCCGGCGGGCGGGCGGCGAGGGCGAGGGCGTAGACGTCGAGGTAGCGGCGGGCCATGGCGCGCGGGCTGAAGCGCACCGCGCGCCGGCGGGCGAGCGCGCCGAGCGCCTCGCGGCGCGCGACGTCCCGGATGAGGTGGTCGAGCGCGGCGTGGAGCGCGCGCGGATCGTCCGCGGGGACGTAGAGGGCGGCGTCGCGCCAGACCTCGCGCAGGCTCGGCAGATCGCCGAGCACGAGCGCGCAGCCGGAGAGGGCGGCCTCCAGGGTGGCCATGCCGAACGGCGCGTACCGCGCCGGGGAGGCGTAAATCGCGGCGCGCGACATCCACCACGTGAGCTCCGGCTCATCGACCCACCCGAGGGAGCAGAGGCTCTCCCCGGCGCGGCGGCCGACGCCGCCCGCCGCGACGTCGCTCCCGGCCACGAGCACGGGCCACGCGAGGTGGGGCGCGACCTTCTCGAGGGCCGCGAGGTTCTTGGCCTCGTCCCAGAGCCGGCCGGCCGCGAAGACGAACGGCTCCTTCAGCCCCGGCGCGAACCGCCTGCGGTCGCGCGCGTGCGGGATGACATGGCCGCGGCCCAGGCCGAGCGCGCCATACTCGCCCGCGAGGGCGCTCAGCATCGCCGCGCTCGGCGCGACCACCGCGTCGGCGGCCCGGAGCCCCTCGGCGACCCGCGCGCGGTAGCGCTCGTAGCGGACCGGCGCCGGCCGGCGGTGCACCGCGCGCCACCACGACAGCACGCAGGCGTGCGCCACGACGACGCGTGGCGCCCGGAACGGCAGGGCCGCGTGGCAGTAGCCGTTCAGGTGGACGAGGTCGGGCCGCACCCGCTCCTCGAGGTCGAGCAGCCAGTCGCCGGCGGCCGCGACGTCGTCCCACGGGTCATCCATCCATTCGAGCCGGTAGGCGCTCTCGACGAGCTCGAGGCCCGGTACCGCGGCGGCCGCCGCGCGCGCCGCGGGCGACAGGGGCCCGCCCATGATCGCGAGCACCGTGGCCACGCCGGCGCGGGAGAGCGCGCCCGCGAGCTCGAGCGCGACCGTCCACACGCCGCCCTGCGTGTCGGCCGTCATCAGCACCCGGCCGGGCCGCGGCGCCGCGGCGCCCGGGGATCCCGTGGATCCGGCGTCAGCGCGCGCCATGCTCGAGCTCCGAGAGCGGCAGCGGCCGGCTGTCCGGCAGATCGCCGAACGTCCGGTGCTCGGCGATATAATGGGCGTGCGCCCGCTCCCAGGCGCCGTCGTCGGGCGCCCCCCAGCGCCGGGTGTACGCGGCGGAGCCGGGGTACGGGAACGCCGGGACAGGCTCGTTGGCCCACACGCCGAGCCCGAGGAGGCGCTGCCGCCACGACGCGGCCTCGGCCGGATCGCCGGGGCCCGCGTCGCTCAGGTTGGCCTGCACGAAGGGCACGCTGCGCCGGGCGTGGACGAGCAGCGCGGTGAGCTCCTCGGTCGACGCGCTGCACCGCCTGGCGAGCGCGTCCATCCCCTCGATCGACGGGCGCTCGACGCTGGCCTCGATCGAGACGCAGCCGGCGCGGCCGAGGAGATCGAGCATCTCGCGCGACCAGCTGTCGATCCTGAGCTGGACGCCGAACACGATGTCCCGCGCCCAGAGCTCCTCGAGCAGGGCCCGGTCGGGCAGGAAGCGCTCGTCGATGAAATAGACGTGGCGCACGCCCTCGGCGAGGAGCGCGTCGAGCTCCTCGAGCACCGTCGCGAGCGGGCGCCTCCGGAGCCTGTCGCGCGCCCCGTCCCTGGCGCAGGAGGCGCAGCGGCAGGGGCTGCCGCGCGAGGTCTCCATCTCGGCGCTCGGCCCCGCGGGCACGGCGTCGAAGCGGTGGTGGTGGTGGACGTGCCGCGCGAGCGTCGCGCCGTCCCACCGCAGGGCCGGCAGCGTCCTCAGGCAGGCGGCGTAAGGGCCTCCTTGCACGTGGTCGATGCCGTTCCTGCGGTAGGCGATCGAGGGGATCTGCCAGAAGCGCGACTCGGTCGCGCCGGCGAGCATGACGAGGATCTCCTCGCACTCGCCGAGGACGACGACGTCCACGCCGAGCTTGCGGAGCGCCGCGCGCGGGGTCGCGGAGCCATGAGGCCCGACGGCGACGAGGAGGCCGCCGTGGCCCCGCAGCGCGGCGACCGCCGCCATGGGCACGCGCAGCTCGGGCGGGGGGCTGCGCCAGGAGAGGTAGCTCGGCGCCGTGGCGATCACCGTCATGGCCGGGCGGAGCGCCGCGACCTCGGCGCGCAGCGCGATGAGGTCGATCCCGCGGGCCTGGGCGTCGATGAGGGCGGCCTCGTGGCCCGCGCGCTCGAGCAGCGCCCTGGCGTACCCGAGCTCGATCGGCAGGTGCGGCTCGCGGCAGCCGAGGTAGACGCTGCCGTGGAAGGTCCAGGGCGGGTTGACCAGCGCGACCTTCACGAGGCGGCCTCCAGCCGGTCCATCCGGACAGACGAGGGGATGTCGGCGTAGACGGCCCCGAGGCGCGCCTCGACGCCGAGGCGCCATTGATAGAGCGCGCGCAGCCCGTCGCGCAGGGCGACCCGCGGCGCCCAGCCGGTGAGCGCCTGGAAGGCGCGGCAGTCGGAGACGTAGTACCGCGGATCGCCCCGCCTCCACGCGGCGAGCGAGACGACCGGGCGGCGCCCGTCGAGCTCCTCGAGCAGATCGAGCAGCTCGACGAGGCTCACCGCCGTGCCCGGGCCGCCCCCGATGTTGAAGGCGCGGCCCGAGGCGGGCTTGAGCGCGCGCCGCGCGCGCAGGAGGGCGTCGACGAGGTCCTCGATGAACAGCGCGTCTCGGACCTGCAGCCCGTCGCCGTAGAGGGTGATCGGATCGCGGCGGATGGCGCGCGCGACGAAGTGGGCGATCCACCCCTGGTCCTCGTTGCCGAACTGCGGGGGGCCGTAGACGCAGCTCACCCGGAGCACCACGGCGTGGAGGCCGAAGGTGCGGGCGTAATCGAGCACGTACTGGTCGGCGGCGCCCCGCGAGCACCCGTAGGGGCTGCGGAGATCGAGCGGCTGACTCTCGGAGATGCCGTGCTCGCGCGCGCTCTCGCACAGGGGTCGATACCGCTCCTCGCCGCGCTCGATCGGCAGATCGGGCAGCGCGCCATAGACCTTGCTGGTGGAGGCGAAGAGCAGCGGCGGAGGGCGGTCGAGCCTCCGGAGCGCCTCGAGCACGTTCAGGGTGCCGCGCGCGTTCACCTCGAAGTCGTGCGCCGGGTCGGCGACGCTCCTCGCGATGGCGACCTGCGCGGCGAGGTGGAAGACGAACGAGGCGCGCCGCACGGCGTCGCTCACGGCCTGCTCGTCCCGGACGTCGCACACCCGGACCTCCACGCCAGCGCCGTGACGCCCCTTGAGGCGCTCGACGTTGCGCTCGACGAACCCGCGCGAGAGGTTGTCGAGGACGAGGACCGGCTCCCCCTTTCGGAGCAGCTCGTCGGCCAGGTGAGAGCCGATGAACCCGGCTCCCCCCGTGATCAGGACATGGTCAGGCATAGAATGCTCCGTTCCGGTCTGGACGAGCGGCGGGCGAGCGGGCGATGAGAGAGAGCGCCTCGCGAACGGACGGCGCACGACGGCGCAGCGCGGCAGGCAGGCCGAACGCCCGCCCGCCGCGCGATGTCCCCCCCGGCTCCGCGCCTCGCTGCGCGGGAGTCCCTGAGGAGACACCGATTAACATGCGAGCTGGAGAGCCGCAATCGATCGAAGGAGCTTTGTTTGACGATCGGTATCGCGCCTTCCGCGCCTCCTGGAGAGGGTACGGCGCCGCCGGATGGCAGGCAGACTCGATGTGTCGCAAAGGGGGTTTGCGGCGAGGAGCGCCCCTCGGACAGGCGATGAGCGCGGGCGGGGACGGGGGGGAGAAGGGAGGAGCGCGCTCGGCGCGGGGCGGAAACGGAAGCGGAGAGGGAGGTCTGAAGCTTCTCCTAGAATTTTTCGGAGAAATTCACAGGGAGGCGGGGAGACGGGGAGTGAGATCCCACCAATCTCCCCGCCTCCCTGTTCAATTTCCCGCTAAATGAGGGGATCTGTCAGGCGGGAGATGCGAGGCGGCGCGACGATGGCGCGCGGGAGGGGCTCGGCTTGCAGGGAGGAGGGCGGCGCGGGAGCGCGCCCTCGGGAGGCTCAGCTCGCGGTGGGCTGGCCCGTCAGACGCAGGTAGATGAACGCAAGCCCGATGCCGGCGACCGGTGCGGCCACGAGCGTGCCGAGGCAGCAGGCGAGCACGCCCGCCAGCACGAGCGCGCAGGCGAGCAGGGCATAGACGAGGAGGCCCCCCTTGTGGCCGGTCGTGATTCGCCAGCTCTCCTTCATGGCGTCGATGGCGCCCAGGTTCTTATCGACGATGCACAGCGTCGTCATGCTCAGACCGAGCGCGACGATGACGCCGGGGACGATCAAGAGGAGCATGCCGGCGCCGACAGCGAGACCGGTCAGGATCTGGGCGCCCAGGATGGACAGGAACCACCGCCCGCCGCCAAGGACGTCGCTGAACGAGTACGGCTCGCCGCGCGCGACCTTCAGCAGCAGGTTGTTCATGCCTCCGGCGAAGTAGGCGCCGACCACGAGCGCAACGGCCTGCATCAGGAACTGGATGGCCGCCCCCGCGGTGGGCGCGTCCCTCGCGAGCGCCGCCTGGATGCCTCCGCCGATGCCGTTGGGGACGCTCGACGCAAGCCCGACGACGACCATGGCGCCGATGAGGACAGCCGGGTCGCGCTTCAGGCGCTCCCAGCCGAAGGACGCCGCATCTCCCGCTCCCCACGGCGCCGCGACGCCCGTGCCCGGGGGTGAGCCATAGCCCGCGCCGCCGCCCGGGGGCTGGTAGGGGTTGGCCCCACCCCAGCCGGCGCCGCCACCCGGAGGCGGGCCGTAGCCGCCGCCACCACCGCCCGGAGGCTGGCCCCAGCCGCCGCCTCCCCCCGGGGGCGGGCCGTAGCCGCCGCCGCCGCCCGGAGGCTGGCCCCAGCCGCCACCGCCCGGAGGCTGCCCCGGCGGCTGGCCGTAGCTGCCGCCCGGAGGCTGCCCCGGCGGCTGACCGTAGCTGCCGCCCGGAGGCTGCCCCGGCGGCTGACCGTAGCTGCCGCCCGGAGGCTGCCCCGGCGGCTGACCGTAGCTGCCGCCCGGAGGCTGCCCCGGCGGCTGGCCGTAACCGCCGCCCGGAGGCTGCCCCGGCGGCTGGCCGTAACCGCCGCCCGGAGGCTGCCCCGGCGGCTGGCCGTAACCGCCGCCCGGAGGCTGCCCCGGCGGCTGGCCGTAACCGCCGCCCGGAGGCTGCCCCGGCGGCTGGCCGTAGCTGCCGCCCGGAGGCTGCCCTGGCGGCTGGCCGTAACCGCCGCCCGGAGGCTGGCCGTAACCACCGCCCGGCGGCTGTCCCGGAGGCTGGCCGTAACCACCGCCCGGCGGTTGACCGGGGCCAGCGCCCCCGGGTGGCTGTCCGTAGCCACCGCCCGGCGGCGGGCCGTAGCCACCCCCCGGCGGTTGCCCGTAACCACCACCGCCCTGACCGCCCCCTGATCCCCCGCCCCAGCCACCTTGGCTCATCTTGTCTCCACTGGGTGTGAATACCGACTACGCCCAACCAACTACCCCCACTATACGTGGAGGGCGCCGGCACGGAACAACTAACTTTTCCGGCGCGCGGCGCCCCCGTGCGCGCCCGCACCGAGCCGCCGCGCAGAGGAGCGACGGTCGGATTCCGCGCGCGCGCCGCGATTGCTGACAGCGCAGCAATCGCGGCGCGCGCGGAATCCCGCGATCAACAGCGATTGAGCGCTCGACGTCTCAACGTCCATTGCTGGACGCGGGCGCGAGACACGCGCAGCTCACCGCGGCGGCGGGCCGCTCAGGCACAGGCCGGCGATGCTGCTCGTGAACGACGTCCCCTCCTCGCGCCGGACCTCGACGGAGTTGCCCGTGAGCGGCGACGAGAACACCCCCTGAACGACGCCTTCCCCCTGCTTCGCCGTCACGGAGCGGCCGACGAGGGACCCGGGCGACACGGCCTCGATCGGCGCTCCCGGCGCGATCGCCTGCTCCTCGGGCAGCTCCGCGCGCCGGAACCCGCCGAACCGCACCGCCGTGCCGCCGCCCTTCCCCGGCATGATCTTTCCGATGCACTGCCCGAGCGGCGTGCCGACGACCGCGTACGTCACGGCGGAGTCCACCGGCGACCGCCTCGATTCGCCCACCAGGGTGACGGCGACGGCGAGGACGAACGAGGCGACCGGGACCGCAAGCGCGGTCGCCACGACGACCGCGGCGGCGCCGGACGTCGCCCGGCCGAACGAGGCGAGCTCGGCGCTCACGGCCTGCTCGAACGACCGCAGGATCACGACCTGGCGCGCGCGCACCCGCTCGAGGACGGTCGCGGCGACCAGGTTGTCGGCGGCGCAGAAGCCGCACCGCGCGATCGCGCCGTCACCCGCGCCGAGCGGCGCGCCGCACACGTGGCACGCCGCCGGCTCGCCCGGGGCCGCCGGGGGGCGCGCGGCGCACGCCTCCTCGAGCCGCCGCTGCCTGCTGCGCATGACCGCGAGCACGGCCGCGCCGGTCCCGACGGTGCCGAGCCACGCCGCCACCGTCATGCCGCCGGTGATGACGTTCCCCTCGGTGTCGGGGCTGACCCAGACCCCCAGCACGATGAGCGCGCCGAGCAGGGTGATCGGCACCGACGCGAGCGCGAACACGACGAGCAGCCGCGCGTGCCGCTGGGACGCCGTGACCAGCCTCCGCCGCAGCGCCTCCGAGAGCTGGCGGCGGCGCACGTCGGTCTGGAAGACGACGTGCGCCGCGGCGCGCAGGCCCTGCGCCGCCTCCCCGGGCAGCGGGCCGCGGTAGTGGCACGCCGCGCAGGCCATGAGATCCGGGCTGGCGAGGGACACAGGCGCGGGTCGCCCGCAGCGCGGGCAATGCACGGCGAGCATGGACCGATTCTACGCCAGCCGCGTCTCGGCAGGTCAAGGCGCCTCACCGCGCCTTGCGCGCGCGCCGGCCCGCCGGCGCGAGCTCGCGGAGCGCCGCCGACAGCGAGGAGAACGTGCTCAGGACGCCGAGGTCGACGCCGACGAGGCTCATCGCGATCTCGGGGCGCACGCCGACCAGATAGACCCGCGCCCCGAGCAGCGCGGACGCGCGGCTGGTCATGCCCACCGTGTCGGCGACACGGGCGTCCACGAACGGCACGCCCGTGAGATCGAGCAGCACGGAAGACGCCCTGTGCCGGCTCACCCCCTCGGACACCTTCTCGAGCACCTGCCTGGCACGGCCGCCGTCGATCATCCCGATCAGCGGCACGAGCAGCACGCCGGGCAGGAGCGGGATGAGCGGACAGCCCAGCTCGCGCACCGTCTCCGAGAGCGCGCGCTCGATCTCGTACGCCTTCTGCAGGTCGGCGTGCTGCGACGACAGCGACTCCACAAGCGCGTCGCGCTCCAGGGCCGCGCCGAGCAGCGTCCCCCAGATCGCGACCGTCCCCTCGTCTCCGGCCATGGCAACGAGGGTCGGGCCGACGAGCACCAGGATCCCCCAGTCGCGCCGGGCAGAGCGTATCGGCAAGAGCAGCACCATGTGCGTGCCGTCCTCGGCCGACGGCGGCAGCATCGCCTCCGGCAGAAACGCCTCCGGCCGACAGCGGCGGCCGATCGGCGGGGTCGGGCTGCCGTCGCGGCTGTAGGCGCCGGCGACGACGAGGCGGGAGCGCGCCGTCGGGTCATCCCACAGCGCGAGGCAGCCCCAGATCACCGTTGTCGTCTCGAGCCACGAGAGCGACCGCGTCGCCTGCTGGGTGCCGCCGAGCAGCGCCAAACTCACATCGTAATTCGTCCGCGCGAGCACCCCGAGCTGGCGGACATACTGACTCTCGGCCTCGAGCCGGGCCCGCGCGATCGCGAGGCGCACGAGCTCCAGGAACGCTTCCACCCGCCGCCTGGCCGTGTCGTCCAGGGACGCGCCGCGCCGCTCGTGAAACTGGCCCAGCAGGCGGATCGCCGCCAGCAACGTCCCCACATCCATCGTGATGCCGACCGCCTGCCGGCAGGCGCCCCCGAGCTCGGCCGCCGAAGGCAGCGCGGCGCCCCGAAGCGCCGCGAAATAGCCGTCGATCAACGACGTGACCGCCGGCCATACCTCGGTCGGCGAGAGGTCGGGCGGGAGCGGCTGGGGCAGGAGCAGGAGCTCGACCATCTGCCGGGCCAGGGCGCCGCCGGCGTCCTCCTCGGGCACCGTCTCCTCCTTGGCGAGGAACTCCTGGATCGTGTTGCACCCGCACGAGCTCCGCACGGCGAGGGAGTTGGCCGTGCGCACGCCCTCGGCCGGGAAGGCCTCGCCGGCGATCATCGACGCAAGGAGATCGCACGCGGCGCTCCCCATCATCTCGAACCGCTGGCGCACCGTGGTCAGCGGCGGATCGGCGCCCTCCGCGTCCGCGATGTCGTCGAAGCCGATGATGGCGAGATCCTCGGGGATGCGGACGCCCGCCGCCTTCAGCAGGGGCATCACCCCGAGCGCGTTCTTGTCGGTCCCGAAGACCGCCGCCGTGCACCCGGGCAGCCGCGCGAGGAGCGCCGGCGCGGCGCTCTGGCCGCCGCTGTACCAGTTGTTGTCGCTCCGGATGACCAGATCGGGGTCGAAGTCGATGCCCGCCTCGGCGAGCGTGTCCTTGTAGGACGCGAAGCGCTCGCGCACGTCGTACGCGTCGAAGTAGCCGACGAACGCGATGCGCCGGTGCCCGTGCTCGATCAGGTGGCGCACCGCGCTCCGCATCCCGCCGTGGTTGTCCGGGATCACGGCTGGACAGGCGACATCGGCGGCGCGGGTGCCGACGGTGATGAACGGGACCCGGCCGCGCGCGAGCGCCTCGATGCCATGCAGCTCGATCAGGACGATCCACCCATCCACATGCTCGCCGGCGAGCGACGGCGCGTGGACCTCGAACGGCGTACCGCGCAGCACCAGCGTGCGAAACCCGCGCTGCTGGGCCGAGTCATGGATGCCGAGCAGGACAGGGTTCCAGAACGAGCCGTCGAGAAAGGGGGAGATCACCCCGAGGGTGCGAGAGCGGGCCCCGGCGCCGGCTGCCGGGACATGGAGCGGCGGGGCGTCGGTGCGGCGCGCCGGAGGGAGAGACGAGCGGCGCGCCGGAGGGAGAGACGAGAGGCGCGCCGGAGGGAAAGAAGAGCCGGTGCCGCGCCCCGAGCCCGCCCCCTGCCCCGGTGCGCCGGAAAGCTCGCCCCACTGCTCCGGCACCACGATGCCGCTGTCCCGGCTCCCCTGACCCATCCTGGCGCTCCCTCCCTGCCTGCTCGCCCACGTCCGGCCGAGCCTCTCGACTTCCGTCGGCAGCGCGATCCTTAATCGATTTCAGGCGAGAGGTGAGGAAAGCGATGATGCCCTACCGCGCGCCCGGCCCCGCCGCCCGCGCCGCGCGCGCCCCCGCCTGCCCGAGCTCGAGGAGCGCCATCGCGAGCGAGGAGAACGTGGCCAGCTCGCCGAGATCGACGTCGATGAGGCTCTCCGCGATCTCGGGGCGCACGCCGACCAGGTAGACGCGCGCGCCGAGCAGGGCGGCCGCGCGGCTGGTCAGGCCCAGGAAATGGGCGACCTGGAGGTCCACGAACGGAACGCCCGTGAGGTCGAGCAGCACGGACAGCGCCTCGTGCCGGCTCACCCCCTCGGCCACCTTCTCGAGCACCTGCTGGGCGCGGCCGTTGTCGAGCATCCCGATCAGCGGCACGAGCAGCACGCCGGCGAGGAGCGGGATGATCGGGCAGCCCAGCTCCCGCACCGTCTGCGACAGCGCGCGCTCGCTCGCGAACGCCTGCTGCAGGTCGGCGTGCCGCGCCGACAGCGACGCCAGCAGCGCGTCGCGCTCGAGGGCCGCCCCGAGCAGCGTCCCCCAGATCGCGACCGTGCCCTCGTCCCCGGTCATCGCGACGACGGCCGGGCCGATGAGCACGAGGATCCCCCAGTCGCGCTCCACGGAGCGTATCGGCAGGAGCAGCACCATGTACGTGCCGTCCGCGGCCGAGGGCGGCAGCATCTCCGCCGGCGGGAACGCCTCCAGCCGATAACGGCTCCCGTTCGGGGGGACCGGGCTGCCGTCGCGGCTGTAGGCGCCCGCGACGACGAGCTCCGCGCGCTCCGCCGGGTCATCCCACAACGCGAGGCAACCCCAGACCATCGTGGTCGTCCCGAGCCACGAGAGCGACCGGTACTCCTGCTGGGTGCCGCCGAGCAGGGCGAAGCTCACATCGTAGTTGGTCCTCGCGAGCACCCCGAGCTGGTGGACGGAGTGGGTCTCGGCGTCGAGCCGCGCCCGCGCGCTCGCGAGGCGCGCCAGCTCCACGAAGTCCTGGACCCGCCGGCTGGCCGCGGCGTCCAGGGACATGCGGCGCCGCTCCGGGAGCTGATCCATCAGGCGGGCCGTCGACAGCAGGGCCCCCAGATCGGGCGTGATGGCGACGGCCTGGCGATAGGCGCGCTCGAGCTCGGCGGCCGGGGCGGGCGCGGTGCCCCGGAGCGCCGCGAAATACATGTCGACCACCCGCGTGACCGCCGGCCAGACCGCGGCCGGCGGGGTATCCGGCGGGAGCGGGCGCGGCAGGAGCAGCTGCTCGACCATCTGTCGGGCCAGCGTGTCGCCGGCGTCCTCCTCGGAGGCCGCCTCCTCCGTGTCGAGGAAGTTCTGGACCACGTTGCAACCACACGAGCTCCGCAGGACGAGCGCGTTGGCCGTGCGCACCCCCTCGGGCGGGAAGGGCTCGCCGGCGATCATCGACGCGAGCAGCTCGCACGCCGCGCTCCCCATCATCTCGAACCGCTGGCGCACCGTGGTCAGCGGCGGGTCGGCGCTCTGCGCCTCCACGACATCGTCGAAGCCGATGATCGCGAAATCCTCGGGGATACGGACGCCCGCCGCCTTCAGCTGGGACATCGTCCCGAGCGCGTTCTTGTCGGTCCCGAAGACCGCCGCCGTGCACCCGGGCAGCCGCGCGAGGAGCGCCGGCGCGGCGGCCCGGCCTCCGCTGTACATGTTGTTGTCGCACGGGATGACCAGATCGGGGTCGAAGGGGATCCCGGCCTCGGCGAGCGTGCTGATGTAGGCGTCGCGGCGCTCGCGCACGTCGTACGCGGCGAAGTTGCCGACAAAAGCGATGCGCCGGTGCCCGTGCTCGATCAGGTGGAGCACCGCGTTCCGGATGCCGCCGTGGTTGTCCGGGAGCACCGCAGGACAGCGGACGTCGGCGGGGCGGGCGCCGAGCGTGATGAACGGGACCCCCGCATCGGCGAGCGCCTCGAGGCCGCCGAACTCGATGATGACGAGCCACCCGTCCACCTGCTCTCTGGCGAGCGAGGGGACGAGGAGCTCGGACGGCGTGCCGCGCAGCACCAGCGTGCGGATCCCGCGCCGCTGGGCCGACTCATGGATGCCGAGCAGGATAGGGCCCCAGAACGCGCCGGAGAGAAACGGGGCGACGACGCCGAGGGTGGGAGGGCGGGCCGCCGGGTGCGCGCCCTCGGAGCGGCGCGCACCAGGGCCGGAGACGCCGGCCTTTCCCCTGGCTTTCCGCTCCGCTGCGCCAGGCAGCTCGCCCCACTGCTCCGGCAACGGTACCGCACTGCCCTGGCGACCCTGACCCATTCGCGACGGCCTCCTGCTCCACAACCTGACCGCCCTCCCCACGACCGCTGAGGACCGGCTACATCGTATACGCTGCGCAGCCGGCCCGGGCGAGGAGTCTCGTGTCCTGCCGTGGAATCCGGAGCGTAGCGTCAGACTGCGAACATGGCCGCCCCACGCGCGGCGCGTGTGTCGACGCGCTCCGACGCGCTCCGACGACCGGCGCGCCGCCGGCGCCCGGCGTCGCTGGTGAGCTGGTCGGTGGTATCGTCGAGCAATGCAATACCGCGACGAACGAGACGCGCTGCGGGGGCGTGTGGACAGCCTCGAGGAGCAGCTCGCGGCGGCCAGGAAGGAGCTCGCGGAGCACCGCGACGACGATCGGGCCGCGCGGGTCGAGCAGATCGAGCGCCAGATGGCGGAGGCCCGCCGCGTGCTCGACCAGCTCGGCCGGGAGCTCGACGCGGTGCGCGGCCGGCCGAAGCGGTCGTCGGCGGTGCCGCTCCTGGTGACGGTGGCGGGCGTGGGGTTCTGCGCGATGATCGCGAGCTACCTGGTGGCGCGGCCCGCGCGCGAGACGATGGCGATCGTCCAGCAGCCGGCCCTACCCCCGCCTGTCCCTCCCCTCCCCGAGCTGCCTCCTCTCCCGCAGCCGCCGGCGCCGGTCCCCGAGCCAGCGCAAGCGCCGCCGGACCCGGCCGCGCCGGCGCGCGTGGCGCCGTCGCGGACCGCGACCGCGACCTGGAGGGCGAGCGTCACGCGCGCCACGGGGCTCCCCCTCGCGGCCGGCGCGGCGTGCACGGTCGAGGCGGAGCTCGCGAGCTCGGGCGACGACATCCGCGTGCCCGCGCTCCGGGTCCTCTGCGGCGGCAAGCCGATCTACCGGTCGAGCGATCCGCTGAACGGCATGTCGATGTTCAGCAGCGGCGTGGAGGAGGACTCCGGTCCTGAGCCTGGCACCTATGCTTATGCCCTCTCGTACGAGGACAAGGGCTCACGCGCCGGGGAGCGGGCCGAGGTCTCGCTCGACAGCATCCGCAGGGCCGGCGCCGTCTGGCGCGACTCGGCGCCCGCGTACCGCGTCGAGTTCACGCTGGCTTACCAGAGCCTGTCCGTCGCGGGGGAGGCGCTCCTCGACGCGACCCGGAGAGCGCTGCGCCGGTCCGCGCGCGTCACCGAGTCCACGGGACCGAGCCCTGTGAAGGTGGGCCAGAGGTGCGCGCTGCTCGTGTCGCCGCTCCCGCGAGGCGGCAAGTGCCTCACGCGCCTCGCGTGCGCCGGCCGCATGCTCTACGGCGCGGGCACGACCGGCGTCTCGGAGTGCACGGTGGAGGGGGACCAGGTCGTCCGCGTCCACGACGGGAACACGACCCCGAACGGCGGCGACCCGGCGTTCGAGCTCGACGCCGTGACGGGGCGCATCACTGTGAAGGACGAGGTGGGAGGCGCCGCGTGGACCGTCGGCGTGCAGCTCGATCCGAGCGGCTAACCCCTTGTCATCCGTCAGGCCGGGCTCGGCCCGTCGCGCGGCGTGGCCTCGAGGCTCCCCTGGACGTGTCCCCCGCGAGGCCCGTGCCGGCGGCAGGAGCCCAACGCCAACGCTCAGACGCCTGCTGCGTGGGCCGCAGCGCCTCCGTGGGCTGCCGCCTCGGCTCCCGCGGCTGCCGTGAGCCGCATGTGCCTGCCGAGTCCGACGTAAAACACCACCTCCATCACCAGGCCCATGACCACATCGAACGGGCCGGTCGCGTCCGTCACCAGGTCGAGGAGGCCAGCAACGACATAAGCCAGGACCACCGGGAGCATGAACATCACCGCGAAGCGCAAAGTGTACACCCAACTGAGCGACACGTATCTCTCGATGAAGTGATGGCCCCGGTCACCACCATTGAGGTGATAAGCCCAGATCGTACCCAGCACCATCACCGCGATGTTCACGCCGGTCGCGATCGCGTCCCACTCGTTTTGAGGTGTCGAGTCCTCCAGGAGCAAGGACACCGCCCCCGTGAGAAGCACGAAGCCCAGGAGATAGCCGAACCGGGCCCGCTCGGACGACGTACCGTCAACCAGCGCGACCCGGAGCGCCTTGATGTTCCAGAAAAACATGTCCCACCTGACCAGCTCGCAGGTGTAATGCATGCCGCTCGCCTGCGCGAGAGCCAGCACGAACCCGCCGTGCGGCACGGGCAGCCGCGAGCGCACGAGCGAGCGTGATGTCGACGTGCGCCGCATCCGAGCCCGAGCTGCGCGGAGCCCCCTCACGGACGCCTTTTTGCCGGGTGGGCTCGTAAAAGAAAAAACGCAAGGGCGTGAGGGGCGCAAGGGGAAGACAAGAAACGACCTCATCTCTTGCGCCCCTGAGCCGTCCCCGTCAGGGGTGCGCCATGGTCCCGCTCACCCGCTCCAGCCACTCCCTCACGGCCGCCTCGAACAGCGCCGGCTGCTCGGTCTGCAGGTTGTGTCCAGCCCTGTCGAGCAGCACGAACGACGCCCGCGGGTACGCCTCGAGGATGCCCCAGAGATCGCGGTAGCCCACCACGCAGTCCTGGCGCCCTACCAGCATCAGGGCCGGCCCGGGGAACGGCGCCTCCAGGTGGTCGACCGCGAAGCTGAAGGGGACCTTCCGGCTGAGGTGCTGCTCCAGGAAGACCGTGTCCGCCGCGCGCAGGCCAGGGAGGATCTCGTCCTGGAACCGCTCCCAGACGGCGGGCACCTGGCGCACGTGGATCGCCTCGAACGCGCGCCGGTCCTCGCCGGACAGGGTCCCGAGGAACGCCTCGTCGCGCTCCAGCACCGCCAGCGGGGGCGCGTTGGCCTCCCGCGTCTCCTGCACGGCCACCGGGCACACGAGCAGCAGGCCCGCGACGCTCCGCGGCCGCTCGTGGACCACGCCCCGGGCCAGGTAGCCGCCGTACGACTCGCCGGCGACCAGGAATCGCTCGCCGGGGAGCACCTGATCGACGATCCCGAGCACCACCTCCAGCATGCGGTCCGACCCGTCGATCCACGGTCGCCCCGGGGTCCTTCCCATGCCCGGCAGGTCGAAATAGACGCGCCTCCAGCTCCCCGGCGCCGACCGGAACACCGGCTCCATGCACCCCTTCATCAGCCTGTGGTCGGGCCCCCAGCCGTGGAGCATCAGGACGGGGGTCCCGGAGCCGATCACCTCGACCTCGATCTCGAGGTCCTTCACCCTGCATCGCATGGGCGCACTCTAGCCGCGCACCCCCGTGCCTCCACGTCGGCCTGCGCCGCCGCGGCCGGGCGCCGGCCGCGGCGGTCTGGACGCTTCGAGTTCGACCCTCGCCCGCGCCGTCCAGTCGGGCACTCTGAGCGTGACGTCTCGCATCGAGGCATAGGCGGGTATGCCCATGCCTCACGCCCGAGGCATAGGCGAGTATGCCTATGCCTCGGGCGTGAGGCATGGCGTACGACGTTGTCGCAGATGACCTGCATCGGGTGATGCGAGGACGGACGGCGATCTTGGAATAGAGAGGCGGGGACGAATGAAAACGCTTCGCAATTTCGGCGCGATCGTTCCAGGGCTCGTTGCGCTCGCGGCGTTCGCGGCGCTGGGCTGCGCCAGCCAGGGAGAAGCAACGACCGAGGCATCATCGGGTGGCAGCGCCGGAGGGCCCGCTGGGCCCGGATCCAGCGCCTCCGGCGCCACGGGGAGCACGTCGGCAACCGGTGGCTCGTCGGCCAATGGTGGCTCGTCGGGGGCGGTCAGCGGCGCCGGCGGCAGCGGCGGGCGCCCGGACCCGGGGGAAACTGGCGCGGGCGGCGGGGGCGTTGTCGGCTCCGGCTCGAGCGGCGCTGGAGGAGCGGCGCAGAGCGCGGGCTGCGGCAGCGCGACCGCGCCGAAGAGCGGCCGTTTCAGCGTCGATGTCGGGGGCACGACGCGCGAGTACATCCTCGCCGTACCGGACGGCTACGATCCGAAGCACCCTTACCGGCTGATCTTCGCCTGGCATCCCCGCGGCGGCTCGGCCGAGCAGGTCGCGACCGGGTTCGGCGGCGGCTACTACGGGCTCCAGAGCCGCGCCGACGGCTCGGCGATCTTCGTCTCGCCCGAGGGCATCGACCAGGGCTGGGCGAACACGGGGGGCCGCGACATCGCGTTCCTCCGCGCCATGCTCGACCGCTTCCGCGCCGAGCTCTGCATCGACGAGAGCAGGATCTTTTCGACGGGGTTCAGCTACGGCGGCATGATGTCCTACGCGATCGGCTGCGCGATGGGCGACGAGTTCCGCGCCATCGCCTCCATGTCCGGCGCGATCTACAGCGGCTGCGAGGACGGCGACCATCCCGTGGCCATGTGGGGCGCCCACGGCAAGACCGACAACGTGGTTCCGCTCGCGAACGGTCAGAGCGCTCGCGATATCTTCCTCGAGCGAAACCACTGCGGTCAGCAGACCACACCGGTCGAGCCGAGCCCCTGCGTCAGCTACGAGGGCTGCGACGCGGGCTATCCGGTCGTCTGGTGCGAGTTCGACGGGGGCCACGCCCCGCAGAACAACTCCGGCGAGTCGATCTGGAGCTTCTTCTCGCAGTTCTGAGGCGAGCGTCGCTCGAACCAGCGCCACGTTTCAGCGTGCATCGAATCCCAGCGTGGATTGAATGGATGGGTCCGGCCATGGTGATCAAAAATCTGCCAGCGAAGCTCTTGATAACTGGAATCCTGGGCATCTGCTCTGGAGGGTGTGGTTCGTCGAGCGACGATACCAGCGGAGGGACGACGAGCAGCAGCTCGGGCGGCGCGGCGTCGAGCGGTTCCGCCGGAGCGACAGGCACGGGCGGCGACGCCGGCGTGGGCGGCGCGGGTAGCGGAACCACCGCGGGCAGCGGAACCACGGGAACCGGTGGCGCCGAGGAGACGGGCAGCGGCGGCAGCGGCGGCGCTGGCGGGACGCCCGGCGCTGGCGGCGGCAACAACGGCAGCGAGGAGGCGACGATCGTCCCCGATCCGTCGTGGACCTGCGGGATGCCGAACGGCATTCCGCTGCCCACGCGCGGCGAGCTCGTCCTTCGGGCGACGCTCCAGCTCGGCGCGACCCACGATGTCGGGACCACCCAGTTCGGACACCGCCGCCTCCTCGACGTGAAGGGGGGCACGCTCACGGGCGACAAGATCCAGGCCACGGTCCTCACCGGCGGCATGGACCTCGAGCTCACGCTGTCGAACGGATCCGTCGAGCTCGAGGAGATCAACATCCTGAAAGCGAGCGATGGCACCAGCATCTTGATGCGGACCTGCGGCGTGGCCGCCGCTGGCGATGACGTCGTCCGGATCGTCCCGGACTTCGAGGTCCCCAACTCGAGCTCGCTCGCGTGGCTCAACACCGGGAAGTTCGCGGGCACCCGTGTCGTCGACGCCGAAGCGGGCACGATCCAGCTCGACGTCTACGACATCAGCAAGGTGGACGCCGGAGAGCCGAAGATCCAGCTCAAGGATCCCGCGGGCGTCCCGAACCAAACGTGGGAGTGCTCGACGGCGACCGGAGCGAAGGGCTCGAGCGTGTTCACCGAGTCCGTCACGCTCGGCGCATCCGTGTCTATCGGCGCGAGCAAGCGCGGCTCGCGCAACATCATTCCCATCACCGGGGGCACGGTCACCGGCGGAATGCTGCTGAGCGGCCTGTCGGGCTCGGTGCTCCCCGGAGGCGCGGATTACCAGCTCATCGGGGCGACCACGGTGCTGGACGCCAGGTACGCGCTGTCCTCGAAGGACGGCGAGGTCATCGTGGTGAGGAATTGCGGACCGTTCGGCGCGCTCATTCCTGTCTTCGAGACGCGCGCGGACGGCCCCTATGCGATCCTCAACACGAAGCAGTATGTGAGCTCCGACCCGGGCGGCGCGGCGGGCGGCGGGGTGAGCCTCACCTTCTACGAGCGCAAATAGAACAGCAGCGGCGCGGTGACAGCGGCGCGTCCGGGTGGCAGGGGCGCGACGACCACGGAATCGGGCGTCTCGGGTAAAGCTACCAGGGCCTCGGGATGTGGTCGGCCATCTCCTCCCACGTCTTTCGCGCGGCGCGGACCGACGCGAGCCAGTGGACCTGGTCCGGGTCGCCGTCCCACGGCGGCGCCTCGCGCCAGCGCGCGTCCCAGTACTCGCGCGCGGCCGCCTCGGCCGTCGCGAGCTCGCTCTCGTCCTCGGGCGCGTCCTCGACGCGATCTGCGAAGGCCAGCCATGGTTTCGCGTCGTCGTGGAATGGCCTCAGCGAGGGTGGCGCAGGCTCCCCGTCGAGGATTCCGTCGCTGCTCCGGAGATAGGCCTCGTAGGCGCTCTGCGCCACCGCGTCGCGCCGGTGGACGGTGACCCAGTGCGCGCACGTCTCGCGGTACGCCTCGGCCCACGCGCGATCCTCCTCCGGCACGTCCTCGCGCCACGCGCTCGCGTGGAGCTCGCGCAGGGCCTGCTGGCTCGCCTCCACGTCCTCGCGACTCGCGCCGCTCGCGCGCCATGCGGCCACGAGGGCTCGCTCGCGAGCTGCGCTCGGTCCCATCAAGTTCGCCTCCGCCTGCTGGCGATACCAGTGATAGGGAGGATCCACCATCCGGGGGATGTTCCTCTTCGCGGAGAAGGGTCTCTGGCTTCGTCCCAGCCGGAAGCCCCGCTGGAAGGCGCGGAGCGCCTCGGGGCCGTGCCCCTGGGCCACATCGTCGGCCGTCAGCAGCTTCCAGAGATAGCTCCCGTCCAGGCGCGCGAGCGCCTCGGCCTGCGTGATCGGCTTTCGCTCGAGAGCCCCATAACCGGCAACGAACGCCCGCTTCACGGCGGCGATCAGCATCGGCCACGGCGGGGCGGCTCTGCCGTCGACCCAGTGGTTGAACTCTTTCCGGTGCGCCTCGGCCCACGCCCGTTCCTCCTCCTCTGCCAGATCGTCTTGCCATGCCGTGCCGCACACCTCGCCCAGGTTCTGGAGGTAGGACTTCCATTTTCGCGGATCCTTGGTCATGAACATGACCGACCCATTGCCCGCCTCACGCGCGACGAGATAACGTTTCACGGTTGATCCCCGCCAGGAGGGTCTGTGGGCTCTCCGCCCGTAGGGAACGAGTCGGACGGTCTGGGAGGGCATCCCCAGCCCTCCCCTGCGCCGAGCGGGCAGAGGAGCGGCGCGAACCGAGGAATAGCCCACCCCGGAGGCGGCCCCGGAAGGGTGATCATGGCTTGGATGATATCATCCGAATCGATCGCATCTATATCGACCATCTTCGGATCCACCTTCTCGGGCTCGTATCGAAAATCCCACACGTACTTGCACTCGATGTCGGTGTACGCGGGCAGCAACTTCTCGATCTCCCTCTTCGCGTCAGGGACGACCCACGACGCAAAGTCTTCGGCGCAAAAGAGATAGTTCGGAAGATCGGGCTTCTCCCTGAGACAGCGGAGCATATCGTCCACGGTGATGTACTTATTCGGACGATCGTACCATCCGCTCCACCGTCCACCCTCGTTGTCGCGGCACACTACCTTGCCGACCTGGTCGTTCTCGTCCCTTTCCCCCAACCATTCCTTCGCCAGCTCGTGCATGGTCCAGCGCTTCATCTGCATCAGGTTGTCGTGCGGCAGCATCGCGATCTGGCGTCTCAGCTCCGCGCGATCTTCTGGGTCCACGATCGAGCAGCCGACGACGAGCGGAACGAGCACGGCGACACACAGACGTCTCATACGCCCCCTCCTGCGTGTGACGCACGCTACACCGCGCCGCGTCTCCGGACAAGACGTCCCGCGGGCCGTACAGCGCGAGCGGCAAGACTGCCCTTGTGAGCGCGGCGCCCGCAACGTCGGCCTTCGTGGTCCCCTCACCTGCGGCGACGACGGCAATCACCAGGCTCAACGGCGAGCCGTGGCCCAGCGCCACCCGCGACTGCTTGCCATAGGGACGAAATCGAAGGCCGCGCGTTCACCTGTGGAGCCGACATTCCGTATCGTGCCCCGCGAACGCTACCCCCCGAGCACCTCGTCATAGAGGTCCTCGTACGCGCGCGCCATGCGGTCGATCCCGAACCGCTCCATCACCCGCTCTCGCCCGCGCAACCCCATCTCCGCGCGATCCTCCCGCACGGCCACCGCCTCGAGCGCGGCCGCCAGGGTCTCCGGCGCTCCAGCCGGCACCAGCAGCCCTGTCTCGCCATCCACCACGATCTCCGGATTGCCCCCCACCCGCGTCGTGACGATCGGCAACCCCGCCGCCGCCGCCTCGATGAGCGTCAGCGAGATCCCCTCCGTCAATGACGCGAGCGCGAACACGTCGAATGCAGGCAACAGCTCCGCCACGTCCCCGCGCGTGCCCGTGAACGTCACCGCCCCGCCGAGCCCGAGCCGCGCCGCCTGCGCCTCGAGCGCAGGCCGCCGGGGGCCGTCGCCGATCAGCGTCAGATGCGCGTCGGGCCGCGTCGCGCGGAGCCGCGCGAAGGCGTCGAGCAGCGTCGCGTGATCCTTCTCCGGCGACAGCCGCGCGACGCACCCAACGTGGTAGCCCGTCGCCGGCACCCCGAGCCGCGCCCGCGCCGCGCCCGCGTCGCCCGGCCGGAACACGTCCGTGTCCACGCCGTTCAAGATCGTCACGACCTTGGCCGGGTCGACATGCTCCACCTCGAGCGCGACCGCCCGCGAGTCGTCGCTCACCGCCACCACCCGGTCCGTGAGCGCCGCGGCCAGCCGGTTGACCAGCACCTTCCGCTTCTGCTTCGGGTAGTTGCGCCCGTGCTTCGTGTGGATGACGCGCGGCCCGCCGCCGCCAGGGAACGCCGCCGCCCGCAGGAGGCCCGCCGCGAGCGCGCCATAGAGGTGCGGCCCCGGGTTGTGCGTGTGCACGAGCCTGATCTCCTCGCGCCGCAGCCACGCCGAGAGCCGCAACGGCAGCCCCGGGTCGAGGCCGGGCTTCCGCGAGAGCACCACGAGCGGCACGCCGAGCCGCGCCAGCTCCTCGGCCAGCGCGCCGGGCTCCTGGAGCGCGCACACCACCGGCGCGAACCGGTCGCGCGCCATCCTGTCGAGCAGCCGGAGCACCACCCGCTCGAGCCCACCCACGTTGAGCGAGAGCACGACGTGGGCGACCTTCACGGGCCGGCCCGGCGCGGCGGACGGCGCCGGCCGGACCCCGGACGCTCCGATCATGCCGCGGCCCCGCGGCCGAACTCGATCGGCACCTCGGTCATGGTGAAGCGGAACTTCCCCCCCGAGGTGACCGGGATGTCGCTGACGAGCTGGACCCGGATGTCCGCCCGCTCCCCGAGGAACCGGCGCAGATCACGCTCGATGGCCTGCGACGTCTCCGGCCCGTACCCCTCGCCAGGGATGATCTTGATCGTGATCGCCCGCGTCTTGTCCTGGTGGACCTGATACCGCTCCACCGTCGGGTTGTCCTTGAAGAAGTAGGGGAAGAACACGGACGAGAGGAGCTGGCCGTCCGTCCCGACGATCATGTCGAGCACCCGCCCCTCGACCGAGGCGAGCAGCGGCAAACCGCGGCCGCACGAGCAGGCCTTGTCGGCCGCGACCACCACATCCTCGTTCTTGTAACGCAGCAGCGGCATCGACCGGCACACGAGATCGCTCAGGATCACCTCGCCCGGCTCGCCGGGCCGCGCGTGCCGGCCGCCGTGCACCACCTCGAGGAAGACGTTCTCGATGTTGAGGTGCTTGCCCTCGTGGCGCTCACACTCCGCGCCGATCAGCATCATCTCCCTGCACCCATAGCGGTCGTAGACCGGCGCCTGGAACGCCCGCTCGATCACCTCGCGCTGGTGAGGGAAGAGCCGCTCCGCCGTCGCGATGATCCCCCTCGGCGTGGGCAGCCGGTGCCCCGTCTCGAGCGCATAGCGCGCCGTGTAGTAGAGAGGGCTCGTGTACCCCACAACGAGGTTCGGCTGGTAGCGCCGGATCTCGTCCACCACCCCCGCGAGCCGCTCCTCCGCCAGGTTCCACGCGCTGACCGTCTTCTTCCGGATCAGCGCCTCGTGCAGCGTGCGCTTCGCCTTCTTCCAGCGGGGCTCCAGGGTCGGAATCCCCCAGATGTACAGCTCCTTGTCCCCGATACGGCCGCCAGCCCACGCGTCGGAGCGCAGGGCAGCGGCGCTCCTACACTCGTACGTCGCGTGATCGTAAAAGAAGCGCGCCGGCTCTCCGGTCGATCCGCCCGTACCGCTCCTGAAGAGCTTGCCGCGCCACCCATCCGCGATGAGCTCGCTGCCGTGCGCGCGGAGATCGGCTTTGGTCAAAACCGGAAAGCGCGCGAGATCCTCGGGCGCGTGAACGTCCTTGACCCGCACCCCGTATTCGGCGAAGCGGCGCCGGTAGAAGGGCACGCTCTGCTCGGCGAAGCGGAGGGCCGCCAGCATCTTTCTCCAGTTGAGCTCCCTGAGCTCGCGCTCCGGACGCCACTGGGACCGCTCCAGCTCCCCCAGGTAGGCCAGCGTGGCTCTCCCTCGGAGTTTCGTCTCGTAAAACGGAAAGAGCACGTTCCGAAAGAGGGCTGAATACATGGCTGCTGAGGATTCTTTCGAACCTCGGCCACGCAGTCAAGCAGCCGCGGCCGGGTCGCCGCTTCCCCACGCGCGCGCGCCACCCGAGCCCCACCCGCGCCCCGCGCCCCCCTACATGTTGCGCACGCCACGCCACCCGCGGCCACGATTGGTTACCGCGGAGATGGCGTGAGTGAACTCCTTATGACAGCGGCGCGGCTCAGCTCGATCCGCTCACCGCGCCGCGATGACACGCGCGCTGCGCATCCCCCTCGCCCTCCGGCGCAGCCGGGCGAGCCAGCACACATGAGCTCTTCCGTCCGCAGCGCGGCCGCGACTCGGCGCCTCACTGCAGCGTCGGCTCCGCTTCTTGCTGCCAGAGCGCCGCCAGCGCGAACGTCTTGGCGTTCTCCGGCACGGCCTGGCAAAAGCTCTGCCGCCGCGCCGGGTCCTGAATCCATTGCGCCCGCGCGACGAGCCGCTGCATCGCCACCGTGATCGCCTCGCGCGCCGCCTCGTGGTGGCCGCAGGCGCGGAGCGACTCGGCATACACGAGCCGGATCTGCGCCTCGCCCTCCTCCGTCCCGCCGACCGACACGAGCAGCCCGAGCCCGCGCCGGGCCGCCTCGAGCGCCTCCTCTGCCCGGCCCTGCTCGAGCAGCACCCGCGCGCGCACCGAGAGCGCGTGCGCCTGGAGCGTCGGCACGTGCGCCAGCATCGCCACGGCCGCGCCCGCCTCGTTGTCCGCCGCGTCGAGGTCGCCGAGCCGCGTCAGGATCGCGGCGAGGTACGCCCGCGACCGCGCCTCCTGCCGCCGGTTCGCCTGCGCCACGAAGGCGTCGATCGCCTCGGCCGTGGCCGCGCGCGCCGCGCCGAGATCGCCCTGCTGGATCCAGAGCAGGCCCTGGTTCTGCTTGGCGAACGCCGCCACGTTGTAGAGCCCGAGCCGCCCCGCCTCCGCGAGCGCGTCGCGCAGCTCGGCCTCGGCGCGGCCGTACACCCCGAGCTGGAGCAGGCAGTGCGCCGCGTTCACGCGGCTCAGGCACGCGTTCCTGAGGTCGCCTGTCTGGAGGTAGGCGGGGATGCTCTGCTCCGTGCACGCGAGCGACGCCGCAGGGTCGCCGTAGCAGAGCGCCCGCGACGCCCGGAGCGCGTGGATGCGCGCGGCCACCGCCGCGTCGCGCTCGGCGAGCGGCATCGCCACCCGGGAGAGCTCCTGCACGATCTCCTCCGCCGCGGCGTACTGGCCCCCGTGCAGGAGCGACCCGGCGATGCGCGCCAGCGCGCTCACGGAGGCGCCGGTCGCCTCCGCGACGTCGACCCACGAGCCGCGGTCCCCGCTGCCCGGGCCGGCCCCCCGGAGCTCCTCGACGAGATCCGCGAGCCGGTCGCCCATGCCGAGGCGCACGCGCATCGACGCGGCCTCCCCGGCCGCGGCGTACCAGAGCGCGCTCTTCCGGGGGAAGCCCCGCATCGCCATGACGGCGCACCGCTCGGCCTGGGAGGCCTCGCCGAGCCACTTGTGCGCCTCGGCCTGGACGAGGCGCAGCGCCGCGAAGAACTCCCCGTCCACGTCGGCGCTCGCGGCCCCCTGCTCGGCCCGCTGGATCGCGGCGCGGAAGTCGTTCGCCCCGAGCGCCTGCTCCGCCGCGCGCCGGAACCAGACGACCGCGCGCTCCGCGTCGCCGCCGCGCTCGAAGTGGTCCGCCAGCAGCGCCGCGTCGCGCTCGCCGGCCGCGTCCAGCCACTCGCCGGCGAGCAGGTGGCCGAGCGCGCGATCCTCGTCCGTGAGCGTCGCGTACGCCGCCTCGCGCACGAGCGCGTGCCGGAACGCGTACTCGTGCTCGCTCCGGAACTTGCCCTCGCCCCGCCGCGCGATGAGCTCGCGATCGACGAGCACCGCGAGCCACCCGTCCACCTGGGGGGCGCGGCGCTCGCCGCCGAGCAGCGCCATCAGCCCCCCGCGCCAGAACTTCTGGCCGAACACGCTCGCGGCCCGGAGCACCCGCCGCGCCTCGCCGTCGAGCGACTCGAGGCGGGCCTGCACCATCGACAGCACCGTCTCGGGGAGCGCCTCGGTCCGGCCCGAGGCGGCGGCGCGGATGAGCTCTTCCAGGTAGAACGCGTTGCCCCCGGCCCGCTCGCACAGGCGCGCGCAGAGGTCGGGCGTCACGGCGTCGCCGAGCACCTCGCGCACGAGCCGCTCGCTCCCCCGCCGCCCGATCTCCCGCAGCCGGAGCTCCTGGACGCCGCGCGAGACCCACACCTTCGGGAAGACGGTCTCCACCTCCGGCCGCGCCAGCGCGAGCACCATGAGCGGCTGGTCGCGGAGCGCGAGGGCCGCGTCGATGAGCTTCACCGTGGGCACGTCGCCCCACTGGAGGTCCTCGAGCACGAGGAGCACCGGCTCGGCCCGGCACTCGGCGAGCACGAAGTCCTCGAAGGCGCGGCGGATCTGGTCGCCCATGAGCATCGGGTCGCTCCGCGCGGCGCGCAGCTCCACCCGGCCCTCGTCGGAGAAGCGGATCCGCGCCACCTCGCCGAGGAACTCGGTCACGCGGTCGAGGTCGGCGCCGCTCACGTACCGGCCCACGCGGGCGCGGAGGCGCTGCTCGCGGACCTCCTGCGGCTCGCCGCCCGAGAGCCCGGCCTCGCGGCGGAGCATCTGGCGCAGCATCCCGAAGGGCGAGCCGGCGCTCATCGGGTCGGCGTGGCCGAGCCAGACCTGCACCCGCTCCTTGCGCTCCTCGACGCGGCGCAGAAACTCGTAGCGCAGCCGGCTCTTGCCGAGCCCCGCAGGCGCCGTGATGAGCACCGCGCGCGCCGTCGGCTCGGAGAGGCACTCGTCGAGCACGGCGTCGAGGATGGCGAGCTCGTGGTCGCGCCCCACGAACGGCGTCGTGCGCCCGAGCAGCGTCCGCGCGGCCTCGACGAGGTCGCGCTCGGCGCGCAGCACGAGGCCTGTCGCGTCGCCGCCGACCTCGAAGCGGGCGTCGAGCAGGCCGGCCATCACCTCGTCGAGGCGGATCGACCCGCCGTCGGCGCGGTCGAGCAGCCGCACGGCGCGGTCGATGGTGGGCCCCATCGGGAGCTGGTCGTCGGCGGAGCCGCGGCCGGCGACCAGGGCCATCTGCACGCCGGGCAGGAGGTCCCGCACCTCGAGCGCGCACCGCGCCGCGCGGGCGGCCTGGTCCGTGATGAGGCCGCGCCCCTCGAGCGTGATGAGCAGGAGCCCGTCGCTCGACGTTGGCAGCGTCTGCATGGCCCCGCCGAAGCGCGACGCCACGCGCTTCACCTCGTCCTCCGGGACGGTGCGCGCGAGGGGCATCGTCATCGGGAGCGTCATCGGCATGGTGGGCCCCTGCCACGAGGGGACCTCCGGCGCGCCCACGCGCGCGAGCATCAGGCACAGCGTGCGCCGCTCGCCGGTCGTGAGCGCGCTCGCGCGCCGGCTCGCGGGCGCGGGGGGGGTGCTCTTGATCTCGCCGACGCGGAGCAGCTCGAGGGCCACGGCGGCGCCGTTCGCGGGCCGGTCCGCCGGGGCCTTGGCGAGCATGCGCGCCACCGCGATGTCGACGTTCTCGGGGATGTCGGCGCGCAGGTCGCGGAGGCGCGGCGCCTCGTCGAGCACGACGCGGAGGAGGGCTGTGTGGATGTCGTCGCCGACGAACGGCGGGCGCCCGGTGAGGCAGTGGAACAGGACGCAGCCGAGCGCGAACACGTCGGCCTGGGTCCCGACGTCGCGCTCGCCGCGCGCCTGCTCCGGCGCCATGTAGAACGGCGTGCCCATCACGACGCCCGTCATCGTGAGCGGAGCCAACGACGTGAGGCGGGCGATGCCGAAGTCGAGGAGCTTGGCCTGCTCGACCGACTTGTCGACGAGGTACAGGTTGCTCGGCTTGAGGTCGCGGTGGACGACGTTGTGGCGGTGCGCCTCGGCGAGCGCCTCGGCGACCCGGAGGCCGAGCGTGACGCTCTCGGCGATGGTGAGCCCGCGCCGGCGCAGCCGGTCGCCGAGGCTCTCGCCCTCGAGCCACTCGAGCGCGAGCCAGGGCTCGCCGCTCTCCGTGGCGCCCTGCGCGATGTACCGGACGATGCCGGGGTGCCGCAGCTCGGCGAGCACCTGCGCCTCGCGCGCGAAGCGCTCGCCGTGCTCGAGGCCGCGGCCCGACATGACCTTGAGCGCCGCCGTCTCGCCCGTGTGCCGGTCGAGGGCGCGGTAGACGGAGCCCATCCCGCCCGACCCGGCGAGGCGCTCGATCAAGAAGCGGTCGGCGACGATGTCCCCGGGTTTCATCGGGACGGCGAGTATCACACGGAGCCCCGTGGGAGAGGCCAGATCCCGGCAAACCCCGGCGACGAACCCGCGGCAGGGCGCCGGCGAGCCGGCTCACGCCCCACGGCCAAGGTGTGATAGGGTGCGCGCTATGTCTGCGCTAGTTCTGCCCTCCGTCGAGCTGCTTTCGCCGTACGAGACGGGCAAGCCGCTCGATGAGCTCGCGCGCGAGCTCGGCGTGACGGACGCCGTGAAGCTCGCCTCGAACGAGAACCCGCTCGGCCCGAGCCCGCGCGCCCTCGAGGCGGCGCGCCGGGCGCTCGAGAGCGTGCACCTCTACCCGGACGGTGCGGCCTACCGGCTGCGTGAGCGGCTCGCGGCGATCCACGGCGTCACGATGGGCGAGCTCGTCCAGGGAAACGGCTCGAACGAGCTGCTCGACCTGATCGTGCACGCCTTCGCGACGCCCGGGTCGCACATCGTGTTCGCCGACCCGGCCTTCGTCGTCTACAAGCTCGCCGCGCTCGCCTACGGCGTCCCGTTCACGGCCGTGCCGCTGCGCGACCAGCGGCACGACCTCGAGGCCATGGCCGCGGCCGTCACGCCGAAGACGCGGCTCCTGTTCATCGCGAACCCGAACAACCCGACGGGCACGCACGTGGGCCGCGCCGCGGTCGAGCGCCTGCTCAGGGAGCTCCCGCCCGAGGTGATCGTGGTCATGGACGAGGCGTACATCCAGTACACGGACGCGCCGGACTTCCCGGACTCCCTGCGCCTCCGCGGGCTCCGCGAGCGGCTGCTCGTGCTCCGCACCTTCTCGAAGATCTACGGCCTGGCGGGCTTCCGCGTCGGCTACGCCGTCGGCCCGGTTCAGCTCATCGACTACCTGAACCGGGTGCGCGCGCCGTTCAACGTGAGCGCGCTGGCGCAGGCGGCCGCCGTCGCGGCGCTCGACGACGCCGAGCACGTCGAGAAGAGCCGCGCGCTGAACCTCCGCGAGCGCGACCGGCTCACGCGCGAGCTCACGGGGCTCGGGCTGTCGGTGGCGCCGAGCCAGGCGAACTTCGTGCTCGTGGACGTCGGGCGGCCGGCGCGCGCCGTGTACGACGCCTTGCTCCGGAAGGGCGTCATCGTGCGGCCCTTCGGCAACCTGCCGACCAGCCTTCGGGTGACCATCGGCACCGAGCGCGAGAACCAGCGATTCCTCGACAGCCTGTCCGAAGTGCTGGCCTGACCCGGCGAGCGGCGCGCTACCAGCGCCTCGCCTCCGGCGGCGCGCAGCCCACTGCAGCGCGCAGCATGCCGCCGAGGCGCAGCGGCACGAGCGCGATGAGCTCGCGCTCCTCCGCAGCTCCGGGGCGCGCCGAGAGAAAATAGCGCAGCGACGGGTTCTCGTGGACGTGCAGGAAGTCGCAGTCGCCCGCCGGCTCGGCCGCCGTCTGCCCGACCTCGAAGACGAACGGGCCACCGCGATCGTTCGCCTCCGGGTCGAACGAGGAGGCGAGCCTGGACATGAGCTCGTCCGCGCCCTCCGGCGGGCTCGTGCGCGCGATGTCAACGAAGCGCGAGAACAGCGCATAGCTCGACGGGTGAGCCACCGAGCACAGGCAAAACACGGGTCGACCCGGGTGGGCGAGCATGTACCGGATCAGGCGCAGAAGGACGTGGCGGAGGACGTCATCGTCGCCGACGTGCTCGCCGAGCGCCCCGGACTCCCCGCGGAAGATCGCGATCTGCGCGCCGGAAGGCTCCGGATCCATGATCTGGACCGCGAAATAGCCGGTGATCTGGCCGCCGGTGCCCCTCTGGACCACGACGGCGCCGTGCTCCGCGCCAGCGTCGATGACGTGGGTGGCGAAGCTCTTCTCCCGCTGCGCGCCCTCGAAGATCACGCGGCGCAAGCCATAGAGCTCGTCGATGAGGCGCTGTCTCTGATCCGGCGACATCTCACGTGGAACAAGAACCTCGACGGAGCTCTGGTCTTTCATTGGATCCTCCATGCCTGCCCATCCCATCGCCAACCTTGGCCGTGGACGGCGGTCGGCCGGGCACCGTCAGCGTCATTCACGCGGTCGGCGCCGGCGCCATCAGCGCCAACACATCCAGCAATGCTGGTGCCACCGGTGCGAGAAGCAGCGATGACCCCACGGTCCTCCCCTCACCGCCGGCCGTGCGCCACGCGCGACGCGCCAGCCCGGCCCGGACGGGCTCGTCGGCGCGGCGCCGCCGCGAATTTGACGGCCGATCGCGGCGCGTCCGCTTGCTTCGCCGGACCCGACAGCAGGACGGGTGAGGCCCGCGGGCATCAGCCCCGCAGGCATCAGGAACGCTGGAGGACCGCGCGACCGGGCCATCCATGCAACGAGACGCTCGCGGCGCGCCGCCCTCGACGCCTCGTGACCTGCGGCCGCGAGCGCGATTGCCCGCTGGCAAGCGGTGCTTTACGGTCGCGCCCAATGAACCGCATGCGTCGAGCCCGCCTCTTCCGCCTTCCTTCCGCGCTCGCGCTTGCCTGCGGGGCCCTCCTCGCCTGCGCCGCGTGCTCCGGCAGCGGCGGCGCGCCGATCAAGGCGCCGGCCACAGCGCAGGGCGAGGCGCCCGCGCCCGCGCCGCAGGGCGAGGCGCCCATCGCGCCGATCCAGGCCTCGCCCGGGCCCGCAGCGCCCTCGACCGACTTCCTGGGCAAGCGGCCGGCCACCTCGCTGCTCTCGGGTCGCCTCGCGGTGCGGCTGCCCGAGGGAGCGCGGATCGAGGCGCGCGCGCATTCGGTCATGGCCGCGGCGGAGCCGGACGAAGAGGAGACCCGCGTCGTGCTCGACGCCGGCGATGAGCGCTTCGTGATGATGGCCTCCGAGCTCTTCGCGCTTGGCGGCAAGGATCCCGAGGGCGGCGTGCGCGCCGCGATGGCCGCGGACTTTCCCGGGGGCAGCGCCACGGCGGAGCCGCTCCGCCTGTCCGACGAGCAGCTCAGGGCCTGGGCCGTGTTCCCTGGAAGCACGAATCGCGGCAGCGTCGCGATCCCGGTGCTCGGCCTGTATGTCCTGCACCCGGACGGCTTCGTTCAGAGGCTCGCCTTCTACGTCAACCCTCCGGCCGCGAAGGACGCGGCGGGCTGCAGCGCGCTCGCGGCCGGCGCGGGCGCGCTGCCGGAGGCGCCCGGCGAGCTGCCCCGCTGCACGGCCTTCGCGCGCGCGATCGCCGCCACCGTGAGCGCGGGACCGCGGCGCATCGACGCGGGAGGAGGAGAGCGCGCCATCAAGGGACAGGGCAGCGAGGACAGCTTCCTCGTGAAGGTCCCGGCAGGCGCGAGCACCGCCCTGCAGCGCGGCCCGGACTTCACGGTGCACCGCGTGCGATTGCCCGCGGAGCTCGGCGCGCCGCAGTCCGCGATAGGCATCTATGTCGGTGACCACCCGTCGTTCCAGTACAACCAGAACGAGGCGAAGGTGACCCCCACGCGCAGGCCAGGCAAGGTGTTCGGAAAGGCGATGAGCTGGCAAGTCTGGCCCATGAGCCCCACACGCGTCATGGCGGAGGCGATCCTGCCGCACCCGAAGATCAAGGGCCTGATGGTTCACCTCTTCGCCGGCGCCGCGGACGACAAGGCGCTCGCGCCGCTGCTCGACATCGCCGCCTCGCTGCGGATGCCCTGACGGCCCGCGCCGCTGCCGAGACGCGGCCCCGGCGCGAAGCGGATCGGCAGGCGCGTCGGGCCGTGCACGTGGATCGCCCGGCGCGGCTCCCACGGCGCGTCGCTCGCGAGCTCGAGGCCGCCGAGCCGCGCGACGAGATCCGCCAGCGCTACCCTGGCTTCGAGACGCGAGAGCGGCGCCCCGATACAGAAATGAATGCCGTGCCCGAACGCGATGTGCGGGTTGGGATCGCGGGCGATGTCGAAGCGGTCAGGGTCGCGAAACTGCAGCGGATCTCGGTTGGCTGAGCCGATCATCGCCAGCACCGCCTTGCCGGCCGGGATCACCTGGCCGTGCATCGGGACATCGCGCCTCGTCACGCGGAACATCGCCTGGACCGGCGAGCGGTAACGCAGGACCTCCTCGATCGCGGAGGGCAGCAGATCGGGCTCGGCCCGGAGGCGGGCGAGCTCGTCCGGGTTCTCGAGGAAACACAGCATCGCATTGCCGATCAGGTTCGTTGTCGTCTCGTGGCCGGCCACGAGGAGGAGCTGGAAGAAGCCCAGGATCTCGTCCTCGCTCAACCGCTCTCCGTCCACCTCGGCCTCGACGAGCCTGGTCAGGAGATCATCCTCCGGCGCCGCCCGCCGCTGCTCGACGAGGCCTCTCAGGTAGGCCTGCATCTCGGCCGTCACCGCGGTGAACTCGTCGAGCGCCCGGGCTGCCTCCTCGCTGCCGGAGACGGTATAACTGAGGTCCAGGATCGCGTCGCTCCAGCGCTTGAACCGCGGCTGGTCCGCCGCCGGGGCGCCGAGCATCTCGGCGATCACCAGGAGGGGGAGCGGGACCGCGTAGTCCTCGGCGACGTCCATCTGGCCGCTCTCGATCGTCCGGTCCAGGAGCTCGCGCGACAGCCGGCGGATGCGCGGCTCGAGCGCCGCGACCGCGCGCGGGGTGAAGGCCCGCGTGATGAGGGCGCGCAGCTTGGTGTGGCGCGGAGGGTCCGAGAAGATGAGCCACTCGGCGGTCCTTGTGCCCGGCGGCGACACGACCGAGCTGAACGCGTCGTGATCGTGGAGCGCCCGCTTCACGCCCTCGTGATCGAAGATCAGCCACGAGTCGGACGGCGGGTAGTGGAGCACGGGAGTGCGGCTCCGGAGCTGGTCGTACACGGGGTAAGGGTTTCGGCGCATCTCTTCCGAGAACAGGTTCATCGCTCACCACCTCCAGCGGTGGCCAAGGTAGGATCAGGCGACGTGGGCCGCTTGAACGAATCCCGGATCAGCGCCGTGCTCGCGGACGCCTTCGCGGTGCGCGCCTCGACGGCGATGGGGTCGACCCTCCACGCAGAGCACGGCGCGGCGATCCTGGTAGGGATCGAGCGCGAGGTGACCGTGACCGAGCCGGGCGGCGCGGTCGTGCGCGGCCGCGCGGTCGTGGTGCCCCCCGACCTGTGGCACGCCGCTGTGAGCCCCGGGCCGACGCTCGGGTTCCTGTACGACCCCGAGGCGATGCCGCACGTGGCGGGCTACGCGCGCCTGCGCGGCGGCCCCTGTCCGCTCGAAGGCCGGCTCCTCTCGCGCCTCGAAGGCGCCGTGGCGGCGCACCGCGCGTCCCTGTCGCGCCCCGACGTGCTCGGCGGCCTCGCGCGCGAGGTCGCGTCCTGGCTCGCGAGGGAGTCGCCGCGCGCCTCCCTGGATGGGCGGGTCGCCCGCGTCCTCGAGGCGCTGCGCCACCCGGCGGCGGACCGGCGCCTCGCGGTCTCGCGCGCCGGGGTCTCCGAGGCGCACCTGCAGGCGCTGTTCGTGCGCGACGTGGGGCTGCCGATCCGCACCTTCCAGCTCTGGCGCCGGCTGCTCGCGGCGCTCCTGGCGTTCGCGCACCTCGACGCGACGGGCGCCGCCCACGCCGCGGGGTTCGCCGATCTGGCGCACTTCTCGCGGACCTGCCGCCGCATGCTCGGCTATTCCCCGAGCGAGCTGCGCGGCGGGCTCATGAAGTAGCCCTCACCGCGCCGCGCCGGCGAGCTGCCGCCGGCGGCCGCCGCGATTGACGTGGAGCTGCCCAGCCGGCAGCGTATCGGCCTCTCGAGGAGACGACGTCATGACGATGGATATCGCCGCGCTGCGCCGCGACACCCCGGCCTGCGCCAGCGTCCTTCACTTCAACAACGCGGGTTCCTCGCTGCCTCCGGCCGTGGTGGTCGACACGGTGGTCGAGCACCTGCGCCGCGAGGCGACCGTCGGCGGCTACGAGGCCGAGGCGGAGGCGGGCGAGCGGCTCGAGGCGGTCTACGGCGCGATCGCCCGGCTGATCGGCGCGGCGCCCGGCGAGATCGCGCTCGTCGAGAACGCCACGCGCGCCTGGGACATGGCGTTCTACTCGCTCCGCTTCGGCCCTGGCGATCGCATCCTGACCGCGCGGACCGAGTACGCCTCGAACTACATCGCGTTCCTGCAGGTCGCGCGGCGCACCGGCGCCGAGATCGTCCCTGTCCCCAGCGACGAGCGCGGCGCGGTGTCGCTGCCCGCGCTCGATCGCCTGCTCGACGAGCGGGTCAAGCTGATCGCCATCACCCACGTCCCCACGAACGGCGGGCTCGTCAACCCGGCGGAGGAGATCGGCCGCCGCGCCCGGTCGGCGGGCGTGCCCTTCCTGCTCGATGCTTGCCAGTCGGTGGGCCAGCTGCCGATCGACGTCGAGGCCATCGGCTGCGATCTCCTGTCGGCGACCGGGCGCAAGTACCTGCGCGGGCCGCGCGGCACCGGCTTTCTCTATGTCCGGCGCGCGCTGCTCGACCGGCTGGAGCCGCCGTTCCTCGATCTCCACGCGGCGCGCTGGACGGCGCCGGACCGCTACGAGCTGCGGCCCGACGCCCGGCGGTTCGAGAACTGGGAGAGCTACGTCGCCGGCCGGCTCGGGCTCGGCGCGGCCGCGGAGTATGCGCTCCGGCTGGGCCTGCCGGCGATCCGCGACCGGGTAGGTGCGCTGGCCGAGCGCCTGCGCGCGCGGCTCTCCGAGCTCCCCGGGGTCACCGTGCGCGACCTCGGCGCGCAGCGCTGCGGCATCGTGACCTTCACCCGGGCCGGCGAGGACGCCACGGCCATCAAGGAGCGGCTCGGCGCGCAGGCGATCCATGTCAGCGTGTCGACCGCCGCCGGGACGCTGCTCGATTTCGAGGATCGCGGGATTCCCGATCTCGTGCGCGCCTCGGTCCATTATTACAACGACGAATCCGAGATCGACCGCTTCGTCGCCGCGCTCGCCGCGGCCTAGAGCGACGGAGGGAGCGCCTCGTTCAGGCGTTCGACGTCGCGCGCCATCTCGAGGCGGCGCGCCTCCCGGTCCGCCTGCGACGGGAACGGGATCGCGGCGAACGCCGCCATGGCGGCCTCGGCCACGCGCGCCGCGCCCTCGGGGCCGAGCAGGCCGCGCTCGAGGGCCGTGAGCGCGGCGCCGATGTAGGTATCGAACAGGTGAACGCCGGAGGCCGCGAGCTCCCTCCGCGCGAGATCGGGCGTGGCGACCACGTCGTGAATGAAGACCGCCTTCACCGCCTCCGGCGCGACCTCGAGCATGTGCTGGCCAAAGTGGATATCGCCCTGCCCGCTGTCACCGACGAAGACGAAATCGTACTCCGGGTACAGCCGCCGGTACTCGAGGAAGTTCTCGAGCTTCTTCTCCGCGATCGTGCGGTTGCCGATGAGGCGGGTGAACGAGCCCGCGAGCACGGTCGCGGTGAGCTGACCGCGCTCGGCGAGCGCCTTGATCGTCGCGTCCTCCACGAGGCCGAGGCGGTCGCCCGGGCGGGCGGTGACGAAGGTCAGATCGCCCGCCCGCCCGGGCACGGGGCCAGGGCCGCGGTCGAGCTCCGCATAGAACTGCAGGACGCCGGGATAGACGGTCTTCTTCGGGTACCGGGCGTCCTTCCAGTTCGCATAGAACGTATCGTCGATATCGGACAGGATCTTCACCTCGCGTACCGAGACTGCACCTGAACCCGAAAGGGAGCCAGACGCCGAGACCGCCTCTCCGGCGAAGTGCGCGAGGATCTCCTCGCGCAGGGAGTCGTCGTCGATATCGTGGTAGAAGAGCTGGTGAAGGTCGCGGTAGCCGCCGCGGCCGTCGAGCGCGTTCTTGAGCCGCGTGACGTCCGCGCCGCGCGTGCCGAGCCAGATGCGGCGCAGCGCCTGCTCGTCGCGGCTACCCGTCCGGCCGCGCTGCAGCGCCGAGACGAGCGCCGCGCGGGCCGGGATCCCGAGGTCGCCGAGGCGCTCGGCGGTCAGGAGATCGAGCAGCGCCGTGCGGTTGTCGGGGCCGATGAGGCGATCGTCGATGTCTCCGAGCAGGGCGGGCAGATCGAGCTGGAGGAGCAGCTGGTCGAGCTCGACGCCGGTCGAGCCCGCGAGGATCTCCAGGACCCGCCGCTCGTCGTCGCGATCGGTGTGGGAGGCCATGCGCTGCCGGATCTCGTCGAGCTTCGACAGCACCGACGGGATGGGCGCGTCGGGAGAGGTGTCGATCGTCATGGGGTCCTGACAACGTAACCGATTCAGACGGACTCAACCCGCTGGCCGCTGGTTCTGCGGGTGGCGGAGGGCATGCGCGATGCCGCTTTGCAGGGTGCCCAGCGTGGTGATACCGGACAGATCCGCGCCGAGGGTGACCAGCGTCTGCGCCACCTCCGAGCGCACGCCGGTGAGCACGACGCGCGTGCCGAGCAGCTGGGCGGCGCGCGCGGTCCGCGTCAGCGCGTCGGCGACGTGCGCGTCGACCGCGCGCACGCCGGTGACGTCCAGGATCGCGGTGTGTGCGCTCTGACTGCTGATGCCGGACAGCAGCGTCTCCATGATCTGCGCCGCGCGCGCGCTGTCGATCGTCCCTACGAGCGGCATCGCCACCACCCGGTCGGCGATCGGGATGAGCGGCGTGGACAGCTCCCGGAGGGCCGCCTGCTGGGCGACGATGATCTTCTCCTGCAGCGCGGCCCGCTCGGCCTCCGCGTGCCTCAGCGAGGTGGTGTTGGTGACGACGCCGCCGAGGCCGACCGGCTCCCCACGCCCGTCGAGGATCGGGAACTTGACGGTGGAGAAATGAATGCTCGTGTCGCCGAGCAGCAGCACCTCTTCGTACTGCATCGCCTTTCCCCCGGACATCACCTCGTGCTCTTTCGCCACGACCTGATCGATGGCCTCGGCGGCCAGGGGGCTCAACTCGGCTTCATCCTTGCCGATGATCTCGCAGACGTGCCTCTGGAGGACCTCCGCGTGAGATCGGTTGACGAAGACGTAGCGCCCGTCTGTGTCCTTGACGAAGATGGAATTGCGCGAGTGATCCAGCAGCTGAAGGAGCAGCTGAAGCCGCCCGAGCAGCACGTGCTCGCTCCACGGTGGCTCGCCGGCGTCCTCGACGATCGCCGCGATCTCACGCGCGCCGCCGCGGTCGTCGCGCAGCACCGCGTGGGTCCACCGGAAGAGGCGCGCCTGCCCGTCTTTCGTCCTGCCCTCGCTCGTGGCCGAGGAGAACCGGTTCTCCGCCCAGTCGAGCAGGAGCGCACGCACCGCGTCCGGGGACACGGGATCTGCGCCCACGAGCTCGGAGAGCCTGCGGCCGACGGCCTCGCCCTCGCTCCAGCCGAAGACACGTTCGGCGCCATCGCTCCAGCGCGTCACCGTGCCATCGGGACGCCAGTGGATCAGCGCCGGCGCCGGTGTGAGCAGCCACGCGAGCGCGCCGAAGGCGGCGTGAGCGTCCGCGCTCACCGCATCGGGCTGCGCTGCTCCCTCGGCCGCGCCGCCGCTCGACCGCTCCGCCAGCGCGCTCTCCAGCTCCTCGACGCGCGCGTGCAGCGCCGCGATCTCTGCCCTGAGCCGCCCGATCTCCCCTAATCCCTCATCTGCCATTCGCTAGGTGCCGGACTGTATCCGGAGCGCGCCCGGGGTGGCAAGGTCGACATCCCCGAAGACGTACGCGAGATCCGTACGCCGGCACACGACGACGCCGCGAATCGCGGCACTCTCCAACCACCCGACGGGATGGGCGCGGGGCTGCGCGGCTCCGATGGTGGATGGGGCCGTGCCGTCTCCCTCAGCGCCAGGTCATTCCCAGTTCTTGCGCTGGGGATTCACCCAGGGGGAGGTGCACATCACGCAATCATCACCGTAGAAGTAGTGCTTCCCACCGGTGTCCTTGTAGATCCAGCAACGGAGCCAGGCCACGATCGCCGGCCGCTGGACGCCTCCCACGTCGCGCGTGATGTACCCATGCTCCGCGCCCATCACCGTCGCCAGTCACGCGGACGGCGCTACTTGGACAGCTCTTCGATGGCCGCGGCGAGCTCTGCGGGGGGCAGCTCGTCGGCGGCGCGCCACGGCGGCATGCGCAGCGGCGAGGTCGCGGGCTCCTGCAAGCGAAAGATGGCCTTGTCCTTCGTCTCTCGCGACATGCCGTCCAGGTTCTTCACGTTGAACCTGGCGCGGTTCAGCGCCGGGTTCCCGCGACCGTCGTGACAGCGCGAGCAGAGCTGCGTGAGCACGGCGCGCCCGCTCGCGCCCGGCGGCGGCACCAGGCCGAGCTTCACCTTCGCGTCTGCGGAGAAGAGGTCGCGCAGATCGAGCAGGGATTGTCGCGGGGCCGCGCCCGTCACCACGTCGAGGTAGGACCGGGCCCGCTCCGCGCGGAGCGCGGGCTCCGTCACGTCCACGAGCGGGTAAGGCACCGGGATCGAATCACCCGCCTGCGACAAGGCGAACTGCTCCTCCCAGATCGGGCTCGACGAGCCGGCCTTGGCCTCGGCCTCGATGCGCGGGTCGAACGCGTTCGGCTGCGCCGCCTGGCCTTCGGCGACGAGCAACGCCTCGAGCTGCGCGCCGCTGCCCTCGTCGATGGCATTCTGGATGACCGCAATGGGGATGCCGCCGTATTGCGCGTCCGCTGCGTGGGCTTCCAGGAACTGCGCCGTGAGCACCCGATCGGACTCCGTCCGCTGCACGAAGCGCTGCGGGAACCAGTGCATCCAGGGAAACTCAAGCTCCTGCATGCGCAAGATCTTCTTCGTGCCATGACCGTCGGGCTGGTGGCACGAGCGACAGTCGAACGACGTGTTCTCGACGTCTTCCTCGCTGTAGATGCTGAACGCGGTCCAGCCGTGCTCTATCTCCTCGGTGAGCAGGCTCGCCAGATCGCAGCTGCCGTCGTAATCACACTGCCGCTCGAACGTGAACAGGTAGAAATTGTAGTCACCGGTCGAGAGGTCGCGGCTCACGATCTCGACGAAGGGCTCGCCGCGAACGAAGCCGAGCGCTGTCATTTCAGCCGGCCTCTCGCGCATCTCGGTCACGCGCGGAAAGACGATGAGGCGCGGATTGACCGCGGAGACGGCGCCCTTCACGAGCGAGGTGGAGTTGCCGGTGAGCGCGAAGGCGCGATCCTCGTCGAGCTTCGCAACGCGGAGCAAGCTGGCGAAGTCGGTGATGCTCGGTCGCGGCGTGGCGCACACCGCCTGGAAGAAGCTGTCGCCGCGCGGCGTGGCGCAGAACGCGCTGTACTGCGCCTCGCGCGTGGGTAGGGCCGACAGCTCCGGGTCGGGAGCGCTCACGGGCGGCAGCGTGCCCCAGTCGGTCGTCGCCTCGTCCGTGGCAATCACCTCGCCGATGTCGCCGACGACGCATGCCGGTAGCAGCAGCGAAACCAGGCACAGGCTCGGAAGGTGCTTCATGACGGCCTCCTGCGGCGAGCGCCGAACGTCATCAAACTGGCCACGAGCGCGAACGCCAGGAGCGGCGCGCGACGGTCCGAAGGCCCGCCCGTCACGCTGCAGCCTAAGCCTAAGAAGCCTCCGTCCTCGCTCGGCGCCTCCGCATCGTCCTCGCTCGGCGCCTCCGCGTCGACGGTGCCGTCCAGCTGCTGCACATAGGCGATGAGCTGCCCGAGCTCGGCCTCGCTGAGCCCGCTGGTGAAGGCGTGGCGATCGTCGGGGTTGGCCGTGACGAGGACATCGCGCAGCGTCGGCGCGGAGCCGTCGTGCAGGTACGGCGCCGTCTCCCAGACGCCGTTCAAGGTCGGCGTGTCGATGCCGAACAGCGGCTCACCCGCGCGCATCCCGGAGGACGGCTTCACGGTGCCGACGTCGTGCAGCTTGCCACCCGCGCTGTCGGTCCCGTCGACCCCCGTGTGGCAGAAGCCACAACCCAGGCGCTTGAAGATGGCGCGACCCGCGACGCCGTCCTGGGTGAGCGAGCCGTCGGGGTTGCGAAAGGGGCTCGGCCGGTACGTGTCGAGCGAGCCGAGGAACGCCGCCAGCGCGTCGAGCTCGGGGCTCAGGCCGGCCTTCTTGTCTCCGCGCGGCGTGCCGACCGTCCCCACAGCGAGCTGCTCGGCGGTCAGGAAGCCCTTCCCGCCGAACAGGTGGCGGATGTTGTCGTCCGAGTCCTGGATCTCGTCGAAGCTGCCGCTCCAGTTGACGTTGCCGTGGCCCGTGCCGCGCCGCCCCAGCAGCGAGACGGTGTTGCGGAGCCCCTCCCCCGCGCTGCCGAAATCCCAGACTCGCCCGTCCTCCGCGCCGTCGAAGTGACACGACGCGCAGCTGATGTAGCCCTGGTCGCTCATGCGGATATCGGCCGAGTTGAAGAACAGCTGCTTGCCACGCAAGACCTGCGGGTCGAGCTTCTCGACGGCGACCGTCGGGATCTCCGTCAGCTTCTTGGTGATGAGGTCGTGCGAGCTGACGATGTCGGCGACGTCGTAGACCGTCACCGTGCGGCTGAGCGACGCGTGCACGAACAGCTTGTTGGTCTCGGTCAGCGCCAGGCCGCGCGGCGCGAAGCCCGTCTCTTTCAGCGCGGTCACGAACTCGCCCGTGTAGGCGTCGCGGACCTCCACCAGGGCCGAGCCGGCGACGCTGATGAACGCGTAGTCGCCGAGCGGCGTGAACACGACCTGGTTCGGCAGGTTGCGATCGTCCAGATCGATGCGCCGCGCAACGTCCTCGGCGCCCTCCGCGAGGTTCAGCAGCGCCACGAGCGGACGTACCGTGTTGTCGTCGGTGAGGTCGAGCCCATCGCGAAATGGACCGCGAAAGATGTTGTCCTTCTTGCCCGGCACCCACGCGAACGAGCCGTCGGGCGAGAGCCCCACCGAGAACAGGTAGTTCGGCAGGCCGCGCCCTTGTTGGTCCGTGTCCTCCGTCGTGGTGTCCGCGGCGAGCGCGAAGCGCGTGCTCACCTGGAAGGTCGCCGCGTCGATGCGCGCCACCTCGCCGTGGCTGTCCTCGGAGAGGAAGCGCGTGACGTAGATCTGCGAGCCGTCGTGCGACACCGAGACGCCCCGCGGCGTACCGCCGAGCCAAAGCTCGGCCACGACGGCGCCGCTCGCCACGTCGAGCTTCAGCACCTTGCCGACCGCCATCAGCGTCACGTACGCTGCGTCCCCGGTCGGGCTGATCGCGAGGCCCATCGGTTGCGACGCGTACGGCAGCGCGATCTCGCGCTCCACCGAGAGCGACGCGGTGTCGAGGATGGAGACGGAGTGCGCATCCCGGTGCAGCACCCACAGCGTGCCTTGCGCGGTGAGCGCGAGCCCGACCGGGCCGCGCGCCACCGGCACCTCCGCGACCTTGGTCAGCGCGCTCGCGTCGAGCACGCTCACGCTGTCGTTCTCGTAATTGGCCGTGTAGACCTTCGCGTTCGGCGGGTCGTACACGAGGTCGGTCGAGCCCGCAGCGCTGCCCGTGACGAGCGGCCGGTGCGCCGTGTGCACGAAGGCGACGCTGGTGAACCCGACATCGTCTTTGACCGTCACGAGCACCGGGTAGTGGCCGGGAGCGGCGTAGGTGTGGACCTGCTGCACGTCGTCGACCATGAACTCGGTGCGCGTCTCGTCTCCCATGTCCCAGCGCACCTGAACGGGGCCGACCGCGTCGCCGATCGTCAGGTCGAACGTGACGGCCTCGCCGGCGAGCGAGGGCGCGCGCACGGGGACGCTGGCCGTGACGGCGCGCGCCTCGGCCGGCCAGGCCGCCGCCGCGCAGATGCCTCCGAGCAGGCCGAGGAGCGTCGGGAGCGAGCGCATGGCTCAGGGACCGGTCGTGAACGTCGACTTGAACTCAGCCGCCATGCCGTTGCCGACGAGATCCTTCATGCCGTCCTTCGGCAGGACGATCTCGTAGGTCGTGTTCGGCATCAGGTCCTCGTCGGGATCGAAGCTGACGATGCCCATGTACAGGCCGAAGCTCCCCTTCAACGGCTGCCCGCCCACCGGCCTTACGATGAAGCTGCCGTTGTGAACCGTGGCGATCTCGACGTTGTCGGTGAGGCTGAGGCCGACGCGCGACTTCCTGGACAGCCCCGTCGCCCCGTTCTTCGGCAGCACCGTGTCGACCGCCGGGGGCGTGGTGTCCGGCTCGGTCGAGTGCGCGGCGATGACCATGCCGCGGTAGGGCAGCTCGTCGTCGGCCAGCACCAGCAGGCTGCCGACCGGGATCGAGAACTGGTCGTCGCCGTTCGTGAACTCGAGCCGCCCCCAGACCCGGCTCTTGATCGACATCTTGTGGATGTCGCGCACGTCGATCTTGGAGACGCCGGCGTCCGGCCGCAGGTGACCGAGGAACAGGGTGCCGTCGGAGAAGCTCATGTACTCGGACCCGGCGGGGTAGCCCATGGCCCTGAACGCCGAGTCGGGCAGCGTGGCGATGGGTGAGTTGGCCGAGCCGATGTCGGTGGGGTCGGTCAGCACGTCCCACACGCGCAGCGGCGACTGCACGTAGATGTGCTTGCCGTACAGACCGCAGATGTAGCTCTTGCTCGGGGTGATGAAGTCGAGCGCGACCGGGTTCATCGGATCGCTGATGTCCATCGTCGCGATGCCGCCGTTGTCCTTGGGCGTGGTGATGACCAGCGTATTGCCCACGGCCCACAGCGGGCCGGCGCTCACGCCGCCGAACTGCGAGATCGGGATCTTCTTGACGAACTTCACGTCCTCGGGATCCGCGGCGTCCAGGATGTGCAGGCCCGTGTTGGTGCCGCCGACGTAGATGACGCTGCCCTGCCAGTACATTCCCCAGACGGAGTCGGTGAAGTCCCCGTAGTTGATGCCGTCGAGCTTGACGAGCCTCACGTGACGAGGCGCGCGGGCGTCGGTGACGTCCCAGATGTCGACGCCGGTGCCCGAGGTGGTGACCTGGTAAAACTTGTCGCCATAGCGGCCGAGCGACGTCTGGTGCGACTCCGCCTCGCCGACGCCCTTGGGCCCTCCCTTGGGATCGAAGCCAGGGCTCTGGATGCGCGAGAGCATCTTCGGTTTGGTCGGATCGGCGATGTCGTAGAAGACGATCTCGGCGTTGCCGGCGCCCTGAACGTAGCCGTTGATGACGATCGGCTGGTTCTGGTGATGGCCCGCCTCGAGCGTCGGCGACACCAGGCCGTCTCGCCAGCTGTTGCGCGGCAAGTTGATCTTGTTCGCCGGCATGGGCATGTTCGGGATCTTGCCTTCCGGGGCGGTGATCGTGTCCGGCTCGACTCCGCCCGCGCCCGTGCTTCCGGTCGTGGCGCCTCCACCCGAGCCGCTCGTGGCGCCGCTGCTCGTAGCGCTGCTGCTCGTGGCGCCGCTGCTCGTGGCCCCGCCGCTCGTGGCGCCGCTGCTCGTGGCTCCTGCCGCCGGCGTTGGGGCTCCGCCGCCGCTGCCCACCACCACGGATGTGGTGTCACCGGAGCCGCCGCCGTCATTTCCTTCGGGTGAGTTGAGGTCCCCCCCGGAACACGCCGCGAGCACGGCGGCCAACGAAGGAAAGCCGAGCCAGCGTAGTCCCATCCTCGTCGAACGCATGCCTGACCTCTTCTGTAGCGTGTGAGTCATGATAGGTGGCCATCCCAACGGGAGGTGGAGCCGACAGCCCCCACCGGGATCGCGCCGGCACACGGGCACACGGGCACACGGGCACACGGGCACACGGGCACACGAACGCGCGACGCGCCCCCTACAATGAATCGGTTAAGATGAAGCCAAATGTGAGCGCTCACATTCGGGATGTCAAGCGCGATCGGCCGCACGCGTTCTGACGCGATCCGGCAGCTTGACGCTGCAGGCCAATGATCGCCGGTTTTCGATTGACGCTATAAATGTGAACGCTCACATTCGGTGCCCAGGTACTGGACGTCCGAGCGGCGCAGCTTGGCGTGGTGGTGCTCACCGTCGCCATGGTCGTCGTGTTCGATAGGCTGATGAGGAGGTGCTCGACATGGACTACGCTCGTTCGAAGCGGATTGCTGGTCTTCTACTTTCGGCATGGCTCGGGGCCTGCGACGGGGGTGAGGCGAAGCCGGACACGGCGGCCTCTGGCCCAGGAACGTCGTCATCGAGCTCCAGCAATAGCTCGAGCAGCAGCGGCGCAGGCGCCAGCGGCGGTGAGGGCGTCAGCAGTGGCACGGTGGGCAGCGGTGGCGCAGGCGGCAGCGGCGGCGCAGGCGGCAGCGGAGGCGCAGGCGGCAGCGGCGGCGCGGAAGGCGGCGGCGGCGCAGGCAGCACGCCGCCCCCGACAGAGTTCGACAATCCCATCATCAAGTACGATGCGCCAGATCCGACCAGCGGCCCCGGAGACCACGTCTTTACAGCGGACGCCGCTGCCATGGTCTGGAACAACAAGGTCTACCTCTATACCGGCCATGACGAGCAGGCCGAGGGTGCAGAGGGCTACCGCATGTTCGACTGGCGGCTCTGGACATCGTCCGACATGATCCACTGGGAGAACAAGGGCGCGGTGATGCGCTACAATGTGTTCTCCTGGGCTCGCGGCGGCGACTCGACGGGCAACGCCAATGCGGGTCAGGTGGTCGAACGCGACGACGAGGACGGCAACCCGAAGTTCTACTTCTACGCGCCGGTGGAGGGCGGCCAGTCCGGCTACGGGATCTCGATCGGCGTCGCGGTCGCGGACAAGCCGGAAGGGCCGTTCAAGGACGCACGGGGGATCCCGCTCATCTTCCTGGCCGACACCGACGGCACGGCAGACCATTCGTGGCGAAACCTCGATCCGACGGTGCTCGTCGACGACGACGGCCGGGCCTACATGTACTGGGGAAATGGGGTCTTGTACTGGGTCGAGCTCGAGGACGACATGATCCACCTGAAGGGTGAGACCTACACGACCGACGGCAGCGGGAAGATGCAGAACCGCAGCATCAGCGGCGCCCAGATCCACGTGCTCAAGAACATCCCCGGCTACACCGAGGCGCCTTATCTGTCCAAGCACGGCGGCCTCTATTACTTGACCTACGCTTCGGGGTTCCCGGAGAGCATCTCCTACGCGACCAGCCCGTCACCGGAGGGGCCGTGGCAACATCGAGGCGTCATCCTGGATCCGGTGCCGAACAGCAGCACCATTCACCAGTCGCTCTTCGAGTTCAAAGGGGCCAGCTACCTCACGTACCATAACGCCGCGCTGCCGACCGGCGGTAGCTATCGGCGATCCACGTGCGTCGATCGCGCCTACTACAACGACGACGGGATGATCCGGAAGATCGTCCCGACACACAGGTGATTTGCACGGCGCCAGGGGAGCATCGGCGAGGGCCGGGCGACGCGTGCTCGGGCGTGGGCGCGGTCTTTCGCCACGCCATGGCGATGCCTCTTTTCGTATCAATCTGCGGGTCCGTTCTTCCTCCGCTGCACGGCGCCTTTGCTCGTGTCGAGCCCGGCGGCCGACTCGACGCGATCGGCGTGAGGGCTGCCCGGGTGTGCCTCGAGGAAGCGCCGCGCCGCCGCGTGTGCGCCCGCGCGATCCCCCTTGCGCGCCAGCGCCTCGACGCGGATCGCGGCGGCCTCGTCGGAGAGCTGAGCGCTCGGGAACTCGCGCGCGTGGCGAGCCAGGAGCGCGAGGGCGGCCGCCGGATCGCCGCGTCGCAGCGCGCGCCGCGCGGTGTCGAGCAGCGCCAGCTCGGCGGCCAGCGTCGGCGCGTTCCTTTCGCGTGCGCGCGGGCTGTTCACCGCCGTGGCGGCAGGAGCCGTGGCGGCGGGCGCGGCCAGGAGCGGAGCGTCGTCCGTTCGCTCCTCCGGGACGCGCTCGTGCAGTTCCGCCTCGGCCGCGCCAGGCGCGCGCGGCGCGGCGAGCGCAGCCGGCGCGCTGGAGGCCTCCTGAGCGCTCCTCGCGGGGATCGGCGTGTCGACGTGCGTCCACTCCGCGACCCCGAGCGTGAGGACCCCCGCGAGCGCGCCGATCCCGAGCGCGCTCAAGATCCCGCTCCCGCCCGCCACGCCCGCCACCTTCAGCGCGGCGCTCGCCCCCGCCGCGGCCGCGCCCCCCACCCCCGCGGTCGCGCCCCCTGCCGCGACCGCGCCCCCCACCCCCGCGGTCGCGCCCCCTGCCGCGACCGCGCCCCCTGCCACGGTCGCGCCCCCTGCCGCGCCCGCGCCCCCTGCCGCGCCCGCGCCCCCTGCCACGGTCGCGCCCCCCGTCGCGCCCGCGCCCCCAGTCCCCACCGCGGCCGCGCCGCCAGTCGCCGCCACGGCTGCGCCCCCCGTCCCCGTCACGGCGGCCCCGACGCCGACCGCGACGAGCATTCGCCGGGTCAAGCCGCTCGGCGGACTCTCGTCGAGCGCCGCGCGGAGGAGCGTCGTTGGCAGAGCACTCCCCTTCTTGTCCAGAAGGCGCTCGGGATCGGTCATGGCGATTCACCTCGGAAATGGGCCCGCGCCTCTATCCGCCTCACGGCGGCCTGGAAGTGCTCGCGCGCCCGGCGGAGGCGAGACGCGACCGTGCCTGCCGGGAGATCGAGCAGCGCCGCGATGTTCGCCGTTGTCATCTGCTCCAGCTCGAACAGCACGAAGACAGCGCGCTGCTCGAGGGGCATCGTGTCGAGGATGGCGTCGAGCATCGCGCGGGCGCGGGCGCGATCCATCATCTCCTCGGGGTCCGGCGCCGGGTCGACGCGCTCGCAGGGCGCGTCCTCCAGCACCTCCCGGCGCCGCTGCTGGGTCCTCCGCGCGCGCGAGGCGATCCGCAGCGCCGTGCTGAACAGGAACGCGGCCTCCCGGCCCGATTCGATGTCCCCGAGCCGCCGGGCCGCCACGAGGAAGACCTGCTGCGCCGCGTCCTCCGCGTCGGCGCGCGGCACGCCGAGCCGCACCAGCGAGCGCCAGACGAACGCCGAATGCTCCATCACGAGCCCGGTGAGGCGCCCGGCCGCCGCCCGGCTGTCGGGCGGAACTGCGGCGGGGAGCTGCATCAGGGTCAGCGCTTCACCACGGCTCACGCCTTGTGCAATCTCCGGATCGAGGCGACTCGATCACAAAATCGACAGGCCAGCACGGAGCTGCAGCGCCTGGTGACCGCGGGCACTTCGTGAATGAGCTGCGCCGAGCGTTCGAACAAGCATGAACGCCGCATCAGCGGAAATTGCGGTCCTTGGTGCACGTCGGCCCGCACAAGCGCGCTGGGCGTGGGCTCCTCGCGCCGCATGCGCGTCGCCGCATGCGCGTCACCTCACGCGTGGAGCACGACCGCGCGCAGCGCCTTCGTCGTCGCCGGCGCTCGTGGTCACGACGACGCTTCCTTTCTCGTGCCCTTGTTCGACACAGGCAAGCACCGTTGTTCTCACCCCCGCTCGCCCGGCGCGTCACCTTTCCACTGAAAGACGTGCTCGAGCGGCACGCCGAAGGCCGCCGCGATGCGGAAGGCGACCTCGAGCGAGGGCGAGTAGCGGCCCTGCTCGATGGCGACGATGGTTTGACGGGTGACGCCGACCTTCTCGGCCAGCTCCGCCTGGGTCATCTCGCCCGCATGGAACCTCAGCGTGCGGATGACGTTCGTGATCCGAGGCTGCCCCTTGCCCATGCCGCGCTCCATTCCTTGAACGTCACATCTCGCCCTCGGAGGCAGCGCGTCCTTCCCCATGCGCAGGAGGCGAGCTCCGCCTTCCACACATCCGGCCGCGGATGGCCGGACATCTGCGCCGCTTCACGCGCGCGGCCCCGGCTCTGTTTCGTCGCGGTTTCGCCTCGCGCTGCGCCCCGGCGCCCACGCGCGGCCGCGCTGGTTCGAGGTGCCAGCGATGCCCGGCGGGACCGCTGACACCTCGAACCAGGTAACTGACCGGCGAACCAATGTCAAATTTTTCATATACAAAGTCGTAATTAATGGACACAAAGTCCGGTTCATGCGACATCGGGGTGCTCGCCGTACCTTCCGTCAGCGAGGGCGCCAGCGTAGGCTCTCTGGTGATGCTCACTCCCACGGTGGTCGTGTTCGACCTGGACGGTACGTTGATCGACAGTCGGGGCGACATCGTGGCGGCGGTGAACCATGCGCTGGTGGCGACGGGCCGGGCCCCGCTGCCCGGGCAGGTGATCGTCCGGTACGTGGGCGACGGCGCGCGCGCGCTGTGTGCGCGCGCCGCAAGGCTCCCCGAGACATCCGAGAGCGTCGAGGACGTCCTCCGCCACTTCCTCGACTACTACGCGCGGCACCCGCTCGACTTCACCCGCTGGATGCCGGGCGCGCAGGAGATGCTCGAGAGGCTCTCGGACCTCGGCGATCTCGCGCTCTGCGTCTGCACGAACAAGCCGCGCTCGACCACCGACGCGGTGCTCGCCGCGCTCGGGGTCGGCGCGCGCTTCCGCGCGGTGGTCGCGGGCGGCGACGTCGCCGCCAAGAAGCCGGATCCGGCGCCGCTGCTCCACCTCGCGGCGCGCGTCGGCGTCCAGCCGCACAAGATGGTGATGGTCGGCGACGGCCCCCAGGACATCGAGTGCGCTCGCCGCGCGGGCGCGCGGTCGATCGCCGTCCTCGGCGGCTTCGGATCGCAAGACGAGCTCCTCGACGCCCGCCCCGACGTGCTCCTCCGTACCATGGGAGAGCTCTGGGACGTCCTCCGCCGCTGGCGCGACGCGACGGTCAGGCTCTCCACCGTTCGTTAGCTGCACACCGCCGGGTGGTGCGCGTCGGATCTGCGCGCGGCCGGCCTGCACGCGCGGGCAGCCTCCCTCCCCGGCACGCGCAGGACGTCGCCGCCCGCGCGCGCAGGACGTCGTCGCCCGCGCGCGCAGGACGTCGTCGCCCGCGCGCGCAGGACGTCGCCGCCCGCGCGCCCCTCAGGCCGCGACGCCCTCGGCGATCTCGCGCCCGAACGCCGTCGCGTTGAGGATCGCGCGCAGGCGCACGCGCGCCCGGTGGAGCCGCGAGCGGACGGCGCTCTCGCTCACGGCGAGCTTCTGCGCGATCTCCTGGAGGCCGAGGTCCTCGTGGTAGTGCGCGAGCACCACGTCGCGGTAGTCCTCCGGCAGCTCGCAGAGCGCCTCGCGGACGTACGCCTCCCGCTCCGCCGCGGACGCGGCGTCGTCCTCGCCGATCGTGCTGCGCATCGTCGGCAAGAGGCCGAGCTCCTCGAAGTCGAGCCCCTCGACGATGCGCGCGCGCTGCCGCCGCTGCGACCGCATCAGCATGAGCGCCTCGTTCGCCGTCACGCGGAAGAGCCACGTCGTGAAGCTCGAGTCGCCGCGGAACGAGCGGATCGTCCGCACCACCTGCAGCAGCGTCGACTGCACGAGGTCGAGCCGATCCTCGTCGGACACCGGGTAGCGCGCGAGCTGCCGCTCCACGTGCGGGCGGATGAGCCGCGTGAGCTCGTCGAGCGACTCCCGATCGCCGTCCTTCGCCCGGCAGATGACCTCGGCCAACGGGCCCGCGCTCGCGGCGCGGGGCGACGGGCGCGACCCGACCGCGCCGGGCGGGGTGAGACCGCAGGGCGCCGGAGGAGTCTCAGGCCTGGTGCTGGCGCTCGGTACATCGGTCGGAACGGCGGTCAGAGCCATGAGCCATCTCTCCGTCGAGGGCGCCGCGTGCGCTTCCGGCCCACGGGCCCGGTGGTGCGCACCGACGAGCAAAGGCCTTGCCACGGCAAGCTCAACGGACGTGCGCGCCGCGTGCGCACCGCGTGCTCAGCCGGTATAAGCGGGGCCACGATGTCCAGCGACGCTCCGCGATGGGAAGCCCCCCGAGGGGGAAACAGCCACGTTCCGACGCCCGAGGTGGACCGGCCAGCGCCGTCCGCCTCCGCTCCGCCGCGTGCGCTGGCCCACCCGCTGCCCGCCGGGATGCGCGATCTCCTCCCCGAGGAGGCGCGGCGCCGGCGCGCGCTCGCCAAGCGCGTGCTCGATCACTTCGTGCTGTACGGCTACCAGCCGGTCTCGCTGCCCGCGTTCGAGTTCGCCGAGGTGCTCGAGCGCGGGCTCGGCACGCTCGACGCCGCGGACGTGCTGCGCTTCATCGAGCCCGAGTCGGGCGAGGTGGCGGCGCTCCGCCCGGACATGACCCCGCAGATCGCGCGGCTCGTGGCCACGCGGCTCGCGGACGCGCCCCGCCCCATCCGCCTCTGCTACGAGGGCACGGTCCTCCGCCGCCGCCAGGGGCGGGCGCGGCGCCACCGGCAGATCCCGCAGGCCGGCGTCGAGCTCTACGGCGTCGGCACGCTCGCCGGTGAGCTCGAGATCCTCCGCCTCGCCGCGTCCGCGGTGCGGGAGGCCGGCCTCGAGCACTTCGTCGTGGACCTCGGCCACGCGATGATCGCGCGCGCGCTGCTCGACGCCGTCCCGGCGGGGCTCGCGGCCGAGCTCTCGGAGGTGCTCGAGCTGAAGGACGCCTCCCGCCTCGCCGCCGTGCTCGCGAGCCCGAAGGCCGCCGACGTCCCGCGCCGCATCGTCGCGGCCATCGCCGCGCTGCCGGATCTCGCGGGCGGCGGCGCGGCTGACCCGGACGGCGCCGCGGTCTTCGACCGCGCCACGCGCCTGCTCACCGGCACGCCCGCCGAGGCGCCGCTCGCCGAGCTCCGCGCGCTCTGGGACGCGGCGAGGGCGAGCCCCGAGCTCGGCCCGGCGCTCCGGGTCGACCTCGGCGAGCTCCGCGGGCTGGCGTACTATACGGGTGCAATTTTCCACGTGCTGGCCGATGGCCCCGGGGAGGCGATCGCGGCGGGCGGGCGCTACGACATGCTGCTGTCCCGCTTCGGCCTGCCGATGCCGGCCGTCGGCTTCGCGCTGAACCTCGACGCGATCGCCTGGGCGCGCGACGTCGCGGGCGCGGCGGACGAGCCGGCGCTGCGGGTGCTCGTCGCTGTGCGGCCGGAGCGCGCCGCGTCGCTCGCTGCGGCGCTGCGGGGGCTGGGCCTCCCGGCCGTGACGCACGCGCCGGACCAGGATCCGGAGGGGTACGCGCTGTCCTGGCGGTTCTCTCACCTGGTGCGGGAGCGGGACGGGGCGCTTGTGGTCGAGGCGACATCCGGCGGCGGCGAGGCCGCGACGAGCGCGAGCGCCGTTCCGGCGGCCCTCGACGACGCCGCGGCGGCCCAGGCGATCGTGCTGAAGACGGGGGCAGGACGTCCGGGCGGCAAGTAGACGCTCGCTCGGCAAGCGAGCCTGGGGTAAAGGCGAACCTGGACCCGGACGGAGCCGCTCGGAGTGACGAGCGGGCCGAGGCCGGGCCACGTGATCCAAGAGGAGCTTCGGAATGACCGCGATCGTGATCGTCGGCGCACAGTGGGGCGACGAGGGCAAGGGCAAGGTCGTCGACCTTTATACGGAGAGCGCCGACCTCGTGGTGCGCTACGCCGGCGGACCCAACGCCGGCCACACGCTGGTGGTGGGCGGGGAGAAGCTCATCGTTCGGCTCATCCCGAGCGGCATCCTCCGCTCGAACGCCCGCTGCGTGATGGCGCAGGGCATGGTGGTCGATCCCGGGGTGCTCGTCTCCGAGATCGACGCGGTGGAGGCGCGGGGCTGCTCGACGCAGGGGCGGCTGTTCGTGTCGGATCGGGCGCACCTGATCTTGCCGTTCCACCCGCTCGTCGACTCGCTCCGCGAGGCGGCGGCGGCGGACGGCGTGCGGCTCGGGACGACCAAGCGCGGCATCGGCCCCTGCTACGAGGACAAGGCGTCGCGGCGCGGGGCCCGGCTCGGCGATCTGCGCGACATGAAGCGGCTCGCGCAGCTCGTGTCGCGCTCGCTCGAGGCGTGGACGCCGACGCTGCGCGCGCTGGGCGGCGAGCCGCCGTCGCTCGACGCGATCCTCGACGAGCTCACGCCGCTGGCGAAGCGCATCACGCCGCTGCTCGCCGACACGTCGCAGCTCATCGACGGCGCGCTCCGCCGCGGCGAGCGCGTGCTCCTCGAGGGGGCGCAGGGGACGCTGCTCGACATCGACCACGGCACGTTCCCGTTCGTGACGTCGTCGTCGGCGATCGCGGGGGGCGCGTGCGTCGGCGCCGGGGTCGGCCCGACGCGCATCCGCCGCGTGCTCGGCCTGGCGAAGGCGTACTGCACGCGCGTGGGCGAGGGGCCGTTCCCGACCGAGCTCGACGGCCAGCTCGGCGAGCGGCTCAGGTCGGTCGGCGGCGAGTACGGCTCGGTGACGGGCCGGCCGCGGCGGACCGGGTGGCTGGACCTGCCGGCGCTGCGCTACGCGGCGCGGGTGAACGGCCTCGACGGGATCGCGCTCACCAAGCTCGACGTGCTGACCGGCATGCCGGAGCTCAAGGTGTGCGTCGCCTACGACACGCCGTCGGGGCGCACGCGGGAGTTCCCGATCGACGACATCGCGACGGCGAAGCCGGTGCTCGAGACGGTGGCCGAGTGGAGCGAGCCGATCGACGCCGCCCGCTCCATGACCGAGCTGCCCGCGGCGGCGCGGCACTACGTGGAGATGGTCGAGAAGGAGACCGGCGTGCCGGTCGACGTCGTCTCGGTCGGCGCGGACCGCGAGGCGACCATCGTCCGGCGCAACGCGTTCGCCTGAGGGGCAAGAGAGCGCGAAGCCCCACGTCGAGGGGATGAAGAGAAGGCCGGCACCGTGAGACAACGGGCGCCGGCCTTCACCGGCGGAGCGCGACAAGACCGCGTCCGGCTTGACTGCATCGCACACTCCCCGGCACGGGCGCCGTCGGACTCACGTCTCGAGGGCTCCCGCCGCTCCGAGCCGGGCACGATCGAGCCAGGCGAGCAGCTCCTTTGCCCTCCTGTTGTCGCCAAACCTCCCGAGGAACCAGGTGTACGCGCGCTCGAGGACCGGAACCGCGTCGGGGTGACGTCCCATCGCGATGAGGCAACGGCCCTTGCCAAACAGCAGCGTGAACTCGGCCAGCTCGTCTCCTCTGCCGCTCATGATACCGGACGCGCGCTCGTACGTCGCGAGGGCCTCCTCCCACCGCCCGGCATCCAGCAGCATATCAGCGAGCCCGCCCAGCGCGTGAGCGAGCAGGACGCCATCTCCGTGGGCTAGCTCCGTGAAGCGAACAACATTCATCATGTAGGTGCACGCCAGCGCGGCTTCTCCAGACGAGTTCAGGCTCAGCGCCAGCGCTTCCTGGATCCGCGCCGCGGGACGCGACTTCTCGCCGTGATGCTCGACGGCGAGCCGTAACGCGCGCTCGAGCGCGGCCCTCTCGCGATGCGGCAGCGTGGTCCACGGGTACTGCTGGCTCACAGCCCTGGCGTACTGGTAAAGGGGGTTGATCAGCTCCGGCGCGCGGTCGCCCAACCGCGATTCGATGTCCTGGATGAGCCCGGAGAGCAGCTCCTCGGCCTCGGCGTACGCTCCACGCCTCAAGAGCTCCCTGGCGCGGCTAACGGCCTCGGCGAGATGAGGATCGCCCATGTTGTGGTTCTCCGTGCCGGCGCTCAGGGCGGTAGACCATGTTCGCACTGGGCGGCATCAGATCTACCAGGATAGATGGCACACCTCCGGTGTGCCATCAGGGAGCTCCAGAGCGACGAGAGAGCGACCGTGAAGCCGGTGCTGGAATCGTGGCCGAGTGGAGCGAGCCGATCGACAGCGCCCGCTGCATGACGGAGCTGCCCGCGGCGGCGCGGCACTACGTGGAGATGGTCGAGAAGGAGACCGGCGTGCCGGTCGACGTCGTCTCCGTCGGCGCGGACCGCGAGGCGACCCTCGTCCGGCGCAACGCGTTCGCGTGAGCGGCGGGACCTCGGCTCACCGCAGCGGGCGATGAGCCGCCGTCTCGTCGAGCGGGACGGTTGTCCAGACGTGCAGCTTTGAAGATTACTGGCCCGAGCCGCCGCCCGGCGTGGGGGAGCCGCCGTTCTTGCTTCCGCCGCCCGGCGTGCCGCCCCGCTGGCCGCTACCGCCGCCCGGCGTGGTGGTCCCGCCCGGCGTGCCGGTTCCGCCGCCCGGCGCGTAAGCCCCTCCTCCCGGCGTGCCGCCCGTGCCCGGCGCGCCGCCCGTGCTCGGCGTGCCGCCCGTCGTGCCGCCGGTGCCCGGCGTGCCTCCCGGCGTGCCGCCCGTCGTGCCGCCGGTGCCCGGTCTACGCTGGGTGCCGCTGCCCCACTCCTGCGTGCCGCCCTGGGTGCCTTGCCCGCCCTGGGCGCCCGGCTCTCCCATCTCTCCAGGCATCGTACCCGCGCCGGGTGTTCCGCTCTCGGGCGCTCCTGGGGTTCCAGGCGCGCCGGGGGTCTCTCCGCCCGCCGGTGTGGGCGCCGGCGAGGCCGCCTCTCCGCCTCGATTGCCCCCACAGGCCATGAGCGGCAGCGCGGTCAGGACTACCAGAAACATGCTTCGCATGATGTGTCTCCCAGGTCGTTTGCGTTTGCGGCTCGTGCCGAGCCGCCGGCGATGCGGACGCGCCCGTGCGCGCGAAGGCCGCCTCCGGAGCCTGGCGGCGTAGCGTCCCGCGCTCGACATGCTGGGGCCGGATCCGGCCCTCGGGATCGAGACGACGCCGGAACGGCGCATCGGGCCGCGCCCGATCGAGAGCCGTTGACGCCTCGGGACACGAACAACGCCTGACGCCGGCCGGCGCGCGCTCGACGACAGGCGCTCAGCCGGTCACGGAGCGAGCGAATCCATCCACACGCGCCACACGCCACGACGCCCGGGCCGCGCCGGCCCAGCTCCGGCGGCAGGGCAGCGGCGTGCTCATCAGAAGCCGCGCGGGAAGGGGCGCCTCCTGCGCGCCGCGGTCCTCGGGCTCGCGGCCCTCGCGCCCGCCGCGCCAGGCCTCTTGTGGCTCCGCCCAAGGCTGCTCGCGTAGACGCGCGGCGGTCACGGCGCGCTCCCTTGAAGGCATCTGGACATAACGTCGGCACAAGCGCGCTTTACAGCCCGGGCCGAACAGCTCACCCGTTGTGCGCTGCTCGACAGATCGATGTCGCTGGAAGAACGTCGGGCGAAGTCAGCAGGGAGAAGTTCGCTTTTCCTCCGTGGGATCGACTATTCTGTCCATTCCTATGGCCGAGAACAGCTACGTGTTTGCGGGTTCGGAGCGCGCGCGAGAGCTGGAGCGCCTGCGGCGGATCGAGGGCTTCTTCGACCCCGGCAGCCGGCGCCTTCTCAAGGCGTCCGGGATGGGGCCCGGCTGGAGCTGCCTCGAGGTAGGAGCCGGCGCTGGGTCGATCGCCTGCTGGATGGCAGAGCGCGTGGGACTCGAGGGCGAGGTGGTCGCGGTCGACCTCGATGTCGGGTTCATGGACGCTTCTCCGCCGCCGGGCGTCCGGATCATCGAGGGCGACATCCGCCAGCTCAATTTCCACGCGGCGCGCTTCGATCTCGTGCACGCCCGCTACGTGCTCGTCCACAACGCGGATTTCCAGGATCTCCTCGACGCCATGCTCGGAGCGCTGAAGCCCGGCGGCCACCTGGTGCTCGAGGAGCCGGACTTCACCGCGGCGAGGGGCGCCTCCGGTCCGGATATCGAGGCGTTCGATCGGGTCAATCGGTCGATCCTCGCGATGTTCGAGGCCGACGGCAAGGACCCCGGCCTCGGCCTGCGCCTTCCCGCGATCCTGACGTCACGAGGGCTCGCCATCGAGGCCGTCGAGAACGAGGTGCCGCTGTGCCCGGGCGGTCACCCGCTGTCCGAGATCATGAGCCTCTCAGCCACCCAGCTCCAGCACAGGCACCTCGCGACAGGGCGGGTCAGCGCGGAAGATCTCGCCGGCTACGCCCGGTTCGCGGCCGATCCGTCGGCGTGGGGTGTCTACTATGGCACCGTCGGCGTCCTGGCCCGCAAACCGGCCAGGATCTCCGACTGACGTCCTTCTCCCGCCAGGGCGGCCAGCTGACGGTGCCAGGTGACGGTGACCGAGATCCCGATTCCGGGCCCGTCCTCCAGCAAAGCGGCAAACTCCGTCCTGCGCTCTCCGTCGAGCCAGGACATGGCACCACGCTGATCCTCCGACAGCGCCGCTCCCGGCCCCCGCCCGCCCTCGCGCAGGGATTCCAGGGCCGCCGGTCCGGGCGGTGCTCGCGTCCGTTCATCGACGTCGAGAGGTGGCACCTCTGCGCCGGTCCGTCGCGCGGCACGGACGATTCAGCCGATCCTGCGCGCTGGTGAGAATTGCCTATTTGATCTTCTCGCGGCTTGCGTCTCCCAACAACAGTTCAAGATACGTGACGGGGCGGGCCAGGCATCACCGCCGAGCGCTCCAGCGCCGGCCCCGCTTCCGTCAATGACATGGGGGAATTATGAACATTCGAGTCGACTCTCTTCGTTTTGCATGGATGGCAGCCCTCGCGCTCGCGGGGACCAGCGCTTGCTCCGTCGCGGCGGGAGACGGTGTTCTGGTGGCGGCGGACGAGGACAGCTCGGAGGAGGCGGTCGAGTCCACCTCACAGGCCTTCTCCCTCACCATGCCGCAGCTCGCCGCGGTGCTCGCCGCCTTCAACGCGACCGAGATCAGCGACGCGCAGATGGCCCGCGCCAAGGCGTCGGACCCGCACGTCATCGAGCTCGCCCAGCAGCTGTTCGACTATCACACCGCCGCGAGCCAGCAGCTCGCGCTCGCGCTCACGCAGATGGGCATGGCGCCGGTGGACAACGAGATCAGCCTGGCGCTGATCGATCAGGGCGCGGCGGCTCAGCAGCAGCTCACGGGGCTCGCGGGGCCCAGCTTCGACTGGACGTTCGTCAATGTTCAGATCCATCGACACCGGGAGTTCCTCGCCCATCTCCAGGAGCAGATGGCCATCGTGGGGCCCGAGCTGCACCCGGGGCTCTCTCACCTCGTCCCGGAGGTCCTGAGCGCCACGAAGCGGAACCTCTCGTTCGCCACGTCGCTGCTCGCGCTCATCGGCAGCCCGTACATTCCGGAGGGCGGCTATCCGCCTGGCGTTCCCTACTACGGCAATTACGGCACCTACGGGAACTACATCGACTACGGCAATTACGGGAACTACGGCAACTATGGCAACTACGGCGGCGGCTTCGCCAACAGCGCGCCTTCCTACGGCCCCGTCTACTTCGGCGCCAACGGGCCCTACTCGCCCGCCGTCTCCCCCTACTACGGGGTTTACGGCCGCGGCGCGCCGTCGGGCTTCGGCGCGCCCGGCCCGTACCCCCGCCCGTGAGCCGAGGGGCGCGGCGCGCTACAGGCGGCGCCGTGCCCGGCCGCGATCCGGGATGACCGCGTGGATCTCCGCCTCGCTGAAGCCAGCCGCCCTGTAGAGACGCTTCAGGTGCACCAGCTCGATGTGCGCGCTCTTCGCCACCGAGGCGCGGATGCGGTCGAGCACGCTCAGCCGCTCCAGCGGCAGCCGGGTCGCCTCGACCGTCGAGCGCACCGCCGCCGCCGCCGACTTCACCTCGGCCGCCGCGGCCTGCGCCTTGTCCAGGCTGAGCTTCGGGTGGATCCCCGAGCCGAGCAGCTGCGCGAGCACCTCCAGCCGATCCGGCTGCCCCGTGAGATCGCCGTCCTCGTCGTCGGCGAAGTAGGCCACGCCGCCCGGGAACAGGATCGACAGCGCAGGATCCGCGGAGGGGCGCCCCACGGCGTTCCAGACGTCGTCGGCGACCTTGCCGAGCGCGTCGTCGGCGCGCGCGGACTCGGCCTCGACCTTGGCGAGCAGCGGCTCCGCCTCGGAGCGCGCGGCGTTGCGCTGGGCCTCCACCCCGTCGAAGAGCGTCAGCACGGGCACGAGCCGCTGCTCGGCGAGCTCCCGGAGGGGCCCGCCCCTCGCGGAAGCGCTGTGGAGCGTCGCGCGCACGTCACCGATGATGTCGTCCGCTGGCGCATCCTTGCGAATCACCTCGCCCATGATGTCGATCCTCCTCAGGCTCCAAGGCTGCGGAGTCCAGCGATACACGACCCGCGAACGCCCCCCGTCGACGCTGTCACCTCGGGCACCATAACGGACCAACGCCCACCCGATCAACCGGATCGCAGCCCTGCGCCGTCGGCCCCGGCGTGAGCCTCCAGTGCGCCTCCCTGGTACACTCTCGCCGTGCACCTCGGCCCGCTGCTGCTCACGGCCCTGCTCGTCCTCCCGCTCGCCGCGCACGCCGGACAGGCTGGCGATCTGGTCGCCGCCGCGGCGGCCGCGGGGCGTCCGCCCGAGTGCGCGGCGCGATCCGGCCGGGCCATCGCGCGGGGGCCCACCGTCTGGGAGCGCGCGCGGGCGCCCGAGCTCCCGCGCTACTGCGACCTGCTCGCGCGCGGCCAGGCGCAGCTCGGCGGCGACGCCGAGGCGGCGCGCGCGTCGGCGCGCCTCGCCGACCAGCTCCTCCCGGGGCACGCCGCGCCGCAGGTCCTGCTCGCCCGCGCCGCCCTCGCGCTCGGCTCGCCCGAGGACGCCGCGCGCGCCTTCGAGCGGGCGCGGAGCGTCGATCCCCGCAGCGTCGAGGATCCGCAGACGATGCACGACCTCGCGCGCTCGCTCGCCCGCACCGGCAAGCGCGGCGAGGCGATCGCGATCTACCGCGCGCTCGTCCCGCGGATCGATCTGCTCGGGACCGCGGACCAGCGCGCGCTCGTGCTGCTCGAGGCGGCGCACCTGTCGATGGCCACCGCGGGCGCGGCGTCCGTCGCGGACGCGAGCGCGAGGCCGCCCGGCGGCGCGCACAGAGACGCGCACGGAGAGGCGGCCGCCCGCAGGGACCTCGACGAGGCGATCGCCTACCTGCGCGAGGCGCGCCTGCGCGCGCAGACGCAGCTCGCCCGCGACGTCACGCTGTCGCTCGCGCTCGCGCTGGACCGCTCCGGCGACAAGGCCCAGGCGGACGCCGCGCTCGAAGGCGAGGCGACCCCGCTGGAGGCGGCGCGCCCGCGCGGGGAGGGTGCGCGCGGGCGCGCGGAAAACCAGAGCGCCGGCGCGGCCGCGCGCGAGCGGACCGCGGACGACCTCGCCAGCGCGGCGGCGCGCCTGCGCACCGTCGACTACCTCGCGGTCCCGGAGGACAGGCTCGCCCTCGAGGCGCTCGCGCTGGAGCGGGCCATGACGGCGGCCGCGATCGCGCGCTGGGAGGCGTACCTGTCGGGCGCCGGCGGCCAGGGGCCGTGGGCCCCGGCGGCGCGCGCGCGCCTCGACGCGCTCCGGCGAGGCGCAGGCGGCGGAGGCCACCGGCCCGCGCGCGCCCCGCAGGAGCGGAGCGCGGCGCCGCGGCCAACCACGGGAGGGGCGCGGTGACGCGGCCGTCGCTCCCGCCCCGGCGGTCGCCCCTGCCGCGGCGCTCGCGCCTGCCGGGCGTCGCGGCGCTCCTCGCGTTCGCGCTCGCGGCGGGGCCCCTCCACGCAGCGCCGACCGTCTGGTCCCGCGCGCTCGATCCGGCGGCCGACGAGCGCGAGGAGCTCATCTCCCAGGCGGACGCGCTGCTCGCGCGGTACGACCAGCTCCGGCGCTCGCCGCTCCTGGAGCGGGTCGAGGAGATCGGCCCGCTCTGGCTGCGCGAGGCGCGCGCCCTGTACGAGCGCGCCGGCGCGGCCACGTCGCGCACCCCTTCGGTGCGGCTGCGCTACGCCGACATCCTGGAGCACCTCGGCGACGTGCAGGGCGCCGTCGCGACGCTCGAGGGGCTCCTGCGGCTCCAGCCGCCGGCGCCTTTCCGGGCCGACGCGTGGCACGCGCTGGCGGTCTGCTACGCGCGGCTCGGCAGGTACACGGACGAGATCGAGGCGTACGACGAGGCGCTGGTGCTCGAGCCGCACGCGGTCTCGCGGGCGCTGCTGCTGGCCAACCAGGCCGAGGCCTACATGGCGCTCGGCGACATCACGTCGGCGGTCGAGGGGTACCGCGCCTCGCTCTCGACCCTCGGGTCGCTCGATATGGTCCGTTACGGCGTGACCACGCTCTGGGGGCTCGCGGTGGCGCTCGACCGATCCGGCGACCTGGAGGGAGGCATCGAGAACATCCGGCTCGCGAGGACCTACGACCGGGCCGACCAGCAGATCAACGGCGCGGGCTGGTTCTACGTGCCGCCCTACGACGAGGCCTGGTACGCGGCGCTGGGCCACTGGGCCGCGGCGCGGAGCGCAGAGCTCGGCGCCGCGCGCGCGGAGGCCTACCTGCAGGCCGTGGCCGCGTGGGAGTCCTACATCGCCCGGGCGCCGGGGAACGATCACTGGCTGCCGCTGGCGAAGGCGCGGCGGGCGCAGTGCGAGAGGGAATCGGAACAGACGTTGAAGACGCTGAAGCGCCTGCGCAAGCTCGCGGCGCCCGAGCGGCGCTGAGCCGAGGCGGCGGGCGCTTCATCGTCTGGACGGCCGCGCGCCGCTTCCGCCCGCTCCGGCGGCGCACGGCGAAGGAAGGCCACGCGTGCGCGTGGTTACCGATGGCGCTCTGGTCGTACGGCGTACAGCGGGCGATGGCGAGAGCCCCCTTTACGACCCCGGCCAGCGGGTTCACCTTAACGTGGTCGCCCTCGCGCGCGGGGGCGGCGCCGGCCAGCTCACCCCGGACGGAGGATCCATCGAGATGCGTGACTCGGTGTTCGATGAGCATGTGCTCTGGTCCGGACGTCCCAAGGTCGTCGCGACCCCGATGCTCTACCTCGTGGGCGCGGCGGTCTGCGGCGTGACCTCCGCGATCAGCACCGCGTCCGCCATCGTCGTGAGCCAGGCGCTCGACGCGTCGCCGAACCAGCTGCTCGCCTTCGCGGCCTGGATGGCGAGCCTCGCGGTGGCGTTCAGCTACCTGCCGCGCTGGTGGCGCTCGGAGCTGGAGTACATGCTGACCGATCGGCACATCGTCGTGCAGCGCGGGAAGCTCCGGCGCTCCATCGAGCGGCGGTCGATCAGCTACGCGCGCATCCACTGGAACCCGAAGCACCCCGGCGTCGGCGACCTCGAGCTCGTCAGGGCGGTGCCGACCGGCGCCCTCCGGCGGCGGCTGTCGATCGTGCTGACCGGGGTCGTGGCCCCGGATCGCGTCTGGGCGATCCTCCGGGGCGTGGTCCCGTCGGCGCCCGCGGGCGACGGTCACCGCCTGCTCTCGCAGCGCCTCGACGAGGGCGAGCGGGTGCTCTGGTCGGCGCACCCGGCCGACGGCTGGCACAAGTGGCTCCCGACCGGCCTGCGCGGCGTCGGCTCGGTGCTGCTCGGCGTGCTCCTCGGCGCCTTCGCGGTGGTCACGGCGGTGCACGCCGTGCGCAGCATCCGCATCGTGACCGCGGCGGGCATGGATCCGGAGAGCGTCTCCTTCGTGGCGCTCGTCGCGTCCCTCTCGCTCACGATCGTGCTGCTCGTCGCCGCGGGCGCGGCGATGCTCTACATGTCGGTGGTGCGCCCCGCGCGGCTCTCGGCGCGGACGCGGTACCTCATCACCGACCGGCGCGTGCTCATCCAGCGGGGCGACGAGGAGCTGCACCTCGATCGCTCGCGCATCGTCGACGTGATCGACGCGCCGGGCGCCGGGGGCCTCCGGGACGTGTTCCTCGTGCTCGACGGCCCGCGCGCCCGCGCCGTCGCCGCGAGCGGCGCCTTCGGCGAGGCGCCGGGCGCCGGGCTCCAGCCGGTGCTGCACCGGGTCACGGACGTGGACTCGATACGGCAGATCCTGCGGCCGGCGTAGCCCGCTGCGCGGTGCCGTTCAGGCTGCGACCTCATCGCATGGTGGTCGTCGAGTGGACTCCGATGGTCGGCTCGCCCCCTGCGATGACGTCGACCGGAGCGCGCTTGACCAGGTTGAAGACGCTCACGGGAGGGGCCCCCGGGAGCAGGCTCCTCGCGCCGACCTCTTCGAAATCGAAGAGCTGCTGCGCGGCCTCGCGGACCGTCGCCTCGACGAGGATCTCCCCGGGCCGCGACGCCCTGGCGAGGTGCGCGGCGGCGTTGACCACCTCGCCGAGCACCGTGTAGTCGAGCCGGCCGTACGCCTGAGATCCGACGCTGCCGGAGAGGACCTGCCCCGTGGAGAGCCCGATGCAGATCCCCTGCGTGTACGGCGAGCCCTCGCCGGCGCGGCGCGCCACCGCCGCCATCTGCGCGCGGACGGCCACGCACGCGCTGAGCGCCCGCGACAGGTGATCCGGCCCCTGGAACACCGTCATCACCGCGTCGCCGAGGAACTTGTCGACGACCCCCCCCTTGGCGACGAGCTCCGGGACGATCACCTCGAAGTTGGCCCGGAGCAGCCTCATGGCCTCGCCGGGGAGCCTCTCCCTGGTCACGGGCGTGAACTGGAAGATGTCGATGAACGCCACCGTGGCCATGACCGCCTCGCTCGCGAGCGCGATCGCGGGGCCCATCTCCCGGATCCGCTCGATCAACGCCGCGCTCGTGAACTGCCGGAGGATCTTGTTCTCCTCGTCCGAGCGGGCGTTCCTCCGCAGCTCCGCGACGTGCTTGATGGTCTTGTCGATCGTCGCCTCGAGATCGCCGCGCTGGATCGGCTTGAGCAGGAAATCGAACGCGCCCTGGTTCATCGCGCTCCGGATGTTCCCCATGTCGCCGTAGGCGGACATCATCACCGTCCTCGCAAAGGGGCTCACCTCGGGGACGCGTCCAAGGAAGGTGAGGCCATCCATCACGGGCATGTTGATATCGGTGACGACGACGTCGATGTCGGGGTGGCGCCGGAGCTCGTCGAGGGCGTTCTCGCCGTTGTCAGCGAAGATGAACTCGTAGACCCCGTCGCGGATCTTCTGCCGGAAGAGCAGCTTCATCATGAGCGCCACGTCGGGCTCGTCGTCGACGATGAGGATCTTGGCGGGGCCCTGGCTGGCATCGATCACCGCAGCGAACGCCGCCACGAAATCCGCGGCCGACTGGAACCGCTGCGCCGGGTCCTTCGCCAGCGCGTGCTCGAAGAAGCCGTCGAAGCCGGGCAGCAGTCCGGGCACGACGCTCGACGGCGGCGGGAACGGATCGGTGCAGACGCTGATGAGCAGCTCCCCGATCCCGCTCGCCGCGAACGGGAGCCGGCCCGTGAGGGCCCTGTAGGTGATGACGCCGAGCGACCAGAGATCGCTCAGGTGATCCGGCACGACGGCGCGCACCTGCTCGGGGCTTATGTACGACGGCGTGCCGACGACCCTGCCGAACGATCCCTGCTGATCGTCGTCCGACTCGAAGATCGTCCACACCACGCCGAAATCCAGGAGCTTCACGCACTCTCCTGGCTCCTTCCGCGCCAGGAAGACATTCGCCGGCTTGAGATCGCGGTGGATGATCCCCGCCGAGCTCGCCACCTGCAGGCCACTGGCGATCTGCCGGAGCAGGGCGAGCGTCGCCGACGGCGAGAGCTGCCGCTCCCGGGTGAGCCTGGCCTCGAGGTCCTCCCCTTCGAGCAGCTCCATGACGATGTACGGGCAATCTTCGTCGATACCGTAGTCGTGTATCTGGACGATGTGCTCGTTCTGGAGCCGAGCGATCGCCGTCGCCTCTCGCTCGAATCGGCGTCGCGCCGAGTCGGAGCTGACATGCTCGGGCGTCATCACCTTGAGCGCGACAGGACGCCGGAGCACCTGATCGAACGCCTCCCAGATGACGCCCATCCCGCCGCGTCCGATCTCTCGTCTCAGCGAGTACTTCCGCGCGATCGTGCGATTCAGCATGGTCGGCGCAGTGTAGCGAGCTCCCAGCGCGCTTGCTCAGCTTCGAGGCGCGGGGCCCGTCGACAGCAGCCCTGCATCAGCGAGGAGAGGGCCGCTTCACACCCAGGACCTTCATGCGGTAGGACAGCGTGCGCACCGGGATCCCCAGCCGCCGCGCGGCCTCGGTCCGGTTCCAGCCTGCGGTTTCGAGCATGTCCTGGAGCAGCTTGGCCTCATGAATGAAGCGGGCTTCGATTCGTGCGCAACCCGTATCGTCGCCTGTGTCACGGCGCTCGCGGAGCAAATCGCACGTGAGGCCGGGATCGAGCTCGTGCCCGCTCGATGACGAACGACCTGCCGTACGAGGCGGCTATCGCATCAACGTTCGCCTCGAAGATTGGTGGGAGGTTGCCGTCGTTCGGCGAAGCGCGTTCACCCTCTGTTGCGAGCAGGAATCCGAGGCCCGCGGTCAGTGCCCGAACACCTGCGCGGCGTCCAGCAGCGCGACGCGACAACCGGGCGCGGGCCGCGGGGCGCCGGTCCCGGCGAGCGCGCCGCGCTCACCTCCGGGTCACGCGGGCCTCCAGGTCGCGCACCCGCGCCTCGAGCTCGCGGACCCGCGCCTCGGCGGCGGCGCGGGCGCGCTGCTCCGCGGCGCGGGCGCGCTGCTCCAGGGCGCGCGCCTCGCCCTCGGCGCGGAGGGCCTCCTCCTCGGCAGGCACGAGATCCGTCGCGCGGGAGCTCCGCGCGACGCGCAACGTCGGGTGCGGGCCGTCCTTCAACACGACGAGGTGCGCGTCGAGCGCCTCGATCCAGACGGGATCGCCGCTGCCGTGGACCCGCAGGTAGGTGCCGTCCGCGTCCCGCCGGTACAGCTGGAGAGGCACCCGCTCCTCCGCGAGCGGCGCGCGGGCGGCAGCCGCCTCGGGATCGAAGAGCAGGAGCTCGGGACAGCCGAGCTGCCAGTACTTCGCCGGCGCATCCTCGTAAATACGGCGCCAGTCGCCCGCGACCACCTCCAGCGCGAACCGCGGCGGACGATGGCCCGGCAGCCAGGTCTGCCACTGCCGCGGGATGGGCGGCAACGGGCGATGATCGAGGACGTAGAGGTCCGGCAGGACGCGCACGAGCGGCTCGCCCCGCACCCACGCGAAGAGATGCCCGGTGCCAGCGTACAAGTCGGCCCAGCCACGCTCGCGCGCGAGCTGCGCGATCACCGACAGCAGCAGCCGGACGACCTCGGACCGCTCGGCCTTGTCAGGACGCTCCGCGTCATCGGGCAGATACCAGCCGGACCAGTCGATCGCGGCGCCGGCCTCTTCCGGCGAGAGATCGCGGAGCACGAGCGCGCGGGGAGAACGCCGAGGGGTAAGGGGGAACCCGATGCGATTCGGCGATGCCACGCGAGGAAACTAGCACCCCGACAGGCCCCGCGGGGCAGCAGAGACAACGGACGCAACGGACGCAACCGCGGCAACAAAGCCAGGCGACGTGCCCCTGCCGGACGCTTGACAGGGACAAGGGGCCATGCCCTCCCACCCGCTCGAACCTTTCTTCACATCGCCAGCGGCGGCGACGGCGGCAGCCTCGCGCTGAACGATCTCACGATCCGCTGACAAGGGCAGCATCCGAGATGGCCAGTCGCACGGGTCCTCGATAGCTGGCCTCATGGGTCGCCCGAGGCCACCACCGTCGACGGCAAGACCTCGTCTGATTGGCATTCATAGCGGAGGTTTGAACAGGGAGACGGGGAGATCCATGGATTGTTCTCCCCGTCTCCTCGCCTCCCTGTTTCATTCTCTCGAAAGCTCGAAGGACGGCCCAGAGCGCTCCCCCCACAAGGTGTGCTGTCCGGGTCTCATGAACGTCGGCACCATCCCGCACCGACGCAAATCAACAGTGCTACCATCCAGCTTGGCACACGTGTGCCAAGCGGCCTGCAGGCAGTGCTTGCGTGTCGTGCTCTCGGCGGCGCTGCCCGAGCGGCGCGCGGGCGAAGCGCGGTGAATCGAGCGAGCGGGCGGCTGGCGCGGGCCTTGCGAACGCATCAGGCACCATGCGAACCCATCGTACCCATTCTTCCCTCTGGCTCCTCCTGGCAACAGGCCTCCTCGCCGCCGGATGCGAGTCGGCGTCCGCGCCTGTCGACTCGGTCGGCTCTCAGCGGGCGGCGCTCCACCGGGCTCAGTCCTGCGAGGACCTCGAAGCGCTGCTGAAGCAGGACGCGCTCGCCAAGATGAACGCCCAGATCGACGCCACGATCGCGAGCTACTCGGCGTACGGCTACCCCCGCGGCGCCGCCGTCGGCGGCGTCGACAACGGCAGCGTCGGCGTCCCCGGAGGGGCGCAGGATCCCACGGACACGCCCGCCCCGGTGCCGCCCACAGCAGACGACGGGGGAACCGGCCAGGAGACCTCGGGGGAGGACAGCGGCAGCGGCGCGGACCCTGCCCACTCCGAGACGAACACCCAGGTCGCCGGCGTCGATGAGGCGGATATCATCAAGACCGACGGCAACAACATCTACGTGCTCCACGGCCAGAGCTTCTACACCCTGACGGCGTGGCCGGCCTCGTCGCTCGCCGTGGGCAGCTCGCTCGCGATCGAGGGGTCGCCCCTCGAGATGTTCGTGGAAGGCGACAAGGTCGTCGTCTATTCGTCGGTCAACGGGGCCGCGATCTACGAGCAGGCGGGCGTCACGCCGCGGCCGGGGTATTACGACTACCTGCTCATCGACACCATGGGCGGCGGCGGCGTCGCGCCGACGCCTGGAGACCCCAGCGGGCCGAGCGCCGCGCCGGGGACCCCCGCCGACGGCGGAGACGCGAGGCCGCTGCCGCCGGACGACGCCGAGCCACCGTCCGGCGGCGACACGCCGTCGGAGCACGACGCGCCCCCCGACGCCGACACGCCCCCCGACGCCGACGCGCCGGCGCCCCCGCCTCCGGACGGCGGCGGGGTCGATGACCTGCCGCCCGACGTGCCCGGCTCGGGCGGCGTCTGGGCGCCGCTCACGAAGATCACCGTCCTGAGCCTCGCCGGCGGCGCCCCCAGCGTGGTCAAGGAGGTCTACTTCGAGGGAAACTACAGCTCGGCGCGGCGCACCGGCCCGAACGTGCGCACGGTGCTGAGCGGCGGCGCCCACGGCCCCGCGCTCCACTACTGGCCCTCAGGCCTGACCGAGTACCCCGAGACCGCCGAGGCGTGGACCGCGGCGTTCGAGCAGCTCCGCACCGAGAACGCGGCGATCATCGAGGACGCCGCGCTCTCGACGTGGCTGCCGTACCGCTTCGAGAAGCAGGGAGAGGCGGTCACGCTGCTCGACGCGAGCTGCTCGGACTTCTATGTTCCGGAGGCCGGCACGACGTCGTACGGCCTGACGCAGATCGAGTCGATCGACCTCGCCGACCTCGCCGCGGCGCCGGAGTCGACCTCGATCGTCGGCGCGACCGACACGGTGTACGCGAGCCACGACGCCCTCTACGTCGCCGCGCGCTCCTGGCAGGAGCAGGCGGCGCCCGGCGAGATCTTCGTCGGCACGAACCTCACCCATCTGCACAAGTTCGATCTGATCACCGACCCGAGCCAGCCCGGGTACGTCGCGTCAGGCTCGGTGCCCGGCCACATCATCAACCAGTTCTCGCTCGATGAGCACAACGGCAAGCTCCGCGTCTCGACGACATCGCAGGTGCAGGCGGAGGCGGAGCCCAGGTGGACGACCAGCAACAACGTGTTCGTCCTCGAGGCGCAAGGGACCGATCTCGAGAAGATCGGCGCCGTCACCGATCTCGCCCCCGGCGAGACCATCCAGTCCACCCGGTTCGTCGGGGATCGCGGCTATGTCGTGACGTTCCGCCAGGTCGATCCGCTGTTCGTGATCGATCTCGCGGACCCGGCGTCCCCCTCCGTCGCGGGTGAGCTCAAGATCCCCGGCTTCAGCGAGTACATGCACCCGCTCGACGACGGTCACCTCCTGACGATCGGCAGGGATGGCGAGGAGGACGGCACGGTGACCGGCCTTGCTCTCCAGATCTTCGACGTCACGAACGCGTCGGCGCCCACGCTCCTGCACAAGGAGGCGCTCGACGGGGCGGAGTACATGCACTCCGAGGCCGAGTACAACCACAAGGCGTTCACGTACTACGGCGCGCTCGGCGTGCTCGCCTTCCCGCTCGTGAGCTTCGACGGGCAGACCGGCGCGATGTCGAGCACGCTGGAGCTGTTCAACGTCGATATCGAGGACGGGTTCAGCCGGCTCGGCGCTGTCGACCACAGCGGCTTCTTCAGCAGCGTGCCGTCGGGGTGCTATTACGGCGGGGCCGCCGTGCAGCGCGGCCTGTTCATCGAGGACTACGTCTACTCGTACTCCCAGGGCGGCGTGCTCGTGAACGCGCTCGACGACCTCGCGACGCCGGTGGCGTCGCTGCCCCTGCCCACCCCGGACTCGGTCGGGTACGCGTGCGCCGGCCCCGGCGACGTCGCGGAGCCCGCGCCGGCGCCCGAGCCGGCTCCCACCCCCGAGGAGTAGCGCCAACCAGGCCGCGATCGGCCGCAGCGCCGCCGCCCCGTCCGGGCCGGCGGCGCTGCGCCGCTCAGGCGCCCGGCCGCGGCGCCTCCCACGGGTGATCCGGGTAAAACTCCTTCATGAGCCGCGCGGTGTACGCGGTGAGGTTCGCGAACCCCTCGGCCCTGCGCCGCAGCGGCGAGTCGAAGAACGGCGTGAGCAGGCCCGCCAGCGCCGCGAAGGCCGTCGCGTCGACGCCCGCCGGGCGCGCTCCGAAGAGGTACGGCTTGTCCCCGAGCAGCACGGAGAGCGCGGCCAGCGAGCGCGCGCCGAGCTCGGCGACCTCGTCGTTCGCGTGGCGCGCGGGGCCGACCGCGCGGAGCGCCTCGCGGACGCGCGCGACGAGCTCCTCGCGCAGCTTCGGGCGCGCCTCCTCCGGCGCGCCGTTGACGAAATTCGCCGGGCCCTTCGCGAAGTTCTCCGGGATGAGCCAGCGGGCGTGCACCATGGTCGGCGTGAGGCTGTTCTCGATCATGCGCTCGATGGCCCACGCCTCGGCGCGCTGCCGGGCGTCGAGGCCGGCGTCGAGATCCTTCCCGTGCTTCTTCTCGAGGTGCTCGCGGATGAAGTGCGAGTCGGCGATGCGCGCGCCGCCGTCGTCGATGAAGGGGAGCTGCCCCTTCGGTGACTGATCGGGCCGCGCGCGCTCCTTCGTGTAGGGCAGGCCCAGCAGCTTGAGCTGGACCTCGGTCTTGGTGACGTAGGGGCTGGCCTCCGGCAAGCCGAACAGGGGGCCGAAGCTGTGGAGCGTGATCATGTGCAATCTCCGAGCGGTTGTGGGTGCGCGTGGACAGCGCTTGATGTAGCCCCGCCCTGCTGACAACCTGGTGTCAGCATCCCCGTGCGACGCGCCGATCGCCTGTTCCAGATCCTGCAGATCCTGCGCCGGCAGCGGGCGCCGATCACGGCGGCGGCGCTCGCCGAGGAGCTCGAGACGTCGAAGCGCACCGTGTACCGCGACATCGCGGATCTCCTGGCCCAGCGCGTCCCGATCCGCGGCGAGGCCGGCACGGGGTACGTGCTCGATCGCGGCTTCGACATGCCGCCGCTGATGCTGACGCCCGACGAGATCGAGGTCGCGGTCCTCGGCGCGCAGTGGGTCGCCCAGCGCGGGGACGTCGCCCTGCAGCGGGCGGCGAAGGACCTCATCGCGAAGATCGCCGCGGCGGTCCCCGAGCGGCTGCGGCCCTTCGTGTTCGAGCCGGCGACGGGCGTGCCGGTCGGGGAAGACCAGGCGCCCGACGCGCTCAACCTGGCCGAGGTGCGGGCGTCGATCCGCGCCGGCACGAAGATCGCGCTTCGCTACCGCGACGAGACGGGGAGCGAGAGCGAGCGCGTCGTGTGGCCCGTGATCGTGGGCTATCTCGAGTCGACGCGGCTCCTCGCGGCGTGGTGCGAGCTCCGCCAGGACTTCCGCCACTTCCGCACGGACCGCGTGACCGGCGCAAGGTTCCTCGACGAGCGTTACGCCGAGAAGCCGAGCGCCCTCCGCGCGCGGTGGCTCGCGCACATGCGCGCGCGTGGCAAGCTGCGAGAGCGCGCCGGCGCGACGTCGACCAGGGCGCGCTAGATCGGCGTCTCAGCTATCCCGCCAGAGAAGCTGGTCGATGGCGAGCGATGGCCGGAAGCAGCAGCCACTCCACAGCCTGCGGGCGCAAGGCATCATAGTCCCGGGCGATGAGGCGCGCCTCGAGCTCTTGCGGGAGGTCGCCGGGCGCCTGACGCAGCCTGCAGAGCCGTGGTGGTCCGCTCCGCACGCGCACTCGTCTTGCACCGGGCGCGCCGCACGCCTCCACCGTGGCAAAGGTAGTCGCGCAGTGGTCGCCGAGGCAATGGCATCACGCCGCCGCAACCGGTCGCGCGCCCGCGCTCCCTAACCGCGGCTGTAGTGCTAGTACAGCGTTCCCCAAGTTCGTCCCTGGATCGGCGATGTGCCAGCCCCGCTACGAGCTGAGCCGGCCGGGCTTACGAACAAGGCGAGTTCGTCGCTGGCCGTCGATGCAACGCCGGCGGCGCAACGTCAGCGCCGGGCCAGCTACTCGATAGGCGCGAGCGTCCAGGGGAAGTCGGTCATCATCAACTTGAGCAAGTCCTGCCACAGGCCGCGGAAGCCGGTCTTCTCCCACTTGCCGGTGTGGGTTGCGATCTCGAGCGTCCAGAGGTGGACGGTGTCACGGCGCAGTCTGGCGTGCGCGATTGGGTCGGTTTCAGGACCCGACTCGATGATCACCAGCTGCCCGTACTTCCGGGCCCTCAGGTGGGGCAGTCCGTGCGCTTCGAGGTAGGAGCGGACCGCGGCGGCGTGCTCCGGGGCGGCGTGCGGCTTGGACATCGGCCCGCACGGAAGCTCAGGCTGCGTACGATGGCAAGGTCGCCCTCCACTGGCCGCGGAACTTCCAGCGGAAGGGCCGGGCTTGGTGCGCGTTCCAGTGGCGCACGAAGCCGAGCACGCACCGGCTCAGCTCCTCGGCGGAGGCGAAGGAGGCGTGCTTGAGAACCCGACGGCTCAGGATGCTGAACCACAGCTCGATCTGATTGACCCACGACGCGTGGATGGGCGTGTAGACGAAGTGGAAGCGCTCGCCGTGCCGCGCATTGAACTCGTTCCACCTGGCGCCGTGGTGGATGTTGAGGTTGTCCCAGATGATGTAGACCTCGCCCGTGGGGTAGCGCTTCGCCACCTCGTCCATGAACGCGAGCAGATCGGCGGCGGTGCGTGTCGGTCCACAGCGCGACACCACCTCGCCCGTCTTGACGTTGAAGGCGCCGATCAGCGTGAGCGTGCCGTGGCGTTGGTACTCGAACTCCCGGCGTGCGGCTTTTCGGCTGCGGCACGGCTGCATGGGGAACCGATGCTCCAGCGCCTGCATGCCGGTCTTCTCATCGACGCACAGCACGGTCGCGCCTGCGGGAGGCTCCAGGTACAGCTTGCAGATCACCTCGACCTTGGACCGGAAGTCCGGGTCCGGGCTGTGCAGCCACAGCCGGACCCGATGCGGTCGGAGGCTGGCTCCCTGCAGCACGCGCCAGACCTCGGTGCGGCTCAGCTCCACCTTGGTCTCGAGCTTCAGGGCCTTGGCCAGCTGGTCCAGGGTCCAGACCTGCTCGAACGGGACCTTGTGCTCATCGGGGCGGCAGCAGGCCAGCTTGATGAGCTCGTAGTGCACCGCGGTCGCCACGCGCGGCGGTCGGCCCGTGCGCGGCTTGTCCTGCAGCACCGCCTCGTCCGCGATCGCTGCGACCCGGTTGCGCCACTTGCGCACCGTCTTGATGTCGCAGCCTACGGCACGCTGGATCTGCTCGTTGCTCCATCCCTCGTCGGCCAGGAGCGCGATCCGGGCACGCTGCGCTTCGCGCTGCGAGGTCTTGGGCGAACGCGCCGTCTGCTGCAGCTTCTGGCGCAGCGGCGCGGGCAGCAGGACGGTTTTTGCGCGAGCTCGGGGCACCTACGCGCGTGGGACCTGCCCCGAGCCGAGGGCTTCAAAAACGCATGCGATCGCAGGTGACCCGGCAACCTCGCCTCGCAGAACTCAATGCGCTGCGCGTGCTCGCCACGCTCTGGCCGCGCACGACCCCGATGGGCTCGGCTGGCTCACCTCGGATCCAGGGACGAACTTGGGGAACGCTGTACTAGGGCGAAGCGCGATCCACCGGCAGGTTATGATTCTCACGAGCGAAGTAGACGACGCTCGCGGTGCCCCCTTCGGGGTAGATGAACGCGTTGGAGCGACGGGGAATCATCTCGCTCACGCCCAAGGTGAAGCTCCGCTGCGCTTCACCCGTCTTGTGGCTGACGCCGATGCGACACAGGGTGCTCTTGCACTCGATCACCTTGAGAGAGGTGTCCATCGACGGATGAGCATCGAGGTGCGCCTTCACCCGGTTCGACATCGTCGCCGACCACTCGGCGTCCAGCCCTTCTTCACGGAGGACCGTATCGAAGGCTCGAACGAACGCGGCGTCTCGTTCAGCTGGCTCCAGGTGTTCTAGCCGCGCGAGGCCCGAAGGGCCGATCGCGATCAAGCCGCGCGAGACGCTCCACCATCCGGCGATCCCCAGCAACACGCCGCAGCCGGCGATCACGCCTGCCGTTCGCAACTTCATCACTGCTCGATCCCGCGAAGGCCACGGATCTCCGACTGCCCGCCCCCCTCGAACTTCGCGGCCGGCAACCTGCAAATCGCGAAGGCGCCGTCAAACGACCCCGAGTGCCCCGGAACGGCCAGATCGAGCCCGAACACCCCGGTGTTTGCGTCGCCCGTGCACTCGTAGCTGCTCAGGAACGAGACGCCGGTAGATGCGTTGGTATGCCCCGCCCAGCAGCACACTTCGTCCGTGTCGGTTCCATCTCCAACGAACACCTTGACGGCCATCGTCCCCAGCGGACCGAAACCGCCGCGATCGATCGGGCAGTAAAAGTATCCATGTGAGGTGTGATCGAGGTTCACGAGCGCCTGGGTGTGCGAGTAGGTCCAGAGAGGCGCGCTGGGACCCGCGTGACAGGCAAATCCCACGTTAAACTGGTTGTCCGCCACCGCAGTGAGCGCAGTGCACAGAGTGACGACGACCGCGGCAACAGCAGCAGCAACACGCTTTTTCATGCAGCAAACCTTCCTTTCAAGGATGGACATAGACATTACACACACGTGCCGTGCATCACAAATTCCTGAACACCAAATCTTCGCGCATCATGGGAAACCCGGTCAGGCTGGCTCCCTGGTCACACGACGCGACCGCGATCTGCGCCAGCTCCTCGCCGCGCAGGGTCTCCTTGAGCACAAGCGCGTCCGCGACCGCCGCGAGGCGCCGGCTCATCCGGAGGCGGGTCACCATCTCGCGGACGAGCGCCGTGGCGCGCCCGAGATCGTCGTGCGCGCCGCTCGACACCTGCCCCAGCGAATCTCTGAAGGAAATTCACGGCCCGTGCTGGGCGCCGCTCGTCGCCGCCGCTTGCTCCTGGATCCGCGCGCTCCCCTCGATGAAGATCCTCCTCATCGCCTTCGACCTCCGCGCGAATGCAGCGCCGGATCTCGAATGGCAGCGAAATCACCCATTGTCTCACCGGTACCGCTGGCAGGACCCGATCCACGAGGTGCGCCGCCGTGACAACTTTCGCCTGTTTTGCCGCCGGGGGTATGACGCCTCCGAGCGCCGCGCCCACGACGATCCGGCTCAACAGGTCGACGTGCATGGTGTCCATGTGTGCTTGCACCTCCCCAGGGTGGCCGAGGCTTGCGGCGCGCCGCCCTTCTCGGTGCGGAACGCGTCGCGCTCCTCGGCGGGGAGCTCCCGCAGGCGCATCGCGAGCAGCGTCTCCGCGTCGAAGTAGACGCCGTTGCGGCTCGCGCTGAAGTGCAGGAGCGGCCCCGTCGAGCGCCCGGTCGACCCCACGTAGCCGACGAGCTGATGGGTCGCCACGTGGTCCCCGCGCTTCAGGCCGCCGCGAACCTCGAGAGGTGCGCGTAGCCTGTCTCGACGCCGTTGTCGTGCCGGATCGCGACCCAGTTGCCGTGACCACCATGCGGCCCCACCCAGGAGACGCCGCCCTCGAGCGCGGCATAGACCGGGGTTCCCGACGGCGCGCCGTAGTCCGTGCCCTCGTGCGGCCTCACGCGGTGCAAGACGGGGTGCATCCGCTTGGGGTTGAACGGCGACGTCCAGCGCAGCGTGGCGAGCGGCGCCTGCCACGGGTTCGGCACGAGCTCGCGTCCGTCTTCGTCGACAAGCCGCCCCGTGGCGCTGCCGCCGAACCGGTAGAAGCGGGCTTCCGGCTGCCCGGCCGCCCGCACGGCGAGCGCCAGGACACGAGGCTCGTTCGGCGCCCTGGCGGGCTCGGCCACGGCGCGGATCACCGCCCCGCGACGGAGCCCGCGAGGGAGACGCCGCGCGACAGTGACGGGGGCACGAGACGTGCGGACGCTATGCGCGAGCGTCCCTCGGCGTCAACCTCGGCCGCGTCGCCCCGCGCGCCGGGTACTTCATCGCCTGGCGCAGCCGGATCGCTGCGCCCCTCATCATCCGCTCTCAGCCCCGCACAGCGCCGCGAGGCGGCGCTCGTCCTCGGGTCCGCCCGCCGCGCGCGCCGTGTAGTAGACGAGCTGCTGGCGGCTCGACGTCGTCGAGGCGAGCGTGTGCCACTCGAGCACGAGCGGCCCGGCGCCGCCGGCGTCGCGGCCATCCGCGCCCTCGGCCTCGGCGCGGAAGGCCTTCGTGCCGCTCACCTTGGCGCGGACCTCGTGGCGCGCCCAGATCGCCCGGAACGCCTCGCTCGTCTCGAGCAGCTCGGCGACGAGCGCGTCGAACTCCGGATCTCCGACGTGGGAGCTCGCGCTGAAGCGGAAGGCGGCCACGACCTCCCGCTCGATCACGCCGATCTCCGCGTAGCGCGCGCGGTAGGCCGCATGGCGGAAGGTCATCCAGAGCAGGTTGCGCCGTCGCGGGGAGACGTCGCCGAAGTCCACGAGCAGGCGGCGCGCGGCGCCGTTCCACGCGAGCACGTCGAACCGGGGGCTGAAGACGAGCGCCGGGACGCGCATCGCCTCGAGCGCGCGCGCCATCGCCGGCTCGGCCCTCTCCTGGCGCGCCGCGGCCCGCGCGGGCTCGGGCCGCGCCAGGTAGAACAGGTGACCTCGCTCGTCGTCGTCGAGCTTCAGCACGCGCGCGATCGCCGCGAGCGTCTCGCGCGACGGGTTCACGTCACGCCCCTGCTCGAGCCGCGTGTACCAGTCGACGCTGAGCCCGGCGAGCTGCGCGATCTCCTCGCGCCTGAGGCCCGGCGTGCGCCGCCGCTTCCCCGCGAACGCGCCGCCCGCGATCGGCGCCGCGCGCATCCGCCTCCCTCGGAGGAAATCCGCCAGCTCGCTCCGCCTGTCGCTCACGATCGCGCGCGCCCCGGGCACGCGTCGAACGATGCGCTGTTCGCGCTCCTCCATCCAGGGATTGCCAATCCTAGGTTCGCGGCACGTCTGCCTAACCTCGACGCGGAGCTCCAGATTGCGGGCACCCCCGACCGGGGACCCAACCAGGAGCTGGCACCATGTCTCAACATCTTCCTCTCGCAGGTCGCATCGCCGTCGTCACCGGGGCCTCCAGCGGCATCGGTGAGGCCACCGCGCGCAAGCTCGCAGCGCAGGGCGCCGCCGTCGCGCTCATCGCGCGCCGCAAAGACCGCCTCGATTCGCTGGCCGAGGGCATCCGCGCCGCGGGCGGGCGCGCGCTGGCGCTCGCCGTCGACGCCAGGGACAGGACCGCCGTCGCCGGCGCCGCGCGGTCGATCGCCGCCGAGCTCGGCGCCGTCGACCTCGTGATCAACAACGCCGGCGTCATGTTGCCGTCCGGCGTCGAGGAGCACCGGATCGCCGATTTCGAGCAGATGATCGAGGTCAACCTCACCGGCGCGATGCGGGTCGTCGACGCGTTCGTCGATCCGCTTGTCGCGGCCGCGAAGCGGGGCGGCCCGTCGGACCTCATCAACATCTCGTCGATCGCCGCGCACGGCGTCTTTGCGACGTTCGCCGTGTACTGCGCCACCAAGGCCGCCGTCACCCACCTGTCGCGCAACCTGCGCGCCGAGCTCGGACCGAAGCACGTCCGCGTCTCGGTCATCGAGCCCGGGTTCGTCAACACGGAGCTCCAGAGCCACATGACCGACGAGGCCGCCAAGGCGTGGATCGCCGAGGCGAAGCAGCAGATCACGTGGCTCACGGCGGACGACCTGGCGAGCACGATCGCCTTCACGGCCGGCCTCCCGCGGCACGTCAACCTGGCGCACGTCACCATCATGCCGACCCAGCAGGTGTGACCGGCGCCTCCTCGCGACCGGAGACGCTCGCGGCGCCGTGACGCGTGCCACGTTACCCGTGATCCAGCTGCTCCAGCTCGCGCACGCGCGCCTCCAGCTCGCGCACGCGCGCCTCGGCCGCCTCCCTGGCGCGCGCCTCGATCGCCGCGGCTTCCTCCTGGGTGGGCACGAGCTCGCCCTTGCCGCCGGAGCGCGTGAGGCGGAGCCGGGACTCGGCCCCGCTGCCGATCACGCAAAGCCAGCTGTCGAGCGCGGGGCTCCACACGCGCCCGGCGCCGGCGTACACGCGGACATACGCGCCGTCGGGGTCGCGCCGGTAGGCCTGGAGCGCCACGCGCCCCGCCGGCGGCCGGTGCGTGGCGGCCAGCGGATCGAAGATCGCGAGCTCCGGGCAGCCGAGCTGGCAGTACTTGAGCGGGACGTCCTCGTAGGCCTTCTGCCAGTCGGTCGCCACGATCTCCAGGGCGAAGCGCGGGGGCCGGTGTCCGGGCAGCCAGGTCTGCCACTGCTTGGGCAGCGGCGGCGCGGGCCGGTGATCGAGGAGGTAGACGTCCGGCGAGACGCGCACGAGCGGCTCCTCGCGCACCCAGGCGAAGAACCGATCCGTGCCGGCGTGGTGGTCGGTCCAGCCGCGCTCGCGCGCGAGCTGCGCGATCGAGGAGAGGAGCAGGCGGGAGATCTCGTCGTGCTCGCCCCACGCGCCGATGCCGTCCGCGTCGTCCAGGTACCAGTCCGACCAGTCGATGGTCGCGCGGAGCTCCTCGGGCTCCGGGTCGCGGACGACGAGCGCGCGCGGCAGGCGCGTCGCAGGGGGAGCGGCTCCGGAGCGGGCAGGCAGCACGAGCCCACACGGTAGCACCCCGAGCGGAGCGGCGGGAGCCACAGGCGGGCGCGACAGCGCGCGGCAGTCGGCCGTGGCGCGCCGTAGGGCGAGGGCGGCGCCGGAGGGGGCGGCGCAGCGCCGCGGGCAGCTGTCGCCAGCGCGCTCTGACGGACCGCGCGCCGCGTCGCCGAGGCGCCGTGGGGCTCCCGATCCGGCGCGCCGGCGCCATGTCGGCGGCATGCGTTCTCTCGGGGGGGTGCTCTTCGACGTGGATGGTGTGGTTGTCGATTCGCCGCATGAGCGCGCCTGGCAGGAGGCGCTCGAGGCGCTGATGGCGACCGAGTGGCGCGCGATCGCGCCCGAGACACGCTACGCGCCCGAGCGGTTCACGACGGCCGTCTACCAGAGCGAGGTCGCCGGCAAGGCGCGCGAGAGCGGCGCGCGCGCGGCGCTCGACTACTTCGGCGTGCCCGACGCGGCGGAGCGCGCCGGGGTCTACGCCGAGCGCAAGCAGGAGGTGCTGCTCCGGAAGATCGCGGCGGGGAAGTTCGTCGTGTTCCCTGACGCGACGCGGCTGATCCTGGAGCTCAAGGCGCGCGGCGTGCTCCTCGCGGCGGCGTCGTCGTCCAGGAACGCCAGCGAGCTCCTCCGCAGGATCCGCGTCGACGCCTTCGTCGAGCACCAGAACCCCCGCCGCGCGCCGGTCTCCCTGGGCGCGACGCTGCTCGATCTGTTCGACGCCGACCTCTGCGGCGCCGTGGTGGCGCGCGGAAAGCCGGCGCCGGACCTGTTCCTGGCCGCCGCGCGCGCGCTCCACGTCCCGCCGCCGCGCTGCCTCGTGATCGAGGACGCCCCCTCCGGGGTGCAGGCCGCGAAGGCGGCCGGGATGACCTCGATCGGCGTGGCGCGGCTCGCCGACGAGGCGCTGCTGGCAGCCGCGGGGGCGGATCGCGTCGTGACGACGCTCGACCAGCTCGATCCGGACGCGCTGGTCGAGGGGCGGATCGCGGCGCGCGCGGCGTGAACCGCGGTGAGGGCGGCGTCACGATGCGCGAGAACGGAGGCGAGCAAGCACCTCGTCGGCGTCGAGCGTGTCTCCTGCGTCGTCCTGCGCAATGCCCTCGGCTAGCGCGGCGTGGAGGGCCCCCCGCTCCTCGTCATCGAGCTCATCGAGCGCGTCTCCCCCCACCGCGACGAGATCCACGACGGCCCCCTCCGGCAATTCGGTGGGCTCGTCGAGCACGAGGTGGCCGTTCCGCACGGTGGCTTTCAGCGAGAGCACCGTAGGCTCATAGCACCGTGCGGCGCCCCCTCAGCCGCCCTGCTTGCGGACGATCGCCAGGCTCCAGATCTCCCCGGCGCTCGTCCCGACCCACAGCGTCGGCGACCCCTTGCCCGCGACCGCGAGCACGGCCGGCTCGCCGCGGGCGCCGAGCGTGACGCTCGCCGTGGGCGCGAGCGGCGCGCCGGACGCGGCCTCGATGGCGGCGCCGTCGAACAGCGCAACGCGGCCGTCCGCGAAGGCCGCGAAGAGGCTCGACTCAAGGACGGCGACGTCGGCGACGGGATCGGTGAACGTGAGCATCTTGGCCGCGAGCTTGCCCGACGACCTCACGACCGCGCAGAGCGCGCTCGCGCCGCGCTTGTACACAGCCGTCAGCTTCGGGCCGCCGCGCACGCGATCGAGGTTCTGGGCCGCGCGCGGCAGCGAGGCGCGGAGCGTCGGGCCCGGCTCGGGCGTCGCGCCGGGGTGGACGCGGAGCTCGCCGCCCTCCCCCACGCCGTCCATCACCACGTGCGCCTCGGTCTCGGTCAGGTCGAACGCCCGCGCGGAGCCGCGCACCGCGAACGTGCGGCCGTTCACCTCGGTCTTGTCGAGCTTGAGCTCCGTCGCGCTCCCGTCCCAGCCGAGCGCGAGCGCCGTCTCGCCCGACGGCCGCGTGGCGAGCTGCCGCGCGTCCCGGCCGACCTGATCGAGCTTCGGGCCGTGCGTGATGCCGAGCAGCGCCCACACCGCGTCGTCGCCGCTCCGCACCACGGCGACGTCCTTCGACAGGAGCGCCACATCGTGCGCCGAGGACAGCGACAGGTTCGTCGTCTTCGCGCCGGAGCCGCCGACCGGGCAGACGCCGAGGCGCACCGGATCGGTCGAGATCATCGCGACGAGCCCGGGGCTCGCGAGGACCGCGGCGCCTCGGATCTCCGCGTCCAGGCCGTGCACCTTGCGGGGGGAGCTCAGATTGCTGAAGGGCATGGCCCGCAAGGATACCGGTTCTCGCGCGGCGCGGTCAGCCCTTGATGAGCGAGCGGACGTCGATGTCGAGGTTCTCGGTCTCCGCGACCGCATCCATCGCCTTGCGGAGCTGGGTGACGGTCACCCCGGCGGGGACGTCGACGCGGGCCTCCATCCGGAAGAGCTGCGAGCCGGTGACGGGCGCCTCGTAGGCCGAGGTCTCGAGCGAGACGATGTTGACGCCGACGCCGTGGAGCGCGCGTGACACCGCGCGCACGATGCCCTCGTGATCGAGCGCGTCGACGGAGATGACGCAGGGGATGGTCGCCGCGCGCCGGTGCGACTCGGGGCTCTTGGTCCTGCGGCTCTGCACCGTGAGCCCCGTCGCCCGGGTGAGCGACTCCGTCTCGCGCTCGACCGCCTCGATCGCGCCGGGGGGGCCCGACGCGAGCAGGAGGATGCCGAACTCGCCGCCGAGCACCGCCATCCGGCTGTCCTCCACGTTGGCGCCGCGCTCCGTCAGGTAGTGGGTCACCTCCGCGACGATGCCCGTCCGATCAGGGCCGAGGCAGGAGAGGACCAGGAAGACTTCAGGCTCGGGCGTCGTCGTCATGCGGCGCATCTTAGTCCGATCCGCGCAGCCAGCGCACCTCGCCCCGGGCGCGCGGCGAGGTGCGCGTCCCGGACGACGAGCGCCCGGGCAACGCCGTCCGTGTCCTCCGGCCGAGCTCCCCCGAGGGCGGCCGGATCGAGCGCCGCGCGCGCGTCATGCCGGCGACGAGGCGCTTGTCTCCGGCGGGCCAGTGGGCGAGAGACGGCCATCCCCATGCTGTACGAACGCGACAACATCCATCGACTCACGCCCTACACGCCCGGCGAGCAGCCGCAGCGGGCCGACGTGGTCAAGCTCAACACGAACGAGAACCCGTACCCGCCCCCGGCCGCCGTGCTCGAGGCGATCCGGGACGTCTCGGCCGATCAGCTCCGCCGGTACCCGCCGCCCCGGGCGCAGCAGTTCCGCGAGACCGCGGCGCGGCTCCATGGCCTGTCGCCCGAGCAGGTGATCGCCACGAACGGCGGCGACGAGCTGCTTCGCATGGCCATGACGGTGTTCTGCGAGCCCGGCGGCCGCGGCATCGGCGAGACGTACCCGACCTACTCGCTCTACGACGTGCTCGCGGAGATCCACGGCACGACGATCACCCAGGTCCCCCTCGCGGAGGACTGGTCGGTCCCGGAGGATTTCGCGCAGCGCCTGAACGAGCACGGCTGCCGGCTCGCGCTCCTCGTCAACCCGCACGCGCCGTCGGGGCGGCAGGAGCCGCTCGACAAGCTCGAGCGCGTCGCGCGGGCGTTCCGCGGCGTGCTCCTCATCGACGAGGCGTACGTCGACTTCGCGGAGCTCGACGCGACGCCGCTGCTCGACCCGGCGCGGGGGCTCGACAACGTGCTGCTGCTGCGGACCCTGAGCAAGGGGTACTCGCTCGCGGGGCTCAGGTTCGGGTACGGGCTCGGGCACCCGCGGCTCATCGAGACGCTCGACAAGGCCCGCGACAGCTACAACACCGATATCCTCTCGCAGGCCGCGGCCACCGCGGCGCTGTCCGCGCGGGACGAGGCGAGGAAGAGCTGGGAGAAGGTGATCGCCGAGCGCGCCCGCCTCACGGGGGCGCTCCGGCAGAGGGGGTTCACGGTGGCGCCGAGCCAGAGCAACTTCGTCCTGGCGAGTCCGCCGGGAGGAGGGCTGTCGGCGCAGGCGATGTACCGGGCGCTCTACGATCGCGCGATCTTCGTGCGCTACTGGGACGCGCCGCGCATCCAGGACAGGCTGCGGATCACGGTGGGCACGCCGGAGCAGAGCGACGCGCTGCTTGGCGCGATCGACGAGCTGTCGCGCGCCGCCGGGGCCGCGAGCGCGTCATGAGCCGAGCCGCCGTGGCGGATGGGGCTATGCGCCCTCGCGCGCCGTCCGCTTCGTGCGCATGTGTACGATCCTTGCGCAGCCCCTGACCTCGGCGCTGCGCGCGCCGGCGGGCCGCGCCGGTGGCATCGGCCCTGCAATCCCCTCGACCGTTCACTGGACAGCGTGCCCCAGAGGTCGGGCCATGAAGCCTCGTCGATTCAGGGCGGGAGAGGAGATTGCTTATGCGTCACCAGCGTCACCAGCGTCACCAGCATCATCAGAGCAGCCGGTCATCGTCCCATGTCCTGTCGCGCCTGTTTCGCGGCGGCGCCCCCTGTCTTTCCCTGGCGCTCGCCACGGCATGCGGTGCTGGCTCCGGCGGCAGCCCGGTCGACTCGCTGACGTCCAGCGCGGCAGCGGAAGGCTCCGTCAGCGGCGGCGGCAGCGGCGGCAGCGGCACCGGCGGCAGCTCCAGCAGCGGTGCCGCCGGCGACGGCTCCAGCAGCGGCGGCGGCGCGGTCCCCCCGCCGGGCAGCTGCGGCGCGAGCGGCGCCGTCGTGAGGCGCACCTACGCGCCCAGGCTGTTCGCGGCGGGCGCGGATCCCTCCGGTGATGCCGAGTGCCAGGGCGTGCTCAACCCCGAGCGCGGCGTCTTCCATTTCAGGGATCTTCGGGGCCTGGGATCCGTCGCTGGCCTCCGGGACGAGGGATACACGCTGATCTACGGTCAGGCGCTCATCGACGATTACCGCGCGCGGGACATCGATCAGCCCCTCATCGACCAGCTCAACGAGAGCTTCGCCGCCGCGCGCTCGGCGGGGCTCAAGGTGCTCCCCCGCTTCTACTACGCGACGGACATCGGCGAGGACGACGCGCCGCTCGGCCGCGTGCTGTCCCACATCGACCAGCTGAAGCCCGTCCTGGAGGCGAACGCCGACGTCATCGCCGTGCTGCACCCCGGCTTCGTCGGCGCCTGGGGCGAGTGGCACTCCTCGACCAACGATCTCACCCGTCCAGAGAGCCGCAAGCAGATCTTCGACGCGCTGCTCCAGGCGCTGCCCGCGAGCCGGATGACCCTCGCGCGCCGCCCCTCGCACAAGCTCGAGGCGTACGGCGGCCCGCTGACCGAGGAGACGGCGTTCTCCGGAGCGCCGCTCTCGCGGGTCGGCCACCTGAACGACTGCTTCCTCGCGAGCGAAGACGACGTCGGCACCTACCAGCTCCCCGGCGAGAAGGCCTATGCCGCCGCGGACTCGGCGTTCACGCCGGTCGGAGGCGAGACCTGCGGCCGCAACCCGCCGCGCAGCGAGTGCGCCTCGGCGCTGGCCGAGCTGTCCGCGCACCACTTCAGCTTCATCAACACCGACTATCATCCTGACGTGCTCGATGACTGGCGATCCGGGGGCTGCTTCGAGACGATCGCCTGCCGCCTCGGATACCGCTTCGTCGTGATGGAGCACGAGTCATCCGAGCAGATCGCGCGCGGGCAGCCGCTGTCCCTCCGGCTGCGCGTGTTCAACGACGGGTACGCCCGGGCCTATAACCCGCGACCGGTCTACCTCGTGCTCCAGCAGGGCGAAGCGCGGCGCGTGGTCCAGATCGACGCCGATCCGCGCCGCTGGGCTCCTGGCGAGGAGAGCGAGATGTGCCTCGAGGCGAAGATTCCGGCCGATCTCCCGCCGGGCGACTACCAGCTCGGCCTGTGGCTGCCCGACGCATCCGAGCGCCTGCGCGACGACCCGCGCTACGCGATCCGGCTCTCGAGCGGCGCAACGTGGGACGGCGCCAGCGGCGTCAATGTGCTCGACGCTGCGGTCCGGGTGGTCGAGTGACCGGCCAGGCGGCCCCGCCGCGCGCGAGCGGCCGCCCCCACGGCCCAGGCGGATCCGGCGGCCGTCAAGCGCTGAGCTTCGTCGTGCTAGAGCACAGCGAGGGAGAGGCACAGATGAGCCAAGAATCCGAGCGAGACAAGATGATGAAGAGGACGGCCGTCCTCGAGATCCCCGGCATGGATGCCGTCATCCTCCGCAGGAATATCGCGTACCAGGCGACCGATGCAGGCGCCCTGACCTTCGACCTCTACGCTCCGCCACCCTCGGTGGCCGTGGCGCGGGCGCCTGCCGTCGTCTTCGTGTCCGGCTATCCGGATCCGGGGTTCGAGTCGGTGTTCGGCTGCAAACGCAAGGAGATAGGGCAGTCCACGTCGTGGGGACGGCTGGTGGCCGCTTCCGGGCTCGTGGGCGTCAATTACACGAACCGGGAGCCGTCCGATCTCCATGCGCTGCTCGAGCACCTGCGGCAGAACGCCGCCTCGCTCGGGATCGACGAGCGCCGGATCGGCCTGTGGGCCTGCTCCGGCAACGTCCCCATGGCCCTGTCGGCGCTGATGCGGGAACCGAGCGGCTCGCTGCGGTGCGCCGCCCTCTGCTACGGCTTCATGCTCGATCTCGGTGCGTCCACCCGCGTCGCGGAGGCGGCGGCGCAGTTCCGGTTCGTCAACCCGTGCGCCGGGAAGTCGGTCGACGACCTCCCTCCGGACCTGCCCCTGTTCATCGCCAGGGCAGGACAGGACAGGATGCCTCACCTGAACGAGACGATCGATGACTTCGTCGCCGGAGCGCTGGCCCGCAACCTGCCAGTGACGCTCGTGAACCACGCCGCGGCGCCGCACGCGTTCGATCTGCTCGACGACAGCGGGGCTTCGCGAGAGACGATCAGGAGCCTCCTGGGGTTTTTGCGGTTCCATCTCCTGGGGTAGGGCGATCTGGATACGCGGCGTCATCGAGCTCCCCCGCGGGCGACGACCCCGCGGTCCTGCACCAGGAGGACGACCGCGCGGCGCTCATGCAAAGCGCGAGAACGTCGCGTCGAGCAGCGCGCGCAGCCGAGCCAGCCCCCGCAGGTCCCGGTGATAGCCGACCCAGACGTCGCGCCCGGGGGGCTCTTCGCCGAGATCGACGCGCACCAGCTCATGAACGCTGTCGCCGAGCGGCCGAGGGAGCGCGGCCAGCCCGACGCCGGCCGCGCAGCTCCGCGCTTGCGCGTCGCGGTTGTTGCTGCGAAAGGCGACATGCGCGTTTGGGAGCAGCCGCTTCAGCCACGCTACGTCGGGGAGGTCAGCGAACGCGGTGTCCATGGTCACCAGCGCCGAGCCCGCGCCGTCGCCCGCGCGCGGATGGACAAGGCCCCTCGCGGCGTAAAGCGCGTAGTCGATGTGCATCAGCTTGCGCTGGACGACCTCTGGCTCGTCGAACGGCACGATGCGGAACACCACATCCGCCTCGCGTCGCGCGAGGCTGAACAGCCTCGCGTCGGTCACCAGCTCGATGGTGACACGCGGGTGCATCCTCACGAAATCTGCGAAGACCGGCGTCAGCATGTGAACGCCGAACCAGTCCGACGACGAGACACGCAACAGGCCCTCGAGCTGCTGCTCCTGGCCGGCGAGCCGCCGCTCCAGCGCGAGCGCTTCCTCCTCGATGCGCTCCGCGTGAACGAGCACCGCGGCGCCCTCGTCGGTCAGCACGAAGCCGTCGCTCGTGCGCTGGAAGAGGGTGTGCCCGACGGCTTCCTCGAGCGCGCGGAGGCGTCGTCCCATGGTCGGATGGCTCTGGCCGAGCTGCCGCGCCGCGCCGCCCAGCGTCCCGGCCCGCGCAACCGCAAGAAAGATCCTGATGTCGCTCCACTCCATGGCCCTGCTCCACCGTACACTTTTGTACGGAGATCGTGCAATATCGTCTGTTCCTGTTCATTTTCGTTCGACCTATCGTACAGGCGTCGGCTCCACCCACCGCGAGGAACATCGCCAATGACGACCGTGAACACCGCCTCGATGCATGCGCTCGTTCTGGAGGGCTTCGGCTCCCCCTTCCGACGGACCGACGTCGCCCGCCCCGTCGCCGGCAGGGGCCAGGTGCTGGTGCGGATCAAGGCGAGCGGGGTCAATCCGCTCGATCTCAAGATCCGAGCGGGCCAGGCGGCGCACGCGAGGATGCCGCTGCCGGCCGTGCTGGGCATCGATCTCGCCGGCGTCGTCGAGGCGGTGGGGCCCGATGTCGACAGTTTCAAGCCGGGGGATGAGGTCTACGGGATGACAGGCGGCGTCGGCGGGCTTCAGGGCTCCCTCGCCGAGTTTGCCGCGGTGGACGCCGACCTCCTGGCGATCAAGCCGGCCAACCTCACCTTCCGCGAAGCGGCCGCGCTTCCGCTGGTGTTCATCACCGCCTGGGAGGGCCTGGTGGATCGGGCCAATGTCCGCACGGGCCAGAAGGTGCTCATTCACGGGGGGGCTGGCGGCGTCGGCCATGTCGCCGTCCAGCTCGCCCGAGCGCGTAGAGCGGAGGTGTTCGCGACCGGCTCGGCGGACAAGAGAGAGCTCCTCTCGAAGCTTGGCGCGACGGCGATCGACTACGCCACGAGCTCGGTGGAGGATTACGTCGCTGCCCACACGGACGGTGAAGGCTTTGACGTCGTCTACGACACGGTGGGCGGCGCCGTCCTGGACGCCTCGTTCCATGCTGTGCGCCGCTATCATGGCCACGTCGTCAGCTGCCTGGGATGGGGGACCCACGCGCTCGCGCCGCTGTCATTCCGCGGCGCGACCTACTCGGGCGTCTTCACGCTGCTGCCGCTGCTGACCGGGAAGGGGCGAGCCCATCACGGCGGCATCCTGCGCCAGGCGAGCAGGCTCGCCGAGGCCGGCGCGCTGAGGCCGCTGCTGGATCCCCGTCGCTTCACCCTGGGGACCGCCCACGACGCCCATGAGGCGATCGCGGCGCGCTCCGCCACGGGCAGGGTCGTGATCGATATCGCAACTTGCTGAACTCGTCACGGTGGAGAATCGGATCGCCCGACGTCCCCGCACCCCCGAATCCCGGTATGTACACGGGGGCTTGACGCCCTGGATCATCGGATCGCCAGCCCAACCTGGGCCGGGTCAGGCCGGGTCGGGTCGACCGGGGCCCGCTTCCTCAGCGAGCCATTCCAGGGCGGGCGCGAGCCGGGAGGGAGGAACGACCCCGTGCGGTGCGGGCAGGCGCTAGAGGCGGACGGCGCGCCAGCGTGCGATGCTGAGGGGCATGATCACGATTCGACCAAGGATGGCGGCGAAGGGATTCACGCTCTCGCTGCTCGCGCTGGGCATCTCGTTCTCGGCGGGCGGCTGCTCTCCGGAGGACCGCGACTTCCAGACCAGCGGCGGCAGCAGCGGCGGTAGCGGCGGCAGCAGCAGCGCCAGCAGCAGCGGTAGCGGCGGCAGCGGCGGCAGCGGCGGAGGGGAAGCGTCGAGCAGCTCGGCCGGCACGGGCGGCGGAGAGGGCGGGAGCGGGCCGTGCAAGGCGGTCGAGATCGAGTGCGGCGGCAACTGCGTGAACCCGCTCGCCGACGTGCACCATTGCGGGTTGTGCGGCCACGACTGCCTGGGCAGCGCCTGTATCGCGGGGCTCTGCGATCCCACGCTGCTGGCGCGGGACACGAACCCGCAGCACCTCGCGATCGACGACGCCAACGTGTACTGGACCAGCTTCAGCAACCCGGGCTCGGTCGGGGGCGTCGACAAGCAGGGCGGGCAGGCCTTCGTGATCGCCGCAGGGCAGAACTACCCGAACGGCATCGCGGTGGGGCCAGGCGACGTGTACTGGACGACCAGCAACGGAGGCACGGTGATGGCGGCCCTCAAGTACGGCGGGCGAGAGCCGACGACCCTCAGCTCGGGAGAGTCGAGCCCTGGGGACATCGCCGTGGACGAGAACAGCATCTACTGGACGAGCAGCGATTACGTCAAATTCACCCCGATCGGCGGTTCGCTCATCGCCGAGCTGGCCGCCGGGCAGTCCGGCGCGCTTTACCTCGCGATCGACGAAGGGAACGTCTACTGGGCCAACTACAACGGCGGCAACGGCGAGGTGACGAAGGTGTCGAAGTCTGGCGGGCCGAGCTTGACGCTGGCGGCCGGTCAGAAAGGCATCTCCGGCGTCGCGCTCGACGCGGAGCACGTGTACTGGACGACGGGCTACGGACAGACGGTGATGCGGGTGGTCAAGGCCGGCGGCTCGCTCCAGGAGATCGCCACCGGAGAGGCCTCCCCGGCGGGCATCGCCGTGGACGACCAGCACGTGTACTGGACCACCAACGGGGACGGCACGATCCGGCGGGCCCCCAAGGCCGGCGGCCAGGCCGTGACCCTGGTGATGGGCCAGGACAAGCCGGTGGGGATCGTCGTCGACCAGAAATTCGTCTACTGGGCCAACAGCGGCGGCGCGATCATGAAGGCCCCCAAGTAGTCCGTCATCCCCCCGGGGGGACGAGCGTGACGCTGTTGTGCTCGCCACCTCGATTGTCGCGGTCGAGTCGCGTTGCCATCCCCCTCCGGGGCTACGCTCTGGAGCAAGCCGCTCGGCGGTTCGGCCGCCGGCGACGCGTCGCATCGAGGCAGACGACGCCGCGGGTGGCTCTCACAAGCTCTGCTGGGCGAACCTCACCCACAAAACACCGAGCGTCACACAGCCGCCGACGAACGCGGCAAAGCGAAATGGCACGAAGTTCCACGCGATGTGGATGAGGGCGTGCAGCGCGCGCAGGGCCACGAAGACCCAGGCCAACAGGACCTGCGTGTGGTCGTATTTGCCAGTCACCAGCATGAACGCGCAGACGGCGTAGAAGAGCGTCGGCACTTCCAGCAAGTTGCCGAAGGCGCGCGCGGGACGCTCGACCCACTCGGGGGGAACACCGACGAACGTGCCGCGGAAGTAACGCATGGAGGCAAGGCCACGAATCACTGCCATGTTGCGGAATCCGACCATCAACAGCCAGACGAGCGCGGTGAGCGCGACCAGGGCGACCACCGGCTGAATGAGCTCCTTGGGAGCACCAGCGGGCTCCGGAGGCCGTGAGCAAAGCACGACCAACCCGACTACCAGGGCCGCCAAAGCCAGCGTGACTTGGATGTACTGACCAAGCAGCGATCTGGCGTCTTCGGGAGTCTGAGCTCCATTGTCGGGCGAGGCGCCGTCATGGGTCGAAGGAGGCATGGCCGGATCCTACCACACGGCCCTCACCAGCCTGCACCGCAGCGGGGCGAAGGCGGCGAGCACCAGCACCAGCACCCAATTGCCACGAACGTGGACGAATGCAGATCCTGACATGGGCAGACGTTTAGCAGCTGGTGTGCCAAGCGACCGATCCCGCGGAAACCCGAGCAGGTCGTGCCACTCGTGCCACGGCCGACCGGATCGAGGTGCCAGGGGACGACGACGTCGTGGCACACTCGAGCACCGCACGTGACGGCCTACAGCGGGGAGCAGGTTCGTGTGATACGGGCTCAGCCGCTAGGCAGGCGACGGAGGCGTACGAAAGTACGCCGCAGCGAGCCGAACGACGCGGATGAGCCCATAGCGCACGAACCTGCTCTCCGCTGTAATCGAGCCTGGTCCGCAGCCATCAGGCGCGCCGAGATCAGCGCGCGCAGAACAGCAGCTCGACGCAATCGACAGGGAGGGCGGTGCAGGGGCCCTCAACGGCGCCGTTCACGCACGCCTCGACCACGCCGATGGTGGCCGCGCAGGTGTCGTCGGCGGCCTGATAGCTGCGGACGCACTCGGCGCGGCTGGGCGCGGACGAGATGTACGCGCCGCCGCCGCAGTCCACGCGCCGGCCGTAGCCGCCGAAGCGACCGGCGGCCCAATCACACAGCGTCGCGGCATCCGCCTCCGGCAGGTCGACGAGCGGCAATTCGGGGGAGAGCCCGGAGCTCGGCCCGGGATCCGGCAGATCGTCGCCGTCGCCGTCGCCGCAGCCGGCGGCGAGCGCGAGCGCCGCGACGACGCGGGCAACCCTCTTCCGCGCCGCGGACGTCACGGCGCCGGGGCGCCTCGCGCGCGCCGCGGGCCCGGCAGCAACGCTCGCTCGCTCCCTCGATCCGAGGCATTCTGTCCTGTTGCTGGCCTCGATGCCCGCTCGCAGCGGCGACCCCGCGTTCATGGGCGCGGAGTGAACCATGGCGCGGCAGGGGGGATCAAGGAGGGAGAAGGCATCGCGCGAAGGTGGCGTCTTACGAGGAAGCGCTCCGCGAGCGCCCTCGTCTCGGCGTCACGCCCTGACGGACGACGGCTCGGCCGCGCCGCGCACCGCTTCGCGGAACCACCGCTGCGCCGGATCGCGGTGGTGGCGCTCGTGCCAGTACATGCGCACCTCGAAGCCGGGGAGCTTCACCGGCGGATCGACCACGCGCAAGGGGAGGATCTCCGCGAAGGCCTCGGCCACGCGCGCGCCGACGGTGACGACCAGGTCGGAGCCGGCGACCACGTGCGGCGCGAGGAGGAAGTGCGGCACCGCCAGCGCCACGCGACGGCGCTTCCCGAGCTGCGCCAGCGTCTCGTCGACGACGCCGCCGGGCGTGCCGCGCGGGGCGATGAAGACGTGGCGCATCGACGTCCAGGAGGCGAGGTCGATGCCCTTCTTCACCAGCGGGTGTCCCCTGCGCACGAGGCAGACGAAGCGCTCGCGGTAGAGGGGGCGCGAGCGGAGGCCAGCGGGGAGCCCGTCGCTGCGCGCCGGGGCCACCACCACGTCGGCGTCGCCGCGGGCGAGCTGCTCCTCGAAGGAGGCGTCGAGCGCGCGGAGCCAGAGATCGACGTTCGGCGCCTCGCGCCCGAGGCGATCGAGGAGCTTCGGCGCGAGCACGAAGGAGCCGTAGTCGGCGGTGGCGACGCTGAAGCTGCGGGCGGCGCTCGCGGCCACGAACGGCTCCTCGGCGCGGAAGCAGCGATCGAGGGCGCGCATCGCGTCGCGCACCGGCTCCGCCAGCTCCTGGGCGCGCGCCGTCGGGGCGAGGCCGCGCGAGGTGCGGACGAAGAGCGGATCGCCGAAGAGGCGCCGGAGCCGGCCGAGCGCATGGCTCGTCGCCGACTGGGTGAGGCCGAGCCGCTTGCCCGCGCGCGTGAGGTGCCGCTCGTCGAGCAGCGCGCCGAGCACCCGCACGAGGTTGAGATCGACCGTGGCCACATCATGAAGGGCAGGCATGATGGGTATGTCTATCATGCAGTGGATCGATGCGCCGAGCCGGCGCATCTTCTCCGCGTCGACGGCGCGTTCGCCGTGAAGAACAAGGAGCACGCACATGCACTGCGTCATCGCGGGGGTTCGGGGGAAACGGGCTCGATCGTCGCCGACACGGCGCCACCGCAATCATCGATTGGAGGTTTCAGCATGAAGGCCGCAGTCGTACATGCGCTCGGTGTCCCGCCGTCCTATGATGATTTCCGTGAGCCGGAGCCCGGCGACGGTGAGACCGTGGTGACCGTACACGCCGCTCCGCTCAGCCCCATCGTCAAAGGCCTGGCCTCGGGCAGGCACTATGCGAGCGGAAAGAGCGGCGGCTTCGTCCCAGGCGTCGATGGCGTCGGCGCAGACGCTGCGGGGAGGCGTGTCTACTTCCTGTTCCCGAAGGCGCCCTTCGGCTCGATGGCCGAGAGGTCGCTCGCCATGGACAGCATGATCGTGCCGGTGCCCGACGCGCTGTCCGATGAGCAGGCCGCAGCGATCGCGACCGGGGGGCTCGCCTCCTGGATTGCGCTGTCACGCCGGGCGCTCCTCCAGAAGGGCGACACGGTGCTCGTGAACGGCGCGACGGGCGCGGCAGGCGGCATGGCGATTCAAACCGCCCGTCACTTCGGAGCGAGCAAGGTGATCGCCGTCGGTCGTGACAAGGTGAAGCTTGGCGGACTCGACGCCGACGTGAAAATCGCCTTGGACGAGGACGCGGATCGATCACTACGGGATCAATTCGATCAAGGCGTCGACGTCGTGCTCGACTTCGTGTGGGGCGAGCCGGCCATTCGCGTTCTCCGGGCAGCGACGAAGGACCGTGGGTCCAGGGCTGGCGAGCCGCGCCTGCGCTTTGTTCAGCTGGGCACCGTGGCTGGCGACGAGATCCCGATCCGAGGCGACATGCTGCGCAGCACGGGGCTCGAGCTCATCGGGAGCGGTATCGGAAGCGTTCCCGTGAAGGAGCTGCTGGCCGGGGCCGGCGAGTTACTGGCAGCGGCCCCGGCGGCCGGCTTTCGTGCGCCGTTCAAGAGTCTGCCGCTCAGCGCTGTGGCCGATGCCTGGAACGAGGAGCCCGATGTGCGGTGCCTTCTCCTGCCGAACGCAAAGGCCTAAGGTCGATCCTCAGCCTGCGTGCAAGGAGAACTGGTCGTCCGGCGGCCCGCGCGTTTGAAGAACGCGCCCGGGGTGAGCCCGACGAGCTGACGGAAGTCGGCGATGAGGTGGGCCTGGTCATAATAGCCCGCGTCCGCGGCGATGCGCGCCCAGTCGCGCGAGGTCGCTGCCATTCGCACCGCGCGTTGCAGGCGGACGGTCCGCGCGAACTCCTTCGGGCCGATGCCGACGTTCTCGATGAAAGCGCGGCGAAGATGCCGCGCCGTGACGCCGAGCCGATCGGCGACACGCTCCACCCGGACCTCGCGTCCTTCGAGCAAGCAAACCGCACGGCGGGCGAGCTGCCCCGATGCCGTCTCGAAGGGTGGGCCGGCGCGAAGGGCGAGCGCCCGGGCGACGCGGTCGATCACGTCCGCGCGGCTCCTCGCGGCGAGCAACTCACCGCAGAGCTCGCGCCCCGCGCGGCCCCACACGTCCTCCAGCGGGACGATCCGGTCCGTGAGCTCGCTCGCTGCCACGCCGAGCAGCGGAACCGACCAGCCAGGCTTGAACCGAAGAGTGACCGTCCGCGCGAGGCCGGTCTTGCTCTTGAATATCGCGCGCGTCCGGGGGCCCGCGACCCACACGTCCCCCTCGCGCCCCCCCTCGAGCACTCGAAAAAAGAGGCCCGTTCTGCCGTCGGGAAGCCACTCGACGTCGAACACCTGACCGGGGGGTGCCGCGACATCGCGGACGTCCTCGACAAAGCGCGGGAGCGCGAGGGTGGGGAGCTCCATCGCTGCGGCCATGTTGGTCACTCTTACGCCTCTCGTGCGGCCGTTCAAGCCGACGCGGGTGCCCGCGTCGATCGGCTACCGCTCGCTGTCGAGCGCCTTCATGTGCTGGGCGGGGTAGCGCGTGCCGCCGATCGCGTCCGCTGGCACGATGCTCTCGAGCGCCGCGACGTCGCTCGCCGACAGCGGCTTGTCGAGGGCCACGAGGGCGTCGTCGAGCTGGGCTCGCGTGCGGGCCCCGACGATCGGCACCAGCGCGGGCTGCTTCGCCAGCACCCACGCGAGCGCGACCTGAGCCGGCGTCATCCCTCGCTCGCCGGCGAAGGCGTGGAGCTTCTCGACGACGCTCGCGTTCTTTGCCCCCTGTTCGCCTGCGAAGCGCGGCATGTACTGACGGAAGTCTCCCTTTCCCGAGGGCTTGCTGCCGGTGAGCAGCCCCCGCGAAAAGACCCCGTAGAGCGTCGCGCTCATCCCGAGCTCTGCGAGCGTAGGGAAGATGGACGCCTCGGGCCCGCGCGTCGCGATCGCGTACTCGATCTGCAGGTCCACGATCGGGTGCACCTTGCTCGCACGCCGGATCGTCTCGACCCCTACCTCGGACAGCCCGATATGCCGGACGAAGCCGGCCTTGATGAGGTCGGCGATCGCTCCGACGGTGTCCTCGATGGGCACCTGCGGGTCGAGGCGCGCGGGGCGGTACACATCGATGACCTCCACGCCCAGCCGTTGCAGGCTGTACGTCGCGAAGTTCTTCACGGCCGCCGGGCGGGTGTCGATGCCCAGCGCGGCGCCGTCCGGGCCGCGCATCGCGCCAAACTTCACCGACAGCTGGACCTTGTCGCGCACCCCCTCGATCGCGCGCCGGAGGAGGAGCTCGTTGTGCCCGTTGCCGTAGAAGTCTCCGGTGTCGATCAGGGTGATCCCCCGCTCGATGGCGCGCCGGATCGTCGCCACGCTCTCGGCGTCCTCGGCCGGGCCGTAGGCGCCGGACATCGCCATGCAGCCGAGGCCGACAGGAAAAACGCTGGGCCCGGTCTTGCCCAGCGGAGTCGATCGGAGCGGGGAGCGGCTCATCGTGGCGTCGAGGTGGGTCATGGGGTGTTCATGCCACGCGCCCACGGCCTCCGATTGGAAGAAACGGACATCCGGGGACCCGGCGTCTCGCTCCAACTGGGCACTAGACCCGCGGATCAAGCCCGCGGCCGACGGCCCCCTCGGTCATGGAGTGGCCCCGAGCAACGGCGTCATCTCCGGGTCCGCCTTCTGCATCGCGCGCTGATACGCGGGGCGCGCGCCGATCCGCTGCAGGTAAGCCAGGATGTTGGGCCACGGCGAGAGGTCGTACGGCTTGAACAGCCGCATGGTGGTCAGCGAGAACACCGTCATGATGTCCGCCGCCGTCAGCTCCGGACCGGCCAGATAAGCCGCCTCACCCAGACGCTTCTCCACCGTGGAGAAGATCAGGTTGAACCGCTCCTTCGCCGCCTGCAGCGCCGCATTCTTCTCGGACGCATCGACGCGCTCCAGGTACCACACCCGCAAGACGGCCGGCTGCAAGGTCCCGTTGGCGAAGTGGAACCAGTAGAGATAGTCAGCGAATCCGGGCTGGCCACGCTTCACGGCGAGCCGTCCCTCGCCATGGGTCGCGATCAGATAGTCGGCGATCGCCCCGGATTCGCCGAGCACCAGCTGCCCGTCGGTGATGATCGGCGCCGTCCCCATCGGGTGCAGCGCCTTGTATTCCGGCGGCGCCATCCTGTTGTCCTTCCGGCGCTCGTACCGTTTCAGCTCATAGTCGAGCCCGAGCTCCTCGCAAAGCCAGACAATCCGCTCCGACTGGGAACGCCCGAGGTGATGCACGGTCAGCGTGTTGTTCGCCATGAGCCCAATCTACGACAGCACATCGCGAGATGCTTGCCGGTAGCTCTCTGCTTCTTGCTCGATCCTCTCGCCGGAGACACGAAAGCGTGATGGTGCTACGCTCGCCCCATGAACCTCGCGGCGCTCGCCGAGCTCGCTGCGCGCCAGCTCCCTCGCCCGAAGGACCGCGCCAGCCAGTACGTGCGACCGCTGAAGAACCTCGGCATCCTCCGGCACCACCAGCCGACATCGTTCGAAGCCGCGGTCTACGAGCCGGTCATGGGCCTTGTCCTCCAGGGGCGAAAAGAAACGGTGCTGGGAGCCGATTCGTTTCCGATGGGCGTCGGCGAGTGTCTGCTCATCAGCCACGACCTCCCGGTGATCGCGCGTGTCACGAAGGCCCCGTACCTCGTGCTGCTCTTCGATGTCGAGCTGGATACGCTGCGCGACCTGGTCGAGGCCATGGCCGACTCGCTTCCCTCCGCCGCGCAGCCTCGCTCGCTCGCAGTCCACACCTGCGATGCCAAGCTCGTCGACGCGCTCCATCGCTATCTCGCGCTCGCGGGCGCGCGGACGGATGCAGCGGTGCTTGGTCCGCTCGTCTCGCGCGAGATCCACTACCGACTCGCTACGGCGCCGTTTGGCGGCATGTTGTGCGACCTGATCCGCCATGACAGCCACGCCAGCGCGATCGCGCGCGCGATCGCACAGCTGCGGCGTGACTTTCGATCGCCCGTCGAGATCCCCAGGCTCGCGCGCAGCGTCGGGATGAGCGCGTCTTCGTTTCACAAGCACTTCAAGGCGATCACGGCGTCGTCACCGCTTCAGTACCGAAAGGGCCTCCAGCTCCTCGAGGCCCGCCGCCTGTTGCGCGCCGGCACGATCTCGGTCTCCGCGGCGGCGTTCGACGTCGGCTACGAGAGCGCGGCGCAGTTCAGCCGCGATTACACGCGCAAGTTCGGCGCATCGCCGAAGCACGACATCCCGGCAGGATCTCTGACCCGCGGTGTTGGCCGGTGAGAGACGCGCCCTCGGGCGCCACCTCCGGCGCGGCCGCGCCGGGCGGCGCGGGCGGCGAGGAGGTCCGATCTCTCCGGCGCGCTTCACCTCCGCCCCGATCCGCCAGCTCTCGTCGGGTCGCTGGGTCGCCGAGAGGCGCGCGAGCACGGTGCCCCCCTCGCCAGGCGACGGCGGAGCTTTTCCGACCTTTCCGGTTGCGCGGCCACGGTCGGCAGCTGCGGGGACCAGCAGGCGCGACCTTGCGGACGCCATGTTTCCATGATGCCTAGCCCCCGTGGATGGCCTTACAGTCGGCCCATGCACGACCTCCAGCCCGCGTCTGCTATCCCCTCCCTTCCACATAGCCCCCTTCCGCGCCCGTCTCCGAGCCCCGTAGACCTGGGGCCGAAGCCATTGCCCAACGCGCCGCCCGCGTTCCTGCTGCGCTTCGGGATGGGACTCAGGCGCACGCTGCTGCGGCTCGCTGACCTCGTGACGCCGGCGCACATCGCGATGATGGATCGCTCGCTCGGCCTGGTCTACACCTCGATGCTCTCGGTGGTGGCGCGCCTGGGCATCGTTGATCTTCTCGAATCCAGCCCCCAGAGCGCCGAACAGCTCGCTCAACAGACGGGCCTGCACGTCGACTCGGTGCTGCGGGTGCTGCGCGCGCTCGTGTCCGTGGGGATCTTTCGGCGTCTGCCGGACGGTCGCTTCGCGAACAACCGCCTCTCGCGCGCCCTGAAGGGAGGGCGGCTCGATCGGATGCGCGAGTGGGTCACCTACTTCGGTTCGCAGTCCAACATCGCGGCGTGGAACGACCTCGAGCGCACCGTGCGCACGGGCCACAACGCCTTCGAGCGGGTGTTCGGCATGGATGTCTGGCAATGGTTCGACGGGCACCCGGACGAGCGCGAGATGTTCGCGCAGGCCATGATGGGCATCACCGTGGCGGACGCGCCGGTAGTCGCGACGCTCTACCCATTCCACGAGATCCGAACCGTGTGCGATGTCGGAGGCGGGCGCGGCACCCTGATGTCCGAGTTGTTGGTGCGCCATCCCCACCTGCGCGGCGTGCTGGTAGACGGTAAGGGTGTGCTCGAGTCCGCCCGCGAGCTGCTGGCGCAGCGCGGCGTGTCCGATCGGGTCGAGCTTTGTCCTGGCAGTTTCTTCGAATCTGTCCCCGAGGGTGCCGACGCCTACGTGCTCAAGAACGTGCTGCACGACTGGGACGACGCGCGCTGCAAAGCCATCCTGACCACGGTACGACGTGCGATGAAGCCCGGGCAGCGACTCCTGCTCGTGGAGATACTCGCCCCCCGTCACGACAATGACAACGTGGCTGCGTTCATCGACGTGCACATGATGATGGTCTGCTCGAACGGTCGAGAGCGCTCCGTCGAGGAGCTGCATGCTCTGTTGCGCGCGACTGGGTTCGCACCAGCGCGACTGTTCCCCCACCCCACCACCAATGTGATCGAAGCCGTGGCGGTCAAGTAGCCGAGGCCAAGACACCTGGAAACCGTAGGAGTACCCCGCCGCGTCCGCGAGGCCCGCCGCGAACGTCGAAACGCCGAGCGCGCTCGGGAATCGGAGCGAACGAGCCGAGTCCCGCCGGCGCCAGAGCCCGAACACGCCGAGGCCCGCGGCGACCAGCCCCGGAATCGTCTCACACGATACGGCGAGCGCATGCAGGTACACGCCAGCGCGCGAGGGCAACCAGGCGAGCGGTCCCCTCGCGAGCGCCGCAAACAGGCCGAGCCAGCTGGTTTCGACGAAGTCCACCGAACGGTCCCCATCGATGTCAGCGAAGAACACATCGTCCGGCGGCGCTTCTTGCGAGTTGCTGCGTACGCGCGCCTCGGCGGCGCCCGCGACGCCCAGGAGCGAGCCGAGCGCACCCAGCCAGAGCGCGCGCCTCTCGTAGTTGAATCGTGGTTTCATTGGCAAGTACCCCTTTATTTCGAAGAGTCGGATGTCGTTGTTCATGCTGCGACCCCCGATCGCAAAGGAGCGCGTCGAGCCGCAGCAGGACGGCCTGGTGCGGCGGTCGCGGAGGCGCGCCTTCGCTGACGGGACTGTCGCGGTGGACATGGATCCGCTCTCGCTCCTGTGCCGCCTCGCGGCCAGCGTCCCGCCGCCGCGCTTTCACACCGTCAAGTACGCGGGCGTGCTCGCGTCGGCGAGTCGCCCACGTTGGCGCGCGCTCGGCGAGCCGACCGATGTTCCAGCACGCTCTCCCAGCGTCCACGCGGCGACCACCGTACTGGAAAAGCACCGTTGTGCGCCGCAAGGCGCTCGGTGACGCCGTATAGCGTCTCGCGACGCGCCTCCCGGGCCAGACCAACGCCCGGACGGACACCCCTGTGCCCACGGCACGCCGATGCGCCCCGTAGCGCGCGCGGCGCCGCCCGGACCACGCTCTTTCGACCCAGGACCGAGCCATCACCACGCTCGCGGTCCCACCCTTTCGGTTTGCTGCGCACCACTTCTTCGCGCTGCGATCCGGCTTCTTTTACCTACGCGCTCCACCAGGCCGGACCAGATGGGGCCGGGGGCGCCATCCGCCAGCCTGAGCCGCCGCTGCCGGAGGCTTGCGGAGCGGCCGGCCGAGGCGTCCGCTGGAGGCTGGATGCGCAGGGGCGCAGCGCGCCGTCGCAGAGCGCGCCCCGGCGCGCGCGGGCGGCTTGGTAGCGGCGGCCGAGCTCGAAGGCGGCGGCGAGCCGGGTCGCGTCGAACAGCGCGATCTGGGTGCGCTCGGCCAGTGCCGCGGATGAGACCCAAAGCCTCCGTGCACCTCCATCGAGGTGCGGCGTTTGCACCGAGCCGCAGGGATTGCGCGCCCCACGCGCGGGCGGGAGAACGCGCGGGCGGGAGAAGAAGAATCCGCCGGTATTCGAAGTGGTACGCTCGTTGCTCACGGGGCCGACAATGGTTCCAGAATCTCGCGACAGTCGATGCCTTCATTGCGGTGGGCCGCTCCCCGCGGCCGCCCAGGAGGGTTTTTGCTGCGCGGGTTGCCGGTTCGTCCACGACCTCCTCCGCGAGGAGCAACTCGAGCGGTACTACGCCCTGCGCGGCGACAAAGGCGAGGCCGTCACGGCGGCCGCCACGGGCCGGGACCAGAAATGGCTCGAGCCGCTCGAAGCGGAGCTCGGCCGCGCCGAGGGCCTCCATCGGCTGGATCTCGACGTCCAGGGTCTGTCGTGCGCCGCGTGCGTTTGGCTCATCGAGCAGCTCTTCCGCCGCGAAGAGGGGGCCGCGGGCATCGTCGTGAACCCCGCCCTCGGCCGCGTCCGGCTCACGGTTTCCCGCGCGTTTCCCCTGCGGCGCTTCGTCACGCGGGTCGAGTCGTGCGGGTATCTGCTCGGCCCGAAGCTGAAGAGCGAGGAGAGCCCCTCGAATGGGCTGCTCCTGCGCATGGGGATCGCCGTCGCGCTCGCGATGAACGAGATGATCCTGGCGATCTCCGTGTATGCCGGCCTTCCGGAGGGGCCGCTCCACAGGCTCTTCCTCGCGCTCTCGTTCGCGCTGGCAACGGCGAGCGTGCTCGTGGGCGGCTCGTATTTCGGAAAGACCGCCCTCGCCGGCCTGCGCCGCGGCGTCCTGCACCTCGATTTGCCCATCGCGCTCGGCATCCTGCTCGCGTACGCCTCCTCCACGTGGGGATGGCTCGCGCACGGGCTCACGACCTATTTCGACACGCTGACGGTGTTCGTCGCCCTCATGCTCGTCGGCCGCTTTTTGCAGATGCGCCTCATCGAGCGCAACCAGAAGCGCCTGCTCCAGAGCGACGGGGCCGAGGGCCTGTATACCCGCAGGCTCGAAGGGGACGCGGTCGTCCTGCGGCGCGCCGTGGAGATCCGAAAAGACGATACCCTCGTGCTGGCGCCCGGCGACGTGGTCCCGGTCCCCGCGGTGATCCTCGGCGAGGACGATGCTTCGTTTTCGCTCGACTGGGTGAACGGCGAGAGCGCGCCGCGCCTCTTCCACCCGGGAGACACCGTCCCGGCCGGCGCATTTCTTTCGGGGGCGCGCGCCCTGACCCTCCTCGCCGCCGCTGATTTCGCCACCGGCAGCCTCGTCGATCTGCTCCGCGCCGCGCCTGGCGAAGGCCGCGACGAGTGCGGAGCGGGCTACTGGCGCACCTTCGCGCGGGTCTACGTGGCGGCCGTCCTCGCGATCGCGGCCCTCGCGCTCGGTATCGGGTATTTCGCCACGCACGACGCGCGCGCCGCGCTCGAACGTGTCACCGCCGTATTGATCGTCACGTGCCCCTGCGCCTTCGGCATCGCCACGCCGCTCGCCTACGAGCTCGTCGGCGCCAGGCTCCGCCGGGCCGGCCTCTTCGTGCGGTCGGCGAGCTTCCTCGATCGCGCAGCGCTCGTTCGTGCGGTCGTCTTCGACAAGACCGGCACCCTGACCACGGGGAAGCTGCGTATCGAGGACACGTCGCCGGCCGCCGCGCTCGCCGCCGAGGAGAAGCGTATCCTCAAGAACCTCGCGGCGCGCAGCACGCACCCGAAGAGCGCCGCGCTCGCGGCGGCCCTCGGCACGGATGGGTTTTCCCGGGAGCTCGACGCACGGGAGGTCACGGGCCGCGGGGTCGAGGTCACGCACGAGGGCCACCTCTATCGCCTCGGCGCGAGCGCGTGGATCGACCCCGCCGCGCCGGAGGGGGACGTTGACGTCGCATTCGGCAGAGACGGCCGGATCCTGGCCGCGTTCCATACCGTCGAGGATCTCCGCCCCGACGCGGCCACCGAGGTCCGCGCGCTCCGCGCCATGGGATACGACGTCGGCATCCTGAGCGGCGACCTCGACGAGCGTGCCCTCCGCGTCGCCGCGGTCTGTGGGATCCCCCCCGAGAACACCGTGGGCGGCAAGAGCGCCGAGGCGAAGGCGCAATGGGTGCGCGAGCACGACCGCGGCGATCTCCTCTTCCTGGGCGACGGGATCAACGACGCCCTCGTCGCGACGGAGGCCACGGCGAGCGGCACGCCGGCCATCGATCGGCCTTTCCTCGCGGCGCGCACCGATTTCTACCTCGTGACGCCGGGCCTCTCGCCCGTGCGCCTCGCGCTCGCCTCGGCGCGCCGTTTGCGCCGCGTGGTCGGAATCACGCTCTCGGTCGCGCTCGCGTACAACGTCGTGACCGTCGGCCTCTCCTGCGCGGGCTACATGACCCCGCTGCTTTGTGCCGTGCTGATGCCGCTCTCATCGCTCAGCACCATCTTCGCGGTCCTGTTCTTACTTGGTGAAAAGGTGCCTGCCGCGGAGGCCGCGGCTTGCCCCTTGCCCCCGCAGGGGGCGCGTCTCCGGGCGGCTTGAAATGGATGCGATTTACCTCCAGATCTTCGTGAGTTTTTTGCTCGTCGTGGGCTCGGTTCTGCTCTTCGCATACAGCGCGCGGCAGCGCGACGACGAGCACGCCGATCGGCTCGCCCTCCTGCCGATCGAGGATGAGAAGACCAACCCTCCCAACGGAGGAAAGGAAAGTCATGTCGGCTCGGGCAATCCTCGCTGATTCTTCGCAAGAGGCAGCGAGTCCTTATCGCGCGGACGTCCAGAAACGGACGATCACGTACGACGACCAGATCGCGCGCTGGTTCGTCTTTGCATCGGTCGCGTGGGGGATCGTGGCCATGCTCGCGGGCGCGCTCGCCGCCCTCCAACTCGCGTTTTTCAAGGCGAACCTCCCGCCTTTCCTGTCGTACGGGAGGCTCCGGCCGCTGCACACGAACGCGGCCATCTTCGCCTTCGTCGGCAACATGATGTTCGCCGGCGTCTATTACTCTACGCAGCGCCTCGTGAAGGCGACGCTCGCCTCCAAGCTCCTCGGCCGCATTCATTTCTGGGGCTGGCAGGGAATCATCGTCTCGGCCGCGGTCACGCTGCCGCTCGGCTTCACGCAGTCCAAGGAGTACGCCGAGCTCGAGTGGCCGATCGATCTCGCGATCGCCGCCGTGTGGATCGTCTTCGCGGTGAACTTCTTCTGGACGCTGGCCAAGCGCGCCGAGAAGCAGCTCTACGTCGCGGTCTGGTTCTACATCGCGACGATCGTGACCGTGGCGGTCCTGCACGTCGTCAACGCGCTCTCGATCCCCGTCGCGCTCCTCAAGAGTTATTCGGTCTTCGGCGGGGCCCAGGACGCGCTCGTGCAATGGTGGTACGGGCACAACGCGGTCGCGTTCTTCCTGACCACGCCGATCCTGGGGATCATGTATTACTTCCTCCCCAAGGCGGCCGAGCGTCCGGTCTACAGCTACCGGCTCAGCATCATCCACTTCTGGGCGCTCGTCTTCGTGTACATCTGGGCGGGCCCGCACCATTTGCTCAACACGGCGCTGCCCGACTGGGCGCAGACGCTCGGCATGCTCTTCAGCCTCATGCTCTGGGCGCCGAGCTGGGGCGGCATGCTGAACGGCCTGCTCACGCTCCGCGGCGCGTGGAGCAAGGTGCGCGAGGATCCGGTCCTCAAGTTCTTCGCCGCCGGCGTCACGTTCTACGGAATGGCCACGTTCGAGGGCCCGCTGCTCTCGATCAAGAGCGTCTCCTCGCTCGCCCATTACACCGACTGGATCGTCGGCCACGTCCACGGCGGCGCGCTCGGCTGGAACGGCTTCATGGCCGCCGGCATGTTCTACTGGATGGTCCCCCGCCTCTTCGGCACGAAGCTCTATTCGCGCCGCGCGGCCGAGATCCATTTCTACATCGGCACCGTCGGCATCCTCCTTTACATCATCGCGATGTGGGTGAGCGGCATCACGCAGGGCATGATGTGGCGCGCCGTGGATGCGCAGGGCAACCTGATGTATCCGAGCTTCGTCGAGACGCTCATCGCGATCCGGCCGATGTACTGGATGCGCCTCTTCGGCGGCACGCTCTACCTCGCCGGCATGATCATGATGGGCTGGAACCTCTACATGACCGCGAAGAGCGGCAAGGCCGTCGATGGCGAGGCCGAGATCATCGTGGAGGTGACGCAGGCGGAGGAGATCGACTGGAAGCGGATCGTCTTCGGCCCGCCCGTGGTGATCGCGACCATCGCCCTCGTGCTCCTCCTCGCCATTGCTTTCGCGAACCCCGCCGGGGCGACGGGCCTCCTGTTCCTCGCGGGGATCGTCGGGTTCGGGGGGATCTTCGCCCTCACGCTCGTGAAGCGCCCTGACAAACCCACGTGGCACGCGATCCTGGAGGGGCGCGCGCTGCTCTTCACGGTGCTGACGGTGCTCGCGGTGCTCATCGGCGGCGTGGCGGAGATCGTCCCGTCGATCGTCCTCGGGCAAACCGACGCCGAGCTCGCGAAGAAGACCAACGCGCCTTATCGCGCGCTCGAGCTCGAGGGCCGCGACGTGTACATCAAGGAGGGCTGCTACACCTGCCATTCGCAGATGATCCGGCCCTTCCAGTTCGAGACGTCGCGGTATGGCGAGATCTCGACGCTCGACGATTCTCGCTGGGATCACCCCTTCCAGTGGGGCTCGAAGCGCACGGGGCCCGACCTCGCGCGGCTCGGGGGCAAGTATCCGAACGTCTGGCACTGGCAACACATGATCGATCCGCGCTCGGTCTCGCCCGGCTCGAACATGCCGTCGTACGCCCACCTCGAACACGGCCGCGTCGATTTCACGGCCATCGAGGGCAAGCTCCGCGCGATGCGCAGCGTGGGCGTGCCGTACACGCCGGACGAGATCGCGGCCGCGCCGGCGGACGCGGCGAAGCAAGCCGCGGAGATCGTCAAGGACCTCGCGGCCCAGGGGATCGCCGCGAATCCGTCGAGCGAGCTCGTCGCGATGACGGCGTATCTGCAGCGGATCGGCAAGAACCCGCCGCCCCCGCCGCCGCCGGCCGCGCCCATGCCCGTGTCGATGACCAACGAGAAGGCGCCCCGCTGAGAGGCAGGAGGAGAACCGTGAAACAAGCATTCCTCGCCCCGATCGCGCAGAGCCCGCTGATCCTCTTGCCGCTCTCCGCGTTGTTCCTGTTCATGGCCGTCTTCGCGGTCTGGGTGATCCGCACCTATTCGAAGCGCCCCGAGGCCTACGCCGAGATCGCCGCGCTGCCGCTCTGCGACGACGCCGGCGCGAACCGAGCCGCTCACGTTCCGGAGGTGAGCCATGTCGACTGAACGACACGTCCCGACGAAAGAGACGCCGCCCCCCGACTCGGGGGAGGGGATCGTCCACGAATACGATGGTATCCTCGAAGCGGACAACCACCTGCCGCGGTGGTGGCTGATAACGCTCTACGGCGCCATCGCCTTCAGCGCGGTGTACTGGATGGGCTACGAGTCCTTCAAGACGTTGCCTTCGCCCCGCGACGCGTATGCGATCGAGCAGGCGAAGGCCGCGGCGGCGGAGGCCGAGAAGCTCAAGGCCATGGGCGCGGCGAGCGACGAGAACCTCGTGGCCATGGCGAAGAACGTCGCCGCCGCGGCCGAAGGGAAGGAGGTCTTCGCGAAGAACTGCGTGAGCTGTCACGCCGCGAGCGGCGGCGGCGGCATCGGCCCGAACCTCACGGACGGGGCCTGGCTGCACGGCGGAAAACCGATGCAGGTGTACGCGACCATCAAAGATGGTTATGTGAAAGGCGGCATGCCCGCGTGGGGCGCGCTCATCGGTGAAGAGCGCGTCCGCCTCGCGGCGGCCTACGTGCTCTCGATCAAGGGCACGAACGTCACGGGGGGCAAGGCGCCGCAAGGCGCACCGGAGCCGTAATCGAGAAGCGGTGGTTTTCGAGGAGCGCGGGGCAAACCACCGCGTGGTGACCATGTCCCAAGTCCATTTGCCGGTGCTGTCGTCCGAGAGCGAGGAGATGCAGAGCTCCCTGCGCGCGGACGGCTCGCGAAACTGGGTGCAGCCCGCCGACGTCCACGGGCGCTTCGCCCGCGCGCGCAAGATCGTGTTCCTGCTGCTCGTCGTGGTCTGGGCCGTCGTGCCCTGGGTGCGAATCGACGGCCGGCCCGCGCTCATGCTCGACGTCGAGCACCGGCAGTTCTTCCTGTTCGGCGCGACGTTCAACGCGCAGGACCTCTGGCTGCTCTTTTTCCTGCTCACGGGCATCGGGTTCTCGCTCGTCTTTTTGACGTCGCTCCTCGGCCGCGCCTGGTGCGGCTGGGGCTGCCCGCAGACCGTGTTCCTCGAAGGCCTCTTCCGCCCCGTCGAGCGCCTCATCGAGGGCCCGCGGGAGGCGCGCATCCGCCGCGACAAGGGGCCGTGGAACGGCGACAAGATCGCGCGTAAAGTCGGAAAACACCTGGCGTTCGTGGTCCTCGCGGCGTTCGTCGCGCACGTGTTCGTGGGGTACTTCGTGAGCGTGCCGCGGCTCTTCGAGATGATGAAGAGCCGCCCCGCCGAGCACCCCGAGGCCTTCGCCTGGGCCGCGGCCCTCACGGCCGTGTTTTACGGCAACTTCGCCCGCTTCCGCGAGCAGCTCTGCATCGGCCTCTGCCCCTACGGGCGCATGCAATCGGTGCTCATCGATCAGGACTCGCTCGTCGTCGGCTACGACAGGAAGCGGGGCGAGCCGCGCGGGAAGGCCTCGGATCCGGAGGCGGGGGCCTGCGTCGATTGCACGCGTTGCATCGCCGTCTGCCCCACCGGTATCGATATCCGGAACGGCCTGCAGCTCGATTGTATCGCCTGCACCTCCTGCATCGACGCCTGCGACGAGGTGATGGACAAGCTCGGGCGGCCCCGCGGGCTCGTGCGGTACGACTCGCTGAACGGCCTCGCGGGCGGAAAGACGCGGATCCTACGGTTGCGCGTGTGGCTCTACCTGGCGCTCGGGCTCGTGGGCCTCGTGGTGGCCACGATCGCGACGAGGACCCGATCCACGTTCGAGGCGAACCTCCTGCGCGTGCCCGGAATGCCCTTCGTGCTCGACGGCGACGAGGTGCGGAACGCCTTCACGATCCACCTCGTGAACAAGCGCCCGGACGCGGCGACGTTCCACGTCGAGCCCGAGCCCGCGCCGGGGCTCACGTGGGTCGTCCCCACGGGCGAGCCGACGGTCGCGGGCCTCGGGGGCATTTCGCTCCCGATCTCGGTGACGGTGAAGCGGTCCGAGATGAAGGGCAACGTGCCCGTTCGTATTCGCGTCCGGGGCCCCGAGGGCGAGCGGGTGGTCGAGGGGACGTTCATCGGGCCCACCGTGGGCATCGGCAAATCGGAGGGACACGCGCCATGAGCCTCTGGATCTCGCTCGGGACGGCGGCCGCGCTCGGGGCGACGAGCGGCGTGCATTGCGCGGCGATGTGTGGCCCGATCGCGGCCGTCGGGGCGAGCCGCGACGGGCGCTTCGACCGCGGGCGGGCGCTCGGATACCTCGGGGGACGCGCGCTCGGATATGCGGCCCTCGGCGGGGTTGCCGGGGCGCTGGGGGCCCCGCTCGCCGGGGGCTCGGCCGGGGCCGTCGTTCGGCTCGTGCTGGCGATCCTGGTGGCCGCGGCGCTCCTGGTTCGGGCGATCGTGCTCCTGAAACCCCAGACCGGGGAGAAGCTCGTCGCGCTGGGGCGCGGACCGCGGGACACGAAGGTCTTTCAGAGAATCGTCCGGCACGTGCCGCGGCGCGGGATCGGATTGGGGCTCGCGACCGCGTTTTTCCCCTGCGGGGCGCTCTTCGCGGGGGTGGTCGCGGCGGCCTCGGCCGGATCCGGCGCGACGGGCGCGGCGATGATGCTCGTGTTCGCCGCGGCGAGCGCGCCGCTCCTGATGCTCCCGGCGGCGGCCCTCTCGGCAGACGTGACGGCGAGGTTTTCCGGGAGTTTTGCCCGAAGAGTCGGGGCGCTCGCGCTCCTCGCGGCAGCGGCGTGGGTGGTGGTGCCGCCGATTCGATCCATGCAGGCGCCCGCCCAGGAGCCCGCGTGTTGCGCATCCGCCGGGGGAGAGGCAGCCCGTCCCGTGCATTGAATTATCTCTGAAACGATCCTGGAACGTACGGGGGCTCCGCTGGTGGGTCTCGTGACGTGTTCTTCCGCGCTGGCGCCTGGAACACGCGGTGGCGTCCTCTTTGCTCACGCGTGGGGGCGAACCCGCCCCGAAGCCTTGGGAGAGGATACGAGATGGCCACGATCACGCCCGCATTGACCTCCAAGAAAGCAAGTCGACCGCGATCCGGGCCTGCGGCGACCCCGGAGCTCGGGCGCGCGCGTGTCGTCATCATCGGCGGCGGAACCGCAGGGATCTCGAGCGTTACGGCATCCAGACGAAATACGAGCGATACCTCGTCGAAGTGCACCCCGGCCGCAAGGAGGCCGTCTTCGCCGTCGTCGGAGACCCGAACGGCGCCCGGGAGACGATTCGTTACGACATGATGCACGCCGGCGCGTAGGCAAAAGAAGCCGGATCGCTTCGCGAGGAAGTGTGGCGCGGCGAACCGAAGTGGCGGGACCGCGAGCGTCGTGACGCCTCGTTCATGGGTCGAAAGAGTGGTCGAGCGCGGCGCAGAGCGCGCAACGGGGCGCATCGGCGTGCTGCGGGCACACATCGCCCTCCGGGGCGTTGGTCTGCGCTACACTTCCTCGCGCTGCGATCCGGCTTCTTTTACCTACGCCCTCAGCGCGGCGTTGGCCATCGACCCTGCCGCGTCGCATCAGGAATCCTGGCGGGACGATTCCGTGGGGGCGAACCGTCGCGATCCGTCGCTTTCCCGGGGATTCAGAGAGGGCGTGACGACGGATCGCGCCGCCTCGGGAGGCATGGGCCCAACCCGGGCCCAAGGGCCAAGCCCCGGGCCTGGGGAGCTCGCCGTGACCGATCCGTCGCGTCGGGCTGCGGTGATCGCCTCGCTCGCCAGCACCCTGAGCCGCGCCGTCGCCCTCGGGGACGAGGTGGCGGCCCGGGTCGTTCACGAGACGATCGGTCGGCTGCTCGAGCTGCCGGTGGCACCGGAGCGGTGAGCAAGCTTGGGCCGAACGTCGAGCCCGCCGCTCGCGTCGACTCATTCGCGGAGAAAACGCGCCCTCACCGCGTGGCGTGCGGCGTGCGGTGTCGGCGCCGTGTGGCCAGCGCGGCTCGCACCACGGGCGTCGTCTACGAGCGCCGTCGCCCCGAGAAGACGACGCTCTACGAGATCGTGCGCGACAACGTGGAGACGCTGTACGGGGCCATCGACGACGGCGCCATCGCCGTTGGGATACCCAAGCACGCGAAGAAGGAGCCCGAAGCCTACCTCGACTGCGGGCTGCTCTGCCGCGGGTTCGCGCGCCTCCGGTGCGCGCGCTGCGAAGAGAGTCGGCTGGTGGCCTTCAGCTGTAAAGGACGCGGTTTCTGCTCGTCGTGTCTGGGCCGACGCATGTGTGCCACGGCGGCGAACCTGATCGAGGACGTCCTGCCCGAGGTGGCGCTCCGGCAGTGGGTGTTGACGTTTCCGTTTCCGTGGCGGCGCAGGCTCGCCCAGGACGGGGCGTTGTTCGGCGTGCTGACCCGCATCTTCGTCGAGAGAGTGGAGCGGTTCTACGAAGAGCGCGCCGCGCGCCGAGGCGCGTGCGGCGCGGTCAAGAGCGGCGCGGTGACCGTCGTGCAACGCACGTCCGGCGACATGGGGCTCAATCCGCATCTGCACGTGGTCTTCCTCGACGGGGCCTATCACGAAGACGGCACCGAGCTCGTGTGGAACGAACTCGGTCACCTGCGAACGGGCGAGATCGGTCAGGTCCTAGAGCACGCCGTCGGGCGGATGCTCCGTTACCTACGGCGGCACGGGCATCTCGAGATCGAGCACGACGTCGAGGAGGACGACGAGCCCGAGGCAGCGCTCTGTGCCTCCGCCGTCTCGGGACGAGAGCCGCCCGCCGGCCCGCAATGGCTCCGCGGGCTCTCGCCGTCCTCTCCGAGCGCGCTCGCGTACGACAAGCCGCTGTGCGCTGCGCTCGATGGCTTCACCTTGCACGCAGCGACGCGCGCCGGTGCGCACCATGCCGCGGCGAGGGAGGCGCTGCTGCGTTACGTGCTGCGACCCCCGATCGCAAAGGAGCGCGTCGAGCCGCAGCAGGACTGCCTGGTGCGGCTGTCGCTCAAGCGCGCCTTCGCTGACGGGACTGTCGCGGTGGCCATGGATGCGCTCTCGCTCCTGTGCCGCCGTCGCGGCCAGCGTCCCGCCGCCGCGCTTTCACACCGTCAAGCACGCGGGTGTGCTCGCCTCGGCAAGTCGCCCACGTTGGCGCGCAAGCGCATCGGACCGCGGCCTGCGAAGCCAGAAGAGCCTACGAAGGCGGACGATGACGCCGCTCCGAAACGCAAGCGTGGCGGCTATCGACCGTGGGCCGAGCTCTTGCACCGCACATTTGCGATCGATGTCCTCGAGTGCCCAGCTTGCAAGGGGCGGATGAAGCTCGTCGCCATGGTCACCGAGTCCCGGAACATCGTCCGCTTCCTCTCCGCGCTCGGCGAGCCGACCGATGTTCCAGCACGCTCTCCCTACCGCGAGCCGCCGTACTGGAAGAGCACCGTTCTGCGCCGCAAGGCGCCCGGTGACGCCGCATAGCGTCTCGCGACGCGCCTCCCGGGCCAGACCAACGCCCGGACGGACACGTGTGCCTACGGCACGCCGATGCGCCCCGTAGCGCGCTCGGCGCCGCCCGGACCACGCTCTTTCGACCCAGGACCGAGCCATCACGACGCTCGCGGTCCCACCCTTTCGGTTTGCTGCGCTACACTTCTTCGCGCTGCGATCCGGCTTGATTTGTCTACGCGCCCGGCGAGGTCCTGCGCGAGATCGCCGTGATGGCGCTGATGGCCGAGGACAGCGTCGAGGAGGGGTGCCGATGAAGTCCCGCGACCCGCAGCGGCGTGTCCGCGTGACCGTGCCCGGCAAGCCCGTCACCCGCTCGATCACGACCGCAGATCGATCGCTACCTCGACGCCATGCAGTGGGTGAAGGACCCCGACGGCCCGCTCCCGGATCCCACGGACGGAAGCGTCCCCCTCACCCGCATCATCGCCATGATCGCGATGTACGAAAAACGCTCCCCCGGCGAAGTCCTCGCCGACATCGCAGACGGCAAGGGCCTGGAGCGCTGGATCCGGTCGCGGAAAACCTGGCCGACCTGGTAGCAGGCCGAGCGGCGCCCACCGCCGGGCGAGGTCCTGCGCGAGATCTCCGCGATGGCCCAGATGGACGACGACGAGTAGACCGCCAGTTCCCCGCTACTATCCCCAGCGACGCACGCTCACCCGGCGAACGGCACGAGACACCGCGACGAGCCTGAAGCGCTGGTGGGCCGGGCTTCCCCGCGATCCGCTCAGCCGGTGCGGGCGCGATCCGAATAGGCAGTCACTGAGAGCGGTGGGAGCCGACACGTGCAACGCGACGCACCGGCCCGCAGAAAAAACCGATCGCCCGACAGATTCTTTACGAGGATGCAGAAGGAGTGCGTACGCGGCTGCGGACAATGGAGCATCATGCGTGGCAATGTGCGACATCCTCGATGCGCCCCTGCTCGTGGTCGCGTCAGCTTCGTGATACCGTCTGCTAGCCACCGGATGGCAGCCTGCTCGCCACTTGAGCCGACGTGAAACTTCCTGCGAAGAGCGAACTTCGCCCGGAGCGACTTCATGAATACAGCCGACAAGATCCAGCATATCAAGGGTGTTGTTGACTTCCTCTCGGACGCCGCTGAAGCACTCAAAGACAAGGCTTCGCTCCTTGAGGCTATCTCCAAATCGGTGCCATGGTTGGGCGTCATCGGCAGTGCAGCAGCGGACGTACTTCCACCGCTTAAGTTCGTTGTTAAGTTAATCGACGGACTAACCAAAGAAGCGGACCCCAATAAGCTCGCATACATTGCCTGCACAACCGCATACCAACAGGCCGTCAAGCAGTCGATGCAACATGTTGGTCTGCCGAAGTCATTCCAGACGATCGCTCCCGGGATGCGCAGGGCGCTCAAGACAATGGGAGCGACCTCTGACTTAGATTTTTCTCGGCTATCGTTACCCGGTGCTTTACAGCATGCGTTCGTCAAAGAGGCCGACGAGTTTCTCAATATATTTCTGGAAGATTATGCTGGGTACGATGACCGAGAGCGTCGCGAAATAATCGATGGTGTTCACCAGCGCTTCACAAGCCATCTCAAGACGTTGCTCAGCCATGGAGACCTTAAAGACCGTTTTGCGCCTTTGACGCAGCGCTTGGAGATCGGCTCAAAGGAAGAGCAAGCGTATGGCGCGCTCCTCGATCACGGCGATGTGCAGCGGTGGCTATTTGAGGAAGCTCCTCTCCTAGGGCAGGAGCCGTTCTCACTTGCCGATGTTTACGTCGACACCGATTGTGGGGTGGTCCGCTGGGGTGACATTCACGGAGATGGCGCCAAGAAGAAGAGCCGGACCGAGCGCGATCCTTTCCTGGAGAGTTGCGGCGGACGGAAGCCACTGATTGATGAAATTCTACAACTCATGGCTGATCCGGAATTCAAAGACGCGATAGTGTTGCAGGGTGTCGCTGGAGCGGGCAAGTCGAGTCTTACTCTCCGCCTGTGCGCACAGCTGATCCGAGAGGGGTTACACCCGATTCGTGTACGCCTGCGGGATCTCGGGACAGAAGGTGAACTCCTTGATGCGCTGGCAAGTGCGGTCGTGCTCCATGACGAACGTCGTCATCCGGGGGGGCCGCGCTACGGCCGTCCGGAAGACCTATTCCTCAACGGACGAATCTTCGACGAATCCATCAAGTTCCGTGGCCATACGATCTGTCCATACGTGCTAGTACTTGACGGTTGGGATGAACTTACCGTCTCTAGCTCCGACGATTTCAGGAAACGCCTCGAAGGTGTCTTGGAAAAGGTGCGAAGCCGATTTCTGAACGCGGCACGGGGCGCCCGCGTTCGCGTGATTATTACCGGCCGTCCGTCGGTCGCGGTAGTTGATGCGCGGTTCATGAAGAGCACGACGCCCCTACTTACGATTCGCCCATTTACGCCAAATCAGCTGGGACACTATATCACGCGTCTTCATGCCGCCCAAGAAAAAGCGCATGGCAATCCGCAGCCGATGTGGCGACTGGGTAACATTGAGCGATATGAAATCATTATCGATCATTATAAGCAAAGTTGTCGACGAAATCGGGATCATGTCCTTGGACATCCCCTTCTCGCTTACATTGCGCTTCGCGTTATAGCGAACCAGGAGGGGGACCCCTCGACGATTTTAGGCAATTCAACTGATCTTTATCGAATGCTCGTAGACATGACTTGTGCACGAGCTGGAAAATCGGCGTACGATGAGGAGGATGAGCCCCATGCTGCAAAGTTTACAGGAGCCGAACTCCGCCGTCTGCTCCGCGCCACAGCAAGCGCAATCACAACCCTTGGGGGAGAGAGCATATCATACGATGAGCTCTCGTTAAGATTAAAATCAAGCAGCTTGTCGCTCGAATCCATTGACAACATGGAGGAGCACAATGTGCTTACAAAACTGATGATTAGCTTTTACTTCCGAGGTGGTTCACGTGACCTTGGGTGCGAATTTGCACACAAGTCATTTCGCGAGTATCTCTTCGCCGAACAAGTCGTTGAGACGCTGAAGGACTGTGCGGCACTGAATGCAAAATTTGCTGCATCTCGTTCAGCCGACGAATCCTGGAAGGACTTTCGATCTGACGAGATGCAATTTGAGATGTCGCGGCGACTCAGCGTGCTCCTGTCTGCGAAGTGGCTTGAACCCGAAGTGGTCTCCCATATATCCAGGTTGATCACGTGGGAAATTGCGGAACGGACCTCAGATGTTGCTCAGGAAGGATCGATCCCTACCGAGCAACTCGACCGGGACGGTTGGAGTCTGATACGTGACGCACTCGCAGATATCTGGGATTGGTGGGCGATGGGCGTTCATCTTCGACCAACAATCAGACTGAATCAATACCAAGCGGAGGTTGTGCAGCCGTCGTTTGCGAACGAATTGATTCGTCTGGCGGCGCCGCTCCACCTTGATCGCCGCTCCACCGAGCGCATCGTACTCGACGATATCACTGGGATTGATGCTCGGATAGGAGACGGATTGTTCCGTATTGCCATGATGGTTCACTATGAACTCGCTGTGGCAACTGGCTGGCTATCCTCTGCCAACCGAGATGCGTTCGATTTCGCTGAGCAAATCTGGTCGAGTGTTGCCGAGCGCGGCGTCGGTGCCCGTCGCCGCCAGTGCGTGGTACGCCGCCGCATCGGATCTGAATGGGTTCTGCTCTCACCCGAGAGTACGTATGGCGACTGGTCGCGCACCGAGGCTCGCATCAATGCCGCGAGAGATCGTCCGATGGGCTTTTTCCCATCCGGAATTAGCTTTTTAGGTGTGGATTTTCGCGACGCTGACATTGGAACTTGCGCGAACGGAAGTCACAGGCCTCGGGCAATGGCCACCATTAGATTTCAGTATTGCAACCTATCTAAGGCACGAATAACTAACATGTGGACACTCGGCCTTGCGTTCGTTTGTGCACCTAGCATCAGATTGCATAGATCGTATGTAAGATCCGCGAATCGCTGCTGCCTACGTCACGCTCGACTCTATCACGTCACCATCAGGGCATCGCATTGCGATCTTCGCGGTGCCTATCTAACGATGCGATTTTTCGAGGGCGAGCAAAGGGAGATGCTGCAGGATTGCAGGATAGATGGCATGGAATTTAGTGTCGCTCAACTGATTGCATCACCGCCGGTGAGCCAGTCTAGCCCTGAGTACCGTGAACTGACGATGTCGTTGGATGAGTGGGACACATTTGTAGCGCGGGTACGCGAATGGCAAAGACAGGACCCGTTTATGTTGCAGTTCTGGAGGCGCATAGATGGCTTGACAGAAAAAGCCATGGATGACGATGCAGGAAGGACATCAGAGAACGACGTCGAATTTGCCGATGGAGTACCACGGGACGCGTCGGAGTTCTGAATAGGATCTCCTTGTGCCACGTCGCAGGGTCATGGGGCCACCCCTTTGCAGGGTCATGGGGCCAGGGGGAGACGACGTGATCGGCCTCGACCATGCCCGAGACCGCGAAGCGTGTCGAGGTCCCCGGAGCCGGGCGCGAAGCGACCGGCGACGTCCCTCTTTTTTGCAGGGTGATGGGGCCACCCGGGCCCTCTGGCAGGTCCGGCGTAGGGGCCGCGACGCTCAGGAGCAGGAACGTTTACCCCGCCCCCGGCGCCCCTCGCGGCCACGTTGACGACGGCGGGCGAGGCGCGCCGAGTGGAGCGAGGGGGGGCAGCGGCGCGGCCCCGGGATCGACGTCCTCACCGGGGCCGCAGCGGTCATCGCCGCTTGTTGCGTGGATGGGTGGGCGGCTTGCTGCGCGCGGGCACCGGCGCGGCCGTGTTGCTCTCGTCGAGCTTCGGCTTGAGCCGTGGCCTGTACGACTCGCCCTCGATGATGAAGTCGAACGCCGCGTTCTTGAACCGATCGACGGCGCTCTGCGCGAGCAGCACGTCGTCGAACATCGCGAGCCACTCGGCCGTGTCGCGATTGCTCGTGACGATCATCGACGCGTGGCCCGTGCGTTCGAGGAAGAGCTGGTAGACGTCGCGGCTCTCTTGCTTGCTCATCACCTCGAGCGCGAAGTCGTCGAGGATGAGCAGGTCGACAGTCGTGAGCGCGACCCTCTCGGCATCGCGTGAGTTGTCGAGCCTGCTCTGGCGCAGCCTGCGCAGCATCGCGTCGGCGCGCAGGAAGCGCACGCTGTAGCCGTGCTGGCACGCGAGGTGTCCGAGCGCGTTCGCGAGGAAGGTCTTGCCCACGCCGACCGAGCCGAGGATGACGATGTGCTTGTGCTCTTCGAGGAAGCGCAGGCTCGTGAACCCACCGAGCAGACGCTTGTCGAAGCTGACCTTCGCGGCCTTGTCCCAGAGCTCCAGGCGCATGCCGGGATCGAGCCCGGCGTCGCGTACGCGGCTCTCCGTCGCGCTCGCCTCGCGGCGCCCGATCTCGTCGGTGAGCAGCATGAGCAACATCTCCTCGTGCCCCATTGACTGCTTCTCGGCCAGCAGCAGCCGCTCACGCAGCGTCGCAGCGATGCGGCCGAGGCGCAGGCGCTTGAGCGCCGTGACGAGCGCGGGGTCGACTTCGCTGAAGCTCATCACGCCTCCTCCTTCGTCGCGGCAGCCGCCAGCGTGCGTGTCGCGAAGTGCTCCGTGCTGCGCGCGAACCGCGGCGTGGGGAGCGCAACGACCTTGCGCTCATCCGCGAGCGGCGACGCGGGCGTCTTCGCCGTCTCGAGCATGCGCGTCACGCGCTGTACGTCGACGACATCGAACGCGAGCGCGCTCTGGCAGATCGCCTCGACGCGCCCGCTGCCGAACTTGTTGCACAGCCGCAGCAGCGCATAGACCAGCCGCATGCGCGTCCAGGGGAGCGGCACATCGAGCAGCCGCTCGGCGTAGATGCCGACGTGCACGCCGCACTTCTTCGCGCTCGTGATGAGCGAAGCCACGTCGCGCACCGCGGCGACGTCCTTGCCCACGGGGTAGTCGCTCGCATCGGTGGAGCGCTTGCCCGGCGCGACGCGCACGTGCACCTTCACGAGCTCCGTGCCCGCGTAGATCCTGACCGACGCGCGGTCGGCGCGGACGCGCACCGTGCTTCCAACGTAGCGCGTGGGCACGCTGTAGAGCGACCGCAGGACTTGCACGTGATGGTCGGGGTGCACCTTCGCGTCAGTCCAGTGCGGCACGTCGAACGGCGCTGCCGGCGCCGGCTTCATGGTGCCCTTCTCGCGTGACTCGAACACCTCGCGCGGCACCTCGCGTGTCGTGCCGTGGACTCGCGCTCCAGCGACGTCACGGCACCACCGCTCAGCGGACGCGCGCGCCTCGTCGAGGCTCGAGAACGACTCGCCGTCGAACCAGCTCTCGCGCACGTACGCGACCTGGTTCTCGACACGCGCCTTGTCCTTGGGCGACCTGACGCGCGCAGGATCCACGAACAGCCCGCGTGTCTGCGTGTAGTCGAGGAACGCCGGCACGAGCACGGGGGCGAGCTCGTCGGCGCGCAGCACGATGGCCTTCATGTTGTCCGGGAGGATCACGCGCGTCATCGCGCCGAAGAACCACCACGCCGCATCCAGGCCCGCGCATACCGCCGCAGTGGTCTGCTCGAACGACGGCCACACGAACTGGTAGCGGCTGTATGCGAGCGTCACCACGAGCGCCCACAGATTGCGAGCTCGCTGCGTCGCTGGGTCGAACAGCCTACCCATCAGGCCGAAGTCGATCTGCGCGACCTCGCCAGGCTCGGTGTCCGCGACGCGAACCGTCGGCGTCTTCTTGCGCCACGCGAGCTCCTCCATGGCAAAGCGCCGGAGTGTGTCGTAGCTCGCGCTGACGCCGTGGTCGCGCTTGAGCAGCAGGTGGATCTTCGTCAGCTTCAACGGCCGAGGTTGGGCGAGCCAGGCCTCGATGCGTGCGCGATACGCGCCGATCTCTTTCCACTCCTCGCTTGCGTCGGGCACCGGGCGCGCCTGCACACGCTGGGCGATCGCGTGGATCTCCTCGTCCGTCGGCTCGCGATCGCGCGACAGTGGCAACATCGCTGCGGCCTCGAAGTACCTGCCGACCGTCTTGCGATCGACGCCCGTCTCGCGCGCCACGTGACGCGCGCTCTGCCCCGCCGCACGACGGCGGAGCATTTCCTTGATGTCAACCATGATCAGCTCTCGGTAGGGCATCGGTCTCCTTCCGACGGCGACCCGCGCCGTCCTCGGAAGGAGCCCGTCTCAGATCCCGACCGCGGCGTCCCGAGCTGGCCCCATGAGGCTGCAAAAAACCTCGGAAGCTGGCCCCATGACCCTGCAAAAAACCGGGTCACGCCCCCGCGCGGGTGGCCCCATCCTCCTGCGTTTGGGGTGGCCCCATGACCCTGCAAAAAACCTCGGAAGCTAGCCCCATGAGGCTGCAAACTGGCATCTCCTTGATTGCGGTCCATCCGCTCTGCCGGTATTCGTAATCTACATGGGCCATCGAATCGGTGGCAAAATCTGCCGTATGTTGCCGCATGCAGCTGGCAAGCCTGACCCGTGTCGGAATCGAGCTGGTTGATGCTCCCTCGCTCGGGGTGATTGATGGTCATTGCGCCGGTGAGCGGGTCTAACTCGTGGATAGCGGCGGACGTGTCGAAACGCCTTAGCTGCCCCTCGCCACCGGTCTCGTACTGGCGTTCGCGTACGAATTTTGGATCGTTCGCCGCGACCTGGCGGGCCGTGTCATGGTGGTAGATGGTTGATATCGGGGAGGCGTGAACTCCACGCATCCCCCCGTTGGAGGCTAGCGCAAAGGCCGCCAGCGCCCGAGCGCCGCGGCAAGGCGCCCGCGGCCTCGGCGGAGCCATGAGAACGCGGTCCCGATGGGCACCCCGAGGCTCCGCGCGACCTCCGACACCTGCTCCCCCTCGCCTACGAGGATCAGGACCTTCCGCTCCCGGGGCTCCACCAGCCAGAGCAGGTCCAGGAGGGCGCGCGCCTTGACCTCGCCGTGGGACGACGGCGCCCGATCGCGGCGGCCGACGTGGGCCAGCGGATTCGCGGCGGAAACGTAAGCGCCCGGCCATCGCCATGGGCACGGCCCCTTGCGGCTCTCGCCGGGGTCGTAAGCGCTCGGCCATCGCCATGGGCACGGCCCCTTGCGGCTCTCGCCGGGGTCGACGATGCTGGGCGCGGGGCGGCGTCGGCCCACGACTCGGCGCGGGCACAGGCGGTCCTGAAAGAAGGCCCGGCGGGGCGCCATCCGCCTGCGTTGCCGGCCGAGGCTCGCGATGTTCAGGTCGCGTCGGCGTCGCCGGCGCTCGGAGCAGCGCGCGACGATCTCGCCCATGCGTCGGGCAGCAACTCGTCCAGCCGATCGCGCGGCCAGCCCGCCTGCAGCTTGCCGATGACGTCTGTCGCCCAGGCGAGCGGGTTGACTCCATGCATCCGACACGAGCCGAAGATCATATAGCCGACGGCCAGGCGCTGAGCGCCCTTATCGGAGCCCGCGAATAAATAGTTTTTTTCTTCCGAGGGCTACACGTCTTAGCTGCCGCTCAACCTCGCCGTTATCTATCTCGAAGCGTCCATCCGTGAAGCAGCGCCGCCACGCACCCTCCTGATTGATGGCGTACTGGGTAGCGGTGCAGAGCGGCGTGCCTAGTACGAGCCGCATGTGGAGCTCCTGAATCCACTGATTCAGCTCGCCCACAACGGGGAGCGACTAGTGTGAAGCAACGTGTACGGTGATCGCGTTCAACCAGCGTTCCGGCCTGCCGCGCTTCGGATCGAACCTGGGCCAGCTCTCCCAGGCATTGAGCCAGACTTGGCCTGCGACGTCGGTACTATGGCACCGTGGGACCCCCAGCCTCTCCAGCCAGCGCAGCACGGCACGAACCTGCGCCGGGCAAAACAAGCGCGCGTGCGCGGCGGCGCGCTCGTCTTCATTCGACAGACGATCCATGGCGTTACCCTCTCCCGCGGGCAATCGCCCGTAAGCGGGTGATGCCGCGCGTCCGCCTCATGCGGCACCGGTTCGCGGTCTTCCCCGTCCGCTACCAAAGGAAGACGTCAGCCGTAGCTGCTCAGTTCCCGCAGCGGCGGCATGCTCGCCAGCAGGCTCCTGATGGCGTGCAGCTGCGAAGCGCGGCGGCGCTCATCCATGGCTCCCTACGCCCGGAAGTGTCGTGTTCAGCGGAGAGCGCTCTGCGTCCTCCCAGTCGGACGCGTTGGCGGAGCTCGTCCCCCCTTCGTCACGCTGTAGCGGGAAGCTCGTCAGCGTGGCGGCGCGCTGGGCGAGCTCCGCCCCCGCGGCGGTGCGGACAGGGAGCGGCGACCGAAGCCGCGGCAACGCGGGCGGCGGGAGCTTCGCCCGCGGGCTCCTGGCCGCAAGCTCGGGAGACGGCACCACGGGCGGAGGAACGTCGAGCGCGCGGGGCGGTATCGTCGGCGGAGTCGGTGGCGCCGAGCTCGGCGCCGACGACGCCGCGGGAAGCGCCGAGCTCTCACGCTTGGTGCTGGGCGCACCGATCTGCACTACCACCGTCGTCTCCGCGTCCGTTCGGTGGTCGTCGTGCAGCCGCCACAGGCGCTCCCAGTACCGCGCAGGCGTGCCGGTGAAGGACTCCAGCTGCCGGGCAAGGCCGGGCGTCATCGGCAGGTCGCTCCTCAGCAACCGCTCCACCTCCCTCGGTTCCAACCCCGTGCTCTCGGCCAGCTTTCTCCTCCACGAAGGCGTCGTCGCGCAGAACGACTCGAGGACCCTTCCTGGCCAGGGGACGGGGCGCGTGCAGGCCTCCGTCAGCTCTGCGAGCGCCGCGTCGACATGACAGTCCAGAAGGCGCCGGTATCGGTCTCGCTCGCCCGCTGCCTGCTCCTTCGCATCGGTGAGGGCTGCCTCCTCGTCATCATGCGCGTGCTCGCGCGCCTCGCGAAGCCCGCGCTCGCGTCCCAGCGCTTCGCGCGCGGTGACCGCGAAGCCGATCGCGACGCACGCGATCATCGCGAGCCCGAGCGGCGACACCAGCCACATCGCCCCCAACATGTCTTCCATGAACTTTCGCCTTCTGGACCTGAGCGTTGTTGTCCGACGCAAGGCGGATCTCGGCGTTGCGCTGCGCGAAAGCAGCACCGCTATCCCCGCCTGCCTAGCTGTTGATGGGTAGCCGACGATTCAGCGAAGCTGCCTGAGCAGCTCTTCGCGCTCTGCGGCGAGCCGCCCTCGCGGGAACTGCCGCGCGTGGGCCTCGAGCAGCCGCCGAGCCTCGACGTCGGCCATGACGTCGTTGGCCTCGATGGCCCTCCGCGCCTGGTTGACCAGGCTCCTCTCGACCTCGCCGGCGGTCGGTCGAACGGCGCTCGCCGGAGGCGCGGCCCGGTGACTTCTCGTCGTCGCGTTCGAGGGAGCAGGCGTGCCGGTCGCCATCGCCTCGCCGTGCGCGCCTCCGTGTTCTATGCGCGACGAGATCTCGTGCGCGGTCGCCGCGGCGGGCGCCGCCACGTCGGGCGCCCCATCTCCGCTGGCGGGCCCCGCGGCGCTCTGGGCGCCATCTCGCGCGAGGGGCGCCACGGCGTCCTGCTCCGCGGGCGCGGTGGCAGGGGCGCGGACCGCCGCCGCCCTGATCCACGGTTCTAGGTCGGGCAAGGGCGGCACGGCGGAAACGAGCGCGCCGGTCAGCAGGACGAGCGCGGCCTGAACGACGATCCTCAGGCCCAGCCGGCGCAGCGAGGCCAGCCACGACGCGCGACGGCCGAACCCCAGTGCAAGCGGCACGCAGATTCTCCCGTCCCTTCCCTGAGAGCGCTCCTGCGCCTGCCACCGCCCCCCCTGCACCTCGAGCTCCTTGTGCGCCCGCCGGTGTCGCGTCTTCACCGTGTCCAGCGGGAGCCCCTGCTCGGCGGCGATCTCGGCGAGCGGGACCTCCTCGAGGTCGTGCTTGATCACGAGATCCCGGTACTTGGGATCGAGTTGGTCGATCAGCTGCCGGGCGAGCTTTTCCCGCTGCCGTCTGCGGAGCAGCTCTTCCGGCGTGGGGAGCTCATCTCGGATCTCGCGCTCATCGAACGACGTGAGCACCTCGCCGCGGCAGCGCGCGTCCCGGACGTGATTGCGCGCCTGGTTGACGGCGATCGTGACGCGGTAGGGCCCCGGATCTCCGCCCGGCTCGATCCGTTGGTCGGCGTCGAGCCCCCGCAGCAGCGCTTCCTGGGCGATATCCTCGGCGTTTCGCGCCGGTACACCGTGGCGCCTGGCCAGGCGCCGGAAGAGCTCGAAGCCGGGAGAGACGGTCGCTGGCTTGGCCACGGTAAGCAGCACACGCGAGGCGGCCCAAAAGGTTCAGAAAAATGAGTCGAGGAGCAACTTCGGTCGGACAATGTGCCGCATGTAGTCACCAAAGCTACACTTGGCCATGCCTGACGGATGGTTGAACGCATTCCCTCATCCGACCGCCAATTCCCACCGAAGCCGCCGAGACGTGGCGATTTCTGCCGGTTGACGCCAAGCAGCCGGCGTCGGTACCGTCGCGGCATGCGTTGCATTGCGCATTCGCTCTCGATTTTTCTTGCGCTCGGGGCCGCAATAGGCTTCCCGAACTCGTCCAGTGCGGACGATACCCATCCAAAGGCGGGACCGAGCGACGGGTCGGCGGTGAAGGAGCATGTTCGCCGTGGTCGGAGAGCGCGCAAGGCCGGGCAGTGGACCGAGGCAATCGCGGAATACAAGGCAGCTTTGGAGGCCGCTGACGCGGCGACCAGCACCGAGGTGGAGCGCGCGGAGCTCGCCGGCGAGCTCGGCCTTTGCGAGCTCGCGCTGCACAAGTACCGCGACGCGGCCGAGCACCTGGCCAGGAGCCTAGAACAGCGCGAAGCGTTGCCGGAAGCGCTCCAGCAGCGATTCGAGGCAGGGCAGCGCAAGGCAGAGCCGCACGTTGCGCGGCTCGTGCTCGGCGTCGATCCGCCCGACGCCGAGGTGCTCGTCGACGGCAAGCGCATCGGCCGGACCGCGCGGACCTACACGCTGTTCTTCGAGCCGGGCCAACACATGGTGCGGGGCCGTGCACCGGGCTGTAAGGACGCTCTTCATTACTTGCGCGCCGTGGCGGGCGCGGAGCACGAGTTCACGATGCCGTTGCTGTGTGCGGCGGCGAGCGGCACCAAGGAGGCGAGCGGCGCCAAAGGGACCGCGACCGCGACGCCGACTCCCGTACGCGCTTTGCCCCCTCCCCGCGCGCAGGCCCCCGGCCCGTGGGCCTCGTGGCCAGGGACGCTGCGTGTCGTGGGGATCACGCTCGCGACGGGCACCGTATCGACAGGCGCCATCCTCATGATCAGCGCCAGCAAGCTCGACCAGGACATGAGCGCTCGGCGTGACCAGCTCGAGAGCGACCCAAGATCGAGCTCGTCCATGTGCTGGCAAGCGCCAGAGCGCTCGCCATGCGGCGAGCTGCGGCGCCTGCGCGACGCGCGCAATCTGTCCGACCGGGTGGGCATCGCCCTGGTCATCACGGGCGGTGTGATCGGCGCGGCCACCGCCGCGTCTTTCTTCACCGACTTCTCCTTCCTGGGCCGCACGCCAGCTCAGGATCGGGTCCAGATATCGCCCGTCGTGACCGGGCACGAGACGGGCGTGAGGATCGAGGGGGTGTGGTGACCATGCCGGGTACCGAGCGGATGCGGCCACAGGCAGACCGAAGAGCGTTGGCCGCCGCCGTTGCTGTCGTGGTCTGTGCGTGGGGAGCGAGCAGCACGCTGATAGCTTGCACTTCGTACCGCGACGATTGTTGGGAAGTGATGGAATGCGCCCCTGCACCTGAGCCGACTTTATGTGACGGCGATCCATCGACGACAATGGCGCTCGATGAGTGCGGGGTGTTCGTCAGCCCGTTGTCGGGTGACGACAGGAGCCCTGGCACGAAAGACGCACCGGTGAAGACCCTGCAACACGCGATCGGGCTCGCCGCGCATGGGCGAAGCCACGGCGAGCAGCCGACCCGGCGCGTGTACGCGTGCGGCGGGTCGTTCGAGGAGAAGCTCACGCTGCCCTCGGGGGTTGACGTCTGGGGCGGGCGCCTGTGTGACGGCGGGGATTGGTCGTATGAGGGGTCATTCGGCGGGCCGGATCACCCGACGATCATCGCTCCGCCGGGGGGGATCCCGCTGCGGGTCCTCGGGGAGGAGGGTATGGCGCTCGCGGGGGACGACGCGACGTCGGTGATCGCCGGCGTACGCGTCGTGGCGGCGGACGCATCGGCGCCGGATGGAAAGTCGTCGATCGCGATGATTTTGAGCACGGGGGCCACGGCGATCGTGCAGGACAGCGTGATTGTCGCCGGCAACGGCAAGGACGGGGAGCCGGGAGAGGACGCGGACACCGAGCGGGCAGCGGACGGCCTTGAGGGGAACGACGGGGTGTCCGCCTGCACCACGGACTCCCCGACGGGCGCCCTCGCGGTCGTGACCGTGTGCGACGATGGCATCGAGTCCATCGGCGGCTACGGGGGCGACGGCGGGCTCGAGTCGGGAAGCGACGGTGCTCCGGGGCAGCCGGCGCCGGGGGAGAATCCGGAGGGCTACGGCCGCGCAGGGGTCGGCGCAGACGTCTCGTTATGCGAGGCCGGGCGCAGGGGCGCAGACGGCGCCGATGCCGGTCGCGCGGATGGCGCGGTGGGCGTGGGCCACCTTGGCAAGGAGGGATGGATCGGCGTCCGGGGCAAGGACGGGAAGCCAGGCGGCACCGGCCAGGGGGGCGGCGGCGGTGGCGGCAGCAAGTCGCGTGGGGAGATGGTCGCGTGTCGGGCAGGCCTACCCCAAGGGGGCGCCGCCGGCGGCTCGGGAGGAAGCGGCGCCTGTGGCGGTCACGGCGGCTATGGCGGCGGCTATGGCGGTGCCAGCATCGGAATCGTCGCGCTCGACGGCACGGATCTGACGATCGGGGCCAGCGACGTGATCACAGGCAATGGCGGTCGTGGCGGCGTGGGCGGGAGGGGCCAACTGGGCGGCATAGGCAAGCCTGCTGGCCAAGGGGGCTTAGGTTCTGGTGGTGGGATGTGGCATGCGTGCAAGGGCGGCGATGGGGGCAACGGCGGTCGCGGAGGCGATGCCGGCGGCGGGCTCGGAGGCGCAACCATCGGCATCGCCTACGTGGCGCCCAACTTCGCCATTCGACCCGGGACCTACATTCAGCTCGGAGACCCCGGTCATGGCGGCCCCGCGGGGAACGCCGGTGCCGGTGACGAGGTGGGCGAAGGGCAGCTAGGCCCCACGGGTGAAATTCATGCGTTCAGCGTGGGGAACGAGCCGCCCCATTGACTCGTGCCTTGCGAGACGTCGCCAACGAGGGATGCACATGAGCTTGAATTCCGCGATCCTCCTGCTCTTCGTTCTTCCGCTCGCCGCGGCCGGTTGCGGGACCGCGCCGGGGGTGGACGGCCCTGGCGGCGCGCCGCCGTGTGACGGTCCATCGACGTGTGCGAGCGATCCCGTCCCCGAGTCGGTCTGCCTGGAGCATCTTGCGGCGCGTCGGGCGATGGACGGCTGCGGTGTGTTCGTCATCCATCCGTTTTTCGGCGGTGACGACGCGAATCCGGGCACCAAGGACAGGCCGGTTCGTTCCGTCCGGCGCGCGATCGAGCTCGCGCGCACCGGGCGCGGTCGCGTGTTTCTTACCGACGATGCGTATCAGGAGACCGTCACGCTCCCGTCCGGCGTGGATATCTATGGAGGCTTCGAAACCGCCATCGGATGGGAACGCCTCAGAGGCCTGGAAAATCCGGTGCACATGATGACCAAGCTCGTCGTCGGCGCTCCCGGGCTCACCGCGCTGACCGTCGAGCCGACGCGCGCCGGCGACACCGGGGCTGCGGATGGGGTCTCGATCATCGACCACGTGCTCATCAAGAGCTCGACGCATGTCGGGATGGTCGTTCGGTCGGGCGCCGCGGTGGAGATCATCGGAAGCTGGATCGAAGCCACCGCGGGATTGAGGGGCGACCATGGGGAGGAATGGCCTTGGCCGTACCAGGCAGCGACGGGACCGGATGGGCAGTACGGGGAAGACGCGTGCTCCGCCGCCACGGTCCCGGGCGGGGCTCGCGCGGTGAACCCGTGCGAGGGAGGAATCCCGAGCTTCGGCGGCGCAGGCGGTGAGGGGCTTCCCGACGGGGCGGGCGACGGCGAGGACGGGCAGCCACGCGAGGCGTCAGACCCGACGGCCGGACGGGGGGGCGATGGGGACGCGCCGGGCGTCCATTGCCAACCAGGTCAGGTGGCGCTCCACGGCGATCCAGGCATCCCCGGTGAGCCGGGAAAGGGCCGCGGTCGGATCGATGAGACCGGATGGCACCCCGACAGGGCTGGCGACGGCACCCGGGGGACGCCCGGGCAAGGCGGCGGCGGGGGCGGGGGCCGTCGCGGCGGGCTCGCGGTGTGCGACGTGGCCTCCAAGGGAGGCGCCGGCGGCGGCTCCGGCGGTGCCGGCGGCTGCGGCGGTCGAGGCGGCCGAGGGGGCGAGAACGGCCAGCCGAGCATCGGTATCCTGGCGCTCCACGCCAAGGTGACGGTGCGCGACAGCACCATCACCGTGCGCGACGGTGGCCCCGGCGGCGACGGCGGGGGGCCGGAGGATGGCGGCAAGGGCGGCAGGGGCCTGCCAGGCGGCGCCGTGGGGGACGGCACGTGGTCCTGCGGCGGTGCCGATGGCGGCGACGGAGGCCCTGGCGGCCGTGGCGGCCCCGGGCGCGGTGGCGACTCGATCGGCGTCGCCTACCTTGACGAGGACCAGCTCACGCTGGAGGCGGTCACCTTCGAGCTGGGGCTGCCGGGCCCAGGCGGCACGAGCTGGAATTGGTCTGGCGATGAGATCACGGGGGAGGACGGCATCCAGGTCAAGACGCTTCGATTCCCCGAGTCGCAGGAATGAAGCCCATTGTCCTCCGCGCTGTTCACCACCTGCATGGACCACGCCGTCGGTATTCCCCCTGAGTGGATCGCGCGCTATGGCGCCGCTGGTTGCGCATCCATCAGAAGGTCCTCCCCTGGAGAAAGCTCTTCATCCCTACGAACAACCCGGGGTGCGGTGGTTCCCGGCACGAAACGGAACTTGCACCACATTCGCGAATCATGGCATCGGCCGTGCTCGAAGAGAACCGTATAATCGCCCGGCTCCAGTTCCACCACGACCGTTCCGGCAAGGGTGCCTATCTCGACATCAACGCCGGCCGGAACGTGAAATGGAACCTGGATTGCTCTAATTGCTGAGGGCGAAACATCAAGTGTCGGTCCCTTTTCCACAACAACCGAGGCCGGCCCATTTACATCGAGAGTACGGAAAGACACGCTACCAGGCCTCCATGAGAATCCCTGTGCCACGTGCATGTTGGTCCAGTCGTTGAAGGAATCTTTTAGGCACGACTGAAAAACAGAGACTTGTGAATATGCAACTTCCAAACTGAACGGGTCCATGTCCCACTCCACGATGATCCTGCTGCGTGTACCGTCGGGCATCCCTCGGCACTGGCTCCCAATGCAGGCCCCTGTGCACGCACCGCTCGGTGTCGTTTTATACGTGCTGTACATGCATGCGACGTCATGCTTCGAGATCTCCACGGCGAGCATGTTGCCGAGAACATCGAAGTCGGCCACGAGCAGGCGCAGAGCTTCATAGCACGTGAAGGTCATCGATATACAGGGCCCATCCGTCCGATTGCTTCGTTGCGGTGAGCGACAGCGTGAGATCGCTACGACCCTCTTCCTTCGTCCAAAGCGGCACATCGACGGCCACCGTGCTCGGATCGCCGATTTGAGGATACTCATCCACCAAAGCCCATGATTCATCGGGTAGAAGGAGCAATGTTTTGCCGTACTGCTCCACAGCCGTCCGCAGCTCCTCGGCGGACAGCCTGCCCGCGCGTCCGTCTGTCTCTAACTCAGCGTAGCGCCCAGCGCAGAGCTCGGCAACCAACCGAGCGACCTCAATTCTTAGTTCTTTGTCCATGGCATCATCATATTCGCTAACGACTTCCGGGGATCCTGGTTGGCGTCGTTGGTGTGACACCAATCGACTGAAAGTACACGTCCGCTTGTTCGATGAGTGCGCGCGCTTCGTTCGGCGACATTCCTGCGCGTCGAAGCGCTTTGTATCCGATACGGCGTTCTGCGCCGTAGGTGCCGCCCCCAAGCTGACGCTGAACCTGAGTCGCGGCGTAATGTGGAGAACCGACACGCGTCGATGGTCCAGAAAGCTCAACGGCGGGCGCTGTGGTGCGGCTGTATCCAGGCAATTCACGAACGGCGGCGTCCTGAATCACATGATGTGCGTCCTTGGCACCGGCAGCCCTTAAGCCTCCATAGGTACCCGCCCTTGCGGCTCCTGCCACTGCCGCCTCCTCCGCCGCCCCCAGTCCTCTTCCCATCCCGAAGACGGTGGCCGCGGCGAGGACCACCGTCTTGGTCCCCGCCGCCCCCGCTGTCCGATAGTCATCCCGATCGATGGCGAGGGCCGTGTCCGCCGCGCCGCGGCCGATGTGGTAGAGCGGGTTGACGGCGTTGAGCGCGCCGACGAGGCCGTCTTCGTCGTAGCCGTCCCACATCGCGCTGGCGAACTCGTAGCCGCTGTACATCCCGAGCGTCAGCGCGTTCAGGACGAGCATCCGCCCGATGCCTGCTCCGAGGTCGCGCGTCCCCTCCGCGGCGCCCAGCAAGGTCTGGCCGACGACGGTGCCCGGGCCGCCGACGCCCGAGTGCTCCGGCGAGACGGTCACCGGCTGCGGCACGTACCCGGACGAGCTTCCGGTCGTGCCCACGTCGATAGGCGCCGTCGTGGCGCCGACCTCCACGGCCTCGCGCGGCCCGTCTTCAGGCTGGTTTGCCTTCGGCGGCGAGTAGAAGAGCTCCACGGCGTATTGTTCCGGGCGCACCACCGAGTCGACCGGCAGGATCGGCGGCTCCACCGGCTCTTCCTGGAAGCCGCTCGGATCCACGTGATTGAGCGGGCTGTTGCGCACGTAGCTGTACGGATTCCAGCTCTGCCCGAAGGACGGAATCGAAACGATCGGGTCCGTCGTCAAGAACCGTCCGATCCTGGGATCGTAGATCCTGCCCTTCATGTTCACGAGCCCGAGCTCGTCGTCGCTCTCGTGCCCGGTGAATCCCTGCGTCGTCTCGCTCGGGAACGACGCAGGCGGGCGCTCCCCCCACACGGGGCTCCTGCGCTGCCCGAACGGGTCGTAGCTCCGCCGCTCGATCACGTCGCCGTCCTCGTCGGTGAGCGCATCGATCGAGCCGAGGTGATCGACATGCACGTAGCGCGTGCCGTCGTCCGAGCCTCCCCGGGTCACGATCGCCACCACGCGCTCCGGCGAGTGGACGTGGTACCGGTGCTCCACGGCGCCTGACGCCGCCTCGGTGACCCGCTCGTACAGATCGCCGAAGTAGAGCGTCTCCTTTTCCGCCGTGGTCTTGCGGATCCGCTGCTGGTCGCCGTCGTAGCCGAACGTGATGGTGCTCGCGCCCTGCGTGATCTGCTCCGGCAGGTCGAACGGCGTATAACGCACCGTCGCGCCGCCGGGCCGCGCGGTCTGATTCCCGACGGCGTCATGCGCGAAGGTGTCCGTACCCGCGCCGGTGATCGCATGCGGGTGCAGCGGGTCGTCATACGAGAGGTCACCGACGTCCGACTTGAAGGTGAGATTGCCGTTCGGGTGGTAGTCGTAGCGGAGCGCGCAGGGCGCCGTCGCGCTCTCGAGATCGCCGAAGTACGCGCAGGTCAGCCGTTGGATCGGATCGTACCGGAAGCGCTCCGTCGTGTTCTCGGGCTGGAGCGCGTCGGTGCGGCGCGTGAGATTCAGGAGATCGTCGAACCCATAGTCCAGGTCCTGCACCTCCCCCGCGCCGCTCTGCGTCGCCATGTGCCTCAGACGCTGCTTGTCCGCGAAGTAGCTCCGCTCCGTGACGGCGCCGTTGCCGAACACCTCCTCCCGGAAGCGCCCCGCGTCGTCCACGCCCGCCAAGCGCCAGTAGGCGAGGTTTGTTCTGCTGTCGCGCACGGCGAGCACATGCCCGTGCGCGTCGCGTTCGCGGGCCACGACGAGCGGCGTCGCGCCGGCAGGCGCCGGGTACGTGATCGTCTCGACGCGGCCGAGGTCGTCATAACCGAGCCTGGCCTCCAGGGGAGAGCGCTCGCCGTCGATGCGGAGCGCGATCGTGTCGAGCTGGCCACGGCCCGTGTACCCGTACGTCTTCTCCCCGTCGGGGCTCGCGAGCGTGTGCAGCTTCCCGACGCCGTGCGCCGCCGTGTCCCATGTCCAGGTGGTCGTCAGGCTCTCCGCGCCGTCCTGGTCCACGCGTGAGCGGGGTCGACCGAGCGCGTCGTACGTCCACGTGACCTTTCGCTCGAGCGCGTCGGTCGACGAGATCAGCTCGCCGAAGCCGTCATGGATCGAGACCGTCGTGCCCCGATCGGGGTCGTCGAGCTGCCGGACACGGCCGAACGCGTCGCGCGTCGTGCGCGTCACTGCCTCGCCCGGATCGGTGACCGTGTGCAGCAGGCCGAAGGGGCCGTACGCGTAGCGGGTAATCCCGTCGGCCGCGTCGGTGATGGTCTTGATGCGCCCCAGCGGGTCCTGCTCGGTCACCGTCACGTGATCGAGCGGGTCGGTGACGCGCACCTGCAGGCCATCGTACGCCGTCGTCGTGACCGCGTTCCACGGCGTCGTACGGCGCACCTCGCGGCCCGCCGCATCGTACTCGTAGCGATCGTACAGGATCGCGCTCTCGGGCGTGTCCTCCCTGACCGGCACCGAGCGCCGTGCGATGTGCTCGCCCAGCGCGTCGTACCCGATCTCCTGCATGATGCGCTTCGCATCGCCCGAGCCCTCCGAGGGCTCCGGTTCGGGCCCGTGTCCCAGCCATCGGATCGGGCGGCCGAGGCTGTCGAACTCCACCGTATCGTCGGCACCGCCGGTCGTGATGCTCCGCTGCCTCACCCGCCAGGCATCCTGCTCCGGGCCACCCTCCTTGCTGCGAGCGAGGGTGACGGTCGTCGTCGTGCCGTCCGGGCGCCTCTCGATGCCGAGCCGCCCGAAGCCGTCGTGCACCCACATCGTCACCAGCTGATTCGGATCGACCCGCTTGAGGAGCACGCCGAGCGCGTCGTCGAACTCCAGGAGCGTGGTGTGCCCGGCCGCGTTCACGTACTTCTCGGGGAACATGCCCTCCTCGTCGAAGCCCGTGCTGAATGGCCGCTTGTGCCCGAAGGCGTCCTCCGCCGTGACGCCGGTGATGTTCCCGAAGGCGTCGCGCGCATAGGTGAGCTTCAGCTTCGTGTCCGGCAGGCCGTCGTCGCTCTCGGTGGACTCGGTCTCCACCTCGCCGTGGATCGTGTTCGTTCGGTTGAGGGTCCTGCACTGCGACATCCCCGCCGCCGCGCTGCACTCCTTCTGCGTCTCCAGCTGGCCGAGGACCCAGCGCTCCGTGTCGTTGTTGAACGACCGCGTGACCTCGAGCGTCAGGTCGACGTCTTCCGTCGAGATCTCCTCGGCGCGCACGTTGCCGAACGTGTCGAAGTCCGTCACCTTCGATACCGAGTCGCGCAGCAGCGTCGCGCCGTCGCCGCCACGCTCGATCTCCCGCACGTACGCCTCGACGGAGGGCGTCGCGCCGCTCGGGGGCGGATAGACCCCTTGCGCTCGCCTCACCCGGCGCTCGGTGGGCAGCGTGAAGTACGTGGCGCCGTCGTTGGTCGGCACGAGCGTCCGCGTCACGTCGCTGAACGAGAGCTCGATCTGCTCCGGCCTGGGCTGGCTCGCGAGCCCCGGAGCCCCGCGCAGCGTCCGCTGGACGCTCCCCGCGAAGGGAAAGACCTGGAGCTCGTCGTCGAAGGTGCCGTGGTCGTAGACGTCGATCGTCACGGCCCCCGTATCCAGGTCGGTGACGATCCGCTCGCCGAACCCGAGAAATCCGCGGCCCAGCCGGTGGTAGCGCCCGTCGCGGTAGCCGACCTCGAAGCGCCTCGCTCGATCCGCGCCGTTGTTGAGCGCGTACGCGCTGACCACCCGGCGAGGGCCGACGACGCAACGCCGAGGATAGCCGCAGTCGTCCGCCGCGCCGGAACGCGCGACGTAGAGCGCGCTCCTCCTTTCAGGATCCTCCTCCGCGCCTCCGCTCGTGACCGGCGCATCGGTCAGGTGGCCGTACGAGATGCTCACGTTGGGCACGAAGCTCGGCTCGGTCGGCTCGTGCGCGTTCATCCCGTCAGAGACCGCGACCAGGAGATCCTGGTCGGCCGAGAGGTTCTGGAAGACGTTGAACACGCCGCCGAGCGCCAGGATCACGTCCTGGGCCCCGTCCCCGTCGAGATCGCCGGTGCGCGGCCCGCGCGGATCGGCGAGCGTGATCGCGTCGCCGAGCTTGGCCTCGAAAGGAACCCCTGCATCGACGAGCTTGAACGGCGGCCCCGCCAGGTCGCCCGTCGCTTGCAGGACGCCCCAGGAGGGGAGGACATTGGAGCCACTCAGCAGCATGCCTGGTGGGACGGGCATGAGCAGATCCTGCCGTCCATCGCCGTTGAAGTCGAGCGGCACCGCGAGGCGGAAAAGCGCGTCGTGATCCGGGGCCCCCAGCAGATCGCCGAAGCTGAACGCGTCGACGGTCCGGAAGGGCGACATCACGAACGTCGGTCCCGTGTTGAGGTAGGTATAGAGCTGGTGGTCGCTGTTGCCAGATTCGACGGCATCGGGCAGGCCGTCGCCGTTGACGTCGAGAAAGACGACGCGGCCCCCGCGCCGCACGACAGGGAGCTTGGTGTCGATGAGCTCCCAGCGCCCCTCGCCCCGGCGCATGATCGCTTCGTAGCTTTCTCCGATGAGGGGCGTCCCGTCATTCCACAACATCAGGGAAGGCACGACGAGATCGATCTTGCTGTCGGCGTCGATGTCGAGCGTGTGGAGCTCCACATCGCATGGATAGGCGCTGAGCACCTCGATCGATTCGCCCGTGGGGCCGAACCCCGCGGGCGTCGCGCCGCGCGCGGGCCTCCAGAGGTGGACGGTCCACACGGTGGACCGCGGATCCGGTACCAGCTCCTCGACGTGGTCCTGGCACTGGATCAGATCCGGCACCGAGTCGCCGTCGAGATCGGCGAGGTGCACCGAGGCGACGGGGCTGCTCAGGCTCGGCGGTCTTGGCGTGCTCCCGAGCGGGAACGGCCGGCGGATGCCCGTGTCATGCAGCGCGAAGGTCCGGTCCGGCCGGGACAGGAGCACGTGCCATGTGGTCCTGGTGTCGAAGACGTCGTGGAGAAAGACGTCCATCTGCCCATCGTCGTTGTAATCGAGCACCGTCCCGAGCTCGGGCTGAAGAAGGGCCGGGTCGGACGGTCCATCCGCATCGGCGACGAACAGCCAATCCTCGAGGAAGGCGCGCTCCGGCGCCGCGAGAAAGGACGGCGAGGCGCTGGGCCCGAGGTTGCGCGCCACCTGCCACGTGGTGATCGGATGCGACGGCGTGCTGGACCCCGGGACGATGTCCGGAATCACGAGATCGTCGATGCCGTCGGCGTCGATGTCGAACACCATCGGGCTCGCCTTCTCGGAGACCGGCTTGGCGATGTCCGTCGTGAGCCGCTCGAATCCGGGCTTTCCGCGGCTGTACTGAAACCGTGTCGGAGGCTTGCAGACCCCGTCGCTCGCGCACTCCTCGACCTGGGTGAGGAGCGTCCGGCTCGTCGTCGGGCTCAGCTCGTAGCGGAAACCGTAGCTTCGGACCAGCGCGTCGCCCGGACCGAGCATCTGGATCTCCTCCAGGCGAAGCGAGCGCTGGAGCGCCATGCCGCCCGAGTAGCCCGTACGAACCGCGGCCGAGTCCTTGGTCCCGTACACGAAGCGCACCGCCCGGGAAGCCTCCAGCGACGGCGTGCCCTCGAAGCTCGTGTAGCGGATCTCGTCCACCGCATATTCGGCCGCATGGCCGTCCTCGGCCTCTGCGAGGCAATATGCGTACGTCATGGCGTTGCCGCGGCCGTCACGGGCCTCGTTCGCGAGCCACGCGCGCGCGACGCCGCCTCGCGCGAGCGGCTTGCTGCCCTCGGTACGCCCGTACTCGACGACGCGGCCAGAGGGCAGGTAGGCCTGGAAGAAGAGCGCCTCGGCGTGCCCGCCGCCTTCCGGAGCGTAGTGACCGACCACCTTCACGAACGTATCCGGGAACGTGCGGTACTCGATGGTTCCCGGCCCCTCTCCCACGGGGACGAGGCGCTGGCCGTCGAGGCAGAGCGCGTCGTCGCCGTCGTACCGCACGCCGCGGATCTCCCCGTCTTGCGCGAGGCTCTTCGGACATCGCGTGATCGCGGACAGCCCGGTGATGGAGAAGCCGTTGCCGAGCACGCCGTCGCCGCCGTCGCTGCGGTAGACGAGCTGGAGCCCAGGACCCATGCCCGCGCGCGAGGGCGGTGAGGCCAGGTCCATCGTGTACACGGCCTCACCGGTGCTCGTGATGGAAAACGCCCCGGGGATGGTGCCGGCGGCGACGGTCTCGACCTCCGGCGCGGGACGGGACGTGGCTGGGGCATGCGCGCGCTGCGTCCGGCAGGCAACGAGGCCAGGCGGCTCCGGAAGCGGCTCGCCGAAGGCGCAATAGCACCCGCCCGACCCGAGCACGCAAGCGAGAAACATCCAGAGCGGGATCAATGCCCGGTGCACACAACGCGGAACTGGCGACATCGCAGCCTCCCCGGCGAACAGCAGTGCCACGACGCTGCAGCGCGCGTCAAGCGCTGCGCTCATGCTGAGCCGCCCCGTGCATGCCGAGATCGAGGCATTCATGAATGCCTCTGTGCCTGTTCGGCGTACACACGGCGGGCGCCACAGCTTCGCTCATCGAGGGGCTATTGGCCGTCCACGATGAAGTCGCGACGAGGAGAGGGCAACCGAGCGTGAACGCGTGCATGGCGGCGCGCACACTGCCTCGACGACCACGAGCGCGGTTTTCGGCTGAGCCTTGCAAGACCCGAGATTGAGTGGATTGCGCTGGTACGGGAGGTCAGCTCGCACGACGGCGTGATCGGGACGCGCCACGGCAGCCCAGGTACGGCGGCGACCCGATCGGCATTGGCTACCTCGACGAGGACCAGCTCACGCTGGAGGGCGTTGGCCATGATCGGGAACCGCCGGACAAGGGCGGCATCGGCTGGAACCACGATGGCCGCATGGTGTTAGGGCAAGACGGCGACCGCGTCGAGGCGATTCCCTCCCCCGATAGGAGCAGCGCACATCAGGCGAAGATGTGCTCGTAGCGGCTGACGAGGCGCCGGCCGGTGCCGGGGCTCCTCAGCCGGACGCACCTCCTCGGGGCGCCATCGCGGCCCGACGCCGCAGCCGGTCCCGGCGCCCGCCTCGGTGTCACCTCCGCGCGCGGGGCGGAAGGGGCGCGCAGAACTACCAAATCGAGCCCTTCATTTTCCCAGTTTTTCGGCCCCTCAGCGACGCTTCCAAAAACACCTAACCCCGCGACATCGCTTGATGTTCTTTCCGGGCGCGTACACCGGTAGTTCGCGGCGAACTACCGGGAGCGCAGAATGAATAGGCGTTTGCGGGACTGCGCCTGAGCAGCAGCGGCGGCGAGGTCCCGGCGCAGTCCCGCAAACGCCTATTCATTGGGCCCACGTTGGGCCATGCCAGCGAGCGACCCGGCCGCGAATCAGACAGAACAGATTGAAATTATTGATATTTCATCCGCCTCCGCCTCGTCATCACAGAAATCCTGGCGGGATTTCTGACTCGCAGGGTTAGCCACTGAGCGGCGCGCCCTCGGGCGCCGCCTCCGGTGCGGCCGGCGCGCCCGCTCGTCCGCGGCCTCGGTCGGCCCGGGCCCCTTGCCGTGCTCCCGCACGCCGAGGGCGGCGAGGAGCTGCGGTCCGATCTCTCCGGCGCGCTTCACCTCCGCCTCGGTCGCCGCCGTCTTAGCGCCTCGGCATCGCCCAGCAGGTTCTCGCGCAGCGCGGCCGCCTCGGTGAGGAGCGGCTTCAGCGCGTTCTCGGCACCTCCGCTGGACAGCCACAGGAGGTGCGCGTTCCAGGCGGCGAACGCGTAGGTCCCGAGCCGGTCGAGCAGCGCGATATCGTGCTGTTGCAGCTGCTCGGCGATGGCCCGGCGCAGCGCGAGCAGGCCTGGCAGGACGCCGAGCACCTGGGAGACGGCGCGAGGAATGTCGACTATGCACGATGCACCGTCCCATCAGCTTCCGAAATCGACCTCACGACCTGATTGGCCCAGCTCAGTTGCAGACGACAGTGCCGGTCGCCTCGATCAGAAAAGGGCCGTCCAGGTAGCCCTGCAAGATCGCCGCAGAGCTCGTCCCCGTGATGGTCCCGTCCTCGAGCGAGAAGTCATCGCTGACCGGGACGGTGCACGAGAACGACATCGAAGGGATCGAGATGTCCAGCGCGGGGCCCTGGGTCGGGTCCAACGGACCGAGAATGACGCCGGAGGTGATGTCGTTGAAGTACGTCTCCAGGGGGTCGTAATAGACGACCTGCTCCGTATAATAGCCACCCAGGACGCTGTCCGTCGCCGGCTCCCACACGAAGCTGATCGGCCCGTAGGCGTAGACATCCTCGCTCACGGTAGAAGTGTTGTAGTAAATCGAATCCGAGGCGTAGAACACGCATGACTGCGCGGCGCTCGCGCTCCGCGCGCACAGCAGCGCCGCGACCACCGCTGCAAGAGTGAACAACTTTGACAGCGTCATGAGCCCCTTCCCTCTCGTGGCGTTGACCATGTTGATCCGGGCATCGTTTGCCCAAGAACTCACGCGCAGATTGTTCGTCTGGAGGTCACGCCCTCCATGGCTCGCTCATCCTGCCGGAGGTTGCGCGGTGAGGCGGCGCCCCATCACCAGCTCAGGAGCGAGGTTGGCGAACGGGACGTCCTTGAAGCGCCTGCCCAGGCGCGACGCTGAGCGGGACCGAAGTCATCCACCGGATTTGCATCCCTGGGTCCTCTCTATACTCTCTCTTCGTTTGAAGGACACGCCCACGCGGCGCGTGACGCACGAAAATCGGCAGGTCAGGGTTCACCAGGAACGTAGCCGTTGCCTGCGCCGGGTTCAGCGCACGAGGCTCCGCTGCTCCGAGGACCGTCGCTGACACAAGATCATGGATGATTGGTGAGTGGACGTTTGCCTGACCGAGAACGCGACGCCCACCTCACCGGGCTGGCGCCTGACGCCCGATTCGAGGAGATGCTCCAGCGGCGGCGCGTCACCAGGATGGAATTCGAGCACTTGGCTCGCTATTGCCAAGGCAGTGGTAGGGCGATCCGGCCTGCGCGCCCGGTTCAAGCGACGCCGCCGGCGAGCAACGCCTCCAGCCGGTTGCCAGCAGCGCGGCGGGCGAGCACCGCCAACACCTTCTCGACGATCACGCCCCCCGCCTCCGCGGCGGGCAGCCCGCCAGCGTGGATGTTGGAGATCACCGTGTATTCGAAGCCGATGGCAGGATTGCCGCTGAAGGCGGCGGCCGCCTCCTGGTCCGCGCCGGGCGCGAGGCGGTAGGCGAGGTAGGCCGAGAGGCTGCTCGACGCCAGCTCACCGCTGCCCGGGCGCTCGCCGAGCAGCACGACGACCAGCCGCGCCGCGAGCCGCTCGGCGACGGCCTCCGCGAGCTTCACCCGGCCGTAACGCGCGAGCAGCGGCTGGCCGACGGTCACGCCGCGCGCCCCCAGGCCGTCCAGCAGGACCGGGAGCAGATCAGGGATGTTGCGGTGGACGGCCTCGGCGCTCAGGCCGTCCGAGACCACGATCTGCACCTCGGCCTCCTCCGGCGCGAGCCGGGCGGCGCTCTCCGGGGCGAGGCGCGCCCCCGCGTCGGCCGAGCCGAGGTGCTCTCCCTTGCTGGCCGCCGTCGTGGAGATGAGGCGGAACGCGGCGACGCGGGCCAGCTCGTCCTCGCGCAGCTCGGTGGCGAGCGCCGCCCGCGCGATCGCCTCGTCGCGGCGACCGCGCCGGCTCACCGCGTTGGCCGGGCGCGGGCCGGCGGTGGCGAAGCCGTAGGCGGCGGGCGTGGCCGCGAGCAGCTCGGCGAGCTCGGCCTCGTCCGGGCAGAACTGCCGCACGTCGCCGAAGCGCGGCCCGCGGGTGATCGCGCCCGCCTCGCCCTGCCCCTCCCCCGCGCGCGCCAGGATGCCCCGCGCGAGGGCCCACTCCAGGAACTCGCCGCCGGGCGCGCGGCCATGGATCTCCCGCAGCGTCTGCACGTCATGCCCGCTCGTGTCGAAATAGGCGAGCATCCGATCGGTGTTGAGACAGACATCCATGTAGTAGTTGGCGCCCGCCGCCGTGAGCAGCTGCGTCGCCATCTGCTGGCCCTCCAGCGTGACGTGGGCGTGGAGGGTGTAACAAGGGGCCATGCCCATGGGCACGCCGAGGAGCTTGCCCATGAAATGGTCCTGGAGGTTCGCGAGGATCATCTCGCGGTCGTCGAGGTGCGTCTCCGGGCCGATGAACCCGGTGACGTTGTTGAGCATGAACGGGTCCCAGCGGCGGGCGAGGCCGTAACAGAGCGCCTCGGTTGTGGCCATGTCGATGCCTTCGTGCTTGCCGTACGTGAGCTCGCTGCCCTGACCGGTCTCGAAATACATGAACTGCTCGGCCTGGCCGGCGAGCGGGCCGCGCGCGGCCATGCGGCGATAGCCCTCGTCGAGGAGATCGACGGTGACGTCGAACTCGGTGACACAGCAGGACTCGGTGCCGGCCAGGCTCTGAAAGAGGATCTCCACGGGCGCGCCCTGGTCGAGCGCGGCGAGCTGCACCTTGAGGTGCGACAGGCAGCAGATCTGCGTGGGGACGCCGGTCGCGCGGCGGATGCGGTCGAGGTGGCGGAGGACCGCGGCGGTGGTCTCCACCGTGCCGGACGCGGGGTTGACGCCGAGCAGCGCGTCGCCGGCGCCGATGGAAAGGCCCCAGTAGAGCAGCAGGGTGATCCCTCGAAGATCGTCGGTGGGGTGGTTCGGCTGGAGGCGCGAGGCGAGCGTGCCAGGGGCGCCGAGGAGCGTGCGGGCGCGGGTCGGGCGGCTGATCTTGCGGGCGAGGTACACGAGCTCGTGCACGTCGCAGAGCTTGGCGAGCGCCGCGGCCATGACGCCGGTCAGGGCGCGGCCGACGCGCGCCACCTCCGGGCCGGGGGCGCGGAGCAGGTGGTCCTTGAGCTCGCCGAGGCGCAGCGAGGCGATCCGGGCGAAGGCGTCGCGGTCGATGTCGTAATTGACGCGCATCACCGCGTCGATCTCGCCCCGCGCGCCGGTGAGCGGGTGATCGTGGAGGTGCTCCAGGGTCAGCTCGCCGAGCAGCTCCCGCGCGGCTTCCCGCGCCGCGTCGTCGCTCGCCGCGAGGCCTGCCTGGCGATCGCCGGCCTTGCTGCAGTCGGCGGCGCCGAGGAGCCGCTTCAAGCCGCGGAACGAGCCGCCGTGGCCAGGCAGGCGGGCCGCGTAGACGACGTCGGTCCGGGGGCGAGGGACCTCGATCCGATCGAGCGGGGTCGGTTCCTTCACGGCGCGCTCCTCCCTTCACGGAAGGTTCGCCGAGCGACGTCATGGCGTCATCCCGTAGAACGAGACCGGCAGGATCTGATCGCACAGGCGGCCGACCTGGACGAACCGGGCGCCGTGCGCCTGCACCTCATCGATGACGAGGAGGTCGATCGGCAGAGCGCCCCAGCCGGTCACGTAGCCCCCGAGCGTCTTGCCCGCGTTCTGCGCGGTGAGCAGCACGAGGGGGTGCTCTGGGATCGATCCGGCCCGGCGCAGCGCGCCGGCGATGCGCGCGCCGAGGCGCTTGAGGGTGGCCGCCGAGACGTCGTCGAGGGCGATCTCCAGAGCGCCGCCGCGGGTGCTCCGGCGGAAGAGGTCCACGGCGTGATCGAGCTCGGCGTCGGACGAGGCCGGCGAGAGGCGCGCCAGGATGGGCAGGTCGCGCAGGGGCAAGCGCTCGGGGCGCGGGAGGAACAGCGTCGCGCCGGAGAGCTGGGTGGCGTGGCGCAGCAGGCCGTACGCCGTGGCCCTGCCCATGCTGGCCGGCGTCGCCACCCGCGCGCTCAGCCGGGGCGAGGCGAGGATCGCGCGGGCGAGGTCCACGCCGAGATCGCCGTGGTGAGCCGGCTCGGGCAGGGGGCGCCCGGCCAGGCCGGCGTAGATCAGCTCGCCCACGCCCCCGGAGAACGTGAGGGTGGGCGCCGCGATCCCCTCCGGCAGCGCGAAGGGCACCTGCACGTGGCGCGCGGCCGCGGGCGTGTCGAAGGCGCCGGCGCGCCCCGTGATCGCCGCCTCGAGCAGCTCCACGTAGAAGGCGACGACGGCCTCGGCCTCGGCCTGCGAGAGCACCTCGCCCGGGCCGCGGTGGAGCCCGAGGTGGTCGAACGCAGCGCGGGCCTCGGGCGAGAGGGCGCGGAGGCGGCGCGAGCGCGGGTCGAGCGCGACGTGCCGCGCGCCCACGAGAAGACAGCCGGTGCGCTGGACCTCGCCGGCCAGGCCGAGCGCGATGTTCGTGGTGCCGCCGCCGATGTCGAGGTTGACGAGGGGCTCGCCGGGGCGCGCGCGCGACAGGGGCGCGGCGCTGCCCATGAAGGCCACCCAGGACTCGAGGCAAGGGTCCTCGGCGACGGCGAGCAGCGCGTCCCCAACCCGCGCGCGGATCAGCGCGGCGAGCGCGTCGGCGTTGCTCCGGCGGGCGGCGAGGCCGGTGATGATCGCCCCGCCGCCGAACAGGGCCCCGGGCGCCACGCCCGCCTCGGCGAGCCAGCGATCGAGGAGCGCCGCCGCGGCGTCGAGATCGAGGGCGTCGCCGGCGAGGGGCGTGAGCGCCATCTCCGATCGGTACCGCTCCTCGAGCGCGCCGAGCTCCACCCGGCCGCTGCCCGCGGCGCGCGTGAGCGTCGCCGAGGCGGCCACGGCGCAGCTCGTGGTGGAGCCGAAATCCAGGCCGAGCAGGGTGACCTGGGCGCCCATCACCGGACCTTCCTGATCTTCATGGCCAGGCCACAGTCCTACCGCACCGGCGCCCGCGCGCCGCTCCACGTCAGGGACGTCAGAGCACCCGCTCGAACGCAGCCTGCAGCGCGTCTCGACCGCCGCGCTCGACGACGTCGCCGTGCGCCACCACGATGCGCTCCGGCGCCCACGCGAGCATCCGCTCCACCGAGGCGCGCACCGCCGCGCGATCGCGCATCATCGAGCGCGCGATGCGCGACGGGCCGAACCTCCCGTAGGCGCCGTTCAGGCGCATGAAGAGGCGCGTCGGGAGGTGCTCGCTCTGCGCGATGTGAAAGCAGAGATCCCAGACGAAGAGGGTCCTGCTCGGCCGGTGGAAGAAGACCGTCTCCTCGAGCTTCGGCATCCCGAAGGCCGCCAGCTGGTCGATCTCCGCGGACCAGACCGGGTCCGGCGCGCCGTCGAGCGCGCCGGTGAACGTCACGTCAGGGCGCTTCTCGCGGAGCCCCCGCGCGCCGTAGAGCCGCGCCCCCGGGAACAGCCGCGCCGCCGGCGAGACGCCGAGGTGGTGCAGCAGGTTCGGCGCCACGATCGCCCGCACCTCGCCGAGCGCGCGGATCTCGTCCGCCTCCCGCTCCACGCCCGGGAGCGGCGAGAACAGCAGCAGCCCGCCGTCCTCGAGGCGCACGACCGGAGATCGCACCGGAAACCGGAGAAACCCCACCTTCAACGTGTCTTCCGCAACCCAGAGGGATTGATCGAGCCGTCGCAGCATGCTCCAATTGGTAAAGCAGCTTGACCATTTAGTCAAGCAAGTTGACCATCATGACCAAGCACAACCTCGATCCATGCGACGTCGCCGAGCTCGAGCGGCGCAAGCGCGTGAGCCTCGGGCAGCTCCTGCTCCGCTCGGCGCGGCTGCTCGACGAGCGGGCGGTGGCGCGCGTCGTCCGGCGCGGCGCGACCGGCGTGCGCCGGGCGCACACGGCGCTCATGCCGTACATCGACCTCGAGGGCACGCGGCAGATCGACCTGGCGGAGCGCGCCGGCGTGACGAAGCAGGCGGTGGGTCAGCTCGTGGAGGAGCTCGAGGCGGCGGGCGTTGTGGAGCGGACGCCCGACCCGGACGACCGGCGGGCGAAGCGGGTGCGGTTCACGCCGCACGGGCTGAAGATGCTCCTCCACGGGCTCGGGGTGCTGCAGGAGCTGGAGGACGAGCTCACGCGAGCCCTGGGGGAGAAGCAGATGGCCTCGCTGAAGAAGGGGCTCACCGCGCTCCTCGCGGCGCTGGAGGCGCCGGAGGCCCCGGAGGCGCCGCCGGAGGGCCGGTGACGGCGGGGCTGCCGGGAGCGCCGGCGGGGTGGGGCTCGAGGCCCAGCGCGTGCGGAAGGAGCCGCGCGATGTTGCGGGCGTCGTCGATGGCGCGGTGCTGCGTCCCCTGAAACGAGAGGCCGACCCGGCGCAGGGCCTGCCCCACGCCGAGCTCGCGCTCGGCGCCGAGGCGGCGGGCAAAGGCCCGCTTGAGGTTGAGGTGATCGCCCCCGAAGGGCAGCGCCACCCCGTGGCGGCGGGCGTCGCGCTCGATCTGCCGCTTGTCGTAGCCGCCCCAGGAGCAGAAGAGCGCCTGTTTCCCGCGCACCAGCTCCCTCAGCCGCGCCGCCGCCGCGGGGAAGCGCGGGGCGGCGTCGACGTCCGCCTGGCGGATGCTCGTCAGCCGCATGCAGAACGCCGAGAGGCGCGGGTGTCGGATCGGGCGCACGAAGCACTGCAGCTCGGCGGTGGGTCGCAGGGTGGCGGCATCGACGAGCACGGCGCCGACCTCGATGATCTCCATCTCGTCGCGGGGGAAAGCGGGGTCGTCGCTGCAGGTCGCCTCGAGATCGATGACCAGGTAGTGAGTGAGGGAAGACATCGGCGTTCTCCTTGAATTCGTTGCGGGTAGTCTGCGGTCGCGATGACCGGAGGACCCGGACACGATTCCGGACACGCCGCCCCAACGGGCTTTTCCTGGAGAGATTACGTGGCGTGGCTCGTCGCCGAGCACGGCTCGCTCGCCTCGGTGGCCCAGAAGGTCGCGCACCTCTCGGCGGCCGCTGCGGGGAGCGGGAGCGGGTGGGAGAGCGCTCCAGATGGCGCGGCGGATCGAGGACGAAGAGCTGCTCTGGCGAGGAGAGCGGCTGCGCCGCGCCGATCGGGCGCAGCGCCGCTCGTCAGGAAAGCACGTCGGAAGCGTCCTTTGCTTCGAGTGCGTTATCGACCCACCGATCGAGGGTCGCAGGGTCCTTGCACGCCTGGATGCGCTCGCGATGGTCGGCGGTGAGGGCGATCCCTGCGCGCGTCACCAGCCGGAGCAAGGCGTCGCGCTTGGCCTCGAGGATGCCCTCGAGCTTGCCCTCCCGGATGCCCTCGAGCTTGCCCTCCCGGATGCCCTCGAGCTTGCCCTCGATCCGGCCACGCTCGATGAGCTGCTGGGCGAACGGGGGAAAAGTTGCCTTGCCTTCGGTCTGCCGCTCCATGATCAGCGCCTCCAGGGCTCTCCGCATGGGTTCACGCAACGCATTGTAGACGATCTGGAAGTACACCGCCGCGTGCTCGTGGTCGAGCCGTCCGAGCGCCCCCAGCGCGGACTGGACCACGGCGAGGCCGTTCGGTCCGTTGCCGTGCGCCACGGCCGAGAGGAGGTGGGCAAGCTGCGCGCACGCCTCCAGCCATGTCTCCCATGAGCGCAAATGAGCGAAATGAACCATTGTTCAACCACGTAAGTCGCCGTGTCGCTCCACGCGCGGCGGCTCAACCGTGCAGGCCGGCGCCAAGCAGCCCCGCGCAACGAGAGCTTCCCCTGGCCGCGCCGCCGCGATAGGACAGCGCCGTGACACGCCCCATCGCACAGTGGATACCCCTCCTCGCAGCGCTCTCCGCCGGGTGCGCCCCGGCGCCGCCCCCCGCGGCCCCGACGGCCGAAGAGGTCACCGCGAAGAAGGCCGCGAGCATGGCGCTCACCGCGCTGTTGAACCGCAAGTTCGACGTCCAGGGCTGCGACGCCTCCGCGGCGCGCGTGGTCCAGGAGGCCGAAGCGCGCGCGGGCACGCCCCAGGGCGAGCGCTGCGCCATCCTCGTCGCGCGCAGGAGCGACCGGACATGGCTCGTCGCCGTCCGCTCCTCGCTCTCGTCGGCGTCCGTCGGGGCGCAGGCGCTCGTGACCGTGCTCCCCGAGGCCGAAGGCGTCGGCGCCATCGAGTACACGCGCTGAGCCGCGCGGCTGCCGCGCTCACCGCGCCGTGGCGACGAGGAACAACCGCCGGAACGGAAACGGCGTCTTCCCGTCCGCGGCCTTCGGATACGCCGCCGCCACCCGGCCGCCGTACTCCTCGAGGAACTCGGCCCGCTCGTGCTCATCGAGCGCCGCGAGCAGCGGCCGCAGCGCCGTCCCCTTGGTCCACTCGACGACCGGATTCGCGCCCTCGAGGACGTGCAGATACTCCGTCTCCCAGATGTCGAGCCGCGCCGCGTGCGGCGCCAGCATCCCGTAATACGCCGCCGGCGCCGCGACCGGGCTCTCCCTCACCACCGCCGCCAGCTTGTCGCGGAAGCGAGGCAACCGGCTCGCCTCCACCATCGCCGCGTGCGACGGCGCGCCGTGGTTCCTCGGCATTTGCACCGCCAGCACGCCGCCGGCCGCGAGCCGCCCGAGCAGCGCCGGGAACAGCGCCTGATGGTCGTCGAGCCAGTGCAGCGCGGCGTTGCTGAAGATCAGCGCGGGCGGCGCGGACGGCGCGAAGCGCGCGATATCACCCTCGACGAACCGCGCCCCGGGCAGCGCGGCGCGCGCCTGCGCCAGCATCTCCGGAGAGCTGTCGACCCCGAGGAGCCCCCGGCCCGGGAAGCGCTGCGCCACGAGGCGGGTGATGTTGCCGGCCCCGCACCCGAGATCGACGAGGTCGCCCGGCGCGGTGAGGTCGACCCGGCCGAGCAGGTCAATCGCAGGACGCGCCCTCTGGTCCTCGAACTTCAGGTACTGCGCAGGATCCCAGTCCGCCATCGCGCCCTCCACCGATCCAGCGCGGCAGAGCGTGCGCCCACCCGCCGCCGTTTCCTTTCCCTACTTCCAGCAGATCCGGGCGCGCCTGTCGACGCAGAAACCGAGGACGATCCCGCATCGGTGTTAACCAAGCGCATTCAGGGCCCCAAGCCCGACCCCCAGCAGTCACCAGCGCCGTCGTGGTCGTGGTCGTAGTCCTGGTCGTGGTCGTGAACGTGGTCGTGGTCGTGGTCGTCGACGACACGATCGTAGACGTGAACGTCGAGCGGCGCTTTCCGTTTGGCGCAACATCGCGGAGGGCATGGGCATGTCGCCCGTGACCCTCCAGGGCATCGCCGGTGGGCGCGACGCTGGCTCCCCAGCGACCGCGCAGCGCGCCGCGAAGGCAGCAGGCATCACCGTGGAGCAGCTGCTCGGTGGCCTAGCAGCGGCGGACCGCTGCCCGACGTGCGGGAGGTCCGGGTGACGAAGCCGCGGAAGGTGGCGAAGAGCCCGCCTGCCGCACGACATCCCAAGAAGAAGCCGACGATGGAGGCGATCATGGCCGAGCGCGACATCGTGCGCGCCACGGTTGCAGGCATCCCCGCGCGCGATCGCGCCGACGTCGAGCAAGAGATCCTGCTCGGCGCGTGGCGTTCGGTGAAGCGCGGCATGTACAGGCCCGACCCTGGGGACCGGCCCCGCGATGCCCTTCGCAAGTTCTTGCGCGGAGTCGCGTGGCGTACGGCTGCGCATCACATCAACAGCGCGTGGGCGAGGCGCGCCGTCTTGAGCGAGCAGCCCCTTGGTCTGCTCCGCGAGCCCGTCGCTCCCGATCTGGAGGCGCAAGTCGCCGCGCGGGAAGTGCTGGAGGCCGTGGCCGGCCTGCCGGACTGGCAACGCGAGGCGTTGCTCTCCGTGGACGACCCGGAGAGCCTCGTCGCGTACGCCAAGCGCCGCCGCATGAACCCGAGCACCGCGGCGTCCAGACTTCGGATCGCCCGGGAAGCTCTTGCGCTGCGCCTCAAGAGCTGGCGGCGGTAGGCGGACAATCCGACCGCGAAGCGGTCGTCGGGCCCGCGGCCCCCCTCAAGCGCTCGCCCCATTGAGCGGCTCCTCAGAACCGTAATATATCTCACCAAACACGGCCGATACCCGAAGGTCTTCTTGTTCTGGCTCCTCGATCGTGTTAGAGAAACCATAAGACCGGAGCAGATGACCGCATGGGACAGAATGTTGCGACGAACCTCGTTAAAGAACCCTTGGCCGTGAGGGCGCGGCTCGACCGGCTCGGACTGGCCGAGGCGACGATGGACGACGCTCGGCGGGCGTGGTCGGCCGGTGAAGCAAGCGCGTCGCCGTTCGAGCCGCCTACCGCGCCGGGAACAAAGGGGTGGTTTGCCACGGTCGGGTTCCTACGTGAGACGCTCTCCCTTGTCGGATGGGATGCTGTCAACGTTCGCAACTGCCCACTGATCGTGGCCCCATCGAAGCAGTGGGCGATCTGTGTCACGAGCGGAGACCGGTGGACCGGGTCGACTAGGCATGACGTATGTCCATCCACAAAGAACCCGAAGGGGTGCGTCATCGCGAAGGCGGTGCAAACGAACTGGGAGCAGATGGGCCTCAACTTCGGTCCGCGCTATTCACCAGCTACCCAGCTGAAGCCCCGTCGGGCGAGAAGCGCACCATTGACGTGGCTGTTCATGATATACACGACTCCCGACGACGTACACGCAGAGCTTTCGCTCCCGGCGGCCTCCGAGGGCGGCTACATCGTAGCGTGGCATGAACGTATCGTGCTTCCGGCTCTGCCGAGGCAGAACCCGCCCGGTGGCATCGAGCGGCCCGAGCCGGATCTCGGAGGGGGCTCTTCGGAAATTGACGTGCCCGTCCTGAGGCGGTAAAGAGACACGAGCATGGGCTCGTTCAACCCTGCCAGACTGATCCTTGCACGGGAGCGGCGTGGACTGAATAAGTCACGGCTGGCCGAGCGCGTTGGTGTGACCGCGCAGAGCCTCATCAACTATGAGGCCGGTCGCACGGTGCCGACTGAGTCCACGCTTGCGAAGATCGCTGAAGCCCTGTCCTTCCCAAGGGCGTTCTTTGACGGCCCCGAGATCCCGAAGCCCAGCATCGATGCGTCGAGCTTTCGCGCCCTGTCGACCATGACGGCGGCGCAGCGTGATGCTGCCCTGGGCGCAGGCGCCTTGGCGTTCGAGGTGTGCCGCTGGATTGAACAGCGGTTCTCGCTTCCGCCCGCGAAATTGCCTGATTTGCGAGGTATGGGTCCGGAAGAAGCGGCGGCCTCGCTTCGCGAGAGTTGGGGGCTTGGGCTCCTGCCGATTCGCAGCGTTGTACATCTCCTTGAGCTGTACGGGGTCCGGGTATTCTCGCTATCCGAACAGTCGAGGGAGGTGGACGCATTCTCATTGTGGCACGGGGAAACGCCATTCTGTTTCCTCAACACAACGAAGTCGGCTGAGCACGGCAGGTTCGACGCTGCGCACGAACTAGGACACCTGGTGCTCCATCGTCATGGCGCGCCGAGCGGGCGCGCGGCGGAGCATGAGGCAGACACGTTTGCTTCTGCGTTTCTGATGCCACGCTCATCTGTAAGATCCGAAGTGCCGCCGGCGGCTGGTCTCAGGCATCTGATTGCGCTCAAGAAGAAGTGGAACGTCTCTGTTGCCGCGCTCGCGAATCGATCGCACAAGGTCGGCGTACTGTCCGACTGGCATTACCGTGGCTTGTGTATCGAGATGGGCAAGCGTGGGTATCGCACCACTGAACCTGACCCGATGCCAAACAGAGAGACGTCTCAGATTCTGCACAAGGTCTTTGCGGCGCTCCGAGAAGATGGTCTGTCGAAGGCAGACATCGCAAAAGACCTGTGTCTGTACGCTCATGACGTCGATGCCATCGTCTTCGGTCTCGTTCTGACTCCGGTTGATGGCGGCGGAACCGCCACTGCTAGACATGGCGCTCCGCCGCGAACGCCACCGCCCCTCCGGCTGGTCAAGAGCTAGGCGGCTCGTCCCGAAGAATAACTGGCCTGCCAAGCGAACTGTCGTCACCTGAGGAGGAAGTATGGGCAGTGCGAAAAGAATGATGATGGAGCAACACAAGGCACACGAAATCGGGATGGATATCTGCGAGCGCGCTCGCATAGTGGAGCGCTGCCCCGTCCACGAGGAGTGTTACTTGGTCAACGGCGCGGATGAGCGCGAGGCTTACATGCTAGGCAGCATCTTAGTTCGCGACGGTGACGCGCTGGTCGCCGGATTCGACCGGCAGACCATCCTGGACAGCATTAAGGCCGCTATCGCGGATGCTGGATCCGACGGCTGCGCCCTCTGCGCGAAGAATGCGGACGATTGACCGGTCGGCTTGAATCGTGGGTGTGGTCGCCATACCCGAGAGTGATGGCCCACTCTAACTCTCGTCTCCGAACAGGCTCAACTGCACCATCCTGCGCGGCGCAGGCGCAGGAGATGGCTCTGACGGCGGCGGGAGCTCGGGTTCGGGCGGCGCCGCTGCGGACGCCGCAGGAGACGGTTGCGGAGCAGAAGGCGCTGACGGAGCGGACCCGCCCGTGACGAGGCGAAGCCATCCCTTCCCGCCGGGCAGCTGCCGGACCGGCCCGGTCTGCGCCGGCAGGGTGAGCGCCTGCGGGACGGGCGGCGCGGCGGCAGGCTCCGCCAGCGCGGCCCGGACGAGATCCTCGACGGACCAGAGCTCCTGGACGAGCCCCGCGGCCATCGCGGGCGAGACGCGCAGCGAGGCGTGGATCCTCGTCAGGTTGTAGGCGCAGACCGAGAGCGAGACAGCGGCGCGATGGCTCCGCTGCGTCTTGCTGAACGACAGCGCGAGCCGGCGCTTGCGCCCGTTGATGTGCCGCGCCGTGAGGTGGTACCGCTCGATCCCGGACGTGCTCATCCGCTTCGGGTCGGGTGCGCCGAACACGGACGTCTTGCGGATGAAGCTGGCATCGCGCGCGGGCTCGTACTTGTGGTCGGGGCTCTTGCTGTAGCCGTACTGCTTGATGACCTGGCCGTAGTCCGCGCAGCCACGGAACGACGCATCGACGGCGGGCACGTACACGGAGAGCCCGTCGCTGGTGATCTGCGGGACGACCAGGACGCGGGCGCGTAGGTCGGCCAGGAACGCGTTGGTCGTCTCCTGGTCGCGCTTCCCCACGGCGTACGAGATCACCAGCTTCGACCGCCTCGCGAACGCGGTGAAGGTGAAGACGTCCCCGTACTCGGCCGGGTCCTCGGACGTCACGCGCTTGTCCTTCTTCGCGATGAAGCTCCACTGCTCATCGAGCTCGATGTCGGGCTCGCACAGGCCCTGCACGAGCCGGTTGTGCAGGCGCGCGCAGCCCTCGCCGAGCTCGACGGCGAAGCGCAGGATGGTGCTCTTTGCGACGCCGGTCTGGCGCTCGACAGCACGCACGCTCGTCCCTTCGACCAACGCGGACGCGATGCGCACGCGGGTCTCCATCGGAAGCACGTTCGGCACGGGCCCCTTGCCTCTCTCCGAACGGGGGGCCATGATGCGCTTGCGACGTGCGCAGGGCGGCCCAACCGCTCGGCGTTCCGCAGCCTCCTTCCGGGTACCAGCCGGAGGGAGGCGCCTTGCTCAGGACCTAAAATAGCATCGCAAGCCTATGTTTCCCTGCTTTTCAGCGAGGCTGGGACATGGCATGTCATAGCCGCCGTGCGCGATTGCAGCCTGTTTGACGGCTCTTTCTCGCGGTCACGCGCGACCTCGGACAGGGCGCGCGGCGCCTCAAGAAGGCGCCTTGCTCGCGAAGATGGCCAGTTGCTCGGCGAGCGCCCGCACCATGTCGTCGGTGACGAGCTTGGGCACGTAAGCTACGCCGTCGCGGCCGTAACCGATGCACCATTCGTTCTCCGGGTCGCGCTTGCTTGATTCGGACGCCACACGCCCCGCGCACATGGTCCACACCCGCGCGCCGATGCCGTTGCGGAGCTTAAGGACCGCCGCCGGCAACTCACGGTTGGCGTTCGCAGGGTCAGGAGTGCTCCCCGGCGAGTGCGTCACATCATCGGTTCCATCGGCTTTCGCGCGAGCCACTACAGCATCGGCAATGCGCCGAAGAACCTCCGCGGCCAACAAGTAGTCTTTCGCATCGACGACGTCGCGTCTATCGAACCCATTCATCACCTTCGTGAGCGTTTCTACATCCAGCATGTACACCTCTCCTACATGGCGCCACAGCGGCGCACGCTTTCACTGCGGACACGGCCGCGGCCTAGCCGCGATGGTCACCGCGTTCGCGATCTGGCACCGCGCGCCTTGCCAATGCGAAGGCGCAGCCGTGCCGTCAACGAGCGATGGCATCGCGAACGCGGACCGCGCTCGGGCTCCCAGCTTCAGGAATCCGAGCGCGCCGCCCTCGAGGTGGAAGATGAGTCGCCGCGGACGAAGGTCAAGACCTGGACGTGACGAAAAACCAAATGGTTGCGCGTAGATACGCGTGCATACGCTCGTCAAGTTGTGCGCCTTGCGAGATGATCGCAGTTGGCGCGTGGTGGGCGGCGGAGGTCGGGGAGGGGTGAGGCGGCCACGGAAGCCCGGTCGCAGCAGTTCAGCTGCAATGCAAACAGAAACCCTTGTCACGAGGCCCCTTCGCGGGTTTGACTAACGACAGGTCAAGCGCTCCCGAATGCCGGAGCACCCCCTTCAGGCGTGGCACCTGAAACCATGCTCACTGGTCCGAAGCCTGAACTGTTGAGCAGGTAGCAGGGGAGAAGCTATGAGACCTGTGGAGATCGAGGCGATGAGGCCTCGTCGATCTCCATGGGACTCATTGTGCTTTCGGTAGGACCCGGGTCGGCGGCGACGGAGATCGCCAGGAGGATGCGTGATGAGGCAGACGACGCTGCGGGCAAGAGACTCGCCGGATGCGCGCCGGGAACGGCAAGCTCTGATGTGGTGACGCCGCGGCTACAAAACGGCCGCGCGCGCTGTGCTCCGTTGTCGAGGCGGGGGCACTCACGCGCGCGCTCGGTGAACGACAGTTCGTTTTATCTAGTGGGAGACGGTATGAACCATCGCTCGAAGAAGCATGTAACTGGCCCAGTTGATCCGAACAACAACAAGAACGTCTTGATGCTCCGGATGAATTTGCCGAACGATAAGTTCGTGAGCATCGGCTTCATGGTCTTGTTGTTCGCGGTGGCGGCGTGGATTCTCATCCAGAACCTGGTGCACATCATCGGCCGATGATGACGAACATCCAGCGCACGCGAGCGTAGCACCCACGCGCTGGTGAATCGGGTCGACGGGTGCCGCCGGCGCCAGCGGTGTGGTTTGTCCTCGATCGGCCGGTCGACCGAGCGACGGCCCGCCGCTGGCTCCGCGGCGCACGGACGATGTGCGCCCGCCGCCTCACACGAACTCCCGCCACCCGTGCGCCTCGCAGAAAGCCTGCACGGCGCGCCGGCGCAGGTCTGCGGCCTCTCCCTTCGCGACGAGGTACCGGCGGTGGCACGCTGTCCCGCGTGTCCGGACGGCGGAGACACCGGGTTTCGCGCCTTCCGGCGAGGTGGTCGCAGTTGGATCGGGGTGGTCGCGTTTCAGGCAAACGCGACCACTACCCACGACCACGACCACGACCACGTTCACGACCACGACCACGACCACGACCACGTTCACGACCACGACCACGACCACGACCACGACCACGACCACGACCACGACCACGACCACGTTCACGACTACGACCACGACCACGTTCACGACCACGACCACGACCACGACCACGTTCACGACCACGACCACGACCACGACCACGACCACGACCACGACCACGACCACGACCACGTTCACGACCACGTTGGTGACCGCTGGGGGTGGGGCGGGCGGGCTTGGGGCCCTGAGCGCGACGGAACGAGCTTGGTTACACCGAGGGGCCCCCCCGGCAGCGACAGCGCAGGAGCTGCCGAGGCGGCCGCGCTGGACATCCCCGCACGGGAGCGGCACCCTCGCGCCGGTGGATGCTCCGGAGATCTCCGATCTCCTCGTCGACTACGATCCCGACACCCTCGCGCGCCTGCCCGTGCGCCGGAGCGCGGTGGTCGAGCGCCTCCGCGCCGCAGGCCGCCCCGGCGCAGCCCGGCTCGCCGCGGGGCTCCCGGCGCGGGACGATCTGCTCGACGAGGCCGCCGTCGACGCGCTCCTGCTCCGCGTCCACGCCGAGCTGCAGCGCCTGTCCGAGGAGTTCGACCAGGGAGCGCGCGTCCGCTTCGTGCTCGCGCCGCTGCTCGACGCGCTGCGCGCCGCCGGCGCGCCCCGCCCCCTGCGCGTCGTCGACGTGGGCTGCGGGCTCGGCTACGTCGTCCGCTGGCTCGCCGCCCGCGGGGCGCTGGGCGCCGACGTCAAGCTCGTGGGCTGCGATTACAACCGCGCGCTGATCGAGGCTGCGCGCGCGGCGGCCAGCGACGAGCGCCTCCCGTGCCGCTTCCACGTGGCCAACGCGTTCACGCTGCGCGAGCCAGCCACCGTCTTCCTGTCCACCGGCGTCGTCCACCATTTCCGCGGCGACGCCCTCGTGTCGTTCTTCCGCGAGCAAGCCAGGGCGGGCGCCCTCGCCTTCATCCACTTCGACATCAAGCCGAGCCACCTGTCTCCCCTCGGCGCCTGGATCTTCCACCAGGCCCGCATGCGCGAGCCGCTCTCCCGCCACGACGGCGTCCTCTCCGCCCTCCGCGCCCACGCCGGCGACGCGCTCCTCGCCGCGGCGCGCGCCGGCGCCGAGGGCCTCTCCTCCGCGCTGTTCGACGGCCACGTCGGGCCCTTTCCCGTCCTGCGCATCATGCACGCGGTGATCGGCCTCCGCCCGGACCTGCGCGCGCGCTTCGTCGACCAGCTCGAGCAGCTCGGCCCGCGCGCCGGCCGCCGGCTCGGAGCGTTCTCGTGATCCCCGCGCTGCTCGCCCTGCTCGCCCTGGTCGACGCGGCGTTCTGCGGCTTTCGCGACGCCGCCGGCCGCAATCCGCGCATCGAGAAGCGCGCCTATTTCCTCCGCGCCGTCCGCCGCGGCGCCCTCGCAGGGCTCCTCGCCGTCGCCGCGCTCGCGGCCCTCACCTTCGCCGTGCTCGGGCTCGCGCCCGACCCGGCGGGCCTCTGGATCGATCTGCTCGCGGCCGGACGGCGCCTGATCCTCGTCTACGGCGCCTACGCCACCCTCGTCTGCACTGCCCTGCTCGCCTACGCGCTGCCCATCCACGAGGCGCGCGTGCTCGCCAGCGTGACGATCCTGGGCCCGCTCACCATGGTGCGCCCCTGGGTCCTCGCCGCGGGCGCGCTCCTCGCCGCGCTGGCCGCCGCGCGCGCGGAGACGGCCGCCCTGACGCTCGCCTCGGCGCTGACGATCGGCCTCATCGAGCGGCTGCTCGGGCGCGGCTGGCGCCGCGGCCGGCCCGTCCCCTTCCAGCCTTCGTAAACGGTCCTCCTCAAGCGGCTCCGGCCGCGGCGCTCGCCGCGCACGGCGCCTGTCGCCACGGCGCCTGTCGCCACGGCGCCTCTCGCGGCGCGGGCCGAGGGTCACCCGCGCCGACGAACTCCTCGACCCGCCGCGCGAGCGCGGGGTAGCATCGCGCCGCAATCCACCGATCACCGAGGAGCGCCGCGCGATCCGTCGCCGGCCGCACGCAAGACCCTATGAAGCTCGCTGTCATCTCAGGCAGTCACCGCAACGGCTCCGAATCGGGGAAGATCGCGCGCCACGTGCAGCAACAGCTGTCGTCGTCGGCGGACGTCTCCTCCACGTACACGCTCGATCTCGCCGACAACCCGCTTCCGCTCTGGGACCCGGAGGTCTGGCAGCCGTCCGAGAAATGGGAGCGCGTCTGGGGCCCCATCTCCGCCGAGCTCAAGACGTCCGACGCCTTCGTGATCATCGCGCCGGAGTGGGGCGGCATGGTCCCCGCCGGACTCAAGAACTTCTTCCTCCTCTGCTCCCGGGGCGAGCTCGCGCACAAGCCCGCGCTCATCGTCGGGGTCTCCGCGAGCGCGGGCGGCGCCTACCCGATCGCGGAGCTGCGCATGAGCAGCTACAAGAACACGTACCTTTGCTACATCCCGGACCACGTGATCGTGCGCAACGTCCGCGGCCTCCTCAACGACCCTGAGGCGCCGCAATCCCCCGACGACGAGCGCATCCGCGAGCGGCTCCGCTACGCGCTGGGCATGCTCCTCCAGTACGGAAAAGCCCTGCAGCAGGTCCGCGCGAGCGGCGCGATCGACCTGGCCAAGTACCCTTACGGGATGTGACGGGCCCCCGGCGGCGAACACGCTAGTCTCGCCGGGTGCCGAAGATCCTCGTCATCGACGATCAGCCCGCCGTCTGCGTCGCGCTGACGACGCTGTTCGAGCTGCACGGGCACGAGGTCCGCGTCGCCGCCACGCCCGATGAGGCGATGGCGGCGGTGCTCGGCGACGAGCTCGGCGCCGTGGTCCAGGACATGAACTTCCGGCAGAGCGCCACCTCGGGCGAAGAGGGGATGGAGCTGCTCCGCCGGATCAAGGCCGTCGACCCCGAGCTGCCCGTCGTGGCCATGACCGCGTTCACGTCGATCGCGGGCGCGGTCGAGCTGATCAAGGCCGGGGCGAGCGACTACGTGCCCAAGCCGTGGGACGACCAGAAGCTCGTCGCCACCGTGGGCAACCTGGCGCGGCTGCGGGCGCTCGAGCAGGAGAACGCGCGCCTCCTGGCCCAGCGCGGGCGCGCGCGGCACAGGCTCGCCGAGCGCCACGACCTGGCCGGGCTCGTGTACGTGAGCGACGCGATGCACGAGGTCGTGAGCCTCGCCGTCAAGGTCGCGCCCGCCGACGTGCCCGTCCTCATCACCGGGCCGAACGGCACCGGGAAAGAGCTCCTCGCCACCATCGTCCAGGCCAACTCGCGGCGGCGGGACCGGCCGTTCGTCAAGGTGAACGCCGGGGCCCTCCCCGACGAGCTCGTCGAGGCGGAGCTGTTCGGCGCCGAGCCAGGCGCGTTCACCGGCGCGACCCGCCTCCGCGCCGGCCGCTTCGAGGAGGCCGACGGCGGCACCCTCTTCCTCGACGAGATCGGCACGCTGTCGCTGAACGGCCAGAAGAAGCTGCTGCGCGTCCTCCAGACCGGCGAGTACCAGCGCCTCGGGAGCAGCGTCACCCGCAAGGCCGACGTGCGCGTGCTGAGCGCGACCAACCGCGATCTCCCGCGGGCGATCGCCGAGGGATCCTTCCGCGAAGACCTGTACTTCAGGCTCAACGTCATCGAGTTGACGATCCCCGCGCTGCGCGATCGCCCCGAGGACATCGCGCCGATCGCGAGCCACCTGCTCGATCGCCTCGCCGCGCGCGCGGCGGACGGCGAGCGGGTGACGCTCGGCCCGCGCGCGCGCCACGCGCTCGCCGAGCACGACTGGCCGGGCAACGTCCGCGAGCTGGAGAACCGGCTCACGCGCGCGGCGCTGGTGCGCAAGGGCGAGACGATCGAGCCGCACGACCTGGGGCTCGACGCGGTCGCGCGCGTGCCGCCGGCGCCAGCTGCGCACGCCGCGTCGTCCGCGCCTTCCGCGACCTCCTCCGAGCGCCTCGAGATCGAGCGCGCGCTCGTCGAGGCGCGGGGCGTCGTCGCCAAGGCCGCGGCGTCGCTCGGCCTGAGCCGGCAGGGGCTCTACCGGCGCATGGACCGGCTCGGGATCCAGATCGAGCGGAAGCTCAAGTAGCGCGCTCGTCCGGCGGCGGCGGCAGGCGGCACTCCGCCTCGGCCCCGCCCCCCTCGCGGCGCCGCAGCGCGAGCGCGCCGCCGTGCGCGGTCGCGATCTCGCGGCAGAGCGCGAGGCCGAGCCCGCGGCCCTGCTGCTTCGTCGAGTAGAAGGGCAGGAGCGCCTTGCCCCGGGCGTCGTCCGGCAGCCCGTGGCCGCGGTCGGCCACCGTGAGCGCGAGCTCACCGGTCGAGAGGCGCCGCACCGAGACCTCGATCTGGTCGGGCGGGCTCCCGGCCTCGACGGCGTTCTTGAGCAGGTTCAGGAGGAGCTGCTGGATCTGCGCTGGATCGAAGAAGCCTGGCTCGTCCGGCGCGCCGCCCAGCGTGAAGGGCGCGAGCCCGCGCAGCCGCTCGAGGAAGGGACGCCACGGGACACGCTCGGGGGCGGGCGGCGGGAGGCGCGCGAGCTCGGCGTACGCGGCGAGGAAGCGGGCGAGGTGCGCGCTCCGCTCCTCGATGGTGTCGAAGACCACGCCGAGGCGCTCCCGCTGCTCCGGGCGATCGAGCAGGAGACGGCCCGAGTGGAGGAGCGAGGAGATCGGCGCGAGGGAGTTGTTGAGCTCGTGGCTGATCAACCGGATCGCGTTCCTGTGGAGCTCCGCCTCCCGGCGCGAGATCTCGCGCGTGAGCGACCGGACCGAGACGAGGACGTGCGCCTGGGTGTTCAGGCGGAAGGCGCGGCGGGCGACGTACAGCGTCTCGAGCTCGCCCCGGCGCTCGACGGACACGAGGGCGTCCCGCCCGGCGACCATCGCGGCGCGGAGCTCCTCGGGCTCCCCGGCGAGCAGCGCGGAGAGCGTCCTCTGGCCGACGCGCTCGCCCGCGGCGAAGAGGGCGCGCGCGGCGCCGTTGCCGTACACGATCCGGCCCGCCTCGTCGTGGAGCACCATCGCGACGGGCGTGGCGTCGAGCGCCGTCTCGAGCAGGAGCTCCTTCTGGTAGAGGTCGTCGCGCTGCGCCCGCAGGGCGTCGCCGAGGCGGTTGTGGCGCTCGACGAGATCCCCGAGCTCGTCCCGGCGGTCGTGCCGGACGCGCTGCGTGTAGTCGGACTCGGCGAAGCTCGCGAGGCCGTCGGTCACCGCGCGGAGCAGGCCGACCGCGCGCCCGAGCAGCGCGCGGGAGGCGAGCGCGCCGGCGACCAGGGCGAGCCCGAGCCCCACAAGGGCGGACACGGGCAGGGACGCCTGCGCTCGCGCGGCGGCGAGGCTCCCGGCGCAAGCCGCGGCGGCGGTCAGCGCGACCACGGCGGCGAGGCGGACCTGGAGGGGCACGCGGAGAAGCGCGCGGGGCCACGCGTGGAAGGAGGTCATGATCGCGACGCCTCCGCCGGGGAGACGGCGCTCGCCCGGAGCGCGGGCACGAGCGCCGCGGCCATGCCCGCGAGCCAGAAGGCCACGGCGACCAGGAGGGCCGTCGGCGGCTCGAGGGGCACGTCGAGCTCGGGGGCCACGGCGCGCGCCGCGGCCCGGAGCCCGGCGAGGGCGACGGCGCCGGCGGCGAGGCCGGCCGTCGTGAGCAGCGCGTTCTCCGCGAGCACGAGGCGCGCGACGTCGGCGCGGGTCGCGCCCAGGGCGCGGCGGATGCCGAGGGCCTGGCGGCGCTCGGCCACGAGCAGCGAGGCCATCCCGATGCGCCCCAGGAACACGACGACGAAGATCGCCCCGAGGAGCGTGAGGGCGAGGCCGCCGGCGCCGCGGCTCGTGCCGGCGTCGAGGTCGACGCCCTCGTCGAGCCGGCGCACGAGCACGGCGCGGCGCGGATCGGCGCGCTCGAGGGCCTCCCGCACGCGCGCGCCGGCGCGGTCGTCAGCGCCCGGACCGACACGGACGAGGTACGTCAGCGAGCGGCCGAGGGCAGGCCCCTCGGCCGCGAAGAGGGCGCGCTGGGCGTCGTCGGGATCGCGGCCCATGGCGACGCGGAACGACGGGACGACGCCGACGACGACGAGGGGCCTCCGCCGGGCGCTCCGGCGCACGATCTGCCCGACCGCGCGGCCGTCCGGGAAGAGGCGCGCCGCGAGCGCCTGCGTGACGACGGCGGGCGTCGCCTCCGCGCCCGCGGCGTCCCCTGCGGCGAGCAGGCGCCCCGCGAGGGGGGCGAGGCCGAGGACCTCGGCGACGCCGCCGCGATCGTCGAGCATCCAGGCGACCGCGCGCGGGCCGCCCGGGAGGGTCGTCTCGACGACCTCCCTGTGCGTGAGGTTGAACGGCGCCGCGGTCGCCTCGGCGGCGGCGAGGACGCCGGCGACGCGCGCGAGGGCCGCGGCGTCGCGGCGGACCGCGGCCGCGCGCTCGTCGAGGGACGCGAAGCTCGGGCCGTCGCGCTCGGTCGCGGCGAGCAGCAGCGACCGCGTCTCGATGCCGCGGGGCGCGGACGCGCCGCGGGCATAGTGGACGGCGAGCCCCGAGGCGTGCACGGCCACGGCGAAGCCGAAGGCGGTCTCGAGCACCATGAGGAGCGCGGGCGTCTTCCGGCGAGAGAGCGCCCTGACGAGGGGGCCTAGCACGATCGCCGGAGCCCTTCGGCCGGAGGGATCCTCGCCGCGCGCAGGGCCGGGTACGCGCCGGCGAGGAGGCCGGCGGCCATCGCGGCCACGAGCGCCGCGCCGGCGGAGCGCGCCTCGAGGTGGTAGTCGACCGGCCGGAGGTGGATGACGCGGTTGACGATCTCGAGCGCCGCCGCGGCGACGCCGATGGCGAGCGCGGCGGCGCTCGCGGCCACGAGCGCCACCTCGGTCAGGAGCCCGAGGAAGACGCCGCGGGCGCTCGCGCCGAACGCGCGGTAGACGGCGATCTCGGCGCGCTTCGCGCGGAGCTTCCCCTCGAGCAGCCGCGCGACGCTGAGCGTGCAGGCGCCGAGGAGGACGTCGGCGAGCAGGACGAACAGGGTCGTGCCGGGGTCGTCCGCGCGGAGCGCGTGCAGGCGCTCGCGCGGCACGAGCTCGGCCCCGAGGACGCGCCGGCCGCGCGCGCGCTCGCCGCGGGCGTAGGCGTCGAGCTCGGCCTGGAACGCGGCCCGGCTGGGCTCGTCGCGCAGCTCGACCACGAGATCCAGCCAGCCGTTGTCGGTGGCGGCGAGCGCGTCGAAGCTGCCGCCCGGGTCCTCGACCTCACGGACCAGCGCCGGCCGGACGCCGAGCGCGAGGCCGGCGGCGCTCGGCGCGAAGACGACGGCCGTGCGCGGGGCGCGCGTGCGCGGGGCGGCCGGGAGCGCGACGACGCCGACCACCCGGAACGGCTCGCCGAAGAGCCGCAGCGTGCGACCGATCCCGCTCGCTCCGGAGAACAGCGCGCGCTCCGCCACGTCGGAGAGCACGACGGGGCGCTCCTGGCCGGCGCCCTCCGCCGCCGGCCAGATCGCGCCGCTCCGGACCGTTGCGCCCACCATGCCGAAGAGATCGCTGGTGCAAAAGATCACCTGGACAGGGGCGAGCGGGCCGTCGTCCGGGCTCCCTGCGGCCACGGCGGCGAAGAGATCCGACGCGCGCGAAGGGTGGGGGCTCTCGAGGAGGACGCGATCCCGGTAGCTCGGGGGATCGATCGCCCTGGGATCGGTGACGGCGCCGCCCTCCCGCGGGAGGGAGACGAAGTAGAGCCCGCGCGCCGACGCGAACGGATCGGACGCGCGCGCGTGGAGGACCGCGCGCGCGGCAGTCCACGCGGCGAGGCCGAGCGTGAACGCCAGCAGCATGATGGCGGTGTGCCCAGGCTGCCGGCCGAGGCTCCTGAGGGCCATCCGGAGCGCGTCGCCGGCCGTCACGGGAGGCCCTCCGGCGGAGCTTCCGAGGGCGGCGCCGGCGGCGCGAGGGCCCAGGGATCGATGAGCTTGCCGTCGAGCACGTGGACCCTGCGGCGCGCCCGCGCCGCCAGCTCGGGGTCGTGCGTCGTCATGACGATCGTCGTGCCGCCGGCGTGGATGCGCTCGAGCAGATCGAGGATCTGCCGCGCCGAGCGGGAGTCGAGGTTGCCGGTGGGCTCGTCGGCCAGGAGGAGCGAGGGCTCGCCGACCAGCGCGCGCGCGATCGCGACGCGCTGCTGCTGGCCGCCCGAGAGCTCGCTGGGCCGGTGGTGGAGCCGCGCGCTCAGGCCGACGCCCTCGAGCGCGCGCAGGGCGCGCTCGCGCCGCACACGCGCGGCCAGGCCGCGGACCCGCAGCGGCACGTCGACGTTGTCGAGCACGTCGAGGTCGGCGATGAGCTGGAAGCTCTGGAACACGAAGCCGATCTTCCGGTTCCGGATGGCGCTCGCGCGGGCATCGGAGAGCCCCTGCATCGGCTCGCCGTCGAGCAGGTACTCGCCCCCGTCGAAGGGATCGAGCAGCCCTGCGACGTTGAGGAACGTCGTCTTGCCGGAGCCGGAGGGGCCCATCACGGCGAGGAACTCGCCGCGCGCCACGTGCAGCGTGAACCCGGAGAGCGCGTGGGTCTCGAACAGGCCGCGCCGGTAGACCTTGGTGACGTTCGTCATCCGTATCATGTCGGTCTCTCTGGCAGGAAATGCAGGTACTTTATCTTCAAGGCCACCGGCCAGACAGCTACCGTCGTCGCGTGAAGCGGCCCCCTGCATCGAAATCCGCTCCCTCTGCCGCGCCGCGCGCGCATCGCCATGGACCGACGCGCAGGGTCGTGGCCGTGGCCTACGACGGCGCGAGCGCCATCGACGTGGTGGGGCCCACCGACGTATTCGCCCTGGCCTCGGACATCGCGAGAGCGAAGGTGCCCGGCGCTCCCCCCGCCTATGCGGTCGAGATCGCGGCCGTGGACGGCGGCGTGATCCGGACGCTGTCGGGGGTGCAGATCGTCGCGCACAAGGCGCTCGCGGATCTGGCGCCCGGCATCGATACGGTGCTTGTCGCCGGGGGCGAGACCCGTGAAGCGACGCGGGACGCCCGGCTGCTCGCCTGGCTGCGCGCGACGACGCCCGAGGTGCGGCGCATGGGCGCCGTCTGCACAGGCGCCTTCCTCCTCGCCGCCGCGGGGCTGCTCGCGGGGCGCCGCGCGGCCACCCACTGGCATTCCGCGGCAGCGCTCGCGCGCGAGTTTCCCGGCGTCGAGGTCGACCCCGACGCGATCTTCGTGCGGTCCGGGAAGATCTACACGTCGGCGGGCATGACGGCGGGCATCGACCTCGCGCTCTCGATGGTGGAGGAGGATCTCGGCTACGACATGGCGCTCCTGGTGGCGCGGGGGCTCGTGGTGTTCCTCAAGCGCCCGGGTGGACAGTCCCAGTTCAGCCGCCCGCTGCTCGCGCAGACGGTCGCCGCGGGCCCGCTGCAGGGCGTGATCGACTGGGTGCTCCGGCACCTCGACGCCGACCTGCGCGTCGAGGCGCTGGCGGAGCGGGCCGGGATGAGCCCGCGCAACTTCGCGCGGACGTTCACCCGGGCCATGCGGATGACCCCCGCGAAATTCGTCGAGGCGGCCCGGCTGGAGCAGGCGCGCTCCTGCCTCGAGGGGGGCCGAGCCTCGATGAAGCAGCTGGCGCGCGACTGCGGCTTCGGCACGGACGAGCGGATGCGGCGCGCGTTCCAGCGCACCCTGCAGGTCACGCCGGAGGACTACCGGAGGCGCTTCGGCCGAGCGTGAGCGGGCGCTCGGCCGAGCGCCGTCGACGCTCGCCGGATCCTTCGCGCACGGCTGCACGCGACGGGGTGCGCGGGGCCCTGCGCCCGCGTGTCCTGAAAGCAGGGGACGATGTCCTTTCCGCCGCGGCCGACGCCGCTCACAGTCAGGCCTGCGAAGCGCGCTCAGCCGCGCTCGTGAGCGCCGGGCGCGGGGCGGCGTCGAGACGAAGCTCCGCCATCAGGGCAATCATCCGAGAATGAAGAAACGAAAGGGTTCAGGGACGAACGATGACGGACACCTATGACATCAAGCTGCCAGGTCCTCAGCCGCCGCTCCAGGTCGGCATGGTGCTCTACCCGGGCCTCACGGCGCTGGATCTGATCGGCCCGCAAAGCGTGCTGACCGCTCATGCGACGACCTATCTGCTCTGGAAGACGCGCGACCTGGTCATGTCTGACTCGGGGGTTCCTATCCAGCCGACGGCGACCTTCAGCGACTGTCCGGACGACCTGGACATCCTGTTCGTGCCGGGCGGCATGGGCACCCCCGACGCCATGGTGGATCAGGAGGTCCTTCGCTTCCTGAGGGATCGGGGCGCCCGCTCCAGGTACGTGACCTCCGTGTGCACGGGGTCGCTCATCCTGGCGGCGGCAGGTTTGATGCAAGGATACAAGGCCACGACACACTGGTCCACGCGCCACATCCTGGAGGCGTTCGGCGTGGAGTGTGTCCGGGCGCGCGTCGTGGTCGATCGCAACCGGATCTCGGGCGGCGGGGTGACCGCAGGCATCGATTTCGGGCTGACGCTCCTGGCGCTGCTGCGCGGGGACGATGCCGCGAAGCTGACGCAGCTCATGCTGGAATACGACCCCGCCCCGCCCTTCAACGCCGGGACGCCCGAAGCTGCGGGACCCGAGCTGACGCAGCGCCTATTGAGCGTCCTCGATCCGTACGATCAGCAGATGCGGAAGATCGCCGCCGAGAGGAGCAGCAGAGCGAGCTGAAGCGCCGGACGCGCGGCCGCCACGGGCCGCAGCATCCTGCCAGCATCTGTCGCCGCATCCCTCGTCGATAGGGAGCGCGCCGTCCACGCCGCGGCCTCCGCGGGGCTGGTCGTCACGTGGATCGCGGGATACCTCTTGACCGCGCTGCTACAACTCCCCATGACGGAGCTCTGGATCGCCGCGGCGATCACCCCGCCGCTGGTTTCGCGGCTCGCCCTCGTCCACGACGGGCGCGTTCGTAATGACCTTTACCCTTCCCTTCGTGGTGCTGCTGATGATGGTCTTTCGCCCCACCTGGTCTGGTGTCGAACGATGAGCGCGCTCCGCGCCCTGCGCCTCGTCGGCTTCCTGGAAGGGCTGTCCTTCCTGGTCCTCCTCGGCGTCGCGATGCCGCTCAAGTACCTCTTCGAGCTGCCGATCGCCGTGCGGATCGTCGGCAGCGCCCACGGGCTCCTCTTCCTGCTGTTCGTCGGCGCGCTGATCCGCGTGGCCAGCGAGCGCGACTGGCCGCATCGCCGCTCCCTCGCGGCGCTCGTCGCGTCGCTCGTCCCCTTCGGGATGTTCGTGCTGGATCGCGCCCTGAAGCGCGAGATCGAGGGCGACACGCAGGCCGCCGGCGATGGCTGACGCCGGCGCGTCGCGTCCACGTCACGCGCGCCGGCGCTGCGCGCGCCGCGCGCGGATGCGGCTCAAGGACACGGGCGTGATGCCCAGGTACGACGGACAGGCCAGGACTGGCTGAACTTGCGAGGCGGCTGCATTCGAGTCGCCCCGGCACGCTTGCCTGCTCTCGCAGCCGCTCGTCCGCCTCGAGGTCGCGACGCGCCGACAGCGCCGATCGCGCCGGTGCGCTATAGGGTGTCGTCGCGGATGAAGCAGCAGCAAGAGCAGCTGTGGCTCGACGACTTCATCGGAGGGCTCCCCCTCCCCGTCCTCGTGCTGAGCCCGGCTGGTGCCGCGATCCACGAGAACCCGGCGTATCGCGCGAGGTTCGGCCCGCGCGCCGACGAGCGCAGCGAGATCGCGTCCGCGCTTCGGGGCGGACACGCCTCGGCGCTTCGCGCGGCGCTCGGCGGCGTCTCGCGCTCCGTGCCGCTCGGCTCGATCCGCGGCGCGCCGTTCACCGGGCACTATTTCCCGATCCGCGATGCTTCGGGCGCCGTGGCGTTCGCCGGCATCCTGTTCGTCGAGGAGCGCGCCGCTCCGGTGCCGGCCGCTCCAGCGCTGATCTCGGAGACCCACGACATCCCGGAGGTCGAGCGCAGCCTTCGCCGCATCCTCGACATGATGCCGCAGCTCGTCTGGTCGACGCGGCCCGACGGGTATCACGATTTCTACAACCGCCGCTGGTACGACTACACAGGCGAGACGCCCGACGCCACGCGCGGCGCCGGCTGGAACGACCAGCTGCACCCCGACGATCAGCAACGCGCCTGGGAGCGGTGGGTTCGCTCCGTCGAGACGGGGGAAGACTACGAGATCGAGTACCGCTTCCGGCGCGCCGACGGCGTCTACCGCTGGTTCCTGGGCCGCGCGCTGCCGATGCGTGACGACGCAGGGCGCATCCTCCGCTGGTTCGGCACCTGCACCGACGTCGACGATCAGAAGCGCCTCGAGCAGCAGCGGGCCGAGGTCCTGGCGCAGGCCGAGGAGACCAGCCGGCTGAAGGACGAGTTCCTCGCGATCGTCTCGCACGAGCTCCGCACGCCCCTGACCGCGATCCTCGGGTGGGCGCGCATGCAGCGCTCGCGGCCGGAGCTCGCGCCCAAGGCGATGGAGGTCATCGAACGCAACGCCGAGGCGCAGGCCAGGCTCATCGAGGAGATCCTCGAGAGCTCGCGCATCGTGACCGGGAAGATCCGCCTCTACCCCAGGAACGCGAGCGTGAACGAGCTCGTCCGCACCGCGGTCGACGCCATCCGGCCGGCCGCTGACGCGAAGGCCATCGGCCTCGAGGTCAGGCTCGATCCCGGTGTCGGGGACATCGTCTGCGATCCCGATCGCTTCCAGCAGGTGGTCACGAATCTGCTGGTCAATGCGGTGAAGTTCACGCCGGGCGGCGGGCAGGTCCGACTCCAGACGGCGCTCCGCCCGGGCGGCGTCGAGGTGACGGTGACGGATACCGGGAAAGGCATTTCGGCCGCCTTTCTCCCGCACGTGTTCGAGCGGTTCCGTCAGGCGGAGGCGGCCACCACACGGCAGCACGGCGGACTCGGGCTCGGGCTGGCGATCGTCAAATACCTCGTCGAGCTCCATGGCGGCACCGTCGGCGCGCGGAGCGACGGCGAGGGGAAAGGGGCGTCCTTCAGCGTGCGCTTGCCGGTGCGGGCCGTGGCCCTGGCGGGGGGAGAGAGCTCCGAGATCTCGTCCGAGATCGAGCATCCCTCGGCCGGGACGATCCCCCGGCTCGACGGGCTGCGCGTGCTCGTCGTCGACGACGAGCCGGACGCGCGGGAGCTCGTCACCATGGTGCTGCGCGAGGCGGGCGCCCAGGCGGACGAGACCGGCTCGGCCTCGGCCGCGCTGGAGATGCTGAGTCGCGCTCGGACCGACGTGCTCGTCAGCGACATCGCCATGCCGGAGCAGGACGGCTACGCCCTCCTTCGCGAGCTCCGGTCCCGCGCTCCGGACCTCGGCGGCTCCGTGCCGGCGCTGGCGCTCACCGCCTTCGCCCGGCGCGAGGACATCGTTCAGGCGCGCGACGCCGGCTTCCAGCTCCACCTCGCCAAGCCGGTCCAGCCGGGCGAGCTCGTGGCGGCGGTCCATCGGCTCGCGCGCAAAGGCGCCTGATACGCACCCGTCGTCGAAGCGGGGAGAATTTCACAGGGAGGCGGGGAGACGGGGAGTATTTTGAAGATTTCCCTCCCCGCCTCCCTGTGAATCGTCTCCGCTGAAAAGGGCTGCAAATGAGCGGATTCCTCGGAGGTCAGGCGGGAGGGCTCCAGTCGGCATAGTAGCGCTGCTGCATGCGCTCACAGTAGGTGACGAGGTTGGGCTGGGCCTCGGCGTGACGCTTCAGCGGGGAATCGACGGGGAAGCGGAGCACGCTGGCGAGGAGGGCGTACACGGTCGCGTCCACCGAGCTCGGCTCGGTCCCGAGCATGAAGGGCTGGTCGCCGAGCAGGGTGGCGATGGCGCCGAGGTCCGCCTTGCCCTGGGCATAGATCTCCTCGCGGCTGTGGCGCCCCGTGCCCTGCGCGCGGAGCATGCCGGTCATCCTTTTGCGCAGGAGCTCGACGATCAGGCCGCCGACGACCGGCGGCATGAGCGGAAGGAAGATGGGGCGGTAGGCGGCCCACCCCTCGGGCTCGCTCCAGCGGACGAACACCACCATCCAGTAGAACGCCTCTTCGAGCATGCGCCGGATCACATGACCTCGAGCGCGCGCCTCCGCGGTGAGGTGGGCGTCGAGCTTGTCGCCGTGGGCGCGCTCCAGCTGCTCGATGATGAGCTGCGAGTCGCCCACGGTACAGCCATCGATGTCGGCATAGGGGACCTTGCCCTTCGGCGCGCGGAGCGGGTCGGCGGAGCGCACCTCGTAGGGGAGGCCGACCATGCGCAGCCAGGTCTCGAGCTTGAGGCAGAAGGGGCTGATGTTGGGGACGCCCCACGCGGCGGGGGCCTGATAGAGGGTGATCATCTCGGCGCTCCTCGTTGAAGTTCCAGCACGTCATCTCATCTCTCCGAGGAGCGGCGCGGCGTCCACGTAGCTGGATGAGGGACGGAATCCCTCGCTCGTCCCCCGCAAGAAACCGGCGCCGGACCGCGGCCGCACGACACCTGTCCGCCTCCGCGGCGGACACCTGTCCGGACGCGGACACGCGCCCTCGCGCGCCGCCCGCCGATTGCCGCCAATCCTCTCGGGCACGCCCGCTGCTTGGGCGCCTCGCATGCGTCTTCTCATCTACTTCGTTTTGCCCTCCGCCACGGCGCTCCTCCTCGGTTGTTCCCCCGAGGCGGCGCCGGGCGCGAGCACCCCGACATTTCACAGGGACATCGAGCCGCTGCTCCAGAAGAGCTGCCTCGGCTGCCACGCGCAGGGCGGCACCGCGCCGGTGAGCCTGGCCTCGTACGAGAACGCGAAGGCGCTCGCGCCGGTCATCGCCGACGAGACCGAGGCGCGGCGGATGCCGCCGTGGGGCGCCCTGCCGACCGACGAGTGCGCGCCCCCTCGCCCGTTCCGGGGGGACCTGCACCTCTCCCTCGACGAGATCGCCCTGCTCCGCGCCTGGAGCGACGCCGGCGCGCCCAAGGGGGATCCCGCGGACGCCCCGGCCCCCTATACGCCCGTCGCCGCGGGCCTGTCGCGCACGGACCTCGAGCTCTCGCCCAGGGCGCCCTTCGCCGCGGCGGAGGGCTCCGACAGCTTCCGCTGCTTCGTCCTCGATCCGGGGCTCACGGAGCAGGCGTGGGTCCAGGGCTACGACGTGCTGCCGGGCAACCGCGCCGTCGTGCACCACGCGCTGCTCTTCATCGACGCGAACCGCGAGGGCGAGGCGCTCGGCGGCGAGAGCGGCAGCTACGAGTGCTTCGGCGACGCGCGCCTCTCCGAGACGTCGCTGCTCGGCGCCTGGGCGCCCGGCACGCAGGCGTTCGAGCTGCCGCCGGACATCGGCATCTCGGTGCCAGCGAACGCGCTGCTCGTGATGCAGGTCCACTACCACCCGAAGCCCGGCGAGGCGCCCTCGCCCGACGCGACCCGGGTAGCGCTCCGCCTCGCGGACGAGAAGCCGAGCCGCGCGCTCTCGAACCTCGCGCTCGGCAACGCCGAGGCGCCGTTCCGGGACGGCAACGGGCTTTTGCCCGGGCCGGGCGACCGCGGGAGCGTCGAGTTCCGGATCCCGGCCGGCGCCCGGGGACACGTGGAGCGGATGCGGTACGTCATCGACTTCCCGATCCCCGAGATCTCGATCTACGGCGCCGGCGTCCACATGCACCGGGCCGGCGTCGACCTCAAGGTCGACCACATCCGCGCCGATCCGCGGGGCGACGAGGCCGACCGCCAGTGCCTCGTCCAGACGCCGGCGTGGGACTACAACTGGCAGCGGCTCTACAGCTACGACGCGCCGATCGACGAGCTGCCAACGCTGCGGTCGGGCGACACGATCGAGCTGCGCTGCACGTACGACAACACGACGGAGAACCCGGCGCTCGCGGCGCAGCTCATCGAGGAGCGCCTGCCCGCGCCGCAGGACATCGTCCTCGGCGAGACGACGCTCGACGAGATGTGCGTGGCGTTCCTGCCTGTCGTCCACCCGAACCCCTGAGGAGACGCCGATGCCTTCGAACCCCTGTCATGCACTGTTCGGTCTCGGCGCGCTCCTGCTCGCCGCCTGCTCTTCACCGCCGAGCGCCGCGCCGCCCGGGCCCACGACGCCGCGCGAGGACCTCTGCCCCGAAGGCTTCGCCGATTGCGACGGCGACAGCGACAACGGCTGCGAGGCCGCCCTGCTGACGAGCGTCGAGAGCTGCGGCGCGTGCGGCGCGCGCTGCGCGGGCGGCGACGGCGCGACCGCGCTCTGCTCGGCGGGCGCCTGCACCCTCGCGTGCGACGCCGGGCGGGCCGACTGCGACGGCGACGGCGACAACGGCTGCGAGGCCCTCGTCACGGAGGATCCGCGCCACTGCGGGGCCTGCGGCGTGACCTGCGCCGACGCCTGCTGGAACGGCACCTGCGACGCCGCCGTGCTCGCAGGCGAGCTCCGGCTGCCCACGTTCGTCAGGATGGACGCGACCGGGATCTACTGGACGAACCAGGGCACGGGCGACGCGCCGGACGGCAGCGTCATGCGGCTCGATCCGGGCGGCGGGACGCCGGTGGCGCTCGCGCCGGAGCAGGAGCTCCCGGGCCCGCTCGCGCTCGACGAGGCCGCTGTGTACTTCGCGCACGCGCGCGGCCTCGCGGCCGTCCCGAAGGCCGGCGGCGAGGTGACCGAGCTCGCGCCCGACGCCCGCCGCGTCACGGCGCTCGCGGTCGACAAGGGCGCGCTCTACTGGGTCGAGGCGGGGACGCCGCCGGCGTTCGAGGACGGCGGGCTGTTCACGCTGCCGCTCGGCGCCGAGCCCGGCGCGGCGAAGGTCATGCTCGCGGCCATCCCGGGCGCCGCCAGCGGGGTGGCGCTCGACGCCGGCCATGTGTACGTGACCGCGCGGGGCACCGGCGCGGCCGACGGCGCGATCTACCGGGTGGCGCGCGACGCGGCGCCGCCGAGCGCGCCGGAGAGGCTGCACGAGGCGCTGATCGCCCCGCGCGCGCTCGTGGCGCGCGGCGGCGCGCTGTGGCTCATCGAGGGGCGCGGGATCGCCACGTTCTCGCCCGGGAGCCCGCTTCGCAGGGTCGTCCCGGATCTGCCGCAGATCCCCGCGCAGCTCGCGTTCGACGACGCGCGCGTCTTCTGGACGACCGCGCGGGAGGCCGACGGCCAGGTGCAGAGCGCGCGGCTCGACGGCAGCGATGTCGCGACGCACGCGCGCAACCTGAGCTACCCGTGGGGCATCGCCGTGGACGGGACCAACGTCTACTTCAGCCTCGCGTGGAACGGCGGGCCCGCGACGGGGGCGCTCGTGCGCGGGCCGAAGGGCCCGTGACCGCGCTCTCCCCCGGGGGAGCCCGGCCTCAGCGCCAGCCGACCCTCGCGCTCGCCGCGGCGTGACCGCGCTGGATCGCGCGGGTCCAGAGGTCGGGGCGCTCCGGGCCGTGGTCGCCGGCGCGGGCGATCTCGGCGCAGATCGCGGCGGTGAACGCGTCGCCCGCGCCGGCCGCGCGGGTCTCGGCCACGACCGGCGGGGCGAGCGCGATCTCGCCGAAGGGGCCGGCGGCGCGGGCTGCGCCGGCGCCCTGGGTGAGGACCAGGGTCGCGCTCGGCCGCATGGCGGCGCGCACCTGGGCGTCGTCGAGCCCGAGCCCGGCGAGGTCCGCCGCGCTGCACCGCACCACGTCGGCCTCGCGGAGCAGGGCGTGGAGCACGCGCGGATCGCGCCCGGCCCAGAGGCGCCACCGCGCGTTGAGGTCGACGACGACGACCGTGCCCGTGCGGCGCGCGGCCCGCGCGGCCCGGCAGAGCGCGGCGATCGGCGCGAGCGCCGGAGAGATCCCCGAGAGCAGCAGCACCGGCGCCGCCCACCCCTCGGGCACCGAGAGGGGCAGATCGTCCTCTGCGCGGTGGGCGACCATGTGCCGCGCCCCGCCGGTGTCCTCCAGCAGGATGAGCCCCTGGCGGGTCGGGATCAGCGCCACACCCGCGACGTCGACGCCGGCCGCCGCGACCCGCGCCAGGAGCGCCCGACCCGGGGCGTCGTCGCCGAGCGCGGCCGCGAGCCCGACGCGGAGCCCGCTCCGCGCGAGCGCGACAGCGGCGTTCACCGCGCCGCCGCCTGGACGGAACCGCAGCGAGGCCCCGCCCGGAGGCGCGAGATCCCAGAGGGCCTCGCCGGCGCAGATGACGTCCAGGGTCGCCCCCCGCGACGGCGCGACCCGCGCCGCGGTAACCCGCCCAGCGCTCGCAAACATCGATGCCATGGGGATCCCCATCTTACACCACGGGGATCGCAGCAGCGCGCCGTGACTTGATCGTCACCACAGACGTCGAGCTGCTCCTGCTGCACTCGTGGACCTTCGGCCCAGCACGACCTGCACCGCAGGCGCACGTGTTGCGCCGCAGGGGACAGGCCCTCCGGCCTGCGCCGCGCCAGCGCCGGCCGGCACGAGCCATGCAATCGTCGATCGTCGAGCATCGTCGATCGTCGGTCGTGACGAGCGCACGAGCGGAGCGCGGGAGGTCCCAATGCGCAACAGAATGGAAGACGTCAATGAATTCCTCTCCCACCGGCGGGTCGCCCTGGTGGGCGCGTCGCATGACGACAAGGACTTCAGCCGGATGGTGATGCGGGAGCTCATCGATCGGGGTTACGACGTCGTTCCGGTGAACCCGGGGGGCGGCGTGATCGAAGGCCGCGTCGCGTACGCCGAGGTCGGCGAGATCGATCCCCCGGTCGAGGGGGCGATCGTGATGACCCCGCCCCAGGTCACCGAGCAGATCGTGCGGGCGTGCGCCGCTGCCGGCGTCCAGCGCGTGTGGCTGCACCGGGGCGTCGGTCAGGGTGCAGTGAGCGCGCCTGCCGTGCAGGCCTGTCAGGAGCTCGGGATCCGCGTGGTCGCGGGCGAGTGCCCGCTGATGTTCCTCCCGAACACGGGCTTCGTCCACCGGCTCCACCGGTTCACCAAGAAGATCGCGGGGGGTTACCCGGCGCGCGCGTGAAGCGCCATGAACCTGGGAGATCTCGAGATGACCTCGTATCCTGTCACCTTCACCGTCACGCGCCCCTGGAAGCTCGATCGCGTCCAGCTCCTCGCGCGTGTCCTCCTGCTCGCGGCGCTCTCGATTGCCGGCGTCACGGTGGGCTTCGTCATGATGCTTGTCTATCTGGCCCTGCCCGCGGTGGCGGCCGCGCTGGTGGCGCAGAAGGGATCGGCCCGGTTCCTGGCCGAGGACGGCCCCAGGCTGACGCGCGCGCTCGTGTGGCTACAGGCCGCGTTCGCTTATCTCTTCCTGCTCACCGACAGGCTCCCGCTCGATCGCCCGGCCGAGACCGCGCGCCTCGACATCGATCCGACCAGCGCGCCGACAGCGAAGGACGCGCTCCTGCGGCTCTTGACGAGCCTCCCCTCGGCCATCGTCCTCGCGCTGCTCTTCTGCGTCGCCTATCTGGCGTGGCTCGTCTCGGCGGTCGCGGTCCTCTTCACCGAGCGCGTCCCGACGGCCATCTACGATTTCCAGTGCGGCGTGCTCCGGTGGCAGGCGCGGCTCCTCGCCTATCATGGGTCGCTGGTCGACCAGTACCCGCCGTTCGCGTTCGATCCGGGTCCCGTGGACGGCACCCCGCGCGATCACGCGGGCACGTTCGCCTGAGGCGTCCGCTCAGCGCCGAGGTAAGGAGCCCGTTCGCCGGTCCTTGCCGCCGGAGGGAGCCGTCACAGGTCGACGACGCAGGCGACGCTCGTGGTCGTGTCCGCGCCGTGCTCCGTGACCTCGATCTGGATCTTCGAGCTTGCCTCGTCCGCTCCGGCGCCGAAGCGAGCCTCGAAGTCCAGCTCGTACCAGGTCTCGGTCGAGATCGGATCGGACACCTTCCACGCGAGCTGCTCGAAGCTGCCGAACGACGTGTGATCGAAGACGAAGATCGTGTCGTCGGGCGCGGTGTGCGAGACGGAGAGCGAGGGGCTCGTGAACTCGTAGGCGCCGGCCTCGCCGAGCTCGAGGCTGCAGGCCTCGCCCGAAGGCGTGGTCCCCTCGTAGGTGCCGACCAGGCAGGCGCTCGCGCTGGGATCGCTCGTCAGGGAGAGGTCGGGACAGGCGGCGAGGCGCTCTTCGAGCGCCGAAGGGCTCGGGCCCGAGCCGCCCGAGCCCGAGCTCGAGTCGCCCGACCCGTCATCGTCGCCTCCGCAGGCCGCCAGCAAGCCGAGGGTGAGCACGGGAACGAAAGCCAGGTAAGAGCGCCGTCGAGCGGGGTTCATGCCACGGGAGGATGAGGTCATCCGACAGAGGTTAGTGGAGACGCCAGCGCTCGCCCAGCTGTCAGATCCGACAGGGGGCTCCGGCCCTCGAGCGCCGCCGGCCCGAGCGAGCTCCATTCGGTCGGTACGATGTGCCCTTCACGCGCGCAACCTGAGCTTCCCGTGCCCGCCGCGGCGTGATCGCGCTGGAGCGCGCGGGCCCAGAGGACTGTGCAGGGCTTTCGCCCTCCGGTCCTCCGGCCTTTGCGCTTCTTCACGCACCGGCACAGTCGCCCTGACTACGCTGACCCGCATGGCATCCGGAAAAGGTCGCTTGCTCGGACTCCTCGGCGGGCTGGTGCTGACCGAGGCGAAGGTGCAGGCCGTGGGCACGCCCCACCCGCTCTACCGGCGCGTGGTGCTCGAGGGCGAGGGGCTGCGCACGAGCAGCTGGCAGCCCGGCGACAAGATCCAGGTGCTCCTCCCCTCGAATGACGTGCGGACGTACACCCCGATCGACTGGGCGGAGGGTCGGACCACGCTGCTCCTCCACGCGCACGGGAGCGCGCCGGGCGCGCGGTGGACGGAGGCCGTCCGCCCGGGCGACGTCGTGCGGTTCGTCGGCCCGCAACGCTCCCTCCGTCTGGGAGGCGTGGGCCTCCTGACCGGCGACGAGACCTCGCTCGGCGTGGCGGCCTCGGCGCGCCGCCTCGGCGCCCGCGCCGTGCTCCGGGTGACGAACGTCCCCGCGGCGGAGGCGGCGGCGCGATCGCTCGACGTCTCGGTGGACCTTGCGGGGTCCGACGAAGAGGCCGCCGCTTTGCTCCGCGAGCGCGCGGCGGGCGTCGCCACGGCGGTGGCCTGCGGCGGCGGCGCGTGGATCCAGCGGGCCCGGGAGGTGCTCCGGGCGGCCGGGGTGCGGGAGGTCCGCGCCAAGGCCTACTGGATCGCGGGCAAGACCGGGATCGACTGACCTCTCTGCACACCGGCGAGCGCTGGAAGGGTGGTTTGTTGGCCATCCTCGCGCATCCTGATAGCCCCTCTGATCGAGGTGGTCGGGATCGATGATGCAGATCGGACGCTGGGCGCTCGCCGTCGCGCTACTCACGCTCTCTGCTGACGCCCGCCCGGACCCGCGGACCGGCGTCGCCGAGGCGCCGCGCGCCCGCGCCGGCGTCACGCTCGCCGAGACGCGGAGCCGCGTGCATCCCGCCGCCACGCGGCTCGGTGACGTGGTCCCTCTCCTGCGGCAGGACGCGTCCGCGGAGATCTCGGCGATCGACTGGAGCCCGCTCCGGCTCACCCGCCGCTACGGGGTCGCCGCCACCGTGGTGCGCCTGGACACGAAGCGCACCGGGGAGCGAACCCTGACGGCGGCCTGCGTGGTGTCGGCGGCCGTGCGCGAGCTCGACACGGGCAACATCCTCTTCGTGGTCGAGGGCCGCGCGCGGGTCGAGGACAGCGCGGCGGCCGGCGAGCGCGCCCAGCGCGACGCCCTCCGGGCCGCCATCCAGAGCGCCGTGCGCGCGGTGCCGGACGGCCTACGCCGCTCGCGGTGAGCTGATCCGCGTAGAAAAAGAGACCCCTCAGGGGTCGGATCGACCGTGCTCCCCCGCGGGCGGCGGGGAGGACAGCGCGTCGACCTCGCCGCGCGTCACGCGCTTGTCGCCGTCGCGGTCGAGCGCCTTCATCAGCTCGCCGACGACCACCTCGGACGGCGTCTCGGAGGTCGCCCTCGAGACGGCGGCCCTCAGCTCCTCGGTCGAGACGCGGCCGTCCCCGTCGGCGTCGATCGCCTCGAAGGCCCCGAGCTGGCGGACGAGGTCCGCGGCGAACGACTCCACGAGGACGAGCTTCGGATCGCGCCCGCTGTCCGCCGGCGGCACCTTCTCCGGGTGCTCCTGGGCGAAGCGGACCAGCGGCGCGATGTCATCCATGCCGCCGAGGAGCCCGCGCGGGAGGGCGATCCGGTACGCGCGCTCGTCGACAAGCGGGAGGCCGTCGATCGCGCTCAGGACGCCTCGCGCGTCCGTCGCCATCCGGTCGTCGATCTGGAGGTAACCGCCGTGCTGGGCGGGGGCGCGCGACCGCGACGCGGCGACGGCCTCGCGGACGACGCGGCCAGGCAGGAGGGTCACCACCACCTCGTTGCTGAAGGGCACCTCGGCCTTGAGATCCCCGTAGGTGAGGCGCTCCCGGTACGCGCGGCCGCCGCGGATGCCGCCGCCGTTGAAGAGGCACCCCTCCGCCCGGAAGGCGTCGCGGATCCGCGAGCAGAGCAGCGCGCCGAGCGACGTCTGCTGGACCCGCGTCCCGACGGACGAGAGCTCGCTCCCCGGCGGGAGCCGGAGGAGGGTGGCCGCGTCGAGGTCGCGCACGATCTGCATGTGGCGGTCGACGCGCGCGCGCATCGCCGGATCCTCGGGATAGGCGCCGACCTCCTCGATCCGGACGGTGACAGCGGGCAGGTCGGGCGCCCCGGCGGGCGGCGCCAGGACCGGCCACACGAGGTCGATGATGGCGGCGCTCTCCGCGTCCGTGCCGGCCTTCACGACCCAGCAGCCGTCCACGTCGTCGAGGATCACCTCGTGCTCGTGGCCGCCGAGGATCACGGGAAAGCGCGGCTCGCGCTGCGCCCGCGCGAGCTCGAGGTCCTGGTCGCGGCTCTGGTGCGTGATCGGGATCACGCACGCGCACCCCTCGTCGCGGAGGAGCCGGCGGGTCCAGCGGAGGGCCGCCTCGTTCGCCGGCTCGATGTCGATCCCCCCGAACGCATCCCGCCGGTACAGGCCCTTCACGTGCACGAGCAGGCCGAGGAGGCCGATCCGGACAGCGCGCCCGCCGGGGCTCGAGACGTCGAGGATCTCGTGCGTCGGCAGCGCCGGGGCGAACGAGGGCATGTTGGTGTTGAGCCACGTGCCCTGGAACTCCTGCACCCGCGCCCTGAGCTCCGGCAGCTCGACGTCGGCCTCGTGGTTGCCGAAGATGGTGTGGGTGACCGGCAGCGCGTTCATGCAGTCCACCATGCCCCTGCCGTGATCGAGGCTCGACAGCAGGCTCGGCGCGAGGAAGTCGCCGGCCATCACCACCAGGAAGCGATCGGCGGGCGGGGCGGCGTGGCGCCGCACGAGGGTCGCGAGGCGCGGGAGGTTGTCGAGCAAGTACACGTCGTTCACGCAGACGATCCGCAGAGAGGGGCCTCTGGGCAGGGCGCGTGCGGCGGCGGTCATCGCCATCCAGGATAGCCCAGCCCGCGGGCGCGCGACGCCGTCAGCGCCGAGCGCCCCTCGCCTTGGGCGGGCGCCACGCGCGCAGGCTCTCCGCGAGCGGCTCGAGCACCGCGCGCACGCGCGGAATGGCCCTGGCGCTGCGCGGGCAGAGCAGCACGAGCGAGCGTCGCGCGGGCGGCAGGTCCACCTTCAGCTCCACGAGCGGCGGGTGCCTCCGGAAGTGCGGGTGCTCGCGCGCGAGCATCATCGCGCCGAGCCCCAGCTCGCACGCGCGGATCTGAACGAGGTAGTCGTCGGACGCGAACGACGGGCGCCACCCCGGGATCAGGCGGCCGAGCGCGCTGTTCGGCGAGAGGTCGTCGAGCGGCGGCGCCCAGCCGATCCACGCGAGCTCCGCGGGATCGGCCTTGCCCGCCGCCCGCGCCGCGTACTGCTCCGACGCGAAGGCGCGCAGCTCGATGTCGACCGAGGCGACGCTGTCCTCGCCGGCGGGGACGCCCAGCCGCAGCGCCAGATCCGCCTCCCGCCTCGTCAGGTCGAGCGGGCGCACCGTGGACACGACGTGCAGCTCGATCGCCGGCGCGCCCCGCGAGAAGGCCGCCGCGAACGGGACGAGGAAGCCGTGCGCGATGCCGGGAGGCGCCGTGACCCGGACCACGCCCGTGGGCGCGTGGCGCCGCTCCGCCGCGCGGGTCAGCTCGGCGGCCCAGTCGGCCATCCGCTGCGCGGGCTCGACGAGGCCGGCCCCGTACGCCGTCAGCGCCGTGCCGGCCACGCCGCGGTCGAAGAGGGGCTCGCCGAGGAGCGCCTCCAGCTCCGCGAGCCGCCGGCTCACCGTGGGCTGGGTCATCTGCAGCTTGCGCGCGGCGGCGCTCAGGCTGCCTGCCTCCGCCACCGCGAGGAACAGCCGCGCGTCGTCCCACGAGATATCCATCTGCGTATGACACCATGCGACTTTCGCCAGTTACCCATTCATTTTTCGGGGAACACACTGGCGGCATGTCCAGACACACCTTCCGCTTCGTATCCCGCGCTCTCCTCGCCTCCGCGCTCCTGCTCGGCGCGTGCGCCGAGCCGCTCCCGCCGCCCAAGGACCCGCCGGCGTCGACGCACGGCGCGGCGAGGGCCACGCTCGGCACGCCGATCCGGCTGCAGGTGATGGAGGCGCTCCTCGACCAGGCGGGCCCCATCACCGTCGAGACCGTCGTCAGCGCGCGGTGGGAGACCAGCCGCGCCGGGCTCATCAACCTGGCCCACGAGCGCGCCGCCGGCCTGACCGACGGCCTCGAGCCTGTCGACATCACCTTTCACGCGCTCGCGCACCCGGCGCGGGGCCTGTACCTCATCGACACCGGCGCGTCGCAGGCGCTCGCGGCGAGCGACCATCCCCTCCGCACCGGCCCCGTCGGACAGGCGCTCAACTTCGGCGCCTTGCGGGTGGAGGCCAGCCTCGGCGCCTTTCGCGGCGAGCGGGCGCTGGCCGGCGTGCTCCTCACGCACCTGCACATCGACCACGTGCTCGGCCTGCCCGACGTCGCGCGCGACGTCCCGATCTTCGTCGGCCCCGGGGAGTCCACGTTCGAGAGCCCGTTCCATGCGCTCACCCAGTCCACCGTGGACCAGCTCCTCGAGGGCCGCGCGCCCCTCGAGGAGTGGGCCTTCGGCGGCGAGGGCGTGATCGACGTGCTCGGCGACGCCTCGCTCTTCGCGCTCTCGGCGCCGGGGCACACGCCGGGCTCGGTCGCCTATGTCGCGCGGACGCCCGAGGGCCCGGTGCTCTTCACCGGCGATGTGTGCCACACGGCCTGGGGCTGGCGGAACGACGTCGAGCCCGGGAACTTCTCGTCCGACCCCGCCGGGAGCGCCGAGAGCCTCGCCTTCCTCCGCGCCCTCGCCGCCCGCCACCCGTCGATGCAGGTGCGCCTCGGGCACCAGTCGCTGTGAGCGCCGGGCCTCCCCGGCAGGCGCTCATCCGTCGGAGGTGAGCTCCTTCTGGAGGTGCCGCTCCAGCCGCTCCAGCACCTGGCGCGCCACGCGCCGGAGCCGCCGGGGGTAGACGGCGACGAGGGGCGGGCTCGGCAGCGGGAGCCTGGGCAAGAGCCGGATCAGGCGCCCCTCCTGGACCCGGCGCGCGACAAGCCAGCGCGGGAGCACGCTCACGCCGAGCCCTGCCTCCACGGCCCTGAGGTTCGTCTCGATGTCGTCGGTCGTGAGCCTGACGGTGAGCCCCAGCTTCTCGAGATCGCGCACCCCGCCGCTCGCCACGACCCGCACCGCGGCGAGCTCCGACATGGATGTCGGCGCCGGCTTGCCCGCGAGCAGGCCGGCGCTGCCGACGAGCCACTGGGGCGAGGTCCCCAGCGTTCGCTCGATGAACGACGGCTCGCTGCGGACGCCGACGCGGAGCGCGAAATCGAACGCGCCTGCCACGAGGTCGACCCGCTGATCGGTGAGCGCGGCGTCCACGACGAGCCCCGGCGATTCATGCATGATCCGCACGAGCTCCGGCAAGAGGAGGCGGCGGCCGAGCGCCCCGGGCGCCGAGAGCTTCACGCGGCCCGCGAGGTCCCCGAAGCCGGACGCGGCGCGGAGCTCCGCGTCCTCGAGCGCGCGCACGTGCTCCTCGATCTGCTCGTAGTACGCGCGCCCCTCCAGGGTGAGCGCGACGCGCCGGGTGGTGCGCTCGAACAGCCGGAGACCGAGGCGCGACTCCAGATCGGCGATCCCGCGGCTCGCGGCCGATTGCGTCATGGAGAGCTCGCGCGCCGCCCGCGAGAAGCTGCCGCTGTCCGCCACCTTGCAGAACACGCGCAGCGCGAGGAACCGATCCATGGCTCAATTTATTCTGAATTGAACTAACTGTAAGACGTATTCTATCGCTACCGGCATGAGCGGGCGCTGGCCATCCTGCGTGCATGCTCGTACGCCACACGTTCGATGGGCCGAGGCGGGGCCGTCTGCTCCGCCTCCTCGCGTTCTTGAGCGCGCTGCTGCCGCCTCTGGGCGCCCGCGCAGCCGACGCCACGGGGGCATCCCCGCCGCCGGAGGTCGCGCCCCGCGGCGCCGATTCCGCGGGTCCGGTGCCCGCGGAGGCTCGCCTCGTCCTTGGATCACGCCTCGTCGGCAGGGACACGGGCGGCGGCCTGGAGCTCGACGGCCGCGTGCGCCTCGCGGGCGGGGCGCAGCTCGGAGCCGCTGCCTCCTTCTGGGCCCTCGAGCGAGCGTACATGGGAGGGCGAACGGTGACAGGCGCGAGCGGCGCCTCGGGCGCTGCGGTCTTGCTGATGCCGCTCGTGACGCACGGCCCGCTCGAGCTCGATCTGCGCCTCAAGACGGGGTTCCTGGCGCTCCGGGACGTCGGAGGGGGCACCGGGGGAGGCAGCACCGGGGGACGCGGCGACGCGCCCGCGTCGGCGCTCCGGCACGTCGACGAGCTATCGATGGTCGCTCACGTCGCGCTCGGCGAGGCGTGGCTGCTCCGCGCCGGGGCCACCGTCGGCTTCGAGCTGGAGCTCGATCCGACCACGGAGCTGGCCGACGTGGCGCAGGTCCTGACGGCGGGCGCCGGCTACGCCGTGTCCGAGCACGTTCTCCTCACCCTCGACGCCAGCGCGGGAGGCACCTTTGGATTCAACGGCGACAACGGCAAGTTCCTGCTCGAGGGCTCTTTCGGAGCGCGCTTCGCTTTCGGACAAGGAGGCTCCCGTGTCGCTCACTGACCGCCGCGGCCACCGCCTTCACCTCATGACGCTCGCGTCGAGCGCGTGCCTCGCGCTCCTGCTCGGGGCCGCGCGGGCCGACGCGCAGGCTCCGGACACCCGGTCCGGGGCCGTCGAGCGCGCCGGCGCGGGCGCCTTCGATGCCGGGCCGCCCGGGGCAGCGGACACGCGCGGCGCGCGCCGGCCCGCGCCGGACGTCCCGGTAGGCGGCTTCGTCGACCTCGAGTGGCGCGTGATGGGCCTGGGAGGACACGTGTCGCACGGGCCGGCGTTCGCCGCCGGCGTGACCTTCGCCAACGGCCTGGTGCGCCTCGGCCTGGGTGGGCTCGCGCGGCCGGGGCCCATGAATCCTGCCACCTTCGACGTCGCGCTGCCCGGAGGGCAGACCTACAAGGGGCAACGCACGCTCGAGCTCAAGTCCGACGGATCCATGCTGGGCGCGCACGTCGGGCTCTCGTTCCGGCTGCCCTTCGCGGAAGCGCTGGCGGTCCAGATCCCGATCACGGTCGGCTACGGCGGGTTCGGCTTCTACTTGCAAGGGAACGATCGCAAGACGCCCGACGGACGCCGCGTGAGCGCGTGGGAGGACGAGCTCTTCGCGGGCAAGGACTCCTTCCTCGGCGTGGTCGTCGATACGGGGCTGCGCCTCGGGTACCAGCCGGACGACGCGCCGTGGTTCAGGCCCTACGTGGGCGCGAGCTTCACGGCGGTCCCCGGCTTCGACACGTTGGTGCGAGACGATTACCTCGGGTTCAGCGGAGTCCTCGGCGTGGAGATCGGCCACGGCATCTGAGCGGGCGCCTTCGCCAGGTGAGGAGGAGGCCGAAGTCACGGGCTCCCCGCATGAGGTACGCGCGTCGGGCGGGTGGCGGCGCCATGGGGGGCTGCGCTCAGGGGTCGAACCGGTAGGTGGTCTCGGCGGCGGATGCCCGCGCCGCGAACTCTCGACAGAAGCCGTTCAGCGCGGGATAGGGTTCGGTCGGCAGGACGCGCCGGAACTCCAGATGCGTGACGAGGCAGAACAGCGCGACCTCCAGATAGCTCAGATCCCGGTCCGACGGCAGCGCGGCGAGCGCGTGACCCGCGTTGTCCTCCAGCCATGACATGGTGTTCATAAGGCTGTTTCGCTGCTTGGCATGGTGCGCGCTGCCGTCGCTGGCCCCGGCGGCGCCGGCCATGATCAGCCCGACCTCCGTCGCCATCGCATGAACGACGAGCTCCTGGGCGTTCGCGAGGAGGGGTTGGTCGAGGTCCTCCGGCCATACCGTGCGTACCGCGCGCTTCGACTGCCGCGACAGCTCGCGGCAGATGTTGAGCGCGCCGAACCACACGCCGCGGGATGTCCGGAGAGCCGGCATCTTGAGCGCGGGGTTGCCCGCGTAGTCCGCCGCGTTGGACGACATGAGGTCCCGCACGACCTCGAGCGAATGGTCGACCCCCATCTCCACGGCGAAGATCCGCGTGACACGCGTGAAGTGCGAGCTGGAACGGCCGACGATCACGGGCTTGACGAGCTCTCCCAGAGCCTCTGACATGCTTGCTCCTCCGATCCAGGGACCATTCAGCGTCGATGAGGGTCCGACGCGTGGATCGCCTCGAGCTCCGAGCCGGCCCCGTCGTGCGGCTCCCACGCATCGTGGAGCGGTAGCATAGCTGGCGTCCGACCCGCGCCGTCAAGCATCCCACGGGGAGGCGAGTGCTCTGGCAGGTGGAGCAGCGGCAAGGCTGGCCGGGAGCCGTGCCTGTCCAGGCGATTGCCGCCTCACGCGAATTTTCGACGACCACCACACGCCGTGCGGGTAGGTTGGTTCACCTGGAGCCCAATTTCTCGTGTCTGCCAGCCGAGAAGTCGTGCTTCAGGGGTTGATGCAATCAGCCTCTTCACCTTTCAGAGCTGTGCGTTTTCCCGCGCTCGGCAAGGAGACCAGGATGAAGGACCACGCGACGCACGATGAGCATGCGCACGATCACGGCCAGGCGTGCGGACACCAGGCGATACGTCACGGTGACCACGTCGACTACCTGCACGATGGCCACTTGCACCACCGGCATGACGACCATGTCGACGAGCACGTCCTCTCGGTGAACGAGGAGAACCCTGCACAGTGCACCCCGAACCACGCGTGCTCAGGGCACGACGTGAAGCACGCGCACGGAGACGACTGCGGGCACCCCGCTGTCCCTCACGGAGATCACGTGGACTTTCTCGTCGACGGCCACTTGCACCACCCGCACGGCGGGCACTGCGACCATCACGGCGACGTACAGCTGACGGCGTAGCGCCGCGGTTTCAGGCCAGGGCGTCGAGCGTCACGACGACACGTGGCGACGTTCCGGGCGGCGACCGGTGCACCGCGCCGCGGTCCTGGTTGCCCGGCCACGCCTCTCCCTTGAGCAGCCCGACGTCGAACGGATCCATCCGGCGGAGGCGCGCGCCGGCGCGCAGCACCCCCGAGACCTCGTCGGGGACACCGTTGGCGCGATGTCCGAGCCGGTCCCGCCGGACATCGGCGTGCTCTGCCCACTCCGTCCCTGCCCCGACGTAGGTGGTCACCAGGCGGGCGGTCACCATGTCGGCGTGGAGACGAGGGCACATGGGCTTGTCGAGCCGCGCGAGCCGTAGGCCGACCCGCGGGCAGCCCGTGAGATCCGCGAAGAGCGATATCAGCCCGCGCACGTCCTCGAGGAAGACTTCACGACCGGGCGAGGGGGGTGCTCCAGCGGCCAGCGCCGCGAGGTCGGGCGCGACCGGATCGACGCTCAGCGCCTCGGCGAGCGGCCGTGGCAGCAGCCATTCGCGCACGAAGCCGTCCATGTCGGGGTCGACGCCCCGCCGCAGCACGCAGACGCTCACCTCGGGCGCCGCGAGCTCGGCCAGGTCGACGAGCTCCGTCACGATGCGCGTCGAGCTGGCAGGCGCCGCGCGCGGCGATGCAAAATCCTCGTGTTCCTCAGCGGTCGTTGTCGTCATCACGTCTTGTCTGGCCTTCCGTGGTAGGCGCCGCGACATGAGCCACCATGCCGCGACGAAGCCTCGAGAGCCATGATGCCATGGATCACGGCGTTGATGCAACCAAGTTGCATCAGCGGGCAACTCGATAGAGTGATGTCGCTGCCAGCAGGTCCAGCGGATGTGCTGGCAACCGGTGGATGGATCGCTCGACGTGAGCTACCGCTGCGGAGACGACGACCTGAACGACTCGCCTCCTGACTGGGAACGCGTCGTCTATCACGCGGATCGAGCCGGGGTCCGAGGAAGCCATTTCAGGCGGCAGGCCTCCAGACGGCAGCTACCCGCTCTACGGAACGCGCATCCTCGCAGCGCCCTCGCCGGCCTCCGGCCCCTCCGGAGGCGGCAGCGCGACCGTCTGCGCCTCGATCCGGGGGAGCTCGCGCCGCAAACGAGCGCGCTGAAAATCAGCGTCGAACGGACCCTTGAACCATAACACCAGCACGTAAATCCCTCCGAACGACTCGGCGAGGTACGAGTCCTCGGGAGGAGCGGCGGGGCGAGCCACGCGGAGCCGGCCGCCCCGCCGCAAGGGTGGACCCGACCGAGCGGCCATCTCCCGCTCGGCAAAGCGCGCGGCGAGCGGGAGCACCGTGGGCGCGACCGGCCAGGCACACCAGATGTTGTTCGATTCATCGATCACGGCCGCGGCGGCGGCGCCAGCGCGGGCGACCAGATCGCTCAAGGTGTCTCGCAGCGCCTTCCACTCGGGGATGTCGTCGCTGAGGGGCATGCATCCCAGTGTAGGCCCTTCGCGAGGACAGGCAGCCTCATCCTTCGGCGCTCCAGCCCGGCCAGGCCAGGCCAGGCGAGCGACGACCCGGCGGCGACGCCCCTGTCACACTCTCGCCCGCTGGGCCGATGGTCCAGGCATGAGAGCCGCCGCTCCGACCGCCCTCGCCCTCCTCGCCCTCGCCTGCACCCCCTCCCCGCGCGACCCGGCCCCGGCGCCGCCGCCCAGCCCTCGTGCCGCGGCGGAGGCGCCGCCGCCGCCCATCTGCGCCCGGCGTGCGGCGGGCCCCGCGCCCGCGCCCCTCGACGCGACGCACGCCGGCTCCGGCGTCGCCCTCGCGGAGCTCGGCGGGCGCACCCTCGCCTTCGTCGCCGACGAGGACGACGCCGCCCTCCACACCGTCGACATCGACGCCCGCGCCGCGCTCGCGCGCACGCCGCTCGCGGGCCGGCCCGCCCAGGTGATCGTGCTGGGCGACGGCCGCGTCGTGGCCTCGCTGCGCGACCGCGCCCTTCTCGAGGTGCTGGAGCCGGTGGGCCCTGCCGCCCCGCTCGAGCGAAGGTGCCTGGTGCCCGTGGCGAGCGAGCCCGTGGGCCTCGCGATGACGCCGGACCGCGCCACGCTGCTCGTCGCGAGCCGCTGGGGCCACGCGCTCACCAGCCTCGCGACCGCCGACCTCCGGCGCACCGGCGAGCTCCCGCTCGCCCGCGATCCCAGCGCGGTCGTCGCGTCGAGCGACGGCCGGCGCGCGTTCGTCTCCCACGCGGTCGGCGGCCGCATCAGCGTCGTGACGCTCGGCGAAGGCGGAGCGCCGACCTGCGCGCGGGAGCTGTCGACCGACGGGGTGGAGCGGCGCGCCCCGAGATCGACGTCGAAGCTCGCCAAGCCTTTCCCCCCCAGCTCGAGCGGGCCATCGCGGAAAGTGTCCTTCGATCTGGAAGACGGCACGCCGTTCCAGATGCGCCGCCCGACGGTGAACGTGGATCGCCGCGGCTCCCAGGGCTTCGCGCTGGCGCGCGCGGCGAGCGGCGCGGTCTTCGCGCCCATCGCGCTCGTCGATCCGGGGCCCGCGACGGGCGCCGGCGGTTATGGCAGCGCGCTCGTCCACACCGTGATCGAGCACATCGCGGTCGTCGACGCGATGGGCGAACGCGCGGACGTCCCGCCGGTCTCGGCCCACCTCGGGCTCCGCGGCTGCCGGCTCCCGCGGGCGGCGGCGATCGAGCCCGGGGACGAGGTGCTGCTCGTCGCGTGCCTCGGCCACGACGAGGTGATCGCCTACGACGCCCGCGCCCAGATCCCCGGCAAGCCGCAGCGGACCGGATCGGTGCGGGATCGCGAGCTCTTCCGCGCCCACGTGGGCGCCGGGCCCACCGCCATCGCGGTCGACGGCGCGCGCCGGCGCGCCGTGGTCTTCTCCCGGTTCGACGGCGCGCTGACGATCCTGCCCGCCGCGCGCGACCCGGGGCCGACCGCGATCGGCGCCGCCGGCAAGGAGCTCGCGGGCGAGCTGCCGGTCATCGCCCTGCCCCGCGCGTCGCGCCTCGACGAGCAGCGCGCGGAGGGCCAGCGGCTGTTCCACGCGGCCGGCGGCCGTCGCGTCGCGTTCGACGGCCGCGCCTGCGCCAGCTGCCACCCCGACGGCCGTGACGACGCGCTCACCTGGTCGACGCCGGAGGGCCCGCGCCAGACGCCGATGCTCATGAGGCGGCTCGACGGCACCGCGCCGTACGGCTGGGAGGGCGGCAAGAAGGACCTGGAGAGCCACTTCGCCCGCACCATGTCCCGGCTCGCGGGCACCGGCCTGAGCGCGAAGGAGCGCGACGCCATCTTCGCGTACCTCCGCGGCATGGATCCGCCCGCCGAGGCGGCGGTCCTCACGGCCGAGGAGCGCGCCGCGCTCGCGGCGGCGCCGGCCGGCGCCGCAGAGCCGGCAGCCGCAGAGCCGGCGGCCGGCGCCCGCGCCGCCCTCGCGGCGCGCGGCGAGGAGCTCTTCCACGCCCGCGAGGCGGGCTGCTCGAGCTGCCATGTCGGCGACGAGCTGACCACCGACGGCGCGCGGCACGACGTGCGGAGCGCGACGCGCTTCGAGACGGAGCGCTCCTTCGAGACGCCCTCGCTGCGCTTCGTCGGCCGCTCCGCGCCGTACTACCACGACGGCCGGTACCCGACGCTGCTCGCGCTGGTCGAGGGGGTGGACGGTTCCATGGGCCACACGGCCCACCTGTCGGCCGGGGAGCGGCGCGCCCTGGTCGCTTACCTGGAGTCGCTCTGAGGGAGGCGCGGCCGGCCTGAACCGCGTCGTCCCGGGCGGGGCGACGCTCGACGGCCACGCGCCCGATCTCCACGCCTCTCGCGGGAGCTCACGCGTGGCGGATCGGCTCCGCGAGCCAGCGAACCAGCGCCTCACCCTCGAGATCGAGCAAGGCATCCGTGACCTCCCCCGGGCCGTTCGCGCGGGCTCGCTCGAGGATCAAACGCGCTTCGTCAGCCGTCGGCCGTCGCCCGATCCGCCGCGCGAAGAGGCGGCCGAGCAGCTCTGCGATCGCCTCCTGTGCTCGTTCTTCGCCACGAAGCTCGCCACGAAGCTCGCCTCGCAGCTCGCCTCGTCGCTCGGCCTCGATGATCATCTCTCCGATGATCGGTGTGCGCCGGAGCAGCCCCTCTTCCTTGTCCTCCACCATGTCGATGAGCTCCTTCCGCAGATTATGCCCCCAGGGATCGATGGCGGCCGTCACCAGGAGCGCCGTGTACAGCTCGGCCCGCTCCGCCGCGGCCTTTGCCTCCGCGTGGATCTCCGCGACGACCTCCCGCAGCGCCGCCGCGGTCGCGTCTCGCGCCAGCGGGGCGAACACCAGCCAGAGCACGCTGCCGCGCGCCCGGAGCTCCGCGACCGTGCGCTGGTAGACGGCGTCCACGCCGGGTGGCGGCGCCATGCCGGGCTGCGCTCAGAGGTCGAATCGAGCTGCGATCTCGCTTGCCGACGCCGGCGCCGCGAAATATCGAATGTCGGCAGATACCGATGCTCCTGGGACAACTCGACGGCACCGCTCCGTACCTCCCTGGAGTCGCTGTGATGGCCGCGCGACCGGCGCCCAGCGCGGGCCGCGCGGCCCCCCTCAGGCCGAGAACCCGCCGTCGATGGTGATCGTCGCTCCGGTGATGAAGCGCCCGCCTTCGCCGGCTAGATGAGCGACCGTGGAGGCGATGTCGTCGGTGTTGCCGTAGTGACCGAGCGCGAGCATGCTCCGCTGCCCATCCGCTCCGGCGCCGTTGGCCGGGTTCATGTCCGTGTCGATCGGGCCGGGCTGGATGAGGTTGGCGGTGATGCCGCGCGGCCCGAGATCGCGGGCGAGGCCCTTCGTGAGGCCGACCAGCGCGGTCTTGCTCATGGAGTACAGCGTGATTCCCGGCCCCGGCACCCGGTCGGCGAGGCAGCTGCCGATGCTGACGATGCGCCCGCCGGCGCCCATGTGCCGCGCCGCGGCCTGCGAGGCGAGGAAGACGCCCCGCACATGGATCCCCAGCGTCTTGTCCAGGTCCGCGAGCGTCACGGCCTCGAGCGGCGCCATGATGGCGACACCGGCGTTGTTGACGAGGATGTCCAGCCTGCCGAGCTCGGCCACCGTCCGCTCGACCGCGGCGACGATCGCAGCCGGATCCGCTGTGTCCGCCGCGATCGCCATCCCCCGCCGACCCGCCGCCTCGACGTCGGCGATCACCGACCGCCCCTTGTCCGCGGCGCTCACGTACGTCAGCGCCACATCCGCCCCGCCCCGCGCCAGCCGCTTGACGATCGCCGCGCCAATCCCGCGGCTGCCCCCGGTCACCAGCGCCACCTTGCCTGCAAACTCCGCCATCGCTACCTCTTTTCTGTACAGATCGATACAGAATATATACGTTGTCCCGTGACCGGTGGTCAATCGGTTTTTTTATCGATCGTCACAGAAACACAGAAAGGTCTCGCTGATGGTCGGACGAGGGCGCCCTCGCAGCTTCGATCGGGACGCCGCCTTGCGGCGGGCGATGGAGGTGTTCTGGGAGCGGGGCTACGAGGGCACCTCGCTCAGCGATCTCACGGCCGCGATGGGCATCAACTCGCCGAGCCTCTACGCCGCGTTCGGCTGCAAGGAGGCGCTGTTTCGCGAGGCCGTGGCGCTCTACAGCGAGGTCGAGGGCGCGGCGACGAACCGGGCCATGAGCGACGAGCCGACGGCGCGCGGGGCGGTCGAGGCGATGCTGCGCGGCAACGTGGAGGGGTACGCGACGCCGGGCAAGCCGAGCGGCTGCATGATCGTGCTCGCCGCGACGCTCGGCACGCCGGAGAACGAGCGCGTGCGCGCCTACCTCGCCGGGTGCCGGCGGGCGGCGCTCGACGCGCTCCGGCGCCGGCTGGATCGCGGCGTCGCCGAGGGTGACGTGCCGGCGGGCACCGACACGGCGGCGCTCGCCGCCTTCTACACCACCGTGCTCCAGGGCCTCTCCCTCCAGGCCCGCGACGGCGCCTCGCGCGAGGCGCTCCGGGCGATCGTCGACTGCGCGATGGCCGCCTGGGAGACGCTGGCGAGGCCGCGCGCCGCGGTCTGAGCGCGCGCGGCGAGCCCGCGCTCTACGTGGCTTCGTTCATCGGCCGCATGACGATCTGCACGATGCGCGAGCGATCCCGCGGCAGCGCGGCGAGCACAACGGCCTCGGCCACGTCCTCCGGCGTGGAGAAGCCCTGCATGCGGTCCGAGCCGGCGGTGCGCCCGTCGCCGAGGGCGAAGTGCGTCTCGACGCCGCCCGGACAGACGGCGCTCACCTTGATGTTCTCCTGCCAGAACTCGCGATCGAGCGCCTGGGTCAGGCCCATCTGCGCGAACTTGGAGGCGCAGTAGATGGCCTCGCTCGGATAGCCCTGCAGGCCGGCGACGCTGGCGACGTTGATGATGTGGCCGCCGCCCTGGCGGCGCATGTGGGGGATCACCTCGCGGCAGAACAGCCATGTCCCCTTCACGTTCGTCGCCATGATGCGGTCGTAGTCGTCCTCCGACCACTCGAGGAAGGGCCGGTATCCGCCGATGCCCGCGTTGTTGACGAGGATGTCGACCCGCCCGAGCTCGCGGACCGCCCGCTCCACGCACGCGGCGACGGACGCGGCGCGGGTGACGTCGGCCTCGATCATCAGCCCGCGGCCGCCCGCCTCGCGGATCTCCCCTTCGAGCGCCGCCAGATCGGCCGTGGTGCGCGCCACGCCGACCACGACGGCCCCCTCCCGGCTCAGCGCGAGCGCGCTGGCCTTCCCGATTCCCCTGCTCGCCCCGGTGATGAGCGCGATCTTGTCCTTCAGCCGCACGGTGTCCCCCTCTCTCTCCGCCGCGCGCAGAGGAGAGGAACGGAGCGCCGCTCCCCGCGCCGGCGGGAGGCACGCTATCACGGGCGCGGCTCGCCGGCGCGGAGCCGGTACGTGACCTCGGGCGGAGCGCCGCCTTCCAGCCAGGCTCTCACGCGGTCGCCCTCGCTCCCTGGGTTGACCCACACGATCGTCCGGAGCGCACCGACACGCCGCGACGCGCCAGCGAACAGGCCTCGCGCCGTGTCGTCCAGGGAAAGGATCGTCTGATCTGCGGCCTGCGCCGCCTCGACCAAGTGGACGTCCTTCAGCATCGCCTCGCGGCCCGGCTCGCTCGCCGAGGCGGCCTCGATCTCCCTGCGCAGCGAGGGATCTGCAGGCACGTCCTCCAAGAGCAGCTTCTTGCGGGCGACCATGGAGACCCGCCACTGGCTCGCGAACACCGATTGGTGCTTGTTCCACTCGTCTCGGATGGCAGGGGGCATGACGGCCCGATGGCAGACGTCGAGCACCGTGGTCAGGGCATCGCGGCAGCGCTTGGACAGCGGGTACGTCGCGCCCTTTCCGCCCGCCGCGCGGGCCACCGAGGCATCGATGACGAGGCGCCGAGACGCCTTGGCGCGCATCAACGCCCGGCCAGCCGCGCTTCGGCGGCGTCCAGATACCGGCTCTGCGCGGCCAGCGCGACCTCGGCGAAGTCTTCGGGCCAGTCCCCGAACGCGCCCGCGTCGTCCAGCTCCGCGCTCCGGACCTCGGTTGCACCGTCCTCGGTCTGGGAGAACCAGTGGAGCGCCACACGATCGGGAGAGAGGGCTCCTTCGGCGACGAGCGACTGCACGCCGAGCAGCAAGAGAGAGCTGTGAGTCTCTGCGACGACGCGCACGCCGCGGTTCGCGGCGTCGGCCAGGATCTGCGCGAGCGCGACCTGCGCCCGCGGGTGCAAGTGAATCTCCGGCTCCTCGAGGTAGACGAGCTGGCCGGGGCGCGCGATGAGGAGCGCCACGACCACGGGCAGGCACTGCGACAGGCCGAAGCCCACGTCGGCAATGCTGACGAGATCACGCGCCCCCCCGCGACCCCCCCGGCGGAGGCGCCCGACGCGCAGCTCGACCTGCGTGTCGTCGATGCGGGAGGTCTCGACCTTCCACGTCAGCCCGAGCCTCTCCAGCGCCGCCCCGAGCTGTTTTTGTCGGATGTCCTTGGTGATCTGCCAGTGATGGATGATGCTGGCCACGTAAGGCTCGAATGTGCCGGGGAAGACGCCCCCCACAGCCGATGTCTTGTAGGTGCGCGTCGGATTGCCACGAAGCGCGGGTACGTGAATGATGCCTAGCAGCGCCGTGTCTATCCACCGCGCCGGGCCCATCACCGTTCCCGCCACACCAGCAAGAGGGCCTGTGCGCTTTCCCTCGGCTCGGACCGTCAGGAAGCAACGATCGCGAACAACGGAGATGCTTTGAAACAATGTGGCGGCCTGCTCGCCACCACCTCCGGGTAGGGAACCAAGAATCTCGTCGCGAGACGCTCCGGCCCGCACCGTGAAGGGCGGTTCGCCTGGTCGCGTCGAGGACATTTCCACGAGGTCGAAGCCCATTCCAGGCTGCCGCTTGAAACGCACCGTCACCTTGCCGCCCCCGGTCACCACCATCGTGATCGCGAAGCCTTCGCTCATGCGCTTCTTCCCGCTTCGCGAGAGCAACTGCTCTGCTGCGGTGAACCGCACATGCGGCCCGTCGAGCAGGAGCGCACCCGGATCGTAGGGTGCCTCGAGGGTCTGCTTGAGAAGGAGCGGCGCCTGCATCACGCTCGATTTACCGGAGCTGTTCGCGCCGGCGAGGAGCGTCAACGGGCGTATCGCGACCTCCGTCCGCTGCCGCAGCGACTTGTACCCCTCGACCGCGATAGCGCTGATGCCGGCGGCTGGCGGTGCCGGCTTCGACTGCGGGGAGGCCTTCTTCGTCCGCTCGTCCTTCGCCATCTTGCCGGGCGCACTGTCCCATACCGCGGCCCCGCGGTCCAGATGCACCGACCCGAGCGGACCGCACCTGCCCGACGGACCGCCGTCCAGTGGCGAGCATCGCGCACCGGATCGGCATCATGATGAACATGATCCCGATGCTCGCCGGGGAACGCCGCCTGGACGTTCATTACGGTATCTTCTATCTCGCGGCGGGGCTCTCCGCCGCGGCGGGCAACCTGATCATCGACCGGCTCTTCGACGGGAGCTCCAGGAGGGTCGGCGCGGCGCCCTGGCTCCTGCTCGTGGCGGTCGGCCTGGCCTCGGCGTCGGCCGTCGCGGCGCTCGCGCTCCGCGGCGCGCTGCCGGGGAGCGCGGCCGCTCTGAAGGGGTGATATATAGCCCGCCATGACCACGCCCGCGCTCCCATCGAAGCTGCCGTCGACCGGCGTCAGCATCTTCACGGTGATGACGCGGCTCGCGAACGAGCACGGCGCCATCAACCTGTCGCAGGGCTTCCCGGATTTCGACTGCGCGCCGGAGCTGGTGGAGGCCGTCGCCCGCCACATGCGCGCCGGCCACAACCAGTATGCCCCCATGCCGGGCGTGCTGGCCCTGCGCGAGGCGCTCGCGATGAAGATCGAGCGGCTCTATGGCCGCCGCTACGATCCGGCGACCGAGATCACGATCACCTCGGGCGCCACCGAGGGCATCTTCAGCGCGATCACGGCCTTCGTCCGCCCCGGGGACGAGGTCATCCTGTTCCAGCCCTGCTATGACTCGTACGCGCCGGCCGTGCTGCTGAACGGCGGAACGCCCGTGTTCGTCACGCTCCGCTTTCCGGAGTACCGCGTCGACTGGGACGAGGTGCGGCGCGCGATCACCCCGCGCACGCGGCTCCTGCTCATCAACTCACCGCACAACCCGACCGGAACGATGCTGTCGGCCGACGACATGCGCGAGCTCGGGCGGGTGCTGGAAGGGACCGACGCCCTCGTCGTCGGTGACGAGGTGTACGAGCACATCCTCTTCGACGGCCGCCGGCACGAGAGCCTCGCGCGGTATCCGGAGCTGGCCGATCGCTCCGTGGTCATCAGCTCGTTCGGGAAGACGTACCACACGACCGGCTGGAAGGTGGGCTATTGCGCGGCGCCGCAGGCGCTCTCGGCCGAGATCCAGCGGGTGCACCAGTTCGTGACGTTCGCGGTGAACGGCGCCATCCAGCACGCGTATGCCGAGGTCGTGGCGCGCGATCCGCTCGCCGCCGATCTCGCCCCCTTCTACCAGGCAAAGCGCGACCGGTTCCTGAAGCTCATCGAGGGCTCGCGGCTGCGCCCCCTGCCGTGCGAAGGCACGTATTTCCAGCTCGTTGACTATTCCGAGATCACGACCGAGCGAGACGCCGACTTCGCGCTGCGCCTCATCCGCGAGCACGGCGTCGCCTCGATCCCGATCTCCCCGTTCCTCTCCGGCGTGGAGCCCGGGCCCGTCCTGCGGTTCTGCTTCGCCAAGCGGGACGAGACGCTCGAGCGCGCGGCGGAGCGGCTGCGCCGGGTCTGAGGGCCCGCCGCGGCGGGCCCGCGTGGCGCCTACGCGCGTCAGCCGAGCAGCTGCCGGATCCGATCGAGCAGATCCGGAAAGCCGATCCCCTTCGAGAGCACCGCGTCCGGCGGGGGCGCGTCGCCGAGGGCGTCGTCGCCGCTGCCGCTGATCAGCACCGCCTTCGCGCGCGGCAGGCGCGCCCGCAGCACCGCCACGAGATCGGTGCCGTGGCCGTCGCCGAGGTTCTGGTCGAGCAGCGCGAGGTCGTACCGCGCGCCCTCCGCCGCGATCTTCCGCCCGGCCTCGGCGAACGAGCCGGCTTCCTCCACCTGGAAGCCCTCGTCCTCCAAGAGCGTCGCGAGCACGAACCGGGACGACGCGTCGTCGTCGACGAGGAGCACGGTCACGCTCACGCCGCCCTCCTCCGCCCGCGCGGCCGGCGCGGTCGCGGCCAGGCAGGTCGCAGCGCACGCCGCCGCCCGGCGCCATGTCCCGCGGCCCTCAGCACGTCCCCGGGTCGCTCCTGGCGCGCGCGATCGTGTGCATCAGCTCGCGCACCTCGAACGGTTTGTGGAGGCAGGCGTACCCGCCCTGGCTCGTGAACGCGTGGATCATCTCCGGCGTCGCGTGGCCGGTCATCGCGATCACCGTGATCCCGCGGCTCAGCTGCCGGATCTGCTCGTGCGTCCTCACGCCGTCCAGGGACGGCATCCGGAGGTCGAGCACGCAGACGTCGACCGCCGCGTCCCGCGCGCGCTGGATGGCCGTGTGCCCGTCGTACGCGGCCTCCGCGCGCAGCCCGGCCGCCTTGAGCCCCGCCACGATCGACTCCGCGACCGCGGGGAGATCGTCCACGACGAGCACGCCGCGCGACGAGAGGGCCCGCGCGATGATCCGCATGAGGTGCTCCATCGAGAAGGGCTTGTAGATGACCGCGTAGACGCCCTCGCCGATGCCCTGCTCGATGAGCTGCTCGCGCGCGAAGCCCGTCATCAGCACCACCGTGAGCTCCGGCTGGAGCCGCTTGATCTCCCGGAACGTCGCGACGCCGTCGAGGCCGGGCATCCTCACGTCGCTCAGCACGAGCGCGAAGCGCCGTCGCCTCACGAGCTCGAGCGCGTGCGCCCCGTCCCGCGCCTCGACGACCTCGTACCCCTCGAGCTCGAGGTTCGCGGCGAGCGTGGCGCGCATCCCCTCCTCGTCGTCCACCACGAGCACCGGTCCGGTCCCTTGCATCGACGGCCGTCTCCCTCCGCTGTCACGCGGGCTGCACGGAGGAGTGTACCTCCGGCGCCGCGGCGCGCGGTAACCGGATGGTGAACGTCGTCCCCGCGCCGGGCGCGCTCTCCACCGCGATCGTGCCGCCGTGCAGGCGGACGATCCCCGCGGTGATGGCGAGCCCGAGGCCCGTCCCCTTCAGCTTCGTGCTGAAGAGCGGCTCGAAGATCTTCGCGAGGTGCTCCTCCTCGATCCCCTCCCCGTTGTCGGCCACAACCAGGCTCACGGCCTGGTCGCACACACGTCCAACCACGCGCACCCACCCCTCGCGTTCGGCCGGGATCGCCTCGGCCGCGTTCTGGATCAGGTTCACGAGCACCTGCCGGAACTGGTCCTTGTCGAGGCTCGGCACCGGCAGCGCCGCCGGCACGAGGTTCTCCAGGCGCACGTGCGCGGGCGGCGTGACGACCGACATGGCGTCGTCCACGAGGGGCGCGAGCGGGCAGGCGGTGCGGCGGAGCCTGCGCTCACGCGCGAAGTCCAGGAGATCGCCGATGATCCGGTTGCACGAGAGCAGCTCCTTCTCCATCAGAGCGAGGAGCTGGGCGACGCGCGGCTCCGCGCCGACCTCGGTCCCGGCGAGGCGCTTCTTGAGGTAGTGCGTCGCGTTCCGGATGGCGCCGAGCGGGTTGCGGAGCTCGTGCCCGACGCTCGCCGCGAGCTGCCCTATCGCCGCGAGCCGCTCGACGCGCACGCTCGACGCCTGGGCCTCGCGCAGGCTCTCGGCCATGTGGCGGAGCGCCGCGCCCATGCGCCCGAACTCGTGCTTTCCCAGGTCGGGCAGCGGGTAATCGAGGTCGCCTCCGGCGATGCGCCGCGAGCACTCCGCGAGCGCGCCGAACCCGCGCGCCATCGAGCGCAGGAGCCCGCCGAGCAGGACGACGAGGAGCACGAGCGCCGCCGTCATCAGGGCGATGCTCGCGATCCTGATCCTGGCGCCTGCGCGGCCCGCCTCCTCCGTGTTCCGCGCGACGTCGCGCCGCGCGTCGGCGATGGCCGCGTCGATCTGGGGCACGAACCCCTCCTCGTACTCGACCTCGGGGCGCTCCACGAACCTCCGGTAGGCCGCCGGATCCCCGGCGCTCGCCATGCGGGACACGTGGTCGACGCCCCCGGCGATCGCCGCGAAGCTCGCGCGCATCCGGCGCAGGCGCTCGTCGCCCTCCTGCGCCTCGCGCAGCGCCTCGGAGGCGCGCTCGCCCTCGATCAGCGCCCGCTCCAGCGGCGCCCACGCCCGCTCCAGCGGCTCCCGCGCCCGCTCCAGCGGCTCCCGCGCCCGCTCGATCGCCTCCGCCGCGGACAGGTCCCGCGCGACGAGCCCGGCCAGGTGGTGGAGCTCCTCGGTGTCGCCGCCGCCGAGGGAGATCTCCGCGGCTTCCCGCATGTAGCGGCCGGCGTGGTTGGCGAGCGTGACATGGCGGGTGAGATCCTCGTACGACAGCTCGGCGCGCCGCTGGAGCCGCGTCATGCTGGCGGACGTGACGTGGAGCGCGCCGGTCGCGAGCAGCACGACGGCCGCGGCGACGGCGAAGATCAGCGAGAGGGCGGCCCGGATGCTCATCGCGGCGCCTCGGCCGCGCGCGCCGTCACAGCCGCTCCTCGACGAGCGCGCCCGCGCCGGGCGGCTCGGGCGCCAGAGCGAGGGGCAGCTCGATGCAGGCCAGCGTGCCCGAGGGCGCGCCGCGGCCGAGGGTGAGCGTCCCGAAATAGCGGCGCGCCACGCGCCCGGCGATGTTGAGCCCGAGGCCGAGGCGGCCCGGCTTGGTGGTGTAGAACGGGCGCGTGATCGCCTCCCGCTCCTGCTCGGGCACGCCCGTCCCCGCGTCGCCCACCTCGATGCGGTAGCGCGCGCCGGCCACGCTCCCGCGCAGCGTGACCACCCCGCCCCCGGGCATCGACTCCGCCGCGTTCTCGACGAGGCACCGGACCGCCAGCGCGAGCTCGGCCGGATCGAGCTCGACGACGCCCTCCGCCGCGTCGACGTCGACGCGGATCCCCGGCTCGGCGATGCGCGCGCAGGCCGCCGCCGTGAGGACGCACTCGCGGGCGCTCGCGCTCACCGGCCGCCGCCTGAGGCTCGGGTTCGCGTCGACGGCGCCGTCGACGAGCGCGCTCGCCGCGATCGCCTCCTCGTCGATGACGTCGAGGAACTGCTCCACCCGCGGGTCGTCCCGAAAGGCCTGCTCCCGGGCGACCTTGCGCCGGATGAAGAACGCCGCATTGCGGATCGTCCCGAAGCAATTGCGCAGATCGTGGCGCAGCGTGGCCACGATCTCCTCGGCCGTCGCGGTCTGCTCCACCGCGCCGAGCGGATCTCGGCTCGTCATCGTGGGGGATGGCCTCCTCGGGTGCCGCGTTCGCCGCCGCGGTCGATCACTTGAGGGTCCGGGCCGGGAGCCCAGCGTCTCCGACCCGCACCGTGTCCAGGTAGCTCGACGCCGCGCGGGAGGACGGGGGCGGGTACGAGCTCACCCGCTCTCGCTGCGAGGACACCGGCGCGTCCTGGACCTCCCGCGGCCTGAGCGACGGCGTGGCCCTCCTCGTCTTCGAGGCGGGCGCGGCGGCCTCGCGCGCCGAGGAGGCGCCCGCGCCGGCGTCCGCGGACCGCCGCGCGCGGGCGAGGCGCGCGAGCTCCAGGACGATCCGGGTGACCCGGGCGGGCTCGAACGGCTTGAGGATGACGTAGTGGCGGCCCGCCTCGCCGGAGCGGATGTACTCCTCGTCGCCGGTGATCAGCAGGCAGCTCGTGTAGAACGGCAGGCCGGCGACCCGCTTGAGGAGCTCGTCTCCGTTCATCCCGGGCATCTTGTAGTCGGAGCAGACCACGTGGAACTGGCCTGTCTGCAGCAGCTCGAGCGCCCGGTGGGCGGACGTGCAGGTCTCGACATCGACGTCGTCGTCGAGGATGGCCGCGATGCTGTCCAGCATCCTCCGCTCGTCGTCGACGACGAGCACGCGCAGCCTCTCCTGGGCATACAGGCTCACGATTCTCCTCTTGTGTGCTCGTGCGGTGATCGGGAAGCAGCCCGGGCGAGCGGCGGCAGGACGCCTCGCGTCATGTCGCGCGCGCTCGGCCCGCGCGCTCCAGGCTGTGCGGTGGCGCCGCACGACACCCATGCTCTCGTGTCGATGCGTTCCAGCCCGGAGCAGCGGCGCAGCAGATTAGGAATCTACACTACTCACCGTACCCCGGCAAAGAGATTCCTGAACGATTCCTGAGCGGTTCTCCCGCTCGCCGTCGCGGAGCGTCATCGCGCTTCATCGGGCGTCTTCTCGCGTCTTCTCGCGTCTTCTCGCGTCTTCGCGCGTCTTCGTGCTTCCAGGTCACCGTGTTGAAACATTCGATTCACACGAACGATAAGCGCGTCGGCAGTCCGCCGCGCGAGACGCGCGTGGATTGCACATCTGCAAGGAGCGGGGAGCTCTCGACGCGAAAAGGCGCCATGAGCTGCGACTCTGTGCGAGAGGCATCTATTACAGAGTTGCAATCAGCGCAGGTGTGCGCTCGGCGCCGCCCGCCCGCGGGCGGGCGCGCGGCGCGCGGCCTTCCCGGAGGAGCCGGGCCGCCTCCCGTCTCCTCATCATCTGCATCGGCACCGGCGGAGACGGACGCGCGCCGCGGGGCGCCGAGGACGGCTGCGCCCCTCGGCCGTCCTCAGCGCCGCGCGGCGCCCGACGACCGTGGAGTGACCGCCGCGATCCCGTCTGGTAAGATGTGCGTGTCCATGCCACCGGCCATCGACAAGCGCGCTTTGCTAGCGGCCCTGAAGGACCAGCTCGCCCGTGAGCTCGAGCGCTCCACCGAGCGGGCGCGCGACGCCGCGAGCGCCGTGACGCACGAGGAGAACCGCGCCGAAGGCGACAAGGACATGCGCGCCACCGAGGCGTCCTACGTGGCGCGAGGTCACAGCGAGCGCGTGCTCCAGATCGAGCAGGCGCTCGCCAGGCTGGGCGCCGTCACGGTGCGCGACTTCGGCCCTGGCGCGGGCATCGAGAGCTCGGCGCTGGTGGAGCTGGAGAGCGGAAAGCGGCGCGCGCTCTACTTCCTCCTGCCGGCCGCGGGCGGCGAGCGCATCCAGTTCCAGGGGGTCGAGCTGCAGACCCTCGCCACGACGAGCCCCCTCGGCGCGTCCCTGCTGGGCCTGTCGGAGGGCGACGAGGCCGAGGTCGCCACACCGCAGGGGACGCGCACCCACCTGATCGCCAGCGTGCGGTAAGGCCGGGCCCGATCCAGCCCGCGTTGGCCTCTCCCGGATGCCTGCGGAGCTTGCCGGACGACCGGGCCTCCAGAAAAAGTAGCTCGTCCTCGTAGGGCCCCCCTCCCCGCCCGCGTCACAGGGATGAACGACCCGCTCGGCACGACGCGGGCGACGCAGGAGAAGAGTCCATGACGCAGTCTCGTTGGTGGAGGCTTGGTGGGATATTGCCGCTCGTCGGCGCGCTCGTCGGCGCGGCCGGTTGCACGGCGGAGACGGGGCAGGGCAACACGTCCCCGAGCGACGAGGCCGCCGAGGCGGCGCTCGCCAAGGGCCCGCCCGGGGCGGGCGGTCCCCGAGGGGGCTTCGGCGGCCATCGCGGCGGGCCGCGCGGCCCCGAGCACCTCCTGCGCGCGGCGCTCCACGAGCTCGACCTCTCCGACGCGCAGGAAGCGACGATCGAGGGCGCCCTCGAGGGGCTGCGCGACGGCGCGAAGGAGCGCCCGAAGGACGGGGCCGTCTTCGCGGCGCTCGCCGAGGGCGTGCGCGCCGGCAAGATCGATCGGGCGGCGATCGAGGCGAAGCTCCCCGACGCCGGCCGCGCGGCGGAGGAGCGCCGCGCGCGCGTCGCCGGGGCGCTGAGCACCCTGCACGCCACGCTCACGAAGGAGCAGCGCCGGCAGCTCATCGATGTGATCGCCGCGAAGATGGACGAGCGAGCAGAGCGCGGCCCGCGCGGCGGCGAGCAGGGCGGCGAGCACCACCGCGGCCCGCGCGGCGACCGCGGCGGCATGGGCGGCCCCGGCATGCGCGGCGACCACGGCGGCATGGGCGGCCCCGGCATGCGCGGCGGTCCGCTGGGCCACCTCCTCGCCGGCCTCGACCTGCGCGACGAGCAGCGCGCGCAGATCGACAAGGCCCTCGAGGCCGCGCGCCCGGGCGACGCCGACCGGGTCGGGCGGAAGGAAGATCACGCGGCGAGGCGCGCCGAGATGCGCGCGCGGCTCGAGACGTTCGCCGCGGATCGCTTCGACGCGAACGCGTTCCTGCCGCAGCCGCCGGCGGGCGAGAAGATGGGCCCGCGGGCGCACCTGGACCGCATGGTCGGCGCGCTGGCCGCGATCGTCCCGATCCTCGACGAGGCGCAGCGCAACGCCCTCGCGGAGCGCATCGAGAAGGGGCCGGCCGCGGGCAGGCACGGCCGCGAGCACGGCCCCGGGCCTGGCAGGCACGGCCGCGAGCACGGCCACGGGCCCGGCATGCGCGGCCACGGGCCCGGCGGGCCCGGCGGCGAGCACGGCCCCGGGCCCGGCATGCGCGGCCCCGAGCGCCGCTGAGCGCCCGTCCCTGTAGCGCGCGCGGTGCCATGGGCGCAGAATCGCGGGGGAACGTGATCGTCGACCTCAGGCTCGTCGCAGCGCGCGTCGCCAGGGGCGATGATGCGGCCTTCCGGCAGATCGTCGAGCACACGCGCGCGCCGATGTACCGCCTGGCCGCGCGCCTGGTCGGCGACCTCGCCGAGGCCGAGGACGCCCTGCAGGAGGCGTTCGTCGACGCCTACCGCGCCCTGCGCGAGGGGCGCTACGACGGGAGATCGAAGGTGGAGACCTGGCTGTACCGCATCGTGACGAACGCCTGCCTCGACGCCCTCCGGCGCCGCCGCGACACCCCGCGCGAGGCGCGCGAGGCGTCGACCGAGCCGCGCTTCGACGGCCTCGTCTCCGCCGAGGCGCGCGTCGCGCTGCGCGAGCTCGACGCGCTGCTCGCCGCGCTCCCGCCCCAGGAGCGCGCCGCGCTCGTCCTCGTCGCCGTCGAGGGCCTGCCCGCGAAGGAGGCCGCGGCGGCGCTCGGCTGCTCCGAGGGCGCCGTCGAGCAACGCCTGGTGCGCGCCCGCGCCGCGCTCCGCGCCCGGCAGATCGAGGAGGAGGCGCCGCATGTCTGACCGCGACGACGACCGGACCGGACCTGATCGGGACCTCGCGCGCCTCGCGGCCGCGACCGCTCGCATCGACGCCGACGACCGCTTCACGGCGGCCGTGCTGCGCGCTGCGACGGCCAGCACGGCCAGCGCGGCCAGCGATCCGCTCGCGCGCATCGCGGCCGCGACCGACGGCCTCGAGCCGGACGCCGGCTTCACCGAGGCCATGGTCCGCGCCGCGACGGCCGCTCCTCGGCTCCTGCCCGCGCGGCCCGCGATCGCCGACGGCATCGTCCGCTCGGGTCGCCCTGCCCTCGTCGTCACCGCCCTCGCGGCGGCCGCGAGCATCCTCTTCTTCCTGCAGGCGCAGCGCGACGTCGACAGCGCGATCATGGCCTCCGTGGAGGCCCTCGAGGCGAGCGAATGACAGAGCGCCCCGCGTCCCCGCCCCCCCTCGCCCGCTGGAAGCCGCTGGCCGTGCTCGCCGCGGTCTTCCTCTTCGGCGGCGTCGCCGGCGCGGCCATCGGCCGCGTCACGGCGCTGCGCGACCTCGAGGCCACCTTCCGGGGCCCTCCGACCGAGGCGCGCGCCCAGTTCCGCCTCAAGGCGATGCGCCGCCACCTCGACCTCACCGACCGCCAGGTGCGCGAGCTCAAGGCGACGCTCGCCGAGGCCGAGGCCGAGCGGGACAGGCTCCTCTCCGAGTGCCGCCCCGCGCTCGACGCCCTCCGCGATCGCACCGACGCGCGCGTGAAGGGCGTGCTCACGCCCGAGCAGCTCACCCGCTACGAGGAGCTCGAGGCCGAGCGGCGGCGGCGCCCGGGCCCGCCGCCGTTCGGGCCGGGGCCTGGCCGCGGGCGCGGGCCGGGCGGTCGGGGCGACTGAGCGCCTGTCCTGGCAGCGCCGGCGAGGGCGCGCTGCCCCGCTACGCGAGCTCCTCTTCTTGCAGCGCGCAGTTGATCCCGAACGCCGCGGCGGCTCCCTCCGCGGCGGCCACGATGGCGAGCAGCACCTCCTTCGAGGCGTCCCCGGCGACGAAGACCCCATCGCGGGTCGTCTCCTCGTGCTCGGCGACCGTCTCGACGCCCCGCTCCTCCGTGACCGTGCAGCGGAGCCGCCCGGCCAGATCCGCCCCCTGCTCCTGCTTCGCCTTGAGGAAGAGCGAGCGGCGCTCCACCGCGCTGCCGTCCTCGAGCACCACGCGCTCCAGCATCCCGTCCCTGCCCTCGAGCCGGGCGACGCGCTCCTCGCGCACGCCGATCCGGTGGCGCGCGAGCCGATCGGCGTCCGATCGCGACAGGGACGCTGGCCCGTCCGTGAACAGGACGACGTCATCGCTCCACGTCTTCATGTTCACGGCGAGCGAGACCCCGGTGCTGCCCTGTCCGTAGACGCCGATCGCCTGATCGCGCGCCTCCCATCCATCGCAGTAGGGGCAGTGGTGCACGCTCTTGCCGTACATCGCGGGGAGCCCCGGGAGCTCCGGCAGCCGATCGACGAGCCCGGTGGCGAGCAGCAGCTTGCGGCAGCGCAGGCGCTCGCCGCCTTCCAGCGTCACCTCGAAGCGCCTCGCTCCGCGGCGGACGTCGGTGACGGCGGCCTCGCGGATCTCGACGCCGTACGGCGCCAGCTGCTCGCGCGCTATCCGCCGGAGCTCGGACGGCGCGATCCCGTCGCGCGACAGGAAGCCGTGCATCTCGCGCGCCGCGTGGTTGCGGTACCGCCCCGAGTCGCACACGAGGACGCGCCTCCGGCAGCGCCCCAGGATGAGCGCCGCGCTGAGGCCGGCCGGCCCTCCGCCGACGATGATCGCGTCGTATCCCGGGGTGTCCTCTTCGCGTGTCGACATGGTCGGCGCCCGCCTCGCAACGGGCGGGCCCGCCGCCGGCGCGCACGGCGTGTCCGCGTCCTCGCCCGAGGTGGGCTCACAGGCGCCGCTCGCGGTCGTTCGCTCGAACCGCTATGGTCACCGCATGCGCTCCTGCATGAGGCTGCCTGCCGTGCTGCTCCTGGCGGTGACGCTGACGAGCGCCTGCGCCAGAGGGGACCATTCCGGATCGGCCCCGCCCGCGCAGATCGCGGCGCTGGATCAGCGAGCGCCGGGGCCCTCACCCGCGTCGGCGCCGCTCGCCGGGCGGGCGATGCGGATCACCGTCGAGACCGCGATCCTCGTCGACGCCTTCGAGCCCGCGATGCAGCGGCTGCGGACCGCGGTCGAGGAGCACGGCGGCTACGTGAGCGAGGCCCGGGTGCACGGCGGCCCGCACCGGAGCGCGTCGCTCGAGGCGCGGGTCCCCTCGGCGAAGGTCGGCGCGTTCCGCGCCGTGGCGGCGTCGGTCGGCGAGGTGGTCGACGACGCGGAGAAGGCCGAGGACGTGACCGAGCAGCGCGCGGACATCGGCGCGCGGCTGCGGAACGCCCGCGCCCAGGAGAAGCGGCTGCTCGACCTGCTCTCCGACAGGACGGGGAGCCTCGCGGACGTTGTCGCCGTCGAGAAGCAGCTCGGGAGCGTGCGTGAGACGATCGAGCAGATCGAGGCGCAGGAGCGGTTGCTGGAGGGGCAGATCGCCTATGCGACCGTGAAGATGTCGATCACGGCGCGCGGCGAGGAGCAGACCTTGGGCGCCGGCGGCAAGATCGCCCGCGCGGCCAGCGAGGGAATCGAGAACGCGGGGGTCGTCGCCGTGAAAACCGCGGTCCTCGCCGCCTCGATCGGCCCCACGTTGCTGCTCCTGGCGGCGTTCTTCGGGGCGCTCACCTACGCCCTTCGCGCGATCCTCCGGCGGCAGCGGCGCACGACAGCCAGCTTCCGTCCACCCTTCCAGGCGGGCCCGATGCACGCTTACCCGACCGGCGCGGCGCCGGTGCAGGGTGCGCAGCCTTCCCCGATCACCGCGCCGCCGGCGCAGGGCGCGCAGCCTTCCCCGGAACCGACCTCGCCGCCTCCGGCGCAGGGCCCGCGCGGCGACGGCGAGATCGACCCCGGGTGAGCCTGCTGGCTGACCCGAGCAGATCGATCACCGCCCGCTCGGCCCCCGCGCACGAGACCCCCTGACAGCGCCTGCCGGGGCGCTCGGCGGCGCGCTCGTCAGCGGCGTGCCTCGCGCCATGGCCCCGGCCCCGCGCACGCTCCTGTCGCCACACTGCACATCGCAACGACACACAGGCCGCTCGCTGCCCTTCTGTCGAGCCTTCATGCAATGTGAGATTTCGATCATCCACCGCTCCTTACTGGGTCTCAGACGGCGCGCGACACGCGACCTCGCGCTCGCCCGGCACGCCGTGGACAGAGCACCGCTGACTCCAACGACTCCAGAATTCTACACAAATCGCCAGTTGAGTACTGGACATGATGGCTAGTCATCGGTACACCCCATGTGACCTTCGACGAGGGCACGAAGGGACGAACCCGGGGGGGGGGAACGACGATGTACCGGATCAGCATCGCTGTTTTCGCAGCGCTTTTGGTCGCGTCTTTGGTCGGCTGCGTCGCAGTTCAGGAAGAGGAGGAGGACTCCGTAGGAGTTGCCCTTAGCGCGCTCGAGTTCATCAACGCCCTCAACCCCAACGCCCTCAACCCCAACGCCCTCAACCCCAACGCCCTCAACCCCAACGCCCTCAACCCCAACGCCCTCAACCCCAACGCATTGAGCCCGGCGGCCCTGAGCGCGATCCAGGATCCGGGCGCGGCCGGCGATCTCTCGCGCCAGCTCCTCAGCTATGTGGTCGGCTGTGCGTTCCTCCCCTCGCAGTCGTTCAGCTTCTCGTGGACCGACGGCTCGGGCACGGTGCGCAACGAGCAGTACTGGGGGATCATCGGCCTCGTGCCGGACTGGAGCACCAAGCCGCTCGGCCTGATGGACCAGCAGTGGATCTCGGCGTGCCTCGCGTCGCGGACGAACTGGTACGGCGTCTCCGTGACGATCTCCTCGCGGGGCACTCCCTCGGCCATCGACAAGACCGGTACCCTCGAGCTCACGACCTACACGCATCTGGAAGGCGCCTTCTGGGGCAATCTGTTTGCCCCCTCTCCTTACCTGAACGCCTGCTACGACGAGGCGAATCGCGGCCATGCACGGTCGCTGATGCGGGATTGCGCCGCCGGTCACCTCACCAGCGGCGGGGCCGTCCAGCAATGCGGGATGCTCAGCATCCGCGGGTCGTGCGCCGCCTACTGCCAGCAGCTCAACACGAACGGCATGTACTACCCGAGCTGCGTCAACAACCTCACCGGCATCCCGGAGTCGACCACCCGTGTGATCACCGTCTTTCTTCCCTAGCCACCGGCGGCGAGCCCGAGCCGCGGGACCTATCCCCTGGTCGACAGGACGCTCTCCGGGAACAGGAGCCACGCAAACACGAAGCGGCGTCCGTCCGGATCGAACGTGTCTTTCGCCGTGTCGATAGCGCCTCCGAGATGCTCCGATGTACGAGGCGACGAGCACGAAGGGCAGGTCCCGGTCGGTGGTGCGCGGGGCTGCGATGAGGGCGAGTCGGTCGTGCGTGGGAGTACCGCTGTCGACGCGCCAGCCCGCGAGAACGAGCCATCCCCGGCCGATTAGGTACTTCACGGGGCCGGCCTGATGGTGCACCATTTCAGCGCAGCAGGTATCCCGGACGGCCGCGGGCGGAGAGCGGTGCGCAGGGCTCAGAGGGCTGAGCGCGCTCTCCTCGGCGGCGAGCGGCCGCGCGTGAGATCGCACATCAGGCAGGGCTCAGGGGGGACGATGGAGATCGACCGGCAGAGCGACGAGCGAATCAAGGCAGAGAACGCGCGGCTCCGGGCTCGCGTGGAGGAGCTGGAGCGAAGGCTCGGCTCGGGCGCGGCGCCGCGCGACGCGCAGCGCGAGCTCGCGGACAGCGTGCCTTACCGCGCGCTCTTCGATGCGGTGACCGTACCGCTGGTGGTCCACCGCGCGGACGGGCTCCTCGTCGCGATCAACCGGGCCGACTGCGCGCGGTGGCGCATCAGGCCCGAGCAGATCATCGGCAAGTACAACGCGCTGGAGGATCCGCAGGCGGTGAAGACGGGCCACGCCGAGGCCTTCCGCCGAGCGCTCGCCGGGGAGGTGGTCACGCTGCCCCCGGTCCCCTACGACACCGAGCCGGGCGAGCTTTACAAGGAGAGGCGCCGGCTCTGGACCGAGCCGAGCTACGTTGCATTCGAGGACGCGAGCGGGAACCGCTTCGTGGCGGTGGTGACCATCGACGTCACCGCGCGCGTGGAGTCCGAGGCGCAGAGGCGCCGGGGCGCCGCGCTGCTGGAGGCCTTCATCCAGAACGCGCCGATGCTCATGTTCGCGCGGGACAGCGAGGGCCGCCACACGCTGCTGAACCCGCCGGTCGAGGCGCTCCTCGGCAAGCCCCGCGAGGAGCTGATGGGGAAGACGCAACACGACCTGTTCCCCGCGGAGATCGCCGACCGGTTCACGACGCAGGACCGGGCGGCGATGGCGTCGTCCGAGCCCATCACCTCCGAGGACGAGATGGAGCTGGCCGACGGGACGCACGTGTACATGAGCACCAGGTTCGCGCTCCGCGACGAGGAGGGCAGGGTCTCCGGATGCGGGGCGATCGCGGTGGACATCACCGAGCGGGTGCGGGCCGAGGCGAGGACCCGGCAGCTGCAGGAGAAGATGCTGCGCGTGCAGCAGGAGACGATACGGGCGATCTCAACGCCGCTGTTGCCCATCGCGGACGGGGTGCTGGTGGCGCCCCTGGTCGGCGAGCTGACCCGCGAGCGGGGCGCGCAGTTCACCGAGACGCTGCTGGACGGGATCTCCCGCCAGCGCGCGCGGATCACCCTCCTCGACGTGACGGGGGTGCCGCAGGCGGGGCCGGAGGTGGCGGACGCGCTGATCCGGGCGGCGCGGAGCGCGCGGCTGCTCGGGGCCGAGGTGGTGCTCACCGGGATCCGGCCGAGCGTGGCGCAGGCGCTCGTGCAGCTGGGGGCCGATCTGGGGGGGATCGTGACGCGGGGGACGCTGGAGCGCGGCGTGACCTATGCGCTCTCCGGACGCGAGGGCGCGCGGGCGCCGGCGCGAACCCGGAACGGGCGCGGCGCGCACTAGGTCACATCCCGGGGCCGTCGTCGCTCTTCGCCAGCGTCGCGGCGTTGGCCTCCACCTGCTCGCGGGTCAATGGCTCGCCGTACAGCGCGGCATACTGGATCGAGCCGCGGAGAGAGCGCCCGGCCTTCCGCGAGTTTCCGAGCACGAGATACCACGTCGGCTCCGCCCACGTGAAGACGAAGTCGGCGGGCGGCCGATCCGGGATCGCGTTCGTTTGCACGTCGCCGTTCACGTAGAGATCGACGACGCCCTCGGCGGCGTTCAGCACGAGGTGCAGGACGCACGGCCGCTCCAGCTCCTCGAGGGGAATGAACCACTGCCCCACGAGCAGCGTCTGGGAGCTGGCGTAGATGTGGAACAGCAGCTCTCGGTTGCCCATCCCGTCGGGGTCGCCCGCGCTCAGCGAGTACTTCCCGAACTCTCCGGTATCGGTCCCGAGGTACAGGATGCGAGCCGGCACGCCCTCGACCGCCGCGGCCGTCACGCTCACCACGGTCTCGAGCGTGAGCGCCGCCTTCGAGACGAGGAGCTTGCTCGGGGGCGTGGCGGTCGAAGAAAACACGGCCTCCACGCGCGCGTTGCCGCCGAGGTTGTTCCAGCGGATGCCCCTGCGCCCCGCCTCGCCTTCCAGGTTGAGCCTCTCTCCGTCCGACACCACGTCGAGCGAGAGCCCCGGCGCTGGTCCCGAGTCGACGAGCTTGCCATCCGTGCCGTACGCGTCGAGGAAGTACCGCGCGAGCAAGCCATCATCGACAAGGCAAGTCGAGATATGGCTCCCCGGCCCATCGCAGCCCTCCGGGGGCGCCCCGCCGCAGCCGCCACCCCCTTCACAAGGCTCCACGGTCCCGCCGGCGCTGCCGCTCGTTCCGCCTGCGCCGCCCGTGCCGGGCACGACATCCTCGTAGCTGTAAAAGACGCAGCTCCCCCCGGTGAGCGCGACCAGCGGGACGATCGTCGAGAGCGCCCGGCCCATCCACGTCCAAGATACGATGCGCACCATCGGGACGATCCCTCTCTTCGGAAACCTCACCAGCGCTTGCTGAGCCCGAGCCCGCCCGGCATGGGGATCACCGACAGGCCGGTCGCCGTCGCGTCCCGCGCGTCGGGCTGCCCTGTCAGGAGGACGTACGCCGCCGTGCCGAGCCCCGCCGCGCCCGCGGCAAGGAAGCTCCAGACCGCCGCGTTCGCGAGGTCTGCCTTGGCGTGCCCCAGGTCGTTGTACGCGCGCAGGTCGAGCCCGGGGCAGCGCGCAGGGTCGGTGCAGGCCGGCTCCAGGAGGCGCTGCTGCGCGCTCGCCTTCCCGTTCGAGAGCAGCACGAACGCGACCCCGAGCCCCGTCCCCGCGGCGGTCGCGGCGAGCCCCGTGAACACGACCGCGGGGCTGCGCGGGCGCGGGCGTCCATCCGCCGCGTCGCCCGCGTCACCGCCCTCCTGGGCGCTGCCGTCGGCCGCACCCTGCCCAGGCCCCAGCGGCCCGCCGCCCTCCTGGGCGCTGCCGTCGGCCGCGACCTGCCCGGGGCCGAGCGGCTGCGGCTCGCCGCCCGCGCCGCGCCCGGTCCTGTCGCTCTCGATCCGCACCTTACCGGCCACGAGATCGACCTCGACCTTGGCCCTCATCCCCTCCTTGAGGACGATCTCCTTCGTCAGCCCGCGTCGTCCAGGCGCCCCCACGGCGAGCGTGTGGCTGCCCGGATCGCGCGCGACGGGCGTCGACGGCGGCACGTCCAGCCCGCCGAGCGCCACCTGGGCGCCCCCCGAGCCCGCGCCCGTCACGGTGATCTCCACGGTCGGGATGCGCGACGAGAGGGCCTCGAGCTCCGTCCTCGCCTCGGCCTGCGCCTGCCGGAACGCCTGCGAGGCGTCGGCCGGGAGCTGCTCGTCGACGATGACCTGGTAGACCGAGCGCGCCTCGGTCAGGCGGCCGAGCTTGTGGCAGGAGCGCGCGACCATGATCAGGAAGGTCGGCGCATGCACCGTGGCCTCGGCTCGGCGGAAGGCCTGGAGCGCGTCCCGGTACCGGCGTGCTCGGTAGGCCGTCCACCCCTGGTTGGCGTACGCGACGGCCGCCTGCCGCGCCTTCGCCGACGGGGGCGGCGCCTGCGCGGACGCCTCCGCGCCGGCGAGCGTGACAAGGAGGAACGTACCCATCACCGCCGCTCGGAAGCGCATTCTTGCTCTCTGGGGACGCGGAGCCACCCGGCTAGAGCCCCCAGTCCGGCCTGCTCCCGCCGGACTTCTTGCGAGGAGCCGGCGCCGCCTTGCGCGGCGCCGCCGTCGACGTGGTCCGAGCGGTGGCCGGAGACGCGGGGCGCGCGGGCGCGGCGCTCCGCGCCGCCGCCGCGGAGGGGACGGCGGATGCCTGTGCCGGCGCCAGGGAGGCGGCGCCCGGCGCGCCCGCGCCCGGCTCGAGCGGCAGCGGGGCCGGTACCACCGCGGGGGTCGCCGCGGCGCGCGCCTCGAGAGCGCTCGCGATGGCGGGGACCGCGGCGGGCCCGGCCGGCGCGCCGCTCGACGGCGCGACGAGCGCGGGCGCTGCGGCGGCCGCGGACGCCTGGATCGCGGCCTCGTCGCCGCCGGTCGATGCGCCCTTGAGCGTGGCGATGAACAGGCCGCCCCCCACGGCGACGATCGTCGCCCCGATGGCGACGCGCCCCGCGACCCGCGCGATGGCGCCGCGCGCCGCGTGCGGCGCCGACAGGTTGATCGCGCCGGTCAAGGTGCCCGGCAGCGAGTGCGGGTTCGGCGTCGAGGCGCGGACATCGTTCGGGTCCGAGCGCCGCTGGATGGGCATCGTCGTCAGCTGCGCCACCGGCGGCGTGCCGGGGTCGGCGAGCCCGGACACGCCGCCGGAGACCAGCGACGACCACCCGGCGCCCAGCGAGGTGTCCCCCACGAGCGAGAAGAACGGCGGCGCGCCCGCGACGCGCGCGAGCTCGTTCACCATGTCGCGCACGTTCTGGAACCGCTTGTCCCGATCGCGCGCCAGCGCCCGCTCGAAGAACGCGTCGATGCCGCTCGGCAGATCGGGGGCGAGCGCGCGCGCCGACGGCACCGTGCCGAGGATCACCTTCGTGACCACGCGCCCGATCGCGTCGCCCGGGAACGGCAGCTGCCCCGTGAGCATCTTGAACAGGATGACCCCGAGCGACCAGAGATCGCTGCGCGCGTCCACGTCCCGCTCGCCATAGAACTGCTCCGGGCTCATGTAGTTGGGCGAGCCCATCACCTCGCCCGTGGCCGAGATATCGGTCGCGAGCACCGCCGAGACGTCCTTCGCGATCCCGAAGTCGAGCAGCTTCACGATCTCGCCGTCCTCGCCGTCGACGCGCGCCAGGAAGAAGTTGGCGGGCTTGAGGTCGCGGTGCACGAACCCCGCTTCATGGACGCTGCGGAGCGCCTTCCCGGCCTGGACGATGATGTGCAGCGTCTCCGGGAGCGAGAGGCGGCCGCACCGCTGGAGGCGCTTGCTGAGATCCTCGCCTTGCAGGAGCTCCATGACGAGGTAGGGCACCTCGTCGTCCTCCTCGAAGCCGAAATCGTGGACCTGCACGATATGAGGGCTCTTGAGCTGCGCGGCGGCGCGCGCCTCCCGCTCGAAGCGCGCCCGGAGCACCGGCAGCCGCGAAAACGAGTCGCGCATGAACTTGACCGCGACGAGCGTGCCGAGCTGTACGTGCTGCGCCACCCAGATCGAGCCCATCCCGCCGTGCGATAGCTCTCGCTCCAGGCGGAACTTGCCGGCCAGAAGGACGTCTTTCTCGAACTTCATACGCCCGGTCACCTCCCGAGGGGGGAGTCGAGAGGATACCGAATCCCGGGCAGGACGCGAAGCTCCGTGTGGTCGCTCCGGCGCGGGGAGCAGCACCTCGTACGACCGTCGCGGGGGGCGGTATGCAAACAGGCGACACGGCGCCGGAGCAGGGCGACGGGGCCAGGACGGCGCGCGCTGCGCCCCAGGCGTGCCTGCGCCGATCCGTCCCCTGGGCGAAAGGTGAGGCGACGCGTGCGGCAGGTCAGAGAGCAGCCAGGGGTGCTGACGCGCTGCAATGCGCAACGCCGCGGCCGCCGCCCGAGCCTGCCCGGCGATGTGCGCCGCGCTAGCTCGCCGGGCCGCCGGAGGCCGGCACCAGCGCCAGCACCCGGGCCGGCGCGCCGCTGCCGCGCGCGAGCGGGAGCGGCGCGACCACAACGACCGCCCCGGCCTCGGGCAGCTGATCCAGGTTGGCGAGGTTCTCGATGTGGTAGCCGCCGGCGCCAAGGAAGGCCCTGTGCTGCTCGAATGTCTCGCTCTGCCCCGGGTCGGTCGACAGCGTATCGATACCGATGCAGCGCACGCCGCGCTCGCGCAGGTAGCGGCTCGCCTCCACGGAAACCCCGGGGAAATGCATGACGCCCTGGGGGTCCTGGTTCAGGTACCTCGCCGGATCGGACCAGCGAGCCCCCCAGCCCGTCCGGATCAGCACGATATGCCTCGCGCCGAGGGCCCCGTGCCGCGCCTCCCATCCCCGGAGATCGTCCACGGTGACCCGGTGGTCCGGGCTCGCCGCCACGGCCGCCGTCACGTCCACGACCGCCGCCGCCCCGACGAGCTGCTCCGGCGCGATCTGCTCGACGGTCGCTGTCCCGGCCGTGAAGTGCGCCGGCGCGTCCACGTGGGTGCCGGCGTGCTCGTCCATCGAGAACCGATTGGAGCGATACGCGTCCTTCTCGAGGGTGCTGAGCGCCTCCGACGCATAGGGCTCGTCGCCGGGAAACAGCGGCATGTCCGGGGTGATCGGGTGCGTCAGATCGACCACCCGCGCCGTGGCGAGGTCGATCACCCAAGCTCCGTGCGCCTCCTGCATGGCGCACAGCTCACCACGAGCCCGCTGCCCGCACAAGGCACGTCGACGGGCGGTCGCGCCGCGCCGCGAGCGCCGCGCCCGCCCGACGCGACGACCGAGCGGGCATGCAGACGCGCTTCGGCGACGACTGCTCGCGGCAATAGCGCAGGGCCGCCGCGAGCAGCGTCCCGGACGACGAGCCGGCGAGGATGCCCGTCCTGGCGCACTGGGCATGAGGGGCGGGTGATCAGCCCTGTCGTGTCCGTGGCGCTGTGATCCGGCGGAGCGCGCCCTCTTCTCCTGCCGTTGCGATCTCCAGATCGGACAGGAGCTCGGGTGAAGCGAAGACGCCCTCTCCGGCTTGGTCTGGCACCCACGCCGCGACCTCCAGCAGCTTGCCGGCTGCGGGCGAGCCTTTGCCGGTATCCGTGAGCTCTCCCGCGTGGAGGCACAGGCGCACATCGACCCTGGGATCGCGCCCGGAGCGGGCCTCGAGCCGCTGGTAGATCGCGAGCGCCGTGCGCACCACCTGGCGGCGCGCCTCCCTGTCCCCGGCCGGGTCGTCGGGACGATCCACCGTGAAAAGCATGCTGCTGCCGGTCTGCACCATGGTCGTGAGACCGGCGCTGACGAGCTCGGCGGCGATGAAGGGGAGGATGACCTCGAGATCGGCGAGCAATCCATCCTCCGGCTCCTCGAGGGCGCTCGGCTCGACGTGCACTTCGGCGTAGAGCGCGAGCGCCTGCCGCTCGCGCGCGGCAGAAGACAGCGCGCCTGTCCCGCCGCTCGCCTCCACCGTGGCCCTCAGCTCGCCCAGAAAGGCCGTGATCGTCGGGGGGCGCTCCCTGCGATCCTTGCTCATCGCACGGAGGATCACCTCATCCAATGCGGGATGGACGCGCGCCCGGGTGCTCGGGCGCGGCGGGTCCACGTAGAGGTGCAGCTGGCGCAGCATCGGATAGGAGCGCTCGACGAAGGGCGGCTCGCCGACGAGCATCCGGTACGTCAGCACCCCGAGCGCGTAGACGTCAGCGCGGGAGTCGATCGACTCGCCGAGGATCTGCTCCGGGCTGATGCACGTCGGGGTCCCGACGATGTGCCGCGACGACGTGAGCGCAGGCTCCGGCGCATCGAGCAGCTTGGCCACGCCGAAGTCGAGCAGCACCACCCTCCGCCGCCCGCCCTGCTCGGCGAGAAAGACGTTCGATGCCTTGATATCCCGGTGCACGATCCCCCAGCGGTGCGCCGCGTCGAGCGCGCTGCAAAGCGGCTCCAGGAGCGCGAGCACGTCCGTGGCGGACAGGCGTCCGCGGGCGCGGAGGTGCTCGTCGAGACTACAGCCCTCGAGCAGCTCCATGACATAGTAGGGGGCACCACGGCTGCTGAGCCGCCCGTGATCGAGGATCGCGACCACATTCGGATGATTCAGACGCTGTATCGCCTCGATCTCCCGCGCGAAGCGGACGACCGCATCGAGATCCGAGGCGAGGTCGGCGTGAAGGACCTTGAGCGCCGCGGCGGTGCCGCGCTCGGCGTGCGTGGCGCGATAGACGAAGCTGAAGCCACCCCGGGCGAGGGGGCGATCGAGGATGTAGTCGCCGACGCGAGCCCCCCGCGGCAGGGTGCGGAGCAGCGGATCGGGCGACGGGTCCTCCTGCGTGCGCGTGGCCTCGGCCTCCCGTATCCGAAGTGTGGCGTCGTCGAGGGCGCTCGGCTGATGAGCCACGGCCGCCATCGCCAGCGCGGAAGGGGTATGTGAGCTGGGGAGCGTGTCGTCTTCCGTGGTTCGTGCCATGCGCCGGACAACAACGATATCATGAGCGCCGCTCACGGCCCCGGTCCGCGCCCGTCGCGAAGGGAAAACCGATTTGCATCGCTGTCCATCGTGCCACAGGCGGATCGCAGAGGCGGCCTCGTGCCCCCGGCACGGCGGGCCGCCGCCTGGGCCTGTGCCCGCAGAGGCCCGCGGCTCAGCGCCGCGCGTCGAGGGCTTCCGTCTGACCGAGCTCCTCGGTCTGGGCGGCTTCGCTGCCGTCTGGGCAGGCTGGCGCGAGCGCGACGAGGTGCCGATCGCCGTCAAGGTCGGCCTGATCGACGCGGAGCAGAGCGAGCCGCGCTTCCAGCGCGAGGCCGGCGCTCTCGAGCGGATCGGCCCCCCGCACGTGCCGCGCCTGTACGGGCAGGGGAGGCTCGACGATGGCCGGCCGTGGATCGCCATGGAGCGGCTGCGAGGGCGCACGCTCGCGGCCGACCTCGCGGCGCTGCCCGGGCCGCCGGACCCGGGCTGGGCGCTCGGGCGAGCCGATGCGCTGCTCGTCGCGCTCGAGGCGGCGCATGCCCGGGAGGTGATCCACCGCGACGTGAAGCCGGAGAACGTCTTCCTCGTGCCAGCGAGCGGCAGCGGAGCGCGCGCCGGCGCGGAGGAGCGCGTGGTCCTGCTCGATTTCGGCCTCGCCAAGCGGGGCGCCGGCGCCGAGGCGACCGGCGCCGAGCTCACGCGCGCCGGGACCATCGTTGGGACGCCCGTCTACATGTCGCCCGAGCAAGCGCGCGGGGACCTCGCGATCGACGCGCGCGCCGACATCTACGCGTTCGGCGTGATCCTGTTCGAGCTCCTGACGCTGCGACCGCCGTTCGTCGGCGACGCGGGCGCCATCGAGCACGGCCACCTCGCGCTGCGTCCGCCGCGCCCGACCGAGCTGGCCGCCGTCCCGGCCGCGATCGAGGACGTCGTGCTCGCATGCCTCGCCAAGGATCCAGACCGCCGGCCCGCGAGCGTGTCACTGCTCCGACGCGCCCTCGCCGCGGCGGGCGCTGGCCGCGCCAGCGGCGCTGTCGTGGGGGCTCGCCTCGCCGGCGGCGCTGTCGCCGTGCAGGCGGCCCCGCCCGCGGCCCCGGCCGAGCTGCCCGAGAGCGCGGGGAGCGCCCGGCTCATCGCGGACGGGCGCGAGCCGGTCGTGGTGCTTGTCGCGGACGTCAGCGGCGCCGTGCCGTCGGCCGTCGCCGCGCTGGCGAGCCGCAAGGGGCTCGTCGTCCGCCAGCGCGGACGCCGCCTCGTGGCGCTGTTCTCGGGCCGCGACATCGAGCATCCGGCGCAGGCGGCGCTCGCCGCCGCGCGGGAGCTCGCCGGCCGGTGCGACGCGCGCGCGGGGCTCCACCTCGCGGGCGTCAGCGTGCGCCGGAAGGGCAGGTGCGCGCCCGTCGCCTATGGCACGGCGGTCGATCGCCCGGAAGGCTGGCTGCCGCCCGAACCCTGGTCCGGGGTCGTGCTCAGCGCGGAGATCGAGCGCGTGCTGGTGGAGACCGAACCCACGCCACCCTCGACAGGCGCCGCGGCCGCGATGGGCGCGTCGACCGCGACGGGCGCGGTCGACGGCGAGGTGCCCCTGCTCGGGCAGAGCGAGGTCGTCGAGGCGCTGGCAGCGAGCGCCGCCGCGGCCTTTGACGGCACGTGTCCCGGCCTGATGACGCTGCTCGGCGAAGCCGGCCTCGGCAAGACGCGCCTCGCGAACGAGGCGGCTGCCGTGGCGCGATCGCTCCATCCGGAGGCGCTGGTGCTCTCGATGCGCGCGGCGCAGCCGCTCTCGTGCGAGGTCGCGCGAGAGGTGGAGGAGATCCTGCGCGCCGCGCTGGGCGCGCCGGAGAGGCCGCCGGCCGACGTCGAGGCGTTCTGCGTGGAGCGGCTCGGCCAGGAGATCGGGCGCGCGGCGTGGCCGTCCGTGGCGTCGGCGCTCGGGTGGGGCGCCCCGTCCGGCAGCGCGTCGCGCGACCGCGAGCTCCTGCGGGCGATCGCGGAAGGGCTCCGCCGGCGCGCGCGCCGCGGGCCGGTGGCCGTGATCCTCGACGACGCGCACTGGGCGGACGACGCGCTGCTCGATGCGCTCGAGGTCGCGACGCTCGACGGCGCCGGCGTGGCGCTCTGGGTCGTGGTCGCCGCGCATCCGCGGTTCGAGCAGCTCCGCCCCGGGTGGGGTACCCGCACGCAACGCTTCGAAAAGAGGGCGCTTTTGCCGCTCGACGAGGGCGCCGGGATGCGGCTCGCGGCGGAGCTTCTCCTGCCGGCGGAGTACCCGCCGGCGGACACGCTGAGGCGGCTCGCCGCGTGGGCCGGCGGCAATCCGGCGTGCCTTGTGGCGATCGTCCGGGAGCTGAAGCGGGCCGGGATCGTGCGCCAGCGGTCGAACACGGGCAGCTACTACGCGGCGACCGCGGCGCCCGAAGGCCTTTCGCCCTCGCCTGGGTGGCAGTGGCTGGCCCTGCGGAGGCTCGAAGCGCTGCCGCCGGAGCTCGCGGCGTGCGCGCGGCTCTGCGCGGTGCTCGGGGCCTCGTTCACCAGGGCGGAGCTGGAGTGGGTCCAGGACGCCGCCGATCGGGCCGGTGGGGCCGGGTCGCCGGTAGACGCGGGCTTCGGCCTGAGCGCGCTGGTCGAGCGGGGCATCCTGGAGCGCGCGCCGCGCGCGTCGCGCACGCTAGGCGAGCGGTACGCATTCCAGAGCGGCGTCTTCCGGGACTCGGTGGTCGAGCCGCTCCATCCGGAGCACCGCAGGGACACCCACCGGTACGCGCTGGCCTTCTGGCGAGCGCGGGTCTCCGCCGGGGATGCGACCCCGGAGACCCTTGCCTCGCTGGCGCGGCACGCGAGCGCGTGCGGAGCGAGCGAGGAGGCGGCGGAAGCCTACGTGAAGCTCGGGGACATCGCGCTCTCAGCTCACCGACACGTCGAGGCCGACCAGCACTACAGTGCGGCCCTCGAGCACATCTCTGCGGCGGACCTGCGCCGGCGCGCGCTCGCGCTCGCGGGCCGGGGCAGGATACGCTACCGAGCGCACCGGACGCGGGAAGCCATCGAGGATCTGACCACGGCGCGCGAGCTAGGCGAGCGCCTCGCCGACGAGGTGCTCGTCGGCGAGATCCTCCTGGAAGAGGCCATCCTGCTCGACTGGACCGGGGATTACGAGGGGTCGGCGCGGCGCGTGGAGCAGGCGCGCCCCCTCGTCGCGCGGTCGGGCTCACCGCGGCTCGCGGTCCGGCTCGTGGTGGCCGATGGACGCAGGTGCGTGCGGACGGCGCAGGTGGCGCAGGCGATCGCGCTCCTGGAGAAGGGCGCCGTCGAGGCGGAGGCGCTCGGCGATCACGACAGCCGGATCGTCGCGCTGCTGCTCCTGCCGGTCGAGCTGGCGCACGCGGGCTCGTTCAGCGAGGCAGAGGAGCGCGCGCGCGAGGCGATCGACCTCTGTGCAAGGGTCCACGATCTGCCGCACCTGTGCGTCGCGTACATGAACCGCGTCGTGCTCTGGACGCTGAAGAAGTCGCCGTCCCGGGCCACGGCGGATCTCCGGCGCGTCATCTCGCTTGCGCGCGAGATCGGCAACCCATGGCTGGAGCGCGTGGCGACCTACAACGTCGCCGAGCTGCTCTACTGGAGCGACCGGCGCGAGGACGCGCTCGTGCTCGCCCGCCGGGCCCATGTCCTGGAGCGGCGGTTCATCGAGCGCCCGGTGCCCGAGTGCTCCCTGCTGCTCGCGCGGCTCCTGGCCACGGCAGGGCAGCACGACGAGGCGCGCGAGCTCATCGCCTGGGTAGCGGGCGCCTGCCCGCCAGAGCCCGGGGCGCACGCTGCGTTTGCGTGCTTCCGGATGCTCCAGGCGCTGCTGATCGACGAGGCGGGGGGCGCCGTCGATCCCCAGGAGGGAATGGCCCATGAGACGGTGGCCCATGAGACGTTGGATGAAGCGATGGGCGCAGCCAGCAGCGCGGGAAGCGTGCTGTTCGCCGATGAGTTCCTGGAGATCCTGTACTGGCGGGCTCGCCTTGCCCTGCGGGACCGGCGAGATGCCGACGCTTCTGCGGTCGTACACAAGGCGCAGGCCATGCTGGGGGAGCACCCGGCGTGGCGGGCTCGCTTCGACGGCCTCGCGCGCGCCCTCGAGAAGGTGCTGGCTGGGCCATGCGGCACCTGAGGGCTGCAACATGCAGGCACCGCCGGATCTCGGCCGCATGGGTGTTGTACGACTCACGTGCTTCGCGCGGCGGCGCGGCCATTTCTCATGCAGGGCCTGCTCCTGCCGGGGCGGGCGGCTGAAGCAGAGGGCCGGCCTGCGCCTTGCACAGCTTGCTCGCCGAGCACATGCGGTCGGCGCCGCGCGCGCCTCGGGGGGGATCATGTCCATTTCACGAGCGTTCAGCGCTGTCATGACGGGGTTTTCTCTCTTCATCGCCGGATGTGGAGCAGAGCGGCACAGCGGCATGAGCTCGCGCACCGAGGAGCAGGACGCGATCATCGTCATGAACGGAGACGATCCTGCTTTCTTCTGGCGATCCGCGACGCAGCAAGCCTTGCGCGCCCTGGCTGAGGTGCCGCTCGAGGGATCGAGCGGCGAGCTCACCGACACCCCGCTGCTCGCGAGCGCAGAGGGGCGGCGGCTCCTCTCGTACATGGTCCTCTGCGCGCTCCCTGAAGGCGAGGCGCTGCGCGGTGGGGCCGCGGGGATCTCCTTCGAGGGCACGGTCGGCCTCGCGCCACGGTGGAGTTCGTCGCCTCTCGACGACGTCGAGACACAGCGGTGGATGACGGCGTGCCTGCTTCAGACGCTCAACGGCCTCAGCATGGAAGTGGAGGTCCGGATGACGGGGAGCCACCAGGCGCTCGCCGGGCGCCCGGGGGCCGCGCCGTCCGAGTTCACCACCCCGGATGCCACGATGTTCGGCAACCTCTTCCATCCGGACAGCCCGGCTGCGTTCGCCTGCGTCGACAACACGGATGTGGCGGCGTGCGGCGTCGACTGGAGCGGACATTCGGTCCGGCGGATCTGCGGCATCTCGCCCACGTGCGGCGTCACCCTCCTTGGCCCGTGCTCCCTCGCCTGCGCTCGCGACGCGGACGGCCACTCCACGTGTGACACGCCGGGAGGCGGCCGCTACGTGGAGGCCATCACCACGAGCCTGCATAGCAGCATCTCTCTCGACTCGTTCGCGCCCTGCAGCCCGTGACGCGCCGGGCAGGCTCGGCGCTTGCCTGCCTCGGCTTACGACGACGCGCTCCGGGAGCGCGGGCCGGTCGCTCGTATGGTAGCCTGAGATCGATGGCCTCGGAGCGACCCCCCTGCCAGGATGTCGGCGCGACGGCGGTGCTGGAGGCGCGCCCCCGCGAGGTGGCGTTCAGCCGGTTCCACGTCCAGGTGCAGCTCGGCCCTGATCAGGGCGCCTCGCAGGTGGCAGATGCGCCGGAGCTCGTGATCGGCTCCGCCCGCGGCAACCAGCTTGTCCTGACCGACCAGGCCGTGTCGCGGCACCACTGCGTCATCACCGTCACGCCACAGGGGTTCCTGCTCCGGGACCTCGGCAGCACCAATGGCACGAGGGTCTCGGGGATCCGCGTCGAGGCCGCGTACCTCGATCCGGGGGCGCTGATTGGCGTGGGCCAGTCCACACTCCGCTTCGACGTCCTTCCGGACGAGATCCGCGAGCCGCTCGGCGACGAGGACCTCTCCGGCCGCGTCCTCGGGCAGAGCACCGCGATGCGGCGTATCTTTGCCATGCTGCCACGGGTCGCGGCATCCGACTCAACGGTGCTCCTCGAAGGGGAGACCGGCACCGGCAAGGGGCTCTTCGCCGAGCTCATCCATCAGCAGAGCCGCCGCTCCTCGGGGCCGTTCGTCGTGATCGACTGCGGCGCCATCCCACCCACGCTCATCGAGTCCGAGCTGTTCGGGCACGCCAAGGGTGCCTTCACAGGCGCGCAGCAGGCGCGGGCGGGCGCCTTCGAGGCGGCGCGCGGGGGGACGGTGCTGCTCGACGAGCTCGGCGAGCTCCGGCTCGACCTGCAGCCCAAGCTGCTTCGCGCCCTCGAGGAGCGGACGATACGGCGGGTCGGCAGCCTCGACCCGATCCGCCTGGACGTGCGGGTGATCGCCGCCACGAACCGCGATCTGCGCCAGGAGGTGAACCGGGGCAACTTCCGCTCCGATCTCTTCTATCGGCTGAACGTGGTCCGGATACGCGTCCCGTCGCTGCGGGAGCGCCGCGAGGACATCCCGCTGCTCGTCGCGCACTTCTACCGGCAGTTCGCCGACGGGGCCACACCGCCCCTCGGGCTCGTGGAAGCGATGGCGCGCCACGACTGGCCGGGCAACGTCCGCGAGCTGCGCGGCGCGGTCGAGCGGGCCGTGCTGCTTGGAGATCCGGTCCTCTGGCGGGAGGGCGCGGCGACCGAGGGCGAGGCCGCGCAAGGCGAAGCCCGCGAGAACGTCTTCAGGGAAGATGATCTGTCGCTGTCGTTTCGTGAGGCGAAAGAGCGAGTCATCACGCTCTGGGAACGCGCTTATGTCCACGCGTTGATCCGCACCAACGGCAGCAATGTCTCGCGCGCGGCGCGAGCGGCGCGGATGGATCGCAATTACCTGCGGGAGCTGCTTCGCCGGCATGGCGTCCTGGCGACCGACGTCTGAGCGTCCGTGGGCCATCCCTGGCACCGACGTGCCGGGCGGCCCGGCAAGCGATCATGACACCGCATCCAACCGGGAGGAGGGCGTGGAGGAGTTCCCCGGTTCGCCCTCCCATGTTCACGGTCGAACCCGGCCGCGGCGACCTCGGATCACATCGGCGTGCGGAACATGGCCTGCGCGGAGCAGAGGACCTGGGTCACCGCCTCCGCCTGCGCGTCGCTGGCGGCCGCCGCGGTGAGCGTCGGCGCGAGCGCCTCGACCCCTGCCGCGAACTTCGCGTAGGCCTCGACGATGCCGTCCAGCTCGGCGTCGAGGCTGGCCGACGCGCTCGCGTCGGCGTGCGCCTCGGCGTCGAGGTAGGCCGAGAGCGCGGCCTTCAGGTCGGCGTCGAGCTGCGCGTTGAGGTCGACCGTGGCATCGAGCACCGTCCGCAGCGCCGCCTCGGCGTCGGCCGTGGCGCCCACCAAGAGGCCGAGCGCACCGTCGACCTCGGCCTGCGCCTCGCCGGAGAGGCTCGCGATGAAGTCGGCGCGCGCGGTCGTGATCGCGTCCACGCTGGCTGCTGCGGCCACGTCTGCCGTCAGCTTGGCGCCAGCGTCCGCGATCGCGTCGACGGTGGCTTGCGCGGCGCCGCTCATCTTGGCGATCTCTGTGGTCGCCTGCGCGGTCGCGCGCGCCTCCAGCTGTCCGGCGGCGTGGGCGCAGGCGAAGAGGACCACCTCTACGTCCGCGGACGCGTCGAGGGCAGCGCTGAGCGCGGCGCGGAAGGTCATGCTGGCCGCGGCCTGCGCCTGGGCGCGCACGTCGGCGGCGGCTCCTGCGGCGTCCAGCGCGGCGTCGACCTCCGCGAGGAACTGAGCGGTCGCCTCGCCGGCGGGAACCTCGCTGTCCAGCGCCGCGTTCAGGGTCCGGGCAGCCTCCAGCTCCGCGCTGGCGAGCGCGCCGGCGTCGATGTTCGCTCCCGCGGCTGCGAGCGCGCGCAGCTCCGCGTGGTGCGCTCCCAGGGTCGCCCCGGCGATCGCCTTCACGACCGCCTTGGTCTCGGCGCCGGCAGACGCCGCGGCCGCGACCGCGGCGGCGAGCTCCGCGTCGACGAGCGCGCGCACGTCCGTCGCCACGGTGGCGTCCACCGCGACGCTGGCCGCGAGATCGATGAGCACGAGCGCCTCGACCGAGCTCTCGGTCGAGATCGGCGCCGCGACGGCGATCTCGCCCGCGGCGCTCCCTGCCGCATCGAGGAACGCGGAGCCGATCACCTGGCCCGAGCCGTCGAGGGCCTGCACGATGAGCGGCTTTGCGTCCACCGGGACCTCCGCGGAGAAGGCCCCCGCCGCGTCGATCGTGGTCTCTGCCAGCGACTCGAGCGCTCCGCTCTCGAGCAGATGAGAGACGCGGACCGTCTTCGTGCTCGCGATGGTGCTCTCGCCGGCGAGGCTGTGGTCGTGAGACCCGGCGCCCTCGTCGGTCACGTGTCCGTTGACGATCGCGAGCGCGCCGTCTCCGGTCTGCGGATCGCCGTCCGAGGACGAGCCACCGGAGCCGGAGGAGCATCCCAGGGCCATCGAGACGCCAATCACCAGGGCCAACACGCTGCACTTCGAAGAGATGGTTCTCATGCTCACTCCTGTGTTTGCGGTGTACGCTCCGCGCCGCTGGGCCATGTCGTTCGGACGAGCCGACGACCTCCCCGCGACGCGACCACGACGTGATCACGAGGCGATTTGCGGAGGTGGTCGCCGGCCGGCGCCGAAAGGAATCAGGTTCCGCGCTGCGCGCCTGCTGTCCTGACCTCCAAGCAGGCTGCGTGCCGTCGGCGCTGCGCGCCTGGCCCGCGGGGAACGCACTGCAGGCCCGCGCGTCTTCAGCGTGGAATCAACGGTTCTGAAGGTGCGAATCGACCGGGTGTCACAAGCGCGAAGGGGGGTCGGTTGCTGGGGACAGCCAGCAGTGCTGCAGGCTGTCGCAAGCAGCGGCCGTCAACTTCCGTTCCGGATTGGACGTCCATGTAAGTGCGTTGATGTCGACCTGCGCATGCTCGGATGAACTCGGCCACGTCCTCCGCGCTGACGCAACGGTGCTGGTGCCGTGCTATCTCGCCGGCTCGCCGGAGGCCGGCACCAGCGCCAGCACCCGGACGGTCGCGCCGCTGCCGCGCGCGAGCGGCGCGACCACCACGACGGCCTCGGCCTCCGCGCCGCTGGCGCAGGGCGCGCAGCCTTCCCCGGAACCAACCTCGCCGCCTCCGGCGCAGGGCCCGCGCGGCGAGGGCGAGATCGGCCCCGGGTGATCCCGGCCGCAGACCCGAGCAGCTCGACCACCGCCCGCTCGGCCCCCCCCGTGCACGCCCTCCCCTGACAACGCCGTTCGAAGCGCTCGGCGACGCGGTTGTCATCGGTGTGCCCCACGCCATTGCCCCCGGCTCCGAGCACGCCACCATCGCCACACTGCAAATTGAAACGACACACAGGCCGCTCGCCGTCGTTCTGTCGAGCCTTCATGCCGTGTGAGATTTCGATCATCCACCGCTCCTCACTGGGTCTCAGACGGAGCGCGACGAACGCGACACGCGGCCATGCGCTCATCCTGCACGCCGTGGACAGAGCAGCCCTGACCCCAACGACTTGAGAATTCTTCAGAAATCGCCTGTTGAGCACTGGACATGATGGCTAGTCATCGTTACACCTTAATTCGACCTTCGACGAGGGCACGAAGGGACGAACCCCGGGGGGGAACGACGATGTACCCGGATCAGCCTCGCTGGTTTCGTAGCGCTTTCGCTCGCGCTTTTGGTGGGCTGCATCTCAGCGCAGGAAGAGGAGGAGGGCTCCGTAGGAGTTGCCCCTAGCGCCCTCGAGTTCGTCAACGCCCTCAACCCCAATGCCCTCAACCCCAACGCCCGCAGCGCCAACGCCCTCAGCGCCAATGCATTGAGCTCGGCGGCCCTGAGCGCGATCCGGGATCCGGGGGCGGCGGGTGATCTCTCGCGCCAGCTCCTCAACTATGTGGTCGGCTGTGCGTTCCTCCCGTCGCAGTCGTTCAGCTTCTCGTGGCTCGATGGCTCGGGCAAGGTGCACAACGAGGTATACTGGGGAATCATCTGCCTCGTTCCGGACTGGAGCACCAAGGCGCTCGACCTATACAACCAGCAGTGGATCTCGGCGTGCCTCGCGTCGCGGACGAACTGGTACGGCGTCTCCGTGACGATCTCCTCGCGGGGCACTCCCTCGGCCCTCGACAAGGCCGGTACCCCCGAGCTCACGGCCTACACGCGTCTGGAAGGCGCCTTCTGGGGCAATCTGTTTGTCCCCTCTCCTTACCTGAACGCCTGCAACGACGAGGCCAATCGAAGCTATGTACGGTCGCTTATGCGGGAGTGCGCCGCCGGTCACCTCACTAGCGGCGGGGCCGTCCAGCAATGCGGGATGATCAGCATCCGCGGGTCGTGCGCCTCCTACTGCGAGGCGCTCAACACGAACGGCATGTACTACCCGAGCTGCGTCAACAACCTCACCGGCAGCCAGGAGTCGACCTCCCGTGTGATCACCGTCTTTCTTCGCTAGCGCGCCGCGGCTCCAGCATCGCGCTACCTCGACGGCTTGCCGGCGGCCGGCACCAGCGCCAGCACCCGGGCGGGCGCGCCGCTGCCGCGCGAGAGCGGGAGCGGCGCCACAACCACGACCGCCCCGGCCTCGGGGAGCTGCTCCAGGTTGGCCAGGTTCTCGATGTGGTAGCCGCCCGCGCCGAGGAACGCCTTGTGCTGATCGAACGTCTGGCTCGGCCCCGGATCGGTCGACAGCGTGTCGATGCCCACGCACCGCACGCCGCGCTCGCTCAGGTAGCGGCTCGCCTCCACGGAGACCCCGGGAAAGTGCATCACGCCCTTCGCGTCCTGGTTCAGGAACTTCGCCGGCTCGGACCAGCGGGCCCCCCACCCCGTCCGGATCAGCACGATGTGCCTCGCGCCGAGCGCCCCGTGCCGCGCCTCCCAGCCCCGGAGATCGTCCACGGTGACCTGGTGGTCGGGGCTCGCCGCGACCTTCGCCGTCACGTCCACGACCGCCGCCGGCCCCACGAGCTGCTCCGGCGCGATCTGCTCGACCGTCGGCGTTCCGGCCTTGAAGTGCGCCGGCGCGTCCACGTGCGTGCCCGCGTGCTCGTCCATCGAGAACCGGTTGAGGTAGTACGAGTCCTTCTCGACGGTGCGGACCGTCTCCGATGCATACGGCTTGCTGCCAGGATACAGCGGCATCTCCGGCGTGATCGGGTGCGTCAGATCGACCACCCGCGCCGCGGCGATGTCGAGGACCGCGGGCGCGGACGGCGGCGCGGACGGCGGCGCCGCGGCGGGCGGCGACGCCGCAGCGGGCGCGCACGCCGAGAGGGCGAACGCCGCCGAGCACAGCGCGTACGCCGCGGCCCCCCTGACGCCCGCATGAAAGAAGCTGACCACGCCGGTCCTCTGCGCCTTTTGCATGGCGCACATGTCACCACAAGCCCGCTGCCGCCACAAGGTGGAGGCCGGGCCCTCGCGCCGGGCCGGCTCACACCTCGTGCAGCTTCACCCGGCGTCGCAGGTAGTTGATCAGGTCGATGCGGGTGACCAGCCCGACGAACTCGTCACCATCGGTCACGATCGGCACGAGCCCCGCGTCGAACATCGGAAGGAGCTCCCGGATCGGCGTCCGCACGTCGACCGTCCGGAGCCGCGTCGTCATCGCGGCCTCGACCGACTGGCGGAAGCGCGTCACGTCGTCGACGGCCGCGAGGAGGAGGTCGGACTCGTCCAGGATGCCGATGATCTTGCCGTCCTCCAGGACGGGCAGCTGCGACACGTCGTAGAGCTTCATCCTCGCATAGGCCACGAGGAGCGCGTCCGACCGCTGCACCGTGACCACCGCCCTGTCGGCGTGGCGGCGCGTGATCACGTCGCGCAGATCCCCTGTCGGCGCGCGGTCGGTGAAGCCCTGATCGGCCATCCAGAAATCGTTGTACATCTTCGACAGGTACTTGTTGCCGCTGTCGCAGACGAGGGTACAGACGCGCTTCGGCGACGACTGCTCGCGGCAATACCGCAGGGCCGCCGCGAGCAGCGTCCCGGACGACGAGCCGGCGAGGATGCCCGTCCTGGAGAGCAGCAGCCGCGCCGTCTCCAGGCTCTCCCGGTCGGAGATCGTGTAAGCGCGCTTGACATGGGAGAGGTCGAGGATGGGAGGGAGGAAGTCCTCCCCGATGCCCTCCACGAGCCATGAGCCCGCCTTGCCGAGCTTGCCGGTCTTGACGTAGCCCGCCAGCACCGAGCCCTCCGGATCGGCGAGCACCATCTCGCAGCGCGGCTGCGCCCTGGCGAAGTAGCGCGAGAGCCCTGTCATGGTGCCGCCGGAGCCGACGCCGCACACCATCGCGTCGATCCTTCGATCGAGCTGCGCGTCGATCTCGGGGCCCGTCCCGGTCTCGTGGGCGAGCGCGTTCGCCGGGTTCTCGAACTGGTTCACGTAAAACGCGCCCTCCTCGCGCGCGATGCGGGCGGCCAGGTCCTGGTAATAGCTCGGGTGGCCCTTCTCGACGTCGGAGCGCGTCATCACCACCTGCGCGCCGAGCGCCTTCAGGTGGAACACCTTCTCCTGGCTCATCTTGTCCGGGATCACGAGCGTGAGCCGGTAGCCCTTCTGCGCCGCGACGAGCGCCAGGCCGAGCCCGGTGTTGCCCGCGGTCGCCTCGACCACGTGGCGCCGCTCGCCCCCGAGCTGGCCGGCGCGCTCGGCCGCCTCGATCATCGACAGGCCGATGCGATCCTTGATGCTGCCGCCCGGGTTCTGGCTCTCCATCTTGAGGAAGAGCTCGCACGGGCCGGCGTCGAGCTGAGTCACCTGGATCATCGGGGTGTGCCCGATGAGAGCGACGATGTTCTCTGCGGGCGCGGGGATCGGCAGGGGCATTGGCATGACAGCTCAACGGTCACACGACGCGCACCGTCTGTCGAGGTGTTCGACCGCGCATGACGCGCGTCGACGAGGGCAGCCTTGGAAAACGGAACAACGTCCGCTAGGATGGACTGCTCCTTGCGGAGCGCGCGAGGGGGCGCGCCAGATAAAGTAAAGAGGGTTTCTCATGTCTCGACCGCTCACAGGGGCCGTGGCGCTCGTCACGGGGGCCAGCCGCGGCGTCGGCAAGGGAGTCGCGCTCGGGCTCGGCGAGGCAGGGGCCACGGTGTACGTGACCGGGCGGACGGTCGCGGAGGGCGAAGCGGCCATCCCGCTGCCCGGCACCATCGATGGCACGGCCGACGAGGTGACGCGGCTCGGCGGGCGCGGGATCGCCGTCCGCTGCGACCACCGGGACGACGAGCAGACCCGGGCCGTCATCGAGCGGATCCGCGCCGAGCAGCACGGGCGGCTCGACGTGCTCGTCAACAACGTCTGGGGTGGATACGAGCACTTCCATGATGGCACCGAGTTCTGGACGGAAGCCGGGTTCTGGGCTGCGCCGTTCTCCCGGTGGGACAAGATGTTCTCCGCGGGCGTGCGGGCCCACTACGTCGCGAGCGCCCTCTCGGCTCCGCTCATGATCGCGCGGGGCAGCGGGCTCATCGTGAACATCTCGTTCATCGCCGCCGAGAAGGACGACATGGGCGTGGCCTACGGCGCGGCCAAGGCCGCCTGTGACCGCATGGCCAGGGCGATGGCGCACGAGCTCAGGCCGCACGGCGTCGCGGCCGTGAGCCTGTACCCGGGCCTCGTGCGGACAGAGGGCGTGATGAAGCACGCGTCCTTCTTCGGCGAGCAGCTCAAGAACAGCGAGAGCCCCACCTTCATCGGCAGGGCCGTCGCCGCCCTGGCCGCCGATCCGGGCGTGATGCAGAAGAGCGGAGCGGTCCTGATCGCGGCCGAGCTGGCGAGGGAATACGGCTTCACCGACGTGGACGGCGCCCAGCCGAGGTCGATCCGGGAGGCCGACGCCGGCGGCTCGGCGCCGTAGAGGGCGTCAGGCGGCGGGCCGCACCGCCTTCTGGAACGCCGCCAGGCTGCGCGCGTTCAGCACCTCACCCCGGCGGAGGCCGCCTCGCCGCGCGGTCCCCACGCCGAACCGCAGGTTGTGGAGCGCGCTCGTCGAGTGTGCGTCCGTCGAGATGACGAAGCGGATACCGCGCTTGCGCGCCTCCTTGATCCACCGGGGCTCCATGTCGAGGCGGTACGGGTCCCCGTTCACCTCGATGGCGGCCCTCGACTCGGCCACGGCGTCGAGCACCTCCTCGACGCGGCACGCGAACGGCTCGCGCCGCTGGATGAGCCGGCCGAGCGCGTGCCCCCAGATCTTGAAGACAGGCAGCCGCATGGCGCTGACGAGCCTGCGCGTCATCTGGTCCGCGTCCATCTTCATGCGCGAGTGGATGCTCGCGATGACCACGTCGAGCTGCTCCAGGATCGCGTCCGGATAATCGAGCTTCCCCGATTCGAGGATATCCGACTCGGTGCCTCGGAGCAGCTTCACGCTCACGCGCTCCTGGACGCGGGCGATCTCGTCCCACTGATGCTTCAGCCTGTCGAGGCCGACGCCGTTCGCGTAATGGGCGGCGGGCGAGTGATCGGTGATGGTGAGGTATTTCATCCCCATCGCGTCGGCCTCGAGGGCCATCTCCTCGATCGTGTTCTTGCCGTCCGAGTACACCGTGTGGCAGTGCACCATCCCCTGGATATCGCCCTCCTCGACGAGCTCGCCCTCGCGGCCCGCCCGCGCGGCGCGCTCGACGGCAGCGACGATGTCCTCCGCGCTCTCGCGGAGCTCGGGCGCGATGTACGGGACGCCGATGTGCCCGTAGAGGTCCTCTTCCGTCTTCACGGAGAGGCGCTTCTTGCCCCGCGAGAGCCCTCTCTCGTCGAGCGTGAGCCCCAGCTCGCGCGCGAGCGCGCCGAGCGCCGAGAGGTACTCGGGCGCCCCCGTCCGGTGGTGAAGCGCGGCCGCGTAGTCCCGGGGCGGCACGCAGAGGAGCTCGCCGCGCAGGCCGCCCGAGAGCCTCACCCTGCAACGCGCGTCGCCGCGCTCCTCGACCTCGGCGACCCGCGGGGACCGGACGAAGCAGTCGATCACCTGCGCGGCGTCGTCCGCCGCGGCCACGAGGTCGATGCCCGTCACCGTCTCTTCCCAGCGCCGGATCGAGCCCGCGAGATCGGCCTGCTCGGTCGCCTCGCAGCCGCGCACGTGGGCGAGGAGCGGCTCGGCCACCTCGAGCGCGTCGACGAGCAGGACGCGCTCGTCGCGCGCCTCGTGGAGGGCGATCCCCTCGAGAAGGCTCGCCTCGGTCTTCGCCCCGAAGCCCTTCACCGCCCGGACCTTCCCGGCGAGACAGGCCCGCTTCAGCTCTTCCACGCTGCCGATGCCGAGCGCCTCGTGGAGCGCCTTCATTCGCTTGAGGCTCATGCCCGGCACCTGGGCGAGCTCCAGCACGCCGCTGGGCAGCTCGGCGCGGAGCTCCTCGAGCTGCCCGGAGCGCCCCGTCTGGTAGAGCTCGGCGATCTGGGCGGCGAGCGCCGGGCCGATGCCCTTGATGCCGGTGAGCTTCTTGCTCCTGACGAGCCCGCCGAGGTCGTCCGTGAGCTGCTCCAGCGCCTCGGCCCCTGTCTCGTAAGCGCGCGCTCTGAACGGGTTCTCCCCCTTGATCTGGAGGAGCGTGCCCGTCTCGCGGAGGGCGCGGGCGATGTCGAGCTTGTCGAGCATGGATGACGGCAACTCTAGCACTCGCGGGCCGCCGGAGTTCATGCCGCAAGGCCCCGTGCAGCGGGGCAGTTTGCCACAGCGCCACTGGCTGAGGCACCGGCGGTCGCGCCCGGTCGGGAGCAGCGAAGTACACGGATTTGCAATAAAATTTTCAAGCAGCTGTCGCGTCGCCGGCGATCGCCTCGGGCACTGTGGGCGGCTTCAGCAAGGAGGACGTGACGTGATGCTGCGCAGTCTCACCTGGATCGGCCTCGGCGCCGCGGCGCTGGTGCTTTCGGGGTGTTCCGACGATGGAGGCGAGGTACCGGGCGGCAGCCGGAGGGGCGGCGCCATCCTGGCCTTCAGCGACGAGCCGGCCGGCGACCGCTGCGAGAACGGCGGCACCCGGGTCGACTCCGGACGCGACCTCAACGAGAACGGCCAGATCGAGGAGGGAGAGGTCGAGGCGACCACCTACGTGTGCAACGGGCTCGACGGCAAGGCGGGAGCGGATGGCCCCGAGGGTGAGCCCGGCGACGACGGCGCCAAGGGTGCCAACGGCGAGGACGGCGAGGACGGCGCTGACGGCGCTGACGGCGCCGACGCCCAGCAGGTGCTCATCGACATCACACCCGAGCCGAGCGGACCGAACTGCGCGAATGGCGGGCAGAAGGTGACCAGCGGGCTCGACGCCGACGGCGATGGCGTGCTCGATGAAGGCGAGATCTCCGACACCGCCTATGTCTGCCACGGCGAGGAAGGCGGGCGCGGCGTCGCGGGGTTCCAGCTCGTGGCCAAGTACACGACCCCCGGCGGGCCGATCGCCGAGATCGTGGCCGCCTCTCCGGACGGCAACGTGCTGGCTTACACGAGCAGCGTCACCCACACCGTGGGGTTCGTGGATATCTCGGACCCGAGCAGCCCTGCGCTCCTCGGCACGGTCGACATCGCCGGCACCGTGAGCAACGGCAACGGCGAAGCCACCGCGGTCGCGATCACGCCGGATGGCCGGTATGCGATCGCGGCGGTGAAGGACACCACGGATCCGATCCACAACGCCGATCCCGGAGCCCTGGTGTTCATCGATCTCGCGACCCGGGCGATCGCCGGCTCCGTGGCGGTCGGCGTCGGCCCCGACAGCCTCAAGATCACGCCGGACGGCGCCAGGGTGGTCATCGCCATCGAGGACGAGGAGAACGCGGACGACAACGCGGTCGCCCAGGCGCGCCCCGGAAGCGTCCAGATCGTCACCATCGATGAGAGCGACCCTTCGGCGTCGACCGTGGCCACGATCGCCCTCACGCCCGGAGTCGGCAACATCCCGGGCGATCCGCAGCCGGAGTACGTCGACATCACCAGAGACGGCAGGACCGCGATCGTGTCGCTGCAGGAGAACAACCTCATCGCGGTCATCGACATCGCCTCCGCGACGGTCACCCGTTATATCGAGGCCGGCACGTCCACGCACGCTCGCGCCGATCTCGCGTCGAACGGTGAGATCGAGCTCGCGAGCTCGGGCTTCACCGGGCTGCTCGAGCCGGACTCGGTGTGTCTGCTCGCGGATGGCCGGCACTTCGTGACGGCCAACGAGGGAGACACACCGAACGAGGCGACAGCCGCCGGCCTGTGGTCGGGCGGCCGGGGATTCTCGGTCTTCGACCTCGACGGCGCCCGCGTCCATGACAGCGGCGACGCCGTCGAGCGGCTCGCGGCGCGCGCCGGCGCCTACCCGGAAGGGCGCTCGGGCGACCGGGGCATCGAGCTCGAGGGCTGCGCGACCGGGGTGTTCGGCGGCACCGATCACGCCTTCTTGCTGGGCGAGCGCAACGCGACGCTGCTCGTCGTCGACGTGAGCGCCCCCGCGGCGCCGGTGCTGAAGCAGCTGCTCGGCGCCCCGATGCGGCCCGAGGGCGCGGTCGCGATCCCGTCGCGCAACCTCGTGGCGGTCAGCGGCGAGGGCGACGACGGCGTGGGCGGCGGCATCTGGCTGTATCGCTCGGTCACGGATCCGGCCGAGGTCGGCCACGGCCCCGACGTCTACGATGCCCGCTCGGGGGGCCCGGGCTTCGGCGCGCTCGGCGCCCTCGCGTACGAGCCGGCCACCGGCTTTTTGCTCGCGACGCCCGACAACGCCTTCGCGCGCCAGCGCATCTGGTCGTTCTGGCCCGATCACGGCGAGCGGCGGATGCAGCTCGTCCGGGAGCTGATCCTGAAGGACAGCGCCGGCGCCGAGCTCGTGGGCTACGATCCCGAGGGCATCTCGGTGAACCCCGAGGGGGGTTATGTCCTCGCCAGCGAGGGGATCGCCGGCAACGGCGGCAGCGCGAGCTGCGTCGGCTCGGAGCTCAGCAACCGACTCCTCTTCTTCGACGAGCGCGGCCAGCTCGACCCCGGCTACGGCGACGGAGGCATCGTGGATCTTCCGTGCGGCAGCGACGCGAACGCGATCGACTGGTCGACGGTGCGCGCCAACGGCTTCGAGGGCATCGCCGTGGTCGACGGCGCGCCGTCTGCTTCAGGCGGCCTCAAGGTCTATGTGGCCATGCAGCGCGCGCTCACGACGGAGGGCCAGAACACCCGCATCGGCGAGTACGACGGCGATACAGGCGCGTGGAGCTGGTATTTCTACCCGCTCGACGCGAACCCCGGCGGATCCCGTGGCAACACGTTCCTGAGCGAGCTCATTCACGTGGGCGCCGACACGTTCGCGGTCGTCGAGCGCGACCAGGGCTGGGCAGGCGAGGCGGGGAACAAGACGATCCGCACCTTCGCGCTGTCGAGCGGCACACCGAACGACATCGCGGATCCGGTGGACAAGGCGCTCGCCTGCGATCTGCTGCAGCACCCGTTCCGCTTCGATCAGGAGAAGATCGAGGGGCTCGCGCTCGGCGCCGGCGGACTGTGGGTCACGAACGACAACGACGGCGGCGAGGCGATGAGCTTCTTCGTCCGGCTCGACGCATCGATGCTGGGCATCCAGGGCGGAGACGGGGAGCCGGAGGAGCCAGGTGATCCCGAGGAGCCGGGCGATCCAGGTGGAGAGACCCTGGTCATCAACGAGGTGCGCTCGGCCGGCGACGACTTCGTCGAGCTCTACAACCGTGGCGCATCGAACGTCGATGTCGGCGGCTATCGGCTCACGGACAGCGATCCATCGCACGAGCTCGTGCTGCCCGCGGGCACGGTGGTGCCTGCGGGGGGATACCTGCTGATCCGCGGAGAGAGCAGCGGGGAGCCGCTCAGGCTCACCTTCGGGCTCGGCTCAGGGGACTCGGCCATCCTGTACACGCCTGGCGGCGTCGTCATCGACGAGCACAGCTGGACAGGCCACGTCGATACGGCGAGCCGCTGCCCCGACGGGACGGGCGCGTTCATCGCGCCCACGCCGGCGACCCCGGGCGCGGCCAACGGCTGCCCCTGAGGGCGGATCGCGGCGCCGGCGCTGCTCGGGGCTGTCCCCGCATTTCCTCTCCTGTTTATTTTGCTGGTTTCTTCTCGCCCTTGGCGTCATCGCGGCTCGCTCTCCGGCCCGACCTCCCGCCGTCGCGATAGGCATCGACCGGGAACGCCGAGATGGTCCGGCTCGAGCTCAGCTCGCGGAGGATCGCGACGGTCTTCGTCCGCTCGGCGCGCTGGTACAGGTCGAGACGGCTCTTGCGCGCCTCGTCGAGGATCGGTCCCTGGACAGAAGCTCCGACACCCCCGAGGCTCCACCGCAGGGGCCGTCCTTGACAGGGAGTATCCCATCGAGTTTGCTCCTCGCTCGCCTCCGAGGCGGCCCGCGGGGGGACACGTCGGGGGGGCGAGAACGACGCGAGGAGGGAATCGTCATGGTCTACGTGCCGCCCAACCAGGAGGGCTCCAAGGTCTCGTTCAAGTCGCGCTATGGCAACTACATCGGCGGTGAGTGGGTCGCCCCGGTGAGGGGGGAGCATTTCGAGGACATCTCCCCCGTGACCGGCCGGCCCTTCTGCGAGATCCCGCGCTCCTTCGCCGAGGACATCGACAAGGCGCTCGACGCCGCGCACGCCGCGCGCGCCGCCTGGGGTCGAACCTCGCCGGCCGAGCGCGCGAGCATCCTGAACAAGATCGCCGACCGGATGGAGCAGAACCTCGAGAAGCTCGCGGTCGCCGAGACCTGGGAGAACGGCAAACCCGTGCGCGAGACGCTCGCCGCCGACCTGCCGCTCGCCATCGATCATTTCCGCTATTTCGCGAGCTGCATCCGTGGCGCCGAGGGCACGCTCGGCCAGCTCGACGACACCACCGTCGCCTACCATTTCTCCGAGCCGCTCGGCGTCGTCGGGCAGATCATCCCCTGGAACTTCCCGCTGCTCATGGCCGCATGGAAGCTCGCGCCCGCGCTCGCCGCCGGCAACTGTGTGGTCCTCAAGCCCGCCGAGCAGACGCCGGCCACGATCCTGCTCTGGGCCGAGCTCGTCGGCGATCTCCTCCCGCCGGGCGTGGTGAACATCGTGAACGGCTTCGGCTTCGAGGCCGGCAAACCCCTCGCGTCGAGCCCGCGCGTCGCGAAGGTCGCCTTCACCGGCGAGACCACGACGGGCCGGCTCATCATGCAATATGCCTCCGAGAACCTGATCCCGGTCACGCTGGAGCTCGGCGGCAAGTCGCCGAACGTCTTCTTCGAGGACGTCTTCGCGGAGAACGACGATTTCGCCGACAAGGCGCTCGAAGGGTTCGCCATGTTCGCCCTGAACCAGGGCGAGGTCTGCACATGCCCCTCGCGGGCGCTCGTGAGCGAGAAGATCTACGGCCAGTTCCTCGAGCGCGCCGTGGAGCGGACGAGGAGGATCAAGCAGGGCGACCCGCTCGATCCGGCGACGATGATCGGCGCGCAGGCCTCGAATGATCAGCTCGAGAAGATCCTTTCCTACATCGACATCGGCAAGAAGGAAGGCGCGAAGTGTCTGATCGGCGGCGAGCGCGTCCGGCTCGGCGGCGATCTCGACCATGGGTATTACGTCGCGCCGACGATCTTCGAGGGCACGAACCGGATGCGCGTCTTCCAGGAGGAGATCTTCGGTCCGGTCGTGAGCGTGACGAAGTTCAAGGACGAGGAGGAGGCGCTGTCGATCGCGAACGACACGCTGTACGGCCTCGGCGCGGGCGTGTGGACCCGCGACATCAACCGGGCGTATCGCATGGGCCGCGCGATCCAGGCGGGCCGCGTGTGGACCAACTGCTACCATCTCTATCCGGCCCACGCGGCGTTCGGCGGGTACAAGCAGTCGGGCATCGGGCGCGAGACGCACAAGATGATGCTCTCGCATTACCAGCAGACGAAGAACCTGCTCGTCAGCTACAGCCCGAAGGCGCTGGGGTTCTTCTGATGGGAGCTCCGGCCCCGCCGCGCGTCGTGGCCACGGAGGCGGCCGCCGCCCTCATCCGGCGGCTCGCCGCGCGCCACGGCCCGCTGATGTTCCACCAGTCGGGGGGCTGCTGCGACGGCAGCGCCCCGATGTGCTATCCGCGTGGCGAGTTCAAGGTCGGCGAGCGGGACGTGCTGCTCGGCGAGATCGAGGGCTGCCCCGTGTACATCGGCGGCGCGCAGTTCGAGCTGTGGAGACACACGCAGCTCGTGATCGACGCCGTCCCGGGCCGTGGTGCCGGCTTCTCGATCGAGTCGCCGGAGGGGATGCGCTTCCTCACGCGCTCCAACGTCTTCGGCGGAGACGAGCTCTGCGCGCTCGACGCCGTCGGCGTCAAGCGCGGTCCACAAGGCTGAGCGCGGCGTCACGCACGAACAGCGCACGGAGCCGCCCCGCGAGAGGCGAAGGCGCTCTCTCTATCGCCAAGGGCTGTACTGGTACCACTGCATCCCCACGTCAGCGCGCGCTGGCTGCCACCTTTGCCGGCGTCACGCCGAGGACGCGGCGCATGCACCTCGCCATGTGGCTCTGGTGCGAGAACCCGGCCTCGATCGCCACCTGGCTGGCGGGCAGGTCGCCGCGCAGGAGCAGCGCCTTCGCGCGCTCCACCCGGCGCTGGATCACGTACTCGTGCACCGGCACGCCGGTCGACCGCTTGAACAGCGTCTTGAGGTGGGACGCGCTGACCCCGGCGACGCCGGCCAGCCGATCGAGCGACAGGTCGTGATCGAGGTGCTCCTCGATGTACGCCGTCACGCGCCGCAGCTGCGGCGCAGACAGCCCTCGCCGCAGGCGGCCCGGCGCCTTGTAACGGCCGAGCAGGTGCGCGGCGAGCGCGACGCCAAGGCTCTCCCTGTAGAGAAGCCCGGTCGGATCGCCGGCCCTGCGCTCGGCGTCGAGCGCCCAGGCGATGTGCTCGATCTGCGGGTCCTTGATCTGGTGGCGCGGCTCCAGGCCGGCTTTGTCGGGGTCGAGCCCCATGTCCGCTGCGACCCGGCGCAGCAGCGAAGGGGACAGCGCCAGGATGAGCGAGGTGCCCGCGTCGTCCTCCTGCCAGACGTCCGAGGCTCCGGCGGGGATCAGGTCCACGTCGCCGCGCGTGTAGACGAACCGATCGGCGCGGCAGGCCCCGCGTACCGGCGCGCCCGCATGGATCTTCACCCGATGATCCTGCGAGGCCTCGAGCGCGATCACGCCAGGCTGGGTCGAGTGAACGCCGACATGGACCCCGACGTACGGGCGCGGCGCGCCCGTGGACGGCTCCAGTCGGAGGGGGGCTCGGGTCTGTCCGATGACCTGCATCCCCGCCAGTATCCACCGCCGCCGAGCGGCGCGCCACGGGGCGGCTCCGCGCTCACCGCCGTCCGAATGTGCTCTCCGGGCGTCCGATCGTGCGCGACGGCCCGGGTCGCAGGCCCCCACCTTGGCCGGCACGAAGGCGCGCCCGTCACCGGCAGACGGGCCGCAAACGAAGGAGCTCACATGCTTGAAGTCACGGTCATCGGTCTGGGTCTCATGGGCACCGCGCTCGCTCGGGGATTGCTCCGCAGCGGCGCCCGCGTCACCGTCTGGAACCGCTCGATCGCGAAGGCCGCGCCGCTCGTCGCGGAGGGAGCGGTGCTGGCCCCGAGCGCGGCCGCGGCGGCGCAGGCGAGCGGGATCGTGATCACCTGCATCACCGACTACCGCGCGACGTACGGCGTGCTGGAGGGGCGCGACGTGGTCTCCTCCCTCGCCGGCAAGGTGCTCGTCCAGCTCAGCACGGGCAGCCCCGAGGACGCGCGTACCCTCGAAGCGTGGGCGAAGCAGCGCGGCATCGACTACCTCGACGGCGCCATCCTGGCCACCCCGAGCCAGATGGGGAAGCCGGAGAGCAGCATCCTCGTCTCGGGCTCGGGCTCGGCCTACGAGAAGAGCAGGCCGCTGCTCGAGAGCATGGCCGGGACCGTGAGCTACCTCGGGGAGAAGGTCGGCTGGGCGGCGGCCATGGACCTGGCGTTCCTGTCGCACCTGTTCGCGGGGCTCCTCGGCTTCTACCACGGCGCCCGCGTCTGCGAGGCCGAAGGGATCCGCGTGGCCGACTTCGGGGCCATGGCGGCCGTCGTCGCTCCGGCCATCGGTGGGATGGTCAAGCACGACGCGGACTCCATCCAGTCCGGAGCGTACGAGGCCTCGGAGGCCACGCTGGAGATCTGCGCGCAGGCCGTCGAGCTCATCCAGCGGCAGGCGCGGGAAGCGAGGATCAACGCCGAGCTCCCGGCGTTCGCCGCGGCGCTCTTCAGGAAGGGAGTCGCCGCGGGCTTCGGGGCGGAGTCGTCCGCCGCGCTCATCAAGGTGTTTCGCGAGAGCGCTTGAAGCTGGCGATCCGCGGGCACGCGGGCAGAGGAGCCCCGAGGCGCGCCTCATCAGAAATAGGAACGTGAGCCCTCCGCGACGCTGCCGGCGAGGGCCGCGCGGAGGGCTCAAGGCCCTGGCAGGTCGCGCGCGCACATCGCCGATACATAGTAGTGGCGGCCATCGGTCTCGTAGGGTGCGCGGTAGGTCGTCGTCTGCCGGTATCCGGCGGCGACGAAGCTCCCGCCGTGCGTGACACGCAGGGCAGCGTGGTTGTCGAGGCGGGAGCAATCGGCGCACGGTACGAGCGGGCGGTCGTCGTCGGCGGCGTCGCGCGTGACCTTGTAGGCCTCGCCGGCGAGATCGAGCTGGCCCCAGCGCCCCGCGCCCCTGGGAAAGGAGCCGACGGGCGCGAGATCGTCGGTCGTGCAGTGGATGAGGCTCCACGGGGGAAACGCGTCCTCGCAGGGCAGCGACGTCGCGCCTTCCCCCTGGCAGCAGAAGGCCGCGTCTTCGGAGGTGATGGGGGAAGAGCCCCACGGATACAGCCGTTGCTCGTCGCCGCCTGCAGCCGCGTAGTTCATCTCGGCCTGGGTCGGCAGGCGCCCGCCGTCCCACGCGCAGAACGCGAACAGCTCGAGCCATGTCGCGCACACGATGGGTTTGTCCTCGTTCGCGGCCGGAGCGTCGGTCCACGTCGGCCAGCCGTAAGGATCGCAGACGAGCGCTTGCTTCATCGCGGCCGTGGTCGCCGGGAGCATGGTGTTCCAGGCCGGGTCCCACCCGCTGTCCGGGATCTTGGGGTGCGCCCCTGCGCCGGCCGGCGGCGGGCTCAGCTGCGTCGGGCCGCCGGTCTCTTCCAGGTAGCGGCGAAACCGCCCGACCGTGACCATGTACTTGTCGAGGTGGAAGCTGCTCACGCTCGCCGGATACCGGGGGTCGTTGAGCCGGTTGAACGTCCCGCCGGGCACGAGCAGGCTGGCGCAGCAGTCGTCGTCGTGGCCGAGGCCACAGCGGTTGTCGGCGCCGGGTGTGCCGCCCGCGCAGCTCGGCGGAGGCGCCTGCGCGCGGTCGCGCCCTGCGTGAACGGAAGCATTCGCGTCCTGCTCCGCAACGCCACCGCTGTACGCGTGGCTGGATCCCAGGATCGCCGCGAGCGTGCAGAGGGCGAGGAGGGTCGAGAGCGGCAGTCGAGGTGGTCGCGTGGCCATTGGACCGGTTAGGTGCGAGCGCCGCCGCTCTGGTTGTGCGACACGGCGTCGCGGCGCGGGCGCTCCCCCGGCGGGAGCGCCGGAGCTCGGCCAGCACCTCCGGGCGATGAACGGGGCACCGCCCACGAAGGCGACGATCGAGCGCTGCCGCGCGCTGCTGCACGAGAGCTCGGTCGGGCGGTGGACGGCGACGGCGTTCGCGAGCCAGCGCGTCGCGCAGGTGCTGCCATGATGTCATCGACAGGATAGCCCTCGGGTGCGGCGCAGCGCGCGCTGGGGGTTCGCGGAGGAGGTCGGTTGATGTCCGGCGCCTCGCCGCTCAAAGCGATGGCCATGCGCGCAAATCATGGCAGCATGCATCGCACATTCCGTAGCAGGCTCCTGTGGACACCACCATTCCTGTCTGCTCCGATCCCGGGGCGTCGTCCCGTTACGCCATCGTGGAGGTCCTCTCCGAGGGGTCAGACACCCTTCTTTACCGAGGTGTACGCGAGGGCGACGGCCGTCCCGTGGTGCTCAAGGTCCTCCGGCGCGATCACGCGAGCCCCCATGCCCGCGAGCGACTCCGTCACGAATACGAGATCGCCCGGGCGCTCGAGGTCACGGCCATCGTCAAGCCCTATGCGCTCGAGGTGCTCGGCGATCAGCCGGCGCTGGTCCTGGAGGATTTCGGCGGCGTGTCGCTCGATCGGCTCCTCGATGGGCCGATATCGCTCGAGCGCTTCTTCCCCCTCGCCGTCCGCCTGGTCGAGGCGCTCGCCGGACTGCATCGACAAGGCATCGTCCACAAGGACATCAAGCCTCAAAACCTGCTCCTCCACCCCGCCACCGGCGAGGTGAAGATCACCGATCTGGGGATTGCATCCCGGATACCCCGCGAGCTCCAGCACCTCGAACACGTCGGGCTCATCGAGGGGACGCTGGCGTACATGGCCCCGGAGCAGACGGGCCGGATGAACCGCTGGATCGACGAGCGGACCGATCTCTACTCCGTGGGCGTCGTCCTCTACGAGATGCTGACGGGCACCCTGCCGTTCCAGGCCAGCGATCCTGTTGAGTGGGTCTATTGCCATATCGCGCAGAAACCGGTCCCGCCGCACGCGCTCGTCTCTTCGATTCCCCCGCTCGTGTCGCAGGCCGTGCTCAAGCTGCTCTCCAAGGCCGCCGAGGAGCGTTACCAGAGCGCGGCCGGCCTGCGGCACGACCTGGACGAGTGCTTCGCGAGGTGGCGGATGAGCGGCGCCATTCCGCCCTTCACGCTCGGCCAGCACGATCTCTCGGACCGGTTCCAGATCCCGCAGCGGCTGTACGGGCGCGAGCGCGAGGTGACGGCGTTGCTCGCCGTGTTCGAGCGGGTGGTGGCGGAGGGCCGGCCAGAGCTCGTGCTCGTGTCGGGGTACTCGGGCATCGGCAAGTCGTCCCTCGTCGCCGAGCTGCACCGGCCGATCGTGAGGGAGCGGGGGTTCTTCCTCTCCGGCAAGTTCGATCAAGCCGCGAGGGACGTCCCCTACCGCGCTTTCCTTCAGGCGTTCCGGGCGCTCTTGCAGGAGATCCTGGGCGCGAGCGAGGAGCAGGTCGAGCTCTGGAGACAGCGCTTCCGGGAGGCCCTCGGCCCGAATGGGAGCCTGATCGCCGACGTGCTCCCCGAGCTCACGCTGCTCCTCGGCCCGCAGCCGCCCGTGCCCGAGCTGCCGCCCGCCGAGGCCCAGGGCCGGCTGCTCGCGACGCTCCAGCGCTTCGTCGCGGCGTGCGCCCGGAAGGACCATCCCGTGGCGCTCTTCCTCGACGATCTGCAGTGGGCCGACGCGGCGAGCCTCCTCTTGCTCGAACAGCTCGCGACCTACGCCGGATCCGAGCACCTCCTGCTGATCGGCGCCTACCGCGACAACGAGGTCGGCCCTGCGCACCCCCTCCGGCGCACGCTGGCCGAGGCGCGGAAGCGCGGCGCCGCCGTCTCCGAGCTCGTGCTCGAGCCGCTCTCGGCCGCCCACGTCGGGGCGCTCGTCGCCGAGGCGGTCCACGCACCCGAAGGGCGGCAGGTCGAGCCGCTCTCGTACCTGGTTTACGAGATGACCGGCGGCAACCCGTTCTTCGTGCTCCAGCTCCTGATCGTGCTGCACCAAGACGGGCTCATCGCCTTTGACGCCGACGAGGGCAGGTGGCGGTGGGACATCGCCGCGATCCGCGACAAGGGGTTCACCGAGAACGTCGTCGAGCTGATGGCGGCCAAGCTGAAGCGGCTCTCGGTCCCAACGCGGGACGCGCTCACGCTCGCCGCTTGCCTCGGCAGCAGCCTGGACCTCGACGCCCTCGCGATCGTCGCGAGCCGTCCGGCGGCGGAGCTCCGCGACGCGCTCGAGGAGGCCGTGCGGGAGGGGCTGCTGCTCCGCAGGGGCTCTGCCTATCGATTCCTCCATGACCGGGTGCAGCAGGCCGCTTATTCGTTCATCCCGGAGGGACGGCTCACCGAGATGCACCTCGGGATCGGGCGGCTGCTCCTCAGGGCGCAGCGCGCGGAGGAGCGCGACGAGGTGCTCTTCGACGTCGTCGGCCACCTCAACCGCGGCGCCGCGCTCATCCGCTCCCAGGCGGAGCGGGACGAGCTCGCCGCGCTGAACCTCCGCGCCGGCCGGAAGGCCAAGACCGCCGCGGCCTTCGAGGCCGCCGCCGCGCTCTTCGCCGCGGGCCTTTCGCTGCTCGCGCCGGACTCTTGGGAGACGCAGCACGAGCTGACCTACGACCTGACGCTCGAGCGCGCGCGCGCCGCGTACATCACCGGCGGCTTCGACGAGGCCGAGCGGCTCCTGCAAGAGCTCATGGAGCGCGCGAGGACCCGGAGCGAGACGGCCGCTGCCGTCGAGCTCGCCCTGGCTTTCTACCAGACCCGCGGGCAATGCAACCGCGCGCTGGAGATCGGGCTCGCATGGCTCCGCGCCTCGGGCATCGATCTGCCGCTCCACCCCTCAGACGCACAGATCGACGAGGAGACCGAGGGTGTCTGGCAGGCCCTGGGCGATCGGGCGATCGAGGACCTGATCCATCTGCCCCCCATGACGCACCCGGAGATGAAGCTCACGATGGGCGTGCTGCAGGGGCTGTCCCTCCCCGCGCTCTTCGTGGACCCGAACCTGCACTTTCTCATCGTCCTGCGCATGGTCCAGCTCAGCCTGCGCCACGGCAGCGCCGAGAGCTCCGCGTACGCGCTCGCCGCCTTCGCGAGGGTGATCGGCCCGAGGTTCGGGCGATACCAGGATGCCTATCGGTTCGGCAAGCTCGGCTGCGACCTGGCAGACAGGAGCAGTCTCCTCACCACGAAATCGCTGGTGTTCACGGCCTTCGGACAGCATGTCGTGTTCTGGACACGCCACTACCGAGAGGCGACTCCGTACGCGCGCGCCGGCTTCAGCGCCGCGGTCGAGGCCGGTGATCTGAACATGGCGTGCTTCAACTGCCTCTGGTCCGCGCTGTTCCGGCTGCTCTCTGGCGAGCCGCTCGAGGACGTGCTCCACGAGGTCGAAGAGCGCCTCGGCGTCGCGCGCAGGGCCGGTCACGCGATGGTGCACAGCGCCCTCCTCGGCGCCCACGCCATGATCCAGACGCTGCGAGGGAGGCCTGTCCGCTTCTCGATGCTGGACGGGTCCGAGCTGGATCCGCCAGCCTTCGAGGCGCGGCTGGAGGAGGGGAATCTGCAGCGCATTCGCAGCGTCTATCATGGCTTGAAGGCCCAGGTGCTCTTCGTGCTCGGCTCTCCCAGGGAGGCGTCCGCGGCGGCGACCTGCGTGATGGTCGAGCACCCCTTCAGGAGCGAGCCCTACGCGCTCATCGCCGAGAACTTCTACTATCTCGCGCTCTCGCTCGCGGCGCTCGCCGACGCGCCGCACGCGGAGCGGGATTCCCCGCTGCGCGCGCTCCCCGAGCGGCTCCTCGAGTGCGAGCGGCAGCTCGGCGAGTGGGCCAGGAACGGCCCCGACAACTTCCTCCACAAGCACGCCCTGGTCCGCGCCGAGATCGCCCGGCTCCGCGGCCAGGACCTGGACGCCATCGGGCTCTACGAGCAGGCCATCGCGGCGGCGCGGGAGGGCGGCTTCGTCCAGCACGAGGCCATCGCCTGCGAGCTCGCCGCGGCGTTCTACCGCGCGCGCGGCCTCGCGACGCCCACCGACAGCTACCTGCAAAAGGCCCGCGCTGCCTGCTTCACGTGGGGCGCTCACGCCAAGGTGGAGCAGCTCGATCAGCGCTATCCCCACCTCGCCCCGCGCAAGCCGATCGCCCCCACCGTCACCTTCGCCGTGCGGGCCGAGCAGTTCGACGTCCTGCCGGTGGTCAAGGCCTCGCAGAGCATCTCCGGCGAGCTCAAGCTCCCTCGCCTGCTCGAGATGCTGCTTCGCATCGTGGTCGAGCACGCGGGCGCCGAGAAGGGATGTGTCCTGCTGGTCCGGGAGGATCGCCCGTGGGCTGCGGCGATCGAGACGCCGGGGGGCGCGGTGCGGCTGCTCGACGGCGCGGGCGAGGCGTCTTCCGCCGCGCTGCCAGAGGCCGTCCTCAACTACGTTCGCCGGAGCCACGAGCGCGTGCTGCTCGACGACGCCGCCGCCCGGCACCCCTTCATGGAGGACGAGTATTTCCGGCGCAAGCGCCCGAGATCGGTGCTGTGCGTCCCGATCATGCGCGAGGCCCGGCTCATCGGCCTGCTCTACCTGGAGAACAACCTCGTCACCGGCGCCTTCACCCCCGGGCGGCTCAGCGTCATCGAGCTGCTCGCCTCGCAGTCGGCGATCTCGCTGGAAAACGCCACGCTCTATTCCGAGCTGGAGCAGGAGAACGCCGAGCGGCGGCGAGCGGAACAGGCGCTCAAGGCCGCCGAGCAGGCCGAGCGCTTCCTGGCCGAGGCGAGCCGCAAGCTGATGGCGCTCGGCTACAGCGCGACCCTCGAGAGCGTGGCGCAGCTCGCGGTGCCCGAGCTGGCCGACCAGTGCGTCATCGACGTGGACCTCGATCACGGCGCCCCGGGACGCTCCGTCTCCGCAGGCGTGCCCGCCGAGCGGGCCGGCGCCGTCATGAACGCGCTGCGGCCCCTGGCGGCGGCGTCGCCGGAGCGGCCCGGGGTGGGCGACATCCGGGCCGCGCCCCTCCTCGGGCAGCTCGGCATTCACGCCTTCCTCCGGGTTCCGCTCCTCGCGCGCGACCGGTGCTTCGGAGCCATGACCCTGCTGGCGACCGTGTCCCGGCGCCGTTACGACCCTGCCGACCTGCGGCTCGCCGAGGAGCTCGGGTACCGTGCGGCGCTCGCCCTCGACAACGCCCGTCTGTTCGCCGAGGCCCAGGAGGCCATCGCGCGGAGGGATGAGTTCCTCGTCGTCGCCTCCCACGAGCTCAAGACCCCGCTGACCTCGCTGCAACTGCAGGCGCAGCGCGTCGAGCGGCTCCTGCATCGCTGCCAGCGCGCGGAGCTCGCCTCCGAGCGGATCCATGCCGCGCTTCAGGTCCTCCATCGCCAGATCGCGCGGCTCGGGCGCCTGGTCGACGAGCTGCTCGACGTGACGCTCTTGAACGCCGGGCCGCTGACACTCACGCGCGCGCCGGTCGATCTGGCGGCCCTGGCGCGTGAGGTCGTCGACCGGATGAGCCAGCGGCTCGCCGACGCCCGCTGCAGCGTCCAGCTCGAGCTGGGCGAGCCCGTGGTCGGGCGCTGGGATCCGTCTCGCATGGAGCAGGTCCTCATCACCCTCCTGTCGAACGCGATGAAGTACGGCGCAGGCAGGGCGATCCTCGTCGGCGTGCGGAGGCAGGCCGATCGCGCGCTGCTGGTCGTCCGGGATCAGGGGATCGGGATCGCGGAGGCCGTTCAGAGCAGGATCTTCGAGCGCTTCGAGCGCGCGGTGTCGGTGCGCAACTTCGGCGGCCTCGGCCTGGGGCTCTTCATTGCACGCTCGATCGTGGCGTCGCACGGCGGATCCATCCGGGTGGAGAGCGCGCCGGGCGCGGGCGCGACCTTCGTGGTGGAGCTCCCGCTGAACCCGCCGGACGCGGAGGAGCGCGGCGCCGCGCCGGCCTAGTACTACAGTCGTACTTCGGCGAGGCAGCCGGCCCCACCCCACAGCCGCACGCTTTCGGGTCGGCGGATCTCGTGCATGGTCGCCACCGCACCACGGACATCCCGGCGCCCAGCTCGGTCGGACGCCGCGCTTCTGCGAATGGGCATTGCAGGGCTTCTTAAGACCGAAATGGTCGATTGATCTTGGGTTGGATCACGGTGAATCGTCGATCGCATTTAGGATCCGGAACACCAATGCTACGGCCCTCGCCATCTGCCCATCGTCGATCTTGTCAACTGTGTCAGAAGGCTCGTGGTAGTCGTCGTGCAGCGACGTCGACAGGAAGAGCGTGGGGACGTGCGCACTGAACGGAACGCTGTCTGACGCGAACCCCGCCTGAAGCACGATCGACTCGGGGAGCCCAAACAGCGGTGTGCGGGTCGCCTTGCCAGCGCTTGCGAGGAGCTCCTGGGTCCGCTGCCGCCCACGCTCGGAGATGATGAACCCCATCGCGTCATGTGGAGCTCCAAGGAGCCAGCGGATAGCCTTGCCTTCGAGAAGCTGACGGCCAACCATGTCGAGGTTGATCATCAGCGCGACCCGCTTGAGCGGGATCACCGGATGCTCAACGAAGAACTTCGAGCCGAGCAGACCGCGTTCCTCGGCGCCGAACGCGACGAGAAGAACGTTGACTCTTGGTGCACGAACAAGCCGTGCGAGCTCCAGCAGGGCTGCTACACCGGAGGCGTTGTCGTCGGCTCCGGGATAGAACGTGCCGTCGGTCTTGCTGCCCAGGGCGTCATAGTGCGCACCCACGATAACGACTGGCGCTTCTTCCCCGGCGATCGGGGCTGGAAGGAAAGCGACGACGTTTTGATCGCGAATACTGGATCGTTCGAAGGGCTGGCAGTAATCGCCTTCCGGGAGCGCTGCCCTGAGCCCTAGCGACGCGAAATAGGCGGCCAGGAGCCGCGCGACACGTGCGCTATCTTCCGTACCTGCGGCGCGCCCGCGCAGCGATTCTGCCGAGAGGAGTTCGACCCAGGAGCGGAGGTTCGCGCGCGAAGGCTGACTGTCGGCGGGAGCGAGATCTGGCGCAGTCAAGATCGGCGCTTGCGTCATCCCTCCGCAGCGCACGGGAGGTAGTTGCGGAGGCGAGGGGGGAGGCGGTGAACCCTCGTGCCGAGGCGCCACGGCGCGAGGCGCAACAGCAGTGGCAACGGTGGGCCGAACAGGCGCGCAGGCCACCGTCAACGCGCCGACAAGCAGCGCCGTGCGGAGGACTGCTCGTCTCCTCGCAGGAAGCACTCCAGCATAGCTGCCTAGCTCGTGCAACGATGTTACCCGGCTCTCACGCACGATGAGTTTATAGTGTGGACATGAGCGAATCGGACGCCTGTCCCGCTCATGTCAGGCGTTCGTCGCCGTGTCTCAGAATTTTGATCAGGTGACACTTTGTCTGTTGTCGCCGTCGATCGAACGCCCCGACTTACGAAGAACCACGTCGGAGTCTACTTATCTCATTTTCAGGATTCCAAGAAAAAATCGATCGATGACGAGCGGTTGCCGGAAACTGGAGCGGTTTTTCGTGCAGTCCGACTGTATGAGCTCATTGACAGAACGGGCCTTATGCGATCAGGCAGGTCTCCCACGCCTGAAACGCCTGGGATTACCGCGACGTAGCACCAAGCGGAAGGCATCCTGCCGTATAGCTGTACCCTACTGGCGCGTCGCGACCGCTGGATTCATGCCCGCCCCCTCTTCCGGCGAAGAGCTCGCACAAGAGTGGCGCTCGCGATCACCGGGCGCTGGAGCTCCGCACAGGGGATGCTCCTCTGGGGCTCACGGCGCCTGCGAGAGGCGGGCGGCGAGCTTGCGCACGTAAGGATCGGCGTCGCCCTCAGCCAGCGCGCGCAGCGCGGCCCGATCGAGGCAGCCCAGGGCCGCGCCGGCGCTCACGGCCATCCATCGGACCTCGCCGTCGGGGTGCCGGGTCGCGGCCACCACGTCGGCGCATACGGACCGATCGCCGCGTACGCGGAGCCCATTGAGGGCGGCGGTGACGACCTGGACATCGGTGTGGCCGAGCGCCTCGATCAGCGCGGCGCGCGCCCTGGGATCGGGCGCTTCGCCCAGCGCTGTCCCGGCGGCGCCGCTCGCCAGGCCGCCGGCAACGAGCGCGCGGGCGAGGACGGGCGTGGACTCGGCACGAGCGAACCGCCCGAGGACCGAGACGAGCCCGACCGAGGGGGTCGCCTCGGCCCGGGCCAGCACGATCGGATAGGCGCGCTCCGCGTGGTCGACGAGCCACTGGATCGAGGCGGCCTTCTGGGCGAGGTCCGGGCGGTTGCCGTGCGGGTTGAGCGCCATCCCGAGGTGCATGTCGACGTCGGGATCGCCGGCGGGCGCTGCGGTCGAGCTGAAGGGAGGCGGCGGAGGTGTCATGGAATCCTCTCGACGGCTTGTCCCGGCGTTGCACGCCAGGAGGAGCATCAGAAAAATCGACAGCTTGTTCATCGCGGGATGTCGGCGGCGTCGGCCGCAGAGAAGTTCTGCCGGACGCCGTTCTCGAACGCGGTGAGCGCCGCCGGCACGCTCCGCGGCTCGATCCGGAACCGCTGGTAGAGCCCTCGCACCAGGCGGATAGGACAAGCAAACGCGTTCCGCAAAGTCAAGATTCTCGGAGCCGTTCCTGACTCGTGCAGTCCGACTGTACGAGCTCATTGACAGAACGGCCTTATGCGATCAGGCAAGTCTCCCACGCCTGAAACGCCTGGGATTACCGAGACGTAGCACCAAGCGAAGGCATCCTACCGTATAGCTGTACCCTACTGGCGCGAGAACACCTCCTCGCCTCGCTCCTCGCGGTCGATTCGCACCTCCGGTAGATCGTGGCCCATCTACGCCGGTGGACTACCAGGGCTCCACCCTCGACCAGGGGCGCCGCGGCTTCGCTTTCGGCGTGCGCCCATCGACCGATGCGCGATGCACGCGTGGGTCATGTCACGCTGCGATTCATGACATGTCACGCTGCGATCCGTGACATGTCACGCTGGGATCCGTGTCATGCGACGTTGCAGTCCGTGACATGCCACAGAGAAATGGGCCACATTTCACGGCGGGCGGCTGATCCTGCCGGCGCGTGGAACGCGACATCTCGAGACATCGAGCGCCCTCTGCCACTGGCATACGGCGTGCGTCGACCGCTCCAAGCGGACCTAGCAGCGTCGAGCTCTCGGGCTCGGCATCACGATGCGCCTGACCGCGAATCGACGCGGGTGGGCCTCTTTGTCTTGGAGAGAAGAAAATGCGATTGAGAAGCACTTGGATGATGATGCCGCTCATGCTCATGATCGGGGCCTGCGTCGGCGTGAACGAGGACGACGAGCCCGCGCTCGATCCCACGATCGAGACCAAGAGCGCCGGACAGGCGCTCATGTCGTCCCTCGATCGACGGCGGATCCCGATTCGCGCCATTGCCCAGGCCGATAGCGATTGCACTACGAGGCCGGCCCCGCTCTGCGGCACGACGTGCTTCGGGCATAACGGCGAACTGAATGATACGCGCTTGCAGCAGGGCATCGCGATCGCCAACGAGATCTACGCCGCGGCCGGCGTGGAGTTCTACCTGCGGAGCTTCACGCGCGTGGAAGCCCCGGCCCTCTGGTGCGCCGAGACCTCGGCGCAGACGTGGGCAGATGTGAAGAGCACGATCATGGCCGCCTTCCCGGAGGTCCCGGCGAACGCCTGGCCCGACACGACCGTGAAAGGCACGACGCCGGCCGGGGCCTCGTTCAAGAACGACTGGTGGCACGCGACAGCCGCGACCTACGCGCCCGATGACGAGATCGTCGTGGTCATCAACGGAAGACACCCCGACAACATCAACGCGGCCGACTTCCCGCACGTCGGGAGGATCGCCATGATGCTTCCGGGGAGCCTGGACGACGCGTCTCTGGCGCACGAGCTCGGGCATTATGTGGGGCTGGCCCACGTGTTCCAGACGGCAAACGGCCAGGATCCCGGCACGGGCCTCACCTGGAAGAAGGCCGATCGCTACGATCTCATGTTCAGGTCCACGACGAGCGGTCCGGTCTTCTTCGGCAGCAAGGCCGCGGCGACGCCTTTCGAGAGCAGCCTCGCGTTGATCGGTCCATCGTGCACCTACGAGGACACCACGGTCTGCGACGTGAGCTGTACGCTCGCAGGAGACACCTTCGTCCCGGGTGACCCGGAGATCGACGGCGTGGCGCGCCTGTATCCGGACGGCGTCGTCGGGTTGAACGTCATGGATTACCAGTCGGTCAACGTATGCAGTCGGCGGCACATCTCCGATTCCCAGGCCCACATGATCTGGTCGTTCCTGAACCGCGAGCCGCCCATCACGACGCAGTTCATCGAGCGCGTGGGCACGCTGCCGACCGGATACACGAAGCCGCTCATCACCGCCCGCCCGCGCCTCGGCCTCGTCCCTGGCACCTGGTCGACCGCGCGTAACTTCTGCCGCGCCGCGGACGAGCACCTCTACTCGGGCGACTTCAACGGCGATGGCCGCATGGATCTGCTCTGCAACCAGGACGACGGCGATATGTTCGTCGATCTCGCCAACACGAGCGGCGAGTTTTGGTCCTCCGACTGGTCCCTCTCGGCTCGCAACTTCTGCCGCGCCGCGGACGAGCGCCTGTACGTCGGCGATTTCAACGGCGATGGCCGCGACGATCTGCTCTGCAACCAGGACGACGGCGACATGTTCGTCGATCTCGCCAACACGAGCGGCCAGTTCTTGGGCTCCGACTGGTCCCTCTCGGCTCGCAACTTCTGCCGCGCCGCGGACGAGCACCTGTACGTCGGCGATTTCAACGGCGATGGCCGCGACGATCTGCTCTGCAACCAGGACGATGGCGACATGTTCGTCGATCTCGCCAACACGAGCGGCGAGTTTTGGTCCTCCGACTGGTCCCTCTCGGGTCGCGACTTCTGCAACGGGACCGGCAAGAAGCTCTACGTGGGCGACTTCAACGGCGATGGCCGTGATGATGCGCTCTGCAACCAGACCAACGGCGCCATGGCCGTCGACCTGTCGAACACGAGCGGCCAGTTCTGGAGCAGCGATTGGAGCCTCGCCACGCGCAACTTCTGCACGGGCTCGAACGCCACGCTCCACGTCGGCGACTTCAACAACGACGGCCGGAGCGACCTCATGTGCCGCGATGGTGTGTCGGGGAAGACCGAGATCGATCTCTCGAACACCACCGGCCAGTTCTGGACGGCCGAGTGGCGCGGCGACCTCGACGGCTGGTGCACCGGCGCCACGATCAAGGACGTTCACGTCGGCAATGCCGACGGGCAGTTCGGCTCGGATATCGTGTGCAACGAGACCAACGGCACGCTGAACGTGGCGAAGGTGCGGATGGAGTGATCGCTCGATCCCCTATCCGGTCCATCTCGTGCGCGACCATCCGCTCTCGGAACGCCTGCTGCGCGCCCTGCGAGAGTTATTCGGTCTCTCTGGATAGCACGATCACGTCGTGGTTGTGGCGTTAGCTAAGCTGGATGGGCGGAGCGAATCTTGACACGGGCGAAGGTTCCGCGGTTTCCTCTCCGCCGGCGTCGCCGACTCCGCGTCGAGTCGGTGCGCCGGCGGTGGCGCGAGCTCTGCGCCATCGCCGAGCGAGGTGGAGAGGTTCCATCGCGTTTCTCAGGAGGGGTGACATGAAGCAGATGACGGATGATCCGTTCACGCTCGTCGTGATCAACAGCAAGGGAGATGGCTACTACGTGATCGACAGCAGAGACCTCGGGCCGCCGAGGCGGCCGCTCGAGCCGATCTGCAAGGAGCTCGTCGAGCAGCGCGTCGCGACGCAGCACGTGCCGTACGCGGATGCGCCGCTGGCCCACCGTCTCGTCGAGCAGGAGCTGGCGCGCGGCGGCGCCGCCGAGGAGGTCGGGCCCGCGGAGTTCTGCGGCACGTTCTACTTCAACCTGAACGCGTTCAAGCCGCAGGACTAGGGCCGTGCCCTGCACCGAGAAGGCGTACTGGCGCGGCACGCAGCGCCGGATCAGTCCGGCCGACACGCTCGCCCGGGTCCGGCCGCTGCTGCGGCGACTCGGCATCACGCGGATCGCGGATGTCACCGGGCTCGACTCGATCGGCATCCCGGTCGTGATGGTGTGCCGGCCGAACGCGCGCTCGATCTCGGTCTCGCAGGGCAAGGGGCTCGACCTCGAGGCGGCGCGCGCGTCGGGCGTGATGGAGTCGATCGAACAGTGGCACGCCGAGCACATCCTGCGACCGATGGTGTTCGGCACCGCTGCCGAGCTCGCCGCGACGCGCCGTCTCGTCGATCTCGCCGGGCTGCCGCGGCTCGCGATCGGGGCGTTCCAGCCTCATCGCAAGCTGCTGTGGCTCGACGGTGTCGACCTGTTCGACGGGGCGCCGCGCGCGGTGCCGCTCGAGGTGGTCACCACCGACTACACCTCGCCGCGCCCGCCGGGCAGCGGCTGCTTCTTGACGACGTCGACCGGGCTCGCGTCGGGCAACGACGCGCTCGAGGCGACGCTGCACGGGCTGTACGAGGTGATCGAGCGCGACGCGGTGGCGATCTGGCGCGCCGGCGGCGCCGAGGTCCGGCGGCGCACCCGGATCGCGCTCGACACCGTCGACGACCTCGACTGCCGCGCGCTGCTCCTTCGGTTCGAGCGCGCCGGCGTCGCGGTAGGTGCGTGGGACGCGACCAGCGACCTCGGGCTGCCGGTCGTGGTCGTCGAGATCGCGGATCGCGCTCCGGACCCGTTCCACGCGCTGTGCGTGAGCGGCGGCCAGGGCTGTCACCGATCGAGCGCGATCGCGCTCGCCCGCGCGCTCACCGAGGCCGCGCAGAGCCGGCTGACCGCGATCTCCGGCGCGCGCGACGACATCGTGGAGCCGTCGTTCCAGCGCGTCCGCGCGGCGGACCGGATCGCGGCGGCGCTCGCCGAGCTCGAGGCGCCCGCCGCGCGCTCGTTCGCAGAGCTGCCCGATGCGGCGAGCGACTCGTTCGACGACGACCTCGCCGCGGTGCTCGGCGCGCTGCGCGGCGCTGGGCTCGCCCAGGCCGTCGCGGTCGATCTGTCCCGGCCCGAGCTCGGCGTCGCGGTGGTCCGCGTCGTCGTGCCGGGGCTCGAGAGCATGTGGAACGCACCCGGCTACGCGCCCGGTCCGCGGGCGCAGCGAGCGAGGCCATCGTGATCGTGCTGTTCACCGGACCGAGCCTGCCGCCGGCCGACGTGCCGGCGGTGCCCGACCTGCGCGTGCTGCCACCGGCGGCCCAGGGCGACGTCTACCGGGCCGCGCGCGAGCGGCCGTGGGGCATCGGCCTCGTCGACGGGTTCTTCGAGCACGTGCCGGCGGTGTGGCACAAGGAGATCCTGTGGGCGATGGCCGAGGGCGTGCACGTGTTCGGAGCGTCGAGCATGGGCGCGCTGCGCGCGGCCGAGCTCGCCGACTTCGGCATGGTCGGCGTCGGCTGGGTGTTCGAGCAGTTTCGCGCGGGCGCGCTCGACGCCGACGACGAGGTCGCGCTGACCCACCTCGCGGCCGATCACGGCTATCGCCATGTGTCGGAGGCGCTGGTCGACATCCGCGCCACGCTCGACGCGGCGGTCGCCGCCGGCGCGTGCACCCGCGCGGCGGCCGATCGGCTGGTCGCGCTCGCGAAGCAGCGGTTCTATCCCGACCGCCGGTGGCCCGAGCTACTCGCCGAGGCGCGCGCCACCGGCTGCGACGTCGCCGCGCTCGAGCGCTGGCTGCCCGGCGGCCGCGTCGACCAGAAGCGCCGCGATGCGCTCGCGCTCGTCCACGCGATGCAGGCCGCGCGCGCCGCCGGCGCCGCACCGAAGCGCGTCGACTACGCGTTCGAGCGCACCGACGCGTGGGACCACGCGCTGCCGCGGATGCGCGCGGCGCGCGGCGCGACCGCGGCGCCGCTGCTCGACGCGCTGCGCGCGCTCGGCGACGCGTCGCTGTACGCGAGCGCGGTCCACGGCGCGCTCGCCCGCGCGCTCGCCGAGGACGCGGCGGCGCGCCAGGGCCTGTCGGTCAGCGCCGACCTCATCGAGCGCACCGCGCAGCAGTTCCGCCGCGAGCACGGCCTGTACACCGCCGCCGAGACCCGGGCGTGGCTCGCCGAGCAAGAGCTCGACCCGGCCGCGTTCCTCGATCTGATGCGCCGCGAGGCGGTCCTGCGCTGCGCGCAGGCCGCGACCGAGCCCGAGCTCGATCACCACCTCGCCGATCAGCTGCGCGCGATGAGCTGCTACGGGCGCGTGCGCCGGAGCCGCGGTGCGGAGTGAGCCGGTCGAGCACTGCCCGCCGCCGCTGCGCACGTTCGCGGCCGCGCACGAGGGTGCGGTCGGCCAGCTGCGCTGGAACGCCGACCTCGCATGCCGCTACGCCCGGCCCGGTACCGCGAGCGGCGTCGCGTGGGGCTCGGGCACGCTGATCGCGCGCGACCTGTTCCTCACCGCGGGGCACTGCTTCGATCGCACCGGCGGCCGCTGGCTGCGCCCGCTCGACGACCGCACCGGCGACGTGATCGGCTCCGCCGAGATCGCCACGAACATGCACGTCGCGTTCAACTACCAGCTCGATCCCGCCGGCGAGCTGCGGCCGACGCACTGCTACCGGATCGTCGAGCTCGTCGAGCACCGCCCGGGCGAGCTCGACGTCGCGATCGTGCGGCTCGCCGGCGCGCCCGGCGCCGCGTGGGGAGTCGCCGAGCTCGCGCCGACCGGCGCGCGCCCGGGCGAGGCGGTGTGCCTGATCGGCCACCCGCTCGGCTTCACGAAGCACCTGGTCGCGGGCCGGTGCGTGGCCGCGGGCGGCACCGCGCTCCGCTACCTCGGCGCGGCGACGTTCGAGGGCAGCTCGGGCTCGGGCGTGCTGCGGATCTCCGACGGCCGCCTGGTCGGCGTCCACACGAACGGCCGAAGCGGCGCGGGCACGAGCTCCGGCGTGTGCGTGAGCGCGCTGATCGCGCGATCGCCGACGCTCCAGCTGGTTAGCCGGGCGGCGGCAGCAGGCGGAACAGCGGCGCGTCCTTGTTCCGCGCCGCGGCCGCGACGCAGCCCTTGAGATCGGCGAGCGCGCGGATCGCGGTCTCGGATTTACCTGCTCGGGGTCGGCCGCGTCGGCGGGGACCCTCCTGGCCGATTGCCGCGGCCGATCTCCGACGGCGTGAATGTCGCCGGACGGTGGCGGAACGGGTTGACGAGCTCGGGTCATCTCGTCACGGCGAATGCGCGCAAACACCTATTCGTTGGGCCCGAGTTGGGTCCATGCCTTCCAAACGGGTGCGATCGGTGGTTTGGTGCCCCCCAATTCGCCTGCTGCGACTCGCACGATGCCAAGCACGATGACGGAGCGACGACGATCTGCGATGTCGCGCAGAGCCCGCCGATCCCGATGAACCCGGGCTCCACGCCTGCCCGCGGGATAACGCCTCTCTCGAGGGCGGCGCCGCGGACGCGTGCGGTGACTGGTACATGTCACATCGACCGCGAAGCGCGTCGAGATCCCCGGCGGCGGGCGCGAAGCGCCGAGGTTCGCGCCGCCGCGGCCAGCGTGCGTGAACGCGCGTGAACGCGACCGATGCGCAGGGCCTCGGACCACGCTGCCAGACGCGGCTCGCCAGAGCGTAATTTTCCACATCGCGATTGCTGCGCACGCAGGGCCGATGATAGCGTCTCCTGATTGCCTGGGGGTGCCATGCCTGTACGACATGTCATGTTCAATGCGCTGCCCGATCCCGTCCGCGATCGGCTCGTTCGGTGCCTCGAGGGTCAGGGCCCGCCCAGGCCGATCCTCTCCGCGCCGACGAGCGCAGGCGCTGGGATCCTCGGGTGGAGCTTCCTCGCGCTGGCCGCCGCCGCCGTGACCCTGGTGCTCGTCTGCAATCATTTCGGATCGCTTTGGTCAGGCGTTCAGGGCACGGGGCACCTCCTCGGCTACGCCGGCAGCCTCTTCCTGCTCTTCGTGTCGACCCTGATGGCCATCAAGCGGCTCAGGTTCAAGTCGACCCTCCCGTTCAGGGCAGGCCGGTATCTCTTGCCGGCGGACTACGTCGACGCGACAGGGCCCAGGCTGACGATGATCCCGATGTCGGATCTCGTGAACGTCGGCGCGGTACACCACCACACGAATGGGGTCTACTCCCACTCGCTCATCACCTTCAGCTTCCAGGGGAACGTCAGCCAGTCGTTCGTCGTCCGTTCGCAGGCAGAGGTCCAGGCCAAGGTCGGTGAGCTCGAGTGGTCCCGGCAGGCGCTCGGGGCCGCGTTCGCGTCGAGGGACGTGCAGCAGCTCATCGCGCTGGATCCGTTCTTCGAGGTCCGGCGCGACGACGCCTGGGACAGGCTCGTGGCCGTCGATCCACCGCACGCAGCGGGCGGCCACGCGCCGCGTGTGGGCACGATGCCGTCGTTCCTCCACCCCGGCTTCATCGCGGGCGCCTCGACGCTGGTGGCCGTGATCCTGGCGCTGCCCTTGTGGTACGTGCGCAACCTCCTGAGCGACGAGGCGATGTTCCGTACCGCCAAGGAGGTAGGGAGCGAGTTCGCCTACGAGGGCTATATCCATTCAGGCCGCAGGCACCTCGATGAAGTGAAGAACAGCTTGCTCCCCCGGGCCGCGCTCACGGAAGCAAAGCGCGAGGGCAGCGTCACCGCGCTGCGCGCCGTCCTCAAGAAGTACCCGGGATCGGTGGTGGAGGGAGAGACGCGCGCCGCGGTCCATGAGCTCTTCTCGAAGACGCTGGCCGACTTTCGAGCGCAAGCCTCGACATCGGACCCGGTCATGCTGAGCTTCATGGAGAAGCTGATCTCGTACCTGGAGAAGAGCGAGCGGTCGACCGTCGAGGTCCGCTTCGACCCGCCCTCCACCGACATGCTCGCGAAGCTGGATGCGGTCTTGCAGCAGAAGGCGCAGGCCCTCCGCCCGCGGGGCGCGGGCGTGGCGCCCGTCGCGAAGCATTTCGATGTCGAGCACTCCCTTCCTCGCGAGGCGGCCATCGTGAACAACCTGGCGGCCGGCTTCAAGCGGGTCTTCCCGACGGACATCCTCGAGCTCAAGCAGGGGGAGCGCCTGACCGACAACGCCGGCGCAGCCAGGGTCGCTCCGAGCGTTCCGACGATCTACATCCATTACGATGTCGGGTCGTCCGGCACCATGTACTCGGGCGAGCGCAGCGAACGAGCGTTCGTCGGCATCCTGGTCGATTTCGACGGGACCATGCGGATCCCCGGAGTGCGCGACGCGTTCGACTTCAAGCTGAAGGTGATGCCCCCGGACGAGTTCACCGTGGAGTACACGAGCACGGCAGGGCTGGGGGCCAACCTCGCGAGCGCGCCTCCCGATGACCGGGTCTACGAGGTGATGGCGCTCCGCGCCTTCGACCAGCTCGCGGGCAAGCTCAGGAGCATCTTCTTCAAGCCCGGGAGCATGGCGCTCCAGGGGGCGGACGAGAGCGGCCCGGCGCAGGGGGGCTCGGCCCCCGATGCACGCCCGCTCGGGCGCCGCCCGCGCCAGTGACCGGCTGAGCACGCGCGGGCGGTCGCCCTCGAGGTGGCGGAGACCCCGCGACACGCGGCCGAAGCGCTAGTTGCACCCCAGCCGGCACACCATCGCCGCCGTGTAGGAGCACCCGTGGTCGCCCCATATCGTGGAGCTCGGCCCCGTGCACCGGAACGCGCACCCCCGCCCGTCCGCGGTCGCCTCGGCCGTCAGCCGGTAGCCCTCGGCGTTGCAGCTCCCCGTCGATGACAGGCAGCTCGCCAGTTGCGGCTCGCACTGCTCGACCACGTAGCCGGCCGGGCACGTCCAGTCCGCGCTCGCCCGGCCGTAGTCCGGCGACCGCCCCGTCTCGGTCGCGATCGGCTCGTGCTTCGAGAAGGTCGGCATCCCCGTCGTCACCTGGAGCGGCACCACGACGGCCCGCTCGCGCGGCACCACCGGGGCGGACGCGTCCTTCGGCTGCACGACGAACGTGTCCCGCCGCGTCTGCCGCTCGCACCCGGCCGTCGCGCCCTCCGGCGTCCACGAGAACGCGAGCTCCGCGCTCCCGTGCGCGGGCACCTCGACCGTGCGCTCGCCGTGGGTCACCCGGACGTCGACCTGCGCCCGGTTCGTGATGAGCGCCTGCGCCGTCCCCGTGGCGCCGTACGGCACCACGCCGAGGTCGACGGGCAGCGGCGCGATCTCCGGCTCGGCGAGCGAGAAGCGGCACACGTCCGCCACCGGGTAGATCGCGTACGCCAGCGGCACCGCCTTCTTGACCTCCATCCGCAGCGCGCCGAACGCCTGCCCGCCTCCCTTCGCGCCCGCGACCGGCGCGCCCTCGACGCCCTCGATGGCCAGCTCCCCGACCGAGGTCATCGTCACCCGGCGGTCCCCCGCCTCGAGCCGGGCCTTGAACAGGCCGAGCGCCGTGCCGTGCGCCTCGCCGGCCGTCACGTCGGTCTCGTAGGCCACCATCGCGCCCCGCTTCACGGCCCCGATGAAATGCGTCGCGCGACCGCAGGCGCAGCCGCCGGTCGCCGCCGGCACCACGCTCTCGGTCGGCTCGAAGAACTGCGGATCCTCGTCCGCGACCAGCGCCATCGCGACCAGCCGCAGCCGGCGCCGATCGAGCGTCCCACCGGCGCTGAAGTACGCCGGCAGATCGACGTCGGCGCCGACGAGGACCGAATCGACGGCGATGCCCACGTAGCGAAAGTCGATCGCGCGCTCGCCCGGCGCCGGCGCGGGTGCGCCCGGCGCCGCCGCGGGCGCCGCCGTGATCGCGGCCACCGTCTGCGCCGCGGGCGCCGCCGCCCCGGGCGCGCCCGTCGCCGCGGGCGCCGCCGGCTCCGCCTTCGGACGGGCGCAAGCAAGGCCTACCGGCGAGAACGCGCCCGCCGCGCTCCTCGACAGCCCGCGGCCCGGCACCATCGCGCTCGACGTGTCGAGGAGGTAGTCGTGCCGCACGTCGCTGAACGCCCGCGCGGCGGCGAGCAGCGCCCCGGCCTGAGAGCAGCCGCTGTCCTTGCAGGCCGGCAACACCGCCGCGCCGGCCGGCTTGCGCGGTGGCGGGACCGGCACCTCCGGCGGCCCGGGGCAGCCGAGCGCGGAGGCCAGCGCCCCGAGGAGGAGCCCGCCCGCGCGCAGCGGCGCGGCGCGCCGCCGGCGAGCGCGATCTGCGCCGCTCACGGCCATGTGATCGTCATCCACCGGACGCGCCCCGAGCCGCTCACCGCGTCGTCCGCAAAGAACAGCGAGGCGCCGGACCGCCCCGCGAACGCCGGCGACACGTCCTGCGACGCGCCGCCGGTCAGCCACGCCAGCGGCTTCAGGGAGGGCGCCGACACATCGCCGGGCGCCAGCGTGAAGGCGTTCAGCTCCACCGAGTCCCCCGGGGCCGACGCGAGCACGCCGCGGCAGATCTTGTCGCACGCGAGCGCGAGCGACGACACCGCCGCGCCGTCCGGGCCGCTCACCACGACGGGCGGGCCCTGCACCGCTCCGTTGCCGTCGACCCGCACGAGCCGCGCGCGCCCGCCGGCCCCCGCGCCCCCGCCGGACTCGTCGGCCGGCTCGTCGATCCAGCCGACGAAGAGCCCGCCTTCGAGCGGCGCGAGCACCGGGCTGCGCGAGTGCTCCGAGGATGCATGGAGGCGCGATTCGTCGCCGATCCGCTGCAGCGTCTTCGCATCGAGCCGCGCGAGGAAGATGTCGCCGCCGGGCTCGTCGCCCTGGCCAGCCGCGCCGCCCGCAGCCGCGCCGCCGCTCGCAACCGCGCCGCCCTGGCCGGCCGCTCCGGCTCCCGCAGCCGCGCCGGCCTGGCCAGCCGCGCCGCCCGCAGCCGCGCCGCCGGCCGTGCGCGCGTCCGACCACACGAGCCACACCTCCTGGCCGCGCACCGCGATCTGCACCTCGGCCGCGTCGAGCGGCGCGTTCGTGATGCGGCGGTCCGGCGCCGTCCGGTTCAGCGCGCGGTCCACCCGCGCCGCGTACACCTCGGCGTTGCCGTCGCGCGTGTCGATCCACGCGACGATGAAGCCCCCCGCGCCGTCGTAGGCGATCGCCACGTCGGACGCCTCGCTCGCGGCGCCGCCCTGCTTCTTCCGCGGCGCCGTGGTGAGCTTCTTCTGCGCGATCTTCGCGCCCGTCGCGTCGACCTTGGTCAGGTACACCTGCGTCTCGCCCCGCTCGCGCGCGACCCACGCGATCACGCTCTCGCCCTGCGCCGCGCCCTTGCCCTTCGCGTCGGCCGGGAGCGGCGGCGCCGCCGCGATCGCGACGCCGCCGAGCGACGACGCCTTCTGCGAGAGGACGCTCAGCTTGCCGAGGCCGCCCGGGGACACGGCGCGCACCGCGAGCGTCGCGGAGACCTCCTGCCCGCGGGGCGCGGCGTCCGACGCGCCCTCGACGAAGTACGTGACCCACGCCGAGAGCGCCGCGCCGCCGTCGAGCTCGACCGCCGCGACCTCGGCGACGGAGTCGCCCTCGGCGAGCGCGCGCACCGCGGTCGCGCGCGGCGGCGGGTCCTTGTCCTCCCGGAACGCGGGCGCGCGCCACGCGCTCTCGCGCACCGGGAGCGACACCAGCGCGAGCGGCGCCCGCGCGCCCGCCGCGCCCGCCGCGCCGCCAGGCTGCGGGCCGGGCGCGGCGCTCGCCAGCGTCGCGCACGCGCCCGCGTGGCACGTCAGCCCGCGCACGAGGTACGGCACGCCGTCCGTCGCCGCGAACGGCGCGGCGCGCACCGGCTCCGCCGCCCGAACCGAGAGATCCGGGCCGAACCGCACGAACGTCGGCCAGACCGGCGGCGCGGCCGCCCCGTCGCGCGCCATCTTGAGCGTGGCGGGCGCGAGCGTCACTGCGGCGAAGCCGTCGCCGTCGGCCGCGATGTCGGGCGGCCCGCTCGCGCTGAAGACGAGCCCCGCCCGCTCCGCGCCGAGCGTCCCGTCCGGGCCGACCGACGCGAGGTGGATGAGGCGCCCCGGCCCGCGCGCCCCCGCGCCGCCGACCTCACCGCCGCGGGCGCGCAGCAGGTCCTCCCACGCGAGCAGCGCCCGTCCGCCTCCGCCCTGGGAGGGCGCGACCAGCGACACGAGCGCCTGCTCGCCGGACGGCGGCGTCGCCTGCCGCGGCGCCACCACCACCTTGCCGCCCGGCTCGACCGCCGCGAGGTAGACGGCGCCGTCGATGTCCCGCTCGTCGGTCCAGGTGAGCAGGTAACGCCCACCGAGGGAGGCGATCTCGAGATCGATCTGCGCCGTCGGCTCGGGGCTGACGACCACCGGCGCCGACACCTTCCCGGCCGCGTCGATCTCCAGCAGCGCGACGGATCCGAGCTTCCCGTCCTCTGCGGCGTCCTCCGCCTCCGCCTTGCGCGCGGGCTTGCCCTCGCCTCGGCCGCGCGGCGCGGCCGGCGGGAGCACCAGGGCGACCGCCGCGCCCCGCTCGGTGGCGACCGCGTTCCACCCGAGCACCTCGCGCGCGACCGACGCGGGCGCCGTCGGCTTGATCGCGGCGCCCTTGCCCTGCGCCACGACCGTCATGACCACGTCGACGCGGTCGACGCCGGGGTGGGCGACGCCGGCGCGGGCCGCGTCGCCCTGGGCCTCGCGCGGCATCTCCCACAGCACGAGCGCGCCCTGCGCGTTCGGGAGCACGTCGAGCCACGAGATCTCCTCGGCCGTCTGCGCGACGAGGCTCGCCGGGGCGCTCGGCTTGCCGGCGGGGTCGAGCGCGAGCACGCGCACCGCGCGGCTCCCCTCGATCTGCTCGATCCAGGCGGCGATGTAGCCCTGCGGCGTGGCGCGCAGCGCGGCGACCGGCACGTCGGCGGCGACCGGCCCCGCGTCCACGGCGTCCCCCCGCGGCGCGCCGTCCGCGCCGAGGAGGCGTGTCCGGAAGCGCCCTCCCGCGGCGTGGAGCAGCAGCGCCTCGTCGCCGCGCCGGGCGAAGTAGGGCGTCGCGTCCTCGTCGTCGAGCTCCGCGATCACGCGGGCCGGCAGGAGCGGCGGCCCTTCCGGCGCCTTCGGCTGCGCGGGCGGCGTCTTCACGACCGGCGCCTGGCGCGCGACGGGGGCCGGCGCTGCGCCGGAGCACCCGAGCGAGAGCGCGAGCGCGGCGCCGAGCAGCGCCGGCGCGCGGCGCCCGAGCGCGGGGCCGGTCAGGCGGCGTGCGTCGCGCCGCGGACCGCGTGGAACCCAGGAGAGAGCGCTGCGGACGAGCATGGCGGCGACCATGCCAGAAGCGAAGAGCCCCCGCTACAGGGCGCCGCGCAAGCGGAGCGCTCGCCCCGGTCGTACCCGCGCGCGGGCCAGCCTGGCCGGACCCCTGGCGGGTGGAGCTAGAACGCGAGCAGGCGCCCGAGCAGCGATCTGTACCTGCGCAGGGCGAGCCGGAGCTCCTCCGTCGACGCCTCCGCTCGCCCGGGCTCGCCGTCGATGAGGCGCTGCAGCGTGGCGCGCTCCTCCCGGAAGCTCTGCGTGACCCGCTGGATCACCTCGTTCACGAGCGCGTCGGCCTGCTCGACCGACAGGCGCGGCGCTTCGATGAAGCCCGCCTGGATCGCGCTCCAGCGCTCGGACAGCTCGCGCGCCTCTTCCGGCGTGAGCACGGGCGCGCGCTCCGGCCAGGGCTCTCCGGTCGGCCCGCCGCGCGCCGTGTAGACGGCCGGCTGGCGGCCCGACTCGGGTGGGATCTCTTCGTCGGCGAACCGCGCCTCGGGCTGGCTGCTCTCGCGGGCCGTCACCATCCGTTCTCTGTGCAATGGGCTCACGATGGCCACCTCTCCGCTCGTTGGCGCTGTGCGCCCAGCGGGCATAGCAAGCCGCATGCGCGTCCCGATGTGCATCCGCGCCCGCTGCGGCGCGCGCAGCGCGACAAGGCCAGAGGCCCGGAAGAGCCCGAGAAAATGCAGAGAGCTCTCCGGGCACGCCGGGCTGCCCGGCGCCGATCACGCGGAGCGGCGATCCTTCATGAGCCGATGAGGCGGAAGAGTACGGAATACGCCCGGCGCCGGCCGGGCCGCCGCTCGTGCAGCACAGAGCCGCCGCCCGGGCGCGGCAGGGCCGCCGCTCGGGCGAGGGCGCGCAGATTCACCTCAGCGACGGGCGCAGCTTCGTCACGACCGCGCGGATCTCCCGCACCACCTGGAGGAGCGCCTCGTCCTCATCGGGCCACTTGGTCACGGGCTTCTTGTCCCGCGGCACCGCCTGGAGCTCAGCGAAGCGCGTCGTCTCCCAGTCGCAGGGGCGGAGCAGGATCGGCACGACAACGGCCTGCCCCGCGGCGCGCCGCTCCATCGCGCGCGTCACCTGCGCGTCGCCCTGCTCGGACGCGAGGTAGCTCGCGCTCACCAGGAGGAGGACGAGGTCGGCCGCCTCGAGCTGCTCGCCGATCGCGCGCTCCGTGTCCTCGCCCGGGCCGATCTTCCCGCTGTGCCACGGCGCCATCAGCCCCTCCCGCCTGAGCGGGGTCATGTGCGCCTCGAGGCGCGCGAGGAGCTCCTCGTCGCGCGAGGCGTAGGAGAAGAAGACGCGCACCGGCCGCGGCGCCGCCGCTGCGCTCGGGGTCGACGTCTGCGACGCCGCGAGCGCCTTCACGAGCGACGACGGCAACGTGGGCGACGACTGCTGCTGGGCCCGCGCACCGGCGCGCGGCGGCGCGGCCGCTTGCGGCGGCGCAGCGGCATGCGGCGGCGGCGGAGGCGCCGCGCCGGGCTCCAGGCCGAGGAGGACCTGGGCGACCTCCGCGTGATCGCCCGCCTGGTTCTCGTAGACGATGAGCCGGACGCCCGACTCCTCGAGCAGCCGGCGGCGGAACGGCGGCACCCCCTTCGGGAGCAGCGCGAAGTGCATCGGCGGCTGCCCGCCGGAGAGCGCGCGCACGCGGGCGAGCGTCTGGTCGATGTTGTCGTCGGCGAGGCCGAAGCCCACGAACAGGATGGAGTGCGCGCGGTAGAGGGCGCCGAACGCGTCCTGAAGCAGGGGCGAGCCGAAGATCGCCCGGTCGTACTGGTCGCGCGAGAACACCCAGGTGTCCCACGCCCGCAGCGTGCCGTGCAGCTTCAGGATGAAGCACCTGTCCATGGCGATGTCGCCCGCCGGCCGATCGACCATGCGCCACTCGCCCTGGAACGCGCGCTCCAGGAAGCGATCGATGTTCGTGGTGAGCACGGCCTTGAGCTTCGGCTTGAGCGCGGCGATCGCCCGCGCCAGCTCCGGCACGTCGCGGCCCGTGTCGTCGAGCTCCTTGTCGACGGTCCAGTTGAAGTCCTGCGGCCCGAGCGCGAGCCTCGCGGCGGAGAGCGCGTTGATGAGCTGGTTCGAGGAGATGTACTGCTGGATCTCGTCGATGACCGCCGGGTCCGCGCTCCGCCGCCGCGCGCGGTCGCGCAGCTTCTCGGCGAGCTGCTTCCAGGTGGGCATGCCCGCGGCCGCCGAGACGCCGGCGCCTGCGAAGACGATCAGATTCCCTGACGTGTAGCGCTCACGCAGCTGCTCGAGGATCTCTTCATCCATCAGCGATCACGATACCGCGGATCTGCGCCAGCGGGCGGCGCCCCCGCCGCGCTCTCACCGCGCCCCACCCTCACCGCGCCGCGCCCTCACCGCGGCGGCGCGGAGCGCCGCTCGGTAGCGAGCGAGAGGCCGACCCCCAGCCAGGCCCCCTCGACGGCGCCCGCCTCCCCGCGGGCGTCCTCGTAGGGCGCAGGCCGGAGCACGATCCCCGGGTCCAGCGTGAGCCCGAGCCACACCGGGCCGCCCAGCCGCGTCTCCACGCCGAGCCCGAGGCCAGCGCGGGCGGACCACGTATCGCGTTCGCCCGCGATGCCATCGACGGAGACGGCGGCGGGCAGCCTGAGCGATGCCACGGAGGCGGTGGCGCCGATCGAGAGGCGCCACGAGGCGGTAAGCCAGAAGCGGTAGTCCCCCGAGAAGCCCGCCTCGATCCAGCGCAGCGGCTCGCCGTCGGACGGCGCGGCCAGCAGGCGTGCGAACAGCGACTCCGTGAGCCGCAGGCGCCGCAGGCCGAGCGCGAGGCCGGCCCCGCCGAGCACCCGCGGCCCGCCCGAGACGACCGCCGCGTAGGGCCCGGCCGAGACGGACAGGGTGTCGAGATCGCGCGAGGCGAGCTCGACCTCGTCCTGGGTGGGGCGCCGCGGCGACGGCGGCCGCCGGGGGGCGCGCGCGCGGCGCATCTCGGCGACGATCATCTCGGAGGCGGCGATCGCGACGAGCCGCGCGGCCACGTCCGAGGTGAGGCCGGAGACGGCGATCTGCCGCCGCACGACGGCGCGGCCGTCGAGGCGCACCTGGATCTCGAGGCGCGCGGCGGTGGGCCGGTCGACCCACACGGTCGCGACGCGATCGCCGAGCGGGCCGACGGGCTCGGCGGCCAGCGCCGCGCCGTCCGGGAGCTCGATCTCGAGCAGGCGCCGCACGCGGACGCTGGAGACCTCCTCCGCCGCGCCGCGCGACAGGGCGACGCGCACCTCGATGGGCGCCGCCGCGTCGGGCAGCCGCGGCGCGGCCGGCGCAGATGCGCGGCTCGTGATCGCCACGACGGCGCGCGGCTCGGCGGCCGCGGCCGGGAGGGCGAAGCTCAGCTGGACGACGACCGCCGCGGCGGCGAGCGCGGGAAGATCCCAGCGCGGGGCGCGCGCCGGGGGCAGGCGGCAGAGGCCCGTCCTCTGCGGCGGCTTCCGCGCCGGAGATGATCCGCTGGGCATCCTGGCACGGGCCATCGGTGTACTTGGCCACATACCCTGTTGTCCTCTGAATTGCCTCTTTCTTGTGGTCCGCACCCCCGTCGCCGAGGCTGCGCTGGCCGAACGATTCCACCGCGACACGCCCGTCGAACGAGAGCGGCCGCGCGTGCCCGTAATATTTCGCTGCCAGCGCTTTCGTCACGCCGTGTCCTGCACCGAGCCCAGGGATTCCCCCCCGCCGGCGTGATGGTCCGCCGGGTCCGGTGCTTCAGCCATTCCGGATCAGACTGGCCTCCATCTCCTCGCGCTCTGCCTCCCAGCGCGCCTCCGTTGTGCGGCGTGTCGCGTGGAATGATACTGACGCATCGATGCGTCCGCCCGCCGATCCGACCGAGGAGACGAAGTCCCTCGCGGCCACGTCCGCGACGCCGGCCGGAGCGCGCCCACACCTGCTCGTGATCCAGGGCGGATCCTCGTCGCGCTTCTCGTTGCCAGCGAGCGGCGCGGTGCTCATCGGGCGCGCCGCGGAGGCCGATCTCCGCATCGATAGCAGCGCGATCTCCCGGCGGCACGCGCGGCTCATGGTGGCCGACGGGGAGGTGCGGATCGCCGATCTCGAGAGCCACAACGGCGTGCGCGTGAACGGCGAGCGGATCGAGGGGGCGCGGGCGCTCCGCTCCGGGGACGTGATCACGCTCGGCGAGCTCGCGCTGATCCTGCGCTGCGAGGCGCGGGTGAGCCGGCGGGTGGCGGACGCCGCACAGCTGCGCCAGCGGCTCGAGGAGGAGATCGAGCGCGCCGCCGATTATGGCTCTCCGCTCGCCGTGGTCGCCGTCCTGCTCGGCGATGGCGCGCGGCCCGAGGCGGGCCAGCGGGCCATCGCCTCCGTGCGCCTCATGGACACCGTCGGCCTGGGCGGCGCCGCGCAGCTCGCCGCGGTCTTTCCGGAGCTCACCGGCGACGCCGCGCTCGCCGCCGCGGCCGACCTCGTGGCGGCGCTCGCCCCGGTCGCGCCGGCGCTGCGCGCGGGCGTCGCCTGCCTCCCTGCGGACGGCTGCGACGCCGACACGCTGCTCTCCATCGCCCGGGCGGCCGCCGAGGCGGCGGCCCCGGGCGGCCTCGCCTCCGCGGCCGCCGCCACGGTGCAGCACCGGCTCGGGGAGCAGACGCTGCTGCTCGCGGATCCCGCGATGATCCGGCTCTACGATCTCATCCGGCGGCTCGCCCAGAGCGACCTGCCTGTCCTCGTGCTCGGCGAGACGGGCGCGGGCAAGGAGAACGCCGCCGCCGCCGTCCACCGCTGGTCGCGGCGGGGCGACGGGCCGTTCGTCCCGCTCAACTGCGCCACCTTGCCCGAGGCCCTCGTCGAGAGCGAGCTGTTCGGCCACGAGAAGGGGGCCTTCTCCGGCGCTTCCGCCGCGAAGCCGGGGCTCCTCGAGCGCGCCAGCGGCGGCACCGTCTTCCTCGACGAGGTCGGCGAGCTGCCCCTCGGCGCCCAGGCGAAGCTCCTGCGGGCGCTGGAGGCGAAGCGCATCACGCGCCTCGGCGACGTGCGGGAGCGCGAGGTCGACATCCGCGTCGTCGCCGCGACCAACCGCGACCTCGAGGCCGAGTGCAAGGCGGGGCGCTTCCGGCAGGACCTGCTCTTCCGCCTGGGCGCCGCCACGGTCGACCTGCCGCCGCTCCGGCAGCGGCCCCGCGAGATCCCCATCCTTGCGCGCGCGTTCCTGACGGAGGCGCGCGAGCGGCTCGGCGCGCCGCCGGCCGAGCTCTCCGACGCGGCGCTCCGCCTGATCACCGCCCACGCGTGGCCTGGCAACGTCCGGGAGCTGAAGAACGCCATGGAGTTCGCGGCCGCGACGATGCAGGGCGAACGGGTCGAGGTCCGGGATCTCCCTCCGCGCACGGCCGGGCGAGCCGCCGAGGAGCAGCCCGCGCCCGGGACGGCGACGGCGCCGCCGGGCAGCGCGGCTCCGGCCGAGCTCCGGCGCTTCACGCCCATCGCCGAGGAGCTGCGGCAGCTCGAGCGCCGGCGCATGGAGGAGGCGCTCGAGGCCACGGGCGGCGTGCAGACCCGCGCGGCCGAGCTCATCGGCATGCCGGTCCGCACCTTCGTGTTCAAGCTCAAGCAATACGGCCTCTCGCAGCGAGGGGCGAAGCCGAGATCGTGATCGCAGCGCCGCGGTGGCGGGGAGAGCGCCCGCCCCTCGCGGCCGCGCCGCGATGCCGCTCGCGCGCCCCGCGCTTGCCCGAGAAACCCGCCCGGTCTATCTCAGCGGCATGCGGGCCCGCACCTTCGCGGCAGCGCTCAGGCACGACGTGACCTCGCCGCCGGCAGCGGCGACGCAGCCGTGATCGCGAAGGAGCCCGCGCAGGGCGCGGCATGGAGCCCCCCCGAGGAGTTCGAGGAGTACCGGATCGTGGGCCTCCTCGGGCGCGGCGCGATGGGTCGCGTCTACCTCGCCGAGGATCGACTGCTGGCGCGGCGCGTCGCCATCAAGTTCATCGCGACCGAGTCCCCGTCCGACGCGACCCGCGAGCGCTTCTTCGCCGAGGCCCGGGCGATCGCGCGGCTCTCGCACCCGAACGTGGTGGCCGTGCACCGCGTGGGCGAGGTGCGACGGCGGCCGTTCCTCGTCTCCGAGTACGTGCGCGGCCGGAGCCTGGACCGGCTCGACAAGCCCGTCCGCTGGCAGGAGGCGCTCGCCATCGGCGTCGCGCTCGCGCGGGGCCTCGCCGCCGCGCACCGGAGCGGGGTGCTCCATCGCGACATCAAGCCGGCGAACGCGATCATCTCGGACGAGGGTGAGGTGAAGCTGCTCGATTTCGGCCTGGCGAAGCTCCTGCCCGTGGCGGGCGAAGCGGCGGCGCTCCTCGAGGCGCGCGCCGCGGCCGTGGACAGCGGCGCCGCCGCCGGGAGCGGCGGGGACACGGGAGCGACGACCGGCGATCTTCTGGAGACGACGAGATCGCACGAGCCGGGACACGCGCGCCTCGGGGCCGTGGATGCCACCACGTCGCTGCCGGCGGAGGGCCCCCGCGCCGACGACGGCGGCGCGACCGTGTCCGATGAGCCCGGGGCCGCGCGCCCCCAGGCCGCGGAGACGACGGTCCCTCGCGCGCCGGGCGCCCCGCGCGCCGGGGTCGCTCGCTGCGACGGCGAGGATGTCGTCGGCACGCCGCTGTACATGGCGCCCGAGGTGTGGCGCGACGAGCCCCCGAGCCCGCGCGCGGACGTCTACGCCCTCGGCGTGCTGCTCTACGAGCTCTGCGCCGGCAGGACGCCCCACCACGGCGCCGCGCTGGCCGACCTGCCTCGCCTCGTGCAGGAGGTCGCGCCGCGGCCGATCGCGCGGCTCGCGCCGGATCTCGATCCGCGGTTCGCCGCCGTCATCGATCGCTGCCTCGAGCGCGATCCCGCGCGGCGCTTCGGCTCCGGCGACGATCTCCGGGAGGCGCTCGAGCAGCTCGTCGCCCGCCGCGCCGAGGCGGCCGCGCCGGAGGGCAACCCCTACCGCGGGCTGCTCGCCTTCGAGGCGGAGCACCGCGGGCTCTTCTTCGGCCGCGACGCGGAGGTCCGGTCGATCCTCGACCGGCTGCGGGCGCAGCCGTTCGTCCTGGTCACGGGCGACTCCGGCGCGGGCAAGTCATCGCTCTGCCGCGCCGGCGTGCTCCCCGCCGTCGCGGAGGGCGCGCTCGGCGAGGGCGGCGCGTGGGCGATCGCCTCGGCGCGGCTCGGCCCGCGCCCTGTCGAGGCGCTCGCGGCGGCGCTCGGCCCGCTCGCGGGCGAAGGCGAGCGCGAGCTCACCGAGCGGCTCCGCGCGGAGCCGGCGGCCCTGGGCCGGGAGCTCCGCCGGCGCGGGACCCCGGTGCTGCTCTTCCTCGACCAGCTCGAGGAGCTCTGCGCGCTCGCGAGCGCCGCCGAGGCGGCCCTCGCAGCCGAGATCCTCGCCGGGCTGGTGCGCTGGGGCGGCGGCGTGCGCGTGCTCGCGACGGCGCGCAGCGATTTCCTCGGTCGCCTCGGCGCGCTGCCGGGCCTCGGCGACGAGCTGTCGCCGGCGCTCTACCTCCTGCGCCCGCTCTCCCCCGAGCGGCTGCGGGACGCGATCGTCGGCCCTGCGGCGGCGAAGGGGTTCCGCTTCGCCGCAGGCGTGGTGGAGGCGCTGGTCGCAGAGGCCGCGCGCGCGGACGGCGGCCTTGCGCTCCTCCAGTTCACCCTCGCCGAGCTCTGGGACGCCCGCGACGAGGCGCGCCGCGAGATCCCCGCGGCGGCGCTCGCGGCGCTCGGCGGCGTCACGGGCGCGCTCGCGCGCCACGCCGACGGCGTCCTCCGCGCGCTCTCCCCCGAGCAGCGCGCGGCCGCGCGGAGGATCCTGCTCGCGCTCGTGAGCCCGGAGGGCACGCGCGCGCACCGGACCGACGCCGAGCTGCTCGGGCCCGAGCTCGCCACGGCGGCGCGCGGGCCCGGATCGAGGACGGCCGCGCGGGCGGCGCTCGACGCGCTCGTGCGAGGGCGGCTGCTCGTCGCCCGCGAGGCGGAGGCCGGGGCGCAGAGCGCCTACGAGATCGCGCACGAGGCACTGATCCGCGGCTGGGACACGCTGCACGGCTGGCTCAGCGGCGACGCGGAGCGCCGCGCCGTGGTCCACCGGATCGAGCGCGCGGCCGCCGAGTGGGAGCGGCTCGGCCGCCCCGCCGACGCGCTCTGGGGAGACCGGCAGCTCCGCGAGCTGCGCGGCGTCGCGGACGAGGCGCTCGCGCCGCGGGAGCGGGCCTTCCTGTCGGCCTCTCGCCGCGCGGCGCGCCGGCGCACGGCGGCGCGCTGGGCCGCGGCGCTCGGCGTTCCGCTGCTCGTCGGCGCCGCCGTGGTCGCCGCGCGCCTGAGCGCCGCGCGGGCGCTCGACCGGCGGGTCGACGCGCACGTCGGCCAGGCGTCGCGCGCGCTGGCCGAGGCGCGGGCCGGGTCGGAGCGGTCGAGCGCCCTCGGACAGGACGCGCGCGCCCGGTTCGCCGGAGAGGACACAGCGGGCGGCGAGTCGACGTGGCAGAACGCGCGCGCCGCCGCCGCGGAGGCCGATCGCGCCTACGCGCGCGCGTCGCAGGAGCTCGAGGTCGCGCTCCGCCTCGGCGACGCGGATCGGGCCGACGCGCGCGCGCTCCTCGGCGACGCCCTGGTCGAGCGCGCCGCGCTCTCGGAGCGCGAGCGGCGCTTCGAGCAGCGCGACGAGCTCATCAGCCGGCTCGCCGCCTACGACGACGGGGGCGAGCGCCGGCGCCGCTGGGACGCGCCGGCGCGGCTCGCCGTGGGCACCGCGCCGGCCGGCGCCGAGGTGACGCTCCGGCGGTTCGAGGTGGCGGGCGGACGCCGCGTCCTGTCGGCGCCGCGCGCGCTCGGCAGGACGCCCCTCGAGGGCCTCGAGATCGAGCGCGGATCGTTCGCGCTCTCCTTCACGGCGCAGGGGCGCGCGCCGGTCACTCTGCCCCTCGTGCTCGAGCGGGCCCAGGTCGAGCGCATCGACGTCGCGCTTCCGGACGAGGGCGCCGTCCCCGAGGGCTTCGTCTACGTGCCTCCCGGTCGCTTCCTCTTCGGGATGGAGGAGGGAGAGCTGCGGCGCATGCTCAACTGCCAGCCGCTCCACGCGGCCGAGACGGGCGCTTACCTCATCGCGCGGCGCGAGGTCACGCTGGCCGACTGGATGGCGTACCTGCGCGCGCTGCCGCCGGAGGAGCGCGCGCGGCGCACGCCCGCGGCCCAAAAGGACTGGCACGCGCTGGAGCTGCGCCAGGCGGAGGGCGGCGGCTTCGAGCTCTCGATGCGGCCCACGGCGCAGGAGTACCGCGCGCGCGAGGGCGAGCTGCTCCGCTACCCCGGGCGCGCGCGGCGCGCCGTCCAGGACTGGCGCCTCTTCCCCGTCGCCGCGGTCTCCTTCGATGACGCGCTGGCCTATGTGGCCTGGCTGGCCGGCACCGGCCGCGTGCCCGGCGCGCGGCTGTGCACGGAGCTGGAATGGGAGCGCGCCGCCCGCGGCGCCGACGACCGGGTGTATCCCGGCGGAGACCGGCTGGAGCCCGACGACGCCAACCACGACGTGACCTACGGGCGCGAGCCGCTCGGCTTCGGGCCCGACGAGGTGGGCGCGCACCCGGCCTCCGACAGCCCCTTTGGCGTCCAGGATCTCGCGGGCAACGTGTGGGAGTGGACGGTATCTGCCGGGCGCGACGGCGAGCCTGTGCTCCGCGGCGGCAGCTGGTATCAGGACGCGGCGTCGAGCGCGAGCAGCAACCGCGAGGTGGCCGAGCCGACGCTCCGCAACCCGCTCATCGGCCTGCGGCTCTGCGCGACGCCTCGGGCTCCGGCGGGCTCTGGTCCCGGGCGCTGAGCCACCCTTGCTTGCTCGGCAGTACTTGCGTGCTGGAGCGTGTGCCCGGAGAGCAAGGTTTGCTCGACCTGCCGCGAGCGCACCGCCGGCGAGGCGGCTGGGGCGGCACGCCGATTGCGAGACACGGTGCGCGGCGCGGGCCCGGGCGTGAGGCGAGGCGCGAGCGCTGCGTGAGCAAACGAGAGGCAGGCTTCAAGATGACGCTTTTCACGGGATCCAGGGTGGAGACGCGGCGGGCCGGCGTGTGCGGCGCAGCGGGCGGCGCGCCGCAGTTGCGGCGGGCGGGGCGCGCCGCGGTCGTCGCGCTGCGGGGCGCGGCCATCCTGCTGGGCGCGGCGTGCGCAGGCGAGGAGCCGGCCGATGAGCTCTCCCTCGCCGAGGAGGTCGGACCGCTGGCGAGCGAGGCGCAGCGCGGCGAGATCAGCGTGGCGCTGGATGCGACGAGCGCGCTGCCGACGCTCAAGGCGTGCGTGTCGTGCATGGAGTTCAATGAGATCCTGTCCGTCGACGAGCTGAGAGCTCGCTGGGGACAGCAAGGGAGGACGCTCCACGGCATCATGGACGGCGGCGATTGCGAGGCCATGGAGGTGCCCAGGAGCTTTTCCCTGAGCAGCGCAGCCGACGCGGCTGGGACGCACATCCCCGATGTCCAGGTCCGTCAGGGCAGGCTCGTCAGCAGCAGCGGCGCTGTGGAGTGGAACGGAGCGCGTTTCGAGGCGAGCGTCCGCTGCGCCGGCGGCGCGGGGACTCTCCCTGTGACCGCCGTCATCACGGAGGTGCTCCCCGGCGCGAGCCAGTTCGAGCGCGCCCATCGGCCTGACAAGTACCGCGTGATGCTCATCGATCCACGGAGCGGCGCCTCGTTCCCGGCGTGTCGCGACCCGGCGAACCGGACCGGTGGCCATCTGGCGATCCCGCTCCCCGGCGTCTGGAACGAGCACGGGAACCTCGAAGACGACCTCGACGCCTTCACGTTCGCCTGCGTGACGTCCGCCGCGGCCAAATGCGACGATTGGGGCTACGGGCACGCGGGCATCCGAGCGGTCGATGTCTCGGCGACGCTCGTCCACGAGGCGTGCACCCGGATGGCGCGCGCCGATTACTGCGGCACCGGGGGCACGTGGACGCGCGACGACACGACGATCGGGTTCTGGGACAATGCGACTGTGGCGGGCGCAGAAGAAGCGGATCCGCCGCAGGCTCCGGGCTTCGAGTTCGAGGCGGCGTGGACCGCGGAAGGGGCGCTGTGCATGCATCACCCACGCTGGCCAGACCGGTCACCCATGTGTGAAAAAGAGATCCCTTCCTGCGACTCGGCGGAAGAGGCCAGCGACCGGATCGACAAGTCTCTGCTGCTGTTCAACACGTCCAGAACCGAGGGCAACACAAACGGGCGGCTGCCCCCCACCCTGCCCATCGACCTGTAAGCAGCACCCCTCCAGTCCGGGCGGCCAAGCGGCCCCGCGCCGCCCATCCCCGGAGCGCGCGGTCTCCCCGGCTCACGCCTCCTGGCGGAACGCGGCCACGAGCCAGTTGACGTGACGACCGGTGTCGTCGTCGCTCGAATGGCGCTTGAACAGCGGCATCCTCAGGATGCGCACGTGATCCTGGAGGTTCGTCTTGAAGGGCGAGCCCTGGATGGGCGTCCCGTCGGGCCGCACCTGCCGCCCCTCGATCTTCATCTTCTTCAGCACCTCGAGGGACGCGAGCCGCAGGAGCTCATAGGCCCTGCCCGGGTCCTTGCAGCTCACGGAGACGATGAGCTTGCCGAACGTCGGGTCCTTGTTCACGAGGACGTCCCCCGCCTCGAAGCCGCAGTCGAAGCGGACCTTCAGATCGGTGAGGCCCTTCTCCTCGAGCGCCTCGCGGATCGGGTCGGTGTCGGGGAGCGCGATGCGATCGAAGATCCCCGCGTTGGGCAAGAACAGCCCTTTGCCGCCGTCCCGCGAGTCCCTGAGATCGGGATTCCAGCTCTCCGCGTTGATGCGGAACTCGCGGCTACAGTGGGTCTGCACCACGTGGTCCTGCTCGAAATCGATGGGTTGCCCGTCCGCGATGCGCATCTGCCACGCGACGAGGTTCACGGGGACGCGGCTGCGCTTCCGCTTGATGGCGTAGCTCTCCTCGCTGACGGGGTGCTCCACCTGGATCCGCGTGTTCATCTCCAGGAAGTAGAACTTCCCTTCCTTGAACATCAGCTCGACGGTGCCCGCGCCCACGTAGCCCACGCGGTCCGCGATCTGCACGGCGAGCCCGCAGATGCGCTCTTCCAGGCCCGGGTACCGCCGGAGCAGGGCCGGCGGCGCCTCTTCCTGGATCTTCTGGCTCGCGCGCTGCTCGCTGCAGTCGCGCATGCCGAAGTGCCGCGCGTTGCCGTAGCGATCCCGCAGCACCTGCACCTCCAGGTGGATCGTCTCCGGGATGTTCTGCTCGAACATCACGCCCGGCTGCCAGTTGTACGCCTTGATCTCGCCAAGGACCTTCTGGATGGCCTGAGGCACCTGCTCCACCGTCGGGATGACGGCCTGCCCGCGGCCGCCGCCGCCGTTGGCGGCCTTCAGCCGCCCCGGGAACGTGAAGCGTCCAGCCGCGTGGGCCTCGAGCACGATCCGCTGGATCTCGCCCGGATCGTCGCTGTCGATGACGATGCCCGGCGTCACCGCGGTCGGGTCGAAATCCTGAGCCATCAGGCGGAACTTGCGCTTGTCGCCGGCGCTCTCCACCACGTCCTGCATCGGGCCGACGAAGACGATGTTCTTCTGGCGGAAGTGCCGGATGGCCGCGGCGTTCTCCGCCAGCGGGCCGTACCCGGGATAGAGCCCCGCGCGCGACAGCTCGTCCTGCCAGCCGTCGCCGAAGCGCCGCTCGAACTCGGCCCTCACCTTGTCCGCGATCTGGGTGAAGTTCGCGTAGCTCTCGCGGAAGCTCCCCTCGAGCCCCACCCCGAACCCGCCGCCCTCCCGCGCGATCCGCAGCTGCAGCGCGTTCGCGTCGTCCTGCAGGCTGTAGAGGACCACGGGGATCTTGCCGAGCGCGATCGCCTCCCGCGTCGCCCGCACGCCCATCTCCCCCTTGTCCGCGACGAGGATGTACTTGAGCTGGCCCGCGCTCACCGTCGTGGCGGGGTAGCTGTCCAGGCGATGCACGGCGGCGTACAGGAGATCCAGCACCTGCGCGTCCTCCCGCAGGAGGTCGCCGGCCCGGGAGCGCAGGAGCTCCGCCGCCTGGTCGCGGAGCGAGGGCTCGTCCTGCTCCAGGATCAGGAACTTGAGGAGCCGCTCGTCGTCGAATTCACGCCGCTTCAGCGCCCGGAGCAGCCCGCCCTCCAGGTAGCGAGCGAACCCGTCGCGGTCCGCGGCCGTGATCGCCGCGCGCGTGTCCCGGATCCGCGCGAGCAGGCCCTCCGCCGCCGCGAGGAGCTCCTGCACCCGCTCCTCGTCGAGGAGCGCCCTGCGCAGCGCCGCTTCCAGGGGGCGCTGCCAGCCGAAGTGCGTCCTCCACACCTCGCCGTTGGCGATGAGGTACCGCAGCCCGAGGAGGCGGTGCGCGTCCTGGCCGCCGGCCAGCGTGCCCAGATCGAGCAGCACGAAGCCAGGGACGCCCATCGCCGTGGTGAACGCCTCCATCGAGGACACATAGCCGCCTCGGGGCAACACCAGCTTCCACGACGGGAGCAATTGAACTTCGTTGCGGGCGGGTAGAGAGCTGGTGCGGACGGCGGTGGTCATCCTGAGCGGTTCTCCGGCGCGGCGAGCGACCAAGCAAGCGCAGAACCGCCAGGAGTGTCAAGCATGTCCACCGCGCCCGGCCGAGCGCGATCGACGTGGACGGGCGCCCCCCGCTCTACGGGGTCGGGCTCGCGTCCGGGGCCGGCGGAGGCTGGGGCGGCGGGGCCGCTTGCTCCTCTTCCGCGGCCGCCTCCTCACCGGACTCGCCGGAGACGATCCGCTGGACGTCCTCGCACCGGCCGTCCGGGTACTTGGCCACGTACTCCTTGGCCATCTGAGAGGCCTCTTCCTTGTGGCCGGCGACCACCTCGGCGCGGATGCGCTTGCAGAACGAGTCCTCCGCGAGGTTGCCCTCGGGCGACAGCGAGCGCGCCTGCTCGTAGTACTTCGCCGCCAGCGCCTGCTCTCCCATGCTCGCGTACAGATCGCCGAGCTTGTAGGCCGCGATCGGCGCGTTCGCGTCGCTCGGGAAGCCCTCGACCACGCGCGCGAACGCGCGCATCGCCGCGGCGCGATCGCCGCCCTTCCCGCGCAGGAGGTCGCTGAGGTCCATCAGCTCCCTCGCCGTCTTCGCGGAGGCGATGGCGCCGTCGATGCCGCCGGCCTGCTGCTGCAGGCTCTGCAGCGCCTCGGCGACGTTGCCCGCGTTGTACCGCGCGCGCCAGTCCGGCGCGGCCGAGGCGGCCGGCGCGGCGGCCACCGGCGGCTCGATCGGCGCGACCTCCGCGCTCGAGCGCGGGAGCGACGAGGCGCGGGCGCGCCGCGGCTCCGGCGGCGCCACGACCGCGATCCGCTGCCGGATCGGCACGCCCTCCTCGGCGTCGCCGCGCCCGAGCTCCCGCGAGCCGGCCGGCGACGTGAGCTTGACCGAGCCGTCCGCGACGTTGACGTCGATCGCGTCCACGTTGTGCTTCACGCGCAGCACGCTGCCCGCCGCCGCCGCGAGGCGGGCCTCGCCGGCGACGATCGCGAGCGCCGCCGTGCGCGTCCCGCTCACGGTGTCGAGCCACGCCTCGCCCTGCACGAGCCGCAGCGTCAGCGCGCCGCCGTCCGCCTGCTCGACCTCGACGGTCGTGCCCGCCGTCAGCGAGATCCTCCCGCCGCCCGGCAGCTGGAAGGTGCGCCCCTGCGAGCCCGCGGCGAACACGTCGACGAGCGACGGCGCGTCGTCGGCCGGCGCCACGGCGGTGGGCCCGGGCGCCGCGCGCTCGTCGCTCCAGATCGCCTTGCCGAGCCACAGGCCGCCGCCGAACGCCGCGAACGTCGCCGCCGCGAGCATCGCGGCCATGCCCGCGCGCCGCGGCGACGAGCGCTCGCGCGCCCCGAGGTCGTGCTCGATGCGGTCCCAGACGCGCGCGATCCGCTCCTCGGTCGCGTGGTCGCGCAGATCTGCCGGGGCGATCCGGGGTAGCCCTCGCCGGCTCATGATGAGACCTCGCTGCTGGTTGAATCTACAAAATGACCGTCGAGGAAGTGTTGCGCCCGCGAAATCCGCCGCTTGACGGTCGCGAGCGAGCAGTCCGTCATCTGCGCGACCGTCTCGAGATCGTGCCCCTCCACCGAGCGGAGGATCCACGCGATCCGGTCGTCGGCCGGCAACGTCTGGAGCAGGGCGTAGATCTGCGCGATCTGCGCGCGCGCGTGGGGCGACGCGGCCGGGCTCGCCAGGGCGTCGAGATCGACCGGCTCGCTCGACTTGCCCATCCCGAGCACGCCGAGCAGCCGCGCGCGCCGCATCCGCGAGCGGACCTTGTGGACGATGATCGACCCGAGCCACGCGCGGAACGCGGCGGGATCCACGAGATCGTCGAGGCGCTCGAAGGCGCGGAGGAAGGCGTCGTGGACGATGTCCTCCACGTCGCGCGCAGAGCCCTCGATGCGCGTCGCGAGGTGGATGGCGAAGGCGACGTGCCGCCGGTAGAGCTGCTCGAGCGCGCCCGAGTCCCGGCGGGCGCCGAGCACCACGAGCTGCGCGTCCGGCAGCTCCGCGAGGCCCGTTCCGCGATCGGCCGGCCCGGTCGCGGCGGAGGACCGCCGGTCCTGGGCGCGCCGGCCCTCGCCGCGGCCGCGCTCCTCCGGAGCGAACGCGGGCCCGGCGTCGCCCATGTCCTCCTGGGCCTCCGCGGCCGGGGCAGCCGGGGCGGCAGGTTCGACAAGGCGCAAGCGCCCTCGCTGAGGTCTCAGAGCCATGCGTTCGTACCAGGGGACATGACTGGAAATGTACAGCAGACGGTGATCGCGGTGCCCTCGCGGGAGGCGGAGCAGCGGCCCGGGCGGAGCGCCGGGCCCTGAGCTCCTGTCCAGAGCGGCATCAGGAGCGCCCCGAGGTTCCCACACTTTTCTAGACGCCTGGTCGGGCCCGGGCGGCTCATCGAAAAAACTGTGAGCCGTTCTGGCCCCCCGCGGCGTCTGGGTGGTGGCCGCCGGATTTGCGTGCGGTTCACACGCCTGTTGGTTGAGGGTGGTCTACCCGCCCCATTTTCGGAGGATTCCATGAAGAAGCTCGTTCTTGCGCTCGTCGCCGTGTCGTCCCTCGTCGTCGCCTGCGGCGGCAGCGCCCCGGCCCCGACCGACCCGGGCGCGGCTCCGGCGGCTGACCCGGCGGCGGCTCCGGCGGCTGACCCGGCGGCGGCCCCCGCGGCCGACCCGGCGGCGGCCCCCGCGGCCGACCCGGCGGCGGCCCCGGCGCCGGCCGACGCCCCCAAGTGAGCTCTCTGCGCGGCGCGTCGCTTCCTAAGTGAAGCGCGCACCGCGGAGCGCTTTGGGCGACGCCTCTCCGGAGGCGCCGCCCTCTTTTATTTTGTGCCCCTCGTCGCGCATGCGCCCCCGCCCCGCGGCTCCGGCGCCGGCGCCGGCGCGCCCGTGCTTTGGCGCCCCCTGCGGGGCGTCTCCATGTATGTTCCGTCCGCGCGCGTTCCCGTGGACGGCTCATCGCGGCGCCGCTGCAGCCCACGAGCCGGTCCCGCTTTTTCTGACAACCCGACCTCTCGTGTCCCCGGGGCTGATCGTATGGGTACCACAAGCCGGCTGAGCTTCCTGCTGCGGTCCGGGCGGCATCGCCCTGGCTTCCTCTCCTCGCGCGCCTTCGCCTGGTCTGCGCTCGTCGCGCTCGCGGGGGCCTCGCTCGGGGCGGGCTGCGGCCGCACCGAGACGTGGGAGTACGACAGCTCGTCCGGCGCCGAGCCCTCGGCGTGCGGCGACGGCGCCTGCAACGGCGCGGAGGACTGCCGCTCCTGCGCCCCCGACTGCGGCCCGTGCCAGGGCCCGGGGTGCGGCGACGGCGCCTGCTCGGGGACGGAGACGTGCTCGAGCTGCGCGAGCGACTGCGGCCCGTGCCCGGGGTGCGGCGACGGCGCCTGCAACGGCGCGGAGGACTGCGGCAGCTGCGCTGAGGACTGCGGCCTCTGTCCGCGCTGCGGCGACGCCGCCTGCGATCCGGCGAGCGAGTCGTGCTCGACGTGCCCGGGCGACTGCGGCGTGTGCCCGAACTGCGGCGACGGCGTGTGCAGCGGCGCCGAGACGTGCGCGACGTGCGCGGGCGACTGCGGGGTCTGCCAGGGCTGCGGCGACGGCGTCTGCTCGCCGCGGGAGGACTGCCGCTCGTGCGCCCCCGACTGCGGCGTCTGCGAGGCCTGCGGCAACGGCGTGTGCAACGGCGGGATCGAGAGCTGCTTCTCTTGCCCGGACGACTGCGGCGCCTGCGCCACGTGCGGCGACGGCATCTGCTCGGGGCCGGAGACGTGCGCGTCCTGCCGGCGCGACTGCGGCGTGTGCTCGGTGTGCTCGAACGGCGTCTGCGAGAGCTTCGAGACCTGCGGCATCTGCCCCCAGGACTGCGGCGTGTGTGAGCCCGTGGACTGCCAGGAGGTCGTCACCTGCGCCGCCCGGTGCATCGACAGGGACCGGATGCCGCCGGAGTTCAGCGTCGCGTGCGTCTCCAGCTGCATGTCGCGGGGCTGCCCCAACGCTCAGTTTTTCGCCGATCAGGCCCTCTCGTGCGCCTTCAGGTCGCTCGCCGCCTGCAACGGCGACTTCGCCTGTATCCAGAAGCGGTGCGGCGTCGAGCTCTCGGCCTGCGCCCGGTCCACCTGCTGATCTCGCCCCGGGGCCGGCGCGGGCGTCCGCGTCTTTCGCCCTCGGCCGCCCTCACCCGCCCTCGCCTCACGCGTCGTCGAGCAGCTCCTTGGCCGTCAGCTCGCTGGCCGCCCGCCCGTGCTCGTACTCGAGCAGGCCGAGCGAGGCGTAGCGCGGCCGCATCCTCGCGGACAGAAGGCCGATCCGCTTCAGGTTCGGCACGATCCGCCGGAACATCGTCCGGCGGAAGAACCCCATCAGGTCGCTCTTGAGCATGAGCTCGTCCCACGCGCAGCGCGTCATGCGGTGAGCGTAGAACTCGTCATAGAACTCGTGCGCCAGGAAGCGGTTGCGCAGGAGCACCGACAGGTCGAACGCCCAGTCCTCACGCTCCCTCCGCGCCCGCTCGTCGATGCCCTCGCGGTAGAACCTGCTCAGCGCGAGCACCCCGTAGTGGACGTGGCGCGCCTCGTCGGTGATCACCGACCGGAGGACGTCCTTGAGGAGCGGCTCGCTCGTCACCTGTCGAATCGAGCCGAACGCGCCGAGCGCCAGGCCCTCGATCATGATCTGCATGCCGAGGAACTTCATGTCCCACCGGCCGTCGCTCATGATCGCGTCGATGACGACATAGAGGTTGTCGTTGATCTCGTAGAGCTTCTCCAGCTTCTGCGTCAGGTAGGCGTGGAACACCTCGACGTGGCGCCCCTCGTCGGCGACCTGCGTGCTCCCGTAGAGCTTCGCGTCGAGCGACGGCACGCACTCGGTGATCTGCGACGCCGCGAACAAGGCGCCCTGCTCGCCGTGCAGGAACTGGCTCAGCATCCAGGAGAGCAGCCCGTGGCGCTGCGTCGCGCGCTCCCGCTCGGAGAGCCTGCCCCAGGCGGGCAGCTTGGACGGCGGCATCCAGCTGTCGGGCAAGAGCGGCATTGCCGGGTCGAGCCAGTCGACGCTCCGCGACCAGTCGAGGTCTGTCGCAGCGTCCCACTGGGACGTCTTGGCGAGGTGGTAGAGCCTCGCCATGTCGGGGTCGTCCCGCCCGTAACTCCAGTTAAAGCTGGCCTCGTATCCAACCGAGATATCGGTCGAGACCACGCCCTTGCCCCGCCGCTGGACGAAGCCGCGGAAGGCGGGCCCGAGGAGCGAGGCGAGCACACGGACGTTACCGCTGCTCGACGCGTCGCGAAGGAGAGGGGCGGAATCAAGGAGGGTCTGGAGTGCTTGCTGGAGGCGCATGGACATGAGAGCTTTCCGGAGCGGCGAGGCGCGGGTGCGAGGTCGAGCGCCCCGCGGGCGGCCCTTATAATGGCACCTATCGTGGAGCGGCAATCGCCCCTCGCTCGTTTTTGCGTCGTCATATCGACTCCGGGAGCTCCCGAGTCGGCCAGGGGGTCCACGCCGAGCGCGCGCCCGTCGCCGGCCTGACATCGCGCGTCGCGGGGGCGCGGCGCGCGTCGCTGGAGGGCCGACGCTGGCCGCGTCAGAGCGCGCGGCACCGCAGCGTCGGCGCCGGCGAGGAGCAGTGCCCGGAGAGCTCGCCGATCAGCAGGAGCCCGGGCGGCCCCGCGGAGAGCTCGAGTCCGCCGATCCCGCGGACCGCCGCCTCCGTCGCGCAGAGCGCGTGCACCGCGTCGACGGGCGCCCACGCCCCGACCCGGGCCAGGTCGCCGCCGATGATCTCCGGGTGGTTCGCCGAGCGCACCACGACCTGCCCGGCGTGCAGGCACAGGTTCGTGTGCACGCGCGTGTCCGGGCCGCTCCTCAGCGCGATCTCCTCGTGGAGCGAGGCGGCGATCTCGATCACCGCCGCGCGCTCCAGCAGCGACTCCCGCAGCTCGCCGGAGAGGAGCCGCACGGCGAGGATCTCGCTGCCGGTCACGGAGACCAGCGTGAGACCGGCGTCCCGGAGGCGCTCCTCCGCGAGGTCGAGCACGAGGCCGAGCTCCTCGGCGAGCGCGTCGTCGAGATCGTCGGCGTCGGTGCGCACCCGGAGATCGAGGTAGATCGCGATCGCGTCGGTCTCGAGCTCCGGCATGCTGCTCCGCCCCGACGTCGGCTCGCCGACCGCCTCGCGCAGCGTGTGGAGGAAGCTCTTCACCGAAGGATAGCGGTGCTCCGGCTGCTTCTCCATGCAGCGCAGCACCACCGCGTCGAGCGCGGGCGGCAGCGGGGTCCGCCGGCTCGGGCGCGGCGCGGGCTCCTCCAGGTGCTGTCGGAGCAGCTCGGTCGCGTCCGGCGAGTAGAACGGGAGCTTGCCCGTGAGGAGCCTGTGCAAGAGGACGCCGAGCGCATACACGTCCACGCGCGCGTCGAGGACGCCGCCGAGGATCTGCTCGGGCGCCATGATCGTGAGGGTGCCAGGCGCCCTCCCCGCCGTGGTGAAGCCGCTCGCCCCCTCGTCCGGCTCCATCAGCTTGGCGATCCCGAAATCGAGGAGCTTGACCGCCCGCGGGGCGCCCCGCGAGACGAAGATGTTGCTGCCCTTCACGTCGCGATGGATGATCCCGGCCGCGTGCGCCGCGTCGAGCGCCGAGCAGACCGGCTCGAGCAGCTCGAGCGCCTGCTCCGGCGAGAGCCGCCCCTCCTGCCGGAGGAGCACGTCGAGCGTCACCCCGTCGAGGTGCTCCATCACATAAAAGGGCCGGCCGTCCGCGAGCTCGCCGGCGTCATGAATCTCGACGATCCCGGGGTGATTGAGCAGCCGCACCACCTCGATCTCGCGCAGGAAGCGCTTCACCATCTTCGGCGACGCGGCGAGCGTCCCGTGGAGCACCTTCATCGCCACGCGCGCGCCGGTCTGGAGGTGAATGGCCTCGTACACAGCCCCACATCCGCCCCGGGCGATGGGCGACACAACGCCGTACTCACCCGCCCGCGTGCCGCACTGCAGCTCGCCTCGGGAAAAGGATCTCTCCTCCAGTGAAAATGCCCGCGTCTCGTTATCTCGTGTCGCCAAAGCATCCATCGTCATAACCCCCCCGATGCGACTAAGGACTCACCCGAGCGAGGATTTTCTCCGCGCCAGACGGCCGGGTTGGCGCTACACGCCGCTTCGCCAAGTGGTACAGTAAATCCATCGTTATCCTTACGGTAGCCTATTCCATGTGCTAGCAGAACGGGGGCGGAGGGGGACAGATGAAGAGGCGAATCCGAGCGCTGTACGCGCACACGTTTCTGTTGGCTTCATTGCCGTGCTGCGGTGGCAGCGACGGATTTCCCGCGGAGTGGGGGTCGGTCGACGAGGTCTCAAGTGCGCTCCTGAATCACAACGCGCTGAACCCGAACGCCCTCAACCCGAACGCCCTCAACCCGAACGCCCTCAACCCGATTGCGCTCGCCCCGAACAGACTCGCCTCGAACGCCATCTCGGCGGCGGTCCGCGCCGCCATCACCCGCCCAGGGGAGCTCGGCGCGATGTCCAGGCAGCTCCTTCAATACATCGTCGGCTGCGCGCTGACCCCGTCGCAATCGTTCAGGTTCTCGTGGCGCGACGAGCTCGGCGAGCTGCGCGAGGAGGTCTACCCGGGGTACCTCGGGCTCGCGGCGAGCTGGGCCATTGCTCCGCTGAGCGAGTCCCGGGAGCAGTGGGTCTCGGCCTGCGTGGCGTCGCGCGCCAACCGGGCCGGGGTCTCGGTGATGATCTCGTCGCGCGCGGCGCACCTCGCCCTCAGGCACCCGGACGCGAGCGAGGTCGAGTCGTATCCGATGGAGGAGGGCGCGTTCTGGGGCGATCTGTTCGCGACCCCGCCCCGCCTCTATGCCTGCTACAACGAATCCAACGTGGAGAGCTCTCGGGCCCTCAGCAGGGACTGCGCCGCGGGGCTCGCCGAGCCCGGAGGGGGCGTCCGAGAATGCCCGAACATTCACATCGTGGGCTCATGCGATCTCGCGTGTGACGCGCTCAGCGCGGCCGGCGGCTATCGCCCGAGCTGCACCGACGATCGAGGCGAGTCGTGGCCCGCGGTGATTACGACGTTCCTGCCATGAGGCCCCCATGTTGCCCGATGCTCGTCGAGGCGGAAGCGCGGCTCGCTCCGGGGCGCCCGCCGCGCGGTGCAAGGAGTGCGGCAGGCGCGTCGCGCACGCGGATCCGGGGTGTCCAGAGCACGGCCCCGTGGTGCGGCAGGCGAGCCCCGAGCCCGGCGCGCCCGGCGGCGCGGACGAGCCCAGCGGCAGCTGGCTGAGCGCGACCGCGCTGCCCAGCATCGAAGGCTACCGGGGCGTCCGGCTCGCCGGCGCAGGCGGGTTCGGGGCCGTGTTCGCGGCCGAGCCCGAGGAGGGCGGCCCGACCGTGGCGATCAAGGTCGCGCGCGCCGACCAGCCGGACGCGAGCGCCCGCCTCGTCAAGGAGATGCGGGCCCTCTACGACGTCGGGCCGCCCCACGTGCCCGCCGTCTACGGGTGCGGCCAGCTCGCCTCGGGCGCGCCGTACTTCGTCATGGAGTACCTCGACGGCCCCACGCTCGCCGACCGCCTCGTGGCGCGCGGGGTCGCCGGGCCGATGCCGGCGCGCGAGGCGTGCGCCCTCGCGCGCGGCGCGCTCCGGGCCCTCGAGGCGATCCACGCGCGCGGCTACGTGCACCGCGACGTCAAGCCGGAGAACATCTTCGTCGCCGGCGCGCCGCTCGCCGCGCGCGCCGGCGACGGCGGGCACCGCGCCACCATCATCGATCTCGGCCTCGCCGCGGGGCACCGCGAGCCGTCGCCCCGCCTCACCGCCGAGAGCGACGCGCCCGGCACCGCCGAGTACATGGCCCCCGAGCAGTGCGACGGCCGCGGCGACGTCGACGCGCGCGCGGACGTGTACGCCCTCGGCGCCGTGCTGTTCGAGCTGCTCACCGGCAAGCCGCCCTTCTGGGGACCTCCCGCCCTGGTGCGGCAGGACCACCTCGGCCGCCGCCCCCCGCGGCCCTCCCTGATCGCGCCGATCTCGCGCTCGCTCGAGGAGATCGTGCTCCGGTGCCTCGCGAAGGACAGGGGCCAGCGCTTCGCGAGCGCCGCGGCGCTCGGCGCCGCCCTGGAGAGCTTCGAGCGCGGCCAGGAGCGCCGCCCCTCGCGCGTCAGGAGCCCCACCACCGATCCGCCGCCGCCGAGCGCCCGCGGCGTCGAGCGGCGCGCCGTCGCGCTCCTCTTCTTCGAGGCCGAGCTCGACGTCGTGGCCCTCCAGCGGAGGCTCAGCGCGCTGGGCGGCGAGCTCGCCCACGCCGCGGGCGGCCGCTTCGTCGCCGTCTTCGATCACGCGGACGGCGCGAGCCCGCTGCGCCGCGCGGCGCACGCCGGCCGCGAGCTCGAGCAGCAGCGCGTCCTCTCCCGCGGGCTGCTCGACCTCGCGACCGTGTCCGTCCAGCCGCGGCCCGACGGCACGCGGCGGTTTTTGAGCCCGCTCTTCCACCGCGAGGATCGGCTCGCGGCGGGCGGCCCTCTGGGCCTCACCCTGTCGCCGGCGGCGGCGGCGGCGCTCGGCGACGACGCCTCCCAGGCCCCGGGCGACGGCCTCCCCCCGCCAGGACCGGCCTCCGCCCAGCCCGGGCTGGGCGCCGCCCTGCCCGACGCCGACACCGCGTTCGACTCGAGCTCCCAGCCGCTGTTCGGCCGGAGCGACGTGCTCGACGCGCTGGTCGCGGGCGCGCGCGACGCCGTGGCGACCGCGACGCCCACCATCGCCAGCGTCATCGGCGTGGCCGGCCACGGCAAGAGCCGCCTCGCCGGCGCGCTCGCGCAGCGGCTGCGCGCGATCGAGGGGCGCGCCGAGGTGATCGAGCTCCGGACCGGCGAGCCGGTCGCGGGCGGGGCCGATCGCGTCGTCCGGGAGATCCTGCAGCGGGCGCTCGCGCTGCCGTCGTCCCCTCCGGCGGACGGCGGCAGCGCGCTCCTCCGGCGCCGCCTCGCGGGCGCGCAGCAGGCGCGGCTCGGGGCCGCCGTGGCGCTCGCGCTCGGCTGGATCAGCGACGACCCGCTCGCCGAGGAGCGCTACCCGGAGCTCCGCGCGCTCTCCGCGGCGCCCGGCGCGCTCCGCGCCGCGCTCTCCGTGGCCGCCGGCGAGGCCCTCCGCCGGCGATCGCGCCGGACGCCGCTCTTCGTGGTGCTCGACGACGCGCACGTGGCCGACGACGCGGCGCTCGCCGCGCTCGAGTACGCGGCGCTCGCCGAGGCGCAGGCGCCGCTCTTCATCTGCGCGTTCGGGCGGCCGAGCTTCGAGAGCGCGCGCCCCTCCTTCGGCGAGCGCGCCGCGCGCCGCGAGACCTACCGCCTCGAGGCGCTCGATCGCGAGAGCGCGATCGCCCTCTGCCGGCGGCTGCTCCTGCCCGCGGAGGACGTGCCCGAGCCCGCGGTCGCGCACCTCGTCGAGCGCGCGCAGGGCGTCCCGCTCCTGCTCATCGAGCTCGTGCGCGGCCTCAAGCGGGGGGGCGTCGTGCGCCGGCACCCGCGGGGCGACGCGTGGTACCTCGCCACCGACGAGCTCGATCGGCTCCCCGACATGCCGCTCCTCGACTGGCTCGCGCTCGGCGAGATCGACGCGCTCCCGCCCGCGCTGCAGGCGCACGCGCGGCTCATCGCGCTGCTCGGCCCCGACGTCGCGGTCGCCGAGGTGGCCGGCGTGCTCCACCGGCTCGACGAGCACGGCGAGGCCGACGACCTCCCGCTCGACGCCGCGGTCGCCGTGAAGCGCCTGATCGCCGCGGGCCTCCTCGTCCAGGACCGGCGGGGCCGCATCGGCTTCCGCCACGCGCTGGTCCGCGAGGCGGTGGCCCGCGGCGCGCCCGAGCCGCTCCGCCGGCGCGTCCACCTCGCGGCCTTCAAGCTGCACCGCGACGCCGCGAGCGACGAGGCCGGCGAGCGCGACGCGCCGCACCTCAAGAACGATCGCCTCATCCCGTTCGCGCACCACGCCGCCCAGGCGGGCCTCGGCGAGATCGCGGAGATCGCCTACCTCTCCCTCGCGGAGCGCGCGCGCGCCCGGCACGCCTACCTCGACGCGGAGACGCTCTACACCCGCGCCCTGGAGCAGCCGATCGAGCCGACGGCCCCCGGCGGAGGCCCGCCCAGCCGCCGCGCGCCGGGCGGGGTGCGCCCCGACCGCGCGGCCGCGCACCGGGGCCGCGGCCTCATGCGCTACCGCCTGGGCCGCTACCACGACGCGCTCGCCGATTTCGCCAGCGCGCGGGCCATCGCGCGGGCGCGCGGCGACATCCGGGCGCAGATCGACATCCTGCTCGACGAGGCCACGGCGCTCGACTGGATGGACGAGTTCAAGAGCTCCGAGGAGCGCGTCGAGGAGGCGGGCGTGCTCGCCGACGAGATCACGCTGTCGCCGGCGCTCACCGCGCGCCTCGCGCTCGGCGCCGGGCGCACGCTCCACCGCTTCAGCCGGGAGGAAGAGGCGGCCGCCGCGCTCGAGCGCGCGGCGGCGTCGGCCGCCTCGCTCGGCGACGACGGGTACGAGACGCTCGTCATCTCGCTGCTCATGCTCGGCTTCGTCCTCCAGGGGCTCGGCCGGCTCGACGACGCCGAGGACGCGCTCGGCCGCGCGATCGCGCTCTGCGAGGCGCACCACGACACGCTGCACCTCTGCGTCGTGACGAACAACCGCGCGCTCCTCTGGGCGTGCCGCGGCGACAAGGCCCGGATGATCGCCGACCTCGAGCGGGTGCTCGCGCTCGCGCGCGACCTCGGCCAGGGCGCGCTGGAGCGGGTCGGCGAGTACAACCTCGGCGAGTACCTCTACCTCATGGACGACCTCGCGGCGGCGGGGCCGCACATCGATCGCGCGCTCCAGATCGAGCGGCACCGGTTCTGCGGGGTGTGCCGGCCTGTCGCCTTGCTCCTCAAGGCCCGGTTCCTCTTCTTTTGCGGCGAGCAGGCCGAGGCGCGCGCGCTGTTCGAGCAGATGCGCGAGATGCAGGAGCGAGCCAGCGCCGAGGGCCAGGCCGACGCGCTGATGGTCCCCTCGGAGGCGGTGCTCTGCGCCATGATCGATCTGGCCACGCAGGACGGGGGCTCCGCGGACGACGCCGCGTGGGACGCGCTCGTGGACCGCTCGGCCCAGAGCTCCGTGGGCCAGGAGCACATCGAGGTCCTCGAGATCCGCGCGGTGACCGCGCTGCGCCGCGGCCGGCTCGCCGCCGCGCGCGGCGCGCTCTCGGCCGCGCTCGAGGCCGCGGAGCGCATCCCGAACGTGATGGGCGACCGGCTGCGCCGCCACGCCGCCGCCATCGCCGAGCGCGAGGCGGCGGAGGCCGCCCTGGATCAGGCGACGCAGCCGGCGTAGGCAGGCCGCCCGGGCGCCGCCTCCCTGCGACGTGTCACCCGGCGGCGGCGAGCGCGAGGGTCTTCGCGTTGTCGGGCACGCACGTCAAGAACCGCTCGCGAAAGGACGCGTCGCTGATCTTCGCCGCGCGGTCGAGCAGGTGCTGGCGCGCGACGGCGAGCGCCTCCGCCGCCTCGCGCGCGGCGCCCGCCGCCGCGAGCGCCTCGGCGTAGGCGAGCCGCACGAGCGCCTCACCCTCCTCGAGCGAGCCCGCCTCCTCGAGCTGCACGAACGCCTCGCGCGCGGCCGGCAGCGCCTCCTCCGGGCGGCCCTGCGCGAGCAGCGCGCGCGAGAGCACCGCCACGGCGGCGGCGCGGAGCGGAGGCGCCACGACCAGCGCCTCGACCGCGGCGCGCGCCTCGCGCTCGGCGGCCACGGGATCGCCCGACAGGAGCATGATCTTCGCCATGTACGTCAGCGTCACGCCCTCCATGCGCCGGTCGCCCTGCTGCTGGAACGCCGCGGCGGCGCGCTGCTCGAGGAGCTTCGCCTCCTCGAGCTGCCCCAGGTGGGCGATGACGTAGCCGAGGTTCTGGAGCGCGGCCGTCTCCAGGTCGTCGAGGCCCATGCGCTGCGCCCCGGCGAGCGCCGTCCGGAGCTCGGACTCGGCCACCTCGAAGTCGCCGAGCTCGCCGTACAAGAAGCCCAGGTTCGAGCGCGCCGCGCAGGCGTTCCGGCGGTCGCCGGCCTGCTCGAACGCCGCGCTCGCCGCCGTGAACCCGCTCAGCGCGGCCCCGATGTCGCCCCTCGTGTGCGCCCGGACCGCGCGCGCCTGCTGGTATTGCCCCGCCGCCTGCGGCTCGAGCCCGGCGGGCTCGCTCGCGGCCGCCTCGAGCATCTGGATCAGCGCGTCGACCGCCGCGTAGCGGCCGCCGAAGCTCAGGATCGTCGCGGCGTCGCACAGGCACATGATCCGCGCGCTGATCGCGCCCGCCGCCTCGGCCGCCCGCGTCGCCCACGCCTCGACGCGATCGAAGTGGCCGAGCTTCCCCTCCGCGATGATCACCTGCCCGATGGCGCGGAACCACGGCGAGCTCCCGGTCCGCACGAGGCCCGCCGCCTCGGTGCCGCGCTGCACGGCGAGCGCCGTCTCCTGTTGCCACAGGGCGATCTCGGCCTCCACGAGCCGCAGCCGCCCGAGCTCCTCGTCCGCCGCCCCGCACTGGACGCCCATCTCGGCGCGCGCGAGCGCGCTCGCCAGATCGTTCGCCTCGAGCGCCTGCTCCGCGGCCCTCCGGTACCACCGCACCGCGCGCGCCGGCTCGCCGCCGCGACGGAAGTGCTCCGCGAGCGCCATCGCGTCGGTGTGCCCGCTGCGCTCGAGCCACTCGCCGGCCAGCTTGTGGCCGAGGGCGCGGTCCGGCTCCGTGAGCATCGCGTACGCCGCCTCGCGCACGATGGCGTGGCGGAACACGTAGTCCGTCGGGATGAGCCACCCCGGCGTCGAGACCGGGGCGATGAGCTCCCGCGCCGCGAGCGCGTCGAGCCACGTCTCGGTCTCCTTCACGCGCGTCGCGCCGCCGAGCAGCGCCGCCACCGCGAGCTTCGAGAAGCGGTCGCCGAAGATGCTCGCGGCCCGCAGCACGCGCTTCGCCTCGTGCCCCTCGGCGTCGAGCCGCGCCTCGACCGTGCCCAGCACCGAGTCGGGCAGCACGTCCCCCTTGCCCGTCGCGACCGCGCGGATGAGCTCCTCCAGGTAGAACGGGTTGCCGTCGGCCCGCTCCACGACCCGGGCCACCGTCTCCGCGGGCGTGTCCTCGCCGAGCGCGCTCCGCACCATGCGCTCGCTCGCCTTGGCGGGCAGCGGCCCGAGCTTGATCGTCTGCACCTCCCGGTCGGTCCACAGCCCGGGGAACTGCTTGCTCACCTCGGGCCGGGCCAGCGCGAGCAGCATGAGCGGCAGGTCCCGGAGGTTCCGGAGCGTCTGATCGATGAGGCGCACGGTCGCCGGATCGCCGAAGTGCAGGTCCTCGAGCACGAGCAGCACCGGCTGCGCCGCGCACTCGGCGGCGAGCCAGTCCTCCCACGCCGCGCGCGTCGCGTCGGCCATGAGCATCGCGTTGTCGCGCGCAGCGCGCAGCCCGCTCGTCTCGCCGTCGGGGAACGGCGTCCGCGAGAGCTCGCCCAGGAAGGCCGCGATCCGGCTCAGCGCCTCGCCGCTCAGGTGGCGCCCGAGCCGGCGCGTCAGCTTGCGCCGCCGGGCCTCCACCGGCTCGCCCTCGCGCATCCCCGCCGTCTTGTGGATCGCGTCGGCGATGAGGCCGAACGGGGACCCCGCGGCCATCGACTCGGCCCGCCCGGAGAGGATCTCCACCGACCCGAACTGGCGCCGCACCCGGGTGAGGAACTCCAGGCGGAGCCGCGACTTCCCGGACCCCGCCGCGCCGATCACGAGCACCGCGCTCGCCAGCGACTCGCTCACGCACCCGGAGAACACGCCCTCCAGCATGGACAGCTCGCGGATGCGGCCGACCCAGACGCTCGGCTTGCCGAGCAGCACGGGGACGCTCTCGTCGACCGCCGTCTCGGTCGCGAGGAACGGCCCGTTCTCGTCGGTCTCCACCTTGAGCCGGCCGCCGACCACGCTGGCCGTCACGTCGTCGAGCCGGACCGCCCCGGCGTGCGCGGCCCGCAGGGCGCGCACCCCCCGGTCGATGACGTCGCCCTCGATGAGCTTCGCCGACGACACCCCGCGCCCCGTGGCGACGGCGAGCGGGATGCCGGGGAACCGCGCGCGCAGCGCGAGCGCGCACCGCGCCGCCCGCTCGGCCCGGTCCACGGCGCTCCCGGCGCCGGCGAGGATCGCGATGAGCGAGCCGCGCGAGATCTCCGTGATGTGGGCGCCGTAGGGCTCCACCGCGGCCCGCACCTCCGAGCGCGGCACCGCGGAGCCCGGGCCCTCGCTCGAGAGCTCCTGCAGCACGCTCGAGACGTCCGAGGCGCTGGGCACGCCGCCGGCCGCCGCGACGCTCATCTGCACGTCGTCCGGCTCGCCGGCGAGCACGAGGGACACGAGCCGCTGCTCGCTGCGCGTGAGGAAGCCATCGGGCCGCGCCGAGCGCATGGTCGCGTCTTTCGGGGAGGCCAGCGTGGCGGGCCGCGGCGTCGCCCAGGCGTCGAGCACCTCCGCGATCTGCGCGAGCTCGACCCCGACGTCGCCGCAGTCGCGCGGCCGGTCCTCGGGGTTCTTCGCCATCATCCGGTCCATGAGCTGCTCCAGCGGCTCCGGGACGTCCGCGCGGACCTCTCGCAGCCGGGGCGTCGTCTGGAACAGGAGCTTGGCGAGCGCCGCCATGACGTGCGCCCCCTCGAAGGCCGGGCGCCCGGCGATGCACTCGTAAAAGACGCACGCAAGCGAGAACACGTCCGCCCGCGCGTCGAGGGCGCCCCCGCCCTCGATCTGCTCGGGCGCGATGTACCCTGGGGTCCCGAGGATCCCGCCCGTGTAGGTGAGCCGCCGCGACTCCCCGTCCGGGCGCGCGATCCCGAAGTCGACGAGCCTGAGCTGGCCGACGTCGCCGGCGACGAGGAAGATGTTGCTCGGCTTGACGTCGCGGTGGATGATCCCGCGCGAGTGCGCGAAGGCGAGCGCGTCCGCGGTCCTGCGCAGCACCGCCAGGCTCTCGGCGAGCGCGAGCTGCCGGCGCGCGAGGCACGCCGCCAGGTCCTCGCCCTCCAGCCACTCCATGGCGAGGTAGTGGTCCCCGGCGCCGGTCCCCCCGTGCGCCACGTACCGCACGATCCCCGGGTGGCTCAGCTCGGCGAGGATCTGCGACTCGCGCTCGAACCGCTCGACGTCGAAGGCCTCGCGGCTGTGCAGGACCTTGAGGGCGACCGGGCGGTCGTCGAGGCGGTCGTGCGCGCGATAGACCGTCCCCATCCCCCCGGTCGCAACCTGCTGCCCGACGACGAAGCGGTTCGCGAGGACGGCGCCGGAATCCACGCCGCCCGATGCTACTCGAGGAAGACGGACACCGAAGCCTTGTAGCGGTCGGTGCCGCGCGGAAAGACGCGGGGGCCGCACGGAAGGTCGAGCGGCTCACGATCGCGGCAGTTCAAGAAGCTGCCGTCCGACCTCGGCCCATCGCACACGTCCTCACATTCACCCACGACATCGATCGGGCAGTCGTCAATGGAGGGCCCGCAGACGCGCGGGATCTGCCTCTTGCCCGGCGCGAGGCAGGCGAAGAGGCGCTGCGGCTTCTGGAAGACGTTGCCGAAGTAGGTCGCCTCCGCCGCGTCGTACCTCGCCCGCTCCCGCTTCGTGGACGAGAGCGCTTCGTGCTGTCCGCGGAGCGAGATCATGACGTGTTCGCCCCGGTAGTTCACGCGCGCGAGCAGGCACGCGGAGACCCACTCCTGGCAGTCTTCATCACACGAGCCGCGCTTCGAGCCCCACTCGGGCGCGAGGCCGAGATCCCCGACGAAGCTGTAGGGCACCCCATCGACCTTGACGTCGAGGCGGGCCTCCTCGGGGAGCGCGCAGCCCACAATGAAGCTGATGAGCTCCCTCGACTCGGGAGTACGGAGCGCATCTCTCGTCAGCGAGTTACCCATCAACGAATTGATGGTCAGCGCGTTGATGGTCAGCGCGTTGATGGTCAACGCGTTGATGGTCAGCGCGTTGATGGTCAGCGCGTTGGCCGTTATGGCCGCCTGCTGGACCTCCTCCACCGCCTCATCGTCCCCTTCGAGCTCGGCAGACGCGACGCAAGCCGCCTGCGAGAACGACACCGCCACGCAAGCGAGGAGAGCGAACTGGCGTGCAGATTCCATAGTACCAATCAGATCTACACCACTCCAGCTATCAAGTTCAATTGATTTATGGACATTTTGCTGGACATGTTTCTGCACACCGCCACGACACGCAACACCTAGTCAGGTGCCGGGAGTGGGATAACGCAGAGCGCAGCACTCGGGCGCACCCCGCGTCGGGGGGGAAGCGAAACAGCGCGTGGGTGGGAGATTTACGCCAGCTTCCTGGCCAGCAGCGTATTGACCAGGTCGGGGTTCGCCTTACCGCCGGAGGCCTTCATGACCTGACCGACGAAGAACCCGATCAGCTTCGAATTCCCCGCGCGGAAGCGGGAAACCTCGCCTGGATGGCCGGCGATGATCTGGTCGACGATGCGCTCCAGGGCGCCTTCGTCGGCGACCTGCCGGAGCCCTCTCTGCGCGACGATCGCCTTCGGACTACCGCCCTGCTGCATTATCTCAGCGAGGACATCTTTTGCGATCTTCCCGGAAATCGTCCCGTCATCGATCAGCGCCAGGAGCTCGCCGAGCTGCGCACCCGAGACGGGGAGGTCGCCTGCCTTCCTGTCCTTCATCTCCCGGGCGAGCGAATGGATGACCCAGTTGGCGGCGCCCCGGGGGTTGTCGTGCACGGCGACCGTCTCCTCGAAGAGCCGGAGGAGGCCGTCGTCGTCGGCCAGGACCACCGCGTCGTCGCCCGGTATCCCACGTGTATCGATGAGGTGTCTGGCCTTCTCGGCCCGCGCCGGGTCGAGCCGCGCGAGGCGCTCCTCGAAGGGCGCGCGCTCGCGCCGAGGCTCCGGCGGCGGCGCCTTCGCGGCCGGGCCCTCGGGCGCGGGCCCAGGGGCCCGGGCGGGCTTCTCGGCCGAGAGCCTCGACCACGAGTCCTTGAGCGCCACCGTGCGGTTGAAGACGGGCGCGCCGGGCGCGGAGTCGATGGGGTCCACGAAGAAGAACCCCTGGCGCTCGAACTGGACGTGGCTCCCCTTCTCGACCGTGGACAGGCTCGGTTCCACCTGACACCCGCTCAGGACAACCAGCGAACCAGGGTTCAAGTTCTCCAGGAAATCCTTTCCCTCGTCGACCGCGTCGGGCCGCTCGGCCGCGAAGAGCCGGTCGTAGAGCCGAACGTCGGCGGTGAGCGCGTGGGCGGCCGAGACCCAGTGCAACGTCCCCTTCGGCTTGCGGCCGTCGGGCGCCTCACCGCTCTTCGTGGGGCGATCGTACGTGCAGCGGAGCTCGACGACCTCTCCTGTCACCGCGTCTCTCACCACCTCGCGACAGGTGATGAACCCGGCGTAGCGGAGCCGCACCTGCTGCCCGGGCGCGAGCCGGAACCACTTCTTGGGGGGGTCCTCGAGGAAGTCGTCGCGCTCGATGTAGAGCACCCGGGACAGGGGGACCTTGCGGGAGCCTTCCCTCGGCACGTCCTCGGGCCAGTAGGGCGCGTCGATCTCCTCGACCTGCCCCTCGGGGTAGTTCTCGAGGACGACCCGGAGGGGGCGAAGCACCGCCATGACGCGCGGGGCGCGGAGGTTCAGATCGTCTCGGACGCACGACTCGAACTTGGCGATGTCCACCATGCTGTTCGTCTTGGCGACGCCGATCTCCTCGCAGAACGAGCGGATGGCCTCGGGCGTCACCCCGCGGCGCCGGAGGCCGGCGATGGTCGGCATGCGCGGGTCGTCCCAGCCCGTCACGAGCCCGCCCTTCACGAGCGCCAGCAGCTTTCGCTTGCTCATCACCGTGTAGCTCAGGTTGAGCCGAGCGAACTCGTACTGGCGAGGGCGGGACGGGACGTCGAGGTGCTCGATGATCCAGTCGTACAGCTCCCGGTTGTTCTCGAACTCCAGCGTGCAGATCGAGTGGGTGATCCCCTCGATCGCGTCGGAGAGGCTGTGAGCGAAGTCGTAGAGCGGGTAGACGCACCACGCGTCGCCCGTCCGGTAGTGGCGCGCGCGCTTGATGCGGTAGATCGGCGGATCGCGCATCTTCATGTTGGGAGCGGCCATGTCGATCTTGGCCCTGAGCACGTGCGCGCCCTCCGGGAACTCCCCTGCTCTCATCCGGGCGAAGAGATCCAGGCTCTCCGCGGCGGACCTGTTCCTGTAGGGGCTCTCCCGACCGGGCTCCGTGACGGTGCCGCGGAGCTCGCGGGTCTCTGCCTCGCTCAGGCTGCACACGTAGGCGCTGCCCTTCTGGATGAGCTCCACCGCGAAGGCGTAGAGTCGCTCGAAGTAGTCCGACGCGAAGAAGAGCTTGTCGCCCCAGTCGCCGCCGAGCCAGCGCACGTCCCGCAGGATCGACTCCACGTACTCCATGTCCTCGGCGGCCGGGTTCGTGTCGTCGAAGCGCATGTGACACGCGCCCCCGAAGTCCGCCGCCAGCCCGAAATTGAGCAGGATCGACTTCGCATGTCCGATGTGCAGGTAGCCGTTCGGCTCGGGCGGGAACCGGGTCACGACCCGCGTGTGCCTGCCGGCGGCGAGGTCCTCGGCGATGATGTTGCGGATGAAGTTGGACGCGGCGACGCTGCTGTCAGCGTCGCTCGCTCTGGGGCTCTGCGTTGTCACAGCTCTTTTCACCTCGGCTCGGGCGGCGCCGCCCGCGCCGAGCCTACTCAAACGGCACCCGCCGGGCCACCGCGGAGACGGCGCCCGCCCGGCGCGCCGGGCGCCGCGCTCCCGCGAGGACGGGCGCCTCGCGAAGCGCGGGGGAAGACGCGGCGGAGGGGGGACGGCCGAAGCATCCCCTTGAATTCTCCGGGAAATTCACAGGGAGACGGGGAGACGGGGAGAAAAATCCTCAAATACTCCCTGTCTCCCCGCCTCCCTGTTCAATTTTCCCGTTGAAGAGGGCTGCAAAACGAGGAGGATTCCTCGGGGCGGACTGGGTACGGGCGGGCGGAGATGGGGGGCGCCGCGGCGGACAGACGCGGGCGTGCGCGGCGGAGGGCGCACGCCCGCGCGGGCGCTCAGAACTGGGCGGCCTCGGTGGACTCGTGCAGGGCCAGCGTGGACGCAGCGCCGCCCGAGATCACCTGGGCGACCTCGTCGAAGTAGCCCGTCCCGACCTCGCGCTGGTGGCGGGTCGCGCTGTAGCCGAACTGCTCGCCGGCGAACTCGGCCTGCTGGAGCTCGGAGTACGCCGCCATCCCCCGGCGCTGGTACTGGCGGGCGAGCTCGAACATGCTGTGATTCAGCGAGTGGAACCCGGCGAGGGTCACGAACTGGAACTTGTACCCCATCGCGCCGAGCTCGCGCTGGAACCGGGCGATCGTCGCGTCGTCGAGGTGCTTCTTCCAGTTGAACGAAGGCGAGCAGTTGTAGGCGAGCAGCTTGCCCGGGAACTGCTTGTGGATCCCCTCCGCGAAGCGCTTCGCCTGATCGAGGTCCGGCGTCGAGGTCTCGCACCAGACGAGGTCCGCGTAGGGCGCGTACGCGAGCCCGCGCGCGATGGCCGCCTCGAGGCCCCCCTTCAGCACGAAGAAGCCCTCGGGCGTGCGCTCCCCCGTGACGAACGGCTTGTCGCGCGGGTCGACGTCGGACGTGATCAGCTTGGCGCTGTCGGCGTCGGTGCGGGCCACGAGGACGGTCGGTACGCCCATGACGTCGCTGGCGAGGCGGGCGGCGATCAGGGTGCGGATGAACTGGCTGGTCGGGACGAGGACCTTGCCGCCCATGTGCCCGCACTTCTTCTCGGAGGCGAGCTGGTCCTCGAAGTGAACGCCCGAGGCGCCCGCCTCGATCATGGCCTTCATCAGCTCGAACGCGTTGAGCGGCCCGCCGAAGCCCGCCTCCGCGTCGGCCATGATGGGCGCGAGCCAGTAGCGCCCCGCCTTGCCCTCGGCGTTCTCGATCTGGTCGGCGCGGAGGAGCGCCTGGTTGATGCGGCGCACGAGCGTCGGGACGCTGTTCGCCGGGTACAGGCTCTGGTCGGGGTACATGGTCCCGGCCTCGTTGTTGTCGGCCGCCACCTGCCACCCGCTCAGGTAGATGGCCTTGAGCCCGGCCCGGACCTGCTGCATCGCCTGGTTGCCGGTGAGGGCGCCGAGCGCCGCCACGTAAGGCTCGGAGTGCATCAGGTTCCAGAGCCGCTTGGCGCCGAGGGTCGCGAGCGTGTAGTCGATACGGACGGTGCCGCGGAGGCGCGCGACGTCCGCCTCGGAGTACGGGCGGACGACGCCGCTCCACCGGCCCGGGACGGTGTCGCTCGGCGGCGCGTGCAGGGAGTCGGCGGAGATCGGCGTGTTCAGCGGGAAAGCAGCGGACATGACTGGGCTCCTAGTGCGTTGGGGTTTGGGGCGGCAGCGGCCGCTGTGTCGACGTCAAACGAAGCGCGCCGGGCGTCACGAGCGCCGCTCTCCGGCGGTGGAGATCAAGAGCTCGTAAGCAGGCAGCGTGAGGAACTCCTCGAAGGTCTCTCCGATCGAGAGCCGCTCGAACAGCGCGCGCGCCTCGGCGAAGCGGCCGCCGTCGAAGCGCGCCGGGCCGAGCGCGCCGCGGAGCGCGGCCATCTCGCCGTCCACCGCCGCGCGGAAGCGCTCCACCGTGAGCGGCTGGCCGTCGTCGAGCGTCGCCCCGTGGCGGATCCATTGCCAGACCTGCGTGCGGGAGATCTCCGCGGTGGCCGCGTCCTCCATCAGGTTGTAGAGCGGGACGCAGCCGAGGCCGCTGATCCACGCCTCGAGGTACTGGACGCCGACCCGGATGTTGTGGCGCAGGCCCGCCTCGGTGCGCGCGCCCTCCGGGACGCGCAGCAGGTCGGCCGCCGAGACGCGGACGTCCTCGCGCTTGCGCTCGATCTGGTTCGCGGCCGGCATGTGCGCGTCGAACACCTCGCGCGCGAGCGGCACGAGCCCCGGGTGCGCGACCCAGGTGCCGTCGTGTCCGTCCTTCACCTCGCGCAGCTTGTCGGCGCGCACCTTGTCGAGCGCCGCGCGGTTCGCCTCCGGGTCGCTCTTGATCGGGATCTGCGCCGCCATGCCGCCCATCGCGTGCACGCCGCGGCGGTGGCACGTCTTCACGAGCAGCTGCGTGTACGAGCGCAGGAAATGCTGCTCCATCGTCACCTGCGAGCGGTCCGGCATCACGCAGGCGGGGTCGTTCCGGAGCTTCTTGATGAAGCTGAAGATGTAGTCCCAGCGACCGCAGTTGAGGCCGGCCGAGTGCTGCCGCAGCTCGTGGAGGATCTCGTCCATCTCGAACGCCGCGGGCAGCGTCTCGATGAGGACCGTGGCCTTGATGGTGCCGATGGGGAGGCCCAGCGCCTCTTGCGCGAACACGAAGACGTCGTTCCAGAGGCGCGCCTCCAGGTGACTCTCCATCTTCGGCAGATAGAAGTAAGGCCCGGTACCGCGGCGGACGAGCTCACGCGCGTTGTGGAAGAAATAGAGTCCGAAATCGAAGAGCCCGCCCGGCAGCGGCTTGCCGTCGAGCTCGACGTGCTTCTCCGGGAGGTGCCAGCCGCGCGGGCGCACGAGCAGCGTCGCCAGCCTGTCTCCGAGGGCGTAACGCTTGCCGGTCGCCGGGTCGTCGTGACGGAGCTCGCGCCGCGCCGCGAGCCGCAGCGCCGCTTGCCCCTCGATGAGGTTCTTCCACGTGGGCGACGTGGCGTCCTCGAAATCGGCCATGAACACGCTCGCGCCCGAGTTCAGCGCGTTGATGATCATCTTGGGATCGACCGGACCCGTGATCTCCACGCGCCGGTCGAGGAGGTCGTCGGGCAGCGGCGCCACCGTCCAGTCGCCCTCGCGCACATCCCGCGTCTCGGGGAGAAAATCGAACCGCTCGCCCGCGTCCAGCCGCTCTTGCACGGCGCGCCGCCGGGCGAGCAGGGCGGGTACCCGGTCAGCGAACTTGCGCCCAAGACCGGAGAGGAAGCGAAGGGCCTCTGGCGTGAGGACGGACTCGTCGCCCCCGACCCGAGGAGCGAGCAAGCGGACGCTTGCGGTCTCATGATTCTGGCTCATCCACATCTCCTGCAACGCTGCGCGTCGTTACAAGCAACCTATGTTTGTCGACGAGGTTTCAGCGTCAACTTCGCACTGAAATGCAGGCGGATAACGATGTAGACGAAAGGGCTTTACAGCTTGTTAACGTGTAAACTATTGTAAATTTCCACCAGGCGAGCTGCGCCTACATTTCATCCAGGTTGTCCTGGTCACGTCGGGAGGGTCCTCATGGCCGATGCACCTCTTCTTGGAGCCAAGGTCCGCGCGCTCCGGCGTCGCGAGCACATGACGCAGGTCGATCTGGCGGAGCGCCTCGGTGTCTCGGCGAGCTATCTGAACTTGATAGAGAACAACCGGCGTCCGCTGACTGCGCCGCTGCTCATCCGGCTCGCCCAGATATTCCAGCTCGACCTCCAGAACTTCGCGTCGGAAGAGGACGTCCGGCTCACGGCCGATCTCCACGAGGTGTTCGGCGACCCTATCTTCGAGAGCCACGGGCTGACGAACGCGGATCTGCGCGAGCTCGTCGCGGCGTCCCCGAACGTCGCGCGCGCGGTGCTCACGCTCTACCGGACCTACGCGACGACGCGCGAATCGCTGGATACACTGGGAGAGCGGCTGGCGGGGGACGGGTTCGTCGCGGTCGACAACTCGCGCCTACCGTCCGAGGAGGTCAGCGATCTCATCCAGCGCCGGATGAACCATTTCGCGGAGCTCGAGGAAGGCGCCGAGGCGCTCTGGCGCGAGGCGGAGCTCGACGCGGACGACGTCTACCGCGGCCTCGTCCGGTACCTCCACGCGACGCGCGGCATCGAGGTGCGCATCGTCCGGGTCGCGGACGAGCGCCAGGCGATGCGGCGGTACGACCCCGACAGGCGCGTGCTGAGCATCTCCGAGGTGCTGCCGCCCCGGAGCCGCAGGTTCCAGCTCGCGCACCAGCTCGGCCTCCTGACGCAATCGACGGCCATCGACCGCATCCTGCGCGACGAGAACCTCACGACCCCGGAGTCCCGCGCGCTCGCCCGCGTCGCGCTGGCCAACTACTTCGCCGCCGCCATCCTCATGCCGTACCAGCCGTTCCTGGAGGCGGCGCGCGCCGAGCGCTATGACATCGAGCTCCTCGCGCACCGGTTCGGCACGAGCTTCGAGCAGGTGTGCCACCGGCTGACGACGCTCCGCCGGCCGGGCGCCGAGGGGGTGCCGATGCACATGGTCCGCATCGACATCGCGGGCAACATCTCGAAGCGCTTCAGCGGCTCCGGCATACGGTTCGCGCGGTTCAGCGGCGCGTGTCCCCGCTGGAACGTCCACGCCGCCCTGATGACGCCCGGCATGATCCGGATCCAGCTCTCGCAGATGCCCGACGGCGCCGTCTACTTCTGCATCGCGCGCACCGTGCGCAGCGACCGCGGCGGCTACCACGTCCCCCACACGGTGCAGTCGATCGGCATGGGCTGCGACGTCCGCTATGCCCGCGAGCTCGTCTATGCCGACGGGATCGACCTGGACAACATCGGCGCGGCCGTGCCCGTCGGCGTCACGTGCCGGACCTGCGAGCGCCTCGACTGCGCCCAGCGCGCGCTGCCGGCGCTGCAGCACCCGCTCCGCCTCGACGAGAACCGGCGGGGCGTCTCGTTCTACGCGTCGGTCGACAAGTGAGGCGACAAGTGAGGCGAGCCCGCGGCCGCCCTGCGCCGCGCGCCGGGGTGGCCAGCGCGGCGCGGGATCGCCGGCGGCCCGCTCAGCTGGGCCGCCCGAGCAGCTCGTTGAGCGTGGCCACGAGCCGGGCCACGTCGATGGGCTTGACCATGTGCGCGTGAGCGCCGGCCGCCCGGCTCTTCTCACGATCGTCGTCCCCGCCGAACCCGCTCACCACGATCACCGCCCGTGGCCTGTCCGCGAGCGACGCGACGAGCTCGACGCCGCTGCCGTCGGGGAGCGACACGTCCGTCACCAGGGCGTCGACCGCGCTCCCGGAGAGCATCGAGCGCCCTTCCTCGCACGAGCGCGCAACGAGCACGCGGAAGCCGCGGCGGCGGAGCGCCATGCCGAGCAGCGCCGCCGTGTCGTCGTCGTCGTCGAGCACCAGCACCTGCGGCAGCTCCGCGCTCATCAGGTCCCCGCCTTGCGTTCGGCCGCGTTCAGCGGCCATTCCAGGGTGATCTGCGTCTCCGCGCCGACGCGGTCGGCCCGCGCCTCGCCGCCGTGCGCCTTGAGCACGCCGTCGATCACCCGGACGGGCAGCCCGCCGTCGGCGAGCGGATCCGCGTCCGGCGCGAGCGCCGCCTCGAAGAGCTTCTCCACCGAGGCCGCGCTCGAGTCGCTCGTCAGCACCACCCGCGCGCGATCCCCATGGGCCGCGAGCGCCACGACGACCCGCGCGCGGGCGACGTTCAGGGCGAGCATGAGCGCGTCCGAGAGCGCCGCGGTCATCGACGCGGCGTGCGCGACGCCGCGCACGGGGGCGAGGTCGAGCGCCACCGTGACGTCGCGCCGCCCGTAGACGAACGACGCCTCCGCGACGGCCTTCTGGACGAGCGCCTCGAGGTCGAGCGGCTGCGCCGGGGCGTCGAGCTGCCGCGACAGCTCGGACGCGGCGGTGTAGCGGTCGGCGAGGCGCAGCAGGCGGCGCACGCCCCGCCGCGCCATGGTGAAGTACGCCGCGTTCTGGGCGGTGGCCTCGCCCCCGAGGACGCTCTCCAGCTCGTTGAGCGCCGTGGCCACCACCCCGGCGGGCCCGCGCACGTCGTGCCCCGCGCGCGCGAACAGCTTGTAAATCGAGTCGGACAGGCCCTTTTCGCTCATTCGTTACGCCTCGCCTCGCGCGCCGTCTCAGCTCAACGAGGAGCTCGCCGAGCCCGGCGGAGAGGCCGCCTTGTCTGGGCCCTCGTCCCCGCCCGAGCCGTCCTGCTCCCCGTAGCGCTCCAGCTTGCGGTAGAGCGTCCGCCGGTCGAACCCGAGCATCTGGGCGGCGCGCGACTTGTTGCCGCCGACGAGCGCGAGCACGCGCTTGATGTAGCGCTTCTCGAGCTCGTCCATCGTCATGATCTCCGCCGGCTCATCGACGGCGACGACGAAGCGGTCGGGCCGGTAGGCCTGGACCTTCTCCGGCAGGTCCTCGACCGTGATCTGCTCGAAGCGCGCCAGCGCCACGGCGCGCTCGATGCTGTTCTCGAGCTCGCGCACGTTGCCCGGCCAGTTGTACGCCGTGAGCTTCTCCGCGGCCGCGGTCGAGAGCGAGAGCACGCCCTTGCTGCTGCGGGACGAGAACTTCTCGAGGAAGTGCATCGCGAGGTGGAGCACGTCGGTGCCGCGCTCGCGCAGGGGCGGCAGGTCGATCTTCACGACGTTGACCCGGTAGTAGAGGTCCTCGCGGAACCGCTTCTCGTACACCTCGGTCTCGAGGTCGCGGTTCGTCGCCGTCACGATGCGGGCGTCGAAGGGGATCTCGGCGTTCGAGCCCACCGGCCGCACCTTCCGCTCCTGCAGCGCGCGGAGCAGCTTCGGCTGGACCTCGAGCGGCATCTCGCCGATCTCGTCGAGGAAGATGGTGCCGCCGCTGGCCTCCAGGAACAGGCCGGTGCGCTGGGTCTTGGCGTCGGTGAAGGCGCCGCGCGCGTGGCCGAAGAGCTCGCTCTCGAGGAGCGCCTGGGGCACCGCGGCGCAGTTGACCGCCACGAAGGGGCCGGACCGGCCGCTGGCCTCGTGGATCGCCCGCGCGATGAGCTCCTTGCCGGTGCCCGTCTCGCCGTGCACGAGGACCGAGGCGTCGCTCCGCGCGACGCGCCCGATCAGATCGTAGACGCGCTTCATCGCAGGGCTGCGCCCGACGAGGCCCTTGGTCTGCTGGACGTCGTGGGCCGCCTCGCGCAGGCGCTTCACCTCCGAGCGGAGGCGCCGGTGCTGGACGGCGCGCGAGACCGTCAGGCCGAGGAGGTTCGCGTCGAGAGGCTTCGTGACGAAGTCGAACGCCCCGGCGCGCATGGAGGAAATGGCGGTCTCCATGCTCCCGAGCGCCGTCATGACGATGACGAGCATGTCGGGGCGGGCGCCGAGGATGCGCTCGCAGAGCTCCAGACCGCTCATCTCGCTCATGCCGACGTCGGTCAACACGACGTCGAAATCGTCCTCGCTCACCAGCTCGAGCGCGCTCTTGGCCGAGGTGCGCGCCGCGACGGAGAACTCCTGCCTCTTGAGGAGGGCTTCGACCAGATCGCACGTCGCTTCGTCGTCATCGACGACGAGTATCCTGCCGCTCATCGCGTGTCCTTCCCCGGCAGCTCTTCTAAAGGTCGACCGCTGCCTGCACTTGCAGGGAACGTGCCACGGAGAGTCCGCGCCATCAAGCCCAGTCCGCTCCTCGCCGACGTCCTTCGAACGTGACGTTTCGCCACAGGTGCGCGTTCTTGCCCCATCCTGGATGGCACCGGCCGCGCGCAGCGGCCGGGCGGCCCGCCGCCGACGGGGGCCAGCGAGCGCCGCTGCGCCCGAGGCGCCACGGCCGGCAGGGGGCTCACCGACCCGCCGGTCCTCCACGGATCGGCACGGGCCGGCAGCGCGCCTCTTCGTGGCGCGTGTCGCGCGCCTCCGACGGGCCACGCGGGCGAGGCGCCGCTGCCGAGGCATCGCCGCGGTCGCTACTTCGCTACTGAGGCATCGCCGCGGTCCCCCGTGGACGCCGCGCCTCTCTCGATCGGACGGCGCCGCCTGCCGGCAACAGCCGAGTTCGCCCGAGCTCCGGGAGCCATGGCGAGAGGCGAAATTCCACATCGATATTCCCTGTCCGGCGTCCAGCGTCTCTTCGCATCCGGAATAAACCTAATCGGCACGGTGATTGCTTGAGTGCGCCTCATGCAGAAGAGGGGGCGTGAGGGGGGCTCGCGCGCTCGCGGGCCTTGCCGCTGACGCTGCGCGCGCTGCGCGACGGCGCCATGTCGCCCCGCTGAAGGCTCGGCGCACCGCCGCGGGCCCTCGGCTGACGCCGTTCGTGCGCTGATCGCGAGCGAGCGCGATGAGCTCCTTTTCACCCGATGAACGGCGGCCCATCCACCTCGATGAACAACAACCTGACGTCCGGTCCTCGAGAGGAGAATGCATGAAGGCGACACAGCTCTTGAAGGGGCAACACCGCGAAGCCGAGAGGCTGTTCGATCTGGCCCTCTCGACCACAGGCGATGTCCGGGGAGCGACGGACGAGCTGACCAAGCACCTCCTCGCCCACATGCTCGCCGAGCAGGTGGTCCTCTTCCCGGAGCTGCTCGCCATCGAGCCGGACCTCATCGGCGGAGCCTGCGAGGAGCACACGGTCACGCGGTTCGAGATCCGCCGCGTCGTCGGCACGGCGCCCGAGGACCCGAGCTTCAAGGCCAGGCTCGCCACCCTGAAGGAGCTCGTCACGCACCACGCCGAGGAGGAGGAGCGGGACCTCTTGCCGAGGATCGAGGCGGAGCTGACCGAGGACACGAACGAGCGCCTCGGCCGGCAGATGCTGGAGCTCTTCGAGGCGCTCATCGCCCACTCCCGCCGCCCCCACGCGTCGAGCCACGCCCCGCTCCGCACGGCGAGGGCGGCCTGACGGCCGGCGCCCTCCTCCGGCGGGTGGCGGTGGATCAGGGGCCGGTCGCGGGCGCGTCGCCGGGGCCGGTCGGGCCGCCGTGCGCGGGTCCGTATCCATGGGACTCGCCGTAGCCGAGATCCTCGGGGACCATGGGGTCCGCCGGGCTCGACGGGGCGGTCGAGGTGGGGCTCCGCGCGTCGTTCGTGACGAGCTCGTAAACGCCGCGCTCGAGCTCCACCTCGTCGAGGGCCGAGCCGCAGGCCCGGCAGGGCGTGGCCGCCGTCGACACGAAGACGTACCGGCGGCCACAGGCTTTGCATCGGAGCTCGCGGATCATCGCTGCTCACCCGGTTCAGTTGGGTTGACCTCGCCGCGCCGCTTCCTCGGCTTCGCGCAGCTCGTCGCCCTCGGGTCCGTCGAGCGCGCGGGCGGCCTCCTCGGCGTGCTCCTTGATCTTGCCGGCCTTCACCGACTTCTCCACCCCTTCTCGGTAACGCCGATCGGCCGTGCGGTTGCCCTCTCCCTCGATGTCCGCCGATGGGGTCTGCTGAGTGGCCTTCTGATTCGCCATCATGTCCTCCTCGTGTCGAGCTTTGCTGGGTCCAGGCGAGCGAGCTTGCATCAAACGCGCCGCTTCACCGCCTGGATCGCGCGATCCAGCTCTTCCACGCGCTGGTAGACGCCTTGTTTCACCCGGTCGAGGGTCTCGCCGCTCGCCGCGTCGAGGTCGCGCAGGCTCCTGCGGACCGCCTCCGACTTGTCCTCCACGTCCTTCATCAGCCTGCCGACCTCGTCCTTGGGCAGCTTCTTCTCGGCCTTCTCGCGGAGCTCGACGGCATCCTTCTCGAGGTCCTCGATCCTGCGCGACGTGGACGCGCGCACGTCCGCGCGCGCCTTCGCCAGCTCCGCCTCGGCCTCTGCGGTCTTCTCCTGGGCCTCGGCGGCGGCGTTGTTGAGCTTCTCCGCGGCCTCGCGGAGCGCGTCGTCGGTGGCCCGCTCGGCCTTCTGGTCGATCTCGGCGACCTTCTTGTCGAGCTCGGTGGCGACCTCCGCCGCCTTCTGCTGCGCCTCGCGCTGCGCGCGCTCGGCCTTGGTTTGCGCGTCCGCCGTGGGAGACTCGCAGCCCACGACGGCGCTCATGACGATGGCGATAGGCAGGAATGTTCGGACGGTCAACATGATGATCTCCTCTGGTCTGCGGTCGACGCGCGACCTTGCGTCCGGGCGAGCGCCCGGCGCGACACGGACGCCCTATCGACGCCGCCCGGGACGGGCCTCATGGCGCGATAGATGGGTCGATCCGCGGGCATTGCGACAGACGTGCCATGCGGAAGCATGGATACCGCTCGGCCTGGCGAGGCATGTCGCCCCGATCGTGGCCTCCGAGCACGTGCGATCCGCATGGCGTCAGGTCGGGGCGCGTCGGCCGAGCGCGAGGGAGACGACCGCCAGGACGAGGAAGATGACGAAGAGCAACTTCGCCACCGAAGCGGCGCTCGCCGCGAGGCCGCCGAAGCCGAGGATTGCAGCGATGATCGCCACGACGAAGAACGCGACACTCCAACTGAGCATGATAACCTCCTCATTGGGTGAATGACTGGGTGAATCACTGGGTGGATGAATGTTCCAGCGCTTCGATGCTGCGTTGTTGCAGCGATTGCAGCGGTTACGGCGTTGCGTCGTTGCAGCCGACGTGCCGCGACATCGCGAGTTCCCCGGATCCGCGGAGCGCCCGGGCGCCCCGGCGGCTCGCTGCAGATGCCGCCGCACGACACGGGCGGGCGGGGTAGCTGCGGCAAATTGCCTCACTCGTGACGTCGCGCACCGCGCATCATCTCGTTCATCGGCTGGCCGATCTCGGCACAACGCTTGCTCACGCCTGGGCTTGTGCTGGCGAGGTGGAAGTCAGGCTCAGCTCAAGACCGGTGTCGGGATCGACGCCGACGGAGAGCCGGCCGCGGCTGTCTCAGGAGGGTGGCGGCCGGCCGTCCGAGGCCGGATGAGCCGCACTGGCGGCAGTGCGCCTTGTGGCGGTCGGTCAGCTCTCCGAAGATACAGTGCTCGCCGATGCCACACGCGCCGCCGATCGCCCACCGTCGCTCGCTGCTGGCTGCCCAGGCCCCCTGACGGCGACGTCTGCCGAGGTCGGGCTCCCGACGCGAACGATCCGATCATGACGATCCCGCTCTCCACGCTCATCAGGACCCGCCGCGAGGCCATCATCGAGCGGTTCGTGGGCGAGCTGCGCAAGCGAAGCGCCGCGGTGCGCAACATGCCGAAGCCGCTTATCATCAACTCGCTGCCGAGCTTCCTCGACGAGGTGGCCGCCAGCATCGAGCAACGCGCATCGACGGCCGGCAGCAAGGAGGCCGCGCGCGAGCACGGCGAGATGCGCTGGGAGCACGGGCTCGACCTGGGCGTGATGGTCCGCGAGTACGGCGTCCTCCGGCAATCCATCCTCCGCGAGCTGGAGGAGGCGGGGTTCACGCCGGATCTTCGGGAGATCGAGGCGCTCTCCGAGCGCGTGGACGCGGGCATCGCCCAGGCCGTAACCGAGCACACCCGACTCCAGCTGGAGGCGATCGAGACCGAGCGCAGGCGCACCGAGATCGAGCGAGGCAGGAGCGGCTCGCTGCTCTCGCAGGCGCCCGCGCCGATCTGCTTCCTCAAGGGCGAGGCGCTCGTGTTCGAGCTCGCGAACCCGCTCTTCTGCCGCATGGTCGGCCGCGACGATCTCCTCGGCAAGCCGCTCGTCGAGGCCGTCCCGGAGCTGCGCGGGCAGCCGCTGCACGCGCAGCTCGAGGCCGTCCTGGCGAGCGGCGAGCCGAGCGTGGCGAGCGAGATCCCGGTGCGGATCACGCGCTGGACCGGCGAGACGGTCGAGCGGCTGTACAACGTCCTGTGCAAGCCGGTGCGCGACGTGGGCGGCGCCGTGGAGGGCGTCATGCTGACGGCGTTCGACGTGACCGAGCAGATCGGCGCGCGCCGGAAGGCGGAGCGGCTCGCGCTCGAGCTCCAGCAGAGCGTGGCCCAGCGCCTGCGCGCAGAGCAGGCGCTCCGCGTGAACGAGGAGCGCTTCCGCAAGGCGCTCCGGGGGTCGCCGGTCATGGTGTTCACCCAGGACCGGGACCTGCGCTACACGTGGATGCACAACTCGTTCGGCAAGTCCGAGCGCGAGGTGCTCGGGAAGACCGACGGGGAGGTGCTGGAGGACCCGGAGGCCGCGAGGTCGCTCGATCGGACGAAGCGCGACGTGCTCGCCAGCGGCGTCGGCCAGCGGCGCGAGATCGCGGTGCGCGCCGGCGGGCGCACCCAGCACATCGACGTCTCGATCGAGCCGCTGGCCGATGACACGGGCGAGATCATCGGCATCACCTGCACGGCGACGGACATCACGGAGCGGAAGTCGATCGAGCAGGCGCTGCGGGCGAGCGAGGCGAGGTTCCGCACCGTGCAGGAGGCGTCGCCCGACGGGTTCATGATGCTGCGCAGCGTGCGCGACGCGTCCGGGGCGATCTCCGACTTCGAGTGGGTCTACGTGAACCCGGCCACGGGGCCGATCGTCGGGGGCCGGGGCAAGGATCTGGAGGGCAAGCGGCTCTTGATCGAGGTCCCTGGCAGCGCGCTCGCGAGCGCGTTCGACGCGTACGCGCGCGTCGTGGAGACCGGGGAGCCCGCGCGGGTCGAGCTCTTCTGCGCGCACGAGGGCGCTCCGCGGACGTTCCGCGCCATCGCCGTGGCGCTGGGCGACGGCGTCGGCCTCTCGTTCCACGACATCACGGAGGAGAAGCGCACCGACGCCGAGCGCGCCCAGCTCCTCCAGCAGGAGCAGCGCGCGCGCCAGCACGCCGAGCAGCTGAACCGGCTCAAGGACGAGTTCCTCGCGACGGTGTCGCACGAGCTCAGGACGCCGCTCCAGTCGATCCTGGGCTGGGCGCGGATCCTCCGGACGGGCGAGGTGGACGCCGAGTCGCTCGAGCGGGGGCTCGCCACGATCGAGCGCAACGCGAAGGCGCAGTCGCAGCTCATCGAGGACGTCCTCGACGCCTCGACGATCCTCGCGGGGAAGCTGCAGCTCCGGACCGAGCCGGTCGACGTGCGGCAGGTGCTGGCCACGGCGCTCGACCTGGTGCGCCCGGCGGCGCTGGCGAAGGGCGTCACAGTCGACACCTCCGTCGCCGACGACGTGGGCATCTTCCTCGGCGACGCGGAGAGGCTCCAGCAGGTCGTCTGGAACCTGCTCACGAACGCGGTGAAGTTCACGCCGTCCGGGGGCCAGGTGCGGGCCCTCGCCCGGCGCGTCGAGGCGACGCTCGAGGTCGAGGTCGAGGACAACGGCGAGGGCATCCCGAAGAGCTTCCTACCGTTCCTGTTCGAGCGGTTCCGGCAGGCGGACGGGGGGATGACCCGGGCCCACGGCGGGCTCGGGCTCGGCCTCGCCATCGTGCGTCACCTGGCGGAGGCGCAGGGCGGCAGCGTGCACGCCGAGAGCGACGGAGAGGGCAAGGGCGCGCGCTTCCGGGTCCGGCTGCCGATCCGCGCCGATGCGCCCGCGGCGCCGCTGTCCCCGCAGCGCCGGGGCGGCGAGGCGCCGGGGGGCGCCGCGCGGCGCGTGCTCGAGGGCATCCGGGTCCTCGTGGTCGACGACGAGACCGACGCCCGCGAGCTGCTCGGCATCATCTTCGTGCGCGCCGGGGCGACCGTGAGCGAAGCGGCCTCAGCTGGCGCGGCGCTCGAGGCGCTCCACATGGGCGAGTTCGACGTGCTCGTGAGCGACATCGGCATGCCGGGTGAGGACGGTTACGCGATGATGCGGCGGCTGCGCGCCCTGGGGACCGACGTCCCCGCGAGCGGCATACCGGCGCTCGCGCTCACCGCGTACACGCGCATGGAGGACCGCCGCCAGGCGATCGCCGCCGGCTTCCAGATGCACCTGGCCAAGCCCATCGAGCCGAACAGCCTGGTGACCGCGGTCGCGCACCTCGTCGGCCGCGCGGGCAAGCCTGGTAGCTGGCCGTAGCGCCGTAGCCCCTGCGCGCGGCCTGCGGTTGATGCTATCAACGAGCCTCCGCTTTGCCCCTCCACGAGGACGAGGATGGACGGTAAATTCCTGAATATTATCCTGGTCGAGGACGACACCGTCGACGTGATGAACGTCCGGAGGGCGTTCGAGAGGGGCAAGATCACGAACCCGCTCTGGGTGGCGGGCGACGGCGTGGAGGGGCTCGATCTGCTGCGCGGCAACCAGGTGCCCAGGGATCGGCGCCTCGTCCTGCTCGACCTGAACATGCCCAGGATGAACGGCATCGAGTTCCTCCGCGAGCTCCGGGCCGACGTCTCGCTCCGGGCGACGCCCGTCGTCGTGCTGACGACGTCGAACGACGATCGGGACAAGGTGGACGCGTACGATCTGAACGTCGCGGGCTACCTGCTCAAGCCGGTGACGTTCCTGAGCTTCGTCGAGCTGATGACGGCGCTGAACCGTTACTGGACGCTCGTGGAGATGCCTTGAGCCCGAGGTCGGTGCGCCTCCTCGTCGTCGACGACGACACGGTCGATCGGATCGCGATCTTGCGTGCGCTGCGGAGCGGCCGCGTCGACGCCGAGATCAGGGAGGCCGATTCCGTCGATTCGGCGCTCGCGGTGCTGTACGAGCAGCAAGTCGACTGCGTGCTGCTCGACTATTACCTCCCCGGGGGCGACGGGCTCGCGGTGATCGAGGCGGCGCGCAAGGCGAAGCTCACGGCGCCGTTCATCATGCTGACCGGGCAGGGCGACGAGTCGCTCGCGGTCGATCTGATGAAGCGGGGCGCGGCGGACTACGTGCCGAAGAACCTGCTGACGCCCGAGCGGCTCGTGCAGAGCCTGCGCCACGTCCTGCGGCTGAGCGAGGTGGAGCGCCGCGAGGAGGAGGCGCGCAGGGCGCTCGCCCGCCACGCGAGCCAGCTCGCGCAGCTCACCGAGGCGACGCTGCGCATCCACCGGTCGCTCTCGCTGAACGAGCTGATCCAGCGCACCACCGACGAGGCGCGGGCGCTGCTCGACGCGGGCGTCGCGGCCTCGCGGCTGGCGGCGCGGGGCGTGGAGGAGCGGCCTTTGACGGGCATCTCGCTGTCCGAGGAGTACGCCGGGCGGGAGGACCGGGACGGCATCCGCGAGGTCGCGTTCGGCCTGATCGAGCGGAGGAGCACCAGCGTCCGGCTGACGGGCGACGAGATCGCGAGCGATCCGACGTGCGCCGACGTGCTCTCGCGCGCGCCGGCGGAGCTCCACCCGCGCTCGCTCCTCGCGGCGCCGCTGCGCGGCCGGGACGGCCAGTGCATCGGGAGCATCCAGCTGCTCGATCGGCGCGACGGCCCCTTCGTGGAGAGCGACGAGGTGCTGCTCACCCAGCTCGCGCAGTCGGCGTCCGTCGCCCTGGAGAACGCGCGGCTCTACAACGAGGCGCAGGCCGCGACGCGCGCCCGGGACGACCTCCTGGCGATCGTGTCGCACGATCTCCGGAACCCGCTCAACACGATCGCGATCACGGCGTCGCTGCTGCGGAGCGATCTGCTCCAGCGGGAGGACGGCGACGACGACGACGCCGTCCAGCTCGTCGACCGCATGGACCGCGGCATCCAGAGCATGACGCGGCTCATCGAGGATCTGCTCGACGCCTCGCGCATCGAGGCGGGGCGGCTCGTTGTGTCGCCGAGGGTGGAGCGGGGCGGGACGCTCGTCCGCGAGGCGATCGACGCCGCCGCGTCGCTCGCGGAGGCGAAGGGCTGCCGGGTGACGCAGGGGCCGCTCGACGCGGGCCTGGAGGTCCTCGCCGACCGGGATCGCGTGCTCCAGGTCTTCTCGAACCTGCTCGGCAACGCGCTGAAGTTCACGCCGCGGGGCGGCGTCGTGAGCGTGTCGCTCTGCCGGGTCGCCGACAGCGCGCGCTTCTCGGTGGCCGATACGGGCCCGGGCATCCCGCCCGAGCACCAGCCGCACCTCTTCGATCGCTACTGGAAGGCCTCGCAGGAGTCGCGCACCGGGGCGGGGCTGGGCCTCTACATCGCGCGCGGCATCGTCGAGGCGCACCACGGGACCATGGCGGTCGAGAGCGCTCCGGGCCAGGGGACGACGATCCACTTCTCGCTGCCCCTGGCGAGCTGAGGGGCGTCAGGGCGACGGCGGCGAGCCCCCTCGGCCGATCCCGGGGAGGAAGCGGCCGACCTTCGCGCAGTAGGCCGCGTACGCGCCGCCGTGGGTGCGCAGGAGGTACGGCTCCTCGACGAGGCGGACCTGGAGCTCGATCGCGACGACCAGCGCGACGAGAGAGGCGAGCGCGGCCGCGTTCGGGAGGATCAGCAGCAGCCCGAGCGCGGCCAGCATCATGCAGCTGAAGACAGGGTTGCGCACCACCGCGAACGGGCCTCCGGTCACGAGGCCGGTGCGCTCCGCGTCGCTGACGCCGACGCGCCAGGACGCGCCCATCGCGCCCTGGGACCAGAGCGTGCCGAGCGTCCCCGCGATCGTCATGGCCGCGCCGAGGCCGACGAGGGACGGGCCGGGATCGGCGAGGGGCCCGATCCAGGCCGCGAGCTCCGCGACGGGGGCCAGCGCTCCCAGGACGAGCGCGATCACGAAGAGCACGCCGCCGAGCCACGGCAGCGACCCGGGTGGCCCCGAGATGCCGCGGAAGCCCGCCGATCCTGTCGCGCGGAGCTGCCTGAGCGAGCGCCATCCGAACGCGAGCGCAAGGTAGATCCCGTAGAGAACGAGGGCGAGCCAGGGTCGGTTCATGTCGAGCTTTCCTGTCGATGGGTCAGCCGGTAGAGGACCGGCAGGACGAGCAGCGTGAGCGTCGTGGACGAGAGGATCCCGCCGATGACGACCGTCGCGAGCGGGCGCTGCACCTCGGAGCCGGTGCCGGTGGCGAGCGCCATCGGGACGAAGCCGAGCGCCGCGACGAGCGCCGTCATGAGCACGGGGCGGAGCCGCGCGATCGAGCCGTGGAGCACGGCGTCGTCGAGCGCCTCGCCGCGCTGCCGCAGGTTCTCGATGAACGTCACCATCACGAGCCCGTTCAGCACGGCGACGCCCGAGAGCGCGATGAAGCCCACGGCCGCCGAGATCGAGAGCGGGAGCCCGCGGCCCCAGAGCGCGAGGACGCCGCCGGTGAGCGCGAGCGGGACGCCGGTGAAGATCAGCGCCGCGTTCCTGAGCGTCCCCACGGAGAGGAAGAGCAGGCCGAAGATCAGCCCGAGCGCCCCAGGGACCACCACGGCGAGGCGCCGCTGGGCGGCGAGCATGTTCTCGAACTGGCCGCCCCAGGACATCCAGTAGCCCGGCGGGAGCTTGATCTCGGCGTCGATCCGCGCCTCGGCGTCGGCGACGAAGCCGCCGAGGTCGCGCCCGCGCACGTTGCACTGGACGACGACGCGGCGCTTGCCGCTCTCCCGGCTGACCTGGTTCGGGCCCTCCTCCACGCCGATCTTCGCCACCGCGCCGAGCGGCACGAACGCCGCCCGCTCGGGCGCGCCGGCCGCCGCGGCGATGGTCGGGCCGCTCGGTCCGGTCGCGTGGCCCCCCTTGCTCCGGAGCGGGATCGGGAGCCGGTCGAGCGCCCCGATGTCGCGGCGGATGGAGTCGGGCAGCCGGAGCACCAGATCGAAGCGCTTGTCCCCCTCGAAGACCTCGCCGGCGCTCACGCCCCCGATCGCGGCCTCGACGACCGCCTGCACGTCGGCGACGTTGAGCCCGTAGCGGGCCACCATGCGCCGATCCACGTCGATGGTCAGCACCGGCAGGCCCGTGACCTGCTCCACCTTGACGTCGGCGGCGCCCGGCGTCGCCCCGAGGAGCGCGCCGATCCTGCTGGCCTCCTTGAGCATCACGTCGAGGTCGTCGCCGAAGACCTTGACCGCGACGTCGCTCCGCACGCCGCTGATGAGCTCATTGAACCGGAGCTCGATCGGCTGGCTGAACTCGTAGTTCTGCCCCGGCAGCTCGTGGATCACCGCCTCGATCGCCTCGGCGAGCTCCTCCTGCGTCTTCGCCTTCTTCCACGCGCTCCGCGGCCGCAGCATCAGGTAGGTGTCGGAGACGTTCGGGCCCATCGGATCGGTCGCGACCTCGGCCGTCCCGGTCCTGGCGAAGACGTGCTCGATCTCGTCCGGGAACCGCTCCCTGAGGAGGCGCTCGAGCTGCGCCTGCATGGCCACGCTCGTCGTGAGGCTGATCGACGGGATGCGCGCCGGCTGGAGCGCGAGCGCCCCCTCGCTCAGCTTGGGGGCGAACTCGCTGCCGAGCCCCGCGGCGACCAGGCCAGAGGCGGCGAGGGCGACGCCCGCGATCGCGACCACGATCGGCCTGTGGGACAGCGCCCAGGTGAGCGCCCTCCCGTAGGCGCGCTTCGCGTGGTGAAAGAGGAGGTTCTCCTTCTCCGACACGTTGCCCTTGAGGAGCAGCGCCACGAGCGCCGGGATGAACGTCATCGACAGGATCGTCGCCCCCGCGAGCGCCAGGACGACCGTCTGCGCCATCGGCCGGAACATCTTCCCCTCGATGCCGGTCAGCGTGAGGATGGGCAGGTAGACGATCGCGATGATGAGCTCACCGAAGATCGTCGCCTGGCGGACCTCCTGGGACGCCTCGTAGGCGAGGTCGAGCCGCTCTTCGCGGGTGAGCACCCGCCCGAGCCGGCGCTGCTCCTCGGCGAAGCGCCGCACGCAGTTCTCGACGATGATCACCGAGCCGTCGACGATGAGCCCGAAGTCGATGGCGCCGAGGCTCATCAGGTTGCCGCTGATCTTGCTCTCGACCATCCCGGTGACGGCGATCAGCATCGAGAACGGGATCGCGAGCGCCGCGATGAGCGCGGCCCGGAGGTTGCCGAGGAGGAGGAAGAGCACAACGACGACCAGCGCCGCCCCTTCGAGAAGGCTGTTCCTGACGGTGCTCAGGGTGGCGTCGACGAGGTAGGTGCGGTCGTAGACGGTCTTGACCGTCACGCCCGCGGGCAGCGACTTGTTGACCGCCTTGATCTGGTCGTCCACCCGCCTGGAGACGGCTCGGCCGTTCTCCCCGACGAGCATGATGGCCGTGCCGATGACCGCTTCTTCTCCGTCCTCGGTGGCCGCCCCCGTGCGGAGCTCCTGGCCGACGCTGACCTCGGCGACGTCCTCGATCCGGATCGGCGCCTCGCGGTGGTTGCCGACGACGATGCCCCGGATGTCGTCCTCGCTCTGCACGAGGCCCGTGGCGCGGACGAGGTACTGCTCGCCCTTGTGCTCGATGTACCCCCCGCCCGCGTTGGCGTTGTTGGCCGCGAGGGCCTCGAGCACGTCGCGGAACGAGAGCCCGTAGCCGACGAGCTTCGCCGGATCGGGCGAGACCTGGTACAGCCGCTCGTGGCCGCCGATCGAGTTGACCTCCGTCACCCCCGGCACGGTCCGGACCTGGGGCCGCACGATCCAGTCCTGGATCGTGCGTAGATCGGTGAGGTCGTACGGCTTGCCGTCGGGCCGCCTGGCGTCCGGCGCGGCCTCGAGGGTCCACATGTAGATCTCGCCGAGGCCGGTCGCGATGGGGCCCAGCTGCGGCTCGCCGAGCCCTGGCGGCAGGCTCTCCTTCGCGGCGCCCAGGCGCTCGGCCACGAGCTGCCTCGCCCAGTAGATGTCGGTGCCGTCCTCGAAGATCACCGTCACCTGGGAGAGCCCGTAACGGGACAGCGAGCGCACCTGCTGGACGCCCGGGATCCCGCCCATGGCCCACTCGATGGGGAAGGTGATCTGGCGCTCGACCTCCACGGGGGAGAGCGCCTTGACCGACGTGTTGATCTGCACCTGGACGTTGGTGATGTCCGGGACCGCGTCGATCGGCAGGCGGGTGAAGTTGTAGGCCCCGAGCGCGCCGACCGCGAGGGTGACGGCGACGACGAGGAAGCGATGGCGAATCGAGACGGACAGGAGCCGCGAGAGCAAGGTGAGCATGGGGTCCTCGCGCTCCTCAGTGCTGGTGTCCGGCCTCGGATTTGCCGAGCTCCGCCTTGAGGATGAAGCTGTTCTTGCCGACGTAGCGCTCGCCTGCGGCGACGCCGGCCTCGATCTCGACGACCGGCGCGCCGCGCCGCGGTTCGGCGGCGGGCCCCCCGCCCGCGCCCTCTGCCGCGAGCGCCACCCCGCTCGTGCCACGGCGCCCGATCTTCACGGGGCGGGCCTCGAAGCCGTCGCCCTCCTCGACGAAGACGACGTCCTTGCCCTCGACCCGCTGGATGGCCTCGTCGGAGACGACAACGGGCGCGGCCGCCTCCTCGACGGCGATGTCGGCGGTCGCGAAGAGCCCGGGGCGCCACGCGGCGCCCGGGCTCTGGAGGACGACGCGGGCCACGGCGGAGCGGCTCTGCTCGTCGACGACCTGCCCCAGGTACGCCAGCGTGCCCTGCGCGCTCTGCTCGATCCCCTCGGCCTTGACCCAGGCCGTCTGGCCGATCCGCGCGCGGCTGAGGTCCTTGGCGTAGACGGTGACGTTGACCCAGATGGTCGACAGGTCGGCGATCACGAAGACCTGGGTGTCTTCCTTGAGCACCTCGCCGATGGCGATGTGCTTCTCGATGATGGTGCCGTCGATGGGGGCGACCAGCGCGTAACCGGTGCCCTTGCCCGCGCCCGAGCCTGCGGCGGCGCTGAGCTTCTGGGCAGCGCTGCGGTGCTCGATCCGCGCCTCGGCGACCGCCTGCCTGGCCGCGAGGTACTCCTTCTCGGCCGAGATGCGCTCCTTCCAGAGCGCCTCGTGGCGCGTGAAGCTCGCCTCGGCGAGGGAGAGGCGCTCCTTGGCCGCCAGGAGCTCGCGCTGGAGCTCGGCGAGCTCGCGGCTGTCGAGCACCGCGAGCACCTCTCCTCGCGTGACCGTGTCGCCCAGCTGCTTCTTCACCTCCCGCGCCGTCCCCGGCACGCGGGGCGTGACGTGCGCGATGGCCTCCGCGTTGAGCGCGACCTCGCCGGGGAGGGTGACCGTCACCGCGACGTTGCCCGGTCCGGCGGTGAGCATCTCCAGCCCGGCGTTCTGGATCATCGCGGGCGACAGCTTGAGCCTGTCGCCGTGGGCGTGCGCTTCCCCGGGCTCGTCCGGCGCGTGCTTCTCCGCGCGGTCGTTGTCGTGGTCGTGGTCGTGATCGCCGTCGTGGCCATCGCCGTGCGCTCCCTCCTTCTCGCCGTGCTGATGCCCGTCGTGCTCCTCGTGGCCGGCCTCGCGGTCGTGCCCGTGGCGTCGATGCTCGACGCGCACCGTGATGGCGACGGCCGCGACGACGAGCGCCAGGACGGCGGCGGCGATCGCGGCGATCACCTTCGGGGAAAGCTCTATCTTCCGCGGGGGAGCGCTCATCGGGGCGCCCTCCCCGCGGCGACCAGGAGCTCGATCTTGGCCGCCGCGTGCGCGTGCTCCGCCTCCAGCAGCGCCGCCTCGGCGTCGATGACCTCACGCCGCACCAGGAGGACGCTCGCGAGATCCTTCTCGCCGAGCTCGTACCCTCGCGCCGAGATCGCGGCCGCCTGTTCCATCAGGGTGGCCGTCGGTGTCAGCGCCTGGAGGGCCTCTTTCGTCGCCTTGTAACGCGCGTAGAGCTGGGCGATGTGGCCCGCGGCGCCGGTCCGCGCGGCCTCGGCGCGGGCCTGGGCGACGTCGATCTCCGCGGCGGCGGTCGCGGCGCCGGCGCGGTTGGCGTTGAGGATCGGCAGCGGGATCGCGAGGCCGAGCATGCCGATGTTCGCGCCGTCGTCGCGCTCGACCTGGGCGACGACATTGACGGTGGGCCACCCGGCCGCCCGCTCGCGCTCCGCCCTGGCCCGCGCGGCGTCGACCGAAGCCTCGGCGGCCCCGACATCGGGGCGCCGCCCCAGGTCGCCGAGGATCGACGCGAGCGGCGGCGGATCGTCGGGCGGCACGAGGGGCCCCTCCACCGGGGGCAGCTGCTGCGCTGCTCGCAAGGGGAGGCCGAGCAGGCCGAGGAGCGCCGCCTCGTCGGCGTCGCGTGTGCCTTCCGCCGCCTTCGCGGCAGCCTGGTCGCGCCCTCTCTGGAGCGACGCCAGGGCGACATCGACCTCCGGCACCTCGCCTGCCTTGCGCTGGCGCTCCGCGGCGGCGTGGAGCCGCTCTGCGAGCGCGACGCGGGCGCGGGCGAGCTGCACCTGCCGCTCGCCCCGGAGCACGAGGGCGTGCTGGAGCAGGGCGGCGAGCAGGACGCGGCGCCGGCCGTCCTCGGCGTTGATCTCGGCGGCGCGCTGCTCGGCCTTCGCGGCTGCGATGCGCTCGCCTCGCTGGCCGCCGAGCTCGATCGGCCACGCGAGGGACGCCGAAGCGGCCACCGGCTTGCTCCCGTCGGGGTTGAGCCGAACGCCGCCCATGCCGGTCAGCACGGGGTTCTCCAGGGAGAGCGCGCCTGCGGCCGAGGTCGCGGCGCGGGCGACGCCGGCCTCCGCCGTGGCCACGCGCGCGCTCGGGGCTGCGCGGGCGAGGTCGGCGACGCGGGCGCGGGTGAGGGGCGGCTCCGCGGCGAGGGCCGCCGGTGGCGCGATCGACAGGAGGTGCAGGGCGAGCGAGGAAGCGACGAACAGACGGCGCACGGGGGGACGGAACATGGACGGACAGCCCTCGAGCGCTTGGAGCGCTCGCGCGAAGAACCGCGGTTGTGCCCGGTCAGGGTCGCGTGAGAGGGCCGAGCTCACGGCGACGCGGCGCAGGGGCGCTCAAACGCCTGTGCGCTGCTGCCGTGCTCGCGGGTGCGACACCTGACGAGGGCGCCTCAGGCGCGCGGGCGTCGGGGTGGCCGTTCGAGGCGGTGAGGGAGGCTGCGCCCTGGCATTTCCGGCAGCGTCGACGCGGCGATCTCGTACGCCTCCAGGAGGATGTAGGGCAGCGCGGCGCCGACGGACAGCGTCATGGGGATACGGCCACAAGCGCAGTCGCTGCAGCTGGGCGGACAGTCCTCGTGGGAGCTGTCCGGCGCCGCGTCCTCCTCGTGATGGGCCGACGACGCCTCGAGCATCGGGTGCTCGCAAGCGATCGTCATGCCGAGCGCCTGGAGGGTGTGGCCCTGCGCCAGGAGACCGACGACGAGCAGCACCGGGAGCGCGGCGCGGATCCAGCGAAGGATCGCGCTGCGGTCACGATGGGGTCGCCGGACGCGGAACATCCGATGCGAGCGTGGGGGAGGACCAGACGGGCGTCAAGGAAGGCGTTCGGTCGAGCCCGACCAGGCCGCTCGGCGACCGATGCAAGCCTGTGCACGCCGTCGACGCGCGCCCGAACGGAGGATTGAGCAGGAATGCGCACGACACGGTCATCGCGGCACCCTGGACTCCACGCTGGAACATGCTGAGTGGACCCTCCACGAACAGCATGGGTCCGCCTTCAAAGCCCCCCTGCCGCGGACACCTCGCGCGCACACCCCGATGGATCGATTGGCGTGGACGCCAGTGCGATGGGCACATGAACCATCGTGCGTACCGCGCGAGTCTGCGAGGATCACCTGGACCTGACGGCCAGCGAGGAGCCTCGGGGGCAACCGCCGAAACGACACGTCGGCCAACCGCTCGGAGGAGCCCTGAGGGCTCCCAGGCGCGCTCTCCTGTTCCTCCCCGGCGCGAGCTCGTGTGACATCCGCCCCGAACAGGCGGTCTGTCGCACGCCCCTCCCCGGAGCGCCACTCTCCACGCGGTATGTGCTGCCCGCATGCATCGCCCTGCGTCCAGCTGGGCGCAGACGAGCGCTCAGCGGTGCCAGGGCAAGCCGTCGAGACCCAGACGCGTGCTCCGAAACCGGGCGGCCCCGTCAAGACACAAGGGCAGCGTCACCGGCACCGCACACGAGCCGAGGGAATGCGCTCAGGCGGGTGTGCACAAGGAGTGGAGAACGAGGCGTCGAGAGAGAGACAGGGAGTGCGAAGGGGGGGACTTGAACCCCCACGGTGTTACCCGCTAGCACCTCAAGCTAGTGCGTCTGCCAATTCCGCCACCTTCGCGAGTGCGGTTGCGGGACGGAACCTACCCAGCTGGCCGGGGAAGTCAAGCTAATCCTCACAACGTCGTCACACGGCGCAGCGCCCGCGCTGGTCAGCCGGGCGTGGCGGCCTCGCGGCCTCGGCCGATCGCCGGCTGCCACGGCGACGCGCGCACGATGCGGTGCGCGCGCCAGAGGAGCACGCCCGCACGCACGGAGCGCCGCGCGCACCTCGCCCGCGGGCTCTTCAGCGGACGAGCGCCTCGACGATCTCGCGGATCTCGAACGGCTTGCGCACCCAGGAGACGCCGGAGTTCGCGGGGAGAGGATCGGCGCCGGCGCTGCCGGACATGACAACGAGCCGCACGTCCGGGTTGGCCCTGCGCACGGCGGAGACGGTGCCGAGGACGTCCTGCTGGATCGGCGAGATGTCGAGCAGCGCAGCCTGGAACGGCCCGGAGGCGAGGGCCCCCGGGAGCTCGACCGCGCTCTGCACGCTGACGATGCTCGCGCCGCGCGCGGTGAGCGCCGTGTCGAGCAGATCCACCACCGCGTCGTCGTCCTCGACCACCAGGATCCTGACGCCGTCGAGGATCGTCCCGTGCTGCGGCGGCGACGTCGTGGTCCGGGGCACAGGCGGCTTTTCCTTGGCTCCTGCTTCGCCGGGCGGGGCGTCGGCGGGCGGCGTGTCCTCGACGGGCCAGCGCAGCTCGAAGCGAGCGCCCTCCTCCGAAGGCACGAGCGCGAGCGCGCCGCCGGCAGCGCTCGCCAGCGCTGCGGAGTGGCGGAGACCGATGCCCGCTCCGCCAGGCCGCGTCGAGACGCCGGAGCTCAGCAGCGTCGCTCGGCGCGACGGCGGAACGCCGGGCCCCTGGTCCGCGACGCCGATGACGACCGCGGCGCCCTCCAGCCTGGCATCGACACGGACGGACGAGCCGCGGGGCGACAGCGCCACGGCGTTGAGCAGGAGGTTCGTCAAGATCTGCACGACCGCAGCGCCGTTGCTCACGCCGGTGCGCGCGACCGTGGGCTCGATCACCGCGCGGAGCGCGATCGCCGAGCGGCGCGCCTCGGGCTCGAGCCCCATCACGGCGTCGTCGATGACGTCGGCGATCAGGCGCGCCGGCTCCCCCAGCGGCCTCGACGCGACCTCGCCGTCGCCGGCCGGACGCCCCTCGGCGCCGATGGCCCGCCGGATCAGGCGGCGAGCGTCGCGCGCGCGGGACGCGGCGACGCCGAGCGCGCGGCCGAGCTCGGGGCCTTGCTCGCCCTGCGCGCGCTCGATGCAACCCACGATGACCGTGAGCGCGTTGGAGACCTCGTGCAGCGCGATCGCGAGCTCCTGCGCAGACGGAAGCGAGGTCCCGGTCGCGCGCTCCTCGTCGGCGCGCTGGCCCAGGTCGCCGCGCGGAGGAGGCGCGAGGGTCAGGCCATCCTCGGTTGAAGGCTCCGATGTCCCACCGCGCGTCGGCTGCGCCACGGGCGTTAGCCTATCTCGCTCCGCGCTGGGCTGGTACCGCCCTTTTTCGCTCCGACTTCACCGGGACATCGATGGGGGGAGCGGCAGTACATAGGAGCCATCGGCCGCCGACCGGGTCTCGCCGATCTGGATGCCCCTCGTCTCCTGCGCTGTCGCGCCCTGGACCGGCAGCCAGGCCACGACCGTGGCGTCGCCGAGCCGGGCGCCCGAGGCGTCGCGGGCGACGCCCTGGAGCACGGCCGGGAACGAGATGGCGAGCTCGAGGTCGGTGACCGCGGCGTCCATCGCAGAGACCGTTAGGCGCGGCCTGACGAGCCACGGGTAGGTGGAGCCGGGTGCCGGGCGGACCGAGAAGTCGAACTCCCCTGGGTCGATGCCGATCGAGAACGCGCCGTCACGGAGGACCCCGGACGCCTGCCGGGGCAGCAGCGGCCCGGGCGTCAGCACCTGGCCGATGTAGGGCGTGATCTGGCCGCGGGCAGGGACCGCGAACACGCTGGCGCCGTCCATCAACTCGCCCATGGGCCCCTGGACGCGGCCGCGCAGCGTCCCGGCGTCGGGGATGACGACCGACTGGCCGCAGTAGCAGTCGTCGCCGGCGGCGAACTTGAGCGCCTGCTTGACGGCCGCCTTGGTGGTGTCGTTGAGCGGCTGCGCGAAGAGGACGTACTCGCCTGGCGGGAGATCGGCACGGAAGAGGCCGTTCGCGTCCGTCTCGGTGTCCAGCTTGTAGGCGGCGGTGGGCGCCCTGTCGATGATGGCGCTCTGGATACGGACGGCGGAGAGCACCGGGTTGCCGTTCACGTCGAGCGTCTGACCTTCCACGCGGCGCGCCGCCGCGTCGAGCTGGAGGAGCGACAGGTCCAGGTTCCCCGTGGAGCCCTGGAGCGCGAGCGCAGCGAGCTCCCAGTAGACCGTGGGCCTCGGCACTCCGTCCTTCGGACGCAGCCGGATGAGCGGGCTCCTGCTCTTGTCCTTACCGGGCCAGTAGAACTTCACGCTGAACCCGACCTGCGTCGCGGTCGCCTGCGGGTCGGGCTCGGCCTGTTCGAGGAGGCCTACCTGGGAGAGGACGCTGCCGGTCACCGGGTCGACGAGATCGAGCTTCCACCCGTCGACGCGCACGCCCTCGGGCACCTGCAAGCTGCCCTGGAGCACGGCGGGCGCCTCGGCGTTGATGCCGAGCGTCCACTGCTCGGGGACCACCTGGTCCGGCAGGAAGATCGGCGGGGGGATGTCGTCGAGGCAGTCGGCGCGCGCCTGCGGGATCAACGAGATGTGGTAGTCGCCTGCGGGGATAGAGAGCTGGAATCTCTGGCCGTCCTGGCCGTCGGTGCCCTCCGGCTCCGAGAGCGTCGAGTAGCTCTGGGTGGGCAGGCCCAGGATCGGCGCGATGCGCCGGAACTCGACCTTCACGGGGAACTGCCGGCCGGCCAGGGGAGGCAGCCCGCCGGTGCGGTTCTCGCAATAGGAGCCGCTGAGGCGCACCGTGGCGTTCACGCTCGCGGGCATGGGGATCGTGAGATCGACGGAATGCACCTGCCCGCCAGGGTCCTGAGGAGGGAAGCCGCTCGCTGCATCGATGGCGAGGAGATGGGAGACCTCCGCGCCCAGCTCGGGCGAGGCGCGCGGCCGGATCTCGAGGATGAGCCCCTCGAGGCTCGCGCTCGTCGAGACGCACGCGCGTTGCCCGCTGACATCGGCGCAGGTCGCCCCCGGGCCGCACTCGACCGACCCGTCGCAGGCGTTCATGGGGGCGGAATCCGCCATTTCGAGGGGAATGCCGCAGGCCACCGAGGTCGCCAGGCTGGCGAGCAGCGCGGCGCACACGGCGTATCGCGCGCTCACCGCGCCCTCCTCGCCAGGGACGCAGCGCGCGCAGCGCGGAGCAGAGACCGCCCCCGTGGCGGTGCGGCGGGAGAGCGCCGCGGCTCCGCGGAGACGCCGGCGAACGATGGCCGCCGAGCTGATGAGAGCGACGCGCGGAGCCCGAACGGGTCCGCACCCGAGCAGGCGCAGGGGAAAATCACACCCGAACGAGAAGGCGATGTTCGTGCCAATCGACAGACAGCGTTCCGGGCAGCGTGTGGCGTGCATCCGCTCGACAGGGCGCCGCGCAACCCGCGGCGGCGCTGTGACAGCGCTGTCGCGTCGAGACGGATGCGCCGATGCGGCCACCCCGCACTCATCGCAATCAGACGAAGCACGGACATGCACACGGGAAAGCTCGGGTGAGAGGGGACACGACCGGGCTCCGGTCGGCGCTGCGGGGGCGCGAGGTCTGCGAGGAACATGACGCCACCGACGTCCGCGCAGCGGGTGCCGCGACGCCTACGTGCCTGCACGGAAGCGCGAGCTTCCCGTGTCGACCCGCCGGAGTGAAGGCACCGTACCGGGCTGCCATCGCGCTTCGGCGTACTCCATCCGCGTCGCGAGGCGTACGAGATCGGCGATCTCGGGGACCGCCGCGCAGGCCGCGGCGAGCCCTTCGGGGTCGGAGAGCGGGACCGCCAGCTCCAGGCCGCGCTCCTTGAGGGTCGCGCGCACGGCCGTGGCGACGTTGCCCGCGGCGAAGAGGCCAGCGCGGCGCATCGCGGTGCGGGTCGTCTTGACGGCCCCCTCGTAGGTGATCTTGTCGGCGCTGTCGCAGATCTCGCGGAGGCGACGCTCTGCGCGCGGGGGGATGAGCTGCCAGAGGTTCTGCTCGAGCCGCACCACGGCCGGGTTGCCGCGGGCGCTGTGCGCGGTGGCCTCCAGGGGCCCGAACGCGGCGACGATGGCGGAGAGCAGCGTGCGGAGCTCGTCCTCCGAGCTGGTGTTCACCAGGACATGCTCGGGCATGGCGCCAGCGAGCTGAGCGCCGAGCAGGTAACGCAGCTCGGGGGTGTCCTCGCGGACCTCGCCCCGCAGCAGCACGGCCGGCGGGTTGACCCGGATGATCTGCCCCTCCGGCGGCGACGGAGCAGGCAAGGGCGCGCGCTGGTGGAAGAGCGCGGTGCGCAGGAGGCCGAGGTGAGCGGCCATGACGCCGTAGATCTCCCCGAGGAGGGTAGGCGATGTCGGCTGGATCCGCTCGGAGGGGACGAGCCCGGACTGGCCTGCGTCGCGGCGGTAGAGGCCCGTCTCCCAGACGATCGCGAGCGCCTCGTTGACCGGCGACTCCAGATCGCGGAAGAGCAGCGCGCTCACGAGCTCCGGCGCGTCGCGCTGCGCGGCGAGGGGCGCCGGCGTGACGACGCCCTCGCCGGGCCGGTCGGACGGCTCGTCACCGTCGAAGGCGCGCAGCACGTGCTCGATGGCGCGGGCGTAGGTCATGTTCTTGTCGGCGATCGCGGCCGCCTGGAGGCGCTCCAGGGTGCCCCGATCGCCGAGGCGCAGGTGGGCCTGCATCCGCCGGACCGCCAGCGCCTCCCGGGAGCGATCGTCGCGCGGAGCGAAGCTCTTGATGAGCCGCTCGCCAGCGTCGTACGAGCCCGCGGCGAGCTCGCGGAAGAGCGCTGCCTCCTCGAAGCTCTCGGCCGCGGACGGCGACCACGCGGCCACGAGCCGCGTCGCGGAGGAGGGCGGCTGGATCGACGCCGGGGCGGAGACCGGGGGCCCGGGCTGCGGCGCGCCGGCGCCGGAGCGGCTCGACGCGGCGCCGCCGCGCGCGGCGGTGCTCTCCGCGGCACCTGACACGGCGCTCGGTGACGGCGCCGGCGAGGCGGCGGTGCTCGCCGCCCCGTCGAGCAGATCGTCGTCCGACACCGCGGGAGAGGTGGATTGCGACGGGTCGTCGGTGATCAACCCCTCGTCGAGCGGGTCATTGAGCTCGACGAGATCGATGTGCGGGTTGCTCGAGGCCGGCGCGCCGCCGCTCGACGGCGCGCGGCTGCTCGCGGGCCCGACCCCGCTCGACGGCGTACGGCTGCTCGCGGGTCCGACCCCGCTCGACGGCGCGCGGCTGCTCGCGGGTCCGACCCCGCTCGACGGCGCGCGGCTGCTCGCGGGCCCGACCCCGCTCGACGGCGTACGGCTGCTCGCGGGTCCGACCCCGCTCGACGGCGCGCGGCTGCTCGCGGGTCCGGCGCCGCTCGCCGTCGACGCAGCGCTGGGCGGCGCCTCTGGCGCCGCCTGGACCGGCTCCGCCGCGGCCGCCCGGAGCGTCGCAGCCTGGGACACTTCCTCGGGAGGCAGGGTCGCCCGCTCGCTGGCCAGCTCGGCGTTCAGCTCGGCGATCTTCAGCCCCAGCGAGCGATCCGAGCCCGCGAGCGCCGTGGCCTGCGAGAGGATCTTCGTTGCGCGATCCGGGTCGCTCGACACGTGCAGGCGCGCGAGCTGCATCAGCGCGCGCGCGCGATCGATCCCCGAGCTCTGCGCGGCGAGCTCTTCGAGCGCCTTCCGGGCGGCCTCGGGCTCACCTCGCGCAGCCGTGAGCTCCAGCTGGCGGCGCAGCGCCAGCGTGCGCGTCTCCGGCTCCGCCGCGGCCTCCTCGAGCAGGCGCGCGGCCGCCTCGAGATCGCCGGCGTTCTGAGCGGTCTCGGCGGCGGCGAGCGCGACCCGACCGCGCGCGCGCATCCCCTGGAGATCGCCGCCGAGCGCGCGATCGAACAGCGGGAGGGCGGCGGAGAAGTTCCGCTTCAGGGCCAGGCGCTCCGCCATGCCGAGCGCGACCAGCGTGCTCGGGCCGACCTCGGCGTGGCGCCGGGTCAGCTCGCGCATGCCGGCGCCGTGGCCCTGGATGACGTCGAGCGTCTCGGCGAGCAGGAACGCGTGCAGATCGACGTGCGCCGGGCGCAGGCGCGGCGCGATGCGGCCGAGCTCCTCCACCGCGGCCTGCGCGTCGCGCGGCGTCCCGGTCCCGCGCAGGCGATACTCGATGCGGCGCGCCTCGAGGACGGCGTCGGGCGAGTCCGGCGCGAGCTTCACGGCGCGGCGAGCGCGCTCGAGCGCCGTCGCGTCGTCCCCCAGCATCGACGTGGCGCGCGCCGCCTCGACCAGCAGCTGCGCGCGCCGCTCGGGGGCGTCGCGCGACGCGCTGGCGAGCTGATCGAGCGCCGCGGCGAGCGCGTGGCCGTCCCCCTCCCGGCGGGCGATCTCGACGCGGAGCTCGATCACGGCCTCGCGCGGCGCGATGCGAGCGACGCTCTCCAGCGTGTCCTTCGCGGACTCGACGTCCCCGCCGCCGAGGTAGCTGCTGCACGCGCGGAGGCTGTACTCGGCCCGCTCGTCGGTGGTCGTCGCGAGATCGCCCAGCCTGCACCAGAGCGGGGCGGCGCGGAGCGGCGTCCCGAGCCGCTCGTGGATGTCCGCGAGGAACCTCAGCGCGCTCACGTCGTCCGGCGACGCCGCGAGAAGGGCCTCCAGCTCGGCGCACGCCTCGTCGAGGAGGCCGAGGCGCTGCTCGAGCAGGGCGGCGCGCCGGAGCCGCAGCGCGCGCCGCGTGTCCGGCAGCGGGGCCGCCTCGATGCGGCGCGCGAGGAGGGCGGCGACCGCGGCGTGATCGCCGCGGTCGCTCGCGTCCTGCTCGACGACCTCGACGGCGTGCATGTCGGTGAGATCCAGCCGGGCGATCGCCTCGTAGAGCGCCACCGCGGCGCCGCGATCGCCGAGCTCCTGGGCCAGCGGCGCGAGCTCGCGGAGCACGACCAGCCGCTCCTCGTCGCCGCTCAGGATGCCCTGGAGGCGCGTGAGCACGTCGAAGAGCCGCTGGCGATCGTCGGTGCTCCGCGCGAGCCGGATGAGCTCGTCGATGTGCGCCGTGTCGAACGGCGTCCTCTGGGCCGCCTCCAGGAGGAGCTCCACCGCGCCATGGAGATCGCCGCCGGCGGCGAGGATGCCGGCGTGCTCGCGCGTCAACGCGAGGCGGACGGCATCCGGCAGGTCGATGCGCGCGAGCTCGGACTGGACGAGCGTCTCGAGATCGGCGCTGCGACGCTCGGCCGCGTACAGCCGGCGCAGCCGGGTGACGACCTCGTTGCGCGTGTCGCCCACGAGCTGCCCGCCGGCGAGCGCCCGCTCCAGGGCGACGGTGGCCTCGGCGCGCTGGCCCTCGCGCTCGTGTTTGTCGGCGAGGTGCAGCAGCGCCTCGAGGCGCCGCGCGACCGGCAAGGCGTCGTCCAGCGAGCGCTTCAGCGCCTCGTCCCCGCTGACCTCGACGGCCCCCTCCGCCTCGTACGCGAGCGCGTCGTCCTCCGGCGCGCGCCGGGCGGCCTCCACGAGCAGCGCCGCGGCGACCGGCGGCACGTTCAGGGCGCCAGCGAGCTTGCTCGCCCACCTGAGCAGGCCGGGACCGACGCTCGAGTGCGGCCTCATCGCCGCGGCGTACACCGCCGCGACGAGGTGCGACGCCGGCTCGGTCTGCCGCGCGAGCTCGCCGACGATGTCGAGGAGCGTCTGGAACTCGTCGACGTCGCCGTCGGCGAGCATCGCGCGCTCGATCGCGGCGAGCGCGAGCGCGGGCGCGTCGAGGACGGCGACGGCGATGCGCGCCATCGCGAGCCCCGCGCGGGCCCCGTCGGGGCCGTCGAGCTTCGCGATGCTCGCCTTGACCGCGCGGTCGAAGCGGATGGCCTCGACCTCCGGCTGCCCCGTGCACGCGATGAGATCGCGGATGGCGGCGCCGACGTCCTCGACGAGCGCCGCGTCCGGGCGCACGACCATCGCGCGGAGCAGGATGTCGAGGCGCAGCCGGAGGCCCTCCTCCGTGCGGCCGGTGAGGGCCGCGGCGCGCTTCAACCACGCGTTGCGCGACGCCGGATCGGCCGTCGTCGCGACCCGCTCGAGCGCGCGCACGGCGTCCGACGGCTCGCCGACGTGCTCGGCGAGCCGAGCGAGCAGCACGTACGAGGTGCCCTCGGTCGGGACCGCCTCGAAGCTGGCCACGGCGTGCGCGAGCGCGAGCTCGAACGCGCCGCGCCGCTCCAGCTGCCGCGCCGCGCGGTAATGGGCGGCGCGGCGGCCGTAGCAGCCCAGGGCCGCGTCGGCGAGCAGCCGGTAGGTCTTGTCGAGGACGACGATGCCGCCATCGGCGTCCGCCGATTTCTCGACCAGCGCCACGGCGTCCGCGCGGAGGGGATCGAGCTCGATCGCGCTCGCCGCCGCGGAGAGCGCGCGCTCGGGCAGGCCGTGCTCGTGCGCCAGGTTGGCGGCCTCGATCAGCAGGGTGGCGCGCCTGCGCCGCTCGGGCCCGACGTCGCCCGACCACCTGTTCTCGTCCGCGGCGGGCTGCACCCCCGTCTCGCTCCGCGCCTCCGCGGCGCGCGCGACGATCGCCTCGATCGCCGCCTCGACGCCCGCGAACTCGCACATGTCCCGCGCGTAACGCTCGGTGCCGCCGCTCGGCGCGAGCTCGCTCGCGCGGAAGAACGCCTCCTCGGCGCCCCGGTGATCCTCCGCCAGATCCCAGCGCAGGCTGCCGAGCTCACGCCACGCGGCCGCGGCCTCCGCCGCCGCGCCGGCGCCCTGCGCGGTGAACGCCCGGGCCTTCGCCTCGGCCAGCGCGATGGCGCCGTCGGAGCTGAGCCCCTTCGCGTCGAGCAGCGACGACTCGAGGCGCTGGACCCGCGCGAGGATCTCGTGAGGATCGGCCTGCACCGCGGCAGCGCGCGCGAGCTCCTGCGCCGCCCCGTCCGGATCGCCGCCGTCGAGCCGGCAATCGGTGAGCATGAACATCAGCTCGGGGGCGTGCGCCGCCGTGATCTCGACGGCCAGCCACCGCTCGAGCACGGTCACCGCGAGGTGAGGGTCGCCCGCCCGGCGCGCGAGCTCCAGCAGCCGCTCGCGCAAGAGCGGGTTCTGCGGGCCGAAGACGTCGAGCGAGCGCCTCGCGAGCGCCGTGCCGCGCTCGGGATCGAGGTCGTAGAGGGCGTGCAGCGCGCTCGCCAGCGCCGCCGCCATCTCGCCGAGCGGCTTGGGCTGCGCCAGGATCCACGCGAGCGCGTCCGAGAGCCGGGCCGCGTCGCCGGCGGCCGCGGCGCGGCGGATGAGCTCCGCGGTCGCCTGGGGGCACCCTGGCCGCAGCGCGAGCCAGCGCTGGGTCCACGCGAGCGCGAGCGGCAGCTCACCCAGCGCCTCCAGCGCCCTCGCGAGGCCGTCGCAGAGCGCGCCGCGCGGGAACACCGTGGTGATGGAGCGCTCGATCGCGGCCGCCACAGCCCGGTCGACCTCGAACGGAGGCGCCTCGCCGGCCTCCGCGGCGGCGGCGAGATCTGCCGTGAGGATGGAGGCGAGCGTGGCCACGGCGCGCGCGGACGACGGATCGGCCTCGCAGGCGAGCAGCGCGACCTCGCGCGAGAGCGCCGCCTCGCGCGCCCGCTGCGTCCGGTGGTAGAGCGCCGCGGCGATCGAGAGCAGCACCGCGCGCAGCGCCGGCCAGACCGGCGCGGCGAGCTGCACGAGCGCGTCAGCGCGCTCCCGCAGGCGCCCGGTCCGCGTGGCCAGCACGAGCGCGGCGCTCGCCGCGCCGCGGTGCCCCGGGGCCTCGCCGAGCAGCGGCAACACCTCGTCGAGGGCGCGGGCGTCCTGGCCTTGCCGCCGGGCGATCGCCGACAGGAGGAGCCTTGCGCGCACCAGCTCGACCCGCGTCAGCGAGGCCGCGCGGATCGCCTCGGACCTCGCGGAGCGCGCGCCCTCGGCCTCCGAGGGCGCCCGCGTCGCCTCGGCCAGCCGCGCGCGGAGCAGGGCGTCGAGCGCGGCGCCTCCCCCGGTCCGCCGGCTCAGCCGATCGAGCGCCAGCAGGCAGCCGCGGTCGGCCGGCAGCGCCCGCGAGAGCCCCACGAGCGCCTCCTCGTAGGCCGCGCGCTCCTTCGGGCGGCCGCGGTAGATCACGACGAGCCGGCGGAGCGCGTCGATCCGCCCCTCGGCGGTGTCCGCGCCGCGGAGCGCGCGCTGCGCCGCGGCGAGCGCCTCGTCCTGCCCCTTGAGCCGATCGGCGATCCGCTGGAGCCCTGCCTCGGCGTGCGTCGGGTCGCCGCCGACGTCTCTCAGCGCCTCGAGCGCCCAGCGCGCGAGGCCGGGGTCGCCGATCTTCTCTTCCGCGAGGCGCGCGAGCTCCGAGAGCGCGTCGATCCGCCCCGCCGCGTCCTCCGTCGCCCTCGCGTCCGAGCCCTCGCCGATGCGGATGAGCGCCTCGACGAGGGGCGCCATGTCGTGCAGCGTGGCCGCGTGGTCGCGCAGCGCTGAGCGCGCGGCGGCGCTGCCGGAGTCGCTCGCCGCGGCCTCGATCCAGGCCTCCACGGCGCGGTCGGGGCTCGCGAGCGGGCCAGCGTGGAGCCGCGCGAGCGCCACGTACGCCTCCGCCCTCGGCGCCCCGACCCGCTGCTCCGCCCTGAGCTCGATCCGCGCGGCGACGAGCTCGTAGAGCCCCGCCTGCTCGAGCACCTCGTCGATCGCGCGGGCGGCGTCGCCGTCGATCGCCCCGTCGAGGCCCGCGTCGAGCACGCACCCGACGGCGCGCGCCCAGTCGCCCTCGTTCGTCGCGCCCTGGAGCCGGTGGCCGTGCACCTCCATCGCGCGCCGCAGGGCGGAGGGGCCAGGGGCCTCGCCCTCGCCGCGAGGCGCCCGCGCCGCGAGCGCGTCGGCGTGCGTCCGGAGCACCTCGTCGGCCGCGCCCTGCCGGCTGCGCAGGAACAGCGCGGCCGCCATGGCCTTGGCGGCCATGTCGTCGTGAGGCGCGATCTCGAAGGCGCGCAGGCGATCCTCGAACGCCGCCTCCCGCTCCCGCGCGGCTTCGCGCCGCTTGGCCGCCTCCAGGTATGCCTTCGCCGCGGCCGCGGGGAACACCTCGTCCGACGCCCAGGCCGCGATCGTGCCGAGCAGCTCGCTCGCCATCGCGTCGTCCGGGGCGAGCTCGCTCGCCTCTTCGAGCGCGTCGACCGCGCCCGCGACGTCGCTGGCGCGCGCGAGGAGCACGGCGATCTTCACCAGCATCCGCGCCGTCGCGCCGGGCGGCTGCGCGTCGTCGCGGAGGCCGCGCAGCGCCGCGGCGGCCAGGGCTGGCTCGCCCAGCCCGGCCAGCCAGCCGGCGAGCTCGCTCCTCATCGCCGGATCGTCGCCCAGCGAGAGCGCCCGGCGCGCCAACGTCGTCGCCTGGTCCAGCTCGACGCCGCGCGCGGCGAGGATCCTCGCGAGGGCGAGCGCCGCCTCGCGCTCCCCTTGCGCGTCGCCGGCGGCGCGGCGCTCGTCCACCCGCGCGCGCCAGTAGGCCTCTTCAGCCCGCGGGCCGCGGTGGCGCGACACCGGCGCGATCGCCCGGGCCCCTGCGAGGACCAGCTGCCCCGCAGAGGCGGGCCCTGCAGGATCCATCAGCTCCGGCGAATGCAGCGACCTCCTCGCGCCCGACGCTGATGCTGCCCGATCCGGAGGTGAAGAGCTCATTTCGGCGACCCGCTTCGGGTATGCTGAACCCGCTCAGCCTACCAGAACGACCGAGGTACAAGGCCAATCTTCCGGTGCAATCTCGCGCTTTACCGGAGCGTCACCGCGAACGGTAACACCGTGAGCGCCCTCTCTCCGGCCAGGAGAGGCGCCATGGAGGCGGCGAAGGTCCCGACCTCCGGCGCGACGCCGAGCCACTCCGGCAGGAGGACGGAAGCCATCGCCTCCCGCGCGCGCTCCTTGAGCGCTGCGCGGTCGGGAGCCCGAGCGCTGCCCTCGTTGGCTTCGTCGCCGGTCGCCAGGAGCTCCAGCAGCCCGCCGTCGTCCTGCTCGATCTCGACCGGCGCGTCCGCCGGCAGCTCCGCCAGCTCGCGCGCGATCGCGATCGCCCGCTCCAGGCCGCCGAGCTCATCGACGAGCGAGCGCCCTGCGGCCTCGACCCCGCCGAAGATCCGTCCCTCCGCCGACGGCGCGATCGTCTCCAACGGGAGGTTCCGTCCCGCCGTGATGCGCTTCAGGAACAGATCGTAAACCGCCTCCATGGAGGCGAGCACACGGGCGCGTGTGGGGTCGTCCCAGGGTGTGAGCGCCGACATGTACGCGGCGCGCGCTGCCCGCTGAGGATCCGGGTTGGCCGCGACCGTCTCCGCGTTGATCCCGACGTCTGCAAGCGCCTTCCCGACGGCGAACTTGCCGCCCACGACGCCGATCGAGCCGATGATGCTCGTCCGCTCGGCGACGATCTTGGTGCCAGCGCAGGCGAGGTAGTAGCCGCCGCTCGCGGCCATCCCGCCGATCGAGACGACCAGCGGCTTCTGCTGCCGCAGCCGCATCAGCTTCTGCCAGAGCAGATCCGAGGCCAGCGCCGAGCCGCCGGGCGAGTCGATCCGGAGCACGACCGCCTTCGCGCTCTTGTCCTCGATGAGGCGGGTGATCGTTTGCCCGAGCTCGCGCTCGCCGATCCCGTCCGACGAGCCGATGGGCATCCCCTTGGCGCTCATGGTGATGCCGCCGATCGCCGGGACGACCGCCACGTGCGGCGTCCCCAGCGAGCTCGCCCCGGAGACCGAGCGGAACACGTCCACGAGGCTCCGCGAGAAGCTCGCATCGCGCGGAGCGCCGCCGAACCGCGGCACGGAGCGCTCGGTGCCAGCGAGCTTCTTCGCGTCCTCGGTCGCGGACTCGACATCGCCGATCTCGTCCACGAGCGCCCTCGCCTTCGCCTCCTCAGGGGCGAACGGGCCGTCCTCGAGGGCCTCCCGGAGCTCCTCCTTGCCGCGCCCGTCCACGATGGCCGACAGCCACGCCTCGCGGACCCCGCCGAGCGCGGACTCGAGCGATCGACGCGCCTCGGGGCTCGCCCCTTCCCGCGTGAACGGCTCGCTCGCGCCCTTGAACTTCCCCACCTGGAGGAAGTCGACGTCCACGTTGAGCTTGTCGAGGAGCCCCTTCGCGAACACGAGCTGCGCCGCGATCCCCACCGTATCGACCTGCCCGGCAGGGCTGAGCCAGAGCTTGCTGCAGGCGATGGACGCCAGCAGCATGGTCGCGTTGTTGTACTCGTCCGCGTGACACACGACCGGTCGCCCCGCCGCGCGGACATCGCCGAGGATCCGGCCGATCTCGTGGGCCCGCGCGAACGCGAGGCGCGCGCTCCCGAGCCGCACGAGGAACCCCTTCGCGCTCGCGGACTCGGACAGCGCTCGCAGCGACTGCACGAGCTGCGCGTGAGTCCTGCCGCTCGGCGGGCCGAAGAGCGACGCGGACGCGCTCTCGGGGAGCCCGCGCGAGAGATCGATCTCGACGACCGCCGGCTCGTCGAGGCCCGCCGCGGCGGGCGCCGGCAGCGCCGCCGCCCGCTCTCTCCCGGTGCAGCCAGCCATCGATGCCGCCACGGCGAGGGCGCCGACGCCCGTCCACCGCGCCCCGCGAGCTCGGCGCTTACTCATGCTTCATTCCAGGCAGATCCGAGGTGTCGATCGGCGGCGCCGTCGCCCCAGGCGCGGCGGTCGGCGGCGGATGGACGCCGGGCAGATCGCTCGTATCGATGGTGCCGCCCGGGGCGACGTAGTCGTCGGGCACGCGGCCGTCGTCCGGCTCCGACTCCGGCGCGCGGCGAACGCGCCCCGGCGCGGCCGACGGGCTCGCGGGAGGAGCGCTCGCCGAGGTCGACGGGCTCGGCGGAGGAGCGCCCGCCTGCGGGCTCCCCGCGCGCGCGCTCGACGCCGGCTCGGCGACGCTTCCTGGCTCGCCCTGCGCCTTCTCGAGCCGGTCGATGAAGGCCCGGAGCGGGCGCGCGAGCGGGTGCGGCCGGCTCGTCGCCAGCAGGCGCTCGTTCTCGGCGCGCGCGGCCGCGAGATCGCCGGACCTCGCGAGCGCATAGACGAGGAGCGCCCGCGCTCGCCCGGGGCTCTGCTCGATGCTCGCCGCCGTCCGGAGCCGCTCGACGACGGCGGCCCAGCTCGGATGAGCCTCCGCGAGATCGAGCGCGGCCAGCGTCAGCGCGCTCTCCGGCTGCGCGCTCTCGGCCGAGATCGCGCCGACGAGCTTCCGCGCGGAGGCGAGGTCGCCCTGCATGCGGAGCAGATCGATCGCCGCGCGGGTCACCTCGGCGTTCGCCGGCGCGACGCGCCGCGCGTGCTCGACCGCCTTGCGGGCGCGCTCGATCGCGATGTCGAGCTCGTGCCGCGCCGTGTCCAGATCCGCGTCCCCTGCGGCGAGCAGCTGCAGCCGCAGCCACCGCACGTCCGCGTTCACCGTCTCGACCCGGGCCAGCGCCGCCGTGACGCGCGGGTCGTCCTCGGCGAGCGCGCTCGCCTTGACGAGCTTGTCCCTCGCCGTCTCCGGATCCCCTTCGGCCAGGCTCTTCTCGCCCTCGGCGAGCAGCGCCGAGACGCGATCGTCGCTCACCGCAGGCCGGGCCTGTACGGCCGGCTTGAGGTACTTCGGCCCGAGGGTCGCCGCGCTCACCACCATGAGGCCGACGACGATGAGGCCGACGACCCACCGCGCGATCCCCGTCCTCCTCGAGGGCAGCGACGTGATCCCCGCGTCGCCGTCCCCCTCGTCGACATAGGAGGGACGCCCCTCGGGCTCCGCGGGTGCGGTCGGCGACCCCGACGTCGCTGCCCGCCGCGACGCGTGGTCCTCGCTCGCCGCGCGCGGCGCCCCGCGCCTCGCCACGGGGGCGTCTTCTCCTCCCGGGCTGTCGGCGCGCTCGATGCGCGGCGGTGGGACGCTGTTCGGCATCCGCAGCGGAACGACGCCTGCGGCGCGCCCCTGCCCCTCGCCCCCGGCGTCCGCGGGCCTGGCGCTGCCCTGGCGCGCCTCGGCGACCCCCGCGCCGCGGAGGGTCCGCGGCTCCTGCCGGCGCGCGGGGTGCCCGTCCGGCAGCGGCGGCGCCTCTTCCGGCGGCACCACGACCCCGGGCAGCGCGCCCGGCTTCGTCATCGCCCGCGCGGGGGCGCTGGCCTCGGAATCGTAGGTCGCGGTCTGCGCCCCGCGGCGCGGCGACGGGCGCTCCCTGCCCGACTGGACCTCCCGCACGTCCCGAACGATCGTCTCTGCGTCGTGGATGGACTCGGGGGCGACGTCCGCGTCGCTCTCCGCCCGCGGGAGCGGGATCGCGACCGAGTGCTCGGTCTGCGCCGGCGCCGGGCCGCCGAGCCCTGGAGGCGTCAGCGACCTCGAGCGGCCAGGGAACGGCGAGGGCCCGCCGATGCCCAACGCGGTCCCGGCCATCACGATGCTGCCCGGCCCCTTGAAAAACGGCTCCAGCTCCGCGATCGACCCGAGCCGCCGCGGCCTCGCGTTGCCGCGCGAGATCACGTCGTCGCGGGTGATCTGGCCCTGGGTGATCGCCGCCTGGAGCTCCCGGAGCATCTTGAACTCGAGCTCCCGGCCGCCGAGCGTGCGCACCACCCACTTCTCGGGGAGCGCGCCGTCGGTGCGGCGGACCTTGAACTGGAAGCCGCAGTTCGTGCACTTGACCGTCGTGCCGCGCTCCGACACGAGCGCGTCGTCGAACTCGTACTCGGTGCTGCAACGCTCGCAGGTGACATCCATCTGCTCGACCGGTCCCCGTGTCCTCGCGAACGGCTGGCCCCCCAGGCGCGAGCCTGCCGGGGTTCCTCGTTCGGAGGCAGCCGCCCGGAACTCGGCGGAACGGTAGCACGGGTTCCCCTGCGCGCCCCAAAGCGTCGCGCCGCACCGCGCCGTCCTCCGCTTTCCTCCGCGGTTCAGGGTTCACGGTCCCCTGCGGTCCCCCCTTCCCTGCGGTCCCCCCTCCCCTGCGGTCCCCCCTCCCCTGCGGTCCCCCCTCCCCTGCGGTCCCCCTCCCCTGCGGTCCCCCCTGCCCCCCGATGTCGCGTCCGCCGCCGCGTGACCTGCGCGAGGCACGGCACATCGGGGCGGCGCCTCGCCACGCGCGCGCCACATGCCGACGTGAACGCGGCTTCACGGCGAGCGCGCGATCGGCCGAAATACGCCGCGACTTGCCGGGCTTGTGTGGGGCATGTCGCTTGCTACGCTCGTCCGGTCGCGACCGTCACGCGCGAGGGCGCGGCTCCTCGACGCCGGGCGGCCGAATGCTTTCGGGAGACGGTGAATGAAGCGACTTACTCTGCTGGGTCTCGCGAGCGTGCTGGCGCCCCTCCTCGCGGGTTGCCCCATCTACGACGACGACGCCGACAGCCCCTTCTGTGATGCAGTCGTCGAGGACTGCACGCCCGGCATCCCGAGCGGCTGTGGCGGGCCAGCCGACTGCTGGATCAACGAGACCTGTGGCGAGGACAACCGATGCCACATCGGCGACTGCACGACCTGGGGGTGTAGCCGGGGCTTCGAGTGCGTCATCGCCGACGACCACACCGCCGCCTGCGTCCCAAGCGGCTCCTCCGGGGAAGGGGGCAGCGGCGGGGCCCCCGGCGACGTCGTGTACTGCGGCAACCCGGACGACTGCGCCGATGGCGAGACCTGCGCGCCGGATGGCACGTGTCAGCCCGGCAGCTGCGATCAGGTCCTCCCGAGCGGCGAGCCGCTCGGGTGCGTCCACGGCTACGTCTGCGAGGGCGACGAGGCCGACGCGACCTGCGTGCCGGCGACCCCGGCCGCGTGCGGCGCCGACGCCGACTGCGCCCGCCTCGGCGCGGACTACCTCTGCGTCAGCGGCATCTGCACCGCGCCTCAGGACCAGTGCTTCGATCAGACGCAGTGTCCGGTCAACGACAAGTGCGTCGAGGGCAAATGCACGCCCGCCTGCGGCGAGGACGCGGACTGCCCCAGCAGCTACCGTTGCGACGCGACCCTCGGTATCTGCTCCCGCCCTGCGCAGCCCTGCGTCATCACCGACGACTGCGGCGGCCCCTCCGCCGTCTGCGTCGACGGCGCCTGTGTTCCGAGGAGCGACGGCGCCGCCTGCCCCGAGGGCGACGTCTGGGTCGAGAACGGCTGCATCCCGAATCAGTCGAGCAACTTCGTGTGCGGCGAGGATGGAGCGCAGGACGTCTGCGCGCCGGGGTCGATCTGTCTGCACCACAGCTGCTACATCTCGTGCGACCAGCCGAACCCGAACGCCTGCGACAACCAGTCGCCCTCGCTGAGCGAGTGCAGGACCGTGGCGACGTTCTCCGGCGAGCACCAGGTCTGCGGGTCGAGCGACAACCTCGGCGGTGACTGCGATCCCGAGACGCCCTGCAGCGAAGGCAAGATCTGCATCGACGGCTTCTGCCGGTAACGCCGCGGCGCTCCTCCACCGCGATCGCCCGCGATCGCTCCTCGGGGCAGGGCAGCCCCCTGCCCTGCCCCCTCCGTGCGCAATATGCCCTTGGCATGCGCGCTGCCTCACGTCCCGCCGGTCACTGTTCCATCCACGTGAATCCACGCTGAGGGATACGCGCTACGCGCCCCCACGCGATACGAACCGACGGAGCCACAATGAAGGCAGACGATCTCGTCAGTTACATGGCCGACATGTTCCCCTACAAGAGAAGGAGCTCACTCGATTGGATCGTTCCCTTGTCGGTCGGGCTCGGCCTCGGCGTCGCCATGGGCGTCGGGGTTGGCGTCCTGGTCGCGCCGACGTCAGGTGACGAGGCTCGCCGCCGGCTGCGCGACAGCACGAGCCGGCTGCGCGAGCGCGCGGAGAGGGCCAAGGAGCGCGCCCTGGGCGCTGCGCAGCGGACCCAGGACCAGATCCAGGAGAAGCTCCAGGAGAGCACCGGCTCGTACTCCAACGAGCTCGGCGCCCGCTGAGCGAGCTCCAGGGGGGGCGCGAAGGCGCCGCACCGCCCACGCGCGGAGCGGCGCCTTCCATCATTTCCCGGGATGTGCTCCAGCAGCCGAGCGACATCTGCGCAGCCGGAGCGGCACAAGCGATGCTTTTCCGAGAGCAGATGGATTGAACGAGACACCTCGCGAACCGCGGCACAGGGGCACTCGTCGAATGATGTATTACCGGACGCTCACTGCATTCTTCCCAGGTCGCACGGAAGCCGCGGGCGCACTTGGCCGCCTCCTCGCCCTGGGCGTCGCGGCCGAGGACATCAGCATGGTGCCCAGGCAGCACTCCCGTCTGGACGAGATCGAGCTCACGATCCACAGCAAGGCGTCCGAAGGGGCCGCCCTGGGCGCTGTGATCGGAGGGCTCGTCGGGGGTACGCTCGCGGCGATCACGGCAGGAGGCGCGCTGATCATTCCGCGGCTCGACGCGTTCCTGGCGGGGCCCATCGTCGCGTGCCTCGCGGGAGCGGGCGCCGCTGGCGCGGCCGGCACCCTGCTCGGCGCCGTCCTCGGCGCGCGCCTGCCCGAGTACGAGGCGCGCCGGCTCGACGACGGCAGCGCCGGCGGCGGCGCGTTGCTCTCCGTGCGGTGCTTGCCCGACGTTTCCCACAGCGTTGAAGAGGTGCTGAGCGAGAGCGGCGGTCGCCGCATCCGCAAGACCTGCAGCCGCAGGGCCTGAAGGACGGCCTGCGCCCGGCGTGGCCCAGCGATCTTGCGAACGAGCGACGGCGAGCCGCGATCCACGTGTGGACCCGCCCGTGATGAAGCCTCCAATCCGCCAAGGGCGCGGAGAAAACCTCAAAGAGACTTGGCGTCCTTGAGGGCTTGGCGGTTCAAACGACCCCACCTTCAGCCAAGGTGACGCGCAGCAGGTGCCTGCTGGATCAGGGCGACGAGCCGAGATGGCTCTGGGACCGCGTCTGCTCATCGAGGACGAGCTCGACCGCCTGGGCCAACGCGCTCTTGACGTAGCTGCGCGTCGCGAGCGACCCGAGCCTGCTGAGCACGCGCGGCGTCAGGCCCCCGCCGAGCAGGAACCCCAGCCCAGCCGCCGCTGCGATCGCCACGTGCGGGTTGTCCCGCGCGAACGCCGAGACCGCCCGCTTGACCTCCGCCGCGTCGAGCCGGCTGAGCGCGTCGTTCACCACCTCTCGCGCGTCGCGCTCCCCTTCGGCCTCGACCTCACGTGCCGTCATGATGACCTCCTCAACTCAACCGTGTAACGACCCGCCCGATCAGGTAGCCCACGGCGGCCACCGCGAGGAGCGTGGCCACGGGGCGCTCTTGCACGAGCGAGACGAGCCGCTCGTCCGCGCGGCGGACCTCGCCGAAGAGGCGAGGGACGGCGGCGGGAACGTTCGCTCGCCGCTCCCGGCGTCCGGACTCTTGTTCGATGTCTGCATCGTTGGCGATCATCGTGAACCGGTCTCCAGCAATGCCCGAACCACCGCGCGACGTGCATCGGCTGCACGATCCGGAGACCGACCCACCGGCGCGGGGCAGCAGGACGAGGAGCGCCAGCGGAGAAGCGCGCGCGACGAGCGCGGGGCGGAGCGCCTTCCGGGACGTTCGTGCTCACGGACGGAAGGGCGAGCGCGCGACGCGCGTGTGGAGCTCGCGACCTCGCGCGCGCGAGCGCCGCGTTTGCGGGCCGCGCTCGCCAGGTGACGGGCTCCTGGAGATCGCTGGCCGCACGACCGCGCGCAGCGCAGCGCGCGCTAGAAGCGAACGCCGAACGCCCGGAGCGCGCCGCGCAGCGCCTCCGCGCCGTCGCACACCGCCACTCGCTCGGCCTGGGACACCTCCGCGGCCCTCGTCGGGTCCCCCTTGAACCAGACGGCCCGCATCCCTGCCGCGAGGGCGCCGCCGACGTCGGCGGCGAAGGAATCGCCGACGTGGACCACCGCGGCGAGCGGCGCACCGAGGCGCTCGGCCGTCCACGCGAAGATCTCCCTGCCCGGCTTCTCGAACCCGAGCCGCCCCGAGTCCGCCACCGCCACGAAGTGCGCCGACCAGCCGAGCTCTTCGATCAGCTCCTCGAGCCGGCCCTCCGAGTTCGACAGCACCGCGACCGGCACGCCGGCCTGCCGGAGCTCGATCACGACGTCGATCATCCCCGCGATCGGCCGGCGCCAGAGGTTCTTCCGGGGCTGCTCCGTCCAGAGCCAGTCCACCGCCGCGTCGAGCGCGCTGGCCTCGACGCCGCCCGCCTCGAGCAGGCGGCGCATCATGATCTTCCACGGGTGGCCGCCGAGCCCGCGCTGGATCGCCTCGTTGTACGCGCGCCAGCCCTCGTCCACCGCCCCGTCCAGCCGCTCCCGAGGCGCGGCGATGCCCCGCTCGGCGAGGCGGGCGGAGAGCAGCCCCGTGTCGAGCTCCACCAGGGTCTGGCCGAAGTCGAAGGAGACGGCTGTAGCAGGCTCGTTGCGCATGAATTACTCGGCGTACATCGCCTCGATCTCGCGCGCAAAATTCTGGCTCACATTGCGCCGCTTGATCTTGAGCGTCGGCGTCAGCTCGCCGTCCTCGATGGTGAAGCCGCGCGGCAGGATCGAGAACTTCTTGATCGTCTCGACCTGCGCGAGCTCGCCGTTCACCTCGTCGACGGCCCGCTGCACGGCCTCCCTGATCTCGGGCGACGCGTGCGAGAGATCGCGGCCGAGCCCGCGCTCGGCCGAGAGGCGCTTCACCGCGTCGGGGGCCAGCACGAGCAGGGCCGTGAGGAACTTGCGCCCATCGCCGACGACCACCGCCTCGGCGATGAGGTCGTGGCGCTTGAGCGCCTCCTCGATGTTCTTGGGCGAGATGTTCTTTCCGCCGGCCGTGATGAGGATCTCCTTCTTCCGCCCGGTGATGTGGAGGAACCCTTCCTCGTCGAATCGGCCGAGATCCCCCGAGTGGAGCCAGCCGTCGACCAGGGCCTGCGCGGTCGCCTCTGGCTCCTTGTAGTAGCCGAGGAACACGGTCGGCCCCTTGACGAGGATCTCGCCGTCGTCCGCGATCTTCACGTCCATGCCTGGCACCGACGGCCCCACGGAGCCGAGCTTCGTCCGGCCCGGCATGTTGTAGCTCGTCGCGCCGGTCACCTCGGACTGGCCGTAGACCTCGGTGATCAGGATGTCGAGCGACGCGAAGAACTCGAGGACCTCCTTCGCGATGGGGGCCGCGCCGCTGCTGAACGCGTGCGCCCGGCCGAGCCCCACCGCCGCCTTCACCTTCGCGTAGACCAGCGTGTCGAAGGCGCGGTGCTGAAGCGCGAGCAGCGGCCCCGGCGGCTCGCCTCGGGCGCGGAGCTCGCTGTGCTGGAGCCCTACGCGCCTCGCCTGATCGAGCATGATCTTCTGCAACCCCTTCGCGCCGGAGAGCTTGGCGTCGATCCCGTCCCTCAGCTTCTCCCAGACGCGCGGGACCCCGAAGAAGGCGGTAGGCCGCACCTCCTTGAGGTTGTCGGCGAGCGCCGCCATCGACTCGGCGAAGTACACGGCCGCGCCGACCGAGGCCGGGATGTGGATCGTGAACATCTGCTCGGCGACGTGCGAAAGAGGCAGGTAAGAGAGCGTGATGTCCCGGGACGAGCACGGGATGAGGCGCGCCCCCATGTCCGCCGAGCGCGTGAGGTTCTCATGGCTCAGCATGACCCCCTTCGGCGGCCCCACCGTCCCGGAGGTGTAGAGCAGCGTGGCGAGGCCGTTCGGCTCGAGCGCGTCGAGCCGCTGATCGAGCAGCTCGTCCGAGACGCGGTCGCCCCGCGCGAGGAACTCATCCCAGGCCAGGATCCGCGGATCGCGCGGATCGCGCGCGAACTCCGCGCCCCGCATCAGCACCACCCACGAGAGCTGCGGCAGCCGATCCCACTGGCACAGCACCTTCTCCAGCTGCGCCCTGTCCTCGACCAGCACCACCTGCGACCCCGCATGGCGCACGACGTGGCGCACCTCCTCGGGCGAGCACGTCGTGTAGATGCCCGCGGGAGCGCCCCCGATCGCCATGCAGGCCACGTGGAGCACCACCCACTCGGGCCGGTTGAAGCCGAGGAGGCTGACCGTGGCGCCAGGCTCGAGGCCGAGCGCGAGGAGCGCCTTGCCGGCGCGCCGCACCTCGCCCGCGTACTCCCGGAAGCTGGTCATCCTCCAGAAGCCCCCCTCCTTGACGTAGTGGGCAGGAGCCTCGGGACGCGCCTTCGCCTGGCCTAGCAGGCGCCGCGGTATCGAGTCACAGGGCATCGGGCTACCTCGTTCACGGGCAAGGGTCCGCAATCACAGGCGAATTTTCCTGCACCCTCCCGGGATCCGGGAGCGCCTGGGGGAGCGACGCCCCGCACAGTAGCAGCAGACGCCGCGGCGTTGCTGGCCCACGCTGTCGTCAGCTTGACGGCACGTCTTTGGATCAGGACCATTCGGCGGTGGGCGAGCGCAAAGGGACGATCGAAGAGGCTGACTGGGCGGCGGACTCCGCCCGCAGCAACGAGCTCGCCGCCTCGGGCCCGCCGGAGCGCGTGCGGGCAGCGCTCGACGGCGGGACCCTGGTCTCCAGGCAGGGGCTCGTCCCCGCGCCCGAGCCCCCGCCCACCGTCCAGGTGCGGCGCGCGGATCGCGACGCGCCGACCACGGTCGGCCGGGATGCGCCGCCGGACGCGCCGCCGTCGCCCTCGGATCGGCACGCGCGGAGCTTCGGAAAATACCGGTTCATCGCGACGCTCGGGCACGGGGGCATGGCGGACGTGCACCTGGCGGTCGCGGTGGGGCCGGCGGGCTTCAGCAAGCTGCAGGTCATCAAGCGCCTCCGGCCCAACATCGCCGACGAGCCCGAGTTCCGGGACATGCTGCTCGACGAGGCCCGCCTCGCCGCCCGCCTGAACCACCGCAACGTGGTGCAGACCAACGAGGTCGGCCTCGCGGACGGCGAGTACTTCATCGCCATGGAGTACCTCGACGGGCAGCCGCTGAGCCGTGTGATCTCCCGCGCGCGAGAGCAAGCGCGGGCGATCCCGTTCGCCGTCCAGTTCTGGATCCTCAGCGAGGTGCTGGCCGGCCTCCACTACGCCCACGAGCTCGTCGACTACGATGGGGCGCCGCTCAACGTCGTTCACCGCGACATCAGCCCCCACAACATCTTCGTCACCTACGACGGGCAGGTGAAGATCGTCGATTTCGGGATCGCGCTCGCCGCGCACCGCCTCGTCGAGACGCAGACCGGCACGATGAAGGGCAAGGTCGCGTACATGGCGCCGGAGCAGGCGTTCTCGCACTCTTCCCAGATCGATCGGCGCGCGGACGTCTTCTCGGCCGGCGTCATCCTCTGGGAGATGCTCGCCGGCCGCCGCCTCTGGCGTGGGCTGTCCGATCCTCAGATCATCTCGCGCCTGATGCGGGACATCCCGGACCTGCGGTCCGCGCGCCCCGAGGTGCCCGTCGAGCTCGCGCGCATCTGCGCCAAGGCGCTCGCGCACTCGCCCGACCAGCGCTATTCGACGGCCGCCGCCTTCCGCGCGGAGCTCGCTCGCTACACGGAACGCCTGGAAGAGCAGGTGACGGCCGAGCAGCTCGGCGCGCTGATGCGCGAGCTGTTCGCCGGCGAGCGGTCCGAGATCCGGGCGATCATCGATCGCCAGCTCAAGCAGCTGCAGGAGCACGGCGCGGAGGCGGGGGGCGCGGGGCTCGCCGGCCGCGCGCCGAGGCTGCCGTCGCTGCCAGGGCGCGAGCCCCTCGACTCGGATCCTCCCGCGCAGGAGGACGGCGCGACCACGGGCTCTTCGCCGTCGGCGCCCACGCGCCCCCTCCACCGCTCGAGCCCTCCGCAAGCGACGCTCCACGCCGTCGTGCGGACCGAGCCGGCCACGGCCGTTCAGCACGCGCCGGCGCCGCGGCGCTCCCGGTTGCCGCTCGTCGCGTTCGCGGCGGTCATCGCGCTCGTCGGCGCCGCGACGCTGTACCTGAAGCTGCGCGATCCGGTCCAGCAGAGCTTCCGCGTGGCCCCGCCGCCGGCCCAGAGCGCGCTGCCCGCGCCGGAGTCCTCGCCGCCATCCGCCGCGAGCAGCGCTCCACGCGAGCAGACCGACGCGTCGCTCCTCCGCGCATCGATCAAGGCGAGCCCCGCCAGCGCGAAGATCTTCGTCGACGGGGTGGAGCTCCCCTCGAACCCGTTCGACGGCAAGCTCATCAAGGACGGCGCGGCGCACCGGATCGAGGTCTCCGCGCCAGGCCACGCCGCGCAACGACGGATGCTCGTGTTCGACCGGGACATCGAGCTCGAGGTGACGCTCTCCCACGCGCAGAGAGGGCCGGCCCCCGCGGCCACGGCGACCCCGAAGGTCGTCAAGCCCCCCGTCGAGGCGGATCCGACCGTCCCGCCGCCGAAGCCCGATCCCTACTGACGCGCGGGGCCCGCGGGCGGCCGTTACAGATCCTGGTAACCGATCGGCGGCTCGACGAGCTTCGCCGCCTTGGCGACGCCGCGGAACACGTAGTCGGAGTAGCTATAAGGCCCGTCCGACCACACGAGGAAGTCGTCCGCGAGCACCCCGTTGGGCGCTCCCTCGCAGAGCTCCGGCGCCGCCATGACGGGCCCTTCGTTGTAGATCGGCGCCGACGCGTTGACCGCCTCCTCGGCCTCTTCCATGGCGGCCAGCGCGCCGGCGTGCCGGTCGGCGTCGAGCTCGTCGACGGGGTAGAGCTCCCAGTCGAGCATCACGAGCTCCGGGTGCGGGGGCTCGTTCGGGGCCGACGCGAAGGGCGCGTGCGTGGCCTCGGGGAGGCCCGTCCGCGCGAGCGCCTCGATCAGGCGGCTCCGGTAGCGCAGCGCCGCGTCATCCGGGGTCCAGAACGCCGTGAGGGCCGCGATCACGTCCTCGGTCTTCGCCTCGCGCCACAGCGAGGGGTCGCGCGAGCCGAGATCGAGCGCGCGCTCCTTCCGGAGGCGCGCCTGGAAGGCCGACGCGTGCGGCGCGAACTCCGGCAGCTCGGCCAGGGCGTGATCGACGGACCAGTGGAGCCGATGATCGACCTCGCGCACGTACCGGTGCTTGCCAAGGGCGCGGAGGAGTCGGGCGATTTCGTCGGGTGTGCGCGCTGCGAACGACCAGGCAAGCATCATGGGGCAAGGCTCATCGATCCGTGCTGGGGATGGCACGCCGAGCTGGCTCGCCGATGCCGATCGGGCGGCGGGCACCTCGGCACGACGTGAATTCCCATCGCTCGGCCGCGGTGTCGATCACTTCTTGCCGGGGAGGTGCCACACGCCGGCGAACCACACAAGGGATCCGTCTGCGCGGCGCACGGTGGTGGCAGGCGCGAAGTACGCGCCCGGCGGGACGGGCTCCCATCGTCCCTGCTGCCACGCCCAGCGGCGGCTCCGCCACTGCCACTCGCCGTCGATCCACACATCGCCCGGCCGCTCGGACGGCGAGATGATCTCGACCCGCGCAGGCGGCGGAGGGTACGGCACGACCACCATCGTCTCGCTCGGCAGGTGAGGGCCGGTCGGCGGCAGCGGGAGCGAGCCGCCGCAGCCCGCGAGCACGAGGAGCGACGCGAGCGGGATCCCGAGCGCGCGGCGCAGAGCGGCGTTCATCCTGCGTCGATCCAGGAGAGGTACGCGTCCAGGACGTCGCGGCCGACGAGCAAGCACTCCAGCGTCGCGAGCGCGAGGAACGGGCCGAACGCCATGCGGGCCTGACCGAACCCTTCGCGAGGCTCCTCCGCGAGCGGATCTTGCGCCAGCTCTTCCTCGGCGGCGGCCCGCTCCTCGGGGGACATGGCCGCGAGCTCGGCGCGGATCTGCTCCCGCTCGAGGCGCACCGCCTCGGGCTCCTCGATGCTCCCGCGCAGGAGCAGCATGGCGATCGCGATGATCGATCCCTGGATGGCGCCGGCGCCGAGCACGAACAGGGCGCCCCCCCAGCCGAACCACGCGCCTGCCAGCATGAGGAGCTTGGCGTCGCCGAGGCCCATGCCGACGCGGCCGCCGCGGATCCGCGGGTAGATCACGACGAACGGGAGCCAGACGATGCCGAAGCCGACCGCGGCGCCGACGAGGGCGTCGACGAAGCCCATCGATCGCAGCGACGCGGTCGCGACGCCGAGCACCGCGCCGCCGATGGTGATCGAGTCGGGGATGAACATGTGCTCGAGGTCGATGAACGTCGCCGCGAGCAGCCCGAGCGCGAGCGCCAGGCCGGCGGTGTACGTGGCGAGCGCGTGGAGGGCCGGCGTCGTCCCGGGGAGCCGGAGGATGATGACCTCGATGATCGCGAGCGAGAGCAAGCCGCCCGCCGCCTCCACCAGGGGATACCGCGGCGACACGGGCGCACCGCAGCAGCGAGCGCGGCCGCGCAGCAGCAGGTAGCTGAGGACGGGGATGTTGTCGTAGGCGCGGATCGGCGCGCCGCACGCCGGGCAGCACGAGCCCGGACGGACGACGCTGAGCTCGCGCGGGACGCGGTGGATGACGACGTTGAGGAAGCTCCCCCAGAGCAGGCCGAAGCAGAGCCCGAAGGCGCGCAGGAACCACGGGGGAAAATCGGCGAGCATCACCTGGGGCTCACGTCCTCGGGCTCGACGCGGCGAGCCGGAGCATCATCGTGAGCGCCTGCTCGAGCTCCGCGATCGTCGGTTGCACGGGGTTCTCGGCGAGCGCCGCCTTGAGATCGACGAGGCGGCCGCCGAGCTCCTGGTAGTGACGGCGCACACCCTCGGTCGGCGCCTCGGCGACCCACCGCTTCACGATCTCGCGCAGCTCGTCGAGATCGCTGCCAGCGAGTAGCTGCGCCATCTGCGAGGCCATCGGATCCGGTGCGCCGCTCACGCCCTGCCCCATCCCGGCCAGCATAGCGCGGGCACTTTGACGGGCGAGGGGTCCTGCGACATAAGGCGAGTCGCTCACGAGGAACCGTGCCGACGAGGACGCCTGCCGTTGCCCTGATCCTGCTGGCCGCCGGCATCGCCGGGGGGGCCGGCTGCAGCCGCGCCGAGCAGCGAGAGCCCGGGGAGAAGCGCGCGGACGGAGGCGCCCCGCAGGCGCCCGCGCCCCAGGGGAAGGTGCTCGAGGCGGCCGAGAACGAGTCGCCCGCCGCGAGCGCGGCGCCGCGGGCCGGCGCCGCGGCGGCCGGGCCCGCGCGGATCGAGATCCCTGCTGGAAAGCTCGTCGCGGGCAGCACGCCCGGGGACAAGGGGCGCGATCCGACGCTCGAGCCGGCGTTGCTCGACGTCGAGCTGGGCGGCTTCACCGTCGATCGCCACCTGTACCCGAACGATCCTGCGCAGGCTCCGCTCACCGGGGTGACGCGGGCGCGCGCCTCGGAGCTCTGCCAGCAGGCCGGCGGGAGGCTGTGCACCGAGCTCGAGTGGGAGCGCGCGTGCAAGGGCCCCGAGGGGACGCCCTACGCGGGCGGCGCGGCGTGGGACCCGGCGTGCGCCAAGGCGCCCGCGTCGTGCGCGTCCGGGTTCGGCGTCGTCGGGATGGGCGCTGCGCTGCGCGAGTGGACCGCGAGCGACATCGCGCCGATCGAGAACCTCCAGCCCAGGGCCGCCGCCGTGCGCGGGGCCACGGCGAGCGCGAGCGCCGTGGATCACCGGTGCGCGCGCCGCGCCGCGGTCGATCCGGCGGTGTCGGGCGACGACATCGGCTTCCGGTGCTGCCACGGCGCGCCGAACGCGGCGTCGATCCCGTCGCCGCAGTGGCAGCAGACGTTCCGGCGCGCGGAGATCGGGCCGCAGCAGGTCGCGGAGCTGCTCGCGTCGGTGCCGCAGCTGCGCGACCTCGGCGGGCAGATCTCCTTCTTCAAGGAGCCCGACGACGCGAACGCCGTGCTCAGCCGGGGCCGGACGCGGCTCTCGCCGAGCGGCGCTCCGGCGAGCCAGCCCGCGCCGGGCCCGCCCCCGAACACCACGCTCACGACGTCTCCGCTGCTCTGGAACCCGGTCCCGGGCGAGGAGGTGCTCGTCGTGACGGGAAAGGCCGACGACGACGCGTTCATCGTCGCGTTCCTGAAGCTCCCTGGAGACCGCTATCGCATCGCGTCGTCGCTGCTGCTCAAGGACGACCCGGGGCCGCTCGCGCTCGGGTTCAACGGCTACGTGCGGCGACGGCTCGCGTGGGCGACCTGCTGGGACTGCCGCGGCGAGTCCGGCAACATCACCTACCGGGACGACAGCCGCGTGGTGATCACGCAGAAGTGACCCCGCGGCGGCGCGGACCGGACACCGGCGCGCCCCGGCGCCTCAGGTGTCGGCGCCGAGCAGGGTGTGCTGGTAGGTCGTGCCGTATTCGATGATCCGCTCGACCGCGTCGACGAACTCCGAGCGGTCGAGCGACTCGGTGGGCAGCTCGGCGCACAGCAGGATCTCGTTCCGATCGTCGAGGGCGAACTTGGCGACGCGCATGTCGCGGTTGGCCTCGAGCAGATGACGGAGCAAGCCGAGCACCTGGCCGGTGTCCTCGGCCAGGGGCGGCATCGCAGCGCCGCCCTCAGCGTCGCATTGCGCGTCGAGCAGATCGAGCACGCCGAACATCGAGAGCACGACCCAGTTCTCGGTGCACTGGACGTAGAACGGAGGGAGCTCGACGACCCCTTCCTCGCGCGGACGGATGCGCAGGGTCGACGGCTTCGTCAGCTCGGCGCTGTAGCCGATCTCCTCCGTCCAGCGCTGCAGGGTCGCCACGTCGATCACGGGTGACGTGATCGCCCTGCCGCCGCCGGAGATCAAGATGCGGCGCGCTGGAAGCCCCCTCGCAGGGGCAAGCGACAGCGGCGAGGGGCGCTAGAGGCTGAGGACGGCGTCCTCTCCCCGGTCGGCGAGCTTCGCCGCGATCAGGCTGAGCAGCGCTTGCCTCCGCTCCTCGAGCTCGACGAGCGCGCGCGGCGGCACCAGCTCCTCCTCGATGCCGCCGGGGCGCAGCGCCGCGGCGGCCTCCTCGGGGCCGAAGCGCGCGAGCGCATCGCGAAGGGCCCGGGGAAACCGCACCGCTTCCACGAGGCGCTCGAGCTGCCGATCGAGCTCGTGCGCCTTCACGTGCAGCGGGAAGGCGCTCGCGTTGGCCTCCAGGCTGAGCGCTCCCGCGTGCACGTCGATGACGATCTCCTTCCGGAGCCCGTTGCCCGCCAGGTAATCGAGCGCCAGCACCTCCAGGTAGTCGCGGAGGATGACCGTGCGCTCGCCGCGCACAGGCGACGGCGACCGAGCCCAGCGCGCCCACACGTCGAGCTCGGGCGCGTCGTCGAAGCGTACGGACCGCCGGCGAGGCGAGAGCCAGCGCGGGCCGGGCGGACCGGGAGCCGGCGCGAGGACCAGCGCGTCGACCGTCCCGTCGTTCATGACGGCGAGGCGACGCAGCAGCTTGCGCGCGTTCGGCTCCCTGCCGACGAGCGCCGCGAGCTCGCCGATGCCGATGCGTCGCGCCGCTGCGGCGGGCACGACATGCGCGCCGAGCGCCCTCGCCATGCGGTAGAACGCGAGCGGGCGCCGGAACGCGAGCGGGGCCTTCTTCTGGGCCGGCGCGAGCTTCACCTTCACCTCGCGCGGGGCCGCTCCTTCCGCGGGCGCGCCCAGCGAGAGCGTCGCCTCGAACCGGCCGTCCGCCACCTTGCCCGTGAGCCGCAGCGCGCGCAGGGGAGAGCGCTGGAGGGCGCGCGCGACGCGCGATTCCCCCGCGGCCCAGGCGCTCGACGCGGGAGGCGAGCGCTGCTCGGCCGGCGGGCGCGCATCGCCTGCCGGGCGCGCATCGCCTGCCGGGCGCGCATCGGCCGGCGAGCCCGCCGTGGGCGCGCCGATCGCGGGCGCGCTCTCCTCGTCGACGAGCGCAGCGATCGCGCCGACGGACCCGTCGCTGCGTTCGGACGATGGTCGCGCGCACGAGACCGCGAGCAGCGCCGCCGCGACGAGCATGCGCTGCGCCCCGACGCCGCCGAGGCGCCGCAGCAGTCCGCGCGCCGATCCGGGGGCGCGCAGGTCGCGCGCGCACCGGCTCATCCGTCCTTCGAGAGCCCGCGCGGATGGTCCGGCGAGGACCCGCCCTCGGCTAGACGTTGCGACGACGCCTCTTCGGCCAGCGACCGGGAGCGCCCGTCATCCGTCGCAGCCTGCGAGCCTGGCGCCCGCGCGCTCGCCCCGAGCGACGCGCCGCCGATGACGCGCTCCAGGAGGAACTGCTCCACGCGCTCGATGACCATCTTCTTGCGCTCCAGCGGGACGACGTGCGTGCCGCCGCTCACCATCATCAGCTCTCCGCGCGGCAGCGCCGCCGCCATCTCCTCTGCGAGCCGAGGCGGGGTGAACGTGTCGCGATCGCCCGCGATCACGAGCGCGGGCACGTCGATCTGCGGGAGCAGCTCGAGCGTCGAGTGCTCGCCGGCGCTGCGCAGCATGTGGAGGAACATCGAGAAATCGATGTCGACCATGTGCCGCATGTACGGCAGCAGATCCGCCGGCGTGACCGCGCTCGCGTCGACCTCCCGCGTGAGCAGCGCGATCCGCAGCGCCATCGGCGCGGGCACGCGGCTCCAGAGCGCGCGCGCGATGTGCGGGTACGCGTCGACCTGCTCGATCAGCCGCGGCAGGAGCTGCGCGAGCACGTCCGTGCCCTTGAAATGGTGCGTGATCCTGCCGGACGAGCCGCAGATCAGCACGAGCCCGCGCACCCCCTCGCGGTGGGTCCGCAGGTGCTCCAGGACGACCTGGCAGCCCATCGAGTGCCCGAAGAGCACCACGGGGCCATCGCCGATCGACGCGCGCACAGCCGCCAGATCGCTGGCGTGATCGCGCAGCTCGACCGCCTGCGGATCACAAGGCAAGCTGCTACGACCGTGGCCGCGATAGTTCCAGTGGGCGACGTTGACCGTACGGGCCAGGTCGTCCCAGAGGTACTTCCAGATGAAGCCGTCGCACGCGATGCCGTCACAGAGCACCGCGGTGAGGCGTCCCGAGCCCGCCCCGACCCCGCTGGCAAAGCTTCCGCTGCCGCCGGGACCTTCCCGGTAGCGGACGTAAATCCGCGTACCGTCCTTCCCGGCGGCGAAAAGCTCTCGGCCCATCGATCCCCGAGCGACGCGGCTTTACGCGAGGCTCGCGGCGATGTTAGTCGCCGCTGTCCTCGTCGTCAGCCACGTCATTGACACTCGGAAGCTTTTTGATGTCTATCCGCGCCAGCTTCCACGCGCGCTGCACAACCCAAGAAAGCGAGCGATCGAGCCGCGCCGCTTCCTCCTTGATTTCCTGCAGCATCGACTCCGGAAAGTAGAGGCTCTGCTTCCGCTTGTCCGTCTTCGAGGCTTCGTTGTTTTTCGCCAGCGTGTCCTTGTCGGTCATACGCTCTAGGGGCTCCTCCCGATCCGCCACAGAAGAGCACCTTAGCGTACGGTGCACTTCCGTGGAAAGCATTCGTTTTTCCATGATGCCGATTGCGGCAACTATGTGTGTATTACCGCGATAGGCGCTCTGCGTCATGATTCCGGGAATGCGATCTTCCCCGCAATCGCGCTCGCCGCGACGATGAGGGGACTGGCCAGGTAGACCTGGCCGGGCCCGCTTCGCCCCGGGAAGTTCCGGTTGATGGCCGAGACCGTGACCTGTTCCTTGCGGTCGGATACACCGGGACCGGCCTTGATGCACGCGCCGCAGGAGGGGTCGACGAGCTCGGCGCCGGCTTTCTCGAAGATCTCGAGGTAGCCCTTGGCCTCGGCGTAGCGGCGGATGTCCTGCGAGCCGAACTGGATGTAGAGGTGCACGCCGTCAGCGACGCGCTTGCCCCGCTCGACCGCCTGGCGCAGCACGGACGCGTACATGTCCATGTCGGCCTTCTTGCCGCCCGTGCACGAGCCTCCGTACGCGATGTCGATCTTCACCGGACCGCCGGCGGCCTCATCGAGCGACCGCAGGGGCACGCCGTTCCTCGGATCGCCCGGCGTCGCGACCATCGGCTCGACCGACGCGAGATCGACGTCGAACGTCGCCATGTACTCCGCGCCGGGATCCGCGCGCACGATGCGCGCGCGCACGTCCTCCGCGGCGAGCCCGCGCTGCTCGACGAGGTAGCGCACGATCTCCTCGTCGGCCTCGATGATCCCCGTGAAGCCGCCCGCCTCGACCGCCATGTTGGTGAGCGTCGCCCGCTCGTCGAGCCCCATCGCGCGGACGCCATCCCCCGCGAACTCGAGCACCTTGCCGATGCCCTGGCCCGTCTTCCAGAACGGCTGCGAGAGCAGGAACAGCATCACGTCCTTCGCCGTGACCCCCGGCCCGAGACGCCCCGTCAGGTTGAAGCGCACCGACTGCGGCACCGCGACGCGGACGTCGCGCGTGAGCCACGCGTTCGCCATGTCCGTCGAGCCGACGCCGAACGCGAAGCACCCGAGCGCCCCCGCCATGCAGGTGTGCGAGTCGGTCCCCGCCACGATCTGCCCTGGCAGCGCGAGCTCCTCGATCACCTTGTTGTGGCAGATGGCCTCCGAGCCCACGGTCCTGCCGTCGCGCTCGACCTCGCCGTACAGCTTGATCCCGTGCCGCTCGGTGAAGGCCTGCTGCACCGTCGCGAGCGACGCCGCCTGCTCCCGCAAGCCGAGCCTGAGGTGCGCCTCCGGCATCACGCGATCGAGGAACGTCAGGTGATCCCGGAAGGCGAAGACGCTCTCCGGCTCGGTCACGACCGCGTCCGGCCCGACGCCCGCCCGGAAGAGCGACTCGGCCATCGGCGTGACGTACTCGTGCGAGAAGCGCACGTCGATGCGGGCGAAGAGCGCGTCTCCAGGCTTCACCGCGGGGACGCCGACCTTCCCTGCCCGCGCGTCCACGATCGCGTGCGCCGCGATGATCTTCTCGCACAGCGTCATCGGCCGAGGCGGCGTGGCCAGGGTGGGCGGCGAGACCTCGCCGGCCATCCGCGCCTTGTTGTAGGCGAAGAGGCCACCGTACTCGACAACGTCGGCGCTGATCGGGTCGAGCCCGCGGGTGAACTCGCCGATCGGGATCTCGTCGCCCCGCGCGATCCGGTCGAGGAGCGAGAAATCGGTCGTCGTGAGCAGCCCGATGTTCTGGCAGTTCTGGCCGTAGATCTTCTCGATGCTGCGCGCGACGACGATCTGGATCCCCGCCTCGCGCTCCGAGTACGGCGCCGTCTCGCGCGAGCTGCCGCACCCCTTCGAGCGCCCGCTGACGATGACGCCGAAGCCGCCGTTCTTGATGGCGTCGCGCTCGATGTGCCCGCCGCGCAGACCGACCAGGCAGTAACGGGCGAGCGTCTCGTCGTAGTAGTAACAGACCCAGCCCGGCGTGAGCTCGTCGGTCGAGATGTTGTCGATCAGCGCGTGCTGCTCGGGCTCGAAGCGAAGCTCGCCGCCCGCCAGCTGCTGCTTCAGGAGCGCCGGGTCCTCGGTCAGGTAGAGGGTCCTCCCGGTGACTTGAACGGACTTCCGGCGCGGGATCGGCATCTGCACCTCGGACGCCCCGGGACGCGCGGCGCGCGCTGGGACCTCTCCACACCTAGTCGCTCTGGGCGGAGGCGCCAACGGCGGTCTTTGCCGGCGCGCGCGGAGCTCCGCGCGGCTTACGTCGAATTACGTCGAAGGCAGGAAATCCAGCATGAGCCGAGGAGCGCCTGGACGGCAGCGTGCCTTGACGACGCACCGGGGAGATGGTGTCTTCGCGGCCGCGGCCGGGCCGCGAGCGATGACCCGACCCACGATCTCCAGCGTTCCCGTCGCGATCCTCGGCGCCGGCCTGACGGGCATGGCAGCGGCGTATCACCTGGGACGGGCCGGCGTGCCGCACCGGGTGTTCGAGCGCCTGCCGCGCCCGGGCGGCCACGCGATCACGCTCGAGGACGCCGGCTTCCGCTTCGATCGGACAGGGCACCTCCTCCACCTGCGCGACCCCGCGACCCGTGAGCTCGCGCTGGGCTGGCTGGGCCCCGACCCGCTCGAGATCGAGCGACGTTCGATGATCTGGTCGAACGGCACGTACACCCGCTATCCGTTCCAGGCGAACACCTTCGGCCTGCCGCCCGCGGTGGCCTACGACTGCCTCCGCGGCTTCATCGAGGCGCACTTCGCCAAGGACCGACCTCTGCCAAGGAACTTCGAGGAGTTCTGTCTGGCGCACTTCGGCGAGGGGATCAGCCGCCACTTCATGCTCCCCTACAACAGCCGCCTCTGGGGCGTGCATCCGAGCGAGATCACCGCCGACTGGTGCTCCCGCTTCGTCCCGATACCGAAGCTGGAGGACGTGCTCGCCGGGGCGGTCGGGCTGAACGACCGGGAGCTCGGCTACAACGCGAGGTTCCTCTACCCGCGGCTCGGCATCGGGCAGCTGACGCACGGGCTCGCGCGAGCGCTCGCCGAGCAGCGGCCGCGGGACGCTGGAACGCCGGCGATCGAGCTCAGCCGCTCTCCCAGGTCCATCGACTGGCGCGCGCGAGAGCTCGTGTTCGACGACGAGATCGTCCGGTACGACGTGCTCGTCTCGTCGGCGCCGCTGCCCGCGCTCGTCAGGCTCCTCTCGGACGCGCCTCGCGCCGTCGGCGAGGCGGCCTCGCGGCTGCGCTGCACGCACCTCTACTACCTCGATGTGGCGCTCGACACCCCATGCGGGCAGCCGCTGCACTGGGTGTACGTCCCGGAGGCGAAGTACCCGTTCTACCGCGTGGGCTGCTACTCCCACTTCTCCGCTGCCATGGCCCCGCCGGGCAAGGCCGGCCTCTACGTCGAGCTCGCCGATCGCGCCGAGCCCGATCTCGCGGCGCTGCTCCCCCGCGTCGCCGAAGGCCTCGTCGAGATGGGCCTCATCCCCGCCCCGAGCGCCATCCGCTTCGCCCGCCTGCGCCGCATCGACCACGCGTACGTCGTGTTCGATCACAGCTACTTCGGCTCACTGGAGGCGGTGCGGCCGTTCCTCGAGGGCCAGCGCATCCTCTCGTGCGGGCGCTACGGCGGCTGGAACTACTCCTCGATGGAGGACGCGCTCCACTTCGGGCGCGACGCGGCCCACCGCGCGCAGGCGCTCCTCGGAGGCGCGCCGTGAGCACAGCCGAGCCTGATCGCGAGGATGCGGCCGGATCGCCGGAGATCTCCATCGTCATCCCCGTTTACAACGAGGAGGCGATCCTCCACGCCGCCGTCGTGGATCTGCGCGAGCGGCTCTCGTCGTTCGGCTGGCGCTGGGAGCTCGTGCTCGCCGAGAACGGCTCGCGCGACGGGACCCTCGCCATCGCCGGCGAGCTCGCGCGCAAGTACCCGGAAGTGCGCCATTTCTCGATCGGCGAGCCCAACTACGGGGCCGCGCTCCGCGCGGGCATCGAGCGGGCGCGCGGGCGCTTCGTGCTCTGCGACGAGATCGACCTCTGCGACGTGGATTTCCACCGCCGCGCCATCGCGATGCTGCGGACAGGCGGCGTCGACATGGTGATCGGATCCAAGCTCATCCAGGGGGCGCGCGACGATCGCCCGTGGGCGCGGCACGCGGCGAGCCAGCTGTACAACGGGCTCCTCCGCGCCACGCTCGGCTTCCGTGGGACGGACACGCACGGGCTCAAGGCGTTCCTGCGCGAGCCGCTCCTCGGGGTCGCGCGCGACTGCGTCGTGGACAAGGACGTGTTCGCCAGCGAGCTCGTCATCCGCGCCTACCGCGCTGGCCTGCGGATCGAGGAGATCCCCGTCCGCGTGCTGGAGAAGCGGCGCCCCTCGATCAACCTTACCCGCCGCGTCCCGAACGTGCTGCGCAGCCTCGCGAAGCTGACCTGGGCCATCCGGGTCCGCGGCTGACGGCCGGCTCCTCCACCACTCGCGCAGCATTCGCAGCGCCGCGCGCGAGGCCGGGCCCGCTCGTGGAAAAATTCTGGCATGCTATACGCCGCAGGTGACGATCCTCCTCTCGAGCGCCGCAAGACCGGCTCGCCGCGCGGACACCGACGTGGACGTCGTGGTCATCGGCGGCGGCGTGAACGGCGTGGGGGTCGCGCGGGATGCTTCGCAGCGGGGCCTGAGGGTCGCCCTCTTCGAGCGCAACGATCTCGCGTTCGGCGCGAGCGGCAACTCGAGCGGCATGATCCACGGCGGGCTCAGGTACCTGACCAGCGATCCGCAGGTGACCGAGAAATCGTGCCGCGACTCGGGCCACATCCAGGCGATCGCGCCGCACCTGCTCTTCCGGATCCCCTTCCTCGTCCCGTTCGAGAACGCGCGGCACGGGCGCCTCCTCTACCCGCTCGCGGACGCCTTCTTCGAGGCGTACGACAACTACCAGCCGCTCAAGCGCGGCAAGCCGCACGCGCGCCTCACGCCCGACGAGCTCCGCCGGCTCGAGCCTGGGTTGCACGGTAACCTGGTGGGCGGCTTCAGCTTCGACGAGTGGGGGATCGACGGCGCGCGGCTCTGCGTCGCCAACGCGGTCGACGCGATCGAGCGCGGGGCCAAGGTCTACGTGGGGCACACGGTCGAGCGGATCGAGCGCCGGGAGGACACCGGCGAGGTCGTCGCCGTCCGTTACCGGGACCGCACGACGGGGGAAGGCGGGCGGCTCCGCACGAGCACGGTCGTGAACGCGACGGGCGCGTGGTCGCCGATCACGTCGTCCCTCGCCGGCCTCCCCGCCGCGAGCTCGCGCGTGCGGCCCGGCAAGGGCGTGCACGTCGTGTTCGACCGGCGCCTCACCAATTACGCCATCATGGCGAGGACGATCGACGGCCGTCAGATCTTCCTCGAGCCGTGGGAGAACATGAGCGTCATCGGCACGACCGACGACGACTTCTACGGCGATCTCGATCAGGTCCGCGCGACGAGCGAGGAGGTCAGGTACCTGGTCCAGGGCATCGCCCGCGTGTTCCCGCAGATCCACGAGGCGCGCGCGATCGGCACGTTCGCGGGCGTGCGGCCCACGCTCTACGCGTTCGGGCCCACCGAGGACGCGCTCTCGCGCGAGCACCAGATCGTCGATCACGCGGCGCACGGCGCGCCGGGTCTCTACTCGATGATCGGCGGCAAGCTGGCCAGCTTCCGGCTCTTCGCCGAGGAGATGACCGACGTGCTCTCGCGGCGCTTCGACCTCGGCGCCCGCTGCGTGACGCACACGACCGCGCTGCCCGGCGGCGATCGCGCGGTGGACGCGCTGGCGCTCTCGCGGCGGATGGAGATCGACGCGGTGGCCGCCCGGCGGCTCGTGTACCGGCACGGCTCGCGCGCGCTCCGGATCGAGGAGCGCGTGCGGCAGCGGCCGCGCGAGGCCGCGACGGTGTGCCCCTGCGAGCCCGTGATCGAGGCCGAGGTGCGTTATGTCCTCCGGCACGAGCTCGCCCGGAGCGTGGCCGACGTCGCGCGCCGAACGCGCCTCGGCCTGGGCGCGTGCGGCGGCATGCGCTGCGCGGCGCGGTGCGGGCAGATCGTGGCGCAGGAGCTCTCGCTCCCGCCGCGCGACGGGATGCGGCAGGCGGCGGCGTTCCTCTCGCGGCAGGCGGTGACCCGCGCGGTCGCGCTCGGCCCGGAGCAGGCGCGGCAGGAGGCCCTCGCGATCGCCAGCGTCCGGTCGGAGCTCGGCGCGCCCGCGGACGACGAGGCGGCGGCGGCGTGCGAGGACGCCGATCGTCGCGGGCAGCGCGCCGCGCGGGAGCCGGAGGAGAGGGCGTGGCGCGATCGATCCTCGTGATCGGCGCGGGCGTCGCCGGGCTCGCCGCCGCGTGGAGCGCGCGGCGGCGCGGGGCCCGGGTCATGGTGATCTCCGCAGGAGTCGGCGAGACGGCGCTCGGGGGCGGCGCGGTGGACGACGTGCCGTGGGAGCAGATCGAGCGGGCGTCGCGGCTGCTCGGCGGCGACCTGCCCGCGAGCGATCTCGCGCCGGCGGTGAGGCAGTTCGCGGCGGAGCTCGGCCTGTGGGAGCTTCCGCAGGCGGCGGGCGTGCGCCTCGCGACCGTCGCGGGGCGGATCCGCCCCGCCCGCGGCAGGGATCGCGCGCTGCTCGACCTCGGCCCGCTCCGCCGCACGCGCGTCCTCGTCCCGCGCGCGGCGCGCGCCGCGTGGGACGCGGACGCGCTCGCGGAGGCGCTCACGGACGAGCCGTTCGCCCGGGCGCGGGGGCTCCGCTTCCTGCCGGTCGACGCGCCGGTCCTGCGCTTCGACGACGAGCGGCACATCGCCGACGGCGATCTCGCGGCCCGGCACGACGACCCGGCGCGGCTCTCCTGGCTCCTCGATCGGCTCCGCCAGGCGCTCGAGGGCGCGGGCGGCGCGGGGGCGATCCTGCTCGGCCCGTGGCTCGGCGCGAGCGCTCCGCGGGCCGAGGCGCTCGCGGCCCGCCTCGGCGTCCCGGTGGGCGAGGCGCTGATGGGCGCCGGCTCGCCGGCGGGGCTGCGCTTCGAGGCGGCGCGCGACGCGCTGCTCGCGGCGATCGGGGCTACTCAGCGCCACGGCCGCGTGCGCGCGGTGGGCGGCGGGCACCCGGGACCAGGGGCGCCCGACGAAGGCGTCACGATCCACGTCGAGGGGGAGGACGTGCCGCTCGCGGCGGACGGGGTGATCCTGGCGATCGGCGGCCTCGCCGGCGGCGGGATCGCGTACACGCCGCCCGAGAGCGGCGCCGGCGCCGATTTCCCGGCGCGCGGCGCCGCGCCGTTCGCGCTCTCGATCGCCGCGCCCGTCACGATGGGCGACGATCGCGGCGCGTTCGGCGTGGTGAGCTCCATGCAGGGCCCGGAGCTCGACGTCGTCGCGTGGCCCCGCGGCGAGCGCCCGGGCGCGCTGGAGGCGGTGGGGGTGCGGTGCGAAGGCGTCCGCGCCGCCCCCGGGATCCTGGCGGCCGGGGCGACCATCGCGGGGAGGGCGCGCACCGTGCTCGACGCGGTGACGACCGGGCTCCGCGCCGGCGCCGAGGCCTGACGCGCGTCGAGCGGCGCCCGGCGCAGGTCGCTCGACGCGCGATCCTCAGCGCTGGCGGATCGCCGGGATGGCGCGGAGGAGCTGCTGGTACCCGACCGCGAGCGCGAAGTCGGTCCCGCGGGTGGGATCCGAGGGCATGTCGCCCTCGGGGCCGACCGCCGCGGCCGTCTCGGCGCGCTTCTCCACGAGCACGGCCCTCGGCGAACGGTCGCCGATCGCCCCTTCGGCGGGGAGGTGGCCCTCGAGGTCCTGCTCGCGGAGGATGGCGGCGGGGACCTGCTGCGCCGCGCTCTCGATGACGACATCCGGCCGGATGCCCTGGGCCTGGATCGAGCGCCCGTTCGGCGTGTAGTAGCGCATCGTCGTGAGCCTGACCCCGGCGCCGCCGGGCAGCTCGTAGATGGTCTGCACCGATCCCTTGCCGAAGGTCCTCGCGCCGACGAGCACGGCGCGCCCGCTGTCCTGCAGGGCGCCCGCGACGAGCTCGGCGGCGCTCGCGGAGTACTCGTTCACGAGCGCGACGACGGGCAGCGAGGCGAACGCGCCGCCGTCGTGCGCCTTCGCCTCGTCGACGACCTGGTTGCGCTGGCGCGTCGAGTAGATCGTCCCCGAGGAGAGGAGCTCGTCGGCCACGGCCTCCGCCTCGTTGACGAGGCCTCCGGGGTTGTTGCGCAGGTCCAGGATGACGCCGGCCAGCGGCGCCTTCGATGCGGCGCGCAGCTTCGCCGCGGCGCGGAGCATCTCTTCGTGGGTGCCGTCCTGGAACTGCTTCACGCGGACGTACGCGATGTCCCGGTCGAGGCGCTTCGCCGCGATGCTCGTGACGTGGATCTGCTCCCGCGTGAGGTCGAACGAGAGGGGCTCCGGCACGCCCTGCCGGCGGATCGTGAGCTTCACCCGGGAGCCGGGCGCCCCGCGCATGATCTTCACGAGCTTGTCGAGGCGCTCTCCGCGGACGGGGCGGCCGTCGATCGCGAGGATCTGATCGCCGGAGCGGATGCCCGCCCGCGCCGCCGGCGAGCCCTCGATCGGCGCGATGACGGTGATGTTGTCGTCCTTGGCGTCGACCTCGATGCCGACGCCGCCGAACGTCCCCCCCGTCTCTTCCTGGAACTGGGCGAACTCCGAGGAGTTCATGTACGCCGAGTGCGGGTCGAGCTCCGCGACCATCCCCTTGATGGCGCCGTCGAGGATCTTGCTGCGCTGCGCCGGCTCGACGTAGTTGTTCTCCACGAGCACGAGCACCCGCGCGAGCTGCTCGAGCGGAGCGTAGGGGCTCTGCGCCTGTGTGCTCGCGCCCGCGAGGTGGGAAGTCGCCGCTCCTCCTGCGAAGGCCGCAGCGATGAGCCCCAGGGTGCGCATCCAGCTCGAGAAGCGTTGCATCCGCCGACCATAGCAGCGGCGCGGGCGGCGGCGCGGTGCGCCGGCGACGGCCGCGCTCGTTCACACGTCTGCGCGGCGCGCGGTGGCACACGCCTGCGCGGGGCGCGGTGGCACACGCCTGCGCGGCGCGCGGTGGGCCGGGCGGCGGGGCGCAGCGCAGGCTTTTCGATGTGCCAGCGCGGGCGTATCGCCCGCCAGTCGACGAGATCACCAGGGCGCCCAAGCTCCGGGCGCATGGTTTGTCCTAAGAGGAGTGTTCGGCTATCTTCGCGCGCCTGAACGTGGAACTTGCCTCCTCATCGCCCGGCTTCGCGCTCGCGAAGCGGGGCTCGCCGCGAGGGGCTTCTCTCGCCGAGACGGTCGGGGGCCGTCGCGAGGAGGTGTCCGCGGCTGCGCTGTCGTCCGTGCGCGGGAGACAACTCGCACCCCGAGGCGGCTAGGATGGCCAAACCCACCGATCGTGAGCTCGTCGATCAAGCCCGGAGCGGAGATGCCCAGGCGTTCGGGGTGCTGGTTCGTCGATATCAGAAGCGCATCTTCCGGCTGGCGTTCCACCTTGTCCGCTCGGGCGCGGAGGCAGAGGACGTGACGCAGGAGACCTTCGTCCGGGCCTACCAGGCGCTCGACCGGTTCGACGGCCGGAGCGAACCGTTCACCTGGCTCTACCGGATCGCCGTGAACCTCTCGCTCAACATGATCCGGGCCCGCAAGCCGAGCAAGAACTCGACCCCCGCGGACGATCCGAGGATCGAGGCGCTGCTGCTCGAGACGCGCCCGAGCCACGGCGTCGATCCGGCCGCGTCGACCCAGCGGCGCGAGCTCGCGGCCGCGCTCTGTGACGGCATCGACGCGCTCTCGGACACGCTGCGGACGACGCTCATCCTCGTGTGCATCGACGGCGTGCCCCACGAAGACGCCTCCAGGATCCTGGGTTGTCCGGAAGGAACAGTCGCCTGGCGCGTCCACGAGGCGCGCCGCAAGCTCCGTGCATACCTCGCGGAGCGCGGTTTCGGAGGGGACGCCGAATGAACGTCACCAGCAAGCTCGACCTCGACGGGATGCTCAACGATTGGCCTGCCCCCGCGCCCTCGACGAACGACGAGGAGGCGTGGGAGACGCGGGCCGCTCACATCGTCGAGGCCGCCATCTCCCGGCGCTCGGAGGACACCACGGCGGCAGCCGATCTCCTCGCCCCCCCCGACCTCACTGCAGCGCCAGGCGAGGAGCAGACGGAGGACCCTTCGCGCGAAGCACGCGCATCAGGAGAACGCAGCACCATGGGGGACGGATCACAAGCAGCCAGGGCCTCGAAGCCTGAGAGCCTGTCGGGTGGCACCTTGTCGCGGCCGCCGGAGAAGAGACGCCAGTCGCTGAAGGAGATCGCCGAGCGGGTCAGCCAGGCGCCGGGGCGCGCGAGCGGTATACCCGCGATGAGCGGCTCTGCGCTCTCGACGCCGCTGCCGGCTTCGGGACGCAGCTCGGCGCCGCCAGGGCGTGTGTCCCCGCTGCCGGGGCGCGGCTCGCTCTCCGGCGGCGCCCGCACGTCGTCGCCGTCGCTGCGGCCGGCGGAGGGGGTGCCCGAGGACTCCGGGGTCATCGATCTGAACCGGCTCAACGCGTCGGCGCCCTCGCAGGTGGAGGCCTCCGAAACGGCGCGGCCCGGCGCGGCGGATCGGTTCGGGGACGCGAAGGAGGCAGCGGTCATGCCGGTGGCGGCGCGCCGCGCCCCGTCCGCGCCCGTGGCCTCGGCTCCAGCGAAGAAGCGATCCGGCGGGATGATCGCCGGCGCGGTCGTCGCGGCCCTGGGGCTGGCGGCGGCGGTCACCGTCATGGTGAAGACGACGGCTCCGCAGCCGGAGATCGCGGCGACCACGGCGCCCGCGCCGACCACCGTCGCGGCGCCTGCCGCGCCGCGAGGCGACACGCCGGTGGAGCCGGCTGCTCCGGTCGCCGCGGCGCCGGAGGAGCGCGCCGTGGTCGAGCAGCCCGTGCAAGCGGAGGAGAAGCTCGCCGCGGCGCCCAGGGCGCCAGCCGCCCCCGCCGGCACGCCTGCGCCGGCGGCCGTCGAGGCGCCGGCCACGCCTTTCGTGTCGCCGAAGCCCGAGCAGGGAAAGACGGCGGCTGCGCCGGCGGCGGCTGGCAAGCCTGGGGACCTCCCCACGGCCATGCAGGCGGCCGTGGGCGACAGCGGGGAGCGACAGCCGTCGGTCGTCTCGGAGGCGCCGGTGCCGGCGTCGGGCCCGCTCCGGCAGCAGAACATCCCCGAGCAGCCGTCGCAGGGCTCGGTGCAGGCCGCGCTCGGCTCGGTCATGGGCGGCGCCAAGGCGTGCGTCGCGGGCGCGAACGACGTGTCGCGCGCGCAGATCACGTTCTCGTCGACGGGCCAGGTGAGCAAGGTCAGCGTCAGCGGGTGGGCGGCGTCGAACGGCCAGTCGAGCTGCGTGCAGTCCGCGCTCAAGGGCGCGAACGTGGGTCCTTTCTCCAAGCCGTCCTTCTCGGTCAGCGCGACGATCCGGCCCTAGCCCTGACCACGCGCCCACACGGCAGCGCGCCCTCGCGGAGGGCAGAAAACCTCCCGGTTGACACAGCCCCCCCCGTGGGTAGAATGCGCGCCCCCATGGTTTCCGCGACTCAGCAAACTCAGCGCATCCGCCGGCGCAAGGCGCGCACGGCGGGTACCCGCCGCAAGCGCTTCGAGCGCGCACACGGCACCCCCGCGTTCCCGATCCACCCGGCGGGTTACGACCAGAACGCGCCGGACGCCCAGCGCGCTGCCACGCCCGCCGAGGCGCAGGCGAAGAAGTAGGAGAGCTTTTCTCATGGCCAATCACGCATCTGCCGACAAGCGCAACCGCCAGCGCATCACGAGGACCGCGCGCAATCGCGCCATCAAGTCGGAGCTCCGCACGACCGTCAAGAAGGCGCGCACCGCGCTGAAGGGCGTCGCGCAAGAGTCCGCTGCGCCGGTGACCGCCGCGGTGAGCGCGCTCGATCGTGCCGCGTCGAAGGGGACGATCCCCGCCAAGCGCGCGTCGCGCGTGAAGAGCCGCCTCGCCCTCGCCCTTCACAAGGCGAGCGTCGCTGCCAAGACCGCCGCGAGCTGAGAACAACCTTCCGCACGTACGCCCCGCTCACCGCAAGGTGAAGCGGGCGTCGTCGTTTTGTCTCCCCGAAACTCCGCAGGCCCCCGTTGCCGTAGACCGTCGCTGCCGCCGTCACCGCCACAGGGAGCGCGGCTCTTCTCCGCCCCTCTCTTCAACCCATGACGCCAGCGGCGGGCACCCGCACAGGAGACGGGTCCAGATCGGCGTTTTCGGCGCGGAAGCGTACTCCGGTACGCTGAGCACCGAAAACGCCGAGATGGGCCCGTATCCGCAGCGGGCGCCCGCCCCTTCAATGAGCGTCGGCCCAGGTGGGTCCGTGACCTACGTCGACGACGAGCGGGACGTCGAGCGGGAAGACCGACTCCATGGCTTCCCGCACCTTCGCCTTGGCCTCGTCCACGGCCTCGGCCGGCACCTCGAACGCGAGCTCGTCGTGGACCGTGAGCACCATGCGCGCGCCGGGGACGACGGGGCGCGGGACGCGCACCATCGCGAGCTTCAGGAGATCCGCCGCCGTCCCCTGGATGGGGGTGTTCTGCGCGATGCGCTCCGCCTGAGCGCGGCGCATACGGTCGCTGCTGCGCAGATCCGGGAGCAAGCGGCGCCGGCCGAGCAGCGTCCGCACCGACTCGGAGCGCTTCGCCTCGGCCATCGTCCCCTCCATGAACTCGTGCACGCCCCGGTAGCGCGCGAAGTAGGCGTCGATGAAGCGCGCCGCCTCCGCCCGCGAGATGTCGAGCCGCTTGGCGAGCGCCGACTCGCCCATGCCGTAGATGACGCCGAAGTTGATCGTCTTGCTCCGGCGGCGCATCTCGGCGGTGACCCCTGCCTGGTCCACGCCGAAGATCTCCATGGCCGTGCGCACGTGCACGTCCTGCCCGGTGCGGAAGGCGTCGACGAGCACCGGGTCCTTCGAGAGGTGCGCGAGGACGCGCAGCTCGATCTGGGAGTAGTCGGCGCTCACGATCACGCTCCCGGGCGGCGCCACGAACGCGCGCCGGATCATCCGGCCGAGCTCCGTGCGGATCGGGATGTTCTGCAGGTTCGGGTCCTGCGACGAGAGCCGCCCGGTCGCGGCCACGGCCTGGCCCCAGCGCGTGTGGATCCGGCCCGTGCCCGGGTGCACGAGGCGCGGCAGCGCGTCGACGTACGTGCCCTTGAGCTTGGCGATGGCGCGGTGCTCGAGGACCACCCCGGGGAACGGGTGCTCCTCCGAGAGCGCCTCGAGCACGTCGGCGTCGGTCGAGCGGCCGGTCTTCGTCTTGCGCTGGGAGCGCAGCTTGAGCTCGTCGAACAGGACCGCCTCGAGCTGCTTCGGCGACGCCAGGTTGATGTCGTGCCCCACGATCTCGCGCGCCTTCTCCTCCAGCGCGGCGAGCTCCGTCGTCATCTGCGCGCCGAGCTGCGCGAGCGCCTTCGGATCGACGAGGACACCCGTGAGCTCCATCTCGGCGAGCACGGCGGAGAGGGGCAGCTCGATCTGCACGAGCAGATCCTCGAGCTTCTCGGCGCGGAGCCGCGGGCGCAGCCGGTCGGTGAGCGAGAGCGCGACGTCGGCGAACGCGGCCCCGTAGCTCGACGCCTCGCCGAGCTCGATCTCGTCGAGGGCGCGCTGCGCCTGCCCGCGGCGCTTCGGGGCCACCTCGTCGAGGGTCTGCATCTTGGCGCCGAGCTCGCGCTCGGCGAGCTCGTGGAGCTGGTTCTTCCCCTCGGGATCGAGCAGGTAGCTCGCCAGCATCGTGTCGAAGGAGACGCCCACGAGCCCGATGCGGTGCCGCAGGAGGATCACCTCGCAGAACTTGACGTCGTGGCCGACCTTCGGGAGCTCGGGGTCGGCGAGCAGCGGGCCCATCACCGCGTCGATGTCGCTCATCGAGAGCTGGGCCGGCGCGCCGAGGTAGCGGTGGCCCAGCGGGACGTACACGGCTTGCCCCGGCTCGCAGGCGAGCGCGACGCCGCAGACGTGGGCGCTCATCGGCTCGCGGCTCGTCGCGAGCACGTCGAGGGCGAGGCGGCCGGCCGCGCGCGCCGATCTGGCGAAGGCCCCGAGCTCCTCGCGCGTCGTCAGGACCCGGTAGGTCGCCGTGCGCGCGGTCGGCTCGGGCGCGCGGACCGCCTTCAAGAAGCGCGAGAAGCCGAGCTCGGTGAAGAGCTCGCGGAGCCTGCCGGTGTCCGCGCCGCCGTAGCGCAGCGTCTCGAGGTCGAGCGACACAGGGGCGCCGCCGTCGAGCGTCACGAGCTTCTGCGAGAGGCGCGCGTCGGCCTCGTTCTGCTGGAGCGACTCCCGGATGCGAGGCTTCTTGACCTCGCCGATGCGCTCGTAGATCGCCGAGAGCGAGCCGAACTGCGCGAGCAGCTCGGCGGCCGTCTTGAGGCCCACGCCGGGGACGCCGGGGACGTTGTCCGAGGTGTCGCCGACGAGCGCGAGCAGGTCGCGCACCTGCTCCGGCGGCACCCCGAACTTCGCGACGACCTCGGGGTGCCCGTAGACCTTGTCGCGCATCGCGTCCCAGAGCATCACCTGCTCGCCGTCGACGAGCTGCATCAGATCCTTGTCGCTCGACGCGATGACGACGCGCAGCCCCCGCTCCTTGGCCCGCGCGACGGCGACGGCGACGAGATCGTCCGCCTCGAGCCCCTCCTGGATGAAGATCGGGATGCGGTACGCCTCGACGATCTCCCGGCACCGGCTCATCTGCACCCCGAGGTCGGGCGGCGGCGGCGGCCGGTGCGCCTTGTAGCGGGGGTCGAGCTCGTCGCGGAACGTCTTGCCCGGCGAGTCCATCGCGACGCCCAGGTACGCGGGCTTCCGCTCCTCCACGAGCTTCGTGAGCATCGCGACGGTGCCGTACGTCGCGTGGGTCGGCTCGCCGCTCGGGCTCGAGAGCGGGCTGATCGCGTGGTAGGCGCGGAAGACGTAGCCCGACAGGTCGACGAGGTAGAGGACGTCCGGAGCTCCGGCCGGGGGAAGCGCGGTAGGGCGCGTGGACATGGACCGACCCTTAGCACCTCGGCGCGCGGCCGTTCACCGAACCACGACGTCGCGCCGTATCGTCACGTCGAGGGTGCGCCCTTCCCGCTCCACGCCGACGGAGACGACCGTCCCCGCCGGGCCGCGGAGGAGCTGGATGCAGTCGGCGAGCGGGAGCTCCGTCGTGGGCCGGCCGTCGATGCGGGCGATGACGTCGCCCGCCAGGAGCCCGGCGGACGCCGCAGGCCCTCCCTCGACGACGCCTGCGATGATCACGCGCCCCGAGGAGAGCGAGAGCATCGCGCCGATGCCCGTGAGCTCCTCGCGCGCGCCGCCGTCGTCCAGCTGGCGGAGCTCGACATCGACGCGCGTCGACTGCGCGCCGCGCGCGTCGAGGCCGGACACGATCTTGGCCATGTACTGCTGGTGGCGCACGCGCACCGAGAACGGGCCGCTGGCCGGCACCCCTTCGAGCTCGTAGTCGCCGTTCGCGTCGGTGAGCGCGAGCGAGATCGCGTTCGCGCCCGACGAGGTCGCGGAGTCGAGCTCGACCTGGGCCTCGACGACCGGCGCGCGCGACGCGGCGTCGACGACCCTGCCCCTCAGCGTCGCGCCCTGCGCCAGCACGATGCGCACGCGTTCGGCGGCGCGGCCCGCCGCGACGTCGACGGGCCGGCTCCGGGCAGGCGGGCGTCCGGCCGAGCTCGCCGTCAGCACGTAGCGACCGGGGGCGAGCGCGTCCCACCGGAAGGCGCCGCCCGGATCCGACACCTTGCGCGCGCGGCCGTTCACGCCCGCCTGCGCGCCGGACCCGGCCGGCGTGAACGACTCGATCGCCAGGAGGTACGCCTCGACGGGCCTGCCCGATGGATCCACGACCTCGCCCACGATCGCGCCCGCGGCGAGCAGGCGAAGGACGTTGTCGCGGCCCGCGGCGACGCGCGTGGGCTCGGCGTCGCCGTACGGCTGCAGCGCGGCGGTGGCGGTACAACCGTCGGCCTCGGGCGGCAGCTCGAAGCGCCCCTCGGCGTCGGCGCTCGCAGAGTTGCCGGGCGGTTCGCGGCAGCTGACCACGGCGCCGGCGCTGGGGTGGCCCTCCGGATCCAGCACGACGCCGCGGACCGGCCCCACGCTCGCGGCCGTGACCTCGCGTGGCGGCGGTGGGGGCGCTGGCGGCGCGGACGGTGCCGGCGGCGCCTCGACCTCGCGCGGCGCCGTGAGCTCCGGCTGCGGTGGAGGGATCAGCGCGGCGGCCGGCTCGCGCCGGACCGGCATCACGGGGCTGGGGCGCGGCAGGAGCAGCCAGACGAGGAGCGGCACGACCAGCAGCGCGACGGAGAGCAGCGCAGCGGAGAGCCAGGCCCTCCGCTGCTCGCCTGCCGTCCGGATGTCCGCCATGCCATCCTCCGCCGCCGGTTCACCGGCCGGCGTCGGCCTCGTCCGCCGAGCCTTCGCCCGCGCCTTGAGGGGCCGCGCTCGAGTTGGCCGGCCCGTCCGGCGACGCCTCGTCCGTGGGACCGAGCGCGGGGCCCCGCGGCTCGGCGGGCCACGGCGTCTCGCTGGAGGAGCCGCCGCACGCCCCGAGGAGCAGCATGAAAGGTAGGAGCAAGGTGCCGGACCGCATCGCCGGCATCCTAGCTCGTTTTTGCAGGGTGGTCATGACGGCCGGGCGCACCGCCTGGCCGTGGAGCGAACGCGGCAGGCGCCGGCTCAGCGTGTGGACAGGTTCGTCCGGGCGATCCAGAGGCAGGCCGCGGCGTTGACCGCGCACCACACGACGAGGGCCATCCGGCCGAAGGGACCGGCGGCCTCGCCGAGCAGGACGACCGACGTGAGGTAGGCCGCCGTGCCGACGGCGAAGCCCGCGATCGCCGGCCGGAGCCGCTTCACGCCGAAGAAGAGCGCCGTGAGGCCGAGCGGGACGAGCGCGTTGGCGAGCGGCAGCCAGCGGTGGACCGACGCGCCGATCAGCAGGTCGAGGTCGGCGATCGGCCGGGCCAGCACGTCGACGGCGAGCTCCACGCGCGGCAGGAGCCACGGCGCGAAGAAGAACAGCCCCGGCCCCGCCGCGAGCGCCGGGAGGAGGAAGCTCGCCCGCCACGGGCTCGTGGCGGTCGCGTCCTTCTTGCGGGCGCGGCGCGCGACCCAGGTCGCGAGCACCAGCAGCGCGAGCAGCCGCACGACGATGTGGCTCTGCGTCACGCGCACGACCGAGCTCGCGGCGTCGAGGATGCCGGCCCCGTAGAGGAGCTTGCCGCCATCGGAGTCGTCGACGACGCGCGCGCCTGCGCGGAGCGCGTCCTCGACCGCGCGCGGGTCCGTCACGCCGAGGCTCACGAGCAGCGCCGCCGCGCCGGCCACGTGGGGCGCGGCCATCGAGGTGCCGCTGTACGCGTAGAAGTTCTGGCACTTGTCGCGCCCGCGGTTGCAGATGGTCTGCTGGGTGACGTTCACCCCGGGCGCGGCGACGTCGACGCCCTGACCGCGCGAGGAGAACCGCGCGATCTTGTCGTTCACGTCGGTGGCGCTCACGCCGATGACGCCATCGGAAGCGCCGGGGAACTGCACGCGCCCGCCGGTGTTGCCGGCCGCCGCGACGACGACCGCGCCGCGCGCGACCGCGTCGTCGATCGCGCTCTGGAGCACCTTGGAGTTGCGGGGGCCGCCGAGGCTCAGGTTGATGACCTGGGCGCCGTGCTCGGCCGCCCACCGGATGCCGTCGGCCACGTCGGCGGTCGTGCCCCAGCCGCTCTCGTTCAGCACCTTGACTGGCATGAGCCGCGCGTGGAACGCGAGCCCCACGGCGCCGAGGCCGTTGTTGGTCGATTGCGCGATCGTCCCGGCGACGTGCGTGCCGTGCCCCTGGTCGTCGTTCGCGTGGTTCGTCTTCGTGACGAAGTTCCATCCCTCCACGCACTCGGTCGAGGCCAGGTCGGTCCCCTTGGTGAAGGGCCCGTGGTCCTCGCACGCGATGCCCGTATCGACAACGGCGACGGTGACGCCGCGGCCGGAGGCGAAGTCCCACGCGCGCTCGGCGCCCACGCGCGCCATGTGCCACTGGTCCTTCATCAGCGGGTCGTTCGCGACGAACGAGGCGCGCACCCAGGCGAGCGGCTCCGCCGCCTCCACGCGCGGATCGCGCGCGAGCCGCTCCAGCGTCGCGCTGACCGGCCCGTCCACCGTGGCGATCTGGATCCTGGTCTGTGGCGTGAGCGCCGTCGGCAGCACGCGCAGCGAGAAGTCGCGCACGAGGTCCGCGAGCGAGGCGTCGTCGAGGTCGTCGCGCGCGTCGACGACGATCTGCCCTGGGATGTCGTAGCTGGTCTCGTCGAGCTCGGAGGCCATGCCGTGCAGCGGCTCCCCCGCGGTCGCGACCGGTTCGCTCAGGAGGTCCGGGCCGCGCAGCGACGGGCCGACGTCGACGGGCAGCGCAGGGTTGACGTATCCAGGGAGGCGGGGCTCAAGCATCCCCGGCGAGCGCGCCGCGAGGGCGGCCCCGGCGCCTTGGCTGTCCGTCCCGTCGTCGGCCCTGACCGCGCCCGACACGGCGACCAGCGCGGTCGCAGCGAGCAGCGACGTCGCGAGCGCGCGTCCGGTTCGGAGATTTGCGGTCCCTGGCCAACGCAGAAGGCGAGACGTGTGCATGCGGGTCTCCTCCTCGCCAGGGTAGCGCCGCCGCCCGCGAGCAGCCATCGCTCCAGCATCCTCGCGCCGCGCTCATTGCGTCCGTGCGCCAGCCCCCCCTCGCCCCCCTCGCCGTGTCCCGATGGCATCCACCGCCAACCGCAACCACGGACTTCCTGGAACCCCCAGACACCGCCCCTCAAGCCCGAGCTCGGCTGCCCAAGCTCCCGGCCACCGCTCCCCACGGCAGAGCCGCCGGTGGAGGGTGGGGCCGCGCGGGAGGGCGGCGGGGGTGGGCCCCACAAACCCGAGCGCCGGCCTGCATCGAAGCGAGTCGCCCCCGACCCCACCCCACCCCCCCTGTGTGGCAGTAGCCCCCCAAAAGGCGCGAGTTTGTGGGGGGACCCCCGCTGCCCTCCCGCGCGGCCCCACCCTCCACCGGCGGCCCCCGCGTCTGGTCGCGCCCGCCTTCTCCCTTCTCGTGGACCGTTCCCCCGCCCGCCGTTCAGTTCACTTCGGCGTGGCCCAGAGTCCCGCCATCCACGCTTCCACGTCGCTCACGGACCTAGGGATATCGCTCGACAGGTTCCGATACCCCGTCTCCGTGACGAGGATATCGTCCTCGATGCGCACCCCGATCCCGCGGTACCTGGCCGGGACGGTCTCGTCATCGAGCTGGAAATAGAGCCCCGGCTCGACCGTGAGCACCATGCCCGCCTTGAGCTTGCCGAACTTGTAGACCTGCTGCCGCGCCTGCGCGCAGTCGTGCACGTCGAGGCCCAGCATGTGGCTCACGTTGTGGAGCGAATACCGCCGGTAGAGCTGCCTGTCTTCCTTGAGCGCCTCCTCGGCGGAGACGTGGAGGATGCCGAGCCGCTCGAGCCCCCGGGCGAGCACCCGCATCGCCGCCCGGTTCGGCTCCATGAAGTCGTTGCCCGGCTTCACCTCGCGGATCGCCGCCTCCTGCGCCTCGAGCACGAGCTCGTAGATCTCGCGCTGCTCTTTGGAGAACTTCCCGTTGATCGGCAGCGTCCGGGTGATGTCGGCCGTGTAGAGCGCGTTGCCCTCGACGCCGGCGTCGACCAGGAGGAGCTTGCCCGGCTCCAGCGCGCCGTCGTTCCTCGTCCAGTGCAGGATGCACGCGTGGTGGCCCGACGCGGCGATGGTCCCGTAGCCGACGTCGTTGCCCTCGACCCGGGCGCGCAGGTTGAAGGTGCCCTCCACCTCTCGCTCGCTCCGAGCGCGGGGGAGCGCGCGGATGACGTCCTCGAAGCCCCGCTTCGTCGACGCGACGACCGCCTCGAGCTCCTGCACCTCGAGGGCGTCCTTGAGGAGGCGCATCTCCGAGAGCGCCTCGCCGAGCTGCTTGTCGCGATCGTGCCGGGCGAGGAGCTTGTCGACGCGCTCGGACATGCCGCGGAGCACGCGGTGCGGGCGCGTCACCGTACCGACGAGGCCGCTCAGGTACGCGTCCAGCTCGGGGAGCCCGCGGCACTCGTCGACGCCGAAGTGCGCGCGGCTCTGCTCGACGCCGAGGCGGGGGCCGACCCAGAGCTCGCCCTTGGCGCGATCGGTGAAGAACGTCTTGTCGCTGCGCCCGGGGTTCGGCTCGACGAAGAGGATGTCCCGGTGCCCGCCCCCCTCCTGCGGCTGCAGCACGAGCACGCAGTCAGGCTCGAGGTTGCCCGTCAGGTAGAAGAAGTCCGAGCCCGGGCGAAAGCGGTAGTGCGTGTCGTTGGCGCGCACCTTCTCGTGCCCGGTGGGGATGATGAGCGTCTCCGCCGGGAAGAGCTTTGACAGGGCGCGGCGGCGGGCAGCGAACACGTCCGCGTGCGCGATCGCCTGCGGGAGCTCGCCGGACGACGGCGTCCAGCGCTCCAGCATGAACGCGACAAGCGCCTCCGGCAGCGTCGAGTCGTGGCTCGCCGGCTTGGCCTCCGCGCCGGGAGCCGCAGCCGCGGGCGCCTCGGCCGGGGCGCCGCCGGCGGGCGTGCTGTGGGCAGGATCTGCCTGGAGGGGGGCAGCGCTGGTCTCGGGCGTGTGGCTCATGAGGCTCGAACTATGGGTCGATCAGGTGAGGTCGTTCAAGCCAAAGCGCGCGCCCGTTCACGCTGGGGCGGATCGACCCGAGCGAGAAGGCGGCGCGTCACGCGACCGAGACGCCGCCGTCGACCGCGAGGATCTGGCCGGTGATGAAGTCGTTTTCAGCAAGGAACACCACGGCGCGGGCGACGTCTTCCGCCTCCCCGATGCGCTGGAGCGGGATGCGCTCGCGGAGGCGAGCGAGCGTGGCCTCGTCGTAGGAGGACGGCGGCAGCACCGTCCCGGGTGAGACGCCGTTCACGCGCACCTCCGGCGCCAGCCCCACGGCGAGGCCGCGGACCAGGTGCGCGAGCGCGGCCTTCGACACGGAATACGGGATGTAATTTTTCCAGGGGCGCTCGGCGCTCACGCACACCATCGCGACGACGCTGCCGCGGCAGGCGCGGAGCGCTGGGGCGAGCTCGAGCGTGAGCAGGTACGGCGCGGTCGCGTTGAGCGCCATGGCGTGATCCCACGCGTCGGCGGAGAGCTCGGCCGGCGGGACCCGATCGAAGTTCGCCGCGTTGTGGACCAGGAGGTCGAGCCGGCCAGACGACCAGTCGAGCACCGCGCGGGCGAGCGCGGCGAGCGCCCCCCGGTCGTGGAGGTCCGCCTGGAACGCGGCGGCGCGGCGGCCGAGGGAGCGCGCCTCGTCGACGACGACCTCCGCGCCGGCGGCGCTCGTGGCGTAGTGGACGGCCAAGTCGGCGCCTGCGGCCACGAGCGCGCGGGCCGTCGCGGCGCCGAGGCGGGTACCGGCGCCGGTCACGAGGGCGATACGGCCGGTCAGGGGAGCATGGGGCATGGGGAGCTGTGTAGTCGATGCGGCGCCCCGCGCGTCGAGTTGGTGGACATCGCGACGTCGCGACGTCGCGACGTCGCGCGCCGCCGTTTTTTTCGCCCGCGCCGCGCGCCATGGCACGCTGGACCGGCTTTGCCGACGCCTCCGACACGCCGAGCAGCCGCACAGGAACGCTCCCTGGAGCCGCCGCGCCGCCTGCGCGCCCTCGCCGTGGCGCTGCTTTGCGCGGCTGGATGCAGGGAGCGGATCGAGTCGATCGATCTGCCCAGCATCGGCCTGCCTGGCCTCGATCCGCCCGGCACGAGCGCCCCCGCGGCGCCGGCGACCGCCGCGCCGCGGGCCCCGAGCGCGCCGCGCGCCGCAGGGACAGCGAGCGCCGCGCCGCGCGCCGCCGCGCCGGCGACCCGACCCGAGTGCGACGAGCTGCCGTCGGAGGAAGAGGAGCGGCGCGCGCAGCTGCCGCCCCTGACGGCGCTCGGGAAGGCCGTGCCCACGGAGCCGTGGGCCCCGCCGCCGTACGAGGTGCTCCCGGGCGTGACGCTCCCGGCGAAGATCGCCGCGAAGGTCGAGCAGATTGACCAGGGCTACGCGCGACGCACGCGCGAGCACCTCGTGATCACGAGCGGGACACGCGACGCGAACCGCCAGGCCAGGGCGATGTTCACGAAGCTCAGGCTCGGCGAGGACCTGCTCCAGCTCTACCGCAACAAGGCGGCCGTCCAGGAGATCAAGAAGGCTTATCAGGCGAACTCCCGCAAGCCGCCGGAGCAGGTGGTCGCCGCCATGGAAGCCGTGATCCAGGACCAGATCGACCGGGGGATCTACGTCTCCGCGCACCTGCGCAAAGGCGCCGTCGACGTGCGCAACAGGACCATGTCGCCCAAGGAAAAGCGCGCGTTCCTCGAGAGCACCGCGGAGGTCGGGGGCGTCCTGGTGCTCGAGGAGACGACGCCCGCGCACTACCACCTGCAGATCGATTGACGGGCGCGCTCCGCTCCATGGCGCCCCGCCGGGCGTCAGGGCATGCGCAGCGGCGCGACCAGGCTCGGCACGCGGCGCAGGCGCATCGAGAGCCCGATGAGCATCGCCCCCTCGGCGATCGCGAACGCTCCGATGAACCAGACGAGCGCCAGCACGCCGGCCGCCGGGAGCGCCACCATGAGGACGCCGAAGATCAAGAAGGCGGCGCCGCTCAGCCCGAGCCAGATCTCGTCGGCGATCACGTGCCGGAGCTTCACCGCGCTGACGATCTTGAAGATGCCGATCACGACGGCCCACGCGGCGACCACGCCGTAGAGCGTGAGCGCGGTGATCATGGGCCGCCAGAACGTCAGCACCGCGATCCCGACGCCGAAGATGCCCTCGACCACGGAATACACGCCGCCGCGGCCGCTGATCGCGGACGCGAACGCGGCGCAGCCGTCGAACAACGCCCACACGCCGAACAGCAGCACGAGCGTGGCGAGCGATGGGATCGGCCACACGAAGAACAAGATCCCGAACAGGATCCCGACCACGCCCCTCAGGGCCAGCAGCCACCAATACCGTCCCAGCGATTCCATGCCTCACCCCCTTCTCTGGCATCCACGTCGCTCACATCCGGCGGACGCGCGCGGCCTGAACGCACGGCGCGTCCGCCGCTCGCGCGCGGAGAGCTGTGCCGCTCATGCCCGCACGGCGTCACACTGCCCGGGCTGGATGCACGTCCCCTGCCCGACCGCGGCGAGCGAGCTGCTCAGCAGCCGCGAGCAGGCGGGCCCATCGAAGGTCGAGCGCTGGTAGGTGTCACGCGCAGGCCGCGCGGCGCGCGAGGCTCACAGGCCGGCGATCGGCCCGCTCGCCGGGTCGCCGTACTCCGACAGCTCGACGCCGAAGTAGTTGATGATGGAGCAATGGAGCGCGCCGGTCGGGGGCTTGCTGGCCTTGATGGCGCGGCCTGTCTGGAACCCCCCGACGTGGCCGGCGAGCATGATGGGCATGTTGGTCCGACCGTGGGAGTCCCCGTCGCCGTTCTCTGATGTGTAGAGCACGAGCGACTCGTCGAGCAGGTTGCCTGTCGCCGTCTGGGCGGCCTTCATCGCGTTGAGCAGGTAGGCGAAGCGGCGCACCTTGAACCGCGAGGTCTGGACGACGCGGGCGTTCGCGATGCGCATCGCCTCCGCCTGCGGCAGCCCGTCGAGATCGGTCGCGCGGTCCCGATCGCCGAGCTTGTGCGAGATGAAGTGGTCGCTCCAGTCCCCCACGCCGTCGGGCAGATCGTACCCGGCGAAGTCGAGGCCCCAGCTGTTCGAGTACTGCAGGACGAGCACCCGCGTCAGGTCGCAGGTGAGGGCGAGGAGCCCGAGATCGATCATCTGCTTGAACTTGCCGTGCAGGTTCTGCCCCTTCGTGGGCGCGCCGGGGACGGTGCAGCCCGACGGCGTCGTCGACTGGATCTGCTTCTCCAGCTCGAACACCGACTCGAGGTGCTGCTCCACGCGCGCCCGATCCGCCGCGCCGAGGCGCAGGTTCAGGCGCCTCGCGTCCTCTCGCACCCAGTCGAGGACGCTGGCGCGGCGCCGCCGGATGTCGTCCATCTCCTCGCTGGGGTTGCCCAGGTTGCTGAAGAGCGTGTCGAACACCTTCGCCGGATCGCGGAAGGCATCCTCGACCTGACCGCCGTCCCTGAACGAGATGAAGCCCTGCGTGACCGCCGTGTCGCCCGTGGGGGACAGGTTGAGGCTGCGGAACGGGGTCTCGGCCGCGATGTGGTTGGCGAGGTACTGGTCGAGCGTGGCCTTGCGCGGGACGGCCGTCCCGCCGCCGTCGGTGTGGGCGCACAGCGCCATGGCCGGGCTGTGGATGTCGGAGCAGATCGCCTGGTGGTCGACGCCGGACACCAGGGTGACGTCGCGCCAGATCGCGTCCCCCGCCGGCCACTCGCGCTCGGCGTCGAAGCCGTTCATGTCCACGAGGCACGGCGGCAGCCCCTCCGCCGAGAGCGGCCCCTCCGTCTTCGGGTGCCACGCCCCGGGATCCGTGCCGTTCGGGACGAAGAACGCCACGAAGCGCTTCGGATCCGCCGGAGCAGCGCTGGCGCGCTGGGGCCGCATCACGTCGAGGAACGGCAGGGCGACCGCGACACCCGCCCCGCGGAGCAGAGCTCTTCTCGAGATCTTCACTGGCGACACTCCTCTTCCGTCGGTCGAACCGTCTGCGAGCACGTCACTCTGGCGCCCTCCTCAGCCGGAACTCCGGCGAGCGCACGATGGCGGTCAGGAAGGAGCGGAACCGGTTGCCGTCCTGCGTGAAGCTCCCGGCGGAGGCGTCGATCGCGCAGCGGTCCTCGGCCGCCGGCTCGCGCCCCTGGGTGTAGATGAACAGCTTCTCCGCGACGCAGGCGGCCAGATCGGGGCTCCGCCGCAGCTCCGCCGCCAGGGCAGCGAGCGAGTCGAACGACTCGTTGGCCGCGCCCTCCAGGCGCGGCTCCAGCCCGAACTCGTCGATACCGATGCTCCCATCGTACTTCCCCAGCTTGTCGTACTGGGCGAAGCCGACGCCGATGGGATCGATGAGCGCATGGCAGCCAGCGCACCCTTCCTGGGTGTTGCGCTTCTCGAGGACCTCGAGATAGGTCAGGCCCGAGAGCTCGCTCTCCAGCTGCTCGAGGAGCCCCGCGGGGATCGAGATCTTCTCGCAGAGGAAGGCCGCCCGGAGCCACTGGCCGCGCACGGCGATGAGATCGCCGTCGTTCTTGGCGCTGATGAGGCTCGCGTGCGTGAGCAGCCCGGTGTTCGCCCGGTGGTGGCCGGCCGGGAACTCCACGCGGCTCACGCCGTCCCCCGGCACCTCGAGGCCGTAGAACTTGCCGAGCGCCGGGGTGACATACGTGTGGTTCGCCGTGAGCGCGTCGAAGAAGTCGATGTCTGGAGTGAACGCGTGCTCGCCGAGGACGAGCTCGCTCTCGGCGATCATGTCCTCGAGCAGGGCGGGCGTGAACGAGGCGTCCGGGTTGACCGGCGCGCGGAGCTGCTCGAAGGTCAGCCACTGCTTGAAGAAGGCGTTGAAGAAGACCTGCGTCCGCTCGTCTTCGACCATCTCCTCCGCGACCGCGCGGAGGCCCTCGTCGCTGTCGAGCTCGCCGGACTCCGCCCGCTCGAGCAGCGCTGCGCTCGGGGACCGGCCCCACAGCGTGAACGACAGCCGCGACGCGAGCTCCAGCGGCGTCAAGGTCGACGTCTCCGAGCCGGCCGAGCCGACCTCGATTCTGAACAGGAAGCTGGGCGAGGTCAGCAGCGCCTCGATGACGAAGCGGAACGCGTCCTCCCTGTCCCGCGCGACCTCGCTCGCCCGCGCGACCAGATCGCTCGCCTCCTCGGCCGAGAGCGGCCTTCGATACGCCAGCTTGCCGAAGCGCTGCACGAAGCGATCGAGGCAATCGTCGGCCTCCGGCTCGCAGCCGAGCACCGCTGTCCGGCGCGCGGCGTCCGCCATGAGCTCCTGCCCGAGCGTCTCCGCGATCGCCAGGTAGGCGCGCAGGTGCTGATCCGACACGTTCTGGAGGGCGGCGATCGTCCGGAAGCCGCCCTGGCCGGTGTCCTCCGGGATGCTGTCCACGGCGGGCGGCTCGTCGAGCTGGAACAGGTCCTGAAGCGTCAGCTGGACCTCGACCCTGGACAGACGGCGCAGCACGCCGGGGCTCGTTCGGGCCTCTCTGCAGTCGTACGCGGCCGGCTTCCCGGTGGTCGGATCGATGGGCCTGTCGTCGTTGGAGCTGCCCGAGCTGCCCGGGCTCCCATCGCCGAGCTGCCCGGTGCAGGCAGCCGCCGTCAGGCCGGCGAGCCCCATCGCGAACATGCCCGCCGCGATGGAACGGCGGAGGAACGGTACCGATCGCTCGGTGTCGGGCGGCGCTGTCTTGATCATGGAGTGACCAGCCGTTCGGGTGGAATTCACCTGGCCCATGCCGAGGCGTGCCCCGGCGATAAGCCGCATCGTGGCTAAGGAGAATATTTGAAGCAGAGCGGTACGTGCGCCCCGGCGTCACCTCGGGGCTCGGTCTATATTCCCGGCGATCGCTCTTCTGATCAACGCTTACCCTACTTCCTCCCGCCGACCAACCCCTTCGTCGATCGCCGGGAGGCGCTCCTGCGGAGGGATTCAGGACGGCAGAAGCATCCCCTCGAATTTTCCAAATCGGGTGTGGTGATCGTCTTTGACGACCGCATCGCCGGCTGCCTGCGCGAACCGGAGTGACGATGCGGACTGCCGCGCTCGATCGGGCGATGATGCGAACCAGCTCTTGCGCGTCCTGGAAATCCCGTTCTTCGATCCTGTCCACCCTTGATCTCCACCGGAGCGGCGCTGTACCTCGGCGTTCTCGTGTAGGCTCCGGCGCGGGCAGACGCGGGAGCAGAGGAGCAGGGCGTTGAGGATCACATGCGTGGGCGGCGGGCCGGCAGGCCTCTATTTCGCCCTCCTGGCGAAGCAGGCAGACCCCCGGCGCGAGGTCGTCGTGGTGGAGCGGAATCGGCCCGATGACACCTTCGGCTTCGGGGTCGTGTTCTCGGACGCGACGCTCGACGGCCTCGCCGACGCGGATCGCCCGAGCTACGACGCGATCCGGAGCAGCCTCGCCCACTGGGACGAGCTCCACGCGCACTTCGGCGGGCGCGTCCTCGTGTCGAGGGGGCACGGCTTCAGCGGCCTCTCGCGCCGGAAGCTGCTCGCGATCCTGGGGGACCGGGCGCGGGAGCTCGGCGTCGTCCTGCGCTTCGAGGAGGAGGTGACGGACCCGGCGGAGGCCGCCGCCGAGAGCGATCTGGTCGTCGCGGCCGACGGGGTGAACAGCCAGATCCGCGAGCGATTCGCCGACCGGTTCGGGCCGCGCATCGACGTCCGCCCGAACCGGTTCGTGTGGCTCGGCACGACGTTCCCGTTCGACGCCTTCACCTTCTACTTCGAGGAGAACCGCCACGGCCTCTTCCGGGTCCACGCGTACCGCTACGAGCCGGAGCGCTCGACCTTCATCGTCGAGTGCCGGGAGGAGACCTTCCGGCGCGCGGGCCTCGATCGCGCCACAGAGGACGAGACGATCGCGTACTTCGAGGAGCTCTTCGCCGAAAAGCTCCAGGGACACCGGCTGCTGAAGAACCGGAGCGTCTGGCGGAGCTTCCCCACGGTGCACAACGAGCGCTGGAGCGCGGGCAACGTGGTGCTGCTCGGCGACGCCGCGCACACGGCGCACTTCTCGATCGGCTCGGGGACGAAGCTCGCGCTCGAGGACGCCATCGCGCTCGTCGACAGCCTCCAGCGGCACCGGGGCGTGCCCGAGGCGCTCGCCGCCTACGAGGCGGAGCGCAAGCCCAAGGTGCTCGCGCTCCAGCGGGCCGCGCAGGTGAGCCTGCTGTGGTTCGAGAACACCGAGCGCTACATGGCGCTCGACCCGGTGGAGTTCATGTTCAGCCTGCTGACGCGGAGCCTGCGGGTGACGCACGAGGGCCTGAAGGCGCGCGACCCGGCGTTCGTGCGCGAGATCGACGCGCACGTGGCGCGCAAGGCGGAGGCGCAGGCGGGGGCGCGCCTCCTCGCCGGGGATGCGACGCCGCCGCCGCCGATGTTCACGCCGTTCCGGCTCCGATCGCTCGTGCTGGAGAACCGGGTCGTCGTGTCGCCCATGTGCCAGTACTCGGCCGAGGACGGGCAGATCGACGACTGGCACCTCGTCCACCTCGGCAGCCGGGCGCTCGGAGGCGCAGGGCTCGTCATCACGGAGATGACCGACGTCAGCCCGGAAGCGCGCATCACGCCGGGCTGCGCGGGGCTCTATCGCCCCGGCCACGTCGAGGGGTGGCGCCGCGTCGTCGATTTCGTCCACGCGCGCTCCCGGGCCAAGATCGGCGTCCAGCTGGCCCACGCCGGGCGCAAGGGCGCGACGAAGCTGCTCTGGGAGGGCATGGATGTGCCGCTCGAGCGCGGCGCCTGGCCGCTGCTCAGCGCCTCCGCCATCCCGTACCTGGCGGAGAGCCAGGTCCCGAAGGCGATGGACCGCGGGGACATGGACCAGGTGACCTCGGACTTCGTGCAGGCCGCGAGGCGGGCGGACGAGGCCGGTTTCGACCTGATCGAGCTGCACTGCGCGCACGGCTACCTGCTCGCGAGCTTCATCTCGCCGCTCACGAACAGGCGCGACGACGCGTACGGCGGTCCGATCGAGAACCGGATGCGCTACCCGCTGGAGGTGTTCGACGCGGTGCGGGCCGTGTGGCCGGCGGAGAAGCCCATGAGCGTGCGCATCTCCGCCACCGACTGGGCGCCTTCCGGGCTCACGACGGACGATCTGATCGCGCTCTCGACGATGCTGCGAGAGCACGGCGCCGACATCATCCACGTCTCGGCAGGACAGACGGACCCGTCCAGCAAACCGGAGCACGGCAGGCTGTTCCAGACGCCGCTCTCGGAGCTCGTGCGGCTGGAAGCCAGCGTGCCGACGATCACGGTGGGCAACATCCAGAGCTACGCGGACGTGAACAGCATCGTCGCGGCCGGGAGAGCCGACCTGTGCGCGCTCGCGCGGGCGCACCTCTACGACCCGTACTGGACCCGGCACGCCGCCGCGGAGCAGGGCTTCGACATCGACTGGCCACCTCAGTACAGGTCGGTCGAGAGATACACGCTCCGCATGCGGTGACCCTGCGCGGGGCGAGGGAGAGGCCTGTCCCGCCCGGGCCGCTCCGCGCAGCGCCCCGGTCGAGCGAAAAAAGTGAAGGCGGGCCCTTGATCCTCACGCTACGTGAGGACCTAGCCTCCGGGGCATGGACGTGCTCACCCGCCCTGGAAACAGGGGTAACGCCATGCGTTCAGCACCGTTGAAAGTCGGCGATCTCGCCCGGCAGACCGGCCTCTCCGTCCGCACGCTCCACTATTACGAGGAGATCGGCCTGCTCGTCCCGTCGCATCGCACCGCGTCGGGGCACCGGATGTACTCGGCGGGCGACGTCGCCCGGCTCCAGCAGATCAAGTCGTTGCGCGAGCTCGGCTTCAGCCTGGAGCAGATCGCCGCGTGCCTGGACCAGCCGGGGTTCTCTCCGCTCCAGACCATCGAGCTCCACCTGTCGCGGCTGCGCGAGCAGATCGCGCTGGAGCAGCGGCTCTGCGCGCGGCTCGAGGGCCTGGCCCACGTCCTGCGGTCGGGAGAGGACGTCTCTGTGGAGCAGCTCCTTCAAACCATCGAGGTGATGACCATGAGCGAGAAATATTACACCCCAGAGCAGCTCGAGGAGCTCAAGCAGCGCGCAGAGGCGATGGGCCCCGAGAAGATGCGTGAGGCCGAGTCGGCGTGGAAGCAGATCTACGACGACATGCGGGCGCAGATGCAGAAGGGCTCCGACCCGAAGAGCGAGCCGGTGCAGCAGATCGTGAAGCGCATGCGGGAGCTCATCGACGCGTTCACGGGGAAGAACCCCGGCATCGAGAGGGCGCTCAACACGATGTACCGGGAGGAGCCCTCGGTGAGAACGCAACACGGGAATGATCCGGAGCTGCACGAGTTCATCGGCAAGGCGATGAGCTAGCTCGCGGCGCAGGCAGGCCGCCGGCGGAGCGCCCGGCCGCGCGGGGCGGAGCGCCCGCGCTGGCGGCGGGGCGCCCGCGCTGGCGGCCGGAGGCCACGGCGCGAGCGCCCGGCCAGGTGGCCTCGGGCGCTCGCGCCGTGGCCGTTCTGCCGTGTGGGGCAATTCGCGCCACGCGCGAGGATCGAGCCGCCTCTGCGCTCGGCCGGGGCCCAGCGCGCGAAAATCGCCGACCTGTCCGGGGAGCTGCAGCCGCGGGCCTGGCACCCGCGTTGCTTTTCATGACAGCGTACAGCGCCTCCGGCGCGAGCCGCCCCAGGAAGAACCCAGCAGCGCTCCATGCGCCCCACGGAAGGTCCATCATGCACCTGCCCGGAAGAGAGATCCCCTGGAAGGATTTCCTGAACGACATCAAGCAGGAATGTATCAAGGACAAGATCGACACCGTCGCTGCTTCGCTCGCGTTCTTCGGTGTCCTCGCGATCTTCCCGTTCCTGCTCTTCGCGGTCGCCCTCGCCGGCCTGGTCATCGATCCTGCCGAGTCCGCGCAGCTGATGGGCGAATTGTACCGGGTGGCCCCGCCCGCCGTGGCCACCATCCTGGGCGAGCGCCTTCAGGCGCTCACTGGAGGCCAGAGCCCGGCGCTCCTGACCGTCGGCGCCCTCGGCGCGGTCTGGGCCGCCTCGGGAGGCGTCACCGCGCTGATGGACTCGCTCAACTCCGCCTACGGCGTCGAGGACAGCCGGTCGTACCTCAAGCGCCGCGGCATCGCCCTGCTGGTCACGATCGGCGGCGCCGTCCTGCTGACGGTCGCCTCGGCGATCGCGGTCGCCACGCCGGCGCTCGCCGCGCACCTCGGCCCCTTCGCGACGCTTGTCCTCTGGCTGCGCATGCCGGTGTCGGCGCTCATCGTGATGGCGGTCCTGGCAACCCTCTATTACTTGCTCCCCGACGTAGAGCAGAAGTTCAAGTTCATCACCCCGGGATCGGTCGTGGCGGTCGTGATCTGGGTCATCGCGTCGCTCGGCTTCTCCTTTTACGTCAGCCGCTTCGGCAGCTACGAGGTGAGCTACGGCGCGCTGGGCGGCGTGATCATCCTCCTCCTCTGGATGTGGATCTCCTCGCTGGCGGTGCTCCTCGGGGCCGAGATCAACGCCGTCATCGAGCACCGCTCGCCCGAGGGGAAGCGCGCGGGCGCCAAGGACGCCAGCGATACGGGGGCCGATCTGCCCAAGACTGCAAAGGAGGAGGCCCAGGGCGCCGCGCTCCCGGCCGGCGCCGCGCGCGCTCCGCGCGACGAGAGCGCGGGCAATGACGCCGCGCTCCCCCACCCCGTCGGCTCGCGCCGGTCGGAGCTCCACCGAGGGAGGGCGTAAGCGACGCGCCTTCACCGCCGAGCCCCGCGGAGCGGGGCTGTCTCTGCCAACGGAGCCACCCTTCATGCCAACTCGACACCTCCTCTCCTCGCCATCGCTGCTCGTGCTGCTCGGCTCGCTCGCCATGGGTTGCCGCGGCGCCCCGAGCGGCGCGCCCGTGGCAGCTCCGCCGGCCGACAGCGCGAAGGGCGCGGAGACGGGGAGCGTGCGGGGCCCGGAGGGCGAGCCGACCGGCGCCGACGGCGCGCCGGGCGCGAGCAGCCCGCCAGGCTGCGGGACCGACAGCCCGATGCTCAAGTACGTCGGGCAGAGCCATGACGAGTGCGCCCGGATCCGCTTCGTGTGCGAGCCCGGCTGGAGCTACTTCAGCGACGACTGCGGCTGCGGCTGCACGAAGCAGTGACCGCCGCCGAGCGCGCCGGGGCGTCGGCCCGCAGGGCTCTCGACAAAAACACCTCGCCCTGGGCGGCCTGCGGCATCTAGCATCGGTGCCCGCATGCGCCCCCTCCTCATCGTGAACCCCCGGTCCAGCGGCGGAAAGACGGGCAGGCTCTTCGACGAGATGCTGACGCCCATCCGCCGCATCCTCGGCGACGTCGACATCGTGCGCACGGATCGCCCGCGCCACGCCGTCGATCTCGCGCGCGAAGCCGCGCTCGGCGGGCGGGAGACCGTCGTGGCGGTCGGCGGGGACGGCAGCATCAGCGAGGTGGTGAACGGCCTTATGCAGGCGAAGGACCGGGGCGCCACCGGCACGCGGCTCGGGATCATCGGCGCGGGCACCGGCAGCGATCTCTGCAAGACGCTGAAGCTGACCCGCCGGCTCGACAGCTTTTGCACCGCGATCGCGAGCGGCCACAGTCGCCGGCTCGACGTGGGCCGCCTCTCGTACGAGACGCACGACGGCCAGCGGGCCGACGCGTTCTTCGTCAATGTCCTCTCCACCGGGATGAGCGGCATCGTGGTCTCGCTCGTCAACCAGTCGTCGCGGGTGCTCGGCAACACGCTCGCCTACTCGATCGCCTCGCTCAAGGGCCTCGTCCGCAGCCGCGTCGGCCGGGTGCGCTGCGTGACGACGCTGCGCGGGGAGCGGCGGGAAGAGGAGATCTCGACGCGCATGCTGGGCATCTGCAACGGCCGCTTCTTCGGCGCGGGCATGCAGCTCGCGCCGATGGCGAAGCTCGACGACGGCGTGTTCGACGTCATCGACCTGGGCGCCGCGCCCCACCTCCGCTTCGCGGCCGTGTCGACCGGCATGTACACGGGCTCGCACATCCGCCACCCGGACGTGCGCCACTTCCAGTGCGATAGCATCGAGCTCACGCTCCTGAACCGCGACGTCGAGCAGTCGTTCTTCCTCGACGTGGACGGCGAGCCGCTCGGGAAGCTGCCGATCACGGTCACGCTGGAGCCGAAGGCGATCGAGGTGCTGGCGCCGGGCGATTGAGGGGGACCGCGAGGGGGCGCCGCAGTCGAGCCGGCAGGGCTAGCCGGAATGGGGCAGGCGCGTAGACTGGCCGCCGTATGAGGATCCTGACCTTCGAGTTTCAGAGCGCTGGGCGTGGCTGGACGCTCGAGCCGATGGTGCTCGATGCGTTCAACCTGCTGGTCGGCGTGTCCGGGGCGGGCAAGACGCGGATCGTACGGGCGATCGAGCAGGTCCGCGCCGTGGCGCTCGGAGAGAAGGAAGAGGATGAGCTGATCGATGCAGTCCGCGGGGCCAGCTTCGCGATCGGCTTCGAGCACGAAGGGCTCACGTACCGCTGGGAAGCCGATCTGGAGCCGCGCGTCGGGCGAGGGGCAGAAGAGCACGGCGCGCTGCACGCCGAGGAGCCGCCCCTCATCCGAGCCGAGCGCATCTTCCAGGGAGACCGGGCCATCGTGGAGCGCTCGCCTGAGCGCTTCCTTCTGAATGGCCATGCACTCCCCAAGCTGGACCGAGCGCAGAGCGCAATTGCCGTCCTCAAGGAAGACCCGCAGATGGCTCCGCTTTACAAGGCTTTCTCGCGCTGTATTCCTCGATCAGCGCTCGAAACGTTGCCGAGCCATGGTTTTACGACGGAGACTCACTTCGAGAAGCGGCGGGGCAACTACCAATCCGCGGCAGATCTTGGCGCGGACTTCACGCTGCCGCTGCACCACAAGGCCGAGCTTCTCCAAGAGGTGTTTCCAGAGGCGTTCGCCGAGATAGAGGAGGCGTTCAGCGAAGCGTTTCCCACTGTCGAGAAGCTCAAGGTCCAGCGCTACTACCCTTTGGGCTCCGAGGCGAGCAAGGAGTTAGGGGGCAGCTACAACCTCGCGCTCACGGCAGCCGAGTCGGGCGTCGATAGCTGGATCTTCTTTTACGACATGTCCTCTGGCATGCAGCGTTACCTCTCCTTCCTTATCCACCTCTCGTTCGCTCCGCCTGGTACGGTGGTGCTCATCGACGAGCTGGAGTCGAGCCTTGGCGTCAACTGCCTGCCCGCAGTGACGCGCTTCCTGCTGAGCCGCGCGCCGTACCTCCAGCTCGTCCTGACAAGCCACCACCCCTACATCATCGAGCAAATCCCGCCGAGCCACTGGAAGATCGTCACCCGGAAGGGCAGTCGCGTGCGGGTCCTGGACGCCGAGAAAATCCCGGCGATGGCAGAGGAGCGTTCGCACCTCGACCGCTTCACGCGCCTCATCAACCTGCCGGAGTACGAGCACGGGGTCCAGGGATGAACCTCGTCCTCCTCGTGGAGGGTGCCGAGACCGAGCCGAGGGTCTACGAGGCATGGCTCCGACACCGGCTCCCCGCGCTGCGTCGCGTGCCCAACCTTCTACGACGTGAGCACGGACGATCCCGAGCGGATGGGGACCTATCCGGGCTACGTCACCCGCGCCAGCTTCCACCTGGCGTATCTCAAGGCCATGCTCATCGAGCGCAGCCATCGCTACACGAAGCAGCGCCCAGGCGTGGTGATCGAGCCGTCGTACTTCGAGGCGCTGCGGGCGCGTTGCGCGCGCACGGGACACATCCAGAGCTTCCGGCGACTGCTCTCGGCCTTCGAGGCAGCTGGGGACGTGGGGCCGTAACGCCCATGCGGGCCGCCCCTCGAGCCACCGCCGCATCACCCGCGCCTCCCCCATGACGCGCTGCGGAAGCCGCCGTGGCTTCCGACACCCCTGCCCCCTTGTGCCGCTCCCCTCGAGCCCGTCGAGCCGGCGCCGCAGCGGTGGTAATGGATCTTTCATGAGCTTCATCGATTCACCTGCCGAGCTTGCCCCGGGTGCCTCCGTGGCCCCCGCGTCCTCCGCCCCCCGGCTGCTCGTCGTCGGCTGCGGCGGGATCGGCGGCATCGTCGCCGCGTACCTGTTCGAGCAGGGCCACGACGTCACCGCCTTCACGACGAACCCGCTCATCGCGGACGCCATCAACGCCGTCGGTTTCCGGGTGCGCGGCGATGCGAGCCCCGGCACGGTCGGGGGCCGCGCGGTGCGGGAGCTCGGCCCGGACACCCGACCCTTCGACTACATCCTCCTGGCGACGCAGCCGCCGCAGGTCGAGGAGGCCGCGCGGAACGCGGTCGCGCACCTCGCCCCGACGGGCGCGATGATCTGCCTCCAGAACGGCCTCTGCGAGGAGCGCATCGCGCGCATCGCCGGCCCGGAGCGCACCTTCGGGGGGATCGTCGCGTGGGGCGCCTCGATGGTGGAGCCCGGCGTGTACGACCGCACCTCGAGCGGCGGCTTCGTCCTCGGCCGGCTCGACGGGGCGAGCGACCCGCGCCTCGACGAGCTCGCGCGCATCCTCGAGGCGATCGGACCGACGACCGTGACGGACAACCTCGCCGGGGCGCGCTGGTCGAAGCTCGCCATCAACTGCGCCATCTCGTCGCTCGGCACCGTCGGCGGCGATCGCCTCGGCGTGCTGCTCAGGCACCGCTTCGTCCGCCGCCTCGCGCTGGAGATCATGACCGAGACCGTGCAGGTCTCGCGCACGATCGGCGTGCGCCTCGAGAAGGTCGCAGGGACGCTCGACCTCGACTGGATCGCGCTCACGGACGCCGAGCGCACCGCCGTGGGCTCGCCGGGGCTCTTCGCGAAGCACGCGCTGCTCCTCGCGGTGGGCGCTCGCTTCCGCCGCATGCGCTCCTCGATGCTCGCCGCCATCGAGCGAGGCCGCCCGCCGGCCGTCGACTTCCTGAACGGCGAGGTCGTCGAGCGCGGCGCGGCGCTCGGCATCGCGACGCCGATCAACGCCGCGATCCGCGAGGAGGTGCTCGCGATCGCGGCGGGCAAGCGCAAGCCGAGCCTCACGCAGCTGCGCGCGTTCTTCGACCGGACGCGCGAGCTCGTGGGAGCGCCGTCGTCCATGCGGCCACCGCCGCCACCGCCGCCGGCCGAACCGCCCGCGGCCCCGCCGTACGAGCCGCCCGCGGCTCCGCCGTACGAGCCGCCAGCGACCGCGACGAACGCACAGGCGGACGCGTCGGGTGAGCCGTCCATGCCAGCAACGAACGTCCAGAGCGATCTCAGGGACGCGTAAGCAAGCGCCGAGCAGCTCGGCGACAGAAGACCGACAAGCGGACGAGCAGCCGAAGGACACCGACACGTGTCCTGGCGCGCCTGGCGTCGTCGCGGATCGAGCTCACCGCGCCGTCGCGCCACGAACTCTTTGTCGCGCCGTGGCGTCGAAGTTCGGTAGCATCGGGCGTCTCTTCCTGCGGATCTCGAGAGATCCCTCGACGAGGAACCCTCGCATGACGCACTTCTCCCTCGCCCTCTCCTCCCGGCGCGGCGCCGCGCTTCGCGGCGTCTCCCTCGTGCTGCTGGCCGCGCTCGCCGCGTGCGGCGACGACGGAGGCGGCGGCGGCAGCGGGGCCGCGGGTGGCGGGGGGAGCGGCGGCGAGGGCGGCGCTGGCGGCGGCGTGGTCATCGCGGAGCCGAACCGGTTCCGCCTGCGCATCGACGACGCCGAGGTCCCGTCGGTGGTGCTGGAGCTCGACAAGCAGAAGGCGCTCCAGGTCTTCGGCGAGGACGGGGCCAAGCAGATCACGATCCTCGAAGTGGACACGACGGAACTGCTCCGGAACGCGCTGGAGCAGATCCAGGACGCGTGTGGGCAATCGTGGCGGAATGACCGCGCGAACCCCGGCCACGACTGCTCGCTCACCGAACTCGGCCGGAGCTTCGGGGCAGAGTGGCGAACCTCCCCGGAGTTCGCGCTCGTCCGGCTGCTCAGCATGACGCCCGCCAACGCCGATGTGACGGGGACGTCGCTCGAGGATTTGAACAAATTCTTCGAGGATAACCCTGGCACCTTCGCGTTCGACTTCGCCGATGTCCTCGCCGACGCCGTCAATGTCGATCTGAGCGTCGAGCCGGCTCCGGAGGCCGTGCGCGGCAACCGGACGGCGCCGCTCGTGCCGATGGACAAGCTCATCAGCGCTCTCCAGCAGCAGCTACTCGGCACGCACCCGGCCATCCCCGCGGCGGACGGCGTGAGGATGCCTGTCACGCTCTACGAAGCGCTGTTCGATCTTCAGCCGCTCTCCCAGAAGCTCGGCCCATCCGGAGACCATCCCGGCGTGCTCGTCCCCGATGACGAGGCATTCACCACCAAGAGCGACGTCCTGCTGCCGGATTTCCAGATGCGCGTCGTCGCCGAGTCGGGCCTGCGCAGGGTCGCCGGGGTCGACCTCTCGAAGGGGGGCGGCGACATGTTCTTGCGCGACGGCGACGCGCCGCTGCAGTTCGACTTCAACGATCCCGACAAGCTCCAGATCAGCGGCATCGCACCTGCGCCGATCGTGGACGTGAGGATCTCGCTGCGCGAACTCCCGTCCGCAGTGCCGCCTTGCGACGGCGACCAAAACCCGGACTGCAAGACCAACTCCCCGGATGCCCCCGTCGGCACCGACTATATCTGGTCCGTTCCCCCCTACCTGCTTGAGTCGATCGTCGGGACGGCGGGTTACCTCACGTACCGCGACCGCGCACCTTACTCGGGATGTTACTTCCGGGCTGGCGGGAAGTGCGCGCTCGGCGTGAATATCGGCCAAGAAGGCAATCCTCGCGGGTGGTCTGTCTTCCTCGGCAACATCTCATTTCCGCCCGATCCTCCGCCCGACGTACCAGGTCCGCAATTCTTCTGGGAGCTGCTCGCCGATGTGGCTCAGACCGCCATCCACGACCCCACCGGCGACGGCAACCCCGAGATCCAGGAAGGCGCCGCCCAGCCGGTCTTCGCGCTCCACAACGTCGGCATCGGCCTGACCGCCGATGAGATCGTGGCCGACCTCCGCCCGACCCTGCAGAGCCAGGCCAACGAGATCGCCGAGATCATCCTGGGCCGTTACTGGGTCAACAACGACGGGCTCGACTTCTTCTACGGCCGCGGCGCGCCCGACGGCGCGCCCACCTTGTTCTTCGTCGCCGAGGACGACCTCCGGCCTTCGGATCAAAGCTCGGAGGCCCCCCGCGCCTACACCTACGAAAGTCCCGGCTTCTTCACGAGCCCGGACCTCAGCGAGGCGAGCAAGGTCTCCAGCAAGGAGCTCGACGGCGTCGACGACACGACGCACGAGAAATACAGGCTGCCGCCGGGCGAGACCACGCTGTACATGCAGGACGACGAGGGCGCCGTCTACGAGGTCCGCTTCTACGTGCCCGAGAGCGACGATCCGGTGGAGATCACCGCCGACGTGGAGAAGCTCTGATCATGGAAGCGCGAGACCGCACCCGCCCCGCCGCCCGCCGGCTCTCCCGGCTCGGCCCCCTGCTCGCCACCGCGCTCTCCACTGCGCTGCCCGGCTGCGTCGATGCCGTCACGGTGGAGCAGGCGCCGCCCCCGCCGGTGCTCGGCGTGCGCCAGAGCCGCACGCTCACGCTCGAGTTCCTGCGGTTCGACGCGAGGGGCTTCGCCAAGACGCTCACGCTCGAGGAGCTCAAGGCCATTCCGCGGCCCACCCTCGAAGGGATATGGCTGCTCGATCTCGACATCTCGACGCTCATCGAGAACGCGCTGCTCAAGGTCATGTACATGCCCCCCGCGGAGATCGCGGCGCTCCCGCCGGCGTCGCGGAACCTCGTCGGGCTCCTGAACATGACGCCGGAGAACGCCGACCTCCGCGGCACGAGCCTCGAGGGCCTGCTCGGGGTCGGCAACGCCGTGGGGCTCCCGACCTCCAAAATCCTCGCGGACCTCACGGGCGCGGCCGCCAACGAGCGGCTCATCCCCGTCCAGATCACCTCGCAGGCCGTCCTGGAGAACCTCGTCAGCACCCACCCGAATACCCAGCACCGGAGAGGGCCGGCGAACGACGAGCACCCGGACGGCGTCTACCCTGTCGCGCCGCACTCCATCCCCGTCACGCTGTACGACGTCGTCACCGACTTTGCCGGCCTCGCCGCGCAGTTCGGCCCGACGCCGCTCGATCCGGACGACCCGGGCGGCGCGAAGCACCCCGGCTTCATCAAGGCCGCATCCGGGGTGAAGGCGGCCCTCGACGACTTCACGATGACGGTTCGCGTCGACGTCAACGCCCTGCCGTACAAGGGGGTCGACGCCACGATGGCCGATGTCGCGAGCGTCAACAGCACGCCCGGCCAGATAGACACCCTGTTCGATTTCAGCCAGGAGGACTGGCTCGTCCTGGACAACCTCGCCAGGAACCTGAGCATCGGCGAGCTGACGCTGGCCATCCCCGAGAACGCGATGCTCCTGCCGGGCGGCACGAGCCGGGAGCCCGCGCCGCGCGGCAACTCGCCCGTGTGGGAACAGCCGCTCTGGGAGTTCGAGCACATCCTCGCCCGCGCGGGTGAGCTCAGGGCAGCCCAGATCGAGGATCACTGCTCGACCTACGCGCCCGCGGGCACCTCGACGAGCGACTTCGAGGCCGTGAAGGTCTGCATCGACGAGAGCGGGTGGACCGAGATCAGCGTCGACGAGAGCGTCATCCTGGAAGACCCGCCTCCGGCGCCGTCCTACTTCTGGGATATCCTCCTCGACGTGGCCCAGGCGCGGCTCCATGACGGCGGCCTCGCCGAGGGGGAAGCCGACCTCGAGGTGACCCTGCGCGACGTGCCGGTCGGCGTGAAGACCGAGGATCTCGTCGCGAGCATCAAGGAGAACCTCGCGAGCGATCCAGCGGTCCTCAAGGACATGGCGCTCGAGCTCAACAACAACGCCGCCGGCGACGCGGACTTCTACCTCTACCAGCCGAGCACCGAGAGCGGCGTCGCCGGCCAGCGGGATTACCTCTACTTCGTCGCGCCCGACGACATCCGCAAGGACGCGGACGGCGCGCGCGTGCGCGACTATGCCTACGAGAGCCCTGGCTTCTTCTCCGACGCCGGGCTCGAGAAGAAGGTGTCGACGACCGAGGAGATCGACGGCGACGCGCTCCACGAGAAGGTGGAGGTCAAGGCAGGAGATACGCTGTACTTCGCGGACGACGAGGGGCACCGCTACGAGATCAGGATCGGCGACAAGCCGAGCCCCCATCGCCTCTCGCTCACCCTCACCCGGATCCAGTGATCGGCCCCCCCACCGTGAGGACCCGTCTCATGCAAGGAGCTCCGCCGCCCCCGCGGCCCCGCGCCCGTGCCGGTGCCCGCGCCCGTGCGCGTGCGTGTCAACGAACAGGACGTGAACTCGCCGCGCTCTCGCTCGCGACAGGCCTCGCCTGCCTGACGGCGCGGGACGCGCACGCCTCGGGCATCGACGCGCCCTGGGTGACGAGCGGCCTCTCGGGCCCCACGACGGCCGACGCCGCGGCCGTCTACTGGAACCCGGCCGAGCTCGCGGGGGTCCAGCGGCCCGAGCTCGTCCTGGGCGCGGGCCTCATCGTCGGCCACGCGACCTACCAGCGCGAGCGGCTCGGCACGTACCAGACGCCGGACACGCTCCAGTTCAAGCTCCCGCTCGATCCGGCGAACGTCGACGCCAGCAAGCGCGGCCGCGCCGAGGAGGTGTCGACGACGCCGATCGCGCCGACGGGCAACGCCTTCCTGGCGATCCCGGTCCTGCCCAATCGCCTGACCGTGGGCGTCGGCCTGTATGTCCCTTATGCCGCGGCGCTCAGCTTCCAGGACGGCGCGCAGCGCTGGCAGCTCCGGCAGGCGTTCATCGTCTCGACGTCGCTCACGGCGGCCGCCGGGCTCAAGCTGACCGACCAGGTCTCGCTCGGCGCCGGCGTATCCTACGTCAGCGGCCTCGCGGAGCTCTCGAAGGTGCAGGACTTCGGGAGCCTCAAGGAGTTCCACGACGGCCTCGACTACCTCAAGCAGGACAACGACTTCGGCCCGAACACGCCGTCCGAGCTGCGCGAGCTCGACGTCCTCGCGCGCTCCATCTCGATCAAGGAGGCCCTGTCGCACGGCGCCTCCTTCCACATCGGGCTGGCCTTCAATCCCAACAAGGACCTTCGCTTCGGCCTCACGTACCAGCACAGCGCCGCGATGCGGTACAAGGGCAAGTTCGCCATCGACATGGACCACCCGTTCTTCACGCAGGACCTCGCCGAGCAGGGCCTGCAGTACAAGCCGCTGGTCGAGGGCGACGTGGAGCTCTCGTTCACGCTCCCCAAGCGGCTCACCGCCGGCGTCGGCTACCGGGTGAACGACAAGCTCAGCCTCGATGGGCTCCTCTCGTACGTGCTCTATTCGGACATCGAGGCGTTCGTCGTCGAGGCCTCGTCTCCGGACCTCGCCCAGCCGAAGCTCGGGATCACCGATCGCGTCACCGTGACGCTGCCGCGCAGGTGGAACGACACGGTGTGGGCGGAGATCGGCGCCAAGTACAAGCTGAGCGAGGCGTTTCTGGCGACGGCGTCGGTCGGGTATCAGTCGGCGGCCTCGCCGGACAGCACGATCGACGTGGCCTCGCCCGACAACCACCGGCTGATCGGGGATATCGGGGGCGTATTGAAGCTCAGCGATCGCGTGTCGCTCTCGGGCGACGTCCGCGTGCAGGGCATCCTGCCGCGCACGGTGACCGGCTCGGATTACGACCTCGGCAACGGGGAGTACTCGCTGGTGCTCGCGACGGTGGGCGGACACCTCAAGTTCGTGTTCTGACCGCGGTTCGCCGACCTACGAGGGCGTGCTCCAGCCGAACTCGATCAAGTTTGCCCGAAGAGAGTTCACATGAAGGCGGGAAGATCATCGATCATTTCTTCCCGCCTTCCCGCCTTCATGTTCAATTTTGAGCACTACCCAAAGGGCGCGCGCTAACATGCGCTGATGCGGCGCACGCGGGAAGCCTCGCGGCCGCCGGACGCCTCCCGGAGGGGCTTGACACCGGCGCGAGCCCGAACGTCTCCTCTCCCCACGCGCCATGTCCACCGAGGTGCTTGAGGGGGCAACCTTCGCCGGTCGTTACCGGCTGATCCGCCGTCTGGCCGCGGGCGCCATGGGCGCGGTGTACGAGGCGCGCCACCTCGGGACGGACCGCCGGTGGGCGCTCAAGGTGATGCTCTCCCATATCATCGAGCGTCCCGAGCTCCGGAAGCGATTCGAGCTCGAGGCGCGGGTGGCCGCGCACATCGACAGCCCGTTCATCGTGGACGTCGTCGACGCGGGGGTCGACGACGCGACCGGAGTGCCGTACCTCGTCATGGAGCTGCTCCGCGGTGAGGAGATCGGACGATGCCTCCGGCGCGTGGGGCAGTTCTCGCCCGGGGAGACGCTCGCGTGCCTCCACCAGACGGCGCTCGCGCTCGACAAGACGCACCGGGCGGGGATCGTCCATCGCGATCTCAAGCCGGCAAACCTCTTCCTGAGCGTGGGCGAGGACGGCGAGCGGCGCATCAAGATCCTGGACTTCGGCGTGGCGAAGAGCCTCGCCGAGACCACCGTCGGCGGAGGCGCGACCCAGTCCGTGGGGACACCGGTGTACATGGCGCCCGAGCAGTTCCGGGGCCAGCGCGTCTCGGCGGCGACAGACATCTATGCGCTCGGGATGATGGCCTATACCTTCCTCGTCGGCGAGCCGTACTGGGCCGACGACAAGAAGGAAGATGACAATCTGGTCGCCTTCGCGTTGCGCGTGGCCCACGGCCCGACGGAGCCGGCGAGCGCGCGCGCAGCGAGAGCGGGCGTCCTCCTGTCCTCCGCCTTCGATGCGTGGTTCGCGCGCGCGACCGCCGTCCATCCGGATCGGCGCTTCGCCACGGCCGTCGCGGCGGTGCGCGCTCTCGGCGACGCGCTCGGGATCACCGCCATCGAGACGCTCAGCCTGCCCTCTCCAGCCCCCGGCAGCGTGGAGGAGCCGGCCGCCGCGGCAGGGGACAGCATCACCGACGATGGCGGGACACGCTCGGGCCCAGGAGAGACGCCCCTGGGAGAGACCGCGCCGGGCCCAGGAGAGACGCCCCTGGGAGAGACCGAGCCGGGCCCAGGAGAGACGGCTCTGGGAGAGACCGCGCCGGCGCCCCCGGCGGGCTCGACCCCTACGCGAGCACGGTGGGATATCGGCTCTACCGCGTCCGTGGGTAACGGAGCGCGGGTGCCCCTCGCCGAGCCGTCGCCCCCGCCGCGCGGGCCGTCTGCTCCTCGCCGCCTTCGCGCGATGGGAGGCAAGCCGCCGGCGATCGCAGGAAGCCTGCTCCTTCTGGCCACCGCCGTCGCATGGTTTGGCACGCGCGACGCGCCCCCACCGGCAGCGCCCCCCGCCGCATCTCCCGTGCAATCGCCGTCTTCGGTGCTGGCGTGCCCGGTCTTCGAGGCATCGGGCGTCGATGCGCCGGCGGGCTGGCTGGGAGCCGCGGCGGCATCCATCTTCTGTGATCGAGCGCGGATCCAACTGGGCGGCTCTGCCGCGCGGACCCTGATCCCCGCGGAGCTCCTCGCGCTCCAGGCGCAGCCTGTGGACTCGTTCCCCGAGGATCCCTACGCCGCGCCCGATGCCCGCGCGAAGACGGTCGAAGAAGCCCGTCGCCGAGCGGCGGACTACGCCGATGGTGAGGTCGTCCGGGAGCGCACCGAGTTCCGGATCACGGTCACCCTCCGCCGTCCCGACGGGACCGAGCTCGACCGCGCCGTGGGCACCGGGCGCGCCCTCTACGAGGCCGTGCGGAGCGCCATGACCCCTCTCGCCGAGCGGGGCTCGCTCCCCGTGTCGCCCACGCTCGATGCCACGGTGGCGGACTTCTCGCGCGCCCGCGACGTCGGCGGCGCCCTCGCGCTGGTCGATCTCGCCATGGCCATGAGCAACAATGCGCGCGGGCTTCGCGACGAGTGCTCCCGCCTCGAGGCGAGGAGCGCCGCTCTTCCGGAGAGGGGGGCCGCGGAGCGCCGCAGCTGCGCCTACACGCTCGGCCTCCCGCTTCCGGAGGTGACGCTGCCTCCGCGCAGCGCTCCGGCATCACCGGGCGAGCTCGCCGCGCGTGCCCGCGTCGAGCTCGAGGCTCGAAACGCGGACGATCCGGCCACGATCGCGGAGATCGCGCAGCTCTTCGAGCGCGAGGCCGCGCCCCTCGGGCGCTCGACGCTCGCGACGACCCTCTCATGCCTCCTCCAAGCGCGCGATCCGAAGCGGGCCTCGGAGGTGTCGCTGCTCGCCGTGGACGCGGAGCCGAGGAACTGGATAGGCGGGAGCTGCGCGCCCTGGCTCCAGCTCGTCGCGGTGACGTACAGCACCGCGAGCGCCGAGGCGGCGCTGCGGGCGATGCAGGCATGGGTGCCCTGGAATAGCTACGGGTGGCTGTGGCAGGCGAAGAGCTCGGGCGACGCGACCGTCGCGCTCGCGTATGCCCGGCGCGCCTATGCGCTCTCGCCGCTCGACACGGACGTAGCCGGCACCCTCGCCGACAAACTCCTCACCTCCGGCGCGCGCGAGGAGGCGCGCGGCGTCGCGCTCGCGCTCTCGACCGGCGGCTACCCCGTCCACCGCGTGGGGAGCGAGCTGCTCCTCGTGCGTGTCGCGGCGAGCGAGGCCCGCTTCGGCGCTGCGCTCTCGAAGGCGAAGCAAGCCATGGTCGTCTCCGCAGACGACACCGGCTGGGTCCTCGTGCAGCGCTTCGAGATCGCCTGGCGCGCCCTGCAGATCGCCCTTGTCCTCGGCCGCGCGCACGAGATCGCCGATCTCGTCGTGGAGCGCTTCCTCGATCCCGAGCCTCCGCCGCTCGACGGCGCGCACCTCGAGGTCCCGTTGCGCCTGCCCGCCATCTGCGCGCACGCCTCGCCAGCCGTCTCTCGCCGCTGCTTCAAGCGGCTCCGGGAGCTGTGGCAGCGTCTGTCGTACAGCGCCCTCCCGGACGCGGGCGCCTTCACCGAAGGGGCCGAGCGCTATGCGGATCGCGATTTCGCGGGCGCCGCGCAGAGGTTCCGGCCCCTCCTCCGGACGCAGGGCCCGTTCGCCGAGGTCCTCGCCGAGTCGATGGTGGAGACGTTCGAGCGCACGGGAGAGACCGATCTCGCCGACCGTCTGGAGAGGGCGATCCCCGATCGCTCTCGGGAGCTCAACGGGGCGAGCCTCGCGCTGGTGCGCGCCGCGCGCCGCGCTGCACATCGCGGCGAGGGCGATCGGGCGCGGGAGCTCGCGAAGCAGGTCCTCGATGCGTGGTCGGTGGCGGATGAGCCGGTCCCTGCCGTGGCGGAGATGCGCCAGCTGCTCCAGGCACGGCGCGGCGCGGCGCGATGAGCCGGACGACCGGCCTGCGTGCGGCTGGTTTGCGGCCGCCTGGCTCGCGCCTCAGAGGCAGCCCTTTCCGCACACGCTCGGGACCTCGTCCATCACGGGCATCAACCCTTGTGTCGACGGGGGCACGGGGCAGGCGTGGAGCAAGGCACTCTCCAGCGCCGGCCCCGCTGGATCACTGCCCGCCGCAGGACGGCTGCTGCTTCCATTGCATGAACCCGGTATCATCGTAGTTGTTCTCGACGAGCGCGGTGAAGACCTCCCCCGCCGCATCCCTCGGCGTGATGTTCACGGCCACGTACGCGCTCTTGTACGGCGCGTCGTGATCGGCGCTGGTCGCGCTTGGGAGCGGGATCGAGGCAGGCACGAGGAAGGGGCTCGAGATCTGCGCGATCGTGTCCTTCTCGATGTACGTCCTCCCGCCGTTGCCGTCAGGCACGTAGAAACGGAGCTCGTACACGTGGTTCTGGTAGTCAACGACCCGTTTGCCTTCGTGCCGCGGTGACGGAATCCCGACGACGCCGTCCCCGTCCACGTCATTCACGGGCTCGAGCAGCTTCGGGATGCCCGCGGCTGCGTTGTCGAACCCGTTCGGGTCCGGGGAGCACGCGCCGTAATACCGGTAGTCCTCCACCTCCGATCCCCAGATGACCCTGAAAGAATAAGGGGCGCTCTCGTAGAGGCCAGCGCGTCGCTCGTCGACCACGGACACCCAGTAATTCGAGCGCGCCGGATCGGCGCAGTCGTCGACGCCGACGCGATTGCAGCTCTTGGGGAGCGGGCCGACGGACGAGAAGACATTGAGATGGCCCTCTCCTGCGCCCGTGTCCGCCGGGCACGAGAGCATGTCGGCCTCGGTCCTCGTCGCGAGCGGCGCATCGATCGCGTTGACGGCTCCGAGGAGGCTGTTCACGAACCCCATCATGTCGACGGCACACTCCGTGGGCTGGAGAGCGTCAGAGCACGTGCCGCAGGTCTTGCCGCACACGCTCGCGACCTCGCCCACGCAGATCCGGTCCCACGCGACATCGCAGCAGTACGAGTCCACCGCGCAGATGCTCGCCACGCAGCTCGAGGGGAGGGGTGGGACGTCGCAGCCCGAGGTGAGCTGTCCCCCTGTCGTACAGAGCGTGTGGCCACAGGCGCCGGCGACGCACTCCAGGTCCTGCGCCACGGTCGCCACTTCGTCGACGCAGAGGCGATCCCATTCCACGTCGCAGCAGTAGGGGTCCACGGCGCAGATCCTCGTCACGACAGGGCTGCACCCCTCGGTGAGCGCCGCGCCCGTCGTGCACGTCGAGTGGCTGCAGGGGGCGGAGCCGAGCACCAGGCGGCTCGCCACGGTCGCCGCTTTGTCGACGCACAAGTCGTCCCAGCCGGTGTTGCAGCAGCTGGGATCCTCGGCGCAGACGCTCGTCGCGACAGGGCTGCACCCGTTCAGGAGCGCGGCGCCCGTGGTGGAGACGGGATGGCTGCAGGCGCACGCCTCGCTCCCCGCCACGCTCTGGACCTCGGCGACGCAAGAGTCGTCCCATTCCGTGCTGCAGCAGTAGGGATCTACAGCGCAGACGCTCGTCACGACAGGGCTGCACCCATCGGCGAGCGCCGCGCCCTTGGCGCAGGTCGAGTGGCCGCATGGGGCAGGACCGCAGGCCGCGCTCTGCGCCACGGTCAGGACCTTGGCGACACAGGAGCTGTCCCAGGCTGACTCGCAGCAGTAGGGATCCACAGCGCAGACGCTCGTCACGACAGGACTGCTTCCATCGACGAGCGGCGCTCCGGGCGTGCACTCGTCGTGGGTGGGCACGATCGCCGAGGCGATCGGGTCACTGGAAATAGCGCTGGGCTCGTTGAGGAACACCGTAACCGTCGAATAATATTGAAAATTTGGGATGTTCGGGACCTGGCAGCCGAAGTAGGCGCCCTGTGGGCTCCTGCCCGCGCAGGCCGCTTCACAGGCGACGGACGTGCCCTGCAGACCGCAATTCTGAGGGTTCCCTGGGTCTGCGCAGAGCCGGTCGGCGAAGTACGATTTACTCGACTGCCACATTTCACTGTGGCACGCCCATCGTTCGATGCCGAAGGACTCGGTACGGTAGAGACCGCCGTAGAACGCGCCCTCGGGATAAGTAAATACCTCCTGCTCCGTGGCGGGATAAATCACGAATGGGACATCGGACCGGAGCGGCGCGACAAGGTCCCTTGAGGGTGTTCCCGCGACGGCTGGGTCCACCATGACGCTGAAGTAAGCACGATCAGGCCTACCGTTCGGGGCAGTGCTCACGTCCGTGGGGCACGGGAACTCGATGGCGCCGCTGCCCGCCTCGAAATCCCCCACGAATCCTGCATAGACGTGCGCGGAGCCAGGCCCCATCGCGTGCTGTCCGCCGGGGTCACATCCGTGGATGCCTTTGCACACGCGCACCTTGGTCGAATCGTCGCGTTGCAATGTCACCATTTCGTCCCGCGCGCAGATCCCCACGAACTCCGGCTGCCATTCGCCTCCAGCGGTCTGCCCCTCACGGAGCGTAGTCCGGACCCGAACCTTGGTCGCAGGCTCGAACTCGCGCAGATGCCCGTCGAGATTTGCGACGCGCAGCGAGATGGGGACATGCTTACCGAGAGCGTTCATTCGCGCGAGGACGCACCCAGCGACGATTTCCCAGCACGCGCTCCCGCTCGTCCATGTATCCCCCTCCCCGGCCCAGTCGCCCCACGTGCCCGTGGGCCCGCTGCAAAGCCCGAATTCGCCCCACCAGGTGTGCGAAGGCGTCATGCCATCGGCCGTCACGCTCTGTTCCGAATTGAGCGCACACGAAGTGATCGCCTCCATGAGATACTCGGCGCTCGTAGGCTGTCCGGTATTGAACAGGCTGGCGACTTCTGGATGCGCTTGCAGGAGCTCGTTGAACCCCGGCGTAGTGAGCGAATAACTCCAAACATGATCCAGGAGGTCGAGGTTCGCATCGATCACGCCAGGGTGGAGCCTATTCTGAGGCATCCGGTAATCGGGCGTGCGCAGCGGCTGCCGGCTCGCGTCCGTGATGTCTTCCAGGGGTTCTGCGGCTCCGCACCCCGTGGCGAGCGCAGCGAGCATGAAGGCGAGCGTGGCGAGGATATGTTGAAGGCTCATGTTGATGCTCCTGTGCAAGTACTCAAGATCTGTGCCAGCCAGCATCGCGCATCGCGCTTCGCTCCTCCGTGCCGATCTCTGGAGCCGCCTGGCCGGCGAGCACGCAGGCGACATCACCGCGGTGGCGAGGGCGATGTGCAGCGCGCGGAGGGGCCGTCCCTGCCGCGACGGAAGGCTCCTGACGTGATCCGCATCCCCCTTGGGAGAGTGACGCCGTATCAGATGCATGCATCGAAGTGGCCGTGTTCACTCCACAGCCCATGGACGCCGTGATCTCCTATTTCTCGATCACGAGCCCGCGCACACGGACCTACCCGAGGTGCGACCCTAAGCAGCCGCTCGTGTACGAGCCGGACCACCAGCACGTGGTCTGGCCGCCGCTCGTCGCAGCCGAGCAGCGGCCAGACCGGTCATCAGCGGGTCTTCGAGCATGTGCGGCCCTGCAGTCGACACGATGTCTCCTGTCCTCGACCGCCGCGCGGGTGGCGAACCTCGTACCCGACTCCCGGCTCGGTTGCAACGGCCACGCCAGCAGGCAGCACCATCGCGCGGCTCGCCTCGTGAGCGCCGGCGGCCGGAACGTCGCGGCCCGCGCGAGCGCCGGACGGCGCGGTGCGCTCGTGGCCACGACCCCTCCGGCGCTCTGTCGGAGCGCCCGCCGCAACGCCCTGCAACGCCCTGCAACACCTGTTGCGCCACCGTTGCGCTGCGCGTGCGCGGGTGCACGGTGCCTGCGGCGCAGCTCGGGCCGCGGGGGAGACCTCCGCGAGGGCCCGCCCCGCGCGCCGCTCCGTCCACGCCAGCGCGTGCCGCGAGCTGCCGGTGCTCGCCACCACGCCATGCGCGCGCACCGCGCCCCCCTGCCCCCGCTGGGTCGCAGCTCAAGGGCGCCGGCGCCGGAGGTGCCCCCCCGCCGGTCTCACCGCTCAACGAAAACACGCTGCGATCCATGATTTCCAGGTTGGTCCGGGATGTGCTGAAGGCTCCTGCGCGGCGCCCAGCGCGGCTGCGGCGCCGGGTCGAACCACAGCTACGAGGTATGACATCATGAATTATCGTCGAATGATATTTGCCGGGGCTCTCACCGTCCTCTCCGTGGCCGCGGCCTCCGGCGCGGCCAGCGCGCGCACCTTGACGGGCTACGGGGCCTTCAGCCCCTGGCCCAACGCGGGGGCGCAGGATTGCGTCTCGGAGAGCTGGGGCGCCGCTCTCAGCAATTGCAGCACGCCGCAGACGCTGGTCTTCGAAGCTCCCGTCGACAACGGCGGCGCGCACACCATCAATGCCTGGTCGTACGGCGATGGGTACGGGTCGTTCTCATGCAATGCCCAGTCGATCGTGGGGGAAGGCGGTCCATGGGGCTGGTGGGGGGCGACGGACACGTTCAATCCAAGCGGGAAGCAGATGCGGAGCTTCTCCGTGGACGTCGGCGGCGGCGCGAGCCTGCGCCTCGTCTGCTGGGACGTACCGAACAATCGCGGGGTCGCGTCGATCAACTTCAACCCCTGAGACCATGCCGGGTCACGTGAACGGTCCCATGGGCCTACCCGTCCGCCAGTCACAGCGTTTTTCGCCGGAGCTGCGGGGGAAAAGCGCCAGTGTTCTCACGGCCATGTAGGCTCATGCGTCCACCCGCGTGTTCGTGCATGCCCCTGAGACCATCCCTTTCAACGTGACAGATCCGCCCGATGAGCTCGCCACGGATCCCGTAAATTGAAGGGGGTCGTGATCGCACATGGCCGCGACCGCCGGGCCGTAACCACGTCGGTTCCATGGACGACGCGCCACATGCACGCGTCGAGCGAGCGAGCAGATACGTTGCACCGCTGAATTTATCGCGTCTTTCACCGATGTGGCCGTCCAGCCGTGCAACTGGTGTCACCTTGAAAGGGGTGCCCCTGGGACCGATCCCGGCGTCCGAGCTGCGGCGCTCCGTGGTCCTTGATCCGAGTGAACCCGAGACGTTGAAATGGTCCTCGTCGTGAGAGGTCCCATGGTCTGGAGTTGACAATGCAATCTTCGAGATGGCTCGCGGGAATTGGTTTGTTGTCTGCGGCTTGCGCCCTCGTCCTGGTAGAGCGCCGGTCGAGCCAAGCGGATGCTGCGCTCGACCGGATGCAGAGCTCACTCGACGACCTCACCGATAAGGTGAGGAGCGTCGACAGGAGCCCGCGCCGGACACCGACCGTTATCACCATGGCGCAGAGTGCGACTCATGACACCGCCGACAGGGCGGAGAGCGAGGGCCCTGGCCCTTCGGACCCGCCCTCTTCTCCGCCGGGCGAGGCATCTCCGCAGGACGCCCCGTCGCACGAGGAACAGAAGGAGTTTCTTGCGCTCTCCTTCTCGGCGCAGGCGCCGGATGTGGGCTGGTCGCGGGGGGCCGCGGCTCAGGTCGACGAACTGATCCGACCGCTGACCGATCAAGATACACGACTGGTCTCGACGGATTGTCGGGCCACACTCTGTCGCGTCGAGCTCACCCATACCACGGAGGAGGCCTTCCGCGCCTTCATGACAACCGCGATCTACGGCGAAGGCATGCGGGGCTGGAAGGGGCCAGGTGGCGGTGGTCTGTTGCGAAAAGATGCGGACGGCACCGTGAGGACCGTCGTCTACCTGGCCAAGGAGGGGACGGATCTCCCCGTCCTCAACTGAGAGCATCCAACAATCCCCCGCTGATACCGCTCGCTCGGGCTCCGCGGCCCGAATTTCCTCACGGATCATCCGGCGTGGCCGGGCCAGCTCAGCAGCGCCCAGCCTGGCCACCACCGGCTGTGAGCGCCGGCGGCCGGGGCGTCGCGGCCCGCGCGAGCGCCGGCCCGCGCTTGGCCACCGCCCCTCCGCGCCTCCGGCGCGGCGCCCGCCCCGCGCGCCGCTCCGTCCACGCCGGCGCGTGCCGCAAGCTGCCCAGGACGACGGCCGGGCGGTGGCTCGGAAACTCGCGCGACACAGCGCGAGCAGCCGCCTCACCAGCGCTCCGGTGGAGGTATTGACCACCGCGGTTGGGCCCTGTAGTCACGGAGCCGTGTCCGGCGGACTCGACAGCAGCACCCTGTCCGCGAGCGGCGGACCGCAGGAGCCTCGCTGTCCGGGGCGCGGCCCCTGCCTCTTCCTCGTCCTCGAGAGCCATCGGCCGCTCAGCCCTCCGGCGCGCGTCTCCCTGGAGGCGCTCGACGAAGTACGCGTCGGCCGCGGCCCGGCGCGGAGCATCACGACTGCGGCCGACACGAGCGCGCGGTGGGTCGAACTCCGCCTCGACGACCCCTGGCTGTCGTCCAGGCACGCGCGCGTGATCCGGATCCTCGGCCGGTGGACCCTCGAGGACAGCGGCTCGAAGAACGGCAGCTCCGTCAACGGGACGCCGCGGTCGTCGGCCGTGCTCGCCGACGGCGACCTCATCGAGCTCGGGCGCACGTTCTTCATCTTCCGGGAAGCCCTCGCCTCCGAGCACGGCGACGCGACGGTCGCCGCACCTTCGCCCGCGGCGGCCCCCGCCCCGGGGCTCGTCTCGGCCTTGCCCGAGGTCGTCGCGCTGTTCGAGCGGCTCGCCCTGGTGGCGCGATCGCCGCTCTCCATCTTGCTCCACGGAGAGACCGGCACCGGCAAGGAGGTCATGGCGCGCGCGGTGCACGCGATCTCCGGGCGGCCGGGGGAGCTCGTCGCCGTCAACTGCGGCGCCCTCCCCCGCGATCTCGTCGAGGGAGAGCTCTTCGGCCACCGGAAGGGAGCGTTCTCCGGCGCCGTCGACGATCGCCCCGGCCTCGTCCGCAACGCCGACCGCGGGACGCTCTTCCTCGACGAGATCGGCGACCTGCCCCTGCCGGCGCAGGCGGCGCTCCTGCGGGTGCTGCAGGAGCGAGAGGTGCGCCCGGTCGGCGGCGCGCGCGCCGTCCCCGTCGACGTGCGCTTCGTCGCGGCCACGCACCGCCCCCTCGCGCGCATGGTCGCCTCCGGCGAGTTCCGCGCCGATCTCTACGCGAGGCTCGCCGGCCACACGGTCGAGCTGCCCGCGCTCCGGTCCCGCCGCGAGGACCTCGGCCTGATCGCCGGCGCGCTCCTCGGGCGCATGGATCCGGCCCTCACCGACCGCCTCCAGATCCACCCGCGCGCGGCACGTGCGTTGCTGATGTACCGCTGGCCTGGCAACGTGCGAGAGCTGGATCAGTGCCTGACGTCCGCGGTCGTGCTCGCGCACGGCGGCGGCACGATCGATCTCGAGCACCTGCCGGCCGCGATCCAGCGGCCGGACGTCGAGGCCTGTGCCGCGGACGCGAGCGACGACGAGGCGAGGCGCGACGCGCTCCTGGCGCTGCTCCGCGAGCACCGGGGGAACATCGCCTCGATCGCGCGCGCGACGGGCAAGGCGAGGATGCAGATCCAGCGCTGGATCAAACGGTATGGACTCGATCCCGCAGCGTTCCGGCGCTGAGGCGCGCCCCCACCCTCGCACGAACCCCAGGCCCCGGCGTAGCCCAGCCCCCCTCGGGCCAGCCCCGCTCCTCCTAAAGGTGGAGGTCCACATGATCGACGAAGCGGATGTACCGGCGCGCCGGATCCGGGGACAGCCCGCCGAGCCCCTTCGTCGTCTTCTCCTCGAACGAATGGAGATCCAGCAGCGCGGCCGGAGCCGGCTGGCCGTCGACGTGGGCGTTCAACCAGATCTCGTCCTCGTCGGAGTCGTCGTTCTCGTCCTCGCAGGAGATCTCCCCATCGCGGGCTCCGCGGGCGATTACCTCCCCACCCACCTCCGCGGCGCCGCGGTGTGTCTCAGCGCGTTGCGGCGGGTGTTGCCGAACCGCACGGCGCCGCGGCGCGCTGGATGCCCTGCGCCATGACCTGTCCGCGGAGATCGCGGTTGAAGTGCTGGATCACCCAGCGCTCCGCGTCGATGAAGCTCGAGAAGACCTTGAATGGATGCGGCGTTGGCGTCAGCCAGTTCAGCGCGGTGATGATCCCGTTGATCACGGTGGAATCGCCCACCACGCCGCTCGCGAGCAGGTGCGCGCGTGTCTCGCGCTCGTAGTCGATGTACATCTGCGTGATGGCCCGCCGCTGCACGGCGTCCGGGCGCCGCGGATGTCGTTGATCAGACCGAATGGCCCCGTGAGGATGAGCTGAATCATGCCTTTCATCAGCTCGTCCCAGTCGCTCTGGGTGAAGTCCATGCCGGAGCGCATCACGACCAGCGGATAGCGCGAACGATCCAGCTCAATCCCGCGAACCAAGGCCGCCTCCGTTCCAGGACCCCATGATACCATGCGACACGGACGGATTCAACGAAAGGATGACCCGCGGAAGTTCGAGGCCCACGCGAGCTGCGGATCGTAGGTGTTGCCGCCGATGAGGGACGGGTACGTGTCGGTCTTCGCTGCGCCTCCTGGCGCGCGTTGCCCGTCTCGCATGCGATGAGTTCACGTCGTGGCTGTCCGCCGCGAGCCGGCGCGCTGTTCTCCGCGAGGAACAGGTGTCTCCTCCAGAGAGACAGGGGGCTCGGCAGCCTCGCGCTCAGCTCCGGAGATCAGGCGAACGATACGCCTCGATTCCGGCGCAAGCGCGGGAGCTCGCCGGCGGACGCCCGGCCCGCTCGCCGTGGCATGGCATCTGCAAAACCTTTCGCCGGACGCTTCGTTTCTCGCCGACAGCGCCGCTTCGACCCACGGGCAATGCACGTTGCGCGCGGGTCGACGCGCAGAGGGCCATTCTCCGTGAGCTCCTGCCGCTGTCAACGACATCGCTGTTCCACCTGTCCGGTCACCATCGAGGAGAGTCGAATGTTCACTCGCGTTACCCAACGATCCATGTCTGTCCTTCTCGCGTCGCTGCTGGCGAGCTTCACCCTGTTCGGCTGTCAGGTCGAGGTCGCGGAGGAGCCGTCCTCCGACGTCGAGGTGGGCGAGGCGAGCCAGGAGCTGATCAACTGCAAGGGCCGGTGCGTCAGGTTCTTCATGGCCTGCATCCAGTCGAGCGAAGGCGAAGACCGCGAATTGTGCACCGCCGAGCGGGATGCCTGCCTGGCGGACTGCGACGAGCAGACCTGCGAGCCCGGGGAGCCCGGGTGCTGCCAGGGTCAGCCGACCTGCTGGTAGCCGCATCTCCCCCGCCCTGCCGGGATGATGGAACCGCCAGGGCGCCATAAGACGCCAAGATTATTGGGAATTTCTTGGCGCCCTCGGCGCCTTGGCGGTTCAAAAGACCCGCCTTCAGTCAAAGTACCCCACCACCCAAGAGAGGGCGACGCAGGAGACCACAGGCCGCGACGCGGCATGCTACACAGCGTCCTGTGAGCCTGGGCGAGAGCGTGATCATCTGCCCGGGGTGCAGCGCGGAGAACTCACCGTTCAACCCGCGTTGCACCCGCTGCGAGGCGCTGCTCTCGGAGGAGCCGCGGTCGAACTCCGCGACCGCCGAGGAGCACCCGTCGAGGCGGTCGACCTCCCGCGACGAGCACGTGTCCTCGAGCGTCACGATCGATCCGCTCGCAAGCACCGTTGTCGCCCCGGACGGGGGAGCGTCCGAGCCTCCGGCGCCGCCCGGGGCCGAGGCGTCGCTCGATCTGCGCCCGGGGACGAAGCTCGGCCGGTTCGAGGTGATCGATCGCCTCGGCGAGGGCGGCATGGGCGTGGTGGTGCGAGCGCGCGATCACGTGCTCGGCCGCGACGTGGCGATCAAGGTGCTGCGGCCCGAGGTGCTGGGGCGCTCGGGCGCGGCGACGGCGCTCGCGCGGCTCGTCCGCGAGGCGCAGGCCATGGCGAGGATCAAGCACCCCAACGTCGTCACCGTGCACGAGGTCGACGCCTCGGGCGGGCAGGTGCGCGTGGTGATGGAGCACGTCGAGGGCCGGACGCTGCGCGCGTTCTGCGCGGAGAAGCGGCGGCCCGCCTCGGAGGTCGTGGCGGCCTTCCTCCAGGCGGGCAAAGGGCTGTCGCAGGTGCACCACGCGGGCCTCGTGCACCGCGATTTCAAGCCCGACAACGTCCTTGTCGGCGCCGACGGCCGCGTGCGCGTCACGGACTTCGGGCTCGCGGGGCTCGCGGAGGGCGACGCCGGCGGCGGCACCGCGGAGGCGGGGCTAGAGGCCGCGCTCACGCGTTCGGGCTCGTTCCTGGGGACGCCGGTCTACATGGCGCCGGAGCAGCACCGGCGAGAGGCCGCGGATGCGCGGGCCGATCAGTACGCGTTCTGCGTGTCGCTGTGGGAGGCGCTCGCGGGCGAGCGTCCGTTCGCCGGCAAGACCTACGACGAGCTGCGCGAGAACGTGGCGCTCGGGCGGGTGCGAGAGCCGCCGCGAGGGGCCGAGATGCCGGCGCGGATCCGCCGCTGTCTCGAGCGCGGGCTCTCCGTCGATCGGGACGCTCGATACCCCGACATGGACGCGCTGCTCGCCGATCTCTCGAAGGATCCGGCGGCGGCGTGGAGGCGCGGGTTCGTCGCGGCGTCGGGGCTCGCGCTCGCGGGCCTCCTCGTGTTCGCGTTCGCGCGGCAGCCTGCGGACAGGCTCTGCAAGGGCGGCGAGGCGAGGCTCGCGGGCGTCTGGGACGAGGCGACGATGGCGAAGGTGCGGGCAGCGTTCGCCGGCACCGGGCGGCCGCACGCGGAGGACACGTACCGGCGCGTGGAGAAGGCGCTGGGCGATCGAGCGCGCGCGTGGGTCGCGATGTACGCCGACTCGTGCGAGGCCACGCATGTGAGGGGCGATCAGTCGGCCGGGCTGCTCGATCTCCGGACGCTGTGCCTGGAGCGCCGCCGCCAGGAGATGGGGGCGCTCACCGCGCTCTTCGCGCAGGGGGCGGACGCCGAGGTGCTCGATCGATCGATCGAGGCGTCGCTCGCGCTCCCGGGCCTCGAGCGCTGCGCGGACGCGGGCGCGCTGACCGCGGTGGTCCCGCCGCCCGCGGACGCCGCGGCGCGGGCCCGCATCGACGCGCTGAGGGGTCGCCTTGCCGAGGTCAGGGCCCTCGATGAGGCCGGCAAGTTCGGCGAGGCGCTCGCGCTCGCGCGGCCGCTCGCCGACGAGGCCCGCGCGGCGGATCATGCCCAGATCGAGGCGGAGGCGCTCTTGATGCTCGGGCGCGCGGCGCGGGACGCACACGACGCCCCGGCCGCGGAGGCGGCGCTCCGCGAGGCGCTGCGCGCGGCGGCGCGGGCCAGGGACGACGCCCTCGCGGCGGAGGCGTGGCCGCAGCTCATCTACGTGGTCGGCTACCTGGGAGGCCGGCACGCCGACGCGCTCGCGCTGCAGCTCGGCGCCGAGGGCGCGGTCGAGCGGACGGGGGGCGACATGCTGGCGAGCGCGCGGCTGCTCGGCACGCTGGGCAGCGTCCTCGACGAGCAGGGGAAGTACGGCGAGGCAGCGCAGCACGTCGAGCGCGCTCTGGCTGGCCTCGAGAAGGCCCTCGGCCCGAAGCATCCCGAGGTCGCGGCGACGTGGAGCCGCCTGGGCACCGTCCGCCTCCACCTCGAGCGGTTCGACGACGCGGAGCGCGCCTACACGCGAGCGCTCGCGATCCGAGAGGAGACGCTGGGCGCCTCTCATCCGAGCGTCGCGCTCACGCTCAACAGCCTGGGTCGCCTCTTCAACACCCAGGGCAAATATCGAGATGCCTTGCCCCGGATCGAGCGCGCCATCGCCATCCAGGAGACGGCGCTCGGCCCCGATCACCCGTTCCTGGCGGCCTCCGTCAACAACCTCGGCATTGCGCTCGTCATGCTCGGAGAGACCGACGCGGCCAGGCGTGCTCACGAGCGGGTGCTCGCCATCCGGGAGAAGGCGCTCGGCCCTGAGCACGCCGACGTCGCATCATCCCTCAACAACATCGGGGCCGTCCTTGAGATGCAGCAGAAGTTCGCCGAGGCGACGCCCTATTACGAGCGGTCGCTCGCGATCCGCGAGAAGGCGCTCGGCCCCGATCACGCGAGCGTGGCCGCCTCGCTCGCCAACCTGGGGAGCACGCTCGTCGCGCAGAAGAGGTACGCCGAGGGCCTTGTGCGCCTCGAGCGCGCCGCGGCGATCCAGGAGAAGGCCGTGGGCCCGAGCTCGCATGCGGTCGCGTCGATGCTCACCGGGATCGCCAGCGCCTACAACGAGAAGGGCGAGCCGGGAAAGGCGCGCCCGTTCGCCGAGCGGGCGCTCGCCATCTATGCGGCGAAGGGCGAGGGCGTCTCTCCGATCGAGCTCGCCGATACCCGCTTCCACGCGGCCAGGGCGCTCTGGGGCTCGGCGCGGGACCGGGCGCGGGCGGTCGAGCTCGCGACCCAGGCGCGCGACGCCTATGCGGCCGAAGAGGGGGAGTACGCGAAGCGCGCGCTCACGGCGGTGAACGGGTGGCTCGCGGAGCACGGCGGCGCTCGGTGAAAGGGGGGCCGCGCACGCCCTCACCTACCCGCGGCTCTCGAATCTCGAGCTCACGATCGTCATCGACTTTGGCGAGGTGAGGGTGAGGCAGGGTATCCATCGCGTGGTCGCAAGTCGTTATGCCCTTGTTCGAACCATGCACTCAGCGCTTCCACGGAGGAGCCCATTTTTTCTTGACAGCCAGAACATCGAGATTGCTATCGTCGAGCATGCGTTCAGCCTCGTTCTTGCGCCGCTTCGCCCCCGTCCTCCTCGTCGCGCCGCTCGCTGCGGCGCTCGGATGCGATGACGCCGATACCCCGCGAAGCCGCGTGAAGGAGCAGGGCATCGGGGCGGCTGTCGCCGCGCTCACGGCGCCACGCTGGGACATGGCGCCGCCGATGAACGTCGCCCGGAGCAGGCACACGGCGACACGTTTGCTCGACGGGAAGGTCCTCGTGGCCGGCGGAGCGAGCGAGACGGCCGAGGTGTACGACCCCGCCACGAATACATGGGTGCTCGTCGCGCCGATGAGCACGCGGCACACCGGCCACACCGCGACGCTGCTTCCGGACGGCAGGGTCGTCGTGGCCGGCGGCGTGACCGAGGTCGTGGAGATCTACGACCCCGCCGCGGATGCATGGACGCTCGCCGCGCCGCTCGTCACGCCGCGCGAACGCCACACCGCGACGCTCCTGCCCGATGGCCGGATCCTCGTGGCCGCCGGCGAGTTCGAAGAGTGGGTGATGGGATCGAGCGAGATCTACGATCCCGTCACGAATACGTGGACCGACGCGGGCCCGTTGGCGAAGGTGCGCTCCTCCCACACGGCCACGCTCCTGCCGAACGGCAAGGTCCTCGTGGTGGCCGGGGTGGACGCATCCGGTGACCCCATCGGCAGCGCGGAGATCTACGATCCGGTTGCGGGCACGTGGACCGCCGCGGGCTCGATCCAGAATCGGGAAGGGCACACCGCGACGCTCCTCGCGAATGGCGCGGTGCTCGTCGCCGGCGGCTACACCGATTACGGTGGTGAGGGGTTCTCCTCCACGAACCGCAGCGCGGCGCTCTACGATCCGGCGAGCAATACCTGGACGACGGCGACGCCGATGAACGTCGCCCACCACAACCACACGGCCACGCCGCTCGCCGATGGCCGGGTGCTTGTCGCCGGCGGCGGCGCGCTCACGGAGGTCTACGATCCGGCGAGCGGGAGGTGGTCGCTCGGCAAGTACCTGAACACGGACCGGAGCCGCCACACCGCCACGGCGCTCGCAGGCGGGCGGGTGCTCGTGGCCGGCGGCGGGAGCGCGACCGTCGAGAGGCTCACCCTCGCGGCCCCGGGCGATTCCTGCCTCTTCGCGGGCGAATGCGCGAGCGGCTTCTGCGTCGACGGTGTCTGCTGCGATGCCGCGTGTGACGCGGGCTCGTGTGACGCGTGCGCGGTGAGCGCAGGCGCGTCGGCGAATGGCACCTGCACGCCGCTGAGCGGAGCGGTTTGCGGCAGCGCCGACGGCTGCACGGCGAACGGCGTCTGCCAGGCGGGCGCTTGCGTCGGGGCGTTGCCGGTCGGCTGCCAGTCCCCGTGGACGCCGGCCGGGAACATGCCCGTGCCGCGGCAAGAAGGCACGTGGGCCGAGCTCGCCGATGGCCGCGTCCTCGTGGCCGGCGGGTACGACAACGACTGGAACGATACCTTGTCCGCGGACCTCTACGATCCGGCGACGAACGCCTGGAGCGGCGTCGCGTCGCTCTCGCAGGCGCGCCGCAAGCCCGCGTCGATCCGGGTCTCGACCGGCGAGATCCTCGTCGTGGGTGGTGATTCTCCGTCGACGGCCGAGGCCTACGATCCGGCGAGCAATACGTGGACGCTCACCGGCGCCATGGTCGCGCACCACGATCGGAGCGTCGCTCTCTTGCGGCTCCCCGACGATCGTATCCTCGTCGTGGGCGGCGGGACGGCGGTCGCCGAGCTCTACGATCCGACGACGAAATCCTGGGACGCGACGGGCTCGCTCGGCGTCTCGCGCTCGGGGCACTCGGCGGTCCTCTTGCAAAACGGGAAGGTGCTGGTGAGCGGCGGCGCTGGCAATCCGGCGACGGCGGAGCTCTACGACCCGGCCACGGGGACGTTCTCCCCGGCGGGGACGCTGACCTTCGCGCATTCCGGGCACCAGGCGACGAGGCTGCTCGACGGCAGCGTGCTCGTGGTGAGCGGCAGCGGCGCCGATCGGTATGACCCGGCCACGAACACCTGGACGCCGACGCAGGCGTTGCTCATGCCGCCCGCCGATTTCACGGCGACGCTGCTCGGTGATGGTCGGGTGCTGGTCATGGGCGCGCCGCACGTCCCGCACGCGCAGGTCTACGAGCCGGCGACGAATGGCTGGACGGTGACCGGGCCCCTGGACGTCGCGCGCCGACGTCATACGGCCACGCTGCTCGGAAACGGAATGGTGCTCATCGCGGGCGGCACGGAATGGACGGGCGGCAGCCAGTGCGACCTCCGGAGCGCCGCGGTGTACAACCCCGTGACGAATAACTGGTCGATGGTGCCGAACCTGAGCAGGCTACGCAGCTCTCCGTCGTCCGTGCTCCTCGATGGCAATCGCGTCCTGGTCTTCGGGGGGTTGCTGGGAGGTTGCTCGTCCGGGGACGGCGACCCCGAGGCGCAACCAAGCACGGAGATTTACGAGGGCGGCGTCACCCCGGAGGGCAGCGGCGGAAGCGCAGGCGCGGGCGGGTCCGGCGGAATCGGCGGCTCCGGCGGAAGCGCAGGCGCGGGCGAGGGCGGGTCCGGCGGAATGGGCGGCTCCGGCAGCTCCGGCGGAAGCGCAGGCGCGGGCGGGTCCGGCGGAATGGGCGGCTCCGGCGGCTCCGGCGGAAGCGCAGGCGAGGGCGGAAGCGCAGGCGGCGCCGGTGGAATGGCCGGCTCCGGCGGCTCCGGCGGAAGCGCAGGCGAGGGCGGAAGCGCAGGCGGCGCCGGTGGAATGGCCGGCTCCGGCGGTCAGGGCGGTATGGGTGGCGTGAGCGGCACCGGCGGCTCCGGCGACGGCGAAGAGCCGGGCGACGGCTGCCGCGCCGCACGCGGATCCGCGGAGAATAGCGGGAGCGGCTTCGCGGCCCTCGTGGCCTTGGGCGCCCTCTTCACGCGCCGCCGCAGGCCCTGAAACGCGCGAAGGCTCTCGCAGGCTGCTTCGTTCAGGCGGCCCCTTCGATGCATGGGTAAGTGCCTCCTCAGAAGAGGCGGTTCAAAGGCCGGCGGCGTCCGTCACCCATCGAAGGCAGGGCGCCGGCCGCCTGCGCCGGCCACCCGGTGCTTCGCCAGGAGCTTCTGCAGGTAGGTCCGGTTGAACCCGGACTCCCGCGCCGCCTGCGACACGTTCCCTCCGTGCCGATCCATCAGCGCCACAAGGAACGCACGCTCCAGCTCGGCGACGCCCGCCTCGCGCGCCGCATCGAGCTCGTCGGCGGAGAGCCGCGAGAAGCGCGGCGCCAGCGGCCCGGGGCCTGCTGGCTGAGCCACATCGGACGGGAGCAGATCCACGTCGAGCTCCGGCCCCGTCGCCAGGATGCACGCGCGCTCCACCACGTGAGCGAGCTCGCGCACGTTGCCCGGATAAGCATGCTCGCGGAGCGTTCGCGCGGCGCGCTCCGTGAAGCGGGGCCGCTCGCCGGGGCGCTTCCAGCAGGTGCGGAGGAAATGCTCGACGAGGAGCGGGACATCGCTCGCGCGCTCGCGCAGCGGCGGAATCTCGATCTCGATCACCTTGAGCCGGAAGTACAGATCTCGCCGGAACTTCCCTGCCTCGACGAGCGCCGGCAGATCCTGGTGCGTCGCCGCGATCACGCGGACATCGACCTTGTCGGTCCGGTCGGAGCCCACGCGCTGGATCTCTCCGAACTGCAGGAAGCGCAGGAGCTTCGCCTGCACGTCGGGCGCGATCTCCGCGACCTCGTCGAGGAAGAGCGTGCCTCCCTGCGCCGACGCGACCCGCCCGACGCGGTCCCGGTCGGCCCCGGTGAACGCGCCTTTGACGTGGCCGAAGAGCTCCGACTCGAGGATGCTGCCCGGCAGCGCCGAGGTGTGCAGCGTGACGCAGGCCTTGCTGCGCCGCGGGCTGTTCACGTGGAGCGCGCGGGCGATGAGCTCCTTGCCGGTGCCCGTCTCCCCGCGGACGAGCACGGTCGCGTCCGAGTCGGCCACCTGCGCGACCGTCTTGAGGAGCGCGAGCATCCTGGCGTCCTGCGTGACGATGCCCTCGAAATCGTAGCGGGCGAAGAGATCGCGCTCGAGGCGCTGGCTCCGGCGGCGCAGCGCCTCGCGCTCGAGGGCCCGCTTGAGGAAGAGCCCCGCGAGCTCGGCGAACTCGGCGACGAAGCGGAGCGCCTCGTCGCTGGCGGCCCGGGACTTGTACTCCACGTAGACCGCGCCGTAGACGTCGGCGCCGTGGGCGAGGGGCGCCACGAGCGCGGCGGATGCGCCCGACTCCTCGAGGCTCTTGAGGAGCGAGGCGTGCGGCTCGTCGGCGTCCCTGGACAGGTGGACGATCTGCCGGGTCTCGATGGCCTGCCGCACGAGGCCGCGGCTGAACTTGCGCTCCTTGTCGGAGATCTTCGCCTTGTCGAAGTGGACCGCGAACTTCTGCTCGTAGGAGCCGTCCTCACGGACGACGATGAAGCCGCGATCGGCGCCCGTCGCCTCGAGGACGCGGCGGAGCACGAGCTCTGGGGCCTTCGCGTCGTCGTCCTCTGAGAGGAGGATCCTTACGATCTGAAGGAGCGAGGGGTAGAGATCCATGGGCGCAGAGCGCAGGGTACGATGAGGGGGGAAGGGAAGCCAAAGCGATTCCCCATGGCGCAGGCGGGTCCGCCGTGGCGTCGCCGGGTGTGAGCGCGGCGAATGGGCGGTCGCCCGTGCGCCCTGGCCTGGCGCGGTTGGTCACCGGGAGTGTGGTCCGGGCTGCATCGGCACGAAGAGGGTCGCCGGCACTGCCTCCTACGTGGGCGCCGAGGGCACCGCCAGAAGCATCGCGGAATCGTCCGGCCGACCGGAGATCGCGGGGTTCGCGCCCGACATCGGCAACTTGACGTCGCCCTCAAGCCCCTCAAAACCCGCGCCAATTCCACGCCATAGAGTGTGCACGCTCGACCCGAGACGGCATCTCCGCTGACCTTGCAGCTCGGCGCAACTATGCGGGGGCAACTGGAACAGTAATGAAGATGGGGCAGACACCAGAAACCACCTGCATGAATTAGGAAATGTCGTGACCCCACCTGTGCTACAAGTACATCGTTGCAGCCAATGAGATTCGCGAATGAGCATGTTCTGGTCACGAGCTCACGTTCGGATTACGATCGGCGCTTGGATTGGCTGCTGGAGCACGCTGAGGCGCAGCATGTCCATGGCCACTGGAAGAGCCTGGATGGCCGCCTGCGGGCTTGTTGCGTTTTCCCCCGCATCGAACAGCTCAAACACGACACCCACGCGTTGCTGGGCGGACACGGTCATAGCCGGCGGATACGCGCCGATCTCTTCGTATTCGACCTCGATGATCCAGAGCCCGTCGGCGGCGACGATGCCTTTTTCTTCGAGCACCTTGGGAGAAATGTCCAGCAGTCGATCGATCAGCGGGTAGGCGCCGCTTGCGTTGCCGCCTCCGCGCAACGCCGCTTCCCCACCGAAAGGGCGCACCCTGAGCGATACCTTTCTGCAAGCCCACGAATCCACCAAGGCACTATTGACCGGAGTGCTCCAGGCACACACTATCCGAAGCGTCGGCGTTGATGCCTTTCTCAGCCACTCGGCTGGCACCGGGAACTGAGCCCGGTTAATACTTTTTGCAGCTTGCAACATAGTCTGCCATACGAACACCGCGGAATGCTCGATCGGGGCTCGAAGCCGCTCGGCAGTCGGGAATCCCTTTCCCAGCGTCCTTTGTGCCAGTCGCTCGAACGCCCCCGGCAGCCGAGGTCTCTGAGCCACCAGATTCAGCCAAGCCTTGACGGTCGAGCTGAACGGTGCAACCGTCGGCGCACAATGCTGCGCCAGATCCTTAATTACCCAGGCCGCCTCGCGTGCGACGAGCGGCGCGGCCAAGGAAGTCCCGTTGGAATCCTCCCAGTTTCCCTCGGCATCGCACACCCATGGTCCAGTACCCGGAGCCCAAGCATAGCCCTCTGAGCAATCTCCCCCGGGAGCGCTGAAGCCCGGCACGGGGGAACCGCAGAGCCCGGGGCCAATTCTTGTGAAAGGGCTCGGCGCACCGACAATCCCAGCAACGGAATCGGGTACCAGGACATCGACGTATGCCCCACTGACGATGCCGTTGAACGTGCGGGCCTCGAATCCGAGTCCCCAACGGGGATCATCCACATGATTTGGATAGGCTTCTTTGGGGCTTAACCCAGGCGTAGAGTTCCCGGCGGCGATCACGAGGAGGACATCTCTAGCAAACGCAAAATTGTCCAGATCCTGGAGCTTCATTAAATGCTCGCGCCGAGTCACCGGATCGAGGGTATCGAGCGGAGCGCTACCGACGCTGAGATTGAACACACGCACGTCGGGCGCCGTGCCAACGATGGCATCCATCGCCGGGACAACGAGGTCGCTGTTGATGAAGCCGGCATCATGGGCCACCATCACGTCGATGACGCGACACCTTCCAGGCGGCGGAGGTTGTATACCTCCGTTCATGTTCAGCCTTCCGAAGACGGCGCACGAAGCTACGTGTGAGCCGTGGCTGCCCAGATATGGGTATATCGGATCAATATCCGGGTTCCGGAATCCGGATCGCCGATAGGGAGCAAGATGGACATGCTTTTCTGGAATCCCGCAATCCACGATGGCGACGGTTGGAAGCTCGCTAGGCGGGAGGGTTGGGAGATTTGATGCCGCCACGGATGCGCCGGGTGCGAGGGGACGTCGGCCCTTCCTGGCCATCGCTACCGGGCTGCGAATCGGCGGATGGATCGATTGCACTGAGCTGAATTCTCGGGCGACTGCGAGGATGAACTCCCGCGTCAGAAAGCCGGCGCACCAGTATCGCCCGGAGAACTCCCGGCCCGCCTTCGTCAGCCGAGAATGCTTGTCATCGAGCACCCGTGCCATCGATTGGAGAACGTCGTTGACCTCGAGACGAGTAAGCGCCGGCTGGAACCGGATCACGACCTCCACGACAGCGCCGGGATGCAGGGTCTCGACCCACGCCATCGAGACACGCGCAGTCCAATCGAGGGGCTCGAAAGTCTCGAAATTTATCCAACGAGCCTTTTCCCTGCTGCTCGCGCCAGGCAGTGATGCGATCGTGGAAAGAAGCTGTTCGGTTCGCGTCGAGAGAACGTGGACCGCCGCCTTTCCACCAGGGAGCGTCTCGATCAGATCCATCCCCAGCTTACGGAAGAGGTGGGACTGCTCGCCTCCGAAAGCGGGCGCTTCATACTTGATGCCTCCCGGAACCGTCTTTGCCTGGGAGCGCTTCTGAACGGCGTGGACGGGCACCGCGACGACGAAGAAATGCCGTCCAACGGAAGGATCCGCTGAACGGGCCGGCGGCGTGGTCGCCCGGCGGAAGGACGCCGAGAGACCGGCGGAACGAGCGGACCAGTCAATGGGAACATAGTCGGCCTGGCCCCCACCCCCGTCGCGATCGAAGCTTGCCAGCTCTTGCTTCTCGTTCAGGAAGAAGGTGCGTGGTTGAACCTTAGCTCCACTCCCCGGCGGCACCTTCACACCCCCCGCAGAAGGATTCGACGATGCTCGACCTGGAGGATCTGCTCGGCGTCCGCGAACGTTTTCGCGGACGCGAGTTCGTGCCGGACGCCGTTGATCAGTCGTATCCCGCGTTTGCTCGCCTCTCGCCCAGCAAAGGCCAGGATCTCCGCAGAGCTGGGGGCGGGGAATTCTAGGGTGAGATCGAATCGCCGCAGCAGAGCGACGTCGAGCTCGTCCGGGATGTTCGACGTGGCCACCAGCAGTCCGGCCGGGTGTGACAGGTCGAACTGCTGCATTAAGGAGATCACCACGCGGTCGAGCTCTCCAACGTCCGTCGTCTTGCCACGCCGCCGCCCGACCGCGTCGATCTCGTCGATGAGCACCACACAGGCGCGGACCTCGGCGAAGCGGAAGACCTCCCGGATCCTCAGGGAGGTCTGTCCAAGGTACGAGCCAACCAGAGCGTCGAAGCGCACGACGAAGACCGGCAGGCCCAGCTCCGTCCCGAGGGCACGCGCCGTAAGTGTCTTGCCGCAGCCCGGAGGACCGTGGAAGAACAGGCGGGAACGCGGGCTCAACGCGTGCGCGAGGAGGCGGCTCTTGTTCCGGTGCTCTCGAAGCACTTCATCCAGCTGCACTCGCGCCTTCTGGGGCAGCGTCACATCGCTGAGTGGGCCCGATGGCGGCAGTACCGTCAGGAGGTCGGGCTGGACGGCGAGGAGACTCTGCAAGGGCTGCCCGCCTCCCGTCTCGTCGGCCCGCGGACCGGTCTGAACCAAGGCGCCGCGGAGCCTGGCGGCAGCACCGTGGTGCCCCGCCTTTTCCTCAGCCTCCACTATTTCCTCGGCGAGCAGACGCGACGTGGTCCAGTCTCTGGTGGAAACGGCGTGGAACAGTTTGGCTAGATTGCTGATTCGGGCCATGGCCAGCGAGTTCCCGTGCGGGGGAGAGTAGGCTCTGTATACTTGGAGCCGGCCTCGATTTCTACGGCCGGCCGCGATCGGTGCGCTCCAGGTCACGGACGCGAGCCAGCGGACCGGGGGACGGCGGTGTCGTGCCGACTGTGGGCGGTCTCGTGGTACTTTCGCGGCCCGGCGGCGGCGCCGATCAGTCGTCGCAGCCAGCACCCGCGGCACAAATCCGTGCAAGTGTGCCAGGACTTCAGCATAGTCAGCGGGCGCCGCCGAAGAGCAAGCCTCTCGGGGACGTCCCAAACGCCCGGCAGACTCGACTAGCGGCGCGAGCTTGCTCCCTCTTCCGGTGCAGACGGCGGGCCGAGCAGCGGTCCGCCTCGTGAACAACCGGGGCCCCCTCGTCCGGAGGGCGGCGGTGCCGCTCGGGGGGCCGGCGAGCGAGGCGATCACAACGGCCCGAGGCGACAGGTCGGCCGGTGCCAGCTCCATAGGCAGGCGTTGGGGCCATGCGTTCCGAGGGGGCGAGCGGCGGTAACGTGCCCCACAAATGGCGACAAAGGAGACGGATCGCCACGGCAAATTCGTCGCGCAAGGACGTGGGGATCCATTGTTCTCGCCGGGGTTTTGAGGGCTTGGCGATGGCTCGCGATCCCTCGGAAGACACGGAGCGAGCACTCTCCTTGATGGCCAGCCTCTTGGGTCGGAACCCCTCACCATCAAGCACCATGCTCGATGCGATGGGCTGCGGCATCGATGAAAGCGCGCCGTAATGGCCCGCCGGGTGGGAATCGGCGATCGTCTGCGTGAGATTCGCGACGAGCACCTGGCGCGGGCTGCTCGCCGGAGCCGTGGGCGAGGTTGCTTCGGGTCGGGGGACTCGCCAGCGCAGCCTGCTCCACACTCGCCATAAGCACCGCCCGAAGCGTCACCGAATCGTCCGGCCGACCTGAGACAGATGGGTTCGCGCCCACATTCGCCAGGTAGACGTCGGCCTCGACACCCTCGAAACCCACTGAAACTTGCCCGGTGGCGTCTTCCCGCTCCCTGGAAAAGGGACGCCACCAACACCTTACCCCTGCATCGAAGGGCTCGCCTTCACGGCCGGACTCCCCTCCCCGCGAGGTTCACCCCCTAATCGTTGCACCGTGGATATGCGCGGCGAGATCGGCGTACTTCATCCGAAACCGTCCACAGCCCTCCGGCAGCGGCGCGCGCGGCGGGATGCCATGGCAGCTGTCCGACCCCGCAGGATTGCGCAGGATCACCGAAGCCGGCGTGCCATCCGCCCCACGCTCGATCTTCTCGCCCGCGACCCAGTGATAGCCCCCTTCCCATTTCAGAAGAACCGGCACCTTCTCCCCGCGCCCCAGGGCCCCAGCGACATCCTCAGCGACAGACGCCCCGCTGCGCAGCAGCGCCGAGACGCTCGTGTAGCTGCCGCCCATGATGTCCTGGAACAGGCTCGTGAAGTTGCCGAGCGGGACGCGCGAGTCGCCCCCCAGCGCAGCCCAGAACGAGTCGTTGTCCTCGGGGTTGTCGTAATCGAAGATCCAGCTCATCAGGGTCGCGTGGTTCATGAGCGCGGACTGGAACAGCCGGTCGATGTCGATGCGGCCCGAGGCGTCGCGCGAGATCGCGTTGCGCGGCATCCTGAGCACGCGGCCGGAGCGGAGCGTCACCTCGCCCGCCTCCCGCGTGATCCCGTCGAGGATCCGCGTGAACTCGGCCGGATCGGCGCGCAGCAGGACGTACTCCATCGTTCCCGCGCCGCAGGTGCCGTGGTGCGCCCCCTGCTTGACGCGCAGCGGGTTGTCCACGTGCCGGATCGCCTGCGCGAGCACGAGGTGCGGATCGATGCCGCCCTCGAGCACGAGCCTGCCGTCGCGCCGGACGCCCGCCATGGTCGCGAGGTTCGGCAGCAGCGCCCCTGCGTGCAGCCGGCCCGCGGCGAGCAGCCTCTCGAGCGCGGCCAGCGCGCGCGCGTCGCCCCCGAGCGCGCGCCGGACCTCGTCGAGGCACGCGCTCCGATCGGCGGCGAGCGCGCCGGCGGCGGTGGTCGTAGGCCTGTCGCCGACGGAGTCCACAGAGGGCGGCGGCGAGTCCGGGTCCGGCTCGGCCCCGGGCACGACCCGCGGGAGCCTCCTCGCGTCCGTGAAATAGCCCTGATCGTGGCGCGAAGCCGCGGCGGACGCCTGGACCGCGGACGGCTTGCGGCCGAGCGCCGCCACCTCCTCCGGGCTGAGCCCCGCGGCCCTGGCCATGGCCTCCTCGAGCGGCTGCGCACGCCGGGCCCCTAGGCGCCTGTCGAGGGCGGCGATCGTCGCGGCGTCCACGACACCCGTCTGCGGCAGGCCCTCCCCGCCTTGCAGCGCGACGAGGGCGGCGTGCGTCTTCGGCCCGAACGAGCCGTCGGCCTTCATCGCCTCGCCGATCGCGCCGAGCGCCTCTTGCAAGGCGCGCACGCCGTCGCCGTGCGCCCCCTGCGCGAGCGTCGCCGTGCCCGCCGCGACCGCTCTCAACACCTCGTTCGACGCGAGCTCGGGGGCGCCGAGCCGTGTGTTCCCGCTGTCCCCCATGGGTCCCCTCCTGCGATCACCAGGCGCGCTGGGTTCGTCCCAGGATACCACGCCGCGCCCGTCGGTGCGCGCGTCAGGCGGAGCTCGGTGCGCGGCCCCTCGGCACCGTGAATTCGTCCTTCGGACAGATCGTGGGACTGCTTTCCTTTCTATCATCGGGTCGCGACGATTGCCGCGGCGCGAAGAGCCGTCAGCTCTTGCCCAGCGTCTGCTGGAGCTGGTCCACAAGCGCAACAGCCTCCCTCTGTTCGACGGGCGAGGCGTCCAGCGCCCGCAGCGCATCCATGATCCGGTCTCTCGTGAAGACCTGATATTGACCACTGAACGGATTCAGCTCCGGCGTGTCCATACCATGGACCACTCCACGAACGAATGTCGAGCCTGTCACCAGGCAGATCTTGCTCGGCATGCGAAACAAGGATGAACATGGGTGGCTCATCATGCGCTGCCACTGGGCCGGAGACGGCGCGCTGCCGTCCGTCACGATCAGCGTGCGCGTACGGGTACGCCCCTGAAAATGAGCCACAATCGCGTCGAGGTACAGGTTCCACTCCTCGTCGGACGGCGCCATCTTTCCCTGTAGAAGCACGAAGATCTCGCCCACCGCTCCAAACGCCATCGTCTTCATGCTCCGAAGAATACCACGACGCGCTGACGGGCAGAGGGAGTGCATTCCGTCCGGGCAGGAGCGTGCGCCCGAGCCTACAGAGAACGTCGATATACCGGTCGCCCAACCAAGGCTGCCGATGGAGACGAGCAGAACGCCTCACGTCCAGCCCTGGGCCGGCCGCGCGTCCACTGGCAGCCGCATCGTGAACGTCGTGCCGCGCCCGGGAGCGCTGTCCACATGGACGCTCCCGCCGTGCGCTTCGGCGCAGGCGCGTACCAGCATCAGACCGAGGCCCCATCCGTGCGCGCGGTGCTCGCCTGCGGCGCGCATGAACGGATCGAACAGCGTCTCTTGTGCTTCCGGCGGGATCGGCGCGCCCTCGTTGTGCACGCTCATCTCGACGCCGTCCCGCAGCTTCGTGATGGCGACGGCGATCGGCGCGTCCTTCGCGCCGTACTTGAGCGCGTTCGAGATCAGGTTCCAGAGCGCGCGTCGCAGCTCCGAGGCACCCCAGATCCCTCGGACGCCCGAGTCTGCATGCAGCACGATGCGGTCAGGGTGATCGGCCGCGATTTCGTCGACGAGCTCGCGGCCGAGCTCGCCCAGGTTGCACTCCTCGAGCGTGACCGAGAGGCGCCGGCCGGCGTGAATCCGATCGGCGTCGAGTAGATCGGTCACCATGTGGTCCGCCCGATCCAGGTTGCGGACGATGACCTCGACCCGCTTTGCGACGCTCGGCCCGCTCGCGTCCGGCTGCGCGGCCAGCAGCGTCGCGGCCATCCTCGCGGCCGACAGCGGACCACGGAGATCGTGCGCCAGGATCGAGACGAACTGGTTTCGTACCTCGCGCGCGACGCGCAGGGCACCGAGCTGTTCGAGCAGCTCCGTATAGAGTCTGGCGTTATCGAGGTGGAGCGCGAGCCGCTCGCCAACCGCCGCGATACGCCGCGTCTCACGAACGGTGAACGTCCGCTTTTCACGGAGGCCGATGTACAGGACACCCATGAGAGAACGCTGCGGCGGAAGACGGATGCCGAGCAGCGAGTGGATGCCGCTGTGCCGGAGTCTATCCGGCACGTCGAGCAACGTGGTCTCCACGTCGCGCATCGACATCGCATAGTCCTGCAAGGCGACGGCGCCTGCGAAGGACGAGGCGTCGACAATTCGCACGTACTCGACGAACGGCTCGTCGGCCACGCCCACCGAGGCGACCATCTCCAGCTTCCCGGTCCTGATGTCGTGCAACAGCAACGCAGCCGTATCGGCGTCCATCGACTCCATGACGACCTCGAGGACCTTCCTCAAACGCTTCGACGACAGGGGCGCCTCTCCGCCGAAAGGCTGCAAGAACGGGTCATGGAGCAGCCGCAGGTAGCGCTTCTCGGCTTGCTCGTCCTCCAGGAGGTGTTGCCGGAACGCTTGCGCTATGAACACGGAACGGGCGTGGATCTCGGCGAAGAGGCGATCGATCTCCTCCAGGCTCGGCGGCTCGTCGGCGGCTGCGACGGACCAGGTGCGCACGATCGCACGGCCGAGGATGGCGAACTCTTCCAGCGCCTCCTCGAGGCTGAAGCCGGCACGCAAGCGGGAGGACAGATGGCTCTCGATGAGCTCGTTTCGCTCGCGGTGCACTTCCTCCCCGTCCCACCCACGCGCGAGCGACCGCACGTACTTGGGCATCATGTTTGTCAGCTCCGGGCGCGCCAGCCCCCGCGCCACCGCTGCTTTGTTCGCTTCGTCAGCCCAGAATTCGATGATCTCTGATGCGCGCGCCGCGATGATCTGTTTGATCGTCCGCATCGACCCCCTCACATCCTTGTCGAGATGATCCTTAAGACGCGCGACGGGGCTCGTGCCAGTGCGCGTCACCGAGGCTCCGGATCACACCACCCGAGCGCTTGGACGCATTCCCGGATCTCCTGATCAGCGAAACCCGCACGCACTCGGGCTCGCGCCAGTGATCGCGGTCGTAGCCCTGCCCCGGTCACCGACGCGCCGACCTACCCTGCTCTCACCGCCTTGCCTCGCCGCCCGCGCCCGTGCAGGCTTCGCCCATGGGCCAGCCCGCCGGGAAGCAGCGCCGCGCCACGTACGCCGACCGGACGCGCCGGGGGAGGTCGCGAGGCTACGGCAGACATGCGCTCAGCAGCACGCTCGCGCCGCCGTCGCTGTTTGCTGCGGCGAGATCGGGCGCGCCGTCGCCGTTCAGATCCACCGCAGCGACGGCGCGAGGGTGCGTGTATGCGGCGTAGCTGACCGGAGCTCCGAGCGTGCCGTCGCCTCGGTTGGGCAGCACGCTCAGGCTGTTGATGAAAGAATTCGCGACGACGACGTCGATCGCGCCATCGCCGTCGATGTCCGCGGTCGTGATCGATTGAGGGGTCCGGCCCGCAGGGTAGCTCACCGCGGCATCCAACGTCCCATCGCCTCGGTTGAACAGCACGCTCACCTCGCTGTCGAACGCGTTCGTGACGACGACGTCGAGCCAGCCGTCTCCGTTCAGGTCTGCCGCCGCGACCGACGCGAGCCCGGAACCCGCAGGGTAGCTCACCGGCGCATCCAACGTCCCGTCACCTCGGTTGAGCAGCACGCTCACGTCGCCACCTCGGTAGTTCGGGACCGCGAGATCGGGTTTGCCATCCCCGTTCAGGTCCGCCGCGACGAGCGAGAGGGGCACCGAGCCCACGGGATACGCCACAGACTCACGGAACGTGCCTGTCCCCTGGTTGAGCAGCACGCTCACGTTGTTGTCCTCGTTGTTGGCGACAGCGAGGTCGACGCTGCCATCGCCGTTCAGGTCCGCCGCCTCGACCGCGGTGGCATGCGCCCCCGTCCCGACGCTGACCGGCGAGCCGAAGGCGCCGCCGCCCTGATTGAGCAGCACGCTCACGCCGCGGCTGAAGAAGCCCGCGACGACCAGGTCGTTCCGACGGTCGCCGTTCACGTCCGCCGCCGCGATCGAGTCGCTGCCGCTCGAGCCCGTCGGGAAGAAGGCGGACACGAGGAAAGCGCCATCGCCCTGATTGAGCAGCACGCCCACCCGGTCACTGTTCGACACGGCGGCAATATCGGGCCTGCCGTCATCGTCCAGATCCGCCACCGCGATGTCCGTCGGTGAGTCCACCACGGAGTTGTTGAACGGCGCGGCGAACGTGCCCGTGCACGCGGGCGCGGCGCACACGCCCGCCGAGCAGAGCATCCCGGCGGGGCAGCGGTTCCCGCATCGCCCGCAGTTCGCGAAATCGGTGGTCGTGTCGGTGCACTCGTCCCCACACGAGGTCAATCCTGGTGCGCCGCAGCTCGGCGCCCCACCACCTGCCGTCTCTCCCGTCGTCGCTCCGCCGCCTCCGCCGCCTCCGCCGCCTCCGCCGCCGCCTCCGTCGCCGGTCGTGGCCGTCATCCCCCCGCCGCCGGCGGCGCCAGCTTCCACCGGAGGCGCGTCCCCCCCGCACGCTGCCAGCAGCAACCAACCGCCAGCCGCGCACAGCGCTGCGGCTGCCTGCCACGCGGCACGGTGCCTCGTCCCGATCCGGGTCATGTCCATCGAGCTGGTCTCCACGGGATACCTGGCGCCTTTCGATCCGACGCTGCGTCGTCGCGCGGCATGATCTCCCCCTTGGGTTCAAGGAACTGTCCGGCTAAGGCAGGCAGGCGTTCATGAAGACGGTCACGTGGGCGGCCGGGTTCAAGACGGCGAGATCGCGCATGCCGTCGCCGTCGAGATCGGCCGCCACCATCGACGTCGACGCGCGATTCATGCCGTAGTCCAGCGCGCGCGCGAAGGTGCCGTCCCCCTGGTTGACCAGCACGCTCACGATGGAGTTACCACCGCCGTCGTATCCGACAGCGAGGTCGGGCCGGCCGTCGCCGTTCAGGTCCGCAGCCGTGATCACGAGCGGCGATGGGCCCGCCGGGTAATTGACCGGCGCTGCGAGGGCGCCGTTGCCTCGGTTGATCAGCACGCTCACGTCGGAGGTCCCCCTGTTCGCCACGGCGAGGTCGGGCCGGCCGTCTCCGTTCAGGTCCGCGACGGCGATCGAGACGGGCACCGCGTCTGTCCCATAGTCGAGCGGGGCAGCGAACGTCCCGTCGCCATGGTTGACGAGGAGGCTCACGTCGTTGGCATCGCTGTTCGCGACCGCGAGATCGGTCCGGCCGTCGCCGTCGAGGTCCGCCGCGGCGATCGCAGCAGGGACGCCATGCACGGCGTAGCTCAGCGAGCCGGCGAAGGTGCCGTCGCCCTCGTTCAGCAGCACGCTCACAAGGTTGGTGTCCGAGCTGCCGACGGCGAGGTCGGGCGTGCCATCGCCGTCCAGGTCCGCCGCCACGATCGAGGCGGGAGGGCGATGCACTTCATGACTCCGGGGGCTGGCGAAGGTGCCGTCGCCCTCGCTCAGCAGCACGCTCACGGCCCTGGTCTCATAGTTCGCGACGGCGAGGTCGGGCATGCTGTCGCCGTTCAGATCCGCCGCGGCGACGGCCAGCGGGGTCCTCCCCGCGGGGTAGCTGTCCTGTACGGCGAAGGTGCCGTCTCCCTGGTTGACGAGCAGGCTGACAGCATCGCGGTCGACGCTCGCGACCGCGAGGTCCGGCCTGCCATCGCCGTTCAGATCCGCTGCGGCCATCGAGCGCGCATTCCAGCTGAGGTCCGAGCCGACGTCGTAGCCGGCAGCAGAGGCCACGGCGGGCCCAAAGGTGCCATCTCCCTGGTTGACCAGGACGCGCACCTCACCCGAGCCCTGGAGGGACGCGCCGTCGGTGGCGACGGCGAGGTCAGCCTTGCCGTCGCTGTTCAGGTCCGCCGCGGCGATCAAGTAGGGGTACGCGCCCACCCGGTAGTCGACCGCCGCGGCGAAGGTGCCGTCGCCACGATTCAACATCACCCGGACCTCGGCTTGGCTGGTCGCGACGAGGTCGAGCCTACCGTCTCCATTCAGGTCCGCCGCCGCCACGTACCTGGGGTCGAGGCCCGCGGCGTAGTCTGTCGACGCCGCGAAGGTGCCGTCTCCCTGGTTGAGCAGCACGACCACGCTGTCGGTGAGGTCGTCTGCGACCACGACGTCGAGCCGGTCGTCGCCGTTCAAGTCGTCCGTGACGATGGCGTGGAAGCCTCGATCCGCTTCGTAGCGGACCTGTGGACTGAACGTGCCATCGCCCTGATTGAGCAGCACGCTCACGCCGCGGCCGCTGACCGCGAGATCGGGCGACCCATCGCCGTTCACGTCCGCGGCCGAGATCTCGCCGGGGTACCCGTCCAGAAGATAGTCGACCGGTGCGGCGAAGGTGCCGTCGCCCCGGTTGAGCAGCACGTTCACCTCGTCGGTCAAGCGGCTCAGGACGGCGAGATCGGGACTGCCGTCGTGGTTCAGGTCCGCCGCCACCACCGAGCTGAGGCCGCTGCCCGCAGGGTAAGTGACCCGGGAAGCGAAGGTGCCGTCGCCGTGGTTCATGAGCACGCTCACCTCGTCGCTGCCATAATCCGTGATGGCGAGGTCGGCGCTGCCGTCGCCGTTCAGGTCCGCAGCAGCGATCGATGAGGCCATTTCGCCTGCGTCGTAGTCGACCTCCAGCGCGAAAGTGCCATCGCCGCGGCTGAGCAGCACGCTCACGGTGACGCCGGCAGCGACGGCGAGATCGGCCCTGCCGTCGCCGTTCAGATCCGCCGCGGTCATGGCCCGCCAGCCGAAGCGCAGCGGCGTCGTCAACCCCGGGAATCCAGGCTCGGGGCACGCAGGCGCGATGCACGCGCCCGCGACGCAGAGGATTTCCGCACCGCAGTCGCGCTCGCACCCGCCGCAGTTCGAAGGATCCACCGCGGTGTCGACGCACCCGCCGCCGCAGAGGGTGGTGTCGGGGGCGCAGTGGATCGTGCCTCCGCCGCCCCCCTCCCCCGCCGAGACTTCACCGCCCGTCGCCCCCGTGCCCCCGCCGCCCCCCTCCCCCGCCGAGACTTCACCGCCCGCCGCCCCCGTGCCCCCGCCGCCATCCCCGCTCGCGGCGGGGGGTAACTCCGCTCCACAACCTGCGATAACCGCGGCGCAGCAGGCCGCGGTAAGCCACCCAAGCGATGCCGTGCGCTTCAGCTGAAGCGGTATCGTCGTCTCAACCATCTTGGCTTTCATCGAGCGCTCCATCAGCCCATCGAGAGTCGCGAGGAGTCATCGAGGATCGCACGGACCTCACTCGGACACAAATCGTGGCACCTCTCACGACGGGAGGGCAGCGGGCAGCCCTACACGTTCCGTGTGCCGTGCCACTTCTCGGACAAGAGCGGGCAAGCCGTCATCGATCCGCTTCGTGCCGTCGACCGGGAGCGTCTCGCCCGTCGTCTTGGTCGCCACGCGCCGGCGCCCCTCACGCGCACCGTGGCCGTCCTTCAGGAAATGTTCTCTCCGTGAGCGGAGAGACACGCATCGTCGAACCCCCTGACGGTATCATCCACGCGGTATTTCGACGAGCCCGGCACCGCGCACGCCCATGAGCACCCCCTCGACCCCTGCCTCCGACGAGGCCGTCCTCCGCGTCCGCAACCTCCACAAGTCCCACGCGCTCGGCGCGACGCCCATCGAGGTGCTCCGCGGCGTCGACCTCGACATCCACGCCGGCGAGATGTGCGCGATCATGGGCCCCTCCGGCGTCGGCAAGAGCACGCTGCTCTCGTGCGTCGCCGGCCTCGAGTCGCCCGATCGCGGCGAGATCCGCGTGCTCGGCGAGGACATGGCCGCCCTCGACGAGCACGGGCGGACGCTCCTGCGCCGCCGCCGCGTCGGCATCGTCTACCAGTTCTTCAACCTCGTCCCGACCCTCACCGGCTACGAGAACATCATCCTCCCCTACCTCATCGACGGCGCCGCGCCCGACCACGACGCCGCGTCGCGCATGCTCGATCGCGTCGGCATGCGCGCCCGCGCCGAGCACCTGCCGTCGCAGATGTCCGGCGGCGAGATGCAGCTCATCTCCATCGCCCGCGCCCTCGTCCGCCGCCCCGCGCTCGTGCTCGCCGACGAGCCGACAGGCAACGTCAACGTCGCGACCGGCCGCCGCATCATGGCGCTGCTCGCCGACGCCCTCCGCGACGCCGGCAGCGCCATGCTCCTCGTCACGCACAACGCCGAGGACGCCGCCCGCGCCCACCGCGTCGTCTTCATGCGCGACGGCCTGCTCCTGCACGACGCCGCCCTCGCGGGCCCCGCCGTCACCTCGGCCGCCGTCCACGATCGGCTGAAAGAGCTCGGCATCTGAATGCTCCTCCTCCTCCGCGCCCTCCTCCAGCCGCTCGTCCGGATCCTCGCCCTGCGCAACCTGCGCGCCGACCGCTTCGGCGCCATGGCCGCCGTGCTCGGCGTCGCCCTCGGCACGGCCACGGTCAACGTCGTCCTCATCCTCGACGTCGGGACGCGCGCCGTCGAGGCGAGGAGCGCCGTCACCAACCCCGACCTCCCCGTCTTCACCGATCAGACAATCACCCTGCGCGGCCTCCGCCCCGACGGGCAGCCCATCGACGCGGAGGACGCCCAGGAGGAGACCCACGAGGACTACGAGATCATGCGGTCCGCGATCCGCCTCGGCTCGCTCTCCGCGTTCCTCGTCGGCGCCCTCATCGTCTTCTTCACCTTCAACGTCGCCGTCGAGCGCCGCCGCCGCGAGATCGCCCTGCTGCGCAGCGCCGGCGCGCTGCCGCCGCAGGTCGCGGCGGTCTTCGTCCTCGAGGCCCTGCTGCTCGGCGCCTTCGGCGCGGCGCTCGGCCTGCTCGGGTCGATCCCGCTCGCGTACCTCGCCGCGAAGGCGGGCATCACGACGACGGGCCGCGCGCGCATCCCGCTCAACGCCATCGTCCTGCCCTGGAGCGCGATGCTGCTCGTCTGCGGCACCGGCGCCCTGACCGCGCTGCTCGGCGTCCTGCGCCCGGTGCGCGACGCGCTCCGCCTCGACATCGCGCGCGCCCTGCGCCCGCGCTTCGTCGAGGGCGGGGCCGAGCAGCGGCGGCGCATGCGCGGCGTCACGCTGCTCGCGCTGCCGTTCATGGTGCTCGTCTACGGCCTGCTGCGCCCGTTCTTCCAGGAGTCCGTCCCGCTGTTCGCCTTCTTCGTGCTCGAGGCGGGCCTCGCGTGCGCGGCGTTCCTCGCCGCCATCGTCTTCGTCCCGGACCTCGTCGCCCGCCTCGGCGCGCTCGCCGTCCGCCTCGCGCCGCGCCGCTGGGCCGCCGAGCGGCTCCTCTTGCAGCGCCGGGTCGAGCACAGCGGCCACGAGCTCGCCTGGAGCGTCGGCGGCGTGATGATGGTGTTCGCCCTCCTGCTCGCGCTGCACATCGCCACGACGGCGCTCAAGCAGGAGGTCTCGGCCTGGGCCGGCCGCGCCCTCGCGCCCTACGCGTTCCTCTACCCCGACGAGCCGCTCGGCCACGCCGAGCGCCTGCTGCCGCGGTTGCCCGAGCGCCTCGTGGCGGCGCGGTTCTCGAGCCGCACCCCGTGGCCCAACGTCGCCTACGCCGTCCCCGCCGACGAGCTCCTCGCGCTCGCCGAGGCCACGGGCCGCGCCGAGCCGATCGCGCTCGCCCGCCGCTTCGGCCCGGGCAAGGCGCTCGTCTCCACGATGATGGCCCGCCGCTTCGGCGTCGGCCCCGGCGACCAGCTCGAGGTGGGCGGCCGCGCCGGCACGCGCCGCCTCGAGGTCGTCGGCATCACCGACGAGCTCGGCTACGTCCACGCGGCCGGCGCGTACCGCAACCTGCGCACGTACGCGGTCATCGACGCGTCCGACTTCCCGGTCATCTCCCCGTACGCGACCGCGATCGGACACACGATCGCCCTCGCCGATCCCCAGACCGGCGCCGCGGCCGCACGGGGCGGCTCGGCGACTCCGCCCTGGGCCGAGCTCCTCGCCGACGTGCCGCGCGCCCGCGACGTCCGGATGCAGACGGGGGTCGAGATCGAGGCCATCCGCCGGAAGGCGACGGGGCGCGACTTCGTGATCTTCGACATGATCCTCGGCTTCACGACCGTGCTCGCGGCGATCGGCGTGGCGAACCAGATGGTCCTGGCGCTGCACGCGCGGCGCCGGGAGCTCGCGCTGCACCGCGTGCTCGGCATGACGGCGGGGCAGGTCCGCCGGATGGTCCTGATGGAAGGCGCGCTGGTGGGCGCGCTGGGCGGCGCGCTGGCCGTGCTGCTCGGGATCCCGCTGGGCTCCGCGGCGCTCGGCGCGCTGCGCACGGTGTCGACCTTCGAGGTCGAGTTCCATATCCCGCCGGAGTACGGCCTGTTCACGGCGCTCGGCGCGACCGCGGTGGCGCTCTTCGCGTCGCTCTATCCCGCGCGGAGCGCGGGGCGGAGCAACGCGGCGGAGTCGGTCCACTACGAGTGACCACGAGCAGGGACGCGCGCCCGTCCTTCACGAAACTCGCCCGGCCGTCGCGGGCTCTTCTCCCCCGATCGCCCTCGGCGGGACGCCGCGAAGCGCTCGGACACGGCGCTTGCGCAGAGGCGTTCAGCATGACAAGCAACGTGGCATATCGTGGGCGCGACCACATCCCCGCGGGCATGTGCGACGGCGCTTCCGGCGCGTTCACCGCAACAGGCAGATCGCTCTCGAAAATAACTGTCACGGACAGCCTCGCTAGCCGTTGACGGCGAGCCAGCGCGCTCAGCGTCCCTGGCGTTGACGCGCCTCCCCGCGCTCGCCGGGACGGGCGGCCGCGCCGCGCGGCGCGCCCGCTCATGAAATCGCTCAGGCCGGACACGGAGCGCGGGACGTCGGTGTGCTCGCGTCGCGGCGACCCCGGAGGGGTGACTCTCTCCCTGGCACAGCGGTGCTCCGCTCGACTTCTGCGTTCGCTCCTTGCCCCTGACCGCGACTAACAGCGACGGATCGACCCTCGTCCGAGAGGAGGTAGGTGTGTTATTGGCCCAGCGGTTTGTGCAGATCTGGTTCGGAGTCCTGCTCGCGATCGCCGCCGCTCCAGCCGGAGCGACGCTGCCCCCGGACAGCGCCGCCCGCTCCGAGGCGAGCTGGGGATATCACCCCCCTCCGGAGGAGCGCGCTGTGTCCTCCCAGGGTTTCTGCAGCCTCGATCTGCCCTACACCGAGCCGCCCTTCCTGGCAGACCAGACGAGCGGCATCGCCTGCCCCGGTTACGCCACCCAATCGCCGCTCTGCACGGGGCCGTTCTGCCCAGCCAGCGGCGTTTGCCCGGGGACGAGGGCGCTGCACGAGGACCTGAATGCTTGCCAGGGGGCGGCCTGCTGCCTGCCAGGCTCCGTCGACCCGGACGGCGCGGTCAACGTCCTGCCCTACCTGGCGAGGCCGGCGGAATGGCCCTTCTCCGCCGAAGCATCCGTCGACCGCAGCACGAACGTCGACGACAGCCCGGGCATCGCGACGGCCATCGAGTGCGCGGCGTCGCTGAGCGCCAGCAGGCGCACCGTGGCTTTCCCTGCCGGGCGTTACGTGCTGCGCACCCCGCTGCGGCCTCACCATGACGCGCTCACCCTGGAGGGGCCGGAGCTGTCTCCCGAGGCCAGCCCGGGCGATCCCCGGACCGCGACCCTCGTGGCGATCCCCTGCAATCCGGAGCAGTACCCCGGGGCCATCCAGGTCACCCGGGTCGTCAAGCCGGACGGGACCGTCATCAGCGCGGTCCGGGGGCTCTGGATCCGCAATCTGCAGATCGTGGCCACGGAGGGGCCACGCAGGACGGCGAACAGCGGCATCCAGCTGAACACCTGCTCGGACTGCAAGGTGGAGAACGTCATCATGCGCTACTCGCCCCTCGTTCCCCAGCTACCTTCCTGCAAGCCGAGCAACCTGGAGGGCATCGGCTTCACCTGGGGCTCCGGGGGCGTCATCCGGAACGTGCTCGTGGATGGCTTCTCGAAGAGCGGCATCTACCTGTCCTCCGTCGCCGGGTACCACGACACGCCGCCCATCCTCGTGGAGAACTGCGAGATCAGGAACATCACCGGCCCGATCGGCGCCAGCGGGATCAAGATCATCACCGCCAACGTGACCGTGCGAAACTGCCATGTCCACCACAACATGATCCATCCCGGCGACGGCTCCACCACGGTCGCCGGCGGGCATGGCCTCTGGATCTCCACCCAGATCTCCCCTGGGCCCGGGATCCCGAGCCCGGCGCCGTACAACGTCGTGGTCAAGGACAGCTACTTTCATCACAACGGCGGCTCCGGCGTCGTGCTCGCGAGCCCCATCGAGGAAGAACGGCCGAAGGGGGTCCTGATCAAGAGGGTCAAGTTCGCTTACAACGGGGGCCATGGCGTCCACGTGCAGGCTGGCGCCGGCGTGGAGTTCTCGGACGTCTGGTCCTGGGGAAACGCGCTCTACGGCGTGCTCCTGAGCTCGCGGACGACGCTGCCCGCGACCTCGGTCCGGGTAGAGGATGTGACCCTGGAGAACCTGCTCGTCTTCGACAATGCCCTGCGCTTCGCGTCGGGCTCCTTTCCCGGCATCAGGATAGAGGCCAGCGACGTCACGATCCGCGGCGGCACGGTGGCTCGCTGCGAGCCCTGGCGCGGGGCGCAGTCGCGATCCATCCAGCAGCAATGCTGGCTGTCGGGGCCGGCCGGCGCGCAGGTGCTCTTTTCTCCGGAAGAGAACGTCATCTCGGACGTGAGCACCTACGGCACGAGCGCGCCGGAAGTGCTGGCGTGCCCTTATTGACGAGCGGCGGGGCCCGCGCTGCGCCGGCTCACTTCCCCCGCTTGCGGCGCCGGGGTGCCGGCCGGCGGCGCGTCGTCGCCTCGGCGGCGAACGGCCTGTCGCCGAGGCGCAGCGCGCTCCGCTGCTCCGGGTCGAGCCGCTTCACCGCCGCCCGGAAGTCCTCCCGGGCCAGCCGTAGCCGGTTCTGCCCCGTGTTCTCGTTGATCTGGAGCTCCCGGGCGATGTCCACCACCGGGATGTCCAGCATGTCGTGCATCACCAGCATCACCCGCCGCTGCGGGTCGAGGCTGGCGAGCAGCGCGTCGATCACCTCGGCCCGCTCCATCGCCTCCAGCCGCTGCTCCAGACGGGGCCGGCTGTCGGCGCCGGCGGAGATCGCGATGAGCCGCAGGCCGTCCGGGATCTCGCGGCGCCGATAGGCCCGGTCGCGGTAGTGGCTGACCTGCCGCCACGCGATCCCGTAGAGCCACCGGTAGAGCGAGTCCCACACCCGCCGCGGCTGCCCCTCCCCGATCCACGGGAGCACCTCGCTGAGCGGCACCGGCTCGTGGTCCTCGTCCTCGAAGTCGTCCTCGAAGAAGTCGTCCTCGTCGCGCCGCCCCTGCAACGCGCGCAGCAGGCGGCTCGCGTCGAAGGTCTCCAGATTGCGGTACGAGGCGAGGAGGACGTCGTGCAGCACGTCCTCGCGATCGTTCGCCCCCACGCCAAACCCCTGGAGCAGCCCGCGAAGGAAAGGAACGCCCACCTCGTGCACCACAGCGAAGCTGAGATGTTTGACGCGGAGGGCATCATCTGATCGTGATTCCACATATTATTTTTACGAACCCTCTTTCCGGGTCGTTTTGGAACCCTCCCCCGCGCGCAAAAACCGCGTTTTTTGAAGCGTTTTTTGATGAGCTCACCAGCGACTGACGCCGTGTGTAACGCCGCGGCTCGTCGTGGTGGTGCGTGGCGCGAGCCAGCCCTCATGTCGCGTCCGGAGATCCGATGCTCCGGTGACCAGAAGCCGTGACCTGCTGGCCGGGTATCGTGTAACGTTGGCGTTTCTCCCGGGAAAACGCGGGCTGCGCCCTCCCGCCGGCCCCCCGCGCGCCGGCCTCGGCCGCGGCCCCGCGGGGCTTGCCCGGCGCCGTCACGCGGTCACGCGGGCACCTCGCCCGCCGCCGGGGCCGCCCCCTTGCCGCCCGCTCTCCCGGCCCGTAGGGTGACGGCGCCGTGCCCCTCACCCAGCTCCGCCGAAGCGCCGGCGCCGCCCCCCGCGACCTGACCGCCTTCCTGCCGACGACCCGGGAGGAGATGCGCGCGCGGGGCTGGGACGCGCTCGACATCCTGCTCGTCAACGGCGACGCCTACGTCGACCACCCCGCGTTCGGCGCCGCGATCATCGGCCGCTTCCTCGAGGGGCGCGGCTTCCGGGTCGGCATCGTCTCCCAGCCCCGCTACCAGGACACGAGCGACCTCCTGCGGATGGGCGTACCCCGGCTCATGGTCGGGGTCACCGCCGGCAACCTCGACTCGATGCTGAACAAGCTCACCGCGCAGAAGAAGGTCCGCAGCGAGGACCAGTACTCGCCGGGCGGGCAGGTGGGCCTCCGCCCCAACCGGGCCTCGATCGTCTACGCGAACCTCTGCCGCCAGGCGTTCCCCGGCGTCCCCATCGTCCTCGGCGGCATCGAGGCGTCGCTCCGGCGCATCGCGCACTACGACTACTGGTCCGACCAGGTCCGCCGCTCGGTCCTGCTCGACGCCAAGGCCGACATGCTCATCTTCGGCATGGGCGAGAAGGCCGTCTGGGAGGTCGCCGATCGCCTCCGGCGCGGCGAGCCCGTCCGGTCGATCCGCGACGTCAGGGGCACCGCCGTCCCGCTGCGCAAGGGCGAGTGGGAGCACACCGAGGGCTCGCGCTACGTCGCCGACGGCAAGGCGGTGATCCTCCCGAGCTACGAGCAGGTGGCCGCGGACAAGGGCGCCTTCGCGGAGATGTCGCGCGCCTTCCAGTTCGAGACGAACCCCGGCAACGCCCGGCCGCTGCTCCAGGCGCACGGCGCCGAGGCGGTGTACTTCAACCCGCCCGCGTTCCCGCTGGAGACGGGCCAGATGGACGCGCTCTACGACCTGCCGTTCACGCGGGTGCCGCACTGGTCGTACGACGCGCCGATCCCCGCGTACGAGACGGTGAAGCACTCGGTCGTCACGATGCGCGGCTGCTTCGGCGGCTGCACGTTCTGCTCGATCACCGAGCACGAGGGCCGGGTCATCCAGTCGCGCTCGGCCGACAGCATCCTGCGCGAGGTGCGGGCGCTGCGGCGCATGGACGGCTTCCGCGGCGTGCTCAGCGACCTCGGCGGGCCGACCGCGAACATGTACCAGATGCGGTGCAAGGACGAGGCGATCGAGAACGCCTGCCGGCGGCTCTCGTGCGTCTTCCCGGAGGTCTGCGAGAACCTGAACACCGACCACGGCCCGCTGCTCAAGCTGATGAAGGCGGTGCGCGAGGAGCAGGGGATCAAGAAGGTCTTCATCGCCTCCGGCGTGCGCTACGACCTCGCGGAGCGGTCGCCCGAGTTCATCGAGGAGCTGGCCGCGCACCACACGGGGGCCAGCTCTCGGTCGCCCCGGAGCACAACAAGAAGGACGTGCTCGACAAGATGAAGAAGCCGGGCATCGAGAGCTACGAGCGCTTCGCCGAGCAGTTCCGGTGCGCGAGCGAGGAGGCCGGCAAGAACCAGTTCCTCGTGCCCTACTTCATCTCGGGGCACCCCGGCTCGACGCTGCGGGACATGGTCGACCTCGCCATCTACCTGAAGAAGAGCGGGATGAGGCCGCGCCAGGTGCAGGATTTCATCCCGACGCCGATGTCGATGGCGGCCTGCATGTACCACACGGGGATCGACCCGCTCACGCGGGAGCCTGTGTACACGGCCAAGGACCTGCGCGAGAAGAAGCTCCAGAAGGCGCTGCTCCTCTACTGGGACCCGGCGCACCACGACGAGGCGCGGGAGGCCTTGATCAAGGCGGGCCGCGGGGATCTCATCGGCACGAAGCCGCACTGCCTCGTGCCGCCGGCGGCCGGCAAGGGGGCGCCGCCGCGCTACCTCGCCAAGGTCCGCGGGGAGCGCCGGGGGAAGCCAGCCGATGCGACACACCGCCGAAATCGATAGGGATCGGGCGTTCACCGCGAAGCTCGGCGATCGCGGCCTGTTCCCGCACCTCACGCCGCTCGTCTACGTGAACCACGCGGGCATCTCGCCGCCGTCGCGGCCGGTGCGCCTCGCGATGATGGCGCTGCTCGACGACTACGCCGCGCAGGGGGCGGCCGCGTTCCCGGCCTGGTACGCGCAGCGGCTCCGCCTGCGGGAGAAGCTCGGCCGGCTCATCGGCGCCGAGGGCGAGGACATCGCCCTGGTCCAGAGCACGACGCGCGGGCTCACGGACATCGCGCTGTGCCTCCCCTGGCGGCCGCGGGACCGGGTGATCCTCTTCGACGGGGAGTTCCCGGCGAACGTGACCCCGTGGCAGCGCGCGGCCGAGATCTTCGGCCTGGAGGTCGTCTTCCTGCCGCTCGGCGGCTTCGCGGACGGCAGCGGCTCGGGCCTCGCCCAGCTGGAGGGCGAGCTCGAGCGCGGGGCGCGGCTCGTCGCGGTGAGCGCTGTGCAGTTCCAGACCGGGCTCAGGATGCCGCTCGCGGCGATCGGCGCGCTCTGCCGCGCGCACGGCGCCGAGCTCTGCGTGGACGCCGTGCAGGCGGTCGGCGCGACGCCGGTGGACGTCGAGGCGGCCGGGGTCGATTACCTCGCGTGCGGCGGCCACAAGTGGCTGATGGGGCTGGAGGGCACGGGCTTCCTCTACGTCCGCCGCGAGCGCCTGCCGTCGCTGCGGCCCGCGGTGGCGGGCTGGCTGAGCCACGAGGACGCCGTGAGCTTCCTGCTCCAGGGCCCGGGCAAGCTCCGGTACGACCGGCCGATCCGGCAGCGCGCCGACTTCGTCGAGGGCGGCAACCTCAACGCCGCGGGCTTCGCCGGGCTCGAGGCGGCGGTGGATCTGATCCTGCAGATCGGCGTCGAGCGCATCCACGAGCATGCGAACCGGTTCCTCGACCCGCTCGAGGAGGCGCTCCGGGAGCGCGGATGGGAGAGCCTGCGCCCGGGAGATCCGGCGCTGCGGGGTTGCTCGCTCGGGGTGAGGCCGCCGGGCGGCGCCCCGGTGGTCGAGCTGTACCGCGAGCTCACCCGCCTCGGGATCGCCTGCGCCATCCCGGACGGCGTGCTGCGCTTCTCGCCGCACTGGCCCAACGCGCTCGACGAGTGGGAGCAGGTGCTGCTGTCGGTCGACGAGGCGCTGAGTCGGGTCCGGAACGGGTGAGCGGCAGGTAGCGCACGCCGCGGCCCCGCGAGGCTACGCCATGCGCCCGCCGGTAGGGCTCCGTGTTCAGGAGATCCACGGCCCACCTGTAGTGACCATCCTGCCGCAAGCCATCCGCGCCGGAGTACAGATCACACGACCTGAGCGCATAGGAATACATTCCCCGGGAAGGAGTCCCCGTGCACGACGCCCAGCGGGCCGTCGTACCTCTGCCCGAGGTAGAGCTCGCGGAGCCGGGCCTGCTTCGCGGCGAGGTCGACACGTCCGCCTCCAGCGACGCCCACTGCCGCTCGATCTTGACCTCAGCGAGGCGGCAGACGAACTCGTACCATCCCTGAGCCCGCGCGCTGCTGGGCCAGCGCCCCACGGTGGGGCGGTGAGGAGAGCGCTTGAGTCCGATTCTTCAGAGCGTCCGGACGTCCAAGCCCCCGGACATAGATGTTGTACACTTTTGTGCTCGGGAATGCCCGCGATCGCAGGTCCGCTTGACTACAGACGTGGACAACATCCGTGTCCTGCGGCTTGGACGTCTATGACGTGGGGGCAGGCGGTCAGCCCATCACCACGGGGGCGGATAGATGTGAGTACGGTCGCAAGCCTCGAGGCAGTTGCTGTAGTTATCGTGACACCAGCTGATGCAATCCGCGCGGCCCGGCCCTGGATCCATATCTTCGCGGCAGCCGCGGTTGCATTCGTAGAGATGCCCACCGCAGGCGGAGAGGCAGCAGGTGTGGGAGCCCCCGCAGCCCGTCGAAGGCGGGGGGGACAGAGGCAGCGCGGCGACTTCGAGCTCCGACGCGTCCTGCCCCTCGAGGTCGGACGGGGCATCCTGCCCCTCGAGGTCGGACGGGGCGTCGGCCACACAGGCCGCGAGCGAGAAGGCGACGGCGCACGCGCCGAGCGCGGAGACGATGGGGCGAAGAATGGAATGATGCCGATGGCTCATGATATGGCCTCCTGGGAGATGACGATCATCCGGCGTGCGCCTGCGCTGTGACCTGCTTCGCGCCGGTCGCCGTCGCCTCAAGCAAGGCGCGCGCCGGCTGCCATGGCGTAGATTCGAAGCCCTTCGTGCGAGGACGACTGGTCGACGCGGCGCAGGTTGGGCTGTCACGACGCAAATTGCGCCGGTTCTGCGCAACGTCTACGAAGGCGCCCCGCGGCGCGACGTGCCCGACCGCGGGGCGCCGCGCGCCGTCACCATCGAATGCCGGTGCCGCACGCGGTGAGCGCGTTCACCGTCGTTCCAAGCGGCACGCTGTCGTTCGGCTGACGGAACGATGCCCCATCGATCAGGGTCGGCGGCCCTCGACGCGGATGTAATCATAATTACTGGCGATGATCCGAGCAGCGTGTCGTTGGCCTCCATCCCGTAGATCAGGTCCTGCCCGGCGGACCCGTCGAGATAATCGGCGAGGCCAGTACCGACGGGCGGGGTGCCACCTAAGGGATCCCCTTAGGGGCTCTACTGGTATGACTGCATTCCCACCCTGCGCGAGGACTGGCTTCGGCCCCTCATGATTGCCTTCGACCGCATCGCCCGGGGGCACGCCGTCTTCTCTCGGCTTGTCAGCCGAACGGGACCGAAGAGTCCACTTCCTTCAGGTCCGGCTCCACACCGCCCGGCGATCCGCTGGTTCAAGCGAAACTCTGACCCACTCCGGCGTATCAAGGGCGTGTCCGGAGTGGTCAACCGATCCTGCAGATCGGGGTCGGACGGATCCACGAGCACGCGAACCGCTTCCTCGACCCGCTCGAGGAGGCGCTCCAGGAGCGCGGCTGGGAGAGCCTCTGCTCTCCGGTACTGACGGGTTGTGGCGGCAGGGTGCCGCTTTCAGGTGCTGTGACCGAGCCAGCGATGGTGAGGGGGATCCTCGCGCGGCTTGGCCTCCCGCTGGAAGCTCCGGAATGCCGAGCGGGCAATCCTATGGAAGGGCTTGAAGCCAGCGCGCTGGAGGGCCGAGGATGTTCACGCTAGCCTGAAGCATGAACATGATGCGGCACAAGCACCTCAAGCTGGATCAGTCCAAGATTGATCGAGCCAAAAAGCTCCTCGGTGCGAAGACGGAGCAGGAGACGATCGAGCGGGCGCTCGATCTCGTCCTCGGCGAGGAGCCGATCCTGAAGGTCCACCGGCGCGTCAAGGCGGTCGGCGGCTTCGACGATACGCTTCGATGATCCTCCGGAAGGTCCTCCTCGATACGAACCTGTACATCGGCTGGCTGAACCGGGGGATCCACGAGGACCTGATGATAGGGCCGGGACTCGTCCGGTATCTCTCCGCCGTCGTGCAGATGGAGCTCCGCGCCGGCGCCACGACCCTCCCGGCGCGGCGGGCCGTCGATCATCTCTGCCGCGCGTACAGGGGCGTCGGGCGGATCGTCGCCCCGGACGCCGAGGTCTTCGACCATGCCGGACGAACGTTGCGGCGGCTCCGCGAGGCGGGGCGTGAGGTGCACCGAGCCTCGCTGGTCAATGACGTGTTGATCGCGCTCTCGGCACGTTCTCTCGGCGCCACCGTCCTGACAGCCGACGAGGACTACGATGCGATTCGAGCCGTCCTCGACTTCAAGCTGGAGCGGGTCGTAGCCTGAGCGCGCCTCGGCGGCGCTGCCCGCTGAGCTCCTCACCCGCACCGTCCCGCTCGGGATGTCGTTATCCGTCCTGTCGACATGTCGCATTCCGTGCGGCGGCGGCCTGACATCCACGCATTGAAGGATCCACCTTCACACCACATCCTATCGAGGCATCGCTCTCCCTCGACGCCATCGATGCTCGCCCTCCTTGACACGCGCGAAACCGAAGCGGACGATGAGAACGGCAAATAAGGACGGGACTGTCCTTCACGTGACCTAATCATCCGCGTGCGCTCGTGCGCTGGGGGGCTCCGCAAGGCGCTCGGCAGCAGCGAGCCGCTGTGGACCGCCTTCCAATCCAAGCTCGGGTCATTGGCTCCGGCGCCGCACACGTCGCCGGTCCGTCAGGGTTTACCACCGACAGGGAGAGCCACATGCCGCGTCATAGAACATCCATTCATGCACTCTGGTTTTGCATCACCGCCGTCACGTCGTGCAGCGCGGAGGTTGATCCAGCGAGCACGGACGGCGCCGAGGAAACTCGGCCTCACGGGCAGCAGGGGCCCGACGCCGCGTCCCTGGAGCGCCGCGCGGCGTTCATCGCGACAGTTCAGAGACAGGCGTCTTCTGCGTACAATGTAAGCCATAACACAGCGGGCGCGCGCGCCGGGGTGAGCGCTCTGAATCCGGCGCACGGCCTCGTCTCCGAGTTCACGTCGGCCGGCGTCGCCGTGACCCGCGAGGGCTCGGTGAGCGCGGGGCGAATCACGATGAAGCTCGCGCGTTATGGCTGCGAGGGGGCGCTCGTCCCCCTGGACGTCGCGGCCGAGCCGCGCGGATCAGACAACCGCGTCGAGCTCAGGCACCTAGCCCCGTCCGCGGGCCTGAGCGTCACGGAGTGGTACCTGAACGGCCCCCTCGGGCTGGAGCAGGGCTTCTCCCTGGATTCGCCGCCTCCATGCCGTCGCGACGGCGAAGGCAAGGTGGAGCTCGAGATCGCGCTCGGGGGCGATCTCTCGCCGGAGCTATCGGAGGACGGCCAGTCGGTGGAGCTCTTGGACGAGGCCGGCGCGGCCGTGCTGCGGTATGCCGATCTCGTCGTTCAGGACGCGCGCGGGAGCGTGCTTCCGGCGGAGATCAAGCTGAGCGACGCGAGCCTCTCGATCGTGGTGGACGACACCGGCGCGGCCTATCCGCTCGAGGTCGACCCGCTCATCGCCACCGAGCAACACGTGCTCTACGCCAGCAACGCTGCGAGCGACGACGCTTTCGGGTGGTCCGTGGCCATCTCGGGGAACACCGCGGTGGTCGGCAGCCTGGACGCCGAAGCAGCTTACGTGTTCGTGCGCAGCGGCGCGTCGTGGACCCAGGCGGCCGTGCTCGCGCCCAGCGATGGTCTGCCGGGCGATCGCTTCGGCGCGTCCGTCGCCATCGACGGGGATACGATCGTCGTCGGGACCTTCTCTTACCCGGCGAATCACGGCGCTGCGTACGTGTTCGCGCGCAGCGGCGACGTGTGGCACGAGCAGCAAAAGCTCGTCGCGCAGGACAACCCGCGCCGCGACAACTGGTTCGGATATGCCGTCGCCGTATCAGGCAGCACGATCATGGTCGGGGCGCCCTACGATAGCGGCCCGACGGTTGATGGCCCCGGCGCTGCATACATCTTCGCCCGGAGCGGGGCCGCGTGGGCGCAGCAGGCCAAGCTCGTCCCCAGCACCGACACCTTCGACCAAGGCTCGACCGTCGCCCTGGACGGCGACACCGCGGCCATGGGGGGAGAATGCGATGATGGGGTTGACTTCAATTCGGGCTGGGATCGTCCGTGCCAGGTTCACGTATTTGCCCGTGCCGGCAACACCTGGTCCGAACAAGCCATTCTTTACCCGCCGATCGGAGCGACACCGCACTACAGGTTCGGCGCCTCGCTCTCGTTGAGCGCGGAGACGCTGGCGATCGGCACCACCGTCTACGATGAGCGCGGCCCCGACAGGACGGCCGCCGTGGTCTTCGCGCGCAGCGAGGGCGCGTGGACCCAGCAGGCCATGCTCTACCGCAACGACGTCGACACGCCGGACTATGGCGGCTGGGGTCGCAGCGCCAGCGTCGCCGTGTCCGGGGACAGGTTGATCCTCGGCGGAAGCCACGACGGCGGGCTGGGACCGAGGATCTTCGCCAGGACCGGCGGCGTATGGACGCCGCAGAGCAAGGTCGAGAGCTCCACGTGGAACACGTGGGATGTTCGTGTAGCGCTCTCGGGAGACACGCTGATCGCCGGCACATGGGCCGATGGAGTTCGCGGCGAGGGCGCAGGCGCCGCTCACGTCTTCCAGGTGAAAGAGGTTCTGCCGGCTCACCTCGTGGGAGCCCGCGCTTTCGTCGAGCGTGCCGCCGACAAGCCGTTCGTGCTCGACAGCGCCGACACCAACAGGTTCGGGACGCCGAGCAGCATCGATTGGGTGAGCTTCACCGGGACCACGCAGGGCGCAACGCTGTTCACCCTGTCCCTCTTGCATGAGGATCCCACGCTGACGACCTCGATCCTCCGCGGCTGGTGGGGCTCCACGAGCCCGACCTCCACGAGCCTGTACGGTCAGGTCGTGGCTGGGAACCACTTCAAGCGGATCTCGAAGATCGGCGACATTCTGCCTGGCGATCTGCTGGTCATCAACTACACGGACGGCGGCTCGGGACACACGGCGATCGTCGACGCGTCCCCGACCGCCATCGCGCCGGCCGAGCCCGTCGTCTCCGGCACGACCCAGTATTCGCTCCGGGTCATCGACTCGACGAGCACCGCCCACGGGTGCGCCACGGACCCGAGCACGGGCGACACGCGATGGGTGCCGGCCGATCCCACCAAGCCGTGCCGCGGCGGGAGCACGGACGGGGGGGCGGGCAGGGGCACCATGCGTCTTTATGCAGTCTCCCAGGGCCGGGCGAACGCCGGGGACCTCACCGGGTACAGCTGGAGCCTCACGTCGGGCTCCGCGTACTTCCCGCAGACCGGCGCGCGGCCCCACGTGATCGGCCGCCTCGTCCGCTGACCTCGCTCACCGCCCCCGCTCGTAGTCGAGCGCGGCCTTCTCCACGACGTCCCAGTCCCGCGCGGCCCGCTCGGCCTCGGCCACGAGGTCCGCGGTGAACAGCGTGAGCCCCCAGATGCCGTTGTCTCGCCGCCGGAACGGGTACCGCGTGCCGCGCGCCGTCTCGACCGTGGCCCGCTCGCCCGTCACCTCCACCTTCCCGATGCCGGACAGGTCGCGCCGGAGGCGCGCGATGAAGCCCTGCTTCGTGGCCATGTCGACCCACACGTCCGCCCCGTCCTCGGCCATCGCGTGCGCGCGGTACTGCTCCAGCAGGCGCGCGCGCTCCGGCTCCGGGTAGCTCGCCTCGATCCGCTCGCTCGCCTTCCGCCGGTAGTCGCGGATGGTGTACGCCGCGTGCTGCGCCCGGTCCTCGAGGTACGAGAAGCACGCGCGCGGATCGCTGACGCCGATGCTGTACGCGATGCGGAGATAGGCGCCCTCGGGCGTCGTGTCCGGCGGGAACTGGTTGAGCTTGAGCCAGACGAGCACGAGGGCCAGCACGCCGACGGCGGCGGCGCCCCAGGCGATGGCACGGCGACGGGTCATGTCCGGCTCATCTCTCGCTCTCTCGAACCGCCCGGCACACTAGTCGAGGTGCCCGCCGAACTGCAGATAGAGCGACGTCACCCGCCCCCGGTCGAACGCGGGCCCGAGCGGCCTGTCCAGCGCGAGGAGCAGGCCGGCCCGCATGAAGAAGGTCTTCTGGCTGTCGTACACGAAATACGGCAGCAGCGAGACCTGCCCCTGATCGTCGTAGACCGACGACGGCACCCACACCGTCTGGAGCGCCACGCCGCCGCCGAAGCCGGAGCGGCTCTGGAGCTCGGGCTCGACCTTCGCCTGGAACACCGCCTCGAGATCGTCGGAGTCGTCGATGAACCCGCGCCGGACGCCGTCCCCCACCGGGATGAAGAACGTGAGGTCGCCGCCCGCCCGGAGCACGAAGGACCTCCCGAAGCGGTACTCGATGCCGCCCAGGCCGCCCACCGGGAGCGCGTTCGCCGCCCAGAGGTGCAGATCGTAATAGGCCATCGCCGACGCGCTGAAGCCCCTGGCCACGTGCCAGTCGTAGCCGTCGACCGCGCCGAGCGGCAGCCCGGCGCGGCCGCCCGCGTACCACGTGAGCTTGCGGGCAATGTCCGAGTAGTAGAGCGTGAACGTCGGGTTGCCGAGCGCGGCGCGCGACTGGCGGTCCAGATCCTCGAAGTCCCCCGGACCGTCGAACGAGAGCGCCAGCGGGAACTTCAGGTTGATGAACAGATCCGGCGACGGCTCGAACTGCACGAACGGGACGGCGGCGAGCGAGGTTCCGAAATCACGGGCGCTCCACAGGTAGAGATCCACGCCTGCGTCCGAGCGGTGCACCGGCGGATGCCAGGCGCGCGCCTCGGAAGGGGCGGCGAGGAGCGGAGCAGCGGCGGAGACCGCCAGGGCGAATGCTTGAAGCCATCGGGGCGTGCTCATCTCGAGAACTGCCCTACCGAGATCCGCGCCGCGCCGTCAACCGCGTCGAGCCCCCCTTCCTGAGAAGCCGGAGCGCCCCTACGATGCGCCCCATGTCCCGCACGAGACCAGAGGCCCCATTCCTCGACGCGCTCCGGCGTTCGATCCTCGTGTTCGACGGCGCGATGGGCTCGCTGCTCTACGAGCGCGGGGTGTTCGTCACCCAGAACTTCGAGCAGCTGAACGTCGCGCGCCCTGATCTCGTGAAGAAGATCCACGCCGAGTACGTCGCGGCGGGCGCGAACGTCATCGAGACGAACACCTTCGGCGCGAACAGGTTCCGGCTCGAGCGGTACGGGCTCGTCAACGAGGTCCGCAACTTCAACCTCGCGGGCGCGCGCCTCGCGCGCGAGATCGCGGGCGGCGACGCGTACGTCGCCGGCTCGATCGGCCCGACGGGGCTCGTGCCCGGCGTCGCCACGCGCGACGACCTCGCCGCCGCGTCCGCCACGTTCGCCGAGCAGGCCGGCGCGCTCGCCGAGGGCGGCGCCGACCTCCTGATCCTTGAAACATTTCGCCATCTTGACGAGATCAAGCTCGCCATCGACGCGGCGCGGGCGGCCGCGCCGGGGCTCCCGGTCCTCGCGTCGATGACGTTCGACACGAGCGGCGTCGCGGCGGACGGCAGCGAGCCGGAGCGCGTCGCGCGGACGCTGCGGGACTGGGGGGTCGAGCTGCTCGGCGTCAACTGCGGCGACGGCCCGCAGCTGTCGCTCGCCATGGCGGAGCGGATGGCGACCGCGGGGCTCCCGCTCTGCGTGCAGCCGAACGCCGGCCTGCCCCGCACGGTCGACGGCCGCCAGCTCTACATGGCCACGCCCGAGTACTTCGACGTCTTCGCCCGCCGCATGATCCAGGCCGGCGCGGCGATGATCGGCGGGTGCTGCGGGACCACGCCGGAGCACGTCCGGTGGATGGCCAAGTCGGCCCGCATGCTCCGGGGCGGCGCCGCGCCCGAGGCCGCCGCGCGCCCGCACATCACGATGGACGCGCCCACGGGGCTCGAGCCCACGCCGCTCGGCGAGCGGAGCCCCCTCGCGGCGAAGATCGCCGCCGGCAAGTTCGTGGTCTCCGTCGAGGTGAACCCGGCGCCAGGCCTGAACCCCGAGAGCGCGCTGAGCGCCGCGAAGATGCTCATCGACAGCGGCGTCGACGTCGTGAACGTCGCCGACGGCCCGCGCGCCACGGCGCGGATGACGAACCTCGCCTTCTGCTCGCTCCTGGTCCAGCGCTACGGCATCGAGCCGATCCTGCACGTCTGCGGCCGCGACCGGAACCTCATCGGCCAGATGGCGCACCTGCTCGGCGCCCACGCGATCGGCATCAAGAACCTCGTCATCATCACGGGCGATCCGCCGAAGATCGGCGACTACCCGGAGGCGACCGCCGTCTACGACCTCGACTCCATCGGGCTGCTCAACATGGCGAGCACGATGAACCGCGGCCTCGACCCGGCCGGCAAGCCGATCCCGGGCGGCAAGACGTCGTTCCTGCTCGCCACGGGGCTCGAGCCCGGCGCCCAGGACCTCGACAAGGAGATCGCGCGTCTGGAACGGAAGCGCGCGGCGGGCGCCGACATCATCATGACCCAGCCGATCTTCCACCAGGATCTGCTCGAGAAGGTGCTGCGGCGCATCGAGCACCTGGGCATGCCGGTGCTCGTCGGCGTGCTGCCGCTGGTCAGCCACAAGAACGCCGAGTTCCTCCACAACGAGGTGCCCGGCATGCAGATCCCGGAGGAGATCCGCGAGCGCATGCGCAAGGTCCCGGCCGGCCCCGAGGCGCGCAAGGAGGGGGTGAAGATCGCCCGCGAGATGCTCTTCTCGGTGCGCGACCGGGTGCAGGGGGCCTACCTGATGCCGCCCCTCGGCAAGTACGAGCTGGCGCTCGAGGTGCTCGACGGCCTCAAGACGGGCTGATCCGCCCGGCGGCCCGCCCCCGCGCACGAGTTCTTGCTTGCAGCGCCGGGCGCCGCGCGGGGAAACTTCGCGGAGATGTCCATCGAGTACCGGCTCCACTCGCGCTGCGCCTGCGGCTCCGTGCTGTCGTCGTCCGAGTTCGCCGCCGCGTCGCGGCCCTTCACGCTGGCCGGGACGAGGCGCGTCTACGAGCGCTCGCGCCCCTTCACGATCCGGCACATCGCCCTCGATCTCGCCCTCGACGTCGAGGCGCGCTCGATCCGCGGCACGGCGCGGCTCGACGCGGTCCGCGTCGACCCCGGCGCGCGCGAGATCGCGCTCGACGCCATCGGCTTCGACCTCGAGGCGGTCGAGATCAGCGCCGGGGCCGGGCGCGCCGCGAAGCCCAAGCGCGGCGCGGGCAAGGCGGCGAGCGGCGCGTTCCAGCCGGCCGAGCACACGTACGACGGCGAGACGCTCCGCGTCGCCGTGCCGCTCGACGAGGCCGAGGTGTCGATCCTGGTCCGGTACCGGGCGACGCCGCGGCGGGGGATCTACTTCCTCCAGCCGGACGAGCACGTCCCCGACCGCCCGCGCCAGGTCTGGACGCAGTGTCAGGACGAGGACGCGCGCCACATCTTCCCGTGCATCGACAAGCCCCATATCAAGCAGACGACCGAGCTCCGCGCGCAGGTGCCGCCGGGCTGGTACTGCCTGTCGAACGGCGAGCTCGAGGGCGACGCGAGATCGCAGAAGGAGGGCGTCTATCACTACCGGCTGGACGAGCCTCACCCGAGCTACCTGTTCACGCTCGTGGCGGGCGAGTTCGCCCGCATCGACGGCGCGGCGCTCGACGTCCCGCTCGCGTACTTCGTGCCGAAGGGGCGCGAGGAGGACGGCCGCCGCACGTTCGCGCGCACGCCGGACATGATCCGCCACTTCAGCGAGAAGCTCGGCGTCAAATATCCCTTCCGCCGCTACGCGCAGGTGGTGGTGAGCGACTTCATCTTCGGAGGGATGGAGAACACGACCGCCACCACGATGTACGAGCACATCCTGCTCGACGAGCGGGCGGCGCTCGACATCTCGTCGGACGATCTCATCGCCCACGAGCTCGCGCACCAGTGGTTCGGCGATCTGGTGACCTGCCGCGACTGGTCGCACGGCTGGCTCAACGAGGGATTCGCGACGTTCATGGAGCACGTCTATCGGGAGCACCACCTCGGCGCCGACGAGTACGATCACGGCCTGAAGGCCGATCTCGACTCGTACCTTGGCGAGGCGCGCGGGCGTTACCGGCGGCCCATCGTCTGTCAGGACTACGAAGCGCCGCTCGACATCTTCGATCGACACCTCTACGAGAAGGGCGGGCTCGTGCTCCACCTGCTCCGCCGGGAGCTCGGAGACGAGCTCTTCTGGCGCGGGGTGAGCACCTACCTGACGCGCCACGCGCGCGGGGTCGTGGAGACACGGGATCTCGCCCGCGCGCTCGAGGACGTGAGCGGCAAATCGCTGGAGCGCTTCTTCGAGCAGTGGGTCTTCCGCGCCGGGCACCCCGAGCTCGACGTGAAGATCGAGATCGAGGGCGACCAGTGCACCGTGACGGTGAAGCAGGCGCAGGCGGCCGGGCAGCCCAGCCGGGAGCACGCGCTCCAGCCGGACGCCTCGACGCCGCCCGTCTTCGCGTTCGACCTGGTGCTCGATTTCGGCTTCACGGAGGGCAAGGGCTCGATGACGCGGCGCGAGGTGCGGCGCGTGGATCAGGCGGCGCACACCTTCGTCATCCCGCTCCCGCGGCGGCCTCGCCTCGTGGTGGTGGATCCGGACCTCAGGATCCTGGGCGAGGTCCGGGTGGACGCGCCCGGCGATCTCCTGCGGGCGCAGCTCGCCCACGCGCCCACGGCGCGCGGCCGCATGCTCGCCGCGAAGCCGCTCTCTCGGCGCGACGACCCGCCGACGGCGCGGGCGCTCGGGCAGTCGCTCTCGGACGCGAGCGAGTTCTGGGGGGTGCGCGCCGCCGCCGCGGCCGCGCTCGGCGCGCTCCAGTCGAGCGCGGCGTTCGCGCTGCTCGAGGGCAGCGCGGGCGTGGAGCACCCGAAGGTGCGCCGGGCGGTCGCGAGCGCGCTCGGCAGCTTCCGCTCGGCCAAGGCGGCGGAGGTCCTCGGCAAGCTCGCCCTGCGCGACGCGAGCTACCTGGTGCAGGCCGAGGCGGCGCGCGCGCTCGGGGCCACGCGGCAGAGCTCGGGGTTCGAGACGCTGGTCGATCTGCTGGATCGCCCCTCGTGGGGCGAGGTCATCCGCTGCGGCGTGATCGACGGGCTGGCCAACCTGCGGGACGAGCGCGCCGTGCCGCACCTGACGGCCCGCACGCGCTACGGCGTCCCTACGCGGGGGCGGCGGGCGGCGATCATGGCGCTACCGAAGCTCTCCAGCGATCGGCGGACGCGCGAGCTCCTCGAGGAGCTCCTCGATCAGCCGGATCCGTACCTCCGGGTCGACGTCGCGCGCGCGCTGGGCGATCTCGGCGACGGCCGGGCGCGGGGCGCGCTCCAGCGGCAGCTCGACCGCGATCTCGACGGGCGGGTGCGGCGTCGGATCCGCGAGGTCCTGCGCGATCTCGGCGGGGCGGGCAAGCGCGAGCTGGATCGGCTGCGGGACGAGCTCGAGGCGCTGCGGCGCGACAACGCGGAGATCAGGGCGCGGCTGGGCAAGCTCGAGGTGGCGAGCACAAAGGCCAAGAAGGCGGCCGACGCCAAGTGAGCGAGCCTCTTTGCCGCTCCGCCGCGGTCGGCTAGGCAGGATCCATGTCGGAAGCCACTCCCGTGAAGCTCGACCGGCGTGGCGCGGTCGCGGTGCTCACCATCGATCGGGCGGATCGCCGCAACGCGCTCTCCCGGGACGCGCTGCTCGCGTTCGGCCGCCTCGGGCGCGAGCTCGTGGACGACCCGGAGGTGCGCGCGATCGTGATCACGGGCGCCGGTGACAAGGCGTTCTGCGCCGGCGCCGACCTCAAGGAGCGGCAGGGCATGAGCCCCGACGACGTCCGTCGCCAGGTGGGCCTGTACCGGACCGACCTCGGGGTGCTCGCGCGGAGCCCGAAGCCGGTGATCGCGGCGATCAACGGCGTCGCGTTCGGCGGGGGGCTGGAGCTGGCGCTGATCTGCGATCTCCGGGTGGCGGCGCCGCACGCCGAGCTCGCGCTGCCGGAGACGTCGCTCGGCATCATCCCGGGCGCGGGCGGCACGCAGCGGCTGCCGCGGGTCGTCGGCGAGGCGCGGGCGAAGGAGATGATCCTGCTCGGCAGGAGGCTCACCGCGCCCGAGGCGCTCGCCTGGGGTCTCGTGAACCGGGTGTCGCCCGAGGGCACGCCGGTGGTCGACGACGCGATCGCGTGGATCGAGCCGATCGCGAGCGGCGCGCCCATCGCGCAGGCCGCGGCGCTCGGGGCGATCGACGACGGCTATGACGTGCCGCTCTCGCTCGGGCTCGAGATCGAGCGGGTCCACTACGACGAGACGCTGCGCAGCGAGGATCGGCTGGAGGCGCTGCGCGCGTTCGCCGAGAAGCGGAAGCCGGTCTACAAGGGGCGGTGAGGGCGGCGAGCGGCGGTGACGGCGGGCGCTCTGCTCGCGTTGGGAGCGGCCGCGCGGCGCGCGCTGGCCCGCTGGTGAAGCTCGTGCGACCGCCTTCGTGCTAGCCTTGTCCGCATGGATCCCAAGCCGACCGGCGCCGCGCTCCTGCTCGCCCCGGCCGCCCGGGGCGGCGCGGCGGTGAGGTTCCCGCCCGCGGAGCCTCAGCGGGCGCATTTCCCCGCCGTCGATGAGCACCTCGTGGCGCCCGAGGTGACGCGCGACGAGCTGATCCGTGGGCGCAAGGTCGTCGCGGCGCCGGCGCTGGAGCCGCACGCCGAGCAGCAGGTGCGGCTGGATTTCCTGATCGCGCCGCACCTTCGGCCCGGCTACATCGGCGCGGCCGATCTCATCACCCGCGTCGCCGAGGGCTCGGATTTCGCCACCGACCTCTCCATCCGCAGGGCGGGGACCGATCCGGCGACGGGGCGCCGGTATCTGGAGGAGCTCTCGTTCGAGATCGTCAACGAGCAGTCGATGCGAGACGCGCGCGAGAAGGCCGAGGATCTCGTCGCCCGGGGCGTGCGCCGCGTCTTCGCCATCTTCGTCAAGCGCGACGAGGTCGCCGAGTGGTCGGCGGCCGAGGGGCGGTTCGTGCCGCTCGCGCCTGACGCGACGATCGAGGATCTGTGCTTGGTCCGTCCGGTCCCCGTCCGCGCGTTGCTTGACGGCGCGGCGGCTGAGCGTGAGGTCGTCCGCGCGCTGGAGCGCAAGGGCAATTCCGAGATCGAGGCCATCAAGGCCCGCGAGCGAAAGGCAGCGCTCGATGAGGGGCGGCGCGCCGGGCTCGACGAGGGGCGGCGCGCCGGGCTCGACGAGGGCCAGCGAGCCGTGCTGCTGCGCCAGCTCCGGGCGCGGTTCGGAGAGGTTCCCGAGGCGAGGCGGGAGCAGGTCTTTGCTGCGTCCGGGGAGCGGCTCGCGGAATGGGCCGAGCGGATCCTGACGGCCAGGACACTGGACGAGCTCTTCGAAGGCTGAAACGCCGCACATCGCGAGCGACTCAGCAGATGCATCGACATCTCCCTCGCTGAGAATGGCAATTGCAACATTGAATTCGCCTTGATGTTTGATGGCCGAAGCTCCTCGGAGAGCGCGCGGACGCCGCAAGCTCCCGAGAGCACGATTGGCTCACACGCAAAGCGCAACACCCGAAACCTGGCCTCAGCGCCGAGACCACTACAGCCCGTCGGTCGGCTGCCGCAGCACCTCGACCTTGCCCTCCAGCCGCTTCGACACCCATACCTTGTTGTTCCGGTCGACGATCACCGCCCCGCAGTCCTCGATCGACTCGACGAGCGCGAGCCCCTTCTCGGCGCCCAGGATGAACACCGCGTCATCGATGGCGTCCGCGGTCAGCGCGTCCTTTGCCCAGATGGTCACGCTCCGGCTCTCGGACGCAGGGAAGCCCGTCCGCGGATCGATGATGTGGTGATAGCGCCTGCCGTCCTTGATGAAGCTCCGCTCGTAGTCGCCCGCCGTGGAGAAGGCGTGGTCCTCCACCTCGATCATGGCGAAGTAGTCGTTCGCGTCCTTGCCGCGCGGGTCCCGCACCCCTGCCCTCCACGGCGACCCGTCCGGCTTCTTTCCGGCGATGTACAGGTCACCGCCGGCCTGCACGAAGAACGACGTCAGCCCCTCCCCGCGCAGCACCCGCGCCGCGGCGTCGACGGCGTAGCCCTTCGCGATCCCGCCGAGGCTCATCCGCATCCCGGGCTTCCCGAGCATCACCGTGCGCCGCGCGCGATCGATCTTGATCTGCCTGTGATCGATGAGCGCGCGCGCCCGCTCGACGTCTTCCTTGCGCGGCACGTTGTCGTCGATGTCCTCGTCGAACTTCCATAGCCCGTGCATCGCCTCGAAGGTGACGTCGAAGACCCCCTCGGAGCGCTCGCTGATCCAGAGGCTCTTCTCGATCACGGCGAGCGACTCCGGGCTCACCTCCACCGCGCCCTTCCCGGCCGCCGCGTTGACCCGCGACAGCTCGCTGTCCGGCCGCCAGGTCGTCATGAGCCCCTCGAGCCTGCGGATCTCGGCGATCGCCTTGTCCAGCCGGGCCCTGATCGCCGCCTCATCCATCGCCTCGCTCGTGTAGGCGGCGAGGAGCAGGCTCGTGCCCATCGCCCTCGCCTCGACCGCGACGCGGGCGGGCCCGGCCTGCGTCGGGGCGGCCTGGGCCGGCAGAGGCGCCGCGCTCGCGCTCGAGGCGGCCGGCCCGGCCTCCTGGCGCGCGCGTGGGCGCGCGTCGCAGGCAGCGAGCGCGAGCGCCGCCGCGAGGCAGGGGCAGAACCAGAAGAAGAGGAGCGGAGAACAGCGCGGTCCGTGCATTCGAGGGTCCTGGCTCCGTGAGAAGTCCCGAAAGCGTGGCGGCGCGGCGTGCGAAGGCGCGAGCGTGCGAGCGTCACCACCGGGCGCCGTCGGCGGAGCTCCTCCGCCAGCGCCACCATGGCCCGGGCGAGGCGCGCGGATCCAGAGTAGTATCGCTCGCCCCTATGAACCTCGACCCGAGCCGCATCCAGCGTGACATCGACGACCTCTCCCCGGACCTCCGCGAGATCGCCGCGCGCATCCACGCGAACCCCGAGCTCCGGTTCGAGGAGCACAGGGCCGCGGCCTGGCTCGCCGAGGCCGTCGAGAAGCGCGGCATCCAGGTCGAGCGGGGGCTCGCCGGCATGCCCACCTCGCTCCGCGCGCGCATCGGGCGAGGCGGGGGTCCCCACCTCGCCATCCTCGCCGAGTACGACGCGCTCCCGGAGATCGGCCACGCTTGCGGGCACAACCTGATCGCGGCGGGTGCGCTCGGCGCGTTCCTCGCGCTGGCGCGGCAGAAGGACGCCGTGGCCGGCACCATCGATCTGGTCGGGACGCCCGCCGAGGAGGGGGGAGGCGGCAAGATCAGGCTGCTCGAGGCGGGCGCCTTCGAGGGCGTCGACGCCGCGATGATGTTCCACCCGTTCGACCGCGACCTGCTCGCGCACGACACGCTGGCCAGCGCCTGGATCGAGCTCCAGTTCCGCGGCAAGCCGTCGCACGCCGCGCTCGCGCCGTGGGACGGCAATAGCGCGCTCACGGCCTGCCTCGACACCTTCCGGCTGATCGACGGCCAGCGCGTCCACTTCCGCGACGGCGTCCGGGTGCACGGGTTCATCAAGAACGGCGGTCAGGCGGTCAACATCATCCCGGAGCTCGCCGTCGCCGAGTTCTCGGTCCGCGCCCTCGACACCGAGGAGCTCGCCCGCGTGCGGGCGATCGTGGAGCGCTGCGCCCGCGGCGCGGCCATGGCGAGCGGGGCCGAGCTCACGCTCGTCGATCAGGGCGGCTACAAGAACATGGTCAACAACCGGAAGATGGCGCGCCGCTTTGGCGAGCACCTGCGCGCCCTCGGCCGCTCGCCGCTCGAGATGGACCCCGCCGTCGGCACCGGCTCGACCGACATGGGCGACGTGTCCCACGCGCTCCCCGCCATCCATCCGTGGATCGCGATCTGCGGCAAGGGAGAGACGACCTGCCACCAGCACGCGTTCGCCGCGCGCGCCGCGAGCCCCGCCGGCCAGGACTCGATGCTGATCGCCGCCAAGGCCATGGCGATGACGTGCGCGGATCTCCTGCTCGATCCCGAGCTGCGGCAGGGCGTGCGCGAGGAGTTCGCGCAGCGGAAGGCCGGGGCGAGCGCGCGCTAGTTCCCTCGGGGCTCCGCCCCGAACCCCGGCGCGTTCAGCCGTCGTCCTGAAGGGGGTTCCCGAGATCGTCCATCAGCCCGGTCCCCCCCTCGATCGGGATCGCCCGCGCGAGGGCGACCCGCTCCAGCATCACCGACAGCGCGATCCTGTCTCCGACGTCCGGCAGCCAGGTGCGGGACCCATCCCAGAGATCGAGCCGGATGTTGCTCGACGGCACGGTCCCGCTGACCGCGGCCGCGGCGCCGGCGCCCGCCTGCGCGGAGGGCACCGCCATCCGGTCGATCTGCGACCAGGCGAAGCGCCGCACGCGCGGCACGCCGAAGGTGAGCAGCTCGCGCAGCTCGATCCCTTCCGGGTGCACGACGACCCCCCGCATCTGCTCGCGCAGCACCATCGCCAGCGCGCTCACGCACAGGACGATGGCGCACACGCTGGAGGAGACGAGCCGGTGGCGATCGCCCTCGACGACGTACTGGAAGATCCGGGAGCTCGAGGGAGCGTTCTGGCCGTAGAAGATCACCGCGGAGACGCCGAGGGCGAAGGTCAGGTAAAGCAGCGCCGGGAGGCGCTCCTTCAGCGGCGGCCCGAACGCGATGCGCTTCTCGGGCCTGTACGTCATGTCAAAGCCGGGAGGTCTGGAGGGACGCGCCATAGACTCGTAGTCTACACGGCGGGGGAGCCGACGCTTGGGTCCGCCCCCTCGACCGGGCCGCCTCGGGCCGGGCCGCGCCGCGCTCCCGGCGACCCACGTTCGGGCGATGGGCTGAAACCCATTGCCGGGCGATGGCTGAACGGACATGAAGGGGCGTCCCGACGGCGTCCCGTCGACCCCTCCTGGAGCCTCCCATGCACGATCGCTTCCTGCGCGCCTGCCGGCGAGAGCCGACCGATGTCACGCCCGTGTGGTTCATGCGCCAGGCCGGCCGGTACATGGCCGAGTACCGGGAGCTCAGGAAGAAGTACACGCTCCTCGAGATCTGCAAGACGCCCGAGCTCGCGCTCGAGGTGACGCTCCAGCCGCTGCGGCTCGGGATGGACGCGGCGATCCTCTTCGCGGACATCCTGCTGCCGCTCGAGCCGATGGGCGCCCCCTTCGAGTTCGCGAAGGGCGAGGGCCCGGTGATCCACGAGCCCGTGCGCGATCGGGCCGGCATCGAGCGGCTGCGGGTGTTCGAGCCCGAGGAGGGCCTCGGCTACGTGCTCGACGCCGTGCGCCTCATCCGCAAGGAGCTGGACGGCAAGACGCCGCTCATCGGCTTCGCCGGCGCGCCGTTCACCATGGCGAGCTACCTGGTCGAGGGGGGCAAGTCGAGCGACTACCGGCTCACGAAGCAGCTGATGTGGAGCGACCCCGAGGCGTGGTCGGCGCTGATGGGCAAGATCTCCGAGGTCGTCCGCCGCCTGCTGCGCGCCCAGGTCGCCGCGGGCGCCCAGGCGGTGCAGCTGTTCGACTCGTGGGTCGGCTCGCTCTCGATCGACGACTACCGCGAGCACGTGCAGCCGCACGTGCGGCACATCCTCCGCGACCTCGAGGCGACCGGGGTCCCGGTCATCCACTTCGGCACGAACACGGGGGCGCTCCTGGAGGCGCAGCGCGACGCCGGCGGCACGGTCATCGGCGTCGACTGGCGCACGCCGCTCGACAAGGCGTGGCAGCGCATCGGGTACGATCGTGCGGTGCAGGGCAACCTCGATCCGCTGCTGCTCTGCGCGCCGCGCGCCGTCGCCGAGCGCCGCGCGCGCGCGGTGCTCGCGGAGGCCGGCGGGCGCGCCGGGCACATCTTCAACCTCGGCCACGGCATCATCCCGGAGACGCCGGTCGATACGGTCAAGGCGGTCATCGATCTCGTCCACTCCATCCCGCGCGCGTCGCTCCAGGGCGAGCCGGATCGCTGACGCCGCGCATCGCGCCGCGGCGTCGGATCGTGCGGCGGGCGCCAGGCTGCGCCGGCGCATCGCGCCGCGCCGGCGTATCGCGCCGCGCCGGCGCATCGCGCCGCGTCGCTGACCAGGATCGTGCGGCGAGGAGCGAGGCCGCGCCGCCGCCTGGCCCTGATGAAGAAGCCGCATCGGCGCCTCACCGTCGAGATCTCAGACACCCTCCCGAGGTGATATGGTCCAGCCGCGAGCATGTGCGAGCTCCTCGGGATGGAGTGCAACGTCCCCACAGACATCGTCTTTTCGTTCAACGGCCTCCGGCACCGGGGCGGCCGCACCGGTCCCCACGCTGACGGTTGGGGCCTCGCGTTCTTCGAGGGGCGCGCCGCGCGCGTGTTCCTCGATCCGAGCCCCGCCGCGGAGAGCCCGCTGGCGCGATTCCTCAGCGAGACGCCCATCAAGACGCTGCTCGCGATCGGCCACATCCGGCGCCGTACCCGCGGCGACGTGCTTCTCGCCAACACGCACCCGTTCGTGCGCGAGCTCTGGGGACGCCACTGGGTCTTCGCGCACAACGGCACGCTCCCTCGCGTCCGGCGCCGCGCGCTGGGCCGCTTCAACCCCATCGGAACGACCGACAGCGAGCACGCCTTCTGTTACCTGCTGGAGGGCCTCCGCAGCTCGTTTCCCGGCTATCCGCGCCGGCCCAGCGAGCTCTGGGAGGCGGTCGCGGCGCTCGGCGGCGAGCTCGGCCAGGACGGCACGTTCAACTTCCTGCTCGGCGACGGGCGCCACCTCTTCGCCCGCTGCGCAACCCGGCTCTGTCACATCATCCGCAAGGCCCCCTTCGGCATCGCGACGCTCCTGGACGACGATGTCCGCGTCGACTTCTCGGCCGTCACGACCCCGAAGGATCGGATCGCGGTGGTCGCGACGAGCCCGCTCACCGCGAACGAGACCTGGACCACGGGACGACCGGGCGAGCTCTGGGTATTCGACGGCGGCGAGCTGCGCGCGACGCTGTCGTCGCTCGCCTGACCGACGCGCCACCGCGGGGTCCACCTCTCGCGCGCCGTCGTGCCGCGGCCTGGAGATGGGCACGGCAGCCTGAAAAGAAAAACGCCGCGACGGACCTGGGGGGGGAAGGTCTCCGCCGCGACGCAGGTCTATCCTACGCACCCTGTGTGCCAAGTCAACTAACCGGCACGCTGGCGGGGCCGCTGCGCGGTCGCGGCGCACTCGGTTCCGCTCCGTTCCGCTCCGTTCCGTTCGGTTCGGCTCCGCGCCGCTTCACGCCGTTCTGCTCGGCTTCGCTCGGTTCCGCTCCGGTGCAGCTCCGTTCCGTGCCGCTTCGCTCCGTTCCGCTTCGTACGGTTCCGGTCCGCTGCGTTCCGCTTCGCTCAGTTCAGCGTTGTGATGCGCCCTGGTTTTGAGGCAGAACTCACAGAGCCTCGTCCCCGCAGAACGCGGACATGCCAGGCGAACAGACACATCGTGTTCCAGCAAACCATTCTCTCCCTTGCCGGCTCAATCGCTCGCCGGACGGGTGGCGGCGCGCTCGGGAAACGCATAGAGAGACCCGCGTCCTCGGCAGCTCGGGCTGCACAAGAGGAAAGAGATGGGGCGTCAACTGCGATAGCAGCGCACAGCGCCCCACAAGGCGCATCGGCGAGCACCGGCGGTGCGGCGCGGCGTGAGCGGCAGCAAACGGCGGCGAGGGGCGCGGACGGCGTGCGGGGAACAAGCCGAGAACGTGGAAGGGCGCAACGAGCGCGACGGAGCGCAGAGGGCGACGTAGGCCGTTGTCGGGTCGGGAAGGCGGAGGAAGCACTGAAGACGGCTCCGCCCGGATGGCCGTCTTGACGGGAGTCGGGGCATGTCAGTACGCTTTGACGTTGGGCGAGCTAGGGCATATCGAACCGTTGCATCGCGACCGAAGAGCCACGCCCGGGTAGGTTCCGTCTCGGGAAGAGCTCGAACGATGTCGAGGCTAGGTCGCACGACGGGTTGGGCTGAGCGCGCGTGAGTGACTTCGACGAAAAGACTCGTGTAACGCAGGTGGTCCAGCCCCCACCGGGCGGCGGCAGCAAGAACACGACCGACTGCCTGGTCGTGATCTACACGAAGGAGCCCACGCTGCTCGGCAAGCGGTTCGTGCTGGAGAACAACCCGACGCGGGTCGGTCGCGGCGCGGACAACCACATCGTGCTCGACGGCGACTCCGTGTCACGAAGGCACGCCCATTTCGAGCAGCGGCCGAGCGCCTGGATGGTCGTCGACGATGGGAGCACCAACGGGACGTACTGCAACGATGAGCAGATCTCCCGCGAGGTGGTGCTGAAGAACGGAGACCGGGTGAAGATCGGCCCCACGATCTTCAAGTTCCTCTCCGGCGCCGACGTGGAGGCGCAATACCACGAAGAGATCTACCGGATGACCATCATCGATGGTCTCACGCAGATCCACAACAAGCGCTACCTCTACGAGGCGCTCGAGCGCGAGATCATCCGCGGCCGCCGCCACGAGCGGGACCTCGCGATCCTCCTGTTCGACATCGACCACTTCAAGCGCATCAACGACGTCCACGGCCACCTGGCCGGCGACTTCGTGCTGAAGGAGGTCGCGCGCATCGTGCAGAGCCGCATTCGCCGCGACGAGGTCTTCGCGCGCTACGGCGGCGAGGAGTTCGCCATCATCCTGCCGGAGACGTCCATCGAGGGCGCGGCGGCCCTCGGCGAGACCCTGCGTCAAAAGGTCGCGGAGCACCTGTTCGTGTTCCAGGCCGACAGCATCCGCGTGACGATCAGCGTCGGCGTGGCGCTCCTCCAGGAGGGCGATCGCACCGCGAACGACCTCATCAAGCGCGCGGACGAGCGCCTCTACCACGCGAAGAACAGCGGGAGAAACCGGGTGTGCGCCTGAGCAGCCGCCCGCGGGCGCGCTAGGTTCCGGCGGAGGAAGGACGATGCCGAACAGCGATCTGCCGCTGCCGGCGGCGCCGGACGCGGGCAGCGGCGCGGAGCTGCCCGCGATCCTGTCGCCGCCGCCTGGTCCCCTGTCGCGGAGCGCCCTCGAGCGCCTCGAGCGCGTCGAGTGCCCGGCGTTCGGCCGGCGGCGCGAGGCGCGGGCACAGAAGAGCGGCGCCGACATGCTGCCGATCGTGCTGTCGCACGGGCGCGGCGCGAACGTCTGCGACGTCGACGGGAACCGCTACGTCGACCTGTGCGCCGGCTTCGGCGCGCTGCTGCTCGGGCACGCGGCGGCGCCGGTGCGGCGCGCGGCGGAGGAGCAGCTGTCGCGGCTGACCCTCGCGCTCGGCGACGTGTACTCGGCCGACGTGAAGATCGCCCTGCTGGAGCGCCTCGCGGCGCTGCACCCCGGGCCCTCGCCCATGGCGCTGCTCGGCCAGAGCGGCAGCGACGCGATCACCGCGGCCATCAAGACGGCGGCGCTCTCGACGGGACGGCCGGGGCTCGTCGCGTTCGAGGGCGCGTACCACGGGCTCGGGTACGCGCCGCTCGCGGCGTGCGGTCTGCGCGAGAGCTACCGGTCGCCCTTCGCGGAGCAGCTCAACCGGCGCGTGACGTTCGCGCCCTACCCGCGCGACGAGGCGGGCGCCGCGCGCTCGGTCGACGCCGTCGAGCTCGCGCTGCGCGGGGGCGACGTCGGCGCGGTCCTCCTCGAGCCGATCCTCGGGCGGGGCGGCTGCGTCGTCCCGCCCGACGCGTTCCTCTACGCGGTCTGCGAAGCGGCGCACCGGCACGGGGCGCTCGTGATCGCGGACGAGATCTGGACCGGCCTCGGTCGTTCGGGGGCGATGACGCGCACAGGAGAGCTCGGGGCGCCGGTCGATATCCTCTGCTTCGGCAAGGGGCTCGGCGGCGGGCTCCCCATCTCCGCGTGCGTGGCGCCCGAGCCGATCATGCGGGCGTGGGCGCGCGAGGGCGAGGTGGTCCACACCTCGACGCACTCCGGATCGCCCCTCGCGTCGAGCGCCGCGCTCGCGACGCTCGACGCCCTCGACGAAGGCCGGCTGGCCGCGCGCTCGCGCGACGTGGGCGCTCGCTTCCAGGCGATGCTGCGAGAGGCGCTCCCGCGCAGGGCAGGCGTCGTCGACGTGCGGGGCGCGGGGCTCATGGTCGGCGTCGAGCTCGAGAGCGCCGAGCTGGGGCTCCGGGCCATGCGCGGGATGCTGGCCGAAGGGTACCTGGTCCTCACGGGCGGGGTGCGCGGCGAGACGCTGACGCTGACGCCGGCGCTCACCATCCCCGAGGCGCTGCTCTCGGCCGCGGCCGGCGCGCTCGCGCGCGTGCTGACGACCTAGCGCGCGAGCGGAGCAGGACGCGCGTGCTATCCCGGTGCCCGTGGGACCGATAGACCAGAGCGAGGCGCTGCACCGCCGCGCGCGGGCGTTCATCGAGACGTCGCTCGGCGTGGACGGGGCGGGCTCGACAGGGGCCGGCCGAGCGGCGGCCGCCGCTGCTCCGCAGGACCACGGCGAGCGCGGAGCGCTCCCGGAGACCTTCGATGCGCTCGCGATCGCCCTCGCCCGGCACCAGGCCGCGCATTGCGCGCCGGTCGCCCGCCTGTTCGAGGCGCGCGGCGCGGACGTCGCCGCGATGGATCACGCGGCGCAGATCCCCGCTGTGCCGTGCGACGTGTTCCGGTTCGCGCGCGTCGCGGCCCACCCGCCGGAGGCGGACGAGCGCGTCTTCCGCACGAGCGGAACCTCCCTCGGCGCGGCGTCCCGCGGCGAGCACCCGTTCCGCACGACCGCCACGTACGAGCTGGCCGCGCTCGCGTGGGGGGAGCGCCTGCTGTGGCCCGACGGCGCGCGGCTCCGGGCGATCGTCCTCGCGCCGCCGCTCCACGAGGCGCCGGACTCGTCGCTCGGCTTCATGATCGACCGCTTCGCCGCGCGCCTCTCGGGGCCGTCGAGCTGGCACGTTCGCGGCGGCGAGCTGGACGCCGCAGGGTTCGCCCGCGCGTGCGCCGAGGCGCGCGCCTCGGGAGCGCCGGCGCTCGTGCTCGGCACGTCGTTCGCTTTCGTGCATCTGATCGAGCACCTGGCCGAGGCGCGGCTGCCCGAGGGCGCAGCGCGGCTGCCCGAAGGGAGCCGGGTCATGCAGACCGGCGGCTACAAGGGCCGCTCGCGGGAGGTGCCCGCGGAGGAGCTGCGGGCGGCGATCGCGCGGGCGCTGGGCGTGCCCCTCTCGCACGTGGTGAGCGAGTACGGCATGACCGAGCTCTCCAGCCAGCTCTACGAGGGCACGCTCGCGGCGGCGCTCGCCGGCGCACCGGGCGCTGCGCCGGGGCTGTACCTCGCGCCTCCCTGGACGCGCGTCACCGCGGTGGACCCCGAGACGCTCGCGCCGCTCCCTGCGGGGGTGATCGGGCTCGCGCGGATCGTCGATCTCGCGAACGTCGACTCGGCGGTCGCCATCCAGACCGCCGACCGCGTGCGCGTCACCGCGGAGGGCGTCGAGCTCCTGGGCCGCGCGTCCGGGGCGCCGCCGCGCGGCTGCTCGATCGCGATGGACCAGATGCTCGGCGGCGGGGCGTGATGATGGACGACGGCGCGGCGCCGCGCCTCCGGGTCGAGCGCGCGGTCGCCGCGGCGGCGCGGATCGCGGACGCGCGCGATCCGCTGGGCGAGGAGGCGCGCCTGCGGTTGCCTTCCACGAGCGGCCTCTCGCCCGAGGGCGTGGAGCTCGCGCTCGGCCGCCACCTCGAGGTCGCGCCGAGCCACGGCGAGCTCGACGCGCTCGTGGCGGCCTCGGGGCGCGCGCGCCGCTGCCACGTGGTCCTGGCGGCCAACGTCTGCACGGCGCCGCTGCGGGCCATCACCGTCGCGACGGCCACAGCGCCGGAGGTCTTCGTGCGCCCGTCCCGCCGCGATCCGGTGATCGCGGAGCTCCTCGTGCGCGCGCTGCAGGCCGACGAAGGCTTCCGCCGCGCCGGCGGGGCCATCGCGCTGGTCGCGGACGTCGCGCTCGGGGACGCCGGGGCGGCGGCCGGCGAGCGGGTTCCCGGGGATCTGCCGCACGCCGAGCTGCACGTCTACGGGTCGGACCAGACCGTGGCGACGCTGCGGGCCCAGGCCGGCCCGGGCGTGCTCGTGCGCGGGCACGGCGCCGGCCTGGGGCTCGCCGTCGTCGGCCTGGACGCGAACCTCGTCGAGGCGGCGCGGGACATCGCCGCGGACGTCGTGCCGTTCGATCAGCGCGGCTGCCTGTCGCCGCGCTTCGCGCTGGTGGAAGGCCCGGCCGAGCGCGCGGAGGCGCTCGCGCGCGCCCTGCACGAGGCGCTCGAGGAGGCGGGCGCGCGCGTCCCGCGCGGGCCGCTCGACGGCGCCGCCCGCGCGGAGGTGACCATGTACCGGGCCACGCTCGAGGCCGTGGGCTCGTTCTGGGAAGGTCGAGGACACGGGGTCGGTCTGGATCCGGCGCCGCGATCGCTGCTGCTGCCGCCGGCGGCGCGCGTCGTCCACGTGGCGGCGAGCAGCGCCGAGGCCGCTCCGGCGCTGCTCGCGCCGATCCGCGGCGCGATCACCGCGATCGGCGCGGGCGGAGGCGGGATGCTCGCGCGCGCGGCGGCCGCGGCAGCCCCGCGCGCCCGGCTCTCCGCGCTCGGGCGGATGCAGCGCCCGCCCCTCGACGGCCCTGTCGATCTGCGGACGCCCTGACGTCCGGCGGCCCGCGCGGGCGGCTCGCGGCGAGCGCGCACGTCGCGCGGCCGCCGCGCCGTCCAGACCGCGACACGATCGGGGCGTGGTGGGAGCAAGGTGCGCTCGAGCGACGGTGTGTGATAGCGATCATGGCATGTCGTCGCGCACCGATCCGAAGGCGACCCACCCGCCCACGGAGCTCGAAGCGATCGCGAGCCCGTCGGCGACGCCGTCCGGCGTGGAGGGCTCACGGGACAGCCTCGTGGACCGCCCGCTGGACGGGCTCCGCCCCGACGAGGAGGGCACGTCCGTCTCGAGCGACCCGGCCGGCAGCTCGGCCCGCGTCGCGGACGCCGACGACGAGGGCGCGCCGCCGTCGGTCGCCTCCGCGAGGATCCAGGTGCGCCGTGACGAGCGCCTGGATCTCGTGATCGAGTACCTGGCCTTCGTGGCGAAGCCGATGCCGCTGTCGCTCCTGCTCGACGAGGCGCCGCAGCGGATCGCCGCGATCCTCGGCGCCGACGTGGCCTCGCTGTACCTCCTCGAGGGCGACGGCGACGAGCTGGTGCTGCGCGGCAACGTCGGCTTCCCGCGCGAGGCGCGCGGAACGGTGCGGCTCTCGGTCGGGCAGGGCATCACGGGCATGGCGGTCGAGTGCCTGCGGCCGATCTCGGTCGTCCAGGCGACCGAGCACGAGCGCTATCGCGCGTTCCCTGAGCTCCGTGAAGAGCGCTTCCCGGTCTTCCTCGCGGCGCCCATCCTCGGCAGCGGTCGCCCGCTCGGCGCCCTGGTCGTGCAGCGGGCGGGCGATCGCGCCTTCACGGCGCGGGACGTCGAGCTCGTCATGGCGCTGACCGCGCCGATCGCGGCCGGCGCTCGCCACGCGCAGGTGCTCGACGAGCTGCGCGAGCGGCGGCGGCGCACGGGCGGCGGCACGCGCAAGGTCACGCTGCCGGGGTTGCCCGTCGTCGCCGGGCGCGCGCTCGGCGCCATCGCGGCCCTGCGGCGGCCGGCGACCTCATCGCTCGGCGCGCGGCAGGGCAGCGGCGATCCGAAGCTCCTGCGGCTCGCGTTCGACATCGCGGAGAAGGCGCTGCTCGACCTCAACGCGCGCGCGGCGAAGCGAGGGCTCGCGCAGGAGGCGGCGTTCCTCTCGACCTACCTCCTGATGATCGGCGACGGTCGCCTGCGCGCGCGCGCCTTCGAGCTCGCGGCCAGCGGGCGCAACGTCGCGCAGGCGCTCGGGACGGTCGCTCGCGAGGTGGCGCGGGCCGCCAACGGGATCGTCGGTGACCCGTTCTTGCAGGATCGCGCCCGTGACATCGAGGATCTCTGCGATGCGATCCTGATGCTGGCGACCCCGGATGCCCGGGCCGAGCTCCCGTCGAAGGCGGTCCTCGTGGGAGACCAGCTGACGGTCTTCGACCTCTTGATCTCCGCCCGGGCCCACCCGGTGGGCGTCGCGCTCAGCGACCGGTCCGGGCCGCGCTCGCTCGTGCTCCTCCAGCTGCTCGGCGTGCCGTCGATCGTGGATGTGGCGGGGGCGTTCCGCTGGGCGTCGCCAGGAGACGTAGCGCTCCTCGACGCGGACCACGGCTTCCTGGTGATCAACCCGTCCCGGGCCGAGGTCGCGACCGTTCGCGCGGCGCGACGCAGGGGACCGGCGTCGCCGGAACCCGACGAAGACGACGACGAAGAGGACGAGCCGGCGAGCTGAGCACCGGCCGGGGCCGGTGCTCGAGGCTCAGCTGCCGGACCGCGCGGCGGCGGCCGGCTCGGCCGGCGTCCCCTGGGCGCTCTGCAGCTCCTTCTTGGCGCGCCAGTTCGCCAGGCGCTTCGTATCGCGACGCTTCTTCTTGGCTCTCACTGCGGGCTTCTGCGGCATGGCCGGCGGTATAGTCGCTCGAGCCCCTCGAGGGAACCCCGTACTCACGCCGCCCCCTGTTCAGGCCACGGGGCGTTGACGCCCCACGGCGACCGCCCCATGACCGCTGCTCCGATGAACGTCCGTCTCGTACACGAGTTCCGCTTCGAGGCCGCCCACCGCCTTCCCAAGGTTCCGCAGGGGCACAAGTGCGCGCGCCTCCATGGTCACAGCTTCAAGGTCGAGGTCGCGATCCGCGGCCCGGTGAACGAGGAGACGGGGTGGTTCATCGATTACAGCCACCTCTACGAGGCCTGGGCTCCCCTCCACGACCTGCTCGATCACCACTACCTGAACGAGGTCCCCGGGCTGGAGAACCCGACGAGCGAGGTGCTCGCACGGTGGATCTGGACCCGCCTCGCGCCGTCGCTGCCGTCCTTGAACCGGGTCACCATCTTCGAGACCTGCGACGCCCGCTGCGAGTACGAGGGCGATTAGGTCGATGAAGACGCTCGTCTGCCGCTGCGAGGACGTCACGCTGCACGAGCTCGAGGCCGCGATGGATCGTGGCTACAAGGACATCGAGTCCGTCAAGCGCTACACGGGCTTCGGCACCGGCTGGTGCCAGGGCAAGTGGTGCCTCGCGCTCTGCGCGCGGCTCATCGAGGAGCGCGGGGGCGACGCCCGGAAGCCGATCACCCCGCGGCCGCCGTACCACCCGGTCTCGCTCGCGGCGCTCGCCGGGCTCGACGAGCTCGGCCTCCGCGGCGGCGGGCGCGGGCGCTAGCGCTGGCCGCGCTCCGCGCGACCAGCGCCCTGGCCCGATCGTCGACCGTGATCAGACGAGGGGGCGCCGAGCGCTCGCGCACCCGACGTTCACGGTCAGCTCGAAGACCCCTTCGGACCAGTACTTCGAGACCGCGTGGTGCAGGTACTTGAGCATCGAGTCGATGATCTGCGGCTCGACGTCGAGCATCGCCGTCGACTCGGGGATCACCATCAACCTCGAGATGGGATCCTCGAGGAACTCACGCCCGCTCTCGAACGACACGGCGATGAGCTGGACGTCGACCTCGACCTCGTCGAGCCCCGCGCCCTCGATCTCCTCGGCGATGGTCTCGATCGTGGGGCGGCTGACGGCGGCGGCGTCCACCGCGGCGCCGAGCTCCGAGAGGTCTTGCTTGAGCGCGCACTCCCGCGCGATGTCCGCGATCTCCGGGAACGAACCGCGCAACGGCAGCGCGATGAGCGCCTGGCCGCCGGGGACCAGGACCCGGCGCAGCTCGGCGAGGAGCTGCGCCCGCTCGCTCGGACGGCAGACCGGGTGCAGCGTGAACGCGTGGGAGAAGCTCGCGTCCGGCAGCGGCGTCGGCAGGGCCTCGGCGAGCACGTAGCTCGCGTTCATCCCGGAGAACAGCGCGGCCTTGTCGCGCGCGAGCTCGAGCGCGGCGGCGGAGCCGTCGACGCCCACGAGGGTCGCGCCGGGCAGCTTGTCGGCCACGATCGCGTCGGGGAAGCCGCTCCTGCAGCCGAGGTGGACGATGCGCGCCGCCTCGGAGGGCAGCAGCATCTCCACCGCCAGCGAGGCGAAGAACGAGAGGTAGCGCGGGACGACCGCGTGCTCGAACAACACGGCGTCCGCCGCGCTCAGCGGCGGGCCGATCATCAGGCGACCCCGTCCTCCTCGTCGTCGTAGGGCGCGAGGAGGCTGAGCGCCTCTTCGGCGAGCTCGCCGATCGTGACCTCCGACGTCGCGTCGTCGCCGCCGTCGTCCGCGAGCTCGACGGTGCGCTTGTCGTCGAGCAGCGGCTGGATGAGCGGCGCATGCGCCGGATCACCGATCTCGACAAGCGTCTCGATCGCCGCCGCGACCGCGTCCGGATCCTTGTGGCTCAGGAACTGGCTGAGCAGCTTCGGCACGCCCGGCTCCGGCACCTCGGCGATGAGGTACGGCAGCTCCGGGAGCGCCGACGAGCCCACCGGCAGCCGCTTCAGCGCGCGCTCGATCGCCTGCGCGACCTCCTTGAACCGATCGTAGGCCAGCGTTTCGATCTCCTCGCCCGCGGCCTGCCGCGCCTCGGGGTGCTCCGACGCGAGCACATCGATGAGCGCGTCGAGCGCGCGCGGCCCCTCGTGCTCGCCGAGCAGCGACGCGATACGCACCAGCCGGAGCGCCGCCTCGTCCTCGTCGTTCTCGCGCGTCGCGGCCGCGATCGCGTCCGTGAGGACATCCAGCAGCCCATCGCCGGGCATGGCCGTCAGGTCATCGTGGAGCCGGCGAGCCGTGCGCTCCGCGTCGAACAGCTTGTTCAGGGTCGTCTCGATCGCTTGACGATTTTGCACGAAGAGGAGCTATCAACAGCGCGTCGCCTCCGCAAGCCGGCAGGCAACAAGGGCCTGTTCCTCGCGAATTCCCGTCCACGGCGGGCGCGGCCGCGCGTGCCCGGCGCCGCCCACGCCGGGGCCGCCGCGCGCAAGCCGGGCGGGACGAGCGCGCCGCCGCTGCATCGAGCTCGCCCGCCGCGCGCGATGCGGTAGACCGTTCGTGGCATGCGTGTGTCCGGCTCATTGCAAGCCCGCCCGGCGAGGGCGGCGGTCTCCCCTTCCCCGCTGGTGCGCGGCGCCGCGGCGTCGGCGCTGGTCCTCGCGCTGGGCGGCATCGACGATCCCGAGCCGCCCCCGCCCGCGGTCGTCCCTCCGGCGGCCGCGGCGCGCGGCGCCGCGGGCGCGGCGGCGCTCTGCGGCCCGCGCACCGTGCCGGAGGGCGCCGCCTGCGTCCCGCTGCCTGCTCCGGGCGCGCCGCTCCCCGAAGGCGGCGCTGCGGCGCTCTCTGATCCTGCCGGCGCGCGTCCCGCCGGAGCGGGCACGCGCAACCAGGCCCAGGAGCACATCCCCCGCCGCCCGGAACGTCCGGCGAGCGCCGCCGCGTACACGTTCCCGCTCGGCGCGCCGGACGCGCCGCCGGGGTTCCTCCTTGTCGAGGACGCTCCAGCCGGGGCGGGCGCGCTGCCTGCAGCGGGCTCCGTCGCCGCGATCGGCGCGGCGCGGCCCGAGCCGCCGTCGTGGATCGGCGGGATCGACATCGCCGCGGCGCGCGGCGAGCGGGTGGCGGCGCTCAGGCTCGAGGGCCAGGAGGGGAAGGCCGAGGTCGTCTTCGTCGGCGCGCTGTCCGGGATCACGGTGGCCACGGCGCACGACGTGCGCGAGGCGCGCGACGTGGATCGCGTGCGCAGGTACCTCCTGCTCCATGGCCACCTCGATCGCCCTGGCCCCGGCGTCGTGGCGGGCGCGCGCCTCGACGCCGGTGACGTGGTCGGGTACGCCGGCGAGACGGGCAGCCCGGGCCTCGTCCGGCTGCGCCTCGAGGCGCGGCAGCTCCGCGAGGGCGCGCGCCTCCCCGAGCTCGATGCGAAGCGCATCACCGACGCCGCGGTGACGGTGCCTTGCGACCTCCGCAACGTCCTGCCGCTCCGTCAGGGAGCGAGCTTGTAACCGAAGCCGTAGACCGTGAGGATGTGCTCGGGCTTGTCGGGCGAGCGCTCGATCTTCTTGCGCAGCTTGACGATGAAGTTGTCGACCGTGCGGTTCGACGGCCCGGCCTCGATCCCCCAGATCTTCTGAAGGATCTCCTCGCGCGAGACCGGCTGGCCCACGCGCTCGTGCAGCAGGCGAAGGAGCTCGACCTCGTAGAACGACAGCTGATCCGAGCGCGAGCCCCGCGAGACCGTGTGCGCGGTCATGTTGATCTGCACGTTGCCGATGGAGAACACCTCGACAGGCGCCTCGGCCGGCCGGGCGGCGCGGCGGAAGAGGGCGCGCAGGCGAGCGATGAGCTCGCCCACGCTGAACGGCTTGGTCACGTAGTCGTCGGCGCCCGCGTCGAGGCCGCGGATCTTGTCGATCTCCTGGCCGCGGGCCGTCAGCATGATGATCGGCACGAACGCGTCCCAGCGCCGCAGATCCTCGCAGACCTTGAAGCCGTTGGTGTCGGGGAGCATGAGGTCGAGCAGGATGGCGTCCGGCTTCTCCTGCCGCGCGAGCAGCACGCCGTCCTTCCCCTTCGAGGCCGACGCCACCGAGAAGCCCTCGAACTCGAGGGCGTCCGTCAGCCCCAGCACGATGTGGGGCTCGTCCTCGATGATGAGAATCTTCTTGCGTGCCACCACGACGGAGTCCGGTCTTAGCACAAAACCGGGCAGGTCCCCCCGAGCGCTCCGCCGGCCAGCTCGCTGGCGCGGCTCTGTGGCCCCAGAAGCGCCGCAAAAGCGCCGCGGGGCGCGATCTCACGATCGCACCCCGCGCGCCGGGCTCAATCAGACGTCTGACAGACGCTGGCTGACGCCGTCTACTCGCCGGAGCAGGTGATGAACAGCGTGGCCCCTTGCTGGGCTTCGCCCTGACCCGTGAACCGGATCTTGCGCTGCTCGGTCGACGGGCAGTCGGCCACGATGGAGGCATCGCCGAGCCGGATCGACGGATCGACGTAGCACCACCCGTGCACCGGCTGGCCACCGGACTCAACGTTGTCGCCGACGTTGGTCCTGCACTCGTAGGCAGGCTCGCCCTCGTTCATGCCCTCGAGCTGCTGGATCTCGCACACGCAGTCCCAGCCGGAGGCCTTCGCGATGTCGAGGGAGAGCACCTCGTCCTTCGCGGGCTTATGCTTGCCCGTCACCTCGATGCGCCCCGGCATCCGCGGATCCGCGCAGTTGCACTGGCCCTGCGAGTTGCGCGCCTCGAGGATCAGGCAGGAGACCTGCTGCTTCGCGTCCGGCGTCAAGGTGCGCGGCAGGCACTGGCCGCCGAGCACCGTCTTCAGGCGGTCGATGATGGCGCCGATCGCCGGCCGGTAGCCGTAGTCGGCCGCGTCGTCGTCGAGGAGCTGGCGCGGGCACACCGAGCCGACGATGCCCTGGGGGCCGAGCTCCCGGATGAGCTGCAGCTCGCGGAGGCCCGGGTAGGCCTTCGCCTTGATCTGCGTCGTCGACCTGGGCTCCGGATCCTCCTGACTGTTCCCCGCGTCGGGCTCGCACAGCGGGTTGTCGGTCGGCTGCCCCCCCACCGCTCTGCAGTCGCAGCTCTGAGCCTGCCCGTCGCAAGTCTTCACCGCGTTCTCGGGGAGATCGAAGATGCAAGCGTACTGGAGGTCCCCCGTGCTCCCCTCCGGGATCGTGTACTCGCGGCCGTTGATGAGGTTCCAGCCCGCCTCCATCGGCCCGACGATCCTGTCGTTGGTGATCGGGTTCATGCCCGAGCGAGGCTTCATCGACTCGACCATGAAGGGATCCTTCGGCGGCTGGTACGTCGCGGGATCGCCGAGGATGAGCTCCCAGGTGCTGGCGGCGCCGGCCACCGGAGCGCTGAGCTCGTCAGAGTTCTTGAACCCACCGACCGGCTCGCCGTCCTGGTTGAGGCCGTTCAGCAGGTCGGGCTGGCCTTGCGCGTTCTGACGCGCGATGTCCTGCCACGGCACGCCGACGATACCGGCGAAGAAGACGAGCCCGGGATCGCGAATGTTGGAGTCGAGGTCGTCCGGGTTCGGATCGCTGAAGATCGGGTTCGGGACCAGCTCGCCCCTGCGGTTCGGGATCTGCGCCTCGGTGAAGGCGCGCCGGTAGCGGTCGATCGGGTAGAGGAAGTCGAAGCCGAACCGGCGCTTCTGATCCCAGCAGCGCGAGTTGACCGGGTCCTCCTCCTTGGTCAGCCTGGCGGTGTTGCCGTCCGCGCCCACGCACGTCGGATCCTCGGGGCAGCCGTCCGGCCTCTGGCTGCACGACCTGCAGCACTTGTCGCCCGGATCCCTGGCGCACTCGCTGCGCGGCCGCCACAGGCGGAAGCTTGGCGTGGTGTCTGCCACGAGGTAGTTCTTGCCCTCCTCGCGGATCGAGCAGTCGTTCTCGTCGGTGAGCATGATGATCGCGAGGAGCGAGCTCGGCCGCATGAAGTCGGCGCGCTGCTTCTTGACGACGGCATCCTCGCCGGTGACGACGACGTTCTGGTCCGCGTCAATGCCGATCGTCGCGTAGGGCTCCGGGTCGACGAGGAAGCGGTACACGCTCTCGAGCTGCGCCTCGAAGCCGCAGCCGGTCTGCCCCGTGCCTTCGACCATCGCGGTGAGCGCCCCGACCAGCGTCGTGTTGTTGAGGTCGGCGTTCGAATCATTCGGGCCGATGTCCGCCTCGCCGTCGTTCGGATCCGGCGTCTCCGGCTCACCGTCGAGCTTCTGATCCGGATCCCAGGCCAGGAAGCCCAGGTTGAGGTAGGTCGGGAGGTCGTTGACGTTGGAGTTCTCGTCGCTGCGCGCGAGGAGGTGCGCCATGTCCACGTTCGAGGCGCTCGTCGCCGCCTGGCAGGCGACCGACCCGTGGCCGCCGAGGCTCGAGCTGATGATGCCGATGTGGATGTCCTTGACCGGCTCGAACTCACGCTTGTAGTCCGGCGGACAGGGCGTGTTGGGCGAGTCGACCGTGGTCGTCATCACGCCGTCCCTGTGGATGCAGCGCGGGTTGACGAGACCCTGGACGAGGTCGGGGATCGCATCGGCGAGGACGTCCTGCTTGTCGGCCATCGAGCCCGAGTTGTCGATCGCCAGGAGGAGATCGATCTTGTCGACCGAGCTCTGCGTCAGCCGCTCGACGATCGTCGACGTCGAGCGGGGCTTGTTCTCGGCGATGGGGCGGCTCAGACATCCGAAGGCGCTGCCTGTGCCCGCGATCAGCAGGCCCGCCATGGCGAACCTCACCGCGCCCCTCCACGGGCGCCTGCTCTCACGCTCTATCCGCGTCATATTCGACTTTCCTTTCGACCACCGATCCAGTTGCGCGGCGGTCAAGCCACCGAAAAGGCCCGCCGTCCACGGGCCCATGACCGACTTCCGCAGGCGATCCACGGCTCGACGGGAGCCCGATGCTAGGGACCCGACCGGAAGGCTGTCAATTCGACCCGGCCGGCCCCGGTCGACCCCGCGAAGGGGTGCCATAGCAAACGAGGTGCCGCCGCCGCACCCGTGCCCTCCATGCCCCGCGCGCCGCCGCGACGTCAACCTGATTGCGCGACAGCCAACGCAGTAGGCGACCTGCCCCTCAACCTGGGTCGACCTGGCTCCTCCGGCCTGGTCCTCAACCTGGGTCGGCCAGTAGAGCGGCCAACAGAGAAAGTTCACTTATCACTGTATTGCAAACCACCCCTTCACGGGCCGCGGGAGCCCAGCCTCCATCGCGCGCGACCGGCGGTCGTGGGAGGCCCAACCTCGGTCGGCCGCGACGCCGCAGCCCAACCTCGGTCGACGCGGGGAGCAGGGTGGGTCGCGGGCCCGGCGCCGGTGGGGTTTGCCGCTTCCCAGCAGGGCCGAGTTGTGGTCAGTGCCCGGGCATGTTGCGCGTCGCCCTCGCCATGGTCCCGGAGGTACGGCAGCTGCTCACCGAGGATCCGGCGCAGCTCTCCGACCTGCTGGACGAGATCCACGACGAGGACCTCGCCGACCTCATCGGCCTGCTGGACGACGCCGAAGCGGCGAAGGTCCTGATGGCGCTCAGGGCCGAGGAGGCCGCGCCCATCTTCGAGCGCCTCGACGGCGAGACCCAGGAGGCGCTCGTCGAGCAGATGGGCATCGAGAGCATCGCGCCGATCGTCTCCGAGATGGCGGCCGACGACCGCACGGACCTCATCGAGGCCCTCCCGGACCAGGTCAGCGGCACGCTGCTCTCGACGCTGGAGAAGGTCGACCCCGAGGCGGCGGCCGAGGTCGAGGAGCTCGCCAAGTGGCCCGAGGACAGCGCCGGCGGGCTCATGACCACCGACTACGTGTCGGTGGGCATCCACCTCACGGTCGCCGACGTGATCGAGCGCATCCGCGCCGTCGGCGAGGACGCCGAGACCATCTACTACGTGTACATCGTCTCCGATCGCGGGCACCTCATCGGCGTCGTGTCGCTGCGCGATCTGCTGCTCGCCTCGCCGTCCGAGAAGCTCGCGGACGTGATGACCGAGAACGTCTTCGCCGTCAGCCCCGAGACCGACCAGGAAGAGGTCGCGCGGACCATGGCCAAGTACGATTTCAACGCGCTGCCGGTGCTCTCCGCGGACCGCAAGCTGCTCGGCGTCATCACCGTCGATGACGTGATGGACGTCCTCACGGAGGAGCAGTCCGAGGACATGCAGCGGCTCGGCGCGGTCGGCCCCATGGAGGACAGCTACTTCAAGACGAGCTTCTGGACGTTCATCCAGAAGCGAGCCCCGTGGCTCGCCGTGCTGTTCGTCGGCGAGTTCATGACCGGCGAGGTGCTCCGGCGCTTCGAGCACGAGCTCGAGGCCGTCGCGACGCTCGCCTACTACGTGCCCCTGCTCATCTCCACGGGCGGCAACTCCGGCTCGCAATCGTCGTCGCTCATCATCCGCGGCCTCGCCGTCGGCGATGTGCGCGTCGGCGACTGGGCGAGCGTCCTCGTCCGCGAGCTCGGGCAGGCGGTCGTGCTCGGCCTTATCCTCTCCGCCATCGGCATGCTCCGCGTCTGGCTCTGGGGCGACGGCACCGGCTTCGTCCTGACGATCGGCGCGACGCTGATGGCGATCGTCCTCATGGGCTGCACCGTCGGCGCCATGCTCCCCCTCCTGCTCCGCCGCCTCGGCCTCGATCCGGCGACGAGCTCCACGCCGTTCATCGCGAGCCTCGTGGACGTCCTGGGGATCCTCCTCTACTTCACGATCGCCCGGCTCTTCCTGGCCGACCTCCTCGCGCAGGCCGGAGCGGGCGGGTGAGCGGAATCACGCGGCATTGCGCGGAACCTGGCGGAATTGGACGGAGATCGGGCGGAGATCGGACGGCGATTCGGACGGCGATTCGGACGGCGGTCGAGCGACGCCGCGCCGCCCGTGCCGAGGCCCACGCCGGTCCCCCCGCGCGGGCGCGCCGCGTGCTTTTCGGCGCGCCACGACCCTTGACGCGTCGGCCCCCATGGGGGAGTGAAGCAGGCGACGTTCGTTCAGCGCAGCGTGCGCTGAGCCCCTCCTAGGGAAGGAGTGACGATGGCCGAAGGCTTGAATCGCGTAATGCTGCTCGGCAACCTGGGCGCCGACCCAGAGCTCCGGTTCACCCAGGGGGGCCAGGCCGTCTTGAACCTGCGGCTCGCGACGACCGAGTCGTACCTGGACCGCGACAAGGTCCGGAAAGAACGGACGGACTGGCACAACGTCGTGATCTGGGGCAAGCGCGCCGAGGCCTTGGGCAAGATCCTCAGCAAGGGTTCCTCGATCTTCATCGAGGGCTCGCTCCGCACGTCGAGCTACGACGACCGGGATGGCAACAAGCGCTACAAGACCGAGGTGATCGCGAACAACGTCCTGCTGACGGGCGGGGGCCGCGGTCGCGGCGCTGCCGGCGATGATGCAGGCGCGTTCGGCGCGGATCCCGGCGGTGGCTACGGCGGCGGCGGCGGTGGCGGTGGCGGTGGCTACAGCGGCGGCGGCGGCGGTGGTGGCGGTTACGGTGGCGGCGGTAGCGGCGGCGGTCGCCCGGCGGGTGGCGGCTACAACCGCGGCGGCGGCGGTCGCCCCGCGCCGGCTGCGCAGGATCCTGGTCCTCCGCCCGACGATTTCGGCGGCGGCGGTTACGGCGGCGGCGGCAACGACGACGACATCCCGTTCTGATCGCTCGCCCTGCCCGGTCGAGTCATCCGCCTGGCGGACACCTCTCTCTTCAACCTCTCGCATCCACGCGATAGGCCCTCTCCGAGGGCCGGGCAGCTCTCCACGAGCCCCTCTTCCCTGTCCTAGGGCCGCGGCCGCGGCCGCCGCGCCAGCAGGACGGTCACCCCCACCGCCGCGAGCACTCCGAGCGCCGCGGTGGTGGCGAGGGGCCGCTCCGCGGCGAGGAAGATCGTCCGCACGAGCAGCCCCGGCTCAGGCGGCGCCACGAACACGCCCTCGAACGCGGTCGCGCCGAGCAGCGCGCCGCACCGGGCGCCCGTCCCCAGCGCAGGCTCCAGGCAGGCCAGGCTGCAGAGCGCCGCGTCGTGCTCGCTCCCGGCGAAGCCGAGCACGTGCTGCCCGCGGATGACCACCGCGCGCGCGCCTGCCCTCCCGGCTCCCTCGAACGCCTGCTCGAACCGCTGCGAATGCGCGTGGATCGGCCCTGCTTCCCACCGCTCGATCGCCACCCCGAGGCCCCCCCGCACGAGCCCCGACGCCCGATCGAGCACGAGCTCCTCCAGGCCGGTCACCCATTGCCGCGACGGGGCCGTCACGCACACCGCGCGCAGCGAGAGCCCGTCCGCCTCGACGCCCCGCAGGAGCGTCACCTTCGCGCCCGGGATCGCGGAGACGTCGATCGCGGGAAGCGCCTCCTCCGGCGCGTCGCTCGCCCCGTCCGGCAACGCAAGGCGCAACCCGAGGCCCGGCGCCACGCCGTGGAGCTCAGACGCGCTCGAGCTCATCCATCAGCGCGATCACCTCGGTCCGGATCTCGACGAGGGCCGTGCGCATCCGCTGCACCTCCTCGTGGCTCGCGCCCGTGTCCGGCGCCGGCGGCTCGATGCCGCCCTCGCGCAGCTTGCGCCGCGCGCCCGCGATCGTGAAGCGGTGCGAGTAGAGCAGCTCCTTGACCTTGAGGAGCGTCTCGACGTCGCGCCGGCTGTAGACCCGCTGCCCCTTCGCCGACTTCTGCGGGCGGACGGAGCGGAACTCGGTCTCCCAGTACCGGAGCACGTGCGGCTCGACCCCCACGATGCCGGCCACCTCGCCGATCCGGTAGTACAGCTTCGCCGGAAGCTGCGCGCGCACCGCCAAGCGGACTACTCCTCGGCCGCCGAGGCCGTCTCACGCGGGTTGAGGACCTGCTTCAAGATCTGGCTCGCCTTGAAGTTCAGGACCCGGCGCTCCGTGATCAGGATGGGGTCGCCGGTCTGGGGGTTGCGGCCCTGCCGCTGGCGCTTGTCGCGCAGCACGAAGTTGCCGAATCCAGAGATCTTGATCTTCTCCCCGCGACCCAGGGTTTCCTTCATGGTTTCGAACACGAGGTCCACCAGATCGGCAGATTCCTTCTTCGAGAACCCCCCAAGGCGGGAGTAGACCGCCTGAACGATTTCGGCTTTCGTCATGACACCCCCATCGCCCTTGCAGAAGGGGGGACGCGCCGCAACCCCTGAAGACCGTTCAGGAAGCCGCGTGCGGTCCCCCGACCGGCCTGGAGGGCAGAATGCCAGCGTGCGTCGGTAAGGTCTAGGGGGTTACGCAGGCTTCGCCCGACGTGCACCAGGCACGCTTCGTGGAGCCCCCCCGAGCAACGCATCGCTCGGAGCGAACCTGCGACCCCACGAGCAGCGCCCCACACCTCGCACCCTCGATCCGGCGGCCAGGAATCCGACAGGCTCACCGGCGCGACCACGGGCGCAGGATGGGCTCGACGGCGACGATCCGCTCAGACGGCAAGATCGCCGAGGTGGCGTTCCTTCGTCGACTGCCGGGACCAGGCGCCGACGACGGCCGCCTCGCTCGGCCGCGCGTCGCTCCAGCCGACGACCGGCGCGCTCGAGGTCACATCGCGGCGGCGGACGATCTGCTCCTGGACGACCAGGAACGCCACGTAGAGGTAGCCGACGGCGAAGAGCACCGCGAACGGCGTGGCGAAGTAGTGCCCCGTCTCCACGGACGCGACGACCGCGCCGCACGACAGCACCGCGAGGATCGCCTCGGTGATCGGCAGGTCCGTGCGGACCTTGTACCGGCCCTTGTTGTCGCCCTGCTTCGGCGTCCGGACGAACTCGCCGGACATGCTGCGGAGCCCCTCGATCACGGCCTTCGACAGGTACGGCGCGAGCCCCGTCCCGAGCGCGATGAGCATCGGCAGGCGCCTGACAGCGCCCCAGCGCGAGCGGCCCTGCGCCGTCTCGGCCAGCATGTAGAACGCCGCGAGCGACCCGGTCGTCGCCGTGCAGAGCGGCAGATCGATCGCGATCATCGTCAGCGTGTCGGCCGCGGGGAACAGGACGAGCGCCGGCAGCAGGAGGACGCTCAGCAGCACGAGCAGCGGGTAGGCGAAGTGCGGCGTGAGGTGGAAGAACGCCTCGATCCGCTGCCCGAGCGAGAGCTTGGCGCTCAGCACGGTCGCCATCAGCTTGCGCGCCGTCTGCACCGTGCCCTTGGCCCAGCGGTACTGCTGCGCGCGCAGCGCCGAGATGTCCTCGGGGAGCTCCGCCGGCGAGACGACATCCTCGCGGTAGATGAAGCGGTAGCCCGCGAGCTGCGCCCTGTACGACAGGTCGAGGTCCTCGGTCAGCGTGTCGTGCTGCCAGCCGCCCGCCTCGCGGATGGCGTCCTTGCGCCACATCCCCCCGGTGCCGGAGAAGTTGAACAGCAGGCCCGCGCCGAAGCGCGCGCGGTTCTCGACGAGGTGGTGGCCGTCGAGCATGAGCGCCTGCACCTGCGTGAGGATCGAGACGTCGCGGTTCAGGTGGCCCCACCGCGTCTGCACCATGCCGACCGTCGGGTCCTCGAAGTGGCCGACGATGGACCGCACGAAGTCCGGCTGCGGGATGAAGTCGGCGTCGAAGATCGCGACCAGCTCGCCCTTCGCGATCTTGAGCCCCGCGTCGAGCGCGCCCGCCTTGTAGCCGACGCGGTCCACGCGGTGCAGGTACACCGCGTCGAGGCCCTGCGCGCGCAGCCGCTCGACGTGCGCGCGGACGAGGCCCTGCGTCTCGTCCGTCGAGTCATCGAGCACCTGGATCTCCAGCTTGTCGCGCGGGTAGTCCATCTTCGCGACGGCATCGAGCAGCCGCGCCGCGACCGTCGACTCGTTGAAGAGCGGGAGCTGGATCGTCACCGGCGGGAGGTCGCGATCGGTCAGGGCCGCGACCTCCTGCGCGCGGGTGATCTTCGCGCGGTTCATGCGACAGAGGACCACGAGGTGCAGCCGGTGCAGGCCGTAGCCGCTGAGGCCGAGCAGCACGCCGAAGTAGAGGACACAGAGCAGCAGGGAGAGCATCGCGAGCACCTACCGCCGGCGGGTTGCCGTGCAGCCGCGGGAACGGCGAGAGCGCCGTTCTCCACCCCTGCAAGGCGCCGGCAGACAACGAACGCGTACCATCCGCCGGATCCGAAGTTGTCAGGCACTTGTAATTCGTTGCAACTCTCTGTCGCGAGGTCCGCAAAGTTGACTTCGGCTCCAGTCGCCGCCGTCGGGAAATGACAATCACCGACAATCCCGCTTCGCCCGGGCGCGCGGCGCTGCCCGCAGGTCCGCCGCACGAACGCACGTGCGCGAGCGGCGCGCCGACTCAGGGAGTCCCGGATACTGGAGCTCCAAGTAAGGTGTTTTTGGTAAGGCTCCTCCGAAACCACGTTCAATGAGTAGGGCGCTCACCCGCTGGGCAGATTCACAGTACTGCGCGATTTCGGGGGCCGAGCGGAGGCCAGGGGCCGCGCGCCGGGCGCCGCGCGCCGCGTGCCGCGTCGGCAGAGGCCCGGGGTCATCTGCGCCTGGCACCAGCGGGGGCTCAGGGCTATCGGTTCCCCGATGGATCGCGCGCTACTTAATGAACTGAAGGCTCGTCAGATCGCGTTCCTCGAGGCGCGGCTCGTCTCGGAGGCGGCTGCGCGCGACTTCCGGGAGCGGCTGCCTGCCGGCTTCGCGGCGCTGCTCGCGACGCCGCTCGGCGAGCTCGTGGACGCGGGGGCGATCGGGCGCGCGCTCGAGGCGCTGGCGGCCGAAGAGCCGCTCCGGCGGGCGGTCCGGCCCGCGGCCGCCGCGGCGCTCGCGGCGCTCGTCGAGGCGGCGCGCGCCGAGCGGCGGAGCGCGAAGGAGCTCCTGCCAGAGGGCGCCCGCGACAAGCTCGACCGCATCCTCGAGCAGCCGAAGATCGTGCCGGAGCGGCTCGTGCGCGAGGTGCTGGAGAGCGCGGCGCTCGACGCGGTGATGCGCGACGTCCTCTACGACACGCTGATGGAGTTCACCGAGAAGGTGAACCCGTTCTTCGCCGAGTGGGGCCTGCCCGCGCTCCTCAAGCGGGTCGCCCCCTTCGGCCTCGGCGGGGTCGGCAAGACGATGGGCGCGATGCGGGGCGAGTTCGAGCGGCGGCTCGAGCCCGAGATCCGCCGGTTCTTGCAGGGCTTCTCGCGCACGGCGATGCGCCAGGTGCACGACATCCTCGTCGCCAAGGGCGACACGCCCGAGTTCGTCGGCCTGCGCAAGCAGGTCGCCACGTGGGTGCTGGAGCAGGAGATCTGCGCGCTCGTCGGTCAGCTCGACGCGAAGAGCTCGGCGATCGCCGAGGAGCTCGGCGCCGACATCGCCGCGCAGCTGCTCCGGGACCGGCCCGTCCGGGCGCGGACCAGCGAGGCGATCGCGGCGTTCGTCGCGGCGCACGCGCGGGAGCCGCTCGGCGAGGCGCTGGGGCGGCTCGGGATCGCGCCCGAGCTCGACGTCGGCGCGCTCGCGGACGCGCTCTGGCCCGTCGTGAGGAGCATGTGCGCGACCGGACCGGTGCGCGCCTGGCTCGCGTCCGTGGTGGAGGAGTTCTTCGACGGGTTGCCGGACGGGCTCGAGCCGTCCGCCTGAGGCGAGCCGATGCGAGAGGCGCCTGCCCCGGGGGGGACCCGGCCCGCGGTGAGCGCGGGCCTGGTCCCACCTGGGGCAGGCCCGCGGCGAGCGCGGGCCTCGGCCGAGGCCAGCCGCGGTCAGCCCATGGCCGAGGCGTCGGCCACCGCAGACTCGATGTACGCGAGGCCGCGCGACGGGCACGCGGGCACCGTGGGCGCGAACGCCTCCATGTCCAGGATGAGCTCGGGGCCGACCGCGGGCGTGAGCACCACGACGGGCACGCGCGGCGACATGCGGCGGAGCTCCTCCATCTCGCTGTGGAGCTCCGCCTCCTCCCGGGGCACGAGCACCATCACATGAGGACGCCAGCGGGCAAGCACGTCACGCGCATGGCCGAGCCCGCAGCACGTCTCCACCGTGTAGTCCCGGGATGAGAGGAAGTGGACGAGCGGCTGGGAGTTGCTGGCGTCGTCGTCGATCACCAGGACGCGGGTCGTGCTCTCAATCTCCATGGGTATCCCCCGTCAGCAGCCGGCTCTGGCCGCCGCTGTGAAAACCAGGTCTTCATGGCCTGGCTCACAGTGACCATACTCCATATTCGGCAAAGAGCGATATCAATCGCACCTCAGCGCATCACGCGATGCGTTGATACGCGCTTGAAACACCAGCGCTCTCTGCCTGTTTCTTTTCTGATCCGCTGTGTTCCGCCGTGTTCCGCCGTGTTCCGCGAGGGCCCGTCTGCGACCCGCTCGGGGAATCGCGCAGCGCCGGCGCGCACCGGCGCGGGAGCGGGATCAGCCGCCGAGGTAGGCCGCGCGGATCTCTTCGTTCGCCGCGAGGTCCTTCGACTCGCCGCTCATGGCGATCTGCCCAGTACGGAGCACGTAGGCGCGCGTCGAGTACTTGAGCGCCAGTCGGGTATTCTGCTCGACGAGGAGTACGGTTGTTCCCGACGCCGCGATCGTGGCGATCGACTCGAATATGTCCGCGACGAGCCGCGGCGCGATGCCGAGCGAGGGCTCGTCGAGGAGCAGCATGGCGGGGCGCGCCATCATGGCGCGGCCGATCGCGAGCATCTGCTGCTCGCCGCCGGAGAGCGTGCCGCCGTGCTGGTGCATGCGCTCGCCCAGCCGGGGGAAGAGCTTCACCACGTCGTCGACGGTCTCCGCCATGGTGGGGCCGTGCTTGTGGCACCACGCGCCGAGCTCGAGGTTCTCGCGGACGCTGAGGTTCGAGAAGATCGCGCGCCCCTCCGGGACGAGCGAGATGCCGGCCGCGACGAGCTCCTCCGTCGAGACGGACGCGAGGTCCTTGCCGTCGTAGCGGATGCGGCCGGAGGCGATCGGGAGGAGGCGGACGATCGTCTTCAGCGTGGTCGTCTTGCCGGCGCCGTTCGCGCCGATCATCGCCACGATCTCGCCGCGCCGCACCTCGAGGCTGACGCCCTTGAGCGCCTTGATTCCGCCGTAGCTGACGGCGAGATCGTCGACGACGAGCAGGGGGTCGCCGGGGGCCACCGAGGGGGGTTGCCGCGTCGGATGCGATGTCTTCATGCGGGCTCCTCCGCCGCCGCGCCGGCCGCCTCGTCGTCGATCTCCTCGCCCAGGTACGCGGCGAGGACCTTCGGGTCCCTGCGCACGACCTCCGGGGTGCCGTGCGAGATGGTCTCGCCGTGATCGAGGACGTGGATCTCCTCGCACACCCCCATCACGACCTGCATGTTGTGCTCGACCAGCACGACCGTGATGTCGAAGGTGTCGCGCAGCCAGCGGATCTGCTGCTTGAGCCCCTCGGCCTCGCCGTAGTTCATGCCCGCCGCCGGCTCGTCGAGCAGGAGCAGCCTCGGCTTGAGCATCATCGCCCGGGCGATCTCGAGGCGGCGCTGGTTGCCGTACGAGAGCGACGTCGAGATCTCGTCGGCCATGTCCTCCAGCTTGAACACCGAGAGCAGCGAGAGGGCGCGCTCGGTCATCTCCTGCTCGTCCTTGTAGAAGAACGGCGAGCGGAGCAGGGCGGCGGCGAGCGTGGATCTCCGCAGGTTCTCGCAGGCGACGAGCACGTTCTCGAGCACCGTGAGCTGGCCGAAGAGGCGGATGTTCTGGAACGTGCGGGCGATGCCGAGGCGCGCGATCTGGCTCGGCCGGAGCGGCGCGAGGTCGGTCCCGCCGAAGCGGATCGCGCCCTCGTCGTGCTTGTAGACGCCGGTGATCAGGTTGAACACCGTCGTCTTGCCCGCGCCGTTCGGGCCGATGAGCCCGAAGATCGAGCGCTCGGGCACGGAGAAGGAGACGTCGCCGACCGCCCGCAGGCCGCCGAACCGCTTGGTCACGTGCTTCAGATCGAGGTTCACTCGAGCTCCCTCCCGGCCGGCTTGCCCTCGCGGCCGACGGTGATGCCGGGCGGCGGCTCATCGGGCGGCGCGCCCGGGCCGGGCGGCGCGCCCTCGTGCCCGGCGCCCGCCTCCACGCCGGTCGTGGCGGGGACGGGCTCGGCCGGGCCCACCGGGAAGCGCTTCCTGCGCGACCAGCGCCGGCCGAAGAGCTCGCGCTCGCCGAACAGCCCCTCGGGGCGGAGGACCATCAACCCGATGAGGATGGCCGCGTAGATCACCATCCTGAGGGCGTTCAGATCGAGCGCGGGGTAGGCCGCCTTCAGCGCGAGGACGCTGTCGAGGCCCTGCAGCTGCTCGATGAGCTTCACCGTGAAGGTCACGAACACGCCGCCGAGGATCGCCCCGGAGACGCTGCCCGAGCCGCCGAGGATCACCATCGTGATGGCGTCGAACGAGTAGTTGAACGTGAACTGGTCCGGCTGGACGGTGGGGTTGCCGTCGCGCATCGACGAGAGGAGGGCGCCGGCGATGCCGCCGCCGGCGGCGGAGATGACGAACGACGTGACCTTGTAGCGCGTCGGATCGACGCCCACCGCGGCGGAGGCGATCTCGTCCTCGCGGAGGGCGCGCAGCGCGCGGCCCCAGCCGGAGAACTTCAGCCGCCAGGCGAGGATCGTCGCGAGCACGACGGCGCCGAAGATCCAGAACGGGCCGGCGTACTGCGGCACGCCGGTGTCGTCGGGGCCGGCGTAGCCGATCGGGCCGCCGAGCGCCCCGAGGAGCTTGCCGATCGCCCCCTGGTCGGGGCCGCCGGTCGTCGCCGTCGCGATCGTCAGGCGGAAGATCTCGGCGAACCCGAGGGTCACGATGGCGAGGTAGTCGCCGCGCAGCCGGAGGCTCGGCAGGCCGACCACGAGGCCGAAGAGCGCCGCGACGAGCCCGGACGCGAGCAGCGCCGCGGGCATCACGACGAACGAGTTGCCGAAGAGCGGGTCGCCGCCGCCGAGGTGCTGGTGCAGGTTGCCGGCCACGACCGCCCCGGTGTACGCGCCGATCCCGACGAAGCCTGCGTGGCCGATCGAGAACTGGCCGGCCATGCCGTTGATGACGTTGAGCGAGAGCGCCGCGATGACGTTGACCATCGCGAACAGGGCGAGCTGACGCCAGGCAGCGTCCGGCAAGAGGGTCTCGAAGCCGAACTCGAGGGCGACGACGACGCCGAGGAGCAGGAGCGCAGTCAGGACGCGCTGCAACGGTCGAGGCATGGCCGGCCAGAGTTGGAATGGCCGCGCGGCACCGTCAAGCAGTAGCGTCAGTGGCGTTACTTGATGACCCGCAAATAGGGGGGCAGTTCCCGCTTCGGCTTGCCCGCCCCTTGGCGAGGCTTGGGCTCGGGCTCACCGGAGCCACCCGATTCGTCGTCTTCGCGCCCCTCGGTGGATCGCACCGGCGCGAGGGCCGGCGCTGGCACCGGCGCGAGCGCCCTCACGGGCGCGCCGGCGTCCCGCGCCGGGGCCTCGCCCGCGCCGAGGCGCTCGCCGGCCTCCACGGGCTCGAGCTGCGGGCGCGCCCTGTCGCGCGCCCGCGCCTCGTCCGCCGCCTCGTCGCTCCGCTCGTCGTCGCCGCTGGGGGGCGCGACGGCGGCGAGCCGGGGGCGCGGCCGCTTGGCGGGCTTCTGCGGCGGGGCGACGGCGGGGCGCTGCTGCTTCTGCGCGGCGAGATCGGCCGGGATGTCCTCGGGCCACACCATGCCGCGCTGGTCCTCGCTCACGAGCGCCCAGATCGCGTGCCAAGGCAAGCGGCACCAGAACGGCGCGCGGTTGAACGACAGGGTGCAGCTGATCCCGTCGTCGTCCACCTTGAGGTCGGGGATGGCGATCGCCATGTTCATGCCGACCTGGAGGATCAGCTGCGGCTGCCCCGTGAACCACTTGGGGACGGAGACACCGGGCCGGCGCGGATCGAGGTGGATGAACACGCTCGGCTCTCGCTCGAGGAGGGCCAGCGCGACGTCCTTTTTCGGCGGGAGCGGTCTCTGCACGTCGGACATCGTACTGCTCTGCCCAATACCCCGGACCGCGCGGCTCCGCCAGCGCTTCGGGGAGGCCACGCGCCGAGCAGCGTGCCGGGTGAGCAGGCCGCCGCGCCCCAGGCACCAGGCGCTCCAGCAGATCTGTAGAAAACGCGCTGTGACCGTGAGCGCAGCGCGCGGCGCGGCCGGCGCCGGCGCCGCGCGAGCCTCCCGGCAGCCCCGGCGACGCTCACGCTGCGCGTCCCCGGCCCAGCTGGACGGGGACCTCGGAGAGGGTGACCCGGTGCTTGCCGCCGCTCGTGAGGGGGATGTCGTCGACGATCTGGACGCAGACCTCCGCGCGCTCGCCCAGGTGCTGCCGGACGAGGCGCTCGATGAGCCGCGCGGTCTCGGGCTGGAAGCCCTTGCCCGGCACGAGCTTGACCGTGAGCGCGCGCCGCCGGTCCTGGTGGACCTGGTAGCGGGCGATCGTCGGCTGGTCCTTGATGAGGTGCGGGAAGAACTCCCCGGCGAGCAGCTCGCCGTCGGGGCCGACGAGCAGGTCGAGGACGCGGCCCTCGACGGAGGCGAGCATCGGCAGCCCGCGGCCGCACGCGCACGGCGCGCCGGCGGCGATCGCGACGTCCTGGTTCTTGTAGCGGATGAGCGGCATCGAGCGGCAGACGAGGTCGGTCACGACGACCTCGCCGGGCTCGCCGGGGAGGGCGTGGCGCCCGTCGTGGAGCAGCTCGACGAACACGTTCTCCATGTTGATGTGCTTGCCGGCGTGCCGCCCGCACTCGGCGGCGATCAGCATGAGCTCCCGGCAGCCGTACCGATCGAACACCGGCGCGCCGAACGCGCGCTCGATGGCCTCGCGCTGGTGCGCGAACAGCCGCTCGGCGCTGGTGACGATGCCGCGCGGCGCGGGGAGCGCGCGGCCGTCCGAGAGCGCGTAGCGCGCCGCGTGGTACAGCGCGCTCGCGTACCCGACGATGAGCTGCGGCCGGTACCGCGCGATCTCGTCGAGCAACGCGGCGAGGCGCCGGTCGGACAGGTCGAAGGCGGAGATCATCTTCTTGCGGAGGATGGCCTCGTGAAGGGAGCGCTTGGCCTTCTTCGCGAGCGTCTCGCTGACCAGCACGGTGCTCCACAGGTGGAGCTCCCGGTCGCCGAGCCGGGCGCCCGCCCACCCGTCGGACCGCATGGCGGCCGCGATGCGGCGCTCGTAGGTGCGGTGATCGAAGCGGAACTGCACCGGCTCCCCCGTCGACCCGCCCGTGCCGCTCGCATAGAGCCGGCCGACGAAGCCCTCGGCGAGGAGGTCCTGCCCGTGGGCGCGGAGGTCGGCCCTCGTGAGGACGGGGAACCGCAGGAGGTCCTCCGGCGCCTTCACCGAGGCGGCGCGCACGCCGTGCTCGGCGAAGCGCGCCCGGTAGAACGGGACGTGCTGCTCGGCGAACTGGAGCGCGGCGAGCATCCGCCGGAAGCTGAGATCGCGAATCTCATTCTCCGATCGCCACTGGGAGCGCTCTATCCGCTCCAGGTCTTTCAGGGTCTCCCTGCCCATCAAACGGGTCTCGTAGAACGGGAACAGGATGTTTCGAAACAGCCCACCGTACATGGGCGAAGCGTTCTTTCGAATCATCGACCGTCAAGCGCGCGCGGGCGGCTCTCCCGCCAAATCCCTGTGTTCGTGGCGCGGAGTCCGACCGGAGCGGCGCGCGCGGGCAAACTCCTGAGGCATCCCCTTGGATTCGTCGGAGATTCACAGGGAGGCGAGGAGACGGGGAGGAGATCTTCAAATACGCCCTGTCTCCTCGCCTCCCTGTTCAAACTCTGTCCCAGCAGAGCTGGTGAGCGCTCGGCGCGATCGCTGCACGGACATACGCTGTCACGGCTGCACGCCGCGCCGGAGGGGGCCCGTCAGCCTGCGCTCGTGGCCGCGGACGAGCTCGACCCGAGGATCGCGACGGTGGCGCCGAGGAGGATGATCGCGGCGCCCGCGATCTCGAGCGCGGTCGGGGTGGCGTGGAGCCACAGGGCGCCGATGACGATCCCGCCGAGCGTCTCGCCGGGGGACACGAGCGCGACGATGGACGGGGACATGCTGCGCGCCGCGATCTGGACCGCGGTGTGGCCGACGACGGTGGGGACGAGCGCGAGCGCGACGATGGCGACGGCGGCGTGGGCCGGCGGCGGGGCGACGCCCTCGAGCGCGCCGGGCGCGAACGGGAGCGCCACGGCGAGGAAGACGGCGGCGCTGCTGTAGACGAGGGCGGCGTAGCTGCGCGCCGGCAGCGCGTCCCGGAGCCCGCGCGCGAAGGACACGTAGAGGCCGTAGAGGAGGGTGGCGCCGACGACCAGGAGGTCGCCCGAGAGCCGGTGATCGCCGGCGCCGGCCGAGCGCCCGACGACGAGCGCGCCGACGGTGGCGAGGAGCACCCCCGCCTGCTCGGAGCGCGTGGGGCGGACGCCGAAGAACGCCCACGCGCAGAGCACGACGGCGAGCGGCTCGAGCGAGACGAGCGAGAGCGCCGCGGCGAGGGACGTGCGGTCGAGCCCCCAGAGGAAGAGCGCGAAGTGGACGGCGAGCAGGAGGCCGGCGCAGAGGACGGCGGCGCCCTGGCGCGGCGAGAGGCGGGCAGCCGAGCGGGCGATCGCGCGCAGGTCGAGCAGGGAGAGCGCGAGCGCCGCGAGGGCGACCCGGCCAAAGGCGATGGCGAGCGGGTGGACCGGGCGCGCGTAGCGGGCGAGCGGGCCGCTCGCGGCGAACGCGAGGCTGGCCAGGACGACGAAGAGCGCGGCGCGGCGGGCGCGACGTGCCGAGGAGCGCGGCTCGTCCGTCATGCGAGGGTGCTAGTTCAGGAGACCGGGAAAGACAACCAGCGCGGCGCGCGCGGGGTCAGCGGGGCGGGGGCGGCGGGGGCGCGATGACGACGAGATTGAGCCCGCCTGGGTACTGGTAGCTCGTGTAGGCGCCGTAGCCGAGCACCTGGATGCCGACGGGCGCCGAGGCGGTCAGCACGTGCGCGCCGCCGTTGCCGGGGCCGAGCCGGACACGCGCGACACCGAAGCCGGAGCCGCTGCCGATCGGGGTCGGGGCGACGCCAACGGCGGCGTCGTCGAGCGTGATCGTGGCGTCGAGCGGCTGGATGATGTCGACGTAGCTCTCATCGTAGTCGCTCGGCGCGAGGAAGACGTACTTGGAGCGGTACTGCTCGACCGCGGTGGGGTGGCTCTGCGACGGATCGCCCTTCTGGCGAGGCTCGGTGTCCGCGTCGACGATCTCGGCGCCCAGCATGAACGTGCTGACCGCGAACTCGTGATCTCCCACGACCTCGAAATCCCGCCTCACCACGTCGAGGTCGACGACCTGGCCAGCGTCGATGGTGGTCGGCGCGCCGTCCGGCTTGCCGGACGGGTACGTCAGCGCCGTGCCATCGACGTTGCCGTAGAGGCGCACGATGTGGCCGATGACGCGGCCGCCCGGCGACGTCGGGACCGTCACGAAGTACCGCTTGCCCAGCGTCTCGGCGGGGAACACGGACTCTTCGATATGGTCGCAGGCCTGGTGGCCGACCGGCGCCTGCACGCACGGGATGCCCGTCAGCACCTGGACAGGGCGGGTCGCGGTGACGAGGCTGCCGCTGAGGTCGCTCCTCGGGTGCCCGAGGACCTCGACGACATCCCCCTCGTCGAGCTGGACGGTGAAGCTGCCGCCGCCGCTCGTCCGGGGGATGCCGTCGCCCGCGACCACCGAGCCTCCCTGGGCGACGTTCACGGTGACGCTGGTGCCGTCCTGGATCGCGCTGATGACGATGTAGCCGCCGAAGTCCGCCTGCGCCCAGCCGCGCTGGCCCGTGACGCGGTAGTTGCCCGTCATCGCGGTGCTCGGCAGGAGCAGCGACGCGTCGTTGGTGAAGGAGAAGCAGCCGAAGGGCTCCCCGTCGTTGGCCGCGCACGCCTCGTTGCCAGGGCAGGACGACCAGTCCTTCCCGGACGGGCCGCCCTCTCCCTTGTACTCGAGCGCGTTGAATTGATAGACCGTGACCGGCCTTGTCGAGACGAGGTGGTAAGCGCCGCCGTCGACGCGGACGGAGCTCGTGATCGAGTCTCCTCCGGTGCAATGGGTGGCGTCGGGCCCCTTCAGCTCGCGCACCCAGGGGAGGTAGATCTTGCTCAGGCTGTTGGGCTTGACCTCGGCGCGCGCCACCGGGGCGCCGGCGCGCGTCACCTCGACCTCGGCGATCTCGTCGCCGGCGTTCGCGACGACGACCGCGTAGTCGAAGATCGACCAGACGATGTTCGCGGTGACCGTGGGCCAGAAGTCACAGCCGATATAGGACTTGCTCGCGGCGGCCTCCGCGCACGTCTTCGGGTCACCGACCAGCTCGGGGCCGACGTCGCCGCCCCCGGTGCCGGCGCCGATGTCGTCGCCGAAACCGCCGGAGCTCATCGACCCGACGGCGTCACCGCCCGAGCCGGCGCCGCTGGAGGTGGTCCCAGGCCGAGGGTCGCCCGCCGACGAGCCGCTGGCGGAGCACGCCGCCGCGGAGGCGGCGCCCACCCAGAGTCCTACGCCGAGAAATAGAGCATGCTTCGAGATCTGCATGGGCCCTCCCGTCAACGGATCTCGAGCGCAGGGGCCTGTACGACAGCCCCGCTGGCGCGAGATATCATGGTGCTTTTTTGCTGAAGGTGCTGGTCGGGTGCTCGCGCACTCCTGGACACGTTGGTGTCCATCGATCCCGGCTACGCGCTTTTGCAGCGCGGTGCAAGCCGATCGAATACATACGTCATGGGCGATACCAATGAATATCGCGCTTCTCTGAAATGGATGGTCAGCGAGCGACGCAAATCACAAACGTGTCTGTCTCAGGCGCGTCGGGAAGAGCCGTCGCAGACGTTCTCTTTCCCACTCTGCCCCAGATGATCCATCTCCGCGCGGCCAGCGCCCGCACAGGAGAAGAGGGAATCGGCGTCAACCGAGCTCGTTCCGTTGCACCCAGCGCACGAAGCCCGCCCCATGGGTCACCAACGTGAACGTGGTCGTCAACGTGGTCGTGATCGTTCACGACCACGTTCGGATGTGGGAGAACGCGGCGCCAGGCTTGATTAACGCCTAGGGGGGAGAAGGGGCTTAAGGAACTGCCCTGTGTACGACCCCTTCACCTTCGCGACGTGCTCCGGCGTCCCCTCGGCGATGACCCGTCCGCCGCCTGCGCCGCCCTCGGGCCCGAGATCGATCACCCAGTCCGCGCACTTGATGACATCGAGGCTGTGCTCGATCACCACCACCGTGTTCCCCGCGTCGACAAGCCGGTGGAGCACTCCGAGCAGCTTGCGGATGTCCTCGAAATGCAGGCCCGTCGTGGGCTCGTCGAGGACGTAGAGCGTTCTCCCCGTCTGGCTCTTTCCGAGCTCCCGGCTCAGCTTCACGCGCTGCGCCTCGCCGCCGCTCATCGTCGGCGCGCTCTGGCCGATCTTCATGTACCCGAGTCCGACCTCGACCAGCGTCTCGAGGACGCGGCGCAGCGCGACGTGGTGCTCGAAGAGACGCAGGCAATCCTCGATGCTGGTGTCGAGGATGTCCGCGATGCTCTTGCCCTTGAACCGCACCGCGAGCGTCTGCGCGCTGTACCGCTTGCCGGCGCACACCTCGCACGGGACATAGACGTCGGCGAGGAAGTGCATCTCCACCTTCACCATGCCGTCGCCGCTGCACGCCTCGCAGCGCCCGCCCTTCACGTTGAAGCTGAACCGCCCCGGGCCGTAGCCGCGCGCGCGCGACTCCGGCAGCTCGGCGAAGATCTCGCGGATCTGGTCGAACGCCTTCGTGTACGTCCCCGGGTTCGAGCGCGGCGTGCGGCCGATCGGCTTCTGGTCGATCGCGATGACCTTGTCGAGCGCCTCGAGCCCCTGGATCGCGCGGTGCGCGCCGACCGGCTCGGTGCTGCGGTGGAGCGCCCGGCCCAGCGCCGGCAAGAGGATGCCGTTCACCAGCGAGCTCTTGCCGGCGCCGCTCACCCCGGTCACCGCGAGCAGCACCCCGAGCGGGAAGCGGACGTCGATGCTCCTCAGGTTGTGCTCGGCCGCGCCCAGGATCTCCAGCCACCCGCGCGGCGCGCGCCGCGCCTCGGGCACCTCGATGCGCGCGCGCCCCGCCAGGTACGCGCCGGTCACGCTCTCGGGGTCACGCGCGATCTCCTCGGGCGTCCCCGCGGCCATCACCCGGCCGCCGAGGTGCCCGGCCCCGGGGCCGAAATCCACGACGTAGTCGGCGGCCCGGATCGTCTCCTCGTCGTGCTCCACCACGAGCACCGTGTTGCCCAGATCCCTGAGGCGCCGCAGCGTCTCGATGAGGCGCTGGTTGTCCCGCTGGTGCAGGCCGATGCTCGGCTCGTCGAGCACGTACATCACCCCGGAGAGCTCGCTGCCGAGCTGGCTCGCCAGCCGGATGCGCTGCGCCTCGCCGCCGCTCAGCGTCGGCCCCGACCGGTCGAGCGTCAGGTAGTCGAGCCCCACGTTCAGGAGAAAGCTGAGCCGGCTCGTGATCTCGCGGCGCACCCCCTCCGTGATCTTCTGCCGGTTGCCCGGCAGTTCGAGCCGGGCGAAATGCTCGTAGGCGTCCCTCACCGTCATCGCGGTGACGTCGGCGATCCCCTTGGCCGCGACGCGCACGGCGAGCGACTCGGGGCGCATCCGCCGGGACCCGCAGGCGTCGCACGGGCGCTCGCTCATGAACTTGCGGTAAGCGTCCCGCGCCGACTCGGACGACGACTGCTGGAACCGGCGCATCAGGCTGGGGATCACGCCCTCGAACTTCATGCCCCAGGTGCCGTGCGTCTCGGTCCCTTCCTTCCCCCACGTCACCGCGATGCGCTTGCCGGAGAGGCCATGGAGCACCATCTCCTGCTTCTTCGCCCCGAGCTTGCGCCAGGGCACGTCGAGGTCGACGGAGCACGCCTTGGCCACGGCGTCGATGATGCGGAACGTCCAGCCCTCCCCGCGCGCCATGGCCGACGCCCAGGGGGCGATGGCGCCCTCCCGGATCGACAGCGCAGGATCCGGGATCACGAGGGCCGGATCGATCTCGAGGCGGGTGCCGAGGCCGTTGCATGCGCCGCACATGCCGAGCGGGCTGTTGAACGAGAAGCTCTGCGGCGAGAGCTCGGGGAAGCTCTGGCCGCAGCAGGAGCGCGCGGCGCTGAACAGCAGCGGGGCGTCGGGGCGACGCCGCTTCCCGGACGCCCCCTCGTCGGCCTGGAGCTCGACCCGGAGCTCGCCGCGCCCCTCCTGGAGCGCGAGCTCGACCCCCTCCGTGATGCGCTGGCGCTCGTCCGCCCGCACGACCAGCCGGTCCACCACGAGCGCGATGGTGTGCTTGAGCTTCTTGTCGAGCTTCGGCAGCTCGTCGAGCCGGTGCTGCGCCCCGTCGATCTCGACCCGCACGAAGCCGCGGCCCCGGAGCTCCTCGAACAGGTCCTTGAACTCCCCCTTCCGGTGCGTCACGAGCGGCGCGAACAGCACGAACCTCGTCCCCTCCGGCATCCCGAGCAGCTCGTCGACGATCTGCTCCGAGCTCTGCGCCTTCACCGGCTTGCCGCAGAGGTGGCAATGCTGCTCGCCGGCGCGCGCATAGAGCACGCGCAGGTAATCGTAGACCTCCGTGATCGTGCCGACCGTGGAGCGCGGGTTGCTCGACGCGCTCTTCTGCTCGATGGCAATGGTCGGCGACAGGCCGCGCAGGTGCTCGACCTGCGGGCGCTCGAGCTGACCCAGGAACTGACGCGCGTAAGAGCTCAGCGTCTCGACGTAACGCCGCTGCCCCTCCGCGTAGAGCGTGTCGAACGCCAGGCTCGACTTGCCCGAGCCGCTCACCCCCGTGAACACCACGAGCTTCCGCTTCGGCACCTCCAGCCGATCGATGCGGAGGTTGTGCTCCCGCGATCCGAGCACCTCGATGAAATCCGGCTCGCGCGCCGCGTCGAGGAGCTTGAGCGCCGGCCGGTGGTGCTCCGCAGGATCGAGCTCCGTCGCCGCCGGGCCGGCGCGCCGCGCGCCCGGTGAGCCGCCCTTCCCCGGCTTGCTCAGCGCCGCGCTCCGGGACGGGGATTCGATGGATTGCGGGTGTGTGGATCCGTTCGTTCGCGCGCCCATTGGATTCGCCACCGCCATTAACACGGTGGCGCGCTCTCTGGCACCTCCCGGCACGCGATGTTCCATGGAAAAACTGGCGGGCTGAGCGCAATGCTCTCGCCCTCACGCCGCCGGAGCGGCAGGGCGGGCGCGCGGATCAGCGCCTCGTCGGGCCGCCGGGCGAAGCGCGCCAGCGCACGACAACGCAGGTGACGTTATCGGGGCCACCGTTCTCGTTGGCACGCTTGACGAGCCGGGACGCGATCTCGGCCAGATCGGCCTGGGTCGCCAGGATACTTGCGATATCTTGCGCGGAGACCACGCCGGACAGGCCGTCTGAGCAGAGCAGGAGGACATCGCCTCCCTCGATGGCGTCGATCCGCGTCTCGACGTCGACCGCCTCGTCGGTGCCGAGGGCGCGGGTGATCACGTGCTGGAGCGGGAACGAGCTGGCCTGCTCGGGGAGGAGGTGGCCGAGCCGGATGCACTCGTTGACGAGCGAGTGATCGCGCGTGAGCTGCTCGAGGCGATGATCGCGGAGGCGGTATACGCGGCTATCGCCCACGTGCGCGACGGCGATGAAGCCGTCGCGCGCCAGCACGGCCGCGATCGTGGTGCCCATGCCGCGCTTCTCCCGGTCGCGCCGCGCGGCGGAGAAGATGCGGCCGTTCGCGAGCTGGATGCCCGCGACGAGCAGGGGGAGCCCCTGATCGACGTAGCGCGCCTCCGAGCCCCGCGTCGTGGGCGGCCCCACGCCGACGGCGACAGGCCAGGTGGAGTCCGGGTCGTCGAAGAAATCACGCACCGTATCGATCGCCAGGCGCGAGGCGACCTCCCCGGCGGCGCGCCCTCCCATGCCGTCGGCCAGGAGGAACAGCCCCCGGTGCTCGAGGATCGCGAAGCTGTCCTCGTTCGTGTCTCGGACCATGCCAGGATGGCTGATCCCGGCGGCTTCAAAAACGAGGTGACGCTGCACGGCGCTGCCCTCCAGCGTGCTCGCAGGCACGCTCTGCCGGACTGCCGGACGACGGGCGCGCGTCTTCCGTCATCGCGTCATCCACACCCTTCCGGCGCCTTCCTCGGACCGATCGCGCGACACGGGGTGCTTCGTCTGCTCATCTTGCCGCCCGCTCCGACTGCTCCCAGCGAGCCTACGCGCCAAGGATCGGTCGCGTCCACCAGATCAGGCCTCGGGGCGCGCCCGCCGACGGCCGTCCGCGCAGAGCTCGGCACGGTGCGCGATTGCGCCTCACGTTGCGCGCCCGTCGCCGTTCCGTTTCCAACGTCTCGATTTGCCGAGGCTTCGGGGTGGCCTCCCGTCGGGACAGCGAGCCGACCGGGCCGCCGGGCCGAGCCGGGGACGCCGGCGCGCGGCGGCCTCGTCACGGGACCGCGAACCGGTCGGCGCCGCCGCCGGAGCACGCGCTCAGCGCGAAGCCGAACCGCCCGTCGTCGGTGCCCTCCTGCATGATGCGCTCGAGGTTGCGGCACTCGTGGCGGAAGACGCCGCGGAGCGCGTAGCGATCCTTGCTGTTCACGACGACCACGACGCCCGTGAGCGTGACCTCGAGGCGGTAGGTGACGGGATCGCCTTCGATGGTGTACCGCGTGGTCGTGAACTCGGACGGGTCGTGGTTCCTGTACGCCTGCCAGATGCACTCGCGCGCCGCGCCGTTGTAGCCGTCGCCGCGCTTGACCACCTCGGTGCCGCACTGCTTGAGCGGCGGCGTGAGCGGCCCGCTCTGCACCTTGTCGGGCGAGGACGAGCAGGAGCTGGCGAGCAGGAAGAGCGCGAGGGAAGCGAGCGATCGGCCTGGCGAGCAAAGCATGGGGACTACTTACCTAACGCGATCCGCGAAAAAGGGATTCTTTTTTTCGGACGGACCGAGCCGGCCGTCGGCGAGGGGCGGCGTCGCTCGTGTTCCGAGGGGCGGCTTTTTTCCGCGCTGGCTTCTCGGGCTGCGGCTCGAGCGCGGCGGCCAGGGCGCCGAGGTCCTGGAGGCCGGCCACGAGCGCGCGCAGGTAGTGCTCCGAGAGCCGCTCGGCGGCGCAGAGCGCCCGGGAGGCGAGCACCTGGGCGTTGTAGGGGCCGGCGTCCTCCGGCACGTTGTCGGCCGCGCGCGCGACGGCGAGCGTGGCGCGCGCGCTCACCAGCGACTCGTGGAACAGCGCGGTGGACAGCGCGCTGCTGAGGGCCTGGGCCTGCCGCTTCACCCGGCGCTCGACGACGTCGCCGTCGCACGGGAGCTCGGCGAGATCGCGCGCGAGCGGCCCGGGGAGGCGCACGTCGCGCGCGGCCACCTCGCCGCGAAGGCGCGCGAGCGAGGGGACGGCGGTCGTCTTGCGCTCGGCGGCGAGCGCGCGCAGGCGGCGGCGCGCTGTCCTCACGACGGCGGGGAAATCGCCGAGCGCGAGCGCCGCGGCCAGGGCGCCGTCGTGAGGGAGGCCGGCGTCGGCGAGGGCGCGGAGGTGGGCCTCGGCGTCGGCGCGGGCGCGCTGGAAGGCGGCGTCGAGCGCCGCGAGCCGCGCGGAGGCGCGGGCGGCGAGGCGCGCGCGGGCGCCGCCGTCGAGGGCGCGAGCGCGCTCGAGGAGCGCCTCGACGAGGCGGTAGCCCGCGGGGTCGAAGCGGTGGGCGCCGGCCGCCCGCAGGGCGGCGAGGCGCGCGTCGGCCGGGGGCGACCCAGGTTGGGGGGACGGGGACGACCCAGGTTGGGGGGACGCGGCCAACCCGGGTTGGGAGGGCGCGGCCAACCCCGGTTGGGAAGGCATTGTCGGAGAAAAATCCGACGTGGATGTCATCAGGGCGCGCCTCGACGCGGGATCGGCGAGATCTCCACCCGGCGGTTCTTCGCCCGGTTCTCGCTCGTGTCGTTGGGCGCCACCGGGTGCCGCTCTCCGAAGCCCGCCGCGAACAGCGACGTGTCGGGGACACCCGCCGAGGCGAGCGCCCGCGTCACCGTGAGCGCTCGCTGCGCCGAGAGCTCCCAGTTGTCGGCATAACCGCGGGACGAGCTCGTGAGCGGGCGGTCGTCCGTGAAACCGCTCACCATGATGAGCTCGTCATGATGCTCGAGGTACGCCTTGAGCGGGTCGGCCAGCGCGCGGAGCAGCCCGATGCCCGCAGGCTGCAGCTCGGCCGAGTTGAGCTCGAACAGGATGCTGCCGCGGATCCCGATGCGCCCCTCCGTCAGGGTGATCCTTCCCTCGGCCAGCGGTCCGGCCAGGGCGCGCTCGAGCGCCTCCAGACGCGCGCGCTCCGTCGCGCGGGTGGCGCGCTCGGCGGCGAGATCGCGGGCCAGATCGACCTGAAACGAGATCGCCCAGACGAAAAAGAGCACGAAGAGGCCGAAGAGACAGGCCATGAGGTCGCCGAAGACCGGCCAGACCGCCGCCTGCTCGGGGACATCGTCTTCGGCCGGCGTCAGGGACATCGCCTCGCTCTCGCGGCTGACGTCAGCAAACGCGGTGAGATCTCGCCACGATCCGCCGAGCGCACGGCCTCGAGGGGCGAGAGACCAGGGCCCGACACACGCGAGGCGCGGCGCATCAGCTCGTCTTGCTCCTCAGCGCCCGTAGCTCGGAGAAGAGCTCGCGCTGGAACTGCAGCGAGTGATCGAAGACCTCACGGGTCTGGTCGAGGTAAGCGCCGAGGAGGTCCGTCGCCTCGCCGTGCTCCCGGCGCTCGATCGCGTCCTCGATCGCCCCCAGGCTGTTCAGCCAGCGATCGCTCGCGTCGCGGTAACGGTCAACCGCAACGGTGAACATTTCCGCCACAGACGTCATCTCGGCGCCGCCGGCCCGCACGAGCTCCGAGGCCTCCCGCACAACCGCTGCGGTTGCCTCGAGGCTCTCGCCGAGGCCGCGGGCGTGGGCGCTGAGCCGCTCGGCGAGCCCGTCGGCCGCCTCCCGCCGCGCTCCGTCGAGCCGCTCCTCGAACGCCAGCAGCCGCGCCGCCTGCTCCGCCAGCTGCGCCCGCGCCGCCTCGCCCAGCGCCGCCATGCGCGCCTCCTCGCGCGCCTCACGCTCCGCGCCGCTGCGCTCCGCCGCCTCCGCAAGCGCGGCCACGCGCTCTGCCTGCTCCCGCGCGCTCCCGGCCATCCCCGCCGTCGCCTCCGACAGCTTCTCCAGCAGCGCGTCCAGCCGCGCGTCCCGGGCTGCGTCCGCCTCCGCACGCGCCGACAGCCGCTCCGACGCCTCCCCGATCAGCCGCGACGCCGCCTCCGGCGCCGCCTGCGCCGCTCGCGCCGCCTCCGACAGCGCGCCCGACAGCGCCTCGCCCAACGCCGTCAGGTGCGCCGCTCGCTCCGCGTCCAGCTCCGCCTGCCGCTTCGCCGCTTCCGCAGCGCGCGCCGCGTGCGCTCGCTCCAGCCGCTCGATCGCCTCCCCCACCACCGACGACAGCCGCTCCGCCTGGCCCTCCAGCCTCGACGCCGACGCCGTCTCGAGCTCGCGCCGGCGCGCGGTAGCCTCCTGGTCGAGCCGAGCGAGCCGCTTCGCAGCGCCCTCTTCCATCCGCTCCAGCCGCGACGCCACGCCCTCTTCCATCCGCTCCAGCCGCGACGCCACGCCCCCTTCCAGCTGCGCCAGGCTCTCGCCGAGGCCGCGGGCGTGGGCGCTGAGCCGCTCGGCGAGCCCGTCGGCCGCTTCCCGCCGCGCTCCGTCGAGCCGCTCCTCGAACGCCAGCAGCCGCGCCGCCTGCTCCGCCAGCTGCACCCGCGCCGCCTCGCCCAGCGCGGCCACGCGCGCCTCGGCGCGTGCCTCGCGCTCCGCGCCGCTGCGCTCCGCCGCCTCCGCCAGCGCGGCCACGCGCTCCGCCTGCTCCCGCGCGCTCCCGGCCATCCCCGCCGTCGCCTCCGACAGCTTCTCCAGCAGCGCATCCAGCCTCAGATCCCGCGCTGCGTCCGCCTCCGCACGCGCCGACAGCCGCTCCGACGCCTCCCCGATCAGCCGCGACGCCGCCTCCGGCGCCGCCTGCGCCGCTCGCGCCGCCTCCGACAGCGCGCCCGACAGCGCCTCGCCCAGCGCCGTCAGGTGCGCCGCTCGCTCCGCGTCCAGCTCCGCCTGCCGCTTCGCCGCTTCCGCAGCGCGCGCCGCGTGCGCTCGCTCCAGCCGCTCGATCGCCTCCCCCACCACCGACGACAGCCGCTCCGCCTGACCCTCCAGCCTCGACGCCGACGCCGTCTCCAGCTCGTGCCGGCGCGCGGCGGCCTCCCGGTCGAGCCGCTCGAACCGCTTCGCAGCGCCCTCTTCCATCCGCTCCAGCCGCGACGCCACGCCCCCTTCCAGCTGCTCCAGCCGCGACGCCACGCCCTCTTCCATCCGCTCCAGCCGCGACGCCACGCCCCCTTCCAGCTGCGCCAGGCTCTCGCCGAGGCCGCGGGCGTGGGCGCTGAGCCGCTCGGCGAGCCCGTCGGCCGCCTCCCGCCGCGCTCCGTCGAGCCGCTCCTCGAACGCCAGCAGCCGCGCCGCCTGCTCCGCCAGCTGCGCCCGCGCCGCCTCGCCCAGCGCGGCCACGCGCGCCTCGGCGCGTGCCTCGCGCTCCGCGCCGCTGCGCTCCGCCGCCTCCGCAAGCGCGGCCACGCGCTCCGCCTGCTCCCGCGCGCTCCCGGCCATCCCTGCCGTCGCCTCCGACAGCTTCTCCAGCAGCGCGTCCAGCCTCACGTCCCGCGCGGCGTCCGCCTCCGCGCGCGCCGACAGCCGCTCCGACGCCTCCCCGATCAGCCGCGACGCCGCCTCCGGCGCCGCCTGCGCCGCCCGCGCCGCCTCCGACAGCGCGCCCGACAGCGTCTCGCCCAGCGCCGTCAGGTGCGCCGCTCGCTCCGCGTCCAGCTCCGCCTGCCGCTTCGCCGCTTCCGCAGCGCGCGCCGCGTGCGCTCGCTCCAGCCGCTCGATCGCCTCCCCCACCACCGACGACAGCCGCTCCGCCTGGCCCTCCAGCCTCGACGCCGACGCGACGTCCGCCTCGCGCCGCGCGCGCGCCTCCTCGTCGAGGCGCCGCTCGACCGCCTGCAGCGCGCCGCCCGCGACCGCGCCAGCGCGCTCCACCGCCTCCGCCAGGATCGGCCTGACCACGCTCGCCGCGACGTCGGCGGTCTGCCGGAGGCCCGCGGCGATGTCCCCGCGGACCTCGGCCGCGGCCGCGGCGAACGAGGCGGCGGCCTGGCGCGCGCCCTCCACCTGGACCGCGAGCAGCCGCTCCTCGAGGCGCTCGAGCCGGCCCGTGGCCTCGCGGAGCGACGCCGCCGCGGCGGGGAGCGCCTCGCCCTGCCGCGCGAGCGCCTCCAGCGCCGCGAGCTGCCGCCCCGCCACCGTGAGCGCCGCGAGCGGGCCCGACGCGTAGGCCTGGAGCGCCGCCGCGGTCCGCGCCTCGGCCCGGCGCAGGAGCACGCCGGCGAGCCCGAGCATCCCCGACGCCGCGACGCCCGCCGCCGACGTGCCGAACGCGCGCGAGAGGCCCTGCATGGGCGCGGCCAGGCTCTCCCGCAGCGCGTCGACGTCGGCGCTCAGCGTCAGCGCCTCGCGGGCCCCCCGCAGCGTCTCGAACAGGCCGAGGAACGTGCCGAGCAGCCCGATCATCACGAGCAGGCCGACGAGGTACGACGCGAACGTCGTGCTCGCCGGGGGCAGCGCCGCGCCCGCGATCCGCGCCTCGAGCATCGATCGGAGCGGCGCGCCGCTCTGCTCGATCGCCGCCCGCGTCGCCGGCCGCGGCAGCGCGCCGAGCTCGCGCTCGATCCGGGCAGCCCGCCCCGCGCGCACGAACAGCTCGAGCGTGCCGAGCGCGAGCCCCAGCGCGATGAGCTGCACGAGGCGGTACGCGAGCGGATCCGCCCCGCGGTAGACGAGCGCCGCCCGCCCCACCAGGGCGAGGCCGACCCCGCCGGTGAGGAGCACCAGGATCCGCGTCGTCCACTGCCGCGCCGTCGCGAGCCGCATCGTGAAGCCCCCCGCGAGCTACGCGGGCGCGCCCGCCGCCGCCGCCCCGTCCACCAGCGAGAGCAGCCGGCCCGCCTCGTGCGCGAGCACCGCCTGGACCACGAGCTCCATGCGCTGGAGCTCCCGCAGGAGCCACTGCTCCTGCCCGAACCAGCCCGCGACGTCCTCGAGCCCGGCCCCCTCCGGCAGCGCGCCCACGGCCGCGCGGAAGGCCCGCGCGAAGGCGCGCGAGAGCCCGGGGACGAGCTCGGCGAGCGCGCGCTCGCGCCGCTTCTGGGTCGCGGCGGAGATCGCGGCGTCGAGCCGCTCGAGCCGCGCCGCCTCCGGGCCGAGCGCCCGCAGCGAAGGCGCGAGCTCCTCGCGCAGCGCGCGCGTATCGAGGCGGATGCGGCCGAGGAGGCGGCCCATGAGCTCTCCGAACGGCTCCCAGATCTGCCCCACCGCGGACGCGAGCGGGCGCCCCCCGCGGTCGCGGGCGGCGCGCGCAGGCAGCAGCCCGGTCTGCTCCAGGGTCGCGTGCACCGCCGCCGCGTCGGGGAGCCTGTTCCGCCGGTGGAACGGGGCGGCGAACACCTGGTCGAGCGCCTCCGCGAGCTCGCCGAGGCGATCGGCGGCGAGCGCCCGGACCTCGGCGCGGGCGCCCCCGGACGCCGGCGGCGGCGCGGCGTGGCGGTCGAGGAGCGAGAGCTCGCGCGCGAGCGAGACGCTCCCGTGCAGGTCCATGAGCCCGGCCAGGACCGCCGCAGGATCGGCGAGATCCGCGAGCGGCGCGCGCGGGCCCTCCGCGAGCGCCGCGACGGCGGCCGCGAGGGGGCGCGAGATCAAAGGCCCGCGGCGGGGAGCCCCGGCTACGGGGTGAAGCGTTCGCACAGCGGCGCGTTGTTAGCCGTCGCGGCGCGGAGCCGCAAGCCTGTCCGTCGCCCCGCCCGCGGCGCGCGTCCCGCGCCTCACTGCTTGATGGACGGCGCCTGCGCGCTCGTGGCCCACAGCGCGAACGAGATCTGGTCGGCGCCCTTCGCGACCGCCGACTTGATGAGATCCGCGCCGCCGTGCCCGGCGTTCCGCTCGATGCGGAGCAGGACGGGACCGCCCGCGCTCGCGGACTGCAGCGCGGCGGCGAACTTGCGCGCGTGCATGGGATCGACCCGATCGTCGCTGTCGGCCGAGAGCAGGAGGACCGGCGGATACCGCTTCCCCGACTGGACGCGGTGATAGGGGGAGTAGGCGTAGAGCGCCTTGAACTGCTCCGGATCGTCGGCGGAGCCATACTCGCTGATCCATGTCTTGCCGGAGCCGAACAGGTGGTATCGCACCATGTCGAGCAGGGGGACGCCGCAGAGGACGGCCCCGAACAGATCGGGCCGCTGCGTGAGCGCGGCGCCGACGAGCAGGCCGCCGTTCGAGCCGCCCAGGATGGCGAGCCGCTCGGGCCGCGTGTACCCCTCGCCGACCAGGTGCTCCGCGGCGGCGATGAAGTCGTCGAAGACGTTCTGCTTCTTGAGCAGCATCCCGTCCCGGTGCCACGCCTCCCCGTACTCGCCGCCGCCGCGCAGGTTCGCCACCGCGTACACGCCGCCCCGCTCGAGCCAGGGGTACATCGAGGAGGTGAACGCGGGGGTCTGCGACATCTGGAACCCGCCGTAGCCGTAGAGCAGCGCGCGGGAGCTCCCGTCCTTCTTCATGTCCTTGCGGCGGACGATGAACATCGAGATCTTCGTGCCGTCCTTGGAGGGGAAGAAGGCCTGCTCGACGCTGAAGGGCGACGGATCGATGGGCACCTCGATGCGCGCGTAGAGCTCGGTCCGACCCGTCTTGATCGAGGTCGCGTGGATCTCGTGAGGCGAGGTGTAGGACTCGAACGAGAAATACGCCTCGTCCTCGTCGGGCAGCCCGGAAGGGCCGCCGACGGTGCCGATGCCCGGCAGCGGGACCTCGCGGACCAGCTTGCCGTCGAGCGCGCGCACCTCGACCCGGCTCGAAGCGTCCTTGAGATAGCTCAGCGCGAGGTGCCCACCCACGATGGAGACGCTGTCCAGCGTGGCGTCCGGGCGCTCCGGGACGATCTCCTTCCATGCGGCGCGATCCGGCCTGTCCGGATCGACCTCGAAGACGCGGTAATGCGGCGCGCCCTCGTCGGTGTGGACGTAGAACCGGTCCTTGTAGACCTCGACGGTGTAGTGGGCGTCGCGCCCGACCGCGAGCGGCTTGTCCGCGGCGGGGCCGCCCGGCCTGCGGAGATCGCGAAAGTAGACGTCGGCCGAGGTCCACCCGTGAGAGACGGTGAGCACCAGGAAGCGGCCATCCTTGGAGAGGGACGCGTTAAGGAACGTCCTTGGATCGCCCGTCCTGCCGCGCACCACGCGATCCTGCTTCGGATCCTGGCCGAGCCGGTGGAAGCGCACCTCGGCGTAACCCGGCCGCTCGGCGACCGGGATGGACGGGTCCGTGGGGAGCCAGACGTAGTAGAAGCCGTCGCCGGAGGGCGTCCACGACGCAACCGCGTACTTGGCCCCTTCGATGACGTCCACCTCGGAGCGCTTGCCGGACGCGACATCCATCACATAGAGGGTCGCTTCATCCGAGTTGTTCTGCTGGATCTTGTAGGCGACGTTCTTGCCGTCCCACGACACCTCCCATCCGCCCAGCGAGACGCTGCCGTCCTCGGACCAGGTATTCGGGTCGAACAGCACGCGCTCCTCGCCGCTCTTTCCCTCCTTCCAGTAGACGACCGACTTCTCCTTCGTCGCGTGCCGCCGGCTCAGGAAGTACCGGCCCCGGCGGTGGCGCGGGGCGGAGACCGCATCGATGTAGAAGAGCTGCTTCAGCCTTGACGCGATCGCGTCCCGCTCGGGGAGCCGGGCGAGCTCGGCGCGCGTGAACGCGTCCTGAGCCTTCATCCACTCCTTCACCTCGGGCGCGCTGCCGTCCTCGAGCCAGCGGTACGGGTCGGTGATCTCGACCCCATGCACGGCGTTCGTCACCGGGGCGACGCGGGTGGGCGGGTACGCGGGGCGGCTCGGGTTTTCAGGGGCGGGCGCGGCGATGGCCGCGGTGGGGAGCAGAGAGGAGCTTGCGGTCATGGTCGGCCCCGATGGGTGTGCCTCGCCACCTCCGCAGGCGCCAGCGAGAAACGCCGAGAGGAGCAGGCAGGGAGAGTACTTCATGGTGCGACAAGCATACCGTGCCCCAGCCGACAGGGGCACGCGGGTTCGCGCGGCTCGCGCCGGGGCGCGAGCGCCGTGCGCGGCGGGTGCGAGGCGGGTCGCTGAGGAGGGCGGTGTTCCCGCGCCGGCCAGAGGGCGGGAGGTCACATGATGGGCTGGAATATCCGATAGATGCGCTTCGAGCGCGCTTCTCGTCGTGTCCCGGCCTGGTGTTCGTGGCGGGGCTGGAGGGCCGGCTGCGGCATGACATCTCTTGATTCCCGAGAAGGCGTTTGCTCCTCTTGGCTCCTCACCTCGGACGATGCCCCCGCGCGGTATAAAAGGCGCAGCACCGAGCCACAGCGCTGCTGCCTCGGGCGCCGGCCGGGCTCTCGAGATTCCTTCCGTCCGTGAGAGGCCCCTGCCGCGTCGCCCCGGCTACACCGCGGCGAGCCCGGTGGCGCCCTGGGGCAAGCGGCCTACCGGCGGGCCCAGCGAGGTCAGCGCGCCGCTCGGCTCGATCCGGTAGCCGTGCACGACGGCCGGGCCCGCGCCCGTGAAGGGCGGCACGCTGAACCCGTCAGGGCTCAGCACGTAGAGGAAGTCGCCGCCCATGCTCACGGCGCAATCGAGGGCCAGCCCGCTCGTGAACGCCGCCTGCTCCGTCGCGCTCAGCGGCCCCACCGGCGTCAGGCTGCCGCTCCGGTCGACGCGAAGCGCGGTGACAGAGCGCGAGCCCGCCGACGTGATGAACGCGAACGTCGAGGGGCCGGCGGTCGCGGTCGCCACCCAGCACGCCGCGGTCGTGAAGATGCGCTGCTCCGCGATGAGCCGCATTTCGCCGGTGGGAGCGACGCTGTAGCGCGAGACCGAGCTGTCGCCGGTCAGCGACAGGTTCGAGAGGATGACGTGGCCGCGCCGATCGAACGTGAAGCCGAACGGCGCCTGGCCGGCCTTCACCACGTCCTGCCGGCGGACCGGCCCGGGCATCCCGTGATCGTCGACAGTGACCGTCTCGAGGCTCCCCATCGGCTCGCCGTCCCCGCGGCTCGCGATCACCAGGACATCACCCGTCCGGTTGAACGCAATGGTGGCGACCCCGGAGCCGCTCAGCGAGCGCGAGGCGCCGGCGAGCATCGTCAGCTCACCCGTGTGGCCGACCCGGTATCCCTGGATGCTCTTGCTGTCCGCGTTCGCGACGTAGAGCACGCCCTCGTGAAGCGCGAGGGAGACCGGGCGCGCGCCGTTCGAGGAGACAAGGCCGACCCGCTGGAGCTCCCCGCCTCGGCGGACGACGAACGAGGAGATCGTGTCGCTCCCTGCGTTGACGGCAAAGAGCATGCGCCCGTCCCGGCTGAGGACCAGAGCGCTCTGGGACTCGAGGATCGGGAAGCCGAGCGGAGGGTTCGGGGCGTGGCCGTTCCCGCCCGTCGGGTAGGACGCGCCCGGGGAGAGCGTGCCGTCGCCCGCCCGGTGGAACACCTGGATGGCATTCGGGGTCGCGTTGGTCATCACGTAGACGGCGCGTCGATCGTTGTTCGCAGCGTTGTTCATGACTCGATTCCTTGGGATGAGCGTTGATGGATGCGGTGGAATGGGCTCGTGAGCCTCAGAGGACGCCGATGCCGGCCGGGCTCCCGCCGGGGCCGAAGCGCTCCTCCGGCGCCCTGTCGCCGTCGACGGTCCTGGGGAGCCCGCCGTATTCGCCGATCTTGGTGAGCCTGCCGTCGCCCTCGATCCGCCAGGCGCCCACGCTCCCCGAGCCCGGCAGGACGTCATAGAGGAACCGGCCGTCGGGGCTGATGCCGAGATCGAGCGGCGTCGAGCCCTGCTGGCTCGCGCCGGGGGTGCCCGCGCGCTCGTCGGTGAGGCCGGCCTGCTCGTCGAGCACCGTCAGGCTGCCGTCGTCGCCGATACGGAAGCTCGAGATCGTGCCCGAGGTGTAGTTCGCGGTGAACGCGAACTCCCCGTTGTTCTCGAGCCAGCACGGATCGAGCTGGCTCACCTTCGCGGTCCGCGTGATGGGCGTGAGCGTCCCGTCCGCGTTGATCTGGAACGATCCGGCCGCGCCGGCGAGATCATCACCGCCAACGAACATGGCCGTGAGCAGGTGCCCGGCCGCGTCGAACGAGAACCCGAAGGGGCCGTCGTTGTCGAGGTCGGTCCGCGTGAACGTCTCCGCGAGCTGGCCGTCATCGAGCACGTCGAACACGAGCACCCGGCTCGGACCGGTCGGGGTCACGCCGTCGATCAGGCCCGCGGCGGGCCCGTCCTTGATCGTGACGACGAGCTGCCTCCCGTTCGGCGTGAAGGACGCCTGCGCCGGGTTGAACAGCGTGTCCGGCGGGCTGGCCTGGTTCGCGGAGAGCAGCCGGGTCGAGCCGGGGATCGGCGTGAGCTTCCCCTGGTCGCTCAGGCGGAAGCCGGTGACGCTCCCCTCGCCGGCGCCGTTCAGCGCATAGACGAGATCGCCGTGCTGGGTCACGCTGTTCGGGAAGCCCGGGCCGGCGCCGTCGCTCGTGGGCTGGACGTCGGTGACCTCGAGGGTGTTCTTTCCGACGCGGAGCACGGAGAGCGAGTCGCTGCCGGCGTTCGTGACGAGGAGGAATGCCCGGTCCTGGCTGAGCACCATCGAATGGGACGAGCCGAGGCCGTCGCCGGCGAAGCGCGCCGAGGGCCCGGACCCCTGGCCGCCGGTGTCGACGTGATCGGCGAGCTCGAGCGATCCATCGGCGAACCTGCGGTACACGGTGACCTGGTTGGCAGGTTCGCCGGCGTCCTGCGTGTTGTTATGGTTCGTCCCCACGAACACGAATCCGACGGCGCTCTGGCCGTCCGCGGGATTCTCGGGTTCACCCCCGCAGGCGCTCAGACAGGCCGACGCGAGGGATACGAGCAACAGGGCGCCAATCGAGCTTCTCATAGCTGCCTCTCCATTCTCTGATGGTTTGCGCTGACCGCAGCGCGCCATGCGAGCATTGCGGCCGTCGTGCGGCGTCCACGGGCGAGCCCGTGTCCGGATACGGCTGCATGCTTCGGCGATCGGCGCGCCGCCCCGCTCGTGTCGAGCGGCGCCCAGTCCTACGGCGAAGGCGCCGAGCGGTTTCTGGGTGAGCTCGATCTTTCAGATCGAGGCGGCCACGGGGGCGGAACGTGAGAAAGGAAACGAAGGACGCCGCTGGAAGCGGCCGGACTACATGTCCTGGACGACCGCGGCCTTCTGCTGCAGCGCGCGGGCATCGCGCAGCGGCGAGTCGCCGAACATGCGCGAATACTCGCGGCTGAACTGCGAGGCGCTCGTGTAGCCGACCTGGAACGCCGAGACCTCGGCGCCCACGCCCTCTTCGACCATCAGGCGGCGCGCCTCCAGCAGGCGCAGGCGCTTCTGGTACTGGAGCGGGCTCATCGCGGTGGCCTCCTTGAACCGCTTGAAGAACGCCGCCCGGCTCATCCCTGCGGCGCGCGCGAGCGCGGCGATGTCGACGTCCTCGTCGAGCGACGCCTGCAGGTGATAGACCGCCTCGGCGATGCGGTGCGCCTGGCTGCCCGCGCGCACGATCTGGCGGATCGCCGGGCCGTCGGGGCCTTTCAGCAGGTGAAAGGTCAGCTCCTTCCTTACGAGCGGCGCGAGCACGGTCGCGTCTTCGGGCGTTTCGAGCAGCGCGCCCAGCCGGACCGCGGCGTCGAGCATGCGGTCGCTCGCCTTGCCGATGAAGATCGCGCGCCCCGGGTTCTCGAGGCTCTCCGGCCGCGCGCGGTCGAGCTGCGCCGCGACCTCGCGCAGCAGGGCCGCATCGAAGTCCATCTTCAGGCCGAGGAGCGGCTGCGCCGGCGACACGCCCATCACCCGGCTCGTCACCGGCAGGTCGATGGGGCTGACGATGTAGTGCGGCTCCCGCTCACGAAAGACCTGCCGCTCGAGCAGGATCTCCTTCGTGCCCTGGACGACGATGCAGAACGACGCGCGCCAGTGCCGCTTTGCGCGTTGCTGAGAGCGCGAGACTTTGATGCAAGAAACTCCGGGCACCGGCGAGGCGTGCACGCCGTCGCTGGGGCACCAGCGCGCGATGAGGGTCTTCAGTTCGTCGCGCCCGAAGCTCACGTTGGCAGCCTAGCCGCGCGTAGACGATCGGGCAAGAACTGGAGACGGCCGTGTATTTCGCGTGCGCCGCGGCGGTGCCATGGTGGATCGCGAACCAAGGAGAGGTGTCCCATGCGTATCTTCCTCACGGGAGCCAGCGGCTTCATCGGATCTGCCATCGTCCCCGAGCTCGCGCGCGCCGGCCACCGCGTGCTCGGCCTCGCGCGCTCGGATGCGTCCGCCGAACGGCTCGCCGCCGCCGGCGTCGAGGTCCACCGCGGCTCGCTCACCGATCTCGATGGCTTGCGCCGCGGCGCCGCCGCCTGCGACGGGGTGATCCATTGCGCGTTCTCCCACGACGACTTCACCGACTACGCCGGCAACTGCGAGAAGGACCGCGGCGCGATCGAGGCGCTCGGCGGCGCGCTCGCCGGCTCCGGGCGCCCGCTCGTCATCGCCTCCGGCATCGCGCGCTTCGCGCCGGGGCGGGTCGCCACCGAGGACGAGGCGCCCGACGCGTCGGCCGGCGGCCTGCGGGCCGCCTCCGAGCAGCTCGCCCTCTCGTTCGCGAGCCGCGGCGTGCGCGCGTCCTCGCTGCGGCTGCCGCCGTCGGTCCACGACGATGGCGATCACGGGTTCGTCCCGATGCTGATCGAGATCGCGCGCAAGACCGGGCGCTCCGGGTACGTCGGTGGCGGCGAGAACCGGTGGCCCGCTGTGCATCGGCTCGACGCCGCGCGGCTGTTCGTCCTCGCGCTAGAGAAGGCGCCGGCCGGCGCGCGACTCCACGCGATCGGCGACGAGGGGATCCCGACCCGCGACATCGCCGGCGTGATCGGCCGCAAGCTCGGTTTGCCGGTCGAGTCGGTCCCCAAGGAGCACTTCGGCTGGCTCGGCGGGTTCTTCGCGCTCGACACCCCCGCGTCGAGCGCGCTCACCCAGGCGCGGTTCGGCTGGAAGCCCGAGAAGGCGGGGCTGCTCGCCGACCTCGAGCACGGCACCTACTTCGCACGCGCATTGGCCTGATGCGTCGTTACATGATCCTCCGCCGCCGACCTCAGCCGGATGGAACGCACGAGGTGACCTCGAACTCCCCGCACGCGGCGATGTCCGTGCTGCCAGAGCCGACCGAGAGATCCCACGAGAAGCCCGAAGGGCTGCCGACGAATGGCTCGACCGTGATCTTGCCCTCGACCTTGTCGATCCCGAACACCGCGCGCGCGGTGCCCTGAGGCGTCTCGACGCCGACGATGAAGGTGCCCGGCTGGCCGTCCCATCCCGTGATCCCCACGACGAGGACGTCCTGCGCGTCGGGTGTCGGCACGCAGACCGGGCCGGCGTCCGGCCAGATCTCGACGAAGAGCAGCAGCCCGCCCTCTTCGCAGCTCGTGTACGAGAAGGCCTGGCCGGGTGGAACCGTCCAGCTGGGCCCGGCGTCGCCGGGCCCAGCGCCCTGGGCAGCGCCCGCGCCACTCGAATTGCTGCCCGAGCCACCGCTGCCCCCGGAGCCATCGGAGCCCTCGGAGCTGCCATCCTCCGGAGCAATGGTCACGGATCCGCCGCACCCAGCGAGCGCGGCAACGAGCAGACAAGCGCAAAGACGCATCGTCACAGCGTACCGACCAGGACGCGCGATCACAAGCGCGCGACGCGGCTTCGCGGCCACGCCGAGGCGTTCCTTCGGGTCTGAAGCCGCGCAACGCAGCCTCCTCGGTCGTCATCTCGAAGAACGGGTGGGCCCTCCTCGGCTTGCTCCTGGCATTTCCATGGCGCGCTCCTCCGAACGGCGAAACCTCCTCATCTCGCGCGGCTGGGTCCAGGCGACGGCCCTCGTTTTCCTGTTCGGGTTCTTCGTGCTCGGCCTGCTCGCCTACCGCACCTACGCGGCACAGCCACCCATCCCCGCCCGGGTGGTCGACCCTGCGGGGCGCGTTCTGTTCACGGGCGACGACGTGCTCACGGGTCAGGAGCTGTTCCTGCGGAACGGGCTCATGGAATACGGATCCGTCTTCGGCCACGGCGCCTACCTCGGCCCGGATTTCACCGCCGATTACCTCCGCCGGGCCGCCTCCCACGCCGCCTCTCGCCACGGCGGCGTGGGCTCGGCGGAGGCGCTCGCGCGCACCGTCAGCGATTTTCGCCAAAACCGCTATGATCCCGCGACAGGGACGCTGGTCTTCACCGATGCCCAGGCAGAGGCCTTCGAGCTGCTGAAGGATCACTATCGGCGCTTCTTCGCCCAGCCCAGCGCCAAGCACGGCCTGCGCACCGGCCTCTTCTCGGACGCGCGCGAGCTCTCGCAGCTCACCTCGTTCTTCGCCTGGACGGCCTGGACCGCCGCGGCGGAGCGCCCCGGAGAGGCCTACTCGTACACAAACAACTGGCCTCCAGAGCCGCTCGTCCGGAACCAGCCCACGGGCGAGCTGGTGGTATGGAGCGTGCTCTCGCTCATCGCGCTCCTCGGCGGCACAGGCCTGCTCTTCGCGGCCTTCGGGCGATGGCGCTTCCTCGGCTGGCACGGGCGGGAAGGGCACCGGCTCAGCTTCCGCCAGCCGGGCGAGGTCGCCCTGACCCCGGCCCAGCGCGCGACGGCGTGGTTCTTCCTGGTCATGGCGTTGCTGTTCGCCCTCCAGTCCGTCCTCGGGGGCGCCACGCAGCATTATCGAGCCGAGCTGTCCAGCTTCTTCGGGTTCAACCTGGCCGGGGCCTTCCCCTTCAACCTGGTGCGCACGTGGCACCTGCAGCTCGCCATCTTCTGGGTCGCGGTCTCCTATCTCGGCGCGGGCATCTTCATCGCGCCCATGATCAGCGGGCGCGAGCCGAGAGGCCAGAGCTGGCTCGCCTATGGCCTGCTCGGGGCGCTCGTCATCGTCGTCGTGGGCAGCCTCCTCGGCGAGCTCCTCGCCATCCACGGCGCGTCGGACAGCATCTGGTTCGCGCTCCAAGGGTTCGAGTACCTCGATCTGGGCCGCTTCTGGCAGGTGCTCCTGACGCTCGGCCTGTTCGCCTGGGTGGCGCTGCTCTTCCGCGGGCTCCGGGGTCGGCTCGCCGTCGAGCACCGGGGCAACATGCCCTGGCTCTTCTTCTTCGCCGCGCTGGCCATCCCGGCCTTCTACGCCGTGGGCCTCCTCGCCCACCCGCGCGCGAACTTCACGAGCACCGACTTCTGGCGCTTCTGGGTGGTGCACCTCTGGGTGGAGGACTTCCTCGAGCTGTTCACCACGCTCATGGTGGCCTATCTCTTCGTCCTGCTCGGGGTGGTGGCCGAGGCGATCGCGCTGCGGCTCATCTACCTGGAGGTCATCCTCTATTCGGCGGGCGGGGTGATCGGCACCATGCACCACCTGTACTTCTCCGGCACGCCCGTGGAGCACATGGCGCTCGGCGCCTTCTTCTCGGCCGCGGAGGTGATCCCGTTGACCTTCCTCACGGTCGAGGCGTGGACCTTCCTCCGCCTGGGCATCGTGCAAGGAGGACAGTCGACGAAGCCCTTCCCGCATCGCTGGGCGATCATGTTCCTGGTGGCCGTGGGGTTCTGGAACTTCCTGGGGGCCGGGATCTTCGGGTTCCTGATCAACTTGCCGATCGTGTCCTATTACGAGATCGGCACCGCGCTGACCGCCAACCACGGGCACGCCTCGATGATGGGCGTCTATGGCATGCTGGCCGCCGGGCTCGCGCTCTTCGCGCTGCGCTACCTGACGCCCGCCGCGCGGTGGTCCGACAGGGCGGCCAAGATCAGCTTCTGGTCGCTGAACGTCGGGCTCGCGTGGATGGTCTTTGCCACGCTGTTCCCGCTCGGGCTCATGCAGCTCCACCACGCGGTGAGCTACGGGTATTTCGAGGCTCGGGAGCTCCAGTACCTGACGAACCCCACGAACCGCCTCATGGAGTGGATGCGCCTGCCGGGCGACGTGCTCTTCATCGTCGGCGGCACCCTGCCGCTCCTCCTCCTCGCCTACCGCGGCGTCCGCCATCGCGTTCCGCAGCTCGCGGGACCCGAAGCCCAGGACAACCTCTTCACCGAGATCGAGGCGCCCCCGGACAGCGCCGGGAGGGCAGCGCCCTCGGGCGCGGGGCAGGGCGAGCTCTCGTGAGCGTCGCGCCGGAGGCGCTGCTCGGCGCCGGATATGCGGTGCTGCTCCTGGGGATCGCCGCCGGGATCCGGGCGTGCGGAGGAGCCAGGGCCGAGCCCGAACCCGGGTGGCCACACGACGACGCGCGCCGCTTTCACCTCGGCCTCTCGCTCGTGGTCCTGCTCGTGGGCGATTGCATCGTGGGGGCGGTCGCGCTGCGGAACCACGGCCTCGCGGATCTCGGGATCCTCGGCCTCGCCGCGGCGCTCGTAACGACCGCGCTCGCCAGGGGCCTGGCCGCGTTCGCCCGAGGAGCCCGTCGCGCCTAGATGGGCTGTTCCAGGCGCGGTGGAGGAGGTTGTCCGAGGAGGGCCCTGCTTCATCGAGAGGAGGCCACACGATGACCGAGAGTCTGAAGAAGCCAGGGGCAGGCAAAGGGCAGCCCGAGATGGACGAGGCCGAGCGCTTCCATTCGCTGCTCGTCCCCGTCGATCTGACGGCCATTTCGGACCGCGTCCTCGGCCGAGTTGCGCTTCTGCCTCTGGCCGATGGAGCTCGCGTCACGCTGCTCCACGTCGTTCCCGGCAACCTCCCCGCCAGGGCCCAGGACCGCGCCGAGCAGGATGCCAGGAAATCACTCGTGAACGAGGCGCGGCATCTCGCAAAGACCCTGCCCGAGGGCGTCGACGTCGAACCGGTGGTGAAGGTCGGCAGCTCGGCCGCGGAGATCGCAGGCTGCGCGACCTCGACGAGCGCCGAGCTCATCGTCATGGGTCGCGGCGGCAGCCGCGCGATTCGGGACACCTTCCTCGGCTCGACCGCGGAGCGCGTCATCCGCCGCGGGCAGCTCCCGGTCCTGGCGGTCCGGCTGGCTCCTCGCGCGGCGTACAGCCGGCCCGCGGTCGCCCTCGATCTCGAGCAAGGATCCACGGATGTGCTCGCGCTGATGCTCCGGCTGATTCCGACCCCGCGGCCGCGTGTCACGGTGATCCATGCGTTCGACACGCCCTATCGCGGAGCCGTCTATCGCAGCCTCTCGGAGGAGGACGCAGAGGCATGGAGCAGCGAGCTCGAGCGAGCAGCTACACAGCAGCTCGTGAAGCAGCTCGCTGCCTCGCTCGCGCAGGCGAAGGTGCGGCCAGCGGACGCGCCGCCCTGGAAGATGCATGTTCGATGCGGCTCCGCGCGGCGCGTGATCGAGAGGGCGGTCAAGAAGGCAGACAGCGACCTCCTGGTGCTCGGCACCCACGGCTACTCCGGGGTCGCTCACGCCTTCCTCGGGACGGTCGCTGGAGACGTGCTGCGTGAGGTCGCCAGCGACGTGCTGATCGTGCCCGCTCTGCCGCGCGCCGACTGACTCCCCGGCCCCGAACCCCCCTCAGGGGTCGCGGTGTGGCGTGAGCGGAGGCGGGGTGTCGGCGGCTCCCGCGGCGCGGCGGCGGAACAGCGCCACACGTGCCAGGAGCACCGTGGTCACAGGGACCGTGATGGAGAGCATGATGACGATGAGCCACGGGTGCAGCACGGGCCGAGACTCGATCATCGAGGAGTAGAGGATGCCTGCCAGCGCCACGCACCAGCTGCCGAAGGTGTACGCCAGCGCAGGGGGATGCATGCGCAGGAAGAAGTCTGGCAGGCGCAGGAACCCGAACGCGGAGATGACCACGAACAGGCCGCTCAGCACGAGCAACGCAGCGACCGCCGCCTCGACCCAGAGGGGGAGCTGGTTCATTCAATCACCTCCCCGCGCAGGATGAATTTCGTCATCGCGGATGAGCTCACGAAGCTGAAGAGCGCGATCAGCAACGCGACCTCGAAGTACGTGTCGCTCCGGTGACGGATACCAAGCACCAGCATGACCAGCATCGCGTGGAAGTAGAGCAGGTCGAGCGCGAACACGCGATCCTGCGCCCGCGGCCCCCGGATCAACCTGATGACCACCAGGACCGACGCGACGGCGTAGCAGCCGAGCGCGAAGGCGATCGCGCCAGACAGGAGTGCGCTCATTCGAAGATCTCCCTGAGAGGCTCCTCGTAGCGAGCCTTGAAGCGGGCGACGAAGGCGCCTTCATCACCGACATCCCACACGTGCAGCAAGAGCGCGCGGCGATCGAGCGCGAGCTCCGACCACACGGTGCCCGGAACCACGGTCGTCACCATGGATAACGCGGCCAGCCCGACGGGGTCACGCAGCTCGAGGGGCACGATCACGAACCTCGACCGCGGTCGCCGCCATTGCCATGTGACAACGCCCCAGGCGACCTCGAAATTCGAGAGCAGAACGTCGTAGCCGACCCTCAGGATGAAGCGCACGACGACCAGCGGTCGCCGCGCCCGGACATTCGTCAATCGCAGGGCCGAGGTAAGGAGCGGCACCGCCAGCGCGAGCCCCAGCCCCAGGACGAGCTGGCCCGCGCTCGTGGAGCGCGCGAGCGCCAGCCACAAAGCGAACAGTGCCGCGGACAGCAGCGGCGCGGGCACGATGTTCTTGAGGAAGGTCACGGCGCCCCCTCCGCTTCGATCACCGGACGCGTCGGTCCCGGACGAGGCCTCATCGACAGGACGGCCTCGATGTACGCCTTCGGCGCGTGCAGTCCCGCGGCTGTCGCGCGCGTGGTGCGCATGACCGGCTCAGCGTACAGCGTGAGCAAGATGCAGCAGAGGAGGAGGCCGAGGACGGAGGCGGCCTCGACGCCCTTCAAGCGGGGCGGGAGCCGTCCAGCCGTCGACCAGAAGTGTCGAATGCCCGCCCTCGCGAGGGAGATGGTGGCCGCGAGCCCCGAGAGGAGCAGCAGCCCAAAGAGGGTCCACGCGGCGGGCGAGACGGGGGCGCTGGCGCTCGCGTGGCCGTCCCCTCGGGGCGACAGGAGGGCTGTCAGCAACGAGGTCTTCGCGACGAAGCCCGAGAGCGGCGGCAGCCCCGCGACGAGCAGCGCGCACACCATGAACGCCAGGCCGAGCAACGCGATGGACACCGGAAACGCCTGGCCGACGAGCGGCGCCTCCTCTTCATCGAGGTTGGTGTCCTCGCCCGGCTCCACGTCGAGGTCCGGCGCCCGCCGCTGTCCATCGGAGCCGACGCGCTCCACCAGCTCGACGAGGAGAAAGAGAGCGCTCACCGCCAGCGTGGCGCTCAGCATGTAGAACAGCGCCGCCGACGTCACCGCGGCGGTCCCCGTCCCGAGCGCCGCGAGGAGCGTCCCCGACGACACGATCACCGAGAAGCCCGCGATGCGCCCGAGGGACATGGACGCCATGAGGCCTATCGCGCCGAAGGCGATCGTCGCGAGCCCTGCGTAGAGCAGGGCTTTCCCCCCGAACTGCGCTGAAGCGCCCGCGGAGAAGAACAGCGTCCACGAGCGCACGAGCGCGTAGATGCCCACCTTGGTCATCAGCGCGAAGAGCGCCGCGACAGGCGCGCTCGTCGCCGTGTAGGCCGGCACCAGCCAGGCGTTGAGGGGCCATATCGCCGCCTTGATGAGGAACGCCACGGCGAGGACGGCCGCGCCTGCATGCAGGAGCCCGCGATCGCGCGCCGGGACGAGCGCGAGCTTCTCGGCGATGTCGGCCATGGAGAGCGTGCCCACGACGCCGTAGAGCACCGCGAGGCCGACGAGGAAGAGCGACGACGCGAGCAGGTTCACCGCGATGTAGTGGAGCCCCGAGCGCACGCGCGGCCACCCCGACCCATGAAGATGCAGGCCATACGACGCCGCGAGCATCACCTCGAAGAACACGAAGAGGTTGAAGAGGTCTCCCGTGAGGAAGGCGCCGTTGAGCCCCATCAATTGAACCTGGAAGAGCGCATGGAAGTACGCGCCCGCGCGACCCCACGCGGCCTCGGCGTACAGGGCGGCGCAGAGGCTCACCACACCGACCAGCACCAGCATGAGCGCCGAGAGCCGGTCCGCGACGAGCACGATCCCGAAAGGCGCCTCCCAGTTCGACATGAGATACACGAGAGCGGCGCCGGACGAACCGCCGGCGTCGGCGCCGCGCAGGATCTCCAGCGCCACGAGGAGGCCCGCCAGGGCCGCGCCGACGTTGACGATCGACTTGGCGCGCTTGCGCTTCTCACCGAGCAGAAGCAGCAGGGCCGCCGTCATCTCATCAGCGGCAGCACGACGGGCGCGACGATGAGGTGCGGGAAGCGCTCGGTCATGGCTCCTCCCTCGTTCCATCCACGTGGTCGGTCCCGCTGAGGCCGCGCGAGGCGAGGAGCACGACGAGGAAGAGCGCCGTGGTCGCGAAGCCGATCACGATGGCCGTGAGCACGAGCGACTGCGGCATCGGATCCGTGTAGTGCTGGAGATCGGCAGGCACTCCAGGTCGCACGATCGGCGGCTTGTCGATGAAGATGCTCCCCATGCTGAAGATGAAGAGGTTCACCGCGTACGAGAGCAACGTGAGCCCCATGATCACCTGGAAGGTTCGCGGGCGCAGCACGAGCCACACCCCGGCTCCGCCGAGCACGCCGATGACGAGCGCGAGCAGGGCTTCCATCTAGCTCGCGCCCCTGCTCGTCGCCGACGCTGGACCCTGCGTCGATCGCCGGTGCGCGCGCAGCGACTGGTGAGCGAGCGCCGTGAGGGTGAGGAGCGTCGCCCCCACGACGGCCGCGAACACGCCGAGGTCGAAGAAGGTGGCGCTCGGCAGGTGGACTTCGCCGACCAGCGGCAGCCTGACATGCGCCGTGTGCGTCGTGAGGAAGGGATAGCCGACGGCGAGCGCGCCGAGGCCCGTGGTCGCCCCGAGCAGCAGCCCAGCGGCGATCCAGCGCGCCGGACGGAGGCGCGCGCGCGCCTCCAGCCAGAGCGCCCCCGAGACCATGTACTGCATGAGCATGGCGATCGCGACGACGAGGCCGGCCACGAAGCCGCCGCCTGGCTCGTTGTGCCCACGAAGAAGGAAGTGCGCCGCGACGAGGACGGAGACCGGCAGGAGCACGCGCGCGATGACCGCCGGCACCATCATGTATCCGCGCTCGGCGTCCTCGGCCGTGCGCGGCTTCATGAGGTCGGTGACGATATCGGCCGGCAAAGCTCTCTGTTGCTGGGGCTGCTCGATGCTCTCCGGCGGCGGTCGAAAGCGGCGCAGGAGGGCGTAGACCGTGAGCGCGACCGCGCCGAGGACCGTGATCTCGCCGAGCGTGTCGAAGGCACGAAAGTCGACGAGCATGACGTTGACGACGTTGGCGCCTCCTCCCTCCGGCAGCGCGCGGCTCAGGAAGAACGGTGAGATGCTGTGCGGCGCCGGCCGGGTCAGCATGGCATAGGAGAGCGCGGCGAGACCGCCGCCGGCGCCGATCGCGAGCAGCAGGTCGCGCGCGCGCCGCACCCTGTCGCGGGCCGTGACAGGCCTCGAAATTCCTTCGATGCGCATCGGCAACCAGCGCAGCCCGAGCAGGAAAAGGATGGTTGTGACGACCTCCACGACGACCTGTGTGAGGGCGAGGTCGGGCGCCGAGAACCACATGAACGTCAGGCAGGTGACGAGGCCTGCGCCGCCCATCAAGGTGATCGCGATCAACCTGTGGAACTTCGCCATCACGGCAGCGCCGACCGCGCAGACCGCGCCGATGCCCCACAAGATCACGAACGCAGGCGACGCGGGGAGCCTGTCCCGGTCGCCCCACTCCAGCGGGACGCCCTGCGCCGCGAGGAGCGCGAGGAGGAGCGCGACCGCGATGATCGCGAACATCTGCGTCTGAAGTCGTCGAGTCCCGGCGAGCCGGAGCGCCCTCCGCGAGAGGCGCGTGAGCCCGAGCAGCGCGCCCTCGAACAGCCGCCTTCCGTTGAGCCGCTCGACGAAGGGCGTATCTTGCAGCCGCCCCTGCTCCTGATGCTTGCGCAGCCAGAGGTACCCGACGACGCCGCCTGAGATGGCGACGAGGCTCATGACGAATGGCGGGTTGAAGCCGTGCCATATGGCCAGGCTGTAGTCCGGGAGCGTCCCGCCGACCACGGGGCGGGCGGCCGCCGCGAGCGATGGCCCGATGGAGATCGCCGGCGCGACGCCGACGATGAGGCAGCTGAGCACAAGGAGCTCGATCGGTGTCCGCATCCACCGCGGGGCCTCCTCCGGCCGGCGAGGGAGATCGGTCGACGGCGGGCCGAAGAAGATGTCGTAGCCAAAGCGCAGCGAGTACACGACAGCGAAGATCGCCGCGAGCGTCGCCAGCACCGGGAGCCCCACTTCGACCGAGGGGTGCGCGGACAGGAACATCGTCTCGGCGAAGAACATCTCCTTCGACAGAAAGCCGTTGAGCAGCGGCACGCCGGCCATCGCGCCGCTCGCCACGAGCGCCAGCGTGCCGGTGCGGGGCATCGCATGAATCAGCCCATTCAAGCGACGGATGTCGCGCGTCCCGGTCTCGTGGTCGACGACGCCCGCGGCCATGAACAGCGAGGCCTTGAACGTCGCGTGGTTCATGATGTGGAACACGCCGGCGACGGCGGCGAGCGAGCTGTTGAGCCCGAAGAGGAGCGTGATGAGGCCGAGGTGGCTGACGGTCGAGTAGGCGAGCACGCGCTTCAGATCGTTCTGGAACATCGCGATGTACGCGCCGAGCAGGAGCGTCGTCATGCCCGCGCCGCTGACGATCCAGAACCACAGCTCGGTCCCCGAGAGCGCCGGCCAGAGCCGCGCGAGCAGGAACACGCCCGCCTTCACCATGGTCGCCGAGTGCAGGTAGGCGGACACCGGCGTCGGCGCGGCCATCGCCCGTGGCAGCCAGAAGTGAAACGGGAATTGAGCGCTCTTGGTGAGCGCACCAAGCAAGACGAGGACGAGCGCGACCGGGTAAAGCGGGTGTGCCCGCACGCTGTCGCCCGAGGCGAGGGCCACATCGAGATCGTAACTGCCGACGATGTGGCCGAGGACGATCACGCCTCCGAGGAGCGCGAGCCCGCCCGCGCCGGTCACGGTGAGCGCCATGCGCGCGCCCCGCTGCGCGTCCACCCGGTGATGCCAGTAGCCGATGAGCAGGAACGAAACGAGGCTCGTGAGCTCCCAGAAGAGGACGAGCTGAACGAGGTTGCCCGAGACCACGACGCCCAGCATCGCGCCCATGAACGCGAGGAAGAGCGCGTACAGGCGCGCCACCGGATCCTCGGGGGACATGTAGTAGCGCGCGTACAGACAGACGAGGGCGCCGATGACGGTGATGAGCACGGCGAACATCCACGCGAACCCGTCGATCCGAAGGACCAGATCGAGACCGAGCGAAGGCACCCACGAGATCGTCTCGCGGATCACGCCCCCGTCACGCACCCGCGGGAACAGGCTGATGACCCAGGCCGCCGCGCCGGCCGACACGAGCCCTGCGCAAGCCGCAAGCTCGGACCGTGCCCGCGTCGGCAGGAGCGCGGTGAGCACGCTCCCGAGAAATGGCAAGAGGAGCAGGGCGACCACAGGCATGGCGCGCGAGTGTACTTACCGACCGCGCCGGTTTCAGCCAAAAGGTGGGCGGGTCGCGGCGTTCGCGGCCTGCGCGACGACGTCGGTCAGGTAGAGCTCGCTTTGCGCGACGCCGCTGCCCGCGCGTGCGCCGCGCTCGAAGGCAGAGGCCGCGAAGCTGCATGAGCGGTCCTGCGATTCCAGATCGACGTCCCCGCACAGAGGAAGCCGATCAGGATGGGATAGACGGCGCAGCGCTCGACGAGGCCGATGAGGACGTTGGCCCCCGAGCTGGCGACCGCGAGGAAGGCCACCATCGAGGCGAGCCCGAACACGCCGAGGACGACCATGGCCCTCCCGGCCCTCGGAGTGACTCCGATCCGTTGGCGCTGGCGTCCAAGAAAGATCGCGAGCACGTTGCCTCCGACGATGGACGCGAAGGCGCCCAGGCCGTGATAGTCGACCGCGCCGTCGGGCGGCTCTCCGGAGCCGGGGTTGAGCGCCAGCAAGACGCCGCCAAGCGCCACGAGAGCTCCCAGGAGGAGCGCTGCCCAGCGGCGCCAGCCTCTTAGGCCCTCGAGCGCGGCGACACCAAGGAAGAACATGATCCCGAAGAGAAAGAACCCGGTGTTCATGACCCACGCGAGCGGCGAGTTCATGAACTGGCCAAGAGCCTCGAGGGGGCCACGGACTCCCAGGTTGCTGATGTAGTGATGCGTGTAGCTGTAGGGAGGGTCCGTCCATGCCGCGGCGGCGATGAGCTCGGCGAGGAAGAATATCGCCGCCCCGGCGACGAGCGCCGCGCCGGCGGGGCGACGTTGCATCATCGGGTTCGCCTCGGGGTGAGCCGCCGGGCCTCTCTCGTGTCGCCTCATGTCGAACAGCCTGCACCGTCGCGTTCGAGACCACCAAGACATTGATCGCAACGGTTTCAGACCTGATAGATCTGAAACATGGAGCTGCGTCACCTGCGGTACTTCATCGCCGTCGCGGAAGCGGAGCACTTCGGGAGGGCGGCCGAGCAGCTTCACGTCTCGCAGTCGCCCTTGAGCCGGCAAATCGCTCAGCTCGAAGCGGAGATCGGCGTCGATCTCTTCGTGCCCTCGGGACGCGGGGTGAAGCTGTCCGCCGCCGGCCGGAGCTTCCTCGAAGGTGCGCGCGCGACCCTGGCTCGCGCCGCGCTCGCGGTCGAGGACGCCCGCGCGACGGCGCAAGGCCGTATCGGGACGGTCGTGGTCGGATTCGACGGCGCCCTGGCGGACACCCTCCTGCTGCCGCGGATCGTGCAGGCGTTCCGCGCGCGTCATCCGCGCGTCGAGGTGCGCCTTCGGCCGCTGCCGAGCGAGGAGCAGGTCGCCGCGCTGCGCGATGGCAAGATCTCGGTCGGGTACGGCTATCATTCACCGGAAGACGACCCGCTCTTCCGCTTCCGCGTGCTGTATCGCGAGCGCGTCGGCGTCGTGATGTCGAAGAGCCATCGCCTCGCTGCACGGCGCACGCTGAGGGTCGCGGACCTGAAGCAGGAGCGCTTCCTCTGGCCTCCACGCAAGGAGGGCCCGCGCCTCCAGGACGACATCATCGCCGCCTTCCGAGCGCACGGTCAACCGCTCGAGCTCGCCCACGAGGAGGCCAGCAGCGATGTGATCCTCATGCTCGTGGCGAGCGGCGAAGGTCTCAGCTTGTTTCCCGAGAGCGCCGCGGCGACGCTCCTTGCCGGGGTGGTGTTCAAGCGGGTTCGGGACCTCGACGTTGTCATCCTTGGCCGCTCGGTGTGGCGCGCGATGGACGACAAGGACCCGCTCGTGCGGTCGCTCCTCGAGATCACGAATTCGGTGCATGGATCCTGCGGATAGGGAGCCGTGAAACGTTCGCCCGGGTCAAGCTCCGCGGGGACGGCGCCTGGCGAGCCGTTTTCGGCCCAAGCTCGCGGCGATCACGGGAGCGGGCCGTAGGAGAGCAGGCCCACCTTCGGGGTCTTCATCGACAGCAGCGTGATGAGCCCGAAGTTGGTGAGGAGTGCGTGCTTCTCCGAGCCCAACGTCGCGAGCGCGACGCTCGCGGGCCCATCGAGCAAGCCGCCGCTGGCGAGCACGGCCGCTTTGCCGTCTGTCCCGACCCGGACGAGCGCGTTGCCCCCGTTGCCGGCGACAAGGATGCTCCCGTCGGCGTCCACGGTGATGCCGTCGGCGCCCTGGAGCGGCAGGCATGTCGCCGGATCCGAGGTGGAGAACTCGACCGCGACGTCCGGTGTCCCGTCGGCCTTGATCGGGATCTTGATGAGCGCCGCCTTGTCCGTATTGGCCACGTAGAAGGCGCTGTGCGAGAGCGCGAGGCCGTTGGCGCCGAACGGGATGCCGAGGACCGTCTTGCAGGGGTTCGTCGCAGCGATGTCCCCCTTGAGCAAAGGATCGGTGAGCCAGTTGGTCACCGTCTTGCCGTCGGGGCTTATCTTGAAGATCGCACCCAGGGCCGAGTCCGTGACGAAGAGGTTGCCCTCCTCGTCGAAGACGAGCCCATTGGGCAGGTTCATGGCCGCGTCGGTGGCGAAGGCCGTGGTCACCGGACCGCCCGCCGCCGGGATCTTGTAGATGCCGGGCGCGTACGACGCCGGGTCGAGCGACGCGGCGGCCACGTAGAGATCGCCGGCAGCAGACTGGGTGATGCCGGTGACGAAGCCCGTGTTCGCGGGCGGCGCCGGCACGGTGGCGAAGGCAGACACCTTGTTGTCAGCGAGCGAGACGGCGACGATCTCGCCGGTCAGGGCATAACCCATATACGCCGTCTTGCTGTCGGCGGTGACCCAGAGCCCCTCGGGCAGCTGGAACTTCGCTGCATCGAGCTCGGCGTGGACATTGAGCTCTGGCGTCGAGACGCTATCGCCGCTGCCGCTGCCGCTGCTCGTGGTGCTGTCTCCGCCGCACGCGACGAGAGATGCGCTGAGCCCCAGCGCCGTCAGGAGGATCGAGCGGGAGAGTGCCATGGTCGATTTCATGAGAGCTCCTTCGGTAAGATGCATTTAAAATCAGGGCGGCTGCCGCCCCTCGGTGAGGCGTGAAGGACCGTGAAAGGTCGTGCCCGCGCGAACGAGCGGATGAGCGCACGAGCGCACGAGCGCACGAGCGTCCGCCCTCGCGCCGCGAGGTCTCGCCAGTGCCCGCGACAGCAGGCAGCGCCGCGCGGCGTTGCGCGGACGGCCTGAAGATGAAGCGGCTTTCGTCGTTGCGGTAGAGTCCTCCGCCGGTTAAACTGTTCTGCTCACAGGACAATGCTGACCACCTCCCTGGACGATCTCCTCTCGATGGCGATCTTCGCGCGCGTGGTGGAGCGCAAGTCCTTCACGGGCGCGGCGAGCGTGCTCGGGCTCTCGAAGTCGGTCGTCAGCGCGCGACTCGCGGCGCTCGAGGAGCGGCTCGGCGTACGGCTGCTCCACCGCTCGACGCGGCGCCTCGCGCTCACCGAGGAGGGCGTGCGGCTCTACGAGAGCTGCGAGCGTATCCTCACAGCCGCCGACGAGGCCGCGTCCGCGATGCATGGCGTGAGCCGGGTCCCCGAGGGGCTCTTGCGCGTGTCGGCGCCCATCTCGTTCGGCATACTGAAGATCGCTCCCTTGCTAGGCGACTTCGCGGCGCGCTTCCCGCAGGTCCGCCTCGAGCTCTCCCTCTCCGACAGCCTCGTGGATGTCGTCGGCGGGGGCTTCGACGTCGTGGTGCGTTTCGCGCGGCAGCTCGATGAGGCGCGTGTCGCGCGCAAGATCGGGTCTTACCGTCGTAGGGTCTATGCCTCGCCCGGCTACCTCGCGCGCCACGGCGCGCCGCAGGTGCCCGGCGATCTCGTCCGGCACAACTGCATCCGTCTCTCGGGGCAGTCGAGCGAGTGGGTCTTCGAGTCCGGCGCGGAGACGCTCGCCGTGCCGGTCAGGGGCAATCTGGTCGTGGACAATGTCGTCGTGCTCAGGCAAGCGCTCGTCGACGGGCTCGGCCTCGCAATGCTGCCGTACTTCGCCGTAGCAGCGGATCTGGCAGCCGGTCGGCTCGAGCCTGTGCTCTTGAGCCATGTCGGGCAAGAGATATCGATCTTCGTCGTCTTCCCTCACCACCTCCACCAGCCCGCCAAGGTCCGGGCGTTCGTGGAGCTCCTCGTCGAGCGCCTGGGGAACGAGGCAGGAGCAAGCGCCGCGCCGGGGAGAAGGAAATCCAAAGCAGCTCGGACATGACAAGCCCCGATTGCCCGATCTGCCCGTAAGCTGTGGAGTGACCGCGGCAACATGATCATCTGCTGAAGCGCGCCTGCCCGTTGCGGCGGCGACCTCAGGCGCGATCCACCAGGCCGAACGGAGAGCGCCCCGCTCCGGCGGCCAGCCGTCGCCACTGGTACGAGGCTTGCTTTCTTGCTTTGAAGATCAACATGAAAAAGCAGCAGAAGAATAAGGCGACACCTGCGACGAGCCAGCAGCAGCAGGCGGACCCGGCGGCGAAGAGAGAAACGAGGGAGTCCTCCCCGGAGGAAGAGCTCGCCGGAGGCGCTGCCAAGGGGGCGCTCGTCGGAGGCCTCCTCGGAGGCGCCGGCGGCGCGGCCGTGGGCGGCGCGGCCGGCCTGATCGGCGGCGTGCTGGGCGAGGACGAGAAATCCGGCTGGTGACCGGCATCAGCCGCCCGGGTCGGTCGCCTGCGGCGACGCGCCCGCCTTTTCGCCCCACCCCTTTTCGCCCCACCCCGGGCCGTCATCGATCGATGGAATGGCCGTCAATCGGAGATGGGGCACTGCTCGTAGCAGCGCCAGACCTCCGTGCTCCGGTCCGTGCCGCCGGCGAACGACGCCTTGATCTCGTCGCAGGGCGCGTCGAGCACGCACGACGCGCGACACGCCTCGTGATCGGAGCAGCCGACGAGATCGTCCTCGAGCTCTAGGCCGTCGACCCCGCAGGCCTCCGCGTGCTCGACGGCATCCGCGCATGTCCCCGTCTTGCAGCCGGCCGCGAGGAGCGCGGTCGCAAGGAAAATTGACGCGATGAGATAAGTAGTGCGCATGGTCCAGCCCTGCAGCTCGCAACGTGTGGATGGAGGGGAGCCGGCCGGCCCATGCAGCGCGGCGCCCCGGAAGCGGCCCGCCGTTGTCGCCGGCCCCTTCACCCTGGGAAGAACGTGACGGAGCCAGTCTGGGCACGGGCCGATGTCGATTTTTGAGTTCGCGTCTTGCTGGAATCCGGCGGAGATTGAACCGGGCGCCGCACGCCGGCTCAGTACGTCTCTGCGCACACGCCGTAGCCGCACGGATGGACCATGAAGGCGCCGGCGACGGCGCTTCGCGAACCCGGGAAGGTCGCGAGCGCCGCCCCTGTCTCGATGTCATAGAGGACGCCGTCGTAGCGCGAGTAGAGCGCCGTCGCCGAGACCCGCTGGATCCCGTAGTTGTCGCGCACATCCCCGGAGTCGGTGCGGATAGGGATCCTCGGCAGCGGCGGCGCGTCGACCGGGTTGCCGAGCTCGTCGTAGATCGTGGAGGCCTGGTACGTCCAGGGGCTGCTATGGAGGAGGCGGGTGTACGACTGGACGAGAACGCGGGTGTCGTCGATCCAGCCGATCGCGCAGCCGGGCACCACGTTGACGAGCGCGCCGTCCTCGTAGAGCTGCGTGAACCCGCAGCCTTCCGAGGGGGCGGAGTCCGTGACGACGACGTGGTGGCCGTCGGGGGAGACGAGCGGCGCCGGCCGGTGCCCTGTGTCCTGGAAGAGCGGCGCGCCGCCCGCCCAGTCGCTCACGACGCGCTCCGTCCTGTACGAGTCGACGCGGTAGGTGCGGCCGACCGTGCTGCCATCGAAGGACATCGAGAAGTCTTGAATCACCTCCTCGCGCGAGAGCGAGGCGAGCTGCGCGCCGTCCGGCAGCGAGAAGAGACGGAGTGATGTGTCGGTGACCATCGGATCGAGGGCGGCGCGCGCCGCGAGAAGGCCGCCGTCCGCCGAGAGCAGCACCTTGTTGCTGTGGAACGGAACCACCGCCGAGGGCCCGGCGTCGAGCGCCGCCGTATCATAGACGAGCGTCTTGCCCGAACCCGTCGCGAGGGCCGCGTGCCCCGAGGGAGCGCCTGCGACCGAGTGGAGCGCGCCGCAGCCGAGCAGCCCCGAGCCTTCCGGATCGGTGAGGGTGCCCGTGTACGAGATCGCGCCGTACACGTTCGAGACCGCCAGGCGCAGATCCTGGTCGATGTGGACGCGGGCGTTCGCGACCAGCGGCGGCACGTGTTCGCTCAGGGTCACCTCGGGGCCGTCGAGATCGAGGATGTCGATCCTCGACGCTTGCTTGTGGAGCAGCGCGAGCGCGCGCTCGGTCGGCGCGAACGTGTAGCGATAGTCGGCTCGGTCAGGGTACTCGGCGACGGGGACGGCTCCGCCTCCGACGCGATAGACCATGAGCGGAGAGCCCGCTCTGTTGTCCGCGAGCATCCAGAAATAGTCACGCGTCCCCGCGAGTTGCGTGGTCGACGGCAGGTTGACGATGCCCTCCTGGGTCGCCGCCTTCGAGTACACGCGCACCGTCGTACCGACGGTGGTGAGGAACCGCTCGCCATCCTGGAACCAGGAGTGGAATGAGCCCGAGAGCTCGGGGGTGACCGTGGGAGGCGAGCCGTCAGCGGGGAGCACGGCGATGCTATTTTGCAGCGGAACAGAAGGCTCCGGTGCGATCCGGAGCGCGTCCGGCGCCGCGTGGACGTCGCCGTGGTGGTTCACCGCCGCGGACCAGCGCTCGACCCCCGCGGTGCTCCAGAGCGTGATCGTGCTGGTGGACTGGCGGCGCGTCCAGGCGTAGCTGCCGTCGCTCGCGAGCCCCGCCTGGTCGTACTCGGTGGTCACGGAGGCCAGGACGGATCCGTCGATGGCGCTGCGCAGCTCGAAGGCGTGCTCCGGGTCCGTCTGGATCAGCACGATGTTGCCACGGAGAACCACGCCGCCCGGCAGCTCGAACGGAGGGATCCCGAGGTTCGGGCTGCCGGGGTCGAAGCCGCCCGGCGCGTGTCCGTCGGCGATCGCAGCGCTGGAGTCGGTATCCCAGAGCATCCAGCGATCGTAGTCCCAGCTCAGCACGCGGCTTCCGGAGACGAAGAGCCGGCTGAGGCCATTCTGGTGACCGAGATCGAGAAAGGCCTCCGGAGGGCCGAACGAGGTGCCCGCAGTGCCGCACGGCCCGAAGGCGGCGCTGCCCCCTTCGCCGCCGCCCCCGTCGCCGCCGCCTCCTTCGCCGCCGGCGCTGCCGGTGCCTGACGTGGAGCTCTCACCGCCCGAGCCCCCGGCGCCGCCGTGGCCTCCGGAGCCGGAGGTGGAATTCTCGCCGCCGGAGCCTCCGTCTCCTCCGCCTCCGCCCCCGGAGCCGCCCTCCGCGCCGGTCGTCGTTCCAGGACCAGCTCCGCCTCCGCCGAGGTTTCCGCCCCCTGCGTCGGAGCAGCCGAGGAGAGCGACGAACGACACCGCGACAATCTGGGTGGTTCTCGTGTGCATGGCGCCTTCGATGCCGCCGATCCCCTGGCCATTCATCGCCAAGCCAGCGCCAGGGGGCGTCGCAGGGCACGAGTCTGCACAGTCGAAGTTGTTGTGCGTCCCCTCCCCTTCTACCACCCGAGTGAGCGGGACAATGCGACCCTGAGCGTGTTCTAGATACGGTCGAGCGCTCTCATCGCGTCGTTGGACAGCTCGAGATCTGCCGCCGCGAGGTTCTCGCGCAGGTGCTCGACGCTCGACGTCCCGGGAATGAGAAGGATATTCGGCGAGCGCCGCAGCAGCCACGCGAGCGCGACCTGCATCGGCGTCGCGCCGAGCTGACGCGCGACGTCGGACAGCGTCGAGGACTGGAGCGGCGAGAAGCCGCCGAGCGGGAAGAACGGCACATACGCGATGCCTGCCGCGGCGAGGCTGTCGATCAGCGCGTCGTCCTGCCGGTGCGCGAGGTTGTACAGGTTCTGCACGCACACGATCTCGGTCATCGCGCGCCCCTCTTCCACCTGCTTCGCGGTCACATTGCTGAGGCCGATGTGGCGGACCTTGCCCTCCCGCTGCAGCTTCATGAGCGCGGAGAGCGGCGCCTCGATGGAGCCTTCCGCGGGCCCCTGCGCGTCGAACAGGACGCGCAGGTTCACCACGTCGAGCGCGTCGACGCCGAGGTTCCGGAGGTTGTCGTGGACCGCGCTCGTGATGTCCTCGGCGGCGAACGCCGGCTCCCAGGATCCCTGCGGGCCGCGTTTTGCGCCGACCTTCGTGGCGATCACGAGATCCCTCGGATACGGGTGCAGCGCCTCCCGGATGATCTGATTCGTGACGTGCGGCCCGTACACGTCGCTCGTGTCGATGTGATCGACGCCGCGCTTCACCGCCTCGCGCAGCACGGCGAGCGCGGCAGCGCGGTCTCTCGGCGGTCCGAACACGCCCGGCCCGGCGAGCTGCATGGCGCCGTATCCGAAGCGCTTCACCGTGCGACTGCCCATCTTGAACGTCCCGACCTTGGCTAGATTCGTCATGGCTGTCGACGGTAGGCCACGACGGGGTGTATGATAAGAGCCTCAAATCAGTACGGCCTGTACGGAAAGGCGAACAATGGCAGTGGATCTCGACGACGTCCGAGTCTTCGCCGCGGTGGCGCGCGCCGGCGGCTTCCGCGAGGCGAGCCGCACGAGCCGCACGAGCGCGTCGAGCGCGAGCGAGGCGGTGCGCCGGCTGGAGGGCGAGCTCGGCGTCCGGCTTCTTCATCGGACGACCCGCAGCGTCGCGCCGACCGAAGCCGGCGCGCGTCTCCTCGAGCGGCTCGGTCCTGCGCTCGCCGAGATCGCAGCGGCGCTCGACGTCGTGAAGAGCTCGCGCGACCAGCCAGCCGGCACGCTCCGGTTGAACGTCCCCGTCGTCGCCGCGCGGCTCGTGCTCCCACGGATCTTGCCGCCGTTCCTCGCCGCATATCCCGATATCCGCGTCGAGGTGACGGCGGACGACAAGCTCGTCGACATCCTCGCCGCGGGCTGCGACGCGGGCATTCGTTACGAAGAGACGCTCGAGAAAGACATGATCGCGGTCCCGATCGGCCAGCGCGAGCAGCGCCTGGCGCTCGCGGCGTCGGGCGCCTACCTCGAGCGGCACGGGCGCCCGACCCACCCGCGCAAGCTCCTCGATCACGCATGCCTGCGCGGCCGCTTCCCGAGCGGCGCGCTGTGTCCGTGGGAGTTCGAGCGCGACGGCGAGGTCGTGAAGGTCGACCCGACCGGCCCGCTCGTCGGCAGCCTCGGGAATGCGACGGACCTCCTGGTGGACGCCGCGATCGCGGGCACCGGTCTCATCTACTGGTTCGAGGACTGGCTGCGCCCGCACATCGAGAGCGGCGCGTTGAAGCCGGTCCTGGAGCGCTGGTGGTCGCGTCTCTCAGGCCCCTTTCTTTATTATCCGAGCCGCCGCCACATGCCCGCGGCGCTTCGCGCGTTCGTGGACTTCCTCCGCGCGGACAGCAAATAGTCATGGTGGGAGCATGGGAGATCGATTCACCAGCTAGCGAGCGAGCGAGCGAGCGATGCGTCGCGGCGCTGCCTCGCGGCCGAGCTCCACGTGCTCCGCGCGCCGCCGTCCGCCGCTCAGCGCGGCGTGCCGCTCGCCGCCGGCACCGCCGTCCGCTGCCCTGAGCCCGAGCGCGCGCCGCCCTTGATGCGCGCCTCGGTCACGACCTCGTCCCACTGCGCGTCGTACCCATCGAAGTGGACCCGGTAAGAGCCGGGGGCGACGACGCCGGTGATGCTCGCGGGCTTGTACGACCCCTTCCACTCGACCTCGATGCGGTCGCCGACCTTCCGCGCGCCGCCCTCGCCCGAGGCGCGCTGCTCCTCGTCGCGCAGGCGCCGGGCGCTCCCCTCGTGCAGGCATTGCTCGCGGTGGCAGGCGAGGCCGGAGGCGCAGTCGTCGTCGGCGCGGCACGGAGACCCGAGCGGCGCCTTCTTTCCGCAGGCGGCGAGCGCCCCGGGCACGGCGGCCACGATCAACAGCGCTCTCAGGAAGGTAATGGCTCGAACGCGCACGACACGGCATCCCAGCAGAGCGGCCGCGGCCCGACAACAGGGATCACAACGCCCGCGATCGGCGCCCCCGCCGCCCCCCGGCACGCCGCGCCCCCGCCCCTGCCACCCAGTCCGCCCTACCCGGGCCGCCCTCTGCTATGGTCGCCCCCGCTGTGCGTCTGCTCGCCGCCCTCGCGCCCGTGGCCCTGCTCGTCGCGGCGCCGCCGCTCCTGGGCTGCGGCGGCGGCCCCGCCAAGAACGCGGGCGTGTGCGCAGGCGCGGGCGTCTGCGGCGCCGGGTACTGCGTCGCCGGGCGCTGCCGGCCAGCGAGCGCCCTCCCCGCGCCCCTCGACGCGCGCCGCGTGCTGCTCCGGCCCGAGGACATGGCCGTCCTCGTCGAGGACGACGCCGCGGCAGCGCCAGGCGTCCCCGACGCCGTCGCGCTCGGGCGCGCCGGGGGCGGTGAGGTCGTCCTGCTGCTCCGGTTCTCGCCGACCTTCGGCGTCGGCGCCGACATCACGAGCGCCTTCGTCGTGCTGGAGCCGGCCCCGATGGCGCCTCCCGCCGAGCGCGCGCTCACGCTGGAGGTCGCGCGCATCCTCGAGCCGTGGCGCTCCGAGACGGCGACGTGGGGCCGGCAGCCGCGGCTGTCGATCCCGGAGGCCGCCGCCATCGCGCGGCCCCGACCGGCGACGCCGCTGCGGATCGACGTCACCTCGCTCGTGCGCGACTGGGCCAGGCGCCGCAAGGACGACCACGGCATCGCCATCCTCGCGCCGGGGAGCGACGCCGTCGGGGCCGCCTACTCGATGGGCATCTCCCAGGGCGTCGGCCCCCGCCTCGAGGTGTACGTACGGTGAGCAACGGCCAGGACGACGAGGACGACGACCTCGGCGCGCGGATGTCGCTCCCGCTTCCCCTGATCCGCCACGACCTCGGCGAGAGAAGGCCTGCCGCGCCCAGCGCGCCTTCCCTGCCCGGCGCCCCGGCCACGCCCGACGCCTCGACCGCGGGCGCTCTCCCCGCGCCCAGCGCCTCCGCCGTCCCCCACGGCGCCCTCGCGCGCGGCCTGCTCGACGACGACGAGCCCGCCGTCACGCAGCGCTCGACGGCGAGCGGCCGCCCCCTCCCGCTGCCCCGCACTGCGCCGCCCCTCTCGCCCGAGGAGGCCCCGCCGCCCACGCTGCTCCGGGTGAGCGACCTCCGCGTCTCGTTCGCGGCCGACGGCCGCGTCACGCGCGCCCTCGACCGCGTCTCGTTCACCGTGCCGCGCGGGCGCACGGTGGCGCTCGTCGGCGAGTCGGGCTGCGGCAAGACGGTGACCGCGCTCAGCATCTTGCGGCTCCTGCCCGCGCCCTACGCGTCCATCGACGGCGGCGCGATCGAGCTCGACGGCCAGGACCTCCTCGCGCTGAGCGAGCGCGAGATGCGCGCCGTGCGCGGCGGGAAGATCGGCATGATCTTCCAGGAGCCGATGACCTCGCTGAACCCCGTGTACACGGTCAGCGCCCAGATCGCCGAGGCCATCCGGCTGCACCGGCCCATGTCCCGCGGCGACGCCCGGCTCTACGCCGTGAACCTCCTGCGCAAGGTCGGCTTCCCCGAGCCCGAGGTCCGCGCGAACAGCTACCCGCACGAGCTGTCCGGCGGGATGCGCCAGCGCGTCATGATCGCCATGGCCCTCGCGCCGGAGCCCTCGCTGCTCATCGCCGACGAGCCCACCACCGCGCTCGACACGACGACGCAGGCGCAGATCCTCGACCTCCTCGAGCGGCTCAAGGCAGAGACGTCGATGAGCCTCCTGCTCATCGCGCACGACCTCGCCGTCGTCGGCGAGCTCGCGGACGAGATCGTCGTCCTCTACGCCGGCGTCGTCGTCGAGCAAGGGCCGGCGCGCGACGTGCTCGCGGCGCCCTCGCACCCGTACACGCGCGCGCTCCTCAGGAGCATCCCGGCGCGCGGGCTCCGCCCGCACCGCGTGCGCGGCGAGCGCTCGCTCCGCCTGCCGACCATCCCGGGCGCGCTGCCCGATCTGCGCGATCCGCCGCGCGGCTGCCGCTTCCAGGACCGCTGCGACGCCGTGTTCGACCGCTGCCGCGCCGAGGCGCCGGACCTGTACGCCGTCCCGCCCGGCGCGGGGCACCACGCGGCGCGCTGCTTCCTCCTCGCGGGCCCGGGGCGCGCGGGCAACGAGGGCGCCCCGTGACGCGCGACAGCGGATCCCCGCCGCCCACGCAGCGCGACGAGCCCGCCGCGCCGCACCTGCACGCTGCAGCCGCGGCGCACCCGGAGGGCGCGGAGAGCGCGCCGGGCGAGCGGCCGCTCGTCCAGGCGGAGGGGCTCTCGAAGTTCTACCCGGTGCAGCGCGGCGCCTTCGCGAAGCCGTCGTTCGTGCAGGCCGTCGTCGAGGCGACCTTCCGCGTTTACCGGGGCGAGACGCTCGGCCTTGTCGGCGAGTCGGGCTCCGGCAAGAGCACCCTCGGGCGCCTCGTGCTCCGGCTCATCGAGCCCACGGTCGGCCGGGTCCTCTTCGACGGCCACGACCTGAGCGCCCTGTCGAGCCGCGCGCTCCGGGCCATGCGCCAGCGGATGCAGATCGTCTTCCAGGACCCCTACGGCTCGCTCAACCCGCGCATGACGCTGCGCGAGATCGTCGGCGAGGGCATCGTCATCCACCACCTCGCGAGGAGCCGCGACGAGGAGACCGCGATGGTCGAGGGCGCGCTCCAGAAGGTCGGCCTGCGGCCGGACATGATGGAGCGCTTCCCCCACGAGCTCTCCGGCGGGCAGCGGCAGCGGGTCGCGATCGCCCGCGCCCTCGCCGTGCGCCCGGACTTCATCGTCTGCGACGAGCCCGTGAGCGCGCTCGACCTCTCGGTGCAGGCCCAGATCGTCAACCTGCTGGAGGAGCTCCAGGACGAGCTGTCGCTCGGCCTGCTGTTCATCTCGCACGACCTCCGGGTCGTCGAGCACGTGAGCCACCGCGTCGCGGTGATGTACCTCGGCCGCATCGTGGAGATCGGCCCCACGCAGGCCGTGGCCGGGCGGCGGCACCACCCGTACACGCGCGCGCTCTTCGAGGCGACGCCGTCGATCGAGCGGGGGAGCAAGGCGCGCCGCCTGCTGCCGGGCGCGCCCGGGAGCGCGATCAACCCGCCCGACGGCTGCGTGTTCCACCCTCGCTGCCGGAAGGCCGAAGAGGGCAAATGCGACGTCGAGATCCCGCCGCTCGAGGAGCTCGTCCCCGGCAGCGGCCACCGCGTGGCGTGCTGGTACCCCGAGATCGAGTGACGACGGCGCGCCGGCGCGTCGCGGGATGAGCCGGGCCGGCCGCTGGTTCGCGCGTTGAGATGTCGCTCGGATGCCCCGGAGAAGCTGGCTCGCCGGGAATGGCGCCCTGCGAGCGCAGCAGCTCACAGCCCACCACGGCCCAAACTGGCACAATCGAAGATCCGGGGTGCCGCGAACCAGGGGCGCTCCTGCGGGAAGCTGCGCTTGCCGCGCGAGGCATCCCTTTTGCTGCACGCCCCGTGCCGCCGCGCGCGAGGTTCGGTGGCGAAGCCACGAGGTGATGCGATGACGAGCGACGTGCTTCGCGTGCTGGCGGCAGCCCTGCTGTCCGGTGCGTGCCTGATGGGATGCAAGGACAGCGTGAATGACGGCGCTGGCGCCAGCGGCGGCAACGGCGGCGACAACAGCGCCAGCAGCAGCAGCAGCGGCGGCAACGGCGGCAGCGGCGGCCACAACGGCGGCAGCGGCGGCGACAGCAGCGGCGGCGGGGGCATCGACGACAGCGGCGAGGACGGCAGCGGCGGCTGCGGCGAGGGGAGCGGCGGCGGCTGCGTCGATGTGTCGAACGCGCCGCCGTGCGAGGTGCGGGACGTCGAGGGCACGATCCCCGGGGTGAAGATAACGATCGAGTCGAGCCGCTGCACCTACCGCCGGGGAGAGCCGGCGGAGTTCGTTTACACGATCACGACCGACTCGAGCGTCCCTCCGATCGACGTCGCGGCCTCCACCGGCTGCGGGCGCTGCGTCGAACCGACGAGCGATCCGCTCTCGTTCGTCTCCTACAAGATCAGCGGCCTCACATGGAGCGCCGATCCGCAACCGCAGCTCTATTGCCTGTGCGACGTGGGCTGCTGCGCTCCCGACGAGGCGGTGACCGTGCAGGTCGACGCGACGACGGCGACCCAGACGATCCGCTGGTCCGGGCGGCAGTGGACCGGGCCGTCCGACACGAGCAACCCGGAGGGCGCCTTCTTCCAGGCGGGGACCTACGATGTCGAGGTGACGTTCGACGGCAAGGAGCAGGGCTCCGTGACGGCGAAGCTGCCGATCGACATCTACCCCTGAAGCACGGCTGAGGCGAAGCCGGCGGGCAGCGGCCCAGGCTGGCACAATCGACGGCCCGGGGTGGCGCGCGCCACGGCCTGTCCCTCCGGAGCCCGCGCGCGCCTCGCGGAGCATCTCCCTTGCTGCCGATCGCGCGCCGCCGCAGACAGGCGGCGTGGCGCGAAGGAGGGAGAGGTGAGGGAATGGCAAACGACATGCTTCGAGCTCTGGGGATAGCCTTGCTGTCCGCTGCGTGCGCGACCGGATGCGGCGGCGGCAAGGAGGGCGGCGGGAGCGGCGGTGACAGCACGAGCAGCAGCAGCGGCGGCGACCGAGGGCTGCCGCCGGGGGCCGAGCCGTGCGCGGTGCGCGACGTCCAGGGCACGATCCCGGGCGTGACGATATCGATCGAGTCGAGCCGCTGCGTCTACTGGAGGGGCGAGCCAGCGGAGTTCGTCTACACGGTCACGACCGACTCGAGCGTCCCTCCGATCGAGATCGCGGCCTCGGACGGGTGCGGGCACTGCGTCGTACCGAGCCCGGATCCGCGCTCGTTCGTCACGTACCAGATCACCGGGCTGTCGACGGCGGGGGATCCACAGCAGTATTGCCTCTGCGACACCGGGTGTTGCGCTCCCGACGCCGCGGCGACCGTGCAGGTCGACGCGACGGCGGCGACGCACACGATCTCCTGGTCGGGGCGGCAGTGGAGCGGGCCCTCGGACACGGACAACCCGGAAGACGAGTTCTTCGCGCCGGGGACCTACGATGTCGAGGTCACGTTCGACGGGCAGGAGCAGGGCTCCGTGACGGCGAAGCTGCCGATCGAGATCGTCCGCTGATCTCGCGCGCGCCGGCGATCCCGCGGGGGATCCCCGGCGCGCGAGGCGGCTTCCGCCGGGCCGCCCGGGCTTTCTGCTAAGGTCCGCGGGCATGCACGCCTGGCGCGGACACGCCTTTGGTCCCCCCGAGATCCTCGTGTGGGAAGAGGTCGACGACCCCCCGCTCGCCGAGGGGGAGGTCCGGATCGAGGTGGCCGCCGCCGCGATCAACTTCCCCGACGTGCTCTTCACGGCGGGCGCGCACCAGGTCAAGCCGACTCCGCCGTTCATCCCGGGCTTCGAGGTCGCCGGCCTCGTCGTCGAGAGCCGCGAGCCGTCGCTCCCGCCGGGCGCCCGCGTGGCCGCGACGCTCCCCGGCTCGGGGGGGTACGCGACGCGCGTGATCGCGGGGCCGCGCACCACCTATGCGCTCCCGGACGCGATGCCGTTCGAGGACGCCGCGGCGATGACGATCACCTACCAGACAGGGTATTTCGCGCTCCACCGGCGCGCCGGCGTCCAGCCGGGCGACACGGTCCTCGTGCACGCCGGCGCGGGCGGCGTCGGCAGCGCGGCGATCCAGCTCGCCAAGGCGGCCGGCGCGATCGTCATCGCGACCGCCGGCGGCGAGGAGAAGACGGCGGTCTGCCGCGCCCTCGGGGCGGACGTCGCCATCGACTACCGGCGCGAGGACTTCGTCGCCATCGTGAAGGAGCGGACCTCGGGCCGGGGCGCCGATATCGTCTTCGACCCCGTCGGCGGCGACGTCTTCGATCAATCGACCAAATGCGTCGCCTTCGAGGGACGCATCGTGGTGATCGGCTTCGCCTCCGGCCGCATCCCCGCGGCGCGCGCGAACCACCTGCTCGTGAAGAACTATTCGGTCCTCGGCCTCTACTGGGGCACCTACAGCCGCGCCCGGCCCGATCTCACGCGGAGGGCGCAAGACGAGCTCTACGCGCTCTACGGCCAGGGCGCGATCAAGCCGCTCGTCTCCGCCGCGCCGCCGATGGCGGAGGCGAAGGCGGCCATGACGGCGGTCGCGTCCCGCGCGACCACGGGCAAGGTGGTGCTCACGACCGCGCGAGGCGGCGGCGCGTGACGCGCTGACGCGCTGATCACGGAGGCCCGGCCCGCCGCGCGGCGGGCTGGGTCTTCGGCCTATTTCACGAATGCCGCCGCCGCTGCGGAGAGCGAGGAGAGCGCAGCGGCGCGGAGGATGGATTCAGTTGCAGCCGCTCGCGGTGGACGCCTCCGGGAGCGCCGCAGGCGTGTCCTTGTTCTCCGTCGTCAGGCCGAAGCCGTACGGGAACAGCGCGCCGTCTTCTCCGCGGTTGACCCGCTGGCAATCGGTCGCAGGCCAGGAGAACGAGAGCTTGCCCTGGAACTGCTGCTTGCCGAACAGCACGTCGGCCACGCCGCCGCCCTCGGAGCCTGGGAGCCACGCGGCCACGAAGGCGTCCGAGCGGTTCAGCTCCTTGTTGACGTAGAGCGGACGGCCCGAAAGGAAGACCGTCACGATCGGCAGATCCGGCTTGGCCGTGCGGATCGCCTGGAGGACCTGCAGATCCTCGGGGTGGAAGACCGCGTGCTCCAGCGTCTTCGCGTGCGGCGTGTCGTCCGTCGCGAGCTGGATGTCGCCGTACATCTCGGCATAAGGCGTCTCGCCGATCACCACGATCGCCGCGTCGAAGCTCCCCGAGCTGGCGGCGGAGCCGTTGGCGCTCAGCGTCGCCTGGCCGCCGCCGGCCGACACGAGGTCCTGGATCCCCTTGAGGATCGACGTCGCGCCGGGGAAATCGGCGTTCGTCAGGTCGGTGCCCTGCCACGTCCGCGACCAGCCGCCGGACTGGTTCGAGATGCTGTCCGCGGACTTGCCCGCGACGAGCACCTTGGCCGAGGCGGCGAGGGGCAGGACGCCGCCGGCGTTCTTGAGGAGGACGAGCGACTTCCGGACCGCCTCGCGCGCGAGGGCCCGGTGCTCCGCTTGCCCGAGCACCGACTGATCTCCCGCGAACATCCGCTTCGACGGCGCCTGCTTGGTCTTCTTCGGGCCGAGGAGCCCCGCCCGCATCTTGACCCGCAAGATCCTCGTCACGGCGTCGTCGACCCGCGCCATCGAGATCTGGCCCCCCTTCACCTGGTTGAGGGTGTTCTCGTAGAACGCCTTCCAGTCGTCCGGGACCATGATCATGTCCACACCGGCGTTGATCGAGGCGGCGCACGAGGAGTTGGTGCAGCCCGACACCTGCCCGTGACCGTTCCAGTCGCCGATGACGAAGCCGTCGAAGTGGAGCTTGTCCTTCAGCACCCCGGTGAGCAGATCGCCCTTCCCGTGCATCTTGGTGCCGCGGATGCTGTTGTACGACGCCATGACGGTCTGCGCGCCCGCCGGGATGGCGGACAGGTAGCCCTGCGCGTGGATCTCGCACAGCTCGGTGTCGGAGGCGAGGTTGTTCCCCTGGTCATCGCCCTTGTCCGTGCCGCCGTCACCGATGAAGTGTTTGGCCGTCGCGATGACGCGCATCGCGCCGAGGAGATCTGGGCTGTTCGCGGCGCCCTGGATGCCCTGCACGATCCGGCCCCCGTAGGCGTTCACGATCTCGGGATCTTCGGAGTAGCCCTCGTACGTGCGGCCCCAGCGGTCGTCGCGCACGGTCGCGAGCGTGGGCGCGAAGGTCCAGTCGAGCCCGGTCGCGAGGACCTCCTTGGCCGTCGCGGCGCCGATGCGCTCGAGCAGCTCGGGGTCGTGGGCCGCGCCGAGGCCGATGTTGTGGGGGAAGAGCGTGGCGCCGCGGACATTGTTGTTCCCGTGCACCGCGTCGATGCCCCAGATGATCGGGATGGCCACGCGGCCACCGCTGGTGTCCACCGAGGCGTTGTAGAACTCGTCGGCGAGCTTCACCCAGTCCGCCGCCGTCGCGTTCTTGTTCTTCCCCGGCCAGGAGCCGCCGCCGTTCAGCACGGAGCCGATGTTGTACTGCTTCACCTCGGCCGGCGTGATCTTCTGGATCTCGGCCTGCACCATCTGGCCGACCTTCTCCTCCACCTTCATCCTGCCGAGCAGCTCGGTGATGGCCGCCTCGATCGCCGGATCCTGCGCGATCGCGCTCCGCACCTCGGGCCAGCCGTTGTCGCAGGGCAGGAGGCCGACGGCGTCCCCGGCGCCGCTGCCGCCGCCGCCGGTGCTGTCGCTGCCGCCGGTGCCGCTGCCTCCGGTCCCGGAGCCGCTGCCGGAGGAGCCAGCGCCGGCGCCGGAGCCGCTTCCGGAGCCGCTTCCGGAGCCAGCGCCGGCGCCGGAGCCGCTTCCGGAGCCGGCACCAGCGCCGGAGCTGGCCCCGGAGCCGGTCGCGTTGTCGGACGTGTCGTCACCGCAGGCGGCCGGCGCGAGAACGACAGCCGCCGCCATGATCCATGTTGCATACCGTGTGAGGCGCATGAGTGCTCCCCTCTCTTGTCGATGAGATGAAGGATGGGCTCTAAGGTGAACCGTGACAGTCGAGCAAAGCGTCGATCGGGACGTGCAAGAAATATAAGACAGAGAGGGAACGTTCTAATCCATGACTCCCCCCGCACGCAAGCCCCCCCTCACGCCGCGAACGAGGGTTCGCCCGCGTGTTCGCGTGAGCGCGCGTTCGCGTGAGCGCGCGTTCGCGTGAGCGTCACCGCCGCGCCGTCGCCATGAGCCCGAGCCAGGCCTCCCTCGTGCCTCGTGGCGCGCCGGATGACACGGTGCGTCCTGGGACACCACCGGTTAACCATAGTCCGAGTCGGGCCGCAATATACAAACCCGATGGCGCGGCGCGATAATCCACCCGTGGCATAACGCAACAACCCGTGCGCGAGCGAGCACGCGACGGGCTCATCGATGGATGCGGGCTCACCGGGGTCGAGCACGTCATCTCCGATCCGAGGATCGAGAGGCCGCGCGAGGAAGACAAGGAGGAGCGCTGGCGTCCGCGCGATGACGAGAGACGCTCAGAGCAGTTGACATTACCTGCGTTCCGTCGGTGTCGAGGGGTTCGGCGCTCAAGGCTTCATCATGAAGCGGACGGTGAACAGCTATCATGAGCCGTGGCACCTCGGGGATACGAGGCCAACGCGGCACCACGCCGCGCGCGAGCGCCAGCGCGTCGAGGCCGCCCACGCGCGGTCGACCCCCCGCAATGCTGATTCCAGCCGGGCGCGGCCCGATCGGCGCGGTCAAACTGGGCCACCGGACAGAGCCATGGGCTCACGCAGCACGGGCCGACGGGCGAGCCGGAGCGTCTGCCGTCGCGATTCAGCGGAAGCATATTCCGTCAAGGGAACAATGATAGAATCGTGACTTCTGTGCGGCAGCATTTACCCGCGAGACTGCACGTGCCTATTCTCCGCGCATGGTCTCTATCTCGCGTACTTCCATTCGTCTCTTCATGACCACCGGTACGCTGCTCCTCGCGCTCGCCGCGTGCGGTGACGACGAGGTCGACTTCGGCGCAGGCGGCGCAGGCGGTGAGGCCGGCGGCGGCACCTCCACCAGCACCACCGCAGGAACTGGCGGCAGCACCACCAGCGGCACGGGCGGCGAGGGCGGCGCAGGCGGCGCTCCCGGCACGGGCGGCGAAGGCGGCGCAGGCGGCGCTCCCGGCACGGGCGGCGAAGGCGGCGCAGGCGGCGCTCCCGGTACGGGCGGCGAAGGCGGCGCCGGCGGCGCTCCCGGCACGGGCGGCGAAGGCGGCGCAGGTGGCACGGGCGGCGAGGGCGGCGCAGGCGGCGCTCCCGGCACGGGCGGCGAGGGCGGCGCAGGCGGCGCTCCCGGCACGGGCGGCGAGGGCGGCGCAGGCGGCGCTCCCGGCACGGGCGGCGCAGGCGGCGAGGGCGGCGCAGGCGACGAGCCCGTACGGTGGGCCGACGTGGAGCCGATCCTGCTGGCAAAGTGCTCGCCCTGCCACACCCGCACGGATCCCGCGCCGGCCAGCGGCTTCGCCATCACCTACGAGTCCTCGCAGCTCGCCTCGAACTCGACCCAGTGCGCCGTGGACCCGGGTCAACCCGCGAGGACGCAGGGGGAGTGCGCCACCATCCGCATCCACGACCTCGACAACGCCACCCGCATGCCGCGCAACCGCGGATGCACCGGCGACCCGGCGCTCGACGTCGCGAATTCTGCCTGCCTGACGGCCGCACAGCAGCAGACGCTCGTCGACTGGATCGCGGACGGCCAGCTCGACTGATCCGAGGAGGCGCGGCCACCGCCGCGCCTCACGTCACCTCGGCTGCTCGAGGAGCGCTCCGTCCCGGTACGCCTCGATGAGCCGCTCCAGGATCTCGATCTCCCGCTCGAGCTCCTCCCCCTTCTCGGTGTCTCCCACCCGGCGCTCGGCCTCGTAGACCTCCACGTCGGAGATCACGGGGATGATGTCCTCCCCCGCCTCCACGGCCTGCTCGACCGACGTGAAATGGTGGTGCTGCGCGAGCCGCGCCCCGCTCGCCTCGAGCACGAGCGTGTACCCCTTGTCGCCGTACGCCTCCGAGAACGCCCCGTCGATCGTCACCGCGCGGCGCGACGCCTTGATCGGCGACTCCCCCCGCTCGACCCGGACCGGCACGTGCCCGTTCACGATGAGCCCGCGCTCCTCGTCCACACCGAACTCGCGGCACACCCGGCCGCAGAACGCGGCGTCGTGGATCAGGTGGAAATAAGGGTTCTTCGTCTCCCTGTGCGTCCTCTCGTCGGCGACGAAATACGACTCGAACGTCGTCATCCGGTCCTTGCCGAACATGGGCGAGAGCGGCCCGGTCCAGAGGTACCAGAGCATGTCGACGTCCTCCTGCGCGCCCGCCCGGAAGGCCCGGCGCACCGTTCGCTCCAGCGCGTCGAACAGCGCCCTGCCGCGGCGAACCTCGCCGTCCACCACGAAAGGAAGGAGCTCGCCCTCGCCGTCCACCGGGACACAGCCGTGGAAGATGAGCGCCCGGTCGCGCCTGAGCCACGTCGTCCCCTGCTGCACCATCCAGCGCATCTGGCGGGACAGCGCCGGGCTCCTCAGGAAAGACTCCTTCAGAAGGGCGACGCACGCCGCCTCGTCCGGCGTCAGCGCGTACGGATCGCCGGGGTCGAGCGTCGGGAAGCGCGCGTCGAGCAGCGGGAACACCTCGCCGTCGATCGCGACCGTGCCCGCGCGCGCGTCGATGCGATGGAGCAGGCAGCGGTGCTCGAGCGCGTACTCCGGGCGGCGCCGGCAGAGCTGCCCCTCCAGCTTGAACTGGAGGACGGCCGCGGCCTTCTGCATCCGCGCCATCAGCAGGGCGTCGCGCAGCCCCTCGCCCCGGACCGCGAAGCGCTCCGCCGGATCGTCGGCGTAGGCCGTGCGCGCGAGCCGATCGAGCGGCGCCACGGAGATGCCAAAGCCCTCTTCCAGCTGCGACAGGCGCCCGTACCGCAGCGAGAGCCGGACGACCGTGGCGATGAGCGCCTCCTGGCCGAGGCTCGCGCCCATCCAGCTCACGTCGTGGTTGCCCCACACGACCCGCACGCGCGGCTGGCGCGTCAGGTACTCGATCACCTTGTCGAGCCGGGGACCGCGATCGCCGAGATCGCCGGCCACAACGAGCTCGAAGACCGTCAGGTTCCGGATGGCGCGCGCCATGGCCCGCAAGATCTCGATCTCGCGGCCGTGCTGCACGAACGGATCGATGAGCGCGTCGAGGTAGCCGCCCTCGCCGAGGGTGGCGCGCGCCGAGACGAGCTCGCGGAGCAGGCCCCGCATGTCCTCCGGGAACGCCGCCTCCACCTGGCGGAGCGTGTAGCGCTGCGACAGCGCGCGGATGACCTCGACCTCGCGCGCGAGCGTCCAGATCAGGAAGGCCCACCGCGCCCCCTCGCTGCGGGACGCGACGCGGGCATACGTCTCGCGAGGGTAGTAGACGGCCGAGAGCAGCGCGCGCTCCTCGGCCGCCGTGAGCCGGTCGCCGAAGACCCGCTCGACGAGCGGCCGCAGGCTCCCCGAGGCGTTGTTGATGATGTGCTTCAGCTTCCTGTGCTCGCCGTGGACGTCGCTGACCACGTGCACCGTGCCCTTCGGGAGCGACAGGATCGCCCGCAGATGGCCGATCTCCGAGAGCGCGGCCTCGGTCGTCGGGTACCGGCCCGCGAGGGCCCGGAGGAGCGGCAACTCCCGCGTGTCAAGCATGGCGCCGCAGCATAGAGCAAGGCCGCGGGTCGACGCACGCGCGCGACGTGCCGGGCGCGCCGCGCTGAAGCGGCCGGACAGGCGCGCAAGGCGAGCGCATGTGCCTGGCTCTGCCGCGTTTCTCCTTGCGGCCGCGCGGCGTCCTACTAGCAAATGCCATGGGAGCCCATGCAATGTTGTGGCAGCGAGGCAGCATCTCCGCGCCGAGCGGCCTCGACGTCGGCCCACATTCACCAGCGAACCCTCTTCACTACATGAGCAAGTCTGTCCTGATCATCGATGACGACGTGGATCTGGCGACGACCCTGGCCGAGACGCTGCGCGACCTCGGTTATGACGCGACGCCTTTCTTCAGCGGGCGAGAGGCGCTCGAGCGGCTCCTCGACGGCGAGCGGCCCGGCGTGATCCTGCTCGACCTGATGATGCCGAAGATGAACGGCTGGAAGGTGTGCGACGAGCTCTGCGCGGTCCCCGCGCTGGAGGAGATCCCCGTCGTCATCATGACCGCGGCGTCGAACATCAAGCAGCCGATGCCGGCGCACGCGCGCGAGGTGCTCAGCAAGCCGTTCGAGCTCGACGCCCTGCTCAGGACGATCGACGCCGCCTGAGCGGGCTACCGCTTCTTCTTCGCCTTCGGTGGCGCGCTCGGCTTGATATCGATGCTCGTGGCCCCCTGGCACGGCACCTGCGCTGTCACACCCGCGCTGAGCCACTCGGGGAACTTCGTCTTCCCGGCCCGGCCGACGCGCACGAAGAAGCGGCCGCAGCGCACGGCCAGCGCCTGGTTCACGTCCCCCGCGTACTTGCCGGTCATGTAGACGCCCCCCGGCTGCGGAAACCCCACCGTGAGCAGGCCCTGATCCTTGGGCAGCGACGCAGGATTGCTCCCCTGCCGCGCCTGGCTCGCGGCCTCCTTCGCCGCCGCGGCCTCCTTCGCCGCGGCCTCCTTCGCCGCCGCGGCCTCCTTCGCGGCAGCCTCCTTCACCGCCGCGGCTTCCTTCGCCGCGGCCTCCTTCGCCGCCGCGGCCTCCTTCGCCGCGGCCTCCTTCGCCGCCGCGGCCTCCTTCGCCGCGGCTTCCTTCGCCGCCGCGGCCTCCTTCGCTGAAAGCGTCTTCGCCGCCTGCGCCTTCCCGGCCGGAGCCTTCTTCACGGGGGGCGGCTCGCTCGCCGCGGACGCCGCCGCGGCGACGGGCTCGACGATCGCGGGCGCCATCTCCACCGCGACGGCCGGCTCGGGCCGATCCCGCCGCGCCACGTAGATCCAGAGCCCCGCCACCACCGTCGCCGTGATCGCCGACACCGCGATCGTCCCGACAGGCGACAGCGAACGCGGCGCTTGCCATGGCAGCCGCGGGCGCCGCGACGACGCGCCCGCCGGGGGCGACGACTCCCCCGGAGAGCCGCCGCGGCCCGCCGCGCTCGGCCTCGGGTACGGCACGCCCCCGGGCGGCGTCAGGCCCGATGAGCCGTCCACCGGCACCGTCACCCCGGGCGGCGTCAGGCCCGTTGCGCCCATCGGCACGGTCACGCCGGAGGGGGTCACCGGCGAGGCGGAAGGCGGCTTGGGCGGCGCACCCAGGAACGCGGGCGCGAGATCCGCCGGGAGGGCCGGCGGCGGACCGAAGCGGATCGCCTCCGGGATCACCGACGTGGTCGGCACGAAGCGGGGCGTCTCCGCGCCCGTGCCAGGCATCGTCGTGCCGTCCTCCTCGAATATCGGATCGACCTCGGTCAACGTCGGCGGCCCGCCCTCCGGCGGCCCCTCGTCGGCCGCCGCCGCGTCGCGCTCCGCCGCGCGCTTCGACGCTTCGAACAGGCGGCCGAACGTCTCGCGATCCGGCAGCGCGGGCCTTCGTCCCTCGACGCCCTTCGCGCCGTCGCCCCTCGCCTCGGACGCCGGCACCGGGATCGTGATCGGCTCGGGCGCGCCGATCGACGCCTTGCCGTCCTGCCGAGCCGACCCGATCAGCGCCTCGGACGCCCCCGCCGAGGGAGGCGCGGTCTTCGCCTGCGCGCCGGGGGTCCGCAGCCTCGCGGCGCCGCCGTCCCTGGCCGCCTGATCCCTGGCAAAGAGATCCTTCGCGAGCCGCTTCGCCGCGTCCGCCGCGGGCCTCGCGGTCTGACCTCCCTTGCCCTTGACCGGGATCGTCGGCCGCCGGTCCTCCTCGCGATCCGCGTCCTCGATCTCGATCGTCGCGTGCGCCGATTGCACGCGCGTCACGAGCTCGGCCTTCCCCTTCTCCGGGCGAGCGACCTTCGCGAGCGCCTGCTCGATCTCGTGGACGGTGATCTTCCGATCGTCCGGCGCCGGCGCGAGGGCCGTGTCGAGCAGCGCCACGATCGGGCGCGGGATCTCCGGCCGGATCGTGGCGATCGCCTGCGGTCGCGTGCCGTCCGCGGGCGGCCGCCGCCCCGTGAGCAACGACCAGAGCAGGAGCCCCACGCCATAGATATCGGCCTTCACCGTGACGCGCTCGGCGCGCGCCTGCTCGGGCGCCATGTACCCCGGCGCGCCCTTCACCACGCCCGCGATCGTGTCCGGCGTGCGCCCGAGGATCTTGCCGATGCCGAACCCCGTCAGGCGCACCTGCCCGTCCCACCCGATCACGATGTTCTCCGGGTGGAGGTTGCGATGGACGATCGGCGTGGGGCTGCCGTGCTCGTCGACGGACCCGTGCGCGTGCGCGAGCGCCCCGGCGATGCAGTGGACCAGGTAGTAGACCGCCGCGTCGGCGAGCTTCTGCTGCCGCGCCGCGAGGTGCTGGTGCAGCCGATTGAGGTTCACGCCCTCGACGTGCTCGAGCACGAGGACGAGCCGGCCGGCGTGCTCGAAGAAGTCGAACATCCGCACGATCGCCGGGTGGTTCATCGTCGCGCAGATCGACGCCTCGCGGGCGAGCTCGTCGGCGAAGCGCGGATCCCCCTCGGCGGTATTCGGGACGAGCTTCAGCACGCAGACGCGGCGAAACCCGAGCGGGCCATCCAGTCGCCCGAGATAGACGCTGGTAGGCCCAGAACCGGACAGGTGCCGGAGGATCTTGTAGGCCCCAATCGTCTCGGGAGCGGGCTCCGTCGGAAACATCCGGGGCCGATCATACCCAAGCGGGGCGAAGCCCCCAAGCCAACGACCAAGACCGATCACTTCGCGGCGCCGGGAGGCGTCCCCGGGCGCCTCGGTACGAGCCCATGCTCCACGCGCCCTGTACGGCGCGTCGCTCTCCCGTTTGCCAGAGGGCGGTACAGCTGATCAGCAGAAGCCCGAACAGCTGTGACGGATCACCGTGGAGAACCCTCCGGCCGCGCTCGCGCGGCCGCGCCTCTGGCCTTCGAGCGGCGCGGGGCCTGGGCTATAAGCCGCCGCGATGAAGCTCCGTGCCTGGCATCGATTGCTCGCCGTCGTCCTCCTCGCGGGCTGCGAGGCCGCCGTCCCGCCCCCTCCGCCCGCGCCGCCCCCGCCCCCGTCGCCGAACGCCGCCCCCGCCTCGGCGCCTGCGCCCGCGCCGGCCGCGCCGGCCACGCCGGCGTCGCGGTTCCCGGCCGGGTGGCCTTACCCCGAGGGCGCGCCGCCGGTGCGGGGCCCCTCGATGGTCACGAGCGACGCCGCCCTCGCCACGAAGGTGGGCGCCGAGGTCCTCGCCTCGGGCGGCAACGCCGTCGACGCGGCGGTCGCGACGGCGTTCGCGCTGGCCGTGGTGCACCCGACGGCCGGCAACCTCGGCGGCGGCGGGTTCATGGTCGCGCGCGTCGGCGACAAGGAGCACGCGCTCGACTTCCGCGAGACGGCGCCGGGCAAGGCGACCCACGACATGTACCGGGGCAAGGACGGCAAGGCCACGGAGAGCTCGCGGGTCGGCCACCTCGCGGTCGGCGTGCCCGGCAGCGTGGCGGGGCTCTGGGAAGCGTACGACAAGCTCGGCTCCAAGAAGAAGACCTGGGCCGAGCTCGTCGCGCCCGCCATCCGGCTCGCGAAGGAGGGCTTCTCGGTCGACGAGAACTTCGCGACGACGGTCAAGGCCGCGTCGGGCAAGCTCAAGCGCTTCCCGGCGTCGGTCGCGCTGTTCCTGCCGGGCGGCGCGCCCATCGAGATCGGCGCGACGTGGAAATCGCCCGAGCTCGCGGCGACGCTCGAGCGCATCGCGGAGAAGGGGCCCGCGGGCTTTTACGAGGGCAAGACCGCCGAGCTCTTCGTGGCCGAGATGCGGCGGGGCAAGGGCATCATCTCGGCCGCGGACCTCAAGGGCTACAAGGCGAAGTGGCGCGAGCCCGTCGTCTTCGAGTACCGCGGGCGCCGCGTCGCATCGATGCCGCTCCCGTCGTCGGGCGGCCTCGCCCTCGCGATGATCGCGCACCAGCTGGAGGGGCTCGACGTCGCCAAGCTCGGCTGGCACTCGCCGTCGCACGTGCACGTGGTCGCCGAGGCGATGCGGCGGGTGTTCCTCGCGCGCAACGAGGTCCTCGGGGATCCCGATTTCGTGAAGAACCCGGTGGAGGAGCTGCTCTCGGTCGCGTGGGCCGAGCAGCAGCGCGCCACGATTGCGGCGGACCGCGCGACGCCGACGGACGAGCTCGCCCGGGGCGCGGCGGTCAAGGACTCGGGCGGGCGCGGCCCGCACACGACCCATTTCTCGGTGGTCGACGCGCAGGGCAACGCCGTCGCGCTGACCACGACGCTGAACGGCTGGTACGGCTCGGGGGTGACGGTGACCGGCGCCGGATTCGTGCTGAACAACGAGATGGATGACTTCGCCGCCGTGCCCGGCACCCCGAACCAGTTCGGTCTGGTGCAGGGGGAGGCCAACTCCATCGCGCCCGGCAAGCGCATGCTCTCGTCGATGTCGCCGACGATCGTGACGGGGAAGGACGGGCGCGTGGAGCTCGTGCTCGGCGCCGCCGGCGGCCCGACGATCCTCACTGCGGTGTTCCAGATCCTCTCGAACGTCGTCGACTTCGGCTTCGACGTGACCACGGGCGTGAACGCGCCGCGCTTCCACCACCAGGACTACCCCGACAAGCTGTTCGTCGAGCAGGGCGGCTTCCCCGACGAGCTGAGGAGCGCGCTCGGCGCAATGGGCCACACCCTCGACGACCGCGAGCACATCGCCGACGCGCCGTCGATCGGCCGCGAGGGCGCCGCGTTCGCCGGCGCGCGGGAGCCGCGGCGGCCCGGCTCTGAAGCGGCCGCCGGAAAGTAGCGCCGGCGGGGCGGCGCTCCCCACATCGGCTCACGCAACGCCCGCCTATTTCAATGTCTCATCGATGAGGGAAGGCGTTGCGCGCCTCAGGCACTTCCCTAAGGAGATCCCTCTCCGTCTGGCGCACCTTGGCCGTTCCCGGCACGGGCGTGTGCCCCATGCATCGTGGCTCCTCTCCTCGTGAAGGCGTCATCGCGTGATGCACATCCGACGGCCCTCTGCGCCACGGAGCGCCGTGTGTCCGGGCGGCGAGGCGACGCTGTTGTCGCATTCGCTCCCGAGCGTCGGCCCGAGCGTCGGCCGAGTGTCCGATGAAGTCGCGCGTCGCTCGCCTGACGCGCGGCGTCTCGGCGGCGGAGCCCGCCGGGAGCGCTCGATCCGCGCACGGCGCCGCGGCGGTTCGACCTTGACACAACCCGTCCGTTTCGATTGCGTAGGGCGATGCGCCCCGCCGAGCACGTTCGCTCCCTCGGCGGCTCGCGCGGTCGCCTGTCGCCATCCTTGAGCTCAGCGCCCCGAGGAGCTGCCGTGAAGCGGGGGACTGCAGCTTGACACGGACCGAGATACCGACTGAACGCCGCGCTGGGTAAATAGCCCTGTCACTCCAGGGGGGGTCGCCGTCATGGTGGAGCTGTTGAATCACGAGTTGCTCGAGACGCTGCACGATGGTGCTCGCAGCAGCGTCTATCTCGGCCGGAAGAAGAGCACGGGCAAGATGTGCGTCATCAAGGTCGCGCGAAAGGGCGTCAATGGCACCCGCAACGTGGCGATCCTGAAGCGCCAGTACGAGATCACGAAGCACCTCGACCTCGATGGGGTCGTGCGGGTCCACGAGCTCGAGGTCCGGCTCGATTACGCCGCGCTCGTCATGGAGTACTTCGCCGGCCGCTCGCTGCGGGCGATCATCGACGGCAATGGTCAGGGCGTCGGGCTCGCGCAGGCGGTGAGGATAGCGCTCCAGCTGGCGGACACGCTCGGGGCGATCCATGAGCGGAACATCGTCCACAAGGACATCAAGCCGAGCAACATCATCGTCGACAGCGACGTGCGCACGTCGAAGCTCACGGACTTCTCCATCGCCTCGCTCCTGCCTGGCGAGCGCGCGGCGGTGGTCGACCCCTGGTCGGTCGGCGAGGGCACGCTGCAGTACATCTCGCCCGAGCAGACGGGCCGGATGAACCGGTCGATCGACTTCCGCTCGGACTATTACTCGCTGGGGGTCACGCTCTACGAGCTCACGACCCAGCGCCTCCCGTTCGAGACGACGGATCCGCTGGAGCTCGTGCACCATCACATCGCGAAGACGCCTGTCGCGCCGCACCTGATCCGGCCGGCGATCCCGGAGGCGCTCTCCCGGGTGATCATGAAGCTGCTCTCGAAGACGGCGGAGGAGCGGTATCAGAGCACCTTCGGCCTGAAGGCCGATCTGAAGGCCTGCCTCGACATGCTGGAGCACGGAGCGCCGGCGGAGGACTTCGTGCCGGGGAGGAGGGACAAGCCCACGCGGCTCCAGGTATCGCAGAAGCTGTATGGCCGGCAGGGCGAGGTCGGCGCGTTGATGGCGGCCTTCAGGGACATCAGCGGGTCTGGTCCGGTGGCGGCGGAGGGTGGCCGCTCGGAGCTCGTCCTCGTGGCCGGCTACTCCGGCGTGGGCAAGTCGGCGGTCGTCAACGAGATCCACAAGCCGATCGCGAAGGAGGCGGGCTACTTCGCCGCTGGCAAGTTCGACCAGTTCACGCGCAACGTCCCGTACGCGGCCGTGCTCGCGGCGCTGCGGGAGATCGTCCGGCAGATCCTTACCGAGAGCAGGAATGAGCTCGCCGACTGGAGGGCCAGGATCCTCGCGGCGGTCTCTCCGAACGGGCGGGTCATCGCCGAGGTGATCCCGGAGATCGAGCTCATCATCGGCGAGCAGCCGCCCGTCCCGGCGCTGGGCTCGATGGAGACGCGGAACCGCTTCAACCTGACGTTCCGGAGTTTCATCGGCGCGATCGCGCTGAAGACGCGGGCGCTCGTGCTGTTCCTCGACGATCTCCAGTGGGCCGACACGGGGTCCCTGAACCTCCTCAGCGTGCTCCTGGAGGACCCGGACATCCGCCACCTCTTGCTGATCGGGTCGTACCGGGACAACGAGGTCGACGACGCGCACCCGCTGATGACGATGATGAGCGCGCTCCGGAAGAGCGAGGCGCTCGTGAGCACGCTTATACTGAAGCCGCTCGGGCCCGATCACGTCAACCAGCTCGTGTCGGACACGCTCGGCTCGCCCACGAACGAATGTCGACCACTCTCGGATATCATCTTCGCCAAGACCCACGGGAATCCGTTCTTTACGAACCAGTATCTCGAAAGCATGTGGCGCGACGGCCTTCTGCGCTTCAGCTCGGAGACGGGTGCCTGGCAGTGGAACACGGCCGACATCGAGAGGCTGAGTGTTGCAGACAACGTAATCGACCTGATGCTTCGCCGCATACGGGAGCTGACGGAGCCGACTCAGCGGCTATTGCATTATGCCGCATGCATGGGCGACCAGTTCGATCTGACGCTCCTCTCGCTCATCCATAAGAAGGACCTGCACTCCACGGACGAGGATCTCTGGGGAGCCCTCGAGGCAGGGCTTATCGTGCCGATCAACGGTGACTACAAGATCGCGCGTTTCCTCGATGATGCGGGCGGCAGCCCGATCGCATTCAAGTTCCTTCACGATCGCGTTCAGCAGGCAGCCCATCAATTGTTCACCGAGAGCGAGCAGATGGAGGCCCATCTGGAGCTCGGACGACTTCTGCGCCGGCAGACGCCACCTGAGTCACTCGATGACCGTGTCTACGACATCGTGAGACACCTCAACGCAGGCGCGGAGCTGATCGGCGACGAACAGGAACGTTACGAAGCTGCGACCCTCAACTTGAAGGCAGGACGGAAGGCGAGGCGCTCCACCGCCTACGGTCCTGCAGTCCAGTGCCTCCGTGCGGCCTCCGCCTTCCTGCCCGATGACTCATGGCACGCCAATCACGATCTGTCGCTCGCCATATACACGGACCTTGTCGAGCTCGAATATCTGACGATCAACTTCGAAAATGCAGAGAGATTCGCCAAAATCGTCGTAGCTCACTCCCGAGACGTCTTCGAGAAAATCCGCGTCTACGAGACTCGCATCCAGTTCTACATCACAGAAAATCGCATGTCAGAGGCCATCGACATGGCCATGGCAGTGCTCGCGATGCTCGACGTCCCGCTCTCCGAGGCACCACCGGCTAACACCGACATAGATCAGCTGGCGCAGCTCCCCGAGCTCGTCGATAAGCGGATGATGGCGGCGAACCGGATTCTAGTCTCTATGTTCCCTGCCGTCGTCCACTCGAGGCCCAGCCTGGTGCCGGTGATCGCGTTCACGATGGTTAACATCTGTATTCAGCACGGAAACTCTCCTGCTGCGGCGTATGCCTACGCGATCTACGGCCACATCCAGTGTAGCTACATGAACAATGTAGAATACGGATTCGCGCTCGGACGGCTAGCGATCGAGCTGACGCAACGCTTTGCCGCCAACGAGCTCGAATCCAAGGTCTACACACTCAATTACGTGGCAATCCATCACTGGAATCGTCACCTAAGAGAAACGATCGAGCCAACGCATCACGCTATTCAGGTCGGACTGGCCACAGGGGACATCGAGTACGCCGGATACAGCTCCAGCTACCACGGAACACACTCATTCTTCGCCGGAGAGAATCTAGCGTCGACCGAGCTGCGGATGAAGCACTCGATCGGCCTGGCGGTGAAGCTCAACCAGCGAAGGGAAATCTACTTTGTCAAGATCTGGAAGCAGCTAGTTCACTGCCTCCGAGATCCGGCCGCAGAGAAAATGCGACTCGTCGGAGAAATCTTTGACGAGACGACGATGATTCCATTCCTCGACGGGAACAGGACATCCGAGTTCTGCCTGCATCTCGCGAAAGGAATGCTGCTCTACTATTTCGGCGCCCCGAAGCTAGCCTATGACGCGCTACGCGCCGTAGATGGCTATGCGGAAGTCGTTGCCTATATAACCAACGTTGAGCATGTATTCTACTACTCTCTCTCGATCCTCGCCGCCTTCCCCCTGCTACCGAAGGACGAGCAGGACGCCGCACTTGCCAAGGTCGACGCGAATCAACGAAGGCTCCAGGAGTGGGCGCGCCTGGCGCCGGAAAACAACCAGCACAAGCACGATCTCGTGAGCGCAGAGCTGGCGCGCGTGAGGCAGACACTGATCGAGGCGATGCACCTATACGATCGGGCTATCGAAGGCGCTCGGAGGCATGGGTACATGCACGAAGAGGCGCTGGCGTACGAGCTGGCCTCATCGCTCTACCGAGAAATGGGAAGGCAAGAGATTGCTCATCACTACCTGACGATCGCATATCGTGGCTACGCGCTGTGGGGCGCCGATGCAAAGTGCGAGGATCTCGTCGCCGAATTTCCACAGCTCATTCTCGAGGGAGCGCTTAACCAGCCGGAGGCCTCGAAGGCGGGATCCACATCCAGCCATCACGGCTCGGACCTGGACCTGCTCAGCGTCGTTAAAGCGTCGCAGGCTGTGGCGAGCGAGCTTGTCTTGGAACGACTGCTCGGCAACCTCATGGAGATCGTGCTGGAGAACGTGGGCGCGCAGTACGGCGTGCTCGCCCTGACGCGGGGCGAAGCGCTCTTCATCGAGGCCGAGGGGACTGTCCAGCCCAAGCAGGTCCGCGTGATGCAGGGCACTCCGATCGAAGCGTTCGAGAAAGTGCCGCTGTCGGTGATAACCTATGCGCAGCGCACATATACAAGCGTGTTGCTGGATGACGCCACAAAGGAAGCCCGCTTCTCGGCGGATCCATACATTCAAGCGAGACACACAAAATCGCTATTGTGCTCGCCCATCATCCGTCAAGGCCGGCTGGTCGGAGTGCTCTACATCGAGAACAATTTGTCTTCAGGCGCATTCACAAAGCATCGCCTCGAGCTCTTGAACTTGCTCTCGACCCAGATAGCGATCTCCATCGAAAACGCAACATTGTACGACAGGCTCGAGCAGGAGGTCGCCGAGCGAACCGAGGAGCTGCGGGTTTCCAACGAGCAGCTTCGCGACGTCAACCAGCGATTGCAAGTAGAGCTGGCTGAGCGCGTCCGCCTTCAGGAGGAGCGTGTCCAAATGCAGGAGGAAGTCATCCAGGCGCAGCGAGCTAGATTGTTCGAGCTGTCGACCCCATTCATCCCGATCACCGACGACATCATGGTGATGCCGATCATCGGGACAATCGACGACAAGCGTGCCGCTCAGATGCTCGAGACAGCGATGGAGGGCGTCGCGGCCAGCTCTGCCAAGGTCGTGATCATCGATGTAACAGGCGTCAAGAGCGTCGACACCGGCGTGGCGAGCAGCATGATGAACTTGGCCAAGGCGATGGGTCTACTCGGAAGCAAGGCGATCCTCACAGGGCTCCGCCCTGCAGTAGCGCAAAGTTTGGTCGCGCTCGGCATTGACCTCCGCTCGATTGAGACGAGGTCCAACCTCAAGACGGCCATCGCGTACGCCATGAGGCGTACCGCGGCGAGATTGCACGCGTAGCGACGCGGTCTCCTTAACGTGGTCGATATTCGCGGCAAGTCGGCCGACGTCCGACGCAGCTCCCGTCTGTCGCTGCTGGCCATAGAGGCGCGCTGGTGGCGCTTCCCCTATGAGTCCCTTCGCAGTCATCCGGCGCGTGCAGTGAGACTCTCAAGTCCAGAGTAGCGGCCAGCCGCAAGCGCCCAGCGCTTATTTCCAGCGATCATTGCGTCGGCCGCATCCAGATAGAGACGAATTCTATCGTCCGACCATAACGCCAACGCCTTCTCTTTGACGTCTTGGTACTCCGCGATGCGATCGTCATGCATGCACCTTAGCCGCTCGATGGCCTGAGAGAGAGTTATCTTATGATTTTCTCTCAGGACCACAATGAGGTTGTGCACCTCGCCACATTTCAGCTCCTTCTCGAGCGAGAAGTAGTCGTTCGTCCAGCAGAGGATGTCGTTGCAAATGTCGCGAACGCTCTGAAGAAGAGGATGCTGGACAATCTCCAGAGGCAGCGGATCTTCGAGCAACAGCTCAAGCAGGTCACAATATGTATACACTGCTCCGCTGAATCGCCGCATCATCAGGTACTCGTCGACATCTGGAACTCTCCCCTGCAAACGATTGTTAGCCTCCCAGAGGTTTGCCTCATAGTAATACTGAAAATGTGAGAGCCATCGATTCAAAAAGAAGTGCGGATGCTGGCTCTTGATCCGGTCGCGAACATCGAGCAACCCGCGCGTCAACGGATCGCAGAGATCCGCTTGGGCATACCCGAAGAGCTCACCCAGGTACTTGTCGTTGAGCCCCGCGACGACCTCAGGATCCACGCTGAGATCTCCCTCGTCGTAGGCATCATCCAGAAGGAATAGCGCAGCTGTAAAATCGGAAGCCAACTGAAGAGTGTGCATGCTCGACGACGGTAGCAGCCACGCGGCGAGATCGGCGACGTTGGCCGCTTTGATCCGCGAGAGCGCGCGGTCGTCCGACACCAGGCGCAAGCGGCGAACCCACTGCAAGGTACGGCGCTGGATAACGTCTACCTTCGGATGGCAAGAGGCAGCGAACGGGTAGTCAAATACATCGTCTTCGCTTTTGCTCACGATGACGCTGACACGATCAGATGACATGATAAACTCCATCGCAAGCCGCAGCCCCGCTGCGTAGGCTAGCGATAACGCATCACGGTGCGCTAGTGTAAGGATTACACGGTTTACGGAAGGTGTACCTCACGGTGGGACGCCATGCAGACCGAGCTGGGAGTCACCGGCCTGCGGCCTGCAACCAGCGCTAATCCACTCCGGAAGGTAAGCGCAATTCGACAATACAGCATAACCGTATCACCCGTCTGGGCGGACGGGCCGCTCTCGCAGAAGACCGTCAGGTGGGAATCACCTCGATCGGCAGCGCTAGCGGGCAACGGGTATTGAGACCCGCGCTCCATTGGATCCTCTCAGTGCGGAGCTCAAACCGACGGCACCGGCGCAGGAGCTCCTCGAGAACCACGCGAGCTTGCGTGCGGGCCATCAAAGCTCCGACGCAGAAATGAGCACCGTGGCCGAAAGGAAGACTGCTCTGGGCGCGGCGTTCTGGATCGAACCGGTCAGGGTCGTGGAACCGCGCTTCGTCGCGCAGGCCCGAGCCCACGAGCAGCGCCACCATCGCGTGCGCGGGGAGGCGCACGCCACCGAGCTCCGTCTCGGCCAAGGTGAGCCGCATCGTGGCATGCAGAGGCGGCTCGAACCGTAGAACCTCCTCGATGAAGCGCGGGATGAGCGTGGGTTCCGCCCGCAGGCGATCCATCCATTCCGGCTGCCGAGCGAGGATCAATGCCATATTGGTCATCAGCGTCGATGTCGTCTCCAGCCCCGCTACCAGCAGTAACAGGAGGCTCCCAATCAATTCTCTGTCCGTGAGCGCGATGTCGTCCACCCGACACCGGATCATCTCGCTCACCAGATCGTTCTCCATCCGGCGGCGGCGGCTCGCCACCAGCTCCTGCATGTACCGTTCCATCTCGTCGATGGTCCTGCGTACCTCATCGATCCGGGCATGGTCATCTGGAGAGATGGTGGAGACGCTGAACACATCAGCCGTCCAGCGAATAAAGTGCTTCTCCAGCGAGGCATCGAGACCGATCAGCTGAGCCAAGGCGCGGGTCTGCGCAGGGGACGCAAAATCGATGGCGAAATCGATCACGCGGCGTCGTAGCAGCTCATGGGTGAGCTTTGTCGCCGTGGAACGCATGTGCCCCTCGAGCGCGCTGACCGTCGCGGCGGAGAAGACACGGCCGACAATGTTGCGCATCCGGCTGTGACGCGGCGGGTCCACGAGGACCAGGGAATCGGACAGCGGATTGTGGCGCTCGAGGTAGGGCGGCTCGGTTACAATGCGCAGCCCCGCGGACGAGAACACCTGCGTGTTCTTGAACGCCGCCACGATGTCATCATACCGGGTGACCACCCACATCCCGTTGGGGTCCACCTGGCACACGGGCGACTCGCGACGCAGCGCCGCGTAGAAGGGGTACGGGTTCTCTCGGACCTCGGGGGCGAACAAATTAAGTCGAGTCATTGCGCTCTTCCTGTGGCTAAGGCAGGACGCAGCCGCAACGCCATGGCGGCACACGTCGATAAGCCTGGAGTGGGGTGCTGCCTCAGATGACGCGCTGGGCGACGCGACGGCGTCGATTCGGTGCTGCCCTGAGGCAGCTGGCCCCTAGCGCTGAAAGGAGCACGAAACGGAACCCGCAAGCCGCGCTTCCGCGATGCTCCAGCGCGTGGTCACCTGGGTGCTTCTCCCGCGAGCAGGGCGCTGAACAGCCGCCGCGCGGCCCGAGCCAACGCTCGGCGTCCGCACGACACGGCTGCACTCCTCGGTCGTCGCTGCGCTCGCCAGGATGCGAGCATGCGACTCACGAGCGCCTGGACTGCTTCCAGGGCATCTCCCGGTGCATCATGAGACCAGAGCAAGCGAGAGAGCCGCTAGGCTCTCTTCATGGCTGCAGGGGTCCGATGGTTCGTGGGTGCTCCTCCATCTGATGACAGCATCCTATACCATGCGGACGAATGCGCAACTGTATTCTTATTTGCGGACTTCACACGACGACCTCGTCGTGATCGAAACACCACGGACAACGAATCTTCCAACACTTCAATACGATGGCCGAGCCGCCACGACATGGCGCGTGAATAAAAATACATTTCAGCGCCTGCGGCCCGCGCTGCTCCAGCAGGCGCCGAGAACATCGACTGCCCCCGAGCGACACCTCGATGGCCCTCCGATAGAGATGCGTTGCGATCGATGAGCGCAATGATCTCTGGATGATCGACGTCGTCTATCGCGAGCGACTGTGCAGCAATGCAAGATGCAGTCGACTCGGGTTTCATCCGTGAAGGCATAGCGCGTGACCCGGAGCCGCCCGCGCTGCGCTCCGGATGGAGCGAGCCGTGGAGACGAGAACGCTGCAGGCGTACGTCGGCGCGAACGCCCGCGGCGTCGGCCTGGAATGCTGACGGCGAAGGTTTTCGCCATCGATGTGACGTGCATTGCAGGAATGCACGGCCGCACGAGAGTGCGCTGGCCCGCTATGCAAAATGAACGCCTCGCTCGAGCGGAGCGCTGTCACGGTTCCCAGCATCGTCGGCCATGATGCGGGTCGCTCGATGTCACGCTCGGCTCGATCTCGTGACCTCGAAAGAGGGCGCCTTTCCCTGGAACCACACCTCCTCCGGAGGCGCGCCGACCCACGCTGGAGGCGCGTTTGGGACGATGCCCGTTTGGGATGGGGGTCACGCTCTGGGCACTCCCGGGTTGCGCTCAGGGATCTCCTTGGTCGTGCTCAGGGCATGCCCAGTGCTGAACTACTGAACAGGGGCCGGGGGCGCGCGCCCGCCCCGCCTTGACGATGCGACCGTTCGGTCATATGACTGACCGGTCGCATGCCGAAGAGCACGTTCTTTGGGTTGCCCGAGGAGCGGCGGGAGCGCCTCGTGCGCGAGGCGATCGCCGAGTTCGCGGATCGCCCGTACGCCGAGGCCTCGCTCTCGCAGATCGCGCGCCGCGCGCGCATCCCCAAGGGGAGCTTCTATCAGTACTTCGAGGACAAGCTCGATCTCTACCGGTGGCTCCTGACCGAGGAGGTGCCGCGGCAGAAGCGCGCGTTCCTCGGGGCCGCGTGCCTGGAGGGGGACTTCTGGGCCCGCCTGGAGGTCCACATCGAGCGCGGCATGGCGTTCCTCGTGGAGCACCCGCGCCTCGCCCGCCTGTCGGCCGCGGCCGCCGACCCGACCGCGACGGTCGAGGTCCGCGGCCTCCACAAGGCCATCTGCGAGGCCGGCGCCGCGGAGCTCCGGGCCCTGCTCGCGGAGGGCATCGCGAGCGGCGCCGTCCGTTCCACCGACACGAGCCTCGAGGTGGCGACCCGGCTGGTCGCCGCCGTCATCGGCCCCGGGCTGACCGAGGCGGTGCTCCAGGAGCTCGGGGCCGAGCTCCACGACGTGCTGGCCTCGGACGCGCTGCGAAAGCAGCTCGGCCCGAAGCGCCGCCGCCGCCTCGCCCAGCAGGCGGTCCAGTTCATCCAGCGCGGCCTTGGCGCGAGCACTGCGTGATTCCACCAGGAAAGGGAGCTTCATGATCACCTACGACTTCGCCGGACGGGTCGCCCTCGTCACCGGGGGCACCTCGGGCATCGGCCTCGCGACCGCGCGCGCGTTCGCGCGAGGAGGGGCGCGCGTCGCCATCGCCGCGCGCGACGGCGACGCCGGACAGCGGGCCTGCGCCGCGCTCGAGCGAGAGGGCGCACCGGCGCTGTTCGTCCAGACCGACGTGCGGGACGACGCCTCGATGAAGCGCGCCGTGGAAGAGACGACGAGGCGCTTCGGCCGGCTCGATTTCGCGGCGAACTGCGCGGGCGTCGGGGGCGACATGGCCCGCCTCGAGCAGGCCGATCAGGCGGTGTGGGACGACGTCATGGCGACCAACGCCCGCGGGATCTGGCTGGCCATGCGGCACGAGATCCCGGCCATGCTGGCGTCGGGCGGGGGCGCCATCGTCAACATGAGCTCCATCTACGGCGTCGCCGGGAAGCCGGCGCACCACGCCTACGTCGCGTCCAAACACGCGGTCCTCGGGATGACGCGCTCGGTGGCGCTCGAGGTGGCGCCGCTCGGGATCCGCGTGAACGCCCTCTGCGCCGGCGTCACCCGCACGCCCGCCATGCAACAGGCCGAGGCGTTCGCGCCCGAGCTGGTCCAGGCGCTGGTGGCGCAGCATCCGATGGCGCGGATGGCCACCGAGGACGAGATCGCCGGCGCCGCGCTGTGGCTGTGCTCCGAGGGCGCGGGCTACGTGACCGGCGGCGCGATCCCGGTCGACGGCGGCTTCCTGGCCGCGTGAGCGCGCCGAGAAGGCATGACGACCACGACCGCGATTGCGGAGCGGCGGTTGCGTGGGACTCGGCCGTCTGTTAGAGAACGCGGCTGACGCAAGAGGAGAGTGCTCCGGTGAAGATCAGCTCCTGAATCGGTCTCCGTCGCAGGTCGCGAGCGCGACAGGTGGCATCCGTGCTCCCTGGCCGCGCGACGCAGCCTGCCCGTCCCGTGACCGGGCCATGTGGCCCTCATGATTCAGGAGCTCCTATGTCGTTGTTGCGCGCGCAGCGCCTCTCCTTCTCTTATTCCGACGCGTCCACCATCCTCGCGGACGTCGATCTCTGCCTGACCCCGGGGTGGTACGGGATCGTCGGGCCGAACGGCGCCGGCAAGACGACGCTCCTCCGGCTCTTCACCGGCGAGCTCACGCCCGAGGCGGGGAGCTTGCGGCTCGATCCGCGGGGCGCGACCGTCGCCGTGTGCCCGCAGGCCGTGGAGCACGCCGACGCGGCCATCCACGCGCTGGCCGACGCCGAGGACGGCGCCGCGCGCAGGCTGCGCGGCGAGCTCTTGCTGGATCCTGCGGAGCTCGGGCGCTGGGCCACGCTGTCGCCCGGCGAGCGCAAGCGGTGGCAGATCGGCGCGGCGCTCGCCGCGGCGCCGGACCTGCTCCTGCTCGACGAGCCGACGAACCACATCGACGCGGACGCGCGGGCGCTGCTCGCCGGCGCGCTCGCGGGGTTCCAGGGGATCGGGGCGTGCGTCTCGCACGATCGCGAGCTCCTCGACGCGCTGACCACCGGCACGATCCGGGTCGAGCGGGCGGCGGCGAGGCTCTATCCCGGCGGGTACAGCGCGGCAAAAGCGCTCTGGGAGGCCGAGGCGCGCGGGCGCGAGGAGGCGCACCAGCGGCTGCGCGCCGAGGAGCGGCAGCTCCGGCGCCGCCTCGGCGACGAGCGGCGGGCGCAGGCCTCGGCCGACGCGGACCGGAGCACGAAGCGGCGGATGAAGGGCCCGCGCGACAGCGACGCCCGGGGCCTGCTCGCGGACTTCCGCGTGTCCTCGGCCGAAGCGCGGCTGTCGCGCAACGTCGGCGTGACCCGGCGCAAGCTCGAGAAGGTGTCGGCCGAGGCGGGAGAGCTCGAGCTCGAGAAGGCGGTGGGCCGCAGCGTGTTCGTCGATTACGAGCGATCGCCCGCGCCGTGGCTCTTCGTGCTCGACGCGCCCCGGATCCACGCCGGCGGCGAGAGCGAGGGGCGGATGCTGCTGCGGGACGTGCGGCTCTCGGTCGGCCGCGAGGACCGCATCCGGATCGCGGGCCCGAACGGCGCTGGCAAGACGACGCTGGTGAACGCGCTGCTCGCCGGCGCGCGCGTGCCGGCGGACAAGGTGCTTCATGTGCCGCAGGAGCTCGGCGAGGCAGAGCAGCAGGCCCTCCTCGCGAGGGCGCGGCGCCTCCCTCCGGAGGAGCGCGGGCGGGTGATGTCGCTGGTGGCCGCGCTCGGGGTGGAGCCGGGGCCGCTGCTCGGGTCGGCGCGGCCGTCGCCCGGCGAGGCGCGCAAGCTGATGATCGCGCTGGGCCTCGGGCAACACGCGTGGGCGCTCGTGCTGGACGAGCCGACCAACCACCTCGACCTGCCCTCGATCGAGCGGCTGGAGCGCGCCCTCGCCGATTACCCGGGCGCGCTGCTCCTCGTCACGCACGACAGGGCGTTCGGGCGGAGCTGCACGTCGATCCTCTGGACGGTGGCCGAGGGAGAGGTGCGGGTGTCGTCCGACGACGCCGGCGCGTGACCCGCGCCGGCGTCCTCGTGATCGTACTTTCAGGGTTGCGTCGCGCTCAGTCGATGGCCGGCTTGCCGCCCATCTCCTTCAGCACGGCGTCCGCGCCCGACACCGCGTCCATCACCCACTCCATGTAGCGGTGATCGACGTGGATGGTCCGGGTGATCGACGGCATGAACAGCCAGTCGGACGCCATCGCCTCGTAGTTGCCGTCGAAGGCGAGGCCCACGAGCTCGCCGCGCGCGTTCAGCGTGGCAGAGCCGGAGTTGCCGTTCGTGATGTCGAGATCGCTCAGGAAGCAGACCGGCACCTCGCCGAGGTCCTTGTCCACGTACGGGCCGAACCGCTTCTCGCGCGCGGCCTCGAGCAGGGTCGCCGGGGTGTTGAACGGCGCCTCGCCGGTGCTCTTCTTCACGACCTCGCTGAGGGTGGTGAACGGGCGAACCACCGCCTTGTCGGCCTCCGGGCGGTACCCCCGCACGGTGCCGTACGTGACGCGGAGCGTGCCGTTCGCGTCGGGCGCCAGGAGGCCGCCCCGGTGCGCGCGGAGCGCCTCGACGAAGCGCGGCTTCACGAGGGCCATCGCCCCGGCGTAGGCCTTGTCCCGCGCCTCGATGGCCTTGTCGACAGGCGCGAGCTCGAGCGCCAGGCGGATCATCGGATCCCGGCTCGCCTGGAGCTCCTCGAGCGTCGCCGTCTTGAGCAGCTGGATCCGGGTCGCCGCGTCCTCGAGCGCCGTCTTCTCGTAAATTGCGTCGATCGCCGCGGCGATGCCCGCCTCCGTCTGTGCCTGCCCGCCCGCGAGGGCCTCGAGCAGCGCGGGCCTGTCCTTCGGATCGAGCTGCAGCGCGCGCCGCGTGGCCAGCTTGAAGGTGCTCCGATCGATCGCGCGGTCGTACGACTTCTGCAGCGACGCCTGCGCCTGCTCGAGGCGCTCCCAGTTGCGCTGCTGGTACTCGGCCTCGCGCTCGGCGTCGGCCTTCGGCCGCTCCTCCGCCATGCGCACGAGGGTGACCGCGGCGTCGAGGAGCCTCGCCGACGAGACGATCTCCGACACGGCCGCGTCATGGTCGCGCGTCTCCCGCTGCCCGGCGTGCAGCGCGGCGATCTGCTCGATCGCGCCGCCGTAGGCCGCCTTGCGCTCGGGGTCGGCGTCGATCCAGGCCTTGAGGTCGCCCTCCTGCTTGGCCTTCTCCTTGGCCAGGCCGCCCTGGACCAGCCCGTCGAGCAGGCCGCGCGTCTTGAGCAGGTAGTTGGCGTAGCCCTGGATGGTCGGCTCCGCCTTGATCCGCAGGGCCGGGTCGTTCTTGCCGAGCTCCTCCAGGAGGGCGATCGACTCCTCGTAGAACGACACCCGCTTCGGGTACAGCCATGAGACAGCGGACTCGACCTCTGCCGCGGTCCGGAGCCGGTTCGTCGTGCCGGGGTAGCCGGCGACCATCACCAGGTCGCCCTGGCGGAGCGGCGACGACGCGAGCTTCAGGTGGTGCGTCGGCCGGTAAGGCACGTTGTCCTCGGCGTGGGCGGCCGGCTGGTTGTCCTTGCCGACATAGGCCCTGAAGAAGGCGAAATCGCCGGTGTGGCGCGGCCAGCGCCAGTTGTCGATGTCCCCGCCGAAGTTGCCGATCGCCTCTTGCGGGACATAGACGAGGCGAACGTCCTTGATCTCCAGCTGCTCGATCAACGAGACCTGGCCACCGCCGAAATACTCGGCGATGGAGCAGCGGATCTCGGGGCGCCCCTCCTCGCACGCGGTCACGAGCTGCTTCTTGCGCTTCTCGATCTCCTCGTAGCGCTCGAGATCGCCCTGGATCGCCTCGATGCCGCGCCGCACCTCGGCGGTGACGTCGCGGAACGCGCGGGTCACGAGCACGCGCGCGGTGGGGCCGGCCCATCGCTCCTCGGCGCGGGATTTCGCGAGGTAGCCGTTCGTCAGGAGGTCTTGCTCCGGGGTGGAGTTGTACTGGAGCGCCCTGGTCGAACAGTGATGGTTCGTGGCGATGAGCCCATCGGGCGAGACGAACGAGGCCGAGCAGCCGCCCAGGCTCACCACCGCGCCGAGCGGGGACGCCGTGGGATCGGCGAGCGACTCGGGATCGATCTCGAGCCCGAGCGCCTTGAGCTGGTCCTTGTGCTGCCGCATCTGCTCCGGCATCCACATCCCGCCGGGGTTCTCGAAGGGCGCCGCCTGACCGGGCTCGGAGCCCGGCGGCCTGGTATCGCCCGCTTGCGGCCTATCCGAGCCGCAACCCGGCGCGAACGCGGAGACCGCGAACAACGCCAGGAGCGTATGACTACGTAGAGAGGAGTGAGACATGCGGTGTTGTTACCATCGTCGGTAGACGGTGCAACCACACAGCAACTTTCTAGTGATACGAGACACAGTAGAACGAGCCTAGTACCGCAGGTCAGAAATCCTTCCAGGCATCTGCCTCCCGAGCCGAGAGATTTCAACGCAAAGGCGCAAAGGCGCAAAGGCGCAAAAGGCGCCACATTTGTTCTTTCTTTTGCGTCTTTGCGTCTTTGCGCCTTTGCGTTGAACCCTCTCTCCTGATCCGTGACCGGACTCCTGGAGCTTTGCGCTGGTGCGGGCAGGAGACGTGAGGATCCGGCGCGCGCGAGTCGTTGCGTGCGTGGTGATGAACACCGGATCTCATCGATGTTCGTTGAGGCGAGCTTCGCCAGCTTCAGCGGGCTTGCCGGGACTTCATGTTCTCTGCGTCGGCCAGCCGAACTGGCATCTGCGGCATTCTGGGCGAGGCGCGCGCGGGGGGACACCGCGCCAGGGCGGCGCGGGGGTCGGTCGAGCAGCGGGGGCGATGGGGCTCAGTCGACCTGGTGCGCCCGGAACGCGGTGACGGCCCCGTGGGTCTCCAGGCAGCGGTGGATCCAGGCGGCGTCACGCGCGCGCACGGCGATGAGCCGGACGTTGCCGGAGCCGTCGAGCCCCTGGAGGCCCTGGAAGCCGACCAGCGCGGCCTCCTGGAGCGTCATCACCTGCGCGCCTGTCTCGCTCAGGACCTCGTCGCTGAGCAGGCCGGCGCCGTCGGATCCCTCGGCGAGGTGCACCTCGAACACGGTCATCATGAGGCCATGGTCGCCGGGCGGCGCCGCGCCGACAAGGTCGTCGTGCGAGGCAGGTCGCCCCTGCGCCCCTGGACCGATTGCCGCCCGCCTCGCGCTCCGTCGCGCCCGGTCACGCCTTGCCGGCGGCCTCGCGCTTCGTCTCGAGCTCCTCCCAGCGGCTGACCAGGCGCGCCGCGTCCTGCTTGGCGCGCTCGAGCTCCGAGAGCAGCCCCGCCACGTCCGCGCCGCGGCTCGCGTAGAGCGTCGGGTCGGCGAGCTTGGCCTCGAGCTCGGCGACCTTCTGCTCGGCCGCGTCGATCCGCCCCACGATGCCGTCGAGCTCCGTCCGCTCCGCGAACGTGAGCTTCGGCGCGCCGCCTGCCTTCGCGGCGGCCTTCGCCGGCGCCGCCGGCCGGGCCTCCGCCGCCTGGGCCTTCGCGGCCCGCGCCTCGGCCTCCGTCTCGAGCGCGGCGTTCGCGCGCTGCTCGCGGTAGGCGTCGTAGTTGCCCGCGTAGCGCACGACCCGGCCGTCGCCCTCGAACGCGAGGATCGAGGTGGCCACACGGTTCAGGAACCAGCGGTCGTGGGTCACGACGAGCGCCGAGCCCTCGAGCTCGATGAGCATCTCCTCGAGCGCAGCGAGGGTCATCACGTCGAGATCGTTCGTGGGCTCGTCGAGGATGATCACGTTGACGCTCTGGGTGAGCATCTTCGCCAGGGCGACCCGCGCCCGCTCGCCGCCGGAGAGCGAGCCCACCGGCTGCCGCGCCTTGTTCGGATCGAACAGGAACCGCTCCAGGTAGCTGCGCACGTCCATGGACCGGCCGCCGACCTCGACGCGCGTGTGCGAGCCCGCGATGTTCTCGAAGATCGATTTGTCGAGGTCGAGCCCGCTCCTGTGCTGATCGAAGTAGGCGACGCTCGAGTTCTTTCCGAGCACGACCTCGCCTTCCATGCGGGGCCCCTCGGCGGCCGCGCCGTCGCCTTCGGCGCCGAGCTGGCCGAGGATCGCGCGGAGCATCGTCGTCTTGCCCGTGCCGTTGCGGCCGACGATGCCGACGCGCTCGCCCTTGGTCAGCGTGAAGTCGAGGCCGCGCACGAGCCATTTGCCGTCGAGCGAGAGGCCGAGCTTCTTCAGCTCGAGGATGGTCTTGCCGGTGCGCACCGACTCCACCGAGAGCTGCGCGGTCCGCTCCGCCTTGGGCGGCGGCGCGCTCTTGGTCGTCTCGGCGCGCTGGATGCGGGCCTTCTGCTTTCCGGTGCGCGCCTTCGGCTGCCGCCGGAGCCACTCGAGCTCGGTGCGCAGGAAGTTCTGCCGGTTCGACTCGGTCCGCGCCTCGAGCGCGAGGCGCTCGGACTTCTGCTCGAGGTACTCCTCGTAGCCGCCGTCGTAGCTGTAGACCTTGCCCTTGTCGATCTCGAGCGTGCGCTCCGCGACGCGGTCGAGCAGGTAGCGGTCGTGGGTGATGAGGAGGAGCGCGCCGGGGTGCTCCTCGACGAGGTAGCGCTCGAGCCACTCGACGGTCTCGACGTCGAGGTGGTTGCTGGGCTCGTCGAGCACGGCCAGGGCGGGCCGCGACACGAGGAGGCGAGCGAGCGCGACGCGCCTGCGGTCGCCGCCGCTGAGCACGCTCATGGGCGCGTCGGGCCGGGTGACGCCGACGTGGCCGATGATGGAGTCGACCTGATGCATCATGTCCCACCCGCCGAGCCGCTCGACGTCGGCCCCTGCCTCGGCCTGCGCGGCGAGGAGCGCCTCGGCGTCCCCCGAGCCGGCCGCGAGCGCCCGGCTCACCTCGTCGTGGCGGGCCTTGGCGGCGTGCCAGGCGGAGAGCCCGGCGAGCACGACGTCGCGCGCGGTGTCGGTCGGCTCGAAGACCGGATCCTGCGAGAGGACGCCGATCTCCGCGCCGCGGCGCCGCGCGATGGTGCCGCTGTCGGCCTGCTCGACCCCGGCGAGGATGCGGGCGAGCGTGCTCTTGCCGGAGCCGTTGACGCCGACGAGACCCACGCGCTCGCCCGTGCGGATGTTGACCGAGACGCCGTCGAGGATCGTCTGGGGACCGAAGGATTTGTGGAGATCGTGAGCGGTGAGGACGGGCACAGGGCGCGGAGCTTAGCGCATGGCGCCGTGATCGGGGGGGCCGGCTCGGTCCTGTTCTCGATCGCCGGCCCCGGGAGGCATCCTCTCGGGGTTCTTGCGCCAGAACTCTCTCTGGCACCACGCCGGGAGGAGCTGCTCCACGATCACCCCTTCTGCGGAGAGCGCCTCTTCGTGCTCGTGCCAGTCGGTGTCGCACGCGTTCACGATGGTGCTTTGACCGCCTTCCGCCCGGTGCGCGAGGTGCGCCGCCACGAGCTTCTTGTCGGAGTTGTCGAAGCGAGCGAGCCGCTCGGGCACGACGGCATACTCACCGTCGTACTGCACGGAGACGAACGCCGCCGTCCGGAGCTTCTCCATCGCCACGACGATGCCGTAGTCCTGGGCCGTCAGCTTCTTCCTGTACTCGCGCAGGATGCCGCGGGCCCTGTCGATGATCAGGCGGCGCCCGTCATCGGCGCGAAAATCCTTGAGCCACGCGAAGACGATCTTCCGCTCGCTCGTCGGGACGTGGGTGTCCTTGAACGGCGAGGCAGGATCGGCGGCGCTCGCGACGATGAGCACGTTGGTGTCGACGACATGATCAGCCACGTTGCTCGTCCTTCTCCATGCGGTCGAGCATCCGCTCCATCTGCCGCTCGACCTCGCCCACCGTGTCCCCGAAGAACTTGTCGGGCCAGTTCGCGACCCGCCCGTACCCGTTCACCTCGAGCGGCTCGAGCACCGAATCCCCTCCATTGCACCGGGCAAAGTACATGGCGCACTCGTCCGGCGTGATGCGCTCCTCGGCCATCAGCGTCTGGATCCGCCGGAAGAGGTGCTCCGAGTGCGTCTCCACGAGGAGCTGCACCCCGCGCTCTCGCACGGCCTCGACGAGCAGATCGCCGAGCGCCGATTGCGCCAGCGGGTGCAGGTGGAGCTCGGGCTCCGACATGATCACCGTCGAGCCCTCGGGCGCGAAGTACGCCGCGGTGACAACGGGCAGGACCTGGGAGACCCCGAAGCCGACGTCGAGCAGGTTCGTCCGGTGGCCCTGGAAGGTGATCATGACCTGGAAGAACGTCGTCGCCTGGCGCTCGATCTCCATCCTGTCCGCGACCCCGAGCCGCGCGAGCCCCGCGGAGACCTGCTCGACGAGGCGGCCCCGCTCGGACCCGTCGGCGTGGCGGCCGACGAGGCTCGCGATCAGCGCCGGGATCGCGTGCTCGCCGCTCGATCCGAGCTGTCCTATCGAGCGCCCCGTCCAGGCGTAGTGGCGCGTGGGCACGCTCCGGTGGGGCCCGATGTAGGCGAGCCGCTGGAGCTCCCGCGTCAGCGCGAGCGCGAGATCCTGCGCGTCCGCCCCCGCGGCGCCGAGGGCGGCGACCGCATCGGCCGAGAAGCCGACGGAGCGCTCGGGCTCGTAGGTCCGCCGAGCTCGCCGGTCATCGGGCAAAGGGCCGCCCGGCGCGGAGAGCGCGTAGGCGCCGTCTCGCTGGCGCGCGACGGCGTAGGCGCCCTCGGCGGTGGCGTACGAGAGCCGCTCCACGTAGGGACTCTCGTCCTCGGCGGCGCCGTACTCCACCTCGTAGTCCACGGAGCCGAGCGTGCGCGGCGCGGCCCCCTTCCCGATGCTCACGGGGCCGAACGTCAGGCGGAAGCCGAGCCCGGCGCGCACGTCGCCCCCGGAGACGACGTCGGAGAGCCTGCCGAGGTCCAGCATCTCACCGGGCTGCCCGCCCAGGTTGAGCGCCAGGAGCCGGTCGGGCGACTCGATGGTCTGTTTCAGGAGCAAGAGCGGCTGGAGCAGGCTCGTCTTGCCGGCCGAGTTGACGCCGAGCACCAGCGTGAGCGGCCTGAGGTCGAACGCATGTGCGCCACGCCAGGACTTGAAGTTCCGGAGTCCGAGCTTCGTGAACATCCTCTGTTTCCCTTTCCAAGGAGGGCTCGCGCCGCAACGGGGTTCGCTGTTCTGTCGCTCGAAGCGCCGGACGCGCGGCTCAGCGGTCCAGCGGATCAGCCCGGTAGCCCGGCTTCGGACCGGCCGACGCGGAGGGCGCCCGGCCCGCGTCGCCTTCGGCCGCGACGAACCGGACCCGACCGAACCGCCGCGCCCTGTGGAAGTTCCCCTCGCCCAGGATCGGCGACCACGCCGCCCCGCCGTTGTCCTGCATGGCATAGAAGTTCATCCGCCACGCGTCCCCCGGCGACGGCGGCGCCGCCTTCGCCTTCGCGAACGAGCTCCACGGGATCTTCGCCTCGACCACGTACCCCACGTCCTCGTCCGAGCCGTCGTCGAGCGTCCCTCTCAGCGCGACCGCGCTCGCGAGCCCCGCGCTCCACTCCTTCATGTCCCACCCGCCGAGCCGCTCGACGTCGGCCCCGGCCTCGGCCTGCTCGGCGAGCAGCGCCTCGGCGTCCCCCGAGCCGGCCGCGAGCGCCCGGCTCACCTCGTCGTGGCGGGCCTTGGCGGCGTGCCACGCGGAGAGCCCGGCGAGGATGCGGGCGAGCGTGCTCTTGCCGGAGCCGTTGACGCCGACGAGGCCCACGCGCTCGCCGGTGCGGGTGTTGACCGAGACGCCGTCGAGGATCGTCTGGGGACCGAAGGATTTGTGGAGATCGTGAGCGGTGAGGACGGGCACAAGGCGCGGAGCTTAGCGCAGCCAGGGGGGCATGGGCCGGCTTTGCTGAGCCCGTGACGGAGGGTTCCGGCCCCAGGGGCGTGGCGCCGCCCCGGCCCTGATGGGGAGGGTGGGTGTGCCGTGTTCTGCGACGAGAGGCGGAAAGGCGCTCAAGGCAAGCTCTTCTGTGCTGATCCGATGAATCGTCATTTTCGGGATCGCCCGGGCGCGAGACGAAGGGTTCTCCCCGGTGGCAGAGGGCGCCGACGCGACCCATCTTCACGATCCAAGCGACCAGGCTGGCGCGATCTGCCGCGCGGCGGAGGCGTGTTGAAGGCGCAGTGCTCGCCAGGAAGAAAGGAGGCACAGGATGCGAGATCGATTCGACAGGGACACAGGCTACGGACGAAATGAGCACGGTTGGGATCGGCGCTACGGAGACGACCGGGGCCATTTCACCGAGCGCGGCTATCCTCGCGACGAGCGCCGCAGCGCGGGCCCGATCGACGATCACGGGGCCACGCTGCGCGACGGCCGCGATTGGGGCCGCGAGCAGGCTCGCACGGTTGGGCCCACGACGCACCGCGGCCCCGTGGGTCGCGCTCTCGGCGACGGTCGCTTCGCCAGCAGCGACAATCGTCCCGGTGACGAGGAGCGCGGCTGGCCCCACGACGACCGCGGCGGCGATTACGCCGGCGGCCCCGGTGACAGCCGCAGCTTCGGCGGCAATCCCCTTCCCGCCGTGGGCAGCGCGTACAACTTCAATCTCGGCGGCGCCTATTACCTCGGCATGACCCGCGTCGTGAACCCCGACTACGGTCCCGATGCGGCCTGGGGCGGCGGCGCGTACGGCGGCGAGCGCCCCGATCACGACGAATCCGGCCACTCGGCGCTGGAGAGCGTCGGCCACGCGCTCGGCGAGATCGGAGACCGCGTGCGCAGAGCGCTCGGCCGCGGACCGAAGGGCTACAAACGCTCCGACGCGCGCATCCACGAGGACATCTGCGAGGTGCTCTCGGAGCGCCACGACATCGACGTGAGCGACGTCACGGTCCAGGTGGAGAACAACGAGGTCATCCTCGAGGGCACGGTGCCCCAGCGCCACCACAAGCGCATCATCGAGCTCGTCGCCGAGGGTACGCGGGGCGTCGAGGACGTGCACAACAGGATCCGGGTCCAGCGAGCGATGGAGCCGACGACCCGCTCGAACGCCACGGCGGGCACGATGGGCGATGCCGCCCTGGCGGGCGCGCAGCAGGGGGCGTCACGCCCGACGGCGAGCCACTCGGCCCGGATCTGAACCAGCAGACGCGATATACACCATTGATGTAAATTTGTGATACAGGCGCTGACCTGGCCGCTCGGCGGCGGGCGTTGCCGGTGAAAACCGGCGCGGGCTACGAGGGCGCCGGGCCTGTGAGCGGAGGCGACATGCAAGCTGGATCAGAGCGCGTCCGGAGCGGCGGCTGCACCTGCGGTGCGGTGCGCTTTCACCTTCGTGGCGAGCCTCTCCGCGTGGGCATCTGCCACTGCACCTCGTGCAGGAAGGAGACGGGCAGCGTGTTCATGCCGTTCGCGGTGTGGCCGTGGGCGAGCTTCGAGTCCACGGGCGAGACGAGGTGCTGGGAGGGACGCAGCTTCTGCCCGACGTGCGGATCACGGCTGTTCTCGCCGCGGGAGGAGGAGGGGGAGGTCGAGATCAAGCTGGGATGTCTCGACGACGCTCCCACGGATCTCGCTCCGACCTACGAGCTCTGGATCAGGCGCCGCGAGGGCTGGCTGCCCGCCCTGGCGGACACCGAGCAGCACGTGGGGGATCGGCCATGAGCGGGCCTGCAGGCGCGCGAGCGTCGGGCGCTCAGCGGTCGGGCGGCTCCGCCCGGTAGCCCGGCTTCGAACCGTCCGACGCGGAGGGCGCCGCAGCGCCCGGCTTCGCCCTCGCCCCCGTCCGGCACCGCCGGCTCCGGGATGGTCGTGGTGCGGTTGCCCGAGTGGAACGCGGCCGCGTACACGCGCGATCCGTCGGGCGTCACCGCGAGCGCGCGCGGCGTGTCGCCGAAGAGGGTGACGATGGTCAGCGGATCGCCGCCGAGCGACGCCCCCAGGTTCCTCGAATCGAAGACCCAGACGTCGGCCCGGCCGACCCCCGGCGTGGTGAGCTGCGGGTCGAAGGGCACGTTCTGACCGCGGTGCGCGGCAGTGCACGGCACGGCTCATGCCGGGAGCCGATGAAATCAACCAAGGCCATCCAGTGACCGTTGAACGGCGTGGGCCTCACCCAGCGACCGGGGATAAACGATGAGTGAGCGCGAACAATATTTCCTCGGCTACCGGCGCGCGGAGCAGGAGCGGTTACAGCAGCAGTCCGAGCAGCTGGCCCACGAGGCGGACTGGCTGCTCGATCAGATCGGGCTAGCCGCCGGTGCCCGCGTCCTCGAGCTCGGGTGCGGCCCCCGCGGCTGCCTGGACCTGCTCGCGGCGCGCGTCGGCCTCGCGGGGAGCGTCGTCGGCGTCGAACGAAGCGGCGAAGCGGTCACCCTCGCCCGGAAGTTCATCGCACAGCGCGGCCTTCGCAACGTCGAAGTCCTGGAGGGGGACGCCCGAGCCACATCCCTCCCGAAGGAGTCCTTCGATCTGGTCACCGCCCGTCTCTTGCTGGTCAATGTCCCTGACCCGGAGCAGATCGTCGCAGAAGCCGTGTCGCTGGCGCGCCCGGGGGGAGTCGTGGCGTTCCACGAGGTCGACTGGGCCGCGATGATCTGTGATCCACCCGAGCACGCATGGACCACGCTCATCGAGCTGTTCGTGCGCTACACGAAGCGCAACGGAATCGATCTCTTCATCGGGCGGAAGCTGCCGCGGTTGCTCCGCGATGCCGGCCTCGCGTCGGTGCGCATCCAGCCGATCGTCCACGTTCATCCGCCCGGCGACGCTCGTCGCCCCATCCTGCTCGAGTTCGCCGACAACCTGCGCGAACGCATCCTCTCCCAGCGCCTGATCGCGGAGCAGACCTTCAGCGATCTGAGGGAAGCGTTGATGCGTCACATCGAGAATCCAGAGACGCTCGTCGTGCACGGTCCGTTCTTTCAGGTATGGGGCCGCAAACCGCGGTAGCGACGCGCCTCCCTGCGAGCGATGGAGCGGACCGCGACGGTGCGACATGGGCACGTCAGTGAAACGAGCCCGATCACGGCCCCACGAAGCGAACCCGCCCGAACCGCCGCGCCCGGTGGAAGTTCCCCTCGCCAAGGATCGGCGACCACGCCGCCCCGCCGTTGTCCTGCATGGCGTAGAAGTTCATCCGCCACGCGTCCCCGGGCGACGGCGGCGCCGCCTTCGCCTTCGCGAACGAGCGCCACGGGATCTTCGCCTCGACAACGTACCCCACGTCCTCGTCCGACCCGTCGTCGAGCGTCCCTCTCAGCGCGACCGCGCTCGCGAGGCCCGCGCTCCACGCCTCATGGCCGAAAGGCCCGCTCGGGCCGCCCCTTGGAGCGTTGTAGTCGTCGAACTGCGAGTCGAAGACGAGGTTCTGCGGGTTGATCTGGATCTCGTAATAGTCCTTGTTGTCCCCGTCGCCGTCGGGGTCGATCATCACCTCGACGGTGTCCCGCTCCCAGAGGTGCGGATCGCGCGCGCCCTCGGGGAACCCGCCGGTGATCGTCGTGTCGCGGACGTCGAATCCGACGTAGAGAAACCCGTCGTCCCAGAGCAGCCGCGCCTCGCCCTGCGTCGGCAGCGACCGATCCTCGCGGCCCGTGCCCACGTTGACGAACGGGCCTGTCGCCGCCGCCGCCTGCCACGCCGGCTCGTCGAGGCGGCCGTCGATGGCGATCGCCGCGCCGGGCGCGAGCTTGCGCACCGAGAGCTCTTTCACGACGGCGGGCGGTCGTCTCTGGCTCTGTCCGGCCCCCGCGCCGCTGCTCGCCGGCGCGCGACCCGTCGCCCCGGGCGGCGCCGCCTCCTGCTCGCCCCCGCCGCCCCGGGAGCACGCGGCGGCGAAGGCCACGGCGACGAGCGCGAGCGCCCGCGCGCGAGCGTGCGCGCCGTGCGCGCTGTCAATAAAGCGCCGCCGGCAGCAGGGCCCGCGCACGCGGCCGCCGCTACTTGCGCCCCTTCTTGCGGGCGTCGCGCTCGCGCTTGCGCTGCGCCTTCTTCGCGTTGCGCTCGGAGGCGCTGAGCGTCTTCATCTTCGTCATGTTCGGGCCCCCGGCGCCGGCGCCCGGGAAGCCGCCCATGCCCGGCATCCCCATCCCGGGCATCCCCATCCCCGGGAAGCCCATGCCCGGAAAGCCCATGCCCGGCATCCCCATCCCGGGCATGCCGCCGCCGGCCATCATCTGCTTCTGCATCTCCCGCATGTTCTTGGCCATGGCCATCTGCTTCATGCCGGGGATCTTGCCCATGAGGCCCATGTTCTGGCCGAGGCCGCTCATCATCTGGCGCATGAACAGGAACTTCTGGACGAGCTCGCTCACCGCCTCGGGCTTCGAGCCCGAGCCCTTCGCGATGCGCTCCACCCGCTTCGGCTCGCGGACCAGCGCGTACGGGTCGCTCTTCTCGAGGCGGGTCATCGACTGGATGATCGCCTCGATGCGGACGAGCTCCCGGTCGTCGAGGTTCACGTCCTGGGGCAGGCCGCCCGGGAACATGCCGCCGAGGGGCAGCTTGTCGACGAGATCCTTCAGCGATCCCATCTTCTGGATCATCCGCACCTGATCGAGGAAGTCCTCGAGCGTGAAGTCGCCCTGGAGCATCCGCGCGGCGTCCTTCTCGGCCTTCTTCTGGTCGACGACCTCCTCGAAGTCCTGCATGAGGCCGACGACGTCGCCCATGCCGAGGATGCGGCTCGCCATGCCGTCGGCGCGGAACGGCTCGAACTTGTCCGTCGTCTCGCCGAGGCCGGTGAAGAGGACGGGCGCGCCCGTCACCTCCTTGATGCTGAGCGCGGCGCCGCCGCGGGCGTCGCCGTCGAGCTTCGTCAGCACGACGCCGCCGATCGACAGCCGCTCGTTGAAGCCGCGCGCCGTCTTCACGGCGTCCTGGCCGATCATCGCGTCGACAACGAGGAAGATGTTCTCCGGCTTCGTCGCGTCCTTGATCTGCGCGAGCTCCTGCATGAGCGGCTCGTCGATCGCGAGGCGGCCGGCGGTGTCGTAGATGATGACGTCGCGGCCGAGCCGCTTCGCCTCGCCGCGGGCCGCGGCGCAGATGGCGACCGGCGACTCTCCCGGCACGTTGAACACGGGGATCTTGAGCGACTCGCCGAGGACCTTGAGCTGCTCGACGGCCGCGGGGCGCTGCATGTCGGCCGCGACGAGCAGCGGCTTCTTCCCCTGCTTCTCGAGGTAGCGCGAGAGCTTCGCGCAGCTCGTCGTCTTCCCGGAGCCCTGGAGGCCGACCATCATGATGCCCGTGGGCCCGCTGTCGGCCCAGGCGATCTCGTCGCCCTCGTGGGTCATCATCGCCTCGAGCTCGTCGTGGCAGATCTTGATGAAGTGGTCGCTCGCCGAGACCTGGTGGACCTCGCCGGCGTGCTTCACGCGCGTCTCCAGGGTGCGGCCGACCGCGGCCTCCTTGACCCGGGCAAGGAACGCCTTGACCACCCCGATCTCGACGTCGGCCTCGAGCAGGCTGAGCCTTACCTCGCGGAGCGCGACGTCGATGTTGCCCGCGGTGAGCTCCGTGAGCCCGGCGAGGCGGTTTCTGGCCTGACGAAAGCCCCGTGTCAGCGTGTCGAACATGGCAGGGCGGGTCTTAGCACAGGGGACCGCGAGCGCGGATCCCCTTGCCCTCTTCAACGCCGCGCGACGCGCTGCGCGGGCGCGGCCGGCGCCCCTCCCCGGGGCGCGCGGCGCGGGCGCCTCGGCCGGCGCGGACGCCGCCGGCGCGGGCGCGGACGATGCGGGCGCGGGCGACGCGGGCCGTCACATCCCGCGCCGGCCCGAGCGGCGGAGGATCGCGAGCGCCTCGGCGCACCTCGGCATGACCTCGGCGCTCTCCTTGACCTTGGCGTCCGCCGCGACGAGATCCGCCAGCGCGCCGGGCCCTGCGGCCCCGTCGGGCGCCTCGAGCAGGGCGCGGACGCGCGCCTCGGCGGCCGTGGCGTCGAGCAGCAGGCGGTAGGCCCGCGCGCACGTGTCCTTGGCGCTCGCGGCGGGCGGCGTCGACGCGGGGTGGCGCTCGAGCTCCGCGAGCAGCGCCTCGCGCGCTTCGCGCGGCTCGCTCGGGGCGTCGCGGAGGACGTCGATCGCATGCAGGAGCGCATCCGCCTCCTGCTGCTCGGCCGATCGGCCGCACCCGGGCGCCAGCTGGACCATGGCGACGGCGGCGAGCGCCGCGGCGATCCGCTTCGCCGCGGCGATCCGCCGGTCGGCTGTCCCTGCTGCGCCCGCCGTCCCTGCTGCGCCCGCCGCCCCTGCTGCGCCCGCCGCCCCTGCGCTGCCCGTCGCGCCGGGCCTCGTCGTCACGCTGGGCACCCTCAGTCGGCGGTCTTTGCGGGCGGGCCCATCTGGATGCGCTCGCCGAGGTAGGAGCCGATCAGCGTGAAGAGCACGCCGATGAGCGCCATGATCACGTACATGAACAGCGGCATCGTCCGGACGGTCTGGCTGTGCAGGAGGTAGAAGACGGTCGGGATCGCGACGAGGAACGACGCGACGACCGGCTCGAGGAACGTCTTTCCGGGCGAGATCATGCCGAGGAGGACGCCGCCGATGAACCAGACGGGGATGGCGACGATCATCCCGTTCGACCCCTCGAAGTCGAGCTGCTGCACGATCATGGGGAGGCCGCCGACGAGGGCCGCGGTGAGCACGCTCTGCAGGACGAGGGCGATCAGGCACCAGAGGATCGAGAAGCCCTCCTGCTGGTAGCGGCGGTTGCGGTCGAGCTCGGAGTCGCGGAAAGGCGCGAGCGAGCCCATCCTGGCGCCGCACGCGATGCAGCGCCCGCTCGCCGTCACGGAGGCGTTGTTCGCGCCGCACGACGGGCACAGGATGGAGCTGTCGTTCTTCGAGGGCATCGCGGCTAGGCTAGGCAAGGCGCCGCGCGCGGGCAAGCGCGTGACGCGACCCCCCCTGCTCCGCGGGCGGGCGAGCGCGCGGCAAGCTCGGGGGCGGCGCGCGAGGACGGTGGGCCGCTTGACGGTGCGTGCGGCGCCTGGCGACCATGCGGGCCCATGGCACGAACGGCGCCGGTCCCGAACATCCCCGCGATTCCCGGCATGAACCCCGGCACCTTCATCCTGGGCGGCGGAGGCGGCGGAGGCGGCGGCCGCGGCCGCGGAGGGCGTGGCCGCGGCGGCGACCAGGGCGCGGGCGGCAAGGGCGGCGGCAAGGGACCGCGAGGCGGCGGCAAGAACGCAGGCGCGTGCGGGCCCGGCAGCGGCGGCGGGTGCCCGAACCCGTCGCACGGGCGCGGGGGCGGCACGTCGGCCGGTGACCCGGTCGATCCGGTGACGGGGCGGGTCTACACCGCGAAGGCCGTGGATCTGGCGCTCGGCGGGATGATCCTGCCGCTCCGGATCGAGCGGAGCTACTCGTCGGAGACGAGCGACGTGGATCTGGGGCTCGGGTTCGGGTGGAGCCACTCGCTGGCGTGGGCGATCGAGGAGCGACGGCGGACGCTGCGTGTCCTGGAGCCTCACGCGGCGCCGACCGAGGCGGAGATCCCCGAGCCGGGCCGTCCCGTGCCGATGCCGTGCGGCGTGCTGAGGCGTCACGAGGGCGGCTACACGCTGGAGGCCGAGGGCGTGCTGCTCGTGTTCGGTGAGAGGCAGGAGAGCATGTGGCTCTTGTCGCGCATCGTGGACCGGTACGACAACGAGATACGGCTCTCGTACGAGCGAGGGCGCCTGTCCCATGCGATCGACGCAGTGGGGCGGATGGTCCGCGCGCGGCGGTACGCGGACGGGAGGATCGCCGCGTTCGAGGTGAACGACGAGTCGCCGGGCGGAGGGTGGCGCGCCTTTCGCACATACGGTTACGACGAACGAGGCGATCTGGTAGCAGCGCGCGACGCGGCGGGCAGCGAGGAGCGGTACGAGTACGATGAAGAGCACCGCATGCTCCGGCGCCGCGAGCCCGGCGGGCTGGTGGCGGAGTTCCGCTATGACGATCACGGCTGCTGCGTGGAGGCGTGGTGCCATCGCGAGGGCAACGACGCGCTCGAGCCTGACGTGCCGGACACGCTGGATGACCGGGAAACGAGGGCGAAGGGGTTCTGTCACGTCAAGATCGACGATTACAACCACTTCGTCGAGGTCATCACCTCGCGCGCGAAACGGCGGATTGAAGGCAACCAGCTCGACAAGGTGAACGGCGTCGCGTGGGACGGCGGCATGCACGCCTACACGTTCGACGCCACGGGCAACGTGCTGGTGTATCGGGACGCGCTGGGGCACGCATGGCGCTACGAGCGAGACGACCTGGGCCGGCTGCGCATCGTGACGGACCCGATCGGCGCGAGAACCGTGTATGAATACGACGAGCGGGGCTTCATCGAGGAGGTGCGCGACGCCATGGGCGGGTTCGCGCGCTACCAGCGGAACGCGCGAGGCGATGTGGTGGCCGTCGAGGACGAGCTCGGGCCGGTGGTCGGTTTCCGCTACGACGAGCGCGGCTTGCTCGTCGAGGCCACCCTGCCGAACGGCGGAGTGACGCGGATGGTCTACGATGCGCTCGGCAATCGTGTGGAAGTGATCGAGCCGGACGGGGCGAGGCGGAAGGTTCGCTATGATTTCCTGGGGCGGGTGACGAGCTTCGTTGATGAGCGTGGGCTGGAGACATCCTATGACTACGACGACTGCGGAAGGCTACTCCGTGTGCGCCGACCGAGCGGGGCGACGGACTGGTATGGTTATGATGTCGACGGGAACCTGTCGGAGATAGCCGACGCGGACGGCCGGGTGACGGCGCTGCGATGGGGCGGGATCGGCGTGGTGACCGAGGTGGTAAGGCCGGACGGGAGCGCCGTGCAGTACTTCTATGACCGGGAGCAGGACCTGGTGCGGGTGGTCAACGAATCCGGCGAGGAGCACCGGTACGTGCGGCGCGGCGAGGGGCGGATCGGCGAGGAGCGAACGTTCGATGGGCGGCGCATCTATTACCAGCACGATGTGATGGGGCGGATTACGCAGATCCGGGATGGGCTTGGTACGGTCGACTTCGTCTATGACCCGTGCGGCCGGCTCGTGGAGCGGCGGTTCACGGATGGGCGGACGGAGAGCATCGGTTATGATCTGCTCGGCCGGATCGAGGTTGTGACGAGCGGCGACGTGATATGCGAGTACACCCATGACGCGCGCGGGAGGGTGGTGCGGGAGACGGTGGCGCGGGGCGGGCGGCGGACGGTGGTGGAGACGGCGCACGACGCGCTTGGCAAGGCGGTGCACGCGAGCGGGCCGTTCGGGCGGATGGAGATCGCGCGCGACGTGGTGGGGCGGCCGTTGGCGGTGGCTGTCGGGGACGTCGGCGCGCAGACCATGAAGGTGCAGCTGACCTACGATCCAGCGGGTCAGGTTGTCGACCGGGTGCTGCCCGCGGGAGGGCGCATCGCGGAGGGGTGGACGCCCGATGGGCTTCCGTCGGGGGTGCAGGTGACGGGCCTCGGGACGACGCCCGCGGTGCGGCCGGGCGAGCCGGCGTGGGTGGGGCCGCTGCCACGCGAGGTGACGTTCGCGCAGAGCTACGGATGGTCGGCGGCCGGGCTGCTCGGCACGGTGGGCAGCGGCGCGCCGGGCGCGGCGTATGTCGAGTACCTGCGCGATGCGCAGGCTCGGGTGGTGGGGCGGGAGCGGGTGGACGGGGCGCGGCGGGCGCTGATCGAAGGGTATCGCCACGGGCCGAGCGGGGAGCTCTACGAGAGCGCGACGCTGCGGCAGTATGCGCCGGGCGGGCAGCTCAAGAGGCGGGGAGGCGCGGAGCTCGCATACGACGAGCGGGGGCGGATGACGACCAAGCGGCTGCCGGGCGGGCGCGTCGCTCGCTTCGAGTGGGGCGACGACGATCTGCTCCAGGCGGTGCGGTTGCCGGACGGCCGGCTGGTGAGCTTCACCTACGATCCGTTCGCGCGGCGGCTGGAGAAGCGGGTGGAGCGGGGGCGCGACCGGGAGGTGGAGAGCGTGACACGCTATACCTGGAGCGGGGATGCGCTGGTGCACGAGATCCGCGAGCTGTTCGGGGAAGCGGGTGGGGAGCCGGTGGTGGAAGAGCGAGCGTATGCGGTGCTGCCAGAGGGGGTGACGCCCCTCGCCGATCGGGTGCGGCGGCACGACAGCGACGAGGTGCGGTACTACGTCGAGGCGCCGAACGGGATGCCGGCGGCGCTGGTGGGCGGCGACGGGAGGCTCGTCGGCCGGCTCGATGCTTCGCTGTTCGGCAAGGTCGAGGGGGAGCAGGCCGGGCTGACGCCCGTGCGGTTTCCGGGGCAGTGCGCCGACGAGGAGACGGGGCTCTGCTACAACCGGTATCGGTACTATGACCCGGAGACGGGGCAGTACCTGAGCCCGGAGCCCATCCGGCTGGAGGGTAGTTTGATGGCGTATGCGTACGCCGATGGATCGCCCATCGACCTCACCGATGTCGATGGTTTGATGCGATGTACCATCACGCGCAGGGATGGCTCAGTCGTGGAGGATGTTAGCGGATTCAATGATCCACTGACCGGAAACAAGAGAACGCCAGACCAGCTTCATCCAGCCGTTCAGGCAGCTCTGCCTCCTTCCAACGCTCGAGGTCCGACATCGCGAACGCCCTCATCTGGCTGCGCCGAGCCATGGGCGCTGTCCAGGCATCTCGACGACTGGGAATCCCGTAACGCGCCGAAGACTTGCCGGCCTGAAGATCCGAGATGGCGAGACAACCTCAAGGCTGCGCTCGGAGAAATCAACCCGCGCGGAGGCATTGCGTCCGCGGAGGGCGACTTGCCGCGCGCATCTTGTCCTAACTGCTCTCAAACGATCCCTCGTCTCTGGGCGCTCGCCGGCCAGATGCCACCGAACGGCGTGATCGCCCCAGGCTACCAGGGAAAGAGGCGGAGAGGAGCGGTTGGGCCGACGACCGATCCTGCGCCTCTCTATTTCCACCAACAGTCATCGAATCATCTCGCCAGCACGAGCGACTATGGAAATCGCCAGCTCGGCACCTGGAGCCGCGGCGAAAATGGATGGAAGCGCCGTCCCCAGAGGTGAGAGCCATGCACATCTACTCGTCGCGCATGTTGAAGTATCTATCAGGGCCCCAGAGCGGTTTCAGGCCATGGTCACCCGATGCTTTACAGAGAGTCGAGCGCGAGCATGGGCCGCTGTCGAAGAAGCATTGGGAGATCGAGGAATCGCTGTTTGAGGCCGGTGGGCGTCGCGGCTCTCCAGTCATTGGGTCCTATGTGTTCGGTGCTGCAGAGTGTCTTCGCGCGGGCAATGTACCGCTATACAATCGGAGCACACTTGGCGGAGCGTACGCGACGCTGTTTGCCTGCTCACCACGCGGCGGGCTCTATGTATCACCCTCGGGATCGGTCGAAGATCATCGGGGGTATCTCATTGGTCGTGAGGTCCACTCTGTGATCGAGCGACTCGCGATGATCGAGGGGCGCGAGTGGCTGCCGATGCGAGCGGTCCTCGTTGGAGACTGCCCAGACAAGATGCTAAAACGTTCGAATCTCAGACCCATCAGGGAAGCCAGCGACGGCCATGTTGAGGTTTGGGCGGACGAAGATGCCCTGATTGTCACAAACTCGCACGATGGCAACAGAGCGTTTTTTGGATCGTTTGAGTCAGCAGATCGCGTTCTTCGGGCCTTATCTTCGTCGAACATCCTTGTTTACATAGAATCAGATTCTCAGACTGAGATCGTGGACTCGGACGATGTCGAGTGGACCGCTCCACTCGAGAGCAAGGCGCAGTACAACATAAATGGGGAGCGATTGATCGGGAGCGACCCGTCCGCGCGGCTGATTTTTGAAGCGACCGGTCGCAAGGGGCACGTCGTCGAAAAGAAGGTATTCTATGGCGACCGCACAGAAGTCACGCGTTACGCCGCGGCCTCCAGATACCTTGACAAATTCGTCTCAGACCGAGTCACTCGTCACTGTGACATTCATGGCCTGTTTCGCGACCCAACGCTCGCCTGCGGATTCGATGCGTTGGCAACCGAGCTCGAGCGGCGAGGCCTGCCATTTTATGATGCATGGTTCGAGTTCGAAGAGAAGTTCGGCGGAATCGCCTGGGAAAGTGTCCATCGCGGTCGCACGGAGATGTCTTTGGGGATATGGCAGTGCTTGTCCGCCTCTGCGAGAGACGAGCCTGCGTGGCGAATCAAGTCGAGCCAGCTCGCCTCAGATGTGTGGCCAACGGCGCGCTACAAAGAACGTCACCTGATCTTGGCAGGGGCCATGGACAACTTTGACGATCAGCTATTCGTCGATGAGCGCGGCGCCGTGTATCGACTCGTGGGACTACTCGACGAGCTCAGCGCCGAAGCGACGAACGGTCGCTCGTTCCTAGAGAAAATGGCCGCCGAATGGGAGATGTACGGGGCCATTGAGGAGTCAGCCCCTACGACGATTGATGCAGATGTGTCAAAGGAGCTCGTTGGGCGACTGTCGCTCTCGTTCCTGGAAGAGGCTTCGGACGCGGTGTCGCGCGTGTTTCGCAGCGACCAGCTATGGGTCTGGCAGCATCTCGCCTTTGCTCCCAATGCGGCGAAGACGACGCTGGTGGCGCGTACGCCGCAGGCTGTCGTTGATGCGGTCAAGATCGCGCGCGAGATGGATCCTAGCATCGGTGTTTCGGTGCGAAGAGATCTCCCCGGGGGGCGAGCGCGCCTCTCCGCGCTCCGTGCTGCGGGGATGAGTGTGCGGGAAATCTTCTGAGATAGTGGCTCCTTCCGTGGGTGCCGATCCGTCGGCGTCGAGACGCAGCATCGAGCGCGCCCTCCGCCCGTGTCTTGCGCGCCGCGCCCGACATCCTACACGCCCAGGTCCGCCACGCCCGAGCCCGCTCCTCCCTCATCCTCGTCGCCACCGTCGTCACCGTCGCCGCCGAGCGCGGCCGCGTCCTGCTCACGCAGCGCAGGGCGGCGCGCACCTCGAGGGTGCCAGGGAGCTCCGCGGCGGCAAGGTCGAGGCTGGCGAGGATCCGCGAGACGGCGGTGCACCGCGGCCGGCGCTCCGGCTATATACTCGACGAAGCGTGCCCACCGACCCGACCTCGACCCTGGAATCCATGACGTCCGGCCCGCGCGGCCCGGGTGGCGATGGCCTCGACGTGGCGGGGCCCGATCCGGAGCTGCTCGCGCTGCCCTCGCCGCCGAAGCAGGAGCGCACGGTCACGGTGGCGCTGATGGCGGCGACCGCGATCGCCGCGCTGTGGATGGCCGTCGCGCTCCTCGGGGAGGCGCGTTACGCGCTGTCGGCGGGCCAGCCGGCGGACGTGGGAGAGCTCGCGTCGCTGCGGCCGCAGGCGGACCTCGCGAACCGCTACGTGCGGGCCGGAGGCCTGCTCGGGACGCGCGGCGCGATCCGGTACGGGCGCGCCGCGGAGGGCGACTCGTTCCGGCTGGCGCCGGTGGCGGGCAACCCGGCGCTGTGGGTGGAGATCCGGGTGCCGGAGGGCTTCGAGGGCCCGCGCTTCGTTCCGCCGAGCACGTTCGCGGGGCGGCTCGTGCCGTTCAAGAGCGCGGGCATCCGGCACGCGCGGCTGGCCGCCGAGGTGGAGGAGCAGGCGGGGATGGCCGTGACGGACGACGCCTGGCTGCTCATCGACGGCAGCTCGCCGCGCGCGTCGCGCTGGGCGGTCGCGCTCGTCGCGCTGTTCGTGGGCTTCGCGGGCTGGAACCTGTTCGGCATCGCGCGGGTGCTGCACCGCGTGCGGGACGCGAGGGACGCGCGCCGCGCTTCTTGACGCGCTCGCGGCAGGGGAGCAGGACGCTCCCTGCCCACCGATGCCCAAGGTCACCTTCGTCAACGAGCACAGGACGGTCGAGGCCGCGCCGGGTCGTCTCCTCAGCGACATCGCGGCCGAGCTCGGGATAGCGGTCTGCCGCGAGGCGTTCCGGGGCACCGGCATCGGCGATTACACGTGCTGGGTGAAGGGGGAGCCTGGCGCGACGTCGCCCCCGACGTTCCTGGAGAAGCTGCTCGGCGCGCGGGGCCAGCGGCGGATGGCGAACAGGACGCGCGTGCTCGGCGACGTGCAGGTGTGGACCCAGGCCGGCCCTGGCAACCGGCTGCGCGCGCCGCGGCCGATCGCGCCGCCGCCGAGCCCGGCGACGGATCCGGAGGCCCCGCGCAAGCCGATCGACGCGAGCGGCAGCGCGGCGTTCCCGTACGGCGATCCGCGCGCGGTCGGCCACGGCAAGCGAGAGCCGATCGCGGCGGGGGCGCTCGAGGCGAAGGCCGCGAAGGAGAAGAAGGCGAAGGCGGCCCCGGCGAAGGTGGCGGAGGCGGCGCCGGCGAAGGCGGCGGAGGGCGCGGCGACAGAGCCGGCGGAGACAGCCAAGGCGCCCGGGGCAGCCAAGGCGCCGAAGGCGTCTGAGGCCGCACCGAAGGCGACGGAGACGGAAGCTCCGAAGAGCGCTGCGACCGAGGCAGCGACAGCACCCGAGGAGACGACAGCGACCAGGGCTGCTGCGATAGCCGAGAAGACCGGTGGAGGGGAATCGCCGTAGCAGGCCTCGCGCGCTTGTACCGCTCCAGAGCACGGGCGAATAACACGCCTTTTGCGCGGTTCCAGGCGCTCCCAAGAGACGGGAAGCCGGTTGAAAGCTGGCCCGATCGGGATGAAGCATGGCTCGATGTCGTTCGCGGCGTCCGTGCAGCGGTCGCAAAACTCACGGCACGCTCGAGGTAGCCCAACGACGAGCGGCAGCGATGGTCATTCCATAGAGATCTCCGACCTCTCCCCAGCAGCGGCCGGACGGCCCGGTTGCACGCTATAGTGGATTTCACTATCCTGTCTCCGCGAGGAGCACCGATGAGAGGGACGGGAACGGCGAAGCGTGGCCGGGATAAGGAACGCGGTCCGGCGGGACGAGGCCCGGACGAGGACAGCGGACCCGTCAGCGTGGTGCTCCCGGCCGAGCTCCGGGAGCGGGTCCAGGCCGAGGCAAAGAAGCGCGGCCTCAAGCTCTCGCCCGCGATCCGCGCGCTCCTCAGCGAGCGCGTCCAGGAGATCGACGACGTGGAGCAGCTCAGCCGGGCCGAGGAGTGGCAGCGAGCCCAGGTCTGGGCGGTCTGGGAGCGGATGAAGGCGGGAGACCACGACGAGGCCGCGCGCCAGGAGATCGACTCCATCTTCGACGAAGCGCGCGAGGCGCTCCGTGAGGCCCCTCGTCGCCGCGCCCGCTAGGCCAGGGCGCCGCGTGGGCCGCCGCGTCCGCTTCCGCCGGGAGTTCGCCCGCGACCTCCGCGATCAGGTGCGCTGGCTCAATGAGAACCGCGGGCTCGAGCAGGTTGAGCGCCTGCGGACCGGACTCGACGAGGCCATCGAGCTCCTCGCCCGCTTCCCTGGGATCGGTCCCGCCGAGGCAAAGGACGACGAGGACCGCGCCGTCGTCCGCAGGCTCCTCCTGCGCAAGCTCCCCTACGTCGTCTGGTATCTCGTGGACGCCTCCGACCCCGACGGTGACCTCTGGCTGCTGCGCCTCTTCCACGCGCGGCAGCAGCGGCCGCTGGCCGGGGCCGGCCTCCCCTCACGGAAGCCGCGGACGAGGTGAACGGGCAATGCGTCGCGTCGCTCCTCCCGGCGCGCGCCAGCCCCCGCAGCGCTCCCGCGCACGGCCCCCCTCGGCGCCCGGCGTGCTATGCACGCGCCGATGAGCGACGTGGTGGTGATCGGCGGCGGCGTGGCCGGGTGCGCCTCGGCGCTGGCCCTGGCGCGGCGCGGGCTGTCTGTCCGCGTCCTCGAGCGCAACCAGGGCGAGGGCGCTTCGTGGGCGGCGGCGGGGATCATCGGCCCCCAGCTCGAGGCTTCGGGCGACGGCCCCCTCGCGCGGCTCTGCCTCGCGAGCCGCGCCCTCTACGCGGAGCTCGCCGCGTCGCTCGTCGAGGCGACGGGGATCGACGTCGGGTACCGGCAGAGCGGCGCCCTGCGCGTGGCGTTCACCGCGGAAGGCCGCGAGGAGATCGCGCGCGAGCTCGCGTGGCAGCGGGAAGCCGGCCTCGCCGTGGAGATCTGCGACGGCGACGGGGCCCGCGCGCGCGCGCCGGCGCTCTGCGACGAGGTCGCCGGCGGCGCGTGGCTCGCCGACGAGGCGCGCATCGATCCGCCGTCGCTCATGCGCGCGCTGCGCATCGCGGCGGAGCGCGCGGGCGTGCGGTTCAGCACCGGCGCGACCGTCCGGCGCATCGTGGTCGAGCGGGAGCACGCGCGCGGCGCGCAGCTCGAGGACGGCACGAAGGTCGAGGCCGGCTGGACGGTGCTCGCCGCCGGGAGCTGGTCGTCCCTGCTCGACGCGTCGGGCCTCGCCCCCTCGGCGGTGCGCCCGGTGCGCGGGCAGATCGTCGAGCTCACGCCGGCGTCGCCGGTGCTCTCGCAGGTGGTCTACGGGCCCGGGTGCTACCTGTCGCCGCGCGACGACGGGCGCGTGCTCGTCGGCGCGACCGTGGAGTTCGCCGGCTACGTCACCGCGGTGACGTCGCGCGCCGTGCGCGACCTCCTGACCGCGGCGCTCCGGCTCGCGCCCGCGCTCGGCGACGCGCCGATCGGCAGGACGTGGGCCGGCCTCCGGCCCCACCCGAAGGACGCGCTGCCGATCCTCGGCGAGGGGGAGATCGCGAATCTGCTCTTCGCGACAGGGCACTTCCGCAACGGCGTGCTGCTCGCCCCGGTGACGGCGAAGATCGTGGCGGCGCTGATCGCCGGAGAGGAGCCGCCGGTGGATCTATCGCCCTTCTCCGCCAGACGGCCCGGCATCACCGGCTGAGCGCGGCGGCGAGATGTGCGCACCGCGCGCGGCGAGCTGACGGTCGTCCGCTCGAGCATCGATGCGCGGAGACCCTCGCGATGGTTCGGCGCGGCAGCGCCCAAGCCCGCTGGACCCCCTGCCCGATGGGAACGACGCCAGCGTGAGGGTGGCAACCCGCTGAGCTCCCTCGCGAGGCAAACGCTCATCGGGGAGCCTCGATCGCCAGCCGTGAATTGACCACAGCCCATTCGGTCAGCAGACGAGACGCTGACAGACATCCTTTTTTCAGGGCGGCGGCCAGACATGCAAGGCAATGACCTGTCGACCAGGAGCAGGCTCCCCAGCACGGGCTTGACATCGCCGGCAAATACCGTATCTCATCTCCTTGAGAACTTCGATCTTACTTGGTGGCATCATCACGCACACTGCCTTGAGGTCGGTAAAATGATCCACCGAAAGGAGAATACCTTGAACTTACGCACTGCCGTCCCCACAATGTGTGTCGCCCTGACGGCTGTTCTCGCGGGCTGCGTCGTAGGCGCCGACACAGGCGCTGGCGAGGGCTCTGTGACAGGCAGCGATGAAGTCGGCGGACAGCAATCATCGTCGCTTTCTGCGCCGGGTTGCACGGTTCGCCTCACGCAGTCGAGCCTCGTCGCCAGCGTCGCGCAGGCCGAGAACCCGGCGGCGAACGTCGGCGATGGCAGCCTGGCCACCCGCTGGTCGGGCCGCGGCAAGGGCGCCTACGTGACGGCGGACCTGGGCGCGAAGCAGCGCATCTGCGGCATCTCTCTCGGCTGGTACAACGGCGGGGTCGACGGGCGCATCTACGACTACGCGCTCTCGACGTCCACGGACGGCCAAAATTTCTCTCCGCTCTTCGCGGGGAAGAGCCTGCCCAACACCTCGCTCCAGCCGGTCGAGCTCCAGGCCGTCGACGCGCGGTACGTCCGCCTCACGGTCAACGGGAACACCCTGAACGACTACGCCAGCGTGACGGAGCTCCAGATATCCGCCAGCGCGGCCCCCGCCGACGCCTTCGTCCATCCGGGCATCCTGGTCAGCAAGGCACAGCTGGATTTCGTCAAGACGAAGATCGGCGGAGGTGCGCAGCCCTGGACCAAGGAGTACCAGCTCGCCATGGGCTCGAGGCACGCGAAGCGGGACTACGTCGCCAGCCCGGTGCCCGTCGTCAAGTGCTCCACGCCCGGCTCGAAGCAGAAAGCCATCGAGTTGGGCTTCGAGCAAGCGGGGTGCAGCGAGATCGTCAACGACGCGAACGCCGCCTATACGCAGGCGCTGCTCTTTTACTACAGCGGCGACGCGCAGTACGCCGAGAACGCGCGGGGCATCCTCGACGCCTGGGCGCGCACGATGACCGCCATCCTGTTCGATCAGCCCCGCTTCCCGGACAACAACGGTCAGGTCTACGCCAACGGCCACTTCGCCGCTGGCTGGGCAGGCACCAACTTCCTGCGGGCCGCGGAGATCTTGCGCTACACGTACGGCGGCTGGACGGCCGAAGACACGGCCCTGCAAGAGAACCACTTCAAGACCGTCTACTGGGACCTGGTGAAAGACGGCTGGACGGGCGGCGCGAACCGGACCTCCGTGATGAACGAGACGGCGCTCGGCATCGCGATCTTCACGAACGATCGCGAGAAGTACGAGTACGTCGTGAGCCAGGTGGAGCACTCCAGCAAGGCCATGATCTACATGCCGAGCGACGGCCGCCAGCCGCTCTATCCCATCTATCAGGGCCGGCCGCGCTACACCGACGACGCGAAGGGCGCTCTCGCGGGGATCTGGAGCAACCCGACGCGCTACATCGCCGGCCTGGAGCAGGAGACCTGCCGCGACCTCGGGCACATGCAGATGGGCGTGAGCTCGCTGGCGAACATGGCAGAGACCCTTCGCATTCAAGGCGATGCGCGCAGCGCCTACGGCGACGACCCGGTTCATGACGAGAACCGCCTGCGGGAGGCGCTCGAGCTGAACGCCGATTACGCGCTGCAATACCTCGACAACACGGGCAATCGGGTCGGCGTGAAGGTGACGCCCGCGGGCTGGATGCCGGCGCGAAACTGGCCGTGCAGCAGCTTCGCCGAGACCGCCGGCGGCGGCTCGGCGGTCATGGGCTGGGAGATCGGGTACAACGAGCTCCGCAACCGGCGCGGGATCAGCATGCCGAAGACAGAGGAGCTCATCACGCGCGTCAGGGCGATGAGCAGCGCTTCCACCCGGGTCGGCAACCACATCGGCTGGGAGACGCTGACGCACGCGGGCGCGCCCTAGCCGCCCCTAGCCCCGCTCGTCCTGAACACCGGCTCCCGCGCGCCGCGGGAGCCCCTCCCCTGCGTCGCCCGCCGGCGTTGATGCGTTCTGGACCACATCGCAGTCGAGATCCCGCGCGTCAGGAACTTTTCTCGGGGCTCGCCGTGTCCTGAAATGGTCCGGGGAACGAGGCAGCGTCGGCTCTCCTCCTCCCGGCCCGGCCCATGCGCACGTTTCCCCACACCTCGTTCCTCGATCGGCTCCTCGCCGAGCTCCCGTGCCTCCTGCGCGCGGCGCGCCGCCTGACGCGCTCGGAGCAGGACGCCGAGGATCTGGCGCAGGCGACGATCGTGCGCGCGATCGAGCGGCACGCCGACCTGCGGGACGAGGATCGCATGCGCGCGTGGCTGCTCCGCATCGAGCGATCGGTGCTGCTCAACGCGACACGCGGCGCGCGGCAGCGGCTCGAGGTGATCGAGGGCGGCCGCGGCGCCGAGTCGGTGCCGGAGCCGCAGGGCAATCTGGAGGCGGAGCTGCTCGAGCGCGGCTTCGCCGACGAGGTCGAGCGCGCGCTCGCGCGCTTGCCCCCGGAGTGGCGCGAGGCGCTGCTCCTGCGGGAGATCGAGGAGCTCTCCTACGAGGAGATCGCCGATCTCCAGGCGTGCCCGGTGGGCACGGTGCGATCACGGCTCTCGAGGGCGCGGCTCGCGCTCGTCGAGGGCCTCTCCGAACGATGCGAGGAGACGTCATGGCAGGGTGCAACCGCGAGTGGTTCGAGAACATTTCGGCGTGGCACGACGGCGAGGTGACGCCCGAGGACGCGGCGCGGATCGAGGCGCACCTCGCCGGCTGCGCGCCCTGCCGGCGCGCCGCGGAGGTCCTCGGCGGCGTGCGGCGCGCGCTCGTCGCGAAGGCGGACGGGGAGGTCCCGGAGCGCCTGCGCGATCGGGCGGAGGCCGCGGCGCGGAACGCGCGCGCGCGGCGCCGCGGCCCCTGGGCGATCACGGCCGCCCTCGGCGCGGCCGCGGCGGCCGCCGCGCTGCTCGTCGGCAGCCCGGGCCGGGGCGTGAGCGCGGCGATGGCCGACGAGCTCGTGAGCCATCACGTGCGCGGCTTCGCGCGAGAGCGCCCGTGCGACCTCGAGTCCTCCGATCCGGACGCCGTCGCCGGGTGGCTCGAGAGGGAGCTCGGCTACGCGGTGACCGTCCCGGCGGTGTCCGGCGCCCGGCTGCTCGGGGCGCGCCTCTGCCAGATCGGCGGCACGCGCACGGCGGCGCTCATGTACGAGAGCGGGGACAAGCCGCTCACGGTGTTCGTGCCGCCGCCCGGGTCGGGCGCCGCGACGGCGGCGCGCGCGCTCGCGGGGCGCGGCGTGGGGTGCACCCGGGGGCCGCTCGGCAACGCGATCTGCGCGAGGAGCGTGGAGCAGCCGGTGCTCGCGGTGGCTGAAGTGGACACAGCGGCGCTCGCGCCGACGCTCTTCGGGCGCTGATCCCGTCGATCGCGAGGACCCATGACGATCGGCTCATTGCTGGCGCTCTTCGGCGCGGGGCTCCTGACGTTCGCGTCGCCCTGCGTGCTCCCCATGCTCCCCGTCTACCTGTCGGCCCTCGGCGGCGCCGGGGCGCTCGGCGGTCCGGATCCGGCGGCGGCGAGGCGCGGCGTGCGCCTCGCCGGTGTCGGCTTCGCGATCGGCCTCGCGATCGTGCTCGTCGCGCTGGGCGCCGGCGCCTCGGCGATCGCCGCGGCCGTCGCGCCCCACCGGCGCGCGTTCACCGTCGCGTCCGGCGTGCTCCTGGCGCTCTTCGGCGCGAAGCTCCTGGGCGTGCTGCGCCTGCCGTGGCTCGAGCGCGAGGCGCGCCCGCTCCTCTCCCGCCTCCCGGGCGCGGGCGGCTTCTGGGGGGGCATGCTCTTCGGGATCGCCTTCGCGGCGGGGTGGACGCCGTGCGTCGGCCCGGTGCTCGGCGCCGCGTTGACCTACGCGGCCAGCGCGGGCGCGAGCCCGCTCACCGGCGCGATCCAGCTCGGCGCTTACGCCGCGGGCCTCGCCGCGCCGCTCGTCGCCGCGGCCTTCGTCGGGCCGGCGGCCGTCGCGCTCGCGCGCCGCCTGATGCCGGCCACGCCGGCTCTCCAGCGCCTGACGGGTGCGCTGCTCGTGGCCGCCGGGATCGCCGTCGCCGACGGCCGCCTGGACGCCCTCTCGCCGGCGCCCGCGGCGGCCGTCGATGCGGGCGCGCCCTGCGAGGTCGGCCCCGCCGGCGCGTGCGCGGCCCCGGAGGGCGCGGTGGCGCAGGGCGACGTCGCGCTGCCCGAGGGGATGCCTCGGCTGCTCGAGTTCGAGAGCGCGCACTGCGCGGTGTGCGAGCGCATGGCGCCGCTCGTGAAGGAGCTCGAGGCGCGCTGCGCCAGGGAGGACGGCACCGTCCTGCGCATCCAGGTCGACGATCCGCGCGGGCGGGCCCTCGCCGCCCGCTACGGCGTGCGCTTCGTTCCGACGTTCCTCAGCGTCGACGCCGCCGGGCAGGAGGTGGAGCGCGCCGTCGGCGAGCTGCCTGCCCAGCGGCTCGCGAGCCTCATCGGCGACGTCCGGGGCGAGGCGTGCCCCCCTGCCTTGTGAGCCCCGGCGGCGGGGCTCGCTATCCCCTCATCCCGGAGGCCCCCCGAGCCTCGCGGAGCGCCGTGTACCAGCGCTCAGGCGGGAGACACCGTTCCACGACTGGCTACGTCGCCACGAGCCGCGCGCGCACCTTGGCGAGGACCGCGACGTCGGCGGGCGGGAAAAGCTCGTCCCGGAGCTCGGCCGCCTCGGCCCAGCGCACGTCGGCGACGTCGAGCGCGGCGGGCGCGGGCGAGCCCTCGGCGAGGGCGGCGGCGTAGAAGAGGAGGAGCACCGGCCTCTTCGGATAGCGGTGGTAGGTCACCTCGACGATGTCGCCGACCCGGGCCTCGACGCCTATCTCCTCGCGCAGCTCGCGGATCAGGGCGTCCCGCGGATCCTCGTCGGCCTCGACCTTGCCGCCGGGGAACTCCCACGCGCCCTCGAGGTGCGCGCCCGCCTTGCGCTGCGTGAGCAGGACGCGGCCGCGCTCGATGATGACGGCGGCGGCGACGAGGACGAGGGGCGGAGCGGGCTCGGGCGTGGCGGACATGGGCGCGTAGAATGTCGGTCGCGACGCGCAAGACAAGGGCGAACGGCCGGCTCGACGCCGCACATCCCTCCGGCGTCTTCATTGCCTTGCGCGGCTCGGATTTCTCACCCACGGCCTCGTGCGCCGGCGGCGGCGGGAGCGGGGGCGCGATCGGCGACAGCGGCAGGACCGGGAGCACCTCCGGCAGGCCGGTGTGGCCCGTCGCGGCCCGTGATCACGGCGTGTAGCTGGGCAGCTCGATCACGTAGGCGTCGACGGTATCCCCGTTGCCCCAGTCGCTCCCGAACACGGCGCGCGTGCCGCTGGGGCTCGGCACGGTGTGCGGCTCCGCCCAGTACGGCTCGGCGAGGTGGGTATTCTCCTTGCCCCAGCTCCGGTGGCGGCCAATCCGGCAGACCTTGCCCGTGCTCGTGTCGGCGATCAGATTCTCCATGTCGAGCACCCCTGTGCCCGACGCATCGCCGATCGACGACACGAACACCCATCCAGGCTGCTTGTACGCCATCCCCGAGATGTGCCCTGTCGGGGGATAGGGCCACCCCGTCTCCGGGCCGATGACCACCTTCGAGGTGCCTTCCGCGAGATCCCATGTGACGAGGAGCCCGATGTCGTCATTGCCGCCGGGACCGGGATCGTAGACAGCCCCGTTCCAGGTGTCGTGACCGTTCACCCTGCTCAGCGACGCGTGGCCGTACGGCTCCAGCAGGTCCAGCGTACGCACCGCGTTCAGCTGCGGATCGGTCACGCCGCCGCTGTCGCTCAGGAACGCGAGCGTCCCGCTCGGCGCGACCTGGGCGGGGTTCTCGCCGAGCGCCTTCCTGGCGAGCACCGTATTCTGGCCGACGTCGTAGATGAACACCTGATCATCGCACGTGAGGCCGATGCGGTTCGAATCCCACGACATGAACAGCGGGTCGCTGCCCGCGCTCGCGCCGCCCGAGCAGAAGTCGAACGTCGTCACGACCTCCTTCGTCCCGGCGCCGACGTGGTAACGGATGAAGTCCTTGCCGTCGACGTAGAACAGGACGTCGGGATCGGAGGTGTGCCAGTAGACCTGCTCGATGTCCGCCGGCGAGATGTCGAGCGCCTCGATGAACTGGTACGTCTTGCCGTCGTAGAGCTGGTGCTCGCCGGCCGCGACCGAGAAGAGGAGGAGCCTCGACTCGTCCGCGTTCCACGCCGATATGGTCGAGTACATCGGCTTGATGACCGGGTCGTTCCCGCCCCCCGGCGCGACCGCCGTGATCCGGCGGATCGTGGTGCCGAACTCGGCGTCGGTGACGGCCTCGCCGAGCGCCGGCCTGGCGAGCTCGGTCATGGGGCGCGCTTCCTTGTCCTGCACGAGGCCCGCGCAGAGATCGATCGGCTCGCCCGGGCCCGCGCCGCCCGCGCCCGCAGAGCCGCCCGTCCCCGCCGCGCCGGCGGCGCCCGTCCCCGCAGCGCCACCGGATCCGGGCGTTCCTCCGGTCCCGCCGTCTCCGGCCGAGGAGCCGCCGTCGGAGCAGGCGGCGAGGAAGGAAGAGGAGACGAGGATGGTGGCAGCGACGCCGACTCTCATGGGGTTTCCTTGGCGCGAGCCACGACGCGTGGCCGCGGCAGCATACCCCGAAGCAAGGTCGGGCATACGCGACAGATTGCGGACCCGCCGGCTGTCCCACCGCATGGCAGCCCCGGTCACGATACAGCCCGATCGGGTGTGGTGCTGTTGAACTAGCGTGGTTCTCCATGAGGCGCCCCGCGGGCTGTGGAGTGAAGGCGACCCTTTCGAGGCATGGCTAGCTGTTCTTCCCCCGAATCGCCGGTTCGGTCGGCCGGAGCGCGAGCGCGCGCGGCGGGCCGCCGGGAGGACGTCACGCCGCGCGGTTTCATGCTGCCGTGAATGTCCACCCGGCCACGGGCAACGGAAGGCAGCGGAGGAAACGAGGAGCATGCGATCGTGGAGAAGGGCGTGCGCGCGCAACTCGCAACGGCGCTGCGGGCTAGCTCGAACCACGGCCGGTTGGGTCCGCGTTGGACCACAGTGGAAGAGGACCCAGCCGGCCGCCCTCAGGACCCCCCAGCCGGCCCGCCCTTGCATGCTTCAGCGTCCACCACGACGGGGGCGGCAGCGTCGCCCCGGGCCAGCGCCTGACGGGCGGCGCGCAGCGCTCGACACACGCCGAACGCCGCCGCCTGGATCCCCCACCCCTTCACGCCTCAGTGCCGGAATCGTGCTGGGCCATCCCGCGGCGCGCCGCGGGCGTGGATCGAACTTGCTCACCCCGTGCGGGAATGGGATCCTCGACACCTGCTTATCGCCAGCCCCGCTGGGCTGAGCCCACATCGAAGAACCGTCGAGCCCACGGCGCGTTGTCAGCGTCAACGAGGATATCATGAACGGAATCGACACCTCGGCCACAGCGATTCGGAAACTCGAGCCGTCCTCCTCGCGACGTGGGGACACCCGGGCGGGAGGCGGCTGGCGCGGCCGGGCGGTGCTGCGCGCAGCCGTCGCCGGGACGGCCCTCCTCGCGATCGCCGCGCTCATCGCCGGATGTCCGTTGTGCAACGGCAATGACATGGGGTGCGGGGACAGCGTCCAGATCTCGGGGCCTATCGGTCTCGCCGCGAATACGCCGGCGCACATCGAGGTCCGGGTCTGCTGGAACGGGCGCTGCGGGGAAGCAACGCTCGGCTCGGATCCGGGTGATTTGCCGAGCTCGCCGGGCCCTGCCAACGGCGCGAACGCCGACGTCGACGGCGGGCGGTTCGGCTTCTCGCTCTTCGACGTCGACCCGACCAGCACGCAGTGGGAGCTCTCGATCGGTTTCTCGCCGGACGTGGACACGGAGCTCGAGGACGGAGACGTCTACTCGGTCAGCGTCATCGACGCCGACACGCAACGCGAGCTCGTGAGCTTCGAGCGCAGCATCTCCTACCTTGAACTCCAGCCCAACGGCGAGGGCCCCTTCTGCACGTCATGCAACGTTGCGGAGATCAAGCTCCCTCCGCCCGCTGCGCAGTGATCACGAGGTTGATTTCGTGAGCCGCTACTTCGCTCCGTCGAAAGGCGCCCCGGAAGATCCGGTGACCGGGGACGCTCACTTCATTCTCACCCCCTGCTGGGCCAAACGACTGCACAGGAGCGAGCGTCGCGCCTTTCAGGCATTGCAGCGAGGTGGAGAAATGACGTGCCGGCTGCTCGGCGATCGCGTCGAGATGGAGGGTGCCTGCGTCTTCTACATGGAAGGCGAGGGTGAATTCTGAAGCTCATGCGCTCGCATCGCTTGTTGCCGATCTGGTCACCCAAGAAGCCCATCCACGCGACGTCAAGACGCTTACGGATGCCATACAACCTTCGCCGGAGGAACGAGCGGCAGGCCGGCCGGTCGCCGGCCCGACCCGAGGCGCTATGAGCTGGGAAGTCGATCATGTGTTCCTTGCGACGCCCGACGTGGGCATCGTCGAGCGGATGCTCGCCGAGTTCGGCCTGAGCTTCAGCCGTCACGCGGTGCATGAGGGTCAGGGGACCGCGAATGCGTGCGCGGCCTTCGAGAACGCGTTCTTCGAGGTCCTCGGCGTCCACGATCTGGAGGAGCTGCAGGCCGAGATCGTTCGGCCGCTGGGGCTGCACGAACGCATTCATTGGGCCGAGACCGGCGCATGCCCGTTTGGCGTCTGTTTCAGGACCATCGATGCCGGAGGCGCCGGGGACTGGCCCTTCGAAACCTGGGACTACAAGCCGAGATACTTGCCGACGGGCACGGGCATGCCCATCGTGACGCCGCGAGGATCCCTGGCGGAGCCCATGGTGTTCGTGGCGCCCCAGACAATCAGGCGGACCACCGCGATCGAGTCGCGATCGCATCGTGACGCGCGCCGGACGCTGACGCGTGTACGTCTGCAACTGCCAGCGGAGAATCCGCCACTCTCGTCGGGCGTGCGCTGGTTCGTGGACCAGGGCATGCTCTCGATCGATCGTGGGGCGACCTACTCGCTTGAGCTGGAGTGGGATCACGGTCACGAAGGGCAATCGCACCAGTTCCCTGCGGGAGTGCCGCTCGTCGTGCGCTGGTAGAGCGCGACGGGCAAGCTCGACGTCGACGTGGGCGAGGCCGTGGTCCGCGGCATCGCCGAGGGCTGCACGCAGGCCGGCTGCGCGCTGCTCGGCGGCGAGACGGCCGAGCTGCCGGGCATGATCCGGGCGCGAGGCCGTCGAACCGCTAGATATCACGAATCCAAGACATCGGAATCATTGAAATCGGACCACCATTGTCGGTTTGACGAGATCGTCCGGATGCCTTCGCGGCCGAGCGCCTGCGACAGCTGCGTCCGGCTCTCGCTCCAAGCGCTGATAGCCACTGACTCCAGCCGCATCACCTCTCGTGCATCCTTGATCAGCAGGAGTGCCCGCTCGCTGGTGTCGCATCGAACCACACAGAACGAGATTCCAAATGGAGCTATCAGCTCGCGGACCCAGAGGTCCTCCCCCTCATAGCTGGAGACGAGGCGGTCCGTGCACTCAGGGACAGGTCGGAGTCCGAGCCGCTCCGCGATGAGCCCCCGCCGTAGGTGCGAATCCAGCGGGAAAGCCAGCTCGACGCGGAGTCGCTCGGCCTCCGCTAGACCGTCCTCCACCGCGAGGATCTCGAGCCATGTCCGGAGCTCGCCCGCCACAAAGTCCATCTGCTCAGGCATACTTGCGTACACCCAAAGTCCGCCTTCGCCGGACCACAGGATGAGCTTCCAGTCGTGCCATGCTCCCACGGCAACGAGCTGCAAGTCCTTCCACGACCAGAGCGGCCAGTGGACAAGGCGAAGGCCGGTCGGAAACGACTCTGCTCCGCCTTCGAAATCGAGGAGCGACTGAGCTCGCTCTGGGAGCATCTCGCGCGGAAGCAGCCCCAGCCACAGTGCGCCGTCCGGCATCTCGTGCTCGCGGGGAATGACCACACAGCCTCCGCCCACGAGTCCGCGTATGGACTCGACCAGCGCCGACGGCGCAGGGACCGGCGGCGCAGCGACGCAGACGGCCCCTTGGTCCTGCAGGTAGCGATCGAGCCGAGGCGAGCCGAGTGCCGGCGCGCGGCAGCGGTGCTGAGTCGCTTCCTCGCGGACGATGTCGAGCCGTGCGACTGCTTGTTCCAGCACGAAATCGCCCTGAATCACGTGTTCATCAGTCACCCACACACGGCGCGAAGTGAAGGCGGACGCGTCCGTGTAGAGAGGAGCAGCCGTGGGCACCGATAGCTCTGGAAGCTCGCGCACAGCGACGCCAGCCCCCACGTCGAACACCGCCCGGGCACCTTCATGGGCGCAGAACCGAAGCACGTCCCCGAGCACTGCCAGCGTGCGCGTGAGGATGCGCGGCTGCGCGACGACGACATCGTCCGCTCGAAGGAGCGAACCACCTTCTCCAGGCGGTGAAAGCGAGAACTGCTCACTCAGTCGCGTCCAGAACGCCTGCGCGGCCCGACGACGGCGCACGACGAGCGAAGGCCAGAAAGCGTCAAAACAGTCCACGCACGCCATCAGCGCCACATAGTCGCGCCACAGGCCGACACCGAGGCCGCCAAAGGAGTCGAGGTAGAGCGCGCCCTTCCAACGATCCCACGCGAAGAGGCGGCGCTCACCGCGGCCCATCGAGGGCACCGTGCTGGGCGCGAGCGCGCGGGCAGCGGGGTAGCCGAACGCTGCCCCCCCGAGGAGCGGGAACCCACGGCGACCCGTCAGCTCGAGGAGCTCCTCGTCTTCCACGAGCGTCGGCGAATCGGTTCGAAGGCGGACGCCGTGCAAGACGGGAGCCTGGCCGATCTGCTCGCGCGTGGCGGGAGACCATCGTCGCGTCAAAGCTTCGTCCATCGATTCCCATCCCAGTTCCAGGCACCAGGATCCACGGCCTTGCCTTCTTTGTCCAGATACGGACCTTCCCTCGTCGATGATTGTGCCCTGTTCGCGTTAGGGATCCATGACGGGTCGTAGTCCGGCCCTGTCAAAGTATCCAGCTCCCATTGCTTCAAATAGTCGCTCAGCGCCTTGGGTTCGGAGCAAACATTCTGCGCTCCGCCGTTGCCACTGGGACGCGCACTTGTCAGTGCCAGCGCAGCCTCCACTGCGGGATGCAGGTCAGTGGAACCCGCCATGCCGGAATGCCCGTGCTTTGTCACATTGGATCGCTTCCCGTTCTTTTTTAGGTAAGCCCCGGTCACTTCCGTATGCATTTTCGCGAGGCCGTCATGATCCGAGAGCTCGAGAGGCCACCCGTCGACATACGCGTATACTCGAAGGCTCCCCTCCAGCCGGATGGGCTCCGGGCTCAGGTACTGCCCTGTCTCCGAGTCGTAGTACCGATACCGGTTGAAGTAGAGCCCCGTCTCCTCGTCGGCGTACTGCCCCGGAAACCGCACCGGCGTCAGCTCGGCCTGGTCGCCCTCGACCTTGCTCCGCTCCCATCGCCCCACCCGCTCGGCCCACTCCTCACTCGTCGCCATTGCTTCCTCCTTCGTCGCGGTGGGAGCAGCTAACCAGCGCTGCGCGGACGGTTACGATGTCCTCGGCCAGACGCTCACCTCAAACAAGCTCCACGTCAAAGCCAGCGTCTTTCAGCGCGTAGTAGGGTTGCACACCACCGGCAGAGCGAACGACGATTCGTACCCCCGGCGCGAGAACCTGCGCGCTTCGAACGATCTCTACCAGCTGGCCCGAAAGCCGTGTCGTCAGCGATGTCACCGTAGCAGTTGACGCTCCCGCTCGCAGCCTCTGAACGCGTCTCAGCCAAATATCGTCGCTCAGCCAGTGCTCGGACGCGCTATCAGATGCCTCATCAATTCGCTGCAAGCCCAGCTCGTCAGCGAGAGCCGCCGCCACATCGGCGGACAATTCGACCGGAGATCCGCTTGGCATGAGGCCGCTGGCCTGCCACTCGACCGCCCACTTCTCCAGACACTTTACCGCATCGTCCGAGACCAAGACCAAATCATCAATCTCGTGACGATAGAGGAAGATCTCCCCGGTGTCTCCAGCATATAAGTGCATCGAGCCGAGAAACTTACCCCCCAGCGTGAGACGGCGGCCGTGACAATAGACAACCGGCCAGCCGGCTGCCTCAAGAAAGCGCGAATCCTCTGCGTCATCGTCATCGAAACCGAGCCGTTCCTCCAGGACACGGTATACGCCCAGCCTGGTCTCGTTGCATGGTACACGTGCAGGGTCCACCTCATCGTAGGCAACCAAACCTCCGAGCAGTTCCTCGAACCGGAGCAATGGCGCCGCTGGGGGGATCCCATGTCGATCGAGCTCCGCCATCAACGATTTCGGGCCGCGCGTCGCATCTGGATCGCGGAAGAAGCTCTTTGCATCGAGCCATTGCAGGACCCGAGAAGACACGTGGCAACGCAGGTGGCTCGCAGCACGCTCATACCTCCGGACGATGAGCCGCTCATTCTCAAATGTCTTCTCCTCGAGAATACGTGGTCCCTTCGACCACACTTGGCGCGCTCGCGACTCTTCAGGCTCCACCATTAGCAGGCGGACGGGCTCGCCATCGAGCCGGTACTGAAATCCCAACTCTGGCGCCAAGCTCGGTGCACTACCCTCCTCGAGGCAGATACGCTCCACCTGAGCGCCGACCAATTGAAGCGGCACCATTAATGCGTGACAAGCCTCCAGCGCGCGCTCCATTTGACTCAGATCGTCAACACGAATCCATGTCATTTCAAGCGACTCATCCGCGACAATCGCGTGCTCGCCGGCCCACACCGACGCCGCGTCGTCGATGGTTGAGACGGGAGGCAGCGACAACGCGTCAGCCACCGCTCTGCCGCAGCGCTGTGTCCTCACTTCAAGCCGCACTGGAAGCCACCGGGGATCCGAGAACAGCGCGACTTGTGCCACCCAATCGGCCATGTTGGGATGCATCTCCAGCCCAGACTCGATCAGCACTCCCCCATCCGAGCGCAAGTACAGGGGTAAAGCACGTCTCCTCGACCAGGCTACGAGGAAAGCGCGCCCGCGCGATCCGCCGTCAGGCGTGTGCACGTCGATCCACAGCGGCGCGCCGCCCTCCCGTGCCGCGGCGAACGCGCCGAAGACATGATCGTCCAGCACCGGGAGCCCACGGCGGGAAGCTGCGTCGTACAGAGCCGACTCGAGCTCCGCATGGATAGGTGGGAAGTCCTCATGAAGTTGGACAAAACGATCCAGCTCGTGCCGCGCCCACGGCGTGGTCGCGATTCTGGAGCTCCGAAGGACGGCGAGCGTTCTATTAGAAAACAGCATCACCTATCGAGCTCGCTTCCATGCGCCGTTTTCATTTACCCACACACCCAGATCCGCCAATGCCGGCACAGGCTCGCCGTCCTTGCGAATGACTGGCGCCGCCTTTGTGTTGCTAGAGTCTGCGAGGAACGCTCCGCTTGGCTGCGTCCAATGTTCCTTTTTGCCCACGCCTTTCGAGCCCTCTTGCTCTCGATACCCAGGTTTGATCACGCCTGTCGGCAGACTTCTGTTGGCGAGCGCCCACAGGCGGGGAACTGTCTGGGAACAGTTAGGACAAGGTGCGCGATCCACCCCCTGCTTACTCGATGAGATCGCCCCATCGCCGCTCTTTTCCATGTCCTCCAGAGCACGACCCAAATGGGTTTGCCAGTCGGGGTCGCCGGGCTTGCAGGATTTGCCAGTCTTCTGCTCCCATGCATTCAAGTGGTCTGTGAGAGCCCACGGCTCCGAGCACGTCGAAGGGTCTTGGCCATCGGCCCTCGCCGCTGAGGGCGGCAACGCGGCTTGGACCGCGGGGTGCAGATCACCTCTGCTACGCGGTTGTCCGGACAAGTCGAAGCTGCCGCTCTTATTTTGAGCCGTCACCCCGCTCGCTCCCTTCGTCTTCGACCACATCTTTGCAAGCCCATCGGCATCGATGAGGTCGACCGGCGAGCCATCGCTATACGCATACGCATACAGGCTCCCCTCCAGCCGGATGGGCTCAGGGCTCAGGTACTGCCCCGTCTCCGGGTCATAGTACCGGTACCGGTTGTAGTAGAGCCCCGTCTCCTCATCCGCGTACTGCCCCGGAAACCGCACGGGCGTCAGCCCGGCCTGCTCCCCCTCGATCTTGCCAAACAGCGACGCTTCGATTTCGCCTACGAGCCGTCCGTCCCCGCCCACCAGCGCCGCCGGCATCCCGTTCGGCGCCTCGATGTAATACCGCACCTCGTCCTGATCGCCCCGGCGCACCCGGTCCGCGAGCGGCGTCACCCCCTCCGGAAGCACCGCGTACGCTCGCTCTTCCACCACCGGCTCCCCGCCCGCTTCCCCGAACAGCTCGCGGATCTCGTGCACCAGCGCATCCCCGCTCCAGGTGTATCGCGTCACGCTCTCCACCACCCGATCGCGCCCCCGCTCCACCCGCTTCTCCAGCCGCCGCGCGAACGGGTCGTAGGTAAAGCGCACCACCCGGCCGTCCGGCAACCGCACCGCCTGGAGCAGATCGTCGTCGGCCCACTCGAAGCGAGCGACCCGCCCGCCTGGCAGCCGCTTGCTCGTCATCCGCCCCCGCTCGTCGTATGCGAGCTCCGCGCCTCCCCGCCGCTTGAGCTGCCCGCCCGGCGCATACTGCCGCAGCGTCGCGCTCTCGTAGAGTTGCCCGCTCGGCCCGTGGCGATACCCCTCGATCAGCTCCCGCCGCGCCCCGTCCACCCGCGCCCGCCCCACCACCCGGCCCTGCGCGTCGCGCAGGTACTCGACATAGGCCGCGCCCGGCGCGCCGCTGCCCACCGCGCCGAGCAGCCCGGCCGCCGACCATCCATAGCTCTGCGCGAAGGTCACCGCGCGCGGCAGCGGCCCCACCCACGCCGGCTCGTCCGGCCGCACCGCGGGCGTCGCTTCGAGGCCCGTCACCTGCGCCCCCGACGGGAGCCCATCGGGCGTCCACCCCTCCGCGATGCGCCCTCCCGCGGGCAGCGCCCGATCGACAAGCTGACCCGCTGGATCATAGGTCAGCTGCACCTTCATCGCCTGCGCGCCGACGTCCCCGACAGCCACCGCCGCCGGCCGCCCCACCACGTCGCGCGCGATCTCCATCTGCCCGAACGGCCCGCTCGTGCGCACCGCCTTGCCCAGCGCGTCGTGCGCCGTCTCCACCACCGTCCGCCGCCCGGCCCGCGTCATCGTCTCCCGCACCGCCCTCCCGCGCGCGTCATGGGTGTACTCGCACATCACGTCGCCGCTCGTCACAACCTCGATCCGGCCGAGCACGTCATAACCGATGCTCTCCGTCCGCCCATCCGTGAACCTGCGCTCCACGAGCCGGCCGCACGGGTCATAGACGAAGTCGACCGTGCCGAGCCCATCCCGCATCTGCGTGATCCGTCCCATCACATCGTGCCGGTAATAAACCCGCCGCCCGTCGAACGTCCGCTCCTCGCCGATCCGCCCCTCGCCGCGCCGCACGTACCGGTGCTCCTCGCCGGAATCGTTGACGACGCGCACCAGGTCCTGCTCCCGATCGTAGAAGTACCTCACGGCGCTCCCGTCCGGCCTCACCACCTCGGTCACGACCCCGATCCCACCCCACCGCAGCGTCGTCACCCGCCCGTCCGCGTCGGCGATCTCTGACAAATTCCCGTCGACATCGTAACCATACCAGTCCGTCGCCCCGCTCGGCCTCCGCACCCGGATGAGCTTTCCGCAGGAGTTATACCCATACGACGTCTCCAGTCCGCGCTCATCGACGAAGCTCGTCACCCGTCCCAGGAAATCATAACGAATCTTCCGCTTCGCCCCGTCCGGCTCGATCACCTCCACACGATTGCCGAGCGCGTCGTAAGCCATCCGCGTCACACCGCCGTTGGGCAGCGTCGCCTCGACGAGCAAGCCGCGCTCGTCGTAACGGAACCAGACCACCGGCCCGAGCTCGTCCTCGACGGCCACCACATCGCCTCGCGCGTTTCGCTCGTAGCGCGCGAACCCGCCCATGGCGTCGCGCACCTCCTCGATGAAGCCCCGCTCGTCGTATTCGTACACGGTCCTCGCGCCTGTCGGATCCGTCACGACGCACAGTCGGCCCAGGTCGTCTCGCTCGTAGCGCCACGTGTGTCCCAGCGCGTCCCGATACGCCAGCATGTTGCCCGCGGCATCGAACGTGTAGGCGTGCAGGCCGCCCTCCCACGCAACGCTGTTCACCTTGTCCAGGTGGTTGCCGTCAATCCGCCGTTTTGCGCGCGAGGTGATCACCTCGACGAAGTGGTCATAATCGTCGATCTTGACGTGACAGAAGCCCTTGGCCCTGGTCTCCCGATCGTCCAGCGTGCCCGGCACGTCGCCATCGAGGGCGTCGTTGCCCTCGCGACGACACCATGCCTCCACGCAGCGGCCGTTGTCGCCATAGCGGAACTCCGCCACCAGCCCTCCCGGCTCGCGGCGCCGGACCAAGCGGTGTTGTTCGTCGTACTCGTACCGCTCCTCGTTGCCCGCGGCGTCGCGCGCCGAGATCAGATCTCCTCGATCGTCATGACTGTAGGTGCGAAATGCGCGCCCCCCTCCGCCCGGCGATTCGTCGTTCACCTCGAACGCGGCGATCCTCCCGTCCGCTCGCCGACGCACCCGCACCATCCGCCCCACCGCATCGATCGCATGGGACAGGCGCCCTCGCTCGTACGAGAGCCGTATCTCGTTGTCGTACCGGTCCACGATGCGCGACAAGAGCCACCTGCTCTCCTGCCTCTCGCCGAACACGAGCAGCCTCCCCTCGGCCTCCAGCGTGTAGCCGCCCTCATGACGTCTCAGCACGCCGCACGGCATCGGCACGGGACGGCCCGGCTCGGGGATCTCCGCCTCGGTCGGCGCCGCGTGAGGCTCCAGGACACGCAGCGTCCGCCGCCGCTCCTCGATCGCCCACGCCAGCGAGTGGCTCCATCCGAATCCGAGCCCCAGATCCACGTCGGTCGTCTCCGACGAGTAGCTCCGCTCGATCCGGAGCGGCAGGATCATCCCGCCGAGCGCCAGATCCACGGCCTTCGCGGTGTAGACGCGCCCCGTCACCGGATCGACCGGGTCACCGGCCGACGTGCCGCCCCCGCGCCCGTGGGACGGATTCGGGCACCCGCCGCCGCTCCCCGGTCCGCAGGTGCCCGCGTTCTTGCCGCCGCCTCGCGACCCCTTGCCGCCGCTCTTGCCGCCCGCCCCCTGGTCGCCGCCGCGGCCCCGTCCTCCGCGGCCGCGGCCGCCGCCTCCGCCGCCCCCGCCACCCAGGATGAAGGTGCCGGGGTTCATGCCGGGAATCGCAGGGATGTTCGGGACCGGCGCCGTTCGTGCCATGGCGGCCATAGTCGATAGGCACACCCCGCGCGTCAAGCCAGGCAGCCTCTGTGCGACGCAGATCTGGAACCGGCGATAACGGCGTCGAGGAAATGATCAGCGCCCGGTGTGCGGAACCGCGGCTCGGCGCGCCATCGAACCGAACCGTCACGAGATCGGGGGTGTTCCGGCTCGCTCGGCGGTTGCACCGAAGTCGCGGGCGCCGAGTGCGCGACCAGCACCCACCGCGGCGGGTTCGTCCCCACCCGTCTCCGGGTCCGCGTCCGCGATCGTGCGTCGCGAGCGCTGGTCTCGCCCGGTCGCCTCGTCCTGCTGGAGGATCGGCGCGCGCAGCGCGAGCAGAACCGCGGTTTTCTCTCGCGTGCGCTCGTGGTGCCTACCCAAGATGATGGCGACAGCCTCGAGCAGGAGCCCCCGACGCGCGCGACGCGCATCCCTGACCCTGCAGAAAGCGCGGTATCGTGGGTCCGCGGGGCTGCAAACCTGGCAAGTCCCTAACGGCAGCCTCCACGCTACAGCCCGATGCAAGCCAGAGCCACCGGATGCATTCGCCGGAGGCTGCCTCGGCGCCAGGCTGAAGATCGACCTTACGGAATCCCCCGATCCATGTAGCATGGTTCACATGCGAGCAGATCAGCAGGCATGGCTGCGACAGACGGGCGGCGCACCAGACAGACCGACAATGGCGGTACGAGCGGGCCGTCCGCTGCAGCTAGAACTCGATCCGTTGGGCGGGAATCAGAAAACCGCCGACGAATCGCCGGTCTGACTCTGCAACGAAACAGACGCAAAGTGACGGGACAGTATGAGTTCTACGGCGAAGGGAGATAGATTCGAGGCTCAGGTCTTCACGGCCCTGAAGCGGATGATCTCGGACGGTCAGTTCTTCAGTTCCCCCGAGTGCTACAAGCTATTCCACAAGAAGGGCTACTACTCCAAGGATCGTTGCACCGACATTGTCTTCGACATTTCCATCGAAATATTCATCCCCGGTCGCACAGCTTACTCACTTTTGGTTCTCATCGAATGCAAAGACTACGGTCTTCCCGTTCCCGTGAATGACGCAGAGGAATTCTTCGCCAAGATCGAACAGATATCGGGGGCCGGTGTCAAAGGGCTACTTGTCTCGACGAATGCCTTTGCCCAAGGAGCGTTCTCGTACTGCAAGTCGAAGGGGATCGGACTGCTCCGATACTACGACAAGAGAACCCTCAAATGGGTCCTTGACAGATCGCCCTCTGCCGTCAGCTCCTCAACCCCCGATTGGGTCGATATCCACTCGGGGCTCCTGGAGGAAGCTCACCAGAGTCGCTATTTCGACTTTTATTGTTTCCTTGACGGGATTTATTCACATTCGCTGTACACCCTCCTTCGCTCTTTGACCCGTGGAGTCAGTCAAGACGAGTGCATCCTTGTGCCAGTCGAAGAGCTGGCGAGGCGTCAGCCGCCGTCTGTGGAGTTCCTTTCCGTCGAGCAAATTGAGCAATCGACTGCGGTCACCTTAGAAACCATCGCCTACCGTGGCGGGTCTGTGCCCCTTGAGGACATATGCAGGCGGGAATCAACAGAACGATGTCTTGACGTCAGGACTGGCGTCGTTCCAACCGCTCAGGAAGCCAAGGCGGGGGTCCTGGGCCGCATCGCGTTCACACCTCTTCAGATCAACATCTATCGTCATCCAGGCGACCACGTCGGAAGGCAGAGATTCACATTAGCGCATGAACTTGGGCACTACTTCTTGCGGCACGGGCGGTACATGGCGGGAGAATACTGCCAGGAGAATGACTTTGACCGCGGCGGGCCCTCGGAAGTCGGGATCGAGGACATAGCCCGGCTCGAATGGCAAGCAAACATTTTTGCCTCGTCCCTGCTTCTTCCGAGAAACAGCCTCGTCACCGATTTCTTCAATATCATCCGCAGGCATGACCTTGTAGACAAAGGACATGGCCCACTATTTGTTGACGAACAGACCTGCAACCAGCGCAATTTCTACGCCGTGACCGACGCCTTGATGCTCAGGTATGATGTATCCAGAAAAGTGATCGAAATACGCCTCAAGATGCTCGGCCTTCTCACCGACGCGAGACGACCTGCAAGAAGGATATTCGAGCGATGAGCGCTCTCGGCCCTGCATCGGACGCACATATCGCTTTTCCTATGGAGGATTCGACCCAACCAAGCGTCGAATCTGACGTTCAGTAGTGTACATCCCGAACGCGGTTCAGCGGCTGTCACACGCAACGCCACATACAGTGCGGTGCCAACGTCCGTTGCGTTGCTCATGAGGTTACGTCGCATCGTCTGGCACATGGCCGAGCAGCCTGCGCCCACAGTCGCACCCGTACAGCCTCACTGCAAGCCAACCACGAAGCTCCTGGTCGTCCGCCCCTGGATCGCGAGCACGGATGCCAGCAAGCGCCAACTCACGAACCGCCTGACTCAGGCGAATCGCCGCTTCAAGGCGCTTCTCCGGAGGCATGCGCCGGAGCAGTTCGTTGTAACGGGCGTCCGCTTTCGGCTTGGTGTCCACGGTCGACATGCGGGGCAAGCCTAGCGGAGACTGCAGCCGAGCATCCTCCGCGCGCGCTGCCCAGCCAGCCGGCCGTTCTGGCGGGGCTGCTCAGCAGAGACGAGCCGGGCGACCCCGGAAGCCGCCCCGAGAGCGAGCCCGCTTCCCTTTGCCGCCGAGGTGTGGGATGCGCCTGCCATGAGCGTCACGTACCGGGAAGCCGGGGTCGATATCGATGCAGGGGACGCGCTCGTCGAGCGCATCAAGCGGCTCGCGAAGCCGACGCGCATCCCCGAGGTGCTCGCCGACGTGGGCGGCTTCGCCGGGCTGTGCGCGCTGCCGGGCGGGCTGTCCGAGCCGGTGCTGGTCAGCGGCACGGACGGGGTCGGCACCAAGCTGAAGGTGGCGTTCGCGACGGGCGTCCACGACACGGTGGGCATCGATCTCGTCGCGATGTGCGTGAACGACGTGCTGACCGTGGGCGCGCGGCCCCTCTTCTTCCTCGACTACTTCGCGACGGGCAAGCTCGACGTCGACGTGGGCGAGGCCGTCGTCCGCGGCATCGCCGAGGGCTGCAAGCAGGCCGGCTGCGCGCTGATCGGCGGCGAGACGGCCGAGCTGCCGGGCATGTACGCGGACGGCGAGTACGACCTCGCCGGGTTCGCCGTGGGCGTCGTCGAGCGGTCGCGCATCCTCGACGGCAAGCGGATCGCGGCCGGCGATGCGGTCATCGGCGTGGCGTCGAGCGGGCTGCACTCGAACGGCTTCTCGCTCGCGCGGCGCGTGCTCGAGAAGGAGATGGGGCTCACGATGAGCGACCGCGTGGCCGACCTCGGCGGCACCGTGGGGGAGGCGCTGCTGACGCCGACCCGGATCTACGCCCGCGCGATCACGGCGCTCCTCGGGGCCTGCGGCGATGCGGTCCGGGGGCTGTCGCACATCACGGGCGGCGGCCTGCCGGGGAACCTGCCGCGCGTGCTGCCGGACGGGCTGGGCGCGCGGCTCGACCTCCGCTCCTACCAGCGGCCGGCGGTGTTCCAGGTGCTCCAGCGCGGCGGCCCCGTGGAGGAGGCCGAGATGCGGCGCACGTTCAACCTCGGCGTCGGGCTGATCGCGGTCGTGGAGAAGGGCGCCGCGGACCGGGCCATCGAGGCGTTCGCCAAGAGCGGCGAGCAGGCCTGGGTGCTCGGCGAGGTGGTGTCGGTCGGCGACGTGCCGTTCGAGGAGCGCGTGCTGTTCGGATGAGCGGGCCGGCGACGGCGAGGGCGATGCGCGGCGCGCGGGCCGGGATGCGCCGCGCGGCGGCGCGGGCCGCGCGCCGCGAGCTCAGCCGCCTTCGAGCCGCGATCGCAGGTTCTTGATCGCGTCGTCGATCGCCCGGCTCTTCTTGTAACAGGGCCTCACCGTCGTCTCGAGCACGACGAGGGTGCGCTCGTCGCCCTCGGAGACGGCGCGCTCGAGGAACGGGAGCTTCTCGCCGCACGTGGCGTCGCGCAGCTCGAAGGAGATCCGGACCGCGGGGGTCCCGCGGGCCGCGATCTCCGGATCGCGGAGCAGCTTCGCGGCCCGGGTGGCCGGCGTGGAGCGGCCGCGGGTCTCGACGATCTCGTAGAGCACGTCGATGCCCGCCGTCCCGAAGCGGCTCGAGAGCGCCGCGAAGACCTTGTCGGCGTGCTCCTCGCCCGTCTTCGCGATGGCGATGGCGACGTTGCGCGCCGCGATCGCGAGCGCGCGCTCGCGGAGCGCCGCCGGATCGCGCTCCGCGAGCTGCTGGATCGCGTCGGCGGCCTTCACCCACCGGCGCGCCCTGACAGCGTCGGTGAGCGCCTTCCGGGCCGCTTCATCGGGCGGGGGTTCGGCCGGCGCGTCGGACGCCGCCGGCGCAGGGGCCTCGGGCGCCGGCGCCGTGGGCGCGGGTGCCTCGGGGACGGCGGCGGAGTCGGCCGGGGCCGGCTCGCTCGTGGCGAGCGCGCTCGCGGGGGGCCTCGCGGAGCCGAGCTGGGGCTCCGGCTCGGGCGGGGCGCGCCCACCGCCGGCGAGCGCCGCGATCACCGCCGCCGCGAGGAGGCCGCCGCCCAGGTACGGTGCCAGCCGGCCCACGCGGCCGCCGAGGCCTTCGGGGCCCAGCCGCGACGCGCGAGCCTCCCGCGCTTCGCGCTTTCGCCTGGCCTTCTCCTCGCGCTCGCGCGCGGCGCGCTCTTCCTCCTCCGCGAGCTTCCGCTTGGCCTCTTCCTCGCGCTCGCGGGCGACGCGCTCTGCCTCGGCGGCCTCCAGCTCCCGCAGCAGCGTCGGGGCGAAGGCTGGCCGCGAGCCGCTCATCCGCTCGGACGTCGGCTCCGAGACGGGCGCCTCATCCTCTGCGGGCGGCGCGTCCGGCGGCGGGGACGCGGACGCCACGGGAGCCGGCTCGGTCTGCGGCGGCTGCGCCTTCACGGACGGCGCGGGCGACGGCGATGACGCCGGCTCCGCGCCGGCCCCGGACGGCGGCTCCGCGCCGGCCGCTGACGGCGGCTTCGACGACGCCGGCTTCGCGACGGATGCCGGCTCCACAACGGATGCGGCCAGCGGCTCCGATGGCGCACGCTCCGCCGCTGGCGACGACAGCGGCTTCGATGACGCACGCTCCGCTGACGGCGGCTTCGACGATGCACGCTCCGCTGACGGCGGCTTCGACGATGCACGCTCCGCTACAGACGTCGGCGGCTTCGACGATGCACGCTCCGCTGACGGCGGCTTCGATGTCTCACGCTCCGACGACGGCGGCTTCGACGATGCACGCTCCGCTGACGGCGGCTTCGATGTCTCACGCTCCGACGACGGCGGCTTCGACGATGCACGCTCCGCTACAGACGTCGGCGGCTTCGATGTCTCACGCTCCGCCGTTGGCGACGACGGCGGCTTCGATGTCTCACGCTCCGACGACGGCGGCTTCGACGACTCACGCTTCGCTGCGGGCGACGACGGCGGCTTCGATGACGCCGGCTCCGCAGCCGACGGCGATGGCTCCTCCACCCCCGACGGCGACGGCTTGTTCGATGAGGGCTCGGCCGCACGGCGCTCCGCCTTGCCCGACGACAGCAATAGGTCGTCCAGCGACAGCCGCAGGGAGCCCAGCCCCGCTGCCTCCGTCGCCCCAGGCGCTTCGACGGACCGCTCCGCCTCGCTCGGCGACGGAGGCAGCACCTCCGGCGACGGCGGCATCGAGATCAGCGACGCCCACTCCTTCAGCTCCGGCGACTCCTGCGACCGCGCCGACGCCTCGGACAGCGGTGACGACGCGTGCGGAGGACGCTGGTCATCGGCCTCGGCAGGAGCGCCGCCGCCGGCGGCCTCGCGCGCGAAAGCGGCCTGCGCGATGAGCGCCGCGCCGCCCACCGTCGTCGGGCGCGCGTCGTCCGGCACGCTCGAGTCGTCGGCCGCGGAGGCCGCGTCGGCCCTGGCGACCTCCTGCGCGAAGGCGACCTGCGCCATGAACGCCGCGCCGCCCACCGCGGTCGGCCGCGAGTCCCGCATCATCTCGGCGACAAGGGTCGGCGTGTTGCGCACCGGCGTCGGGCGCGAGTGGCTGAGGGCGTCTTCCTCGTCCTCGTCGCCGTCCACCGCCGACGCCACCGCCTCTGCCGGCTCGGCGCCGCCCGTTCGACCCTCCGGAAGCTCGCCCGACGCGCGCGCGCTCTCCGCCTCCTTCGCGCTCGCGCCGCTCCCGGCCGGCTCACCTGCCGCCCGCTCCGCGGCAGGCGCCAGCGCGTCCGCGACATCGTTGAACGAGACGAGGCACGAATCGCCAAGGACAATCGCCGAGGAGCCGCCGGAGCTCGCGTCGGGCGCGCCCGACGGCGCGCTGGGCACGGGCGGCCGGTTGCTCGGCACGCGCGCCGCGTCCGCGATCGCGGGTACCGACGTCATCTCCGCCCTCGAGGACATCTCCCCCCTCGACGACATCTCCGCCCGCGGCTCGTGCACCGCGATCCCCGACGCGGCGCACGCGTCGTCGAGCGCCGCGATCAGCTCCTCCGCGGTCCCGAAGCGGGCGCGCGGATTCTTCTCGAGGAGGAGCCGCACGACCGCCTCGAGGGCGGGCGGGGCCACGACGCCTGGCGAGTGCGCGGCGATCGCCGGCACGGGCGCGCTCCGCTGCTGGTTGAAGAGCTCGACCGGATCCTTGGCGAGGAACGGGTGCTTGCCGGCCAGCATCTCGTAGAGGATCAGGCCCAGGGCGTAGAGATCCGCGCGCTCGTCGACGAAGTCCATCCCGAGCGCCGACTCCGGGGCGAGGTAGGCGATGGTCCCGAAGATCACGCCGGCCGTTGTGAGCCGGACCGGGAGCGAGTCGGCCCCCGCCCGCGCGGACTCGGGCGACGCGACGGACCGGCGCAGCTGATCGACGCTCACCTTCGCGAGGCCGAAATCGATGAGCTTCACGAGGTCGCCCTGCGGCTCGACGACCATCACGTTGCGCGGCTTCACGTCGCGGTGGACGATGCCCATCGCGTGGGTCGCGTCGAGCGCGGCCGCGAGCTGCCTGGCGATCAGGGCGGCGCGCGCGGCGGGCACCGGCCCCCGCCGGATGATCTCGTGGAGCGTCGTGCCGCGCACGTACTCGAGGACCAGGAAGAACGAGCCGTCCTCCGCCTCGCCGAAATCGGTCGCGGTCGCGACGTTCCGGTGCTGGATGTGGGCGCCGGCGATGGCCTCGCGCTCGAAGCGCTGCACGAGCTCGGGGAGCCGCTCGGTGTCGGGGTGCAGGATCTTGATCGCGACGCGCTTGTGCATGTGCACGTGCTCGCCGCGGTAGACCGCGCCCATGCCGCCCATCGCGATGACCTCGTCGATGCGGTAGCGCTTCGAGATCACCCGCCCGAGGTAGGACCTCGCCCGGTGCTTCGCGGCCTCGTCGGCGGTAAGGGTCGGCTCAGGCGGGCGTTCCGACATCGTGGCGCCGCCACCCTACCCCGAGCGGCGCGGCATTGGTAGGTGGCCGGCCAGAGGGGCCCGGCCACGGCGAGGCGCGAGCGTGCGCAGCCGCAAATGACAGCGCGAGCGGCCCGGAGGTCGCCTCGCAGCCCTCGATGCACCCCCCCCGGGACCCGGGCGGCCGCTTCCGCCCCGGATCTCTCCCGCGCCCGCCTCCGCCGTAGTATCTGCCCCCCATGCCCCCCCTCGATCTCGGCGTCCTCATCTCCGGCCGCGGCTCGAACCTCCAGGCGATCCTGGACGCGATCGCCGCCGGCCACCTCGACGCCCGCGTGCGGCTCGTCCTCTCGAACCGGCCCGACGTGGAGGGCCTCGCGCGCGCCGAGCGCGCCGGGGTCCCCACGCGCGTCATCGCGCACCGGGACTTCGCCGATCGCGACAGCTTCGACGCCGCCGTCGTCGACGCGCTCCGCGAGGCGGGCGCGACCTGGGTCGTCCTCGCGGGCTTCATGCGCCTGCTCACGACGACCTTCCTCGACGCCTTCCCGCACCGGGTCGTGAACATCCACCCGTCGCTCCTGCCCTCCTTCCCCGGCGTCGACGCCCAGCAGCAGGCGCTCCATCACGGCGTGCGCGTCACCGGCTGCACGGTCCACCTCGTGGACGCCGGCACCGACACCGGGCCCATCCTCGCGCAGGCCGCCGTCCCCGTGCTCGACGGGGACGACCGCGACGCGCTGGCCGCGCGCATCCTCGTCCAGGAGCACGCCCTGCTCATCCGCGCGCTCTCGTGGATCGCCGAGGGGCGCCTCCAGATCGCGCCGCCTGACGTGCCGGGCGGGCGAGCGCGCGCGACGCTCGCCGGCGTCGAGACCGCGCTCGGGCTCGCCCAGAGCGGCCCTGCGCGGGGAAGCGCCGGGGAGGTCAGGGAAGTCGGAGAAGTCGGGGAAGGGGCGTGATCCACAAGCACTACGACGTCATCGTCCTGGGCCGGTCCATCGGCGCGCTCACGGCCGCGGCGCTCCTCGCGCGCCGCGACTTCACCGTGATGGTCGTCGGGCACGGCGAGCGCCCGCCCACCTACCGCCTCGACCAGCACGTCCTCCGCCGGCGCGCCTTCACGATGCTCGCCGAGCCCTCGCCCGCGTGGCGCCGCTTCCTCGTCGAGCTCGCCCAGTCGCAGACCTGGAAGCGCCGCATCGTCCCGGCCATGCCCATGCTGCAGGCCGTCGCGCCGCGCCGGCGCCTCGACGTGCCGCCCGACATGGTCCTCTTCGGCCGCGAGATCGACCGCGAGTTCCCCGAGCTCCGGCGGGTCGTCGACGAGCTCTACGCCGAGCTCGCCCACGTCAACGGCGCCGCCGACGACGCCTTCTCGCACGACGCCCTCTGGCCGCCGGGCACCTTCTGGGAGCGGCGCGAGACCGCGCGCTACGCCGGCATGCTCCCGTACGCGCGCGCCGAGCCCGACGCCGACCTGCTCGTCGAGTTCCCGCGCGGCCACCTGTTCCGCTCGATCGTCACGCAGTCCGTCCTCTTCGCCACGGACCTCTCGGCGCTCCCGCCTCCCTTCGCGGTCGCGCGCCTGCACGGGGCGTGGACGCGCGGGCTGATGATGCTCCCGCGCGGCGAGGAGGAGCTCGAGGAGTTCCTCGTCGAGCGCATCCTCGCCCACGGCGGTCGCTGCCTGCTCGACGAGCGCGCGGCGTCGGTCCACGTCCGCCGCGGCACCGCCGCGGGGGTCGTGCTCGACGGCGACGATCACCCGAACGGCAGCAGCTTCGTCATCACCGACATGGACGGCGAGACGCTCGCGAGCCTCTCGGGCGGCGAGGGCATCCACAAGCGCGCGCTGCGCGAGTGGCCGCGGATCACCTCGTCGATCGGCCGCTTCGTCGTGTCGCTCATCGTGCGCCGCGAGGGTTTGCCCGAGCCGCTCGGCCCCGAGGCGCTGCTGTTCCCCTTCCCGTCCGCGTCGGCTGGCCGCTCGCCCGCGCCGCCGCGCGTGTCGAGCGACGGCGCCTCCGGGGCCCGTCCGAGCTCGCCGCGGCAGACGCGGCCGACCGGACCTGGGCGCCCCGTGGTCCACCTCCAGCGCTGCGATCTGCCGGCTCCCTCGACCGACACGCTGCTTGTGGCGGAGATCCTGCTCCCCGACCGGGGCCCGCTGTCGCTGCTCGAGGCGCGCCAGGCGGTGCTCGACGCGCTCACGGCCGAGCTCCCCTTCCTCGAGCGCCACCTCGTGCTCGTCGACTCGGTGCACGACGGGCTGCCCGTGTGGCTCTACGACGGCCAGCGCCGCCGCCTCATCGAGCGCGCCGCGCTGAAGGGCGCGGCCCCGGGCGCCGAGCCGATGGTGCGGCAGCTCGAGGTCGACCCGCCCGGCTACCTCGGGCTCGCGGGCGAGCCGATCCGCGGGCCGATCGAGCGCACCCTGCTCGTCGGCCGGAGCGTGCTGCCCGGCCTCGGCCAGGAGGGCCAGCTGCTCGCCGCCTGGGGTGCCGCCCGGCTCGTGACCCGGACCGACCGGCGGAAGGAGCGGATGCGGCGGGACATGTGGAGCAAGGTGGAGATCGGCTAGCGCGGGGTGGCGGGCCTCGCAGGGCTGCCCGGCCCCCAGAGAGGGTGTTCTCGGCGCGGGGTGGGGGCCCCGCCGAACTCGCCTGAAACACGAGCCACCCGGCGTTGCCGGATGGCTCGTGTTTCAGGCTCAAACATCGGCCCATCCCCCACCCCGCGCCGAGAACACCCTCTCTGGGGGCCTACCGTTTTCTGATCTCTCCACTGCGCAGAGGACGAACCGTGCGTCTTGCGAAGCGGGTGAGACGTGACGGCGAGACTCCGTGTCTCAGAGAGATCGGGGGAATACCTGAAAGAACCCGTCGCGCTCGACCACGGTGAGCGGCACGTCGAACAGACGGGACAGGTTGTCGTCGGTCAGAACCGCGCGCTTCGGGCCATCGGCGAAGACGCGGCCACTCCGCAGCAGGACGACCCGCCCGATCTCCGGCGGGATCTCCTGCACATGGTGCGTCACCAGGATCAGCGTCTTGCCCTGCCGCGCGAGGCGCCTGAGCAGATCGATGAGCTCGAACGCGGCCTTCAGATCGAGGCTCGTCGTCGGCTCGTCGAACACCAGCGCCTCCGGATCGTGCACAAGGGCGCGCCCGAGCAGGCAGCGCCGCTGCTCGCCGGCCGACATCTCCGCGATGGGCTTGTCGCCGAGGTGCGCGACGCCGAGATCGCGGAGCACCTCCTCGGCGCGCCGGCGCTGCGCGGCCGTCGCCGGCTCGTGCTCGTGCAGCCCGGCGCTCGCGAAGAAGCCGGAGAGCACCACCTCGGAGCCCCGCACACCCCGGGGATAGGCCATCTGCAGCTCGTACGACACGAGCCCAAGCCTGCGCCTCAGTGCGGACACCTCCCACCTTTCGCGACCGAGTATCCGCACATGCGAGCTCTCGCGGTGGACCGGATAGATTTCCCGTGAGAGCAGCCTCAGCAAGGTCGACTTCCCGGCGCCGTTGGGCCCGAGGATCGCGGTGTTCTCGCCCTGCTCGATGCGCAGCGACAGCCCCTCGAAGACGCGCGTGTCGCCGCGGAAGACCTCGGCGTCCTCGATCTCGATGAGCGCGGGCGCGCTCATCGCTCCACTCCACGGTCCTGGTTCATCGGGCGCAGACTACCCGCTTGCCAGCGTCCCGCACCGAGAAATCAGGGCGTTCGCGGTGGATCATCCGTGCCCCGGTTCGGTGATCCACTCCATCGGCCCACTCTCCATCTCTCGCGGACAGGCACCGTCGGAATGTGCCCGTGAACCGGCGTTCTCCTCTCTGGAGAGACGATGGCCCGGCCGTTGCAACGCTCTCCGAACCTTCCTTTCAACAAGCGCCCCGTGCCAAGCCGATGCTGGCACTCGGGAGTGGAAAAATCCGATGCGGCGCGGAGCCGCTCGGTCACTTGGAGATTGACAATGACGAAGATCAAGGGTTCGCTTTTCGGTGCTGGGGCAGCTCTGTGCCTGCTCGCCGCTGTCGGCGGGTGCATCGTTGTCGCGGACGATGGTTCCAGCGCCTCCGAAGAGGACGAGATTTTCGCCGATGAGGCAGCGGCGGCCGCGGCGGCATCGCAGATGCGCTTCGGCGTCGCTCCGCAGTGGAGCCAGAGCTGGTCGCCGCCCCAGTCCGGACCCGCCAACGTCGATGTTGTGGCCGTCGGGGACTGGTTGCAATCGGGCGGCTTCACCAGCACACATAAGAACAAGCTTACGCAGATCGTCAACGCGGGGAAGACCCCCTACTTCTTCGGCTACATCGCCACGGACATGACGAAGAAGGGGCTCGGGTCCGAGAACGACTGCGACGGCAACAGCGGCGCACCGCTGTGCCAGAGGGGCGCGGCGTACGTGCGCGCCAACATCGCCTCGATGGCGAGCGCCTATCAGAAGGCGGCGTCAGGGATCAACGGGGCCCTCCAAGGACGCGAGGCGCTGATCCACATCGAGCCGGACTGGTACCAGTTCTCGCAGACGGCGCAGCAGAACGCGCTCACGGAGACGGAGTCCGACAGCTTCATCAACCAGATCCTCGGCGCCATCAAGGCGGGCTGCCCCTCGTGCAAGGTGGTCATCGACTTCAGCCCGTGGTTCAGCCCGTCGGCCACCAAGTGGGCGTCGTCGGTCGGCGACTTCTACGACGGCTGGGATCGCAGCGTGGTCAAGTACGTCGGCCTCACGGGCAAGCAATTCCCGTTCACCACGGGCAAGATCGACAACTTCACCTACAAGGAGATCACCACCGCGCTCAGCCTGCCGCTCGTCATCGTGGACGCGTACACGTTCGGCGGCGGCCCGATCAACGTCGACTCCACCTGGCTCAACGAGAGCAACGTCGCCAAGGCCGTCGACATGGGCGTCGCGATCGTCATGCTCTCTCAGACGGGCGACGTCGCCGGCTATGACAGCTTCATCGCGCGGGTGAAGGGCAGCAGCAGCTCCAGCTCCAGCTCCAGCAGCTCCACCACCAGCAGCTCCAGCTCCAGCAGCTCCAGCTCCAGCACCTCCGGCAGCGGTGGCGGCGGCGGCGGCACCACCACGTCCTCGTCGAGCAGCAGCAGCAGCAGCACGGGCGGCGGCAGCGGCGGGGGCAACCCCGGGACCGGCGTGCGCGTGGAGGGCGGCAACATCACCATCGGCATCACCCCCAACTCGACGTGGACGGGCGGCTACTGCAACAACGTCAAGCTGACCAAGAACGACAGCGGCGAGACCACATGGAAGCTCTACGTGCCCTCGAACGGCGCGACGCTCCGTGACTTCTGGAACACCAACGCCGTCAAGCAAGGCACCGACTTCGTGTTCACCGGCGTGAGCTGGAACGCCAAGATCAAGCCTGGAACGGCCGTCGAGTTCGGGTACTGCGCGAACGGCAACCGCTGAGCTCCAGTCGATTGGCGCCGCGCCAGCCGAGGAGGCGACACAGCCCCCGGCGGCGCGGCGCGCCGCGCCCGCAGGATCGGCCGAACGACGCGGGAAGCGCCCCTCTCGGGGCTCCCCGCGCGGGCGAGCGCGCCCGGTCGCGCTCGCCCGCGGGCCGCGCCCTCTGGTACCGTGGGCGCCCCGTGCCCTCCGCCCCGCAGCGCTCCCCCTTCGCCGGCAATGGCCCGGTCGACCCCCTCCACGCCGCCGCGCTCCCTTGTCGCCGGGCGCGCCCTCCGGTCCGGGGCGCCGCATGGCGCTGAGGCTCCGGGTCACCTGGCGCAATGCGGGCAGCCCGCTTCTGCCCGACGCGCTCGCCGACGTGCAGGCGACGGCCGACGACGCGCCGCTGCCGCTCGCCGGATCGAGCCCTGGGCGGCGCGAGTTCGTGATCCCCGCCGGGGCGTCGCGCGTCGCGCTCAGCGCACGCTTCTCGGCGGCGTTCGACGCCTTCGAGGACGTCCCCGCCCTGGAGGAAGAGGTCCTGTCGGTCGACCAGGCGTTCGACGTGGCGAGCGGCGGGACGGCGCTCAGCCCCGCCCCTGACCCGGAGCTCGGGCAGGCCCACCCGCTCGTCGACGTGCAATCGGCGCCCGGCCTCGCGCTCGCCCAGATCAGGACGGATTTCGTCGATATCACCCCGTTCTGGATGGCCTACGCCGGGTATGCGGACGAGTACCGGCGCGAGCACCGGTCCGGGACCGAGCTCGTGGCCCTCGGCGCCACCGCGGGGGATCCGAAGATCTGGTTCGCGAGCATCCCGGAGGCCTGCAAGGCGCCGCCGGACGACGGGATCTCGGCCCTCGTGTTCTACCGGCCGGAAGGGTACCCGTATACCCGGGTCGACCAGCGCCACGAGATGTTCGGGCTGAATCGATACCTGCTCACGCCCGACCCGTCTCCCGGCGCGTCGTTCTGGGCGCGCGACGTGTTCGAGCGCGATCCGCGCGACCAGTCCCGCTGGGTCTATGTCCGCTGCGGCTTCGAGGAGGCGCTCGCCGCGAGCGGCAGGGCGGTGGTCATGCTGCACCCGTGGCCGAGCGGGGCGAGCTTCGGCGCCGCCACGACCGCGAGCCTGCCGGGCCTCGCCGAGGCGGCGCTCCGCTTCCTCTGCGGCGCGCGGAAGATCGGTACGGGGCAGGGCGGGCCGCGGCTCGGCAAGCTCGGGCTCGCGGGCTTCAGCGCCGGCGGACTGGCCCTGTGGCAGGCGCTCGCGGCCAACAAGGACCGCGTGAGCGAGGTGTTCGCGTTCGACGCCCGCGGCATCGCCAAGAATGAGGCCTTGCTCGTGCGCTGGCTCGGCGGCGACACCTCGCGCCGCCTGCGGATGACCGGCGGCCACCAGCTCGACGCGAACGCGGCGCTCCAGCAGAGGCTCCCCGGCCCCTCCAGGGAAGCGCGCCTGACCAGCCTGCCGCCCGACAGGAGCGGCTATCTCCCCGGGGCGAACCCGCGCTGGGATCACGTGTGCTCCTCGCTCGAGGCGAGCGAGAAGGAGTCCTATCTGAACGCCGGCTGGGTATGGCACCAGTTCGCGATGTTCGGGGGCTTCCCGGAGGCTGGAGAGCAAGCCGCCGTCACGTTCCTCCAGCGCTTTCTGGAGCAGTCGGAGCTCTGAGCCGCACCGAGGCCGAGATCCGGCCGGCCGACGACCGGGCATGTCAGATTCAAACGCCAGGGCGCCACAAGACGCCAAAAGACGCCAAAAGACGCCAAAAAAGAGACGGGATTGTTCGTGACAAGATAGCCAGGGTCGTCGACATGGCGTTCCGAGAGCCACGCGTCCCCCTTTCTCTCATCTGTTGGCGTCTTTTGGCGTCCCTTGGCGTCTTTTGGCGTCCAACTCTCTCTCACCACGCGATGAGCCGCGCCAGCACCCGCATGTCCTCGTCGTCGCCCATCCTCGCGAGCGCGGCGCGCGCCCTCGCGAGCGCGGGCTCGACGTAGCGCAGGTACGTAGGATCCACGCCGATGCGGTCGAGAAAGACGAAGCGGCCGGCGTCCTTCAGCTTGCGCTGGACCGTGAGCACATCGAACTCCCGGCCGAGCGCGTCGCGCGCCGGCCTGTCGAGCGAGGCGGCGGCCGCATAGTCGTCCAGCCGGGCCTCGATGAAGGAGCGATCCATGTCCTGAGCGCTGTCATTCAGGAGCGTCGCGAGATCGTAGGCACGCGGGCCGAGGAGGGCGTCCTGGAAGTCGAGCCAGGCGATCTCGAGGCCCCCGCCCGCCGCGTCAACGACCATGAGGTTCTGGCTCTGGTAATCGCGGTGAACGAAGCCCCGCGGCCACGCGGCGATGCGCCGGGCGAGGCGCTCCGAGACGGCGTCGAGCTCGGCCCGCGCGGCGTCGCCCAGCCTGAGCCCGCGCGCGTCGAGCGCCCACGCGCGGAAATGGTCGAGCTCCCAGCGCAGGAGCGTCTCGTCGAGCGCGCACGAGTCGACGATCGAGCCGCTCGGGAGCGCCGCGAGCGCCCGCTGCGCCCGGGCGATATCGCGCGCGGCCAGCGCGTAGACCTCGGCGCGGCGGGCGGGCGCGCGCTCGACGAAGGCCGAGAGCGTCGCGTCCCCGAGATCCTCCAGGAGGAGCAGGCCGTGCTCGCAGTCCTCGGCGAGCAGCGCCGGCACCCGGACGCCGCGCTCCCGGAGGAGCGCGTGCACCTCCAGGAACGGCCACCGCGGGGGAGCGGCGCCGACCGTGACGCCGTCGGCCCCCGCGCTCGGCGCGAACATCGCGACCGCCGTCCCGGCCGGCGTCACGACGCGCAGATAGCGCCGGCACGACACGCCCCCGCGCAGCGGGACCATCGACGACGGGACATGGCCCGTGGCCCGCTGCACGAGCCGGAGCAGGGCGTCGGTGTCGAGCTCGCGCACACCCTTTCCTACGCCGGCGGAGCGAGCCAGATGCTCAGCAGGCGCCGGCGCAGCCGTCGGCGCTGTTGAACCAGAGACCGCCCGAGTCCTCGCACGCGCTGCGGTCGTACCTGCCGGAGCAGCAGCGCTCCTGGCTCTCGCACACCTTCGCGGCGCCCTCGCCGCTCCGGAAGCAGCACTTCCGGCTCTCGGGCGCCTCGGGCGCGGCAGGATCCTCGGGCGCGGCGGGCTCCCCGGGCGCGGTCGCCTTCTCGATGACCACCGGCACCGCGGGCGCGACGAGCGTCGCCACCGTGTCGCAGCCGAACGAGGCAATCATGACGAGGAGGGCGAGCGCCGATCCCAGCGCACGAGCGTTTCCAGCCGGCTTCATGATCGCCGTGGGTGGCATGGGGGCAGTGCGGCGGCAAGTTCGTGACGAGAGCCGTGCTATAACGCCGCGGAATGGCGAACGGTGCGGAGAAGGGCGCGGCGAAGGGCGCGATGACCCGTGGAACGAACGGCGCGACCGGGCCCGTGAGGGTCACGCCGCTGAACGGAGCAGCCGCCGCCGCCGTCGCGTGGCGCAGCCGGGGCGAGCTCCACATCACCGTGATCGTCAAGGCCACCTTCGCCTTCGCGGCGGACGCGGAGATGCCCAGGGTCGAGCCGCAGCAGGTCGTCCAGGGCGAGGTCCATCACGGCAACAACCCTGGGCGGAGCGTCCGGCTCACGAGCGATCTGGCGCCGCACCTGGAGCGCGCCGACGTGCTCTTTACCGGCCACGCCCACGCGCCGCCGCCCGGCGCGCCCGTGCACGCCTTGCCCGTGCGACTCGCGATCTCCGATGAGGACGGGCCCCTGCTCGACAAGGAGCTCCTGATCAAGGACAGGGCCGGGTTCCAGCGGATGCCGCTCGTGTACGAGCGGGCGCTCCGCGGCGAGAACGACCAGGAGAACTTCCTCGGCGTGCAGGCGACGGGCGACGCGTCCGAGCCCGAGGCGAACATCGTCGATCCCCTCCAGCCGGCGCGCGCGGCCGGCTTCGGGCCCATCGCGCGCGCCTGGCCCGCGCGCAGGCGGCTGCTCGGGGCCACGCCCCGCAAGGCGCTCGACGCCGCCATCGCCGAGATCCCCGATCCCTTCGAGTGGGCCTATTACCAGGCGGCGCCCCCCGATCAGCGGACGCGTTACCTGCGCGGCGGCGAGTGGATCGAGCTCCACGGGCTCCACCCCACGCTGCCGCGGCTCCGGACGCGGCTGCCCGAGGCGCGCGGCCGAGCGCGCGTCCACGGCCTCTCCGCCTTCGGCGTGAGCGAGGGCCACCCGATCGAGCTGAACGCGGACATCCTGCGCATCGACGGCGACGAGCAGCGCTGCACCCTCGTCTTCCGGGGCAGCCTGGTCGTCCCCGGCGAGGCCGCGCTCGCGGCGGCCACCCTCGTGGCGGGGGTCGAGCTCCCCGGCGAGCCGCTCGAGTGGCCCGACAGGCCGGCGGAGCAGGACGCCGCGGCCCAGGATCTCGCGAAGGCAGCCGACGCGGCCGGCCGCGCGCGCGGCGTGGGAGGCGACGGCGACGGCGGCGACCCCCTGGGCGCGACCCAGGCCGCGCCGGCCGCCGGGGCGCGCACGGTGAGCCTCTCGGACGCTGGCGCGGTGGCCGCTGCCCTCGCCTCGGCGGCGGCGACGCCGTTCCGCCCCGGGTCGGCTCCCGGCGACATCGCCGGGCCGGCCGAGGGCGCGCACGGGCCGCGGGTCGACACGGGGACCCTCTCGATCTCCTCGGTGGAAGAAGGGCCGAAGGGGTCTCCCGCCGCGACGCTGGCGCTGCTGCCCGAGGAGGATGCCGGCGCGACGGACCAGCCCGCGCTCCCGTTCCAGCCGGCGCCCCCGGGCGGCGCGCTGCCTCCCTCGATGATCAGCCGGGAGCCGGTCACGGCGGAGGAGCGCGCGGGCTCGGGCACGCTCGCGCTCGCGATGGAAGACGACTGGGAGCCGGTCGCCGGCGCGCCCGGCCCCTCCGGCGCCGGCGCGCTCGCGGCCCCCCCTGCGCTCGTACCAGCCGCCGCGGAAGCGCCAGAAACGGCGGCAGCGCCGCTTTCGGCTCCTGAGCCGGCGGCGCCACCTCCGGAGCCGCTGCTGCCGGAGCCGCCTCCCCCGCCGAGGCCAACGCTGAGCGCCTCGCCTGCGCGCTCCCCCGAGGCGGACGAGCCGCCGCCGGCCCCGCCGCCCCGCAGGCCGCCGCCTCCATCGCCCGAGCGCCCCGCGCTGCCGACCCCTTCCCCCGCCTTGAGGAGGAGCCTTTACGAGCGCTTCGATCGCAAACGGTAGCTCGCCGAGCCCGCATCGACGAGCGTGAGGGGCGCCCGCGGGCGAGGCGCCCCTCAGCAGGAGCCCCTCCCCCACGTCACGAAGGATGGATCGACGATGACGACGCGCAGCCCCTCCGATTCAGATGCCCCTCAGCAGGAGACCCTCTCCCACGTCACGGACGATGATTCGACGAGGACCGCGAGCAGGCTCGCCGATTCAGACGCCCCTCAGCAGGAGACCCTCTCCCACGTCACGAACGTTGAACCGACGGAGACGGTGAGCAGGCTCGCCGATTCTGGCGCCCCTCAGCAGGAGACCCTCTCCCACGTCACGAACGTTGAACCGACGAAGACGGTGAGTAGGCTCGCCGATTCTGGCGCCCCTCAGCAGGAGACCCTCTCCCACGTCACGAAACTTGAACCGACGAGGAGTGTGCGCAGGCTCGCCGATTCAGACGCACCTCAGCAGGAGACCCCCTCCCACGTCACGAATGATGAACCGACGAGGACCGCGAGCAGGCTCGCCGATTCAGACGCCCCTCAGCAGGAGACCCTCTCCCACGCCACGAAACTTGAACCGACGAGGTCGGTGCGCAGGCTCGCCGATTCAGACGCCCCTCAGCAGGAGACCCTCTCCCACGCCACGAAACTTGAACCGACGAGGTCGGTGCGCAGGCTCGCCGATTCAGACGCCCCTCAGCAGGAGACCCTCTCCCACGCCACGAAACTTGAACCGACGAGGTCGGTGCGCAGGCTCGCCGATTCAGACGCCCCTCAGCAGGAGACCCCCTCCCACGTCACGAAACTTGAACCGACGAGGTCGGTGCGCAGGCTCGCCGATTCAGACGCACCTCGGCAGGAGACCCCCTCCCCCGTCACGAACGATGGTTCGACGACGACGATGAGCAGGCTCGCCGTTTCAAGCGCCCCTCGGCAGGAGCCCCTCTCCCAGGTCACGAATGAGGGATCGACGAGGACGGTGAGCAGGCTCGCCGATTCAGGCGCCCCTCGGCAGGAGCCCGTCTCCAAGGTCACGAATGAGGGATCGACGGGGACGGCGAGCGGGCTCGCCGATTTGCTGAACATTCGACTCGAGCTCTCCGGCTTCTCGTCCGACCTCCTCCAGGTGAGCAGACTCTCGGGGCGCGAAGCGATCTCCCAGCTCTTCACGTTCGACGTCGAGGTGGTCTGTCCGCGCGACGCCGAGGTCGACGGACAGGCCTTCACGGGCGAGAGCGTCGCGATCGTCTTCGAGCAGAACAGGGTCGAGGTGCGGCGCGTCCACGGGATGGTCGCGGAGGTCCACGACATGCTCGCGAACCTGCGCGACCACCGGGCGTACCGCCTGCACATCGTCCCGCGCGCCTACCGGCTGGCGCTGGTCGAGACCACGGAGATCTCGATGAACAAGGCGGTGCCGGACCTCATCAAGCAAAAGCTCGAGCTCGTGGGCCTGAGCGGGAGCGACGTGGTGCTCAGGCTCTCGGGCACCTACCCGCCGCGGGAGTTCACGGTGCAGTACCAGGAGACCGATCTCGCCTTCATCAGCCGCCTGGCCGAGCACGCCGGGATCAGCTTCTTCTTCGATCACCAGGACGGGCAGGACACGATGGTCTTCACCGACGGCGCCGGCTTCGAGCCCGCGGCCGGCGCCGAGTCCGTCCAATTCCGCGAGAACAGCGACACGCGCGACGTCTTCGAGCTCGAGGCGAGATCGCGGCTGGTGCCGAGCGTGTATGTCGCCCGCGACTACAACTACCGGCAACCGATGCTCGATCTGACGTCGGAGCACGTCCTCCCCACGGGGTACGCGGGGGGCGTGATCGAGTACGGCGGCCATTACAAGACGCCGGCGGAGGGGAAGGCGCTGGCGCAGGTCCGGGCCGAGGAGCGGCAGGCGACGCAGCTCGTGTACGCGGGCAGGAGCGCGGTGTGCGGGCTCGGCGCGGGCGCGCGATCGACGCTGGAAGGGCACCCGAACCTGGAGTCGCTCGACCTGCTCTTCGTCGAGGTGGAGCACCGCGCGACGCTGCTGACCGGCAGCGACGAGCCGCGGCGCTACGTGAACACCTTCCGCGCGATCCCGGGCAAGAACACGTACCGGCCGCCGCGCGTCACGAAGGCGCCCCGGATCAGCGGCGTCGTCACGGGGATCGTCGACGCCGGGCCGGGGGGCGGGGGCAACGACGCGCAGATCGACGATCAGGGCAGGTACATGGTCCGGTTCCTGTTCGATACGGGGGCGGCCGGCGGCGTGTCGTCCAGGCCGGTGCGCATGCTCCAGAACCACGCTGGAGCGAACTACGGCACGCATTTCCCGCTCAAGCCGGGGACCGAGGTGCTCATCGCCTTCGTGAACGGCGACCCGGATCGGCCGGTCATCGTGGGCGCCGCGCCCAACCCGCTGACGCCCTCTCCGGTCAACAGCGCGAACCGGTCGACTCACCGGATCAAGACGCAGGGAGGCATCGTCTTCGATCTCGTGGACGAGTGAGCCGCCTCGACGACGCCGCTCAGGGAGCTGGCTTCTTGCCGGGCGCGGGGCTCGCGGCGGAGGAGGCGCCCTGGGCGCCTGTCATGGCCCGGATGGCGTAGTTGAGGGCGGCGCGCAGGTTGCGCTGCGTGTTGAGCTGGGTGAGGTCGAGGCCGAGCGCGACCATGGTCTGGGCGACGGTCGGCTTGATGCCGGCGACGATGCCGTCCGCGCCGAGGAGGCGGATGGCGGTGATGAGCTGGATGAGGTGGCTGGCGACCCTGGTGTCGACGACCTCGACGCCGGTGAGGTCGAGGATGGCGAAGCGCGCCCGCTTCTCGACGATCTGCGCGAGCAGGCTGTCCATGACCTCGGCCGTGCGGACGCTGTCGACCGTGCCGACCATCGGGAGCGTGAGCACGCCGTCCCAGACCTCGATGATCGGCGTCGAGAGATCGCGGATCACCTTCTGCTGCGCCGCGATCTGGTCGATCTGGACGCGCAGCTCGTTCTCGACGATCCGGGAGTCCGACACGTCGAGCGAGACCCCGAGCACGCCGTCGATGGGGCCGCCGGGCTCGCTGGGGAGCGGGACGAGCCAGGTGTCCCAGTCGGCGCCGTGCGCCTCGCTGCGACCTCGGCGTATCTGGCCGTCGTACCATTTCCGCATCTCGGCGGCGGCCTCCGGGGTGGCCCCATAGAGGTCGTACACGCTGCGCCCGACGTGCTGCCCCCGTGTGAACCCGGCCTTCGCGACCGCCTTGCCATCGTGATAGAGGTAGATCCCGTCGCCGTCGAGCGCCCATATCGTCAAGGGATCCACGTGCTCGGCGAGGCCGTCGAGGATGCGCGCCTTGAGCCGGAGCGTGCTCAGCTCCTCCTCGGTCATCGGGGTCGCGGCGGCCAGCGGCGCGGCCGCGGGCGCGGCCGCGGGGCGGAGCGAGCCGAGGACGGCGCTCCGGTCGGACGATCGGCTGGCGCTGCACGACAGCGCCCGGTAGGCGCCGCCGCCGTCGCGCAGGCGCACGCTGAACGAGACGGGCTCGTCCCTCTGAAGGAGCGACGACCAGGCCGCCGAGAGCGCGGCGCGATCGTCCGGGTGCGCGAGATCCGCGAGGCGCGCGCCCCCCTCGACCCCGGGGCCCAGCGCCTCGCGCAGTCCGCCGCTCCCGTGGAGCAGCGCTCCGTCGGCCGAGGCGATGAAGAGCAGATCGGCAGAGCGGGCGAAGAGCTCGCCGAGCAACACGCTGGGGGCAGTTTCCATCAGTCTCACGACTCCTCAGAGAGCAGAGAAGGATAAGTGTAGCGTGAACGGAGCAGGCTGTGAAAGAGCTCCCTGCCGGCCGTCATGCGATTGAGCCGGGAGAAACGCGCCACGCCGTGGGGGAGCTAGCGCTAGCGTGGCGAGCGCTGCGCGGCAAGACGGTGAGCCGGCTCGCCGCTGAATGAGCTACGGCGAGGTGGGCCGAGGACGGGAAGGCGCCGCTTGCGTGGACCGGAGCGGGAGAGGTGGGAGAGGTGCGGGTGCAGGGGATTCCGGGAGCGCGTCACGACAGATTCGTGACCGCGAGGCCATGGACTGGGGCGGTCTGAACGAGGGACCGGCATGTCACCAGGACCCCAGAGAGGGGGTGTTTCGGTGCGGAGCGGGATCATGAAGAGAGTTCGTCCTCACGGCGAGGTGCTCCCGGCCGACGCTCGCGCCCTCAGATCGGCCTCCACCGTCTCGAACTGCTCGAGGGCGGCCCGCAGGTCCTCCACGATCTCTCCTGCGATCACGTCCGGCGCCGGCAGGTTCTCGGAGGCCTCCAGGCTCTCGTCCTTCAGCCAGAAGACGTCGAGGCTGCACTTGAGCTCCGCATAGTCGTAGGCTCGCCACTGCCCGGTTGGATGCTTCTCGGAGAACGTCGCCCGCCGCTTGTGCAGCTCACCGGGCTTGTAGCAAGCGACGAAGTCGTCGAGATCGGCGCGCGCGAGCGGGTTGGTCTTGAGCGTGAAGTGCTGGTTCGTGCGGAGGTCGTAGACCCAGAGCTTCTTCGTCCACGGCTTTTCGCTGGCGGGCTTCTTGTCGAAGAAGAGCACGTTCGCCTTCACACCCTGCGCATAGAAGATGCCTGTGGGGAGCCGGAGCAGCGTATGGACGTCGCAGTCGTGGAGCAGCTTGCGGCGGATCGTCTCCCCTGCCCCGCCCTCGAAGAGCACATTGTCGGGCACGACGACGGCCGCGCGCCCATGGATCGCGAGGATGGGGAACTCCCGGACGGCGACGCCATGCGCCGCATCGAGGTTCATCGCGTGCCTGTCCTGCACGGCCCAGCCGGCAGTCGTCAGCGCGTCGTCGATGTTCTTCCGGCAGCATCTTCGGGACGAGTCATGGGCTGGATCAGGAAGCGTAACGAAAGCAGCGGGTTCCCGTCGATACCGAGGCGCGGTGGATGGCTGTTCCACCCGGAAGCGCCAGGTAGGATATCGACGCCGGAGCAGGCGGGGAACGGGCGAAGGAAGGTGAACCGAGCGCAGGTGCAAAGGTGGAGAGAGCTCGAGCCGCGGGTCGCGATGGCGGAACCTCCCGGCGCCGCGCACTCCGAGGAGCTCTAGCCGGCAGCTCGCGAAGGTCGCGACCGAGGAGCGCGAGAAGGAGGCCACGCTGCGCGCGAAGCAGAACGCCATGCGCAAGAGCGACAAGAGCTTCGGCCAGGCCGCCACGCTGCTCGCCGCGAGCTTCACGTTCGCCGGCCTCGAGGATCTCGCCGCCAAGGTGCGCCCGTCCGGCCGCAGACCCGGCCGGACCGCAGCCGAGGAGGACGACGCGCTGCCCCCCCGAGGAGCCCGCCTCGCCCGGATCGCCTCCAGCGCTCGAAGGCGACTGACCGCCGGCAGCGCCCGAGAGCGGCCCCTATGCTCCCCAGATCGCGCTGCCACGGCCGGGAAACGCGATGATCCCGCGGCGAAGCGCGCTCTGAACCGTCCCCCTCGGGCGTCGCCGCGGACGCAGCCCTTCCGAGGCAATCGGCAGCTCCGGCGCCGCCGGACCTCGCCTTTCTGACGGCTCCAGCGTCGTCTCGCCCCGGGCTCGTCGCCTGTGGAGCGGCTGCTGCGTCGTCTCGCCCTGGGCTCGTCGCCTGTGGAGCGGCTGCTGCGTCGTCTCGCCCTGGGCTCGTCGCCTGTGGAGCGACTCCAGCGTCGACCGCCGCACCTCCCTGCTTCCCCTGCGCTTCGGTGGACGGCGCTGGCGTCACCGCGGACTCCCGTCGGATGCACCGGAGGACACCTCCCCGGTCCGGCGACGGTCCGAGCATTGAGGACGGACGACATGGCGCGCGAAGGCGTGCTCCTCGGCCGAGCAATGTCCCACCGCTTTCGTGAGCACGCTTGCACCTGGGAAACGGGCGCGCGAGCGTGCTTGGGCGAGAAATATCGCGGGGTGGAGGCAATGAGATGAGAACGGTGCGATTGGCGACGATCGTTGCGGCGGCCCTTGCCGCCCTGGTGCTTGGTGCGACCGTGCCCGGGTGCCTGTGGGATCGCGACGACGAACCCCTGAGCGGGAGGATCTGCGCGATTCCGAATACCGGCGTCGTCGAGCACTGCGTCGACGCGAGCGAGGGCCCGGCCAGCGCGTGGGGCAAGGCCGAGGCGGAGGGCGAGCTGCCGATATTCATGTGGGCGAGGTGGTCGGGTCGCGTGACGCCCAAGGAGCTCATCGCGAACGAGGCGGAGCTCGGGGCCTGGTTCGACACCGTCGATCGTGTCGTGTCCTATGTGCGCGACGAGAAGAAGCACGCCGAGTCGCTCCGGGCGACGCTCCACGGCGAGCTCGGTCATCTGCTCCGGCTGATCAGGGATAGCCAGGAGGAGGCCCTCCAGGCCGAACCGATCCATGCGGCCGAGAACTTCAACGAGGCGATGACCGGCAAGGCGAGCGCTGAGCGGGAACCCCTCGCCGCAGCGATCGCGGCGGACAAGCTGGCGATGGCCGCCGTGCAGGCCGTCCTCGATCGAGCCAGGGACGAGGGCGCGCCGCTGCAATCCAGGTACGCGGGCGCGGCGGCGCGCTTCGCCGCCTACCGCGCGACCGAGGCGGCGGAGACGGCGGCGTACGCGGCGCTCTCGGCGCAGGCGTCGCGATCGGTGATAGAAGGGCTCGACGGCGTGGAGCAGGCGGTGCTCGCGGCGGCGCGCGACGCGAGCCGGGCGCCGAGCGAGCTCGCCGCGGAGGTGATGAACCTGTCGGCGGAGCTCCGGGCGTTCGCGGTGTCGTTCGACGAGGCGATCGCGCCGCACAAGGAATTCCTCGCGACGCACGGCGCGGTGGTGCCTGACATGACGTCGGGGGCGCTGCGCTCGCTGAGCGCGATGCTGGGCTACGCGCAGCGGCGCGTCGCCCGGAGCGACGCGACGGCGACGGCGCTGCTCGGGGGCATCGCGCTGCGCCGGCAGGCGCTCGTCGCGCTGGAGGCGGACGAGGGGGCGCGCGAGGCGAGCGCGCGGTCGCGGAGCCGCCGGGCCTCGGAGGCGTTCAGCGAGGGAGCGCGCGCGCGGGCGGCGGCGCTGTCGGCCGCGCCGCCGATGAGCGAGAAGCTCGGGCTGCCGCTCTTGGCCGAGCGGTGCGGGGCGCTTGTGGCGCTGGTGCAGATGCGGCCGCTCTGCGAGGCGGCGTCGTCCTCGTGGCGAGAGGCGGGGTGCGCGGCGCTCCGAGGGCGGTTCGACGCCGCGGAGGCCGAGCTCAGGACGGGCTTGCCGCAGAAGATCACGGCGGGCCTTGAGGCGCTGCGGGAGAAGGGGATGGGCGCGGCGGAGCTCGACGCAGCGCAGGCGAGGCTCGACGCGGGCGACGTGAAGGGCGCCGCGATCGCGTATGACGCCGCCGTGCGCGGCGCGGAGGGGACATGAGAGGCTCGAAGGACGTCGCGCTGCGCGGCCGGAGCGCTGCCGTGTTCCACAAGCTGGTCGCGGTGGTCACGGTGCTGGCGGTGCTGGCGCCGTCGTTCGCTTGGGCCACCACGCCATACACCGTGCTGTGGATGAGCCGCCAGGACGCCACCTCGTGCGCGGACCCCGAGCTGGAGACGGAGGGCGCCGCCATCTTCGAGGTGAACCAGACGCCGCTGCCCACCTATGGGATCCCGGGCGCGGTGGAGATTTACGGCGACGGTTCCGCGAGCAACACGCTCGAGGCGGAGTTCGACTCGGTGCTGCTGCGCATGGGCGCGAACGACTTCCACTTCGGGGTCCACGTGAACGGCGGCGACTGGTGTACCCACGCGCACGACGTGGTGCACCTCGTCTCGGAGCCGCTCGGGCTGAACAAACCGCTCTTCGACGTCCGCCGCGATGGGACCGGATTCGAGGGCGACACCGACGTCGACCTGAGCCTCGCGGAGATCAACCCCGCGCTCGCGCGCGACATCGCGGAGCTGGAGGTCGCGATCGGGAAGCTGATGGAGGCGATCCTCCGCAACGCCGCCAAGGTCGCCGACCTCCGGGCGAGGATGGACCTCTTGCGGCAGCTCGATCTGGAGCTGCACGACCTTGTGAACCGGCCGCTGGACGAGATCTCGCGGACCGACCTCGACGCGATCCTCGACCGGTACAAGGACGTGGTCGACGCGGAAACGCGGGCGGCGATGGAGCAGCTCGTCGACGACCTGAAGAAGAGCGTCAGCGATCTCGACGACGAGCTCGCGCGGCTGATCGACGAGTTCGGCGCGCAGGCCGACGAGGTGGCGGACCTGGCGACGCAGGACGCGCGCGCCGAGGGGTGGAACCCGGATGACCCGTGGGCGTACGCGCTGGGGGAGAGCGAGGTGCCGTGGGTCGAGGTGCCGGACATCGCGGAGGTGGACGGTGCGTTCGACGAGGGGAGAGACCCGTATGCGGCGTACGCGGACGCGGTGATCGCGGCGCTGGAGGCCGACGTGAGCGGCGGGGTGGTGGTCGCGCGGGCGGATTTCGTGGCGAACGTGCGGGCGTGGCGGGACAACAGCGCGGCGCTGGAGATCGCGCTTCGCGACCGGATGGGGGTGTCGCTGGCGGAGACGAACGCGTTCCTGAAGGCGCAGAACCGGATCACGGCGGTCGTGCGGCGGTACATGGATGCGTCGGACTGGTTCGTCGACACGCCCGTCCCGCCGGACCTGCGGGCGCAGGTGGACACGGTGCTGAAGCCGCGGTTCGACGCGCTCGCCGACCAGCTGAAGGACAGCCTGAACCAGTGGACGGGGGACGGGCTCGACCTGGAGCAGACGCAGCTCTACCAGACGATCAGCGCGTTCGCGGGCGCGATGTCGACCGTCGCCGAGGGGTTCGGGGCGTACGCGGAGGTGATGCAGACGCTCGTGCACGCGACGACGCGCATCGGGGTGGGGTTCGTGCCGGTGGTGGGGCCGGCGCTCGACCTGTGCGAGGCGGTGACGGGCAAGGCGTGGTGCTTGCCGTCGGGGGAGGAGCTCAGCGACGAGGAGCGGATCTTCTCGGGCCTGGGGTTCGGCCTCGGGGCGGTCGGGCCGATGTGGCGCGCGGTCAAGACCAGCGGTGGGCTGCGACCGGCCGCGATCCGGGTGGCCGGGGAGATCGCCGAGATCGAGGAGGCGTTCGCCAAGATCGTGAAAACGAAACGCGTCCGGGGGTACAAGAACCTCCGCGGGGCGGTCACGAAGCAGAAGAAGGTGGACATCTTCGAGAAGAAGGCGGCGAAGTTCCTGGTGGACGATGGTCGATCGCTCGTCGGGGTCGGCGACGACGCCGTGCGCGAGGTGGTGGGGATTCCGAAACACTCAAGCCCCGGTGGCTCCGAAGGCATGGCGCCCGACTTCGTCTCGATATCCAGCGGGCACAAGCTGATCGTAAGCGAAGCAAAGGGCGGCGGAACGATCCCGGTCGGCGACGTGCTCGATCAGCTCACGAATGCGATGAAGGCGCTGAAGGACAAGGGGTTGGAGGGAGACGTGGCTCGGCTCGAGCTCATCATGGAGCAGGGGGCGGAGTTCAAACCGAAGAAGTTCACCGTCAAGGACGGCTACTTGTTCGATTGGGACGCTGGCGAGACCGTTACCATCGAGGGTTTCAACAAACCCATCATGGTGATCCGCCTATGAGCAACTCAGGACCTCAATTCTTCGCCTGGTGTGACGAGCCACAACGGATCGACGGGTTCGCGGCGGCGCTGTCCGCGCTGATCATTCCAGGGTATACCATCAGCCTTATGATGGGCGCGAGCCTAACGTGCAGGACGTTCTTCATCGACGAGGCGCTCGCCATGGTACGCGCCCACTTCGGAGGTTTGAAGAGCGCTCACATAGGCTCCAGCGTGAGGCCGAACGACTCCAAGCGCGTCATGAGGTTGAGCCTCGGGTGCTACCCCGAAGAAAGCGAGCGTCGCCATCCTTATGGCCCTCTCGAGGCGAAGGCGGGCGAACGCAAGTGGGATTTTTACCCCTACGAGATCCCCGTGGGCAGGGGCCCCCGGTCCGTGGAGGCCGAGGCCGCAGCGGCCTACCACGTGGTCCAGGGCGACATCGAGGATCTCCTGCTCCGCCTCTGCGCGCCGGACGCGAGTGGGCGCGTGCCGACCGGCGCGTGCACGGGCGAGGAGGACTGGATCGCCCCGGTCGAGATGTGCGCGACCTACAATGCGAACGCCGCGGAACTCGCGCGCGATCTCGCGCTTTCGTGGGTGAGCCTCCATCACAAGGAGAGCGTCTCGCGCATCGCGGGCACGCCGCTTTCGGCGCTCCATGCGCGTGTGGACGCCGCGCCCCGTGGTGCGCGCGTGCCCATGAACAGCTCGAGCGAGCTCGCCGGCTCGCTCTCGCGCGAGACCGTGCTGAAGGTTCTCGCGATGCCGCCGGCCACCCTGCTCGATGCGCTCGAGGCCGCGGCGGTGCCCGATGAGGCGTGGCGCGCGGCCGAGCCCCAGGCGCGCGAGCTCCTCGAGCTACGCCGCCAGCTCGACGACGAAGCCGCGGGGGAGGTCCCCCCCGCCTTCTGGGTGGACGTCACGACGCGTGAGCACGCCCGCTTCCTCGAAGAGCATGCCCCCTTCCACGTCCGGCGGCTCCCGAGCGGCGGCGTGGTGCTGGCCACGCACCCGTACCGCACGCTCTGGCCGCTCTGGGCCGACGCGCTCTTCGTGCTCGGCCTGATGTCGTGACGTCAAGCCAAGCCACACGCTCGGGAGGCCGTGACGCTATGGGTCAAGATCAAGCCCGGGGAATGACGGCTGGGGCCGGCCGGCAAGAGGGCCGCGATGGAGGCCGACCCTGTTCTGTGACGAAGGGAAACCAATGGTCCGTCAGCAAGGTGTAAATGATGTAGCCGTTCCGCTCGGGTCGGAGGGCATCGCGTCGTGAGTCGCGCAAGCAGCTATCGTACGCGGAGGGAGGAGCCCCTTCGCTTGTATGCGGCGTGCGACGAGGAACACAGGGTCGACGCGCTTGCGGCTGCGCTGTCCGCTCTCGTCATGCCGGGGTGGTTCGTGAGGCTCGCGATCCATCCGCTCGCCGGTCCCGATAGGTCTTACGCCGCGCTTCCCGTCGAGAAAGCCGTGGAAGTAGCTCGCTCGGCATTTGGCACGGATGTGAGCATCGGAGCGAGCTTCTGGACCATGACGAGCTTCGGCCACGGCATCCCGCTCACCATCGGCTGCGCCGACGAGAAGCACGAGCGCCGGTCCCCGGACGGTCCTCTGAGCGCATCGAGCGGCGATTATCACGATCTGCTCCCAAACAGCATCGACGTGGCTGTCGGCGCCCGCTCCGTCGAGGTCGAAGCCGCGGTGATGTCGGTACTGGTCCAGAAGGACATCAACGATTTCTTGGTCCGTGTCTGCTCGAGCGAACACGTAACGACCGGCGGGTGCTCAGACCTCACTGCCTGGGGTCCACCGATCGAGCTCGCCGCAACATACCACGCGGACTCCTTCGTCGCGCGCGATCTCGCCCTCTCATGGGTGCACGTCCACGAGGGCTACAAGGTGGCGCGCGCCGCAGGAAACTCGCTCGATGCGCTCCGAGCGCGTGTCGAGGCCGCGCCGCGCGGGACGCGGATCGCGGTCGCGGGCACCGTCGCGCGCGCGCGCAAGCACGCCGCGCTGGAGCATGTCGCAGAGCGGGAGAGGATAGGGTTGCTCGTGCGCGATGAACCCGATCCGCGCGCGCGCTGGAGGAAGTCCATCGAGCTCACAGAGAGGGAGGACGCGCTGCGCGCGCGCGGCGAGGTCCTGCCGGTCGGTACGCGCGTCGCGCTCGCGGGCGACGCCGAGCTGACGCGCGAGCAAGTCCTTGCAGCGCTCTCCATGCGGCCGGCCACGCTGCTTGAAGCACTCGAAGCCTCCGCGGTACCGGACGACGCGTGGCGCGCGATCGAGCCGATCGCGCTCGAGACCATTCAGGCAGCGAAGGAGGGGGCGCCCACCGAGGACGTGACCGTGAATACGGGCGCGCACACTCGATTCATCGAGCATCACGCCCCCTTCCAGGTGCGCCGCCTGCCGAGGGGCGGCGTGGTGCTGGCCACGCACCCGTACCGCACGCTCTGGCCGCTCTGGGCCGACGCGCTCTTCGCGCTCGGCCTGATGTCCTGACGCAAGCTACACCATGAGGAGGATCGAGCAATGAGAGAAGGGCCGTTTTTCTTCGCCTGGTGTGACGAGGTGCAGCGGGTCGATGCGTTCGGCGCGGCGCTGTCCGCCCTCATTAAGGAGGCCCAGTACAGTATCCGCGCGATCATGGATCGCGACACGGAGTGCAACACGACCTCCGTGGACGAGGTGGTCAGCATGCTCCGCGCCCACTTCGGGCGCACCGACGCCGAAGCCTACTTCGTCGCGTCGCTGAGCTACGAACACTTCGTCCATTGCATCCTTCGCTGCTTCACCGACAGGAGTGAACGCCTCAAGCCGATGGGCCCCATCCACATGCACGCCCGCGAGATCGAGGACTTTTGCCCCATGCACATGGACCTCGCCCTGGGGAGGGGCCCGCGCTCGGTGCAGGCCGAGGCCGTGCTCGCGTGGCACATGGCGCTGGAAGACATCGACGACGTCCTGCTCCGCCTCTGCGCGCCGGACGCGAGCGGACGCGTCCCGACCGGCGGCTGCACGACGGCGCGAACCTGGCTCGCCCCGGTGGCCATGTGCGCCACGTACAACGCGGATGCGCGCGACATCGCGCGCGATCTCGCCCTGTCGTGGCTGTGCCTCCATGACAAGGAGAGGGTGTCGCGCATCGCGGGCCTGCCGCTGGAAGCGCTCCGCGCGCGGGTGGAAGCCGCGCCGCCTGGGGCGTGCGTCACGCTGAGACATAGCAGCGGGCACTCGAGCTCGCTCTCCCGTGAAACCGCTCTCAAGGCGCTGGCGACGCCGCCCTCCGCCCTACTCGAGGCGCTCGAAGCGGCGGCGGAGGTGCCCGACGGCGCGTGGCGCGCCGCAGAGCCGCGCGCGCGCGAGATCTACGAGAGGACGCTCCCATTCAGGGGGCGCGACGGACAGGGCACGGAGACAGGCAACGGCTCGCCCCTCTCGCAGGTCGAGATCACCCTCGACCACTTCGAGTTCCTGGTCGACCACGCCCGGTTCCACGTCCGCCGCTTGCCAAGCGGCGGCGTGGTGCTGGCGACCCACCCGTACCGCACGCTCTGGCCGCTCTGGGCCGATGCGCTCTTCAGGCTCAGGCTGATGTCCTGACGCAGGTCGTGCGCGCGCTCCCTTCTCCGGACTTCGCACCCCGACCGCAGGTGCCAGACGGCGCCCCCCTCCCTGAGCGCGCGGAGCGCGCGATTAGGGAGGGGCGGACCGCGCGCAGGCGCGGAGCGCCGAGCACGGGCCGGGGGTGGGCATCCGCTCACAAGGCTTCACGCTAGACCAAGAGAGGACTCGACCCGAGCGCCGCGCGGCGAAGGCCCCCCAACAGCCTTCCCGCCCTCCCGCCCAGAACTCCGGATCTCTCGCACAGACTCCACCCCTCCAGCCCCGCAGGCACCCCTCCAACCGCGGCTCCCGCCGTGTGATAACCTCGCAGGACGCATGGCACCCTACCGCTCCTCTCGCGAGGACCGCGCTGCGCCCCCGCCGCCGCCCCCGGGCCCGGTCGCCGACATGGTGCAGCAGTTCGCCGACCCGTACGCCTTCCTGCGGGAGCTCGTGCAGAACGGCATGGACGCCGGCGCGCGGAAGATCGCCGTGCGCGTCGAGACGCTGCCCGGCGCGTGCGCCACCTCGGTCACCGACGACGGGTGCGGCATGAGCCGCGAGGACATCGAGGGCCCGCTGCTCACCCTCTTCAACTCGTCGAAGGAAGGCGACGCGACGAAGATCGGGAAATACGGCGTCGGCTTCGTCTCCGTGTTCGCCCTCCAGCCGGAGCAGGTCGACGTGGAGACGTGGTGCGACGGACAGGCATGGCTCCTCCGGCTGCACAGCGACACGAGCTACGAGCTCGAGGACGCCGGCCCGCGCCAGGGCAGCGGCACACGCGTGACCCTGCTCCAGCGGCTCGACCGGGAGGCGTTCGTCGAGCACGCGCGCCGCGCGCACGCGGCGCTCCGCCGGTGGTGCCGCCACGCCGACCGCGAGATCACCCTCAGCATCGCAGACCACGAGGGGGGCTCCCGGACGGGCGCCGTGCGCATCGACGCCCCGCTCGCCATCGCAGCGCCCGTCTCCGTGACCGCCGTCGAGGAAGAGACCACCGTCGTTGTCGGCCCCTCCGCCGGCGCTCAGCACCTCGCGCAGCCCACGAGCGGGGACCCCGCCCTCGAGCACGGCCAGAGCTTCGCCGGCTTCTACAACCGCGGGCTCACCCTGTTCGAGACCGCGGACGAGCTCTTCAGCGGGCTCTCGGGCGTGCGGTTCAAGGTGATGAGCCCCCACCTCCAGCACACCCTGAGCCGCGATAACGTGCGCCGCGACGACGCCTTCTGGGAGGCGATCGCGCGCGTGCGGGAGCTCGTCAAAGGTCCGCTCCGGCGCGAGCTCGCCGCCCGCCTCCCGCAGGCCGCGGCCGCGGCAGCCGCCGGGGAGGCCGAGGGCGCCGCCGCCTACGCGGCGATGCTGGAGGCAGCGCTGTCGCCGCCGACCGCGCTCGATCCGGACGAGATCCCGTTCCCGCTCGCGAGCCCCGTCGCAGGAGACCAGAGCCGCGCGGGGCTCCGGGCGCTCGCGCCGGGGCGAGAGCCGCTGCTCGTGGCCAGGCGATCCGACGCGCTGACGGCGGCCATGGCCCGCGGCGGGCTGCCCGTCGTGCTGTGCAACCACCCCGCGACCAGGACGCTGCTGAAGCGGTGCTTCCCGGCGGCGCGCGTCGAGAAGGCGCACGCCGCCTACCTGCTCGTGCGCGAGGAGCGCGAGGAGCGCGAGGAGCCGAAACGCGCCCACGCCGCCGACGCCGCGCTCCTCCAGGTGATCGCCGACGCGCTGGCGCGCGCCCGGCACGGGGTCGCCCGGGTGAGCCTCTGCCAGGTCGAGGGCGCCCTCCGCCAGCGCAGCGGGTTCCTGCTGCCCGGGAGCGGGGAGCGCGCCGGGCCCGAGCAGAGCTGCCACGCGGCACGCGAGGTCGTGCGCCGCGCGGCGCGCTTCCCGCCAGGACACGCCCTCTACCTCAACATCGAGAGCGACACCGTGGCCCTCGCGCGCAGGCGCGCCGCCGTCGACGCGGTGACCGCCGGCAACCTGCTCGCCCGCGCGCTGCTCGTCGAGGCCAAGGGGCCGCTCGATCCCGAGGACAGCGACCGGCTCCTCGACCTCTCGGCGAGCCCGCCGCCGCGCGCGGGGGCGGCGCGCGGCGAGAGGGCGCCCGCAGGCGGCGCGCGCCCCGCGCCGAGGGGGCCCCTGCGGTGAGCCGGGTCGTCGCCCGCGGCGCGATCCGCGTCGATGCCCGCCGCGCCGTCCAGAAGCTCAGGGAGCACCTGCTCGTCGACCTGGACCTCTACCTGCTCGAGCTCGTCCGCGCCGCGGCGGCCGGGGGCGCGACGCAGATCGATCTCCGCTACGACGCCGACGACGTCGTCGTGACCTTCGACGGAGAGCCGCCCGACGGGCCCGCCCTGGCGCGCCTCCTCGACCACGTGCTCAACGCCGCGCCCGACGCCGCGTCCCGGAGGCTCCGCCTGCTCGCGCTCGGCGTGAACGCGGCGCTGGGGCTGCGCCCGGCGCGCGTCGACCTGCTCACGACCGGGCCGTCCCGCAAGGCCAGCGGCGCGAGCTGCACGCGCGTGCGCTTCACGCCCGCCCTGATCGAGGCGCCCGCCGAGGCGCCCGCGCCGGCCGCCGGCCCCGCCTGCGACGAGGTCCCGAGGCCGCCCGGAATGCCCGCGGCCGGCCTGCGCATCGAGGTGCGGCGGAGGCTCGGCTGGTCGGTGCTCCGCCGGGCCATCACGGGCGATAGCCCGCCCGAGCTCGCACACCTCGCCGCGGCCACCGGCGATTTCCCGATCCCGATCGCGCTCGCCGGCGAGCCGCTGCGCCGCGCTCTGCCGAGCAGCGATCTCCAGGTGCTCGTGCGCGTGCCGTTCCACGTGCGCGGCGCGCGCCGCGCCGCGCTGGAGATCGTCGCGCCCCCCGAGCCCGCAGGAGGTCCGGCCAGCTCGTCGCCCCGCTCGCGCCCCGTCGCCGCGCCCCTCTCCGCTCCCCTGCCCTCGGACCTCCCCGCCGTCGACTACCTCGAGCACGGCGTGCGGCTCGTCCGCGAGCGCTGGAGCTTCGCCCCGCGGTTCCCCTCGGAGCCCTACCAGGGCGTCGAGCTCCCGGTCCGCGTCGTCGTCGACGCGGACGCGCTGCCCACCAACGCGTCGCGCTCGGCGGTGCGCGAGGACGCGCCCCTCCGCGCGCGGCTCCGCGAGGCGGCGGCCGGCGCGCTGCTCGACGCCATCCAGGCCCTCGCCGCGCTCGTCTGCGGCGAGGGCGCGGTCCCCGACGGCGCGCTCGTCGTCGACGAGGACCGCGGCCGGCTCGCGGACGCGCTCGCGGCCTTCGCCTGCGTCGCGACCGGGGCGATGCGGGCGGGCGCCGAGCTGCCCGCCGAGGCGCAGGCCGTGCGCGAGCTCCCGCTGCTCCGCGACGGGCGGGGGCGGCCGACGTCGCTCGCGGCGCTCGACGCGCACGATGCGCCGCGGCTCTTCCTCTTCCGCGGCGACGCGAGGCTCCCGAAGGAGCTCGCCCCCTGGGCCGGCGACGTGGTCTGGAGCCCGGGGGGCCTCGTCGAGCGCGCCCTCGCCGGGCTCCCGCTCGCCGACGCCGAGGCCATGATCGAACAAGTGAAGCTCGGCGCCGAGCGCCGCAGGGCGTTCCTCCTGCACGCGACCGGCGATCCCGTCGTGCCGCCCTCCCCGGAGCAGGCGTTCCGCGACGCCTTCCAGGTGGACGAAGGGCCGCTCGCCGGGCTCCGCGGCGAGCTCGCGGTCTTCGCCGACGCCCGCGAGCCCCCGCGCGGCGCGGAGGTCCGGGTGTTCGTGGACGGGCGGCACCTCGAGACCGTGGAGCTCGATCCCGCCGCCGTCCCCTTGCCCGTCGAGATCGCGCTCGCGTGGAAGGGGCGCGTGCGGCCGCGGTTCGCGTACGACGGGGTCGAGCGCGACGCGCGCTTCTGGCGCGCCGTCCGCCACGCGCTCAAGCTCGCGATCGCCGCGGCCGACCGCGAGGCGAAGCGGCTCTTCGACCCGGGGGACGCTCGGCCAGGCGCAGGCTCGACGACGCCCGCGCCTGCGCCCGAGAGCGAGCTCGCGCGCGTGAGGCCCGCGCTGCGCGCCGCGATCGGCGCGGCGTTCTGCGCGCCGCAGCGCCTCGGCGCCGGGGACGGCGGCCCCCGGCGCGGAGGCGGCGCGGCGCCGCCCCCGGACGACGGCCTCGCCCTCGAGCGCTTCGAAGGCCTCCTGGACGCGCGGATCTGGCCCACGCTCACGGCGGGGTTGTTCGTGAGCGTGAACGGCCTCTCTGCGCTCTCCCGGACGACGCGCGGCCTCTGCACGGCGCCGCCCGAGGCGCGGGGGCGCGCGGCCGACCGGAGGATGGTGCTCGCCGTCTCGCAGCGCGAGCTCGACTGGCTCGCCGCCGCGCTGCCGGAGCGCGAGATCGTCCCCTACGGCCCGGGGCTCTTCACCGAGGACGAGCTCGCGGTGCGAGGGCCGGCGCGGCGGCGCGCGCTCGCGGCGTCCCTGGAGAGGCTCGGGGCGATCCCCGCCGGCGCGCCGGTCCTCAAGCTCAGCGGCCCCGGCTTCCTCGCGCTCGCCACGCCGAGCGACGCGACGGTGGAGGTGTGGCACCACGCGTCGCGGCCCCTCGCCACCCTGGAGGCCGCGCCGCTGTTCAGCCCCGCCGCCATCGCGATCGACGACGACACGGCGGCGCCGAACAGCCGCTGGGACGGCCTCCTGTCGCCACGCAACAACGCCGCCGTCCACGCGGTCGAGCGCGCGCTCCTCGAGGCGCTCGTGGCCGCGCTGGAGGGCGACGCCGCGGCGCGCGCGCGGCTCGGCCTGCGGGGCGATCCGCGCGGCAGGCCCGACGCCCGCGTGAGCGTCTACCTTCTCGACAGCGTGCAGGCGCTCCAGGCGCGCGCGCGGGCGCCCGGAAGCGCGCCCCTCGAGGCGGCCCGGAGCGAGCTCGCCGCCCGCATCCGGCGCCTGCCGCTGCTCGGGATGCTCGACGCGCGCGGCCAGGAGGTCGCGTGCTCGCTCGAGACCCTCGACGCGACGCACCCGGCGCCCGCGCCGATCCCGGTGCTCGACGCGGCGCCCGGCTTCGAGACGCTCTCCTGGCACCCCCTCGTCGCCCGCAACCCGCGAGAGCGCGCGGCCCTGATGCGGTGGGCCGGCGGGCGCGCCCTCCTGGCGCAGAGCGGGGTGCCGGCGCGGCGGCAGCGCGCCGCCGCCGAGCAGGAGCGCCGCGCGTCCGCCAGCAAGGCGCTGGAGGAGCAGGGCCCGCGCGGGGCCGCTGCCCCGCCGCGCGCGCCGCTCGCGCTGCCAGGCGCGCCCTCGCACCCGCTGCTGCGGGTGAGCGTCGCCACGCTCGGCGTGCAGGGGCTCGAGGGCGAGATCGAGATCGTCGAGGGGCCGGTGTCGGACGCCCGCTTCGTCGGCCCCGACGGCGCGGAGCGGCGCGTGGAGGTGGAGCTGCCGATCCCGCTCCGCCTCCTCGTGCGCGCCGGCGCGGCGGACCCGTCGAGGGACGCCTCGCGCGCGATCCTGACGCGCCTCGCGAAGGCCGCTGGCCGCCACCTGATCGCGCTGGCGCCGCGCTTCGACGAGCTGCCGCCGTTCGCGCGGGGCCACGCGCGCCGCGCCGTCCTGAAGACGCTGGCCCAGGGCAAGCGCGTCGTCGCGGAGGCGGCGCGCGCGCCGCTCTTCCACGACATCGAGGGGAACCTCTTGTCGCTCGACGACCTCCGGCGCGACCCGCGCGCCGAGTGGCTGTGCACCTCGACGCCGCCGCCCTACCCGAAGCAGCGCTACGAGCGGCCGGTCCTCGCGCTGAGCAGGCCCGAGCGGCTGCAGCTCGCGACCGCCGTGATCGTCAAGGACATCACCGACGCGGTCGCGCGCGATCGCGCGGCCGAGGAGCGCCTCACGGCGCCGCCGCTCGCCGCCGTCGGCCTCGACGCGGCCGCGCGCGCGGCGTGCTTCGCGATCCTGCCCTTCGAGCAGCCGGCCGGCGCGCAGGAGGGCGCGCCGCCGGCGCACGGCGAGATCGGCCTGCTCGCCCCGGAGCACGCCGGGGCGGCGGGCATCGCGGTGCACGTGGGGCGCCGCCCGCTCTGCGCGCTCGACGCCGGAGACGGGTGGCCCCTGTGCGCGGCCGTCAACGACGACGCGCTCGAGCCGAACCGCGCCTTCGACGGGCTCAAGGGCCGCGGGGACGCGTCGAGGCTCCGGCAGGCGGTGCGCGACGCCGCCGCGCGGTGGCTGCGCGCCCGGCTCGCGCCGCCCGACGACGCGCTCGCGACGCGGTGGATCGACGTTGCCACCACCTGGCCCCGGCCGCTGTTCGTGATCGGCGCGCTGTGGCTGCCCGCGCGGTGGCCGCGCGCGCCCGAGGTGCTCGTCGCCGCGCCCTCGGCGGCGATCCTCCGCGACGACGGCGGCGGCGACGACGGCTTTACCCCGCTCGCGCTGCGCTGCGGGGCGGGCGTGGGCCCCGGGACGACCGGCGTGGCCCCGCTCGCGCCGGTCGATGGGAGGCTCCTCGTGTGGCCGCCGCGCGAGGCGCGCTGGGACGCCATCGCGGAGGTCGCCATGGAGGCCGCGGCCTCCATGGCGGCCGAGCTCTCGGATCAGGCGGCCGCGGCGCCGTACCTGTGGAACTTGCACCTGCTCGGCCGCCTCTCCGGCGGCAAGCTCGCGGCACAGACCGCCTCCGGGGAGAGCGTCGGCCCGGCGGCGATCCGCGCCGAGCTCGCGGCGAGCGGCTGCCTGTGGATCACCGATCGCCGGGGGAGCGCGGACGGCGATTTCCCGGACGGCGAGCCGCCGTTCGTGCTGCTCGACGACGGCTCGCCGCTCGTCGAGGTGCTGCGCCACCGCGCCGCCCCCGGCGCGCTGCGCGAGCTCGGCGCCCTCGCGGCGACGCCCGCCCCGGCCGTGGCGATCGCGGAGGAGATCGGGCCTGCCTCCGGGACGGGCCTTCCCGCCGCGGGCGCCCGCGGCGCGGAGGCGCCCCTCGCGGAGGCGCCCGCGGCCACCGGCGGCGCGGAGGCGCCCCTCGCGAAGGCGCCGCCCGACTCGAGCGGCGCGGAGGCGCCCGCCGCGGAGGCGCCCGCGGCCACCGGCGGCGCGGAGGCGCCCGCCGCGGAGGCGCCGCCCGACTCGAGCGGCGCGCGGGCCTGGGCGATCGCGCTGTGGCGCAGCGTGCTCGGCCTGCTCGGCGGCGAGGCGGCGCCGGTGCCCGGCGCCACGCCCGAGGGGCAGGAGGCGGCCGCCGGGAGCCCGCTCGCGGCCGCGCTCCACGAGGCCATCGTCCGGATGAACCTCGAGGGGTCCCCGGTGCGCGCCGTCGTCGAGGGCCGCTCAGGGCGGCCGATCCGTTACGACGCGAGCCGGAGCCACATCGTCGTCAACACCGAGCACGAAGCGCTCGCGTGGCTGCGCGCGCGCGGGGCGCCCGACCCGGCGGCCGTCGCGCTGCTGGCGGCGGCCGCCGTCGGCGAGGTGAACCGGGCGCTGAGGTCGGTCACCGACGCGGAGGAGCGCCGGGCGCTCGATCATCTGCTGCGCTCCATCGGGTAGCGCGCGCGGGCGCCCGCTCCCGGCGTTGCCCGCGCGCCGCCGGGGCGCAAAGCTCTTCCCCGTGGACACCGTCTTCACCGTCGGCCACGGCACCCGCAGCCTGGAGGAGCTCGTCGAGCTGCTCGGCGAAGGGCCGGCCGACACGCTGGTCGACGTCCGGAGGTTCCCGGGATCGAGCCGCTCCCCTCACCTCGGCCGCGCCGCGCTCGCCGAGGCGCTGCCCCGGCTCGGGGTGACCTACGTCTTCCGCGGCGACGCCCTCGGCGGACGGCGGACCGGGCGGGCCGACTCGCCGCACGTCGCCTGGGAGAACGCGAGCTTCCGGGCCTACGCCGATCACATGGAGACCGCCGCGTTCCAGCGCGCGCTCTCCGAGCTCGAGGCGGAAGCGCGCGCTGGACGGCGAATGGCCCTCCTGTGCGCCGAGACGCTCTGGTGGCGGTGTCACCGCCGCCTCATCGCCGACGCCCTCGTCGCGCGCGGGCTCACGGTCGTCCACCTGCTCGGCCCCGGCGCGCAGGCCCAGCACGCGCTGAACCCCGCCGCCCGGCCCGACGGCGCCGGCCACCTGATCTACGACGTCGGCGCGCAGCGCGCGCTGCCGCTCGGCGACGCCGGCGCGGAGCCCGGGCCCGCGCGGCGCGAGCCTGTGCGCCCGCGCCGCGCGCGGTGATCCCGGCCGGCCTGGTGGCCGCGGGCCAGAAGCGCGTCGCATTCCTGCGGACGGCGATTGGCGCGGGAGCCCGCGATCGACCCAAGGTATCGCTGGCCGCTCACCGGCGCCGACCCGAGGGCCGTACGGTACGTCAAAAATCACAAAATCCGCGTAGCGGTCCAGTCGGGTATCACCTGAAAAATAGACCATCAGTCGTCGCACTGACGTCCTGATCCCGGCCCACCTGGAGCGCCATCCGCTCCCACGGGGGCTTTCCGCGGAGCGTGACATCGAGCGCGCCCCCGCCCGTCCGGTATGGCGGAGCCGAACCGATTCCGTTACCGTCCCGAGATCACATGAAGGCGCGCCCGATGTGGGCAGGGCCTCCTGGCTCGGGAGACAGTAATGAAAGTGCAACGCATTTCGGCGATCCTGCTCACCTCGGTCGCCTTCTCTGCAGGCTTCATCGGTTGCGGCGACGACGATTCGGACGAGGGCGCAGGCGGCGGCTCTTCCTCTTCGACCACGAGCTCGTCATCGGGAGTCGCAGCGACCACAGGCGCGGGCGGGAGCAGGGCCGAGTTCCTCGGCACCCGCTGCACGGCCGACGCCGACTGCGGGCCGGACGGCGTGTGCGCCCTGGAGTCGGACGGGGACGTCGGTCCTGCGGGCGGGTACTGCACGATGGAGTGCATCGACGACGGCGATTGTGAAGGCGAGGGCAGCGCCTGCCTCGGGGGCATGTGTTACCTGGGCTGCGTCTTCGGAGAGCCCGAGCTGGAGTTCATCAACGATGAACTCGACCCGTTCAAGTGCCACGGCCGCGAAGATCTGCGCTGTGAGGATGCGGAGGGCGTGACGGTCTGCATGCCGAACTGCGGCTCCGACTCCCAGTGCTCCGACTCCGGCCGCAGCTGCGATCCCAGGCAGAACGCGTGCGTCGACACGCCGCACGAGGGCCTGCCGATGGGGACCCCGTGCGACCGCGACGCGGAGGAGGACCCGTGCGCCGGGTGGTGCGCGGGCTTCCCCGGCGGCGTCACCGCGTGCACCGAGTTCTGCGGCTTCGGCGGCGATCCGTTCGAGTCCGACTGCGGCGGGTCCGAGAACGGTATCTGCCTCTACCAGTTCGACGAGATCGTCGGCGCCGGCGACTTCGGCGCCTGCACCAAGGCGTGCACGGCGCACGACGATTGCCTGTTGCCGAACGCCCGCTGCCAAAATATCGGTTTCCCGGACAACGGCTTCTGCATCTTCACGAAGGTGCCGTGCAAGGACAACAGCGAGTGCAAGGCACCGGACGAGTGCGCCGAGACGCCTGATGGCTTCTTCTGCCTCGACCCGGCGTTCCCGCTGAGCAACGAGGGCACTGGCGGCGCGGGTGGCGCCGGCGGCGCGGGTGGCGCCGGCGGCGCGGGTGGCGCCGGCGGCGCGGGTGGCGCCGGCGGCACGGGCGGCACGGGCGGCAGCGACGGCACGGGCGGCACCGGCGGCGCGGGCAGCACCAGCAGTGCGGCCAGCACCAGCAGCGCGGCCAGCACCAGCGGCGCGGGCGGCACCGGCGGCAGCGGCGGCGCGGGCGGCACCGGCGGCGCGGGCGGCAGCGGCGGCACCGGCGGCGCCTGATCGCTGCGTCTCAAGACAGGCACTCATCTCATCTCCTCTCCTCTCGACTCCAGGAGGTGAGATGAGCGCCTCGCGCTCAACTTCTATCGGCCCGCGGAGGGCGCGCTCGCCCGCGGAGACAGGCCGCGGACGAGGGTCGCGAGCGTGCGCAGCACCGGGGTGTCGATCCCGGCCCGGCGCGCGCGCTCGACCACCGCGCCCTGGAGGATATCGACCTCCGTCGCGCGGCCGGCCCGCACGTCCTGCAGCATCGAGGGCTCGGTGAGCGGGAACTCGGAGCGCGTGAGGGCGAGCATCGCGTCCGCTGTCGCCTCGGAGATCTCCGCCCCTTCCGCCCGCGCGACCGCGATCACCTCGAGCATCGCCGACCGGGTGAGGTCCTCCATCCGCTCCGCGACCACGCCGGCGCGCTGGCCGGTCAGCGCGCAGATCGCATTGAAGGGGGCGTTCCAGACCATCTTCTCCCAGAGCATGGCGCGGTGGTCCGCCCCGCGGCGGACCGGGATGCCCGCGCGCTCGAGCAGCGCGGCGGTCGCCTCGACCCGCGCCTCCTGCCCGGGCCGGTAGGGCGCGAGCCCGGCGCGCGTCGGCGCGAGCGTCTCGATCTCGCCAGGCCCGGCGACGCCCGAGGACATGTACGCGATCGCGGCGATCACGCGCTGCGCGCCGACGTCGCGCGCGACGACGTCCTCGGAGTCGAGCCCGTTCAGGAGGGGCGCGGCGAGGCCGTCCGGGGCGAGCAGCCCGGCGAGCTTCGCGCTCACCGCGGCGAGCGACGGCGATTTCACGGCGATGAGCGCGAGATCGAACGGCCCGCGCGCCCCGTCGAGCGGGGCGACACGGAGCGGGGGAGTGCGCAGCTCGCCGGACGGCGTGCGGACGATGAGCCCGCGGGACCGCATCACCTCGGCGTGCGCGCCGCGCGCGACGAAGGTGACGTCTTCCCCGGCGAGCGTGAGCCGCGCCCCGAAATAGCCGCCCACCGCGCCCGCGCCGACAACGAGGATCCGCATCGGCGGCGACCATAGCACGCTCGAGCCGGACCGCAGCGAACCGGCGAGTGGCGATCAGCGAGGATTGCGGATATGCCTACGCGCACATGCGTAGGCCGGAAGCCCCCGCCACGGCGCACGAGAGCGGCCTCAAGAGCGCAGGCGAGCCGAGCGTGACGATGGAAGCCGAGCAGCTCCAGCGCTTGCTGGACGCCCTGCCGGCGCTCATCTCGTATATCGACAGCGACGAGCGCTACGGCGTCGTCAACCGGGCCTACGAGCGCTGGTTCGGCGAAGACAGCGGCTCCATCGTCGGCCGGCAGGTGCGCGAGCTGATCGGCGACGCCGCCTACGCCGCCGTGAAGCCGCACATCACCGCGGTGCTCGCCGGACGGCCGCAAGACTTCGAGTCGCGGCTCACCTACCGGAAGGGCGGCCGGCGCCACGTGCGCATCCAGTACATCCCCCACCTCGGCGCGAGCGGCGACGTGCGCGGCTTCTTCGCGCTCGTCTCGGACGTCAGCGAGCAGAAGCGCGCCGAGGACGCGCGGCGCTTCCTGGCCGACGCGTCGGCCGCCCTCGATCCGGCGCAGGGCCGCGACGCGGGCTTCCGGCGCGTCGCGGCCCTCGCCGTCACCTCGGTGGCCGATCTGTGCACCATCCACACGCTCGACCCCGACGGCTCCGTCCACGCGCGGGTCGTCGCGCACGCCGATCCGGGCAAGGCGGAGCTCGCAGCACGGCTGGCTCGGCTCGGCCGCCCCCTGCCGGAGCCCGGGACGAGGACGTCCCTGTTGCACGAGGTGCTCCACGGCGGCCACGGCCGGCTCCTCCCCGACCTCGCCGACCACGCGCTGGCCGGCGCGGACCACCTCGCCGCCCTGCGCGAGCTCGGCTGCCGCTCCGCGGTGATCGTGCCCATTCGCGGCGACGGGTGCGTCCTCGCGGCGCTCACGCTCGCGTCCGCAGAGGTGGATCGCACCTGCGACGCCGCCGATCTCGCCTTCGCCGAGCAGCTCTCGCAGCGCATGGAGGTGGCCTTGCAGCGCGTGCGCCTCTACGACATGGCCCGCGACGCCGAGTCCGAGGCGCGGCGGCGCTTCCTGGCCGAGCAGGAGGCGCGCCGGGCCGCCGAGCGCGCGGCGCAGCGCATGGCCGGCCTCCAGCGGATCACCGCGGCGCTCGCCGACGCGCTCACCAGCGAGGCCGTGGCGCAGGTCGTCGTCGACATCGGCGTCGCCGCCGCGGGCGCGTACGCCGGGACCATCGTCGTGACGGCCGGCGACGGGCTCGAGTGCCTCAAGGAGGTCGGCTACGGGCGCGAGACCGTCGAGCGCTTCCGGCAGATGCCCCTCGACGCCGCCCTCCCGCTCACCGACGCGCTGCGGACCGGCGCGCCCGTCTGGCTGCGCTCGCGCGAGGAGTGCTCAGCCCGCTACCCGCGCATCGCGAGCGCCGTGCTGTCCGGCGCGACCGTGTCGCTCTGCTGTCTCCCGCTCGTGGTCCAGGAGCGGCCCATCGGCGTGCTCGGGCTGAGCTTCGCGGAGCCGCGCCCGTTCGACCAGGAAGAGCAGGAGTTCCTGGTCGCGGTGTCGCGCCAGTGCGCGCAGGCCATGGAGCGCGCCCGCCTGCACGAGGAGCGCACCGCCCTCGTCGAGCGCGAGCGGCGCGCCGCCCTCGAGAACGCCCGGCTCTACCGCGAGGCCCACGAGGCGGACAGGCGCAAGGACGAGTTCATCGCGATGCTGTCGCACGAGCTCCGCAACCCGCTGGCGCCCCTCACCACCGGCCTCGAGCTCCTGCAAATGAGCGCCCAGATGAGCGCCGGCGAGCGCGTAGATCGCGACGACCGGCAGATCCTGGCGACCCTCGAGCGGCAGGTGAAGACGATCGTCCGGCTCGTCGACGATCTCCTGGACGTCTCCAGGATCACGCGGGGCAAGATCGAGCTGAAGCGGGAGCGGCTCGACGTCGCCTCGGTCGTCGAGGCCGCCGTCGAGTCGGTCCGCCCGCTGCTCGTCCAGCGCGGGCACGATCTCGTCCTGTCGGTGGATCCGGGCGTCTTCGTGCACGGCGACCGCGTCCGGCTCGAGCAGGTCGTCGTGAACCTCCTCAACAACGCGATCAAGTACACGAACCCCGGCGGCCGCGTCTCGCTCGCCTGCGCCGCGATCGACGGCGACGCGCGGATCCGGGTGACCGACACCGGCGTCGGCATCTCCGCCGAGCTGCTCCCGCGCGTCTTCGAGCCGTTCATGCAGGCCCGGCGCACGCTGGACCGCTCCCAGGGCGGCCTCGGGATCGGGCTCACGCTGGTCAAGCGGCTCGCCGAGCTGCACGGCGGCCGCGTCGAGGCGCTGAGCGGGGGCCCCGGCGAGGGGACGGCCATCAGCGTCTGGCTCCCGCTCGCCGGCGCGCCGAGCGCGCCCGCCGAAGCCCCCGCTCCGAAAGCGCCCGGCGCCGCCCCTCCGCGCGCCGCGCCGCGCGCCCTCCACGTCCTCCTCGTCGACGACAACGTCGACGCCGCCGACGGCCTCCGGCGCGTCCTCCAGCTCCACGGCCACGCCGTCTCGATGGCCCACGACGGCCCGGCGGCGCTCGAGGCCGCGCGGGCGTCGAAGCCCGATCTCGTCCTGCTCGATATCGGCCTGCCCGGGATGGACGGCTACGAGGTCGTCCGGCGCCTGCGCGCCGAGCCCGAGCTCACGCGCTCCTACATCGCCGCCCTGTCCGGCTACGGGCAAGACCAGGACCGCCGCCGCTCGCGAGAAGCCGGCTTCGACGCGCACCTCACCAAGCCGGTCGCGACGGAGCAGCTCCTGTCCCTGCTCGCCGAAGCCGCCCCGCGCGGCTGATTGGCCCGCGCTCCATTTCAGAAGTGCAATGCAGCCGCGCCTCCCGCCAGGCGCGCGATACATCGCTGAAACAGGCTCTTCCAGTTCTGAACGCTGCGCCCATTTCCTTTCATCGACGCTGACGCGGGCTGACGCGCTCCGGGCCTTGTTGTGCCCGTCAAAAGCCGCGAAACATGCATGAAACAGAGGTGGCATGAGGTGGCAGAGGCCTTTGTGTAAGAGGCCCAGCGCGCCGTCGGGCCGACAATTTATTCCTGCGAAACAGTTGCGAAACAGAGCCCACAGTACACAGTTTTTGGTCCGGGACTGTGGCTGACGCCTGGTTCGGACGGCAGCGCGGCAGTGACGGTGAGAAGGACTCACCGGGTCCAAAGGTGGGTTTCATGAGCAAGAAGAAGGACCTCCTCGTCATCGGCAACGGCATGGTCGGGCACAAGTTCATCGAGAACATGGTTCTCGGTGGCTTCCTGCGCGAGTGGAACATCACGACCTTCTGCGAGGAGCCGCGGCTCGCCTACGACCGGGTGAACCTGTCCGCCTTCTTCAACGGCAAATCGGCCGACGATCTCTCGATGGTCAAGCCCGGCCTCTACGAGGAGGCGGGCATTCAGGTCCACCTCAACGACAAGGCCGTCTCGATCGATCGGCGGAAGAAGGCGGTGACGTCGGCGAAGGGGAAGACGGTCTATTACGACAAGCTCATCCTCGCCACCGGCTCGTATCCGTTCGTCCCGCCGATCAAGGGCAAAGACGCGAAGGGCTGCTTCGTCTACCGCACCATCGACGACCTCGAGGCCATGGACGCCTACGCCAAGGTCGCGAAGGTCGGCACGGTCATCGGCGGCGGCCTGCTCGGGCTGGAGGCGGCCAACGCGCTCAAGAACATGGGCCTCCAGGTCCACGTCGTGGAGTTCGCGCCGCGCCTGATGGCCCTCCAGGTCGACGACGCCGGCGGCGCGATCCTCCGGGCGAAGATCGAGTCGCTCGGCGTGAACGTGCACACGAGCAAGTCGACGACGGAGATCGTCGCGGAGCACGGCCGCGTGGCGAGGATGGTCTTCGCCGACCAGAGCGAGCTCTCGACCGACATGATCGTCTTCTCGGCCGGTATCCGCCCGCGGGACGAGCTCGCGAGGGCGTGTGATCTCGCGCTCGGGAACCGCGGCGGCGTCGCCATCAACGAGCGCTGTCAGACGTCGGACCCGGACATCTACGCCATCGGCGAGTGCGCCAGCTACAACAGCCAGCTCTACGGCCTGGTGGCGCCCGGCTACCACATGGCCAAGGTCGCGGTCGACGCCATCACCGGCGGGAAGGAGACCTTCAGCGGCTTCGACATGAGCACGAAGCTCAAGCTGATGGGCGTGGACGTCGCGAGCTTCGGCGACGCGTTCGCGACCCAGCAGGGCGCGCGCGTGCTCAGCTTCATGAACGCGACGTCGAACGTCTACAAGAAGCTCGTCGTCAGCGGGGACGGCAAGCTCCTCCTCGGCGGCATCCTGGTCGGCGACGCCGCGAACTACGGCCAGCTGCTCCAGCTCGTGCAGAACAAGATCGTCCTCCCGCCGCACCCGGAGGATCTCATCGTCACGGCGCGGGACGGCGCCAAGCCGGCGGGCCTCGGCGTCGACGCGCTGCCCGACACCGCGATGATCTGCTCGTGCCTGAACGTCACGAAGAAGGCCATCTGCTCGGCCATCTGCGACGACAAGCACGTCACGGTCGCCGGCATCAAGGCGCACACCAAGGCCGGCACGGGCTGCGGATCGTGCACGACGCTGATCTCCGACATCCTGAAGAAGGAGCTCAAGAAGGCCGGCGTCGCGGTCAACAACTACATCTGCGAGCACTTCAACCACTCGCGCCAGGAGCTCTATCACCTCGTCCGGATCCACCAGATCAAGACGTTCGACGACCTGCTCGCCCGCCACGGCCAGGGCAAGGGCTGCGAGATCTGCAAGCCCGCGGTGGCGTCGATCCTCGCGTCGACGTGGAACGAGCACATCCTGAGCAAGAAGCACCTCCCGCTGCAGGACACGAACGATCGCTACCTGGCCAACGTCCAGCGGGACGGCACCTACTCGGTGGTCCCGCGCGTGGCGGGCGGCGAGATCACGCCGGATCAGCTCATCGCCCTCGGGGTGGTCGCGAAGAAGTACAACCTGTACTCGAAGATCACCGGCGGCCAGCGCGTCGACCTGTTCGGCGCGCGGCTGGAGCAGCTGCCCGACATCTGGCGCGAGCTCATCGCCGCCGGCTTCGAGTCGGGGCACGCGTACGGCAAGTCGCTGCGCACCGTGAAGTCGTGCGTCGGCAGCACCTGGTGCCGCTACGGCGTGCAGGACTCGGTGGGCTTCGCGGTCGCGGTCGAGAACCGCTACAAGGGGCTGCGCAGCCCCCACAAGCTCAAGTCCGCGGTGTCCGGCTGCGCGCGCGAGTGCGCCGAGGCGCAGGGCAAGGACTTCGGCATCATCGCGACGGAGAAGGGCTACAACCTCTACCTCTGCGGCAACGGCGGGATGAAGCCCCAGCACGCCCAGCTCTTCGCCTCGGATCTCGACGAGGCGACGCTCATCAAGTACCTCGATCGGTTCCTGATGTTCTACATCCGCACGGCGGACCGGCTCCAGCGCACGTCGGTGTGGTTCAACAACCTCGAGGGCGGCATGGATTACCTCCGCCAGGTCATCATCGAGGACTCGCTCGGCATCTGCGACGAGCTGGAGAAGGAGATGGCCCACCTCATCGCCACCTACGAGTGCGAGTGGAAGGCCGCGGTCAACGACCCCGAGAAGCTCAAGCAGTTCCGCCAGTTCGTGAACGTCGGCGAGCCGGACCGGAGCATCGTGTTCGTCAGCGAGCGCGCGCAGCACCGCCCCGCGGCGTGGCAGGAGAAGTCGAACCTCGTCGAGGAGATGATCTGACAGCGGGGCCGAGGGGCCTTGTCTGAGGGAAACCGTCATGAGCGAGCTGCACACTTCGAAGGCGCCTCGGAGCGAGACCACGGCCCAGGGTTGGGTCGACGTCTGCGGGGTAGAGGACATCATCCCGAACACGGGGGTCTGCGCGCTCGTCGGGAAGCGCCAGATCGCGGTGGTCCGGGTCGGCGAGGGCGAGGAGATCTACGCCATCAGCAACTTCGACCCGTTCAGCAAGGCGTTCGTCCTCTCCCGCGGCATCGTCGGGGACAAGGGGGGCGTGCCCAAGATCGCCTCTCCGATCTACAAGCAGAACTTCGATCTGCGGTCGGGTCAGTGCCTGGACGACCCGAACGTGCTCATCCCCGTGTATCCCACCCGCGTCCGGAACGGGCGGGTCGAGATCCAGGCCGCGGCGGAGCCGCGCGCGGCGGCGAGCTGACGGGATGACCTGGCGAGCCAGCGCCAGGCGCTTCCGTGCGGCGGGCGCGCCGCCGTTCGCGGTGTCTCTCTTGGAGTTCTCGGGGCTGGGCTTCCGCGCCGGGTAGACAGGGAATTTCGATGAGCGTTGCTAAGGTCTCGGACACTCACTTTCGCTTACCCATCGTCAACTCGACGCCGAAGATCCACGACAACAACAAGAGCCTGCTGGACTCGCTCCTGGCCGACCAGCAGAAGCTCACGGCGGTCGAGAAGTTCTCCAGGATGCACGAGGAGCACGCGCTCCCGGCGCAGTCCAAGTACTACCGCGACCTGATCCCGCTCGAGAAGCCGAAGCCCGGGCAGCAGTACGGCTTCGAGGTCGACCTCGACGCGTGCACGGCCTGCAAGGCGTGCGTCACCGCCTGCCACAGCCTGAACGGCCTCGACGACAACGAGGTGTGGCGCTCCGTCGGGCTCCTCCACGGCGGCACGCCCCAGACGCCGGCGCAGCAGAGCGTGACGACGGCGTGCCACCACTGCCTGGACCCGGCGTGCATGACGGGATGCCCGGTCAAGGCCTACGAGAAGGACCCGATCACCGGCATCGTCAAGCACCTCGATGACCAGTGCATCGGCTGCCAGTACTGCATTTTGATGTGTCCCTACGACGCTCCGAAGTTCAACCCGGAGCGGGGGATCGTGCGCAAGTGCGACATGTGCAGCGATCGGCTGGCCAACGACGAGGCCCCGGCGTGCGTGCAGTCGTGCCCGAACGGCGCCATCCGGATCACGATGGTCGACCAGCAGCAGGCCGTGCAAGAGAGCCAGACGAGCCTGTTCTTGCCGGGGGCGGCGGCGCCGGAGATCACGATCCCGACGACGACCTACAAGACGCAGAAGTCGCTGCCGCGCAACATGCTCCCCGCGGACTTCTACCAGGTGAGCCGGGAGCACTCGCACCCTCCGCTCGTCGCGATGCTCGTGCTGACGCAGCTCTCGGTGGGCGCGTTCTGCGTGAGCCTGGCCCTCAACGAGCTGCTCGGCGCGCAGGCGACGCGGGATTTCGGCGGCCACAGCGCCACGTTCGCGCTCGTCTTCGGGATCGCCGCGCTGAAGGCGAGCCTCTTTCACCTTGGCCGGCCGCAGTTCGCGTTCCGGGCCTTCCTGGGGCTCAAGACGTCGTGGCTCAGCCGGGAGATCCTGGGGTTCTCGCTCTTCGCCGGGGCCGCGACGCTGTACGCGGCGTCGTTCTGGCTGCCTGCGCTCCCGGCGCTCCCCGTGCTCTCGGCGCTGCCCCCCATCGAGCACCTGCAGGCGCCGCTCTCGTATGCGGTCGCGCTGAGCGGGATCCTCGGGGTCTTCTGCTCGGTGATGGTGTACGCCGCGACGCAGCGGGAGCACTGGCGCGGGGCGCTGACGGGCTTCAAGTTCGCGACGACGGCGGCCATCCTCGGGAGCTCGACGGTCCTGATGATCGGGCTGCTCCTGAGCGCCGAGCACGCGGCGCTGCTCCTGACCCGGGGCTTCCGCGCGCTGAGCGCGTTCCTGTGCGTTGTGACGGCGCTCAAGCTGCTCGTGGAGCTCTCGATGTTCCGGCACCTCCGGAAGCGGAGCCACTCGACGCTCAAGCGGAGCGCGATCCTGATGACGGGGGAGCTGAAGGGCGCGACGGGCTGGCGCTTCGCCTGCGGGGCGCTCGGCGGCATCGTCCTGCCGGCGCTCAGCCTCTTCTCGGCGCCGAACAGCGGCGTGAGCTCTGAAGTTCTGATGGCGATGGCGGTCGTGGCGTTCCTGTTCTGCCTCGCGGGCGAGTTCCTCGAGCGGTATCTCTTCTTCGCAGCGGCGCCCGCCTCCAAGATGCCCGGAGGGCTCTCCTGATGACGACCACCGATCCAAAGAAGACGTCTCCGGCGCCCAAGCAGGCGGACAACCTCCTCTTGCAGCGCAACGGGCCGCTGACGCGCGAGCTGCTGCTCACGCCCGGCGAGTTCGGCCTCGGGAGGGTGCCTGCGCGGCTCAAGCCCGACCAGACGACGACGGTCGTGTGCGGGTTCTGCTCGACCGGGTGCGGGCTGAACGTGCACCTCAAGGACGGGGAGGCGATCAACCTCTCGCCCAACACGGACTATCCCGTGAACCTCGGGATGGCGTGCCCGAAGGGCTGGGAGGCGCTCACGCCGCTCCGCGCGACCGATCGCGCGACGACGCCGCTCCTCAGGAACGCGCGCGGGAAGCTGGAGCGCGTGGAGTGGGACGTCGCGCTCCGCACGTTCGTCGATCGGTTCAAGGCGATCCAGGAGGCGCACGGCAAGGAGTCGGTCGCCTTCATCAGCACCGGGCAGATCGTCACCGAGGAGATGGCCTTCCTCGGGGCGCTCGCGAAGTTCGGGATGGGCATGCTGCACGGGGACGGCAACACCCGGCAGTGCATGGCGACGTCGGTCGTCGCGTACAAGGAGGCGTTCGGGTTCGACGCGCCGCCCTACACGTACCGCGATTTCGAGGAGTCCGACGTCGTGGTGCTCGTCGGCTCGAACCTCTGCATCGCCCACCCGATCATGTGGGAGCGGCTCTGCAAGAACAAGAACCGCCCCGAGATCCTCGTCGTGGATCCGCGCAAGACCGAGACGGCGATGGCCGCGACGGCGCACTACGCGCTCGCGCCGAAGTCGGATCTGACGCTGTTCTACGGAATCGCCCACATCCTCATCCAGCGCGGGTGGATCGATCCGGCGTACATCGAGGCGCACACCGTCGATTTCGAGGCGTTCAAGGCCCACGTCGAGGATTTCACGCCGTCGCGGGTCTCCGAGGCGACGGGGCTCAGCGAGGCGCAGCTCGCGTCGTTCGCGGAGAAGATCCACAACGGGAAGCGGGTGTCGTTCTGGTGGACCATGGGCGTCAACCAGAGCCACGAGGGCGTGCGGGTCGCGCAGTCGCTCATCAACCTGGCGCTGATGACGGGCAACATCGGCCGTCCCGGCACCGGGGCGAACTCCATCACGGGCCAGTGCAACGCGATGGGCTCGCGGATGTTCAGCAACACGACGGGCCTGTTCGCCGGCCACGACTTCACGAAGGAGGAGCACCGGAAGAAGATCGCCGAGATCCTCGGCATTCCGGAGGAGGTCATCCCGACCCGGAACAGCCTGGCCTACGACCAGATCATCGAAGGCATCTTGAAGGGGAAGATCAAGGGCCTCTGGATCATCGCGACGAACCCGGCCCACTCCTGGATCAACCAGGAGGATCTGCACGAGCTCCTCGGCCGCCTGGAGTTCCTCGTGGTGCAGGACATGTACACGACGACGGAGACGGCGGAGCGCGCCCACCTCGTCCTCCCGGCGGCCTCGTGGGCCGAGAAGGAGGGCACGTTCATCAACTCGGAGCGGCGCATCGGCCTCGTCAAGAAGGTCTCGCGGGCCCCGGGCCAGGCGCTGGCGGACTTTCACATCTTCCAGCTGGTCGCCCAGTACTGGGGCTGCGGCGAGCTGTTCAAGGAGTGGAAGAGCCCGGAGGCGGTCTTTCAGATCATGAAGCGGCTCTCGAAGGGGCAGCCGTGCGACATCACGGGCATCGAGGGTTACACGATGCTCGACGAGCGCGGCGGCATCCAGTGGCCCTACCCCGAGGGGGCAACCTTCGAGACGAACGAGCGGCGGCTGTTCGAGGACGGCCAGTACTACCGCCCGGATCAGAAGGCGAAGTTCGCCTTCCAGGCGCCCCGCCAGCTGCCGGAGCCGACCGACGAGCAGTATCCGTTCACGCTGCTCACGGGGCGAGGGAGCTCCAGCCAGTGGCACACGCAGACGCGGACCAAGAAGTCGGCGGTGCTGCAGCGGCTCTATCCGAAGGAGATCTACGTCGAGCTGAGCCCTGTCGACGCGAAGAAGATCGGTATCGAGATGAACGAGTGGGTGGTCATCGCCTCCCGCCGCGCGGAGATCAAGGCGCGGGCGTTCGTCACGAACTCGGTGAAGCCCGGGGAGATCTTCGTGCCCATGCACTACGAGATCACGAACAAGCTGACGTTCCCGGCCTTCGACCAGTACTCCCGGCAGCCGTCGTACAAGGCCTGCGCGGTGAAGGTGCGTCGGGAAGAGGATCGCGGGTAGTCGGCCCCGCCCTCCGCGAGGGGCGCGTGGAGCGCGTGGGAGGCGCGGTCAGCCGGTCGCGCCCCGCCGCGGCAGGCGCGCGACGTCTTGCCATCGCAGCGGGCTGCGGGCCCTCGGCGCGGCCTGGCGCACGCCGCTCTCGGCCGGCGCCGGGGCGAGCAGGTGCCCGCTGCGCAGGTAATACGCCAGGAGCGTGTCCAGCAGCCGGGCGTTCATGGGGGGACACGCGATCGCCGTGCCGGCCAGCCCCTCGATCGTGTTCTGGCAGTCGAAGGCGGGCATCCGCGCGTACAGCTCCCATCGGGTCAGGTCGCCGTGGACCTTCTCGGTCAGCATCGGCAGGAGGGGAAGGAACGGGCTGTCGACCGAGCGCCGTACCCGCGCCAGCAGCTGCTCGCACCATGGCGCGTAAGGCAGCCGTGCCAGCGGATAGCCGCGGGAGACGAGCAGATCGAAGAAGCCGTTCAGATCGAGCCGCCGAGGCGGCGGGGGCACCAGGTGAAACGCCTTCCCGAGCGAGCCCGGTAGGCACGAGAGGTGCACGATCGCCCGGCTGGCGTAGTCGATCGTCACGAGCTCCTTGCTCTGCGCGGGCAGGTCGGGGGCGCAGCGCATCTCGACGCAGCCTTTGATCATTCTGCTCACGAAGTCGGTCACGTTGGCGGCGCCCGTCTGGCTGTGACCCAGGATGGACCCGGGGCGGAAGACGGTGACGGGCACCCCGCGCGAGCGCGCGATCCACACGAGCTTCTCCGCGACCCACTTGCTCTGGGAATACCCCATGTCCGTGTGGAGGTGGTCCACCCAGCGATCGAGGTCGTCGCTCTCCCGCACGGTCTGGGCGCCGGTGAAATAGCCGATCTGGCCGATGACCCCGATCGTCGAGACGTGATGCACGGGCTTCGTCCGGCCCAGGCAAGCGAGCCGCAGGACCTCCTGTGTCCCAAGCACGTTCGCCGCCTTGTGGGACGCGTACGGCTTGATGTAATTGACCTCGGCGCCAGCGTGGTAGATCGCGTCGACGCGCTGCGCGAGCGCCTCGAAGCAAGCCGGGGTGAGCCCGAGCAGCGGCTCCCTCAGGTCGCCGGGCACGGCGACGATCCTCGCGCTCGCCGCGGGCTCCCAGAGCGAATAGGCCTCCAAGGTCCGCCGGAGCCTGGCCAGGCCTGCGGCGGCGTCGGGAGCGCGGACCAGGCAATGGATCGTGGCGCGCGTCTGCGTGAGGAGCTCGCGCACGAGAAAGGCGCCCAGGAACCCCGTGGCGCCGGTGAGGAAGACATGGCGAGGCGGAGCGCCCGTGTCGACGAACGAGCCGCAAGGGCGGATGTCGGGAGCGAGGGCGGCCTCCGCGCGGAGGTCGATGGCGCCCATCGACGCCGCGGCGCCGCGCGCCTTCCAGCGCCGCGCCTCCTCGACGGCGCGGGCGAGCCCCGCCAGGGTGGGTGACTCGAACAGCCGGCGCGCGGGCACGTCGACGTGGAAGACCGTCCGCACCTGGAGGAGCACCTGCGCCGCGAGCAGGGAGTTTCCGCCGAGCTCGAAGAAGTCATCGTCCACCTCCGGGCGGTCGGTATGGAGGACGGACGCCCAGATCTCGGCCACCCGGCGCTCGATCGGAGTGCGGGTGCTCTCCGGCGCTCCGGTGTGCAGCCGGCCGGCGCCGGGCGGCGGCAGCGCCCGGCGGTCGACCTTCCCTGTCGCGGTGAGCGCCAGCGAGGGCACCACGACGAACGCGGCCGGGATCATGTAGTCGGGCAGCTTCTCCTGCAGAGACCGGCGCAGGCTCCTCGACAGGTCGCGGGACGCGGGGCCGCTGCTCGCGGGGCCGCTGCTGTCCACGCCGACCTCCGCTCCCTGCCATCGATGATCCGCGCCCGCGGGGCGCGACGGAGGGCCGCTCAGGCCGAAATCCGAGACGACGTACGCCACGAGGCGCATGTCGCCGGGCGCGTGCTCGTGGAGCACGACCACGGCCTCACGCACGGAGGGGCACGCGCACAGCGCCGCCTCGATTTCCCCGAGCTCGACGCGGAAGCCACGGATCTTCACCTGGCAGTCGATCCGGCCCAGGAAGTCGAGCGATCCATCGGCCAGATAACGGACCTGATCGCCCGTCTTGTACAGGCGCTCTCCCGGCTCCTCGGGCAAGGGGTTCTGGACGAACGCCGCGGCGGTCAGATCAGGTCGGTTCAGGTAGCCTCGGGCCAGCCCGTCGCCGGCGACGTAGAGCTCACCGGGCACGCCCACCGGCACCGGCTGGAGCCGGCGGTCCAGGACATAGGCGCGCGTGTTCGCGATGGGCCGTCCGACCGGCACGCGGGAGGCGCCCTCGGGGACCACGCGCACGAGGTGAGTTGTGGAGAACGTCGTGTTCTCGGTCGGACCGTAGCCGTTCACGAGGTGCTTCGGGGCGCCTTTCAGGAGCACCTCCCTGGACAGCTTCGGATTGAGCACGTCGCCGCCGACGACGAGGTAGGAGAGCCCCTGAAACGCGTCCGGGCTCACTCGCGCGAGGTGGTGGAAGAGCGCCGTGGTCAGGAACAGGACGGAGATGCCTTCTCGCCGGAGGAGCGCGGGCATCCCTTCCGGCGACAGCAGCGTCTCGTGAGACACGATGACGAGGCAAGCGCCGTTGAGCAGCGCGCCCCAGATCTCGAACGTCGACGCGTCGAAGGAGAGGCTGGAGGCGTGCGCCACGCGATCCGACGGCCCGAACGCGACATACCCGGTGTCCCGTACGAGGCGGACGACCCCTCGGTGCGGGACGGCCACGCCCTTGGGCCTACCGGTCGAGCCCGAGGTGAACATCACGTAGGCGAGATCGGTCGCGGAAGCAGGGATGGCGGGGTTTCTGTCATCGCCGGGCGCGCCGTCGTCCTCGTCGAGGCACATGACGTCCCCGCGGAAGTCGAGCCGTGTCACCAGCGCTCGCTGCCCGACGACGAGGCCCACCGCCGCGTCCTCCAGCATGAAGCGCAGCCGCTCGTCTGGCGTGCTCGGATCGAGGGGCACGTAGGCGCCGCCGGCCTTGAGGACGCCGAGCAGGGCGACGAGCGCGCTCGACGATCGCTCGACGAGGACGGCCACGCGCAGGTCGGGACCGGCGCGGCGCGCCGAGATCCGATGAGCGAGCCGGTTGGCGCGGCGGTTCAGCTCGCGGTAGGTGAGCGCCTTGTCGCCCTCGATGACGGCGATGGCGTCGGGCGTCCGCGCGACGTGCTCCTCGAAGAGCGCATGAACACACGCGTCGCGCGGATAGGCCGTCTGCGTCGCGTTCCAGACGACGGTCATCCGGCGCCGCTCCTCCGGCGTGAGCAGCGGAATCTCGGCGATCGGCCGCTCGGCGTCCTCCGCGACGCCCGCCAGCAGGAGACCGAGGTGATCCAGCATCCGCTCGATCGTCCCGGGATCGAACACGTCGGTGCTGTACGTCATCGTCGCGACGAGCCCTCGCTCCAGCGCCGTGACGGACAGCGACAGATCGACCGGCGCGGCCGGGCGGGTGCGCGAGCGCCGCGCCGCTGTCGCCGCCCTGATCGCGGCGCGGCGCAGGGCATCCGCGGGTCGCACGAGCTCGAACGTGGTCTGGAACGCAGGGTGATCGCTTGTGTCCTCCGCCGCCCCGAGCCCCGCGAGCGGCTTGTCCAGAGGCACGTGGCGGCGGGCCTCGGCCGAGGCGATCTGCGCGGCGATCTGCGCGAGGAGGTCTCGAAAGCCGAGCTCCTCGTCGATGCGGGCGCCAACGACGAGCGGATGGCGAGGCCCTGGCGCCGCGCGCCAGCCCCACCGGCCGCCGCGGCGAGGCCAGGGTGTCCCGATCAGGATCTCGCTCTGAACGGTATGGCGGTAGAGCAGCGCCGCATAAGCGGAGAGCAGGGTGACGAAGAGCGTCGCGCCCGAGCCCCGTCGCACGCGGTCGAGCTCCAGGGCGAGCCGAGGCGGCAGCTCTCGCGACGCCGACGCGCGAGATGGCGAAGGCGCGGGCGGGCGTGGGCGATCGGTCGCGAGATCGAGCGCGGGGAGCTCGCGCGGGAGCTCCCCCGGTGCGTGGGACAGACGTGCCTGTGTCGCGTGAGCGCGCATGATCGAACCCCCCCGTTGAACTGCAGAGGACGATGCGTGGGAGCTCAGACGGTCATCGAGCGTGCCTTGCGCTTCAGCGCGTAGGCAATACCACTTTGCAGGGTGCCGCAGGTGACGAGCCCTCTGAGCTCGGTGCCAAGATCGACGAGCGCCTGTGCGACGACGGGGCGGACGCCAGACAGCACGACGTCGGCGCCGAGCAGCCTCGCCGCCTGTGCGACGCGGACCAGCGCGGCGGCCACCTCTCCGTCCACGGCCTTCACGCCGGTGATATCGAGTATCGCCACGGCGGCTTGCTTCTCGCCGAGGGCGTTCAGGAGCGTCTCCAGGATCTGCTGCGCGCGCTCCCGGTCGATCGTCCCGATGAGGGGCATCGCGATCACGCCGTCGGCGATCGGGATGAGCGGCGTGCCGAGCTCCCGGAGCGCCGCCTGCTGCGCCTGGATCACCCGCATCTGGGCGAGCGTCTCTTCCTCGTACCGGAGCTGCTCCGTGATGTCCCTGAAGAACGCCGCCATGCCCGTCGGCTCCCCCGCCGGGCCCATGACCACGAAGGCGCTCGTCTGCCCCATCCACTCGCTCCCGTCGGGGCGCCGGATCTTGAGGACGCCGCGCCACGCGCCGTCCTTCATCAGGATCGGCAAGACCTCGCTGGAGAGCCGGCGGAAGCTCTCGGGAGCATAGAAGTCGGTCAGCCCGCAGCCGACCGCGCCGTCGCCGAAGCCGCTCATCGCCTTGAAGGCGGTGTTGGCGTAGACGACCTGCCCGCTCATCGACGTCAATGTGATGCCATCTAGCGCATTGTCAATCAATGTCTTCGACACGCCGAGCTCTTCGGCTTGGCGGCGCTGCTCCACCTCCATGTCCCTTCGACCTGTGATGTCCTGGACTACACTCATGACCTGTCGCGGCTTGCCGGCGCCATCCCGCGCGAGGACGATCTCGCGCCTGGTGACCCAGCACCACGACCCGTCGGCCTTGCGCAGCCGATACGCGAGCTCCTCCGAGTCGCTCGCCTGGCCTTCTCCGGCGTGATCGAGCTGCTCGCGAGCCCGGGTCTGGTCGTCGGGGTGCGCGAGCGTCACGAACGCATCGAGGCCCGCGAGGCCCGCTTCGTCCGCCGCATATCCGAGCTCGCCGGCCAGCGAGCGGTTCTCGTAGAGCTTGCGCTGCTCGACCGGATCGTGGACGCAGAGCAGGTACGGAATTGCCTGTAGCACGGCGTTCGTACGGCTGAGCTCGGCACGCAGGTCCCGCTCGATCTGCTCTAGCCTGGACACACGAGCGCGCAGGGCGGCAAGCTCGCCATGATGCGGCTGGAGAACCGTCTCGTGAGGTTCCATCGATTTCCCCCGATACTGGCTGCTGGCAAAGGTCAGGCGGCGAGCGGCGGTGGTGGACAGCTCGCCTCCACCAGCGACGTTACACCTGATGAGACGCCTTAGACAGCATCAATCTCAGCAGGAATACCGTCACAGTGGGGACAGCAGGGCCCGCTGATCGGTATTGTCACAGCGAGGACGTTTGCTGCGGTCGTCACTCCATTGCTGGGTCCAGCGCTCGGTCCATTGCTTGGTTGCGCGCGTCTCCGACGGAGTGGGCGGGCGCGTGGCGCGGCTCGGTGTGCCGCATGCTCAGCGTCGCAATCGTACGCTCGTCGCATGTAGATGGTCAGAAGATTCCTGATTGCGGCGGGCACCCGTATGGCGATCTCGTTCCCTGTGCGTCTTTCTGGGCACCACGTCACTGTCCCGCGACGTCCCCACGCTCCGCGGGGCGAAATCGCGCCGGTTCGCAACGACGCCTCGCCGCGCCGCCGCGAGGCCAGGCTGGACGGCATTGGCGACGAGGCGTTCGCCCCGGCGATCGGCGGTGGGACGGAGCTCGGTGTCGGGCCGGCGAGCCCTGTAACCTTCGGGTGGCCGTTCTGTGGGAAGGGCGACCGCGGTCAGGCAGGTCGACTGCGGCGAGCTCCGCTCGCCAACGGGATACCCGAAGGCTAGCCCTTACAGCCGAGCGAGCCGTCCATCTTCAAGCAGCACCCAGGGGGCAGAAGCCGAGTACGCCTCAGTCCCAGCGATCGGCAGGCTTGGCGCATCGGTGAGCTGATCGAGCCCCTTGTCTCGGAGCCGCATGCCGCCTTGGGTGAGACGATAGACGAAGGACTTCATCGGTACGTCGGGCATCGGGCCGGGTGCGCGCTCGACGAACGCGCCGGAATCGTGCTTTGCCCATTGCGTCAAACGATCTTCCAGGAACAGGTCACCTGTACAGGAGAGGAGTTCCCGCAAATCCAGTCCAGACTGCGACTTGTGACAGAACACGGACACGGCTGTTTGTCCCGCCTCCACGGACAGGACGGTCAGGATGAGCTCATCGAGTCGGCTGAGGCGCAGCGTACCTTCCGTGGTCTTTGTTGGAAAGAAGCATGACAGAAATCCCCACAGGGCGGCAAGCTCTGGAAAGCCTTCAACACCAGCTATACAGCTTTCGATGAAGGGCAAGGGGTCCTCCTCGGCGTAGCTCTCCCAGAGGCGAACGGCACGATCGTAGCGTTCCACTGGCCAGGGGCGCGCCTTGTCGAGACGATCCAGAAGAACCTTGTCGAGGTGGTCGGCCACTGACGCGGAGCAGTTGAACCGCGGAACGATCGGCGGCTCGGGAGCACCTGCTCTTGTGCCGTACACAGACTCGAACTCGACAATGACAACGTCACTGCACGCGACCCCCATGTGCCTCAACCAGCAACAGGCCCTCCATAGGTTTACTCGTTCGTGAAGGCTCTCTGATACCCACAAGACCACGGGCGGCTTCCAGCGAACCTCCGGGGAGTAGAGCCGATCCCACTTTTCACCCAGCTCATCCCTATCGGAGTGGCCCTCATGCTCCGCAGGCAGAGAGCACCACGTCTCACGGAGCCGCATATGTTCTACGGCATCTCGACGGCTCGGTCCGATGACAAGGCAGTCTGACGCGCGCACGACGTTCGTGGCACCCAGCTGAAGCAAGAGATCTGCTGTTCGCGGATCAAAGGCAACATGTATCGCATCAAGAAGCATAGGGACGTCCGTCACGCTCAATCAAATCCACACTCATAGCACTCACTGTGCCAGTTTGCAGCCTCATGGGGCCAGCTTCCGAGGTTTTTTGCAGGGTCATGGGGCCACCCCAAACGCAGGAGGATGGGGCCACCCGCGCGGGGGCGTGACCCGGTTTTTTGCAGGGTCATGGGGCCAGCTTCCGAGGTTTTTTGCAGCCTCATGGGGCCAGCTCGGGACGCCGCGGTCGGGATCTGAGACGGGCTCCTTCCGAGGACGGCGCGGGTCGCCGTCGGAAGGAGACCGATGCCCTACCGAGAGCTGATCATGGTTGACATCAAGGAAATGCTCCGCCGTCGTGCGGCGGGGCAGAGCGCGCGTCACGTGGCGCGCGAGACGGGCGTCGATCGCAAGACGGTCGGCAGGTACTTCGAGGCCGCAGCGATGTTGCCACTGTCGCGCGATCGCGAGCCGACGGACGAGGAGATCCACGCGATCGCCCAGCGTGTGCAGGCGCGCCCGGTGCCCGACGCAAGCGAGGAGTGGAAAGAGATCGGCGCGTATCGCGCACGCATCGAGGCCTGGCTCGCCCAACCTCGGCCGTTGAAGCTGACGAAGATCCACCTGCTGCTCAAGCGCGACCACGGCGTCAGCGTGAGCTACGACACACTCCGGCGCTTTGCCATGGAGGAGCTCGCGTGGCGCAAGAAGACGCCGACGGTTCGCGTCGCGGACACCGAGCCTGGCGAGGTCGCGCAGATCGACTTCGGCCTGATGGGTAGGCTGTTCGACCCAGCGACGCAGCGAGCTCGCAATCTGTGGGCGCTCGTGGTGACGCTCGCATACAGCCGCTACCAGTTCGTGTGGCCGTCGTTCGAGCAGACCACTGCGGCGGTATGCGCGGGCCTGGATGCGGCGTGGTGGTTCTTCGGCGCGATGACGCGCGTGATCCTCCCGGACAACATGAAGGCCATCGTGCTGCGCGCCGACGAGCTCGCCCCCGTGCTCGTGCCGGCGTTCCTCGACTACACGCAGACACGCGGGCTGTTCGTGGATCCTGCGCGCGTCAGGTCGCCCAAGGACAAGGCGCGTGTCGAGAACCAGGTCGCGTACGTGCGCGAGAGCTGGTTCGACGGCGAGTCGTTCTCGAGCCTCGACGAGGCGCGCGCGTCCGCTGAGCGGTGGTGCCGTGACGTCGCTGGAGCGCGAGTCCACGGCACGACACGCGAGGTGCCGCGCGAGGTGTTCGAGTCACGCGAGAAGGGCACCATGAAGCCGGCGCCGGCAGCGCCGTTCGACGTGCCGCACTGGACTGACGCGAAGGTGCACCCCGACCATCACGTGCAAGTCCTGCGGTCGCTCTACAGCGTGCCCACGCGCTACGTTGGAAGCACGGTGCGCGTCCGCGCCGACCGCGCGTCGGTCAGGATCTACGCGGGCACGGAGCTCGTGAAGGTGCACGTGCGCGTCGCGCCGGGCAAGCGCTCCACCGATGCGAGCGACTACCCCGTGGGCAAGGACGTCGCCGCGGTGCGCGACGTGGCTTCGCTCATCACGAGCGCGAAGAAGTGCGGCGTGCACGTCGGCATCTACGCCGAGCGGCTGCTCGATGTGCCGCTCCCCTGGACGCGCATGCGGCTGGTCTATGCGCTGCTGCGGCTGTGCAACAAGTTCGGCAGCGGGCGCGTCGAGGCGATCTGCCAGAGCGCGCTCGCGTTCGATGTCGTCGACGTACAGCGCGTGACGCGCATGCTCGAGACGGCGAAGACGCCCGCGTCGCCGCTCGCGGATGAGCGCAAGGTCGTTGCGCTCCCCACGCCGCGGTTCGCGCGCAGCACGGAGCACTTCGCGACACGCACGCTGGCGGCTGCCGCGACGAAGGAGGAGGCGTGATGAGCTTCAGCGAAGTCGACCCCGCGCTCGTCACGGCGCTCAAGCGCCTGCGCCTCGGCCGCATCGCTGCGACGCTGCGTGAGCGGCTGCTGCTGGCCGAGAAGCAGTCGATGGGGCACGAGGAGATGTTGCTCATGCTGCTCACCGACGAGATCGGGCGCCGCGAGGCGAGCGCGACGGAGAGCCGCGTACGCGACGCCGGGCTCGATCCCGGCATGCGCCTGGAGCTCTGGGACAAGGCCGCGAAGGTCAGCTTCGACAAGCGTCTGCTCGGTGGGTTCACGAGCCTGCGCTTCCTCGAAGAGCACAAGCACATCGTCATCCTCGGCTCGGTCGGCGTGGGCAAGACCTTCCTCGCGAACGCACTCGGACACCTCGCGTGCCAGCACGGCTACAGCGTGCGCTTCCTGCGCGCCGACGCGATGCTGCGCAGACTGCGCCAGAGCAGGCTCGACAACTCACGCGACGCCGAGATGGTCGCGCTCACGACTGTCGACCTGCTCATCCTCGACGACTTCGCGCTCGAGGTGATGAGCAAGGAAGAGAGCCGCGACGTCTACCAGCTCTTCCTCGAACGCACGGGCCACGCGTCGATGATCGTCACGAGCAATCGCGACACGGCCGAGTGGCTCGCGATGTTCGACGACGTGCTGCTCGCGCAGAGCGCCGTCGATCGGTTCAAGAACGCGGCGTTCGACTTCATCATCGAGGGCGAGTCGTACAGGCCACGGCTCAAGCCGAAGCTCGACGAGAGCAACACGGCCGCGCCGGTGCCCGCGCGCAGCAAGCCGCCCACCCATCCACGCAACAAGCGGCGATGACCGCTGCGGCCCCGGTGAGGACGTCGATCCCGGGGCCGCGCCGCTGCCCCCCCTCGCTCCACTCGGCGCGCCTCGCCCGCCGTCGTCAACGTGGCCGCGAGGGGCGCCGGGGGCGGGGTAAACGTTCCTGCTCCTGAGCGTCGCGGCCCCTACGCCGGACCTGCCAGAGGGCCCGGGTGGCCCCATCACCCTGCAAAAAAGAGGGACGTCGCCGGTCGCTTCGCGCCCGGCTCCGGGGACCTCGACACGCTTCGCGGTCTCGGGCATGGTCGAGGCCGATCACGTCGTCTCCCCCTGGCCCCATGACCCTGCAAAGGGGTGGCCCCATGACCCTGCGACGTGGCACTCACTGTACTTATAGGGACGTTTAGCCTGACAATCTTCTCGACAGTAATCACAGAGACTCCTGTGGCCAATCGGACGCGTGCACCGCCGCCCCATGTCTCTGCATTTTTCGTACATCTCGGTGCATGTGTGAACTGGCGTGCACGCCCCCGCCATCGCAAGTTGTGCGCTGTCCACTTCTTCTTGTTCTGATTCGTCTGCTTCGCCGTTGCTTGGAAAATCTCCCGCCCCTGCGGATTCTGTTGGATATCCGGCACCCGCGCTTCCCGACTCCGCTGTGTCGCACGTATAAGCTGGCAATTCGCATGCCGACGCGAGCATCATTCCTAGCCCGCCGCATAGCATGAGTACGCTCGCCTTTTTCAAGCCGTCTCCCATAGTTTCCTCCCTGTTCCGGATGCGCCTACCGTTCTCCTAGCGGAAAGGCGGCGTCAACTGGAGATCTAGGCTACAATTATGTCCGTGCTATTTTCGAACCCAGGAGCCCGAGCACGATCGGCCGCATCGCATGCCCATGCGCGTGTCGGGGAGCTTCGCGTCGCCGTCCGCCGGCTGACCGAACACGACCTCCGCGAGTCCGGCGACGCCTCTACCCCACGCTTACGAGCATCGACCTGGGCTCGTTCGTCTCGGTGTGACCTCCGTATGCCCCAACGTCAGGGCACGGGGCTCCACGAGAGGGATGGAGAGGGTACGAGAGGAATTGGGCTCTCAACGGCCTCTGACACCATTCTGACGCGTCCGGGGCGGCGTCCGCCCTATCTGCGGTGCATCCCCTGCAGATTGGTCGCCGTGTTCGATTCCCGGCGCCTTTGCCACGAAGACATGTCGAGAGCCGTGCTTGTTTTGCTTTTGTGAACTGCAAGTGACCTACTGAATTTTGGCTTCGCTGAACGGCATGACGAGAGAAGCACGTGCTTCGGCCTGTCCGAGCAGGGCAGCACACTACGCCACTGGTGAGGCGAGAGGACTCGCGGTACTCCTCACATCCAAGGCCTCACCCACTTATCTCACCCGATTAGGTACCGCTCTCCGCTCGCCTCAAACCCCGCGCGGAAAGTCGCCCAGCGGCGGGAAGCGCGGGTCCTCCGTCGGATCGGGCGACGGTGGCTCCGGCTGCTCCGGCCCCGGATCCCCCGGGTTCGGCGGCAGCGGGGCATCCTCGTCGTCCCCGGGAATGTCCGTCTTCGCGAGCTCATCCTTGTCGTCGTTCATGACGGCCTTCCGCTGCAATTTTCAAACCGCATCGCACACGCGTCCCCCGGCTTGACGCCCCCGCCCGGCATCCCTGATCTGCAGCCGGCGTGCTCTCGATCCGCCACGACCCCTTCCCGCTGGAGGCCGCCCGCGACCTGCTCGGCATCGTGCGCGCGCTCTACGCCGAGGCGCGCGCCCGCGGGGCCAGCGTGGCAGATCTCCACGCCATCGCGGCGGTCGGCGACGACCTCCGGCAGGCGATCGCCCTCGCCGAGGCCCACCCGCCCGGCACGCTCGGCTTCTCGTCGGCGTGGGCCCGCGCCGAGCGCGCGGCGGGCCGCGTCGGCGAGCTCGCGGGCGCCGTCGCGCCCGCTGCGCCCATCGTCCGTGCCGCCGTGGCGCGCGTCGGCGGGGGCAGCGTCACCCCCGGCGGGTGAGCGCCCCCGCGATCGGATGGTCCGGCGCGACAGGCCAGGCGAGCGCGCGCGACGCAGCCGCGCAGTACGCGACGAGGCGCTCGCGCGGCACCGGGGGGCGCGCGCCGAGGCGGCCGAGGTTGTCCACGAGCAGCTCGAGGCAGGTGTTGCCCGTCCGCTCCCCGACGCCGAGCGCCGTGGCGTGGACCCGCTCGACGCCGCTCGCCACCGCCCAGAGCGCGGCCGCGAGGCCGAGCCCGCGATCGTTGTGGCCGTGCCAGTCGAGCTCGATCCCGGTCGCCCCGAGCGCGCCTAGCTCCCGCCGGGCGAACGCGACGAGCGCCTCGACCCCCGGCGGGGTGACGTGGCCGGTCGTGTCGCACAGGCAGAGGCGCGCCGCGCCGGCGTCGACGGCGGCGCGGAAGAGCGTGCGGAGCATGTCGGGCGGCGAGCGGGTCGCGTCCTCCGCGACGAGGCAAAAGGGCAGGCCAGCCGCCGCGGCCGCCCGCCCGGCCTCGTCGACGCTGCGCGCCAGGAAGTCAGGCCCCCACCCCTCGACGAAATGCCGGATCGGCGAGCTGCCGATGAACGCGTAGACCATGATCGGCGCCCCGGTGCGCTCGGCCACCCGGGCGACCTCCTCGACGTCCGCGGCGAGGGTGCGCGCGGCCGCGGTCAGGCCGAGCGGCAGGCGGGACGCGACGATCTCCCGGGCAAGCAGGCACGCGTCGTCGAACTGCCGCGGCCCGGTCGCCGGCATGCCGAGGTTCACGACGTCGACGCCGACGCTCGCCATCGCGTGGAGGAGCTCGATCTTGCGCGCGCGCGGCGGGTTCATGGTGGAGACGCCCTGGATGCCGTCGCGCAGCGTCTCGTCGAGCACCTCGACGGGCCGGGCTCCCCGGTCGAAGGGCAGCCACGCCTCGCCCTCGGCGGGCGCGGCGCCCCACGCGTCGGCCACCAGGCCGCCAGAGGGCGGCTGCACGCCGAGAGACGGCTGCAGGCCACCGGGGGGCGGCTGAAGGCTATCGGGAAGCGGCTGCAGGCCACCGGAGGGCGGCTGAAGGCCACCAGGGGGCGGCCGCAAGCCACCGGGGGGCGGCCGCAGCCCGCTGGGGCCGGAGGGCGACAGCTGCCCGCCAGGGCGCGGCAGCCGCTCCCCCGGCGCGGGCTCGGCGCGGTTCCAGTCGAAGGGGGCCGCGGCGCCGGGATCCCGGCCGTCGGCGCTCATGCGCTGCATCTCATCTCGAAGGGGGCTCTCGGCGTGGCGCGGACGCGGCGCACCGCGTCGATCCGCGCTGGAGGAAAGGTTACTTCATGTCGGCCGCCGGAGCAGGTCCCAGCAGCGCACGGCGAGCGCCACGCCCCTTGCCGCGACCGCATCGAGCCGGCGCCAGGCGCCACGCCCGCAGGACCGGACCACCGCGCCCGCCAACGGGAGCGGCTTTCCGCGCGGAGAGCGGCAGCGTAAAAAGCTGACCAAGGAGCAACTTGCTGCTCCGGGACACCTGCCGCTCCGGGAGCTTCGATCATGCACAGGCTTCGCCTGCCGATGACCGCGCTGGGATTCCTCACAATCGCCACAATCGCGCTCTGCGCCGGCTGCTCGCCCTCCGAGCGGAACTTCGCGTCGGCCGGAGGCGGTCAGGGCGGCGGCGCTGGCCACGGCAGCGCCAGCGCCGGCGGCGAGGGCGGGGCCAGCGGCCAGGGCGGGGCCAGCGGCCAGGGCGGCGCCGGCGGCCAGGGCGTCGCGTGCACCTCGCCGAAGGACTGCCCCGCCGGGGAGAACGCGGAGCCGACATGCGAGGACGGCGTCTGCGGCCTCGCGTGCGACGCAGGCTTCCTCGACTGCGACGCCGCGACCCCGGGCTGCGAGACGAGCGCGCGCGATGCGCAGCACTGCGGCGCCTGCGGCCGCCGCTGCGCGATGGAGTGCGTGGACGGGGCCGAGAGGGCCTTCTGCAACGACCCGGTCGAGATCTCGGCGGGGTTCGCCCACACCTGCGTGCTGCGCGGGGACGGCAGCGTCTGGTGCTGGGGGAGGAACACGTTCGGGGAGGCCGGAGCGCCGGTGGATCAGCCGGCCTTGCCCTGGCCCACGCGGGTGTCGCTGCCCGGCAAGGCGATCCACGTGGCCGCGGGCGGCGGATTCTCGCGCACGGACAACATTGCCCCTGGGCACTCCTGCGCGGTGATGGAGGACACGACGGTCGTCTGCTGGGGACACGGCGTGCGCGGGCAGATCGGCAACGGCTCGTACCTCGATTCCGTCGCACCGACGCGGGTGACGAGCCTCATCAACGTCGTGCAGATCTCGCTGGGCGCGGCGCACTCGTGCGCCGTGAAGACGGGCGATGAGCTGTACTGCTGGGGCTCCGACGAGGAAGGCCAGATCGGCAATGGCGCGGCGGAGCAGTCGGGCTATGCGACGCCGATCCTCGTCCGGAGCGATATCCGGCAGGTCGCGGCAGGCCAGGATCACACCTGCGCCATCAAGGCCTCCGACGGGGGCGTGCTCTGCTGGGGCAGGAACTTCGATGGACAGCTCGGCAACGGCGGACAGACGAGCTCGCCCTCTCCGGTGAACGTCCTCGCGCCGCTCGCGGCAGGCGTCGACGAGGTGGCCGCTGGCGACCGGCATACGTGCGCGCGCAAGGGCGCCGAGGTCTACTGTTTCGGCAACGACTACAACGGCGCGGTGGGCGCCAATCGCTACGGGCCCGTGCCGGAGCCCACGCTCGTCGCCGTGCCGCGCGCGACGCGCATCGACGTGGGCCGCGAGCGGAGCGGCGCGGTGTCCGGCGACGCGCGGGCGCTCAAGATGTGGGGAGTCGCCTTCCTGGGCAACGGCGACGAGGGGCTGTCCACGCAGCCGGTCGACGTGCCCATCGACGGCGTGGCGCAGCTCGCCGGAGGCTACCAGCACACGTGCGCGCTGAAGACGACAGGCGAGATCCTCTGCTGGGGCGAGAACGCCGAGGGGCAGCTCGGCGTGGGCCAAGGGGTCGGCACCCAGCCTTCGCCGGTCGCGGTCAAGTTCGAGCCCTGAGCGGGAGCGGCGCTCGTGACAGGCGCCTTGTCGGGCCGCGGAGGGGGCGCGCTCTACACCTGGGATCTCCGCCGTGGAGATGAAGCGGTAAGCAGAGCCCCGCTTCCGCCGTACGACGAAGTCGTGCGGCGACGCTCACGGGCTTGCCAAGTGGGCGCCCTTCTGATGTAACGCCAGCTGTCGTGACATCGTCCGCGCGCGGCCGCTGCGTTCAAGGGGGCCTCGGGTGGACCACAACCTGGTGGGGAGCTCATGAGCGTGGACGTTCTTGCCATGCACTGCGCAGCGCTGCCGGCCGCCCGTGCCGTCGGCTTCAAGGGCACCGAGGCGCTGTGCCGACCGTTCGAGTTCGACGTCCTGTTCACCGTGCCGGCAGGCACCGACGTCCGCGCCGCGATCAACGCCCGGGCGACGCTCACGCTCCAGCGCGGAGCGGACTCGCCGCCGATGTGCTGGCACGGCGTGTTCGTGCGCCTCCGGCTGCTGCGCGAGTCGGCCGACCGCGCGCTCTACCATGGGTCGCTCGTGCCCAGGCTGTGGCTCCAGCGCCACTCGGTGCGCAGCTTCGTCCATACGAAGAGCAAGATCGACGCCTTCCTGACGAAGACGCTCACTCATGGCGGCCTCACGACGAGCGACTTCCGGTTCAGCGTCGACACGGACCGCTATCCGGAAGAGGAGTTCGTCTGTCAATACCGGGAGAGCCACCTCGACTTCACCCATCGATGGCTCGAGCGCGAGGGGCTCTACTACCACTTCGAGCACCCGGTCGACGACGGCGCCGAGGTCATGGTCATCGTCGACAGCAAGGATCAGCACGAGCCGCTGAGCGGCAACGGCCGGGTTCGTTACCACCCGACCTCGAGCCACGACGTGTCGGCGGGCGAGTGCTTCCGGGAGGTGCACGTCGATCTCAGCGCGCTGCCGGCCGCGGTGCGGATCAACGATTACAATTACGCGAACCCGGCCGCCTCGGTGTCGGGAGAGCACGCCGTGTCCAAGAGCGGCCACGGTGAGGTCCGCGAGTACGGCTACCGCGTCTTCACGCAAGACGAGGCGACGCGGCTGGCCCAGGTCAAGGCGGAGTCGATGGCGTGCCGTGAGCTCACCCTGCACGCGACCGGCAACGCGACAGGGCTGCGGGCCGGCTACGTCTTCGAGCTGGAGGACGGGCCTTCGGACATGCCGACCCGCTACCTGGCCGTCGAGGTGCGGCACGCGGCCGCGATCACGGGCGGCTCGTTCGACATCACGCGCTTCACGGGGATGGCCATGGACGAGACGTACCGCGTCGAGGTGGTGGCGATCCCGGCCGACGTGCAGTTCCGGGCGGCCCAGGCGACGCCGTGGCCGCGGATCTTCGGCTTCGAGAACGGCGTCGTCGACGGCTCCAGCGACAGCCAGTATGCCCAGATCGACGACCAGGGGCGGTACCTCGTCCGCTTCAACTTCGACGCGAGCGAGCTGCCCGACGGCTCCACGTCGACCTACCTGCGCATGATGCAGCCGCACGGGGGCAGCGTCGAGGGCTGGCACTTCCCGCTGCGCAAGGGGACCGAAGTCATGGTGTCGTTCCAGGGCGGCGACCCGGACCGGCCGGTCATCGCGGGCGTGGTGCCGAACGCCCACCGGCCGAGCACGGTGACGAGCCGCAACCTGACGCAGAACGTGCTGCGCACCGGGGGCAAGAACCACATGGTCGTCGAGGATCTCGAGGGCAAGCAGCACATCGACCTGTATACCCCGGTAGGCGGCACGAACCTCCACATGGGCGGGCCTACGCAGCAGGGCTTCGTCGTGCCTCCGCTGACGCCGAGCGCAAACTCCGCAATCCAGAACGTGGACTGCATGTTCTACGTCTACACGGACGGCAACGCCGGATTCAACGTGTGCGGCAACTGGTGGCAGACCGTGGGCTGCAAGTACAACGTCGACGTCGGCGATGACGCAACCCTCCATTACGTCGGCACCCACACGCTCAACGTGGACGGCGATTCCAACGAGTTCTACAACGACCATCAGAACGTCACGGTGCATTCGGGCCGCGTCGACAAGGTCACGTCGGGCGGCATGACGCAGGACATCCATGGAGGGCTCACCCAGACGATCGAGCCCGGCGGCAAGCAGGTGGTGACAGGGAGCTGGGTGCACAAGGTCAGCGCGCTGAACCACGACGACTACGGAGAGTGGAAGACGGACGTGGGCAAGACATGGACGGCCACCATCAATGGCAACATCAGCATCGAGAGCAGAGCGGGAAAGATCCTCATCAAGAGCCCTACCGAGATCACACTCGATGCCCCGAACGTGAAAAACAAGGCCACCGGCCAGTGGTTCAAGGCTACGGGCTTATCCGTGGAGCTCTACGGAACCAAGAACTCGGCGGGGATTCACAAGTTCGACGGGGCGGGGATCGCGACAAGCGTCAACGGGCAAAAGATGGAGGCGACCCTCAATTCCAGGGCGATGACGGGCATAAAATTCGAAAAGGTGGGACAGGCCATGTCCATCACGGACGTCAAGGTTGACCTCGTGCAGGCGAAGTACACGAACAAGCCGCTCGATCTGGAGATCAATGAGATCTCCTGCTTCAATGGCGCCTTCGAGTCCAGGGCGAAGGCCTTCCTTAAGCTCGGTTAGCCCCATGAAGGTCGTCAAGCCCGCCAAGATCCCCGTTCTGACGCGCGTCGTCGAGATCGGCCGCCGCCCCTTCTTCCACGCGGCGGGCATCATCGCCTTTCCGCTCAGTGCTCCCCGGGCGCTCCACGACGAGCTCACGTTCTGGCGAACCACGGCCACCGCGCTCGGCGAACGGGGCATCTTTGACGAGGGCTTCGCCAGGGTCCGCGGCGAGCTCCTCGTCGCCGGCAGCTTCTTCGCCCCTGGAGGCACGCCGCTGCCAGCGTCCTACGTGCGCGCACGCGTCGGCGCGCTCGACAAACGCCTGGCGGTCATCGGCGACCGGTTCTGGCGCGACGACGTGCCGACCCCGCCACAGCCGATCGCGACGCTGCCCATCGACTGGGCGCTCGCCTTCGGGGGCCCCGGGGTCGACAGCAATCCCCACGGCAAAGGTGCAGCTCCGATCACGATGAACGGACACACCGTCCACCCCCTTCCGAACATCGAGCGCTATGGGGCCATGATGCGCGCGCCCTCGGAACGCCCGGAGCCGGCGGGCTTCCTGCCGATGGACATCACCTTCGCGCAACGCCGCAAGCGCGCCGGGACCTACGACAAGCACTGGCACGAGGAGCACTTCCCCGGATTGCCCCCGGACGCGGAGCCGACCTTCTTCAACGCCGCGCCAGAGGACCAGTGGCTGGACGGCTTCTTCCGTGGTGATGAGGAGTTCCTCGTCGAGAACATGCACCCGGACAGCCCGCGCATCGAGGGGCGGCTTCCCGGGCTGGTCACGCGCTGCTTCGTCACCCACCGCACCCCGGAGGGGGAGCGCTTCGTCGAGCTACCGCTGCGCTGCGACCTGGTCTGGCTGTTCCCCTCAGCGGGGCTCGGCGCCGTGGCCTTCCACGGAGCGATGCGGATCGCCGAGGACGACGCGGCCGACATCGTGCATCTCGTGTGCGCGTGCGAGGAGCCGGCGATCCCGCGGCCGATCGAGCACTATCAGCAGGCGCTCCGGCGCCGGCTCGACAAGGACCAGGCAGCGGCCGATCTCTCGGACGCCGATCTCATGCCGCCGCGCGGGTCGGGCGTCGCGCCCGACTTCGGTGGCTCCGACATGGGCCGGTGGGTCAAGAGCGAACACCTCACCAAGAAGAACGTCCGCCGCGGGCAGGAGCGCATGCTTGCCGCGGCGCGCGCGCGCCTTGAGGCCGAGGGGCTCGACCCGGACAAGCACGGCGCAGCGGCGCTCCCGCCCGAGCCAGAGGTGCTGCCCGCGGGCGATCCCGAAGCCTTCGCGGCGCGTGTGCAGGAGCAGCTCGCGCGCATGGACGATGAGGTCCGACAGCTAGAGGCCCTGGAGGCCGAGGGCAAGGAACAGGCGCGCAAGCTCTATGCGGAGATGGGCAAGGACCTCGACGAGGTCATGGCGGAGGCGGCCAGGGCGAGCGCCGGCCCGCCCACGTTTCGCGCGGCGGATCATCTCGCTCGGCTGGGTGCGATGGCGGCGGAGGCGCGCGCCGAGGGCATCGTGCTGGAAGAGCTGGAGCAACGGATCGCCGATCCGCGCAACCGCGCCGAGCTAGAGCAGCAAGAGGAGGGGATGCGCGAGATGTACAGGCGCTTTGCACATCACCAGCCTGCGGCCGCGGCGATGGATCCAGACGCCACGGCGCGAGCGCGCATCGTCGTCGAGCTCGCGTTCGATACCGGAGAGTCGCTCGCGCGCCGCGATTTCACCGGCGTGAACCTTTCCGGGATGCGCCTGTCCGGCCTCGATCTCTCGGGCGCGTTCCTCGAGTCCGCCGATCTGTCGGGGTGCGACCTGTCGGGCGCGAACCTCGAGGGCGCGGTGCTCGCCCGGGCGAATCTGCGCGCCGCGGACCTCCGCGGGGCCCGGCTCCGGGGCGCGAATCTCGGCGGCGCCACGCTGCACGATGCGGCGCTCGACCGCGCCGACCTCAGAGACGCCGTGCTGAACGGCGCGGACCTCGCCGGCGCCCGCCTCCCCTCCGCGAACCTCACCGGCGCCGACCTGATGGAAGCCAAGCTCGGCGGGATCGATCTCTCGGACGCTGTGCTCGCGCAGTGCACTCTGATCAAGGCGGATCTGCGCGAGACGCGCTTCGTCGGCGCAGACCTGTCGGACGCGACGTTCGTGAAGTGCACCCTCGACGGTGCCGACCTCTCACGCGCGACCCTCCAGAAAGCGACGTTCGCGGAGTGCACCGGAACCTCCGTATCGTTCCGGAGCGCGCGGTTCCGCCAGGGCATCGTCGTGCACGGCTCGTCGTTCCCCGGCGCCGACTTCCGCGACGCCGACATGGAGAAGGCGAACCTGCGCGGCACGGCGCTGCCCGGCGCGCGCTTCGACGGCGCGAACCTCGCCGGCGCCGACCTCTCCGAGTGCGACGCGGAGCGGGCGAGCTTCGAGAGCGCCGTGCTCAAGGGCGGGCTGCTCATCCGCACCAGCCTGGTCGAGGCGTCGCTGGAGGGCGCGAACCTGATGGATGCGCTCGCCTCCAAGGCGCGGCTCGCGGGAGCCAGGTTCACCGGGGCCAACCTGTTCCGCGCCGACCTCTCCCGTGTCGTCGGCGACGGGCGAACCAGCTTCGCCGGTGCGAACGTGATGCACGTGCGCTTCCTGCCGAAGGCCGATGTCCCGCCGCGAGGTGACGCGTGAACCGGGACGAGCTCCTCGATTGGGTCCGGCACGGCGAGCCGGTGCGCAGCGAGAACCTGTCGCACCTCGAGCTCGACGGCGTGGATCTCTCGGGCGCGGTGTTCGAGGACGTGCGCTTTCCGAGGATTCTACGCGCCGCGCTCCTCAAGGAATCGATCTTCATCGACTGCGACCTCAGCGGGTGCGATCTGAGCTCCGCCGATCTGCACCTCGCGAGCTTTCACCGCTCGAGGCTCGCAGGCGCGCGTTGCAACGAGGGCAAGCACATCGCGACAAGCTTCGTGGAGTGCGACGCCGAGGGCGCCTCGCTCGCTGGGGTCGAGGCGCCCATCGTGACCTGGGTGAGGAGCTCGCTCCGGGGCGCGTCGTTCGCGGGTGCGAACCTCGACCGCGCGAACCTCATCGAGATCGACGCCGACGGGACGAGCTTCGCCGGCGCCAACCTCGAGAAGGCGACCCTGTACCGGGCCGATCTGCGAACAGCCGATCTCGCTGGCGCGAACCTCACGCTGACCACGCTCGTCGAGGCCAAGCTCGGGCCGAAGCGCTTCGCCGACACGAAGCTCTTTCGCACGCAGTTCATGAAGAGCGATCTCGCGGGAACGAGCTTCGCGGACGCCGACTGCGCGCAGTGCAACTTCATGGGCGCCGACCTGCGCGGGGCGACGTTCGCGGGCGCCCGCGCCCCGCAGTCCTATTTCGGCGAGGCCCGGCTCGACGGGGCGAAGCTCACGAACGGCGATTTCCGGCAGGCGATCTTCGACAAGGCGGAGCTGCTCCAGGCCGACCTGTCGGGTGCGGCGCTGGAGGAGGCTTACTTCGGCCACGCGCGCGCCCTCGGGGCGCGCTTCTCGGGTGCGAGGCTGAGAGAGGCCGATTTCTCTCATGCCGACGTGACGGGCGCCGATTTCGACGGCGCCGGCCTGTACCGGACGAAGTTCCACCTGGCCAAACGCGAAGGCGCCGTCTTGCGCGGGGCGCTCCTCGCAGGCTGGTTGGGGGACGACGAGGAGCTGGCCAGGGCAGAGGCCTGGCAGCCCAGGCCCGGCGCGGAACCGTGAGCGTGGACAAGCGCCAATCCAGCCGCTCCGCGCTGCACGGCGCGCTCGACAAATAACGCACTACTCCATCGAGGCCATCATGAAAGCATCAGGGACCTGCCCAAAATGTCAATGCAACGTTATGTGGTATATAGCCGACGTTGCAAAGAACACGGAAACTGGCACGGCTCAGCAGCAGCCCACGTTCCAGCTTGCGGTCATCGGGCTTGGCGAGGAGGGTTGCGCCGGGAAGACCGAGGCCTACGCCCGCAGCAGTGCGGGTACATCGAGCTCTATCTCAAGGAGCGGCTGACGGTGGACGGTGAGCATGTGTACGAGCGGCGACAGTGCCCACGAACGCCCTATCGCGGCTGACGGTTTCCGCAGGTCGTGGACGACAAGGGAAACCGCAGAGCGGTCCAGTCGAGAGCGGGCCAGAGACAGGGGACGAGGAGAGAGGGCTATTACGTGACAGCCGTAAAGAAATTTGCCAGATGGGAAATCGGCCTCGAATCGGGCCACGTCGAGCAGGTCAGCGAGGCCGTCGTGGTGCGCCTCGCCTCGGGACGCTATGAGGCGCGGCGCGCCAAGAGCTGCCTCGTCGCACCCGAGGCCGGCGACAAGGTGCTCTGCGCCATCGAGCCGGAGGGGGTCTATGTGCTGGCCGTGCTCGAGGGCCGCGAGGGCGCGCCGACGAAGCTCGCGGCCGACGGCGATCTGGAGCTGCAGGCGCGGGGCGGGCAGGTGGCGATCTGCGCGTCGCAGCGCGTGGACATCGCGAGCGGCGGCGGCGTGGCGGTGACGAGCGCCGAGGTGCACGTGCGCGCCGCGAAGGGCTCGGTGGCCATCGAGCAGCTCGGCTTCTTCGGCCGGCTCGTGCAGGCCGAGGTGACCAAGGTCGCCCTGGTGGCCCAGGAGGTCGACTCGCGCCTCACGCGGCTCACGCAGCGTGTGAAGCGGGTGTTCCGCTTCGTGGAGGAGCTCGATCAGACGCGCGCCGGGGCGGTCGACCTGCGCGCCGAGAGCATGATCGGCATTCGCGGCGAGAACGCGGTGATCTCCGCGCGCGTGCTCGCCAAGATCGACGGTGAGCAGATTCACATCGGTTGATCCGACCGAAAGAACAGGAGGCTTTCGATGTTGGCAAAGAGCTCTGCTGGCGGCCTGTGCATGGCGTTCCCGGACGTGTGCCTCACGCCGGCCCCCCCGTCGCCGTCGCCCGTTCCCATTCCCTACCCGAACGTCGGCGTGGAGCCGACCAACACGGGATTCGTGCCTCACGTGCTGCTCACGTGCGCGCCAGCGCACAACATGTCCTCGCAGCCCCCGCTGACGAACGGCGACAACGCTGGCGTCGCCATGGGCGTCGCATCCGGAACGGTGATGGGGCCGTCGCGCACCGTGACGGCCGCGTTCACCGTGGTCGTCGGAGGGATGCCCCTCGCACGGCTCACTAGCATCACGGTTCAGAACAGCACGAACGCGCCAGGCGCCAAAATCGTGCCCAGCGTCACAAACGTGCTCGTCCTGGCGCCGTGAGCACGTTGCGCCAGGGGAGGTGACGGTGCGCGTCGCGCCGTCACCCAGCCGCCAAGGTCAGCGGTACGGCGTGCCGACCGCACCCCCGTCGAGGTAATGAACCCTGGACCCCGGTTGCGACGCGAGCTTGGCGAGGGCCTCGTTCGCGTCGCGCGCGTACCACTCGGTGAAGCCGCAGAGCGCGCAGATCCAGGTCTCGAAGGTGCCCGCCTTGACGAGCGCGGTCGCCGCACCCACGACCTCCGTAGTGCCGGTGAGGACATACTTGGACGTGACGTGCAACGGATTCGTCTTCGCGTATTCGCAGTCGGGCTGCTCCACTCTCTCCACGACCCAGAGCTTCCTGGACTGGCACTTCGGGCACTGACGAGAGGTCTTCATCGCGATGGGTCTCCTTGATCCGGACGAGCCTAGCATCTCGGCTCGTGGCCGATCCTGGTGATCTGCCGAAAGACGACGCCTCCGGGACCGTCTCGGCAGCGCGGTCCCGATCCCCACATGGGGAACTCACCAAAGCCGCACGCCGCGCGCACCTGCCCTGGCGCCCCGTTCTTGCTCGCGTGTCGACGTCGGAGATCACCGCGCGAGACGCGGCTCCGGTTCCGCTCGGCTGAGCGCCTGTCCCGCAGCACCCGCCACGCTCATCGATACGGTGAGTCTCCTGGCCTCCGCGTACCGCCAAGGCCGAGCTTGCGCTCGAGCGCGTCGATTTGGGCCTCCCACGCGGAGCGCTTGCGCTCGAGCTCGCGCGTGCGCAGGGCGGCAGCGACGAAGGGCCCAGCGAGGAGCAAGACGAGGAGCACGAGACCGACGTCCACCGGCACGCTCGCCCAGCGGGTGAGGCGGTAGGGCGCGAGATCCTGGTCCTCGCGACGGGACACGTCGCTCGAGGTGAGGCGGTCGATGTCGACAGCGCGGTTGTGACAGAGCTCTACCGACACCTCCGCCTCGGCCCAGGGGCCCGACTCGTGCCATGTGAAGACTCGCCCCGGGCCGCGGCACCCCCGGCATACGCTCGGACAGAAGACGCTCGCAGCCATGATCGAGCGGCCGATCATGGGCTCCACGCACGCGGGGAACATGAACCCGCCGATCAGCGCGGCGAGGAGGGCGAACAGGACAAGCACAGGGCCACTCGCGTACCACATCGTGCGAACTGTCCCGAGGCTCGCATCATGTCGATTGCGGAGGCGCGCGAGGCGTGATTCATCGGCGATCCGCTCCTCGGCCGCCGCCTTCTCGGCCTGGGCGCGGGCCGCCTCGCGCACGGCTTCCTCCTCGCGCCGCTTCTCCATCGCGACGATCTCGCGCGCCTTGTCTTCGATCATTTTCGCGAGAACGTCGGGCACGCCATCGCCATCGGCGTCGACCGGCGCACCGCAGGCGGGACATCGGGGCTTGGAGAGGTCGAGGGCGGCTTGGCAGCGAAGGCATCTCATGGGCGCGGGCTTTCATCCAGAGCTTACCACAGCGCACCTCGTGTATATCGCGGCAGCGCCGGGTATCCGATCATCGGAACGCACGCCCTGGATGAAACGGCAGATCGCCGATCTGGCTCTCGACCGCGACGCCGGCGGCCTTCACAGCGCCGTGATCGTAGCCTGGCCCTCGATCGCTCACGAGCCTCCGGGATCTTCCGGGCTCGCCGGCGCCGTCTCGTCGATCTCCTTCATGATGGCGCCCGCGATCTTCGCCCGCCTCCGCGAGGCCCCATGCAGATTGGCACGCTCCAGGTTGGCGCCGCGGAGATCGGTCAGATCGAGCTTCGCGTGCGCCAGCACCGCGGCGACGAGGCGGGTCTTGCAGAACGAGGCTGCGCCGAGGTCGGCGCGGTCGAACCGCGCCGACATGAAATCGCCGCGATCGGCCTTCGCGTCACGCAGGTTGGCGCCGGCGAACGACGCGCCCACGAAGCGCGCGTCCTCCAGGTCGGCGCCTGCCAGGTTCGCCGCGGAGAGGATCGCGCCGTCGCCGCGGGCACGAGCGAGCCGCGCTCGCTCGAGGTTCGCCCCGCGCAGCGAGGCGCCGTGAAGGTCCGCCTCCTCGAGCGAAGCCTCGACGAGCTCCGCGCGGTCGGCGCGCGCGTTCGTGAGATCGGCGCGCGACAGATCCGCGCCGCGGAGGTCGGCCTCGTCGAGCGTCGCCTCGACGAGGCTGGCCCCTGCGAGGCGGGCACCACGGAGCCTCGCGCCGCGGAGCGCGCACCGCGCGAGGGAGCGCCCGCTGAAGTCGAGCCCCGAAAGGTCACCGCCCGACAGGTCGTCTCCATCGAAATCGCCGCCTTCGGCGAGCCTCGCCTCGGCGCGCTTTCGCGCCTCCAGCCCGGCGAGCGGCTCGCTCGTCACAGGCGGCGATACGGCTGCCGGCGCCACGACCTCGGGCGGCCGACTCACCCTCTCCGGCAGCGCCACCTCGGCCAGCGCCGGCGACGCCACCTCGAACGGCGGACTCACCTTCTCCGGCGGCGGCGCCGATTCCACGACACCGCTCTCAGGATCTCCCGAGTCGACCAGCGTGCGCCCGGCCCGCGAGCCCCCGGCGCCAGCGGGGCTGACGAGCCGAGGCCCGGGCACGGGGCTCCACGGCGCGCCCGGGATGGGGTCCTCCCCGCGCGACGCGCTCGTCCCCGGCGCTGCCAACGGGAACTGCGCCCGCTCTGCCCCGACCTCCGCGAGCCTGTCCTCGGGGATCGGCATCCTCTGGCCCAGCGGTCCCGTGATGCCTCCGCTCACGGCGACAGGAGCAGGAGCCTGCGGCGCGGCAGGCGAATCACGAAAGGGGAGCACCGGCATCTCCATCTTCCTCTTCGAGAGCGGGCCTGTCTCCACCATCCCGGCGGGTGCCGCTATCGGCCTGGGGAGCGAAACGGCCGGCGCCGAGCTCCGGTGTGTCGCCGCAGGGTCCCCGGGGAGCGGCGCGCCGTGCTCCGGCCACGGAATGGTCCCTTTGAGCGTCTCGACACCCGCGAACAGGCGGATGTCCTGGAGCGCCTCCTCGCTCTCCGTCGCGAAGCTGCCCCGCCACACGAGCGAGGCGATCTGTCGATCACCGTCGATGACGAGCGTGTCGGCCACCAGCGGGATCTCCTGCGATCCGCCCGCCAGCGCGGCGTCGATGCGGTAGCGGCGCACACGAGCGCGCGCCGAGGGGAGGCGCGTCGAGACGAAACGCCTCTCCGCGCTCAGGTTCTCCAGAAGGATCTGCTCATCGCCTTGCAGAAAGGGGATCTGCTGATCGAACGGCGCCGGGTTGAAGGCGCGAAAGTCGAAGTCCTCCGGAATGTGGAGCACCTCCGCGCGCCGCGCGGCGGCGGGGTCCGCGCCGGGCGAGCCGAGCTGCGCCGAACGCCGCGCGGCGGCTGGCTCGAAGCCGTTGAAGAGCCGCTCCCGCAACGCCCAGTGAGGCGCGATGGGTCCGAAGCACGCGGGCCGGTGGGGGCTCGCAGGATTGACCAGGTTCGGGCGCGCTCGCCTTGCGCCCATCGCTGGATCCAGCGCGTCGGCGCGCGCGCCCTCGCCGGCCTCGGAGACGCCGACCGGGTTCCACGGATGGCTGGGCCCGCCCGCCGCGCGCTCGTACACGAGCGGCATCCTCTGGAACGGCGTGGGCGCGATGCTGCCGGGCGTGGGGTCCCCGAAGACGTGGATCGTCTTGTCGAGCAGCGGCCCACCGCGGAAGAGCGCGAGCCTCGCCGAGAGGCCGATCACCGGCCCGGTGGCGTCCGACGCATGCGCGTGCCCGGTGAGCACGACGCCGGCGCCGGGGAGGTACGGCGCGGTGTCGCTCGCGGAGCGCAGGCTCCGCGAGGGGTCGTCGTCGTGAAAGCGGTCCTCGCGCTCGACGGGCTCGGGCGCCACGAGATCCGCGTCGCCGTCCGCGCCGAGGGCGAACGTCGCCTTCACGAGGATCGTGACGCGCAGCACGCCGCCGATGCGCCACAGGACCGCGCCGCACGACACGGGATTCAAGGCGACGATGTCCACCGGCCAGAGCGCGCGCACGCGCCGATCCTACCCGCTCGTGGTCCGGCGCGTGCAGGGAGACTGGGGGAACTTCGCGGCTGTGACGCGCGTGTCCATCGCCCCCAGCGGTCGCGCTGCCGCGCCGTCGCGCCACCTCGCCGCCTCGTCCGACCACGCGCGAGGGGGCTGGAGGCGCCGGCGGACATGGTCTATCGTCACGAGTCCGCCGATCGGACGCCGCGAGGCGCCGAGAGCCGCTCCAACGTCTCGATGGCCGCTGAAGGGGGTCTTGCCATGCGGATCGCGCTGATATCCGACATCCACGGCAATGAAGTGGCGCTCAGGGCCGTGCTGGCCAGCATCCGCGCGACGGGCGTCGATCAGGTGATCTGCCTCGGCGACGTCGCGACGCTGGGGCCGCGGCCCTCGGCCATCCTGGACATGCTGCAGGAGCTCGGGTGCCCGTGCATCCTCGGGAACCACGACGAGTTCATGCTGGATCCGGAGCTGATCCGCACCTACACCGAGGCCCCCATCGTCGTCGACGCGGTGGACTGGTGCCGTGATCGGCTGTCGAGAGACGAGCTCGCCTTCCTGCGCACGTTCCAGGCGCGCCTCGAGATCCCGCTCGACGCTCACTCGACGCTCCTCGTGTTCCACGGCTCGCCCCGGTCTCACATGGAAGATCTCCTCGCGAACACCCCGCCGGAGGAGCTCGATCGCCGCCTCGAGGGCCACGCTGCGACGGTGATGGCCGGGGGGCACACGCACCTCCAGATGCTCCGCCAGCACCGCGGCACGCTCCTCGTGAACCCGGGGAGCGTCGGGATGCCGTTCAAGGAGTACGCGAACGGCGGGCCACCGACGCTGCTGCACCACGCCGAGTACGCGACCGTGGAGGCGCAAGGCGGCGCGGTCAACGTCAGCCTGCACAGGGTGCCGGTCGACAGGGACGCGATCCGCGCGGCGGTGAAGGCCTGCGACAACCCCATGCGCGGCGCGCTGCTGCAACAATACGCCTGAGCGAGCCCGGCCGCTCCTGTCGGCCGCGGCGCGCGGAGACCAGGGAGCGCGAGCGCCGCGAGGCCGCCCGCGACGCCGCGCGCTGCGCGCTGGCGCCGAAGAATCCCGCGGCGTTGGCGAGGCGGAGGGGCCCGATCCGCGTGCGGCGAGCCGCGGCGATCTGGTAGCCTCGAGGGCGCGCGCCGGAGAGCGATGGAGCCCCGATGACGAAATACGAGCAGATCAAGCTGTCCTATGAGGCCTCCAAGGCGGCGATCGGCCAGGTCGCCGAGGAGCTCTTGCAGTGGATATACGAGCTCCGTGACCACATGGCCTGGCCGAGGGACAAGTGGGCGCTCAACCGGATCGCCGGAGACGCCCACGCCAACGGGCTCCTGCAGCGGTTTGTCGTCGAGAATCAGCCCGGCGTCGGCGAGGTCCTGAAGTGCCAGCTGTCCCTCACCGTCGAGGAAGAGCTGCCGTTCACCGTCGACTTCTTCGCGGTGGGCAGGACGGACAGGGGCCTCCTCGTCGTCCTCATCGGCGGAGAGCAGATCACCGTCAGCAAGGCCTCCCCCGAGGCCTTCTTCGAGAAGGCCGTGGAGCACATCCGGCAACAGGCGAGGCGCGTGGCGAAGACGCGCCGCGTAGGAGCCATCGCCGGCACGCCCCACCGCCCTGCCTAGGCGCAGCGCTCGCCTGGCTGCCCAGGCGGTTCGCCTGGCGCTCGGGCGAGCGCCACCGCGCCGCACTCGCGAACGCCAAGACAGCGCCCCTGCGCTTCACCAACGAAATCCGCCACACCAGAAACGAAAGCCTCAGCCGTACAACGCCTACGTAAATTCACGGACCCTCGTCAGGAGATCCCTGGCCCAGCTCCTGCATAGCCCTGACCCCGGAGCGCCTGAGGGACGGTTTCCCCCCCCACACCGTCGGACGGGCGCTCTTTTTTTCTTTTGTGCGACGCCTCCGCGTCGGCACCTGCGCTTCGCCCGGGCGGCGCGTCACGCCAGCTCGGCGACCAGCACGCGATGGCCGAGGTCCAACGACTCCAGGCGCCGCAGCTCCCCGTACTTGCGATCCCACTCCCCCGACGCGAGATCCGCGCTCAAGCGCGCGAGCCCTTTCGCCAGCTCGCCCTCCTCCGCGAGCGCAAAGTTCGAGATGTTCCGCCGGATCTCGGCGTCCAGGTACATCTCCGGCCGCGCCCAGTACGCGGCGAACAGACCGTCGGCGCAATCGCGAGGCAGCTGAAAAGGGAGCGACTCCACGGACGGGAGCTCTCCTCTGATCGCGTCGATGATAGCGGCGTTCTTTCGTGACGGGTCGAGCGAGGGAAGGTAGTCCTCGGTCAGCCAGAAAGGCTCACCGCTCGGCGGGTCGCGCATGAAAATGACGATTCGCTTGCGCGCGACCCTGCAGAGCTCGCGCAGGCCTGCTCGGAGGTCGGTCCAGTGATGTAGTGTGTTGACGGCCAGGGCGGCGTCGAAGCTCTGATCGGGGAGGGGCAGGCCCTCGGCCCTGGCCTGGAGGGCTGGCGCCGCGCCGGGCCGCCGCTGCGCGATCATCGTCGCCGAGGGCTCGATCGCGAGCACCTCTCGGTCGGTCGGCTCGTACGCGCCGGCGCCCGCCCCCACGTTGATCACCGAGCGCGCATCGCCAAGGGCGTCTCTGATCAGCGCCTCGATGCGGGGCTCCGTCCTCCGCGTGGCGGAGTAGCCCGTGCCGATGCGATCGTAGAGAGCGCTCATGTCGGTCCTGTCGCTGGCGTTGTATCACGATCCGCCGACGACCGACCCGCAGCGCGCTTGCGCTCGCCTCGCGCGAGGCCAGGACTATCGCGCGCGGGCGCTGGTACGAGGACTCCTCGCAGACTACCGATGAGGAGGTCCGAGCCCTCCTGGATTGACCCCGTGGCTCACGCCGCGGCGCGTGCGTCGCCGGAGAGGAGGCGCTTCGCCGCGCCAGCGATGGAGGCAGCGTCGAGCCCCGCGGCACGCAGGAGCTCGGCCGGGGTGCCCGAGCCGGGCATCTCCCTCACGGCGAGGTGGACGACGCGCGCGACGACGGGCTCTTCGCCGGCCAGGGCCTCGAGCACGGCGTCGCCCAGGCCGCCCTCCGCCCAGTGATCCTCCACGACGACGACGTTTCCATCCGTGGCCTGCACCGCCGCGCGGATGCCGGCGGCGTCGATTGGCTTGATGCCATACGCGTCGATGACTCGAGCGGAGAGCCCGCTCGCCTCGAGCTCTGCGTGGGCCTTCAACGCCTCATGGACGGTGATGCCGGCGGCGATGATCGTCACGCGATCATGGGGTGTCTCGCGCAGCACCTTGCTCCCGCCGATGGGGAACGCTTCGGTCGCATCGTACAGGATGGGCGTCTTCTCGCGCGTCGTTCGGAGATAGACGATGCCCTTCTGGTCGGCCATGGCAGCCACCAGCCGAGCGGCCTGATTGGCGCAGCACGGATAGAGCACGGTGCTCCCGTGGATGGCGCGCATCATGGCCAGATCCTCGAGCCCCATCTGCGACGGGCCGTCCTCACCGATGGATACGCCCGCGTGCGAGCCGCACACGCGGATATCGGCCCTCGACACCGCGGCCATCCGGAGGAAATCGTGGGCGCGCGTGAGGAAGGCCGCGAACGTCGACGCGAAGGGCGACCAGCGCCGGACGCTCAGCCCGACGGCGGCGGCCACCATCTGCTGTTCGCTGATGAACATCTCGAAATAGCGGTCTGGATGGGCCTTCGCGAACTCCTCGGCAAAGGTCGAGTTGTTGACCTCGGCGTCCACGGCGACGATCTCCGCGCGCGCAGCGCCGAGCGCCTTGAGCGCGTCGCCGTAGGCTTTCCGCGTCGCGACGGCCGTGGAGCGCTCGTAGATGGGGAGCTTCAGCGGCCCGGCGGTGGGCCGCGGAGCGGGCTCACCCGGCGCAGGCGCCTCTGGCGTGATGACGATATCGCGCATGCCCCCCAGCTCTTCGATCGCCTTCGCGCACTGCGCCTCGTCGAGCGCCTTTCCGTGCCAGCCGTCCTTGTCCTCGACGAGGGACACGCCCTTTCCCTTCACCGTGCGCGCGACGATCAGCGCGGGCGCGTCCGAGGCGCGGAGGGCTTCGGCGTAGGCGCCGGAGATGGCGGCTGGATCGTGGCCGTCGATCTCCAGGGCACGCCAGCCGAACGCGCGGGCGCGCGCCGCATAGGCCGCGGCGTCCCAGCCGAGGGGGGTCTGTCCGCGTTGCCCGAGGCGGTTCATGTCGAGGATGGCAATGAGGTTGCCGAGCTTCGTGTGGCGCGCGTGGTCGAACGCCTCCCAGATGGATCCCTCGGACATCTCGCTGTCGCCGAGCAACACCCAGACACGGTAGGGAGCCTTCTCGAGGTACTTGCCGGAGAGCGCGATCCCGACGCCCATGGGGAGCCCCTGACCCAGGGAGCCGGTCGCCACGTCGACCCAGGGGAGCGTCGGCACCGGGTGCCCTTGCAGCGGGCTCCCGAAGCGCCGGTACGACAGGAGCTCCGCGTCGGAGATGACGCCCGCCGCCTTGAGCATCGCGTAGAGCAGCGGGGAGGCGTGGCCCTTCGAGAAGATCACGTGATCGTTGTTCGGGTTCTCCGGATGGCTCAGGTCCCAGCGGAGGTGGTCGCGGAGGAGCACCGCCATGAGATCGGCCGCCGACAGGCTGGAGGTCGGGTGTCCGGAGCCGGCCATCGTCGAGCAGCGGACGCTATCGACGCGAAGCTGCTGGGCGAGCTCACGCTGACCGTGAGTCTGCTCGGCGCTGCTCCGGTGTTGCCCCTCGGTCCGGTCGCGCCCGCCGCGCGGTTCGTGCCCACGCGGAGGCACCCCGTGGGGCGCCTGGGTCGACCGCTCGCCAGACGGCGCGGGCGAGCGATCCTTCTCGGCCTTCGCGGCTTGCTCTCGATCATCCTGCGCAGGCAGTCCCCGGGGGCGGCTCGGCGCAACGTCTTTCAGGGGGCTGCGTACATGCTTTGGCCGTCTCTTCTCGGCCGGCTTGGGGGCTTCTTGCGCCATGGCTGCACCTGACGCCGACGTCTTGATGCAAGCAGGGCGCCACCGCGCACAACGCCTGTGTCTGGCCACGACGAGGACAGCCAAGCCTGCCTGCATGGCGCAATCATCGAGCGGCCTGAGGCGTGCGCCGGACCGCCGAGCTCACGCACGCGCGGATTGGCAACAACCGCTCAGTGACGCGTCCTGAGCAACTCGCGTTCGGTGGGCGCGCTTCGCGCGCCGGTCGCGCGGTCACCGCGGGAGATGCGAGCGCTCGGCGGCGCCGAACGCGGGTCGACCGGGCGCGGGGCCTGCGCGGCGAGGGGGCGCGGCGCGGCCGCAGGGACGGAGGCCTCCTCGGCCGCGGGGACGGAGGCGTCGTCGGCCGCGGGGACGGCAGCCTCCACCGCTGCGGCGCCGCCCGCTCTCGCTGCTCGGCGTGGGCTCGCCTGGGCCGCGATGCGCGCCTGCGCGGCGCGGACCACGGACGCGGCGCGCGCATCGACGCTCGAGGCCCGCAGCGCGGCGGGGAGCTGGGCCTGCGCCCACAGCGCGCCGGTCGACAGCACGACGCCGAGCGCCACGACGAGGCCGGCTGCGAGGCCCAGCTTGCCCCGGCGCGCGGGCTCTGCCCGCTCGGCGCGCACCGGCGCCCCCGACAGGCCGACAGCGGCCTTGTAAGCGGCGACCATGGCCTCGATCGAGGGGAACCGCTCCGTCGGGTTCAGGGCGAACGCGCGCGCGAACCACGCCGAGAGCGCCGGTGGCGCGTCCGGGTACAGCGCCGGCCGCGGCGGTTGCGCGCTGGCCAGGATCGAGGCGAGCACGTCGCTCATGGTGTGGCCCGGGAAGGGCAGCCGGCCCGTGAGCGCCTCGTAGGAGACGACCGCGAGCGCCCACATGTCGGAGTGCGGGTTGGTGTCCCCGTCGCACGCGTGCTCCGGGCTCAGGTACGCCGGCGTGCCCAGCACCACGCCGCCGATGGTCCGGCGGGGGAAGTCGGCTGGCAGCTCCTTTCGGATCCACTTGGCGATGCCGAAATCCGCGACCTTGGCGCGCACCTCGCCGCTGCGCTCCTCCTCGAGCAGCACGTTCGTCGGCTTGATGTCGCGGTGCACGATGCCGAGGCCGTGCGCGACGGAGAGGGCTTCTCCGATCTGGCCAAGGAGCGGGGCGAGCTCCGCCGGGGACATCGGCCCCCGCTCCTGCATGAGCTGCCTCAGGGACCGACCTCGAACGTAGCCCATGACGAGGTACGGGCCCGCGGCAGGGTCGTTGCCGACGTCGTGCACGGCGACGACGTGGTCCGTCTTCTGCGCCAGCTGCGCCGCGACCTGGGCCTCGAACCGGAAGCGCTCCAGCGCGGTGCCGGCCTGGCTCTCGCGCTGGACCGTGAGGAGCTTGAGCGCGACGTCGATCCGCAACGCCCTGTCGTGCGCGAGCCACACCTCGCCCATGGCGCCGCGTCCGACCAGCCGCGAGAGCTTGTACCGCCCGGCGACCAGCTGGTTGCGCCGCGGGTCCTGGGCTACGTCGCCCCGCCCGGCTGCAGAAGAAGCGGGAGCGGCGTCGCCGGAGCGGTCAGAGCGCGCCGCAATGGCACGCGCGCTGTCCGCCATCGGGACATTGGCGTCAGATCGTCCACCGGAAGCCGATGCTTGCCACACGAGCGGTACCCTCCGTGCCGTCGCCGTGCCCAGGCTCGTTGACGCGCTGATGCGACAACGCTCCTGGACGCCGAGACCGGGGCATGTCAGCCACGGTACCACCGGGCGGGGGAGGCAGGAATCAGGAACGACGGAAGCGCCTCGCTCAGGAGTCTCCGGATCCACCATGAGGTGCGCAAGGGTGGTGAATCAGCGTCCTACGGCGCCACCGCCCCGGTCAGAACGTCATCGTGAGCGCGTTCGCCAAGCGGTTCGCCCGGCCGTGCGGGAAATCATGCGGCGGCGCCGGATGACGCGATGAAGGGCCGCCGCCCAGACGGCCATCCATGCCGCCGGAGCGCCCGTCGGGGCGGTTCGACCGGCCATTCCGCAGGTGCACCCGCCGCCTTCATCACCTTCTCCACCTGCGCTGTTCGATGTGCTGGAGCCGCCGCTGGACGCGGAGGATCCCGTGCCGCTACCGGCGCCAGCGGCCACGCACCCAGCGATCCGCATAAGAGAGGATGAGCGCGAGAGCACCGAGGGCGCTCCGCCTCTGGGTCGAACACGCCGTTTGATAGATTGCGCCTCCACGATCCCGCTTCGGATTCCAGCGTGCATCCAGACCACCAAGGCGACTGCCGGCCTGTGAATGCGGATCGTCGATCGATTGAGCCACAGCTCGCTCCTGCGGACTCGACGCGACGCTCCAGCCCAACCGTAACGACGCCCACCAGGGCGAAGGGAGACGTCCATGCCGAAACGACCTGCACCGACGACGCCGAGCGCTAGCGCGGCCGAGCTGAAGCCGGCCAGCCGCGGAAAGAGAGCGCTAAAGCCCTTGACCCCGGGGCTGCATCATCGTCGGTGCTCTGGCCTTTACGGAGCGCCGCAAAACCAGCCTGGCGTGGCGGGGTCGTGGGACCTCTGGCAAACCCCGCCCCCGGAGCAATCGGCATTGCTCAAGCACGATCGGCAACGACCCTCTCGACAAACGTACGCGCCGCAGACGCGCAGCTTCGACGCCCGGATGGGATTGTCGGCTGGAAGCGAAGACTCATCACACTCCCAACCGTAGTGCCGCGGATCGAATTTCGCCGCGCACCGAGCCCGATCACAGAATCCCGACGCACAGTCGCCGTCGGTCGCGCAGCTCACCTCAGCCTCGGCGCCGTCCGCTTGACGCGCTTCGGCAAGCTGGACCGCCGGCCCATCCGCGTCTGCGCTCACGCGTGAGCACGCCAGTACCGCCAACAATGCCAGCAGCACCGCGGAGGACGCCAGCGCTGTCCTGTTAGTTACAGCCACTTCCATCTCCGCCCGGGCCTCCAAGACGGAAGAACGTGATGTTGTTGACGTCTAGCAGCATGTTGGAAAGGCTATAGCAGTCAGGATCGTACCCTGAAAAGGCCCCACCCGGAGCGTTGCCGCCGTTGAATGCGAAGGTATTGCTCGGAGTCGTTATGCCGATGCGCGGATTATAGATCCAGGCAGCCTGACCCGAGCTGTTGCCATGCTGACCACTGCCGACATCACCATTGGCCCAGGGGGTCGGCGGACTTCCGGTGTTGACGCCGGGATGCCAGTACTCGCCGTACCAGTCGGCACGGCACGCTCCGCTGGCGATCAGGTCGAAGGTGATGCGCTCACCGGCGGCGTCCGCGACCGAGTTCTGTGTCGGGTAGTAACCCATCCATTGGCCGCAAGCGTGGACCCACCAGCGGTTTTGAAACAACTGGATCTCGACGGGGCAGGAGTAGTGCGTTCCATTGACCACGCTCATCGTGCTCGAGGACATCACCGCGCCCGGGAAGATTGTCGCCGAAGGTTCGCGCTTGAAGCCCGCCTGGAGCTCGTCGTAGCCACCGATGCGAGCACCCTGCGCCCCACCGGCCGTGCGAAAGTAGAGAAATAGATGGATGGAAGAATTGCTATAGAGCGGGCTCTGCTCCATGAAGCCGACCTCAACCGCTTCCATGGTGGTCGACGGGCTCGCTCCTGAGCACAAGGAGGCGCCCTGCATCAGGCTCATCTCCGTGCTTCCGACGTTGGCATAGTCCCAGGTGCTCACGTCTGCAGCGTTGGACACGTGAGTGCGCAAGTCTTGCTTGTTCGCGTAGAGCTTCTTGTTTCCGTCGTAGCTCGGCAGCGGCGTCGCAATGTGGTTCTTGATATAGCTGTCCAAATTCTCTGCCGAATGGTTGCCCTCGACGTAGCCGTCGAACGTTGGCCGCGGCATGGGCACGGTCCCTTCGGGGGCCTGGATCCCAAGCTCCTCGTACTCGGTGCGCGCCCGACGAGCGTTGTGCATCGGTGCCGTCTCCTCGGCGCTCACTTTATCTTCGGCCCCTCGACGCCGATCCTGGCTCGGGGTCGGCGTCTGCTGAGGTTGCGGCGGTGGAATAACGTTAACCGCGTCCGGATAGAGACTCGCGTACTCGACGAACTCGATAATCTGGCCGCTGGGCATCTGAACGGTACCAACGATGTTCCATCCTCGGGCCCGCTGGGCGTTCCAGCCGTCCACCTCGGAGCGACGCATCGCTCGGAGATCCGACGTGACGCGCTGTACAGCGGTCTGCTCCGGTATGTCTGCCTCTGACTCCTGGCTCGGATCGGCTCCGAAACAAGCCTGCAGCAGGACGGCGCCTATCATAAGACCACTGGTCGCAATTCGGCTCATTCTCACACTAGTTCCCCTCTCGCCATTACATCGCTCCTGTAGATCGATGCGTATTCGTCGCCCGAGTGAGCCAGGTCACTTCGGCGGACAGTATGCAATTGAGTTTCTCAGTCAAGCATCGACGCGAAGCTTTTGGATTTTATGTCGTTCCTTTGTATTTCTGGAGTCCTGGAGGCGCGCCCTGCGGCAGAAATCCCGGAGAAAATGTCGCCGCTGGCGGAATTGGTCTTGTGTGGCAGGAAAACCGGCTGTGCGGCCGCGCCTGACGCAGATGCGCGAAGAAAAAGAATGAGCGCTCGACCGTCTCAAGGAGTTGGACGAGGAGCGCCAGCCGCCGATTGACGACTTCGGGTCCTTCGAGCCCGAACTGCGCGGGAGGATGGCGGAGATCGAGCGCGACCTGCTCGCGGAGAAGCCCCAGTGATGCTGATCGACGGCGTACCCCACCCCTATACGTCAGAGACGATGTCGTCTCGAATCCTGGGGCGGAGGGCGGGGCACGGACGCGGCCGCGCGTCCTGGGGCGGTCACGGCGAGACGCAGGGCACGCTCGGCGCGGCGTCCGGCGAGAGGAGCGACGGCAGCCAGCGCCGCAGCACCAGGGGCACCATGGCGTCGTGGGGCATCGGCTCCGTCGGGACGAGCGGCTCGAGCTCGCGGAGGACGCCGGGCGCCGCGGGGTGCGCCTCGACGCCGCGCTGGAAGGCGCGGCGGAAGTCGGCGATGGGGCGCTTGGCCCAGGTCATCGTCTGCCACGACACGACGACGTGCGTTGTCGGGCGCGAGCGCGCGAGGGGGAGCGCGATGTCGACGTCCATGCACGTGTCGATCACGAGCGCGGCGTGCACGGGGGTGGACGCGCCGAGCGCGGCCGCGATGCCGCCCGCCTTGTTGCAGCCGCCGCCGGAGTGGCCCGCGACGACGACGCGCGCGCGGTCGAGGGTCGCGACGCCGCGCAGCCGCGCGGCCGTGGCGTCCAGGAACGCGTCCAGATCGAAGGCAGGCCAGCTCGTCCGCGCGACGGCGACCGCCGCCGGGAGCACGGCGCTCGGCGCGGCGACCAGCATCGGCGGGATCCGGCCCGCCTCCATGAGCTGCGCCGCGATCCGGCGCACGTCGCCCTCCTGGCCGCCCCCCATCCAGCGGTGCTCGATCCGCGCCTCGTTGGTGCCGTGCAGGAACACGAGGATCGGCAGCGGCCGCGCGGGATCGGCGGCCGCCAGGCGGTGCACGAAGGCGCGACCCCGCCAGCGCCGCTCCGGCGGCACCGGGGGCGCGGCCGCTCCGGCCTGCGCTGCGCCCTGCTCGGCGGCGCCGCTCGCCGGCGCAGACGGGTGCTCGTAGTCGTACGTCGCGCCGTCGAGCTGCCCGGGTGCCGCCGTCGGCGCCGCCGGCGCTGCGGCCACCGGCGCTGGCTTCGGCTGCGCCCCCACGGCGCCCGGAGAGGACGCGGCCGCGAGCGCCGCCGCGAGCGCGAAGGCGCGCGTCGCGGGCGCTAGCCCACGCACAGCCGCCCGCGGAGCGCGCGCGCCCCCGCGGCGCCCGGCGGCCGTCACTGCGGCTCCTCTGCCGGCGCCGCGCGGCCAGCGCCTGGCGCCGGGGCGGGCGAGGCGCTCGCGTCCCGCGGGATCGTGCGCTTCCGCTCGAAGGCGCGGGTCGGGTCGACCACCTTGACGTCCCCGAGGCGGCTCAGCATCGGGCCGATCGCCTGGGCGTCGCCCACCACGACGATCGCGGCGTGCGCCGGTCGCACGTTGTCGTGCGCGACCTTGCCGGCGAAGGCCGGCGTGATCTCCCGGAGCTCCTTGCGGTAGCTCTCGTGGTGGTCGTCCGGCAGATCGAGCGCCTGCATGACGGCGAGCTCGTCCGCGAGCCCCGTGGCCGTCCCGAGGCCCAGGCCGAGGCCGGCCGTGAGCCGCCGCGCCGCGGCGTCGACCTCCTCCTGCGAGGGCGCCGCGGCCGCGAGCTGCTCCGCGTGCTCCAGCATCGCCTGCGCGGCGAGGCCCGTGCGCGCCGCGGGGACGCGGACGTGGGCCAGGAGCGGGACGGGCCCGTGCGCGACGTCGAGCGGCGCCGCGGACACCTCGCGCGCCGGCCCGCGCGGCTCGAGCAGCTCCTGCGAGAGGCGCCCGGAGGGGCCGCCGAGGACCTCGCCCGCGAGAGCGAGCGCGGGCCACTCCGAGGCGCTGCGCTCGGGGCCGAGCACGCCGAGGAAGAGCTCGCTCTCCGCGCTCTTCGGGCGATCGACGATCGTGATCTTGAGCGACGCCGGAGGCACCGGATCGGTGAACGAGAGCGCCGGCGGCTCCGCGCCGCGGCGGTCGGTGAAGGCCTTCTCCACGGCCGCGCGCGCGGCCTCGGGCGTCGTGTCGCCCGCCACCACCACCACGGTGTTCTTCGGGACGTACCACGCCGCGTGGAACGCGCGGCAGTCGGCGGCGGTGATCTGCGGGAGCTCCGCCGCCGTCGCGCCGAACGAGCCGTAGGGGTGCAGCTCCGTCGGGAGCGCGTAGAGGTCGCGGAAGAGGACCATCAGCGCTCCCCAGCGGCCGTCCGAGCGCGCGCGCTCCCTCGCCGCCTCGGCGGCCTGGGCCTTCAGCTTGGCGAGCTCCGCGGCGTCGAGGCGCGGCCGCTGCACGACGTGCCCGAGCAGCAGGGCCGCCTCCGCGAGGCGATCGCTGGGCGCGCGCAGCCCGATCACGGTCGCGTCGAGGCCTGTGTCCACCCGCAGGGAGGCGCCGAGCGACTCGACGCGCGCGAGCAGCTCGCGGCCGGGGAGGCCGCCCGCGCCCCCGCGCAGGAGGAGCTCGCCCGTGAGCGCGGCGAGCCCCGTGCGCTCGCCGTCGGCCGCGGAGCCGCCGCGGATGACCACCCGGACCTCCACGAGCGGCAGCGCGCGGCTCACCGCCGTGGCGACGCGCAGGCCGCTCGGGAGCTCGGCCCAGGCGATCGCGGGCATGCGCGCGGGCTTCGCGGGGCCGGACGGCGGCGGCTGCTCCCCGCGAGCGACCTCGGCCGGCGGCGCCGCTGGCGCAGACGTCGCCGGGGCGGGCCTCGCCGGCGCGCCCGCCTGCGCGGGCGGCTGCGGCGCCCGCCCAGCAGCGCAGCCGCACACCACGGCGGCCGCGAGCGCCGCGGTCCAGGAGAGCCAGGGGCGCGCTGTCCGTCGCCCGCGCAGGTCGCGTCGCTCGCTTCGCTCGTTCATCGCGTCACGCGTTCTCCGTCGCTCGCCTGTTCGCGTCACTTCTTCGTGGGCTTCGCCGGCTTCGTCGGCGCCGGATCCGGCGCGGGCCGGCTCGCCGCGCCGTGCGCCTTCGCCGGGCGCTCGCCCGGCGCGGCCTTGTCCGCGCCCTTGCCCGGCGCGGCCCTGCCCGGCGCGGCCTTGCCCGGCGCGACCTTGCCCGACGCGGCCTTGCCCGACGCGCCCTTGCCCGTTCCCTTGCTCGGCGCGGCCTTGCCCGCGCCCTTGCCAGGCGCCGCCTTCTCTGCGCCCTTGCCCGGCGCCGCCACGTCAGCGTCCTGCTCCGGCGCCGCGGCGCGCGCCCCGCCTCCGGCCCGCAGCGCGCCGGCCGACGCGCGCGGCGGCGAGGCGGCTCCCGGCACCCCAGGGGGATAGGTCTCGACGATCGTCCGGCGCGTCGGGCCGAGGTGCTCGCGCGCGACGCGCTGCACGTCCTCCCGGGTCACCGCGAAGTAGCGCGCGAGCTCCCCGTTCAGGTGGGCGGCGTCCCCGAAGACGAGCTCGTGCTCGCCGAGCGCCCGCGCCCGCGCGCTCGCGTCCGCGAGGCCCGCCACGAACGCCGACTGGAGCAGCCGGCGCGCCCTCGTCAGCTCGGCCTGCGAGGGTCCCGCCGTCGCAAGCGCCCGGATCTCGCCCTCGATCAGCTTCTCGACGTCGCCGACCCGGGCGTCCTCGGCGAGCCGCACGTCGATGGAGAAGAGATCGGGCCCGCGGTGGCCGTCGATCGCGACCCGCACCGACCGCGCGACCGCCTTGTTCCCGACGAGGAGAGCCGGGAGCCGCGAGCTCTCGCCGCGCCCGAGCAGGGAGGCCGCGAGCGCGAGCGCGTGGTGATCCGGGTGCTCGGGCGGCGGCACGGCCCACCCGTAGAGGATCGACGGCGCGCGGGCGGCGCTGTCCCTCACGACGCCGGTGCGCTGGCTCGTCTGCTCGGGGAACGGCGCGTCCTTGAAGGGCGCGGCGGAGACGGCGGGGATGCCGTCGAAGTACTCGTGCACGAGCGCCATCGCCGCGCCCGCGTCGAAGCCGCCGGCGATCGCGAGCACCGCCCTGTTCGGGCCGTGGTGGGCCGCGTGGAAGTCGCGGACCCACGAGAGCTCGGCGCCCGCGAGATCGTCCGCCTCGCCGAGCGCCGGGTGCTCGTGGGGCCAGTACCCCTGGAAGACGAGCTCGCGGAGCCGGATCGCGCCCTGGCCGTGGGCGGCGCCGAGGACCGCGCCGCGGCGCTCGAGCGCGCCCCTGCGCTGCGCCTCGAAGCCCTCCGCGCTCGGCGCGGGCGCCCTCATGCGATCGGCCTCGAGCCACAGCGCCAGCGCGAGCTCGTTCGCGGGCAGCACCGCCGTGTACGCGGTGCGATCGACGTCCGCCTCGGCGTGGAGCTCGCCACCGCGCTCGGCGACGAGGCGCTGGGGCTCGCCCGCCGGCAGGCTGCGGCTGCTCCGGGCCATCGTGTCCATCACGAGGCGCGCCACGCCGCTCCTGCCGCTCGGCTCGTCGCGCGAGCCCGCGTCGTACGTCACGGCCACCGCGACCGTTGGCGAGCTCTCATCGGGGCTCAGCACCACGCGCAGCCCGTTCTTCAGCGTGACCCGCTCGACGGGCAACGCGAGATCGAGCGGCGCTTCCGCCGGACCCGCCGCGGCGCTCCTCGGCGCCCCCGCCGTGTGCGCCGCCTTCCGGATCGGCGCGCCCCCGCCGCGCGCCGCCTTGCCGGACGGCGCGCCCGCCCCCTTGCCGGACGGCGTGCCCGCCGACTTGCCGGCCGCTACGCCCGCCGCCTTGCCGGACGGAGGCGCTGCCGCGGCGAGGTGGGGCGCGCCTGCGCAGAGCAGGCCGAGCGCCGCGAGCGCGGCCGTGAGGGCGCGGCGGGGCAGGGTTCGGCTCACGGTCGTGGACACCGCAGGGCGATAGCACGTCGCCGCCCGGGCGCGCGCGCCGAGGAGCGACGCGGCGCAGCGACCGCGCTTCACCCTGCCGGCCGACTCGCGTAGGCTCGCGCCCCGAGCTCACGACGTCACGGGCGCGCGCCGCGCGCCGCCCCACGCCCAGAGAGAACCGCCGATGCCCGACGTTGAAAATTTGATCAAAGCCGTGATCGGAACGCTCGTCTTCGTTGCCGTCGGGCTGATCGTCTTCCTGCTGGCGTTCATGCTGATCACGAAGCTCACCCCCTTCTCCATCCGCAAGGAGATCGAGGAGGACCAGAACACGGCGCTCGCGATCGTGATCGGCTCGGTGATCCTGGGCCTCGCCTGGATCATCTCCGCGGCCATCCACGGCTGACGCGCGGGTCTCGGCGTTGGCCTCGGCCGGGCCCGACCTCCTCGGCGCGCTGCCGGCCGGGCCCCGCGGCGCGGCCCGCGGCGGCTTCATGTGGAGCCGCGGCGTCGACCTCGCGGTGTTCGGCGGCTCCGCGGCGGTCGCCCTCGCCCTCGCCGCGCTCTCGACGGGGGGCGCGCTCCCGGCCTGGGGCTTCCTGCTCTTCGTGGTCGGCGTCGACGTCGCGCACGTGCACACGACGCTCTTCCGCACGTACCTCGACCCGGAGGAGCTCCGCCGCCATCCCGCGCTCTACGCCGGCGTGCCGCTCGCCTGTTACGCCGCCGGCGTCGCGCTCCACCTCGCCTCCGAGCTGACCTTCTGGCGCGCGCTCGCCTACGTCGCCGTGATCCACTTCGTCCGCCAGCAGGTCGGGTGGGTCGCGATCTACCGCGCGCTCGCGGGCGAGCGCTCGCGCGTCGATCGCCTCCTCGACGACGCGCTCGTCTACGCGGCGACGGGGTGGCCGCTCCTTTACTGGCACGCACACGCTCACCAACCGCGCGCGTTCCAGTGGTTCGTGGACGGCGATTTCGTGAGCGCGCCGTGGCTCGCGGCCGCGGTGGGCCCGCTCGGCGCGGTGTACGCCGCGCTCGCCGCCGCGTACGTCGCCCGCGCGATCCAGCGGGCCTGCGTCGACCGCGCGCCGCTCAACCTCGGCAAGCACGTCGTCGTCGCGACGACCGCGGCGACGTGGTACGTCGGTATCGTCGCGACCGACAGCGACTTCCAGTTCACGGTCACCAACGTGATCGTCCACGGGGTCCCGTACATGGCGCTCGTCTTCGCGTACGCCCGGGAGCGGGCCCGCGAGGCGCCGCGCTCGCTGCTCGCGCGGGTCCTCGCCGCCGGGCTCCTCGCCTTCCTCGGCGTCGCGCTGGCGCTCGCGTTCGTCGAGGAGATGCTCTGGGACCGGCTGGTCTGGCACGACCGGCCGGAGCTCTTCGGCGGCGCGCGGACAGGGGACGAGCCGCTCCTCGGGCCGCGCGCGCGGGCGCTGCTCGTGCCGCTGCTCGCGCTGCCGCAGGCGACCCATTACCTGCTCGACGCCGTGGTCTGGCGCCGCCGCCACACCCGCCCTGCCCAGGCGCGCGCGCTCGGGTTCCGGCCCGGAACGCTGGAAAGCGAGGGAGGCGAAGGCGGCCCGGGCCGCGCGGACGGCGCGCACCGCGAGAGCGCGACGGCCGCCAAGACGCGGTCAGCGAGCGGAGAGGCTTGACCCGCGGCGCAACTCCCGTAACCCTCGGCGCTTCGCATGGCTTCGCTCGCGGTGCCCGTGCTCCCGCCACGCCCCTCGCCCGCTGCTCGGCGCGGATCGGCGCCGCCCCCGCGTAGCCCGGAACCATGTCCGGAGAAGATCCGACGATGCTGAGGGCATGCAATGCGTGCGCGGTGTTCGCCTGCTATCGCTCCTGCATGCTTGCGCAGTCTCGAAGAGGTAACAGCGATGAGTGAACCCTTGCCAACCGACGGGCTCAACGGGCCGCGCGTGACGCCGATTCCCCCGAACCCGCGCGCCCCCGTCCTCCTGGTCGACGACGACGCCGAGCTCCGGGAGATGCTCCGCGAGATGCTCGAGTCGTCCGGCTACGACGTCTACTGCGCCAGCAACGGCAGGGAGGCGCTCGATCTCCTGCACCAGGCGGACCCGCCGCCCGGGCTCATCCTGCTCGATCTCATGATGCCGATCATGACCGGCGAGGAGATGCTCGCCGCGCTGAAGCAGGTGCACGCGCTCGCGGCGATCCCTGTGACCATCGTCTCCGGCCACGACGGCCCGCCCGAGGGCACGGCCTACCTGAAGAAGCCCGTCGACTTCAGCGCGCTGCTCGGCGTGGTCCAGAAGACCTGCGGCTAGCCCCTCCGGTCGAGCGCGGCCAGAACCTCGACCGGAGCGTCGGCCGGAGCGTCGACCAGCGCGCCGACCTCGACCGGCGACGGCGACCGCGGGCTCATCGCCGCGAACGCGAGGAGCGCCACGACGGTCAGCAGGAGCGCGAGCGCGAACGCCGCGGCGAGGAACAGGATGCCGAGCGACGCGCGCTCGCTCCCGGCCTCGCCCGCGCCCTGGTCCGGGTCCTCGTCGCGCCGCTCCGGCTCATCCACGCTCCGCCCTCCGCTCGCCGGCTGTGCTTACCGCCTCGCGCCGGACGGCGCAACGGACGCAGCGAGGACCTCCGTGTCCGCCGCGCTCACCGCGCGCCGCGGCGTCCTCGGCGGACGCGCCCGTCCGGACATTGTCTGTCCGGAAGGGCCATCGCCGTCCGCCGCCAACGGCTGTAGGTTCGCCTCCTCGGAGGGCGTGAGAATGGCAGAAGGCCGCACCAGCGACGCTGCGGAGGAGAGCGGACAGGCGAGCTCCGATCGCCTGTGGATCCTTGTGAACACAAGTCTTCGTGAGTCTGCGCCAGATCGCGTGAGTGGCCGCCCTCCCCGGGAAACCATGGTGATACGTGATGGCGATACCCTCCTCGTCAGCGTCGATGTCGGCCGGGGCCGCGGCAAGGCGCTCACGGTGCCATTCAACATGGTAGAGCTCGGTCGCCTGGAGGCGACGCTGGTGGTGCGGCTCGCGGCCACCTCCGCCCCGTGCGCCGCCTGCGTCGACGAGAGCCTCGCCAGGGCGGCTCAGGAGCCCGGGGGGCTCGACACGGAGCGCGTCCTCCGGGCGGTGCGCGCCGCGATCGCCGGCTGCGCGCAGCGCGCGCACGGCGAGGCCGCCCGCGGCGCGGCCGACGCCGGCGTGCCTCCGCCGGAGAGCTCGGGCCCGCGGCCGTGGGGCGCGCTCCGGCTGGCGCCGCTCAACGCGCCTCACGTGCCCGCGGGGGGCGCGCCGGGAAAGGAGAGCGAGCTCGAGCTCCTGCTGATCATCTGAGTCGGGACTTCGCTCTTCCCGGGAGGCGCGTTTGCCGGCGCTCGATCCGGCGTCGCGGCGCGCAAATACGGCTCAGCGCCCCGGCTCACCGAGCCTCCCGTACCGCCGCATCGCCTCGCGCAGCCGGTCGAGGGGGATGGCGTGGGCGACGTGGTCGTCCTGTCCGAAGGTCGTCGTCGCCATGGTCATCGCGTTGAGGATGGCCTCTTCCACCGCCTCTTCGGCGCCCTGGAACATCGGGTTCAGGCGCACGTCGTCCACCTCGCGGAGACTCCGTGTCAGCCCGCCGGGCTCGACCGGCACCCGGTTGCCCGTCGCGAAGGCCAGGAACAGGTCGCCGCTCCCGTCGCGCGAGATCGTCCCTGTGCGCCCCACCGCAAGCGCGATGCGCCGCGCCACCCGCTCGAGCTGCCGCGCGGACAGGGGCGCGTCGGTCGCGACCACGGCGAGCAGCGAGCCTTCGCCGAGGAGCTCCAGCACGGGCAGGAGATCGCGGATCTCCAGCCCTACCGGCACCCCGTCGACCCGGAGCTCTCCGCGCGCCCCGAAGTTCGCCTGCACGATGGCGCCCACCGTGAACCCGCCCGCGGCTTCCGGCAGGACGCGCGACGCCGTCCCGATACCGCACTTGAATTCGTAGCAGATCATCCCCGTCCCGCCGCCGACCGCCCCTTCTTCGACAGGGCCCTCCGTCGCGCGCTCCGCCGCCTCGAGGACGTCCTCGGCCGACACGTGCAGCCCGCGCATGTCGTTGAGCGCGCTGTCGTCGCACTCTCCGACGACCGGTGTCACCGTGGGCTCGTCCACGCCGATGCCCGGATAGCGCCGGAGCATGTACTGGATTGCCCCGTCGAGGGCGCGCCCCACGGCGAGTGTGTTGGTGAAGACGATCGGCGTCTCCAGCACCCCGAACTCCCTCACATAATGGAGGCCGGTCATCTCCCCGTTCCCGTTCAGGACGAAGCTCGCGGCGGGGACCTTGTTGTGCCAGAAATCATCGGACGTCGGCAGGATGACGGTCACGCCTGTGCGCACCGGCCCTTTGCCCGGGTCGAGCCGGCCGGTGCCGCGGCGATGGGTCACGTGCCCGACCCGCACGCCGGGGACATCGGTGATCGCGTTCAGCCTCCCGGTGGGCATGCGGCCTATCACGATGCCGAGATCCCGCGCGCGCCGGCGCGCCTCGCCGGCGGGCGCCGGGGGCGGCGGACGAGCGCTCGGTGCGGGAGGGGCGGGTCGAGCCGCAGGGCCGGCGCAGGCCAGGAGCGAGGGCAGCAGGAGCGCCGCGGCGAGCGCAGCGCCGGAGGGAAGGCGGGGGCAACGCATCGGCGGGAGGATAGCTGACGGCGGTGCTCTCGCGCTCCGCCCAAAGAGCCGCAGAAGAGTCCTTACGCGATCTGCCCCGTCTGAAGAGCGATGCAATCTCGACCCATCCTGCACGCATCGCAGGATGCCGCCTTCACGCCACGGCCAGCGTGCGGGAGGACTTGGCAGGGAATTGCCGCGCATCCCGCTCGCCGATGCGCTCCATCTCCCGGAGCCAGGCCGCTCGTTGCTCGGGGGTCCGCGTCTTCTGATCGAAGAAGGTGGTCTCGCGGACGGGCCCGAAGCCGACGAAGCGCAATGTCGCGTTGATGAACGAGGTATGCACGGACCGCCAGTGCCAGAATCGGTACCACCAGCCCGGGCTATCCATCGTGGTCACGACGCGCGCGCTGCGGCCGGCGAGCAGCCCCTCGGGCAGCGCGCTCCGCTTTCGATAGGCGAACGACCATCCCGGCAAGAACGTGCGATCGATGAAGCCCTTGACCAGCGCGGGTGGCCCAGCCCACCAGGTCGGAAAGAACCAGGCCACGTGGCTCGCGCGCTCGATGGCAGTCTGGGCCTGGCGGAGATCGGGCTCGAGCTCCTGTTTACCGCTGAAGCCAGCGCGCAGGTGCGGATCGAAGGCGAGCGAGCGCAGGGCCAGGAGCTCGACGCGGGCTCCGCCTCTCTCGAGGCCGCTGGCGTAGGCCCGCGCGAGCGCGTCGCTCAGGCTGTCGGGGGCGGGGTGACCTTGGATGACGAGGTGCATGCGTCAACTCTTGGCCATGCAGCAGCGTCTGGGTAGACGGTTCTGCGCAGCCGTGCCATGCGTGGGTGCATGGCACGCCCTCCCGCGCCCCCGCCCGCAGGCAGGCCGCTCGCCGACCTGGATTGGGCCGATCTGCGCCTCTTCCTGGAGGTGGCGCGCGCCGGCAGCTTCTCGGCCGCCGGCCGCAAGCTCGGCATCGAGCAATCGACGGTGAGCCGGCGCATGGCGACCTTCGAACGGACGCTCCGGGTGGCGGTCTTCGATCGGCTGCCAGGAGGCTCCATGCTCACCCCGCTCGGCGAGCAGCTCCGTCGCCACGTCGAGTCGATGGAGGCCGGCGCCGACCAGTTCGTGCGCGAGGCCAGCGGCCACGAGAGAGAGGCCGAGGGCCTGGTCCGACTGGCGCTCACGGAGTCGATCGCCGTACACGGCGTCATCCCGCGCGTGCTCCCGGCGCTCGCCGAGAGGCACCCGCGCGTCTCGCTCCACCTGCTGACCAGCTACGAGGTGGCCGATCTGGGCCACCGTGAGGCCGAGATCGCCGTGCGCTTCTTCCGGCCGAAGAGCGGTGATCTGGTGGCCGCGCGGATCGTCACCCTGCCCACGGTGCCTATCGCCCACCGCAGGCTCTCGAAGAAGGGCCGCGACGAGCTCGACTGGGTCGCCGTCGATCTGGGCCGCACCCCCACCGTCGAGGACGACTACCAGAAGCGGCATGTAAGAAAGGCACCGAAGCTCATCGTGAGCAGCTACATCGCCCAGATCGAGGCCGTGCGCGCGGGGCTCGGCGCCGCGGTCTTGCCGTGCAGCGCGCTCGATCTGGACGACGACCTGGTGGAGCTCGATCTGGGCCTGCCCGCAGGCCCGTTGCTCGAGCTCTGGCTCGTGACGCCGCGCGGCCTGCGCCAGGTGCCGCGCATCGCCGCCGTGTGGGGCGCCCTCGAAGAGCATCTCCAGTTCCTGAGCTCGCCGCGACGCGCGCGGGCGCGCGGGCGCTCGCGGTGAGCCATTTCACGGATGGTGCGCGAGCCAGCTCCGGGCTCTGACAGGGCCTCTTGTGCCAGAACGGGCCAGCTCTTCCCCGGATGTCAGGGTTCGGGGGCACCCCGCGCGCGGCGGCTCGGTCGCTCCGCGCGTTACGCCTCGGAAATAGACGAGCCCGCGATCGGAGCCGGCGCGGCACGGCCGATGCTGGACGGGGCGGCATGCAGCGAACCCTCCGAACCTGCGCTCCCCTCTTCGTCCTGTCTCTGACCGCGATCCTCGGTTGCGGGACGTCCACCGATCCCAACACGGACTCGTACCTCGACCCCGAGGGCGAGGATTGCAGCGACGCCGACAAGCCCTTCTGCGTGATCGCCTCGGACAAGCAGCGCATCTCGAGCCCGGACGTCCCTCCGGAGGACAAGACCGCGCTCGTCTCGGGCAACTCCGCGTTCGCGCTCGACCTCTACCAGCAGCTCCGCCAGGAGCCGGGCAACGTCTTCTACTCGCCCTACAGCATCTCGACGGCGCTCGCGATGACGTGGGCCGGCGCGAAGGGCGAGACCGAGACGGCCATGGCCGACACGCTGCGCTTCGACCTCGGGCAGGACAAGCTCCATCCGGCGTTCAACTGGATCGACCAGGAGCTCGAGAGCCGCGGTCAGGGCGCCCAGGGCGCCGACGGAGAGGGCTTCCGCCTCAACGTCATGAACGCGCTCTGGGGGCAGATCGGCTACTCGTTCGAGGCGCCCTTCCTGGACACGCTCGGGCTGCACTACGGCGCTGGAATGCACGTCGTGAACTTCCGGGACTTCCCGCAGGAATCGGTCGATCTCATCAACGGATGGGTCAGCGACCAGACCGAGGGCAAGATCGAAAAGCTGGTGCCCGTCGAGGCGATCACCCCCGAGACGGTGCTGGTCCTCACGAACGCCATCTACTTCAACGCGGCGTGGCGCACCCCGTTCGAGCCCACCGAGACGGAGGACGGCCCGTTCGAGACGGCCGATGGGACCGAGGTAACGGTGCCCCTGATGCACGGCAACCTGGAGATGCCCTACGCCGAGGGCGACGGCTACCAGGCGATCGCGATGCCCTACGACGGGGACGAGCTGTCGATGGTGATCGTCCTGCCGGCGAAGGGCACGCTCGACGCGTTCGAGGCGTCGCTCGACGCGGCGAAGGTCGACGGCATCGCCTCCGCGATGAGCGAGCACCTGGTCGACACCACGATGCCCAAGTTCAAATTCGAATACGAGCTGAGCCTCAAGAAGACGCTGGAGGCGATGGGGATGGAGATCGCGTTCAAGTCCGGGGTCGCGGACTTCACCGGCATCAACTCCAGCGGACGGCCCTACATCCAGGACGTCCTCCACAAGGCGTTCGTCGGCGTGAACGAGGCCGGCACCGAGGCAGCGGCGGCGACCGCGGTCATCGTCGGCGACGAGTCGGCGCCCCAGCCGGCGTCGCTCGCGCTCGTGAATCCCTTCCTGTTCCTCATCCGCGACAACGCGACGGGCAGCATCCTGTTCGTCGGCCGCGTCGCCGACCCCACCGCGAGCTGACTCAGGCCTCGCCACGCCGAGCGCAGCGTGCCACAGCAGAGGGCGCTCGCGCCTGTCGAGGGTCCGCCTTCACGCCGAACGCGGCGATGGTGAACACCGACATGATGGCGCCGAAGACATCGAGCCTCATGAAGACGGCGATCCCGACGTGCAATCCGACCGTGGCTGCCACCCAGAGCCGCCGGGTCCGACGTGGCCAGATGAAGAACGGGTACCCGATCTCCACGAGCAGCACGAGCCACCCCGCGGCGACGGCGATCCAGGCGTGGTGCGCGAGCCACGAAAAATCGAACCGCCGGTACTCGGGCAGCATGAGCGAATGCCACATCGCGTCGCCGTCCCACCACGCCGGGCCCAATGCCTTCTCCACACCACTCGATAGGTAGACGAGACAAAGGTGCAGCTGCACCACCCGCAGCGAGAGGCGCGCTGTCGCGCTCGGCTCGGGCGGCGCCCGCCCAAAGGCACGATCGAGCGACAGCACAGCGCCAGAAGGCATGAAGACGAGGTAAAACAGGAAGATGTTCGCGAACTGATCTGCTCCGTAGTTCGTCCTCTCCGCGGTCATCATCAACGTGAAATGCACGAGCCATGTGCACGCCGCGGAGAACCTCGTCCTCCAGCCGAGCAGGAGGCCAGCCAGCGACAGCGCGTAGAGCACACCCACGCCAGCGATCACCGAGCTCTCACCGACCCCGAAGCGCGAAAATGCGTTCACGAGGTGGCCGATCCGGGGGAAACCGATCGCGCCGGCCCCGTCGAGGAGCTGTCCCTGCACGATGCCCGAACGCGAGTACAGCTCGGAAGCGATGGGCGCGATCAGCGCTGCCTGCATCAAGAGAACCGACGCGAGCCCTATCCGGAGCGCTGCCAGGGGCCGGGCCGACGCGGGTGCGAACGCGAATCGCCCCATCGAGCCCCACAGGCGCGCAGCTGCCTCTCTAGCCTTCGGCAGGAGCAGGGTATGGGTCCGCTGCCTCATGGCGTCGCCTCTTTGTTGATCTCGCCGGTAGCGAGCTGCGTCTTCAGGGTGAACTTGGCCTGATATTCGAGATACCACCGCGGCTGTTTGCCCGCGCGATACTCCGCCATCGAGGGCAGGTCGTAGCTTTCGATTCGGACAACAACGCTGTCCGCCTCTGGGTGTTTGGCGAACACCTTCGCTACCCAGGACGCAATCAGGGAGCGCCTCGCGGCCGGGTCCTGCTCATCCCAGTACATGCCGATGATATTCTTGACGCGGAGGTCCGCTTCGCGGCTCGCTCCTGTCTCCAGCGCCTCGGTCGTCAGCGTTCCCGCGCGATCCCTGACCTGGAAGGTGGCCCAGGGCAGGGGCCCGACGCTCGGAGCAAAGAAGGAATACGCGCTGCTGGCCCCGGAGAGCGCGCCATAATAGCCCACCACATGTTCCACCCATCCTCCGTTTGGCAAGCGCACATGCAGCACACCCAGCACGATCACCAGCCCGAGGTGGATCGCAGCAGCGGGAAGCACGAAGAGCACGCGCTTTCCTATGTTTCCTGTTCCGTCCATGGAGCTCACCCCTGTGGAGCCGTATTGCGCGCGGCGTGCCACCCGCTTTCGCCACCCACGTTTCCAACGCGTCGTCATTCGGCCGCAGCGCAGGCCGCGGCCGGACGGCGACGGTTGACGTGCGATGTCTCAGCGCGATCGCCCGTAATGTTCGACTCCGCGCTCGGCAAAGCGGACCCGGCATTCCGTGATGGCCGCGCCCAACTCCGTGCCCATCACGGCAGGGCCCAACCCTGTCCTAGCGCCGATAGGGACGATAGTAGCCGGTAGCCGGACGGTAGTAGCCGGCAGCCGGCCGGTAGCCGCCCACAGCCGGCCGGTAGCCGCCCACAGCCGGCCGGTAGCCGCCCACAGCCGGCCGGTAGCCGCCCACAGCCGGCCGGTAGCCGCCCACAGCCGGCCGGTAGCCGCCCACAGCCGGCCGGTAGCCGCCCACAGCCGGCCGGTAGCCGCCGACAGCCGGCCGGTAGTTGTAACGCACGCTGTCGGGCGACGGTGGCGTTGATGTCTCCTCGACGAGGTTCAGGTTGTCGATCGGCACCGTATTCGCCGCAGAAGCAAGCGCAGAGATCCCGCACACTCCTGCGCAGACGGCGATGAGGCCAAGAATTTTCACATGGTTCATTTGTCGGCTCCTTCCCTCTTCGGTTGCGCCCGTGGGCGCGACGTTGCGCCCATGACGATGCAGGAAACGAGCCGAGTTCGACCGGTGCGGCAGGTGGCAGGCTGCTGATCGCAGCGCACCAATCATCCCTGAAATGTGGGCTGGCCAGGTGAAGGTGCGCGATGCGTGAGCAGCGCGCTGCGGCGCTGGAGCATCCGCGGCATGACAGCCATTCATGGCAGTCAAGAACCTACCGCAGCAGGGAGCATCCAGCACCTCGGGAGACCCTGTTCAGGAACCTGCGGAGGTCGTGGCGAGACGCCATGAATCTGGCGTGTGAACGGGCGCCGAGCCACCTCGCTCACCAGGGCAGCGGACCCTCCTCGTTCGAGAAGCTGCCCGTCGGCCCGTTCGCGTCGAGCAGCGCCAGCCGCACCGGCTCGCGCGCCCCTTGCTCCACGCCGCGCGTCCCCCTGAAATCGTTCAGATCCGTCGCGGTGAACCCGGGGCACGCCGCGTTCTCCTTGATCCGCGTCCCCTCCAGCTCGTTCGCGAACGCCACCGTGATCGCGTTCAGCGCGGTCTTCGACGGCACGTACGCCGCGTTCGGCATCCGATGCGGGTTCGACGGATCGCGCTGCTTCGCCAGCGACCCCACCTCGCTCGACACGTTGACGATCCGCCCCGCTGGCGCCTCGCGGAGCAGCGGCAGCATCGCCTGCGTCACCGCGATCACCCGAACACGTTCGTCTCGAACACCGCCCGCACCTCGGCGACGCGCGCTACGCTCGGTCGGTTCGCCTTCAGCAGCTCTTCGAACGGCGTCCCCGGCTTCCCGGCGCGGGAGATCGCGGCGTTGTTCACAAGCACGTCCAGGCGCCCGAGCTCGCCCCGAATCCACGCCGCCGCCGCCGCGATCGACGCCTCGCTCGTCACGTCCAGCTGCACCGCGCGCGCCCCGGACCCGTCGAGCTGCCCGTTTCGGTGCCTGGCCTCCGCGTCCTCCGCACGACCACCCAGACCGCCCGCGCCGGCGTCAAGCAGTACTACGCCATCGCCCGCATCGAGCGCGGCGACTTCGACTGGTGGGGGCGAGGCAATGCGTGGCGCAGCACCCCCGGCTCCATCCTCGTCAAGGAGCCCGGCGACGTCCACCGTGACCTCGCTCTCCACGGGCCCACCGTCTTCACCGCCGTCGTCCTCCCCGCGAACGACGTCGCCCACGCCCGCGACGCGGGCAAGGTCGTCGCCATTCCCCACCTCGAAAGCCGGGGACGAACGTGCCGCCCCCTTCCACCGCCTCCTCGACGACCTCGCCGCCTACGCCTCCCTCGACAAATTCCACCTCTGCCGCGCCTTCCGAGCCCAGATCGGCATGCCTCCCCACATGCACCTCACCCACCTCCGCGTCCAGCGCGCCCAACAGCTCCCCACCCAGGGCGTGAGAGCGTCCGAGCTCGCCCCCGCGTCGGGTTCTACGATCAGAGCCAGCTCACGCGGCACTTCAGGAGGATCGTCGGGGTGACGCCGGCGAGGTACGGGAACGGGAGGGTGAGCGTCGCGGGGTAGCGGACGTACTCGTGGGGAGACAACGTCTTCGGTCACGAGGTCGTCTACGGCGGCGTGAGGTCAGGATAGGGCGTGCCTGATAGTGGCACTCGAAGTTGCTAGTGGGGCATGGCGACGCCAGCCGGCGACTCTTCTTCCTCGGGTGCGTCGCCAGATTCGGCGCGACGAATCTCGTCCTCGAAGGCGAGCATCAGCAGAGGCCTCAGCCGCTCGAGGTCCTTCAGGCCGCTGACGTATACGCGGCTCTTCCCGACGTTTTCGCTCGGCACGTCGACCTCAAATCCTGGCGCGAGCAGCGTTGCTCTGTCGGCGGGGACTTTGGTAACCACGGACTTACGCTTGCCGTCGAAGAACAGGCGAACGAACCACTTTTTCGTGTTCCCGATGTTGACGCCGAAATAGTTAACCGCGTCTCGGTAGTGAACCTGGGCCTTGCTGGCCGCTGGAGAGTCGGCGCATATGCGACGAATGACCTCGTAGGCGTCCAACTCCTCTTGAGTCGTGACGACGCCTTTCCCCTGCTCCGGAGCTGAGTCTCTTGAAGGCGGCGCAGCCTGCGGGGGTGGCTGTGGTATGGGCGGGGGCGGGGGCGGCGCAGCCACTGCTACGTCCTGCGTCTCTTGCCTGATCGATCTGGTGGCCATGTCGAGCAGGGTTGTCTGGATAGCTTTGCGTACGATCGGTATGAATTTTTCGACGCGCTTCGCCGTGAGCTTGCCCGTCGTGATGTTCAACTCGCCGAGAATGAAGCGCGTGAACTCTTCTGTCGGGTTGCGGAGCACATCGTTGATGTAGGCCGTCATTCGCCCGGTGAAGATGATGTCCTCCGCGCGCGTTCGCACGGTACCGGCATCGAAATTGTCCTTGGAGAACGCATCGAGCGTTTCGACGTCTCTTTCCGTGAATTCGAGCACATTGAACTCGAAGAACGGTCGCTCGCCCATGATGTTAGGTTCTTCAAGATCGGTGAAGAACATGTATCGAACGCCGTTCGTGACAACCGCCACCTTGACGGACGGAGTCGAGTTGAAATACCGAGACAGCTGGCCGCTGTGCGTGTTCGGCTCCGCATCGGCCGGCTTGCACTCGATGAACATCACCGGCACGCCATTGATGTAGATCGCGTAGTCGACCTTCTCGAACTGACCGTTGCTCTTCTTCTTGGCGAAGTCGGCCACATACTCAGGGCGAACCTCCGTCGGGTCGAACACGTCGTAGCCAAGTGCTCCAAGAAATGGCATCACGAGAGCGTTCTTGGTCGCCTCTTCGCCGATCGTGTTTGGGAGCCTCTTCCGAACTTGCTCCGCGAGACGCCGCATGTTGTCAATAAGCGCCATCGTTGCCTCCTGCTCCAGCCGAGCCATACTTGGCTAGGAAGCCTGTAAGGCTACGCGCTCGACGAGATGCCAGTCAACGGCGCGGTCTCGGACAACAGTATCCGCCGTGGTAGTGAAAGGTATTACCTGGGTTCCGTTCTCCGCTTGGGCACGGGCCGAACCAGCGGTTCCGCGGGGGTGTCCTCCCGCTCAACCTCGCGCTCGCCGGCGACTGCGCCGTATGGCTCCATGGGTTCGGCCGCGCGGAGTATGTACGCTTGCACGCGGACATCGGGGCGCTTCGGCGCGCGCGCCGCGCGCGATGACGCTGCGGAGCGACGGATGTCCACCAAACCATGCACCCGACGAGCGGCGGGCTACGCGGCCGCCATCGGCCACCGTAGATGGGGCCCGCGATGACGACGGCTCCCAGCGCCTCGCACTCACCCCGGCCAGCTCCCGCGCGCGCGCCGCGTCTCCGGCCCGGTAGAGCTTCCGGTCGTCCTTCACCACGCCGGCGCGCAGCTCGTAGATCCGCGCGTATCCGAGCAGGTCGTTCGCGAGGTCGCGGTTGCCCCTCGCCCGGCGCGGGAGGAGGACAACCCCGCGGCGCGCCTCGCGCTTACCGCCCTCGACCCCCTCGAGGCGTCTTGCTCTTCCTTCCCCGGCCCTGCTCGAGATGGCAACCTGGCGCCTCGATCTACGAGACGGTGACCCAGCAGCTGCTGCCCGAAAGGACGCCTTGAAGGCGCACGTCCACGTTGACGACGGAGTCTCCCGTACGGATGGTCACCTGGTCATGAAACGGCTGCTCGACCAGCGTGCTGTTCGCATCGTAGTACTTCACCTCGCCGCGGATCACGGTGCTCCCGATCGGCTCGACCGCGATCTGGAAGGTGGCCCGGCCGATGTGGCTGCCCACGACCGACCAAGGTCCCCAGAACGGGGCGGGGGCGGCGTATACCTGGTAGCGCTCGGAGCGTCGCGCGGCCCTGACCCGCGGGGCGGGAGACCCCCGCCCCGCCGCGGACCGGCGCTCGCCGATGAGGTTCGCCGAGACGTCCGCGTTCGCTGGCGTCTCGATCCATGAGCGGAAGCGGTAAGGGAAGCCGGGGACGGCGGTCTTGTAGTCGACGACCTCCATCAGGATCGGCTGGGCGTGGTCGGCGAGCGTGGGGTGCCAGGCCGCGAGGTGCGTCCGCAAGGACTCGAGCGAGGTGCCCAGGAACAAGGGCACGTTCCCGCCCTCCTGGTCGGACCTGATCTCGTATTCCATCCACACGTCGTGCGAGCTCATCGCCGAGTCCAGGGAGACGCTGCCCGTCCCGTACCAGAAGTCGAGCGCCGCCTTCACTTTTGCCGTGGTCATGGTGTCGAGCCGGGCGAAGCGGAACAGCGGGGAGATGTACCCGCCGTAATGCATGATCTTCACGATCTGCGTGCCGTGCGTCGCGCGGAAAGCGTCCGCGCCGATCCGCTCCAGCCCGGGGGACAGGGCGATCGACGTGGCGACCACGCGCCGCACGAGCGCCACGACCATGACGGATCGGGATGCCTCCCCACATGTACCTCACACACCTCCGCGTCCAGCGCGCCCAGCAGCTCCTCACCCGGGGCGTGAGAGCGTCCGAGCTCGCCCCGCGCGTCGGGTTCTATGATCAGAGCCAGCTCACGCGGCACTTCAGGAGGATCGTCGGGGTGACGCCGGCGAGGTACGGGAACGCGCGGGTGAGCGTCGCTGGGTAGGCGACGAGCTCGAAGACGAAGCGCGCGGCGGCATCGCTTCAGACGTCGCCCTCGCCGCCTGGATGTAGCCCTTCGCCATCACGCTGTCGAGCCTCGTCATGCTCGCCTTGCCAGCACACGCGAGGTCGAGCGAGCGGAAGAGCGTACCTGCCAATGAATGTTCTGGGTCGTGCATCCAACCAAGCTGACCAATGTCGGTGAGGTGCTGCGAGGCTCGGCCAGCGGCGACCTGTTCAACTTCCTGTGGAGCATGCGCACCGGCGCTGGCCGTCTGGCGACGACCGCGGTGAACTCTACCTGTCTTTGGACTCGAGGGAGGACGGGCGCGAAATCGCAGCACGACCGCGATCCTTTCGCCCGCCGGGGCGGTTCGCAGGAAAGGACATGCGACTGTGCCGACATGGGCCATTGCTGCGGCGAGAATCCGGCGTGCACCGTGGCACATGATGCGCTCACATCACCGAAATCACGCGCAAGTCTCGCGAATGCGCCTGGCCCGTCGCTTGCTGATTACGCCAGCGCGCGACGAAATCGCTGTGCTTTGCACGCGCGCTGCGTCCTGCGCCTTGCTGTCTTCCAAGGAGAGGTAACCATGTCCATCCCGTTCAGGGCCTGCGCCAGCTGGATCGTCCTCGCTGCGACCGCGGCATCGGTCGGACTCGCCGGTTGCGAGCTTGGTGCTGGCACATCCAACCAGACCGGCTTCATCTCCGGCAATCCGACGGGTCCCCGCGGCGGCGATCCGGCGGGTGATGGCTCGGGCGACGCCAGCTCGGGCACGGGAGGAGGCGACGACCCGGAAGCGGCGCCGGTGCCGCCGCGCGGCGGAGCCATCGCGGAGCGCGCTCTCCGCGACGCCGACATCGTCCAGGAGAAGGACGGCAGGCTCTACGCGATGTCGGGGTACTCGGGGCTCAGCGTGATCGACGTCTCACGCGACGGACTGCGCGTCCTCGGGACCCGCCGGATGTACGGCTCGCCCGTCGCGATGTACCTGCGCGACGGGGTCCTCTACGCCCTGTTCTCCGGGTGGAGACACGTCGTGCCCGACGCGCAGGGGGGCGCGTCCCACCGCGATTTCATGAGCCGCGTCGAGGTGCTGGATGTCTCCGATCCAGCGGAGATCCAGCCCGTCGGCTCGTTCGATCTGCCGGGCAAGCTCACCGAGGCGCGCCTCGCCGGCGACGTGCTCCACGCCGTGACCTACGAGCACGGCTCCTGCCTCGGGTGCGCCGCCGCGCCGAACACCACCGTCACCTCCCTCGCCGTCGGCGACCCGGCGGACATCGCGGTCATCGATCAGCGGAGGCTCGTCGAGAGCGCCCCTTCGGGCTACTGGGGATGGCCCAGCGTGAGCGTCAGCGATGATCGCGTGGTTGTCGCCAGCGCCACATGGAACGGCGGCGAGGAGGAAGGGCGCGCCACCATCCAGGTCGTCGACATCTCCGACCCCAGCGGCGCCCTCGTCGAGGGCGCGCGCGTCGACGTGACGGGCGAGATCGCGAGCCCCTGGCAGGTGGATGAGCACGACGGCGTGCTCCGCTTCGTCAGCCTGCCCGGCCCCTGGCAGCCCGACGCGAGGCCTGGCATCCAGACCTTCTCCATCGTGTCCTCCCAGGAAATCGTGCCCCTCGGCGCGAGCGAGCTCGACGTGCACCCGGCCACAGAGGTGCGCTCGGTCCGCTTCGACGGCAACCGCGCTTACGTGGTCTCGGAGCACGTGAGCCCCGTGCTCACCGTCGACCTGAGCGACCCGGCGAACCCCGCCCAGGTCGGCGGGATCGAGGAGCCCGGCTCGATCTTTCACGTCGAGCCGCGCGGAGATCGCCTGTTCGCCCTCGGGTTCGCCAACGACAGCGGCGAAGGATCTCTGGCCGTCTCGCTCTTCGACGTCTCCGATCTCGCGAACCCCACGATGCTGGAGCGCGTTGCCTTCGGCGGCAAATGGGCACGCGTCGCCGAGGAACACGACCTCATCCACGAGGCGTTCTCTCTCTTCGACGGCCTCGGCACCCTCGCCGTGCCCTACAGCGAACGGACTTTCGACAAGTCGTTTCACGACTGCGATCCCGTCACGATCGGCGTCCAGCTCATCGATTTCACGCGCGACACCCTCTCGAAGCGCGGCTTCGTCGCCACGGGCGGACGGGCGCGGCGCGCCCTCGCCAGTGGGGAGCGGCTCGTCGCCGTCTCCGACCTGGGCGTCGAGGCCTTCGGCATCGACGATCGCGGCGCCCCGGCCAAGATCGCCGGTATCGCGCTCGCGACGCTCGCCGACAGCGCGGTCGCTGTCGACGACATCGTGGTCCGCGTCGGCGCAGACGCGAATACGGGGGGCGGCGCCTGGCTCGAGATCGCGTCGGCCGCGAGCCCGGGCCTCGCCGAGCCCATCGCCAGGCTCGACGGCGCGGCGCTGTACACGGAGGCCCCCGCCTGCCGGCACCACCTCGACAACGCCCGCCTCTTCGCGCACGGACAGCACGTCTACGTGCTCGCGCAGACATCGAACACCGCGTTCACGCGCCTCGCGATCATCGATGTCGGGGACCCGGCCGCGCCGCGCGTGGTCGCCCAGCGCGATCTGCCCTTCCGCCCCGGCGCGCTGTACACGAATCCTTCCGGCGCTCTCGTGTCCGCGGGCGACTCCGTGGTTCAGGTCGGCAGCACCCTCGTGCTCCGTGGCGTCAGCGATGACGGCTACTACGCTTTCGAGGAGGACCGGCCCCCTCACGAGGCGTGGCTCGATCTGCTCGACCTCTCCGACCCGCTGAACCCGCGGCACAGCTCGGTGGCGCTCCCGGACGGCGCCGGCCACACGGGCCTTCAGCTCGACGGCACCACGGTGCTCGTCTCGCGCTGGGCGCCGCTGCCCGACGATCCCTCCAGGGCGCGCTTCTATCTCGATCGCATCGACGTCGCAGACCCCTCCTCGCCGGTGGTGCGGGCGCCGGTCAACGTGCCCGGCTCGCTGCTCGCGTTCGATGGCGCGTCGAGCAGGCTGCTCACGGCGGATTACGAGACCGTCGAGACCCCGGTGGTGGGGAGGGAGGCGTGTGCTCACAGCTTCGCGTCGAACGCGGCGTTCACGCCGGCGGCCGCCGGCGATGACGCCGGTCCGGGCGTGTGCAGGGGCACGCGGAGGACGCTCAAGCTCCTCGATCTCGGCGACACGGGCGCACGACTCCTGGACGAGAGTCCTGTGGACGACACCATGGCGGTCATGAAGGCGCTCGCCGGCGAGAACCGCGCCTTCCTGTCGGTGGAGGACGCCGCCCACGACGGGAGGTCCTCGATCCTCGTGGCCGGCGGGCTGCAGGAGGGCAGCCTGAACACCGCGACGCTGGAGAGCGCGGGCTTCGACCATAGCTATGGCCCGCTGCTCCTCGCGGACGGAGCGCGCCTCCTCGTCGTCGACAACTACTGGCCCATGCTCTCCGTCCTCGACGCGACCGACCTCACCGCGCTCTCGTTCGAGAAGAAGAGCGACCTCCCGGGGCATGTGGTCCACGCGACGCTCTCCGGCGACCGCGCGCTCTGCTCCTGGGGCTACGGCCTCGAGGCCGTGGACGTCGGCCCTTGATCCACGTCGCGCGTCGCACGGCCTAGCCGCGCGCGCGCCACACGAGGATCCGCGTCCTCCGACCAAGCCGCGTCGACCAGCGCTAATTTTCTTGAATGACCGTCCCAGTGGCATGTCTGGTAGCAAGCCGAAGTGCATCGCGAGGAGGGGAACGATCATGCGCAGAGAATTGGAGTGTTTCACGCCCATGAATGGACTTGCACAGATGCGAACGTTGGCGATGGGTTGCATCGCCGCGAGCGTCCTCGGCCTCGCCGCGTGCGGCGACGAGGGGCAAACGAGCAGCAACGCTGGAGGCGCCGGCGGGCAAGGCGGTGTCGGGGGCGCCGGCGGGCAAGGCGGTGTCGGGGGCGCCGGCGGGCAAGGCGGTGTCGGAGGCGCGGGCGGGCAAGGCGGTGCCGGAGGCGCGGGCGGAGGGGGATCGAGCGCGTGCGAGCCCGGCGTTTCGGGGACGGCCACGCCCGTGACGATCCGCTTCCGAAACACAGGGGCGACCGAGCTCCTGGTCGGCGACACCCAGTGCATCTCGACGTGGATCGTGACCTCGTCGAGCGGCGCCGAGGCCCCGAGGAACCTGGCGAGGCCGCTGTGCGACGACGGGAACCCGATCTGCCCCGCGGATTGCCTCGACGCTGGCTATAAGCCGCTCCCGCCTCGAGGCGAGCTGACGTTCACCTGGAACGGCGTCATCTTCGAGAGCGTCGACGCAATGGAGGCGGGGTGCCCCGCGGCTCAGGCGGGCGAGCTGTGCCCCGCGATGTGCGCGCGGCCCGTGGACGCCGCGCCGGGCAGCTACACGCTCAAGGCCTACGCGTACGACGGATCGACGCCGATTGAAGCGACGGTCACGTTCACGTACCCCGATATGGCCGAGGTCGAGGCGGTGTTCCCATAGATCGAACGGCTCGCCGGCGCTCGGCGCGGACCTCGGCGCGGCGCGCTCGCCCTCGTCCCCGCCTTTGCGCTCCTGGCTTGCGGCGCGCGCACCAGCCTGCTGGAGATCGAACCTCCGAGCGAGGGTGGCGCGTCGTCAGCGTCGTCCTCTGCCGCATGCCCCTCCCGCGCGGGGGCAGAGCTCTATCCTCGTACAAACCTGGGCTCGAACCCGAAGCCCCTCACGAGGACCCGATGAAGCGCTCCACCCTCCTCCTCTCCCTGCTCGCCGCGGCGAGCTTCGCCTCCGCGTGCGGCGGCGGCGACGACACCGGCACCGGCGGTGGCGGCAACGGCCACGGCGGCGGCGACGCCGGCAACGGCGCGCTGTTGTTCGGCCCCTACAAGGACACCGGCGTCCACATGAACTGGGACACCAGCGTGATCTCCACGAAGGTGTCGGGGACCCAGGCCGTGTTCGCCGACGACCTCAGCGCCGCGGGCGGCGACGTCGTCAGCCTGGCCTTCGCCACCGGCGAGTGCGGCAACGAGCGCTGGGGCGGCGTGCCCGGCGCGGCGATGGCCGCCGCCAACGTCCCGGTGCTCGAGGCCGCCGGCGTCGGCTACATCCTGTCGACAGGCGGCGCGGCGGGCTCGTTCACCTGCGGCTCCGACGCCGGCTTCGCGGCCTTCCTCGATCGCTGGGCCGGACCGCACCTCATCGGCGTCGACCTCGACATCGAGGCCGGCCAGTCGCCCCAGGTGATCGCGGCGCTGGTGCAGCGCCTCGAGACCGCGCACGCCGCGTACCCGAAGCTGCGCTTCAGCCTGACCCTGGCGACGCTCGCCAGCAACGAGGGCGCGTCGACGGCGCGCTCCCTCGGCAGCAACATCCGCTCGAGCCTCAATGTCCTCGGCGACACCGCCATGGCCGCGATCGCCGACGTCTTCGGCTTCGACGGCAGCGCGGCGACCTGGCCCAGCTACGTCACCGTCAACCTGATGACCATGAACTACGGCTCGCCCGGCCCCGGCGTGTGCGTCGTGTCCGGCGGCCAGTGCGATATGGGCCAGTCGGCGATCCAGGCCGCGTACAACCTGCACGATCACTTCGGCGTGCCCTACGCCAACATCGAGCTCACCCCGATGATCGGCGGCAACGACGTCCAGGGCGAGCTCTACACGCTGACCGACGTCGACGAGACCGCCGCCTTCGCCAGGTCCCAGGGCCTCGCCGGCGTCCACTACTGGTCCTACGACCGCGACGTCGACTGCCCGATCGGCGCCGCCTCGCCGGTGTGCAACTCCCTCGGCAACGCCGGTACCCGCGGCTTCCTCGCCCGGTTCCTCGCCGCGGGGCTCTGACCACAGCGCGACCGCGCACGGCGGAGCGGCCGGCGTACGGGGTGAAGCGGCCCTGCGCCCCGGACGCCGCCTGGCCGGGGGCCAGAGCGCCCCCGCCGATCCCGAAAAATGGGTGATGGCGGCGGCGAGGTGCGGCCACACAGCCTCGACCATCACCTCGGAGGTACCGGATGCGATGTGGGACATGGCTGGCGCTCTTCGCTCTCCCCGCGCTCGCGGCGTGCGCGGCGGTTCCAGACGAGCCGCCCCGCGCGCTCTCGGTGGAGGAACCGCCCGTGGCCTCCGACGCCGGCGAGGCAGCCGCCTGCGGCACCCTCGCGGCCGCGGGGCCCTCGCTGAGCCTCGCGCAGCCGGGCACGGACCTGCTCGATCCTCAGTGGGTCCTCGGGGCCACGGACGCTCCGGTCTATCTCTACACCTCGGCGGCGACACCGACGGGCCGGGTCGTCCAGCGGGTCGCCCTGGATCCCTGGTCAGCGCAGCCGCCCGCCTTCAGCGAGCCGGCGCTGGCGCTGGACGCAAAACACCAGACCATCCCGGGCGATGCCTTCGCGGTGGCACGGCTCTATCCGCTCGACGACGATGACAACTTCGAGTCCGTGGTCATTTACCGAGAGCGCTATACGACCCCCTTCCCGGCTCCCCTGCCGCCAGGCGGCTTTTTCAGGACCGCGCGCGCCTGGAGCGAGGGCAGCGAGCCCTTCTCTTCATGGTCGCAGCACATCGGCACGTACTACGGCGAACGCATGGTGTCGTTTCGTTCCTCAGGGGTGGAACAGCTCGCGATCACCGAGGTCCAGGAGCCCGGCCCGCGATACTCGATGGTGGCCGGCACCGTGACGGAAGGGGTGGGCCACTCGATGTTCGGGCTGTACTTCGGGTGCGCAACAACGCCCGTCGCCGTTGATGCGGCACGGTGGACGCAAGTGGATGAAGAGGACACGGGATGGGTGCTGCACTACTGGCTCATCGGCGCCGCGCTGGGCGCGCCCACCGAGTGGAGGCTCGGGTGGAATCCGTGCGACGTGAAGTACCCGGGCCCCGGACCGGCGACGACCATTTACCTGGGGCGGTACTCCGCAGACGGCATCAGCATCGGCCTCAACGGCGGCGCGATCGCCTCGAAGGAGGCGATCCACGAGGCCGCGCCGGTCGCGCGCCTCCGCATGGCCCCCCGCCTGGACGGCGCGTGGCTCGCCTGGACCCTCGCGCCGCTCGAGGACGCGCCGAGCGCGCTGCGCGTCGCGCGCATGACCCCTTCGGGGGAGGTCGCGCTGCCCCCCATCACCGTCCCCTCGTGCTCCACGCCCGTCACGGGATCGCTGGCCGCCGAGCAGGTGGACGGAGACCTGGTGGTCGCGGTCGTCGAGACGAACACGGGCGGCAAGGACCGGATCGTGCTCCGCCGCCTCGACGCGGCGGGCACGTTGACCTGGATGACCACCCTTTTCCCGGGAGGAAAGGTGGAAGGCAGCCTGTCGATCCTCGCGCAGCGCGGTCGCGGGCTCCTGATCGCGTGGGCGGAGCGGCCGTCGAGCTCGTCCGCCTCGCAGCTGCGCGCGGTGCGCCTCGGTTGCGCCGAGGGGTTCGCCCCTGCCACGCCCGTCTGCGAGACCGAGGACGTGATCCCTCAGTGACGCGGCGCGCGGCCGCCGGCCTCCGAAACTTGGCCCGCCTTCGCCCGGCGTGCGAACCCCGAGCCCGGAGACCTCTGCAAGGATGACCAGCCCTCGCTCCCACGCCGAGCTCGTCACGCTGCGCAAGCTCGCGCAGGACCTCGCCGCCCAGCGCAAGGAGCGCCTGTCGAGCGTGCACCTCCTCGCGGCCATCGCCCTGAGCGGAGGCCCCGCCGCGGATCTGCTCCGCGATCGGCGGCTCGACGACGAGGCCCTGCTCAAGGCGACCCGCTCGGTCGACGACGAGGGCCCCGACCCGATCGGCCGGGCGATGGGGGGCGCGCGCGACGTCGCGAAGCGAGCGACCGCGAAGGAGCCCGCGGCGCTCCACCTGCTGCTCGCGCTCCTGTCCGACCGCAGCTCGGCCGCGCACCGCGCGCTCACCCAGTCGGGGGTCGACCTGGCGCGGCTGCGGACCGCGGCGCTCCAGATCGCGCTCGGCGTGGTGCAGGCGCGGCGGACGCCCGCGCGGCTGCTCCACGACGGCGGCGCGCCGGAGACGCCGCCCGCGCCCGCCGCGACGACCGCGGCGCGCCGCGCCCGCGGCGAGGCCGCCGATCCGGCGCGCACGCCGCGCTCGCCGCGCACGTCCCAGGAGCTGCGGCCCACCAGGGGCGCCGGCGTCGCCGTCCCGGAGCCGCGGCCCGCCAAGGGCGCCGGCGTCGCCGTCCCGGAGCTGCGGCCCGCCAGGGGCGCCGGCGCGCCGGAGTCACGGCCCGCCAAGGGCGCCGGCCCGGGCGTCACCGTGCCGCTGTTCCCGCCGACGCCGCTGTTCCCGCCGGGGCGCCCCCGCCCCGCCGCGGCCCCGGCCGACGCGCTGACCTCCGCCGAGTCGATCGCCGCCCTCACGCCCACCCCCTCCCCGGCGTCCTCGGCCTCCCCTGCCCCCGCTTCCGCCGCCTCCCCCGCCGCGCCCGCGCCGGGGCGGCCGTTCCCGCCGCTCGCGCCGCCGACCGCCACGAGCGCCGCCGCGAGCGCCGCCCTCGCGGCGCGCTTCACCCTCGACCGCGCGCGCTTCCCGGCCCTCGCCTCGCTCGGGCACAACCTCTCGCTCGCGGCCGTGCAGGGGGAGCTCGAGCCGATCGTCGGCCGCGAGCACGAGATCGAGCAGGCGCTCGACGTCCTGGCCAAGCGCCACGCGAACAACCCCTGCCTCCTCGGCCCGGCGGGCGTCGGCAAGACCTCGGTCGCGCGCGGCGTGGCGCACCGGCTCGCGTTCGACGAGCGGGAGCCGCGCGTCGTCGTCGAGCTCGTGCCCTCGGAGCTGCTCGCCGGCACCGGCGCGCGCGGCGCGCTGAGCGAGCGCCTGTCCGCGCTCCGGTCCGAGGTCCGCGAGGCGGGCGGGCGGGTCATCCTGTTCATCGACGGCCTGTCGGAGCTCTTCGGCAGCGGCGCGCTCGACGAGGCGATGGCCGAGATCAAGCTCGCGCTCGCCCGCGGCGAGCTCACGCTGATCGGCACCGCCACGCCCGAGGAGTACAGGAAGAGCATCGAGGCCGACCCGGCGCTCGCGCGGCGCTTCACGATCGTCGAGATCGACGAGCCCGAGGAGGACGAGGCGTTCCTGCTGCTCCAGAGCGTCGCGGTCGGGCTCGGCGCGCACCACGGGCTCGCGTTCACGGACGAGGCGCTGGCCTCGGCCGTCGCCTGGTCCGTGCGCTACCTGCCCGGGCGCGCGCTGCCCGACAAGGCGCTCTCGATCCTCGACCTCGCGGGGGCGCGCACGCGGCGGCGCGCGTCGTCGACGTCAGGCGCGTCACGCGCGCCGCGCGCGGCGCTCCGTGAACCTGCGCAGCCCGCGCGGCAGGTGGGCCCCGCCGAGGTCGCCGAGGTGGTCTCCGAGCTCGCCGACCTGCCGGTCGAGCGGCTGCTCGAGACCGACCGCGAGCGGATGCTCTCGCTGGAGACGCTGCTCGCCGAGAACGTCGTCGGCCACGGCGAGGCGCTTTCGCGCATCGCGCGGGTGCTCCGCCGGAACGCGGCCGGCCTGCGCGCGCGCCGCCCGATCGGATCGTTCCTGCTGCTGGGGCCGACCGGCGTGGGCAAGACGGAGACGGCGAAGGCGATCGCCGAGGCGCTGTTCCACTCGCCCGACGCGATGACGCGGCTCGACTTCTCCGAGTACGCGGAGTCGCACGCGGTCGCGCGCCTCGTCGGCGCGCCGCCCGGCTACGTCGGCCACGAGGCCGGCGGCCAGCTCACCGAGGCGGTGCGGCGGAGGCCCTACCAGGTGGTGCTGCTCGACGAGATCGAGAAGGCGCACCGCGACGTGCTCGAGGCGTTCCTCCAGGTCTTCGACGAGGGCCGCCTGACCGACGGCCGAGGCCGGCGGGTGGACTTCACGAACACGGTCCTCGTGATGACCTCGAACCTCGGCGCGGCGGAGGCCGGCGCGCTCCGGTCCGAGCGCTCCGTGGGCTTCGCCCGCGCCTCCTCGGCCGTGTCACCCGAGCGCCTCGGGGAGACGATGCTCGCCGCGGCCCGCGCGGCGCTGCCGCCCGAGCTCTACAACCGCATCGACGAGGTCCTCTGCTTCGCGCCGCTCACGCGGGCGGACGTCGCCGAGATCACGCGGCGGCTGCTCGGCGGCCTGGAGCGCGAGCTCGAGGCGCGCGGCGTGGAGCTCGAGGTCGAGCCCGAGGCCATCGACGCGCTGCTCGACGCCGGGGGGTTCGACCCGGAGCTCGGCGCCCGGCCGATGAAGCGCACGATCGCGCGCCTCGTCGAGGCGCCGCTCGCGGAGCTCATCCTGCGCGGCCAGCTCGAGGAAGGGTCGGCGGCGCTCGTCGGCGTCGAGCAGGGCGAGGTCGTCGTGGACGCGATCGCGCGGGCCGGCGAGCGGCGCTACGCCGCGTGCTCCAGCTGAAGCGCGGCGCTACGCCGCGTGCTCCAGCTGAAGCCCGAGGGCCCTCGGATCGAAGTACGCCTTGAACCTCCTGATGGCGCCGGCCGGGTGCTCGATGACGCTCACGCCGTCGTACGAGAACTCCCCTCCATTGACTAGCTTTCCACGGCTCGTCCACTCGAGGATGGCGGCCTCGCCCGACTCGACGATGCACCGGAACTCCGACCGCACCTCGACGAAGGTCTGCCGGTAGCTGCGCCAGAAGTTGCGGGCGCCGTCGGGGCCGTGGAGCGGCCTCGAGATCGTCGAGTTGCTGAGCTCGGCGTCGGGCGCGAACAGCCGCGCCATGGGCTCGACGTCGCCGCTCTCCTCGATCCGACGCAGGGCTTCGATGAACTCGCTCGCCTTGGACATGGTGCCTCCTGCGGTGCTGGCGCGTGCAAGGCGCGGACCTCTCTCAGTGCGCGGCGGAGCGCTCGTGCCGCCGCGTGACGACCGCGATGGCGACGGCGAGCAGCGCGGCGAGCAGGAACCCCCCGCCGAACGCGAGGCCGATGATCCAGGGCTGCATCGCCCTCCCCAGGCCGTCCGCGAAGCCCGTGGCGGCGGCGCGGCTCGCGCGCTCGATCGCGGCGCTCGAGCAGCCCGGGTCGCCGGCGGGGCACCCGGCGAGCTGCTCCATGAGCTCTGCCGTCCCCTCGCGCGCCGCGGCCCTCGCCGCGGCGCCCGTGCCCTGCTCGACGAGCGTGACGAGCGCCCGGTCGTGCTGGAGGGCGCCCTCGACCACGGCGCTGCTGACCGCCTCGCTCGTCTGCGCGATGACCGGCTCCAGGCCCTCGGCCTGCCGCCCGATCTCCGCCGCGCCGGCCCGGACCGCGTCGTGGACGATGGCCCCCACGAGCGGCCTCTCGCGCGCGCCCTCGGCCGGCCTCTCGGCCGATCTTCCGGCGGACTCGGTCCGGTCCTGCGCGTTGCGATCGAGCGCCTCGAGCGTGCCGTGGGTCGCCTCCTTCGCCGCCTCGCGGACGCACCCCGGGGCGAGCGCGAGGGCGGCGATCAGCGCCGCCGCGGCCGATCGACCGGAGCGCGTCGGCCCGCCCGCGCGCAGCGCCGCCGGCGCCGCCGGTCCGGGAGAGAGCGAGCATTGCACAGCCGCGCCGGCCTTCATCAACCGTGCCCGCCGCGCGCCGTACGGAGCGCGCGCCGCCCCGGTCCCCGCTACGGCGGCCCCGCCTCGATCGCCCGCCGGTACCGCTCGCGCCTGTGCGGCTCGCGCAGGATCTCGTAGGCCTCGTCGAGCACCTCGATGACGAGCCGCACGTCGTCGAGCAGGTCCACGGTCGCGGCGGTGAGCAGGGTGGACGGCTCGAAGGCCTTCCTCAGCGCGAGGTACGCGCGGCGGATCTCGTAGTTCGTCGCGTCGCGCGGGATGCCGAGGATCGAGAAATAGTCCCCGTCCTCCACCAGCGCGAGCCGCGCGCGCACGCGCTGCCGGATCGCCTCCTCGTCGAGCGGATCCTCCACCGGCGGGGGCGGCGCCTCGGTGATCGACGGCGGGATGAGGACGTCGAGCACCTCCAGGCACACGAGCGCGTAGAGCACGCTCGCGTTCTCGGGCTCCGCCACGCTCACGAGCTCGCCGACGCTGCGCCCGCGCGCGGTGCGCACGAGCTCCTCTTCCTCGCGCCGCAGCGCGCACTCGCCGAGCAGGTTGCGCCGGACGCCGTCGTCGAGGCGCGCCCCCGGGCCGCCGAGGCGGCGCAGGGCGACCTCCGGGGCGATCACGCGGCGGATCGTCTCGACGAAGACCTCGGCGCCGGTGGCGCCCCCGAAGACGTTCGGCTCCGCCTTGAGGCGGCCCGGCGGCTCGGGCTCGAGGTCACACGTGCCGGCCTCGACGAGCACGACGTGGCCGATGACCCACTCGGCGTGCGCGCGCAGCACCGGCCAGAGGTCGTCCTGGCCGAGGTGGCCGTGCGCGATGAGCGCCGCGCCGGCGTGCCGGCCCGAGGCGGGGAGCTTGCCCGCGAGCCGCGCCGCGACCTCGCGCTCGAGGTCGCCGCGCCCGACCAGGAAGGCGAGCAGCGTCTCCTCGGGGATGCTCGAGCCGGCGGTGACGAGATCGCCCTCGTGCAGGACGATGCGCCGCGCGCCCTCCTCGGTCGTGATCGCGAGGGCGCCGGAGGAGCGGCTGCCCACCGCGCGGGCCAGCGCGCGCGGCGCGTCGCCCGGGCCGAGCACCGTGGCCGAGGACGCCCCGCCGGAGCTCGGCGCCTCGTCGATCGGCTCAGGCGCCATGGCGCGGCCGAGCCCGGCCGCGGTGACCGTGGCGGGCGCGGGCGGCACCAGCGGCAGCGCGGGCGGCACCAGCGGCAGCGCAGGCGGCGCAGGCCCACGCAGGGACGCGCCGGAGATGGCCATGGACGGCGGAGCTGGCAGGTGCCCGCGGCCGAACGCGGCCGTGCTCGGCCCAGCAGACGGGCTCGGCGCCAGGAGGCCGCGCCCGAGCGAGCCGGCGCCCGCGCTCGCGGGGACGGGCCCGCCAGGAGGCGCCAGGGCGCGCCCCGCCGGGACGGAGCGGGCCGGGGACGGCTCGGGCTCCGCCCTTCCGACCGGCGACAGCAGCGCGGTCTTCACCTCGACCGAGGGAGGCGACACGAACGCGACGCCCGGAGACGGCGGCGACGGAAAGCCAGGAGCGCGGGCGTCGCGGGCATCGCGCGACCGGGGCGGCGGCTCGGTGATGCGCTGGCGCAAGCTCGGCTCGACGCGGCCCGACGGAGCGCGCGCCCAGTCGACGTCCTCGCCGCCGCGCGAAGGGCCGGCGCGGTCCCACGCGGGCTCCTCTCGCGGCGCGGGCGATGGCGAGGGCGACCGATCCCACGCGGGCTCGGGGCGCGGCGGCGGCGACGCGAAGGCGTAGGGCCGGCCCGCGTCGCGCGGGGTCGGCGGCGCGGCGTCGCGGCCGCCGCTCCGGCGCGCGGGACCGCCGTGATCGCGCTCCTCCCTGCCGTACGGGTGCGCCTCCCTGTCGAGCGAGAGCGCCGCGAGCTCGGGGCCCGCGCGCTTCGTCGCGTGCGCCCCGTCGAACGCGGGCTCGGCGTCGCGGTCGTCCTCGTGCTCGTCGCCCGGCTCCGCGAGCTCGACGAGGGAGTCGCCGGGCCCCGTGTGCTCGGCGCGGGTGGCCGCCGGCTGCAGCGCGGGCGCGACGCCGTACGGGCCGTCGCTCGTCCTCGACTGCGAGGGCGATCCGGCGGGCGCCTGCGCGACGGCCGCGCTCGCGCCGGTCCGCGGCTCGTCGTCCTCCGGATCGAGGGGCTCGTCGAGGGCGGAGAGCAGCTCCGACGACAGCATCAGGTCGACCTCCTCCTCGGCCGCCGGGATGCTCGAGGGGTGCGCCTTCGCCGTGACCCGCTGCTCGGCGGCGACGAGGATCTCCTCGAGCTCCGGGCTGATCCGCGCCGGCAGGAGGCGCGGACCGACCTCGTCGCCGTCCTCCTCCGGGGGCGGCAGCACCGAGCCGACGTCGAGCGGATCGAGATCGCTCGAGAAGTCGGGGTTCGACGGGACGTCGTGGTCGAGCGGCCCCGGCAGGCCCGCCGCGAGGCGCGCCTCGACGGCGTGCTCCCCGCGGTACCGCCCGGGCTCGGCGACCGCGCTCACGTGCGCGGCGAGCTCGGCGGTGTCGACCGGGCGCTCGAACACCTGCCCGAACAGCTGGGGATCGAGCTCCGCCGAGCGGACCGGATCCCCCACGAGGAGCACGGACGCGGCGACGCCGCCCGGCCGCAGGTAGAGGCGCTCGAGCGCCTCGATCGCGCCGGGCTCGTCGATGTCGACGATCACGACGCGCGGCGCGTCGCTCGCGAGGCGCGCGTCGAGCTCGGCGATCGGCGCCGCGATCACCTCGAAGCCCCGGCCCCGCAGCGCCGCGCCGATCGCCTCCCCGTCCGCCGACGCGTCGGCCAGCAGGATGGCGCCTTCGCGCGGGCGCGCCTGCACTGCTTCGTAGTCGTCGCGGGGCTCGGACACGGCGGTCATCTTGTGGCGGCGGCCCGGCGGAGCAGCGCCCAGGGGCCCGCATCGACTGGACTCTCGACGGTCGTCGGCGGGCTGTCAAACGCGATCGCGGCCCGCTCGCGTTCCCGCCGCGCAGCGCAGCTCCCTCCACGACCGCCCCGCCTGCGCGGCGAGGTCTCCACCTCTGCCGCGCTGGGAGCGCCCGGCCGACATCACCTCCGCGAGCGCGAGGCCGGCGCCGCCGCGTCGCCGCGCTCACGTACGGCGACGCGGCGGCGCCCCCCGCTGTGGGCGCCGCGTGGTAGACGTCGACGCATGGTGCTCGGCGCTTCCCACAACGAGATCGCCCTGACGGCCTTCCTGCTCCTCGTCGTGCTGCTCGCCGCGAAGATCGGCCGCATCGGCGAGGCCATCGGCGGGCTGTTCGAGCGGGAAGCGCCCGCGACGGACGGCGGCGCGCCCGCGGACGGCGCGGAACAGGCGGAGCAGGCGGAACAGCAGGCAGAACGCCAGGAAAGCTGAGCGCGCCCCCTCGCCGGCGGCCTCGCCCGCGCTTGCGTTCTGTTTTTTTAGAATTCATAGTTTTCGATGGTCGTGAACGAGCCGGCGCGGCCGCGGGCGCGGCGGCGCGAGGAGATCGCGGCGCGGATCCCGCGCGGGTACCGCCCGGCGCTCCACCTCGCGGCGCCCACGCTGCTCGGCGCGCTCGTGCTGGCGGCGGCGGTGCGCCTCCTCGACGCCGTCGATGCCGTCGAGCTCCTCGCGGTGCCGGCGACGATGCTGCTCGGCTTCGCCTTCGAGTGGTGGGCGCACAGGTCGGTGCTGCACCGGCGGGCGCCGCCGCTCGGCGCGCTGTGCGAGCGCCACGAGCGCGAGCACCACCTCGCCTTCACCGCCGACGACATGGCGCTGCGGAGCGCGCGCGAGCTCTGGCTGGTGCTGACGCCGCCCGCCTCGGCGCTCCTGGTCCTCGCCTTGCTGCTGCCCCTCGCCGCGGCGGCGGGCGCCCTGCTCTCGCCGGACGCGGCGCTGCTCGGGCTCGCGACGGCGATGGTGTTCTTCGTCAGCTACGAGTGGCTGCACCTCGCGTATCACCTGCCGGCGGACAGCCCGGTGTACCGGATCCCGGGGCTCGCGCGGCTCCGCGAGCACCACCGCAGGCACCATGATCCCCGGCTCATGAAGCGCTGGAATTTCAACGTGACCGTGCCCGTGTTCGATCTCGTCCGCGGGACGCGCTGGTCGCCGCCGCCGCGCAAGGGCGCGTAGCCGCCGGGGCGTCCGCCGCGGCCGTGTGCTAACGGGTCGCGCGTGCAGCCGCGGACCAGAGACGGCCTCGTCCTCCTGCTCGTCGGGGTCCTGCTCGGCGGCGGCGTCGCCTGGCTCCTCGGCCGCCGGCGGGAGAGCCCCCCCGCCGCCGCGCCGCGCGCGCTCGACGCCGTGCCCGCGGGCGCGATGCTCGTCGCGACGCTCGATCTCCCGGCGCTGCGCGCCTCTCCCGCGTTCGCCTCGTTCCTGCGCGAGGAGCGCGAGATCCCGGGGCTCGGCAAGGTGCGCGACGTGTGCGGCTTCGACCCGGTGGCCGCGTTGACCGAGGTCGCGATCGCCATCCCGGCGGCGGGCGAGGGCGGCGACTTCGGGCTGGTCGCGGCCGGCGCCGTGCAGGACGAGGCGCTGCTCGCGTGCGCCTCCAAGGTCATCGAGGCCCGCGGCGGGCGGCCGGTCGTCTCCGGGATCGGCAGCTTCCGCGCGGTGCGGGACTCGAGCGCCGAGGGCCACGGCGAGATCGCCGTGCGCCCCGGGGGGCCGATCCTGCTCGGCGGGGGCGCGTACCTGCGCGCCATGATCGACACCGCCGAAGGCCGCGCCGGGAGCGTCGGCGCGAGCGCCGCGCACGACGACATCGCCCGCGCCGTCGGCGAGGGGGCGGCGCGCGTCACGGTGGTGCTCACGCCCGAGCAACGCGCCGAGATCGGGCGCGAGCTCGCGCTGAGCGGCTCCGGCCGATCGCCCGCGGCGTCCCTGCTCTCCGGCGGCGCCAGCGTCGCGCTCGGCCCGGAGATCGCCGTCCACGCCGCCGTCCTCTGCGACGCGGAGGCCCCCTGCGAGGCGCTCGGCGCGGAGCTGCGCGCGGCGCGAGACACGCGCGCGGCGGACTTCGCGACGCGGCTCATCGGCTTCGGCGCCGTGCTCGAGCGCATCGCGATCGCGGCCGAGGGCAAGGCGCTCCACGCGCGCGTCAAGCTGTCGGCCGAGGAGGCCGGCGTCCTCGTCGATCGGCTCGCCTCGCTGCGCGGCCTCCGCCAGCCCGCGCTCCCGCCCAGGCGGCCGCCCGCCCAGGCAGACAGCGATGCGCCGCCGCACGCAGGTGCCAGCGCGCCGCCGGCGCGCGGAGACGCCGCCGCGCCGCCGCGCGGAGACGCCGCCCCGCCGCCGCGCGGAGACGCAGGCGTGCCGCCGCGCGGAGCCGCCGCCCCGCCGCCGACGGATGAGGTTGTCACCCCCCCGCAGCGAGCGAAGCCGGACGGCGGCGCGCCATGACGCGTGAACCCGCGCTGGGGAGCAGCGCGTGGACGCGCTGGGGAGAACCGACCGCCGCGTCGCGCTGCCGCGGCGCGGCTCCGTCGATTCCGTGGTCTGCCTGACGAGCGCGCCGCTCCATCGCCAAAAGCCGCGCGGCGCGCCCGATCGGGCCCCCACGGGCTGCCCCGAACTCCTGTAACCTGATCGGTGCCTTCCGACGGGATCGGCGCTCCGGTCTTTCCCGCCGCGCAGGAGGCGGGTGGGGCACATCGAATGCAGGTCGTCGGGATCTCCGCCTCCGTGGTCGTCGGGACCCTCCTTCTGGTCGCCCTCTGGGCGCTCCGCCGGCGGCTCCACGCGCGCGAGCTCGAGCTCGAGCGGAAGGCGGAGGAGCTCGCGGCCAGCCGCGCCTCTTCGCTGCGGCTCGGCGAGGAGCTCGCCGAGGCGCGGCGGGCCGAGGAGGAGGCGCGCAGGGCGAGGGACGAGGCCATGACCGCGAGCCGGTCGAAGAGCGCGTTCCTCGCCAACATGAGCCACGAGCTCAGGACCCCGCTCAACTCGATCCTCGGCTTCGCGCAGCTCGTGGAGCGCGACCCCTCGCTCGCCGACCGGCACCGCGAGAACCTCGCGGTCATCTGCAAGAGCGGCGAGCACCTGCTCGGCCTCGTCAACGACATCCTCGAGATGGCGAAGATCGAGGCCGGCCGCATGACGCTCGTCGACGCCGAGTTCGACCTCCACGACACGCTCTCGGGGCTCTCGGAGATGTTCGCTGTCGAGGCCCAGAAGCGGGGCCTCACGCTCACGGTCGAGCGGGAGCCGGACGTGCCGCGGCACGTCAGCGGCGATGAAGGGAAGCTGCGGCAGGTGCTGATCAACCTGCTCGGCAACGCGCTGAAGTTCACGCCGCGCGGGTCGGTCACGCTGCGCGCCTCGGCGCGGCGCGCGACAGGCGTACGTGAAGGCGGCGCGCACGACGGCGCGGCGGCGGGGCGGGTGCGGGTGTCGTTCGAGGTGACGGACACCGGCCGGGGCATGGCCAAGGCGGAGCTCGCGGAGCTCTTCGAGGCGTTCGCGCAGACCGCGACCGGGCGCCAGTCGCGCGAGGGCACGGGCCTCGGCCTGCACATCAGCCGGCGCATCGTGCGGATGATGGGGGGCGACATCCGGGTGGAGAGCCAGGTCGGCCGCGGGACGACGCTCCGCTTCGACGTGCGCCTGTCGCTGGCCGACGCGCCCGCCGGCGGCGCGACGCCGCGGGCGCTCCGGGCCGTGGGGCTCTCGCCGGGCCAGCCGAGGTACCGCGTGCTCGTCGTCGACGACCGGTGGGACGTGCGCCACTGCCTGCTCAAGCTGCTCGACTCGGTGGGCGTCGAGGCGCGCAGCGCGACGAACGGGCTCGGCGCAGTGGCGCAGTGGGAGACGTGGTCGCCGCACCTCGTCCTGCTCGACCTCCGCATGCCCCTGCTCGACGGCTACGAGGCGGCGAGCCGCATCAAGGCGAGCGCGCGGGGGCACGAGACGGTCGTCGTGGCGATGACCGCGAGCGCGTTCGAGCAGAACCGGGCGCTCGCGGCGGAGGCGGGGTGCGACGACTTCGTGAGCAAGCCGTTCCGCGACGCGGACATCCTCGGCCTCCTGACCAAGCACCTCGGGGCCCGCTTCGAGTACGAGGAGCGCGCCGCCGAGCCCGGCGCTGCCCAGGGGGCGGCGGCCGTCGACCTCGCCCGGGCGGCGGCCGGGCTGCCCGCCGCGCTCCGCAAGGACCTCCGGCGGGCGGCGACGCGGCTCGACGCGAAGGCCGTCCAGGCGACGCTCGATCGGTTCCGGCCGGAGGACGCGGACCTCGCGGGGGCTGTGGCCGAGCTCGCGCGGGGGTATCGCTTCGACAGCATCTTGGCGCTATCGAGCGCCGACGAGGAGGAGCCGTCATGACGGACACCGACGCAAAGCCAGCCCCCCGCGGGGCGGCCCCGGGCGCGCGGCCGGAGCGCCCCAGGGAAGAGCCCCCGAGCATCCTGATCGTGGACGACATGCCGGCGAACCTGTCGCTCCTGACCTCGATGCTGACGGCGCAGGGCTACGAGGTGCGGGCGGCGATCAGCGGCGCCATGGCGCTGATGTCGGCGGCGGCGGCGCCTCCGGACCTCATCCTGCTCGACGTGAGCATGCCCCACATGGACGGCTACGAGGTGTGCCGCCGGCTCAAGGGGGATCCCGGGACGGCGGACATCCCGGTCATCTTCCTGAGCGCGATGACGGGCATCGGCGACAAGGTGATGGCGTTCGACGCGGGCGGCGTCGATTACGTCACGAAGCCGTTCGAGCTGCGCGAGGTGCTCGCCAGGGTGGGGACGCAGCTGCTCTTGCACCGGCAGCGCCGGGAGCTCGAGCGGCAGCGGAGGGAGCTCGAGGAGCGCTACGCGCAGGTGCGCCAGATGCAGGCGGCGCTGCGCGGTTACCTGTCCGACCGGGCGTGGGAGAGCATCGAGGAGAGCGTGTCGTCGAACCGGCCGAGCCCGCCGGCGCGCGAGGTGCTGACGGTGCTGGTCAGCGACATCGAGGAGTTCGTGCGGCTCTCGGAGAGCGAGGATCCCGGGCCGCTGATCGCGGATCTCAGCCTCTACATGGCCACGGTGGCGCAGATCGTCTACGACCACGCGGGCGAGGTCGACAAGTACGTTGGCGACGGCATGCTCGCGTTCTTCCGGGGCGCGAGTGACGCGCTCGCGGCGGCGCAGCGGATGCAGCAGAGCATCGCGGCCTTCAACGAACACCAGCGCTCCCAGGGCCGGCCCGCCTTCCCGACGCGGCTCGGGCTCTCGACAGGGCCCGTCCTTTTGGCGAGCATCGGGTCGAGCGGCAGGCGGGAGTTCACCATCATCGGCGATCGTGTGAACACAGCGTTTCGGATTCAGGCGCAGGCGAAGGCCGGCGGCCTGCTGATGGATGAGGCGACGTTCACCGCGGCCGGGAGCCCTGGAGAAGCGATGCCCGCGCTGGTGCGGATCCGGGGAAAGCAGGGAGAGGAGAGGCTCTATGCGATCTCGCCGGAGGCGATGCTCTCGGGCGCGGAGGGGAGCGGGGCGGACGGCGGTTGATCGCTCACGCTCGCTCCCGGCCCGATAGGCTGGCTGTTCAAGGCTGCTCCCTGGCATTTTCGTGTTGCCCCGCACCGCCGGGGCCATTCGAGTTCCAGCGCCTGGATCGTGCGATCTGCCGAAAACGTTCGTTCTTGAACCACGCGATGACCTCGTGCAATAGTCGCCGCGGAGGATGGAAACGAACATGAATCTTCGAATTAGCGTTACTTTGCTTGGCCTGCTCGCGACCTTTGCGGCGGGCGCGGTTGCGTGCTCGGATGACGAGGGTGGCACGACGTCGTCGACGTCCTCGACCACCGGCACGGGCGGCGGCGCCACCAGCGGCGGCGCGACCGGCGGCGGCGGCGCCGGCGAGGGCGGCAGCGCCTCCAGCAGCGGCGCCACGGGCGGCGGCGGCGCCGGCGAGGGCGGCGGGACCGGCGGCGGCCCGGCCTGTGCGGCGCTGCTCTGCGACGACTTCGAGTCGTACGAGGGCGAGGGCGCGAACGGCGAGAAGATGGGCGCGTGGACGGTCTACACGGCCATGGCGGGCTCCACCGTGTCGGTCGACACGACGAAGCATTACAGCGGCGCCAAGTCCATCAAGGTGACCACGCCCGCGAGCACCGGAGACAACAACTACAAGTCGGCCATGATCAAGTTCACGGACGCCGACGGCCTTTCCCCCGAGGAGAACGTCATTCATGGTCGCATGATGTTCTTCCTCGAGGCTGCGCCGACGGGGGATGTGCACTGGACGATCATCGACGGTTCAGGGACCATTCCTGGCAGCGATTTCGAGGGAAAGCCCTACGCGGCACAGTATCGCTACGGCGGGCAGCACCCGGTCACGGCGGGCAGCCAGCTCATGGCGAACTACGATACGCCCGGGTACTGGGCCGACCCGAAGACCGGCCCGCAGACGGACTGCTGGCACCACGCGGAGGAGACGACGGTTGTCCCGACCGGCGCGTGGACCTGCGTCGAGTTCAGCTTCGACGGGCCGAAGAACGAGATGCGCTTCTGGCTCAATGGCGCGGAGCTGGCCGATCTCAAGGTGTCCGGGACGGGCCAGGGCTGCGCCAACAACGTGGAGAACTACACGTGGAAGGCGCCGACGTTCGACAGCATCGGCCTCGGCTGGGAGTCCTATCAAGCCGATTCCGCCCGCTCGATGTGGATCGATGACGTCGTGATCGGCACCGGGCCGATCGGCTGCCCGCCCGCGCAGTGAGCGCGCGCCGCTGAGCTCGGCGAGGCGCGGAGGCGGACTCCGCGCCTCGTTGATCTCTGTCCAGGGGTCGGGCGCTCGCTGCCCGCGGCGCCGGGGCCGGCGGGAGCGGGGTTGGCCGCGCGCCAGCGCGCCTCGAGCCGGCGCACCTGACGAATGTCGGGTTCGCCGATTGATCGCTCGCCAGGACCGCTCTACGAGACGGCGGAGGTCCAACGCCTCACGAACCTGGAGGTCTCCGCTGTGATGAAACCGGCCTATCGTCTCTCGCTGCTTGCCTCGTTCGTCCTGGGCGCCACCGCTTGTGGCGGCGCGCCCGAGCCGGCCCCTGCGGTCCCCGACGTCCCCGCCCAGCCGCAGCCTGCGCCGGAGCCGCCCGCGGCCGCGCCGCCCGAGGCCAGCCCGCCGGCGGGCGCCGCGGCGCCGGAGGCCGCTGCGCCGCCGGCCGCGCCGCCTGCGCCGCCGGTGAGCGTCTCGGTGCCCATCGAGGCGCGGACCAAGTCGAAGCTCAAGGGCACCGCGACCTTCACCGAGGTCGAGGGCGGCGTGAAGGTCGCCGTCCAGGTCTCGGGCGCTCCCAAGGGCAAGATCGCCGTCCACGTGCACGAGACCGGCGATTGCAGCGCGCCGGACGCGAAGAGCGCGGGCGCGCACTACAACCCCGACAACCACCCGCACGGCCTCCCCGACGCCGCGGCCCGCCACCTCGGCGATCTCGGCAATATCGAGGTCAAGGCCGATGGGACCGGCACCCATGAGATCATCGCCACGGGCGCGAATCTCAAGCAGGGCGCTCCGAACACCTTCCTCGGCCGCGCCATCATCGTCCACGAGAAGGCGGATGACGGCGGCCAGCCCGCCGGCAACGCCGGTGGCCGCATCGGCTGCGGCGTCATCTCGCAGGGCAAGTGACGCGCGCGGCGCGGCCCGCCGCTCCGCGCTCACGACATGTCGACTCCACCTCACCGCCTGTCCCGAGAGGGCCTCTCCCCGAGCGCCCGCAGGGCGGGAGTCTCCCTCTCCGGTGTCACCGGGGCGGAGCGCTGACCGGAACGCCCTTCCCCCCCGGGGGCCCGGAAGCGCTGGAGCCCGGCGGCCGCTCCTCGGGCCGCGTTCCGCTGGCCAGCAGCGCGACGACGATCGCCGCCGCCACCGCCGCCAGGACGAAGCCCGCCCTGAAGGGCGAGCGCAGCCGCCGGAGCGTGTCCGCGAGCGTCGTCTCGTCGGCGTCCTCCTCGACGCGCGCCCTCTCCGGAGCTGGGCCGGCCGCGCCGAGCCCGACACGGCCGGCTTCCACCCGGGGCTGCGGCCGGTCCGAGCCGGCCGCCGCCTCGCTCCGCTCCGCAGGGCGGGCCTCCGCCCGGACACCCGCGTGGCCCGGGACCGCGACGGCCTCGCTCCGCTCCGCCGGATCCGCCTCCGCAGGGGCGCGCGGGCGGCCCGAGACCGTCGCCGCCTCGCTCCGCTCCGCAGGGCTGGCCTCCGCCCGGGCGCGGGGGCGCTCCGAGACCGTGACGGCCTCGCTCCGCTCCGCCGGATCCGCCTCCGCGGGGGCGCGCGGGCGGTCCGAGACCGTCGCCGCCTCGCTCCGCTCCACCAGGTCGGTCTCCGCCCGGACGCGCGAGCGGTCCGAGACCGTGATGGCCTCGCTCCGCTCCGCCGGATCCGCCTCCTCGGGAGAAGCGTGGAACACGGGAGGTGGCAGCTCCGGGCGAAGCTCGATCGCCATTCCGCCGGCGGATGGGGCGGAGCCCATGGTGGTGGGGATCGAGCCGCGCTCCCCCGCGTCGACGCCGTCCACGCCGGGGCGCACCCCGGACAGCGAGTCGCGCATGCCCCCGCGCAGCATGCGCTGGATGCGGTCGACGAGCGGCTGCGCCGCGGGCGGCGCGAACGGGCGGAGCGCCAGCGTGAGCTCCGCCAGGTCGGGCCAGCGCTTGTCGCGATCCCGCTCGAGGCACCGCATGATGATCGGATCGATGTCCGGCGAGAGCCCGCGGACGACCTTCGACGGCAGCTGCGGCACGAACTTGCCCCCGAGCACGAGCGAGACTGTCTGGACGGAGCGCGCGTGCATGGGATACCGGCCGGTGAGCAGCACGTAGAGGAGCGACCCGACCGCCCAGATGTCCGCGCGCGCGTCGACGTCGCGCTGCCCGCGCATCTGCTCGGGGGGCATGTAGTGGGGCGTCCCCAGCATCTGACCCGTGCTCGTCCGCATCTCGGCGACGCCGAGGAGCGCCGCCTGCGACACCTTGGAGACGCCGAAGTCGAGCACCTTGATGCACGGCGTCCCCTCGCGCGTGTGCGTCAGGAAGAGGTTGGCCGGCTTCACGTCGCGGTGCACGAGCCCGAGCGCGTGCGCCTCCGCGAGCGCGTCGCACGCCTGGAGGACGTAGAGCGTCGCCTCCTCCACCGGCAGCGGGCCCCGCTGCTTGCGGATGACCCGGAGATCGCGGCCGTCGAGGAACTCCATCACCATGTACGGCAGCCCGCTCTCGAGCCGCCCGACGTCGTGCACCTTGACCGCGTGCTCGCTCCTGAGCCGCGACGCGATCCGCGCCTCCTGCAGGAAGCGCCCGCACATCTCCGGATCGGCCGCGGTGGCCGGCAGCAGCACCTTGATCGCCCGCAGCTCGTCGAGATCGACGTGGGTCGCGGCGACAACGGCGCCCATCGCGCCCTTGTCGAGCAGCCGGTCCACGCGGTACTTGCCGGCGATCAGGGTCCCGACCTCCAGCCCTTCGATCTCTTCCAGGCCGCGCATGTTCGAAACCTCCGACCGAGAGCGCCGCGCCGCGGCAGCCAGCATAGCGCAGCCGATCGCCGGCCGGACAGCCGATGCCGAGGAAGCGACGCGCACCTGGCCCTCTGCGCCCTCTGCGCCCTCAGCCGGCCGGCGCGACGTTCGCGCGCCGGCGCCGCGTGATGTCGCGGACGCCCTCACGCGCGCCGCGGCGCTCGCGGGGAGCGCGCCACGACGGCGCGGCCCGCCCTGGCTCAGCCCCCTTCCCGCGCCCCGCTCGGCCTCTTGATCGCGATCGTCCGCCGCGCGCCGCCCGCCTCGAGCGTGAGCTCGAGGGTGGCGCCCTCCTGTGCGCTCGGCAGCGCATGACGCATCGCTTCAAAGCTGACGAGCGGCCGGCCGTTGATCGCGACCACCGCGTCGCCGACGCGGACGCCCGCGGCCGCGGCGGGGCCGCGGTCTTCCACGGCGACCACGACGGCGTCTCCGCTCGTCTTCAGGGCGCCTTCGAGCAGCGGGAAGAGGGGGGCCACGGTCAGCCCGAGCGCGCTGACCGTCCTCCGGTAGCTCTGCACGGCGGCGTCGAAGCTCTCCTTGCGCATGCGGTAGCGCGCGACGGCCGCCACCGCGCCGTCGCGCTCCTGGAAGCGCGCGTCGACGCGCTCGGGGGTGGCGAACGCGCCGACCTGCTTCAGGTAGCGGCTCGCCTCGGCCTCCGCCATGCCGGCGCGGCGCGCGCCGCCGCCGTGCGCCTGGATGAAGCCGTACGCCTGCGACCCCGCGAGCGCCGGCACGACGTTGCTCGCGAGCCGGGAGATCGCGTCGGCGCGCGCGACCGCGAGCGCCGCCTCCCGGCTGGGGCCCGAGCCCTCGCCGACCACGAAGATCGCGTCGCCCTCGGCGGTGAACGGCCGGTCCATCCAGGGAGGGCTCTCCTCGGCCGGCGGCGCCGCGCGCCACCCCGAGCTCGGCGCGGGCGGCGGGTCCGCCCCGGCGGCGGTGCGCGGGCGTCCCCGGCTCTGGTAGGCGAAGGCCACGGCGAGGACGAGCAGCGCTCCCGCCGCGAACGCCGCGAGCACCCCGCGCGAGCTGGAGCCGCCGGCCGCCGAGACGGCCGTGGCCGGCGGAGACGCCCCCGCCGGCGCCGCTACGCCCGCGGGCGCCGCTGCCGGCGCCGCTGCGCCTGCGGGCGCCGCTGCCCCTGCGCCCGCCCCCGCCAGCGCCGCTGCGCCTGCGGGCGCCGCTGCCCCTGCGCCCGCCCCCGCCGTCGTCACGTGCCCCCCCGCGGCAGAGCGCTTCGTCGCCGGCTCGGGCGCTCCGGCGAGCGTGGGCGCCGGCTCCGGCGCGGCGCCGAGGCGCTTCAGCGCCGGCCGGAGCCACGGGAACGCGAGCGGCGCGTTGCACCGCTTGCACGGCACGTACGGCTCCCGGTCCTCGCGGGCGGCGTGCGCGGCCTCCTTCACGTCGAGCAGCGTCTGCCGGGGCGCGTTGCACCGCTCGCAGGTGCCCTCGACGATCGCCGAGACCACCTCCGCTCGCAGCGGGGGGCTCTCGGCGGCGAGGTGCTCGAGCAGCACCACGGGACAGCCCTCGATCTGGATCGACGTCACCTCGCCGCCCAGCGCGCGGAGCGACAGCGCGAGCGCCCTCGCGCCCTCGGACGTCACCCCCGCCGCGCCCGCGAGATCGAGCACCAGCGCCCCCTCGATCCCGTCGAGCGCGCGCTTCCACCGGACGTGCGCGTCGAGCTTGCAGCGCACGCGGATGCGCGTCCCGCGCTCGTCGACCGTCTTCTCGATCGCCTCGTGGGTCCCCGCGTCGAGCCGCGCGAGCTCGTCGAGCGCGGCCCGCACGTCCTCCGGCAGATCGATCCCCGCGTGGATCGCCGCGAACGCGAAGTAGCTCTCGGCGTCGTCGTCGAACACCGCCGCCGCGCCGCAGCGCGGGCAGGGGCTCGCGGGCGGCTCGTGCGTCCTGACGAGGTGCGCGTCCCTGTCGCAGTCGAACAGCCGATCGAAGGCGGCGCCGCAGCGCTCGCACCGGTACGGGCCGTAGAACGACACGACGCGCCCGTCCCCGAAGAAGCGGCGGATCATGCTGATCTGGTTCACGATCGGCTCGGTGCAGCGGCCGATGTAGATCTCGGACGCGCTCCGCGACACCTCGGCCAGCATCGCCATCCACTCGCGCACGCCGAACGACGTGACCCGCTGCACCCCGCCCAGATCGAAGAGCACGCGGCCGGAGATGCCGCGCGCGACCGCGTGGCCCTGGAGCTCCTCGGTCATCCGCCCCGACAGCGAGACGATCAGCAGGCTGCCCAGCCTCCGCTTGGTCACCGTGAGGGCCCGCGGCCCGGGCCCGTGCGCCCCCTCCGCGCCCTCCACGCCGGGGCCGGCGTCCGCGAGCGACAGCGCGGGGAGCCTCCTGGAGCGCGGCGGCGTGTCCAGATCCCCCGCGGCGTCGGGCCGCGACGCCGCGAAGAGCGGCGCGGACAGCTTCGTGGCGACCGCGCCGGGGCGGCCGGTCTCGGCGGCCTGCGGCGCCGCGCCCACGGCGTCGAGCGCGCCCGCGAAGGAGTCCTCGTTCTGGTTCGCCTCCTGCTTCTCGACGATGTGCGATTCGAGGTCCGCCCCCGAGGCGAGCGAGCCCCGCCACACCTCCACGCGCTGGCCGAACAGCTCCGACATGAACGACGACAGGGCGAGCGCCGAGGTGGCGAGCCGCTCCTCCCGGGCGAACGCCTCGAGGTCGATCTGGAGATCCCTCGCTGTCGCGTACCGCTTCTCCCGATCCCGCTCCAGGCACTTGAGCAGGATGCGCTCCAGCCCCGGCGGGTAGTCGGCGCAGACCTCGCTCGGCGGCAGCACGGGGTCCTCCACGATCGCCCGCATCAGCTCGAACTCGGTGGCGCCGCGCCGGAACATCCGGCTCCCCGTCGACATCTCGTAGAGCAGCAGGCCGACCGAGTAGATGTCGCTCCGGCGATCGAGGTGCTCGCTCGTGCACTGCTCGGGCGACATGTACGGGACCTTGCCCTTGAGCGCGCCGTCGCGCGTCTCGTTGACGCGGTTCGCCGCCTTCGCGATCCCGAAGTCGAGGATCTTCACGGCCCCGTCGTAGGTGACGATCACGTTGTGCGGCGACACGTCGCGGTGGACGATGTCGAGCGGCTTGCCGTCGAAGCCGACCTTCTCGTGCGCGTAGTGGAGCCCGGCCGCGACGCCCGCCGCGATGGTGATCGCGTGCTCGATCGGCATCCGCCGGTTCGCCGACCGGAGCGCCTTCCGGACGGTCCTGAGATCCTCGCCGTGGAGGTACTCCATCGCGATGACCGGCACGCCGTCGACGTCCTCGATGTCGTACATCTGGACGAGGTTCGGGTGGTCGAGGGTGGCGGCGATGCGCGCCTCGTCGAGGAACATCCGCACGAACTCGGGGCTGTCGACGAGGTGCGGGAGGATGCGCTTGACCACGCAGATCTTCCTCACGCCCGAGATGCCCGCGACGGAGGCCACCCAGATCTCGGCCATGCCGCCCATGCCGATCCTCTTGATCAGGCTGTACCTGCCGAGCGTGGTGGGGTGGCGCGAGCCGGCGCTCATGGGGCCGGCGGCGTGGCGCTCGGTCATTCGACCGCCTCCATCGCGCGGGCCGGCGGCGTCACTTCTCCAGGAGCGCGGCGGGCGGTCATGGTGCTCATCGAGGGCCTTCGGCCTGGGATTTCGCGAAGCTCACGCTGCGGCGCTCACCGCGCGACTCGATCTGGAGGGTCATCGTACCACCGGCCGGCGCGCGCGCCCACGCGTCCGCCGCGGCCTTCCCGAAGATCTCGACCGAATGGACGGGGCGATCGTTGACCGAGAGCACGACGTCCCCCGCGACGACCCCTGGATCCGCGCCGCGCCGCGGGCGCTCCGCCGCGACGACGACGAGCTCGCCGGAGGTGCGTACCCGCGCCTCGAGCTGCGGGAAGAAGCGCGCCACGGTGAGCCCCTGGAACGTGGCGGTCTGGCGGTAGAGCTCCGCGGCCGCGTCGAAGCTCTGCCGGGACAGCCTGTACCGCGCGAAGGCGAGCACGCCGTCGCCTTCCCGCCGCACGACGGCGTCCACGCGCTCGGGCGTCGCGAACGCGCCGGCCTGCGCGAGGAAGCGCCCGGCGATGCGCTCGACGACCTCCGCGCGCTGCGCCGCCCCGGCATCGGCCGGCGGCTGCGCGACGAGGAGCTCGGCCGCGGGAGAGCCCGCGAGCTCGGCGGCGAGGCCGGACGTGAGGCGCTCGATCGCGCCGTTGCGCGCCGCCGCGAGCGCGCCCGACTCGCTGGCCGCGGGGCCGCCGCGCCCGACGACGAGCACGCTCTCGCCCTCGATCACGAACGGCCGCTCCACCCACGCGGGCGGGAGGTCGTCCATGACCGACCAGCCCGCCGTACCGGGGCCGCTCGCGGGCGGCCCCGGCGCGCGCGCCTCGCCCGCGGGTGCTGCCGAGGCCGCAGGGGCCGAGGCCGCTGGCGCCGCCGAGGCCGCGGGCGCTGCCGAAGCAGCGGGCGCCGAGGCCGCTGGCGCCGCGGCGGGGCCGACGCCGCCGCGCCACACCGCGAAGCCGGCGGCCGCGAGCGCCACCCCGCCGAGCAGCGCGAGGAACGCCGCGTTGCCGCCCGCGCCGCGCTGCTGCGGCGCTGCGGCGCCCGCGCCGTGCTGCTGCGCCTCGGGCGCCGCGGCCGGCTGCTGCTGCGAGATCGCCGCAGGCAGGGCGGGCGGCGGCGGGACCGAGGGGACGCGCGCCGCGTGGGCGCCGAGGACGTAGAGCAGCGAGCGAGAGCCGTCGAAGGCGAGCGGCGTGTTGCAGCGCTTGCAGGTGACGCTCGGGTCCTGGCCGCCGCGGAGCAGGGGGGCGTGCCGATCGACCTCGACGAGCACCGCCCGGGTCGCGCTGCAGGACGCGCAGCGGCCCTCGATGACCGCGGACTCGATCCGCGCGAGCTCGGGCCACGAGGGGCCCGCCGTGCGCTCGGCGAGCAGCCGGGGACAGCCCTCGATGCGGATCGCCTCGACGGCGCCGTCGAGCTTTCGGAGCGCCGACTCGAAGCGCGCCGCGCCGTCGGCGGTGACGGAGGGGACGTTGCTCAGGTCGAAGACGACCTGGCCCTCGAGGCCGTCGATGATGCGGCTCCAGCGGATCGTCGCGGTCAGCTTGCTGCCCACCTTGAAGCGGGTGACGCGCCCCTCGACGGACTTCTCCACCACGTCGCCGACGGCGGGCTCGTCGGCCCGCTCGAGCTCGAGGAGGATCTCGCGCACCTCCTTCGGGATCGCGCCGACGCCGTGCTGGGCGACGAACCCGAAATACGTCTCCGCGTCGTCGTCGAAGGCGCCGGCGCCTTCGCAGCGGGGGCACACCGCGTCGGGCGGCTTGCCCTCGGCGAGCGAGGCCGCGTCGTGGGCGCAGTCGACGAGGCGCTCGAACTGGGCGCCGCACGACTCGCAGCAGTACGGGGCATAGAACGAGACGACCCGCCCGTTGCCGGCGAACCGCCGGATCATGCTGAGCTGGTTGATGACCGGCTCGGAGCAGCGCGCGAGGTAGAGGGCACGGAGGCGCGGCTGGGCCGCGTGGATCATCTGGAGCCACTCGCGGACGCCGAACGACGTGATCCGCTCGACGCCGGCGAGGTCGAGCAGGACCTTGCCCTCGAGCTCCCGCGCGAGCGCCGCCCCCTTGAACGCCTCGGTCATGCGCCCGGCGAGCCGGACGACGAGCACGTCGCCGATCGTGCGCCGATCGAACGCGAGGCTGTCGAGGCGCCCGGCGGCGCCGGCGGGCGGCACGCTCCGCGTCGGCGCGGCGCGGTGCGCCCAGGCGGCGGGCGGCGGCCGGTCCACGGTGGTGGGGCTGTGCCCCGACGAGACCGGCCCCGAGGCGGGCTCGGCGCTGTGCGGGCGCGACGCCCTGCGGCCGTTCGGCGGCGGCACGCGGATGGTCGGCCGCGGCTCCTCGCCCTCCGGCCCCGGGGACAGCGGCGACGGCCCGGGCGTCGCGCCCGACGCCGACGCCGGCGCGTCGAAGGCGGTCTCGGACGTGAAGGTCGAGTCCGACGCGATCTCGAGCTCCTCGAACTCCGCCATCCCGCCGGCCGGCTGCGCGACGACGCGCGCCGCCACGGCCGGCGCCCGCTTCGCGGCGCGCGGCCTTCGCTCCCGCGGGCCTTCGCTCCTGGCGAGCGGCGTGGGCGCCTCGGAGAGGACGGTGAGGGTCATGGTCTGGTTGTGCAGGTCGCAGTGGCCGGTCGCGTACGGCGAGATCTCCCCGTACGAGTAGAACCCTGTCACCTGCGTGCCCTTCGGCAGCACGTCCGCCACCGCCTCGACCTCTTCCTCGGTCCGGTCGCCCAGCACGATCCGGCGCCCCACGCAGCTGATCGCGATCGCCAGCGCGCTGTCCCCGCCCGCCCTTCCCGCCTCGCTCGCCGCCCTCGCCGCCTGCTCCGCGCCCCCGATCAGCCGCTCGAAGTCCGCCTTCATCAGCTGCACCAAGTGCCCTCTCGGCACGTCCCCCGCGAACGTCAGCGACTGCGCGTCGTGGTCCACCGCCAGCACCGTCCGCACGAGCGCCTTCTCGTCCTGCGCCGTCGCGCGCAACGCCAGCGGGAACAGGAGCGCCGACGCCGGCAGCTCCGCCGCCTTGTCCCCGAGGTACTCCTTGTAAAGCGAGAGCGCCGGGCGGCCGTCGACCTCGTAGAGCACGTTGCCCTCCGAGCGGGTCACCACGCGCTCCGGCCCGAACTTGTCCCAGCCCCCCTTCGACCCGTGCTGGATCACCACGTGGTCGCCGTACAGCCCCACGGCGGCCACGAGGCCGCTGCGCACCACGTCCCCCGCGCACACCCACGTCCGCTTGAACTGCGTTCCGTCCCCGGACAGGCCCCCGGTCACCACCACCGACTCCGGCAGCACCGCGTTCAGCCCGCGCACGAGCTGGCTGCCGTTCACCCCGAGCCCCTCCGACAGCACGAGCACCCCGCGCAGCCCCGGCCGCTCCAGCTTGCGCGCCAGCGCCTGCCCCGCGGCGAACGACGCGGACGCGCTCGCCACCTCCACCTGCGCCGTCGCCAGCGTCGTCCGCTCGAACCGCGCGACCGCCACCGTCAGCGTCCCGTCGCGCACCGACGTGCCCGCGATCTCCCCCGCGCTCGAGCACCCCACCACGTGCGACCGCGGGTACGCCCGCCGCAGCTCGCGGATCGCCCCGGGATCGTCGAGGAGCTCCGGCGCCCCGAACGCCAGCACCAGCGTCCGCTCGCTGTCGAGCACCGGCAGCACCCGCACGGACCACTTCTTGGTGTCCCGATCGTAGTGGAAGGTCTCGAGGATCATGGAGCTCCGCGCTCTCAGGCTACAGCACGCGGGCGACGGCGGGCGCCGGGACGTGACGGGGCAGGCGCCATGATGCGGCGGTCGAGCTCGCTCGTACCCCCTGGCCCTCTACAAAATCCTCACGACACGCGGGCCACGACGAGCGTCACGTCGTCGTCGAGGGCGCGCTCGCCGCGGAACCTCGACACCGCCTCGACGATCGCGTCCCTCGCCTCCTCGGGCGGGCAGGCGGCCACGCTCTGGAAGAGCGATCGCAGCCGCTTCTCGCTGAACTGCTCGCTCGACTCGTTCTCGCACTCGGTCACGCCGTCGGTGAACCAGAGGAGCGCGTCGCCGCCCTCCAGGGCGATGGTGCTCGACGTGTACTCGGCCGAGCTCGCCGCCCCGAGCGGCTCGCCCTGCGCGGCGAGCTGCCGGATCGCGTTGTTCCTGACCAGGTAGGGGAACGGGTGCCCGGCGTTCGCGAGGGTCATCGAGCCGGCGCCGGGGTCGAAGATGCACGCCGCGCACGTCATCAGGAACTTCTGCTGCCCCGCCTCGAAGATCGAGCAGTTCATGACCCGCAGCAGCTGCGCCGGGCTGATCGCCTCGCGCGCGAACGTGCGCACGACGTCGCAGGCGGCCTTCGCCGCCCCCGTGATGATGGCGGACGAGATGCCGTGCCCTGTCACGTCGCCGACGACGGTGAGCAGCCTGCCGTCCGGCAGATCGTGGAACGTCCACCAGTCGCCGCCGCACTCCGCCGCGGGCTGGAAGTGGCTGGCGAGCCGCAGGGAGGGCCGCTCGATGACGTCCTCGCTCGGCACGAGCATCTGCTGGACGGCGCGCGCGACCTCGAGCTGCTTCTTCAGCGACGCCTTCTCCGCCGTGTCGTGGAGCAGCTGCACCAGCCGGTCCCCGAGCGCGACCAGCTGCACGCGGACCTCGTTGATGGCCTCGTCCGAGCCGCTCGCGCCTGCGGCGTCCTGGGTCGCGCTGCCAGGCGCGGCCTGGGTCGCGCCGCCGGGCGCCGCGCCGCTCAGGGAGAAGAGCTCGCCGAGCTTCGACGCGAAGCGCCGCTTGGCCGTGGAGATCGTCGAGCCGACCTCGATCGGCCGCGACGGCTCGACTTGCGAGCTCGCGGCGTCGTGGAAGATCGTCAGCGCGTCCCCGATGGCCACGACGACGCTGCGCAGGCGGTCCCGCTCGGCCAGGAGCTGCCGGTGCAGCGCGCCCATCTCGTTCGTGGAGAGGTCAAGCGAGCGGGTGAGCAGGCTCCGATCGTCGGCGACGTGGCGGTAGTGCTCGCTGATGCGCGCGACCACCTTGTGCCAGGTCTCCTTGTCGGGCGGCGCGTCGAGGTCCTCGAGCCCGAGGCGCCTGAGCTGCCGCGCGAGGAGCGGATCGATCTCAGCCATGGCGCCCGCCTCGGCCGGCTCGCCGTCCTCTCGCGCCGCGCGCGGCGAGCGCGGGCGTCACCACCCGGTCCGCTCCAGCGTCTCGATCGCGGGCGTGGAGCGCTCGAAGAAGTGGAGGGACGCCGGGAGCGAGCGGAACTCGCGCGGGTTGACGTCGAGGTCCCAGAAGGACGTGACCATGGTCGAGGCCATGGGCGAGACGTCGACGACGAGCACGGCGCCGGCCGCGTAGATCTTGAGCATGCCGAGCCCGGCGCCGCCGCGCGACGTGTCGAGCACGGGGGCGCTCGTCGAGTCGGCGCCGCGGGCGCTCAGGCCGCGGGTGATGCCCTCGAAGACGTGGTGTCGCCGGAGGCCGCCGAACGGATCGTGGGCCTGGAGGGCGAGGTACGCGCCGTCGGTGCCGAGGCGCAGGGTGGGGATCTCGTTCTCCTCGAGCACGAGGTCGCGCCGCCTGTCGTGCGCGTAGCGGGGCCGGCCGCGGCGGTCGACGGGCGCGTCGTACATCGCGTTCATGAGCAGCTCGTGCGCGAGCGAGGCGATCCGCTCGGCGACCCGCGCGGGGGCGCCGGAGCGCTCGGCCCAGTGCGCGACCTCGGCGACGGTGCGGTCGCGGTCGTCGCTCGTGCGGGGGCGCCATTTCACGATGGTGGCGCCCCAGGAGAGCAGGTCGGAGAGCCGAGGCGGCAGGGCGAGCGGCTTGAGGATGCGGCGGACGGCGAGGGCGATCTCCCAGGGCCGCGGCATGGAGGCGAAGCTCGGCCAGCCGACGATGCTGGAGAGGCGGGGCTCCTTCAGGGCGGCGTGGAGGATCGCGTCGGTGCTGCCCGAGGTCCACACGAGCAGGTGCATGCTCGGGTATCGCTCGGCCACCCACTCGAGCGCGAGGTCGAGATCGGCGGCGTCGCAGCCGAGCAGGAGGGGTCGCTCGGACAGCCGGGCGCGCAGCTCGGCGGGATCGCTGGCGACGGGGACGTCCTGCAGGCCGGAAGCCGCGGACATCGCGCGGGCGATGCGCTGGCCGACGACGCGGTTCCGCTCGAGGACGGCGATCGTCGCTTTGGGAGGAGAGGCGCTCAAGGGCTCACCGCGGGTTATCCCCCTGGGCAGCCGCTGCCCGGGGGTGGACACGGCCCATTACATCACAGCGCGCGTCCGAGAGGTGCCGTGAAGACGCCGAGCCGCCGCGTGGGCGTGGAGGCGCGGGGCACGCTCGCCCCCGCCGGCGACCGCACATGCGGAGGCGGCGGCGCCGCCGAGCGCCGGAACGGGCCCTGGCCCTGTACGGCATCGACCCGTCAAGCCGCCGTGCCGGTCACCGGACGCACTGAGACCAGGCCGTCTTGTTGTTGACGGTGTGCTGCTCCCAGTCGAGCGTCGTTGGATTGTACTCGAGCCAGGCGCCATCGGTCCAGTTGTTCGACGTGAAGGGCCCGCCCAGCCCTGTCATCCCGCACGCCACCCCGCCGACCGAATTGCTCGCCAGAGGATCGATGCGATGGTTGTTGCCGGCGAGCCACTGCCATGCACCGTAGTTTTGCGGCACGTCGACGCAGATGGCCTTCACCGTGGCCGTCACCGGGGTATCCACGCCCGTGGTGCTGACGCCCTCGAGGAACCATTCGCCCGAGGCATCCTTGCGCACCCTCGCGTAGTCCGTGATCCAGTTGTTGAACCTGAACGCGCCGTTGCTGATCACCTGCGTGAGGAAGCACCGCCGTGACGACGTGCCGAATCCCATGCTCGTCGGCAGGCCCTCCCCCGGTCCCCAGGTCCAGGTGTATTGACCCGTCCTGTTCTCTGCCGTGTTGACGCACACGGCGTTGGCGCCCAGGTTCTGGCCGCTGGCGGCATCGACCTCGAGGATCCAGTCGCCGCCGGACCGCTGTACGCGCACCGCGGCCTGAGAGCTGGCCCCGAGCTTGCCCCAGACGCCTGCGAGGAAGCACGTCCGGTCGACGTCCGTCCCCAGGTTGAGATCGCAGCTCCCGCCGCATCCCCAGCTGTGCCCCGACCAGCCGATCGCCGCCTGGGCCTCCCCGACGGGCTCGTCCAGGGTCCCGTCGCCCTCATCGCCCATCTCGCTCACGCAGCCCAGCGCCAGGGGAGCGACGATCAGCGCCAGCGCCGAGCCGAGATGAGCGCTCCAGGGCTTGTTCAGCAGCGGATTCGATCTCATGGGAGGAGCTCCTTGGCAGAGGGGAAGTGAATCGATTTCAAGTTCAGGACAACACTACGACCTCTATCGTTTTCAACGATGGTTTGTCAACATGGTTAACTTTCGAGCAGCGCCTCCTCTGCGACATGAAGCATGAAGGAGGAGATCAGGAGTCGTTGGCGCCGACGGAGCGCGCGACGACGGAGCGCGCGACGACGGAGCGCGCGACGACGGAGCGCGCGACGACGGAGCGCGCGACGACGGAGCGCGCGACGACTGCCAGATCTGCACATTGGCACCCACATGACGTGACCGGCAAAGCCTGCCGGGCTACGGGGCTGCGTGCTGTCACGGAGATGGATCGTCGCGGGCGTCCGCGGGGGATACCCCGCCGGCCGCGTCGACGGTGATCCCCTTCATGGGTGGCGGACTCACCACGCCCCGAGCGCCACAACGCCGATCTGCTGGGCCGTCGTCACCGGCAAGACATGGAGGGCGGCCGGCGCCGCCTTCGCTCGCGGGGACGAGGAGCCCGCGAAGAAGGACACAACGGTCGCGGCGCCAACGACAACCCCCGTCGCGACAAGGGCGGCCCCGAGGGTGCGGGACGTGTCGCGCTGGACGCGCAAGCGGTGGAGCTCGGGGCATGCGGAGGGCTGCGGCACCTGGCTGCACGCGTCCGAGGTCCATGCTGGATCGCGGTTGAGGCCGTCGCCGCGCTCATCGATGTCTCCATCGAGGACGTTCGCCCGGAGCATGAAGACAGTCCCCGAGGAGATGGCGGCGGTCGTGACGGCAAGCCCCGCGATCCGCAGTGTTCCCGGCCACGACGCCCAGGGCCCCGGCGGGGCCGCGGCCGGCGCGACCGGTCCGCGCTTCGCCGCGCTCGGCTCGGGGGCGGGCGGGGGCGGCGGGGCCACGCGCGAGAGCGTCAGCGTCGCGCCGACCGTCGCCCCGCCGGCGATCTCGACCCGATGAGAGAGCTCCTCGTATCCCGGCAGGCGGGCCCGGAGCGTGTGTTTCCCCGGATCGACGAACAGCTCGAGGACCGTGGCTCCCGTGCCGATCGGCTCGTCGTCCAGGAGGACCTCGGCGTCGGGCGGGGCGGCAGCCACGTAGATCCTTCCGACGTGCTCCAGCGCCTTGTTGAACCCGGCCGTGAACCGGCGGACGAGCGGCTCCTTCAGGGCGGCGCCGTGTTCGAGGCTCTCCCCCAGGTGCTCGGCGGCCTCCCGGTGCTTGCCCTGCTCCAGCTCGGAGAGCCCGAGATACCCGAGGACCTCGGCCAGCTGCGCCTCGGTCATCCCGGCGGCGTCGGGCGCCGCCAGGGCGGCCTCGAAGCGCGCCTCGGCGTCCGCCCACCGCCGCCCGAAGAAGGCGATCCGCGCCTGCTGGCGCAGCGCCGCGGCCGCCGGCGGCGAGCCCCCGGGCGGCGGCGCCCCGCGCGAGGGCCCCGTGGCGCTGATCAACGCGCCGAGAAGGCAGCACCGCAACAGGACCGACCGCAAGCGCAAGCGCGTCATGGATAGCCAACCTTATCAACGGCATCGCCAGCCCGGCAACGGCACGCGCCGGGGCCGCGGCGCGCGTTGGCACGACGATTTTAACGTCGTCTCTGGAATGCAAGCGACCGAGGCCCCGGCGTGCCGTCGTCCCCTCGCACGCACGGCAAGGGCGCTCCGGACGAGCGGCCGCGCCCCGGAAGCCTGAGCGCCCGGCGGCGGGGGTCGGTTCTGCGGCGCTTCGTCGACAGGCTCGACGACAGACGCCGCGCGGTCTTCATCGAGCCTCGCTGTCCCAGGCCCAACGCCGGTCCAGCACAGTGAGGCAGAGGGGTAGATTCGACCCCTACTCGCCTTCTTCGATCAGCACCGAGCACGAGTCTATCGGTCTGGCGAGCCATCTCATCGCCAGTCCGATCGGCCGCATCCGTCAACGGTCACGAGAGCACTTCGATGGCCGTCGTCGCCCCAAGGACGTTATCGATCCAGCGGTCGAGGGTCGCCATGTCCGTGCATGCCTGGACGCGCGCTCTCTCGCTCTCGCTGAGCACGATCCCGGCCCGCGCGAGCAACCGAAGCAGGGTGTCCCTCTTGCCTTCGAGCCTCCCTTCGAGCTTGCCTCCACGCATGCCCTTGAGCTCGCCCTCACGGAGGCCCTCGAGCTTGCCGCGATCGATGAGCTTCTGCACGAACGGCGGCAACGTCGCCTCGCCTTCGATCTGCCGTTCCATGACCCCTCCAGGCGGTGGCCCATGCGCCAGCCCACCTCTCCGCGCTCGCCTCCCTGGGCCCCGCAGGCAATGGCTTGATTCCGCTCGTGTATCCGAGGGCCCTCACGTGCAGCCGGCCGGTGCCCTGACCGTCGGGAGCCCCCTCGGGTCACATGGCGTGACGACCTCAAGGCGCTCCCCGGAATTCATGAGTGGGACGACGCTGCTCGGCTCCTGCAAGCTCAACCGCATGAGCCTGGCGCGCCACGCAAATCCAGCATGATTGCAACCACTCGTGAGACCACTCCATGCCCTCTGTGACCCATGAAGCCCTGGTGGAGCTGTTCAAGAACCGGCCGACACTGGCCGCCGAGATGCTGCATGACGCGCTCGGCCATCCGGTCCCGACCTTCACGGAGGCGCGCGTCGAGTCCTCCGATTTCACCGAGATCGTGCCCTCCGACCGCCGCGCGGATGTCGTCGTGGTGCTGCTGGTCGGCGAACAGCAGCAGCCCGCGATGGCCATCGTGGTCGAGGTCCAGCTCGGCGTTGACCCGGACAAGCCCTACGTCTGGCCCGTGTATGTCACCCAGACGCGCGCCCGGCACCGCTGCCCAACCGGGCTGCTGGTCGTGACGATCGACGCGGCGATGGCGCGCTGGAGCGCGCGGCCGATCGACACCGGCCACCCTGGCTGGACGCTGACGCCGCTGGTGCTCGGGCCCCAGGGCGTCCCGGTCGTCACCGACGCCGAGCAGGCAAAGGCGGCGCCCGAGGTGGCCGTGCTCTCGGCCATGGCGCACGGACAGAGCGAGGCGGCGGAGGCGATCGGCGAGGCATTCTTCGCGGCGGCGGCCGGGCTCGATGAGGAGCGCCGGGCCGTCTACGGGGATCTGGTGCTATCCTCGCTGAATGCAGCGGCGAGGCGGAAGTTGGAGGCGATGATGAAGGCCGGATACCAGTTTCAGAGCGAATTCGCGCGCAGCTACGTAGCGAAGGGCCGGCAGGAAGGCCGGAAGGAGGGAATCCTCGAAGCCAAGGCGCACGACGTGCTCGCCTTCCTCGAGGCCCGCGGGCTGGAGGTCCCCGCCGAGGTGCGGGAACGCGTCCTCGCGAGCACCGACCTCGACGAGCTGGACCGCTGGATCCGCCGCGCCGCCGTAATCAGCGACGCCCAGGAGCTCCTCGCCACGACCGGCTCCTGAACCGACGCCCCGGGCCCCAGGAGCAGCCGAGCGCGCTGCTCCTATCGCCAGGCGGCGATGCAGGGTGCCCCCTACCCTCCCGACTTCTCCGCGCTCGCTTCCCCGAGCACCGGCGGCAACGCCATCAGCCCCGGGCGCGGCCGATACCCCGGCGTCTGGGACGACAGGATCGGGATCGTCTCGCTTTTCAGAACGAAAACACACCGCTCTTGCCATGTCGTCCGAGTGAAGGCGCCGGGAGTCCAAGCCGGAGCTGAATCGGAGGGCCGGCTACGCAAGAGCCACACCGGACGCCATGTCCGAGGCATCGGTACGGCGTTGGCGACCGTCGCCCGAGGTGGCCGTGCTCTCCGCAATGGCGCACGGAAAGAGCGAGGCGGCCGAAGCCATCGGCACGGCCTTTTTTTCGGGGGCGGCGGAGGGGCTCGATGAGGAGCGCCGGGCCGTCTACGGGGACCTGATGCCATCCTCGCTGAACGCAGCGGCGAGGCGGAGGTTGGAGGCGATGATGAAGAGCGGTTACGAATTTCAGAGCGAATTCGCGCGCGGCTACGTAGCGAAGGGTCGGCAGGAGGGAATCGTCGAAGCCAAGGCGCAGGCGGTGCTCGCCTTCCTCGAGGCCCGCGGGCTGGAGGTCTCCGTCGAGGTGCGGGAACGCGTCCTCGCAAGCACCGACCTCGACGAGCTGGACCGCTGGATCCGCCGCGCCGCCGTGATCAGCGACGCCACGGAGCTCCTCGCCACGACCGACTCCTGAGAACGCCCTGGCCCCAGGAGCGGACAAGCGCGCTGCTCCTGTCGCCTGAAGGCGACGGCAGGTGGCCCATGCGCCAGGCTGCCTCTCCGCGCTCGGCTCCTTCAGCGCCAGAGGTAACGCCGGCGGCCCCGGACGTGACGGTACCCGGGCTTCCGGTACGACAGGTTCGGAGTCGCTTCGGTTTTCGGAACGAAAATCCACGGCTCTCGCCATGTCGTCCGAGTAGAGGCGCCGGGGATCGATCCCGGAGCTGACTCGGAGGGCCAGCCGCGCACGAAACACGGAGCCCCCCTGCTTGAGGCCTTGGAACGGCGTCGACGCCCATCGAGGGCTTGATCCCGCTCGTTTGCCCGAGAGCCCTCTCGTGGAGCCCCGTGCTCTGACCGCCGCCGCACCCGCGGGTCACACGGCGTGATGACCTCACGGCGCCACCCGGAATTCATGAGTGGGAGGACGCTGCTCAACTCCTGTGGGACCGACCGCATGAGCCCGGCACGTCACGCAAGTCCATTATGACTGTAACCACTCGAGAGATTCTCCGATGCCCTCAGTGACGCATGAAGCCCTGGTGGAGCTGTTCAAGAACCGCCCGACGCTGGCCGCCGAGATGCTGCACGACGCGCTCGGCCATCCGGTCCCGACCTTCACGGAGGCGCGCGTCGAGTCCTCCGATTTCACCGAGCTCGTGCCCTCCGACCGCCGAGCCGATGTCGTCGTCGTGCTCCTGGTCGGCGAGCAGCAGCAGCCCGCGATGGCGATCGTGGTCGAGGTCCAGCTCGGGGTGGACACGGACAAGCCCTACGTCTGGCCCGTGTACGTCACCCAGACGCGCGCCCGGCACCGCTGCCCGACCCGGCTGCTGGTCGTGACCATCAACGCGGCGATGGCGCGGTGGAGCGCGCGGCCGATCGACACGGGCCACCCTGGCTGGACGCTGACGCCGCTGGTGCTCGGGCCCCAGGGCGTCCCGGTCGTCACCGACGCCGAGCAGGCAAAGGCGGCGCCCGAGGTGGCCGTGCTCTCGGCCATGGCGCACGGACAGAGCGAGGCGGCGGAGGCGATCGGCGAGGCATTCTTCGCGGCGGCGGCCGCGCTCGATGAGGAGCGCCGGGCCGTCTACGGGGATCTGGTGCTATCCTCGCTGAACGCAGCGGCGAGGCGGAGGTTGGAGGCGATGATGAAGAGCGGTTACCAGTTTCAGAGCGAATTCGCGCGCAGCTACGTGGCGAAGGGCCGGCAGGAAGGGATCCTCGAAGCCAAGGCGCACGACGTGCTCGCCGTCCTCGAGGCCCGCGGGCTCGAGGTCCCCGTCGAGGTGAGGGCCCACGTCCTCGCGAGCACCGACCTCGACGAGCTGGACCGCTGGATCCGTCGTGCCGTGATCATCAGCGACGCCCGGGACCTCCTCGCCACGACCGGCTCCTGAGGGCGCCCGGCCTCCAGGAGCGGGCGAAGCTGAATCGGACGTCCAGCTGCGCAAACGCCGCAGCGGACGCCATCTCCGAAGCATCGGTGCGGTGTTGGCGACCGTCGAGGGCTTGATTCCGATCGTGCGCCCGAGCGCCCTCGCGTTCAGCCCCGTGCCGTGACCGTCGGCGCACACGTGGGTCACACGGTGTGATGACCTCACGGAGCTGCCCGGAAGTCATGAGTGGGAGGGCGCTGCTCGGCCCCTGCGGGATGGACCGCATGAGCCTTGTGCGCCGCGCAAATCCAGCATGATTGCAGCCACTCGTGAGACCAACCAATGCCCTCAGTGACCCGTGAAGCTCTGGTGGAGCTGTTGACGAGCTCGATGAGGAGCGCCGGGCCGTCTACGGGGATCTGGTGCTATCCTCACTGAACGCAGCGGCGAGGCGGAAGTTGGAGGCGATGATGAAGAGCGGTTACGAATTTCAGAGCGAGTTCGCGCGCAGCTACGTGGCAAAAGGCGTGGAGAAGGGCCGGGAGCAGGGGCGGCTGGAGGGGATCGTCGAAGCCAAGGCGCAGGCGGTGCTCGCCTTCCTCGAGGCCCGCGGGCTCGAGGTCCCCGCCGAGGTGCGAGAGCGTGTCCTCGCGAGCACCGACCTCGACGAGCTGGACCGCTGGATCCGCCGCGCCGTGCTCATCGGCGACGCCCGGGAGCTCCTCGCCACGACCGACTCCTGAGAGCCCCCCAGGAGCGGACAAGCGCGCTGCTTCTGTCCTGGCAGGCGATGGCAGGCCGGCCGGACACCATCCTACGTCTCCGCCCTCGCCTCCTTCAGCGCCGGCGGCAGTGGCGGTAGCCACGGACGCGAGCGATACCCGGGCTTCCGGTACGACACGATCGGGATCGTCTCGCTTTTCAGAACGAAAACGCACCGCTCTTGCCATGTCGTCCGAGTGAGCGCGCCGGGTGTCCAAGCCGGAGCTGAATCGGAGGGCCAGCTACGCAAGAGCCACACCGGACGCCATGTCCGAGGCCTCGGTACGGCGTTGGCGACCGTCGAGGGCTTGATTCCGCTCGTGCGCCGAGCGCCGTCCCCTCTCGTTCAGCCCCGTGCCATGACCGTTGGGGGCGACGCGGGTCACATGGCGTGATGACCCCGAGCAGCTCTCCGGAATTCATGAGTGGGAGGGCGCTGCTCGGCCCCTGCGGGCTTCACCGCATGAGCCTGGCGCGCCGCCAAATCCAGCATGATTGCAACCACTCGTGAGACCACTCCATGCCCTCAGTGACCCATGAAGCCCTGGTGGAGCTCTTCAAGAACCGGCCGACGCTGGCCGCCGAGATGCTGCACGACGCGCTCGGCCATCCGGTCCCGACCTTCACGGAGGCGCGCGTCGAGTCCTCCGATTTCACCGAGATCGTGCCCTCCGATCGCCGGGCGGATGTCGTCGTCGTGCTCCTGGTCGGCGAGCAGCAGCAGCCCGCCATGGCCATCGTCGTCGAGGTCCAGCTCGGCGTGGACCCGGACAAGCCCTACGTCTGGCCCGTGTACGTCACCCAGACGCGCGCACGGCACCGCTGCCCGACCGGGCTGCTGGTCGTGACGATCGACGCGGCGATGGCGCGCTGGAGCGCGCGGCCGATCGACACCGGCCACCCTGGCTGGACGCTGACGCCGCTGGTGCTCGGGCCCCAGGGCGTTCCGGTCGTCACCGACGCCGAGCAGGCGAAGGCGGCGCCCGAGGTCGCCGTGCTCTCCGCGATGGCGCACGGACAGAGCGAGGCGGCCGAAGCCATCGGTGTGGCCTTTTTTTCGGGGGCGGCGGAGGGGCTCGATGAGGAGCACCGGGCCGTCTACGGGGATCTGGTGCTATCCTCGCTGAACGCAGCGGCGAGGCGGAAGTTGGAGGCGATGATGAAGAGCGGTTACCAGTTTCAGAGCGAATTCGCGCGCGGCTACGTAGCGAAAGGTCGGCAGGAGGGAAGCCTCGAAGCCAAGGCGCAGGCCGTGCTCGCCATCCTCGAGGCCCGGGGGCTGGAGGTCCCCGCCGAGGTGCGGGAACGCGTCCTCGCAAGCACTGACCTCGACGAGCTGGACCGCTGGATCCGCCGTGCCGCGACCATCGGCGACGCCCGGGAGCTCCTCGCCACGACCGACTCCTGACAGCGCCCCAGGAGCGGACAAGCGCGCTGCTTCTGTCCTGGCAGGCGATGGCAGCCCGGCCGGGCACCATCCTACTTCTCCGCCTTCACCGCCTTCAGCGCCGGCGACAGTGGCGGTAGCTTTTCAGAACGAAAACACACCGCTCTTGCCATGTCGTCCGAGTGAAGGCGCCGGGAGTCCAAGCCGGAGCTGAATCGGAGGGCCAGCTACGCAAGAGCCACACCGGACGCCATGTCCGAGGCCTCGGTACGGCGTTGGCGACCGTCGAGGGCTTGATTCCGCTCGTGCGCCCGAGCGCCCTCCCTCTCGTTCAGCTGCGTGCCATGACCGCCGGCGCACACGCGGGTCACATGGCGTGATGACCTCACGGAGCTGCCCGGAATTCATGAGTGGGAGGACGCCGCTCGGCCCACGCGGGACCACCGCATGAGCCTGGCGCGCCACGCATATCCAGCATGATTGCAACCACTCGTGAGACCACTCCATGCCCTCTGTGACCCATGAAGCCTTGGTGGAGCTGTTCAAGAACCGGCCGACGCTCGCCGCCGAGATGCTGCACGACGCGCTCGGCCATCCGGTCCCGACCTTCACGGAGGCGCGCGTCGAGTCCTCCGATTTCACCGAGATCGTGCCCTCCGACCGCCGCGCGGACGTCGTCGTCGGGCTGCTGGTCGGCGAGCAGCAGCGGCCCGCGATGGCCATCGTCGTCGAGGTCCAGCTCGGCGTGGACCCGGACAAGCCCTACGTCTGGCCGGTGTACGTCACCCAGACGCGCGCCCGGCACCGCTGCCCGACCCGGCTGCTGGTCGTGACGATCGGCGCGGCGATGGCGCGGTGGAGCGCGCGGCCGATCGATACGGGTCATCCCGGATGGACGCTGACGCCGCTGGTGCTCGGGCCCCAGCGCGTCCCGGTCGTCACCGACGCCGAGCAGGCGAAGGCGGCGCCCGAGGTCGCCGTGCTCTCGGCCATGGCGCACGGACAGAGCGAGGCGGCGGAGGCGATCGGCGAGGCGTTCTTCGCGGCGGCGCCTGGGCTCGATGAGGAGCGCCGGGCCGTCTACGGGGATCTGGTGCTATCCTCGCTGAACGCAGCGGCGAGGCGGAAGTTGGAGGCGATGATGAAGAGCGGTTACCAATTTCAGAGCGAGTTCGCGCGCAGCTACGTGGCGAAGGGGCGAGAAGAAGGGATGCGCGAGGGCACCCTGAAGACCAAGGCGCGCGACGTGCTCGCCTTCCTCGAGGCCCGCGGGCTGGAGGTCCCCGCCGAGGTGCGGGAACGCGTCCTCGCGAGCACCGACATCGACGAGCTGGACCGCTGGATCCGCCGCGCCGCCGTGATCAGCGACGCCCAGGAGCTCCTCGCCACGACCGGCTCCTGAACCAACGCCCCGGACCCCAGGAGCAGCCGAGCGCGCCGCCCCTCTCGCCAGACGGCGATGCAGGGTGTCCCCTGCACGCCACCCTACTTCTCCGCGCTCGCTTCCTTGAGCGGCGGCGGCAGCGCCGGCAGCCCCGGGCGCGGACGATACCCCGGCTTGCGATACGACAGGATCGGGATCGCCTCGTTCTTGTACGGCGCGCGCTCCCCCGGCTTCGGGCACTGATCTCGCACCCAGTACACGTCGTACGCCACGATCTCGTCCTCCGGCCGCCCGGTCCGCTCATGGTACCTGAGCAGGTAGTCCTGGAGGCCCGGCTTGCGAAATGCCTTGTTCCGATCGAGCCGGATCCGGTTGAAATAGTCCTGCTGGATCTGCCCGAGCCCCAGCCCCCGCGCGTCGGAGAGGTTCAGATCCGGCGGGAGCCCGGTGAACGGATCCACATGCCGGCCGTCGACCGTGATCGCGTCCACGCTGATCGACCCGTCCTCCGTGATCGGGTTCGGCGCGAACATCCCCCACCCCTGGAGGATGCGCGGATACACGATCGTCGCCTGCACGAACTTCGGCTGAGTGTGCTTGAGGAACGCCGGTACGCTCTTGTTCTCGTTGATGGCCTGGCTCACCGCGCAGAGCCCGAGGTACGCGACAAGCGCCTCCCGCGCGATCGTCTTTCCACGGGCGAAGCGCTCCGCGAGCGGCGACGGGCTCTCCGCCACGTACGCTGCCTTCCCGCGCGGCGCCCGATCCAGCCCGAAATACCGCGCGATCCCGTCGCGCCGCCTCGAGGCGACCCCGAGCAGCGCGCCCGGCGCGCCGAGGGCCAGCGCCCAGACGAACGGCCAGGCAAAGCGACCTCCGGGGAGCGCCTGCACGATCTCGCGCAGCGCCGCCGCACCGCGGAACACCCGCCCATCCGCCGGGTCGCTCCCGTCGCGCACCTCGAAGAGCTCCGGCCGGGGCTCCCCTCCCCCGGCCGCCTCCGCGCCGCCCGCCGGGACAGCGCGCGCCTCCTCGAACCGGAGCAGCTCCAGCGCATCGAGCCGGACAAGGAACCGCATGAGCGCGAACGCGAGCGGTGAATCGCCGTCATAAACGACGACCCGGGGCTCCGCGCGGCGGCGATACCAGCGCGCGAGCGCGTCCCAGTGCTGCGCCGTCGGCAGCAGGAACGACCAGGCGATCATGAACCACGAGAACGGGCCGAGGCGCATCATCACCCCGAACGTCCCGTGCAGGGCCCACATCCCCCCCATCGCGAGCGCCCGCGTGAAGCGGCGGCCATAGGGCGAGAGGATCCACGTGATGAGCAGCGCCTCGAGCACCAGCACGCCCCAGGTGAGCCCCTTCATCGCCCAGAAAGGGATGAGCTCCCGCGCGAGGACGGCGAGCCCGGTCACCATGCGATCGAGGTGCAAGACGTAATGCACCGTCTCGCCGCGACGCCAGATCTGGCCCGACTTGTTGACGACGTTGAAATAATAGATGGTCGCCAGGTTCAGGATCGCGAGGAGCACGATCCCCGAGACGTACGGCCGCTCGGCCCACTCGGGGCGCCTCCGATCCGCGAGATCGGCGGCCGTCCGCTCCCGCCGCTCGCGGTACGAGCGGATCAGCGCGTCGACGGAGAAGCGCCTGCCGGTCGGCATGAACATGGCCCAGCAGGTGATGATGTTCACGACGACATAGCCGCCGTTCTCGATCATGACGATCCGGTTGTCCCTGCTCACCACGAGCACGAACGACAGGATCGAGAACAGCCGCGTGTTCCATCCGACGAAGTAGCAGAGGAAGCAGAAGAGCGAGAGCGCGAACGCGACGTGGACCTCTGCTGTCGACGAGAACGCGTGATACAGGCTGAAGTTGTATCCGCTGCTCGGATGGAAGAGGTGATAGTGGTTGGTGAGCACCCCGTCGTTGCTGTAGATCCAGCTCGCCTCGGCCCAGTGGCGCACGCAGTCGGCCGAGAGGAGGAAGCCGAGCACCAGCCTGAACAGGCCGAGCGTGCGGACGTCGATGGTGCAGTAACGCTCCTTGATCCAGCGCCCCACGCGCCGGAGGCGCCCCTCGGCCGGACGCTTTGGAGCCCGGCCCTCGGGCGCAGGCGGCGCGCCCTCACCGCTTCCGAGCGCCGCGTCGGGTTCCGCGGCGCTCGGGTCCTCGTCAGGCCGACCCATCCGAGCGCCTCAGTTCGGCTTGCCGTGGTGCCGGAGGACGCTCGGCGCGATGGGTAGGCTCCGCTCGCCCAGCTTTCCCGTGCCACCTCGCGAGTGTGAGAACAGCTTGTCCCGCTCGAAGCTGCTCGGCGCGGGCTCGCCCGGCGCGGGGATCGGCGCCGAGACCCAGTACGCATCGAAGCCCGACAGCGACGCCTCGCGCCCTTTGCCGGACGCCTGAGGCCCGCCCTTCGCGAGGTAGTCGCGGAAGGCGCGCTGGTAATCGGACCACTCCGGCCGCCGGATGCGATCGAGGTAATCGGACCAGAGCTGGCCGAGCCGCGCCCCGGAATGCCCCGCAGGCTGGAGCCGCGGCTCCTCCCCGGTCAGCGGATCGATCGGCTCCGACGCGCGCGTCTGGCCGTCGATCACCATCAGCGCGTTGGCCCGCGGCGGCTCGGGCGCCATCACGTTCCACCTCGCCAGCATGCGCGGCCACGACGCCACGCCCGCGAGCACCGCCCCCTGCGGGACGGCCGCCGCGCCGGGCAGCGGGTTCTCCTTCGCCGTCTGCGCCACCACCGCGGCGAGCACCACGAGCACCGCCGCCTCCCGCAGCGACCCCAGCGCGAGCCGCGCCGTCCGCACCGCCGGCGCAGGGACTTCCGGAGCGAGGCCCGCGTCGCCGCCGTCCGCTCCGCCCTCGTCGGGCAGCGGGACCCCGCACGCCTGCCGCCCGAGGAGCTCGCTGATGCGGTGCCTGCGGGCCGCGACGACGTCGTAGAGCGCGTTCAGGAGGTGCGAGACGCCCGGCAGCTTGAGCGGCCAGGCGAGCCAGCCGAGCGGCAACGCGAGGAGCCCCTCGGTCACCGCGGCGCCCCGCGTGTACACGCGCCCCTTCCTGTCGATCGCGAGCGCCGTCCGCTCCACGAGCTCCGGCGTGACCTCCTTCGGCATCGGCACGCGCTCCTCGGCCCCCGTCTGGTTGCGGACGTAGAGCTCGTCGAGCGTCACATTGCCCTGGAACGTCAGGTGCTCGCGCAGATCGAGCCGCTTGACCAGGCGCGCCAGGAGGAGGCAAACGCCGCAGTCGGCGTCGTACACGAGCGTGCGCGCGCGCCCCTCGCTCCAGGAGCGCTCGTACGCGTCCCAGAGCTCGCCGGGCAGCACGATCGGCGCCGCGGCGGCGAGCGCCCAGCCGAACAGCCCGAGATCGAAGAAGACCCCGAGGATCAGCCCGTGCAGGACCATCAGCGCGGCCGCGACCCCGCGCGTCCAGCGGAAGAGCGCCGGGACGAAGAGCAGCGCCGGGATCGCGAGCTGCATGGCCCACGTGCCGAACGTGAGCCCGCGCAGCGTGCCGAGCGGCAGGAGGTCGCGGAGCCAGATGCCCGCGTCGCTCGCCAGGCGCTCGGCGTGGAGCGCATAGTAGAACGCCGTCCCGTCGCGCCACGCATCGCCCCGCTGCTGGAGCGCCGTACAGAGGTAGATGAGGGCGAGCTGCAGAAGCACGGCCAGCGCGGCGAGCGACGTCGGCGACCACCCGGGCAGGCGCTCGGCCGCGATCTCGGCCTCCGAGGCCCTCGACCTGTCGTTCAGCTCCGTGTCGCGCTTCTCGTCCCGCAGCGCGAGCGAGGCGCGGAGGCTGTCGAGCGAGAAGCGGCTCCCGCACGGCAGGAACGCCGTGAGCGCGAGGATCGCGATCGCCGCGTAGTTGCCGGCGTTCTCGAGCAGGACGTTCCTCGACGTCAGGCTCACCAGCACGAGCAGCGAGAGCACGTGGAAGACGCGCGTCCTGTGGCCGATGAGGAACAGGGCGTAGACGATGAGCGCCAGCGAGAAGGCGAAGTGGGCCTCTCCCTCCGTCGAGATGGCGTGGAACAGGCTGAAGACCTGCTGCTTGCCCCGGAGGTTGAAGAGGTGGTTGTGGTTCGGGAGGACGCCCTCGTTCGAGTAGAAGTCCCGCACCCATCGCCACCGACCGAAGAGGTCGGCGATAAGGACCAGCCCGAAGGTGATGCGAAACAACCCGAGCGAACGGGCATCAAGACGCAAGAAGTGATCGCGAAGTGATTTCACGGAGAATCCTCGACACGGAATCCGTAATCCGATGCGTGCTCGAGCTCAGGGACGCTCGGCTTACGCAAGAGCAGGGAGCGCACCGTCCAGAGATCGCCGAAGACGCGGTAGCGCAGCGCGGTCTGGTCGAGGTAATCGACGCCCGCGGAGCCGCCCGTGCCGGTGCGCCGGCCGATCACCCGCTCGACCATCCGCGCGTGGCGCTGCCGCCAGATGAGCATGGCCTGCTCCATCTCCAGGATCCGGTCGAGCACCTCGCGCGGCCACGCGAGCCGGGGCAGCTCGCGGTAGCTCTCGATGAAGACGATCGCCGCGCGGACCGCCCGGCGCTTCTCGCGCGTGGCCGCGTCGGCCGCCGGATCGTCCTCGGCGAGCAGGAACGCCTCGGCGGCCGCGCTCTCCGCCTCGTAGCGCGCGCGGAGCCGCTCGACGTCCGGCGGGGTGAGCGCCTTGTCGATCGCCATCTGGACGCGGCGCTCGTTCTCCTGGCGCATCGAGCGCGTGTAGCCGCGCAGGAAGCTCATGACGCCTTCCGGCTCGCTCGATCCGTCGATCGGCGTCCGCGAGAGCCACTCGTCCAGGAAGTGCTTGAGGCTCGGCCCGCTCGCGAGCCTCGCCTCCACGCGGCGCGTGGCCGCCGAGGGCGCGCCGTCCGCGGTCTTGAGCGCCTCCTTGTAGCTGCCCTCCCGGCCGAGCGGGATCCGGAGCGCGTCGTCGAGGCCCAGCACGAGCTCGATCTCGCGCAGTTGCGCCGACTGGAAGCCGCTCGCGGGGATGAGGCGATCGCGGAAATCGAGGTAATCGCGGGTCGTGAGCGTCTCCATGACCCGGAAGTGCTCGATCGCCTGCTCGAAGATGGTGACGACCCGCCGGAACGAGCGCGCCGCGGAGGCGAGCTTCTGATCGGGCACCGGGTTCTGGCGGAAGAGCTCGCGCGCCGAGGTGAGCTCCCGGAGGATGAGCTTGAACCAGAGCTCGTAGATCTGGTGGACGACGATGAACAGGGCCTCGTCGTTGCCGACCTTCTGCTCGTCGTCGTCGAATCCACCCTGGAGGGCGAGCAGCTCCTCGACGTGGATGTAATCCCAGTAATTCATGTCCTTGGTGATTCGAGAGGCGCCGCCAGCGGCGTTCGTGCGGCGTGTTCGCAGCAAGCGGTGCGCCCGCGCCACGAGCGGCGCCGGGAGTCTACTTCCCGCCCCCCAGGAAACGGAAGGGCCTGGCACGGGTCGCACGGATTGCGCGTCTGCGCAAAAAGCAACGGGATGCGCCGCCGGGCGAGCGCGCGCGGCGTGGCGCGGCGCACGCGGGCGCCCTCCACCGCGGAGCGCGCGCGGCGCGCTCAGGGCGCGCTCGCGCCGCCGGGAGGCGGATCGGCCGGGGCGCGCCGCACACCGTCGGGGCCCATGTCGATGGGCGGCGCGTAGCTCTTGAGCTCGGCCCGCTCGTAGCTCGCCCCGCCCGCGGCCTCGATCACCACCACGCCGACGTCCGGGCAGAACGTCGACACGTAGCGCGCGGGCCTGTCGCCGAGGCGCTCCTCCACGGTCTGCACGCACCCCGTGAACCGCCCCGCGGGCACCTCGATCGCCACGTCGACCGCGGCGATCCGCGCGCGGCCGCCGTGCTCGCCGGTCCACGTGGTGCCGGGCGCGATCGGCTCCTTGAGCACGAAGACGCCCGTGTCGCCGCGGATGACACCCTCGCCGGTGAACTCGAAGCGCTTCACGCCCGAGGGGAACCGGAGCTCGCCGCGGCGCGCGTCCGCGCGGTGCACGCGCGCGACGAGGAGGCCCTGCTCGCCGCCCTCGCTCAGGGTCGCGTAGTGGTAGATGTGCCCGTCGACGAGCGGGAAGTAGCGCTCGGCCCGCGTGCCCGAGGCGGCGCCCCGCTGCCCGTCGGGCGCCGCGTTCCACGCCGCGGGCCGACCCGGGCCGGGGGCGCCTCCGCAGGCGATCAGCGCGAGCGCGAGCGCGGCGAGCCACCGCGCGGGGGGGCGGCCTGAGGGACGTCCGGGCTCGGCGTTCACCGCGCTGCCTCCTAGGTCGTCACGGGCGTCACGGGGCCGCGTGGCCGTGGGACCAGTACCAGAGCGCGAGGAACGCGAGCAGCGCCATGGCCGCGACGAGCAGGACGACGGCGAGCGGGTCGGGGTCGATCCGGCGCAGCAGCGCCCGCGCCGCGCGGCGGAGCTCGTCGCGCTCGCGCTCCTGCTGCTCCGCCAGGTCATGCGAGGATTTCACCTCGTCGCGCGCCCGGTAGGGATGGTCCTCTTCCGGAGGCTGGCGGCTCGGCCTGTCGCGCTCGATCTCCCCGGCCAAGAGCCGCCTCGCGCCTTCCCGGACCAGCGCGTAGTCGCCGCGCTCGAACGCCTGCTCGAGGCGCTCGATCTCGGGATGGCGAGGGCGCGCCGGCGCGGCGTCGCCGGGGGGCGGCGCCGCCTTCTCGTCGCGCCGCTTCCCGCGCTTCTTCGTCGGGCGCCGCGGCTCGACGTCGGACTGCGCGTCCGGCGGCGAGCTCGCATCCGGCTCGGGCCGGGCGTCGGTGTCGGCCTGCTCCGTGTCCGTCACGTACAGCTCTCGGTGGTGATGTAGGCCATGGCCGAACCCGCGGCAGATCCCCGGGACGGCGCAGGCTACCTCAGGCCCGGCCGCGCGTGCCCGAAAAAGGCCCGAAAAGCCGCTGTCCGCCGGCGGCAAGCGCCGGGCCCCGGCCTACTCGAACGGCAGCCGGTTCCGCTGCCGGTCGACCTCGGCCGGATCCGGGCGATCTCGCCACGGGACCATCGCCTCGCCCTCGCCGCTCACCACGCAGCGGAGCGCCTCGCAGGCGGCCCGGTAGTACGCCTTGCGACCGCAGCCGACGGCCTTGAAATGACCGCCGAGCTGCTCCTCGATGCGGACGTCCTTGTCGGCGCAATCGAGGTCGGAGGTGGCGCGCGCCCGGATCATCGGCATCGCGTTCGCCGGCACGTTGGACACGCTGCACGCGGGCGAGAGCGCGCCGGCGAGGAGGACGGCGAGGGGGGCGAGGGCGGCGAGAGGGGGCGGGCGCACGGCGAGAGCGTAATGCACCGTTCGGCTCGAAATCCCGAGAAATGAACCACGGCGAGCCGGCGAGCCCGCCGCGCTCGCCCTCGATCCCGGCGCCCTCCGCCTCTCGCGCGGCCTGGCCCGCCCGCTCCCTCGGCCCCGTCGCGCACGCTCTGCACACGCGCCGCAGAGCGGCGGTCACCCGCACAGGAGACGGGTCCAGATCGGCGTTTTCGGCGCGGAAGCGCACTCCGGTGCGCTGAGCACCGAAAACGCCGAGATGGGCCCGTATCCGAAGCGGGTGACCGCAGCTCTCAGAACTGGAAGTAGACGAACGGCACCGCGGCCGCGCTCGCCGCCTCGTGGAGCCCGATCGCGACGAGGAACAGCAGCGCGCCCTGCACCGGCGCAGGCGCCGCGATGAAGGCGCCGCGCGCGCGCTCGTAGAGGCGCTCCGGCACGTAATGGGACAGGAGCGCGACCCCGAGGAGCGCGACAAGCACGGGCGGGAGGTTCGGGTGGAAGGTCGTCAGCGTGCCGATCTGCCGCAGGATGAGCACGGCCTGCGAGAACGTCGGCACGCGGAAGAAGATCCACGCGAAGCAGACGTAGTGGAACGTCAGCAGCACGCACAGCGCGCGGAGCGGGACGCGGGAGAGGGGCGAGCCCGCGGTCGCGGCTCCGCGCTCGCCCTCGCCGACCGGTCGCCGGCGCTGGACCGCGCGCTGGAAGGCGCGCGTCACGGCGAGGCCGAGGCCGTGGAGGAAGCCCCAGAAGACGAAGTTCCACGACGCCCCGTGCCAGAGGCCGCCGAGCAGCATCGTGATCATCAGATTGCGGTACGTCGCCAGCTCGGAGCCGCGGTTGCCGCCGAGCGGGATGTACAGGTAGTCGCGGAGCCAGGTGGAGAGCGAGATGTGCCAGCGGCGCCAGAAATCGGCGAGGTTGTGCGCCTTGTACGGCGCGTCGAAGTTCTTCGGGAACCGCACGCCGAGCAGGAGCGCCGAGCCGATCGCGATGTCGGTGTAGCCCGAGAAATCGCAGTAGATCTGCGCGGCGTAGCCGTAGACGCCCGCGAGGACCTCCAGGGCCGAGTAGTTCTCCGGGCGCTCGAACACGCGGTCGACGAGGTTGAGCGCGAGCTGGTCGGAGAGGACGACCTTCTTCACGAGGCCGATCGCGACGAGGAACAGGCCCTCCCCGCCCTCCTCGAGGGTGAGGCTCGGGGCGCGCTCGAACTGCGGGAGCAGGTCCCGCGGGCGGACGATCGGCCCGGCGACGAGGTGCGGGAAGAAGGCGACGAAGAGCAGGTAGCGGAGGTAGCTCTTGTGGGGCGGGAGCTCGCCCCGGTACACGTCGACGACGTAGCTCATCGACTCGAACGTGAAGAACGAGATGCCGACCGGCGGCAGGAGCACCCGGAACGCGTGGCCCACGCTCGCCGGCTCGCCCGTGAGCAGGGCGCGGAGGGCCGCGGCGTTCTCGATCGCGAAGTTCCAGTACTTGAAGAACCCCAGGAACCCGAGGTTCAGCGCCACGGTGGCGATGAGCATCGCGCGCCGCGCCCGGGGCCGCTCCTCGCGGGCGATCGCGCGGGCGAGCAGGAAGTCGACCGTGGACGAGGCGAAGATGAGCGGCAGGTAGCGCCAGTCCCAGGCCGCGTAGAACCCGTAGCTCACGAGCAGCAGGAACACGAGGCGCGGCCAGGCGCCGGCGTACCGCACGAGCGCCCACGATCCGACGAAGACGGCGGCGAAGAACTCGGCGTAACGGAGGGTATTGAAGAGCACGGCCGGTCGGAGCCCGGGTCAGGCTGCGGCGAGGGGCGCGGCGCGCGGCGGGGCCGAGCGCGTTGTCGAGGAGGAGCGGGCTACCCGGGCGGTGGGGGCCGTCTACCACAGGGAGCGCGGCGCGGTCGCTCTCCTGGCGCGGCCCGATGGCGCCGCGCGGTCGCGCTCACAACGCGGCGCCCTGCGGAACGGCGGCCGAACAGCGCGGAACCGCCAGGAACCCCGCGGAACAGCGCTGAACGGCGCGGAACCCCGCGGAACAGCGCCGAACGGCGCCGGGAACGCGACCGCGCGGGGCCGCGTTTCAACGGCGCCATGGCGCCGCGCGATGTTGAACGGCGCCCCGCGTCGTGCCAAGGATGGATCTGATGCTGGGTCGCCTGATCCTCGGGGTTGTGAAGGGGCTCATCGTGGGGGGCCTGCTGGGCTTCGCGCTGGCAAAGCTCGGCTTCGCCGCGCCCATGGCGATCGTCGCCTACCTGGCCGCGGCGCTCGCCGGGGTCCTCGTGGGCCTGATCGCGGGCAAGCCCATCTGGGCGAAGGACGCGAAGATCGAGGCGGGGATGAAGGCCTTCGTCGGGGCGCTGCTCGGCGCTGGCCTGATGTACGCCGCGCGCAGGTGGCTCACGGTGCCGGTGCCGCTGCCGCTCGGCGAGCTCGGGGGCGCGAACCTGTCGCTCGGCGAGGCCGCGGGGGGCACCGGGACGTTCGGCGGCCTGGCGGTCACGTCGCTCGCCGCGATCGCCGCGCTGCTCGGCGGCTTCTACGAGGCCGACAACGACCCCTCCGACGAGGAAAAGCCGGGCGCGAAGCCGGCGGTGAAGGCGGCGGCCGGGGGCAACAACAAGCGCATCGCCGCCTCCGCCGCGGCGGACGAGCTCGACGACGACTTCGAGGTCGAGCCCGAGAAGAAGCGCGCGAAGAAGTAGCCGGTGCCGTTCGCGCGGGCCCTCCTCTACGCGGCGTCGCTCGGCGCGCTCGCGCTGGTCGCGCGCTCGCTGCTCGTCGCGCCGGTGCCCATGGCGGTCGCGGGCGCGGCCATCGCCGGCTACCTCGCGCTCGTCCTGTGCGGGGTCTTCTTCCTCGGGCTCGGGATGTTCGTCGACGTCGTGAAGCGCGGCCCGCCCGGCGCGCGGGGCGTGGCGCTGACGTTCGACGACGGGCCGAGCCCGGAGCACACGCCGGCGGTCCTCGCGCTCCTCGACGAGGCGGGCGTGAAGGCGACGTTCTTCGTCATCGGCCGCAAGGCCGAGGCCCACCCGGAGCTCGTCCGCGAGATCGCGGCGCGGGGCCACGCCGTCGCCCTGCACAGCCACGCGCACGACCGGCTCTTCTCGCTGCGCTCGGCCCGCCGGGTCGAGCGCGACCTCCGGCAGAACCTCGACGTCATCGAGCGGATCACCGGCGCCCGCCCCACCCTCTTCAGGCCGCCGGTCGGCCACACGAGCCCGCGCATCGCCCGCGTGGTGGACGCGCTCGACCTCGACGTAATCGGCTGGTCGGCGCGGGGGTTCGACGGGCTCGCCGGGGCGGACCCCGGGCGGGTGGCGGCGCGGATCATCCCGGGGCTCCGCGACGGGGCGATCGTGCTGCTCCACGACGCGGCCGAGCGCGACGATCACGCGCCCGCGGGGCCCCTGGCGCTCCCGCGCATCCTGGCGGCGATGGAGAAGCGCAACCTGGTCGGGGTCCGCGTCGACGCGTGGCTCGACGACGGCGCGCGGGACGCCTAGACCATCTCCGTCGGGTGGCGCTACGCTCGGTCCGATGGCCGCGCCGGTGAGTCTGACGCTCTTTGCGCATATCGCCGGGAGACCGGAGGACGAGCTCGACCTCGCCGAGGCGGCGCTCCTCATCGACGACGCCGCGTACCCGGGCCTCGACATCCCGCACTACCTCGGCGTGCTCGACCGGCTCGGCGGCGAGGCGCGGCGCGCTGTCGATCGCCCCCTGCGCGCCGCGGAGGCGACGCCGGGCAGCGGCCCCATCGAGCAGCTGCTCCGCTGGTTCTACGGCGACCTCGGGTTCCACGGCAACTCCGGGGACTACTACGACCCGAAGAACAGCTACCTGCACGAGGTCCTGGATCGCCGCACGGGCATCCCCATCACGCTGGCCGTCGTCCTCCTCGAGGTGTGCTGGCGCGCGGGCCTCGAGGCCCAGGGCGTCTCGTTCCCGGGCCATTTCCTGGTGAGGACGCCGGTCCGCGGCGGCGTGCTGCTCATCGACCCGTTCGAGGGCCGCCTGCTCGGCCGGGACGACCTGCGCGCGCTGCACACCCGCGCCACGGGCGCCACGCGCGATCCGGAGCCGCGGCTGCTCGTGCCCGCGCAGAAGCGGCAGATCCTCGTGCGCATGCTGAACAACCTGCGGTCGATCTACTCGAGCCGCTCGGACGCGTCGCGGCTGCGCAGCGTGCTCGAGCGGATGCAGGTGCTCGCGCCGACCGACGAGCTCCGGAAGGAGCTCGATCAGCTCGGCGGCGAGCGCCCCTGGCCGTCGTCGGGGCGGGGCGTGAACTGACGTGAACTGACGCAGGCCGACGCAGGCCGGCGTGAGCGAGCGTGGTCTCACGGCGGCTCGCTCGCCTCGCGCTACGCGGCCCCCGGCAGCAGCACCACGAACCGCGCCCCGCCGTCCGCGCCTCGCTCGACCCCGATCGTCCCGCCGGCCGCCTCCACGAGCCCCCGGCACACAGCGAGCCCGAGCCCCGTCCCCTCGCCGACCTCCTTGGTCGTGATGAACGGCTCGAACAGCGTCTCGCGGACCGCCTCCGCGATCCCCGGCCCGTTGTCCTCGACCTCGATCCGCGCGCCCCCGCCCGCGCCCCGCGACGCGCGCACCGCCACGCGCCCCCCGACGCGCGGCACCGCGTCGGCCGCGTTCAGGAGCAGGTTCAGGAGCACCTGCACGAGCTGCCCGTGCGCGAGCGCCACGGCCGGCACGTCGGGCGCGACGTCCCGCTCGAGCTCGATCGCGCGGAACGCCTTCTGCGGCGTGACGAGCGAGACGACGTCGCCGATCGCCTCCGCGACCGACCCCGAGGGGAGGTGCCCTGCCTCTCCATCGCCGCCGGCCTCGGCCGCGCCCCGCGCCGCGGGCCGGGCGAAGTCGAGCAGATCGCGCAGGATCTTGTGGATCCGCTCCGTCTCCCGCTTCATCCGCTCGACGAAGTCGCGCTCCTCGGCCGGCGTGAGGCCCCCGGCGAGCAGCAGATCCTGCAGGCCGAGGATCGCCGCGAGCGGGTTGCCGATCTCGTGCGCGAGCCCCGCCGCCAGGCGCCCCACGGACGCGAGCCGCTCCGAGCGGACCAGCCGCTCCTGCGCGCTCTTCAGGTCCGCCGCGTAGCGCTCGATCTCGGCGATCTTCGCCCGCAGCGACTCCTCGTCGGCGCGGAGGCGGCCCGTCATGAGCGCGAGGCTCGCGCCGAGCTCCGCGAGCTCCCGCGCGCCCGCCCGCGGCACTTCCAGGTCGCGCGCCCCGCCGGCCACGCGGCGCGCGGCCTCCGACACCGCGTCGATCGGCCGCACCACGAGGTGTGTCATCGAGATGTACGCGAACACGAGCAGCGCCAGCGCCACGATGCCCGTGTAGAGCGCCACGATCCGCACGAGCGGCGCGGCGGCCACCGTCGACGGGTCGGTCGGCACCAGCACGGCCACGGAGCCCGTCGACGTCGCGGGCGCCGGCTCCACGAGAGACGCCGCCGCGCGCGCAGGCTCCGGGACGACCACCAGGAGCGCATCGCCGCGCGCCGTGCGCACCGTCTTCAGCACCTCCGTGCCGCCCTCCACCGAGGCCGGCAGCGCCGCCACGATCTCCGGCTCCCCGGCGCGGACCGAGAGCGCCCCGGCCGCGTCGTAGACGCCGATCGCCGACGCCCCGTCCGGGCCGAGCTGCGCCTCGAGAAGGAGCGAGAGCTCCGGGGCGGAGCGGGTCGTCCGCGCGGCGGCCACGTGCCCGGCGATGGCGCGGCCGATCGCGCGGGCGCTCGACGCGCGCGCGCCGCTCATCGTTGCCCGCGTGAGGCTCGCCACGGCGAAGAAGAGCGGCAGGAACGCCAGGAGGAGCAGCGCGCCGAGCGCGAACAAGAGCTGAAGCCGGATCCCGAGCCGCACGGTGTGGTCTGCCCCCTGTCGTACCGTCCTCGCCCAGCTCGGCGCCCGCTCATCCGTGGCAGCGCGCCGGGCTCGGAGGAACGACCTCTCTGATAGCGGCATGCGCGCCCATGGCAAAGCTCGCGAGGCTCGCAAGGCTCGCGAGGTTCGCGAGGTTCGGACCGACGGCTGGGCCTGGCGTCCGCCGCGCTGGCCTGGTACCCGCCACGCCGAGCTGGTGCCCACCGCCGGAACGAGACGTGAACGACGTGAACCAACGTGAACCACGCTGGCTGTTACAACGGCGAACCTCTATGCGCTTGATCGCTCGCCGAGAGTCGTGACATCATGGCTGGTTCAATGGGGATAGTCTTATGAGCTTGCTCGAATCCTCCTCCGACGTGATCGACCCACACCATGTTCCTTTCCTCGCCGGCTCCGCCGCCCGCGACGCGCGCCCGTCGACCGGCCGGCGCGACCGCTCGACCGAGCGCGCTGGGCTGGCTGCGGCGGGCGACGCCGATCACGACCTGCTCCGCCTCGAGATCGAGCTCCTCCGCCGCGGCGGTCGGGACGCCCTGGAGCTGCGCCGGGAGCTCGCGGCGTTCTTCTTCGTCGTCATCGCCCTCTTCGGCGTCGCGCAGCTCGTCCGGGATCTCATCCGCGCCGATCTGCCGCCGCTGCTCCAGATGGGCTATTCGTGGGGTTTCTTGCTGCTGCTCCTCGTGCCGATCGGGTGGTTCGTCCGGCGGCAGCCGCTGCCGCTCGCGCGGCTCGGCGTGACGCTCTCGGGCGCGCGGCATAGCCTCCGCGAGGCGCTCGTCATCGCCGCCATGGCCTTCGCGGCGTGCCTCGCGCTCCGCGCGGGGCCGGCCCTGCGCGGCGAGCCGTGGCTCGACTGGGGCTCGGTCGCGGGGTATTCGGGCCTCGAGTTCGCGATCTTCCTCGCGAGTTATGGGCCGCACTGCCTGCTCCAGGAGTTCATCGCGCGCGGCGTGATCCAGACCTCGCTCGAGCGGCTCCTGCCCGACGCCGGGCGCCTCGCGCCCATCGTCGTCACCTCGGTGCTCTTCGGCGTGTTCCACCTGTATGTCTCGCTGGCCTTCGCGGTCATCACCTTCGCCGCGAGCGTCCTCTTCGGCCTCTTCTACGCGCGCCACCGCACCCTCGTCGGCGTCACCGCCGTCCATCTCACGGTCGGCCTCGCCAGCGTCGCCGCCGGCCTCAACTGACCCTCTCCGCGACAGGCAAGCACGTGGGCAGGATCCCCCCAGGTGTACGTCCCCGGTAGAGCCATCGCGTTCACGATCGCTTGCCCGTGACACAGGGCCTCGACGTCACGGTGTCCCGAAAGGCCTTTTCTTCCGAGGGCGGCGACCAGCGGCCAGAAGCGATCTCACCGGACGTGGCGCGCGCCCGGCACCCAGGGGGGGTGCCCTGCTCGATGAGCAGAGAAGCCCTGTGACGCGCTCGATGCGAGAAGCGGGGAGTGGCCTGGTGAGGTACCATGTGGTGACCGCGCCGAGATCGGGCGCACAACATGGTCTCTATGGCCTTGCGCTTGCTCTCCGCCCGCGCACGTGCTCGGCGTGCTCAGGGTCGCGGACCGGATGGGATCTCCCGTGCCGGCGTCTGCGCCCGCGCCCGAGCCGCAAGCGAGGCGAGTGTGAGGAGGTCTGCGGCTACAGGGGCTGCGCTGTGCGCGATCGCTGCGGTTCACCCCATGCCGGCCTGCACGCCGGGCGTCGAGCCGGACCACGACCGCTGGTCCGCCGAGCCGGCGGCGTCGTCCCTGGGACGCGCGACGCAGCGGGCGAGCAGGGCTGGGTGGAAGGCCACTCGTATGAATGACTTCAATCGCGACGAGATGGTGGATGTGCTCTGGGAGCACCCCGAGAAGAGCCTGGCGGCGATCTGGCTGATGGAGGGGACCCAGCTGGTCGCGCCGGGGCCGGTCATCCCGGGGCCGATCGGCCAGGGCTGGGAGGCGGTCAATGCCGGTGACTTCAATTCCGACGGCATGGCGGATGTGCTCTGGCGCAGCGCGGAGCAGAACCTGGTGGCCATATGGCTGATGGAAGGGAGCCAGCTGCTCTCGCCGGGGCCGATCCTCCCGGGGCCGATCGGCCGGGGCTGGAAGGTCGTCGCGGTGGGCGATCTGAACCGCGACGGCATGGCGGATGTGCTCTGGAACGACAAAGAACAGAACGTGATGACGACATGGGCGATGGATGGGTCTCAGCTGCTCGCGCCGGGGCCGATCATCCCGGGGCCGCTCGGCCAGGGCTGGGTGGCGCGCGCCGCGAGGGACTTCAACCGCGACGGCATGGCAGACGTGCTCTGGGAGAACACGGAGCAGAGCCTGATAGCCGTCTGGCTGATGGACGGCGTTCAGCTGCTCGCGCCGGGGCCGGTCATCCCCGGGCTCGGCGGCGGCTTTCACGTCGTCACCGCGCGGGACTACAACGCCGACGGCATGGCGGACGTGCTCTGGAACGACAAGGAGCTGAACCTCATGGCCGTCTGGCTGATGGAGGGCAGCACCCTGGTGATCTCGGCAGGACCGGTGATCCCGGGGCCGCTCGGCCGCGGCTGGGAAGCATGCCCCGCCGCCGACAGCAATTTCGACGGCATGGCGGACGTGCTCTGGTCCGCCACAGGAACGAACCAGGCGGCTGTCTGGTTGATGAACGGCACTCAGCTGCTCGCGCCGGGGGCGGTGTTTCTAGGGCCCGACGACGGCGGGTGACAGGGCGCCGCCCCACGTCCGCTGCGCTGCCTCCGCGTCGGTGGCGCCGGCGGCGCCGGCGTCGCGGACGACGCGGCGGCAGCGAGGAGACGGAGGAGCGCTGAAAGCCGATGTTGCGCAACAATTTCGGGCACTTACGTCCGCGCCCGACCGTCCCCGCGACGATCCCTCCGGAGGGCGCAGCAATGATGAATACAGCGTGGCTGTCCAGGAGGCGCAGGGCGCGCAGGAGATTCTTGTTACCTCGGGTCAGCGCCGTGATTTGTCATTGACAGCCGCGAATCGCTTTGCTCTTCCTTTTAATGCTGCCCTTCTGAACCGACCGGGACGTACATGACCGCCGCATGCTCCGCGACCGCCCTCTCGTACGAGTTCATCCGCGTTTCGGTCCAGCGTGGCGTTCGTCGGGACGGAGGCGGCCTTGGCGCGCGGGATTGAGCTGGATCGTTCGCGCTATCCGCTGGTCGTGATGCGGGCCGGCGAGCACTACACCCAGGACGATTGGGACGTGCTGATGAGGGGCATGATCCAGCTCATCGTGTCGGGGCCGTTCGGCCTGATCAACGACACGCGCGGCAGCAGCATGCCGAACGCCCTGCAGCGGCGAGCCGTCGCGCAGATGTACGCCGACTACGAGCGGCAGGCGCGCGCGCACCTGCTCGCGTCCGGCATCGTGGGCGACTCCAGCCTGGTGAACGGCATCCTGACCGCGCTCAACTGGCTGAAGCCGCCGCCGCATCCCGTCAGGGTCTTCTCGTCGATGACCGACGCGGAGCGCTGGGTGCTCCAGCATTTCAACGTCGAGCTCCGCCGGCAAGCCCAGGCGCCGAGCGTCGAGCACAGGGTCGGCTGACCTGCACACGAGCGCACGCGAGTTACCGGCGCGGCGCGAGCGTGGCGCCCTGGGCGGTGACGATCGCCCGCCGGCTGTTCATCGAACACCTGCGCTTCGCCCGGCGCGAGCGGCTCGACGCGCCCGACACGCTGGACGGCGCCACGCCCACGCGCACCGCGGTCCCGCCCGACGAGGAGCTCGCCACGCGCCGGATGGCGGGCGCGGTCGAGCAGGTGCTCGGGGGGCTCCCGGCACGCCAGGTCGAGGCGTTCCGGCCGGTGCCGAGGAGGGGCGCAACCTCGACGAGGCCGCGGCGCGGCTCGGGGCTGCCGAGATGGCGGCTCGCCTCTGCGGCCCACTGGGCACGGGCGAGCATCCGCCGCCACCTCGGCGAGGCGTGGTGGGTCGCGTGGGGAAAGGAGACCGGGAACGGTGAGGATCTCCCGGGGCGGTAGATCAGGAGAGCTGGGCCGGATCGAGGACGAGATGGCCGGCATGGGCGAAACAGTGGCGCGGAACTCGTCGAGGAATCTCCAGAGCTGTTCTCAGGCTTCTTCGGCCTACGACGTCAGTTGGGCAGATACCTCCTGAGGGCGTCAACATCGCTCGATTCGATGCCGCTTCGATGGCAAGCCGACGCAACCTGTCGAGCAGTTCGTCGCACCTGAGCCGCGAAATCAGGCAAGTCGATGTATTCCTCATGCACGACACCCGCACCGCGTCGATCCTCAGTGCAGCGCAACAGCGCGGCATTGCCATCCTGCCGCGTTAGCGTGATCCAGTAGGGGCCGTCCATGAATCGAAGCACCGCCTCGTGGTCAACGCCCCGCTCGAGCTTCTCAAGTGCGTCCAACCACCAGGTGGCGATGACCACCACGAAGTCGCTCCATCGTTCCCCAGGAAACGGATATCCACTGAAGTCGAAGTAGAGCACGCCGGTTATCGAGCGGCTCGCGTTGTCCCCTTGCTCGAGCGTCGATTCATCGAACACAATACGCATCGTCTGCTCCCCTTAGAACTTCGGCCACGCGCTCTCGATTTCCTTCGTGGCTCGGTTGACCCACATCTCGATGGTCCCGTTCCCGAATGGACCGCTGACGAACACTCGCTCGCCCTGGGACTGCAGCACATCTCCATTGCGATAAGCATTCCGCACAGCGCGCTCGACCTGCAATTCGCTCATACCCTCGAAGATATCCTTCTTGTGGCCGGGCACGAGGTCTTTTCCGCCCGGCATATGTCGATCGCGGATGTGTCCCATGTTGATCGTGATCTTTCGCCACGCCGGCATGTTGACCCGCGACCCTGCCGCTGCGCCCCTTGCGACCTGATTTGCCTCCGCCATCCTGCCAGCCTTCCCAAGCTGTCCCGCACGCTTCACGCTGGAATAAAGCTTGCTGGCATCGCCGACCCCAGGCGCGGCGGCCCAGAGGCTCATTGTCGCGTTGACCGCGTCGCCCTCCCCGGCATAGATGCAGGCATTGGCGACGTCGCACACCGGGCCGACCGGCGGCGGCGCGAAGCCACAAGCATCGAGGCAGACGTGCGTTAGCTCGCGCATGTCCGCCGCCGTCATCGGACCGATGCTGAACCCAGATTCTGTTCCTCTGTCCCACTCCGACGAGGGGCCGCCCTCCCCGCCTTCTCCGCCAGGACCCGCTCCACCGTCGCCGCCGGAGCCCTCGACGGCGCCATCGTCTCCCGGCAGGAGCTCCTCACCGTCCTCGAAGACATCCACCTCCTTCGTGCCAGTGCCGTCGCCATCGATGATGACGCCCGGCGGCGGCGCGATCGTCTCGGGCGCGATCGGCGTGCAGTTCGTCCCGTCGCACGGCTGGAAGCCCGTCGGATCCCTCAGGTTGAGGGGATCATTCAAGACGTAGGCATAGGGATTGTACCCTTGCACCGTCAGCGGCGACGGGATGACGGGATCCGGCGTGAGGAACCGGCGAAGGCTCGGATCGTAGACGCGCCCCTGCATGTCGATCCAGCCGAGCTCGTCATCATGCTCGTGCCCCGTGAACCCGGTCCACACGTCGCCGATCCCGAGGGGCAGACCGGCGATCGGCCCCCCGTTCTCGTCGATGCGCCCACCGAACGGCTCATGAAAGTTCCGGGAGAGCACGCTGCCATCCGAGCGCAGCACCACGCCCACGCTTCCGAGCGCATCCTTCTGCACAAAGCGGTCCTGAGAGCTTTCATCCGGGTGAACGAGGTGCTGCGCCACCTCCTCGCCGTCCGCGAAGACATGGAAGACGTGGGTTGTATCCGCTCCCGCCGTCCGCCGCTCGTACAGCCGACCGAGCGTCAACACCGTTCCCGAAGGGCCCTCCTTCATCACACGCTTGCCATCGGCGTCGTACCGGAACGAGGTCGTCCCGCCCGGGTGCGCTACCTCCCTGGGCAGGTCGAACTCCGTGAACGTCACGCCCATCGGGGCCCGCGGCCCACCTCGGCTGAACAGGCGGCCGCGAACGTCGTACGACAGCGTGTCCGCCACCGCGCCGCCGATCCGGACCTCGCTCGGCCTGTAAGGCGGCCCGAAGACGTATTCCTCCCGAAGCGCGCCGCCGACGAACACCTGCTTGACGTTTCCCAGGGCGTCATACGAGTAATCCGTCCTCGTCGACGTCGTGCCGGTCTGCAGCTCCCACCACCTGAGCTGCTCGCGCGCGTCATACCCGAACGTCTCGTCCCGATTCGACTGCCTGTCGTAGCGTCGCTTGACGCGGCCATCCAGATAGTAGTCGTAGTCGAGATCGTACGCCCCAGGAGTCTGAACCCGATCCAGCCGCCCTGTGAGCGGCTCGTAGCTGTACGTCGTCTCGACCGTCTCGCCCAGCTGAACAGAGAGCGGCTGATCGTCGCTGTTGCGGCTGTTCATGCGCCAGATCGGAAGAAAGACCGCGCTGCTGATCGTCCCATTTCCGGCCACGAGACGGCGGACGACCTCGTGAAGGTAACCATGGGCGTTGTAGCGGTGCTTCACCTGAAACCCGGTCGCTCCCTCCACGGACGGGTACTCTAGCAGATCCACCCGCCCCAGCGCGTCGTGCGTCTGCCGAATGACGTACGCGTGGCCGTCGATGGTCCACGTCGTCGCCTCAGGCCGCCCGTGCTCGTCGTAGGCGAAGCTCTTCTGAACCCCGTCCGGGCTGGTAGAGCTGGCCAGCCGGCCGACGCCGTGCGGGGCCGTATCCCAGACGAACTCGGTCTCGCCATCGTCGTCCACGATCGTCTCGACACGTCCCAGCGCGTCGCGCCCGAACGTGCGCGTGGACAGCGAATCGGCGAGCGTGACCACCTCGCCGAACGCGTTGTAGGTGACGGTCGTCGCCGCCGACACAGGCTCCTTGTACCACCTGCGCCGGCCGCGCTGATCATAACGTTGCTCCAGGAGCACCAGATTCCCGCTGGACTCGTTGATCACCTTGCCGAGCAGGCCGAACGGCTCGTAGACGTAGCGCAGCGTCTGGGTCCCCTCCGGCGCGACCCGGGTGCTGGACACCAGGCGCCCGTCCCAATCGATCTTCGTGCGGTGCTCGCGCCCCTCGGCGTCGAAGGAGGTGGTCTCAAGGAGCGAGTGCTCGTAGTGGTCGCGGCTCCCATCCGGGCGCCGCTCCTCGAGGAGCCTGTCGAGCGAGTCGTAGCTATAACGAGTGACCTGCACCGTCTCTTCGGACGTGGCCGGCCGCGTCGTCCGAACGATGCGCCCCAGCACGTCATAGCTCTGGCGGCTGCTCGCGAGCGCTCCGTCGAAGCGCTCGTGGGCCATCTCGATCGGGCGCGAGAGCTCATCCAGGGAGAGGATTTCCCGACCCGCCGCCACGGCGCCGCCGCGCGCGACCGTCGCCCTCGTCCCCGTCACCAGCGGACCCTCGCGAAGCGCTTCATAGGTCACGCCGGTGGGAGTGCCGCCCTCCGGAGTCTCCGCTCGCAAGCGGTGGAACTCGTCGTACTTCCGCGTCACGGTGACGCCGTCGCTGTCCATCTCAGCGACCAGATCTCCGGTCGCGGGATGGTAGACAGTCCACCGCGAATGATCGATACCATTCACGTCCGTCCAAATCTGCTTGGGGAAGACGCGCTCATCGCCCAGCGACGCGTCGCCCCAGTCGATGTACTGCCGTCGGTCCTCACCGCTGACCGGCGAGCGCACGATCATCCACGGGAGGCCGTCCGGGTTACGGCTGTACGTGATTGACATCGGAATCGACCCATTTGCGTCCCCTTTTTCGATATCCACGACGCGCACCAGGCCGCGATCGTCGTACGTCCACTCCACCTTGCGGGGCGCAGGGGGCGTGCTCCCGTTCTTGTACTCCGTCTCGAGCCGCTGTCGCGGGAGTCCGATGAGCCAGTCCTCCGTCAGGTTGTCGTACGTCGTCGAAACGATATGACGCTGCCCACCCGTCGTGAGCGTGGCCACCTCGGTGACGTTCGCGAACTCATCGAGCGCCTGCGACCCCGCCTGCTGGCGCCGCGTGCTCGGCATGCTCGATCCTGAGTAGCTCACATGGGTCCACGCGAAGTCTGCCCAGTCGATGGTCGCCGCCTGCTCCCACTCGTTCTCGGTCCATGCGTACGGGTAGACGAAATACGTGAGGCCGGAATGCAGCAGCTTGACCGAATATTGCTTCACAGTCTCGACGATGCGCGTGGTGGGCGCGCTCGTCTCCGGAGGTACACCTACCACCGATGGCCCGAGGACGGGGGTGATCACCACCGTCTTGGACGGCAACCCGGCGAGAGCATAGCGGGAGTCGACCCGGGTCGTGTGGTCGTAGGTGATCCGCGTCTCTCGAGGGCGCTCGGGCTCCCACATGCGAATCTCACCGAACCCCAGCGACTTCCGAGAGGACCAGTCGTACCGCAGATCACGGTAGCCGTAGATCGTCCGGCGGAACGCGGCGACTTGACTGCCCTGGTTTTCCCAGAGCTGCTGCACGACCGGCACCCCGCGCTTCTGGCATACTTGCGGATACGTGCATGTGGCGGGGGAGTCGGGCCGCACACGCGCGTAGAAGAAGCGGAGCTGCGGCTGCTCCGCGGACTCGTCTCTCACGGCGACCACGCGATCAGTGTCAACACCGAGGTTCAGCAGCACCTCCCAGTCAGACGTCGTGGAGTTGACGTGGACCAGGTCCGTCTGTCCATCCCCGTTGAAGTCGCCGACGCGCGACGCGCCCCAGGGCATATCTCCGTTGATGAAGAGCATACCCGAGTCGAACGGCAACTTGATGGTCGGTTGGTAGCCGCCCCTGCTCGTTGACAGTGACACCTCGATCTCTCTGGTCGGGTAGTTGCGGAAGACGACGAAATCAGTGCGGCCGTCACCGTTAAGCTCGGCCGTCCGCAAGCCCTCGTCGGTGTTCTGTATCGTATCGGGTACCGGTCCATTCGGAACCGTTTCGACGGGCCCAAACCCTCTACCGGTATTCCAGCGTACACCAGTCGCATCATCTTCGAATATCGGATAAACCAGATCGTCGAGCCCATCCGCGTTCATGTCGACGACGAGGTCGTCCCCGTCGCCGTAGAGGTCGTCGGCGTCCTCGACGACGATGGCTCCAGCGTCGGCGGCCGTCAGGAGATGCTTTGATCCGCAGCCGAACAGAACGTCCCCACGCCCGTCGCCCGTCTTGTCCAGAACCCGCTGCGAGGTGGGGCATGCCTCAACGGGTCCGTGGATGATCTGAGGTAGTGAGTTAAATGACGGCGCTCGGTTCCAGTGGATATTAAACTCCCCTGACTCATCCATCGGGTGATAAACGATATCTGCGCGACCATCGCCGTCGATGTCTGCCGCGACTGCGGGCAACGGTTTGTAATGGTTTTCACTATCGATGAGTCCTGGGAACGTCAGGCCCGCGGAGTCCAGTCGCTTGGTAGACGGGTTGAATCGGAGAAGCGGATAGCTCGGATGAACTCCCCACCCCTTCGCTGTGAATGCCATTTTCCCGCTGGCATTCACATCCACCTTGATGGAAGCTTCCACGGAGAATATGAGCGTATCGTCAACACCAACGCCGGCTAGCAGTCGAATGGGCGCGCCGAGGCCATCGGCGGTACCCAGGCGCAGCCAAAGCGAGTCTTCCGTGGGATCGTCGGTGCTGGAGGGCTCGAAATTTCTGGCGTTGCCGGAGATACGGTAGATGAGGTCATCGCGCCCGTCTCCATCCGCGTCGATCACGAGCGGCTTCGGCTCGGCGTCGAGCCAGTGCGGCTTCGGCGCGTCGTGCGCGGCGACGGGCTTCGCCTCGAACGCGAGGGGCGTATCGTCGTACGCCATCACCTTGGCGCGCAGGCACGACCCCTCGGCTCCGCACCGCTCAACCCGGTTGAGCCGCGAGCGTCCCGTCGTCGGGCTCTCCTCATACGATAGCCGGTACTCCCACGCCAGGGTTGTGTCAGGCGATCGCCAGCCCAGCGCGTACATCTCCAGCCTCTGCAGCCGCCAGGGCTGGCTCAGGCGCACGCCGCTGATATATCGAAACTGATCGTCCGGGTTCGACTCGTACACGAAGCGGACCTTCCTGCGCGGAGACTCTCCCTGTCGGGACGTGTACTCGATGTTTCGTGGCGCATAGGCAAAATCGAACGGCGCGGAGCTATTCTGCCGCGTGTCGTACGAGACCGTCATCGCGTTGCCGGCGCGGTCCTCCACCCGCGCCAGGACCCACGCGACGCCGATCTCGTTCTCCTCCACGTAACCGGACGTCACCGTGGTCGGACGGATACGCTTGGCTGCGAGGCGCTCGTAGGTAGAAATTCGCCCATCCTTGCCCCACACCTCGAAGCGCGTTGGGTCTGCCAGACCGCCATACAGGAGGACGCGCGCCATGGAGTCTCGCTCTGTCCGCATCTCCATCCCGCCCGTCGGGGCTGGGTGCAACGAAACAGAAAGCAATCTCTGTCCGTCCAGACAATATGCGTCCTTGTCATCGAAATTGACACCGCGCGGCCTTCCGTCGATCGCTCTTGTCCTCGCGCACCGCTTGATGGAGGACAACCCCGTCACGCTCCACCCCACACCTTCCGGCCCGTTCCCATCGCCGCTCTCGTAGGAGAGCGCAAGGTCGGGCTGCATTCCTGCACGACCTTTCGGAACTTCAATGGGGATTCGAACTTTTGCGCGTCCTTGCTCTACGGCCCAGGTCGCCGGAATCGCACCGACCCGGTCGCTCGTCGGCACGATCGGGTCGTCGGGTATCGCGAGCGCCTCCGGCGGCGCCGGCGGATCCGGGGGCGGAGGGTTGAGAGGGTCGAGCGGGTCATCGGTGGGATCGATCTCACTCTCCGGCGGCGTGAGGTCGTCAGGATCTGCATCAAACGCCTGTTGGACGTTGGACATTGGCTCCCGGGCGTCCCCGCGCGCCGCCCCGTCTTGGTGGGTTCCGCACCCGGCGAGCAGCCAGGCGACCCCCCACGCTAAATATCGAACCTTGTACATGGATCGCTCCTTGAGATGTTCGCGATGAAGGCGCACGGCGGCGTCGGGCTCGCAGCCTCGGGCTTTCGAGATCTGCGATCTTTGCCCTCGGCGGGCACCACGCGGCGCCCGTCAAGCGGCGGCCCAGCGCGCCCTCGTCGGCCGCCGTAAGGCAGCTCCGGTGCCGCGGGGCGAGGCGGCGCCGACCCTGGCCATTTCAGCCCGTCATTGCCCCCGGCGTGGTCCGCTCAACCGTCCGTGGAGCGTCCACGAACCGTCCGTGAACGCCGGCGGACGGTTTCTGGACGCTTGAGTCGCTCGACCGCCCATGAGCCGGACGGTGAGCGGACCGTCCAGCTCTCCGCGGTCAGTCCGGCGGCGCTTCGCGCAGCCGCCCGGAGCGACCGAGCTCCCGCAGGCGCAGCGTCAGCCCCCGCTTCGACACCTCGAGACGCGCCGACAGGGCGTCGAGATCTCCGCCGCACGCGTGGTGGCAGCGCATCAGCTCGTCCTCCGGGATGTCCGCCGCCTTGCGGACGTGAGGGCTTCGCTCGATGAGACGGTAGAGGGCGGTGCGCGAGACGCCGAGCGCCGCCGCCGCCGGTCCGATCGACCAGTGGCTCTGCCGAAGCGCCCTGAGCAAGGCGTCCTCGTCGACCTCCCGGTCCATGGGGTGGTCCGCTGGATGGGCCGTGGAGGCGTCCGCATCTCGCCTCTCGACAAGGCGCGGTGCATCCGACGGGGGCCGCGGTGTCTGACCCGCCTGCTCCAGCATCCGTTCCAGGCTCTCATCGATGACGATGGCGTCGGCGCCGCGGCTGGAGATCACGAGCTGCCGCGCGACGTTCCGGAGCTCGCGCACATTGCCGGGCCAGCTGTGCTGGAGCAGGCGCACCATGAGGGATCGAGGAAACCACGGCAGCGCGCCGTCCGCGGGCGGCTTCAGCCGGCCCAGCTCTCCGACGCGAGCGAGCTCCTGGCACAGAAAATGGAGCAGCAGGCGGGGAATGTCCTCGCGGCTCTGGCGAAGCGGAGGAATGGTGATGGTATAGCCCTGTAGCCGATGGAGCAGCGGCGCGCGAAACCTGCCTTGCGCGACGGCTTGCTCCAGGTCGACGTCCGTCGCCGCGATGACCCTGACATCCACCGCGCGCTGCTCGGTGTCGCCGATCGGCAGGATCGTGCCGGTCTCGAGCGCGCGGAGCAGCATCGCCTGGACATCCATCGACATGTCGCCGATCTCATCGAGGAAGAGCGTCCCACCGTGCGCGCGCTCGAAGAGACCGGCGTGGCGCTGGTGAGCGCCCGTGAAGGCCCCTTTCGCGTGCCCGAACAGCTCCGCGGCCGCGGTGGTCGGGGCAAGCGCGGCCATGTTCACAGCGAGCCATGAGCGACCTGCCCGCGGGCTCGCCTGATGGATGGCCTGCGCGACGCGCTCCTTGCCAGCGCCGGTCTCCCCCCGGAGAAGGACGGGGACTTGCAGATCGGCGACGCGCATGATCGATCGGAGGACCACCTCGAGGGCGTCGCTCTCGCCGACGAGCCCGTATCTCGGCGCAGGAGGCGCGGCGGTCACCGTATGGACGAGAATCACGATCCTCCTGGAGAGCTGCAACAGCAGCCCCGCGCGCAGGGCCTCAGGAGAAAACCGGTGGGTCTCGTCGATGGGCTGCCCATCGACAGACAGCTGTCCCCGCCCCGCGGGCGTGATGGTCAGCGACTCGTCCGTGCCCCACGTCACAAGGTGAGGTTTCCGGCTCACATGAGGGTCGCAGAGCGGCGCGCACTCCTGGCTGCGCGGCTGCGCGAACTCGGGCTCGAGGCGGGAAAGGGGCACCGCGTACCCAGGGACAGCCACCGTGGTTGCCCGCGCGCCGATCCGGCGCAGGTCCGGGTGGTAGAGCAACGTGAAGCGCAGGCCATGGGCCACCCCGGAGCCACGGCGCGCCTTCGCCGTGTCGACGCCATTCAGCGTCTCCATCTGGTGCCATGAGTCTCGCAAGGAGCATTCGGCCGAGCTCGGCTGCTCGCCTTGCGCTCCCTCGGTCGTCCCTGTCGTATGAGCGGACGCCTGAGCGACAGCCCCGAAGCTGTCACCGCCCCTGATCTCGGTGCTGAACTGACGCTGAGACACGATCCGTTACTCTATCGCTGACCTCCTGGTGTCCGTCCAGAAATCAGTTAGCCGCCACACAATTGTCACGCTCCTGCGCCGTGCCTCCCTAAGGCCAACCAGCCCCAATCGATCTGGCGCTCCTCTCGTACCAGCCGTCCACCGTCCCTTGGGTTAGCTCAGTTGCGCCCGCAAGGTCGTTCACGGTGCCCGTTGGCGATCGTCGAGCCGCGCACGTGGCGACAAGGATCGTTGCCCCGCCTCCGCGCAATTGAGCCAGGCCCCTCAACCTCTCCTCGCTCCACGACTCCAGGTCACACCCTCACCCCCTCTCTCGCCCCTTTCCCCCATCGCGCAGCCGCCTCCGCCGGCAGAGAACTGGGCCCGGGGGATCGACCTCTGGTACCGGCATCCGAGCCGATGGCCAACCTCGTGCTCGCCGTGCTCACCGCCCGCCGTATCGCGCGCAACGCGGCGCCGCTCGCCTGCGCGCTGGCCCTCGGGGCGCTCGTGGTCCTCGACGCGGCCGCGCCGCTCCCGCCGCTCGCGGCCGCGACCGCGCTGCTCGTGCTGCTCGTGGCGCTCGTCCAGCGGGCGCGGCGGCGCGCCGCCGCCATCGAGGCGAGCGCCCTGCTCGACCTCGAGGTCGGCGCCCTGCTCCTCGTCGCCACGTTCGCCGCCGTCCTCCGCCTCGACGGCTCGCTCGACGGCGACGCCCACGCCGCCCTCTACGTGGTCATCGCCCTCGTGAGCGCGTTCGCCCGCCCAGGGGCGTCGCTCCTCGTCGCGATCGCCGCCGCCGCCCTCGAGATCGCCGTCCGCTCGGCCGCGGCCCAGCGCGGCGCGCCGAGCCTCGTCGACGTCGCGCGCGCGGCCGCGCCGCACATCGGCTTCATGGCCGTCTTCTCGCTGCTGAACGCCACCATCCTCCGCGCGGAGCTCGGCCGCGTCAGGAAGGCCTCCCACACCCGCCTCCAGGCCGAGATCGAGCGGCTCCGCGACGACGCGCGCAGCTACCGCCTGCTCTCGGCCCCGGCCCAGGCGCGCGGCGCGGGCGCGGGCGCGGGCCAGAAAGGCGACGACGAGCGGCTCGCCCGCTCCGGCGTCGAGGAGATCCACCAGTCGGTGCTCTTCGCCCTGCGCCTGCTGCGCGAGTCGCTCGACCTCTACACCGCCGTGCTCCTCTGGCAGAACGACGCCGGCACCCACCTGCGCATCAGCGAGCTCGCGAGCGACGCCCCGAACCTCTCCGAGGGCCCGTTCCTCTCCGGCGACGGCGTCTTCGGCGCGGCGATCACGCAGCGCGCGCCGGTCGTCCTCGGGGGCCTCAAGCCCGGCTACAAGCTCCCCTACTACGTCGGCCCCTCCCCGGTGCGCGCCGTGTGCGCGCTGCCGGTGTTCGAGCACGGCCAGCTCCGCGGCGTGCTCGTCGTCGATCGCGTCGAGGACCGGCCGTTCTCGCCGCGCGAGCTCGAGCTCATCGACGAGGCGTGCCGCTACGCCGTGCGGGCCATCCAGAACGAGCGCGTCTTCGTCCAGCTCGAGCGCGCGAAGATCGAGCAGGGCAAGCTCTACCGCGCCGCCGAGGGGCTCGGCGCCGCCACGACCGAGCCCGGCGTCATCGAGGCCGGCGTCACGAGCGCCCGCGAGATCACGTCCGTCGATTTCGCGGCCGTCACGCTGTACGACGAGGCGCAGAAGGTCCACGAGATCCGCGCCGTCAGCGGCGACGGCGTCGCGGAGCTCACCGGGCAGCGCTTCCGCCACAACGCGGGGCTCGTCTCGATGGTGCTCCAGAACCGGCACCCGCTGCCGTACCGCGGCGAGTACGACGAGAAGCGCCAGGTCGTCTTCACCCGCCGCGTCACGCCGCCGTCGATGCCGTCGATCATCGTGCTCCCGCTCGTCGTGCACGACCGGCCGCTCGGCACGCTGGTGCTCGGCTCGCGGCGGCGCGCGGCCTTCACCGACTCGGTGCGCAGCACGCTCGAGGTCCTCGCCAGCCACATGGCCGTGTCGCTCTCGAACGCGCGCATGGTGCGGCGCCTCGAGGAGCTCGCGACGATGGACGGGCTCACCGGGCTGCTCAACAAGCGCGCGATGCTCGAGGTGGCGGACCAGAAGATCACCGCGGCGCGGCGGTTCTCGCGGCGGCTCTCGGTGCTCGTCACGGACATCGACCACTTCAAGAAGGTGAACGACACGTACGGCCACGACGTGGGCGACGTGATCATCAAGGGGCTCGGCGACGTCCTCCGGCGCGCGAAGCGGACGACCGACGCTGTCGCGCGCTTCGGCGGGGAGGAGTTCGTCGTGATCTGCGAGGAGACGGACGCGCGCGGCGCGATGCTGCTCGCGGAGCGCGTGCGCGAGGAGCTCGGCCGGACGACGTTCCACGCGGCCGGGAGCAACGGGCCTGTGCAGTGCCAGGTGACCTGCTCGATCGGGATCGCCACCTACCCCGAGGCGGGCAGCACGTGGGAAGAGCTCTTCAAGGCCGCGGACGAGTCGCTCTACGTGTCGAAGCGGTCGGGCCGGAACCGCTCCACGGCGTGGTCGCCGGCGGTGCGCTCGAACAGCGCGCATCCGCCCGCGGCGGAGGCAGCCGCTCCGGCGAAGCACGCGGCGGAGGCGGCCGCCGCGGCGAAGCAGGCGGCGGAGGCGGCCGCCACGGCGAGGCACGCGGCAGAGGCGGCCGCCGCGGCGAGGCACGCGGGGCCCGCGACGGCGCGGTCCCCGGCGACGGCCGCGGCGGCCAGGGCTGCGGCGGCGAGGCCCGCGGCAGGGGCGCCCCCGCCGCAGCGCAGGCCGGCCGTGACGGGCGGCGCAGGCGGCGCCCCGGCGGCCCCGGGACAGGACGGCGCGCCGTCCGCCGGGAGGCGCGCCACGGCCGCCGCGCAGGCGCCGGGGAAGGCGCCCGGCGAGGCCGAGCCTCGGAGCAAGCCGAGGCGCCCGCCGGACGTCGATCCCACGAGCAAGCCGAAGACGGCCGCCTGAGGTCTGCGCGCCGCTTGCGGCGCAGGCGCGGCGGGAACATAAGCCTCCTCGGCGAAACCGGAGCCAAGGAGGCGCGATGAGCTCGGACCCCGATCGAGACGACCCCAGGGAGGATCTCAAGCAGGGGCTGAGCCTGCTCTGGCGCGCGGCGCGCAAGACGGCCGTGGACCTGCGCAAGGACCTCGACAGCACGAACGTCGGCAAGGCGATCGACGACGCCGGGCGCGAGCTCGTCCGGGCCGCGACGAACGTGGTCGGCCGGATCGGCGCCGAGCTGAGCAAGGGCCCGGCGCAGGCGCCCCCGCGGGAGGAGCGCTCCGAGGGCCGAGGCGAGGCCGAGGGGCCCGAGACGCGGCCCGCCGGGCCCACGCCGGAAGACCCGGGGTTCCGCATCGCGGTCGACCCGGAGGACAAGGACACGAAGCCTCGCTAGCTGCGTCGGTCAGGAATCCCGCCAGAAACATCGGTCGATGACGAGCGAGCGCCGAAAACGATAAGAAACCGATCGCGTCAACACGCCGACGCTCACTCCACGGCGATATCGACCGCCCCTGCTGCGGGGAACGGGAACGTCTGCTGCTTGATCGCATGATCGATCCCCACACACATGCCGTTGGTGCAATCCTGGTCACCCCAGAAAGTTACATGCGCGGTCAAGGTGCCAGCATCGAGCGCGACGAGCTTGTCGCAGGCTGGAGGGAATTCGCGGCTGTCTTGACACTCGGCGGGCAGATCATGGTGCTCGAGGACCCGGCCATCCCAGGTGAGCTCGACGCTCTCGTTCGGCCCGAGGGTTTTCAGCTCGCTCGAGAGGCAATCGAGCGGGCCCTGGTCGTCGTTGTCCATGTACCACCCGCAGGTGGGCCACCCGGTCAGGCCGGGTGATTGCGGCATCGCATCGCCCTCGCTGACCCTGAACGCCCTCGAACATTCGCCGTTGTCGTCGTAATAAATCGGCGTGGCGCGCTTGTTCGTGAGTTTGAAGACCACGTTCCCCGGCGACGCCTCGTCACGCAATGCGTCGCACTGGGATGAGGCCCCGCCATCGCCGCCTTGGCCCCCCTCCCCGCCGCCACCGCCCTCACCGCCGCTGCAGCCAAGAAGCGCAATTCCCAAGAAGCTGAGCCAAACAACAGGATGACTTTTCACGGGGACGTACATAAACATGTTTCGTGCCATGTGTCACAATGAGCATCTAAGTGGCTGATTTTGCAAGGGTTAGCCCCTGGCGGCGACAAACACCCGCGTGCCAACGTGGGCCAAAACCGGCCGCGCTGCCCCTCCTCAGACTTCTTGCTCGACGCGCGCACAGGTCTCGACGAAGTCGAGATTCCGCCACGAAGGATTTTTCCAGACCTGGCGCAGCATCCATCGGGCACGATTGCGCGCATCGGCCACCGCGCCGCAGCGGAACGGCTTGGCCGAGACCAGCTCGAGCCGCCGCGCGGCGGGCAGCCCGCTCTGGTACAGGGTCGGGCCGTGGCCGGCGAGCTTGGGGTGGACGAGGAACTTGTACTCGTCGATGAGATCCAGCCGATCCAGCTCGGTCGCGAGCTTGCCGCTGCCGAGGAGCACGCCGGCCGGCGGGCTGGCCGCGCGACCGGCTGGACGAGTTGCTGCCCGACGCCTGGGCGAGATCGTCGCGTGCTGCTCCGAGCGCCGGCAACGCCGACGTGACCTGAACAACGCGAGCTTCGGCCGGCGAACGCAGGCGGATGCCGCCTAGCTGGGCCTTCTTTCAGGACCGCCTGTGCCCGCGCCGAGTCGTGGGCCGACGCCGCCCCGCGCCCAGCATCGTCGACCCTGGCGAGAGCCGCAAGGGGCCGTGCCCATGGCGATGGCCGGGCGCTTACGAGGCGCCGACGTGCTGGTCGGCAGGAAGCTGGTATCGAGCAGTCCCTCAGCCGCCGCCGCACGGGCCATCCAGGACGGCGAGCCAGGCTCCGCCCTCGCAGACGAGGGCGACAGCTCTTCCGTGACTATCCTTGACACAGACGTCCTCGTCCGTGTCGGCGCAGGCACAGCCGACCGAGCCTGGCTCGTACGCCGTGTCGAGGTTCTGCGTGGGGCTGAAGCACACGGGAGGGACAGGCGCGCACGGGCCATCCTCGACGGCGTCCCAGCGCCCGTCGTTGCAGACGAGGGCGACCCCGCGCCCGGTGCTGTCATCGACGCACACGTCCTCGTCCGCGTCGGTGCAGGCGCAGCCGACCGAGCCTGGCTCGTACGCCGTGTCGAGGTTCTGCGTGGGGCTGAAGCACACGGGAGGGACAGGCGCGCACGGGCCATCCTCGACGGCCTTCCAGCGCCCGGCGTCGCAGACGAGGGCGACGTCGCGCCCGGTGCTGTCTTCAACGCACACGTCCTGGTCCGTGTCGGCGCAGGCGCAGCCGACGGCGCCCGGCGTATACGCTTTATCGACGTTCTGGGTGGGGCTGAAGCACACGGGCGGGGGAGGCGCGCACGGGCCATCCACGACCGCCCTCCAGCGTCCGGCGTCGCAGACGAGGGCGACGCCGCGCCCGCTGCTGTCATCGACGCACACGTCCTCGTCGGCGTCGGTGCAGGCGCAGCCGACCGAGCCTGGCTCATACGCCGTGTCGAGGTTCTGCGTGGGGCTGACGCATTCGCCACCGTCCCCATCCACGGTACAGGAGAACATCTGCGCTGACAGGACCACACCGGCCAAGAGCCTTGCTGAGAGTTTCATAATTCACCTTCCTCTGCGCAACGGCATTGCAAGATGAGGGCCGCCGAAAAAAAGCCCGGGCACTCCAGCTCTTGCGTGTGGCATGGCTGTCACGCTCTGGCACAACTCGCTGAGTTCGTGCGGTGATCGCTGTCGGGTCTTCCGGCCGTGATCCGCGGGCCCACGGAGCGGACAGGAGGAGCCGAACGCGTGAGCCGCGGCGCTGCCCGGCCCACGCGTCTGCCGCGCTGGCGCTCGCATCGGCGGCCGCCCGAGGCCGGCGAGCCCGCGTCCCCGCCGGCCGTGCCGCCGTCGTTGCATGCAGAGAGCGTCAGGACCCCTGCCAGCGCCGCTCGCGCGGCGACGACCCCCGAACCCGTGCGTCGATGGACGCTGCTTTGAGCTGTTCGCATGTTGTCCTCGTTCGAATCCAGATGACCCGACGGGAGGATGGCCACGGCGTGCCGTGGGCCCATGTGTCCGTCCGGGCGTTGGTCTGGCCCGGGAGGCGCGTCGCGAGACGCTATGCGGCGTCACCGGGCGCCTTGCGGCGCAGAACGGTGCTCTTCCAGTACGGCGGCCGCCGCGTCGGCGCTGGGAGAGCGAGCTGGGACGTCGGTCGGCTCGCCGAGCGCGGAGAGGAAGCGGGCGATGTTCCTTGGCTCGGTCACCATGGCGACGAGCTTCATCCGCCCCTTGCAAGCTGGGCACTCGAGGACATCGATCGCAAATGTGCGGCGCAAGATCTCGGCGCGGTTTGTCGACCGCTCGATAGCCGCCACGCTTGCGTTTCGGAGCGGCGTCATCGTCCGCCTTCGTAGGCTCTTGTGGCTTCGCAGGGCGCGGTCCGATGCGCTTGCGCGCTCAGGACGCGATGGGCCGACCATCACGCCTGTGACCGAGGCCCGCTCACTGTCGCGATGGCCATCAGCCAGGCCGAGCGAGAGAGCATCAACCAGTTTGACTCTCAACAGTCAGTGAAGCCTAGCCAGATCGGCCCCGTCGCTCAGGGGACCTTCATCAGGGCGTTCTGCTCTGCTTGCACGCGGCCATCGGTGCAGAACTTGCAGTTGTCGCCGTAGAAGAAGTTTCTCTTCGCTGTGTCATCCATCAGATGAACGCGGAACCAGGCCGCGGCCGACGACAGGGACACGCCATTTGCGCCCTGATAGACCCAGCTACCGTGATCCGCGTTGAGCTCGTTGAGGAAAAACGCGGGCTGATCGGTGACCGTCTTGAAGACATCGTGGACCCCGCTGCATTTCACCGTGGAGTCCTTCCCCCCGCAGAAGAACAACATGGGGGTGTGCACTCCCTTGAGGGCAGTGGTGCCGCAAATCGTGCCGAGCGCCGAGAAACGGGGATCGGAGGCCGTCTTGCAAGTCGACATGCCCCCATAGGAATGGCCAAGCTGGCCGATCTTCGTGGTGTCGAGGGCGTGATAGTACGGGCTGCTCGCATCCTCGGCTTGTTCCAAGATCCAATCGAGGCCCGCGGTCGTGGGAAGAGGATCGCCTTCGGCGGTCGCGGTGCTGAGAGAAGCCACCACGACGAAACCGTGGGACGCGAGATGGTTGACGATCGGTCCGTATTGTCCGCACCACTGATTGCTGCCGGAGTTGACGACGCATTTCGGCGGCTTCTGCTCCGGATTGTCCCGGTAGCCATTGGCCCAGATCAGGATCGGATGGCAGTGGCCGCTGGTTGCGATATTGCTCGGGCGGTACACGTTGAAGCGCTGTTGCTCGTCCCCATAGATCGGATCGGGAACGACGCCGGCGAGGGGGCCGACGTTCTTGTCTGCGGTGACCGAGAAGGGGCCCGTCTTGGTAGGATCGGCCGTGGGGAACGGGTCGCCGACGCAGCCACTGACCGAGCCGCCGCTACCGGTCGTGCCGCCGCTTCCGGCATTTCCTTGGCCGCCGCTGCCCGTTTGCCCGCCCGAAGCCGCGCCACCCGTGGCCCCACTCGAGCCGCCCGACCCCGAGCCGCCAGCCCCACCACTGGATGCGCCGCCGCTGGATGCGCCGCCGCTTTCGGCCGTTCCCCCAGAGCCCGTCGCACCACCGGAGGCCGTGCCCCCGCCGCCCGTCCCACCGCTGTCCGTGCCACCCGCGCCCCCGCTCGCGGCAGCGTCCCCATTCGATCCGTTACCACACGCCGCGGTGGAAACGCACACGCCCAAAGCCAGTAGCCAACGCCTCATGGTGACTCTGTCCTCGCCCAGCCGCTCAGCGTCGTCAAGCGCTTTGGCGGATAGGACAAGCAAACGCGTTCCGCAAAGTCAAGATTCTCGGAGCCGTTCCTGGCTCGTGCAGTCCGACTGTACGAGTTTATCGACAGAACGGGCCTTATGCGATCAGACAGGCCTTCCACTCGTGAAACGCCTGCGATTACCGCGACGTCGCACCAAGCGGAAGGCATCCTACCGTATAGCTGTACACTACTGGCACCAAGCGGAAGGCATCCTACCGTATAGCTGTACACTACCGCACCGACGCCGGGGAAGTCGTCACTCTCGCGGCGGTCGCCCTGTCCGGTCACGGAGCGCACGCGCGACAGCGTGAGCACCTCGGGGGCCTGCGCGACCCACCGCCCCATGTCGTCGAACCGGAACGTTAACGCCCGCCGCCGTATGAGCGCCGCCAGGACGCCGGCGAGCAGCGTGAACATCTCGTCGGACGCATCGACCATCAGGCACACCGTGCGGCACGATGGTGGCCCAAACGGCTCTGCAAACATGCGGAATCGTTGGCCCGAAACGGACCATTTGGGCCACCACCCGCGCTGGGGCTGCTCGCTGCTGACGGGCGCATCGCTCTTCCAGATGGTGATGTAGTCGTTGACGGTGCTGCCGCTGAGCTTGTGGGCGTAGCCCCATCTCTGGATGTTCTCGACTGCCGACGAGAGCGATGTCTGGCGCACGCGGGGGCTCGCGCTGTAGCCGAAGCCCTCGAGGAAGGTCCGGCGCTTCATCCGTGTACGGCCGCGATCCGAGCGGGCGATGGACGTCGCGAGCTCCTCGCGAGCGCGTAGGTAAAAGAAGCCGGATCGCAGCGCGAAGCAGTGGTGCGCAGCAAACCGAAAGGGTGGGACCGCGGGCGTCGTGATGGCTCGGTCCTGGGTCGAAAGAGCGTGGTCCGGGCGGCGCCGAGCGCGCTACGGGGCGCATCGGCGTGCCGTGGGCCCACGTGTCCGTCCGGGCTTTGGTCTGGCCCGGGAGGCGCGTCGCGAGACGCTATGCGGCGTCCCCGGGCGCCTTGCGGCGCACAACGGTGCTCTTCCAGTACGGCGGCCGCCGCGTCGGCGCTGGGAGAGCGTGCTGGGACGTCGGTCGGTTCGCCGAGCGCGGAGAGGAAGCGGGCGATGTTCCTTGGCTCGGTCACCATGGCGACGAGCTTCATCCGCCCCTTGCAAGCTGGGCACTCGAGGACGTCGATCGCAAATGTGCGGCGCAGGAGCTCGGCGCGGTTTGTCGACCGCTCGATAGCCGCCACGCTTGCGTTCACACGAGCTCGGTGCCGTCTTCGTGATAAGCCCCGTCGAGGAAGACCACGTGCAGGCTCACCGAGGTGGAACCGCCGCTCGCCGCGCCGGAGGAAGCGTCCTGCTCGGGGTCGGCGCAGGCGGCGTCGAGCAGCGCAAAGGCGAGCAGCGCGCCCGCGATCGTCCAATGTTGCGACATGGCGTTCTTCCTTGCTGCCTTGGTGGCTGGAGGAGGATCGAGGATACCGAAAGCCTGGTCCGCCGAGAAGCGATGAATCGTGGTCTGCGTGTAGGTGTGGCGTGAGCGATGGCCGACAGAGGTCCTGATAGAAGCAGACTGCGGGACTATAAATTTGACGCCCCACTGCGCCGGGACCATGCTCCGGCGCTGGTATGAAGCATTGTAACCAATACGGTAGATGGCTGCTGGTCGCAGCCCTGACCATCCCTGTTCCCGCCTGCGGGGACGACTCCACGGATCCCCCGGCTGACGCGACAGGGTCGGGCGGCTCCGGCGCAGGCTCCACCACCGGCACCGCCGGCGGCGGCGGCGAGGGCGGCTCCGGCGCCGGCTCCACCACCGGCACCGCCGGCGGCGGCGGCGAGGGCGGCTCCGGCGCCGGCTCCACCACCGGCACCGCCGGCGGCGGCGGCGAGGGCGGCTCCGGCGCCGGCTCCACCACCGGCACCGCCGGCGGCGGCGGCGAGGGCGGCTCCGGCGCCGGCTCCACCACCGGCACCGCCGGCGGCGGCGGCGAGGGCGGCTCCGGCGCGGGCTCCACCACCGGCACCGGCGGTAGCGGCGGCGAGGGCGGCTCCGGCGCGGGCTCCACCACCGGCACCGGCGGTAGCGGCGGCGAGGGCGGCTCCGGCGCGGGCTCCACCACCGGCACCGGCGGTAGCGGCGGCGAGGGCGGCTCCGGCGCGGGCTCCACCACCGGCACCGGCGGTAGCGGCGGCGCGGGCGGCTCCGGCGCCGGCTCCACGGGCACCGCCGGCGGCGGCGGCGAAGGCGGCTCCGGCGCCGGCTCCACCACCGGCACCGCCGGTGGCGGCGGCGCGGGCGGCGAGAGCGCGTCGGTCGAATGGCCGACGGTGACGAGCGAGATCGCGCTCGACCCGGAGATCGAGGACGCCATCGCCGAGCTGCTCGCGCAGATGAGCGTGGCGCAGAAGGTCGGCCAGATGGTCCAGCCCGAGATCCTGGCGATCACGCCGGACCAGGTCCGGGAGTACCACATCGGCTCGGTGCTGAACGGCGGCGGCTCCTGGCCGGGCCGCTCCAAGCACGCGACCGTGGCCGACTGGGTCGACCTCGCGGACGCCTATTACGCGGCCTCCATCGACACGAGCGGCGCGCCCGGCGAGCACCTCGGCATCCCCGTCATCTGGGGCGTGGACGCGGTGCACGGCCACAACAACGTGATCGGCGCGACGCTGTTCCCGCAGAACATCGGGCTCGGCGCCATGAACGATCCCGATCTCATCGAGGAGATCGGCGCCATCACCGCCGCCGAGGTCGCCGTCACCGGGCTCGACTGGGCCTTCGCCCCCACGCTCGCCGTGGTGCGGGACGATCGGTGGGGCCGCTCCTACGAGGGCTACTCCGAGGATCCGGAGATCGTGAGGAGCTACGCGGGCCGGATGATCCGGGGCCTGCAGGGCCGGCCGGCGGACAGCGCGGACCTGTTCAACGGCGCGCACGTGGTCGCGACCGCCAAGCACTTCATGGGCGACGGCGGGACCGAGCAGGGCAAGGACCAGGGCAACACCGTCTGCTCCGAGGAGGCTCTGCGCGACATCCACGCCCAGGGCTACCTCTCCGCGCTCGCGGCGGGCGCGCAGACCGTGATGGCGTCGTTCAGCAGCTGGAACGGCGACAAGATGCACGGCAATCCGTACCTGCTCACCGACATCCTCAAGGGCCAGCTCGGCTTCACCGGCTTCGTCGTCGGCGACTGGAACGGGCACGGCCAGCTCCCGGGTTGTAACAACACGCGGTGCGCCGCGGCGATCAACGCCGGGGTGGACATGATCATGGTGCCCAACGACTGGATGGCGTTCATCGAGAACACCATCGCCCAGGCGGAGAGCGGCGAGATCCCGATGGCCCGCATCGACGACGCGGTGACCCGGATCCTGCGCGTGAAGATGCGGGCCGGCCTCCTCGGCCCCAGGGCGAGCAAGGGCGCCCCGTCGACCCGGTCGGTCGCCGGCGACGCCGCGCTCCTCGCCGCGCCGGAGCACCGGGCCGTGGCGCGCGAGGCCGTGCGCAAGTCGCTCGTCCTGCTCAAGAACAAGGGCGATGTCCTGCCGCTCAGCAAGTCGATGAACGTCCTCGTGGCCGGCAAGACCGCAAACAACATCCAGAACCAGTCCGGCGGCTGGACGCTGACCTGGCAGGGCACCGGCAACACCAACGCCGATTTCCCGAACGCGCAGTCCATCTACGCCGGCATCGAGGAGACGATCACGGCCGCCGGGCTGAGCGGCGCTGCGACCCTGAGCCCCGACGGCACCGCCGCGGCCGACACCTTCGACGCCGCGATCGTGGTCATCGGCGAGACGCCCTACGCCGAGGGCCAGGGCGATATAGGCAAGTTCGAGACGCTCGAGCACGCGAACCTCTACCCCGAGGACCTCGCCGTCATCGAGACCATCCGCGCCCAGGCGCCGAGTGTGCCCATCGTCACCGTGTTCGTGTCGGGCCGCCCGCTCCACACCAACAAGGAGCTCAACCGGTCAGACGCGTTCGTGGCGGCCTGGCTGCCGGGCAGCGAGGGCGGCGGCGTCGCCGACGTGCTCTTCGGCGATCACGAGTTCCAGGGCAAGCTGTCGTTCTCGTGGCCCTCGGCCGACTGCCAGACGTCCATCAACAGGGGAGACGGCGAGGAGCCGCTCTTCGCGTATGGCTATGGCCTCGTGACCACCGACGCCGACGCGCTCGGCGACGATCTGCCCGAGGTCTCCACGGGCCACGGCTGCGATGCCCCGGACCCGGGGGCGGCCGGCACCACGAGCGAGCCGCTCGAGATCTTCGTGGATGGCGAGGACAGGGGCGACTACGTGCTGCGCATCGGCGGCCCCTCGAACTGGGGCGGCATCGACGTGGGCATGGGGGCCACCCTGCCCGGCGGCGAGGTCAGCGTGAGCACGATCGACGGCGAGATCCAGGGCAGCGCCAAGCAGGTGACCTGGAGCGCGACGGGCCAGATCTACGCGCAGGTCTCGGCGGGCGCGCCCGGGGTCGATCTGTCGCCTTACTACAACTCGGAGACCTCGATCGTCTTCCGGGCGCGCGTCGATGCTCCGCCCGAGGGCCCGCTGGTCACGCTGTCAGCCCACTGCGTGTATCCCTGCCTCGGCGACATCAACATCGCCAATACGCTGACCTCCATCGCGGACGGGGAGTGGCACGAGGTCTCCGTCCCGCTGAAGTGCCTGACGGACAACGGGCTCGACATCACCAACGTCAACACGCCCTTCCTCCTCTACTCGGAGTCGCCGATGGACGTGGCGATCGAGGACGTCCGCTGGGAGCCCTTCACCGCCGGCCCCACCCCCACCTGCACGTTCTGATCCTCTAGGGCGCCTTTCGGGCGCCCCGCTTCACCCCTGGAGCGCCGGCCGGGCCGCCGCCGCGCGTGCCGGGCGCCTCCCGCGGCCGGCGTCGCTGCCGCGCGCCGCCGCCGCTCGGGTGGTGTACCCGGCGATGCGCGCGTAGCGCGTAGGTAAAAGAAGCCGGATCGCAGCGCGAAGCAGTGGTGCGCAGCAAACCGAAAGGGTGGGACCGCGAGCGTCGTGATGGCTCGGTCCTGGGCCGAAAGAGCGTGGTCCGGGCGGCGCCGAGCGCGCTACGGGGCGCATCGGCGTGCCGTGGGCCCACGTGTCCGTCCGGGCTTTGGTCTGGCCCGGGAGGCGCGTCGCGAGACGCTATGCGGCGTCCCCGGGCGCCTTGCGGCGCACAACGGTGCTCTTCCAGTACGGCGGCCGCCGCGTCGGCGCTGGGAGAGCGTGCTGGGACGTCGGTCGGCTCGCCGAGCGCGGAGAGGAAGCGGGCGATGTTCCTTGGCTCGGTCACCATGGCGACGAGCTTCATCCGCCCCTTGCAAGCTGGGCACTAGCTAGCGATTCTGACGACCTACAGTCGAAATGACGGGCCCGATCGATGCGGCTCCGGCCGGGGGCTGGGCCGCCTCCCCGAGATCATCGCGCGATGGCGCGACGCCCACCGGCCTCAGCGCTTCGGCGAGTGCCTGCCAGGGAAGCAGCGCGCAGCCATGCCGGCTGGGCCGCTCGCGCAGGGCCAGCAGCGGCTCGAGGGGCGCGAGCTCGGCAGGCAGGGCAGCGCCAGTGAGCGCCGCCTCGAATCGCGCTTGCCAACCCGCAATCTGCTGGTGATCCGCTCCGGGCACGAGCTCGGCCAAGAGGTGGGCCGAGGCCTCGGCTACGGCGCAGCCGCGGACGGTGCACCGCAGCTCGCCGATGCGATCGTCCTGCCCGAGGGTGAGCTCGGCCAGCAGCTCGTCGCCACACAGGGCATTGACCGCCCGCCCGCGCCGATCGGCGTGGGGCATCGGCCCGCGGTGGTCGGGGGCGCGAGCCAGACAGAGCAAGGCCTCGCGGTAGAGGCTTCGGGGATGCTGGCTCACGCGAGCACCCGCGTGACGTGCCGCAGGCCCGCGAGCAGGGCCGTGACGTCGCCCTCGTCGTTGTACGGCCCCAGGCTTACCCGTACGGTCGATGGCGCTCCGAGGTGTCGCATGAGTGGCACGGCACAGTGATGGCCCGCGCGCACGGCCACACCCAGCTCGCCCAGTAGCCCCGCCACGTCGTGGGGGTGGTGGCTCGCAAATGTGAAGGACACGATCCCCGCGCGCGCCGCACCGGGCCCGGGCCCCAGCACCCGGATGCCCTCGAGCTCGCGCAAGCCGTCGAGCAGCGCGCGGACCAAGCTCTCCTCGGCCGCGGCGATCCGCGGTAGGCCAAGGGCTGCGAGGTACTCGGCAGCGGCGGCCATGCCGATGGCCCCGGCGATGTGCGGGGTTCCGGCCTCGAGGCCCCACGGCGGCTCGCGCCATCGCGACGGCCCGTCGCTCCCCAGGGCGGCGACCTCCCGGACCATCCCGCCGCCCACCCGCACTGGCTCGAGCTCGAGCAGCCGCTCGCGACGCGCCGCCAGCACGCCGATGCCCGTGGGCCCTAGCATCTTGTGGGCCGACAGCGCCATGAAGTCGCAGCCGATCGCCGCGAAGTCGACTGGCTCGTGCCCCACGGCCTGGGCCGCGTCGACGACCATGCACACGCCGTGCTCGCGGGCCAGCGCCGCGAGGGCCGGCAGCGGCATGCGAACACCGAGCACGTTGGAGATGGCGGTCACGGCCAGCACCGTCGCCCCCGGGAGCTTGGCCGCGGCGTCATCGAGATCGAGCCGCCCCTCTTCGTCGATGTCGATCGTTTCGAGCCGGGCCCCGTGCTGGCGGGTGAGGCGCTGCCAGGGCAGTAGGTTAGCGTGGTGCTCGAGGACGGTCGTGAGGACCCTGCTCCCCGCGGTCACGCGTCGCCGCGCCCAGCCCTCGACCACCAGGTTGATCGCGTCGGTTGCGCCGGACGTGAACACCAGCTCGCTCGGATGGCGCAAGCCCAAGAAGCGCGCCACCTGTGCCCGCGCCGCCTCGTAGGCCGCCGTCGTGCGTTCGGCGAGCCCGTACACGCCGCGGCCTACGTTGGCGTGGCCGTTTCGGTAAAAGGCCGCGATGGCCTCGATCACCGCGAGCGGCGCCTGGGTGGTCGACGCGTTGTCGAGGTAGACGAAGCCCGGGGCCGCAAGCGCGGGGAAGTCGCTGCGCGCTGCCACGGCCGTGCTCATCGCTCGCCTACGCCCGCATCGGGGCAGGGGCCCCCGCGCCGGGCCGGGAGCTCCTCGAGCGCAGTCAGCGCGCGGCCGCTGCGGCCGTGCAGCAAGGCAAGGATCTCGACCACGATGCTCAACGCGATCTCGGCAGGCGTGCGCGCCCCGATGGCCAGCCCGGCCGGGGCTCGCAGCACGCCGGGCGTATCCGCGAGCGAACCCGGGAGCCGCTCGCGGATCAACCGCGACCGGCTGGCGCTGGCAACCAGACCTACGTAAGGCGCTCCGGCCCCGAGCGCCGCCGCGATGGCCCGCTCGTCCCCCTTGTGGTGCGAGGCCACCACCACGGCCGTGCTCGGGGACGCCGGCAGCCGTTGAAAGCCGGGATCCTCGCTCACCCAGCGGACCGTCGCGGGGTAGCCTGCGCGCTGATGGGGTGCGGGCGCGACCGCATGCAGGGTGATCGGCCATTCTAGCATCGCGGCGAGGTCAGCGAGCGCCTCGGCAATTCGGCTGTGTCCGACCACCACGAGCTCGGGGCTCGACCAGCCCGGGGAGGGACACGCGGCGGGCCCCGCTCCGGCCGCTCGCACGAGGGCATCCACGTCGACCCCGCGCTCCTCGGCCAGGATCTCGGCGAGCACGCTCATGGCGATCTCGACGGGGCGGCGCCCTCCGAGATCAAGGCCCGCGGGAGCGCGGATGGCCGCGACGCGCTCCGGCGCGGCCACCTCGGCGAGCCGCGCGCGGGTCGCCGCCGCGCGGGTGCGATTGGCGACCAGGCCGAGGTAGCTCGCGTCGGCTCGCAGCCCGGCCGCGAGCGCCGCCTCGTCGCCACGATGGCGGGAGGCCACCACCATCCGCGCCCCTCGAGGGGGATCACAGACCTCGTAGGCGGCGTCACGCACGGACACCATCGGGTCCTGCCAGTCATCGACGAGCCCCGGCGCATGGGCCACGACCCGAAAGCCGAGCCGCGCGCCCAGCGTGACGACGGCCTTCGCGCTCGGCCCATCACCGGCAACGAACAGCGGTGGCCGCGGGCGCACCGGCTCGATGTAGATGTCCATCACGCCACCGCACGGCATGCCCAGGCCGAGCACCTCGTCGTCGAGATCGGCCACGACGAGCCGCGGTCGACCCTCGGCGATCGCCGCGACCGCCTGCTCGCCGGTGAAGCGCTCGACGCAGCCGCCCCCCACCCAGCCGTGGAGGTTATGGCCGTGCTCGTCGAAGATCGCCTTGGCCCCGGGCTTGCCTGACGCGGAGCCGCGCACGTTCACGACCGTCGCGACGGCGAAGCTGCGTTCGGATCCGAGCATCTCGAGGAGCGTGACGTAGAACCTGGGATCAGAGGGGGTCATCGTCGTGCTCCACGAGTGGATTGACCACGCGAACAGCGCGGCATGGAGGCGAGGGTCATCGTGGCGATGCTCGCGGCTCGAGGAGCGGGCCGCTACCGCGGCCCGCTCTGCTCAGAGGGTCAGATCCTCCTGGGTCACCAAGCACGCCTGCTGCACGCGCTGGACGGTGGCTGGCGCCTGGAGCTGGAACCACTCGTTATGCCCCCGATCCTGCCGCGCAGCCAGGATCGCGTGCTTGAGCGCGAAGAAGGCCGTGATCGCAAGCACCAGCGGGGGCTCGCCGACCTCCTTCGACGAGTAGAGGTCGTAGGGGCTCTCGGGGACTTCGGGCGCGGTGGAGCGCGGGAAGAGGTCGACGTTGAACTCGATGGGGATCGAGGTCGTCGCCGGCACCTTGTAGCGCCAGGTGTTGTCGGCGTTGAGCGCGCCTGCGTCGGGGCCGTCGGGCTGGAACAGCACATCCTCGCTCAGCACGTAGCCGAGCCCCTGCACGTAGGCGCCCTCCACCTGTCCAATGTCGATGGCCGGGTTGAGGCTATCGCCCATGTCGTAGAGCACGTCGGCGCGGAGCACCGTGGTCTCCCCGGTGAGCACGTCGATCTCCACCTCGGTGCAGGCGGCGCTGTAGGTGAACCCGGTGAAGTGATAAACGGCTTCGCTGCCTGCGTTCGGCTTGAAGATCAGACCGGTGTCGATCTCGGCCCCGCCCTTCTGCTTGAAGCGCGCCTGGGCCGAGAGGTTGAACTGGTCATTATGGGCTATGGCGACGACGCACTGCCAGATCGTCTTCTCGATCGTCTTGCCGTTCGTCGTGATTTGCACCACCTTGCGCCACCCATCTTGGTGGTTCCAGAAGTCGATGTGGTTCGTTTGGCACCACGCGAGGCCGTTCTCCTCGAGCTTCTTCATGCAGTACGCCTGGAGCCGGTCGCGCAGGTCGCGGCAGGCCTTCTTGGCGGCGGCCGCATTGAAGCCCGAGCCCGTCGAAGCCCCTGTGCCCACCGGGTTCGGCACCACCTGCGTGTCGGTGTCGCCGATTTCGATGAGCCCCATGGGAATGTTGAGCTCCTTGGCGACCACCTGGGCCACCTTCACCCGCAGCCCTTGGCCCATCTCCACCCCGCCCTGGCGCACGAGCACCGTGCCATCCTGGGCGTAGACCTCGACGAGCGCGCCCGCCTGCTCGAGCATCGGCGCGTTGTAGCCGCTCCCGTACTTCACGGGCATCATCGAGATGCCGCGCTTCTTCCAGCGGTTCTCGGCGTTGAACTTCTGCACGGCCGCGAGACGCTCGGCGAACTTCGAGTTCTGCTTGATGCGCTCCCACACGTGGCCCAGGTAGCAGTAATCGAGCACCTGCCCGACGGGGGTCATCCCTCCGAGCTGGTATAGGTTCTTCTCCCGCACGTCCTCGGGCAGCATCCCGATCGCGTGGGCGGCCTGCTCGATGGCGTCCTCTTGCACGAGCAGCGCCTGCACCGAGCCCATCGAGCGCATTGCGGTGTTGCTGGCCTTGTTCGTCTGGCAGACGTCCCCGCTGGTCTGGTAGTGAGGAATGTTATAGGCGCTGTCGGCCCGGAGCTGGAGACAATCCATCACGACGAACGAGCAATCGAGCGTGCTGCCGCCGTCGGTCCAGAAGTCCGTCTTCAGGCCCATCAGCCGGCCGCGCTGATCCGGGTCTCCCTCCCCGGTGGCGATCGCGACGGCGTATTCGCCCAGCAAGGGGTGCCGGTGGCCGATCATCGCGCTGTCATTCTCGCGGCGCATCGCCAGCTTCACGGGGCGTCGGTGCTTCCACGCCGCCACCGCCGTGATGCCGGCGACGTAGGGCGAGCGCGTCGTCTTGCCGCCGTAGCCACCGCCCACCCGCGCGATCTCGACTCCGACATGGTTCATGGCGAGCCCGAGCGCGCTGCGGACCCCGCTCTGCACCGAGTCGGGGCTCTGGGTGGACGAATGCACCACGATGCGGTTGCGCTCGCCGGGAATGGCCACGCACGCGTTCGTCTCCATGTAGAAATGGAGCTGCGCCCCGCTGCGCTCGCTGCCGTGGAACACCTTGCACTGGACGCCGTCGAGCACGGCGTCGTCGTGCACGACGCGGCTGCCGGAATCGTCGCCCGCGACCCAGTCGAGCTTGGTCCCGGGGCGCTGGATCTTCCAGACGTGCACGGGGTAGTGCTGGCTGTCCTGGTAGATCTTGCCCTGGCGCCGGGCCTCGTCGATGGTCAGCGTGGGCAGGACGGGCTTGCGGTCGTCGTCGACGACCGGCGCGTACCGGACCCAGCGGGTGGCGATCTCTTGCGCGATGTCGATGGCCTGCTCGGCGGTCTGCGCCAAAACCAGGCCGATGCATTGCCCGTACGAGGTCACAATGCCGTCGGCGAACAAGAGGTCGTTGCCGAAGCCCTGGGCGTTGGAGCCACCGGGGGGGATGTCGTCCTTGGTGACGTAATCCACGAAGCCCGGATAGCGGGTCGCCAGGTAGGCCGAAAGCTCGGCAGCGGTGGCGGTCACCAGCGAATCGCCGCTGGGGATCTGGTAGGAGATCTGGGCCAGCGCCTTCATGCTGGTCACCACCGCCGCCTCCAGGCCGCGGGCCGGCAGCGGGATGTCGTGCGTATAGCGCGCCTCGCCGGTGGCCTGCAGGAACGCGCCCAGCTTGATGTAGGGCTTGTTGACCGGGTACTCGTCCTTGTAGCGCTCGTACTTCTGCTTGCCCGTGCTCTCCGGCCTCTCCCTGCGCTTGCCCGCCGAGCGAGCGTCTTTGGACACCTCGTGGTGGGCCACCTGCTCGGCCACGTAGACGAAGAACTGGTAGAAGTACCCCTCGGCGAGCGCCAGCTTGTACGCGTCGGTGAAGCCCTCGTCGGGCAGCGCCGCCATGCGGTCGTGGTGCAGGGTGAGCTGCTCCGAGACGTCTTGCCGCACGCAATCGATGGCCCCGGCCAAGGTCTCCGCATTCCACGGGCGGCCCTCCAGGAAGCCCTCGGCCCGCTTGGCGTGGAAAGCGAGCGGCCCGACCCCGCCAAACACGATCCGCGCGCCGGTGACGTTGCCCTGCTCGTCGAAGCCGGCGAGCATGCCTGCGTTGACGATCGAGTGCGCATTCTCGGGCCGCAGCGCCGTCTTGTAAGTCCGCACGAACACGCGCGGTGGTGTGGTGGGGATGCGGTAGCTCACGAGCACCCCCGTCGCGCGCAGCGCGGGCGAGCTCGCGTAGTGGTGGGCGAAGTCGAGGATGTCGTACTCGGTCGGGGCGCCCGCGCCCGTGCTGACCAGCACCTTGACGCCCAGGGAGCAGTAGGCCGTGAAGGCATCCGAGGGGAACGGCACGCCCTCGGTGACGTGCCGCGCCACCATCATGGTGTTCCCGCCCAGGCTGGCCGCATTGCGCACGATGCGGCCCGCGGTGCGCTGGACCATGGTATGCAGCGCCTCGTACCCCTCGCCCGCGGTGCCCGGCTCGACCTTTCCGCGTTGCGCGAGCAGAGCGTCGAGCATATCGAGCAAGTCGCTGTAGCAGACGGCCGACCCCACCACGATCTGCGCGGGCTCCACGTCCTTGCGCCGCAGCTCGGGCACGTGGGAGACGTCGACGAGGACGTGGGGATCCTCGGTGTACTTGTCGTAAACCCCGATCGAGGTGTTCCCCACCACCAGCTTGATGCTGCTCGGGTCGTAATGCTGCTGGATCTCGTGCACCTGGGCCAGGGTGACGGGGCGGTACCAGTCATAGACACCCTTGCGATAGTGGAGCGCGCGCGGGGGGGCCTCGAGCGAGCTGGGGAAGTCCGCGGGCACGGTATGGCAATGCGGCACCTCATCGGCGGGGTCGACGTCCGTGTGCAGGCAGCCCTGCTTGTCGGCGTCGCTCCAGTCGGAGGCAAAGTGCTTCATGCCGTAGAGGATCGGGCGGTAGCCGGTGCAGCGGCACAGGTTGCCGTCGAAGGCCTGCTCGACACGCAGCTTGGTCGGCCGCCCCTTGCCCAGGCTCGTCGCGGTCGCGAGCACGGAGTGCATGTTCATCACGAAGCCCGGCGTGCAGAAGCCGCATTGCGAGCCGTTTTCCTTGGCAATGCGGTACTGCACCGGGCTCAACGAGGTGGTCGTGGAGCCCGTGCCCTCGATCGTGGTCACCGCCTTGCCGTCGAGCGTGCAGATGGGGCGCATGCAAGCGTTGATCGAGCGGAACATCTTTCGCCCGGTCTGTGGGTCCAGCTCCGTGATCATCACCGTGCACGCGCCGCAGCCGCCCTGGCCGCACGCCTTCTTGGTCCCATGGAGGCCGACCTCGGGCGAGCGCAGCCAATCGACGAGCAGCGTGGTCGGGTCCACGTCCTTCAGCACCACCGGCTGGCCATTGAGGACGAATTGCAGGTCGGTGGCGAACCCTGCGTCGCTATCAGATCGCGATTGTGTCATGGTGGTCCTCGCGCTCAGCGCGCCGGTGGGCAGGTGGACTTGGGTACGACTTTCGGGTCGCTGTTCTTGAAGTAGGCGTACTGGGCGAAGGCCACCTGGAGCTGCAGCGAGGTGTCCAGCGGGATCGCTGCCGCGACATCGCCGCTGCTGCCAGGGAACGGGCTCGGATAGGCATAGTTAGAGAAATAACTCGCGTTCGTCGCGTTGTAGGTGTCGCATATCCCGTCGAATTTGAAGATCGGCGGTACGTTCTCGCCCGGCTTGATCTCCACCCCCGGCGCGGCCGCGTAGGCGCCCATGTGGCACGACGTGCAGCTCGAGTTGCTCTGGTCCACGTCGCCGGCGAGGCGCTTGAAGCAACCGTAGTGCTCGTGGATGTTGACGGGGGCCGCGACCGACTGGCTCAGCGGCTTGCTGTTGGCCAGGGGCACCGCGGGGAAGGTCTGGGGGTCGTTGCCCCACTGCACGCCGAGCGGCCGCATGCGATCCCAGATCGTGGCGCCGGGCAGGGTGCCGTCGTAGACGAGCGTGCTGTAGACCCAGCGCGTGGGCGAGCGCGTGTCGACGACCGCGAGGTCCATTTGCACGAGGTGGACCTCGCGCACCTCGCGCTCGCACGCCGCGTAGGTGCGCGGCCCCGTCTGCTTGTGGCCGTTGGCTTGCCAGTTGGTGGAGCCCTTCATGTAGGGCACGTCCTTTTCGGTCGCCGTGGTATTGAGCAGCTTGACGACGACGGTGCCCTCCGGGAACGGCATGCCGCGAGCCAGGAGCCGCCCGTTCTCCTCGTAGGTGGCCGGCGCGCCGCTCTCGGGCCACTGCTGCCCGATCGACCACGCGCCGCAGGGATTGTAGTAGCCGATCGACCAGGTCTCGAAGAGCGGGTCGTCACCGCCGCTCTTCCTGGCGCCCGGCAGGATGTGCTTGCCGCTGCCTCGCCCGATGAAGGCCGTTTCCGCGGTCGACAGCTCGTTGGTCAAGCCATGCACGAACTCGCGGCCCCGCTCGCCGTCGTAGGCCATCCAGGGGACGTTGAACCAGCGGGTTTGGCCGGACACCTGAATACGCCAGCCGGGGTCATCGGGGAGATTCGGCTCCTGGCCCTCTTTGACGTAATTGACGATGTCCTGCACGTAGCCCTGCCAATCCGCGTTCCACGTGGAGCTCTTGCCGCTGAAATCCACGTTGCGGCGCAGCCAGGGCGAGTCGCACGTGGGCTTTTCCTTCGGATAGTCGTGGCTCAGCTTGAACACGGGCCCCGACCAGCCCGCGGGGGGAGCCTTGACCGCGTCCCGGAAGGCGAGCGACCTTGCCGTGGCGAGCTCCTCGGGCTCGCCCTTTCCGTCGACGACTTTGGGGCCGGCTTGATTCCCATTCCCACAGGCGCCGAGGGATACCCCCGCCGCGATGGTGAGGAGCACGGACGCGAAAGCGTAATTTTTCATCGGAAGAGCTCCTCGGTGATCAGCGTCGCCTTTGCCAGCGGGCGGCGAAGTCGTCGAATCCGTTTTGATTACCCGGTCCGCGAGGGTACTCGGGCTTGGCGCTGAAGCCCTTGGCGATCCCGTCGAGCGCGAAGCTGAACCCGCCACCTTCCTTCTGGGCCTGGCCGTGGCAACCCATGCAGCCGCCCATGAGGTAGTTCGTGCCGTTGACGGAGAGGTTCGGCCCCACCTGAGGCGTGTCGCCGCCGTACGCATAGTCGGTGATGGTGCCGTCGGCCGGGTCATTCGAGCTGTTCGGATCCGGGTTGCCCGCGAAGCCGCCGGAGAAATGCTGCAAGACCTGGCTGGTCTCGAGGACCATGTTGGCCATGTAGTAGGTCGCGGGCTCGACACCACCGCCACCTGTGTACTCCGCCATGGCCTCCTTCGTGGCGGGGACATGCTGGACGTTCACGAGCTTGTAGTACCTGAGGACGCTCTTGGGGGAGCCATTCTGTTCGGCGTAGCTGTCCAAGGCTTGGTGCGCCGCGTCGTTCGCTCGGATGATGGTCTGGGGGATCGGGGACAGCCGCGCGCGGACGCACACCTTGGCCTGGGGGATGTTCTTATTTTTGGGGTTGTTCTCGTAGTAGAGGCTCGAGCCGGGCGTGCAGACGTCGGAGGCCGCCGTGATTTTCTGGCGCGACGCCTTGTTCCAGCCGGTGGCGGGAACGGAGGTGATCGCGGGGTAACGGGCAGGCTGGCCCTGGCTCGTGATGCGGCCGCTGTCGTCCTCGGCCCGTTGCCCGTCCTGGGTGAGGATGTTGTCGGCGGCCTCGAAGGAGGCATAGATGAACTGCGGCGCCGAATTGGTCTTCTGGATGATGTGGAGCGCGACCAGCGTGTAATAGTTGACCGCGTAGCAGTAGTTCGACCCGTTCAGCTTGTACCGGCGCAAGGGCCTGACCAGGTGGGTCTGCTCGTCCCCCGGGACCGCGCGGCGCCAAGCCGACTTGGTGAGAATGGTATTGAGGGGGAGGCTGACCAGGTCCGTGCTCCCCGCCTCGGGGTCTTTCTTGTTGTCCTGCACGTACTGCTTGGTCTTCGTCTCGATATCACTTGGAATGCCCGTGAACCAGCCGGTTTGCTGCACGTACTTGACGTAAATGGGATTGGCCTTCACCATGAACACGATCTGGGACGCCGCGGGGTCGTTCGGGTCGACCTTCGCCGCCTCGACGACGCCCGCGAACATGGAGTTCTGCCCGATCTGGGTGGCCTCGTCCGCGTTGAGGAAGAGCGCGCCCTCGGTGTCCTTGAGGTTCTGGGGGTCCCCGCCGTCGCACAAGGGAATCGTGCCATCCCCCCCCACCTTCGTCGAATCGTAGATGTATTGCGGCTTATCGTCGTAGTTGTACGGCTTCACGCCGTCCTTGTTGCCCCCACCCGGGAAGACCTCGATTTTGTGGCGGTAGGTCATCCACGTGGGCGTGGTGCCATTCTTGTCGTTGATGGCGTCGAGCCGGGCATTGGCATCGAGCTGTCCGCGCGTACCTGACGTGAAGGTTTGCTTCACCGCGGGCCAGTTGAGCGAGATGAACTCCTGCCAGGCGAAGGTGGCAGCCTGGTTGAGGTCCGCGCCTGCAGCGACATCCGTGGGCGGCGCGCAGGCCGCGACGTTGATGTACGAGGGCTGGGTCTCGCAGGAGTCTTTCCTCTCCGGGCGCGGCGCCTGGACCGCCGCGGAGGTCGATGCCGCCGGGCGCTGCGTCTCGGCTCCTTTACACGACATCGCGAAGAACGCCCCCGCACCCACCAATACGTGTCCTGAAATATGCCAACCATGCATGAGTCTGTTTCGGTTCATTGTAATCTCGTCGTGCGCGTGTCGGATGATCCGCGTCTTGGTGAGCTCTTCGCAGGAGGCATGCCAAGCCCCTGCGCTAAACCGGCGGAGGCCTCGTGTAGCGCATCCCACGAAACCGAGCCCCATCTCGGTAGGGATGGTCGCGTCCCAGCGCCAATTGTGGTCCTGTTTACTGTATCACCGCTGTGCCAGAGGTGTATCATGTACAGTCGAGATCCGAGCCCCCCGCGGCGGGGGCCCGGCGATGCATCTGCGCGCTTCAGCCGCCCCAGAACACGAAGACAGAGACGGCGTAAGCGCTCGCGACTCCTGGCAGGACCCCGGCGTCTCCACCCCACTGGATGCCATTGGGGAGCCGGGGATTAGTATTATCGATAAAGCCACTGTATCCGTTCTTGCTGATTGTCCAGGCGAAAATGTAGGCGTTTTGTCCCAGAGCCTGGTCGAGCAGATTGATGATCCCGAAGTAGAACGCATTCGTGTCCGATGCCTCTGTCGCTGCTCGATACAAGATCCAGTAGAGATCATCTCCCGCAAACGCACCGGATCTCCCCGCTGCGACGACTTGCTCGAGCGTCCTGGTCTTGACCGCTTCCGTGATGGAGGCTTGGGCTTTCATCGGAGTATTCATGATGACTCTCCTTGCGACGCGCGTCGCGTTCTGTCGTCTAGCAAAGCAACAACGATGCCTGCCGCCCTTCTACGGTTCGGCGCGGCTTTTTCTGAGAAGACCCTTCCAAGCGGATTCAGCCGTCGGACGAGGGGAGCGGCGTGGTGCCGTAACGGTGCATCTCACCTCGGACACGGTGAACGACAGGCTCGGCCGGAGGGCGGGGTCCCGTTCGCCGGGAGCGCATCCGCCTCAGGAGATGGCTCTGGCGCCGTCGCGGGAGGCGCTTCGGCTGTATCGTCGCCGCGCAGGCGAGAAGGGCGCCTTCATCCGGGAGCGCTGCCCCACGCCACGAAGCAATAGACGCCGTAATTGCTCACGGACCCTGGCAGACTCCCGGTATCTCCCGACCAGGAGGCGCTGCTATCGAGCCTGGGGTTTTTCTTGTAGAGCACTCCGTTTTGCCCCCCCTGGCTGACGGCGAGGGTGAGAATGTAGGCGCCTGACCCCAGTTTCTGGTCGAGGAGACTCGTGACGTTGTTGTTGAACCCGTCCAAACTACTCGACTCTTGCGCGGCTCGATACAGCAAGTAGTAGAGATCGTCGTTCGAAAGCAAAACAGTTCCCGGGGTATTCTTGTCGGATCCCATGATGACGCTCCTTGCGACCTGTATCGCGTTCTGTGGTCCCACAGGAGCAACAGTCATGCCAGCGTCCATACCTACGGCTCGATGCGGCTTCGTGGAGGGTAGCTCAATCCTTCCGAGCGGATTCGGCCGCCTCGCCTGACGCCAGCAGCGGACGGGCGAGCAAGGTCGCGCCGACAGTAGCAGGCCGCATGGCTGAGGCTTCCGGGTTGGCAGGTGTCTCCGGGAGCCTGCGTCTTTGGGAGAGGCGGCGCTTCCTCAAGGGACGCAGCCTCTGAGCGGGTGCCGACGCTCGATCACGTAAAGGCGACGTTCGCGGCGTTCTACCCGAACTGCCGCGGCGTCTTCGGGCTCCACGACGAGGATCAGGGCCTCCCCGACGCCATCGCCGGCGTCACGTACGACGTCCTCGGCTGGTATGCCGACCCCACGCAGGACTGCATCGCGACGTTCCTCGGCAGCTACGCCACGCCGCCGGAGCAGGTCCTCGCCGATTTCGCGGAGCGCGTAGGTAAAAGAAGCCGGATCGCAGCGCGAAGCAGTGCAGCGCAGCAAGCCGAAAGGGTGGGACCGCGAGCGTCGTGATGGCTCGGTCCTGGGCCGAAAGAGCGTGGTCCGGGCGGCGCCGAGCGCGCTACGGGGCGCATCGACGTGCCGTGGGCCCATGTGTCCGTCCGGGCGTTGGTCTGGCCCGGGAGGCGCGTCGCGAGACGCTATGCGGCGTCACCGGGCGCCTTGCGCAGAACGGTGCTCTTCCAGTACGGCGGCCGCCGCGTCGGCGCTGGGAGAGCGAGCTGGGACGTCGGTCGGCTCGCCGAGCGCGGAGAGGAAGCGGGCGATGTTCCTTGGCTCGGTCACCATGGCGACGAGCTTCATCCGCCCCTTGCAAGCTGGGCACTCGAGGACATCGATCGCAAATGTGCGGCGCAAGATCTCGGCGCGGTTTGTCGACCGCTCGATAGCCGCCACGCTTGCGTTTCGGAGCGGCGTCATCGTCCGCCTTCGTAGGCTCTTGTGGCTTCGCAGGGCGCGGTCCGATGCGCTTGCGCGCCAACGTGGGCGACTTGCCTAGGCGAGCACGCCAGCGTACTTGACGGTGTGAAAGCGCGGCGGCGGGACGCTGGCCGCGAGGCGGCACAGGAGCGAGACCGCGCCGCACGCGCCTCGGCGCGCGGCGCCACCGGCAGCCCGAGCAGCCGTCCGATCGCCTCGTGAACGACCCGGGCCGCCACGTCATCCCCGAGGGCGACGGCGCGGCATAGGGTGCTGGCGAGCGAGGCGACCACCGCAGCCCGACGCGACGGATCGCTCACGGCGAGCTCCCCAAGCCCGGGGCTTGGCCGCTGGGCCCGGGTTGGGTCCACGCCCTCCGAACGGGTGCGATCCGTCGTCACGCCCTCCGGAAATCCCCGGGGATGCGACGGATCGCGACGGTTCGTGCCCACGGAATCGTCCCGCCAGAAAAAACGGCCGATGACGAGCGGTCGCTGGAAACAGTAGCTATTCCCATAGCCTCCGCCTGTGTCGCCGCCGAGGGCGGCTCGGGTGTGGCCAACGCGTCGCCCTCCGTCGCCGCGTCGTCAAAGGGCGAAGTAGGCCTGATACGCGTCGGTCGCTTCGGAAACGACGGTGTGAACGCCTGGGCGATGTTGGGCATGGCCTGCGCGGTGGCCTGCGGCGTCATGACCTGGTTCGACAATCCCATGTTGTTCAGGGGCGGACCGCAGAAGTCGCACGGTGCCTTGTAGCTCCCCGAGGTCGGGCCGCCCTTTTCATGGGTACGACGGCGACGACCTCCTGTTGGATCCGGTTCAACATGGTCGCGTCGCCGGGGTTCGGCTGCTTCGCGAGCCAATTGCGATGATCGGTGAGCGCCGCCGGGGCCGAGAGCGGCCGCTCCGGGCGCTCAGGCCGCGAGGGCCGCGGGGTGGCGACGTCGCCAGAAGGCGAGGCGAACGCGCAGCACGGCCGCGAAGAGGCGCATGGACAGGCTGTCGGACGGGGGCAGGGGCCGCACCCGCGTGTTCTGAAACGCCGCCACCCGCCAGCGCCCGTCGTCGCCGTCGCCCCGCACCACCACCGTCATCTGCCGCGACCGCCGGCTTGCGGGCGCCGTCTTCTGCCAGGGCCACAGCAGCGCGCCGGTGCTGACGACCACGGCCGCGTTGGGACTGAGGAAGCGCACGCTCTCGATCTCGGAGACCAGGCGGGTGCCGGCGAGCACGCCGGCGAAGAGCTCCTCGTGCACCCGGCGGTTCGCCTCGCGGCCGCGCAGCCACGAGCCGTCGAACGTCACGTAGTCGGAGTCGGGCGTGTAAAACGCGTCGACGGCGCTCGCGCCCTCGCGCGCCCACGCCTCGCTCAGGGCCTTGAACATGCGCCGGATGGCCGCCTCGTCGGTCAAACGATCCATGGAAGATCTCCTTGTTGGTAACTATGTTAGTAAGTAAGATAATAAGGCAGGCTTGTCAAGCCGGCGGCGGCTCGGGTAGAGTGCAGGCGGTCGAGGCGAGAGGCGATGGCCGCGAAACGGACAAGCGCGAAGGCGGTGAGCGAGCTGGTCGACACCCTGGGCGACCGGCTGGGCCGCGAGCTGAGCACGCAGTCGGTGCTCTTTCACCAGGCGATCGCCGAGCGGCTGGGGCTGAAGGGCACCGACCACAAGTACCTCGACGTCATCCAGCGCGCGGCGGAGGCGGGCCCGGTCACGCCGGGCGACCTGGTGCAGCTCACGGGGCTGACCTCGGGAGGGGTGACGGGGGTGCTCGACCGGCTCGAGGCGGCTGGGTTCGTGCGCCGCGTGAAGCACCCGAGCGACCGGCGGCAGCTGGTGATCGAGCCGGTGCCCGAGCGCTACGCCGAGCTCGGCGCGCTCTTCGCAGGGTTCCGCGAGCGCTGGACGGCGCTCTGCTCGCGCTACTCGCTCGCCGAGCTGCGGCTCATCTGCGACTTCTTCGAGCAGGCGATCGCGCTGATGGCCGAGGAGATCGCCCGGATGCAGCGCCCGGGCGGGCCCGAAGCTGCCCTGGCGAGCGCCGCGCCTGCCGTCGGTGCACCGACCGCCAAGGGCACCAGGGCGCGCCCGCGCCGCACCTCCTGAAGAGCGTCCCAAAGCGGAGCGCCCCTCCGCCGCCGCTCACGCTGCCGTGCAGGCACCGCGCGCAGCGCGGATCCAGGCCGCCGCAGGCGCCCGCGCAGCGGGGCGAAGCACCGGGAGGCGCGCGAGCACGGTGCCACGCTCGCCAGGCGACGGCGGAGCTTCTCCGACCTGTCCGGTTGCGCGGCCACGATCGGCAGGTGCGGGAACCAGCAGGGTCGACCTTGCGGACGCCACATTCCTATGATGCCTAGCCCCAACTTCACCTCGAGCACCGCGCAGCGCAGGCCGACATGGCCAGAATGATCGGGTCTTCGCTGTCAGGCGCAAGAACCACCACGGGTCGCGGTCGCTGCGAGGTACGTAGGTCGCGGCGCTCTCCTACTCGCTGCTCGAGGGTGCCAAACTCGTAGACCTCGATTCCGCCGCATATCTCAAGCGCGCTGTCGAGGCGGCCTTCGCTGTCAAAGAGATCCGTTGCCGCACGAGTTCGCAGCAGCAAGCCGAGGACGGGGGCCGCGCGCTGACGCGGGACCGATGGGGCAAGGATGCCGCACCGGGGCCGCGCGTCCACGCCGCCGGCCGGTTCGGTCTCGGCGCCGCGCCCCCAACAACTGCGCGACGGCGGCGTCATGACGGGGCACGGCGGGGAGTTAGAGACCACCAAACGTTTGTCGCCCTTCGTCAGCCTGAGATAGTGCGGGCCGGATCCCGGGCCGAGCTCTTCGACGTCGAGCACGGCCGGATGTTCCGGATCTTCGAGCCGGCTGCTCCCGCTCGTCGAGCTCGACCTGTCGCGCTGACGCGCCGCCGCTCGCGCTGGCCGAGCCTCCACGATATCGGCCACGTGAATCGATCTCCGGATCCTGTGAGTCCTCGTACTGAATGTTCGGTCGGCCCGGGGCTTGGTCTCCGTGAACACGGAGAGCAGGCGTCGGAGACGCAGCGACCCAAGGGCTCAGCTCGTTCACTCGATCGGGCGCGAACAGCTGTCCTGTGCCACCTCGGCCGCGATCTCCGACAGTGCCGGCCAAGGCCAAGACAGTTCGGTTTCCGCGGATCTCCGCACCTGTCCTATCCGGGCGCCTCGTCAACGCGGCTTGCTACCGTCGGCGCGACCTATCTCTCCCCTCCGGTGCTGGCACCAGGCCGAGCATGATCAACATTCGCTGCTTCAGGTACGATCCCAGCATCAAATCGAGCCTGCAGTTCCTGCGACGGACCCCGTGGGCCCGGCCGCAGGTGGAGGCTCTCTACCTGCGGGACAAAGCCAAGCCCACCCCGTGACCGGCCCGCTCGATCGCATGCCGAGGACCGGGAGCCGGCGCGCGATCGATGTCGTGGGCGCGAGCTGCTTCATCACCGGCATCCAGCCCGCGGTCGCGCGGTTGCTCGCCGGCAGCGATCTCGGCCGGGTACGGCATTTCAACACGCTCGCCGACGGCCTCGCGCGCGCCCTGCGGGACCTCGGCGAGAGCGCCTGACGCCCCCGCGGCGCAGCGCCCCGGCCCGGCGCCAGGCTCGGCTCCCTTCCGCTCCCGAGCGGCTTCGTGCCCCCGATCCGGCGAGCTTTGCCATGGCTGCCGAGGCCGCTTTTTGCCGAACCTGAGCGAGCGCACGCCGAGCCGCTCCTCCAGCCGCGCGAGGCGGCGGCTGATGGTGGCGCGAGGGACGCCGAGCTCGGCGGCGGCGCGGGACAGGGATCCGGCCTTCACGGTCTTCGAGAAGGCGAGGAGCTCGGAGGTCTCGAGGGGTTCGTCCAGTTGGGCCCGAGCAGCACGCGCCGGGCCATCCGGGTCACTGAATACGAAGGCTCGCCTGACTCTCGAGCTCTCCGTTTGCCACCGTCACCTGGTAGTCGCCGGGCGGATACTCCTGGGTGATCAGGATCCTGCGGATGTTGCAGGCGTCGATGGGCGCGAGCTCGTCGATGCCGTTTCCGGTGATGCGCACGGTCGTCCAGCCTTCGACGAAGTTGTCCCCGATGATGTAGAGGGGATACCAGACGAAGCTGTCGAACTGGTCCGACGCAAAGCGCCGGATGGTCGGCGGGAGGCCCGGATCGGGCGTGGGCTCCGGCTCGGCGCAGGGGCCCCACGGCGGACATTCACCGAGGACCCGGTACGGATCGCGCCCGAGGATCTCCTGAACTCGCCATTCGGTCAGGAGCCGGTTGTACATGCTGCCATAGGGGTTCAGGTTGGGCGGCGGCGGCTCCAGGGGCACGGCGTCGAAGCACCCCTCCCCCAGGGCGTGGTCGCGGCACAACGCGACGTCGATGTCGTCGACGACGCTGAATTGAGAGAGCCACTCCGCGATCGGGAGGGGCCGCGACGGATCGATGGCGGCGTCCAGGATCATGAGCTGCCCACCGACCCGGACCACGGGCGCGACGTGGCCGGACCACGTCACGCTTCCGGACGGCTCGTTGACTGTCTGGAAGACCAGCTGCTTGCGCGGCTTTGCCTTGACCCTGGCGAAGTAGGGCGTCGGATAGCCCCATTGCTGGAAGAAGTAGATCGCCGCCTCGGCCCGCTCCTCGCAGCCGTTGTCGGCCGCGAGCCAGGGGAGCCGCCGCAGAAACTCGGGTTGCTCCGGCATGGCGAGCAGCCGGCTGTCGCGGATCGCAGCGAACCCGGAGCTCAGCTGCTCCTCGGTCCACGTGGGAACGCAATCGGCTGCCAGGCTCCCGGGCGGGCCCTTGAGCTCATCGAACGATCGCGGACCGTCGGGCAGCTGGCAGGCCGCGCCCGCGCTGCCTCCGGGGGATCCTTCGTCACCCGGCGAGCCCATGCCGGACGACGTGGAGTCGACGGCGTCCTCCAGCAGCGCTCCCGTGTCGGACCGCTCGATGTCAGGAGCCTGATCGGAATGGGCGCCCTCGTCGCCTCCACAGGCCGAGGCGGCCAGGGCCGCCGACGCGACACACAACACTCTTGCAAGAGAAAAATAGGACTGGCGCATGAATCTAATAATCTCCGCAGATGCTACGGTTCGCCCCCACAAAACCTTCCCGCCAGAAAACCGATCGATGTGGTGGGCGGCTAGGAGCGGTCGCCTCGCCGCGCGCGAGCTCGCCTCTCGCTGCGCGGCACGTCCGATGTTCGCGCGGTGAGGCGAGGGGGGAGCAGGACCTCTCGCGCGACCTTGGCGCCCGCCAGCATGTCAAGGAGCAGCCGCACCGCTTCGCGTCCTATCCCGCCGACGTCCTGATCGACGGTCGCGACGGGATAGCGCAGGAGATCGGCCATCAGGATGTCGTCGAATCCGACGACGTCGATCTCGTCGGGCACGGAGAGGCCGGCGGCGCGGATGGCCCGCAGGGTCCCGACAGTGCTCCAGAAGTTTGCCGCGTAGACGGCCAGAGGTCCACGCAGCCGCTGGAGAAGCTCGACCATGCGCGTCTCGGCCGCTTCCGGGGTGGCCTCCTTCAACTCCTCGATGGCCGCCGCCTTGGCGCCGCTCCGCGTGAGCTCCGCCTGGAACCCGTCCAGACGATGTCGGTAGGTGGGGATGTCGAGCGGACCGCCGATGTAGACGAGCGACCGATCCTTGTGCCTGAGAAGGTGGCGGAGCGCCAGCACCGAGCCGGCGGCGTGATCGGTGCGCACGCACGCCACATCGAGGTCCGGGACCGCCCGGTCGATCTGCACGAAGGGAAGTCCCTGCTTCTGCGCCGCGATGAGATCGCCATCGCCTCCGGAAACCGGGGACACGATGAGCCCATCCACCCGCGACTCGTGCACGAGCTGCAACGCGCGACGCTGGCGCCCCGCGTTACCGGCCAGGTGGCTCACCACGAGCGCGTAACCGTGGAGTTCGGCCTCGCGCTCGGCGCCGACGGCTATCCCGGCCCAGAACGGGTTCGCCAGGTCCTCGACGGCGAGCGAGATCGCGTACGATTTTTGCTCCCGGAACGCCTGGGCCATGGCGTTGGTCCGGTAACCCAGCTTCTGGGCCAGCGCCCAGACCCGCTCCACCGTGGCGGCGCTGATGCGAAACTTCGCATGCTTGCCCGTCAGGACGTGAGACACCGTGGTCTGGGACAGCCCCAGCTGTTCGGCGATGTCCTTCATGCGGACCGGACGCAGGCCGGGCACGTGCGGCGGGTCGGGGTCGGGGGGATCGTTCAAGCGCGCGCTCCGTTCAGCTAATTCGGATTAGCTGTTGACGGTAGCACGCACAGGCATAGTATTGAAGCGCAATACGCGGTCGGTGGCTGCGGTCCCTCGCGCACGAGTGGGCCATGGCAGCGATCTTCTACAGATCCGCCAGATGGCGCCGACGCGACGACGACCTTGACGTTCCGGCGGGCTGGAGCGGCAAGGCCCTGCTTGCTCAAGCCCGTCTGCTCCAGGAGAAGGCAATGGCACAGAGTGAACCGGTGATCTTGGGCTTCATGGGCAACCGCGGCTTCTTTCCGACGGCGTTCGCGGAGGAGGGAGCGAAAGCCACCCAGTCGGCCGTGGGCCATGTGCTCGGCCAGCGCGTGCGCTATGTCGATCTCGGCAACGTCGAGACCTACGCCGACGCGCGCGCGGCCGCGGGCGTCGCCCAGCAGTACCGGCGCTCTCCCGACGGCGGCGGGGCCATCGGCGTCATCTGCTCGATGTACAATTTCTCCGATGAGAACGGCATTCGAGACTTTCTGCGGCTGGCCGATCTCGATGTGCCGGTGCTGCTGCACACCGAGCCTGACGTGCGCGGCCTGGGACGCATGGGACAGAAGGGCCGGCGGGACGGGGCGTGCGGGCGCTTTTCGGCCGCCAACGCGCTCCGCCACATCGGCTACCCGTACACCCTCACGTCCAGGCATTGCGAAGCGGTGAGCTCTGCGGCCTTCGCGGACGATCTCCACGCCTTCTACGCGAGCTGCGTCCTGGCATCGAAGTTCCGCCGCCGGGGCCGCGGCGTGCGCCTCGGGCTGGTGGGCTCGGGGCCCGACGCGTTCCAGACGGTCACCAACGTCTCCACCGAGCTCCTGGGGCACATGGGCCTGAGCACGGTCGGTCTGGAGCTCATCGCGCTCGATCGACAGATGCGCAAGGTCTCGCCGCGCGAGCTATCCACCCAGCTGGAGGCCGTCTCCGGCTACATGGCGGCGGGTGACGTTCCGCGGGCCTCGCTGGAGGCGATCGCCCGGATGGGCGTCGTCTTCGATCGCTTCGTGAAAGAGAATGACCTCGACGGCATCGCGGTGCGCTGCTGGACGGAGATGCAGAAGTACCAGATCGGCGGAGAGGTGGGCGTGATGCCCTGCACCTGCATGAGCATGCTCTCGGACAAGCTCATCCCCGCCGCGTGCGAGACCGACATCGCGGGCTGGATGGGGATGTACATGCTGCAGTGTGCTTCCGGGCTCGTGCCGCTGCTGGGCGACTGGAACAACATGTACGATGACGAGCGCGAGGAGGTGGATCTCTTCCACTGCGGCGTCTGGGCCAAGAGCGTGATGCGCCCCGGCGCCCGCATCACCCGCCAGGAGATCCTGGCCACCCAGGCCGACATCGGCGCGGAGAACACCTGGGGCGCGGTCGACGGCGAGCTCAAGGCGGGCACCTGCGCCTTTCTGAGACCTTGCACCAACGCGCGCGAAGGCAGCGTGTTCCTCTACGGCGGGGTCGGCCGGGTCAGCGAAGAAGGCATCGACACCTTCGGCACGCGCGGCCGCATCCAGATCCCGCGCATCCAGGAGCTCTTTCGCTATTTGACGCAGCCCGAGCGGGCGGTGGAGCACCACACCGCCCTCGTGGTCGGGACGCAGAAGAACATCGAGCTGACGATGAAGGCGATCCGAGACGCGGTGCCCTACATCAACGCCCAGGCGGGCCTCGGCCGCGGCGGACAAGCGCTGGTCGATTTCTACGAGCACAGCCAGGTGGGCGAGCTCCAGGCGCGCGCCTCGGGGTAGAAAAAGCAAACGCCGGGTGGGTGTCAGCAGAATTCAGATCCGCCAGGTGGAGCCGGGCCACGGCGCCGCTCTCCGCGCTGGGCTACAAGTTGTGCCGCTCAGAGCTTTCCCACGCCGGCCGACGCGGGCACGACCGTCTTGACGTCGTTCGTGTCGCTCGTCAGCGCAGCGGAGTACGAGTACGGGATGTCCGCCGTGCAGTTGGCGGGATAGGCGCGCGACGTGCGGCTCACCTCGACGTTCGAGATGCGCTCCGCCTTCCCGGGTGAATCGGACGGCGTGTAGATCGAGTAGTGGAGAGCCTCGTAGTAGTTCCGCTCGACGCGAACGCACGTGTTGGCGCGGATCTCCGTCGCGTCCTTCGCGCCGACGATGTAGTTGTTGAAGAAGTGCCCCACGGCGCCGCGGTACATCGGGACGCGGAGCAACACGTTCTTGTAGTGGTTGTGGTGCATCGTCACCTTGCGATCGTCGTGGAGATCGTCGTCCGCGGCGCCCACCAGGCCGCCCTTGTGGTGATCGTGCAGGTACGTCCACGAGATGGTGATGAAGCCCGTCTGGCCCTTGATGTCGATCAGACCATCGTACCTGTCCTTGTCGGTCTGAACGCTCGGGTCCTCCGAGTACACCTCGCAGTGGTCGATCCAGATGTTCTTGCTGGTGCCCGAGATCGAGATGACGTCGCCCCCGTTCACGCTCGCGGGCGTGCTCGTCCCCACCAGGGTCGCGCGCAGGTTCTGCAGGATGACGTTGTTCTGGCTCGAGACGTCGATGCCCACGCCGTCGAGGAAGGCATCCTTGCCGATGCCGACGATCGACTTGTTCGACTTGACGCGGATCTGACCTCCGCCCGATCCGTTCGTGATGCGGCCTTGAACGAGGATGACGTAGGGCTGGCTGGCCTCGGCGCAGCTCTTCAGCTCGGCGTAGCTCTCGACCGTGACCGTCTCGCCGGCCTGGCCGCCGGTGGTTCCGCCGTTCAGCGTGGCGAAGCCGATCGGCTCCCCCACGACACCGCCGGCGCTGCCCGGAGAGCCACCCGTACCCGAGCCGCCGGTCGTTCCGCCGCTGCCGGTGGCTCCGCCGCTGCCGGCAGCACCACCGGTCGCTTCGCCGCCGCCGCTCGACGTGCCACCCGTGGAGGGCCCGCCACCGCTCGGCGCTCCCCCGGTCGCTTCACTGCCGCTCCCGGCGCCTCCGGCAGCGGAGCCGCCCGTCGTGGCGCCCCCCGAGCTGCTCGCGCCGCCGGAGCTGGTCGTACCGCCAGCAGCCCACCCGCCGCCCGTCGCGGCGCTGCCGACTGAACCCGCGTCGTGGCCGTCGTCGCCGCCCTCGCCGTCGGAGCAGGCGACCAGAATGCCCAGACCGAGGAAGATCGGGACGGTTCGAGGGATCCGAGGTGCGCGGTGAGCAAGGCGGGAAGGAAGCGTCATGGTGAACGTTCGGTTGCCCGAGCGACCGGAGACCCGTCATCTAAATTCATGCCCCTTCGGTGACGCCCGGGCGCGCTCGCTCCCGCCCAGTGCACGGGAAATGCTCGAGGAGAAGCTGGTCCGCTGAGTCGCGGCGAGCTGCGGGAGCAGCCGGTCGCGATGAGCGAGACTTCCCTCCGGACAGCACGTGCACACTTCGAGCATTCGCACGACAGCTGCCGCGTGCTCCGAGGGGACGGCCGACTCGTTGCAAGACGGCTTGACGTGGGCTCGAGCGCGGTCAGCCTACGCGATGCCGTTCCCGGGCAGCGTTCCGGCGGGCGGGAGCGCGATGAGGGGCTCGTCGTCGAGGAGGCGGAGGGGGTTCGGCAGGTAGGGATCGAGCTCGCCGAGCTCGAAGCGGCAGAGGCCGATCACGTGCCAGAAGGAACCTGCAATGTCCCCTCCGAACCTGTAGCGGCCGTCGGGGGTGAAGGCAGCCCAGCCCTCAGGGCAGGACAGGAGGACGGCGAGGCAGCAGCCGGAGGCCACGTGCCAGAGGCGGAGGGTGCCATCGGCGGAGGAAGAGGCGAGGAGTGTACCGTCAGGGCTGAAGACGACGCGCGTCACGAAGGCCTTGTGACCCATGAGAACGTGGAGAGCTCGACCGCTTCGGACTTCCCATAACATCACCGTGTTATCATCCGACCCCGAAGCCAGCGTCTGGCCATCGGGGCTGAACGCCACGCTAATCACGGCATCGCCACAGTCTGCGAAGCTCCGGAGAACGCGCCCGTTTTCGACCTCCCACAACCGCACGGTCTTGTCACATGACCCTGAGGCGAGCATCCGGCCGTCGGGGCTGAATGCCACAGCCGTCACTGCATTTTTATGGCCCTCGAAGATGTGGCATACTTGCTGGCTTTCCACGTCCCACAACCTCACCGTGTTATCACCCGACCCCGAAGCCAGCGTTCGGCCGTCGGGGCTGAACGCTATGCTCAACACGGGATTGCCATGCCCCTTAAATACTCGGATGGCTAGCCGGCGTTCCACGTCCCACAACCTCACGGTCTTGTCACCTGACCCCGAAGCCAACGTTCGGCCGTCGAGGCTGAACGCCACGCTCGTCACCCAATTGCCATGTCCCTCCAAGGCGAAGAGCGATCCACCACTTTCGACCTCCCACAACCTCACCTTCTCGTCATCCGACCCCGAAGCCAGCATTCGACCATCTGGGCTGAACGCCACGCTCCTCACCCAATCTCGATGTCCCACGAACGTGCGGAGGGTTCGCCCGCTTTCGACCTCCCACAATCTCATCGTCGCCTCACCCGCCCCTGAGGCCAGCATTCGACCATCCGGGCTGAACGCCACGGTCCCTACCCAGTCGCGATGACCCACGAGCGTACGGCGAACTCGCCCGCGTTCAACATCCCATAACATCCCCGTCCTATCCTCCGAACCCGAGGCCAACGTGCGGCCGTCGGGGCTGAACGCGACACTCCTCACCCTGGCGCCATGCCCCTCCAAGATGCGGAGTTGTCGCCCGCTTTCGACGTCCCAGAGCCTCACCGTCGCGTCACCCAACCCCGAGGCGAGCACTCTGCCATCCGGACTAAACGCTATGCTCAGCACAAACATTCCATAGCGCTCAAAGACGTGGAGGGGTCGCGCGCTTTCGACGTCCCAGAGCCTCACTGTCGCATCACCGGCCCCCGAGGCCAGCATCCGACCATTGGCGCCGAACGCTACGCTCCTCACCGCTTCGCCGTGGCCCTTGAAGACGCGAAGGACTTGCCCGTTTTTGGCCTCCCACAATCTCACGGTCTTGTCCCCCGACCCCGAGGCCAGCGTTCTGCCGTCAGGGCTGAATACTATGCTGTTTACCCGGTCGCGATGGCCCTCGAAGGTGCGGAGGATTCGCCCGTTATCGACCTCCCACAACCTTACGGTTTTATCATCCGAGCCCGAGGCCAGCGTTTGACCATCAGGACTGAACGCCACACTCATCACCGCGCTGCGATGGCCCTCGAGTCCGCGGAGGGACTGCCCGTCTTCGCTCCTCCACAACCTTACGGTTTTATCATCCGAGCCCGAGGCCAGCGTTCGACCATCAGGACTGAACGCTACGCTGTTTACTGCGCCAAGGTGTCGCCCAGACATCACCCGGATAGCTTGCCCCGACACCGCGTCCCAGAGCCCGACCGAGCCGTCTTCATGGCCAGTCGCGAGGAGATCTGCCATCGGATTCCAAGCAACCGTATTGCATGTTTTCGCCGGCATCCACATCAGCTCGATCCTGGAAGGCCGAGGTGATGCCGCCCCCTCCGCCGCAAGCGGCGCGACGGCCACCACCCCCCGGGCACCGACCAGCTTGGCGCCGCGTAGCATCGCGCCCGCGAGATCCGCGCCGGTTAAGTCCGCACCGACGAGGCGAGCGAACGATAGGTCCGCGCCACGAAGATCGGCGTCTATGAGCGAGGCGCCGCGAAGATCCGCCCGTCCGAGCCGCGCGGAGGCCAGCGTGGCGCCGGCGAGCCTGGCTTCGACCAACGTGGCGTTGGTGAGATTGGCTCTCGCGAGGTTGGCCCTTCGAAGATCGGTGCGGTTGAGGTTCTGCCCGCTCAGGTCCTGGCCTGCTAGGTACACGCCCTCTACCACCTCAATCTCGTCCTCCCCGACGACCGCCGCCTCCTCCTCGCCCCGCTCCAGCCAGCGCACGATCCGCAGCCCGTTGTCCTTCGCGTGGCCCTCGGCCGTCCCGTAAAGCGCCCACGCGGCCCACGCCGCCGCCTCGTCGCGTCCGGCGAGCGATACGAAGAAGTCCACCATCAGCTCGCTCATCTCGTCGGCCGCGAGCGCCGCGCTGTCCCCTGCCCACGTCACCTCCCGCGCCGCCGCCTCGGCCACGAGCCACTCGAGCACCGAGCGGTGAACGAATGAGAACGCCCCCTCCGCGTCCCGCACGAGCAGCGATCCCGAGCCGATCAGGAACTCGACCATCGCCCGCTCCAGCGGCGGCCCGTCCTTCGGCTGCACGCCCTTCACGAGGCTCTCCGGCAGCTCGGCGATTCCGACCGCACGCGCCCGCCGGTGCCACAGGAGCCGCGCGAGCTCGGTCATCGCGCCCCGAAGCGCCTCGCGCGAGATCCCACGCGGCGCCCCCGGCGGGTTTGCGCGCCGGTGCTCGTGGTCGAGCCACTGATCCACGAGCAGCTCGTACAGCTTGGCCGCGGTGATCTCCCCCGTCCCCTCCTTGGCCTCGAGGAGCTTCTTCTCCTCGATCTTCGCGATGAGCCCGAGCATGCGCGGGTTCTCGGAGAGCCCGAGCAGGTCCTTGACCTCGTGGAGCAGCCGGTAGCGCGCCTCGGCCTCCGCGGGCTCGGGGATCAGGTTGCTCAGAAACCGCCGGATCTGCGGCTCCCCGAACCCCTGCAGCTGCACGAGCCGGTAGCCCTGCACCTGCTCCGCCCGCCGGGCGAGCTCCTGCTTGATCTGCCGGTCATCGAGGAAGTGCTGCGTCCGGCTGGTCACCACCACCTTTGCGATCCCCTCGGCCGCCTGCACCACCGTCTCGAAGTGATCGAGCACCCGGTCGTATGTCAGCCGCAGGGCGAGCTCGTCGAAGCCGTCGAAGAGCAGCGCGATCCGCCCCTCGGCCAGCATGTAGCTGAAGGCGCGCGGGTCGATCGGCTCGTCCGCGAGCGCGAAGTGCTGCGCCACGAGCACGCTCAGCGAGCGCTGCTTCTCGAGCTGGCTCATCTCGATGAGCACCGGCACGAGCGGGTGCTTCTCTCGCGCCATCCGCCGCGCGAGCTCATGCAAGAGGAACGTCTTGCCCGCGCCGAAGTCGCCTAGCACAAGCACGAAGCGTCGGCGGGGCGCGTCGAGCAGCTCCCACAGCGACGCAAGCGCACTCTCTGTGGCGCTCTTCTCGCGGTCGCCGAGGCTCACCACCGCCGGCTGCTCCACGTAGAGCCACGGCGGGTAGATCGGGTCCGCTTCGAGCCGGTCCGTCTGTCGTTCGAGGTACCGGCCGAAATCGATGAGCCCCTGGTATTCGGAGAAGCTCTTCAGCACGACGCCGCGGCGCCACGCGCGCTGGACGAGCTCCGGCGGCGCCTGCGGGCCCGTGTGGATCAGCGTCGATCTGAGCAGCGGATCCTGCTCCCGGAACGGGCGCTCCACCTCGGTCACGTAGCGCGCGACCAGCTCGTCCGTGATCGACTGGTCGAGCGCGCCGATCACCCGCAGGTCGATGAGCGCTCCGTCCCGCGCCGCCACCTCGAGCACGCCCGCGAACGGCGGCGGCGTCCGGTGCCGCGTGACGGTCGCGCCGGGCGCGCGCAGCAGCGCCACGCGCTCGATCCGCTGGAGGAAGCCGTCGTGCCGCTCCTCGAACGCGCGCTCGCCGCGCTCACCGTCCCCCGAGGTGCAATCCACCACTCCGTCCGACGCGCTCCGCCCCGGCAGCTCGCGCTCCGGCCGCGGCGCCGGCTCGACGTGCTTCTGCAGGAACGCGACAAGCACCGCCGCCGAGGCGCGGCACGCGAACGCGCGGAAGCTGTCGTCCTTGGCGAGGTCGGCGTGATCGCTCACCGCCTTCACGAAGATCGACCGCTTCTGGCAGCGGCCCGCGAGGTCGCCGATCGCCGCGCCCTCCATCTCCAGGCCCAGCGTGCCCCGCACCACGCGCTGGAGGTCGCCCCAGACGCCCGGGTCCTGCACCACCGCCGTGAGCGTGGCGATGGCCCCGACATGCACGCAGAGCGGCGGATCGGCCGGCGGCCCGTCCGGGTGGAGCAACCGCTCCTCCAGCGCCTTCTCCCGCCCTGCCTCGGTGAGGCCCAGCGCACCGCCCTTCATCGCGGCGAACCCGTCCTTCACGGCCTCCCTGAGCCGCGCCGTCCACCCCGGACAGGCGCGCCTCCGGTCGGGGTGCGAGACCGGCGAGGGCCCGCCCTCCGCCTCGTGCACGTGGAGGGCGTCGAGGAGCCACCGCTGCTGGGCCTCCCGGGAGGGCGGGCGCTCGCGGGAGAGCGCCGCGAGGTCGAGCTCGCGCGCGAGGAAGGCGGCGTCCATCTTCCACGTGGCCGCGAGATCGAAGGTGCGCAGGTCGTGGAGGAGCTCCGCCTCCTTGCCCGGCGGCGCGACGCGCTTGCCCTCGTCGAAGCTGTAGAGCCGGTCGGCCACGATCACGTCGCCGAGCGCCACCTTGCGGGGGTCGCCCGCGCAGATGCCGCACATCGCGAGGCACGCAGGATCGAGCTCGGAGACGAGCTGCTGCCCCCGGATCGCCGCCGTGCGCTGGCCCGCCTCGCCGATCCACGCCGCGGCCACCGCGAGCGATCCGCCACGGGCGCTCGGAAAGGCGCGCCGGTAGTAGCGGAAGCCGCCGAGGTCCCGCAGCTCGCGCCACCCCGCAGCGCCGCCATCGCCCTGCGCGAGCACCCCCTCGAGCTCGTCCTGGAGCGCCACGACCACGAGCACGTCGATCGGCCCGACGTCGACCTCCGCGCCTGCGTCCGCGCCTCCCCGGCCCTCGTCCCGCGCCTCCGCCACGTCGTGCTGGGCATTCGCCACGCAAGGCATGGTGCAGCCGGAGCGAGAGGCACCGCAATAGACACGGCGCGCGGAGGAGATACAGCGCAGGAGCTCCCCGGCGCAAGCCCCGGCTCGGCTCGAAGCCGGAGCTCGTCGGGCTCGACGAGATCGCGCGACCGCGACGATCTATCTACGCGTTACCACCCTCTGAGTCCGGAGCTCTTCGAAGCCTCGACTCCGTGAGCGCACCGATGTTTTCCGGGCTTGGCACCAAGGGGACCCATTGCTCATGGGAGAACATCACGATCTCGGCGACCCGCTTGGCGAGCAGGCGATCGCGGTCGGCCGCCCTTTCGAAGCCTGCGAATCCGAACGAATGCGCCGCCTGCAGATCCTCGATACGCCGCTGACACGTGCGGTACAGCGCCCAAAGCTGCTGAGGCTTTCTCAGCTGGAGCCATGTCGTCATCCCTGCTGCCAGCAGCGAGAGCAGCGACGGCGTCAGTTTGCTCAGCCAGAATCCCTCGCCGAGCATGACGAAGATCGGCGCCACCAACGTGCATGCAACAACGGCGGTGAAGCAGATCAACGCCTCGGCCTTGTTGTGATTCGCCTTTCTTTCGAAGTGTAGACGCCATTTCCCTGCATAGCGTACCGCGTCAATCTCGTCAGACATGGTGATTCGAATCTTTGCTGTCTAGTAGAGAGCGCTTCCAGCTCGCCGCCAAGTAGTGCACCCGAGGGGTGCGGTCGAGGCTACGTGCACCTCCGACGGTGGATCAAGTCGGCACCCAGCATCGTCGACCGTGGCGAGAGCCGCAAGGGGTCGCGCCCGGGCGATGGCCGGGCGCTCACGGATGGCCGTCTCTTGCTGGACGGCCACGACATCCGTTGCGGGACGAGGTTAAAAGCTGGATCTTCACGGTCGTCGCCCGCACGTGTCCAGTGAAGCACTGTAAGGGGGCAGGAAGGTCGACCGTTCGCCCGGGATGCATACGAGCCTGGGTCGAGGAGTTGGTCGTCTCGTCATCGCGATCGCCGCGCTGCTGGCCGCGTGCGTGGCCGGCACGTGCCAGGCCGCGCCGCAGCCAGGCCCGTGATGGGAACAGGTAACCGGCGCCGCGCGGACGGTCACGATGCCCTTGGCTGGGCGGTTACATCCGGAGCGCTTCAGCACGCAATGACTGCGCGCAGGGGATTTCAGGGCGGTGCGGCGCGCGGCGACGGCCGGCACAACCTTCACTGCCTCGCGCCGGTCATCGCGGCGTCCACCGGCCTCGTGCCAGCCGCCGCGGCCTCCGCTGGCTTCGCGCCGATCGACGCGGCGGTGAGCCCGTCGGCCTGCACCACACACGCCTGGATCGGCCGGCCGAGAGACGCGCGCCCCGCCACGGCCCCGCGCTGCGCTTCGAGGAACGAGATCCCGCCGCGCGCGTCGCACAGCGCGAAGCCGCCCGCGTAGGCGGCGCCGCCGAGGAAGTCGGCCTCGCCGGCGTGGGCCCAGGCGAGCGCGCCGGAGCGCGCGTCGAGGCCGACCGCGGCCCGGTAGTACGTCGCCACGTAGCGCTCCGCCTCGATGCCCGGCGGGCCGGCCGCGCGGGGGCGGGCGTAGAGCCGCGCCCTGTCCTCGGCCGAGGCGACCGGCGCGAGCACCTCGGTCCCGGCGGTCATCCAGACCGGCGCCCCGGGCAGCTCGCGCGCCGGTAGCCGCGCGGTCGACGCGCGCCCGGCCGCGCCGAGCCCGATCGAGGCGTCGAACCGCGTCGCCGCCTCGCCGCCGAAGAAGACCGCCCCGCCGAGCAGGAAGGCGCGGCTCACCTCGGTGCGGAGCAGCGCCCGCGCCACCTCGCCGCCGGTCTGCAGGTCGAACACCGTGACGTAGCGCCCCTGCCAGGGCAGGAACGCGTAGCGCCCCACGACCGCGGGCACGCCGATGGCGGCGGAGTCCTCGATCTGGCGCAGCACGAACCCCTCGCGGCTCACCGCGAGCACGACGCTCGTGGTGCCGGTTGTCGACACGAGCGAGACCACGGTGGTCTCGCCGTCGTCGCCCGCGCCGCGGAGCCTGCCGCCGGCGCGGCGCGTCCAGAGCAGCTCCCCGGTGCGGGCGTCGAGGGCGAACAGCTCGCCCCGGCCGAGCCCGACGACGACGCTCCCCGCGACGGCCGGGCGCGCGTCGAGCGGGTGCGCGAAGGTCCACGCCGGGCCGCCGTCGAGCGGCACCCCGACGAGCTCGGACGCCCCCGCGCCGGCGACGACGCCGACCGCCACGTCGGCGCCGAGGGGGACGCGCCTGCCCGCGAACCGCTGCTGGAAGGCCGCGACGCCCGCGCCGCCGTCGTCCTTCCAGCGCGGGTCGAACGCCTCGCCCTGCGTCTGGCCGCCGCCGCAGGCCACGGACAGGGCCGCGAGCGCAGCGCACGCAGCGACGAGCAGCGCGCGGGCGCGGGCGGCGGCGCAGCGCGGGCGCGGGGCTCGCCCGCGGGCCGAGGCCGGAACAGCCCTGTTCGAATCGATGATCTCAGGCACCTGCGTCCACGTTCCGGCGACCCCCCGCATGCGGTGTGTTCCTGCGCCGGTCGTAGCGTGGCTTCGGCTCACCGAGCAAGCGAGGCGGGCTTCTGCGAGCAGCGCCGGCAGCTCACGCCGAGAAGGCGCCGTCGATCGTCAGGCTCACGCCGTTGATGTAGGTCGACTCGGGCCGGGCCAGGTACGTCACGAACCGCGCGATCTCGTCGGGGTCGGCGATGCGCTTCTCGGGGCTCAGGTTGCGCACCCAGTCGACGTGCGGGCCGTCGGCCGGCATCATGTCGGTCGTCGTCGGGCCAGGCTGGACGTTGATGACCGAGATGCCGCGCGGGGCGAAATCCAGCGCCAACCCGCGCACCAGACGGGCAACCGCGGCCTTCGTCATCCCGTACACGGCCGAGCCGGCGAGCATCGCGCGCTCGGCGATGTTGCTGCCGATGACGACGATCTTCCCGCCGCGCGAGAGGTGGTTCGCCGCGGCCTTGGCGGCGACGAACACGCCGCGCACGTTGACGGCGAGCATCCTGTCGAAGTCCTCGAGGCGGTATTCGTCCGCATTGCCGAAGATCAGGATGCCGGCGTTGTTCACGAGGACGTCGAGCCCGCCGAGCACCCTCGCGCCCTCGGCGATCGCGCGCTCGAGCGCGCTCGCATCGGCGCTGTCGGCCTGAAGGGCGATGGCGCGCCCGCCCTCGGATTCGACGGCCGCGACGAGCTCTCGCGCCCGGTCCGGCCGGCTCACGTAGGTGAAGGCGACCGCCGCGCCCTCCCGCGCGAGGCGCTTCACGATGGCCGCGCCGATGCCGCGCGATCCGCCGATGACGATCGCCTTCTTCCCTGCGAGCGGCTTGATGTCGTTGTTCATGTCGAGCTCCTTTGCGTCGTTGGCTGTTGTGCTTCGGTTTACTTGAACGATCAGTCAAAAATAGCGCGCGGCAAGGGCGAGGCGCGGAGCGGCCGCCGCGCGATCAGCGCGGGCGCAGGCTCTGGACCGCGAAGGCCGCGACGTCGCGGAGGGCTTCGGTCGATGCGCCGGCCTTGGCCTGCACCTTCATCCCGCCGAGCGTGGTCGCGAGGAAGCGAGCGGCCGCGCGGCTGTCGACCGCGCGGCCGATGTCCCCCTTCGCCTTGCCGTCGTCGATGACGTCCTTGAGCACGGTCTCCAGCAGCGCGACGCTTGTCGCGGTGAGCGCGCGCACCTCGTCGTCCTCGCGGGCGAGCTCGCAGACGGCGTTCACGACCATGCAGCCGCGGGAGCGCGCCGCGCCGTGCTCCTCGGCGAGGTCGATGAGGACACGCTCGAGCGCCGCGAGCGCGGTCGGTCCGGCCCGGAGCGCCTTGACCACCGAGGCGATGCTGTCGGCGTTGTAGGCGCGGAGCGCCTCGAGGAACAGCCGCCGCTTGTCGCCGAACGTGTCGTAGAGGCTCTGTCGACCGATCCCCATGGCACGCACGAGATCCTCGGTCGAGGTGCCGGCGAAGCCCTTCTCCCAGAAGACCGGGATGGCGCGCCGGAGCACCTCGTCACGATCGAACTCCTTGGGCCGGGCCACGGAGAGAGCATGACCGTTCTGGACTGCTAGGTCCAGAAAAAAAGAGCAGGGCGCCACCGCCACGGCCCTCACCGTCCGTTCTTCAGGACGCTCCCTAGCGCTGCGTGCAGGCTCGAAAACCTCTGGATTCCCTGCAAATCGAGCCCCAGCTCCACGATGGCGCGCGCCACGCGGGCCGATATCCCGGACACGAGGCAGCTCGCGCCGAGGAGCGCCGAGGCGCGCACCATGCCCACGATGCCGTCGACCGTGCTCGCGTCGACCTCCGGAACCCCGGTCAGGTCGACGACGACGAACGCCGCGCGCGCGCGCTCCACGGCCGCGAGCAGCTCTTCCGTCATCCGCGCCGCCCGCTCGGCGTCGACGAGGCCGATCACGGGCAAACACAGGACGCCTTCCCAGACCTGGATGATCGGCGTCGAGAGCTCCTCGATCCGCCGCTGTTGCTCCTCGATCAGCGCGAGCTTCCGCCGCAGCTCGTCCTCGACGAGGCGCCGCGCGGTCACGTCCTGGAGAAGGAGGAGCCGGCTCTGCTCCGTATGCCCGGCCGCGATGAGGACCTCGATGTGGAGAGCGACGCCCCCCCTCTCCACGACGAATGCTCGAGGGGCCGGCGAGCCGCTCGGCGCCTCGGCGAGGAGCGCCGCGAGCCGCGCGCGGTCGCGCTCCGCGAAGCCCTCGTCGAGCGGCGCCCCCGCCTCGACGCCGAGGAGCTCCGCCGCCTTCTGGTTCCGATCGAGCACCCGCCCCTCGATCACGTCCGCGACGAGCACCCCGATGGGCGCGTATTTCCAGAGCCCCTCGACGTTACCCGCCCGCGGCGACGCGAACACCGGCGCGGCCTGCGCGGAGGCCGCTTCGGCCGCGGAGACCAGCCCCTCATAGCGGCGCCTCTTCCTGGCTCGACCGAGCGCGTCCGCGAGCGCACGGACGACCGCATCGGGCTCGTCGATCGAAAGGCACGTCGCCGCGTCGCCGAGGAGATACGAGCGCTCGGCCTCGGCCTTGATTGCAGCGTGACGCTCGGGACACGCGCAGATCAGGAGCTCGGTCCCTCGCCCCATGGCCACGGCGCGCTCCGCGATCCGCACCGCGTTCTCCACGCTCGGGCCGATGAGGAGCACGTCCGCCTCCGGGCCCGCGCTGCGCAGCCACGAGAGCGCCGCGTTCGCCTCCGAAAGGCGCTTCAGCGTGCAAGGCCCCAATCGGTCGTGATGGCGCTCGATCAGGAAATGGAGGAGCGTTCCTCCCTCGAGAACACCGACTGTCCCCCCCATCGATCAATCCCTCAAGAGCGGCTGTCGTAGCAGCACGCGGCCGGCCCACGTGCGGAGGATATCCGTCGTCGGCGCCATCACGTGAACGGCGCGGGCGTCGCGGAGCAGGCGCTCCGGGCGCCCGCCCTCGCGATACCCGATGCCGCCCAGCAGCGTCAGCGCCTCGTTGGCCACGTTCACCGCGCAATCCCCGCTCTCGGCTTTGGCCGAGAAGATCGAGAGCAGGGCGTCGGGCGCCGCCGCGTCCCCCGCGGCGGCCGCATGGTAGACCAGCCTGCGCGTCCGTTCCACCGCCGCCCACAGGCTCCCGAGCCGGTGCTGCAGCACAGGAGATTGGGCGAGCCCCTGCCCGCTATGCGCGTACCGCCGCTCCCCGACGTGCGTGATGGCCTCCCGCAAGGCCGCCGTCGCCACGCCGAGGTACGTGGCTGCCATGGCGACCAGGAAATAGGGCCCGACGACATGAAACGCGTACCACATCTGATCGCCCTCCTCGCCGAGCAGGTCTTGGCGCGGTACGCGGACGTGATCGAGGTCGAGGGGCCTCGACGCATTGCCACGCATGCCGATCCCCTTCCACTCCGGACCGAAGCGGAGGTTCGGGGCGCCCGCGCCCACGACCACGCACGAGAACTCGTCCGGCGCCGCGAGCGGGTCCGCCGCGGCCGTCGAGACAACGTACGAGTCCGCGTGCCCTCCGCTCGTGACGAAGCTCTTTTTGCCCGCCACCACGTATCCGCCGCCGGGGTCCGGGGTCAGCGCGGTCTGCGGGAAATAGAAATGCGACCCGGTGCCCGGCTCGCTCAACGCCAGCGTGGTCAGGTGCCGGCCGGCCGCGATGGGCGCGAGGTAACGCTGCGCGTGATCCCGCGTCGCCTTGGCGGCGATCACCGCGGAAGCGGCGAGGTGCATTCCGAAGCAAAGGGCGGTCGAAGCGCACGCTTCGCCGATCGCCTCGCAGGCTTTGGCCATGGCGAAGAGCCCGCCGCCGAGACCGCCGACCTCGCGCCCGATGACGAGCCCGCCGAGCCCCGCCTCCAGCAAGGCGCGCAGGCTCGCCTCCGGCCAGCGATACTCGCGATCGACCCGCTCCGTCTCCGCCGCGATGACCTCCCGCCGGATCGTCTCGATCTTCTCCAGGACACCTTCGAGGCTCAACTCGCTCATTTGCGCGCTTGGCTCCTGGCGCGATCGGAGCACAGGGGCGGCGGGTGCGGGAAGGGGATCCTGGATGCGTGGATAGCATTTCCGACGCATCCCTCCTGTTCTTCCGTAGAAGTCGCCTGCGCAGTACGCCAGCGCGGCATCCGCCGTTCTTTCCGGTCTCCTCGCCGCCTGCGGCGGCTCCGTCCTTCCGGCGGAGCCCGCGACCGCGCACCTCCGCGCCACCGGCTTGCCCATGAACGGTGGGTGCCTGTACGTAGGCGGGGCCCGAACATCACGGATGGGTCCGCCGCTGATCTCTGGCCCCTCCCGCGCCGGGCCGGCGCCGCTCAGCCAGCCTCCGCGAGGAAGGCTGCGAGCTTCTCCGGGTTGCGGTGGGCATAGACCCCTCGAATCACGCCCTCATCGACGCTCACGCTCACGGCGGCGATCAGCCGATCTTCGTCGTGGACCAGGAGCCCCGGGGAACCGTTGAACCACCGCACCACGAAGCGGTAGCGGCCATCGGGATGCGCCGCGGCCCCCCAGACGCGGGCGAAGAAGGTGCTCACCGCGTCCGCGCCGCGGAGCACATGGGTCACCGTCTCGGCCTTGCCGCCCCCGTCCGCGTGGAGCTCCACGCCCTCCGCGAGCAGGCTGCGGAGCTCGTCGGTCCGGCCGGCGCGGGCGGCGCTCAGGAACGCGGTCAGGAGGCGCTGGTGCTCTGTGGACGACGCCGCGAACTTCGGCCGCGCGTCGCGGACCCGCGCGCGGGCACGGGAGGCGAGCTTCCGGCACGCCGCGCTCTCTTTGCCGAGCAGGGTGGAGATCTCGTCGAAGCTGTAGCCGAACACGTCGTGCAGCAGGAAGGCGGCGCGCTCCTTCGGGGTCAGCCGCTCGAGGGCGTGCATCAACGCCACCGAGACGGTCTCGTCGATCTGCGGCTCCTCGTCGGGGCTCCGCGTATCCTCCATCAACGGCTCTGGCAGCCATGTGCCCACGTACGTCTCTCTCCGGGAACGCGCCGATTGCAGCGTGTTCAACGCGATGCGGCTGCACACCGTGACGAGCCACGCGCGCGCGTCGCGGATCTGGTCGGTGTCTGTCTGGCTCCACTTCAAGAACGTCTCCTGCACGATGTCGAGGGCGTCGGCGCGCGTGCCGAGCATCCGGTAAGCGAGCCCCTCGAGGAGGGGGCGGTGGCTCTCGAAAAGATGTGTTCGGTGATCCATGGCGGTTACTCGATGGCGTTGGACATCAGCACGGCGAAGCGCCAGCCCTGCGCCGTCCGCCGGAAGACATGCGTGTACTTCTGCCGCGCGGCGAAGACGCCCGCGGCCCCGCCGCGCCGCATGGCCACCTCTTGCCGGCCCACCTCGACGGCCAGGTCGCCGCTCCGCTCGATCCGCTCCGGCGTCTTCCTGAACGACGCGAAGCTCGCGCTCCGGAAGAGCTCCGCCTCGCACGCGAGGAACCGCTCGCGGCCGGAGACGACCTCGTGCCCCGGGATCAGGAGCTGAATGTCGTCGGTGCAGAGCGCCGCGTAGGCCTCCGCGTCGCCCCGCTGGATGGCAGCGGCCTGCGCGGCCCGCAGCCCGCCGATCTCCCGGCGATCTTCCTCGGTGAACGGCCCGAGGCACACCGGCTCTCCAGGAGAGGCGAAGAGATGGTCGATCTCGGCCCGCGCGCACGCGACGCGACGCGACCGAGTGGCCTCGTCTCCGCTCATCCCCTCCAGCGAGATCACGTCGACCTTCGTGACGCCGATGAAGGCCAGAATCGCCCGCAGCGTGCGGGTCTGAAGCTCGTCCTCGACGGCGGGCGAGGCGACGCCGCCGCGCGCCGTCACGACGGACGCCGACTTGCTGGTGAGGAGACCCACATAGCGCCCTTCTACCTGTGCAAACGTACGGTCATTGCGGATGACGTGATCGAAGTAGGCCTTGAGGGTCGATGGCAGCGTGAGGTTGTACAGCGGGCTGCTGATCAGCAGGTGATCGGCCGAGCTCAGCTCATCGATCAAGGCGTCGGACAGCACGAGGCCCTCGGGCGGCGGCCCCCCGGAAGGCGGCGGGGGCGCGAGAAACGCGGCGATGGTCGCGGCGTCGAGGTGCGGCACCGGATACCGGGCGAGGTCGCGAACGATGACGCGGCCTCCCGGATTCGATTCTGTCCAGCGTACCTGGAAATAGTCCGCCACGCTCCGCGAGATCGACCCTTGCGTACGGGCGCTTGCATCGATTCTGAGCAGTCTCTTCATGTCCTCTCCGGGTGGGGTCCGCTCCCAGGACAAGGCAGCCCCCCGGAATGTGACCGCCGGCGCAGCACGGGCCTGAGTCTGGTGCGGCCAGGGAGCCGGGTGGATGCGCACTCCGGCCGTCCGATCGCGACGGCGAGGCCGCGCGCCGGCGGCGCGGATGGCTCGTCGGGGGGCGCTCGGGGCGTGGGCGAGGCGGGCAGCCGGCCGACAGCGTGCGGCGCACAGGCGACGGCAGGAAGCGCCCGGGGGGATGAGAGCGAGCGACCAGGCGCCGTAGCGTTCAACAGGTGGAAACAGCCGCCCGTCTTCCTCGATGAGGAGTTCCGCGCTCCGGGCCATGCGGAGGATCTCTGCTTCGGCGATGGGGTGGTTCGTCTTGGCCGACACAACGTCGTGCCAGTTTATGGAATGATGGTGTTGGCTACCGGCGCATGAATCTCCACATCACACTTCGACGGCGATCGTTGCCTCGACCTTCGATTTGATGGCCGCGTAGACGTCAGGGCCGAACACGGACACGACGAGTGAAAACTTCATGTCCTGCCACTTTAGCGCCTTGCGCTGGTCCCACCAGCCGAGCACCGGCACGATCGCGATCAGCTTGTCGCCAACCAGCGCCGACATCTTCCCGCGCCACCGATCGCTCTGCACGGTTCCGCGGCTACGACGCTCGATGCCCACGTCCCAGTCGAACGACTTGGCCTTTTCGATCTTGAGTCGCTTGCCGTCTGCACCCGTCGGACGCTTCAGCGCATTGATCCGCTGAATGAACGCGTCGGCGCTCTCTTGCGGGCCCTGCATGTCCCACTTCAGGTCGAGTCCGTTGTACGTGCGCCGTCCGAACTTGTTGGGCTCGGTGAAGTACGAGAGAGTGACGCGCAGCTCGACGTCGGGGTCAGCATCGCTGAGCAGGCTTTCGGGGAGCGGCAATCGGTACAGCTTCACCTTCCGGCGAACCTTCCGCTCCGTCGTCTTCGTCGTGGCCCGCTTCGGCGGCGTCTTCTTCGGCTCTTCCTCGATGACGGCATTCGGCATCGAGTCTTCGACCACGATCGTCGCCACGCCCTGGGCGCACTCCGAGGCAAGCCGCTCGCTCGGCACACCGTAGCCGCACGCTTGGAGCCGATCGTTCAGGCCGGGGAAGTCCCCGACCATCGCCTTCGTCCAGCTCGCGGAGTGAACGATGAGCCCACGCACGGTCTCGGGACGAAGCTTCGGCTCGAGCGACCAGATGTGCGCGGCGAGGTGTGCCGCACGCGCGCTCGCCTCGCTCGTCATCGACATCAACCCTATCGGGCTGCCATGCGTGTGCCGATGGCTGGTGGTGAGCGCCGAGAGCGTGGGCACGGTCGAGTCGGGGAGCGTCCCGGAGATCGCCAGGTTGCCGCCCTCGATCACGACGTCTGGTTTGATGGGCCACTCGTTGCCGACGAGCCCCGTGCTCGTGTACGGCGAGATGCCGCCCGGCTTCGTCGCAACGACGCGAGCCTCGGCGTAGTCCTTGTCGTTCGGCAGCTCGACACGCGCCGTGAACGCACCTACCGTCAGCGCGTTCGATGCCTGCGCGGGCTGGTGAATCTTCTCCGAGAGCTGGAGCTGCGGGTGCTGCTCGGCGAGCGCGAGCCACTGCGCGTCGCGCGCGTTGCCCGCCGACACGATCATCAATCGTCCGTACCCCCCGCGGAACGCGAGCTGGTCCACCGCCTGGCTCCACAGCGTTGGCGCGAGTCCGTCGAGCGGCGGATCCTGCATTGACCGCGTCACCGCGAGCACGAAAGCACGGTTACGAGGACGAGGGTCGGCGTCCTCCGCAGATCGCACCGCGCGCTCCGTCAGGACGGGCCACTTTTCATAGTTCTCGTCAGCGGCCGTACCGTATCCCGGCGCGATCAAGAGCCGGCTGCTCTGCAGCCAGTGCGTGGCGTCAGCGCTTCCGCGCTCGACGGCTGCGCCGACGTCTCGGTACAGCGCCAGCCCCGCCATCTTCGTGCCGTGCCCGTAGGTGTCCTCGGGCGACGGGATCTCGGGACCGGCCGTCGTCGCTGTCAGGATCGCCGACTTCAGGAGTGGGTGCCCCGTGGCGATGCCTGTGTCGAGGACGACGACGGACGGGGCGTTTTCATGAGGCTGCCGGAGCGCGAAGTCGGCGACGTCCTTCGTGGAGAGGTCGTCAAGCAGCTTCAGATCGCGGAGGGGCTGCGGGGCGAGCTCGACTTCGTAGATGCAGTCGGTCGCCTTGCGCAGCTCATCCAGCTGCGCGCGCGTCAGCCGAACGAAGAAGTAGAGCTGCTCGGGGCCGAGGAAGTCGTCGAGCTTCTGGGACGCGCCAAGCCGATGGAGCTGCCGAGCGATCTGCGCGCGGCTGTTGTCGGTGTCCTCGGCGCGATTCCGGTACCCGCCACGACAGCCGATCTCAAACCAGCACGGGCGATCGGCGGGCGGCGCTTCAGCCCGGAGCTGCGCGCCGCTGAGGTCCTCGAGTTCCGCGAGCCCGATGCTTCCCACGGGCGCGATCGCTCGCTCGTTGGTACGCTGGGTGGTGACCGTGCCGTCCTTCGCGGTCTTGGTCTTCACCTTTGCGTCGTCGGCGAACGCATCGAGCTTCTTCCGCAGGTACTCAAGGTCCGCGTTGGCGACGTCGAGAAGGACGGTGCCTGAGTCCGGCATGACACCCACGAGCCGGGCGTCGGCGCGAGAGTCATCAAGCTGGTCTGGTGCGAGCTGCGCGTTGGGTGCTGGCCGCACGGCGACGATCTCGCGCTTCGCCAGCTCGTCTCGCGCTATCTCGGCGCGCGCCTTCACCTGCTGCGTGATGGCGTCGAGCTGCTGCAGCAGCGTCGTCCGGTGCGCCTTCGGGTCGAGCGACGGCATCGCGGGCGGCACGCCGCCGCCGCCCTGCGGCGCTTCGTAGGCGTCCACCGAGGTGATTCGCCCTCGGAGGAGAGGGAGCCGTGTGTCGGCCATTGGTTATCTCCTGACCGGTACGTCGCGTCTCTTCAGCTCCTCCAGCGCCAGGACAACATCACGCTCGGAGATCTCTTCGCGATCATCGAGGGCCATCGTGCGGACCGCATCATCACAGGCGCGTGCAACGTCCGCAAAGCTCCATCCCTCTGCGTTGGCCGCGAGGTGGTTGGCGGCTTCGTCGGAGAGGCCCACCGTCGAGAGCCGCAGCTTCATCAGCTCGGTGATCTGCTCGCGCGGCGGCTTGTCGAAGGGGACGATCACGTCGAAGCGCCGGAACACGGCACGGTCTAAGAGCTCGACGTGGTTCGTCGCGGCGACGAGGATGCTTCCGCTCATGTCGGCGTCAACGAGCTGCAGGAACGCGGTGACGACGCGGTTCATCTCGCCGACGTCCTGGGAGTCGCCACGCGCCTTCGCGACAGAGTCGAACTCGTCGAAGAGGTACACGCCCGGGCGGTGCGGCATTTCCGCGAAGATCGCGCGGAGCTGCACGGCCGTGGCCCCGAGGAAGCGCGAGAACAGCGCATCGAAGCGCACGGTCATCAGCGGCAGCCCCATCTCGCCAGCGAGCACGGCGGCGGCGAGGGTCTTTCCGCAGCCGGGCGCGCCGTGGAACAGCAGGCGGCGACGCGGCGAGACGCCGAACCGCTCGAGCCGCGCGCGTGACCGGTTCTCGGAGATGACCCGCTTGAGCGTCTCTTCGGCCTCTGGGCGCAACACGATGTCACGGAGGCGCTCCTCACGGTGGCCGCCCTCGAGGATGTCCGCGAGCTCGCCACGTGGTGCGGCGATGTCCACGACGGGCCCGTGCTTGCGCGTGCTTGTCGCGGGCATCTTGGCGATGATCGACCGGATCTCCTCCGCGACGCGCACGTGGCCCGCGGTGCTCTCGGCCGCAGCAAGCTGCAGCGCCGCCTTGCGGAACGACGACTCGTCGCCGTCCGCGTGGGACTGCAGCAGCAGCTTGAGGATGTCGGCCTTCACGACGCTTTCTCGGATCCCGAGTGGATCTGCCTCCGGAGCTCCAAAACTTGGCGGCGAAGGTACAGCCGGTAGCCGTTCATCGGGTGACGTTTCGCCCGCAGTTTCCCAGCCTTGTCCCAGCGCCGAAGGGTCTGCTCGCTCACGTCGAGCAGCTCGGCGGCAGCCTTGATCGTCAGCACCTCGTCCTCGTGGTGTTCGGGTCTCCCCATCGCGCGAAGCTTATACAACCTTGATCGCGGGGACAAGCACCAGGCTGCCTGTCTCGTTTGGTTCGTCACGGTCGATCTCGTGTCCCGTTTCGGCGGAGAACACCGCATTTCCCCCCGAAAGGACACCGTCATGCCCAAGCCCCGCAGCAAGAAACCGCCGAGCCAGCTCGACATCGTCGGTTTCCCGCCACTTCCGCCCGCGCTCGAGGAGGGGGAGCGCGCTTCATCGAGCCCGCGCTCGGTCGCTTCCTCGACGCACCGAAGCCGTCCACTACCGACGGGAAGGAGGTGCGGGATGGCGAAGCGAACGGAACGTGCTCGCTGGGTGAGCTACCTCCGCGTGAGCGGATAGGAAGCCTCCGCCGCTCGCCCGGATCCGCCTTGCACCGCGCGTGCCCCTGCCGCACGAGCCGGTCGATCAGGGGTGTGCGCTCGTGCTCGGCCGGGCTCCGCCGGCATCTGACACATGAGGCCATGCCCGCTGTCCGGCGCAGTCCACACGAAGGGGGACCCCATGTCCGTGTGCATCACCGATGTCATCGCCCGCGACATCCGCTTCCCGACCTCGCACTCCCTCGCCGGCTCGGACGCCATGAACCCGAGGCCGGACTACTCGGCGGCCTACGTCGTGCTCGAGACCGATGGCCCGGAGCGGATCGAGGGGCATGGCATGACCTTCACGATCGGCCGTGGAAACGAGCTCTGCGTGGCGGCGATCGACGCGCTCCGCCCCCTGCTCGTGGGCAGGCGCGTCGACGCCATGACGGCCGACATGGGCGCTTTCTGGGACGAGATCACCGGCGACAGCCAGCTCCGCTGGGTCGGCCCGGAGAAGGGGATCATCCACCTGGCGACGGCCGCCGTCGTCAACGCCGCCTGGGATCTGTGGGCGAAGACCGCGGGCAAACCGCTCTGGAAGCTGCTCGTGGACATGACCCCGGAGGAGCTCGTCCGCTGCGTCAGCTTCCGCTACATCACGGATGTGCTGAGCCCCGAGGAGGCGCTCGAGATCCTCCGCCGGAACGCGCCCACCCGCGCGGCGCGGGAAGACGAGATGCGGCAGCACGGCTTTCCCGCCTACACGACGTCGGCAGGGTGGCTCGGCTATTCCGACGACAAGCTGCGCCAGCTCTGCCGCGAGGCGCTCGCGCGCGGCTTCTCGCATTTCAAGATCAAGGTCGGCGCGAGCATCGATGACGACGTCCGCCGGGCGCAGATCATCCGCGAGGAGATCGGGGCGCAGCGCCGGCTCATGATGGATGCCAACCAGGTGTGGGACGTGGGCCAGGCCATCGCCAGCATGCGGCGCCTCGCCGCGTTCGATCCCTGGTGGATCGAGGAGCCCACGAGCCCCGACGACATCCTCGGCCACGCCGCGATCGCCAGGGCGATCGCGCCGATCGGCGTGGCGACGGGGGAGCACACCCACAATCGGGTCATGTTCAAGCAGATGTTCCAGGCGGGCGCGATCCGGTTCTGCCAGGCGGACGGCGCCCGGCTGGGCGGCGTCAACGAGGTGCTCGCCGTGCTGCTCATGGCGGCCAAGTTCGGCGTCCCGGTCTGCCCTCACACCGGCGGGGTCGGCCTCTCGGAGATCATGCAGCACATCTCGCTCTTCGACTACATCTGTGTGAGCGCGTCGCTCGAAGATCGCATCCTGGAGCACGTGGATCACCTCCACGAGCACTTCGTCGATCCGGTCGTCGTCCAGGCTGGCCGTTACATGCCGCCCACCGCGCCGGGGTACAGCACCGCCATGCGGCCCGAGTCGCTCGATCAGTTCGAGTTTCCGACCGGCGCGGCGTGGGCGAGGTGAGCGTCCAGATCCCGGACAGCCTCTCGCTCAGGGCACCGTCGTGTTGAGCAGGAGCTGATTCGCCTGGCTGTAATTCCCCAGCATGAGATCCAGGTCCCCGTCGCCATCCATGTCGCCGACGTCCCCGTCGGCCGTCAAGAGGACGGTCTGGGTGAGCCAGGGGGCGTCGATCTGGTCGAAGTAGCCGCCAGCGTTCCTGTACAGCGAGTGCTTGCGCGATACCATCGAGGGGATGTTGCCCCGCAGCATGACGATGTCCACGTCGCCGTCCATGTCGAAGTCGCCGAGCTCGACCTCGCGAGCGTGGGCGTCGTAGGCGTGCGCGCTGATCCGGCTCGCCGTCACGTTGGCGAAGTACCCGGTCCCGTTGTTCGAGAGCAGGACAATTTGACTCCCGCCTGCGGGGGCGAACACCAGATCCAGGTCCCCATCGGTGTCGAGGTCCCCCGCCTCGACGTCGACCGACCCGAACGTCGTCAGCGGCAAACTGGCGCCCAGACGACCGCTGGCGTTGACGAACGGGCCTCCCTGGGTGTTGCGGAAGAACAGGGTCGAGGTGCCGGCCAGGATGAGCTCGGGGTAGATGGCGTGACGGATCGCGAGGCAATCCGCCTGCTGGGCCGGCGTCACCGCGCCGCTCGCCACGAGCCCGGCGACCGATCGCTTGGGATCGGAGCAGATCCCACACAGGGCAGCAGGGCGGCCAGCGCACGCGGAAGCGTTGACGTCCGCGATCTCCACGCACAGCGCCTTCTCCACCGTGATGTCCTGCGTCGTGGTGCCGAGCCAGAAGCTGCTCTGGTCGGTGAACACGCCGTTGCCCCCGTTGATGAGCAGCGTCGAGTTGCCCGGCGCGATGTTCCCGAAGAACGCGTCGAGATCGCCGTCGGCGTCCACGTCGCAGAGCTCGACCGCGCCATCCGACATCGTGGTCGATGGCAGGCGCCCGGACGTGGCCACCGTGAAGGTGCCGCCGGAGTTGAGGTACAGGGCGGCCCGCTTCATCGCTATCGTGCCCGTGGCGGAGTGAGCTGCCGCGATGATGTCCATGTCGCCGTCACCGTCCACATCGCCGGAGTCCACATCGGTGTGCTTGACCAGCAAGCTGGGAAATTGCAGCGCCGTGACGTCCACGAGGTGGCCGCCGTCGTTCCTGAGCAGGCGCGGCTGCATGAGAGCGGCCGCGTAGGGCGCGATGAACACGTCGAGATCACCGTCGTTGTCCATGTCGATCAGGTCGATGTCGCTGGTCGCGGTCGTCGTGCCCAGCGGGACGCGCCCCACCGTGCCGTCGGTGAACCGCGGCTGCGGAGGCAGCGGCGCGGTGAGCGCGGCGTGCGCGTCGACGATGCCGCCGGTGCGGGTGAGGCCCGCGAACGCGGGCAGCGGCGCGGCGGTCTGCTCGATCATCTTCACCACGCGCACGGGGTCGAAACGCAGCTCGCTGTGCTGGGACAGGAGCAGCCCGGCAACGCCGCTGACCATCGGGGCGGCGAGGGACGTGCCGTCGGCGCCGAGGAAGGTGTTCGTACCAGGCGCCGCGATCGAGACCGTCGTCGCGCCATAGGCGGACGATTGGCCGCCCGACCAGACGGAGCGGTTGCCGGACTGGTCGCTCGCCGCGACCACGATCTTGTTGGGCAGCCCGAGATGAGCGGGGAAGTGGGCGAGGAGCGGATTCCCGGACGGGTCGACCGTGTCGAGGTTGGTCCCGCTGTTGCCCGCGCCGGCCACGAACAGGAGGTGGGAGACGCCGAGGTCCCAGACGGCCTCCGTCATGTCACGAAGGGCGTCCTCGGGAGTGTACGAGATGCCCGTCCAGCTGTTGAAGCTGCCGGCGAACGAGCTGTTGACGATGTGCGCGCCGTTGCGCGCGGCGTACTGGTACGCCTCGAGGATGGCATCGTACGTCGGGGCGGCGACGGTCGTTGGTGTGCCGTTCACGATGCGCGTCTCCAGGCGCCCGTTGCCCAGGGGCATGATCTTGACCCGGTGCATCACGCCGGTGTAACCGGAGCAGTCGTCTCCGATCTCGCCGAGAGCCCCCGCCACGATGTCTCCGTGCGTGTTTCCGGTGTCCACGGGCGACGGGTCGTTCGGCCTGAGCGGGCTGCCGCCGAGGTCTTGTCCCGGGCGCGCGAACTGGAAGCCGCGGCAGTCGTCCGGATAGCCATTCTCGTCATCGTCTCGAGCGGCCCCGTCGCAGTCCTGTCCTTCGGGCGCGCCCAGCAGCGCGCCCGGGGGCAGGGCGTTGCAGGCGACGCCGCCGGGGCCGATCTCGTCGGCAATCGAGCCGTCGCCGTCGTCGTCCAGGTCGTTCGTGTAGATGCGCGCGACGTCGGGATCGAGCAGATCCGTCGCGCCGTCGCCGTCATCGTCCACCCCGCAGCCGCCGGGGCAGCCGTCGCTGTTCAGGTCCGACCGCGGGCAGGTCCCGCCCGTCGTGAGCGGCATGCAGTCGCTGCTGCACGGGGGCGCGGCGCAGCACTCGTCCGCGTTGAGGTAGATGTTGTCGACCAGCGGATGAGGGCCCGGGCCGCCGCAATCGTCCGTGTCGTGGTACGCCGACTGATAGTAAATCACGCCGCTGTCGACCACCGCGACGACGACATCGTGGGATCCGCGCTGGATATCCCAGGCGGCGTCCACGTTCATCGCCTCGATGTACCAGTTTTGCGTAGGGTAGTATGTATCGTTCGGCACGTAGGTCGGCACGGCGATCAGGTTGGGCAGGGCGAGCCGCACCGGCTCGCCGCCCGCGAGGAGCGCCGAGAGCGCCTCCCTCTCCGTCCCCTTCGGCACGGTGACAACGCCCATGTCCGGAGTGATCTGCCGTGCGAGCGCGCCCTGTACGCCGGAGAGGACCCTCCCGCGCTCCTCCGCCGAGGTGCCGGAGCTGAACTTCACGATGAGCTCGCCCGGCACCATGGACGCGAGGGACACGACCACGATGTCAGAAGCGCTCTCGTTGCCGTCGATGTCGGTCGCGACGATATGGACCCGGTTGGGCGTCAGGAACTCACCCGGGTCGTTCCGGAGCGGCAGGTCGATGGAGAACTCTCCTGCCGGCGTGAGCGCCGACGCCTGCGCTGGCGCATCGCCGATGCTGACGCTGACCGATCGAGCCAGCGTGTTGTCCTCGACGCGGCCTCGCAGGGTGAATGTCCCCTGAGCCACGATGTCCCCCTTCGCCGAGGACCTCGCGTAGTCCTCGGCGACGCGGAGCCTCGGGGCCTCGTCCGTCGCGCCGAGGCGGATGGCGTCGAGCCGGCAAGGGCCCGTGGCGCCCCGCGGGAGATCCAGCGCGATCTTGAGCCGCAGGTCGTCGTACGCTGTCTTGAGCGCCGCCACCAGCTCGGCAGGCAGCTCGAAATCGACGCGTGTGAACCGACCTGCCGCTCCCCGGGGGAGCGCGACCTCCTGGATGAACCGGCGCTCGATCCCCTGGGAGGGCAGCTCCACGACCAGGTGGACGTGCCCCAGCGGCTCCGCGCCGGGCGGCGCCTCCGGGAGCGACAGGCTGATGGAGAGGGTGGAGTGGACCGCCGCGAGGGTGCTGAGCGGCGCGCTCACCAGCTCGTGGTACCCGCCGCCGGGCACCTCGAGGCTCTTCTCGCCGTGCGCGCGCTGGTCGCTCGCCTGCGCGGCGCCGCCATCGAGCGTCCAGGCGCCCGCGGCCTCGAAGCCGAGGATGCTCTCGTTCGACGGTCGCGCCGCGCCGTCGCTCGCGGCGCCGCCCGGAGCGACGCTCGTGCCATCGCAGCTGCATATCAATGCTGCGGCGACGACCCATCGTCCACGTTTCATATCATTCTCTCGCTGATGCCCGAAGAGTGAGCCAAGATGAAAGTCGGCAGGTCCACGATGGAGGGCATTCAGGGGGCGTGCTGCATGAAATGCCTGTCGCCGTCCTGTTGGACGCCGGCCCGCGTGTCGGGCGTGCACCGGGCGCCAGGCAGGCATGGCAATGCTCGTGCCCGCCGGTCCTGCACGCGCGGCCATGTCTTTCGGCCGGCTTCTCTCGCGAGGGCGGGTGGGCGGTGGCCCGATGTCACGGTGCGACGGCCCGATGTCACGTGACGGTGTCACGTGACAGTCACGGGACACGAGCCGGCCCGCCGCTCTCCGGCCCCCGGCTGGCCTCGATGAACCGAGCGCTCCGGAGGTTAGAGCCTGGCCTCTCGTCTCGACGCGATCACGGCTCTTCGAGCCGCGAGCGGACGACCTCGCCGTCGAGCGTGCTGCCGTCGGCCTCGATATAGAGGTGATCGCCCACGATCGTGACCGCCCATTGGCGCCGCAAACCCGTGTTCTCCGCGAGCGCGGCGACGAGGCGGTGGTCGACGGTGGAGAGCGAGATCGCGCCGGTGACCTTGCTCGCGCGCGAGGCGGCCTCACGCGCGCCGGACACGAGCTCGTCGCGACGGCGCGCGTCCGAGAAGAGCGCGTGAACGGCCACGCCCGGGTTGTGCTGCACGACTCTCTTGAGCTTCTCGAACGGCGCCGCGCCGCACTCGATCCAGGTGAGGATGCGGCCCGTGGGATCGCGCGTCCAGAGGTCTGCCCCCTCGGCGTCGCCGAGCCCTGGGCCGAAGGCGAGGCCCTCCTCGTGAAAGAGGCAATACGCGAGCACCCGCAGCATGACGTGCTCGGCGCTCTCCGACGGGTGGCGGGCGACGATCACCCGCTCGCTCGCCTCACGGCCGCGATCGACGTGCGAGAGGTCGATGCGGAAGTCCATTCGCGTCGAGGGGAGTGCCATCGTTGCTCCCGCTAGCCTCGATGCGCCGCGCCGTCGTCGCCGAACGCGGCTTCGGGCAGCGCCGCGGCCTCTTCTTGTTGCTCTCGCCGCAGACGGGCATCGAGCACGACAACCCCTGTGTTCAACATCGATGACCTCCGGAGCGCGCCGCTGTTCGCGTCGCGCAGGACCGTGCTCCAGGCCGGGTACCACGCGAGCGAAGGAGAGCCTATCTGGAACGTGCCTCACGGTCACGCGCTTCGCGCGGGCCGCCCTCGCACGGCTTCGCGAACGTCGGCCGGCGATGGTATAGGCCTTGTCCATGATCTCCCGCCGCGCCGTGATCGCCGCAGCCGGGCTGTTTTCCGCCGGCGCGCTCGCCCCGGGCCTGGCCCGCGCGGCGGGGCGCGTGCCCGCGCCGCTCCCGGCGTTTCCCCTCTCGTTTGCGGTGACCGAGGAGGAGGCGGGGAAGCCGGTGCGCGACGACGCCTGGATCGACGCGCAGATCGCCGAGGCGGTCCGGCTGTTCGAGCCCGCCGGTGTGGCCCTGCGCAAGGTCGGCGCGCGCACGCTCGCCCCGCGGTTTTCGCGGATCGAGACGCGCGAGGACCGGGACGCGCTCGCCTCGGCGATCGAGGCGCGCCGGATCAACGTGATGGTGGTCGCGTCGCTGCGCGACGTCGACGATCCGCGGCGCTTCCGGATGGGCGTGCACTGGCGGCACCGGGCGACGCCGGAGCGGCGCTTCGTCATCCTCGCGGCGAACGCGCGGCCCACCGTGCTCGCGCACGAGCTCGGGCACTTCTTCGGCCTCGGGCACAGCGGCGTCGACGACAACGTGATGAGCTACGCGCGCACCGGAGCGCCCGTCTCCTTCGACGCGGCGCAGATCGCGAAGATCCGATCCGCAGCGCGCGGGTACGCGTCGAGCAAGGCGTTCGAGCCCGCCTAAGGCTTTGCGCGGAAGGTCGGGACGCCAGGCACGGCGATCTTCTCCTCGTCGATCGGCAGGTCCTTCCAGGGCTCCACTTCCTGCAAGAGGCCGAAGTCGAAGGACCAGAAGTACGGTGCGCTCCCGGGATCGAGCAGGGTGCAGCAGTAGTCGGTCATGGACCCGAACGATTCGACGGTGATCGCCTCGCTGCACGAGATAAAAATATCGTCCTCCACCACGCGCCAGGGCACGACATCCCTGGACCGAAGCCGACGCGCCCTGGACTCGCCTGCGCGAGCGGACCGGAGCCCATCCTCCAACCGACGACGGCGGGTCCCGGGTGCACCTGCGCGAACGAACCGGGTATTGCCGAGATGCCCCCACTCGTTGAAGCTGAACTCCAGCTCCATTTCTGGCCACACGGGCAGAGAATAGAACATCTGGGTGGTCCAGAACGCGGAGTCCTCCACCGGCGCCGGCTCGATGCGCCGGGGCGCCCCGAGGAATCGAGGAATCACGTCGGCTTCGCGCAGGTGCCCGTCGTTCCCTTGGCGGAAGCTCAGGCCCACGTCCGCGACCATCGCGTTCGCCGCGTCGACCTCCGATGGATCGACGCCCAGCAGCTTCAGGCCCTTCGCCATGCCTGATTTGTTTCGCATCTGCGACATGAGATGAACCTGATACGCAACGACAGGCTTCATGATCACCACCCCCGGATCTCATCACGTCGTAATCCGTACGTCTCGACCACGGTGAACTCCTTGCTGATACAAGGCCCTGGCCATCGACGATAGGGCGTAAAGCGCGCCCGTGACGCGCGGTCTCAGCGGGTCGCGTCCAGCGGTGGGGGCGACGAGGGCGCGCGCCTCGTCGAGCGCGTCGATCGCCGCGGCGGCGGCGTCGTCGAACGTTTCGTGTCGGACGCGGGACGCCGAGGCGTGGCGCGGGGTCGGGCGTCGGTTGGCGCCGATGTTGCAAACATGCCTACTCATCGCGAACCATCCGACACGCTCAGGAAAGCCTGGATTTCGGCTCGATTCGAAGAGGATGCGAGATTCATCACGCGCTCGTTCGAATTCACGAGCGACCCGAGTAAGCTGTGCCGGAATGTTCTACGTATCGAAGCTCGCAGCGCTGCGGATCGCGGGGGTGTTCGTGCTGGCCTCGCTCGGGGGCTGCTCGAGCGAGGCAAGCAAGGCGGGCGAGGCGAGCGGGACGAGCGGGGCGAGCGGGACGAGCGGTGAGGCGCAACCACCCGCCCCGAAGTCGCTGGCCGTCGTGTTCACGCCGAAGGGAGGCACCTTCCAGGCGTCCGAGCCCGTGGAGCTCACGGTCGAGGACGAGCGCGCCGCGGTGCACTTCACGACCGACGGCTCGCTCCCCACCGCGAGCTCGCCGGTCTACGTCGAGCCGCTCGTGCTCACCGCGTCCACGCGGGTGCGCGCCCTCGCCGTCGTCCCTCACGCCGCGCTTTCCGGGGCGGGGGGCAGCGGGGGGGCGGGGGGCAGCGGGGGGGCGGGCAGCGACGGGGCCGACCTCCTCGGGCCGATCGCGAGCGAGGCGTATTTCAAGGTCGCCGCCGATACCGCGGAGTTCAGCTCGGAGCTGCCGATCGTCGTGATCCACACCTTCGAGTCGAGGCGGCTCGACCCGCTCGAAACCGAGTTCGTCCCGGCCACGTTCATGCTGCTCGAGCCCAGAGATGGGCAAACCAAGCTCCTGGGCCGCGCGAGCTTCGATGGCCGCATCGGCATCCACGTCCGCGGCGCGACGTCTCGCGATTTTCCGAAGAAGCAATACGCCGTCGAATTTCGTGACGACGCTCTGGACACGGATCTCGACCGGGAGTTCCTGGGGATGCCGGCGGACTCCGACTGGGTGCTCAGCGATCCGGTGAGCTTCGATCGCTCGCTCATCCGCAACGCGCTCGCCTTCGAGATGAGCAACCGCATCGGCCGGTACGCGCCGCGCACGCGCTTCGTCGAGGTGTTCCTCGTCGACTCGGGGGCCGACGTGGCGGAGAAGAGCTTCCTCGGGTTCTACACGGCGATCGAGAAGATCAAGCGCGGTCAGGATCGTGTCCCGGTGGCCAAGCTCTCGGCCGACGATCTCACGGAGCCGGACGTGACCGGCGGCTTCCTCTTGCGCATCGACAAGGGCGAAAATGACTTCAAGGCCGCCGGCGAGGAGCTCCAGTTCGTGTACCCCGATCCGGAGGACATGCTGAAGCCCGCGCGAGAGCCGCAGCTCGACTTCATTCGCGGTTACATCGACGACTTCGGTCAGGCCGTCGACGCGGAGGACTTCAAGCAGCCCGGCAGCGGCAAACACTATTCGAGCTTCATCGATCAAGACGCCTTCATCGACCACAACATCATCAGCGCCCTGACGAAGAACGTCGATGCCCTGCGGATCAGCACGTACTTCTTCAAAGATCGACAGGGCCTCCTCTCGGCCGGTCCCGTGTGGGACTTCGACCGGAGCCTCGGAACACCCTACGATGAACGCGCGTTCGAGCCAGAGGAGTGGAAGCTCGAGGGCTCTGACGGGACCGACTACTTCACGGAGGGCTGGTGGGGGTCGCTGTTCCGCGATCCGGCGTTCAAGGCGCGGTACAAGGCACGTTTTCTGGCGCTGCTCCAGGGCGAGCTCGCGCCCGACGAGCTCGACGCCATGGTGGACGGCCTGGTGCGCAAGGCGGGAGCTCCGGCCGTGGAGAGGAACTTCGCGCGCTGGCCGGATTCCCCGCCTCTCAATGGGTCGCACGACGAAGAGATCAGCCTGCTCAAGGACTTTCTCCGCAGGCGGGCCAGCTGGATTCACGACGAGCTCATGACATGGTGAACGTGCGTTTCATGAGCGCGGCCCAGGCGACGTTGCGCGACGTCGCGAACAACGCCCTGTCGAGCAGCCGCCCCGAGTGCAACACCGAGATCAGGATGAGCAACGATTTTGAGAAATGGATGCGCCTGGCGATCGAGGAGGCCGAACGGGCGCGCGGAGGAACGGGCGACAACCCCTGGGTCGGCTGCGCGATCGTGAGCGCCGCCGGGGAGCTCCTCGGCAGCGGGCATACCCTGGGGCCGGGTGAAGATCACGCGGAGATCGCCGCGGCGCGCGCGGCGCACGCGCGCGGGCTCAGCGTTGTCGGAGCGACGCTCTATTCGACCCTCGAGCCCTGCTCGTTCCACGGCCGCACGCCGGCGTGCTCGCGATCGATCGTCGAGCGCGGCGTGGCCCGCGTCGTGATCGGGATGAACGACCCGAACCCGCGCGTCGACGGCGAAGGCGTTCGCATCCTGCGCGAAGGGGGCGTCGAGGTCGTGGAGGGCGTATGCGAAGCGGAGGTCCGCCGGCAGCTCGGGGGCTGGGTGCTCGATCACCATCCTCACGAGCCGCTGCGGCGCGCGCTGACCTTGCCGGCATCGGATCGCGTCCCGCGGCTCGCGGAGATCTACGGCGTCGATCCGTCCCGAATCGAGGCGCTGCTCGCGAAGCATTAGGGATCGCACAGAGATCGAGCAGAGCAGGGTCGTGACGCTCCGCGCTTCCTCGAAGGCGCTTCTGTCGATGGCGGGGCTCGCGCTCCTCGGCGCCGCTGCGCTCGCGTCGCGGCGCCCCGCGCCGAGCGCGCCCGGCGGCCGCGCCGCCCTGCGTATGCCGCTCGGGCCTACTTGCTTCGGTCCAGGTTCACGACGCGTGTGCCCGCGATGTGATCATGCACGCAGCGCCGATCCTTGCGAAAGATGAACAACACGTTGACGAGGCTGAGGACGGCGCCCACGTACGGGATCAGAGTCACTACCGACGTCGGCAGGAGCCGCCGCAAGACGATCGTGCCGAAGGCCGCGGGCTTGCCGTCGCTGGCGTTGACGATCTGTATGTTCAGCGCCTTCTTACCGATGGTCTGCGCGCTGCGGGCGAGGAACGTGCCGTGCAGCACCAGGGTGAGCACGAACCCCGCCAGCGCCCACAACAACGACTGCGGAAACGGCGGCTCGGAGACCTTCGGAAAGTCGCGATAGACACCGCCCAGATACTGCAGCGGGACGAAGATGATGAGGGCCAGAACCGCGTCGATCATCGCCGCCCAGAAGCGCGACATGCGCGACGCGCTGCCATCGTAGGCTCGCTCCGAGTCAGTCTTCGGCTCGAGCGCGGTCGGCGGTTGATAGGGGTTGGGAGCGGATTGGGCCATGGCTCATGGAACGCCGATCGCCGCCGCGCGTCAATTGGCAACCGGGGTTGCGTTTGTCACTGGTAACGAAGCGCAACCCCCGTCCCGAAGAACACGCCGACGCCGCCGGCCGCGCGAATCGAAGCTAGGTGTCCGCCAGCAGCAAGCGCTCGGCGGCGTCAGCGTGCATCGCGCGGATGGCGTCGAGCCGACCGCGCCATGCGGGGCTGTCGCGGAGTTGCTTCTCGACCTGCAGCGACAGCTCGGCGGCCGACAGCGCGGCCGCAAGTCCGCCATGCTGGATGAGCCAATCGATCAGGGAGGCGGCGAGCCCGGGGTCCTTCAGCTTGCCGGTGGAGGGGCTCCGGCGCGCGGGCTGTTCGTCTACCAGGGCCAGATACTCCGACCATAGCTCCTTGTCGAACCTGACCTCGACGAGATCGACGTCGAGGATCTCCTTCAGCGAGGCGGCGGCGATGAAGCGCAGGCCTGCAGCCTTCTGAACCAGGCCGAGCGCGATCCGGAACGCCCGTGGCCTGGGCGCGAGCCGCGCCAGCCGGGCCGCGGCCCAGGTCCGACCGCCGCTCGCCGCTGCGACGAGCCGGGCCAGCGCCGCCTGCCAGTGGGGTAATCCGGCGTCGTTGGGAAGGCGGCTCAAGGACTCGACAGCCTGGACCAGGACGCGGCCGGGGGTGCGCGCCTCGGCGAGGAGCCTGGTCGCCAGACCAAGCCCCTCCGAGCACAGGTCATGCTGGGCAATGCAGACGCCCGCTGCCGTGGAAGCGATGCGCTCGTCGCCGCATTCGACCAGCGCCTCGGCCAGGGCCACGAAGCCGCGAGCCACCGCGGGTCGCGCCTGCGACTCGTTCGGGAACAGGAGCCTCGACCCGGGGTTGAGCAGCGACCACGTATCCGGCATCGTCGTGATGCCGTCGATCAGCACCTGTCGGACGTCGGCCTGGTCGACGAAGCGCAGCAACCCCGCCAGGATGTCCGGCCGGATGCTGGGGTGCAGGTCCTCGGACCGCCACGCCTCCATCAGGAGGTCACGAGCCTCCACGGTCGCAGCGGCCGAGACCCTGCCGGCGGCGTTCTTGCGGTTCACGACCGCGCAGTCCTTCGACAGCAGCAGCTCACGGTACGGCGCCAGATCGAACGGGCCGGGCATGCGCTCGGACAGCACGTTGAGGGCGCTCATCGCCGCGCGACCCACCACGCCGGATCTTCGCGCGCGCTCCAGGAACAGCCGCCGGAGCTCGGCGGTCGGCGGAGCGATCCGGGCGCACCGCGCCAGGATCGCGGCGGCGACCGGCCCGGCCGCTCCCGGCAGCAGCTCGATCAGCAGCGGCGCGTCCTCGACGCGGCCGATGGCCTTCACGCGCCTGGAGAGATCGAGGCTGGCGTCCCGCGCCACCCGCAGGAGATGCTGCGTGAAGCGCCTGCGCTGGGAGGGCGTCCACCGCCCGGGGGCCGATCGAGAGATCGCCGCCACCAGATCGGTCTTGTGGGGATCGGTGGTGTCGTCCCGATCGAGCAGCGCGTCGACCAGGGCAGTCTCCTTCAAGCTGATCTCCGGGACGTACCCCATCACCTCGTCCAGCGGCCCGTTGCATGTGACGGGCTTGCGCGGAGGCCGCGGCGTCTTCGGTGCTCTTCCGAGGAGCAGGTCCACGATGAGCCGCTCCGCCTCGGGCTCGTAGCGACCGACCGCCACCGGTCCCAGCATGGGTGTGGTGCCGTCGAGGCGCACGCCCTCGTAGGCCGCATGGAGCCGGGCGGCGAGACTCTCGGCGATACGCAGCGGACTGGGCAGATACTCCGTGGACGGCGGCTTGTAACCAGGCGCCGGCGCCTTGTCGGCGCGCCAGCGCACCCGGGGATCCAGGCGAATTTGAACCAGGAGCCCGAGCAGCTGCGCCGCGCGCGTGATGCTGTCCCGGAGGATCGCTTCGCCGATGGCCTTGTGCACGGCCCGCTCGGCCTGGGCCAACGTGGTTGCGTTCGAATCGCGCGACTGCACGGTGGTGAGCAGGGCGTCCCTGTAGGTCTGCACGGGGATCTCCGAGACCTGACGATCGGACAGCTGGGCCAGCTCGGCCATGACCAGATGGCGGCTGGAGCCGTGCCATGCCGGCTCCACCTCGGCGAGGACGGACGCGCAGGTCGCCGGGTCGGCGCCGCGGCGGAGCGAACGCACCAGCGCAACCATCCGCGCCGCGCGCTCGCCCCGGTCCGTGGCCACACCCAGCGCCTCGTGCTCGGATCGCAGCTGGGCAAGGTCGAGGTGCTTCTCGAGGGCCTGGAGCCGCTTGCGCCGCGTGTCCGGATCGACGGGAGGACTCAGGGCCGCCGCCGTGAGCCGTGTGACGCTCGCCGGTGGCATCGTGGCCAGCCGCGCATCCATGCCACGACGGGGCGACCATGCCGCCTTCGCGGCCTGTTCCAGCTCGGCGCCAAGGAGACGTTCGCGCTCGGTCAGGGGCAGGAAGCGGAAGAGCGGATCGGCGGAGGCGTCGAGGGGCTTGCACCGGCTCCGGAGCTCCAGCACATCCTCGGCCGGCAGCGTCGAGATCGGCGGCGATCCGGAGGGAGGCGGACCGCTCGAGAGAGAGACAGTCCAGTCGTTCCGGCGCAGGACCTCGAGCAGCTCGGCCGGGCAAGCCATCACCAGGGCGTGGATCGCGCTCGCATGCAAGGCATCCCGCCGCACGAGCAGCGCCAGGGCCTCCCTGGGAGTTCGGGTGCAGAACAGCGTGCCCTCGTCCGCCGTGATCTTGCGCCTCGTCGCCAGCGCCACCCGAAGGGCCCGCTCCGGCGCGCGCGCCAAAAGCTCGCGCCACGCGGCCTCGTACTCGGCGGCGTGATGTTCCAGCGTGTCGAGATCGCATGTCGCGAAGAGGCGTGTCGCGAGCCCCACACCATGCCTGGCGATGACCAGGGGAATGACCGCCGTCGCCTGGGCGACGAGGCGGCGCCGCTGCATGATCATGACCACCCCGCGGGCCTCGCGGCGATTCCCCTCGCGCAGCACCTGGAGCAGCGCTTCGTCCGACACCGGCACCCGGCGCGCCGAGGAAAGCGCGGCCCGACGCATCATGGGGTCACGCAGCGCCCTCTCGATGCGCGCCACGTCCCGGCGATAGGTCGCCAGGTCCAGCGCCAGCCGCCGCTCGTCGCCGTCGCCCCCATCCAGCGCGGCCATGACCCGATCGGCCGTGGCCTGATCCCAGCCGCGGGCGAGCAGGGCAAGCGCCCGCCCCCGCTTCGCGAAGCTCAGGCTTCCGAGTCGACGAACCTCCGACAGCGGTTCCACCATGCGCCGAGTCTAGACGAACGCGACGACCACGTGTGGGGCGTCGCGGCTCCCGCTGATGCTGGTGCAGGCGGCGCAGGCGCGGGCGACGCAGGCGCGGGTGCAGCGGGCCGAGGCACGTGGCCCGGGCACGGTTCAGGCTTCGCGGCGCGGGCCAGCGGTTTGGGCGTCACGGCAGAGCGCAACGACGAGCGAGGCCCGAACACGCCATGGTACGTCACAAGGGGGATCTTCGGCGGAGGAATCCAAGCCGCGTGCCGGGCCATGAACTCCATTGCACACGTGACGCGGTGAGTGCGTCCCCGCCGAGGTGTCTTCAGCAAGTACACGATGCGTCCATCGGGCAGGAGCTCGATTCGAGCGAGTGCGAAGGCCAGGCGGGTGCAGTGCCGCACGAGCCTCTCGCGCCCCTGATCGTCATCCGCTGCGATGCGCTCTTCGTAATGCGATCGAACGGGGGTGGTCTGCCCCCGGGTTTGTCTGGCGGCGCTCTGGGGTCCCCTGGTAACGTGACCGCAATTGCGGCGGCGTGACGTCAACAGCGCCGCAGTTCATGAGGAGAGGCGATGGCGGCGCGGGCGCGACGTTGGCAGCGTGAAATCGTGGCGGTTTGGTGTGCGAGCACGCTCGGTGTCGCGTCCGGCGGATGCGGATCGTCGACCGGATACATATGCCCCTGCCCTGCCACCGCGCCGATCGTCGGCTACGAGGGCTACGCGGATTTCGCGGCTCCGGCTCCGCACCAGTGCCCCGCCTGCGCGTGCGACCCACCGGAGGCGACGTGCGAGGTGCCGACGGAATGGAGGGCCTACGCCAGCTTCCCGTGCGGCGGCCCCGAGGCTCCCGCGACCTCGTTCGCTGCCTTGGAGGGGTGGGACGGGACCTGCACCTCGGCGAACGCCGTCGAGGCCGGACGGACCTGCGATGGCGCCCCGTGCGTGCAGTCGCTCTCGATCCAGGCGCCTCGCGTCGTCTCCGCAGGTTGCGCGCCGAGGGGCGCGGAGGCGCCGGAGAGCCCCGACGAGCCCGCGACGGCGGGGAGCTTCGCGATCGTCGCCCGGGCGTGTACCGGCAACGCGTTCCCTCCGTGCGCGGATCCGGGCATGACCTGCACGCCGGAACCGCCGATCGGTGACGCCGCGCCGCTGAGGGGTTTCTCACGTGCATCCACCACGAGGGAGAGCGGGACTGCCCCGCCATGTACCCGGACCGGCACGTCTTCTACGCCGGCGTCGAGGACACCCGCGGCTGCGCTCCTTGCGGCGGCACCGAGCCGACCGGAGCGACGTGCAGCGTCCTGGCCTCCGCGTTCAGCGACGAAGGGTGCTCGCAGCTCGTTGCGGCCCAGGTGATCACGGCCGCCGCCGCCGACTGCGGGACGGTCGCGACCGGCACGGCGCTCGGAAGCAAATCGGTGAGCGTCGTCAGCCTCGATCCCGGAAAGTGCGAAGCGTTCGGCGGCGAGGCGGTGGGCACCATCGCGCCGAGCGCGGCGGCGACGTTCTGCTGTCAACGCGCCAGCTCTGTACCGGCCTGAGTCGCCGGCTCGTTCCGAGCTCAACAGGGGCCTCTCCAGGAGATGGCAGGCCGCGAGGGGCGCGCCCACGGCCCCCGCGCGCGCTCGCGGCCGCCTCATGGGAATGGCTCCCGCAGGCGCGTCCGATGCTTCGCGAAACCACGCGGAGGTTCAGAAGAAAGCGATCAGACGGAGTGCCACCGCCTCCGAGACGGGCGCCGCGGACCACCCGTCACCATGGATCGGCCGAAAGAACGGTCGAAGCGTGTTGACCAAGAGGTCGCCAGTGAGCTGCCCGGTGAGGCGGGCCGAAAGCGGCACCTCCATTCCCGCACGAAGCCCGAAACCTGCATGGGGTCGCGCGAACTCCCTGCCGGTGCTCTCCCTGACCTGCCACACCCCGCCTGCCGTGGCGACGGCGCAGCCGAAGAACCAGTCCGCGTGACCGCAGGGAACCAACGAGCCGCTCACCCCTGACACGCCGAAGATTCGACCGCGGGAAGGCTCGGTGTCGATCGGAAGGTCCCCGCGGGCCTCCAGCGAGAGCGAGAACCCCTCCCAGCGGACACCGGCGACCCCCGAGAACCCGACCACCACGGAGGACGCCACGCCGGCCCCGAGCAGGACTCCACGAGCACGCCGCAGATCGGGCTCGAGAGCTCCTGGCGGCCAAGCGCCCGGCCATCGCTTTCGTGAAGCGCGATCTCTCCCTGGAACGCCGGCCCCCTGCGCTGGACGACCACCTCGACGCGCCACGCGCCGTCGCGCACGAACGGGTCGACCCCGCCGAGTTGGCTCGCGACGATCTCCCGGGGGCTCGGCTCCTCGGGGCACCCCTCGGTGCCAGGGCCCCGCGTGTAGGACAGGCGCGCGCCGTGCGGCGCGACCTGCGCGAGCGCCACGGACGCCGTCAGGAAGAGCGATGCAGCGAGCGGCAGCGCGGCGCGGTTCATCCTCCGGATCCGGCTGCGGGCGAGGAGCGGGCCGGACATGAGCGGAGCGCCGTCATCTGTCAGCCGTCGTCATCCCTACTATTTCCGGGAAGGTCCCCCGGGTTGTTGCGAAATCGTGCGCCGGAGCCGAAAAAGAGCGCGCGAGGTGTACCGGCGACATCTCCCCCCAACCTGAGAGCGATGTCACCACGCCCCGCCGCACGCCGTCATGAAGTAATGTCCCCAGACCGGAGAGGTCACGAGGGCGGGCACGACGGCGGCGCCGGCGAGCGATGCCAGGACGGCTGCGTCGGTCGGGAACACGGTACGAAGGGGACGCGATCCCTCCAGGCGGTCCAGGCAACGACGAGGACCAGCGCCGCCACGAGGGCGACGAGCATGCCCGCGGTCGGCATCGCCAGTACGTCCCAGAGGGCCCTCGCCTTGCCGGACAGCGAGGTATCATGGTGACCTTCCGTGACGCGCCACCGCGAGTTCACCGCGTGATACGTGTTCACGTTGAACACGAAGACCCGCCCCTCGAGCGCGCCGGGGCGCGGCCCCGCCGCTCCCGCGCCTGTTCGTCTGCTACGCTGCCGGGGAGTAAAGAAGGGGAGTTCATGATGAAACCGATGATGACCCACGTCGCGCTCCACGTAGGCGACCTCGACGCGACGATCGCCTTTTATCGCGAGTTCTGCGGGCTCAAGGTGGTTCACGAGCGCAGCGACGCCGGCACGCGGGTCGCCTGGCTCGCCGAGGAGGGGAAGGAGCGGACGTTCGTCCTGGTGATGATCGAGGGCGGCCAGCGCGCGCCGCAGGCGCCGGAGGACATGAGTCATTTCGGGTTTGCGCTCGAGAGCCGCGCCGCCGTCGACGAGATCGCGCGCCGCGGCGGAGCGCACCTCGTCTGGCCGCCCAAGGATCTGCCCTATCCGGTGGCGTATTTCTGCGCGCTCAAGGACCCGGACGGCAACTACGTCGAGTTCTCCTACGGCCAGCCGCTCGGGCCCGGCGCCGAGGCGCACGACGCGGCGTTGCTGGAGGCTTCGGGCTGAACTAACCAGGGTCGACCCCACTTCGACCCCTCCGGGGCCGAGCTCTCAGTAGAGCGGGTGGAGCGGGATCAGCTCCGCGATCTCGTCGAGCTCCGGATCGCCGCCCGGGTTCGCCGCGATCACCTGCTCGCGCGCGGCGTGCAGCGCCTCGCTCGTGCCCGCCTTGAGCGCCTCGGCGTAGGCCACGATGGCCTTGCCCTTGACGAGCTGCTCCTTGCTCCCGGCGGCGAGCTCCGCGAGGGTCGCCTCGCGGCTCGCCTCTTTCGCCTCATGGGTGAGCGGCGTCTGCCAGCGCGCGCGCACGGTGAGGGTATCCTCGTCGTTGATCACGCCCGGATCGCACCCGCGCACGAGCTGGCTGAAGATCATCGCGTCGCCGGGCGCGAGGTGCTGCGGCTCGACCTCCTCGGGGTTCGTCGAGTACTCCTCGCCGTAGAACTTCTCCATCTTGAAGTACCACGGCATGGTGAGCTCCACCTGGACGCCGCGGGCGGCCACCTCCATCACCTCCGCGAAGCGATCCCGGAACATGTGGAACGCCTCGTCCTCGTCATCGAGATAGACATAGGCGCCGCGCCCCTTGTCGGTCACGACGTCCATGAGCACATCGTTGTAGCCGAACGCCGGGCCCGTCCCGACGCCCACAAGGTAGATCGCCTCCTGGTCGGCGTCCTCGGCGTGCAGCGCGATGAGCTCCTCGGAGGTGACTCCCACGTTGGCGCCGCCGTCGCTGACGAGGATCACCCGGTTGATCCGGCCTTCCTTGAAGTGCTCCTGGGCGAGCCGATACCCGACCCGTAGGCCACTCTCGAGATCGGTGCCGCCGCTGGCGGAGAGCTCGTCGGCCGCCGCGAGCAGCACCGGGTCGTCCGGACCGTCCACCACGTGGCCGTTCAAGATCACCGAATTCTGGGTGTTCCAGGTGACCATGTTCACGACGTCGCCCTCGGAGAGGCTCGCGGCGACGGCGCGCACCGTGGCCTTCTCGCGCGCCATCGGCTCACCGTCCATCGATCCGGAGGTGTCGAGGACGAACGTGACCGCGATGGGGCGGCGCGGGCTCGGCGGATCGTAGGAGCGAACGCCGATCTGAAGGGCGTAGCTCCCCGCCTCCTCACCGGGCTCGATCTGGGGCTCGACGCGGAGCTCGCCCTCGTCCGGCGGCGCGTAGTCGATGCGGTAGTAATTGAGGAACTCGTACGTGCGCACCTGCCTCGGCTCCGGCGCGATGCCCGAGCGGAGCAGCTCGCGCACGTGCACCGGCGAGCTCATCGAATTGGAGTCGTCGGCCGACAGGTACAGGACCACGGGCTGGCTCGAGTCGAGCCCCTCGCAGGTGAAGGCCGGGGCCGCGCCGGCGTCCTCGTCCGACGGCGCCGGGGGCGGCTCGGGCTGGGCGCCATCGGCGACACCCGCACCGCCGCCGGCGCCGCTGGAAGCGCCGGTGCTGCCGGCGCCGGTGCCGGTGCCGGTGCTGGCGCTGGCGCTGGCGCTGGCGGCGCCGATGCTGCCGGTACCCGTGCTGCCGGTGCCGTTGCCGGCGCCGGTGCTTCCGGTGCCGATGCCCTCGCCGTTGTCGAAGGGCGGCTCCGGGTAGGGACCGTAGCTGCAGGCGACGAGCCCGGCGCCGCCAAGGAGGACCGCCGATACAGCGTGAAGACAGAGAGATAGGGACGCGGAAACGGTTCGCACTGGCACCCTCCTCCGCGATGCGACCGCACCGCGCTCGGGACGGCCCGCCGAGCAACATGGGTGCCGTGCGCGCAATGCCATCCAGACGCCGCGCCGCACCCGAGCGCCGCTGGTCCGATCGCGCCGGATCGCGCGGGCCACGCAGCTCAAACCGCGGCCATCTGCGCTCCGGCGGCAAATACCATGACAGCGTTGTCAGGCTCTCGTCTCAGGTTGGCGCATGCTGGCATTGCTCGACCCACACGGACGCGACACATGCGCCGCCTGGAGGCCACACGGCCGCCCAAGCAGAAGAGATGACCTCGTGCAATCTGGACAGATGGGTCACTTCGTGCCGACTCTTGATTCGAAGCTGAACGCGCGCGCCACGAGCGCGCCCGAGCTTCGAGCATGACCCGGAACGCCTCGACCCTCGTGGTATTCTCGAGCGCGTGGGGCAGACTACCCGCGTCGCGCCCGCTCTGATCCTGGTCGGGGTCTCCGCGTTTCTCATCCTCACCGCGCTCGCCGCGGCCGCGTATCCGGGCGGCACCTTCTGTGACGCGAGCGCGCCCGGCTACGATTTCTGGGGCAACTTCTTCTGCGACCTCACGCAGCCCGTGACCCAGCGCGGGGTGGACAACACGCGCGCGCGCTCGCTCGCGCAGGCCTCGTTCGTCTGCTTTTCCCTCGCGCTCGTCCCGTTCTGGTGGGTTCACGGCGCCCTGCTCGGCGGCCGGCTCGGCGGCACGGTTCGCGTGTTCGGACTGCTCTCCGCCGCCGGCACGAACCTGATCGCATGGCTGCCGTCCGTGGTCTCGCCGCTGCTCCACGCAGTGTCGGTCTTCGTCGCGACGATCCCCGGGCTGCTGGCGACGCTCCTGGGCGTGACCGGCGCGTTTGCACGGGGCAATGCGGGCGAGAGCCGCTCGTCACCGTTGCGCTTCTCGGCGTGGCTCGGTGCGCTTTCGCTCGCGCTCGGCAGCGCGGACGCCGCATATTACGCATATGCGATTGCGGTGCCGGGCTGCCACGTCCTTTTGCCAGCGCTTCAGAAGCTCGCGGCGCTTTCGGTGATCGGGTGGATGGGCACGATTGCGCGCGTGGGTGCCGCGCGTGGGGCGCGGTAGCGCGTCGAATGGCGCCTGCGACCCACGCTCTCGAGCCTTCTGTCACCCCTGGGCGTGAACCCGACCCCGTTCCTGGGTCTGCCCAAAGCGCCCCACGCACGCAAAGTTGGGCTATGCTCGTCGGGTGGCAAGAACGCACAAAAAACGTGGGGCACGCACCGGAAGGTGAGTATGTCCAATTCATCGGCACCCATGCCGAGTACGACAGGATTGACGCGACGAGCGTATGAGGGCACCGCGATGATCGAGCCTGTTGTGAATAAGGAGAGTCACGGTCGGGCGCTTCGCAGAATCGAAGAGCTCTGGGACGCCGAGCCAGGTTCGCCCGAGGCGCAAGAGCTCGATGCGCTCGCGACGCTAGTCGACGCGTACGAGCGCAGGCAGTTCCCTATTGCGCCGCCAGACCCGATCGCAGCGATCGAGGCGCGCTGCGAGCAACTCGGGTGGACTCGCAAGGAGCTTGAGCCGCTGATCGGCTCCAGGGCGCGCGTCTCGGAGGTCCTGGGCCGCAAACGGGCGCTCACGCTCCCGATGATCCGAAAGCTCCACGCATCGATGCAGATCCCGGCCGAAGTGCTGATCGCCCATCCGCCTCATTCGCGTCGGGAGCCGCCGCCGCGGCGAACGTCGGGACGGAGCGCTCAGGGCAAAGGCGCGAAGCGCGCCGCGTGAACGGCGGATTCCATCTGACTCGACTGCGCGTCGTGACGACAGCGACGCATGCGCGCTTGCAGGCGTCCCGGCGAGGCGGGGATCCAGCGGCGTGCGCGCGTGCGCGCAGCCGTGGTAACCTCGACGCCGTGCCGCCCCCCTATCCAGAGCCGTTTGCAGCGCTGGCCAGCGCGGACGGCGTGGCGCTCGGCCCGACCGGCGTGGCGGCCTACCGCTCGCCCGCGTTCGAGGCGTACGAGGCGGCGGTTCCGATCGCGGCGCAACACGAGGCGCTCCTCCTGGACATGGTGCAACACGCGACCCCTGCGGGTCGCCTGTACGCGGCGCTGCTTCTTCAGCGCATGCAGTCGGTCCGCGCGCGCGAGACCTGGGAGCGCCTCGCGCGACAGGACGAACCCGTCTCCTATGCGCCTGGCGGCTGCTCCATCTTCGGGACCACCCTCGCCAGCTTCGCACGCGGCATCTTGCGCGATGGGACCCCGGGGCTGTTCCCGGCGACGCCGACTGCAGGCGAGGAGCCCGCCGCGCGATCGACGGCGCCCTCGAGCTCGCGCGCAGCGGCGCTCCGAGCCTGGTTCGAGCAGCACGGCTGGAAGTGGATCGGTCTGTTCTGGGTGATCCTGGCGCTGATGCTGTGGCTGGGGTCGTCGCGTTGAGGCGCGTCTCCACCCGGCCCACGCACGACGAAGGTCAGCGCCGCAGGAGCGCTCACCATGGACAGTGAGTCGAGGACGATGAGCGCGGGTGTTGCGCTGCTTCCCGTCGAACAGAGACGGGCGATCCGTGCCGAGACCCTCGCTTCGTTTCAGCGCTTTGCCGAGACGGTGCTCCGCTTGCGGCCGCGACTGCGCTCGATCGCTTTCCAGGTCAGGCGCGGTTACCGCGGGATCCAGCATGGGCTGCGCTATGCGTGTGACGCGACGCCTCCGGCCGAGCATCGCTGCGGCGACGTCTCGAGCTGGTGCAACTTCTGCGAGGTCTGGGATGACTATCTCCCCTGGACATCATGGCTCGATGGCTGGAATGAGCGGCCCGGCAACGCCGAAGCCTTTCTCGCCTACTGCAAAGACGACGTCACTTTCACGACATACGCCCTGGTCCGGCGTGCGCGCGGCAATTTCCTGTCGAGGTGTCTCAAGCTCACCGACCCGGTATCCGTCGAGATCGTCGCGCCGCTGCTTCAGCCGTGGTTCGAGCCCGACGGCGCGATCGACCAGATCGTGCAACCTTCCGCGGAGCTTCGCCCGTGGCTCGATGCGGGGAAAAACGTCGGCGCTCGGTGCTCACTGGGCCGAGTGGCTTGGTCCGCTGCGGGTCGTGGTAGGTCCGTCCGGGATGGCTTTCAGCGAGGGCTTTCCAGAGGTCGTCTCGGCGTGCTTTGCGAGCGATGCCGCTGTGGCGGCGTGCGCGGAGGATCCGGCCTGGAGCACGGTGGAGCAGCTCGAGCTGCTCGACCCGCGAGATTTTCCGCTGCGGGAGGGGGTTTTCATCGACGACATTCAGCCGATCACGCGCGCGATGAGGTCGCTGCAGGTGCTGGACGGCGTGCGCTCTTCGGGATTGCGCAGCCTCGAGGCGCTCGGTACCGAGCTGCCGTTGTGGCGGCTCGGCGCCAAGCTCGCGTCGACGGATGATCTGGAGCGCTTGCTTCGCGTGCAGTGCCTTCCCGAGCTCACGTCCCTGGACCTCGAGATCGAGTTCTCGATGGTGCCCGAGAGCACGGTGTGGAAGCAGTTGTGGGACCTCGCTCCGTGGGACCGAACGCTGACCGACTTGACGGTGCGGGTCGTGGCGCATCTCGAGCTGTGGAGCTCCGCGCCGGCTCGCCCGGGCGTGAGACTTATCCACAGCGACTCCGCTGGCTGGCTCGAGCTCGAGGCCAACGAGGGCGGGAAGTTCGCAAACGCACGCTTCCGGGCCAGAACGCGCGATCTCGACGGTCTGATCGAGCTCCTTTCGCGGCTGCCTTCACTCGAGCAGGTCGAGCTCGACCTCGGACAAAGAGCGCTCATGAGCGCGGACGAGCAAGCTGCTTTCGAGCATGCCCTCGCTCGGATTCATCCCGTGGCGCGGCTCGTGACGAAGGAGCAGCTGGCTTCTGAAAGAACGACGTTCTCCTGATCGCGGAGCAGCTGGCCACTCCAGAGCGACCTCGGCGGCGCTCATCGGGGTGTTCTGGTCGCTGGCGTTGCTCGCGCATGCTGCCGCCGCGATCGCGGCTTGGGAGCTGCTTCCCGGCGGTTTTCCCCTTCTTCACGCGCGTTTCTTCGCGAACCGCGCTCTGCCGGCGGTCGCGGTCGGGAGCGTGATCGCCGTCGGTGTTCTGGCCGCGCGACGGTCGGCGGGCGCGCGTGGGTTGCTGTTGCTCTTTCCGGCGGCGTGGCTCGGGGTGGCTCTCGCTGCGGGGACCATGTTCCCGGAGAGCGGCAGGACGGTCGCGTTCGGCGCGGGTTGTCTGGCGGTGGTCCTGTCGCTGGGCCTCGCGACGGCGTGGTGGCGGTTCGGGGTCCCGCCGCGGCTGACCTGGCTCGCTGCGCTGCCCGGTGTCGCTTTCGGTGCGGGCTTCATGGCCGCGCAGCGGGCGCCGGCGCCCTCGACAGCTCCGTTTGCTGCGCCCGAAGTCGAGCTCGGCGGCGATCGCTGGACGCAAGCACTCGCTGCACCCGCTTCGTTCGACGTGGCTCCGTGGCTTCGCGTGGAGCCGGACTCGGGGGAAGTTTCGGTGCAGGCGGGCGCGGTGGGCATCGTCGTCGAGCCGCGGCTCGAGTTCATTTCGCGCTCGCCGGATCGTTTCTGGACGGTGCTCGCGCCCCTGCAATGGCGCGGCGACTCGCCCGTTCGTCGTCTCGATCGCGCCGATCGCGAGCTCGCGGTGGACTACGCGGACGAGGGGAGCCTGCGTGTGAGGGCCACTTCGGATCAATCTGCCGCCATCGACGCGCGAACCGCGCTTCAGGTGCCCGTGTTCTCGCACCTGAACTCCTTCACGCGCGTGTCGATCACCGGCCATCGCCGGCTCGGTTTGCGGTTCTCGCCTTGCCCCGAGGTCGTGGTCGAGGTGATCCACTTCGACTATCCGTTCGGCGCGCCCGCGCGCTTCGCGTACCTCGACGCCGGCGGCACGTTTCGCGTCGTCCAGGCGAGCGATGCCGAGAAGGGGCCGTTCACGACGCTCGGCGAAGGCCGGCTCGCCCGCGGCGAACCCCTGAGCGTCGTGCTCGTCGAGAAGGGAGAATCGCCACCCCGCGAGCTCGCGACGATCGTCTTCGCCGACTGGTCACGGCAGCTCTCGACGGAGCTCTCGCCCACCGCCGGCTGGGGCCTGCCGCAGAATGCGTTCGAGTTCGGTCTCGCCTCGAACGACCCTTCGTCCGCGGCCTACCTCACGCTCACGCTGGCCGGGACGAGCGTGGGGCGCGGCTGGGACAGCGTGGGTCACGCCGCCGGCAGCTACACGAATCGGATCGAGATCCGGCGGCCGCCGTCCAGGTGAAAGAAGGGGGACGCTCGCTCGTTCCTGGGTTTGCGCCGCCGGCGCTTCGGGTCGAACATGGCGGCCATGAAGGTCATCGTTACCGGAACGACCGGCATGGTCGGCGAAGGCGTGATGCTCGCTTGTCTCGCGGATCCCACGGTCGAGCGGGTCCTGTCGGTGGCACGCCGGCCGTCGGGGCACGCGCATCCGAAGCTCGACGAGTGCTTGATCCCCGACTTTCGCGAGCTCGGCCCCTTCGAAGCGCGGCTCTCGGGCTACGACGCGTGCTTCTACTGCGCCGGCGTGAGCTCGGTTGGCATGAGCGAGGCGGAGTACACGGCGATCACGTACGACACGGTGCTCGCCTTCGCGACGACGCTCGCGCGCCTCAATCCCGGCATGGTGCTCACGCACGTCTCGGGTGCGCACACCGACTCGAGCGAGCAGGGCCGGGTGATGTGGGCGCGCGTGAAGGGCAAGGCCGAGAACGCGCTGATGCGCCTGCCCTTTCGCGGCGTTTACAACTTCCGGCCGGGCTTGATGACGCCGGTGCCGGGACAGAAGAACCTGAAGCGAGTCTACCGCTTCCTGCTTCCGCTCGTCCCGCTCATGAAGCTCGTGCTCCCGGCCCTGAAGCTCGAAGACGTGGAGCGCGCGATGGTGCGTTCCGTGACGAGCGGGGCTCCGAGGCAGGTGCTCGAGGTCGCCGACATCAAGGCGCTCGCATCGGCGTAGCGAGGCCGCTCACGCGGCGACGAGCATCCGTTCCCCGTCGCGCCGCGCCGCCGCCCACGTCTCGTCCCACGCGGCGTCGGCCTCGGCGCGCGGGAGCTGAGAGGGCGGCGACCCCGAGGGCGGCGAGCGCGGGCGGGAGCGAGCGGGAACGAGAGGACATGGAACCTCCGAAAGCCAGAAGGCGGGCAAAGGATCGAGCGAGCGGTCGAGCTGGCGCTTTGGGCCACGCGCTCCGGCGCCCGGTGATAGAACGACCGCCGTGAATCCGCACACGGACGCTGGCTCAGCGAGCAGCGACTACCTCGATCGCCTGATGCGTCGAGGGTCTTTCGAAGCCCTGTGGCCGCTCTTCGCCAAAGCCACGCGCCCCGCCAAGGAAATGACCGAGAGCTATTCGGCGCTCGAGCACCTGCGGCCCTTCATGTCCGGCGCGCCGTGCCGGGTCATCCACGTCGGCGACGGCGCCCACGCCCGCACCGGGGCGTTGTTCGCGCTGAAGACGGAGGCCGAGAACGTCAGCGTCGATCCGGTGCTCAACGAGCCGCTGGTCGAGGCCTGGCGCACCCGATTCGGCATCCGCCGCTTCGCCTGGCAACGCGCCGACGTCTTCGCAGCCATCGAACGGCTCAACGCGTTGCCCGACATGCCCGTGCTCGTCACGTTCGTGCACGCCCACGTCCCCATCGACGATGTCCTCGCCCGGCTGCGCTGGAACGTCGCGTACACGCTCGCCTGTTGCCAGCCAGGTCATCAGCTGAGCCAGCAGCACGACGTGCTCGAAACCGGCGAGGACCCGTACGTGTTATCCAGCGGACGGCGCTTTCAGGTGCTCGCTCCGCGCGCGTGAGCGCGGGACGCCGCGGCAACCGGCGCTGGCCGTCAGCGCACCGGCGCCGGCCTGGCTCTCGCCGGACGCCTCCGGCACCAAGCCGACCGGTAATGACTGGTCTCTGATGGCATAGGGCCTTGTCCATGATCTCCCGCCGCGCCGTGATCGCCGCAGGCGGCCTGTTCTCCGCCGGCGCGCTCTCCCCGGGCCTGGCTCGCGCGGCGGGGCGCGTGCCCCCGCCCCTCCCGACGTTTCCCCTCTCGATCGCGGCGACGGAGGAGGAGGCGGAGAAGCCGGTACGTGACGACGCCTGGATCGACGCGCAGATCGCCGAGGCGGTCCGGCTGTTCGAGCCTGCCGGTGTGGCGCTGCGCAAGGTCGGCTCGCGCGCACTCGCCCCGCGGCTTTCGCGGATCGAGACGCGCGAGGACCGGGACGCGCTCGCCTCGGCGATCGAGGCGCGCCGGATCAACGTGATGGTGGGGGTTGAACCCGCGTACGGCTAATCATCTGACCAGTCCACAAGAGCCCATTTCCGCCGTCCCTGGGCACCCTGCCTACACTTCGGACCCTGCTCAGGACAGACTACAGGGCGACCGGACATCGCCCCTGCAACTCTCGGCGCCGGACTGACGCCGCCGCTGCTACCCCTTCCCGGCGTCCGCCGCCTCGACTGTCTTCTTCTTGAGCACCCGGATGAGCTTCTGCAGGCCGGCCTGAAACTTGGCCTCGTCCTCGTTCGCCCCCTCGAAGTCGGCCACAACCCGATCGCGCACGGCCTGGGCAACGTCCGAATTCGGTGGCTTCCAGCGGGTGAACACGTAGTCGTCGAGCCGAATCGGGATGAGGTATGAGGCACCCCCGTCGCGGGCCTCGCGGGTGAGGATCTCCTCGAGCTCGTTCAGCACGCCCTTGCGGTCGAGCGAGTATCGCGAGCAGATGAGGATCACGCGGTCGTGCTCGTTCACACCCTTTCGCATCGTGCGGTGGAGTTTTTCTCCGGGCTCCGCGTGCTCGGGGAAGAAGAACGTCGTGACCCCGTTACGGTGCAAAGCCTCGTAGAGCTTGCGCGCAAAGGGTTCGTCGGGTGCACCGTAGCTGATGAAAGTGGATTGGAGCATCTTGAACATGTCCGTTTTCAGAGAAAGCGCACAGTCAATCATGTATTCGACAAAAATCTCCGGCATCCCCGCCCGGGCCAGGAAGCGATTTAACCCTGGAGCGCGAACGGAGCAGAGAACTGTCGTATGATCAACGTAGCTCGGGCCAACGTGTTCAACCGGTGGAGTTGCAGCACAGAGCTGACCAAGATCGACTTTTAGTAGCGACGCATGGCCTATGCGTATACTGTCGCATCTCGCACTGTGGAATTGGGTGCGGTATAGCAGCGCACCAATCAGATCCACCTCAGAGAGGTCGGCGTCGGTAAAATTTGTGTTATACAATCTTGCTTCAGAGAGGCTGGATCCGAATAGATTTGCGCGGGTAAAATTCGCACCAGCCAGATTCGCCTCGGACAGGTCCACACCGACTATTTTTGCGTCGGTGAGGTCCGCACCTACGAGATTGGTGCCGGTGAGGTCCCCCTCAGAGAGGTCGGCGCGGGAGAGATTTGCGCGGAAGAGGTGCGCGGCGGAGAGGTTGGCACTTGTGAGATTCGCGCTAGAAAGATTTGCGTGGCGGAGGTCCGCTTCGTCAAGGAGCGCGCCGGAGAGGTTTATCCCTGAAAGGTTCGCGCCGGAAAGGTTTATCCCTGAAAGGTTCGCGCCGGAGAGATTCACGCCGGGTAATTCGGCATTAGGAAACTTCCTTTCGCCTACCTCGTAGCGCGAGAGCAGACCCTTCGGACTCACTCTCATTCGCCGCTTGCCCGTGCCATCGCTGCGCCGCGCGCCCACAGCTCGCATGATGATCGCACGTCCGGCTTCTTGTCCACGATTCCCAGAGCTCGTGCTTGCCCGCTCGCTGCGCATTCCAGCTCGCTGAACGTTACCGAGCGCAGCCCAGGATCCGCATGATCGACCGGAGCGCGCCTGACCTCCGAGCGATGGCGGCTAACCGAGATCGGGGACGCCCGAACTCCGGCGTCCACCGCGCGGGCGCCTGGCGGCCCCGAGACGAGCCGAGCCCACCCGGGGGGCCATCGGCGCCCTCGTGAGGCCCAGGAAGGCGCGTCTGCGGGGCGGGACGGGGGCATCGCTTTCGCGGTCGAGAGGCAGGAAGCGCCCTCGCCGACTGTGGGTGGTCGGAAAACCTCCTGGATCAGGATCTCTGATTTAGTAGGATTTCCGAACACCCTAGGCCGGCCCCGGGTGAGCGCGAGCTTCCGGAGCTCGGTCACAACCTCGGCCGGGGCGCCGCGCTTCCAGGTCAGGGTGGTCCGCCCGATGTCGAGCGCTTTCGCCGCGGCGTTCCGGCCACGGGCCCCCTGGATCAGGCGGCGCAGCTCCTCGACAGCTGCGCCGCGCTTGTTGCGGATAGGAAACCGTAGGACTTTCGCCCGTGTCAATCCCCGCGGGGACGGCGCCTGGCGAGCCGTTTTTCGCCCATCCGACACCCGCTTGCCCCGCCGCAGGGCTGGGGCGGCGTGCTCCGGGCGCAGCCATGCCTCGACGACGGTGGCGTTCGCTCGCCATGACGGGGGCGGGCGGTGTGCCCAGCTACGCGGCGTCGAACCCGAACGCCATCGGTTCCCACGTCGGGTCGCGTGCGGGTGCTGCCGTTCGCGGGTGTGAAGGGAGGTTGAGATGAACGAGGATGCGGCGCACCGCCTTTGGGTCCACATTCGTGGAAAGCGCGAGTATCTTGCATTCTCGTCGCGGCCATCGCAAAGCATCGAACCCGAAGGTGTGTGTCATGAGCACGGCCCACTCGACGTAGGGCGACGTTGCGATGTCGGCGGGTCCGGAACGGGCTGCGTCTCGTCGTGGTAGACAAGGCAGGTCAGGTCGCGCCAGCGCGGGTCGTCGCGGAGCTTGATGAGCCCGGCCCGTGGGGGGAGAAGGTCGCGCACGGCCGTCACACGTTGCACGCGCCGTCTTGACGGACGGGCGCACCCGCGCATTCTTGCAGCCATGTCGCCACGCCGCGCGCCCGTCGCTCCGCTCGCCCTGCTCACCTCCCTCCTCCTCGCCGCCCCCGCCGCGGCGGCCGTCGTGCCGGTCGGCACCACCGACGAGCTCGTCGCCGCGATCGGCGCGGCCAAGGCCGGCGACGAGATCGTCCTCGCCTCGGGCACCTACGCCTTCGACGGCGTCTCCTGCGCGGCCGCAGGCACCGAGGCCGCGCCGATCGTCGTGCGCGCCGCCGAGCCGCTCGGCGCGATCGTCGAGCTGTCGGGCCTCGAAGGCTTCAAGGTCAGCGGCCCGAACTGGCACTTCGAAGACCTCGATATCCGCGGCGTCTGCGCCGACGACTCGGACTGCGAGCATGCCTTCCACGTGTTCGGCGCCGCCAGCCGCTTCACCCTCCGGCGCTCGAAGGTGCGGGACTTCAACGCCCAGCTCAAGATCAACGCCGCGCAGGTGGACGGCGTCTGGACGGCCCCCGACGACGGGCTGATCGAGCTATCGGAGCTGTTCGACAGCCACCCGCGCAGGACCGGCAGGCCCGTCACGAAGATCAACATCGACGGCGGCAAGCGCTGGACCGTGCGCGACACCTACCTGCACGACTTCCAGAAAGACGGCGGCGACGGTGTCAGCTACGCCGCGTTCATGAAGAGCGGCGGCTCGGACGGGCTCTTCGAGCGCAACCTCGTCGTCTGCACCACCGCCGGCTCGCCGGACGGGGCGCGCATCGGGCTGTCGTTCGGCGGCGGCGGCACGGGGGCGGAGTACTGCGCCCCGGCCTACGACCCCGACGTGCCCTGCGAGGTCGAGCACACCGGCGGGACGATGCGGAACAACATCATCGCGAGCTGCTCGGACGTCGGGATCTACTTGAACCGCGCGACGGACACGCGGCTTCTTTTCAATACGCTGATCGCGACGAGCGGGATCGACTTCCGCTTCGCGACGACCAGCGGCGTCGCGCGCGGCAACGTGCTCACGGGCAAGATCCGCGACCGCGACGGGGCCACACACCAGGAGAGTGACAACCTGGCCGAGGTGGGACTCGCGACGTTCCAAACCTGGTACGAGAATCCGAGTCTCGGAGACCTGCACCTCAAGGGGGATGTGGCGTCGCTCGTCGGCGAAGCGCCCGCCGAGACCGCGGTGACCGACGACTACTGCGCGCGCGGGCGGCCGGGCAGCGGGAGCTTCACGCTCGGCGCGCTCGAGCATTCGCTCGGCGACTGCGCGACGGTGCCGCCGCCGGGGCCCTCCGGCGACGGGGGCGCGGGCGGCGGCACCGCCGGCTCGGGCGGGATGGGCGGCGGCACCACCGGCTCGGGCGGGATGGGCGGCGGCACCGCCGGCTCGGGCGGGGGTGAGGCGGGCGGCGCGGGCGGCACGGGCGGGGGCGCAGGCGCCGGCGGGGGCGGCGAGGCCTCCAGCGACGGCGAGGGCTGCGGCTGCCGCGCCGCGGGCGGCGGCGGGAATCACCCCCTTGGCCTCCTGACGGCGGTCCTCGCCGCGTTCGCCCTCCGGCGACGACAGGCCTCCTCGCCGCGGAGCGAGGCCCGGTAGAACACCGATCAGCTTGGCAACCATAAGAATGGGACGCCAGAAGACGCCAAAAGACGTGTAAAGACGCCAAGAGAACAATAAAATTCTGGCGTCTTTTGGCATCTTGGCGTCTTCTGGCGTCCCAACTTCTCGCTGTTTGCGTGCGGCTTCAACCCGTTTGTCGCTCCAGGTGGAGAGGGGCGACTGCGATCCACCCGGGCTCGCGGTGGACCGCAGCCGCCCGCGCCCGGCGTGGGAATTCGCCTTGCGGCGCGGGTCGGCCATACTGCGCAGCATGACGAAGGGAAGCTGCCCATGAGGACGACGCGCTCCATCCGTGGCAGCGACCATGCGCTGGTGCAGCGGATCACGCGCGTCGCCTATGGCGACGACGCGCAGGACCAGTCCCTGCCCGACGGCTGCTGGGACCTCGTGTTCATGAAGCGCCGCGGCCGGCTGCAGGTGCTGCACACCGGTCTGATCACGCACCCGGTGACGCTGGGCTACGAGACCGGCGACGAGTACCTGAGCATCGCCTTCCGGCCAGGCGTGTTCATGCCGGGGGTGCCGGCGACAGGCATGCTGGACCAGGGCGTGCTGCGCCCGCTGGCGAATTCGCGCTCGTTCCTGCTGGGGCCGCAAGCGTTCGAGGTGCCCGACCTCGAGAACGCCGACGATCTGGTGGCACGCCTCATCAGGGCCGGCCTGCTGGTGGCGGACCCGGTGGTGTTCCGCGTGCTGCAAGGCGATGCCGCCGGCACCAGCCTGCGCTCGGTGCAGCGCCGGTTCCTGAGCGCCACCGGTCTCACGGCGAAGCAGCTGTCGCAGATCCACCGCGCGCAGGCGGCGCTGGAGCAGCTGATGCATGGCAATGCGCCGGCCGACGTGGCTGCCGCCTGCGGCTACGCCGACCAGGCGCACCTCGGCAATTCGCTGAAGCGGATCATGGGCAGGACGCCCGGCGAAGTGGTGCGGGCTGCGGCCCGGCCCGAGCCCAAGCGCTGAGGGCCCAGGCGGTCCGGCGAGGCCTGAGCCTGTCGTTTTCTTCCAAGACCGGGCCCACCCCGGTGGATACGGTCCCGTCGCTGGCTCGCACCGGCAAACTCGACCAACCCGAGGGCCCCCATGCACTGCGACTCCGATATCCACCCCTTCCGCATCGACATTCCGCAAGCCGACATCGACGACCTGCGCGAACGCCTGGCGCGCACGCGCTGGCCGGCGCAGCTGCCCGGCGGCGACTGGGTGAGGGGCGTGCCGGTGGCCTACCTGCAACGGCTGGCCGGGCACTGGCAGTGCCAGTACGACTGGCGACGCTGCGAGGCGCACCTGAACAGCCGCCCGCAGTTCACCACCCGGATCGATGGGCAGACGATCCACTTCGTGCACCTGCGCTCGCCCGAGCCGGGCGCGCAGCCCCTGCTCTTGCTGCACGGCTGGCCCGGCAGCTTCGCCGAGTTCGACCGCGTGGCGGACGCGCTGTCCGACCCGCGCCGCCACGGCGGCGACCCCTCGCAGGCGTTCCACCTGGTGATCCCGTCGATCCCGGGTCACGGGTTCTCGATGCCGCTGGCCGACGCCGGCTGGAACCATGGCCGCTGCGCCCGTGCGCTCGCGGCGCTGATGCAGCGCCTGGGCTACACGCGCTACGGCGTGCAAGGCGGCGACGTGGGCGCGTTCATCGCGGCGGAGCTGGGCCGCATCGACAGCGAGCATGTCCGAGGCGTGCACTGCAATGCGCTCGTGACGTTTCCCTCCGGCGACCCCGCCGAGCTGGAAGGCCTGACGGCCTCGGAGCAGCAGCGCCTGGAACGGCTGCAGAACTTCCGGGACCGGATGATGGGCTTCGCGCACATCCAGGGCACGCGGCCGCAGACGCTCAGCTACGGGCTGCATGATTCGCCGGTGGGCCAGCTGGCCTGGATCGTCGAGAAGTTCAAGGAATGGACCGATCCAGCGGCCGCGCTGCCGGAGGACGCGGTGGGCCTGGACGCGCTGCTGGACAACGTGAGCCTGTACTGGCTCACCGGCACCAGCGGCCCCTCGGCCAACCTGTACTATGAAGCCTTCAACGACCCGTCCGGCTGGGCGCCCAAGCCGCGCGGCACCGTGCCCACGGCCGTGGCCGTGTCGCTGACGCAGGACGTGGCGGTGCGCCGTCTGGCCGAACGCGACCACAACATCGTGCGCTGGACCGAGCTCTCGCGCGGCGGGCATTTCCTGGCGACGGAGACGCCCATGGCGCTGGCCGCCGATGTGCGGGAGTTCTTCGGTTCGCTGTCGTAGGGCACCGCCTTTGGGTCCGTGAGCGTGGAACGCGCGCGCTTCTTCCGTTCGCATCTCGGCCATCGCAAAGCATCGAACCCGAACGTGCGTTTCATGAGCACGGCGCTCAAGCTTCGCGGCGCGGGCCAGCGGTTTGGTGAAGCCTGCCGCATCGCCGCGTGGACGCGCTTCGGTTCCCAGGGCGCATGTGGTAGGGTGGGGCGTCATGACGGCGGGCTTCACCGGTGAGCTGGCGGCGGTTCAGCGGCGGAGGTACGGATGGATGACGAGTCGTTGCGGTTCGTAAACTGGTCATGGAACCCCATCCCGCGACTGCCGCTCGACCTGTTCTCCAGCAATGACATTTGGCGTCTGGACCTCATCCACTGCGGCGTCGAGGAGTTACCGGAGGCCATCGGAGAGCTGACCAAGCTGCGGGTCCTTTATGCCAACTGGTGCCGCCTTCGAACCCTGCCAGACGCGATCGGCCGGCTCGTGGAGCTCGAAGACCTGTGGCTCAACGACAATGAGCTTGGGTGGCTGCCCGAATCACTCGGCAGGCTGGTGCGCCTCAAGCAGCTGTGCCTCGACGCCAACCGGCTCATCGACTTCCCGAGGGTCGCACTGCAGCTGCAGCGGCTGGAAAAACTGCGACTGACGGACAACGCGATCCCCGCGATTCCCGAGGAGATCGGCGGGCTGTCGGCGCTGCAGAACCTGAGCCTCGGCCGCAACCGCCTGCGTGCTCTGCCTCGGAGCATCGCCCGGTTGTCGCGGCTCAGACATCTCGGGGTTCAGGGCAACCCGATTGCTTCGCTACCGCCCGAGGTGTGGGCGATGCCGAGCGTGATCACCCTCAATATCGCGAACACGAACATCCGGGAGGTGCCGCCAGAGGCGTCGCGGATCCCGAACCTGCTGCGGTAGCTGGCGACGCGGGCAAGGCACGCCGAACCTTCGCCGCAGTCCAGGGCCGCCGAACAAGGGCCTGCACCCGACGGTGCGCGGAGCCTCGCTCCGCTCGGCACTGCGCCCGGCGGGGAGGCCCCAGCCCTTCGGCGGCGAGATGCTATAGGTTCCCACGCTCGGTCGCGTGGCGCAGCTCCGCGGCTCACGCCCTGCCCGCTCGGCCGTGAATGGCGCGCTTCGCGCTCGGCTCACCCGGCCGCGACGCGCAGCACGTCGGACCGGAGGTGGAGAAACGACGCGTGCACATAGCGGATGAACGGTGCCTTCAGGCCAAAGAACTCCGCCAGATCGACCTCGGCCACCGCGCGGAACATCCCTTGATCCAGCACGGGAGCCTCCGTGCGGAGCGCCCCGCTCGCGAGGCTCCGGCAGGCGGGGGACGCCGACGCAGGGTGGATGGCGACCACGAGCGTGGCGGCCCACGGGGCGGCGGCGAGCCGCTGGCCGATGGAGCTCGGGTAGCGATAGCGGAGCGCGAGCACGCCGCCCCGCAGCGTGGCCTCGATGACGGGCGCCGTCGCCGCGGCGCGGGCCGCTGGCGCGGCCTTCCCCGCCGCAGCCGCGCCCCTCGCCCCGTCAATCGCGCCCGCCGCCCCGGGCGCGCCGCCGCACCCGCCGAGCGCCACGAGGCCGGCCCTCGCGGTGACCTGCGCGATGAACGCGCGCCGCCCCTCACTCGCCATGCGACGGCCCCTGGAGCCTGCGCCTGCGCGCCTGCCCCACCAGCATCCGCGCCGGCGTGATGCGGCCCAGCGCCGCGGCGCTCTCCTCCGCCGTCGGCCGCACGGGGTGGCCCGGCGGGAGCTCGGCGACCATGCTCTGCCACAGCGCGAGCGCCCGGTGCTGGTAGATCTGCGCCAGGCTCGATCGCGGCGAGAGGAAGCGCTGGCCGAGCACCATGGCCCTCTCCAAAAAGGCGATCGCCTCGTCGTCGCGGCCGTCGTTCAGGAGGTGGAGCCCCTCGTTGTACCAGGGCATCGGATCCGCCGGATCCTCCTCGCGCATGCGCTGGTTCGCCTCCAGGTAGCGCGACAGCTTCTCTTCCATGACGCCGTCGTCCTTCAGGAACCCGTAGTGCTGGATCTCCACGCCGGCCGCGCGGACGACGAGCTCCGGGTGCCGGTCGAGGCTCGGCTGCACCGTCTCGTGCACGGCGCGCCCGTACCGGATCCGCGCGTCGTTGCGGAACAGCCGCACGGCGATCGTCATGACGGGCGGGCCGTCCTTCTGATGATTGGCGATCTCGAAGGAATAGGCGTGGACGTCGAGGTCGTCCATGAGCCGCACGACGCGCGGCAGATCCCAGTGAGCGAGCTCCTCGTCCGGGTCGAGGCTCAGGATCCACGGCCGCGTGGCCATCTCCAGGCCCACGTTGCGCACCTCGGCCAGGTCCAGCCGGTCCGTCCGGTGGACGCGCACCCGGTCGGTGAACCTCCGCGCGATCTCGACCGTCGCGTCGTCGCTGCCGTTGTCGACGATGCAGATCTCGTCGACGAACGGCTCCAGAAACGCGAGGAACCGCTCCAGCCGCTCCGCCTCGTTCCTCGCGATGATGCAGAGCGATACGCCGGACGCGGGCGCATACCTGCGCAGCGTCACCGTGTTGCTCGCGAGATCGGCCACCTCCGGGGGCGCGCCCGCGCGCGGCGGCGTGTACGGGTCCGGCCGCCCGTGGAGCGCGAGCCGCGCCTGCCGTGACGCCTCGGTGTCGTAGCCGAGCCGCCGCACGCGGACGTCGGTGAAGCGCCCGCACCCGTCCGGCATCTCGGGGATGCCGCCGCCGGGCAGGCCGCCCTCGGCCCCGCGCGCGACGCGCAGGCCCGGCTCGTTCCGGTACATCCGGTACCCCGACATGGCCCCGAGCGCGCCGTCCGCCCGGAAGTACGTGCGCGTCGGCTCCCAGAACGTGTACCAGTGGAAGCCGAGCGCCTTGATGTGCGGATCGGCGAGCTGCATGAGGCGCTCGGCGCGCGCGCGGTCCATCTCGAACACCTCGTCGGCGTCGACCGCGAGGATCCAGTCCGGGGAGAGCTCCGCCGCCATCTGCAGGGCGCGGTCGCGATCGCGCCGTCCATCCACGCCCGGCGGCAGCTCCGTCCGCTCGTACCGGGCCACGGCGGGGTGCGACCGCGCGATCGCCCCCGTCCCGTCCGTCGATCCGTCGTCGAGCACGACGATCGCGTCGGCGAACCGCGCCGTCGCGTCGAGGCTCTCGCGCAGCGTCGCCTCCGCGTCCCGGACGCGGTACGCGGCCACGAGCCGCGTCTTCCCGGCCCGGCGGGCGCGCCACTTCTCGAAGAAGAGCTCCGCACCCCCGAGGCCCTGCGCGCCCGGGAACGCCTTGCTCAGCGTGGCGCTCCCCTCGTGGTGCACGTACACGTCGCTCGCGATCATGCACTCGAAGCCGCGCTCCTGCGCCCGCAAGGCGAGGTCGGCGCCCTCGTGGCCCACCGGGAAGAAGCGCTCGTCGAGCCCGCCGATCTCGGCGTACACCTCACGGCGCATCATCAGGCAGAAGGTCGAGAGGGCGAACGACGGCGCCCACCGCCGGCGGAACGCCTCGCGGTGCTCGGCCGCGAGCTCGTTCAGCGCCTCCGGCTGGAACGGCGGCGGGTTCTGCACCTTCTGCGGGCCGCGCGCGCTGTTCGTCACGGGCCCGACGAGCCCGACGCGCCGCGCGCCGGGCACGGCCCGCGGCGCCTCCTCCATGCACTCCCGCAGCCCCTCCAGCCACCTCGGGGTCACGACGACATCGTTGTCGAGCAGCACCAGGTACTCCCCGGCCGCGACCTCGAGTCCCCGGTTCGCGCCGCCGGCCAGGCCGAGGTTCTCGTCCAGGAAGACCGTCCTGGCGGCGTCCCCGAGCCGGCGCGCGACGTCGGTGAGGTAAGCGGGGGTGCCGTCCTCCGAGCCGTTGTCGACGAAGATCACCTCCGCGTCCGAGGGGAGCGTGCGGAGGAGCGCGTCCACACATCGCGCCGTGTACTGGAGGTTGTTCCACGTGACGACGATAACGGAATAAACAGGCGTCATCGGGCACCGGGCGGGGCCATGAGGCGAACCACGTTGGAGACGTACTGGCGATACGCCGCGTGCAGATAGAACGCCCCGACCCGGGGGGCCAGGACGATCTCGCACCGGAAGCTGCCCACGAGGTCCGCGCCCACGTCGTCGATGTCGTCGGGGAAGACAAGCCTCGGCCCGAGCAGAGGCACGGTGACGCCGCCCTGCGCGGGGGCGTAGATCAGCGTGAGAAAGACGCCGCGGAGCACCTCGGCGCGCTCGACCTCGATATCGACGGCGGGCACACGCGAGCTGCCGTGGACGACGTGGACGAGGGCGCCGCCCTCGAGGGTGGGCGGGCCCGGCTGGGCGAGGACGACGCCGGCGCCCGAGGTCGCGGGCGTCTCCGCGGTCAGGCCGAAAGAGACGGATCGGACGAGCATGGGTTCACCGCCGGTCAGAATTCGATGGCCTTCTTGTCGACGAGATCGATGCCTATCACGTTCGACACGTAGTTCTCGAGGACGAGGTACACATAGACGCTCGGCCGGTAACGGGGCACCGCCACGGCGCAGGGGAACGCGACGGTGACGTTGAGCCAGGCGCCCTGGTACCCCTCGGACGCCAGGCTGCCGCGGCCCGGCATCGGCAGCGCGGGCTCGGCGAGCTGGTTGGGGCCGTCGCGCTCGCCGGCCGGGAACTCGATGAACGTGTTGCGCGCGAGCAGGGCGCCGCCGTCCGCCTGCTCGATGTCGTGGACGACGAGGACCATCGACTCCTCGACGTCGCGGTAGCGGCTCGCGACGGCATCCGGGAACAGGAACGAGGCCGAGACGTCGAGCTCCACCGTGCCGGCCGCGAAGGACACCCGCGAGATCGCGAGTCGGATGGCCTCCTTGCCGGCCGCGATCTCGGGCGAGCCCCCGTGCGGGGCGAAGCCAAAGGGTGTCCGGGGTTCGATCTCCATGGGGTCCTCTCGACGTGGGCGCGGCGCGGGGTCGAGAGCAGCGCGCCCCCGCCCCGCCCGCGAGGTTCAGCCAAAGTGGTTCCAGCTGCGGGAGGTCTGCGCCGGCGTATCGAGGCGCACGCGGCGGATGCGCGGGGCGCACACGGGGCAGAAGACGCCGTCGTCGCGGTTGCCATGGCCGGCGTGGTAGATGGTGCAGAGCCGCCCGCCGAGCGCGGGCCACCAGTCGTACCGCTGGCCCGACGTGGTGGACGGGTCCGGCGTGAGGCCAGCGTTCGTGTTGCAGTGCGGGCCCTGCCCGCCGAACTGGTCGGTGTACCAGCGGGGGTTGGCGAGCTGCGTGGCGAGCGCCACGCCCGTCGCGCTGTACTGCCGCTCCTCCTTGACGGTCTGCCCGATGCCGTGCCCCATCTCGTGCACGAAGGTGCCGAGGACCGCCGTCTCGCTCCGGCCGGGGCCCGTGCACCCGACGACGCAGAAATTGCCCCAGCTGTAGCCGTTGATCGAGCTCTTCCAGATGAACGAGAACGTGAGGTTGTACGTGTTGCCCGGCGTGGCGAGGTGGGCCGTGAGGCCCGGCAGCGTGGTGAGGTTCCAGTTCACGCGGTTCGGCGACCCGGGCGTGAAGGTGAAGTACGCCCGCACGTCGGTGGCGCCGGCCGCCGGCCACGACGCCTGCGCCGTCCACATGAAGTTGTTGCCGTTCGTGGGGTCGCGCCACACGGTGCGGAACGTGGTGATGTTCCCGACCGCGTTGTTCGCCGTGGGGAACGCGCGCCGCTCCAGCTGCGTGTAATAGCAGTTCGGCACCAGCAGGAAGGCCATGTGAAGCGGCTTGTCGGTCAGCGTGCCTCCCCCGGGGGGCGCGCCGCCGACGCGCAGGTTGAGCAGCGCGTTCGGGCCGCCGTTCATGAACGGCCAGTCGAAGGTCGGCGAGCTGACCGCCTGCTGCGACAGGCTCTGGAAGTCGACGCGGGCCGAGTCCACGGTCGCGAGCGCCGGAAGGACCGCCCTGCGCTCCAGCTCGATGAAGTGCCGCGCGAACTCGCCCACGAACCGAGGATCGATGTTGTTGTACGTGGCGAGCGTCTGCGCGCCGGAATACCAGACCGTATAATAGAGCTTTCGCCACGTCTGGAACTCGTCGGTGGCGAGGAACTGGGCCCGCTGCCCGTCGCGCGACGCCTTGATCGTGTACTTGTCGCCGCCGATGTGCGTGAACGTCAGCGTGTTGTCGAAGTGGTGCCCAAGCCCGACCGTCACCCCGGGGGCCGCGCCGTGCGCGAGCCTCGTGCGCTCGGTGAGCGACTGGAAGGCGAGGCTCTCGTTGCCCGGGTCGGGCTCGATCCACCAGTCCACGCGATCGCCGGGCGCGACGTTGGGCACCTGGTTGGGCGTGACGCGCAGCTGCCGCACGGGACCGTTCACGCCGGTCACGGCGGCAGGGAGGTTCACGTATTGCTTGATCGTCGGCATGCGAGAGCTCCAGGACGAATCAGCGGGGAGTCCGGTCCATCAGTCCATCAGCGCGGCGCGGGTCGAGGCTCGCTCCGCGGCCGCCCCCTCAGAACACCTCGATCTTGTCGACGCCCCAGTCCTTGGGGTTCTCGGGCGCGGGCGGGGGCTCCTCCATGACGATGACGATGAGCGGCGGCTGGACGAGCGGCGTGGGCGGGGTGTTCTTGCTGTTGTGGAGCATGAGATCGAGCGCGCGGGCGCAGCCCTTCCCCTCGACCTTGACGTCGAACGAGTAGCTGATGAACTCGGCCTTGTTCATGTTCACGCCGGAGACGACGCCCCCGTTCGTACCCGCCTCGTCGCCGCTGCTGCGCGAGAAGTTGCTGTCCTGATGGCAGACGGGGTTGCCGTCGGCCTTGACGTTCTTCGCGGTGCTCGCGGCGTCGGACGACATGGCGATGTTGGGATAGGGGATGGGGACCGGCGGGGCGGGCGGCGCCGGGGTGAGGCACACGTCCGGAAAAGCGATGGTCATTCCATTGCTCGCGGCGTGGACGACCGTGCGTGAGTTGACTCCTACGGTGACAGGCATATCGCTCCTCCTTCACGCCCTCTTCGCTGCAGCCGAGACGAGGCACACGGCGGCGCGCGTCCCGTCGCCGGAGCCCGCGAAGAGCGCGGCGCGCGCCTCGGGGGACGCGCCGCGCTCGAACGATCGCACGCACGCGGCCGCGAGGCACCCGCCGGTCGCGGCGCCGACGTCGCCGTAGCCGTCGGCGGGGTGCCACAGCGCCCGGACGCCCCCGAGGAGCGCGGGCGCGCGGACGCGCGCGAGCCCCCACTCCTTGGCCCGGTAGCTCTCGCCGTTGAGATCGCAGAGGACCCACGCGGGCGGGCCGCCCGCGGCGCACGCGGCGGCGAGCGCCGCGGCGAGGGCCTCGCCCGAGGGGGGATCGCCGCTCTCGATGAGGCTCTGCTCCTCGCCGGCGCCCGAGCCCTCGATCTCGGCCAGGATGGTGGCGCCGCGCGCCTCGGCGCGGCGGCGGTGCTCGACGAGCAGCGCGGCCGCGGCCTCGCCCGGGATGAACCCGTCGAGGTTGCGGCGGCTCTTGAGGCGGCGCGCGCGGTCGAGCGCCTCGAGCAGCCCCACGTCGACCAGGGCGTCGGCGCCGGCCACGATCCAGGGCGTGCCGGGGTCCGCCTCGACGGCGCGCGCCGCGTGGGCCAGGCCGAGGAGCATCGCCGCGTGCCCGTCGGGGGCGAGGAGGCCGCGGGTCACGGCGTCGACCCCGGCGGCGTCGGCGACCCGCTCCCGGAAGGCGTCGCGCAGCTCGTGGTGGTGCGCGGCGGGGCCGGGCGAGGGGCGCGCGAGGAAGAACGAGGCGTCCTCCAGGTCGGCGCGCGCGAGGTCGCCGGAGGTGGCGAGGTCCTGGAGCGCCAGCGCGAGCAAGCGGACCGGGAGGTCGAGCGCGCGGGGGAGATCGGTGTACGCCGCGACCACGGAGAAGGGCTCCTCCGGGCGGGGCGGGTCGGCGGGCAGGCACGGGTAGCTCGGCCACTCGCGGAAGCGCGTGAGGCGGGCGCGGACCGCGGCGGTGGTGGACGCGGCGGTGTCGCCGAGGGCGGTGACCATGCCGGCGGCGGTGATGACGGCTCCGGTGCTCATGCGGGCGCGGGCTCCACCTCGATGCGGCGCACGCGGAAGAGATCGCGACCGACGGGCATGGCGCCCCGGTACACGAGCACGGCGCGGAGGTCGTCGGGCTCGAGGACCACGGTGTCGAGGACCAGCGGGAGCGGGCGGCGCTCGGAGTCGATCAGGACCACGGCCCGAGGCGCCGCGGGGGGCAGCGAGAAGCGCTGCGGGCCGAGGGGGCTCAGGTGCACGAGCTCGACCGGCTCGCCGCCGCGCAGGTGCGGCGTGGCCACGAGGCGCGGGTGCGCGCCCTGGTGGTAGCGAGGGTCGAAGGCGGCAGGCAGGAACGGCGACGGGGCGGGAGGCGGCGACCCGGCGGGGGGCGGCGACGCGGGGTCGGGCGCCGTGGCGGCGTAACGCAGGCGCGGCTGCCAGCTGCGCCCGATGAAGCCGAGGCCGACGGGCTCGGGGCGATCGTCCGGCGAGCGGAGCGGCTTCCTGGGATCTTCGAGGTTCGGCATGGCGAGCTGCGCGAGGTCGACGAGCGAGCGGCGCGCCCGGAACCCGCGCCCGACGGGGTTGCGCGGCTCGACCTCGTGGTCGGCGGGGGACTCGGCGGACTCGTCGCGCCCGCCGAACGCGCGCTCGTACACGAGCGGCATCCGCTCGAAGGGCGCGGGGGACGCTGGGCGCGCCCAGGTGCGGTCGCCGAAGACGGCGAGGGTCGTGCGGATCGGGCCGACGCGCACGGAGACCTGGACCTCGGCGTCGCGGCGGCCGGGAGGGTACGCGTGGCCGAGGACCACGACGTCCGTGCCGACCTTGTGCGGCGCGAGGTCGCTCTCGTAGCGCACGCTCGAGAGGCCCGGCTCGCCGTGGAAGGCGTCGGCGTGCTGGAGCGGCACCTGCTCGGCCGCGGGCGCGAGGCGGCCGCCGGCGTGGATGGCGAGCGTCGCCTTGACGAGGACGACGAGCACCTCGGCGCCGGCGGCGTCGACGTGGACGATGCGCTCGGCGACGAAGGGGGTTCGGTTGCGGAGGTCCATGTTCAGGTGGGCGTGGGCGCGGCGTCGGGCACCGCGCGGAGGAACGAGGCGCCGAGGCCGTCGGCCGCGACCTTCGCCGGGCGGCGCTTGCGCGGCGGGATGAGCGGCTCCGACGAGGGGCGCGCGTCCGGGGTGAGGCGCTGCCGGCGCGGGCGCGCGGGGCGCCGCGCGGGGGCGGCTGCGGAGGCCGCCGCGGCGGGCCAGGGTGGGGCGGCGGGCGGCGATCCCAGGGCGTACGACGGCGCGATGCGCGGCTGGGCGAGCGCGTACGACGGCGCGACGGGCGGCGGCGAGGCGACGGGCGCCGGGGCCGCGGCCGCGCCCGACACCCACGGCGAGCGCGGCTCGGAGGCGGCGTGGGGCGCCGCGCCCGACACCCACGGCGAGGAGCGCTCCGGCGCGGACGGCGCGGGAGGGGGCACGGACGGCGCCTGGGGAGCAGCGGGGACGGGCGCGGACGGCGCTGGCGCCGGCGCGAACGGCAGCGCGCCAGACGCTGCCGCCGGCGAGACGAACGGCAGCACCCCGGATGCCGCAGGCGCTCGGACCGGCGCCGCAGGCGACGCCGCGGCGGGGGCGGCGAACGGCAGCACGCCGGACGCCGCAGGCGCTCGGACCGGTGCCGCAGGCGACGCCGCGGCGGGGGCGGCGAACGGCAGCGCCCACGCCGCCGCGCCATCGCGGGCGCCCGGGGAAGGCGGGGTGGCGGGCGCGAACGGCAGCACCCCGGAAGCTGCGCCCGCCGCCGCCGGCGCCATGAAGGGCAGGCCGCCGCGCCGCGGCTCCGCGGGCGGTGTCCCCGCCGCGGCGGGCATCTCCGCCGTGCCAGATCTCTCGAGGCGCGCTCCTCCCGCGGAGGCCGCGGGCGACCGGAACGGCAAGGCGGGGTTCGGCTGCCCTTCGTCCGGATCGATCGCCACGGTCCCGGCCAGCGGATTCTCCGCCGCCCCGCGCCCCGCCCGCTGCGGGCTCGCCGCCGCCGGCGCCTCCTCCGGATCGAGCGCCACCGTCCCCGCCAGCGGATGCTCCGCCGCGCGCCCCGCCCGTTGCAGGCTCGCCGCCGCCTGCGCCCGCTGCGGCGCCGCCTGCGCCCGCTCCGCGCGGACCGGCGGCGCTGCCGCGACGTCCCACGGCACCTCCTCGCCCGGGAGCGCGACCCTGGCCGTGACCCGGACGCTGGCGAGGGCCTCCTCGCCCGGCAAGAGCGCGCTGGCGCGCCACACGAGCGAGCAAAGCCAGCGATCGGCGTCGATCACGAGCATGTCGGCGACCAGCGGCAACGCCTGCGGCTGCGCCGCCCCCCCGAACGCGACCCGCGCCTCGGCGACGGGCCCCGGCAACCAGGCCTCGATGCGGTCGAGATCCGGGTGCATCCCCTCGATCAGGATCCACTCCTTCCCCCGGAGGTACGGCGTCTGCTGATCGGCCGGCGCCGCCTGGAAGTACGCCCAGTCGAAGCCGTCCGGGATCACGGGCCACGGGGCCTGCACGCCGCGCGGATCGGCGTTGCCCAGCCGGCGCTGCCGCGCGGGCCAGTGCGCCGCGATCGGCCCGAGGCCGGCGGCGCGCGTCGGTTGCCGGGGATCGATGATGTTGGGCGCGCGGCCGGCGCGCGGATCGACGCCGGCCGGGTTGTCGGGGTCGGCCGCCCCGCCCAGGGCGCGCTCGTAGCCGAGCGGCATGGCGAGGAACGGCTGCGGGGCGCCGCGGCCGTTGCCGCCGCGGTCGCCGTAGACGTGCAGGGCCTTGTCGAGGAGGACGGCCGCTTCGAGGCCGACGCGCAGGCGGACGGGGACGAGCGGCGCCGGGCTCCGCCCGCGGGCCCAGGCGTGGCCGCCGAGGAGGATGTCCGCGCGCGGGAGGAACGGGGCCATCTCCGCGGCCGCCGAGATGGCGGCGCGCGGGTCGGCCGCGGCGCGCGCCGCGCGCACGTCCGCCGCGACGATCGGCGCGGGCGGGAGCGGCGACATGGCGCGCTTGTGCTCGAGCTGGAAGGTCGCCTTGACGACCACCGCGAGCATCACCCGCCCCCGGGAGCGGAAGGGGCGCACCGCGGCCGCGGCGTGCCCGAGGGCGCGCGGCGCGGGCGGCGCCCTCACGGCGAGGCCCCGAGCGCGGCCCTCTGCCGCTCGACCCGCGCGGCCACGTCGAACAGCGGGCGGCCGGGCGCGCGCGCCGCCCGCTCGAACGCAGCGCCAGCGCGGCGCCGCTGGCCGCCGAGCCGGAGCACGCGATCGAGCCCCCCCTCGTCCAGCGGGCGGCCGTCCACGTGGCGCACCCCCGGCGCGAAGCGCCCGCGGTGCGCCGCCCAGAGCGCCCGCGCGTTCGCCCCGTGCGGCCACGGCAGCTGCGTGTCCGGATCCATCTTCACGCTCGTGTCGCGCGGATCGTCGCTCGGCCCCGCGTCGAAGCCGGGCGCCGGGGCCCCGCGCAGCGCCCCCTCGATCGGCGCGCCGGTGATGCGCGAGAGCGCCTCGCCGGCGAGCCGCGCGAGCGGCGCGACGGTAAGCCGGTCGAGCACCCACGGCAGCAGCGCCGGATCGCCCAGCGCCCCCGCCGCGACGAGGCAGACCCGCCCGAGCCCGGGCGACCGCATCAGCGCCTCGATCCGGCGGCGGGCCTCGCCCGGCGGGCTCACGCGGGCGGCGCAGTCGGCCGCCTCCTCGGCGAACGCGCCGCTCCGCCCGGCGACGCTCCACAGCGCCTCGTCCGCGCCGCGCGCCCCGAGCAGCGCGCCGGCCCACGCCGACCAGAACCGCTCGGCCTCGTCGTCCGAGCCCCACGCCCCGCGGAGCTCGCCCGCCAGATCGGCGCGGCCCAGCGCGCCGGCCGCGCGGAAGGCCAGCGCGCGGACCGCCGCGTCGCCGTCGCAGAGCGCGTAGCCAAGGAATTGCCCGGGATCGCGGCGGTGCGCCACGCACGCGGCCAGCGCCAGGCGGCGCAGCGCCGGCGGCTGCGCCCCCGACAGCATCGGCGCCACGATCGCGAACGCGTCGGCCGGCGACGCCCACGCGAGCGCGCCCGCGACGCCGGCGGCGGGCTCGTCCGCCTCCTCCGTCGCGTCGAGCACGGCCGCGAAGCCGGGGTAGTCGCGCGCCTCGACCGCGGCGATGGCCGCCGCGAAGAACGCGCCTGGATCCTTCGTCGAGAGGGCGGCCAGCGTCAGCTCCCAGCCGGGCTCCCCCGCGATCCGGAGCCCATCGAGGTGGGCCTCGACGCGCTCCTCGAGCTCCGCGAGATCGGCCAGCGTGTAGTGGTGCGACCTCACGGCCATCTCGCGGAGCTCCCAGAGGAACGACGCCATCTCCGCGTGATCAGCCACCACCTCGTGAACCATCCGCCTCGGCTCCGATCCTGCGCGACGCCGCTCAGTTGATGTCGACCCCGCTCCCCGAGAGCTTGATGTTCGAGCCCGCCTTGACGCTCACGTCGCCGTCGCTCTTCACCTCGACCTTGGCGCCCTCGACCTTGACGGTGCCCGAGCCCTTCACGGTGATGTCCGACCCCTCGACCGTGATCTTGCCGGAGCTGTCGACGATGATCTTGCCGCTCCCGCACTCCAGCGTGAACTTCTCGCCGACCTTGACGGTCTTCTTCGCGCCGACGGACTCGGTCGCGTCCACGTCGATGTTCCGGGTCTCGGTGCCGCCGACCGACAGCGAGTCGTCGCTGCCCACGGTGGTGTTGCGCTTCGAGCCGATCTCCAGCGTCGCGCGATCACCCACCTTGACGGTCTCCTCGCCGCCCACCGAGAGCTCGCGCTTGCCGCCCACCGACTCGATGTCGTCCTTCCCGACATCGGTCTTCCGGCCCTGCCCGATCTTCAGGCTCGCGTCCTCGCCGATGTCCACGCTCTCGCTCTGGACGACGCCGAGCGTGCGGTTCGCGCCGATCTTCTCGTTGTGATCCTCGCCGACCTCGGTGGTCTTGAAGGCGCCGATCGACTCCCACTGGCTGTTGTCGATGCGCTTCTTCCGGTCGTGGCCGACGGTCAGGCGCTCGTCGTGGCCGACGGACTGGGTCTTGTCGTTCTCGACCTCGATGTTCCAGTCCTTCTGCGCGTGCAGGTAGATCTCCTCCGCGCCTCTCCTGTCCTCGAACCTGAGCTCGTTCGAGCCGCCGCCGCCCGGCGAGGTGTCCGACTTGATGGTGCTCTTCGTCTTCTCGGCCGGCAGCGCGTAGGGCGGCACGTTCGCGCCGTGGTAGACGCGCCCGACGATCAGCGGGCGATCCGGGTCGCCCTCGAGGAAGTCGATGACGACCTCGTGGCCGATGCGCGGGATGTACATCGAGCCCCACGCGGCGCCCGCCCAGATCTGGCTCACCCGCATCCAGCACGAGCTGTGCTCGTTGCGGCGCCCCTGCCGGTCCCAGTGGAACTGCACCTTCACCCGGCCATAGATGTCCGTGTGGATCTCCTCGCCCGCCGGGCCCACGACGATCGCCGTCTGGATGCCGCGGGGCGTCGGCTTGGGCGTCTGCACGGGCGTGCGGTAGGGCACGTCGTCCGGGATGCACTGGAATCGATTGGAGTACCCGACGACGGTCTCCTGCGACTCTCCCCCGACGGCCCGCGAGCCGAAATGGTCGACGCGCGTGATCAGGTATCCGCGGTTGAAGCTCTCGCGGCCGTGGTCCTCGAGCGTGAAGGTGGCCCCGGGCATGAACCGGATCACGCTCCCCTGCCCCTCCGCGGTGCGGCGCACGAGCTGGAGCTGCTCGAGCCGGAGCTTCGCGAGCTGCGTGCCTTCCTCGGGCAGATCGTGCTCGGTGGCATACACGTACACCTCGAGATCGGTGTCGCGGTCGGCCTCCGCCTCCCCCTCGAGGCTCAGGCTGGGCTTCTGGAAGTTGTAGTCGCGGACGGTGACCTTGCCGGGCCGGACCTCCTCGGCCATCGAGAAGCGGGAGATGGCCTCGCGCGCGGCGAGCGCCCCGCCGACGGCCCGGTACGGCACGACGCTCGATCCGTCGATGGGCTCGTGGACGAACGGCGCGTCGCCGAAGACGAGCACGTGGTTGTCGGCCTTGTGCTCGAAGAAGCAGAACATGCCTGTCTCTTCCATCAGGCGGCTGATGAACGCCCAGTCGGTCTCGGCGTACTGCACGCTGTACTCCCGCCGATCGTGGGTCATCGCCGTCGAGACGCGGAAATCTTCCGAGGTCAGGCCCGCCGCGCGGAGCACCTTGTCGATGATCTCCGGCGCCGTCGCCTCCTGGAAGATGCGGTAGTCGTGCCGGTGCTGCAGGCGCCACGCCCGCGGGACGACCGTCGCCAGGTACGTGGTGACCGCGCGCCCCTCCTCGTGCTGCTCGAAGCGCGCGACGATGCCGTGGATGTACCGAGTCGACACGTCGGTCCGGATCGTGAGCAGGCACGTTTGCCCGACCAGCCCGTCGAACGCCAGCGCGGCGTCCGTCGACGCGAGGGTCACGCGGAAGTGGAACAGCCGCGATATGCCCTCATGGCCCTCGATCCGCGCGACGCGCCACGGATCGGTCGCGCCTTCCACAGCGAAATCAAACTCGATCGCACCGTCCGCCATCGGTCGCCTCGCCCTCGCACGTCCCGGAGCCCGAGCCGTCGAGCCTACCATCGCTCGCCGGCCGGGTGGGCACATTCACGCGCGCCGACGTCGTCGATATGCCGGCGCACATGCCGGCGCGCGGCTTGACGAACGGTTGACGCACGGCGAGGGCGGGCCTAGTCAGATCGGGCGCCGGGGGAACAGCGGACAGCGGATCGCGCGGATTCATGGGCAACGTCTGGCAGGTCGTCGATGCGTACGGAGACGTCGGCTTCGTCCGCGCAGCCGGCGCGGTCCTGCCCGAGGGCGCGGAGCCGATCGAGCCGCACCTGGCCGCCCTCGAGGTGCCCGCGTGGTTCCCTTCGGAGGAGCCGGACCGCGAGCGCGTCGATCTGCTGAGCGAGCTGTGCGCCGCGGGCGCCGGCATCGTGTCGCTCGACGCGGCGCGCGAGCTCGACCTGCTCCGCGAGCGCGTCGCCGAGCTGCTCCGGACGGGGTGCCTCCTCGCCTTCCGCGGCCCGCCGCCGCGCGCCCCCGAGGCGCGCAGGCCGCTCGAGGTGCCGCCGCCGGTGCAGCCGTCGCCGAAGGCGCCCGCCATCGTCCACGCGCTGGTCGGCGTGATCCAGGTCGATTTCACGGCGAACCACGCGGTCGAGCGGGACTCGCTCGGGAACTTCGCCTCCCCCGAGTGGCTGAGCACCCGGCAGGCGGCGGATCAATCGCCGGTCTGCTACGTCCGCGGCGCGCGTGTCCCGCTCGCCGTGGTGCTGCGCGTGCTCCGGCCGCCCACCGGGACCGAGTCCGTGCAGCTGCGCGGCCGCGCCGTGGCCGGCGGCGTGACGCTCGAATGGACGTGCACGGTCAGCGTGTCGCCCGGGTCGGTCGACGTCTCCACGCCCTCGATGACGAGCAGCGCGCCGCTGCCGGACGTCGTCGCCTGCTACGATCCGCTGACGATCGCGTGGGAGGCGAACGCCGCCGGCACCGGCTGGGTCGGCGCGGGCACGACGGCGCACCTCGTCTACGCGGTGCTCGGCGCGCCGGCCGGCACGGTCCACTGGACGCTCGTGGACATCTCGTGCCGCGCGGCCCAGGGCGAGACGACCGAGGGGCGCGTCGTGTCGCAGAGCTTCGCGCCCTTCGCGACGCGGGCGCTCACGCGCAAGCGCGACGGGGTGGGCCTCACGTACTGGAACCCGAACACGACCACCTGCACGAACACCCGCCTGCTCCTCGCGAGCGCCGACGGCAGCGGGCAGTGCGGCTCGTGGGCCGAGTTCTTCATCGACATGCTCAAGGTCCACGGCATCACCAGCGCCGACAAGGTGGTGGTCGTCGTCACGGTGCCGGCGTGGACCTCGGGATCACAAGGGTTCCTCGTGAAGAACTGGCAGTGGAACGCGGCCACGCAGCCCGCCCCGTGGACCCACCGCATGTGGACCGACGTCGTCAACCTGCCGGGGATCCCCGGCCAGCGGAACCCCGAGCCCCCGCCCGCGTTCTTCAACCATTTCATCGTCGTGCACGGCGGCCAGCTCTACGACCCCTCGTACGGCGGCGGGCCGTTCGCCGACGCGGCCACGTGGGAGACCGGCGCGATCGACGGGCTGTTCGCGGCCGCGCTCGCCGGCTATCCGAAATCGTCGAACCCGCAGGCCCTCGTGCAGCTGTGGAACATGCGCACGAACGCCCGCATCTAGCGCGGCGCGGAGGTCGACCGGCATGCCCTCGCCCCGCTCGACCGCCGCGCCCCGCTCGACCAGCGTCCCCAGGAGGCCGCGCCGCGGGCCTCCCGCGCCCGCGCTCCTCGTCTGTCTCGCCGCCGCCGCGTGTCGCCCCGCCCCCGGATCTGCGCCCATGAACGAAACGCCCCCTCCGTCTCTCGCGCTCTCTCCCGCCGCGCTGCCCGACGCCCCGCTCGCGGACGCCTTGCGCCTCGTCGCGCTCGACGGGGCGCCGGTGCTGCTCGCGTCGTCGACGCACAGCGCGGCCCCGCCGCATCGCACGGACATCTGGGCCTTGCCGCTCGCGGGCCGCGGTCCGTCGGGCGCCGTCGCCACGATCCCGCAGCTCTTGCCCGCGCTGCCCCGCTGGGACGCTGCGGCGGCGGACGGCGCGGCGGACGGCGGCGCGCTGTCGTTCGTGGTGGAGGTCGCGGGCGGCGCGGTGAACGCGCTGGTCCGGCTCGACGGCGCCTCCGGTGTCCGTACCTCGCTCACGGCGCACCGGCCGTTCGCGAGCTTCAGCGGGCCTCGGTTCGTGCGCGGCGCGGGCGCCGGCTCGCTCCCCGCGCCCTCCCCCGGCGCCGTGTCCGCCGTTGTCGACAACGCGACGGCCGTCGTGCTGGAGGCCGCGGCGGCCGGCGGCGGCTCGGTGGACCACCCGATCGGCGAGTGCATCGATGTCGTGGTCCTCGCCGGGTCGCCGGGCCCGACCGCGGTGTGCAAGCGCGTCGCCCCCGGCGCCTCGCGCGGCGGCGCGCTGCCCGGCACCGTGCGCGTCTCGGCCCGCGACGCGGCGTACGGCGCTGCCGGCGCCGAGGACGCGCCGTTCGGCGACCGCCGCGTCTTCGAGATCGACGCCGACCGCGCGGGCGGCGGGCTCGTGATCGTCGCGACCTCCGCCGCCCATCTCCTCGTCGCGCACCGGCCGGCCCCGGGCGCCGCGTTCCGCGTGCTCCCCGTCGACGCTGGCGGCGCCGATCCAGCGACGTTCTCGGCGCCGTGCGTGCTGGTCACGGATCGCACCGTGACGCTCGCGGTGCTCTCGAAGGCGCGCACGCCCGACGCGCGCGCGCTCGTGGCCACGTGGCCGCTGCCCTGACGGGCGCCGCCGTCGTGGCCCCCTCGCCCATGCGCCGTCGCATCCTGTACATCGGCAATTTCGGCCCGTCGTTCTCGACCGAGAACCACGTCGGCGAGAGCCTGCGAGCGCTCGGCGTCGAGGTCGTCCAGGCCCAGGAGAACGCGTTCACCCTGGGCGAGCTCGACGGCATGGCGCGCGACGTCGATCTGCTGCTCTACACCCGCACCTGGGGTTTGCGCGGCGACGCGCTGCGCTGGATCACCCAGCTGCCCATCCCGACGGCCTCGTACCACCTCGACCTGTACGCCGGCCTCTCGCGCGGCCGCGATCTCCGGCTCGACCCTTTCTGGCGCACGCAGCACGTGTTCACGCCCGACGGCGGGAGCGAGGCGTTCTTCCGGGCGCAGGGGATACGCCACCATTACCTCAAGCCCGGCGTGTACGGCGCCGAGTGTTATCTCGCGGAGGTCGACCCCGGCGTCGCGGCCGACGTCTGCTTCGTGGGCTCGTACGATTACCACCCGGAGTGGCCTTATCGGAGGCGCCTCGTCGATTTCCTGTCGCAGACGTACGGCCGCCGCTTCGTGAAGCACGGCTCACCGGAGAGCTGCGTGCGCGGCGACGCCCTCAACCGCCTGTACGCCTCCTCGAAGATCGTCGTGGGCGACAGCCTGTGTGTCGGCTTCGATCACCCGCATTACTGGTCCGATCGCATCTACGAGACGCTCGGCCGGGGAGGATTCATGATCCACCCCTACATCTTCGGCCTGGAGGAGGAGCTCCGCGACCGCGAGCACGTGGTCTACTATCCGTTCGGCGATTTCGCGGCCTTGCGGCGCCTCATCGACTATTATGTGAAGCACGACGACGAGCGCGAGGCGATCCGGCGGGCCGGGCACGCGCGCGTCAAGGCGAGCTTCACGTATGTGCACCGCATGCGCCAGATGCTCGGCATCCTCGGCGAGCACCACGCGGGGCTGAGGGGCTGGGTGTGACCCTGGCTGGTGGAGGGCCCTCGCGGCGCCGGCCTGGCAGGGCGTATCGGGCTGAGATGCGGATCATGACCGATCCCCTCACTTTGTTCGCATTATTAGCGAGAAATTAAACAGGGAGGCGGGGAGACGGGGAGATTGATGAATCATACTCCCCGCCTCCCCGCCTCCCTGTGAATTCTCCCGAGATTCGAGGGGATGCCCCAGATGCGGATCCACATCGTCACCAACATCGACAACGGCAAGGGGCTCGAGCGCGACTACCGTCTTCTCGGCAGCCTCCTGGAGAGCTGGGGTCACCGGGTCACCGGGGTTCACTTCCAGCGTCCCGAAGGCGTGGGGGGCGCCGATCTCGTCATCTTCCTCGAGGTCTACGAGCCGCGCCTCGCCGAGGGCGCGCCGCGCCGCTGGCTGATCCCGAACGCCGAGTGGTGGCGGCCGGAGGCCCGGTCCGCGCTCGACGATTTCGAGCTCGTCCTGTGCAAGACCCGGGACGCGCTGTCGCACTTCGCCCCGCTCACGCCGCGGACCCGCCACGTCGGCTTCTTCTCGGAGGACCGCTGGGACCCGGCCGTGCCTCGAGCGCGGCGCTTCCTGCACGTCCCCGGCGGCTCCGACGCGAAGGGCACGGACTCCGTGCTTCTGGCCTGGGAGCGCCACCGCATCCCGTATCCGCTGACGGTCGTGTCCTCGCTCGGCTGGCCGCTCAGGCCGCGGAACGTCGAGTTCGCGGGGCGCGTCGACGAGCGGCGGCTTCGCTTCTATCAGAACGCGTCTCGATTCCACCTCTGTCCGTCTCGGTACGAGGGCTGGGGCCACGCGCTCCATGAGGGCCTGTCGGTCGGCGCCGCCGTCCTCGTGCCCGACACCGAGGCGATGAGCGAGATCGACGGCTGTGCGCTGCGCATGCCGGCCGCGGCGCACGGCGCGCAGGGCCTCGTGCGCACCCACGCGGTGGCGCCGGAGGACGTGCGCGATGCGGTCGAGCGCTGCATGGCGTTCACCGAGGCGGATCTCCGGCGCATCCAGGAAGCGGCGCGGGACGCGTACCTGAGCGAGCGCGAGCGGTGCCTCGCGAGCTTGTGGGAGGTGCTCGGCGAGCGGCCGGCGCTGAGGGGCGGATCCGCGGCGGTTGCGGGCAGAAGCGGCGCGTCCGCGGGCGACGCGGCCGTCGGAGGCGGCGCCGCGGGCGATGCGGCCGGCGCGCCCGGCCCGGCTGCGGAGGCTCGCGCGACGAGCGCCGCTCCGCCGCGCATCGCCCTGGTGATCCCGTGCCAGGCGTCGACCGCGCCCCTCCTGCGGCGCGCCGTGCTCGCGCTGCGCGCGCAGACCGCCGCCCCGTCGTCCTTCGAGGTCGTGGTGGTGTGCGACGGCGGCGACCCGGGCGGCGCCATCCGCGCCGCGGCGGAGCCGGGCTCTCACCCCTTCCGGGTCGAGATCGTCGACAGCCCGCGCCCGCGCGGGCAGTTCCCGCACTGCAGCCATGCCAGGAACGCGGGCTTCCGTGCCGCCCGGGCGCCGTTGATCTGGTTTCTGGACGCCGATGTCCTGCTCCCGCCCGAGGCGGTCGAGCATGCGCTCTCGGAGCACGACGCGGCGCTCGCGCGCGGCGTGCCGGCCGTGTTCACGCCGGCGCTGGCCCGCGTCGCATTGCCGCCGGCCGCGTGGATCGAGCGCTCGGCCGCCTGGGCGGCCTCGGGTGCGGTCGAGGGGCTCGCCTCGCTCCTCTCGGCCACGCCGCTCGACCGCGGCGTGCCCGGCGCCGACGGCGATCGGCCCCGCCCCGGCGCCCCGGGCTCCGAGCCGCTGTGCGATGTGCGCGACGGGCTGCCCATCGTCTGGCGAGGCCTCGTCGATGCGCTCGGCGGCTTCGACGAGTGGTTCATCGGCGGCGGCGCCGAGAAGGGAGCCTTCGTCGATCGGCTGGAGGGCGTGCGCCGCGCGGACCTCATCGAGATGCGCCTGCTCACGAGCGTTCGCGCCCTGCGCCAGCCGCAGAAGGCCGCCACGGAGGCGTTTCATGTCCACGTCCATCGAGGGCGGGAAGAGCGCGAGCGCCGCGCCCGGGAGATCGGGCATGGCGCTCGGTGGTGGCGGGCGCGGCTCGCCGCGATCCGGGCGGCGCTCTCGCCGGCCGTCATGGCGGCTGCCCCGGACGCGGCAGCGGCGGAGCGCCTGCCGGACTGCTCGCCCGACGCGATCGAGGCGCGCGCGCGGCTCGTGCGCGGCGTGAGGGCGGTCGCCGCCCCCGCCTTGCGCGGCCTGTACGGCGGCGTCGTCGTGGCCGGCGAGGCGGCCGAGCTGCTCGCGCGCGACGTGGCGCAGGTGTGCGGCCTGGCGGCCCGCGTTGCGACCGTCGCCGGGCTCGCCGCGCTGCCGGCGAACCGCGCCTGCGGTGTCATCCTCAGCGGTGTCCTCGCCGGCGCGACGGACGAAGAGAGGGCGCGCGTGCTGGACCAGGCCCGCCGCATCGTGAAGGCGACGGGGCCGCTGCTCATCGCGGAGATCGCGGGCGGCTCGGTGGAGCGCGGCGCAGGGACGGCGGGCGGCGACGCGGCGCTGGCGGCCGCCGAGGTGCAGGTGCGCGTCGAGCGCGTCGGCGTGTGAGCCTCCCCGCGCTGCCTTGGCACAATCCGCGCATCTTGCGTAGATTGTCCCATCCATGGACCCTCGCCTGCCCAGCGTCGCTCTCGACGAGATCGTCCTCTTCACGAGGGTAGTTCAGGGAGGCAGCTTCACGGCGGCGGCGACCGCCGTCGGGATGCCGAAGTCGACCGTGAGCCGGAAGATCTCCGATCTCGAGTCGCGCGTCGGCGCGCGGCTGCTCCAGCGGACCACGCGGACCTTGAGCCTCACGGACGTCGGTCGCGTCTACTACGAGCACTGCGTTCGCATCGTCGCCGCGCTCGAGGAGGCGGAGCTCGCGGTCTCGCAGCTCCAGTCGACGCCCCGGGGGCTCATGCGGGTGACGGCCCCGCTCGCGTTCTCCGTCCTCGGGCCGATCTTCGCCGAATACCTGCGTCTCTTCCCCGATGTCCAGGTCGACCTGGTTTGCACCGACCGCAAGGTCGACGTCGTCGAGGAGCGCTTCGACCTCGCGCTGCGGGCCGGCACCACGCCGGACACGAGCCTCGTCGCCCGGCGTCTCGGAGCCGTGCGGCGCCGTCTGGTCGCTGCGCCCGAGGTCAAAAAGGCGCTCGGCGAGCCGAACGACATTGCCGAGCTCGCGGACCACCCGTGCATCGTGTTCGCACCGGAGGGAAGCTCCTGGGAGCTCAGGTCGGGGCCCAAGATCGCCGAGATCACGGTTCACCCGCGGCTCGTCGTCAACGACTACGAGATGCTTCGCTCGGTCGCTCGCGCCGGTTTCGGCGTCGCCCTCTTGCCAGAGTACCTGTGCGCGGAAGACCTCGCCGCGGGGCGGCTCATGCCGGTGCTCCCGTCCTGGTCGGCGCCCGAGGTGCCCGTGTTCGCGCTCTATCCGAGCACACGGCACCTCTCGCCGAAGGTGGTAGCGTTCCTCGACCTGCTCCGCGAGCGCCTCGTGCTGTCCACCACGCCGAGCGTGGCCGCCCGCATGTGACAGAATTGTTCCATATTTCGGAACAGTTCTTCCAGCTATTGCGCATTGTTCTACGGACTCGGCATGTCTATTCCTCCTGGTGTCAGGAGAACGCAACCATGACGACCACGAATACGATGCAGACGCGGACGAACGCCACCCGAGCAGCGCGGTCCGAGCTCCGAACGATCGAGGGAATCTACCGGGCCCCTGGCCTGCACTGGGTGGGCGACGGCTTCCGGGTCGCGGGGTTCTTCTCGGCGATTCCGGAGGCCGCGCAAAAGCTGAACCCGTTTCTGCTGCTGGATTATCACCCGACGTACGAGTACGCGCCGACGGCGAGGCCGCGGGGCGTCGGCGTGCACCCCCACCGAGGCTTCGAGACGGTCACGCTCGCCTGGCAAGGCAGCGTCGCGCACCACGACAGCGCGGGCGGCGGCGGCGTGATCGGTCCGGGCGACGTGCAATGGATGACGGCGGCGTCCGGGGTCCTTCACAAGGAGTACCACGAAGAGAGCTACGCGCGCCGCGGCGGTCCGTTCCAGATGGCGCAGCTCTGGGTGAATCTGCCGAAGGCGCACAAGATGTCGCCGCCTCGGTATCAGAGCATCGCCAGCGATCGGATGGGCATCGTGACGCTCCCCGAGAACGCGGGCTCCGTGCGGGTCGTCGCAGGCGAATACCAGGGCGTGAAGGGCCCCGCGCAGACCTTCACGAAGATCGAACTCTTCGACGTCCGCTTGAACGCGCGAGGCAGGGTCGAGCTCGCCTTCCCGGCGCGCCATAACCTGGGCCTGCTCGTCATGAAAGGCGACATTGCGGTCAATGGAGCGCATGCCGCGGCGCACGACCTCGCGGTGTTCGAGAACGCCGGCGAGCGCTTGCTCATCGAGGCCGGATCGGAGGCCCACCTGCTCGTCCTGAGCGGCGAGCCCATCGACGAGCCCATCGTCCAGTACGGCCCGTTCGTCATGAACAGCGCGCAAGAGATCCAGCAGGCGTTCGCCGACTTCGCGAGCGGCAAGTTCGGCCACCTGGACGACTGAACGACGTCCCTGCTCGGGCGTCGAGCCACACAGACGCATCACCCACGACGAGAGAAAGAGAAGAGGAGACAGCCCATGACCAAGCCGTACGTTCGACTCGACAAGAACAACGCCGCCGTGTTGCTGGTCGATCATCAGGCGGGACTTTTGTCGCTCGTGCGCGACATCCAGCCGGACACGTTCAAGAACAATGTGCTCGCGCTCTCCGATCTCGCGAGGTACTTCAAGCTGCCGACGATCCTCACGACCAGCTTCGAGTCCGGCCCCAATGGCCCGCTCATGCCGGAGCTGAAGGAGCAGTTCCCGGACGCGCCGTACATCGCGCGCCCCGGCAACATCAACGCGTGGGACAACGAGGACTTCGTCAAAGCCGTCAAGGCCACGGGCAAGCAGCAGCTCATCATCGCGGGCGTCGTGACCGAGGTCTGCGTGGCCTTCCCCGCGCTGTCGGCGATCGAGGAGGGTTTTCAGGTCTTCGTCGTCACGGACGCGTCCGGGACCTTCAACGAGATCACCCGGCACTCCGCCTGGGATCGCATGTCGCAAGCCGGCGCGCAGCTCATGACGTGGTTCGGCGTCGCCTGCGAGCTGCACCGCGACTGGCGCAACGACGTCGAGGGACTGGCGACGCTGTTCTCGAACCACATCCCCGACTACCGCAACCTCATCACCAGCTACAACGCGCTGACGAAGAAGTGACGGCGGATCACAGGGCAGCCGCGCGTGTCTCCTCGACGTGACGCAGGCAAGCTTCCCGACCTGCGCGCGCCATGGCTTCGGGCATTCGAAGGAGCTCGGTCCTCGCCTCGATGGGCATGCAATAGGTGGTCGCCGTCCACAGCTTGGGATCATCGACGCCACGGAGCGGCTCGAGATCGGTCCACACGCGTACGGCCGCATCGTCGGACGCGCTGACGATGCGCTTGCCATCAGCGCTGAACGCCACGGAGTTGATCGCAGAATTGGCGCCGCGAAGGATGAGGGGCTCGCCTGCTCCGTCGGCGTTCCACACCCGAATGGTCTGGTCCTGCGCCCCGGTGACGATGCGCTTGCCATCGGGGCTGAACGCCGCCGCCATGATCCAGTGTTTGTGACCACGGAGGACCAAGGGCTCGCCTGTTCCGTCGGCGTTCCACACCCGCGCTGTCTTGTCCCATGAGCCGGTGACGATTCGCTTGCCATCGGAGCTGAACGCCACCGAGTACACCCGATCCTCGTGACCACGAAGGACCAAGGGCTCACCTGTTCCATCGGCGTTCCATACCCGCGCCGTCTTGTCCTGCGACCCGGTGACGACGCGCTTGCCATCGGGGCTGAACGCCACCGAGTAGATCCGATCCTCGTGACCACGAAGGACCAGGGGCTCGCCCGTTCCATCGGCGTTCCACACCCGCGCCGTCTTGTCCTGCGACCCGGTGACGACGCGCTCGCCATCGGGGCTGAACGCCGCAGAATAAACCCAACCCTCGTGACCGCGAAGAACCAGGGGCTCGCCCGTTCCATCGGCGTTCCACACCCGCGCGGTCGCGTCGTCCGACGCGGCGACAATGCGCGTGCCGTCAGGGCTGAACGCCGCAGAATAGACCCCACCTTGATGAGCACGAAGAACCAGGGGCTCGCCCGAGCCGTCGGCGTTCCACACGCGCATGGTCTTGTCCTCGGACGCGGAGACGATGCGCTTGCCGTCAGGGCTGAACGCCACCCCCCAGACCAGCGCCCTGTGGCCACGAAGGACCAGGGGATCGTCCGAGCCGTCGGTGTTCCACACCCGCGCCGTCTTGTCCTGCGACCCGGTGACAACGCGCTTGCCGTCACCATCGAACACCGCCGAAACGACGCAATCCTCGTGGCCGCCAAGGATGATCGGATCGCCGGAGCCGTCGGAGTTCCAGACCCGAGCGGTCTTGTCCCATGACCCGGTGACGATGCGCTTGCCGTCGGGGCTGAACGCCACCGACTGGACCCAATTCTCGTGACCGCGAAGGACCAGCGGCTCGCCAGAGCCGTCAGCGTTCCACACACGCGCCGTCTTGTCCCATGACCCGGTGACGACGCGCTTGCCATCGGGGCTGAACGCAGCCGAATAGACCCGATCCTCGTGACCGCGAAGGACCAGCGGCTCGCCAGAGCCGTCAGCGTTCCACACACGCACGGTCCTGTCCTGCGAGCCGGTGACGATGCGCTTGCCATCGGGGCTGAACGCGGCCGAATAGACCCAACCCTCGTGACCGCGAAGGACCAGCGGCTCGCCAGAGCCGTCAGCGTTCCACACACGCGCCGTCTTGTCCCATGACCCGGTGACGATGCGCTTGCCATCGGGGCTGAACGCGGCCGAATAGACCCGATCCTCGTGACCGCGAAGGACCAGCGGCTCGCCCGAGCCGTCGGCGTTCCACACACGGGCAGTCCTGTCCTGCGAGCCGGTGGCGATACGCGTGCCATCAGGGCTGAACGCGGCCGACAGGACCGGATCTTCGTGACCGCGAAGGACCAGCGGCTCGCCCGAACCGTCGGCGTTCCACACACGCACGTTCCTGTCATAAGACCCCGTGACGATGCGCCGGCCGTCGGGGCTGAAGCCCGCGAACAGGACCGCATCTGCATGGATGAGCACCACGCGAGCGATCCGGCTGTGTAACGCCCAGTGTGCGAGCACGGCCCACTCTCGCGGCATGTCGGGCGGCTCGAGCTCGCGCACGATCGCGAGCACGCTCGTGGGATCGGCCTGCAGCTCACGTGCTGTGGCCATCCGGGTGGCGTTGCGCGCCTGGAGCGCCTCGGCCCGCGCACGCTCCGCTTCCTGATCGGCGCGCGTGGCCTGCTGCTCGGCGCGAACGGCCAGGTACGAGATCATGACCGCGATCGCGGCGAGCGCCGTGAGCGCGCCCGTCGCGAGCCGCCAGCGCAGGCGGCGCGCGCCCTCGCAGAGCGCCACGACGGCCAGGAGATATCGCTCTTCCCGCTTGCCGATCCCGATGCGCCAGTCGGCGCCCTGCGCAGCGCGGCGCCGCTCGTACCACGCTCGGGCGTCCTCCGCCGCACGACCACGCCAGAGAAGCCCCTCCGCTTGCCCGCTCGTCTCCCACTGATCGGCCGCGGCCCGCAACCGGGCCAGCATCCGTGCGTCTTGCTGGCTATCGGCGAGCCACTGCCCGAGCTTCCCCCATCGGTCGATCAAGGATTCGTGGACCAGCTCCACGGTCGTGCCCTCGCGCTCCCCGCCGGTCTCGATGAGCAGGAGCCGCGCGTCGGCCAGGTGCTGGACCACCGCCGCGATCGCCTTGGAGGCATTGCCTTCGCTGTCCTGCACGAGCTCGCAGAGCTCGTCGAGGCTCACCAGCGCGCGCGTGCGCTCGGGCGTGACCAGGCGCAAGAACACCGCCCGAGCCAGCCGCTGCTCGCGCACCGGCAGCGCCGAGAACACCGCATCCGCATGGGCGGACAGGGCACCAGGCACGCCACCGAGCTGATGGTAGCTCTCCTGCGTCAGAAGCCGGCGCCCGTGATCCCGCGCTTCCCACAGCTTCGTGGCTGCAAACTGCAAGAGCGGCAAAGGGCTCGGCGTGCTCTCCAGCGAGCGGAGCATGTCCTCGACCATCTCCACCTTCTCGAAGCGATACCCGGCGGCCTCGAGCGGCCGCGTCAAGGCGTCACGCAGCCCCTCGCGCCCCATCGGTGGAAGGAACCAGAGCCCGCGGGTCAAGTCCTTGATGAACTGGCGGTCCTCGGCCATGCGATCGAGGAAGTCCGAGCGGATCGCGAGCAGGACGCGCACGGGCGACGAGGCATCGTCGGCGGCGCCTTCCAGACAGGCGACGAACGCGGCCCGGTCCTCGGGCGCGGCGCCGAGCGTGTAGAGCTCCTCGAATTGATCGACGAAGAGCAGGACGCGATGCTCCCGCCCCTCGCGGCGACAGCGCGCGCGCAGCGCCGCGCCCAGATAGCCTGGCTGGCTGCACATCGTGACGGAAAGCCGATCGTGATCGAGCTCGGGCTCGTCCGTGGCGCTCGCCGTGTCGGCGGCCTGTACGAGCACGTCGGTGAGCGCGGACAGCGGGCGGCGGCCTGGCCGCAAGATGAACGCTTCCCAGCTGTCCCCGGAGCGCTTCAAGGCAGGAATCACGCCCGCGCGCACGAATGACGATTTGCCAGCGCCGGAGGGCCCGGCGACAGCCAAGAGCTGCTGATGGCCCAGGCGCGCCATCATCGCCGTGATATCGCGATCGCGGCCGAAGAAGCGCGCGGCGTCCGCCTCCTGGAAGGCGAACAGGCCGGCGAACGGGCTCTCGTTCTCACCGAGCGCGAGCGCCCTTCGGCTCGGCAGGAGCGCCTCCAGCTCGGCGAGCAGCTCCTTTGCCGAGCCGATCCGCTCGCTCCTGCGCTTCTTCAAGCAATGGTCGATCAGCGCGCCCATCTCCGGGTGGCTCTCTCTCACGGTGGGCATGGGAACATCGAAGTCCACGATGCCCGCGAGCTGCGCGAGCGAAAATGGGTCCAGCGGGTGCTTTCCCGTGAGGAGCTCGTGCAGGATGATGCCCACGGCCCAGAGGTCGGTGCGATGATCGACGTCCTTACCCAGGAGCTGCTCGGGTGACATGTACTGAGGCGTACCGAGGATCGAGGTCTTCCGCGGCTGACGTACGCGTCGGGTCAGCGCCGCCTGCTCCTCTGTGATCATCGCCACGGCCCTGGGCTCGATCTGCTTGGCGATGCCGAAATCCAGCACCTTGATGCATCCGGTGTCGTCCAGGAGGATGTTCTCGGGCTTGAGATCGCGGTGCACGATCCCGAGCTCGTGCGCACAGACCAGCGCGCGAACAACAGGAATCGTGAGCTCGGCCACGCCAGCAGGCGGCATTGGAGCGAGAGACGTGTGGACGCCGGACAGATCGGGCGCGCCGGGGTGCCGGCGTTGCTTCATCCACTCGCGCAGGGTGGGTCCATTGACGTACTCCAGCACGAGGTAGGGATATCCCAGGATCTCATCCACCTCGTGGATGACCACGATGCCCTCGTGCCGGCAGCGCGCCGTGGCCCGCGCCTCGGCGAGAAATCGCTTGATCCCGCCCCCGCTGAGCTTGAGAAGTAGCTTGATCGCGACCAGGCGGCCGAGCCTGGTGTCGCGAGCGAGGAACACGACGCCCATGCCACCCTGCCCCAGCTTGCGGATGATTTCATAATGCTTGATCCTGCTGCCGACGGCCACGGGCGCCGCATCCACGATGGACTCCACCGTCGCCTCCGTGGCCTTCAGGGGACCGGTCGAGGCGCCAAGCGCTGGATCGTCGGGCATCGGGTCGACGAGCGCGGTGCGGGTAACCAGGAAGGTGTGCGCTGGATCTTCGATGGAAAATTCAGCCGAGATCGAGCGCCCCTCTTGCTGCGGCTCCGGAGGCCCGACGCCTGGATTGCCCTGCTGCTGGACGCCTCGGCCCTCCTCTCCCCTCGCCCCCGCGCCGCTCGGCGCGCCTGAGTCGATCAGGTCTTCCCTGCGCAGCCCGTCCACTTCGCAGGTGTCGAGCTCGCGCAAGAGCCCGTCGGCCGTGACCTCTCGCCTTGCCACGTCCTCGACCGTCGCGCGCCTCAGGATCCCGCCGAGCGGGTGGTCGAGCAATGCATCGGGAAACCGCGCCAGCTCGCGGCCGTCCCGCAGAACAATCCCTGTACCTGACGAGCCGCCGGGGGTGCTGCGCCGGCCGGTAAGACACTCGAGGAACACGATGCCCCAGGCGTACAGGTCCGAGCGCCCCGTCGGCGGGGAACCTCGGAGTTGCTCTGGAGCCGCGTAATCCTGCCAGCCCCGGAGCTCCTCGCTGCTCCGGGCGAGCGCGCTGTCATTGGCCGCGCGCGCGCTCGCTGCGACCGCCCCGAAGCCGAAGTCGAGCACGAGCGCGTCACCCGGCGCCCCCGCGGACACCATCATCACGTGGGGCGGCCGAAGATCCCCGTGAACGATGCCCTGCCTGTGCGCGCAGTCGAGCGCGCCGAGGACCCGGAGCATCAGCCGCCGCGCCTCCGGGGGATCGAGCGCGCCTCGCTCCGATAACAGCTCGGCCAGGCTCCGCCCGGGCACAAACTCGAAGACGGCGTACAGGTGCCCTTCGTCCGCCCGCCCGAAGTCGATGGGCCGAGCGATGCTGGGATGCTGGAGGCGCGCGCAGACGTGCATCTCCCGCAAGAAGCGCGTGCCGTAGCGACGCGCCATGTCGGCGGAGCCTCCGTACGGGACCAGGCGAACGAGCTTGAGGACGATCGGCCGCCCGCCGTCGATCTGCCGCCCTTTGTACGTCACGACGAGGCTGGTCTCCCGGAGCAAAGCAACGAGCTCGTAGCGGTCCTGCAACACGGTCCTAGGAGCGAGAAGTTCCCGGTTCATTCGAGCCTCTCCGGTCGCTGTCGTCGCGCGCCAGCGTCGGGCCAACGTCCGCATCACCCGAGCCACGCGGCGATCCGAACGGCCGAGCCCGCTGAATGAGCTCGATGAGGTGGCCGGCCCGATGCCCGGGCGCTCAGGTTCTGCGCCGTCCATGGGGTAATCCCGGCCCACCGTCCAACGTCGAGGCGCCGCCCGTGAACCGGGCTGCCACGAGCGCCGCGCACGGCCCGCGCGCGGCGTCCCGCCTTGGCCGACGAGCTTGGGCGCTGGCGAGCAGAGCGGGTGCATGTGCGGTGCGGGCTCAGGCTCTCGCCTTCACCTTCGTGAGACCGCTCGCATCCCGATTCCACGGAAGCTGGCGGGTGCCCGGCAGCCCAGCGTGACAGGCGGCGCGGCGCGCTCCGGCATCGAACGTCGCGGCGGACCGCTGGGCGAGGACAGTCGGCACGGACTTTGATCGGGTCCTCCACGCGGCCTGCCACGCCGCGAGCACACCTCCACGGCGTTCGCGCGATTCGCGTGAATGCGAAGTAAAGCCAATGACGAGAATCATGAAACACGACACGCACCGCTACCTTCCGCGCTTGACCGCGGCGTCAGTCGCCGTGTCGAGCGTCATGGCCGTGCCTCCGGCGAGCGTCAGCGCAGACGAACCCGTCCATGTCTCCTCCGCTGCAGCAGGCCGGATCGCAGACATGGCGGATGCGCCGACATCCGAGCTGCCCTCGTGGCTGACGCCTGGAGAGTGCGCATTCGGGGAATGCGCAAAGCCAGCGGGCAAGCTCGCGAGGGATCGGCAGGAGAGCGCCTTCGACGGCTCTTTCGCCGCCCTGCTCGCACGACTGGAGAAGAGCTGAATCTGGAGCCCACCGACACAAGGGAATTCGGTTTGTGCCGGGGCGTGAAGACGGCTCACCTCGAGCCCTCGGAGCACGTCGCGCCATCATGGAACGCCCGCCCGATCGCTTCGTCCAGTTCGTCGTGAAGACCTCCAAGCTCTGCAACCTGCGGTGCAGGTACTGCTACGAGATGGAGGAGCTCGGGAACAAGGAGTCGATGCGCCTCGAGCAACTGCGACAGGTTTACCGCCACATCCGCGATTACTACACGACGATCGATGGGCGAGATGGGAGACGCACGGACGTCCGGTTCATCTGGCATGGCGGAGAGCCGCTGCTGATCGATCCGGCCTTCTACTGGAGCACGCTCTCTGATCAGGAGGCCGTGCTCGGCGATGTGCTGGGCAGGACGAACATCGTCCAGACCAACCTCACGGTGCTCGACGACGCGCGGCTTCGCCTCCTGCGAGACGGCTTCGACAGCGTAGGCGTCTCCATCGACGTGTTCGGGGGGCTTCGCGTGAACATCGCTGGCCGCGATCAGCAGGACCGCGTCCTGGAGCACATGGACGTACTCCGCCGTGAGGGGATCGCGTTCAGCTGCATCACGGTGCTCTCGAGGCGCAACGTGAAGCATGTAGACACGATCTGCCGCTTCTTCGAGCAATCCCGTATTCCCTTTCGGCTACTCCCGATGTTCGACGGCGCCACTGCAGAGCAGAATGCCAGCTTCGACCTCGACACCGGTGACATCCTGGCAGCCCTCTGCGCTGTCGCAGACCGCTGGCTGCAGAGCGACGGACACCTCCAGGTGGAGCCTGTGGACGAGGCCATCCGGGTGGTTGTCGACCACCTCGCTGGCGCACCGCCGAGGTACTTCGACAAGCGCGCCTGGACTCCCACGATCCTGGTGAATACGGATGGGGAGTGTTACAGCCTCGGCGACCCCTATGGGGATCCCGCCTTCAGCCTCGGCAACCTCTTCACGACCCCGCTCACGGCCATCATGGCCGGGGAGCGCATGGAGCGATCCTGCCGCGCCGCCGAGGAGCGGATGGATCTCAATTGCTCCCGGTGCAAGTACTTCGGAAGCTGCAGCGGGTATCCGATCGCCGAGGATCGCTCCAGCGGTCGCGAGATCCGTCAGGATGGCATCCAGGTCTGTGTCGTGGTGCGCGGGCTCCACGAGCACATCGAGCGGCGACTCCGGGAGGCCGCGATGGTCGGCGCGCACGGTCGGCTGCATCTCCCCGTTCAGACGGTGGCGAGACCAGTCGCCGCCGTCTGAACGGGGAGATGCAGCCGCTTTCGCGAAGGAGGAGCTCGCCCCACACCAGCCCCACCCGAGGTCCCCGTGACGGACGTCGTGATCGTCCGCGTCGCCTCGACGCGGAGCGCGTTCCTGCTCGACGCGGCCCGGACGGGCGTCTATCCCTACCGCCATGGAACGCTCGCCGCGCGTGCTCCGGTGTGGACTCGCCCTGATCAGCTCGCTCGCCCTCGCCTGTGTGTCGGGTTGTGGGAGGGATGCCGAGCGCACCTCGCCGGAGCACACGCCCGGCGCTGCTCAGGGAGGAAAGGCCATGTCGCTCTACGACTTCACCATGAAGACCATCGACGGACAGGACCGCTCCCTCGGTGACTACCGAGGCAAGGTGCTGCTCGTGGTGAACACCGCATCGGAGTGCGGCTATACGCCGCAGTACGCGGGGCTCGAGGAGCTCCATGACCGGCTCAAGGATCGCGGCTTCGCCGTCCTCGGCTTCCCGTCGAACGATTTCGGCGCGCAGGAGCCGGGGACCGACGCCGAGATCGCCGCCTTCTGCTCCACGAAGTTCGGCGTCAGCTTTCCGATGTTCTCGAAGATCCCGGTCAAGGGGGGCGGCAAGCACCCCCTCTATGCCTTCCTCACGCAAGCCGCGCCTGCCGGTGAGGTGAAGTGGAACTTCACCAAGTTCCTGATCGGCAAGGACGGGTCGGTGATCGCGCGGTTCGAGTCGTCCGTGGCGCCGGACGACCCGAAGCTCACGCAGGCGATCGACAAGGCGCTCGGCGGCTGAGCAAGGCGGCGCCCGAGCCACCGGTCAGGCGAGGCGGCCGTCAATTGCAGTCGAGGCACCTCCACTCGACCTGTCCAGACGCCGAGACCCCGAACCGCTGAGCGGTGTATTTCTCGATATCGATCAGGTACCCCGACGGCTGCGCGTTCCGCGTGCAGCACCCGCTGCAATCGGAGTCGGAGCACATGTCATACACCTTGACGTCGATCTCCTTGCCATTCTTTCGAAGGCGCAGGGTCTTGAGCTTGTACCTCTCGAAATCCTTCGAGTGCACCGCGGCGATGTTGTTCTCTTTGACCCAGCTCTCCGGCTGCTTTCCGTCGAGCGCCGCGAACTGACCGGCCCACGTGCACCCGTTGTACTCGATGCACTCCTCGCTGCCGGGGTCGGGGTAAGACTCGAACTCCGTCAGGCTGGCCGTCTGCCACACAACGCCCGAGCCCCCGCTGCCGCCGCCACCCGTGGTGCCGCCGCCGCCCGTCGCGCTGCCGCCGCCCGTGCCCGTCGTGCTGGCGCCGCCCGTCGTGCTGCCGCCGCTCGTACCCGCGGTGCTGGCGCCGCCCGTGCCTGTCGTGATGGCGCCGCCCGTCGTGCTGGCGCCGCCCGTGCCCGTCGTGCTGCCGCCGCCCGTCGTGCTGCCGCCGCTGGAGCAGCTGGTGTCGCGGAGCTCGACTCGGGACGGGGTGAACGAGGACACCGAGTCGGTGGAAAAATTGAGCGTGAATGACCCGCCGCGGGCGATGGACACGTTCGATGTCCTCGAATAGGTGCATCGGGAGCCGGCTTGTGTGTGGGTCCAGCCCGGCTCGTGATGATCGCACGTGACACCGCCCGGCACGTCGAAGGCGACAGTCGGCCTCTTCAGCGCGCTCGCGCCCGTGTTCTTGATCTTGATCGTCCCCCAGTACTCCGGGGCTCCTTCGTACGCGTTCGTCGTGACCGCATACGAACAGGCTGCAAGATTCTGGTCCTGCTCGCCCATGTCTTCGGCCGTGGGGCCCGTGTCGGCCGAGCACGCTGCGAAGCAGAAGGCTGCTCCCGCAGACGCGGACGCGAACGCAAGCTGAGCCGCCCGCAGACCTCGGATTCGATTGATGCGCATACGGCGATCCTTTCCTGCGTGCATCGGCGACAGGCCATGATGTAATGACATGTCCTCCCCCTCAGCGCCGGACACGTGAGATGGGTAGCACTGCCGCGCTGGGCTGTCGAGACGAGGAGGCCGGGATTTGGAGCCAGGCGCCGCGTGAGCCCCTGGATACCCGCGAATGTGACCTTCGCTCATCATCCTCGTCGCGTCGTCACGTGAAGGGGATCAACCCACGTGCTCTGCCATGCAGCCTGCGACGGTTGCATCGGACCGCTCAACAGATCTGCCGGTGTTTATTTTATGTGGTCTCGCTGCACTCACATCGTGAGCTCATCGCCGGTTCGCCCCCAACCCCTGGGACGCGCTCGGGATTCAGGGCTGAAGGTGCAGCCTTGCGGTGACGGGAAGTGATCCGACGGATAGAGGCCGTCGCACAGTCGCCACGGAGTTTTCCTGCTCTTGCCGCCGACATTCACCGTCACTAACGTCTCGACTTCGCCAGCACACTCTCGCGCTCGGCCATGCCGAGCGACGAACGAAACCAGGGGGCCCGGCAATGATCGAATCACCACGCCTGCAGATGATCGATGGTCGCCACATTCCGCAGCTCGGGCTCGGGGTGTATCAATCGGCGCCCGGCGGAGAGACCGAGCGCGCCGTCCTCGAAGCGCTGCGCCTCGGCTATCGCCACGTCGACACCGCCCAGTACTATGGCAACGAGGCGGACGTCGGCAGCGCGTTGCGCAAGAGCGGCCTCGGGCGCGACGCGGCGTTCATCACGACGAAGATCGCGAATTTCAACCAGGGGCGTGACACGACGCTGCGCTCGCTCGAGCGGTCACTCGAGGAAGCCGCGCTCGACGCCTACGATCTCGTGTTGATTCACTTTCCCGTGACCGGCAAGCGCAGCGACACCTGGCGCGCGCTCGTCGACGCGCAGAAGCAAGGCCTCGCGAAATCGATCGGCGTCAGCAACTACACCGTGCGGCACCTCGAGGAGCTCCTCGGCGAGAGCGCGGTGGTGCCGGCGATCAACCAGGTCGAGCTCAGCCCGTTCCTCGGGCAGGCCGAGCTGCGCGCGTTCTGCGCGAAGCACCGGATCCTCGTGCAGGCGTACAGCCCGCTCACGCAGGGCGTGAAGCTCGGGCACAAAGACATCGTCTCCGCGGCGACAAAGGCCGGGCGCACACCAGCGCAAGTGATGCTGCGCTGGGCCGTGCAGCACGGCTTGATCGTTCTGCCGAAGTCGGTCACGCCAGCGCGTATCGCCGAGAACGGCGCGATCTTCGACTTCGCGCTCGACGCCGACACGATGCGCACGCTCGACGGGCTCGATGTCGGCTTCCGCGTGAGCTGGGACCCGACGGACGTCCCCTGATCCACACCGTCAGCGCCTGCTCACGAGTACGCGAAGGTGTAGCCAGGCTTGGACCGATTGTGGCGGAGGATCAGGGCCTCCAGGCACTCGCCGTCTCCCGTGTTCGCATCCGGCGCATGAAGATCGCCTGGGAGTGAGTCGACGTGGTAGCATTGACGGCATGATGAGTGTGCGTCGGTGCTGGGTCGCGACTTTCGCATTCTTGTTGGGCTGCGCGGGAAAGGGCGCGACCAACGCCCAGCAGGCTCCGCCACCCTCACCCGTCGCGGCGGCATCGGCAACGTCAGCCGCGCCGCCCGGAGCGAGTACAACTTCAGGTCCCCACACCCCCGGACCCAAGCTGATTCCGATCCCCGGCGGGAGCCTCGAGATGGGTTCGAATGATCCGAAGAGCGACTCCAACCAGCGCCCGGCGCACCGCGTCGAGGTGAGCCCTTTCGAGATGGACGTGACCGAAGTCACGGTCGCTGACTTTCGCGCGTGCGCCGAGGCAGGCGCGTGCAAAGCCACCTCGACCATCGAAACGTTGGGAGGCCTCTCCGTCGATGCGCGCAGGGCATACGAGCCCTCGTGCAACGCTGGTCAGGCTGGGCGGGACATCCACCCGATGAACTGCGTCGACTGGACTCAAGCGAGCGCCTACTGCAGGTGGGCGGGCAAGCGTTTGCCCACGGAAGAGGAGTGGGAATTTGCCGCGCGTGGTACCGAGGGACGCCTGTATCCCTGGGGCGACGCCGCGCCGGACGAGGCGCTGGTCAATGCCTGCGACCCCTCGTGTGTGAACCTCATGGTGTCGCGCGGCCAGGCCTGGCGCAGCGAATTCACGAGGGACGATGGTTTCCCGGAAACTGCGCCCGTCGGCTCTTTCCCTGCCGGCCGGAGCCCCTTCGGCCTCTTTGACATGGCGGGCAACGTGAGCGAGTGGACTTCGAGCGAGTACTGCTCCTACATGGACGGAAGGTGCAGCGCTGAACGCAGGGCGATCCGCGGGCATAGCTGGTTGGACGACTACCCACGGTGGTTTAGCGGCACGGCTCGGACAGCGGCGGTGCCCTCGTTTCGTCACAGCAATCTGGGCTTCCGCTGCGCGCGTTGAACCAGCGAATCAAGCCGCCGAGGGCGCCTCGCCACCCTGCAGGCCGTGACGCTGGGTGGCCGCGCCGCATGGCGATGAACCTGATCGGTCCACCGGCCGTGGGGGTGGGGTATTCCCGGCCAGGAGTCCAGGCAGATTTGGAGGGAGCCGGCGGGCGGATCGTGGATGGCCTCGACCCCGTGGACCAATCCGGCGCGCTGCCGTGGGTCGAAGCCGATGATGACGTTCGCATTCTTCACGCGCGCCGCTCTATTTGTCGTCGCGTCCTCAATTCTGACAGCGTGCGCCGCCGCGTCGCCACCGGAGCCGGAGCCACCGGGCTATCCGTACTGCACGGCTCAGGAGCACGAGGCCGCCGTTTGTGACCAGCTTCGTCGCGCCGTCCTGATCGAACCGGACGGGACGCGCATCCCGCTCGACGTCCCGGAATGCTCCGGGGGAGAGCCGATCGTCCGCGTGATCTTGGAGCGGCGTGATACCGGCGCGTTTCTGTATCGTGGGGCGATGGCGTTTTCGCTCGCCGAGCCGCGCGCGCCGATGACCCCGCGGGGGATCGAGCCGGAGATCCGCGAGTGGCCCTGCGCGGACGATTCCTGTCGGAGCATGCGGGAGATCGCCCCGGGGACGCGCCTTGCAATGCCGATCATGCAGCAATGCCCCGACGCTCCCCGGACGGAGACCGCCGAGGTGGTGTTGCCCCTTCCGCCGGCGACGGCGGCGAGCTGCACCGATGGGCGATGGCCGCGGTGGTGTGTGGATCCGGGCGATGGCACGGATCGAACTTGGATCATCGAGTATGGGTGGAGGATGGGCATCCCCCGAGAGGCCGTCGTCGAGGTGCGCGAGGGAATCGTCTCAGTTCGGAGCATGGGCAAAGCGCGACGTGTTCTGCCGAAAGAAGAGGTCGACGAGCTGATGTCGAGCCTGGAGAAGCTCTGGCAAGGGTCCCTCGAGAGCCACCAGGGTTGTCGTGACGGGACCGTCACGCTCGTCCATGCGCGGAGGTCGGGGGCGTGGAAGAGCATCGTTCGCAGCGGTTGTAGCGGCGTTCCTGGGCTCGCGGGACCGTTGTGGCGCCGGCGAAGGCCCGAGCGTTGAGCCCAGGAGGAGGGGAGCAAGCCCCTGGTGGAGAGCTTCTATGCGGCGTCGCAAGGGGGCGGCGCTCGGCGGGCCCGCCTGCGGCGCGCGCCGAGGAGCAGCGCGAGCCCGGCGGCGGCAAGCTGCCAGTCGGAGCCCGAGCCCGCCGCGCTGCAGCCGCTGCTGGAAGGCGGGGTCGGGCCGGGACTCACGTCGCTCGCGCCGGCGCTCCCCGCGCTGGTGACAGCTCCGCCGTTGCCGGTTCCGGCGCCCGCCTCGCCAGCATCAGCGCCTCCTGCACCAGCGTTAGCGCCACCATTGCCAGCGGCAGCGCCTCCAGCGCCGGGGCCGCCATTGCCGGTGTCTCCAGCGCCAGCGCCTCCTGCTCCAGCACCAGCGCCGCCGTCGCCAGCGCCTCCCTCGCCAGCGCCGGCGCCGCCATTGCCAGCACCGACGCCGCCGTCGCCAGCGCCTCCCTCGCCAGCGCCGGCGCCGCCGTCGCCAGCGCCTCCCTCGCCAGCGCCGGCGCCGCCATTGCCAGCACCAGCGCCGCCGTCGCTAGCGCCTCCTGCTCCAGCGCCACCACCTCCTGCGCCGGAAACTCCTGCTCCAGCGCCACCACCTCCTGCGCCGGAAGCTCCTGCACCAGCGCCAGCGCCGCTGTTGCCGGCGCCAGCGCCTCCTCCAGCGACGGCGCTCCCCTCTCCGTCGCCAGCGCCTCCCGCGCCAGCACCGCCGTTGCCGGCGCCAGCGCCTCCTGTTCCGCCGCCGGCACCCCCCTCTCCAGCGCCACACTCCGCGCTGCTCGATGGAGATCCGGCGCACGCCCCGGCGTCACAGGAATCGTCGAGCGTGCACGCGTCGCCGTCGTCACACGGGACGCCGTGGGCAGGCGTGCACACCCCGTCCACCGTGCCGCCCGCCGCGATGGAGCAGGCGCTGCACTCACCATCGCTGCACGCCGACGCGCAGCACACGCCGTCCACGCAGATCCCGCTCGCGCATTGCGTGGCGGTCGAGCAGGGCGCGCCGTTCATCAAGGGGTCACTGGCATACACGACGGCGCTGTCTGTGTTGAGGCCCTCGCGCGTCGACCAGAACCACGTGTACCCACCCGCAACGAGGACTCCGCCGTCATCGAGCGACGTGGCGGAGTGATAGCCTCGCGCAGCCGGGATGTTGCCGCCGGGCGACCACGCGTTGGTGACCGGGTCGTAGAGCTGGACTCGATCGTAGGTGTCGTGGGCGTGCTCCAGGTAGATCGAACTGCATATGGTCCCTGCCCAGGGGTACGCATAGTAGATCGCCTCGATGCCTCCGCTGATCATGACCTGGCCGTCGGGGAGCCGCGCGGCCGCCTCGCCGAGCACGCCGAGCCCGGCCACGTAGGTCCAGTCATCCCACGAGCCCGTCGCGGGCGTGTCGCCCCACTTGCCCGGCGCCGCGGTCCACGCATCCGCAGCAGGATCGTAGACCTCGGCGGCGCCGGCGAGGCCCGTGACGAGCACGCGTCCGTCGAGGAGCAACGTCGCCGTCAGCCAGCGAATGGGGTCGAGCGGCGCCGCAGCCGACCAGGTCGCCGTCACCGGGTCGAAGATCTCGACGGCACCCGCGGCCGGCCCGGACGTGCCGCCCGTGACGAGCACGCGTCCATCGAGCAGCCGGGTGGCCTGGTGACCGGCGCGGACACCCAGCATGGGGGGTCCTGAGGTCCACGTGTCGGTCGCCGGATCGTAGATCTCGGTGCTCTCCGTCGCCGTGGACCCGGCCCGTCCGCCGGCGAGGAGGACCCGCCCGTCGTCGAGCAGCGTGGCCGTGTGGCTCACCCTCGACATCGACGGCGGCGAGGCCGGAAGCCATGCATCGAGCGCGGGAGCGTAGATCTCGACGCCCGGGCCCCCCGCCTCTCCGCCGATGACAAGCACCCTCCCGTCCGCGAGGCGTGTCGCGGTGTGACCGCCGCGCACAGCAGCCATCGGCGCGGCCGCCAGGAACGCGCCCGTCGCGGGATCGTAGATCTCCGCGCTGCCAAGCGGCATCGTCGAGTACTTCGGATCGCAAATGATCCCCTCGTCCAGGCCCAGGAACCCCCCCGCGATGAGGACCCTGCCGTCGTCCAGCAAGGTCGCGGTGTGCTCGGCGCGCGGCGTGGTCATCCTGCCGGTCGCCACCCACAGCGGGTCCACGAGCACGGCCTCCTCCGGCGGGGCGTCGACCCAGAGCGAGAGCGTCGAGCCCGCGGCGTCGAGGCGCGTCGAGACCCTCCGGCCCCCGCGCGCGAAGGCCGACGGCGCCGTCACCGCGAGGCGCGCGACGCCGGCCTCGTCGGCGAGCTCGATCGCCGCGCCGCGCCGCCGCAGCGTCGCGCCCTGAACGGACCACACGGCGACGGGCGCGTCCGGCCGGAAGGTGGCCGGCCGGAGGAGGAGCCACTCTTCGTATCCCCCGTGCGCCGCCGTCCAGAAGGAATACCCACCTTCGTGCGCATAGGCGACGGCATCCCCGCCGGCGATCTGGTGAGTCCCCACGAGCCGCCCGGCGCCGAGCCCCCCGCGCTCGCGGACGCGCACGTGAAAGCCGTCCGGCAGCTCGATCCGGATCTCATCGCTCCCGTGCTCGGGCAGGTGGACGACGAGCCCCAGCGACGACGACCCGCTGCCCCGCGCGGCCTCGCCGCGCGCCGCCGTCACGGAATAGCCGCGCTCGCCGCGCGCCAGGGCGCCGTCGGCGGCGAGCACCAGCCCGGCCTGCTCCGGGAGGAGGGCGCGCAGCTCGGCCTCGGCGGGGTCGAGCTCGTCCTGCATGTCGCTCGCGCAGCCGGCTGAAAACACGGCGGTGAACGCCATGAGGCAGAGCCAGAGCGCGGTCGAGAGCCCCGCGCCGTGGCGACGATCCGGCGTGACGCACGGCCGCTGCAGCGCGCGCGCCGAGGGCTCGCGGGAGCGGGGCGAGCGCCGCTCACCGCCAGGTGACGGGCCGCCGGTGGGAGATGGAGACGGTCGCACGGCGGGCGTGGGGTCGTCGAAGCGACGCATACGGCTGCTTCGATGCGCCCGCTCGGCCGGCATTCACGCCGGGCACCGGCGAGGTTTCAACTGGGCCAACCTCGATCACGCCCGCCCGACGGGCACAGCACCTCGACGCTCCTGTTGTGCATCGCGGCGTTTCGGAGCGCGAGGGTACCGTCCTGGCTGCCAGGCGCGCCGCGCGACGTGGTCTGTGCTAGCGTCGCGTCGTGGCAAGGCGAGACGTCTGGGAGGAGATCTACCGCCGCTTCGACCCTGTCGAGCCCGTGAAGGACCCGGCCTGGCGCGCTCCGCGGCCGCATACACCGGTCGACCGCATCGTGCGCCGTCTCGACCTGCCGTTCGCTGACCCGCGCATCCTCCTTGCGGGTACGGTCGGTACCGGCAAATCAACAGAGCTGCTTCGCCTGAGGGAGGCGCGGGAGGCCAAGGAGTTCGTCCTGTTGCTCGATCTGCACCGGCACTTCGCGTGGATGGGTGACGGCGAGGCGATTCAGCGCGTCGCGTCCTGGGAGGTCATCTTCCTCGTGGGGCTCTCGGTGCTCGGCGCGGCGCGGGAGACATTGCCCTACCCGGTGCCGCAGCAGCACGTCGAGGATCTCAAGCAGGCCTGGGAGCAGGTCGCAGAGGCCACCGAGACGCCGAAGACCGCCGAGATCGACGTGGGAAAGGTTGCCTCGGGCATGATCACCGCCAGCTCGGTGCTCGTGCCGGCGCTCGGGTTGTCGGGAGGCGTGGCGACCGGCGTGGCGGCGGGGATCGGTGCAACGAAGGCGATTGCTGAGGGCATTCGTCGCATGGTGCCTGTCGGGCGCAGCGGACGTACGCTGCCCGACCAGGACGAGGCCATGCAGACGCTGCTTGGAGCGGTCAACGTCCTCGTCGGCCACATGCAGCAGCATCATCGGCGCATCTTGCTGCTCATCGATGGACTCGATCGCATCCGCGACGAGGAGCGCGCGCTCACGCTTTTCCTGCGCTCGGAGCTGCTCAGCCAGATCGCCTGTCCCACCGTCATCTGTGCCCCCTTCGCGCTGCGGAGCGCGCCTGTAGGCGCGGCGATCCCGCGCTTCGATACGGTCGTGCTCGCGAATGAGCCCGTGCTGGACAAGGTCCATCCGGAGCGTCCGGGCCCAGGGGTCGCCTTCTTCGCCGAGATGTATCGCCGAAGGACACGGGATCTGCCTGCGCTCGACGCGCTCAGCGAGGACTCGCTGGAGCGCCTCGCATATGTATCGGGCGGTCGCGCACGTGACTTCGTCAAGCTCGTGCGTGGAGTGGCCGAGCGCGCCTGGACGGCGGATGTCACCACGGCGACGCCTGCGATCGTGGAAGACGCCGTGGACGAAGCGCGCCGCGACCGCGAGCGCGGGCTCGACGTCGGTCACCTCGGCGTGCTTCGCGCGGTGATGGCGGATCTCCAGCGGCAGCTTCCTGAAGACGCTCGCGCGCGACAGCTCCTCGATTGGGGGCACCTGCTCCCGTATCCCAACGAGTCCGAATGGTACTACCCGCATCCGCTGCTCACGCTGCACCTGCTGCGGGCGCCTGGCTCGATCGGCTGAGCCGGATCCTGCGGCTCGCCGGGCGCGGCGTGATCGTGCTCATGGATCGGGCGCGTCCGGAGCGGCTGGGCGAACTTGTGCGCCACCTGCTGCGCGATCGGCCGGACGCCGACGTGTTGACCGAGGCGCCGGCCCTCGTGTCGCTGCCGGAGGGAAGCACCGTCGTCCTCTGCGTGCGCGCGGCTGACGCCGCGTGGCTCAATCAAGAGCGGCCGGTAGTGCAGGAGCGGGCGCTGCACCTCGTGCTGTTCAGCGACGAGGAGACGACGCTCCATCTCGCCCGACGTGCGGTCGACTTCTACGATTGGATCTCGCATCGCATCGACTGTCCTGAAGGGCCGCCCTCCTTCGCCCTGAGGGACTTACGGCGCGCGGCGTGCACGCGGGCGCCGGCCATCGGGTGGCTCGGTGGCGATCTCGAGGAGACCGTCGCACGGGCGCTGCCAGGCCGGAAGGTCGAGCGGGTCTCGGCCGCGCAGCCGTACTCCGCGCTAGTCGAAGCGCTCCGGCCGAAGCCAAGGACATGGGTCGCCGTGGAGGATCTCGAGACCTCCGGCCGACTGCGACGCTCGCGCTGGGCTGCGGCGGAGGTCGGACGCAAGGGCCGACTTCTGCTCGTCTCGCCGGCGAATACCCTCTCGGGGCTCCCCAGGGTGCATGGGCGGGCGCTGACCCTGGACGACGGCGCGGGACGCCTTCGCGCGGTGGGAATCCAACGCTGCGTGCGGCTCGCGGCGCAGCTCGAGCTGTCGCCGGACGCGATCGATGACGCGGCGGGGCTGGCGCGCGCGGGGGTGTCCGAGGCAGAGCTCTCGGCGCTCGCGCTCCGGGAAGATGACCCGGGCGGTGCGCTCGCGCGCCTCGCGCAGCAGCGCGGGCGAGAGAGCGCGGCCGCGAAGGAGCCCGACGTCGAAGAGCCGGGCGCCGAGCGGAGCGAGCGCTTCTGCCTGCCCGACTGGCCCGGGCGCATCGAGCTTGCGATCCGGGCAGACGACCCGGATGTGGCGGCTCACTGGGCCGCCGGCTGGGTGGAGGCGACGGAGGGCAGCGCGAGGGCGACCGCTGCGATGGCCCGCCTACGCGCATTTTCAGGCGATCTCAGCGAGGCTCGCGCGCTGCTCGATCGAGCTCGCGGGCGAACGCAAGATGGCATCGACGATGAGACGCGCTTCGAGCTGCGGCGGGCAGAGGGGCTCCTGCTGTCGTCCGAGGGGCGCACCGCCGAGGCGATACAGGCGTTGCGCGATGCGCTGGAGCGGGGGCGGCGACTCGGACGTTCGATCGAGGAGCGCGGCGAGCTCTACGACGCCGCGGTGCGGGCCCATATCGGAGCGGGGCGCCTGAAGGACGCGCAACGCCTGCTCGACGAGTGGACAGGGCTGCTACGGCGCGCGTACGTCGATGTACCACTCGATATCCTCCTGGTCCGGACGACCGCAGAGCTGCTGCAGGCGCGCGGGGACACGCACGCTGCCTCTGAGCTCCTGGAATCGGTGCTCCAGCGATTGCCTGAACACGATCAACCGAGCCTTGGTGTGTTCGAGCAGTGCCTCGCTCAAGCATGGATCGCGCAGCGGCGCTTCGGTGAGGCGGAGCGCCTGCTGCGCAGCGCGATCGAGCGCGACCAGCGCTTCGGTCGTCGGACCCTCTTTCTTCGTCACGAGCACGGCCGCGCGCTCTTGGAGCTGGGCCGCTTTCAAGAGGCCGAGCAGGAGCTCCGCCGGGCGCTTTCGGAAGTACCCGAGAGCAAGATCACGGCACCGACGCGCCACGAGCTCGCGCGCTGCCTCGAGGCGCAGGGCCGGTTCGACGAAGCCGAGGCGCTGCTCGATGAGGCCTTGGCCGAGCTGCGGCGGGACGGCGCCGCGTACGGGGCGCAGTACGCTGCATCTCTCTACGAGAAGGCGCGTCTTCACCGGCTCCGAGGTGACCTCGTAAGCTCTGAAGAGCTGCTGCGTGAGGTGCTTCGGGTCGAGGAACGTGCCCTGGGTCGCGCGCACCCGGCGCTCCTCTCGACGCTCTCGGAGCTCGGCGGGACGCTGATCGACCTCGGGAAGCCGCACGAGGCAGAGCCGCTGCTTCGCCGTGCCACACACCTGGCCGAACAGAGGGGGGATCGCCTGGGCCTCGCAGCTGAGCTGGCGCAGCTTTCTCGCGCGCAAGCTGCCCGGGGCTTCGCCCACGCCCGCGATACCGCCCGCCGCGCTCTTCAAGTGACGAGCACAGCGGACGGCGAGCTCGCCCCGGTGCTAGTTCGTGAGGTGGAAGCCATCGCGGCGGGCGCGATGCCACGCACGCCGGCCCGCTCGCGTCCGAGCCGATAGTCCGTCCGCACGCGGGCGCCGCTCGGTGATCGCCTCTCCCTGCAAGGCGCACGTGGTTGCCGACACAAGATCTGTTGAATTCGCGGCCAGCCCTGCCCAGCATCTCTCGCCGAGTCAACCCCCGCTCGATTACAAGCGATTACAGCGCGCCGCCCCTCCTCTGCTCGCCGGCCACGTTTCCCTCGGTGTCGTGAGCATGGCTCCTCGCAGCAGGATTCAGGCGCCTCTGCGCGCCAGACGACCTTGACAGCCACTCTCGATACGCGACCATCCTCCGGTCACTCTCAACCAGGAGGGAGCTCATGCCCCTGACACGCACCGTGAACAACACGCCCGGATCCACGTCCTCCAAGGCCAGGTCGTCCAGCAGGACGCACACCGCGAAGGCGAAGCGCTCGGCCGCAAAGACCCACGACCCCACCTCCGACGAGGCGCTCCTCGCGCTCGACCCGGGCTACGCGTCCCCGCCCGATATCCCCCTGAGCGTCGCCGAGCGTGAGCTCACCTCCCTGACGCGCCTCGCGGGCGCTCAGCAGGCGCGCCTCTCGAAGATCGGTATCGCCGCCGACAAGGTGGATCTCCTCGCGCGCTTCGCGCGGCGGCTCGGCGCGATCGAGAAGGCGTGGCAGAAGGCGCGCAGCGCCGTGAAGCTCACGTCCGCGCAACGGAGGCTCCGCGACGAGGCCGAGGCGCTCGACGCGAAGCTCGTGGCCGGCGGCCGGTGGGGATGCCGGAACGACGACGCCGCCCAGGCGGAGCTCTCGCGCATCGCCGAGGGCTCCGGCCTGGCGGACACCATCCAGGACCTGCGCGATCTCGCCGACTTCTGGGCCGACCACGAGGGCGCGCTCGGCGTGACCGATATCACGAGCAAGGATCTCGCGAGGGCCAGCGCGCTCGCCGACGCCCTCGAGGACGCCGCCGCCAACGAGGCCTCGGACGCGAGCGCCGCGCAGGCGCTCGAGCTCCGCAACCGCGCGTTCTGGGCCGTCGACGAGCTCGCCAGGGAGATCCGCGAAGGCGGCCGCTACGCCTTCCGCGATCAGCCCAAGCTCGCAGCGAAGTTCGTCTCCCGCTATCGGGCGAGCGTGAAGCGGCGCTCCCACCGGAAAACCAAGGCCAACGCGCCCGTCACCGTCCCGGAGCCGGCCCCGGAAGTGTAACCGGCCCCCGCGCAGCCCGATCCTCCCACGCCCGCGCTCGATCCTCCCACGCCCGCGCTCGATCCTCCCACGCCCGCGCTCGATCCTCCCACCTCCCACGCCACGCCCGGGCCCGATCCTCCCGCCCCGCGCCTGGTCCTCGAAGCGGGCGTGTTACAAGGCCGCGTGCACTTCACCATCTCGCACGAGCTCGACGCGCCGCTCGACGCCGTGGAGCTCGCCGTGCTCTCGCCGGACCTCGGGCCTCGGCTCGCCACGCGGGTCGCCTCCCTCGAGAGCGTCGTGACCGTCGAGCACGCGCTCCGCGACGGCGAGCTGCTCCGCGTCCTGCGCTTCCAGGCGAGCGCGCCGCTGCCGATCTTCCGGAGCTACCCCGTGGCCAAGGACGCCATGTCCTGGGAGGAGCGCTCGACGTACCGCCTCTCGGACCACGCCTCCACATGGCAGGTCAGCCCGAAGGAGCAGTGGCGCAGCTACTTCCGCTCCGCGGGGACGTACCGGCTCGAGCGCCTGCCTCAGGGCCGCACCCGCCGCCGGGTCGATGGCGACATCCAGATCCGGCTGAACCTGCTCGGCCCGCTCGTCGAGCGCCTCGCCCTCGCCGAGGTCCAGCGGACGTACGACGCGGAAGCGGATACGCTCAGGGAGCTCATCCGCGCATGAACAACCTACCCCGCCCCCAAAGCCCCGCCCGTTCCCCGCGCCCCACCCGGCTGGGGCGGCTCGCGAGCATCACGCCCCCCGCCAGCGCCGCTCGCCCCGCCAGCGTCGCCGCCGCGCTGCTCGGCCTGTGCGCGGGCCTCGGCGCGCTCGCCGGCGCGACCGCCGCGCACGCCGCGCCGGCCGACGGCCCCTCGCAGCCGCTCCCCGATCCCGGCAAGCCCGTCGCGAGCAGCGACGACACCTCGGCGATCGCGGTGAACCCCGCGAACCTCTCCTTCCTCCCGGGCACCGAGCTCCGGTGGACCTGGGTCCACACCGGCTCCGCCTCGCCGCTGCCCGCGCGTGGCCACTCGATCGCGCTCGGCGTGCCGCTCTGGTACGTGTCGACCGGCCTGCGGTTCGACTTCATCGACCCGCCCGACGCCGCGCCGGCGCCCTTCGACAGCCCGTCGCGCTGGGTCCGCTGGGGGCTCGCCCTCGACACGGGCCCCACCTTCGCCTTCGGCACGACGCTCGGCTGGGGCAGCTCCGACGCGCCCGCGCTCGACGGGTACTTCTCGCTCACGAGCGGCGTCACCCTCCGGCCCTCCACCTGGCTCTCGCTCTCGGCCGTCGCGCGCGACTGGAACCGCCCGGAGAACCGCCTCCGCGAGGCCATCGAGCGCAGCTACGACTTCGGCGTCGCCGTTCGGCCCGCGGGCGGCAGGCGCGCGCTCGAGATCGGGCTCGAGACCTCCTACGTCGAGAACAGCGACCCCGACGAGAGCGGCACCTGGACGCCCCGGGTGACCCTCGGCCTGCGCGTACCCTACGTGGGCACGCTCCGGGGCGACGTGGCGCTGCGCGACCTCACCGCCGACGGCGGCCCGAAGATCGCCGCCATGGCCGGCCTCGACGTCAACGTCGACGAGCTGCAGGTCTCCGCCGGCGGCGTCTTCGGCAACGCCATCACGAAGAGCGGCACCGGCTTCTACGCCGGCGTCGCGCTCCGCAGCTTCTCCGAGCCGGGCGTCCGGCTGCCGGCGCGCGTCGTCCGCGTGCGCCTCGACTCGACCCCGGGCGTGCGCAGGCACACGCGGCTCCTCCAGCAGCTCTGGCGCCTCGCCGAGGACCCGGAGGTCTCCGGCGTCGCGCTCGTGCTCCGCGCGGAGCCCGCCAGCTCGCTCGCCCACGCCGAGGAGGTCTCCGACGCGATCCGCAACCTGAGGAGCCACGGCAAGAAGGTCCTCTGCCACCTCGAGGACGCCGGCGGGCGCTCGCTCCACGTGTGCTCGAGCGCCGACGCCATCGCCATGAACCCCGCGGGCGGGCTGCGCTTCGCCGGCATGTCGTCGAGCTACTTCTACTTCGGCGGCCTCCTGAAGAAGCTCGGCGTGCAGGCCGACATCGTCCGCATCGGCGCGCACAAGCTCGCCGCCGAGCAGTTCGCGCGCGAGACCAGCACCCAGGTCGGCAAGGACGACCACCAGGCGCTGCTCGATCAGCTGAGCGGCGCCTTCCTCGCCGAGGTGAGCGCCGGGCGCCGCATCCCCGTCGAGGAGCTCAAGCGGCGGATCGCGCGCGGGCCGTTCCTCGCCCAGGAGGCGCGGCAGAGCGGCCTCGTCGACCAGCTCGCCTACGACGACGAGCTCGGCCGCGTCGTCGACGAGGTGATGGGGCGCGCCTCCCGCGTCGTCGACGACGACCCGGGCGACGAGGCGCCCGAGCGCTGGGGCCGCTCGCCCAAGGTCGCGCTCGTCTACCTCGACGGCGACATGATCGACGGCGAGAGCCGCTCGATCCCGTTCGTCGGCGTCAAGCTCGCCGGCTCGTACACCGTCGCGGGTGCGCTGCGCCGCGCGCGGGAAGACCGCAGCGTCCGCGCCGTCGTGCTCCGGGTCGAGACAGGCGGCGGCTCGACGCTCGCGGCGGACGTCATCCTGCGCGAGGCGATCCTCACCGCGCGCGTGAAGCCGCTCATCGTCTCGATGGGCTCGTCGGCCGCGAGCGGCGGCTATTATGCGTCCGTCGCCGGCGCCCCGATCTTCGCGAGCCGCTCCTCGATCACCGGATCCATCGGCGTCTTCTACGGGAAGGCCGACGTCACGGGGCTCCTGCAGAAGCTCGGCGTGAGCATCGAGACGTTCCGCTCGTCGCCCCGCGCCGACGCCGAGTCGCTCTACAGGCCGTACACCGACGACGAGCGCGAGCAGCTCGGCGTCAAGGTGAAGCAGTTCTACGATCGGTTCGTCGCCCGCATCGTCGAGAACCGCCACATGAAGGCCGAGGAGGTCGACGCGCTCGGGCGCGGGCAGGTGTGGACCGGCGCCCAGGCCCTCGACCGCCGGCTCATCGATCGCCTCGGCGGGCTCCGGCAGGCGATCGATGAGGCGCGCCGGCTGGGCCAGCTGCCCGACGACGCGCCCATCCAGTCGCTCCCCGAGGAGGACACGTCGCTCCTCGGCTACGCGCTCAGCCTGGTCGGCTTCTCCGCGCAGGCCCAGGGCGAGCTGGCGAAAGCGACCATCCCGCCCGTGATGCTCGACGCCGCGCGCGCCCTCTCGCCGTTCCTCGTGTTCGGCGCGGACAGGCCGCTCGCGCGCAGCGAGTTCGCCGGCGAGATCTCGTTCGGCGTCCCGACGACGGCCCGCGAGGACGAGCCCGGAGGTTCCGCGCCGCCGGCGTCGCCTGCGTCGAAGGAGCGCTGAGCCCATGGAGCAGCTCGAGCCCGCGCCGCCCACGACCGCCGAGCCCGCGGAGCAGGCCGGGCCCGCCGCGCCGCCGCTGCTCCAGGCCCGCGCGGCGCGCATCGCCGTGGACGACGTCGTCGCCATCGACGCGCTCACCGCGGCGACGCGCGGCGAGCGCGTGCTCTGCGCCGGCGACGCGGGCGCGCTCTTCGCGGCGCTCACGGGCGTCCCGTTCTCGGCCCTCCGGAGGCCGGCGCAGGCCGGCGCGGCGGACGACGCGCGCGGCGGGGCGCCCGGGGAGGCGCGCGTCGTGGCCGGGCGCCTCGAGGTCGCCGGCCGCGACGTGGCGCGCTCCGCGCACCGCGCGGCGAGCGGGGCGGCGCCGCTCGATCCGCCGCTGCCGCTCGCGTGGACCGCGGACGCCTACGTCGGCTGGGGCGCGCGCCTCGCGGGGGCCTCGCCGCGCGCGGCGGCCGAGATGGTGGCCCCCGCCCTGGCCCGGGTCGGCCTCGCGGCCTCGCGGAAGCGCGCGCTGAGCGCGCTCGCGCTGCCCGAGCGCCGCGCGCTCGTCCTCGCCCAGGCCATCGTGACCGCGCCCGACGTGCTGATCGCCGAGGATCCGCTCGTCGGCCTCGACGGCGCCGGGGCCGCCTTCGTCCTGGCCGCGCTCGCGGGCGCCACCGAGGGCCGCGGCGCGCTGCTCACGGCCGCGCGGCTCGACGTCGAGGGCCCGCGGGGCGCCCTGGTCCGCGGCGCCACCGACGTCCTCGTGCTCGCGGGCGGCGAGCTCGCCTTCTCGGGCACGTTCGCGGAGATCGCCGCCGGGAGCCGCCTCTACGCCCTCACCGTCCGCACCAACGCGGAGCTCCTCCGCGAGGAGCTCGCCGCCCGGGGGATCGCGCTGCGGGGCGGGCCGGTGCGCTTCGCCGCCGCGCTGCCCGAGGGCGCGACCACCCGCGACGTCGTCCTCGCCGCGACGCGCTGCCGCGCCGCGATCGTCGAGCTCACCCCCCTCTTCTGACCTGCCGCCCGCCGTAGTACCGTGGGCGCGATGTCATCCGAACCCGCCGCGAACAAGCCGACCGCCGCTCAGGTCACCCCGGGCGGCCCGCCTCCCGGAGGTCGACTCGCCGTGCTCACCGCCTTCGCGGTGGGCGCCTCGTGGATCCCGGTCCCGGTGCTCCCCGCGCGGATGCTGCTGCGCATCCGCGGGGCCATCGTGCAGGACACGGTCGCCCGCCACGGCCTCAGCCTCACCACCGACGCGCGCGCGCTGCTCGTCGAGCCCGGCTCGGAGCAGACCACGCTCCGCAAGGCCGCGCAGCTCGTCACGAAGGAGGTCCTCCGGCGGCTCAACCCGGCCCTGGCCCTCGCGGCGGCCGCGCGCGGCCTGGAGGTCTACGCCCTCGGCCACCTCCTCGACCGCTACATCACGCGCTTCCGCCGGAGCACCGCCGTGCGCGTCCACGCCGAGGAGGCGCGCTGGGTCCGCGACGCCGTCGATCGCGCCGTGCGCCGCGCGCTGTCCCCCTCCCTCCAGGCGAGCTTCACCGTCCTGCCGAACGGCACAGAGGACCTGCGCGACGAGTTCACGCGCTGGATCGACGCCTTCCTGCTCGCGGGCGCCTCCGTCCCGGAGTACATCGAGCGCCGCCTCGACGCGGCGTTCGACGAGATCGCCGCCGCCGGCATCCCCCATGACTGACACCGAGGACCGCACCGCCACGAAGGGCGGCGCCGCGGGCCGCGCCGCGGCCGACGCCGCGCCGGAGCTCGATCCGCAGGCCGCGCGCGCCGCGCTCCGGCGCTGCCGCCGCATCATCGTCAAGATCGGCTCGAAGAGCCTCTCCGGCGACGCCTGGGACCGGCTCGCCGCCGAGGTGGCCGCGCTCCGCGGCCGCTCCGGCCGGAGCCTCGTCATCGTGTCGAGCGGCGCCATCGCGCTCGGCGTGGCGAAGCTCGGGCTGAAGTCGCGCCCGAAGGACATGGCCTGGCTCCAGGCCGCCGCCGCCGCCGGCCAGAGCGTGCTGATGCAGCGCTACGAGGAGGCCTTCGGCAAGGTCGGCCTGCTCGTCGCGCAGGTGCTCCTCACGCACGCCGACCTCGCGGACCGCACCCGCACCAACAACGCAAGGAACGCCCTGGCCGCGCTGCTCGAGGCGGGCGCCATCCCGATCATCAACGAGAACGACGCCGTCGCGGTCGAGGAGATCAAGTTCGGCGACAACGACCAGCTCGCGGCGATGGTGACCCCGCTCTGCGAGGCCGATCTCCTCATCCTGCTCTCGGACGTCGAGGGCCTGCTCGACGCCGACGGGCGCCGGGTGCCGTTCGTGCGCAGCGTCGCCCGCGAGGCGCGGCACCTCGCGGGCGCGTCGACCTCCGGCGTCGGCACCGGCGGCATGGCCAGCAAGGTCGAGGCCGCGCGGCGCGCGACGCTCGCGGGCTCGCACGTGGTCATCGGCGCCGCCCGCGAGGCGGGCATCATCACGCGCATCGTCTCGGGCGAGGACGTCGGCACCCTCTTCGCGGCCGTCCCGCAGCGGCTCAGCGCGCGCAAGCACTGGATCGCGTACACGCTGCGCCCGCGCGGCGCGATCCTCGTCGACCGGGGCGCCGCCGAGGCGATCGGCTCGAAGAACCGGAGCATCCTCGCCGTCGGCGTCCTCGGCGTACGCGGCACCTTCCTCCCCGGCGACGCCGTGGCCGTCGTCGACCCGGACGGAGCCGAGATCGCGCGCGGGCTCGCGCGGATGTCCGCGAGCGACGCCGCGCGCACCGCGCGGAAGAAGCGCGAGGAGGCCGGCGATGACGACGTCGTCGTCCACCGCGACGACCTGGTGGTGCTCCCGAGCGAGTAGCCCGCGGCCCCGGCCGCCTTGTAGGTGCGCCAGCCACCCGGCCAACCCCTGATTGCGCGCCGCTCGCGCTTCGCGGGAACCTTCGCGCCGCCCCGCTGTCGCTTGGGTTTACCGCATGTTGACCGCACGCGACTGCCCGTCACCGCCGGCCGCCGCCGACGGCCGGGGGTCCCTGCCGGTTCCTGGAGGTCGGGTGATGCGCTTCGGGTTGTTCGTCGCGAACGGCTTGGTTCTCGCGGGGGTCGTCTGGACGATCGGGCTCGGGCCGAGCGTGCGGGCGTCGCAGCTGCTGCCGCCGCGCGCCGCGGCGGGGGCCGACGAGCTCGCGGCGCTCGAGGCCCGCTACGCCGAGGGCAGGACGCCGGCCAGCGTCACCGCGCTCGCCGCGGCCTACCTGGAGCGCGATCAGCCCGGGCTCGCCTCCTCGGCCCTCGACGCGGCGCCCGGCGAGGTGCGCGCCCTCCCGGAGGCGGCGCTCCTCTCGGCGCGGGCGCTCCTCCGCCGAGGCCGCGTCCAGGACGCCCTCGCCGCGTCCGAGCAGGCGTCGGCGGCCTGCGCGGCCGGCGCCTGCCCCGCGTGGCTCGCGGCGAAGTCCGAGCACCAGCGCGCCTTCCTCGAGCAGCTCGTCGCCGCGGGCGTCGAGGATCCGCAGGTCGACGCGGCCGCCGCCCGCGCCGCGCTCGACGCCTACTCGCGCAACGCGAGCCAGGTGCGCCTCGTCGCGCTGCGCTAGCGCAGCGCGGGGAACATCGATGCACGCGCGAGCGTAAGCGCAGGCGTAAATGTACAGAGCAGCTACAAATGCGACGGCTAAACGGCTAGACGCACGATGTGATCTGCGATCGTCGAGGCCGTATCCAAGCTTGGAAACCCTGTCGTTGTCGAATGACGGTCACCGCCTTATGCCGTAGTCTTTGGCTTTGCTCGGCGCGTTCGTACCGGGGGCGCTGTCCGAGAGAACAACCGGTTGCGCTTGGGAGGGTCTCCCTCAGGTGGAACAGCCGCAAGCTCGCACGCTGGGCGCCCTGGCGACCGCATGGACAGGGTTGTACCGACGCGGCGCCGCCGTTGCGGCCGCGCTCGCCCTCACCGTCGCCGCGGGCTGTGCGCGGCCGATCACCAACGCGGGGCTGCCGATCCCCGCGGCGAAGCCGGGCATGGAGCAGCGCCCGTTCGAGCTGCGGCCGCCGTTCGAGCTGGCGACGAACGAGGACGCGATCGTCCGGATCGTCACCGACGTGACGTGCACGGGGACGCTCATCACCGAGGACCTGGTGCTCACCGCGCACCACTGCGTCGCGGCGCGGGACGACAACGGCAGGACGCTGCGCCGCGATCAGGATCCCGAGGCGATCTCGATCGAGCTCGGGGGCGACCACCTGCCGTGGGGCGACGTGAAGGTCCGCGCGGTGGTGTCGCCGGACTGCGGGTACACGTCGGGCGAGGGCGACATCGCCATCCTCGTGCTGTCGCGGCGCCTCATCGGGATCCCGACCCTCCCGCCGCGGATCGAGGCCGAGCCGGCCTCGAAGGAGCAGGTGACGCCCTACGGCTTCGGCCGCTGCGCGCTCTCGCGCGATCCGATCCACCTCGCGCCGCGGCTGGGCGGCACGATCGACGCCGTGAGCCCGGGGCACTTCGTCGCGACCGCCTCGATCTGCCCCGGCGACTCGGGGGGGCCGGCGCGCAGCGATCGGGGGGGCGACGTCGTCGGCGTGATCTCGTCGAGCGTGATGGACGGCGACGAGCGCACGACCGGGACCTCGTATTTCAGCCGCCTCGACGTGTGGCCCGAGCTCTTCTCCGCCGCCCGCGAGATCGCGGCGGGCGCGAGCCCGAGCGAGCTGCCGCCGTACCGGGGGTGCCTGCGTTGACGGCGCGGCGGCGCCTTCGAGCTTCGCTTGCCCGCCGCCTGCGACCGGAGCTGCGCTAGGCTGCGCTGCGGCATGCGGAAGCTGTTCAACGGGCTGCTCTGGATCGTGGGGACCCTGCTGTTGCTCGGCGTCGTGCTCCGCGCGCTCGTCCTCGACGTCTGGGTGGTGCCGAACGACCCGATGCTCGGCGCCGCGCTCGCGCCGAGCCTCGCCCCGGGCGACGCGGTCGTCGTGCTGACGCGGGGCACGCCCGGCTTCGGCGAGCTGGTGCGGTGTCCGGATCCCGAGGCCCCCGGCAGCCACATCGTCGGCCGGATCGCGGGCTTGCCGGGCGACAAGGTCGACGTCGACCACGCCGTCCTCCTCGTGAACGGGCAGAGCTACGACGCCGAGACGGCGTGCGCCGAGCCCAAGGTGAGCATCACCGACCCGGCCACGGGCAACCCGGTGCAGCTCTCGTGCGACATGGTGATGATGGGCCCCGGCCTCCACCCCCGGGCGACGGGGCGCAGGCCCCCGCTCGAGCGCCGCCGCCACGTCGAGGTGCGGCCCGACACGGTCTTCCTGCTGAGCGACAACCGGAGCTACCACGACGACTCGCGCGACTTCGGGCTGCAGCCGCGCGCCGCGTGCAACCAGCGGATCGTCTTCCGGCTCTGGGGCGGCGCCGGCTGGAGCGACGACCGGCGCCGCTTCACCTTCGTGCGCTGAGCAGGGCCGGCCGTCGCCCCGCCAGCGTCACCTCGAGCTTGACCCCTCCGCTCATCGACGTCTAGAACCGTGTTTCTCTCCACCCGGGTCAGGGACCCCGCGCGAGCAGCGGCCCGGGTTCCCCGTCCTGGCTCGCTTCATCGGTCGGAGGTCCGCCACGGCGGCCTTCCACTGGCGCGGGTCGGAGAACCGCGATCCGCGGTCCTCCAATGCACCGAGGAGACGTTTGCACACCGAGCAGAACGAGATTGGCATCGTCTGTGGCCAGTGCGACCTGTGGAGCCCGATGGGCACCGCGCGTTGCCCTGAGTGCGCGAACGACTTGGCCCTGTTCACGACGCGCCGGGCGAGCTCGACGACCACGCCGGCCCGGCGCTCCCCGACGCCCGCGGCCGGCAGCGCGAGCGCCCGGCTCGACCCGACGAGCGCGCGCGGTCAGGGCCGGGGCCCCAAGACCACCTCGTCCAAGAGCGATTTCGCCGAACTCTCCCAGGAGGAGCTGATGGAGCAAGCCCGTAACTACGTCTGCCGTTCCTGCTCGAGCGGTGTCCCCTCGGGCCACAAGTTCTGTGGGAGGTGCGGAACGGCGGTCCCGCCCGAGATCCTCAACGCGCAGACGCTGTTCTTCGGGGACATGCAGAACCCGGCGAAGGCGAAGCTGATCCTCATCCGCGGCGAGGGCATGGACGGCCTCTCGTTCCACCTCAAGGCGGAGCAGCACATCGTCGGCCGCAACGGGCAGCTCGTCTTCCCGGACGACCCGTTCGTCTCGCCGAAGCACGCGAACTTCTTCTACCGCGACGGCAAGCTGGTGGTGCGCGACGAGGGCTCGCTGAACGGCGTGTACATCCGCGTGCGCGGCACCATCGACATCACGCCGGGCGACACGTTCCTCGCGGGCGAGCAGCTCTTCCGGCTCGATCCGACGCCGCGCGCCTCCGACGGCCAGGATACGGACGGGACCTTCTTCTACTCCTCGCCGAAGCACCCGAGCCCGTTCCGCCTGACGCAGGTGCTCCAGGGCGGCGCGGTCGGCATGACCGTCTGCGCGCGCGGCACCTCGCTGCAGATCGGGCGCGAGGGCGGCGACCTGAACTTCCCCGTCGACCTGTACATGTCGGGCTCGCACTGCCGCCTCGAGGAGCACAACGGCAAGTTCACGCTGACCGATCTCAACAGCCGCAACGGCACGTACGTGCGCATCAAGAGCGAGCGCGAGCTCGCCCACGGCGACTACCTCTTCATCGGCCGCAAGCTCCTGCGCGTCGAGCTCAACACGAACTAGCCCCCGGCCGCACGGGCGCAAAGGGCCCTCGCCCATGACCACCGCTCGCTGGCCCCTCGACGTCCTCCGCGCCGGACCGGTCGCCGCGGGCGCGACGCTGTGGCGCAGCCGCGGCCAGCTCCACGTGACCCTCATCGCCAAGGCGACCTTCGCGATGGTGCCCGGCGGCGAGGCGCGGCGGAGCGAGCCGCTGGAGATCGTCCGGAGCGAGGTCTACGCCCGGGGGAACCCGATGAAGCCGCTGCTCGCGGCGAGCGAGCTCGCGCCGTGGCTGGGGCGCGCCGAGGTGGTGCTCACCGGGCACGCGTGGGCGCCGGGCGGGGCGCCGGTCCGGGGAATGGCGGTGCGGCTCGCGATCCTGCGCGCGGGGGCGGCGCTCGTGGACAAGCGCATCGAGGTCGTGGGCGATCGGGCGGGCGGCGCGGCGGCGGGCGCGTTGCCCGAGCCGTTCGTGAAGATGCCGATCGAGTACCAGCGCGCGTATGGCGGCCCCGGGGAGCCGGAGAACCCGCTCGGCGTCGGCGCCGATGCCGACGAGCGCGGCGGCGCGCTGCCCAACCTGCTGCCGCCGGGCGGGGGGCGCGCGCCGGTCGGCCTCGGGCCGATCCCGCCGATCGTGCCGAGCCGAGCGCGGCTGCTGCGCGGGCTCGCGCGCGCAGAGCTGGAGGGGATCGCGTCGATCCCGGACGATTTCGACTGGTTGTACTTCCAGTCCGCGCCGGCGGATCAGCGGTTCGATCGGGTGCTCGGCGGCGAGCGGATCGTGCTGGAGGGCCTGAGCCAGCACCACCCGACGCTGGCGATGCGCCTGCCGGCGCTGCGGGCGCTCGCGACGATCCTCCTGCCGAACGGCGCGGCGCGGTGGCTGCCGCTCGTGGGCGACACGCTGATCGTGCAGCCCGACGCCGAGCGCTGCGCGGTGGTCTTCCGCGGGAGCTTCCAGGTGGCCTCGGAGGAGGTGCTCCCGGCGCTGCGCGCCGCGGTCGGCGTGGAGGTCGGGGACGAGCCGGTGCCGTGGCCGGACCTCAGCGAGGCGCCCGCGGGCGCGTCGAGCGCGGCGGGCGCGGCGGCGGGGGAGAGCGCGAAGCGGACGGACTGGAGCTCCACGGTGCGGCTCGGGGAGGGCGACGTGGTGGACGCGCCGGTGAGCGTCGCGGGCGTCGCGACGGGGCGAGAGCCGGCGCGCGAGGGGGCGCACCCGCTCGAGGGCACGTTCCCGCTCGATGACACGCTGCCGCCGGCGGGGAGCGAGAGGAGGCCGCGCGAGGCGCGCACCGTGCCCCTGCCGCCCGTGCTGCCGCCGGCGGGGAGCGAGAGGAGGCCGCGCGAGGCGCGCACCGTGCCCCTGCCGCCCGTCAGGGTCCGAGGCCCGGGCCAGGACGACGCGATGAGCGCGCCGTTTCCGATCGCGCCTGCCGGGACGCGCGGCGAGCGGGAGGGCGGCGAGCGCCCGAGCGCGCCGTGGGCGGCGGGCGGCACGGCGGCGGTCCCGGCGATCGCGTCACCGCTGGAGGGCACGGTCGATCTCAGCGAGCCGGAGGCCGCGCCCGCGCCGCCTGCACCTGCGCCCGCGCAAGACACTGCGCCTGCGCCTATGCCCGTGGAGATCGCCGCGCATGCACCTGCGCCAACGCAGGCCGCCGCGCATGCACCTGCGCCAGCGCAGGCCGCCGCGCCAGCGCAGGCCGCCGCGCCAGCGCAGGCCGCCGCACCAGCGCCCGCGCGCGCCTCAGAGCCGCTGCCCGCGCCGGTGCGCGATCCTCAGATCGAGCGTTCGCCCGAGCCGCGCGCGCCGCCCCCGGCGCCGTCCGCGCCGAAGCGAGAGCGGCCCACTCTCCTTGGCAGCCTGTACAAGCGCTTCCGCAAGGACTGAGCCGGAGCGAGGATGGAGGGACCACCATGTCGGAGGGAGCCGTGGTTCGGGAGCGCGCCACGTCCGCGCGCGCCGAGGAGTACCTGGGGCCGGCGCACGTGCTGGAAGCCCGCGGCCAGGCGGTTGTGGTCGAGCTGCCGGACGGCGAGAGCGCAGAGGCGACGATGGCGCTGGCGCTCCCCTATGCGCCCGCGGTGGGCGACGTGCTCCTGGTGATCGGCCGGGGCGCGCGCCTCTATGTCATCGGCGTCCTGCACGGGACCGGCAAGGTGACGCTGGAGCTCCAGGGCGACGTCGACGTCCGGGCCGCGGGCGGGGCGCTCAGGCTGTCCGGGGACCGGGGCGTGGAGCTCCGGGGGCCGGAGGTGGATCTGCACGGCGACAAGGTCCGGGTGTTCGCGGGAACGCTCGTGCAGAAGGCGGCGTCGCTCGTCCAGCGCGTGACCGGCCTGTTCAGCCTGCACGCGCGCGAGAGCCACACGGTGGTGGACGGCTCGGCGACGACGAAGGCGAAGAGCGCGACCGTGCTGACCGAGGAGACGATGACGATCAACGGGAAGGAGATCCACCTCGGGTAGCAGGGAGGCCGCGCATGAAAAAGGTCAGGCGCCTGAGCCAGGACGGGAACAAGCTGGGGACGGGCGCCGCGATCCAGAAGGAGGGCGGCGCCGCGACCCTCCGCAACTCGCCATCGACCGCAACGAAGGCCGAGGCCCGGACCGACGCCCTCGCCGCGAAGGCGGCCGGCGAGGCGAAGGACGAAGACAGCGAGCCCGAGCCGCCGGACCGCGACGAGCCGAGCTCCGTGCTGGATCTGGCGAGGAACAAGACGGTCGAGGCGTACCATGCCTCGTCGAACAGCAGCCAAGCCGGGCGCGGGATCGAGATGCTCGACGTCGGCCGCAGGCAGCGCGACGCGCTGCTCGATCTGGCGGAGCGCATCGCCGAAGAGGCGCGCAAGACGATCGCCGAGCTGACCGCTCCGCCCCGCCAGGGGCTGAGTTGGTGGCCGTACAAGTCCATCAACAAGCGAAACGACACGAGGGACGAGGCACGTCAGAAAGAGCTCTCTTATGCGGCCTGGGTCGGCGCACGGAAGATGGCGTACACGACTGCCAACAAGGGCACGTCGCTGCACATGAGCATGGACCAGGTGCTCGCCTTTGGAGCTCGGGTCGCGCAGGCGAAGGTCGGCAATTGCCTGGAGCTCTCCGCGCTGGCGGTATGGCTCCTCTCCCGCCCGAAGGAAGCCCACGGCGCCAAGGTGGACATGGTGCGCCTCGGCAAGCGGCTGCCCACCGCGGACAGCGGTGACTTCGCGAGCGGAGATCACGTCTTCGTCGTCCTGAACCCGCCGGAGGCCGACGAGAACGGCGGATATCCGGGCGACTTCGACGACTGGGGCGAGGCGATCATCATCGACCCCTGGGCGAACATCGCCTGCAAGGCGCGTGACTTCCCGGCGCGATGGCAAGAGAAGATGAGGAAATGGGCGCGCAAGGGGAAGGAGATCGACACCGTGACGAAGCACGGCGTGGGCACGAGGCCGCCTGACCAAGAGCCCTGGATCGACGGCATCGTCGTGTTCGAGAAGATCTCGGTCACGAAGTCACCGCCGCCCGCCCCGGCCCCCGGCGGCGGGGCGAAGGACGAGCACGACGCGGAGGCAGACGACCATCACGGCCGGAAGTGCGCCATTTGCAGCGTGATGTGAGAGCGCGGCGAAGGTGAGCGAGGAGGCGATGGCGCTCGGCAGGGAGGAGATCCACCCAGGATAGAAGGCGTGGCGCTCAGATCACCAGGGGCTCGGCTCCCCGGCCTGATTGAAATACGTCGTGACGCCCTCCTCCACGAACCAGCGCGTGATCTTCGCGTTGGGGAAGAGCTTCTGGAGCGCGGCGACGTCCGCCTTGGCTTCCTCGAAGTCGGCGTGAACGGGGTGTTTGGCGCCGCGCTGGGTCGGCCGCGTGACGCGGATCTCCGTCACCTGATCGAAGCTTGCGCGGGCGCGCTCGCGAACAACCTTCTGGAGCGCCGTCCACTCACCCCCGCCGTCCGAGCAGTGAGCGTAGACCGGCCTCCCGTTGACGAGGGCCCAGGCGGAGGCGCAGCCCACGATGTTGCTCGGCCCGCGGCGCTCGTTCTCGCCGATGAGCTCGTAGTCATTGTCGCCGTGCCAGTGCGCCTTCGTCTGCGTCAGCTTCAGTGCCTTGGACCGCGCCCTCAGCGTCTTTGTACTCAACATCTCGCGGTCCCCGGGCAGCGGCGGCACCGGCTCGTCCAGGTGGTCGGAATCGGTGGGGTCGGACTTGGTGCTGGCCGGGACCTTCCCGCCGCGCGCCGTCATCTTGTTGCGGGGATTGAAGCAACCGAAGATCGTCCTCCACCTGGGCATTTCCTCATCCCTCCATCGCAAGGAGGCGCGAGCCCGGCCCGGGCGCGACACCGATCCCCTGCACCTCCGCCCCGCCGGGCAGCGTCACCCGCACCGCCGCCGCCATCCGCGCGCCCTCGTGGCCCGCGTACAGGGAGAGGCCGACCGCCTTGCCGTACGTCCTCTCCCCCGCGATCCCCGCCCGCCCGTGCGCCTTCAGGCACCCCGCGAACAGCTCCGCCGCCGACGCCGTCCCTCGGTTCACCAGGATCGTCACCGGGACCGAATACGGCTCCTCCTGCCGCGAGCGATAGACCACCTCATCCCCGTCACCGTCGGTCGCCGTCGCCACGACGCTCCCCGCCGGCAGGAAATCCCCCGCGAGCTCCACGAACGCCCGCAGCTCTCCTCCCGGATTGTCCCGTACATCGATGATCAGCTCGCGCATCCCCTCCGCCTCGAGCGCCCGAATCGCCCGGTACACAAGCGCCGGCACGTCCACCGAGAACACCCGGATCCGGATCACCCCGACACCATCGCTCAACAGCGCGCGCTCCACGTTCCCTGCGCCGGGGAGCACCTTCTCCGGCGCCGCCGCGCACGTGTAGAACACGTTCACCGCGCTCGGCACCAGCACCGCGCCCACCGCGTTGTTCCCGGCGTTCCCGGTCGTGGGACAGGTGAGGTTGATCGCCGGCAACCCCTCGATGATCACCTTGGAGTTGCCCGCCACGTACGCACCGAAATCCATGTAAAGCGGGTGCGCCACCCCGGGCTCCATCCCGAAGGTCATCGGGATGGTCGTGCCGAGGTTCAGCGCGTTCATCATCGACACCTTCACCTTCACCGAGAAGTTCACCGCCATCGCGTTGAGCGCGAAGTTCGGATACGGGATCGGCACCACCACCGGCCCCACCGGCGTCAGGCACACGTCCGGAAACCCGATGCTCATCCCGGCGCCGTTGTTGCTCGCAGGCAGCATTCCGTTCGCTCCTTCCGCCGTTATCGCGGCGGCCGCGGGGGCGTGTACGCCTCCGCCTCCAGCCGGTCGACGTCCGTCCGGCGCGCGCCGAGCAGCCTCGCGCCGGAGAAGCGCGCGCCCTTGTCGTGGAGGGCGTGCAGGTTGGCGCCGCCGAGATCGGCCTCGCTGAAGTCGGCCTCCTCGACCCGCGCGTGCGACAGGTTCGCGCGCTCGAGGCGCGCCGAGAGGAAGAGCGCGCCGCGGGCCTCGGCCTGATCGAGCATGGCGTCCCGAAGATCCGCGGCGGCGAGGTTCGCGCCGTCGAGATCCGCCCGGGTGAACGTGGCGTACCGGAGCATCGCCCGCGAGAGCTTCGCCCCGCGCAGCGAGGCGCCGCCGAAATAGGCGGCCTTCGCAGCGACGTTCGGCAGGCTCGCGCCGTCCAGCGCGGCCTCGCGGAGCCTGGCCTGCGTCAGGATGGATCCCTCGAAATCGGCGCCGCGCAGGTTCGCCTTCGAGAAATCGCTGCCCATGAAATCGCAGTCGCGGAGGCTCATCCGCTCGAGGTTCGCCTCCATGAAGGCGCAGCGGTGCACCGTGAGGCCGGCGAAGGAGACGGCGCGCAGATCCACGCCGGTGAAATCGACGCGATCGAAGATCGTCTTGCCGAGCAAGGCGCCCTCCAGCGCGGCCCCGCGGAGGAGCGCCTGCTGGAGCACCGCGCGCGTCAGGTTCGCGCGGGTGAGCCGCGCCCTGTCGAGGATGCAGCGGACGAGGCGCGCGGCCGTGAGATCGGCGCCCTCGAGATCGGCCTCGATGAGGATCACCGACTCGAGATCGCGGCCCGAGAGGTCCACGCCGCGGAGGATCGAGCGCGAGAGGTCGCAGCCGAGGAGGCTCGCGCCCCGGAGGTCCGCGCCCGTGAGATCGCAGTCCGAGAGGATCGAGCGCTCGAGGCGGGCGCCGCGGAGGCTCGCGCCGCGCAGGTCGGCGCCGCGCAGCGAGCAGAGGGAGAGATCCGCGCCCGCGAGGTCGAGGCCGGAGAGATCCGCGCCCGTGAGGTCGGCCCCGGCGAGGTCCTTGCCCGCGAGCTCGGGCCGGCCGAGCTTCGCCTCGTCGAGGACGACGCCGTGCATGCGCTTCGGGAAGCGGGCGCCGCGCAGGTCCGCCTTGACGAAGACCGCGCGATCGAGCTCCGCGCCGTCGAGGTCCGCGCCGCCGAGATCGGCCCCGACGAAGGCGCCGGCCTCGACGCGGGCGCGGGCGAGGCGCGCGCGGCGGAGGTTCGCGCGGGTGAACGAGGCGCGCGCGACGCGGGCCTCCGTGAGATCCGCGCCCTCGAGGTTCGCGAGGTCGAGGCGCGAGCCCTCGATCGTCGCGCCCGCGAGCCGGGCGCCGGACCAGTCCGAGCCCACCGCCTCGACCTCGACGATCGTCGCGCCGGAGAGATCGGCGCGGGCGAGGCGCTGGTACGAGAGCTTCGCGCGGGTGAGCGTCGCGCCGGCGAGGCGCGCGCCCTCGAGGTTCGAGCCGAGCACGAGCGCGCCGTCCAGCGCGCAGCCCGCGAGGTCCGCGTCGCGCAGGTCGCACTCGACGAAGTGCGCGCCCGAGAGCGCGCTGCCCGCGAGCCGCGCGCCGCGCAGGCTGGTGCGGAGGAACTTGACGCGGGCGAGATCGAGGTTCGTGAGATCCCGGCCCGAGAGGTCGAGGCCATCGAGGCGGGCGCCGTGGAGCGGCGCGCCGGCGCGGATGCGGTCGAGCAGCTCCTCGACGCTCTTCACGCGCCCTCCAGGCTGGAGCGCCGCAGGTTCGCCCCCTTGAAATCGCAGCCGGCGGCGCTCGCGCCCTCGAGGCGGGCGCCGTACAGGCTCGCCCCGGCGAAGGAGGCGCCGTCGAGGCGCGCCTTGCAGAGGTCGGCGCCGAAGAGGTCGGCCTGCGCGAGGTCGGCGCGCTCGAGCGAGGCGCGGTAGAAGCGGCTCCCGCGCAGGACCGCGCACGCGAAGCGCGCGCCCCGGGCCGAGGCCCAGGAGAGGTGCGCCCGCGGCAGGGACGCATACCGGAGATCGGCGCCGTCGAGCTTCGCCCGGAGCAGCGCCGCGCCCTCGCCGCGCGCTTCCACGAGCGTCGCGCGCTCGAGATCGGCGTCGGTGAAGCTCGTGCGCGACAGGGACGCGCCCGTGAGATCCGCGTCCGTCGCGGAGGATCCGGCGCACATGCACCCGACGAGCGCCGCGCCCCGCAAGCAGGCGCGATCGAGCTTCGCCCCCTGGAGGACGGCGCCGTCGAGGTGGAGCTCCTCCCCGTCGATCTCTCGGAGGTCGGCCTCGTCGAGCAGCGCGCCGCGCCCCCGCGCCCTCGCCAGGCGGGCGCGGGTGAGCTCGGCGCGGGTGAAAATGGCCTGGTCGAGCGTCGCGCCGCGCAGATCGGCGCCCGCGGCGCGCGCGCCCGTGAGGTTCGCCTGGGAGAGGTCGGCGCCCGGGAGCGCGGCGCCCTCGAGGTTCGCCTCGAACAGCACGGCCCGCGAGAGATCCGCGTTCGCGAGGTTCGCCCCCGAGAGGTTCGCGCCCGAGAGGAGCGCGCCGGAGAGCTTCGCCCCGGAGAGGTCCCGGCCCGAGAGGTCCTGCCCGGAGAGATCACGCCCCGAGAGGTCGACGCCGGGGCCGGGCTCGGGCGGCGGCGCCGCGGCCTCGCCGGGGAGCCGGTAGCCGGGGACGATCTCGCGGAGGCGGCCATCGCGGAGCAGCGCGTCGAGGCGCTCGACGCCCTCGAGCGCCGTCCCGCGCGCGGCCGCGTCCCGCCGGAGCTCCTCGACGCGCGCGACGAGCGCGTCGAGCGCGCCGCCCATGGGGACGCGCGGCGTGCCCGAGGGCGCGGCCGGGAGGTACGCGGCGTGCCGCTGCGCCGGGAGCCGCGCGAGCGCCTGCGCGACGGTGCGCTCGAGGTCGACGCCCTCGGGGGTGCGCAGGGCCCGGAGCTTCGCGACGAGCTGCCGCACGCGATCCTGCTCCGGCGCGTGCAGGCCGCCGAGCCGCTCGGCGAGGAGCTTCGACACCGGATCCGCCTCGTCCGCGACGGCGCGCGGCGGCCGCGGCGCGCCGTCGCGGACGAGGTCGTAGGCGTCGCGCACCTCCGGCGGGAGGTCCTCGAGGCCGCGCGGATCGCGGGCGAGCTGGGCGAGCTTCTCCCGGTAATCGTCGAGCGGCAGCGGCGCAGCCGAGAGCGGCTCGGCGGCGATGACGACGGCGCGCACGTCGGCGAGATCGTCCTCGGCCACCTCGGCGTGGCCGCGCCAGGTCAGCGTCACGAGGCCCGCGTCCGGCTCGACGAAGAGGGTGTCGAGGCTCATGCGGGCGTCCTGCACGCGGCCCTGGATGTCCTCGACGACCGCGCGGATCCGGAGGCCCGGCAGGCGGAAGGAGGCGGTCTGCGCGGCGGGGTGGAGGTTCAGGAGCGTGACCTCCTCGTCGCCGCGCAGGTGGCCGGCGAGGCGCTGATCCGGCGGGGCGGCCTGGAAATAGGCCCAGTCGAAGTCCTCGGCGTACCAGGGGGCACGGGTCTTCCGGTACGAGGGGCCGTACTCCTTGCCGAGCATCCGGCGTTGCTCGGGCGAGTCCGGGTGGATCGGCCCGAAGGGCGCGGGCACCTGGCGGCCCTCGCGCGGCGCCGGAACGAGCAGCGATTTCGACCAGCTCCCGACCGCGAACCCCACGGCGTGCTCGCGCGGCGGCTCGTCGGGAGGCGGGTGGCAGGCGCCGCGGAGCAGGAGATCCGCGGCCGGCTTCCAGTCGGCGAAATCGCCGGGGTACGTGCATTCGCCGTCGCGCTCGCCGTCGCCCCCCTCGAAGGTCTCGGCGGTCAGCGCCCCCTGCGCGAGCTGCCCTTCCAGCGGCGCGAGCGGCTCGCCCAGGCGGAGCGAGAACCGTCCGCGGACGACGAGGACGACCTCGGGCTGCGGCGGCCTTCGCGAGCAGACCTTGGCGCCGAAGGGGAAGGGCGTGAGGTTCCGGGTCTGCATCAGAACAGGTTGATGACGCCGGACATCACGTTGTACGCCCCGGTGCTCACCGACTCGGCCGACGAGACGCTCGCGCAGATGTTCTTCACGTTGGTGCGGAACTGGGAGAGCTCCTGCCGGTTGGTCAGGTTGAGCTCGGCCTTGGGGCCCATGTTGATCGAGACCCCCGCCGTGAGCGAGACCTCGAGCATGGCCGCGATCGTCAGCTCGACGAGGCCGCCGATCGTGACCTCCTCGGTGGCGCCGACGGTGATCGACGCCGCATTGCCGATGGTGACGTCGCTCGTGTTGCCGATCGTCACCGACTGGACCTCGCCGATGGTGGTATCCGACACGAGCGAGGCGGTCGTCGTGCTGGACACGGTGCTCGCTGTGGTCTCGTCGCTGATCGACGTGGCGCTCGTGGTGCTGGAGATGGTCTGCGCGGTGGTCTCATCGCTGATCGCGGTCGCCGTCGTCTTGCTGGCGATCTGGTCGGCCCAGGTCTCGTCGGAGATCAGCGGCACAGGGCAGGCCGCCGAGCCGGTGTACGACTCGATCCGCTGCGCCCAGGTGGAGCTCAGGCAGGTGGGGTTCGGTCGCTCGGCCGTGGGGGCCTCGGAGCCGGTGATGCTGGTTTGCTTGTTGCCGTAAAAGCGATCGAACGTGTCGCCGTGATAGGTTGTGTCGACGTCGCCCTTCTCGGTCTTCTCGGTGACCTTCCAGGTGCCGTTGTAGTTCTGGACCCATTCGATGGTGGTGGCGGCGGTCCAGAGATCGGTGGCGTCCTGGATATGGCCGCCGGAGACGTCCCAGCCGGCGGTGTCCTCCTGCCGGCCGAGGACGAGCATGCGGTAATTGCCCTTGATGACCTCGACCTTGTCGCCGCGCGTGGTGGTGATGCGGTTGCCGTCGGAGTGGTCGCGCCAGCCGCCCTTGGTATGGAGCTTTGCCGTCTCGGCCTGCCGCTCGGCCTCGGGGAGGAAATCGGGGCAGCCGTCGCGCTTGCGGGTGTCGTCGATGAACGAGGTGACCCGGGCGGCGAGGTCCTCGCCGGTCGCCCTCGGCGCGCCCGGGCTTCCGGCGAGGCTCGGGTCCTTGACCGCGCCGAGGCGCAGATACGAGCCCATCGCCTCGGCGTCGGACGCCGCGTCGTTGAAATTCGGGACCTCGATGAGGAGGTATTTCCCGTTGATACCCTCACCCTCGCGCGTACCCATGCGTGCCTCCGCGTCGGGTACAGTACCAGGCGAGCCGCGGAGGAGGCGCGACGATGAACCGAGAGCCGACGGAACCCCTGAGGTGCAGCGAGCCGTCCCCACCCGCCGCCCCGCCGTGCGGTGAGCCCACGGCCGCGACGGCGCACCGCGCGCCCAGCGCCGTGACGATCGCCACGGCGCCCGCCGCCGCGCGCATCCGCGAGGCCCCCGGCGCAGAGCCCCCGTGCAGCGAGCCGATCGCGCGCGCGCCGTGCGCCGAGAGCCCGGAGGAGGCGGCCGGGCCGGTGGAGGATGCCCCGCCAGCGCCGTCTCCGGACGACCGAGAGCTCCTCGAGGCGCCGGCGAGAGCGAGCGCCGGAGGGCCTCGCGAGGTGCCGCCATCGCCGCCGCGGGCGAGCGCCGGAGGGCCGCGGGAGCTCCCACCGTTGCGCCCGGGAGCGAGCGCCGGAGGGCCGCGGGAGCTCCCGCGATCCCAGGGCGGCCCAGGGGCGCCCGATCACCTGCCGTTCCGCGCGCCGGGCGCGGCGGAATCGGCGCCGCGCCCTACGCGCGCGGCGCCGATGGAAGCGCTTCAAGAGGCGAAGGCCGCGCTCCGGGACCGGGCACGGCGGGCGCCGATCCTGCGGCTCGACTCCAGCGATTTCTCCTGCGACCTCCTCCGGGTGCGCGGGGTGCACGGCAAAGAGTCCATCGGCCAGCTCTTCTCGTACGACATCGACGTCGTGTGCAGCGACGGCGCCGAGCTCTCGATCGAACAGGTGCTGGGGGCGACGGCGTCGCTCGTGTTCGAGGTCCAGGGCGCGGACGAGCGGACCATTCACGGCATGATCGCCGAGGTGGAGGACCGGCACGAGACGGAGACCGCCTTCCGCTCCTACCGGCTCCGGCTCGCGCCGCGGGCGTTCCGCGCGACGCTTGTGGAGCTCCAGCAGGTCTTCCTCGACATCAGCGTGCCAGAGCTCATCCAGCACAAGCTCGCGATGGTGGGGCTCGGGCCCGAGGACGTGGTGATGCGCCTCTACCGCGATCACCCCCAGCGGGAGATGATCGTCCAGTACAAGGAGACGGATCTGGCCTTCATCTCGCGGCTCGCCGAGCACCTCGGGATCTCGTTCTTCTTCGAGCACGAGTCGGGCCGCGACGTGATGGTGTTCACCGACGAGCCGACGGGCTTCCAGCCGCTGCCGGGGGGCGACGCGGTGGTGTTCCGGCCGCGGGGCGAGCGGCGCGACATGTTCGAGCTCAGGGAGCAGGCCAGGGCCTTCCCCGCGACGTACGTCATGCAGGAGTACAATTACCGGACGCCAAGGCTCGACATGACGGCGGCGCACGAGTCGCCGGCGGGCCTCGGGGGCGGCGTCGTCGAGTACGGCGCCCACCACAAGACGCCGGAGGAGGGCCAGCGGCTGGCCCAGATCCGCGCGGAGGAGCGGGCCTCGTCGAGCCGCTACTTCGAGTGCCAGAGCGACGAGCTCCGGCTGATCCCGGGGGCCGTCTTCGCGCTCGAGGGCCACCCGCGGCTCGACGGCGAGCGGTTCCTGGCCGTCGAGGTCGAGCACCGCGCTGTGCAGCCGGTGGCCATCGAGGGCGGCGCCGGCGGCGAGCAGGAGTACGTCAACAGCGCGCGCCTGGTGCGCGCCGCGCAGGCCTACCGCCCGCCGCGGACGGCGCCGCGGCCGAAGATCCACGGGGTGGTGACGGCGCTTTTGGAGCCGCTCCCGGACGGCGAGATCGGGGAGGTCTCGCCGATCGACGAGCAGGGGCGCTACCGGGTGCGCTTCCACTTCGACGCGGGGGATCCCGCGTCGCGCGCGTTCCCCTCGCGGCTCGTGCGGATGATCCAGCCGCACGCCGGGCCGAACTACGGGATCCACTTCCCGCTCAAGCCCGGCATCGAGGTGCTGATGGTCTTCGTCGACGGCGACCCCGACCGGCCGATGATCGTGGGCGCCGCGCCCAACCCGATCACGCCGTCCCCGGTGGCGCGGGAGGTGAACCTGATGCACCGGATCGAGACGTCGACCGGCATCCTCATCGAGATGCGGGACTGCCCGCCGCGCGGGTGACGCGGGCCGCCGCTACTTCTTGCGCCCCGCTCGGCCGCTCAGGCGGCTGATCGCGTCGCCCGCCGCCCAGGCGACGCGGGCCGCCGCGTTCAGCGAGCGGACCATCGCCTCGGGCACCTGCGCGATCAGCCGCTCCAGATCGACCGGGCCGTCGATCGACGGCAGGAGCTGCTCCATCAGGTCGGCGAACAGGTCGTACTTGCGCGACAGGTCGTCGAGCCGCGAGCGCATCGCGTCGGCCTCCGCGCCCTGCGCGTCGCCGAGCAGCGAGAGCGCGCGCCGCGCGAGGGCGCGCTTGTCCTGCACCACGCGGCGCAGGCGGCCGAGGTACGCGCCGACGATCACGTCGGGGTACTTGCCGCGCAGCGCGAACGAGTCGTGCCGCGCGCCCGACTCCCGCCGGCGCTCGATGATCCCGGCCGCCTCGAGGCCGCGCAGGTTGGCGAAGATGTTGCTCTTCGAGCGACCGAGCTCCTGGCTGAGCTCGTCCATCGAGCGCGGCTCGTCCGCCAGGTAGAGCGCCGCCACGACCTGCCCACCCAGCCGGGTGATGCCGGGGAACGACGCGGCGATCTCGGCGCCGACCCCCTCGAGCAGCGCCTGCCGCGCCGCCGCGACCCGCTCGTCCGAGGCGCTCCCGTCGCCCCCCTCGCCGGTTGCGGGCGGCTGCGGCGGGTGCGCTGTCGGCGACGTCGGCCTCCGGGCGGTCATGATGGGTGACTCACATAACGATCTTTCGCGGGTGCGCCAAGCGGCCAGCGCGCCCCACTCCCCGTATGCCTGGCCTGATCGCCCCGGCGCGGAAAGTCCGCTCAGGAATCGTCGGTGCAGACGTCGACGGACCCCGCGCGCGGCTTGCTCTTGTAGATATCGGCCGGGCAGCTGCCCCAGCGCGAGACCATCTCGCCCACCTCGATGGCCAGGCTGCTCGACCAGTCCCGCGCGCCGTCGAAGCGGGCCCGGATGATCCCGTTCGGGTCGATGATCCACGTCTCCGGGTAGAGCTGCGTGCCGTACTGGTCCATCACGACCTTGGACTCCGGGTCGAAGAGGACCGGGAACGGCGGGTCTCCGTTCAGGGCCACCTTGAGCGCGTCGCGCACGTCGTCCGGCCCCTCGTCGGTCGAGACCGTGAGGACGACGATGTCCTTGCGCGACTGGGCGATCCGGCCGAGCTCCGCGAGCGCCGGCATCTCCTGCAGGCACGGGGCGCAGGTCTTGGTCCAGAAGTTCAGGAAGACCGTCTTGCCCCGGAAGGACGACAGCCGGACGGGCTTGCCGTTCATGTCCGGCAGCTCGAAGTCCGGCGCGAGCCGGTTCCGGCCGGCGTACGCGGGGCGCAGGGCGCAGATGGCCTCGCAGCCGGTCGTGCGCTGGTCATTCTGCGCGGCGTGCACGAAGCCGTAGACGGCGACGGCAGCGACGAGGATGAAGGCGAGCTGCGCGATGGTCGTCCACTTCACGGGGGTTCGCATAGCGTAGCGCGGCGCAGGGCGAAAGCGGGCCGAAACGCCCCGCCCCCGCTCGTCGACGCGGCGCTTCACTCCGGGCCGGAGAGCAGCCGCTCGAGCCGCCGCTCGTCGACGCGGTACTTCATGATCTTCCGCCCATCGAGCTCGACAACGGGGACCTCCCAGTCGTACAGCGCTCGCTTCTCCGGGCCGGCCTCCCGGTCGAGGTCGACGACGGCGAGCTCGAACGGCAGCCGGACGCGCACGCGCTCGAGCGCGGCGTGGGCCTCCTCGCAGAGGTGGCAGCGCTCGCGCGTGAAGAGGGTCAGCGTCTTCATCGTCACGTGGCATCCTCCGGGCCTGGCAGCCGCCCCGCTCACCCCGCCGCGAGCAGCGGCAGGCTTTGCCGGCGCGGCGGCTCCGGCCGCTTGATCTTGTCGAACGCGCGCTCGTAGTCCCGGAACGAGCCGCCCGCGTGCACGGCCTGCAGCACGGCGTGCCCCTCGGCCTCGCCGCCGGCGGCGAGCACCGCCTCGACCCACGCCCAGCGCGCGCTCGTCGCCCGCACGTCCGCGCGGCCCCGCAGCCCGCGCCGGAGCCGGTCGAGCCGCTTGTTCACGACGTCGATCCCGGCGAAGCGCGCGCCGTGGAGCGGCGTGTTGCGCTTCGGGCAGAACGGCGCGATCCCGAGCGCGACCGGCACGATCCGGGACAGCTCCGTGACGAACGCGACGCACTCGTCGACGTCGGCGTCGGTCTCGCCGGGGACGCCCACCATCAGGTACAGCTTGAGCCGATTCATCCCGTGCTGCCGCGCGAGCTCCGCGGCCCGCTGGAGGTGCCTGGGCCGGGCGCGCCGCTCGAGCGTCTCGCGGACCCGCTCGCTCGTGCCGTCCATCGCCGTCGTGAGCGTCTTGTAGCCCGCGAGCCGCAGCGCGCCGACGAACTCGTCGGTCAGCCGGTCCGGCCGGAGGCTGCTCAGCCCAACCTCGCAGCCCCGCTCGGCGAGCGTCCGGACCACCTCGACGATCTTCGGGTGATCGCTGACCGCGGCGCCGACGAGGCCGACGCGCCTCGCGTCCTCGGGGATGAGCTCGAGGAGGCGCTCCTTCGGGACGATGCGCATGCCGCCGTTGGTCGAGCGGCGCATCACGCAGTAGGTGCACCCGCGCGAGCAGCCCCGCTCCGCCTCGATGAGGAACATGTTCGAGAGCTCGGTCTCCTCGGCGCGGATCGGCGACCAGGCGGGAAGGAGCGCGTTGTCGCACTGCGCGACCGGGGGCATCTCCGCGCCGTGGCGCGCGGGGACGAAGACGTGGGGGAGGGCCGCCAGCGCGTCGAGCGCCGCCTCCCGCGACGAGGCGTCCCGCAGCACGCGGAGCACCTCCACGGCCAGCGTGTCGGCCTCGCCCATGATGATCGCGTCGGCGAACACCGCGAGCGGCAGCGGGTTCGAGAACGTGAGCGGACCGCCCGCGAGGACGAACGGATCGCGAAAGGAGCGCTCCTCCCGGAGCGCCGGTATCCCTGCCAGCTCGAGCAGGCGGACGACCCCGGCGAGCTCGAGCTCGTAGGCCACCGAGAGCGCGATGACGGGGAAATCGGAGATGGGGCGGAGCCCCTCGTACGTGATCGGGGGGCCGTCCGTGCCCTGGCCCTCGTCGTCCGGCAGGAAGGCCCGCTCGCACGCCATCCCGGGCTCGGCCTGGATGGTCTTGTAGATCTGGAGGAAGCCAAGCGAGCTCATTCCAGCCCGGTACGGCGAGGGGTAAGACAGCGCGACGCGGAAGGGCGCCTGCTTGTCGATACGACCGATCTCGCCCGCCAGGCGGCGGCGGATCGTGGTCGTCATCGCGCTTCGAGACATCGACCCAGCGTCGCTCAGGGGACGTCCAGGCGCAAGGATGGGAGGCCAGCTGACAGCCGTCCGGAGCGGGGATTTTTTCCAGCTCACGGCGCACCGTTCTCCGGGACGTGTCCGGCGGCGGTCCTCCCGTCGCGGGGAGCGGGGGCCGGGCGCGGCGGCTCGCCCGGGCGGGACCAGAGGACACGCTCGCCGTCGGTCTCCCAGATCAGGGCGCCGCCGCGGTCCGTGCGCGCGATCGCGACGCCGCCGGCCGAGAGGCGGGAGAGCACCTCCGGGCTCGGGTGCCCGAAGCGGTTGCGGACACCGCAGGACACGGCGGCGATCGAGGGGTCGACGGCCGCGAGGAGCGCCGCGCCGGTCGACGTCCGGCTGCCGTGGTGCCCCACCTTGAGCAGATCGGCGTGGAGCGCGGCGCCGTAGCGCGCCACGAGCGCGTCCTCGGCCTCGTGCTCCGCGTCGCCCACGAGCAGCGCGGATCGCGCCCCGTAGCGGATGCGCAGGACGAAGGAGTTGTCGTTGGCGCCCCGGTCGGGGTGGAGCTCCGGGCACGGCGCGAGCACCTCGATCGTCGCCCCCGAGAGGACCCGCGGTCTGCCGCAGAGCGCGTCGGGCCGCACGATGGGCACGCCGCGCCGGCGCAGGTCGGACAGGAGCTTCCGGTAGACCGGGCCCGCGCCCTCGGCCTCGCCCTGGCCGGTGTCCCAGAGCTCGCCGACCTCGACGCCCTCCACGGTGGCCGGCAGTCCGCCGAAGTGATCGGGGTGCGGGTGCGAGAGGACGACCGCGTCGAGGCGCGCGCGGCGGCGCGACCGCAGGAGCGGCCGGAGCACGCGCGCGCCCGTGTCGACGGGGCTGCCAACGAAGCCGCCCGCGTCGACGAGCATCGCGCCGCCCTCGGGGAGGTCGATCAGGATGGCGTCGCCCTGCCCCACGTCGAGGACGTTGACGCGCAGCACGCCGCGCGGCGCGCCCGCGCGCGTGGCGACGCCCTCGAGCAGCAGCCACGCGGCGGCGCCGGCCGCGAGCGCGGCGAGCCGCCGGCTGCGGCGCTCCGCGGCCCACGCGAGCGCGATCGCGGCGGCCAGCGCGGCCAGCTGGGCGGGCGACGGCTCGGGCAGGCGCAGCACCACGCCGGTGTCCGCCGAGGCGCGGGCCACGGCGCGGACCGCGAGCAGCGCGCCCGACCCGACGAGCGCGCACCCGCGCTCGACCGGCGGCGCCCACGAGAGCACGGCGTGCGCGAGGCAGAACGGGAGCGCCGCCAGCTCGCCGATCGGCGCGGCGACCACGTTCGCCGCCACGCCGAGCAGCGGGAATGTCTCCCCGTTCATGAGCAGCAGCGGCGCGCAGCCGAACATGGCGGCGAGCGTCGTCGCCAGCGGCGCGAGGACCTTGCGCGCGAGCTCCCGTAGCGGCGACGCGCCCGGCCCGCCCTCGGCGCCGCCGTCGCCGCGCGCCCCCTCGCCGGGCACGATCAGCGCGGCGAGCGGCCGCTGCAGCCAGAGCAGCCCGGCGGTGGCGGCCGCGGACAGGCCGAACGAGAGATCCCACGCGACGAGCGGATCCACGGCGGCGGCGCCCGCGAGCGACAGGGCGAAGCAGCGGACGCCCACCGGACGGAGGCCGAGGAGGCGGGCGCCCATCGCGCAGCTGAGCATCGCCGCGGCGCGCATCGCCGAGCCGCCGCCGCCGGCGAAGTCGGCGTACAGCCACGCCGCCGGCACGCACAGGGCCGCCGTGATCCGGCCCGCGTCCCACCGGGCGGCGATCGGCCCGACGCGGACGAGGATCGCGCGGAGCGCCGCGGCGAAGCCCGCCACCGCGAGGACGAGGTGGGTCCCCGAGACCGCGAGCAGGTGCGCGAGGCCGCTCTCGCGGAACGCCTCCTGGTCCTCGGGCGCGAGGTCGGTCTCGCCGAGCACGAGCGCGCGCCCGAGCGCCACCGCGTCGGGGTGGAACGTCGCCTCGATGCGCCCGCGCACGAAGGCCCGCGCGCGATCGACGGCCGCGCGCACGTCGATCGCGCCCCCCTCCGACGTCCGCCGCGCCTCGACGATCGTCCCGCTCGCGACGATCCCGCTCCGCGCGATCGCGGCGGTCGCGTTCCGGAGCCCCTCGTTCCGGAACAGGTGGATCGGCGCGAGGTCCACGGTGACCTCGAGCCGGTCGCCCCGGGCGAGGTCCACCGGCGCGCCGTAGAGGCGCGCCCGGAGCGGCCCCGGCAGCGCTCGCCCGCCGCACGTCCCGCCGGAGAGCTCCACGTCGATGCGCGAGGCCGGCGGCTCGTCGTCCTCGCCGCGCGCCCCGGCGGAGCGCCGCTGCGCCGCCCCGACCACGACCGGCGAGCCGGCGACGACGCACGTCACCTCGCAGCGCGCCGGCGGCTGCAGCAGCGCGAGGGCGCCGTCGTAGGCGGCGCCCGCGCCGTCGAGCAGCGCGCGGGCGCGGAGGCCGCTCACGACGAGCGCCACCCCGGCGGCGGCGAGCGCGGCGGGGCCGGCCCGGCGGCGGAGCGCCGCCGCGGCGAGCGCGGCGCCGAGCGCCGTGGCCAGCGGAGAGAGGGCGAGCGGCGCGCCCGCGGCGAGCGCGAGGCCGAAGAGCAGGACGGGATCGATCACGGCCCCGCCGCCCCGCAACACCTGGGCCGCGCGCGTTCCCGCGGAATTTCAGGGGGGAGCGGTCGCCGCGCCCCTGGCGCCGCCATGGCGGCGCCGGGCGCGGCGGCGCACCGGACGATCCTGCAAGAGCTCTCCCCTGTGTGGGGGGAGCAACGCGCCGAGTCGGTCATCGCGCGGTCATCGCACATGCCGCGCGTGCACGACCGCGGCTTCGCCTCTAGAATCTTTTGCTCCTTGCGGCACCCCGCGGCGCGCGCAGACATTGCAGTATCTGGAGGCTTTCGATGCCGTTTTGCTTGCCCAGAGTCACCTGGATTCTCCCCCTGGGACTCGCTGCGACAGCGTGCAGCTCGGCCCTGGAGGCGCCTCCTGACGAGATCGGTGAGGCGCGGGATGCCATTCAGGACGGATATCTCGACGACGGCGACAGGGCTGTCGTGGGCATCTACAACGACGAGATCGGCGCGATCTGCACCGGCAGCCTGATCGCCCCGAACGTGGTGCTCACGGCCCGTCATTGCGTGTCGGACATGGCCAATGAGCGCGACGGCCAGATCACCTGTCGATCCACGAAGTTCACGGACACGCACCTCGCGGGCCGGATCTTCGTGACGACCGACGCGGAGATCGGCAGGTACGCGCGTTTTTACGCCGGCAGCGAGGTCGTGCTGCTCCCCGGCGAGGGGACGGACGCGTTCTGCGGCAACGATCAGGCGATCCTGATCCTGGACGAGCCGATCCCGGAGAGCGAGGCGGTGCCGCTCGTGCCGCGCGTCGACGTGCCGCTCGTGGAGGGCGAGGAGTACTACGCGGTCGGCTTCGGGGCGACGAACGACGCGAGCACGGGCGCGGGCCTGCGGCGGCGCCGCGACAGGCTGTTCATCGACTGCGTGGCTGACGGCTGCCCGTCCTCCCTGGTGAAGACGACGGAGTGGGTCGGGGACACCGGCATCTGCGAGGGAGACTCGGGCGGACCCAGCCTCGATCTGATGCACCGCGTGATCGGCGTGACCTCGCGCGGGGCCGAGGGCTGCGAGTATCCGATCTACGGCTACGTGTACCGCTGGGCGGAATGGATTAAAGAGACGACCGTGCGCGCCGCCCGTGCCGGAGGATACAAGGAGCCCCCCTGGGCGACCGGCTACCCCACCGATCCTGCGTACTCGGCGGAGGTCGGCGCGACGTGCGAACAGCCGGAGCAGTGCCCTGCGAACGCGTGCCTCGACGGCTACTGCACGCGGCCCTGCAACGCGGCCGCGGCGTGCCCTGACGGCTACAGCTGCAACGGCGAGCCCGGCTTCTGCGCGGAGGTCCCCGAGCCGCCCGCGGACGACGCGTCGAGCGGGTCCTGCAGCGCGAGCCCGCGGCCCGATCCGACGCAGCCGGTCCCCTGGGTGCTCGGGGCGGCGAGCCTGGGCGCCCTCGCGAGCCTGCGGCGGCGGCGCAGCCGGGAGCGGCTTGGCTGACGAGCGGCGCTCCTCCACGCGGAGCGCCGCCGGCGCTGCGCTCCAGCCGGGCGCCGCGGGGCCTGCGCTCCAGCCGGGCGCCGCGCGGGCCTCGTTCCTGGCGGGCGCGCCGGGCCGCGCGCTCTCGCGGCGGGCCGCGCTCGCCGGGCTCGCGGCGCTCGGGCTCGCGGCGTGCGGGCGCACCGCCCCGGCGCGCGCGGCGGGAGCGCGCGTCGTCTCCCTGTCGCCAAGCACCACCGAGGCGGTCTGCGCGATCGGCGCCGGCGCAACGCTCGTCGGCCGGTCCCGCTACTGCGACCACCCGCCCGAGGTGCTCGGCCTGCCGAGCGTCGGCGGCTACGCCGACCCGAGCATCGAGGCGATCATCGCGCTCTCGCCGACCCTCGTGGCCGGCGCCCGCGGCCCCGCGGGGCCCGCGCTCGACGAGTCGCTGCGCGCGCACGGGATCGCGACGTGTTTCCCCGACACCGAGTCGCTCGCGCAGATCGAGGACATGCTCACGGAGCTCGGGCGGCGGCTCGACGCGGCGCCCGGCGCGGAGCAGGCGATCGGCCGGATCCGCGCCCGGCGCCGCGCGGTCGAGCAGGCCGTCGCCGCGAAAGGCGCCCCGCGCGTCCGGGCCGCCCTGCTGTTCGACACCTCGCCCCTCTTCGTCGCGGGCCCCGGGAGCTTCCCCGATGAGCTCATCCGGCTGGCCGGCGGCGAGAACGTGATCACCCGCGGCGGCGCCTACCCGTCGATCAGCGTCGAGCAGCTGCTCGCGCTGGATCCCGACGTCCTGCTCGACGGCACGTCCAGCGACGCCGATGCGCAGGGCGCCTCGAGGCTGGCGGCGCTCAGGGACGCGCCCGGCTGGAGATCCCTGCGCGCCGTGCGCGAGGGGCGCCTGCGCCCGCTGAACACCGATGTCGCGCTGCGCCCGGGCCCGCGCATCGGCGACGGCCTCGCTTCCGTCGCGCGGGCGCTCCACGGCGAGGCGCTGGCGCTCTCCGGCGACGCGGCCGTCCCTCCCTCCCCCGGCGGCGCAGGCCTCGCGGCGCCCCTGCCGAAAACGGAGGCGCCATGACCCGCGTGCGCGCCGACGCCCTGCTCGTCGCCCGGAAGCTCGCCGGCTCGCGGACCGAGGCGCAGGCGCTGATCATGGCCGGCAAGGTCACCTCGGGGCCGCGCCGCATCGACAAGCCGGGCACGCTGCTCCCGGAGGACGCCGAGGTCCACGTCGCCTCCGGCCCCCGGTTCGTCTCGCGCGGCGGCGAGAAGCTCGAGCACGCGCTCGAGGCCTTCGCCGCGCACGGCCTCGACGTCGCCGGGAAGACGTGCGTCGACGTGGGCGCCTCGACCGGCGGCTTCACCGACTGCCTGCTCCAGCGCGGCGCGGCGCGGGTCTTCGCCGTCGACGTCGGCTATGGCCAGCTCGCCGCCAAGCTCCGCGCCGATGCGCGCGTCGAGGTGCGCGATCGGGTCAACGCCCGCGAGCTCCAGCGAGAGGACTTCGACGTCCCCATCGATCTCGTCGTCGTCGACGCGTCGTTCATCAGCATCTCCCGCCTCATCGACGCGATCGCCCGCCTGCTCCGCCCCTCGGGGGATCTCGTGGCGCTGATCAAGCCGCAGTTCGAGGCGGGCCGCGAGGCCGCCGCCCGCGGCCGCGGCGTCATCCGCGACGAGGCGACCCGCCTCGCGGCGATCGCCGACGGGCGCCAGGCCATCGAGGCCGCGGGCTTCTCGGTCGTCGGGCAGGTCGACAGCGCGGTGCGCGGGCCGAAGGGGAACGTCGAGCACTTCGTCCATGCGCGCCGCACCGGCTAGCCGCCGCGTTGCGCGCGACGCCGCGCGCAACGACGCCGGGCTCGGTCGCCGGAATCCGTGGAAAGTCGAACACTTAAGATGCTCCACGCCGACCGCGCAGCGGCCCGACGGTGCTGACGTGCCGCGTAGACAATGGTAGACGCGATGAGTACACGCGCTCTGAGCCGCTCCGTGGGCGGCCATGGCCACCGCGGGCGACCCCACGCGAGGCAGCCCGGCGACAGGGAGGACGACGACATGCTCGGACGACGGGGTTTGGTGAAGATGATCGCCGGGGCGCTCGCGCTCAGCGCGATGACGCTCGGTTGCGACAAGAAGAGCGAGACGCCGGCCGGCAACGCGGCTGAGCACGCCAAGGACGACGCCGAGTGGAAGGTCGGCGCTTACTTCAGCCTCTCGGGCGAGGAGACGGCGTTCGGCGTCGACTCGAAGGAGGGTATCGATCTCGCGATCGACGAGATCAACAAGGCCGGTGGGGTCAAGGGCAAGCCGATCCACGTCCTCTACGAGGACAACAAGTCGAAGCCCGAGGAGGCGACCAACAAGGTCCTCCAGCTCATCGACCGGGATCACGTGCTGGCCCTCCTCGGCGAGGTCGCCTCGTCGCGGTCGCGCGCCGGCGGCATCGTCGCCAACAAGAAGAAGGTGCCGATGATCTCGCCGTCCTCCACGAACCCGGACGTGACGAAGGTCGGCCCGTTCGTGTTCCGCGCCTGCTTCACCGACGACGTGCAGGGCCAGATGGGCGCGCAGTTCATCGTGAACACGCTCGGCAAGAAGAAGGTGGGGCTCTTCTTCGCCTCCGACGACCTCTACTCGTCGGGCCTCGCCAAGGAGTTCCGCGACGAGGTGAAGCGCCTGGGCGGCGAGATCGTCATGGAGAAGAGCTTCCTCAAGAAGGAGACCAACTTCACGACGTACATCAACGAGCTCAAGTCGGCGAACCCCGAGATGATCTACGCGCCGATCTATTACACGAGCATGGCCCCGGTCGCGCGGCAGGCCAAGGCCGCTGGCGTACCAGGGAGCATGTTCGTCGGCAGCGACGGGTGGGACGCGAACGAGCTCCTGCGCGACGCCGCCGAGGAGCTCGACGGCGCGTACTTCACGAACCACTACGCGCCGGACGTCCCCTGGCCCAACTCGCAGGCCTTCGTGCAGAAGTACAAGGACCGGTACAAGCGCACGCCGTCGAGCATCGCGGCGCAGGGCTATGACGCGGCCAGGCTGCTGGCCGACGCGATGGGACGCGCCAAGGCGATGACGCCGGACGACATCCGGGCGGCCATCCAGGACACCAAGGGGTTCCAGGGCGCGACGGGCGTCATCACCATCGATGCCGAGCGCAACGCGGACAAGCCGGTCGTGATCGTCCGGATCAAGGACAAGCAGTTTACCTACTACGCGACGGTCAACGAGAAGGCTGCGAAGTAATAGCCGTCGTTCGCGCGCGCTGGCTCGGACGTGAGCAGCGCGCGGGACGTGCGGAACGTGCGTTGAAGAGGTCTCCATGGAGAAGATCGTGAATGCCCTGATCACAGGGCTCGCCCAGGGGTCGATGATCGCGCTGGTCGCCCTCGGCTACACGATGGTTTACGGCATCCTCAAGCTCATCAACTTCGCTCATAGCGAGATCTTCATGATGGGCGCCTTCGCCGGGCTCTTCGGGATCGCGGCGTTCGGTGGCAGCAGCGCGCCGCTGTTCGCGGGCGTGGCCGGCACCCTCTGCGCGATGGCCTTCGCGGGCGTCCTCGGGGTCGTCGTCGAGAAGGTGGCTTACGCGCCGCTCCGCTCACGGGGGCGGGGCCTCGCGAACACCCGGATCACGCCGCTGGTCACGGCGCTCGGGATGAGCGTGCTCCTCCAGAACCTGGCGCAGCTCCTCTTCACCGCACGCTACCGCGGCTATCCGCAGCTCCTGCCGATCGAGCACACGCGGCAGGTGATCTTCGTCACCTCGATCCTCGTGATGATCGGCCTGGAGCTGCTCGTGCGGCGCACCTGGACGGGCAAGGCGATGCGCGCGCTCAGCGTGAACGTCGAGGCCGCCCGGCTGATGGGCGTCCGCACGAGCCGCATCATCGCGCTCACCTTCCTCACGGGCTCGATGCTCGCGGCGGTGGGCGCGGTGCTGTACTGCCTCGATCAGTCGCAGGTGTACCCCACGATGGGCGTCGTGATCGGCAACCGCGCGTTCGTGGCGGCGGTCATCGGCGGCATCGGCAACATCACGGGCGCCATGCTCGGGGGCATGTTGATCGGGATCATCGGAGAGATGACGAAGCTCACGCCCTACTCCGGCTTGCAGGACGTCCTTGTGTTCGCGGTGCTGATCGGGGTGCTCCTTGTGAAGCCGACGGGGCTGCTCGGCACGACCGGGACCGAGAAGGTGTAAGGCCGCCCTGGCCCGCCGGCCCACGCGCCGCGCTTCCATCCATCCTCCACGACAAGCAGGGCTGCCGGCCCGCCGGCCCACGCGCCGCGCGTCCTTGCGGTATGCTCGGCGCATGCGACGCCTCGCTCTCGTCGTACCGCTCTCGCTGCTCGCGGCGTGCGCCGCGACGCCCCCCGCCAACTGGGTGCGCGGCGGCGCGCTGCTCGACATCCCCCGCGCGCGCTGGGCGCTCGCCGACCTCACGATCGACGTCATGCCGGACGGCAAGATCCTCGTGAACGGCGAGCACCAGCTCAGCGTCGATCGCGGCGGGCGCGTGTTCGGCCTGGAGGCCGAGCCGGTGGCGCTGCTCGAGCCGGACGGCCGGGTCATGGGCCCGAACGACGATCCGCTGGGCCAGGTCGGCGTGCTGCACGCCTCGCTGCCGCGCCAGGCGAACGCCTGGATCACGGTCGCCGAGGGCGGCGCCGTGATCCGCTACGCCGAGGACGGCGAGCGGGAGTCGCTCGGCGCCTGGATGGGGTGCGAGGCGACGGCGCGGGCGCACCAGGCTTGCACGCTGATCACGCACCTGCTCGGGATGCGCCTGGACAAGCTGGCGCGGCCGCGCGCGCCGGACGCGCTGCAGATGGGGCTCGGGAACGGGCTCGGGCTCGGGACGGGGTCGCTGTTTCCGTAGGTCGGCGCGCCTACTTCAGCAGCCAGCCGAACAGCATCCGCTTCGTCGTGTCGCGGGAGACGGCCGCGAGCGAGTCGACGAGCGGGATCTCCTTCGGGCACACCTCGACGCAGTTCTGCGACTTGCCGCAATCGGTGATCCCACCCTCGCTCATCACCGACTCGAGGCGCTCGCCCTCGTGCATCGCCCCCGAAGGGTGCATGTTGTAGAGCCGCACAAGGTTGATGGCGAAGGCGCCGACGAACTTCGTGCCGTCGCTGTACTGCGGGCACGCCTCGACGCAGCAGCCGCACGTCATGCAGCGGGAGAGCGGATATCGCTCCTGCTGCCGCTCCGGCGACTCGCGCGGCCCCGGGCCGAGCTCGTGCGTGCCGTCGATGTCAATCCACGCCCGCACGCGCTTCATGTCCTCGAACATCCGGCTCCGGTCGACGAGCAGGTCGCGCACGAGCGGGAACTTGGACATCGGCTCCAGCGTGATCACCTCGCCCTTCGGCGCGAGCTGGTCGATGAGCGCCGAGCAGGCCTGTCGGACCCGACCGTTGATCACCATCGTGCACGAGCCGCACACCTCCTCCAGACACACCGCCTCCCAGACGACAGGAGCCACCTCCTTGCCGTCCACGGTCCGCGGATCCTTCTGGATCTGCTGCAGCGCGCTGATCACGTTCATCTGCGGCAGGTAGGGGACCTTGAACTCCTCCCAGCGCCGCGACTCCGTCCGATCCGCGGTGTCCTGCCGCCGCACGCGCAGGTGCACAAGCCGGCCCTCGCCCTTCGGCTGCGCCGGCGCCGCCGCCCCGTTCGCCTCGTCTCCGCTCGCCTTGGCCATCCTACACGCTCTTCTGCGACAGCTTCCCTGTCGCCTGTGCGCTCGCCGCGCTCGCCGCGCCCGCCTGCTCGTACTTGCGCTCCCGCGGCGTCACGAGCGACGTGTCCACCGCGTCCGTCACGTGGATCGACTGGCCGGCGCACGCGTAGTCGAACTCGCGGACGAACTTCACCGCGCCCTTCTCCTCGTGGCGCGCCAGCGTCGTGCGCATCCACGCGGCGTCGTTCCGCGCCGGGAACTCCGGCTTGTAGTGCGCCCCGCGCGACTCGTCGCGGTTCCTCGCGCCCTGCGCGATGACCCGCGCGAGCACCAGCATGTTCTCGAGGTGGCGCACGAACTGCGCCCCCTGGTTCACCCGCGGGGCCGTGTCGGTGCACTTGATCCGCTCCGCACGCTCCTCGAGCTCGCCGAGCTTCTCGAGCACGCGGTCGAGCGTGGCGTTGTCGCGCTCGATCGTGCAGTCGCGCAGCATCGTCTCGCCGAGCTCCTGGTGCAGCCGGTACGCGTTCTCCGGCTGCTTCGCGTCCTGGTTCTGCGTCAGGATGCGCTGGTAGCTCGACTCCGCGCGCTTCTCGGCCTTGTCGAAGATCGAGCGCGGCAGGTCGAGCGCGCTCCGCCTGATGCTCCGCTGATAGGTCGCCACCGCCGGCCCGCACACCATGCCGGCGTAGATGCACGACAGCAGCGAGTTGGCGCCGAGCCGGTTGGCCCCGTGGTACTGGTAGTCCACCTCGCCCACCGCGTAGAGGCCCGGGATGCTCGTCGCGTGGTTGCGCGGCGACCCGGCCTTGAGCGAGCCCCGCGCGTCCGCCTCGTAGTCGACCCACAGGCCGCCCATCGAATAATGGACCGCCGGGAAGACCTTCATCGGGTTCTTGTACGGGTCGGTGCCCGCGAACTTCTCGTAGATCTCGAGGATGCCCGCGAGCTTCGACCGGAGGAACTTCTCGTCCTTGTGGGTCAGGTCGAGGTAGACCTCGTTCTCGTTGCGGCCCGTCGCGGCGCTCCAGATGCCGCGCCCCTCGTGGAAGCACGTCTTGAAGATCGCGCGCGCGGCGATGTCGCGGGGGACGAGGTTGCCGTAGCCGGGGTACATCCGCTCGAGCAGGTAGTCGCGCTCCTTCTCGGGGATGTCCCGCGGGCTCCGCGCGTCGGTCTTGTCCTTCGGCACCCAGACGCGGCCGCCCTCGCCGCGCGCGCTCTCCGAGATGAGCCGCAGCTTGTCGGCGCCCGGGATCGCCGTCGGGTGCACCTGGATGAACTCGCCGTTCGCGTACACCGCGCCCTGCTGGTAGACCGCCGACGCCGCCGTCCCCGTGCAGATGACGCTCAGCGTGGAGCGGCCGAAGACGATGCCGCAGCCGCCCGTCGCGAGCACGACCGCGTCGCCCGTGAAGGCGCGGATCTGCATCGATTTCAGGTCCTGCGCGACGCAGCCCACGCACGTGCCGGAGTCGTCGAGGATCGCCTCGAGGAAGTCCCAGAACTCGAACTTCCGGACCATCTTCTCGCCCGGGATCGCCACGCCGTGCTCGTCGGTCACGTCGGCGAGCTCGTACCGCCGCACCTGCTCGTCGAGCGCGTAGAGCAGCTGCTGCCCCGTCGTCGCGCCGGCGAACGCCGTGCGGTGGTAGAGCGTGCCGCCGAAGCGGCGGAAGTCGAGCAGGCCCTCGGGCGTCCGGTTGAACGGCACGCCCATGCGATCGAGCATGTTCACGATGCCCGGCGCGGCCTCGGCCATCCCCTTGACGGGCGGCTGGTTCGCGAGGAAATCGCCGCCGTACGCCGTCTCCTCGAGGTGCACCTGGGGGCTGTCTCCCTCGCCCTTCGTGTTCACCGAGGCGTTGATGCCGCCCTGCGCGCACACCGAGTGCGAGCGCTTCACCGGAACGAGGGAGATCAGGTCGACAGGGACCTTCGCCTCGCACAGCTTGATCACCGTCATCAGGCCGGCGAGCCCGCCCCCGACGACGATCACGCGCCGAACCTTCCCCCCCTCGCTCCTCGTCGTGCTCTTCGCGGCCATGTTCGATCCCGATGCTCCCGCGCCGCTCCCCGGAAGGGCGCGGCCGATACGATGGTCAGTGCGAGGCCGGCGCGCCCACGTCGACACCGGCGCCGGCGCCGACAGCCGCGCGCGGGGGGGCGCCGGTGGAACCGGTCGAAGCCGACGCGATGTCCGCGCAGCTGCGGCCCCCCTCCGCGGACGGGCCCGGCGTCCCGGGGAACGGCGCGCCGGTGGCGAAATAGATCACCGTGTTGGCGCCGAACAGGAAGACCACGAGGCCCACCGCGCCGAAGACCACCGCGGCCGTCCGCTGCGCCCGGCGCGAGACGGTGATCCCCCACGAGAAGCAGAAGCCCCAGAGGCCGTTGGCGAAGTGGAACACGCTCGCCGCGATGCCGAAGAGGTAGACGAGCGCGATCACCGGGACGCCGCCGACGGTCGACGCCATGTCGGCGCACAGCCGCGGGTAGAACTCCTCGGGCGCCATCCGGCCCAGCCACTTCTGCGCCCAGTACGACCAGAGGTGGAAGCCGATGAACGCGAAGGCGAGCACCCCCGTGACCCGCTGCAGCGTGTACATCCAGTTGCGCGAGAACGTGTAGCTGCCGACGTTCGGCTTGCCCTCGAGCACCAGCTTGACCCCGTAGAGGGCGTGGAACGCGAGCGGCAGCACGACGAGCCCGATCTCGAGCACGGGCAGGTACGGCATGTGCGAGATCTCGCCGACGGCCGCGTCGAACCGCTCCTGCCCCTGGAGCGCCTTCGCGTTCGTCCAGAAGTGGAAGAGCAGGAAACCGCCCACGGGGAGGGCGCCGGTGAGAGAATGCAGCTTGCGCAGGAGAAAGGACCGGCGGCTCTCGTGAAAGAGCGATCTCGCGGGGGTTGCCTCGGACACGCTGACCTCGATGGAAGGCGGGCGCGGCGGGTGTATGGGATGCCCCGGGTGACGTCAAGGTGAACGCAGTCAACAGTTCCGGCCGGTTTTCCGCTGCCTTTGGCGCGTCGAGCGGCGGCGGGGCGGCTCGCCCGCGCAGATGCGCCGCCCGGCGACGTCGGCCACGTCACGCCCGCGTGGCCGCGATCGCGGCCGCGGCCCTGCTCGCGCTCGCCGCCGCGACCGCCGGCGCCGGCTGCGGCGCGCAGGACGGCGGAGCGCCGGTGAGCCCGGCGCTGGCCGGGTCGCCCGCGGCCCAGGCCGAGCTGCGCCCCCTCCTCTCGCGCTTCGCAAACGGCGCGCACGCCGAGCGCATCGCGCTCGAGCCGGAGCTCCTCGCCTTCCGGGGGCGCCACGCCTCCGACGACCTCGCGCGCGTCGCGACCGTCCACCTCGCGTGGATCGCCCTGGAGCGCGGGGACCTGCCCCGCGCCGAGGCGCTCGCGGGCGAGGTCGAGGCGGCGGGGCGGAGCGCGGTCGGCGATCTCGCGCGCGTGATCCGCGGCGCGGCGCTCCGGCGAGCCGGCAAGCCGAGGCCCGCCTTCGGGGTGCTGCGCCCGCTGGTGAGCAAGATGATCGACCCGTACGTGCGCGCGCTCCTCAACGAGGAGGTCACCGCCGCCGCGATGGAGGCGGGCGCGTGGACGCAGGCGATCGAGCTGATGAGCGTCTGGCTGCGCGAAACCGACGACGACCGGCGCGCCGCCGTCCGGGCGCAGATCGGGGCGCAGCTGCGCGAGGTGCCGATCGATCACCTCGTCCGGGCGCTCCGCGCCGGGCGGGCGACCGGCGAGGTCGTGAGCCCGGAGGTCGATCTGCGCTCGCTGGTCGCCGAGCGCCTCGCGATCGTCGCCCGCGAGCGCCGCGACGTGGCGCTCGCGAAGGAGCTGCTCGATCGGGCCGACGCGGCGCTCGGCACCCAGCGCGACGCGATCTTCGAGCTCGCGGCCGGCGCGGGGGCCGCGCGCGTCGAGCCGCCCACGGTCGGCCTGCTGCTGTCGACGCGCACGGCCGCGTCGCGCCGCCGGGGCGTCGAGATCGCCGCCGGCGTGGCGCACGGGCTCGGGCTGCTCCGGCCGGGCTCGGACGCGCGGCTCGTGAGCCGCGACGACGGCGGCGAGGGCAGCGTGGACGAGGCGCTGAACAGCCTCACCGCCGAGGGCGCCGCGGTGCTCATCGCCGGCTCCGATCGGGAGCAGGCGACCGAGGCGGCGAAGTTCGCGCGGACGCACGCGATCCCGGTGCTGCTCGTCCATCCGCCGGAGCCGGCGGCGCTGGACGGCGCGTTCGTCTTCGTCGTGGGCGAGGAGCCCGCGAGGAGCATCGAGGTGCTCGCCGCCGCGCTCGCGGAGCGGGGCGCGAAGCCGGTGGCGCTCGTGGGCGGCGACGCCGATGTCCGGAAGGACGCGGCCCCCACGCCGGCGGGCGCTGCCGGGGCCGCTGCGGGGGCCGCGCCGCCGGGCGCTACCGGGGCCACGCCGCTGGCCGAGCGCGGCATCGCGCTGGCGCTGCCATGCGACGGGACCTTCGACGCGCGCGTTCTCCGGCCGCCGGCCATCCGCGGGATGGTCCTCGCCGGCGACGCACGCTGCGCGGACCAGGCGCTCCGCGCGGCTCCCCGCTCGGTGACGATCGCGCTCGCCTTCGAGACGGCCATCGCGCCGCCGCCGGGATCGCTCGTCGCGACGGCAGGGCTCTTCCCGCTCCTCGCGGCGCCCTCCGGCGCGCAGCCTCCGCCGGGCGCGGGCGATCCCGGGGCGGCGCCTGCCTCGGGCGCGGCGGCCGCGCTCGCGGCGTGGCTCGCCACCCATCCGTCGCCGCCGAGCTTCTGGGCGGCGCTCGGGCGCGACGCCGGCGTGCTCGCCTGGGCCGGCGTGCAGCGGCTGCCGAAGACGGGCACCGAGGACCCGGCGGAGGTGAAGGCGCGGCGCCTCGCCGCGGCGAGCGCCATGAGCACCGCGTCGGCAGAGCTCTGGACGACGGCGGCGAGCGGCTTCGGCGGGCGGCGCGTGCTGCCGCGGGTGATCGGCTACCGCGAGAGCGGGAAGGCGCGATGAGCGGGGCGAGAGCGCGGTGAATGACGCTGCTCACCTGGCCGGCGCCCCGTCAGCGCAGGGCACGACGCGCGAGGCGGCGCGTGGAGACCGTGCCGGCGCGTCGCCCCGGGGCTGCTCCGGCCTGCCGGCGGGCGTACCATGGCGCCGCATGATCCGCCGAGCCCTCTCCTGTGCCGCCGCCGCCGCGCTCCTGGCGATCGCCCCTGCCGCGCTCGCCGATCGGGTGGCGCTCCTGCCGGCGCGAGGGGGCACCGATGAGGCCGCCCGGAGCGCCGCCCAGGCCGAGGTCGCGCGCGGGCTCGCCGCCCTCGGCCACACCGCGGCGCCGGACGGCGCGGTCGCGGCCGCGCTCAAGGACGTCGCCGACGGCGTCGCCGACAGCGCGGACGAGTACCGCGCGGTGAGCGCGCGGACGGGCGTGGACTGGGTCCTGACCGGCACCGTCGATCCTGCGGTCACGACCACCCGGATCGAGCTCACCGCGTACCTCGCCTCGACGGGCCGGGTCGAGTCGGTCGCCAGGGAGGTCGACCGGGGTAAAGAGGCCCGGCAGACGCAGGAGATGCTGGCCGTCTTGCTCCGCCCGGAGGGCATCGGCGCCGGCGAGCTCCCCTGGGAGCGCGCCGCGCGCTCCGCTCCGGCGAGCGCGCCCCCGCCTCCATCCGCGGGAGGGGCGATCGTGCTGCCCCCGGTGCCCGCGCCGCCGCCCGCGCCGCCCGCGAAAGAGGTGCTGATGGCGTATCCCCTCGGGCCGGAGCGCGGTTGGCCGGCGTACTCGGGCGGGCGCCGGGTCGCCCTGTCCGCGTCGCTCGGGCTGGCCGTCGCGGCGGCGCGCCTGCCGGGCGCGAGCGGCAGCGCGGCCTCGCTGGTCGGGGAGGCGCGCGTGGCCTATGCGCCCGGCGACCGCGGGCTCGAGCTGTTCGCCGGCGGCGGCGGCAACCTGGCCGGCCCCTTCGCCGGCTGGATCGAGGGCGGCGCGCGCCTGATGCTGACGCCCAGCCTGACGCCGCACGACGGGGCGTGGCGCGCGTTCCCGCTTCACCTCGGCCCGTCGCTCCGCGCGGGCGCGTTCTTCAGGTCCGCCCCCGGCGCCGTGGGCCCAGATCTCACGACGTACCACGGCGATCTCGAGGTCCACCCGGTGCTCGGGGCGTCGCTCGACGTCGCGCTCGCGCTGAGCCGCGCGGTGCAGCTCGAGGCCCAGCTCGGCAACCTCCGGTGGGTTCCCACGGGGGGCGGCTCCCTGTTGCTGGTCGGCGCGACGCTCGGCGCCGGGGCCCGGTTCTGACGCATGCGCATCGAGCTGCCGAGCCGCCGCAGCACCATCCGCCTGGCACGGGCGCTCGCCGCGCGCCTCGCGGGCGGCGATCTGGTCGTCCTCGCCGGCGATCTCGGCGCCGGGAAGACGTTCTTCGCCCGCGCCCTCTGCCGGGCGCTCGGCGTCCCGCCGGCGCTCCCGATCACCAGCCCGACGTTCACGCTGGTCCACGAGCACGAGGGCCGGGTCCCCATCGCGCACGCCGACGCCTACCGCCTCGGGGGCGCGTCCTCCGCGGAGGGCGCGCGCGACGGCGCGGCCGCGGAGCTCGCCCAGCTCGGGCTGCGCGAGCGCCGCGCGGAGGGCGCGCTCGTCGTCGTGGAGTGGGGCGAGCCGTTCGTGGAGGCGCTCGGGGGCGACGCGCTCCTGATCCACCTCGCCGCCCCCGACGATCCGTCCGCGCCCGGCCGCGCCGCCGAGATCAGGGCGACCGGCGCGCGGAGCGGCGAGGTGCTCGCCGCGCTGGAGAGAGAGCTGCTCTCGTAAGCTCGGCTCATCGTGGCGGTGTGGCCACAGGCAAGCGGTTCGGTGGAGGTGCTGCCGCATGGGTCCGATGGGCCTCGGCGCAACGGCGATCGTCATCTGCCGCTTCAGCCGAGCTGCCGGAGCTTCTTTTCCAGGTAGTAGGCGGCTGCTTGGCAGTAGGGCGGCAAGAGGCCGGCTGCATCTGGAGTCGTCGAAAGCTCCAGCAGCGCCTTCACGCGCGCGGCCCTCGGCGCTTTCCTCTGAAATTCGGACCGGAGGACGTCGATCGCGGCCCTCCGGTTCCGTTGATGGCGGGCGATGTTGAGGTTCAAACGCTCGATCTGCGCCTCAGCGCTGGCGCGCATCGTGGGCTCCAAGCCGTGCGCGGCGCGCATTTCCCCCTGGTTTGTGTACGAGAACATCGAGCTGACGTCGGGCGGAAACGCCGCCGGGTTCAGCTCGAGCCGCTGCTCATCCTTCGGGAGATGTCCGCGGTAAGTGTCGCAGTGATAGCGGTCACGGTGATCTCCTCCGCCATCGCTGATGCCGACGTCGCCCAGGCAGACCCCGAGGAGGTTGTCCCAGTCGAAGACCAGCTCCGGCGACAGCGCGCGCGTCTCGAAATGCTCGATCTTCATGCCCTCGGCGCTGGGCGGTCCCGGCAGCCGGGACATGCAGTACGCGCAAAGCCCGTGCTGCTCCTTGAACGCGTGCTCCCGCATCTGCTGCCGCTGCGTCCCGTGCACCGAGCTCCAGGCCGCGCCCGGCGTGCCCCGGAGGTCCGCCAGGCAAGCGGGCTCGCGGTCCTTCTCAATCCGACGCATCGCCGGTCTCCGCCATGGAGAGCTCCCATCGCGCGGCGACGATCTGAGCGTCGTCCTCGCCGAGGAAGCCCGACAGCTCTGCCAGCAGCGCCTTCGCCTCCACGAGCTGGCCGTCGTCGATCAACCGCGCCAGCATGTCGAGCTTCTCCCGAGTCTCCTTCAAGCGTGAAGGAGCGCCGAGGATGTCCTCCAGGATGGTGTTGGAGTCCTTGCCCGCGATCCTCTCGACCCGGTGCGCCTGGTGATCCGGGTCGAGGAGACGCACCGAGCCGCGCGGGGCAGCGGACATCACCTGAGGCGAGTGCGTCGTCACGACGAACTGGAGGCCCGGGAACGCGCGAAGAAGATCGTCCAGCACGCGCCATTGCCACGCGGGGTGGAGGTGGAGATCCACCTCGTCGATGAGCACGACGCCCGTCGCCCGCGCCGGGGCTTCGGCGCCGAGCTGCGGGTTGAGCTGCGTCGCACGCCACGCGATGTCTGCCGCCACCGCGATGAGGTTCCGCTGGCCGTCGGAGAGGGCGCTGAACGGGAGGGAGGAGCCATCGACGAAGTCGACGCGCAGCTCCTGGTGGTTGGCGCTGTAGTAGATCCGACGAGCGCCCTCGAGGCAGGCGCAGGCCGCCGCGCTCACCCCCTCCTGCTCGGGGCTCCGCACCTCGGTGAGCGGGCGCCCCTCCTCCGCGGCGCGAGCGAGGCGCTGAACGCGATCCTCCTCACGCCAGGCCATCCAGGCCTCGAACCCCTTCTGGTCGGACGCGGCCTCGAGGGCAGCCCGGTAGCCTTGAAGCCTGGACTTCAAGCCCGCCCTCTCGGGGTTCCTGTCCCGCTTGTGGTGCCACAGCCGACCTGTTCCGTAGTAGGCGAGCACAGGGAGCTCGGCGGGCCCGGCATCCGCCGTCCCCTCCGCGATGCCAGGAGGCAGGAATCGAGTCGCCTCCAGCGGGAATTCCCGACCGAATTGGGTGACGCTCGTCGTCGTGCGGCTATCTGCGCCGCGAAGCTCCCGCGCCCACTCCAACTGGCCCTGCGGGGTTTCACCGCTCGCTTCGACACGCACCGGGTAGCACGTCGTCATGCTCGGGACGCCGCCGTGCATCGTGGTCACCAGGCGCGCCGCCGACTTCGGGATCGCACGGTCGTCCCGGCTCGCCTTGAAGAAGCTCAGCCACGCGCCCAGCGCCACTGCCAGCCCTTCGAGCACGGTCGTCTTGCCCGTACCGTTGCGGCCGACGAGCACCGTGAGCCGCGGCTCCAGATGCAGCGCGAACCGCTCGAAGGCGCGGAAGTTGATCAGCCGGATCTCGTCGATTCGCATCGAGGCCCGGTGGGTGATACGCGCTGGAAACCCGGGGAGCTAGCCGTTTTTCGCCAGGATCGCCGGGTCCGCCGGCCGCCGTCTTGGCAGGTTGAGCGTCGAGAGGATCGCGTCCTACCACGCCTCTTGCCGGTGCCATGCCTCCACGATGGCGCAGCCAGGTGCCGCCGCATGGCGCGAAGGCACCACCGCAGCGCAGCCCTCTACACCGTGTGGCCTCCCGGAGTCGCCGCCGCGGGCACCTCCCCCGGCGGCCTCATTTGCCACCACGAGGGCCCCTCAGGCCGGGCGTCCGCCCGCCGGGTGACCTTCCCCGGCCGTATGCCGGCGCGAAGCGCGCGCCGCAGCGCGGGCGAGCGGGCGCGCGGGGTCGTCGCGAGCCCGGCCCCGTGCGCGGCGGCGTTGCGTGGTACAAGAGCGCACCGTGAAGGAAGGCGCCGAGACCAGCCGCGGCGAGCTGCTCAACAGGGCGCTGGAGCCGGTCCTCGCGTTCCTCGACAACATCGGCAACATCGTCACGCTCACCTTCCAGACGATCGTCTGGCTCGTGCGCCCGCCGTTCCGCCCCGCCCAGTTCCTCGCGGCGATGGACTTCATGGGCGCGCAGTCGGTCTTCATCGTCGGCCTGACCGGCGTCTTCAGCGGCATGGTCGTCACGCTGCAGACGTCCTACGCGCTGCGCGCGTTCAGCGCCGAGGGCCGCGTCGGCGGCCTCGTCGCGGTCTCGCTGGCCCGCGAGCTCGCGCCGGTCTTCTCCGCGATCATGGTCACCGCCCGCGCCGGCAGCGCGATGGCCGCGGAGCTCGGCAACATGCGCGTCACCGAGCAGATCGACGCGATCGCGACGATGGGCGTGAGCCCCGTGCAGTACCTGCTCTCGCCCCGGCTCTTCGCCGCGACGGTGATGCTGCCGCTGCTCTGCATCCTGTACACGAGCGTCGGCATGTGCGGCTCGTACCTCGTCGCCGTGCTCTGGCTCGGCGGCGACGAGGGCGCGTTCTTCCAGAGCATCCGCGACTTCGCCCTCCCCAAGGACATCTCCATGGGGCTCATCAAGGCGTGCGTCTTCGGCTTCATCGTCTCGTCGGTCTCGTGCCGCCACGGCTTCTACGCCTCGGGCGGCGCGCGCGGCGTCGGCGTCGCGACCACGCGCGCGGTCGTCGAGAGCTGCGTCACCGTGCTCGTCACGAACTACATCCTGACGCAGCTCTTGCTCGACATGTGAGCCGCAGCGGCGTTCTCCCGGCTCTACCTGGGCCGCGAGCGCTTGCCGCGATGCTGCGGGGCGGCGGCCCGGATGTTACGGTAGCCGGCGTGTCGCTCGATCGCGCCTCCGAAGTCGAAAAGTTCGATCACTACGCCCCCACCTACCGCGAGGCGCACCAGCGGAGCGTGCGCCTGAGCGGGGAAGGGCCCGAGTACTTCGCCGAGCACAAGCTCGGGTGCCTGGCGCGGGCCGGCGTGTCCAGCGCGCACAGCGTGCTCGACTACGGCTGCGGCACCGGCAGCCTCACGCGCTTGCTCTGCGGTCGCTTCGCCTTCGTCGGCGCCTTCGACCCGTCGGCGGAGAGCGCCAAGCTTGCGCGCGAGCACGCTCCGAGCGCGACCGTGTACGGCGAGGAGGCCGCCATCCCGAGCGAGCGGTTCGACGCGGCCGTGCTGTCGGGCGTGTTGCACCACGTCCCGCCGCCCGAGCGCTCCAGGCTGGTGCAGGCGGTGGCGACCAAGCTCAAGCCGGGTGGGCGCCTGTTCGTCTTCGAGCACAACCCGTACAACCCGCTCACGCGGCGGGCGGTGCGGCTGTGTCCGTTCGACGACGACGCCATCCTGCTTCCGCCACGCGAGGTGCGCGCGCTGCTCGCTGGCGCGCTTGCCTCGGTGCGGCAGGACTACGTGCTGTTCTTCCCGCGGCCGCTCGCGCCCTTGCGTCCGCTCGAGCCCTGGCTCGCGTGGTTCCCGCTCGGCGCGCAGACCATGACGGTCGGCGTGCGTGCCGGCGCGTGAGGCGCGGCTTGCACCTTCCGGTGCGGCCCCCGGGCGTCTAGCTTCGCTTCATGAGCACCTCGTCCCTCTCCAACCGCCACTACGTCCTCAAGGCGCGCCCCGAGGGCCCGCCGGACCGCAGCCATTTCGAGCTCCGCGAGGCGCCGGTCCGGGAGCCTGGCGACGGCGAAGTCCTCGTCCGCACGCGCTACCTGTCCGTCGATCCGACGAACCGGATCTGGATGAGCGACACGAAGCAGTACATGCCGCCCGTGAACCAGGGCGAGGTGATGCGCGCGCTCGGCGTCGGCGTCGTCGAGCGCTCCCGCCACCCCGACTTTGGCGCAGGAGACCTCGTCTCCGGCCTCCTCGGCTGGCAGGACTACAACGTCGCGGCGCCCGGCGACCTCGCCCTCACGCGCTTGCCCGCGCTGGACCTCCCGCTCGGCGCCTTCCTCTGCCCACTTCACGTGACCGGCGGCTTCACCGCCTACGTCGGCCTCTTCGATATCGCGCAGCCGAGGCCCGGCGAGACCATCGTCGTGTCCGGCGCCGCCGGCTCCGTGGGCTCCCTGGTCGGCCAGATGGGCAAGATCGCGGGCTGTCGCGTGGTGGGCATCGCCGGCAGCGACGCCGGGTGCCGCTATGTGACCGAAGAGCTCGGCTTCGACGCCTGCATCAATTACCGCACCGAGGATGTCGCCGCGGCGCTCGACCGCGCCTGTCCGAAGGGCGTCGACATCGATTTCGAGAACGTGGGCGGCGACATCCTCGACACCGTGCTCGACAAGATGAACCTCTTTGGCAGGGTCACGATCTGCGGCCTCATCTCGACGTACAACGACAAACAGCCCCGCCCGGGCCCTGTGCGCTTCCCGCTCATCCTGATGCAGCGTCTCCGGGTGCAGGGCTTCGTCGTCAGCGATCATCAAGCGCGCTTCCCCGAGGCCTTCGAGAAGATCCACGGCTGGATCAAGGAGGGCCGGATCACCTGGCGCGAGCGCGTGGTGGAAGGGCTCGAGAACACCCCGGATGCGCTCGCGATGCTCTTCCAGCCGAATAAGATCGGAAAGCTGCTGATCAAGGTCTCCGACTAGTCAGCCAGGCCGGCGACGCCCCTGTCGACGAGGCGGGGCAGTACCTCATCCCTGAAGCACGGGAGCTCGGCGGCGTGGTCGGCTCCGGAAGCTACCGCAGCGCGCCCGCCGGCTCCGGCTCCCGCAGCGCGATCAGCGCCGGCGAGAACTGCACCGGGTACCTCGCCGGCGCGCGCAGGAGCGCCACCGCGTCCGGCAGCAGCTGGCGCGCCGCCAGGGAGCGCTCGCGCCCGGCGCTCGCCGGCTCGGGCGACTCGAGCGCGCGCCCGCCGCGCATCGCCGCGCGCGCGAGCGGGGCGAGCCTCGCGACACCGAGCGCGCGCGGCGCCAGCATCCGCTCGTGCGCGAGGTGGATCACGTCGAGGGCCGCGCGCCCCGCCTCGTCGTAGTAGCGCGCCACCATCTTCCGCCCCGCGATCACGTCCCCGCGATCGCTCGTGCCCTGCCGGAGCGCCCACGCGCCCGCCTCCTCCAGCGCCACGAGCTCGCAGCGCGCCGCCGGCAGCCCCTCGACGGCCTCCCCGAGCCCCGACGCGACCCAGCCGCCCGCGCTCCCGCCCACGCGCCTCGCCTCGAGGAGCAGCGCCTCCTCGTCGTCGCCCCCGAGGTCGACCATGCGATCCGCGTACCAGGGCCAGCTGCCCTCGAGCGGCGACGGCGGCGGCGCGAGCTCGCCGAGGTCGATCCCCGCCTCACCGCGGAACGGGATGCCGAGCGCCGTGGCCGCGAGCGCGCTCGTCGTCGCCACGGCGCCGCCCACGTGCGCCGCGCGGGCGAGCGCGAGCGCCTCGTCGGCGAACGGCACGCTCGCCGACGACCCGTCGACGATGTCGCCGCCGCCGGCCGCGATGTGGAGCCGCGCGGCCCGCGTCGCCGCGGCCGTGCCGCGGCGGAGCGCCGGCGCGAGCAGCGCGCCCACGAGCAGCGCCTCGATGAACGGCCCCTCCACCGAGGCGACGGGCGTCCCCGGGAAGGCGATCGTCCCGTCCGGCATCGCGTCGATGTCGACCGACAGCGGCGCGCCGGCGAGCCGCTCCTCGAGCGCGTCGCTCAGGCCGCACGCCGCGCGCGCCGCGGAGACCGCCGCCGCGTCGAAGCGCGCGCCGTCCGCCGCGAGCGCCTCGAGCGCCGCCTCGACCCCGGCGACCACGAGAAAACCCGTGTGCGGCGGCATCGCGGCGAAGGCGAGCTCGAAGCTCGCGCGCCGGTCGGCCACCCCCGCGTGGACGAGGCGATCGGCGTCGAGCAGCGCCCGTCCGTCGCGGAGCAGCGGGCTCGCTCGCAGCAGGGCCGCCGGCATCCGCCCCCGCTCAGAGCCGCTCGGCCAGCATCCGCGTGCCGGCGACCGTCGAGGCCTCGTCGAAGAGGAACGGCAGCATCACGGTGGGCAGGTCGAGATCGCGCCGCAGGCGGGCCAGGCTCTCGCGCTGCACCGACTCGCGCATCGCCCGCCGCGCGCCGGCCACGAAGGCGCTCTCGACGGTGTCCGCGGCGCGCGCCGGCGCCTGGATGTCGAGGCGCGCCGGGTCGACGAGGAGCGCCCGCTGCTCCTCGGGCGAGAACAGCGCCGGCAGCACGCCGTTGATGATCACCCGGTGGACGGGCAGGCCAAGGTCGCCCCGGACCTCCGCCACGAGCTCGACGGTCTCGGTCGCCGGCATCTCCTCCGGGAGCGTCACGACGACGACCCCGCTCCGCGCGGGATCCCTGAACATCGCCCACGCCGCCTCGGCGTCCCGGCGAAGGATGCCCGGCGGCGCCACGTCGAGGATCACCTTCGGCACCCGCAGCATGTCCACCCCGTGCCCCGTCGCGGGCGCGTCGAGCAGGACCACGTCGAAGCGGTTCGAGCCGTCGGGGAGCAGCTCCGTCGTGTGGAACCACGCCTTGCCGAGCATCGCCCACTCGAACAGCCCGGGCACCGCGCGGAAGAAGGTGCGCGTGTACTTGTTGTCGAAGACGAGATCGGCCGCGGCCCGCATCTTCAGGACCATCTCGCCGTACTCCCGGAGGGCCCTGTCCGGCGCGATGTTCACCGCCGACACGCGCTCGGCGACCTGGATGACCTCCGGGCCGATCGGCTTCGAGCCGAGGATGGCGGAGAGCCGCTCCTTCGTGTGGCACATCGCGACGAGGACGCGCTTGCCGCGGGCGGCGAAGGCGAGGGCGAGGGCGCCGGAGATCGTCGTCTTCCCGACCCCTCCCTTGCCCGTCACGAACAGGAAGCGACGGCGCTCGAGCTCCGGCAGGTCGTGGCCGAGCCCGCCCGCTTTTGAGGCTTGATAGGCGCTGGTCATTCCGCGATAGCGGAGTTAGGCGCAAGCTCAGGCGAAGGCAACCCGGATCAAGGAAACGGGCTCTGCTATGCATCGCTCATGCGCATCACCGAGCGACACCTCGAACCGCTGAACCGACGCTTCCAGGGCGCGTCCCCCGTCGAGCTCCTCCGCTTCGTCCGCGAGTCCTTCGGCCCGCGCGCGGCCATCATGAGCAGCATGCAGCGCGCCGGGACCGCGCTCTGCCACATGGCCGACCGCGCCGGGCTCTCCTTCGACGTGGTCTTCGTCGACACCGGCGTGCTCCACGCCGAGACGCTCGCCACGCGCGACGAGCTCGCGCGGACCCACCCGAACCTGCGCGTCGTCACGCTGTCGCCCGAGCGCAGCTTCGCGCAGCAGACGCGCGAGGAAGGGCTGCTCTACCTCTCGAAGGAGGGCCAGGAGCGCTGCTGCGACCTCCGCAAATCGGCCCCGCTGGGCGCCATCCGAGGCCGCTACGACGCGCTCGTCGCGGCGCTGCGGCGGGGTGAGGGCGGCGCCCGCGCCAAGGTCGCGCCGTTCGGCCTCGACCCCGCGAACAACACGCTCCGCGTCCACCCCTTCGCGTCGCTGACCGGCGAGGAGCTCGACGCGTACTTCGCCGCGCACGAGGACGCGCTCGAGAACCCGCTGCACGGGATGGGCTTCCGCACCATCGGCTGCTTCCCCTGCACGACGCCGGTGCTGCCCGACGAGCCCGAGCGCGCCGGGCGCTGGCGCCACCTGGCGAGCGTCGAGTACTGCGGCATCAACCCCGTGGACCGGGGAGACACCGACGGCGGCGTCGACCTCGACGACCGGTACGAGCGCCTGTTCGCCGCGTGACGGCGCGACGACCTGCACGAGCCCATCGACGCGGCGTGGCACCTCGACGCGGCGTGACGATCGCCTGCGAACACCGGTTCGCGGCAGCTCGATCTTGACTCAAACGGCATGCAGGGAGATTTGCCTCGCATGCCGGCGAGCTACTTCGACGTAGACGGCACCCTGGTCACGACGAACCTCGTGCACCCGACGGTGTTCTACATGCTGAACCAGCCAACGCCGATGCACAGCCTCGCGAAGCTCGGCCGCGCCATCGTCAAGGCGCCGTGGATGGCGATGGCGGAGCTCCAGGATCGCCGCCTCTTCAACGAGCTGCTCTTCAGCTCGTTCGAGGGCGTCTCCGAGGATCGCCTCGTGGCGCTCGCGGAGGAGGCGTTCGCGAAGGTGCTCAAGCCGGCGATCTACGCCAAGGCGCGGGACCTCGTGAAGTGCAGCCTCGACAAGGGGCACGACGTCATCCTCATCTCCGGCGCGCTCGATTTCCTGATGCAGCTGCTCGCCGAGCACCTCGGCGCGACGGGCATCATCGCGAACCGCCTCGAGGTGAAGGATCGGTTCGCGACGGGCAAGCTCCTGCGCCCGGTGGTGGCCGGGCCCGAGAAGGCGCGGCTCATCCGCGAGCACGCCCACGCGAACGGGCACGACCTCGACGAGTGCTTCGCCTACTCGGACAGCTACTCGGACGTCCCGATGCTCTCGGTCGTCGGCTACCCGGCGGCGGTGAACCCGGACCGCAAGCTCAAGATGCTGGCGCAGGCGTACCACTGGCCGATCCTCCACCTCGCCGCATGACCCCTGCCTCCCCGCCGGCGGCGGGAGGCCACCATCCAGCCCAACACGTCGCACCCCCTGCTCTGAAGGTCCCATGAGCCATCCTTGCGTCGTCACGCTAGACAGCCGCAGCGCCCCCCGGGTGCTCTTCTCAGGCGACCAGCTGGTCGAGGTCGACCTGCCCACCGGCACCCGGGTGCTCTACGCGAAGCCGCCCATCGAGCCGCTGAAGGACGTCGACGCCGCGATCCGCTACGCGATCAACCACCCGCACAACTCGGAGCCGCTCTACGCGAAGCTCCGCCCGGGGATGAAGGTCACGATCGCGGTGGACGACATCTCGCTGCCGCTGCCGCAGATGAAGCGCCCCGACATCCGCGAGCGGGTGCTCACGATCGTGCTCGACCTGCTCGCCGACTACGGCGTCGACGACGTGGAGATCATCATCGCCACGAGCGTCCACCGGCGGATGAAGGACTGGGAGGTCCGCCACATCGTCGGCGACCGGATCTTCAACGCCTACTGGCCGAAGCGGCTCTACAACCACGACGCCGAGAACGCCGCCAACATGAAGTACGTCGGCACGACCGACGTCGGCGAGGAGGTCGAGCTCAACAAGCGCGCGGTCGACAGCGACCTCGTGATCTACGTGAACCTCAACCTCGTGCCGATGGACGGCGGGCACAAGTCGGTCGCCGTCGGCCTGTGCGGGTACCGGAGCCTGCGCGCGCACCACAACCCGCGGGTGATGCGCGACTGCTACTCGTACATGGATCCGAAGAGCTCCGCGCTGCACACGAGCGTCGAGCGCATGGGCCGGCTGGCCAACAAGAAGCTCAACGTCTTCACGATCGAGACGACGATCAACAACCGCATGTTCGATCGCCCGCTCGAGTTCCTCGCGAAGAACGAGGACGACCTGAGCGCGGGCGAGAAGAGCGCGCTGCGCGCCCTCCGCTTCACGCTCTCCAAGGTGCCGCAGCCCGCGCGCCAGGCGATCTTCCAGCGCGTCCCCTCGCCGTTCGGGGTGACCGGGGTGTTCGCCGGCGAGACCGAGGCCGTCCACGAGCACACGCTGAAGCGCAGCTTCGACCAGTACCTCGTCCCGGTCTCGGGCCAGGCCGACATCCTGATCACGGGCATCCCGTACATCAGCCCGTACAACGTGAACTCGTTCCTGAACCCGCTGCTCGTGCAGGTGATGGCGAACGGCTACCTGTTCAACCTCTACCGCGGCGCGCCGATGCTCAAGAAGGGGGGGACGATGATCATCCTCCACCCCTGCACCGACCTGTTCGACAACGAGCACCACGCCCCGTACATCGAGTTCGTGCACCGGCTCCTGCCGGAGACGCGGGACGCGATGGAGCTGCACAAGCGGTACGAGAAGAAGTTCTCCGAGAACCCCGCGTACATCGAGATGTACCGCTTCGGGCACGCGTACCACCCGACCCACCCGTTCTTCATGTGGTACTGGGGCGAGGCGGGGCGGCAGCACATCGGCCGGATGATCGTGGTCGGCGCCGACAACGAGTACATCCCGCAGCTGCTCGGCTGGGAGACGGCCCGCACGATGGACGAGGCGCTCCGGATGGCGAAGCAGTCGGCCCCGCCCGCGCCGGAGATCCTGGCCCTGCACACCCCGCCGATCTTCATGGCCGACGTGACGGCCTAGCGCGCCCGCGGGGCGTGCCGCGCGACCGCTTCGAGGCGTGGTGCGACGCGATGGACGTGCGCACGCTGAAGGCGCGGCCGACGCGCTGGGCCCCCTGGAGCAAGGCCTTTATAAGGGCTGCTTCCTCATCGGCGCCTTGAGCTCGGCGAGCACGCGCTCGCGGACGAGCGGCAGCGGCGGCGAGCCGTGCGAGAGGAGCGCGTCGTGGAAGCGGCGCAGCGAGAACGCCGGGCCGAGGGCCGCCTTCGCCTCGTCGCGGAGCTTCAGGATCTGGAGCTTGCCGAGCGTGTAGGCGAAGTAGCCGGGGTCGAACGTCGCGCGCACCGCCTGCTCCCGCGCCGTCGCGCGGTCCTGGAAGCAGTCGTCGACGAAGCGGCGCTCGGCCTCGTCGAGGCTCATGCCCTCCGCGTGCACCCCGAGCGACACGACCACCCGGCAGTTGCGCAGCAGCGCGTCCGCGAGCTGGCCGAGGCGGCTCTGCGGGTCCTCCTTGCCGAACCCCTGCTCGATCATCATCTGCTCGACGTAGTGGGCCCAGCCCTCCACGAACGAGTAGCTCCCGAACATCTTCTGCGTCTCCGTCGGCGCCCGGTTCCCCCACAGGCCCTGGACGAAGTGCCCCGGGTAGACCTCGTGCACGGTCGTCGAGAGCAGCGTGCCCCGCAGCATCACGTACTCCTCCTGCTCCTTCCGGGGCCACGAGGGGTCCGGCTTCGTGATGTAGTAGAACGCCTCGAGCCCCTTCCGCTCGAACGGCCCCGGCGCGTCGAGGAAGGCGGCGTTCCAGCGCATGTAGGGCGGCGTCTCCTTCACGATCGCCCGCTCGTCGGACGGGAGGCTCACGATCTCCTTGTCGACGAGGAACTTGCGCGCCGACTCCATCATCCGCGTCGCCTCGGCGAGGAGCTGCTCCGCCTTCGGCCGGGAGGTCTTCACCTTCCTGGCGAGCTCCTGGTACGCCGCCTTGTTCGCCGCGAGGTCGTCCTCGCCCATCTTCTTGAACTCGGCGAGCGGCATCGAGAGCCCCTCCTGCGCGAGGAGGAGCTTCCGGTACCGCGCCTCCCCGAGCACGTGGCTCGCGTCGCCCTTCGGCAGCTCGACCTTCGCGAGGTGCTCGGCGAGCTTCTCCGCCGCGTCGGCGAGCGCGGCGTTCGTCTTCTCGAAATCGGCCTGGAACGCGGGGTCGCCCACGCCCTTGAGCAGCTTGACGACATCGCCGCGCAGGTACTCGGCGTAGCCCCGGAAGATCTTCACGGCCACCTCGATCACCGGCTTCGGCATCGGGCTCACGAGGTTCTCGAGGACGCGCGGCGCCTGGGCCAGCGCCGCCTTCTCGTGCTCGAGGAGGCGCCGCGCGCGCTCGGGCAGCGGCGCGTACGCGCGATCGAGGTAGTGGTTCACGCCGAACAGATCGCCGTAGAACTGCGGCCGTCGGCGCCACTCCTCGACGTCCCTCCCGGTGAAGATCTTGAGGTCGATCTGCTGGAGGAGCAGCGCGCGGTCGAGCGCCTCGTCCGGGGAGAGCGCCGCGGCGTCGACGGCGGCGAGCGCCGCGCGGTCGCGCTCGAGGCGCGCGAGCCGCCGCTCTATCGCGGCAGCGCCGTAGTCCGAGACCTTGCCGTCCTGCTCGTGCAGCCCGCGCGAGCGCGCGAAGGCCGGCTCGTCCGCGACCCACTCGCGCAGGATCCGATCGCGCAGCGCGGTGAACGGCTCGCGCGGCGCCTCCGCCGGCCGCGCGGGCTCGGCGCTCGCCACGGCCTGAGGGGGCGCCGCGGCCTGAGGGGGCGCCGCGCCGAGAGGCGGAGGCGGCGCCGAGGCGCTCCCGCTGCAGGCGGCGAGCGCCGCGAGCGGCGCGAGCACCGCGAGCCGGCGCCAGCGCGAGCGGACAGGTGTGGGTGCGGCCATGAGGGGCCGAGCCTGTCAAACCGGCCCGCGCAGGTCAACGCCGCAGGTCAGTCGCGGAGCGCGCGATCGATGATCGTGTCCACGTGCGAGAGCGCGTGGTCGAGGTCGAAGCAGCGCGCGATTTCGTCCGGGGCGAGCAGCGCCGCGACGTCGGCGTCGGCGGCGAGGTTGTCGCGGAAGCGCCCCTCGCCCGCGATCGCGCGCATCGCGCAGCGCTGCACCAGCTCGTAGGCCGCCTGCCGCGGCCTGCCCTTCTGGACGAGCGCCAGGAGCACCGCCTCGCTGAAGAAGAGCTCGCCCGTGCTGTCGAGGTTCTGGCGCAGCTTCTCGGGGTAGACGACCAGCCCCTCCACGAGCCCGGCGGCGCGGTCGAGCATGAACCCGAGCGTCGAGGTCGCGTCGGGCGCGATCATCCGCTCGACCGACGAGTGCGAGATGTCGCGCTCGTGCCACAGCGGCACGTTCTCGAGCGCCGGGATCACGGCCGCGCGCACGATGCGCGCGAGGCCGCACAGGTTCTCGCTGAGGATGGGGTTGCGCTTGTGGGGCATCGCGCTCGAGCCCTTCTGGCCCACGGTGAAGCGCTCCTCCGCCTCGCGGACCTCGGTGCGCTGCCAGTGCCGCACGTTGGTCGCGAGCCGCTCGATGCCCGCCGCGATGAGCGAGAGCGCGGTGAAGAGCTCGGCGTGGCGATCGCGCGCGACGACCTGCGTCGAGACCGTCTCGGGGCGCAGGCCCAGGGCCGCGAGCGCGCGCTCCTCGATGCGCGGCGAAAGGTGCGCGTACGTCCCGACCGCGCCGGCGATCTTCCCGACCGCGATCGCCTGGCGCGCCGCGAGCAGGCGCGCCCTGCCGCGCTTCATCTCCGCGAGGTGGCCGGCGATCGCCAGGCCGAACGTGATCGGCTCGGCGGCGATGCCGTGGCTCCTGCCGATCATCGGGGTGCGCCGGTGCTCGTCCGCGCGCCGCGCGAGCGCGCTGCAGAGCTTGTCGAGCCGCGCCGAGAGCAGGTCCGTCGCGCGGACGAGCAGCACCGCGAGGCTCGTGTCGAGCACGTCGCTCGAGGTCATCCCCCGGTGCAGCCACCGCGCGCCCTCGCCCGCGAGCTCCTCGACGTGCGTCAGGAAGGCGATGACGTCGTGCTTGACGGTGCGCTCGATCGACTCGATCCGCTCGGGATCGAGCGTCAGCTGCTTCGCGCGGATCCCCTTCGCGATGCCGGCGGGCACGAGCCCTTCGGCCTCCATCGCCTCGCAGGCGGCGAGCTCCACCTCGAGCCAGGTCGAGAATCGGGTGGCGGGCGACCAGAGCTCTTCGAATTCAGCGGGAGTGTAGCGGGGGATCATGGGCGGGACGCTGCGAAGGTCTGGAGGGTGCGTCAAGGATGGAGTGGTCCCGGGAGGTCCGGCCGCGCGAGGGCCGGCTCGCGCTGCTCGCCCGCGCGGGGGGCCAGGCCGCGCACGGCCCGCACCGTCGGGCGGGGCGCTTGCGGACGCGCGGCGCGCGGCAAACGTTGGCGCGATGCCAACCGAAGCACCGGCGCCTGCGCGCGCCGATCAGGGCAGGTCGTTCGCCCGCACGCCCCACGCGGCGGGCGACGCGCCGCCAGAGACGCTGCCCGCAGGGGCGAGCGAGCCGGACGCTGTCAGCCAGGCGCCGCTCCCCCCGCGGGCCGAGCCTGGGCGCCGCGAGCCGGCGGGGCGCGCTGGCGGCGCGGCCGCCGCCGCGAGCGCGCCGGCTGTCGTGAACGAGCCGGCGCCCGCGAGCGAGACCCGCGCGAGCGTGCGCGGGGGTCGCCGGGTGAAGTCGTACATCGTGGTGGTCGCGATGGACCTGTCCGAGCCGGGCGGGCGGGCGTGGCGCTTCGCCTTCGATCTGGCGGCGCTCCGCGGCGAGACGGAGATCCACGCCGTGGTCATCGGCCCGCGGCAGGTCGCCCCTGCAGTGCGCGACGTGACGACGCCGGGCGCGTCGTCGCCGCCGTCGCTCCGCGTGCTCCAGCACCGGTTCGCGGACGGCCAGGCCCGGCTGATGGCGATGCACTTCCGCACGGGCCGGCCGGACCGGGCCATCGTCTCGCTCGCCCGGGAGCTCAGCGCCGATCTCATCGTCGTGGCCACGCACCCGCAGTCGCCCCTGCAGCGGCTCTTCGGCGGCTCGACGGCCGACCGGATCGCGCGGAACGCGCCGTGCCCGGTCGTCGTCGTGCGCCCCAAGGAGGACGACGACGCCGACGCGGCCAACTACGACCCCAGGCTGCGCTGACGCGGCGGCGCGCGGCGGACCACCGAGCGCGCGATCTGCGCGCTCGGATCGCTCGCGCGCGGGCTACCGCGCGCTCGATGCCCGCGCGGCGGACTACCGCGCGCTCGACGACTGAGCGTCGGCCTGCGCCGCCGGGTCGAGCTTGTCCGGCGCGCTGACGCCCTCGGCCTTGCCCCCTTCCCGCGTGTCCGCGTAGCCCCACGCGACGCCGGCCGCGTCGACGAGCAGGTTGTTCGCGTCGCCGATCGGCATCGGGTCCATGACGAGGGCGTGCCCCCGCCGCGCGAGGTCGTCGAGGGCGGCCTGCGGCGGAGGCGTCAGCCGCTCGACGCGCACGCGATCCGGCATCCACTGGTGGTGGATGCGCGCGTGGCGGACCGCCTCGTCGATGGTCATCCCGTGATCGACCAGGTTGCGGAGGACCTGCGCGACGGTGTTCGGGATCGTGTCGCCGCCGGGAGATCCGAGGACGAGCGCGACCTTGCCGTCGCGGCTCACGAGGGTGGGCGTCATCGAGCTCGCCATGCGTTTGCCCGGCGCCACCGCGTTGATCCCCGTCTCGGAGAACGCACCCAGCGCGTTGGCGAGCAGGATGCCCGTGCCCGGGATCACGATCCTCGCGCCGAAGCTCGCCGACAGGGTGGTCGTGCACGAGACCGCGTTGCCCTGCGCGTCGATCACCGAGAAGTGCGTCGTCTGCGGGGACTCCAGCGCGACGGCGCCCAGAGGCGCCGCGATGTCGCCCGCCGGCGTGGCCCGCTCCGGGTCGACGGGCGGCCTGCGGCGCATCAGGTAGGCTCCGTCGAGGAGCTGCGCGAGCAGCTGCGCCGTCTCGGGCGCCACGAAATCGGGGTCGGCGCTCACCTTGCGCCGATCGGCGTACGCCCGCTTCGCCGCCTCGACGAACAGGTGCAGCGACAGCCCCGAGTCGGCGGGCGCCTCGTGCGCCTTGAGCCGCTCGAGCGTGAGCATCATCTCCGCGAGCGCGACGCCTCCCATCGAGGGGGGCGGCATCGTGTCGACGGTGAAGCCGCGGTACGAGAACCGGAGGGGCGCGCGCCACTTCGCCTGGTAGGCGCGCAGGTCGCTCTCGCTGATGTGGCCGCCGCGCTCGCGCATCGCGCCGGCGATCTGCCGGGCGATGGCGCCCTCGTAGAACGCGCGCGGCCCCTCCGCGGCGAGCGTCTCGAGGGTGCGGGCGAGATCGAGCTGCCGCACCAGCTCGCCCTGGGCGACCGGCGCCTTGCCCCGCCCCCAGATGGCGCTCGCGGCCCGATCGGCCTTCAGCCGCGGCCACGCCCAGCGCAGCGTCAGCGCCTGCCGCGCGCCGAGGCGGTGCCCCTTGCGCGCGAGGGAGATCGCCGGGGCCAGGAGCTCGGCGAACGGGCGGGTGCCGAACCGCTCGTGGGCCAGGGCGAGGCCAGCGACCGAGCCCGGGACGCCGGCGGACGCATAGCCGTGCCCGCCGGCGCGCAGCATCGCCATGTTCGACTCGGTGGTCACCGACGCGGGCGCGGCCTCTCGGAAGTCGATCGCCTGCGTCTCGCCGTTCGCGAGGCGGACCAGCATGAAGCCGCCGCCGCCGATGTTGCCCGCGCTCGGGTGGGTCACCGCCAGCGCGAACGCCACGGCGACCGCGGCGTCGACCGCGTTGCCGCCGCGCCGCAGCACGTCCGCGCCCGCGCGCGTCGCGTGCTCCTCGACCGAGGTCACGAGCCCGGCGTCGCCGCGCACCGCCCGCGGGCCGCCCGAGGCGAGCGCGATCGGCGGCACCGGCGGCATCGGCTCCGGCGCCGCGACGTCGGCCGTGGGCGCCGCGGCGGCGCTCGCGGCCGACGCCCCGGCGCTCGCGCTGGCGACGGCCGGCGCGGCGGCGGCCGCGAGCGTCGCGGGCGCCGCCGGGTGCGGCGCGGGCGGCGTGCGGGCCTCGCAGCCTGCGAGCAGCGCCAGGGCGAGCGCCCAGCGCGGCTTCGAACGACGGAGCAGGGTCATCAGGGTGCGCGCGAATCTACACCGGTGCCGGACAGAGCCGGGCCGGGCCGCGCGGAGCGACCCGGCCTGGGAGGTGTGGGTGAGGGCGCGCCGGCGCGCTTCGGTTCAGGGCGCGCCGGCGCGCTTCGGTTCAGGGCGCGCCGGCGCGCTTCGGTTCAGGGCGCGCCGGCGCGCTTCGGTTCAGGGCGCGCCGGCGCGCCGCAGGGCGGCGCCCGCGCAGTCAGGGGCGCCGAGCCCCGCTCAGGACCGCTTGCGGCGACGCGCCGCAGCCACGCCCACGCCGGCGACGAGCGCCGCGAGCCCGGTGCCCGCGAACGGCGCCGAGGACGACCCCGGCGCGGCGGCGCAGGAGACGCTGGCCTCGGCCTCCGCCTCGGCGTGGAACTCCACGTCGACGCCCTGCGAGAGCAGCCAGTTCTTGCACTCCTCCATGCTGCCGGCGATATCGACGTACTGCCCGTTGCAGAACAGCGCGCCATCCGGCGTGGTGCACTGCACCTCGCACCCGCCCCGGAGCTCGGACGTGCAGTTGAAGTTGCAGTCGAAGTTCGCGTCGACCTTGCACTCCCCCTCGCAGCTCGCCTCGCACTTCGCCTCGCACGAGGCGCTCGGCGGCGTCGCCTCGCAGCTCACGCTGCACTCGCCCTCGCAGCTCGACGAGCACGACGCCTCGCAGTCCGCCCGCGCGCCGGCATCGCTACCCGCTTTCGCCTCGCACCTCGCCTCGCACTTCCCCGTGCAGCTCGCCTTGCAGCTCCCCTCGCAGCTCAGGCTCCCCGGGTCGGCGGTGCACTCGCCTTCGCAGTCCGCCTGGCACTGGCCCGTGCACGACGCCTGCACGCCGCCAGTGCACCGCCCGGAGCACTCCGCCTCGAAACGGACCGGCTCGCAGTAGCCTTCACAGCCGCCCTCGGTGCGAATCTCACACTGACCGGCCGCCGCGAGCTGGAGGTTTCCACATGGATTGGGCTGGGCTGATGCAGTGGAGGCAACCAGCGCAGGAACTGCAAAAGTAAACGCACTCACAAAAAGCTGAGCAATGGTCCGTCGCATGCCAATTCTCCTGGGTTCAGAGCGCGGGATCCGCGTGTGGTCTCCGCAGGTGTTGCAATCGGACGACCAGCGCCACCCTTTGAAGCATTTCCCAAGAAAAAAGTCTCGCTGCTCGTGCCCGCTCGGCCACAGCGTATCTACGAGTTCACGGTCCCATGATGCGCCATGCCACACCAAGGGCATGTCCGAGCAGGTGAGGATACCTGCGACGTGGTGATCAGCGGCTCACAGTGTCGGCGATTTGCCCTGTTCCGTAGCGCGCCACCACGCCCTTGCGGGCTCTGCCGGGAGTCGGCTGGCTAAGGAAGTCCCCGCCCACGGCCCAGAAGGCCCCTTCCCCGTCGGCCCAGACGGCGTGGAGATCGGCGTAGGGCTCCTCGGTGAACTCATCGATCCAGGCCCCGTCGACGAGGCGCTGCTTGAGCCCTCCATACCCGACGATCGCGACCTCCCCCGGCCGGCCGCAGGCGACGCCGTTCACGTCGTTGGTGAGCTCTATCTCGAGCCTGCGCCACGACGCGCCGTCCGAGCGGAGCACGTCTCTCCCGCCGACCGCGTATACCTCTTCACGGCTGCAGCCGGCGGCCGTGAACAGGGTGCCCTGCGCGATCGGCGGATCGGATTGCACTTCCCAGGTCGAGCCCGAGCGGTGCCAGATCACGCCGAACTCGCCCACGGCGTAGAGATCCTCGGACGATTCGCCCCACACCTTGTAGAGCGCCCGGCCAGTCGCCGCCGGCAGCGGCTCTCGCGACCATGCGCTGCCGTCCCAGCGGAGGACGATGTCCTTCTCCGCGTCCGCGCCGCTGCCGGGCATGCCGCCGACCGCCCAGGCATCGTCGGGTGAAAACGCGATCACGCCCCACAGCGTGGCCTCCGTCCCCGTCTCGTGCTCGGTGAACGTCGCGCCGTCCCACCGCGCGGCGCGGCCGCGCTCGCCGACCATCCAGACGTCCTGCGGACCGGAGCCGGCCACCCACCAGAAGGTCGTCTCCCCGCCCGCCGGGAGCTCGCGCCACCTCGCCCCGTCGTAGTGCAGCGCGAGCGCCTGGAGGCCCGTGTTGCCGAGCGGCCCCCCGACGGCGAACACGTCGTCGGGCGCCGTCCCCCAGATCGAGAGGACCGCGCGGTCGAGATCGCCCTCGTCGAGCAGCACGCGCCACGCCGGCGGCTCCTGCTCGGGCGGCCTCGCAGGATCGCCGGGGCAGCCGGTGAGGGCGACCGCGCCGAGCGCCGCCACAGCCATGGAGTGAAAGCAGGTGCGCATGGGAGTGAAGACCCGCCTGGAGAGGTCCTGCCGGCGCGCCGCCATGGAGGGCTCAGTTGCAGAACACGTCGTCCTGCTTCGGATAGTAATAGACGAAGATGTTGCAGTGCTCGTTCTTCTCGACGATCGGCCCGAACGTGTAGCAGCAATCGAGCGACTCGTCGGCGGTCCCGTTCTTGGACACGTCGTACTCGTCGAGGCCCTTGCACCCCACGGACGGGTCCGGCTGCTGCCACTCGTAGGTGCATCCGTACCAGACGCCGCCGTTCGTCGGGAGCTCCCTGTCGAGCTCCGGCGAGATGAGCATCGGCGGGTCGTCCCACGCGTTCGATGTGTAGAAGCGCTCCGAGGCCGGAGGCGTGCCGATGGTCTTGCCGTCCCATGCATACATATCGAACCGCGTGCCTCGGCTGTGGAAATGGCCGTTGGCGCCGATGATCCTCACGGGAGAGGGGCTGTTGATCTGGCACGAGCCCTCGAACGTGGGCGTCGGGTTCGACTGACAGACACGGATCGACTGCTTGGTCGCGAAGACGGTGCCCATCTCGGCCTTGACCTCGGCGGCCGGAAGCGCCCAGAAGTTCACCCGGACGCGGCCGACCGCCTCGGGGGTCTTCTGCGACGTCGCATTCACGTAATGCGTCTGCAGCATCAGCCACTCGTCCGGCGCGAGGACGTTCGCGACGCCCTCGGGGAACTCCCAGTCGACCTGGCCGTTCTGCTGCGAGTTCGCGATGAGCGGCCAGTCCGCCCAGTTGGGGCTCTTGAAGCACTCCCCGACCCCGTTCTGGTTCTTCTGGATGAGCCCGCCCTCCGGCCCCAGCCCCTTCACGGTCTTCACGCGGAAGATGTTCATGTGGTGCGAGCCGTCGCGCTGCGCGATCTGCACGCGGTGGAGGTTCACCGGCGCGGCCGGGTCCAGCCCGTTCGACGCGGCGAGCTCGCTGACCTTGAAGAAGTAGCAGTCCTGCTGCTCGACCCCCGCCGGCACCTCGGTCTCCTCAGTCTGCATCTGGAAGCCCTGGCCGACCGGCGGCACATCGAGCAGCGACTCGTCGACCGGCGCGGGCGTCTCGCCCCCACCCCCGCCCCCGTCAACGCAGGCCACGATCCCCAGCACGACAGGAAGCAAACCAAGCGTCAGGCATCGACCGGCCATGAGTCCCTCCAGGCAATCGCGCAGCGATGAAGAGAGATATACACGGCTGCACAATTTCAGGGCGTTCGTGTCACGGGGCGGGCATGGTTCCGTCGCGCGCCGGGGCGTCGTGGTCGAGCGCTGGCCGGTGCTGCTAGGATGTGGGAGAGGTTCAACCATGGCGGCGCCCAAGAAATGCGGTCCACACACCGAGCTCGCCTCGAACGAGGCGACACGCATCACCCGGTGCGGGTGTGGCACCGTGCACGTGACACTCATCGGCCCTGGCGTGACGTTTCGCATGCCAGCGGACGCGTTCCGGGGCGTCGCCTCCGGGCTCAAGGCAGCGGCCGAGCGGCTTGACGACGACCCCCGTTTCGGCACGACCTCCATCAATTAGCTTGCGCGCCCGCAGCGGAGCGGCCTACCAGTGGCTTCGCCGCTGAGATCTCTCTCCTCGGATGGCCGCTGGTCGAAAGAGGGCGCCTCTCGTGTACGACGACGACGCGGAGCACTGGGTCGGCAAGACGTTCGCCGGGACGTGGTGGATCGAGCGCGTGCTCGGCACCGGCGGCATGGGGAGCGTGCTGCTCGGGCGCGCGGCGGACGGCTCTCAGGTCGCGCTCAAGGTGCTGCACCCGGAGCTCAACGCGATCACGGAGGTGCGGAAGCGCTTCCTCCGCGAGGGGTTCATCGGCAACACGCTCGGCGGGGCGGACGCGGTGCCCGGCGTGGTGCGCGTGCTCGCCTCCGGCGAGACGCAGGAGGGCCTCGCCTACCTGACGATGGAGGCGCTCCAGGGCGAGACGCTCTTCGATCGGATGGCGCGCACCGGGACGATGCCGGCCGGCGAGGTGCTCGCGCTCGCGGACCAGGTGCTCGAGACGCTGGCGATCGCGCACGCGCGCGGCGTCGTGCACCGCGATCTCAAGCCCGAGAACATCCACCTCGGCAACGACGGGCGCGTGCGCATGCTCGACTTCGGCATCGCGCGCGTCGTCGACGGGCTCACCGGCCTGCCCGAGAAGACCGCGACCAAGACGGGCATGATCATGGGCACGGCGACGTACATGGCGCCGGAGCAAGCGACGGGGCTCATCCACGACATCGACGGGCGCACCGATCTCTTCGGGCTCGGAGCGACGATGTTCCGGCTGCTCGCGGGCCGACAGGTGCACGGCGAGGTGACGGAGGCCATGGAGGTCATCGCCGCAGCGACCGAGGCCGCGCCGCCGCTCGCGTCGGTCGCGCCCGGGATCTCGCCCTCCGTCGCGGCCGTGGTCGATCGCTCGCTGGCGTTCATCAAGTTCCATCGCTACCCGAACGCCGAGACCATGCGCGCGGACGTCCGCGCTGTACGCGCAGGCGCGCTGCCTCCCTACGCGCAGGCCGTCATCGAGGGGCGGATCCGCGCCGGCCAGCCGATATCGCAGCCGGCGCCTCCGCTGCATGCCGGCGGGTCGCCGAGCGCGCGCCCGCAGCCGACCGTGGTGGAGCCGGCCGCGGCCCCTCGCCATTCGCACTCGATGAGCCGACCGGAGCGAACGCTCGACGACAACCCGTCAGCGCCCTCCCGCGCTGGCGCGTCGCTCTCGCAGCTCTCGACGGGCAAGCTGCTGCTGCTCGTCGGCGGCGCCTCGCTCATCACGGGCGTCATCGTGGCGATGATCGTCGTCCTGCTGGTGTTCAGCCGCTGAGGGGCCGCGAGCGCGCCGCCAAGGGCGCGCTCGTCAGGTGGAAGGGATCGTCGGTGGAAGGTGCCGGCGGGGCCGCTGGGCCCCGCCGCGGTCACGCGCGCTCGTCGAGCGGCGTGTAGTCGACGGCGTTCTCGCCGGTGTAGATCTGCCGCGGACGGCCGATCTTGCCGGTCGGGTCGTCGTTCATCTCCTTCCAGTGGGCGATCCAGCCGGGGAGGCGTCCGAGCGCGAACATGACGGTGAACATGTTCGTGGGGAAGCCGAGCGCGCGGTAGATGATGCCGCTGTAGAAGTCGACGTTCGGGTAGAGCTTCCGCTCGACGAAGTACGGATCCTTCAGCGCGGTCTCCTCGAGGCGCTGCGCGATGTCGAGCAGCGGATCCTTGATGCCGAGCTTCGCCAGGATCTTGTCGGCCGCCGCCTTGATGAGGACGGCGCGCGGATCGTAGTTCTTGTACACGCGGTGGCCGAAGCCCATCAGGCGGAAGTTCGAGGTCTTGTCCTTCGCGAGCTTGACGAACTTCGAGACGTCGCCGCCGTCCGCGCGGATCGCCTCGAGCATCGTCACGACCTCCTGGTTCGCGCCGCCGTGGAGCGGGCCCCAGAGCGCGCAGATGCCGGCGGCGACCGAGGCGAAGAGGTTCGCCTTCGAGCTCCCGACGAGGCGCACCGTCGACGTGGAGCAGTTCTGCTCGTGATCGGCGTGCAGGATCAGGAGCAGGTTCAGCACCTTCACGATGTCCTCGTCGATCTCGTACGGCTCCGCCGGGACCGAGAACATCATGTTGAGGAAGTTCGCACAGTACGAGAGCGAGTTGTGCGGGTAGACGAACGGCTGGCCGATCGACTTCTTGTACGAGAACGCCGCGATCGTGCGCACCTTGGAGAGCAGCCTCGCGATGGTGATGTCGAGGTGCTCGGTGTTCTTCACGTCGATCGCTTCCGGGTAGTAGCTCGACAGGGAGAGCACCATCGCGGACAGGATCGCCATGGGGTGCGCCGTCGACGGGTAGCCGTCGAAGAAGCGCTTCATGTCCTCGTGGATCAGCGAGTGCCGGGTGAGCAGCGTGGAGAACCGGGACAGCTCGCTCTTGCTCGGCAGCTTGCCGTAGATCAGGAGGTACGAGGTCTCCACGAAGGTCGACTTCTCGCCGAGCTGCTCGATCGGGATGCCGCGGTAGCGGAGGATGCCCTTCTCCCCATCGAGGAACGTGATGGAGCTCGTGGTCGAGGCCGTGTTGACGAAGGCCGGGTCGATGCAAACGTACCCGGTCTTCGAACGAAGGGACGCGACGTCGATCGCCTTCTCCCCCTCGGTGCCCGTGATGACAGGCAACTCGATCGTCTGCTCCCCACCGTTCTTCTTCAGCGTTAACTTCGCGGTCTCCTGCACGCCTCCTCCTTCCGCCGCAGCGCGGCGTAAGCTATCACGGGCCGAGGGAAGAATGCTTCCCCGAGAAAATGAGGTGATGCATTTGAGCGAGCCGGTCGTGCGGGGGGAGCTGGCCCACCACCCGGAGGCGCCTCGGTTTGCGGCCGAGGTGCGGCGAGTCCACGGGCGTTACGCCGACGAGGTTGTCGCTCGCTACCGGCTCTGCCCGTTCATGCGCGACGCCGCAACCGGATTCGGACGCTTTTACGTCCTGCTCGATCGCGAGCCCGTCCTGGAGACGGCGCTGGCGGTCATGGAGGAGGCCGACTCCGCGGTGGTGCACCTGGTTTTCCCGTGCATCCATGCTCCGTCGCCCCAGTTCGAGCGCTTCGCGTCGCGCCTGGGTGAACAGCTGCGGCGGCGCCTCAGCCCCGCGCCGGTGCTGGCCGCGTTCCACCCCGAGATGGCGGGGGACGAGACGAACTCGCACCGGCTCGTCGGTCTCCTCCGACACGCGCCAGATCCGTTTGTACAAACGATTCCAGAGGGGCTGAACCATACTGGGACCGTCCTCGCGGGGGCAGGCGTCGAGCCTGCGGTCGACCCCGCCGAGGACAATTACCGACGCCTTGAAGGGGCAGGGATCGCCGCAGTCAAGATGAGGCTCGCGGAGATCATGGCAGATCGCGACTCGAGTTATGCGCCCTTCCTCGCGCAGCTCGGGCTCACCCGCCCCGGCCCGCGCTTCAGCCCGCTCCCAACACGGTAACGCACGGGCGAAGAGCGCAAACGAAACACCTACGAAACGCGCGCGAAACGCATGTTGCGCGTGTTGAGCGTGGTGATGGCCCTCGGCTCACTCCGCAGGCGAGCGGCGCGGCGCCGGGTCCGACCCGCCGGAGCCGGAGCCGGCCTTGGCCTCGCGCTGCGCCATCAACGGCATCAGGTACGGGAAGCCGGCCGCCATCGTATCGAGGTGGGGATCGATCTGGGCGGCCAGCCAGAAGAGGAGCACGCAAGCGCGCTCGACATAGAACCAGTCCTCCGGGTACTCGAACGACCGCATCAGCTCCTGGAGCTCACCGCGCTCCAGCTCGGGGTCCGCGAGCCGCTCCAGCTGCTCGGGGCGGGCGCGCATGAGCGCCGCCGGCGTGCGATCCCGGATCTTGAGCAGCTTCGCGAAGTAGGTCTTCACGGTCCTCTCGAGGAGCGCGTCGTTGCCCCCGGGCGCGACGAAGCCCATCCTCCGGAAGCCGCGCACGACCGCCGCGTCGTCCTGCGCGAAGATGCCCTTCAGGATGTCGAGCAGCCCGTCGATGAGCTCGTCCCGGGCCTCGCAGCTCGCGCCGAAGTCGAGGACGACGAGGCGAAAGCCGCCGCCCTCCTCCGCGGGCCGCGCGGCGACAAGGAAGTTCCCCGGGTGCGGATCGGCGTGGAAGAAGCGATCCGCGAAGAGCATCTTGTAGAAGGCCTGCACGAGCCGGAGCGCCACGTCCGAGGGCTCGACGCCCGCGCTCCGGAGCGCGTCGAGGCGGGTGATCTTGATTCCTTCCATGAAGGTCATCGTGAGCACGTCGCGCGTCGTGAGCTCGTGGATGACCTCCGGGAACGCGATGCCCGCGTCCCCCTCGAAGTTCTGCGCCATCCGCTCCATGCACGCGGCCTCGTGCAGGTAGTCGGTCTCCCGGCGGAGCAAGTCGACCAGCGACTCGTGCACCCGCTCGATGTGCCCCACCGGGACGAACCGCTTGTAGACGAGGATCGCGAGGCGCAGGACGCGCAGGTCGACGGCGATGATCCCGCGGATGCCGGGGTAGAGGAACTTGACCGCGACCTTGCGGCCGTCGCGGAGGCGCGCGACGTGGACCTGCCCCAGCGACGCGGCCGCGAGCGGCGCGCGCTCGATCGACGCGAACAGCTCGCCCGCGGAGCGGCCGAAGCTCGCGCGCAGCGCGGCCTCGAGATCGCTGAACGGGTGCGGCGGCACCTGGTCCTGGAGCTGCTCGAGCTCCTTGCCGTAAGCACGAGGCAAGAAGCCGCCCATGATGGACAGCACCTGGCCGAGCTTGATGAAGACGCCCCGCAGCTGGAGCATGGCGCGCAGCAGGCGCCGGGCGTTGTTCTGATCGACGCGGTCGCGGCGCGCGACGAGCCAGCGAGGCGGCTCACCCGCGGGCGAGCCGCGCCCGAGGCGCCTCGCGAACACCCGCACGAGCCCCAGCTGAATGAGGTAGCTCGTCAGGATGACCGAGAACGCGAGCAGCGCGCGGAAGAGTCGGACGGCGAGCGTCATGTGCGGCAAAGCAGCCGCACCATGCTACCGCAGGGGCCGCGCGGGGCCAGCCGTGCTCGCCCTCGCCCTGCGGCGATGGGCGAATCCCGGCGAGGGGGTCGCCGCGGGCCTCGGCCGCGCAGCGGAGCCCTCCCGCGAGCCGGGCAGGCTCAGGAGAGCGAGTCCTTGATCGCCTTGATGGGGCGGGCGCGGACCGACTTGCTGGCCGGCTTGGCCGCGAACGTCATCGGCTGCTTCGTGAAGGGGTTGATCCCCTCGCGCGCCTTGGTCGCGGGCTTCTTGACGACGCGGAACTTCGCGAAGCCGGGCATCGTGAAGATGCCGTTCTTCTTGAGCTCCTTGTACGCGATGTCGGTCAGCGACTCGAGGATCGCCTTGACCTGCTTGCGCGAGATCTCGTTCTCGTTGGCCTCGACCACCGCGTTGATCAGCGCGCTCTTGCTGAGCGACGTGCTCTTCTTCCCATCCGCCTTCTTGGCCGCCATGTTCATTCCTCCTGAGGTTTGTGCCCTCTTGCGGGCCAAAGGAACCACAACGGCCGCCGCAGATCCAGTGTCGAATCGTCGATCGGAGCTACAAAAGAAGGGGTTTCATGCCCCGGGGGGCGCGCCGCTCCGCCGGGAGGGCGGCCGGGGGGCCCTGGCGCGGGCCGTCAAAACCGCGGGAAAGCAGCCCAAATCGGCCCTTCTTCAGGCCTCACGCGCCCGCCGCGAGGGAGGCCGCATGCCGGGCGCTCGACATAGGAGATCACCCGAACCCCTTCCGTTGAAGGCGATCCCGGTCGCCCGGGCGGCCTAGCGGCGGCTCACCGCCGAGCCCGCGCCCCACTTCCTCTTGGCGGAGAGGCCGAGGATCGTCAGCGACTGGGGCGCCTGCGTGAACTCGATGACGTCGCCGAAGCCGACGCTGACCGAGTGGATCGGCCCGTCGAAGAAGAGCTTCGCGTCGTGCGTCTTGCTGCGCACGACGAGCGAGGCGCCCGGCTGGATCAGGGCGTGACGGAGGCGGTACTCGTCGCCGTGGGGGGTGTAGGGCTCGCGGACGACGAGCTGGAGCCGCTTCGACGTGAGCGGCAGGACGCGCCCGCCCGCGGAGCGCTGCGCGGCCGTGGACCCGGCCGCAGGGCCGATCCAGAAGCCGCTCGACTTCTGCTCCTCCTCGGCCCGGCCGAGCCGGAGCACGTAACGCGACGTGGCCGCGGGGGAGACGTGGCAGAAAAGCGCGTCGTTCAGGACGCGCCCCGTGGCGAGCTTGTCGTTCACCGTGACCTGCATGCGGGTGAGCACGGTGCTGCGGAGCGAGCCGCTCAGCGCCCCCGCGATCGCGTCGGCCGCGTCGCGGCTCGTCGCGCCGCAGAAGAAGCCGACGGAGTGGCCCGGCGCGCTGTTGATGCCGAGGATCGGCACGTCGCCGACGTTGTGGGACGCGCTGAGGAGCGTCCCGTCGCCGCCGACCGTGATCACGAGGTCGAGCTCGCCCGCGTCGAAGGACTGCGCCGCGCTGGCGACGACATCGATCTGGACCCCGAGGTCGTCGAGCGCCGCCTTGACCTCGCGCACGGTCTGCTCGTGCGCGTCGTGCGACGCCTTGAGGCGCGCGACCGCGGAGTCGCCGGCCTCGATGAGCCGCGTGATGCGCGGGTCCTTCCGCTCCTCGCGGTAGATCTTCCAGGCGGAGCGCTTCACGACGAGCGCGACGCGGGGCGGACGCCGCGGCGCGGGCGCGGGGGATCGTTCCGCCATCAGAGCTCCGCGAGGCGCCGGAGCGCCACCTCGGTCTTCGCGTCCTCGATCACGCCGCGCCGGGTGAGCTCGATCGCCTCGTCGAGCGGGACCGCCGCGATGGCCGCGAACCGCTCGAGCGGGGAGCCGTCCTCGAGCGGCGTCCCCTGGCGAGCCGGGTCGACCTCGACATGAAAGAAGAAGTGCCGCTCGCCCACCATGCCCGGCGCCGGGAACGTCGACGGGCCGAGCGGGTGGAGGTCCGACGGAGGCACGTCGAAGCCGACCTCCTCGAGCAGCTCGCGCGCGGCGGAGCGCTTCAGGCCCTCCGGGCTCCGCTCGTCGAGCTCGACGAGCCCGGCGGGCAGCTCCCAGATCGCGCCGAGCGTCGGCGCCTCCGGGATGGGCCACGCCTCGGGCGGGCGGGTCGCGGCCGGAGGCCGGAACGCCGAGCGGAGGAAGACGCGACGGCGCCCGTCCGCGCCGCGGTAGTGCGGGGCGATCACCACCGCGTCGAGGCGCCCGCGATCGACGCTGTCGTAGGTGAACGGGTCGCTCAGCGAGCCGTCCGGGAACTCGACGCGGAACACCTGGCGTCGCACGTTGAGGAAACCAGGGCCGTCGAGCGAGGGGATCGTCCGGACCAGCTTGAGCGCGAGCTTCGGGAAGGGAGGTAGCCGCATGCGTCGAGGCGCGAAGCATAGCGCCAAACGGCAGCGGATCGCGATGTGCCTCGTTCCCGCGCCCGGCGCGCGCCTCGCCCCCGCGCTCGGGGCGGCCTCGGGCTCAGCGGAGCACGAGGACCCAGACGTCGTAGAGCGCGTGGGTCCAGACGGCCGGCGCGAAGCCGCGGAAGACGTAGATCGCCGTCAGAACGAGCCCGCACACCATGCGGAACACGAAGGAGGGGAGGTTCCAGGGATCGCCCAGCGACCCGACATAGTGCCAGCCGGAGAAGACGGCGGCGGCCACGACCGCCCAGCCGACCATCAGCACCACCCCCTGGACCCCCTTGCCGAAGAAGAACTTGATCCCGAGCGCGCCCAGCCCGTAGAGGCCGACGCGGAAGGCGATCTCCTCGTAGAAGCCCGCGCCGAGGGACATCACGACCCCGGTGAAGATGTCGTTCGACGCGGCGGGCGGGCCGAGCCGGAGGGAGCCGACCACATAGGCGCCGGCGAAGCGCATCAGGATGGCGTAGAGCGCGCCCTCGACGGCGAGCAGCGCGAAGCGCCTCGTCTGGAGGGCGTGGCCTCGGCCGAGGATGGAGAGGACGAGGACGAACGCGGCCCCGACGGCGACCGTGAGGCCCGCGTAGAGCGGGAGGCTGTGCTTGGCCAGCGCGCGGAGCTCGGCGGTGACCGGATCCGCCGCGTTGCGGATGGGGAGGAAGGCGACGCCGAGGTGATAGAGGACGAAGATCGGCATCGTCAGCGCGAGATCGGTCAGCGCATCGCTCTTCGCGGTGGGCTTGTCGCCGGCAGGGGCCGCCCCCGGCCGGGCGAGCTCCGGTCCGGCGCCGAGCATCAGGACGGCCTCAGGCGGTACACGATCACCAGCACCTCGGCCGACCACATGACGACGTTCAGCACGAAGGGCGTGTCCCGGAGGATCTCCTGGGTGGGGCTCTCCGACCTCGCGCTGCCGGCCACGAGCTGGAGAAACCGGATCCCGCCGAAGAGCGGGTGGATCGCCGTGAGCCAGAGGTACGGGTTCTGGAAGAACCGCTGCGTGTCGTGGTCGAGCGTGTACGCCAGGTAGGTGGCGAAGGTGGCGAGGCCCGTCACGGCGAGCGCCGCCGTCAGGGCGGCAGGCGAGTAGCCGTCGAGCGCCGCGCGCTGCTTCGAGGCGTTGACCGAGGCGAGCTCGTGCCGGCGCTTGCCGAAGCCGAGGAAGAGCGCGAGCAGCGCGGTGCAGGCGATCATGAAGCCGGAGAGCGGCGTCCTCGTCGCGAAGCCGCCTGCGAGCACGCGCAGCACGAAGAAGATCGCGATGCAGCCGACGTCGAGGTAGGCGATCTTCTTGAGCCGGAACGAGTAGGCGACGTTGAGGACGTAGTAGCTGGCGGCGACGACCGCGAAGAGCGGCGGGCCGAGCAGGCTCGCGCCGAGCGCGATGACCGCGAGGCCGACCGCCATCGCCTTGGCGACCGGGATGGGCACGCGGCCCGAGGCGATCGGCCGGAAGCGCTTGACCGGGTGGACCCGATCGGCCTCGACGTCGACGATGTCGTTCAGGATGTAGACGGCGCCGGCGAGCAGGCAGAAGATCGCGAAGGCCCCGACCGCGCTCATGATGATCGAGGGGTGGGTCAGGTGCTTGGCGAACACCACGGGCGCGAGGACGAAGAGGTTCTTCACCCACTGGTGGGGCCGCATCGCGCGGATCATCCCGCGCACACGCCAGAGCAGCGTCCCCCTGGGCGAGTCGGGCAACAGGGGCGGCTGCGCTATCAAGCCGCCCGAGGGGGGCCCGCTCTCCGGCGGACCGGAGCTCGGCACGCCGGCGCTCCGCGGAGGCGACGACGGAGGCTTGCCGGCGGGGACGGAGCTCACCGGAGCGGGCGAGCCGCCCTGCTCGGCAGGCGCCGGCGCGTCCGGCGCGCCCGCATCCGGGCGAGCCTCGGCGCCGGGCGCCTCCTGATCAGGGAAGCCTGCGGCACTGTTGCGAAAAAGGGGCCCCGAGGCGGTCACGGCGCGCGGAGCATACTCGGGCGCCCTGGCCCCGGCCATTCCGCGGCAAGTTAAAAGCACAGGGGGCGCCGGCGCCCGGGACCGACGAAACCGACGAAACCGACGACACCGAGCGCCAGCGGCAGCGCCGATGCCCCTCCAGGCCACGAACCGGGAAGAACGTGGCGCAACGCACCCGGGCCGGCGGCCGCGCCGCGAGGTCGCGAATCCGGGTTCGCACCCGCCAGCCCGGCTCGTGGAACGCAAAATGCGCATCCCCGCAGGCGCGCCGTGACCTCGTGCTACCATCGCCCCCGATGACATCAGCGCTCTCGGTCGCGCGTGAAGCTTCGCCTCTTCTCCTGAAGCTTCGCTCTGCCGTGGAGCAGGCCCTCGAAGGGAAGCCAGAGGCGGTCGAGCTGGCGCTCATCGCGCTGCTCGCCCGGGGCCATGTCCTCATCGAGGACGTCCCCGGCGTCGGCAAGACGACGCTGGCCCGAGCGCTGGCCAAGGCCGTGGGGGGCGAGCTCCGTCGCGTTCAGTTCACCAGCGATCTCCTGCCGAGCGACGTGCTCGGGGTCAGCGTCTTCGACCAGCGGCTCGGGCAGTTCGTCTTCCGGCAGGGGCCGATCTTCGCGAACGTGCTGCTCGCCGACGAGATCAACCGGGCGAGCCCCCGGACCCAGTCGGCGCTGCTCGAGGCGATGAACGAGGGGCAGGTGTCCATCGAGGGGACGGCGACGCCGCTGCCGTACCCCTTCTTCGTGCTCGCGACCCAGAACCCGCAGGATTTCGCGGGCACGTTCCCGCTGCCGGAGTCGCAGCTCGACCGGTTCATGGTGCGGATCCGGATCGGGTACCCGCCGCCGCAGGTCGAGATGCGGCTGCTCCTCCAGGGCGGCGAGCCCGACCGGGCGCGGAACGTGCCGCAGATCATCGATCCGGCCCAGCTCGTCGCCCTGCAGCGCGAGGTCGATCGCGTCGAGCTCGACTCGTCGCTCGCGACCTACCTGCAGGCGGTGCTCACGGCCACGCGGTCGAGCCCGACCCTCTCGCTGGGCGCATCGCCGCGCGCCGGCATGAACCTGGCGCGCGCGGCCCGGGGGCGCGCGGTCCTCTACGGACGCTCGTACTGTATCGCGGACGACATCCACAACCTTGCGGTGGCCGTGCTGGCGCACCGGGTCCGGCTCTCGGCCCACGCGGAGGGCTACATGCCGACCCGCGACGAGTGCGAGGCGGCGGTGCGCGACCTCGTGGCGCGGGTGCCGGTCCCCCTCTGAGGGGTGGGCGATGGGCGCAGAGGACAGGGAGCGGGGATCTCTCAGCGGCAGCTCCCGCGGCGCCGAGCGCGCCGGCGCAGCGACGCGGAGCGCCGTCCGGCCGAGCAAGCCGAGGCGCGACAGGCCGCTCGTCGAGCAGCGCCCGCTGCTGCCCCCGCGCGGGGACAAGGCGTCGTTCTGGACGAGGGTCCTGCTCTTCCTGAGGCCACCCCGGAAGCTCAAGTTCACCCGGGAAGGAAAGTACTACCTCGGGATCACGCTGGGCGTCGGCTTCGCGGCGATCAACACGGGCAACAACCTCCTCTACCTGCTGCTCGGGATGCTGCTGTCGCTGATCGTCGTCTCCGGCGTGATGAGCGACCTGTCGCTGCAGCACCTCACGGTGACCCGGCGGCTCCCGGCCCGCGCCCAGGTGGGCCGGGCTCACCTCGTCGAGATCGAGGTCTACAACCACAAGAAGCGCGTTCCGTCGTACGCGATCGAGGTCGAGGATCTGCGCGCCGGCCAGCCGGCCGACAAGCGCTGCTTCTTCCTGAAGATCAGCCCCTCCAGCGCGCAGGTGGCCGCCTACCGGCGGACGCCGGCGAGGCGCGGCCGCGACAGGCACACAGGGTTCCGCATCGCGACCCGCTTTCCCTTCGGGCTGTTCGAGAAATCGAGGGAGGTCGAGGCCGAGGGCGACCTCATCATCTACCCCGCGGTCGATCCGGTCCGGCTCCCCGTCGAGGACGCGGGCCGGCGCGAGGGCGGCGCGAGCCTCAGCGGGCGCGGGGGCGGCGACGAGACGTTCGGCCTCCGGCCGATGCGCGAGGGGGACGATCCGCGCGACATCTACTGGAAGAAGAGCACGATGCGCGATCAGCTGGTGCTGCGCGAGCGCACCCGCGAGACGCGGCCGGACGTGCAGATCGTCGTCGACACGGTGCGCCCCGCCGGGGAGGGCGACGCGTTCGCGCCGACCTTCGAGCGCAGGATCCGCGAGGCGGCGTCGCGCGCCGTCGCCCACATCAAGCGCGGCGACGCCGTGGTCGTCGCGACGACGCTGGGCGAGCGGGTGCGCGGCGATCGCAACATCGGCTCCGACGCGATCCTCCGCTTCCTGGCGCTGCTCGACGCGGTCGACGACGGCCGGGCACCCGAGCGCGGCGCCCACGCGCCGCTGCGCCAGGGATCGAGCCCGAGCCCGAGCAGCGGTGAGCGCCGCGCCGGCGCGCCGAGGGGCGCGTCATGAGGTTCGGGATGGTGCACCGGGTGATGACCGACGCGCTCGCGGCGCTCGGCGTCATCGCCCTCGTCGCGAGCGGGCAGTTCAACCGCTACGTGAGCTGGGCGATCCTCATCTGCCTCGGGCTCGCGCTCGTCGTGCGCGAGTCGTGGCAGCGGCACCCGGCGCTCCGCCACCTCGACACGGGCATCCTGCTGGCCGTCATCGCCGTCCAGGTGGTCCGCATCGTCGCCACCGACGCGAGCGTGCTCGACGTGCTCGTGGAGTTCGCCGCCGCGCTGCAGATCATCCGGCTCGCGACGCGCAAAGGGGCGGCGCACGACCAGCAGGTCATCGTGCTCGCGCTGCTGCACCTCATCGCCGGGACCGTCCTCGGCGGCGGCATCGGCTACGGGCTGTGCTTCCTGGGGGTGCTCGTCGTCGCGCCAGGCGCGCTCGTGCTCAGCCACCTGCGGCGCGAGGTCGAGGGCAACTACCGGCAAGGGGCGCGCGACCGGACGGGGCTGCCCGTGGACGTGCCGCGCATCCTGCGCTCGAGGCGGGTCGTCGGGCGCTCGTTCCTGGCCGTCACCTGCCTGCTCTCGGTCCCGATCTTCGCCTTCACCGCGCTGCTGTTCGTGATCTTCCCGCGCGTCGGCCTCTCGCTGCTCCTGCTCAACCGCGGCCACACCGGGCGGATGATCGGCTTCTCGGGCAAGGTCGACCTCGGCGCGGTCGGCGTGCTGCGCAGCGACCCCAAGCTGGCGATGCGGGTCGAGATCCCCGAGCTCCCGGAGCCGCCGCCGCCGCGCCTGACCATGCACCTGCGCGGCACCGCGCTCGACGCGTACGACGGCCGCACCTGGACGCAGAGCGAGACGTTCAAGCGCCCCACGGAGAGCGACGGGGGGCTCGTGCCGATCGAGCGGTACCCGGACCCGGCGCTCGACCCGGTGATGCGCATCGATCTCGAGCCCATCGATCCGCCCGTGATCTTCCTCCCGCCGAACGCGACGGGGCTCCGGCTCAAGCACCGCGGGCAGCTCGGGATCGACGCGAGCACGATGGCCTACCGCGGGCCGGAGGGGGAGCTCAGGTACCAGCCCACGGACGATCGCGGGCTGGTCTACGACATCTTCCTGTCGCGGAAGCGGGCGCCGACCTTCCAGCGCCTCCCGGGCGCCGAGCGGAGGCGCTACCTGGAGCTCCCGAGGGATCTGCCGTCGCGCGTCGTCGATCTCGCGGAGCAGTGGACGCAAGGCGTGGATCGTCCGGCCGATCGGGCGCGGGCGATCCAGGAGCACCTGCGCACGGAGTACCGGTACGACCTTGCGTCGCCGTCGGGCGCGGACCCGCAGCCGCTCGATCATTTCCTGTTCGAGTCGAAGCGCGGGCACTGCGAGTTCTACTCGACCGCGATGGCCATCCTGCTGCGCGCGGTGGACGTCCCGACGCGCAACGTGACCGGCTTCGTCGGCGGCACCTACAACCGCTTCGGCCGGTTCTATGCGGTGCGCCAGGGCGACGCCCACTCGTGGGTCGAGGTGTACCTCGACGGCGAGGGGTGGATGACGTTCGACCCGACGCCGCCGGCCGACGCGGCGCCGAAGAGCGAGCTGGTCGGGGCGTGGGCGTACCTCCGCGATTTCATCGAGGCGACGAGCCAGCGCTGGGACAGGCACGTCGTCGGCTACGACCTGAACCAGCAGGTGGGCCTGCTCCAGACGCTGACGTCGCGCTACCGGAGGTCCGGATCGAGCAGCGATCTCTCGCTGTCGCGCCCGCGGATCCTCGCCGTCGCCGCCGTCGCGCTCGCGCTGGGCGGCGGCGTGCTCTACTGGCGCCTCCGCCGCACGCGTCGCGGGCGCGAGGAGCGCCGCGCGGACGCCGGGCGCACCCCGAGCGCGATCCTGGCGACGGCGCTCTACGAGAGCCTGGAGGCCGCCATGGTCGTCCAGGGCGTGCCGCGCCCGCCCAGCCTGCCGCCGCTGCGCCACGCCGAGGCGCTGGAGGTCGCGGAGCACCCGCTGGCGCGCGAGATCCTGACGCTCACGCAGGTCTACCTGCGCGCCCGCTTCGGCGGCGCGACGCTCTCGGAGGACGACAGCCGCGACTTCGAGCGGCGGGTCAAGGCGCTGCGCGGGGCGGAGCGGCGGGCGCGCGCCGCGGGCGAGAGCGCGCTGGCCGCGTCGTCCTGATCGCGGCCGGGAACCGGGAAGACGCGCGGAAGACGCGCGGACCGCATCAACGGCGGCGCAAAGGTCGCTTCGCGATGAACGCCTGCCGGATGCCGGCGACGGCGCGGCGGCTCGGGCCGCCGGAGATGAACGGATCCTGGGGCGCGAGCTCGCCCAGCCGGTCGACGAACGACTGCGCCACGACGCGCTCGCCGAGCAGGCTCACGACGTCCGACTGGCTTCGCATCGTGGACGCGAGGACGGCCGCGGTCGACGTGTCCGGCACCGCGGCGATCGAGAGCGACTCCAGCACGCGCCGGAGCGGCACGATCGACTGCGCCGTCGCCAGCTTGCGATCCGAGGCGCCGAGCGGCTGCGGGGCGTACTCGAGCCAGATGCCGGCGACGTTCAGGTGGCCGAGCAGCTTCTTCGACCAGCGCGGATCGAGCTCCACGTGGAGCGGCCGGACGTCGGCCAGCGTGGAGAGGGCGAACTCGCCGGGCTCGCCCGCGAGCGCGAAGTCGCGCAGGAGCGGCGCGAGCTTGCGCTCGTCGGCGAGCAGGCTCCCGGCGACGTGGCCGCGATCGAGCAGCGGGATGGGGACCACGAGGACATCCGGCCGCTCGCCGCGCGTGATCCGCGCCGCCCACACCCGCCACGTGATCGCCGGGGATCGCACGAGGATCGCGGACCCGGGATCGAGGCTGCCGTACGCCTCGTCCGTCCAGACCTCGGCGGCCGTCTGCTCGCTCCGATCGGCGGCGAAGCCTGCCTCCTCGCTCGTCAGCGCGACGAGCGTCAGCTGGAAGACGACGAGCAGCGCCGCGCCGCTCCGCGAGAACGGCACGCGCGTGTGGAGCAGCGCCCGCACCGCGGCGTGCGCCCCGAGCGCCGAGCCGACGGCGATCGCCGCGACAGCGAGCGAGCGCAGGGGGGTGAGCGGATCCGCGGAGAGCACGCCGGCGGCCCGCGCGGGCAGGAGGGTGTCGAGCGCGAGCAGGACGAGGAAAGGCGCGACGAGCCACCGCGCGCGCGGGCGCAGGAGCGAGAGCGAGAGCCCGGCCGCGGCGACGAGCAGGGAGACGACGCCGATCTCGCGGCTCCACGCGGCGAGCGCCGTGGTGCGGGCGCTCGCGACGTCGAGGGCGGCGAGGCTGCCGGCCGTGAGCGCGCGGCCGATGTCGGCCCAGGCGCGCGGCGCGAGCGGCCTGAGCACGAGCGGCGCGAGCAGCAGCGCGGCCGTGAGCGCCCCCGCGCCGGCGGCGGCGCCCAGCATGCGCCGGGGCGGGCCGCCGGCCGAGGCCTCGTCGGGGCGCCCGCCCGCGCGCTGGGCGCCGCCGCGCGCGAGGAACATCGCGTACGACGCCGCGAAAGCGGCGAGGCCGGCGGGGGGGCTCTCGGCGAACGTGGCCCCGAGGAGCGCGCCGAGCGCGATCCACGCGCGCCCGGCGTGCCGCGCCTGCTCGGCGCACGTCGACGCGAGCGCGAGCGTCACGAGCGCGCAGCAGGTGGCGATCATGGCGCCGCCGCCGACCGTCGCCTCGCGCTGCCAGGTCGGCGACAGGGCCGCCGTGAGGACGGCGATCGCGGAGAGCACCGAGGCGAGCCGCGGGCTCACGGCGCCGCCGGGCGCGTCCGGCGCGTCCGGCGCGGGGGGCGCGGCGGGCGTGGATCGCGCGCCGGCGGGGGTCGGCTCGGCCGCGCCGCCGCGGAGCTTGCGCCAGAGCGAGAGCCCCGGGAGGGGCGCCGGCCGCGCGGACTCCAGGAGGAGGCGGCGGACCATCCCGTAGAGCAGGCGGGACGCGAGCGCGAGCGCGAGCGCCGATCCGAGGGCGGTGCGGAAGGTCCGGGAGCCCAGCGGGATCAGGCTCAGCGCCTGCGAGAGCGCCGTCGACAGGCCGCCGCCAACGCCGACCGCGACGAGGCCGAGATCCCGGACGGCCGTGAGATCTTCCCGCCATTGCCCGGAAGAGGCGGCGCGGGCCAGCGACAGCCCGAAGGGCAGCGCGGCCGACAGCAAGGCGAGCGACCGATCGAGCCAGCAGCGTTTCTCTCCGGAGCCCACCGAGCGGCCATGCCAGATCGGCCGCGGCCGGGCCAAGTTCCGGCGCACCCCGGCGCCGCGCGCGGTTCGGCGGCGGCGGCGCGGCGCGCGCGGCGCCGATGCGCCGCCGAACCGCGCGCGGGGCGCGGAGGATACGGAGAGGCGGTGAGCGGCGACCTGGGCTAGAGTCGCCCCTCCCACGGAAAATCGGAGGTCGGCTCGTGTCCCGTTTCATCGATGAGCTCAAGAGGACGCACCGCTGCGGCGATCTGCGCCAGGCAGACATTGGCAAGGAGGTCGTGCTGTTCGGCTGGATCGCGCGGCGCCGCGATCACGGCGGCTGCATCTTCATCGACCTCCGCGACCGCACCGGCGTGACGCAGATCGTCTTCGATCGCAGCTACCTCGCGGCGATCAGGAAGCACGGCCTGAAGGCGGAGGAGAAGGACCTCGTCGACGCGCACGCCGCCGCCGAGAAGGCCCGGTCCGAGTGGGTCATCGGCGTCCGGGGCGTCGTGGTCAGCCGCGAAGGCAACGTGAACGACAAGATCGACACGGGGGCCATCGAGGTCTGGGTCGCCGAGGCGACGATCTTCAACAGGGCGGAGACGCCGCCGTTCGAGATCGCGGACGAGATCGAGACGCGCGAGGAGATCCGCCTGCAGCACCGGTACCTCGACCTGCGCCGCGCCCCGCTCCAGCGGGCGCTGCGGATGCGCCACGAGATCAACCGGGCGACGCGCAATTACCTGTCGGACAAGGGCTGCCTCGAGCTCGAGACGCCCTTCCTCGTGAAGTACACGCCGGGCGGGGCGCGCAACTTCCTCGTCCCGTCGAGGATCTCGGCCGGCAAGTTCTACGCGCTCGCCGAGAGCCCGCAGCTCTACAAGCAGCTCTTCATGGTCGCGGGCTTCGACCGCTACTTCCAGATCGTGAAGTGCTTCCGGGACGAGGACCTGCGCATCGACCGGCAGCCGGAGTTCACCCAGATCGACGTCGAGCTGTCGTTCGTGAACCAGGACGACGTCTTCGGGCTGATGGAGGGGCTCGTCTTCGCGGTGTTCAAGGCCGCCCTCGGCAAGGACCTCACCGAGCTCTACCCGACCGGCCGCTTCCCGCGCATGCCGTACGCCGAGTCGATGCGCCGCTTCGGCAACGACAAGCCCGACCTCCGCTTCGGGATCGAGCACACCGACCTCACGGACCTCATCATCGAGCACAACGGCGGCGGGGTGCCGTTCTGGGTCGAGCTCGCCGAGAAGTTCAAGTCGGGCAAGCTGCGGCGCGACCTGCCCGCCGAGATCGTGAAGGGGCTCGTGATCCCGGCGAGCGCCAACCTGTCCCGCCAGCAGACCGAGGACCTGGAGCGCGGGCTCCGCGACGTGAAGGGCTTCCGCGGCCTCGCGCGCGCCAAGCTCGCCGAGGACGGCTCGTGGACGCAGTCGCCGCTCACGAAGTCGATCACGCCGGAGCTCCGGCAGAAGCTGAACGAGGCGCTCGGCGCCAAGCCGGGCGACGTCCTCTGCTTCCAGTTCGGCAAGGAAGCCGTCGTGCACACCGTGATGGCGAAGCTCCGCATCGACGTCGCCAAGAAGATGGGGCTCATCCCGGAGTACGGGCATGGGGACCAGTGGAGGTTCCTCTGGGTGACGAACCCACCTCTGTTCGAGTTCGACGAGGACACGGGGCGCTGGGCCGCCGCGCACCACGCGTTCACGCGGCCGATCGACGAGCACGTCCCGCTCCTCGAGAGCGATCCGGCGCGCGTGGAGTGTTACCGTTACGATCTCGTGCTGAACGGGTTCGAGATCGGCGGCGGCTCGATCCGGCTGCACGATCCCGAGGTGCAGGCGCGCGTCTTCAAGACGCTGGGCATCGACGAGAACGACGCGCGGGACAAGTTCGGGTTCCTCCTGGACGCGCTCCGCAGCGGGGCGCCCCCGCACGGCGGCATCGCGCTCGGCATGGACCGGCTCGCGATGCTGCTCAGCGGCGCGCCGACGCTCAGGGACGTCATCCCGTTCCCGAAGACCAACCAGGGCACGGATCAGATGACGGGCGCGCCCGTGATCGTCGACGCCGCGCAGCTCGCCGAGCTTCACGTGAAGACGGCGGTCGCGGCCGGGGACCCCCGGGCGGACACCCGGCAAGGCGCGACGGGCACCGGCAGCGCCGGCGCCTGATGCCAGTCGGGGGGCGCGCGCGGGATGGCATGATGCACCTCCGGCGGCGGCGGCGCGGCGGGCCTCTCGCCGCGCGCGCGGCGGAGACCCGCGACCGCGCTCGCTGTGCTCTGCCTCGCCGCGCGCGGCCGTCCGCGTTGGCCTTTATGTTTGCAGGCCGCGCACTTCTGGTAGGGTAGGGCCTGTATCCTTCGCCATGGCCTCCCCGGCGCGAGTCCTCGTTGTCGATGACAGCCCGACCATCCTGAAGGTCGTCAGCGCCATCCTCGCTCGCAATGGGTTCGACCCGACCGTGGCGCGCGACGGGCTCGCGGGGATCGAGCTGGTCAAGAAGGGGCCGAAGTACGATCTCGTCCTCCTCGATTTCGTGATGCCGAGGATGAACGGCTACGCCTTCTGCCGGGAGCTCCGCTCGAACCCGTCGCACCGCAACGTGCCCGTGGTCCTGATGAGCGCCAAGGGCGACAAGCTCAGGGGGCAGTTCGTCCAGCAGACCGGCGCCGTCGACGCGATCACCAAGCCGTTCGACGCGCGCGCGCTCGTCGCGGTGATCGAGGGCGCGCTCTCGAAGGCGGCGGAGGGGCGCGCGCGGCCCGTGCCCGAGGGCGCGAAGATGCCCGACGAGGACACGATCGCCGAGAGCGTGCGGCCGAGCCTCCTCGCCAGGAACATGCGCCAGCGCGCCGGCGCGGAGTTCGCGCAGCAGCTGTCGACGGTGATGACGCCGGCGATCATGGGCCTCTCGCCCGAGGCGCGGACCAACGAGGCCGCGGTGATGCAGGCGGTCGCCCGCGTGATGACGAGCGAGGTCGTCTCCAAGCTGACCCTGACGCTCCGCGACCTCGACGATACGCCCGCGGACGCGAAGGAGGTGATGAGCGGCGACGTCTCCGCGATCCCGCTCGCCGAGATCCTCCAGCTGCTCCAGATGCAGCGGCAGACGGGCGTGATGCGGGTGACCACGAACCGCGCGTCGGTCACGATCTCGCTCCGCCAGGGGCTCATCGATCTGGTGCAGGCGCGCAACTCGTCGGACGAGTTCAAGCTGGGGCGCTACTTCATCGAGCGCGGGCTCCTGACGCGGGAGCGGCTCGAGGCGCTGCTCCGCGCGAAGCGGCCGCACGCCCTGCTCGGCCAGGTGCTCGTGGAGGCCGGCGTCGCGACGAACGACGATCTCATCGCCGTGCTGGAGCGGCAGTCGAGCGAGCTCATCTACGAGGTGCTGCGCTGGCCCTACGGGCGCTTCTCGTTCACACGCGAGCCGTTCCGCCCCGAGGTCGAGCAGGCGCACCTCGGCCTCCCGGTGTCCGCGCTGGTCCTCGAGGGGTTCCGGCGCGTCGACGAGTGGCGGCTCATGGAGGGGACGATCAACTTCGACCAGGTGGTGGTCGTCGACCAGGTCGCGCTCGACAGCGTGGGCTCCGGCAAGCTGACGCGCATGGAGCAGCTCGTGCTCGGCGCGGTCAACGGCTCGCGCACGGTGAACGAGGTGATCAAGGAGAGCGCGGTCGGCTCGTTCGACGCGATCAAGACGATCTACCAGTTCCTCCAGTCGCGCGTGCTGAGGACCAGGGCGGCCTGAGCGCCGCGGCCGCGAGGGCCACGCGGTCCCGCATGAGGCCGCGACGGCGCGATGACCACCCACACGTTGCTCGCGCGCAGCGGCGCGCTCGAGCGCGGCCCGTATCGCACGGGGCTCGTCTGTTTGTGTTCGCGTGTTCGCGTGTTCGCGGTGCTCAGGCCGCCGCACAATGGGCGTAGCGCTGAGCGTTCTCGCGGCGGAGAGGGCGGGATTCGAACCCGCGGATCAGTTTCCCGATCGCACGCTTAGCAAGCGTGTGCCTTCAGCCACTCGGCCACCTCTCCTGGTACCCAGGATGGTCCACCCGCCCCGTGCTCAGCGCAGGAGCAGCGCGGACCTCGATGCATGACGATAGAAAGAACGCTGGCTCGTCCGACGCTCATCGCGGCGGCGAGGGAGCGGCAACATACCAAAGAGGTTGTCGCCGTGCACAAAAGATCGTGCAGGGGGATGCCGGCGGCGACGGATTCCGAGGGGGCGGGACGGACGGCGCGGAAAGCGGGCCGCCAGGCTCGACCCTGGGCGCTCGGATCGGCCGATCACCGTCGAACGGACGAGGAGCGCTGGAGGCGCCGAGCCAGCTCCGGTCGCCAGGGGCGCGCGCCCGTCATCACGGCACCACGTAGGCGAGGGCGAGCAACACGGCGCCGAGCGCCGCGCAGACCCCCCACGCGCGGGCCGCGCTGCGGGCCAGGAAGGTGAAGCACATCGCCGCGAGCCAGAGCGGAACCACGAGCGAAAAGCCGAGCGCGGACCGCGTGCCCTCCGCGAGCGGCGCGAATCGCGCCAGACACACGCTCGCCAGGACGGCGAGCGGCAGGGTGCCGACGAGCGCCGCGAGCACGCGCAGCGCGGCGTCGAGCCGGGCGAGACGTTGGCTAGCCATGGCGCGCTCCGAGGAGGAAGAGCGCGGCGATGGCCGGCGGACACAGGAGGGCGAGGCCCCAGACGGCGCGCGGCCAGACCGGCGCGAGCAGGACGAACGCGCTCGCGGCGCAGAGGAGCGCCGTGAAGGGGACGAGGAGCGCCGCTGCGCCGGCCTCGGCTCGGCTCCACAGCCACACCGACAGCGAGAAGATGACGATGGAGAGGGCCCGGGCCGAGGCGCGCCACGCGCGCCTCGCCCGCAGCCGCGCCGCGAGGCCGAACGGCAGGCGCTCCGGCCGCGCCCCGTGGAGCAGCGCGAAGGCGAGATACGCCGAGAGGACCGACGCGGTCTCAACCATGGGACGCCGTCTGCCGCCTGGCCACGAGCCCTGCCCCGCCGTGAGCCAACGAAGGCTGCGGCGCGCGGCGCGTCGCCAGGAGCCGCGCCTCGGGTCGTGAGGTCGCCCGGCGAAGCGCCCAGGCCGACGCGCAGAGCGCCGCGGCCGCCAGCAGGAGCGCGACGTCGACGGCGACGACCGCTCCGAGCTTCGGCCCCGCGCCGAAGAGCCCCGCCCCCGACCAGCGCGCCGCGAGCGCGGGGACCGGCAGCAGCAAGAGCCCCGCGAGCCCGAGCTGCCGCGACCAGAGGCGCCCGCCGTCACGCGCGGCGAGGGCCCAGGCGATGCAGAGCACGAGCACCCCCAGGAACGTCAGCTCCTCGGCCGTCGCGCGCGCGCCCCAGTCGAGCGGGAACGCCCGGCTCACCAGGAAGAGCGCCGCGATCGCGACGACGGTCCCGGCGCCGAAGCCCACGGTGAGCCGCGCGAGGAGGCGGTTGCCGAGGCCCTCTTGCCGCGCCTCCCGTCGAGCGAGCCAGATCCAGTTGCCGGTGAGGATCGTCGCGCACGTCGCCAGGGCGAGCGCGAAGAACAGGATGCGAAGCGTGATACCGCCGAAATCGGCGTAGTGGAGGCCGTAGATCCAGCGAAATGCGTCGCTGCGCGCGCCCTCGGCGCCCGGTGCGTCGAGCGAGAGGACCGCGCCGTCGGTCGCCCGCAGGCGCAGGGTGCCGCGCGCGAACGGGACGCCTTCGATCGTACCGCGGATATCGATGGTCCCGCTGTCGAGGCCGAGGTGCCGGATACGTAACCTCTCGGGCACGAGCCGGGGCTCCGCGGCGCGCGCGCGGGCCATGAGTTCGTCGAGCGTCAGGCCGCGAGCGGGCGCTCCCTTCTCCGGCTCGTCGGCGAACGACGCTCCCCACGCCAGGAGGTCCGCCCGCGCGGCGTTTCCTCCGAGCACGGGCCCCGTGAACACCGGCACGAGCACCCCCAGGAAGACGAAGAACGCGCCCGTGTAAGCGTACAGGAGCTGGAATGGCAAGCCGATCACGCCAAGCACCTTGTGCATGTCCGACCACAGGACACGGCGCGTCTTGTCCGGCCGGAACTGATGAAACTGCCGGACGATGTCCTTCAGGTGGATGAGCACGCCGGTCGCCAGCGCGAGCAGGAGCGCGACGCACAGGAGACCGGCGAGATAGAACAGCCACTCGCCCGTCGCCCGGTGCCAGAGGTAGTGCAGGTCGTAGAGGAAGTCGGACAGCCGCTCTCGCTCGGGCACGAGCCCCTCGTCGATCCACGACGAGACCGCCTCGCCTTGCGCGTAGTAGAGGAGCCGCGCGGCGCCCAGCCCGCCTTGCGGCAGGTCGACCCAGAGCTCCCCCGGCGTCGTCCCGGCGGCGGCGAGCCCCTGATCGAGCGTGGCCTGGAGCCCTGCCTGCTCGACGGAGGAGCGCTGCTGGGTCAGGGGCTCCTCCCACACCGCGAGCTGCCTGCGGAAGAGCGTGATCCCCCCCGACAGGAACATCACGTAGAGCAAGAGTCCACCGATCACGCCGGTCCAGGCATGCACGTCCCAGAAGGTCGTGAAGGCATGGCGGGAGAGCTTCTTGGCCATCGCGAGTCACCCTGTCCCGTCGCGCGGAGCCCCGCGCGAGCTCATCTCACCTTCGCCAACCCGTGCAGGTACCCCGGCGTCTTCAGGCCGAGCTTCGGGCCGCCCTCGGCCGTGAGCTCGATCAGCGTGCTGTCCATGGAGTCGCTCCCCTCATCGATCGTGAAGACCCGGCCGTCGACCTCGAAGAAGGAGACGTTCGCGGGCGAGGGGGCCAGCTCCCCGATCGGCGCCGCCTCGTTCGCCGCGGTGTCCCACCGCCACCAGTGCCACGCCGGCTGGCCAGTGACCTCGAACGTCTTGGTCTCCGCTTCGATCGTGGCGAGGCTCGCTTCGAACACCCGGAGGAAGAGGCTGTCCCCGCCCGCAGGGATGGGATCGCCCACGAGCGCGCCGTCCGCCAGCTCGCTCAGGAGCAGGTGGAATTCGGGGTCGAAGGCGTCCGCGTCTTTCAGGACGCGCAGCGCGCAGGGCGCGGTCTCCAGCCGATCGAGCCGATAGGCCGCTGCCCCGAGCGCCGAGCTCACGAAGTAGGCGTCGCCGGAGGCCGTCTCGACGGACTGCGAGATCCCGCCGCACCGATCGTCGACGTCGAACCGCGCGACGGTGTCCGTCTCGGTGTCGATCGCGACGAGCCCGGTCTCCGGGAGGATGGTGTCGGTCGTGTTCCAGTCGAACCACCCCACCGAGAAGAGGAGCGTCTTGCCGCGCAGGACAGACCCGTATCCGTACAGCGCCAGGTAGCCCTCGCGGTGCGTGTCCGGCAGCGGGATCGTCCCTTCCACCTCCATCGTCGCGGGGTTCCACACGACGATCTGCTCGCCCGCGCGATCCGGATGGTAGACCTTCGTCGGAGAGATGACGTAATTCGTGGGCCAGAGGCTCTCCACGCCGAACGGCTGGAGGCTGATCGCGTCTCCCTTGACGAGCTTGCTGGAATCATCGAGCGTGTAACGCGAGATCGTCGGCGACTCGGCGCCACCGACGCCGAACCAGCCCGTTCCCTCGAACGCGAACAGCCTCGCCGCCCCGGTGATCTCGAGCGCCTGGGTCGGGTCGACCGCCGTGGCGGCGTCGAGCGACGACACCACGTGATAGTAAGAGTTGGTGGCGGTGTCGTCCCAGATGCGCGTGGCGACGATGAACGCGTCGCCGCCGTCATCGACGCCGTCATCGCCGCCCTGGCCGCCGCCGCCCTGGCCGCCGCTGCTGCTCTGATCGACGGGGTTCGACGTCTCGTCGTCGCCGCAGCCGCTACCGGACACGCCGGTCAAGAGCACGAGCACGAAGGCCGTGGCGCTCGCGCGATTCGATGGCCGCCGCTTTCGCTGAATCACTCTCATCCACTCTTTCTCCTGTCATGCGAGCGCGACGGTTCGCCTCGACATCGTCGTCACATCTCCAGCGTCGCCTTGGAGGAGAGCGTCCGCCCGGGCCGCTGGACACCGTAAAAATCGGAGGCCCACGCGTCGGTCAGGTTGTGAGCCTCGATGGTGAAGCTCACCACGCGCGGCGCGTCGCGCACGACGTAGGTCAGCGCGAGCGAGTGCAGGAGCTGCGAAGGCACCTTGGCCTTGGACTCGAGCAGCCCGACGTTCGGCCAGCCGACGTAGAACTCGTGCACATAGCGCGTGTCCCAGGTGAGCGAGATCGTGTCGCGCGGCGCGAAGAGCCGCTGGAGCTGCACGCGCGCCGAGCCGTTGGCGACGAGCCACGGCCGGTTCGGCATCCGCTCGCCCTCGGAGCCGACGAAGTTCCCCTCGTCGGACGTCTTGCGAAAATCCTCATAGGTGATGTTGCCGTCGAGGGCGATGTGCTCTCCCGGCGACGTCCAGCCGGCGACGGCCTCGACCCCCAGCGACCGGGCCCCCATGACCTGCACGTAGGAGGCTGGCTGAGTGTGGTTGTCCAGCGTGATGAGCCGGTCGATCGCGCGGAGAAAGCCGTTCGCGTCGAGGCGCCACGCGCCCGAAGGCGTGTCGCGCGCGTCGATCGTGAAGCCGAGGTTTCCATTGTGGCTCGTCTCGGGCGAGAGACCGAGCTTGGCGACGATCATCGCCCCGTCGCCGAACACCTCGTCGGGCCGCGGGAGCCGCGTCGCCCACTCGTAGGACGCCTTGGCATAGAGCCGCTCGGAGAAGCGATAGCGGAGGCCGTCGCCGACGCCGACGCGGTGGGTGTCGCGATCCCGCCCGCCGAAGCGCTCGTCGAGCCCCGGGAGGCGCTCCTTCGCGCGGAGCAGCTGCACGTAGTCTTTCACGAAGAGGCTGTTCTCCAGGCGATCGTCGAGCAGGTTGAGCTGGTGCTCGACGCCGAACACGCAGGTGAACAGGCTGCGCTCCCCGCTGAGCCGAGCGCGCTCCTGGGGGTTGTCCGGCCTGCGCTCTTCTGCCGTGCGCGAGACGTACGTCGGGGACAAGGAGAGCTGCACTGCGTGCTCCGGGTGCGGCCGGTAGCGGAGGTTCAGGCGGCCGAGACCGCTGTGCTCCCAGAACACCTGATCCCGGGGGGGCGACTGCTCCTCACCTGGCCTGGTGCGCTTGCGGACGCAGCGTCCGAACCAGTCGTAGATGCAGTCGCTGACGTCGAGGAAGGTGCCGCGCCCGAGCGTGTACCCGACGAGCGCGTCGAGGGCGACGCCGCGGCCGAGCCCTTGCTCGTACTGGAGCGTCGCGCCCGGCGAGAGCTCGCCGCTCGTGACCTCGCCATAGGGGACATCCATATGGCCGGGCTTGTGCTGCCGGTCCTTGTCCCCGTCGGTGACGAAGGCGCGCAGGAGCAGCCGCCGCGCCCAGGGCCGGTTCACGAAGCCGAGCTCGGCGCTCCCGCCCGCGGCTCGGTAGGCGTCGTGGAAGCGATAGACGCGGGTGGGCTGCAGGCGCCCGGTGCTCGCGTCCGGCACCAGGACGTCCACCGGGTAGTCGTTCTTCGCATGGTCGAAGAAGCCGCTCACGCGGGTGAAGAAGCCGCTCGGCTCGTGCAGGTGCCGCCCCGAGAGCGTGAGCCGGTGGGTGTCGTAAGAGCCGATCTCGTAGGACGCCGCGCCATGGGTGCCGCGGACGTCGCGATCCGTGACCAGGTTGACGGCCCCGCCCAGCGCGTCGGCGCCGAAGCGCACAGGGACCACGCCGCGGTAGATCTCGACGCGCTCGACCAGGTTCACGGGCACGTTCGTGACGCCGAACGGGTACCCCGCGAGATCGAGCGGCACGCCGTCGAGGAAGAAGCGGATCTGATCCTCCGTGAGGCCGTTCAGCGAGAACCGCGCCCACGACCCGAGCCCCGCGCTCCGCCGCACGCTGATGCCCGCGGTGCGGGCGAGCACCTCGCCCATGTCGGCCGTCCTGCGCTGCGCCTCCTCGGTCTCGATGACCGTGACCGCCTGCGCGGATTGCCGGAGGCGCTCGGCCATCGCGGCGCCGCGCACAGTCACCTCGGCGGGCGCCGCGCCGGCCGCCTGGAGGGGCCCCTGGGCCGGCGGGGGCGCGGCCGAGACCGGGGGCGCCGCAGGGACCGGAGGCGCCGCAGGGACCGGCCGCGCCTCGGGGACCCCGGCTCCGCCCGCCGCGACGGGCGACGGCGCGGCCGGGGGCTCCTCCGCGAACCGGAACTCGTAGCCGTAGAGGATCCGTGAGGCGACCGCGGTGGCGCCACGGCGCGCCGGCGCGAAGCGGAACTGGAGCGCCGCCGCCCGGGCCGCCTCGTCGAGGCCGTGACCCAGCGAGGTCGTGACCTCGGCCTCGGTCACGCGACCTTCCGCGTCGATGAGGAGCCTCAGCACGACCGTGCCCTCCCGTCGTGCCGCCCGCGCCTCCGCCGGAACCTCGGCTTCGACGCGCTCGAGGAGCCGCGGCGGCTCGACGGCAGGGACCCCGGCGGCCGGGGGACGCTCGCTGTCCATCGGGCCGGCAGCAGGCGCGCGCGCGCCGCCCGCGTCACGACCATCCCCCGCGCGCCCCGCCGGCGGGGCGCCGTCCTGCGCGCGCGCCGGCGCCTGCACGCCGAAGAGCAGGAAGGCCAGCACGCCTGCAGTCGGGCCCCGAAGAGCGACAGCCCTTCGCGCCACAGCACGCACGTTCGACCAGGCGCCCAGCGCGGAACCTGGGCGGCGGGGCACGTGGCTGGCGATCATGTCAGAAAACTCCAGTACCCGAAATGAAAGCAGAAATCAATTTCAGTTCCACTTGCGGGAGGGCCGCGATCCCCGTCCGGCCACGCGGCGCCGTGAGATCGACTCACCGGCCCCACCCTCGTCTCCGCTACCTCGGCCTGAGGCGCAGCGTGCCGAGGGCGTCGCGCTCCACCGCGTCCCGGCGCGTCACCATCGGCACGTGCTCGCCGGCCGCCCACGGCTCGCCGAAGTCCCGGTAGCGCGGCGACAGCGGGTGGCCCGACTGGCCGGTCGAGAGCATGAAGACCGAGCGCTCCGGGTCCCCGAGATCGTAGATCGCCCGGAAACCCGGCCCCGAGCGGCTGACGAACGGTCCATCCTCGTCTCCTATCGAGTAGCCGCCGAGGTTGATCGTGTGGTTGTCGCCCGCGCTCGCCACCTCCACGTCGAACCAGCGCGACAGCACCGGCACGCCGCCCAGCACGGCGTGCTGCGAGCGCGCGGGGTGCGCCGCGCCCCAGGACCACGTTGCCGGGTCGCCGCCATATCGCTCCTCGAGATAGGCAATGGCCCGCTGGAACGCGCGGCCCGCCGCCTCGTCGCACGACTCGCGCGGCTCGGTCCGGACGTCGTCGCACCAGCGCGCCTGGCCGTCCACGTCCGACAGGACATTGCGCAGGAACGCGAGCCGCTCGCCAAAGGCCGGGCCGAACAGGTCGCCGAGCTCGTCCTCGTAGATCTGCCGGGAGAGCTCGCGCAGCCAGGCCGCGAAGATCAACGGCTCGGCCGCGCCCGCGCGCATCTGCAGATCCCACGCGCGCAGGCGATCGAGCAGCGCGCGTTGCGCCTCGCTGGTCGGGCTGGCGGCGCGGAGCAGCGCGGGGAGCAGCAGCTCGGCCGTGCCGCTCCGAACATCCATCTGGATCGCGGCGAAGCTCTGCACCGAGTGCCGCGCGGTCGCGTCGAGCAGCGCGGTGATCCGCTCCGCGCGGTACGGGTGATCCCACTCGGAGGTGATCCAGTGCGGATAGCCGGGCGGCGTCACCTTGTGGTTGGCGGTCACGATGCGTCCGGACGCGGGGCTCCGCGACCGCGGCAGCTCCTCCCACGGGACGAAGCCGGCCCAGTCGTACTGCTCCAGCCACCCTGGCGACGGGACGAGGCCCTTCAGGTCGTTGTCGGCGCGGCGCATCGGGACGCGGCCAGCGGCGATGAAGCCGATCTCTCCGTCGACGTCGGCGAAGGTGATGTTCTGCTGAGGAGAGTGGAAGTCGCGCGTCGCCTCGAGGACCTCGGCGGAGCTCCGGGCCAGCGCGGCCTTCACCGGGAACGAGAACGTGGCGTCGTCGGCTCGCAGCGAGGCCCAGCTCAGCGAGAGCACGTGGCCCTCGGGCACGAGCCGCTTCACCGCCTCGCTCACGTCCGAGACGACGGGTCCGTGCCGGCTGACGCGGATCTCGAGCACCTCGTCGGGCTTGCCCTTCACCTTGATCGGCTCCCGGACGGTCGTGAACGGACGCGGCCCGTCCGGCGTGAGGTAATGCGTCGGATCCGAAGGGACGAGCTTCTCGATGAAGAGATCCTGCGTGTCGGACTCGGTGTTGGTGAACGCCCACGCGACCCGGTCGTTGCGCCCGAGCAGCACCGCCGGCAGGCCGGGTAACGTCGCGCCGATGACGTTCAGCGACGGCGCGCTGAGGTGCGCGAAGTACCAGAGCGACGGCGCGGTCAGATCGAGGTGAGGGTCGTTGGCGAGCAGCGGCTTCCCGCTCTCGGTCCGCGCGCCGTCGACCGCCCAGTTGTTCGAGCCGGCGGCGCGATCTCCCCGGAGCGGCACCGCGGCAAGGAGCGCCCCGACGGCCGGCCCGAGCGCGCCGTGGAGCGCCGGCAGCGCCGGCACGAGGACAGGCGCGTCGCCGGGGTACGGCGCGAGCAGCTCCGCGACCTGCCGCGGCGTGAGCGCGCCGCCGAGGCGCACCCGGAGCAGCTCTCGCTCCCAGTTCGCCGACAGCCCCCACGCCATGACCTTGAGCCACACGAGGGAGTCCGCCGGCGTCCAGCGCGCCGGCTCCACGCCGAAGAGGACGAACTCCGGCGGAAGCGGCCGCCCCTCCTCCAGAAAGGCGTTGACCCCGCGCGCGTAGGCGTCGAGGGCGGCGCGCGCCTCGCGGCCCAGGTGAGCGAGGTTCTCCTCGGCGACGCGGCGGAGACCCAGCGCCCTGAACCATCGATCTTGCCCGAGCGCCTCCGGGCCGAACACCTCGGACAGCGTGCCCGAGCCGACCCGGCGATTGACCTCCATCTGCCACGACCGATCCTGCGCGTGGACGTAGCCGAGGCCGAAATACGCGTCGTCCACGCTCTGCGCATAGATGTGCGGAATCCCATGGCGGTCGCGGACGAGTTCGAGAGGACCCGACACCCCGGAGACGGTGACGTCTCCCGAGACCTCCGGGAGCGACCTGCGAAAGAAGACGAGCCCCGCGACGGCGAGCGCGCCGAGCGCCGCGAGGAGCAACAGCACGATCTTCATGGCGCGCCTCGAGCGACGAGCCGGCGGGCGTGGTGTGACGGCGCACGATGGCGCGGCCGCGGGGACGTCGCCCGGAATGGTCTCAATAGCTCGTAATTGCTCAGAATTTTCCACTTCCAGGGCTCCAGGCAGATCCTCGTTCGCCAGTTGACAAGGGCGCATGACCGGGATAACTGCGCAATCTAATTGAAAGTGGTTCTCACTTTCAACCCGTCCAGGGTGCGATAATGTGCGCCGAGCGCAAGGAGCAGGATCGATGTCGACGACGTGCGTGAAGATGCGGTGGGCCGCGCGGCTTGCGGGCTGGAGTGCAGCGCTCGTGGCGGCGGTGGCCGCCGCAGGGTGCGGAGGCGACGACGGTGATAGCCCGAGCGCGACCGGCGGGAGCGTCGGGGAGGACGGCCCGGCCTACGCCATCTCGGCGAAGATCAGGACGCCGGAGTCATCGCTCTCGTACCTGAGCGTCGCGCCGGGCCTCGACGCAGAGACGCAGGTCGAGACGCGCAAGGGACTCGAGGTGCAGACCTCCTTTCCGCACGTGCACGGCGGCGCGCTCTACGTGCCCGGAGGCTACGGCTCACCCACCATCACGCGCTACACGCTCGACGGCGGGAAGCTCACGCGCGGGGAGACGCTCAGCTTCGCGGCGCTGGGGCTCCGCGGCGTGGATGGCTACAACATCACGATCGTGAGCGACACGAAGGCGTATGTCTTCGACGCGCCGGGCCTCCGCGCCATCGCGTGGGATCCGTCGGCGATGACCCTGCCCGGCGTCGAGATCGATCTCTCGGGCCTCGAGCGCGAGGGGTACTCGGCAGAGGTCATCGGCGCGCCGTTCGCGGCGCGCCGGCGGGGCGATCGCCTCCTGCTGCCGGTGGGCTGGTGGGACCAGGACTATGCGCCGCTGGAGGCCGCCGGACTCCTGGTCATCGATACGGCAAGCGACGAGGTGGTCACGATCGATGAGGACGACCGGTGCGCAGGCGCCTTCACGAGCGTGGAGCTCGCCTCGGGGGACATCTACTTCTTCCAGAGCTGGCTCGCGACGATGACGCTGCACACGGCCTCGACGCCGAAACCCTCGTGCGCGCTGCGCATCCGCGCTGGAGCCGAGGAGATCGACGCCGACGGGTACCTCGACCTGTCGGCGCTCGCGGGCGGCCGCGCGGCGAACGGCGGTATCCCGGACGGCGGCGAGGGCTTCTATTTCATGGCGTTCCACGAGGAGCGGGTGACGAGCACGGACCCGACGGAGCTCCAGAACGCGTCGCTCGAGAGCAACTGGCATTACTGGCACTTCGACCCGGAGGCCGGGGAGGCGCGCGAGGTGACCACGCTGCCGTGGATCGTGGCGGGAGAGTGGTATTTCCAGCTCGAGGACGGGCGCGTGTTCCACCCGGCCAACGTGCAGGACAAGGCGACGGGCGCCTCCACGACGACGCTCATGGAGATGACGGGCGGGAGCGATCCGGTCCCGACGATCAGCGTCGAGGGCATGGTGGAGTTGATGGCGCGCATGCGCTAAGAGGGCCGAGCAGAACCGGACCTGGCCGGGCGGCCAGGAGCGGATGCAGCGCCAGGCGTGACGAGGCGCCCTGCTGACGTGGGGCGACGCAGAGCAACGACGCGATGCGCCTCCTCTCGGCCGCCTGGCGACGGGAGGTTTTGAGCGGCGCTCTTCGCTGGCGGCGGAGGGCAGCGCGCCGCGCCAGGGCCCGGAAGCGCGGGCCGCGGGCGCGGACAGGCACCGCCCGGACGAGCATGGACATGAAGAGAGCACGCAAGGACTGGAGTACGCTCGGAGGGGCGCTGCTGTTCGCCGTCACCCCCGCTGCCTTCGCGCAGGAGGCCCCCGCGCCGACGGCTGAGGGGCAGGCCGAGGCGCCCGTGGCCGAGGCGCAAGCCGCGCCCGTGGCCGACGCGCAAGCCGCGCCCGTGGCCGACGCGCAAGCCGCGCCCGCCATCGAGGTCATGGTCAAGGGCGACTCCGAGGCGGATCGCCTGCGCCAGTCGGCGGAGCCCGTCGAGGCGTTCGACACCGATCGCGCGCAGCGCGAGAGCGCGGATCTCGGCGAGGTGCTCGGCCGGAAGGCCGGCGTGAGCGCGCGGCGATCCGGCGGGCTCGGCTCGCAGACGCGCTTTTCGTTGAACGGGCTCGTCGACGATCAGATCCGGTTCTTCGTCGATGGAGTCCCGCTCGAGTTCTCCGGGTTCGGCCAGGGGATCGCGAACATCCCCGTGAACCTGGTCGAGCGCGTCGAGATCTACCGTGGCGTGGTCCCGACCCGCTTCGGCGCGGACGCGCTCGGTGGGGTGGTCAACCTGGCGACGGATCAGTCCTACCGCGGCACGCGCGCCGCCGCGTCGTACGAGGTCGGCTCGTTCGATACGTACCGGCTCACCGCGATGGGCAGGCGGCGGATCGAGCCGAGCGGCTTCTTCGTCGGTGCGAGCGGCTTCCTCGACGCGGCGAAGAACGATTACGCGATGGACGCCCCCGTGGCAGACCGGCAGAGCGGCAGGCCCCGGACCGCCCGCGTCCACCGCTTCAACGACGCCTACCGCGCGATCGGCGGGAACCTCGAGCTCGGCTTCGTGGACCAGCCGTGGGCGAAGCGGCTCCTCCTGCGGCTCTTCGCCACGGACTACGCCAAGGGGCTCCAGCACACGCTCGGCAAGGTGGACGCCGATGGGGTGTATCCCTACGGCGAGGTCGAGTACGGCGAGACCGTGGCCGGCGGGACGCTGCGCTACCAGCGGCCCCACTGGCTGATACGAAGGCTGTCGCTCGCGGCGCTCGGGGGATACAGCTTCCGGACCCTGAGGTTCACGGACACCTCACCGTACACGTACGACTGGTTCGGCCGCCGCGTGGCGGAGAGGAAGGACGGCGGCGGAGAGATCGGGGCGTGGAAGAGCGACACGCGGAACTGGGAGCACCAGATCATCGGTCGGGTGAACGCGAGCTACACGCCGTCGCTCCAGCACACGCTGCGCCTCTCGATGTCGCCGACGTTCGTGGCGCGCACAGGCGAGGAGAGGCGGCGGGTCAACCCGGACTCGATCGATCCGCTGTCGGCCCGGCGCGCGCTGTTCACGCTGGTGAGCGGCCTCGAGCACCAGCTCGACGTGATGGACCGGCGGCTCGAGAACATCGTGTTCGTCAAGGACTACCTCTATCACGCGGCGTCCGCGCTCGGGGGCGACGAGGAGCTCGACCGGACGACGCACGGGGTGGGCTTCGGGGACGCGCTGCGCTTCCGCTTCACGGACTGGCTCTGGACCAAGGCGTCCTACGAGTACGCGTCGCGGCTCCCGCGGCCCGACGAGATCTTCGGCAACGGGGTGCTCATCCGCCCGAACCTGGATCTCCGGCCGGACAGGAGCCACAACCTGAACCTGAGCGTGACGGTGGACGCGCGAGACACGCGCGCTGGGGCCTTCCGCGGGGACGTGAGCGGGTTCTTGCGGGACACGGAGCACATGAGCGCGCTGCTCGTGAGCCAGCGAGTCTATACGAAGTACCAGAACATCTCGGCGGTGCGGTCGCTCGGGGTCGAGGCGGCCGCGGGCTGGACGGCGCCCGGGGAGTACGTCGCGATCGACGGGAACGTCACCTGGATGGACCTCCGGAACACGTCGGAGCAAGGGGACTTCGCGCTGTTCAACGGGAGCCGGATGCCGAACCGCCCCTGGCTGTTCGGCAATGCGTCGGTGCGACTGGAGCTGCCGGACGTGAGCACGGTGAACGACCGGATCGCGCTGACCTGGACGGCTCGTTATGCGCACGAGTTCTACGTCGCATGGGAGGACGCGGGCGACCCGGCGTCGAAGGACAAGGTCGACTCGCAGGTGGTGCACTCGCTCGCGCTGGAATACATGCTTCGCGCGGTCCCCAGCGTGAGCGCGACGCTGGAGGTGCAGAACCTGACGGACGCGCCGGCGTTCGATTATTTCGGGGTGCCTCGGCCGGGGCGGGCGTTTTACTTCAAGGCGACGGCGGAGCTATAGAACACCGACGATGAGGCAACCCCGAGGTCAAGGGCTTTAGCGCTCTCTTTCCGCGGCTGACCGGCTTCGAAGCGGCAGCGGTAGCGCTCGGCGTCGTCAGTGCAGGTCGTTTCGGCATGGACGTCTCCCTTCGCCCTGGTGGGCGTCGTTACGGTTGTGCTGGAGCGCCGCGTCGCGTCCGCAGGAGCGAGCTGTGGCTCAATCGACGATCCGCATTCACAGGCCGGCGGTTGCCCTGGTGGCCTGGATGCAGGCTGGGGTCCGAAACGGGATCGTGGAGGCGCAATCTATCAAACGGCGTGTTCTACCCAGAGGCGGATCACCCTCGGTGTTCCCGCGCTCATCCACGTAGCCCTCTTTCACGCTCCCAACGTGGCGCGCTCGTGGCGCAGGTCCCCCGTGTGGGGGAAGTCAGTGCATCGAGGCCCTCCTTGAGGTCGAGCTCGGCCTCGATGGAGCCGCTGCCGTGGCGGCATTGAGTCCCTTGTCGACGGACCGCTGCCGGCGGCGCGCCTTGACCGTGGCTCGCTGCAAGGCGTGCGCCTGCTGCTCGACCGACTGCGCCTACAGGCGCAGGCCCTTGGCCGAGGCAGCCGCTGCGCTCTGCGCGTCGTAGAGCGTGCCGTCGCGCCACATGGCCCACAGCACCCCCGACAGCCGCCGCGCCAGCGCCACGACGGCGATGTGGCGACCCCGGCGTTCGGCAATGGCGTCTGCCCATCGACGCAGTGGGTCGTCGCCGCTCTTGTTCTTGTGCCGCAGGATCGTGTGCGCGGCCTGCGTCAGCAGCATGCGCACGTACGCGTTGCCTTGCTTGGTGATCGAACCCAGCCGCCGCTTGTCGCGCCCGCCGGAGGTGTCCTCCAAGGGAACCAGACCCAGGTAGGAGGCGAGCTGGTGGGCGTGGCGAAAGCGCTTGGCTTCGTCCACGACCGAGACGAACGCGGCAGCGACGACCAGCCCCACGCCGGGCGCCGTGGTCAACCGCGCGATCACCGGCTCGTGGGCGCACAGCTGCTCGAGCGCGGCATCGACCAGCGCGATCTGGGGGTTGAGCACCTCCAGCGCGGTCACCAAGGGCCCGACCAGCTGACGGGTATCGGCTGGCAAAGAGGCCTCGCTCAGCCGCGCGAGAAAATCCTCGGTCATGCATGTCGCGACCTTGTGTCCGCAGGCGCGCAGGATGCCGCGCACGGTGGTGACATACTGGGCCCGCGTCTCGACCAGCGCGCGTCGCACGGCCAGCTGGTGGCGTATGGCTCGCCGGTGGGGCGACAGCACGTGAGCGAGCGGAATGCCCCCGCGCTCGACGGCGCGCGCCAGCGCCTCGGCATCGAGGCGGTCATTCTTGCGGCCGTGCTGGCCAACGCCGAGCTGACGTGCTCGCGTGGTGTCGACGACCAAGACGTCGTGGCCCCAATCGCGGAGCTTGTCGTGAACCACCCAGGCCTCGCGGCACGCCTCGAGCGCCACCCGGGCCGGCGAGGACGACGGACCGAGGACGTCCTGAAGCGAATCAAACGAGCGGACCGTGCGTCGCAGCGCCACCTGCCCGCCCGCTACCTCGCAGAACGAAATCTCGTTGACCCCCAGATCCAGCGCTACACTTCGCATGGCTGACCTCTCCTGGGCCCCCGTCGACTGCGTCTTCGAACGCGTGGGGGTGCCCGCAGGCAACCCTGCAGGCGAGAGGTCAGCCATCTTGCTTGCTGCTCCGAGTGGCTCCTTCTTGCGCGCTGCTCTCCGGAGCTTGGAGCCCCCGCCGGAGGCCTCCGTCCGCCCGTCGCCCGCAGCTTTGTCCGGCTGGAGCGCGCAGGGGGAGTCAAGGGCGGCCAAGCCGGCGAGCTCCGCTCGCGAACCCTTGACGCCCCCGAGCACTCCAGCACGCTCTGCTGCTGCCGATGGGCCGACCTCCACGGTGCAGCGGGCTGTCTTCGCAGGCCCCGCCGCGCGGACACGTCGAGCAGACGCACGGGTCGGTGCGGTCGGCATCGTGGATCCAGGCTCCGCTTGGGTTGCCTCATCCCATCTATCACGTTGAAACCCGGAGAATTTTCACAGGGAGGCGAGGAGGCGGGGAGGAAGAAAGAATGAATTTCTTTCTCTTGCCGTCTCTCGCTCCCCGCCTCCCCGCCTCCCCGTGAAATTCCTGCTTTTTCTCGTGGTTTCAACCCGTTTGTCGCTTTAGGCTCCATCTCACGCGCCCCGCGGATCTCGCGAGGCCGGTCGGCGATCCATCCTCTTTCGCAGGAAGCTCGCCCCGGCGCCGGCAGCGGTCCAGCGCCGAGATCGACGTGGGTCCGCGCCGGCGTGGGATGAGCCGCGATCACGCGGCGACAGGACGGAGCGACCGCTGCGAGACGATGTCGCCGACCGCGACGAGGATCTGACGATCGCCCTCGAAGGGGCTGCGGGCGTGGGCCGTCGCGAGGTTGTCGAGCAGCGCGATGTCGCCCAGACGCCAGGTGAAACGGACGGCGGTTTGCACCGTCACCTTCAGCACCTCCATGATGGTCTCGTCGGGAATCGGGCTGCCGTCTCCGAAGCAGACGTTGCGCGGGAGATCCTGGGGCGCGAGCACGGCCCTGAGCGCCGCGGCCGTCTTCGCGTCGAGGCAGGAGACGTGGTGCAGCAAGACCTGATTGAAGAAGCTCGGATCACCCGTGCCCGGATGGCGGATCACCGCCGGGGCGCGCGTCGCGATGCGAAGGGAGCCGTCCTTCTTCCACGTCCACTCGACGCCCTGCGCGCGGCACCGCTGCTCCACCACGGAACGATCGTCGGTGCGGAAGAAATCCTGCCAGCGTACGTCGACGCCCCGGATGAAGTTACGCACGTAAAGAAGCCCCTTCGACTCGAAGGGCCGCACGAACGCCGGGCCGAGAGCGCGGTACAGGCGACGGCAGTCGACGATGGGCGTCTCGCCTCCGGTGAACTCCGCGCGCCCGCAGAAGAAGAGCTGGCGCGTGGGGAGCTCCGGGGTGTGCGCTCCCTCGTTGTGAAACAGGATGGCTCGGTCCTTCGGGTACCAGGTCGCGTCGTAGATGAACTCGGCGCTCTCGCGCTTGACCAGATCGCCATAACGGGGCTCCAGAGCGCTGCAGAGCGCCCGCGCGGCGCGCTCGAACGCCGCCTCGTCAGGGACGCGGAACCCCCTCAGCAGGACGGCGCCGTGCGTCGAGAGCGCGCGGTCCACCTCGGGACGGTGCACCTCCAGCCAGGCGATCAGATCCGTGCCCTCGCGCTCGGGACGCACGAGGAGCGGGAAAGAGAGATCGTCGCCGGGCTGCACGTGCTTTACCGGGCTCAGGGTCCACTCGGGGAGAGATGAGATATCCATAGCGGCGTCGCCCTTTGTCACCGTTCAGGCCACCCGATCCAACGACTCGACGGCGGCGCGGATCGCCGCCGCCATGATCTCCGCGACGCGATCGACCTCCGCCTCCGTGATGATGAGCGGCGGCAGGAGGCGAACGGTGCTGCCGTGACGACCGCCGATCTCGAGGATCAAGCCGCGCTTCAGGCACGCGTGCTGGATGGCCGACGCGAGCTTCGGGTGCGCCGGGCGAGCGCCCCGCTCGTCGGGCCGGCCAGCGCTGTCCACGATCTCCACGCCGAGCATCAGCCCTCGACCGCGGACGTCGCCGATGCAGGGGTGCTGCTTCTGGAGCTTCACCAGGTGGCCCTTCAGCCGGGAACCCATCGCCTCCGCGTGCAGATCGAGGCGCTCCGAGCGGATGAAGCGCATCGCGGCCGAGCCCGCCGCCATCGCGAGCTGATTGCCCCGGAACGTGCCGGCGTGCGCGCCGGGCTGCCAGCGATCGAGCGACTCGTGATACACCACCACGGAGAGCGGCAGGCTGCCGCCGACCGCCTTGGAGAGCACCAGCACGTCAGGGAGGATGTCCGCGTGCTGGAAAGCAAAGAACTTCCCGGTCCGGCCAAAGCCGGTCTGGACCTCATCGAGGATCAGCGGCACCCCGGCGTCCCGCGTGATCGTCCGGATCTCCCGCAGCCACGACTCCGAGGCAGGGATCACCCCTCCTTCCCCCTGCACCGGCTCCAGGATCAGCCCCGCGGGCGGCAGCACGCCGCTCTCGGGATCCTGGAGCATGTTGCGGATGTAATGAAGGCCGGCCGCCGCGCCCTGCTCGCCGCCGATGCCGAACGGGCACCGGTAGTCGTAGGGATAGGGCAGGAACTGCACCCCCGTCTGCGCGCCGCCGAGCGCCCGCTTCGGGCCGAGGTTCCCCATGAGGCTCAGCGACCCGAGCGACATCCCGTGGTACGCGCCGTGGAACGCGAGCATCGTGCTGCGGCCCGTCGCCGTCCTCACCAGCTTCAGCGCCGCCTCGACAGCGTCCGTGCCCGTGGGGCCGCAGAACTGGATCCTCGCGTGGCGCGCAAACTCCTCGGGGAGCATCGAGAACAGGTCGTCGATGAACTGATCTTTCACCGGCGTCGTGAGATCCAGCGTCTGCATCGGCAGCTCGTCGCGCAGCGCGCGCTGGATCGCCTCGACGATCACCGGGTGGTTGTGGCCGAGCGCCAGCGTGCCGGCGCAGGCCAGGCAGTCGAGGAACACCCGCCCTTCGACGTCCTCGACGTAGATGCCACGGGCGCGCCTTAGCGCGAGCGGGATCCGCCTTGGGTAGCTCCGCGCGTTCGACTCCCGCGCGCTCTGCCTCGCCAGAAGGTCGTTGTCGCCGAACGAGTAGGTCGACGTGAACGTGAGCGGTGTCGCCACGGAGGCAGCACCCTGAGTGGAGCTCGTTTCAATACCGGGACGCATAGAACACCTCGCCAAGCGAAAACTTGACCCCCGCCGAAAACACGTTGTTCAACACGACTGATCGTCAATCCCCCATCGCCGCGAAGACGGACTCTCGCAGGCGCTCGTCGAGAAGAATGCTGTCGTGATCGCCCTCGACGACGACCGAGGACACGACCGTGAGATTGGAGAGCGGCCCGCCGCGGGCGAGGCGCCGGCCGTCCGCGCCGACCGACGCGCTCGCCCACCACAGGTGAACCGGGAAGACGACCGGGCGCAGCGCGTAGCCCTGCATCAACCTGTGCGTGTTGACGACGTTGAAGAGCTCGCTCTCCTCTGCCCAGTCGAGCCGCTTGCCAGACAGGCCCTGCGCCTCGAACTGACGCGCCATCCACGCGCGCGCGCCGTCGTCCGCGGCGTCGAGCAGCCGGCGCCACTTCCGCCGCAGCGCAGAGGCCTCGATCCATCGGGACATGTCATCGAGCGCACCCGCGCCGGGCGGCGCCGCGAAAGGCCCGTCTGGCTGCTCCGCCGGCGACAGGAGGGCCGTCGCGTCGATGAGCCCGAGGAAGCCTATCTCGAGGCCGCGCTCCGCGCACGCGCGCGCGACCTCGATCGCCACCACGCCGCCGAACGAGTGGCCAAGGAGGTTCACGACACCGCCGCGCAGCGACCGCGTGATCTCGTCGGCGTAATGCTCCGCCATCGACGCGACGGATTCATCGACCCAGTCCTCCATGGTGAACGCTCTCGCCTGGATCCCGTACACGGGGCGTACACCGGTGAAGCGCTCGACGAGGGGGCGGTAGCGGATCACGTGGCCGCCCGCGGGATGCACGCAATAGAGGGGGCTCTTCGCGCCGCCGGTGCGCATCGGGACCAGCGTCTCCAGCGGGTCGCGCCTCGCCCGGCGGCCGATCGCCTCCGCGAGCTCGGCGAGCGTCTGGTGCTGGAACACCAGCGCGAGCGGCTGCGGCTCGCCCAGGGCGCGGCCGAGCGCCTGCATCATCCGCACCGCGAGCAGCGAGTGGCCGCCCAGCTCGAAGAAGTTGTCGTGGGCGCCCACGCGCTCGACGCGGAGCACCTCGGACCAACTCTGCGCGAGCGTCCGCTCGAGCTCGCTCCGGGGCGCGATGTAGCTCGCGCGCGGCTGGCTCCCGTCGGGCTCGGGCAGCGCCTTGCGATCGACCTTGCCGTTCGCCGTGAGCGGCAGCGCGTCCAGGAGCACGTAGAGCGACGGCACCATGTACTCCGGCAGCGCAGCCCTCAGCGCCGCGCGGAGCGGCTCGCTCCCCGAGCGCGCGAGCTCCGGCTGCGCGGGCACCACGTACGCCACGAGGCGCTTTTCCCCGGACGCGTCCTCCCGGGCCATGACGACAGCGTCCTTCACGCCCGGGTGGTCCAGCAGCCGCGCCTCGATCTCCCCGAGCTCGATGCGATAGCCCCGGACCTTCACCTGGTGATCGCGCCGGCCGACGACCTCGATCACCCCGTCGGGGCGATACCGTGCCAGGTCGCCCGTGCGATAGAGCCTGTCGCCCGGCTCGGCGCTGAACGGGTTCGGGAGGTACACCTCCGCTGTCTTCGCGGGATCCGCGAGGTAGCCGCGGCCGACGCCGACGCCGGCGACGCAGAGCTCGCCGGTCGCCCCCACCGGCACGAGGGCGAGGCGCGCATCCACGATGTAGAGCTGCGTGCCGTCCACCGGCAGGCCGACAGGGACATGGGTGTCCCGCGCGCCCGGCGGTTCTCTCAGCGTGTGGAGCGAGACGTCGTCGGAGCACTCTGCAGGTCCATAGGCGTTGACGAGCGGGACCTCTGGATAACGGGCCAGCCATCGCTGCGCGACGTCCGGCGGCAGCGCCTCGCCCGTCGGCAGCAGCCAGCGCAGGGGGAGCCGCTCCGGCGGCGGCAGGCCATCGCCCCCGAGCGCGCTCGCGAGCAGGCTCGGGACGACCTCGAGCACGGTGATCCCGCGCTCCACGACGCGCTCGAACAGGGCGGCGGGATCGTGCGCGATCGCGTCCGGAAGGATGTCCACCGCCGCGCCGCAGAGCGGGGCGGTCAGGAGCTGCCATACGGAGATGTCGAAGCACTGGGAGGCGGTCTGGGCGATGACGTCGCGGTCGGTGAGGCCGAGATAGGGAATCTTGCTCCGCTGGTTGTTGAGCATCCCGCGCTGCTCGACCATCACGCCCTTGGGCGTCCCCGTCGACCCGGACGTGTAGATGACGTACGCGAGGTTGCGCGGCCCGCTGTAGATCCCGAGATCCTGCTCGTAGAGCGGGCCCCGCGGGATCGCGTCGAGCCGGAGGACCGGAGGGCGATCCGCGCCGGGGAGGAGGGCGAGCGCCTGCTCCAGCGCCGGCCGGAAGGCCTCGGAGACGAGGACGGCGCGCGGCCGGGCGAGCCGCACGATGTCCGAGAGCCGCTGCGCCGGGTGCCGCGGGTCGAGCGGGAGGTACGCGGCGCCGGCCTTGAAGACGCCGAGGATCATGCTCAGGAGATCGAGCGCGCGCTCGTCGAGCACCGCGACCACGTCGTCCAGGCCCACGCCCGCCTCGACCAGCGCGCGGCCGATGCGGTTGGCGCGCGCGTTCAGCTCGGCGTAGCTCCACGCCGCGTCGCCGCAACGCGCCGCGACCCGCCCGGGGGAGGCCCTCACCGTCCGCTCGAAGAGCTCCACGTAGCTCGAAGGCGGCGCGAGATCCGCTCGGTCCCGGTTGATGCCGAGGAGCATGCGCCGCTCGGCGTCGCCCAGGATCGAGATGTCCCCTACCCGCCTGTCCGCGCCGTCGATGAGCCCCTGAAGCGCTGCCTGGAAGTGCCGGAGGAGCGCCTCGATCTCGTCCCTTTGGAAGAGGTCGCCGTTGTAGGAGAGGTGCAGGCCGAAACGCTGGTAGGGATAGAGGACGACGGTGATCGGGTAGTTTGTGTGCGTGCGGTTCTTGATGCCCTCCGCGCCCATCTCCGCGCCTTCCCGGACCACGTCCTCGTCGACCGGGGCGTTCTCGAACACGAAGAGGCTGTGGAAGAGCGACGACCCGCGCACCTCGCTGCAAAGGCGGATGTCGGTGAGCGGCAGGTGCTCGTGCTGCCGGATCTGCGCGTTCTTGTCGAACACCGCGCGTAGCCAGTCCGCTACCCGCTGCTCCGCGTCCACGCAGAGCCGGAGCGGGATGCTCTGGATGAAGAGCCCCACGATGGACTCGGCGCCCTGGATCTCCACCGGGCGCCCCGCGACGGTCACGCCGAAGACGACGTCGTCGAGGCCGGCGTGGCGGGAGAGCACGAGCGCCCAGGCCGCCTGGACGACGGTGTTCAGCGTGACGCCGAGGCGCTTGGCGAGCGCATGGAGCCGCGCCGTTGTGTCCTCGTCGAGCGACTCGTAGCAATCGTCGACCCGGTCGTTCGCGGCGCCGTCCCTGTCCGACAGCGCCGCGAACGCGAGCGGCGTCGGGTGCGCGAACCCCTTGAGCTCGTTCTTCCAGAACGCCCGCGCCGCGTCCGCGTCCTGCCGGAGCAGCCACTCGACATAGGCCTTGTACGGCGGGAGGCGCGGCAGGTCGGGCTCCCGCCCTTCCACGAGCGCATGATAGTACGCCAGGAAATCCCGCATCACGAGCGAGCTGCACCAGGCGTCCATCAGGATATGGTGGTAGCTGCTCGTGAAGCAGCTCTCGCCTTCGCGGAGCCGGATGAGCCGGGTCCTGAACGACCTCGGCTTCGAGAGGTCGAATCCGGCGCGGAGCTCTTCCTGAAGGAGCCTGTCGAGCGCCACCCTCTGCGCTACCTCGTCGAGCCCTCGAAGATCCAGGAGCTCGCACACCGGGCCCGCGTCGCGGTGGACGACCTGGATCGCCCCGGCCTCCTCGCCGAGGAGGAACGCCGTCCGGAGGATCGGGTGCCGCGCGACGACCCGATTCCACGCCTCGCAGAACGCTTCTACGTGGACCGGCTTGTTCACGCGGTAGACGTACTGCATGTGATAGATGCCGGAGCCGGCGCTGAGCATCGAGTGGAGCATCAGCCCTTGCTGCATCGGGGTCATGGGATAGATGTCCTCGACGCTCCGGTAGTCGAGGCCGATCGCGTCGAGCGCGGCCTGCGACGCGCGCACGAGCGGGAAGTCGGAGGGCGTCGCCCCGGAGGCGCCGGAGGAGCAGCAGTGTTCGATCACCGCGCGCAGACGCGTGACGTAGAGCTCCGAGAGCCGCGCCATCTCGGCGGCCCCGTGGATCTCGGCGCTGTAGACCAGCTCGACCCTGAGCCGGCCGCCGTGGATCAGGGCGTTCACGTCGAGCCACGCGCGGCGGGCGCTGTCCGGTGCGCGCGATTCGCCGGCCGACTCGCGCGCCACCGCGAACAGGCCGTCTCCCTCGAAGACCTGATCGAACTGGCCCAGATAATTGAAGGTCACGAGCGGCCGCGCGCCTCGGGCGAGCGCCTCTCCGCCGGGGTGGAGATACCGGAGCACGCCGTAGCTGAGCCCCCTGCCCGGCACCTGCCGGAGCTGCTCCTTGATCGCCTTGATCGATCGCGCCATGTCGCGCGGATCCGGGGCCAGCCGCACCGGGTACAGCGTCGTGAACCACCCCACCGTGCGCGTGACGTCGAGGCTGTCGAAGAGGTCCTCTCGCCCGTGCCCCTCCAGCTCGACGAGCACGCTGTCGCGCTCGGACCACGCGCAGAGCGCCTGGGCGAGCGCGGTCAGCAGCAGATCGCCGATCTGGGTGCGGTACGCCCGCGAGGCGTCGGCCAGGAGCCGCGCCGTCTCCGCCTCGCCGAGCTCGGCGTGGACGGTCCGCGCCGTGGCGACCGTGTTTCGCCCGCGCGGGTTCGCCGCCGGGAGCTCCGGCTCCGGCGCCTCGACGGCGCTCCGCCAGCGGGCGAGGTCCTGCTGGATCCCATCGCTGCCCGCGTGATCGCGGAGCGCCCGCGACCACTGCTGGAACGAGCTGCTCCTGGCCGGCAACGCCACCTGCGCGCCCGCCTCGAGCTGGCGATACGCGGTCCGCAGGTCCTCCAGCAGGATGCGCCAGGAGACCCCGTCCACGACGAGGTGGTGGACGGCGAGCAGCAAGCGCCCGCTCTGCCCGCTCCCCAGATCCATGGCCACCGCGCGGAGGAGCGGCCCCTCGGCGAGATCCAGGCTGCGCTGCGCCTCGCCGGCCACACGCTCGATCGCCGCCGCGACGTCCACCTCCGCGCTCAGGTCGACGTGCCGGACGAGGCCCGACGGCGACCCCTCGCCGTACCGCTGCCTCCAGCGGCCGCCCTCTTTCCGGAAACGCATCCTCAGCGCGTCGTGGTGCTGGACGATCGCCTGGAGCGCCCTGTCCAGCAGCGCGACGTCCAGCCGCGCGGTCACCTCGAGGAGGACGGACTGATTCCAGTGGTGCGCCGCCGGGAACTCCTGCTCGAAGAACCACCGCTGGATGGGCGTGAGCTCCACATCGCCCGCCGCGGCCTCGTCCTTCGGCTCTCGCGCGACGGCGAGCGGCTGAGCGGCGCTCGCCGCCTCCGCGAGCGTCTGGTTCGCGAACATCTGCTTGGGGGTGAGCTTGATGCCCGCCCTCCTCGCCCGCGCGACGACCTGGAGCGTCAGGATCGAGTCCCCTCCCAGCTTGAAGAAGTTGTCGTGGACGCCGATGCGGTCGCGCTTGAGCACCTCGCACCAGATCGCGGCGAGCTTCTTCTCCGTCTCCGTGCGCGGCGGCACGTCCTGCGCGGCTTCTGCCTTTGCCGGCGCCGGCAGCGCCTTGCGGTCGAGCTTGCCGTTCGGCGTCAGCGGGAAGGCGTCCAGAAAGACGTAGTCGCCTGGGACCATGTAGTCCGGCAGTCGCTCGCGCAACCGCGCCTCCAGCGCCGCACCGTCCCGAGCTCCCTCCTTCCCGATCACGTACGCGACAAGCCGCGCGTTCCCCGCCTGCCCCTCCTGCACCAGCACCTGCGCGTCCGACACCTCGGCCAGCGACAGCAGCGCCGCCCGCACCTCACCGAGCTCGATGCGGTAGCCGCGCACCTTGACCTGCTCGTCCACCCGGCCAAGGAACTCGATGCTCCCGTCCTCCAGGTACTTCGCTCGGTCCCCCGTGCGATACAGCCGCTCCCCCGCCTCGCCGAACGGGTCCGGGACGAACCGGTCCGCTGTCAGATCCGCGCGGCCGAGGTACCCGCGCGCCACGCCCTGCCCGCCGATATAGACCTCTCCGGCCACGCCGCTCGGCATCGGCTGCAGATCGCTGCCGAGCACATAAACACGGCTGTTCGACAGCGGCTTGCCCAGCGGCAGCGTCGCGCTCGCCGCCGCCTGCTCCGGCCGGTGCTCGTGCGTCAGCACACCCACCGTCGTCTCGGTCGGGCCATAATGGTTCACAACACGGCAGCTCCCGTGACGACGGATCTGCTCCAGCAGCTCCCACGACGTCGCCTCTCCCCCCAGGATCAGCGTGTGCCGCGGAAGCACCCGCTCCGGATGCGACGATTGCAGCAGTCCCTTGAGGTGGCTCGGCACGATCTTCAGCACGTCCACCCCTTCCGCGTGCATCAGCTCCGCCATCGCGTCCGGATCGAACACCCGCTCGTCCGACAGCAGGTGCAGCGTCCGCCCCGAGCACAGCGCTCCAAACAGCACCGTGTTGCCGAGGTCCGCCGCGATCGTCGACACCATCGCCAGGCTCGCCTCCTCGGGCAGCGACAGCCGCGACAGCAGCGCTTGCACGTAGCTCACAACGCCCCGGTGCGTCACCACAACGCCCTTCGGCCGGCCCGTCGAGCCCGACGTGTAGATCACGTACGCCGCCTGCTCCGCGCTCACCGGCGCGCTCTTCTCCCCCTCGGCCGGCGCCATGCTCTCGGCCTCGGCCGGCGTGATCACCTCCACGTCCAGCCCGGAGAGCGCCCGTCTCGCGCTCTCCTCGCCCAGCACCACCCGCGCCCCGCTGTCCTGCACCATCTCCCGCAGCCGCGCCTCCGGCTGCTTCGGATCCAGCGGCACGTACGCCGCGCCGCTCTTCAGCACGCCCACGAGCCCCACGAGCAGCCCCGTGCTCCGCGGCAGCCACAGCCCCACCCGCGACTCCGCCCCGACCCCACGGCTCCTCAGGTAGCTCGACAGCCGGTTCGCCCGCTGCTCCAGCTCTCCGTAGCTCAGCGCATCGCGCTCCACCTTCACCGCCACCGCGCTCGGCCTCTGCGCCGCGGCACGCGCGAACAGCTCGTGCACGCCGCCTTGCACGCGGGGAGCCGCCTCGGCGGCGCCGCCCGCGGGGATGTCCGCCGCGCCCGCGTGAGGCGCCCGTCCGAGCGACGAGAGCGGCGCCTCGGCGTCGCGCAGCAGCTCGGCGGAGAGATCCCGGAAGCGCCGCAGCATCGTCCGGGCAGCCTCGTGGCTCACCCGATCGCAGTGATAGGAGAGGGCTACCTCGATGCGATCGCCCGGGGCGACCACCAGCGTCAGAGGATAGCTGTTCCGGCCTCGATTGAAGATCACGTCGCCCGAGGCCGACTCCTCCGGCTTGAGGACGGACACCCGCAGCCCGAGATCCGAGAGCCCGTCGAGCACCGTGGCGACCGGGTAGTTCTCGAACACCACGATGGACTCGAAGAGCGGGCTCTCCCGGCCCCGGTCGGCGCCGATCCTCGCCAGGCTCGAGTGCTCGAACTGCCGCAGCTCGCCGCTGTAGGCCTGGATCCGGCGCAGCCATCCGAGCGCCCGCTCCGCGGGGTTGATCTTCACCCGGACCGGGAGGGTGTTGATGAACATCCCCGCCATCCGATCGACACCCCCGATCTCCGGCGGCCGGCCGGAGACGGTCGCGCCGAACACGATATCATCGCTCCCGGTACACGCCTTGACGAGGAGCGCCCATACCCCCTGGAAGTACGTGTTGAGCGTCACCTTCCAGTCGCGGGTCACCGCGCGCAGCCGCTCGGACTCCTCGCGCTCGAGGACCACGCGTTGCTCGGCGAACCGGGCCGAGCCCTCCTGCCCCGGCCCCGGGCGGCCGGGGAACTCGATCGGCCGATCGTACCCGGCGAGCGCGCTGCGAAAGAACCGCTCGGCGGCGCCGTGATCACGCTCCTTCAGCCATTTCACGTAGCTTGCATACGGAGGCACCATCGAGAGCGGCGAGCGCTCGCCCCTCGAGTCCGCCCGATAGTGGGCGAGCACCTCGCCGAGGACGTTGGCGACGCTCCAGCCGTCCAGGAGGATGTGATGGATCTCCCACACGAAGGCGTGCTCCTCCGGGCCGAGCTCGATGAGCGTCAGGCGCGGATCCGCCGACCGGGCGAGGTCGAACCCGCGCGCGCGCTCCTCGCGCAGGAAGGAGGCGAGCCGCGCCGACGCGTCGTCGGCCGGGGCCGCGCTCCACGACACCGCGCGGACCACGGGCTGCGTCTCGCGGTAGACGATCTGGACAGGCTCTCTCGTCTTCTGCCACTCCACGTCGCTCCGCAGGGCGTCGTGGCGCGCCGCCACCTGGCCCCACGCGCGCGCGAAGGCCTCCCGGTCGAGGCGCCCTCGCAGGTGAAAGCAGAGCTGGAGGAGGTACGGGTCGCCCCCGGGCGGCGCCTCCAGCGCGTGGAGCAGCATGCCCTGCTGCAAGGGAGTCAGCGGATAGATGGCTTGAACGTTCTTCTTGTTACGCATGGCACGACCTATCAACGAGTCCTCTGGGTACGCCGCGCTCAGGCGTCGAACATCGAATCCAGCTCATCCTGGGCGAGCTCGACGAACGGGAAATCCGAGGGCGTGACCCCCCCGCTGTCGTCTCGAAGGCAGTGCCGCGTCAGCTCCTCCAGCCATTGCACGTGACGCCGTGCCCGCAGCTCGATCTGCGCCTCGTCGTGGACCGACGCGCTGAAGGTCCACCCGAACGTCAGGCGCCCGCCCACCACCATGCCGCTGATCTCGATCCACCGATCGCGGCGGTTCTGCCTGGCCACGGGCAGCCCCGCGGCCTCGTCGGCCGGCCTGAACGGCCCGTCCGCCTCGAACGCCTGATCGAACTGTCCCAGGTAGTTGAAGCGGATCTGCGGCTCGGGCGCGCCGGCCAGGCCGCCGCCGCTCCGGCTCAGGGTGCGCAGGGCGCGCAGGGCGCCGTAGCCGACCCCCTTGTTCGGAACCTGCCGGAGCTGCTCCTTGATCCCCTGGATCGAGAGGCCCAGATCCGCCTGATCCGGGGCGAGCCGCACCGGGTAGATCGCGGTGAACCACCCCACCGTCCGTGTCACGTCCACGTCCTCGAAGAGGTCCTCCCTGCCGTGCCCTTCGAGCTCGACGAGCGCGCTGTCCTCCCCGGACCACTCGCACAGCGTGTGCGCCAGCGCCGTCAGCAGGAGATCGTTCACCTGCGTCCGGTACGCCTGCGGCGCCTGGGTCAAGAGCTGTGTCGTCGCCTCCTCGCTCAGGGTGACGGTGACGGTGCGCGCCGACGCGACCGTGTTGTCGCCGTCCTGGCTCATCACCGGGATCCTGGGGGCCGCGGGCCCGATCACCCGGCGCCAGTGCTCGATCTCGCCGTCGAAGCCGCCGCGCTCCGCGCGCTCGCGGAGGGCGCGCGACCAGCGCTGGAACGAGCTCGTCTTCTCCGGCAGCCGCACGGGCGCCCCGCCGCGGAGCTGGTGATAGGCCGCCTGCAGGTCCTCGAGCAGCACTCTCCACGAGACGCCATCCACGATCAGGTGGTGAATCACCACGAGGACGCGCCCGGGGCGCGACGCCCCGAGGTCGATGTACACGGCCCGCAGCAGCGGCCCTCGCGTGAGGTCGAGGCTCCGCTGCGCCTCGTTCCCCACCCGCTCGATCGCCGCGGCGAGATCGGGCTCGCCGCTCAGATCGACGCGCGAGCAGAGCTCGGGCTGCTCCTCCTCGCTGTACCACTGCGTCCAGGCGCCGTCCTCGCGCCGGAAGCGCAGCCTCAGCGCGTCATGATGCGCGATGACGTGCCCGAGCGAGCGCCTCAGCAGGTCGAGATCGAACCCGGCGGCGACCTCGACGAGGACGTATTGATTGAAGTGGTGCGGGGCCTCCAGGCGCTGCTCGAAGAACCACGACTGGATCGGGGTGAGGGGCACCTCTCCCGACGCGCGCTCCTGCTCGGCGCTGCGCGGCGCGACCTCGCGCGCCGCCGCGGCCAGCGACCCCAGCGTCTGGTGGTGGAACAGGTCCTTCGGGGTGACGTGGATCCCCGCGCTCCTGGCCTTCGCCACGACCTGGAGCGCCACGATCGAGTCGCCGCCGAGCTGGAAGAAGTTGTCGTGGAGGCCCACGCGCTCCTGGCCCAGCACCTCGCGCCAGATCGCCGCGAGCCGCTCTTCCAGCGGGCTCCTGGGCGCCACGTGCTCGTCCTGCGCGGCGCCCGCGTCCGGCGCCGGCAGCGCCTTGCGATCGAGCTTGCCGCTCGACGTCAGCGGCAGCTCCTCCAGGACGACGATCGCGCTCGGGATCATGTACTCCGGCAGCTCGGCCTGGAGCCTCTGTCGCAGCCGCTCCTGGAGCGCGCGAAGCTCGTCTCCGCCGGCGAGCGCCGCGCCGGCCCGGCGGGGGACGACGTACGCGACGAGCCGCCTCGGCTGCGCCGCGTCCTCCCGCACCACCACCGCGGCCTCGTCGACCTCGTCGTGCGCCGCGAGCCGCGCCTCGATCTCGCCGAGCTCGATCCGGAACCCTCGGAGCTTCACCTGGTGATCGATCCGGCCGATGTACTCGACGGCGCCGTCCGCGCGATACCGGGCCAGATCTCCGGTCCGGTACAGCCGCTCTCCGGCCGCCTCGGAGAGCGGGTTCGGCACGAAGCGCTCCGCCGTCAGCTCGGGGCGGCTCACGTAGCCTCGCGCGAGGCCGACGCCGCCGATGTACAGCTCCCCCACGACCCCGACCGGGACCGGGTTCATCGCGGCGTCGAGCAGGTGAATCTGCGTGTTGGCGATCGGGCGGCCGATCGGGATCGCGCGCAGGTCGGCCTCGCGCTCGCATTCCCACGACGTCACGTCGATCGACGCCTCCGTCGGACCGTAGAGGTTGTGGACCCGCGCGCCGTGCTGGCGCGTGAACTGCCGCGCGAGCTCCGCCGGGAGCGCCTCGCCGCTGCACATCACCTGGCGGACCGACGCGCACTTCGGGAGCTCCCCCGAGCTCACGAACGCTTGCAGCATCGACGGCACGAAGTGCAGCGTTGTGACCCGCTCCCGATCGATGATCTCGCGGAGCTCGGCCGGATCTTTGTGCGCCCCGGGGCGGGCGACGACCAGCGTCGCGCCCGTCATCAGCGGCCAGAAGAACTCCCAGACGGAGACGTCGAAGCTGAACGGCGTCTTCTGCAGGACGCGATCGGCGTCGGTGAGGCGATACGCCTCCTGCATCCAGAGCAGCCGGTTCAAGAGCCCCGCGTGCGGCACGCCGACGCCCTTCGGCCTGCCCGTGGAGCCCGACGTGAAGATGCAATAAGCGAGGTCCTGGGCCTGCGCGCCGCCCGGCAGGTCCTCGGTGCGTGGACCCGTGACCGGGCCCGCGCCGCGGTCGAGGTACACGATCGGCACGCCGGCGCTCGCCACGCGGTCCCCGAGGTGCGCCTGCGCGAGGACCACCCGCGGACGGGCGTCGGACAGCATCGCGGCGAGCCGCTCGGCCGGGTACTCTGGATCGAGCGGGAGATAGGCCCCGCCCGCCTTGAGGATGGCGAGCAAGGCGATCACCAGCTCCAGCGAGCGCTCCATGCAGACGCCCACCAGCACGTCCGGCCCCACCCCGAGGTCCCGGAGGTCCCGCGCCAGGCCGTTCGCGCGGGCGTTCAGCCCGGCATAACTCAGGCGCTCGCCCTCGAACACGACCGCTTCGGCGTCGGGCGTGCGCGCCGCCTGCCGCTCGATCAGCGCATGGACGCCCCGCTCTCGCGGCACCTCGACGCGCGTGTCGTTCCACGCGACAACGATGCGGCGGCGCTCCTCGGCGTCGAGGAGCGGCAGCAGGAGCACCCGCTGCTCGGGGTCCGCCGTGACGGCGCGGAGCAGCGTCCTCCAGCGCTCGGCCATCCCCGCGATGGTGCCGTGATCGAAGAGATCCGTGCTGTACGTCAGCGACGCGCGCAGACGCTCCCCCTCCTCGACCGTGTTCAGCAGGAGATCCACCTGCGTCACGCTCTCCCCGCGCTCGAACTCGCGGATCGAGAGGCCCTCGAGGCGGCGCAGCGCGCTCGTTTCACGCCGCTCGTGATTGCACATCACCTGGAAGAGCGGGTTGTGGCTCAGGCTCCTCTCCGGGTTGAGCGCCTCCACGAGCTGCTCGAACGGCAGGTCCTGGTGCGCCTGCGCCCCGAGCATCGCCTCCTTCGCCTGACGCAGCACGTCGGCGAAGCGCATCTGCCCGTCGATCCGGGCGCGCAGCACGTGGGTGTTGACGAAGAAGCCGACGAGCCCCTGCAGATCCGCGTGATTGCGGTTCGCGTTCGGCACCCCGACCCGGATCTCCTCCTGCCGCGCGTACCGGTGCATGAGGACCTGGAACGCCGCGAGCAGCACCATGAACAACGTCGCGTTCGTGTCCTGCGCGAGCGCCTTCAGGCGGTCGACGAGCGCCGCGTCGAGCTCGATGTCGACGGTCGCGCCGCGGTAGCTCTGCTCCAGCGGCCGCGGGCGATCCGCCGGGAGATCCAGCACCGGGTGCTCCGTTCCCAGCTGCTCTTTCCAGTAGGCGAGCTGGCGCTCGAGCTCCCCCGATCGAAGCCGCTCCCGCTGCCATGCGGCGTAGTCCGCGTAGTGCACGGGCAAAGGCGGCAGCTCCGGCGCCCTCCCCTCGCGGAGCGCGCCGTAGATCTGCGCGAACTCGTCCATCACGAGGTTCATCGACCAGCCGTCCGACACGATGTGGTGCATCGTCACGAGCAGGACGTGCTCCTCGGCCGACAGCCGGAGCAGCGTCACGCGGAGGAGCGGGCCACGCTCGAGATCGAACGGCCTCAGCGCCTCTGCCTCCGAGAGAGCGCGCGCCTCCTGCTCGGGCTCCGCGCGCCCGCTCAGATCCACGACCGGGATCTCCAGCGGAGCAGGCTCGCCGATCACCTGGGCGCCGAGCCCGTCCCCCGGCTCGAACCGCGTCCGCAGCGTCTCGTGGCGCTCCACGAGCGCCGCGAACGTGCGCTCCAGCACGCGCGTGTCCAGCCCTCCCACGAGCCGGACGGCGATCGGGATGTTGTACGCCGCGCTCTCCCGGTCGAGCTGCCACAGGAACCACAGCCGCTGCTGCCCGTGCGACATCGGCAAGCGGCCCTCGCGCGCGATCGGCCGGAGCTCGACGCCCTCCGCGGCGGGTTCGCCGATCACGCCGCTCTCGAGCGCCCCGGCGAGCTCGGCGAGGGTCTGATGCTCGAACAGATCGTGAGGCGCGAGCGGGATATCCACCTTCCTGGCCAGCGCGATGACCTGGAAGCTGAGCAGGGAGTCGCCGCCGATCTTGAAGAAGTTGTCGTGGACGCCGATGCGCTCCCGCTTGAGCACCTCGCGCCAGACCGCGGCGAGCTTCTCCTCCATTTCCGTGCGCGGCGGCACGTCCTGCGCCGGCTCCTTGCCCGGCGCCGGCAGCGCCTTGCGGTCGAGCTTGCCGTTCGGCGTCAGCGGGAAGGCGTCCAGAAAGACGTAGTCGCCAGGGACCATGTAATCCGGCAGCCGCTCGCGGAGCCGCGCCTCCAGCGCCGCGCCGTCCCGGACTCCCTCCTTCCCGATCACGTACGCGACAAGCCGCGCGTTGCCCGCCTGCCCCTCCTGCACCAGCACCTGCGCGTCCGACACCTCGGCCAGCGACAGCAGCGCCGCCCGCACCTCGCCGAGCTCGATGCGGTAGCCGCGCACCTTGACCTGCTCGTCCACCCGGCCCAGGAACTCGATGCTCCCGTCCTCAAGGTACTTCGCTCGGTCCCCCGTGCGATACAGCCGCTCCCCCGCCTCGCCGAACGGGTCCGGGACGAACCGGTCCGCGGTCAGATCCGCGCGGCCGAGGTACCCGCGCGCCACGCCCTGCCCGCCGATATAGACCTCTCCGGGCACGCCGCTCGGCATCGGCTGCAGATCGCTGCCGAGCACATAAACACGGCTGTTCGACAGCGGCTTGCCCAGCGGCAGCGTCGCGCTCGCCGCCGGATGCTCCGGCCGGTGCTCGTACGTCAACACACCCACCGTCGTCTCGGTCGGGCCATAATGGTTCACAACACGGCAGCTCCCGTGACGCCGGATCTGCTCCAGCAGCTCCCACGACGTCGCCTCTCCCCCCAGGATCAGCGTGTGCCGCGGAAGCACCCGCTCCGGATGCGACGACTGAAGCAGCCCCTTCAGGTGGCTCGGCACGATCTTCAGCACGTCCACCCCCTCCGCGTGCATCAGCTCCGCCATCGCGTCCGGATCGAACACCCGCTCGTCCGACAGCAGGTGCAGCGTCCGACCCGAGCACAGCGCTCCAAACAGCACCGTGTTGCCGAGGTCCGCCGCGATCGTCGATACCATCGCAAGGCTCGCCTCCTCGGGCAGCGACAGCCGCGACAGCAGCGCCTCCACGTAGCTCACAACGCCTCGGTGTGTCACCACAACGCCCTTCGGCCGGCCCGTCGAGCCCGACGTGTAGATCACGTACGCCGCCTGCTCCGCGCTCACCGGCGCGCTCTGCTCCCCCTCGGCCGGCGCCATCCCCTCCGCCGCCTCCGGCGTGATCACCTCCACGTCGAGCCCGGAGAGCGCCCGCCTCGCGCTCTCCTCACCCAGCACCACCCGCGCCCCGCTGTCCTCCACCATCTCCCGCAGCCGCGCCTCCGGCTGCTTCGGATCCAGCGGCACGTACGCCGCGCCGCTCTTCAGCACGCCCACCAGCCCCACCAGGAGCCCCGTGCTCCGCGGCAGCCACAGCCCCACCCGCGACTCCGCGCCGACCCCACGGCTCCTCAGGTAGCTCGACAGCCGGTTCGCCCGCCGCTCCAGCTCTCCGTAGCTCAGCGCATCGCGCTCCACCTTCACCGCCACCGCGCTCGGCCGCTGCGCCGCGGCACGCGCGAACAGCTCGTGCACCGGGAGCGGCTCGCGGCGGACCGGCGGCGCGTTCCAGGCCGCGATCGTTCGATCGCGCTCCTCCTGCCGTATCCAGCGCAGCTTCGCGATGGACCGATCCGGGCCCTCGACGATCTCCGACAGCAGCACCCGGAGGTGGTCGGTCATCCTGGAGATCGTCTGTGGCTTGAACAGGTCGGTTCGATAGATGAACTGCCCCGTGAGCCCGTCCGGCGTCTCGGTCATGTGCAGCGTCAGGCTGAACTTCGCGACGTTCTCCTCGGGCCGCTCCGAGCTCACCTCCAGCCCGCCGAGGACCTGGTCGCGGCTCTCCACGTCGCGGTGCCACGACAGCATGACGTCGAACAGGGGAGCGTGGTTGATCCGCCGCTCCGGCTGGAGCGCCTCGACGAGCCGCTCGAACGGCAAGTCCTGGTTCGACTGCGCGTCCGCGACCGTCTGGCGCACCTGGTCCAGGAGGTCGGAGAAGCGTGTCCGCCCCGACACGATGCTGCGGAGCACCTGCGCGTTGGCGAAGAACCCGACAACGCCCTCGATCTCGGCGCGATGGCGGTTCGCGATCGGGACGCCGACGCGGATGTCCTCCTGCCCGCTGTACCGGGACAGGAGCACCTGGAACGCGGCCAGCACCGTCATGAACAAGGTCGCCTGGTGCCGCTTCCCGAGCGCGCCGAGCCGCTCGGTCAGCGCGCGATCGATCTCGAACCAGTGATCCGCGCCTCGGTAGCTGGGCGCCGCCGGCCGCTCCGCGTCGGTGGGCAGGGCGAGCGCGTAATCGTCCGTGCCCAGCTTCGACGTCCAGTAGGCGAGCTGCCTGTCCAGCGTGGGGCCGGCGAGCCACCGCCGCTGCCACACGGCATAATCGACGTACTGGATCGGCAGCTCGGGCAGGGAGGGCGCGCGCCCGCCCCGCAGCGCGTCGTAGATCTCCACGAACTCCGCCACGAGGAGGTTGTTGGACCACTCGTCGCAGATGATGTGATGCATCGTGAAGAGCAGCCAGTGCTCGCGCTCCGACAGCCGCAGGAGCTTCGCCCGGAGGAGCGGCCCGCGCTGCAGCGCGAACGGGATCTGGGCCTCCTCGTTCGCGAGCTCGCGCGCCTTCGGCGAGCGCTCCGCCTCGGGGAGCCCTGACAGGTCCACCTGGACGAGATCGATGGAGGCCGCCCCGGCGATCACCTGATACGGCTCGCCGTCGTCCTCCGCGAAGGAGGTGCGCAGCGCCTCGTGCCGCTCGATCAGCTTGCCGAGCGCGCGCTCGAGCGCGGCGACGTCGAGGTCCCCGCGCAGCCGGAGCGCGTTTGGCACGTTGTACATCGCGGTGCCGGGGTTCAGCTTGTCGATGATCCAGAGGCGCCGCTGGGCGAACGAGAGCGGCGGCCGCTCCGGCCTCGGCATCGCCACGATCGGCAGCCGCGTCGGCTCGATGCCCTGGCCGGCCAGCCACTCGACGAACACGCGCTGCTTGCTCTCCGGGAGAGAGAACAGGCGCTCTGCCACTGCCTTCAACGGGTTCGACTCGGTATTCACGGTGCGGTTCATTCTGCAGCTCCCAGCTCATCGAGCTTGTCGAGCATCAACGCGAGATCCAGCTTGGGCACCGGCGCGGTCGCGCCGCGCGAGAGGACCTCCGCGAGCTGCTCGACGGAGGACGCCTCGAACAGCGCGCGGAGCGGGACGTCGATGGCGAGCTCGCTCCGGATGCGCGAGGCCACCCGGGTCAACATCAGAGAATGGCCTCCCAGCTCGAAGAAGCTGTCGTGGACGCCGACGCGCTCGACCCCGAGCACCTCGGCGCAGATCGCCGCGAGGCTCCGCTCGAGATCGTTCCTCGGCGCCACATACCCCCTCCGGACCTGGTCCCCGTCGGGCGCGGGCAGCGCCTTGCGATCGACCTTGCCGTTCGCCGACAGCGGCAGCTTGTCCAGCGTCACGAACGCCGGCGGGACCATGTAGGCCGGCAGCGCCGCTCTCAGCCAGGCGCGGAGCTCCTCGCGCAGCGCCTCCTCTCTCGCCCTCGCGGCCTCGCCACCTGCCGGCGCCGAGACCACGTAAGCCACGAGCCGCCGATCGCCGGGTGAGTCCTCGCGCGCGACCACCGCCGCCTCCCGCACCGCCTCGTGCTCCACGAGCCGCGCCTCGATCTCACCCAGCTCGATCCGGTGCCCCCGGATCTTCACCTGCTGATCCACCCGGCCGACGTACTCCAGCGCTCCGTCAGCCCGGTACCTCCCGAGATCCCCTGTACGGTACAGCCGCTCTCCAGATGCCTTCGCGAACGGGTTCGGCACGAACGCCTCGGCCGTCCTCGCCGGGTCGCCCAGGTAGCCCAGCCCCACCCCCACCCCCGCCACGCACACTTCTCCGATCACCCCCACCGCCACCTGCCGCAGCGCCCCGTCGAGCACGTACAGCCGGTTGTTGTCCGTCGGCCGCCCGATCGGCACCACCACCGCCTCCGCCCCCGGCGGCTCCCGCAGCGTGCACAGCGCCACGTCGTCCGCGCACTCCGCAGGTCCGTACGCGTTCACAAGCGGGATCCCCGGATACCGCTCCAGCCACCTCCGCCACAGCTCCGGCGACAGCGCCTCTCCCGTCGGCAGCATCCACCGAAGCCGCGGGAGCTCCACCCGCTCTTCCAGCAGCATCCCCCCGATCAGCGACGGCACGCTCTCCAGCACCGTCACCCCCGCTGCCCTCACGTGCCTCAGCAGCGCCCCTGGATCATGCGCTGTTTCGTCAGGCACGATCTCCACACGCGCTCCGCACAACAGGCCCGCGAGCAGCTGCCACACCGAGATGTCGAAGCTCTGCGACGCCGTCTGCGCGATGACGTCCGCTTCTGTCAGGCCGAGATACGGGACCTTGCTCAGCTGGTTGTTGAGCATCCCCTGGCTCGTCACCATCGCCCCCTTCGGCACGCCCGTGGACCCGGAGGTGAAGATCACGTACGCGAGCTGCTCCGGACGCGCGATGTTCCCCAGCGGATGCTCGGGGCCCTCTCCCGAAAGCACGCTCTCCAGGACCACCACCGCCGGCCGCTCCGCGCCCGACAGCCGCGCCATCGCCGCATCGAGCTGCGCTTGCCGCCCCTCTTCCACAAGCACCACGCGCGCGCCCGACAGCCGCAGCAGCTGCGCTGTCCGCTCCGACGGGTGCTTGTCGTCCAGCGGCAGGTACGCCCCGCCCGCCTTGAACACCCCCACCACCATCGACAAGAGGCCCAGCCCGCGCTCCGCGAGCACCGCCACCACCTCTCCCGCCTGCACCCCCGCCCGCCGCAGCGCGTGCCCGAGCCGGTTCGCGCGCCTGTCCAGCTCTCCGTACCGCAGCGCCTGCCCGCGGCACGACGCCGCCACCTGCTCCGGACGCCGCGCCGCCTGCTCCTCGAACAGGCCCACATACCCCCGCTCGAACGGGTACTCCCGCCCCGTCTCGTTCCACCCCGCGAAGCGCCGCTCCTCCTCCTCGCCGATCATCGGCAGCTTGCGGAGCTCGGCGCCCGGGTCGCGCGCCATGGCGAGCAAGAGCCGCCGGAAGTGCGCGAGCATGCGGGCGACGTCGCCGTCGTCGACCCGCCGCTGGTCATAGGAGATCTGGAGCTCCAGCCTGTTGCCCGGGAGCAGGACGACCGTGATCGGATAGTTCGTGTGCGTCCGGTTGTCGCTGAGCTCCGCCTGGAGCTCGGACTGCCGCTGCATGACGGACTGGTCGATCGGCGCGTTCTCGAAGACGAACAGGCTCTGAAACAGCGGCTGGCCGTAGGGCACCGCGCTGCACGCCTGGATGTCGACGAGCGGCATGTGCTCGTGCTTCCGCATGGCCAGGTTCTGCTCCTGCAGCCTGTGCACCCATTGCGCGACGCTGATCCTGCTGTCGTGTCCCGGCACGGCCACCCGCAGCGGGATGCTGTTGATGAACAGCCCGACCGTGTCCTGGATGCCCACGATCTCGGTCGGGCGCCCCGCGACCGTCACCCCGAACAGCACGTCGCGCATCCCGCTGTACTGGGACACGAGGACAGCCCACGCGCCCTGCGCGAACGAGTTCACGGTGAGCTTGTGCGTCCGCGTCAAGCCCCGGAGCAGCGAGGTCTCCTCCTCGCTGAGGTGCACCGATCGATCGACCATGACAGAGGTCGTCGGCTCTCCCGCGATCTGCCGCTCGGGAACGATGGGGGTCGCCGCCTCGAAGCCTGAGAGCGTCTCCCGCCAGTACCGGCGCGCCCCGTCGACGTCCTGCCGCAGCAGCCAGGCGATGAACTCCCGGTAGTGCGGCGGGCTGGGCAGGTTCGCCTCGCGGCCCTCGGACATCGCCCGGTACACGGCGAAGAAATCCGTCAGCAGGAGCGAACGGCACCAGTCGTCGATCAGGATGTGGTGATAGCTGTGCACGAACAGGAAGCTCGTGTCGGTCAGGCGGAACAACCGGAGCCGCAGGAGGGGCGATTGACCCATGTCGAACCCGTCCTGGCGCTCCTGCCGCAAGAGCTCGAACAGGCGCCGCTTCTGCTCCTCTGCGTCCATCGCCCGCCAGTCGAGGAGCTCGACCGGAGAGGGGACGCTGCGGCGGATGATCTGGAGCATCTTGCCCTCGCGCTGCCAGACGAAGGCGGCGCGCAGCGCCGGGTGCCGCTCGATCACGCGCTCCCAGGCGGCCTTGAACAGCTGAGGATCGATGGCGCTGTCGAGGCTGTAATGGTCCTGCATCAGGTAGATGCCAGTCCCGGGCTCCAGCAGCGTGTGCAGCAGCATGCCCTGCTGCATGGGGCTCAGCGGGAACACATCCTCGATGTCGCCGGCCGGCACCGGCAGGGCGTCGATCTCTGCCTGCGAAAGGCTCGCGAGCGGGAAGTCCGACGGCGTGATGCGGTCCGACGCGCCCCTGCGCGGGCTCGTCGCGGCCGCCGCGTCGGACGGGCTGGTCGGCCCATCGCCGTCGCGCGCCGCCGCGGCGAGCGACTCCAGCGTCTGGTGCTGGAACACGTCCTTCGGCGAGAGGTGGATCCCGGCGCTCCTCGCCTTGCCCACCACCTGGAGCGCCACGATCGAGTCGCCCCCGAGCTCGAAGAAGTTGTCGTGGATGCCGGGGCGCTCGACCCGCAGCACCTCGCGCCAGATCTCGGCGAGCTTCTCCTCGACCGCGGTCCGGGGCGCCGCGTACTCCCGCTGCGTCTGGCTCGCGTCCGGCGCCGGCAGGGCCCTCCTGTCCACCTTGCCGTTCGCGGTCAGCGGCAGCCTCTCCAGCACCACGTAGACCGAGGGCACCATGTACTCCGGGAGCGCCGTGCGGAGCCCCGCGCGGAGCTCCTCCCGGTACCGGGCGAGCTCCTCGCCGTCCGCCGCCGCGAGGCCCTCGCGCGAGGGGACCACGTAGGCCAGGAGGCGCTTCTGCCCCGGCGCGTCCTCGCGCGCGACGACCACCGCCTCGCGCACGCCCTCCTGCTCCAGGAGCCGAGCCTCGATCTCCCCGAGCTCGATCCGGTATCCGCGGATCTTGACCTGGTGATCGCCCCTGCCGACGTACTCGATCACGCCGCCCGCCCGGTAACGCGCCAGATCTCCGGTCCGGTACAATCGCCCTCCGGCCGCGACGCCGAACGGATCCGGCACGAAGCGCTCGGCCGAGAGATCGGGGCGGTTCAGGTAGCCGCGCGCGAGCCCGGCGCCGCCGATATAGAGCTCTCCCACCACGCCGGGCGGCACGGGGCCGAGCGCCTCATCGAGCACGTAAAGCGCGGTGTTTCCGATCGGGCGGCCCAGCAGCGGCTCCGCCTGCTCCGCGTCGAGCGCGTGGCGCGACGACCAGATCGTCGTCTCCGTGGGGCCGTACAGGTTCCAGATCCGCCCCGCCTTCTGCACGAGCCGACTGGCCAGGTCCGCCGGCAGCGCCTCGCCGCCGCAGAGCACCTTGCACGCGCGCATCGCGGCGAACCCGGGAGACTGGCTCAGCATCCGCCACGTCGCCGGCGTCGCCTGCACGACCGTGATGGCCTCCCTCTCCACACGCTCGATCAGCGCCTCCGCGTCGGCCGCCACCGCGCGCCCGACAAGCACCACCCGCGCTCCGACGAGCAGCGGCAGGTACAGCTCGAGCCCGGCGATATCGAACGACAGCGACGTCAGGCCGAGCACCCGGTCCTCCGGCGCGATACCGGGGCTCTCCTTCATGGTGCTCAGGAAGTTGACGACGCCCCGGTGGCGCACGACGACGCCCTTCGGCTTGCCGGTGGAGCCGGACGTGTAGATGCAATAGGCCAGGTTCTCCGGGTGCGTGACGCGCGCGAGGTCGTCCGCGCGATACCCCTCCACCTCGCGCCAGTCGCGGTCGAGACACCACACCTCTGCTCCCGCGGCCGGCACCTTCCCGAGGAGCCGCTCCTGCGTCAGGATCACCCGGGGCCGCGCGTCCTCGACCATGTACGCGAGCCGCTCGGCCGGATACTCGGGGTCGAGCGGCACGTAGCCGCCGCCCGCCTTCATCACCGCGAGCACCCCGACCACCATCTCGAGCGAGCGCTCCACGTGGAGGCCCACCAGCACGTCCGGGCCGACGCCGAGCTCGCGGAGCCGCCTCGCCAGCCGGTTCGCCCGCGCGTTCAGCGCGGCGTAGCTCAAGGATTCGCCCTCGCACGACACCGCGATCGCGTCCGGCGTGCGCCGCGCCTGCTCCTCGATCAGCTCGTGAACGCAGCGCTCCGCCGGAGTGCGCATCTCCGTCGCGTTCCACGCAACGAGCACCTCCGAGCGCTCCGCGGCGCCGAGCAGCGGGAGCTGCCCGACGCGCGCGCCCGGATCGGCCGCGATCGCGACCAGCAGGTTCCCCCAGTGCCGCGCCATCCGCGCGACGGTCTCCGGGTCGAACAGATCCGTGCTGTAGGTCAGCGCCGCCTTGAGCACCCCGTCCTCTTCCGAGGTGTCGAGCGCGAGATCGAACTGCGTCGATGCGCCGGGGCGCTCCATCATCTCGAGCCGCAGCCCGGCGAGCTCCCGCGGGGCGCCCTCCTGCGGCTTCAGGTGGCCGTACATCACCTGGAACAGCGGGTTATGGCTCAGGCTGCGCTCGGGGTTCAGCTCCTCCACGAGCTTCTCGAACGGCACATCCGGGTTGCCCTGCGCGAAGAGCGCGCTCTCCTTGACCTGCTGGAGCAGGCGCTCGAAGCTCGCGCCCGGATCGAGCTCGGTCCTCAGCACGTGGGTGTTGACGAAGAGGCCGATGATCCGCTCGATCTCCACCCGGCCCCGGTTCGCGCTCGGGACGCCGACGCGGATCTCGGCCTGCCCGGAGTACCGCGCCAGCAGCACCTTGAAGGCCGCGAGCAGCACCATGAACAGCGTCGCTCCCCGCCCCCGCGCGAGCTCGTTCAGGCGGCCGAGCAGCGCGCCGTCGAGCTCGAAGCGGTACGTCGCCCCCCTGTAGCTCTGCACCGGCGGCCGCGGGCGATCCGACGGCAGCTCCAGCACCGGATGCGCCGCGCCGAGCCGCGCTTTCCAGGCGGCGAGCTGGCGCTCGAGCTCCTCCGACTCGATCCATCTCCGCTGCCAGACCGCGTAGTCCGCGTACTGGAGGGGCAGCTCGGGCAGATCGGGCGCAATGCCCTCGCGGTGGGCGCTGTACAGGCTCGCGAACTCGCCGACGAGCACGCCCATCGACCAGCCGTCGGACACGATGTGATGCATCGTCACGACGAGCACGTGCTCGCGCGCCGCGAGCCGGAGGAGCTTCGCCCGGAGGAGCGGCCCGCGCTCCAGATCGAACGGCCGCTCGCCCTCCTCGACCGCCAGCGCGCGCGCGCGCTCCTCCAGCTCGGCCTCCGGCAGGCCGCTCAGGTCGACCACGGGGATCTCGACCTCGAGGGCGTCGTCGATCACCTGGTAGCCCTGGCCGTCCTGCTCGGCGAACCTCGTGCGCAGCGACTCGTGACGCGCCGTGATCGCGCTGAACGTCCTCTTCAGCGCGTCGAGATCCAGGTCTCCGACGAGCAGCACGGCCGAGGGGATGTTGTACGCCCCGCTCCCGGGCCAGAGCCGCCAGAGGAACCACATCCGCTGCTGCGCGGGCGAGAGGGGCAATCGCTCGCTGCGGTCCACGCGGGCGAGCGGCGCCTCGGCGCGCCTCGCGTTCCTGGCCGACGCCTGCTCGATCCGGGCGGCGAGCTCGATCAGCGTCCTCGCCTCGAAGAACGCGGGCAGCGGCAGCTCCACCTCGAGGCGCTTCCTCACGCGCGACGCCACCTGCGTGGCGAGCAGCGAGTGGCCGCCGAGCTCGAAGAAGCTGTCGTGAAGGCCGATCTGCGCGATCCCGAGCACCTCGGACCAGATCTCGGCGAGCCGCTGCTCGAGCTCGCTCCTCGGCGCGATGTAGGACCGCCGCGCCTGCTCCGCGTCGGGAGCCGGAAGCGCCTTGCGGTCGACCTTGCCGTTCGCCGAGAGCGGCAGTTTGTCGAGCGTCACATAGATGGATGGCGCCATGTACTCCGGGAGCACGGCCTTCACCCAGGCGCGGAGCGCTTCCCGGAACGCCTGCTCTTCCGGCCTGTTCCCCTCGAGCCCGAGGCCCGGAACCACGTACGCCACGAGCCGCCGATCGCCGGGTGAGTCCTCGCGCGCGACCACCGCGGCCTCCCGCACCGCCTCGTGCTCCACGAGCCGCGCCTCGATCTCGCCCAGCTCGATCCGGTGCCCCCGGATCTTCACCTGCTGATCCACCCGGCCGACGTAGTCCAGCGCTCCGTCAGCCCGGTACCTCCCAAGATCCCCTGTACGGTACAGCCGCTCTCCAGATGCCTTCGCAAACGGGTTCGGCACGAACGCCTCGGCCGTCCTCGCCGGGTCGCCCAGGTACCCGAGCCCCACCCCCACCCCCGCAACGCACACCTCTCCGATCACCCCGATCGCCACCTGCCGCAGCGCCCCGTCGAGCACGTACAGCCGGTTGTTGTCCGTCGGCCGCCCGATCGGCACCACCACCGTCTCCGTCCCCGGCGGCTCCCGCAGCGTGCACAGCGCCACGTCGTCCGCGCACTCCGCAGGTCCGTACGCGTTCACCAGCGGGATCTCAGGATAACGCTCCAGCCACCTACGCCACAGCTCCGGCGACAGCGCCTCTCCCGTCGGCAGCATCCACCTCAGCCGCGAGAGCTCCACCCGCTCCTCCAGCAGCATCCCACCGATCAGCGACGGCACGCTCTCCAGCACCGTCACCCCCGCTGCCCTCACGTGCCTCAGCAGCGCCCCTGGGTCATGCGCTGTCTCGTCAGGCACGATCTCCACGCGCGCTCCGCACAACAGGCCCGCAAGCAGCTGCCACACCGAGATGTCGAAGCTCTGCGACGCCGTCTGCGCGATGACGTCCTCTTCCGTCAGGCCGAGATACGGGACCTTGCTCAGCTGGTTGTTGAGCATCCCCTGGCTCGTCACCATCGCCCCCTTCGGCACGCCCGTGGACCCGGAGGTGAAGATCACGTACGCGAGCTGCTCCGGACGCGCGATGTTCCCCAGCGGATGCTCGGGACCCTCTCCGGAAAGCACGCTCTCCAGCACCACCACCGCCGGCCGCTCCGGGCCCGACAGCCGCGCCATCGCCGCGTCGAGCTGCGCTTGCCGCCCCTCCTCCACAAGCACCACGCGCGCGCCCGACAGCCGCAGCAGCTGCGCTGTCCGCTCCGACGGGTGCTTGTCGTCCAGCGGCAGGTACGCCCCGCCCGCCTTGAACACCCCCACCACCATCGACAAGAGGCCCAGCCCGCGCTCCGCGAGCACCGCCACAACCTCTCCGGCCTGCACCCCCGCCCGCCGCAGCGCGTGCCCGAGCCGGTTCGCACGCCTGTCCAGCTCGCCGTACCGCAGCGCCTGCCCACGGCACGACGCCGCCACCTGCTCCGGCCGCCGCGCCGCCTGCTCCTCGAACAGGCCCACATACCCCCGCTCGAACGGGTACTCCCGCGCCGTCTCGTTCCACGCCGCGAAGCGCCTCTCCTCCTCCTCGCCGATCATCGGCAGCGCGGACAGCACGGCATCGGGCCGCTCGGCCATCGCGAGCAAGAGCCGCCGGAAGTGCGCGAGCATGCGGGCGACGTCGCCGCCGTCGAACCGGCGCTCATCGTAGCTGATCTGGAGCCGCAGCCGCTGGCCGGGGACCACGACGACGGTGAGCGGATAGTTCGTGTGCGTCCGGTTCCCGCTGAAGTCGGACCGCCGCTCGAGCAGCGTGTGATCGATCGGCGCGTTCTCGAACACGAACAGGCTGTGAAACAGCGGCTGTCCATGAGGGACGCCGCTGCACGCCTGGATGTCGACGAGCGGCATGTGCTCGTGCTGCCGCATCGCGACGTTCTGCTCCTGGAGGCGGCGCAGCCAGCCTGCCACCGTGGTCCTCACCGAAGGGCCGGGCACCTCGGTCCGCAGCGGGATGGTGTTGATGAAGAGGCCGACCGTCGTCTGGATGTCGGCGATCTCCGCGGGGCGACCCGCGACGGTGACGCCGAACAGCACCTCCGGTGACCCGCTGTACTGCGACAGCAGCACCGCCCACGCGCCCTGCGCGAACGAGTTCACCGTGAGCTGGTTCTTCCGCGCGAGCGTCTGGAGCAGCGATGTCTCCTGCTCGGTGAGCACCGCGGACCGGTCGCCGATCCGCGAGAGCCCGGCCTCCTTCGAGATCGGCCGCTCCGTCGCGATCGGCGTGGCCGCCTCGAACCCGGCGAGCGTCTCCCGCCAGTACCGGCGCGCCCCCTCGACGTCCTGCCGCATCAGCCAGGCGATGAACTCCCGGTAGAGCGGCGGGGTCGGCAGGTTCGCCTCGCGGCCCTCCGTGAGCGCCTGGTAGAGCGCGAAGAAATCCACGAACAGGAGCGAACGGCACCAGTCGTCGATCAGGATGTGGTGATAGCTGTGCACGAAGCAGAAGTCCTCGTCCGCCAGGCGGACGAGCCGTATCCGCACGAGCGGCGCCTTGCCGAGGTCGTGCCCGTGCTCGCGCTCCTCGCGCAGGAGCTCCTGCACACGCCGCTCCTGCTCCTCGGGGCCGAAGGCGCTCCAGTCCAGGTACTGGACAGGCGCGGGGACGGCGCGGTGGATGACCTGGAGCATCTTCCCCTCGAGCTGCCAGACGAAGGAGGCGCGCAGCGCCGGGTGCCGCTCGATCACACGCTCCCACGCGGCGACGAACGCCTCGGGATCGATCGGCTCCGTGAGCTGATAGCGATCCTGCATCAGGTAGATGCCTGAGCCGCGCTCGAGCAGCGTGTGGAGCAACATGCCCTGTTGCATGGGGCTCAGCGGGAACACGTCCTCGATCTCTCCGGCGGGCACCGGCAGGGCGTCGAGCTCCTCCTGCGTCAGGCCAGCGAGCGGGAAGTCCGACGGGGCGAGCCGCCCCGAGCCGTCACGGGCGCGGCGCGCGCCGCCGGCCCGCGCCGCCTCCTCGGCCGCCAGCACGGGCTCCGGGATCTCGCCCGCGGCCGCCGCCAGCGACTCCAGCGTCTGATGCTGGAACACGTCCTTCGGCGTGATGTGGATGCCAGCGCGCCTCGCCTTGCCCACCACCTGGAGCGCGACGATCGAGTCGCCCCCGAGCTCGAAGAAGTTGTCGTGCACGCCGGCGCGCTCGATCCGCAGCACCTCGCGCCAGATCTCGGCGAGCCTCTCCTCGACGGCGCTCCGGGGCGCCACGTACTCCCGCTGCGCCTGGCTCGCGTCCGGCGCGGGCAGCGCCTTGCGATCGATCTTGCCGCTCGACGTCAGCGGCATCCTGTCGAGAAAGACGATCTGATTCGGCACCATGTACTCGGGCAGCTCGGAGAGCAGCCCGGCGCGCAGCGCGTCCCGCAGCGGACGCAGCGCCTCGGCGTCCCCTTCCCCGGCGCCGCCGCGCAGGACCACGTACGCGCAGAGCCGCTTCTGCCCCGGCGAGTCCTCCCGCGCCAGCACGGCCGCCTCGGCCACACCCTCCTGCGCGAGCAGCCGCGCCTCGATCTCTCCGAGCTCGATCCGGAAGCCGCGGATCTTCACCTGATGATCGCTCCGGCCGACGTACTCGATGACGCCGTCCGCGCGGTACCTCGCGAGATCCCCTGTCCGGTAGAGCCGCTCGCCCCCGGCGCCGCCGACGGGATCGGGCACGAACCGCTCCGCCGTCAGATCCGGGCGGCCCACGTACCCTCGCGCCAGCCCCACACCGCCGATGTACAGCTCGCCCACGACGCCCACGGGGACCGGGCTCAGCGCCGCGTCCAGCACATGGATCCTCGTGTTCGCGATGGGCCGGCCGATCGGGATCGCGCGCGTCTCGCCCTCGTCCACGCACTCCCACGACGTCACGTCGATGGACGCCTCCGTCGGGCCGTACAGGTTGTGGATCCTCGCCCCGTGACGCGCCGCGAGCTGCTTCACGAGCTCCTTCGGGAGCGCCTCGCCGCTGCACATCACCTGCCGGACCGAGCCGCAGCGCGCGAGCTCCCCCGAGCTCACGAACGCCTGCAGCATCGAGGGCACGAAGTGAAGCGTCGTGATCCGCTCCCGCTCGATGACATCGCCGAGCTCGCGAGGGTCCTTGTGCGCGCCGGGGCGCGCGACGACGAGCGCCGCGCCGGTCATGAGCGGCCAGAAGAACTCCCACACCGAGACGTCGAAGCTGAACGGCGTCTTCTGCAGGACGCGATCTCCCTGCGTGAGCCCGTAGGCCTCCTGCATCCAGAGCAGCCGGTTCAGGAGGCCCGCGCGAGAGCTCACGACGCCCTTCGGCCTGCCCGTGGAGCCCGAGGTGAAGATGCAATAGGCGAGGTTCTCCGGGCGCGCGCGGCTCGGCAGATCCTCCGCGCCGTGGAGGCCATCGTCGCCCCACGCGCGGTCGAGGCCCACCACGCGGGCCTCGCTGGCCGGCAGCCGCCCTGCGAGGCGCGCCTGCGCGAGGATCACCCTCGGTCGCGCGTCGCTCACCATGCTCGCGAGCCGATCGGCCGGGTACTCCGGATCGAGCGGCACGTAGGCGCCGCCGGCCTTCAGCACGGCGAGCAGCGCGATCACGAGCTCGACGGAGCGCTCCGCGCAGACGCCGACGAGCACGTCGGGGCCCACGCCGAGCGCGCAGAGCTCCCTGGCCAGCCGGTTCGCGCGCGCGTTGACCTCCCGGTAGCTCAGCCGCTCTCCCTCGAACACAACGGCTTCCGCGTCCGGCCTGCGCGCCGCCTCGCGCTCGAACCGCTCGTGCACGCAGAGGTCGCCCTCGTACGCCACGCGTGTGTCGTTCCATTCGCTCACGATGCGGCGGCGCTCCTCCTCGCCGAGGAGCGGCAGTCGGCCGACCCGCTCCTCGGCGCGGCTCGCGGCGGCCCGGAGCAGCGTCCTGAAGTGCTCCGACATCCGCTCGATCGTCGCGTGATCGAACAGATCCGTGCTGTACGTGAGCGTCGCCTTCAGGCGCTCTCCGACCTCGGACGTATCGAGCGACAGATCGAACTGCGTCGCCGCGCCCGGGCGATCCATCTCCTCCAGCCGGAGCCCGGCCACCTCCCCGCGCACCCCCGTGTCGCTCTTCAGGTGGTTGAACATCACCTGGAACAGCGGGTTATGGCTCAGGCTGCGGCCCGGGTTCAGCTCGTCCACGAGCCTCTCGAACGGGACCTCCTGGTGCGCCTGGGCGCCCAGCGCCCCGTCCTTCACCTTGTCGAGGAGCTGCGCGAAGCGCTCCCTGGGATCCACGTCGGTCCGCAGCACGAGCGTGTTCACGAAGAAGCCGATGAGCGGCTCGATCTCCACGCGGCTCCTGCCGGCGCTCGGGACGCCGACGCGGATCTCGGCCTGCCCCGAATGCCGCGCGAGCAGCGCCTTGAACGCCGCGAGCAGCACCATGAACAGCGTAGCGCCCCGCTCGCGCGCGAGGTCCTTGAGCCGCGCGGTGAGCGCCTCGTCGATCTCGAATCGACACGTCGCTCCGCGGTGGCTCTGCACCGGCGGGCGCGGCCGGTCCGACGGCAGCTCCAGCACGGGGTGCTCGGTCCCGAGCTGCGCCCTGAAGTACTCGAGGTTTCCCTCCACCTCTCCCGACTCGGCCCGCGCGCGCTGCCAGAGCGCGACGTCCGCGGCCTGGACGGCGAGTTCGGGGAGGTCCGGCGAGCGGCCCTCGCGGTACGCCGCGTACAGCCGCGCGAGCTCCTGCACGAGCACGTTCATGGACAGCGCGTCCGACACGATGTGATGCATCGCCACGGAGAGCACGTGTTCCCGCGCCGAGAGCCGGAAGAGCTTCACCCGCGCGAGCGGCCCACGCTCGAGATCGAACCCCTGCGCCGCCTCCTGATCGAGGAGCGCCCGAGCGCGCGACTCCCGCTCTCCTGCCGGCTCAGGCTCCAGGTCGACGACGGGGACATCCATCTCCGCGGCCTCGCCGATGACCCGGTACGGCTGCCCCTCCTCCTGCCCGAAGGTCGTCCGCAAGGACTCGTGTCGCGCCACGATCGCGCCGAGCGCCCGCCGCAGCACGCCGGCGTCGAGCTCCCCGGCGAGCTTCACCGCGCCCGCGACGGTGTACGCCGCGCTCTCCCGGTCGAGCTGCCAGAGGAACCAGAGCCGCTGCTCGCCGAACGAGAGCGGCAGTCGACCTGTGCGCTGAACGCGCGGGATCGGCGCGCGCTCCACGATCTGTCCGTCGGCCTTGAGCCGCTCGATCACCCCGGAGAGCGCCCGGACCGACGGCGCCTCGAACAGGGTCTTCAGCGGCACCTCGACGCCGAACGCATCCCGGACGCGCGCGAGCATCTGCGTCGCCGACAGCGAGCTGCCCCCGAGCGCGAAGAACCCGCTGTCGCGCCGGACAGCCGGCGCATTCAGCACCTCGCTCCAGATCGAGAGGAGGCGCCGCTCGATCTCCGAGGGCTCCGAGGGCGGGTCCCCCGCCTCCGGCGCGCGCTCCTCCGCGCTGCGGAGGGCCCCGCGCTCGTACACGCCGAAGAGCTCGAGCGACCCCTCCTGCCACTTCTTGCGGCACGCGGATCGCCGCAGCTTGCCGCTCGACGTGACCGGCAATGTGCCTGGCTGGAGCAGCAGCACGACGCTGGCGGCCTCGAGGTGCTCCTGGGCCACCGCCTCGCTGATGGCGCGGCAGACCGCCTCGGGCTGGATCAGCTTCTGGAGCCGCCGGCTCACCTCGGCCGCGATGCCGATCCCCTCCTGTCCGTCGATCTCGACCGAGAAGGCGGCGACTCGCCCCTTCCGCACCACCTCGACCTGATCCTCGACGGTCTTCTCGATGTCCTGCGGGTAGAGGTTGTGCCCCCGCACGATGATCAGATCCTTCAGCCGCCCGGTGATGAACAGGCTGCCTTCGTGCTCGAAGCCGAGGTCTCCGGTGCGCAGGTGGACGCGCCCCTCCCGCCGGACGAAGGTCTGCTCGGTGGCGCCCTGGTTCCGCCAGTAGCCGTGCGCCACGCTCGGCCCGTTCACCAGGATCTCGCCGACGCGCCCCGGCTCCACGGCGCGCCCCGTCTCGGGGTCGACGATCGCGATCGCGTGCTCCGGCTGCGCCTTGCCGCAGCTGACGAGCGGATGCCCCGACGCGCTCGGGACCGCCGCGTTGTTCCCGAGCTCCGCCGCGTCGAACGACGTGGTGGTCACGCCGCCGCCGCGCCGGCCGCCGGTGACGAGCAGCGTCGCCTCGGCCAGCCCGTAACACGGATAGAGCGCCCCCGCGTCGAAGCCCACCTCGGCGAACCGCTCGCCGAACGCCCGCAGCGTCCCGGCGCGCACGGGCTCGGCGCCGGAGAACGCGAGGCGCCACGACCGGAGATCGAGGCCCTCGAGCATCTCGGGCTTCACGCGCTCGACGCACAGGCGGTAGGCGAAGTCCGGTCCCCCGCTCACCGTCCCTCGATACCGCGAGATCGCCTTCAGCCACCGGATCGGCCGCTCGATGAAGTGCTGCGGCGCCATCAGGACGACGGACACGCCGCTGAAGATCGGCTGGAGGAGCGTGCCGATGAGCCCCATGTCGTGGAACAGGGGCAGCCAGCTCACGATCACGTCGTCCTCGTCGATCGAGAACGCCGCGCGGATCGCGCGTTCGTTGGCGATCAGGTTGTCGTGCCCGACCATCACGCCCTTGGGCGTCGACGTGGATCCCGACGTGTACTGGAGGAAAGCGATGCTGTCCTCGCGGAGATCCGGCATGCTCCACGCGCCCGCCGACGATCGGTCGATGGCGTCGGTCGCGATCACCTCCGGGGCGAGCGGGCCGGGCAGGTGCTGCCGCAGCATGGCGAGCGGCTCCAGGAGGCCGCTCTCGGTCAGGACGAAGCGCGGCTCCGCGTCACGGAGGATCGCGAACAGCCGGCTCAGGTGCTGCCGTTGCAACGACTCCGGCGGATAGGCCGGCACCGCGATCATCCCCGCGTAGAGGCAGCCGAAGAACGCGGTGACGTACGAGACGCTGCTGGGATAGAGGAGCAGCGCGCGCTCCCCGGGCGGCGCCATCGATCGCAGGTGCGCCGCGATGGCGCACGCCCGCTCGTGGAGATCCCGGTAGGAGAGCACCTCGCCCTCGGCGTCTCCGCCGGCGAGGAACCGGAGGGCGACCCGGTCGGGGTGGGCGCTCGCCCGTTCCGCGAGCAGCTCGACGAAGTTCTTCCCCATATGCGCACAAGCGTCCATCTGCATTCCTCTCACGCACTCTTCCGATTTCGCGCCCGGGGCGCGCCCAGGCCTCGTCCGCTCCGGCGATGCCCCGGGCCCCGCGGCGGCGCGCCCGCGTTGCCGCGCTCAGCCCTCGCGCTCCGAGTACCCCTCTGCCATCGCCGCGACGATCTTGCGCGGCCCCTTGAACGGGTTGCGCGCGTGCGCCGTGAGCATGTTGTCGAGCATCAGGACATCGCCCGTCTCCCACGGGAAGCTGACCTTCAGCTCGTCGAGCACGCCGCGGATCTCGTCGAGCACGGAATCCTCGATCGGCTCTCCGTTGCCGTAGTACACGTTGCGCGGGAGCTCGTCCTCGCTCACCACGTCGAGCAGCGCCTCACGCACCTCCGCCTCGAGGCCGGAGATGTGAAACAGGTGTGCCTGGTTGAACCACACCATGTCTCCCGTCTTCGGGTGGCGCGCGACGGCCTGGCAGGTCTGCCGCGTCCGCAGCTCGCCGTCGTCCTTCCACTCGCAGACGATGCCGTGGCGCTCGCAGTACGCGGAGACCGCGGCCCGGTCGTCGGTCTCGAAGACCTTCGGCCACGGCACGTCGAGGCCGTTGCCGAAGTTCCGCACGTACATGAGCCCGTGGCGCACGAAGCGCTCGCGGATCCGCGCATCGACGCGCCGGTACACCTCGCGGCTGTCGGCGATGGGCGTCTCGCCTCCCTCCTCGGCGGCGAGGGCGCAGTAAAACCAGATCTTCATCGGCCACTCGCGGCTGTACGCCTGCTCGTTGTGGAGCGGGATGTGCTGGTGCGCCGGGTACTCGGTGGACGAATACACGCCTTCGACAAGCTTCGTGCGCGGCGTCGACCCGAACTCGTAGCCGAGGAGCGGGTGCCCGAAGGCGGCCGCGAGCTCGCGGAAGCCCGCGACGCCATCGACGTGGAAGCCGCGAAACAGGACGCCGCCGTGATCGAGCAGGTGCTCGTCGACGTGCCGCGCGAGCTCCGCGAACACGCTCATGATCCTCTCGCCTCGCCGCGCCGGCGACAGCACGAGCGGCAGCCGGCCGAGCAACATCGACGTCTTCACCGCGGTCCGATCGTCCGGACGGACCTCCGTTTGCACCGAGCTCATCAAGCGCTCCTCGCGCCAACGCGCGCGCAAGACACAACACCCCCGCCGCTCCACGAGCAGCAGCGCTCCGCTCGTCACGAGCGGGCCCTGCGCCGCGGCGGAGTCACCACGCAGCCAGCACGCCGCCCCGCGGCGAGCCCGCGCTCAGGCCGTCACCGCCTCCTCACGAGGCGCGGCCCGCGGCGCGCGCTCGCCGTCCTCCGGAGGCGGCGCTCACCCGAGAGACGAGCCGGCTGCACCGCGCTGCGACGGGGCGGCGGCTCGTGTCACGTCAAGACGACTCAGCTCGACGCCCGCTCCATGTGCTGTCGCAGGCTGAGCGGTCGCATGTCCGTCCAGCGCTCCTTGATGAACTCGAGGCACTCCTGCTTCTTGCCGGTCTTGCCCGCCTCGCGCCAGCCCTTCGGCAGGTCGAGGTAGTCGGGCCAGATCGAGTACTGCTCCTCGTGATTCACGACCACCTTGAACACTGTATCTTCACTATCCCAGCTCATCGTGACATCTCACCTTGTGGGTTGTTCAGGCGCCCATCAGGGCGGGCGCCGGTCCGTCGTCGCGCAGGGCGTCTCCGTCGCTCCGGGCGACGAGCCTGCCAAATTCGAGCTTGATGCAGCGATCGGCCAGGTGGAAGTAGCGATCATCGTGCGTGATCGCGAGCACGGTCTTCCCTCTGGCCTTGAGATCGGGGAGGAGGCGTTTGTAGAACACCTCTTTGAAGGAGGGGTCCTGGTCGGCCGCCCACTCGTCGAACACGTAGATCGGCCGATCTTCCAGGTAGGAGACGAGCAGCGCGAGGCGCTTTCGCTGCCCCTGGGAGAGCGCCGTGGTGGAGAGCACCCCGTCGACCACCTTGACCTTGTGATCGAGCTCCAGCTCGACGAGCAACCTGCGCGCGCGCTCGTCGAGGCGGGCGTGCTCGAAGCCGACCAGGCTGTCGAACAGGAAGAAGTCGGAGAACACCGCGGCGAAATGCTGGCGGTAGGCGTCGCGCGTGGCGTCGGTGACCGGCTCGCCGTTCAGGGAGATCTCCCCGCCTTCGGGCGCATACAGCCCGACGAGCAGCTTCGCGAGCGTGGTCTTGCCGCTCCCGTTGCCGCCGACGAGGAACACGACCTCTCCGGCGCGGAGCTCGATGTCGATGGGGCCGAGCAGGAAGGCGCTGTCCTCGAGCTCGCGGTAGTACGAGTGGGTGACGCGCCGCAGCCGGAGCCGCTCGAACGGGGGCGGCGCGGCCGCGGCGGCGGGCGGCTCTGCGCCTTCGAGGCTGCCGGCGACCTGGTGGATGCGCTCCAGCGCGATGCGGGCGCGGCTGACGCTCGGGATCGCCATGAGCACGGCGTCCATCGGGAGCATCATGTACAGGAACACAAGGGCGTACCCGGACATGACGTGCGCCTCGACATCGAAGATGCGGCCGAAGATGAACAGGACCGCTCCGATGAAGACGAAGAACAGGAAGCTGCCCCAGCTCTCCGCGACGACGTAGATCGTCATGCCCTTCACGCGCTCTGCGCGCACGGTCTCGATGCTGCGCGCGAGCAGGTGGGACAGGAAGGCCTGCTTGCGCGGCCTGTGGAGCTTGAGCTCCTTCGCCCCGTCGAACAGGGCGCGGAAGTGGTGAAACAGCCCGTCCTCGTGCTTGCGTGAGGTGCGCAGGAAGTCGAGGGCCCTCGTGTGGGCGCGGAGGTACGCCGACGAGCCCAGCAAGACCATGAGGGCGGCGAAGAGGAACACCTTCCACGAGAGGACGCAGAGGTAGACGAGGCACCCCAGGACGACGGCGCCGTTCATGATGAGGTTGGGGAGGGTCACGAAGAACTGGGAGACCGTCCCGATGTCCTCCGTGAGCACGGCGAGGATACGCGCCGATCCCTGGACCTCGAGGTGGCGATAGGGCGCGTCGGCGACCTTGCCGCTCACGAACGCGCGCATCGAGGCGAGCGTGCCCTGGCTGAGGTGCACGAACAGCGATTGCGAGATCCAGCGGGCCGCGAGCACGACGAGGCTGAGCCCGGCGAACTTCCACCCGAGCGCGGGCATCGCGCCGGATTCTGCGGTGAGCGCCTGGTTGATGACGGCGACGAGCGCCGCTCCGCAGAGGCCGCTGACAAGGCTCGTGACGAGCGCCGCGAGCAGCAGCCAGCGCGACGACTGGATCAGGAACGCGAGCAGCGCCGCGCCCCGCCATCTCTCCTTTCGCTGCGACACGCCTCCGCCGAGCGTCTCCGCTGCTTCGTTCATCCCTCTCTCCGCGCTGCCTCGCGGCCGCCGGCCGCCGTGTCGCTCGCTCCCCGCGCCTCGTCCCCGTCGCGGGGGCGACGCCCTCGCTCAGGAGGGGCGGCGCCCGCCCGTGGCGGTCGAGGTTGCGAAGCCTCCCCCATGTACAGTGCGCCCCCAAACACGTCAATGGAAATTGAATGTCATTTTCATTCTCAAGATGGGCGCGGATGCCGCTGTCGGTGGAAATTTGTATCAGCCTTGTGCGTCGCACGTGGCGCTGGCTCCAGGGCGGCGAAGGACCGCTCCCTGAGCGCTCACGGGCTCGAGCGCAGGCCCCCTTCGCGTGCCTCGCGGCGCTGGAGTCCGCTGGGCGCGCCGCGCGGTTCGCGCTCGGCCAGCGGGCGTCGGGCGAGCTGCGGCTGTCGCAGGAGCTCTATCGGCGCGACGTCAAGCGCTTGTGCACGCGGCGTGCTGGCCGGGTTCCGGGCGCCGACGCCGCTCCCATGGAGACCGGGCCGGCGGCGGCCGCAGCGCGCGGCTCACGGCGCAGCTCGCCGCGGCTCAGATTGAAGAGGCGGCGAGGATCTTCGGTCAGGCGCTGGCTGCGGCTTCTCTGTAGCTGTCGTTCGGGGGGAGGGATCTCGGGGACACGGAGACGCCGTGTTCAGGATTCGGTCGTGGCGAGCAGCTCCCTGGCGTCGCTGACCACCGCGGCGCGGCGGATCCAGCGGTCCAGCTCGTCGAGATCGGTGCTCGCGAGGACGCGCTCTCGCACCTCGACGGGGACCTCCAGCCCGCGGGCCTCGAGGACGGCGAGCACCGCCTGTGCCTTGGTCTTCAGGGTGCCCTCCCGCATCCCTTCCTCTCGCCCCTTCGCCACGTAGCTGCGCGCGAATTCGCTCTGAAACTGGTAACCGCTCTTCATCATCGCCTCCAACTTCCGCCTCGCCGCTGCGTTCAGCGAGGATAGCACCAGGTCCCCGTAGACGGCTCGGCGCTCCTCATCGAGCTCGTCCGCCGCTGCCAAGAAAGCCAAGCCGATCGCCTCCGCCGCCTCGCTCTGTCCGTGCGCCATGGCCGAGAGCACGGCCACCTCGGGCGCCGCCTTCGCCTGCTCGGCGTCGGTGACGACCGGGACGCCCTGGGGCCCGAGCACCAGCGGCGTCAGCGCCCAGCCAAGGTGGCCAGTGTCGATCGGCCGCGCGCTCCACCGCGCCATCGCTGCGTTGATGGTGACGACCAGCAGCTGGGTCGGGCAGCGGTGCCGGGCGCGCGTCTGGGTGACGTACACGGGCCAGACGTAGGGCTTGTCCGGGTCCACACCGAGCTGGACCTCGACCACGATCGCCATCGCGGGCCGTTGCTGCTCGCCGACCAGCAGCACGACGACGACATCGGCGCGGCGGTCGGAAGGCACGATCTCGGTGAGGTCGGAGGTCTCGACGCGCGCCTCCGTGAAGGTCGGGACCGGATGGCCGAGCGCGTCGTGCAGCATCTCGGCGGCCAGCGTCGGCCGGTTCTTGAACAGCTCCACCAGAGCTTCATGGGTCACTGAGGGCATCGGGTAGTCTCACGAGTGGTTGCAATCATGCTGGATTTGCGTGGCGCGCCAGGCTCATGCGGTGGGGCCCGCAGGAGCCGAGCGGCCACCTCCCACTCATGAATTCCGGGCTGCTCCTCGGATTCGTCACGCCGAGTGCCCTGCGTGTGCTCCGACGGCCAGGGCTCGTGGGCTCCACGGGAGGGCTCGGGCGTACACGAGAGGAATTGGGCCCTCGACCGCTCCGAGACGCTACCGACGATGGTTGGTGTTCACGCAGCCGTTACCGAGCTGAATCGCCGCTGCTGCGCAGGAGCGCCCCTCGCACCGCGCGCAGCCCCTCGGTCAAGCTCACATAACGCGGGATCGCGTACCGCTCGCACACGACATCCACGTTGCCCTTGCGCCAGAACCCCTCCGGACAGACGACATGCATCTTCCCGGAGCGCCCGAACAGGCCGAGCTCCAGCAAGCTGATCGGCGCCTTCGAGCCCGGCGCGAAGTACATCAAGATGACGTCCGCCTCCTCGAGCCCGCGGAGCTCCCATTGCACCTGCTCCACGAAGCTCGGGTTCTCGAGGCTCTGCGCCCAGCCCGGCTCCCACCGCTCCCGCCTCGGGTTGAGGATCACCACCTCGAGATCCGCGAGCTCCTCCGCGACGCGCGCCTGCCACAGCTCGGCCTGGCCGTTGTCGATGGATCCGGCGAGGAACAGCTTCGGACCCGTCAATCCGTCGAACGGCCGCGGCGCCAGCACCTCGATCATGGGGAACACCTCGCGGATGAGAACACGTGGACGACGATCGCCATGCGGGCCGCTCCCCTCCCCCGCCCCGTAACCCGTAACCCGTAACCCGTAAACGCTCAGCCCGCTCCGCCGTGCCCGTGCCCGCAGCCTCGCTTCGGCTCGGGCTCGCCCTTCGACGGCGGCGGGGGCACCGGGGCGCACGTGCAGTCGAGGCACCCGTGCTCCGCGCAGCTCCCGCACGACGCGACCACCTGCTTGCGGAGGGCCTCGCGGGCGCGGAAGAGGCGCACCGCCGCGTTGTTCGCGGTGATCGACGCCTCCTCGGCGAAGGCCTGCACCGAGAGGCCGTCGACCTCCACGCGCTGGATCGCGGCGGCGTACTCGGGCTTCAGCGTGCCGGCCAGCGCCCGGACGCACTGGCAGACCGCGCGGTGCTCCACCTCGGGCTGGGCCGCCTCGTCGAGCTCGGCGGCCAGCGCGGCCATCGCCCGCTCCGACGCGCCCTTTCGCCGGAAATGGTCGACCACGGCGTTCCGGAGGGTCCGATAGAACCACGCCGTGGCCGACTCCTCGTCGCGCAGGCTGTCGATGCGCCCTATGCCCCGCACGAAGGCGTCCTGCAGGATGTCCTCGGCGATGGCGCGATTGCCCACCTTCCGTTCCAGGAAGCGCAGGAACTCCCGGTGGCTCTCGACGAGGGTCGCGACCGCCGAAGACCGCGCGTCCTCGGCGCCTTCGCTCGGCGGCTCGGCGCGCTCGGCGCGCTCGGGCCTTCGCTCTGGCTCGCTCTCGCTCATGACGCACCAGGCTATCCACGAGGGACGCCCTGCGCCACCGCGCCACGACACAAAGCGATGGCCCGCGTGACCGGTCGGGTCAGAATGTCCTCCTCTTCACCGGGAGGCTTGAATGACGCTTCAGAGGGTGCTCGTCCTGGCCAGCGTGGGGCTCCTGCCGGCCTGCTCAGGGGCAGATGCCGATGCCCCGCTGTCGTCCACGCCGCGCTGCAGTGCGTCGCCGGAGTGCGCCGCCACGCCCGACACGCCGCTGTGCGACCAGGCGCTCGGCGCGTGCGTCGAGCTGCCGCCGGGATCTGCGATCGGCGTGAAGGATGGCAGTCCGTCCTCGGTCGCGCTCGTGTCCGTCTTCGAGCCGAACCGGCAGCGCGAGCCGACCGACCTCGCCTTCAACCCGGAGCGGCCCGAGGAGCTCTGGGTCGTCAACCGCAAGGACGACAGCGTGATCATCATCACGAAGCCCGGCGCGCCCGACGGCTCGTGGGTCCGCCTCCGCGACCCCGCCGCGGCGCACTTCATGGACCAGCCGCCCGCGATCGCCTTCGGCCACCCGGGCACGTTCGGGGTCTGCGGCGACAACGACAACGGCGGCAACTACTTCATGGGCCCGTCGCTCTTCTCGTCGGATCTCTCGATCTTCGCCACGGAGACGCCCGACGGCCTCGGGTCGCACCTCGACATGCTCCACTCGAGCTCCTTCTGCAAGGGCATCGCGCACGAGCAGGCCAACGTCTACTGGGTCTTCAACGGCAACGACAAGTCGCTCGACCGGTACGACTTCGCCCACGATCACGGCCCCGGTCACGACGACCACTCCGACGGCGAGATCTACCGCTATGCCGCCGGCGAGGTGCTCGGCGTCGAGGCCATGTCGAGCCATATCTTCTACAGCGCCAAGGAAGAGCGCCTCTACGTCGCCGACACAGGCCACAAGCGGCTGCTCAAGCTGGATCCCACGAGCGGCGTGCCCGGCGCGAGCTTCGACGGGCAAGAGCCGGTCAAGGTGCGCAGGCACATGGACGGCGCCACCCTCATCGAGTTCGTCCCCCCGGGGACGCTCGAGGCCCCGAGCGGCCTCGAGGTCCACGAGGGCCTCGTCTACGTCACGGATCACGCGACCAGCCGGATCTACGCCTTCGACACGGCAGGGCAGGTGGTCCGCACCCTGGACACGGGCCTGCCCGCGGGCTCGCTCGCGGGGATCACCTTCGGGCCGGACGGCAAGCTCTACCTCGTCGACATGCTGACGAGCCGGGTCTACCGCATCGATCCGATCCTCTGAGGCGGCCAGTCGCGCGCCGCGCGCGCGGCCCCCTGCGCTCCTACGCCCCTGCGCCCCTGCTCAATCACTCTCCCCCCGCCGGCGCGCTCGCTCCCGGCCCGCCGAGCAGCGCGTCCAGCTCGGCCTCGCCCTTGTCCTCCGCCGCCCTGCGCCGGCGGCGGCGGATCCACTCGGCCGCGTCGTCGAAGAGCGAGTAGGCCACCGGCACCGCGAGCAGCGTGAGGACGAGGGAGAGCGACTGGCCGCCGAGCACGATGGCCCCCGTCGTCCGGTTCTGGCCCGAGCCGACCCCGTGCGAGAGCACGAGCGGGATCATGCCGGCCACGAAGGCGATCGTCGTCATGAGGATCGGGCGGAGCCGGTCCTTGTTCGCCTGCAGGATCGCCTGGAGCCGCGGCATCCCCTCCGCGCGCAGGTGGTTCGTGTGATCGATCTGGAGGATCGCGTTCTTCTTCACCACGCCGAAGAGGACGAGCAGCCCGAGCCCCGAGAAGAGGTTCAGCGACTGGCCGAAGAGCTTGAGCGAGAGCAGCGCGAACGGCACCGTGAGCGGCAGCGAGAGCAGGATCGTGATCGGGTGGAGCCACGACTCGAACTGCGCCGCGAGGATGAGGTACATGAACACGAACGCGAGCCCGATGACGACGACGAAGCTCGCCGCCGTGCTCGCCGTGTTCTTGGAGCTGCCCACCGGCTGCGCGGAGTAGCCCGCCGGCATCCGCTGCTCGGCGACGATCCTGTCGAGCGCCGCCTGCACCGCCGAGTCGCCGACGCCGGGAGCGGCGTTCGCGCTGATCGTGATCTGCCGGCGCCGGCCGAGGCGGCCGATCGACGAGGGGCCGCTGTCGGGCTCCATCGTGACCACGCTGTGGAGCGGCACGGCGCCGTGCTTGGACGAGGGCACCGTGAGGAACGCGAGGCTCTCGGCGTCGGCGCGGTGCTTCGCGTCCGCGCGCACGCGGACGTCGTACTGCTCGCCGGCCTCCGAGTACGTCGACACCTTGAGCCCGCCGACGAAGAGCTGGAGCGCGCCGGCCACGTCGGCCACCTGGACGCCGAGATCCGCGGCGCGATCGCGATCGATGACCGCGCGCAGCTCGGGCTTGCCCACGACGAGGCTGTTGTCGACGTCCACCGCGCCGGGGACCTTTCGCAGCTCCTCGGTGATGCGCGCCGCGTACTCCCCCAGCCGGTCGAGATCCGGCCCCTGGAGCGCCACCTGGATCCGCGCCGACGACTGGCCGCCGGACGAGACCGCCTGCACCTCGCCGGCCGTGACGCGCAGCTCCTTCGGCAGCTTCGCGAGGATCTCCTCGCGCACCCGCTGCATGATCGCGAGCTGCCCGAGCGCCCGCTGCTCCGGGTCGACGAGCATCACGTAGACCTTGGCGACGTTCGCGGCCTGCTGCTCGCCCTCCCCCACGGTCAGGAGCGTCCGGGTGACGCCCGGGAGCCGGCGCACGTCGCCGGCGATCCGCTCCGCGATAAGGCGGGTCGAGGTGAGGCTCGTCCCCTCGGGCGCGCGCATGTTGATCTCGAACTGCGCCTGATCGTCGTCCGGGAGGAAGCCGGCGGGCAGCGTCTTCGCGATCGGCGCGCACGAGCCGAGCGCGACCGCCGAGGCGACGACGATCACCCAGCGGCGCTTCATCACCCACGAGAGCGCGGCCATGTAGGCGCGCTCGATCGGCCGGTAGAAGACGTCGACGGCGCGCTCGAGGACCGACGGCTTCGCGGGGGCGCCGTGCCGCGCGTGCCCCGAGAGCCACCGCGCGGCGAGCGAGGGCGTGAGGGAGAAGCTGACGATCAGCGAGACCCCGATCGCGAACGCCATCGTGAGGCCGAAGCTCTTGAGGAAGCGCCCCACGATCCCGGGCATGAACGCGACAGGGATGAAGACCGCCATGAGCGACAGCGTGGTCGCCAGCACCGCGAGGCCGATCTCCTTCGTCGCGAGGACGGCGGCCGGGAACGGCTTCATGCCCTTCTCGTCGATGTAGCGGACGATGTTCTCGAGCACGACGATGGCGTCGTCGATGACGATGCCCACGGCGAGCGCGAGCGCGAGCAGCGTGAGGAAATTCAGCGTGAAGCCGGCGATCCACATCACCGCGAACGTGCCGACGACCGAGATCGGGATCGCGAGCGCCGCGATGAGCGTGCTGCGGGCGTTGCCGAGGAAGAGGAGCACCACCGCCGCGGCGAGGAGGGCGCCGAGGACGAGGTGCTCCTTCACGGCGGCGATGCCCGTGCGGATCACGCGCGAGCCGTCGCGCACGACCTCGATCTTCGTCCCCTCGGGCAGCGAGCGCTGCACCTCGTCGAGGCGCGCCTTCACGGCGTCGACGACGGCCACGGTGTTCTGGCCCGACTGCTTGACCACCGACAGGAGGACGGTGCGCCGCTCGTCGAGCTGGGCCCAGGTCGTCTCCTCCGCGCGGCCGTCCTCGACGCGGGCGACGTCCGAGAGGCGCACGGCGTGGCCGTCCTGCTCCCGGAGGACGATGCGGCCGAGGGCCTCGGGCGACTCGACGCGCCCCATCACGCGGAGCGTGAGGTCCTCGGGGCCGGTCTCGACGCTGCCGCCCGGCGTCATCAGGTTCTGCGCCGCGATCGCCCGCTGCACCTCGGCCGCGGTGATCCCCTGCGCCCGCAGGGCGATCGGGTCGAGCCAGACGTTGATCTGCCGGCTCTGCGCGCCGATCAGGCTGACCTGGCCGACGCCGGAGATGCTCTCGATCTGCCGGCGCACCCGCTTGTCGACGATCTCGCTGAGCTCGCGGATCGGCTGATCCGACGCCACGGAGACGAGCAGCACCGGGGCCGCGCCAAGGTCGATCCTGCTCACGATCGGCGGGTCGATGCCCTTGGGCAGGCTGGGCAGGACGACGCTTATCTTGTCGCGCACCTCCTGGGCCGCGACGTCGGCGTCCTTCTCCAGCTCGAAGCCGACCACGACCTGGCTCACGCCCTGGGTCGACGTCGAGCGCAGCTCCTCGATGCCGCTGATGGTGTTCACCGCGCCCTCGATCCGGTCCGAGATCTCGGCCTCGACCTCCTCGGGCGCGGCGCCGTCGAGGCGCGTCGTGACGACGACGAACGGGACGTCGATGTCGGGGAACTGGTCGAGGCCGAGCCGGGTGTAGCCGGCGACGCCGAGGACCACGATGACGAGCATGAGGACCGACGCGAAGACGGGCCTCTTGACGCAGACGCGAGCGAGCCACTGCATGACGACCTCACTCCACGGCTTGGCCGTTCTGGAGCGCCTCGGACGGGTTGATGACGATCGCTTCCCCTGCGCGGACGCCGCGGAGGACGGCCACGGCGTCGCCCTTCTCCACGCCGGTCTGCACGACGCGCTCTTCCAGCCGGTGGTCGACGACGGCGAACAGGTGCGCGCGCCCGTCCCGCGGGACGAGGGCGGACCTCGGCACCACCGGGCTCGGCACCTCGGCCGTGGCGAGCGCGACGGACGCGAACATGCCCGGCCGCAGCGCGCCGTCGGGGTCCTGCACCTCGGCCTCGGCGACGAGATCGCGCGTTGTCTCGCGGACCGCGGCGCCTACCCAGCGCACCGTGCCCGCGAACGACCGCCCCGGGTACGCCGGCACGGTGAACGTCAGCGCGCCGCCTGTCTTGACGGCCGCGAGGCTCGCCTCGGGCACGGTGAAGCGGAGGCGCGGCGCGCCCTTCGAGACGAGCGCGACGACCCGGGAGTCCTGGCGGACGTACTCGCCGACGTCGACGAAGCGCTCGGCGACCACGCCGTCGAACGGCGCGCGGATCTGGCCGTCGCCGACGCCCTGCGCGGCGGCGCGGGCGCGGGCGGAGGCGGCCGCGACCGAGAGCGGCGCGCTCCGGCACTGGTCGGCGATCCGGTCGTGCTCGACGCCGGAGATCGCGCCGCTCTCGAGCAGCGCCCCGTAGCGCTCGCACTCGCGCTTCGCCGTCTCTTCCTGGGCGCGCGTCAGCGCGGCGTTCGCCTGCGCCTCCGCGGCGGAGAGCGCGGCGGCGCGGACGTCGAGGCGCGCGATCAGGTCGCCCTTCTTCACCTCGGCGCCGCGCTCGACGAACGTCTCGACCACGCGGCCGACCGCGTTCGCGGCGAGATCGGTCTCCCGATCCCCGCGCAGCGTGCCGGTGAGCGCGATGCTGCGCGGCATGGGCTGCTCGCGCACCTCCGCGGTCTCGACGCGGGCCCTGGGCCCGTCCGTCTCGGCGGCGGTGGAGGCGCTGGCCCTGGTCCCGCAGCCCGCCGCTGCGGCGGCGAGCGCGACGAGCAGGAGGAGGCTTCGGGCGCGGCCTTTCGTCGTTGTGTGGCTCAAGGGTCCCTCGGGGCAGCGTCGGTCGCGGAGCGGCCTGGTGCGGGTGGAGCACGGCCCTCGGCGGAGCACGGCGCAGCGCGCGTCGGCGCACGCGCCGGTGCGCTGCGCCATCCGCTCGTTCCCCGTCGCCCAGCCTCCGGCCCCACCGCCCGGGCGCGCTGGCGCCCAGGCGACCGCAACCGACAGTTGCGATGGGTATAACACGGCCGGAGCCGACCGCAACCGCTGGTTGCGATGATCGCAACGAAAGGGTGCGATAGCCGGCCGCGCCGTGAAATTGGGCTGGCGTGTGCCGCGCGGCGGAACTTCAATGACGGTTGATGCAGGCGACGACGGCGAAGCGCACGGCGAAGCGAGGCTCCGCGAAGACGCGCGCGCTCGTGCGCGGCGAGCCTGTCGTGCGGGGCATCCTCGCCGCCACGCTGGAGGAGCTCGCCAGCGCGGGGTACCGCGCGCTCCGGATCGAGGACGTGGCGACGCGCGCGGGGGTCAACAAGACCACGGTCTACCGGCGCTGGCCGACGAAGGAGGATCTGGTGCGGGCCGCGCTCCTGTCGGTCACGGACGAGAAGATCATCCCGCCGAACACGGGCTCGCTCCGTGGAGATCTCGTCGCGCTCGGGCGCGCGATCATCGAGATCCAGGCGTCGCCGGTGGGGCAGAGCCTCTTTCACGTGTGCCTGTCCGAGGGGCCCGACTCGGAGCTCATGACCATCGCCCGCTCGCTGCGCGCGGTCCAGGAGGCAGGGCTGCTGGCCATCATCGAGGCCGCGGTCGCGCGCGGCGAGGTCGCGCCGAGCGCGGATCCGCTGCTGCCGTGCGAGCTGCTCGCGGCCTATCTCCGGCACAAGATGCTCGCGGACCGCACGATCGTGGGCGAGGCCCAGCTCGCTCACGTCATCGACGTGATCCTCCAGGGCGTGCTGCGCCCCGACAGCCGGAAGCGGGCCTGAGCCGCGGGGGGCGGCGGGGACGGCGCGGCGCCCGGGCGAGGATCAGACGGCGAGGGACTTCCACCGGCCGCGCGCGAAGGCGACGGCGAGGAGCGCGCTGCGGCAGATCCAGTCGGCGGTGCTCCCCATCCAGACGCCGACGAGGCCGTGGCCGAGGGTCACCGCGAACAGCCACGTCCCGCCGAGCCGGACGAGCAGCGAGCAGACCAGCGTGACGGCGAGCACGGTCCGGGTGTCGCCGGCGCCGCGGAGCCCCATCCCCATGACCGTGGCGAACGCCATGAACGGCTGCGCCACGGCGGCCACGGGGAGCGCGCGCTCTCCGAGCGCGAGGAGCGCGGGGTCGCTGGAGAACGCGAGCAGGAGCGGGCGCGGGGCGAGCGCGAACAGGACGCCGAACGCGGAGAGGGCGACGATGGCCATGAGGGCCGCGACGAGCCCCACGCGCGCGGCGTCGCGGGGGCTGCGCGCGCCGAGGCGCTGCGCCATGAGCGCCCCGGCGGCGATGCCGAACCCTTCGGCGGACAGGAAGCAGACCGACTCGACGGCGATGAGCGCCTGGTTCGCGGCCATCGCGGCGGCGCCGAGCAGCCCGATGATCGCGACGAACCCCATGTAGCCGGCGTGGTAGGCGGAGCGCTCGGCGAACGCCGGCAGCGCGACCCGGAGGACCCGCGAGAGCGCCGCGGCGCTCGCCTGCGGGGCGGCGGCCGGCGCTGACCGGAGGGGCAGCGGGCTCGATCGCGACAGGAGCGCCGCGGTGAGCAGCAGCGCCTCGGTCGCCATGGTGCACGCGACGCCGACGGCCGCGCCGCGCACGCCGAGCGCGGGCAGTCCGAGGTGGCCGAAGATGAGGACGGCGCTGACCGCCACGTTGACGAGGTTGCCGAGGGTGGCCACGGCGAGCGGCGTCCTCGTGTCGCCGACGCCCTGCAGCGCGGCCGCGGCGGTGGCCTCGACGAACGCGAGCGGGAGCGCCGGAAGCACGATCCCGAGGTACGCGGCCGCCTGCTCGATGACCGCCCCGCCGGCGTGCGGGAAGAGCGCGCGGAGCAGCGGGCCGCAGGCGAGGAGCAGCGGCAGCGCGATCGCCGCCCCGAGGGCGAGCGCGAAGAGGAGCGAGGCGCGCGCCGCCGCGGCGGCCGCGTCGCGATCGCCGCCGCCCACGCTGCGCGCGACGACGGCGAGCGTGCCGGCGGACGTGGCGCTGAAGACGGAGACGATGGTCCACGTGAGCGTCCCGCAGATCTGCATCGAGGCGAGCGCGGTCGTGGAGTAGCGACCGACCATGCCGCGCCCGACGAGGAAGACCAGCGTCAGGAGCAGCATGTGCGTGATCGCGGGCCAGGCGAGCCGCCAGACCTGCCCCGCCAGCGCCGCCCATTCCCGCGCCGCGGGGGCGGCGCGCTGGGCCGTCGGGGAGCCTGTCGCGCCCACGCGGCTACCGTAGCGCCGAGCCGGCGCCCGTCGAGGCGAGCGAGCAGGCGGCAAGGCGGCCCGCGCTGGGCGCGGCGATCGGGTCGGTCTCGGCGCGCGGCGCCGCGGCGCGCCGGCCCGCGCGCGAGGTGTGCGGCGTACCTCTCGGCGACAGAGGATATTTTATTGCAAATGTTGCAAATGACATTTTGTTGCATTAACTCGAGCCCACGCCAGACCTGGGCCCGGCCGATCGCGCCGCGGCCGCGGGTGCGCCTCGTTCACCCCGCGCCGCGCGCGCGGCAGGCGCACCCGCCCGCGCTGGAGCGCGCCGGCGCTGGCGAGAGAGGATCTCGACGTGACGCAAAAGCTTCCTGTGACCGTGCTGTCCGGCTTCCTGGGCGCCGGCAAGACCACGCTGCTGAACCATGTCCTCGCGAACCGCGATTCGATGCGCGTCGCGGTGATCGTCAACGACATGAGCGAGGTCAACGTCGACGCCGCGCTCGTCCGGGGCGGGGGCGCGGCGCTGCGCCGCGTGGAGGAGCGGCTCGTCGAGATGTCGAACGGCTGCATCTGCTGCACGCTCCGGGAGGATCTCCTTGTCGAGGTGGCCCGCCTGGCGGCCGAGGGGCGCTTCGACTACCTGCTGATCGAGTCGACGGGCATCTCGGAGCCGCTCCCGGTCGCCGAGACGTTCACCTTCGACGATCCGACGACGGGCAAGAGCCTCTCGGAGGTCGCCCGGCTCGACACGCTGGTCACCGTCGTCGACGCGCAGCGGTTCCTCGCCGACTGGACGAGCGCCGACGACCTGCGCGCGCGCGAGGCCGCGCTGGACGGCGACGACGAGCGCACGGTCGCGGATCTGCTCGTCGAGCAGATCGAGTTCGCGAACGTGCTCGTGCTCAACAAGACGGATCTCGTGAGCGATGACGAGGTCGAGCGCCTCACGGCGATGCTGCTGCACCTGAACCCCGGCGCCCGGATCGTCAGGGCCTGCCGCGGCCGGGTCGATCCTCGCGAGATCCTCGGCACCGGGCGCTTCGACTTCGAGGAGGCGGCGCGCTCGCCCGGCTGGATGCGGGAGCTGCGCGGGGAGCACGTCCCCGAGACCGAGGAGTACGGGATCGAGAGCTTCGTCTACTCGGCGGAGCGCCCGATGCACCCGGAGCGGCTCTGGGCCTTCCTCCACGGGGCGGCCGCCTGGGATGGAGTGCTCCGGTCGAAGGGGTTCTTCTGGCTGGCGACGCGCATGGACATCACAGGCGCCTGGTCGCAGGCGGGCGGCGCCGCCTCGTTCGAGGCGGCCGGGCTCTGGTACGCCGCCTTGCCGGAGGAGGAGCGGCCGGAGGACGAGCGGCCGTGCGCCGCGTGGCATCCGGTCTGGGGGGACCGGCGGCAGGAGATCGTGTTCATCGGCGTCGACATGGTTCGAGAGGAGCTCACGCGCGGGCTCGACGCCTGCTTGCTCACGCCGGGCGAGATGGCCGCAGGGCCCTCCGCCTGGAGCCGGTTCGAGGATCCCTTCCCGGCGTGGGAGGACGCGAGTGAGCCGGATGAACAGGAGAGCGAGGCCGGGCTGGCGCAGCTGCGGGCCTAAGGCGCTCCCTGCAGGATGGCTGACGCGGCCTCGGCGGCGCGGTCATGCAGCGCAGCGCATCCACGCTGGCTGCACGACCGCGAGCGCTGAAGTCGCGACTACTTGCCTCCTCCCTTCGAGATCTTCCCTTCCGTGAAGATCACGTGTTTGCGGGCGATCGGATCGTACTTCTTCATCTGCATCTTCTCCGTCATCGTCCGTTTGTTCTTCGTCGTGTAGTAGCAGTGACCCGTCCCCGCAGAGGAGACGAGCTTGATGACATCGCGCATGAGGTGCCCTCCTTGTCGCCGTTCGGCGTCAGGCCGCGCTCCGCGGCAGCGGCGGATCGCCTAACCTGCTGGATGCGACACCATTACTTCAGCCTCGCCTCTGATGCAAATAGATTGCATCAACGGCGAAGACTCATGGCATCTCGTCTCATGAGTCTTCGTCGCGGCGGCGCTTCGCGTGCACCGGGCTCCCCCGGAGCGAGGCGACCCTGCGAACAGGGTCACCCGCCCTCACGTCGAGTCAGCATTCCCTCCAGAGATCGCCGCTGCGCGGCGTTCAGCCGGATCCCCGGTCGCCGGAGCCGGAGCTGGCCCTCCGCCTCGCTCACGTTCGCCGCGAGCCCCCGATTCAACAGCAGGGCTGCCGCGATCGTCGCCGAGCGACCATGGCCGGACGCGCAATGCAGGTAGATCGCCGCCTTGCCGTGCAGTCGATGGATGAGCTCACGCAGCGCGCCCGCTTCGGGAGCTGTGCCGTCGAGCACCGGCACGCACAGGTAACCTGGATGGCGGCGCATCGCGGCGGCGGCGGGAAACTCCGCCGTCAGGTCCACGATCACCCGCACGCCTTCCGGTAGCTCCTGCCCGCAGGGGCGCCGACCGACCCAGAGCCCCGGCACCACCTCGTTCGCGCAGTCCTCACGCCCGAGCAGGCGCTCGCCGTGCCATATCGACCACGTGAGCAAGAAGTACGGCGCGAACAGCAGGCAGGCCCACCACGCCAGCGTGCCGTCGACCCGCTTTCCTAGCAGGGCGGGCTGGCGCGCCAGGTAGGCAGCGCCGACGAGGGCGAAGCTCAGCGCCGGCCAGAGCAGGGCGAGCCCGGCGCCGCCGGCGACGACGGCGAGCCACAGGAGCGACGCGCTCAGCGCGATGAACAAGGAGCCGTAGCGCATCGAGCGCCCTGATCGTACGGCCCGGGCTCAGCCGGCGCGAGCCTGCCGCATCACCGTCGCCAGGACGCGCTGCGCCACGCATCATGGAGCGAATACAGGCTTTACAGAGCGCGCAAATGGTGGATCATGCGGTCGACGCTGCGCGAGCGCGCGATGGCCTTCAACACGGCACCCACGGTGCCCCGGGGCGTTCCCGCGGAGGCAGCGTGAGAGACGTGTTGAAGCGATTCCAGGATTGCATCGAGAGTGCGTGGGTGGACGCGCAAGGCCGCGCGGCCCTGGCATCGCGATCGACGGGACGACCCTGTAGGAAGGTGCGGACATGAAGCTGTTTCGGTTTGCGAGCGGTGGCGGTCCTCGGCTCGGGCTCGAGGACGAGCGGGGAGCGCGCCACGACCTCACGGCGGCGTCCCCGGAGGCGTTCGCGTCCGTCGCCTCGTGGCTCACCTTGCCGGATCCCCTCGGCGCGGTGCGCGACGCGCGCGCGCGCGCTGCGGCCCACCCCCTCCCGCCCGACGTCCCGCTGCTCGCCCCGATCGACGGGCAGGAAGTCTGGGCGGCAGGCGTCACGTACGAGCGCTCGCGCGCCGCGCGCAAAGAGGAGAGCGCCGGCGGCGGCGACTTCTACGACCTCGTGTACGAGGCCGAGCGCCCCGAGCTGTTCTTCAAGGCGACGCCCCGCCTGGTCGTCGGCCCGGGCGCGCCGGTGCGCATCCGCCGCGACTCGAGCTGGAACGTGCCCGAGCCGGAGCTCTCGCTCGTCGTCTCCGCGGCGGGCCGAATCGTCGGCTACACGGCCGGCAACGACGTCTCGTCGCGCTCCATCGAGGGCGACAATCCCCTCTACCTGCCGCAGGCGAAGGTCTATGACGGCTGCTGCGCGCTCGGCCCCGCCATCGTGCTCGCGGACGAGCCCGGGCTGAACCTGCGCGCGCTCTCCATCGAGCTCGCGATCCGGCGCAGGGGCGAGGCGGTGTTCACGGGGAAGACCTCGACCGCGAGCATGCGGCGCTCGCCCGAGGAGCTCGTCGCCTACCTCACGCGCGAGCTGAGCTTCCCCGCGGGCGTCATCCTCATGACCGGGACCGGCATCGTCCCGCCGGACTCGTTCACCCTGGAGCCTGACGACCTCGTGGAGATCACGATCCACGGCGTCGGCACGCTGGCAAACCCCGTATCTCGAGGTTGACGAGGCGCCCCATGGAATTTCTCGCCCACAACGCCGCCACTGGCGAAAAACTCGGCGCCTACCGTGACGCCACCGCCGCCGAGATCGACGCCGCCGCCCGCGCCGCCGTCGCTGCGGCGCCGGCCTTCGCCGGCCTCGCGCCGGAGCTGCGCGCCCGGCTCCTGGAGACCGCCGCCGACGAGATCATGGCGCTCGGCGACCCCCTGATCCAGACCGCGCACCGGGAAACCGGGCTGCCCGTCGCCCGCCTCGAAGGCGAACGCGCCCGCACCACCGGCCAGCTGCGCCTCTTCGCCGCCGTCGCGCGCGAGGGCTCCTGGGTCGACGCCCGGATCGATCCCGCGCTGCCAGACCGCAAGCCGCTCCCGCGCCCCGACGTGCGCCGCATGCTGCGGCCGCTCGGCCCGGTCGCCGTCTTCGGCGCGAGCAATTTCCCCCTCGCGTTCTCCGTCGCCGGCGGCGACACCGCCTCCGCCCTCGCCGCGGGCAACCCGGTCGTGGTCAAGGCCCACCCGGCGCACCCGGGTACCTCCGAGCTCGCGGCCTCGGCCCTGCGCTCGGCCGTGCAGAAGGCGGGCCTGCCCGCGGGCGTGTTCGGCATGGCGCACGGCGCCTCGCCCGAGGTCTCGCTCGCGCTGGTGCGCCACGAGGCCATCCAGGCGGTGGGCTTCACCGGGTCCACCCGCGCGGGCCGCGCCCTCTGTGACGCCGCCGCGGCCCGCCCGCGGCCCATCCCCGTCTTTGCCGAGATGAGCAGCATCAACCCGCTCGTCGTGCTGCCCGGCGCGCTGCGCGAGCGCCGCGACGCGATCGCCGAGGGGCTCATCACCTCGTGCACGCTCGGCGTCGGCCAGTTCTGCACAAAGCCCGGCCTCGTCCTGGGGCTGGCCTCCCCCGAGTGGGATGCGTTCGCGCGGTCGGTCGCCGACCGGGCCCGCGCCGTCACGCCCGGGGTGATGCTGCACGCCGGTATCCAGGCGTCGTTCGACCGCTCCGTGCGGGAGCTGAGAGGCGTGGAGTGGCTGACCGACGCCGGCGCGCGCGTCGCTCGCGTCTCCGCCGCCGACTTCGCGCGGGAGCCGCACCTCGCGCACGAGATCTTCGGGCCGTACACGCTGCTCGTCACCGCTTCGAGCCGCGGCGAGCTGCTCCAGCTCCTCGGCGCGCTCGACGGCCAGCTCACCGCCACGCTTCACGGGACCGCCGACGACCTCGCCGCCGCCCAGGACCTCGTCGATGTCCTGGGCCGGGTCGCGGGCCGCCTCGTCTTCGACGGCTACCCCACCGGCGTGGAGGTGTCGCCCGCCATGCACCACGGCGGGCCGTATCCAGCGAGCAGCGACGTGCGCTTCACGTCGGTTGGCACCGCGGCCATCCTCCGCTTCGCGCGCCCCGTTTGCTACCAGTCGTGTCCACCCGCGCTGCTCCCGCCGGAGCTCCGCGACGAGAATCCGCTCGGGATATCGCGCCTCGTCGACGGCCGGGCCACCCGCGACGCCATCGCACCTGGCGCCCCCCGCGCATGAGCCACGACCCGGTATTCGAGTCCGGCAGCGAGGCGATCTACACCCTGCGCACGACCGCGCCCGGACCGTCGGGGCGCCTCCCGCTCGGGGCCGAGCAGCTGCGCGCCATGTCGAGCGGCGAGCTGTTCGGCTGGACCCAGAACGCCGGGATGGGGTGGAATCCCGCGCGCCTGAACGGGAAGCAGTTCCTCGTGCTCAGCACGCAGGGCGGGATCCGCGCGCCCGACGGCACGCCGATCGCGCTCGGGTACCACACGGGGCACTGGGAGGTGGGGCTGCTCATGGAGGAGGCAGCCCGCACCTTCACCGCCGGCGGGGCCATCCCGTTCGCCGGCTATGTCAGCGATCCGTGCGACGGGCGGACGAATGGCACCGTCGGCATGCTCGACAGCCTCGCTTACCGCAACGACGCCGCCATCGTCTTTCGACGGCTGATCCGCTCGCTGCCCACCCGCCGGGGCGTGCTCGGCGTCGCCACCTGCGACAAGGGCCTGCCGGCCATGCTGATGGCGCTCGCCGGCACCCCCGACCTCCCCACGGTGATCGTGCCGGGAGGCGTCACGCTCCTCGCGGAGGAGGCCGAGGACACCGCCAAGGTCCAGACGCTCGCGGCGCGTTATGCGCGCGGGGAGGTGAGCCTCGATTACGCCGCCGAGATGGGCTGCCGCGCCTGCGGTTCCCCCGGCGGCGGCTGCCAGTTCATGGGCACGGCCGCGACGAGCCAGGTGGTGGCGGAGGCGCTCGGCCTCGCCCTCCCGCACGGCGCGCTCAGCCCGTCGGGCGCCGAGATCTGGCGCGACCTCGCCCGCCGCTCCGCGCACGCGCTCATGGCCCTCGAGCGACGCGGCGTGACCACGCGGGACATCGTCACCGACGACTCGGTCCACAACGCCATGGTGCTGCATGCCGCCGTCGGCGGGTCGACCAACCTGGTGCTCCATGTGCCGGCGATCGCCCACGCGGCCGGGCTCCGGCGCCCCACGGTGGACGACTGGGCGCGCGTCAACGCCCTCGTTCCGCGGCTCGTGGACGTGCTGCCCAACGGGCCGAAACACCACGCCACCGTTCAGGTCTTCCTCGCGGGAGGCGTCCCGGAGGTCATGCTCCACCTGCGCGAGCTCGGGCTGCTGCGGCTCGGCGCGCGCACCGTCAGCGGCCTGACCCTGGGCGAGAACCTCGAGTGGTGGGAGCGCAGCGAGCGGCGCCGGCGCCTGCGCGACAAGCTGCGGCAGCTGGACGGCATCGACCCGGACGACGTGATCATGTCCGCCGGGAAGGCACGCGAGCGCGGCCTCACCAGCACGGTGACCTTCCTGCGCGGCAACCTCACGCCCGAGGGAGCGCTCGTGAAGAGCACCGCGATCGCTCCCCAGGTGATCGGGCCGGACGGCGTTTATCTTCACGAAGGGCCCGCGCGCGTGTTCGGCAGCGAGGACGCGGCGATCGAGGCGATCAAGACGGGCGCCGTGCAGCCGGGTGACGTGATGGTGCTGATCGGCATCGGCCCCGGTATCGGGATGCCGGAGACGTACCAGATCACCTCTGCCCTCAAGCACGTGAAGGACGGGCACCGTATCGCCCTGGTCACGGACGGTCGTTTCTCCGGCGTCTCCACCGGGGCGTGCATCGGCCACGTCAGCCCGGAGGCGTGGGCGGGTGGACCGATCGGCCGCGTGCGCGACGGCGACCGCATCCGGCTGCGGATCGACACGCGCAGGCTGGAGGGGACGGTGGACGTCGTGGGCGTCGATGCAGGCGGTCTCGCCGCCCGTTCGCCCAATCCAGCCCTTCAACCGGACGGCCGGGTCAACCCGGATACGCGGTTGTGGGCTGCGCTTCAGGATGCCAGCGGCGGCAGCTGGGGTGGTTGCGTCTATGATGCGGAGCGCATCATCGGGCTCCTCGGTCGCGCCATCGCCGCGGAGCGGGGCTCCTCTGGCACATGAGCTTTTGATGGTGCGTTATTTTTCCAGAAGAAAGGCGGATCACGTGAGGTTCCATCATTCAGCCATCGCGTGCAGCGTGGCTGTACGATGTGAACGATCACAACGAGAAGCTTGACTTCCGGATCGCGTTTGGATTTCCTAAGCGCCGAAACCAGAAGATCTGTCGTGGTAGGCCCCACGAGCGTCGACGATCACGTCATTGAATTGTGAGGGCGCCCGCGAAACCCGCGTGGTGTCCCGGGGATGACGCGCGACACCGTCGCTCGCCAGATACGAATCGTTGTACCCCAGTGTTTTTGCCGTGAGCGATACGGCGGCACGCAGACATTGCCCTCGTCTTTCGTGAGGGCGAGAACGTGACGACGTGGGATGGGCCGCAGAGGTCTCCATCCGACCACGTCTCTTTGCTCGAAAGGTAGCGGCACGATGTCGATTGGCCAGTTGAAGTCACGTGGATCGGCGCGGCGCGCAGCGGCGGTGTTGAGCTGTGCGCTCGGGCTCTGGGGTCTCGCTGGTCTGTCTGCTTGCAAAGACAAGCCCGACAGCGCTCCGGCCGCAGGGGGCTCCGCCAGCGCCGCGGCCGCGCAGGCGCCGAGCGTCGCGGCCGCGCAGGCGCCGAGCGGGCAGGGGCCCAAGGTCGTGCCGGGGCCCGGCTTCAACCCGGAGTGCTTCGCGCCGTGGAAGCAGGACACCAAGTATCTGCAGTGGACGGCGCGAAAGCCGCCGTTCCGCCTCGCGCTCGTCAACGGCTACGTCGGGAACGCCTGGCGCATCCAGATGGTCAAGACGGCCAAGGCCTTCGCCAAGGATCCGGCCATCGCGCCGCTGATCAAGGAGTTCAAGGTGGTGTCGACAGGCACCGACGTCGCGGCCCAGCTCGGCGCGATCGAGGACTTCATCAACCAGGGCTTCGACGGCATCGTCACGCTGGCCGTCAGCCCCGACGGCTTCGATCGCGTGATCCGGCTCGCTGACAAGAAGGACGTCATCCTGGTTCCGTTCGACAACGTGCTCGACACGGACAAGGTGATGCAGGTCAACGAGGACCAGCTGGCGATGGGGCGCCAGTGGGGCGAGTTCCTCGACAAGCAGCTCGGCGGGAAGGGCAAGGTGCTCGAGGTCCGCGGCCTGCAGGGCAACTCCGTCGATCGCGACCGCCACCTCGGCTTCCGCGAGGTCATGGAAGCGCCGGGGAAGAGCTACACCATCGTCGAGGTGGTGGGCAGCTGGGACGACGGCAAGGCGCAGAAGGCGGTGGCCGACGCGCTGGCCGTGCACCGCCAGTTCGACGCGCTCTTCGCGCAGGGCGGCTCGACGGGCGCCGTCCGCGCGCTGCTCGACGCCGGACATAAGCCGATCCCGGTCGCCACGGAGGCCGAGAACGGCGTGCGCAAGCTGATCGCGAAGCACCACGAAAAGGGCATGAAGGGCCTGTCGCTCGGCCAGTCGCCGGGGCTCGCGGCCATCGCGATGAAGGCGGCGCTCGAGGGCCTGCAAGGCAAGGTGATGCCGCAGATGATCTCCGTGCCGATCCCCGCCGCCGATCACACGACGCTGAAGGACGGCGAGAGCTTCTTCTCCCAGCTCTCCGACAACTTCTTCACGCCCAACGAGTTCCCGCCCTGCGGGGTCAACATCTCGGGCGTGAAGATCATGAACGAGTCGGAATCCGACGTGAAGTAGACGTCCAGTAAACGTCGAGCCAACGTCGAGCCAACGTCGAGTCAGCGTCAAGCAGACGTGAAGTAGCGCCCCAGCATCATGATCGAACCGGTGAGCCCTCCGCTTCTCGAGCTCCGGGCCGTCTCCAAGCACTATGGCGGGGTCACCGCCCTGAGCGGCGTCGACTTCGCCTGTGAGCCGGGGAAGGTGCACGCCATCCTCGGCGAGAACGGCGCGGGCAAGAGCACCCTCATCAAGATCATCGGCGGCGTGGTCAAGCCGAGCGCCGGGGAGCTCTTGCTCCAGGGCAAGCCGGTCCGGTTCGACCACCCGATCGAGGCGAACGCCGCCGGCATCGTCTGCGTCTTTCAGGAGCTGTCCCTGATGCCGACGCTGACCGTGGCCGAGAACATCGGCATCACCATGCCGACGAACCGCCTGGGGCTCTTCGATCGGAAGGCGCAGGTCCGCAGGGCCGAGGAGCTCCTGGCGCGCGTCGGCTGCGAGGGCGTGAACCCGAACGCCTGGGTGAGCGACCTGCCGCTCTCGCGCCGCCAGATGGTCGAGATCGCGAAGGCGCTCGGCAAGGACCCGCGGCTGCTGATCCTGGACGAGGCCACCTCCGCGCTGACCAACACCGACGTCAAGAAGGTCTACGAGCTCCTGGCCGAGCTCAAGGCTCAAGGCGTCGGCATGCTCTACATCTCGCACCGCATGCACGAGATCAAGGAGCTCGCGGATGTGATGTCGGTCTTCCGCAACGGTCGGCACATCGAGACCTTCGCGAAGGGCCAGCGCAGCGACGACCAGATCGTGGAGCTCATGATCGGCCGTGACATGGGCCACGTCTTCCCGCCGAAGCCGGCGGCCCGCAGCTTCCCGGCGACGCTGCTCGAGGTGAGCGGCCTGAGCTGGGAGCGGCAGCTCGAGGACGTGTCGTTCAAGCTCGGCAAGGGCGAGATCCTCGGCATCGGCGGGCTCGACGGCCAGGGCCAGCGCGAGCTGCTCCTCGGCTTGTTCGGCGTGCTCAGGGATGTGCGCGGCGAGATCAAGATCGACGGCAAGCCGGTCAAGCTGGCGAGCCCGCGCCAGGCCAAGGACCGCGCGCACGGCATCGCCCTCGTGCCGGAGGACAGGAAGACCGAAGGCCTGATGTTGCCGATGTCCATCGCCACGAACCTGTCGCTGGCGTCGCTCGACAGGTTCACGAGCGGCGTGGTGCTCGACCGCCGGCGCGAGGCCGCGCGCGTCGACGAGATGGTGCGCCGCATCCAGATCAAGATCGGCTCGCCCGACCACCCGGTGTCGTCGCTGTCCGGGGGCAACCAGCAGAAGGTCGTGCTGGCCAAGTGGCTCATGACGGAGCCGCGGCTGCTGATGCTCAACGATCCCACCCGCGGCATCGACGTCGGCACGAAGCAGGAGATCTACCAGCTGCTCCGCGAGCTGGCGGACGCCGGCACGTCCATCCTCTTCTACAGCACGGACTACGACGAGCTGATCGGCTGCTGTGATCGCGTGCTCATCCTTTACCGGAACCGCGTGCAGGGCGAGCTCGTGGGGCCCGACATCACCGAAAAGAACATCCTGGACCTGGCCCTCGGTCTGCGCGGCGGGCCTGAGCCCGCGAAGCGCGGAGACGAACGCGCGCCATCGGAGGCACGATGAAGGACTGGAAGCTCCGCCTGCGCCAGAACCAGGGCCTGCTCGTGGCCGTCGGTCTGTGCATCTTGTTCTACGGGCTCTACTCGCTGTCGCATCCCAAGGGCTTCAGCGCGCCGCTGATCGGGCAGAACGCCAACGAGTCGTTCGTGCTGGTGGCGGCGGCCATGGCCCAGACGATCCCCGTGCTGACCGGCGGCCTGGATCTGTCGGTGGGCGCGGTGATCACGCTCGTCAACTGCGTGGCCTCGCACGTCCTTGCGGGCAGCGCGCTCACGATGTTCCTGGGCATCCTGCTGTGCCTGGCCGTGGGCATGGCGGCGGGCCTGCTCAACGGCTGCCTCGTGGTCTATGGCCGCCTGCAACCGATCATCGCCACCCTGGCCTCGGGCACGATCTTCCTCGGCGTCGCGCTGTTCCTGAGACCGACGCCCGGCGGCCAGGTCGACGGCGATCTGGCGTTCGCCGCCACCTTCGATCTCAACGAGCTGCTGCAGGTCGCGGGCGCCGCCCCCCTCGACGGCGCGCTCGGCTTCGTCGGCCAGATCCCGTCGCCCGCGATCTGGATGGCGCTGCTCGCGCTGCTCTGGGCCTACTACCGCCGCACCCGCTACGGCCTCGGCGCTTATGCCGTCGGCGCGTCGCAGGAGGCGGCGTACATGTCGGGCGTCCGCATCAAGCGCGTCAAGCTGGCCGCGTACACGCTGTCGGGGTTCTTCGCCAGCGTCGGCGGCCTCTACCTCGCGCTGCAAACGACGTCGGGCAACGCCGACATCCCGCAAGCCGGCTCCTACACGCTGAACTCCATCGCCAGCGTCGTGATCGGGGGCACCTCGTTGTACGGGGGGATCGGCGGCGCCATCGGATCGCTCTTCGGCGCGCTGGTGCTCCGCTCCGTCGCCTTCAACTTCCGCGTCTTCGACGAGGGCTCGGCGCTGGGCCTCCTCGCCAACCCGCTCTACCAGCCGCTGTTCGAGGGCCTCATCCTGCTCGCGGCCGTCTGCCTCGGCGCGCTCTGGGTCATCCGCGTCAAGAACCGGCTGCACGTCTTCAGGTGAGCTCGATGCAACAGCCCCTCTCCCTCAAGAGCCGACTCGGCGAGATCGACAAGCCGACCTGGTACGCGCTGCTGTCGATCGGCGTCGTCCTCGTGTGCGGCTCGATCGGCACGCTGGTCACCCAGGGCACGCTGAGCTTCCTGAGCCCGTATTACATCCTGCAACAGCTGCAGATCGCGGCCTTCCTGGGCGTGGCCGCCACGGGCATGATGATCGTGATCCTGCTCGGTCACATCGATCTCTCGCTGCCGTGGGTGCTCACCTCGAGCGCCATGCTGGCCGCGGGGATGGGCGGCTGGGCCGCGTTGCCCTGCGGCCTGGCCGTCGGCGCCGCCGCGGGTCTCTTGAACGGGCTCGGCGTGGCCTACCTGCGCGTGCCCTCGATGATCTTCACGCTGGGCACGAACACCGTGCTTCAGGGGCTGATGGTGCTCTACACGGGCGGCTTCGCTCCGCGCAGCGAGGCACCGGCGTGGATGGAGGTCCTGGCCGTGGGCAAGACGCTCTCCATCCCGAACTCGCTGTTCGTCTGGATCCTGGTCGGCGGCGTCGCCACGTTCGTTCTGAAGAGGACCGCGCTCGGCCGCTACATCTATGCCGTGGGCAACCAGGAGCAGGCCGTCTACCTCTCGGGCGTCAGAACGCACCTGGTGCTGATCGGCGCGTTCGTGATGTGCGGCGTGTGCTCCGCCATGACCGGGATGCTGCTCGCAGGTTTCTCGCACAAGGCCTACCAGGCCATGGGCAACGATTACCTCATGCCGGCCATCGCCGCGGTGGTGATCGGCGGGACCAACATCATGGGCGGGCGCGGGACGTACCTCGGCACCGTCCTCGGCACCATCCTCATCGTGCTGCTCCAGAGCATGCTCAGCGTGCTGCAGATGCCCGAGGCCGGCCGCCAGATCATCTACGGCGCCGTGATCATCGCCATGCTGCTCGTCTACGGCCGACAGCATCAGGAGGGGCGATGACTAGCGCCCGGCGCCGCGGGTGTTCAGGTAGACAGAGTACAGCGAGGTCGTGCCGCAGATGAACAGGCGGTTGCGCTTGGCGCCGCCGAAGCAGACGTTGGACACGGTCTCCGGGATCAGCACCTTTCCGAGGAGCGCGCCGTCGCTCGCGTGGCAGTGCACGCCGTCGCCGGCCGACAGCCACAGGTTGCCGTGCACGTCGACGCGGAAGCCGTCGTATAAGCCGACGGGGCAGGTCGCGAACACCTCGCCGCCGGTCAGCGTGCCCTTCGCGTCGACGCGGAACTTGCGCACGTGGTGCGGGCCGTCCTTCACGTGCGTCGCGCCGGTGTCGGCGATGTACAGCAGCGACTCGTCCGGCGAGAAGGCGAGGCCGTTGGGCTGCACGAAGTCGTCCGCGGCGACCGTCAGCGCACCCGAGGCCGGGTCGAGGCGGTAGACGCGCTGCGCGCCCTGCTCGCTCGGCGACGCGTCGCCTTCGTAGTCGCTGTCGATGCCGTAGCTCGGGTCGCTGAACCAGACGCTGCCGTCGGACTTCACGATCACGTCGTTCGGCGAGTTCAGCCGCTTTCCCTCGAAGTGCGACGCGAGCACCGTGCGCGAGCCGTCGTGCTCGGTGCGCGAGATGCAGCGGCCGCGGTGCTCGCAGGACACGAGGCGGCCCTGCAGGTCGACCGCGTGGCCGTTGGAGTTCATCGCGGGCTGGCGGAACACCGAGACCGAGCCGTCGGTCTCGTCCCAGCGCATCATGCGGTCGTTCGGGATGTCCGACCAGACGAGGTAGCGCCCCGCCGGGAACCACGCCGGCCCCTCCGCCCAGCGGCAGCCCGTGTACAGCTTCTCGACGTGCACGTGCGGGAACGCGAGCTTGCGGAAGCGCGCGTCGATTACCTGGAAGCTCGGGGTCAGCTCGATGACCATCGGGTTCTCCTTCTAGCCGGTCCGGACCTGCCGCGTCACCGTCGCGAGGACGAGCTGCGTCACGCGGCGCATGAAGCCATAGTCGAGCGTCTCTGGGGTGTCCGTCGGGCGATGGTAGTTCGGGTTGCGGAACTCCGCCGTGTCGGTCCACAGCATGGCGGGGATCTTCGCCTTCCAGAACGGCGAGTGATCGCTCCGGTGGAGCACGGGGAGCCACTCTTCGAGGCCGAGGTAGACCTTGAGGCCCACGACCGGCAGCTCGGGGACCAGCGCCTCTGCCTGCTTCGCGGCGAGCTCCACGAGGTGGTTCGACCGGTGGTTCGTGAGCAGCCCGATGAAGTCGCCGACGTCCGGCGCCCCGGCGACCGGGACCGGCATCCGCTGGGATCCCGGCTCGTGGCTCGCGTAGCCGACCATCTCCAGCACGTGCACGGCGGCGATCGGCGCCCCGCCCTGCGATCGACGGCGCGCCACGAACTCGACGCTGCCGAGCAGCCCGTCCTCCTCGCCGTTCCAGGCCACGAAGCCCACCGGCGGGGCCGGCTCGAAGCGCGAGAGCGCCCTCGCGCAGGCGAGCATCGCGGCGATCCCGCTCGCGTTGTCGTCGGCGCCGGGCGTGTCGGGCACGCTGTCGTAGTGCGCCCCGACGAGGATCATCGGGCGATCGCCCGGGTCCCGGGGCGTCGCGACAACGTTCCCGAGCTCGCCCTCGATCTCGACGGCGTAGCCCCGCTCCTCCAGCGCGGCGGCGACGTACTGCGCCGCGCGGCGGTTCTCCGCGCGCTGGCGGAACATGTGCCGCGGCCTCGCGAGCGCGACGATCGCGTCGAGCAGCTCCGCCTCGCTGACCGACGCGAGCGCGTCGATGAGGCTGCCGTGATCGCCCATGGCCTTCGTGCGTCTCAGCTCCATCGCGGGGCTCCTCCTGCTACCGGCGGAGTGTAGCCGAGCCCTACCCCTCCCCTCACCCTTCCCCGCTGTTCGGCCGCGGCAAAACGACCGCAACGGTCACCCGAGCGGGTGCACTTCGTACCTCGGAACGCTGATGATCCCCTCGTCGCTCACGAGGCCGCACAGCGCCGGGTCGAGCAGGACGTCGGCCACGCAGCGCTGATCCGACCCGAGGGCCATCAGGCCGCCGATCAGCCGCACCCCGTGGCTGTAGTCGGCGTAGGTGTCCTCGTGCGGCAGCCGCCGCCGGAGCGACGTGTCCAGCGGCTGCCACGGCTTGCCGTCCGCCTTGTAGAAGCCGAAGATCGCCAGCCGGCGCGCGTGGTGGTGCAGCCGGTTGGTCACCACGACGTCCTTCTTGTGTCCGGCGAGCAGCTCGCCGAGCTCGCCGACCCGGTGCTGCTCGATGGCCAGGTGGTGGTCACGAAAGCGCTCCACCTTGGTGCCGTCCTCGGGATCGAACGGGATGGCCGTCTGCTTCCGCGAGGCGGCATAAATGTCCTTCACGAGCTTCTTCGTCGGCAGCACGCAGCCGCACGCATCCGCGACGCGCTGGGCGGTGACGCCGGTGAGCGGCATGCGCAGGAAATCGGTGTCCGGGCCGATCGCCAGGTAGTCGGCGCACACGTACGCGACGCCCCGCTTTCCGTCGGGCGCCTCGACCGTGACGCGATGGAAGCGGCGCAGGAAGCTGGGCACGTTCCCCCGCAGCACCTCCTGGAGGAAGAGCTCTTCCCGCGCCGCGAGCGACAGGCCCCGGACCTGCTCGTAGAACCTCGTGCCGGTGAGCGCGCCCGGATCGCGCGGCGGCAGCCAGTCGAGGCCCGTCCCGTCGAACACGGGCGCCAGACGCGCGGACCCGGGCTGCGCCTGGCTCGACGCGAAGAACGCCACGGCGCCCCCGGCGTCGTTCGCCCGAGCCGCCGCGACCGGCTCGGGGGTGGCGGTCACCGTGAACCGGAAGCCGCTCTGCGCGAACGTGTAGCTGCGAACGCCGGCCGCGTCGTGGCCCGGGGTCGCCATCGCCGTCGACCCGCTCGCCGCTCCCTGGACCTCTGCCTGCGGCCCCGCCGCGCGCGCCGCGCCTCCCGCGGCCGCCCCCTGGCCGACGATGCCCAGGAGCGCGCGGCCCAGCGCGCGCGGCAGCTCGAGCGCGCAGGGCGGGCGCGGCAGCGCGCGCTGCATGGCGTCGCGCGTCTCGGGCCCGACCGCGCCGGTCACGGGCAACCCCATCTCCTGCTGGAAGATCCGCGTGGCCGCCTCGGTCTCCTCGCCGAAGTCGCCGTCCGCGCCGGACTGCGGCAAGAGCCCGGCACGCCACATCAACAGGTGCTGTTGCCAGGCCTTCACCTCGGGCCCCTTGGCGCCGCGCGCGAGCCCGCCGCCGGGCGGCGCGGCGCCGTAGTCGAGGCCCGGGATCCGGCCCGCGTGCGTCCAGCCGCGGTCCAGCGCCGGGAACACGCCGACGCCGTGCGCGGTGTCGCGCGCCTCGATGGTGCGGCCGTCGCCCAGGCTCATGGCCACGTGGGCGTGCTCGGGGCGCCCGCCCGTGAACGGGTCTGTCGAGAAGCGGAACAGGAGGGCGCCGCGGGTCGCGATCGCCGTGTCCACCGGCATGAGCAGCCGCGCCGCCTTCACGTGGCGCGCCTGCATCCAGGAGCCGTCAGGCATCGCAGGCTCGACGGCGAGCTGGGCGCAGCCCCACTCGATGAGCTCGGAGCAATCGAATGCGGAGGGGTTGGGATCGGTCAGGCGCACCTCGTGCCCGAAGATGTATCTGTCATCCGCTTGCGAGAGCAGCTTCTGGCAGAGCGCGTCGGCCGTAGGCAGCGGCTCAGACGTCTCAGACGTCACGGACCCGGCCTCGAGCCGGGCGAGGCGCCGCAGATCGCTCACCGTTCCATTGAACAGGTTGGCGTCCACGGTGTTGGTCCGGACGCCCGGCATCACGGCCTTGGCGGTGATCTGCCAGAACGACCACGCAGACCAGGGGTCCCAGGCCCTGAGCGGCTTCCTGTGCGCCCAGTCCGCCCATTCCTTCGGGTTGGCCGGCGGCCTCGCCCGCACCGAGTCGAGGCCATAGGTATAGTTCGCGATCCAGAGCGGGCAGTCGACGAACTCGGAGCTGCCGCCGAGGTGATCGCGCCAGAAGTCGTGGCGGGTATAGAGGATGACCGAGCGGCCCGGGTAGCGCGACTTCACCTCCTGGACGAAGCGGCGGGTCCACACCTGAAGAGCCAGGGTGTCCTGCGACGTCCAGACATGGCCGCTGTTGCCCGCGTGCTGCGTCTCCTCGAGATCGAGCACGATGTCGAGCTCCCCGGGCTCGAGGTCGCCGACCGCGCTGCAGAGCTTCTGCGCCTGCTCGGCCGCGTCGAGGCGCGGCAACGCATAGTGATAGTACCCTCGGAGGAGCCCGCAGCGCGCGGCCTCGGCCCGGTTGGTCGCGAACTTCCTGTCGACCCCCTCCGTCCCGAACGTCGCCCGGATGAAGACGAAATCGAGCCGTGAGGCGAACGCGTCCCACTGGATACTTCCCTGGTGGACCGAAACATCAGCTCCGCTCAACATAGGCTCTCACCTCCCCCGCACGCGCAGAGCGCAGCCTCGTGCCCGAGAGCCGTGCCCTGCGTGCGCGCCCTCACGCTCATGTCGCGCCGCCCGGGCGATGTGATCCCCCGGGGTAGTTCAATTGCTATCGCAGGGCGGGGTGTCCGTCGAGCAAGGTCGACGCCGCGGAGCATCCGTCCGTGCGGTCATCATGGCTGTGGCGACGACAGGGAGGCGGCGTTCAGCGCGGAGGCTTCCGCCGTTCTTCTTCTGGCCTCTATCACTCATCGGAGAGGTCCACTGTCGTCTCATCGCAGCACCTCTTGAGTTCACGATAAGGCGCAAGCCGAAACCCACCGATGACGTCACACCGGGACTGTTGGAGTCGAGACACAGAACAAATCTCTCGTAATGAGAACTTGTTTCATCCCTCACCTTCGCCGATGCGGTCTGCCGCTGGAGGCAGGCGCGTGAGAAAGATGCTGAGCGCCGGGAGAACGACTCTCGGTCGTGATATAGGGATCGCTCCATGTCGAACGGGGCGCCTCATCCATCCACCTTCGAGCTTCGCGCTGGCTCTCTCGCAGCCCGAGACCTCACAGTGCTCGCGTTTCGCGGTCGCGAGTCCATCTCGCGCGGCTACCGGGTCGACATCGACGTTGCCGTGTCGTTCGCCGATCCGGCAGCCTTCGAGCCGCAGATCCTCGAGCAGCCGATGCATCTCGCGCTGCAGGGCGAGGGCGCTCCGCTCCGCGTCTTTCATGGCGTCTGCACCCACGTGGCATGGAGCGCCGCGCTCGACGACGGCCGGAGCGCGTACCGGCTCCGTCTCGCCTCGCGCCTGTCGCTGCTCGGCAGGCGCCGCGCGAGCCGCATCTTCCAGGACAGGACCGTCGACGAGATCGTCGACCTCGTCCTGGAGGAATGGCGCATCCCCCGCCGCTTCGCGCGGGTCCGCGCAGCTCCGAAGCGCGCCTATTGCGTGCAGTACCGCGAGACCGACCGCGACTTCGTGACGCGCCTCCTCGCGGAGGAAGGCCTCTTCTACTATTTCGAGCACGACCCCGGCGAAGGCGCCGAGCGGATGGTGATCGGCGACGACGCGAGCATCTATCCGCCGATCCCCGGCGCCCCGCGGCTCCTTCACAGGAGCGCGCCGGCAGGGACCGGCGCCCTCACGCCCGGCGAGGACCACGTCCAGCGGTTCGTCGCGGAGCGCTCCGTCCGGCCGACGTCAGCCGTCGTCCGCGACTACGACTTCGAACGTCCGCTGTTTCACCCCTCCTCGTCGGCGAGGACGGCACAGCTCGACGGCGGCGGCGGTGCGGACGACGGCCGGTACGAACACTACGAGCACCATGGCGACTACGAGAAGGTGGAGGTCGCTCGCGAGGACGCCGCGATCCGGCTGGAACAGCTGCGCCGGAAGGCCGTTGTCGCCCGCGGGGAGAGCGCGTGCCGGCGGCTCGTGCCCGGCCACCGCTTCTTCCTGGAAGAGCACGACGTGGCGGCGTACGACCGGGGCTGGGTCGTGACGCGCGTCGACCACGAGGGTGAGGCGCCGCAGGTCTCGGGCGCTTCGCCCACCTACCGCGCCCGCTTCGCCTGCGCGCCGGACACGGTTTGCGTAAGGCCGCGCCCCGCGCCGCGGCGCATCCAGCAGGTCGTCGAGACCGCGACCGTCGTGGGCCCGCCGGGCGAGGAGGTGCATACCGACGCCTTCGGGCGCATCAAGGTCCAGTTTCACTGGGACCGCGAGGGCCAGGGGGACGACCGGAGCTCGTGCTGGATCCGCCACGCCGAGCTCTGGGCGGGGCGCGGCTTCGGCACCCAGTTCGTCCCGCGCGTCGGCATGGAGGTGGTCGTCTCGTTCCTCGGCGGCGACGTCGATCGCCCGATCGTCACCGGCTGTGTCGCCAACGCGGTGAACCGCGCGCCGTTCCAGCTCCCGGAGGCCAGGACCCGGAGCGGCGTGAAGACGCGGAGCAGCCCCACCGGCGGCGGCCACAACGAGCTCAGCTTCGAGGACCGGAAGGGCGGCGAGCTCGTCCACCTGCGCGCCGAGCGCGAGCTCGACGTCCGCGTCGGGACCGATCAGCGGGTCGGTGTCGGCGGCGACCGCTCTGTCATGGTGGCCAGCCGCGACGCGCTCGACACCGGCGATCGGCTCACGAAGGTTCGTCGCGACGACGACCTCGAGGTCGAGGGCCGGAGGAGTGTCCGCGTCTTCGGCGAGAGCGAGGAGCACGTGCTCGGGAGCCGCGCGCTGCGTGTCGAGGGGATCGACAAGACGAGCCTCCTCGGCGGCTCGGAGCTCACCGTCGAGGGTCCGTCCATCCTCCGCGTCACGGGCGAGTACAGCATCGACGTCGGCACGGGCGACGACGCGGGCGCGGCGCAGATCAACGTCTCGGGCTCGCTGGTGCTCGGCGGCTCGAAGTCGCTGCGCCTCATGACGCAGGGGAGCCTCACCCTCTCCGCGGGCGAGAGCTCCCTCGAGATCAGCCCGGAGGGGATCCGGATCATGGCCGGCCGGGTGGAGATCGCCGGCACACAGGCGCTTTCGCTGGCGGGCAAGGGACCGACCCTGTCGCTCGGGGAAGAGGCGGAGCTCGCCGCCAAGAAGATCCGCATGTTCTCCACCGACGCGGCCCTGGAGCTCGACGAGGACGCCGCGCTGTGGGGCAAGCTGGTGAAGCTGAACTGCTCGCGCGACGAACCGCCGCCCGGCGGCGACGAGGACGAGGCGAGGACGAAGCCGTTCAAGGTGCAGCTCACGGACGAGGAGCTTGAGCCGTACGCGGGCAAGCGCTACCAGCTCGTCGCCGAGGGCCGGCTGTTCGAGGGCGAGACGGACGTGGACGGGGCGATCGCGGTGGAGATCCCGGAGACGGCGCAGCTCGTCGAGATCACGATGTGGCCAGGGAAGTACCCGACGGGCCCAAGGAAGAAGTGGACCGTGCGCGTCGCCGCGCTGCCCGAGGCGACGACGGTGGAAGGGGCGCTGCGACGGCTGAAGAACCTCGGCTACTATGAGGGGGCGATCAAGGAGAATCCTCCGGCGGACAAGGGGTTCCGGGCGGCGCTCGCGTGGTTCCAGAAGGATCACGAGCTCGGAGAAACAGGGGAGCTCGACGCGCAGACGGCGAGCGAGCTCGCGCGAGTACACGGCAGCTGAGGAGATCGAGATGGCGGACGGGAACCAGGGCGGTGGTGGGCCGGCGCAGGCGCCGGCTGGGGATTTCCTGACGAAGCTCTCCGAGGCGTACCCCTACGGGGACGAGCCGCCGCGGCTGACGGTCGCGATCAACGACATGGCCGCGGGGGCGCCGGACGGCACCGTGTTCGGCGACGACGGGGTACGACCGGTGAGCCACGAGGTGCCGGAGGGCGCGCTCTCCCGGCCGGAGACCATCGGCGATGTGCTCGCGTGGATCGACCAGCGGATCCGAGTTTTTCCCATGGATCAGGTGTGGCTCACGCAGGCCGGGCCGCTGATGAACTGGTGCGCCGACCCCAAGGAGGAGCAATGGGCCCAGGCGGTCACGGAGATCCTCTTCGGCGCCACGTATGGCAACCTCGGAGGCTCCTACGACATGGGGACGAGGAAGGGCGTGGCGGGGTTCCCCGTTTCGGAGAACTGGGAGACGTACATCTTCAGCCGGATCCAGCGGCGGTACCGGAGCACGCTCACGCGGGAGTCGAAGAGGTACAAGGTCACGTATGGGCATTACAACATCGAGTCCTGGCTGACACCAGAACCGATTCGCGACGACCTGGAGACCGCTCAGCCGCAGGGAGAAGCATCGAGCCCCCCCGACGGCTCAGGGCCCCCCGACGACTCGCTGCGGGTCAAAGACGAGGAGGCGCCGGTCGTGGGCCCGATGAAGGACGGCAGGCTGCTCGAGGACCCCATGGCGCCTCGTTGGAAAGAGCAGAAGAACGATGATCCGGCCGTGCCGATCGTCGTCGCCTGCCAGCACCTTGCGACCTACGGAGCGCTGACGCGTGGCTTTCGCATCGAGCACCTGGACAGCATCGGCTACGCAGCCCAGTTCGCGACTGGAAGCTTCGCCATCTTCTCAGGAAAGCCTGCGGCCCCCGCCGATGAGCCGCCCCCGCAGGGCGGGCGCTGGTACACCCTCCATTCCGCTGCTACGGACAAGGCGAGCGCGGGGCCGGATGCAGGAGCATCGTCTCCGCCCGTCGCGTACGAGGACCTGCTCACGGTCGAGCGCGCCAGGCAGCTCTCGCCGCCGCTCGCGCCAGGGACCATATTCGTGTTCGATCCTGACGCCGGAGCCCAGAAGGTCACGCTCTATCTGAGCAGGTACGAGGACGAATGCATTCCTGAAAAGGTCCTCCTGAAGCACTTCGCGGCGCGCAAGACGCCCGGAGCGCAGCAGGTCGAGAGCGCCTATTCGCAGAAAGACAGGGTGGCCCCCGACTACCAGCAAGAGCTGGATCTCGCCAGGCCGAAGGAAGATCCCGGGCTTCTCAGGGATATCCGGATCCTCGAGAAAGCTGGACAGATGGTGCTTGCGGAGCAAAAGCGCGCTCAGATGCAAGAGAAGCTGAACAAAGGCCTCGCCGAATGGGAGCGTCAGAAGGCGCTGGCGCTCGACACCAGAACGAAGGCCATCGTCATCGATCTCAAGAAGCAGCTCGACGGTTCGCATATCCACTACGTGCTCCGGGTGCACAAGGACAAGCCGCTCGTGCAGCTCATGGACACCGGCAACGGCTCCAATTTCTGGGCGAAGATCAAGGGGGAGAGCCGGGAGAGCCCGGGGCGGGGAGCGCTCGTCGAGTTCATGCAGGTCGGCATCGTCGACGGAGGCGCACAGAACAAGGTCGGCCCAGGGCAGATGCTCGGCTTCTGCGGCATGGGCGTCACGCCGCCTCCTCCCGAAGATCTCGGCGAGATGGCCGCCTTCATCAAGAAGGCGCGTCCGATCGGCCTGTTCCGCCTTGTCCTGACGCTGCGGCCCAGCAAGGCGGTGATGATACCGGACGACGTGCTCTACGTGAGCCGGCTCGCACGCATGTACGGCGGCTCCCTGGAGCAGAACTACACCATCGCGCAGATGCTCTGGGGGATCAGGAACACCCCCGGCTTCACGAACTTGCAGCCGTGGGTCATCTTCTTCATGCCGCACGGGGTCCTCGCCCGGTCGATGTGGGCACACGGCGGGCGCGAGATGACGCTGAGCATGTTCATGTCTGAAGTCGCACCCAAGTACAAGAATCAGCTCGGCGATCCTGCAAACCTGATATTGTACAAGCACTACTTCCCCGCCGTGGTGATCACGAACAGCGGGCGGCAGCAAGCGGACTACGCGGGCAAGGCGCACTTCCAATGCCGATGGAAGTACATGTCAGGTAGCTCAGGCGGGCCAGAACAGAGCGCCGCCTGGCCCAAGGCGATCGAGAACAAGCTCAAGGAGACCGCCTGGAATGGCATCTATTGGCATCCAAGGTTCGGCACCGGGGCAGCGGCCAGGGAGCGAATCGACGCGCTCACGCCCTCGATGTTCCTGGACGGGGCGCCCTCGCTCACAGGAGACGGCGATGCTCAAGCGTCTGCCTGACGGCTCGGCCTTCGTCGCGGCGGCTCTCTCGGTGCTGCTGACCGGATGCGGTGGATCGAGCGTGCCGTCGAGGGACTCCGATGCGCGGCAGGTCGTCGCGCTGCCGCCGCCGGCCCCGAGCGCTGCGCCGCTCGAGCCGGCGAAGGCTCCGGACATCGTGCTCTTCTCCTTGCCGCCGGCGGAGGATCCCTCGGCGGACCTTCTGCGCTGCGAGCGGGGGGACATGGAGGGGTGCCGCGCTGCGGGCTGGCTATTCCTCCACGGCTTCGGCGTGGCGGAGGATGCGTCACGCGCGGATGAGCTCTATACGAAAGCATGCAAAGGCAAGAACACCAAGTCGTGCATGCAGTTCGCCGTGGAGTACTACCATGTTCACGACTGGCCGATCAAAGCGACGGCAGAGCTGGTGGAGGCTGTTCACCACAAGATGGCCTGTGATCACGGCGAACAGCAGGGCTGCCTGGCCCTCGCCCTGGATGTGCTCCGTCATCCGAAGGAGCTGAGCATCTTTCAGGACACCGTGGGCAAGACCGCACAGAAGACCGCGGAAGACGCCTGCGCGGCGTCCCACATCGCCGCGTGCTCGACGCTGATGGAAGCGGCCCAGCGGAGCGGAGACAAAGCCCGCGCGGAGACCTTGGCGATGACGCTCCGCACGATGTGCGGCGCGGGCGAGATGGGCGCGTGCTGGCCCGTGCTCCGCTACCCCTGGTCGGACAGGACGCCGGCCGAGCGGAAGAGCTACACGAAGGACCTCGGCCACAAACTCTGCAGGTTCTCCCAGGCCGAGTGCCGCGCCGGCCGGGGAGCCTGCTCGCTCGCGATGGGCTGTGTCGATGAGGACGGCTTTGAACCGCAAGGACCGGAAGCCGTGGCGGAGTTCACCTACCGCGCGTGCGCCGTCAGCCGCGACTTCAAGCGGTGCGAGGAGCTGGCGGAGTTGTTCGAGCGCGGCAAGGGCGTGCCCAAGGACCCGGAGAAGGCGAGCTTCTTCGACATGGCCGCCTGCCAGCACGGCCGCGACCTGGCGTGCGATCGCATGGCGGGGCGTATCCGGAAGCAGGGGAGCGGACCCGAGGTCGACAAGAAGCTCTTCGAGGTCACGAAGCTGGGCTGCCGCATCGACAATCGCGACGTCGGTTGGCTGATGAGCTGCGAGCGGCTCGCGGAGATGTACGAGACCGGCCGCGGGACGCAGAAGGACGTCGAGAAGGCGGTGGAGCTCTTCACGGCGGTGTGCCCCTACCGAGCAGAGTCGTGCGACAACCTGCGCCGCATGAAGAGGCCCGTCCCGCCCGACGCGGACGGGCCGTGACGAGGGAGAGCCAACGTGAGCGGAAAGGACGGAAGTGTCATGCGGCTTGAGCGGTATGCCGAGGTCCTGGCCCATGTGGTCTATTTCCGCGGCGCGGATCTCTACGAGGTGCTCGCATGCCTCGGCGTCACGCCGGCGGACTGGGAGCGGGCCGACGCCGAGCACACGGCGGAGCTCGCGCTCTCGGCGAAGCGCAACCAGGGCATCCAGGCGCTCCGCTTCAGCTCGGCCTTCGCGCGGACCCGGCGCAGCCTCGAGGCGAAGCGGCCCTCCCTGGCGTCGCTCGGGCCGTCGCAGCGCCCGGCGGCGGCGGACACCGCGCCGGCGCACGCCCCGCCGCCTCCAGCTCCAGCGCCGCCGGCGCTCGCGCCCCCTCAGGGGCCGGCGTTCGTCTCGCCGCGCTCGCCGACCGAACGCGACGAGGTCTCGCCCTGGGCCGCCAGCGCGCACGCCCGGCCCGCCAGCGACGGCAGCCGGCCCCCGGCGCCACCCCGCTCCGAGGGGGTCGCAACGCCGCCAGGTCCACCAGCGCCCCTCCGGCGCGGCGGCCCGCCGAGCCCACTGGAAGGGGCGGCCATCCCCCAGGGCACGGCCGATATCAAGGAGTTCGTTCCGCGACCCGACATGCCGTTCCAGCCCGGCCAGGTGCGGGCCGCCGGGCAGAGCGCACCGGAGGGAAAGCGGCTCCAGCGGTTCGACCCGCAGACGGGCAGGCCCCTCGAGACACCCCTTGGGGTCGACGCACCGAAGCCGGGTGACGAGGGGAGCGGCTGACGCCGATCGACGCCCGCGCGCGCGACAGGAGCAACATCGCCCGATGGCCCGAGAAGAACAACGACCCCCTGCGCCTTCACCTGTGCTGAAGGACGCAGACAGCTGCCGGAGTGCCGTCGGTCCGATCGAGTCCACTCGAGCAGGAGACACGCGCGGCACATCGCCCCGGTAACCGGCACAGGAGAGCACGGAGGAACATGCGATCGCGATCCCCCAGGCCAGGAAAGCCAGCGGCGAAGCAAGGCGACAGGATCGTCGGCATCGACACGCATGTGCTGATGGTCCCGTCGCCGGGAGGGCCTGTGCCCACGCCGACGCCGATGCCGTTCAGCGGGAACCTGTCCGGCGATCTGAGCGCGGACGTTCTCGTCGAGGGCAAGCCAGCAGCGATCCAGGGCAGCACCGCGACGAACGCGCCCGCGCATGTGCCCGCAGGGGGCACCTTCCAGCGTCCTCCGTCAAACCAGGCCAGGGTGCATACGGGCAGCAAGACGGTGCTCATCAACAACAAGCCCGCCGCGCACCTCGGAGATCCGGCGCTGACCTGCAACGACCCGGCCGATGCCCCGAATGGGAGCGTGATCGCCGCCGGGACGGTGCTGGTCGGCGACTAGGGACCAAGAGGATGGCGGCAGCCACGAAGCGCGCAGCGATAGCGCAGGAAGCGAGCGAAGGGATCTCGCTGGCGCAGTATGCGGCCGTCAGGGCGGCGGTGGCGGAGGGGTTCCCTCTCGCGGACGTGCTCACGGTCGAGGGGCTGAAGCCGCGTACGTTCACGCGGGCCGATCTTGCCTGGAAGCAGCGGCTGGCCGCAGAGCTGGAGCTGCTCGCGGCGTACGAGCAGGAGCTGGCGCAGGCGGAGGACTGGCTGGATCGGCAGGTCGAACCGCTCGCGGAGGACGAGGCCGCCTGGGCGAGCTTTCTTGCTGCCTTCGGGGCGCACCCGGCCCCGTTCGATCTGCTGCAGGAGAACGACCTGGGCATGAACGACGTCGCGCGGCTCCGCCGCCGATGGGCGCGGCGCGCCGCAGCGAACGCGAAGGTCGGCGAGCTCCTCGAGGAGCTGCACGCGAAGCCCGGGAAGCTGGGGCCGCTCCGGATCGCCCCTCGGGTGCTGCGACCGTCGAGGGTAGCCAGGGCGCGGGGATCGGCGAAGGGGCCTGCCGACGAACGCTCTGCTGCGGTACCGCTCGGCGAGCCCGGGCTGGGCCTCGCCGAGTACGCTGCGCTCTGCGCGGAGCTCGATGCGCTGCCGGAGCAACGCGAACGGGTGCTGCGGCGTCACGGCCTGGCCGATGAGGAGCAGCGCGCCGGTCTGGATCGGCGGTGGCAGGCAGCGCTCCAGCGTGACGCGGCGCTGGCGAAGGACTTCGAGCGGCTCCAGGCGCATCACGCGCGTCGGCTGGAGCTGCTCCTCGCCCGAGCGCGGGAGGCTGGCCATGTCGAGCGCTCGCCAGCATCTACCGCCGCCTCATTTGCGCCTGCCGCGCCGTCCTACGAGGCGATCGTCGGTCCTGCGGCGTCGGCCATGACCCCAGCGGCGCTCCAGGGCACGGGGCCCCTGCTGGATGTCCCCCGAGACACGGTGCTCCCCTTCGTGCCCGTGCAAGGCGAGCTCGCGACCGCGACGGCCGAGCCGAAGCCTCCTCGCGCTCCGGAGTCGCCCACCGGCACCACCGCCGTGCCCGACATTCCGCGAGTGGCGGAGCTGCGGTTCCCTCAATCCGGTGCGGCGATGGCGGTGAAGCGCCCGCTTCCTGGGATCACGGAAACCGCACCGCTCTCGGACATTCCCCGCGGCCCCGCGCTCCCGTTCACGACCGGAGCATCCACGAGGCGTACAGGCGCTCTCGGGGCATCGAGGCCCGCTCCTCACGCGGCAGCAGACCTCCGGGAGACGTCGCTGCACGTCGCGATCCCCCGTGAGCTGCTGGCGCAAACCGCGTCCTCGCCGGCCCCTGTGACCGGAGCGGCCGCCCAGACCTCCAAGGCATCGCCGCCTTCCACGCCGTCGAGCACGGCCGGGGAGGGCGGTATGGCGCCCCTCCCAGGGTCGCTGGAGACAATCCTGCCGCTCGCGCAGTATGCCGCGCTCTGCGCGGAGCTGGCCCTGTCCCCCGCCATGGCCGAGTCGATCTTCCAGCGCTACGGCCTGGGTTCCGGCGAGGTCCGGTCCGTGGTCGATGCGGCCTGGAAAGAGCGGCTTCGCGTGTCCCCGGCGGAGTACGCGAGGTGGCAGGACATGGTCCAGCGTTGTTACGCGCACTTCGCCAGGCGAGGTGCGCCCGCGCGGTGAACCGTCTCGATCTCGAGGAACGCTCGTGCGATCGGTTCTTGGCAAGGCACAGGGACGCGCGCCCCATGCACTCACTGCTACGGCCGGCGCGCAAGCCACGGGCGGACCGCGAGAACCGCCTCACGCGGCGGATCCACGGGAGCGCGTCGAGAAGGGTCATCTTCCCGGCGCCGCCCTCCAGACCGTCACCCCTCGCCCGCCGTGTCAACCGCTGCCGCAAGCACGAGCGCCCATCCCGTGTCGATCCACCGCGTCGCCGCCCTCGGCGTCCCCTCGAGATAGCGCAGCCGGTTGACCCGCTGCTCGTCCAGCAGGCCGCCATTCTTCCTGACGTCGTCGCTCGCGACGAACACCCACGCGAGATCGGTCAGCGACACCGTTCGCTCTGCAAAGCCGTCAGGGCCACCGTCGATGCGCAGCCCGCCGCCGTCGGCCCGGCCGACGATCCTACACCGCCTGCCGTCCCGCTCCACGAAGGCGCCCGCGCCGGGCCGCCGGAGCAACTCCTCCACCAGCCCCCGCGCACGCTCGCGGCTCCCCACCGGCAGCGATCGGGACACCCCACGGCCTGATCCCAGGGCGCGGTACGCGGCATGGTCGATCTCCGGACAGGCCCAGAGCCCCTCCTCATCGAGGTAACGGGCCACGCCGAGGTATCGCCAGCCGGGCTCGCCGGGCGACCGCGCGATCACGAAGGCCGTCTCCCCAGGGCGGCGGTCCGGGGCTGGCACCGGCGATCGAACGCGGTCGGGCGCGACCAGCGCTCCAGGCGCCTCCAGACAGAAGAAGAGGTGACCGCCAACACGGCCAGTCCGCGGCGGCTCCTCCAGCCCGAACGCGCGGGCTGCGGCGTCATCGTCCTCGAAGCGCTCGCCGGCGCTCGGGCCGATGTCCTCGGGGCGGACCACCTCGACCAGGAGCGCGACAGGCACTGTCTCGGCCGTGGCCTCGTAGGACGGCCCGTCCGGATTGTCCGAACGGAGCCACCATCGCGACTGAGCGCGCGCGATTCGCTTGATCTGGTAGGCAAACCCCAGACCGCGATCGGGAACCTGAAGCAGCGCCACCTTGCCGTCCAGCGCATCGTACGAGGCGCCGCGCGCGAACCTCATGATCAGCCAATCCCCGTCGCGGATCGGACGCTTCCCGCCATCCATCGAGTCGCCCGCAGCGCGCACCGCAAAGAGCCCATCCCCGCGCGCGGCCACGATCGGGAGCCGCACCGTCTCGGCCTCGGGAGAGAGCTCCGTCGGTACGCCGGCGGCGCCCGCCGCCGCGCGCAGATCGGGGAAAGCGACCAGCGCGCCGCGCGGCGCCGTGGAGACGCCTTCCGGGCTCTCCGGCTCCGCCCATAGCGCATCGGGCGAGCGGACGAAGCGGACGTGGAACGCCGTTCCAGGGCGGCCAGCGGCGAGGCCAAACCAGCGGCGCAACAGATCCGGGAGCTCGTTGCGCTGCGAGCCCACGCGGTGCGCAACGTTGCAGAACTCCTTCATGAAGCGGAAGCGCCACACCTCACCGTCCCGAAGGCGGACGTCGACGTCCCCTGAAGGGCGGTCAGGGCGGGCTGCCCGCGAGGGCAGCTTGAGGATGGGGTCGCGCTTGTTCCACAGCACCTTGGCCGAGAACGACGCGCCGGAGCCGTCCTCGCGGCGGCGCGCGCGGTACATGGCGAGCCGGTAGTCGACGAGCTCCCGCGTCATCGCGGCAAAGGCCTCCTCGTCGCCTGGAGGACTGGAGAGCTTCGAGACGAAGCGGTCCCCGTCGAGCCCGAACCAGCGGCGGCCTCGCGCGCCCGTCCACGCGGCGATGGGGTTCTCCTTCCAGTAGCTGACGAAGCGCGGCTCGTCGAACCTCCGGCTGCCGCCCAGCTCGGCCACGCCGTCGAGATCTCGCGAGAGCTCCGGAGAGCGAGCCAGAATGGATTGGCTCCTGCGCGCGAGCTCGACGATCGAGATCCCGTTGAAGAGCGCACCCGTCTCGAGCAGCGCTTCGAGCGTGACCATCTTGGTACACTTGCTCATCGCGGTGATCTCGAGCTCTCGGAGCCACGCGCCGGCGACCTGAAGGACCCGGTGTTCCGACGCGCTCAGATCGCCTTCGGAAGCCACGAAATCGAACCAGCCCTGGTGGGCCGGCCGCAGCGTGGCTGGCCGGTAGCCCATCCGGAACAGCTCGCCGGCCGTCGGGCGCTCGCCGCGCGCGTCGCGGAGATCCCGGTACGCGCGCTCCACCTCGCTCTTCCCGCGCGCAGGAAGCAGGCTGAGCAAGAGCTCTTTGGCCTCGAGATCGAGGTCCACCGTGCAGCCCGGCGGCAGGCGCGCGGCGCGGATTCCGCCGAGGAAATCGCGCAGCTCGGACGGCTCGGAGCCGAGCGAGACCAGCGTCCGCACGCGGTCGAGGAACACGCGGTGATTGCCCACGAAGTCGAGCACGGTGAGGCGCGCCTTCCCGTCCGCGACGCGCAGGCCGCGGCCGAGCTGCTGCAAGAAGACGACAGGAGACTCCGTGGGACGGAGCATCACCACGCGATCGACGTTCGGCAGATCGATCCCCTCGTTGAAGAGGTCGACAGCGCACAGCGCGTCGAGCCTGCCATCAACGAGGTCCGCCAGCGCCTCCTCGCGCGGCGCCGACTCCGGACCAGAATGGACCACGGCGATGCGAACACCTCGTGTGGCGAGGAAGTCGCAGGCATGGTGCGCGTGCCGGATCGAGCAGCAGAACACCAGCGTGCGCTCCCCCGGGTGCTCCTGCCACGCGCGCCACATCTGCTCGAGGCGCCGATCCGTGTCGATGGCCTTCTCCAGCTCTCCTGGATCGAACCTCCGGTTCTGGAAGGTGACAGCGCGGTAATCGGTGTCGTCCCTGAGGCCCAAATACGCAAATGGGACGAGCAGCTTCCGCTCGATGCCGGCGCCGATGTCCGCCCGGTAGGCGACGTGATCGTCGAAGAGCCCGACGACATCCGCGCCGTCGGCGCGCTCGGGCGTGGCGGTCAGGCCGAGCAAGAAGCCCGGATCGAGCCGGTCCAGGATGGCGCGGTAGCTCGGTGCGGTGCCGTGATGGACCTCGTCGACGATGGCGTAGTCGAAGCTCCCCGGGGCGAGGCGCGCGAGGTGCTCGGGACGGGACAGCTTCTGGACCGAGGCGAAGACCACATCGCCGACCAGTTCACCGGCGCTCCCGGCGCACCAGCCGAAGCGCGCGGTGTGGTCCCGCAGGAGGCGGCGGAAGGTCCGCGCGGCCTGGACCAGGAGCTCCTCGCGGTGGGCGAGCACGAGGACGCGCGGACGGCGGCCGTGGTGCTCGGCCCAGGCCTCGACGTCGAGCGCGGCGAGGTACGTCTTGCCGAGACCGGTGGCGAGCACCACGAGCGCGCGGCGGCGCCCCTCCTCCGCGCGGCTCCGCTGCAGCGCGGCGAGCGCCTCGCGCTGGATGGGGTGCGGGGGAGGCGGGGGATCGATGGGCTCGGCGTCCTCCTCGCCCGGCGGCAGGCCCACCGCGACCTGCCGCGCGCGACGAGCGTAGCTCTCGACCCAGTCGGCCGTGAGCGGCCGGGCGCGGGACCACCAGCGCTCGAAGGCGTCGGCGGCGGCCCTGTAGGCGTCCGGATCGCGGTGGCGGTCGACGCGGAGGTTCCACTCGATGCCGGGGCCGAGCGCGGCGCGGGAGATGTTGCTCGATCCGACGAACGCGGCGCCGAAGCCCGGGCCCTCGAAGCGCCACGACTTGGGGTGGAACGAGCGGATCTTGCCGGGGAGCGCGTCGACCTCGACCACGCGCGCCTCGAAGCTGCCCCGGGTGCCTTCAGCGCCCGCCAGCGCGGCATTGCCGCCGGCCCAGTCGAGCAGCTCGGTGAGCGCCGTGGCCTGGGTGATGTGGAGGTAATCGCCGGTGACGAGCCGGACGCGGGCGCCGCGCGCGAGGGCTGCGAACACATGGCTCTCCAGGACGTCGAGGCCGCTCTCCTGGACGAAGGCCGAGAGGATGGCCACGTCGGTCGCGCGCGCGAAGACCGGCGCGAGGTGGCGCAAGAAGGGGTCCTCGGCGCCGCCGGTCGCGAGCGGCGGGGCTCGCCCGGCGAGGTAGTTCCCCCGGCCCGGGATGACGTGGCGCACGCCGCCGCGCGGGTCGTCCACGTCGCCGCGGAAGCGCGGGATCACGTGGACGTGCAGGTGCATCACGGTCTGCCCTGCGGCCTCGCCGGCGTTGATCCCGACGTTGTAGCCGTCCGGATGGAGCTCGGCGTCGAGGTCCCGCTTGACCGTGTCGACCAGCTCGAAGATCGCGGCGCGCTCCTCGGCGGTGGCGTCGAACCAGGTCGAGACGAGCCGGCGCGGGACGACGAGCGTGTGGCCGGGGCTGACCGGGAAGCGGTCGCGCAGCGCGAAGGCGAGCGCGTTGCTCGCCACCCAGGCGGACTCGGGGGCCTCGAGGAACGGGGAAGTCACCGGCCGGGGGGATGATACTTCAGGAGCGGCGGCGAGGTGTCTTCTGGTCGCCGCCCCCTGCGGCTTCCCGAGGAGCTCGATCATGGCTACCCCGGCGACTGTTCACGTCGAAGGGCCACGATGTTCGAGAAGCAGTTGTCGGTCAGCGCCTCGAAGTTCCCGAGGGCGACGAGAGCTTTGACGCCGCTACCGTCCTCGTGGAGCGCCTTGGGGTGCTGCTCGAGCCGCGCATCGTAGAACCAGTCGAAGTTTTTCGTCTCGATGTATATCGTGAACGGCCTCTGAATGATGAGGCCATCGGGTACGCTTCCCTTCTTGCGCGTGCCTCCTGATATCCAGCTGATGAGCCCGGGGGTAGGTTTGGCGACGCTGCTGCCACAGACACCGGGGGCGCCTGACTCCTGACGGTCCTGCACGTTGAGCGCCACGAGGGCAGCCTGCAGACCTCGGCACGACCGCGGCCGCGCATCGAGCGGCTCGCGCCTGCATTCGATGCAGCATTCTCTCGAGAGATCGCCGCTGCGCGGCGTTTAGCCGGATCCTCGGCCGTCGATGCCGGAGCTGGGCTTCCGCCTCGTTCACGCTTGCAGCTTCCAGCGAGAAGATGCCAGCAAGCAAGAGGCAAAAGGCGCTGGATGCTGCGGACGCGGCGCTGGCGGCAGCCAAGCAGGCCGAAACCGAGGCACAACAGGCGGCCGCGATGTAGGTCGACGCCGTGTCCCAGCCGTTCCGATCGGGTATCATGAGGCGCGAGATGAGTCGTCGTGTTCTCCTTGGTCTGTTCGTTGCAGTCGGTGTGACCTCCTCTGCCTGCCGGCCAGCGGCGCGACAAGTCCAGCCCGAAGCCGGTGTCGCGCACGCCGCTCCTCGTCCGTCCGCAGCTTCGAGGGAGCAGGTCGGCCTATGTCCACCGATTCAACGCGCCCGGGTGGCCACGTTCAATGAAGAACAACGCACCCATGATAAGCGCTGGCTCTTGCCCGAAGTGGTGGAGAGTCCGCCCAGAGAGCCCGTGCAGGAGGACTCCGAGGTACCGCTGGACGAAGCCAGCGCGCGGGCGCGAGGCGCCACCTCTAGCAACGATCCGGTGTGGATACTGGGCGACGGGGTTCCGCCGTGCCGGATGATGCCGGGGCAGTATCTGCTCCAGCGCGAGAGCTGGGGACCCCAGATCGCGAGAGTCGTGCGGGTGCTCGAGGGGCTGTGCCCTGAGCAGGGTCGGTCGGCACGGTCGGTCGCGTTTCAACAGACCGAATCGCCGGAGAGGTGCCTCTTGCATAAGAAAGAGACATTGACCCCACGTGCTCCACCCGAAGGTATCATTCCCCAGAAGCGTTGCGAGGAGCCGGAGTGCCGCTATATGGAGGCGGTGGGCGGCGGTGAACTACCCGGTGGTGGCGGAAGCGCGGTGCTCGAAGTTACAGCCACCTGGCTCTACCCTACGGAAGAGCATGAATGTTCCTGGGCGCACGACGACTTCTACGGCATCTTCGTCCAGGCGAGAAAAGAGCTACCGCTTATCAAGATTCCCGAGGTGGACAGCCTTTTCGGTGTCCTGGTCGATGATCGAGGGCTCCGTGCCGTGATCGGCGACGCGTTATGGATCATGACTTTCGTGCCGATCGCTCCGTCTGGGCAGCCGGAGAAACCGCTCAGCGTGACGGCCCATGTGGCCCATCATGAGGAGAAGACCTGGAACTCGCTCGCGCCCTGCTGCGGTCCGTGAGCCGGTGGTTGCCGCGAGATAAGGAGAAGCGAGGATGCCAGCGCATCAGCCGAAGGCGGGCAAGCCCGCGGCAAAGCAAGGGGACAAGGTCGCCGGCATCGACACGCACGTGGTGATGATCCGCTCGCCGGGCGGGCCGGTGCCCACGCCGACGCCGCTGGCGTTCAGCGGAACGTTGAGCGGCGATCTGAGCCGCGACGTCCTGATCGAGGGCAAAGCGGCCGCGATCCAGGGCAGCACTGCGGCGAATGCGCCCGCGCATGTACCTCCAGGGAGCACGTTTCAGCGGCCGCCGTCGAATCAGGCTCGGGTCCGGGCGGGCAGCAAGACGGTGCTCATCAACAACAAGCCGGCCGCGCGCCTCGGGGATCCAGCGATGACCTGCGATGACCTAGCCGACGCGCCGAACGGGAGCGCGATCGCCGCCGGGAGGGTGCTGGTGGCAGGACGTGATCCAGCGCTACTCGTCGGCAAGGAACTCGTCGTCGAACGGGTGAATGCCGATCGGCCGAACGTGGGTGACATACACGTCGACAAGGAGAGCGCGGTTCTCCGGCGCAAGCGCCCAGCGATCGAGGAGGCTGAGAACGTGGAACGGCGCCAGCGGTTCGAGCCCTTCGCCGGGCGTCGCGTCGCGTGGCACGACGAAGAGCAACTGGACCGGTCAGGTCTGGTTTCCACGCGCCGCCCTCATGGGCGTCGCGCCCACCTTCGAGGGCCGCGCAGAGCGCGTCTGTCCGCCACCCTCGGCGCAGCACCCGCAGCACCGGCGGCGCCCGCCGAGCCGGCGACGGTGGCTGAATCGGACATATCGAGGGACGAGGACCTGCTCCACGCGTTCGACGAGGGCGCGCGAGAGGGCTGAGAGACGGGCGCGCGATGGATGCCGAGGAGCTCACATGGAACCGGAAGGGGCAGCTCGGGCCCAGGCAGCGCCGCGAAATCGAGGCGCAGTTCGGCGCGTGGCTCGCGCGTCCTGAGTACGACGGCTGGCGGCGCGATCTCGCGGACGGGCAGGTCGTCGCGTTCGAGGGTGAGGTGGTCTTCGATTTTCATGCGATCCACGACAAACGTTCGGCAGATGCGCCCCAACCTGGCCAGCTTGAGCCGGTGCAGACGGCCTATTTCGCTGTGGCGCCGGGGCAGGCGCCCGCGCTGCTCGCACCCTGGCTCGGACTCCCACCGGGCCCTTACCGGCTCTACCTCGCGCCCCACGCGCGGACCGTCGTCGGCGCCGAGCCAATGGCCTCGCCCGAGGTGTACCAAACGAACCTCCACGCGGTCCTCCGCAGCGCGCAGAACCTCACGGAGGCGACGCTGGCCGCGAACCGCAGCGGCCGGATGAGCGCCGAGCAGAGCGCGGCGCTCGCGGCACGGCGGGGCACGGACGCGGCGTTCGCGTCGAGGCTCGGGTGCGCCGGCATCTTCTTCCTGCTCCTGGCGATCGGGGGTGCGCTCCTGGATGGACTCTCTGGCCCGAGCTCCGCTGGCCGCGCCGCGCGGTGGCCGGCGCTGCTCGCCGTCGCTGGGGGTGCGTTCGCGCTCGCGATCGTCGCGACCGTCCACCGGCGCTTCGCGCGAGCCGCCGAAGCGGAGGACGCGCGCGAGGGGCGCGCCGTCGCCGTCGAGGGGCCGTGCACGAAGCAGTTCGTGGTCCAGCGTCACGGCCGGATCCTGCGATCGTTGCGGATGGGCCATCGCTCGTTTGACGTGTCACACCAGGGCGAGCTCTTCGCGGCCGTCGTCGAGGGGTCGATCTACCGGGCCTACGCTGCGCCGCGCTCGGGGCGGCTCCTCGCGATCGAGCCCACGCGGGTGCAGCTGTCGTTCGGATCGGGATAGAGTCGGCGTGCGGCACAGGTCACAGGGCGCTGGAGTGTCGAATGACACGGCGCGATCTGGAACCCGCGCGTGGGCGACGAGGTGCCGGAGCTAGAAGAAGCCGGAGACTGCACAACATGCCCGTGGGCTGCGCGGGCAGACCTGAGGGGTGCAACGGCGGGCTCACCCTCCGATGTCAACGCGGTCGCGCGCCCCCGCCGCGAACTCCTTCAGCGCGGTCTTCATGCGTGCGGTACGGTCCTCGATCGCCTTGGCGACGTCGGCCGCCAGGCGCTGGCGCGGGTCAAGGAGCACCTCGTTGATGTCGACCTTCGCCCCCCAGGCATCGATTTTCGCAGGTGTATGCTTAAACTCATGGATTCGTTCGAGAAACGAGCGAAGCGGCTCGGCCCCCTTGGCAATGTTGAAGGACTTCTCGAGGAGGCAGCAGTTACCGAACGCGTTCACTGTCGCGACGACGTCGATCGCGTCCTGCGCCTCGTCGGCCTCGTCGCCTGCGGGCGCGGTGATTGTCGCCGCCGGGGGAGCGATCGCCTCCCACAGCTTCACGGCCACGATGTGGTCCACGTCGAGGTTGAGGCTCCCGCGCTTCGATTCGCGAAGAGGCAATTTCGACGAATCCCACCGATCGGCATCGAGCCGATGCCAGAGCCACAGCGGCATGTAGTACTGGTGAACGTCGTTGCGGGAGAGCACCCGCAGGTCGTCAATGTACTTCTCGGCGCCAGCTCGCAGCGCCCCCAGCCATGCGTCCATGCGCTCGCGGAGGATCTCCAGTACTTGTTCCGGCGCCTTCGCGGCGCGGACCTTCTCCCAGTCGCTTGCGAGTTCGGCGACGTATTCGGCGAAGACCTTGTCGGTCGACTTTCCCCACCGACCGGACCACTGCGAGAGGATCAACCATCGGTCACAGTTCCTCGTGAACAGGCCGGCGAGCGACTTCTCGAAGCTGTCGCCGACCGTGACCGAGAGAGGGTGGTCGGCGACCCACTGACGTCCAAGTAGCCTCCACGCGGAAAGCAGCGTGAAGACGTTCAGAGACAAGTAGTGCGTCCCGAACTCGAGCCCGCGGTCGTCGAGGATCTGCGCCGCCTCGACGAGGTTCGAGGAGATCACCGACCAGCGCGCGACCAGTTGCTGCGCCATCGGCCGCACCTTTTCGCCTCGAAGAAGATCATTCGCCGTCAGCAGCTCGCCCTTCCTGTCGAGCACCGACCACATTGCCGATACGACGGCGACGACATCGTCGGCACCGAGGTCGATGCGTTCGGCCTTGAGCTGCTCGCGCAGCTCGTCGAAGCACTTCCCTGCGGTGCGCTGGTCGGTCTTCGCTGGGTCCCAACCCGTCTTGATCCATGCGAACGTGATCTCCTGCCGGCTCAGGGCGCGGCCGGCGGTGTTCAGGCGCGTAAAGATGTTCACGATCGCATCGTTGTATACGTCGTGGCTGAAGTCCCGTTCGTTGAACGGTTTCAGCCACAGGTAGGAGACCTTCTCTTCCTGAATGCGCCGGAGCGTCAGCGCTAGCTCGGATAAGGGATCAAGCACCACATCGGCAACTTCACGAGGCACGTCGTGCGCATTCAGGAGCGCGCCCACGTGTTCGTGAAAGTGCCTCGGAACCGCCGCGTTTGCCCTTTCGGACGCAATCTTCCACAACCTGCTCAGCCGAATGAAGCGGCCCTTGTTCTCGATGTCGAGAGCACTGGGGACGGGGTACTTGTAGTTGACCGGTCGCTTGTAGGCGGAGCGCCCGTTGTTCGGATTGAGCACCGCCCACTGGAGGACGTCGCGGAACTCGAGGTGCGCGAGTTCGCCGACTTTCGCAATGGCCGTCTTGAAATGCCAGACGTCGAGGCACAGGTGCGCGAGCGACCAGTGCTTGCGCGCGTACTTGCCGCGCGGCCGCTCGGCCTCGAGCACGGTCGACCACTGTTCGTCGAGGAGGCGGAACCCGTTGTTGTCGCCGACGAACGCGAGAATGAGGCTCTGTAGCCGCTGCTGCCCATCGAGCACCATCCGAAACTCGGCCGGCGGGTTGCTCTTGCCTACCTGTTCGTCGTCGAAGTCGGCGCCGGTGCGGTCGACGACGCGCCAGAACGGTCGCGAGGGGATGCTTGCCATATCCTCTTTCTTCACATCCCACAGGAGGAGGGTGCCGAACGGCCACCCGCGAAGAAGCGAGTCGACAAGCAGCGTGACCTTGTCGGGGGTCCACACGTACGGGCGCTGCAGATCCGGGACGAGCAGCGTCGCGCCGTCGTCGGCGCACGCCGAGCGCAGAAGATCGAGGAGGGGCTTCGAGTCGTGGTCGTAGATCTGCATGGTCTGCCCTCGCCAAGAAGATACGCCCTGCGTGGCCGCCGCTTCGTCGCGCGCGACGACCTGGGCCAATCCGGAGGTAGATGAACCGGCGTCGGAGCCAGCCCCGATGACCCTTGTGGCCGCCTATTTCAACGCGCAGTGCCCCTCGTGGTCAAGATTCGCGGCGACTTCCTGGCGATCTCGGGCGGCAGGCGCGATCTCACAGTGGTCACCTGTCGGTGATCATCGCATCCCGCGTCCGATGGGTGAAGACCGCGGCTACGTGATCGCCGGCGTTCACCGTTCACCACCGACACCCACGCCGATGTGGGCCGCGTTCGCCTCCACGGCGTAGACGTTGCGCCCGCCGAAAAGTCGAAGGCCCGAGGGCTGCACCCTCGGGTCTTCTGGAGCTCCGCCTTACCCGAGTCCCCCTCCTCCATCACACGCCGGGCTCCAGGCCCAGAAAACGGCGGCATGGAGCCGTTGCCGTCCGCCTACCGCCTTACTCTCTGCGCCTGCTGACGCGTTCAACTTCGCCTCTGCCGTCGCTGCGATCGCGGCCAGCGCCTCTGCCTCGACTGCCGCCCGCTCCGGCGTCGTGAGTCGCTCCGCCGCGCCGGCGCCGCCTACCGGACCCAGCCTCCGGCTCGCAGCCTCCAGGCCGCTCGCCAGGCCCGCTACCGCGACCGGCAGCGGGACAAGTTTTCCGCGCAGAATGTGACGCATCACGGGGTGACGCAAGCCGCGGCCGTGTCGACGTCCGAGCTCGCGCCGGATCTCTCCTCCGGCCGAACGGACGACGATGACGATCGAATCCGAGATGTCGGCCGCTGTTCGCTCTGCGGAGCGCGGCTTCCGCCCTGAGCCCTGCGCGAGCGGCGCGCTCGGCCAGCGCGTCACCGGCGCGCTCCCCGCGTCCCACGAAGCCCTCCGCGGTGACGGGAGGCGGCGGTGATCGCGAAAGAGAAGGAGGCCGAGGTTCTGCGCCTCTACCACGGCGAGAAGTGGCCCGTCGGTACCATCGCCGCCCAGCTCGGGCTGCACCACACCACCGTGCAGCGCGTGCTCGGGCAAGCGGGCGTCGACCCGAAGGTCGTCGCGCCGCGCCCGTCGATGGTCGACCCGTTCGTGCCCTTCATCGTCGAGCAGCTCGGCAAGTATCCCTCGCTGCGCTCGAGTCACCTCTTCGGCATGCTCAAGGAGCGCGGCTATCCGGGCGGTCCCGATCATCTGCGCCGGGTGATCGGTCGTCTCCGCCCCAAGAAGCCGGCGGAGGCCTTCCAGCGGCTCCGTACGCTGCCCGGCGAGCAAGCGCAGGTCGACTGGGCGCACTTCGGCAAGCTGGCTGTCGGCCGGGCGCTGCGCCCGCTCTGGGCCTTCGTCATGGTGCTGAGCTACTCGCGGCGGATCTTCCTGCGCTTCTTCCCGAGCGCGGCGATGCCCTGCTTCGTGCGCGGGCACGTCAAGGCGTTCGCCGACATCGACGGCGTCCCGCGCGTGCTGCTCTACGACAACCTCAAGAGCGCTGTCGTGGAGCGTCACGGCGACGCGATCCGGTTCCACCCCATGCTCCTGGCTCTGTCGGCGCATTACCGCTTCGAGCCGCGCCCCGTCGCCGTCGCCCGCGGCAACGAGAAGGGCCGCGTCGAGCGCGCCATCCGCTATGTCCGCGAGGCGTTCTTCGAGGCCCGGACCTACGCCGACCTCGACGACCTCAACCGACAAGCGACCGAGTGGACCAGCTCCGCAGCGCTCGATCGCTCCTGGGTCGAGGACCGCGCCCGCACCGTGCGCCAGGCCTTCGATGACGAGCGCCGCGTGCTGCTCGCGCACCCCGACACGCCGTTTCCAGCCCACGAGCGCGTCGAGGTCGAGGTCGGAAAGACCCCCTACGCGCGTTTCGACCTCAACGACTACTCTGTTCCCCACGACCGGACGAGCCGTACGCTCGTCGTCCTCGCCGACCTCCAGCAGGTGCGCATTGCCGATGGCAACGAGATCGTCGCGACCCATGTCCGCTCGTGGGACCGCGGCCAGCAGATCGAGCAGCCCGAGCACATCCAGCGCCTTGTCGACGAGAAGCGTCGCGCCCGCGAGCATCGCGGCCTCGATCGGCTCGCTCGCGCCGCCCGCAGCAGCCAGGCTTTCCTGCGCCTCGTCGCCGAGCGCGGCGACAACGTCGGCAGCGCCATCGCCCGGCTTCTGCACCTGCTCGACGCCGTCGGCGCCGCCGAGCTCGAAGAGGCCCTCGTCGAGGTGCTCGAGCGCGAGACCATCCACGTCGGTGCCGTCCGCCAGGTAATCGACCGCCGCCGCTCCGAGCGCCAACTGCCGCCTCCGGTCTCGATCCCCGTTACGCGCGACCAGCACGCCGCCCTCGTCGTCACGCCGCATTCGCTCGCCACCTACGACGCGCTGAAGAAGGACTCAACGCCATGACCGACCTGACGCCCACCGAGACCAAGGCCCGCCTGAAGGGCCTCGGTCTGTTTGGCCTGCTCGCCTGCTGGGAGCAGCTCGCCGACAAGCGCTGGCTTCGAGGTGCTCGCCATCGAGGAGCGCGAGCGCCAAAAGCGCAGCCTCGATCGCCGCCTCAAGAACTCCCGCGTAGCCGCCTTCAAGCCCATGGCGGACTTCGACTGGTCCTGGCCCAAGAAAATCGACCGCGAGGCCGTCGACGACCTCTTCGCTCCCGGCTTCCTCGCCACCGGCCACAACGCCGTGCTCGTCGGCCCCAACGGCGTCGGCAAGACCATGATCCTGAAGAACGTCGCCCACCAGGCCGTCGTCCGCGGCCACACGGTCCGCTTCTCGACCGCGAGCGACATGCTCGCCGACCTCGCCGCGCAGGAGTCCTCGGCCGCGCTCGCGCGAAGGCTGCGCCGCTACACGGTTCCCACCCTTCTTTGCATCGATGAAGTCGGCTATTTCTCCTACGATGGCCGCTACGCCGACCTGCTGTTCGAGGTCGTCACCCGTCGCTACGACGCGCAGAAGCCGATCCTGCTCAGCACGAATAAGGCCTTCTCCGACTGGGGCCAGGTCTTCCCGCACGCCGCGTGCGTCGTCACGCTCGTCGACCGGCTCATCCATCGCGCCGAGGTGATCGAGATCGAGGCCGAGAGCTACCGGCTCAAGGAAGCCAAGGAGCTGAGCGCCATCCGCACCAAGCAGCGCCGCACCAAGAAGCACTGAGCGGCCTCTTCACCGGTGAACTTCACCGGCGTCGGATGCGGGTTTCACCGGCACCGGGCGCGGATTTCACCGGTGAACTTCACCGAATCTCCGCGGATTGCCGCGATCATCAACACTGGTGGCTGCTGAAGGAGCGAGCGCACAAGGCGGCGCGCTTCACAAGGGGCACGACGGCTGATGTGGAGCAGCTTCAACCCCGGACGCCCCCGTGACCGGCCCTCACTAACGCGCGCACGATCCGGTACAAGGAGTCTGCTTCATCGCCGCCGTCGGCGAGCCGCGCTCGGGCCCAACGCAGGAGCCATGCCGCGTTCTCGTCGAGCTCACCGGCGAGCACGGCCAGACGCGGGGTCTCGCTCCTCGGCGCTGCCCAGAACCAGCTCTTCGCCGATGGACGGTGATGTTGAACCGCAAGCGCCGTCTCTTCGCGGGCTCTCTGAGGAGAGAGCCGCCACACAACAATTGCCAGCTCAGCCGCCAGGTTTGCTTCCGTGTCGGTGGTGAGCTCGAGGAGCACGTCGAGATCATCGTGCGTGAACGCCGCCGTCATCTCTCTTGCGTCTGCGAAGGACGGCGGGCGTCCGGTCGATGGCCGTGCCCAGCGGAGCAGCGCCGTCCTTCGTAGCCGTGGGGGCAGCCGCGCGAATGCCTTGGCGGATGTCTTGAAGCCGCGCTGCGCCAGGGTCTCGTCAAACAGGGGCTCCGGGACGTGATCCAGCAGGAACCCGAGGAGCTCCGCGTGCCCCGGAGTCATCTCCTCGATCGCCGACGCCACATCCCCGGCGAGCGCGACGGCGCCGCTCCAGAGCCGCTCGACCATCACGTCACGCCGCGGCGTCGCGCCGAGCCGCTCCACGAGAAATGACTGTTCCCAGCTCCCTCGAAGCGCCCGCACGTGCTCGGGCCGTACCATCCATTTCTTCTCTGGCGCGACCTCGATCAGCCCCGGGACCAGGATCGTCGACAGCTTTTCGGGGCTCTCCTTGTCAACGCACCGACGCAGGATCTCCGATGCCATCTCGGCGACCCGACGCGCCGCCCGGGAGACCTCCGGGCCGCCATACTCTCCGCGATCGTGAGTCCATGGAAGATCCATTGTATCCAGCTGCTCGACGCGGAGCGACGACGCCCAGCCCGGAAACTCTCTGACCAGCCGGTCCTCGGGCCACGAAGGGGGACAAGGGAGTCGAAGGCTGAATGTCCATGCGTCGGCGATCCACTCGTCGATGTGGTATCGAGTGATCGGCAGGGGCCGCTCTCCATAGGACTGGTCGAGCAACAAGAAGCGAGCTTGAAGCTCGGCGAGCCGCTGCCACCGCTCGCGCTCGCGAGGCTTCAGCCGAGCCGCGCATTCCGCGAGACGCCTCGCTGCCGCGCTGAAGACCGTCTCGATCGCGCCTGCCACGGCCAGCGTGTCCCTTTCTTCCGCATGGCGAAGGACCTCTTTGACCACGGTACAGAAGCCGGCCAGAGAGAGGCCGTCGAGGGAAGCATCCACGATCCAGCGACGAGAGGCGTCGACAGGAAGGCGTCCCCAAGACTCCACGGATTCGGCTTCCAGCGCGTCGCGCACACCTTCGATGGCGTGGCCTGCCATCACCCAGCGCGGGTAAAGCTGCAGCGCCCCGTCTTCAGCGCCGCGGAGAAGACCGAGCTCACGCAGGTGCGCGACGGCGACACCCGCTCCGCAGCCGTCCGCCGACCCCGGCGTCGACGCAGCCGGCACGACGTCCTCCCACGCGCGTGGCGTGAGGCCCCGGTCGAGCGGAACCGAGCCCATGACGCGCGCCCTGGCGAGGCGCCGGAACGTCTCGGCGCCGACGCGCCGGCACCATACCCGCGCGTCGGACGCCTCTGCAGCGGGCTGCGCGAGGACGCGGCTCGTCCAGCGTTCGGCCATTTCGCGCAAGTCAGCGTCATCAACCCCATGGAGGTGCACCTCTGCGCAGAGGGCGAGGAGGTCCCCCGGGGTCTTGATGAGCACCTCGTCCGGGTCTCGCTCCGCGAGCCACGTAAGCAGCTCTTGCTCGTCGAACTTCGAGTCGCCGGCGGACTCCTCGAGGCGCCCGTCAACCCAGTGGATCATCCGCTCGCGCCAGCCCGCGGGCAGCTCCGCTTCGACGATTCGCCAGCCCGGAAGGGCACCGTGAAGGAAAGAGCGCGGCGGCCGGCGCTGACCGGGTCCGAAATACCGGTTGGATGTTTCCGAAGATGCAGGCACGAAGGGCGCCATGATCACCGTGGGGGTCGATCGGCGCGCGAAGGCTTGAAGCGCTGCTGGATCCGAGCGGTCGTCCCGCACCTCGATCTCGACGACCAACGGTAGCTGCGACGAGACCGACTCCGTCGCGGCCTCCAGGGTCGGCGCGGCAACGACCGAAAACTCCCGGTCGTGCCGCTGCTTCAGATAGCGAAGCACGAGGGTCTTGCCGGCCCCGGGCGGCGCGAGGAGCCATCGCTGAGTGTCCGGCCCCCCAAGCTCTGCGACGGCCTGGTGGAGCAACCAGCCCGAGCGCCCGAGCCGGCACGGCTCATCCTGCGCCCCGAGCGGCTTGAGGCTCGGCGCTTCGGGAAAGACGAGCGCATGCTTCAGGGCCAGAGGACCACCGAGCAGCTCGGCCAGCTCGTACCCGAGATCTGCGGCGATGAGCTCCAGGAGCAAGGTGCGCTTCGCCCACCAGCCCTCGTTCTTGCCGGACATGAGATCGCGGATCTTGTTCGCAAGCCCCATGGGCTCACTCACCCTCGTGGCGAAGATGCGATCGCTTCTCTTCCAGAGGGGGAGGAAGTGCGCCGCGGCGCGCTCAGGGTTTCGGTACTTTCGCTTCAGCTCGTCCTGCCAGGTCACGAGCCAGCTTACCACGCGCGCCCGGGCTCTCCCACTGGTGGCGCCACCAAATTTCTGGTGGTGTGCTGGTTGCTGACCTTGGTCTCCGCGCTCAGATTCCGGTTCGAAAGGAGGTCGTCATGCACGACTCGAGGAATCCTGCGACTACGTCCATCATCACCGTCGATCTTGTGAAGGCCGCGCTTCGGTCCGAGGAGCTCGGCCACCTTCCCCTGGCCGAGCTGGCGCGAGACGCGCGCGATTACGAACGCTTCCTGCTTCTCGCCCAGCGTCACCCCGATGAACCGCTCGCTCCGACCAGGGCCATCGACCGCATGTGGCATCTGCACATGCAGCACCCGAGAGCATACGCCGTCGACTGCACCCGTCTGTTCGGAGAACTCCTCGACCACGACGGGGGCTTCGGCAGTGATCCCGACCAGGAGCCCATGCTCCGCAGCACGTTCGAACGGACGGCAGCCCTCTGGCAGTCCGAGTTCGGAGAGGTCTACGGAGGCCGGAGCGTCGCCTGCAAGCGCAATTGCGTGAGCAGGTGCCAGCGAAAATGCAAGACCATCGCGCCCGCGGAGCCGCGACCGGCCTCCGACTGCCGGGCGTAGAGCAGGCTCCGCTTCATTCCGAGGAGGTGCGCCCCGCTTGTGAGAGGCGCGGCGTCGGACAGCGGGGAGCGCTGCGACGCTTCCCCTTCGGCGTCAGTGGTTTGCGCGTGCGTCGAGGATCGCGACCATCGGTTCGGCAATGCCGGCCGCCGACACAGGGTTCTGCCCCGTGACGAGCCGATCTGCGACGACGACCTGCTCCTGCCACAGCGGCGCCGGTTCAAAGAGACCCCCTCGCGCGGTCAGGCGATCCTGGAGGAGGAACGGGATGAGCGTGCTCGCGAAGTTTGAGGGGGTGCCGAGCACGAAGATTGAGGGACGCGCGGCGTCATGGCCATCACGGCCTTGGGCATAGCCGGGCCGCGACGCCAGGACGGACACGAGCACGAAGTTTGAGGGCCTTTGAGCGCGAAGATCGAGGGACGCGCGGCGTTATGAGCCGAGCGCGGGCGGGGTCGCCTCAAAACGGGATGTCGTCGCCGAGCCGCTCGTCGCCGAGTGCCCGCGGGTGCTCGGCAGGGAGAAAGGCGCGGTAGCCGTCGAGCGCGGCGTGGAGCTCGCGGACGGCCTCGAAGATGCGGCGGGCCGCACGAAGACCCGGAGTGCGGGGCGCGGGCTCCTCGGGGGGCGCGAGCAGATCGGGGTGCTGCGCGAGCAGGACCTGGATGAGGAAGAGCAGCGTGGCGTCGAGCAGCGCGAGGGGCTCGGGGATCGGCAGCGTGACGTTGGCGGTGCGTGGCATGGGCGCCTCCAGGTTCACCGTTTGCGGTTAGCGGACTTGGGCCTCGGGGCCGCGCCGAAGATCTCGAGGAAGAGCTTCTCGTCGAGCCGCGGCAGCTCGCGCTCGGCGGCGGCGGCGAGCAGCTCGTCGGCGAGGTTCATGAGCACGCGGTAGTTCCCGGCGGAGTGGTCGGCGAGCGTGGCCTTGAGCTCCGCGGTCATCAAGGAGGGGTTGCCGGCGGCGGCGAGCACATGGTCGAGACACGCGAGCAGCTCGTCGCGAGAGGCGTAGTCGAGGACGAGCCGGCGGCGGATGCGCGAGCCGAGCGGCAAGAGCTCGGCGGTGCGGAGACGCTCGGGGAGACGGGAGTCACCGGCGAAAACAACGCAGAGCAGCTGCCTCGAATCGAAGTCCTTGCTGGAGAGGATGCGCAGCTCGTTGAGCACGGGCGTGCTCGTCTCCTGCGCCTCGTCGAGGATCAGCACGGGTCGCCGAAGCGTCGTGGCGAAGTGCTCGGCCCAGCGCGTGCGAAGCGCCTTGAAACCTGCCCAGCGGTTGCTGGTCGAGAGCGGGACCCCGAAGAGATCACCGAGCTCGCGGTAGAAGTCACCGGCCCTGCTCTGGGGATGCTCGATGGTGCCGACCACCACGTCGGTCAGGGCGCCGAGCCGCGCAGCGAGCAGGCGCAAGGCGATGCTCTTGCCCGTGCCGGGATCGCCGGTGAGCATGGCGAAGCCGCCGTGGGCCAAACCGAGCTCGACGCGACGAAGGAAGGCGTCGACGGGCGGCGAGACGTAGAGGGCCTCGGCGGGCACGTCGGCGCGAAAGGGAATGTACTTCAAACTGTAGAGAGACAGGAGTCGACTCATCATGGTCAATCGTCCTCCGTGTTCTTGGGCAGGTAGGCGGGCGGCAGGCCCGTGGCCGCGTACTCGGCCATCAGCTGGCGCAGCAGCGGCGCGATACCGGGAGGCTTCCTCGACGGAGCCAGCGGCGCGGTGATCTCGGTGAGCGCGCGACGCGCCCGGTCCGCGTTCCGCTCCTTGTCGAGCGGAAAGAGCGTGGCGAGGTGCTCGCCCGAGCGCGGGTCGACGAGCTCTGCGCTGGAGAGATCCCAGCGCGCGACACGAATCCGGGGACGTTCGAGCACGCGGTACGCCGAGGGGACCTCGAAGCGCACGCCCTCGATCGTGACCGTCCCGTCGCTCCGGCGCTGGTGGCGCGAGATCTCCATGCGGAAAGCCCGGCGCAGCGCCTCGGAGTCGGGGCTCGGGCGGCTCACGTCGGGGCCTTCGAGGTAGCGATCGAGCGGAGTCTTTTTGAGCTCGCTGTGGACGGTGCGGTGATACTCCTGCTCGACCCACGCCTGGGTCGCGGTGTTGAGCAAGTCGAGCGTGAGGTTCGGTTCGCCTTCGAGCATCGGCATGAGCCGCCCTTCGACGAGCGTCCAGAAGTGCTCTTGCTTGCCGTTCTGATGAGGGCTGTTCGGCAGCGTGAGATATTGCGCGATGCCGAGCCGCTCGAGCCCCTCCCGCATCTCGGCGGCCTTCACGGCACCTCCACGATCGCTGTAGGCGCCGCGCGGCAGCCCCCGCTTCTGGATCCCCTGGCTGAAGCCGTGCACGAGGTTCTCGGTGTTCTCGCAGTCGACGTACCACTGCGCGTGGCAGCACACGCGCGAGCAGTCGTCGAGCAGGCCGAAGAGATAGGGTGTCTTCAGCTCCCCGCTGGCCGTCACGACCTTTCGCTTACCCTCGTGGAAGTCGTAGTGCCAGAGCGCGTTGACATAGGCCAGCTCGTACGAGCGCGTCTAGCGCGGCACGATCTCCGATTCGACCGCCCTGCCTTGGCGCCTTCTCTGGATGCGATACATGCCGTGGGCCTTCATGAAGCGGCGCACTGTCGTGTAGCTCGGCACCGGGTCGAGCGCGGGGGTTGTCTTTGCGAGCGCGACGAGGTTGTCGTGGTGGAGCTGCCAGGTCCAGCGCGGGTGATCGCGATACTGACTCTCGATCGCGGACGCGACCGCTGTCGTGATTCTCGGCTGCGAGCCGGCGTGCTTCGGGACCTTGCGCGCGAGCACGCTGATCGGGTCATCCGCGCTGCGCGCCGCGTAGTACATGCGCTCGATCGTCTTGGGCGAGAGCCGGATCACCGAGCCCTTGGTCGGGTGTCGCCAGGACTTCGCGGCGAGCTCGGCGATCCGACTCGCGAGCTCGCCGGGCTCCGGCGGAGAGGCGAGCAGGTGGCTGATGATGGAGAAGCGCATCCGCGCCCAGCGCAGGCGCATGGGCGCCTGGTCGTCGTGGCTCATCGATTCCTCCTCCGGATCGAAAGACGCAGACGGGCCCTTGGCGGGCGCGCGCGCGTCCGGTGCTCGTGGCTCATGAGGTCTCCTGCGCGGTCGGCGAACGGACCTACCGGGCGGAGAAACCCTATCTCACCGCGGAATCCACGCCGAATGACATCTTCTGCGTGGCGCCGTGGTCATGCGATGTCCCTCAAAAAACATGATCCATCGAGGACCGAGCCCGTCGTGAGTGGCGCGAGCAGGTGGAGCATCGTGCGCATCTGCTCGTCAGCCGTACCGGGGAGCCGCTCGATGATTGACCTTGGGATCCTGCCGACATCGACGCCGACGAGCCGGGCGCGGATCGCGAGAAGGACCTCCGTCGCGAGGAAGGGGCCACGCCACCAGGTGAGCCATCGGCGCGTCGTCCTCCGCGGGACGCCGGTCGGCTGCGCGCTGGCGGCGTCGATCGCCTGCGCGGCAAGGCTCGCCACGATCACGACGACGGCGAGGTACACGCGCCGGCCGAGGAATCGCAGCGACGGAGGCGTCGCGCGCCGCCGGCACCCCTCGCGGCCGCAGCAGAAGCTGAAGCGGACGACGAACGCTTCGCCCTCCGGCGCGATGAGCGCGCCCCGCGGCTTGCGGGGGTAGTTGCCTGCGTGCAGCGGGCCCCCATACGCCGAGCACCGGCTCGCCGCCACCCGCCGCGCGATCGCCCGGTCCAGGGCCTCCAACGTCGCGAAGAACTCGCCCTTGAGCGTGAAATGGTCGAACATGGGCTCCTCCGTTTCTGGCAACTCGGAGGCGAGCCCCCTCGGAGGACTTCGACAAGTTTTCTGAGGGGGCTTCGTTTGTCGCCCCTCAAAGAACGCGCTCAGGATGGCGCCCGGGGGCCGCCATCTTCTTGGCGCTGCTCAGCCTGGAAGGAGCGGCTCCGAGAGCACCCGGCGGAGTACGCGAGGTGGCAGGACATGTACCAGCGCTACTACGCGGACTTCGCCAGGCGAGGTGCGCCCCCGCGGTGAACAGCAGCTCGCCGGCCACCTGCACATCTTCGCCACCCAGCGCTACGCGCACACCAACGACAACCTGAAGGAAGAACGCAGTGCAGGCCTTCACGCGGCGGTCGGCGTAGCCGTGTGAATAGCGTGTGAATGATCTCCGCTAGCCCGCTCGAGGACGCCCTCGCCCCTCGATGAAATTCTCAATGGTTCAGCGGAGGAGAAGGGATTCGAACCCCTGGTTGAGTTGCCCCAACGGCGGTTTTCAAAACCCGAAGGGGGCCTCGACGCCGTCGCGGGAGGCCTCCGCCCGAACCCTGCGGGATCAGGCAAAAAACCTAGCCTGATCGCGTGCTTGGGATAGCCCTGCGGGGTTCGGGTGGGGGGCTGGAACGCGACGGGACGCGACCCGGGGCGACCCCTCGCGACGGTGGGCGTGTGAATGGCGTGTGAATGGCTTGTGAATGGCGGTGGCCCTTCGGGCGGCTGTCTGCCGGGCGGATGCGACGGGTCTGAAGGCCAAGGGAAGCCCAGCGGAACTGGGGCTGCTGCGGGGCCTGGCGGGTCGCGTTCCCCTACGGGCTGCCGGATGGTCCTGACGACTCCGGGCCATCTGCGCCCGGTGGGCGGCGCTGCCTCTTCCACGGCCCGCCAAGCGCATGCTGGTCGCCGATCTCACTGACCAGCCTGCGTTCAACGGGAAGAAGCGAGTGACGAAGGCGTCGAAGTTCTCCCCCCGGAGCGCGTCAGGTCGCCCGGCCGCCACATGCCATGCGCCCGGATCCGCGGCGTCACACTCAGGACGGCGCGTAAGCGCCTCAGTCATGCCCCTGCGACACCGCCGGGCTCGGGCCGCCCCGCCCGGTACGTAAGACCCGAGAATCGATGAGCGGGGGACGTTCGCGCCCGATGTCTCCTGCGCGCGTCGCGGCGGCGCGTCAGTTCCGGTTGTAGCCAACGGTGCGTGTGCAGAGCCGCTCCTTCCAGCGCACTTCCAGCCGGTCGAGAAGTACCTTGGCGGACGCGCCCCTCGGCACGACGTCGAGGATCGACAGCACGGCGCTCTCCGGACGCAGCTCGTCCGCCTCGAACGCTAGGTCGACTGCGACATTCCCCGTGCGCTGATCGGCGTACGCCCTCCAACGGCCCCAAAAGCCCGTCTCGCCGCCGGCCTGCCCGACGTAGAGCCGGCCGCGAGCTCGGTCGGTCAGCAGATAGATGCCCCCGACGGCCGAGAGTTTGTCGCGCCACGACGGATTCGCGTCCTCGTGGCGGGTCAGGAACGCGAGCTTCGCGAGCGACAGGTCGATCTCGCGGTAGTCGGGGCAGGGCCCGAGGCTGTTCGGATCCCTGAGCTCCACGACGGGCTTGTCGAGGGCCCACTGGTGCCACGACAACGCGCCGGGGCCCCAGTCGACGACAACGCGCATCTCCAGCGCGGCGAGGCGAAGATCCCGGATGAAGTCGTAGTAGTAGCGCACCGCGTCGGGCTCATCACGGCGCGCGGCCTCGTACATCCCACGCAGGGCGACCGGCACGGTCGATGGATCGAGCACGGTCGCCCTTCTCGATCCTCGCACCTGGTACGCGCCAACGAAGAGCGCGCGACGGCCGGGCAGCCCGAGGAAAGAGAAGACGCCGTCGCAGGCGCCGAAGATGTCCTTGCCCTGCTCCGCCTGGTAGAACTCCAGCGCCTCGCGGTCGAGGTGGAAGAGCTCGACGAGATCGGGGACGCTGGGGCGGTTGTCGAGGTGGCGGACGGCCTTCCACTTGTGGATGCCCTCGAACGTGGGGCACACGCGTGCGATGAGATCGGCGAAGGTGAAGAGGGGCTCGGACATACGCTTCGGAACGCAGCAGCGCGCTGTGCGCTGCACGATGGTACTGCATCCCTGTCGGCCACGTAGTGTCATCCGGTCGGCTCCCGCTCCGTCAAGATCGACTTCTGCTGCGTCAGCGATGCGCCTGTGACGATGGCTGCCGGAGATAGAACGGCGTCACCTTGCGCCGACGTGCGTCCTCCCGCCTAGCCTGCGCTTGGGACGCGATCTTGTTCTTCAAGAACAACTGGGCGAAGTCGCCGCACGACTCCGTGGGGTGCGGCACGCCAACAAGGAGCCGCTCGGTGAGCAAGGGCCAGAGCGCGTCGACTGGCTCGCCCTGCCGCAGGCACAGGCCATGGCCTGAAGCACACGCCTCGTCGGTTGCCCAAGGTGCACGGCCTCCGTCGCTGACCCAGCCGAGCCGAATGTGATTTAAGTTACACTTCTCCGGTTCCCAGGCGCCGTATGGCTGTCGACGACTGCAGGCCACTAGACGTAAGCTGAGGCTCATGGCCACGGTCAAAGGGCGGGGGGCGCGAAGCTCAAAACCGGCGCTTCGAGCGCCGATTGTAGAGGTCACCAGGGCAATCAAGGAGCGCTTCGGTACCTTGATCGCCGATACGGCGGTTTGCCTGCGCACCCCGGTCCCCGAGACGGTACCCATCGTCGACATGAAGCTGCCGGCGGCGCTACGCGAGTTCGTCGTTCGATACGAACCCAAGGCGGAGCAGGTCGGCCTGTACTCGCATCAGGCGCGTATCCTTCAGGGGCTCGCGAAGGGGGCGCTACCGAATGTCGTGCTGACAACGGCGACAGGCTCCGGCAAAAGCCTCGCGTTCTGGGCGTGGGTGCTCGAAGCCCTACGCCGCGATTCCCGCGCAACGGCCATCGCATGTTTCCCCACACAGGCGCTCCTCTGGGGTCAAGCAGACCGGATGACCAGGCTCTCGCAGCCGGAATCTATCGTTCGGCGCGGAGAGCAAGCGTACTCCGGAACCATCGCGCTCGGCAAGGTCACCATGCCATGGACTGTCTGGCATGGGACAACGGAATCCACCGAGATGCGCGAGCACGAGGCGAGCGAGAGCTTCTACGAGTCGCGCTTGCGGATCACCACCCTTGATAAGGTCCACTGGAGTCTGTTTCACGGCAAGCACGCTGAATTCCTCCAGGGGCTGCGCGCCGTCGTGCTCGACGAGGCACACGTTTGGCATGGTCTCGCTGGGGCAAACGTCCGCGCGATGCTGGACCGGCTTCGCCTCTCGCTCGACATGCTGGACGCAATGCACCCCGCGTTTTTCCTCGCATCGGCCACGCTGAGCGCGCCCGCGGAGTTCGCCGCCAACCTCACGGGTTGCGAAGAAAGCTCGTTCCTCGCCGCGGACGATCATGGGAGTACCAAGCTGAGCCTGGTGCGCGCGGCGGATCTCCCCGACGTCCTCGCCGCCGACTGCGCGAAGCCCGACGGTTCGCCGAAGCGCTACGTACTTCTGCTCCAGCCGAACGAGGCCCCACTATCGGCGAGCGATCTGCTCGGCGACGAGACCCTTGTCGGCACGGAGGCGAACGCGCTCTGCTTCGTACAGAGCAAGTTCGCGGGGCACCGACTGCGCGACTGGCTGGAGAAGCAGGCGCCCGCCCGCGAAGCCATCGCGTACGACGGCGACATGACCGCGGAGGAGCGGCGTCGCACGGAAAGGCAGCTTTTCGGCGGCGGGCAGCGTGGAAAGACGATCGTCGCAACAAACGCGCTCGAGGTCGGGGTCGACCTTCCCGAGCTCGACCTCGTCGTGATGGACGAGTTACCCACCCGTCGCGCGGATCTGTTGCAGCGCCTTGGCCGCGTCGGCAGGACCGCTGGACGGCCAGGCCTCGCCGTCCTTTGCCTGGGGTATTCCCCGCTCGATGCGCGGCTGCTGGAGGCGCCTGACAAGGCTTTGTCGACGGACGGCGCGAAACCGCTGCCGCTGCCGCTCCATCTCGACGGCCTCCGCCTTCGGGCAATGCGCGCGGCCTTCCATGAATGGATGCCACGACTTCGGAAGAAAGAAGCCACCTGGGACGACTTCAACGCAGCGCTGGAGCGCTACTGGGGAGAACGCGTCACATACAGAGAGCTCGATACCATGGTACAAGAGCAGCTCTCCGACCTCGTCGACCTCGACGACGGCTCTTGGTATTACCGCGGATTCCGCGCAAGCGCCTCGCAGGGGAAACGCAAACTCGTGCTCCGAGGGAGCGATCGAGCCGTAGCTCAGGTCGAGGACATTGCGGTCTTTCGCGATGCGCACCCGGAGGGTGTTTATCTCGGACACCGTGGGCAGCGGTTCCGGGTCGTGGGCTACCGCGGTCGCTTCAAGGTCGGCCAATGGACGGATCCACGCAGCGATGTCGTCCTCGGGAAGTTCATGCATGCGCTCGACGCGATCGAGGTCGTAGAAGAGCGGCGTCGAACCGCCACGCGCGGACGCTGGAAGGACAACTTCGATCTGTACCTCGAAAAGGATCTACCGGCCGACTGCGAGACGCCCGAGGCCGGGGCGATCGAGTACGGCATCTGGAACTTCCTCCGCCGCTTCGACGGGTATACCGAGATCGATCTGTCGGGGAGTCGCAAACCGAAGAACGTGATGCTCGGCGAGGTGTCCGAAAGGTTCAAGGCGGCGCTCGCGGCGGGTGAAGAATTCCCCTTCCTCCACGGCTTCAGTTACCGGACGCTCGGGTGGCGCTGGAAGATCGCGCGGGTCATACGGAATGCCGAGCAGCGGAAGCTGATCGCGCCGGCCCTCGAAGGTCTCCTCCATGCTTACCTGTGCGATGCGGTGGAGTGCGCGCGCGGCGACTTGACAGCGAAGTTCGAACCAGCGGCCGGCGAGCTACGCGTACTCGACGGCACGCCGGGAGGCAACGGGCTGAGCGCAGCGCTGCTCCAGCAGGGGCGTGCCGCCGGCGCGCTCATCTCCGCGGCTGGAGCGGCACGGTCGTTCGCGCGACGCCCGGCAGCCGCCTTCGAGCGCTTCCTCGCCGAGGATTGTCATGTGGAGGCGCAAGTCTCCGCAAAGGAGGTCGCCGATGCCGTCGACGCGATGGCGCGCGCTTGGGCCGGGTAGTATTCTGGGTACGCTCCGCGCCGATATGAGGAAAGCGACCCGCGAGGTCATGGTCGTGGGGCCCTTCATCGACGATTACTTCGCGGAGGCGACCGTAGCGTCATGTCCGAGTGGGGCGCTACTCCGTGTGCTGACGCGATCGCCGGCCTCGGTGGCGCCCACATTCGAAGAGCACATGGAGGCGGCGCTCGCGCGGTTTCGACATCGTCCGGTGACGGAGGTGCGCACGCTGGATCGCCTGCATGCGAAGCTCATGCTCGTCGATGAGACCATCGTGTTCTGCGGCAGCGCGAACTGGTACCGGTATAGCCTCGAAGAAAGCCTGGAGGTAGTCCTACGCGGCCCGGTAAGCGACGCGCCGACACTCCTGGACGAGGTTGCCTCTTTATGGGATCAGGCAGAGGTCTGGAAAGGAGAGCGTTCGTCTTCACGAGCCCACGTCCCGACGCCAGCCGCTCGCTCGCCCATCAGCGATGGTTTCCGAGCGGAGGTGCTCGACCCGATTGCAGCAGCGAAGCTCGCCAGTGTACGTGGCGCCTTCGTGCTGGGGACCAAGACAACGAGCAGAAAGGCGCGCCGATGAATGCAGCGACGTTCCTTACGGCCCCGGCTCCAAGAAGAAGGTCAGCTGACCTACGTCCGCGAGCAAACTTGTGAACCCGCCGAACTTGAACCCGGAGCACAGGCCGGTCCGGTGCAGCGAGGTCCCGTAGCTCGCGCGCGCTCTGGAGGCCACGACGACGTGGCGGCTACGGATCTCGATGTCGATGCCCGCCGAGGTCAGATCACGGGTCGTGACAGAGACGCCCATGGTCGCATGATCGCTGTGAGCGCAGGCGTCTGCGAGAGGAACACAGGTCCACGTCCCGGTGCTCGCCGGACGGAGACAGACGTCGGCGCTGCGGAGGGCCGAACTGCAGCCTGACCGGAAGCGCGCTCCGTCCCGCTCCCAGATGGCGGAGACATGCAGGGTCCACCGCTCGTCGTCGGCGAGACGTGATTCGCAGGAGCCAGGGATACAGGTAAACCCGGAGGGGCATCGCTTGCTGCCCGCCGATGAGCACGCGGCTCCCCCACAGCACGGTGCCTCACAGGTCACCCCGTCGAGCAGACTCGTCCATGAGGGAGATTCTACCGGCGGCTGGGCGCTCGCGGTCGCCGCGGGTATAGTTATGGAGGCGGGGGCCCTCGGGGGAGATTCCTCCGGATCGCGGGACGGCAGGAGCGACATGACCGCGCCGAGGGTCCCCGCGCCCGCGACGAACCCGAGTGCGAACATCCCTGCCAGGGGGCCAGCCTTGGGCCTCGCTGCCGGCTGCGGCGGGGGCGAGGCGGCCGGAGGTGCCGAGTGCGACGAGGGCTCTGCACCTCGGGGCTCGCCGGTCGCACCGGACGTCGCACCGAAACCCGCCACTTGCGATGCCGGTGGTGCGTCACTCGCCGGCTCCCGCAGCCGAAGGGGCTCGAGTCGCCGCCGCCCGTCGCTCATGGCGCCTCGATGCTCGCTTGCACCCTGAGCTGGACCTGCACGGGGGAACCAGACGTCTCGACGCGCAGCTGGGATATCTGGAGAGCCATCCCCTGGAAACTCAGACGCGGCAGCTTGGCGAGCACATCACCGCCTGGGAGTGCGAGGTGGATGGGCTTCATGGCAGATTCGCGCGCCAGGGGAAGGATGTCGCTCAGGCATGGCGTGAGGAGGGCGCCACGGGGAGCAGGCTCGATGCAGTTCACCCGGAGATCGGCGATCTCTGCCGACAGCTGGATTGCATCGTCCTGCTGGAGCATCCGGAGCCCGAGCGTCCCGTGAGCGAGCACGCGTCGGCGGCCGATCGTGCCCGCCTCGACGTTGGCGAGCGTGAACGACAGCTTATCAGCGGTCGAGATCGAAGGCGCGATTATCGGCGGCAGCTGGGCATCCAGGCCGGTGAAGTCGAAAGCGGCCATCCGGACCTCTTCTGCCAGGTTACCGAGGACCGCGCTCGAGCGCCCGAGATCACGGAGCTTGCCCGCCTGCCAGACGTAGTGGATCACCTGCTCAAGCGCGTCCGCGTTCATGGTGAGCCCGATTGTCGACGAGCCCTCGTGATCCGCATCGAGCTCGGGAAACGGGGCATCCCACCGGACCGGGCCCGGGATGGCTGGATCCACCTTGGGTGAGCCGATGACCGCGCTGGCACAGAGTTGGAGCGCGATCCCCTGGGAGGAGATGTGGGGAGCGCCACCGAGCCGTAGTCGGATGCTATCGTGAGGCCGCGTGGGGTCCGGCGACCAGGGCTGGCGGAGCCGTTCCATGCCGAGGGCAAGGTGGTCCAGCGCTTCGTCGATCTTCTCAGTGACGATGTGGCTGGCCTGGACGGGAATCTCTTTCTCAGCCGTCCGGGTGCCTTCTGCCTCGCCGATGTCGGAGCCAGCCAAGGCTCCGAGGACGCACCCGGCTGGCCCGAGGAGGCACCCTCCCAAACCAATGAGCCCGCCGTGCGTAGCACCCATCTCGCTGGCCTGCCGCACGATCTCGTCGCGACTCGGTCCCGTGAACTGCACCTTCGGCTCAAACTCCCGGATTCGCTCCACGGCCGGCGTGCCGTTGCGCGATACGAGTCGGACCGGAAAGCGGGCGGATAGGACAGTTGCGTCGACCAAGTAGACCGCAACATAAACCCACGCACGGCCGCCTTCGAACGTGATCGTAAAATCACTGGATGAAAGCCGGGGAAGCGTGACGCGAATCCCCTCCTTGAGCTCCTGCGAGTAGGGAAACAGCTCCGCCAGCCGGCGTTCTACCGCGTCCTTCAAGCCGCGGCCGGCGGCAGTCGTATCGAACAGTCCGGCGCCGAGCTGAAGCCTGTACCCGCAGACATCCGACCCCTCCTCCGCAAACGGTCCGGCCAGTGACGGCCATGTGACCTCCCGATGCCAGGCGTCCCCGTAGTCCGCGCGCCATGTGATCAGCTCCAGGCCGGGCGAGGCGACCCCGACCGGAGGATCGACGCGGATTCGCTCCCGATCCGGTCCCACATCGACCTCAGCCGGCGGCACGGCGCCCCGTAGAGACGAGCGGCCTGGGTTGAGCTCGTATGCCGAAGGCACGCGAGCAACAAGATCGGGCCGGCTGGCCGTTGCGCCGAGCAGGATGGGGAAGGCGGCCATGCCAACAGCCACCAGGACGAGCCCCAGGACGGTTCTGGGCGAACTCATCGAGGTGCCTCCCACAGGCGCACGGCCATCACCGTCACGAGCTCCATCACCACCACGAAAAGCGTCGCCCGCATGACCGAGGAAGTCATCGCGTTGGTTACGTCCTCGGAGCGGGACTTCCCTTCGCCCCCTTTCGCCACGACGATCGATGCAATCGCTACGGTGTAGGCGGCGACAAGCCAGAGAGCGCGGACGAGGTAGGGAACCCGGCTCGGGGGAGGGTCGACGAAGTCGGCAGTGAGGAGCGCGAGCGGGCTGCGGACGTCATTCAACGCGTAGAGCACCCAGCCGCCCGCAACCATCGACAGCGTGAACAGCGCGAACGTGCTCGCGTACGCGACCGCGAGGGCGAACCAGCTCGGTGACCAGAGGTAACGCGCCGGCGGTACACCGAGGCCCTCGAGGGCGGTGACCTGCCCGTGAAGCCGAAGCCCGCCGAGCCAGGCGCTCATGGCGCTGCCGCTCGTCGCCGCGAAGACGATCGCGGAGAGGGGCGGTGCGAGGGCCAGGATGTACGTGCCCTTGATCAACTCGAAGACGGCGGCAGGACGCAGGTCCGCGCTGATGTTCGCGATAACGTAAGGGACGGTGAAGCCCAGGAGCGCCCCGACAATGCCGTAGAACAGGAACGGCCTGGCGAAGCCCTGCACCATGCCCCGGCGGAAGACGACCCCGGCCTCGCGGAACAGGTGGGGATCCAGCGCGCAGAGGATCGCATCGCCGGCCATGCGAACAGGGGCAATCGGGTCCAGGGTGGCGGCTCTCGCGCGCCCGCCGCCGGACAGACGGGGTCGCTCGCGCAGGAGCTGGTCCTCCGTGGCAGCCTCCACCTCGGCAAGCTTGCGTTGCCGGATCTCGATCCCATCGAGCTCCGCCGGGCCGGTCCAACTTGTCACGAGCGGGACGATCTGCCGCTGCGCGGGGTCGAGGAAGAGCAGCCGGTCGGAGGCGCCCGCAGCCAGCGCGAGGTCGTGGGTGATGACGAGGATGGCCGCGCGATGCTTCCGCGCCTGCGTGACCAGGAGGCGTGCGAGCATCCGCACGCCGAGGGGATCGAGCCCCACCGAGGGCTCGTCCATGACGATGATCCGCCTGCCCGCCGCAAGCACGCGGGCGACCGCAACTCGCTGCGCCTGGCCGCCGCTTAGGGCCGAGCTGCTCGTCCCCGGCGCCATGAGCGATTCGTCCAGCTCGACCGCCTTGAGCCAGGAGGCCGCGTCGGCGGGGAGCCCACTGCCAGCCTGGGCCAGCGTAACGTTGCCGGCCACGTCCAGGTGATCGAGCAACGCTCCCCGCTGCGGGACGAAGCCGGGGGACGCTCTTAAATCCCGCTCCGACCAGGTGATCCGGTAGCCAGTGCTGCGGAGCTCCTCCGGCGTGAGGATCGCGCGGATCAGCGTCGTTTTCCCTGCACCCGAGGGGCCTAGGATTGAGACGACCGAGCCTTCGCGCACGAGCATGTGAGCTGCCTCGACGATCGCCGACCCGTCAGGGAGCACCACGGTGAGGTCATGGACCCGGACAAGAGTCTCCAAAGGAACTCCGGTTGTCTCAAGCGGTCTGTCGCCAGCTCTCAGCCCGGCGAAGAGCCGGCGGGCGGAGATGCGCCGGGCGCGCGCGTGCACCGTTGTTCATGGTCCGCATGCCCTCCTCACCTCGCCCGGCTCCTGCTCCCTCACGAAACCACCGCCGCAAGGAGCGGCGTCACCGCGTGCATCACCCGCGCCTCCCGGTCCGCGTCTGTCGGCCGGCGCAGCTCGTTCCACAGGTCCGCCTCGGCCTTGTGCATTGCCGCCAGGAGCGCGGGCGCGTCCACTGCCTCGCGCCGTACTGTCGCTCGCACCAGCGCGCGCACGAGCGCCCCTCTTGCGGACCCGTCCGCATGCGCCGCTTGCCCGTCGGCGAGCACCGTGCAGGTATGCAGCGTCGTTGCGTGCTCTGCATACGATCCTTGCTCCCAGCGAACGGACTGCCGCGCGAGGACCAGTACCCCAAACAGGCCTTCGTGCGGCCGCTGCGCTCCTTCCGGCCAGCGCACGTGCGCCGCGCCCGCCAGCGCGGCTGGTAGGCCCTGCGCCCGCAGCGCGCGGGCAAAGAGCGGTAAGTTTGTGCCCAGCTGCTCGGCCTTCACGCCGTCGTCGCGCACGACCGGCATGCCGCCGTAATCACCGGCAACCCAGGGCAAGCCATCGATCGTCAGCACGCGCGCGGCATTCGACGCCTCCATGACCTCGCCGTTCTGCTCCAGAAACCGCAGCGCCGAGAAGCCTTCAGCCGGCTTTGCGCCGAGGTGGTCCTCGGCGAACGCCGCCAGATCGGCCCACGTCGCCTGCCCAGGGTCAAGGGCGCGGATCTGCTTCTGCTGCTTGGCGTAGCGATCGTGGAAGCCCTTCCACTGGTCGAAGCCGCGCGTCACCAGATCGGAGATCTTCTCACGATCTTCTGGGCTCAGCGGCCCCACCGGACCCTTGCCGAGGATGTCTGAAAGCTCCTCGGGCGGCACCAGCGACATCACCCGACCGAAGAGCGACTCGAAGCGCTCCTCCGGGACGAGGGTGCTCGCGATCGTCGCCAGCTTCTCTCGGGCATAGGCGTAGGTGTCCACCTCGCGGCTGTCCTTGACAACTATCGTGTCCACCAGGATCGTCTGCTTCGAGAGAAAGCGGTGTACGCGGCCGATGCGCTGCTCCAGCTCCATCGGGTTCCACGGGACGTCGAGGTGCACCAGCCGGCGGGCGATCTGGAGGTTGATGCCCTCGCCGCCGGCTCGCGACGACACCAGAAAGCGCGGGCCGCGCGGGTCCCAGAAGCGCTGGATCTGTTCGGCCCGCTCTTCCTCGGACTGTCCGCCGAGAATCAGCGCAGGCCGCTGCCCCGTCTTCCGCGCGAGCCACCCGGCCACCGCCGTGACCGTCTCAATCGGCTGCGCGAAGAGCACCACCTTCTCGTCGCCCGCGGGTCGAAGTACGCGCTCGAAGACGAAGTCCCACTTGGCATCACCCGAAGCGCGGTGGATAGCCACGCCGTCGCGCAGGAGCTGCGAGAGCAACGCTCGGTCCGGGCGCCAGCGGCCGTCGTCGTCATCCATCTCCTCGATGTCTTCGACATCGGCCTGATCGATCTGCTGATTCACCTCGTCGGCAATGCGCGCGAAGAGTCTGTCGATCGCCTCGTCGGGTGCACCGCGCCGGTAAGGGCGCATCGCAGCGAGCGCGTCGCGCAGCCCTGGCAACGAGTCCAGCTTGCAGCCCGCGCGGATTGCCTGCCGCACCAGGTATCCGAGGCCTGCCTGCACGCTCGACGTGGCCCATTGAAGCGCCTGCCCGGCTCTCCAGCCCGCGGCGCGGCGCTGTGCGGATCGATCCGCTGCGGCGCGGCTGCCCGGCTCGAACAGCTCGTGGATGTCGGCGAGCCACTTGCGGTGCTCGGGGCCGAGATCGAGCACCAGCGGCGGGTTCACGCGGCGGCCCGGGAAAAGCGGCTGGTCGTCCCAGTCACGCACGTCCTCCTTGGTACGGTAGATGACGCGGCCTGCGAGCTGCGACTCGGGCTCGCCCTTCGCCTGCAGAAGCCGCAGGAGGTTGCGGAAGCGGTCCGGGTTCCCCTGATGTGGCGTGCCGCTCATAAGCAGAAGGCGGCCGTCCTCGCTGAGCCGCTCCGCGAGCTTCTGCACCAGCTTGTACTGCGCCACGGGGCTACCGCCACCGGGGGCCCAGTCCGACAGGTGGTGACACTCGTCGACCACGATCATGTCCCAGGGCGGCGCTGCCAGAACTTCGTCTATCCGGCCCTTGTGGCAGGCCCGGTGGATGCTCGCGACCACGCGCGCATCGTCGAGCGTGGCATCACGATCACCGGTCGATACCCAGGAGCGGAACTGCAGATCCAGCTTCGCCAATTCGCTGCGGACGTTACGCACGAGGCGGGCAGGGGCGAGGTAGAGCACCCGCGCGCCCGGCCGCTGCGTGACCAGCACCTTGATCAGGAGCGCGGCCTCCACCGTCTTGCCCAGGCCGACCTCATCGGCGAGCAGCACGCGGCGGAGCGAGGGCTGCTCGCGGATGTGTTGCACCACGCTCGCCTGATGCGCGAGCGTGACGATCGGCTGCGCCTCCAGCCGCCGCTGCGGATCCTCGACAACGAGAAACCAGGCCGCCAGGCGGGCGAGGCTCCGGCGCGTCAGCGCCGACCAGCTCTCGCCGGGGGGTGTGGCGAGCAGCTCGGCGGGCGACGGACAGGACTGCACGCGGCGGGCGTCGACGTTCATCTCGACGCCGGAGGGCGCCATCTCGCTCGGCGCCCAGAAGCGGCGCGGGGGACGGAGCAGATCCAGCTCCTCGATCCCGAAGTTGTCGTAGCGCCGGAGTAGTGCGTAGGTCTGGGACTCGTCCGGCTTGCGGAAGAGCATGCGCGCGGCGCTCACGCCTGCACCTTGCTTGTCGCGCCCCTCGGCATCGCGTCGAGGATGGCGTCAACCTCCTCGAGGACGCGCTTGCGGCGCTGGGCGTCGCTGCGGCGCACGCTGTCCTCGTGGGAGCGCACGATGGCGTCGCGCGCGCTCTCCAGCGGGTTGCGGTACGCGTTGAAGCGGTCGGATATCTCCCGTTCCACCTCGCGGTAGTTGCCGAGGAGGATGCCTGTAGCGATCGGCTGGGCGACCTTGACGACCTCGTCCGCGAGCTCGCCGTAGAGCTCGAGGATGCGCCGCTTCACGCCGAACCCACGGTTACCGCCGTCTGCCACGAACTTCTCGCACCGCCGGCGAACCTTCTTCACGAGCTCCTCGTACAGCTGCGTCCGGACCTTGCCCTTGAGCTCCTCGACGGCCTCCTTGCCGACCGACGAGAGATCCTTCGTCTGCGCCGCGAGGTTGTCACGCATCGCCTCGACAACGCGCGGCTGCACGCGGGCGTGCTGGCCGCGTGCCCACTCAACCACCTCCCCTACCATGGCCACATAGTCCTGGCCGAGCGCCGAGGTGCGCCTGCGCAGCGCCGCGAGGATCTGCTTCGACCAGATCACGGCGACGGGCTCCTCGAAGCGGAGCGCCAGCTCGTTGGGCAGGTCGATCCGGGTGCCTTTCGAGCTGACATGTGCGCCTCCCTTGCGCACGGTCGCGGCCAGCGTACCCCAGTTGAGCTCGCCGAGCCGGCGGAGGTAGCGGTTGATCTCTTCTCGCGCGACGTGCGACGCCGACTGCACCTGGCTGTCGATCAGGGTCGGGATGCTCTCGCGAAGAAACTCCCGAAAGGCCCCCTGGCGAGAGTCGAGCTCGCGCTGCCGGGGAGCGAGAAAGGTCTCGAGCTCCGCGCGCAACGCCTGCGCTTCGCGCTCGGCACGCTCGTCGGCCTCCCACTGCGCCCGCACCAGCGTGAGGGCAGCGTGGATGCGGCTCCGGAAGTCGCTGGCGGCCCCCTCCGCGCGATCGATGAGCCGCCCGCGGTGCGCCACGGCGAGATCGTGAAGCGCCGCGCGGAGCGCGGGGATCCCCGACTCTTCCGCACTGCCGACGCGCGGTGGAGCTTCCTTCTTCTGGGCCTGGAATGCCCGGAACTGGGGCGCCGAGACGGCGTGCGCCTGCATCGTCTCAAGGACCCGGGTGAGCACGGCGGCGCGGTCCGAGCGAAGCGTCTCGTGGCCGGCGGCCGCGAGCTTGTCGAGCTCTTGCCGCATCTGCGCGCGCATGAGCTCGAGAGCGCGGGTTCGGATCTCGCGGAAGTGGTCGCTCCACGGCCGCGCCCCCATCTCGTCGAAGTCGGCCTCGTCCTGCCAGGCGCTGTCCGCGGACTGGTCGACCTTGACCATGATCGCCGAGAGCGACACGGGGGCAGCGTTCAGATCGTCCCCGTCAAGGAGCAGCCGGTTGAGGAAGCCAGTCGATCGGAGCAGCTCCGCGCTCGCCTCCGTGATGCCGGCACGATCCACGACGAGCGCGATGGCCCGCGCTCGAACGCGGACCCATTCGGCGGTGACGCGGCGGTACTCGTCGTTGGCGACACCGACGCCGGGCAGGTCGACGAGCACAAGCCCGTCCTGGAGGATATCGGCGTTCCATCCGACCTCGAGCCGCTGGATGAGCGGGGCCAGAAAGCCGGAGGCGTGATCGCGAAGATCCACGAGGAGCTCGCGCATCTCGCCCTCGGCGCGGCGCTCGCGGTGAGTGCCCTCGCTCCGCGCGAGCTGGACGCACTCGCGGATGCGCTCGATGCGGCGGGCATCCTCGATAGATGGCGTCCGCCCCCAGCGCGCGGGCAAGCCGAGCACGGCGCGGAGTGCGTCCATCAGGTACGGCAGATCGACCTCGCCCTCCTGGCGTCCCTGGACCATCAGGCGCACCTGGTGCTGGTACGCATCGATCTTGTCGCGGGGCCCCTCCACGTGACCGCTCTCGTCCGCGACCGGCACGGCCGCCTCGGCCTCGCGCCGATCCTCTTCGTCGAGCTGCCTCGCGACATCCTCGGCACCCCCGGGGGCGATCTTCGACGCGCGCTCGTGGGCGCGCTCCAGCGCGAAGAGCACTTTGTTCAGGACCTTGGCCGGGAAATAGCTTGCCCGGAAGTACGGAGACTCGGCGTACCGGACGACGGTCGCCTGCGCCGTGAGCGGCCCAACGCCACCATGCGGCAGGATGTTGTAGCGGTCGGAAACCAGCGCGTTGAGGAGCGTGCTCTTGCCGACACCGGCGTTGCCGAGGAAGCAGACGGCGACTTCCTCGTCGGCCGTCTTCAGCAGCTGCTCGACGCGGCCCGCCTGCTGATCGATGGCCGGGAGATCCTGGGCGGCGTGCTGCTCCAGAAACGGGCGCGCGCGCTGCGCGTACCAGTCGAGGAGCTTCGATCCATGAGCGCGGGAAACCGACATGCGGTGGTCCTCCTGGGCGTGTGCACGCGGGACGCGTACGCGTGATCCCCGACGTTACCGAGGTGGTAAGCCTAGGTATAGATGCCTGACGACGCGCCGGCGCACCTGGGGCGGAGATGTAGGCAAGTCGCGCCCACGTAATCACAGAGTAACCAGTGTGGCCGGCGCGTGTCCCTGCGCCATTCTCCAGGCGTGGACCCACCCAGTGCCGCCACGATCGCCGCCCCCGGTGTCCCGTCCCCTATGATCCGCTGGGCACGCTGGTTGGCAGCTCAGCGAGCTTATGCGGCAGTTCGATCTTACCGGAAGGCGCGCCGCGAGGTGACCGCCAGAGATACAACGGCGAAGTGCTCCCCTCAGGGCACCTCCACGACCCTCCGCGCCAGGAACCGGAGCTCTAGCTCCTCCGGCAGGCATGGCTGGAACTTCGATAACATCCCTCTCGCGCACCCAGCCGCGTGCCGCCGCGCGTCCGCCTCCGTGATCGCCCCCGCAGCCGACAGCGCGCGCGTCGCCTCGCGCACCGCCACCACCGACTGCGCCGCCCCGCCACGAAGCTTGATCGCGCGATTCCCGGGAATCACCTGCTCGCCTAGTCGCTCCTCGAGCAGCCGCGCCAGCAGATTGTTCGCTCTCCCACCGAGGAACGTGTGCCACACGATCTCGCTCGGCCCCTCCACGATCGGCATCGGCGCGTCCTCGAGGAACCCATGGCTCGCACGCTCGGCGCGCATTACCTCGCGGGCACGCTTCGTCCACCATGGGTCCTCGGCTGCATCGAGCAGCGTCCGGCGGAGCTCTTCGCAGAGACGCCGCGCGAGGAGCCTCGGCTTCCCCAGCCAGTTCAGATGCTTGCCGTCCGGAGCAGGGACGACGTCGCAGATCCCTTTCTTCCAGTCGACGTGCGAGAGCTGCCACGGGCGTCCCCCCAGCACGAAGCAGCTCGCGGGCGGCAACGCCTGAAGGAACACGGCATCCACAGAGCCGACGTCACGAGGACCCCACCTCACCTGCAACAAGGGCGGCGCCTCGAAGACGGCGTAGAGCGCTTGGAAGTTTTTCCGGCCGTAGAGCGCCTCGCCCCTGGACCCCAGGATGAGCCGGCCATCCGCTGCGACGACGATCCCAGCCGAGAGCATCTGCCCGAGGAGCATCTCACGCTCGCGCGCGGTCACCTCCGCGAAGCACGCCGCGCCCGCAACCCAGGCCCAGACGTCCGCCAGCGGGACGCCCCCTTCCTGGAGGCACAGGGCGAGGACCTGCTGCGCGAGCACGTGGAAGGCCGCGCGTTCCGGCTGCACGGGTTCGACGTACCCGCTCGCCCAGAGCCGAAGCAGCGCTGCCGTCAGCACGAGCTCGCTCTCCTTAGTGCACAGGAGCGTGGCGCGCGGCCTGGTCCCTGGTCGCCGACCGGTGCGGCCCATCCGTTGGAGGAAGCTCGCCACGGAGGGCGGCGCGTCGACCTGATACACCGCGTCGAGATCGCCGACGTCGATGCCGAGCTCCATCGTCGATGTCGCGACGATCACGCAGTTCTGGCCCGACTCGAACGCGCGCTCCGACGCCCGGCGCTCATCGGCCGACAGGGACGAGTGCATGAGAAAGGTGGTCACGCCTGCGGCCTGGAGCGCCTCGCCGAGCTGCTCCACGCGGCGCCGGCTGTCCACGAAGGCGAGCCGCTTTTTCCCCGGATCGAGCTGGGCGATCACCTTGGCGGCGTTGGGGAGGCTGGCTACCCAGTCAAGGTGCACCTCGGGCGACGTCGAGGGCTTCGGGGGATCGACGAGCCGCGCCGGGCGGCGGCTCGTGCCCCCCAGCCAGGCGAGGATCTCCGCAGGGTTGCCCACCGTGGCCGAGAGGCCGATACGCTGGATATCCCGCCCGGCGTGGCGCTGGAGCCGTTCGAGCAGCGCGACGAGGTGGGAGCCGCGATCATCGGCGGCAAAGGCGTGCACCTCGTCGATCACGACCGCTTCGAGGCTGCGAAAGAGCCTGCGGCTCGGGACGCGGCGGCTCACCAGCATCACCTCGAGCGACTCGGGCGTCGTCATGAGGATGTCCGCGGGGTCCTCGATGAACCGCGCGCGCACGCTCGGGCTGACGTCGCCGTGCCACTTGAACACGCGCCGCGACACCATGCCCGCAATCTGCGTGAGCCGTGCCTCCTGGTTGTTGAGCAGCGCCTTGATCGGGCAGAGATACAGGACGCTCGGTGCGCTCCAGTCCTCGGCATGCATCCGCGAGAGCAGCGGCAAGAACGAAGCCTCGGTCTTGCCGCCGGCCGTCGGCGCCAGCACGACGCAGTTATCGCCGTCGAGGATGGCGTGCGCCGTGAGCTCCTGCACCGGCCGTAGCCCCGAGAAGCCGAGCGTGTGGACGATGTGGTAGCGGACGGCTGGGGAGAGGCGGTCGAAGGCACTCCGGTTCGGCGGCTGGGCAGCGTCCAGCGCTGCCGGACCCTGCCCCGCCCCCGGGACCTCCTCAGCCATCGTCGTCCCCGTCTGCGCGCGCGCCGCCCATCTCTAGGACGATGTCGTCCGGGCTCCTCGCGATCCCGGCGGCGGCCGCCTCTTCCGCCGTCATCTCTGCCGCCGATATCTTCAGATCGAGGTGCTCCGTGGGCTCGAAGTCCTCGAACTGGTCCACGCGATCGAGCACGCGATCCACGAGCTTCTTCAGGAACAGGCGCGGGGCAATGCCCGTCTTCTGGCCGAGCTTGCCGGTGACCTGGCGAGCGACCGCGCGCAGGACCTCATCGGTCACCTTCGCCTGGATGCGCTCGGGATGGTCGGCCGGGTATAGGCTCCGGACCCGCTTCGCCACCTCGACGAGGCGCTCCTCGTCGAACGGGAGCAGGCGCACCTGCACCGCCTTCGGGTTGTCGAAGTGCGTGTCTTCGTCGAAGTCGGTATGAAGCCGTTCAGCGAGCGCCGGGGCGCGCCGCACGCCCTGGGGGCCGTCGAAGAACGCCGGCGTGCCGGTGATGAGCAGGTAGAGCCCTGGGTACTCGCGATGCCCGATCGCGTCGATGAGCTGGCGCAGCGCGTTCAGGCTCTTCTCGCGGCTGTCCCCGCGCACCCGCTGGATCGTCTCGACCTCGTCGAGCACGAACATGAGCCCGGGGCGCCCGGTCTGCTTAAGCAGGAGAAGCAGCCCGCGAAGGAATGCGAGGGCACCGGTGTGATCCAGATCGGCCTTGAGGTTGGCCTTGCGCTTGATTGAGGCCGCGACGTGCGGCTGCCCCATCAGCCAGGCGATGAGCCCCTCGAACGTCGCCTCGTCCTCCGCGAGGCGCGCCCGGTGCGCGGCCCGCAGCGCCGACGAGAAAGCCGGCTGATCCGCGGCGACCTCGACCAGCCGCTCCTCGAGGCGCTCGGCCACACGCTCGTGGAAGCGCGCCGGATCCGACGAGAGCTCGGCCTCGGCCGCGAGGACCTCCTCCTCGAGATCGAAGAACCACTTCTCGATGAGCTGCCGGAAAGCCCCCCGATCGCGCTCCTTGGTCCGCAGGTGCTCGAGCGCACGCCGGTAGACCGTCTCCAGCCGGTAGAGCGGCGTGTCGACCTCGCTCACCTGCACCTCGGTGACGGCCATATCGAGGGCGAGCGCGCGGGCCGCGAAGTACCGTGAGAAGAACGTCTTGCCCGCGCCGTAGTCGCCGCGCACCGCCTTGAAGCGGCTGCGGCCCGCGGTGCACTCGCGCAGCTCCTCGACGATTACCTTCTCGAAGCGATCGAGCCCGACGGCAAGGTACTCCAGGCCCTTCTCGGGGACCGTACCGGTCCGGAGCGTGTGGAGAATGTCCTTGCGGCGGGCCTTCGACGGGAGCTCGAGATCAGCCATCGCCCTCCTCCAGGAAGATGGCGCGGAGCAGGTGCTCGTCGAGTAGAATGTTCTGGCCCTTGCGATCCATCGAGATCACGAGCTCCTGGTCGACGTTGAGCACCCGCTCCAGGCGGGTCAGGAAGCCCGGCACACGCACGCCCTTGCCCGCCGTGTCGATCTTCAGCTCCACGGCGAAACGGTCCCGCGTCATGCGCCCGCCATGGCGCAGGAGCAGGGCGATCGCCCGTTTCACGTCATCGCGGTAGGCCTCCTCGGTCTCGCGGATCTGCTGGCGGAAGAGCTGAGACTTGAAGAGCGCCTCACTGAGCTCTGGCCGCGCGGTGGATTCGGGGCCTGGCCCCGCGGCCACGCCTTGAGGCTCCGCAGGCGGCCCGAACGGCAGGAGCGCCTGTGCCGGAGGCGCAGACCGCGGCGGAGGAGCCGGGGGCGCAGGCCGCGGCAGAGGAGCCATGGCCGGCGCAGGCGGCTGCGGGGCCGCAGACGCCTCGCGCTCGTCGAGGTCAGCGCTCGCGCTCGGGGCGCGCTCACGGCTCCAGAACGGCGGCGGCTCGAGGGGCGCCTCGACGACGTCGAGCGCCGCGAGCTCGGGCAGGAGCCCTCTCGGTGCGAGCAGCACCGCAGGCGCGACCGCCTCCGACAGGCTCGCCCCGCCGTGCTCGCCGGCGTGGAGCACCGACGTGTAGCGCACCGTCTCGTGCACGGCGACCGCCACGCGATCCACGCCTGCCGGCGTCACGAGGGCGCCGGCCGGCAGCTCGATCTCGTCCGGCATCGCGGACTCCGAGGGACCGAGGGTGCGGTAGCGCGCCCCGGACTCGCTCTCCTCCCCTGCCCTCCCCGCGCTCCGGACCGCGGCGCCGACGAAGCGCTGCGAGCTGATATTGCCGTGATCGCTCACGAGGAGCACGAGGCGCCCGGTGCTCTCAGCCGCGTCGAGGAGGGCTCGGAGCGGCCGGATGGTCGCGGTCGAGAGCGCCACGCGGAGCTGTGCCGAGCCTTTGAGCTGGTCGTCGATCGCGTTCACCACCACGGCCACGATGCGCTGGTCTCCGCGCACGATCTGCGAGGCATCGTCCGAGAGCCCACCGCCTGCGCCCAGGATGTCGCTCCGGAGCAGGACGCTGGGGGACTCTCCCATCCGCACGACAGCCGGGTGGTGCGCGAGGCGATCCCCGTCCCGCCCCGTATCGAGGCTCTCGCCCATCGTCATCGCGCGCCCCGCAAAGAGCGCGCTTCGGCTCAGCTTCGTGAGCGTCGGTACGTGGGCCAGCACCGGCAGGCGGCGCCCGCGCGACACCGGCACGAAGGACGTGCGCGCGACGGAGCGCCAGAGCTCCGTGAGGTTCGCGGCGCTCATACCGTCCATGCAGAGGACGAGCAGCCGCAGATCCTCCTGCTGCTCCAGCAGGGAGAGCCCCACGCGCGCGAGCACGTCCTCGATGAGCAACAGCTCCGCGCTGCGCCCATCGAGGAGCGCGGCGCCGCGCAGCACCCCACGATCTCCCTTCTTGCCGACGAGCTGCGCGTAAGCGCGCGCGAACCGCGCGTCGAGCGCATCGCGCACCTGATCCACCCGCTGGACGAGCGGCGCGAGGCCCTTGCCGAACGGCCCTGCGCCGTCGGAGCGCACGATCTGGCGCGCCCAGTCGACGTACCTGCCGACCGTGGCCTGGAACGTGGCGAGGCCAATCACCTCGGCGTGCGGCGAGGCGGCGCTTTGCGGCTCGGGCTCGCCGAGGAACGCGGCCAGGCGCGCGGCCATCTCGACCTGCTCTTCGAGCCGCTCGTCGCCGTGCGCGGCATCGTGCGCGAGGAGCTGCGCAGCTGCATCGTCGACGGCCTCGATCGCTCGCCTCGCGGACGCGACGTCCGCAGCGCCGGCACAGGCCGCGACCGCCTCGACGAACGCCTTGCACCGGTGCTCGAACACGAACGGCAGGCGGTTCGACCCGAGCGCGAGCGGCCGCACCTGCTCTGCGCCCAGGATGCTCTCCGCCTCTCCCAGGATTGCGCGCCGCAGCGGGTCGTGGCCGTCGCCCGCCAGCCGCTGCCATACGAGCGGGACCAGGTAGCCGAGATCCACGAGCACCCTCGAGAGCCCAGAGATGCGTTCTTTGCCGAGGACGGACCGGAGCGGATGCCCCTGCGTCTGCAGCACGCGCATCTCGAGCACCGTGGTGAGGAGCGTGAAGCTCGGCCCCTTCGCCTCGTTGAGCACCGCGCGCGTTGCCTCGCCGACGATCGCCATCGCCGCGAGCTCCACGGCGGCGTCCTCGAGCCAGGCCGCGAGGATGAGCGGCGCGCTGGGCCCCATCCGGCGCCCGAGCACGTCGGTGACCTCCTCCCGTGCGCCCTTGACCGCCGCGAGCAGGGCACCCAGCGCATTGCCGCGGCGATCGCGATCGAGCAGTGTCGCCGCGAAGAGCTGCGCCTCCGTCTCGAGCCCCTCGAGCCCTAGCCGGTCGCGCAGGAAGACGAGCCACGCGTCGTCGAGATCGATGCTCGGGGCGTCCCCGCGCCCGTACACGCGCGTCCCCTCGCGCTGCGCCACGCCGCGAAGCTTGCTGCTGGTGAGGCGCGGCGTCCCGCTCCTTGCCCCGAACCGCCGCGGGAGCAGCCACTCGATCTGCGGCCACCAGAGCCGGCCCCCGGCGATCATCGCCTCGAGGTCGCGCGGAAGCTGGCGCGAGAACGGCACGATGTAGGCGACGGGATCGTCCCCCTCGCGCTCGCGCGCGAGCTTTCGCCGGAGATCGAGCTCCCCCGAGGTGGCGACCACGCGGAATCGCTGCTCCTCGCCGTTCACCTTCGCCGAGACCGTGGCGCCGTCGTCTGAAGGCTCGGCGAGGCGCGCGTAGATCGCCGAGCGCAGCGTGCGGTGCTGGCGCTGGTGGAGCTGCTCCAGCTCCCTCCGGATCGGATCGCGCGAGAGCGCCGGTGCCTCCGGCGATCCGATCTCCGCCGGTGCTGCCGGGCGCGCGGCCGTCATCCGCCCTCTCCGTCGAGGATCTCGATGGTCACGCGGACCCGCTTACCGCTCTCGAGCTTCGCGCGGAGCTCCGCCATCAGCCCTTCCACCTCACGCGCTTCGCAGAGCATTACCTCCGAGATCGCACGCGCGGGCGGCGGCGCCACGACCTGCGGCGACACGCCCCTCGGCTGCGGCGCCACGTGCGGCTCGGGCGGTGGAGGGTTCACCGTCACGACAAACCCGGGTTCCGGCTCGGGCGGCGGCGAAGGTGGCGAGAAGCCCACGAGGATCTGTGTGATCTCCGCGGCCGCCCTCTCGAGCGCCGGCCGGAGCGCCTCGACGTTCTCGTCGCGCACGAGGACTGCCCGCACGCGGTCCATCACCTGCACGACCGCCCCCCTGCGGGCCGGATCCGCCTCGAGCCTGCGCCCAGCCTCGATCGGTGCCCTCAGGTTCTGCGCGCGCAGCGTCTCCAGGAGCGTATCGACGCGCCGCGGGCCAGCCATGTGCGTGATGGCCGTCGTGCGCGCCGGATCCCACGAGAAGCGCGCGACCGCCTCGACGACATCCTTCGCGCTGGCAGTCGCCGACACCGCGCTCGCGAGCTCGTGTAGCTTGCGCAGCACCTCACCTCGCTGGGTCGCCTCGATGTCGCTGGCGACGCCCGCCATGCGCTGCCACTCCCCCAGCGCGGCCACAGCCTCCGCGAGGCGCTTCGTGTCGAGGCTCACGGCCTTCTGCTTCACCGCGCTCGCGAGCTCGTCGACACGCTGCGGCGTCAGCGCCTTGCCGCCGAGCGTGACCCCGAGCAGCTCGGCCGCGCCGAGCGCGCGCTGCCAGACCTGCTGCCCTGGCAGCTCCACGGGCACGAGGGCCGTGTCGTCCGTCAGCTTGCCGATGAGCCCGGGGACGGCGTTCCCGTGGGCGAAGAGCCTGAGCGGCCGGGTCGCGGCCTTCGCGTAGGCGAGCACGAGGAAGTCCTCCACCTCGGGGGAGAGCTCCATCAGCTCGTCCGGATCGAGCGCCGCGCGCACCGCGCCCACCGAGAGCGGGCCCTTGTGGTTCGCGAGGTTCCTCGTCACCTGGTCGAGGAGGCCACCCGCGTAGCTCACGTCCTCCTCGATGATCCGCACGATGCCGAGGTGCTCGGCCGCGGCGATGGCGCGCAGCTCCTCGACCTGGGCCTTGTCGAACCTCGCCTTCCGGTCGGGGTTATCGAGCAGCCGGTCGAGCAGCTCCAGCACGGCCTCGAGCCGCGCCTTCGTCGGTTGCTTGCCGAACACCGGGTGGCGCGGCGCCCGTGTCTCGAGTGCCTGATCGAGCACGGCCTTCAGCGCCTTGTCGAAGAGCCTATCGGCCGGCACCGAGAGCTTCGTGTCGCGCCGGAGCAGGTGCACCTGCCGCTCGGGCGCGAGGCCCGACGCGAGGTGCGCGTCGAACGCGTGGTCCACGCCGTACGCGCTCGCAAGGGCGTTCTCCACCTGCGTAAGCTTGAGGTCACGCTGCTGCTCCAGGGTCGAGCGCACCCGACCGAGCTCGTCCATGCTCACCCACGGGATGCGGCTCGCGAGGTCGTGATCTCCCCGGAGCTCGTAGAGCCCGTCCAGCGTCGCGAGATCCGCGAGCGCCTGCCGGGTGTCCTCGTCCAGGAACGCGGGCAGCCACACCACGGTGGGGAGCCCCCGGGCCGCATCCTTGTCGGGGAGCTCCTCGATGACCTGCATGACGCGTCGCTCGTCGTCGCGCGGGCTGTAGCCCATCTCGTCGAACGGGTAGTCGATGACCACGCGCAGGTCCTCGTCCTCCCCGGGGCGGAAGACATTGTCGTTCGCGAGGCGCGTGTTGTCGTAGACGAACCCGACGCGCCACTTGCGCCCGCGCCACTCGTGGGAGCGCGTGCCCATCTGGTCCTTGCGCGCGACGCCCATCTTCTCGAAGAGGATGTCGCGCACCCGGACGCGGCGGCGGTGCTCGTTGCCGAGGTCGCGGCAGTAGTCGAGGATGCGCCGCACGTCGATGGTGTCGAGCACGCCGCGCACCTCGGGGTTGCCCACGCCCTTGGCGTGCACCGCGGGCGTCACGCTCTCCCACTCGCGCACGAGCTTCGCCGCTATCGAGGTTTCCTCGTTTGGCACCTTCGACTTGAGCGTGCCGCTGTTCAGATACACCAGGCTCGCCGCGGTCAGGTTCTTGAGCACCGGCGTGTTCGGCACGATGCCCTGGAGCAGCACCGTCTTGGCGATGCGTGTCTGCGTCCGGCACGCCTTCTCCGCGCAGCCCGCGCAGCCGAGGCGTGCGTCGAAGTCCTCCCGCAGGAGCTGACACCGCTCGGGCGTGTCGGTCTTGTTCTTCTTGCGGATGTGCGGGAGCAGGTCCCCCTCGTAGATGCGCCGCGCCTGCTCGTAGAGCCGCTGGATCGCGGGCAGATCGCTCGTCTGCCCGTGCGCCACCACATCGAAGAGGTCGCCCACCGGCACGATCTTGCCGAGCTCGAAGTCCGGCAGGTAGCGCACGAGCAGGTGCGTGAGCTCGCGCAGCGCGGTACGGTCGCGCTGGAGCGTCGCGCTTAGCGCGACCATCACCTCCACGAGCGCGGGCGTGAACGGGTACACGCGGCGGAAGTCGTCGGCGTCGCCCTGATTGCCGTTGAGCTGGCGGAAGTCCTGCGCAAACGTGCGCTTGTACGTCTCGAACGCCGCGTCGAGCTCGATCTTGGCATGGGGGCCTGTGGTCCGGAGCACGCGCTTCTCGATGATGCGCGGCAGGTCCTTGTCCTCGAGCGAGATCGTCTCGAACCGGTCCTTCCAGAACGAGAGCTGGTCCTTGAACACGACCTCGTCGCGCCCCACCGCGAGCTTGCCCACCATCTCCGAGAGGTCGCGCTGCCGGGCGGCGAAGGTCAGGAACGGCAGCGCGGGCGGGTAGTCGCCGTGCTCGACCAGCGTCGAGACCTTCGGCGTCTCCAGCGCGAGCTTCTTGGGGTCCTGGAACGCGGAGAGCCAGAGGACGAGCTCGTCAAGGAACAGGACCACGCCCTCGTAGCCGAGGCCCTGGAGGTGCTCGGCGAGGATCTGCAGGCCCGGACCCAGCTTCACGAACGCGGAGCTCGCCACCACGCCCTCGAACCACGGCGTCTTGGCGAGCTCGCCGGCGAGGTCCCGCGCCTCCTTTGACTGGGGCGCGGCGATGACCCGCTCGAAGCGCGCCCGGTCCCACCCGCCGATGTCCCCCCACTCGCCGGCCTCCGCGGCGCCTTGGTTCGAGGGGAACGCCCCGAAGAACTTCGCGTCGCCGAGGTCGTCGAGCAGCCGCCGCGCGCTCTCGAAGAGCTTCTGCGATTCGAAGAGCGCCGGCGCCGGGGCGCCCGGGTGGAGCCGCGAGAGCTCCTCCACCGCCGCGCCGAAGACGATCTCCTCCAGCGTCGTCGCCCCGCGGCTGATGCACTGCACGTGCAGACGGAAGAGCTTCTTTCCGATCACCCCGGGCGAGAACTTCTTCCGGTGCGCCTGCAGCTCGGGGTGGACCGAGTACACGGCCATGTCGTCCGCGAGCAGCAGGCTGAGCACGTTCATGAAGTGCGACTTGCCGCTGCCGAAGCTGCCGTGAACCCAGGTGAACACGCTGCGGTGGTCCCCGAGGCCCCGGCGGACGTTGTCGAGAGCGCGCTCCAGGTTGCGGGCGATGGACGGGGTGACCACGTACGCGCCGAGGACCGCCTCGTTGCGCTCGGTCGACGCGGTGCGGTCAATCTGGTGGACGAAGTCCACCGTCTTGACGTCCTCGGGGATCTGGAAATACCGACGGAGGGGTGCTTCGGACATGGTTCCGGGGGGCTCTCAGGGGGTGCGGTGTGCCTCGGCGGTGCTGAAAACAGGGACGGCCACGCTTCGGCAGGCTCGGGCCTCGCCCTGCCCGAGGGGCTGAGGATAGGCGACGCGGCCGCTCTGGCTCAATTCGAGAGCGTCATGCGTGCCGGAGGGGCGGCGGTGAACGACATCGCAGGAAAGGCTGTTGTGCCAGCGCCGGGCCGGCCTGAGCGTCACGCCTCGCCCTCTCCCACCGACACTAGCCGCGGCCGCTTCTTCCGCTCCACGAGGCGACCGGACTCGACGAGGGCGTCGATCGTCTTCTTGAGCGCGGCCGCGGACAGCCCGAGCCGCTCGCCGAGCGTGGCCGGGGCGACGCCCGAACCCTGGTCGAGCGCGCGCACGGCGTCCACCGCTGCGTCGAGCGAGGCCTCGCCGTTCTTCTTGCCGCGGCCCGCGGGCGGGTGCTCCAGGGAGAGCTGCTCGTCGCCGCTCGCCGCGGCCTTCGGCGCGCTACTCGCCGCCTTGCGCCCGCGCCCGCCCGAGCGCGCCGGCCGGCGGTAGGCGCGCGCCTCCTCGATCGACACCTCGATCCGCCGGGCCTGCTCGGACACGTAGGCATCGAAGGCGTCCGCGGTCTCGCTGTCCTCGTTGTGCCACTGGCGCACCCAGGGGAGCAGGTCGACCATGGTCTGGAGGAGCGGCATGAGCTTGTCGCGCACGGCCGTGTCGCGGCGGAGCTTTTCGTCGGTCGCGGCCGCGGGCGCGCCGAGCTCCTCGTCGCGGGCCTGCCGGGTGGCTCGCGGGATGAGCTCGTGGCCGTGGAGGCCGATCTCCTCTTGCCAGAGCTCGATGGCGGCCTGGAGCTGCTCGATGTGCGTCCAGCCGGCCCAGCCATAAACGAGGCCGGCCTTGCCCGTGGCGCCGGGCGGCGGGGTGGCCGTCGGATAGGCGATGAAGCGTTCCTTGGGGACGTCGAGCTTGCCGCGAACGCGCCAGACGGTGGCGGCGTTCTCGAAGTCTTTCTGGTCGTACTTGGGAGGAACGTCGATGGAAATCTTGTCGCCGGCGTCCTCGCGGCGCTGGCGATCCCAGGTCTTTTCCCAGAGGGCGCGCTTCTCGAGGCCGGACTCGGTATAGCGTTGGCACTTGGCGGCGGCGACGGCCTCTTTGGCGAGGAGGTCGGCGAGGATGGCTTCGAGGTCGTAGTTGCTGGAGCCGGTGAGGACCTCGGCGACGGCGCGGACTTTGGGGTCCTGGTGGAGGGTGTGGGCGAGGGCGCGGACAGGGAGTGGGCGGGGATCAGGGCGGTCGCGGAGGGCGCCTTCGGCACAGTCGAAGAGCCAACCATATAGGTCCTCGATCTGGCGCTCGCGAAACGATGCGGTATTGTGCCCGAAAACGCCCTGCATGCCCAGCCATGGCCGCTTGTAGACCGCAGTCTCGATCTGACGAATAGATGGAATCTTTTCGATCAGGAGTCGACGAGCACGGTACCGAATTGCGACCCTCATCGGGAGATCACTGGGCGGGTCGCCGGACCAGGCAAAGGGACGCTGCTGCGGGGAAACGGCGACCCCCACATCATCCACGACATTCGCTTCCGCAAGGCTACATAAACCGAACGCCTGGTAGACGTCCCAGTCTAGCTCTTCCTGCGCGGCCACCATTAGATTCGTAAGTCGGCCGTAGTTGACAACGAGCTCATCGATGGCTGCACGCAACGTCGATGCCGCAACAGACTCGGTAATACATCGCCGAATGCTGAGCGCGGCTCGCTCTGCACCGAGTGCATCGAGTCGTCGGCCCCACTCGGCCATCAAGCGACATGGAAGCGGCATGCTCTTAAGGCCCGTGCTTGCGAACGCATATCGATTCTTCTCGGGCCTGCCTTTCTCCACGTCAACGTCATGAACCGAGGTAGCCTTGGGATAGAAGACCTGCTTCATCCAGAAGCACGCCGTCGAACTATTAAGGTATCCTAACAGCGCTAGATGCTCCTCCTCGCTCGAACTTTCCGACAGTTTCACGATGGGCGCCGTCCGATTAAAGACCTTTCTACCCCGATCGAGGATGAAATGATTATGCGTAGCAATCTCAGCAAAGGCAATGGAGAGCGGTGTACGAAGCTTGCTGGCCGTAAGCCGTCCGAACTCAAACCAGGCCAGGCCTCCCTGAACCTTTGTCTTGCCTCCGAAAAGCAGATTGCTTGCCAGGTTGCTCCTCCAGGGCCATAGGTATCGGCATTGAGCTGCACTCAGCGAAGGACGAAAGTTCTCGTCGTAAGGAAACACCACCGAGGCAGGCTCGGCAGAACTCCAATCGCGAAGAATATCCCCATCGACCACTAATCGGAGATCGTTCTCGCATAGACCTCTGGCGACATGTGAGTAGCGCGGCGCCATATAAACGTCGTCTTCGAGCGTAAACGAAGATATACCCGCGCTCTCGACGACGTCCGCAAGACGCTTCTCTGCGCGCTCTTCCAGCAACACTTTGAGCTCCGCTGCCCCCCCACCGCCCAAGCTCCACGGGTGCTGAGCCAGCTTGTCGCGTCCCACGTCGGTCACCGAGATGTAGTCGTCCTCGTAGCCTGCATTTCCGTGGTGCGCAGCAATCGACGACCAGACCTTCCCTTCCGCGGGCACTTCGGGTGCCGTCGGCTCACCACGGCTACCCATGATGGCGCGCACCTGCGAGGCCACGGGGCGTCGCGCGCGGCCGAAGAGGATCACCGTGGCAGTGTCGTGATCTGGGATATAAGCCCCGGAGGTATCGACAACCTCGGTAAGATCGACTTCGGGAAGCACTTCTGCGATTAACGCTTTCCCGAACTCGCGCTTCATGAATGAGTTGGCCGTGATCTGCCCGGTATATGCCCCGTCGTTCCCGAGCTGAAAGATTCGCTCGACGAATGGTGCAGACAAAGCATACTTGCCTGCGGCAGCCTTATATCGCGCCCGGATCAGCTCCCGCTTTGTCGCGTCCTTCTCGTTGATATAAGGCGGATTCGCCACGACCACGTCGAAGCGGGTCTTGTTCAGAAGCCGATCCGCGTCCGGCTCGAAGAACGAAAACGCACTCCGCTTAAGCCCGTAACTATTTGTGACTTGTTGGGCAAACAAGTCTCCGATCTCCGTCTGCAACCCCTCAAGTCCCGCCAGCAACGAGTCCCCAATATACACCTGAGCCGCTATATCCGTCGGCACCTGATCCAGCTTCGGAATTCTTGCCTTGTCCAGGTAACTGAGCAGCAATCGGAAGCGCGCCACCGCTGCGGCATAAGGATTCAGGTCAATGCCATAGATCTGGCTCAGCGCCTTCCGTGCGCTCTCTTCAGGCGATACGCCCGGCTCGACCCGCCGCCGCGCCTCGAACAGCCGGTCATAGGCCCCCAACAGCAGATGCCCCGACCCGCACGCCGGATCCAGCACGGTCACCGCGATCCCCCGCTCCCGGATCGCCGGATCCAGCGCGTTGTCCAGAATGAACCGCTCCACGAACTCCGGCGTTTGCAGCAGCGCATACCGCTTGCGCACGTCCTCGTTCAGGTTTTGGTACAGATCCCCCAGATACCGCGTCGACGCCCCGCCGCGCTCCTCCTCCTGCTCCCCCACGGGCCGCCCGAAAGAGAAGCGCAGCTTGCCGCCCTCCGTCGCGCGCAGCTCATCGAGCAGATCGCCGAGCGCCCGCGACGTGGGCCCGAGCCGCCAGAGCGGCGCATGCCCCGGCCCGAACACCTCGCGCCCGCCCGGAACCTGGGAGATGGCGTCGAAGATGTGCAGCAGATAATCGCGCTCGCCCAGGTACTTGAACTGCGCCCGGAACTGCGAGAGCCGGTCCGAGGCGCCGGGCCCCGCGAGGCGGTGCGGGAGGTAGCCGCGGTCCTCCAGCGTGCGGGCGAAGACCGTGCAGAGCACCCAGCTCGCCGCGACCTGGTCGCAGAACGCGTCGCGGTAGGACTCGAAGGGCTCGCCGGTGCGGTTGTTCGCGCGGTCCGCCGCGTGCGCGTCGCGCAGCGAGGGCTCCACGCGCGGGTCGGCCGCGCGCGCGCGGAGGTCCTCGGCGAGGCGGCGGTGCGCCTTGGACATGGCGCGGACGAGCGCGTCGGGGTCGGCGAGCGGCGGGAGGGAGGCAGGGGTGTTCATGCGCGCTGGGCAGGGAGGCTCGTGGAGCTGATCGTGCGGCGCTCGGCATGGCGTTCCAGCCACGCGGCGGGCACGTCGAGGATCTCGTGCGGCAGCAGGCCGGGCACGGGGACGAGGAAGGTGCCGGGCGAGGCGCCGACATGCGGGGCGACGTCGGCGGCGACCTCGACGACGGCGCCCTCGCCGGCGTACACGGGCAGGACGACGAACGTCGCGGCGCGCGCGGGCATAGACGCCGGGGCGCGATGGCCCGCGGCGAGCTCGGCGACCGCGGAGAGCAGGTCGTAGCGCGCGAGCAGGCCGAGGCGGGTGAGCACGAGCAGGCGCGGCCAGGCGAGGACCGCCTCGACCGTGCTCGCCGCGGCGAGGCGCATGAGCTCGAGTAGGCGCGGCCACGCCGGGCCGTCGGGGCCACGGTCGTCCGCGGCGATGGCCGGCACGAGGCCGCTCTTGAGCTTCTTTTCCGTCGCGACGGCCTCGGCGGCGTCGATGAGCAGGGCGTCGGCGAAGCGCATGTCGCCGCCCAGACGCCGGGCCACGGCGCGGGCGACGACATCGGCGTTGGGGGCGCCGCGCGCGAGGGGTCGGCCGTCGCCGGCGCGCTCGCCGCGCCAGAGGAGCACGCGGAAGGCGCCCTCGCGTCGCGCGCGCTGGATCTCCTCGTCGAAGACGCGCACGGCCGTGGCGCCGGCGATGTCGCCCTCGGCGCGCTCGCGGCGCGGCTGGAAGGGGATCTCGGCCGCGGTCGCGGCAGGCGCCGCGACGACGCGCGGCGGCGAGGGGGCAGGCTCCGCGACCGCGCTGCTGGTCGAGCGAAGGGTGCCGAGCTCGGTCGAACCGTGGAGCAGCGTGCGCTCCCGCGGGATGAGCGCGCCCTCCTGGGCGTCGAAGCGCAGGCCGAGCTTGGCGGCGAGCACCTCGATCAGCGCCGGATCTCTGGGGAGCTCGGCGCACTCGGGGTAGCGGGCGCGCACGCGGCGCTGGAGCTCGTCGGGATCGATCTTGCCCGCGATCGCCGCGGCGCTGAGGAGGAGCGCACGCTCGGCGGACAGGCCCACGGGGTAGAGCTCGCCGCGCACGGAGAGGCGCGCGCGCTCGGCGGTGGCGGCCGCGAGCGCGACGAGGGCGCGATCCGGCAGCGCGCGGGCTTGCTCGGCGCGCGGGGCGTCGACGCGGGCCGTCTCGCCGAGCGCCTCGCGCAGGCGCGCGGCGGCCGTGGCCTCGGCCACCACGTTGCCGCCGTCGACGAGCGCGTCGGCCTCCTTGCCCAGCGCCTCGGCGAGCTCGAAGCCGCCGCGGTCCCAGGCGACGAGCGCCTCGCCCGCGCGCAGCGCGGCGGCGCCCTTGCCGACGCGGCGGAGGCGGAGGCGCGCGTCCTCAGGCCCGCCGAGGCGCGACGCGTCGATCTCGGTGACGGTGCGAACCAGCGCCTCCGCGGCGCGCTGCGCGGCGTCCAGGGAGAGGTCCAGCTCGAGCGGGAATGCTTCCATGACCGCAGCGGCGGCGCGCCCGAGGGGGGCAACGCCCGCGCTCGCCGCGAGGGCGCCCTGGACCGCGGCGAAGACGCGCTCGAGCACGGCGAACTCGCGCGGCTTGATCGGAGGCGCGCCGGCCGGGAGCGCAGCCAGGACCTCGCCGAGCCAGCGCTCGCGCGCTTTGCCGAGGTCGATGGAGACCAGCGCCCGTGTCTTGCCCGCAACCTTCGCGAGCTCGAGCATTGACCCGTGGCGGGGGAAACCGGCGACGTCCTCCAGCCCGAGGTACTGCCGCACCCGCCGCAGCGACGCGGACCCGCCCTTGCCGTGGCTCGGGGCGATGAGCTCGATGGCCGCGCCGAGCGTGGTGGGCGGCCGCTCCGCGTCGACGAGGCCTTCGAGCCACGCAGTGAGATCCCTCGGGGCCTCGGGCGCGCCCTCCTTCCGCGCGCGATTGACGAGATTCCTCACCTGCTTCTCGGGCGCGGAGGCGACGGTGACCGAGTCGACGAGGCCGGCCTCGAGGAGGCGCCGCGAGAGGGCCGGGCTCAACCGGCGCGCCGGACGGCCCGCGGGAGCGGAGCCCCGACCCGCGTCCGCCGGGCCCGCGGAGGGAGCGTCCTCCCCCGTGGCCGCCGGGCCAACAGAGACGTGGCTGCCGCCCGTGTCCTCCAGGTCCTCGTCGACGCGACGGCGCGCGCCGGTGAAGCCGCGGAAGAACGGCGGCGGGACGTCGCTCACGCTGATCTCGAGGTGCTTGCGCACGAGCTCGGCGAGATCCACGAGCGAGCGCGCCGTCTTCGCCCCCACGCCGCGCACGCCGCCGAGGCGGTTGCTCGAGAGCTGCGCGAGATCGTGGAGGGAGTAGATGCCCATGCGATCGAGCGCGTTGCGCTGGCGCGTGGAGAGGGGGAGCGCGTCGACGCGCGCCTCGGCGCCGAGGCCCGTGAGGTCGGCGGCCTGGAGCACAGGCTCGTCCGCGCCGCGGCTGTCGTGCTCCGGCACCTTGTGCAGGGCCTTGATGAAGGCGTCCCGCATGTCGTCCGCCGTCGGGAAGCGCTCGCTCGCGGTCAGCCGGAAGGCGCGCTCGAAGAAGCGCACCAGCCCGTCGCGTACGTCGGCGTCGAGGCGGTCGGACTCGACGCGGACGGCGGTCTGGCCGGGTCGCGCGCCGAGAAGGGGCGCCGGGCGGACGCCGGTGAACATCTCGTGGAGCGTGACCGCAGCGGCCCAGCGGTCTGCCGCGTCATCCCAGCGGCCGCGGGCAGCGAGCTCCGGGTCCTTGTAGGCCGGGGTGCCGATGGCGAGGTCGTCGGCAGCGCGCTGGGAGAGCGAGAAGTCGAAGAGGAGGAGTCGTTTCTTGCCCTTCTCGGTGCCCGACGTCAGGCCGATGTTGGCGGGCTTGATATCGCGGTGCTGCACGCCCGCCTCCTCGAGGCTGCGCAGGGCGGTGAGCAGGTCCTCACCCCAGCGGCGTGCGTAATCGAGCGAGAGCGCGCCCTCGGCGCGGATCTCGTCGGCAAGCGTGCGCTCGCCCGCGAACTGCACGAGGAGGCAGGTGCGGCCGGCGAGGGTGCGCGTGTCGACGAGGTGCGCGATGCGGTCGACGCCCGGGATGCGGCGGAGGCGCGCCAGTACCTCGCCCTCGCGGGCGATGCGCGTGTCATGCGCGTCGGAGAGCGGCACCTTGAGGGCGACCTCACCCTCGGTCGGGTGCTTCACCTTGAAGACACGCGCGGTGGCGCCGCTGCCGAGCTCGCCTAGGACCTCGAGGTCGCCGCCGAGGAGAGTGCCTTTGCCGGCGTCGAGTGGGTCGATCTCGGGCGCGGGCTGCGCCGCGACGGGCGGCGGCGCCGCGATGGGCGGCATCTCCGGCGCCGTGAGCGCTTCCTCGAGGAGGTACACGAAGTCGAGCGGCGTTGGGAAGTCGTGGACGCGCTCGGTCGGGTCGAGCGACGTGGCGCTCCGGAGGACGAGGTCGAGGTTCTTCGCGCCCGCCGGGAACAGGTCGTCACGGACCGCGGAGATGACGAGGCCGCCGTCGCGGGCGAGGCGCTGCGCGAGCTCGGCCGAGGTCGCGGCGGGGGGCTCTTCGGCAAGGAGATAGTAGGCGAGCGCGCCGAGCGAGAAGACGTCGCTCGCGGCGGTGGCCGGCGAGCCGAGCGCGATCTCGGGCGCCTCGTAGAGGCTCGCCGAGGCGCCGGCGAGGCGTGTGAAGAGGCGGGGGCTCTCGCTGGCCGGGTCGCCTCCGGCGGCGAGCGCGAAGCGGGTGAGCTTCACCTCGAGCGCCGCCTTGCCACGGTGGACGAGGACAGCCTCCGGCGAGAGCGCGCCGTGCACGATGTCGTTGCGATGGCAGAACGCGAGCGCGTCGGCGACGCGGCGAAGAATGGCGAGCTTGTCGTCGACGACCAGGTCGGAGCGGCCATCGCTCTGGCGGTGCTCCTTGACGAAGGCCTCCAGCGTCTTGCCCGGGAAGCCGCGGAAGACGAGCGCGGGACCGAGCGGGCCCCTTGGCTCGAACTGCTCGAGGGCGAGGATGTCCGGGTGGTCGCTGAGGTCGAGCAAGAGCTTCGCCTCGCGCTCGACGCGGTGGTCGAGCCGCTGCGCGAGGGCGCGGTCGCCCCGGGGCACGAGGTACGAGCGCACGCGGCAGCGGGGCCCGAGGCCGTGCGGCTCGGCCCAGTGGTCCTGGTAATCGGGCCCTTCCTCGACGAGCGCCTTGAGATCGAAGCGGCCGTCGAGCACGGTGAGGGGCTTGTCGATCTTCCCGAGCCCGAACTCGCTGCTCGTGAGCACGCGGCGGAGGGCCTTGAGCGTGTCGTGGGTGTTGGCGCGACGAGGGAGATCGTCCCGCGCCCCGGGGAACCTCGCCTGACGGAGGGCGTCGCCGAGCTCCTGCCGGCCGACGACGACGTGCGTGCGCGCGGCGTCGTGCTCCCCCAGCTTGATCCCCTCGGCGTGGGTGAGCCAGACGAGCGACTCGAACCACAGGCCGCCGAGCTTGTCGGCGACATCCCGCCCGAGGCGCCGCGCGCCCCCCCTTACGCGGGCCATCAGGGCATTCTTCTTGGTTTCGAGCAGCGGCAGCGGGTGATCGACCACCTCGCGCCCGCGCTGGGCAGACCACGTGACGAGGTGCCGCGCGTCGCCCTCGATCACCTCGCCGCGCCACGACTTCATCTCGATGATGTAGAGGCAGTGCGCCGTCATCGCGATGGCGTCGATCTCGTAGCGGCGCCCGTCGTCGGTCTGGAACGAGAAGAGCGCATAGCCGCCGTGCGGCCCGTAGGTGGGCAGCGCCGTGGCGAGCCAGTCGAGGCCCTCCTGCTCGTGCCGGTGCGGCGTCGTGCCGATGAGCTCGAAGTGCGAAGATCGGATCGTTGTCACGGACGCTCCCGCTACGCTCCCGCGAGGTCCAGGGTCTCCTCCACACCGAGCGCCGCCGCGAGCGCCTGCGCCGCCTCGACCTCGCTGGTGTCCGCGTCCGGCGAGCGCAAGAGCAGGCGCGCCCGGGCGATGCCGAGCCGCTGCTTCTCCCGCTCGGCCCACGCTGTGGCCGTTTCGTCCGGCCGGCGAGGCGAAACGAGGAGCGGCACGCCCTTGTCGAGCTGGAGCGCGCAGGTGATGCCGAGGATGTGCCGGCTCTCCGGCCCGTCGCCCACCGCGATCACCTGCGTGCGCACCGAGAGCCGCTCGCCGCGCAGGAACGCGCGTGCCACCTCGGCCACGGCACGCGGCCCGACGACGACGACGTTCGTCGACGGCGAGAGACGTTCCGGGAGGCGCGGATCCACGGCGTCCGCGCCTCCGCCGATCCCCCACGCCGCGAGGGCTTGCGCGAGCGCCTCGGCCGCGCTCGGTGGGGCGGTGCGGGCAGCGAACAGCCCCTCGATGACCTTTGCGGGCGGCCGCTCGAACCCGGCTCCCCACGGGTCGTCGTCGTACCAGCCCGGGAGGCGGAACACCGGGCCGGGGGCGAACGCTGCCGGGTAGAGCATCGCGAAGTTGCGAAGGACGAGGTCACAGCGGACCGCGGTCGGCAGGTCGCTGCCGTAGGCCCGCCATGCTGCGTCCGCATCGGCGTCCAGCACCCGATGGTCGTTCTCTCCGTCGATCAGCCGAGCCGCCGCGAGCGCGGCTCGGTAGAAGCACATGGCCTGGTCTTGCGTGGGCAGGGTGTGGGTCATGAGCAGGCGGGAGGGGCAGGATAGAGCGGATCCAGGGGGCGCGGAAAGAGTGTGGGCGCGAGGCCGGGCGCGCGGGATGGGGCGTACGGGGCACGCCGCGTCATCCTGGGCGAGCATGCGCTGACACGCGCGGGCGGGCATGTCTCCAGGATCCGGGCGGCACGTGGAATTACTCCCGCTGCGCGGGGTGCCTGACGGCATGCGGGAGCACGCTCCTTCCTTTGAGCGCAGGAGCATGCCCTTCGACGAGCAGTGATGTCACGGTGCGATACGCACCATGGTGCACTCAAACTCCGTCCATTCGCGGAGATAAGAACGGTGAAGGAGAACTCCGCTACGCGAGATCGCACCCGATGAGCAATTCCAAGCTTTTCGTCAAGATCCTGCGCATTGCGGCGGCCGTCCTCACAATGGTCGCCCAGATCATCCTGGCCTGCATGGGCTGATCGCCCAGGCGACGCCTGCCCAACATGACCTTCGCTTGGGTCGCCCGCTTCGATCCCCGTCCACCTCGAACCGCGCCGTCAACGGCGCTCAGGAGAAATCCATGTCCGAGATCACCGAGAACACTCCCTCCCCTGTCCCCTACGTCCTCCGCGTGTTCACGAACGAGTCCGTGAAGAAGGGCGCCGCCGCCGCGGTCGCCGGCCTCCTGGTCGCGGCCGTGTCGGAGGCGATCTGGCCGTCGCGGTGAGCGAGCTGATCGGCGAGGCCCTGCTGGAGCTGCTCCGGCACGGTCTGCCCCGGCGCGTGCCAAAGGCCGCGGAGATGCTCGACTGGCTTCGGGAGGCGGCAATACCACCCCAGGGCGTCGAGCTCTTCAGCGCCGACGGCGCAGCGTTCACCGGTGTCGTGATCGTCGACCGGAACCGGCCGATCTTCATGCTCGCCGCACGACAAAGCCCGGCGCCACGCATCCACATGGGCCCGTCCGTGCCGCCCGGCACACCGCGCTACGGTTCGCCGTACGGCCAGCGGTCCCTGTTCGACGAGGACGACGAGCCCCACTGGCGCGACGGCCATGCCGGCTGGCCGCGGTGAGGCCGACCTCGGGGGCGCAGCGCCCAGGCGTGCAGCTCGGGGGCGCCCTGGCCGCGCCTGAGGACGAGCTGCTCCGCACCGTCCTGCGGAGCCGGCGCATCGCGGACCGGCTCGCCCGCGCTCCAGGCGGGTGGAGAGACGTGAGCGAGCACGAGATGGAGCGGCTCGGGCTCACGAGTGTCCAGCGCAGCGCCGTCCTGGCGTTGCAGCAGCTCGTCCGCAGCGGCTACCCCTCGCTGCCGAAGCACAAGTTCTCGTGCTCGGCGGACATTGCCCGCATCTACGCCGACCGGCTGGGCGGGCTCGTTCACGAGGTGATGCTCGGCATCGCGCTCAACGGTCGCAACGAGTTCATGGCCGAGCTCGAAGTGGCACGGGGCGGGAGGCACGGCGCCGCGCTCACCGTCGCCGACGCGCTGCGGCCGGTCATCCGTACCGGCGCCAGCGCGTTCGTTCTCGTTCACAACCACCCGGGCGGGGATCCGATGCCCAGCCCGGAGGACATCGCGCTCACGACGGCGATGAAGAGGGCTGCTGACCTCGTGAGCATTCCTCTGGTCGACCACATCATCATTGGCGGTCGCGGCGGAGGATTCAGCTCCATGCTCGACCTCTGCATCATCCAGTAAGAAGACTGCCGACAGACCGTACCGACTGCATCGTCGAGCCGTGCTCGGTCTACAGCGGCGCTGACGATTCACCACATTACAAGGTCACATTCCTCAGGGCGCCCGCTGGCACGAGCTCTCGTGCTTCGGGCGCCTTTCCGTTTTCGGAGAAAGGAACATCTCATGCGCGTCAACGGTCGTACGCTCCGCCCCTCGACCCTGGCCGAGCGCCGTCTGCTCTTGTCGCTCGGCACCGCCTCCCTGCGCGTGCCGCGCCGCATGAATCCGTTCGCCGTCGCCCGGCGGCTTCGCCGCGCCGCGCTGGGCAACAGCCCCGATCACGAGTTCGCCCGCGACCTGGTGAAGGCGAAGAAGCGGCTCGACCAACTGCCGGTCCCCTCGCCGGATCTGGATCTTCCGGAGCCCACGAACCCCGACGAGGGCATGATCGTCCATGGCCGGGCGGCGTAGCGGCCTGGCAGGGCTCGATCGCGTTCTTCGCGCGCTCGAGCCCGGGTCGCACAACATCGGGGATTACGTCGCCGAGCACGACGAGGAGCTCGCGGTGCTGCTCGACGTCGGCGCCAGCGAGCTCCGGGCGCTGGCCGGCCAGCCTGACGAGGAGGCGGCTACACGGGTTCGCGTGCTCCTCCAGCACCGAGCTGAAGCCCGCACGCTGCGTCATCAGGCTGCCTGTCGCGATGCCGTCTTGGCGGCAGCGCAGCGGCTTGCCATGACGGCAGTCTGGCGGGAAACCACGGCGCTGCTGGAGTCGAACGTCCTCCTCGGCGACCTGCTCGCCGATGTGACGATCCAGCACATCAGTCTGGTGAGCCGTGTCTTCGCGGTACACCTGCCCCGCAAGAAGCTGGTCGAGGTCGCGGAGGTCCTTCCAAGGCAGTTCGCTGATCTGGTGAGCTGGGTGGACCGGACCGGACTCCACTTTCGATGGCGCCAGGGGCGTGGCGGGCTGAGCCTCTACTCGCAGGTGGTGCCTGCCAGCGAGTCCGCCCACGTCCTCAACGTCAGCATCCCGGCTCCTGCCATCAGGAAGCACCGGCCATCTCCGGCTTCAGCTACCCCGCGGCATAGCAGCCAAGATGCCCCACGCCCGAACCCCGCCAATGCAGCGCCAGCTGCCCCTCGCAACGCGGGATGGCTCGCCGAAGCCCTCACCGAAGCTGCGTTCTCGGCCTAGCAGTCACCGCGGTCCATCGTCTTCTGGTGGACCGCTGCTCTGGGCAGCGTGCGGGTCGATCCGCGCAGCGCCCGCTTCTTCTCCACCACCACACACACTCTCTCCATGACAAGGAGTCCATACCATGAACAGCGCACCGGCGACGCTCGAGCGCGCCCAGCGGCGGCTCGCTGCCGCGGGAGGTCGCCACATCGGCGATCTCATCTCGTGGAACACCGACCGCATCGATGTGACGCGCGAGGCCGCTCGCCGCGTCTTCGCGACCGAGGAGCTCGGCCACCTCATCTCGGACATGGAGCCGGCCACCGCCCTCTCGCGGGCCGCAGCCGAGGTGAAGCGCCCGTCCGGCATCCTCGTCCGGCCCTTCGCGCGGCCCAAGGGCGACACGAGCGCCGCGGTGGGCATCTACGTGCAGAAGACCCGCGAGGGCGAGGCCGGCGACGAGTACGTCTGCGGTGCGCGCTGCCGGGTCGACCGGCACACAGGCACCATCGTGGGCCTGCCGCCCGACGGCGCACCATCGATCGCCGAGGCCCTCGCGCACGCCGAGGCCATGGCCGCACACGGAAACCACCTCGTCGCGCATGCCGAGACGCGGGACATCTCGTTCGCCATGGTGGCGACGGCCAAGGCGCTCTCCGGCGTGCCGCTGCGGGACCGAGGCGGGTTCTACCTGCTGCCGCCGTCCACCTGCGGTGCCTGGCTCCGGCTCCGGCCGGGGCTCGAGCAGCTCGGCGTGAAGCCGATCCGGATTGAGATGCACGACGCGCCCGACAACGTCGCGGTCGCCAGGGCGGCGGCGCAGGGTGCGCTGGAGGCGGATGTCGCGGAGCTCATCGCCGACCTCGACAAGGCGGCGTCCGAGGGCATGCGCCAGAACGCGCTCGCGCGGCGGGTAGAGCTCTGCAAGGAGCTCACGGCCAAGGCCGAGCTCTACCGCGGCGTCCTGGCCGGAGTCGCCGACCGGATCACCGCGCGAGTCAAGGAGCTCCAGCACAGCTTCCAGCTCCAGCTCGACGGCGGTGATGGCGTGTCGTTCACCATCCCCGTGGTCAACGACTGAGAAGGCCGGGCCTGTCGAACGGGAGACGCCTCGCCGTGGGTGACACCGCGGCGAGGCACCGGCGCAGCATGCCCGCTGCGCAGATACGCGAGGTGATGATGAAGTCGACAACCAACAATTCGGTGGATATGAGCTCTGTGAGGCACAGGTTCCGGACCGTGCGCGACAGCTTGCTTGCCGCTTTCCGGGAGCGCGAGAACGCCATCGAGTGCATCCTGCTCGCTGCCCTCTCGGGCAATCACGCGCTTCTGGTGGGACCTCCGGGCACGGCGAAGAGCGCCTTGTTCTTCGGATTCCTGTCGTGCTTCCCGGACGCGCGGAAGTTCCAGACGCTGGTGACCAAGTTCGGGACCGAGGACGAGTATTTCGGCCCGGTGAAGCTCAGCGCCCTGAAGAATGATCTCTGGGAGCGCAACCTCGACGGCCGGCTCGCCGGCGTCGAGTGCGCCTTCCTCGACGAGGTGTTCAAGGGGTCCGACTCGGTGCTGAACGCCTTCCTGTCAGCGATGAACGAGCGGCTCTACAAGGGCCGGCCGATCCCGCTGCGGATGCTGGTTGGAGCCTCGAATGAGCTCCCCGAGGAGGAGAACCTGGCGGCGGTGTACGACCGGTTCTTGCTGCGGGACTTGGTCGAGTACGTGCAGGCGGACGCGACCTGGATGCAGCTCGTCGCGGCGCCGCCGGCCTACACGGCCTCGGCCCAGATCAAGCTCGCGGAGTGGGACGCGGCGCGGGCGGACGTCGACGGGGTGACGCTGCCCGAGCGCATCGTGCAGGAGCTCCTCCGGATCCGGAACGAGCTCAAGGCCAACGGGATCGTCGTCTCCGACCGGCGCTGGATCGCGCTCACCCGCGTGCTCCGCGCCGCCGCCTGGCTCGATGATTGCGCCGAGGTCGAGCTGGACCACCTCGCCGTGCTCCGGTACGGCCTCTGGCAGAAGCCTGACGATCGCGCTCGTGTCGTCGCCGTGCTCGACACGGTGGACCGGAGCGCGGTGGCGAAGGCGATCACCGTTGTCGACGAGGCCCTGCGCGCCTACGTTCACCGGCCCACGGAGGTGGCGGCCTATCTGGAGGCGCTCCCCAAGCTCGCCGCCGACGTCACCGATTCGGCGAAGCGGGTCCAGGAGCAGCTCAAGGAGGGCGTGTCCCGCCGGGCGCAGACGCGTATCCAGCCGAAGCTCGACGAGCTGAAGAAGGTCCACGACGCGCTCAAGGCCGACCTGGCGAAGCGCTACGCCCTGTAGGAGGTCACGATGGGGACCTTCCTCCAGGCTCGGCGCGCACACCGCGCCGTGGCGATCGCAGCGGACCAGGACGCCGCAAGCGCCGGGGACCTCTGGAACGCGATTGTCGGGGCAGGGAGCCAGCCGCTCGCGGGCTCCTTCGCCGAGGCGGTGCAGGACACCGCGCCGGTGGAGCACGCCGCGCTGCTCGCGTCCGACGACGTGGCGGCGGCATACGCCTTCGAGCGGCTGTGGGGCTGCCTCCCTGCCCTGCCTCCCAGGGCGTCGCCCTTCGAACTGCGCGGTGTCGCCCGAGAGGCGTGGGCAGCTTTCGATGCGCAGGCCCGGCGCACCGAGCATCTTGCCGACGGGTTTGGCTGGGACGTCAGCTCGGCGTGGACCCACGCGCGCGATGTCGAGCTCGCCCACGGGGACCTCCACCAGGTCGAGCGCATCGCTCGCCTCGCTGGCCGCATGTATGCGGCGCTGCGGGGGGCCCGCGCCAACCGGGTCCAGGGCGTGCCCGCCGAGGTCTACTCGGTCGAGCAGGGCAACGACGTGTCCCGTCTGCTGCCGGCCGAGCAGGTGCTGCTCATGGAGCCCGTCCTGGAGACGGTGGTCCTGGAGCGGATCGCCTCCCGGCGGGCAGCCCAGTATGCCGTGCGCGGCGAGGCGATGAAGTCGAAGGGGCCGCTGGTGATCGCACTCGACGAGTCCGGGAGCATGCACGCGGCGCGGAACGAGTGGGCGAAAGCCGCAACCGTCGCGCTCTGCCGCGTCGCCTTCGACGAGAAGCGGCCGGTCGCCGTGGTCCACTACTCGACCTCCACCGCGGTCCAGGCCATCGTGCCCGGCGACACGGAGGCGGTACTGCGAATGGTGCGTCACTTCCTCGGCGGGGGAACGGCCATCGGCCTCGCGCTCGGCATGGCCGTGCAGCAGGTCCGGCAGCTCGCCCGGCGGGGCCATCAAGGTGCCGACATCATCCTCGTCACCGACGGCGTGGACGGGGACCAAGCGGCTCAGGAAGCGGCCCTCCGCGAGGGTCTGGCGCTCGGGGTGCGGCTCTGGACGGTGGCGATCGAGTGCGAGGTGCCCGAGACCTCACCGCTCCGGGCCAAGGCCGCGCACTACATGCGCCTCGGCGGCGCAGAGCTCGCGAAAGGCGAGAGCGTCTCTCTCCTGGCCGGCGCCACGTAATCCTAACCAGAGGGAAACAAGATGCCGGAAAACGACGAGCTCGAGTTCGAGGTCATCGAGGCGTACACGCGCGCCCAGGCCATCGCGGATGGCACGCTGAGGGACGTGACGTCAACGGCCCGGGAGATGGGGATCAAGCTTCCCGTCGCCGTGACGCACTCCGTCTGGGAGCGCTACGTGATGCTGACTCCAGCTGCGCAGCGGGCCCACAACGACGAGCGAAGGCTCTGGGATGTCCTCTGGATGTTCCGCGCGGCGGCCCAGCGCGCACCGGAAGCAAACGAGATCACATTCTCGTTGTACGTGGTCACCGACTCCACCAAGCCGTCGCTTGTGGAGCTCAAGGCGGTCTGCGGTCCCGGCGATGACGCCGAGCCTGTGATCACCATCATGCTGCCGGAAGAGGATTGAAAAGAGCACAGCTGCGCGCCGGTACCGGCGCTGCATCTCTGTCTCTCTTACAGCTCTCCCGTGCTGCACACTCTCCCTGTGATGCAGGGATGTCACCATCTCAGCTTGAAGTAGTGCAGCCCGCGGCGACGCTAATCGCCCGGGCTGCGTGGCCGAAACCTCGGCGAAGGAGGTTCCGACATGCTGATTGTAGTCCGCCCGCCGTCCGCGGGCCAAGGGGGCCGTGCGCCTTCGCGCCGGCGCCCTCGTTCCCATCCGCCTTCCCTGCCCGACACCGAAGCGCTCCGGCTCACTGCCGCGCTCCGTGACCCGCCAGCGCTGTGCGGCTCCCGGTCCTGCCCCGCAGGAGGCATGCGCGCCTGCGCGCAACGCCGCCGGCACACCGCCGCCGACCCGCGTCGCTTGCCGCCAGCCATGGCCAGGCGCGCCGCCCCGGCGGTCGGCACCATGGCACACTGCCGGTTGAGCGCTCCAGGAACGGCGGACCGCACCTCCGAGAGGGATGGGTGAGCCGTGAGCGCAAGGGGGCCCGCCGCCCACCCACCGCGCCACATCCCCCGGCCCGACCGAGCATCGCGGCCGTCATGACGGAGCGGGACTTCATCGTGGCCACGCTCATCTCCTGCGGCGTTCCTGCGCGCGACAGCGCCGACGTCGCGCAAGCGGTCTTCCTGGGCGCTTGGAAGGCCATCGAGGCGGGCCGGTATCGTCCCGACCCGGCCGCGAACGCTCGGCAAGTGCTCCGTCGGTGGCTCCGCGGTGTCGCGTGGCGTCAGGCGACGCACTACCTCGAGAGCGCGTACGTGCGTCATGAGGTCCTGCACCACGAGCCGCTCGGTCTTGTGCGCCCCGTCGTGGGCCTGAATCTCGAGGCGCAACTTCAGGCGCGCGCCGAGATGGAGGCGCTCCTCGCGCTCTGGCAGATGCCATTCTGGGCGCGCGAAGTGCTCGCCCTGGCGGCTCTGGGCCATGCGGGCACCGAGATCGCGGATGTGCTGCACCTGCACCACGGAACCGCCGTCAGCCGGCTCCGCCGGGCTCGCAAGCTGCTCGCTCGCATGCGCAAGCGAAAGGGGAGCCGATGAATGTCCGAGATCCCAAGCACCGCATGAGTGTCATGTTCCCCGGCAAGCCAGTCGCACGGTGCGTATCTCCACACGATATCGAGACCTACCTGGAGTCGAAGGGCTACCAGTCGGCTCTCTCGGTAGAGCGCGACTGGCCCAGGGACAGCCCCTACGCCTGGCTCCCGCCCAGGTGACCGGATCCGCGTACCCCGCCGATCCACATCCAGCCACACATCGTGAGCGGACTGCGGCTGTGCTCGCAGCCGCTGGAAAAGGTCATCGAGGCCATCGCGCACAACGAGGGGCGTACGCCCGGCGAGGCGCTGCGCGAGATCGCCGTGTACACCCAGCTAGAGAATGGCGAGTAGCTTCCTCCGCCCCGCCATCACGGCGCACAGCGCGCCCTTCCTTTCAAGCCTCGGTCACTCGTGCCGAGACCAGAAGAACCGGAAACGCTCTGCCCATCAACCACCCACATCTTCGGATTCGGCCTAGGCGCACAGGAGTCCTGTGCGCCGCCCTCAGCTCACGTAGGCCGAACTGGAGGCAAACCACCATGACGGAGACTCGCCAGTACCCGGCGGACGACGATACGTGGGACGGCCGTACCGAACGACCTCCACCGAACCACGCCATCCGATTCGATGACGCCAGCTACATGCGCAAGTGGATCACCACTCTTCGGGAGCAGGTGGACCAGGGCCTCAGCCCGGCCGAAGACGCCACGCGCCCCGTCCAGGAGCGCGTTCTCTCACGGCACGAGGCGCGCCGCCGCATCGAGAAGGCGACGGAGACCATCTACAACCTCCTCGACGCTGCGGAGCGCGGCCTCCCCTGACGGCCCTTCGCGCAAGGCGCCAGCGCAGGCCTTCCCTGCTGCGGCGCTCTTCTGCCTCCACACCGCCCTCACCAGCAAAGGACCTTCCCCATGAACGCTCACGTCAGCAAGGCCCGCGCCGTCCAGTCCGTGGTCGGCGCCATCGAGAAGCAATTCGGAAAGGGAGCTCTCATGTCCCTCGGCAGTGGTGACAGCATTCCCGAAGTCCGGGTCATCCGCACCGGCTCGCTCGCTCTCGACGCGGCCCTCGGCGTCGGCGGGTACCCCCGCGGCCGCGTCGTAGAGATCTACGGCCCGGAGTCGTCCGGCAAGACCACCCTCACGCTGCACGCCATCCGCGAGGCCCAGCGGACGGGTGGCGTCGCGGCGTTCATCGACGCCGAGCACGCGTTCGACGTCGCCTATGCGCGCGCGATCGGCGTGGACACCGATCGGCTCCTCGTTTCCCAGCCGGACAGCGGCGAGCAGGCGCTCGAGATTGCGGAGATGCTCACCCGCTCCGCGGCCGTCGACATCATCGTCATCGACTCGGTCGCCGCGCTCACGCCGAGGGCCGAGATCGAGGGGGACATGGGCGACCCGCACCTCGGGCTGCAGGCGCGGCTGATGAGCCAGGCCCTCCGGAAGCTCACGGGCATCGCGCACCGGACCGAGACCACCCTGATCTTCATCAACCAGCTCCGCCACAAGATCGGCGTCGTCTTCGGCAGCTCCGAGACGACCACGGGCGGCAACGCGCTCAAGTTCTATGCGAGCGTGCGCCTCGACGTGCGCCGGATCGGGACCGTGAAGGCGGGCGAGGACACGGTCGGGGCCCGCACGCGGGTCAAGATCGTCAAGAACAAGCTGGCGCCGCCCTTCAAGGAGGCGGAGTTCGACATTCGCTGGGGCAGGGGGATCGACGCCGCCGGCGACCTCGTCGACCATGGTCTCGCGATCGGGGTCATCCAGAAGAACGGCGCGCACCTCGCCTTCCGCGGCGAGCACATCGGCCACGGGCGCGATCGAGCTCGTGAGGCGCTGCTCGCGAACGGGACACTGGCCGCCGCTGTGCGCGCCGGCGTTGAGGCGGCTGGGCACGAGCCCCAGGCGCGCCAGCGGGTCGAAGCCGCGGGGACCTGAGCCGTCGGCAGCGACGATCAAGAACCGGTGGACGGCCCACTGCGCTCGGCAGCGGGCCGTCTCCCTTCCTCCACAGATGCGCCCTAGGTCCCACAGACTTCACGACCGTCGCGTAGCCCATCCGTCTGATATCTCCGACGGGAATTGGGCTTAGGCGCCGGAGGCTGGCTCACCCGGTACAGACGCCTCACGGCGTTTCGCTTTCGCTCGATACGGTCGTGCACCTACAGCTTCCACCAGACGCCCCCTCGCGGGATTATTCCCGTGCAACCGGCGCCATTGCCTCCTCGGTGTCGGGTTCCGTCTGTCAGGCCTCCGGCTTGACTTCGCACCTCCTGTCTGTGGGTCATGCCGGCCGCACCTCGTCGCGCTGCTGCAGCAGCGCTCCTCGCCGGGGCCAGTACTGCACTCGACACCCGCTGCCAGGCTCGTTCCGATCTGTTCGGCGGTCTGATGCTTATCTCGTCTGCAAATGTGGTGACGAGGGCTCGCGGTCCTCAGAAGAACTTCGCCGCTGCCGCGACCATGCTCAACACCTCCGGAAGATGATCACGAAGCCCTGTGAAAATCCGCTCGAGGACCCGGAACGTCGGGTCGTGAAACTGGAGCAGTGCAATGCCGCGCACGCTGGATCCGATGCGAGCCCATTCATCGGCAGGCACAGACGCCGTCCAAGTTACATAGCGCTTCCTCGGGCACCTGATGCCGCAAGCGTCGAGGCCCCACCGGTCGATACGCACGTGCGCGAGCGGTTGCTTCTGATCATCAACGAGAACAACGATCAACCCACCGGTAAAACCCCAGACGGACCTGCTGTTCCTCAGCTCCGTAAGCCCCGTCAGCGAGCCGTCACTGCGCAGCGTGGCTTCGGTCGTCATGTGCCAGCCCTCGCCGACCCTCGTCTCCAGCTCGATGGTGCCCACGACGGGCGAGGACTGCTCCGCCGCGATCACGTCTTCGACCTCCGTCGCGTCGACGCTGCAACCAGGCACGACCGACGTGATTGCCATGGTAGCCATCATATGAGTGATATACTTCTTCGTGCTCATGGATGCCTCCCGCTGCCTCGTCCGGCTGTGCTCGAGCTTTGCGAGGCTGCTCTTGATTGGGATCATAACCGGGTTCGACGGTCGCGCGACCTGCAGAAACCCATGCGTGGTAACCCCCTGGGCGCCACGTGTGAACAGGCGCGCCAATGTAGCCTGTGTCTTTTTGGCACATAGCAGTGGTCGTCATGAGGTGATGCTCTCGTCGCTTGCCCCATGTGAGCCAAGGCCGTAGAGTTTTGTGGTACGTGGTGCTCGGTAAGAGGAGCGATGTATATTGACATCGCAGAGGGGGCGCGATGGCCGCTGTGCTCAGGAAAGGCGGGAGCATCCTGAACCTCAAGGCATTCGTGGAGGAATGCTTTGGTGTCGATGCCTGGAGTCGACTCGTCGCGGCGCAGTTGGAGCCGGATAAGTCCGTGCTTTCCTCGGTGCTACCGGACTGCTGGTATGAGATCGGCCTCCATTCGCGGATCAATCGCGCTTTTTGCGACATGTTCTACGATGGCAACCTTGCGGCACTGGAGACGCTTGGTCGTTTTTCTGCCGAGCGTGACATGGTTGCCAGGGGCCGCTGGATGCTCCAGTACATGCGTCCGTCCTTTATCATCCAATTCATGAACCTGTATTGGCGGCAGGACGAGAGCTGCGGGCACTGGAGCACGAGGTTGGTCGGCGGTGAGTTCGTCGCAACGCTGTCGGGCTGGGAGGTGGCCGATTCGGTGCTGTGCCGCAGGCTCCTCGGGTACATCGGTCGAATGCTCGAGTTGTGCGGCTCGGTCGTGTGTGCGACGCACCAAGAGTGTCGCGCTTTGGGTGGGAATTCGTGTGTCTTTCGGTTCCGCTGGCAGCACGAGAGCGCGCCTATTCTGGTCAGTGAGCTCGTCGATGGACTCTCGCGGCTCCCGGAGCTCGATCCGCTGGTCGATACCATTCTCGACCTGGTTCACTTTCGCCTGTTCTTCCCGTATGTCGAGATCTGGCTCCAGGGGGAGAGCTCAGGTGAGCTCGCCTCTTATCGAAGTGTCGGAGCGAGGGGATCCGCTACCGTGCGCCGGTTCCTTCTCCAGGTTGGAAACAGTCCAGTAGGTCGGCTGGATGTCGAAGCCCAAGGTGACTCTCGGCAGGACGTGCTGGACGAGTTGATCCCGTGGCTTGCTCAGATGCTGAACGATGCGCGGCTTTCGTCGGTGAGGGCCAGCCCGTTGCATGCGTTTCAGCTGAAGCTGGCGCTGGCGCGACGTGCATGGGGGCTCACTCCGAAGGAGACTGAAGTGCTGGAACTGGTCTTGCGCGGCCACACCAACCAGGGAATCTCCCGGAAGCTTCGCCTTCGGATCAGTACGATCGAGCAGCATGTGAGCCGTATTCTTGGGAAGTCGGAGGCCACAAGCCGAGCGACGCTGTGCTGGGCCTTTTGGATGAACCTCTGACTCGAGGAGCTCACGAGCAGCACGCCGTTGTGAATGGGTTTGTCGTTGGCACCCGCGGCGGAGATCGCCATTGGAGGAGCGGTCGTCGTGCACGGCCGATCGGCGGTGCGCCCGGGACAGAACACTTGCTCGCCTTGGTCCTTTCTGGCGCGGAAAGGGGCACCGGTCCGTCTGGCGTACGCGCCTCACCGGGGTTGATGCGGTGATATAGTGCGCTCATGTCCAGTTCCATCTCGACGGTCGATCCGCAGGGCTGTCCCTGGCAGGGGCTTGCCGAGCACGGCCTGCCCAACGTCAAGTGGTGCGAGGAGCGGATGTGCGCATGGATCAACGAGCCGGCGAATGCCTGGTCCAACCTCGCCTACCTCGTCGTCGCTTGCTGGATCTGGCTTTTGCAGCGCAGTCACGGGACCGCAGGCAAGTCCGCCCTGCGCTGGTTTGCTCCTACCTTGGCAATCGTGGGCATGTGCTCGTTTGTGTATCACGCCAGTAATGTGTACGTGACGCAGATCCTCGACTTCCTCGGCATGTACCTTTTCTGCCTTCTTCTGCTCTTGCTCAATCTACTGCGGCTCGGCGCCTTGCCACTCTCGCGGTTTTCGGTGGTGTTCGTCGGCTGTGTGACGGCGTTCACCGCACTCACGGCGGTGGTGGCGCGCTATGAGGTCCCGATCCAGGGCTTCATCTTGCTGCTCACTCTGGCCATTGTCGGGACCGAGCTGTTCATCTATCGACGCAGCCGTGACGCGTCCGCTTACTCCTTGAACGCTTTCGCCCTATCGCTCGCGCTCCTCCTGGTGGCAGCCGCGTTTTCGGCGCTCGACGTGTCAAGAGCCTGGTGCAATCCCAAGAGCCACGTTCTTCAAGGGCACGCGGTGTGGCATGTTCTCTCGGCGCTCAGCCTGGGGGTCGTCTTCTATCATTACAGGCAGTTTGATGGCGAAACGCAGGGAGCTGGTGCTGGTTCTGCTGTCTTATCCGGAACATGACCATTGTGTTAGCATCAGCACCCGCGAATATTGCGTCGTATCTGGAGTCAAGCACCTCGACGGCCTCGCTCGTACGAAGTTCGGATCCGCGCCACAGATACCGCGACACGGCGGCGGCTGTTCCACCGGTCCAATGTGATCGTGCCCCTGGTCTCGCGCTTCATCCGCCGCGCCGTCAAGTCCATGAAGGCCACCGCCAAGCGCGCATGACGCCCGGTAAGGCCGTGGTCGCCCGCGCCGAGCGCCGAGGCCTGCGTCGTTCAGGTCGCGCCAGTGTCGCCGGCAGTCGGAGCAGCGAGCGATGAGCTCGCCCACTGCGGTTACGGCGCGATCGAGGCACCACTAGAGTGACAAACATATTGAAAACCATTTAATTCCGGCAGCTTACGCTGCCTGCTGCAGCAGGCGTTGGGCTGCCTCGAGATTCTGGATCGCTGCTGCGCGCCGGAGGTCGAACAGATTTCTCCTGGCGCCGATGTAGCGTGCAGTGTGGCCCTTCCGTGCCGCGATGTGGGCGAGCGCATGCTCTACAGCCACCCGCTGGCGGAGCACGGCGCGACCTGCCCCCGTCTGCTGCAGCTTCCGGAATTTGCGCTGCAGAGCCTCGTCCTCCGCAATGGACACGGTCCGCCCCCGTCCCGAGGCGGCTTGGGTGCACCTGGCTCGGAGGGGGCACGCGCCGCAATCCTCAGGATCAAACTCGACCGTGTCGCCGGGCTCGAATACCTCGACCTGTCCTGCCGGACAGGTGATCGTCTTGGCGCGCAGGTCGATCTTGAAGTCGCGCTTGCTGAACAGGTTGGGGCTGCGAGCACGCTGTCCCCAAGGCTTCGAGAACACCTGGCCACCGTCGCGGATCACGTCGTCAACGACGGGACTGTTCACATAGGCGCGATCGATGTGGAGCTCGCCGAGGCGCAGCCGTTGACGTTGGATGTCCTTGGCGATCGGTGCGGCCCCCTCTTCTTCGGGGCGATTCGCTGGCGTGACCGCACAGGCGACGATGACGGGAAGGTCCAGGTCGCGTGCGATGTGTTCCTTGTAGCCATCAAACCTCTTCGAGCGGCTCTTTCTTCCGTGGCGCATCTCAGCGTCCTCAATGGAGACACGGCGGTCAGGTGCAACACCTTGACGGATGCGAACGGTCCCATCCTCAGCCGTTTCCAGGTCTTGGTCCCGAACCTGTGTGACCGCATCCATATAGAAGCGGAGCGGCTGCTCGACGACGTCGTCCAGATGGCGGTCCACCCACTGCTGCAGGGACGAGACCTGCCGTTCCAGGATCTGAATCGCCGCCGCCTTCTGTTTCGGGTCGCTCCAATCGAGGTCGAGCCCGGCCTTGATGCTGGGAGCCAGAAGTAGCGGGATGCCCGCCTTGCGACAGATCTCCTCGGGCGGGCGCTCCGTGATCTTCGACACGACGCGGACGATGGTGCGTGCTGCATGGCCGAGCAGGTTGATCGTGTCCTCAACCCGCCCGGCTCCCGCTAAAGGGCGGCTATCGATGGCCACGCGCAGCGCTTTGGACACCGCACGCCTCTCGCTCTCCGTCATCGCGCCCGACCGAACGAGCGCCACGGTCCGCTCCAGCAGCACCCGGTCCATCTCATGCTCGACCATCCGCTCTCGGAACGCCTGCAGCGCGCCCTGCGAAAACGCGGGCGTGGCCGCCCCCAGGCAGCCGAGCACCATCTGCCAGCGAAGGTCGACGATCGACAGCTCCACCGCCTCGGCATCCGATGCGCCGACGTATCCCTGGAGCAGCGTGACCATGCACATCAGCGCCGGCGGATGCGGCGGCTCACCTGCTCCCGTGGTCCGGTACATGCTCTCCAGCTGCTCCTGGAACGTCTCGTCGAATAGCTCGTGCCGGTGCAGCCTGAGAAAGCCGAACAGGGCTCGCACCCGGGTCAACCGTTTCATGAGCGCCTGTTCCTGCCGCGACAGCTCCACCGGCGGCGACCATCGTTCCATCCGTGCACCTCCGGGCGCGGACGAGATCATGGCTCGGCGAGACCGTCGAGCCTTCCATCGAAACGCTCGGGATTATCACAAAATCAAACTGATCGGTCCTCTAGAGTGCGCATAAGTGGCGTCGTGTCAACTGGCGCCCATTCACTCGGCTTTCAGGCGCTCGCAGGTACGCGCGCCGCGAGCTCGATTAGTGCGTAGTCAAGAAGGTCCACGGCGTAGAAACCGAAGATCACCCCCGCATACTTCGGGAGCTCGTCGAGCTCTGGCAGTGGGGCACGCCGTGGATACCGTAACAACCAGTGTTCGATCTGGATCACTGCTTTCTTTAGCGCAACGATCGGTACAACGCGTTGCACTTGTGCCTCCTCGAACGCGTCGAACGGCCCCGTGTACCAGCCAGGAGGATGCGCGACGAACGGCTTCCCAGCAGCGTCCGGATATCCAATGCCGCGCGGATAGTAGCTGAGGACTCTGAACTCGGGCTCATGCGTTTCGTTAAACCGGATGGCGAACACGCTAGAGCAGGACTCCGGTGCAAACGATTCAAGGTCAGTCGGCAGAGCGGCATGACGGAAGACGTGCATGACGAGCGTGGCTACGGTGTCACCGTCATACCGTAGCTCACTAGAACGCCGACAAGTCTGTCGTACCCAGCGCCGAAGCACGCGCTGATCCGCCCAGTGGATGGTCCATCCGGCTTCCTCTAGAGCACGGAAGTCAACGGCTTCAACACGAGCCACCCCGTCGCGGACCGCTTCGCCGGCCAGATTCTCGCAGGTCTTGGCGAGGGCGTCGGCCGAGACGCTCGGAAGCCAGCGGCGAAACTGATCGCGTCTGCCCTTCGCGGCGGTGAAGTGTGGCTTTAGGATACTATCGCCGAAAAACAGGCTGAGGTGCGGCCTTAATGGACGTCCGAGGAAGACCGGGAAGATCTTCTGGATGGAGTATGTCCCATCGTCGTTGCAACCGAGGCCGATCTCGACCAGGACCAGATCAAAAAAGCGGATGGAAAACTTCATGGCTAGAACCTCCTAAATGGCGCGCGAGCGCCGGCCGTGTACGGAGGACGGTTCTATACCTGGACATGATTCATGACCCAGATGTGCAGCGGTTGCAAGCCCTTCGAGCGCGCCGGGTCGGTGCAGGAGCACGTTAGCACCCGCATCGGAACCACCAGCAGCCGTCGCCAGGCCTCCTGGTGCGGCCGCAGGCCTCGCTCCTGGCCTCCTCGGCGAGCGCCCACGCATCCGGATGCTGCCCCACCCAGGCCGCTGAGCCGCGCGTGATGTCGTAGCTCACGCGCATCTCGGCCCGGAGCCGAAGCGCGTACCACGCCCACAGGTCGCCTCCCGCCTCAGCCTGGTCGAAAGGAACTGACGGGTCAGGTCGAGCCGAGCCGCGCGTTTCATCCTCCGGAGTCGGCGGTCCCGCTGGTGCGGCACTCGAACATCGCGGCCGCACGGCGCTCGCGCGCATCGACAGCGGCCCGGGTTTCGCCGAGGTCGAGCTGGCGTCCACGGAGCTTCGCAGCGGCGTCCTGCGGCTTCTTCGCCTGCTCGTCTGCGGCCAGTGCCCGGTCCGGTAGCTGCGCGCTCGGCGCGAAGGGGACCCCGACCAGGGCTCATCCGTCTCCGCGGCGGGTGATCTGGAGGCGGCCCGCGCCGGCGTACGTTGTCCGCGCCGAGCGGACGAGGGGCCGCTCCGGATTCGACACGGGTCGGTGCACGACGCACAAGACGCTGGTCGCCCCCTAAAACGAACCGCTCACCGCCGACGTTGGGCACGGATCGAACCACGGGAAGAGCTCGAAGCGGTCGGCGTTGCCGGTGAGGTCCCCAGTGTCGACCGTCTCGGCGGCGAGTCTCCGCTGTCGCGCCGCGATCGCCGCCTTCCGGCGGCAGCACCACGGTGGTGCTCTCGAGCAGCTCGCGCACGCAGCTCCAGACCGAGGCCAGCGAGCGGTGGGCACGGGCGCTGACACAGGCAACACGGATCATGCGCGCTCCCATATCGGCCAGGCGTCGTCGTCGGGCGCCCGATGCGGCGGCCGGAGCGGCCGAAGAGCGACCGACGCCGTAGAGGCCGGTCGGCCGTGGCGGCGGATGGCTGCGCCCCGGGCACGGGCACCACTGCACCGGCTCGGCTCACGCGTCACACGCCGCCCTCGCTCCTTGCAGACAGCATTGCGACTCCTGTTACATTGCGCCCGTGATCAGCGATCCCTTCGAGCTCCATGCCGGGCCGTTCACGCCCGCGGACGTGCGCGTTGTCTCGTTCCGCGGGCGTGAGGCGCTCTCCGCGCTGTTCTCGTTCCAGCTTGTCGTGCAGGCCGCCCCCGAGCTGGAGGGCCGTGACGCTGAGTTGCTCGGCAGCCTCGCCGCCTTCATCCTGCGCGACGGGCGCGGGGCCGAACGCCGCATCGAAGCCCTCGTCGACCAGGTGCGCGCGGACGCCGCGTTCGTCGCGCGGACTGGCCCGACCTGGCACCTGCGCCTCGTCCCCCCGCTCGCACTGCTCCGGCGCCGGACCACGAGCCGCATCTTCCAGGACGAGACCGTGCCGCAGATCCTCCAGCACGTCCTTGCCGCGGCCTCCCTCCCGGTCGAGCTTCGCCTCTCGCGGTCGTATGCGGTCCGCAGCTACTGTGTGCAGTACCGCGAGAGCGATCTCGCGTTCGTGCGGCGGCTCGCGGCCGAGGAGGGGATCGCGTTCTGCTTCGCAGACGCGCCGCCAGGTACCGTGGGGACCCGCGCCCCCGTGATCTTCCTCGACGACCCCGCACACTACCCCGCAGCGTTCAGCATCGAGTCCGGCGCCCTCGTCCTGCGTCCTGAGGAGGGCCTCATGCCGACAGGGCGCGAGATCATCTCCTTCGGTCTGCAGCGATCCATCAAGCCAAGCTCGGTACACCTCAGGGACTATGACTTCCGCCGCCCAAACCTGGTCCTGAGCGAGCGGGTCGGGCCCAGGGCAAGCGGGCCGCCTCCGCTGGAGGTGTACCAGCACCACGCCGACTACGACACGCCGGATGTCACGCCCGATCGCGCGCGGGTGTCCCTGGAGCAGGCCCAGCGCCGAGCGGTGGTGGGCAGCGGCGAGAGCTGGGTACGCGAGCTCGCGCCGGGACGTCGCTTCGAGCTCAGCGCCGAGGCCTCCCCGGGGATCGAGGGAGCCTACGCCGTGACCCGCGTCATCCACGAGGGCCATACACCTGAGCTGTCCGGGCGTCCCGCGGAACGCATCTACCGCAACCGCTTCGAGTGCATCCCCGCGACGACGCTGCTCCGACCGCGGACGCCCAACCGCAAGCCGCGGCAGGTCCTCGAAACGGCGGTGGTCACCGGGCCGGCAGGGCACGAGGTTCACACCGACGAGCACGCGCGCGTCAAGGTGCAGTTCCACTGGGATCTCGCGGGGCAGCGTAACGAAAAGAGCTCGGCCTGGCTGCGTGTCGCGCAGAGCTGGGCGGGCGCGTCGTTCGGCGCGCAGTTCGTGCCGCGCGTGGGCATGGAGGTGCTGGTCGGCTTCCTCGGCGGGGACACCGACTGCCCGGTCGTGCTCGGGTGCCTGTACAACGCCACGCATCCGCCGCCCTTCCAGCTCCCTGGGGAGAAGCTCAGGAGCGGCCTCCGAACCCAGAGCTCACCAGCTGCCGCCGGCTCCAACGAGCTCAGCTTCGACGACACCGCCGGCGACGAGCAGATCTACGTGCATGCGCAGCGCGACCTCGACGAGCGGATCGAGCGGCGCCGGACGACGTTCATCGGCGAGGACGAACAGACCGACGTGCGCGGCGACCAGCACAGTCACGTCGCTGGTGAGCGACGCGATCGTATCGGTGGAAGCCGGCGGGGCAGCGTCGGCGGCGATCACGAGGAACGGGTGCAAGGCCACCATACCGTGCGCGTGGACCGCGACCAGACGAACGAGATCGGAGGGAGTCGGCGGCTCGTCGTGGGCGGCGTATCCAAGGAAATTTTCATGGATGACGCAGCCACGCTCTGCCAGGACACCTACACGCTCCACGTGGAGCGTCAGGCGGCGGTGACCGTCGGCTCTCGCGGTGATTCGTCCCGGAGCGACTTCTACGTCTTCGGCGATCACACGACCGGAGCCGCGGGCAGCCTCGTACTCACGGCGAGCCGCTCGCTCACGCTACAATGTGGCGACAGCATCATCGCCCTCACGCCCGAGGGCGTGAAGATCGGCGGCAACGTGCTCGCCATCGCCGGAGCGAACGGGGCGAGCATCAAAGGAAAGGGTCCTGCGCTCGAGCTGGGCGAGGAGGCTGAGCTCGTCGCCAAGAAGATCCGGATCTTCTCCCCGAACGCCTCGCTCGATCTGGACGACGATGCGCACTTGCGCGGCAAGCTGGTCAAGCTCAACTGCGACTCGGCCGACCTGCTCTCCGGCGATGAAAACGACGAGCCGCCGAGGACCCGGCCGCTGCGGCTCAAGCTGTCGGACGTCGCGATGGTACCCTACGCGGAAAAGACCTATCGCCTCACGGTCGACGGTCACGTCTACGAGGGAACCACGGGCCCGAACGGTGAGCTCGAGCTGGAGGTACCGGAAGCCGCAAGAAGCGCGGTGCTTGTCGTCTGGATCGAGAGCTACCCGGAGGGGCCACGCCAGCAGTGGACCCTCAGCCTGCGCGAGAGCGCGCCGGCGGACTCGGTGCCCGGCGCAGCGCTCAGGCTGCGCAACCTGGGCTACTACGAGGGGCCGCTCCGGGACGACATGGCCGAGCTACCCGAGGGAGCCGTGCGAGGGCTCAAGGATTTCCAGCGAGACCATGGCGTGCAGGTGACCGGTAAGCTCGATGCGGCGACGGTCGCGAAGCTGAGGGAGACATACGGCCACTGAGGTCGTGATGCGGGCGCGAGTGAGGCAAACAAGGTCTGATTGAGGTGTTGCATGAACTGGACGGATGGCGGTGGCGGCGCCGGGGGAGCGAGCGGAGGGAACGACCCGCGATTCGATGGGGCCGAGGGCGGGCCGCAGGCGTACGATTATCACACGCCCGATCCCCACGAGCCCGAGGCGCTGCCGCCCGAGCAGCCACCGGCCCCTCCACCGCCGCCTCCTCCCCCGAGCACCTTGCCAAAAGATCCGCCACCACCCGCGGCTGCAGACGTAAGCCCAGGACCTGACAACCACATATCCCAGGCAGCCGGCACGCCCTTCACGGGCGCGTTGCCGAAGTGGGTTCTCGAGATTACCAAGACGCAGGACGCCGCCGATCTGGAGCTTACCTACCCTAAAGGCGGGCCGACCACCAAGCGAACCGTTCGGCTCTATTGGTTCCGATTTCTTGGCGTCGGTTTCCTTTCTGAAAATGTGATGGGTGTCAATCGGGAGCTCCTCAAGAAGCTGCTTCGCGCGCAGGAGGAGCTCTATCGACAGTACCGCGAATCGATGGGCGCTCCGGTCGACGATGCCGATGATCAGAAGAAGTTCAAGGAGTGGTGTGCGGCGAAGGAGCTTGTCGGAGGACAGGGGAAGCGCGGCGGGGGCAACCACCGAGATGGGAGTGCGATCGATATCGAGTATACGGCCTCGCCGTGGGTACCGATCTACGGCGGCGATGGCCCAACCGGCGAGATCCACAACAACAGGAACGTCGAGTGGAGCAGGATCAACGTGTGGGAGCCTTGCTTGGAGGTGTGCCAGCGGGCCACGCTCTTCTGCTTCGGCCACAGCATTCAGCCGCGCAAGTCGAGCGATGCATCACGCTCCTACGATACGTTCAAGAAGGTCCATGATGGGCTGATAGGCTACCTCGCCTACCGTTATCCCAACGGCGCACAGGGGGACCTGACCGAGGCATCCCTGAGCGACTTCATTAACCGTGTCAAATCTGAGAAGGATACAACGCTCAGCGGTTGCAAGATTTTACTCCGCGATGGGAGCGGAAAGCTCGCTGAACGGAGCCCATACGACGAGCAAGGGGGCCTCGATGAGCGGCTCCTGGGCGAGGCGTACGCCCAGATCGAGGCCGATCGCAAAGTGATGCGGTACGGCATGGTGAAGAACGCCTTGAAGATAAACGCCGACCGAATCGATGAGAGCGCGACCAATTTCCGAGAACCCTGCCGAGGGTTTCTGATGCTCAAGAAAGAGGTCGTGCTGGCGCTGATCAAGGTGGGCCTACGCTGGGGAGGACAGGATTTTGGCGACATGATGCACTTCGATATGGGATTCGAGGTGCTCAACGAGTTCTACGATGTCTCCGTCGCACACAAGGCATTGCAGTCCTTGAAGTTGTTGGGGACGAAGGACGATGTCGGCCTCCAGAAGCTGAGGGATGCGGCCGCGGCAGTCAAGAGTGCAGCAGAGACGGCGGGGCCAGCGGCCAACCAGGCAAGCCTCGCCGGCAACACGGCGAAGGAGGACGCATGCCGCGCGGCGGTACGCTCGGCGGACGCAGCGCTCAGCAAGGTTGTCGCTGCCGTTGATGCCGTGAAGAGAGCGGCTTCCAGCGAGAAGATGCCAGAAAACAAGAGGCAAAAGGCGCTGGATGCTGCGGACGCGGCGCTGGCGGCAGCCAAGCAGGCCGAAACCGAGGCACAACAGGCGGCCGCGATGTAGGTCGACGCCGTGTCCCAGCCGTTCCGATCCGGTATCATGAGGCGCGAGATGAGTCGTCTTGTTCTCCTTGGTCTGTTTGTTGCAATCGGTGTGACCTCCTCTTCCTGTCGGCCAGCGGCGCGACAAGCCCAGCCCGAAGCCGGTGTCGCGCACGCCGCTCCTCGTCCGTCCGCAGCGTCGAGGGAGCAGGTCGGCCTATGTCCCCCGATTCAACGCGCCCGGGTGGCCACGTTCAATGAAGAACAACGCACCCATGACAAGCGCTGGCTCTTGCCCGAAGTGGTGGAGAGTCCGCCCAGAGAGCCCGTGCAGGAGGACTCCGAGGTACCGCTGGACGAAGCCAGCGCGCGGGCGCGAGGTGCCACCTCTAGCAACGATCCGGTGTGGATACTGGGCGACGGGGTTCCGCCGTGCCGGATGATGCCGAAGCAGTATCTGCTCCAGCGCGAGAGCTGGGGACCCCAGATCGCGAGAGTCGTGCGGGTGCTCGAGGGGGTGTGCCCTGAGCAGGGTCGGTCGGCACGGTCGGTCGTGTTTCAGCAGACCGAATCGCCGGAGAGGTGCCTCTTGCATAAGAAAGAGACATTGACCCAACGTGCTCCACCCGAAGGTCTCATTCCCCAGAAGCGTTGCGAGGAGCCGGAGTGCCGCTATATGGAGGAGGTGGGCGGCGGTGAACTACCCGGCGGTAGCGGAAGCGCGGTGCTCGAAGTTACAGCCACCTGGCTCTACCCTACGGAAGAGCATGAATGTTCCTGGGCGCACGACGACTTCTACGGCATCTTCGTCCAGGCGAGAAAAGAACTACCGTTTATCAAGATTCCCGAGGTGGACAGCCTTTTCGGTGTCCTGGTCGATGGTCGAGGGCTCCGTGCCGTGATCGGCGACGCGTTATGGATCATGACTTTCGTGCCCATTGCGCCGTCTGGGCAACCGGAGAAGTCGCTCAGCGTGACGGCCCATGTGGCCCATCATGAGGAGAAGACCTGGAACTCGCTCGCGCCCTACTGCGGGCCGTGAGCCGGTGGTTGCCGCGAGAGAAGGAGAGGCGAACATGCCAGCGCATCAATTGAAGGCGGGCAAGCCCGCGGCAAAGCAAGGGGACAAGGTCGTCGGCATCGACACGCACGTGGTGATGATCCCCTCGCCTGGCGGGCCGGTGCCCACGCCGACGGCGCTGCCCTTCAGCGGGACATTGAGCGGCGATCTGAGCCGCGACGTCCTGATCGAGGGCAAAGCGGCCGCGATCCAGGGCAGCACCGCGGCGAATGCGCCCGCGCATGTACCTCCAGGGGGCACGTTCCAGCGGCCACCGTCAAACCAGGCCCGTGTTCAGGCGGGCAGCAAGACGGTGCTCATCAACAACAAGCCCGCCGCGCACCTCGGGGATCCGGCGATGACCTGCAACGACCCGGCCGACGCGCCGAACGGCAGCGTGATCGCCTCCGGAGCCGTGCTGGTCGGCGACTAGGGATCCGGGGGATGGCGGCAGCCACGAAGCCCGCAACAGGGGCGCAGGAAGCGAGCGAAGGGATCTCGCTGGCGCAGTACGCAGCCGTCAGGGCGGCGGTGACGGAGGGGTTCTCGCTGGCGGACGTCCTCGCGGTCGAGGGGCTCACCCCGCGTACGTTCGCGCGGGCCGATCTCGCCTGGAAGCAGCGGCTGGCCGCCGAGCCGGAGCTGCTCGCGGCCTACGAGCAAGAGCTGGCACAGGCGGAGGATTGGCTGGATCGACCGGTCGAGCCGCTCGCGGAAGACCCGACCGCCTGGGCGAGCTTTCTTGCCGCCTTCGGGGCGCACCCGGCCCCATTCGATCTGCTTCAGGAGAACGACCTGGGCATGAACGACGTCGCGCGACTCCGCCGCCGATGGGCGCGGCGCGTTGAAGAGGACGCGAAGGTCGGCGAACTCCTCGAGGATCTCCACGCGAAGCCGGGGAAGCTGGGATCGCTCCGGGTCGGCCCCCGGGTGCTGCAGCCGTCGAGGGTGGCCGAAGCGCGGGGCTCGGGGAAGGCGGTCGCAGATGAGCACTCTGCGGCGGTGCCGCTGGGCGAGCCCGGGCTGGGCCTGGCCGAGTACGCTGCGCTCTGCGCGGAGCTCGACGCGCTGCCTGAGCAACGCGAACGGGTACTGCGGCGCCACGGTCTGGCCGATGAGGAGATGCGGGCCGCGCTGGATCGGCAATGGCGGGCAGCGCTGGGGCGTGACGCGGCGCTGGCGAAGGACTTCGAGCGGCTCCACGCGCATCACGCGCGTCGGCTGGAGATGCTCCTCGCCCGAGCGCGGGAGGTCGGCAACGTCGAGCGCCGGCCAGCATCCGTCGCCGCCTCGTTCGCGCCTGCCGCGCCGTCTTCCGAGGCGATGGCCGGTCCTGGAGCACCCCTCATGTCCTCGGCGCCGCTGCAGGGCACGGGGCCCCTGCTGGATGTCCCCCGAGGCGCAGCGGTCCCCTTCGTGCCCGTGCACGCCCAGCTCGCGACCGTGAAGGCAGAGCCGAAGCCTCCTCGCGCTGCGGAGTCGCTCACCGGCACCGCTCCCCTGCCCGACATTCGGCGAGGGCCGGAGCTGCCGTTCCCTCAATCGGGTGCGGCGAAGGTGGTGAAGCGCCCGCCTCCTGTGATCGCGGAAACCGCACCGCTTTCTGACATTCCCCGCGGCCCCGCTCTCCCGTTCACGGCCGGAGCATCGGGGACTCCCGTGCCGTCCACATCGACAGCCCGGCCGCAGCAGCCGCGAGCCCCCTCGGAGGTCGCAGAGACGTCACCGTCGCAGGCTCCCCCTTGCGGCCCGGTGATCCCCTTCACGGCAACGGACCCTACGAGGCGCGCCGGAGCGCTGGCAGCATCGAGGCCCGCTCCGCCGGCCGCAGCAGACCTCCGGGAAACGTCGCTGAACCTCGCAATTCCCCGTGAGCTGCTGACACAAACCGCGTCCTCGCCGGCCCCGGTGACCGGAGCAGCCTCCCAGACGGCCAAGGTGCCGCCGCGCTCCGCGCCGTCGAGCACAGCCGGGGACGGAGGTACAGCGCCCCCCTCCGAGGCGCTGGAGACGATCCTGCCGCTCGCGCGGTATGCCGCGCTCTGCGCGGAACTGGCCCTGTCCCCCGCCATGGCCGAGTCGATCTTCCAGCGCTACGGCCTGGGTTCCAGCGAGATGCGATCAGCGGTCGATGCGGCCTGGAAGGAGCGGCTCCGAGAGCACCCGGCGGAGTACGCGAGGTGGCAGGACATGTACCAGCGCTACTACGCGCACTTCGCCAGGCGAGGTGCGCCCCCGCGGTGAACAGCAGCTCGCCGGCCACCTGCACCTCTCCGCCACGCAGCGCTACGCGCACACCAACGACAACCTGAAGGAAGAACGCAGTGCAGGCCTTCACGCGGCGGTCGGCGTAGCCGTGTGAATGGCGTGTGAATGATCTCCGCTAGCCCGCTCGAGGACGCCCTCGCCCCTCGATGAAATTCTCAATGGTTTCAGCGGAGGAGAAGGGATTCGAACCCCTGGTTGAGTTGCCCCAACGGCGGTTTTCAAAACCGCTGCCTTCGACCGCTCGGCCACTCCTCCAAACATCCAGAACGACTCGCTTTTCTGCCTCTTCTACCGCCCCCTGTCAACGCCGCCCTGAGACCCGCCCCCTGCCCTGGTCAGGGCAGCGCCTGCGCCCTCCATCCCCGGCCCGGCCGCTTCCGCCCCCACCGCCCTTCGCCCCCTGCCCTTACTTCTCCCTCCCCACCGCCACCGCCCCGGCGCCCTGCCTCCCCACCCCGCCCTTCATCACCTCCGCCAGCCACTTCCCCGCCCCCGCGCACGTCCCCGCCGCGCTGACCTCCCCTCCCCCGCCTCCCCCACGCCTCGCGTACGGCCCAGCCACGATCGCCACGTCGCTCCCTCGCGCCGTCCACGCGATCGGCCCGAGCGCCGCCCGCTGCCGGCACACCTTCCCGAAGCGCCGCTCGATCACCTTCCCCGCCTCTGCCGCGTCGCCCGCGCTGTCGAACCGCAGCCGCCACGCGAGCGCGAACTCCCTCCGCGACGGGTCCTCCGGGTCGTCTCGCCGCACCACCGCGAACCGATCCCCGCCCCACCCCGCCGCCGCGCCGATCGCCGCATCGCGGTGAGCATACGCCGCGAACGCGATGCGCAGCGCCTGCTCGCCCATCACGTCATCGAAGACCACACGAAACCCCGGGCCGAGCGCCGCGGCCGTCGGGACCGCCACCGCGACGGCGGGCTCCCGCGCCGCGAGCTTCTCCGGATGGAGCAGCTGCTCGGTGGTCTCCGGCAGCGCGCGCCAGACCGCATCCACCGAAGCCCACCCGCCGTCCCGGCGCAGCGCCTGCACGAACGCGAAGCCGTCCGTGTACGGGGCGCCCAGCGACTCCTGCAGCACGAGCGGCGTGTCGCCCACGGACGACAGCGCCGTCGACATCGCCACGAGCCTGCGGAGCATCGACTCGTCGACCTGGAACGCCGAGCCGACCAGCACGTCGAACATCGCGCTCATCGCCTCGCCCTCGACGAGCGCGTGCGTGGCCGCCAGGCGATCGCTGTCGCCGAGCTTGAAGTCGAGCAGCCTCCCCAGCGAGAAGCTCTGGTCCTGGAGCGCGTGGACGAGCTCGTGCGCCAGCGTCTCCTCGGCCTCGGCCTCGCTGAGATCATCGACGAGGTACATCGTCGCGTCCTCCGGCTCGTAGAAGCCTGCGATGCGGCCCTCGAGCAGGCGGTACATCCCGGCGGTGAAGTCGTAGTCGGCCGGGATGAGCTCGAGCGCCGCGAGCACCTCGCGCTGGTGATCGAGCACGCCCTCGGGGATCTCTCGCTCCACGTGCGCGCGGACCCGCTCCAGGATCTGCCCGCGGGCGAGCACGCGGCTCCGCACCTCGCGGTGGACCGGCAGGCCCCGCGCCTTCGCCACGCGTGCGAGCACGCGCGCGATCTCGCCGTCGGTCAGGCGAGCCGCGTCCTCGTCGAGCTCGCCCGCATCCACCGGGCTTGCGCCCCCAGCCGGCCGAGGCGCAACCGACGCCGCAGGGAGCGCCGCAGCCGAGGCCTGCGCTCGCGGCGGCGCCGCAGGCGCGGCCGTCGGCGCGCACCCGGCGAGCACAACCGCCCCGACCAACCCGATCGCGCAGCACGCCCGACCCACCGCAGCAGCGTCCTCGACGCGCCGGGTCACGCCTGCTCCCCGCCGGGCGCGCGGAGCGCGCGGATCGCCTCGGCGTACCGTGCGACGCGCGCATCGAACGGCACATCCTCGCCCCGCGCCACCGCGCCGAACACCGCCGAGCCCGCGACGAGCGCCCGCGCCCCGGCGGCGATGACCTTCCCGGCGGTCGACGGGGCGACGCCGCCGTCGACCTCGAGCGCGATGTCCAGGCCTGCCTGGTCGATCGTCTGCCGCAGGCTCTGCAGCTTGGTGAGCGCCCCTGGGATGAACTGCTGGCCGCCGAACCCGGGGTTGACGCTCATCACAAGCACCAGATCGATGTCCGCCATCACGTGCCGGATCGACTCCTCCGGCGTGTGGGGGTTCAGCACGACGCCAGGGCTCGCGCCTGCGTCCCTGATCTGCTGGAGCGTCCGGTGCAGGTGAGGCGACGCCTCGACGTGGACCGAGATGCGATCGGCGCCGGCGGCCGCGAACTCCGCGACGTAGCGCTCCGGCTCGACGATCATCAGGTGGACATCGAGGGGAAGACGCGTCGCGGCGCGGACCGCGCGAACGACGAGCGGCCCGATCGTGATGTTTGGCACAAACCGGCCATCCATCACGTCGACGTGGATCCAGTCGGCGCCAGCGGCCTCAGCGGCCCGCACTTCCTCCGCGAGACGACCGAAGTCAGCCGACAGGATCGACGGAGCGACGATGATTTTCTCGTGACGCACAGGGTAGCGCTAGCAGGCGTGACGCGCGGCGGCTAGCCGAGCATCCACGAGCGCGCTTACGGGGAGGCCGGCGCGGCTGCTAGGCTGCGCAGGTCTTCGCAAAGCGTTCGTGTCGTGCGCGCGGACGCTGCAGATCGAAGGCTGGGGATCCGAACCGTTCGAGTGAGGTGATGCATGGAGACACGGCCGCTGACGAAGCCCGACTACGACCGGATCGTGGGCGAGATCGATCGGTGGTGGGCGGGCCCAACCAGCGCGCTCGCGCACCCGATCTTCTTCTACGAGCTCGGCAGGCTCGCGCGCGTCGTCGAGGATCGCGGGCTGCTCGTCGGCTTCCTGCTCGGGTTCAGGTGCCCGGACGCGGCGATCGGGTACGTGCACCTCGTCGGCATTCACCCGGACTATCGCCGCCGCGGCGTCGGCAGAATGCTCTATGCCGCGTTCGAGGAGGACTGCCGCCGCGAGGGCTGCCGGCAGCTCAAGGCGATCACGACCCTGGGCAACGAGGGCTCGGTGCGCTTCCACGCCGCGGTCGGCTGGTCGGCCGCCGAGATCGAGGACTACGCCGGGCCTGGGCGTCCGCGGATCGTGTTCACCAAGGACCTCTAGGTGCGGCCTCTGGTGCAGATCGCGCGGAGCACGCGCGTGTTGCGGCGTACGCTCTCGACGGGGTACATCTGCTCGGGACCGCGAGGTGAAGCGATGCGAGAAGGCGGGCATGTTCGCGACGTGGTGGTAGGCGTTGTCGGGTCAGCCGGCAGGACGGTCGCCGCGGGCGCCCTCGGTGCATCCAGGTGAGCCGTAACCCTTCGCTGATCACGCAGCTGCGCGAGATCGGGCTGTTCGGAGGCCTGGGCGATCACGTCCTCCAGGGCCTCGCCGACAGCCTGGAGCTGCTCGATCTGGAGCCGGGCGCCGTCGCCTTTCGCGAGGGCGACAACGGCCGCGAGATGTTCGTGCTGCTCTCGGGGGAGATGGAAGTGCTCAAGCGGTCGAAGCGCGACGTCGAGGCGCGCGTCGCGGTCCTCGGGCCGAACGACTGGTTCGGCGAGATGTCGATCCTCGACGTGATGCCTCGCTCGGCGACCGTCCGGGCGATCGCCCCGTCGCGCTTGCTGCGCGTCACCGCGCACGATCTCGACGCCCTCTACCGGCGCGATCTCAAGTCGTACACGCTGCTGGTGCTGAACATCGCGCGCGAGATGTCGCGCCGCCTTCGCGTGGCGGACAGCCTGCTCGCCGAGCTGGTGGCGAACATGCTCGACGAGTACGCGCGGCCGCGGCGACCCGCGATCTGAGCCGGCGCCGCCGCGTCAGTCGACGCCGGGCGCTCTGCCCGAGGGCGCCGGGCCCAGCGGTCGCCTCATCCGCCGTCTGGGCCGATCGCTCCACCGGCGCCGGCTTCGCCGCCAGCGCCGCCACCTGCACCACCTGCACCACCGCTTCCGGCTTCGCCACCGGCGCCGGCTTCGCCACCCGCGCCGCCTGCACCACCGCCGTCGGCTTTGCCACCCGCGCCGCCCGCACCACCGCCGCCGGCAGGGTTGGCCGGTTCGCCCCCCGTGCTGGTTGAACCGGTGCTGCTAGCGGACCCAGTCGAACCGGCGCCGTTAGCGGCCGCGTCTGGCGGCAGGAGGCCACCGCCGCCCGCGCCGTCGTCTTCGCTGGGATCGCCGGCCGCGATGCCCCCTCCTGCGCCGGTCGCGCCGAGGTCGTCGCAATCACCGCACCCGATGCCCCCCTCGGCGGGAGGCTCCGGTTGTGGATTGAACACACAGCCCGCAAGGACGACCCCGAACACAAGGACGACAAGCTGGCGCATAAGCTCCCTCCTCATAGCACCCTGCGCATCTCCCTGCCCGCTTGTGCGGCGCCCTCGTCCGCGGGAATGCTGCGTCGAGCGCGCTCCGTCGGCTGCTTCTCGCTCGCTCTTACCGCCGGGTCGACATCGCCGTCAGACCCGGCCCGCGTGCTCCTTCAGCCGCACTCGACCGCTCCAGCGCCTCCAGCGCCTCCAGCGCCCCCCGCACCGCAGGGCTCGCCGCCCGCGCCGCCCGCGCCGCCCTGGCCGCCCGCGCCGCCCTGGCCGCCCGCGCCGCCCTGACCGCCCGCGCCGCCCTGACCGCCCGCGCCGCCCTGACCGCCCTCGCCCCCTCCAGCACCGCCCTGAGCGCCCATACCGCCGTGGCCGCCCGCCGCGCCCCCATTGCCGCTGCCGCCCGCGCCCGTGGTCTCGCCGCTGCCAGTGCTGGCCCCTACCGCTGTGTTGCCGGCGCCGGTGCCACCCGAACCTGAGGTGCCGACCGCCCCACCGGTCGACGACGACGAGGGATAGGGATCCCTGTCATCGAACGGCGGTTCAGGCTGCGGGTTGAACGAGCATCCAACCGCGAGGAGCAGGGTGAGGAACAGCAGGCTTCGCATGGCGGGTACGCCGAGTATGGCAATCAACATGCCACATGAAAATAGCCGGAAAGTACCTCGATCGGTCCACTATTGACGCGGTGCTCAGGCACACTCTGGCACGCCTCTCGGGCGGTTGGATCCGGCACTTCCCTCCGCGCCACGACCTGCGCGGGCCGTCCGCTGCGGGTGTCCCCCTGGTGTCCACGGCGGCAGCTCGCGGTATCGTGCGGCGTGATGTCGGAAGACCTGGGGAACGTCGCGTCGCGGCTCGACGAGGTGCGGCGCCGGATAACGAGCGCCGCCGCGCGGGCAGGGCGCGGGCCAGAGGAGGTCCGGCTCATCGCCGTGTCCAAGGGGAAGCCCGCGGAGGCCATCCGCGCCGCCTACGCCGCCGGGCAGCGCGATTTCGGCGAGAACTACGCGCAGGAGCTCGTCGAAAAGGCCGAGGCGCTCGCCGATCTCGACGGGCTCGTGTGGCACGCCATCGGCCAGCTCCAGAGGAACAAGGCGAAGCTCGTTGCGCGCGTCGCGCACGTCGTGCAGTCGGTCGACCGGGAGGAGCTCGCCGTGGAGCTCGATCGGCGCGCGGCCGCGCTCAACCGCACCCTCGACGTCCTGATCGAGGTGAACGTCGGCGGCGAAGCCTCGAAGGGCGGATGCGCCCCCGGCGACTTCGCGCCGCTCCTCGGCGCGATCGCCCGGTGCGCGCACCTCCGGCCGATCGGCCTCATGACCATCGCGCCGTTCCTCGAGGACCCGAACGACGTCGCGCCGTTCTTCGCGCAGCTGCGCGCCCTGCGCGACGCGCACGGCGGCCGGGCCGTGCTGCCCGAGCTCTCGATGGGCATGTCGCACGATTTCGAGGCAGCCATCGCGCAAGGCGCGACGTGGGTCCGCGTCGGCACCGCCATCTTCGGAGCCCGCGGATGACGGCCACGTCCGCCGCGTCGCGCCTCGGCTCGGCCCTCCCTGGCGGTGGCGTCGCGCGCGGCGCCACGCTGGCTGCGTGCGCGCTGCTCGCGCTCGGGTGCGGGCCGGGCGCGATGCCCGCGTCGGTGCGCCACCCGCTCGTCGGCAGCGCCGCGCCGGAGTTCCACGCAGAGTCCACGGCGGCGGTCACCGTCGGCGTGCCCGGCACGCGCAGGACGCGGGTCACCGTGATCGACTTCTGGGCGTCCTGGTGCGCGTCGTGCAGCCGGACCATGCCGGCGCTCGACCGGCTCTGGCGCGACCGCAAGGCGGACGGGGTGGCCGTGATCGGCGTGAACGTCGACGACTCGGAGGCCGCCGCGGCGGCCGCCGCCTACGAGCTCGGCGCGACGTTCCCCATCGTCGCGGATCTCGATCAGCGGCTCTCCGGGACCTACGGCGTCGCGCAGGTCCCCCTCACGTTCGTGGTCGACGGCGCGGGCACCGTGCGCTGGGTCGGTCACGATCCGGCGAGCGCGCGCCGCGCCGTCGATGTCCTCCTCTCGGAGCGCCCCGCGGGCGCGCGGTCGGTCTTCGAATGAGCGCGTCCCGGGGCGGCGGCGGCGCGCGACGGCGGCCCGCGGGCGACGACCCGACGCTCTTCGACGCCGCCCGGCAACGGGAGCCGGAGCTCAAGGCCACGGTCCCCCTCGCCGAGCGCATGCGCCCGCGCTCGCTCGAGGACATGATCGGCCAGGGCCACCTCCTCGGCGAGGGCAAGCTGCTCGCGCGCGCGATCGCGGCCGACCGGATCCCCTCGATGATCCTGTGGGGCCCGCCGGGCGCCGGAAAGACCACGCTCGCGCGCGTCGTCGCGCACACGACGAACGCCCGCTTCGTCCCCTTCAACGCCGTGCTGGGCGGCGTGCCGGAGCTCCGCGAGATCCTCGCCCAGGCGCGCACCGCGCGCTCCTACGAGGGCAAGCGGACGATCCTGTTCGTCGACGAGATCCACCGCTTCAACAAGGCCCAGCAGGACGCCTTCCTCCCGCACGTCGAGGACGGGACGATCACGCTCATCGGGGCGACCACCGAGAACCCCTCGTTCGCGGTCAACGCGCCGCTGCTCTCCCGGTGCAAGGTCTTCCGGCTCCAGGGCCTCGGCGCCTCGGAGCTCGTCGAGCTCCTGCGCCGCGCCCTCGAGTCGCCCGCCGGGCTCGCCGGCGCGATCGGCGCCGACGACGACGCGCTCTCGGCGATCGCGGCGCTCGCGCAGGGCGACGCGCGCAGGGCGCTCACCACGCTGGAGATCGCCGCGGACGAGGCGGGGCGCGCGGGCGCCTCCACGATCACGCGCGAGCTCATCGCCGGCGCGAGCGAGCACAAGACGCTGCTCTACGACAAGGCCGGCGAGGAGCACTACAACGTCATCAGCGCCTTCATCAAGTCGATGCGCGGCTCCGATCCCGACGCCGCCATCTACTGGCTGATGCGCATGATCGAGTCCGGCGACGACCCGCTCTTCCTGCTGCGCCGGATGATGATCTTCGCCTCCGAGGACATCGGCAACGCCGACCCGCGCGCGCTGGAGATCGCCGTCGCCGCGGACGCCGCGTTCCGGCGCATGGGGATGCCGGAGGGGCTCTACCCGATCACGCAGGCGGCGCTCTACCTCGCCACGGCCCCGAAATCGAACGCCTGCAAGACCGCCTGGCACGCGGCGCAGGCCGCCGTGCGCGAGCACGGCGCGCTCCCGGTCCCGCTCACGCTGCGCAACGCGGTCACGCGGCTGATGCGCGACGAGGGCTACGGCGAAGGCTACCGCTACGCGCACGACGAGCCGGGCGGCGTCGCGCTGGGCGAGGCCTACCTGCCCGAGCCGCTCGCGGGCAGCCGGTTCTACGAGCCGACCGATCGCGGCTACGAGCGGACCATCGGCGAGCGCCTCCGCCGGATCCGCGGCGAGGGGGAGGGCGAGGGCGGCTGAGGCGCGGCGCCGGCCGGCCCATCCGTCACGGCGTCACGCGTCGTCGTCGTCGCCGCCGCCCGCGCCGGCAAGGGCCTGCTCGAGCTCGCTCAGCGCGTGCTGATCTCCCTTGCTGCGCGCGGCCCCGATGCCGTCGACGAGCCAGGCGCGCCCCTCGTCGAGGCGGCCTGCCTTCACCAGCATCGTCCCGCACATGAGGTACATCGGCACGTACGCCGGATCCATCGCCCGGAGCGCGCCGAACGTGGCGAGCGCGTCGTCGTGGCGGCCCTGGCCCGCGTACTCCAGCGCGAGCGCGTACCAGTGAAACGGATCCTTCGACCCATCCCGGGTCATCTTCTCGAGCATCAGCAGCCGCTTGCTCACGTCGCCTCCACAACCCCGATGAACGGCAGGTTCCGATAGCGCTCGGCCCAGTCGAGCCCGTAGCCGACCACGAATTTGTCCTCGATCGTGAAGCCCAGGTAGTCGACGGGCACCTCGACCCGCGCGCGCGCCGGCTTGTGCAGGAGCGCGCAGACCTTCACGCTGTTCGGCATCCTCGTGCGGAAGAGCTGGAGCAGGTGCGAGATCGTGAGGCCCGTATCCACGATGTCCTCGATGAGGAGGATGTCCTCGCCCTCGATCGGGCGGGTGAGGTCCTGCGTGATCTGGACGACGCCGGTCGAGGCCGTGCCCTCGCCGTAGCTGCGCACGCCGAGGAACTCGATGCGCACCGGCAGGTCGATGTGGCGCGCGATGTCGGCGGTGAACACGAAGCTCCCCTTGAGCACGGAGACGAGCACGAGCCGGCGCTCCGCGTAGTCCCGGGTGATCTGCGCGCCGAGGTCGCGCACGCGAGCGCCGATCTGTTCGGCGGACAGGAGCGTCCGGACATTCGCCATGGTGCCCGCTAACATCGCGGCGCCCGCGCCACCAGCGCCCAGGCGGACCCTCCGTCGCCGCGCGCCGCGATCCCATGTCATGCCGCTGATGTCGCGCGGTCGCTCTGCTGCTGCCCGGGTCGAAACTGGGTTAGTCTCTGCGCCTCCCGCGATGCCGCTCCCTTCTCCGCCCGACGCGCCCCCGCACCTCACCTCGCGCACGCCCCTGGCCGTCCGCTTCTGCGAGACGGATCTCATGGGCATCGTCCACCACGCGAACTACGTCATCTACCTGGAGGCTGGCCGCATCGACTGGCTGAAGCGCCGCGGCCTCTCCTACGAGGAGATGGTGCGGCGCGACCTTCACCTCGCCGTCGCGGAGCTGCGGATCAAGTACCGCCAGGCCGCGCGGTTCGGCGACGACCTCGTGGTCGAGACGACCTGCCGCGAGGTCCAGCGCGTCACCGCGCGCTTCAGCTACCGGATCCTCCGGGGCGAGGACGTGATCTGCGACGGCGACATCCTCCTCGCGTGCCTGGGATCGAACCTGACGCTGACGCGGATCCCGGACGACATCGTCCAGCTCCTGGCGAGCCCCGAGACGACGGCCGATCGCTAGGGCAGGGGACGCCGCCCTCGCTTCCGCCGCCGTCCGCCGCCCCGCTTCAGCCGCCGTCCGCCGCCCCGGCCTCGGCCCCGCTGTGCACGATGCGCGCCGGCATCTCGACCGTCTGCGGCGGCTCGATGCGCTCGCCGAGGAACGTGCGCCACTGGACGACGTAGCGCCCGCGCAGGGGCCCGATCACGTAGCGCTCGCTCGCCGGAGGCACGGCGACCGCCGGGATCCCGTCGACGAGCAGGTAGAGCAGCGCGTCGGTCTGGTTGACAGCGACGAACCCCTCGCCGGGCGCGCCCGGGTCGACGCTCGCGGGCAGCTGGAGCGGCTCTTCTCGGATGGCCGCGAGCTCGTCGCGCGTCAGGAAGACGCCGCCCTGCGCCGACGGGAGCCCGGCGGCGGCGTACGCGGCGCTCGGGGGCGGCATGAGCATGTCGGTCGAGATCAGGTCCGTTCGCCGGGCGATCGACGTGACCTCGAACGCGACGCCGCCGCCGCCTTGCCAGGCATAACTCGCGTAGAGCGGCACCTCGCCGGCCACGCACTCGGGCGACTTCGGATCCACGCCGACGATCTCCAGCAGCGCCCGGCAGAGCAGCGGCCCCCCGTCGCCGGCCTCGGGGACCCTGCCGAGCTCGACGTACAGCGCGCCGAGGCTCCCGTGCACCTCGACCTTGCGGACGTCGATCTCGAGCCGCTTGCCGTCGCCGACAGGGCGCGCCGAGCCCGTCGACAGCGGCGTCACGTCGACGCGCCGCTCGCCGAGGAGCGTGCGGAGCGCCCCCGGCGGCACGACCCGGTACTGGGTCAGGGACGGCCAGAGCAGCACCTCGCCGTACACGTCGTGGCGCGCGCGGAGCTCGGAGCCCGCGGGCAGCGGGAGCGCGCGCGACGTGAACTGGACCCGCATCCGGCCCGTCTCCGCGAGCTCGACCTTCCACGTCAACTCGGTGAGCTTCTGCGCCGCGTGGATCCCGGAGGCCGCCACCTCAGGCGCCTTGGGGGGCTGCGGCACGTCACGGAAGCGGAACGCCGCCTCGAGCATCACGCCGGGGAGCTCGCGGGGCGAGAGCGCGTCGTCCGGCAGGGGGGTTGCGGGCGAGAGCGGCAGCGGCGACTGCGGGCTCGCCTCGGACATGATCAGCCGGCCGTAGTCGTCGGCGATGATCTTCGCGGTCGCCTCCGCGGCGGACGCGTCGAGCAGGTCCGGCGTCTCGTTCGCGAGCGGCGCGGGGAGGATTTTCGCGTTCGGGCTCGCGCCGGCGTCCAGGGGATCGACGGGCGCGTGGCGCGACGGCTCGCACCCGGCGGCGGCGAGCAGCAGGAAGGCCGCGGCGACGCGCGTGGCGATCACGGCTCCAGCTCGAACGTGTGGATGACGCGCACGCGCGCGTCGAGCGGCGGCGGGTCGGGCGCGCACTGCGTGTCCAGGAAGACCGCGGTGCAGCGGGGATGGCAGCCCAGGAGCAGGTTGCAGTTGGCCGCCTCGTTGTCGAACACCGCGATGACCCGCCCGAGCCGCGAGAGCTGCGGCGCGACGCTCCGCTTGAACTCGGTGTCGGGCATCTCGAACCTCGGCTTCACGACGAGCTCCGTGCCGATGACCCCGATGGGGAAGCCGAGGTCGCGCAGGCTCGCGAACGAGCCGAGCGCCATCTTCGGCAGGTCGCGGCCGGTGAGGTACACGAGGGTCGCCCCCGCCGCGTGGCAGTCGCGCGCGTACTGGCTCGCGCCCGGCACCTCGACGTCGTGCCGGATGTGCGGATCGTTGAAGAAGCGGGCCCTCCAGAAATCGAACGCGTGCAGGTGGAGCGCCTCGTCGTCGATGCCGAGCCGCCGCAGGTTGTCCTGGAACCCGTACACGATGCCGTCGGGCGACGCGCCCTCGAGGAGGGCGGCGGCGTGCGGGTGCTTGCGGCGCCACTCCTCCGCCAGCTCATGGAGGATCGCGACCACCCGCGGCCGGTTGTCCATGAGGGTGCCGTCCAGATCGAAGACGATCACGGGAGGCCCCTCCGACCGATCGGCCGCGCGCTCGACGATGGATCTCAGGAGCCGCGTCCGCTCGAGAGGGACGAGGCGCTTCTCGTGAAACAGCGTGCTCAAGGTCGTCGCGCCGCGGAAACGCGCACCGTCCGCGCGGCTCCTCGGGCCGGAACCCTAGCGCGAACTGGCCCTCCCCAGAAGCGGCGGCGCCCCACCCCTTCGCCGGGCCCTGCGGGTCTGCGTAAGTGTGCAGAAATATCCTACATTGTTGGCCTATTCATTCCGCTCTTCGTAGGATTTTCCAAATCGGGACCCGTCGAGGCTCCGAAGGAAGGCCCATGCAGAACCGCATCAAGACCGCTCTGGCCCTGGCGATGGCGATGACCGCCGTGGTGGGCTGCTCGAAGACCCCTCGCGATCGTCTGCAGGGGCGCTGGTATGGCGATGCCATCGAGAACGCCCCTGTGGAACAGCTCACCAAGGCGACCGGATGGGTGAAGGGAACGGCGCTCGAGTTCAACGGCAGCAAGGTGACGGTGACCGTGCCCGCGGAGACGCCGCGCAGCGGCACCTTCAAGGTGACGAAGGCGGACGGCGATCAGGTGACCGTCGCGTTCCTCCGCCCCGAGGGAGGGCTCGATGAAGCGGCGTTCCGCTTCACCACGGATCAGACGCTGCGCTGGGAGATCGGCGACGGCCGCGCCATCGTGCTGACGAAGGCGAAGAACTGAGCTCGGCGGCTATCGCCGCACCCGCTCCCTCCGCACCCGCGTGAGCCACCGCGCCTCGCCGCGATCGCCGTCCCGCGCGAGCAGCACCACGACATCCTCCGAGAGCGGCCCGGTGAGGCGCCGCCGCGCTTCCTCGATGGAGCGCACCTCGACGCCGTTCACGGACAGGAGCCGATCGCCGGGCTCGATGCCGGCCTCCTCGGCCTCGCTCGCCGGGGGCACCGACACAACGGTCACGGTCTTTCGCTCCTCGCCGAGCGTCACCGCCAGGCTCCCTGCGCCCTTCGGATCTTGCCGCGCGCCGTCTCCTGGCAGCGCGATCCTCACGCGCTCGGTCGTCCTGCCGGCCCGGACCTGCACCGGCTGCGACTCGGCGCGCCCGAGATCCGCGCTGTACGCCTCGAGGATCGCCGTGCCCTCGGGCAGCCCGCCGAGCTGGAACCGCCCGTCGCGGTCGGTGGTCACCACGCCCGGCGGCAGCGGGCCGAGCGGCAGGTACGTCGGCACGCGGTCGCGCGCGACGCGGGCCCCCGCGACCGCGTCCCCGCGCTGATCGACGACCTGGCCGGCGACCTCTCCCGCCTCGGACAGGTCGATGCGCCCGAGGTCCGTCGGGCGATCGGGATCGCCGGCGATCGTCACCCGCAGCGTCGCCGGCGCGTACCCGTCGCGGCTCACCGTCACGCGGAACTGGCCCTGCGCGAGGTCGGCGAGCGTGAAGGCCCCCTCCGCGTCGCTCGTGGCGCGGCGCGGCCCCGTCGTCGAGAACAGCGTGATCCGCGCGCCCTCGAGCCGCTCCCGCCCGCCGCGCCCGGTCACGGTGCCGGTCGCCTTGAGGGCGGCGCCCATCTCGAGCCGCAGCTCCTTCGGCGCGGCGTCGACCTGCTCGACGCGCGGGGACTTGCCGGAGCGCACGAGGCTTACCCGGAGCGGCAGGCCGGCGGCGTCGGGCAGCAGCGCGTCGCCGTCGTCGTCCGTGAACAGCGTCTTTCGGAGCGGAACGGCCACGTCGAGCGAGAGCACGCGCACCTCCACCCGATCGAGCGGGTAGCCGCGATCGTCGGCGACGTGGATGGCCACCGCCTCGCGCACCTTCGGGAGGACGACCTCGATCTCCTTGCGATCGCGCTCCGGCACCTCGACGACGAGCCGCGCCACGACGTCGCCTGGCGACTCGGCCCGGGAGACCGAGACGAGCACCTCGTCGGGGACCGCGGCGAAGGCGAACGTGCCGTCGTCCGCGGAGTACGTCACCCGCTCGAGCGAGCCGGCGGTCGCGGCCAGCTCCACGCGCGCGCCGGCGACCGGCTTGCGGTCCTCCTCGAGGACGCGTCCCTCGAGCAGGCCGCCCTGGCGCATCACCACGCGCACGCGGGCCTCGCCGCCCGGCTGCAGGGTCACGATCTCGCTGGGCGTCTCGACGTACTCCGGGTGCCGGACGATGGCGTGGACGCGCCCGGGGGTGACGGGCTCGGCCCGGAACGTGCCGTCGGCGCGCGTGACCCACGGCTCGCCCGACCGCACCGAGGCGGCCGGCAGGACGGCGTCGCCACGCGGCAGGTCCGGGATGGGGCCCGGCATCACCCCGAGCTCGCCCGCGGGGATCAGCGGCGCCGGGCCGGGCAGGGCGCGCTCGAAGTGCTCGTCCCTGAACTCGGACATCGCGGTGGTCTCGTCGATGGGCATCCCCTCGGCGTCGGCGCCCACGACCTCGATCGTCGCGCCCGGGACCGGGTAGCCGCGGTCGTCGACGACCTCACCCACGAGCGCGCCGCCGCGGAGCAGGGGGATGCGCACCTCGGTGGCGCCCGCGTCGACCTGCACGGCGTTCCTCGGCACGAAGCCGGCCGCCAGGGCCGAGGCGCTCGCGTATCCCGGCGCGATGGGCCCGAGCGTCACGGACCCGTCGTCGCCCGTGCGGCCGTGCAGCGGGAACGCCGACAGCCCCTGCTCGACGAGCACGACGTTCGCGCCCTTCACGGCCGGCGCGTCCTCGCCGTCGCCGTCGGTCACGAGGAGCCGCACGTGGCGGCCGGGCCCGAGGACGAGCTTCACCTCCTTGCCCTCGCCGCGCCTCACGGGCACGGCCAGCGCGGTCGCGCTCACGGCGGCGCCGCGCCGGGCCTTGAGGTCGTACACCCCGTCGCGGAGCCCGGCGATCCTCGCGACGCCCGTCGCGTCGGCGGTCGTGCTGCGCGCTGGCCACAGCCCGGTGCCGGCGGCGAGCACGGTCGCGCCGCCGGCCGGCTGCCCCTCCGCGTCCACCACGCGGACCGTGAGGGCGCCGAGCCGATCCATCCGGAGCCTGAGCGGCGCCGGCCCGGGCACGATGCCTGTCCGCACGGTGTCCTCGAAGCCGAGCGCCGACGCGCGGACGACGTAGGGCGCCGCCCCGAGCCGATCGAACCGCGCGCGGCCGCCTTCGGCGGTGGTCGCCACGAAGGGGAGGGGATCGGCGGTCGCGACCGTCACCTCGGCGCCGTCGATCGGGCGCTCGGCCTCGTCGACGACCAGCACGTCCAGCACCTTCGCGGGCCGCAGCACGAGGTCGACGGCGCGGGGGCCTGGCTCGAGCGCGACGCGGGTCGAGGCGCGGGCCCGCTCCGCGCCGTACGCCATGATCCAGGCCTCCCCGGACGGCAGCCCGGTGAAGCGAGCCTCGCCCGAGGGATCGGTCTTCAGCTCGCCCGCGAAGTAGGCGCGGTCCTCGCGCAGGGCGAAGACGCGCACGGTGGCGTCCTTCAGCGGGCGCCCCTGCTCGTCGCGCACGGTGGCGGTGAGCTCTGCCGCGCGCCCTTCCACCCACGCGGGCACCGGCGGCGCCGGGATCGGCGCCCGCGGCAGGTACCGCGGCCCCAAATCGCGCAGCGTGGTCGCGGCGAAGAAGCAGACCAGCGCGGCGATCGCGGCCAGGACGGTATCGAGCCGCGACCGGCGATCGGCCCGGTCGGCTTCCGCTGCGGGTTGCTTGTCCTGTTCCGCTGCGGGTTGCTTGTCCTGCTCGGCCACGGCCTGGATTTCTACTCCGGATCCGCGAAAACGCCGAACGTCCCGCCGCCGTTCCCGGATCCCGCGGCGCCGCGCCGGCGTCCCGAGATCAGGCCTGGCGGCCGCGGTGCAGCGCGATCACGGCCTGGATCTCCCCCTCGGACAGGATGTGATCCGTCGCCTTGGCCTTCGCCAGGATGGCGTCGACGAGCTCCTTCGAGGGCTCGATCTTCCGCTGCCGGAGCCAGTAGTTCACGTTGGAGGCCCCGGACATGTAGCCCACGCAGATCTCCTGCTTTCGCCCGAACATGCCGGCGGGCACGCCGGAGTAGATCCGGTCGGCCATCCAGGAGTCGCCCTTCGACTCGGCCTTGATGATGGCCGCCGCGTGCACGCCGGTCGCCGTGCGGAAGGCGTCCCGTCCGACCAGGGGATAATTGATGGGCACCTCCCAGCCGACCGCCTGCGCGGCCGTCGTGCAGTACTCGAGGAGGTGGGTGAGGTCCTGGTGCTCGAGGAGGCCGAGGAGCTTCATGTTGAGCAGGATGAGCTCCATCGCGGCGTTGCCGACCCGCTCGCCGATCCCGAGGGCGGTGCCGTGCACCCGGTCCGCGCCGAACTGGAGCGCCCAGATCGCGTTCTCGAGCGCGAGGCCGCGATCGTTGTGGCCGTGCCAGTCGATGCCCACCGACGCCCCGGCCCCCGCGACGATGGCCCGCGTAAAGTTGATGAGGTTGCGAACCCCGTCCGGCGTCGCGTGCCCGACGGTATCGCACAGGCATAGCCGGGACGCGCCGTGATCGATGGCGACCTTGAAGAGCGTCGCCAGCACCTCGGGGCGCGAGCGCGTCGTGTCCTCCGTGACGTAGGCGACCGGGAGCCCGGCCTTCACGCCCGCGTCGATCGCCGCGGCGCTCCGCTGCGCGATGAGGTCGACGTCCCACGCCTCCGCGAGCTGGCGGATCGGGCTCGATCCGATGAAGGCGTAGATCTCCACAGGGATCCCTGCGCGCTGGGAGATCTCGATCATCGGCGTGATGTCCGAGACGACCGTGCGGCCTGCGCAGGCGACGCGGAGCGGCAGGTTGTTGTCGGCCACCTCCCTGCACATCCGGAGCACGTCCTCGAACGCCCGCTGCGAGCTGCCGGGCAGGCCGACGTCGGCGATCTGGATACCGATCCTGGCCATCAGGTGGAGCAGCTTGAGCTTGCTCTCGATGTTCGGATCGGCGACCGAGGGGTTCTGCAGGCCGTCGCGCAGGGTCTCGTCGAAGAAGCCGATGTTCTCCGGGATGACCCGCCCGGCGCGCCCTACCTCGTTCCAGTCGTAGATCAGCTCGGTCGGGCGGTTACCGGAGGCAGCGATCGCCATGCACTATTATAGTGCGCCTCGCTCGACGCCGGTCCTGAAGCGAAGCTTTTGCGGGGCGCTCGACATGACGCACGGCGCAGGTGAAGACGGGCGATCGATCGCACGCTGCGGTGCGCTGGCCCTGCGCGCCCGGCAAGCCTAAGCTTGCGCCCACGACGATGTGGCAATCCCTACCTGAGTTCGGGACCGGCGTCCTTTACGCCATTCTGGTCACCGCGGCGTATACCTTCGCCGTCGGTCTCGCGTCGGCGCGCGGGCGGCCGCGGCTGCTCCAGGCCGCGCGGCTCGGCGCGTACGGCACGATCGCGCTGGTCGGCCTCGCGGTGCTCGTGCTGGCGTACGCCTTCGTCAGCCACGATTTCCGGATCGCCTACGTCGCGCAGTACAGCGATCGGTCCATGAGCACGCCGTACCTCATCGCCGCGCTCTGGGGCGGGCAGGACGGCTCGCTGCTCTGGTGGATGTTCCTGACCGCGCTCTTCTCGGGGACGTGCGTCGTCTGGCTGCAGCGCCGGTATCTGGAGCTCCAGCCCTACGTCATCGCGACGCTGATGAGCGTCCTGATCTTCTTCGCGGCGCTGATGATCTTCGCGGTGAACCCGTTCCGGACGAGCGTGGCGGGCGCCCCGCTCGACGGCAACGGGCTGAACTACCAGCTGCGCAACTTCTACATGATCATCCACCCGCCGAGCCTCTACATCGGCTTCACGAGCGCGGCGGTCCCGTTCGCGTTCGCGATCGCCGCGCTCGCCACGGGCCGGCTCGACAGCGAGTGGATCGTGGCGACGCGCAAGTGGATGCTCTTCTCCTGGCTGTTCCTCTCCATCGGCAACGTGCTCGGCATGCTGTGGGCTTACGAGGAGCTCGGCTGGGGCGGCCCGTGGGCCTGGGATCCGGTCGAGAACGCCGCGTTCCTCCCGTGGCTCACCGCGAGCGCCTACGTCCACTCGACGATGATCCAGGAGCGCCGCGGCATGCTGAAGGTGTGGAACATCTCGCTCATCTGCGGGACGTTCTTCCTCACCATCTTCGGCACCTGGCTCACGCGGTCCGGCCTCATCGCGAGCGTCCACTCGTTCGCCCAGTCCGGCATCGGCATCTGGTTCGTCGGCTTCATGGCCGTGATCCTGGCCACGTGCACCGCGCTCATCGTCTACCGCCTGCCGCGGCTGCGCAGCGACGGGCAGTTCGAGTCGATGCTGTCGCGCGAGGCCGCGTTCCTCTTCAACAACTGGGGCTTCTTCAGCATCATGATCTTCATCGCGGTCGCGACGGTGTGGCCGCGCATCAGCGAGTGGCTGCTCGACCAGAAGTCGACGCTCGGGCCGACGTTCTACAACATGTGGCTGCCCCCGATCGCGCTCGTGGTCTTCCTGCTCATGGGCGTCGCGCCGCTGCTCGGGTGGCGGAAGACGTCGCCAGAGCTCTTCCGGAAGAGCTTCCGCTGGCCGGTGCTGGTCACGGTCGTCACGGCGGCGCTTCACCTGACGCTCGGGAAGCGGGTGGGCTTCGCCCCGTTCGTCGCCGTGGACCCGATCTACCCCGGCCAGCTCGGCGACGCGCTGGCGAAGCTCGCGTCGACCTACCCGTTCTTCACGGTGGCCATCGCCGCGTTCAACATCGCCGTGGTCGCGCAGGAGTTCGCCCGCGGCATCGCGGCGCGGCAGAAGCGCGGGAAAGAGCCGCTCTTCACCTCCTTCTACAACCTCGTCGCCAGGTCGCGGCGCCGCTACGGCGGCTACATCGTGCACGTCGGCATCGCGGTGATGTTCATCGGGTTCGCCGGCCGCGCGTGGGGCGTCGACAAGGAGATCAGCCTCCACCCGGGCGAGTCCGTGCAGATCGAGGAGTACCGCCTCACCTACGCCGGCCCGCGCATGGAGGTCGACAGCGAGAAGCGGATGGTCTTCGCCGACCTCGACGTCGAGCGCCACGGCGCGCCGATCGGCCGGATCAGCCCCGCGAAGTTCATCTACAAGGCGTCCCCGGAGGCGCCTTCGACCGAGGTCGCGCGGCACATCACCGTCAAGAACGACCTCTACGTGATCATCGGGATGGCGAACCCCCAGACGAAGGTCGCTTCGTTCCAGATCCACGTGAACAACCTGATCTCGTTCATGTGGTTCGGCGCGGGCATCCTCATCCTGGGGGCCCTCGTCGCGATGTGGCCTGACATCGCGCTCGAGGAGGCCGGCGCGTTCGGTTATGTGCGGGCGGCGGGGTCCGTCACCGCGTCGGTCGTGTTCGCCTTCCTGCTCGCCGGCGGCCCGTCGCAGGCCTACGGGCGCCCCGTCCAGGAGGGGCTCGGGCGACCTGTCTTGGTCGCGCCCGGCGCGGCGGACGGCGACGTCCGCGCCCCGGGCTCCGGCGCGTCGCTTGATCCCGGGCGGTCGCCCGCGAAAGGTGCCATCCTCCCGACCGCTGCCGAACCGAGGCAGCCGGCGTTCGAATGAGCCGCACACGAAGACTCATCCAAGGCATCACCCTCCTCGTCGCGGGCGCCCTCGCCCTCGTCGTCCTGCTGCGCTCGCCGGAGTTCGCCCACAGCCAGCAGCTCGGCGAGGGGATGCAGCGCTCGGGTGTCGTCGGCATCGCGAACGACATCGAGCGCAAGCTCTTCTGGAGCCTGATCTGCACGTGCGGCTGCCCGCGCGAGACCCTCGGGACGTGCACGTGCGGCACCGCGCACGAGCGCCGCGACCAGCTCCGCGCGGCGCTGGCGTCGGGGCTGTCGATCGAGGCCATCCAGGCCGCCTACGCCGAGCGCTACGGGGCGGAGGCGCTGGCCGTGCCGCCCAACAAGGGGAGCCAGCGGCTGCTCTACCTCCTCCCGCTCGGCGCCATCGTGGTCGGCGCGGGCATCGTCGTCGCGACGCTCCGCCGATGGAAGCGGCGCAGCGACGAGGCGGGCGCCGCCGGCCAGCAGCGATCCGCGAAGGGCGTTGTCCCCGGCGCCCGTGACGATTACGACGACAAGCTCGACGAGGAGCTCAAGAGCCTGGACCGCGAAGACCGCGAATGAGCGCCGAACAGCCCGCCAAAAGCGCCACCTCGGCCACGGCCGACGAGACCGTGACCCGGGGTACTGACTCGCCGCTGGAGCGGCAGATCGTGCACTACGCCCGCTTCGGGGCGCCGCTCGCGGCGCTCGTCGGCGCCGGCGTCGCGGGGCTCGTCGCCGGGCCGCCCGCGGCGATCCTCGTGCTCGCGGGCGGCGCGCTCGTCGCCGTCATCGCCATCTTCTGGGCGAGCCTCCGCGTGCTGATCGGGGAGACGCCGCTGAGCGGCGCCGACGCCTACGCGATCGGCGCGCCGCGCGCCGAAGAGGAGCAGAAGCAGGCCGTCCTGCGCGCGCTCAAGGACCTCGAGTTCGAGCGGAGCGTCGGGAAGATCAGCGATGAGGACTACGCCGAGCTCGTCGCGAAGTACCGCGCCGAGGCGAAGCGGCTCCTCCGCCTGCTGGACGCCGACGCGCAGCCGCGGCGCGAGCAGGTCGCGGCGCTCGTGGAGAGGCACCTCCGGCGCGCCGGGCTCCAGGACGACGGCGCGCCCAGGGAGCCGGACGAGGCCGCGGCGACGGCGGAGCCCGCGGCGACGCAGGGCGTGGCGTGCGGGGAGTGCGGCACGCTGAACGACGAAGACGCGGTGTTTTGCAAGAAGTGCGGGACGAAGCGCGCGCTCGGCGCGCCTCAGGACGACCCGGCTGCGACGGACGACGCCGCGGCCACCGTCGATGAGGATGAGAACGATCGCAGGAGGGCCTCGTGATGCGCTGGACCGGGTGTACCGCGCTCGCCGCGATCGCCTCGCTGAGCATCACCGCCGCGCAGGCGGTGCAGGCGCAGCCGGCGGCGTCGGCGCAGCCCACGGCGGACAAGGCCGCGCCGGCGCAGTCCGCAGCGGCGAAGCCGGGTGAGAAGCCGGCGGCGGCGCCGGGCGGCGCCGCGCCTGCCGGCGCCGGCGGTCCTGCTGCGACCTCGACGGCCGTAGCGGCGGACGCGGGCGCGCCCGACGCTGCGGGCGAGCTCCCGCCGGGGCATCCCGAGGTGGGGCAGGCGCTGCCTTCGGGCCATCCGCCGGTGGGGAAGCCTCCCGCGGCAAACGCGGCCTCCCGGCGCGCCTCGGAGCAGCTGACGGGCATGTTCGAGGCGCCCGATGACACCGTCCAGGAAGACACAGGGCTCCCGCCCGGCGTCCTCGTGCTCACCGTGCAGGACGCGGATGGGAACCCCGTCCCTCGCATCTCCGTCGACGTCGACATCTTGCAGAGCTCGGTGACGAAGGGCGACTCGCGCGAGCGCATCAGCCGAGAGACGGACGACGCGGGCGCCGTCCGGCTCGAGAACCTCGCTATCGCCGGCGGCACGAGCTACGGCATCTCGGTCACGCGCGACGGCGGAACGTTCTCGATCCCGCATTTCGGGCTCAGCGCCGAGGCCGGAAAGCGGGCCGTGCTCCACATCTACGACGCCACGCCGAACGTGAGCGGCCTGATGGTCGGGACGCAGGGCATCGTCTACCTCCAGCTCCGGCAAGACTCGATCTCGGTGGAGCAGCTGTTCCAGGTCTTCAACCTCGGCCGCGTCGCCTGGCTGCCGAACGAGACGTTCGCGCTCCCGCGCGACTACAAGGCCTTCAACAAGACCGAAGGCATGGGCGAGGAGATGCGCTTCGACGAGGTCAAGGGCACCGGCGTGGCGCTGCGCGGCACCGTGAGCCCCGGCCGGCACGAAGGGCAGTTCCGCTGGCAGGTCCCGCTCCATAACGAAGAGCGCCAGACGATCCGCATCGAGCTGCCGCCGCGCATCGCCCAGATGCGGGTGATGGCCGAGGCGTCGAAGTCGATGACGCTGAACGTCGCCGGCTTCCCCGCGGCCCAGCGCACCCAGAACCGGGACGGGAAGAAGATCCTGATCACCGAGATGCAGGGCACCCGCATGGAGGGCGGGATGAAGGTCATCGAGATCACGCTCGGCGGGCTGCCGACGCCGGGCGTGGGCCGGTGGATCGCGCTGGTGCTGGCCGGCGCGACCGTGATCGGCGGGGCCGCGCTGAACCTGGTCCGGCGGCGCGACCAGGACCGCGGGCCCGACGACGAGGAGCGGCGGGAGCTGATCGAGGCGCGGAACGCGCTCCTCGACGAGTTCGTCGAGCTCGAGCGCGCGCGGAAGCGGGGCGACGTCGGCCCGAAGACGTACGATCGCGTCCGTGCGGCGCTCCTCGACGCGCTCGCGCGCATCGTGGCCATGATCGAGGCCAGGCCGGCGCGCGGGAAGGCCGCTGACGCGCGCGGGAAGGCCGCCGGCGCGCTCAAGGCCGACGCCGCTGGATCGCCGCGCTCCTGAGGGGTGGGGGCAGCACCGGACGTCGGGCGGATGCCGGGGTGGAAGGCCGGTCTCGCCGCGGGCGCGGCCCTCCTGATCGGCGCCATCGTCGCGCTCGCGCTCCATCGCGCGGAGCCGCCGGCGCGCTGCGCGCCGGGGATGGTCGCGCTCGGCCCGCGGTGTTGCGGCGAAGGCCAGCGCCTCGATGACGCCGGCCGCTGCGCAGGCGCGCCGGGGCGATGCGGCGCCGGCCTCACGGTGACCGCCGCTGGCTGCGTCGCGCCGGGCGCGGCCGTCCGCATCGCCTCCGGGACGCTGCGCCTCGGGCCGAGCGACTGGGAGGCGCAGGGCATCGTCGAGCCGCGCGCGGTGTTCGTCCCGGCGTTCTCGCTCGACGCGTTCGAGATCACCGAGCAGCGCTACGCCGCTTGCGTCGACGCCGGCGCGTGCGCCCCGCTCCCGCTGCGCGGCGAGCCCGGGGTCCCCGTCACGGGCGTCACCCTGGCCGAGTCGGCTCGTTATTGCGCCTTCGCGGGTGGAGCGCTCCCTTCGCGGGATCAGCTCGCCTTTGCCGCGGCGGGCGACTCGGGCCGGCGGTACCCGTGGGGCGACACCGGCGCGGTCTGCCGGCGCGCCGCCTTTGGTCTGCGAGCGGGCCCGTGCGGCTGGGGCGCGACGGGCCCCGAGCTCGCCGGCTCGCGCCCCGACGGCGCCGCCGTGCACGCGGGCGGGCGGGTGTTCGATCTGGCCGGCAATGTTGCCGAGTGGGCGGCCCCTGATCCGCTCGAGGGCGAGTTCTCGGGAACTCACGGCGGATCATGGACGGATGGGGCCGCGGCGGCGCTCCGCACCTGGAATCGTCGCCTTGTCCCGGTATCCATCCGAGCGCCGGATCTCGGCTTCCGGTGTGTCTATCCACCGTAGCGCTCGCAGGCGCGCCCCGCTCGGCGGCGGGCGGGTGGGGGAGGGGACGGGGTAGGGGGACAAACGGGGTAGGGGGGCAAACGGGGTGGGGGACAAATGGCGTAGGGGGACAAATGGCGTAGGACGACAAAACCACCTCGTTTTCCGACCGCAAAACAATCCGGAAACGCGCTCCGGCGGCGCCGGATGGAGTTAGAGTCCCAAGTCCCAATGACTGTCGCGCTTCTCTCGATCGGGACCGAGCTCACCCGGGGCGAGATCATCAACACCAACGAGGCCTGGCTCGCTGCCGAGCTCACCGCAGCGGGCTTCACGGTCAGCGAATCCAGCACCGTCGACGATGACATCGATCGCATCGTCGCCGCGGTCCGCCAGCTCGCGAGCGCGCACCGGCTGGTGATCGCCACCGGCGGCCTTGGCCCCACGACCGACGACCTCACCGCGAAGGCCGCGGCCCGTGCGATGGGCACCGACCTCGTGCGTGACGAGAGCACGCTGCTCGCCATTCGCCGGCGCGTCGAGAGCCGAGGCAAGACGATGAACGCGGGCCACGAGAAGCAGGCCGAGGTCCCCGCCGGGTCGGAGATCCTCCCGAACTCCTCCGGCAGCGCGCCCGGCTTCGGCATCCACCTGGGCGAGTCCACCGTGTTCTTCCTCCCGGGTGTGCCGCGGGAGATGAAGAGCATGTTCGCCGAGCAGGTGCTGCCGCGCGTGCGGCCGGCCGCGCCGAACAATACCTTTCAGGTCCGCCTCCGCACCTACGGCCTCCCCGAGTCCACGCTGGGCGAGCTCCTGAAGGGCGTGGAGGAGGCCCACCCCGGCATCACGCTCGGCTACCGCGTACACTACCCGGAGGTCGACGTGAAGGTCCACGCCCGCGCCGCCACGCAGTCGATGGCGCACGAGCTGGCCTTGAAGGCGACGGCCGATGTCCGTGAGCGGCTCGGCACCGCCGTGTACGGGGAGGGGGGCGACGCCTTCCCGGAGATGGTCGGGCGTTCGGTGCGCGCCCGTGGCTGGAGGCTCGCCGTGTCGGAGTCGTGCACCGGCGGCCTGATCTCTCACCTGCTCACCAGTTATCCGGCGAGCGACTACCTGGTTGGCGCCGCGGTCACCTACGCGAACAGCGCCAAGACGCGGCTGCTCGGCGTCGCGGAGGACACCCTGCGCGGCCACGGCGCGGTGTCGGCCGAGGTCGCCGCCGAGATGGCCCAGGGCGTCCGCCGCCTCTGCGAGGTCGACGTCGCCATCTCCGTGACGGGCATCGCCGGCCCGACGGGCGGCACGGCGACCAAGCCGGTGGGCCTCTGCTACTGGGCTGTGTCGCACCCCGGCGGCCTCGTCGTGCGCGACCGGGTGTTCTCGGGGGATCGCGAGGAGGTCCAGCTTGGCGCCGCCTACGCCGTCCTGGACCTCCTCCGCCGCATCGCTGGCAATCTTCCCGAGCGCTGACGCAGGCCGAGCGCTGACGCAGGCCGAGCGCTGACGCAGGCCGCAGGCCGAGCGCTGACGCAGGCCGAGCGCTGACGCGGGCGCGGGCTGGCGAGCGTCAGTTCGGCGCTGCGCGCGTGAAGGTGAGCCCTCCGGCCCCGCGGTCGATCCGCACCGTGTCTCCCTGCTTGAACTCGCCGCCGAGGATCCGCTTCGCGAGCTCGTCCTCGATGCTCCGCTGGATGGCGCGCTTCAGCGGCCTCGCGCCGTACTGCGGATCCCACCCCTGCTCGATGAGGTAGCCCTTCGCCTCGGACGAGATGGTGAAGAGCAGCCCGCGTCGATCCAGGCGCTTTCGCAGCAGGTCGAGCTGGATATCGACGATCTGCTCCATCTGCTCGCGCGCCAGCCGCCGGAACACGATGAGATCGTCGAGGCGATTCAAGAACTCCGGGCGGAAGTGCTTCCGCACCTCCTCGATGACGGCCCTCCTCACGAGCTCGGCCTTCTCGTCCGCCGGCAGGTTCGCTCGCTCCTCGATCGCCGCGGCCGCCGGCGTCCCGAGGTTCGATGTCAGGATGATGATCGTGTTCTTGAAATCGACCGTGTGCCCCTGGCCGTCCGTCAGGCGGCCGTCGTCCAGCACCTGGAGGAGCGTGTTCCAGATGTCCGGGTGGGCCTTCTCGATCTCGTCGAACAGCACCACGCTGTAGGGCCGCCGGCGCACCGGCTCCGTGAGCTGGCCTCCCTCCTCGTAGCCGACGTACCCGGGCGGCGCGCCGATCAGGCGGGCCACCGCGTGGCGCTCCCCGTACTCGCTCATATCGAGCCGCACCATGGCCCGCTCGTCGTCGAAGAGGATCTCGGCGAGCGCGCGCGCGAGCTCGGTCTTGCCGACGCCGGTCGGCCCGAGGAACAGGAACGATCCGATCGGCCGGCGCTCGTCGCCGAGCCCGGCCCTCGAGCGCCGGATGGCGTTCGACACCGCGCGGAGCGCGTCCTCCTGCCCAACGACGCGCCGGCGCAGCTCTTCCTCGAGGCGCAGCAGCTTCTGCATCTCGCTCTCGAGCATCTTGGAGACGGGGATCCCGGTCCATTTCGAGACGACCGCGGCGATGTCCTCGTCGGTGACCTCCTCCTTCAGGTAGCTCTGCTTCGACTGCACCTGGGAGAGGGTGGCGCGGATCGACTCGAGCTTCTTCTCGATCTCCGGGATCTTGCCGTAATGGATCTCCGCGGCGCGCCCGAGGTCTCCGGCGCGCTTCAGCCGCTCCTCCTCGAGCCGGAGCTCCTCGATCTGCGGCTTGAGCCGGCGCAGCTCGGAGATGAGCTCCTTCTCGCGCATCCACTGCGCCCGCATCGCGTCGCGCTGCCCCTGGAGGTCGGCGATCTCGCGCCGCACCTCGTCGAGGCGGACCTTGCTCGCCTTGTCGCTCTCGCGCTTGAGCGCCTGTTCTTCCATCTGCAGCTTGAGCAGATCGCGCTCGACCTGATCGATCGGCGTGGGCAGGCTGTCGATCTCCATACGGATCTTCGACGCCGCCTCGTCGACCAGATCGATCGCCTTGTCGGGCAAGAAGCGCTCGGTGATGTACCGGTTCGACAGGACGGCGGCCCCGACGAGCGCCGCGTCCTGGATGCGGATCCCGTGGTGGACCTCGTACTTCTCCTTGAGGCCTCGCAGGATGGCGATCGTGTCCTCGACGCTGGGCTGCGTGACGAGCACCTGCTGGAACCGCCGCTCCAGCGCCGCGTCCTTCTCGATCCGCTTGCGGTACTCGTCGAGGGTGGTCGCGCCGATGCACCGGAGCTCGCCGCGCGCGAGCGCCGGCTTCAGCATGTTGGCCGCGTCCATGGCGCCCTCGGCCGCGCCGGCGCCCACCAGTGTGTGGAGCTCGTCGATGAACAGGATGATGCGGCCGTTCGAGCCCTCGATCTCCTTGAGCACGGCCTTCAGCCGGTCCTCGAACTCCCCTCGGAACTTCGAGCCTGCGACCATGGCCGCGAGATCGAGCGCCGCGATGGTCTTGTCCTTGAGCGACTCCGGCACGTCGCCCGCGACGATGCGCTGCGCGATGCCCTCGACGATCGCCGTCTTGCCGACGCCGGGCTCGCCGATGAGCACCGGATTGTTCTTGGTGCGCCGCGAGAGCACCTGGATGACGCGCCGGATCTCCTCGTCTCGGCCGATCACCGGATCGATCTTGCCCTGTCGAGCGAGCTTCGTGAGATCCCGTGTGTACTTCTCGAGCGCCTGGAACTTCCCCTCGGGGTCCCGGTCCGTCACGCGCTGATTGCCGCGCACGGCCGCGAGCGACGAGAGGAGCTTGTCGTACGAGAGCCCCGCTCGTTCGAAGATCGATTGGATCTCCTTGTCGGCCTTGATGCCGGCGAGCAGGACGTGCTCTGTCGAGATGTACTCGTCCTTGAGCGCCTTCGCCTCGTCTTCGGCCTTCTGCAGGACCGTGAGCGCGCGCCTCGACAGGTTCGGCTCGGCGCCGCCGCTGACGCGAGGGTAGGTGTCGATCTTCGCGTCGAGGAGGCGCAGCACGCCTGCCGGATCGGCGCCTGCCTTCTGCACCAGGGGCGCGCCGACGCCGCCGTCCTGGCTGACGATCGCCCGCACAAGGTGCTCGGGATAGAGCTCGGGGTTTCCCCGACGGCTGCCGAAATCGACAGCGTCTCGTATGGCCTCTTGGGCCTTCGTCGTCATTCGCTCGATTTTCATGGCCCCTCGAAGCTAAGGCGGGTGCCCCGCCTAGCAAGGGGACATCCAAGCAAGCGGCTTGCCAAAAATGCGGAAGGGCGCTGAAGCGCGCTGAAGGGCGTTTGAAGGGACGCCGAAGAGGCGCTGAAGGGATACCGAGCGAACAGGGCAGGTGAGCGATGCAGCGGCAGCGCCCTGTCAACCCCCGACCGTGCGCAACGAGCGGGGGGCTCGACGCACCGCACGCCCGGGCGCGGAGCCGGGGCGCCGCGCCCCCGGGCGCAGGAGCCGCGCCGGGCGCGCAGGAGCCGCGCCCCGGCGACGCAGGCTCAGATATCGAGGTTCTTCACGTTGAGCGCGTTCTGCTCGATGAAGTTGCGCCGCGGCTCGACCTGATCCCCCATCAGGATCGTGAAGAGCTCGTCCGTCTTCACCGCATCGTCGATGCGGACCTGGAGGAGAGTCCGAGCGTCCGGGTTCATCGTCGTCTCCCAGAGCTCGTCGGCGTTCATCTCGCCGAGGCCCTTGTAACGGCTGATCGCGATGCCCTTCTTGCCGCGCTCCTCGATGTACTCGACGAGCGACTCTCCGTTCTCGATGGTCTCCTCGCCGCTCGACGTGCGCGCCCGGTACGGGGGCGCGCCGATGGACCGGAGGTCCTGCTCGATCGACCAGGCTTCCTGGTACTCCGGCGAGTTCACCAGATCCCAGTCGATGACGCTCTTTCGCGCGCTCGCGCCCGGGCGCGGCACGACCTCGATCCGGCTCGTCCCGTGCTCCGTGTCCCTGGGCGTCGACAGCGTGAGCGGGAACAGGTCCGGATAGCGCTGCTTCAGGTAGGCGCGGAGCTCGTCGGCGGCCGCGGCGACCTTCTTGGTCTCGCGCAGGTCGTCGCGCCCGAGCCCGCTGGACCGCAGCAGCGCCGCCACGATCCGCGCGTCACAGCGCTTGTCGATGTTGGAGAGCACGGCGCGGAACCGCTTCAGGCGCTGCGCCAGCCGGTAGAGCGGCTGGCCCGCGATGCCCGTCTGGGCGCCGCTGGCGACGATCTCGAGCCCGTCCACGGCGTTGCCCACGAGGAACTCGTCGAGGGCGCCCTGGTCCTTCAGGTACAGGTCCCGCTTGCCCTTGCGCACGCGGTAGAGCGGGGGCTGCGCGATGAACAGGTACCCCTTCTCCATGATCTCCGGCATCTGCCGGAAGAAGAAGGTCAGCAGCAGCGTGCGGATGTGGGAGCCGTCGACGTCGGCGTCCGTCATCAGGATGATCTTCTGGTAGCGGAGCTTGTCGATCTCGAAGCCGCCGGCGTCGTTGATCCCGCAGCCGAGGGCGGTGATCAGCGTGCCGACCTCGGCGGAGCTCAGCATGCGGTCGAGCCGCGCGCGCTCGACGTTCAGGATCTTCCCCTTCAGCGGGAGGATCGCCTGGAAGTGCCGGTCGCGCCCCATCTTGGCGCTGCCGCCGGCGCTCTCGCCCTCGACGATGTAGATCTCGCTCTTCTCCGGGTCCTTGGACTGGCAATCGGCGAGCTTGCCCGAGAGCGAGGTCACGTCGAGCGAGCCCTTGCGGATCACCTCGCGCGCCTTGCGGGCCGCCTCGCGCGCCTTCGCCGCGACGACCGCCTTCTCGATGATCTTCTTCGCGCTCTGGGGGTTTTCTTCGAAGTACTGCCCGAGCTTGTCGCTGACGGCGGCCTCGACGATGCCCTTCACCTCGCTCGACACGAGCTTGGATTTCGTCTGCGAGTCGAACGACGGGTCCGGGTGCTTGATGCTGAGCACGCACGTCAGGCCCTCGCGCGCGTCCTCGCCCTGCAGGCCCTGCTTCAGCTCCTTGAAGAGGTTGTGCGCGCTCCCGTAGTTGTTGATCGTCTTCGTGAGCGCGGCGCGGAGCCCGGTGAGGTGGGTGCCGCCATCCTTGTTGTGGACGTTGTTCGTGTAACAGAAGATGGCTTCCGTGTAGGAGCCATTCCACTGCAGCGCGACCTCCACGCCGACCGGCGGAGTCGCGGAGCTGCCGCGGCCGTTCGCGCCGTCGCCCGTGGCGCCGGCCTCGTGCTGCGACACGAAGCTGATCACGTCGTCGTGAATCGGCTCCTTGGTCTTGTTGAGCAGCGACACGAACTCGGAGATGCCCCCCTTGTACTCGTAGATCTCCGCTCTCCCGTCGGGGCGCTGGTCGTGGAGGTGGATGATGAGCCCGGCGTTCAGGAACGCGAGCTCGCGCAGGCGGCTCGCGAGGATGTCGAAGCTGAACTCGACCGTGCTGAAGACGAGCGGATCGGGCTTGAAGGTGAGCTTCGTCCCCGTCTTGTCCGTCACGCCGATCCCCTTGAGCGGCGCCTTCGGCACGCCCCGGGCGTACTCCTGAAACCAGAGCTTTCCTTCGCGCTTGATCTCGAGCTTCAGCCACTCGGAGACGGCGTTCACGGCGCTCACGCCGACGCCGTGCAAGCCCGCAGAGACCTTGTAGCTGGAGTTGTCGAACTTGCCGCCGGCGTGGAGGACGGTCATGACGACCTCTGCCGCGCTCACGCCCTTGGCGTGCATCCCGACCGGGATCCCGCGGCCGTTGTCCTCGATCGACACCGAGCCGTCGAAGTGGACGGTGACCCTGATCTCCGTGCAGGCGCCGGCGAGATGCTCGTCGACCGCGTTGTCGATGGCCTCCCAGACCAGGTGGTGGAGCCCCGATCCGTCGTGCACATCGCCGATGTACATGCCGGGTCGCTTTCGCACCGCTTCAAGGCCTTCGAGCGCCGTGATGCTGTGGGCGTCATACGACGCCTTGGTGAGGTCGGTCGGCTGGCTCAGGGTGGGTTCCGTCATCTCGGTCCTGGTGGCGCGCCCGCCGCCTCTCACCGGGGGCGCAGAGCGGCGGAGGCCGCTCGGATTGCCGGAGTTCTTGCAGTGGAGGGGCCGGCTCGATGGCAGCTCGTCTGGTGACGACCCGGGCGCCGCGGCAGCGGCGCCGGATCGATTCCGGGGCCACGAGCGTTCATGTGCGGACCGCCCGTCGATGCCCCGTAAAGACTGCGGAAATGTAGCCGAAATCAGGGGCTCGGGCAAGCGTTTCGCCGGGTCCGGAAGGCTCGTAACACCGTATTTTCGGTGCCCGTCGCGGGCGCGTCCGGAGCATCCCAACTCGCGCGCTCCGGGGCCGGGATCAACGCGTTTGACGGCGGTCGCGGCGCGGTCGGCGGACGTTCGTCCATCGCGCGGCGCGCGCCGCGCGCGTCCGGCGCCCCCGCGACGAGCGTCAGCCGACCGCGCCGCCTTCGACGTGGAAATCGCGCCGCTCCGAGGAAGGTACGCCCGGCGTGACGATGAGATCGCGCCGCGTGGTCGTCAGGAATACCTGTCCGCGCGCCATTCCGAGGAACATGAACAGCGCAGCCGTCCGGTCGGGATCGAGCTCGCTCGACACGTCGTCGAGCAGGAGGATCGGTTCTACGCCCCGGACGGAAGCAATGGCAGCGGTCTCTGCTGCTTTGAGCGCGAGCGTGAGGGCCCTGTGCTGGCCCTGGGAGGCGACAACGCGGGCGGGGTGGCCGTCGAGCTCGAGCAGCAGGTCGTCTCGGTGGGGGCCGTAGCCCGCGCTCGGCCGGTGCGCGTCGCGGCGGCGCTGCTCGCGCAGCGCCTCGCGCGCCTGCTCGGCGTCGCCGCTGCCGCCCGGCGCGTACCGCGCGGCCAGCGTCAGGTCGGGCGCGGCGATGCGGGCGAAGGCGTGCGTGAGCTCCGGCGCCAGCGCCTGGACGGCGGCCTCGCGGGCGCGGGTCAGCGCCGCGCCGTGGAGGGCGCAGAGCGCCTCGAACGCGTCGAGCTCGGCGCTCGCCTGGGCCTGCGCGCCCCCGCCCCGGTGGAGCAGCTCGTGGCGCGCGCGGAGCGCCTGCGCGTAGCGGGCGCGGTGGTCGGCGCTCTGCGGGTCCATGAAGAGCGCCAGGCGATCGAGCAACGTGCGCCGCGCGCTCGCGGGCCCGGTGGACAGCGCGAGCTCCTCCGCGTGGAAGGCGACGACCGGCGATCGCGTCGCGAAGCTCGCCAGGCTCGGGGGCCGGTTGCCGTCGATGCGCACGACGCACCGCTTGTGCTCCACGGCGGCCGTCTGCTCGCGCGCGAGCGGCTGCAGCGCGTCCCGGCGCTCCACGAAGCGCGCCCGCGCGCTCGCGATGGGGGCGCCGTGGCGGACCAGCTCGGCCAGCCGGTGGGTGCGGAAGCTCCTCGAGGTCGCGGCGAAGTAGATCGCCTCGAGCAGGCTCGTCTTGCCCTGCCCGTTGTTGCCGGCGATCACGTTGATGCGCGGCGCGGGCTCGACATCGACGCGGCCGAGGTTCCGGAACTCGCGGATGTGGAGCCGCTCGAGCAGGAGGCTCGGGGAGCGCCCCTCGGGCTCGTCGGAGGGCGCGCTCAAATCCGCATCGGCATGATGACGGCGACGTAGCTCTGCTGGTTCGACTCGCTGCCGGGCCGGATCACGGCGGGGTCGAGCTCGCCGGAGATGCCGAGGATGACCTCCTCGTCGTCGATCGAGGCGAGCACGTCGAGGAAGTACTTCGCGTTGAAGCCGATGGTGACCTCGGGTCCGCTGTAGTCGACGGCCACCTCGTCGAAGCCGGCGCCGGTGTCGGGGCTCTCGCTGGTGATCCGGAGCGTCCCCGGCGCGATCGACAGCTTGACGCCGCCGGTGCGGTCGTTGGCGGCGAGCGCGATGGCGCGGAGGGCCTCGGCGAACGCGACGCGGGGGGCGCGGACCGAGCGCTCGGTGACCGACGGGATGACCTGCTGGTAGGGCGGGAACTGCGCGTCGACGAGCTTCACCGAGAACTGCATCCCGGCGATGTTGAAGAAGGCGTTCGGCCCGCTCTGGGTGATGGCGACCATCGGGGTCTCCTTCTCGGCGCGCGCCTCCTCGGCGAGGCGGCGGAGCTCCGTGATCGCCTTGAGCGGGATGAGCATGGTGGCCGTCGCGGAGCTGCCCGACACGGTCGCCTCCATCTTGGAGAGGCGATGGCCGTCGGTGGTCACCATCCTGACGCGATCGCCGGCCCACTCGAACAGGGCGCTGTTCACGTGCGCGCGGGTCTCGTCGGTGGAGATCGAGAAGTGGGTCCGGGTGATCAGGAGCGCGAGCTGCTCGACGGGGAGCTCCAGCGAGGGCGCGTCCACCGCCGGGGCGGGCAGCTGCGGGAACTCCGAGCCGGGGAGCCCGGGGAGCGTGTAGCGCCGGGGCGATCCCACGGCCTTGAGCGACGTGTGCGCGCCCTCGGTGGTGGTGATCTGGATCGGGCCATCGGGCATGGCCTTCACGCGCTCCAGCAGGTCCCTGGCCGGCACGGCGACGGTGCCGCCGGTCTTGATGTCCGCGTGGGTCTGGCCGGTGACGCCGAGGTACAGGTCGGTCGCGGCGACGCGGACCGCGTTGCCCTCGGCGGCGAGCAGGACGTTGGCGAGCGCGGGCATCGCGCTCTTTTTGTCCGCCACGCCTTGGCAGCGCGCGACGAGGCGAAGCAGATCTTTCTTGGGGATCACAAGGTCCATAGCCGACTCCGGAGCCGCTCCCTTTAGCAGGGTTATCGCCCGGGGGTGCGCTGGAAATGAGCGCTCGCGTGACCTTGCGCAACGCCTCTTCTTTCCATGAAATAGATAGATAAAGACATCGTCTTCGTCGTAGGCGCTGTGGAGGGCGGGGATAACTCAGAATGCGCAACGAATCCAACGAGTTAGAAGCGAACGCCCTGGGGTAAATGGACCGTCCTCAGGGGTAGGTGGACAGGGGAGAGCTGGCGGATGGCCGATCTCCCCCGTTTTGCCCCCAGGGTTGCCGGCGGGGTTATCCCCAAGGATCCCCCAGGGGGCGTGCGGGGTGATGTGGAACCGAGCGTTGCTGCGTGCTCTACCCCGATGCGCTGTGCAGTTTCGAGCAGCACCTGGATGGAGTATTTCAAATTGTACGGACTTGAGTTCGGTGCGGTGCATCCACTGCGGTAGCCACCACGATCTCGCGGTGGTCGTGTGTCCGGCGACCGGGCTGGTCGTCGCTCCGGCCGATCCGCCGCCCTCCCGCGCGGGCGCTCGCGCTGGCGTGGCTCCGTCGCAGCCGATCCACCGGCCATCGGCGAATCCTTCGTCGAGGGTGGCGCCGCCGTTGCTGAGGTGGCCGGCGGGCGTGGCGCCGAGCTCACCGGTGCGCGGGGCGCTGGCGCCAGGTGCGGAGCAGCGGGCTTTCGCGTCACGCGCTCCGTCGTCTGCCGTGGCGGGCTCGCGGACGCCGGCATGGCCCGGGGGCCGCGGCGTGAGCCGGACCTCTTCCGGGCGTTCGCTGCTCGGCCACGTGATAGGCGACAAGTACGCGGTCACCGCCATCATCGGGGAGGGTGGCATGGGCGCGGTGTACGAGGCGGAGCACCTCCAGATCGGGCGGCTGGTCGCTGTCAAGGTGATGCATCCGCGGGAAACCCAGAAGCGCGAGGCCATCTCGAGGCTGGAGCACGAGGCGCGGGTCGCCGGGCGGATCGGTCATCCCAACATCTGTGAAGTGTACGATATGGGGTGGCTCCCTGACGGCAGTCCCTACCTCGTGATGGAACGTCTCCACGGGGAGACGCTGGCGCAGCGGATCGAGCGCTGTGGTGTCGTTCCGCCGAACGAGCTCGTCGACATCATGCTCCAAGTGCTCTCGGCGCTGGTGACGGCACATGATCGCGGGATCGTCCACCGGGATCTGAAGCCGGAGAACATCTTCCTCTCGGAGCGCGCCGGCATGTTGCCGGTGGCCAAGCTGCTCGATTTCGGCATCTCCCAGGCCTCAGGCATGGCTGGGGTGATGACGGATCTGACCCGCACCGGCATGGTGATGGGCACGCCGTATTACATGGCGCCCGAGCAGGCACGGGGGGACGTGGAGCTTGACCGCCGGCTCGATCTGTGGGCTGCGGGCGTCATCCTGTACGAGGCGCTGACGGGCCAGCGCCCGTTCGTGGCCCGCAACTACAATGCGTTGCTCGTCCAGATCCTCACGCTGTGGCACCGGCCGGTGACTGAGCTCGATCCGACGATTCCGCCCGGTCTCTCGCGCCTCGTGGATCGCGCTCTGGCGAAGGCGCGGGATGAACGATTCCAGAGCGCGCGGGAGTTCCTGGAAGGGCTGCGGCGGTTCAAGAACCAGGTGCCGGTGTCACAGAAGCGCCGGCTGGAGCGCGTCGCCGTTCAGAAGGTCGTCGACGACCACTCCTGCGGCGGCGCTGTGCACAGACCGAGCGAGCCGGTCGCGGAGACGAATGACGGGCAGTCTCGAGACGATGAGTCGGAAGACCGACCGACGATTCCGTCGTTGAGCCCGCTCGAAGCGGAAGGGGAGCTCTCCGACGATTCCGAGGCGACCGTCGTTGATCCGCCAGCGTTCCCGGAGGACATCACCACCGTCGTTCAGGGCGAAGGTCGCGCTCGAGGCGGCGACAAGAGCTGACGGGAACGCGAGCGCAGGAGCGAGGTGAGCGCGGTGAGGACGATCGAGCGCGTGGTGGCCCGTGGCGTCGTGAAGACCTACGGAGCGACGGCGGCGTTGCGTGGGGTGAACGCGACGATCGAGGCAGCGCGATTGACGCTCATCGAGGGGGCGAACGGGTCGGGCAAGTCGACGCTGCTCGGGATCCTCGGGACCGTGATCCGTCCCACGTCGGGCGCGGTGGACTACGAGCCGCTCGGCGACGACGTCGGGACGGCGCGCGGGACCATCGGCTGGCTGTCCCACGAGTCGCTGGCGTACCCGGACCTCTCCGGTCGGCAGAACGTCGAGCTGGCGGCCGGCTTCCACGGGCTGGACGCGCACGAGGCGTGGCGTCATGCGGAGGAGCGCTTCGAGCTCGGGAGCTTTGCGCTAAGGCCGCTCCGCACGTGTTCGCGCGGCCAGCGACAACGAATCGCGCTCGCGAGAGCCCTGGTGCACCAGCCTTCGCTGGTGCTGCTGGATGAGCCGACCACGGGCCTCGACCGCGCAGGGGTGGCGCGGCTGCTCGCGGTCGTGGATGCGGAGGTGGCGCGGGGCGCCGCGGTGGTCGTGGTGTCCCACGAGCCGGAGGTCTTCCGGGAGCGGGCGGCCGCCCGTCTCGTGCTGGAGCGGGGTCGCGTCGTCACCGGCGCGTCCTGACGAGGCGGACCGGTCCTTCGGAAATCCCGCGAACCCGCCGAGTGGGGCCTCGGACCGGAGCTCAGAACCGGGTACTCGGGTCCGGTAGCTCGGCTTGATTTCTCACGACCTCGGGGCTGCTCACCCCCTTGCACGTGACGATGTCTCGCTACGACAGCGCGAGACGCGCCAGGGCGACCTGCGCCGCGGCGAGCGATGCCGGCGCTGTTGGAGCGGCGCGTGGCATCACGACGGCGCCGGACGCAATGCCGAGCGCGGCGAGCTCCTCCGCGTTCGTGCCGGTGGATGCATCGGGCACTGTCGGCGGGTTCAGCACGATCACGGCTGGCGGAAGACCAGGGGCGAGCGCACGGAGGGCGAGCATGCAGCAAGCGACCTCGTGAAGGATGCCCAGCCGATCGAGGCCGACCAAGACGACGGCATCGGGCGAGAGTGCGCGCACGAGGTCTGCGTTCGTCAGTTCCGGTCCGAGCGGTGAGAGGAGCGCGCCGGCGCTCTCCACGATCGCGAGGGGAGCGGAGTGCCTGTCGACCCACGTGGTGGCGACGTCCAGCGAGATGGTGCGTCCGCAACGGCGCGCTGCCAGATGAGGGGAGATCGGTTCAGCGAAGCGGTAGGGTGCTGGCTCGGGCTGGACCGAGCTGACGAGCGCCAGCTGTTCAGCGTCGGTCGTCGAGGTGCCGTCGATGCCCGATTCGATGGGCTTCAATCCGCAGACCTTGTCGCCGCGCGCCGCCAGCGCTGCGACCAGCGCGACCGACACGTGCGTCTTGCCCACCCCGGTCCCGGTTCCGACCACGGCGACCCGGATCCGTCCTGTTTCACGTGAAACAGGATGTCCCCTCATCGCATCGCCTCCCGGAACCCTGCGAGCGCACGCTCCACGTCCGACTCGGAGAGCGACGCGTTCGCCACGATGCGGAGCCGCGACGTGCCCGCCGGCACCGTCGGCGGCCGGATCGCTTGGACAAGGACGCCCTCGCTCGCCAGGCGCCGAGACATCTCCACCGCGGCCCCCGGCGACTTCAGAAGCCAGGGGAGGATCGGCCCCGAGGAATCAGCAAGCAGCTCGGCTCCCAGCGCCAGCAGACCGGAGCGAAGCCGGCGGGTGATCATCGCCAGGCGCGCCCGAGCCGGGTCGTCCGCGGCGGCGCGGTGGACCCGCTCCACCGCAGCGAGCGCCACCACGGGGCTGATGCCGGTCGAGTAAACGAAGCTCCTGGCGCGGTTCCACAGGTAGGTTCGCAACGTCGAGGAGCCCGCGACGAAGGCGCCGTGGAGCCCGAGCGACTTGCCGAGCGTGCCGATGAGCACGTCGGGGCGCACCCCGGCCTCGGCGCAGAGGCCAGCTCCGCGCGGTCCGAAGACACCGAGGGCGTGCGCCTCGTCCACGATCAACGCGGCGTCGTGACGATCGCAGAGCTCACGGAGGCGGCGGAGGTCGGGGGTGTCGCCATCCATGCTGAAGAGCGATTCGGTCACCACCCACCGGCGGCGCGCGCCCCTGGCCCGCTCGAGGGCGCTCTCCACCGCTTCCAGGTCGACATGGCCCACCACCTCGACCGTCGCCCCCGAGAGACGACATCCGTCGATAAGCGACGCGTGGTTCAGCGCGTCCGACACGACGACATCCCCCGGCCTGGCCAGCGCAGCGACGGTGCCGACGTTCGCCGCATACCCCGAGGAGAACAGCAGCGTCGCTTCCACGCTCAGCCATGCGGCGATCTCCCTCTCAGCCAACAGGTGGGCCTCGTGGGTCCCGCTCACCAGCCGGGACGCCCCCGCACCGCTCGCGGTCCCGACCTCGGAAGGCAAGGCGAGCCCGGCGTAGCCGAGGTAGTCGTTGGAGCACAGGACCAGCAGCCGGTCGGAAGCCGGGGCAGCAGGGGGTGTGCGCAGCAAGCCGGCGCGCTCCATCTCGGAGAGCTCGTCCTGAAGATGGCGAAGGGCGTTCACGCCTCCAGGCGTGGGGTCGAGGGCCTGGAAAGCTTCATCCATGGGTGCAGGCATGCCATCTCCAGTCAGCGGCAGGGCCGCTCAGCGGGACCCCGCCAGGTACGGGCACTCCAGCTCAGCGCGTGCTGTCGTTCGCTCCGCTGGACGAGGGCGACTCGGGACCGGCGCCGAGGACCGCGTCGACCCGCTGCAGAATACGGCCAAATGCGTCCCGCGCGCGCCCCGCGATGACCGACGCCCGGGTCCGCTCCTGCTCGAGATCGTGCGCGAGCGCGATGGCGGCGAGCAACATGGCCTGGGGGGTCACGGCGCGGCCGGCGGGCACAACGGTAGCGAGCTTTTGATCGACGACCGCGGCGAGCCGCTGGAGCTCTTCGTCGCTCGCGGACGTCACCACGCGGTAGGTCTGACCTCCTACCCGTAGCTGCACTGTGCGTCGCGCCATTGCCCCCGGACGCTACCATGAACGCTAGCAGGCGCGCAGGGCGGGCTGCGCGGTGCGAACGGAGGGACTCACCGGCGACGGACGCGACGCACCGAAGACGAACTCCGGAGAGCCTCACGCAGGGCGGGGCTCCGTGCAGCAGAATTCAGGCGCGCTCCCCGCCAGCGCCCTGTAGCATCGCTCCATCATGGCCACCGCGGGCCGCCCAGCTGCCTTGGTTGCCACGCTCCTCGGAGTCGTTCTCCTCCACGGCGCAGCCCGTGCCGAGCCCCAGGCGAGCGCCGGCGTCACCGTTGGCCTTGTCGGCGTCGGCCTCGACCGGCAGCTGTGGGACTCCACGGTCTTCCACCTCGGGCTGCGCGGGGACGTCCTGTTCGGCCGCGCTGCCAACGACGACTTCGGCGTCGGTCCCTACGCCGAGGTGCTCACCCACGCGTTCGACGAAATCCAGACCGGCGCGGGCGTCTCCGTGCTCGCGCCCATCCACGACTCGTTCCCCCTGGTCCTCTCCACCGGCGCCTACGGCCGGTGGAGCGATGACGCTCGCGGCGTGGAGCCAGGGATCGCCGCCGCCATCTTCTGGGGCGGACGCAGCTACAACTTCCACTCGCGCTACGGGATGAGCACCGGGCTGCTCGCCCAGGGGCGGTTCGGGCTCGGCGGCTCGAAGGAGACCGCGGTCGTCCTCGCGGCGCAGCTCGATCTCGCGCTGCTCGCCCTTCCGTTCGTCTACCTCTTCGAGGCTGCGAAAGGGCCGTCGCCCGAAGCAGCCCCGGTGCCCCGCGCCGGACCGGCGCGGTGACAGGGGCTCGGGCCGGGGCCTGCGGGGAGCGCTCTACAGGCCGAAGCTTGCGATGTGATCGGCGCAGGGCTGACCGAGGTCACGACAGTCCTGAGGGCCCCGGGCGCCAGGGCAGGCGCCCTCGAGCTCCTTGGCGTCCTCGCACTCCTCGTTCGCGGAGCTGTAGCAGCAGTCCGGCGGAGACGTGTCGACGCACCGGCTGCAGGCGAAGCAGACCCTGATGGGGTAGGTCCACTCCGTTGTCTCGACCTCCTGGCCGCCCAGCGTCCTGCCGCGCAGCACCACCGTCGCCCACACCTGGATATCGAGCCGTTGCTGCGCGGCCTGCCTGCGCAAGGTTTCCATCGTGGCGCCGTCGAGCAGGAGGACCTCGGTGCAGTTGTAGCCGGGGTCGCCGGACGAGCCCGGGTCGACCGTGCCGGTGATCGGAACGACGTAGCCCGGCGTCACGTCATTGCCCTCGATGTCAGCGACACGGACCTCGGCCTCGTAGAGCTGGACGCGGGACGTCTCCGTCCGGAGGACGTCGGGGTCGCCGCGCTCCACGATCTGGTTGCCCACCAGGAGCATCGCGCTGTGGCTGCCCACATAGGCCGAGTCCACCGCGTCCTCGGTCCAGAACGGTTCACTGGGACCGCAGCTCACGGTGCAGTCCCCCGTCTCTGCCATCCGCATGCGGATGAACAGGCTGCTCTCGTTGTCGGCGCATGCAGACCCGAGCAGGCCACCCGACGTCGCGAGCAGCGCGAGCGCGCACAACCTCCTCGCGAGGCTGGGCGTTGCGTTCACGGACCCTTCTCCTTCATCAGTCATGTCCAACGCCTCCACCGCGGAAATGAACATCAGCAGCGAACAACGAGCGCCGCTGATGCAAGTCGACCTGCCGGATCGTACTGCGCGAGCCGACCCACGGCCGGGGCGAAAAGAGTAGCGGGTCAGGCCGCCGACCGGCAAATTCGCGATGGCCGTCGCCGTCCGAAGAGCGACATCACCGCGCCTCGCGGGAACCACGCGTGAGCTCCAGATACGCTACGATGCCGCCGGCCAGATGAGCAAACCCGAGGAGAGCGGCGCCGTCGGCGAGTGGAGTCGCCTCGCGATCACCGAGCGCGCCGAAGGCGTCCGCATCTCGGTCCAGGTGCGCCCGAAGTCGTCGCGCTCGGCCATCGTCGGGGTGCGCGAGGGCGCGCTCGACGTGTCGTTGACCGCGCCGCCCGTGGAGGGCGCCGCCAACGCGGAGCTCGTCAAGCTGCTCTCGCGCGCGCTCGACGTGCGCCAGAGCGATGTCCAGATCGCCCTCGGCGCGAGCGGCAGGAGCAAGGTCGTCGCCGTCCGCGGGCTCAAGGAAGCCGAGGCGCGAAAGCGGCTCGCCGGGGCGAAGCGATGAAGGAAAACGTCGTCCGGTTCGAGAAGTGGGAAGGTCTTGGCAACGACTTCATCCTGGTCGAGGCGGTCCCGATGACCGCCGAGGCGGCGCGGCGCCTCTGCGACAGGCGGTTCGGCATCGGCGCCGACGGCGTGCTCGTGATCGAGCGCGAGCAGCCGCGCATGCAGGTCTGGAACGCCGACGGGAGCCGCCCCGAGATGTGCGGCAACGGGATCCGCTGCGTCGCGGCCTACCTCGTCTCCCGCGGGACCCCCCAGAAGGCGCTCACCATCGCGACCGACGCCGGCGACAAGCGGTGCGAGGTCACACGGGCGGGCGATCGCTTCGACGTGCTCGTCGGCATGGGCCGGGCCCGCATGGGCGAGACGCTCGTCGTCACAGCGCTCGGCGCGGAGCACCGGTTCGCCTGCGTGGACGTCGGCAACCCGCACGCGGTGACGTTCGATCCCTACACGGAGGATGCGATCGATGAGCTCGGGCCGATCGTCGCGACAACGCCGGTCGAGGGCATCAACGTCGAGTTCTGCCGCGTTCGACCGGCCGACCACGGCGAGGCCGCGCGCATCGACGTGACCGTCTGGGAGCGCGGGGTGGGCCGCACGCTGGCGTGCGGCACGGGCGCCTGCGCCGTGGCGGCCGCGGCGTGCGCGCAGGGCCGCGCGCCGTACGGGGCGCCTCTCCGCGTGGCGCTGCCGGGCGGCTCGCTGCGCATCACCGTCGCCCCCGGATCCCTGGAGCTGCTCATGCAAGGCCCGGCGCGCCGGGCGTTCTCGGGCGAGGTGGTGATCGCGTGACCGCCTCACTCGAGGGGGTCTGGAGTCCTGGCCGGGCGCCGGCCCACGAGTTCTCGCTCAAGGTGCTCGCCGTCATCGCCGACGAGGCGACCCGCACGCTGTTCTCGCGGGTCATCACGTCCGATGAGCTGATGCTCGCCGGCGATCTCGCCGAGGGGATCGTCCTCGCCGAGACCGCCGCGCCCGACGTCGCCTTCATCGATGTCGGGCTCGGGGAGGGGGCCGGCCTCGCCATGGTCCACCACCTGAAGGCCCTCGCGTCCGAGGCCACCGTCTTCGCGCTGGCGACGAGGGCGGAGCTCGAGGCGGGCGCCCATGCGGTCGCGCTCGGCGGCGCCGGGCTCTTCCTGCTGCCGCTCGGCGGGGACGAGGTGCTGAACGCCGTCGGCTCGGTGCGCCTGCGCTTCGCCGAGCGGGCTCTCCGGATGCAGCTCGAGCAGGAAGCCGCGCGCAGCGCGCGCGCTGCCGGGTGGATCGCCCGCGTGGCCGAGCTCGCCGATGCGCGCGACCGCAACGCGGCGGCTCAGCAGCTCGCCGAGGTGTTCGTCGAGGCGACGGGCGCGGCGGCAGCCGCCGTCTACCTGGCCGCCGGAGAGCGCTCCAGCGAGCTGGTCCGCTCCGCGGCGATGGGGCCGCTCGACCGGGCGCCCGCCTACGGGACCGAGACCGACATCCTCGATTTCGCCCGGCGCGAGCAGCTCATCGTCGTCCCGCTGGCGCTCCGCAAGCTCGCCGCAGGGCATCTCCTTCTCCAGAAGGAGCCCGGCCGCAGCTCCGCGTTCCCGTCGGTGAGGCGCCCGGACAGCGCGGCCTCGACCCCGCGGCGCGCCCCGCTCCTCGACGGCCTCGTCAAGCTGCTCGCCACGCAGGCGACGACGGCGCTGGCCCTCCTCGGCGAACGCGAACGCTCGGCGGGCGGCGCCGCGATGAAGGATCCGGCGTCGAGCGCCTACTCGTTCGCCTACTACGTCGACGTCGCCGGCCGGGAGATCGACAAGGCCAGGCGGTACGGCCGCCGGTTCACGATCGCGACCATCGTGATCGAGCCGGATGCAGCGGCCGCACCGGAGCGCCCAGGCGACCTCGCTTTCTGGAGGACCACGCCGGCGCCCCCTGCGAACACGCACAACCCGGGTCAGGTCGTCGAGCACCTGCTCCGCGCCGTGCGCGACACCGACATCCTGGCCCGCGTCGACGAGAACGAGTTCCACCTGCTCATGCCCGAGACGGCCGCGCTCGAGGCCCACGCCTGCCATCGACGGATGCTCTCCCACGTCGCCGAGAGCGAGAAGCGGGCCGGGTACCTGCCGAAGGGGCTGCTCGTCGGGGTCGCCACCTTCCCCCATGACGGCCAGAGCCTCGCTCAGCTGCTCCGCATCGCCCGGCGGCGCGCCGACGCCACCAAGTCCTCGATCGTCCACCGCGTCCCTCAGGACCGGCGGAGCATCGGCGAGATCGTCAGCCTCCTCGTCCGGGAGCCCCCCGCGCCTGGCGGAGCTCCCGCGATCTCGGCGCCCCGCGCGCTCGATCTGTCGGTGTCCGATACGATCCTGCTCGCGACGTCGGTCGTCAGGAACGCGCTCCGCGGAGGCGCCGTGTTCCTGCTGGTCGCTCACCACGACGGGCTGAGCCTGGGAGCGCAGGTCAAGGCGCAGCTGGCCTCGCCGCGCGACGACGTGGTTGTGCACACCGTCGACCTCCGCTCCTCGCCAGGGTGCGACGACATCGAGGCGCTCTGTGTCCTCGCGGAGCACGGCGCGTATGCCCTGGTAGGGCGCAATCAGGGGGGATTCGTGAAGGGTATCCACGCCGCCGATCCGCTGCTCGCGGACTTCCTCGCCGAGCGGCTCGGCCGCGCGGCCGGGCTGCGGGTCTTCGGCTGACTCGGAGGGCGCCGATCCAGTGTCTCGCAGGGTGCTGTTGGTTGATTCGGACGTGGACGCGCTCGGCGCGCTCGCGTCGGCGCTCAGGGCGCGTGGTCTCACCGTGACCAACGCGAACGGCGCGTTCGAAGCCGTGGAGCAGGCGTTCAAGCGCCGGCCCGACGTCGTGCTCGCCGCCAGGGCGCTCGACGAGGACAACGCGCTCGCGGACGCGTTCGCCGCCGTCCCCGACCTCGCCGATACGCCGATCCTCTTCCTCGTCGACGGCGCCGAGGGCGATCCGGGCTTCGACGAGGTCCTGCGGGGCGACGTCGATCACATCGTCTCGCGGATCACCGAGGCGTCGCCGCGCGGCTCCAAGCCGACGGTGCCGCAGGAGATCCGCGGAGACCTCCAGCAGGTCCCGCTCGTCGACCTGCTCCAGCTGCTCGCGATGAACCGCCGGAGCGGCACCCTCGGCATCACGACGCCGACCGGGGCAGGGGAGCTGCGGCTCCTGGCAGGGGAGGTGATCGATGCCGTCTACCGCCGCCTCGAAGGGGAGAAGGCGCTTTACCGGCTGCTCGGCGAGCGGGACGGACACTTCGCGTTCTCACCCGGCGAACCGGCGAGCGTGCGCCGCATCATGGCGCCGACCTCGCGTCTCCTGATGGAAGCGCTCCGCCAGGTCGACGAGGTCCAGCGCCGGCGCTCCGAGCTGGCGCCGGCCGGTGAGGCCTTCCTGGTGACCGAGCCCGCCAGCGACGATCTCGACCTGTCCCCGCTCCCGGACCACGAGACGTTCAGCGTCGACGCGACCTTCGGCGACAGCGCCGCATCGGACCGAGCGAGCGCCGCGCCCCTGGCGAGCGCCATGGCCTCGCTGCCCGACTTCACCGCCTCGCCGATGCCGGCCAGCGACGTGAAGGGCAACCGCGGCGGGTCGATGCCGCCGCCGCCCACGCTCCGCGCCGCGGAGCCGGCCGCGTTCAGGCTCGAGGCGCTGCGCACCCCGACGACGTCACCGCCGGCGCCCCTCGGAGAGCCGGCGGAGCGCGCGGCCGTGGCCGAGAAGCTGGCGGCGCTGCTCCAGATGCCGCACAACCTCGACGAGCTGCTCGACGAGATCAGCGGGCCGGATCTCCTGATCCTCGAGGTCCTGATGGAGCTCACGGCCTCCGGGAAGATCCGCCGCATCTCGCTCGCCGATCTCACGACGCCGTTCGCGCCGTCGGAGCACCTGCCGGTCCTCCGATCCCTGGTGACCCGCCTGGCCCGGCCCGGCTTCGCCCCGCCGCCCCACCTCGTCATCGCCGCGAGCACGCGCCGCATGGCGACGCTCTCTCATGCGGTGCGCCGCATCGGAGACGCCATCGTCCCCGCCGAGCCTCCGCCGCAGGCGGCGATCCCGAGGCCGCTCGGCGTCATCCGGCTGGGCGACGGCGTCGAGCTCGCGCTGGTCGGCCTCCCCATCGAGGAGAGCTTCGCGCCAGCCTGGCCGCTCGCCCTGCACGGCGCGGCCGCGGTCGTCCGGCTCGGTGACGGCGGTGAGGACGCGCTGGCGGCGCACTGCGAGGCCCTGGAGCTCCTGCTGCTCGACGCAGAGGCCATGATGGGGCCGCTCGATCTCGCCTCGCCAGGACAGATCACACTGCTCGTCCGCGCCGCGCTCGAGGCCGCCGCGGGCGTGTGACCGGCCGACGAAAACGTAGCTTCAGAACGGATCTTCCGGGTTTCTCGCCTCGGAAACCGGCGTTTGACTCGGTGGCTCGCGGCGTTGCGAGGGCAGGTTTCTGCTATCGTCGCACACGCCTCGCTTCAGCAGTTCGGCGAGGAGAGGAGCGCGATCGTGCTTATCGGAGTCCCCAAGGAGATCAAGACACGTGAGTACCGCGTCGGCATGACGCCCGCGGGAGTCCGGGCCCTGGTCGGGCACGGGCACAAGGTCCTCGTGGAGTCCGGCGCCGGCGAAGGCAGCGGGATCTCCGACGAAGCCTACGGACGCGCGGGCGCCCTCATCGCGAGATCGGCAGCGGAAGCGTGGAGCGCCGACATGGTCGTGAAGGTGAAGGAGCCGCTCCCCGCCGAGTACGGCCACTTTCGCCAGGGTCTCGTCCTCTATACCTACCTGCACCTGGCCGCCGAGCCGGATCTCACCCGGGAGCTCGCCAGGCGAGGCGTGACCGGCGTCGCGTACGAGACCATCCAGCACGAGGACGGCTCGCTGCCGCTGCTGCGGCCCATGAGCGAGGTGGCCGGCAGGATGGCCGTTCAGGTCGGCGCCTCGTGCCTGGAGAAAGAGCGGGGCGGCAAGGGCGTGCTCCTCGGCGGCGTGCCGGGGACGCGGCGCGGCCGCGTGGCGATCCTCGGCGGCGGCGTGGTCGGCCGGAACGCTGCGACCATCGCGGTCGGGATGGGGGCGCAGGTCACCGTGCTCGACGTCCGTGCCGAGACGATGAGCTACCTCGAAGACGTGTTCGGGGGCGCGATCGAGACGCTCTACTCCAACGCGGAGAACATCGAGATGATGTGCGAGCGCGCCGATCTCGTGGTCGGCGCGGTGCTCGTGCCCGGCGCCAAGGCGCCCCAGCTCGTGACCGAGGAGCACATCCGCCGCATGGAGAGAGGGACGGTCGTCGTCGACGTCGCCGTGGATCAGGGCGGGTGCATCGCGACGTGCCGCCCGACGACCCACGACAACCCGACCTACGAGGTGCACGGGGTCGTCCACTACTGCGTCACCAACATGCCGGGCGCGGTCTCGCACACGAGCACCTGGGCGCTCACGAACACGACGATCGGCTACGCGGTGGCGATCGCCAACCAGGGCATCGTCGCCGCGGCCAAGGCCGACAGGTCCGTCGCCCTCGGCATCAATACCCACGGCGGCCACGTGACGTACGGCCCCGTCGCGGCGGCCCACCGGCTGGAGTACGTGCCGGTCGAACGCGCGCTCGGCTGACCGGGAGCGCGACCTCGTGACAGCCAAAAAGAAGAAGAAAATCGCGATCATCGGCGGTGACGGCATCGGCCCGTCCGTCATCGCCGAGGCGAAGCTCCTGCTCGAGCTCTATCAGGAGCGAGCAGGGCTGCCGATCGACCTCTGGGAGCTCGATCTCGGCGCCGACCGGTACCTGCGCGACGGGACGACCTTCCCGAACCAGATCCAGATCGCCATCCAGCGCGAGTGCTCGGCGGTGCTGCTCGGCGCCCTGGGTGATCCCCGCGTACCCAACCTGGAGCACGCGCGCGACATCCTCTTCGGCATGCGCTTCGGCTACGACCTCTACGCCAATGTGAGGCCCGTCCGCGCGCTGTCGGACCGGCTGGTGCCGCTCAAAGGCCGCACGGCGAAGGACATCGACTTCGTGGTGTTCCGCGAGAACACCGAGGGGATCTACGTCGGGATGGGCGGGCAGTTCAAACGCGGCACCCCCGACGAGGTCGCGATCAATGAGGACGTAAATACGAGGAAGGGCGTCGAGCGGATCATCCGCGCGGCGTTCGACTACGCGCGCGTGAACGGTCGGACGCGGGTCACGATGGCGGACAAGTCGAACGCGATGCGGCACGCGCACGAGCTCTGGCTGCGCGTCTTCCACGAGGTGCGCGCCCAGTATCCGGAGATCCAGTCGAACCACGTCTACGTGGACGCCCTCTGCCTGTACGTCATCCAGGATCCCGCGCAATTCCAGGTGATCGTGACGAACAACCTGTTCGGCGACATCGTGACCGATCTCGGCGCGGCGCTGCAGGGGGGGCTCGGCATGGCGGCGAGCGCGAACGTGCACGCGTCCGATCCGGCGCGGGTCGCGCTGTTCGAGCCGGTGCACGGGTCGGCGCCGCCGCTCGCCGGCAAGGACATCGCGAACCCGTTCGCGGCGATGCTCACCGCGGGGCTGCTGCTCGCTCACCTCGGGTGGCCCGAGGAAGAGCGCCGCATCGAGCGCTGGGTCTCCCAGGCGCTCGACGAGGGGAGGTGCACGGTCGATGTGGGCGGCACGCTCGGCACGCGCGCCGCCGGCGCATGGGTCCGGGAGCAGATCGCCGCCGAGCTGGGGCCGCCGTGAGGTGACCCGGGGGCGCCGGCGCGCGGCCGGGGGCCACGGGCGCGGGGGCGCGATCGCCGAGAAGTTCGGGTGTCCGATCCTCCTGTGATACGGGACCGCCAATGGGCGTAGGATCGACGGCAGTGGAGCACGCGGGGCCGCGCAGCAATCCAGCGAGCGAGGCTCGGCAAGAGCGGCTGGGCGGAGCGCGCGCCGAGTTCGTGGCGAACCTGGGTCGCCGCGTGGCGGAGCTCCGCGAGATGGTCCGGCGGATCGAGGCAGAGGGCGATGCGCCGCGGCTCGTCGAGGAGCTGAAGCGGCGCCTGCACTCGCTCGGCGCGGGGGCGCGCCTCCTGCGCTTCGTGCGCGTCGCCGAGCGGCTCGCCGAAGGGGAGTCGCAGGTCGCCGCCGCGAACGGCGCGCGGCTCGGCGGCGAGGCCGCGGCGGCCCTGCGGAAGCTGCTCGAGGAGCTGCCCGCCCTGGCCTGGGGGCAGTCGGCCATGGGCGAGCAGGCGGCGCCCGCGCGCGCCGCCGCGCCGCTCGAGCAGGCGCCGGCGCCGCCCCGCGCGCGCGCCGCCGCGGAGCAGCCGAACGCACGCAGCGCCAGCGCGCGGCCGGAAGGCGCGGTTGCGGCCAAGGGCCAGGCCACGACGTGGATCGCGGGCGTGAGCAACGGCCGCGCGCTCGCCGCCGAGCCGCTCTCGCTCGAGGATGAAGAGGAAGCGCGCGCGTCCTCGACGCGCGGCGCGGAGCAGGCGCCCCCCGCCGAGGCGCCCGAGGCCGCGCCGGCCGCGTCGATCGACGCGCCGATCACGGTCCTCGTCGTGGGCGCCGCGCCGCTCGCCGAGGCGCTCGACTCGGCGAGCGCCGACGCCGGGCCGTCGTTCGAGGTCGAGCGGACCGACGACGTGGAGACGGCGATCGATCTCGCGCGGGCCTTCGCGCCGGATCTGGTCCTGCTCGACGCGGACATGCCGGGCGCGCGCGGGCTGGCGGAGGCGCTGGCCGCCGATCCGCTGACCGACCTGGTCCCCGTCGTCGCCGTCGGCCGCTTCGCGCGGCCCGAGGACGCGGCCCCCTACGTGGCGCTCGGCGCCGCGCGCGCGCTGCCGAAGCCCGTTTCGCCGGACGCGCTCCGGCGCGCCGCCGCGGAGGCAGCGGTGGCCTGCGTGCGCGCTGAGACCGCGCGCGCCGCGCGCGGGCCGCTCGGGGCCGTCAACCTCGACGAGCTCGGGGCGCGCCTCGCCGAGGAGCTCCGCCGCGGCCTCTGCGACGCCGCCGAGCCGAGGAGCCGCGGGGAGCACGTGGACCTCGGCGACGGCGCCGAGGTCCTCGCGGCGCTCTGGGGCGCGGTGGCGCGCATCCGCGATCTCGTGACGATCCGCTCGCAGGGCGGCGTGCGGTTCTCGCCGAACGGGCCGGAGGGCGCGCTGCCGCTCGCCCCGTGGATGATCGCGCCGAGCGCGCCCGAGGGCGAGCGCTCGCGGCTGCACAGCGAGATCCGCGCGAAGTCGCCGGCGCGCACGATCAGCGCGTCGAGCGCGGCGCCGGGCGACGCGGCGCTCGACGCGATCGACATCGTGGTGGCGGACGACGATCCGGCGGTGACGTGGTTCCTCGCCGGCGTGCTCCGGGCCGCGGGCGCGAATGTGCACGAGGCGCACGACGGCGCGCGGGCGCTCGACCTCGCGTACCAGACGACGCCGGACCTGGTCGTGAGCGACGTGCTGATGCCGCGGCTCGACGGCTTCGCCCTCTGCCGCGCGCTCAAGCGCGACGTCGCGCTGCGCGACGTGCCGGTCATCCTGCTCTCCTGGAAGGAGGACCTGCTCCAGCGGCTCCGCGAGCTCGGCGCCCAGGCCGACGGCTACCTCCGCAAGGAGGAGAGCGCCGCGGCCTTCGTGCAGCGGGTGCACGAGGTCCTGCGGGGCAGGCGGCGCGTCGCGGAGCGCATCGCGACGGGCGGCGAGGTCCGCGGGCGGCTCGACGGCATGACGGCGCGGACGCTGCTGTCGCTCTCGTGCTCGCGCCGGCCCGACGCGCTCGTGTCGGTCCGGGACGCCGCGTTCCTGTACGAGGTGCTGCTCAAGGACGGCCGCCCCGCCGGCGCGACCCGGACGGCGCAGGACGGGACGTTCCACCGCGGCCCCTCCGTGCTCGCGGCGCTCCTCGGCGTCGGCTCCGGCCGCTTCGTGGTGGCGCCTCTGCCGGAGAGCGAGCTCGCGGCGCCGCCGCGCCCCGGGTTCGAGGGGACGCTCGCGGAGCAGCTCCTGCCCGCGATCGCGGCGGCCCGGGCCGCCCAGCGGCTGTTCCACGGGCCGCCGTTGATGCAGGTCGAGCGCGTCGTCCTCGACCTGGAAGGGATGGGCGCGACCGCCGACGCGACGCCCGAGCCGGCGCGCTCGCTCCTGAGGGCGCTCGCCCGGGGGACGTCGCCGCGATCGGTCATCACCTCGGGGGAGTTCGCCGCGGGCCTCGTCGAGGACGTGCTGAACGACGTCGCGGCCCGCGGCGGCGTACGCCGGGTGATCAGCCGCGAGGGAGAGGACCTGCTCGCCCCCGCCGTGGCCTACGAGGAGGAGACGCTCCGCGGCGTGCGGCGCCTCCCGGAGCGGGCCGCCCCGGTCGCGGCGCTGCCACCCGAGCTCGCCGGCGACGCCGCCGCCGCGTCGTCGCGCGCCTCGGTCGAGCTCACCGACGATCAGCTCACGGTGGTGCCCGGCTCGGTGGCGCCGCGATCGGCCATGCCGGCGCGCGGCTCGGCTGCGCCGAGCTCGGCGGTGTCAGGGCCGGGCTCGGCCATGTCTATCCCCGTGCTGTCCGTGGACGGTGAGGACGAGGACACGGCGTTCGCGAGCGCGGACGAGGAGGCGACGGCGCTGTCCGGCGCGCTGGTCAACGCACGGGTTCCGAGCGATCTCGCCGAGCTTCAAGGTGATGTGGTCAGCGTGCGCGCGGCGCGTAGCCCCCAGGTGGACGCCGCTCTGCTGGCGGGCGTGACGCCGGCCGTTCCCGGCGTGGCGCCCGCGCCCCGCAGGCCGGAGGCCACCCTGCCCGCGCTGGAGTACCCGAAGCCCGAGCGGCTGATGACGCTGGGCTCGCTCCCGCCGCCGCCCGTCGTCGAGGCGCCGGCGCCCGCGGCGCTCAAGGTCCCCTCGGCGCCGCCCGTCGCGCGGCTCGCGGCCCCCGCCCCGGCGCCCGCCGTCGACGAGTCGCCCACGCCGCGCCGCGTGCGCCGTCCGTCGGCCTACGTGCCGACGCCGCAGCCGCCCGCCCGCGACAACCGCATGACGATGTGGGTCCTCTTCGCGGTGGCGGCGTTCGTCTTCGCGGTCGCCGCGCGGTTGTCGCGCGATCACGAGCTGCAGGGCGCCTCGCTGACCTCCGACCAGCCGAGCCCGCCAGCCGCGGAGCCCGCGACCGCTGCCCCGCCCGGCGCTGTGCCAGCCGCCGCCGGCTCGTCGAGCGTGGTCGCGGCGGCGGTCGCCGCCACGCCGGCCCCGGCTGCCGCCGGGCCGATCGGCGAGACGACGTCGAACCCCGTGCTCCCCGAGGATCTGCCGCTGGCCGCCGAGCACAAAGTGCCCGAGGGGCAGGGCATGCTGGAGGTGATCGCCGGCGCGGGCGACACGCTCTTCGTGGACGGGCGGAAGGTCGGCACCGGCAGCGTCAAGCTGCCGCTCGCGCCCAAGGACGGCGCCTACGAGATCCGGGCGAAGCTCCGGGACGAGGAGCGCGTGCGCTTCGCTGTCGTCAAGGCCGGCCGCCTCACCCGGCTCCGCGTCGCGCCGCCGTGGCGCCGCTGAGCGCGCCACGAGCGCTCCCCCAGGCAATCGAGCAGCCCGCGCTCGCCCCGGGGTGCCCAGCCGCAGGCAGGGTGCCCCGCTCGTGGTAGAGGACGCCCCGTGCGCGCCCGCGTGATCCGAACCCGCCATCCCTCTTTCGCGCTCACGCTCGCCTCCGCCGCGGCCGCGCTCCTCTCCGGTTGCACCGGGTGCGAGACGTCGACCCGCGATCTGCCTTCCGGCGCCCCGGCCGCAGCGTCCGCGAGCCCGCGGGCGACGCCTCAGCCGCCGGCGCGCGACGTCGTGCACCTCATCGACGAGCTGCCGAGCTGCGATCTCGAGCACCGAGGGCTCCTGTTCGATACCGGCGCGGGCTCGCTCCTCGGCCGTTTTGCGTGGCAAGGGACCGTGCCCACCGGCATTCAGGCGGTCGAGCACGATGGATCCACCTGGGCGCGGATCTCGGAGCGGCAGATCAAGCTCACGTTCGTCCTGCCGTCCGCGAGCCCCATCTTCGTGTCCGCCCGGGCCGTCGGGCTCACCTCCAAGTACGCCACCGTCTCCCTGGACGACCAGCTGCTCGGAACGCTCCGCCTCCAGCGCGACCAGATCCGCATCGCGTCGACCCCGACCACCACGCTCCCCGCCGACCCCGGCCTTCACACCCTCACGCTCCAGTTCTCCGGCCGGCTCCGCGAGGGGGAGTCGTTCGCCGACGTCGACTGGGTGCGCGTGGGCATCCCGGACGAGGACCCGGCCACGTACGGCCCCCCGACCCTGCGCGACGTCGTCGCGCCCGCCGCCGCGCTGTCGGGCGTCCCCCACCGGTCCATCGCGCTGCGCGCGCCGGGCGCGGTCCGCTGCGCCTTTCGCCCCTCCAGGGTGACCCGCCTCCACACCGCCATCGGCGCGCTGGGGTCGGGAGACGGCGACGCCGAGATCCGCGTCCTCCGCGACGGCCAGGAGCCCCTCGTGATCCATCGCGTCCACGTCGAGGGCGGCGACAAGGCGACCTGGACCGACGTCGAGCTGCCGCTCGCGCCCTTCGCCGGATCCCTCATCTCCCTCGAGCTCCGCGCCGCCGCCGCGGCCCGCGGAGGACGCATCCTCTTCGGCGACCCCGTCCTCGCCGGATCGCCGGAGCCGCCGCCGTCCGTGCCCGCAGCGCGCGCCGTCGTGATCGTCGCCCTGAACGGGGTCGAGCGGCCCGATCTGCCCCCCTGGAGCGGTCGTCCGGAGCCGCACCTCGCCACGCTCTCGGAGCTCGCGACGTCAGCGACGACGTTCGATCACCACCGCGGGCCGAGCACGGTCGTGTCCGCCGTGGCGGCGTCGCTGCTCACCGGTCTTCCGCCGCCGGCCCACACCGTCGCCGACACCGGGGCCCGCCTCCCCGCCCGCGTCACCACCATCGGCGCCATCGCGAGCGACAGCAGCATCCGCACCGGGTTCTTCACCGGGGTCCCCACCACGTTCCGGGCGTTCGGCTTCGGACCCGGCTGGTCCCGGGTCCTCGAGCACCCCCCGACGAGCGGCGAGCCGGCCACCACCCCGATCGACGCCGCCGCCACCTGGATCAGCGAGACCGTCCGCCAGGACGCGTCCAACCGTCTCCTCGCGTTCGTCCACGCGCGCGGCGGCCATCCGCCCTGGGAGGTCAGCCCGAAGGAGCTGAACGCCCTCAAGCCCGTCGAGTACGCCGGCCCCGTCGAGCCGCGCCGCGCCGCCCAGGTGCTGGCCAGGCTGAGGGGCCGGCGCCGCGATGTGCTCAGCCCCGAGGATCGCGACCGGATCCGCGACCTCTTCTCCATCGCCCTCGCCGGCCAGGACCGCGCCCTCGGCAACCTCATCGGGACCCTCAAGGCCGCCGGCCTGTGGGACGAGACCCTCTTCATCGTGACCGGCGATCTGGCCAGCGGGCGCTCCGACGCCGTGCTCTACGGCGAGGGCATGGACCTCCAGGAGCCCGTCCTGACGCTCCCGCTTTATGTCCACTTTCCCGGTGATCTGTACGCCGGCCAGCGCGTCGCTGCCCCGACCGAGATCATCGACGTCGCGCGCACGGCGATCGCCGCCCTCGGCCTCTCGTTCGCCCGCAAACCGCTCGGGAAGGATCTGGCGGCGGTCGCCTCCGGCCTCGAGGGCGTCGAGCGCGGCCCCCAGATCGCCGCCCTCGGCGATCGTTACTCCACCCGCTGGGGCAACCTCGTGCTTTCGGGTCGACTCGGCGTTCCCCCCTACCTCTGCGACCTCGACGTGGACCCGACCTGCGCCTTCAACCGTCGCGAGGTGATGCCCCTCGCCACCGTGTCGCTCTTCCGGCGTACCGTGACGTTCGACCTGTCCGTGCGCGCGCCCGCGGCGCAACGGGAGCCGGCCACGATCGACGCGGAAACGGCGGCCGTGCTCAACGTATGGGGCGCGAACTGAGGCCCGCGCGATCGACCGGCGCCCGCGCCTGCGAGCCGAGCAAAGCCCGCTGACGGCGCCCGGCGGCGCGCCGGCGCCCTGCGCGGGCGAAGGCGTCCGCGACATCGCGCAGGCCGCGCGCGATCACGCTCCAGCGGTGCCATGACGCCTCGCTGCGGGGCAGCACGCCCCGCGTCGCGCGCGCCGCGACGCCCCCGCGCGGGTTGGCCGAACGACGTACGCCTGCGCCCGCGCGTGCGCGTCGTGCGCTCGCTTCACGCGCCCATTTCGCCTGGCATGCTTCGCGCAAACCCGCAGGCCGCACAGGCCAAGCGCCTCGACGGCGCTTCATCTTTCCGTGAGAGGAGTCCCCGCATGAAGGCGACCGACCTATTGAAGGAGCATCACCAGGAAGTCGAAGAGCTCTTCGAGCGCATGTCGCAGGCCGACAGCGACGAGATCGGCGCGCTCCGCGACGAGCTCGTGGCGACCCTCGTGAGCCACTCGGCCATCGAGGAAGAGCTCTTCTACCCCGAGAGCCGGGAGGCGCTCGGCGCCTCCCCCCTGATCCCGACCTCGTACGAGGAGCACGCGCTCGTCGACGTCATGTTGCAGAAATTGCTCAGCACCGAGCCGGGTGACGAAACCTTTCACGCCAGGCTCGGCGTGCTGAAGGAGCTCGTGCAGCACCACGTCGAGGCGGAGGAGAAGGAGCTCTTCCCCCAGGTCGAGAGCGCCATGGGCGCCGCGCGCCTCGAGGAGCTCGGCAGCCGCCTGGAGGCGCGCTTCGGCCAGGTGCGCGAGAGCGACGTGGAGGCGCTCCTCGCTCGGAACGTCGCGAAGAGCATGCCCGCCGCCACCGCCGGCCGCCGCGCGCGCACGGCGAAGCCGTCGGCGCGCAAGGCGGCGGCCAAGCGTCCACCCGCGAAGCGCGCGTCGAAGCGCGCGTCGACGCAGCGCGCCGAGCCGGCGCGGGGCGCGCAGAAGGGGCGCAGCACCGCCGCGACCGGACGGAAGAAGACAGCGGCCACGGCGCCCGCGAAGACCGGGCGAGCCGCGCCCGCGCGCAAGGCGAGCCGACCGGCGAAGACCAGCCGCACAGGCCGCAAGGGCGGTCGCGCGAGCAGCGCCTCCGCGCGCTGAGCGTCGCAGGGCGGCCCGCGCACATCAACGTACGTTGCCGCAGATCAGCGGCGCGAGGTCCGGCCGGAGGGGACGGCGGGCCTCGCGCCGCCATCGAGATCGAACAGCGGAAGCGTGCCGCCGGCCTTCGAGGCAGCGGCCTTCGGAGCAGCGGCCTCCGCCGCGAGCTCCTGCAGCAGGGTGGGGTCGTCGTGGGCGACCGAGTTGACCCGCGGCGAGACGGCGCGCGCCGCGAGGGCGCCGCGAGGCGCCGGCCGGAGCAGCGCCTCGGCCCGATCCGCGTCCGCGCCGTCGCCGAGGCCGAGCCAGAGGTCCACGTCCCCGGGGCCCAGCAGGACCGGCATGCGGTCGTGGATCGGCGCGACGTCGGCGTTCGCGTCGGTGGTCAGGATCGTGAAGCGGACGTCGGGCTCCCCCGTTTCGGGGTCCTTCGCCGGCTGGTACAGCCCGGCCAGTCGGAGCAGCCCGCCCTCCGCGGGGTGGAACCAGGTGGGCCGCCGCGCGCCCTTGGGCCCGGTCCACTCGTAGAAGCCGTCCGCCGGCACCACACAGCGGCGCGCCGCGAACGCCTCGCGGAACGTCGGCTTCGCCCGCGCGCTCTCGGCGCGCGCGTTGGCCAGGAGCGAAGGGCCGGCGCCGCCCCTGGCGAAACGCCCCACGAAGCCCCAGGTCGCAGCCACCAGCGCGCGCCGGCCGTCCCGCGCGCGCAGCACCGGGTGGACGGTCGCAGGTGCGATGTTGAAACGAGGCCGAAACCTTGCCGCTATCTCCGGATCAGCGGCAATCGACCGAGCCCGGCCGCTACCTGCCCGGCCCGCGCCAGAGGAGGACTCGAGCAGCGCGATGAGGGTCGCAAAGTCCGGAACGGCGAGGGTGAAGCGCGCGCACATAACACTAGATTAGCGGCTTCGGGGCGCCTACAAGGGCGCTCCGGACGTTGGAGGAGGCCGCATGGTCGACAGCTTTGGCACCAAGAGCACGCTGACGGTTCAAGCCGAAACATACACCTATTACAAGCTCACCTCGCTGGCGCGAGGCGGCGCGTCGATCGACAAGCTCCCCTTCTCGCTGCGCATCCTCCTGGAGAACCTCCTCCGCCACGAGGACGGGCGCGTCGTGCGCAAGGACCACGTGGAGGCCGTCCTCAACTGGGACCCGAAGGCCCGCCCCTCGCAGGAGATCGCCTTCCACCCGGCGCGCGTGCTGCTCCAGGACTTCACCGGCGTTCCCGCCGTGGTCGATCTCGCCGCCATGCGCGAGGCGCTCGCGAAGCTCGGCGGCGACTCGCTCAAGATCAACCCGCTCCAGCCCGTCGACCTCGTGATCGACCACTCGGTCCAGGTCGACAAGTTTGCGTCCTCGACGGCCGTGAAGGTGAACGCGGCGCTCGAGTTCGAGCGCAACGAGGAGCGCTATGCGTTCCTCCGCTGGGGAGCGCAGGCGTTCACGAACTTCCGCGTGGTGCCGCCCGACCAGGGCATCTGCCACCAGATCAACCTGGAGTACCTCGCGGGCGCCGTCATGCGGCAGGGCACGCTGGTCTACCCGGATACGCTCGTCGGCACCGACTCGCACACCACGATGATCAACGGGCTCGGGGTCGTCGGCTGGGGCGTCGGCGGCATCGAGGCCGAGGCGGCGATGCTCGGCCAGCCGCTCTCGATGCTCATCCCCGAGGTCGTGGGCTTCAAGCTCCACGGCAGCCTGCCCGAGGGCGCGACCGCGACCGATCTCGTCCTCACGGTGACGCAGCTGCTGCGGCAGAAGAAGGTGGTCGGGAAATTCGTGGAGTTCTACGGCCCCGGCCTGAGCGCGCTCTCGCTCCCGGACCGCGCCACGATCGCCAACATGGCGCCCGAGTACGGCGCCACGATCGGCTTCTTCCCCGTCGACGACGAGACGATCGCCTACCTGCGCTTCACCGGCCGGCCCGCGCAGCTCGTCGCGCTCGTCGAGGCCTACTACAAGGAGCAGGGGCTGTTCCGCACGGACAGCACCCCGGACCCGGTCTTCAGCGACACCCTCTCGCTCGACCTCGGCGACGTGGTGCCGTCGATCGCCGGCCCGAAGCGGCCGCAGGACCGCGTCCCGCTGCGCGACGCGAAGCGCGCCTTCCGCGCCTCGCTCCAGGGCATGCTCGAGAAGGAGTTCGCCGCGGCCGACGCGCCCGCGGTCAAGGCGTTCCTCGAGGAGGGGGCCGGCAACGCCGCCGCGCGCGCGCCCGCGCTCGAGAAGGTCATGCGCCCGGCGGAGATCACCGAGGGCGACACGCGCTACACGCTGCGCCACGGCTCGGTCGTGATCGCCGCGATCACGTCCTGCACCAACACGTCGAACCCGGCGGTCATGCTCGGCGCGGGCCTGCTCGCGAAGAAGGCCGTCGAGCGCGGGCTCACGGTGAAGCCGTGGGTGAAGACGTCGCTCGCCCCCGGGTCGAAGGTCGTCACCGACTACCTGCGCCAGGCGGGGCTCCTGCCGTACCTCGAGGCGCTCGGCTTCCACATGGTCGGCTACGGTTGCACGACCTGCATCGGCAACTCCGGGCCGCTGCCGGACGTGATCGGCGACACGATCCGCAACAACGATCTCGTCGTGGCGAGCGTCCTCTCGGGCAACCGCAACTTCGAGGGCCGCATCAACCAGCACGTGCGGATGAACTTCCTCGCCTCTCCGCCGCTCGTCGTGGCGTACGCGCTGCGCGGCGACGTCGACGCCGACCTCTTCAAGGAGCCGGTCGGCACGGATCGCAACGGCGACCCGGTGTACCTGAAGGACATCTGGCCGAGCTCGGCCGAGGTCAACGAGGCGATCCGGACGGCCGTGCGTCCCGAGCAGTTCCAGGTGCAGTACGAGAACGTCTTCGCCGGCGACGAGGAGTGGCAGAAGCTCGCGGTCCCGGGCGGCCAGACGTTCGTGTGGGACGAGGGCTCGACCTACGTGCGCAGGCCGCCGTTCTTCGAGGGGCTGTCGAAGGAGCCGGCGCCGCTCACCGACATCCGGGCCGCGCGCGTGCTCGCGCTGCTCGGCGACTCGGTGACGACCGACCACATCTCCCCGGCCGGCAACATCGCCAAGAACAGCCCCGCCGCGAAGTACCTGGTCGAGCACGGCGTCGCGCCCGCGGACTTCAACTCGTACGGCGCCCGCCGCGGCAACCACGAGGTGATGATGCGCGGCACGTTCGCGAACATCCGCCTCAAGAACGCCCTCCGCCCCGGCGAGGAAGGCGGGATCACGGTGCACCTGCCCGACGGCGAGAAGACCACGATCTACGACGCGGCCATGCAGTACAAGGCCGAGGGCGTGCCGCTGCTCGTGATCGCCGGCGCCGAGTACGGCACCGGGTCGTCGCGCGACTGGGCGGCCAAGGGGACGAAGCTGCTCGGCGTGCGCGCGGTCATCGCGAAGAGCTTCGAGCGCATCCACCGGTCGAACCTGGTCGGCATGGGCGTGCTCCCGCTCGAGTTCGCGCCGGGCGAGGACGCGTCCACCCTCGGCCTCACGGGGCGCGAGGTGTTCGAGATCGACGGCATCTCGGACAACCTCACGCCGGGCAAGAAGCTCAACGTCGTCGCGACCGGGGAAGGCGGGGCGAAGAAGACCTTCACCGTCACCGCGCGCATCGATACGCCGAACGAGGTCGACTACTACCAGCACGGCGGCATCCTCCAGTTCGTGCTGCGCAGCCTCGGCGCCAGCGCCTAGCGCCTCCCTGCGCGCCGCTCCCCGCCGGGCCTCTGGCGGGGAGCGCGGGGAGCGGGCCCATCCTCGGAGCGGAGCGGCGCGTCGCGGCTGCTGACGCGCGTGCGGGCTTCGGCTAAACCCTGGGGTATGCTCGATCCTCGCTACGTCGCGGAGCACCTCGATGAGGTGCGCGCGGCGCTCGCCCTTCGCTCGCCCGCCGCCGCCGCCAGCCTCGGAGGCGACTTCGCCTCCACGGTCAGCGCGAGGCGGTCCAACATCCAGGAGCTCGAGCGGTGGCAGGCGGAGCGCAACGCGGCGAACGACGCGATGGCGCGCCTCGACAAGAAATCGCCCGAGTTCGCGCAGAAGCGCGACGAGCTGAAGGCCCTGTCGACGCGGATCAAGGAGGCCGAGCAGGTCGTCTCCGAGCTCGAGAAGCGGATGACCGAGCTGCTCTCCGTCGTGCCCAACCTGCCGGACCCGTCGGTGCCCGTGGGCGCGGGGGAGGAGGGCAACGTGGTCGTCCGGGCGTGGGGCGAGAAGCCGAGCTTCTCGTTCGCGCCGAAGTCGCACTGGGACATCGGCACGGCCCTCGGCCTCCTCGACTTCGAGCGCGCGGCGAAGCTCTCGGGGGCGCGCTTCACCGTGCTGATGGGCGCGGCCGCCCGCCTCGAGCGGGCGCTCATCTCGTTCATGCTCGACCTGCACACGCGCGAGCAGGGCTACCTCGAGGTGCTGCCGCCCTTCCTCGTCAAGGACACGGCGCTGTTCGGCACGGGCAACCTGCCCAAGTTCGCCGAGGACCTGTTCAAGACGCAGAAGAGCGACCCGGAGAGGGCGTACGACCTGTACCTCATCCCGACGGCCGAGGTCCCGGTCACGAACCTCCACGCCGACGAGATCCTGGACGGCGCGTCGCTCCCGATCGCCTACGCGGCCTACACGCCGTGCTTCCGCAGCGAGGCGGGCAGCCACGGGCGCGACGTCCGCGGGCTCATCCGGCAGCACCAGTTCGACAAGGTCGAGCTCGTGCGGTTCTCGGCGCCGGAGGATTCCGCTCGCCAGCACGAGCTGCTCACCGCGCACGCGGAGGAGGTCCTGAAGCGGCTCGGCCTGCACTACCGGGTGTCGGCGCTCTGCACCGGCGATCTCGGCTTCGGCTCGCAGAAGACGTACGATCTCGAGGTGTGGCTGCCTGGCCAGGGGCTGTACCGCGAGATCTCGAGCTGCTCGAACTTCGGCGACTTCCAGGCGCGCCGCGCCCAGATCCGCTACCGGCCGGAGCCGAAGGCGAAGCCGCGGCTTGTCCACACGATGAACGGGTCGGCGCTCGCGGTGGGGCGGACGGTCATCGCGATCCTCGAGCAGTACCAGCAGGCGGATGGCACGGTGGTCGTGCCGGAGCCGCTCCGGGCGTTCATGGGCTGCGAGGTCCTCCGCGGCAGGTAACAGCGATGGCAGCGGACGAGGAAGCCAAGCGTGAGCTTCCGGAAGCGAAGAGCGCGCACAACGGGGGGGACGGCGAGCGGCGCTCGCAGGTCCCGGAGTCGCGGGGCGCGCGCGGCGGGGGGGACGGCGAGCGGCGCTCGCAGGTCCCGGAGTCGCGGGGCGCGCGCGGCGGGGGAGACGGCGAGCGGCGCTCGCAGGTCCACGGGCCGCCGACCAACGCGGAGACGTCGATGGCGCTCGCGCGCCGGCGGCTCCTCGACCTCTGCAAGCGGCACAAGGACGAGCTCATCGACGACTGGATCGAGAACGTGCTGGCGCTGCCGCCGGAGCGGGGCCGGTACACCGATCGGCCCGTGGGCGAGGTCACGGAGAACGTGCGCTCCTGGCTCGCCGCGTTCACCAGGATCCTCGAGGACGGCAGCGAGACGCTGCTCGACGAGTTCATCACGCACCTGGTCGAGCAGCGCTACGCGACCGGGTACTCCATCAGCGCTCCGCTGATCGCCGCGTCCGAGTTCCGCACCGCGGTCGCGGGCGTCCTCGACACGACGCACGACGACGCCGAGGCGGACGGCTCGTCCTCGATCGACGTGCTCCGCGCCGTCGACGCGCTGCTGCTCCAGTTCGAGCACCGCTTCGCCGAGGCGTACGCCCAGCGCTCGCTGTTCGCCTCCGAGGAGCGCTACCGCGAGATCGTCGAGCTCTCGTCCGACGTGCTCGCGACGATCGACCAGGAGGGCATGCTGACGCGGCTGAACGTGCGGTTCGAGGCGCTCTTCGGGCACTCGCGGCAGGCGTGGATCGGCCGGCCGATCACCGCGCTCGCGGTCGCGGCGGACGTGCCGGCCCTGCGCACGCTCGTGCTGTCCGCGTCGCGGGCCGAGGCGCCGCGGGAGGCCACCATCCGCTGCGGGACGCGCGCCGGCCTGACCAAGGTGATGACGGTCCGGATCACGCGGCTCTACGGCGAGGACGCCTCGCTCGCGCTCATGCGCGACGTCACCGAGGAGGTCGCGCGCCGCGCGCAGATCCTCCACAGCGAGAAGCTCTCCTCGATCGGCCAGGTCGCGGCGAGCGTCGCGCACGAGCTCAACAACCCCATGGCGTGGGTGATGGCGAACCTGGAGCAGATCCGGAGCGGGGCGCACAAGCTCGTCTCGGCGGCGCGCCCGGTCGCCTCGGGCTCGTACGAGGACCTGCTGCGCGCCATCGACCTCATCGATCGCTCGTGCCACGAGGCGCTCGCCGGCGTCGAGCGGATGCGGGACATCGTGACGGACCTCAACCTCTTCTCGAGCAGCAGCGAGCGCAAGCCCGAGCGGGTCGATCTCGTCGACGTGATCGAGCTCGCGCTGCGCATGACGGGCCCGCAGCTCAGCCAGCTCTGCCGCATCGAGCGCAGCTACGGCGAGATGCCGCCGTTCGTCGGCTATCCGGGCAAGCTCTCGCAGGTGTTCGTGAACCTGTTCATCAACGCGGCGCAGGCGATGCCGAACCGCCCTCGCGACGAGAACATGGTGCGCGTGACGACGCGCTTCGACGCCGGCGTCCACCACGTCGAGGTGGAGGACAACGCGCGCGGGATGACCCCGGAGGTCGTCGAGCGGATCTTCGACCCGTTCTTCACGACGAAGGAAGAGAGCGCGCGCCCGGGCATCGGGCTCTGGGTGTCGCGCAACATCGTCGAGGAGCAGCACGGCACGATGACGGTGTCGAGCACGCCCGGCGTCGGGACCGTCTTCACGATCCGCCTGACCGGCCTCAACCCCACGGATCTGCCCGCGCCGCGGCCGCCGCCGGAGCCGCCGCGCGCGTCGTCGCGCGGGACGATCCTGTTCGTCGACGACGAGCCGATGCTGCTCAACGCCTTCGCGCGCGCGTTCGAGGAGCGGCACGAGGTGCTCGTGGCGAAGAGCGGCCACGAGGCGCTCGACCTCCTGCGGGACCGCGGCGGCCGGATCGACGCGATCGTCTGCGATCTGCTGATGCCGCAGATGAGCGGGATGGCCCTGTACGACGAGATCGGCGAGCGGTTCCCGCAGCTCTTGCCGAAGATGGCCTTCATGTCGGGCGGCGCGTTCACGCCGAGCGCGCGGGAGTTCGTGGAGCGGGTGGACAACCCGAAGATCGCGAAGCCGATCTCGCTCGACGATCTGGAGCGGGTGATCGGCGATCTTCTCAGCGGCGGGTCGAAGCGGGGGCACTAGGCTGGAGGAGCGGGGGCTCGATGGTGGTCGCGAAGGTGATGACGATCCGGGACCGGGCGAACCACGCGCGTTACCGGCCGGGGCAGCGGGGCGGCTTCTACGAGAGCTTCTTCCAGCGCGCGAACCACCCGACGCGGCCGCTCGCCTTCTGGATCCGGTACACGCTGTTCAGCCCGGCCGGTCGGCCCGAGGCCGCGGAGGGTGAGCTCTGGGCGGTCTACTTCGACGGTGAGTCGGGGCGCCACGCGGTCGCCAAGCGCGAGGTCCCGTTCGCCGGGCGCTGCTCGTTCGCCCGCGACAGCCTGGCGGTCGCCATCGACGGCGCCCGGCTGAGCCTCGGCAGGCTCACCGGCGCGGCGGGCGAGGGGGAGGACGCCATCACCTGGGACCTCGCCTACGAGGGCGGTGGAGAGCCCCTTCTGCTGCTCCCGGCGGCCCTCTACGGCGCCCCGCTGCCGAAGGCGAAGGCGCTGGTCGGCGCACCGATGGCCGTCTACAGCGGCCTCCTCCGCGTCGCTGGGCGCGAAGTGGACGTCTCGGGCTGGGTGGGCAGCCAGAACCACAACTGGGGGACGAAGCACACGGACCTGTACGCCTGGGGGCAGGTCGCCGGGTTCGAAAGCCACCCGGACAGCTTCCTCGAGGTCGCCACGGCCCGACTGAAGGTCGGACCGTTCTGGACGCCGAACATGACGCCGCTGGTCCTCCGGCACCGCGGCGAGGAGATCGCGCTCAGCTCGCTCGTCCAGTCGGTCCGCGCCGATGCCTCGTTCGACTACTTCACCTGGCGCTTCCGGACGGAGACCGATCGGCTGAGCGTCGAGGGGGAGATCTCCGCGTCCGTCGGCGATTTCGTGGGCCTCGCCTACAGGAACCCTCCTGGCGGCGTGAAGCATTGTCTGAACACCAAGATCGGGGCTTGCACCGTCACGCTGCGGCGGAAGAGCCTGGGCCGCGAGGTCGGGATCGAGACCCTGACCACGGCGCGGCGCGCGGCGTTCGAGATCCTCACGGACGACCGAGGCCATGGCGTGATGATCCGCGCCTGATCCACGCTGGACGCACGGTCCGCGGGGCTTGGCGCGGACGGCCTGGCCGGCGCGAAGGAGCGGGGCGCCGCCGCCGAGAGATGCGCTGCGCGTCCGGCGCCAGGTCGGCTAAAGAAGGTGCGGTACGTCACCGCACGAAAGGCGGACGCCATGAGTCTCAAGCACCCCCGGACCATCCTCGTTGCACTGGACAGCTCCCCCAAGGCGTCGCTCGTCCTCGCGGAGGGCGTCGATCTCGCGCAGAAGCTCGGCGGCAAGCTCGTGCTCGTGCGCGGGATCGGGCTGCACCACAGCCTGCCCGCGGAAGCGTTGAACGAGTCGCCCACCCGGGTCCCCGAGATCCTGGAGCGGAGCGACCGCGAGGAGCTCTCGCAGCTCGCGCGCGACGTGCCGCCCGAGCTCCTCGCGAAGGTCGTGATCCACGTCGGCGTCGCCTGGGAGGTCATCTGCCGGACGGCCGACGAGGAGAACGCGGATCTCATCGTCATCGGGTCGCACGGCTACTCGGGCATCGACAAGGTGCTCGGCACGACGGCGGCGAAGGTCGTCAACCACACGAACCGGTCGGTGCTCGTGGTGCGCGACAAGCCGTCGGACTGACAGCGGCTCGCCTGCCTCAGCGGAGCCTGGCGATGAGCTCTTCGCTCAACGTGGGCTGATCGATCTTGCCCAGCCAGATCCGCCAGGTGGCCTTCATGAAATCGACGCCTGCCACGGTCGCCGTCCCGCCGCCGGCGACCGTGACGGTGGTCGCCTTCGCGCCCGGGTCGTACGCGATGGTGACCTCCGCTCCCGACTTGAGGTCTCCCTCGAACGCCGCCACGAACCTCTCGATCTTCGGCGTGTCCGTGTATCGGTTCAACGCATACGCCTCCCGCAGCGCCTTGACGATGCTCGCGCGGTCGACGTCGCGGAGCATCGTCCAGACGAACTTCTTCGCCGTGTCCATGTCGATGACGGCGTCCTTGGACCTCGTGGCAGGGAGCTGCTCCATGTAATGGCTGATCCGATAGACATCGATGTTGAGCACGCCGATGGTCCTGACGCGGACGCCCGTGCCGGTGAGCGTGTAGCCAGGCAAAGCAAGGAGGCTCCCGACAGCGAGGAAGACCGCCGCGAACGCGGCGAGGAGAGCTGGAGATTTGCTTCGCGCGAGTTGCATCGGATCGACCTCCTCCGGCATCGCCGCTCCGTGCGGCGCATCGTGTCCGGGCGCCGCGCTCCGGCGATCGCCCGTCGACGGTCGCGAATGAGCAAGACCTGAACCACCGATAGAGGGACGTCGGGAGTCACAGATCTCGTGAGATCTCGAGGTGCGCCCTGGAGTCAGGCAGGGACGACCCATGGCTGTGTGCTCGGAGGGGGCTCCGGGCGCGGGCGCGGAGCGGCGGCCTTTCGCCGGTGCGAGGGCCGGCGGCGGTGATGCCGACGCCGGCTCTCCCGGAGATCTTTTTTCGGCCCGGTCCGTAGAAGCCGCGCGCTGCGGGGACCGGGAGATCGCGGCGGAGGGACGCGGGTCCCTCCCTGGGCCGCGCCATGGCTTGCGGCAGAAGGAGCTTCTCGATGCGGACGATGCTCGCTGGATTGCTGATGGGATGGGCGGCTCTGGGCTGCACGGCCAGCGCGACGGCGCCTCCGGGCACGACCGCCGCGGCGGTGGCGGCCGCGCCGGGCGCGGCGGCGCGGGAGGAGGCGGCGAAGCCGGTCGCCGTGGCCGCCGCCCCGACGGAGCCGGCCGAGCCCTCTGCGGCGGCGGCCGACGTGCCGTCGTCCCGGCCGGAGCCGGCGCCCGCGGGGAACCAGGGCGTCTGGATCGGCGCCGCGGGCGCGAGCGCCTTCGCGCTGCCGGGGACGCGCGAGACGCAGCTCGGCGTGTGGATCGATGTCCCGGCGGCGCGCGCGGCCCGCGGACAGCCGCGGGCGCCGGCGGCGGTCGTGCTGCTCGTGGACGCCTCCGGCTCGATGCAAGGCCCCAAGATGGAGAACGCCCGCGCGGCGGCGCAGGCGTTCGTCGACAGGCTCCCCGACGGCGATCTCGTCTCGGTCGCGTCGTTCGCCGACACCGCGCAGGCGCGCGTCTCGCCGACGGTGCTCGGCCGGTCGACGCGCCCCGCGGTGGCGCGCGCCATCGCCGCGCTCGGCCCCGACGGCAGCACCAACCTCTTCGCTGGCCTCCAGCTCGCGGAGCAGCACGCGCTCGCGGCGCCGTCGACGCACGCCGTCCGGCGCGTGGTGCTCATCTCGGACGGCCAGGCGAACATCGGGCCTTCCTCTCCCGACATCCTCGGGGCGCTCGCCCAGCGCGGCGCCGCGCACGGGGTGCAGATCACGTCGATCGGGGTGGGGGCCGACTACGACGAGCGCACGCTCAACGCGCTCGCCATCGGCTCCAGCGGCCGGCTGTACCACCTCACCGAGGCGCGGGAGATGTCCTCCGTCCTCGAGCGCGAGCTCGCCCTGCTCCAGACGACGGCGGCGACGGGCGCGTTCGTCGAGATCGTCCCGGCGCCCGGCGTGGAGCTGCTCGACGTCCCCAACGAGCGCACCGAGCGCTCCGGGGACGCGCTCCGGGTGCTGCTCGGCACGATGTTCGGCGGGCAGCACCGCGAGATGCTCGTGCGGGCGCGGGTCACCGCGCCGGCGGCCGGCTCCCACCCGCTGGCGAGCGTGCGGCTCCACTTCCGCGACGCCGAGAGCGGCAATCTCCCGCGCGTGCAGGAGGTGGTCGCCCGCTACGATGTGACGAGCGATCCGGCCCTCGTCGCCGCGCACCAGAACGAGAAGACCCAGACGATCGCCGCGGTGATGGAGGCGGGCATGATGCAGCTCGACGCGGCCCAGGAGGTGAGCGCGGGCAACTTCGGCGCGGCCGAGGCGAAGCTCGCCGCGGCGGAGGACCGGCTCCGGCAGCAGGCGTCGCGCGCCCGCTCGGACAAGGAGAAGGAGCGCGCCGTCCAGGCCGCCTCGGCGGTGGCGAGCGCGCGGAAGACCGCGCGCGCGGCCGCGGCGGCCCCGCCCTCACCCGCGGCGCGGCGCATGGAGGCGCTCGAGATGAACAGCGCCTCCCCGGTCTGGTCGGGCCGCTGATCCAGCGCCGCCGCCGAGGCGCGCCGCCGGCGCCTGTCTGCTCTGGCGCCTGCCCGTTCTGGCGCCTGCCCGTTCTGGCGCCTGCCCGTTCTGGCGCCTGCCCGTGCTGGCGCCTACCCGTTGCCGATGCCTGCCTGTTGCCGCTGACGCCTGCCCGTCGCTGATGCCTGCTCGTCGCCGCTGACGCCTGCCCGTCGATGACGGGCCGTCATGGTGGGCGGGCGCGGCGTCCATCATGAGAGGGCAGGTGCGGTGTCCATCATGGGACCGAAGATGGGATGTCCATCGTGGGATGGCAGGTGCGGTGTCCGCCATGAGAAGGCAGATGCGATGTCCGTCATGGGACGACCGGACGCCATGTCCATCATGGACGGGTTGACCGGCTCTGCATGACCGGGGGAATCCGGTCATGGTTGATCCATGATTCAACATTGACGATACAATCCATCATGGACTGGCAGCCGCTCCTCGCGTGGCCCTCGACAGGGGTCGGGGCCCGCGCGACATTGTTCCGGGCCCTCCGGCACGTCGCCTCCTCGGGGCCCGCTCCTCGCCATGAACCCGAACGCCTTCCCGGAGTCGCGCGCCGCCGCCGTGCGCGAGCTCTGGTCGCTCGACCCGGCCGTCACCTTCCTGAACCACGGCTCGTACGGCGCCTGCCCGCGCGCGGTGCTCGAGGCGCAGCAGCGCTACCGCGAGCAGCTCGAGCGCGAGCCGGTCCGGTTCTTCCTTCGCGAGCTGGAGCCGTTGCTCGACGCGGCCCAAGGCGCGCTCGCCTCCTTCGTCGGCGCTGACGTCGACGACCTCGTGTTCGTCCCCAACGCGACCGTCGGGGTCAACACGGTGCTGCGGTCGCTCTCGCTGCGACCCGACGACGAGCTCTGCATCACGGATCACGGGTACAACGCCTGCAACAACGCGGCCGAGGCGGTCGCGGCCCGCGCCGGTGCGCGCGTCGTGATCGCGCCGGTGCCGTTCCCCATCGAGGCGCCCGAGCAGGTGGTCGAGGCGGTGCTCGCGCGCGTGGGGCCGCGGACGCGCCTCGTCCTCGTCGACCACGTGACGAGCCCGACAGGGCTCGTGTTCCCTGTCGCCTCGCTGATCGCCGCGCTCGCGGAGCGCGGCGTCGACGTGCTGGTCGACGGCGCGCACGCGCCCGGCATGGTGCCGCTCGATCTCCGCGCCCTCGGGGCGGCCTATTACACCGGCAACTGCCACAAATGGCTCTGTTCGCCGAAGGGCGCGGCGTTCCTCCACGTGCGGCGGGACAAGCAGGGCGCGGTCCGCCCTCTCTCCATCAGCCACGGCGCCAACTCGCCGCGCACCGACAGGTCGCGCTTCCTGCTCGAGTTCGACTGGACCGGCACGGCCGACCCCAGCGCGGCGCTCTGCGTCGCGGACGCGCTCCGCGCCATGGCCGCGCTCGTGCCCGGCGGCTGGCCCGCGCTCCAGGCGCACAACCGGGCGACGGCGCTCGCCGCGCGCGACCTCCTGTGCGAGGCGCTCGGCTGCATGCCGCCGAGCCCCGACGCGATGATCGGCGCGCTCGCGACGGTGCCGCTCCCCGACGCGCCGTCGCCCCGGCTGCGCCTCGATCCGCTCCAGGACGCGCTGCTCGAGCGGTGGGGGATCGAGGTGCCGGTGTTCGCCTGGCCCGCGTCGCCCCGGCGGCACCTCCGGATCTCGGCCCAGATCTACAACGACAGGCCGCACTACGAGCGGCTCGCGGCCGCCCTCGCCGCGCTGCTGTAGCGGCGCGCGGGAGGGCCCGGCCCCGCGCCGCCGCTCCGCGGCGGGGCGCCGCGCGGCGGTCGCCTCTGCCTCCGGGGCGCCCCGCGCCCGTTTCGCCGCGGGTCGGCGCTCGCGTCGGCCGAGGCGCGTCCAGCGCTCGCCGGAGCAGACCGCGCGCGCCCGCCGAGACGATAGGATGCGCGCTCCAAGGAGACACGATGCCACGTCGAATCCTGGTCTTGTCCTCGCTTACCTGGCTGGCGGCGACCCTCGCGGCCGCGCCCTCCGCTGCGCAGCCCGCGACGCCTCGCCCGACAGCTAGCCCTGCGCCCTCCGCGTCGGCGGGAACGCCTCCGGCACCGGGCGCACGGCAGCCGCCCGCGACGCCGGCGCCGAGCACACCGCAGCCGCCCGCGACGCCGGCGACGGGCACACCGCCGTCGCCCGCGACGCCGGCGCCGGGCACACCGCAGCCGCCCGCGACGCCGGCGACGGGCACACCGCCGTCGCCCGCGACGCCGGCGCCGGGCACACCGCAGCCGCCGGCTTCAGGCACACCGCAGCCGCCCGCGACGCCGTTGCCCGGCGGGCCGCCGCAGCCCCCGGCGGTCGGCGCGCCCGAAGCGGGCGCACCTGAGCCGGACGCCTCGCCGCTCGCGCCGGAAGAGGCGCACACCGCGCCGGGAGCCGCCGGGCCGCCCTCGGACCCGGCGCCGCCCGACCGGAAGCCGGGCGGGGCGGAGGCGGGCCGCAAGAGCAGCACGCCGGCGCCCTGGGTGCTGTCCCTCTCGGATACCGAGCTGGGGCCGCCGCCCGCGCGCGGGTCGGGCGGCAGAACCATCGACGAGGGGGTTGTCCCGCTGAGCCAGCGTGGCGCCATCGGCCTGGAGACCTCCTCGTTCACCGGCGGCGACGGCGAGGTCTCCGGGCTCGCGGTCGCGCTCTTCGCCCGCATGCCGTTCGCCCAGCACACGTTCCTCGATGTCCGACTCCCGTTCGGGCTCGCGATGGCCGAGCGCACCGACGCCGTGCTTGGCAACGTGACGCTCGGCGCCCATCACGTCGCCCGCGTCGGCCGGACGGTCTGGCTCACGGTGGGCGGCGACGTCGGGCTGGCGACGCTCTCGGGCAAGACCCACCACCACGCCAGCTACGAGCCCGTCAGCGCCAGCCGGGCGTACTGGGATCTCCACGAGTACTTCCCGAGCATCCTCCCCATCCACGCGCGCCTCGGCGCCGAGGCCCACGTCGGCTCACTGATCATCGGGCGCTTCCAGCTCGAGCCGGTGCTCTACATCCCGCTCGGCCGCAACAAGGAGTACGAGGTCGCGATCCAGCACGCCGCCGAGCTCCAGATCGGCCACGGGATCGGCGGCGGCGTGCGCGTGCAAGGGATGGCGCTGCCCACGTTCGACAACGTGAGCATCCGGCACGCCGTCGCCCGCAATCTCTACGTCCTGGCCGTCGAGCCTTTCCTCGCCATCGAGCGCAACCTCGCGTTCCTCCGAACGGGCCTGCTGCTGCCCTTCGACGAGGAGCTCGGCCCGCCGCTCGACCACACGTGGGGCTTCCACTTCACCGCGGGCGTCCGCGCCGACTGAGGCCCGCGGCCGGGGCGCCCGGCGGCGGGCCGCCTGCCCGGCGGCCGAGCCCGCAGCGCACGAACCTGCACCCCCGCTCCAGCCTAGGCGCCGCGCGCGCGGCTTGCTTCGCCGATCGCGTAGGTGATGTGCCCCTCCAGCTCGCCCGCGGGCAGCTGCTCGGACTCCACGACGACGAGGCGTGCTCCCGCGTCCTCCGCGAGCAGCTCGAAGGTCTTCGGCGCACGATCGTGCAAGTGGCTCGGCAAGACGATGGCCAGCGGGCGGAGGCGGACGGCCACCCCCCACGCCGAGCCTGCATCGCAGGAGCGGACGAGGAAACGAGCCCGCGCTGCAACCCTCCGGCAACGAGCCAGAAAATGGGGGCTGCAGTCGAGCGCCAGCACCATGGGTATCCGGATCAACTGACTGCTACTAGGGGGCTCCGACATAGGAAGATGCTACTCCAGCGAAGCGCGATTGCGCGTCCTCTTATCCCGCATAACCGATACAGAGCCTTCCCGAAATAGAAAACAACAAGCTCGCCAGCTCATGTAAGCAGTCACGCGTGATTTTGGTGTATTGGGTAACGTTCTGTGAGCGCAGGATATTTGAAATGAACGCTGCGAGAGGGGGAGGCGCCAGCGCACGAGAGTCCCCGCGGGACCGCGCGCAAAATCGCCGAGAATTCGGCCCTCCTTGCGCTTCAACAGGAGCGCGTGATGCCCTGAGCGATCGCGCGTTGATGAAATGATGCGCCATGGACGGAGAAGGTCTCGGCGCATACCAGTGAATGCAACATGGCGATCCGGTGTCGGGAACGCCCGGACGGGTGAAGTCGGCGCACACGTGGTAGACGCCGCTCGGGACGTAGGTTGTGAAGGCAGCGTCCACGAGAGCGTCGCACAAGATGGCTCGTGTTCACCCCTGACGCTGCCCAGATCGCCGCAGCGGCTCCACGCCTCCTGCCTGTCGAGGTCGGCAGGCGGCAAAGGAGTTGGCGAGCACACGTCATGGAGATCGTGTGTCATCGCCACGCGGCAGGCGAGCCGCGCCAGCGCCGCCATCGGCCGGACCCGCTGCCCGGTCGTCGCGGCGCTCCCTCGCCGCGCGCCATGCATCGCGGCAGGCCGCGCCGCGCGCGCCCCGTGAGGGCTCGGTGAGCTCGACACGCCCTGTGTCGCCAACCACCCAGCGCCCGCCGATCGCCGCGACGGCCCTGAACCGGTTACGCTCCTCACAGAAGCTCGGGGGCGCCACCCACCCAGCCCCCTCCGAATTGTTTCCGCCAGGTTGCGGGGAGCGCCGACGCCGGAGGCGACCGCCGGCGGCGCGATGGCCCCGCCGGCAGAGAACCGGACCCTCTCCGAGGCCGGCGGCTGCAGGGGAGGAGCACCGGGGAGAGGTCGAGAGAGGTGGCGGTGTCGAGCTGGCACCTGCAATAAGGTTCCAACTATATCATCTCGTGGCCCGGATAGAAGAGAACAGCGTCGGGTTGTGATCGCAAAGGCGTCGGCCGTCGCGGTGGGGCGACGACCTCGCATCCAAGGTCGGAGTCGGCGCTGTGGCGGAGCTGTATTTTTACAGTAACACCCCGGGAAGGGGGGTTATCCTTCTCGGCGGTCGGATAGCCGACCTGATCGGGCGATAGCGTGGATCACCCGTCAGGGAGGCGGCGCGCGCGCCAGCAAGCGGGTGGTGCTCTGATCCCGAGAGAGCTCGGACGAGGTCGGGAGGTTAGGAAGAACACTTGCCTACCACCCGGACAATGGGGGTTTCAGGCGGACACGACCCCCGAGCTCCGGTGATGTTTTGACGAGTGGACTCCTCGACGCGCCGCCGCGGCGCGAGGGTCGTGCGGCCGTCGACGCGTGGCACGGGGCTCGTCCCCGGAGCGCCGGCTCGGGGCGCCGAGCGGCCCGGGCCGGCGACGCGGCCGGGCGGCGCGCGCCCGCGCACGGGCGGCGGCGCGAACCGACCGCTCGCCGGCAGGACGCTGGGTCGCACATGGTATATGCCGGCCCCATGGCGCAGGTGCACGGCGGCAGGCTTGTCTCGAAGGCCCTCGCGAGACACGGGGTGACGCACCTCTTCACCCTGTGCGGCGGGCACATCCAGGCGATCTACGACGGGTGCCTGGATGACGGCATCCGGGTGGTCGACGTGCGACACGAGCAGACCGCCGGACACGCCGCCGACGGGTACGCGCGGGTGACCGGGAGGCCGGGGGTGTGCGCCGTCACCGCGGGGCCCGGCGTGACGGACGTGGTGACGGCCGTCGCCAACGCCCAGCGCGCGGGCGTCCCGATGGTCGTCCTCGGGGGCGCCGGCCCGCGCGCCCTCGCCGACATGGGCTCGCTGCAGGACATGAACCACGTCGAGCTGATGCGCCCCATCTCGAAGTGGAGCGTCTCCGTCCCCTCGACCGATCGCATCCAGGAGTACGTGGACTCGGCCTTCCGCGTCGCCCAGGCGAACGTGCCAGGCCCGGTCTTCCTCGAGATGCCGCTCGACCTGCTGATGAACTACGCCGGCGACGAGGCGCCCGCGACCGCGCCCGCGGCCCCGCCTCGCCCCGGGGGCGACCCGGCCGCCGTCGCGCGGGCCGCGGCCCTGCTGAGGGACGCCGAGCGGCCCATGTTCATCGTCGGGAGCCAGCTCCGGTGGTCGCCGCGGCGCGACGCGCTGCGCCGCTTCGCCGACGCGGTGAAGGCGCCCTTTTACCTGAACGGCATGGCCCGAGGCGCCCTGCCCCACGCGCACCCGGGGCTCATGAGCCGCTCGCGCCGCTTCGCGCTCTCGCAGACCGACCTCTGCGTGGTGCTCGGGACCCCCTTCGACTTCCGCCTCGAGTACGGCCGCGCCATCAGCCCGGCGGCCAAGGTCGTCCAGATCGATCTCGACGGGAGCGAGCTCGGCAGGAACCGCCGCGTCGACGTCGGGATCGACGGGGACAGCGGCGTCGTCCTGGATCAGCTGCTCGCGGAGGTGCCCGACAAGACGGCCGCGGCGTGGCTCTCGGCCGTGCGCGAGGCGGAGGAGCGATCGCGCGCGAAGATGCTGGCGGAGATCGCGAGCGACGGCGACCCGCCGAACCCGCTGCGCGTCTGCGCGGAGATCGGCAAGCGCCTCGGCAAGGACGACATCGTCATCGGCGACGGAGGGGACTTCGTGGCCACGGCCGCGAACGTGCTGAAGCTCGAGTGGCCGCAGCTCTGGATGGACCCCGGTCCGCTCGGGACCCTCGGGGTCGGCCCCGGCTACGCGATGGCGGCCAAGCTGGCGCGGCCAGAGGCCAACGTGGTCCTCGTGTACGGCGACGGATCGTTCGGCTTCCACGCGCTCGAGTTCGAGGCGATGGTGCGCCAGGGCATCCCCGTCGTGAGCGTGATCGGGAACGACGCGGCCTGGACGCAGATCCGCCGGGGGCAGGTGGAGCTCTACGGCGAGGGCCGCGCGCCGGCGACGTCGCTCGACTTCACCCGGTACGACCGCGTGGTCGAGGCGCTCGGCGGCTTCGGGGCCTGCGTGGAGCGCGTCGAGGAGCTCGGGCCCGCGCTGGACGAGGCGTTCCGGTGCGGCAGGCCCGCTTGCGTCAACGTGAAGATCGCGAAGAGCGACTTCCGCAAGGGCGCCATCAGCGTCTGATCCACGTGGAATTACGGTTCATCTCCCCCGACCTGCAGAGCCTCGACGAGCTCGACTCGGAGGTGCTCGCGTGCGCCCCGTTCAGCGACGCGCGGCCAGCCCACGGCGTGGCCGGCCTCTGCGACTGGCGGCTCGGCGGCCGGATCTCCGAGCTGCGGCGGCAGGGCCTGATCACCGGCGAGCTCGGCGAGGTCGTCATGATCCCGTGCAAGCCGCGCATGGCGTTCGACAAGCTCGTCCTGTTCGGCGCCGGCGAGCGCGACGCGTTCGACGAGGCGATCTTCCGCGAGATCGTGCGCCGGATGCTGGCCACGATGGGCGGGCTCTGCACGCGCGCGGCCGTGGTGGAGCTCCCGGGGCGGCACGACGGGCTCATCCCCGCCGAGCAGGCGGCCGACGCGCTCCTCGACTGCGCGGGCAGGGAGCGCGGCGACAACGTGTGGACGCTGGTGGAGCGCGCCGAGGGCAGGCAGCAGATCACCCAGCACATGATCGAGCAGCGCCGCCGGGTGCGGCGGGCGCTCTAGTCACGCGGCGCGCGGCGCGCGGCGTGGAGGGCGTCAGGCAGGCTCCTTCGGCAGGTCGACGGTGAAGGTCGCCCCCTCGCCCGGCCGGCTGTCGACCTGGATCGTCGCCCCGAGCGCGTCGGCGATCTGCCGCACGATCCACAGCCCCATGCCGAAGCCGCTGTAGTTCTCGCTGGAGACGGCGCGCTCGAAGCGCTCGAAGATGCGGGCCTGCTGCTCCGGGGCGATGCCGATGCCGCGATCCCTCACCGTCAGGCGGGCGCGGTCCGCGAGGTCCTCCAGCGTGACGTCGATGGGCTTGCCGGCGCCGTATTTGACGGCGTTCGAGAGGAGGTTCGTGACGATCTGATCGAGCCGGAGGCGATCCCACCGGCCGACGATCGAGGCGGGGGCCGACAGGTTGACGGGGCAGCCGGCAGAGCAGAGCTCCTCGCGGAACCGCTCCAGCGCCTCGTTCACCGTGGCCGCGAGATCGACGTCCTCGAGCTCGATCTGCAGGCGGCCCGCGGAGATGCGCGAGATGTCGAGCAGGTTCGTGATGAGCCGGGCGAGCCGCTCGACCTGCCGCTTGATCATCTCGAGCCGCGGCGTGGCGCGCTCGGCGGTGAGGCCGCCGCGCTTGCCGGCGCGCAGGAGGCCGTCGACCTGCAGCTGCATGGGCGTGAGCGGCGTGCGGAGCTCGTGCGAGGCGATCGTGAGGAAATCGTCGCGCGCGCGCACCGCGAGCTGCGCCTCCCGGTAGAGCCGGGCGTTGTCGACGGCCAGCGCCGCGCGCCGCGCGAGATCCTGCGCGAGGTCGAGATCGACCGCGTCGTAGCGCCGGTGCGTCGAGGCGAACGAGAGCGTGCCCAGCGTGCGGCCGCGCGCCGTCAGCGGGACCGTGAGGTGCGAGGCGAGCGAGAGCGAGCGCAGCGCCTCGTAGTGCGCCTGATCGAACGAGATCGCGCGGACGAAGGAGTCGGTCACCTTGGGGATGAGCTCCGGCTGCGCCGTGCGCAGGACCCTGCCGATCCCTCGCCCGGCAGAGTCGGCCGTGATCCTGCCGAGCAGCTCGGTCGCCATCGCCATCGACGGATCCGCGTGGGCGGTCACCTGCCGATCGATCGCGCCGGACTCGTCCTGCAGCAGGAGCACGCAGATCGACGCGAAGTCGGGGAGCGCGACGCGGACCACGCGCCGCAGCGTCTCCTCGAAATCGAGCGACTCGCCGAGGATCTGCCCGGCGGAGACGAGGATGCGCTGCGCCTCGTGGACGCGGCGGCGCTCCGTCACGTCGCGGGTGACCTTCGCGAAGCCGCGCAGCTGCCCGGCCTCGTCGAAGAGCACGCTGATCACCTCGTTCGCCCAGTAGCGGGTGCCGTCCTTGCGGACGCGGTAGCCCTCCTGGATCGAGCGGCCGGTCTCCACGGTGGACTCGAGCTCCGCGACGGGCCTGCCGAGCTCGACGTCCTCCGGCGGGAAGAGGACCGAGCAGTGGCAGCCGATGATCTCGTCGGCGCGGTAGCCGTTGATGCGCTCGGCGCCCGGGTTCCAGCTGGCGATGCGGCCGGCGGGGTCGAGCATGAAGATGGCGTAGTCCTGGACGCCCTCCACGATGAGGCGGAACCGCTCCTCGCTCTGCTTGAGGCGCCGGTCGGCGCGCGCCTCCGCCGCCTCCATCTCCCGGCGCAGGAGGAGCTCGCGCATCCTGCGGTTCTCGTCCTCGTAATGCTTCCTGCGCAGCTGGGCGCGCAGGCGCGCCTTCAGCACCGTGAGCTCGCCCGTCTTCGTCACGAAATCGTCGGCGCCGGCCGAGAGGGCGTCGAGGATCGCCTTGTGGTCGTCGCGGCCGGTGAGCATCAGCAGCGGGATCGGCCGCCACGAGGCGTTCGCCTTGATGCGGAGGCACGTGGCCGGGCCCGACAGACCCGGCATCACCATGTCGAGAAGAATGCCGTCGACGCGCGCCACCGTGAGCCGCGCGAGCGCCTCCTCCCCCGAGTGGGCGAGCACCGGCAAGTAGCCTTCGTCGCGCATCGCCGCCGCGACCTGGTTCAGGTACGTGGGGCTGTCGTCCACGATGAGGATGCGATGGGACGGCGTATCCGCTGGGCGGTTCACGGGAGCCTCCGGGGCGGGCTCCTGTGAGCGAGGGGAGTCGCCAGGACGGGGCGCGTGGGGCTGGTTGAACCGGTGCAACACCCGCCGATCACCCCCCGTGGCGCCTCCACCCTCATTGGCCACCCATACAGGTTGGCATGCGTTCTCCCCCGGTCGACGCGAAAAGGCTACCTGGCCCGATGCACTTTGCGTACAGCATCCTTTTTCTACCAGCCGCCAGGCGCTCGCAACGTGGCTTCCCCCACCGCGAACCGGAATCCCCGGGGAAGCGCACACGATGCGCGCTGTGGGCTTCGAGCGCCCGGCGCCGGCAGACAGGGGCTTCCCGCGCGACAAACCAGGGAAATGACGCTTGACAAGCGGCGTGACGATCCGAGTTGCGCCCGACTCGAGCGACTCGAGATCCGCGCCTGGCGAGTCGCGGCCTCGCGGCGGCGCGGAAGATCGGAGACGCGCGGATCCGTCAGCCCTCGTCGATGAGCTCGATCATCGTGGCCCGGGCGGGCCCGCCCGCGGGGATCCAGCGGCAGAGCTCGTCGACGCCGACGTCATCGACCACCCGGCGGAGCTCCGCGCGCGCCGCGGCGGGCTCGCCGAGCGCGGTGAGCGCGTGCGCGCGGGTGATGCGGTAGCGCTGGCGCACCTCGGTCGGCTCTTCCCGCTCGCCATCGCGGAGGCCGATCAGGGAGAGCGCGGCCTCGACGTCGCCGGTGCGCACGAGCACCGCGGCGCGCGCTCCCCGCACGAGCGGCCGCACGGACGCCGGCGCGCGCTCCTCGTCCAGGTCCGGGAGGAGCCGCCGGGCGGACTCGATGTCGCCGGCGCAGAGCTGCCATTGGGCGAGGTTGCTCATGACGAGCACCCGAACCTGCGGAGGTATCCAGTCGCTGGGCACGTCGCGCAGCGAGGCGGCCGCCGCCTTGTAGCTCCCCTCCCAGGCGAGCGACTGACCGACGGCCTGGGCTGCAAAGGCGTAGATGATCCGCGGATCGTCGAGCTCGGTCGGCGGCGTCAAGGCGCGCTCCGCCGGGCGCGCGGCCGGCCGCCCCGTCCGCGGGAGCCGAGGCGCCGCGGGCGTCTGGCGCCAGGAAAGACCGGGCCTCGCGGCGAAGCGCCGCCGGACGACGCCGCCGAGGAGGACCAGCAGCGCGATCGCCGCGGCGGCCGCGCAGGCGGCGCCGAGCGAGAGCGACCCATCACGCCACCGCGCGAGCGCGCCCCACGCGAGCAGCGGCGCCGCGGCGCCGGCCGCCGCGAGCAGGACAAGCCGCCGCGTCATCGGCGGGCTCCGGCGTGGATCGGCGCGGGTTCGGCCGTGCGCTTCGCTGCCATCGGTCCTCTTCAGCGCTCCCTGAGCATTCTTCGAGGATCCGCGCTCGTCCCGCCCTTCTGCGTGTCGGCGATCGCCTGGTGGAACCGCTCGAGCCGCTGGTCCGCCGCGTGGAACACGGTCCCCTCCGGATACCTTCCGTCCGCGTCGGCGACGCCCGCGGGGACGCCGGTGATGATCTCGATGCCCTCCTCGACGGAGCTCACCTCGAACACGTGGAAGCGGCCGGCCTCGATCGACGTCACGACGTCGCCCCGCAGCATGAGCGCGTCGCGGTTCGCGCTCGGGATCAGCACGCCCTGCTCGCCCGTCAGGCCCTTGGCGGCGCACAGATCGAAGAAGGCCTCGATCTTCTCGTTGATGCCGCCCACGGGCTGGATGCTCCCCTGCTGATCGATGCTGCCCGTCACGGCGAGCTCCTGCCGGATCGGGACGCCGGAGAGCGCGGACAGGAGCGCGTACAGCTCGCTCGACGAGGCGCTGTCGCCCTCGATGGGCTCGTAGGTCTGCTCGAAGACGAGCGAGGCGCCGAACGAGAGCGGGCGGTGCTGGGCGAACCGGGCCGCGAGGAAGCCCGTGAGGACCATCACACCCTTGCTGTGGAGCGGGCCGGACATCTCGACCTCGCGCGCGATGTTCACCGGGCCCTCGCGGCCCGGGTAGACGACCGCCGTCACCCGGCAGGGGCGGCCGAACGTCTGCGGGCCGTCGGACAGGACCGAGATGGCGTTGACCTGCCCGACGCGCCGGCCGGTCACGTCGATGCGGATCGTCCCGTCCGAGAGCAGCTCGTGCACGTGGTCGCGGAAATGGCTCCCGCGGCGCCGCGCCGCCTCGAGCGCCTCGTTGACCTCGGGGCCGTCGACCACCTTGCGGCCGCGGCGCTGGGCCCGGTAGCCGGCCTCGGTCGCGACCTCGGCGATGAGCCCGACCTGGGCGCTCACCTTGGTCTGGCTCTCCGCGAGGCGGCCGCCGTGGAAGAGGAGCGCGGTCACGCCGTCGGCCGTGATCGGCGGGAGGCCGCGATCGTGCGCGAAGCCGGCGAGGAACGCGGGGTACGTGAGGAGCGCCTGATCGAGCGAGATCGTCGTCTCGAAGCGCGCCTGCACCTTGAAGAGCTGCGAGAACTCCGGATCGGCGTCGTGCAGATCCTGGTAGAGCTGCGGGTTCGTGACGAGGACGACCTTCACGTCGATGGGGATCGGCGGGAAGAGCAGCTCCTCCGCGGTGCCGCGGAAGTACGACGGGTTGTGCTCGGGCACGATGAACTTGCCCGCGAGGAGGCAGGCCTTGAGCTGCTCGTAGAGCGCCTCGTTCTTGAGGAGCGCGCCCGCGGGCAGGATGAGGAAGCCGCCGGCCGCCTCGTGGAGGGCGCCCGCGACGGCGAAGCCGGGCTCCGGCGGGAAGCCGGAGTCGGGCGGCGCGTGGGTGCGGCCGAACAGGGCGGTCAGCGTGGGGTAGGGGACATCGACGACCGGGGCGCCGGAGTCGGGCGTGTGCTCCGTGAGGAGCGTCGGGACGACCACGCCGCGCGGGAGGGTGGCGCCGCCCTCCTCGCCGCGCGCCTCGTCGACGAGCAGGCGGAACTCCTTCGACACGACCGTCTCGACGTCCGCGAGGAAGGCGCTGATGTCGTTGCGCCCCTCGAAGCGCGCGCGCACGGGCTGGAAGCAGGCCTTCACCCCGTCGCTGAGCAGCTGCTTCACGACGCCGCGCAGCTCGACGTCGGCCTCGTCCTGCACGGTGGCGAGCCGCATCTCGAACTCCTCGATGGAGCCGGCGATGGCGAGCAGGGCCTCGCCGTCCGGCGCGTTGGCGGCGTCCTCGATCGAGGTGATCTGCACCTCGTCCTCGCCGCGCACGAGGTCGAGGCCGAGCTCGCGCGCCGCGGACTTGAGCTGCTCCTCGAGCCGCCGCTCCTCCGCGTTCACCCGGCGCTGGATCTTGCCGCGCGCCTGCTTGAAGCGCTCGCCCTCGGTCGCGCCGCGCAGGGCGTCGACCAGCTTCTCGTGGAGCTCCTCCATCGCCTCGACGAAGGGGCGCCCCTCGCCCGGCGGCAGCGACAGGACCGTCGGCTCGCTCGGGCGGTGCGGGTTCGGCAGGAGGAGGATGTCGTCGGGCGTCGGGCGGCTCGCCGCGATCCGCTTCGCGACCGCGCGCGCGCAGAACGTGCGGCCCGTGCCGGGCGCGCCGACGACGACGACGTGGAAGCGGGGCTGGCGGATGTCGAGGCCGAAGGCGAGCGCGGCGAGGGCGCGCTCCTGCGAGCCGATGCCCGCCGACAGCGGCGCGACCTCCTCCGTCGTGGAGAAGCGGAAGCTCTGCGGCTCTACGATCTTGCGACACTCGCTGGGGGGCAGCTTCCGGGAGACCATGGCGGCGCACCATAGCGCCTTTCGCCGGTCGTTGGCGTGGAGCCCGCCCGGCGAGGCGCCCGCGCGCCGATCGAAGGCCGCGAGCGAGCGCCTCGCCGCCGCCGGGGCGCGTCACGCGTCACGTGGGGCGCGCGCTAGCGCCGCAGGACCAGCACGGGGCACGGCGCCCGAGCGAGCACGTCGCGGATGACGCCGCCATGGTGATCGGCGAGCTGCCCGTGCCAGACCAGCACTACGAGGTCGCTCGCCAGCTGCCAGGCGAGGCGCGCGATCTCCGCCGCCGGCTCGCCCTTGCCGAGGAAGAACCGCGTGGAGACGCCGTGGGGGCAGTGCCCGATCGCGCCCAGGAACCGGGCCAGGAACTCCTCGGTGAACGCGGGCCACTCGTGCTGGGGCTGGTCGACGTAGAGGGGCGCCACCATCGCGCCCGGCTCGAAGGGCACGGGCGTCGAGACGGGCGGCCCCTCATCCGCGGCCTCTCGCGGCGAGGCGCAGCCGACCAGCACGATGTCGAGCTCGGCGCCGAGCTTGCGGGCGACCTCCCCGACGGGCCTGATCGCGCTGGCCGTGCTGGGGGTCCCGTCGAGCGGCAGCAGGATGCGCTGTAGCCGCGGCGGGGAGGGCTCCTCACGGATGACGAGGACACCGAGCGCGGCGGACTCCAGCGCGCGCGCCGCGAGCTGGCCGACGCCGAAGCGCGGGTCCATGGGCTCGTCCGCGTGCGAGGCCACGATCACGAGCGCGGTCCCGCAGCTCGCCACGGCTGAAGCGAGCGCGCCGGCCGGATCGTCGCTCGCCTCGACGTCCAGCACCATGCCCTGCAGCGCCTCCGGGGCGATCCCGAAGTGGGCCGGCACCTCGCTCGCGTCGATCGGCTCCGTGGAGAGGCACAGCCCGCGCAGCGGGGCCTCGAGCCCGCGGGCGATGAGCCGACCGAGCGCGACGGCGCCGAGGTGGGCGCGGCGGCCGTGGAGCACGACGACCACGCTCCTGCGCTGCAGGCCGCTCTGCGGCGGGCGCTCGTCGGCCTCCTCGTACGCCTCGTGGGGCAGCTCGGCCGGGGGCGCCGGCCCGGGCGGCGCCTGGAGCCCGACCGGGGACCCGTTGCGTACGACGCTCAGCATGGCGTGACCTCCTCCCATGGCGTGACGCGGCCGCCCAGCCGCCGCGTCGCATAGCGGCGGCCCGGCTCCGCCAGCACGGCGCAGGCGGGCGCGCCCGCGTCGAGCAGGCAGATCGGCAGCGGCGCGCTCCCCTCGAGCGCGACCTCGACCGCCCCGTCCTCCACGTGGATCTCGAGGGCGCGGCCTCGCCAGGCGATCGGGATCTTGAGGTGCCGCCAGCCCGGCAGGAGGTGCGGCTCGATCCCGATCGCCTCGTCCTCGTCGGGGCACGGCGGCGCGTGGGGGAGCGCCTCCGAGAGCGCGCTCCGCGGCACGCGCGTGACGCCGGCCACGCCGAACGCGACGGCTTGCCAGAGGCCGCCCATGGCGGCGATGTGCACGCCCCCCGCGGAGTTGCCCATCGTGTTGCCGAGGTCGATGTCGGCGGTCTGCTCGAAGTAGCGCTCGGCGTGGGCGTGGAGATCGAGCCGGGCGGCGACGAGCGCGTGGGCGCTGGGGCTCAGCGAGCTGCCGTGGGCGGTGCGCGGCTCGTAGTAGAGGAAGTTGTCGCGCCGGGCGCTCGCGGGCACCGCGCTCCAGAGCAGCGCGATGAGCTGCACGACGTCCGCTTGCTTCACCACCTGGCACGCCTGCGTCCGCTCGCGCCCGAGCAGGACGTCGACCGGCGCGCTGCGCACGGCGTAGTCGGCGATGGAGAACGGCGCGAGGCCGAAGTAGCCCGCGAACTGCTCGATCAGGCCGGTCTGCGGGTCGATCCCGAGGAGCAGGCGGTCGGCGACGTCGCACCAGTGGTCGGGCTCGTCGGGCCGGAGGTCGAGCCGCGCGAGCACGTCCGCGCGCACGGCGTTGCGCCGGACGAGCGCGGCGGCGACGCGGAGGTTGTGCCGCGCCATCCAGTTCGTGAACGCGTTGTCGTCCACGGTCTCGTGGTACTCGTCCGGCCCGATCACCCGCCGGACGTGGGCGTGGCCATCCGGCCCGAGCTCGGCGCGGCTCGCCCAGAAGCGCGCCGTCTCGATCAGGATCTCGGCCCCCTCGCCGCGCTGGAAGTCGAGATCGCCGGTCGCGCGGACGTACGCGTGCACCGCGTACGCGATGTCGGCGCTGATGTGGTGCTCCTGCTCGCCGGAGAGCACCCGGACCACCTCGCCGAACGGCGTGACGACGAGCGCCGGCGTCGTCTCGTCGCCCGTGTCCGCCGACTCCCACGCGTAGAGCGCGCCCTCGTAGCCGAGCGCCTTCGCCTTGCGGCGCGCGCCGGCGAGGGTGCGGTGCCTGTAGAGGAGCAGCGCGCGGGCGGCCTCGGGGTAGCAGTGCGTGTAGAACGGGACGAGGAAGGTCTCCGTATCCCAGAAGACGTGGCCGCGGTACGCCTCCCCGCTGAGCCCGCGCGCGCCGATCGAGCAGCGCGGGTCGTCCGGGTTCGCGGCGCCGATGAGGTGGTACAGGGCGAACCGGAGCGCCCGCTCGATCCTGGGGGCGCCGTCGATCTCGACGTCGGCGCGGCGCCATCGCTCCGCCCACGCCCGCGTGTGCTCGCCGAGCACGTCGGCCATGACGCGGCTCGACAGCTCGTCCTGGAGCGCCTGGCCCGCCTCGCGCGGCGTGGGCGTGTCGCGCGACGTGTGCAGCGTCGTGGTCCGGAAGAGGCGGCGCTGCTGGGCGACGCGGACGCCGACGTCGCAGCGCTCGGCGACGGATCGCGCGCCGGTGGTGCGCTCGCAGCGCGCGCCCTCGAGGGCCTCGAGCGGGGGCGAGCTCTCCGCGGCCTGCTCCGGGAGCTCCCGCAGGTGCGAGGTCATCGCGGTCACGAGCCCGCCGTGCGTGTGCCCGACGAGCAGCAGGCTCTTCGCGCCCGCGTCCGCCGCGAAGCCGGCCCAGTGCGCCGCGCCGCTCGCGCTCTTCACGTCGCCGCTCAGGATCGCGTCGACGCGGATCGTCCCGGTGAAGTTGAGGGGGGCGACGCTGAGCGCTTCCATGAGGACGTGGCGGTTCGCGAGCGACGCCGCGTGGAGCGTGTGCAGGTGCGTGAGGTGGCCTCCCTCGCCGCGCCGCAGGACCTCGCGCAGCAGCACGCCCCGCCGCATGTCGAGGGCGCGGCGGTGGTGCAGCACGCCGCTCGTCTCCGCGGAGAACGACTCGCCCTCGATGGCGACGCTCAGCCGGCCCCAGTCGGGGGCGATGACGAGCTCCGGCACGCGGCTCACGTCGGCCGAGGGCTCGAAGGCGCCGGCGATGAACGTCGCCGGCCGCGACACGCTCGACCCCTCCGGCAGCGACGCGCGCGAGCCGAGGTAGCCGTTGGCGATCGCGAGCAGCGACTCGATCTCGTGCTCGCGCGCGACGTCGAACCCTGGCTCCTCGATGAGCCACGCGGCGTCTCGGGGGGCCGCGAGCGAGCCGAGCTCGCCCTCGAGATCCCGCTGGAGCGCGAGGATCTCGTGGAGCCGCTGCGCGCCGGCCGTCGCGTGGACGGCGCCCGCGAGCTCCGGCGCGCCGCGGAGGCCGCGCGCCGCGGAGGCCGCCGCGCCGTCGTGTGATTCGCGTGATTCGCGTGGTTCCGGCGAGATCGCGAGCCGATCGTGCGGCTCGATGCGGAGCGGCGCGATCACCTGAGCGAGCAGCGCGGCGACGGCGGAGCGCCCGTCCGGCTCCGCGCGGGCGGCGAGCGCGACCGCGGCGCCGCGGCGATCGAAGCCGTGGAGCTCCGCGCCCTCGAGCGCGCCGAGGAACAGCCGCCTGCGGTTCTCGGCGCGCACGCCGCGAGCGAGCCGCCGCGCGAGGTGGGGCATGGGCTCATCGGTGAAGAGCGCCACGCGCACCCCCATCGCGAGCAGCGCGTCGAGCAGCGCCGCGGCGCCGTCGGCCGCCTCCCCGAGGAGGCCCGCGTCGATCGCGATGAAGCGGAAGCGGTGGTGCAGCTCGCCCGGCAGTTTGACCGCGGCTGCCGGCGCGTTCGCGATGCTGGGGCTGCCCGATCCGCCTCGCGCGAGGACGGTCGACCCGGTGGCGCTGTCTTCGAGCAGCGACGACATCCTCGGCTCCTCCTGGGGGTCAGGGGACGCGAGGAGCGTGCCGCCGCGCCTGTGCGAGCCAGGATCGGGGGGCCGCGGTGCCGGTGCGCTAGCGTTGCACGGCGCCGGTCAGGCGCTCGAGCACGACGAGGAGCCGGTCGACGTCGAAGGGCTTCGCCAGCACGCCGGCCACGGCGCCGCGGATGTTGGGCTCGTTCACGCCGGAGAGCAGGAGGACGGGCACCTCGACGCCCGCGGCCGCGAGCGCGGCGAGGAACTCCTCGCCGGTCATCTCGGGCATCACGTAGTCGAGCAGGACCGCCCGCGGCCGCGCGCCGCGGGCGAGGCGATCGAGCGCTTCCAGCGGCCGCGTGAAGCCCTGAACGCGGTAGCCCTCGTCGGAGAGCAGGTCGAGCAGCGACTCGACGAGCGCGGGGTCGTCATCGACGACGAAGATCTCCGCGGCCGCGCGCGGCGAGGGCGAGGTGGCGGCCGGGCCGGGAGCGGGGACCGGCGAGCTCATCGTATTTCCCTGGATCGCTGGCCATTCCGGCGCATGAGGCGCGCGAAGGATACCAGACGGTTGCCGCGACCGCATGCGCAGGCCGCTCTGGGCGCATCGTTGCACCGTCCATCACGTCCTCCGTTGCGCATTCCACGTCGCGCGGATCTCCGTCGAGCTCCGAAACTCGCTCAGGACGGAGTTTTCCTCACCAATTGGGCTTGCCGCCGCGCCGCTGCTTGCAGATCGTTGAGCACCTGATACCCCTGTAAGGTTCCTCCCAGGACGACCCGAGCAGCTTGACTTGAACTGCTCACGGGTATCGAATTGTGGTCTGAAGGACACTCCAATCCCCCTGTGGTCATCATGGCGGAAACCCCTGCTAGCAAGCTGCACATCTATCTGATCGACGATCACCCCGTCGTTCGCGAAGGCTTCGCTCGAGCGCTCTCGGACGAGCCCGACATGGTCGTCGTGGGCCAGGCCGGGACGGCGGCCGACGCCCTGCGCGAGACGGCGAGCTGCAAGCCGGACGTCGTGCTCGTCGATCTCAACATCCCCGACCGGGACGGCATCGAGCTCCTCGGGGCGCTGAGAGCGCAGCTGCCGCAGGCGAAGCTCCTCGTCCTGAGCGGCTATGACGACGAGTTCCGCGTCGCCGAGGCGCTCCGCGCGGGCGCGCAGGGGTATCTCGTGAAGACCTCGAAGCTCGAGGAGGTCATCGAGGGCATCCGCCGGATCGCGACCGGGGGAGCGCCGCTCTCCTCGAGCATCGCGGGGGCCGTGGTGCGCGCGATGCGCAAGCCGGCGAGCGAGGGCTCCGGTGGTCTCGACGCGCTGACGCCGCGCGAGCGCCAGGTCCTGCGGCTGCTCGCGGCCGGCGTGTCGACGCGCGAGACGGCCGCGCGGCTGACGATCAGCCCGAAGACGGTGGAGACCCACCGCGTGCGCATCTACGCGAAGCTCGGGTGCAAGAGCGCGGTCGAGCTGACCCGCATCGCGGTCCGCACCGGGCTCATCGAGGCGTAACCGCCCGCGGTCGCGCGGGGCGCTGCCCGCTCGCTCCGCGGGTGGGGCGCTACGGTTTCCGCCCCTTTCTCGGCTTCTTCGGCGGCGCTTCCTTCTCGGTGGCCTTCGGGGCCTGGCTCGCGCGTGATTGATACTTCGCCTCCTCGAGCAGGCGATCGATCCGCACGCCGTCGATGGTGAGCCCGTCGATGGCGCAGCCGACGATCTCGACCTCGCGGAGGTCCGACCCCTCGAAGCGAGCGCGGCGCAGGCTCGCGTCGGACCAGCGGGTCGTGGCGGCGTCGGCGTCGTTGAAGCGCGCGCCGGCGAGCGAGATGTCGTCGAGCTCGGCTTCCGCGAGCGAGACGTTGTGCAGGCGTGCGTCGCGAAGGTCGACGTCGTCGAGCTCGGCCCCCGCGAGCGAGACGTTGTGCAGGCGCGCGTTGCGAAGGTCGACGTCGTCGAGCTCGGCCTCCGCGAGCGAGGCGTTGTGCAGGCGCGCGCCGCGAAGGTCGACGTCGTCGAAGCTGGCCCCTGCGAGCGCCGCGCCGTGAAACCGCGCGGGCTTCGCCGGCTGGATGCCCTCGTGTTCCGTGGCGTCCGCGCTCGGGGGCGCGATGGGGGGCTTCTTGGCCATGGGTCCATGCTAGCGCTAGGCGCAGGCCGCGCGCTCGCGCGGTCCGGAGAGCCATGAACGCACACGACGGCTTCGTGCCCCACCACGCCCTCGTCTCCGCCCCCTCCGCGGCGCCCGCCCGCTGGATGCTCGTGCTGCACGGCATCTTCGGCTCGGGCGCCAACTGGCGCACCTTCATCCGACGCCTCGTCGAGGCGCAAGCCGCCGAGGGCGCGCCTGGCGCGGCCGCCCGGCCGTGGGGTTTCATCCTTGTCGACCTGCGGGCCCACGGCATGTCGCAGAGCCCGCCTGCGCCCCACACGATCGCGGCGGCCGCGGACGATCTGCTCCGGCTGGGCGACCGCCTCGGCCTCGATATCCGCGGCGTGATGGGCCATTCGTTCGGCGGCAAGGTGGCGCTCGCCTACCTCGGGCGCCGGCCGACGGGGATCGAGCGCGGCTTCATCCTTGACGCCGATCCGAGCGCGAGGCCCGCCGGCGAGAGCGGATCGGAGAGCCCCGGCGTGCTCGAGATGCTCCGCGCGATCCCGCAGCCCATGCCGTCGCGCGAGGCGTTCCTCGAGGCGGTGCACGCCGCCGGGTTCAGCCGCGGCATCGCGGACTGGCTGGCGATGAACGTCCGCCGCGAGGGCGACGGCTTTCGCATCCGGCTCGACCTCGACATCCTGGACGCGCTGCTCACCGACTATTTCGCCCGCGATCTGTGGCACGTCCTGGAGGACCCGCCGGCGCCGGCCGGCCCGGGCGTGCCAGGCGTGGAGCCGCGGCGCATCCATGTCGTGCTCGGCGGCCGGTCCGCGTCGATCTCGCCGGCCTCGCGCGATCGCTTCGAGGCGCTCGCGGCGCGCGCGCCCTGGCTCTCGGTCCACGTCCTGCCGCGCGCCGGCCACTGGCTCCATGTCGACGATCCGGAGGGCCTCTTCGACGTGATCCGGGCGGCCTTGTGATCGGGCGCCGTGGACCCCGCGCGCGCCCCGAACCCAGGCTTCCCGCCCGGCTCTTCATCCGCTATCGCCCGGAGGACCTATGCGCATCGCGTCCTGGAACGTGAACTCCATCCGCACGCGGCTCGAGCAGCTCACGAGCTGGCTGGTCCGCGCCGCGCCCGACGTCGTTTGCATGCAGGAGACGAAGGTCGAGGACGGCAGCTTCCCCGAGGCCGCGCTCTCCGAGGTGGGCTATCGCTCCGTCATCTTCGGCCAGAAGTCCTACAACGGGGTCGCGATCGCCACGCGCTTCGGCCTCTCGGTCGACGACGTGAAGAAGGGCCTCGACGGCGATGAGCAGGACGTCGCCCGGCGGATGCTGGCGGCGACGATCGAGGGGATCCGGGTCATCAACGTCTACGTGCCCAACGGCCAGGCGGTGGGCACGCCGGCCTTCGCCTACAAGCTCGCGTGGCTTGCGCGGCTGCGGAGCGAGCTCGAGGCCCGCTACCGCCCGGATCAGCCGATCGTGATCTGCGGCGATTTCAACGTCGCGCCCGAGGCGATCGACGTCGCCGAGCCGAAGAAGTGGGAGGGGCAGGTGCTCTGCCATCCGGACGAGCGGGCCGCGCTGGGCCGCCTGATGGAGTGGGGGCTCGTGGACGCGTTCCGCGCCTGTCACCCCGCCAAGGAGGCGTACAGCTGGTGGGATTACCGGATGGGCGCGTTCAGGCGCAACAAGGGCCTCCGCATCGATCTCGCGCTGGTGACGCGCCCGCTCGCGGCGCGGTGCACCGATGTGTCGATCGACACGCGCCCGCGCGAGCTCCAGCGCCCGTCGGATCACGCGCCGGTCGTTGTGGAGATCGCAGACGGCGACGCGCCGGCCGGGGCCGTGCCAGCGGCCTGAGCGCGGGAGGGCGTCAGCGGGAAGGCACGCCGTAGATGTCCGGTTCCGTCGCCGCGGGCGCCGCGGAGTCGAGGGCCTTCTTCGGTTCGTCGACGGCGCACGCGGGCCGGGCCAGCGACTCCTCGATGCAGGCGCCGCGCATCGACGGGGGGCACATCACGCGGATGTGGAAGTGGTCGTTGTGCAGGTCGGCGTCCCTCGGGCTCATCATCGCGGCCGCGGCCCGGGCCCGGAGGTCTGCCGGGACGCGCTTCTTCGCGGCGTGGGCGAGCAGCCGCGCCCGCAGCGCGTCGGTCACGAAGAGGTATTTGACGCCCGCCTGCCGATCCTCGAGCAGCGCCTGGACGAGCGCCCAGTTGCGCGCGTCGTCGAACCGCGCGCCGGGGAGGCCGATGGCGTTGCCCTCATCGTCGAACGCCACGAACCGGTCCGTGCGGAGGTTCTTGCCCTTCGAGTTGACGACGTAGAAACCGACGTCCGCGTCGCGCCCCGTCTGGTGGGAGTTGTGCCCGTCGAGCGCGCCGCCCGTCCTGGCCGAGAGGTCGCCGACGAGCAGCGCGGAGTCGCCGTGCTTCTTGGCCACCTGGAAGGCGGCGCGCCGCAGGGTCTTCACGAGCACGGGCAGCCCCCATGTCCTGGCGCCCTCGCGCGTCTTGAGGTGCCTCGACGATCGGAGCCGCACCGCGCCGGTCAGCCGCCCGCGGTTGGGAGCGCCCTTCGACAGCGGCTTCCGCTCGTCGGCGTCTGCGGTGCCGCCGCGCTCCGCGCGGGAGGCGTCATCGCGTTTCGCCGCGCGCTTCTTGCCGGCGCGCTCCTGGGCCTTCTCCTTGGATCGGGCGCTGCGCGCCGCGCGCGACTCGCCTTCGCCGCCGGTAGAGCTCCGCCGCGCGGCGAGGCGCTTGTTCTGCGGGCTCTTGCCCGGCTGCTGCTCGGCCGCGGCCGGCTGCGCGCTCGCGGCGGGAGCGCCCTGGGCCGGCGCGGCGAGCGAGAGGGCGAGCAGGAGCGCGGCGATGGGGCCTCGCGACGCGAGGCAGCGCCGAGAGAGCGGGCGGAGCAGCGGCATGGCGGAGCGGACCCTACCTTGCGGCGCCGCGGACAGAGAACTTCTTTCGCAGCCGGCCGGGGCAAGGCGCAGCCGCGGCGGGAGCAGGAGAGCAGGAGGCAGCCGCCCCGGGCCCGGCGCCGCCGCGTCGGCCCAGGCGCGCCCGGGGAGGGCGTGCCGCTGGCCGTGGCCGCGCGGCAGGTGCCGGTGGACGACGCTGCGCCTCACGGGGGAGGAGCCTGGATGCACCCAACGCGCACGTCCGTCCGGGCTCCGCGGAGTGGGGCGGCCTAAAAATTGCGCATCATGTTGCTACAACGCCTTGACATATCGCCGCCGGTGCGGTTAGAAGCGTTCCGCGAGCCCCGCCGAGGGGCGCGCAGGAGCGCCCGTAGCTCAGCTGGATAGAGCGTCGGACTTCGAATCCGAAAGTCGCCTGTTCGAATCAGGCCGGGCGTGCCGGGCTCAACGGGCGACCCAAGCGTTCCGGCGAGATCCCGGGAGCCCTCTCAGGTTCAGTCGGTTTGACAATTCACTCGGGCCATTAGCTCAATTGGTAGAGCAGTGGACTCTTAATCCATTGGCTGAAGGTTCAAGTCCTTCATGGCCCACCCGAGATGATTGAGGAAGCCAGCCCGAGGGGCTGGCAAGGACAGCCGGGACGACGGCTGGCACAGGTAGTTGAGAGCCCGGGACCCGTGGGTCGCCGGGCTTTCGGCGTTCTGGGTTGCCCCATCGGCCTGCCCGCGCGCTTCGCATACGAGCGGCGCAGCGGCAGGGGCGCTGCTCACCGAGCTGCGGAGGCAGCTCACGGCGAAGCCGCCGACGATCACAAGAGCGTGGTGGAGGGCTCGATCGCGGCGAGAGAGAGGTCGGCCGTGATGGGCATCGGCTGAACCTCCCACGCGGAAGCGGGACGCCTCCGGGGTTCGTACCCCGAGCGCAGACCGCCGTCGCTCGCCCCGCTGAGCCGTGCCCAACCTTCCTCGCGTTCGGATTCACGCTGATCGAGCGACCCGGCGGGTCCGCCGTCGCGGCTCGTCCGAGGCGAGACACCCGGTCTCCACCATCGGGGTAGAAAGACTACCCGATGCCCCTCCCCGCCGACTTCGAGAGGGTTCGACCTCCCGGAACGTGAGCGACGCTCCGGTAGCATTCCTGTTGTGTCGTCCTCTGGCATCACAGGTACCCACGACGCCGCAAAGATCGACGCCCCGGGGATCGTGACAGGGCGATACGGTACGCTAGCCTGGATTTTCACCGAGATAGTTCGCCTAACGGCGCAGCATGAGGCCGGCCCTCCGGTTCGGTAATCGAGGGACACGGTTTTACGCCGAACGGCGTGAGACAGGCAAGCGGTGGCATCAAGGATGCCGTGAGGGGAAAGGGTGCGCTATGGGCGAATTTCTCGTCCGTCAGCCTCTCCCCCTCAGCGGACGCAGCTGATGCGCCGGCAGCGCCGATCGACCTTGAAATCCAGCAGAAATCGGCTTCATCGCTTCTCTGCACCGCTCTCCTCACCTTGACGTGATGCCTTATGTGTGGGTCACGTTTTTTGCGATGAGCGCACCAACTGCCCTAACTGACCCCGCCCGCTTCTTCCTGGCGCCCACCCAGGCGCGGCACCGCCAGTACGAGGCGCTGCGCGCCTACTTTGTGGAGCGTCGCTCGAGCGCCGAGGTCGCGAAGGCCTTCGGCTACACTTCCGGCTCGTTCCGCGTGCTCTGCCATCAGTTCCGGCACGATCCTGACCGTGCCTTCTTCGCCGAGCCGATGCGCGGCCCGCACGAGCAGCCGAAGAAGTCCCGCGCCCGGCGCCTGATCATCGCGATGCGCAAGCGCAACCTGTCGATCTACGACATCGCCGAGGAGCTCCGGGGCCAGCACATCGAGCTCAGCCCCACGGCCATCACCGAGGTGTTGCGCGAGGAGGGCTTCTCCAGGCTGCCGCGTCGCAAGGACGACGAGCGCCCCGCCAGGACGCGCCCCGAGCGCGCCAGCCGCGCCGATGTCCGCGATTTTCAGCTCGTCCCTGCGACGTTCGAGACCCATGTCGGCGGTTTGTTCGTGCTCCTCCCGCTGCTCGTCAAGGTGGGCCTTGATCGGCTCGCCGACGAAGCAGCCCTGCCTGGCTCGAAGGCGATCCCGGCAGCCCACGCGCTGCTTGCAGCGCTCGCGTTGAAGCTGACGTCCATCGAGCGCAAGAGCCACGTGATGGATCTGGTCTTCGACCAAGGCCTGTCGCTGTTCGCGGGGCTCAACGTCATCCCGAAGACGACCTTCCTCGCGCAGTACTCCGATCGCCTGGGCCGCTCCAGTTCGGTGCGACTGCTGCGCGGCTGGCTCGAACACCTGCGCGCGCATCTCGCGCTCGCGGGCGCGTCGTTCAACCTCGACTTTCACGCCGTTCCCTTCTTCGGGCAGGACGAGTTCGTCGAGCGTCACTACCTTTCCAAGCGCAGTCGCCGCGACAAGGCCGTGCTCACCTTCATCGCCCAGGACGCCGCCACCGACGTGCTCTGCTACGCCAACGCCGACCTGCGCAAGGGAGAGGAGAGCGATGAGGTCCTGCGGTTCGTCGACTTCTGGAAGAAGGCGCACGGCCAAATGCCCCCGCACCTCGTGTTCGATTCGAAGCTCACCACCTACAAGAACCTGAGCCGCCTCGATGCCCAGGGGATCACCTTCGTCACGCTGCGCCGCCGCACGGATGTCCTCAAGCGCCACGTGCTGAACGCTCCGGCTGCAGCCTGGCGCCGGGTGGAGCTTGATGTACCGCACCGCAAGTTTCGCAACCCCAAGGTCCTCGACGAGACGATCCGGATGGGCAGGGACTATCCCGCGCCGATCCGCCAGATCTGCGCGCGCGATCTTGGTCACGACGAGCCCACGGTCCTGCTGACCAACGACACCCGCTCGACGCCGCGCACGATCCTCGAGCGCTACGCTCGGCGCATGCTGATCGAGAACAACCTCGAGGACCAGGTCCACTTCTTCCACGTCGATGCGCTGTCGTCTGCGGTGGCCATGAAGGTCGACTTCGACGTGACCTTGACCGTCATCGCCACCGGTCTCTACCGGCTGCTCGGCAAGCACCTGCACGGCTTCGAGCACGCCAAGGCGCGGCAGATCTTCCGCCGCTTCCTCGACACGACGGCGAGGGTCGAGGTCAGCCCGCAGCGCGTTCACGTGCGCCTCCCTCGTCGGGCTCACAACCCGATGCTGCTTGAATCCGGCTTGCTCGCGACGCCCGTCGCTGTCCCCTGGTGGGGAGGAGCTTCGCTCGAGGTCGCGTTCGCTTGACCGCCGTCAGTGGCCTTTATGTTAACCGATCTTCTGCTGTGAAAATCCAGGCTAGGTGAGGTTTACCTCATTCGCGAGCCATTCTGGCCACTGAATACCACGTTGTTTGTGAAGGACTTCAAGGGGAGCAACCCCTATTGGTTACTCTATCTGCTGCGCTCGATGGATTTCTCTCGGCAGAATGCCGCTGGTCTGGCATCAATCGGAACGCCTTACACCTGCTCGACGTCCATATCTCATCGCGAGAGTTACAAGCGCGCTTTGGCTCGCTTGTTGACCCGTTGCTGCAGCAGGTTGAAGTGATGCAGCGACGGAACAAGGTGCTCGCCGGACAGCGCGACCTGCTTCTCTCTCTCCTCATCTCCGGCGAGATCGACGTTAGCGGACTGGAAACACCCTGCGCGTGATGGCTGGCACCAGGCCGCGCAGCGCTCGAGCCGCGCGCTCGCCGCAGCCGCGTGGTAGAATAACCCCATGGCGCCGAAGGCAGACATCTACGACAGCAGGGCCCCGGAGGAGCTTCCGGCGTATCCGGTCCCGCGTGCCGCGCGGATCGTCCGCCTGTCGCCGTCCACCCTGCGCCTCTGGGCCTCGGGCGACGGTCCGCGCAAGGCGCTCTTCAAGCCGGCCGAGCGCTCGCCCCTCGCCCTCTCGTTCTCGAACCTTATCGAGGCCTTCGTGCTCGCTCGGCCGAGGGCTCGTCGTCGAAGCGCTGCGAGCGGCGAAGCTCGACGTCCACGCCCACGACGATCACTTCGCGCAGAACACGCCCGATGCCGAGTGGCTCGTCGAGGTCGGCCGCCGTGGCTGGGTCGTCCTGACCAAGGACAAGAACATCCGTGTGAACGCGCTCGAACGCCTCGCGTTGGTCCGCGCGAACGTCGCGTGCATCATGCTCGGCCGCGGCGACCTGACGGCGCCGGCGATGGCGCAGGTCTAGGCGCACCCCCCGAGGCGAACGAGGTTGAGACGTTCAAGAAGAAGGGCCTCGACATCGCGCGGCACCGCCAGCGGATGCTCAAGGAGGACCTCGATACCAGGTTCATCGTGAAGAGGCTCGCGCGCGAGCTCCCGAAGAACGTCGCGCCGAAGCATGTTGAAGAGGGCGTGAGCCGAGCAGCTGGCTAGCCAGGCGCGTGCGTGGATCGAGCCGGCGTGAGCCTGTGCGCCGCGCGCCTCAGCTCCTCTTGACGGCGAAGCCGGCGAACGCCTGCATCACGGGCATCAGCTCCAGCCGGTTCACGTTGACGTGCTCGGGGAGCATCGCGCACCACACGACGGACTCGGCGATGTCCTCGGCCGAGAGCGGCTTCACGCCGCGGTACACGGCGGCGGCCTTCTCCTGGTCTCCCTTGAAGCGCACAACCGAGAACTCCGTCTCCGCCATGCCGGGCTCGATGTCCGTGACGCGCACCCGACTGCCGAGGATGTCGGAGCGCAGGTTCAGCGAGAACTGCGCGACGAACGCCTTGCACGCGCCGTAGACGTTGCTCCCGGGGTACGGCGTCTCCGCGGCGACCGAGCCGATGTTGATGATGTGCCCGCGGTCGCGCGCCACCATGCCGGGCAGCAGCGCCCGGGTGCAGTAAAGCAAGCCTTTGACGTTGGTGTCGATCATCTCCTCCCAGTCGTCCAGATTCGCCTGGTGCGCCGGCGACAGCCCGAGCGCGCCGCCCGCGTTGTTGACAAGCACGGTCACCTCGGAGAACTCGGGCGGGAGCTCGGCGATGGCCCTGTCGACCGCGCCGCGGTCGCGGACGTCCAGCCGGATCAGGTGGATCGCCGGCGCGCGCGCGCTAGCGGGGCCGGCGATGCGGCTGTCCGAGAGCTCCGCCGCGAGCGCCTCCAGGCGCTCGTAGCGGCGGGCGGCGAGGACGAGGCGCGCGCCCAGGCCGGCGAAGCGCCGGGCAATGGCGGCGCCGAAGCCGGAGGAGGCACCGGTGATGAAGACGATGGGAGGCTGAGCCGTCGTGGTGGCACTCATTGCGATGTCCTGGGCGGAGCTATATCAGCTGTGCAGGCGCCGAGCGACCTCCAGCGCCCTCGGGACGCGCGTCCGGGCCGCCGGACATCCTCCTGGAACAGCGCGGTGGCGCGGTCGTGGATGTGCTCGCCTCTCCGCCATCCGCCGATGCACATCCCACCTCGGCACGACGCTTGCTCAAATTGCCACGATGCGGCCGAGGGGCTGTGGCACCCGCCAGCCCGGACGCGACGCCCGACGGGGACAGCGGGTCCGCCGTGAAGCAGAGAGGCGATCGAGGTGGCGATATGAAGCACGTTGACATGGGACGACGGATCGGCGGCCGGCTAGGGCTCACGCTCGCTCTCCTCGCGAGCATGGCGCTCGCGGGCTGCGGCGGCCCGAGCGAGCAAACCATTCAGGGCACGCGGCTCGCGCCCGGCGCCGATGCGCACATCACCGCCGACATCGACTCTGACGCCGCGACCACACGGCTGCTGGTGAACGTCGTTCACCTCTCGCCGCCCGAGCGGATCGAGGCCGGCAGCACGCATTTCGTCGTCTGGCAGCGGCCGAGCTCCGAGTCCCCGTGGCGACGGGTCGGAGTGCTCGACTACAATGCTGGCAGCCGGAGAGGCAAGCTGCCCGGGATGACCGTGCCGCACGCCGAGTTCGAGCTGCTCATCACCGTCGAGAAGCAGAGCAGCCCCCGATCCCCATCGTCTGCCGCCGTCATCGGGCCGACATCGGTCGGGTAGCCAGCAGCCCCGAGCCCCCCAGCCTCGACAGCCTTCTACATCAAGCCTGCGCGCGCCTCCAGCGACAGCCAGCGACCCGATGTGAAGCACATCGATGTCGAGGCCAGGTCGATCCGGAAGCGCGCGGGGTCATGACACGCGCGTGGAGAGGGAGAGGCCGCTCGCGGCCTCCTCCGCGAGGCCCGGGCTCAGCGCCGAAGCGCCGCCGCCGCGCGCCCCGAGACGGCCGAGCCGCTCGTGACGATCGCCGACCCCAGCGCGAGCAGGGAGACGAGCGTGAGCACCAGGGGATGGATGCCGACCAGCGCGAGGATGCCGAGCACGACCGCTCCGGCGCCGACGAGCGACTGCAAGCCGGCGGCGGCCATCGCCGCCTGACGAGCGACGTGGGCGAGGTGCTGGTGCGCGCCGCGCACGTCGAGCGCGCCGAGGTCCGCGGTCGTACCGCCGCTGAGCAGCAGCGCGCCGCCAAAGACGATCACCGCGACCGACGTCAGCGCCCCGGGGGCGAGCCCGAGGAGCGCGAGGATGCCGAGCACGATGCCCGCCGCGCCGCCGACGAGCTCCGCGCCCATGCCGCCGCCGAGCTCGGCGCGCGTGTCCCACTCGACGGGCGCCGTGGTGCGCGCCAGGGCGCCGAAGCGCGAGGCGATCGCGCCCCCATGCGCGATCAGCCCGGCGCCGAAGACGATCGTGGCGATCGAGGTGAGCTCTCCCGGCATGAACCCCGTCAGCCCGAGGATGGCGAGGACGATCGTCCCCGCGCCGCACACCACCTCGGCGAGCGAGCCGCCGAGCACGATCCGCGGCGCCTCCCTCTCCTCCTCCAGCCTGCGCCGCGCGCCCGATATCGGCGCGATCGGGCTCTCCTGCTGTGTAAACCGTTCACGTTCCTCGGGTCCTGGCGTCTGCATGATTCCCCCGTCCTGAGGCGTGGCCTCGCCGCGGCTACGCGCCTCTGGCTTGCATGTTCTGCGCCCCGCCGGAGGTCGTCGAGGCGATCCAGGTCCACGGGCTCATCGGTCTCTCGCCGCGTGTCGAACGGGCCGGAGCGCTGCCCGATCGCCGCGGCCGATGACAGCGAGGCGTCGCGTCACCATGTTCCCTCGCGGTCCTCGGGCAGCGCAGACCTCATGCACTGTCGAAAGGAGCAGCGGCGAACGCCAGGCGAGCGAGCAGACGAGAGGCACCGACCGGCGGCGCGAACAGCCGCGCGGGAGCGCCCGTGAACGAACGCTCGTCCGAGGTACATGCCCCGCGTCAGGAGGAGATATGAACATGCTGCATCTCGAGCTCAGCGAGCGCGAAGCGGATGACACAAGGACAGCCCTCTCGACCCGGCTCGTGGGGATGCGAGACGAGCTGGTCCACACCGACGATCGAGCGTACCGGGCGGACCTGAAAGCGATGATCGAGCGGCTCGAGGTGGTGCTCGGCCGCCTCGAAGCGATCGTGGCGGCGCCGACGGCGGCGCCGTAGCGATCATGCCCGTGCGTCGTCGACGACGCGCACGCGCCGGGGCGGCCGGCGGCACGGTTCGTGGTTCACCGGGGGCATGGCAGAGCCCGCGGCGCAGCAGGGGGATGAACGCGGCGGGGAGCCCCTCTCGACGGTACGGATCGCCCTGATCGCGTCCGTCGCCGCGCTGGGCGGCTTCCTGTTCGGGTTCGACACCGCCGTGATCAACGGCGCCGTCGGCGCGCTGGAGAGGGTATTCACAGCGCACCCGGGGACCGTGGGCCTGTCCGTGTCCTCGGCGCTGCTCGGCGCGGCTGCCGGCGCGATGCTCGCGGGCAGGCTGGCCGACCGTTACGGCCGGACGCGGACGATGATCGCGACCTCCCTGCTGTTCGTCGTCAGCGCGGCGGGCTCGGGGGCGGCGATCTCGCCCTGGGACTTCAGCGCGTGGAGGGTGCTCGGCGGCATGGCCATCGGCGCGGCCAGCGTCGTCGCTCCCGCCTACATCGCGGAGATCGCGCCGGCCCACCTGCGCGGCCGCCTCGGATCGCTCCAGCAGCTCGCGATCGTGCTCGGCATCTTCGTCGCCCTGCTCGGCGATTACGCCATCGCGACGTCCGCGGGCTCGGCGACGGGCCCGTTCTGGCTCGGGGCACAGGCCTGGCGATGGATGTTCTGGAGCGCCGTCCCACCGGCGCTCCTCTACGGGCTCGGCGCGCTGCTGATCCCCGAGTCCCCGCGCCACCTCGTGGCGAGGGGGCGTGTGGACGAGGCGCTCGCCGTGCTCCGTGGCCTCCTCGGCGCGTCCGCAAAGGCGAAGCTCGTCGAGATCCAGAGGACGCTCTCGTCCGAGCGCCGGCCCAGGCTCGCGGATCTGCGCGGGCGCGCCGGGCTGCTCCGCATCGTCTGGATCGGCATCGGCCTCTCGGCGTTCCAGCAGCTCGTGGGCATCAACGTCATCTTCTATTACTCGAGCGTCCTCTGGCAGGCGGTCGGGTTCTCCGAGCGAAGCTCGCTCGCCATCACGGTCATCACCGGCGTCACGAACATCGTGACCACCCTCGTCGCCATCGCGACAGTCGACCGCGTCGGGCGCAGGCCGCTGCTCATCGCGGGATCCATCGGCATGACGCTGACGCTCGGCGCCATGGCGGCCGTGTTCGGCGCCGCGGGCGAGGACGCCGCGGGCAACCCCGTCCTGACGGGCGCCGCCGGCCCCGCCGCGCTGCTCGCCGCCAACCTGTATGTCTTCTGCTTCGGGGCGTCCTGGGGCCCGGTGACCTGGGTCCTGCTCGGCGAGATGTTCGAGAACCGCATCCGCGCCCTCGCCCTCTCGATCGCGGCCGCCGCGCAATGGGTGGCGAACTTCCTCGTGAGCGCGACCTTCCCGGCGCTCAAGGCGGCCGGCCTGGGCATCGCTTACGGGCTCTACACCGCCGCCGCGGCGGCCTCGCTGGTGTTCGTCGTCGCCTTCATCCCCGAGACGAAGGGCAAGGAGCTCGAGGAGATGTGATGTGCGCCCGCCTGGCGAGAGGAGATGTGAGTCAGCGAGGCGCGGCTGTCTCGAGGACCTCAGGGGGCGGCGAACTCCCGCTCGTGGATGGATCGCACCTTCTCCAGCACCCTCGGGCCATGCTCCCGGAACGGGAGATCCCTCGCGCGGTCCTTCTTCAAATAGACGCCTGAGAGGTCCCGGCTCGCGCCGAACGCCGCCTCGTAGAGCCGCGAAGCCCCCTGGCTCGGGGGCGGGAACAGGAACCTCATCAGCGGCTCCACGTAGAACGGCAGCCCTGACCGCTTTCCCTTCCTCAGCGTGTTGTTGGGCCCAGGATCCACGCTCCGGATCTTGATCCCGTCCCCCGCGAGCAGCGGCGCCACCTCACGCGTCCAGAGGGAGAGCGCGAGCTTGGAGGTCGCGTAAGGGCCGAAGAGCTGCTTGAACGACGCCGGGCGCTCCAGGGCGTCCGGATCGAAGCGCCTCGTCATCTCGAACGCATTGGAGGACGTGTTCACGACCGTCTTCAAGTCCCCCTTCCGCAGCAGCCCTCTGAGCTCCATCGCGAGGACATACGGCACCACCGTCTGGAGCTCGAAGTGCAGCTCGCGACCTTGCCTGGAGAAGGTCAGCTCCGGGGCGCTGCCGCCAGCGTTGTTGAACAGCACGTCGATCTTCTCTTCGCTCCCCTTGATCGCGTCGAGCACCCGCCTGAGGCCCTCGAAATCGGACAGATCCGCCTTGTGGACACGGAGCCTCCGGCGCTCGATGCCCTCCCGGATCAGCGCATCGTCCTCGGGGAACCCCGAGCGATTCAGCGCGATGACCTGAAAGCCCTCCGACAGCAGACGACGCGTGAGCTCGAGCCCGATACCGTGGTTTGCGCCCGTGATGAGCGCGACCTTGTCGTGTTCCATGATCTGAATATGCTACTCGGTGGCATTTGTCAAGGAGGGGCACCAGGCCGTCGCGATGTCTCCTGGTGGCTGTCTCGAGCGGCACGGCGGAGCGTCAGGTCCGCGCCTCGTCGCTACGGCAGCGGCAGCGTGAACTGGAAGGTCGTCATCCCTGGCGCGCTCTCCGCCCAGATCCGCCCCCCGTGGGCCTCGACGATCCCCCGCACGATGTAGAGCCCGAGGCCCAGCCCGGCGGCGCCTCCTGCCTTCGCCTCGCGCGTCCGGTAATAGCGGGTGAAGAGCCTCGGCACCTCGTCCGGCGCGATGCCCTTCCCCTCGTTCTCGACCGCCACGGACACCTCGCCGCTCCGCCGTTCCACGGCGATCCTGATCGGCGTCTCGGGCGCGCCGTACTTGGCCGCGTTGGACAGCAGGTTGGTGAGCACCTGCTCCAGGCGCCCGGGATCGGCCAGGAGCGGCGGGAGCCCGTCCTGCACCTCGACGTCGACCCGATGTCCCCTCGTCGCGTCGGCCGTCCGCTCCACCGTCGCGCGGATGAGCGCTGGCAGATCCACCTCGACATGCCTGAGATCCAGCCGATGCGACTCGAGGCGGGAGACGTCGAGCAGATCGTCGATCATCCGGTTGAGCTGCATCGCGCTGGCCCGGATGTGCTGCGCCCTGTCGCTCCACTGCGGCTCCGTCGCGAGCCGAGAGGCCTTGAGGAGGATGGTGGTGATCGGCTGACGCAGATCATGAGCGATGATGCTCGTCCACTCCTCGCGCATGCGCGCGAGCTCCTTCAACGCGCTGATGTCCTCGCCGGCGACGATGGCGCCCGTGATCTCCCCCGCGCTGTCGCGGAGCGGCGCGGCGGCGATAAGGAAGGTTCCGGACGAGCCGTCCGCCTTGGAGACGAGGAGCTCTTCGCCGAGGATCGTCTCGCCGCGCATCGCCCGGCTCGACGGCAGCTCGTCCAGCAGGAGGGCGGTGCCGTCCGGGCGCCGCACGCGACCGACGCACTGCTCCCGATCCTCCGCGCCCCCGGTGAGATCTCGCCCGTGCGGGTTGGCGATCAGGCGCTCTGCGCCGCTCCGATCGACGAGCAGGAGCGGGACGGGCGCGCTGTCGAAGACGGTTCGCAGCGTCCTCCGCTCGGCGTCCAGCTGCGCGAGCAGGCGCTCCCGCTCCTCCTCGGCCTGCTTGCGCGCCGTCACGTCCTCCACCTGGGCGATGTAGTGGATGGGCTCGCCGTTCTCGTCGCGCACCAAGGACGTATGAAGGACGACGTGGATGGTCGTGCCGTTCTTGTGGATGTATCGCTTGGCGAGCTGATAGCGCGGGATCTCACCGCCGCGCAGCCGCTCGACCAGGCCCACGTCGGTGTCCACGTCGTCCGGGTGGGTGATGTCCTGGAAGCGGAGCTGCGAGAGCTCGTCGGCCGTGTAGCCCACGATCTCGCAGTAGACGTGGTTGACGCGGATGAACCCCCCGCCGAGCCCGACGATGGCCATGCCGATGGGCGCGTTCTCGAAGGTGAGCCTGAAGTCCTCCTCGCTCTCGCGGAGCGACTGCTCCATCTGCCTGCGCTCGGTGATGTCGCGCCCCTCGGGGATGAGCATCACGACCCTGCCACGGTCGTCGGTGATGGGCTTGATGGAGAAATCGATGAAGCGCCGCCCGGTCGCTCCGTTCACGTAGATCTCGTCTCGCACGAGCCGGCCCGCGGCGGCCTCGGCGACGGCGGCGCGGACGTGCTCTCTGTGCTCGGGGCTCCACCCCGACAGCTCCCAGAACGGACGGCCGATCGTCTCTGCCTCCGTGGCCCTGCAGAACTCGAGGGCGGTGCGGTTGTTCTCCAGGACGATGCCCTCCGGCGAGAGCAGGCCGATGAACTGGAGGGCCCCGTCGAAGATCGCCCGAAAGCGCTCCTCTCTCTCCCGGAGCGCCCTCTCCAGGTGACTCGTGCGTCGGAGCTCCTGGGCCATGCGATCCGAGGTCCGTGCGCTCCCCCGGCGCGCGAGGGCGCTGTCCAGGCCGATCGCGAAGAGCGCGGCGAGCGCGCCGAGATCGACGTCGGCGCAAGGATAAGGGCGGGACAGGCAAAACGAGAGGACGCCAAGGCAGCGATCGCGGACGCAGAGGGGCATCGAGACCGCGCTCTGTGCGTCGGCCCGCGCGCAGAGCTCTCGCGTCACGGACGGACCCGGATCGAGCGAGCGCGCATCGCTCATCACCTGAACCCGACCCGAGCTCGCCGCCCATTCATCGAGCAGCGGCGCGCCTCGCGCGACCCGCGCGAGGCAGAGGCAGATGTCGGCGGGCACGTGGCGGTGGGAATGGAGCCCGAGCTCGCCGGTGTCCTCGGAGGTCAGGAGCAGGTAGGCAGCGCGAGCGCCGAGCTCCATCGCCTGGTCGAGCAGGAGCGCAGCGAGCTCGTCGAGATCGGCCACGCGCGCGATGCGGGGCGCCGCGCGCGCCATGAGCTCGCCCGGCGCCAGGTAGTGCTCGCGGCGAGCGCATGGGCTGAGAGAGGCCGTGCAGGCGACCTCCTCGTCGCGGCCGATCGACGCCTCGATCTCTTCTGCCGATGACGTGGCCCCCACCGGAATTGACCGATTGTTGCACGGGAGCCGCGCCGCCTGAAGGGCCGACGCGATCAGGTCCCTCGGCATGACTTCCTCGGATGCCGATCTGTTCCTGCTCGCCAGGGCCAGGATCGCCGGCGCGCGCCGCTCCCTGAGCGGCGCCGCCTCACGGCATCCCGAGCAGCCCGCTCCCCTGGTAGACGACGAGCGCCGCGACGTACGCCGCCGCGTAGGTGTAGGCGAGGACGAACGCCGGCCAGCGCCACGACTTCGTCTCGCGCCGGATCGCCGCCACGGTGCTCATGCACTGGCAGGCCAGGACGAAGAACGCGAGCAGCGCGAGCCCGGTGCGCGACGAGTACGCGATCGACCCGTCCGGCCGCCTCGCCTCGCGGATCTGCTCGGCGAGCGGCGCGGGCTCGTCGTCGGCGTCCTCGACGCCGAAGATGACCCCCATCGTCCCGACCATGACCTCGCGCGCGCCGAACGAGCCGATGAGGCCGACGTTGATGCGCCAGTCGAACCCGAGCGGCGCGGTCACCGGCTCGAGCGCGCGCCCCACGCTGCCGGCGATGCTCGCCTCGAGCGACGTCGCCTCGAGCGATGTCGCCGCGCTCTCGGCCGCGGCGGCCGGCGGCGCCGCGGGCGCGGCGCCCGGCATGGGGACCTTCAAGAGCACCCACAGCACGGCCGAGACGGCCAGGATCACGGTCCCGACGTCGCGCGTGAACCGCCACGCCGCCTGGCCCGCCTTGCGGACCACGAGCCGCGGCTCGGGGCTGCGGTACGCCGGCATCTCGAGCACCATCGGGAGCGAGCGCCCGCGGGTCGCCGTGCGCCGCAGCACGAGCGAGGCGACGAGCCCGGAGAAGATGCCGGAGACGTAGAGCGCGACGAAGAGCAGCGCCTGCACCCAGGCGCCGTGGGCCGCGAAGAAGGTCGTCAGGAGGAGCGCGTAGGTCGGGATCCGCGCCGAGCAGGCCATGAGCGGCAGGACGAGGATCGCCGTGAGCCGCTCGCGCGGGTCGCGCAGGATGCGCGTGGCGTGCACGGCGGGCACCGCGCACGCGTGCCCCATCAGCAGCGGGAGGAACGCCCGGCCGCTGAGCCCCATCAGCTGGAGCAGGCGGTCGACGAGGAAGGCGCCGCGCGCGAGGTACCCGCTCGCCTCGAGCAGCTCCATGGCGATCGTGAGGATCACGATCTGCGGCATGAAGGCGAGCACCGTCCCCGCCCCGCCGAGCAGGCCGTCGACGACGAACGAGGCGGCGAGCCCCCCGCCGAGGGCGCGGGACACGAGGCTGCCGAGCTCACCGATCGCCGCGTCGAGCACCTCGGTGACCGGGGTGGCCACGAGGAACACGGCGGCGAACAGCAGCGCCATGAGCCCGAGGAACAGCACCGGGCCGGCCGCCGGGTGGAGCAGCACGGCGTCGGCGCGCGCGGTGAACGTCCTCCGTCGCTCCGCGGCGGCGTCGCGGCGCGGCGGCTCGACGTACACGGCGCGCGCCACCTCATCGGGATCCCACGCCGCGGCGCCGGGGGGCTCCACGGCGCCCGACGCGATCGCGTCGAGCCGCGCGGCCGCCGCGTCGAGCACCACGCCCCGGGCGGCCGGGTCCCTCGCGCTCACGAGCAGCACGGGCAGGCCGATGGCGCGCTCGAGGGCGCCGACGTCGAGCCCGCGCCCCTCGCCCTCGAGCACGTCGCGCTGCGTGGCGACGACGAGCGGGGCGAGCCCGCGCCGCACGAGCTCACGCGTGAGCCGCAGGCCGAGCCCGAGCTGCGTGGCGTCCACCACCTGGACGACGAGGCGCGGCCGCTCGCCCTCGCCGGTGCGGTCGAGGAAGCGGCGCGCGACGCCCTCGTCCGTCGCCGGATCGACGACGGCCTCGATCGAGTAAAGCCCGGGGAGATCCGCGATCGTCGCGACGGCCCCGCCCGCGATGCGGACGTCGGCCGTGAGGATGTCGACGGTGATCCCCGGGAAGTTGCCGACGTGCGCGCTGCCGCCTGTCAGCCGGTTGAACAGCGACGATTTGCCGGAGTTCGGTCGCCCGAGCAGCGCGATGAGCGGCCGCTCTGTCGACGTCGGGAGGCGCTCCGTGCCCGCATGGCAGGCGGTCATCCGACCCGCCTCTGCGAGGGCAGGGGCGCCACCAGGATCGAGCGCGCGAGCGTCGCGTTGATCGCGAGCTCCCCGCCCGACCCGGTGCGCACGTGGAGCGGCCCGCCGAACGCCGCGCGCCGGATCGACGTGAGCGTCTGGCCGGGGCCGATCCCCATCGCACCCAGCCACCCGGCGAGCTCGGCGTCGAGGCCGACCTCGACCACGATCACGCGCTCACCGGCGCGCACCTCGGAGAGCGGACCCGCAGGAGCTGCGGCGCCGGCGTGCGCCGGGGCATCCGCGCCGGCCACGCTGCTGGTCGAGTCCACGTCGGGGAAGGTCACGTCAAGTTGGGGAGGAACGCTGGAAACCATGGGTCCTGCCAGATTTTGAAAATCAATTTCAAATCTGAACCCATTGTGAACGGGTTCGGCCGGGATGTCGAGCGTCTCTCGACCCGCTGCCGTGGCGGCTGGCCGCTCTGGCGTGGCGGGGACGCCTGTTCTCCTTCTCCTGTTCCTGCCCAGGTGGCCAACCCTTGCCGGTCCTGGAGATAACCGCGCTGTTCCTCGCTTCGGGGCCCGGCGCACCCTCGATCCGCTCTCGTGGGTGCGCGATGCGAGCGCCTCACGGCCCTCCATAGCAGACCTGCCGCTGCTCGGGTGTAATGAACCCCGATGGCTGCGTCTCCGAAGGTGAGCGGCCCGTGGGTCGCCGAAAGGAAGACGCCATGAAAGAGACCATGCTCCAGGTGGACGGGATGAGCTGCCCGTCCTGCGTCCGCCACATCGACAGCGCGCTCCGCGAGCTCGGCGGCGTGGCCAAGGTCGACGTGCGCCTGCGCGAGGGCACCGTCGTGGTGCAGCACGATCCGGCGAGCGCGCCCGTTACCGCCCTCGTCGAGGCCGTGCGCGGGGCCGGTTACGGCGTGCGCCCGCGCGCCGCCTGAACGCACGCAGCGCCCGCGGCGCGTGATCTCATGACCGCGCATCGCGCCATGAGATCTCCCGCGCCGCGCTCGACGATGCGGTGAAAACTTTACCGATTGATTCAAGCGGGGGCCGGCTCACACATGTGGCCGTCTCCGCGAGCTCCGAAGCGCGCTCGTCCCCCTCGGACATCCCGGCCCCGCGGCGCCCATCGAGGCGCTGGACAATGAACCGATTAAGTGGTTTGTTGTCCGCGCTTCCCGCGGGCCTCGGGCCATGTCGCAGGCGTCGTTTGTGAGCCCCGGTCCGCGGTTTCTTGGTTTCTTCATTCTCGTGGGCCCGCGGACGGAATAGGTCCTCTCCTCGCCGTGGGTTCCTCCCAGGCCTGTCCACGCAGGGCGTCACTGGCGCGCTGCCCGCGCCGCTGCGCGGCGTGCAGGACCTGTTCGACCTGGAGAACGAGAAGGGTTCACCGTGCGGTCACGCAGGGTCGAAGCCGGACGTCGCCAGGTGCAATCAGGGGAGAGGCAGAAGGAGATCACGATGCGCGTTCTTCACGGGTCGGTGGCTGGTTGGACCGGAGCAGCCCTCATGGCGCTGGGCCTCTCCGCGGGATGCGGAGACGACTCGGACGACCCGCAGGGCTCGGGGCAGGAGACGACCGGAGCGGGCGGCGGCGCATCGGGCGCGGGCGGGGGGGCCACCGGAGCCACGTCCGGCGCCGATGGCGCCACGTCGAGCAGCGGCGCCACGTCGGGCGCCGGCGGCGCCACGTCGAGCAGCGGCGCCACGTCCGGCGGCGGCGCCGCCTCGAGCAGCGGCGCCACGTCCGGCGCTGGCGGCGCCACCTCGGGCGCGGGCGCCGGCGGGGGTGACCAGGAGTCGACGGGGTTCTCGGTGCGCGGCCGCTTTCTCTACGACCGCTGCGGAGAGAAGGTGCTGCTCCGGGGCATCAACGAGATGGTCGTGTGGCTGTCGTCGGGGCCCGACGGCCTGCCGGAGTTCGCGGAGATCGCGAAGACCGGCGCCAACGCGGTGCGGATCGTCTGGCTCGCCACGGAGTCCTCGGCGGGCCTCGATCAGGCCATCACGAACGCGCTCGCGCAGAAGCTCATTCCGATCGTCGAGCTCCACGACGCGACGGGGAAATGGGATCTCCTGCCGAGCCTCGTCGACTACTGGACGAGAGCGGATGTCGTCGCCGTGATCAAGAAGCACGAGCAGAGCTTGCTCGTCAACATCGGCAACGAGGTCGGTGACCAGGTGGACAACGCGGCGTGGGAGGCGGGCTACAAGCAGGCCATCACCCGGATGCGCGGCGCCGGCATCACGGTCCCGCTCGTGATCGACGCTTCCAAGTGGGGGCAGAACATCGACCAGCTCCAGGCCGTCGGCCCCGCGCTCGTCAAGCACGACCCGAACATCCTGCTCAGCGTCCACATGTGGTGGACGGACGGCAGCGGGGCCACGATCACGAAAGAGCTGCAGGAGTCCGTGGCGTTGAACCTGCCTTTGATGGTCGGCGAGTTCGCGCAGCACGCCGTGTACGAGTGCGGCAAGCACCCGTTCGATTACAAGACGCTCCTGGCCAGGAGCGTCGAGCTCGAGGTGGGGTGGCTCGCCTGGTCGTGGGGCGCCGTCAAGAACAGCGACTGTCAGAGCGACGGGCCGTTCGACATGACGACCGACGGGACCTTCGCGGGGCTCACCGGCTGGGGTCGCGAGGTCGCGGTGACCGACCCGAACAGCATCCAGAACACCTCGGTTCGCCCTCGCTCGATCGAGACCGGATCCTGCAGGTAGGCGCGGCGACGTCCCCGGACCCGGGCGCCCACGTTCGGCGCGGCTTCGTCAGCTGGCGGGGTGCAGGAACGACCGCACCACCTCGCGCGCTTCGCGGATGGCGTCGGTGCGCGAGAAGGTGACCCACGGCGCCGACGCCACGTACTTCTTCCACTTGTGGCGGCTGCTGCGGCCGGACCCCCAATCCTCGGCCGTGAAGAACGCGTCGAGCGCGCTGAGGCTCATTTCGCGGCTGGCGAAGGCGCTCTCGACGCAACGCTTGGTGGCCACGGGATCGAGCGTGCAGTGCCGGGCCAGGAGCACCAGATCGATGAGCGTCTTCGGGTGCCAGCGACCACGCGGACCGAGCTCCACCAGCGAGTGAACCTTCCAGGCGAACATCACCTCGGGCGCGACGGCCGGCAGCGTGAAACCTTCCAGCTCGAAGGGGCGCGGAGCGACGCCGAGCACCTCGCCCCAACCGAAGTCGACCTGTAGCTTCCGTTCGCCGCGTGAAAGCTCGAGCCGCAGGCCAGGCCAGGGCGTTTCGAGCCAGATGCCCCACGCTTTGACGCAGAGGTCAGCGACGACGCCTTCAGCCGGCAGCTCGCTCGAACCCAGGAGCTGATTCACGACGCGCGTGGCGCGATCGAGGCTCCAGTCCCCCATGAGGACGAAGTCGAGATCCGCCGCGACGCGCCCGGGGACCCAGCTCGCCGTGAGCTGGCTGCCTCGCAGCACGGCGTCGGCGCCGAGCTCGGTGCGCGGCATGAGCTCGAGCCACGAACGGATCAGGCTCATGCCATCCACCCCGTGTCCACATCGAGCGCCGAATCATAGACGGTGTACTCACGCGTACGGTTGCGCAGCGGCAGACCGAGCCGCGCCGCGAGCGCCAGCACCTGATCGAAGCGCGCGTCGGCCGAAGCCTGCCCCAGGCCCCACGAGCGCAGCGTGACGAAGCGGAGCTCGACGCCGTCCGCGCGCGGCGCGCCGCGCGACAGGTAGGCCCCCAGCTCGGCGAACGCGCGCGACACCTCGGCCTCGCTATCGGGCGAAGGCAGCACGACCTTGTCGCAGGCGGCGACGGTCACGTGAGACTCGAACACGCCTTCGAAGCCCGTGCCACGCAGCTCGGCGGCGAGCTCGAGGAAAGGCAAGAGTCGCATATTGACGACGTATTTCGAGCTCCGGAGCTCGGCCAACGTGCGCTCGAAGCCGTCCGGGATCCACACAGGGTCCCAGCCGTAGCCCTGCTCGCCGCGCGGTCCCTTCGCGACGCTCCCGGAGTTTTCACCTGCCGAGCATGGCCGAGATGCCGAGCGCGCCACCTCGATGCAGGAGCGCCGGACGAGGAAATGCGCCTTGCAACCGAGCGTCGAGCTCGTCGAACGTCCATTGTCGGCCCTCATGAAAGGCGTCGAAGACCACGAATGGCTCGTGGCGGAGCTCGTAACGCGTCGAATGCGCGAGCGCGAGCCATTCGCCGACGAGCCACCCGCCGGGGTGGAGCAGCTCGCGGAACGAGGCCGCGCGCTGCTCGACCCAGGCCGCGAACATCTGGCGCCCGGGGTTCTCGGAGCGCGCGGCGAGCGTGCCTTCACGGCCCAGCGCCAGCACGGCGTCGCCGAGGCGCGCGACCGCGACGCAGGAGCCGTCGAGCTTCTCTTGCACGAGCACCTCTTCTCCAGGGCGCGGCGCGACCAGGCAGCGCTCAGCAAGCTCGCGCGGAGCGGTGCGGTCGGACGAGCCAGTGCGAGAGCCGGGCAGGTGCGGAATCTTGAAGTAAGCCTTCCGACCGAGTGGGCGTTCAAGCTCGACCACGGCTCGGCTGCGCATGACTCGGCGTCGAAGCGCTTACTTTAACCAAATGGCGTCACGGTCGACAGCCTGCGAAGGATAGCCCGCTCGAGGCCATTCCGATATGTTAGCAATTTTCCTCCAGCGCGCTTCAGCGATCGGCGAGCGGCAAGGTAAACGAGAAGGTGCTCCCGTCGCCGACCCGGCTCTCCACCCAGATTCGCCCACCGTGCGCCTGGACGATCCCTCGCGCGATCGCCAGACCGAGGCCCGTGCCGCGCTGCCTGTTGTTCGGGCGCGTCCAGTACGGGTCGAAGATGCGTGGGAGGTGTTCGGCCGCGATCCCGACACCGGAATCCCGGACGTGGATCCCGACCTCGCCGTCGAGCGCCTCGGCACGCACGCCGATCGCCCCGCCGTCGGGCGTGAACTTGTGGGCATTCCCGAGCAGGTTGGAGAGGACCTGGACGACCCGGTCGCGATCGGCGAGCACCCGCGGCAGATCCGCCGGAACCTCCACGTGCACCGACAACGAGCGGCTGGTCGCGCCGAGGCGCACCGCTTCCGTCGCATCCGCCACGAGGTCGGAGACCTCGTGAGGGGCGGGCAGGATCGACAATCGGCGAGCGTCGATGCTCGCCACGTCGAGCAGGTCGGCGATGAGGCGGTTGCTGTGGAGCGCTGCGCGCTCGATCGTCCGTACGCCGTCCCGCCACTTCTCCGCGCCGACGCGGGACCCGAGCTCCCGCTTCAGCAGGGCCGCCCGGAGCATGATCGTGCTGAGGGGATTGCGGAGATCGTGGGCCACGATGCCGAGCATCTGCTCGCGCTGCCGGACCGCATCCTGTGCCTCGGCGCGGGCGCGCATCTCCGACTCGAAGAGGCAATTGCGCTCGACCGCCTGAGCGCACTGATCTGCCATCGTGGCGACCAGCTGGCGCATCGCCGGATCGAGGCGGCACGGCCCCTCGATGACGAATACCAGGCCGCCGAGATCCCGACCGTGGATCCGGAGCGGCAGCGCCACGAGGCGTGGCGAGGCCATCGCGGCCAGGGTGGGGCTCGGGGCGAAGCGCGTGGCGGCCCCCTCGGCCTCGTCGGGGTCCGGCAGGATGACCAGCTCGCCGCGGCACAGGGCCAGGACGATCGGCTGCTCCGGATCGGACGGGATCGCCGAAAAGGGCGACGTCCCGTCGTCGCCGGTCGAGGCCACGAGGCGCAGCCCTCGTGGGTCGTCCGTTCGCAGGTAGGCCCGCGCGCCCTGGGCCCGCAGGATCGCGCCGATCGCGTGGATCGCGACGCAGGCGGACTCTCGGGCGGTGCTCGTGCGGGCGAGCGCGGCCGTGACGGCCTGCAGGTGAGCGAGCTGCTCGCGCGCCTCCTCTGCCTGGATCCGGCCTGCCTCCTCGGCCTCGCGGCGGCGACTTTCCCATGCCGCCTGCAGCTCGCGCTCGATGGTGTAGGCGATGTGCGCCACCAGCGCGAGCCGCTCGGGGCTGCCGGTCGCGACGGACGTGCTGACGTCGATCGCGCCGATGATCGTACCGTCGGGCGCGTGGATCGGCGCGCCGGTGCACGTGCAGTCGTCGAATGCGCTCGCGAAGTGCTCCGGCCCGACGATCGCGACCGGGCGATTGGCGGCAATGGCGGTGCCGGCGCCGTTGGTCCCCATCGCCCGCTCCGACCAGTCGAATCCGGGCAGGAGGCCGAATGTCTGCATCATCGAAGGAGACGTGCCGACCGAGTAAAGGACGATGCCGTCCCCATCGACGACGTAGACGGCCGGCTCCGACGCCCGCAGGAGCGCGGCGGCCCAGTGCAGGTGAGGGATGGCGGCCCGGACCAGGTCGGCGCTCCGTTCCAGCCTCCTCGCGAGCTCCTCGTCGTTGATCCGCCGGAAGGGCGGACGAACGGGGTCGACCGCCGCCGCCCGGCTGCGCTCCCAGGAGTCGAGTACGAGACGGCGCAGCGGGTCGGTGAGATTCAGCTCGCGGACGAAGTCGTTCCACGTGCGGAACCGTTCTTTCGCGACCGTGGCGCCCGGCGTTCCAGCATCCCCCACCATGGACACCAACCTCGTAACACGAGAGCTGCGCCAAGGCACGAGCCTGCTGACCTGGCAACTCACCGTTCACGTCGCCATGCTGAGGAGCGTGCTCGGCGTCGCGCGGCTGCTTGGCCGCATGGCTGCGTTCTCTCGCATGGCTACCGGGGCGCGGGCCCTCCACGTCAGGGAAGATGTTCAGCCCGGCAGTCCGGCCTGTGGAGTCCAGGAAATCGTGACCAGGGCGAGGTCGGAGAATTCGCCTGAGACCGGCGTATTCGAAGCTTTTGGGGAGACTCAGCCGCCGCAGGCGAGGGGGATCGTCAATCTCCACATGTCGTTGAGCAGCACTGGCGCGAACTCCGCGGTCGCTCCCCCGAAGATGTAGAGCTCGTAGGCCGTGGCGGTCCTCCGAGTGAAGTAGAACTGGCCGAACCTCGGCGCCGGCGCGGGGCCCGTCATCGCGGTGTCCACGCGGGTCCAGGTCCCGGTGTGGAGATCGAAGTACCAGACATCGGACAGGGTGGTACCGTCGAACTGGCTGCCCCCGACCAGCCAGATGCGGTCGTTGTGCTCATCGGCGATCAGCTTCGCGTTGTCGCGGTGACCCGGTCCGGCGGCCTCGTCGAAGACGAGCTGATCCCAGGTCTCCGTGTCGACGTCGAACCGCCAGAGGTCGCCGAGGTAGTTCTCCGGCGTGAACAGGCCGGTCCCGTTCACGGCGTCGTTCGTGTATCCCCCATAGACGAGCAGGGCGTTCCAGCCCTGGGAGTAGACGAGCGGATGGTGGGCTCGAGCGCGCGGGGCGGGTGAGCCGGTCGCGACCTGCTTCCAGCCGTTCTTGTAGCGGACCAGGTTGTGCTGGAGGCCGTCAGGGCGGTTGATGAAGGCTGGCAGCGTCGACGACGAGCCCGAGAAGGCGTACGCGACGGTCTTGTGTTTCCCCTTCTTTCGCACGGCGACCGCCTCCGTGGAGCGGTTGGCGCGCCCGATCTCGGCCGCGCTCTGCGCGATCTGCGTCCACCCGTGCACCGGATCGAACCGGAACGTGTCCTGGTGCGTGAGGTCGAGCCCGCGCCGGAAAGGACCTCTCCCGCCGGAGACGATCAGCGCGTCCTCCTCGGCGACGCACCACATCATCGACTCGGCCCTGGCGGACGGCCCGCCTGGGTACTGGCCGAGGTCGTACCAGGTCAGCGTGTCGACGTCGAAGGCGCTGAAATCGGCCACGGGCTCGTCATCCGGGTAGGTCCCGTTCAACCCACCGAAGATGTAGAACATGCCCTGGTGATAGGCGCTCGCGCCGTCCCAGATGGCGTCGGGGATGGCGCCGCCCTGCGGAATCTCGGTCCAGTAGGGCAAATTCGACTGAGCGGCGCTCGGGCGGATACCGGCGAGCAAGAGCACGAGTGAGAAAGAAGCGATGAGCACGATCCGAAGCAGAACCCTGCATCTCATCCGAGCGACCTCCTTGATCCAGGAAACGGCGGGCGCGCGCCCGGCGCATCGCGAGCGTACAGGAGAAGTATTTCGTCGATGCATGGATAAGTCGCTGATACGGAGGTAGGCGGATCGCGCAAGGTTCTCCATGTTCACCAGCGCGTGCAGCGTGGCTGTACGGTGGGACGGTGATGGCGCGACTCCCTTGGCCGCGCGCGATGCGGCGGCGCAGGGCGCCCCGTGGGGCCGCACCGGGACCGCCCTCGGCGGCGAAACAGGCGAAAGCTATGAAATAGCTGCTGTTTTCTGCGGCCGCTCGCCATCGACCGGCGTTTCTGGCGGGACTTCTGACACGCGGAGCTATTCCTCCGGCGCCGGCGGGAAGTAGACCTGCTTGGGACCGATGGCGTGCCCGGCGGGGATGGGGGTGCCGAGCTCCTCGAGGCGGAAGACCTCCGGCGGGAGCCGGAGCGACTCCCGCAGGCGATCCATCGTGGTCGGGACGAACGGGTAGAGCATGATCATCAGGTTCTTGAGTACGTAGAACGAGGAGAAGAGGGCGTCGCGGCGGCCCTCCTCCGGGTGCCGATCGTCGTGCGGCTTGAACTGCGCGAAGAGGCTGTTGATGACGCGCGCGTAGTTCTCGATCTCGAAGAGCAGCGTCGGGTAGTCGGCGCGATCCATCGCGCGCACGTAGCGCTGGACGATGCGCAGGGTGTCCGAGGCGACCTTGTCGAGCAGCGCGCCGTGGGGCACGCGCCCATCGAACTTCGAGTGCGCCGCGGAGATCGGCCGCTCGAACGCCGCGTTGAGCGGCCCGGCGAGGAACCGGTTGCGCTCGTCGAGCTTGGCGAAATCGAAGTTCGACGGCTTCTCCGCGAGGCCGAGCAGCGCCAGGTAATAACGGATCTGGTCCGCTGAATACCCCTTCTCGTCGAGGAGCTGATCGGCGGTGAAGAAGTTTCCCCGCGACTTGCTCATCTTGTCGCCCCCGACGAGCAGGTGGAAGCACCCGAGGACGTCGGTGAGCTGCAGCTCGCCGGGCGCCGGCAGCCGGCGCGGATCGGGCTGCGTACCGAGCCACATCGCGCCCTGCATGAGCACGTAAAAGAAGACGTTGTCCTGGCCGAGGAACTGGTAGATCCTGGCCTCTGGATCGCACCAGAAGTCCACGTACCGCGCCGGATCGACGCCCCTCCGGGCGAGCGCGACCTGCGAGAAGGCGATGGGCGCTATCAGCGAGTCGGGCCAGACATAGAGCGTCTTGCCGCAGAGCTCCGGATCGAGATCCACCGGCAAGGAGAGCCCCCAGGCGACGTCGCGGGTGATGGCGCGGTGAGCCCAGTCCTCGACGGGCTCGCTGGGGACGCCATGGCGCGCCAGGGCGGCGCGCGCCTCCTCCATCTCCGGCTTGCTGCCGAGCTGCAGCAGGACCTTGCGATCCTGCGTGAACTTCGCCTTGTGCTTCGGCAGCGACGCCTTGATCTCCTTGTACGCCGGGGCGAGCTCGGCCTCGAAGCGGAGCGAAGGCATCACGGTGTTCAGCACGTCCGCGAGCACCGCCGGGCGCCACGCGCCCTGCTTGCCCTGGATCCAGCCCCGGAGCGTCTCGGACACGGCCCACATGTCGAGCCACCAGTGCGCGGTGTCGCGCATCACCGGCGTGGCGTTGCTGAGCGCGCTGCGCGGGCTGCCGAGCTCCGAGGGCGAGTGCTGGTGACCGCAGCGATCGCACTCGTCGCTGTACGCGTCTCCGTTGTCGCACTTCGGGTTGGGGCAGCGCCCGCGCACGAAGCGGTCGGGGAGGAAGCACTGGAGCTCCGGATCGAACCACTGGCTGCTCGTGCGCTTCTCCAGCAGGCCGTTGTCGTGCAGGCGCCGGAGGAAGCGGTGCGCGAGCTCCTGCTGAATCGGGAAGCACTCTGGCCGCGAGGTCCCCGAGTAGACATCGAGATCGATGTCATACCGCCGGAGGCTCGCGCGCTGCTTCTCGTGGATGCCGTCGATGAACTCGCGTATCGGCACCCCGGCCTGGCGCGCCGCGATCTGGCTGGCGGAGCCGTGATCATCGGTGCCGCAGACGAAGAGGACGTTCTCGCGGCCGATGACGAGGCCCAGCCAACGCGCGTGGATGTCCGCAGGGACGTGCGCCCCCGCGAGGTGCCCAAGGTGCAACATCCCGTTGGCGTAGGGCATGCCTGCGGTGACGACCGCCCGCCTGGGCCTGCGAACCTGGCGAAGGACCGAGGCGACGTCGGTCGGGGCGCCGTGATAAGATGCCATCGAAGCTCGCTATACCCCAGCGGGCCCATCAGCACAACGCTCGCGCCTCAAGCTTCCTTCGTCGCATCATGAGCCGTGAAGCCGCGCCCGCAGCGGGCTCGGGCCCTGCCTGAGCGCCGAGGTGGCCTGCTCCTGAAGCATCCCCTCGAATAGTCCGGGAAAATTCACAGGGAGTCGGGGAGTCGGGGAGTCGGGGAGAAGAAGAAGTTAATCCCATCAATCTCCCCGTCTCCCCGCCTCCCTGTTCAATATTTCTCCAAGAATGCCGAATTGAAGACTTCCACCTTCACGGCGATCAGGCCCGCTCGGATCACGCGCAGATCGCGGCGCGTGTCGTGTGGGCACGGAGCTCCGCTGTCGCTCGCTGGTCCGGGACCACCCACCCATCGGCGCAGCCAGCGAAAGCGACAGCTCCCCACGGGTGGGCATCGACGTGATGAGGCCCGGCCAGGTGGGCCTCCAGCCCATGCCCGCGTGACACAGGGACGCGCCGCGGACGCCGCCAGGCCGCCGCGCGGCAACCGGCGGAGCTCTCCGGCGTCGCCCTGCGCCAGCCCCGGGGCCGATCCGTCGCGCCCGGAACCCGCTTCTCGATTAGACTCGCCGTCGATGGCCGACCTAGCCAGGCAAGCCGCCCCGGACCAGGCACGGCAACAGGTACCCCCGGAGAGGCCCACCCGACGCTGTCCCGTGTGCGGCGTCCGGTACCCGCTCGACTTCCTCGTCTGCCCCATCGACGCGACGGCCCTGGAGCTCCAGGGCGTGACCGCGACCGATCCGATGGTCGGCGAGCTGCTCGCGGGGAGCTTCTGCATCACCGGCGTGATCGGCGCGGGCGGCATGGGCCGCGTCTACGTCGCCGAGCACATCCGCCTGCCGAAGCGCTTCGCCGTCAAGGTGCCGCACGAGCACTTCGCCAGCCACCGGGAGGCGATGGCGCGCTTCGAGCGCGAGGCGCAGACGATCGCGCGCGTGGGCAACGAGCACGTGATCGACGTCGTCGACATCGTCCGCCTCAAGGACGGGCGCCCGTGCATGGTGACCGAGCTGCTCAAGGGCGAGGACCTCGGCGCCTTCCTCGACCAGGTCGGCAAGCTGCCGCTCCCCACCGCCATCACGATCTCGCGCCAGGTCTGCCGCGGCCTGGCCGCGGCCCACGCGACCGGCGTCGTCCACCGCGACCTCAAGCCGTCGAACCTGTTCCTCGTCCGGCGCGAAGGGGGCAGCGTCCACGTGAAGATCCTCGATTTCGGGGTCGCCAAGGTGCTCGACGGCGCCGACCTCACGCGCACCGGCTCGGTGGTCGGCACGCCCCAGTACATGGCGCCGGAGCAGGCGCGCGGCTCGGCCGACGTCGACTCGCGCGCGGACATCTACGCGGTAGGCGCCGTGCTGTACCGCATGCTGACCGGCGAGCGGCCCTTCCCCGAGGAGGAGCCGACGCGGACCATGCTCCGCCTGCTCACCGAGGACCCCCGGCGCCCGCGCGACATCGACAAGACCATCCCCGAGGGGCTCGAGGCGCTGATCCAGCGCGCCATGGCCCGGGCGCGCGAGGACCGGCCGCCGTCCGCCCAGGAGCTCGATCGCCTGCTCGCGGACTTCGATCTGCAGGATCCGCTCGCGCCTTCCCGCGCGCTCGGCGTGGGCGTCGCCGTGACCGAAGGCGCCCCGAACGACGAGCGGGCCACGGTCGTCATCCCGAACGCCCAGGGCCAGAGCGCGGACGACGTGACGCGCAAGGCGCGGCGCGCTCGCCCCGTCGCGTCGCTGCTGTCCATCGCCGTGAGCCTCGCCGCGGGCGCGGCCGTCTTCACCAGCACCGCGATGGTCCTCCGCAGGGTCTACGGCATCACCGAGCGGCGGGCGCTCAGCCAGAGCGAGGTCCTCCTCGCCGCGGGCGCCGCGGGCGCGCTCGCCTTCATCGCCTTCGTCGCCACCCTCCGGGTCCTCGTCGGCCGCTGGCGGAGCGCGCCGGCCATGGAGCGCCTCGGCCACGGCCTGCTCGGCGCGCTCGTGTGGCTGTTCGTCTCGTGCGGCGTCCTCGCGCTCGGCGCCGCCGCCTACAACGCGTTCGCGCTGCCGATCCCCGCCCTGGGCCTCGACCCGGCCGAGTGGCTCGGCTGGGTGGACGTCGGCGTGATCGCCTTGCCGACCCTGATCGCGCTCGTCGTGCTCACCGTGGCGCTCCGGCGCGTGACCCGCGTGTCGTAGAGCGGCGGTCACCCGCTTCGGATACGGGCCCATCTCGTCGTTTTCGGTGCTCAGCGCACCGGAGTGCGCTTCCGCGCCGAAAACGCCGATCTGGGCCCGTCTTCTGTGCGGGTGACCGCCGCTCTGCGTCGCGTGTGTCAGAGCGGGCTGGGCGGCAACTTTTGCTCATCCCGCGAGCCAGCCGATATTTTCTCATGCATTCGGTAGCTTGTAAATAGGTGGCCGGATCGGCGAGATCCGCGTGCTCGCGAAGCAGCCCACGAGGAGGCGAGATCATGTCCGCACGATTCAGGCCCGAGGTGTATGCCGTCGATTTCGGTACCTCCAACTCGCTGCTCTCGGCGGCCAGCGCGGAGGCGACCTGCCCGCCCATCCCGCTCGACGCCGCGGCGGCCGATCCGACCGTCCTCCGGAGCCTCCTGTTCTTCGGGCAGGAGCGGTTCTCCTGCGGCGCGGCGGCGATCAGCGACTTCGTCGCGAACGGCATGCAGGGCCGCTTCATCCGCTCGATCAAGAAATACCTCCCCGATCGCAGCTTCTCCGGCACGCAGATCGGGCACCGGGTCGTGACCATCGAGGACCTGATCGGCCGCTTCCTCCGGGAGATGCGCGAGCAGGCGAACCGCCACTTCGACGCCGACGTCGCGCGCGTCGTGCTGGGCAGGCCGGCGAAATTCTCGGCCGAACCGGCCGACGATCGGCTCGCCGAGGAGCGCCTCGAGCGGGCGGCGCGCATCGCGGGCTTCCGCGAGGTCTCGTTCTGCCCCGAGCCGGTCGCCGCCGCGCACGACTTCCACCTGGAGCTCGATCGCGGGGCCGTCGTCCTCGTCGCCGACTTCGGCGGCGGGACGTCCGATTACACGATCGTCCGGATGCGGCCGGAGGGGTTCTCGCCGTCCGACGTGCTGTCGCTCGGCGGCGTCTCGGTGGCGGGGGACGCGCTCGACGGCAGCCTCATGCGCCACAAGATCGCCCGCCACTTCGGCGCGGAGGTCACCTACCGCGTCCCGCTCGGCTCGAACCAGCTGACCATGCCGCGATCCATCGCCGAGAAGCTCTGCTCACCGGCCGACATGACGGTGCTCCAGCACCGCGACGTCCTCACCTTCCTCCGCGACGTGAAGGCGTGGTCGCTCGGGCCCGAGGATCGGCAGCGCATGGACAACCTGCTCTGCCTCGTGGAGGACTCGCTGGCCTTCCGGCTCTTCGAGGAGATCGAGCGCAGCAAGTGCGCGCTGTCCGGCGAGGCGGCCACGGAGTTCCGCTTCGATTACCCGTCGATGCACATCCGCGAGCGCATCGCCCGAGAGGAGTTCGAGGCCGGGAGCGAGCGGCAGATCGACGCCGTCCTCGGCGCGCTCGACCGGACGGTGGCGGACGCGGGCCTGTCGTTCGACGGCATCGACGTCGTGTGCTGCACGGGCGGGACCGCCAGGGTGCCGGCGCTCCGGCGCGGCATCGAGCGGCGCTTCGGCGAGGGCAAGGTGAGGCAGCTGCGGAGCTTCCACTCCGTCGTCCAGGGGCTGGCCGAGCGCGCGCGCAGCATCGCCGCCGCGTCCTGATGAGCGGGCGCCGGCCGTGCCGGTCGGCGCGGCGGCGTCCGCGGGCGGCGCGGCCCCGCCGGTCGGCGAGGCCTCGCCGTCGAGCCAGCGGGGATCGCCCTCGACGACCCACGGGTACGCCTCGTGGAGCGCGCGTTCCATCAGGCCGCCGTAGCTGTGGCCGGCGCCCACGGCGTGGACGACGCGCGCCGTGACGCCGCCGCGCTCGAGCACCTCCCGCGTCTTGCGCGCCTGCGCCGCGCAGTCGGCCCGCCCGCACGCGAGGAGCACCCGCGCCCCGCCGCCGCCGCGAAAGCGCCGCGCGGCGCCGGGCGTCCACTCGTCGAAGCTGCCGTATCCACCCTCGATCAGCGCCGCCCGCGCGAAGCGGGCGGGATGCCCGGGCAGGAGCAGCGCGCCCATGATCGCCCCCTGCGAGTACCCCGCATAGATCGGGTCGCGGAGATCCACCCGATCGCCGAAGCGCGCCGACAGCGCCGAGACCGCCGCGGCGACCTCGCGGCTCAGCGCGTGATGGTCCGGGTAGTAGAAGATCTGCCCGGCGTCCGGCGTCCGGACGTCGATCGGCTTTCCGCGCGGGCAGAGCACGAAGCCGGCCCCTTTCACGATCCCGCGCCAGATGTCGCAGTGCCATTCGGGCCGATCGCCCGCGCCGTGCGCGACCACGAGCAGGGGCCGCGGCCCCTTGCCTCGCGGCGTCACGACCACCGCGGGGCCGAAGTCCGGGACCTCGAGCGCCATGAGCTCGGGCTCGTCCGCGGCCGGCGGAGGCTCCGGCGCAGGCTGGGGCGCGCTCTCCAACCCGCGCCCGTGCTCCTGCCGGGCGGCGGGCGGATCGCTGCGGCCGACACGGCCGAGAGGCGCGGCGAGCGGCGCTCGCGCGCACCCCTCGGCGCCGATCGCGAGCGCGATCCCGAGGAGGAGCGCCCGCCGGGGGCCCGGGGCGCTCAGCGCGTGTCGACGTGCCGCGCGCGCCTCACGGTTCGCGCGTGTCGTACGTGCCGCACGTGTTGCGCTCATCGCGCATCGGAGGGTGAACACCCTCAGCACGGGAATCAAGAACCGGAGAACACGCCACTGCCGGAGACCCTCGAGCGCCCGGGAGATCGCGGCGGCTCTCCGCAGATCGATGCCGGGCTCGGCCGTCCGCTCGCCAGCGCCATGCGAGCTCGACGGGGACGGCGTCGGGCGTGACGTCAGGCGGCGACGAGGACGATGCGGCTCACCTCGGGCGGCGCGCCGACGCGGGCGGGCGGCCCGGCGGTGCCGAAGCCGCGGTTGATGTAGAGATGCGAACCGCCACGCTGGTAGAGCCCGGCGACGTAGCCGTGGGGGAGCACCAGATCGGCGGGCCGCACGAGGAGGTTGATCTGGCCTCCGTGGGTGTGGCCGCTGAGCTGCAGCGCCACCTCTCCGGCCGCGTCCGGGAAGAACACGGGGTTGTGGCAGAGCAGCACGCGCGGCAGATCGCGGGGCACGTCCGCGATCGCCCGGCCGAGGTCCGGACCGCCGCCGGGGACTCGCCCTCGCGCCCACACATCGTCGACGCCGAGCAGCGCGAAGGCGCCGCCGGGCCCGCCCACGACGCAACCGCGGTTGCTCAGCACCCGGGCGCCGCCGCGCTCCAGCGCGCCCAGCGCCGCGTCGATGCCGGCGAAGTGGTCGTGGTTGCCCGGGATCGCCGCGACGCCATGCCGGGCGAGCGGGCCGAGCCTCCGCGTGAGGCGCCCGAGGTGCTCGGCGTACCTCGGATCGAAATCCACGAGATCACCCGTCATCACGACGAGATCGCCGCGGGCCTCGCGCACGAGATCCTCGGCGGCGCGCATCTCCGGCTCGCCGACGAACAGCCCGAGGTGGATGTCGGACAGCTGCACGATGGTGAACCCGTCCAGGCTCCGCGGCAGGCCCGGTATCGGGATGGCGACCTCTTCGATTGTGTAGTCGTGTCGCCCGAGCAGCGCGCCATACACAGCGCTTCCGCCGCCGATGAGGAAGGCGGAGCCAGCGGCCCCGGTCGCGAGGAAGTCGCGGCGGGCGAGCGTCGGCAGCTCGACCGGCGGCGGGAGCGGCAGGGCCGCGGGGCCGCCGTCCTCCTGCGCCCCTCGCTCCGCGGGGTGGGACGCCGTGTCGGCAGGGCGGGCGGTCCCGCCGTCCGCGAGGGCGGCCGCCGTCGCGCGCCCGAGCGCGGCGCGCCCGAGCCGCGCGATCAGCCGGCCGAGGTCCACGACAGCGAGCAGGACCGCGGAGATCAAGACGCTCAGCGAGAGCGTGCTTCCGCCGAGCCCCATGCCGCGGAGCACGCCGTCCGGCAGCGCGCCGCGCCCGAACCGCGCGGAGATCATGGCGATGATGCCGGCGGCCAACAGGCACGCCAGCGCGCGCCGGGCGCGCACACCCAGGCCGAGCAGCCTGGAGGCGCGCCGGTGCACGTACAGGCCCAGGACGCCGAGGACGAGGGCGAGGATCAGCGAGAAGACCGCGAAGCGCATGGGCAGCTCTGCACGAAGGGGGACGGAAGCCTAACCGATCGCCGGCGGTCGGCCAGAAAGCCCTCCGTGACGGCCCGATGACGGCAACGCGCCGCGACGGACGCCGCGACACGCGGATGTCGAGCGCGATCTAACGCGCTGTCACGTCATGAGCGTCCGGCTGGGAAGGCTGGGAAGAAGGCTCACTCGCACGCGCGGGCGAGCGGCGCACTTCGCCCCTCGACATCGGATGCTCCATGGCGCCCTGCGTCGCCTGCTCGCATGACGCCAGGCGCAGCGCTCCGAGCAGCCCTGGTGTGTGTCATCAGCGCGGAGGAGCGGAGTCTGTCGCCGCTGACAACCTTGGAAATAGAACTGAAACCCTTCTATCCGTCTGCCGTGTCACATCCGGACCCAGCCGCGCTCGCAACTGCGGAGTCGTGGTGGTTGCGCGTTGCGTTGAGCGGATCGCGCTCGCCCCCCGCCGGTGCGTTCTCCCCTTGCAGAACCGCTGCAGCTTCATCGCGGCCGCGCGCGGGTCGGGCAAGACGCACGCACGCGTGACGCGCGTCGAGAGGTGTCGATCGTTCTAGCGTCCGTGGAAAAATACCTACATAGCGTACTACGACGCAGCCGCGTTGGCGTGGGATAGCCGTCGTTTGTCCTTGCCCGAGAGAGGCCATTGGTCTAAATTCGGCCCGCTATTTGACGCGTTGAATTGGCCTGGTTTCTTCATTGAAGTGATGAGAGGCTTAATATGCTGAGAAGGAAGACGCATCAGCTGGGGTTGGCAACGTCGGTTGCGGTCATCCTCGCGCTCACGGCGTGCGGGGACGGCGGGGGCGGTGACAACAGCGGGACGGGCGGGGGCAGCAGCGGCGCGGGCACCCCGACGGGCAGCGGCGTGGGCGCGGGCACCCCGACGAGCACCGGCAACGTCGATCCGACGACGACGAGCACCGGCAACGTCGACCCGACGACGACGAGCACCGGCAACGTCGATCCGACGACGACGAGCACCGGCACCGTCGATCCGACGACCAGCGCGGCTTCGGGCGGCGGCAACTGCACCACCCCGGTCGACATCGCGGCTCCGAACGGCAACCCCTTCGCGGGCGCGGAGCTGTTCGTGGACCCCGGTTACGTCAAGAAGGTCGACTCGTCGATCGCGATGGTCACGGATACGGCCCTGAAGGCGAAGATGGAGAAGGTCAAGCAGATCCAGACCGCGTTCTGGCTCGACCGGATCGAGGCGATCAAGGAGCTCCCGGCCTACCTCGACGCGGCGCTCAAGCGCCAGAACGAGACCTGTGAGCCGGTCACGGCGCTCATCGTCATCTACGACCTTCCGAACCGCGATTGCTTCGCCGAGGCGTCGAACGGCGAGCTCCAGCTCGCTCAGAACGGCACCCAGCGGTACAAAGAAGAGTACATCGCCCCGATCAAGCAGATCCTCGCCGCTCACTCGGGTCAGCGCATCGCCGCGGTCATCGAGCCCGACTCGCTCCCCAATATCGCGACGAACCTGGGCGGGAAGCGATGCGACGAGACGACGGCGCAGTCCTACCGTGACAACGTCGCGCACACGCTCAAGGAGCTCAACATGCCGCACGTGTACCAGTACATCGATGCGGCGCACTCGGGCTGGCTCGGCTGGCCTGACAACCAGAAGGCGGGCGCCAAGATCTTCGCCGAGGTCATCAAGGCCGCCGGCAGCCCGGCCAGCGTCCGCGGCTTCGCGACCAACGTCGCGAACTACACGCAGCTCAGCTACACTTCGGAGAGCTACGAACAGCAGAGCAATCCCTGCTTCGGCGAGTTCGACTACGTCGATGCCATGGCCTCGGCGCTCGCGGCCGAGGGCCTCGGCGACAAGCACTTCATCATCGACACGAGCCGCAACGGCGTCGGCAACATCCGGAAGGACTGGGGCTACTGGTGCAACAACAAGGGCGCGGGCATGGGCGAGCGGCCGAAGGCCAGCCCGGGCGGCGCGACGAACCTCGACGCCTTCGTGTGGGTCAAGCCGCCGGGTGACTCCGACGGCGTCGGCCAGGAGGGCCAGCCGCGCTACGACCTGTTCTGCGGCAAGGAGAACGCGGACACGCGCGCGCCGCAGGCGGGGCAGTGGTTCCACGACTACTTCGTGGAGTGCGTGAAGAACGCCAATCCGCCGCTCTGATCGGCGGGTCGGCCTGCTCCAGGCTGTGACGAGCGCGCTCGGCTGAGCGCGCGGCCGGCGGCCGGGGCAGGCGAGGAGCGTGAGAAAAAGGGGTCTACCTTCCCGCGGACGACGCGGCCCGCTGGAGGGTAGACCCCTTGGGAAAACGCTCCTCGCCTGTCCTGGTCGCCGCGCCGCTTTCAGGGACACCAGCAGCGCAGAGGCCCGCGACCTCGGGCGTGCACGCACGCGCACGCACCCTGCGACCGAACCGCGCCGTGCCGAACCGCGCCGTGGCATGGTGAAGCGCGGTGCACGACTCCATCACGCTCGAACAGCTGCGCACGTTCATCGCGGTCGCCGACGAGGGCAGCTTCTCGGCCGCGGCCAGGAAGCTCCGGCGCGTCCAGTCGGCCGTGAGCCACGCGATGGCCAACCTGGAGAGCCAGCTCGGGATCGCCCTCTGGGACCGGTCGACGAGGATCCCGGCGCTCACGGAGCACGGCCGCGTCCTGCTCGGCGCCGCGCGGCGGGTGTGCGCCGACGCGGACGCCCTCAGCAGCGCGGCGCAGCGGCTCGCCGGCGGCCTCGACCCGCTCGTCTCGCTGTGCGTCGACGCCATTTTTCCGCTGTCCGCGCTCGTCGATCTCTGCGTCGAGTTCGCGCGCGTCTACCCCACCGTGGAGCTCGTCGTCCACACCGAGACCATGGGCGCCGTCGCCGATCGCGTCCTCGACGGGACATGCCAGCTCGGGGTCGTGGGGCCGGCGGCGACGGCCCAGGGGCTCGAGCGCCAGCACCTCACCTCGGTGCGCATGATGCCTGTCGTCGGCAAGACACACCCGCTCGCCGCCGCAGATCCGCGCGGCGCGCGCGTTGCGATCGAGCAGCTGCGCGAGCACGTGCAGATCGTGCTGAGCGAGCGCGGCGGAGGGCGCTCGCCGGAGCAGGCCGTCCTGTCCCCCCGCACCTGGCGCGTCGTGGATCTGCAGACCAAGCGAGAGCTCCTGTGCGCGGGGCTCGGCTGGGGGAACCTGCCAGAGCACATGATCCGCGACGACCTCAACGCCGGGCGCCTGGTCCGGATCTGGCCGGCGGCGTGGGGGGACGACGAGCACGTCCTGCCGCTCGCCGTGGTCCACAGGCCGGGCCTCGTGCAGGGGCCCGCGGGGCAGTGGGTGCTGAAGCGCCTCGTCGATCTCTGCCGCCAGCACGTGGGGGGCCCGCAAGGTGGGGGGCCCGGACGCGCCGCGGTGACCTGACGTCGGCGCGGGTGTCAGAGCGAGAGACGCGACAGCAGATCGTTCACGCGGAGGGCGGCCGCGACGCTCCCGGCGTCGTGCGCGAAGTCCATGGCCGCGAACAGGTGGGTCTGCTCGAGGTCGAGCCGCTCGGGAGAGCGCTCGAGGAGCGCCATGTAATGCTCGAAGAAGCGGCGCTGATCCATCTGCGTGCGCTTCAGCACGGCGTGGCGCACCGTCGCGTGCAGCGCGAAGCGGCCCGCGAACGGCTCCTGCACCAGCCGGAAGCGGCGCAGCGAGGCCAGCGCGTCGCCGGCGCGCCGCCCGGCCCGCGCGAGCTCGGCGAGGGAGCCCTCGTCGATGTGGTCGCCGTTCGAGTGCGCCAGCACCGCGAGCATCCGCCGCGCCGGCGGCGAGAGCCCGCGGAAAGCCCACGCGACGAGCAGGCCGACCTCGGGGAGGTCGTCCTCGTGATCGATGACCCGCACGCGATCGACGCCGCCCGCCACGAGCCACCGGTGGAGCTCGGCGACGTCGGCCGCGCCGCTGCCGACGATCGCGTCGGCGAGCTCCAGGGAGACCGGGTTCCAGCGGAGCAGGCGGGTCAGCGAGGCGACCGCGGGGAAGGGGCTCCGCCCCGAGGTCACGAGCGGCGCGATGACCGGAAAGATGGAGACGCCGGCGACGAGGCAGCGCCGCGCCGTGATGACCCAGGTCACCGCCTCGTCGCGGAGGTCGTCGAGCAGCTCGGCGACGGCGCGGTCGTGCTCGTGGTTGTCGAGCACGATCAGCATCTCCCCGAGCGCTCGCAGGCGGCTCCGCAGCGCAGGCAGCGACGGCGACGGCCCTGCCCCGAAGCGGAGCGACAGCATGCCGCGCAGCGTGCGCGCGTCCCATGCGCCGACCCGGAACCAGTGGATCCCGCCGGGGAGCTCGCGCGCGAGCTTGTGCCCGAGCGCGCACGCGAGCGTGGACTTGCCGCTGCCGCCGGTGCCGACGAGCGCGACGCGGGTCGGGCGCGACGCGCGGACCGTCGCCAGGAGCGTCGCGAGCTCGCGGCGACGGCCGCGCAGCGAGGGGGGGCGGGGAGGGAACACGAGCGGCGATGCGGTCATCCCCGCGCGAGCGTACCAAAAAGCGCGCGAGGCGCCGGCGCCCGTCGCGGCGGTCGCGGCGGTTCACCCGGGCGGTCGCGGCGGCTCACCCCGGCGGTTGCGCATCGATCATGATCTGCTCTATCGCGCGGGAGATCGGCTCCGGCGACATCGAGGTGAGGCGGAGCCGGAGGGGCTCCTGCCCCTCCCGGATCAGGAACAGCGCCGGCACGCCCCGGACCTGGAGAGCCGCCGCCTCGGTCCGCGCGGCCTCGAGCTGCTGCAGGACCTCCGGGCTGTCGCGCTGCGCCATCGCCTGCTCTGCGTCCACGCCCGGCACCTCGGAGGCGACGCGCAACAGGAGCTCGTCCGTGATCACCGGGCGCTCGCGCGCCTGGAGCCGGAAGAAGCGGTCGACGAAATCAAAGAGCCGACCCTGCATCCCGACCGCGGCAGCCATGCGCGCGGCCTGCACGGAGCTCGGACCGAGGAACGCGAGATTCCGGAATACGAGCTTCACCTGCTTCGTCCTCACATGGCGTTCGAGGATCACGGGCAAGATCTCGAGCCCGTAATCGCGGCAATGCGAGCAACGCAGATCGGAGAACTCGACAAGCGTGATCGGCGCGCTCGGATCCCCGAGGACGATGCCGTCCTGGGGAATGCCGGAATAGAGGTCAATCCCGCCGGTGACCGCGCCGGTGGGCTCCTGCACCGGCGTCTCGCCGGCGTCGTGGCACGCCGAGATCCCGAGCAGGAGCGCGGCGAGCAGGGCGCCGCGCCGCGCCACGGAGCCAGAGCGCGAATTGCGTGAATGAGCGAGTGCGTATCGTTCGAACAGCTCAGGATTCATTCTTGAGCATGCGGCACGAACCGTACCTCGATGTGGTCGCGTGTGAGAGATGCTTTCACGAGGATCTCGGTAAACCGTGCTGGGTGAGGACCTCCAGGCGAGGAAGGACTCCTCTCCAGGGCGCCGCGCGGCGCGAGGAGCGACACCGGCAAGCGCCGAGATCGCCGCAAGGGGGCAGGACATGGAGGTCTTCTCTCGGCGTTCCTCCCGGCGCGGCGTTCGCGCGGCGGCGGCGCCCGGCCGCGGGCCGGCGCGGGCCGGCGCGACGCCGCGCCGGGGCGCTTGCCTGCACCCGGTCCCATCCGCAATGCTGTTGCGGAACCTGCGTGTCCTCGGAATGCCCTCAGCTCAGCGCCGCCCTCCTGGGCCGCGACCGTGAACGAGGCGGCGCCTTCGCCCAGCGCGGCGCCGCGAAGCGAACGGGCGCGTCTTTCGATGGATCCGCGCCGTCCGCCGACGGCGTGGCGCGGCAGCTCCGCGATCAGGCGCAGGGCGCGCTCGGCGAGGTCCTCCGCGGCCTTCAGGCGGCGGATCCGCAGGGCGGCGACGTCGCGTGCGCCGGCTCCGCCGAAGGGCGGCGGCGCCTCCGCGCCGGCCTCGTGTCCGCGTTGATGCGGCTCATCTTCCTCCTCTACGCCGAGGCGCGCGGCCTGCTCGCCGGCGTGGAAGGCGGCGGCGCGCCGCTCGCCCGGCTCTTCGAGGATCTCCAGGAAGAACGGCGACGGCAGGGAGACGACCTCGAGCGCCGCCACGGCGCGTGGGCGAGGATCGCGGCGCTCTTCTGCGCGCTCCGCGATCGCGGCCCCGGGGGCGCGCGCGGCGGCCTCTGCGATCCGGACGCCCACCCCTTCCTGGAGGGGAGACCGTGGCTCAGCGACGGCGCGCTCCACCGGGTGCTCTCGGCGCTCCTCGTGCACGACGGCGTGCCGTTGCGCTACGGCGAGCTCGAGGTCGAGCACCTCGGCACGCTTTACGAGGGCCTCCTGGCTTTTGACCTCGAGATCGCCGAGGGCGAGTCGATGGCGCTCCTGCCGTCGCACGTCGTCGTGGATCTGGAGGCGCTCCTCGCCCTCCCCGGCCGTGACCGGCTCGCGCAGCTCGAGGAGGTGGCGGACCTGAAGCTCGGCGCGCGGCCGGCAGCGCGCGTCGCCGCGGCCGGCAGCGTGGCCGAGCTGTCGCAGGCGCTCGCGCGCCGCGCGTCCCCGCGACAGCCGGACCGGATCGCGCGGGGCGCGCTCTACCTCCAGCCGGGGCAGCTCCGGCGGCGCGCGGGCTCGTACTACACGCCGCGGGAGATCACGTCGCATGTCGTCGAGCGCACGCTGTCGCCGCTGCTCGGCAGGGACGGCCGGCCGGCGGCGCCCGCGGATGTCCTCGCGCTCGCCGTGTGTGATCCCGCGATGGGATCCGGCGCGTTCCTGGTGGAGGCGTGCCGCCAGCTCGCCGCGCGCCTCGTCGAGGCATGGCAGAGCGCCGGTGCGGCGCCGCCCCTCGCCCCCGGCGAGCCGCTGCTCCCTCGCGCCATGGCGCTCGTGGCGGAGCGCTGTCTGCACGGCGTCGATCTCGACCCGCTCGCGGTCGACCTCGCCAGGCTATCGCTGTGGCTCGTCGTGCAGGACGCGCGCCTCCCGCTGAGCTTCCTCGACGGCAAGCTTCGCTGCGGCGATAGCCTCATCGGCGCCGAGCGCGCGGAGGTCGGCGGCTTCCCGTCCGCCGCGAGGCTGCCCCGCGGCCCCGGGGAGCGGCAAACGCGGCGGGCCCTGCTGCGGCAGGCTCCTGCGCCCCCGCGGCCCGAGGGCGCGCCGCAGGAGAGCGCGCCGCCGGAGGGCCCGCCGCCGGAGGGCGCGCCGAAGGAGGGCGCGCCGCCGGAGGCCACGCCGCCGGAGGGCACGCCGCCGGAGGGCACGCCGCCGGAGGCCGCCGAAAGAGCGCCCCGCGACGGGCCCGGGGGCGCCGAGGGAGCGGATCAGGCGGCGCTCGACGCCTGGATGGCCCTGTGGTTCTGGCCGCCGGCGGGCGAGCTCGCGGCCCTGGCGCCGGCGCCGGCCACGTTCGCGCGCTACATGGCCGCCGCGCGCGAGCCGGCCGATCCGCGGGCGGCGCTGTCGCGGCGCATCGCCGAGGAGCGCCGGTTCCTGCACTGGGAGCTCGCGTTCCCCGGCGTCTTCGATCGCTCCGAGCCGGGCTTCGACGCCGTGATCGGCAATCCGCCCTGGGTCGCGTACGTCGGCCGCGCGGCGCAGCCGATCGCGCCCGAGGTCTTCCACCTCCACCTCCGGAGGAACCCGGCGTTCCACGGCTACCGCTCGCTGCACGGCCTGTTCGTGCACCGGGCCGCGTCGCTGCTGCGGCCGGGCGGGCGGCTCGGCCTCGTCATCCCGACGTCGGTGTCGGATCTCGATGGATACGGCCCGACGCGGCGCGCGCACGACGCGCTCTGCGCCGTGGACTCCGATCTTCCGAGCTTCGGCAGCGACGCCTTCGACGGCGTGTTCCAGCCGTGCATGGGCCTCCTCTCGACCCGCCTCGCCCCCGCCGCCCCGCGGACGGTGGCCGCCCCGTGGCCGCTCGCGCGTTCGGATCTCGACGTCGTGTCCCGCCGGCTCCTCGAGCGGCTCGGCGCGCTGCCCCCGCTGCCGGCGGCCCTGTTCGGCGAGCGCGGGTTTCAGACGACGGCCGAGGACGCCGAGCGCATCCGGCGCGCGGACGCCCCGGAGCCGCCGTACACCTGCCCCATCCGGGAAGGCACCGACGTCGGCGAGCTGATCGCGCGCGCGCCGCGCCACCACGTCGATCGCGCCGGCGTGAAGGGCCGCTTCCGGAAGGACGAGGACTGGAAGGCGGTGCGGCTGCTCATCCGCCAGACCGCCCGCTATCCGATCGCCGCGCTGAGCGACGGCCTCCCGTTCCGCAACTCGATCCTGGCCGGCTTCTCCGACGCCACCTGGAGCGAGTTCGCGCTGCTCTGTTACCTCAACTCCTCTCCCGTCCGCTGGTGGCATTACACGCGTCACCGGGACGCGCGCGAGGGCATGCCGCAGGTGAAGATTGCGCACCTGCGTGCGATCCCTGCGCCCCCGCCGGCGGGAGCCGCCCTGATCGCGGCGCTCGACGCGCTCGGACGGGAGCTCGGCCCGGCGAACGCGGGCCTGCCGGCCGACGCCCGGCGCCACCTGGACGGGATGGTGGCGGACATGCTGGAGATGACCGAGGAGGAGCGGGGCTGTGTCGCGCGCTGGGCGGCGGCGACCCCCCTCCCGCGGCCGGACGGCTGAGCGGCGGCCGAGGAGCGCGGAGGAGCGCTCCCTCGTCAGTCCTCGTCGGTCCTCGTCAGTAACCGCCGTCGAAGCCGGGCGCGTCCTTCAGGTTGAACAGCACGCTGCGGAGATCGTCCAGATCGAACGGCTTCTCGAAGACGGCCGAGGCGCCCAGGCTGCGCGCGGTCGCGTGGAGGTGCGGGTGGCCGAACGCCGTGATCAGGATGACCGGCGGCCGCCGCCTCACCTCGGCGAGGCCCTCCAGGATCTCCATCCCCGAGAAGCAGGGCATCTGGATATCGCTGACGATCGCATCGATCGGCTTCGGGGGCTCGTTCCCACCGAGGCAGGGCGCCACCTTGTCGAGCAGCTCGAGGCCGTTTCGCGCCTCGGACACCTCGAACCCGTCGCTGCGGAGCGCCATGGCGATCGTGGACCGGAAATCCTCGTCGTCTTCAGCCAGGACGATATGCTGACCTTTGCCGAACAAGCCGCAAGGCGGGACCAAGGGCTTATCGCCAATCCAGCTTTCCGTCAGGTTCATGGCAACTTCTCCTTCTTCTGGCCCGCCAACGCTGCGTCGTTGGACCGTCTACCGCGGTCCTCGGAGCTCAGCCCCGCAGGATTTGCAGCGCCCGTGCCATGCTGTCCTGTCTTGCGGTGGAGCGGTCTCGACGGGCTCGACCCCGCTCCTTGGCGGGGCGCTGTTCGAGGCGTAGGCGGCGCCTGCAGGGGCCCCCCTTCGGGGCGGCAGGGGCAATTTGTCGCGCGAGGGGCAGAACACGCCCATGCGGGGGTGTAGGGGGTGTCCCGCGGGCGTCGAGGGACGTTCCGTCCTGAGTACGAGGCGGCCCCCCTGCTAGGGGTGAGGAGGGCGACGGGGGAGGCGGGGAGGGGAGGGGGGAGGCGAGGAGGGGCTGGGCCAGCTACCGCGGCTCTCCAGGCTGGTCGCCTGGAGCGGGCGCTGGCCCGGGGGCGCTCGCGTCTACGTCTCAGCGGCCGCAGCCGCGGTGATGGTCGCGATCGTTGCGGTTGTCCTCGCAGTCAAGGTCGTCGCGGTGGGGGGCGCAGAGATAGCCGTTGTTGTACTTGTCGAGCATCTCGGACAGCGGCTTGCCGGTCACCCACGGCGCGTTCCTGCCGCAGTTGTCCTTCACGTTGCTGCCGAGCGGGTACTTCTTGAGCCAGGCGTCGGCCTTGGCGATGGTGTCCTCGATGCAGCTCGACCGGTTGCCGATACCGACGTTGAGCTTGGCGACGATGAGGTGCTTCGCGATGATGTACGTGACGTCGCCCCGCGTCGGACGGCTGATGATGTCGAGGAGCTGGGACTTCGTATAGGTCTTGCCGCCGATGGTCAGCTTCGTGATCTTCCAGGCGCTCGGGTGGTTCTTCCAGTAGCCGGGGGAGCCGGTGCCGGGGGAGGAGCACTTGCAGACGCCGCAGTCGGCCGCGCAGCTCGAGCAGTTCTCGACGCCCGCCTTGCAGACCCCGTCGCCGCAGACCGGCGGGCAGGCGCCGCAGTCGGCCGCGCAGCTCGAGCAGGTCTCACCGGCCTCGCAGACGCCGCTGCCGCAGACCGGCGGGCAGACGCCGACGTCGCTCGGGCACTCGAGGCAGTTCTCGCCGGCCTCGATGACGCCGTTGCCGCAGACCGCGGGGCAAGCGCCGCAGTCGCCTGTGCAGTTCGAGCAGTCCTCGCCGTTCTCGCAGACGTTGTTGCCGCAGACCGCGGGGCAGGCGCCGCAGTCGTCCGAGCAGGTGCCGCAGTCCTCCCCGGCCTCGCACGTGCCGTTGCCGCAGACCGGCGGGCAGGCGCCGCAGTCGTCCGCGCAGGTGCTGCAGCTCTCGCTGGCGTCGCAGGTGCCGTCGCCGCAGACCGGCGGACAGACGTCGCAGTCGGCGCTGCAGCTCCCGCAGTCCTCGCCGGCCTCGCAGGTGCCGTTGCCGCAGACCGGCGGGCAGGTGCCGCAGTCGACGGCGCAGCTGGAACAGCTCTCGTCACCGCCGCAGACGCCGTTGCCGCAGGAGAGCTGGTAACCGAAGTCCGCGTCGAGCAGGTCCTGTGCCCAGCCGAGCGAGACCACGCCCACGTTGTCGAGCCCGCCGTCGGGGTCGGCCGTCGGCTCCTGTCCGGCGAGCGGACCGCTCGCCATGAAGTTGTCGGGCGTGACGACCACCGAGTAGGTGCCCGCCGGGAGCGTGTCGAAGAGGTAGAAGCCGGGCTGGCCGGTGTAGGGGCTCGTGCCGGTGATCGTGAAGTCGACAAGCTGGGCCCCCTGGAACAGCTCGACACGGACGCCGTTGACGCCGAGCTCGCCGGTCTCCGGCTCGTAGAGCCCGTCGGCGTCGCTGTCGAGCCACACCGTGTCGCCGATCGACGAGTACGTCACGTAGCCGAAGTCGGCGTTGGCCACGTTCTCACCCGCGTCGAGGGACACGCCGAGCGGCTCGTCGTCGCTGGTCAGGATGTGGCCGAGCGGGAGCGTCGCGTCGTCGACGTCGACGACGTAACAGCCCGCCTCGAGCTCGGTGAAGCGGTAGACGCCGTTCGCGCCGGTCACGGTACTCTGGAGTGCGGCGCCGTCGGCGACGCCGTCGCAGTTCGCGTCGCCGAAGAGGTCGACGACGACGTCAGAGATGCCGAGCTCGGAGGCGTCCTCGATGCCGTCCGCGTTGGCGTCGAACCACACCTTGTCGCCGATCGAGCCCTTCGGCGCCGTGTAACAGACCTCGAGGAGAGGCCGGTAAGATACATCGGTGTGGGCGCTGCCCTTGTACGACGTCTTCCCGCTGGCGCCCTCCTCGAGGAGGATCCCGTGGCTCGGCGCCGTCCCGTCCACCCAGTCCTGGACGATCCCGGTGAGATCGACCGAGCTCCACCCGGTGACGTTGGGCACGAACGAGGTGAACGCGGCGGGGTCCATGCCGCCGAAGTTGTTCCACGTGACGAGCTCCTCGCTCCAGGGGGCGAGCACCTGGTGGACGTACACGGTCTGCGCGGTGCTCGTGTACGTCTGGGCGTAGAACGTGGCCGACGTGACGAGAGAGCCGGCGGGGATGGGGCTCAGATCGAAGCGGAACAGGGCGCGCTTCTCTCCGACCGAGCTGGAGTACCCGGTGTTGACCTCGAACGGGGTCGGGACGTGGTAGCTCGGGGCGAGGCTCCAGATCTCGGCGTTGTAGACATCCCCCAGGACACCCCGCTGGATCACGGTGCACGTGGGGGACGGAGCGGTCGTGTTGGCGAGGCTGGTGGCGGTGATGAACAGCGTGGCGAGCGCGACAGAAGATGCGATTGCAAACTGCTTCATTGGTAGCTCCTCGAGGTCCTCACGGGTGAACCATTGCTGGAGCGTCATCCGGATAGCAGGCACCATGACTCACGGGTCAGGCGAGGTCGGTTTCGCGGGCTCCGGTCGGAATGAGCCCCCGCGGGCTGATCAGGATCGGATCAAGTACGCGGGTGCTTGTGCTTCGATCGGAGAGCGGATGCGCAAGGTAACAGTGTGTAAGTTAGCAACTCAGGGATGGAGATGTCCAGATCTTTTTGGCGGCAGGCGCGAGAAAAGCATTGAGTTGCACGGTGACAATTTTGGGTCGTGCGGTGACGCTTTTGGGCTGCTCGCGTCGGCTTGCGTCGGCTTGCGTCGGCTTGCGTCGGCTTGCGTCGGCTTACGGTTCGCGGAGACGAGCGCAGTCTGGCGCATCGAGTTCGATGGCCAGATCACTCGCCAGCTCGACGGTCGGTGCGCGTCCGCAGCGCGCGGTCCGCTGAGGGCGCGCTGGGCGTTCGGCGGCGTGCAGCGACGCGCAGCAGCCCTCTCCGACCCTTCGCCGGGGTCGAGGGACGAGCAGGATCGGATCAGGTACGCGGGAGTGCCTGACGAGATTTGATGCAGAATGCGCACGGGACCATTTTTCAATGTAACGAACCTTTACTTTGCCTGTCTAGATCCTTTTTCGCGGCGTGAGCATTTTGTACGGCTCTTGCTCTCGGGCGCTGGTGAGGGCGGGCCCGGGCGGTTGCGTGTCACGCGTTCACGCGTTCACGCGTTCACGCGTTGCTCGCCTGCTCGTCGCTCACGGCTCACGCCCGCCGGGGACCTGCGCCTCGGGCCCGCGGGGGCCCCGCCGCCCTGGACGCGGTCGTTGGTCGTCAGTGGTGAGGCGCGCGACGCGGTGGCGGAACGAGCGGGCCGCGTCGCCGCTCGCTGCGGTCTGGCACCTCGCGCACCTCGCGCCGCACGGCACCGCGCGGGCGGCGCTCCGAGCCTGCCGGCTGCCGCCCGCGCGCGGGCGCTGCTACGGTTCGCCTGTGCGACGCCAGCTGCTCGCCTCGTCGGCCCCGCTCCACGCGCTTCGCCTTGCGTCGCTCGCGTCGCTCGCGTCCATTGCCCTCGCCGTCGCCATCCCCCGCGCGGGCGCCGCGCAGGACCTGCCGACGCTGAGCGGGTCCTGGACCGCGAGCGCCCTCACGGAACAGTGGTCGGTCTCCGCCTGGGGGCAGGCGTGCGGGCCCAGGCCTCGCCCGCAGGGCGCCCCGGGCGGCGCCGTGCAGATCCAGCAGCACGGCTCGGAGCTCTCGATCTCGGGCGCCGGACGGTCGTGGAGCACCGCCGAATGCTGGGAGCAGATGCCCGGGCTCGCGCGGAGCAAGCACTCGGCGTCTGGCAACGCGCGCTCCTGGCAGACCCGCTGCACGACGCCGGCCAGCGATCCCCGCCGCGCCGTGGTCACCACCACGACCCAGGCGACCGACGCCAGCATCAACATGGTGGAGACGGGGCAGTACCAGTTCATCATCCAGGACACGACCTGCAGCGCGTCCGTCACGAGGACGCGGTCCTACACGCTCGTCCGGCGCGAGGGCGAAGCGCCTTCGGCGGCGAGCGCCCCGCCGCCGGTGGCGAGCGCTCCGCCGCCGGTCGTGAGCGCTCCGTCCGCGGCGCCCGCCGCAGCCGAGAAGAAGCCCGCGGCCTCGCGCTCCTGCGACGCCCCCGGCGAGCCGGCGCGCCTCGAGGTCACGCCGTCGCGCAAGCTCATGCGGCCGGGCGAACGCTTTCAGTTCCGCGCGCTGGTCATGGATGCGGAGGGGTGCGCGCTCCCGACGAGGCCCACGTGGTCGATCGCGCCCGGGCCGCTCGCGTCGGCCGCGACGGTCGACGCGACAGGCGCCCTCTCGCTCGGCGCCGGGGCGGGCGAGGGGGCGCTCGGCCTCGTCGCGTCCGTCGCCGGCAAGGGGGTGACCGTCGCGATCGAGGTGACGAGCCCCGATCGTTACGACGCGCTCCTCGCGGCGAGCGGGCTCAACGAGGCCGGCGAGAGCGAGCAGGCGGCCGTCGTGGTGATCGCGGCCGGCACCATCGGCGGGCGCACGACCTCGGGCGAGGACCTGGGACGCCAGCGCAAGAACCTGTTCGTGGCCATCGTGGGCGGGGTCGCGGCCTGCCTCGGATTTGCCGGGTTGATCCTGCTCCGCCGAGGCCGCCGGCGGACAGGAGACGAAGTGGAAGGCCCGGCCTCCACGGCCGGCGCCGCTGGCGAGCGCGACAGCGCCGGCGCCGAGGGCGCGCCGGCGCCCTCGGAGGCCTCGCTCGCGGGCGCCGCAGGGTCAGCCGCGGCGCCGGTCCGGCCGACGCTGCGGGCTCGTGGAAAGATCTGCCCAACCTGCGGCGACCGCTATCCGAGCGAGGCGATGTTCTGCGGGAAGGACGGCACCCAGCTGCTGCTGCTCAATTGATCGCGCCACACTGCGCGCGCTGCGCGAGGACGTGGACGCGCGCTGCGTCATCACGCGGCGCTGCGCCGGCGGCGATCATAAAAGAAGTCGCCGCCTTGATCGGCCTCGCGCCGTCCCGCTATTCTGCGTCGACCGACCGGGCCGCGTGATCGTGCGCGTGTGTGGTCGTTGAACCCATGCCCGCATGCCGGAACGGGAAGGGCGCCAGTCGCATGAAGATTACGTGTGAGTCGTGCCAGGCCAAGTACACGATTGCCGACGAGAAAGTCGCCGGCAAGACGGTCAAGATCAAATGCAAGAAGTGCAACCACTCGATGGTGGTCCACGGCGCGAATGAGGCTGCCCCGGCCGCACCGCAGGACGCGACCGTGGACCAGCAGGGCGACCTGTCGGATGACGCCGAGGCGAAGCTCGACGTGGGCGGCGCGCCCGCGGCGGCGGCGCCCGACACGTGGACCGTCAACGTCGCCGAGGGCGACGAGCGGACCATGACGACCGCCGAGCTCGTGGCCGAGTACGCGCGCGGAGGCCTGAGCAACGACACGTACGTGTGGAAGGACGGGATGGGCGACTGGCTGCCGATCGCCAGCGTCCCGGAGCTCAAGGAGCGATTCTCCTCACAGGAAGACGCGGCGCCCGCGCCCGCAGCAGCCGTCGCCGCGGCGGCGCCCGCTGCCGCGGCGCCCGCGATCGCGACGCCCATGCCCGCTGCTGCTGCGCCCGCTGCCGCGGCCGTCCCTGCTGCAGCTGCACCGGCGGCCGCGGCGGCGCCTCCGCCGGCCGCCGCTCCGGCGCCTGCGGCTGCAGCTGCGCCCGTCCCCACGGCTCCGGCGCCTGCTGGGCTCAGGTTCGGGCCCGAGGGGACCGTTGTCATGAAGGACTCGCGGCGCGCCCTGAACCAAGCGGGGGCCGCGACCCCGGCGCCCGCAGCCGTCGCATCGGCGAAGGCCCCGGAAGCCGCGGCGCCGGCGGCGAGTCCAGCGGCTGCGGCGCCGGCGAGTCCAGCGGCCGCGGCGCCGGCCCCAGGCGGCGCACCGGCGCCAGCGGCCGCGCGTCGCGCGGCCCGGGGGGCCGCGGTCGACGTCTTCAGCGCCGCGGAGCGCGCCGAGGACCCCGCGGCGTCCGCCCCGTCCGCCCCGCCGCCAGGCCTCGATCGCCAGGTGGGCGAGCGCAACGAGAACTCGGTCCTCTTCTCGCTCTCGGCGCTCACCGCGACCGAGAACGCGGCGGCGGCCAAGCAGAAGGAAGAAGACGAGCTCCCGTCGGGCCGGCGTCCCTCGAACCGCCCCTCGAAGAACAACGGTCGAGCCGGCTATGACGACCTGCTGAACCTCGGCGGCGGCCCCATCGCCTCCGCGCCGATGCTCGCGCCGCCGCCGTTGCTGGCGCCGGTGACGGACTCGCGGCCGCCTCCCTCGATGTCGCTTCCGTCCAAAGCGTCGGTGCCGCCCGCGTCGCTTGCGTCGCTCTCGTCGCTCTCTCCGCTCACGGCGCCGGAGGCCTCGACCAAGAAGGGCCGCACCGGTCTGATCGCGGCCGCGATCGCCGCGGTCGTGCTGATTGGCGGCGTCGCCTTCTTCTTCATGCAGTCGCCGACGCCGGAGGCGTCGACGGCCACGCCGGAGCAGGCGAACACCGCCCCCGCCGAGGTGCCGAGCCCTGCGCAGACGGCGGCGCCGGCGCCGACGCCTGCCGAGACCGCTGCGGCCGAAACGCCGTCCACGGCGGAGACGGCGGCGCCGTCCGCGGAGCCCACCGCCAGCGCCGAGGCCCCGAGCGCCGCGACGCCTGCCGCGGCGACGCCCGCCGCGGCGACTCCCGCCGCGGCGGAGAAGCCGGCGTCCGCGCCCGCTGCCGCGGCGGAGAAGCCGGCGGCATCGAAGCCGGAGCCGGCGGCGTCCGGAGGCGCCGAGTTCAACCGTGGCGCCGCGAGCTCGGCGCTCGGCGCGGCCGCTGGCTCCGCCAAGAGCTGCAAGAAGGCCGGCGGACCGACCGGGACCGGCAGGGTCAAGGTCACCTTCGCGCCGAGCGGCAGCGTCACGTCGGCCGAAGTCCAGGGGGCGCCCTTCGCCGGGACCAGCGTCGGCGGCTGCGTCGCCAGGCTGTTCCGCAGCGCGCGGGTGCCTGCCTTCGGCGGGGGCTCGGTCACCGTCAGCAAGTCCTTCACCATCAACTGATCGCGGCACGGGCGCGGGCGCGCCCGTGAGAGGCCCTCGCGGCGTGCTGGAGGGCTTCCTTCAGGCGCGAGGGCGCGGCAGCGGGCCGAGGGCTCGTGACGTGGGCAGAGCCTGCGTTGCGTGCCGGGAGGCTTCTGACGCGCGCTCCAAGGTCTCTGCCAGCGGCGCGGTACGGCCTCCGATGCGCGCCCGGAGCTCCCGTCTCATCGGGGAAGAGGAGACGACATGGCGGTGCTCGTGACCAGGGCAGAGCGGCTCGGGCGGGCAGCCACGGTGCCGTCCAGGGGGACGGTCCCCGGGCATGGGGAGCAAAGCGCCTGTTCAGCGCAATCCCAAATCACTCGGCAGATATCCCCGTAATTCATGGGTGGCGCCACGTCGCCTGTGCGCGGCGCCTTCGGGGGCACTCGATGACACCCACTTCTTCTTGTTGGCCTGCGGGACGGCAACGTTGTCCTGAGGCAACCGAGCCAGGTTGCGCCAGCAGCACGGGCGCGCGTGAGGGACGATTGTGAGACGAGATGGCTTGTATTGTCGTAATTGGGCGACACCGCTGGATGTCATCTCATGAATCGCATCCAGAAATAGATTTCTTTTTCATGGCCAATCTGTCTGCGGCTTGCTAGCGAATCGGTCTCAGAGACGGCGCGCCGCCGTGACCAGCGGAAGATGCGTGAGCTCGGCGAGCTCGCAGCCAAGGTGCGCGCCGGCAGCGGTGGTGATCGGTGACGCCTACCCCTCATGACGCTCTGTTCAAGTCCACGTTTGGACAGCCGGAGCACGCGGCCGGGGCGCTGCGCCAGGCGCTGCCTGCCGCCCTGGCGGACCGCATCGACTTCGCGTCGCTGGCGTTACAACCTGGCAGCTTCATCGATGAGGCGCTCGCCGCGAGCCATAGCGATCTGCTCTTCACCGCCAGGCTGGAGCGAGCGTCGCTGTTCATCCACGTGCTCTTCGAGCACCAGAGCACGACGCACCCGCTGATGGCGTTTCGGCTGCTCACGTACATGGTGCGGATCTGGCAGGGTTACCTGGAGCGCCACCCGAGGGCGACGCTCCTCCCGGCGATCCTGCCGGTGGTGCTGCACCACAGCGCGGGTGGCTGGAGCGCGGCGGTTTCGTTCCAGGATCTGCTGGAGGTGCCGCCGGAAACGCTGAGGCTGATGGCCGAGCATGTGCCGCAGTTCCGGTTCGTGCTGGACGACATCAGCCAGGAGACGGACGAGGCGCTGCGCGCGCGGGCGATGACGGCGCTGGGCCGGTTGGTGCTGTGGTGCTTCCGGTATGCGCGCAATCCCGAGGATCTCGTGGAGCGCCTGTCGGCGTGGCGCGACGTGGTCCAGGAGGTGCGTCGGGCGCCTGACGGAGGGGCTGCGCTCGTGCGCGTGTGGCGGTAGTTCTTGAGCATCGCCGACCCGCGCGAGCCCGACAAGCTATTGCCGAGGCTGCTCGTGGCGGCGGGACCGGATGCCGAGGAGGAAATCGTGACGATCGCAGATTATCTTCGCGAGGAGGGGCGCCGGGAGGGCCGGCTGGCAGGCGAGCGAGAGGGCCGGCTCGAGGGGCAGCGGAGCACGTTGCTGAAGCTGCTCCGTCTGCGCTTCGGCGAGCTGCCGGAGCTGATCGAGGCGCGCATCCGCGCCGCCGACGCCGCGCAGATCGAAGGCTGGACCGAGCGTGTGCTCACCGCGCCCACGCTCGACGACGCCTTGGCCGAGCGCTGACGCGGCGGTGATCGTCTACCCCCTGCGCCGCCGGCAGAGCAGACCCGCCAGCGCGAGCCCCGCGAGCCAGCCGGCGCTCCCATCCCGGCCTAGCGGGCTGGCCGCGCAGGGGCCGAGCATGCCGCTGCCGGCCGCGTAGAAAGACTCCGGCACCACGGCGACCTCGGTCGGCGGTGCGCCCGGGGCGTCGCCGTTGCCGTCCGTCGGATCGTCGCTGACCGGCGCGCCGAACGCGCCCGCCGCGGCGATCTTCGCCTGGTTCTTGATGAGGTCCGGCGCGTCCGCGTCGACCGTCACCTCGAAGCGCACGGTGACGCTGCCGTCGACAGGGATGCTCCCGCCCTGCGCGCCGTCCGCCCCATCCCCGAGCCAGAACGTGATGGTCCGCGTCGCGGGATCGTACTGCCCGAGGTCGTCGCCGGGCGCGTCCGTCTGGGGACCGGCGTTCGGCCCATCGACGATCGACAGCGAGCCAGGGACGAACGTCACCCCGGAAGGCAGCGCGTCCGTCAGCACCGCGCCCACGGCCTCGTCATTGCCCGTGTTCGTCGCCGTGATGCGGTATTCGACGGCGTCCCCGCGGTAGGTCGGCAGCCCGCCGAGATCCGTGGCCACCTTGCTCGATTTGCTGAAATCAGGGCCATAGTTGGAGATCGACGTCACCCACCCCGCGAGGAAATAGAGCTCGTCCCTGCTCGTGGCGACGAGCGTGGCCCGATCGTCCCCCGGCTTGAGCTTCGCGCTGACATCCACGATGTCGATGTCGACCCCCGACATGCTCTGAGGCGTGCCCGGGATCCTCGGGAGATCACCCTCCACCGACACCGGCTTTCCGAGCGCCGAACGGGTGCTGTTGAAGAAGTTGTCCGCGGGGTTCAGCTCGTCGCTCAGCGCCTCCGCCAGATCGGGCTTCCCCGGGTTCTTGGGGTTGAAGAACACGCTGTCCCCGGTGTTCGAGTTGTCGCCCTCGAACGCGACGATGCCCAGCTTCGCCACGAAGCCGGCGTCGGGCACCTTGAAGCCCGAGAGCTCGACCTGCTGCCATCCCACGTCGGAGACCCGGTCGAGCCCGTCGAACAGCGCGAGGTTGCGCATCGGCGATCTCGGCGCCTCGTAGAACACCACCATCCACCACGCCACGAAGACAACGTCGTCGTCGCTGTCCCTCACGTCGACGACGTCCACGCCGCCCACCCGGTAGGCCCCGGCGCCGCTCTCCTTCACGATCGAGGTGATGTCGGCGACGGACTGGTAGTTGTGCGATTCGTTGGGTTTCCCCTGGTTGATCACCGTCTCGACCGAGTCGATGGCGGTCACCGTCCCGTCGTAGCCGCCCGCGTGGTGGAGCTCCACCTCCGGATCGGCGCCGGCGGTGTTGCGCGCGGCCCAGTACAGGAACGCGTGGGTCACCGTCGCCCCCTCGGGCAGCGTCAGCACGGCGGTCGTGCGCGCCATCTCCGGGGTGATATCGAGGCTCGCCTCCGCCCTGCCGTCAGCTGGCGAGTCGGACCTCCAGAAGAGATCGGGCCCCGACTCGACGGTCGACTGGCCGCATGCGCCCATCGTGCCCTCCGTGGGCCTCGGCGTCGCGGAGCGGCACTCCTGCCCGATCGAGCTCCCGATGAGGGCGAAGTCGCCCTGCTGATCGACCTGTATACGCAGCTTGGGCTCGGCCGTCGCGCTGGCGGTCGTGAGCCCGATCAGCGTGAGGGACGCGAGCCCCGTGATGCTCAACTGCTTTCTCATCGATCCTCTCCGGTCTCATCAGCCTGCGGCTTGTACGCGGCCTTCTTGATGATGTTGAACTGGACGCGTCGGTTCCGCTGCCTCCCGGCCTCCGTCGCGTTGTCGTCGATGGGCTGCTCCCGGCCGTAGCCCTGGGCCGTCAGCCGCGTCGAGTCGATGCCGCGCCGGACCAGCGCCGCCATGACGGAGTTGGCGCGGTTCTGCGACAGGATCCTGTTGTGCTCCACCGTGCCCCGGTCGTCGGTGTGACCCTGGATCTCGATGAGCTCGATCTCCGGGTGCTCCTTCAGCACCTCGGCGACCTCGTCGAGCAGCGGATCGCTCACCGGCTTGATGGTGGCCTTGTTCGTGTCGAACTGCACCTGCTGGAGGATCACCACGTGCTTCTCGGTCACGCGCACCGCCTTCGGGCAGCCGTGCTTCTCCGGGTCCGGATCCGCGAAGCCCTTCTCCCTCGGGCAGGCGTCCGTGTCGTCGCGGAACGTGTCGCCGTCGGTGTCGCGCGGGCAGCCGTTCTTCGCCGGGTCCTTCGAGCGGAGCCCCTTGACGTCGGGGCACGCGTCCTCGGCGTCGGCCACGCCGTCGTCGTCCCGGTCCGGCGGGCAGCCGTTCTTCTTCGGGTCGTCGCTGCGCACGCCGGCGACGGCGGGGCAGGCGTCCTCGGCGTCGACGATGCCGTCGGCGTCGCGGTCCGGCGGCGGCGGGCAGCCGTTCTTCTTCGGGTCGTCGCTGCGCACGCCGGCGACGACGGGGCAGGCGTCCTCGGCGTCGACGATGCCGTCGGCGTCGCGGTCCGGCGGCGGCGGGCAGCCGTTCTTCTTCGGATCGCCGCTGCGCACGCCCGGCACGCTCGGGCACGCGTCTTCGGGGTCGCCGATGCCGTCCCTGTCCAGGTCGGTCGGCTGCTCCGGCGTGAAGGCGGCCATCGCGACGGCGCGCACGTCCGGCGTCCCGATCCCCGAGGTGATCCCCGGCCCGACGCCGATGCCCGCCTCCATGAAGGGCAGGAATCGATACCTCGCGTCGAGGAGGAGCTCCGCGTTGGTCGAGCGACTGCTGATGTCCTCGAGCACCATCGCGGCGCTGAGCTCCGGCCCGACCTGGAGCCGGCCGTCCAGCGCGAGGAGCCCGACGCCGCCGCCCAGCGTGAGCATCGTCCCCTGCGCCACGCCGCCGAACGACTGGGAGCGCCGGACCTCGGTGCCCAGCGCGGTCGACCAGACGAGCCGCTCCATGCGGCCGCCGGCCGCGACGTACGGCATCGCCCGGACGCTCCCGTCGCTCACGAACGAGTCGTCCGCGCCGGTCGGCAACCAGAGGTAGGCGCCGACGGCGAGCTGGAACGGGTCATGGTACGCGCCATGGATCTGAAAGCGCGCGCCGAGCCGCACGTCGCCGAGCGCCGCGCCGCTCGGCGACGGGAACTGCTGGCCGCCGCCGCTCGGGCTGTCGCCGGACTGCAGCGCGGTGAGCGGCGCATCGAGGTCGACGCTCAGCTTGTTCCAGAGCGGGAGCGACGCGCCCAGGTGGAACGTGAGCTGATCGCTGACGACCGCGCCGATCTCGGCGCCGTCGCGCTCGCGCCGCAGGACCAGCGGGTTGCTCGCGTAATCGGCGAGCAGCATCACATGCGGTGTGAGGTGCCCTGCCACGAACGGCGACGGCACGCTGAACATGCGGTCCCCGGCCGGCGCCGGCACGAAGCGGCTCAGGGCCATGCCCCCGGGGTTGACCGGCGCGTCCTGCCCGTGCGCGGGCGCGGGAAGGAGAGAGGCAACGACGAGGGCGGCCAGCGCGGCGGCAAGCGAACGGAGAGGCCAAAGTCTCATGAGGTGGCACCCTGCATCGGCGGGTTTCGCATGACGATATAAGACGCTGTCGCGGACGAGTATACAGGTCGGCAAGTGCGGAGTCTTGAGCAACGAGCGACGTCGTCCGCATGTTCGTAGGACTTGCGCGCACCTCCCCGGACCATTCCCCGGCCATTCCGCGCCACCCCCAGCGCATTCCCCGATCCGCTGAACGAACGAGAGGCGATCGCGCGCAGGCGGCGCGCGCTTCATCGCAGCGACGCCGCCGCGAGCGGGCCGTGCCGCGCCGGCGAAGTCGACCTCGTCGAAGAGCGGATATCCCGCGCTGCCCGCCGGACGACTGTAAAGAGAGGGACCGTCGAGCCGCAGAGAGGGCCGGGAGAGCCCCTGTCGCCGCGGCGGCGCGCCGCACACCTCGCCCGGCGCGCCCCTCGTGGCGCCTGCCCGCCGCGCAGCGAGCGCGCTCGGCGCACGCCGCTCACCGAGCTCGTGGCGCGCGGGGCGCTCGAACCGCCGCGGCCTTCGAGGGCGCGCCTCGAGCGGCACGGGGTCCGATCCGGACGGAGGACCTGCTGGACGGCACAGGGGGCGCTCGGGCGCCTGCGCTCTGGACGCCGAGCGGCTATGGTGGCGGGACATCGCGATGGGCACCCTCCTCAAGCGCGCGCTCGACCAGGCGGCGGTCTGGCATCGAGCCCAGAAGCGCAAGTATCCGAACGCCGACGTCCCCTACATCAGCCACCTCGCCGGCGTGGCGGTCCTGCTCGCGCGCCACGGCTTCGACGACGAGGTCGTCGCGGCCGGCGCGCTGCACGACGCCATGGAGGACCAGGGCGTCACGTTCGACGAGCTGAGCCAGCGCTTCGGCGATCGCGTCGCCACGCTCGTCCGCCACGTGACCGAGCAGGACAGGGCGCTGCCCTGGGAAGACCGCAAGCGGCTCTATCTCGAGGCGTTCCCGAAGAAGCCCTGGGAGGCGCAGGCGATCACGCTGGCTGACAAGATAGACAACTTCCAGTCGATCATCGTCTGCGCGCGAGAGCACGGCGATCCGTGGTCGATGTTCAAGCGCGGCAGGGACATGCAGATCGCGAGGTTCGAAGAGCTGCGCGCGATGTGCCGCGGCCTGCCGCCGCACCCGCTGCTCGACGAGTACGGGGCCGTGCTCGACGAGCTCCTGTCGACGGGCTGAGCGCCGGATCCGCGGGGGGGGGCTCGGCGACGCGCTCCGGGGCCTCGGGCTCGGCGGCGAGCGGAGCTCCGCCCGCGGCCAGGAGATCCTGGAGACCGAGGCCTCGGAGACACGGTGTGTCTCGAACGTGCACGAGGTGACGGCGACGCGCGCCGGACTCCGGAGAGGCCCTCTCGGGGCTGCGCGCTCGGCGAGAGCAAGCGTGAAGGGCCCAGCGCTCCCGTGAGCCACCCTGCCCCGCTCCGTGCCGGATCGGGTTCACTCGCGCCCTCCGCTCCCTTCCTGTGAGCACGACGAGCACCCCTCCTGCCCGTCCCGGGCGAGCGACAACCACGCTGATCCTGGCCGGCGCTGCGTTCCGGAGCGGCCGGGGCGCGCGCGCCGACAGCCGCTCACCGGCACATGCGATGCACCGGCTGAGGGGAGCTCCTCCAAGGAGGCACCGATGAAGCTTCTATCTCCCCGCCACCATGGATACGTCGATTACGCGGTCGTCGTCCTGCTCGCGCTCGCGCCGCTCGCGCTCCGCCTCGATCCGGTGCCCACGGCGGTCTGCTACGTCGCCGCCGTGGCGCACCTCGTCGTGACGCTGCTGTCCGATCAGCCGCTCGGCGCGGCCAGGATGATCCCGTTTTCGGTGCACGGCGCGCTGGAGACCTCCCTCGCCGCCGCGCTCCTCGCGTCGCCCTGGCTGTTCGGGTTCTCCGCCGATCTCCCGGCGCGGACCTTCTTCGTGGTCACCGGGCTCGCGCTCGTGCTCGTCGCCCTCACCACGAGGTACTCGACCGGCGCCGCCTCTCGGCAGGAGCCGTACGACCGCTACGATCGCTGAGCCGCGCGGGCGGCGCTCAGCAGGCGGAGACGGCCGCCTGCGCCTCCCGCATCACCTCGGGCCAGGCCGGATCCGCGCGCGACACCTCCATGGCGATCGCCAGCGGATCCTCGCCGGCCTCGATGGCGAGGCGCGCGGCAGCGGAGCCGGTGAGCAGATCGAAGGCCGGGATCGTGTCGACGTACTCGTACCGCTCGGTGCGGAAGCGGAACTGCTCCGGCTGCTGCCTGCAGGCGAACGCGATGAGCGCGACGTACGTCGCGACCGGGAGGAAGGCGCGCGGATCGGTGACGTGGATCTGGACGCCGCCGCAGATCTTGCCCGCGTGCTTCTGGAAGGTGGGCCGGAAGGTGAGCGGCCGCGCGACGAAGCCCGGCAGCGCCGTGGACGCGAGGCGCGCGGCGAGATCGCGGCCGTCGAGCCAGGGGGCGCCCACGATCTCGAACGGGCGCGTCGTGCCCCGGCCCTCCGACAGGTTCGTCCCCTCCAGCAGGCAGCCGCCCGGGTAGACGAGCGCGGTGTCCGCCGTCGGCATGTTGGGCGACGGCAAGACGAACGGGCGATCCCACCCCGACGCGAGCGCCTCCCGGCGATGCCCCTCGACCGCCACGACCTGCAGCCCGCAGGCGACGTCGCCGAGCGGGATGCCCTCGCGCCGCGCGAAGAGCGCGAGCAGCTCGCCCACCGTGAGCGAGTGGCGGATGGGCACCGGCTCCAGGCCCACGAACGACAGGAACCCCCGCGCCTGCGTCGCGCCCTCGACGCTCTCCGCCGCGCCCCCGAGGGGGTTCGGCCTGTCGAGCAGCACGACGTGCACGCCCGCCGCGTGCGCCGCCCGCAGCGCGAGGAGCGCCGTCCAGACGAACGTGTAGTACCGCGCGCCGACGTCGGCGAGATCGATGAGGAGCACGTCGATCTGCGCGAGATCCGCCGCGGAAGGGGAGAGATCTTCGAAGCTCTCGCCGTACAGGCTGACGATGCCCGCGCCGGAGCGCGCGTCGACGCTGCTCATCACCGTCGCCATGTCCTGCGCCTCGCCGCCATAGCCGTGCTCCGGGCCGAAGAAGAGGCGCGGGCGCAGGCGGAGGCGCTCGAGGACGAAGGCGATGTGGGTCAGCTCGCGATCGACGCTCGCCGGGTGCGCAAGCACCCCCAGGCGAGTCGAACGGAGGCGCTGGAGCTGCGGAAGATCCGGGAGGCGGTCCAGTCCGACGTGCACGTCGCTGTGCTACCAAGGCGAGCGCGGGCCGTCCATGCGTCCGCGGTGGATTCTGTGTGACGCGCGGCGACGGGCGGCGTCACTCCTCGGGGGCGTGCTCCGCCGGCGCGCCGAGGTCCGTCGGTTCGGCGTCGTCCCCGTCCCCCGAGCTTCCGTCGGAAGGCCCCGCCGGCCAGGCCTCTTGCCCGTCGTCGCGCAGGTGGATGCGCTCGAGGTAGAGCCCGTCCGGCGGCGCCGTGATCCCTGCGTCGCGGCGGTCCAGCGACGAGAGCGCGCGCGCGATCGCGCCGGGCGCGAGGTGGCCGCGCGCCACGTCCATCAAGGTGCCGACCAGGATGCGCACCATGTTGTGCAGGAACGCGTTCCCCTCGACGTCGATCCGCACGACGCGCGGGTCCGCGGGATCGAGCGACAGCTCGACGCCGTACAGCGTCCGCACCGTGGTCGTCCGCTCGTCCGCGCTCGTCCGGAACGCGGCGAAGTCGTGGGTGCCCTTCGCGGCGAGCGCCTCGGCGCGCGCCCGCTCGATCGCCTCGTCCGTGATGCCCTCGACCCGCCAGGCGCGACGGCTGAGGAAAGGGTCTCGGACCAGATCCCGGAGGACCAGGTAGCGGTAGCGCTTGCGGAGGCTCTCGAAGCGCGGCGAGAACCCGAGGCGCACCACGGCCGCGCGCCGGATCACGATCTCGTCCGGGAGGTGGCGCGCGGTCGCGAGGACCCAGCCGCGCGTCGGCAGCGGCGCCGTCGTGTCGAAGGCGACCCGCTGGTCGCGCGCGTGGACGCCCGCGTCGGTGCGGCTCGCGCCGCGGATCTCGCGGATGCCGGGGTCGATGACCCGCAGCGCGCCGAGCAGCTCTCCCGAGACCGTGCGCTGGTCGCGCTGGCGAGCGAAGCCCGCGAACGGGCGCCCGTCGTAGGCGACCGAGAGCAGGATCCCCCGGCTCGAAGCGGCGCTCCTCGCCACGGCGCGATCGACGCGCGCGGCCTAGCCGCCGCTCCCCCCGGCGCCGCCCGCGCCACCCGAGCCGCCGGCACCACCCGCGCCGCCGCTTCCCCCGTCGCCGTCCGAGCCGCCGTCGCCGTCCGAGCCGCCGTCGCCGTCCGAGCCGCCGTCGCCGCCCGTGCTGGCCGAGGAGGTCCGCGACGCATACCCCTTGACGCACTCCAGGTTGACGAGGCCCTCCGCGTTCTTGCAGCACTCCTCAGGGGCCGCCAGCTGGCCGTTCACCACGCAGGACGGGAGCTGATAACAACCGGCCGGATCGTTCTCGATTCCCTGGTCGGCGTCGAGGTTGTTGTCGCAGAGCGCCGTGGTCCCTTCATCGACGTGGCACGCGGCGCTCTGCAGGACGAGCGGCGCGAGCGCGAGCGCGAGGAGGAGCAAGCTGGCCATCCGGGGGGGGAGCGTTCGCATCGGCTGCTTCCTATTGCTTGATGGTGAAGTTGATCGGAACGTTCACCACGACGCATCCGCTCTGCGGCGGAGGCAGTGATTTGCCGCGGAAACGTCCCAGGACGCAAGACGCAATCTCGCCCGAGCCCACCGTGTCGTTGAGGATCGAGGCGCTGCACACCGCGCCGGTGGAGGCCACCTGCACGCTCACCGTCAGCTTGCCGGAGACCTCCGAGGTGCGCAGCGCGCGGTTATAACAACCCTGCGCCGAGCGAGCGAGCCCCAGGACGGCGGAGTCGAGCGCGGGCGAGGTCGCGCCGTCGCCGCACTTGCCGGAGCAAGGCGACTTGCCTGTGGTGGCCGGGCCCTGCCCCGACGCGACCTTGCCGGCGTCCACGCCGGCGTCCTCGACCTCCTCGACGGGCGGCGGCGGCGGGGGCGCGAACAGCGGCGGAGGCTCCGCGGGCTTCGTCTCGGCGGGGACAGCGGCGGTCGGCGCGGCAGGCGGCGCGGCCGGCTCCGGGCGAAGCTTCCAGTAGAGCAGGCCCGCCATGAGCGCAGCAAGGACGACCATTCCTGCGATGTAAGGCCCAGGGCCGCCGGATTTTCCCGGGATCTGCTGGGACGACGGAGGCATCGATGCGGACACGTTGAGAAGTCCTCCCGGAGAGACGCGCGAGGTCCGGCCGCTTCGGCGGGACCGTCGTGCGCCGGAGCCGAGACGCGGGCGCGTCCGGCGGGGGCGAGTCTACAAGGGCGGGCAGGGAAGCGCGCCAGGAAACTGGATGCGCCCCGGATGAACGCGACAGCGCCGCGCGCAGGCGGCTTCAGCGCGTGTAGAACGACACCGCGGTGTCACCGTAGGCGCGGCTCGCGGCGCAGGTGAGCCCGGCGATCTCCGGGGAGGGATCGCGGCGCGCGTGCTCGAGGACGAGGCGCCCTTCCGGGGCGAGCAAGCCGAGCGGGCCGGCGAGGCGCGCGGCCGCGGCGGCGGCCTTGGCCAGGACGGCGTAGGGCGGATCGAGCAGGGCGAGGTCGAAGGGGCCCTCGTCGCGGAGCAGATCGAGCGCGCGCTCGACGGGGAGCGGGACGACCCGCGCCGCCTCGTCGAGGCCGAGCGCGGCGAGGTTCTCGCGGAGCACGGCGAGCGCGGGGCGGCCGCTCTCGACGAAGACCGCGCGCCGCGCGCCGCGCGAGAGCGCCTCGATGCCGAGCGCGCCGGTGCCGGCGTACAGGTCGCAGACGAGCGCGCCGGTGACGTCGCCGAGCGAGGAGAAGAGCGCCTCGCGCACGCGGTCCGCCGTCGGCCGCGTGCCCTCGCCGCGCGGCGCGGCGAGCCTCCGCCCGCCGAGCCGGCCGGCGATCACCCGCACGGTCGTCCCCCCGTCACCGCGGGCAGCGAGGCAGAGCTCACCAGCGGTACGTCACGTCGACGCCGCCGCCGCCGAGGCCGACGCTGGGCTGCACGCTCCAGCCGGCGCGCTCCGCGCGCTGGCCGTCGCTCGTCACGAGCAGGTACGCGCCGACGCCCGCGGACGCCACCGCCAGCGGGTAGAAGACGTACTGGAGCGCCATGAACGTGTCGGCCTTCTCGCAGAGCTCGATGCCCTTGCGGGCGGTCTTCGCGTCGGCGGTGAAGTCGTCCTGGATGGCCCTGCGGTTCTCGAGCGCGCAGACGTCCTCCACGTTCTCCGTGAACAGCCCTCGGTAGGCCACGTACCGCGCGTCGCTCTGGATGCTCGCGACCTGGACGGAGCTGATGACGGCGACGGAGCCGAACACCGCGCCCGCGCCGAGGCCGATGAACCCGCCCATGCGCTTCCAGTTGGTCTGCGTCGATTCGGCTGGCATCTGGCTGAGCGCGACGTCCGTCGTGGCGACGGGCAGGACCACGACCGACGCCTGGGAGTCGAGGAAGCCGGCCGACTTCACGCGCACGTCGTGCGGCCCGGCCGTGACCGTGAAGGTCGCCTCGCCGTTGTGCACGTTGCCGGCCGGCTTTCCGTCGATGAAGACGCTCGCCTGCGCGGCGCCCGTCCTCACGCGGAGAGCCCCGCTCGGCGGCCCGCCGGTCAGCTTCGCGATCGCTTCCGCGGCGATCTTGCGGAGCGGCTCGTCGTTGGCCTCGGTGAGGTTCGCGCTGTACTTCACCGGCACGCTCGATTCGGGCTTGCCGCGGGTCCAGAGGTGCAGCTCGCCCTCGACCTCGGTGTCGCTGCTCTTGCGGAGCATGCCCCAGATGTAGCGGTCGCTCTTGATCTGGTCGGCGATGCGGGCCTGGCAGCCCGCGTCGGGCCGATCGTCGCACTGGAGGGAGAGCGTCAGGACCTCGAGCGAGAAATCCTCCTCGCGGACCGACCACCCCGGGGCGTCCTTGATGGCGGAGCGGAGCGCCTGGGTCAGCGCGCCGGCCTGGTCGTAGGCGTCGTCTGTCCGGAGGACGACGACGGTGATCGGCAGGGCGGTGGGCGACGGCTCCGCCGCATGGGCGGCGTTGCTGCAAGCGAGGAGGGCCACCACGGCAGCGAGACCGGTCCTCTGTGCGCGCGTCATCATGTGGTCCTGGGCTCCACGCGCCCAAGTTACCCGCCCGGCGGCCAGGAACGCAATCCGTGAGCCAGCGAGGCGGCGCGGCGGCGCGATCGCGATGTCGGCGAGGCGAGGCGGCGCGATCGCGATGACGGCGCGGCGAGGCGGCGGCGAGCGCGACGACGAGCCGGCGAGCCCACGCTGCGCGGGCGGCGTTTTTCGTTTCGCCCACGATTGCGCCGTGTCAGAGCGTCCTGGGCGCCGGCCCGCCGTGCAGCGCGGGCGCCGCGCGCTCCTCTGCCTGGTCCATGAAGGTCCCCCGACACATCTTCCGCGAGTACGACATCCGCGGCGCCGCCGAGCGCGACCTCACGAGCGAGCTTGCGCGCGAGCTCGGCGCCGCGTTCGCCAGGCTCCTCGGCCGCGAGCTCGCCGCGGGGGCGCCTCCTCGCCGGGCTCGGCCGGAGGTGGCGGTCTGCCGGGACGGCCGCCTCTCGAGCGACCGGCTGTTCTCCGCCCTCACGGACGGCCTGCTCGCTGGCGGCGCCGACGTGATCTCGGCGGGGATCGGGCCGACGCCGCTGCTCTACTTCGCGGCGCACCACCTCCACGCCGACGGCGCGATCATGATCACGGCGAGCCACAACCCGGCGCCGGACAACGGGTTCAAGCTCATGCGCGGCAAGGCCTCGTTCTTCGGCGAGGACATCCAGGCGCTCGCCGGCCTCATCGAGCAGGGCGGCGCCGATGGCCGCGGCGGCGCGGCGGCGCGGGGCGCGCTCACCGAGGTCGATCTCGCGGAGGACTACATCGCGGCGGTGCGCGCCGCGGCCCGCCTGCCCGGCACCGACGTCCGCTTCGTGATCGACGCCGGCAACGGCGCGGCCGGCCCGCTCGGCGTCCGGACGCTCGAGGCGCTCGGCTTCGCGCCGGACGCGCTCTTCTGCGACATCGACGGCCTCTTCCCGAACCACCACCCGGACCCGACCGTGCCCGAGAACCTCGAGGCGCTCCGCGCCCGCGTGCTCGCGACCGGCGCCGCGCTCGGCGTCGCGTGGGACGGCGACGGCGATCGGATCGGCGTCGTCGACGAGCGCGGCGAGGTGCTCTGGGGGGACAAGCTGCTGCTCCTGTTCGCGCGCTCGCTCCTCGCGGAGCGCCCCGGCTCGGCCGTGCTCGGGGAGGTGAAGTGCTCCGAGACGCTCTACGCCGACATCGCCGCGCGCGGCGGGCGCCCCATCCTCTGGAAGACGGGCCACTCGCTGATCAAGACCAAGATGAAAGAGGAGGGCGCCCTGCTCGCCGGCGAGATGAGCGGGCACATGTTCTTCGCCGATCGGTGGTTCGGGTTCGACGACGCGATCTACGCGACGGTCCGCCTGCTCGAGATCGTCGCCCGGGCGCGGCGGCCCCTCGGCGAGCTGCTCGCCGACGTGCCGGAGACGTTCGCCACCCCCGAGATCCGCGTCGACTGCCCCGACGCGGTGAAGTTCGAGGTCGTCCGCCGCGTGACCGAGCACTTCCGCCGCGCCCGTCCGGTCGTGGACATCGACGGCGCGCGCATCGACTTCGGCGGCGGGGCCTGGGGCCTCTGCCGCGCCTCCAACACCGGCCCGATCCTGGTGCTGCGGTTCGAGGGGCGGTCCGCCGCGGACCGCGACGCGGCCCGCGCCGAGGTCGAGGCCGTCGTCACCGCCGCCGTCCGCGACGCCGTCGCCGCCGCCCCGCTCCCGTGACCATGTCCGAAGGCGAGCAGCAGAGCGAGGCCTGGACGATCCGGCGCGTGATCACCTGGGCCACGGGCGACCTGAAGAAGCGCGGCGCGTCCTCGGCGCGCCTCGACGCCGAGCTCCTGCTCGGCAAGGTGCTGGGCATCGATCGCGTCGGGCTGCTCATCGACGCCGAGCGGCCGCTCGACCGGGCCGAGCTCGCCGCCTACCGCGAGCTGCACCAGCGCCGCCGCGCCGGCGAGCCGGTCGCCTATCTCCTCGGTGTGCGGGAGTTCTACGGCCGCCCGTTCCGCGTCGATCCGCGCGTGCTCATCCCCCGCCCCGACACCGAGATCCTCGTCGAGGTCGGCCTCGCCCGGACGAGGCACCTGGCCCTCTCCGCGCGCGTGCTCGACCTGTGCACCGGGTCGGGCTGCGTCGCCATCAGCCTCGCGTGCGAGCGGCCGACCAGCCGCGTCCTCGGCGTCGACATCTCGGACGGCGCGCTCGCCGTCGCCCGCGAGAACGCGCTCCGCCTCGGCGCGGTCAACGCGGGGTTCCTGCGCTCGGATCTCTTCGCCGGCGTGCCGTCCGGCCTTCGCTTCGACCTGATCACCGCGAACCCACCGTACATTCCGGACGAGGACGTCGCCGCGCTGCAGATCGACATCCGCGGCTACGAGCCCCACCTCGCGCTCGCGGGGGGCCCGGACGGCCTCGTCTTCACGCGCCGGATCGTCGCGGCCGCGCCGGCCTTGCTCGCCGCCGGCGGGGTGCTGGCCATGGAGGTCGAGGCCGGCAAGGCGGGCGCGGTGGCAGAGCTCTTCGCCGCGGCGGGGTTCGGCGGCGTCTCGAGGCACCTCGACTACGGCGGGCACGAGCGCGTGGTCTCCGGCGTCCTGCCCTGATCGCCCGCCGCGCGGAGAGTGGACAGAGGGCGAGAGCGGGCGCGGCGGCCGCATGGCGCGGCCTCCGCGAGGGCCGCGCAGCGCGCACGCCTCCGCGAGGATGGGGCTGGCGCGCTGTATGCACAGCGACGCACGGCGAGGGTGGCGTGGCGCAGTCGGTGGCGGGGGGCTCGGCGGTGGCCCGCGCGCCGCCGGCTGCCTGCGCCGCCCCCGAGCGCGTTCACGCCGCGAGGCGAAGAGGTGTCCCATGAGGCAGGTGGATCCCAGGCCGGAGAGCTCGACGGCAGATCTCGTGAAGGAGGCGATCGCCGAGGCCAGGGAGCTGATGCAGGTGGAGGTCGCGCTGGCGCGCGACGAGATGAACGAGGAGATCTCGCGGGCGAAGGCGTCGTGCGTCGCTCTCGGCGCCGCGGCGGCCGCGGCGCTCCTCGGGGTCGCGCTGGTGCTCGTCGCGATCGCGCTGGCGATCGCGCCGGCGCCGCTGCCGGCGCTGCTGATCGGGCTCGCGTTCATCGCGCTGGCGATCGTGGTGGGCGCGGTCGGCTACAAGCGCGCGCCGAGGAGGCCGCTCGAGAGGACCCGGGGCCGCCTCGGTGCGGACGTCCGGCTGGTCCGGGAGCTCGTATGAAGGGGCTGAACGGTCAACGCGCGGACTTCGAGCGCAGGGCGGACGAGCTGCGCGACCGGCTGATGCACACGATCGAGGCGCTCGATCGGCGGCGCCACGCGCTCGTCGACGTGCGGTCGCGGGTGCGCCGGCACGGCCCCGAGGTGCTGGCCGGCGGGCTCCTGCTCGCGATCGCGGGCGGCGCGGCGGCGATCGCGCTGATCAAGGGGGCGCGCGCGCGCAGCGAGCGGCTGGGCGGCGAGCGCCTCCGCGCGCTCGTGCGCTTCTGGCGGCACCCGGAGCGGGTGGCGCCGCGCGGCAAGCCGAGCGTGTCCCGCGAGATCGGCCGGAGGATCCTGGTGGGCATGGCGTCGTACGTGGCGATGCAGCTCATCCGGCGCGGCGTCCGGCTCACGCTGGCGCTCCCGGAGGGGGACGCGCAGGCGCGGCGGAGCCCGCTCGAGCTCAGCGCCGCGACGTCGAGGACCAGGCCGCCGTCCGGTCAGGGCCCGGTGTAGAGGGCGGTGCGCCACCCCAGGTAGAACCCTGGCTGGCGGACGGACGTGCTCCATGTGTAGTCGGCGTAGAGCCACGGGCCCATCGCCACCTTCCAGAGCCGGATCCCCTCGTAGAACACGCCGCCTCCGATGCGGGCCGGCAGGGCGCCGTCGATGACCTCGGCGCCGCCTGTGTCGGCGGTCGTGTACGCGACGCCCGTGCCGGCGTCGAAGGTGACGCCGACGTCCCTCCACCGATCCGCGAGCGAGAAGAGCGGGAAGACCTCGGTGTGGAGCATGAACCCGCCGGCGAGGGAGGCGTGGTCGGCTGCGCTCAGGCCGTGTCCGCCGAAGGCCGCGCCGAACGTGAGCCAGTCCGCGAGCGCGCCGCCGATCCAGACGTAGCCTCCCCCGCCGATCCCGACGCCGGTCTCGGTGTAATGGCGCTGGAACCCGATCTTCTGGACGTCGTTCTGGAAGCCGGCGGCGCTCCCGAGCGCCAGGCCTCCGGCGATGCCCGCCGCGAGCCCGCTGCGCCGCACGGCTGGTCTCGGCGCGAACAGCGGGTCGGCGGCGGGCGTCTCTCCGGACGCCGCCGGCTGCGCCGCGGCGGCCGCGGGGAGCAGGCTGAGGCCAAGGAGCGCCGGCAGCGCGAACGTGCGCGCGCGTCGGACGTGGCGGAGGTGGCGGAGGTGGGGACACGTCGCCATGGGCTCCCTTTCCTATACGATGACGCGGGGCTCGGCATCGCAATCCGGCGGCGCGCTTCGCTGGTGTGCCCCGTTTCATCCAGCGGTCGCGAGCTCCCGTGAAGCCCGGCGGTTGCCCCCAAGGGGCACCGCCGGCCTGCGCCCCTCTCCCGAACGATCGCCGCTCGGCCGCCTTCTCGCGTCGAGTGTCAGCTACGCGCTGATCCAGGTGGCCTCGTAAGGAGGAGGCGATCGCGGGGGCGAAGTGCTTCCGTCAGGTCGCGGGGGATGGACGCTGCGATGTGCTGCCGCTGATGGATGGGCCGCCACCCTCCTGAGCGCGCCAGCTGCGAGCGCTACACTGATACAAGAATTGTTCAATGTGGCGGCTGTCTGAAGGTAGTGGCCAAGGTTGAGTGATTCTGGCCAAGTTTGGCCAGATGCACGGACGTCGTCGCTAAGCTTCGGCCCCGAAGTAGGTGCGGCCCGCGGGTGTTCCAGCACCCCGGGCCGCGTGGCCGACACCTCACACGTAGCGCGAGGTCCCGACGATGTTGACCGTAGTCCGTTCGCCTTCGGGCGAGCAAGAAGGCGGAGGTGCGCCCGCGCGCCAACGCCGTCCCCGTTCCCCTTCGCTCAAGCTGACCGACGTGGAGCGCATGCGGCTCCGCGCTGCCGTCCGCAACCTGCGCGCGCTGTACGGCACCTGGGCCTGCTTGGCCGAGGTGATGGGCGTCAGCGCCGGATCGCTCCAGCAGCTCGCCAGCGGCAACGGAGGGTCGCACGCGATGGCCCTGCGCGCCGCGAAGGCGGCAGGGACGACGCTGGATCGCATCCTTGGGCGCCCTGCGGCAGCTGACCGCTGCCCGCACTGCGGCCGGGGTGCCCCATGAGCCCGTGGGGCCCGCACGCTGGCCCCGCTCGCGTCCTGACCATCGCCGAGATCGCCACGCAGGAGCCGCACATCCGCAGCGCCCTGCGCGGTCTCGGTGTGCGCGCCGTCGATCTCGACGACGTGGTTCAGGACGTGGTGCTCGGGGCCTGGATGAGCTCGCAAGCGGGTCGCTACAGGCCCGACCGCACACGCGAGCCGCTGGACGCGCTGAAGCGCTGGCTCTTCGGAGTGTGCAGGTTCCACTGCACGCACTACCACGAGCGCGCCTTCCGACGCCGGGAGGTGCCCGTCTTCGACCCATGGGCCGCCACGGGCGAGGACCGCGTGGACCCCGGACACGTCGGCGAGCGCATCGACGCCGGCACGGCGCTCATGGTGATCGCCGGGATGCCGCTCTGGGCTCGCGAGGTGCTGGTGCTCGCCGCGCTCGGCCACGGCGGCACCGAGATCGCCAGCATCCTCCGCATCCCGCTCGGCACGGCGGGCAGCCGCCTCCGGCTCGCTCGGGCCAGGCTCGCTCGGAAGCTGCGGAGGCGCCGATGAGCGGCCCCGACTTCAGGAAGCGCGTACTGACCGCCGACGACCTCTCCCTCATCGCCAGCGAGGTCCCCGCGTTGGCCGACTTCCCCGGCGTGCGCCCGTGGAACCGCGACAAGCTCTGGGCCGCCGCGCTCGACGCCTTCATCGAGGCCAGAACCAAGGACCAGCGCGCGGCTGCTCAGCAAGCGCTCGGCGCCATCCAGGCGCTCGACGCCATCGACCGACTCTTCGTCCGGCACGACAGGTAGGTCGTACCCCCCCGGGCGAGGCGCTGCGCGAGAGCGCCGTCATAGCGAGATGGCCGAGGACGGCGAGCGGGCCGTCGCTCGTCCCCTGATGCGACTGGGACACCAGGCAACTCCCACCACTCCGCGCGATCTAAGCGGCCTGCAGATCCATCGTTTCCACAAACGGACGACGAGATGGCGCCCTGAACTCGTCGCCTACAACGCGCACCATTTGCTTACTTGCCATCGCATCTGCGGCCTTCTGTAACCACTCAGGATGCTCGGGAGCCCAGCATTTGATAGTAGTTGATCCGTATCGAATGCGAAACCATTTCTGATCCAGATCCACAGCCCGAACGGTTCCGGTGCGATCGAACCGCTTGGGCTTTTCGCCTTCCTTTAGCACTGGTATCAACCTAGGCGCCTGATGTGGCTTTAGTGATATCGGCTCCGACCCACCGAGCAGTCGCCCGCCAACTCTGATTTCTTGGATCCCCTGCTCTGGGAGCATGCGCATCGTTTGCGCCGTGATGACCTTTCGTTGCGCTTCGTGCGGAAACAGAACATGCAACGTCTCAGGTGCCTGCTCCTCGTCTGCCCACGTCGCCACATGCATGGCGTGAGTCACCGCGTCGCGCACGGCGTTCTCGGCGAACGACGACCCATCTAGCATTAGTTGTTGACCGGTCGGCTGCACAAGCGAGACCTGCATGCGTGCGCCAGCCTTGTCGTGTATGACGCGCATCTCTGGAATCGCGTATTCTGTTGCTTGCGTTACCAGCGCCCGCTCCTTTTTTTTGACAGAGTGACGGGCGATGCCGCGGAGCGCTTTCTGAAAGTGTTCGTAGTAAGAACACACCGACGAAAATGACGGCTCCTTGCCAGATTCGAGCGCCATCTCGAGCACCAAGTCAGCAGACTCGAACGGATCCTCCTCTGGTAGTCGCGCCTGCAACTCGGCATAAAGCTGCGCAATCATTGTTGGCAGTTCTTCGACAATGCCCCGCTCTTCAAGCAGAGAGGCGAGCAGGCGCGACGGCTCAACCTTCATCGCTTGCGCGACAAAATCTCTGTACACCCGCATCGTTTCGCGATGATTGCGCTGGAAGGTCTGCGGGCGCAGCACCAACGTTCGCAATTCCAGAAGTTGCAACGCTTGCAGTTCAAGGCTTTCTGGTGAGCCCCACATTGCTGGCGCTCGCCGCATCGCCCTGATGCCCTCGTCGACATACTTCAACAGCAGATCGCGCATCGTTAGCATGGCGGTTTCACTTGGTGATTATAGGCTCGCCGTTCCAAGGTACAAGCTCATATTCTTCATGGTGCGTAAAGTGCTGTTCCAGATATGTGGCTCTGGGTTCTCCGTCGGCCTTGGTTACAGAGTCAACGCAATGCGACTCTGCTTCTACGCAGACGTGCCACGTCCAGCGTGCGCCACCTAGCGATATCTTTGGCGCGATGAGAAAGCGCCCTCGTCCCATCTTCGGAGCAACTTCCCACCGCGCTGCCCCAGCATCTTGCTTCTGAGCGTGCGGCCATATCTCATTGGCAGCACGGGCACATCGCCCACTATCTGGAGGATGCTTCTCAAGTATCTTCTCCACCGTGCTGCGACGCTGCTTGGGCCAGTTGATCGCCATGGGACGCTCGCCTTTTGCTGGACGAGCATCGAGGGTACGCCTTGGCGCATCGTGAGTGAAATTTGGAGAGGCGAACGCATGAAGGAAGTGGAGCTGAACGCGCGATTAGTGCAAGCGCTCGGCGCATGTGGGGTGACGATATATGTCCGTCCTCGGCTTCTCCTAGTCGACCGGACGGTCCAGATCAGTCTTCCTCCGCTGCGGACGGTGGATCGCCGAACAAGTTCAGCTGCACCATCCGACGGGGCTGAGGCGCGGGCGGCGGCTCTGACGGCGGCGTGGGCTCGGGCTCCGGCGTGCTCGCGGCCGTGGCCACGGGCGGCGGCTGCGGCGCAGATGGCGCCGACGGAGCGGAGCCGCCCCCGCCCCCTCCGGGTCTGCGCACAGTGTCGCACCGCGGTCGCGTGTCCACTTCGAGCTTGACTGGGCAGACAGCTCGGCGTAAAATAGTTCCGGGACGGCTGCGTGCGCCTATTGACAGAGGCGCAGCTTTCGGCCATCCTCTGGCCACGGAAGCAGCGCGCCCCGGAGGATCCGGCCCCTCAGTCAGCGGTCGCCTCCGCGCGCCATCATGGCGCCGCCTGCGCTCTCGGCGTCAAGGGAAGGCTTCCGCACGGCCCCTCACGGGCGGGAGATCAAGCGATGGTCACTCCTGATGAAATTGAACGTCTGAACGCAGACGACAACGACATACTCACCAAGATCGAGTCCAGTATAGACGCAGAGCTCAAGTCAAATCGCGGGGAATACGATCAGCGGATGTGGACCGGCTGGAAGGAGCTTCTAGGCGACAAGAAGATCGATAAGCGCATCTGGTCGGAACTGGCCAGGCGCTACGCGAAAGCTGGCTGGGTGGTCTCTATTCGGCATCATGGCGGGAACGCGCTGGGATCCTTGATCATTCAGCACCCGTTGATCGCGTTTCCGAACGAATCCTACCGGTAGAATCTAGGCTCAGGCGTGTTTCACGCGGCGCGTGAGCCCGCGCCGGTTGCTCGTTGTCCACCATGCGGCGCGCTCCCCCTCTGCGTGTCTTCGTTGTTGTTCGCGCGCACATCGGCGCGTGAGCTAACGTAAAGCCCGCACGAGGTCAATACCGCAAGTAGACCAGCTACGACAGGCTTTCTGTGGCGAATCTCTCTGGCGCGCGAAGCGCACTCGTCAATGCACTGAAGCACAGCGTTGCGCGCTCGCCCAAACTCAATATCCATACGGCACCTCCAACAGTATTGGCCATGAAACCAGAGAAAATCAAAGATAATTTTGACTCGCTCATTCGAGAAGGCAAGGCTGTTCTTGGAACCAAGCGCGGTGAATCCGCGTATCCAGAAGTTGACGCGCGAGCCAGTCGAAAATGGATAACTAGCGTGCTCGCTCTAACACGTTCTGTGTTTGGAGAATCGAGTGCGCATTACGTCATGGCGACAGAGCTTGAACGCAAGCAGCCGGCGTTCAAGTATAGTCTGGTAGACGAAATGTTCGGGGTACTCGGCTCCGCTGCCGACGCATGGGAGCGAGGATACGTTTTCGAGATGAAGCATCTCGTAGAGGCGGAGGTGGAGGCCAGCCTCATGGACCAAGCGGAGGAGCTCTTGGACAAGAGATACTACCAGCCAGCGGCAGTCCTCGCGGGCTCTGTCCTTGAGCAGCATCTCCGGTCGATGTGCTCCAGCCATGGTGTTGATACACACGGTCCAAATGGGAAGCCGTTGACGCTTGAGCCGCTCAACCTCGCGCTTTGCAAGGCCGGTGCGTACGACACCAACACGCAAAAGCACATAACGTCGCTTGGTGGAATCAGAAACAGCGCCGCCCACGACGCAAAGGCGACGGCGGAGGAAGCCCGCCGGATTGTGCAAGAGGTCCCAGGACTCTGTGGCCGGCTGCGCTAGGACATACCCCGTCCTGTCGGCATCTACTGCACCCTGATCCGAGCGGTTTTCCTCGGCAAAATCGCTATAATCAGAGGACCTTAGACGAAAACGCCCCGCCTCCGGCTGGTATCCGAAGGCAGGGCGGCAGAAGCCGAGCGGTGTGACCCGTCCGACGTCCTAGCAGACCGGATCGTGGGCCCTCCGCCGGGGGAAGGCAAGGGTCCCGTGGCGAACGTGCTCCCGGCGGAGAAGCGCCTGCGTGTGCTCGCGGCGCTTGTAGACGGCAACAGCGAGCGCGCGACCGAGCGCATGACCGGCGTCAGCCGGCCGACGATCAACCGCTTCGCGCTCCGCGTCGGCGTCGCCGCGCAGAGCCTCCACAACACCATGGCGCGCGATTTGACCTGCTCGCTCATCGAGAGCGATGAGGTCTGGTCCTTCGTGCAGAAGAAGCAGTCGCGGGTGACGCCAGCGGAGCACGCGGCCGGCCTCGGTGAGGCGTACGCCTTCACGGCGCTCGCGATGCCGAGCCGCTACGTGGTGACGTGGCACGTCGGGAAGCGCGACGAGACGAGCGCCGACGCGTTCATCAAGGACCTGCGCGCGCGGCTCGTCGTCATGCCGTCGATCACCTCCGACGGCTTCGCCGCCTACCCGGGCGCGATCGGGGCCAGCTTCGGTCCTGGCGTCGACTTCGGCCAGGTCATCAAGAACTTCTCGCGGGGTGGCCAGCGCGACGACGATCACCGCTACGAACCGCCCCGCAACCCGTGGCTGACCCGGCGCGTGGTGTTCGGCGCTCCGAACATCAAAGCGGCGACGACCGCGCACGTCGAGAGGAACAACGCCACCCTGCGGCACCACATCGGGCGGATGAGGCGCTTGGTCTTGGCCTTCAGCAAAGACCCGGAGCACCACCGGGCGGCCGTCTCGCTCGGCCTGACGCACTACAACCTGTGCCTCATCGTGAAGACGACGCGCGTCACGCCCGCGATGGCGGCCGGCGTGACGAGCCACATCTGGGAGCTTCCGGAGCTGCTCGACGCGCTGCTCTCCGTGCCCGAGACGCCAGCGCCGAGCGCGAAGCCGCTCGCTCCCCGCACGCCAGAGGGGACCTCGCGCGCGCTGCCCGGCGGCCGTGGCTTCCTGCGCGTGGTGCCGGGCGGCGCCGCGCCGACCCCGCCCGTCGCCCCTGCGCCACCTCCACCCGCCCCGGTACCCGTCGCCGCGACCCCGAGCGCGCCCGCCCCCGTCGAGTCGACCGGCCAGCTCGACCTGCTCTCCTGGCGCCCGAAGCCACGGAAGCCGGTGCAGATGTCGCTCTTCTGGGATCCGCCGGAGGAGGAGCAAACTTAGCCAGATCAAGGGCCTGGCCAAACTTGGCCACTACCTGTCTGAAGCCTCCGGTTTGAGTTTCAACTCTCCGGGGAGGCTCTCGACAGGTGATGTCCGGAACCACATCGGCGACATCCGCATTCCAGACACTCGCCCGGCGCATCCCGGACACCCGCATCTACTGAAGCGAATCTGAGTCGACGTGGGCGCGATCTCCATGGCGGGAGTGCCACGTCGCTCGCCCCGGCGCTTCAGGGGGCCTGACAGAACCTGTTGAGGCTGTCGACGAGGGGGTCTTCCTGCCTGATCGCTTTCTCGATCGCGGCCTGGGCGCGGTTGCTCTTCTCCGCATCGTTCGCGTCGGCCGCCGAGGCGAGGTCGCGCGCCGCCTTGGCGAGGTCCTTGGCCATGGCCTGATACTCGCCCGAGAACTTTTGTAGTTCGGCGGTGGTCAGCTTCACCTGCGCCGCGTCGGCCGCCACCTTGTCCATCGCATCGGCCATCACCTTCAGTTCGCTCGACCCGCCCTGGTCGGTGCCGGCCTTGGTACCTCTCTCGATGCTCTGAACGCCCTTGTTGGCAACCGCGATGAGCGCATTGCACTCCGATACTTTGGCACGGCGGAGAGCGGCGGGGTCGGGCGCCACGCACACGCACGGCTCCCAGCGGGCGCCATCGGCGGCGCACGCCTGCGCGCCCTGTTGAACGCCAGGGCAGACGCACGTCTGCGTGGACCCCGGAACGCATGCCTTCTCCTCGCCCTTGCAGGCGGTCAGCGTGAGGAGAATGGCGGCGGTTGCGAAAGCGGCGAGCGGGCTGGGGCGCGTCATCGCCGCATGATGCCGCGCGCAAGCGCTCGGCGGCAAGGTCCGTCCACGACCTCGATCCTTTCCCGGGGTCGCCGTCCTCGCGCAGGTAGACGTCCACCTCGCCGCGCTCGGCGACGGGCTCCACGCTCACCACGTCGCCGTAAGGGCGTTTGCCCAAGAGACCAATCGTCAGCGAATGTCCACTCTGGAATACTGCGCTCGGTGACCGATCAGCTGCTGCCGAAACAAAATGGTTCGTCAGATATAGTATCGCTGGAGATTTCCGGCGATTACACCTCCGATAGAAAGGAGGAAGCCAGATGGAAGCACTAGCAGCAGCGTTCTTGCTGGGCATCGTCACCGCGTTGGCGTACCTGCGGCACGTCCCACCCGCCCCCCGCTCGTAGCATCGATAGAACCCAGGCATCGTTCGATGCGGCATACCCTGAAGCTGCACGTCGAGCATGGGGATAATACCATGCCAGTCCCACCCAACGCGCCCGGAGACAGCAGCAGTACGGCCGCTGTCTCCGGGCGCCAATCCTAGTGACAGCCGTCAAACAGGCTGTAATCACGCATGCTGGCTATGACAGCGGCTGTCCTAGCCGACTCACTGAGACCGAGCGGACGATCTCTCAAGTGGTACACTAAGGGCCTTAACGAAAGAGCCCGTCTGTAGCTGGCCACTACGGACGGGCTGCAACACACCCTGTGGAGGCCCACAGAGCGCGCGTCGCAGCCGCATCATGGGCCGACCCGGTGTTGACGCTCAGGCTGTCCGATGGTCCGCCGAGCAGGCTGCTTGATGGCCATCGGACAGCCTGAGCGTCAACAGCCGGGCGCGTCGCGGCGCCCCTGCCTCCGGCTCAGGAGAGGGCGCGCGTGCCCCGCCGCCGGCGCGCGTCGAACCCGGCCGCGCCCGCCGTGCGCTACTCGTTCTCGCACTCCTTGACATGAAACGATGCGGAGACGAGCAACGCCGGATGGCCGTCGAGGACCCGCTGGAGCTCGCAGTCGGCCGCAGAGAACTCCACTTCGTGCGGATCGCCGCCGACCGTCGCCACGACGTCGCAAAACCCGGCATAGCGCTGATATTTCAGCTCTGCGATGACGTTCGGAGATGGCTCCCCATTGTCCCTCACCTTGCTGACGAGCAACGCGATCGTCTTGAGAGGCGGATCGCCGTCGCGGGCGCGGTCCAGAGTCATCGACAACCCGCCATCTTTGGTATTACACGCGGTTGACCACCGCTCTCCCATCTTCACGAACCGTTGGCCATCGTCGCCGGTGTCCAGGACCAGGGTTTCGTCGTCGAGGAGGACGGACGCTTTCCCTGCGATGTCCGGGTAGTTCTCGCATGCCATCGCAGGCAGCGATAGCATGACCAGGAGCGTGCGCCGCATGCTCGACATGCATGGCCTCATAGTCCGCATGGCTGCCCTAGGTCTCGGGAAAGGAGCACACGACGTGAGGCTCACGTCGCTCCAGGGTGCCGATGACGGCCGGAACGTTGGGGGAGCAGGCGCCCGGCGCCGCCTCCACGAGCGAGGCCCGCACGGCGCTGAGCGGGAGGGACGAGCGGATGCCCGCACAGGGAGTCTCCCCGAGCCCGGCGGAGAGCGCCGCACCCACGCGGTCTTTGCACGCGCCGTCCCCATACAAGAGGAGCTCGGCGATGCACGTGCCTCCCGCCGGCGGACCACATTCACACGGAGCGCAGGCGCGGTGGTCGATCAGCTCCTCGAAGAACTCGTGGCGGGTATGTCCATCCCAGCACGTGCCGTCGCTGCTGGCCTGCATGCAGGCGGTGAACCCCGGCGGCTCGTGGGCGGTGTCGCCGGCGCACACCCGCACGAACCTCGCAGCGACCAGCGGCGGCTCGGGTGTCTCCGACGGCGCGCACGGCGAGAGCGCCGGCGGATCGTAGACGATCGACGCGAGCTCCTCGGGCGCGACGGGCGATGGCAGTGCGGCGCACGTCCCATCCCATCCGTCGCCGGCATCGACGCTCACCGAGCTTCCGCCGCCGGGGCAGTCCAGCGAGTCCACGGTCAGCCTGGAGGGCAGCTCGCACGCGGCCGGGCCGCACGCGCATCCGTCGCACCTATCCAGTGGTTCTTCGGGCATCCAGCCCTCCCATCGGGGCGGTTGTTCGTCGGCGCAAGGCGGTGCCTCGTCCTTCGGCCCCACCCACATCCACAGCACGGGGTACGAGTCGGGCGGCGGGGTCATCAACGGCACAAACGATTCGTCCTCACACGCAAGCAGCGGTATCGCGGAGAGAGCCAGCCACATCAGCCGTCGCATCGGTCGATCCTCCGTGCGAGCTTCACGAGACGCACCGATGATGACCTGCAGGGGGCGTGGCTGGCGCTCACCATCGAAACCGTATCTCCGCGCCATGGGTTGCCACCCGGATCTGCGTGTCGTTCGGCAGCCACACGTACACGAGGGTGCCCACGCCGGCCGTCGCCCCGACGACCAGCGCGCTGGTCCCGAGAACGCGCATCAGCTTCGCGCTGGCGGCAGCATCAACGAACTCCTTGTAGTCAGGCTGAGATGCCGTGCCATCTGTCGGCCCTCTGTAAGCCCGATCCCAGGCAGCCGTCGCCTCCTGCTTATACCCCTGCGCGCTCTGCAGACACACGGCGCCCGTGACCAGCAACCCGACGGAGGCCATCGTGCCTGTGACGACCACTCGGAGATCCGGCCCGGGCCGGGCTGCCGCCCGCGGCGGCTCCTTCGTCGCCGTAGGCGCAGGAGCCTCAGGCGCAGGCGCCCCCTTCGGCGCCTGCGCGCGATCCACCGGCGCCGGCTTGTCGAGCGTGAGCGGCACCGGCTTCGACTCGCCTGCCTCCACCTTCACGCTCGTGCGCGCGACCTGACCATCCTCGCCGACGGCCGTCACCTCGTGCTGGCCGGGCGGCACGTAGACGCGGCTGCTGCCATGCTTCACCCCGCGGCCGTTCACGAGCATGCCCACGACGCCGGGCGCCGGCACGAGGACCATCTCGCCCACGCGCAATCGGGCACGGGCGAGGTCGGCGTGACGCCGCTCGTACAGGCTGCGCTCCTGCTTGGTGCGGGGGGCCGGCATCTGGTCGACGCACTGCGATAGGTCCACCATGGCCTCGGCCCAGCGGCCCATCCGCGCGTCGAGCTGCCCCATGGTGCACATCGCGACGTTCGACCGCTCGATCTCGTAGACCTCGACCCACAGCTCCCGGGCCCGCGCGATATCGAGGCGAGCCACCGCCGCCTCGGCCTCGCGGATGAGCTCCTTGACAGGCCGGGAGCGCTCGGGAGGCCCCGCCGCGTGCGCGGTGGCGGCCGCGAACAGCACAAGGAACAGCGCTGTTCCCGACGTAAAACCGGTTGCTGGTCGAGGACTGCGCATGCATCACCCTGGTCGGCGGAACGCGCCCGGCGTGCGCGGCAGCGTACAATGGCGCGGCGTTCCTCTTAACATCGTTCGTGCGTGCGTGGCTACACGTTTCCGGGTCGCCGGAGGCCCCGAGGGACACGGGTGTTGCATTGCGTCTTGGGGACGAACATTCTCATCGGACGCGCATCGATGGCGGTCCCATGGTGGCATCACCGCCAGCGCGGTGCCCTGTCATACCGGAGCCGGACTGCGACAGGAGGGATCCAAACCACCATTGCCGCGATGTCTTCGCGGACGAGGTGCAGAGGGTGGAAGGTGAGGAAGGCGAAGACGCGCGGGAGACGGATGCTCCATCAGAGGACGATCACGCGGGAGGTCAACCGCCCGACGAGGCCGCAGACGCAAACAAGGAATGAACAGCAGACGAGCCCGGCTCAGCGGACTTCACCGGTCGACGTCTGGCCGAATCTCCGCGCTCGAGGATGAGCTTTGCCCTGACATCGCTCTCCGAACCCATGCCAAGAGATCTGGGTACTTAGAGCACCTAACATTACCCCGCTGACACCGCTCGTTTGCCCGCTCGTTTGAGCGATGCCGCATGACCTGCGACGTAGCGTGAGGCGACATCCGATATCGCTGGCGGTCGGACCAGGCGGCGGAGGCCCGATGCACGCGCCCCGGAAGGCGAACGCGGTGAGCCACGGCTCCGGCACAATGCGGCACGGTCCGTCGCGCAGCGGCTCCCTGGACCGCCGGAGAATTCGCGTCAGTCAACCCTGGTGCGCTGCTTGCAATGGCACAGCTGCATGAACAACTCTGTCCGATACCTGTCCACTAGGTCCCTCTTCACGTTGGTCCTTGGCCTCGCGACCCTCCCAGCCTGCCAGGGCGGCGATGACAGCGGCGGAGGCGGCGCCGGCGGCGGAGGCGGAGGCGGCGGAGCCGCGTGCACACGGAGCGCGGACTGCGCCGCGGGCGAGTACTGTCACTTCGGCGACTACCAGTGTGGCCAGGGCCAGGCCGAGGGCGCATGCTCCCCGGTCCCGATCGAGTGCGGACACGTGATGGAGCTGGTCTGCTCGTGCGACGGCACCGTCCAGCGCCAGGACTGCCCGGAGCTGGGGCGCGTCGACATCGCAGCGAACGGCGCGTGCACGCCGCCGGAGGGCACGTTCGCGTGCGGGTTCAGTTTCTGCGAGACGGGCACCTCCTACTGCATGAAGATCGACTATGCGTCGACGCATCCGGGCGTGGTGACGTTCGTGTGCAAGCAGCTCCCCGTGTCCTGCGGCGGCACCGACGACTGCTCGTGCGTCGTGGATGATCCGGACGGGTGCGGGGAACCCGCCACCTGCGAACCGGATGCGGACGGCCACGCCGTCGTGCAGTGTACGGGCTGATAGGCATGCGGTCGCCGTCGGGCCTCCCGGCGGCGGCTTGGCAAGCTGTTGGTCCGAGATGGCTCAAGATGGGTGGCACCGATCTCCGCGCTGGAGATGCCTGCCTCCACCGAAGCGCAGACCGTCGCGAGAGGACTGCTCGAGCCGCAACGATACCACGGGAGGTGGCGATCGACGCTACGCACGTCGCGAATCGCAGCGGTTCATGGCGTCGACGTTCTCCTGACAGGGAACGGCGCTCCGACGCGGCGTGGGCCGACGACGGCCCTCCCGGGTTTCCGCGCTATGCTCCCGCCGTGACGCACGAAGCTTCCCTGGAGCGGGCGCCGGCGGGCGGGATCGTCCTCCGGTGGCTCGTCGGGCTGCGCTGGGCGGTGTTCGCGCTGCTCGCGGCGACCCTGGCCGTCGACGAGGCGCTGTTCGGCTATCACGTCCGGTACGCCATCGCCGTGCCCATCCTGGCGCTGGCCGCCGGGCTCAACCTCGCCCTCGACCGGCGGGTGCGGTCGGAGCGGGGCGCGCAGACGGCGCTCGTCGCCGGCGTCGTGGCGCTCGATCTCGTCGCGATCGCCGGGGTCCTCGCCGCGTCGGGCGGCGCGGGCAACCCGTTCAGCGCCCTCTTCTTCGTGCACGTCGCCCTCGCCGCGGCGCTCCTGCCGCCGCGGACGACCTTCGCGCTCGCGGCGCTCGCGGCCTGCCTCTTCGCCGCGCTCTTCGCGCTCCCCGCCGGCGCGTGTTGCCCGAGCCACCCGGAGCACGGCGCGTTCTCCACCCACCTCTACGGGATGCTCCTCGCCTTCGTGCTGAGCGCGGCGCTCGTCGCCCACGTCCTCCTGAAGGTCCGCCGCGCGCTCGACGAGAGCGCGGCCGAGAACGCGGCGCTGCGCCGGCGTGCGGAGGAGGCGTCCCGCTTCCAGGCGCTCGGCGCGCTCGCGGCCGGCACCGCCCACGAGCTCGGCACCCCGCTCGGCACGATCGCGGTGCTCGCCGGGGAGAGCCTCGGCGACCCCGGATCGAGCGACGCCGCCCGGCGCCGCGCCCGGACGATCGCGGAGCAGGTCGAGCGCTGCCGCGTGGTGATCGCGCGCATGCGGGCGGACGTCCGGGCGAACGATCTGCGCGCCGGGGTCGAGGTCGGCGAGGCGGCCCGGCGCGGCGTGCAGGCCTGGCAGGCGGCGCACCCCGGCGTCGCGGTCGAGGTGCGCGGCGATCTCGCGCCGCGCCGCACGGTGCCGCTCGACGCGGCCGACGTCGAGGCGGCCCTGTTCGCGCTGCTCGACAACGCGCTCGAGGCGCTCGGGCCGAGCCCCGCGGCCGCGGAGCCGATCGTGGTTACCATCGGGGACGAGGGCGGCGCGCCGGTGATCAGCGTCGAGGACAGCGGCGCGGGCGTCCCGCCCGGCCTGGAAGGGCGGCTCGGCGAGCCGTTCGTGACCACCAAGGCGCCCGGCGAGGGCATGGGCCTCGGGCTCTACCTTGTGCGGACGCTCATCGAGCAGGTCGGCGGCTGCCTCACCGTGTCGCCGAGGCAGGGGCCTGACGAGCGCGGCGCGCGCGGCACGCGCGTCGCCCTGCGCCTCGCGCCGGTGGACTCATGAGCTCCGAGGCCGCCGGCGAGCCGACGCTGCTCATCGTCGACGACGACGCGACCTTCCGGACCGCGCTCGGGCAGGCGCTCGGCAAGAGCGGGTTCGCTGTGTCCCTCGCCGCCAGCGCCGAGGAGGCCGCGGCGATGGCGCGAGGGCACGTGTTCGAGTACGCGCTCGTGGACGTCCGGATGCCAGGGCAGAGCGGGATCGACCTCGTGGGGACGCTGCGGAGCATGGATGACGGCATCCGTATCGTGGTGTTCACCGGATATGGCACCATCGCGAACGCGGTGGCGGCGATCCGGGCCGGGGCGGTCGATTACCTGACCAAGCCGGTGGACGCCGCCCAGTGCGCGCGGTCGCTGCTCGGCGTCGCCCCGGCCGCGCGCGGCGAGAAAGAGGAGGACCTGCCGTCGCTCGACCGGGTGGAGTGGGAGTACCTCCAGCGCGTGCTCGCGGACTGCGAGGGGAACATCTCGGAGGCGGCGCGCAAGCTCAGGATGCACCGCCGCTCGCTCCAGCGGAAGCTCTCGCGCTTGCCGCCGAGATCGTGAGGGGCGTGAGGGGGTAGCGGGGGAGGATCCACGAGAGGCGGTTCCGCTCGGTCGAGCGGGCCCTATGGAGAGGCCATGCCCTACAAACCGATCGAGTCCTACGGCGTCATCGGCGACATGCACTCCGTCGCGCTGGTCGGGATCGATGGATCCATCGACTGGTGCTGCCTCCCCCATTTCGACTCGCCGAGCGTGTTCGCGGCCATCCTGGACGACGAGCGCGGCGGCCGCTTCGCGCTCTCGGCGGTGAACGGCACGTCGCGCAACAAGCAGATGTACATGCCCGACACCAACGTCCTGCTCACGCGGTTCCTCGACGTGGAAGGGGTCGGCGAGGTCTGCGATTTCATGCCGATCCACCGGGACACGTACGGCGCCTACCGCCGCGGGATGCACCAGATCGTCCGCGTCGCGCGGGCCGTCCGCGGCGCGGTGCGCTTCCGGCTCGCCTGCCGCCCCGCGATCGACTTCGCCCGCCGCCCCCACCGCCTGATCCTCGACGACCCGCGCGGCGCCGTCTTCGACTCCGATGGCCTCGACCTGGCGCTCATCAGCCCGGTCCCCCTGTCGAGCGACGGCGCCGGCGGCGTCACCGCGGACTTCGTGCTCCAGCCCGGCGAGTCGGCCACGTTCTCGCTGCGCCAGGTCGAGGACTGGACGGAGAGCGCCGATCTGCTCGCCAGGCCGATCGACGGCGAGGACGCGCTCCGGCGCACGGTCGCCTTCTGGCGGTCGTGGCTCGCCCGCTCGCGCTACAAGGGGCGCTGGCGCGAGATGGTCGACCGCTCGGCGCTCGTCCTCAAGCTGCTCACGTTCGAGCCGACCGGCGCGATCGTCGCCGCGGCGACGACCAGCCTGCCCGAGGAGATCGGCGGGGTCCGCAACTGGGATTATCGCTACGTCTGGGTGCGCGACGCCGCGTTCACGCTCTACGGCTTCCTCCGGCTCGGTTACACCGAAGAGGCCGCGCGCTTCATGGAATGGCTGAGCGCCCGCGTCTCCGAGGAGGACGGCCCCACCGGGCCGCTGCAGCTCATGTACGGCATCGACGGACGCCACGAGCTGCCCGAGGTCGCGCTCACCCACCTCGACGGCTACCGCGGGTCGCGGCCGGTCCGCGTCGGCAACGGGGCGACGACGCAGCTCCAGCTCGACATCTACGGCGAGCTCATCGACTCGGTGTACCTCTTCGACAAATACGGATCTCCCATCTCTTATGATTTCTGGCGCGAGCTCCGGCGCATGGCTTACTGGGTATGTCAGAGCTGGGAGCAGGCGGACGAGAGCATCTGGGAGGTGCGCGGCGGCAAGCAGCAGTTCGTCTACTCGAAGCTCCAGTGCTGGGTCGCGCTCGACCGGACGCTGCGGCTCGGCGACAAGCGCTCTCTGCCGCTCGACTGGCAGCGCGTCGCGCGCGCGCGCGACGACATCTACGAGGCGATCATGGCGCGCGGCTGGGACGCGCAGCGGAGGACGTTCGTGCAGGCCTTCGGCTCGAGCGCGCTCGACGCGAGCAACCTGCTCATGCCGCTCATGCGCTTCATCTCCCCCACCGATCCGCGCATGCTCGGCACGCTCGATCGCACGCTCGAGGAGCTCGCGAGCGACACGCTCGTCCACCGCTACGAGCTCGGCAAGGGCGCGGGCGACGGCCTGACCGGCAAGGAGGGCACGTTCAGCATCTGCACCTTCTGGCTCGTCGAGGCCCTCGCGCGCGCTGGCCGCCTCGACGACGCGCGCTTCATCTTCGAGAAGATGCTGACGTACGCCAACCACCTCGGGCTCTACTCCGAGCAGATCGGGCCGAGCGGAGAGCTGCTCGGCAACTTCCCCCAGGCGTTCACCCACCTCGGCCTGGTCAGCGCGGCGTTCTACCTGGATCGCGCGCTCGGTCAGGGCGGCTGAAGGTCGGATCTGGGTCCTCGCGCGTTTCCCGCCGGCGAGCGGCGGGGCGTGGCTCCTGCGCGAGCGGTGGGAGGGAGAGAGCGGCTACCGGCAGCCCGGGATATCCAACCCCGGGCGGCCGGCGCCCGCGAGCCTCGTCAAAGGAGGGGGACTGGCGCGGCGCCGAGGGATCCTGCGACGTGGAGTCCCTGGCGCCGGCCAGCATGGTGGGGTCAGATCACCAGCCGCCGAAGCCGCCGCAGGGGCTGAAGCAGGGGTTGAAGGCCGGCACGAAGCTGGTGATCGACGTCGTGATCGCCGTCAGACCGCAGCCGCCGAAGCCGCCGAAGCCGCCGAAGCCGCCGCAGCCGCCGAAGCCACCGAAGCCGCCGCCCCAGCCGAGGCCGCCGAAGAAGCGCTCGCCCTCACGCTGCCCGGTCTCCTGCCCGACCAGGCCCACCTGCCCCACGCCGGCCTGGCCGATCTGCGCCGGTCCCGCCTGGCCGATCTGCGCCGGGCCCGCCTGGCCGATCTGCGCCGGGCCCTGCCCGAGCTGCGCCGGGCCCGCCTGGCCGATCTGAGCTTGCGAGAGGTCGGACGCCTGGCCGAGCTGCGCCGGGCCTTGCTGCCCGTATCCGCCCTTGGTCGGGTAGCCGCCCTTGGTCGGGAGGCCCTTGGTCGGAAACTCACCCTTGCTGGGAAGGAGCCCGCCCTTGCTGGGCAGCTCGCCCTTGCTGGGGAGCATCGGAACGCCCTTCGAGGGCAGACCCTTGCTGGGGGGCAGACCGAGCTTGCTGGGCCCCATCTGGCCGACCTGAGCCTGAGCCTGCGACTGGGACGCGTATCCGCCGCGCTCGTCCGCCTCGAGCGCGCTGTTCGCGGAGTCGACGCTCTCATCATCCATATCGAAGTCGTCGTCCGCGCCGACCGCGCACCCGGCACCGAGCGCCAGCATCATCGCGAAACCCATCGTCTTGTGCATCGAGATCATTGGTCCTCCCCGGTGTTCCTGATGAGCCTTGCGGCCCCCGAACACCTTGGTGCACCCAAGAGCAGGCTGTGTGCCTCGCTCTTCTGTGCAGAGGCTGCCGCTTCGCACAGCATGGATTCGCGGGATGGAGTCCGCGAATCAGGCGCTCCTCGCATCTGCGCTCCCCTGGGATTTCTCCGCGATTCAATCGCGGTGGATCCGGGCGAGCGCGGCGCTCGCTGGAGCGGCGTCGCGATGACGATGGATAGGATAGAAGGAGCCCCGCCGCGCGCCGCGGGGCCGCGCGGGAAGAAGGAAGACGCGAGCGCGGCGCCCCGCGGCGCGGATCGCGCGCTCCCGCGCCGTGGCCGCGGCGAGCGGAGGTGTCCTCAAAACAGGGTGGACCTCCCTCCGGATCCAGAAAAGAGCGGGCTCACGACGCGTCGACATCACGGGACGTGATCGGACGTGATCGAACCCAATCGGACGTGATCGGACGTGATCGGACACAGGCGGATGGGATCGGACACAAACGGACGTGATCGGGCGAATTCGATGGCGCCGTCCGGGCGAGAGATGCGCCCTGCGCCCTGCCTGCTCAGCGCCTCGCGTTCCGACACGTTTGTGCATCCCTCTGCCCGTGAGAGCGGAATTGTCTCTTCCGGTCGGAATTGTCCGCTGGGGCGCGACGCGACGCGGCGAGCGGGCGACGAGACCGCCCGCGTCGCAATAGGGCCCTCCCGCTGCGGCGCTTTCCTGCTCCGGCGGCGGACGGAGTCGAATCGACTGTTATTCCCACTTGCGCAGGACGTTCTGTAAATGGTCCAGTGGAGGATGTCGGTGACGGGGAGGGAGCATCTGATTGTGTAGTTTGCCCCACGGCTCTCGACGACTCGGTGGTGGGTTGTCTCATGTCGTCCAGGACGCTGGCTCTCCAGCGTGCTCGGCGTTGGCCGAACGGCGGTGGTGGAGCGCCGGATCGAGCTGCCCTGGCCAAGGTTTGCAGGATCGGCGCGCGTCGGTCGCGGCGCCGTAACAGAGCAGAAACATGGTCCAGCGTCGCATCGCGGCCGTCGCCGCCTATCTGCCGGAGCGCGTCGTCACCAACCAGGAGCTCATCACCAGCTACGGTCTCCCTCACGCTGCGGACTGGCTGCACGAGGCGACGGGGGTCGTGGAGCGGCGCTTCGCCGGCGCGACGGAGACCACGCTTTCCATGGCCGCCTCGGTGCTGCGGGAGCTCATCGAGGTGGGGCGGCTCCGCGATCCCTTCGTCGATGTCCTCATCATGACGGGCGACGACGGCGGGGGAGGGGACGCGGGCGCGGCGGCCTTCGCCGCGTGCATGGCCGGCCTCGTGCCCGCGCTGACGATCGATCTCACGCCCGCTCAGGGCGGTTTTTCCGCGGCCGTCGAGCTGGCGAATCGGCACCTCGACAGGGGGTGTCGGCGCGTGCTCATCGTGGCGAGCGACGTGCGGTCGCGGCGCCTGCGCGAGGGGCAGCCGTGGGGCAACCACCAGATCACGGAGATCCTGGGAGACGGCGCCACGGGCGTGCTGCTCGAGCGGGTCGACGGCCTCGGGGCCGAGGTCCCCCCGCGCTGCGCCGAGCCGCCCTCGTCTCGCGGCTCCCAGCCTTTCCTCTCCGCGGCTCACGCGAACCGCGGATAGACCTCCTCCTCGAAGAGCGCCTTCACCTGCTCCCCGGGGGCCTCTGCCACGAACTCCTCGTAATCCTCCCGCACCGGCACCCTGTATCCACCCCTCCACGGAGCGACCGAGTTGAGCCACGCCGTGTGGAGGGTCAGCCCCGGCCGGAACGACGGGTGTCCCAGCTTGCAGAGCGGCCCTCGCGCCAGGTTCGTCGCGTCGAAGATCCAGACCTCCGCGCGGCACGGCGTCGCGACGATCGCCACGACGTAGCCGTCCGTGTCGGCCCCGCTGCCGCCGCGCCGCGGGACGAACTGGAGCGAGCTGAGCCAGGACCCCACGGCGCGCCGCGGGAACTCGTAGCGATCCTCGATCCGCATCGCGCGGTGGTTGAACCGGAACAGGCTGTCGGGGTGGCCGCCCTCCGCGCGCATCCGGCGGAGCGCCGGGAGGGGGAGCGACCTGTGCGGGTGCGCCGCATAGAGCCGGTCGATGAACTCGGTCGACAGCTCATCCCATATCCCGCCGCCGCGCCAGTAGACGTTCTCGAGGCGATCGGGCGGCATCCACGACGCGCCCGTCTCCCGGTACGCATAGAGGCCGACGCCGAGCGCCCGCGCGGCATCGGCGAACACCGCCTGGTCCACGACGCGCTCGGCCGCCGCGTCGAGGGTATACCGGCCGATCCGGTTCACGTCCGCCTGCCCGAGCGGGAACAGGCCGCGCAGGCGCGGCGGCGCCGGCGTCCTGTCGGCGGCGTGCCGATCGCAGGGCCGGAGCCACTCCCCGTGATCCGTCGCGCAGTTGTGCGCCGCGTGCACGGTGATGCGGTCCCCCGCGTCCTCGTAGTCGACGAGGAAATGGAGAGTCTCCAGCGGGACGACGACCCGCTTCACCACGACAGGCCCGCCGCCCGGCCGCAGCGCGTCCCGCCGGACCAGGTAGAACGTCGTGCTCGGCTCGTGGGGCATCGTGAGCAGCGACCGGACGAGGCGCTCGATCCCGGGGCTCTCCTTGGAGCCCCGGAACGCCACGCTCTCCAGGCCGATCCTGAACGCCGTGTCCGCGAGCACGACCCAGCGCCGCGTCAGGCCGATCTGGTGCACGCTCTGCTCGATGCGCACCGGCGCGCCGCTCGGCAGGACCAGCGGGTGCCGCTCGGGCTCGTTGTGGCCGTCCCATCGCAGGAGAAACGCGAAGTCGCCCGCCGGCTCGTCGAGCGCCACGCCGCCGAAGCGCGCCGCCTGCCGCGCGAGGAGGTCGCCCGGCCCGGGCGGCGCGCTCGGGCGGAGGCGCGCGGGCAGGAGCTCGAGCGCCCGCTTGGCGAACGCCTCGATCCGGTCCGCCCTCGGGCGGACGAGCTGCTGCTCGATCATCGACGCGGCCGCCGCGGCGAGCCGATCCCACGAGCGCGGGAGCGCGCCGAGCTCGTCGAGCCGCGGCAGCGACGCGACGAACAGGTGGAGGAGCGAGCGGCCGTAGTTGACGGTGAGGAGCTCGCCCCGCTCCGCGTCGAAGCAGGGGTGCGCGCTCGAGAGCGTCATCGGAAAGGGGTGATCGACGGGCGCGGCCGGGTACCACGTGCTGTTGCGCCCGACCGGCGTGACGAGCTCCAGCGTGGCCGGGTCGATCTCGTAGGGCCTGCCCGTGTCGCTCGTGACGAGCAGGCGCGCGGGCGCGCGCGGCGCGTGCATGGGCACGAACGCGGTGTTGAGGTGGTTCCGCAGGCCGAGGTGCGGCGAGAAGCGGAGCAGCCCTGCGTCACGGAAGCCCAGCGCCTCGAAGCGCGTGCCGGGGCGCGAGGCGGCGTCCGCGTGATAACAGGGCGTGCGCGCGATCTTCGAGGTCAGCCGGACCGCCGCGCCGCGGCCGAAGTCGAGCCGGTAGATCATCCCATTGCCATTGAGGATCGGCGCGCCGTCCGCTCTGGGTAGGTCGCCGTCCACCGAGCCGACGGGCCCGATCGCGAACACGTGGCCCGTGAGGTCCCTCGGCACGCCGCCCGAGTGGGATGACTCAAGGACCGCGAGCTCGACCTTCGTCAGCTCTTCCGTGCTCGCTGCCATCAATGCATCGGGGACGCGCTGGCGCATGACGACCTCGGTCACACCAAGCTACGCCAATCCGCGCGCCGCGTGGGCGCCGCGCTGCGCCGAGCGCCTCCGAACACGCTCCCCTCCCCGTGATTCCCGCCTGGGACGGACGCGCGCTGGCGCCCTCGCAGCGCCGCGCGCCCCTCTGCATTGCGTGGCGGCGCCGCGCGGCTGCCCTGGTCTTCCGCGCAGTGGCGCTGTCTCGGCGGCTTGCGAAGGTGCTTGTCGGCCCCATCTGTACCTGTGGATCAGGAGGCACATGTTCGACCAGGGGCTGACAGTCCTGCGGATCCGCGGAATCCCGATACGGCTGCACATCACATTGCTGATTTTCCTGCCGTACGTGGCCTATGTGGCGTCGTCGCAGTTCTCGGTGATCGCGTCGTCGCTCGGGATTCCGCGCGAGGAGATGCGCCTGCCGCCGCTCGCCTGGGGGGCGATCCTGGCTGTCGGGCTGTTCGTGGCGGTGCTCGTGCACGAGCTGGCCCACTCGTTCGTCGCGCTCAAGAACGGGATCCGGGTGCGCGCGATCACGCTGATGATGCTGGGCGGCGTCTCGCAGATGGAGCGCGACGATCCCGAGCACGAGGCGTGGATGGCGTTCGCCGGCCCGCTCATGAGCTTCGGTATCGCGCTCGCCAGCTACGTCGCGTATCGGCTGCTCCCGGCGCCGGCGGAGATCGGCGCCGCGCTCGTGGCCTTCGCGATCACGAACGCTCTCCTCGGCGCGTTCAACCTGCTGCCGGCCTTCCCGATGGACGGCGGCCGGGTGCTGCGCGGGCTGCTCCTGCGCCGTCTCGGGCGGACCCGCGCGACGCGCATCGCCACGGCGACAGGCAAGGTGATGGCGGTGGCCTTCGGGCTCTTCGGCTTGCTCTCGTGGAACCTCATCCTGGTGCTCATCGCGATGTTCGTCTACATGGGGGCGTCGGCCGAGCAGGCGCGCTCCAGCACCAACGAGCTGCTCCGCGGCATCCCGGTCGCGCGGTTCATGACCGATCGGCTCGGCGAGGCGTACGCGGACGAGAGCCCTCGGGCGGTGGCCGAGCGGCTCCTGCGCCACAACCTGGTCGGCGCGCGGGTCATCGACGATCCCCGGGACGGCGAGGGGCGCCGCGAGATCGGCGTCGTCACGGTCTGGGATCTCGCGCGCCAGCTGCAGGGCGGCGCCGCGCCGGCGACGGTCGGCGCGGTGATGCCCGTGGATGTGCCGAGAGCGCACGCGGACGACGACGCGTCCCGCTCGTTCGACGCGCTGGCGAGCGGCGAGGCGAGCGTGATCGCGGTGCTCGACGAGGGCGAGCGCGTGATCGGCCTGGTGACGTCGGCGGAGATCCAGCGCGCGCTCGCGCTCGCCGGGGCGCTCCGCGCGGCGCGCTGAGCGCTGAGCGCCGCGCCGGCGGAGATCCGGAGATCTCGAGTCGCGCCGCGCTGGCACTCGCGTTGCTGAGTTGCGCTCGGAGGAGCAATGACGTGAAGCAGAGCAACAACGTGACTCCGCCCGTGCGAGGGCGGTCCAGATCTCTCGGTGTGACGAGGGCCTCGCTCGCCGCGGCTGCGCTCGTGGTCGGCGCCTCGCTGCTCATGGGGTGTATGGGCACGGTCGGGACCGAGGGGGGGTTCGTCGTGTCCGGCGTTCCGGCGGTGCGCGCCGAGGTCGTCCCGGTGGAGATCGCCGCGTATCCGCGCGTCTATTTCCGCGGGACGTATGCGTACCTGGTCGACGGCCGCTGGTATTACCCGACGAACCGGGGCTGGGTCATCTTCGAGGAGGAGCCCATGGAGCTCGAGCGCTACAGGCAGACGTTCCGGACGTCGCCGCGGTACGTGCCGGAGCGCGAGCTGAGCTATCCGCGCGAGCGGGGGCGCCGTTACTACACACCTCGTTGACAGCGGGGCAGCAGCGAAAGGACGGGTACGAGGATGAATCAGGAGAAGAGCGTCTTTCCCCTCTGCGGCCTCGCGTTATCGAGCTTCCTGGCCCTGGGGTGCATCGTCGACGTGGAGCCCAGCCCCCAGCGCCGGCCGCGGCCCGTGCAGGCCGTCGGGAGCCTGACGCTGGAGTGGACCGTGGCCAACCGGATCGATTCGCGGGCGTGCTCCCAGCACAGCCGCGGAGGAGCGGATTTCGAGCTGATCGTCTACCGGGGCAGCCGCGAGGTGGCGAGAGACTACGCGCGCTGCGACGACTTCAGCATCACCGTGGATCTCCCGCCCGATGAATACACGGCCACGGCGACGCTCGTGGAGCGCGGCAACGACCGCCCCGTCACCACGACGCTGACGGTGGACGACATCAATATCGTGCGCGGCGCCACGCTCAACCTCGACGTCGATTTCCCGCCGAGCTCGTTCCTGCGGTAGCAGGCGAGAGTTCAACGCAAAGGCGCAAGGGCGCAAAGGCGCAAAAAAGAACAGATTTTGTGCAGGTTTGCGCCTTTGCGACTTGGCGCCTTTGCGTTGAATCTCTCTCCGCTCGCGAGGCAGAGCCGTGGCGGGAGTTCTGCCACGAGGCGCTATCCCGATCGCGGGATCGTGAGCCGCACCCGCGTCTCGCCGCGCGGCCCGTCCTCGATGGCGATACCGTAGTTCGTATGGGCGGCGATCGCGTGCGCCGCGATGAGCGGCAGCGCCGGCGGGCGGCCCTGCGCGACCGCCTCGAAGTCGCGGCTCAGCACGACGCTCCGCGCCGCGGCCGGGAGCGGCGGACCGGCGTCGTCGAAGGTGATCTCGACCCCGCTCGGGCCCTCGGAGAGGGACACGAGCACCTCGCTGCCCGGCGGCGACGCGCTGATGGCGTGATCGAGCAGCGCGTGCAGCAGCACCGTCAGCGCGCCCTGCGGCACCACCTCCTGCGCGGTCTCCGGCGCCTCGACCACCACGCGCACGTCGTGGCGGGCCGCGCGCGCGAGATCGTCCTTCACGACGTCGCGCAGCACGTCGGCGACGTCGCAGTGGCGCGGGAACTCGTGGAGCGGACACGCGCCCAACCTGGCGAGATCACTGACAATTTCTGACGCCGCCGTCACGTGGCGCCCCACCGACGAGGCCGTCTCGCCCGCGTCGCCGCCGTGGGTCCGGAGCGGCGCGATGTCGCGGCCGATCGCCGACAGGATGCCGCGCAGCTGCGTGCCGAGCACGCGCACCGCGGCGACGAGCACCGCGAGGCTGTCGCCGCTCGGCGGCAGGTGCGACACCGGCTCGCTGCCGCCGAGCCGCGAGATGACGCCGGACAGCGACCCGCGCTCGCGCTCGCCCTCGACCCGCGAGAAGACCGCGGCGAGCTCGCGCGCGTACGCCTCGCCCTGGGCCTGCGCGGCGGCGAGCTCCTTCTTGAGGCTCTCGACCTCGAGGCGCTGGAGATCGACCTCGGCGGGCAGCGTCAGCGTCTGCATCAGGCCGTCGAGCTCGAGCCGGCCGCCGTAGCGCAGCGCCATGCGCGACAGCCACACCCGCTCGGTCTCGAAGTTCACGGGCGTCTCCGGGCCGAGGTTGACCCGGACGCTGACCTCGTCGCCGACGCGGTGGATGCTCACGTCGGGCGCCCCGGTCAGGCTCGAGGGGTCGCCGCCCTGCGCGATGAGCACCTGGAGCATCCGCCGGAGCTCGGTCTCGTCGCCGAACACGGTGGTCCCTTCGCCCATCTCGATCTGCACCCGCGCCTCGGGCGCGACCTCCCAGAGGAGCGCGGTCAGGTCGACGCGGCCGCGCCGCCCGCGCGGCAGGGGGCGGCCGTGGAGCGACGCGAGCATGCTCACCGCCTCGTCGAGCCGGTTGAGCGTGCTCTCGACGCCGCCCGAGCTGTCGTCGGGCGACGGCGTCGGCGGCGGCGCGCTCTCGGTCGCGATCATCCCCACGCCCTGGCGGAGCTTCTGGGCGGCGCTCCGCGCCTCCTGCGCCAGCAGCCACGTCAGCTCGGGTCGGGTCAATCTGTCGCTGGTCACCCTGTTTTTCCCTCTATCCGCGACGCTCGGCGGAATCGCGCGCCATGATGCCAGACGTGGCGGTGCCCTGCTACGCTCATTGCCGCTCACCTCGTTCGATGCGGACTCACACTTCCTCCTTCTTGACGCCTTCCTCCTTGACGCGTCTCGCTCTCCTCTGCGGAGCGGTCGCCGCGGCGGCGCTCTCCGGCGCCGCCTGCGCCTCGAGCGCCCCGAGCCCCTTCCCGTCGGCCGGCGGAGCGGGCGGCGAGGGCGGCGAGGGCGGCGCCGGCGGCGAGCAGGCTCCAGCGGACCCGACGCTGGGCGGCCCGTGCGTCGACGACGATCAGTGCGAGGACGGATTTCCCTGCACCTTCGATGCGTGCGACACCGCCCTCGGGCGGTGCCGTTTCACGCCGGACGACAGCGCCTGCCAGAACGACGTCTACTGCGACGGCGTCGAGCGCTGCAACCCGCGGCTCGGCTGCGTGCCCGGCGCGCCGGTCGCGTGCGACGATCAGAGCACCTGCACGATCGACGCGTGCGACGAGGCGACAAAGACGTGCTCGAGCGCGCCGCGCGACGCCGATCTCGACGGCGATCCCGACGAGCACTGCGGCGGGGGCGACTGCGACGACGCCGATCCCACGGTGTCGTCGGCGCAGCCCGAGGTCTGCGGCAACGATCGGGACGACGACTGCGACGAGCGCGCCGACGAGGGCGGCTGTGTGTCTCCGGAGCACGACACGTGCCTGGATGCGCTGGAGATCTCCGCGCCGGGCTCGTACGCGATGACGACGGCGGGCGCGGGCTTCCACTACGCGAGCTCGTGCGGCCTGCCCCGCCCTGCGAGCACGCACGACGTCGTGGCCGCGGTGATCTTGCCGCCGGGGCCGCCGGTCGACGTCGAGGTGACCGCGCGGACGGAGGCCCCCGATGCGGAGACGGAGGCCACCGACGTCGCCGTGACGCTCGCCGGCCAGTGCGGCGACGCCGCGACCGAGCTCGCGTGCGGGGGGCCCCACGAGACGGCGGACGGCGGCAAGCTCGCGAAGCTCCGGGCCCGCGGCCTCGGCGATCCGGAGCGGGCGACGGCGCTGCCGCTCTACGTGACGACGAAGATGGGCGCGCCGGTCATCGTCGACGTGGCGTTCCTGCCGCCGGCGCCGGCGCCGGAGAACGAGACGTGCGGCACGGCGGCGCCCCTCTCGCCGGGGGCGCCGGCGCTGGCGACGATCCTCGACGCCGCCCTGGATCTCGGGACCGCGTGCGAGACCGGGCTCGGGGAGCTCGTGTACACGTTCGAGCTCGCCGAGCCCCAGGACGTCGACCTCTACGCGATCTCGACCGACGGCGACGGCGATCCCTCGCTCTCGCTGCGGAGCGCGGCGTGCGCGCTGCCGGAGGACGAGCTCGCGTGCCAGACGGCGGCGGCGCCGCACCTCTTCCGGCGCGCGCTGCCCGCGGGGGTGTACGCCGTGGCGGTCTCCGCGACGGCGCCGACCTCGGTGCTCGTGACGCTGGAGCTCTCGCCGCCGACCGAGCCGCCGCCGGACGAGGCGTGCGAAGGGGCGGCCGAGCTCGCGCCGAACCGGACGGTCTCCGTGTCGCTGCTCGGCCACCAGGACGACGTGGATCTCGGCTGCGGCCCGGCGGCCGTCGACGCCGTGTACGCGCTCGAGCTGCCGGTCGCGTCCGACGTGCTGCTCGTCGAGAAGCTGTCGGCCGGCGACACCGGCGCGATCGCCCTGTCCACGCCGGCGTGCGGCGGCGAGGGCGATCGGCTTGCGTGCAGCGAGGGGGAGGTCACGCCGCTCCGGAGCGCGCGGCGCAACGTCGCGCCGGGGTCGTACCGGGTCGTGGCCGAGGCGCAGCTCGGCCAGCCCGTGAGCGTGACGGCGTTCGTCCGGCCGGCGGTGCCGCCCACGCTGGTGCCCTTCTCCGACGCGTGCGAGGGGGCGCTGGAGATCCCGGAGAGCGGCGGCTTCTTCCAGGGCAACACGGCCAACGCCGCCGCGGACTTCGACGCCGGCTGCGACCGCGCCGGCACGGAGGAGGGCGGCGCCCGCGACCAGCTCCTCCGGCTCACGCTGACCGCGCGCAGGCGGGTCGTGCTCGACATGGCCGGATCGAGCTACGACACGCTGCTCTCGGTCCGCCGCGGCCCGGGCTGTCCCGGCGTCGAAATGCCGCTTTCCTGCACGATCGGTACGGATCCCCAGCGGAGCTTCCTCGATCTCGTGCTCGATCCTGGCGTGTATTACCTCCAGATCGACGGCCACGCGCTCGCGCACGGCCTCTGGTTCCTGGACGTGCGGGTCGTCGACCCCGGGGACGGCGCCGGCCCCTGACCCGCGGCCCTTTCAAGCTCCCCCCGTCCCTTGCTAACGTCGCCCCGATGTTCGGCCGCATCTCTGCGATCGCCCTCAACACCTACCGGGAGTCGCTTCGGGCGCGCATCCTCATCGGCCTCGCCGGCGTCGCCTTCGCGGTCGCGTTCTACTCGATCATCGTCGGCGCCTACACGCTCCGCAACGGCGCGCGGGTCGTCAGCGACCTCGGCGTCGCGTCGATCTCGCTCTTCAGCATCGCGGTCGCGGTCATCATCGGCGCGACGTCGCTGTACCGCGAGCTCGAGCAGAAGACGATCTTCCCGATCCTGGCCCGCCCGGTGCGCCGCGGCGAGTACCTCGTCGGCAAGTACCTCGGCACGTTGCTCACGCTCGGGGTGTTCATCCTGGCCGACGCCGGGCTCGTGCTGCAGATCAGCGCGGTGCTGGCCGGCCGCTCGCTGGCCCTCGTGGCGGGCGCCGGGGCCGCCTCGCTCGCGGCGCTCGGGCTCGTGGCGTGGCGCTCGCCGATGGCGCGCACGTACGGGTTCGTCCCCTGGGCGGCGGTCTTCCTCCTGCTCGGCGTGCTCTTCGCGGACGGCGCGCCGACGGAGCGGCGCGTCGTGCTCGCGGGCAGCGCGCTCGCGTTCCTCGAGGTCGGCATCGTCGCCGCGGTGGCGACGCTGTTCTCGTCGTTCTCGACGCCGTTCCTGTCCTCGCTGCTCACGCTCGGCGTCTTCCTCATCGGGCGCAACGCCGACTCGCTCGCCCGGCTGCCGGTGAAGTACTTCGGCCCCCAGATCAGCGCCGCGGCGCGCGCCTTCTCCAAGGTGGTCCCGAACCTCCAGATCTACGTGCCGCCGCGCCCGTTGCTCGCGGGCGAGGTCGCCGACGCGAACCTGCTCGTGTACCTGGGCTGGGCGGCGATCACGTGCGCCGGGTGGGCGCTCGTTCTCCTGTCGGTGGCGGCGTTCGTCTTCAAGAGACGCGACTTTCTGTGAGGCTCTCGGTCGTGCTCGGCGTGCTGCGCGGCCTCGCGGTCGCCGGCTTCCTCGTCGGCGCGGCGTCGCTGCGGGTGGTGGCCGCGGGCGAGCGGGAGATCGCGGAGAGCACGGACGCCCTGCGCGCCGGCGACGCGCACGCGGCGGCGCTCCACGCGCGGCGGGCGGCGGGCTGGTACGCCCCCGGGGCGCCGCACGTCCGCGTGGCGTACGAGCGGCTGATCGCGCTCGCGACGGCCGCGGAGGGCCTCGGTCGGGCCGACACGGCGCTCTTCGCGTGGCGCGCGGTGCGCACGGCCGCCCTGGAGACGCGGTGGCTCACGACGCCGCACGCGGAGGACCTGGAGCTGGCCAACGCGGCCATCGCCCGCCTCTCGGCGGCCGCGCCGCGCCCGCCGGGCACGCGGACCGAGCCTGCCGCGACGGTCGAGCGGCAGCACCTCGCGGCGCTCGCGCGCGACGACGCGCCGCGGGTCGGCTGGGTGGTCGCCCTCGTCGGGGCGTTCGCGGCGTGGGTGGCGGGCGCCGTCTGGGTGGTGCGGCGCGGGGTCACGGTGACGGGGCAGTGGGTGTGGCCGAAGGCGGCGCCGGGGCTCGCGGTGTGCGCGGCGGGCGTCGCGGTGTGGCTCCTGGCGATCTGGCAGGCGTGAGGCGCGCTGGCGGGCGCATTCCGCGCTGAGCTCGCGTATCGCGGTGCCAGAGGTGGAATGGACCGCGAGGCGAAATGGGGCGGTGGGGCGAAGTGGGGCGGGCCAGCAGGGGTGGCGGTCAGGAGAGCCACAGGCGGGAATCCGCAGGACACGACGTCTGCTGATCGGGGGGCGCGCGGTATTGCAATGCGACGCGCGCGACACATCGATCTCGGGGGAGCGGCTCTTGCAGCGCTCCGTTCCGAGGAGGGAACGAAGTTCATGAAGAATCAGATCAAGACGATCCTGTTGCTCGGCGTCATGTCGGCAATCCTGGTGTCCATCGGCGGGGCGCTGGGGCCCGGGTACCTCGTCTTGTTCGGCGTGCTCGCGCTCGCGATGAACCTGGGTGCGTATTTCATGTCCGACCGCATCGTGCTCGCGGTGCACCGGGCCGCCGAGGTCTCGCCCTTCGAGGCCCCGGGGCTGCACCGGATGGTGGAGGAGCTCTCGAGTCGGGCGGGGATCCCGAAGCCCCGCGTCTATGTCATCCCGGACGCGCAGCCGAACGCCTTCGCCACGGGGCGCAACCCGGAGCACGGCGTCGTGGCGGTGACCGAGGGCATCATGCAGCTCCTGAGCGAGCGTGAGCTGCGCGGCGTGCTGGCGCACGAGATCGCGCACATCAAGAACCGCGACATCCTGGTCTCGACGATCGCGGCGGCGTTCGCCTCGGGCATCACGTGGGTGGCCCATGCCGTGAGCTTCGCCGGGATATTCGGCGGATCGTCGGACGACGAGGACGGCGCGAGCCCGCTCGGCGGGCTGGCCCTCGCGATCGTGGCGCCGATCGCGGCGACCCTCGTGCAGCTCGGCATCTCGCGGTCGCGCGAGTACATGGCGGACGAGCTCGGCGCCAAGCTGTCCGGGGACCCGGAGGCGCTCGCCAGCGCGCTGTCCAAGCTGGAGCACGGTGTGGCGCTCGTGCCCCCCGAGGCGGCGCGCCCGGCGACGGCCAGCCTCTTCATCGTCAACCCGCTTGCCGGGGCTGGCTCGGTGCTGAAGTGGTTCTCGACGCACCCGACGACCGAGGAGCGCGTGAGCCGGCTGCTCTCGATGGCGTCGAGCGGCCGGACGGCGCGGGGCTGGACGAGCGTGATGGCCTGACGGCGGGTAGCGGCCGCCTTCACTCCACGGATTGCGGATCCTCGTCGTCGTCGTCGTCGTCGCTGTCGCTGTCCTCGCCGTCCTCGCCGTCCTCGCCCTGCTCGGGGGGCTTCGGCGCGAGCGCCACGCGCGGGTAGCGCTCGCCAGAGGTGTCACGGCGCCCGGCCTCCCAGGCGTCCTCGAGGTTGACGAGCTCATACCAGCCAAGGCGATTCACGGCCTCGAAGAAGAACTTGCCGTCAGCGCTCGGCTCGAAGCTGAGCGGCTCCGGCTCGAGCTCGGCGAGCGTGCGGACGCCATCGTCGTAGACGCCCCAGACCCGGATGGGCTTGCCTTCGGAGGCCTCCAGCACGGCCACGCGGCCCCCCGCGGCGCTCTCCACGACGCGCAGATCCAGATCGCCGCGCGCCTCCAGCCTGGAGGCGCCGCCGCTGACCGAGAAGATCCAGGTCTCCGACGAGGTGCCCACGATCACCCGCCCGGAGGCGAGCGCCTCGAGCGTGTAGATCTCGTCCTCGCTCTCCTCCTTGCTGAAGTCGTGCACGAGGATCGGCTTGCCGTGCGGGAGGTCCACCCACCAGAGCTTGGCGTCGCCGTCGGTCGCCACGAGCGCGGCGCTCCGATCCGCGTTCACGAGGCACGTCGACGAGGGGGAGCTCGCCTTCACCGCGGTCTCGATGAGCTCCCCGTCCTTCAGCACGGCGAAGACGAAGGAGCGCCGGGCTTCCTTCTTCCACCCGATGTACACGTCGGCGGGGCGGTAGCGCTCGAGCTCCCGCGCGCCCGCTCCGAAACGCGCGCGCACGTCCCTCGGGACGTCCTCCTCGTCCTCTGGCAGCGGGCGCTGCTTGCCCAGGTAGCGCACGCCGACGCGGCCCGGGGCGGGCTCGATGGCGTACTCCTCGGGGGCCTTCCTCGGGCCTGACTCCGGCGCCTCGTCGTCGTCATCGTCCTCCTCGGACGGCGTGTACACGGCGACCTCGGGGAACGCGTCGGGGTTCGTGGCCAGCCGCTCGACCAGCGCGTCGAGGCCGAGCAGCTCGTAGGTGTCGCCGCTGTGATCCATGAAGGCCCGGCCCTCGGCGATCCGGACGTCGCCCACGGAGGCCTTCACGCGGCCCACGCGGCGCAGCTTGCTCCCGTCGAAGCCGACGAGGGTCAGCCCGTCCTCGGAGTCCTCGCCCTCGTAGCTCTTGACGAGGAGCAGCCGGCCGCCGAGGGCGGGGGTCAGGCCGTAACCGTTCACGCCCCAGCGCTGATCGAGCACGGCGCCCTCTCCCTCGCGGCGGTAGACGTCGAGAAACTCGTCCGTGGCGAGGATGACGCGGCCCTCCGGGCCGTAGGCGATCTCGGAGATCGACGCCTCGTGCTCGAAGAGGCGGCGCAGCTTGCCGTCCGCGAAGGAGAGCTCGGCGACGAGCTCGTAGTCGAAGCCGAACAGCACCGCGCCGCCGTCCTCCCGCGCCGCGATGTAGCTGTGGGGGCTGGGCAGCGCCTCGCCTTCGGCGCGCTTGAGCTCCCCGCCCTCGATCCAGGCGGCCGTCGCCGGCTTGCGCCGGAGCTTCGCGATGCCGTAAACGCGTTCGCCGGGCGCGACCGAGACACAGGAGCTCGACCCGAACAGATCGCGCTCCGCGCGCTCGATCTCGGGCTCGGGCGGCACCTCGCGCGACCTCCGCCGCTCCAGGCGGAGCGCGCCCTCCAGGACCTCTGGCCGTGAGTCCTCGTCGCCCTCACCGGACGCGCTCTCGTCCTCGTCTCCGTCCTCGTCCTCGTCCTCGTCGCCGGGTTTGCGCTTCTTCAGCTCGGGGAAGGCGTCCGGCTGCGCGGCGAAGCGCGCGGCGAGCTCCTCCAGGCCGAGCAGCGCGTAGTACTCGCTGCCGTCCTCCACGATGACGCGGGCGCCGTCGATCACGATGTCGCCGATCGAGATGCGCACGCGGGCCAGCCGGCGCATCGTGGATCCGTCGTAGCCGAGGATCGTTACGCCGTCCGCGCTCTCGTCCTCGTCGTCGAAGCACTTCACGAGGAGCAGGCGTCCGCCGAACACCGACTGCATCCCGTAGCCGTCGAGGTCCCAGCGCCCCTCGAGCGCGACGTCCGGACCCTCCCGCCGGTAGGCGTCGATCGAGCCCGCGAGCACGAGCACCCGGCCCTCCGGGCCGTAGGCGACGTCGGAGAAGGGCTCGTCGTGCTTGAAGAGGCGCCGCACGGAGCCCTCCGCGAACACGACCTCCCATACGGCCTCCGAATCCTCCCCGATCAGCGCCGCGCCGCCGTCGTCGCGCGCGGCGACGTGAGCGCCGGTCGTGGTGGCGAGCGGATCGCCCTGAGCGGTGCGGAGCTCGCCGTGCTCGATCCACGCGGCGACAGGCGGCTTTCGCTTCGGCTTGGCGACGCCGAAGACGAGGCCGTTCGGCGCAATCTGCACCTCGCCGCTCCGCCCGAAGAGCTTCCGTTGCTCGTCGGGAGGCTCGGGCGCCTTGTAGCCCGGCAGGTGCTCCAGCCGGAGCCCGCCGGAGATGACCCTGGGCTTGTCGTCGTCGTCGCTGGCCTCCGCCTCGTCCGTCTCGTCCGCGTCGTGGTCGTCGCCCGCCGTGCTCGCCGGCGGGCGCTCCTCCTCGGGAGGCGCGGCGCGCGCCGCCTCGCGCGCGGCTTCGACCGCCGGATCCACCGCGCACGCGGCGTCGAAGCGCTTGCCACCGCCGAAGCGGGGCAGCTCGACGGGCCACCTCGGGCCCGTCGGGGGCTCGGGTCGTTGCTCGGCGGACCAGGCGTCCCAGTCGCTGTCGCTCTCGATCGCCTCGGCCAGGGAGGCCACCTCGATCGGGTGCGCGCCGTGCACCGCGGTGAGGGCCTGCTGGACCGCGCGCGCCATGTCGGCGACGCACGCCTTGCTCCACCCCGCCGGCCGCACCCGCACGAGCGCCCAGCGATCGGCCCACTGGAAGGGCTCGCCGTGCTCCACCGCGCGCGCGTCGAGCGCCCGCTCCCACGCCTCGCCGACGGCGCGCCGCGCGGCCGCGTCCGGGGGCGCCACGAAGCAGAGCTCATAGGAGAACAGGTCCCCTTCGAGGTCGAACCAGTCGCTCGGCGCTGCCCCGAAGAACGCAAACGGATAGGGCGGAGATCCCGGCATGGGGGCGAACGGTACCGCAGCTCCTGGCGAGCGTGCAGATCCAGACGCCCGACGGCCCAGCGAGGCCCGAGAGGCGCTGCTCATCGTTCACAGTGGTCTTACAGTGGGCTTATCGGTTCCGCGAAGCGAAGCGCATGGACGTGGCTTCATGGCGCTTTCGGAGTCGCCGTTTCGTGATCTATCGAGGTGGCCCGGCTGGAATCGCCATCGCGGTAGCGTCTACTGCCGTCCGTGGCTCGGGATGCCCAGGAAGCTCGGTTGTGCGCACGTGTTCTGCGCGCGCGACCACCTTGTCCCCTTCGGCGATCACGTCCTCGATCGACCATTGTTCGCTCACGAGATCGAGAATCCGTCGCGCGATCGATTTGTTATCTTCGATTGAAGACATCGCTACACCCCCTCCTCTTGTCATGCGGAGAGCGCATCGTCGCTCGGCTCGCCCGCAAAGCCAGCTCCAGGAGAGCCGCCGGCCGAGGCGCCCGCGGGAACGCCACTCTGAGCTGAAAAGGTGGCGCCTCGCGCGCCGCCGAGCCGGCCCGCTACGACGCCGCGCGCGGCGCCTCGCCGAGGAGCTCCAGCCTGGCCAGGCTCCCGCAGGTCTCCGCCAGGGCGCGCATCAGCCGCAGCCGGTTGTCCCGCACGGCCGCGTCCTCGGTCATCACGAACACGTCGATGAAGTACTGGTGCAAGAGCGGGGCGAAGTCCGCCACCGCCCTGAACGCGGTGTCGTACGAGCCGCTCCGGACGTCCGACGCGATCTGGTCGCGCAGCTTGAGGTACCCCGCGAAGAGCGCCGTCTCGCTCGGGTGCACGTCCTGCCCGAACGGCGCCACCGGCTCGCCGGCAGGCGCCTTGTCGGCGATGTTCGTGGCCCGCTTGAAGACCTCGCCCACCCGCGCGCGCACCTCCGGGCTCAGCGCGTCGATCGCGCGCACGCGGGCCCTGAGATCGAGCGGGCGATCCGCGGCGACGCGCAGGCACGCGAGGACCGCGTCCTGCGGGAGCCGGTCGGAGAGCAGGCCCCGCAGCCGCTCGGAGAAGAACTCGCCGAGGCGGGTCGCGAGCTCGTCGCGCGAGACGTTGAGCTCCACCCCGGCGTAGCCGTCGTAGGCGGCGCCGAACGCGGCGCCGAGGCGCAGATCGAGATCGCGATCCAGGAGCGTGCGCAGCACGCCGAGGCACGCGCGGCGCAGCCCGTACGGGTCGGCGGTGCTCGTGGGGACGAGCCCGATCGCGAAGCAGCCGACCAGCGTGTCGAGCCGATCGGCCATCGCGACCAGCGCGCCGGCGTTCGTCGGCGCCGTCGCGTCCGCGGCGCCCTTGGGCAGGTAGTGATCGCGGACGACGTCGGCCACCTCCGGGCTGACCCCCTGGGCGAGCGCGTACGCCCGCCCCATCTCGCCCTGGAGCTCGGGGAACTCGCCCACCATCAGCGCGACGAGATCGCACTTCGCGAGGTGCGCCCCCGAGGCCGCCGCCACCAGCGTCTGCTCGGGCAGCATCAGGAGCAGGCCGAGCTCGCGGGCGAGCCGCTCGACGCGCTCGGCCTTCGCCAGGACGCTGCCGAGCCGCTTCTGGAACACGATGCCGCCGAGCTTCTCGCGGCGGTTCGCGAGCGGGATCTTGACGTCCTCCCGGTAGAAGAACTGCGCGTCCGACAGGCGCGAGCGCATCGTGTTGTCGTTGCCGCGCTTGATCTTCTCGGGCGCCTCCGCGGTGTTCACGACCGCCAGGTACCTCGGGAGCAGCGCCCCCGTCCTCGCGTCGCGGACGCCGAAGTAGCGCTGGTGGCCGCGCGCGACCTCCAGGATCACCCGCTCCGGCAGCTCGAGGAACCGCTCCTCGAAGCTGCCGACGATGACGTGCGGCTCCTCCACGAGGGAGAGGTTCTCGCCGATCAGGAAGTCGTCCTCGATCAGCACGCCGCCCGCGTCCCGCGCCGCGGCGAGCAGGCGCTCGCGCATGAGCTGCGCGCGCGCCTCGGGGTCGACGAGCACGTGCGCCGCGCGCATCGCCTCGACGTAGTCCTTCGCGGCGCCGATCGCGATCTCGCCCGACCCGAGGAAGCGGTGGCCGCGGCTCGTGCGCCCGCTGCGGATGCCGGCGATCTCGACGGGGATGACCTCGCCGCCGGAGAGCGCGACCAGCCACTGGATGGGGCGGCCGAACGCGAAATCTCCCTGCCCCCAGCGCATCGACTTGCGGAAGGGGATGGCCGCGACGAGCGACGCCAGGACCTCGGGGAGGAGCTCGGCCGCGGGCTTGCCGGCCTCGCGGCGGGTGCCCGCGAGGTACTCGCCCTTCGGCCCCTCGACGCGGCGCAGGTCCGCGACGGTACAGCCGAGCTTCTGCGCGAACGCCTCGGCCGCCTTCGTGGGCGCGCCGTCCTTGAAGGCCGCCTTGACCGGCGGGCCGGTGACCTCCTCCTCGAGGTCCGGCTGGCGCGCCGCGACCCCGGAGACGAGCAGCGCGAGCCGACGCGGGGTGCCGAGCGCGCGCACCGCGCCGTGGCGGAGCCTGAGCTCCGCGAGGCGCTTCGTTGCGAGATCCGGGAGCGCGCGGAGCGCGGCCTCGACAAACGACGAGGGGAGCTCCTCGACGCCGATTTCGAGCAGGAGATCGCTCGCTTCGTTGGACATGGGACCGCGGACGCTACCCCAGAACCGCTCGTTCGGCGAGGTGGTCGAGCGATCGATCCGCGCTGTTCACGCCGGTTCACGCCCGTTCACCCCCGTTCACGCCGGCCGCGCCGTCCGCGTCGCTCGCCACGCCGTGGCACGGCGCGCACCACGGGCACGCGCCACGGGCGACGTGACGTTCGCGCGGCTCAGCGGGCCTGTGCCGTGTTTCGGAGCGCGCGCGAGAGCACCTTCTTGAAGGCGCTGGCCTCGCCTCCGTTCGGCTTGTTCTTGCGCCCGTAACGGGTCGCCGCGCCGACCCGGGCGACGCACTGGGCTGCGCGCATGTACCGCCGCGCCGCCTTCGCGACAGCCCGATCGCCCGGAGCAGACGCCGACGCGACGGCCGCGCCGAGCTCGTTCAGGGCCTCGTCGAGCGGCGTGCAGCCCTCGGGCGTGGGGGGCAGCTGGAGGGGGGGCGGGGCGTGGCAGCAGCGGGCGCGCAGGGTCGCGAGGGTCGCCATGTCGTGCCAGCCGAGCACAGCCCATTCCTTCGTGGCGTCCGAGACGCCCTTGGGCCCAGCTGCCTGCGCGAGCTGGCTCTTGAGCGCCGAGACGCCCTTCATCGGGTCGGTCTCGGCGCAGGCGAACGACAGCTGGCCCGCGATGGCGGCGTCGACGCTCTTGCCGGGAAAGAGAGGCATCGCGCATGCGGCGAAGTCCGCCGTGGCCGCAGGGTCCGGCGCTGCGCTTGCGGTGCCTGCGTCCGCCGGCGCCGCCGTGCCTGCCTGTTCCGCGCCGGCGTCACCGAGCGCCGGCGCGCTCGGCTCTACGGGCGCGGCGCATGCGGCGGGCGCAGCGTCCGCGGACGGCGGCGCCGGGAGGGACGGCGGCGCGGCGTCGCGGTGGCGAAGCCAGAACCAGGCTGCCCCGGCGGCGCCCGCGATGGCCACGACCCCCAGCGCCAGCGTGACCCACCGGCGCGCCGCGGACGGCGTCTCGCGGCTCGCTCCGGGCGCCGGCGCCGGCGCGCGAAGCGGCGTCGCCGTGCGCGGCGGCGTGCCGAGCCCGGACGCGCCGCCGCGCACGGCGACGCCGCCGGGCGCCATCGGGAAGGGGTGCGACGGCCGATGCGGGTCGTCTTCGCCCAGCCAGGGGAGATCGACGGCCGGGACGTGGGGAGTCGGCGCGCCGAGCCCGGGCGCGCCGAAGCGCGCGGCGACGCTGCCGGGCGCCATCGGGAAGGGGTGCGACGGCTCGTGTGTGTCGTCTTCGCCCAGCCAGGGGAGATCGACGGCCGGGACGTGGGGAGTCGGTGCGCCGAGCCCGGGCGCGCCGAGGCGCGCGGCGACGCTGCCGGGCGCCATCGGGAAGGGGTGCGACGGCTCGTGTGTGTCGTCTTCGCCCAGCCAGGGGAGATCGTCGATCGTTCGCGGGCTCGCTGGGGCATCCGCGTCGAAGAGGGGCACCGCGGTGGGCGAGAAGGGCGGCTGCGCCGTTGCTGCGGGCGCGACGGGCGGCTGCACTATCGCTTCGGGCGAGAAGGGCGGCTGCGCCGTTGCTGCGGGCGCGACGGGCGGCTGCATCGCTGCGGGCGAGAAGGGCGGCTGCGCTATCGCTGCGGGCACGACGGGCGGCAGCGCCGTCGCTGCGGGCACGACGGGCGGCAGCGCCGTCGCTGCGGGCACGACGGGCGGTCGCGGCGGTGGCTGCACGTGCGCGGTCGGGGCAGCCACTGCGCCCGCGCGCGAGCGCTCCTCCGTCGCTGCGCCGGCGAGCCGCGGCGATGCGGCAGGCAATGCGGTCTGCGCCTTCGAGGCACGGTCCGGCGCCTCCGGAGGCGGGGTGGTCGGCACGCCGATCGTCGACCGGAGCCCCAGGCTGGCGAGCCCGTGGAGGGGCAACGGCGTCCGGCGGGCCGAGGCGCCCGCGAGGGGCGGCGGCTGCGAGCTCGAGTGGCCATGCGGCGGCGCGCTCTTGCGGGGCGGCTGCGAGCCGGTGCCCTCGCGCGGCGGCGCGCTCTTGCGGGGCGGCTGCGAGCCGGTGCTCTCGCGCGGCGGCGCGCTCTTGCGGGGCGGCTGCGAGCTCGACGTCCCCCGCACCCCGCTGCTCGACGGGCGCGGCGCTGGAATCGTCCTCGCCGGCGCCGCGAGCGCGTGCTCATCGAGCGGCGGCAGCTCCTCCAGGCCTTCGCCCGGCCGCGCGGCCTCCAGCGCGCGACGGAGCGCCGCGACCTCGGTGATCCGCTGCTCGGCGCCGCGCGCGAGCGCCTGGTCCAGCACGCGCCACAGCGCGTCGCCCGCTGCGCCGGGCGGCGTTACCCGCGGCGCGGGGCCGGCGCCTTGCTTGCGGCGGAGCTCCTGGTCGCTCTCGGCAGGGAACGGGAGCGCTCCCGAGAGCGCCGTGTACAGGGTGACCGCGAGCGCCCACGTGTCGTCCCGGCGCGACGGCCCCTCGCCCGCGGCCCGCTCCGGCGAGCGGTAACCCACGAAGGCGGGCGTGGCGAGCGGGTCCGAGAGCCACCCCGTCGACGTGCACGGCTCGCCCTCCATGACCACGCACGCGGCCGACAGGCGGCCGTGCACCGTCCCGCGCGCGTGCAGGCTCTCGACGCGCTTCGCCAGGCGGACGACCCAGCCGACCGCGTCCCTGTCCGGCAACGGACCGGCGCGTGCGATCCTCGCAGCGAGCGTCTCCATACGAGCGCCGCAGCGTAGTGCGGCGAACCGCCGCTGACCACATTGTGGCTCCCTCGCGGAACGCCGGAGCGCGGATCGCCCGCGTCTGGCCCTGGAGCGCCGGGGTCAGCCGCCGATCACGTCGGCCATCGTGTATCGGCCGGGCGGCTTCCCGTGCAGGTGCCACGCCGCGCGCAGCGCCCCGCGCGCGAAGAGATCGCGGCTGGTCGCGCGGTGCGTGAGCTCGAGGCGCTCGCCGGGGCCGAGCAGGTGGACGGTGTGGTCGCCGATGACGTCGCCGCCGCGCACGGCGAAGATCCCGAGCTCGTTCGCCTTGCGCGGGCCGACGTTGCCTTCGCGGCCGTGCACGTCGTCGAGCGTCGCGGCCGGCTCGCGGGCCGCGCGCACGGCGTCGGCGAGCCGCACGGCCGTGCCGCTCGGCGCGTCCACCTTGGCGCGGTGGTGCACCTCGACGATCTCGACGTCGTAGCCGGGCCCGAGCCGCCGCGCCGCGCTCGCCGCGATCTCCGCGAGCACGTGGATGCCGATGCTCGTGTTCGGCGACCAGAGGACCGGGACGTGCTGCGCCGTCTCGTCGAGCAGCCGCTCGCACGTGCCGTCGAGGCGCGTCGTGCCGCTGACCACGGCGACCTTGGCGCGCATCGCGAGGTGCAGGAGGCGGGGGAGCGCCTCGGGCCGCGAGAAGTCGATGACCACGTCCGCGCCGAGCAGCCCGGCGCTGGTGTCGTCGCTCATCGCGACGCCGATGGTGCCTGTCCCCGCGAGCTCGCCGACGTCACGGCCGATGCGGGAGGAGCCGCGCGACACGATCGCGCCCACGATCTGGGCTCGCTCGTTCGCCGCGAGCCGGACGATGGCCTGCCCCATCTTGCCGCTCGCGCCGTGGATCGCGACCTTCAGCAGCCGGGCGTCGTCCCCCTGGGCGGCCCCCAGGAGCGCGCTCATCGGCACGCCTCGATGATCTCCGTTCGATTTCACGACGCCTCGCGCCTCGCCTCGAGCCGCCTCATCGCCTCGGCGATCTGCTGCCGGGTCGCCTCTCCGGCCGGCACGAGGGGCAGCCGGACGGCGGCGCTCATGCGGCCCAGGGCGGCGAGCGCGGCCTTCGCGGGGGCGGGGTTCGGCTCGACGAACAGGAGCCCGTGCAGCTCGAGGAGCGCGAGGTGGGCTGCGCGCGCGCCCGCGAGGTCGCCGGCCAGGAACCGCCGGGTCACCGCGCTGGTCTCGCGCGGCAGCACGTTCGACGTGACGCTGATGACGCCCTGCGCGCCGAGCGCCATCATCGCGAGCGTCAGCGCGTCGTCGCCGCTCAGGATCGTGAGCCGGTCGCCGAGGCGCCGCACGAGCTCCTGGCAGCGGAACACGTTGCCCGAGGCGTCCTTGATGGCGACGACGTTCGGCGCGGCGGCGCAGATGCGCTCGGTCGTCTCGGCGGAGAGGTCGACCACCGTCCGCCCCGGGATGTTGTAGAGCACGATCGGCGCCGGGACGGCCCTGGCCACGGCCAGCGTGTGCTCGCGGAGCCCGTCCTGCGAGGGCTTGCTGTAGTACGGCATCACGATCATCACGCCCGCCGCGCCGGCGGCGAGCGCGGCGCGCGAGGCCTCGATCGTCTTCTTCGTGGAGAACGAGCCCGTCCCCGCGATCACCGGCACGCGGCCGCGCGCCGCCTCGACGACGCGCCGGATGACCGCGGTCGTCTCGGCTTCGCTGAGGGTCGGCGACTCGCCCGTGGTCCCGCACGGCACGAGCCCGCTGACGCCGCCCGCGATCTGCGCCTCGACGAGCGCGTCGAGCGCGTCGAAGTCGACGGCTTCGCCATCGGGCGTGAATGGCGTGACGAGGGCGGTGAACGTTCCCGACAAGGGGAGCTGCGACATCAGACGACCATGATCGCCACCCCGGGGGCGCGTCAACAGGAGAGGACGGGTTCGCCGCGGACTCCCCGCTCTCCGCTGGTTCCCGCGCGGGGCGAAGCCGAACGGACGCGGCCTTCGGGCGGGCTGGCGGGAGCCCGCGGAGCTTGTACGGCGCGGGCTGGCGGGACCCGCGGGGCCTGCGGGGAGCGGGCCGGACGCTCCAGGGCAGGTCCGCGTCTGCTATCGTCCGCGGTGTAGCGCCTCGCTCCTTCGGGGGATTTGCCCGAGCGCGTCAGGTCCCTGAGAGGCACCGGCCATGGATCTCGCCCAGTACATCAAGAGCATCTCCAGCGCGGCCAATACCATCCTGGAGGGGATGGCGGTCACGTTCTCCCATCTGTTCCGGGAGCCCATCACCGTCCAGTACCCCGACAAGACGGACCGCCCCGTCAGCGAGATGCTCCCCCCGCGGTACCGAGGCTTCCTGGAGGTGCAGATGGACATCTGCACCGGCTGCAAGCGCTGCGAGCGCGCGTGCCCCATCGAGTGCATCGCCATCGATCTGGAGAAGGACCCGGCGACGAAGAAGCAGGCGATGAGCCGCTTCGACATCGACATGGGCAAGTGCATGTACTGCGGCCTGTGCGTCGAGGCGTGCAAGACGGAGTCGACAGGCGCGATCCGCCATACCCGCGAGTTCGAGGGGGCGGCGCCGACGCTCGACCACCTCACGTTCCGCTTCATCCCGGAGGGCCTCGTCCCGCTCTACAAGGCGCCGAAGGACCTCGGCGAGGTGCCCGTCGGCGAGTACGGGCCGCACGCCCGGGAGGCCCGCGAGCGCGCCATGCGCGACAACCCGGCCGCGCTGGAGGAGCTGCGCGCCATCTGGCGCAAGGAGCGCGAGAAGCAGCAAGGCGCCGAGGGCGCGGAGCCCGCGGGCGGGGGGGCCGGAGGGGGGCTGGAGGGGGGGCTGGAGCGGGGTAGGAGCGGGGGTCGCCCTTGATGGGCGGTGGGCAGCGGTCTAACGTCGCGGCCCTCACCCCATGCCCTCCCTGAGCGCACTCGTCTTCCTCGGGCTTGCCGCGCTGACGCTCGGCTCGGCCGGGCTCGTGGCGTTCTCCAGGAACATCATCCACTCCGCGCTGGCCTTGCTCGGCACGTTCCTCGGCATCGCCGGGCTGTACGTCTCGCTCTCGGCCGATTTCATCGCGGCGACGCAGGTGCTCGTCTATGTCGGCGGCACGCTCGTGCTCATCCTCTTCGCCGTGATGCTCACGAGCCGCATCGCGGAGATGAAGATCTCGAACCCGCGCGGCGGGCCGGCCGTGGCGTTCGGTCTGGTCACGGCGGTGCTGCTCCTGCTCGGCAGGGTGGCGACCCAGACCCCTTGGCCCGCCGAGGCCAGGCCGGCGATGCCGTCCACCGCCAAGCTCGGACACGCGTTCCTCGGAGAGTACCTGCTCCCGTTCGAGCTCGGCTCGGTCGTGCTGCTCGCCGCGATGATCGGCGCTGTCGTGCTCGCGCGTCGAGCCGTCAGGCGCGCCTGGGAGAGGGAGTAGGCGATGGAGGTCGGTCTCATCCATTACCTCACCGTCGCCGCGGTGCTCTTCGGGCTCGGGCTGTTCACCGTCATGACGCGGAAGAACGCGGTGGGCATCCTCCTCGGCGTCGAGCTCATCCTCAACGCCGCCGCGCTCAACTTCATCGCGTTCGACCACTTCGTCGCCGGCGGCGTGGCTGGCCAGGTGTTCACGGTCTTCATCATCGTCCTCGCGGCGAGCGAGGCGGCGATCGCGCTGGCCATCGTGCTTCAGGTCTACCGCAATCACCGGAGCATCATGGCCGACCAGCTGACCTCCCTGAAGAACTGACGCGAGAGCGGTCATCCGTGCGGAAGCGCGGGGTCGGCGTGACGCGTGTGACGCGCGGGATGGGCGCGACGTTCGGACCGGCGGCCGCCGCGTCGCGCGCCGGCGCTGCGCGCCGATGCCGATAGTCGACCGTCGACCAGGCGATGCGCTCGACGCTCCCGCGCTCTTCCTCTTCACGTGGAGCTCAATCCCAGCGACAAGCAGGAAAAACCTGACCTTGCTAAGGCCCAGCGGGCGACCCACGTTCGAAGGCATGCAGAACCTATCCAAGACGGAGCTGGTGGGGTTCGTGGAGCTCGAGGTCGGTTCGCTTGCTGTGCAGGTGCCGATCCGCGCCGCAGCGGCGGCGACAGAGCTGCCGCTCGCATCCTTCGAGGCTGAAGGGGACAATTGCGCCATCCTCGTGCGAGGCGACACGTCCTCGAAGGCGGTCGAGGTCGCGCTGCGAAACGCGGCGCAGGAGGCGGTCAAGCACCTCTCGAAGAAGTTGCTCAACTAAGCGGAGCGATGGTCCCGCTGGCCCGGCGCAGCGCTGCAGGCCAGCGTCTCCGCGATGTTCCGTGAAGTTCCGCGATGTCGGTGCCCCGGGGCACCGGCGGAGCGACGTGGACAGGTTTCTGCTGGCCGCCCGGCGCTCAGCGCGAGCGGGGCGGCCTTCCGGCCCGCGCTGGAGCCTCGCGTTGCGGGGAGCCCGCTGCGCGCCGAGGTGAATTTCTCGACGCACGTCGTGCTACGCTGCGCCGCGAAATCGCCCGTGAAGCTCATCATCCAAATCCCTTGCTTGAACGAGCGCGACACGCTCGCCCAGACATTCGCGGACCTGCCGCGGTCGATCGACGGTGTGGACGAGATCGAGGTCCTCATCATCGACGACGGCAGCACGGACGGGACGAGCTCGCTCGCCGAGCAGCTCGGGATCCACCACATCGTCCGCTTCGCCAAGAATCGAGGCCTCGCCGCCGGGTTCATGGCCGGCATCGACGCGTGCCTGCGGCTCGGCGCCGACATCATCGTGAACACCGACGCGGACAACCAGTATCGCGGCGCGGAGATCCCGCAGCTCGTCGCTCCCATCCTCGAAGGCCGGGCCGACCTGGTGATCGGCGATCGGCAGACCGATAGGATCGAGCACTTCTCGCCGCTCAAGAAGGTCTTGCAGCGGTGGGGCTCGCGGCTCATCCGGCGCCTGTCCGCCACGGAGGTGGCCGACTCACCGAGCGGCTTCCGCGCGGTGAGCCGGAAGGCGGCGCTGCAGCTCTTCGTGCACAACCGCTTTACCTACACGCTGGAGACGGTGATCCAGGCAGGCCGCCGCGGCCTCGCCGTCGCGAACGTGAAGATCACGACCAACCCGAAGACGCGCGAGTCGCGGCTCTTCCGTTCGATCCCCGACTACCTGCGCCGCGCCGGTCCCGTCATGTTCCGGGCTTATGCGATGTACCGCCCTGTGCAGCTCGTGGGCTGGGTCGCGACGGTCCTGCTCGTGTTCGGCGTCGCGATCGGCGTCCGGTTCCTTTACTTCTACCTGCGGAATCCGGACTACAGCGGTTATATCCAGTCGCTCATCGTCGGCACGGGCGCCGTCGTGATGGCGTGCATCCTGGTGGCCGTGGCGCTGCTCGCGGAGCTCATCGCGACGAACCGCCGCCTCGTCGAGGAGGTGCTGATGCGCGTGCGCCGGATCGAGACCGAGCTCGCGGAGCGGGAGCCGGCCCTCAGGCTGGAGGGGATCCAGTCCACCGGCGCGAAGCCGTGGCACAACCAGCAGGTGCAACCGGCGCGAGTGAGCGCGAGGTGAAGAAGAGCCCGGTCCCCTGGACTGGGCTGCTGGTCGAACAGCGCTCGTAGCCCCGGGCCGGGAGCTCAGCCGTCCGGGTCCTCCAGATCGTCGTCCTCCGGGGGAGCCACAGGGTCGCTGGGCTCCGGCCCGGGCGGCGTGCCAGCGGCCGGGGGCTCGGGCGGCGTGCCCGCGGCCGGGGGCTCGGGCGGCGGCTCCGCCCGGGAGGTGTCGCGCTGCTGCCGCAGGTAGACCGTGTAGTTCTTGAAGCGCTCCGCCGCGAAGAACACGCCGTCCAGCTTCACGTTCCGGCCGTTCCGCGCGTTCTTGCCGAGCACCACCGCCTCCGCGGCGTCGAGGAGCGCGGCCTGCGCGTTCGTATCCTTGGGCCACGCCCGTGCGGGCTTGGGCTCCTGGCCCTTGGGCGGCTGGAGCTTGGGGAGGATGTGGAGCGCCTCGACCGGGTAGAGCCCGTCCGTGTAGTAGCCCGGCGCGCCGAGCGCGAGCACCTGATAGGGCAGCTCGTCGGCCGGCGGCGGCTCCTTCGGCATGGTCACGAGCTGAAGGCTGCCGAAGCGGCGCTTCTCGGTCGCGTAGCGGTGCACGAGCTCGTTGAACAGCACGGCGGCCTGGAGCGTGTCCGGCGGGCGCTGGTTCGGCGGATACAGGATGTGGGTGATGCCGACGCTCCGGTAATGCGCGTAGAGCTCGGCCGGTCCTCGCACGGGCTCGTAGAAAATGAGCGATTGCCAGGCCTGGATATCGAAGATGATCTCGCGCTCGATACCGAGCGTCGTGCGGTAGTTGCGGGCGAGGATGCGCGCGTCGGGCGGGGTAGCCCCGTTGATCGCTCGGTGATCCTGGCGGAACTTGAACCGCTGCGCGTCGGTCCATCGCTTCTCGTAGGTGGAGCGGATCAGCGAGAGCGCGCTCTCCAGCCGGCGGGGGCCGGAGTAGAAGGGCACATCGCCGCTCCACACGATCTGGAACACCACGAGCGGCACGAGGCCGAGCCGCGCGACGGTCCCGAGCTGCCATGTGCGGACGAGCAGCGCGGCGGCGGCGGCGATCGGCACCGCGAGCATGCCCTGCAGGTACCGGTCCGCGGTGTACGTGTTGCTCCACATCCAGATGCCGGCGAACGTCGCCCAGGCCGCGAGCGCCGGCCTGCGACGCCCGCGGATGACCAGCAGCATCGGCAGGAGCAGCGTGAAGAGCGAGCCCATCGAGGGGACGTAGCGAGTGAACGAGTAGTGCGGGGAGAACGAGAACGTGAAGAAGTTGCCGGCCGCGATGAGCTGCCGCTCGAGCCCCTTCCCCTTGGGCAGGTAAGGCGCGTTGGGATACGCCTTCTCCATGAACTCCGCGGAGCGCGCGTGCTGCGGGTACGACCGCGTGAACACGCGCTGGGCCAACGGATAAACCGGGTTGTTATGGTAAATGGTGTTCTTGATCAGGTGCGGCGCGGCCGTGCCGAGCGCCACGCCCGACGTGATGAGCCCGGCCACGAGGACGCGGCGCGCCGAGAGCAGCGGCCGCCTGCGCTTCTTCAGGGCGCGGGAGGCCGCGCGCGCGAGCAGGTACGCGGCGCGCGGCACGACGACCGCCGCCGCCATGCCCAGGTGATAGACCGCCTGGTACTTCACCAGCATCGCGCCCCCGAGCGACGCGCCGAGCAGGACGGCATACCGCCTGTCGAAGCGCTCCGCGAAGCGCATGGACGCGAGCAGGACCGGCGCCGCGAAGAAGCCCAGGAAATGGTCGGCCGAACCGCCGGGGTTCTGGTCCTGGACGAACAGCGACGGGAACAGGAAGAAAGCCGCCCAGAGGCCAGGGACGCGCTCGCCCTGGAGCAGGTACCGCGCCAGCGCCGCGACGCCGACCACCTTCCCGAGGACGAACACGAACTCCAGGTGGAGCGCCATCATCCACCGTTGCTCCACGAGCATCCCGGGGACGCTGAAACCCCACGCGTAGAGCATGCTCGCGAAGTGGGGGAACGAGCGGTTCACGTCGCCGTAGAACGGCGCGATACGGCCGGCGCGCGCATAGTCCTGCCCGATCGGCAGGTGATACCAGGTCGCGTCGAAGCTGATGGAATCCGGGGTCAGCGACAGCAGGTAAAGGAGCACGATGCACATGGCGCCGACGCCCGTGGCCGTGAGCCACAGCCAGCGCATCGTCCCCTTCGGCGTCGTCGAGGCGTCGAGATCGTGCTTCAGCCGCGATAGCCAGCGTGGCAGCTCCAGGAGGCCGCCCGCGAAGAGGGCCGCCGGCATCACGAGCCCGTACCAGGGGCGGATCCAGCCGACCACGCCCGCGAGGTACATGCCGAACACGAAGGCGATGGAGCCGAGCGTCACGCCGAACAGGCCCTCTTCGAGCGGCGGCAAGTGCGCGAGGCGGAGCACCCGGCGCAACAGCACGAGGCCGATGCCGAGGCTGGAGAGCAGGAACAGCAGCGAATAGCCCCAGAGCGGCGCGAGCCGCCACAGGAGCCAGTGCTGGACTGGAATGTGCGCGTGGACCACGAGCGCGTAGCCGACGAGGCCCATGAGGCACGCGACGGCCGCGAAGGCGTTGCGCAGCAGCCTTTCCCGGGGCGAGCCGGAGGTCAGGGCGGCACAGAAGCGGGCCAGGGGGGAGTCGGGGTTCAGGGCAGCACGCAGACGGGCCAGCATGAGAGGGGGCGCATCCTAGCGAGGCGCGGCGCGTCGGCAAAGCAGCCGCGCGATCTAGCGAGGCGCGGCGCGTCGGCAAAGCAGCCGCGCGATCTAGCGAGGCGCGGCGCGTCGGCAAAGCAGCCGCGCGATCTAGCGAGGCGCGGCGCGTCGGCAAAGCAGCCGCGCGATGAGCAAGCCGCCCACGTCCACGGCGAGCGAGGTGGCGCGCGAGATGAGCGCGGCGCCCAGCGCCGCGGCCGGTCCGACGGCGGGGGCGAGGCCGACGGAGAGCAGCGCCTCACGCACGCCGATGCCGCCCGGCGTGGCCATCGCGAGGAAACCGGCGATGGGCGCCAGCACGAACAGGCCCGAGCCGCCGAGCGCCGCGCCCGGCGTCGCGCCGACGGCGAGCGCGGCGCACGCGCCGTGCGCGGCCCAGGTCAGCGAGTACACAGCGTGCACGAGCGGCAATCGCGCCGGCATGAGCGGCCCGCGCCCCTCGGGCGCGAGGAGCTTGCGCACGCGCTCGGGCGCGCGGGTACGATCCACGGTCATGAGCGCGACGAGGACCGCGCCCAGGGCGAGGAGCACGGGCAGCCTCCATGGACCGATGAGCGCGTTCGCGCCCGCGAACTGCTCGCCGCCCGCCGCGAGCAGGCCGAACCCCACCATGGCGCCGACCGCGATGAAGCTGGTGAACTCGATCGCGAAGGACGACCCCACCTCCGCGCTGGTCGTCCCGATGCGCGACGCGCCCAGCATGCGGAACAGCGGCACGCCGACCTTACCGGGGATGTACCGCGCCGCCTGCGACTCGATGTGCAGCGCGATCGCCGGCCAGCGAGGGATGGGCCGGCCGGTCAGCTCTTCCAGGATGAAGGCCCAGGCGAGCCCCAGCACGACGAGGCCGAGCGCGAGGGGCAGCACCGAGAGCGCCACGAACGCGGGACGGATGTCGATCGGCGCGCCGCTCTCCCACCTGCGGGCGAGGTCCCGCGCGGCGAGCCCGATGAACAGGGCAGCGACGACGACCATGATCGGGCGCAGCGCCGTGCGCACCCTGGCGAGCGGGCCCCCGATCCGCTGCGGCGGGCCGGGCGCGGGCTCGGGCGGATCCGCCGAGATCCTCGGGGGGGCGGGCGGGGCGCCGGTGGGCGGGGTGCTGGGGAGATCGGCGAGCGACGCGGATCTGTCCTTCATGCGGCCCAGCGCTTCGCCACGCAGAAGACCGACAGGCCGAAGCTCGGCCGGTAGCCGCGCGCGATGAGGTCGACCTCGGCACCGAGGACGGCTTCGAGCGCGGAGGAAGCGAGGCCCGACTTCGGCGAGGGCTGCTTCATGCTGGTCTTGCGAGGGCGCAGCTTGCGCGCGGCGCTCCAGACGGCGCGCGAGCCGACCGCGGCAGGGAAGAGGAGCTGGTTGAAGTAGGCACAAGCTTCCACGTGGAGCTCGGCCGGCAGCGCGGCGCGGAAGCTGCCAGCCGTGTACCGGCGGAAATGCTGCAATGCGCGGTCGTGGTCGCTGAACAGCCACGGATACGCGGGCACCGTGGCGACGAAGATTCCGCCAGGGCTCAGGTGGTCATGGATCCACCGGAGAGCGGCGCGGTCGTCCTCGATGTGCTCGATGACATCGAGCGCGCAGATCACGTCATAGCGTCGGTCGAGCTGGAACGGGATGGATGTGCCGTAGAGCGTCCTCGCCGCGCCGGCCTTCGCGATGGCCTCCTGTCCGAGAGGGCTCACCTCGTTGGCGTCGACGGCCCCGAACTCCGCGAGGACACTCAGGTTCTGGCCGACCCCGGCGCCGACCTCGAGCAGCTCGAGCGGCCGCCGTTCCGGGCCGAACTCGCGCACCAGATGGGCCAGCAGCCGGGCCCTCCCCTTCCTCAACCAGTCGCCGGATTCTTCGGAGTATTGCTGATAGGCAGTCGTTTCCACGCTTCACTCTGCATGCGGGGCCGGATCGCCCTGGGGCGATCCGGTCGGGGGCGGCGACTCTGCTGGTGAGGTCGGTTCCGCCTCGGCCGGCTCCGGGGGGATCGGGATCTCGATCGTCAGGTCGTCCACCTTGCCCGGCTCTTTCCGCGACTTCTTCGGCGGTGGCGGCGGCGGGCGCCGCTTCCGCGGCGGCGTCGTCGTGGCGGCCCTCGCCGACGGCTGCGCGGACGTGGCCGTGGCCGTTTCCACGGCCTTCGCCGTGACGGTCGGCTGGGGCGCGGGCTCTGGCGGCGGTGCGGGCTCTGCCGTGAGGGCGGGCGGCGGCGGGGCCTCGCTCTCGGCCGCCGGCGTGCTCTGTGGCAGGCGCTGCGAGCGGACGACCATCTGCCACGCGGCGACGCCGGCCAGGGCCACCAGCGCGAGGGCTGCCAAGCCGGCGCGTCGGCGCCGACGTGAGCCGGGGTCGAACTCCGGAAGCACGCTCTCGCGCGCCTCGTGCGCCACCCCGCTCACGCTGGACCCCTTCATCCATTGGTCCGGCGACTGGCCGGAGGGCAACGCGCGAGCCCGAGGGGCGAGCGGCGGATCGAGCGGGGGCGGCTCGCGCAGCGAGGCGGGGGGCGCGGCAGCCGCGACCGCCCCGACGACCGCTCGCCTGACGTTGTCGCGGAGCCTCTCCGACGACGGGTCCTGGCTCGGCGGCGCCTCGCGCTCGGGGGCGATCGCGTGCGGATCGGCCTGTTGCGGCGAGAGCACGTGTGGCGTTTGCGAGGAGAGCGGCGGCTCGGCCGTGGCGTCTGGCGCGACGGGTACGCCGCTCTGGGGCGCAGCCATCGCGGGCTCGGCCGGCGCCTGGGCCGCGGGCTCGGCCGGCGCCTGGGCTGCGGGCTCGGCCGGCGCCTGGGCCGCGGGCTCGGCCGGCGCTTGGGTCGCGGGCTCGGCCGGCGCCTGGGCTGCGGGCTCGACCGGCGCCTGGGCTGCGCGCTCGGCCGGCGCCTGGGCTGCGGCCGCGGGCTCGGCCGGCGTTGCGTCTGCGCGTGGAGCGAGCGCCGCGGATGCGGCCGTCGCCGTCCAGGGCTCGTCCACGTCGGTGTCGATCACGTCCTCTTCGAACTCGTCGATGTCGACGTCGACGAGCGAGGACGCGCTGTCGGCGGCCTTCCGGAACGTGTCGCTGGGCGCCGGCGCCGGTGCAGGCGCGCCTGGTGGGGCGTCCACGCCGTCTGTCGTCGCGGACGATGCACCGCTCGGCTGCGCGGAGACCGGCGTCCCGGTGGCGACCGGTGTTCCGGCAGCGACCGGCGTCCCCGTGGCGACCGGCGTCCCGGCAGCGACCGGTGTCCCTGCAGCGACCAGCGTCTCGGCAGCGACCGGCGGCTTCTGCGATGCGCTGTCGCTGTGCTGCGGCGGCGCCGGAGGTCGATCGCCGGGCCGAGCCGAGAGCGGCGGCCGTTCGCCGAGCTCGGACGAGCCCGGTGATTGCTCGCTGATCTGCGCCAGCGACGGCGTCTGAGGCCGCGCCGTGGGCCGAGGCGGCGCCGGAGGTCGCTCGGTGGCCCGCGGCGGTGCGAGAGGCCGCTCGCCGATCCGAGAAGACAGCGGCGGGCGCTCGCTGAGCGGAGGCCGCTCGGTGAGCCGCGGCGGCGCCTGCGGCCGCTCGCTTGGCACCGCGGGGACCCTCGCGCTCGATCTGGCCGACGGCGGAGCGGCCGGCATGTCCGCCGGCGGCTCGCCCGATCCTCGCTCGGGCGATCGCGTCGAGGCGGCGCCCGTGGGGTCGGCCACCCGGGGGAGCGGCGGCGCCTTCGGGATCACCGAGCCTGTCGCCGGCCGCGGCGGGGCCGCCGGCGGGCGCGTGGGCGAGGCCCGGGGCGGCAGCGGCGGCGGCGACTGCGGCGATCTCATGCTGATCGGGGCCTCGGTCGACAGGTCGGCGACGCGGGCGAGCGACTCCGCGAGATCGCGCGCGCTGCTGAAGCGCCGCGACGGATCGCGGTCGCAGGCGCGCGCGAACCACCCGTCGAAGCTCGCCGGCAGCTCCGGGTTCACCCTCGACGGGACCGGGATCTCGCCAAGCGAGATCTTGATCAGCAGGTCGCCCACCCCCTCGCTGTCGAACGGGAGCTCGCCCGTCACGCACTGGTAAGCGATCACGCCGAGCGCCCAGAGATCCGCGCGGTAGTCGACCTCCCGGAGCCCCTTCACCTGCTCCGGGCTCATGTAGTGCGGCGTGCCCATGAGCGTGCCGACGCTGGTGCGCTGGGCGACCCGCTTCCCCTTCCCCTGCCCCTTCACCTTGGCGATGCCGAAGTCGAGGATCTTGACGATCTCGTCGTCCTCGTTCGCGCAGAGGAAAAAATTCTCCGGCTTGAGGTCGCGGTGCACGATGCCGGCCCCGTGCGCGCGGGTGAGCGCGCGCGCGACCTGCGTCACGATCTTCGACGTCTCCTGGAGCGAGAGGCGGCGCCGGCGCGCGAGCCGATCGAAGAGATCCTCGCCCTCGAGCAGCTCCATCACGATGAACGGCTGCTCCCCGTCGATGCCGTGATCGATGATCTGCACGACGTGCGCGCTGCGCAGCTGCGCGGCGGCCGTCGCCTCGCGGCGGAACCGCTCGCGCGCGTCCTCCTGCTTCGCGAGCTCCAAATCGATGAGCTTGACCGCGACATGGGTGCCGAGCGCCAGGTGCTCGGCGACCCACACCGCCGCTTGCGCGCCCTGCCCCACGGGTCGGATGAGGCGGTAGCGCTCGCTCAGCACCTGACCAGCTGCAATAGACACGGCGGCAAAAGCCTACGTCGAGGACAACATCCGTGTCGAGTTCATGCGTACCACCTCAGATGCCCTGCGGAACGGTTTCCTTCATCAGCTCGCGCCATTCGTCGTGGGTGAGCTCTGGATAAATGTAGTCGCCCTCGAAATTTGTATGGTGCAGGAGCAACCGGGCGACATCGACGATGGCCTCCGCGACGTCGCCGCCCTGCGCAACGGCCGCCAGGGCGTCGGTCGCTTCACGCACGGCGGCGTGCTGCTTCAGCGCCACCTGGACCTCCTCGGCGAGCCCGCGCGCCTGAAAATGCGGGAATATGGCGGTCTCTTCGTAGCGCATGTGCCGCTCCATCGGCCCACGCAGGAACGCGAGCAGGCTCGCGCGCTCGGCGCGCGCCTCGTCCGCGGAGCGCTGCGCCAGCTCGATCAGCTTCTTCGCCGTGTCGCGAGCGAGCTCTTCCTCCTGGAAGAGCTCGCTCACCATCCGGTCCAGTTCCATGAGGTGCGGGCCGTCGTAGTCCAGATCCCGTGGAGGGTCGAGCGGGGCGCGGCGCGATCCCGCGGCGGAGCAGGTCGACTGCGTCGTGCGCGTCAGTCGTGCGCGCGGGCGCGGACGATCGCGGCGAGCCGGCCGACGACGCCGCTCGCGACCATGGCGAGCACCTGCTTCTCCAGCGCCTGCCGCTCGCTCGGCCTGCCGCCGAACGAGATGCGCGAGCGGGCGGTGGGGCCGCCGACGACGCGGCCGACGACGGTGCAGCTCACGCGGTGGACGTCGCCCCGCGTGGACGAGGTGAACTCGACGACGCGCGCGCTCAGCACGACCGATTTCGCCTTGCCGAAGTCCGCTTTCTTCGCGGCGCTGGAGAGCATGCCGCGCAGCGCGCGGGCCCGCTGGGCCTGGCCCTCGCCCGCGGGGACGTCGACGCTCTTCCATTCGACCTTGGTGTCGCGGGCGAAGGTCGATGCTGGCGAGGCCGTGAGCGTGGTCAGGGCCATCACCGCCGAGAGCAGCCATCGTGACGCGCGGCGCATGCGAGCAGGGTAGGGGGCCGCGAGCTCGCCGGCCAAGTTCGCGCACGGCGCGCGGGTGCGGCGCGGCCGCACCTGCGCGTGATCCGCGGCCGCACCCGCGCGTGATCGCCGCGCTCGCGCCGCGATCGGGCCCGCGCTATGCCGTGGCCGGGAAGCGAGGTTCGATGGAGCGCAGCTCGCCGGGGGGAGATCGACGGGATCGACGAGGACGAGATCGACGCGCGCGCGCCCGCGCGCTCCGCGGGGGCGGGTGGCTCGTTGCGCTGCTCGCGATCGCCGCCGCGCCCGCGGCGGGCAACGCACAGTCGCCGCGTCCGGGAGGCGCGAGCGCGCCCGCGGCGGGCAGCGCGCCGGCGCCGCGAGCCGGGGGCGCGCCGACGCTGCGTCCGGGAGGCGCGAAGGCGGGGGCGAGCGCTCCCGCGGCAGGCAGCGCGCCGGGGTCCGAGAAGCGCGCGCCCATCGTGCTGCCGCTGCGGTGGACCGCCGCGACGCCCGACGAGATGCTTGGCGCGGCGCTGGTCCGGGCGCGGCGGGGCGGAGACGACGCGTTCGCCGGGCTCGTGATCGCGGCAGCGCTCGCCGACCGCGCCGCGCAGGGCCGCGCACGGGAGGGCCTCGCGCAGATCGGGGCGTCCTCCTCGCCGCTCGCCGATGAGGCGCGCTGGCTCGCCGCCTCGCTCGCCCCGGAGCCGCCGGCGGCGACGTGGCCGGGCGCGCGCGCCGTCTCGTACGACGCGCCCCCGGACCCGTCCGGGCTCGTCAAGGCGTTCGCCGTCCTCGGCCCGTTCCAGGACAACTCGGGCGGCGGGCTCGCGCTCCGCGAGGGGCCCGAGGCCGAAGGCCAGCGCTTCTCCGACATGAGCGCCCGCTACGCCTGGGGGGTGTACGACGTCGCGTGGCGCAGGGTGCTGCCCGCCGCGTCGACCGCGCGCGGCGTGCCGCTCGATCTTTACATCCATCCGCGCACCGAGACCTGCACGTACCTCGCCTCGCGCGTGACCGTCCCGGCCGCGCTCGATCGCAAGCCGATCCTCGCCCACGTCGCCGCGACCGGCGCCGTGCGGCTCCTGTGGGACGGCGCCGACGTCGCCGCGAGCGAGGCGGCGCACGAGCGCCTCGTGCTCGACCGCATCGCCGCGCGCATCGAGGCGCCCGCCGGCGATCACCTGCTCGCCCTCAAGGTGTGCACCGGGGCCATCGCCGACGAGGGGCGCGTCCGCGTGCGCTTCACCGACGAGGACCGCCGGCCCGTGGCGCTCGCGACCTCGTCGGACCTCACGCCGCTCAAGCCGCCGGCCCCGCCCCCGGGCGCGCGGGCCGCGACCGCCGTCGCGACGGCGCTCGACAGGGCGCTCGACGCGGGCGCGTCGCAGTCGCTCGATCAGACCCTCACGGCCGTCGTGGCGCGCACGCTCGGGGGCGCCGACGACCAGCGGTCGCCCCGCGCGCCCGGGCTGCTCGACCGCGTGACGCGGTCGCCCGGGATCTCCGCCGACGCGCTCGCGCTGGCGGGGTGGGTGTCGCCCTTCGGCGCGAACCGCAGCGGCTGGCTCGAGGCCGCGCGCGCCCGGGGCCTCGCCGAGAAGGACCGGGCCACCGCGGCGTTCGCGCAGCGCCGGCTGGTCGCCGCCCACCTCGCCTCGGAGCGGGTCGACTGGGCCGCGGCCGCGCTGCGCGAGGAGCCGCTGCGCTCGGCGCGCGATCCCGAGGCGCGCGTCCTCAGGGCGCTCGTCAAGAAGAAGCTCGCGACGGCGGGGCTCACGCGGGCCGGGCTCGAGGAGCTGCTCGCGGTCGAGCGCGAGCAGAAGGACAGGACGCCGGTCGTCGTCTGGCAGGAGATCGCGGCCGCGGCCCGGCTGGACCCGGCGCTCGAGCTGCGGGCCGCGCGCAGGCTCGCCGAGATCGCGCCCGAGTCGCGGGGCGCGCCCTACGTGCTCGCGTTCGAGCCCGACGGCGGCGCCGCGCTGGAGGTGGCGGCCGCCGGGGCGCTCGCGCAGCAGACGTCGGCCGAGGACGTCATCCGGATCGGCCGCGCGCTCCACGACGCGGGCCGCGTCGCGTGGGCGCGCGAGGTGCTGTCGTACGCGACGCAGGTCGCGCCGAACCAGCCCGCCGCGTTCCAGGCGCTCGCCGCGGTGCGAGAGGATGGCGCGGGCGCGCGGCCGACGGCCGCCGCGTCGCGCGTGGCCACGGCCGCGCTCGCGCGGGCGCGCGACCTCACGCCCGGCGATCCGTACCTCAAGGCCGAGCTCGCGCTCCGCCTCGGCGAGGGCTCGGCCGGCGCGCCGGGCCGGCAGCGCATGCGCGACGAGCAGCACCTCGTCGCGCCCGGCGTCTTCCTCGCGCGCGGGCGGCAGACCCCGGCGAAGAAGGGGGAGGTGGCCGACCGGCAGCTCCACTGGGTGCGCGTCGTGACGTACCACCCGGACAAACGCGTCTCGCAGCTCATGCACTACGCGCGCGAGATCGTCATCGAGCCACGCACCGATCAGGATCTCTACGAGCGCGACATCCCCGCCGAGGGGGAGGACACGGAGCTCCTGCTCGCGCGGGTCCACCGCAAGGACGGCACGGTGGCGCAGCCGGACGAGCAGGGCGCGGGCGGGCAGAAGCCGTTCGTGCGCTGGCCCGAGCTCAAGGCGGGGGACGTGGTGGAGGTCGCGGTGCGCTCGTGGACCCGGGGCCCCGTCGGCCGCCGGGGCGACGCGCCGTTCTACTTCATCGACTACGTCGGCTCGACCGACACGCGGCCGATCCTCTACAACGAGGTCGTCGTCGACTCGCCGGCGAGCGACCCCCTGGCGATCGACGTGCTGAACGGCAAGGCCGAGCGGGTGCTCAGGTCCGAGAAGGACGGCCGCCAGGTGACGCGGTACATCTGGGACGACCCGCCCGAGGTGCCCGAGGAGCCGCTCGCCCCGCACCTCGCGGAGGTGCTGCCGGTCGTCGTGGGCTCGACGTTCCACGGCTGGCACGACTTCCGGGAGTGGTACCGGGGCGCGGTCGCCGGCTTCATGGAGCCCGACGATCAGGTCCGACGGCTCGCCGCGGAGCTCACCAAGGGCAAGGCCACGCGCGAGGCAAAGCTGCGGGCGCTCTTCGACTTCGTGGCGGACGACATCCGGTACGTGAACTTCGTGTCGGGCGAGTGGTGGCTGCCGAACCGCCCGCAGGAGCTCCTGGCGCGGCGCCAGGGCGACTGCGACGACAAGGCGATGCTGCTCATCACGCTGCTCAAGTCGATCGGCATCGAGGCGACGGAGGTGCTGGTGCAGACGCGCTACACGGGCCAGCCCTCGCTGCTCCGGAGCGAGGTGGCGGCGATCCCGGTGTTCGATCACGGCATCGCCTACCTCCCGGGCGCGGGCGGCGCGCCGGGCCTGTGGCTCGACGCGACGAGCCCGCAGAGCCGCCTTGGGCCGCTGCCCGCGATGGACGCGCGCACGCTGGCGCTGTTCGTCGACGAGGGGCCGCCGAAGATCGTGGAGACGCCGGCGAGCTCGCCCGCCGATCACGGCGTCGACGCCGCGTGGACGATCGCGCTGCTCCCCTCCGGCGCGGGCGAGCTCGCGGCGAAGGAGCGGCACATCGGCGACGCGGCGTTCGAGCTCCGGTCGAACCTGGCGGAGGCCGACGCGCGCGCGCAGTGGGTCGAGCAGTACCTCGCGTACGGCTGGTTCCCGACGGTCGACGTGAAGCCCAAGGTGGCTTTCCAGGCCGATCTCCCGCACGGGGCGGCGACGCTCGAGTACGAGGCGCGCTCCGAGGGGCTCGCCCGCCGCGAGGGCGCCGAGCTCTCCGTGCCGCTCTCGGGCGCGTCCACGATGACGTCGCAGCTCGCGCCGCTCGTGAAGCGCACGCTGCCGGTGGTCCTGCCGCCGAGCTTCGCGCCGCGGCACCACAGCCGGACGATCACGATCACCGCCCCGCCCGGCTACGCGTTCGCCGAGCTCCCGCCGGGCGGCGACGAGAACGGCGGCGCGTTCGGGCGGGCGACGATCTCCTTCGCGAAGGTGCCCGGCAAGAACGCCGTGGTGGTGAAGGAGCGCGTGATCCTCGATCAGTCGACCATCCCGGTGGCGCAGTACGCCGCCTGGCGCGGCTGGCTGCAGCGGGTCGACGGGCTCCTGCACCGGATGGTGCGGCTCGCGCCTGTCGCGCCCGCGACCAAGCAGGCGCGCAGCGCGCTGGGCACCGAGGCGGGCGGCGGCGCCAACGCGGCGCCGCAGGCGCGCGGCGCGATCCGCTGACGAGCGGCTTCGCTCCTCGTGCCGGCGGCGCGTAAGGCTCTTGCTCGTCCGCTCGCGGCGGCGATCGGCGATCCCGCGCGCCGCGTCCACCCGCCGGCCACGCGCGCCATCGCGGTTGGTACCGTTCTGGCTAGCCGTGCCCTGGCGTACGCACGCACAACCCCGAACGCGCTGCCCAGGGGAGGGACTCGCCATGTCGCTCGAAGAGTACCGACGCCCGAGAATGATCGTTCTTAGCCCGCGCTCGACCGCTTATGACGCCGTGAGGGCGATGATGGACAACCACGTCGGCGCGGTCCTGGTCCACGACGGCCAGCGCCTCGCCGGCATCGTGACCGACCGCGATATCGCGCTGGAGGTCGTGGCAGGCGACCTCGACGCGCGCAGCACGATGCTGCGCGACATCATGTCGGACGAGATCGCGACGCTCGAGCTCGACGCGTCGATCGACGACGCCGTGCGCACCATGCGCGATCATGCGTGTCGGCGCGTGCCGGTGACCGAGCAAGGGCGGCCCGTCGGCCTGGTGACCCTCGACGATCTCCTCGCCGATGGGGTCATCGACGCGGAGGCCGCCGGCTCCGTCGTCAAGGCGCAGCTCGAGGTGGCCGCCCGCTTCAAGCCGGAAGGCGCGCTGCACCCCGAGGGGACCGCGCGCCCGGAGCGCTCGCACGGCCGCGTGCGCGCCCTCACCCGGCGCAAGGCGCGCGCCGACAGCGCCTATGGCCGGCTGATCCACGCCGTCGAGCGCCACAGCGGCCTCCAGCAGCGCGACCGCGCCGAGCTCGCGCTCCAGATCGTCCTCGGCTGCCTCTGCCGCAGGGTGACGCCCCAGGAGGCGCGGCACCTCGTCGCGCAGCTGCCCTCGAAGCTCCACCCGTCGCTCGAGCCGTTCCTCGACGGGCCGGACAAGCGCATCACGACGGCGACCATCGAGGCCGACGTCGCGCGCGAGCTGCGCATGGACCGCGAGGCCGCCGGCTTCGTGCTGCAGGCGATCTGCGAGGCCGTCGCGGACAGCGTGTCCGCGGGGGAGATCGAGGGGTTCCGCGGTCAGCTCCCGCTCGACATGAAGGACCTGTTCCCGCCGACCCCGCTCCGCCGGGCCGTCTGAGCGGGGGTCGGCCCGGCGCGGCGAGGCCGCGCGCCGCGCTCCACCTACGCTTGCGGCCAGACCACGCCGCGGGCGCGCAGATCGGCGACCGTGTCCGCGAGGGTCTCGAGCGGGTCGCGCGGCGTCCAGCCGAGCTCGCGCCGGGCCTTGGTCGCGTCGAGGTACCAGAAGTGCTGGCCCATCTCGGCCGACACCGGATCGACCGGCAGATCGAACGGCAGCCGCTTCCGCGCCTGCTCGATGAGGTGCGCGCCCGCCTTCGCGAGCGCGATGCTCCGCGGCAGCCGCAGGGCGGGGGCCGCGACGCCCGAGATGCGCGCGAGGCGGCGGAAGAAGACCTCCAGGCTCATGTTGGCGGCGCCGAGCAGGTAGCGCTCGCCCGGGCGGCCCTTGTCCATCGCCAGCGCCATGCCCTGGGCCGCGTCGCGGGCGTCGACGAAGGAGAGGCCGCCCGCGGGGGTGAAGGGGAGCCGGCGCTCGAGGAAGCTCACGATGTCCCCGGTCGAGGCGCCGTGGACGTCGCCCGGGCCGAGCAGGATGCTCGGGTTGACGGCGAGGACCTCGAAGCCGGGCCCGCTGCGATCGAACGCCGCGCGCTCGGCGTACAGCTTCGAGCGGTAGTAGGGCCAGCCGGCGATGAGGTCGATCGGCGTCGCCGCCGTCTCGTCGCGGACGTCGTTCGGGTCCTTGCTGACCGCGACGACGCCGCTCGTGCTCGCGATCACCGCGCGCTTCACCCCCGCGTCGCGGCAGGCGTCAAGGGTGATCTTGGTCCCCTCGACGTGCGTCCGGTAGAGCGCCTCGGCGTCCTCGCGCCGCCGCGAGACGCGCCCGGCGCAGTGGAACACCCCGTCGCAGCCCTCGGCGGCGCCGCGCACCGACGCCGCGTCGAGGATGTCTCCGCGGCGGAGCTCCACGCCCTGCGCGGCGAGCGCGGGCGCCTCTGCCCGGCAGAGCGCCACCACGTCATGGCCACCCCCACGGAGCGCCGTGACGAGGTGCGATCCCAGGAAACCGGTCGCGCCGGTGACGAGATAGCGGCTCATGCGAGGTCGAACACCTTCTGGAAGGTCTGCAGGAGGGAGATGTCGTTCGATTTCACGAGGCCCGTCATGAACTCCATCGGGCTCGGTGTGTAGGCCTCGCGGACGATCTTGGTGAATATCTCGGGCGTGGTCTTGAGGACACAGTCCGCTTGCTGGCTTGGCTTACCGATCCGCGCCTCGCAGCTGGCCGCGTCGATCCGCAGCGTCCACTTCGCCTCGTCCTCCGTGCCGAGCGTCACGTAGTAGGTGATCGGCTGGCTGACCCGCCCCGCCACGTATTTCGACTCGAGCTCGCGGAACAGGAGCGTGAGCGGGTGCTCCTTGGTCGTGGTGGCGGCCTGATCGATGCTCTCGACCCGGCTCAGATCGAGGGCGCCGCCGTCCTTGAGCTTGATGACGGCGAGCTGCGTGAGCTCCGCGACCTTGCGGCAGGCCACCGCGTACTTCATCCCGGCGGTGAGCCGCCGGAGGTCGTCGATCGCGAGCGGCGGCCCGATGCGCGCGACGAGGTCGCGGCGGATCGGGACGGTGCGCCCCTTGGGGAGCGCCTCGAAGGTGCCGCCCAGGTAGAGGGGCAGGATGTCGACGTTGTGGGTGAGCGCGAGGTGCCCGATCGCCGGCTTGAACTCGAGGATGCCGCCGTCGGGGCTGCGCGTGCCCTCCGGGAAGAGGAGCACGGTCCGCCCGCGGTCCAGGATCTCGCCGGTCTGGCGCAGCGCCGTGCGGAGGCCGCCCTTGCGGTCGAAGGGCGCGAGGTTCGTGAGGTTCTCGAAGTAGGCGCGCCGCCAGCGGTTGCCCTCGAAGAAGTAGTCCTGCGCGGCCAGCGAGACGAGGCCGTCCCCGTAGCTGCCGAGCGCGAACTTCACGAGGCCCATGTCGAGGTGGCTCGCGTGGTTCGAGACGACGATCGTGTTGCGGTTGTGCGGGATGAACGCGCGCCCGTAGACCTTCGGGCGCATGACGTTCCCGTAGAAGCCGGACTGGACCTTGTTCATCCAGTGCTTGGCGAAGTCGGCCACCGGGCGGGGGATGTGGATCGGCTCCTCGCCCACGCCGTGCGCGTTCGGCTCCGTGGTCGCCGCGCCGGCGTCCTGCGCGACGGCCGCCGCGCCCGCGCCTGCCGCGGCGGCCTCGGCGGCGAGGCGCGTGACGATCGCCTTCACCTCGGAGCGCTTCACCTGACCGGACGCGGTGCGGGGCAGGTCGGCGTCGTCGAGGTGGATGGCCATGGGGTGGCACGGCTTGGGCAGCGCCTGGATCGCCGTCCGGAGCGCGTCGAGCGCGCGCTCGTGCTGCTTGGCCCGCGCGAGCGCCTCGTCGTCCTCGCCGTCCTTCGCGCCCGGCGCCGTGGGGACGGCGAGGCAGGCGACCTGCTCGCCGCCGCGGCCGTTGTCGATCCCGACGATGGCGAGCTCCCTGACGTGCTCGACCTTGCCGAGCATTCGCTCGATGTCGGCCGGGTACAGGTTCTCGCCCTTCGCCGCGCTGATGACCTCGCTCTGCCGGCCGACGAGGACGAGCCGCCCTTGCTTGTCGAGCTTGCCGAGATCGCCCGTCCGGAGCCACCCGTCCGCGTCGAGTGCCGCCTGGGTCGCGTCCGGGTCGTCGGCGTAGCCCTTCATCACGTTGGGGCCGCGCGCGAGCACCTCGCCGACGCCGTTCGCGTCCGGGTTCGCGATCTTGATCTTCACCCCGGGGATCGGCTTGCCGACGTTCCCCGGGCTCGCCGCCGGCGAGGGTTTGGTGACGGTCAGGAGCGGCGCCGCCTCGGTCAGGCCGTAGCCCTCGGCGAGCGGCAGGCCGAGCCCCTTGAACACGGCGGCCGTGTCCCTGGGGAGCGCCGCGCCGCCCGAGATGAGGAAGCGGACGTTGCCGCCGAGCGCGTCGTGGACGCTGCCGAAGAAGAGGCGCCCCGCGTTCAGGCCCAGGCTCTTGCCGAGCATGCGGTTCAGCTCCATGGCCCAGCTGAACGCGGTGGCCGCGGCGGGCCCCTGCTCCTTCACCCTCGCGACGATCTGGCGCTCCAGCATCTGCCAGAGCGCGGGCACGCCGACCATCGCCGTGACGCGCGCCTTCTTCAGCCCGTCGCTCACCCGATCGGCCGAGACCTCGTCGAGGTAGATGATCCGCGCGCCCTGCGACAGCGGCAGGAGCAGGCCGCAGGTGACCTCGAAGGTCTGGTGGAGCGGCAGCACGCTGAGCACGCGGTCGCTTGCCTTGAGCGGGAACAGCGGCGCCAGCGAGGCCAGCAGCGCCGTGAAGTTGCCGTGCGTGAGCAGCACGCCCTTCGGCTCCCCGGTCGTGCCGCTCGTGTAGACGACGCTCGCGACGTCCTGGCTGCCCACGCGCACGTCCGGGGGCGCGAGCCCGTCGCCGGAGGCCGGGCCCAGGTCGGGCACCTGGCCCTCGGCGAACCCGACCATGTCGAAGGCGACAAGGTTCGGCAGCGCCGCGCGCACGTCGGCGCCGAGCTTCTCCGCCACGCCGCCGTCCCAGAGGACGACCTTCGCCGTCGACGAGCGGAGGACGTCCGCGAACGCCTTCGCGTCGAGCCCGGGATCGATCGGGACGGCGACGGCGCCTGCGCGGAGGATGCCGAAGTAGGCGACGGGCCACGCCGGCTGGTTCGCGCCGGAGAGCGCCACGCGATCGCCGCGGCGGACCCCGAGCGCGGCGAGGCGCGCGGCGGTCATGCAGGCCGCGTCGCGGAGCTCGCGGTAGCTCGTGCGCGAGAGCCCGTCCTGCTCGAACCGCTGCACCGAGAGCGCGTGATCGAAGCGCTCGGCGACCTCGTCGAGCAGGTCGACCAGGCTGTCGTAGGGCCGGAGCGGCTTGATCTCCCGGCGGAGCATCTCCTCCATGAGCGGGAAGGCCCACTTCTCCAGGCCGGGGAGGTGGACGTTCCAGATGTAGTCGCGCCAGTCGATCTTCTCGGGCGCCCAGACGAAGCGCGCCCGCTCCTCGGGGGGCATGCGGGCCATCGCCGCGCGCGTGTTGGCGCAGGAGTAGACCCAGTCGCCCTCCGCGACGAACGGCATGAAGACCTCGAGGAGCGTGGCCGTCTTCTGCTCGGTCCTGGCGGCGTTCTCGAGCGCGGCCGCCGCCGGCTTGAGGAGGGCCGCGGCGGGGCCGACGCTCGCCGTCTTGAGCAGGCCGCCCAGGCCGCGGAGGGCGCCCTCGATGGCGCGCGCGCCGTGCGCGCCGTACTGCTGCCGGGTCAGCCCGCGCGGCTCGAAGCGGGACGACACGACGTCGAAGAGCGAGGTCTTCTTCCCCTCGAACACCTGCCGCCGCTTGTAGAGCCCGGCGAGCTCCAGGTAGCGCGTCACGCGGCAGCCGTTCGTGTCGGTCGATCCGTACTGGTACACCGCGGGCGCGCGGCCCTCGATGAGCTCGCAGAGCGAGGCGATCATGCCGCTCGCGGTCATGTCGACCGGGATGAGGTCGAGCCGCACGTCGTGGTCGCCCGGGAACTGCACCTGCCCCTTCGAGGCGAGGTAGAGGTACGGCGCCGAGGTGTTGATCCCCTCGTTCCAGCCGGTGAACGGGAACTCGACCGCTGTCTCGACGACGGCGGGGCGGACGATGGTGAAGGGCAGCCCGGAGCTCGCGAGGACCTGCTCGCCGATGCTCTTCGTGTAGGTGTAGATGTTGGTCCACCCCCAGAAGAGCGCGCGCTCCTTGCCGGCCTCGATGAGCCGGTCCTTGATGAACTTGCGCTTCACCCTGGCGAGCTCGTTCTCGAGCGCGCTGCCCCGGCACGGCTCGCTGCGCGAGGCCAGGTTGGCCTTGGCCTCGTCGAGGAAGGCGCTCTGCCGGAAGGCGTCCTCGCACCGCTGGCGCGCCTGCTGCACGAGGTCGAGGCACTCGCTGATCTCGCGCTGCGGATCCCAGTGCGATCGATCGAGGGTCCGCTTCGGGCAGGCGGCGCCGAACCACGTCTCGCCCGCGGCGCGGGGGAAGGGGATCTCGGCCGGGTGGTTCTCCTCGATGAGCCCGGAGCGGTAGCCCGCGACGAAGCAGGTGCTCGTGTGCATCACCTTGGCCCCGAGGGTCCGCGCGAGCTCGACGAGGTTGCTGATGCCGAACGCGTTGACCTCGAGCGCCTCGTCGAGCGGCGGGTTGAAGTCGACGACGCCGGCCACGTTCACGACCGCGGCGATGTTGCCCGTGAGCTCCCCGACGCGGTCACCCAGCCCGAGCAGCGGCAGGCCGACGTTGCCGTTCATGGGCGTGATCTTCTGCCGCAGGTACTCCTCGAAGGCGGGCCCGGGGTACTGCTCGCGGATCGGGTCGAAGACCGGCGAGGTCACGATCTGCGACCAGAAGCGCTCCTCCGGCGACTGGTTCTCCTTGGCCCGGACGAGCAGGTAGATGTGGGCGATCTCCGGGAACCTCGCGAGCAGCATGGCCAGCCAGACCTTGCCGAGGAAGCCGGTCCCTCCGACCACCACGAGCCGCTTGCCCGAGAGCACGTGCGACGGCACCAGCGGCGGGGCCGCCGCGGTTTCGTCGCCCTTGGCCCCACCCGGCGACCCCGGCACTGCCTCTCCGGCGCCGGCCCCGTTCGTAACACCCATATGGCTCATCGAGACTCCAGGAAGGCCGCTCAATTCGCGCCTGGGCAGGAACGCGTCAAGGGTGAGGTGCCGCGAACCGGGGTTCGCGCCCTCCCGGCATGCGGTTTGCTCGATTTGCTCGTGAAATCGGGGTCATCGCCAAGGACGGACGAGGCAGCCCGGGCGTTGCTCTCCTGCGTGAGAGCGCGTGGGGGCGCGCGGGTGCGCGCGGACGTGCGGGGGCCGTGGCAGATCCGGTGGGCTCGGAGCAATGCCTTGCCGGCGGCGGGGAAGCGCCCCAAGCAGTGCGGCCCATGATCTTCGGCGCGCACGAGTCCGTGGCTGGCGGCCTTCACCGCGCGATCGCGCTGGCGGGGGAGGACCGCTGCGAGGCGGTGCAGATCTTCACCAAGGTCTCGGGCCAGTGGCGGGAGCCGGCGCTGAGCGCGGAGCAGATCGCCGCGTTTCGCGCCGCGCGCGCGGCCTGGGCCGGCGCGGGGCGGACGCTCGCCCACGCGAGCTACCTCATCAACCTGTGCGCTGACGACGCCACGATCCTCGAGCGCTCGCGGGAAGCGCTGTTCCAGGAGCTCGCGCGGTGCGACGCGCTCGGGATCGACTTCGTGGTGTTCCATCCGGGCGCGCACCGCAGCCTCGGCGAGGAGGCCGGCCTCGACCGCATCGGCGAGAGCCTGTCGATCGTGCTCTCTCGCGGGAAGGGGCTCCGCGCGCAGCTGTGCATCGAGAACACGGCCGGGCAGGGGTCGACCCTCGGCGACCGCGTCGATCAGATCGCCGCGATGATCGAGCGCGCCGGGCCGGAGGGGTCGCGGCTCGGGGTCTGCATCGACACGCAGCACGCCTTCGCGGCGGGGCACGACCTCCGGAGCGAGGCCGGCTACGAGCGGTTCTGGAGCGACTTCGGCCGGCTGCTCGGGCTGGATCGGCTGCGGTGCATGCACGTGAACGACTCGAAGGCGGGGCTCGGCCAGCGGGTCGATCGGCACGAGCGGGTCGGCGACGGGGAGATGGGGCTCGCGCCGTTCTGGCGCCTCGCGAACGACGCGCGGCTCGCGCGCGTGCCGGCGGTGATCGAGCTGCCGCCGCTCGCGAAGGAGCGGCGCGGCTACCTGGAGGAGATCGCGCGGCTGCGCGCCCTCGAGGGCGCGGCGGAGCCGGTCACCCTGCCCGGTGCGGCACCCGGACGCCCTTCTCCTCCGCCACGCGGCACGCCGTCTCGTAGCCCGCGTCGGCGTGCCGGATGATCCCCATCCCCGGATCGATGGTGAGCACCCGCTCGAGCCTCTGCCGAGCGGCCTCGGTGCCGTCGGCGACGATCACCATCCCGGCGTGCAGCGAGTTGCCGATCCCGACGCCGCCGCCGTGGTGGAAGCTCACCCACGACGCGCCGCCCGCGGTGTTCGCGAGCGCGTTGAGGATCGCCCAGTCGGCGATCGCGTCCGAGCCGTCCTTCATCGCCTCCGTCTCCCGGAACGGCGACGCGACCGACCCGCAGTCGAGGTGGTCGCGCCCGATCACGATCGGCGCCTTCACCCGGCCGGCGCGGACGAGCTCGTTGAAGGCGAGCCCGACCTTCGCGCGATCGCCGTAGCCGAGCCAGCAGATCCGCGACGGGAGCCCCTGGAACGCGATCTTCTGCTCCGCGAGCTCGATCCAGCGGCGGAGATCGGCGTCGCCCGGGACCGCCTCGAGCACCGCGCGGTCGGTGGCGAGGATGTCCTCGGGATCGCCCGAGAGCGCGACCCACCGGAACGGGCCCTTGCCCTGGCAGAACAGCTCGCGCACGTACGCCGGCACGAAGCCGGGGATCGCGAACGCGTCCTCGGCGCCTGCCTCCATCGCGCAGGTGCGGATGTTGTTGCCGTAGTCGAAGACCTCGGCCCCGCGCCGCTGCATCGCGAGCATCGCCTCGACCTCCATGCGCATCCCCGCCTTCGCGCGCGCGACGTACTCCCCGGGATCGCGGGCGCGGAGCTCCGCCGCCTGCTCGAGCGTGAGCCCCGGCGGGACGTAGCCGACGAGCGGATCGTGCGCCGCGGTCTGCTCGGTGACGAGGTCGGGCGTGACGCCGCGGCGCACGAGCTCCGGGTAGACGTCGGCGGCGTTGCCGCAGAGGGCGATCGAGCGCGGCGCCCCGCGCTGGACGCTCTCGAGGACGGCGTCGAGGGCGCGGTCGAGATCGTCGATGCGCTCGTCGACGTAGCGGGTGCGGAGCCGCTTCTCGATGCGCGCCGGGTCGATCTCGACGCCGAGGCAGGCCATGCCCGCCATGGTCGCGGCGAGCGGCTGCGCGCCGCCCATGCCGCCGAGCCCCGCGGTGAGCACCCAGCGCCCGCCGCCCGGGGCGCGCGCCGCGTGCGCCTTCCGCGCGGCGACGAACGTCTCGTAGGTGCCCTGCACGATCCCCTGCGAGCCGATGTAGATCCAGGAGCCCGCGGTCATCTGCCCGTACATGGTCAGGCCGAGCGCCTCGAGCCGGCGGAACTCGTCCCACGTCGCCCACCGGCCCACGAGGTTCGAGTTCGCGAGGAGCACGCGGGGGGCGTCCGGGTGCGTGCGGAAGCGGCCCACCGCCTTGCCCGACTGCACGAGGAGCGTCTCGTCGTCCGCGAGCTCCCGGAGCTCGCGGACGATCACGTCGAACGCCTCCCACGATCGCGCCGCCTTCCCGGTGCCGCCGTAGACGACGAGATCGTCGGGGCGCTCCGCGACGTCCGGATCGAGGTTGTTGTGGAGCATCCGGAGCGCGGCCTCCTGGATCCACCCCTTGCAGCTCCGCTCGCTTCCCCGCGGCGCGCGCACCACCCGGGCCCCCTGCTCTCCGGTCGTCATGCTGTCGTGTACTCCACCCGGTCCGGATCGACCAGAAGGCGCGCCGTCCGCCGCGCCGCGCGGCCAGGCGAGGCGCACGCCGCCTCGCGACGCGAGCTTGCTCGATCCTCTCCGGGGCAGCCGGCTTCGTCCGAACCGGAGTATGCTTGCTCGGGGCGCGCGCAGCGCCCGTGTGTCCGGGAGAATCCATGATCTCGACGATCCGTTCGGCCCTCGCGCGTTGTCCGGTCCGGGCCCTCCAGCTCGCAGCCCTGGCGCTCACCCTCGCGACCACGGGGTGCGACAAGGTCGGGTGCTTCGAGTGGACCGAGATCGAAGGGGAATGCCCCTCCCAGGACGAGGCGCTCGCCTATTTCGGAAGCGACTCGTGCGGCGGCGAGGTCGAGTCGGTCGACAGCGAGGCCGAGTACGACGGCGATTACTGCTGCTACGACATCACAAAGCGCGACGAGTACGGGGGCACCTGCACCTCGCCTGGCGGGCGCATCTCGCCGCCGCCGCCCGCCCCGTCTCCGCCGAACTGAGCCGGCGCGCCGGACACCCCGCGCCTGCGCATCGCGGGCCTCGCGTAGGGCGCCGCCTCCGCCCTGGTTCATCGAGCCAGAGCTCGTCCAGCGCGTTCCTGTCGAGCTCCTCTAGAGCTCGTCCAGCGCGTTCCTGTCGAGCTCCTGGAGCGCCGCGAGATCCCGCGCTGCAAGCTCCTCCACATCGCCGGGAGCCTCGCGCGGGTAGGCCAGCGTGAGCTCGCCGTCGTGGACGTAAAGGTGCTGGCTGTCGATGCACCCGTGCGCGCCTCCGGCCGCGTGGAGCGCCGCGATGGCCTCGCCGAGGCGCGCACGCTGGGCCTTGGTCAGCGCGCGCGCCTCGTCGGCGAGCGCGCGGCCCTGGGGCAGCGCCACCCAGACCTCGCCGTTCGCGAGATCGACCCGGAGGACGGACGTCAAGGCCGCGTGGCCGGCGCGCGCGAAGGCTCGGGCCCGGGCGAAGGTCGCGTCGTCGAGCTGCAGCACGAGGACGTCGCGATCGAGCCAGGCGTCGTGCCAGCGCCCCTCCGTGTCCCGGCCGTCGCCGACCTCCAGGGTCGCCGCGAGCCGAGCCGCCGTGGCGGGCGGCGCGTCGCTCGATCGGGGCCGGCCGCTCCCGCGCGACCGCCGCGGCCGCGGGCGCTCTGGCCAGGCCATCGCGGTGATCGCGCGCCGCGCCTCGAACGCGTCGGCCGGCCGCGCGGCGGGGTCCTCCGCGAGCAGCGCCGCCACGGCCGCGTCGTGGGCCGCCGTGAGGTCCGGATGGACCTCGCTCGGCGCGGGATCGAGCTGCCCGCGCACGGCGGGGGCGGGCGGCTCTCCGGTGAGCAGCTCGGCGAGCACCGCGCCGACGCCGTACAGATCGCTCGCCAGCGTCGCCGGTCGGCCCATGCGCTGCTCCGGCGACATGTACGCGAACGTCCCGATCGCGCCCGCCGTGGCGGTGGACGAGAGATCCCCGAGGTGCGCCGCGCCGAAATCCGCGAGGTGAGCCGTCCCGATCTCGTCGAAGAGCACGTTGCTCGGCTTCACGTCGCGGTGGAGGATGCCGAGGCGGTGCGCCTCGCCGAGCGCGGACAGGAGCGCGCCCGCGATCTCGACGGCGCGCGCGGGCGTGACCGGATCCCCCCGCAGCCGCTCGATCAGGGACCCGCCCGTCATCCAGGCGAGCACCATCGCCGGCCCTTCGGGGTGGTACGCGCGGAGCGCGACGACGTTCGGGTGCCGGAGCTGGGCGAGGGCGCGCGCCTCGCGCTCGAACCGGAGGAGCGCGTCGCGGCCCGCTCCGAACGCCGCGCCCGCGAAGATCTTCACGGCGACGCGCTCCGCCGTGATCCGGTCGCGCGCCTCCACCACGCGCGCGTGGGGCGTGGCCGTGACCTCGCGCAGGGTCTCGTAGCGCCCGAAGAGGAGCGGCCCGACGGGCGCGGGGCCCGCGGGAGGAGGTCCCGCGGCGGCGCTGCCGGGAGCGGCGCCTCGCGACGAGAGCGCCTCCTGGCCTGGCGGATCGAGCCGGGCGAGCTCCTCGCGGACGGTCCGCGCGGCGTCCTCGAGCCCGAGCTCGCTCAGGCAGCGGCCGAGCAACGGCAGCGCGCGCGCCCGCTCGGCGGCGGCGGGCGGCAGCTGCTGGAGCGCCCGCACGGCGGCCTCGGTGCGGCCGTGGCGCGCGAGCAGCTCGCCCAGCGCGAGCCACGCCGCCGCGTCGCCCGGGCGGCGGCGGAGCGCGGCCTCGAGCACCCGCGCGCCGTCGGCGGGGCGGCCGGCGAGCTCGAAGCTCTCTGCGGCGCGGCACGCGTCGTGGGCCGCGGTGAACGCCTCCGCGGCCGCCGCGTGAGCGCCGAGCGCCGCGAACAGCGCGCCCGCGTGGCGCGAGAACCCGCGCGCCGCGAGGTCGGCGGCGGCGCGCAGCGCGGCGTCCCGGGGCGACGTGGCGGCGATCCGCTCGAGCGCCTCGCGCGCGAGCGCCTCGTCGCCGCCGAGCGCGGCCATCAGCGCCGCGCGGGCCGGGTCCCCGGCTGCCAGCGCCTCCCGGGCCGCGCCGGCGAAGTCGCAGACGCGCTCGAGCAGCTCGGAGGCGCCCGCGTGATCTCCGGCCGCCGCGAGGAGCGCGGCGCCGCGATCGCGCTGCCCGATCGCGGCGAGCTCGGCCGCGCGACGTCGCAGATCCTCGTACGCCACGCCGATGTCGGTCGGAGCGCCGTCAGCGCGCGGCGATGCGCGCTCGGCCGTTCACGGAGAGGTCGAAGCGCACCTCGCCGAGGTCGATCCCCGAGGTGTTGATCGGCACCTGCCGCGTCCGGTGCACGGCGAGGGTCGCGTTCGCCGGCAGAGGCCCGAGCGTCGAGGGATCCAGCAAGGAGCCCGGGATCACGCCCCGCCCGGTGTCCTTGAACGCGCACCGCACGGTCGCGCCGTGCGCCGAGGTCACGTCGACGTAGATGACGTCCCGCGCCCGGCCGGCCTCGCCGCTCTCGCCCGCGCGCCACTGCACGACCGCGCCGACCCCTGCGTCGAGATCGACGCCGTCGGCCAGCTCGGCGTCGCCGATGCGCACCTCCTCGGGACCCGCGGGGGCATCGGCCTCGAACGCGAACCGGTCGAGCTGCCCCGAGCCGGAGCTCTCGAACACGTACCGCGCCGGCGCAGGCAGATCGCTGGTGGCGTCGCGCGACGTGTAGAACACGCCGAAGACCAGGGCGCCCACGTCCGGGAACGCGCGGGCGGCGAGCGGCATCTCGGTGCTCTCGGTCTTCATCGTCACGTCGCCCGCGTCGAGGAGCTCGATGGGGCTGAGCGAGCTGAAGCTGCTCGCCTCGTCGTCGGCGGCGGGCGAGAGGACCATGCAGCTGCCGGCGGAGGGGAGGACGAACGGCTTCCCGACGGCCCCCTCGGCGAGCTCGGGATCCATCGCGGACGAGAGCCGCATGAACTTCGCCAGCACGTTCGTGACCGCCCCCGTACCCTCGGCGCCCGCGCTCGGAAGCGCGGCCTCGTCGAGCTCACCGGGGGCTGCGGTCGCGGCGGCGTCCCGGCTCAGGTTGATCGCGCGCTCGACGCGCACGACCCCCTGGGTGACCACGCCGTTGGCCTCCGTCGCGTCGCCCGCAACAGGCGCCGAACAGCCGACGAGAGCCGCACCTGCGAGCAGGCATGAGGTGGCGAGGGCGCCGTGGGGACGCATAGATCCGAGTCTAAGACGGGTCCTCCGGCCGGGCAAGCGCCTGTGCTTGCCACCGAAAATGGCAGGGAATCCGTCTGATTCCGTTTTGCTACGTTTTGTTGCGCTTTGCCGCGACTTGCCGCGCTTCGTTACGTCTGGGAACGCTCTGAACGCGGCGTTCGCCGACGTTGCAACGTCGTTGCGTTTGTTTCGACCGTGTCAGAAAGTGACCGTGAGGCCGCCGCCTGGGGCGACGGTGCCCTGATCGATCGCGACCGGATCGCCGGCGATCTCGCCCTCGGCGTGGTGGTAGGTCGCGGTGGCCTCGATCGCGACGTGCACATGGCGGAACCCCGCGCGGACGCCCAGCACGAACCCGAGCTGGAGATGCTGGCCCGAGGCGTCGACGAGCGGTCCTCGGAGCGCCGCTCCGGCGGCGGGCAGCCGCACCTCGCCGCCGAGGAGCTCGAAGCCGAGCCGGGGACCGAACCAGAGCGCGTAGAGATCCGCGTCCGACCGGAAGCCGAGCAGGAGAGGGACGTCGAGCCCTGCGCCGTGGACGTCGATCCCTTCTGCGCTGGGGCCCGGCCCGCCCGCGAGCAGCGCCGAGGCGCCGAGGCCGATCGACAGGGCCGCGTCGCCGAGCGGGAATGCGTGGCGCCCGTCGAGCCGGATGGCTCGCCCCGTGTACGTCAGCCCCGCCTCGTTCTCGCCCTCGATCCCGACGCGGGCGCTGGCCCAGGGCGCGACGCCCGGCGACACGGTGATCTCGGAGAGCTTTCGCCGCGCGGCGCCCTCCGCCGCCGCCGCCGGGCCTGTGGCGCTCGCCCCTTCGTCCGCCGCTCCGGCGACGACCATGTCACCCGACAGGCCGCCGCCGAGGCGCACGGCGCCGGGACGGAGGACGTGGGCCGGGTGGAGCAGCGGACCGCTGCCATGGCAGCCCGCGCAGGCACCCGCGAGGACCACTGCGGCCCAGCGCCGGATCACGGTGTGACCCGGGCGCCGCATTGAACCGACGATGCCGGCGGAGGCATGGGAAGCGCGGCCGGAGAGGCGACGCGATGGTGCGCGAAGAGGCGCGCTACTTGCGGAAGCGCGAGGGGTAATCGTTGGCAGCGGCCCGCTTCTTCAGCTCCCCGTCGTCGGGGTGCAGCCTGACGGCGCGCGCGATGAGGACTTCCTCGGTCTCCACGATCTGCGGGTTGGGCAGGCAGCACTCGACCGGGCACACGGCCTGGCACGCTTCGTGATCATAGAAGCCGACGCACTCGGTGCAGAGCTCCGGATCGATCACATAGATCTCGTCGCCCTCGCTGATGGCTTCGTTCGGGCATTCCGGCTCGCAGGCGCCGCAGTTGATGCAGTCTTCGGTGATGTAAGTCGCCATGGCCTTCGCTTCGTTCTCCGGGGTCACCCCGGTCCGCTCGTTTGTAGAGGCCTGACCGCAAGGTGTCAATTCGGGCGGAAGCCAGCGCCGGTTCCGGGACGGCGTCGTGGGCGTCGTGGGCCTGCGCTTGCGCGCGGGCGGCCCTGCCGGTACTAAGCGGCCTCCTCGATGCTCCGCCTCACCGAGCCCGCCCTCCTGCTCGCCTTCCTTGGCGCATCCTCGCTGCTCGCCGGATGTGGCCCCCAGATCGGCGATCCGTGCACCTCGTCGCTCGATTGCGTGCAGGCAGAGCAGCAGCTCCTCTGCGATGGGACGCAGCCTGGCGGCTACTGCACGGTCTTCAACTGCGAGCCGGACAGCTGCTCCGGGAGCAGCGTCTGTGTCGCGTTCAACCCGGTGATCGATCCGGCGTGCAGCGAGCTCGAGAACGTCCGCTGGCCGCGCTTCGAGCGCACGTTCTGCATGGCCACCTGCGATGAGGACGACGATTGCCGCAGCGGCTACTCGTGCGTCGCGCTGGGCAACATCCAGGGTGCTGCAGCGATAGCGCCGGGCGAGCGCAACGCCGCGATCGTCGACGCCAGGCCGGACGGCTCGAGGGCGTGCCTGCCGAACCCGCCGTCTGCGTCGAGCGTCGCCAGCGAGCCGCCGGGCGGCATCGAGAGCGAGCCCGGGGTGTGCAGGGCCGCTCCTGAACAGACGGAGGAATGGCCCCCCTACACTCCGGATGCCTCGGGCGCAGGAGGCGCTGGCGGCGCTGGAGGGTCGGGTGGTGCGGGAGGCGCCGGCGGCTCGGGTGGCGAAGGCGGCTCGGGTGGCGAAGGCGGCTCGGGCGGCGAAGGCGGCTCGGGCGGCGCTGGCGGCGAAGGTGGCGGTTCGGGTGGCGCTGGCGGCTCGGGCGGCGGCTGAGCGCCGCTCGGTGCGGCCCGGCTTTGCGCATCGACCGTGCTAGCGTTGGCCGCGTGTTCGGACCGGCCCCCGCGAAGAGAACGCTCGAGGCTGCGCTGCGCGACGTCGCTTCGCAGAAGCCCGCCGTGCGCGCGGAGGCCGTGAGCGACCTCGTCCCGTATGCCGCGACGGCACGGGAGCAGGTCGTGCGCGCCATCGAGGGCGCGCTCCGCGTCGATGAGCACGCGGCGGTCCGCGCGGCGGCGGCCATCGCCCTCGCCGACACGAAGGCCGTCGAGGCGCTCCCGGCCCTGCTCCTCGCCGTCGAGGACGTGGATCCCTACGTCCGGCAGATGGCGATCACGGCGCTCGGTGAAATCGGCGACATGCGGGCCACGGGCCGGCTCCGGCGCGCCCTCTCGGACGAGCGGCCCGAGGTGCGGTTCCAGGCGGTGATCGCGTTCCCGCGCGTCTGCGCCCAGCAGGCCGACGCGATCGAGGCCATCATGCAGGCCACCCACGACGACGATCCGCTCGTCTGCCACATCGCGCTGCGGATGTTCGAGGAGCTGGGGGAGTCCAGCGGCGAGCTGCCTCCGTTGGGCATGGAGCGGGCCCGCGCGCTGCTCGGCCACGCGTCCCCGCTCGTCCGGGCAGCGGCGGCCGTCGTCACCGCGCGCTTCGGCGATCCGGTGGGCCACCCCGTGCTCGCCGAGATCGTGGGAGGAAAGCTCCACGGCGTCGATCACGAGGACGAGGCCGCGGCCATCGAGCTCTGCGGCGAGCTCGGCCTCGCTGCTTCGCGGAGCGCCCTGGAGCGGCGCGCCTTCGGGCTCAGGCTCGGCTTCGGCCGCGATCCGCTGCGCTGGCACGCGCGCGTCGCGCTCGCGCGGATGGGCCACGAGCGGGCCATCCGCGACATCCTCAGCGAGCTCGGCGCGTGGGACCGCCACAAGCGCACGCTCGCCGTCGCGGCCGCCGGTCGCGCCCGCCTCTCGGCCGCCCGCCCCGCGATCGCGGCGATGCGGGGAGACGAGCGGAAGGCCGATCAGGGGGCCGTCGAGGAGGCGCTCGCCGTCCTCGCTGCCGAGGTGGATGCATGAACGATGAAGCCCAGTTCAGCGAGGCGGACCTCGCCCCGAGCCCCGAAGAGCGCGCCGCGTCGCGCCGCTCCCTCATCGATCGCGTGGCCGCGAGCGTGGCCGCGCTCGCGGCGGGGGCCTGGGTCGGCGGCATCGTGGCGCTGGGCGCCTGCGCTGCCCCGTTCGTCTTCCGGCTCGCCCCGGCCCCCTTCTCCGGTGACGCGATGAGCGCGGCGTTCGCGCGCTTCGATCAATTCGCGCTCGGCGCCGCGGTGATCCTCCTCGGCGCCGAGGTGGCGCGCACCTGGGCCGCGTACCGCCTGGGCGCCGGCCGCGCGGCGCGCGTGCGCCGGGTCGTCGCCATGGTGCTGGCCGGGTGCGCCGCGTACGTCGGTCTGGCGCTCACCCCCCGCATCGCGGCGCTCCACCGCGAGGGCGTCCGGCGCGGCGAGGGGGATCTCGGCATGGAGCTCGAGCGCATCCACCGCCGCGCCGAGCTCGTGAGCAAGTCGGAGGTGTTCCTCGGGGCGAGCCTGGTCCTCTTGCACGTCTTCACGCTCGGCGCGCGCCGCCCCGAGCAGGACGACGACGAGGAAGCGGCCGCCCCGCTGCCGCCCGGCCCGCGGTAAGGACGCCGCGCATCGCGCCCACGACACGGAGGGATCCGATGCCGCGTGACAACAAGCTCTATAGCGGCTTCGTCAACCACGATTACATCCTCACCTTCTCGATCGCCGACGAGGCGAACCGGTCGCGCCTCGTCGCGCTCTGCGCCGGACCGTGGCAGGGCGACGAGGTCACGCCCGACACGTGGGAAGTGTCCAACACGCTGAGCCCCGATCAGATGGAGCGCGCCATCCTCGATCTGATGGGCGACGCGGACCGCGCCGCTTACTACTACCTCTCGGACAGCAAGCGGATGTTCCGCGTCCTGCTCGGCTGAGCTCGTGCGCGAGCGACGTGAGCCGCTTCGCTCCGGCGCGCCGCGGGGGCGGGAGGGGCGTCCCCGCGGGCCGAAGGGGCCGCGAGCGCCGTCATTTCGCGGTATGGTCCGGTCATGAGCGAGCTGGAAGCCACGCCGCCCGGCGCCTCCGCGAGGTCCGCCGCCGACGCCCCTCCACCTCACGCGCCCACGTCCCGACCAGGGGAGGGGGCCGATGAGGGCTTGCTCAGCGTCCTCCGGGACGATGGATCCCTGGATCCCGCGACCGACCCCTGCCTGAGCGACGCGCTGCTGCTGCGCGCGTACCGCGAGATCAAGCGCCTCAGGCTGCTCGACGCGCGCATGCTCCTGCTCCAGCGGCAGGGGCGGGTCGGCTTCTACGGCGCGTGCACCGGCCAGGAGGCGACGCCGATCGCCACGGCGCTCGCGGTCGAGCCCACGGACTGGATCTTCCCCGCGCTGCGCGAGAGCGTGATGATGCTGGTGCGCGGCTTCCCGCTCCGCACCTATGTGGCCCAGGTGTTCGGCAACTCGGGCGACCTCCTCCAGGGGCGCCAGATGCCGTCGCACATGAGCGGGCGGCAGGTGAACCAGGTGTCCTGGTCGAGCTGCATCGGCCCGCAGCTCCCGCAGGCGGTCGGCGCCGCGTGGGCCGCGAAGCTGCGACGCGACAGCACCGTGGTCGTGGGGTTCATGGGCGACGGCGCGACGAGCGAGCCCGATTTCCACAGCGCGATGAACTTCGCGGCCGTCTTCAAGGCGCCGTGCGTCATGATCTGCCAGAACAACCACTGGGCCATCAGCGTGCCCACGGACCGGCAGACGGCCTCGAGGACGATCGCCGTCAAGGGGCGCGCCTACGGCGTGCCGTCGGTGCGGGTCGACGGCAACGACGTCATCGCCGTCTACCGCGCCGTCTCCGAGGCGGTCGCGCGGGCTCGTGACGGCGGCGGCCCCAGCTTCATCGAGGCGCTCACCTACCGCGTCGGCGCGCACTCCTCGAGCGACGACCCGAGCCGCTACCGATCGCAGGAGGAGGTCGATCGCTGGACGCAGCGCGACCCGCTGCTGCGCCTCGGGCGCCACCTCGCCGGCCGCGGGCTCCTCGACGACGCGGCGGAGTCCTCCCTCGAGGCGGAGCTCAACGCCGAGATCGCCGCCGCCGTCGCCGAGGTCGAGGCGATGGGCCCGCCTGCCCGAGAGACGCTGTTCGACGACGTCTACGCGGAGCTGCCCTGGCACCTGCGCGACCAGCGCGCAGAGCTCCTGCGCTCCCCGAAAGCGCCGCCGCACGGCGGCGGGCGCTGACCTCGGGGAGGGATTTCCCCTCGCTGCGAGGTCGTGTAAGCCCCGGGCACCCAGGGACGGCTCGCGTTTGCGGGCGCGGCCTCAGGGCTGTCGGCGAGGGGCTTGCCTGACGAACCCCGGCGCCCCTAGTTCCAGTCTCCGAAGCGCACAAAAGGACAAGGATGAAGACCTACGACGCAATCGTGATCGGAGCCGGCCCCGGCGGTTACCCCTGCGCCATCCGGCTCGCTCAGCTCAAGCTGAAGGTGCTCTGCATCGAGAAGGAGAACGTCGGCGGCGTCTGCCTCAACTGGGGGTGTATCCCCTCCAAGGCGTTGATCTCCGCCGCCCACCTCTACGAGAAGTCGCAGGCCGGCGCCGCGATGGGCATCAAGGTCAGCGGCGTCGAGCTCGACGCCAACAAGATGCAGGACTGGAAGGAAGGCATCGTCAAGAAGCTCACCGGCGGCGTCGGTTCGCTGCTCAAGGGCAACGGCGCCGACGTCGTGAACGGCACCGCCACGGTCGTGGGGCCGAAGCGCGTGGACGTGACGCGGGCGGACGGCTCGGTGGAGCAGTTCGAGGCGACCAAGGCGATCGTGATCGCGACCGGCTCGACGACCATCGAGATCCCGACGTTCAAGTTCGACGGCGACACGATCATCGGCGCGAAGGAGGCGGTCAGCCTGCGCCGCGTCCCGAAGCGGCTGATGGTGATCGGCGGCGGCGTCATCGGCCTCGAGCTCGGCATGGTCTACCAGGCGTTCGGCGCCGAGCTCATCGTCGTCGAGGCGCTGCCGGAGCTGCTCACGGGCGTCGACCCCGACTGCACCAAGATCGTCGAGCGCAAGATCCTGAAGCGCGGCGGCACGATCCATAAGAACGCCAAGGCGCTCGGGTACGAGAAGCAGAAGGACGGCTCGGTCGGGGTGAAGATCCAGTCCGACGGCAAGGAGCAGACGATCGTCGTCGACACCGTGCTCGTCGCCGTCGGCATGCGGCCGAGCAGCAAGGGGCTCGGCCTCGAGAAGGTCGGCGTGACGGTCGATCAGCGCGGGTTCGTCCCCACGGACAAGTTCTGCCGCACCAACGTGCCGTCGATCTACGCGATCGGCGACGTCAGCGGGCCGCCCCTGCTCGCGCACAAGGCGACGAAGGAGGGCGAGATCGCCGCCGAGGTCATCGCGGGGCACAAGGCCGAGAAGGACTGGGTCGCGATCCCGGGCGCGATCTTCACCGATCCGGAGATCGCCACGGTGGGGCTCACCGAGGCGGAGGCGAAGGCGAAGGGCCTCGAGGTCAGCATCGGCAAGTTCCCGTTCTCGGTGCTCGGCAAGGCCATGGCCATGAACGAGACCGAGGGCTTCGTGAAGATCGTCGCCGACAAGAAGACGAAGCAGGTGCTCGGCGTCCACATCGTCGGGCCGGAGGCCAGCACCATGATCAGCGAGGCGTCCCTCTCGCTCGAGATGGCGGCCTTCCTCGAGGATCTCTCGCTCACGATCCACCCCCACCCGACCCTCGGCGAGTCGCTGATGGAAGCCGCCGCCCACGCCATGGGCGCCGCGATCCACATCGCCAATCGCTAGAGCGACGGTCACCCGCTTCGGATACGGGCCCACCTCGACGTTTTCGGTGCTCAGCGCACCGGAGTGCGCTTGCGCGCCGAAAACGCCGATCTGGGCCCGTCTCCTGTGCGGGAGACCGCCGCTCTGCTCTGCGTGTGGCAGAGGTGGGCGGAGACAGCTGTCGAGCAACGAACCGCTCGACTACGTCAATCGCGCATGAAATGGCACGTGTACCCGGCCGGGTATTTTTCCAGGTACTTCTGGTGGTACTCCTCGGCGCGCGTGAACGGCCCGGCCTCCACGATCTCGGTGACGAGCGGGGCGCGCCACTTGCCGCTCTTGTCGACGCGCGCCTTCACCTCCTCGGCGATGCGGCGCTGCTCGGGCGTCGTGACGAAGATCGCTGAGCGGTACTGCGTCCCGACGTCGTTGCCTTGGCGGTTCGGCGTCGTGGGATCGTGCATGCGGAAGAACCACCTCTCGAGCAGCTCGGCATAGGACAGCTTCGCGGGATCGAAGACGATGCGCACCGACTCGGCGTGGCCCGTCGATCCGGTCTTCACGTCCTGATAGGTCGGCGCCTTCGTCCGGCCGCCGGCATAACCGACCTCCGTCTCGAGGACACCGGGGATCTGCCGGAGGAGCTCTTCCATCCCCCAGAAGCAGCCGCCCGCCAGGACGGCCGTCTCCAGCGTCGTCTGGCACCCAGGCGCCTCCCCCGGCGCCGGGACGGCGCAGGCGTTCGCGCTCGCTTGCTGCCGAGGCGCGCCGCCGCGGCCCTCGAACAGCGCCCGATAAGCGCCGTAACCCTCCGCCTCGAGGCGAGCCAGCGGGATGAACCGGAGGGACGCCGAGTTGATGCAATAGCGCAGCCCGTCGGGCCCGGGCCCGTCCTCGAAGACGTGCCCGAGGTGCGAGTTGCCGGCCTTGGAGCGCACCTCCGTTCGGACCATCCCGTGGCCCCTGTCCGAGCGCTCCACGACGCGCTCCGGCTCGACGGGGCGCGTGAAGCTCGGCCAGCCGGTGCCCGAGTCGAACTTGTCGAGCGACGTGAAGAGCGGCTCGCCGCTCGCGACATCCACGTAGAGGCCCGCCTCGTGGTTGTCCCAGAAGGCGTTGCGGAACGGCGGCTCGGTCGCGTCGCGCTGGGTGACCTCGTATGCGAGCGGCGTGAGCTGCTTGCGCAGCTCCTCATCCGACGGTTTGCGATAGCTTCTGTCCGACATCGTCACAGCCTCCTTGGACCCCGGAATCACCTTGCTCGCCCTCCCTGCATCGCCGGCGCGAAAGCACGCGAACACGGCGGCGCACGCAATGAGGACGAGCGCGAAGAGAAGACCAGCAGCGCGGAGCCGTTTCATCATCCACCTGGCCTGTCGAGGGTAGCGCACCTAACCCTCCTACGCCCCGCGGCGCCGCTGGTTTCGCCCGGCGAGCGCGGCCCACGCAGCGCCGGCCTCGGCGCTACGGGCCGCCGCTCTCGAGCGAGGCGTCGCTCTCGCCGGCGCTCTCGCCGGCGCCCCGCTCGAAGCACTCGGCGGGGATCTCGCGCGCGCGGCGGACGAGGCGGGTCGCCCCGATGAACGCCGACGTGACCGGATCGTAGTAGCCGCTCGCCCCGTGCAGGCCCGGGACCGCGCGCTGGTAATGGCGCGCGACCCGCTCCATGAGCGCCTCGCGGACGTACTTGCCCACCATCGACGCCATCGCGACGCACAGATCCGAGGCGTCGCTATCGCGGACGAACGCGATCTCGCCGAGGCCGGGGAAGCGGTAGGCGCTGCGGGCGCGGCCCTCCTCGAGCACGGCGTGCATCCTCCCCGCGAGCGGGCCGAACACGGAGCCATACTTGCCGAAGCCGCCGACCTTTCCGCACACCGCGAAGACCTCGGCGCCGGCGAGGCCGCGGAGCTCCAGGACGAGGCGCTCCATCGCGTGGAGATCGAGCACGAACCTGTTCTTCCCGGCGCGCGCCCCGTCGTTCATCCGCTTCGCGCAGAGCAGCACCGAGCGCACGGCGACGACCTCGACCCCCTTCTCCGAGAGCTTGTCGAGGTCCTTGCCGATCGCGCCGAGCAGCTCGTCGGACGCGGTGAACGCCTCGCCCTCCGCCGACCAGCACTGCTCCTCGACGTGGCCCGGGCAGAGCGCGCGGAGCGCGGGGCGATCCTCGAGCGCGACGGCGTGGAGCAGCTCGTCCACCGACGACGCGCCGCTGGCCGTCCCCGCGCGGCCGCAGCCGCGCGCGACCAGCGCGCGAGCCCAGGCCTCGCCGAGCGAGACATCCCCGTGCGCCACGAGCTGCTTCGAGTCGCCGAGCCGCTGGGCGAGGGCGCCGCGAGGGGCGCGGCCGGCGACCTGCCAGCCCGCCTCCGTGACGCGCGCGAGGACCGCCGTCACCACCATCGGACCGAGCCGCGGGCCCAGCCCGTTCTCATCGACGCCGATGCGGTAGCGGACGGAGGGCTCGGCGGACGTCATGCCGGCCCCTCTGCCACACCATGGCGCCCGCGTCACCGCGAGGATCTCCGCCAGGCCGCCCGCCGCCCCGCTCGGGATCACTTGCCGGTTCGGTCGCAAAATTCTCAAACTTTCGCGAGCTCATGCGCGATCCACGCGCGCCGCGCGCACCTTTTCCCCGGCTCTCACCGGGGGCGCCGCTATAGTCGACGCCTCATGCGCATCCTCCCCGTGCCCTGCCTCAGCGACAACTACGCGTACCTCGTGGCCGCGGACGGGCGGCGCGAGGCGATCGTCATCGATCCCTCGGAGGCCCAGCCGATCATCGCGGCGCTCGAGCGCGAGAAGCTCAGTCTGGTCGCCATCGTCAACACCCACCACCACCACGATCACGTCGGTGGCAACGAGGCGCTCCGCGAGCGTTACGGCGACCTCCCGGTCTATGCGCACTCGAGCGACGTCGGGCGCGTTCCGGCGCAGACGGAGCGGGTCGAGGAGGGCACGCCGGTCCAGCTTGCCGGCCTCACGCTCCAGCCGTTGCACGTCCCCGGCCACACGCTCGGCGCCGTCTCGTATTGCGTCGAGGACGTTGTGTTCACCGGAGACACGCTCTTCATCGCCGGATGTGGCCGCATGTTCGAGGGGACGCCGGAGGTGATGCACGCCTCGCTCTCCAAGCTCGCGGCGCTCCCGGCGCATACGCGCGTCTTCTGCGGTCACGAGTACACCGTGAACAACCTCCGTTTCGCCGAGGCGGTCGAGCCCGAGAACGAGGCTGTCCGCAAGAAGCTCGCGGCCGCCCGCGCGGCCCGGGAGCGCGGCGAGCCCACGGTCGGGAGCACGATGGCCGACGAGCTCGCGACGAACCCCTTCCTGCGCTGTGGCGAGCCGAGTTTGAGGGCGCGCTTCCCGGGGGCCGCGCCGTCCGACGTGTTCGCCGCCGTGCGTCGCGCGAAGGACGATTACCGCTGACTTTCGGCGTCGCGCGCGGCCGTATTCCGCTCGCGCCCGCCGTCCGATTTCTATACGACTAGGCCCATGGACTCCCGCGCTCCCATCTTCGGGTTCAACGACGCGCGCGACGAGATCGTGCGCACCGTGGTCGACCGGGTCGTCGGCTCCACGAGGGATCCGCTGCTCGCCATGAACGAGGCGGCGTATCAGGAGTCGAAGCGGCTCGAGGGGTCGCGGAAGCCGCAGGACATCCGCGAGCTCGCCGAGTGGCAGCGGCTCGCCCGCTCGCTCGGCCGCATGCACGACGCCGAGCGCCGCCGCCGCCTGCGGGAGCTGTCGGAGGAGTACGCGTGGGACATCGCGGGGAACTTCGACCGGCGCGTCTACCAGCTGTCGTCGCGGCTCCTGCCGCCGGTCGTGAGCGCGCTGCTCGCGCCGCGGAAGCTCATGACCGTGGTCCGCGACCCGCTCAAGCTCGTCAGCCTCGAGCTCCTGGCCGACCGGGTGCTCGTGGAGGGCCCGCTCGCGAAGCTCCGCTCGCTCGTGCAGCGCGGCACGGCCGTCTACGTCCCGACCCACATGTCGAACATGGACTCGATCGTGTTCGGCTATGCCCTCGAGCGCGCCGGCCTGCCGCCCGCCACGTACGGCGCCGGCAAGAACCTGTTCACGAACCCGGTCCTCTCGTTCTTCATGCACAACCTCGGCGCCTACCGCGTCGACCGGCGCATCCGGCACAACCTCTACAAGGACGTGCTGAAGACGTACTCGGGCGTGCTCCTGGAGCGCGGCTACCACTCGCTGTTCTTCCCGGGGGGCACGCGGTCCCGCTCGGGCGGCGTGGAGCGGAAGCTCAAGCTGGGCCTGGTCGGCAGCGCGTTCGAGGCCTACACGCGGACGCTGCAGAGCGGCCGCGAGCGCCGCGTCTTCTTCGTCCCGGCCACGATCAACTACCTCATCACGCTCGAGGCCGAGACGCTGATCGCCGATTTCCTCTCCGAGGCCGGCAAGGGTCGCTTCATCATCGAGGACGACGAGTCGAGCCGCATCGGCCGGATCGCCTCGTTCCTGCGCAAGCTCCTCGCGATGAACGCCGCGGTGGTCATCCGCTTCTCCGAGCCGCTCGATCCGTTTGGCAACCGGGTCGACGAGCTCGGCCGCTCGTTCGACGCCCGCGGTCGCGAGGTCGATCCGGCGAGCTACGTGAAGGATCAGGGCGGCAAGGCGGTCATCGACGCGGCGCGCGACGCCCAGTACGCGCGCGAGCTCGGTGAGGAGATCTGCCGGGCGTACGCGCGCGACACGGTCGTGATGGCGACGCACGTCGTCGCGGCGGCGAGCTTCGCCCGGCTCCGCAGCCAGGCGCCCGCCGCGGATCTCTTCACGGTGCTCCGGCAGCGCGACGTGCTCACGGTGCCGCGCGACGACCTCGCGGCCGACGTGGTGGCCCTCTGCGATCGGCTGCGCGCGCTCGAGCAGCGGGGGTGCATCGTGCTGGGGGAGGACGTCCGGCTCGGCTCGGGCGGGGACATCGTCGAGCGCGCGCTGCGCTCCTTCGCGGGCTACCACTCGTCGCCGGTGCTCGACTCGCGGCCCGACGGCATCGCGATCTGCGACACCAACCTGCTCTTCTACTACCAGAACCGCCTCGCCGCCCACGGGATGGCGTGGGACGTCATCGCCCCGCCCGGCGTCCCTTCCGGCCTGCAGGTCCAGCCGCCGCTCCCGCCGCTCGAGCCCGCCTCGTCGCCGCCGCCCTTGGAGGAGCCGCGGGGCGCGACCTCGTCCGCTTCGTCCGCTTCGTCGTCGTCGTCCCGCGCGGGCGAGGCGGACGCGCACGTGGGCTCGATGAACGGCGCCGGGGGTGGCCAGTGAGCGCCCCGGGGAGCGCGCGTCCGGCGCCTTCGGTGGGGGTCATCGGCGGCGGTTTCTGGGGCGTGGCGCTGGCGCTCGCGGCCAGCCGCACCGGCGCGGAGGTCCTCCTGTACTCTCGCCGCGAGCAGCCGCAGATCAAAGGCGGCCCGCGGATCGTGCGGGACCACGCGGAGGTCGCCCGGGCGCGGCTGCTCGTGATCGCTGTGCCGTCGAACGCGGCGCGGACGGCGCTGCGCGCGCTCGGCGATCACATGGACGGCTCGCACCTCGTGATCCACGGCGTGCGCGGCCTCGAGGGTGAGGCGCTGAAGACCGTCTCGGACCTGGTGCGCGAGGAGACCCCGGCGCGCCGGGTGGGCGCGCTGGGCGGCCCCGTGCAGGAGGACGAGCTCCGGGAGGGCCGCCCCTCGGCGATGGTGTGCGGCTCGCGCTTCCCGGAGGTCCACGCCGCGGTGACCGCGGCGTTCCAGTCCCAGGCGCTCCACGTCTACACGACGCCGGATCTCCAGGGCCTGGAGTGGGCGTCGGCGCTGGTCGGCTGCCTCGCCGTCGGCGTCGGCTTCGCCGAGCAGGCGGGCGCGGGGCCGGGGTTGCTCGCCGCGCTGATCTCGAGGGCGGTCGACAGCGCGGCTCGCGTCGCCGCCGCGGCGGGCGCGGAGGAGCGGACGATGCTGGGGCTCGGCGGCTACGGCGACCTGCTCGCCTCGATCCGGCTCGAGGGCCGCCCCGAGGTGGTGCTCGGCAAGGCGCTCGCGCGCGGGCGGACGCTCGACGAGGCGGTCGCGGAGGCCAGGCTGCGGGTGGAGGCGATCCCGCTGATCCCGCGCGTCGTGGCGTTCGCGAAGGCGCGGAAGGTGGATGCGGGGGTGTTCGAGGCGCTCGAGGCGACCCTGAAGGGCGGCGCGCCGAGGGCGGTGCTCGATCGGATGTTCGCGGCGTGAGGCATGGCGACGGCAGCGCGCTCACTCGTTCGCGAGCGCGAGGACGGCCTGGGCCACGCCGGTGACGACCTTGGCAGCGCGCGTGTAGTCGAGCGTATCCGGCGTGTCCTTGTCGGTGTGGTAACGCCGGTTGCGCAGAAACGCTGTGTCCGTGATCATGACCGCTGGATAACCCGCTTCCCAGTAGCTCCGGTGGTCGGACCAGTCCACGCCCTGAACGAGCGCCGGAGCGCTCAGGGAATAGGCGGGCAGATCGGTCGCGCCGCCCATCGCCCCCTTGACGGTGCGAACGAGCGAGAGCCCTTCCAGGTTGCCGATCACGGCCACGAAGTTCCCCTTCGTGGGATAGAGCATGGATAGCGGCGCCAGCGGGAACGCCTGGCTGTCCTCCTCGTCGGTGAAATACCCGATCATCTCCAGGCTGATCATCGCCCGGACCTTCACGCCTGCTGCTTGCATCGCATTCGCGTGATGCGCGCTGCCCATGTGCGCAGACCGGAAATAGGGCGGCTCCTCCAGCGTGAACGCCACGAGCTCGACGTCGCCGCGGAGGGGTGCGCGGCCGAGCATCCGCCCCAGCTCGAGCAGCCCAGCCACGCCGCTCGCGTTGTCGTCGGCGCCGGGCAAGTCGTCCGCCGCGTCGTAGTGGGCGCCGACCACGACGCGCGTCGACGAGTCCGGGCCGAACCGGGCGAGCACGTTGCGGTACGTCCGCCCCTCGACATCGTAGAGCTGCTCGGTCACGCGTCCTCCAGCGGCCCTGAGCTCGTCGCGGAGGTACGCCGCCGCGCGGTCCAGCTGAGCGATCTGCCGGTAGCCCCGCGGGCGGAACTCCTCCACGAGCATCCGAACGTCGCGCTCCACGCGAGCGGGGTCCGCGAAGAGCGCCGGAGCTGGCGGCGGGAGTGCCGCCACGAGGGGCTGGCTGACGCAGGCTCCGATGGCCGCGAGGCCGGAGAGGAGCAGCGCCGCGGCGGCCGTGGCCCATCGGCCGTAGCGGGGGCGAAGCCTCGTGATCGCACGAGCGTCTTCCAGGGGCGTCGCTGCGCTCGTGGTCATCGAGAGGGCAGGACATCTGGCGGAGGTGCTCTGTTCCTGGCGCGGGCAGGAATCGACGGGCGATCGTCCGAGAGGGCTACCCGTGATGAGACGGCCGCCCGCGATGAGCACGCCGCGACCGTTCCTGGGCGCAGCGTCGCTGAGGTCGCGCCGCGGGCGAGCTCGCCTGGGCCTGCGGGCGCCGGGGACATCGGCGCCGAGCCGCGCGTCGCGGCCGGCCGCGCTGTCAGCCGCCGCCGTCTCGCTGGCTCGCGTTGATGGCCCCCGGAGCGGCCGGCAGGTCGGCGCTGTCGCAGCAGCGGAATCCCGTGGAGTAGTCGTGGTAGGTCGGCTCGTGGGCGATGGTGGTGAAGTAGCAACCGGGGCCGAGCTCGCTGGTCGTGCTGAAGAAGCCGCCCATGAACACGCCATTTCCCTCATGCCACGGCTGATCGCGGCGCTCGACGCCTTCGGTGCTCATCCGCATCACGAGCTCGTCATCGACCATGTCGCCGACCCACTCGTGCAGGTTCCCGACCATGTCGTGGACGCCGAGCTCGCTGGCGCAGCCGGCGTGTTCGCCGCTCCTCGCCAGGAAGCCTGATTTCTGGTCGAGGTCGGGGCTGTTGAAGTGTCGTTCGTAGCTCCACCCGCCCGGCGGGTGCTCGCCGAAGACTTCCCGCAGGAGGTGGGGTTTGCCGGTGTTGCACCGCCCGCGCTCGCCGCGCGGGCCATAGGGGTAGCGTTGGGCGCCGTTGCCGCGGCAGGCGCGCTGCCATTCCCGCCGCGTGCAGAGACGCTTGCCGGCGGCGACGCAGGCGGCCTTGGCCTCGACGCGGCTGATGTACGCCTGCGGAAAGACGCCGGCCGCGCTGCGGGCGAGGTACCGGACGCCCGGCTCGGGGCGCTTGAAGTGCGGGTAACCGGCGAGCTCTCCGCCGGCGTCGATGACAAGGTGCGCCTCGTAGCGATCGATGCAGAATCCGCCGACGAGGGCCATGTCGGCGGGGCATGGGCCGGGCGGCGGGGCGGGAGGGGCGAGCGGCGGGGCGCCGGTCGAGCCGAGCGGGGGCGCCTCTGTGGGGAGGACGCTCGGGCTGACGGTGATCGGCGTGGGATCGGGGGCTGAGGCGCCCGGGATGGCGGCGCCGGCGTGCGCGCTGCCGGTAGACGCTGGCGCCATGAGCGCGGACGCCGCGGCGGGAGCCATCCTCTCGGCGGCGGGCGTCATGTGGGGTTCCCCGGGAGCGTCCGCTTTCTTCCTCGGGCTGGTGCCGCCATCGTTCGGAACGGAGCACGCCGTGAGCCATCCCAGCGCAGCGAGCAAGGCTGAACCTGCGGGGCGTGACGGGCGGCGCCGGGGCACCGAGGATCTCTTCGACAAGCGAGCCTGGAGGCGATCGCGGGACGGCGCGGACGGCACGAGGCGGAGTGTACACGCGCCCCGCGCGCGGCTGGGTGGGATTGCGGCACGCTCTTCCGCCACGCGCGCCAGCGCCGCTCCCGTGGCTCACGTCGTGGTAAGTGAGGACACGCTGAGGGGAGAAGCGAAGCCTCGAGGTCAAGGAGCCTGTCGCGCGCGATCGGCGGAGCGGTGGTCTCGTCTCGACGCAACGGTTCGCGCGAAGCGCTCAGGCTGACGCCCCGCCCTTCTCGCTCTACGATGGCGCGCATGAGAATGCGCACATCGCTCCGATGCCTCGCAGGTGTCGGCATCATGGCGGCATCCGGCTGCGGGCTGCTGCTCGGCCTAGACGACTTCGAGGACGCCGCATCCGCGGCCGCCACGACGGCGACGGGGACAGGCGGAAGCTCCACGTGCGAGCCCGAGCACGTGATCGAGTGCTACTCCGGGGCCCCCGGGACGAAGGGCGCCGGGATCTGCGAGGCCGGGTCGCAGGCGTGCAAGCAGGACGGCTCCGGGTACGAGGCGTGCGAGGGCGAGGTGACGCCGGCGACAGAGACGTGCGCGAGCACGGACGACGAGGACTGCGACGGGAAGGATTGCGCCCAGTGGGTGACGAGCTTCGGGAACGAGGCGCCGCAGACCGCGACTGCGGTGGCGGTTGATTCCTCCGGCAACAGCTACGTCATCGGAACTTTTGAAGGAGACATTGTTCTCGGGGGGACAGTCATGGCTTCTTCGTCGGGGGCAGATGATATATTCTTGATTAAGTTTGCTGCGGATGGATCCGTTGTTTGGGTTAAAGCATTTGGGAATTCTGATATGCAGTGGCCAACTGCGATCAGTGTTGATGCGGAAGAGAATGTCTTCTTCTCGGGTATCACTTGGGGTCCATTTGAGCTGAATGGAGTGTCGATTGATCGTGGCGTGTTCCTTGTCAAGGTTGATCCGTTGGGTGAGCCTGTTTGGTCAAAGCATATTTCTGGCTTGTGTTCTCTGCCGTTCCCGGCTGTGCATTCGATCGTTGCTGCGGGGTCCGATGGTTTGATCGTTGCGGGGGAATTTTGTCAGTACGTTAGTTTTGGAGACTCTATTCTGCTCGCGGATGGAGCGAGTACTGACGTGTTTCTTGCGAGGATTCGTGCTTCGGATGGATCAAGTGCGGTCGCGGACGGCGCCTGGGTAAAAGTGTTTGGCGATTCCGAGCCTCAGTATGGTCGTCGTCTCGCTGTGGAGGATGATGGATCTGTTGTGTTTGTCGGTGAGTATTACGGTAGTGTGGATTTTGGTTTAGGTGCGTTGCGCGCGGCTGATGGGCAAGATATATTTGTAGTTCGATTTGAGCCTGACGGAGCGGTCTCCTCGCAGCGACGTGTCGGCGGAACCGGTAATGATTATGTGAACGGCATGGCCTTGGATGACGTGGGGGGTGTCCTGTTGTCCGGCAGCTTCGACGGGGTTCTTAGTGATATGGGTGACGGCGACTTTGAGGCCGTCGGCCGAGATGGATTTTTGCTCAAGCTGGACTCAGGTAACCGGTATCAGTGGAGCCTGTGGCTGAGCGGCGAGGGGGAGCAGCTGGGGAGCCATGTGGCAATCGATCGTGATGGCGATATATACGTACAAGGTGGTTTTGAAACAGTAGTTCGCTTCGGAGGCGCCGAGCTTTCTTCCGAGAGCGAGTCCCGCTCCGTGTTTTTTGCCAAGATTTCGAGGGTTGGCCAGCTGTCCTGGTCCAGAAAGATCGATGGTTTCTCTGACATCGGATTGGCCGGTATGGCTCTTACTTCTTTAGGGGAGCCGATGCTCGTAGGGTCGTTCTCAGGAACCATCGAGCTTGGCACCGGCACTCTGACGACGAGCGGAGGAACGGACGCATTTCTTGCGAAGCTTGTTCCGTGAGAGCGCTGTTCGCGTGATCAGCGGTCGCAGGTCCGCGCAGCGAGTTAGGTTGGTGGAGACTATCCAGAGTGTGAATCCAACGAGCTACCAGAGTCCTGGCAGGGATGCACGAACAAGGTAGGTGCCCCCGGTGTCACACGCGCATCGAGGAGCTCGGGATTGGGCGTGTCTCGGGCAGTTTGTAACGCGAGCTGGTAGCACTGCTGCAGGACGTTGCCCTGGATCGGCAGAAAAACCGCCCATGTCGCCAAGGGGAGAAGAGGAAGTGTCGTTCCGATATTCTCCTATTCCCCTTATTCCTTGGAGCCCTGAACGTCATGGCGGTTCCCGCCATTGTCCGAATTCCCGCAGTAGATGCGATGCGCCTGCGGCGCACCACCACCTATGAAAATTGGAGCACTTGGCTCGCGATTTCCAAGGCAGTGTAAGGCGTCGCGAGCGTTGATGGCTGTGTGGCAGGAGAGTTCGGAGGGGATTCGCGGGGCTGCGTGATCGGCACGCGGGGAGTGCACACGCGGCAGGCGGGCTGACTGGAGGCTATCGCCGTCCGCTTTTCGAGCTTCCTTGCGATCGGGGAGGCCGATGAGGGCGTTCTCGTGCGCAGAGTTGCCCTCGCGCCCCCTGCGGGGTGCTCAGTTGCACGGATCGGCGATCGCGCCGCAGCTCTCCTCGCAGCTCGTGCACGCGCAGGTATACACCGCGGTGAACTGGCTCTCGGCGCCGGGGAACTGTGCGTCGCATGCGTCGAAGCACGCGGGCTGCGCGTCGTCCTGGAAGCACCCCTGAGCGCAGGCGAACCAGCTCCGGCATGTATCGCTGAATGCGCAGAGGGTCAGACAGCTGTTCTCGATGGCGCAGGACCGGCACGCTGCAGCGTCAGCGTTTCCGCCCCCAGCGCCGGCGTCGCAGTTGCCGAGGCAGATCAGCAGGTCGGTGTTCGTGACGTTCAGGTCTTCGCACGCTGTGTCGAGGATGCACTGTGAAGCGCACTCGTAGCCCGGCTCAGAGCAGTTGATGGAAACGGATTCGCAGCTGAGATCGCTGCATTCCTCGACCTTCGCGCACGCCTCCTCGCACTCGGTCAGTCCCGCCCCTCCGCCTGAACCGCTCGATGCCGCCGTCGTCGACGCGGTGGTCGAGCTCGTGGCCGAGCCAGTGGTCGTCGTCGTGGTGCTCGACGTCGTAGTGCTGGTCGTCCCCCCGCCGCTCCCGCCGCCCCCGCCGGGGTTCTCCGTCGTTTCCCCGGAGCACGCCGCGAACGCCGCGATACTGAACACGATAACCAAAGAAGAAGTCTTGCTGCGCATCGCCATTCTCCTTGGGCACGCCGCGGCCATTCTCCACGTCATTGCCCCAACGCGGCGGGATCGTTCGCCTGTTTCTCACCCCCGGCAACATTTTTCGCTCGCAAGCGCTCACGCTCGCGGGGGCGTCGCCACCATTCCAGCGTCCGTTGGCATCTCAGCGCGCCCGGGCATAGCCGTCGTGGTCGTGCCCGAGGGCGCCTGCGCCTGGCAGAGCCGCGGCTTCGCGGCGCTCGCCGACGCCTGCCTTCCCTGCCTCGCCGATGCCCCCCGCCAGCTCGTCATCGCCCCGGCCGCCGCGCCCGGCGCCTGACACCTCCGCCGCCTCCCGTCAGCCCGGCCCCGGCGACAGGGCCCCGAGCTCCGCGCCTTTTCGCTCCACGCCGAGCAGATCCCGCGCAGGCACCTCGCGCGCGTCGCCCTGCCCGATCAGCATCTTCGACGACCGCTTCGGCCTGAAATCCGGCCGGTTCGGGTTGAGCTTCCACCATCCCCCCTCGAGGATCACCCACGGCTCCTCGCTCGCGCGCACCACCTCCGTCGCGAACCGCGCGCGCGTGATGCCCGTGATCGCCCGCGTCTCCGGCAGCGCCGCCGCGAGCCGCTTCAGCCCCTCGGGCATGCCGCCGTAGCTCACCTGGGTCACCACGTTGTGGCCGGCGTCGAACCGGTAGATGCTCGTGCTCAGCACCTCGATCGACGGCGAGGCGTCGCTCACGAGGATGTTGTTCCGCAGGCGGCAACCCCAGCTCCCGTTGCCGCACTGGAGCGCGGGCCGGCCCCTCGCGCTCAGCACCACGGTGTTGTTGCGGATCAGGTTGTTGCGGCAGCCCCAGAGCGGCAGCGCGTCAGGCCCGGTCACCTGCTCCGGAGCGCGCGGGCCGGGCTCCACATAGGCCCGGTCGAACGGGTTCGCGTTGTCCCACTGCGCGATCCCGCTGGCGAGGTTGCCATAGATGAGGTTGTTCTGCACGACCGAGTCAGACACCCCGGCGAGGTTGATCGCCCCCCCGCCGCTGCGCCCGTTGCCGTTGATGACGTTCTGCTCGATGATGAAGTTCACGCCGCGGCCGTCCGGAAACCCGTGCTCGCCGAACCGCTCCGTCGCGCGCTTCATCAGCTCCGCGGCCCAGGCGCGGGTCGGCTCCCTCCGCGGATGATCCCGGAACGACGGGTGCTCCAGCACCGCGTCGAGCGAGGCCTCCGGATCGAGGTTCGCCTGGAACCCGCTCGCGTTGTTGCCGAAGAACACGTTGCGACGAACCACGTAGTTGTCCGATCCGTCGGATATGTAGGCGCCGTGCTCGCCCGCCGAGAAGGCGAACAGGTTGTCCTGCAGGAGGACCGTGTGGCTGTCGGTGGAGTGAACCCCCCACGTCCGATGGTGATGCGCGAAGTTGCCGACGATGGCGATGTGGTGCGCGAGCCTGCTGGTCTCGCCGAAGGCGCCGTCGATCATGATCCCCGCCTTCGGCTCGGCCGCGCTCTGCCTGCCAGGCGCGCTGCTGCCAGCGAGACGGAATCCCTCGATCACGACGTGGTGCGCTGCCTTCAGGTAAATCATCCAGTTCGGGTCGGCGGCGCACCCCCGGTGGATCACGACCTCGCCCGGGCTCCCCATCGCCTTGAAATGGATGTACCGCTCCTGACCGGCGCTCGGCTTGTCGCCAACCGAGAACCCCGCGTACGTCCCGGGCAACACGGCGATGAGGTCGCCGCCGCGCGCCGCGTCCGCCGCCTCCTGGAGCGTGGCGAACGCGCGCGTGACAGGGAGGTCCCGCGGCTCGGCCGCAGCGCCGCGCGCGTTCAGATCGAGCGCGGCCACGCGGATCGCGGCGGGGGCCGGCGCGCCGACGACGAGGACGCGCTCGTACCGCGCCTGCAGCTTCAGCGTCTGGCGCACCCACTCGTCGGAGTCCCGCGTGGTCACGAACGGTTCGGCGGCCGCGGGCGCTTGCGGCGCCGGCGACTCGGCGGCCTTCGTCGGCGGGGGCCGTTTCTGCGCCGGCGGGGGCGCCGCCTCCTCGGGCGGCGGCCCCGCGACCTGGATCGTGCCGCTGCACGCGAGCGCGGCGACCGCGATGAGCCCGCCGCCGATGCGCGCGCAGCCACGGGCCAGCTGGATGACGCTTGTCGATCCTCTCATCTCGACGCTCCGGGGAAGGCCACCCCTCCGAGGTGCGCCGCGCGTGCGGCGCTCGGCTCTGGCTACACCGGCTTACCCCAAAGCGCGCGCTTCAGCCAGACGAGCGCGCGCCTCGGCCAGGGCCCGCCACGGCCCGCGCGCGCCCGGCCCGCGCCGCGCGCAGCGCGCCGAGCGAGGTGCGACATCGCCTTCCAGCGGCGGCCGTCATGCAGCCGACACGTGCCCGTTTGCTTCCGTCGCTGCCCTTCCTTTGGTACGAAGAGCTCATGAAAGCGCTGCCCTCGCTCGTGAGCGTCGCTCTTGCCGGCGCCACCCTCCTCACGCTCGCGCCCGAAGCGCAGGCGAACATCAAGAATCCGAACGATCACCCCCGCTACTTTGCCGAGCTCGAGCCGCACGGGGACTTCGTCTTCATGCACCGCGACTACGGCCTGCGGCGGTACGGGCCCGGGCGCTACAACGACTTCGGCGACCCCGAGTTCGGCGTCGGCTTCAGGGCGAGCATCGAGCTCGCCGACCCGGCGTTCATCCCGAAGCTCAACAACACTGTCGCCATCTCGTTCGGGCTCGATCTCACCAACTGCAGGTACTGCCGCCGCGACTTCACCATCTGGAGTCCGGTCACCATGCAGTGGAACTTCTTCTTCACCGATCAGTGGAGCGCGTTCGCCGATCTCGGCGCTGTCGTCCGTACCGACGGGTTCTACAACGACGTGTGGCTCGACTTCGTCACCATGGTCGGCGGCCGCTACCACTTCAACGACAACATGTCGCTCACGATGCGGATCGGGTATCCCTTCTTCAGCGTCGGCGTCTCGTTCTTCGTCGGCTGAGCCGCTCCCCCGCCGGCTCTGGCCCTCTGGCGGGCTGAGCCGCCCCGGGCGCCGCCCTGCTGTCGCGCTCTCCTGGTGCATCCGGGGCCGGCGGGAGCGCACGGACTCCGCCGCGGGCGGCATCTCGCCGGCGCGAGCGTACGGCGCGGACATCGGGCGCGTGCGGACAGGGCCCGCCCTGGTTAGACTAGCCGGAGATGGTCGGCTGGTATTTCGTAGGCATCCTCGGTCTCGCCCTGCTGATGGTGGTCCACGAGGGAGGGCACTTCTTCGCCGCGCGCGCTTACGGCATGCGCGTCTTGAAGTTCTCGATCGGCTTCGGCCCCACCTTCTTCAAGATTGTCCCGAAGGACGGGTACTACTGGTTCACGACCGCCGCGGACAAGGTCCGCGTGCGGCTCTTTCGCCACGACCCGTTGAAGCACGGCCCCACCGTGTTCCAGGTCGCCATGATCCCCTTCCTGGCGTACGTCCAGATCGCGGGGATGAACCCCCTCGAGGAGGTCGATCCCGAGGACAAGGGCAGCTACGCGAACGCGAGCCTGATGGGCCGGATCGCTGCGATCTTCGCCGGTCCGCTCGCCAATTACCTGTTCGCGTCGGTCCTCTTCTTCGCGAGCCTGATGGTGGGCGGCAAGCCCCACCGCCTGACCGACATCGGCGTGGTCGCCGGGATGCCGGCGGCGGCCAGCCTGAAGGACGGCGATCGCATCGTCGAGATCGACGGGACCCCGGTCCACGACTGGGAGAAGATGGCGGAGATCATCTCCAAGAGCCCCGGCCGTCCGCTCGACCTCGTGGTGGAGCGCGCGGGCGAGCGCGTCTCGGCCAAGGTCACGCCTGCGAACGAGAGCGGCTCGGGCAAGATCGGCGTGATCCCCGTCGGGCCGGTCCAGCGGGTGCCGGTGACCGCGAGTGAGGCCGCGCTGCTCGCGCTGAAGATGCCGCCGAAGGTCGTGCAGGACCTGGTCGTCGGGCTCGGCCAGGTCCTCACGGGCAAGATCGAGGGCGAGCTCGGGGGCCCGGCGGCGATGATCGGGCAGACCGCGCAGGCGGCCAAGCGCGGCTTGCCGCACGGGCTCGAGTTCCTCGGGGTGCTCTCGGCCTACCTCGGCGCGTTCAACCTGATCCCGTTCCCCGCCCTGGACGGCGGCCGCCTGATGTTCCTGTTTTACGAGGCCGCCACGCGGCGCCGGCCGAACGCGCGCGTCGAGGCGCACATCCACCTGGTCGGCGTGTTCATGCTGCTCGGGCTGATGCTCTACGTCACCGCGAACGACTTCGGCCTCGGGTCGAAGTAGCCCTCCCTGCGTGGCGACGAGGCCGCCCGCGCGGGTTCCGGCGCCCGACGGGCGCCTCGCCCGCGCGGTGATGCGGCTCCTGCTGCGCTGCCTGCCGCTGCTCTTGCTCTGGCCGTGCGCGCGGCCGGCGTCCGCGCTGGCCGCGGCGCCGGGCGCGTGGTCCGACGAGGAAGACGAGGCCGTCTTCGACGTCCCCGCGCCCCCGACGCTCCCCGGGCTCACGCTGCGCGACCCGACCTTCACCTTCGAGTACACGGCGGCCGTGATCGAGCCCGACGCGGCGAGCCGGGCGGGCGGCAGGCTCGCCTTCGCCTGGTACTCGCACGGCGAGATGGAGGTGCCGCTCGTCCCGCGCAAGTGGTTCGTCGGCGCGGTGCATGACAGCGCCGCGGCGAGCGTCCCGGGGGTCGAGCGGTCGATCCTGCTCGGGAGCCCCGAGCTGTACGGGCGCGGCGTCTGGTCGAGCGTGCGCGGGCTCGCCTCCGGCGGAGGCTTCGGCGTCGTGCTCCCGGTCCCGCGCGACGTCTCGCGCGACCAGGCCGAGGTGCTCCGGACGGCGCGCGTGGTGCGGCCGTGGGACGAGACGCGCTTCCGGGAGCTCACGCTCACGTTCCGCCCCTGGTTCGACATGCGGCACATCACCGGGCCGTTCATCTTCCAGCTCAGGCAGGGCCTCGACTGGTCGCTGGTCGTGCGCGGCCGGCGGTCCGGGGAGCGCCGCACCGACATCACGGCGCACACGGCGTTCTACTTCGGCTACCGGCTCGCGAGGCCGGTCGGGGTGGGTCTGGAGCTGTGGGAGGTCTACCAGCTGACCCAGGACCTGCCGGACGACCGGCGCGCGACGTTCGCGGTCTCGCCCAGCGTCCGCTTCATCCTGTCGAACGTGCAGCCGGCGCTGAGCGTGCTCTTGCCGGTCACGACCCCGCTGCGCGGCGACGTCGCCTCGTATTATGCCGCGCGGTTCAGCGTCGGGTTCACCTTCCCGACAGGCGCTCCACGGGCGCGCCGGTGAGCGCGGCGAGCGCGGCGGGCGCGCTCGCCGGGCTCGCTCCTGGCTGAAGGCGCGCCGAAGGCGCCGAAGGCGCGGGATCGGCTTCGAGTGTGCGTGCATCCAGCGCGGGCGCTCGGTACCCTGGCCGCGTGGTCAACGCAGGATGGCTCCGGCGCGGTCTGGTTCTCGCGGCGCTACTCGGCCCGGCCGGCTGCTCGACCCAGCTCGTGAGCCTGAACGAGGGGCCCCGCGAGTACGTCGCGACGGACTACGAGAACGTGCTGCGCAGCTGGACGCGCACGGAGCACCTGTTCGCGCTCTCCGAGCTCGACAACTTCCTCACCGCCACCGCGACCTTCGAGTCGTGGGACTTCCGCTGGGCCTACGTGGTCCGCTACGCGCAGGACTACCGGCTCACGATCGAGCAGCGGCAGAAGCTGCTCGAGAAGACGCTCGAGGAGACGCGCCAGCGCCATCAGTTCTTCGTCGCGATCTTCGGGGGCGAGCGCAAGTACAACGACCTCTCGACGCCGAACAGCGCGTGGATCGTGCGGCTGATCGACGACACAGGGAACGAGACGGCGCCCGAGGAGATCGTCGCGATCGCCAAGCCGAACGCGCTCGAGCGGACCTACTTCCCGTACAACACGGTGTGGCGCCAGGCGTTCCGCATCCGCTTCCCGCGCGCGACCGCGGACGGGAAGCCGACGATCTCGCCGAGCGCGAGGTGGTTCGGGCTCCGCTTCGCCGGGGCCCAGGGCAACAGCGAGCTCGTCTGGCAGGTCAACGAGGAAGCGGAGCCCGTCGATCCCGCCGAGCTGGAGCAGGGGGCCGCGCGGCCGCTGCGGCCGAAGAGCGGCCAGCTCTAGCTCTGCCCGCCGGGCATCCCGCCAGGGCTCGCTGACGCGCGGAGCCAGCCGAGCCCCGCGCGGCTCTGGCCCCGCGCGCCGCCTCAGCCGCGCTGAGCGTTCATCGAGACCGACTGCGCCAGGATGGAGAGCAGCTCGGGCGTGCTCTCGAACAGCTCGCGCAGCGTGGGGTGGTCGGCGAGGAGCACGAGCGCGCCACCCCCGGCGGCGCGAGCGATCGACGGCGCCGGCTGGCCTCCGAGCAGCTCCGAGGCGAACAGGAGCTCGCCGGGCCTCGCGGTGCTTGCGATCGCCTGCGATCGCTCCTCGACCAGCTCCAGCGCGCCGGCGCCGATGATCACGAGCCCGGGGATGGGGTTGCCCGCGTGGATGAAGTGCTCGCCGGGCGCCAGGCCGCGCAGCCGGAGCCGGCCGAGGACGCGACGCAGCAGCGCATCTTCGAGCTCGCCCAGCGGCCCCATCGTGGCGCCTGCGAGCGACTGGATCCGGTCTGCGACGGTGCGCAGCTCGTCGAGCACCCAGGGGCAGCTGCGGAGCGCGTGATCGATGGTCGCCTGCCCCCAGATCGCCACCCGCGCGCCGTCCGCGCCGGCGACGACGCGCAGGGGGATGCCTTCCTCGAGCGTCCCTCGGGACGGCACGAGCGTCCTCGTCGCGGCGCGCTCGGCGGGGATATCGACGATGTTCGCGCACACGGCGGCGTCCCCGCGCAGGACCAGCGCGGCCCCGTCGACGGCGAGCTCCTCGTCGCACGAGAGGTCTTCCACGCGCGCTGCGAGCGCGAGCTCGTCGTGCATCTCCTCGGGCAGGTCCGCGAACGCCTCGATCTGCTCCAGATCGCGGCCGGTGAGGGCCGCGGCGTCGGCGGCTGGCGCGGCGCTGGCCGCGCCGGGCCGCGGCAGATCCGGCGCGATCTCCGGTGCGAGGTTGAGGGCCGCGAGCGCCTCCGTCTCCGGTGGCGCGCTGGGCGGCGCGTCGAGCGCCATCGCGGCGAGGTCGGCGCTCTCGCCTGCGGCCGGCCGCCGCCCCTCGAGCGCGGGCACATCCACGCGCGGCGCCGCGGCGAGATCGGGGAGGGCCTCGACCGAGCCCGGCGCGCGGGCGTCGGCGGCGGCCGCCGGCCGCGGCGCGGCGCCGGCCGCCTGGGCCGGGGGCTCTTCGACGAGCGCGAGGTCCGCGTCGTCGAGCAGCTCTTCCACGGGCTCCGGCGCGGGCTCGCCCGAGGCTTCCTCGAGCGCGCGCGGGCGCGACGCCTGGACCTCGGCGCCGAGGGGCGCGGGCTCGCCGCGGGACGGGGTGGCCCTCGTCTGCAGGTCGTCGTCCTGCTCCGCTGCCTGTGGCGAAGGCGGAGGGGTGGCGAGCCGGCTCGACATCGGCGCTTCGAGGTCGCTGTCGGAGAGCTCGATGACGACCGTCCCCTCGATCGTCGACTCCGCGGGCGACGCGTCTGCGCTCGCAGGGGGCTCGATCTTTGCGCTGTCGCCCGCGGAATTCGCGGTGCCCTTCGCGAGGATGCTGTCGGCCGAGGCCCCGAGGCGTCCTGGGGGTTCGTTTCCGGTGGGCGTCGCCGGGCGGGTGCGCGTCGCCGCAGGCGTCGGGGGCGCGGGAGGTCGCGCGGAGATCGGCTTCCGCTTGAGCGTCAGATCGAGCGGCGCGGCCGAGGTGATGACCTCGTCTTCTTCTTCGTCGCCCGGCTGTGGCGTCGAGGGATGCCTGCGGGCCACGAGGTATGTGTCGCCGTTCGACGTGATGATCTCCTGGGGAGGCCGCGGCGGCGCGGCTGGCTCCGCGTCCTCGGACCAGGGGTCGAGGATCGGCTCGCGCGGCCTTCGTTTGGAGCTGATCGCTCCCTGTGCGGGCGCGGCCGTGCCTGTGCGGGCCGGGGTGGGCGTCGGGGCCTCAGCCTCGACGACGATCTCGCCGATGTCGTCGCTCGGCGCGTGCTCTTCAGCGGGGGCTGGAGGGCTCGAGGCCTGGTGCGACGCCGATGTCTGGAGCGAAGCCGCTGCGGCCAGCGGTGCGGCGGATACCGGCAACGATGGCGCGGCGGGCTGCGCGGGCGGCGGGACGGACGCCGGCGATGGCGCGGCGGGCGGCGGGCCGGTGGGTGATGGCGTGGCGGATGCCGAGACGGACAGCGGTGGCGCAGCAGGCGATGGCGGCGGCGCGGCGAGCGGCGGCACGGGGGGGGATTGCGGTGGCGCGGCGGCCCCCGGGGGCGCATCGGGAGGTGCGACCGGCATCGACGAGGCCAGCGGCGGCGCGAGGGGCGGCGGCGGCGTGGCGGTGGCCGAGAGTGCCGGTGGACGCGTGGCTGGTGCCGGAGGTGCGGCCGGCGGCGGAAGCGCGCCGGGCGGCGGAAGCGCGCCGGGCGGCGGAAGCGCGGAGGCCAGCGTGGGCGGCGGCGGCGTCGGGGGAGGCAGAGCCTGCGGGTGTGGCGGCGTGCTGATCGGCGGCTGCGGCGGCGCGAAAGATGGCGGCGACACCGGCGGGGGCAGCACCTGCGGGTATACAAGCACGCCAGCTGACGGTGCAGCGGAGGTCGGCCCGGCGGGCGGAGGCGGAGGTTGCGGGCGCGGAGGTTGAAAAGACGGCGGATGCGGTGCTGGCGCCGGCTGCGGGCGTGGGGGCGCAAAAGGCGGCGGGTGCGACGCGGGTGGAGGCCCGAACGTGGGCGGAGGCGGCGCGGGTGGAGGCCCGAACGACGGTGGAGGCGGCGCTGGCGGAGGTCCGAACGACGGCGGGTGCGACGCGGGTGGAGGCCCGAACGACGGCGGGGGCGGCGCTGGCGGAAGTCCGAGGGACGCCGGATGCGGCGCTGGCGGAGGTCGGAACGACGGCGGGCGCGACGTGGGCGCGGCGCCTCTTGTCGCCGGCGGCTGCGGCTCCGCGATGGGGCTCCGCAGCGGTGGAGCAGGTAGAGGTACCGCCGGAAGCGCCGACGGAGGCCGCGGCGCCGCCGGCGGTGGCTCGCTCATGGAGCGTGTCCCGGCGGGGCGCGGGGGCTGCAGGGGGGTCATCGCGGGGTCGGACCGGCCGCGCTCCGGCGATGGAGGTAGGGCCGACTGCAGCTCATGCGGCGTGGGCACGGAGGCAGGGCGAGGGGGGATCGATGACGGCCGCCGCGATCCTCCCCGCGGTACGGCCGGCGGTGGTATCGGGGCGGGCGGTCGCGCGCTCGGTGTCTTCGCCTGCGCTGTCACCAGAAGCGGGTCCGTGGTGAGCTGCTGCCGGAACGACGGAACCCCTGGCGCGGGAGGCAGCGGCGGAATGGCGTTCGCCATGGGGGCAGGCAGCGGAGGCGCCGGCGGTGGCTGACTCCGGTACATCGCGCCGGCCTGGACGTTGGGCGCAGCCGTTGGCGGTGCGGAGGGCGCGGCCGACGGCGCCAGCGGTTGCGCGTGCGGTGGGTCGAGCCGCTGCGGGTACGCGGCGGGGGGCGGCTGCGAGCGCGACACGCCAGGCGGAGCCGCCGGCGCGAAGGGCGGCGGCTGCGAGCGCGACACGCCAGGCGGAGCCGCCGGCGCGAAGGGCGGCGGCTGCGAGCGCGACACGCCAGGCGGAGCCGCCGGCGCGAAGGGCGGCGGCTGCGGCTGAACGGGCGGCGCAGCCTGCGGGAAGGCACCGTCGGGAGGCTGCTGCGTCGGCGGCTGCGCCATCGGCGGCGTGGGGGGCGACGTGCTGCCTTGCGCATCGCCGGGCGGCGCGGGGGAGAACGGCGCGATCGGTCGTGCTCCGGCGCCCTGCCCGCCCTCTGCGCCCGGGCTGAGCGGCGGCGACAGCCGGGACGATCCCGTCAGTCGCTCTGATTCGGCCGCCAGCTCCGGCTGCGAGAGCGGTTCGAACATGTCGATCTCGATCGAGGGCATCGAGGCGCGCAGCTCCTGGGTGAGCGACATGCGGCGGCGCCAGGTCTGCTCGTCCGACGGCGGCGCCTCGTCAGAGGACGGGGGCGGCGCGTCGCCTTCGCTGTCGATGGTCTCCAGGAGATCGGGATCGCTCGGCTGCCCGACCTCCGAGGCCATGACCTCCTCGAGCGCCGTCACGCACAGCCCGAGCTCCGAGGCGCGGAACGGCTGCCCGGCCGCCCCGGCGGCGTCGGCCGCGCGTCGCAGCCACACGATAGCGTCGCGCCGCTCGCCGCGCGCCCACAGCGCGCTTGCCGTGGAGATCCCCCACACGACATCTTCATCGTCATTCGGGTGAGGTTCGGGGAGGGCGACCACGCGGTTCGCCATGAGCAACACCACCTATCACAGGCCCCACTGCGGCCGTTTACCCCATGGTACCGAGCGAGCCGACGTCCCGGATCGGGCGTCGCGCGAGCCCCGCGGCGCGGAAAGCCGCGCCACCCAGGAGCTTAGCCGCGCTCGCCACGGCACGTACAAATTACGGTACGGATGTCGCTTTTAGCGCTCGCCTCGCCATCGTCGCCCGCCAGCTGCCCGTTAGGACCCGGTGCTGGCACACATTCGCGACGCGAACGCGGATCCAGGCGACGCTCCGACGTGAATTCGACGTGGCCCGACGTATAAGGAGCGAACGCCGCGTGCGCCGCGTGTGTCCGCAAAGCGCCCGGCCAGGGGGCCCGGCGGATTCTGGTTGAGCACGGGGCACGCGCGGGTGCGTCCGCGGCCTGTGCAATGACGCCGGGTCAGGTGGAGCGCCGTCCACCGATGCGCCGCGGCCGGCAGCCCAGGACCGCCGCGCGGCGGCACATCTCCTCGACACCATCCCGCGATGCGGCCTCTCCGGGCATGCGTCTCGCGAGCCAGCCGATGAGCGTCAGCCCCGCTGCGCGGGCGTCTGCGGGCATCGCCCCGTCGTTCAGGAGGCTCGCGATCTGGGCGATCAGACGCGTGCGCGTTTCCTCGGGCGCCATCCTGGGTGCTCCATGAAGCATTCGAACGGGAAAGTCAAAAGAACCGCCATGCCGGCGCGCAGCCCCGTCGGCGGGCACCTCGACGCTGTGTGCTCCTCGACATCCCGTCTGTCCCGCTTGCCTGGGTCGGCGGCGTGCCAACACCCTCTGTGCAGTGGCGTCAAGATAAATCACACAGGGTCAAATCGGCGCGATCAGCACCTCGCGATCCTTGGCGCCGTTCGCGGGCCCGACGAGCCCGCGCTTCTCCATTGCCTCGACCAGCTTGGCCGCGCGGTTGTAGCCGACGCCGAGCTTGCGCTGCAGCCACGAGGTCGAGCAGCGCCGGGTGTCGGCCACGATGCGAACCGCGGCGTCGTACATCGGATCGGCCTCCGCGTCGGACGTGTCGGGCTCCTCGCCCTCCTCGTCTCGGGGCCGGAGGATCGCCTCGTCGTAGACGGGCTCGCCCTGGAGCCGGAGGAAGTCGGTGATCTTCTGGACCTCCTCCTCGGAGCAGAACGGGCACTGGACGCGGCGCGTATCGTTCGAGCCGTTCATCTTGATCAGCATGTCGCCGCGGCCGAGCAGGTGCTCCGCGCCCTGCTCGTCGAGGATCGTCCGGCTATCCACCTTCTGCGCGACACGGAAGGCGATGCGCGTCGGGAAGTTCGCCTTGATCATGCCGGTGATCACGTCGACGCTCGGCCGCTGCGTCGCGAGGATCACGTGCATGCCGGCGGCGCGCGCCTTCTGCGCGAGGCGGGCCACGCTCGCCTCCACGTCCTTGCCTTGCTGCATCATGAGGTCGGCGAACTCGTCGACCACGATCACGATGAACGGGATCTTCTCCGGCAGCGCCGCGTCCGATCCGTCCTTCGCCGCGTCGATCTCCACCTCGAGCCCGTCGGCGCCGATGGCGCTCACCTTGGCCGGGGGCTTCGGCGGGCGCGCCTCGCCGCGCTGCACGCGCTCGACCCAGGCGTTGTAGGTCGTGATGTTCTTCGTCCCCGCGTTCGCGAAGAGCTGGTACCGGCGCTCCATCTCGTCGACGGCCCACTTGAGCGCGTTCGCCGCCTGCTTCATGTCCGTCACGACCGGCAGGAGCAGGTGCGGGATGCGGTCGAAGGGCGCGAGCTCGACGACCTTGGGATCGATCATCAGCAGCCTGAGCTCCTCCGGCGTCTTTCGGAAGAGCAGGCTCACCAGCATCACGTTGAGGCCCACGCTCTTGCCCGCGCCGGTCGCGCCCGCGACGATGACGTGCGGCATCGACGCGAGGTCGGCGAAGTACGGCGTCCCGATGATGTCGCGGCCGAGCACGCACGGCAGCGGCGCCTTCATCTCGACGAAGCGGCGATCCTCGACGAGCTCGCGCAGGTTGACGGGCAGGCGGTGCTCGTTCGGGATCTCGAAGCCGATCCGGTTCTTGCCGGGGATGGGGGCGACGATGCGGACCTTGCGCGAGAGGCCGAGCGCGAGGTCGTCCGCGAGGCCTGCGACCTTCGACACCTTGGTGCCGGCGGCGGGAGAGACCTCGAACGTCGTGACGGTCGGCCCCGGGTGGATCTCCTCGACCTTCCCGCTGACGCCGTAGTCGGCGAGCGTCTTCTCGAGGAGCTGCGCGGTCGCCTTCAGCTGATCCGCGTCGAGCTGCAGGCGCCCGCCCGCGGCCGCCTCGAGCATGTCCGTCAGCGGCAGGCGGAAGCCCGCTCCGGCCGCCGGGACGACCTTCACCACGGCCGGCTTCTCGCTGACGAGCTCGCGGCTCGTATCGACGATCGTCGGGTCGCGCGGCGCGACCCCGCGAGCCCGCTCCGGGCCGATGGCGGGCGAGGGCTCGCGGTGAGCCGCCGCGGCGTCCGGCGCGCGCACCGGCAGCTCGCGATGAGCCGCCGCGGCGTCCGGCGTGCGCACTGGCAGCTCGCGGTGGGCCGCCGCGGCGTCCGGCGCGCGCGCGGGCGGCTCGCGATGAACCGCCGCGGCGTCCGGCGCGCGCGCCGGCAGCTCGCGCACCGGCAGCTCGCGCCGCTGGCGCACGGGCAGGATGGGCGACGGTGTCGGCACGTCGACCTCGTCCGGTTCTCCGAGAGCGGTCACCATCTCGTCGTCGCTCGGGTCGAGCGCCGCGAGCGCTTCCGGCTCGTCCTCGTCGAGGTCGCCCTGCACCTCGTCGAAGTCGCCCTGCACCTCGTCGAGGTCGCCCTGCTCCTCGTCGATGTGCGCCTCGCCTCCGAACGACGGCTCTTCGCTGTCCTCCTGGGCGGCGGCGCCGCGCGGCGCGGGAGACGCGGCGCGACGCCGTGTTGCTCGGCGCTGCGTTCCCTCGCGCGGCTCGGCGGCGCGCTGCGCCCGGCCGCGCGGCTCGACGCCGTGCGACACGGCCCCGCGCGGCTCGGCGCCGTGCGACACCGCCTCGCGCGGCTCGTCGTCCCGCTGCGCTGCCTCGCTGGGCTCGGCGCCGCGGGTCACCACCTCGTGCGTCTCACCGCCGTGGATCACCAGCTCGTGCGGCTCGGCGCCGTGGGTCACCACCTCGTGCGCCTCCCCGCCGTGGATCTCCACCTCGCGCGGCTCGGCGTCGTGCGGCTCTGCCCCGCGCGGCTCCGCGCTCAGATGCGCCGCTTCGCGCGGCTCCTTCGCCTGCGCCTTCCGCCCGCGCCGCGGCTTCGCCGGGGCGGCCGGCTCCTCGGGGGACGCCTCGAACGGCGCGCTCTTCCAGAGATCGAGCGCCGGCGCCGCGACGGGCGCCGGCTCGACGGGCGTCGCCCTGGCGGCGGGATCGGAGGGCCGCTCGTCGGTGTCGTCGGCCAGCGCGGCGATGATCGCGTCCGGGCTCGAGTTGCGCGCGATGATCGGCGGCGCGCTCTGCGTCTTGGCCTCGGTCTGCCGCTCCAGGTCGCGCGCCGCGGCCCACGCCCCGAAGAGCGCGCGCGCCCAGCCGGCGACGCGCACGGCGATGGCGATCGCGAGCTGCTCGGCCCGGTGCGCGAGCTCGATGAACGAGAACGTCGCGCGGCCCATCAGGATGAGCGCGACGACGGTGAGCCCGATGATGTAGGACCCGATGTTCGAGAAGAGCGCGCGCAGCACCTCCCCGAACAGCTCGCCCACGGCCCCGCCGAGCGGCATCGCGCCGAACGCGACAGCGCGCGGGAACGCAACATGCGCGAGCGCCGCGAGCACGATGACCACCACGATGTCGCCGCTCAGCCGGAACAGGCTGGCGATCGAGCGCTTCGCCCCCAGGAGCGGCATCGCCAGCAGCGCGAGCTCGAGCGGGACGAACCACGCGATGACGCCGATCGCCTCGATCGACGTCCCCGCGAGCGCAGCGCCCACGGGCCCCACCCAGTCGTCGCCGGAGACCTCCGGCCGCATCGGATCCCCGCGAAAGGAGGCGAGCGCCAGCGCGCTGTACAGGGCGGAGACCAGCAGAACCAGCGCCGCCGCATCCCGGGTGTAGCCATGGCCCGGCGGCGCAGCAGGACCCGCGATCCCTGCTGGGCTGGTCCGCGCGGCGCCGCGCGCCCCGGACCGCAAGGGCTCGCCAAGGCCGGCGGCGGGCTGGGCGCGGCGAGGAGCGAACAAGGGGACGTGCATACCTACCTGTACCTACTTTGCTCACATATGCGCACTGCGCTCCGGGGGCAAGAAGTATGGGAGGGCTGCAAGAAGTGGAAGAGACCGGAATGAGGCGGGACGGACAAAGAAGGGGCGAGGCGGCGTGAACGCTGCCATGTGCGCGCGCCTGAGCTCGCCGGGCAGGGCGAAACGCAGCTGCTTCCGGGCAGCCTGGGCGAGGGGAGGCAGCCGGGAGGGCGGGGGATCGCCGGCCGCCGGCGCGCTGGAGTTCTGGCCAGATTTCGCGCAGACTTTGAAAAGGCTCCTCTCTATCCCGGCCTTGAAATTCTTTCAAACAGAGCGCTGCGGGCGGTACCATCCCGACCCTCCTGGGACGTGCATGGAAACTGTCGAACGAGCAGGGCGGCGCGTCGGCGCTGCGGGCCTTCTTTTGCTGTGCCTCGCGACCGCGGGCGCAGGGCTCGCGACGAGCGGGTGCCGCGTCAACGAGAACGACATCCACCGGTGGGAGACCACGGCGCACGGCCCGGACAAGCTCAGGGCGGTGCTGTTTCACGATAAGTACGACAGCTCGCTCCGCGTCGAGGCGGCCACCTCGCTCATCCGCATGAAGCCGCGGCAGGGCCGGCGCGTGGGCATCGGCATCATGGTCGAGACCCTCGCGACCATGGCGCCGGAGGCCCGGCAATCCATCGTGGCGGCGCTCGTGCCGTCGATCATCGCCGAGCTGAGGAAGCCGCCGCCCGTCGCGCAGCCAGGGCAGCCGCTCCCGCAGGACACGTCGTTCCCTTACAAGGACGCGGCGTACGCGATGCTCACGTCGGATCGGACCGTGATCATCGCGGACGAGGGGCTGAAGGAGGGGCTCAAGGCCGCCCTCATCGACTGGGCGATGGCGGACTTCGAGCACCGGCTCGAGGACCGCTCGCAGGCCTACGGGATGGAGCAGCTCCTGCGCTTCATCGGCCCCGCCGCGGTGGCCGGCCTGCCGAAGCTGATGACCCGCGAGGCGAAGCGGCTCGACCAGCTGGCGTCGCTCGTGGCCGAGTACGGCGACCCGCCGACGAAGGAGGCCGCCTCGGCGAACCTGGTCGCCATCGCCAGGTTCGTCACCTCCGGCGAGTGGACCGCCGTCAAGAAGCCCGAGCTCCAGGCGGCGAACGCCGCGTCGAAGCTCGCGCCGACCGAGAAGCAGTTCGAGGCGCAGCTCGCGCAGTACCAGGAGGAGGAGCTGTTCCGGGTCTTCGGGTCGATGAAGAAGCTCGGCGGCCGGCCGTCGGTGGACTTCCTCCTCGGGTTCGCGGCGAACAAGGAGCAGCCCGAGAAGCGACGCCAGGCCGCCCTCGCCGCGCTCGAAGGCCGGCTCGATCGCAACAACCCGAGCGACATCCAGCGCATCCTCGAGATCGCGACCGCGGACGCGCCCGACGCGGTGCTCGACCAGGCCTTCCGCCGCGTCGGCGAGATGCCGCGCGAGCTCGTCGTCGAGAAGCTCTACGGCCTCTTCAAGACCGACAAGTGGAAGATCCGCCGCGCCGCCGCCGCGACCATCCTGAAGATGTCGACGGTGAAGCACATCGACGAGTTCATGAGCAGGCTCCCCGACGGCAAGGACAGCAAGGGGTTCGCCATGCCGGAGGCGCTCACGTACGGCGCCGCGCTCGGCGACCTGAAGGAGGGCTCGCCCGTCGAGGCGCTGAAGAAGCACTTCACCGCGGGTCCGGCTGCGGTGCGGACGAGCGCGATCGCCTACTACTTCACGTTCGGCACGGCGGCCGATCTCCCGGCGGTCAAGCCGCTCGAGGGCGACACCACGCGCGTGCCGGTGTGCGAGGCCGACCCGGACTGCAAGTGGGCGTGCGAGGTGCAGAAAGAGGGATCGACCGAGCGCGAGCTCAGGGACGTGAAGACCGTCGGCGAGTTCGTTCAGTACTGCGTCGAGCCGGCCATGCAGGACAGGAAGCCGGAGCTCGAGAAGGGCGAGAAGAAGTGACGCGCTTCTTCGTCCGCCGCGCGCGTCACGCGCGGCCCAGAGCCGTCAGCTGCTTGCAGGGAAGAGGCCGGGAGGAGGCTTCCCAGCGCAATTCATCCTCCATTATCGTTGGGTAGAGATGAGCGCGGATCCGAACAAGAAAAGCGCACGGACGTTCCAGTGTCGCGATGTCCTTTGGGAGACGTTCGAGCAGATGGCGCGCGAGCTCGAGTGCTCCATCGACTACCTCATCAACGAGTCGATGAAGCAGTACGCTCGGCAGCGAAGCTACAGCCCGCGCACGCCGTTCCCGCCGCCCGCCAGGGGTGACGGGGTGCCCCCCTCCGGGCACATGGCGGTCCCGCACGCTCATCAGGCCAGCGCGCCACCTCCCCTCGCGACGCCCCAGCCGCCCGGGCTGGCGACGTCCGGCTCGGCGCCGCCCCTGGGAGGCTTGCAGCAGCAGCCGGCAGCCGGGATGCCCTACGGCGCCTCGGCGCCTGCGTACGGCGCGCCGTCGCCACAGTACGGCGTGGCGTCCGTCGGGCCAGGGCCGACGCCGATCCCGGCGATCACGCCGCCTCCTCCGCCTCCAGGGCAGGTGCGTCCGGGCGCGCCGCCGCCGCCCCCGCCACCCCCCGGCAGCAGCAACGCGGGCGGCAAGCGGCCCAGCCTGCCCGTGCCGCCGCCCGTTCCGGGTCGCGTCGTCGGCGGCCCGCCGCCTCCGCCGACCAGCGTGACGCGCCTCGGCGCGCCGCCGCCGCTCCCGTCGCAGGTCACGAACCCCGGCGGGCGCCAGAGCCTCCCGGGCGCCGCGGCGAGCCGCTCGGGTCCGCCGCCGCCGCCGCTGAGCAACGCCGCCGGTTACGCCTCGCCGATGGGGCCGCCGGTGGCGCCGCCCCTCGCGCCCCCGCTGTCGCCGCCGCCGTACGTCGCTGCGCCGCAGGCCTCCAGCAGCGTGCCGGGTCCGCCGCCGATGGCCATGGGGATGCCGAATCAGGTCCCCGTCGGCCCGACGCTCGCCGCGTTCTACGCGGGGCAGCGGTTCGTTGTGAACAAGGATCGGTTCATCATCGGGCGCGGCAAGCAGTCGAGCGACCTGACGATCAAGGACCCGAACGTGTCGCGCCAGCACGCCATGGTCGAGTTCCTGAACGGCCAGTACTACATGGTCGACATGGGCTCGACGAACGGCGTCGAGTACAACGGCCAGCGCATCGCCCGGAAGGCCATCGTCGAGGGCGATCTCTTCCGGATCTGCGATCACGAAGTGCGCTTCTCCTACCGCTGAACCCGCCGACCGCGGGCGCGCAGGCGGGAGTTTGGCTGGAGCGCAGGCGAACGCTTAGGATCCCGCCGCAGGATGACGAAGCGTGGAGGCGCCGAGGCCGGCTCGCAGGAACGGCGCCGCGGGGCGCTGCGACGAGCGCGTCGCGGCGGCGCCGCGGCGATGGCCCTCGGCGCGGCGATCTGGAGCGGAGCGGTCCTCGCGTCGCAGCTGCCGCCGTGGGTCCCCGCGGGCGACGCCCCGCTGCCGGCGTGGGTCAGGAGCGCGCGCGTGCTCAAGCGCGACCAGCCGCTGTTCGACGCCCCCGGCGAGGGCGCGCGCCGGCGCGGCTCCGTCGATCGCAACGTGCAGCTGCCCCTCTTTGCGGCCAGGCGCGCCGGCGGATGCCTCGGGCGCTGGCTCGAGGTGGGCGCCGCGGCCTGGGTCTGTGACGACGCCGTCGAGCTGTCCGCCGCGGGTCCGATCAGCCCGCTGGTGCGGACGTGGCGCGAGATGCCCGATGGGCTCCCGTACCGCTACTACTTCGTCGGCCCCGACGGGACCTTCGGCTATCGGCGCGCCGAGGCGGCCGACATCGACGCGCCGGACGCGCAGCTCGAGCCCGGCTTCGCGGTGGCGATCGTCGAGGAGCGGATCGTGGGAGGCGCCCGGTACGGCCGCACGAACAGCGGCTTCTGGTTGCCGATGCGAGATCTCGGTCCAGTGCGCGCGTTCGCGTTCCACGGGGTGGACGTCGCGCCGGGCGCCGCGCAGATCGCGGCCGCGTGGGTCGTGTCGGAGCGGGCTCCGCTCTACACGCGGACGGGGGCGGGCTTCACGCGGACCGAGGAGAGCAAGGTGCGGTTCGAGGTGGTCCCTTACCTGGAGGAGGCGCAGGGCGCCTCGGGGAAGCTCGCGCGCATCGCGGAGGGCGACGTCGCGGCGTGGATCTCGACCCGCGATCTCCGGCGCCCGTCGGTGGCGCCGCCGCCCGAGGTCGACGTCGAGGCGGGTGAGCGCTGGATCGACGTCGATCGCTCGACGCAGACGCTGGTGGCCTACGAGGGGCCTCGCCCCGTGTTCGCGACGCTCGTCTCGACCGGCAAGGGCGCGCCCGGGTCGCAGCGCGCCACGCCCGCCGGCACCTTCCGGATCTGGGCCAAGCTGCTCACCTCGGACATGGACAACCTCGAGGACGAGGCCGCCGAGCGGTACTACCGGATGGAGGACGTCCCCTACGTCCAGTACTTCTCGAAGGGCATCGGGCTGCACGGCGCGTTCTGGCATCGCTCGTTCGGCCAAGTGCGGAGCCACGGCTGCGTGAACCTGGCTCCGCTCGATGCGCAGCGGCTGTTCTGGTGGACGTCGCCCCGGCTCCCCGCCGGCTGGACGGCCGTCCTCCCCACGGCGCACGAGCCGGGCACCGTCGTGCGCGTGAGGTAGCGGCAGGCGCGAGGCCCGTCGGGGTAGCCGTGAGGGGAGGGGGCGGGAAGGAGCAGCGGAGCCGGGCCCGGTAGGCGCGGCGAGCGCTGGCTCAGGGGGCGATCTTGCCCTGGAGGAAGAACGCGATGACCCAGGAGAGGAGCACGAGCGACTCGATGAGCGCCAGGCCGAGGATCATCGGGGTCTGGATCCGGGCAGCGGCGCCCGGGTTCCGGGAGATGCCCTCCAGGGCGGCGGCTGCCGCGCGCCCCTGGCCCATGGTGCCGCCGAGGGCAGCGATGCCGATCGCGAATCCGGCAGCGACGGCGAGCCACGAGTTCGCGTCGTACTTGTTCGACGCCGCGCCATCCTGCGCCAGCGCCATAGCGGGAACCAGTACCAGCGCAGTGCCGACAACGGCGGACAGCGACAGCTTGCTCTTCAGCGACATCCGAATCTGCTCCTTTCAAGCCACACAGCCCGCGGGGCTGCATGCGAAACATCTGCTTGGGTCGGGGGCCGCGGGGCGGTCCCCCATCGAGATCCGGGGATCGCTCCAGGGACCTCTGCTACTGCTCGGCAGGGGCCGCGCTTCCGCGATCCACCACCGTTGTGGGGCAACCCATCGACAGCGGGGCCCCTCTAATCCGATTTTCGAGGGCTGGCTAGCCTTCTCTTCACCTCCAGCGCCATTCTCCGCGGCGCCGGTGGGCGGCTGACCAGGCGGTCAGGCGAAGCGGTCAGTGGTGGTCTGCCTTCTCGGTCGCGAGCCCGATGTAGATGCAGCTCAGCAGGCAGAACACCAGCGTCTGCACGACGATGACGATGATCGCCAGGAACATCAGGGGCACCGGGACGAACAGCGCGACGAGCCCGAGGAAGATGCTCGCCACGAGGTGATCGACGCCGATGTTGAGCATGAGCCGGATCGAGAGCGTGACCGGGCGGACGCAGGTGGAGATGACCTCGATGGGGAAGATGAGCGGCGCCAGGTACCACTTCGGCCCGGCGAGGTGAGCGAGGTAGCTCCAGCCGTTCTCCTTCAGCCCGTAGTAATTGAACAGGACGAACACCACGACCGCGCACCCGATCGTGACGTTCAGGTTCGAGGTCGGCGGGTTCACTCCCGGGATGAGCGCCGACGCGTTCGAGAAGAAGATGAACGCGGCCGAGCCCCCGATGAGCGGGAAGTACCGCTTCGCGTTCGCGGGCCCCATCACGTCCCGGGCCATCCCGTAGAAGTAGCCGAAGAACGCCTCGAAGAACGTGCGCAGCGTGAGCTTGTCCTCCGGGATCACGGACTCGTTCAGGCGCCGGTACTGGCCGCGGACCTCGCTGGCGAGGAGCACGAACAGCACCATGATCAGAAGGCTCATGAAGATCGGCTCGGTCCCGCGGTAGTCCACGGTGTGGTGACCGATGAACGTCTTGCCGATGTTGCGAGCGTTCTCCCGGAGTCCGGGGAGCTGCGCCAGGAGGTACGTGAGGAACCCTGTGTGCTCAGGCATGGCTTTCGTCGTCGATGCGCCGCGCCGGCAGCCGCGCGGCTGTGCCGGCACGGCCGCGAGCGCTGGCGCGCCTTGTGGGAGTTCGCCCTCGAGCGAGGGGCCTCGCCTCTACCACAACTCGTTTACGGTGGGCACCCTGGAGCGCGCCAAGTCTCCTCACGCCGCGCGGGTCGCTCCCGGAGGCCGGTTCCGGCAGGAGCTCAGCCGTGAGCGCCCGGCGGGCTTCCGTCCGCCGGGGGCTTCGGTCCGAACAGCGTCCCCAGGGTGATGCCGACGACGAGCGAGGCGTAACCGACCATCAAGGCGATGCCCGAGACCAGGTCGCTCTTCAGGAGGAGCCACACGCCGCCCATCAGGCCGAGCAGCTTGATCATCGCGATCAGCGTCCACGACACCGTGTGGCCCCGGCGCGAGAGGAACGCGTCGACGATGCGCGCGAAGACGTACAGGTTCACCGTCGCGATGGCGCCGCCGATGCACACGCCGAGCGCCGCGCGCGCGCCGTACGCGAGCAGCGCGGCCACGGACAGGACCGCGGCCGTGCCGGCGACCCAGCGGAGCACAGACCGCATGGTGGCGTCCCCGACGCCGGGCCGCTCCTCCGCGTCGGGCTCCTCGTTCGGCGGGTCGCTGCCGGGCGCCCCCGGCCTTCGCTCAGCGCTCATCGTTCCCCTTCGCGTCCTGCAGCCCGCCGGGATCGCGGACCTCGTCGCTCGAGCCTGTCCGGCGGTCGTCGTCCGGCGCGCGCTCGTCCTGCCGCGCCTTCCGGTCGTCGAACCTCGGCGCAGGGTTCCCCTGCTCGCGCTCCTCGCGCTCGGCCACGGCCTGCATGTCCTTCCACGCCCGGTAGACCGCCTTGCCGGCGGCGCCGAGCCCGAAGAAGAACCAGAGCACCGAGAGGTACGGATCGGTCCCGAGCTTCCCGTCGAGCCAGCGGCCGATGAACAGGCCGACCAGGATGCACAGCACCACCTCGAGACCGACGGTCCCGTAGCTTCCGACGGCCTTCCAGTCCTGCTTCATCAGGGGATCCGATCACCGGGCAGTACGTGGGTGCCTCCGGTCGCGATTACAAGCGGTCCCGGACGGGGTCAACCGCCGTCCGGCGTCGCCGCGCCTGTCGTCCTACCGTCGCTTACCGTCGCGCGACCAGCGCCTCGAGCGAGGAACGCATCTCCCGCGCGGCCTTGCCGCGGTGGCTCACGAGGTTCTTCTCGGCCTCACCGAGCTCGGCCATCGTCCGTCCGTAGCCCTCCACGACGAACAGCGGATCATATCCGAAGCCGCCCGCGCCCCTGGGCTGCCTGCCGATCCACCCCTCGCAGCGCCCTTCGGTCACGATGGGCTGCGCCTCGGACCGCGGATCGAGCAGCACCATCACGCAGCGGAAGCGCGCTCGGCGCCGGTCGTCCGCGACGTCCGCGAGCGCCGCGAGCAGGGCCTCGTTGTTCTCCGCGTCGGTCGCGCCCTCCCTCGCGAAGCGGGCGGACCGGACGCCCGGTCGTCCGTCGAGCGCGTCCACCTCGAGCCCCGAGTCCTCGGCGAGCGTCACCATCGCCGATCGGAGCGCCCCGGCGCGCACCTTGAGGAGCGCGTTGTCCAGGAACGTCGCGCCGTCCTCGACCACCGGCGGCGCGCCCGGCAGCACATCCGCCAGCGAGAGCACCTCGATCGGGAGGTCGGAGAGCAACGAGCGCAGCTCCACCAGCTTTCCTCGGTTCGAGGTCGCGGCGAGCAGGCGCAGCGGCTCTAGGCTCACGCGACCCTCCAGCGATCCGTCTGGAAGAGCGCGGAGAGGTCGACGCCGGCGCTCGACAGCGCCCGGTGCTGCGCGCTCGCGAGCGACGCCACGCCCGCGAGCGCGAGGTCGGTCATGCGATCGAGCTCCGCCCGGGGGATGGCCTCGTCCTCGGCCGTCGCCTGGACCTCGACGATCGAGCCGACCGCCGTCGCCACGACGTTCATGTCGACGCGCGCCGAGCTGTCCTCGGTGTAGACGAGGTCGAGCGCGAGCCCGCCCGGGAGGTGGCCCACGCTGATCGCCGCCACCTGATCGCGGAGCACCGGCGCCTCGAGCGATCCGGCCGCGCGCATCCGGTCGAGCGCCAGCGCGAGCGCCACGAAGCCGGCGGTGATGGACGCGGTCCGCGTGCCCCCGTCCGCCTCGAGGACGTCGCAGTCGATCGCGATCGTCTGCTCGCCGAGCTGCTTGAGATCGATCGCCGCCCGGAGCGCGCGGCCGATGAGCCGCTGGATCTCCTGCGTGCGCCCGCTCGGGGCCTTGCCCCGCCCGTCGCGCGGCTCCCTGCGGGCCGGGCTCGATCGCGGGTGCATCTGGTACTCGGCCGTGAGCCAGCCCGCGCCCTTCCCCATCATCCAGGCGGGCACGGTGGGCTCGACCGAGGCCGTGCAGAGCACGACCGTCCTCCCGGCGCGGTAGAGGACGGAGCCCTCTGCGTTGCGGTGGAACCCGAGGATCATCTCCACGGGGCGGTGGACATCGAGGGCGCGGCCGTCAGGGCGATTCACGGGGCCGCCTTAGCACACTTCGCGCGTCGCGCGGGCGCGCCTCGCGGCGGGCTCGCGCCGCTACATCCCGAACCAGGGACCCGGGTCGATCACCTCGGCGCCGCGCCTCAGCTCGAAGTAGAGCTTCGCGCCGTTCGGTCCGCTCGCGACCGTGCCCACCCGCGCCCCGCCCGGGAGCTGATCGCCGGCGCGCACGTCCGCGGCGCCGAGGTTCGCGTACACCGAGTAGAGCCGCTCGCCGTGATCGACGATCACGGTGAGCCCGTAGTCCGCGTACGTGTCGGCGAAGGCCACCCGCCCCGCGGCCACGCTGCGGACCGGCGCGCCGTCCAGCGCGGTGAGCTCGACGCCGGGGCCGCCGGCGCCGCGGCGCGACACCTTGCGCACCTCCGCGCGGCCGGCGATCGGGAAGGGGAGCCGCCCCATGAGCGAGCGGAAGCCGGCGCGGCGATCGAGCTCGGCGGGCCCGGTGTCCGCGCCGTAGATCGCGAGGTAGTCGGGGCGCACGCTCGTCTCGAACGCGCGCGAGAACGCGGCGCGGCGCTCCTCCTCCTGGGCCAGCGCGACCCGGGCGCGGTTCATCGCCTCGCGGTGCACCTCGAGGGGCGCGCGCTCCGCGCCGAGGTGCGTGAGCCGGTCCGCGAGCTCGGCGCTGCGCCGGGTCAGCTCCGCCTCGTGGGCGAGGTCGCGCTCGAGGGCGAGCCGGGTGCGCTCCACGCGAGCGGCGTGGTCGACCAGCGCGTCGAACCCGCCGCCCACCGGGAGGAAGCCGGCGCGCACGTGGCGGTAGTACGCGCGCCCGCGCGCGATCATCCGGCGGCGGGTGAGCTCCAGCGCGGGGCCGATCGCGTCGAGCTCCGCGCGCAGCGCCTTCTCCTCGGCGTCGAGCTTCGCGAGCAGGCGATCGAGATCGTTCTCGGCCAGCGCGGAGCCCGGGCGCGCCGCCGGAGCCGGCGCCCTGGCGGACGTGGGCGCCGGGGCGCCCGGCGCCGGCACCTCGGCGCCGCTCGTCGCGGCGCCGGTGAGGAGCGCCAGCGCGAGCGGCGCGAGCCGGGCGCGGCGCCTCACACGGCCACCATCTTGCGCAGCGTGAGCAGCGCGGTCGTGGCGCCGAGCGCGGCCCCGAGGGTGACCATCCCGAACGCGACCTCCCACGGCAGGAACGACGGCGAGACGCCGAGCAGGTTGGCGAGCTCGTGATCGAAGCGGCCGCGCACCATCATGAACAGGGCGCCCAGCATGAGCAGCGCGCCGGCCGCGCCGGCGGCGCCCTGCGTGGCGCCCTCGACGATGAACGGCCGGCGCACGAAGCCGTCGGTCGCGCCGACCAGCTTCAGCACCTCGACCTCGATCTTCCGGCGATGCAAGAGCAGGCGCATCGTCGAGCCGATGACGCTCACGACGGCGCAGAGGACGATCGCGGCGAGGCACGCGCTCGCGGCGACGCCGCCGCTGAGGAGGGACGACAGCCGCTCCGTCCAGCGCTGGTACGTCTCCACCGTGTCCACGGCCGGCAGGGCGCGCAGCTTCACCGTCATCGAGGCGAGCGCCTCGTCGGAGACCTCCTCGGTGAAGCCAACCTCGAGCGACGCGGGGAACGCGCTCGGCGGGAGCGCGGCGAGCGCCTTGTCGCCGTCGTCGTGCACCACCTCGCGGCGCGCCTCGGCGCTCGTCACGAGCCGCACCTTCTTGACGCCCTCGGTGCCCTCGAGCGCGCGGGTGAGCTCCGCGGTCTGCGCATCGGTCGCGCTGTCGCGCAGGTAGACCGTGGCGCGGCCGGCGCGCGACCAGCGATCGCGCACCGCCACGAGGTTCGTGACCACGAGGAGGGCCGACGCGAGGCAGACGAACGCGACCGCGAGCGAGAAGATCGACAGCGCCTGCAGCCGCCAATCGCTCCTCCCTGCCCTCCAGGTGCGAAGCCATCTCCGCCGATCGTCACGCTCGCTGGTCTGCATCCGGTTCCCTCTATCCGTCTCGTGAGGCGGAGCCCTCGGCGCTACGCCGCGCCGCGCACGCCGCTATCCATCTCGTCCTCGTCGCCATCCGCGAGCTCGCCGCCGGATCCGAGGCCGTGCGGTACGTCGGTCGCCTTCCCGTCGTCGAGCACGACCACGCGCCGGGGGCGCACGTCGAGCAGCGTCCGATCGTGCGTGGCGAACAGGACGGTCGTGCCGGTCTCGTGGATGTCCTCGAAAAGCCCGAGCAGATCGATCGCGAGCTGCGGATCGAGGTTGCCCGTCGGCTCGTCCGCGAGGATCAGCGTCGGCTCCCCGACGATCGCCCGCGCGATCGAGACGCGCTGCTGCTCGCCGCCGCTCAGCACCTGCGCCCGATCGCCGCCGCGCCCCGCCAGGCCGACGCGCTCGAGCGCCTCGCCGACCCGGGTCCGGAGCAGGCGCGACGGGAGGCCGAGCACCTCCAGCGTGATGGCCACGTTGTCGAACACGGTCCAGCTCGGGACCAGCTTGAAATCCTGGAAGACGAAGCCGATGTTGCGCCGGAGCGCGGGGATCGACGCGTCGGTCAGGCGCGCGATGTCCCGGCCGAGGAAGAGGATCCGGCCATCGTCGACGCGCTCGGTGCGGTGCACGAGGCGGAGGAGCGTGCTCTTGCCCGAGCCGCTCGGGCCCGTGATGAACACGAACTCGCCGCGCTCGATCGAGAGCGACATCCCGCGCAGCACCGGCTGATCGGCGCGGTACGACTTGTAGACGTCCTCGAAGACGAGGATCGGCCGGCGCGCGGCGGACGCGTCGTAGCGGTGGCCGGGCCGGAGCGCCGGACGAAATGAGCCTTGCAGAGGGGGCGCCGCCATCGGAGCCTTCACCTATCAGCCTGCTCGCACACGGAAAACTTTTCGGCCGACGCTCGGGCGAGCGCCCCCTGCGGGTCGCCTTTTTTGGCCTCCCGCTGGCGGCGTTGCTGCTCCACGGCGACGGTCACGACATCGCCCTCGCCGCGATCAGCCGCGCCGACGCGGTGGGGCTCCGCCGGGCCCGCCGGCTCTTCGGCTCGCGCCTCCTGCTGCGTCCCGACGTCGAGCGCCCGGAGCTCGCGTCGCGCGTCGAGGCGCTCGCGCCCGATCTCCTGGTGAGCTGGTTCTGGACCACGCGCCTGCCGATGTCGTTCGTGAGGGCGGCGCGGCTCGGCGGGATCGGCGTGCACCCCTCGCTGCTCCCCCGTCATCGCGGGCCGGACCCCACGTACTGGGCGATCGCCTCGGGGGACGCCGAGAGCGGCGTCACGGCGCACCGGATCGAGGCCGAGTACGACACCGGCGAGATCCTGGAACAGGAGAGGCTCCCCATCGATCCGGGGTGGACCGCGTGGCAGCTAGCCCGGGCGCTCGACCGGCCGAGCCTCCGGGTCCTGCGGCGCACGGTCGACCGGTTCGCCCGCGGCGAGGAGGTGGCGGGCGTCGCTCAGGATCCTGCCCTCGCGACGGAGGCACCTGCGCCGGACGACGAGGCGTGCGCCATCTGCTGGTCCTGGCCGACGGAGCGCGTCCTCCGGCACGTCCGCGCCCTCGCGCCGGCTCCGGGAGCGTGGACCGAGATCGAGGGCGCCTGCGTCATCGTCCTCCGGGCCGCGCCGGCGGCGAGCTTCCCCGAAGCGCTTGCGCCCGGCGAGGCGTTGGTCGAGGGCGGGGTGGTCTTGGTGCGGACCGGCGACACGGCCGTCGCGCTGCTGGAGGGGGAGATCGACGGAGAGCCGGCGTCGGTGGATGAGCTCGCGGCCCTCGTGGCGTCGGGGGCGTCGCGCGGGTGACCGCTAGCAGGGGCGCCTGGCGGCCGGCCGCGTCGCCGGCGGGGCCGCCTGGCCGGCTCGCGGCCATCGAATCCTGAACCTATGCGCGCGCGACCGCGTAGGATGCGCCCTTCGGAGGATTCATGTCGGAACCCGCGCAGCTTGCGAAAAGCGCCCGCGAACTGCTCGCCGCGGCGCTCAATGCGCTCCAGTCGAACGGGGGGGTGTCGTCTGAGATCGAGGCGCTCGCCGAGCCGATAGCGCAGGCGATGGGCATCATGCACCGCATCGAGCGCTCCGGGGGTCAGGCCCTCGACGGCAGCGAGATCGCGCTCGGCCATGTGCGCGACGTCCTGAACCGTCTGCAGAGGATCACCGCGGCCGATCCGGTGGTGGACGTGCTGATGGAGCACGTCGCCTCCTCGCTGAGCAAGGTCAACGCGCTGAGCAGGGCGCAGGCCGCTGGCGCCTCCGCGCAGGTGCGTGCGCCCGTGGCGGCGGCCGTGCCAGCGCCGGTAGCGCCAGCGCCTGTAGCGGTGGCCGCGCCGGCGCCGGTAGCGCCAGCGCCTGTAGCGGTGGCCGCGCCCGCGCCGGTTGCGCCTGTAGCGGTGGCCGCGCCCGCGCCGTTCGCGCCAGCGCCTGCAGCGGTGGCCGCGCCGGCGCCGTTCGCACCTGTGCCCGCGGTGGCCGTGTCTGCGCCCCTCCAGCACACGCTACCCTCGCCGCAGCAGCCGCGGCGTGCGCCGGCGCCCGCAACGCCCGCTCACCCCGCCGCGTCGCACCCGGCCGCGGACCCACGCGGCGCTCCGCCGCCCCAGGCCATGCCGCAGCCCGTCGACCACCGCACCCACGCGGCGGTCGTCGATGTCGAGCTCGGCGCTCTGACGCCGTCGAATTTTTACAAGGGGCTGGCTGGCAACGACGTCATCGAGCACGGGGGCATCTTCGTCGCGACCTACAAGATCCCGCCGACGGGCTCCGTCGTGACCCTGCGTGTCCGCCTGCCGGGCAACTACGAGTTCACCGCGCAGGCCGCGGTCCGGTGGACGCGCGAGGCAGGCGGCTCGAGGGACTCGGCCGAGCCAGGCTTCGGCGCCCGGATCACGCAGATCTCGGCGGAGGGCCGGCAGCTCGTGTCCCGGTTCACGCGCAACAGGGAGCCGCTCTTCTACGACGACCTCTGAGGTCGCAACGCCGCCTCGATCGTGGTGAACTCTTCTCCCGCGCGCGCCGGCTCGCGAGCGAGCCGGCCGCTCCACCGCGCAGCGTCCGTCCTCTCTGCCGTCGCCCTCGCGGCGCTGCTGCTCCTCGCCCCGCGGCCGGCCTGGGCGACGGGCGACCCCGATCTCGCCTTCTGGACGTTCGAGACCGCCCACTTCCGCGTGCACTATCCGCAGGGCCTCGAGCCCATCGCGGCGCGCATCGCCTCGCTCGCCGAGACGATCTACGGGCGCGTCGAGGATGCGCTCGGCTACGCCCCGAAGGGCCGCACGGAGATCGTGATCACCGACGACTCCGAGATAGCGAACGGGTCGGCCGGCACGCTCCCCTACAACTCGATCCACCTCCTCGCATCCGGTCCGGACGACCTGTCGACGCTCGGCGACTACGACGACTGGTACCTCGATCTCCTCACGCACGAGTTCACGCACATCGCGCACATCGATAACACCTCGGGGATCCCGGCGATCCTGAACGCGATCGTGGGCAAGACGTTCTCGCCGAACCAGGTGCAGCCGCGGTGGATCATCGAGGGGCTCGCCGTGGTGAGCGAGAGCCACCACTCGAGTGGCGGCCGGATGCGCTCGAGCATGTTCGACATGTACCTGCGCGCCGACGTGCTCGAGGACAACATCGCGGGGCTCGATCAGATCTCGAGCTCCGCGGTTCGCTGGCCGCAGGGCAACCTCTGGTATCTCTACGGATCGAGGTTCCTGGGCTGGATCATCGACGTCTACGGGCCCAACACGATGCGCGCCGTCTCCGCCGACTACGGGGCGTCGCTCCTCCCGTGGGGGATCAACCGCGCGATCCGCCGCGTGACCGGCAGGACCTACGTCGAGCTGTACGACGGCTGGAAGGACCACCTCCGCCGGCTCTACCGAGAGCAGATGGCGGCCGTCGAGGCGCGCGGGCTCCGCGAGGGCGCGCGGCTCACCTACCACGGGCGCAACGTGCTCTACCCGCGGTTCGTTCCGCCCGCCGCGCGCCGGACCGCTGCAGACGAGATCGTCTACTTCCGCGACGACGGCGGGGAGCGCCCCGGTATCTACCGCGTCTCCCTCGCCGCGCCCGCGCCCGGGAGCGAGCGCCACGAAGCGCTGGTCGCGCGCACCAACGCGCCCTCGCGACCGGCGTTCACGCCGGCAGGTGACCTGGCCTTCACGGCGCTCCTGCCGTGGCGCAACCACTACTACCGAAACGATCTGGTCTTGCTCCCGCGCGGCAAGGCGGCGCCCGACGGCGACGAGCCCTGGCGGCGCCGGTTGACGCACGGCCTCCGATCCGCGGCCCCGGACGTGAGCCCGACCGGAGATCTCGTCGCCTTCTCCCTCAACAGCAAGGGCACCCGCTACCTGGAGATCGCGCGGCTCTCCAGGGATGGCGCCCTGTCCGACCGGCGCGATCTCGTCCCGAGCGCCCGCTTCGAGCAGGCCTACTCCCCGTCGTTCTCGCCCGACGGCAAGCGCCTCGCGTACAGCGTCTGGACCGCCGGCGGCTACCGCGACATCCGCGTGGTGGACGTCGCCACCGGCGGCTTCCGACAGGTGACCCGCGATCGCGCGACCGACATGAACCCCGTCTGGTCGCCCGACGGCGAGACGCTCTATTTCACCTCCGATCGGACCGGCATCCACAACGTCTACGCCTACGGCGTCTCGTCCGGCGTCTTGCGCCAGGTCACGAACGTGAGACTCGGGGCCTTGCACCCGGCGATCAGCCCCGATGGCAAGACGCTTGTTTATGTCGGATATACCTCTCGGGGCCACGACCTCTTCGCCATGCCGCTCGATCCGGCGCGCTTCCTCCCGGCGCCGCCGCCCCCGGGCGATCGCCCCGATCCCGCCACCGAGCCTTCGGCGGCGCGGCTCGAGCGCGTCCCTTACAACCCGCTTCCCACGCTCGCGCCGCGCGCGATCACGCTCGACTACGCGCCCGGGAGCTATGGCTCGAACGCGCTCACCGTGACCGTGACCGGCACCGACATCGTCGGTCGCCACACGATCTTCGGCGAGCTCACCGTGCAGCCGGACGCGCCGGCCCCGAACGTCCTGCTCGGGTACAACTACGGCCGGCTGCCTGTCGACCTCGGCGTCCGCGCGTACCACAACATCTCGCCGCGCGGCGGCTACCGCCTCAACGGCCGCAACGTCGTCTACGACGAGCGAACGATCGGGGTCTCCTCGGGCATCAGCTATCCGATCCGCGGCGAGTTCTCGCGGCATACCCTGAGCGCGTCGTTCGGCAGCGCGGCGTTCAAGGGGCAGCTCCCCATCGGCGACAAGCTCGACCCGTACGCGCCCCGGACCATCCTCCCGCCGCGGGGCACGCTGAACCTCGCGCACCTCGGCTACGCATTCTCGAACGCCGAGGGCTCGCTCGACGCCGCCGGGGCGCCGCGCGGGGTGTCGCTGAGCGCTGGGCTCGATTACGCCGGCCCGGAGACGGGCAGCAGCTACACGACCTACGCTTTCTCGACGGGCCTCACCGCCTACGTCGCCATGCCCTGGTCAGGCGATCACACCCTCGCGTTTCGCGTCGCCGGTGCGGTGTCTGGCGGCAACTTCCCCCGGGGCGCCAGCTATGGCGTGGGCGGGTACGATCTCGAGAACCTCACCCTCGTCGACACATTGCTCACCGGGGTCACGAATAGCTCGTTCACGCTCCGTGGCTACGCGCCGGGCGCGATGTTCGGGCGCTCCTATTTCTCGCAGACGTTCGAGTACCGCGTGCCCGTCCTGCAACCCGACCGCGGCCTCGTGACGCTGCCGATCTACCTGCGCCGCATCGACGCGAGCCTCTTCCTCGACCACGGAGGCGCATTCAACCGCTTCGAGATGGACGACCTCGCCCTCTTCACGCGGAAGAGCCTGCTCTCGCCCCAGCTGCACGCCTCGGTCGGCGGCGAGCTGTGGCTGAGCTTGAGCCTCGGGTACGTCCTCTCCTCGCAGCTGCGCTTCGGGTACGCCTATGGCCTGAGCGATCTCGCGATCCCCGGCGGTCAGTTTTACTTCGTCGCGACGAACTCGTTCTGAGCGCCGCGCGCCTGCTGGAAATTTTGCCCGCGCCGACCCCTTCGCCCAGGGTGCTCGGCATGCGCCGCGTCCTCCTCGCCCTGAGCCTCTTGCACCTCGCCAGCTGCGGCATCGCCCCGAGCACGTCCCAGCGCCTCACCGAAGCGGCGCTCGAGATGAACACGGCTGCCCGGTTCGGCCGCATGGATGTCGCGCTCGAGCGCGTCGGCTCGAACGCGCGCCAGGATTTCATGAATCGTCACGCCGGGTGGGGCACCCGCCTCCGGGTCGTCGACGTGGAGTTCGGCGGCTTCGAGATGACCCAGCGCGAGGAAGCCGAGGTCTACCTCGACGTCCTCTGGCTGCGGAACGACGAGGCCACCGTTCGCAGCACCCGGGTGGCGCAGCGCTGGCGCGACGAACGGGGCCACTGGGAGCTTATCGGCGAGGAGCGAAGGGAGGGCGACACTGGGCTCCTCGGCGAGCCCCCGCCCAAGGAGCCCCAGCCCACGCAGAATGGGGCTGGCGATTCGGCGAGCGCGACCGACATGGGTCGGCAGCCCGGCCTGAGCCTCCACACGCGTGTGATTCGCGACGAGTGAGCGACGCCGCTGACGAGGTGCGCGGCCGCACGCCGCGGGGCGCGCCGGGCCGAGCACAACGCCGACGTTAGCGGCCTCGGTGAGCGACGGGATCGCAACAGCGCGGCGATGCGACGGGTGGCGCGTGGTGCGCGGTCGATCGACCACGCACGGCACCCGATCAAGAAGCCGGCGAAGGGCTCGCAGGAGCGGCGCTCTTGGGAGCGCGGGGCTTCTTGGCCTTGCCAGCGACCTCTGCCGGGGCCTTCGCCAGCTTGCTGCGCTTGGCGCGCTCCTTCTTGGCAGCCTGCGCCTTGCGGCGCCTCATCTTCATCGACTGGCGGCGATCGCGCTTGCCCATCTGCTTCAATCTCCTCACGGTCGGGGGCGCGGCATCATGACGACAGCTCGCCAGGCGAGCCCCATCCTGCACCGGTGGATGGCCTACCGCGGGGCCCCTCAAAGGGAGCGGGACTCTGCCCAAGAGCGAATGGAAGCGCAAGGGGCAATGCGCGCGGAGATGCAGTTCTCGTGCTAGACGAGTGTGCAGTGCATCGCGCCGCCATGAGGCGTTGACCTCCGCCTCCCCGCGCGGTCACGTCAGAGGCGCCCGGTCACATCAGAGGCGCGCGCTCGTTCTGAAGGATCCGAAGGATCTGAGCCGCCTGGGCCGCACCTGGCAGGGCTCAGCCGCCGACCGCGCCGTCCAGCGCGACCTCGCGGCCGCGCACCTCGAGGCGGTACCGGGAGTTCACGGTCTCTATGTAGAAGACTTCGCGCCCCGCGAGGCGCAACACGCGCTTGACCGGCGTCGTGACATATTCATGCATTCCGTCGGAGAACTCGATGACGATGACCGAGCCTTTCCGTGGTGCACGGACGAGCCGGCCAACGACTGCGCGTGATCCCCGGCCGAGCTTGCGGAGCACAACCTGCACAACAGAGATGCTAGCACGCGGATCTCGGCCGAGCACAAGCTGCACAAGCAGCGCCTCTCGCAACTAGGTCCCACCCTGGCCCAGGGTGTCCGGCTGCATCGGAGCGGTCCGGACCTTCGCGCCGCGGACGGCGAGCCGGCGGGAGGGGTCGCCCCCCGGGCGGAAAGTTTCCATGAATCGATCGCCCGTCGCGGCGCGTACGTTGAGCCTGCACACCTGCCGGCCACCAGGCAGGCACACCGGTCCGTGACGCACCGTCATCGCCGGATCCTGGTGAGGGCGGAAATCACGACGAACGATTTCGGCTTTGCGGAGGCCTCGTGAAGGCTGCGCGGTGGTCTTCCTGACGGGCCGACAATGCGCTGGCGTCGTCGGCCGAGGGGACCTCGCCGGGGGCACGGCGCCGCGTTCAGGTGCATCTGCGCAGCGCGGCGGCGATCGGCCTGGCGCGCTGCGGCTCGTCGGCTCGTCGGCACCGCGTCAGCGGCGGAGCGCTGTCGAGCCTGTCCGGTTGTTCGGATCGCTCACGCCGGGCGCGCCCTTGTCAGCGAAGTAGGTGCGGAGCATGTCGCATGCGACGTTCGTCGCCTTCACCCGCCATTTCGCGCCGTTGGCGACCATCACGGAGATGGCGACCTCGGGCTTGCGGCTCGGCGCGAACCCGACGAACCAGGTGTAGAAGGGCCCCTCGGGCGTCGGCTTCGTGAGCGTCCCCGTCTTGCCCGCGACGCGGATATCCGGGAGGTAGGCGCGGCCGTTGCGATCATGGAACGAACGGTAGCTCGTGCCGTTATCGACCGTCGCCTCCATCATCGCGGTCACCGCGTTGGCCGTGCTCTCGTCCATCACCCGCTTGAGCACCTGGCGCTCGCTCGGGCCCTGGTAGATGTCGCCGATCTCGTCCTTGACGCTCGACACGACGTGGAGCCGGATCATCTCGCCGCCATTGGCGAGCGTGGTCGCCAGGTTTGCTCCCTGGAACGGCGACAGCGTCGTGTTCCAGAAGCCCGCCGCGGTCCGCGCGAAGCCGAGATCGTCTTCCGGGAGCGCGATCGTGCTCGTCGCGACCTTCACGTCGAACGGCGTGTCCTGACCCCAGCCGAGCTTCTCGGCCACGGCGCCGAGCTTCTCGCGGTCGAGGTTCTTCGCGGCGAGCCGCGCGAACACCGTGTTGATGCTCCGGCCCATCGCCTGCGCGAGCGTCGCGCAGTACTTGTCGCGGCGCTTGTTGTCGACCATGTCTGCCGGCCGGATCGAGTGCTCGCCGCCCGAATAACACTGCTTGGTGTTCGGGCTCAGGCCCGCCTCGACGAGCGCGGTGCCGGTCACGACCTTGAAGACGCTCGCCGACGGCGCGGTGGCCTCTGCAGCGACGTCGTGCATCGCCCCCTCGTTCACGTAGCTCGCCCAGACCAGCACCTTCCCGGTGCGGATATCGGTCATGACGACCGCGCCCTCCGGGACTTGGCCTGCCCGCAGGAAGCCGAGCGCCGCCCGCTGGTACATCGGGTCGATGGTCAGCTCCGCGACGCGGTCGCCGTGCGCCGGCGCCGTGGGCGGGGTCTTCCGGTCGTCGATGCGCGTCAGATCGAGATCCGTGAGCGGCGGCGGCGTCACGGTCCGCGTGATCGTCGGGCCCCCGGCGGTCGTCTTCTTGGCGAGCAGCCCCCCGAGCTGGACGTCGTGCTCGCGCAGCATGGGGAGGGTCACGGCCACGAGCCCCACGGCTGCACCGACGGCGATCCACTGACGCATGTCGCGCATGGCCCGACGGGTACCCCGCCGCGCTGTCCTGGGCCAAAATTGAGGCGCGCGACCTCGCCGGCGGGCACGCCGCGCCGCGGGATGTGCGCGGCAGGGAATCCCGCCGGCGCGCTTCGTTGGAGGGCAAATGAACGAGGGCGCGGCTGGGGCTCCGCGCCGCGCGGGGAGGGGGCGCGGGGGGCTAGAAGGACAGGCCGACCCGGGCGCCGAGCTCGTGCAGCGCGTGCGCGTCGGCCCGCTTCAAGGTGTTGCCCGGCACCCGGAGGAGGTTCTCCTCGGAGCCGCTGCCCGGCGTCAGGTACGCGTTGTAATTCACGCTGAGCCGCACGTTCTTCGTGTGCCAGTAGTTGGCGGCGAGGCCGACCTGCATGACGTTGAGGTCGGTGCCCGGACCGCCCTCGGCGCCCGGCGTGTTCTCGTCGTACGCGCCGTCCCGGGACGCGCCGTCGTACGTCGCATTGATCCCCGCGAGCAGCGCCGCTACCTCGAGCCCCGACTTCGGCTTCTCGGGCTCCTTCGTCAGATCGACCTTCGCGGGGCGCGGGCTGTACCCCGGGTCGCCGGTGACGAAGGCGTCGCCCAGGGGCCATGCAGAGAGCTGCACGTACCAGCCGAGGCCCTTCACCTGGCCGAGCCGCTCGGTGTTCGCGAGCTGATAGCCCTCCACGGCCTCGCGGGTGTTGTTCGCGAGGTAATACGCCTCGGCGCGGAGCTCGACCATCTTGATCGGCAGCCGGAGCTCGCCGCCGATCGCGTTCTGCGTGCTCGACGGGATGACGTGGATCTGCCGCCCGAGCGAATCCTTGTAGCCGCCGCTCCAGAGCGTGTAGCCGTGCCCGGTCCTGATGGGCGCGTAGTCGTAGCCCACGTAGTCCTGGTCGCGCTCCCCGTGCTGCGCGCTGAGGCCGATCTGCGCCTTGGCGAGCAGCCCCTTCTTGTCGCCGGCGAACGGGCGCGCGAACACGCGGCCGATGAAATCGACATTGCCGTCGACGCCCGGCCGGTTCTGGCCGTCACCGGCGACCACGCTGAGCCCGTAGAAGAACATCTTGTCGGCGACGTCGCCCCACGCCATCAGCCCGATGCTCTTGCCCTCGGGGTGGGCGAAGCTCCGCATCGCGATGTTGCGCTCCATGAACGTGATGGCGTTGCTGCTCGACTGGATCTCCATCCCGAAGGGGGAGTTGAACTGGCCGAGCATGAAGTTCAGCGCCGGCATGACGGAGTAGTTGATCCAGACGTCGGCGAGCGAGGCGCTCGCGCTCGTGCTCTGGACAGCGGCGAAGCGCGCGGTCTCGGCCGTCGGCTCAGCGCCCGCCGACGCCGCGGATACCTCGGTCTTGCCGTTGGCATTCCCGAGCGCCTGGCCGCCGAAGTCGACGTCGAGCTTGAACGACCAGCGCTTCAGGAACTCGCCGTCGAACTCCAGCCGGGCGCGACGGGCGAAGAAGCGCGGCTGCAACGCGTTCCCTCCGTCCGCCGCCTTCACATCCGAGACCCCGCTGCCGAAGCTGCTGACGAAGTCGAGCTGCAGCCGCCCCTTCGGGTACAGCCGGAAGGTGTCGTTGGCGTCCCGGAGGAAGAAGCCGCCGTGCCAGCCGGCGAGCGGTTGCTGCTCCTTCACGACCGCAGTTTCGGCGGTCGGCGCGAACACCTGCGCAGGTGGCGGCGGCGGCGCGGTGGCCGGTGCCGCTCCAGGAGGAGGCGGCGGCAGCTGCTCTGCGGGCGGCGCCGCGTCGGGCGTCGGAGCGGGCGTCGGGGCGGCAGCGGCAGCGGGCGGAACCGCGCCAACAGGAGCCGCCGGGGCAGCGGCCGGAGGCGGCGGCGGGGCAGGTTGCGCTGGGCCCTGGGGTCCAGGCTGTGCTAGCGCCGAAAGGCCCGACAGCGTAACAGTCATGCCCAGCAGCGCCGATGTAGCTAACCTCATGCAGTTCTCCCTGTGTGCGGCTCGCCCGCTCGCCGGATCTCGCATGCACTGCGACGCGAAATTATGACCAGGACGTTACGATTCTGTGTAGGCCATACGGCGAGCGAGCGCGACGTTCGAGTGAGAGGTGGGCCGCGTCAAGGTCCTGCTCATGGAGTGGCGGCACGTGCCGGCGACGGAGCGCCGGGGCAGAGGCGGGGAAGGATCACGGGATGACGACCAGCGTGCGGATCACGGCGGATGTCGAGGTGCTCGACAACAGCACCTTGGTGGCCCTCGCCGGGCCGGGGAACGAGCATCTCAAGCTCATCGCGCGCACTCTTGGCATCGAGTCGGGCGTTCGAGGCAACACGATCCGGCTCGCCGGGGACGCCGACAAGGTCGCGCTCGCCGAGCGGTGCCTGGCAGAGGCCGCGCAGATGTTGAGGAGCGGCGTGGTCCTCGATCCCCAGGACTACGTGCGCGGAGTGCAGGCGCTCCGGGACGACCCGGGGATGACCTTGCGGGATCTGTTCGAGGACGTCGTCCTCATCTCGGCGCGCCGCCGGCCTATCTCGGCGAAGGGGCTGGCGCAGAAGCGCTACATCCAGGCGATCCGATCGCACGACATGACGTTCGGCATCGGGCCGGCGGGGACGGGCAAGACCTACCTCGCGATGGCCATGGCGGTGCACGCGCTGCTCGAGCGCCGCGTGAAGCGGATCATCCTGACCCGTCCTGCCGTCGAGGCGGGAGAGCGGCTCGGCTTCCTCCCCGGCGATCTCGCCGAGAAGGTGAATCCTTACCTGCGCCCGCTCTACGACGCGCTCCATGACATGATGGATGCGGACAAGGCACAAGGCCTCGTGACGCGCGGTCAGATCGAGGTCGCGCCGCTGGCCTTCATGCGTGGCCGCACGCTCAACGATTGCTTCGTCATCCTCGACGAGGCGCAGAACGCGACGAGCGACCAGATGCGCATGTTCCTCACCCGCCTCGGCTACGCCTCCCGCGCCGTGGTGACGGGCGACGTCACGCAGGTCGATCTCCCGCACGGCGCGCGCAGCGGCCTCGCGGAGGCGCGCGAGCTGCTCGCGGGGATCGAGGGGATTGCGATCTGCTCGTTCACCGAGGTCGACGTCGTGCGCCACCCGCTCGTGCAGCGGATCATCGTCGCGTACGAGCAACGGGACGCCGAGGTGGCGCGCCAGCGCGAGGAGCGGCGGGCGGAGGCGGGTCGCGGCGGCGCGCGCGGCGGCGCAGCGGGAGAGGCCGGGGCTGCACCGCAGGAGCCGCAGGGCCGCGCGCCAGCAGGCGAGCCGGGAGGAGCCGGCGCGGCGAGCTGACGCGCGACGCCGCCGGGCGAGGCGTCGGCGTCGACGTCTCGCCCGGCTGCGCTGATCATTTCTTCTTCAGCTCGATCGGGGACTCGCGCACCAGGAGGGCATCGGGCCCGGTCACCCGGATCCTGCCGTGGATGACGTTCTCCTTCAGCTCGCCGACCAGGACGCCGGTCATCGCGTTCGGCGCGCGCGGATCGTCGGGGAAGACCGAGGCGCGGACCATGCCGTCCTCGACCTTTCCCACGAGCGTCGCGTCGCCAAGCGCTCCCTTCGCGGCGCCCTTCAGCTCACCGCTCGGCTCGATGGTCAGCGTCACCGTCCCAGGGCCGGTGACCTGCTTCCCGTCGTCCTTCTGGCGCGCGGCGTCCTTGACCTTCGGGGGCATCACGACGCTGCCTTTCTTGGCGTCGTAGCGCCCCTCCCATGTCCCTTGCCATGCGGGCGTGCCCTTCGGCTCGCCCGCGTCGCCCGGCGCGCCTGCGCTCGGGGGCTCTGCTGCGGCCGAGCCGGCCGCGGGCGGCGCGAGCTGCGCGCTCGGCTGAGGCGGCGGGGGCGCGGGCCGCTCCGGCTCGCTCGGGCGAGGCGGGCCCTCCTCGCATGCCGCGAGGACGACGGCGAAGGACAGAAAGAGCGCGGGGGCAACGCCGCGCGCCCGGCGAGCTCGTGTTCCGGTGGCGTTCACGTGGACGCTTTTATTACGAGCCGGGCTGGCCGTCGCGTCGATTTGACGTGCCCGCGCCGCGGCCCGGACGAGCGCGCGGCGCCTTGGGCTCAGGAGGCCCTGCGGAACGCGAGGGTCCAGTGCCGGTCGCTCGTCATCTGCGCGCATTCGGGGGGAATCCGGAGCGAGCGCAGCACCTCACGCACCTCGTCGAGCGAGAGCGCCGCGCGCAGCGACGCGTCGAAGAGGGCTCGCTGGTACGCGGTGTCGTTCGCTGCGTACGTGTCGACGAGGGCGGCGATCGACGCCTCGTCTTCCGGACGGACCAGGTCCCGCACGAACAGGAGCCCCCCGGGCTGGAGGACGCGGAGCATCTCGCGCAGCACCTGCGCTGGCTCCGGGACGTGGTGGACGATGCTGTTCGAGAGCACGGCTGAAAACGTCTCATCCGGTTCAGGCAGCGCCTTGGCATCCACGAGCGCGAGCGCGATGGCCTCGGTGAGCCCGGCCTGCTCGACATGGCGGCGCCCGAGTTCGAGCATCGCCGCGGAGAGATCGATCGCCTTGATCCGCGCGGCGGGGGCGCGCTTGCAAAGCTCGATGGGCAACAGGCACGTCCCTGTGCCGACGTCGAGGGCGTATGCGAGACCGGGGTTGTGGGAGAGGAGCGCGTCGCAGAACGCCGTGTTCACGGCGGCGTGATCCATGCTGTCGTAGGCCAGCGCGTCCTCGTCGGTATCCATGACCTCTGGCTCGAGCACGCGCACCAGCGACATGCGCGCATCCTTCTCCGCGGCCGACGCGCGTGTCAACCGATTGTCGGCGGCTGGTCAATCTCGGCAGCCGGTCGGACGGAGGTCGAGCGGGGGCGGGGTGGGTCCTGGGCGTCGTAGATGTAGATATGGACAGGAAGGCGTTTGAAGAAGTCGAGGCGGAGCGGGCCGGCTCCAGCCGCGCGTGCACACCGGTCCGCCGGACACGACGGCCTTCAGGCGCCTACCCAGCTGGAGCCGCGGGCGGCGGCCGCGCGCGTGATGTTGAGAGCGGCGCTGCGCGGCCCGAGCGCGCCTCCGGCGACGGGACCGGCGCAGAGTCGTCATTTCGAAGAGCTCGGCGGGTTGGCGCGCGATCGGGCGGTCAGCGTGGGTCCGCGCAATCCCCGGCGTGATGAGCGGATGTCGGCCAGAGAGCTCGACCCGGAGTCCCGGCCCGCCGGCGCTCATAGCGAAGCGTCCGTGCTGCGCCCCACCTGTCGAGCGGGGCATCCTATCAGGCCTCCGCATAGGTCAGTCGTGCGCCCGGGGCGTGCAATGTAGCCACGCGCCGGCCGCATGTGTGTGGTCGCCAGGCGGTCGCACCCTGCGTGAGGCGCTTCAATGATTGGGGCTGGCGAGGCTCGCGTCGGGTCGCTGCACCTCGCGGATGTGCGCGTGCCCGCATTGCCGCCCGTGACGGGCGCGGCCCCGCGGCGCGGGGTTGCTCGGTTCTCGGACGGTGCTTACCTGCCCAGACCTGAGCACCCGAGACACGCAATGCCGCGGTGCATCGTCAAGGGGGCCGAGTGAGGATTGGCGCGGCCAGGGGCCGTCCCGCGCGGGGGAGGGGTCTCGGCCATCAATCGACGCTGGCGGGGGTTTCATCGCTCGGCGCCTGTCGAGCAAAGCAGCCCAGCCGTTCGGGGCCGTCCCGTCCAATGAGCTCTCCGATTGAGCCCGCCCGCAGCGCCTATTGAAAGAAAAGACGGTCCGCTATCCTCAATTCGCTTGACCAGGCAAGTGGCAACGGCATAGTCGTATCCAACCGCCGAGCTGGATTCGGCGACGAGGGAGAGCACATGGCAACGGACGCCTTTTCACAGCAGATTGTAAACCTCGTGCGGAAAATGCCGGACGAGGCGATCCTCGCGCTCGTCAAGAATCAGCTGGGCGCCGTGACAGGGGAAGCGCCGTTGGTTCCTCCTGCGGCGCCGCGCCGCGGCCGCGCGCGCGCCCGCGCTGCTGGAGCGGTCCAGTCCAAAACGTCTTCCGTCGCGGCCAAGCGCGGCGCCGCGCCGAAGCGTCGGCCTGGTCGCCCGCGCAAGTCGCCGGCCGCCTCGGCGGAGCGTCAGGAGACGCTGGATGCCGTCGAGCGCGTCGTCAAAGCGAGCTCTGGCGTCAGCGCGAGCGAGGTGGCGAAGCAGGCGGGTATCCCGCAGACCCGCGCCGCCGCCGCGCTGAAGGAGCTGAAGCTGGAGAAGCGGATTTTCCAAGGTGGCGACCGTCGCTTCGCCCGCTATGCAGGCGACGCGAAGACCGCCGAGCAGGCGAGCGCGAACGCGCGCAAGACCGCGGCTGGGCCTGCGCCTGTCGTGAAGAAGCCGAGCGTCAAGGGGCGCAAGCGCGTCGCTCCGGCTGCCGCTCCTCCGAAGTAGGTCTGGGGACCACCGCGCACGTCAGCATCAGATGGGATGCAAGCTGTGCTGACGCGCTGCGTTTGGAATGACTATCCCGTTCGAGACGGAGCTCATGGCGGGCTCCAGGTGAGCCCGCCATCATCGGAGGCCACGACGTACCAGCCGCGGCGCGATGTCCCGGTGACATCCGCTTGGAGGAGCATCAAGAGTCGATTTCCGAACGAGAGGAGGGCTCCTAGCTCGATACGGCCGCGCTCGCCCGTGGCTTCGCCGATTACCCTGGGGACGTCGTAGAGCTTGCCCACCTCCGGCGGTTGCGCGATCGCGATATGGAGCCCCCATCGCGCTGCCGCGCGGGAGGTCAGCACTGCGGTGACGCCTTCGCGTGTGGGCGCCAGGGCGATAGACCGTTCATGCGGCTCCAACCAGGGTCGAAAGGGCGGCTTCTCGGCGATGACGCAGGTGCCTTGGAGGGTGCACGTAGCGAGCGTGGGCTCTCCGGTTGTGGGCGTCATGACTTCGACCATGATCCGATCGGCCGCGCAGCCGACCGACGCTCCGGGCGGGGCTTTCGCCGGGAGCTTCAGCACGGCTGTCTGGGCAGCGGAGACGGCGACCACGGCGGTCTTGTCGGGCGGCTGAGGAACGAGCTGGATCGACCAGCCGGCGAAGTCGCATGCTGGTGTCGTGGAGAGCGCGGCGATGGCCGCTGGGCTCATCACGAGTCCCTCGACGCTCTTCGGTGCGTCGAGCGGCTTCCCCGGCGCGGGGACGGGCCGCACGAGGAGGCTGCGCCCGCGCACCGACAGGAGCATCGGTGGGCGGCCATAAGGCACGGGCAGCGCTTGTTCCTGCGTGGGGAGCGGGACGGGAGGCACCGGCTCGGCGCCCGCCGGCCCCGCATAGACGAGGGTCGCGTGCCGAGGCTTGGGCTCCACGAGCAGCGCGGCGCTCTCGGCGGAGAGCACCGCGGGCACAGCGTTCACCAGCGGCCGCGCTCCGCGGCTCAGCGCTGGAAGCGTGACCGGTGAAGGCGCCGAGAGGTCGGTCGCCTCGAACGGAGCGAAGAAGAGACTCGGCGGGTCCAGCGCGGACGGCGTCCCTCGATTCCCGCGTGTCTCCGTCGGGAGAGCCGGGCCACGCGGACCGGTGGTGAGCACCGTGGCGCCGTCTCCGCCGACCGACCAGGTCGACCACCCCTCGCGGACGCGCCGCAGAGATCGCCAGGTCCGGCCGGCGTTCTCGGTCACGAGCGCGATCGCCTCGTTCTCGACCTCTCCTGTCACCACGGCTCGCCGCTCATCGAGCACGAACGCCCGTCGCCATCGGGTCGACGACGGCGCGAGCGCCGAATCGATGCCACGCGCCTGGCCAATGGCGGTGGTGAGCTCATCCGAGGACGCCGCGCCCGGGGGCGGCGGGACGGTGATGGGCGCTGCCTTTTCCTTCTTCCCGCAACCGAGCGCCAGGAGGGCCGTCAGGGCGGCAAGGGCGGTCGCGGCGGCGCGGCGCCGCGTGGGCGCGCTCACTATGGAGTCGGGCATCGGCAATCTCTTCGCTGGTGTCGCCCTGGCTTGCTGCGCGTCGGCCCTGGCTCCTCCACGACTCGCACGCTCGCTCGCGTCGCGCCCGAGCCGTCTTGTCGAAGCGCCCGTGGCGTCACGGCGAGATGCGCGCGCGGCGACCGCCCTGTCTCCCCGCTGCATCGCCCCGAGCTCCGCGTTCGATTCGCGTCTGCCCCATAGCGGGGTGCGGGTTCGCGCGCTCCAGGCTCATCTGCGTCGTTCGGCTCGTTGCGGCGTACCTTCGTACGCCTTACTCGTCTGCCTAGCGGCTGAGCCCGTATCACACCAACCTGCGCCCCCGCTATCCTGCCGGCCGCACGCCGCGCGGCCAGCACTAGTCGGCCTGCTCCGGATCCATGCAGCACCGGAAGCCCGTCGAGTAGTCGTGGTAGCCGAAGGAGTGGGCGGTCGTGGCATATTTGCAGCCCTCGCCGTTGCGCGTCGTGTCCATGAAATAGCCGCCACGGAAGGTGCCGCTCGGATCATCGACCCACTCGTGGAGGTTGCCTACCATGTCGAACACGCCGTAGGCGTTGGTGCATCCCGCGCGCTCGCCCGTCGGGAGCAGCGCCTGGGACAGCTGGTTGATGAGCGGGTTGTTCATCGCCGTCGTCCAGCGCTCCTCGGGCTTGATGTCGAGCAGCGCGGCGATCTCGGCGACGGGGTGAACCCGTCGCTCGTCATCGTTGCACACGGCCTGCTGGCGGAGCGCGCCGTAGGGAAACGTCGTGTCGTCCGGCCCTCGGCAGGCGGTCACCCACTCCTCCGAGGTGCACAGGCGCTTGCCCGAGGCCGCGCACGCCATCTTGGCCTGCCGCCCGCTGATGTAGCCCTGGGGGATGACCCCCTGCCAGGACACGGCGCGGACGCGGCGCTCGTTCCCGTCAATCGGATCGTAGGGCGACCAGGGGCGCTCACCGCTGGGCGTCACCTCGACCAGCGCGCCCTCCCAGCGGTCGACGCACACGCGATCGTCGACGAGGGACATCTCCGCGGGGCAGCGCGCGCTGGCCGTCGAGGAGGACATCGGGATGGCGCCGATCTCGGACTCCATCCCCGAGGCGAGCGTTGCGCTGTCCTTGACGGCAGCGAGCGCGCTCTCCTTGGCCTTGATGCGCCTTTCCGTCGGGACGGCGGCGGTGCCCTCGAGCGAGGCGCGCACCATCAGGCGCGGCGTGATCTGCTCCGCTGTCGTCGACCCCGGAGCACAGCCGGCCGACGCGACGAGCACGCCGAGCAGCGCTCCACCGCGGAATGGACGCGCCCCCGACGATCGCGGAACGGAGGCTGCCAGGCGCGGGCGGGAGGAGTCCTTGGCCACGGAGGAGCCGAGGATCCCTTCCCGCGATCTTTTTTGCAACCGAATACCGCGCTCGGGGGCTCCCCGAACGGGCCTACATGAGAGGGTGCGCGCGCCGGGGCGCTAAGGTGGGTGTGGGCTGGTGAGAGGCCCAGAGGTCATCTGGTGTGCGTCGAATGCCAGGGGAAAAGAACGGCGAGAGCAGAGCGCGCACGGTGGGCGCGCAGGCCGTGCACCCGTGGCGGCGGCCGGGTCAGTCGAAGGCCATGATCTCCTCGTAGCATGCGTCGTAAGCCTCCTGGCAGGAGACATTCGGGTTGTCGTTCATGCACGCGACGAGATCGTCCGCTGCATCTCGGTTGAGGGGGTTCATCTGAGCCGCGCACTTGGCGGTGTCGAACGTGCCGGCGTCGCAGAAGTCGGAGATGGTGTCGCAGATCTCGTCGGCCTGGTGCGGGCACGCGTTGGCGTACGTGCGGTTCATGCACGCTTGAACGGGATCCACATCGCACGCCCGCTCCACGCCGATGTCGCTCAGGCAGTCCACGAGGTCCGCGGCGTGACCCGGGGAGAAGACGGCGAAGCCGTGCTTGCAGAGCCCGTAGCCGATCGGGTCCTCGTCGCGGTTCGCGCCGCACTGGCTCGTCGCCCCCTGCGCAGGCGAGATGTTGAGCTCGTCGCAGGCCGCGACCGTGAGGTTGCCGTCCGACGCCTCGATGCAGGCGTCGCTGCCGCCGGTGCCGCCCTGGCCGCCGTCGCCGCCGGTGCCGCCGTCGCCGCCGGTGCCGCCCTGGCCGCCGGTGCCGCCCTGGCCGCCGTCGCCGCCGTCGCCGCCGCTGCTCGTGGACCCGTGGGTGACGCCGGGGCCGACCGTCTGGTCCACCTCGTTGTCGGTGTCCTCCGTGGTCACGACGCAGCCGGTGTAGATGGCGGGCAAGATGAAGGTAAGCGCGAGGAAAGAATGGCGATGGCGAGCAAGCATGGTCACGTTGCCTCCTACAATGTCAGGGAAGAGTTCCACGGCCTGGTGCGTTCGACTGAACCTGGGGCTCCCCTATTCCCCTCGCAATCCTGCTCTTCGGCCTGGTCCAGCCGTCCGACGTCGACGCTCCGGGGGTGCACCTCCGCCGTCGACGGCTCAGGCCGCCGTCGACAGCTTGTTTCAGCTGCATTTCGTCAGTGTCAAGAACAGATTTCAGCCTCGTGTTCGTCCGTCCGTCTGCCCGGGCACCAGGCTCGGCACGCCCGGAGCCCCCCGACGTCCGTTCAGGAGGATCTGAAAAGCTGCTCAGCCCGCGGGGACGCGCGAAACAAACTGAAAGGGAGCGGAAGGATCGCGCTTGCGTACCGCCCCTCCCGCTGGTAATCACCGCGCTCCGTTTTCCCGGGCGATCGGGTGTCCTCCCGGTCTCCCAGTAGAAGAGCCGTAACGGCGCTTCGATCCCAGCTCCGCCCCTTCGGCCGCCGCGGGAACCCCCCCGGTGACGCGAAGGGGGCCCACGTCGATGGACGTCGGGCTGGGACCGGAAGCGTACGACGGTGCAACCGGTTCGCAGTGAACCGAAACCCGGTACGGAGTCACTCCGCCCGCCGGTGTCGCGAGGTGTCTCGAATGGTAAGCAAAGCCAGTGCGATGTTTTCGCGGATCGCCCCGCGCAAGGCTCGCATGATCGCCGATCTCGTTCGAGGTCGCGACGCGGACGAGGCGATCCAGCTGCTCTCGTTCACGCAGAAGAGCGGAGCCCCCGTCCTGCGGAAGATCATCGAGAGCGCGGTCGCGAACGCCCAGCAGGCGGGCGCGGACATCGACGCGCTCTTCATCAGCAAGGCCACCGTCGACAAGGGGCCGAACAAGTTCAACCGCCGCTGGCGGCCGCGCGCGATGGGCCGTGCGACCCGGATCACCAAGGGCGTGTCGCACATCGTCATCGAAGTCGACGAGAGAAAGTAAGTAGAGGACCTGCCGATATGGGACAAAAGACCCATCCGTATGGCTTCCGCGTCGGTGTCATCAAGACGTGGAGCAGCAAGTGGTACGAGGACGGCGCTGCGTATCAGAAGTGGCTCCACCAGGACATCCGCATCAAGCGCGCGATCAAGCAGTACCTCTACAACGCCAACATCGCCGGCGTGGAGATCGAGCGCGCCGCCAACCGCGCGAAGGTGATCGTCTTCACCGCCCGCCCCGGCATGGTGATCGGCAAGGGCGGCAAGGGCATCGAGACGCTGAAGAGCGGGAACGTCGGCACCGCGTCGAAGGGTGAGACGCTCTTCCCCGGCGTGTCGTCGTTCACCGACAACGAGGTGTTCATCGACGTGCAGGAGGTCCGGAAGGCCGAGACCAACGCGCAGCTCGTCGCCGAGAACATCGCGACGCAGCTCGAGCGCCGGATCGCGTTCCGCCGGGCGATGAAGAAGGCGGTGGCCACCGCGATGAAGTTCGGCGCGAAGGGCATCCGCGTGCGCTGCGCCGGCAGGCTCGGTGGCAGCGAGATGAGCCGCGTCGAGACCTACCGCGAGGGCCGGGTGCCGCTGCACACGCTCCGCGCCGACATCGAGTTCGGCCTGGCCGAGGCGAAGACGAAGGTCGGCATCATCGGCGTGAAGGTCTGGATGTTCAAGGGCGAGGTCCTGCAGCGTAAGGCGCGCCGGATCCAGTAGAGGGATTGCAGAATGCTGTCTCCGAAGCGAACCAAGTTCCGCAAGATGCAGAAGGGGAACAACCGCGGCCTCGCCATGACGGGCAGCGACGTCTCCTTCGGCGACTTTGCGCTCCAGTGCGTCGAGCCTGCCCGCGTCACCTCGCGGCAGATCGAGGCGGCTCGTATGGCGATCCAGCGGCACGTGAAGCGCGCGGGCAAGCTCTGGATCCGCATCTTCCCGGACCGCCCGGTGACGAAGAAGCCGCTCGAGGTCCGCATGGGTGGGGGCAAGGGCGCGCCCGAGGAGTGGTGCGCGCTCGTGCAGCCGGGCCGCGTGATGTACGAGATCAGCGGCGTGAGCGAGGAGACTGCGAAGGAGGCGTTCCGCCTCGCGTCGCACAAGCTCCCGATGCAGTGCAAGTTCCTCGCCCGCGGGCTGACGTGAGGTAGGCGATGAAGGCGAAGGATTTGCGTGAACGCACCACCGAGCACCTGCGCGAGCTCGAGAAGTCTCTGGCGGCGGGCCTGTTCGAGGCGCGGTTCAAGAATTTCACGAATCGGCTGAACGACACGGCGACGATCCGCAAGGCGAAGCGGGATCTCGCGCGGGTGAAGACGATCCTCACGCAGCGCACGCGCGCCGAGGAGAAGGCGTAGCCATGGCGAAGAAGAAGGCAGAGACCCAGCAGCCGGCCGCTGCGGCGCCCGAGCTGGCAGCCGCGGCGCCTGCGCAGGCCGAGACCGAGGCGAAGGCGCACGGCTTCCGGCGCAAGCTGGTCGGCAAGGTGACCAGCGACAAGATGAACAAGACGGTCACCGTCGAGGTCATCCGGAACGCGCTCGACCCTGTGTACAAGAAGTACGTCCGTCAGCGGGAGCGCTACAAGGCGCACGACGAGACGAACCAGTACAAGGTGGGCGATCGCGTCGAGATCACGGAGCACAGGCCGATCTCCCGCGACAAGCGGTGGCTCGTGACCAAGCTCGTTGCCCGCCCGGTGGAGGAGTAGCGCCATGATCCAGGTGTCGACGCATCTCGAGGTCGCGGACAACTCCGGCGCCCGAATCGTGAAGTGCATCAAGGTGCTCGGCGGCTCGCGCCGCAAGTACGCCGCCCTCGGCGACGTCATCGTCGTCTCGATCAAGGAGGCGTTGCCGGGCACCAAGGTGAAGAAGGGCGAGACGGCGCGCGCCGTCGTCGTCCGCACCGCCCGGGAGTACCAGCGCTCGGACGGCAGCTACATCAAGTTCGACGGGAACAGCGCGGTCCTGATCAACAAGGAGAAGGAGCCGATCGGTACCCGTATCTTCGGGCCGGTCGCTCGTGAGCTCCGCGCGAAGAAGTTCATGAAGATCATCTCTCTCGCTCCGGAGGTCCTCTGATGAAGCGCCTCAGGGTCGGTGACCTCGTGCAGGTCATCAGCGGCAAGGAGGAGGGGAAGCAGGGCCGGATCACCAAGATCCTCGCTGACGAGGATCGCGTGGTCGTGGAAGGCCTGAACACGGTGACCCGCCACCAGCGGCCCACGCCTCGCAACCAGGAGGGTGGGAAGATCACCAAGGAGGCGCCGATTCACGCCTCGAATGTCATGCCGGTCGATCCGGCGACGGGCAAGCCGACGCGCGTGAAGGTCCGCGTCGGTGAGGACGGCAAGAAGACGCGCGTCGGCAAGAGCGGCAGCGCGATCGGTGTGGGCTAGCCATGGCGGACAAGAAGGACAAGGACAAGGCGGCCAAGGACGCCGGCAAGGGCAAGGACAAGCCCAAGTCGCAGCAGGCCAAGCCGCAGGCGCCCGCCAAGAGCAAGGAAGCCAAGGGCGCGAAGGCCAAGGGCGCCGAGGCAGAGGCCTCCGGGCCGACCGAGGAGCGCCCGCGCGACCCGAACTACGCGCCGCGGCTCCGCACGCACTACAGGAAGAGCGTGACGGCCGCGCTTGCGAAGAAGTTCGGCTACAAGAACCCGATGATGGTGCCCCGCCTGCAGAAGGTGGTCATCAACATGGGGCTCGGCGCCGCGGTGCAGAACCCGAAGATCATCGACTCCGCCGTCGAGGACATGCGGGCGATCTCCGGCCAGAAGCCGGTGGTGACCCGGGCCCGGAAGTCGATCGCGACCTTCAAGCTGCGCGAGAACCTGCCCATCGGGGTGATGGTGACCCTGCGTGCCGAGCGGATGTGGGAGTTCGTGGATCGCCTGATCGCGTTCTCTCTCCCGCGTGTTCGCGACTTCAAGGGCGTGAGCCCGAAGGGGTTCGACGGCAAGGGTAACTTCACGATGGGCCTGCGCGAGCAGATCATCTTCCCCGAGATCGACTACGACAAGATCGATGTCGTGAAGGGGCTCAACATCTCGTTCGTGACCACGGCGAAGACGGACGAAGAAGGACGCGCGCTCCTGACCGAGCTTGGCATCCCGTTCCGGCATTGAGGGATTTTCGATGGCCCGTGCAAAAGAGTTTGCGAAGCTGAACCGTCCGCCGAAGTTTTCTACGCGGCACAAGAACCGTTGCAAGGTGTGCGGGCGCGCGCGCGCTTACTACCGCGACTTCGAGCTCTGCCGCGTCTGCCTTCGGTTGTTCGCGCTCCGTGGTGAGCTCCCTGGTGTGATCAAGGCCAGCTGGTGATTCTATGATGACCGATCCCATCGCCGACATGCTGACCCGCATTCGCAACGCGGCGCTCGCGCGGCACGACCGGACCGAGGTCCCCGCGAGCCGCATCAAGGCCGCGGTCGCGGAGATCCTCAAGTCCGAGGGCTTCATCGCCGACGTGCGCGAGACCGAGGGCGAGGGTCCCAAGAAGCTCACGATCGTGCTGAAGTACGGGCGCGATCGACAGAGCGCGATCGACGGCGTGCGCCGCGTCTCCCGCCCCGGGCGCCGCGTGTACGTGCGTCACGACAGGATCCCGCGCGTGTTCAGCGGGCTCGGGATCTCGATCCTGAGCACGTCCCGCGGGCTCATGAGCGACAGGGATGCGCGCCGCCTCAAGATGGGTGGCGAGCTGATCTGCGAGGTGTGGTGATGGAAGCTCAGGCGAACGCAGCCCAGCCCGCGAACGGTGACAGCCGGCTCGCTCCGAAGACGTCGCGCGTTGGCAAGCGCCCGATCGACCTGCCGAAGGGGGTCACCGCGACCGTCAACGGCCGGAAGATCGACGTCAAGGGCCCGAAGGGCCAGCTCTCCCGCGCGATCACCGACAAGGTGGACATCAAGCTCGAGGGCAGCAAGCTGCACGTGAGCTCGGTGGCGCCGGGGCGCGACGGGTCGCGCCTCCAGGGCCTCACGCGGGCGCTCGTGGCCGCGATGGTGAAGGGCGTCGCCGAGGGCTACGAGCGGACGCTCGAGCTCAAGGGGACCGGCTATCGCGTCGAGCTCAAGGGCACGACGCTGAACTTCGCCCTCGGCTTCTCCCACCCGGTGACGTTCCCGGTGCCCACGGGGCTCACGGCGACGATCCCGGCGGACTCGAAGGGCACCGTCCTGGTCCTGACGGGCGCGGACAAGGAGCTCATCGGGCAGACGGCCGCGACGATCCGTGGCTTCAGGCCGCCGGAGCCGTACGGCGGCAAGGGCGTCCGTTACCGCGGCGAGCGCGTGCGGGAGAAGGCTGGCAAGGCCGGCAAGGGCGGCAAGAAGTAAAGGCGAGCGGCGGCGTGTACGCCGCTGCACCGAGGGACGAGACGGTCATGGGCATGAAAATCGTCGGTCGGGAGCGCCGGAAGCTCCGTATCCGCAAGAAGGTCGAGGGGACGCCGGAGCGCCCGCGCCTCAGCGTCTTCCGCAGCTCGAAGCACATTTACGCGCAGGTCATCGACGACGTGAGCGGCAAGACCCTCGCCCACGCTTCGACGCTGTCGAAGGACCTCAAGGGCTCCCTCGACGAGGACAACAAGGTCGAGGCGGCGAAGAAGGTCGGGGCTCTGATCGCGAGGATCTGCAAGGAGAGGCAGATCGACAAGGTCGTCTTCGACCGCAACGGCTATCTGTATCATGGGCGCGTCAGCGCCCTCGCCCAGGCGGCGCGCGAGGCAGGTCTCGATTTCTGACTCCCACAGCCGCTGCCCTGATGGTGAGGGCGGCGGGCGCGGTCAACTGCCGCGGCGGAGAACGTGATAGAGGACGGTTATGGCGTTCGATCATGTCGACGAAGAGAAGCTGAAAGAGCGAGTCATCCACATCAACCGCGTCGCCAAGGTCGTCAAGGGCGGCCGGCGCTTCAGCTTCTCGGCGCTGGTCGTGGTGGGCGACGAAGCGGGGCACGTGGGCATCGGCCTGGGCAAGGCGAACGAGGTGCCGGAGGCCATCCGCAAGGGGAACGATCAGGCTCGCAAGAACCTGTTCCGCATTCCCCTGGACGGCGTGACCATCCCGCACGACTCGTTCGGCCACGTCGGGGCGGGCAAGGTCCTGCTGAAGCCGGCCAGCCCTGGGACGGGCGTCATCGCCGGCGGCGCGGTGCGCGCCGTCGTCGAGTCGGCGGGGATCCACGACGTGCTGTCGAAGTCGCTCGGCACGAGCAACCCGCACAACGTCGTGCACGCGACCGTCGCGGCGCTCCGTGGGCTGAAGAGCCCGGAGAGCGTCGCCGGGAAGCGGTCGATGCAGCTCGACTCGCTCGACTACCAGCGCCGCGGTAGCACGAACACCGCGGGTCGACGGCGCGCGAGCGTGGCGCCGCCCCCCGGGAAGCCGGGCGGCAGCGGTGGCGCACCGAGCGGCGGCGGTGAAGGAGGCTCGCAGTGAAGCTCCGGGTACGTCAGAAGGCCAGCAACATCGGCCAGGTCGAGCACACCCGCAAGATCATCAAGGGGCTCGGCCTGCGTGGGCCGGGGTCCGTGGTGGTTGTCGCGAACACGCCCTCGTTCCGTGGCATGGTGAAGAAGGTCCTCCACCTCGTCGAGGTCGAGGAGGTCGCCGACGGAGCGACCTCGTCGAAGGCCTGAGAAGCGAGATCGTCATTCCAGCGGAGTCGCCGCGTACGGAAGTGTGAAACATGGACATTCTTTCTAAGCTCCAAGCCCCTGAGGGCGCCGTAACCAAGAGGCTCCGCGTTGGCCGTGGCGTGGGGTCGGGCGTCGGCAAGACGTCTGGCCGCGGACAAAAAGGGCAGAAGGCGCGGGCCGGCGGCAACATCAACAAGAAGCACTTTCAGGGCGGGCAGACGCCGATCCAGCGTCGCCTCCCGAAGCGTGGCTTCCGCAACCCGCTCGCGGACATCGTCGTCAACGTCAACGTCGGCGACCTCGAGGCGTTCGACAATGGCGCCCAGGTCGATCTGATCGCGCTCCACGAGCGCCGCCTCGTGCAGGGGCGGTTCGACGTGCTGAAGATCCTCGGCGACGGTGAGCTCACGAAGAAGCTCACGGTGACGGCGCACCGCTTCTCCAAGGGAGCGGTCGAGAAGATCGAGAAGGCGGGGGGCAAGGCGGTCGTGCTCGCGGCGCCTGCACCCCAGGGCAGCTCGACGGACTCCTCGTCCTCGTAGTCAGCGCGCACGCGCACCCACCAAGCCGGAGTCCAGGATCGCCTATGGCCAGCCTCGCGGGAATCACCAACTTCCACAAGATCCCCGAGCTCCGGCGACGCGTGATCTTCACCCTGGTGATGCTCGCGGTCTACCGGGTCGGCGTCTTCGTGACGACGCCCGGCGTCGACCGGAACGCGATGCGGCAGTACGTCGCGAAGCAGTCCGGCGGGCTCCTGAGCTTCTTCAACATGTTCTCGGGCGGCGCGCTGGAGAACCTGTCGATCTTCGCGCTCGGGATCATGCCGTACATCTCGGCCTCGATCATCATGCAGCTCATGGGCATGGTCTACAAGCCCATCGACGAGCTGCGGAAAGAGGGCGAGCAGGGTCGCCGGCGGATCGATCAGTACACGCGGTACGGCACGGTCGCGCTCTCGCTGTTCCAGGCCTTCTCGATCGCGAAGATGCTCGAGGGCCTGTCGAGCAGCGAGACCGGGGCCGGGATCGTGAACCACCCCGGCATCGGCTTTCAGCTGATGACGGTCATCACGCTGACGACCGGGACCGCGTTCCTGATGTGGATCGGCGAGCAGATCACGGAGCGCGGCGTCTCGAACGGCGTCTCGCTCCTGATCTTCGCGAGCATCGTCACGCGCATCCCGGAGGAGGTCGGCAACTACTTCGCCCAGAACGCCGGCGATCTCCAGCCCCTGACGATGGCCGCGATCGTCGCGTTCATCGTGTTCGTCATCGCCGTCATCGCGTTCTTCGAGAACGGCAGGCGTCAGATCCCGATCGTGTACTCGCGGCGCCAGGTCGGTCGCCGTGTCTACGGCGGGCAGACGGCGCACCTGCCGCTGAAGGTGAACACGTCCGGGACCATCCCCCCCATCTTCGCGTCGTCGCTGCTGATGTTCCCGCAGACGCTCGCGAACATGAACGTCCCCGGGGCCGAGCAGATTCAGGCGATCATCAACCGGGGGGACTGGGTCTTCAACACCGGCTACGCGCTGCTCATCATCTTCTTCTGCTTCTTCTACACGAACGTCACGTTCCAGCCGGTGGACGTGGCGGAGAACCTGAAGAAGCAACAGGCAAATATCCCCGGGATCAGGCCAGGCAAGCAGACGGCGGACTACATTCACCGCGTGATCCAGCGGATCACCGTGGGCGGCGCGCTCTATGTCGCCGCGGTGTGTGTGGTGCCCTCGATCGTCGGCAACCTGCTGCGTGTCCCCTTCGGCTTCGGAGGCACGTCGCTCATGATCGTCGTCGGCGTCGCGCTCGACACCGTGAACCAGCTGGAGGCGCACCTGATCACGCGGAGCTATGAGGGGCTGACGGGCCCCGGTGCCACCCGCATCCGGGGCCGCAGGCTCCCGGAAGCGTGATGGAGGGCAAATGATCTTGGTTCTGGTGGGGCCTCCTGGAGCTGGGAAGGGTACGCAGGCGAAGCTGCTGTGCGCACGCTTCGGCATCCCGCAAATCTCGACCGGCGACATGCTGCGCGAGGCAAAGCGGTCGGGGACCTTGGAGAAGCGCTATCTGGACATCATGGACTCTGGCGGACTCCTTCCGGATGAGGCCGTTATCGGCCTCATCGCGCGCAGGACGGTCGAGCCCGACTGCGACGCCGGCTTCCTGCTGGACGGATTTCCCAGGACCGTGCCTCAGGCGGACGCGCTCGACGAGCTGCTCGCCAGCGCCAACCAGGGCGGCAAGCGGATTGATGCGGTGATCCAGCTGGACGTGGCGCGTCCCCTGCTCGAGGAACGGCTGATCCATCGCCGAACTGACAAACGCAGTGGACAGATATATCATCTCGTCTATAATCCGCCGCCCCCCGGTGCGGAGCTAGAGCATCGGGCCGATGATCGGCCCGAGGCTGTTGCAAAGCGTCTCGACGCCTACGAGGCGATGACGGCCGCGCTTCTTCCGTTCTACGAGCAGAAGAAGCTGCTGCATCGCGTCGATGGAGTCGGGAAGCCTGAAGAAGTTACGCACAGGGTGCTGTCGGCCATTGGCCGGCCGGGCTCGGGTGGAGAATGAGGCGTAAGAATCAGACCAGACCGCCGAAGGAACCGAAGGGCGACAAGCTCGAGTTCGACGGCGTGGTTCAAGAGGCCCTGCCGAACGCCATGTTTCGCGTGAAGGCGGACAACGGCCTCGGCGTCCTCGCGACCATCAGCGGCCGGATGCGGCAGTACTACATCAAGATCCTGCCGGGCGACCGCGTGACCGTCGAGGTCTCGCCGTATGACCCGAGCCGAGGCCGGATCACGTACCGGCATAAGTAACGTAGTTTTTTGAGGAATCTGGAGGCTCCCCGTGAAGGTGCGCCCGAGCGTCAAGAAGATCTGCGACAAGTGCAAGGTGGTCCGGCGGCGTGGTGTCGTTCGGATCATCTGCGAGAACCCCCGCCACAAGCAGCGCCAGGGGAACTAGCTCTTTCGGCGGAAGCCCGCCCTCGTTTCGGTTTGGAGTAACCATGGCTCGTATCGCTGGTGTCGATCTCCCGCGTCGGAAGCATGTCGCCTACGCCCTGCCGTACCTGTTCGGCATCGGGCGGACCCTCGCCTTGCAAATCTGCGAGAAGACCAACATTCCGCAGAACAAGCGGGTCGAGGAGCTCAGCGACGCTGAGGTGAAGGCGATCCGCGACCTCCTGGACGCCGAGTACAAGGTCGAGGGCGACCTGCGGCGCGAGGTGCAGCTCAACATCAAGCGGCTCATGGACCTCGGCTGCTACCGAGGGCTCCGCCACCGGCGCGGGCTCCCGGCGAACGGGCAGAGGACGCATACGAACGCGCGCACCCGGAAGGGACCGCGCAAGGGCATGTTGCAGCGGCGTCCTGCCGCGACCAAGTGACGAGCGGGGATTAGGACGCCATGGCGCAAGCGAAGACGGCTGCCACTACCACGAAGGCCAAGCAGAAGAAGAAGGTCAAGAAGAATGTCTCCGCGGGTATCGCGCACATTCAGTCGACCTTCAACAACACGGTCGTGACGATCACGGACATCAACGGCAACGCGATTGCGTGGTCGTCCGCTGGCGCTCGCGGCTTCAAGGGATCGCGCAAGTCGACGCCGTTCGCCGCGCAGCTCGCGGCGGAAGAGGCGGCGCGCCGGGCGCAGGAGCACGGGATGCGTTCGGTCGCCGTGTTCGTGAAGGGGCCGGGGGCCGGGCGCGAGAGCGCGCTCCGTGCGCTCCAGACCGCTGGCTTCAAGGTGACGCTGATCCGCGACGTCACGCCGATCCCCCACAACGGTTGCCGGCCGCCCAAGCGGCGCAGGGTTTGAGGTAATTCACGATGGCTCGCTACATTGGTCCGGTCTGCAAGCTCTGCCGCCGCGAGGGGATGAAGCTCTACCTCAAGGGCGAGCGGTGCTACTCCGAGAAGTGCGCGTACACGCGGCGCCCGTATCCCCCGGGCCAGCACGGCCAGGGGCGCATCAAGCTGAGCGAGTACGCGGTGCGCCTGCGCGAGAAGCAAAAGGTGCGTCGCATCTACGGCGTGCTCGAGCGGCAGTTCAGCGGGTATTTCCAGGAGGCCAACCGGCGCAAGGGCCGGACGGGCGAGGAGATGCTCGGGCTGCTGGAGCGGCGGCTCGACAACGTGGTGCACCGGATGGGCTTCGGCTCGTCCCGCGCCGAGGCGCGCCAGCTCGTCCGGCACGGGCACGTGAACGTGAACGGCAAGCGGCTCGACATCCCGAGCTACGTCGTGCGGGCGGGTGACCGGGTCGAGCTCACCGAGGGGGCGCGCAAGTTCAAGAGCGTCCTCGCTTCGATCGGCGGCGCGGACAAGCGGCCGGTCGCGAGCTGGATCGACGTGGATCGCGCGGCGTTCACCGGTGCGGTCAAGGGCGCGCCGATCCGCGAGGATCTCAACGAGCCGGAGATCCGCGAGCAGCTGGTCGTCGAGTACTACTCGCGCTGATCGCGCGAGGGCGGCGCGGAGGAGGGCGGCGTCGCGAGCGTACCTTGCAGGGTGCGCTCGCTCGCTGCGGGCTCCCCTCGGCGCCGCCGTCCCGCGCTCGCGCGCGGGGGCATGGAGCCTAGGATGCGGGCAGGAGGCGGCGCCGACCGGTCGAGTGCGGCCGCGGCGTGAGACCTCCGCGCAAACCTCATGAAGGAAGGAGATCGCCATGACGATGAACAACCCGAACCTCACGATGATCGCCCGTAACTGGCGCGATCTGATCCGGCCCAAGGGCATCTCGATCGACGCGGACAGCGGGACCCAGTTCTACGCCAAGTTCACGTGTGAGCCCCTGGAGCGCGGCTTCGGGATCACGATCGGCAACTCGCTGCGCCGCGTGCTGCTCTCCTCCCTCCAGGGGGCGGCCGCGACGGCCATCCGCATCGAGGGCGCGCTGCACGAGTTCACCACCGTGCCGGACGTGGTCGAGGACGTCAGCGACATCATCCTCAACGTGAAGGAGGTCGTCTTCAAGGCGGCCACCCCGAAGACCTACTCGGTGCGGATCGATCGCGAGGGGCCCGGGCCCGTGTACGCGCGCGACATCCAGCTGGTCGAGGGCCTGTCGGTGCTCAACCCCGACCACCTCATCGCCGTGCTCGACAAGAAGGGCCCGCTCTCGATGGAGCTCACGGTCAACGTGGGCCGCGGCTACGTGCCCGCCGAGCGCAACAAGACGCCGACCATGCCGATCGGGACGATCCCGATCGACGCGCTGTTCTCGCCGATCCGCAAGGTGAACTACACCGTGCAGAACGCCCGCGTCGGGCAGGTGACCGATTACGACAAGCTCACGCTCGAGGTCTGGACCAACGGGTCCGTCTCGCCGGCGGACGCGGTCGCCTTCGCCGCGAAGATCCTCAAGGAGCAGCTCTCCATCTGGGTCAACTTCGAGGAGAGCGAGGAGACGAGCTACCAGGCGGTGATGAGCGACGACGAGCCGCTCAACGAGAACCTGTTCCGCTCCGTCGAGGAGCTCGAGCTGAGCGTCCGCTCCGCGAACTGCTTGCAGAACGCGAACATCACGCTCATCGGCGAGCTCGTGCAGCGGACCGAGCAGGACATGCTCAAGACCAAGAACTTCGGTCGCAAGTCGCTGAAGGAAATCAAAGAGATCCTCGCGAACATGGGGCTCTCGCTCGGGATGAAGATCGACAACTGGCCGCAGCTCCTCGAGCGCTGGAAGGCGCAGCAGGCGCAGGCGTGAGTCGGTACTGAGGGAACGTCATGCGTCACAAGAAAGCGGGCAGGCAGTTTGGTCGGGATACCTCCAGCCGCAGGGCGATGCTTCGCAACCTGACGGCGAACCTGATCACCCACGAGCGGATCGAGACGACCGACGCCAAGGCGAAGGAGCTGCGGCGCGTGGCCGAGCGGCTCATCACCAAGGCGACGCGGCTCGGCAAGGTCGCGTACACCGCGCACGGGGAGCTCACCCCCGGCGACAGAGCGCGCCGGCTCCACGCCGAGCGGCTCGTTGGCAGCTACATCCCTCGCTGGGGGGTCGCGACCGACGGCAAGAAGGTCGACATCATCGCGAAGGTGATGATCGATCTCTCGAAGCGCTTCGAGGGGCGGCCGGGCGGCTACACGCGGATCATCAAGCTCGGTCCGCGCCGCGGTGACTGCGCGCAGATGAGCCTCATCGAGTTCATCGACGCGCCGCCGGTCGCGGACGCGCCTGCGCAGGCCGCCGAGCCGGTCGCCGCGGCGGAGCCGGCCACCCCGGCGACGACCGCCGGCTGAGCCGGAACCAGGCCGGCGCCGCGTGGCGCTGGCACAACAGCAGACAGAACGCCGGGAGAGCGCTCAGCTCGCCCGGCGTTTCTGCGTTGTGAGCCCGGCCGGCGCTCAGGGGCCGGCCGCTGCGTGGGCCTGGTGCGCGCGACGGCTCAGCGGTCGGGCGGGCCGGCTGCAGGGGCGTCATCGCTCCGCGGCTCCGCCTCCTCGACAGGCTGTGCTGGCAGGTCGGGGTCCGCCTTCGAGGCGGCAGCCGGGGCCGGCTCTGGAGACATCTGGGGCTGCGGAGGAACGGCGCTGTCCTGCCTTGGAGGCGCCGAGGCAGATGATGCGGTCGGCTGCGGAGGGGGCGGCGCCGAGGCAGGTGATGCGGTCGGCTGCGGACGGGGCGGCGCCGAGGCAGGAGACGCCGGCGGGGGCGGAGGAACGGTGCCGGCTTGCGCTCGAGCGGGCGACGGCGCGCTCCGTCGCCGGGCGATGAAGAACATCGAGAGCACCGCGGCGAGACCTACCGCTCCCGCGGCGATGTGACGGTTCGTCTGGCTCTTCCGCTCCGCGACCTTGTCCCCGAGGGAGGCGAGCGCCGCCCTCGCGCCGGCGTGGGATGGATCGAGCTCGATCGCACGCTCCAGCACGAACTTGTCCGGCGTGCCGCGCTCGATGAGGAGCGCGCCTTCGAGGTAGGCGATCTCCGCTTCGATCTTCTTCGCGCGCTCGCCTGGCGCGTCGAGGCGCAGCGCCTTGCGGAGCATGGCGAGCGCGTCGTCGCGCCGGTCGGCAGACAGCGATCGCGCCCGCTCCACGTAGGCGTCCACCATCTCCTTGCGGCGCTCGAAGAGCGGCGCGCGGGCGAGCACCTTGTCGAACGCGTCGGTCGCCTCGGCGGGCGTGCCCGCGCTCGCCGCGGCGACGCCCTCGTCCATCAGCTTGTACACCTCCGCGAGGCGCGCGCGATCGTACGTCCCGAAGAGCTCGCGCGCGACACGGTCCCACGACCACTCGCGCGGCGGCTTCGCGCCGGTGAGGTCCAGGTAGGCGTCGCGGAGCTGCCAGATGCCGGGCTCGCCGATCGCGGAGATCGCCTCCCGCGCGGCGTCGCGCAGCCGCGCGCGGTCGCTGTTGCAGAAGCTCAGGATCACGCGCACGGCGTCCACGTCCCGGACGCGGCCGTAGGCGCGGAGGACGTCGGCCAAGATCTGCGTGTCATTCGACGCGATCGCCTCGCCGGGGATCGCCCGGCCGAGCAGGTCGAGCTGCTTGTTGGCCCACCGCTGGACGATCTTTGCGTCGTGCTGGCGCGCCTCGATCAGCGCGGGGACCGCCTTGTCGCGCAGCTTGGCCACCTGCCGCTGGAGATCGATGCGGAGCAGCTCGCCGAAATAGGCGTGCAGCGCGATGAGCTCGCGGACCGCAGGCGTCGTGCCTGCAGCGGCGAGCATCCGCTCCATCGCGAGCAGCTTGACGACATCGCGCCACGCGCTGTCCCGCGGCCGCGCCGCGGCCAGCATGAAATCCAGCCAGTCCCCCTCGTCCTTCTCGTCGTCAGCGCCCTTCTTGGCGCTCTGGTCGGCCTTGGCGTCCTTCTTTGCGCCCTGCTCGGCCTTGGCGTCCTTCTTTGCGCCCTGCTCGGCCTTGGCGTCCTTCTTTGCGCCCTGCTCGGCCTTGGCGTCCTTCTTCGCGTCACCGGCGCTCTTCTTCGCGTCACCGGCGCTCTGCTTCGCGTCGCCAGCGCCCTTCTTCGCGCCCTTGTCGGCCTTCGCGTCTGCAGTTTTCTTCTTGTTGCCGTCGCGCTCGTCCTCCCCCTTCATCGCCTTGCGGCCTTCTCTGCGCGCGTCCGCGAGCACGCGAGGCGCCGCGTTCCGGTCGAGCGAGCCGCGGATGTCCTGAACGCGCAGCCGCACCGCATCGACGATGCCAGGGATCGGCTCATCGAGGGCCGCGCGGGCGTTCTCCCGCGAGCGCGCGTCCTCCGACGTGATCTGGTCGAGTATCCGGTCGAGCTCGCGGACCGCGGCGATATCAGGCTCCGGGCGGGCGATCGGGGCGAGGCGCGGGAGCTCAGGGAGCGCGGAGGAGGCCGGCGCGGAAGTGCCCGCGTCGCGCTCGCCGGCGGCGCGCGCCGGAGGCGTCGCGAGCGGCGCCGCTGCGAGCAGGCCGATCAGGACGAGCCACGCGCACGCCGGCGTGCGTCGCCGCGCCGATCGCGCGCCTGCGTCTCTCGGATCCGACGTGTGGCGTGCCAAGCGCCTCAATCCGTGATGCGAAAGTCGAAGAAATCGCCGGAGAAGCCCCGCCACCGGACGTCGACGCGCTCGACCCGCGCGGCGCTCGGGCCGCGGTTCGCCCAGGCGATGAGCTCCTTCAGCTCGTCCTCCTCCCCCTCGGCGAGGACCTCGACGCTGCCGTCGGAGCGGTTTTTCACCCAGCCGGTGAGGCCGAGCCGCTTGGCCTCGCGCTGCGTGGAGGCACGAAAGAAGACGCCCTGGACGCGACCGCGGACGAACAGCTGAACCTGTTTGAGCCCCATGGAACCAGCTTGACTTAGCCGCGCGTTCCGGGGGAGGCAACTTCAGGCAGCACCTGGGAGCCACGGGCAGTTCGCCCGCGCCGTTCTTCGTACGGACGGCGCGGGCGACCTGTGTCCGTGCCGCGCCCCACGACGCGCGCGCGTCGTCCGTGCCCCCCGCCGCGCATTGACAGAGCAGACGCGCTTGATAGAGTCGCCGCCCGATCGGCAAGCACAGCCCGCCGATCGAGCGACATGAACGTGAGGGGCGCCGGTTGCGAGGCGAGCCCTCTTCCCTCTGGCGACCCGCCGACATCGACGACATGCTCGGCCCCGCCTCGGGTCCGACCCGCTAGACCCCCCCAAACAAAAACCAACGACCGGCGGCCTCCACGCCCTTGACAGGGCACGCGCCGTCGCATCCTGGAGCTTTCCGACTCATGCACCTCAGGGAACTGAAGCAGAAACCGATGGCCGAGCTCGTCCAGATGGCGAAGGGGCTCAACATCGAGGGCGCTGCCGGGCTGCGCAAGCAGGAGGTCATCTTCGCTCTCCTGCAGGCCCACGCGGCGCAGGACCAGCCGGTCTACGGCGAGGGCGTGCTCGAATGCCTGCCCGACGGCTTCGGCTTCCTCCGGGCGCCGGACTACAACTACCTGCCGGGTCCGGACGACATCTACGTCTCGCCGTCCCAGATCCGGCGCTTCAACCTCCGCACCGGCGACAGCGTGAGCGGCTCCATCCGGCCGCCGAAGGAGCGCGAGGCGTACTTCGCGCTGCTCAAGGTCGACAAGATCAACGGCGAGCCCCCCGAGGTCGCGCGCGACAAGATCCTGTTCGACAACCTCACGCCCCTCTACCCGCAGCAGAAGTTCAACATCGAGAACGGGACGAAGAGCTTCTCGACCCGCATCATCGACATGCTCTGCCCCATCGGGAAGGGGCAGCGCTGCCTCATCGTCTCGCCGCCCCGCGCGGGCAAGACGGTGCTGCTCCAGCAGATCGCCAACGCGATCTCCGCGAACCACCCGGACACGACGCTGATCGTGCTGCTCATCGACGAGCGCCCGGAGGAGGTGACCGACATGCAGCGCACCGTGAAGGGCGAGGTGATCAGCTCGACCTTCGACGAGCCCCCGACGCGCCACGTGCAGGTCGCCGAGATGGTGATCGAGAAGGCGAAGCGCCTCGTCGAGCACAAGCACGACGTCGTGATCTTGCTGGACTCGATCACCCGCCTGGCGCGCGCCTACAACACGGTCGTCCCGCCGAGCGGCAAGATCCTCTCCGGCGGCGTCGACTCGAACGCGCTGCACAAGCCGAAGCGGTTCTTCGGCGCCGCGCGCAACGTCGAGGAGGGCGGCTCGCTGACGATCGTCGCCACCGCGCTCGTCGACACGGGCTCGCGCATGGACGAGGTCATCTTCGAGGAGTTCAAGGGCACGGGTAACAGCGAGATCCACCTGGATCGCAAGCTGATGGAGAAGCGGATCTTCCCCTGCCTCGACATCAACAAGAGCGCGACCCGCAAGGAAGAGCTGCTGCTCCCGGAGTGGATCCTCCAGCGCGTGTGGCTGCTCCGCCAGCTGCTGCACCCCCTCAACGTCATCGACTCGATGGAATTCCTCCTGGACAAGGTGAGCCGCACCGAGACCAATCAGGAATTCCTCGAGAGCATGAACCAGTAACGGCGCGTCCTAGGGGCGCTCCCGGCGGTCGTCGGGAGCGCTCTCTGTCACGCGAACGGTCCGCGCAGGGGCCCGCGCGCGCGCTCCTCCGGGCGAAGTCGTGTTAGCGTCTCCTGGTGACCGCGAAGGCGGAACAACGCACGAAGGCGCTGCAGGCTCGCGTACAGGAGCTCGAGGCGCGCCTCGCCCACGCCGACAAGACGGTGCGGGCGCTCCGGGATGTCGGGCTGGCCCTTGGCAGCACCCTGGATCTCGACCAGCTCCTCGCGCTGATCCTGAACAAGATCACCGAGCTGCTCGACGCGGACCGCGCCACCCTCTACCTGCTCGACGAGCAGCGGCAGCGGCTCTTGTCGCGCATCATCATCGGCGAGGAGGCGCGCGCGATCGAGCTGCCCGTCGGCGCGGGGATCGCGGGCCACGTCGCCAAGATGGGGCGCACCGTCCGCGTGAAGGACGCCTACCGGGATCGCCGGTTCCAGCGCGACTGGGACGAGGTCACGGGGTATCGCACCCGCTCGATCCTCGCCGCGCCGATGAAGAACCACGTCGGCCGGACCATCGGGGTCATCCAGGTCCTGAACAAGCACGGGGAAGGGGAGTTCTCGGTCCACGACGAGGAGCTGCTGAGCGCGCTGGCGACGCAGGCGGCCGTCTCGATCGACAACTCGCGGCTGTTCCTCTCGGTGATCCAGAAGAACACGCAGCTCGTGGAGACGAAGGAGCAGCTCGAGCACCGCGTGAGCGACCTCAAGCTGCTCTTCGACCTCGAGAGCGCGATGGGCCGCGCGACCACGATGGAGGACCTCGCGCGCGCGGTCATCACGGAGGCCGGCAGGGCGTGCGAGGCGCGGGCGGGGGGGATGCTCGTCGACGAGATCGAGGGCGGGCTGTTCCTCTACTTCTTCGATCTTGCGGCGTTCGACGGGGGCAGCGCGCCGCCCCGCGCGCCCGCCCTCGGAGAGGAGCCGGAGGGCGTCGTGGGCGTGGCCCCCCCGGGGCCGGCGGTGAAGCGCATCGCGATGCGCCGCGGCGAAGGGGTGGTCGGGCGCGCCATGGTGAACAACGAGGCGGTGTTCTTCTCGCGCGAGGGCGGGGGCCGGGAGCCGGACGACACGCTCGTGTCGCCGCGGCTCGCCCAGCTCGTCGGCGCGGAGCTCAGGACGGCGATCGCCGTGCCGCTCGAGGGCGAGGACGCGGTGCCGATCGGCTCCATGGCCCTCTACAACTCCAGGAACCCCCACGGCTTCTCGAAGGACGATCGCGCGCTGCTGCGGCTCGTGTCGGCGAACGCGTCGACCGCGCTGCGCCTGTTCCGGTCGCGCCTCGAGCGGGAGCAGAGCGAGCGGCTCACCACGATCGGGCGCCTGCTCTCGGGCGTGATGCACGACATGCGCACGCCGCTCACGGTGATCAGCGGTTACGTCCAGCTCATGGCCGGCGCTCCCGACGCGGCGACGAGGGAGGACCACGCGCGGCTGATCCTCAAGCAGTTCGACGTCATCAGCGCGATGCAGCGCGAGGTGCTGGAGTTCGCGCGCGGCGAGCGGAGCATCCTCGTGCGCAAGGTGTACTTGACCAAGTTCTTCGGCGACATCGAGAAGCAGCTGGAGCACGAGCTCGCCGGGACCGGCATCTCGCTGTCCCTGGAGCTCGAGGACCGAGGGACCGCGCGGTTCGACGAGGCGAAGATGACGCGGCTCCTGCACAACCTGGTCCGCAACGCGGTCGAGGCGATGCGGCCAGGCGGGGGCACGGTGACGATCCGCGCCTACCGCGACGGGGGCGACCTCGCGATCTGCGTCGCGGACACCGGGAAGGGGATCCCCAAGGAGATCCAGGGCCGCCTCTTCCAGTCGTTCGTCACCTCCGGCAAGCGCGGCGGCACCGGCCTCGGGCTCGCGATCGTGAAGAAGATCGTCGACGAGCACGCCGGGACGATCACGGTCGCGTCGTCCGACAAGGGCGCGAAGTTCACCATCCGCCTGCCCCAGGAGAGCGCGCCGTCGCGGTCTCCCGGGACCGCAGGGGGGCAGCCCCAGCTGGTGTCGACGGACGGTGGCTCGGCGACCAAGGCGGGCGCGAGCGTCGCGCCGGTCGTCCACGAGGGCATCCCCCGCCGCAGGCCGGCGGGCTCAGCTCCCTCCGTCACCCCAGTGAACGAGCGGGGCCGACGCTCGTCCAGCAACGGCTCGGGCGCCTGACGCGCTCCCGCCGCTTGCGCGAGGCGCACCCGATGGAGAGACTCGAACGGTGTCCCAGCTCCGCCTGAAGCTCCTCGAGCCGCACCGGACGTCGCTCGAGAAGTGCGTCTACTGCCCAAAGCTCTCGCGCGCCGCTTGCCCCGTGTCGAACGTCGAGGCGAACGAGACGGTGACGCCGTGGGGGAAGATGTCGATGGCGTACTTCGCCGCGCGCGGCGACGTGCCGCTCGACGCAGGCCACGCCGAGCCGGCCTGGGCGTGCTCCGCGTGCTTCGGGTGTCGCGAGCGCTGCGATCACAAGAACGAGGTGGCCACCGTGCTGACGGACGCGCGCGCGGAGCTCTTCGCGCGCGATCTCGCGCCGGAGGGGGCCAGGCGCGTGGCGGAGCGCTTCTCGGCCCGCGAGGAGGGCCGCGCCGGTGAGCTCGACGCGCGCTCTCGATCGGCCGCGGCCGCGCCTGACGCGGTCCACGTGCTGCTCGGCTGCGGCTACGAGCGTCACGCGCCGGACGTGGCCCGCGACGCGCTCGACGCGACAGAAGCGCTGGCGGGCGCCCCGGCCCGCCCGGTGCGCGCCTGCTGCGGGTTGCCGCTCCTGTACGCCGGCGATCGCCCGGGCTTCGAGGCCGCCGCGCGGCGGCTCGCCGCGGAGGTCGCGCCCGGGGGGCGCTTCGTCGCCGTCGATCCCGGGTGCGCGCGCGCCGTGCGCGTCGAGTACCCGCGCGCGGGGGTGAGCGTGAAGGCCCCGGAGCTGTTCGTCGATCTCGCGCGCTCGTCGCTCGACAGGCTGCAGCGATCGGCGTCGGAGCGACGGGTGCGCTACCACGATCCCTGCCAGCTCGGGCGCGGCCTCGATCGCTACGACGCGCCCCGGGAGATCCTCGCCCGCATCACGGGGCGCCCGCCGGAGGAGTTCATCCACCGCCGCGAGCACGCCGACTGCAGCGGCGGCGGCGGCCTCCTGCCCGCCACGCGTCCCGCGTCGTCCGCCGCCATCGCCGACGCCAGGATCGCGGAGCACCGCGCGCTCGGCGGCGGGCTGCTCGTGACGCACTGCGCGCAGAGCCTCCAGCGGTTCAGGACGCGGGGCGAGCCGGCGGAGGACCTCGCGAGCCTCGTCGCGCGGGCCGTCGCGCCGCGATGACCGCGCCGCCGCCAGCCGCGGACGAGGCGCGCGGCGGCGCCGCGGGGCCGGAGGAGCGCGCGCCCCAGAAGCGGCGCACGGTCGCGGGGAGGCTCCTCGCGAGCTACCTCGTGGTGCTCGCCGCCTTCGCGCTGACCGTCGGCTGGAGCGTCCAGGCGCTGCGGGCAGCCTCGCGCGACGCCCAGCTGCTGCGCGCCGGGTACGTCCCGCTGCTGCTCCGCATCGGCGAGGTCCTGGCCGAGCAGAACGTCTTCAACGCCCAGCTCAACCACATCACCGCCGCGAAGAACCCGGGGGACGTGCGCGAGTGGATCGAGACCGCGAGGCGGACCCGTCCGCTCGCGTTCTCGATCGTCAAGGACGCCGCCCGGGCGCTCGCCGGCGCCGATGAGAAGGCGACCGGCGAGGACGCCCGCGTCGGGCATGCGGCCGCGTCGTCCGGCGTCCGCCGGTTCAGCGACGAGGTCGCGGCCGAGGTGGCGGCGATCGAGCGGCTCGTCGGCGCCAGCCCGGAGCGGTTCGCCCAGCTCTTCCAGGCGCTCGCCGTCGGCGACCGCGACCTCGCCGAGCGCACGCGCGACGAGCTGGTCAAGCGAGAGGTCGAGGGCGCGCAGCGGCTGCGGGCGATCAGGATCCGCGTCGAGGGGCAAATGGCGAGCCTCACCGACGAGGCGGAGCTGCGCGAGGAGCGCTCGATGCACCTGCTCCTCGGGCTGGGCGTGCTGACGCTCCTCGTCGGCGTGATGATGTCGCTGTACGCGCGGCGCGTGCTCGCCCCGCTGACCGCGGTCACCGAGCGGGCCAACGCCGTCGCGCGCGGCGACCTCACCCCGAAGCAGGCGCTCGCGACGAACGACGAGATCGGCGAGCTCGCGACGACGTTCGAGGACATGGTCGCCGCGATCCGCCGCGCGCGCGCCGAGCTCGTGAACGCCGAGCGGCTGGCGGCGATCGGGAAGATGGCCGCGCACGTCACGCACGAGATCAGGAACCCGCTGTCGTCGATCGGGCTGAACCTGGAGCTGCTCGAGGAGGAGGTGGCGCGCGCCTCCGCCGCGGACACCCCTGACGCGGAGCTCAGGCCGGTGATGAAGGAGTCGGCGCAGCTCGTCACCGCCATCCGGGCCGAGGTGGATCGCCTGTCTCGCATCGCGGAGCAGTACCTCAGCGTCGCCCGCCGCCCCCGCCCGCGCGTGGAGCCAGAGCGGGTGGACGACCTGGTGCAGGAGCTGGTGGCGTTCGTGAGGCCCGAGCTCGACCGCGCCGGCGTCGCGGTCCGCGTCGAGGTGGAGGAGGCGGGGCCCGAGATCCTCCTCGACGAGTCGCAGATCCGTCAGGCGCTCCTGAATTTGCTCCGCAACGCGCGCGAGGCGATGCCGAAGGGCGGCGAGATCGTCGTGAGCGTCAGCTTCTCGAGCGGCGCCGCGACCATCGCGGTCGACGACACGGGCCCCGGCGTGCCGGAGGAGCTGCGCACGTCGATCTTCGACCCCTTCTTCACGACGAAGCAGCGCGGCACGGGGCTCGGGCTTGCGGTCACGCGGGACATCATCGAGGCGCACGGCGGCACGATCTCGTGCGAGCCGCGCGAGGCGGGGGGAACGCGGTTCCGTATCGCGCTGCCCGCCGGGCGCTCACCGGCCCTGGGCCGCGCCGCGGACGCGGTGCCGTGAGCCGCGCCGGCCGCGGCGCGCTCGCGCGGCGGAGAGCGGCACGTCCGACGCCGAGCCGCTGCGCGCGGCCTATTTCGGCATGTCCAGGTACTCGAGGGCATACCCCATGAGGAGGAAGCCCACGACGGCGAACAGGATCGCCGCGAGCACATAGACGATGGTTCGAAGCGTCCGCGCTGGCGGCGGCGCCGGAGGCCGCTGCTCGATCGGCTCTGGCTCACCGGCGGTGGCAGGCCCCAGGCTCACCGAGCCCATGCTTGGCCGCACGGGTCTGTAGACGAGCGTCGGACCCTGGCCGGTCGTCGACCCGCCCGAGCTGTCCTCGGAGAAATCCGGGAGCGTCCGCGGCGTCACGGGGTGGGACACGAGCGGGGGCACGAGCTCTCGGGCCGCGTTGTTGAGCACCATGGTGCCGTTCGGGCCGGTCCACTGGACGGGCGCCACCGGCGCCTGTCCGCCCGGCGCGCGCCCGCCAGGCATGTACGGCGGGAGCTGGCCCTCGTTCTGCGTGAGCGGCGGCTCCCCGAGAGGGTGGGCCGGCCGCTCAGGCTCGCCGTGCGGGCGCACCCCGGTCTCGACGCGCGGTTGCGCCCCCGGGTCGGTCGCCGTGCGGATCAAGATGGGGTCGATCGGCGGCACCGGGAGCTTGACCGCGCCGGAGGACGGGGGCTTGTAGCTCGGGTGCGCTGGCGGGATGGGCGAGCTGAGCGCATGGCCGGAGGCGCTGCTTGCCGGCAGCGTGGAGATGGGTGAGCCGCTGATCGGGTGGCTGGAGCTCCTCGCCGGCCGCAGCTCCCGCCAGGCGGTGAGCCCCTCGAGCGCGCTCTGGAAGCGGTCCGCGGGCTCCCGCGCCAGCCCCTTCGCGAGGAACGCCTCGAGCCGCGGGTCGACGGGCCCGTCCATCGCCTCGGCCAGCCTCCGCGCGTCGGTCTTCTGCTTCATCTCGACCATGATGAGCAGGTTGCGCGCCTGGTAAGGCAGCTGGCCGCTCATCGACTGGTAGATCATCGTGGCGCAGGCGTAGATGTCCGCGCGGTGGTCGACCGTCTTCGCCTTGCCGATCTGCTCGGGCGGCATGAACGAGAACGTGCCCAGGCTCTGGCCCATCTCGGTCAGGGTCTCCGCTCCCATCTCCTTCGGCAGCTTGGAGATGCCGAAGTCGAGGATCTTGACCCGCTTCGACCCGTCGGGGCGCGCCTCGATGTACACGTTCGACGGCTTCAGATCGCGGTGGATGATCCCGGCGCGGTGCGCGTCGGCGAGCCCCATCCAGACCTGCTCGATGATCGGGTGAAGCTCCTCGAAATCGATCGGTCCCGTCCGCTTCAGCCGATCGATCAGCGACTCGCCCTCGAGCAGCTCGAACACGAGGACGATGCCGTGCTCGGGGTCCTCCTCGACGTCGAGGATCTCGGTGACGTGATCGCTGTTGATGGATCCCGCGGCGCGCGCCTCGCGCCGGAACCGCTCGGCCGCGGACGACTTGGTCTTCGACTCCGCGCGCAGGAGTTTGATCGCCACCTGGCGGCCGGTGCGGATGTTCTCCGCGGCGAACACCTCGCCCATGCCGCCGCGGCCGAGCTGGCGGATGATGCGATAGCGGTTCGCAACGACGGTTCCAGCTTCGAGCTCCAAGCGCGCCCTCGCCCCAGAGTATCCTCCGCGACGATGCAGAGGATCAAATTCTCCGGCGCGAACGAGGTGATCCGACCGTAAGCCGCGGGATGCCGGTCGTGGGCCGCCGTCGCTCTTCCCTGGGCCGAGCGCGGCGGGAGAGCCGCAGTATCGAGCTCTTCCGTGGGGTCTCCTCCCCTCCGCCGAGGAGCAGGCGCTTCGCCGTCGCGCGCGGCGCCTTCGCGTCGGTCGCAGGGGCACGGCCGCGCCCCTGCGCCGCCGCGGGGCTCACTCCTCTTCTTGCTGGCGGAGCTTCGCCATGACGCTCAGGTCCTCGAGCGTCGAGGTATCACCGGTCAGCTCTCGACCAGCGGCGACGTCCTTCAGGAGCCGGCGCATGATCTTGCCGCTGCGGGTCTTCGGCAGGGCGTCCGCGAAGCGGATGGCGTCGGGGCGCGCGAACTTGCCGATCTCCTTGGCGACGTGCTCGGCGAGCTTTGCCTGGAGCTCCGGCCCGGCCTTCACCCCCGGCCGGAGCGAGACGAACACCACGAGCGCCTGTCCCTTGAGGTCGTCCGGGCGACCGACCGCGGCCGCCTCTGCGACGGAGGGGTGAGACACGAGCGCGCTCTCGATCTCGGCCGTCCCGATGCGGTGGCCGGCCACGTTCAGCACGTCGTCGATGCGGCCGACGACCCAGAAGTAGCCGTCCTCGTCGCGGCGCGCGCCGTCGCCGGTGAAATAGCAGCCCTCGACGTCGCTGAAGTATTGCTTCCGGAAGCGATCGTCGTCGCCCCACACCGTGCGCAGCATCGACGGCCACGCCTGCTTCAGGACGAGCAGCCCGCCCTCGCCCGCCGCGACGGGCTTGCCGTCCTTCGTCACGACCTCGGGCACGACGCCGAACATCGGCAGCCCGGTCGACCCCGGCTTCGAGGACGACGCGCCGGGCAGCGTGGTCATCATGATCGAGCCCGTCTCCGTCTGCCACCAGGTGTCCACGATCGGGCAGCGGCCGCCGCCGATGGTCCGGTGGTACCAGACCCACGCCTCGGGGTTGATCGGCTCGCCGACCGAGCCGAGGAGCCTGAGGCTCGACAGATCGCTCTTCGCGGGCCACTCGTCGCCCTGCCGCATGAAGGCGCGGATGGCCGTGGGGGCGGTGTAGAGGATGGTGACCCCGTGCTTCTCGATCAGCCTCCAGAAGCGGCCCCAGTCGGGGAAGTTCGGGGCGCCTTCGTACATGAGGCACGTCGCGCCGTTCGAGAGCGGGCCGTACACGATGTAGCTGTGGCCCGTCACCCAGCCGACGTCGGCGGTGCACCAGTAGACGTCGTCGTCGCGCAGATCGAAGACGTACTTCGTCGTGACGTGCGCGCCGACCAGGTAGCCGGCGGTCGTGTGGAGCACCCCCTTGGGCTTGCCGGTCGAGCCGCTCGTGTAGAGGATGAAGAGCGGGTGCTCGGCGTCGACGACCGTCGGCTCGCAGGCCGGGGCGGCCCCGGCGAGGAGGTCGTGCCAGAAGACGTCGCGGCCCTCCGTCATCTCCACCTCGCAGCGCTCCTTGCCGAGGTGCTGGTACACGACGACGCGCGTCGCGCTCTTCGCCTCCGGCTGCGCGAGCGCCTTGTCGACGGTCGCCTTCAGCGGCACGACCTGCCCGCGCCGGTACGCGCCGTCCTGCGTGATGACGAGCTTGGCCTGGCTGTCGTGGATGCGGTCGCGGAGCGCGTCCGCGGCGAAGCCGCCGAACACGACGGTGTGCACCGCGCCGAGGCGCGCGCAGGCGAGCATCGCCACGGCGACCTCTGGGACCATGCCCATGTAGATCGCGACCCGGTCCCCCTTCTCGATGCCGAGCCGCTTGAGCGCGTTGGCGAGCAGCAGCGTCTCGCGGTGGAGCTGGGCATAGGTCAACGTGCGCGTGGCGCCGTGCTCACCTTCCCAGATGATGGCGGCCTTGTTCTTGGTGGCCGTCGTCAGGTGTCGATCGAGGCAGCTCTCCGTGACGTTGAGGGTCGCGCCGAGGAACCACTTGGCGTGCGGCAAGGACCAGTCGCTGGTCGTGGTCCACGGCGTGCGGAACACGAGGTCGCTCGTCTCCCGGCGCCAGAACGCGTCCGGCTGCTCGATGCTCTCGCGGTAGAGCGCCTCGTAGGTCGCCTGCGCGCCGACGCGCGCACGACGCGAGAACTCGGCCGGCGGCTCGAACCGGCGCGTCTCCTTGAGCAACGACGTGATGGCATCCTGCGACATGGTCACCCCTTGAGGGGACGGCGGCAGCCGATCCCCGACTGACGTTGAAGGGGACGGCGGCAGCCGATCCCCGGCTGACGTTGAAGGGGACAGCGCGAGCCGATCCCCGGCTGACATTGAAGGGGACGGCAGCAGCCGATCCCCGGCTGACACGATTGAAGAGGACGGCAGCAGCCGATCCCCAGCCCATGCTCCCCGCTGGAGAGCGCGGCGAACCCTCTACGGCTCACCGCGAGGGCGTGCGAGGATACATCCGTCAAGCGGCAGAACAAGGATGGAACGAGCGGCCGGGATCGGCAGAGGCCGATCACCAGAACGCATAGCCGGCGTGCAAGCTGCCTCCCAGCTGCAGCAGCACGGCCGAGTAGAGCGTGACGTCGTCCTGATCGCTGTTCTTGTAGCTGATGCCGCGCGACGACTGGAAATAGCTGTCGAGCGAGAACCCGAGGAGCACGCCCCCGAGGTCCAGCTCGACGCCCACCTCGGAGAACACGAACGCGTTCACCCCTGCGGCCTTCTGGCACAGGCCATTGCAGATGTCTCCGTCCTGCGTCTTGATGCTGTCGAACTTCACGGAATCGTAGGTGAGACCGCCCCCGATCGAGCCCACGAACCGCCAGGTCTGCCCAGGGGTCATCAGGCGGACGTTCAGCCCGAGGCGCGTCGAGCCGAGCGTGTAACTGGCGTTCGGGTAAGCGGGGTCGTCCGAGCCGGTCGCGATGTTCGCGTACTGGAGCATCACGTCGAACGCCGCGGGGGTGTTCACGCGGTATCCCACCCGGATCGAGCCAGCCCCGCCGCTGTTCGCCTCCGGCGCCGGGAAGGCTCGCGGGTGGCCGAGCGGCCAGAGCAACGACGCGGCGCCGATCACGTAGTAGCCCTGCGGCGGGAGCGAGAGGGGCACCGGCTTCGGCGGAGGGGGCAGGGGCGGCGTGAACGGCTGCGCCGCCGGGGTCGCGGGGGCTCTGTCCGGGACCAGCGCGAGCTTCACCTTCTTGTCGCGCTCGCCGCTCACGACGGTGACGCTCTCGTCGGCGCTCGCGTGCCCCTCGGCGCGCGCGCCGATGCGGTGCACCCCCGGCCCGAGCTCCACGACCCGCGTCCCCGAGGACGACGGGGGCTGTTCCTCGCCGTCGATGATCAGCGTGGCGGTCTGTGGGCTGAGCTCGATCGTGAGATGGGCGAGGAGCGCGCGCATCTCCTCGATGGCGCTGCGCGCCGTCTTCTCGTCGCCCTCATCCATCGTGTCGCGGTGCTGCGCGAGCGCGCGCTCGAGCGCCGCGATGGCCCTCGGGTAGTTGAAGAGGGCCTTCTCGGCGAGCGCGATGTTGAACAGCGGGCTGGCCTTCGGCTTCTCCTTGTAGGCCGCCTCGAACTCGACGACCGCGGCCCGGTAGTTCCTGTCCTGGAACAGCTTGATGCCGTTCTCCATGTGCTGCCGGTACGGCTCGACCTGCGCGAGCGCCGGCGAGAGCTGCACGGTCAGGCCGAGCGTCGCCGCGCAGAGCGCCAGCGTGAGTCGTCCGAGTGATCTGCCCAATCCCGCCTCAGTCGACCTTGAGCTGCAAACCAGCCGCGACCCCCGCGGGCTTCTGCGTCGCGACCGCCGGGGCGGCCTGCGCCGGACCGGCGGCCTTCGCCCCGGCGCCAGCGCCCCTGGGGCGGGCCGCGAAGGGGAGCGCCGTCGCCTTCTTCGGGCTGGGCTCGGCCTTGGGCGCCGGAGCGAGCGCGACGGGCGCCGCGGTCGTGGCCTCGGCCGGAGGCGGCGCCGGTGTCACGGCCGCCGGCAGCGGGTGGAGCAGGACGTCGATCGGGGAGTTGCCGTCCTGGAGCGTCACCTCTTTGTCCACGGGCGTGTAGCCGGAGGCCTCGATCCGCACACGCTTCGTCTCGCCCGTGCGGCCGCGCAGCGTGCGGTCGGCCAGCGCCGCGCCGTCGACGGTGAAGAGGGCGCCTTCGGCGTTCGTCCGGAGCTCGACGGAGACCTGGGTGGGCAGCGCAGGCGCGGTGGCCACCGTGCCCGCCTCCGACGAGCGGCGCGCGTGAAGGACCGCGCCGGCGAGCCCGCCAACCAGCGCGACAAGCGCCACCGCGGCGAACGCGAGCCGCCGCGGGCCGCGCGCTCCCGTCTGCCCGCTGCTCGACCAGCCCACCTTCGAGCCGCTCCCGTGCACCTCGAGCGTCGGATCCAGCCCGATGCTCGGATCACCCGGTGTCTGCTTGGCCGGCGTCTGCCCGAGGGCGCCAGGAGCGCTCGTCGTGTGCGCTCCGAGCTCGTCGCTCGAGCTGCGCCGTGACGCGAGGAGCCCGCCGGCGCCGGCGACGAGGGCGTCCAGGAAATCTCGCGCGGAGGAGAACCTCGCGTCCCTGTCCCGCGTGAGCGCCTTCGCGATCACGCGCGCGATCGGCTCGGGGACGGCCGGGTTGCTCATCCGCACGTCGAGGGCGTCCTTCATGCAGATGTTGACGATCACCTGCTCGTACGAGCCGCCGCTGTGCGGCGGGTGTCCCGTGAGGCACTCGTAGAGGATCGCGCCGACGGCCCAGAGATCCGTCCTGCCGTCCACGTCGGGCATCGCCTGCGCCTGCTCCGGCGACATGTAGAACGGCGTTCCGAGCACCGTGCCCTGCCGGGTCAACGTGTGGGCCGGAGCGCCGTCGGCGCGGCGCACCTTCGAGATGCCGAAGTCCAGGATCTTGGCGAAGTTCGGGTCGTCGTCGCGGTCGACCAGGAAGACGTTGTCCGGCTTGAGGTCGCGGTGGACGATGCCCGCCTCGTGGGCGCGGTGGAGGCCGCGGAGCAGCTGCGCGGTCACGTGGAGCGCCTCGCCGAGATCGAGCCTGCCGCAGCGCCGGATGCGGTGGCCCAGATCCTCGCCCCGGAGCAGCTCCATGACGAGGAAGGGGATGTCGTCGGCGAAGCCGGCGTCGAAGATCTCGACGATGTGCGCGCTCTCGACGGCGCTCGCCGCCTGCGCCTCGCGGTGGAACCGCGCCACCGCGTCCTTGTTCTGCGCGAGATCGGCGTCGACGAACTTCATCGCGACGCGCTTGCCGATGGCGGTATTCACCGCCTCGTAGACCGTGCCCATCCCGCCACGCCCGATCGTCCGTACGATTTCGTACTTCTGAACCCGCTTTCCGACGTACGCCCCCTCGGCCAGCTGGGTCGCTGCGGCGGTGGTGTCGGTGCTGCTAGGCATGGCGGTTCGACGTGGGGGAAGCGGACGAAGCCCGTGAAGCCCTTTGGACGAACCGCATCAAAGAAAGCTGCGCCCCGTCCCCGCGCGGCAGCTTATCACCTCCCCACGCCGGGGTGCACCTTCGCCGGCGCGGCCCGAGGGGTGCGTCCGACGAGGATTCTCCGTCGTACCTTAGCCACCCTCATCCGCCTCAGCGCGGCATGGGGGGTGCGTCCGCGCTCGGCGCCTCGCCGAGGCGCGGATCGAGCCCCCCCTCCTTGTCCAGGGCCGACAGGTCGCTGAATCCGCCGATGCTGGCTCCATTGATGAAGATCTGAGGAACCGTCCGCTGCCCGGAGGCCTTGACCAGCCAGGCGCGGAGGTCATCGCGGTTCTCCACGTTGATCTCCGTGAAGCGCGCCTGCTTCTGCGTCAGCAGGCGCTTCGCCATGGCGCAGTATGGGCAGTAGTCGGTGACGTAGATGGTGACTTCGGCTGCTTGCATGGGCATCTCGTCCTCTTTCCTTTCCCGGGCAGGCCAAAGATGCAAGCGCACAGGGCTCCACCTTGCGGTAGGCTGCGCGCATGGCCGAGAAAGAGGGCACGATTCACCTCGATCGCTATACCGGCGACGCGAAGCAGGTCGTCGCCGGCGCACAGCAGATCGCGGACGAGCGCCAGCACGCGGAGGTCACGCCGCTGCACCTGCTCATGAGGTTGCTGGAGCGCGACCGGGGCGTGTCCGAGGTCTTTCGGCGGGCGGGCGCCGACCCGAACGAGGTGCTCCAGCTCGCCGAGAACGCCCTGAAGAAGCTGTCCAGGGCGGGCAGCAGCGGTGTTGCCTACGTGAGCCCTCGCCTGCTCGATCTGCTCGGGCGCGCCGAGCGGGAGGCGACCCGGGACAAGTCGCAGAACGTGGGCATCGAGCACCTGTTGCACGCGCTCGCCCAGGAGATCCGCGGGCCTGCCGGGGAGATCCTCTCTTCGTTCGGCATCGGTCCGGGCGCGTTCCGGCCGCACCTCGGGGCGCTGGAGGCGGCCTCGCGGGAGCCCTCGCCCGCGCCAGCCAACGCGGCCGAGCCGGGTCAACCCGCGCCCTACACGCGGGACCTCGTCGCTGACGCGCGCGAAGGGCGGTTCGACCCGGTCATCGGCCGTGACGTCGAGGCGCGCCGCTTGCTGCAGATCCTCGAGCGGCGGTTCAAGAACCACCCCCTCATCGTCGGTGAGCCCGGCGTGGGCAAGACCGCGCTCATCCGGGGCCTGGCCGACCGGATCGCGCACGGCGACGTGCCCACGAACCTCGCGGGCGCCCACCTCTACGAGCTCGACACCGGCGCGCTCGTCGCCGGCGCGAAGCTCCGCGGGGAGATCGAGCAGCGCCTCAAGGTCCTGGTCGATCGGCTGCGCGGCGAGCAGGACGCGGAGAGCATCCTCGTCGTCGAGGATCTCGACGCGCTCTTCGGCCAGGGGGTGCAGGGCGCCGGCGTGGGCGAGCTCCTGAAGCCGCTCCTGTCGCGCGGGGAGATCCGGATCATCGCCACGACGACGCCCGAGGGGGTGCGCAAGATCAACGAGCGCGATCCCGGGATCATCCGGCGCTTCTCGACGATCACGCTGGAGGCGCCGAGCATCGATCAGGCGACGGAGATCCTGCGCGGGATCGCCACGAAGTACGAGGCCCACCACCGCGTCCGGGTGGGGGAGAGCGCCATCACCTCGGCGGTCGCGCTGGCCAAGCGGTACATCTCGGATCGCGCGCTCCCCGACACGGCGGTGGACCTGCTCGACGAGACGTCCGCCCGCAAGCGGGTGGAGGTCGACGGCGTGCCGGCCGAGCTCGACACGCTGACCCGGCGTGTCGACGCGCTCCGCGCCCAGATCGCCGCGCTCGCGGACGACGAGGACAAGCTCAGCGTCCAGACCCGCACGCGCCTGGAGGCGGAGCTCGCGGAGATCGAGCCGAAGGCGTCGTCGATGCGCAGCCGTAACGCGTCGCGCCGCGGCGTCATCGCGGCGTGCCAGGCCATCCGCCGGGAGCTCGTCGCCGCGACGGAGGCCTTGAAGGCTGCCCAGCGCGACAAGGCGTTCGCCAAGATCGGCGAGCTCGAGCACGTCACGCTCCCGGAGATCAGGCGGCGGCTCCAGGCCGCGGAGGAGGCCGCGCAGCGGGAGGGGGTCGCGCCGACCTCGAACGTCGTCGGCGAGTCGGACGTGGCGGCGACGCTCAACGACTGGACCGGGATCCCGGTGGCGAAGATGCTCGAGGGCGAGGCCGAGAAGCTCCTCAAGATGGAGGCGCGGCTCGCGCAGCGGGTGGTGGGTCAGGACGAGGCGGTGCGCGCGATCGCGAAGGCGGTGCGCCGCGGGCGCGTCGGCCTGCGCGATCCGGGCAAGCCGATCGGCTCGTTCCTGTTCCTCGGCCCGAGCGGCGTCGGCAAGACGGAGCTCGCGAAGGCGCTCGCCGAGTTCCTGTTCGACGACGAGCAGGCGCTGACGCGCATGGACATGAGCGAGTTCATGGAGCGCCACATGGCCCAGCGCCTGATCGGCGCGCCCCCGGGCTACGCGGACAGCGAGCAGGGCGGCTTTCTCACCGAGGCCGCCCGGCGCCGGCCGTACAGCGTGCTCCTGTTCGACGAGGTCGAGAAGGCCCACGCGGACGTGTTCAACCTGCTGCTCCAGATCCTCGACGACGGCCGGCTCACCGACGGCCGCGGGCGGCTCGCCGACTTCTCGAACACGGTCGTCATCATGACCTCGAACATCGGGTCGAAGCGCGTGCTCGAGACCGACGCCAAGCTCTGGACCACGGAGGACGGGCGCGAGGCGATCCGCGATGTCCTGCTCGAGGAGCTGCGCGGGTTCTTCCGCCCCGAGTTCCTGAACCGGGTCGACGACATCGTCGTCTTCAAGGCGCTCAGCAAGGAGGACCTCCGGGGCATCGTCGACATCCAGCTCCGTCGGCTGGAGCAGCTGCTCACGGACAAGGACATCCGCCTCGCCCTCACGGACGCCGCGAAGGCCCGGCTCGTCGAGCTCGGTTACGAGCCGAGCCTCGGCGCTCGCCCGCTGAAGCGGGCGATCCTGCGCGAGCTCCAGAACCCGCTCGCCGAGACCATCCTCGCCGGCGGGTACCAGCCCGGCCAGACGATGCAGGTCGACGTGGTCGACGAGAAGTTCGTCTTCACCAAGGCGTGAGGGCGAAACAGGCGCGCGGTACGCGACGAGCGGCGAGCGCGACCCGCGCCGCGACCGGGCGCGCGGTCCGGGCTGCGCTTTGCAGGGGCTTTCCAGGGCCTTGCCCACGCGCGGAGGCCGCGGGCGTCGCTCCGGCGAAGAACCTGGGCGACGCCGCTGCGAACCACTTGCCAAGCCGGAGAAGGTCCGTATACTGCCGCTCCCGCGCTCACCGGGCCCTCCGATCGAGGGCCATTTGCGTGACGTATGGCGAGGGATCGCGGTCCCCAGGTTGAGGAAGACGCACCATGTACGCGGTCATCAAGACGGGCGGCAAGCAGTATCGAGTCGCCGAAGGTCAGAAGCTCCGGGTTGAGAAGCTTGTCGGCAATGCCGGTGACAAGGTCACCTTCAGCGAGGTGCTCCTCGTCGGCGGTGACTCTCCCAAGGTTGGCAAGCCCCTCGTGAGCGGCGCCTCCGTCGCCGCCGAGATCACCGGGCAGGACCGCGGCAAGAAGATCGTGGTCTTCAAGTTCAGGCGGCGGAAGAACTACCGTCGCAAGAACGGCCATCGCCAGCCGTACACCGAGCTCAAGATCACCGGCATCACCGCCTAGCAGGAGAAGTAGAGATGGCTCACAAAAAAGGCGGCGGCTCCTCCAGGAACGGCCGCGACTCAAGCGCACAGCGCCGTGGGGTCAAGGTGTACGCCGGGGCGCCCGTACGCGCTGGCAACATCCTGGTCCGGCAGGTCGGCTCCTCGATCCACGCCGGCCACAACGTCGGCACCGGCCGCGACTTCACGCTCTTCGCCCTCGTCGACGGCGTCGTCACGTACGAGTGGAAGTCCAACACCAAGAAGCAGGTGTCGGTCTACCCGGCTTCCTGAGCCTCCCTCACCGGGAGGGCGTCCTGATCCGTTCCATCCCGTCCCGCCTGCTGCGCTCCACGCGCTTCCGAGCTACTCAAGCGCGGTGACGACCTACAAACTCCTCGCCCTCGACGTCGACGGGACCCTCGTCCGTCGTGATGGGTCCATCCACGACGAGGACCTCCGCGCCATCCAGCGGCTCCAGGATGCCGGCGTCCCGGTCTCGATCGCGACCGGGCGTCTGTACTCGGGGACGCGCGAGGTCGCGCGGCGGATCGGCGTGCTCGGCCCCATCGCGTGCGTCGACGGCAGCCACATCGTGCACACCGAGGGCGACGCGCACCTGTACTCGCGCACGATCTCCGGCGCCGAGGCGTCCCTGCTGCGCTCGATCACCGAGCGGCATGCGACGGCGTCGTTCCTGTTCGCGCAGGACAGCATCGTGCACGACGCGACCGGCGCGCCGCACGTCCACTATGTCCGGGGCTGGTCGCACGCCATCGCCGAGGTCGAGCGCGTCTCGTCGCACCCGTACTGGGAGCACGACCACGGCCTGCTCGCGCTGGTCGCGCTCGGGACCGAGCTCCAGGTCGCGGCGGCCGTCGAGGAGGTCCGAGCCGAGCTCGGTGAAGCGGCCTTCGTCGTCTCGTTCCCCCTCATGCGGGACGACCAGACGAGCCTCTTCGCGATGATGGTCCGGGCCGCTGGGCCGACGAAGGGCACGGCGATCGCGTGGCTCGCGGAGCACCACGGCTGCGAGCTGTCGGACGTGGTCGTCGTCGGCGACTGGCTCAACGACGTGCCGATGTTCGAGGTAGCGGGGCGCTCGTTCGCCATGGCGCAGGCGCCCGAGCAGGTGAAGCAGGCAGCGACGGACCGCCTGAAGGCCGACGGCCTGGTGGGCGGCGGCATCGCCGAAGCCATCCGCCGCGCCTTCGGTCACTGAGCGCCGGCAGACGGGGAGCGCCGAGGGCAGCGGAGGAGCGCCGCTCAGCGCTCCCCCACCGCCTTCGTGCCCGTCAGGCCTTGCGCTGCTGCGCCGGCTGGGCCGCCGCGGCGAGCTGCTGCTGCTGCTGCTGCAGGTACTGAGCGACGGCGCGCGACCGCTCGATGGCGAACTGCTTGACCTCCTTGTTCGGAGAGCCCGCGAGGGCGTTCAGCAGCTTGGTCACCTTCTCGAGCTGGCGCGACTGGAACAGCGCCTCGAAGTAGTTGTTCGCCAGGCGCACGTCGCGGCTCATCTTCGCCTCGTGCGGCTGGAGCAGGCGGACCACCGCCTCGAGGTCGTTCTTCTGCCCGTAGAGCGCCGACAGGCAGAGCAGCGCCAGCGGGTTGTCCGGGTTCTGCGCCACCGCCTTCTTGGCGTACTCGACCGCCTTGTCCCGCGTCTCCTCGTTGGCCGCGTAGAAGCCCTGGATCGCGATGTACGGCGCGGCCGTCTTCTTGTCGGCCGAGAACTTCTCGATCGCGGCGACCGCGCTCGCCTCGTCGCCGCGCTGCTTCTCGTACTGGAAGAGGTAGGCCCACGCGTCGATACAGTCCACGTCGATCGAGAGCGCCTTCTCGATGAACTCGCGCTCCTTCGCGTCGTCCTTCTTCGCCTGGTAGAGCTTCGCGAGGTGCAGCGAGGGGTAGGGGTTGTCCTTGAGCAGGTTCTGCGCGCCCTTCAGCGTCCCCTCGGCCTTGTCGTGCTTGTCCTGCGAGAGCTGCGCGATGCCGAGCGCGAGCCAGTCGTCGCCCGTGCCGCCCTTCGCGACCACCTTCGAGAGCACCTGCTCGGCGCGCGCCAGCCGGTTGTGCTTGAGGAGCTCCTGCGCGTAGATGCGCCCGCGGTTCAGGTCGTCAGGCTGCTCGGTCCAGTGCTTCTCGAGCCCCGCGAGCAGGTCCTCCAGGCCGATCGCGATCGGGCGCCCCTGATCGTCCTGCACCTGCACCGCCGGCCCGTTGAAGCCGAGGAGCTGCCACATCTGCTCGAGGGTCACCGCCGCGGGACCCTGCTCCAGCAGGCCCTTCAGCTCGTCGGTCGGCTTGTTCATCGGGATGACGATGAGCGCGTTCCCCGGCACGCCGTTCGGAAACGCGCTCACGGGCGCGACGATCGCCGCCCCTCCGGTGATGTTGAGCCCACCCGCCTGCTGCTGTCCGTTGGTCGTCATCGTCGATGCTCCGAGATCTCTCCCCCACGCGCGCCGAGGCGCAGGCATCGCCCAGCCTCGCCCCGGTACCCTGCGCGCCGTCATGATGGGGGCCGTAGTTCGTGTAGAAGGGGCGCGAACGCTAGCAGGGAGGGCCCAGCCGGGCAACGGGGGAGCTCGGAGCGCGCGCGGCCTCATCGCGGCCGTCGCGTTCGGGCCAGACGCGCTTCCGCCGCTTCCGCCGCCTCCACCGCTTCCACCCGTGAATCCGCGCGTCGCGACCGTGAACCTCGCCGCGGTCCCGGTGCTCGAAGCCGGCTGCGCCGCTGCGGTTCGCGTCGCCGTCGCCGCCTCGCGGTCGCTCGTGTGATCCCTGTCGTGCTCGCTGTCGCTATCGCCGTCTCGGACGCCCATCTCGCTCGCCCTCTCGGCCGCCGTCCTAGTCGAGTCGTGGGCCGGCGGCGAGGGGTGCCTCGAGCGTGCGCGCCGATCCGGGGCGCGCCGGCGCGCCGCCGCGCAGCCGCTCCGCGAGGTGCGTGCGGCGCTCCTCGCGGCGGGTCTCCGCCAGCGCCAGCGACACGGCCCGCGGATCCGCCACGAGCACCACGAGCCGCTTGCCGCGCGTCACCGCCGTGTAGATGAGGTTGCGCGACAGCATCACGAAATGCTGGGTGAGGATCGGCACGATCACCGCCGGATACTCGCTCCCCTGGCTCTTGTGGATGCTCGTCGCGTAGGCGAGCGTCAGCTCGTCGATCTCCGCTTCCTCGTAGCTGACCTCGCGATCGTCGAAGCGCACCTGGAGCTTCCGCTCCTCGGTGTTCACGTCCGTGATGAAGCCGACGTCGCCGTTGTACACCTCACGGTCGTAGTCGTTGCGGAGCTGCATCACCTTGTCGCCGAGCCGCAGCGTCCTCGCGCCGCGCGTGACGCTCGGGCCCTCGGGGTTCAGCGCCGCCTGCAGCCGCGCGTTCAGCGTGATCGCCCCCGCCTCGCCCTTGTGCATCGGCGTCAGGACCTGGACGTCGCGCCGTGGATCCAGCCCGAACCCCTTGCCGATGCGCTCCGTCACGAGGTGGAGGATCAGATCCGCCGCCGCCTCGGCCTCGATGCGCTCGATCACGTAGAACTCGCCGCCGGGACCGCGCGCGCCCTCCGGCGGCTCGCCGTCGTGGATCCGGTGCGCGTTCCGGACGATGAGGCTGCCCTCGGCCTGGCGGAAGATCTGCGTGAGCCGCACCGTGGGCACCTCGCCGGAGGCGATCACGTCCCGCAGCACCGCGCCCGGCCCCACCGACGGGAGCTGATCGACGTCGCCCACCAGCACGAGGCGCGCGCCGTCGGACGTCGCCTGCAGGAGCGCGTCGGCGAGCGCCAGGTCGAGCATCGACGCCTCGTCGACCACGATGGCCCCCGCCTCGATCGGCCGGCCCCGCTGGCGGCCGAACTTGCGCTGCTTGGGATCGAACTCCAGCAGGCGGTGGAGCGTGACGGCCTCGCGCCCGGTCGCCTCGCTCATCCGCTTCGCGGCGCGGCCCGTGGGCGCGGCGAGCCGCACCGGGAGCCGGGCGCGGTCGAAGAGCGCCAGGATGGCCCGGACGATGGTCGTCTTGCCCACGCCCGGGCCGCCCGTGATGACCAGCACCTTGTTCCGCGCCGCCTGCGCCACGGCGTCCCGCTGGGCAGGCGCCAGCGAGACCTGCGTCTTCGCCTCGAACGCGGCGACCGCGGCGTCGACGCCCTCCACGAGGCGCGCCTCGGGCGCCGCGCCGTCCTCGCCGTCGCCCAGCAAGGAGCGCATCCGGCGGGCGAGCCGCACCTCGGCCTCGTGGAGGTCCTTCGGGTAGACGGCCACCTCGCCGGTCTCGAGCGTCTCGACCCGCACATGGCCGCTCGCCACGAGCGCGTCGATCGCGCTGTCGACCTCGGCGGCGTCGCGCTCGAGCATCGTCGCGGCGAGCTCCGCGAGCTCCGGCCGCGCCGCCAGCGTGTGGCCGCGCGTCGACAGATCGACCAGCGTCTGCAGCACGCCCGCCTGCGCCCGCTCCGGCGAATCGGCCCGGACGCCGATCGAGCGCGCGATCCGGTCGGCGGTCTTGAAGCCGATGCCCCACACGTCGAGCGCGAGCCGGTACGGGGAGCGGGAGACGATGTCGATCGCGTGGGGGCCGAAGCGCTTGTAGATGCGGCTCGCCAGCGCCGGGGAGGCGCCGTGCGCCTGGAGGAAGATCATGATGGCCCCGATCGCCCGCTGCGCCGCCCACGCCTTCGCGACGGCCTGCGCCCGCCGCTGGCCGAGCCCGGGGACCTCGGCGAGCCGCTCCGGCGACCGATCGAGGATCTCCAGCGTATCCGTGCCGAACGCCTCCACGATCCGCTTCGCGTACGCCGGGCCGATGCCCTGCACCATGCCGGACCCGAGGTAGCGCTCGAGCCCATCGAGCGTGGCGGGGGCGATCGGCAGCAGGGTCTCGACCTTGAGCTGCTCGCCGTGCTTCGGATCGCGCTCGTAGCGCCCCGTCGCGCGCACGCGCGTGCCCGGCCCGACCGGCGGGAGCACGCCTACCCAGACCTCCGGCGGGGCGCCGGGGGTGACCTCCACCCGCAGCACCCGGAAGCCGCTCGACTCGCTCTCGTACGTGACGCGGACGACCTCGCCCTCGACCGTCGCCGGCCCGTTGCCCGCCGCCTCCCGGGCCGAGAAGAGCTTCTGCTGGCTCCCGCCGCCCGGCTGCCGCTCGCCGGTCCCGCCCGTGCGCTCGCCGCGGTCGTCGTGGCGCGGCGCGTTGTCCGGCGCCGGCGCCGGCGCGGCTGCCCCCCGGGCCGCCCGATCGGGGCGGCCGCTCCGCTGGGACGGTTGCACGAGGGCAGCATGTAGCCGCCGGCGCGGCGGCGGCAACGTCCTCGTGCGCGGACGCGAGCGCCGCTGCAGAACATCGCGCAACGCCGCATAGCGCCCCGTAACCTGGGCTCACGCTGAACGCGCGTCGCGTGGAGCGCGCCGCACGCGAGCGCGGGGCCGCGGTTGGCGTCGCTCCCTCGTGTCAGTATAGTGGCCTGCGATGGGGCGCCGCAGCTTGGTTTCCGTCCTCTGCGCCCTCCTCCTCGCGGGCTGCGCCGGGAGGGCGCCGGAGGCGGCGCGGTCCAAGGATGGCCTGCTGCGCGCGGCCTCCGGGGTGTCCTCGGAGCAGCGCGGCGCCTCGCCTTCGCCCGCGCCCGGGACGGCGGCGGAGGAGGCCGCGCTCGCGGACGCCCACGATGGCGAGGTCGACGACGACGAGGGTGAGGTCGACGACGGCCTGGAGCTGCCGGCGGATCCGGGGACCGGGGCGCGGGCGCACTCGCCGCTCTCGGCGATGACCGAGGCCCAGATCGAGGAGCTTTTCTCGAAGGATCCCGCGGCGCTCGGGCCGATGTCGCTGGGCGCGACCAACGCGGGCGCGCTGTTCAACGGCGTCCGGATGCCCGAGGGCGATCGGTGGGAGCTCGTCGATCCGGCCCACGCCTGGGGGACGCGCGAGACGATCGACGCGCTCGACCGGGCGATCGCCGAGGTGCACCGGCAGTTCCCGGGGAGCCCGAAGCTCTACATCGGGCACATCAGCGCCCGGGAGGGCGGCCGCCTCTCGCCGCACAAGAGCCACCAGGCCGGGCGCGACGTCGACATCAGCTATTTCCTCGACGCCCGGCACCGCTGGTACCAGCGGGCCACGGCGGCGAACCTCGATCGGGAGCGCACCTGGGCCTTCGTCCGGGCGCTCGTCACCGAGACCGACGTGGAGCTCATCCTCATCGACAGCAGCGTGCAGCGGCTGCTCAAGGAGCACGCGCTGAAGATCGGGGAGGACAAGGACTGGCTCGACGAGGTCTTCCAGCTCGGGTCGAGGAAGCTGCGCCCGCTCGTCCGCCACGCCCGCGGGCACGCGAACCACATCCACGTCCGGTTCTACAGCCCGATCGCGCAGGAGTCGGCCGCGCGCGCGTATCCGCTGCTCGTGAAGCGCGGGGCGATCAAGCCCACGTCGCAGTACGTGCGCCACACCGCGAAGAAGGGGCAGACCCTGGGCTCGCTGGCCCGGCAGTACGGCACCACCGTGGAGGCGATCAAGCGGGCCAACGGCCTTCGATCCACGGCGATCCAGGCGAAGCGCGTCTACAACATCCCGCGGCCGTCCAGCGGCCCCGCCGCGCCGCCGAAGCAGGTCGTCGTGCCGCCGCGGCGGCTGCCCCCGCCGAAGGCGGCCGACGCGCCTCCACCGCCGGCGCGCCACGGCGAGCCCGGGCCCGCGCTGGACGGCTGAGCGGCGGGAGGCGCGCCGCGCCCTGCGGCCCGCCCGCGGCGCGGGGAGCCGCAGGGTGCCGTGGACGCGGCCTCAGTGCTTCACGTCGACGACGAGCCGCGCCGGCTTGGTCAGCTCGAGGACGCGGTACCGGTTCGGCGACGAGACCCCGAGCACCCAGGTCACCTCGGCCTCGAAGTCGCACGTCCGCTCGATCTCGCGCGCCACGCCGAGCGCGAGCTTCCGCTCGCGGAACGGGACCGTGGCGTTCCCCGCGTCGTTGTGCGCCGCCGCGGGGGTCATCCGCACCGCGAGCCATCCGTCGCCCGCGATCTCCGTCGCCTCGCCCGAGCCGCACTGGCGCACCGGCTTGTCGATGTAATCGATGTGGTAGCCCGGAACCGCGTCCCCCTCGAACTCGAACACGACGCGGTCGTAGTGCTCGTGCCGGGCCGTTCGCACGTCGCGCAGGACCGCGACCTTCGCGCCGGCGCGCGGCTTGTCGGTGGCGCCCGCGGTGCCCTCGAACGCGTCGGTGCTCGTGGGATCGGCCTCCTTCGGTGGCCGCGGGGTGGGCGGCACGTCGTCCACTGCCGGCTCGGCGGAGGCGCGCGTGTCGATCGGCGTGACGTTCGGCATGGGCTGGGCAGGCTCGCTGCCGGCGCCGTTGCGGCAGCCCGCGGCGAGCGACACGGCGGCTGCGAGCAGCAGGGCGGCGGTCCTCATGAGGTCCCTTCCATGGTGCCGCGGCCTCCGCGCGTCCACCGAGACGCCGGCGCGCCTCGAGGATCACCGCGCCGAGGCCCGCGCTCGGCTCAGGATGGCCGAGAGCCGGGGCACGATCTCGTCCACCGCGCGCTCGCCCTTCACCGAGCCCTCGACGCGGAGGGGCGTTCCCCGGCCGTCCTCGCCGGGCACGACGAAGAGCGGGATCATCTCCGACGCGTAGCCGGCCTCGGCGAGCCGCTCCCGATCGCGGTCGAGGTCGAACTCCAGCAAGCGCAGCGCAGGCAGGACCGCGTCGAGCTGGCCGGCCTTCACCGCGTCGTGAAACCTCGTGCACGGCTCGCACCAGGGCGCGCCCACGTAGACGACGAGCTCGCGGCCCTCCCGCCGCGCGCGCTCCCGCGCCTGCTGCACCAGCGCGGCGAGCTCGCCGCCCTCCGGCGCCGGCTCGAGCTCGGCCCGCTGCGCCGCCGGCCGCGTGGCCCCGCTCCCGGCGGCCGGCTGGGAGGTCTCTTCCCGCGAGCAGCCGAGCAGCGCCGCGAGACAGAGGACCAGCCCAGCGCAAACCGACCCCTTCCTGCCATGAGCGTTCACGTCGTCGTTTGCCTCTCGGCCAGGGTCTTTGCTCAGGGCCGGCCGCGCTGCCAGCGATCAGGGCAGCACCAGCTCGAGCGAGAACACGTAGTCGACGTTGACGCCTCGACGGGCATGGGGGCGGCCTGGACGGCGGCAGGGGTGTTCGTGGCGTCCGGCCCGCGCCGGCCGAGCGCCAGCACCAGGCCCCCGCCGACGAGCGCCGCCACGAGCGCGACCAGGTAGAGGGACACGGTCGCGTGACGGGGCGGGGCGACGGAGCCGCTGAAGGTCGCGGGGGCCTGCGGCGGAGAGAGCGAGTCGAGCTGCGTCGGGCGAAGCGACACGAGCTGCTCGCTGGGAGAGGGCGAGAAGGCCGAGATGCGGAGCTCCGAGATCGACGACGCGGAGGGCAGCGCGCCCCGGGGCTGCGCCAGGGACAGGCGGTCCGGGACCGAGGCCCGTGAGGCGTGCGAGACGTGCGAGACGTCGAACGGCTCGCCCGCCGCGCTCTTCAGCGCGGTGAGGCACTCCCTCATCGACTGGAAGCGCCTGTCAGGGCTCTTCTCGAGACACCGCATCACGATGGTCGTCATCGCCGGCGACACGAGCGCGCCCTGAGCGCCATCGGCGAGCGGCGGCGGCGGCTCGCTGACGTGCGCCATGAGCGTCGCCGAGGCCACCTTCCTGTCGAACGGCGCCCTGCCGCAGAGCATCTCGTAGAGCAGGACGCCGAGCGCATAGACGTCCGCGCGCGGCGAGAGCTCGTGGCCCATCGCCTGCTCCGGAGCGGTGTACTTGGGAGAGCCGATGAACACGCCCCTCTGCGTCAGCTCGTCCAGCTGCCGCCCCGAGACGTCCTTGACCAGGCCGAAGTCGAGCACCTTGACGAAGTCCTTCTCGTCCTCCTGGTCGACGAGGAGCACATTGCCCGGCTTGAGATCCCGGTGCACGAGGCCGAGGCCGTGCGCCTCGGCGAGCGCGCGGCAGATCTGCCGCGCGATCCGGCCCGCGCGCGCCTCCGGGAGCGCGCCCTCGTCGTGGAGCACGCGGTGGAGCGTGCGCCCGGCGATATACTCCATGGCCATAAAGTAGATCCCGCGCGGATCGTCCCGGCCGTAATCGAAGACCGTGACGGAGTTCGGGTGGGTGAGCCTCGCCGCGGTCGCGGCCTCGCGCGAAAAGCGTCGAAAGAACTCCGGATCTTGCTCGAGGCGCTCATCGGGGAGGAGCAGCTTGAGGGCGCAGATCCGGCCCAGCGCGAACTGCTCTGCCCTGTAGACCCTGCCCATCCCCCCGCGCGCGATGAGCGAGATGATCCGGTATCGATCGGCGATCGTCGCGCCGATGAGGGGGTCTTGACCGCTGCTCCTGGCCGCGCCCATGGTTTTTACTATATGCGCGATGACGGGCGCGCCGCCACCCCAACTCGTGTGTTCTGGCCGACTGCGCGGCTCTGGATCAACGATGCGGCTTGGATCGTACGGCGGTGGAGCGCGAGCGATGCGGCGAGTTGCCGACACGTTTTCCTGACGGCCTCGCTCCACGGGTCCGCCGCGGTTAACCAGCGAGCGCCGAACCGTTGCGATCCGGTTTCGCGCGGCCCGCGCCCGCGCGCTGTCCAGCGCCGGGCGCCTCTCCTCCCGCGCGCCCGTCACAGCGCGGCGACATCGATGTCGACCTCGCGCGGCTCCTCGGTGACGCCGCTCGGCGTGGCCCCGGCGCCCAGGATCGCGCCCACGGTCAGGGTCAGGGTCACCTCTCCGCTCGTGAGGGGCGTGGCGACGTACTTCCAGCGCAGCCGCACGCTGCCGCCTCTCTCCCCCTCTGCCGAGAGCGCCTCCACGGCGCGCCGCTCGATCTCCGGCGCCGTGAGCGCGGTGCGGAGCCGGTGGCCCGTCGAGGCGATGGCGGGCCAGCGGATGAGGGCGCGGTTGAAGGTCCCATCGAGCGTGTGGGTCACGACCGCGCGGTGCCCCTGGACCCGGACGCCGTTCACGGCCCGGAACACGAACGTCTTGTAACGATGGACCTCCGGGGCGGAAGCCGCCGTTCCGTCCTGATCCTCGCGCAGCGTCCTCCGCTGCACAACGGCCCCGATCTCGTCGTTCGGTATGCCCCAGCTGTTCAGGCGCGCCAGCGCGTTCCGCTGGAAGAGCGCCTCATCCGGCGAGATCCGCGGCCCGCTCGGCGTCTTTCGCAGGACGAGCACCTGGCCGTTCGACGGGTCCTTCTCGTAGGTCCAGTCCGCCGACTCGCGCTCCGTCCGGCGCCCCAGCTCGCTGAGCGGCGTGAACTGCTGATCGGCCCCGATGAGCGAGCGCTGGATGAGCGCGTCATCGAATGAACGCAGCGTCAGCCGGGCCGCCGGGAGCCTCGCGGCGGGCGCCGTGGCGAGCTCCCGCGCGTCGAACGTGAACCCCTCGAGCGCCTGCGCGGCCGCGGCGATCTCGCTGTCTTCGCCGCCCCCTTCGGTCGCTACCTCCGGCGCCCCGCAGGCGATGAGGGTCATCGAGAGCGCGGCCCAGAAACCAATCGTTCGCGTCGTCATCGTCATGTCTCCTGTCGTTCGAATCCTTCGGGCAACACGCAGCGTTCGTCGTTCATCCGCCGGGCAGCACGCGCCCGTTCGAGGGGTCGCAGCCGGCGATGTAGTAGATGGTCGAGCCGGTCTTCAGTCCGGTGTTCTTCCGGTCGCGCCACCCGCCGTACTCGTACATGAGCTCCCGCGACGCGAACGACGAGCCGAACACGATCGAGACGGGGCAGTCGTCGTCGTTGCTGAACTGGCTGTCGTCGTAGGCCTCGTCGATCCAGTTCTCTCCCACCCCGTTGGAGATGGAGCTGATCGAGTAGTCACCCACGTAGTCCTTCACGTGATTGCCGCACGACGAGTCGCCGTGGAACGCGTTCCACATCGTCATGGTGCTGTCCGAGGTCGTGATCTGCTGACGGTATCCGCCGTTCTTCCACACGTCGTAGTCGCCCGACTGGCACGCTTTGACGACCGCGATCTCCAGATCCCCGCCCGTGCCCGGGTTGCCGAAGAGCATGTTCTCGTTCGTCAGGACGCGGCAGTCGTAGCTGCCGTTGCCCATGACCAGGCCGCTGAAGGCCGGCGTCGACGAGGTCCCGGCGTCGTGCCAGCCGTGCGTGTGGATGAAGACGACATCGGCCTCGTCCGCGCCCGAGCCGGACGCCATGTCGTTCGCCGAGCAGGCGCAGGACGCCGCCTGGCTCGAGTCGGTCCAGTAGCTCCCCCGGGCGCTCGTGTTGTTGCGCGTCGAGACCTCGTCCCAGAGGGAGACCATGCTGAGGAGGTTGAACGTGCTCGCGAAGGCGGCGGCGGTGCTCGTGTGCACCGAGTGCGACAGGCTGGTGTCGTCCTCGCACTCCCCCGTGTGTCCGAAGTTCGCGATCCCGTAGACGTGCGTCTCGTGCTGCGCGCGCGCCGACGACGGCATCGCAAGGAGGCACCCGAGCACCGGAACCCCTGCGAGGACATGGAACAATCGCCTGTTGCTCATACGCTAGACTCCTTCGTTGTCTCGAACGGTGGATGTTCGCCGCGACCCGCCGCCCGGCGCGCGCTCCATGGGCGCGCCGCCCGTGGACCTCGGGCGTGGACCTTCGCCGGGCAGCGTCGACGGGCGCGGGCGTCAGCGCGCCGCGCTCCGTTCAGCGCGGTCGCGCGTCGTTGACGTCGACAACGGCGTCGACCTCGACGACGTCGCCAACGCACCCACGTTGTTCGCAGCTTCCGTGCCATCGCCTGGCGTCCGCCAGCGGGGGCATCGCGTCACCCCAGGCTTGAGCGGTCTCCCTGGGATACGCGGGGATCGCGCCCACCCGGGCGCCGTCGACCGCCGTCAGCTGCCGTCGGCCGTCCTACGGTTCCGCTCGAGGTGGCGGCGCGATCCCGCGGGGTGATGGCGCGGGCCACCACCACCTCGAGGCGCCGGGCGGCGGTCCAGAAACTGGAACCCCCCGGCGCCCGGATGCGCCGCTGAAAATCGCGGCGCGGCTCCGGAACCTGGGGCGGGCGGCGCTGTCGATCCCTGGCGTGGACGCGGTGAGCCGCGGCGCACGCAGAGAGCGGTGAAGCTCGCCGCGCGTGCGCCGGGGCGCGCCGAGAGAGGCGGGCCCTCGAGGGCTCGCTCCATTCAGACCGCTCGCCGCGCGGACATGCGCGCGAGCGCGAGCAGGGAAAGGGCTGTTCTCCGATGGACACGTTCAAGATGGCTCCGGGCATCGCACCCTCGAATCCGTTCCTCAGCAACCTGCCCTTCAGCCCGTATCCGGCCATCGAGGCCGACGTGCCCGTGGACGCGCCGGAGGGCTCCTATACGTACGCGCTCGTCAAGAGCGCGCCGGACGTCCCCGCCGATGAGTGCGAGACGGACGCGCTGTCGCTCGAGGTGATCATCCGGTGGGGGAACACCCCGCTTCACGTGGCGCACCTGACGCCGCCGCGCGCCTTTCATGTCGGCGAGGCGGAGGGTGCCGGGGGCGTGTGCGACTTCTTCCTACCTGCGGAGCGCCTCGGCGCGGCGCGGGCGCCGCTCGTGCTCGTGAGCGAGGGCGGTGAGGTGAGCGCCGTCATCCCGCCGGGCGCGTCGGGATCCATCGATTTCGGCAGCTGCAGGATGACGATCGCCCAGGCGATCGCCGCCGGCCGCGCGGCGCCGTGCGCGGAGCTCGACGGGGCGCGGCGGATCGCGCTGCCGCCCGGCGCTCGCGCGAGGCTCGAGCTCGGCGATTTCGGGTTCGAGGTGGCGGTGGGCAGGGCGGGCCGCCGCGTCGCGGGCAAGGTCGGCATGGACCGCCGCAACCTGCCGTTCACCGCGCTCTCGACGCTGCTCCACGTCGGCCTGCTCGGGGCCATGGCCGCGTTCATGCCCCCGCTCGCCATGGCCGACGACGGCGGCGTGAGCGCGGAGCAGGCCTACCTCATGGCGCAGGCGATCGGCGCGATCGCCGAGAAGGAGCTGCCCGAGCCGAAGGACGTCACCGACGCGAGCGGTCAGACCGAGCGCGAGGGCGGCTCCGGCGCGGCCGCGATGGGCGAGTCGGGCAAGGCCGGGAGCGAGACGAGCCGGAAGACGGGCGGGCGCTTCGAGATCCAGGGGCCGAAGGACAACCGCGACGTGCGGATCTCGCGGGCCCAGGCGCTCGACGACGCGGCGCGCTTCGGCATGATCGGCGTGCTCCAGGCGGGGTCCGGCGGCGATCCCAACGCGCTCTCGGCGCCCTGGGGCGGCCCCGACACGCTCGGCAACGGCGAAAGGAGCGTGATCGGCAACATGTGGGGCGAGACGATCGACGAGTCGGGCGGCGTGGGCGGGCTCGGGTTGACGGGCGTCGGCGAGGGCGGCGGCGGGCATCTCATGGGCATCGGGATCGGGTCCATCGGCACCATCAACCACGGGAGCGGCGTCGGCGATGGGCCGGGCTTCGGCCCTGGCGGCGGCGCGTCGCGCTTCGCCAACGGCCCTGGCCACAAGGTGAGCGCGCCGCGCATGCGGGTCGGCTCGCCCTCGGTGTCGGGCCGGATCCCGCCCGAGGTCATCCAGCGCATCGTGCGCCAGAACTTCGGCCGCTTCCGGCTCTGCTACGAGAACGGGCTGCGCAACAGCCCGAACCTCACCGGGCGCGTGTCGGTCGGCTTCGTGATCGGCCGCGACGGGGCGGTATCGAGCGTCCACAACGGCGGCTCCGATCTGCCGGACGCCGGCGTGGTCTCCTGCGTGGTGCGCTCGTTCTACGGGCTGTCGTTCCCGCCGCCGGACGCGGGCATCGTGACCGTGACCTATCCCCTCCTCTTCAGCCCCTCTGGCGGCTGATTCCTCGCCTCGACTCCCCGAGAGGCTGATTCGCCTTCTCAGCCTCTCTGCCGGCTGCTGCGTCCCTCTCTTCCGCCGGATCCCTAGGGCCCGCCGCGCGCGGCGATCTGCCCGACGGCCCGCTCCGCCTCCGCGATCTCCCGCTCTCGCTGCTGGATCATCACCCCCTGGGGCGGGCCCTGGAAGCGGCGGCGCTCCAGCGCGAACCAGACGACGGCCGTCACGGCGAAGACGATGAGCATGATGCCCAGGGCCTTGTCGTTCGGCGGCTGGACGCTCACCACGATCAGCATCAGGCACGCGAGGACGCTGATGATCGCGAGCGGCCGGTACAGCGGGCCGAGGTCCCACGGGCCCATCTTCACCCAGGTGCGGCCGTAGGCGCGCACGCCCATCATCGTGGGCATCACGTACGAGATGTAGAGGAAGATCACGCAGACGGCCGTGATCGTCGAGTAGACGGGCGTGTACACGGTGAAGCCTATCGTCAGCGCGCTGACGACCCAGATCGCCGTCGCCGGCGTCCGGAACTTCGGGCTCACCTTGCGCAGCTGCTCCGAGAGCGGCAGCCCCCCGTCGCGGGCGAACGCGAAGGTCATGCGGGAGGCGGACGTCACCGTCGCCAGCCCGCAGAGGTACTGGGCCACCGAGATGCCGGCGTAGAGCGCGATCCGGAGGTTCTCCGGGATGACGCGCTCCATGACCCAGAAGAAGACGCCGCCCCCCTTCGACGCCGCCTCATCCATGTCCGGGATCGCCAGCACGATCGCGCTCAGCATCAGCGCCCCGAAGACGCCGGAGACGAGCACCGCCCGGACGATGCCCCGCGGGACCGTCTGCGCCGCGCCGATCGTCTCCTCCGACGTGTGCGCCGACGCGTCGTACCCGGTGATCGTGTACGCGGGCAGGAGGAAGCTCAGGAGGAACAGCGTGGTCATGCTGCCCGTCTCCGGCCACACGTCGCCCCCCTTCGGGCCGCTGTAGTTCGTGAACGTGACGAGCCGGCCGGGGTCGATCGCGGGCGCGTAGAAGAGCATCGCGGCGGTGAGGATCACCGAGACGACGAGGATGAGGTACCCGCTGAAGTCGGTGAGCAGCGTGGTGACGCGGATGCCGAGGTGATTGAAGAGCGCCTGCGTCCCCGTGATGAGCGTGACCCCGACGGCCTGCGTCACCAGCGCGCGATCCGGGGGCATCGCGGCGAGATCCACGCCGAACAGCGGGCCGAGCGAGCTCATGATGAACAGGTAGGCGCCGACGTTGATGGCCGCGAGGACGGTGATCAGCCCGATCAGGTTGAACCACGCGGTGGCCCAGCCGAAGCCCCGGCCGCCGAGGATCGAGGCCCAGTGGTACAGGCCGCCCGCGGTCGGGAACGCCGACGCGACCTGGCCCATCGTGAGCGCGATACAGAGCGTGAGCGCGCTGCACACCGGCCACCCGATGCCGATGCCGGCGCCGCCGACGCTGCAAAAGCCCATCTGGAACGACGTGATGCCGCCCGCGATGATGCAGATGATCGAGAACGAGATCGCGAAGTTGGAGAAGCCCCCCATCCTGCGCAGCAGCTCCTGCGCATAGCCCATGCTGTGGAGCGTCTTCACGTCGTCCGCGATCACGCCCTCCACGCTGCCCGGCGCGCCGCCTGCGCGCGGCCCGACGTCCCCCTTCGTCTCACGGCTCATGAGCGGTCCCCTTTCGTCACGGGTCTCTCGCCCGGGGCCGACGGAGCCGTTCGGGCCTCGTCAGGATCGGCGCGTCTCGCCGATGAGCGCTCCCCCGTTCGAGGGCCCTCGCCCGGACCCATGCAGCCTACATGGGGGCACGTGGGCCTGCCCAGGGCTGCGCCCGCGCCCCGCTGCTACCCTCGCCGCCGATGGCCGCCACGACGATCCCCCCGCTCTCGCGCCGGCGCGCGCTGCTCGGCCTCGCCGCGCTCGCCGCGCCCTCGTGCCGGCGAGGCTCCTCACCGCCGGCGCCGGAGGAGGCGTCCCCCTCGGCCTGGAAGGATCTCCCGTTCGAGCCCGCCTCCGAGGGCGAAGGCCCGCAGCGCGCGCTGCTGCTCGCGCCCGAGGCCGCGCCGGCGCCGCCGCTCCTCGTCGCGCTGCACGGGCGCGGCGAGGCGGTGCGAGGCCTCGAGGTCGGCGCGCGCGGGTGGCGCGACGACTACAGCCTCGACGCGGCCCTCCGGCGGCTCCGCTCGCCGCCGCTCACGCCGGACGATCTCGGGCAGATGGTCACGCCCGAGCGGCTCGCGCAGCTCAACGCCTCGCTCAAGGAGCACCCTTACCGCGGGCTCTGCATCGCCACGCCGTTCACGCCCGACCTCCGCGACCGCTCCGTCGAGGGGGCCGCGGGCTTCGGCCGTTTCCTCGTCGAGCGGCTCCTGCCGCGCGCGCGCGCCGAGGGCGGCTGCCAGGCCACGCGCGAGGCCACCGGCATCGACGGCGTGAGCCTCGGCGGCCGCCTCGCGCTGCTCGTCGGCCTGTCGTTCCCCGACGTCTTCGGCGCGGTCGGCGCCCTGCAGCCCGCGGTGCGGGCGGGCGAGGCGGAGATGTTCTCCGCGCTCGCGCGCCGGGCCATGGAGCGCCGCGCGGTCGCGCTCCGGCTCGTGTCGAGCGAGGCCGACCCCTTCTTGCCCGCCATCCAGGCGCTCAGCGATCGGCTGCGGCAGGACGGCGTGATCCACACCCTTCTCGTCGTTCCCGGCCCGCACGACTACGCCTGGAATCGGGGGCCGGGCGGCGTTGAAATGGTGCTCTGGCACGAGCGGATCCAGCGCGGTTTGCCGCCGCCGTGATCGCGGCGGCCCGGCCGTCACATGCCCCTGACCCAGGCCGCCGAACCGTGTTACTCCCTCGGCATCGACGTGGCCGACCCCACACGCACCGCCCGCGCCGACGGCGCGACCGACCCGCCCACCGTGCGCGAGTGGCTCAAGCCGCTCGAGAGCGCCGGCCTGCGCCGCCACACGAGCGCGAAGCGCGTCGGCGGCAAGGCGGCCTCGCTCGGCCGCCTGCTCCGCGACGGCTTCCCGGTGCCGCGCGGGTGGGTGCTCGACGCGCGGTGCTTCACGGAGCTCGTCGACCGGCAGCTGCCGCCGGGGCACGACCTCGCCACGCTGATCCGGCTCTCGGGCACGAGGGCGGGCGTCGACCGGGCGGCGCGCGCGCGCGACCGCATCCTGAGCGAGCCGCTGCCCGAGGCGCTCTCGACCGCGCTGCGGGCGCTCTGGCAGGCCGTCGAGCAGGAGGCGCCGTGGGGCCTCGCGGTGCGGTCCAGCGCCACGTGCGAGGACAGCGAGGAGACGTCGATGGCGGGGCTCGCGACGTCCGTGCTCGGCGTGCGCGGCGAGGCCGGGCTCGACGCCGCGATCCGGCAGGTCTGGGCGAGCGCCTTCCTGCCGCGCGCGCTCGCGTACCTCGCGCACGCCGGCATCCGCGACGTCGCGATGGGCGTCGTGCTGCAGGTCATGGTGCGCGCCGAGGCCGCGGGCGTGCTGTTCACCGCGCCCCCGCCTGGGCTCGAGGGCGAGCACTGGCACGCCGGCGAGCGGCTCGTGAACGCCACGCTCGGGCTCGGCGCGCCGGTCGTCGACGGCGCCGCGGCGGCCGACACGATCCGGCTCGCGCGCGACGGCGGCAGGGTCGTCGCGTCGGCGGTGGCGCAGAAGCGGCGCGCGCTCGTCGTGGGCGCGGCCGGGCTCGAGGAGGTCCCTGTGCCCGAGGCGAGCGCCGAGCAGCCGGCGCTCGGCGAGGCCGCGCTGCGGCAGCTCGCCGAGCTCGCCGAGCGGCTCGAGCAGGGCGGCAAGGGCCCGTTCGACGTGGAGTTCGCGGTCGAGGCGGTCGAGGAGCGCGGCGAGGGCCCGCCCGGCGCGGCGCTCGTGGTCGACGGGGAAGCGCCGTCCGACCCGCCGGAGGCCGCCGCCGCGGCGGGCGCGTCCGCTCCGGTGGCGCGGGAAGCCGGCGAAGGCGCGCCCTCCCCGGCGGCGTCGGAGGCCGGCGAAGGCGCGCCCTCCTCGGCGGCGCGGCGCGTGTGGCTGCTCCAGGTGCGCCCGGTGAGCGGCGGCGGCTTCCCCGAGGGCGGCGACGCCGACACGATCTGGTCGCGCGCCAACGTGGGCGAGGCGCTCCCCGGCGCGGCGACGCCGCTCACCTGGTCGGTGGCGCGGGCGTTCTCCGACCGGGGCTTCCGCGAGGCGTTCGCCGCGCTCGGCTGCCGCGTGCCGCGGGGCGCGCGCCTCGTGGCCAACGTGCACGGGCGCTTCTACCTCAACCTCACCGCCTTCATGCGGATCGCGGCGCAGGTCCCGGGGCTCTCGCCGCGCGCGCTGCTCGGCATGAGCGGCGGGGCGAGCGAGGCGCTCATCGCGCGGCTCGCCGAGCAGAGCGAGGGCGTCTCGCGGCGCGGCTTCTATGCGCGGCTGCCGCTCACGGGGCCGCGGCTCCTCCTCCGGCAGGCGCGGCTCGAGCGCGAGGTGGCGGCCTACGAGGGCGAGGCGCTCTGGGCGCAGCGCGCCCTCTCCGAGCTCGACATGACGCTCCTGCCGGACGACGCCATCGGCACCACGCTCCGGAGCGTCTTCCTGCTGCTCGAGCGGACCGGCACGCGGATGCTGCACTGCGCGTCGGCGTCGCTCGCGAGCCACCTCGCGCTGTGCAAGGCGCTCGAGCGCATCGCGGGCCGCCGCGCCTCCGCGCGCTCCGCCTCCGGGGAGGCGCACCTCGACGCGCCGGCCGGGCGCGCGGAGACGAACGTCGAGCACCTGGCGCAGGTGCTCGCGGGCGGCGTGCGCGAGCTCGACAGCGCGGGGCCGGGCATCGAGCTCGCGCGGGTCGCCGAGCTCGTCATGCAGGATCGGACGGCGCGCGAGCGGCTCCTCGCCGGCAACGTCCTGTGGCCGCGCGACCTGCCCGAGGGGCCGGCGCGCGACGCGTACGCGCGGTTCCTCGACGCCTACGGCGATCGCGCCGTGCGCGAGGCGGAGCTCGCGACGCCGCGCTGGCGGGAGGACCCGTCGCCGGTCGTCGCGATGCTCACGGCGTCGCTGCGCGGGGCGCCGGGTGATCCGGAGCGCGCGCTGGCGCGCGCCCGGGCGCTCGCCGATCGGGAGATGGCGATGCTCGAGACGCGCGTGCCGCGGCTGGAGCTCGCGCTCCTGCGCACGCTCGTCGGCCGCGCGCAGCGCTACGTGCGCCTGCGGGAGCGCATGCGCACGTGGGTGACGCGCGTCCTCGGCATGCTGCGCAGGGTCGCGCTCGACATCGACCGGCGCCTCCGGCGCATCGATCCCTCGCTGGAGCCCGGGAGCGTCTTCTTCTGCACCTACGAAGAGCTCGCGACGGCGCTCTCCAGCGGTCGCGCCGACGTGGGCCACCTCGTCCGGCTGCGGCGCGCCGAGCACCTCCGCGACGCCGCGCGCCCCGATCCGCCGGCCACCTTCATCGGCCGGCCGCCGCCGGTCGTGCTGCCGCCCGCGTCCGGGGAGCGCCTGCTCGGGCTGCCGGCGAGCCCTGGGGTCGTCGAGGGGCGGGCCCGCGTGCTCGATCCGGGCGCCTCGGCGCTCGACGCGGTGGCGCCGGGGGAGGTGCTGGTCGCGCGCACGACCGACGTCGGCCTCTCGCCCCTGTTCCTGGTCGCCGCCGCGGTCGTGACCGAGCTCGGCGGCCCCATGTCGCACGCCTCGATCGTCGCGCGGGAGTACGGCATCCCTGCGGTGGTGAACGTCCCCGGCGTGACGCTGGCGATCAAGACGGGCGATCGGCTCCGCATCGACGGCGATCGCGGCGTGGTCGAGCGCCTGGACGAGCGCGCCTCGCCGTCGTCGCCGGGCGTCGTCGCCGGGGGAGCTCCCGGGGGCGGCGTTGCCCCGCGCGCGGCGCTGCCCGGATGACGGCCGCGCGCTTCCGCGTCGGGCCCTCGGACGGCCCCACGGTGGCCGACGTCCTCGAGCGCGCGGGCGGCGCGTCACGGGGCCTCGCGGGCGCGGCGGCGGAGGGGCGCGCGTTCCTGAACGGCCGGCGCGCGCGGCCCGGCGACGCCGTGGCCCTCGGCGACGAGCTCGCGGTGTGGCCGGCGCGGCGCGACGCGCCGGGGGCGCCGCCGGTGGAGGTGCTGGCGCGCTGGGGGGAGCTCCTCGTCGCGTCGAAGCCTGCGGCGCTGCCGACGGAGCCGGAGCGCCGGGGCACGCGGTCGCTGGTCACGGAGATCGCAGAGCTGCTCGGGCTACGCGACCCGCCGCACGCGGCCTCGCGGCTCGACGTCGGCGTGAGCGGCGCGGTGCTGTGCGCCACGGGCGCGCGGGGCCGGCGGCACCTCGCGGCGATGCGCGAGGCGGGGCGCATCGCTCGGGTCTACGTGGGCATCGCCGGGGGTCGCGTCGACGGGGCGGGCACGTGGGATGCGCCCATCGGCGCGGCGCGGGCGCGGGGCGGTCGCAGCCTGCCTGCGGTGGGCGGCGCGGACGCGAAAGACGCGGCGACGCGTTACCGCGCGGTCGCCTCGGCGGGCGGCGGCGCGGCGCCGGCCACGCTGCTGCGCCTGGATCCGGTGACGGGCCGCACGCACCAGCTCCGGGTGCACGCGGCGCATGCGGGGGCGCCGCTGCTCGGTGATCGCGACCATGGCGGCGCGCGCGCCGTGACCACGGCGCGCGGCCGCGTGCTGCCGCTCGGGCGCATCGCGCTGCACGCCCTGTCGGTCTTTGTGCCGGACGAGCGCGGCGTCGCGCGCGCGGCGCTGGCCCCGGTGCCGGACGAGCTCCGCGAGCTTTGGGCGGCCCTCGACGGCGACGGCTCGGCGTGGGAAGAGGTGCTGTCCACGGCGCTCGGGGCGGCTCTGAGTGGTGCAATCATTGGAACATGAAGGCAGGAGGTTCATTGATCTTTTCCCTGTCTTCCGCCTTCATGTTCCAAATTGACCACTACCCGGATACGAAACGTCGCTCGCCTGACGGCGATCAAAGACTCCCGCTCCCGCAGGTCGTCCCTGATGCTGCTCAGACCCATGCACAGACCGGGTCAGTGGCGGACGACGATGCCATTCCGTTGCGGGCATCAAGCGCGCTCGGAGGCCGCCCCCATTGGGCTCTGCCGCTTCGCTCGTCTAACCGAGCGTGTCGCAGACGTCCCCGAGCGCCAGCGGGAGGACGGACGTCAGGTACAGAGCATTCCTGAGCACTCTGCTTCAGATCTATTTGTCCAGCGAGGTGGCTGTAACGCGCAGGGTATTGAGCGACTGCGAGAGGGATATTACATCCTTCGACATCCAAGAGCGCTCAGTGCATGCGTGCACGACGCTGTTCGCGGCCGCTAGGAGGCTCTCGATGAACGTGAGCCGATTGAGGGATCCTTGAGTGATTGGACTGCTTGTCGGGCTTATGTCGTCGAAGCAGCGCACGTGCCATGTGTCCTGATCTTGTGATATGTCGAAGCAGAATGAACCGTCCATGAATAGAAATTCTTCGTGTTTTGCTCCGTTGATGAGGCGCATGGTCGCCTGGCACCACCATGACAGAATGACGACCGGGAAGTCCGACCATCTCGCTTCAGGGAATATGGTTCCTGCATACTCGATGAAGACTTCTCCGGTAATCGGTCCGTTGTGAGTAAGGCTGAGTGTTTCTGTGTCGACGATGATGGAGAGTCGATCGCTGCCCTGATACATTTGGCGCTCCAGGTGGTCAGTACATCTGTTACCTGTACTTCGGCCATGCGGTCTCGATTTTGAGATCGGTCAGATTGACCCATATTCGGATCGTCAATCCGCCGCTTGTGCCTTCGACCAAGACTCTTGTCGAATTGAGGTCGCTTTGTGTCTTGATTCGCTGGCCATTTTGATAGGCTTCGCGAACGGCTGCTTCTACCTGTTTGTCACTCATCGTCTCAGGGAACACGTCCTTATTTGCGCCTGGTTGAAGTCGATGGCCCCCTTTCATGTGGCCCGATCTTATGTGATCCATATCAATTTTGAGCTGTTTCAGCGAGGGCAAATTTACCGGCTTCGTTCGGCCAGGTGCGCCAGACCGTTTTCCTCCTCCCCGAAGCATGGCGGCCATGGCGAGGACCTGGATCGCCACCTTGACCGACCTGTTTCCGACCTTGCGAGCGTCCTCATCCTCGACCGCCTCGACGAGCTCGATCGTGTTCGTGGCGAGCCCGACCAGGGGATTATACCTCTCGTTGATTGCTCCGAAGAACCCGAGGACGCCGCCGCCGTGCTCTTCCATCTCCCGTTCGATCTCGCCGGCCGCCTGGTGGATGTTGTAGATGGCCAGCGGGATGCCGATCGGCGTCATGTAAAGCGCGTTCGTGAGCATGTCCTCCGCGGTGCCCAGCACCAGCTCGGAAATGGCTTCGACCGCGCCGATCGCGCCCTCCTGCAGGCTCCACGGGTCGACCAGATCCCCCCGGTCGCCATCGTCGTCGTACCGGCGAGGCGCCGCCGCGCGATCGCGGCCGCGGGAGAACCGCGGCGCGTCCGGGGAAGCGGCGTCGAACAGGTCGGCTAGCTCGCCCGCGGGTGTGGGGGGCCACAGCTGAGGGCGCGAAGTTCGCGGCGCCGCAGCCGGCGGCTGGTAGAGCGCGCCGCCGCCGACCGCGCCGGTGGTCCTCGGCGCGTTGAGGATGCCGCCGAGCGACGTACCCGGCGGCGCCGGCGGCGCGCCGACAACCGGCGGCACCGGCGGCACGCCGGCAACCGGCGGCGACGCCGTGACCCCGACGGATCCTAGCGGCGAGGACGGCGCCGTAGGAGGGCCGGAAGCAGGCGACAGCACCTCCGATCCGAACAGCGCGGGATCGAAGATCGACGTCGGCTGTTCCGGCTCGGGTACGGTATAGCCACCGTACATCCTTTCGAGCACATCCAGCAGGGCGGGCTGCGGCGCCGGCGCGGGCCGCGCTGGCGCCGCATCGCTCTTGCTCGGGCTGAATTCGAACAGCTGGTTCTGCAGCTTCCAGAGGGGCCCATCCGCCCACGCAGGTGGGGCAGTTTGGGTGGCGTCATGCGCATCCGCCAGCCGTTCATCCGGACTCTTGTCGAGGAGACCCGTGCCAGCGCGCGCCAGCTCTCCCAGCGCCTTGTCCAGCGCGGCGCCGCTCGCGCCGTCGACACGATCCATCGTGGGGCCGAGGAGCAAGCGCATTGCCGCGTCCGCGCGCGCCTGGTCCATGGGCTCGCCGGTGGCCGGGTCGAGCAAGGTGCCGTCGTCCGCCAAGAGCCCGACCATGCCGAGCACCTCGCCCTTGGTCTTGCCTGCGGATAGCGTCGACGGCGTCCACTTCGGCATCCAGGGGTCCACGTTGAGCCCCATAGCGATCTGCCGGCCCTGGACCGCGCCTGCGTCCCCAGCGACGCCCGAGCCGATCGCGCCGCCCGTCTGGCCGACGATCTCGCGCTGGAACCACCACATCCACTCCTCAAAAGGCATCGTCATCCGCGCGCCCTCCTCTTTCGCCAGCGACTCCGTCGAGGCCCATGCGACGACCGCGTGGCGGTCACTCCTCGTACTCGATGGTCGCCGTCTTCGGCTGCGGATCTCCGTCCGGGCGCGGGGGACCGTAGTGGGGCGCGGTCGTCTGTTGCTTGTACAGTCGCGAGCTCCACACCACCTTGCCTCGATCCACGAGGATGTAGTCGTTGTACGCGTTGAAGCAGACCATTTGATCCCGGGGTACGATCACAGATTGGCTAAGGAGCTCGGGGCGGTGGTTGTATGCGTAGGCCCAGTACCCCATCAGGTCCCATACCTTCGACCGACTGATGCTGCTGCCGCCCGGATAGCAGCGGTCGTAGACGTCCGCGCCCGGAACCTGTCTCTGCGCGTTATCGACCATGGCCGAGAACTCTCGCTCGCGCAGGTTGTTCGCCGTGACGTGGACGCGGACCCGCGCGCGGACAGGGCCGCCGTTGGCTTGCAGCGTCAGCTCGAGCCGCACGATGCCCATGCTCGGTATCAAGCCGCGATCGTAGCCGATGTTGAGGTACGTCTTCCCCGTGAGCGACACCGCGTCCGTGTTCGTGAGCGGCGTCGGCTGCTTCCAGGACCACACGAGCCCGTCGCCCGAGTGAGCGAGGTACACGTGCAAGGACACCGGCCCGACGCTAGCCTCCACCTGATCCGTGCTCACCTCGACGGCCAGCTGGTCGTAGGCGCCGAGCAGCTTTCCCAGGCTCGGATAGCTCACGGCCTTGGCGATCGCCGTGCTGCTATACATGAAATCGTTGTATGCAGTCCTGGTGATCCGTCCCGGCAGCTTGCGCTGTCGTCTCTCCAGATAGCGCCTCAGCGCGATCCTGCTCAGCTCTCGGACCCTGTCTTCGCCACTCACGTTTCCTCCTGCGGTTGCTGTTAGGGTTGATTGAACCGTGTCAGGACAGCCGCTCCGCAACGACGGGCGTCCCGGCGGGCTCCACGCCGACAGGCGCTTGGTCCGTACCGCCGCCCTCACACGCCGCGCAGGGGGGCGCCTGAACACCGTCTCGTCTGCCGTCTCGCTCGTCCTGCGCTGCCGGCCGGTGGTCCGGCGTCGGCGTGCTCTCCGCTCGCGCTCCGGCGTCCTCTTCCTCCTCGTCGAGCTCTGCCGACAGCAGCTTGACGACCCCGCGCCCGAGGTTGAGCAAAAGCCTTTTGGACTCCACGTCCATGTGCTGCACGCGGCGCACGAGCCCGAACACCTCGCGCTTGCTCCGCAGGCTCATGCTGCCGAGCACCTCGGTGTACCGCGCCTCGCCATCGAGGTGGCTCGCCCCGAGGACGAGCTCCCGGAGCTCGTCCAGCACCTCGCTGCGGACGCCGAACAGGAGCTCGGCCAAGGGGATGTGCTCCGACGAGTCCTCCGAGTCCTCGTCCCAGGGCAGAAGCTCTTCTCCACGCCTGCGGATCGTCACGTATACCTTCACGGCGACGGAAAACGTGCCCGACCCATCGCCGACGTCGATCCGGAGGCGCACGAAGCGCAGGCTGGGCCGGGTAGGCCAGCTCTCGCCGCCTGCGAACGTCGCTGTCTTGCCGTTCGCAGGCAGCACCCCAGAGACCTCTGAACCGCTGTTCTTGGGCTTCCAGTCATAGCCGTTCGCGGAGTGCTCCATCGTGATTTCAAGGGGCAGATCCCTGCTGCCGCCGATCCTATCCATGACCGCCTGAAAGCAGAGCTGGCCCGCGGAGCTCAACATGTCCGTGTGTTCGAGGCTCGTGTACTTCCTGATGAAATAGGCTCCCTCAGGCACGGCCGCTCCGACGAACATGTCGCTCAAGGTATCGTCGAACACCATCTCAAAGGATCGTTCCACCCAAAGCTCCTTCCTGCGGGCGACCGCGCCTCCGTTGCCCGAATGGCGCGCCGGAGCGCGACGACGCCCGGCCTTTCGTGTGTCGTCGCGCCGGCGCTCATCCCCTCAGGAGTCGTCCCTTTGCGTGACGTACACCCGGACATGCGCCGAGGTCGTCGCGTTGGTGAAGTACAGTCTGAACCGCACGTAATTGAGGAGCGGACTGCTCCCAGAGTGGTACCCATACTTCACGTTCGTGACGCCCGTGGAGAGCGTCGTGATGCTGATATCGCCTGAGCCGCTCGGGGTGGTCGAATTGGTGTTCTCCACCAGGAAGTTGCGCCCGTCGGCGCTGTGCTCGATGAAGAGCTCGAATCCGCCGATCGAGCTGCCCCCGACGTTGTCGATCGCGATCATGATCGCGAGCTGGTCGAATTGTCCCAGCTTGGCGTTGAGCTCCGCGCTGGTGAACACAGGCGCTGACGAGCTGGTGCCCAGAGGAAGGAACTCATCAAACGCAACGAAATTAGCTCTTCGCATCCTGAACCTCGCAGTTGTCTGGTATGTGAACGGACCACGGCCGATGGCGACGAAGACTCCAGCGCCGATGCCGCTCGAGGGCACGGCGGTGACTGGGAGCGGCGGGCTCCGACGCGCGCCGAGAGGCTGCCCGGGCGTATGCCGTCAGCCCATGATGGAGAAGGCGCTCGCTTCCTGAGCAGAGCCGTTCCCCCCGCTCAACGCATTCGTATATGGTGGCCTCCCGCCTCGACGTCCAGGCGGTTTTCGGTTTGCGCGATTACGTGATTTTGTAGTCGTGCAATGATGACGGGATCCTGGGTTGCCTGGAGCTGCGGTGGTCGCGTATTGCAAGGTTTCCCAACAGCACTTCGGCTGCGGTATCCCGGCGCCCAAGGATCCCGAGGCGCGGAGTGGCATCAACCCGCATGGAGCAGGTCCCGAAGATGCACGCGTCGTTTCGTCCGTGGCGTGTGATATCCACGGCGCGATCGTGGCGTTCCTGGGAGCGATCAACGCGGCGCGGTGCTCTATGCGACGGGTGCGCGTGGCCGGCGGCGCCTCGCGGCGGTGCGCGAGGGGGGCGAATCGCGCGGGTGTACGTCGGCGTCGCTGGCGAGTGCGTCGTGGGATCGGGCACGTGGGATGCGCCCATCGGCGCGCCATCGTGGGGCCCGGTCGCTGACCATGGGGAGGGACCAGGTGATCCCGCTATCTCGCGTCGCGCCGCACGCCTTGCGCGTCACGGTGCCGGACGAGCGCGGAGAGCTCTGCGCGGCGATCGCGCCGGTGCCGGACGAGCTCCGCGATCTCTAGGGAGCGCTCGACGGCGACGGCGCGACGTGGGAAGAGGTGCTCTCCGCGACGCTCGAGGCGGCCCTGCCGCTCGGTGCTCCTTCCGGTACCAGATGACCTCGCCTCGCCCTCTCACCCGCGCCGCCCTGGGGATCCTCGCTGGCCTTGCGCTCGCCGCCGCCGGCGTGGTCGCCGTGGCCGAGCCGCAAGCACCGCCGTCCCGGGCGGGGTATGCGCCGGACCCGGCCCCGCGGCCCAGCGTGAAGCAGTGGGTCTTCGACGTGCAGTACGCGAAGGGGAGGGGCTCGATCGTGCGCGTGCGGCCGGTGGCGCTCGACCGGCCCCTGGCGACGGCGCGGGTGATGGGCCGGTTCGCGATCGAGCTGTACGTGGGCCAGGAGCTGCTCGATCGGGTCCGCTTCGACGTGCCGCTGACGGGGGACGCGCCGGAGCGTCCGCAGGGCGCCCTGCTCCGCCGTCCGACGTTCGACAACGGCGTGACGACGCGGCTGCGCGTGCAGATGGCGGACAACCCGCGCGCGAGCTGGGCCAAGCTGGTGGACCGGAAGACGGGCGCGGAGGAGCGCTTCCTCTGGCCGCCGGAGCCGGACGGCCGGCTCGTGCCGCTGAGCGCGCAGGGCGGGGTGGCGCCCGACGGGGGCGCGCCGGGGGATGCGGGCAAGCTGCCTGCGGACGCCGGGGGACCGGCGGATGCGGGCTGGCAGGACGCTGGCCCCGATGGGGGCTTTCCGCCGGTGGACGCGGGGTGGCAGGACGCGGGGAGGCTGCCGGTGGACGCGGGCTTTCCGCCGGTGGACGCGGGGTGGCCGGACGCGGGCTGGCCGCCGGTGGACGCGGGGCGGCCTCCGGATGCCGGGGTGCCGCCGGATCCGTTCAGGCCGCGGCGGAAGTAGCGCGCCCTGCCTGAGCTGCGGTACCTTGGCGGGCATGCAGGACCGCTCGCTCGCTGTCGTCGCATCGCTCGCCCTCGCCGTCGTCTTCTCCGCGGCGCCGGTCGCCGCCCAGCCGCCTGCGGGCAAGGAGAAGCCGCAGGCGGCTGCGCCTGAGCCGGCGGCAGCCGCGCCCGACGCTGCTCCGTCGCAGCGCAAAGATCCCAGCGGGCACACCGGCATCAGTCCCTACACGGAGCAGGTCCTGAAGGGCCAGGCGTCGTTCGTGGCGCGCGACATCCCCGGCGCGATCGCGGCCTTCCAGGAGGCGATCAAGCAGGATTCCTCGAAGATGCTCGGCTTCTATCTGCTCGGCGAGGCGATGCTGGAGTCCGGCAACATGGCGGAAGCCGAGACGGCCTGGACCACGGCGACCGGCAAGAAGGGCACGGAGGAGCTCCACGCCAAGGTGCTCTTCTGCCTCGCCGATCTGCGCGAGCGTCAGAAGAACTGGCAGGCGGTGAAGGAGGCGTGGGGGGCCTACAGCGCGTACCTGACGAGCAACCCCAAGGCGACCGGCTATCCGGCGACCGCGGCGGAGCGGCAGAAGCAGGTCGACCGACGGATGAAGGACGAGAAGGACTACGCCGTGGTCAAGGAGCGTATCGTCCAGCGCGAGGCCGAGCGCCTGAAGGAAGCTGAAGAGAACGCCAAGAAGGACAAGATGAACCGGTAGCGCGCCCCCGGCCGCGCGCGGCGCCCGCCGCGCTCCCTACCCGCGGCGCCAGCCGTCGCTGGGCTGGGCCCCCGCCTCCGTCCACCGGTAGAACCCTTCCCCCGTCTTCTTCCCGAGCTTCCCCGCCCGCACCATCTGCCGCAGGATCACCGGCGGCCGGAACTGCTCCCCCACCTCGCGGTGGAGGTGCTCCAGGATGGCGAGCCGCACGTCGAGCCCCACGAGATCCGTCAGCTTGAGCGGCCCCATCGGGTGCCGGTACCCGAGCTCCATCGCCCGATCGATGTCGACAGCCGACGCCACCCCGGCCTCCAGCATCCGCATCGCCTCTGCGCCGAGCGCCACGCCGAGCCGGCTCGTCGCGAAGCCGGGCGTGTCGTTCACCACGATCGGCGTCTTGCCCAGGCGCCTCGCCACCGAGAGCGCCGCCGTCACCGTCGCCTCGTCGGTCTCGAGCCCCCGCACCACCTCGAGCAGCTCCATCACCGGCGGCGGGTTGAAGAAGTGCAGGCCGATCGTGCGCCCGCCCGCGCCGAGCCGGCGCCCGAGCTCCGTGACGCTCAGGCTCGACGTGTTCGTGCCGAGCAGCGCCCGCTCCGGCGCCGCCGCCTTCACCCGGCCGAGCACCTCGACCTTGAGGTCCATCCGCTCGGGCACCGCCTCGATCACGAGATCGGCGTCCGCCGCCGCGCGCTCGAGATCCGGCGACGCCACCAGCATCCCGATCATCTCGCTGCGCGCCTCGTTGAGCATCTTGCCCTTCTGGACGAGGCGATCGGTCGCGCGCTTGAGGTCCTCGATCGCCGCGCCGATCCGCGCGGCGTCGACGTCGTACAGGCGCGTCACGTAGCCGGCGACCGCCGTGACCTGCGCGATCCCCTGGCCCATCGTGCCCGCGCCGAGCACAAGCACCGTGCGCATGCGCGCCGCGGCGGGGACCACCGCGATCTCGCTCACTTCGACGGCGCCGGGGCGCCGTCCTTCTGCCGCGCCTCCATGCGCTTGCGCACCTGATCCACCTCCTGCGGCGTCAGCTTGCGCAGGTTCGCCGGGCCCGGCGCGGCGGTGCCCGCCGCGCGCGCGGCTGCGGCGGCGCTCAGGGCCTCCGCGGCCGCCCCTGCCGCGGGCCCGGTCGGCGCCGCCGGGCGCGCGCCGGGCTGAGCCGCGGGGCGAGCCTCGGCGGTCGCCGGGCGCGCGCCAGCGGGGGCGGGGCGAGCGCCGGCCGCGGCCGGGCGAACCTCGGCGGTCGCCGGGCGCGCGCCCGCCGGCGCGGCCTGCCCTGCGGCGCCGTCGTCGTCGCTGCTCATCGCGAGAAACGTGACGCCAGCCACCACGAAGACCGCGAGCCCCAGCGCAGGGACCCAGTTCGGGGTGGGCGGCTCGTCCGCCGGCAGCGCGCGGGCGGGCTCCCCGTCGAAGCCATGGTGATCGCTCACGTCGTGCGCCGGGGCCGCGTGAGCCTCGTGATGGGCCGTGCTCATGCGCGGACAGTTGCCGCACTTCGAAAGCGGCGTCGAGGGGGTTCCACGCGCTTCCACGTCCCGCCCACGTACCACCCGCGCCCCGCCGGCCAGAACGGCCGGGCGCGCTCAGCCCGCGAGCCGCCGGTGGCTGTCGAGCGCCGCGCGCTGATCCTCGAGATCGTCGCCGTAGACGGCCTCGATCGCCTCCGCCGCGAGGCGGTGCTGCCGCTCCGCCGTCTCCTTCGGCTGCATCCCGTACGCGGCGTCGCGGATCAGCACCGTGCAGAACTCGAAGCGGTGCTCCCCCATCCGCGACCAGATCCGCTGCGCCTCGCCGAAGCGCAGGTGATCCACGAGCGCCGAGGCGTCCGGGATCATCCGGGCGAGCACGCGCGTGTCGAACTCGCGCCCCAGCACCGCGGCGGAGATCACCGTCTGCCGCGTGCGCGGCTCGAGCCGCTCGAGCCGCGCGACGAGCAGGCTGTTCACGGTCCGCGGCGGCATGAACCGGCTCGATCGCGCGGCGTCGTGGGCCGACCCGTACCGCCCGTCCTCCAGCCAGTACGCGAGGATCTCCTGCGCGAAGAACGGATTCCCCCCCGCGGTCTGGCCGAGCAGCGACCCGAGCATCGTGGGGAGCGGGCCGCCGAAGAACGGCTCCGCGAGCGCGAGCAGCCGCTCCGCCGGGAGCGGCGCGAGCTCGATCGCCTGCGACGGGATGCCGGCGTCGAGCGGGATGCGGGCGTCCACGCCCTCCCCCGAGGACGCCGCCGGCCGCGCCGAGCAGATCACCGCCAGCGGCAGGTCCCTGCAGGCGGCCGTGATCGCGCGCACCGCGTCGAGCGAGGTCCGATCGGCCCACTGCGCGTCGTCGAGGTGCACCACCACCGGCTGCAGCGAGCTCTCCGCGACGAGCAGCGCGGCGAGCGCCTCGAGGACCTCGTCGCGCCCGCCGGCCTCGGCCCCCGCCTCCTGGCCGCGCAGCCTGAGCAGCCGCGCGAACGCCCCGCGCGACCTGTCGATCCCGGCCCGCACCTCGGTCCAGCTCTCGGGCAGCCGCTCCAGGAGCAGCTCCAGCGCGAGATCGAGCCCCGCCTCCTTGGCCCGCTGGCCGAGCTCCGACGAGATCCCGAGGTACTCCTTGAGCGCGAACTCGAACGCGTAGAGCGGGGTCCTCAGCGTCTGATCGCAGCGGGCCTCGATCCACAGCAGCGGGCGCATGTCCATGAGCTGCGCGCGCTGGTGGCGGTAGCTGTGCACGAGGTAGCTCTTGCCGATGCCCGCCTCGCCGAGGATGTACACGACGCCCGCGGAGCGCCCGGTGAACAGGGGCTCGAGCGCCTGCGTGAGCCGCCCGAGCTCGACCTCGCGGCCGATGGGGCCGAGGTCGTAGAACTCCTCCTGCACCGCGATGCGCCGCCGCTCGAGCGAGTAGACGAGGATCGGCAGATCGAACCCGTCGAACCGGAAGATGTTCTCCGTCGACCACTGGTGGCTCGCCTCGCCCGCGCGGAACGCCCGCTCGTCCGCCCAGATCGACGACGGCGCGGCCTTCCGCGCGATCTGCGCGGCGAGGTGGATGGCGCGGCCGACGCACGCGAACTCGCGGCGGCCCACGGCGCCGAAGAAGCCGACCAGGCAGCGCGCGCGGGTGACGCCCACCGCGAGCCGGGGCACGCCGAGGCCGTTGCTCTTCAGCTCGAGCGCGAAGTCGAGGGCGCGATCGTGGTCGCTCTCGTGCGCGACGGGCGCGCCGAAGTAGAACTGCGCGCCGAAGCCGCGCTCCGTCACGGTCATGCCGGCGAACGTCGCGCCGTACATCGCCGAGATCTCGTGCAGCTGCTGGAGGAGCTCCGTCGGGCTCGCCACCCGATCGAGCGAGACCGACACCGTCGTCACCTCGCGGATCTCGCCCTCCGGCGCGAGATCGCCAGCGCCCGGCGGCAGGAACGCCTCGACGTCCGCGTCCGTCGGGGCCGACGTGATCGTCAGCGAGGGGGGCCCGCTCAGGAGATCGGCCTCGTCGAGCTCCGCCACGCTCTCCCGCGCGCTGGCCGCGGGGAGCCGCTCGCGGAAGCTGCGATCGAGGTGGAGCTCGCTGTCGTCCACCCCGCGGTCGGTCGCCTGACAGGCCTCCATCGCGGGGCCGTAGATCAGGTAGTACGCGCGATCCGGGGCGATGCGCACGATCGTCCAGTGGACCGTGCCCCAGGCGAGCCCGATCCTGAACGGCGTCTGCGCGCCCCCGGCGCCCAGCGCGCGCCGCGCCGCGAGCTCCAGGAGGCTGCGCCGCATCGCGAGCGCCGCGCTGCGGGCGTGCCGGGTGACGTTGCGCCCTGGCCGATCGGGGAACAGCGCCGTGAACCCGCCGGCGGGCGACAGCGTCGCGACGAACCCGCCCGACTGGTGCACGGCCTCGAACAGCGGATCGAAGAACGATCGCAGCGCGTCCGGATCGAGCGCCTGGCGCGCGATCATCTGCTCGGCGAGCTCCACGATCGCCGGCAGCGAGACGTGCAGGACAGCCGCGTCGATCGCTCCCGCGTATTGCCCTTCGGCATCCTGTTCGAGGATGAAGTCCGGGACGAGCGGATTCATGTCGAAACTGTATCGGGTATCTCCGCCCGACACGAGCGCGGCGGGAGGGCCGCTCGATCCCCGGGCGAGCGCGCCCGGGGGGGCGACGAATAGGTTGTTACGGAAGCGCGCTGCGGGGGTCGTTCAGGACATGTGAAGGGAGGGGTGCGCAAGAGAGAGCCTCCGCGCGTGGGCGGAGGTCGGTCCCGTCAGGTTCGTCGTCGTCTTCGTCGATTCCGTCAGTTTCGTCCGTTTCGTCAGAACGGCGAAGCCGCCAGGCCGTCGACCGGCACCAGGCGGGAGGTGAAGAAGACGCGCACCGTGCCGAGCTCGAGGCGCGCGCCGTCGAGCGTGAAGGGCACCTTGCGGGTCTCTCCCGCGAGGCGCAGGGTCAGCTCGCCGCGGACCGGGCCCGGCGCGCGGGCCCCCGGGCTCGCGGCGCCGGCGCCTTCCTCGGCCGACGCGCGCGCGATCTCGACGACGTAGCTCCCCTTGGGGAGGCTCCGCAGCGCGAGGGACTCCGAACGCGTGCTCGTCGCGTCGCGCGAGCGCACACCCACCGACGGGAGGGTCGCGCCCATCCACGAGACGCGCCGCCCCTGCGCGTCGATGAGGGAGAGGTCGAGGTCGGCGCCGCCGGTCCACTCGGCGCTGAGCCGCACGTCGCCGGGCAGGTCGGCGGCCGGCGCCGGGTCCGGCTGCGCGAGCCGCCTGTCGATCTCCGCGCGGACGGCGGAGGTCGCGTCGAGGCGGAGCTGGCTCGCGAGCTCGCTCATGCCGCCCTCGCCGGCGCACCGGATCGCGGCGGCGACGAGCTTCGCGTCGGCGGGCGCGAGGTCGGCGAGCGCCACCCGGTGCTGGCACGCGAACGCGGGCCGCCCCGCGGCGTCCCAGAGCTCGGCGAGCCGCGCCTGGGTGGCCCGGTCGCCGGGGCGCACGTCGGCGAGGCCGCCGAGGATGCGCGCGGCGCGGTCGCGCTGCCCCTGCCGCGCCGCGAGGTCGGCCCGGGCGATGAGCGCGTCGGGATCGAGCGCGTCGCGCCCGCTCCAGCGCGCGGTCAGCTCCTGGGCCTCGCCGAGACGGCCGGTCGTGGCGTAGAGCGCGTAGAGCCCCGCCGTCCTGTCGCGGCTGTCCGGGGCCGCCGCGAGCGCCGCCTCGGCGGCCGCGGTCTTCGCGGCGCTCTCGGGCGCGAGCGTGTTCGTCGCGTCGAAGCTCACCTTGCGATCGAACACCCGGCGCATCGGGATCATCCGCCGCGGGCGCGGGCGCGACCACTCCTCGGCGGCGACGAGGTCATCGCGCGACCTCCGGGCGCGCTCGTCCTGCGGGAGCGCCGGCTTCGGCTCCGCGGGGGCGGCGGCCGTCGGCGCCGGCGCCGGCGCCGGCATGTCGTCGAGCGAGCCCGAGAGGGGATCGAGCTCCTGGGATCGTCGCTTGGCGGGCGACGCCGGGCGGGCGCCGGCCGACGTGCGAGACTCCGCCTTCGCGGCCGGCGCGGCGTCCGGCCAGCCGGAGCCGCCGCCGCCCCTGCCGCTGCCCGACAGGCCGAGGCCCGCCCCGAGCGCGTCGCCCTTCTCCTCGGCGCCCTCGTCCGCCGCGTTGCCGGGCTCCTCCCCCTCGGCGCTCGCGCTCACGCGCTCGGCCTGCTCCTCGCCCGTGAAGGCGGAGGTGATGCCGTCTCGATCGAGGCCGAACGCCTTGAACATCGCCTCGCTCTCCAGGACGAGCAGCGAGGTGAACCGGCTCGCCACCGAGAAGCGCCGCGACAGCTCGATGACGGCGGGCTTCTGCGCGTCGCCGCCGGTCTCCTCGAGCTCCGCGATCTTCGCCGCGGCGTAGAGGCGCGGGACGAAGGCGTTGCCCGCGCCGCTCGTGGCGACGATGTTGACGGGGTAAGTCTGCTCGAAGCGCTCGCCCGAGACGCGGCCGCGGAGGCGGATCGCGCCGTTGACGTCGGCCCCGGAGCTCATCCGCGCCACGACGAGCGCCTCGCCGCCGGCGCGGATCGGGTCGAGCCGCGCCGGCGTGACCTGGGTCAGGCCGGGCGGGAGCTCGATCTCGGGATCGCGCAGCGCGAGGCCGTACGCCGCGCCGAGGACCGACTGCGCCGCGCTCGCGACCTTCTGGCCGGGCACGTAGGGGACCATCACCCCGCCGCCGCCCCGCGCGAGCGCCCTGAGCGACGTCGTGTCCGCGTCGCTCCCGAGCGCGACCGCGACCACCGCGGCGGCGCCGTCCGCGGGGACCGCGCCGCGCACCGCGGCCTCGATGTGGGCGGGGCGCGTCGGGCCGACCGAGGGCGTGCCGTCGCCGAGGTAGATGATCCGGAGCTCCTTGCCGTCGAGCGGGCCGGCGGCCGCGCGCGCCGCGATCATCGCCGCGGCGAGATCGCTGCCCCCGTCGGGCTCGATGCCGCCGAGGAAGCGCTCGACCTCGCCCGCCGAGGCGGCGCCGGGGGCCATGGGGCGCGCGGCGCCGCCCTGGCCCGCGTCGCCGAGCGAGCGGCAGAGGGTGTCGCACGCGAGCACGACGACCTCGTCGCGCCGGTCCATCTCGCGGACGAGCGACGAGGCGAGCCGCGTCGCGCGGGCGAACCGCTCGCCGACCATGGATCGGCTCGAGTCGACGACGATCGCGTGGCGCCGCGAGGTCGACTCCTGCCACCGGGGGAGCCGGGGCCGGATCGCGATCGCGACGTAGGGCGACGTGTCGCTCGCGATGGCCTGCGCCGCGGCGAGGGAGGCCTCGTGCTCCGCGCCGTCGCGCTTCGACGTCCCGGCCGCGCCGCGCCGCGCGCTGTCCACCCGCGGCGCCGCGGGCGGCGTGGCCGGGGCCGGGGCGGGGGGCATCCGGTAGGCCCAGGCGGTGACGGGCCGGTCGCGATCGGGGAGCGCGTACTCGACCGTGAGGTCGCCGGCCGGCGTGAACCCGCGGGCCTCCAGCGTGCGGCGGTCGGCCGCGCCGTCCGCGGGCGCGGCGGCGAGATCGTAGCCGCGCGTCGCGACGCCGAACTCCCGGTCGTGGCCGAGCACCTGCACGTCGAGCGAGAAGTCGCCGATGTTCGTCGTGCCGCTCTGGTCGTGCGCGAGCGGGTAGGTGAAGCGCCGGACGCCGCCGGCCTGCTCGACGAGCTGCGTGTAGGTGAGCACGACGCGCCGCGAGCCGCGCTTCGGGATGGGGAAGATGCGCAGCTCGAACCGGCCGCCCCGCTGCCACTCGAGCAGCGCGGGGTCGCGCCACGGGCCGGGGACCCAGATGATCTCCTCGCGCGGCTTGGGCGCCTTGGGGGCGGCGTTCTGGAGGACGCCGCGCCAGATCGCGGCCCCGCGATCGCGATCGACGAACGCGCCCTCGATGAGCTTGCCGTCCACCTCGAGCGCGAGCCGCTCGATCTGCGCGCCCGGCGGGAGCGGGAACCGGAAGATGCCCTCGAGCTCCTCGTCGGTGTCGTTGGCGAAGGTCTCGTCGATCTCGGTCCTGGCGACGACGTCGACGATCCGCACCTTGACGGCGTGCCTGGCGAGCCGGACGGCCCGCTCTTTCTCCTGCGTCGCGCCCGGCTTGCGCGCCCTGAGCTCGCCGAGGCCGCGGAGCGCCGGGGCGTCGGCCTCCTCGGCGGAGCGGTCGCTCCACTCGAGCGTGTCGGCGAGCGACGTCGCGCTCGCGACCTCGGGCGCGGCGCCCTTCGCGAGCGTCGCCTCCTCGCCGGCGCGCACCTCGACGGGCTCGCCGCGCTCGCCGGTGACGCGCACGGCGCCGCGGGCCACCTCGACCGAGGCGCGCGCGGCGCCCGCGGTGATCGCGAGCTTGGTCCCGAGCACCTCGATCTGGCCGTGCGGCACCTCGACGCGCGCGGGCGGCGCGCCGGGGCTCGGGGTGACGTCGAGGACGACGGCGCCCTCGTCGACGCGCGCGCGGCGGCCGTCGCCGGCGATCCACACGCGGGAGCCGCGGTCGATGGCGAGCGCGGAGCCGTCCGCGAGCGACAGGTGGGCGCGCGTCCGCGCGTCGGTGCGCAGGGTCGCGCCCTCCGGGAGCGTGGCGCCCGCGGCGAGCGGCGCGCAGGCGCCCGAGGCGTCGCACGCCTCGAGGCCGCCCGACTTGTCGGCCGACGCGCGCGACACCGAGGCGACCTTGCCGGACCACGGCGCCCCGGCCGCCGCGGCGACGGACGGCGCCGTCGTTTCGCCGCCGCGCCGCAGGGCGACCCCGGCCGCTACCGCCGCCGCCGCGGCCAGGGCGGCGGCGGCGAAGGCCGAGCGCCGCCCGAAGGCCATGCGGCGCGCTGCCGGCGCGGTTCGCTCCGGCATCGTGGAGCGCGGTCCGCCCGTGCGCGCCTCGGCCGCGCCGGATCGCGCTCCGGACGTGTCGGAACGCGGCCTGGGCGTAGCGGAACGCCGCTCGGGCGTGTCGGATCGGGCGTCGGCCGTGTCGGATCGCTGCCCGGCGATGTCCGATCGCCCTTCGGCGATGTCCGATCGAATGTCGGCGGTGTCCGATCGCCCTTCGGCGATGTCCGATCGCCCTTCGGCAATGTCCGATCGAACGTCGGCGGTGTCGGATCGCTCTTCGGCGATGTCCGATCGAACGTCGGCGGTATCGGATCGCTCTTCGGCAATGTCCGATCGCCCTTCGGCGATGTCCGATCGCCCCTCCGTCACGCCGGATCGCGCGCCAGCGGCGCCGTGTTGCTCCTCGGCGGCCACCTTCAGGACCGCACCGCTCGTTGCGCCCTCCGAAGGGCGCGCCGCCTCGATCCGCCGGAGCAGCGCGTCCGCGAATCCGTCCGCCGGCCGGAAGTCCGCGCCCGCCGCCGCGACCACCTCCGCGGCGCGTGCCGCGTCGTGGCGGAGGTCGCGGCACGCGTCGCAGCCGGCGATGTGCTCGTACAGCGCCGGCCGCGCCGTCCCGTCGAGCACCTCCGCGAGCTGCTCCTCGACCTCGCCGCAAAGCCCAACCGAACCCGTCTCTGTCGCGCCCATCGCCCTCACTCCTCGCCCAGCTCGGCCCTGAGCCGCGAAAGCGCGCGGCTCACCCGCTTCCGCGCCGCCGCCTCATCGATCCCGCACGCGATGGCCACCTCCTTGAAGGAGAGGCCCGCCTCGAAGCGCAGCACCACCGCCTCGCGCTCGCTCGGCTTGAGCCGCGAGAGCGCGGCGCGGGCGCGCTCGGCCCGCTCGCGCTCCGCCGCGAGCTCGCTCGCGTCGGGCCGCGGCCGGGTGTCGTGGACGAGGCGCAGCCGCGCCTCGCGCCGCGCCCTGAGCTCGGTGTGCCGCCCGCAGAGGCGCCGCGCGATCCCGAAGAGCCAGGCCCGCACGCTCCCCTCGGCGCGGTACTGCGGGAACGCATCGAACGCCGCGAGCAGCGTCTCCTGCACCAGCTCCTCGCTCTCGGCCTGCGACCCCGTGAACGCCATGCACAGCCGGCCCAGCGGCATGGCGTAGGCCTTCGCACACCGCGACAGCGCTTCCCGGAAGTCGCCTGTCCCGATCAGCCCCTCGATCGCGCGCGCCTCGTCGGCCCGCGCGTCGCCCTCCGACCCAACGAGCGCTAACCCAGCTGCCATCGCTGCCTCATCGCCGGCCATGTGCCCCCGTCCCCCGAGTTCGTGACCGGATTTTTTTTCGCCCCCCGCCCCCGGCGGACTCCGGTGCCCGATCCCACGGTACAGCGCGGTCCGGCCTTTGCCTTTTGCAATGCGATCCCCGCCGCAGCAGAATCTGCCGTCGCCTCAGGAGCCGCGCTTATGAACGAGACAAGCCCGCCTGGTGTCACCAAGGTCGCCGCGCCCCGAGGCGCGGCGCCGAGCGATCCCGTTGACAGGTCGCGTGTGAAGGGATGGAGACGGTCGCTGGCGCTCGCCGCTGCCGTGTCCGCCGCCGCAGCGCTCGCCGCCCCCGCGGCGCTCGCGCAGGGCGAGGCGCAGGCTCAGGGGGAGAGTGAAGCCCCGCCGGCCGGCAAGCGGGTGGTGCTCCCGACCCGGGCCAGCGCGGGCGGGAAGGAGAAGAAGGCGGCCGCCGCCGAGCCCAAGGGGGGCCCGGCCGAGAAGGACAAGGCGGAGCCGCCGGTGGAGGAGCGCGCCGCGCGCGGCGTGGTGGTCATCGAGCGCGGCGGGCAGGTCCTCGGCCTCGGCGCGGCGCTCGCGGGCGACGGGCGCATCCTGACCGCGCTCTCGCCGCTCGGCGCGGGCAACGACCTCACGGCGCGCCTCGCCGACGGGACCACCGTGCGGGTGAAGCTCGGCCACCACGACCGCGTGTGGGATCTCGCGCTGCTCGTGCCGCAGACCGGCAAGTGGGCCGAGGGGCTCACCGCCTCGTCGCGCGATCCGGTGCGGCCGGACGCGCAGATCCGCTCGTTCTCGGCGGCGCGCGGCAAGGTCGCGGCCACCGCGCTCGTGCTGCGATCGCACAAGACGCTGATCGGCGGCGACGACCGGCCGCTCGATCGCGCGATCGAGCTCGGGTCGCGCGTCTCGCCGCTCGATCTGGGCGCGCCCATCATCGACGAGGACGGCCGCGTGGTCGCGGTCCTGGGCCGCGGCTGCGCCCCGAACGAGGGCAAGCCCTGCACGCCCGTCGCGTTCGGCGTGCCGATCAGCGCGATCAGGGCGTTCCTTCGCGCGGTGCCGCCGACGGCCGTGCCGCCCGCGGCGTGGCTCGGGATCCAGGGCGTCAGCGAGGCGGCGCCGGTCGCGAAGGGGGTCCGGGTCACCGTGGTGCACCCCGAGAGCCCTGCGGACGAGGCCCGCTTGACGGGCGGCGATCGCGCGGAGAGCGACATGATCCTCGCCGTCGACGGCGTGCCCGTCACCAGCCCCGAGGCGCTCTCCGACGCGATCCGGACGCACGCGGTCGGGGAGAAGGTCCCGCTCACCTTGCTGAGCCGCGGGAGGTACCGGCAGGTCACGGTCGTGCTCCGCGCCGCGCCGGATCCGTCGGCCCCCGCGGCGAAGCGGCCGGAGGCCGAGCTCCCGCCGCCGAGCTCGAGCGGCAAGTCGACCGAGGAGTACCGCAAGTAAGAAAAAACTGATGCGGGCCCGCGCGCGGATTCTATAAGCTCGGCGCTCGGGCCCGACCCGGTTGACACCCCGTCAACCGAACCTCCAGGATCGGGCTCGAGCGGCTCGGACGGGCGCGCTCGCGGTTCTCATTCAACCTCGCGCCTCGCGCGGGGCCATCGATCGGGTGATCCGTGTCCCAAACGTTTCGAATCGAAGTGGCCGGCGAGACGAACGTCGGGCGCAAGCGCAACCACAACGAGGACAACTTCGGCATCATGGTGGAGTACGGCCTCTTCATGGTCGCCGATGGAATGGGGGGGCATGCGTCGGGCGAGGTCGCGTCGAAGATGGCGGTCGACGCGATGCAGGACTTCTTCGCCCAGACGCAGGACGACCCGGAGCGGACCTGGCCCTACAAGATGGACCGGTCCAAGGGCTACGAAGAGAACCGGCTGATCACGGGGATCAAGCTCGCCAACCTGCGGATCTACGAGACCGCGCAGCGCGAGGCGAAGAAGCGGGGCATGGGGACGACGTTCGTCGGCATCTTCACGGCGAACGACGGCGTCTACGTCGCCCACGTCGGCGACAGCCGGGTCTACCGCTTCCGCGAGGGCCGGCTCGAGATGCTCACCGAGGACCACTCGCTCCTCAACGACTACATCAAGATGAAGCGGCTCACGCCCGAGGAGATCGCGAACTTCCCGCACAAGAACGTGATCGTGCGCGCGCTCGGGATGAAGGACACGGTCAAGGTCGACACCCGCTTCGAGGTGCCGCAGCTGAACGACACGTACGTCCTCTGCTCGGACGGGCTCTCCGGCCCGGTGAGCGACCTGGAGATGACGCAGATCCTGACGGAGCATCAGGACATCCAGGTCGCGACCGCCAAGATGATCGAGCGCGCCAACGAGAACGGCGGCCCCGACAACGTGACCTGCGTCCTCGTCCGCTGGACGCAATAGTCCGCACGACGCTCGCCGATCCCGCCTGCGCGATGTGCGTCGCTCTAGGGCAGGGCGCCGCCGCTCCAGGGGATGAGCACCAGGAAGACGAAGGCGATGAGGGCGAGCATGAAGAGGCTCGTCATCAGGTAGGTCGAGCGCGGCGAACGCGCGGTGCTCCAGCCGTCGCCGTAGAACTTCCCCCGCGAGCGCACGCGGATCCGGCGCTGCACGCCGCGCAGAAGGCTCGGCGGCGCCGCGGGCGGCGGACGCATCGCCCCTCGGACCAGCTCGCGCAGATCCAGCTCGTCGACGAGCGGCAAGTCGCCGTCCTCGGGGAGATCGCCGTCCTCGGAGAAGTCGTCTCGGGGCGTGGCGGCGGCGGGCGGGCGCTCCACGGGGGGCGCCGAGGGACGGCTGCCGCTCTCCGCGCCCGAAGCGGCCGGCTCATCGGCTCGCCCCGTGCGCTTCGGGTCGTCCGCTCCGCTCATTTCCCGCCTCTCACCTTCTCGCCCATCATCTTCTCGACCAGCGCGCGGAGCTGGCCGCGCGCGCGATGGATCCGGCTCTTCACCGTCCCGTCCGGCAAACCCGTGACCGAGGCGATCTCTTCGTACGACATGTCCTCGACGTCGCGAAGGATGAGCGCCTCCCGGAACTCGGGATCGAGCTGCCCGATGGCGCGCTTCACGACCGCCTCGAGCTGCATCCCCTCCACCAGCTCGTCAGGGCGGCTCACGTCGCCGACGCTCACGCCCTTGGCCGCGGACAGCGGCACCCGCTCGGCCATGGCGTCGACGTCGTCCTGGGCGCCGGCGTGCCGCCGCGAGAGGTACTTCGTCCGGTTTTTGCAGAGATTCACGGCGATCCGATAGATCCACGTCGAGAGCTTCGATTCGCCGCGGAACTGATCGATCGCCTTGAAGACCTGCACGAAGACTTCCTGGGACACGTCCTCGGCCTCGTCACGCCGGCCGAGCATGCGGTAGACGAGCGCGAACACGCGGCGCTCGTACATGATCACGAGCTCGTTGAACGCGCTCTCGTCACGGGCGACGAGCCGCGCGATGAACTGCGCCTCGCCCGCCTCGAGCGGCGCCGCCGACGCGCGCCCCTGCTCCGCGCCCGCTGCGGGCGGAGAGCCGCCTCCGCGGTCCGTATCTACATGGGTAGGGGCTCCGCGTCCGCGGGCCCCTTCATCGCTCGCCACGCCGTCCGGTCCTCCAGGAGCCAGGGGCTCGCGCACGCCGCGCGGCAGGCGCAGAGCCCTCGGTGAGACCACGGTAAACAACCCCGGCTCGACCGCGCCAGACAATAGCGAGCAAGTGACGGCGCAGGAGGCGCCCGCGAGGCGGTGCGACCTCGCCCGAGGCGCTCCCGCCCACGCGATGGACATCGGCCGCCATGACCCCCCTCAGAGGGCGCGGGTGCTCGATGGTTCCGGCGCGTGGATTCGAACCACGATTAGGGGATTCAAAGTCCCCCGTCCTGCCCTTGAACGACGCCGGAGTGCTGCGGGACGGAGCCGACCGCCGCGCGGCGCGCACCTTAGCGCGAGTCGCGCAGGATGGCACCCGTCCCGATCCATGAGTCGGCTCTGCGGGCCGGATAGCTGATGCCGCGCGTGGCGTCCGCCTCGGATCGGCCTCGCCTCAGGCGGAACTGCCCGCGCTCGCGGCGACCCGCCGGCGCCGGCTTCGCGCCGGACGCCGAGGCCTTCTCCGCCCGGTGGAGCGGCAGCGCGGGCGCGCCTGTGTCCTCGCCCGGGGTCGCGGTCGCTTCCTCGCGCGCCGGGGCCGCTTCGGCCGCAGCGCCGTCGCGCGCCGGGGCCGCCGCGGGCGCCGCCGCGGCAAGCGCCGCAGCGCCGGCGCTCGCGGCGAGGTCCGGGGCAGGCACGGCGACCTGCGCGGCGGCGGCCGCGACGCCCTGGGCCACGCCGAGGTGCGCAGCCTGCGCGGCCGCAGGCCTCGCAGGCGAGGCCGCAGGGGCGACCACGCTCAGCACCGAGAGGCCCAGCACGAGCACGAGCGCCGCGCTGCCCGCCGCCGCTCCGGCGGCGCCGCGAGAGACGCGGGCGCGCCGCGCGAGCCGCGACCAGGCGCCCGACACCCGCCCGCGCGGCGTCTGATCCGCGTCGCGCGCGCCTCGCGCCGGCCCGGGCTTCGCGGCGCCGGGCTTCAGCGCCCCGGCGCTCGGGAGCGTGTCGGGCGGGGACGAGGGGGCTGCGGGGAAACAGGACGGAATATCAAGAGAAATCGGCTGCGAGGGGCTGTCCCGCCGCAGCACGGCCTCGGTCAGCGGGAACCGGCCGAGGGTGAAGGCCTCGGCGCGCTCGCCGCGCGCCTTCTCGGGGGCGCCCTGGTGGAAGCGGGGCGCCACGGAGCTGAGGTCGTCCGGCGTCAGCGCGAAGCTGAGCGGGCCGGTGGACTCGGGCGCCTCGCCCGCGGCGGAGAGGGCGGGCGCCTCGTCGCGCGGGGGCGGCTGGGAAATGGTCCAGCCGAGCGCCTTCACCTCGCCGGCAGGCGTCCAGCACTCGAGGCCTTCGCGCCAGACGCGCGTGCTGTGGGGGAGCTCCCCCAGCTCCAGCGCGCGCCAGAGCGTGACCGTGCTCATCGCCTCGAGAAAGTCGCCGCGGTCGATGCACCAGGGCTTCGACTCCGCCGGTGCCTCCTCCGCGCCGCCGGCGTGCGACGTGAACGGCATCGTGGGGGCGCTGCAGAGGCTGCTCAGCTGCCCCTGCCCGCACCCCTCCGCGCCGCCCGACGCCGGCACGCCGTCGCCAAGCCCCTCCACCTTGTACGCTGCGCTCGGGCCCATCGCTGTCTCCCTAGCGAGCCGCGGCGGCCCACCCGATGCTGCTTCCGGGTGCACCTCCGCTGCTCTCGTGCGTCGGTAGCGGATGCTGGCGCGGTGGGCCAAGAAAGGTGCCGGGCAGGGCAGGCGCCCAGGCCGGGGGCCTGCGTCTGGCGGCAACGCTGCGCGGGCAGGGCGCGGCAACGCTGCGCGGGAGAGGGCGCGGCAACGCTGCGCGGGCAGGCGCGGCAACGCTGCGCGGGCAGGCGCGGCCCGGCGTCAGAGGTCGGTGTAGTTGTCGGCGAACATCGCGCGCTGGCCGAGGAAGGCGATCTCGAGCGTGCCGCTGACGTCCGTCCCTCCGGTCGAGCTACGGATCACGTTGAGCGCTGGCATCAGCCGAATGAGCCCGCGGTACTCCGTCCCTGCCGGCGCGCGCGCCAGCGTCACGTGGACCGGAGCGCGCAGGCTGAGGCGGACATCGGCAGGCGCCTCGTCGTTGAGCGCGACCGCCACCTTCGCGCCGAGCGCCGCGCGGAACGTGGCGTTCGCCGCCTTGTCGACGAGCCCGGCGTGCGCCGCGATCGTGAGCTCCTGGCTCTGCACCGGCGCGCCGAGCACCTCCTTCCTGCAGCGCGTGGCAGGGACGAAGGAGGTGGACTGGGTGACCGGATCCACGCCGTGGACGACGTCGCCCGCGGGCTCGCACCACTCGAGCGTGTCCGTCGACGCGGTCCAGCGCGAGTCGAACTTGATCTGCCCTTCGAGCGTGGGCGCGAGCTTCTTCCCGCCCTCGCCGACGTAGACAGCCGCCGCGCCGACGCTCCAGGGGACAGCGGTGAGCTCGCGCGGCGCGTAGGTCGGCGGCAGGCTCTGGTCGCGCCGCTCGGGGCCGGGACCCAGGTAGCTGAACCGGGTGCGGCCGACCGCGCCGCCGACGTAGAGGATCAGCGGGGGATAGGCCGAGCTGCCCTCCCCCTCGAAGTCGAGCCGCGCGAACGAGGCGGAGAGGCGCAGGGTGCCGGTGGGCGTCTGGGCCGCGTCGTCGGTGGCGGAGAACCCGATCAGCGTGGCCAGCCCGTCCTCGGCCGCCACCTCGGCCTCGATCACGGCGCTCACATCCCATGCCGTCGGATCCGTCACCTCGCCGAACCCGGCCAGCACGCCGAAGCCGACCCGCGCGAGCGCCGCGCCCCCGGAGCTACCCGTGATCCCGACCGGAACGATGTAGACGGGCTCGCGGCCCGTGGCGGCCGGCGCGATGGCCGCGCCCCCGGCAGGCGCGAGCGGCGCGATGGGAGCGCCCGACGCGGCCGGGGCGACCGGCGCAATCGCGCGGCCCGGCTGCGCGGGCGCCACGGCCACGCCAGCGCCCGGTGCCGGCGTGGCAGGCGCGGCGGGGGTGCTCGGCGCGGCAGACGGGACCGGCGCCGTGGGGGCGCTGGCCGCCGTGGGGGCGCCGGGCGCGGAGGCGGCCGGCCGGACGGGCGCCGGGGGCGCTGCGCCCGGCGGCACGGGAGCCGACGGCTGCCCCGCGCCCTGGGCGAGCGCGGGCGCGGCCAGCGTGAGCGAGAGCAGCGCTGCGGCGCGCTGGAGCAGCAGGGCGCCCCTCACGGCGCCACCGTGAAACGGAAGGTGAGGCAGTCGGCGCCGCTCGACGTGTCGTATTCGGCGCGGGTGCTCTGGTTCGTCTTGGGATCGAAGGCGAAGATCTGGAACTTGCCGCTTCCGTTCCGGACCCTGAAGCGGAATACGTAGTTGCCGGGATCCAGATCGAACTCGGGGAAGACCGTGTTGCGGATCGAGAACGGCCTCACCCCCGCCGGATCCGCGGTGGGCTCCGGGTCCTCGAACAGATAGCCGACGGCGCTGAGGTGGTACTCGTCGCTGTGGAGCTTGAGCTTGATCCTCTTCATGGTCGAGAGCGATCCTCTCACACGCGCGCGGCACGGTACAGCGGCTGGAGGGCGCGCGACATGGCAGCGATCGGGCTCGCCCGACCGTCCGGACCATTTCTGACGAGCGCAGGTGGGTCATTTCTCGTGAGCGCCGAAGGATGCCGGAGCGGTAATGTTTTTAACCGGGCAACTGCATGGTCGAGCGTCGGGGCGCTCGGGTATCCGTGATGGTTTTGACTTCATGGTGGTACCGGTCATCGGGCGGAGCGGTGGCGACGGGCGCGGGCTTCGGCGCCGACGGGGGCTGTCCGCGAGTTGATTCCTCGCGGCGGCGCTCGTGACGGTCGCGTGTGATGGGAGGGTCCTGGGGAGGATCGGCGAAGACGAGAACGGTTTGGCGTCGAGCGGCGGCGCGGGCGAGGGGAGCGCGAGCTCGTCGTGGTGCGGCTGGTCAGGTAGCCGCCGCCTGCGAAGTGGGGGAGGAGCGTGGCGCCTCGAGGCGCTCAGCCGCCGCTGGCGCGCCGCACGGCGACGCCGACGCCGGCGGTGCTGTAGCAGCCGCTCACTGTCCAGGAGATGGTGGTGTTGGAGCTGGCCACGAGATAGCCGGCCAGCGCGACCATGGTCGTCGGATCGGTCAGGCGCCGGTTCATGGTGGAGGTCGCCGCGGTGGGGCTGATGGTGGCGCCGGTGCTGGCGTTGCGCGCCGCCATCACCGTGTACACGAACGAGTTGGTCGCGCTGAAGTTGGTGCTGACCCCTCGGGACACCGTGCCGCTGCAGTCCGTCGTGTTGGTGTGGATGCCGGTCGTGGTGGCGCTCGCGAACGGGTTCGACTGGTGCACGGCCTTCAGCTCCACCACGTTGGCGAAGTACACGCCCCAGGTGTTCGCGTTCGCCATCTGCACCACCACGGGCTTGTTGCCGGTGGCGGCCGGAAGCTGGCTGTCCAGGAGGTAGTAGATGTGCGCGGCGGAGTTGTTGTCGGCCTGCCGCGTGTTGAAGAGCGTCATCGGCGTGCCGTCGTAGGTGACGCTCACCGGCACGAGCGAGTTCTCGGAGGCGACGATCCCGACAAGGACCATGCGATCGTTGTCCCGCGGTGTCTGCAGGGCGTGGCTCACGTTGATGGTGGGCGCCGAATTCCCGATGGTGCTCAAGGTGCCGGTCGTGCCGGAGTTGACGACGACGATGTCCGGCGAGACGACGCAGTTGCCGTTCGAGCAGATGGACCTCGTCCCCGAGCACACGTGGCCGCAGTCGCCGCAGTTGCTGGCGGTGCCGAGCTGGGTCGTGCAGCCGCCGCTGGGGTCGCCGCAAGCCTTCCAGCCCGGGTCGCAGGTGGGCACGCAGGTGCCGGCCGTGCAGGCGGTGGCGCTCGCGTGCGCCTGGAGGCACTGGGTGTTGCAGGCGCCGCAGGCGTTGACGTCGCCGGAGACGTCCTTCTCGCAGCCGTTCATGCCGTTGCCGTCGCAGCTGCGCCACAGGCCGCTGCACACCGGGTTGCAGCCCGACGAGCTGCATTGATTGCTGGAGACGTGGGCGCTGGCCCCGCTCTGGCACACGAGGTTGCAGCCGAGGCAGTTGTTCTCGTCGTCCCACAGGTCGATGTTGCAGCCGTTCCTCGGTACCCCGCAGTCGTCGTACTGCGCGCTCGTGCATACCGGGTTGCAGGTGCCGTCGAGGCACAGGTTGCTGGTGGTGTGGATTATGTTGCACTGGGTGCCGCAGGCGCCGCAGTTCCCCTCGTCGGTCCTGACGTTGGCCTCGCAGCCGTCGGTCAGCGAGCTGTTGCAGTTGCCGTAGTCCGCCTTGCAGCCGGCGAAGGAGCACGCGCCGCCCTGGCAGGTCGCGGTGGCGTTCGCGTAGATCGTGTTGCAGTTGACGCCGCCGGCGGCCGCGCAGGCGCCGCAGTGGGTCTGGTTCGAGTTGACGTTCGTCTCGCAGCCGTTGTCCGGATTGCCGTCGCAGTCGCCCATCCCGCTGTTGCACGTCCGCACCTTGCAGTCGCCGCCCTCGCACTTGGGGGTGCCGCCGGCGATGGTGCAGGTCTCGCCGCAGGCGCCGCAGTGGCTGAGGCTCGTGTCCGTGCTCGTCTCGCAGCCGTTGTCGTAGCGGCCGTCGCAGTCGGCGAAGCCCGGCTCGCAGCTGCCGATGGCGCAGCCGGTGGCCGTGCACTTGCCGGTGCCGTTGGCGACCGTGCACAGGCCGCCGCACGTGCCGCAGTTCTCCGGATCGGCGGCCAGATTCACCTCGCAGCTGTCCTCGGGGTCGCCGTTGCAGTCGCCCCTGCCGGCCGGGCAAGTCGTCTCGCCGCACACGCCGTCGCGGCACCAGGGCCTGCCGCCCGCCTCGGGCACGCACTCGATGCCGCACCCGCCGCAGTGCAACACGTCACGGGTAGTCGCCCTCTCACAACCGTCGACGACCTGGTCGTTGCAGTCGGTGAAGCCCGCGTCGCACGCGATCTTGCACTCCGACGCCTCGCAATACGCGTCGCCGTTCGCGGCCGGGCACAGCTCGTCGCACCCGCCACAGTGGCTCGAGTCCGTCGAGGTGTTCACCTCACAGCCGTTCTCGGCATTGCCGTCGCAGTCGGCGTAGGGCGCTTCGCACGCCTTGACCTTGCAGGCGCCGCCCTGGCACTCGGCCGTCGCGTGCGGCAGCGCGCACTTCTGGCCGCAGCTGCCGCAGTTGTCCGCGTCGGTGCGGATGTTGACCTCGCACTCCCCCTTGGCCAGGCGATCGCAGTTGGCGTAGCCATCCGGGCAGGTGGGGCCGCACACCCCGTCGATGCAATCGTCGCTAAGGCAGTCCCCGCTCGAGCGGCAGATCTTGCCGTCCTGGCAGCCCCCACAGTCGGCGCCGCAGTCCACGTCGCTCTCGGTGCCGTTGGGCACCCCGTCGGTGCAGGTTGGCGCGACGCATTGGCCGTCCTGGCACACGCCGCTCTCGCAGTCGCTGGCCCGGTTGCACTTCTTGTCGGTCGCGCACTTCTTGTCGCAGCTGCCGCCGCAATCGATGTCCGACTCCGAGCCGTCGCGGGCGCCGTTCATGCAACCCGCTTCCTGGCAGACGCCGTCGATGCACTCGCCCTCGGCGCAGTCGCGGCTCGCGGCGCAGCCGGAGTCGAGCGGGCATGGATCACACTCGCCGCCGCAGTTCAGGTCCGTCTCGCCGTCGGACTGCGTGTCGTCCGTGCAGTGCGCCGGCGGGCCGGATGCCGACGCGAACTCGAAGTCCGGCACGCTGCACGAAGCGGCGGCGGCGAAGATCCCCGCCGTCAGCGCGGCGGCCGAGAACGCGCGGAGCAGCGCGAAGCGACGCAGAAAGCCAAAGCTAGGGGTCGACATCCAGCGACAAAAGTACCATTCGCGGGCGGATTTCGCGGCCATAAAGTGAGAAGGCGGCGTCAGGATCCGCGCATGAAAGCTCCGCCGGCGCGCGCGCACCTCCGACCACGACGCGGTGCGGCGTCGGGCGCGGCGAAGGCCGCGCCCGCCATGTTGACGCGCTCGGCGGAGGCCGCGCCCGCCACGTTGACGCGCGCGGCGAAGGCCGCGCCGCCTCGTTGACAGGAGCGGAGGCCTCAAGTCACCATGGCAGGCGCCGCATGAGGAATTTCCCGCGAATTTTCCGCGTCGCAGCGGTGCTGCTGCTGCTCGAGGCGCCCGCGCTCGCCCAGGACTCCGACGAGCTCAAGCAAGCCCGCGCGCAGTTTCAGCAGGCGACAGAGCTCGAGCAAGCGGGCAACTGGGCCGCGGCCCTGCAGCGGTTCCGCGAGGTCGGCCAGGTGCGGATGACGCCTCAGGTGCGCTTCCACATCGCCGTGTGCGAGGAGAACCTGGGGCGACTCGTGACCGCGCTCGGTGGCTACGAGCTGGCGCTCGCGGAGGCCGACACCGTGGGGCCCGATTTTCGGGCCGAGGTCGAGCAGTCGATCGGCCGGCTGCGCGCGCGGATCCCGAAGCTCGTCATCGTGCGCGGCAAAGGAGCGGCCTCCGCGGCCATTGCGCTCGACGGCGTCGCCCTCGGCGGGACGTCCATCGGCGTCGAGGTGCCGCTCGATCCCGGGCCTCACGCGCTCACCGCCAAGGCCCCCAATTACAGGCCGTTTCAACAGACGGTGGAGCTGAAGGAGAAGGGGGTGACGCGCGTCGAGGTGACGCTCGAAGCATTGCCGCAAGAGCTGCTGATCCAGGCGGGCGCCCTGCGGGAGAGGCCGCCGTCCAAGGTGGTGCCGTACGTGATCGGGGGCGTCGGCGCCGCGAGCCTGATCGGCGCCGGGGTGTTGTTCGGGCTCCGCCAGGGAGCGCTCCAGGATCTGGAAGATGCCTGCGGCTCGGAAGGCAGGTCGTGCCCGCCGTCCATGCAGTCGCGCTACGACGACCTCAAATTCTATCACTATGGCGCGCAGGTGGCGCTCGGCGTCGGCGTCGTCGCGGTCGGCACGGCGACCGCGATCTTGCTCCTTCAGAACAGGAAGCCAAAGCAGCCCGAGAAAACCTCGCTCGAGCTCGTGCCCGTCGCGGGCGGATCCGAGATCGGCGCGAGTCTCTCAGGAACGTTCTGAGGGAGCCGAGCTCGTCCAGAGCGGGGCGCTAGAACCCTGGATCATGCTTCCACGACTTCGGCGGCGTGGGGGTTGGCGTCGGGCTCGGCGAGCTGCTCTGCTCGGCGGGCTTGGTCGGACGGCGGGGCGCCGCGCGCGCGGGTGACACCGGGAGCGGAGCCGGGGTCGGCGCTGCGCTGGCCGAGACGGAGGCAGAGGGCTGGCCCGGGGGCGCGTCGAGATCGGTCGCAGGGGGCGCCTCCGCCTTGGAGGGCGCCGGCGCCGGGGCGGCGGACGCCGGGGCGGCGGGCGCGGCCCCGGAAGGAAGAGGGGCGGGCGCGTCGCCGCTCCGGAGCAGTACCGCGAGCACGCCGGCGGCAAGGAGACCGAGGATCACGACGGCGGGCAGCGCGCGGCTCCTGGAGCGCGCGAACGGCGGGATCTCGTCGTCGAGCGCGCTGTTTCCGGCCGCGCTCCGGGCCGCGCCGCGGAGGTTGACGGTCCTGAAGGTGCTCACCGACGAGGGGCCGGCGCCGGTCACGTCGGAGCTGCCGAGGCTGTTGCGCAGCTGATTGCGGTCGGCGCGCTCCAGCGCCTCGGTGAGGGCCGCGCGCGTTTGCTCCTGCTGGTCCTCGAACAGCTCGCGGACGAAATTGGCGACGTCCTCGTCGGTGGCTCGCTGGTTCGGCGGAAGCGCCTTGTCGAGCGCGCGCATCAGCTCGTTGGCCGTGGCGTAGCGCTGGTCACGCTCCTTTTCGAGCGCGCGCATCAGCACGGCCTCGAGCGACGCCGGGTAGTCGGCCTGGAACTCGTGCGGCGCTTCCACCGGGTCCGTGGACGAGATGGCGAACAGCGTCGCGCCCTCGGAATCCCTGCGGAACGGGTGTTTGCCGGTGGTGAGCGTATAGAGCACGATGCCCATCGCGAACACGTCGACGCGCCGGTCGATCGCGTCGCCGCGCACCTGCTCCGGCGCCATGTAGCTCACCTTGCCCTTGAGCTGCCCGGCCTGCGTCGTGCTGTCGTTGAGCGCTGTGGCCTTGGCCACGCCGAAGTCGACCACCTTGGCCAGGCCGTTGTACGTGACCAGGATGTTCTGAGGGGAGATGTCGCGGTGCACGAGGCCGACGAGCTTGCCGCTCTTGTCCTTGAGCTCGTGCGCGGCGTGCAGGCCGGCGCAGGCCTGCGCCACGATGCGCACCGCGATCGGGATCGGCATGCCGTTCTGCCGCTTCGCGACCTTCATCACCTGGTTGAGCGGAATGCCGTCGATCCACTCCATCGCCAGGAACAGCACGCCGTCCTGCTCGCCGAGGTCGAGGATCTCGACGGCGTTCGGGTGGCGGATCTGGGACGCGAGCGACGCCTCCGAGAGGAACATGCGCTCGAACTGGTCGTCCTCCGACAGCGTCGGCAGCATCGTCTTCACTGCGACGATCTTCTGGAAGCCGCGCGTCCCCTTCAGCCGCGCCGCCCACACCATGGCCATGCCGCCCGCTGCGATCGGCAGCAGCAGCTCGTAACGACCCAACACGGACCCGGGCCCGAGCTCGGCCGGTGTGTTCTGCAGGAGGTTCGGGGCAGGATTCACGCTACTCGGAAGGTTTGTTAAGTGCCCTGACCGTACGAGTGTGCGGCGTCACGAAGCGAGTGCCCAGCACGAAGAAACATCGCGGAGACAAATTGCGGCTATCGCACCAATAACCCCACCTCCCTACATTGGTCGACGGCTGGCGGCGGCGCTTCGTGGCTGGGCAGCTGCCGCGAAAACGTCGCTAGGAAGTCCAAGCGCCGTCCGGAAGTCAAGCTGCTCTTATGCGCCTACCATCGTACAAGGAAGGCGGAAGGGCGCGTTGCCACGCGTCTCCGCGCGTCTCCACGCGTCTCCACGCGTCGCCACGCGCTGTCACCGCCGCACGACGAACATCGCGGCGAAATACCCATCCGTGCCGTGCACGTGCGGCAGCAGCCGGAACGCGTCGCCGCCGCCCGCGAGCTCGCGCGCGAGCTCCGCGTCGAACGGCGCCGGCTCCAGCCGGACGCCGAGGCCGTCGTCCGCCGGGGCCGCGAGCCGCGCCGCCACGGCCTCGCACTCCTCGCGCAGCACGCTGCACACCGCGAACACGAGCCGGCCGCCGTCCCGGGCGCGGGTCGCGGCGCGGCGCGCGATCGCGACCTGGAGGTCGGCCAGGCGCGGGAGATCGTCCGCCTCGCGCCGGAGCGCGATCTCCGGGCGCCGCCGCAGCGTGCCCACCCCGGAGCAAGGCGCGTCGACGAGCACCCGGTCGTAGCCCTCGGGGACGTCGCCCGCGCCCACCGTCCAGTCGACGGCGTAGGTCTCGCGCACGGAGGCCGCAGCCCGCCCGAGCCCGTCGCGCGCGCCGGCCTGCGCATCGCCGGCCTCCGCGCCTGCGCCCTCTGCGCTCACGGGAGGCGCGCCGAGCGCCGCGCGGAGCTGCGAGAGCTTCGCGGGGTACAGATCCGCCGCGTCCACCGCGCCGGAAGGCAGCACCGCGCGCGACAGGAGCCACGACTTGTTGCCGCGGCCGGAGCAGGCGTCGAGCACGGCCTCGCCGGGGCGCGCGCCGAGCGCGAAGGCGAGCGCCTGCGCCCCCTCTTCCTGGCCGATCCACGCGACGCCGAAGCCCGGGAGCCGCCGGAGATCGCCCGCCCCCCGCGCGACGATCGCGGCCGGTGAGACGTGCCCCGCCTCGAAGGTCCCGGTGGGCGCGGCGGCCCGCAGCGCCTCGAGCCACGCGCCGCGGTCCTCGCCAGGGGCGAGGCAGAGGCCGGTCGGCGGCGGCACCGGGCCGGCCGACAGGAACGCCTCGGCCGCGGCCCGGCCGAGCGAGCGGCGCAGGGCGCCCCGCAGCCACCCCGGCGCGGAGGCGACCACCGCGCTCGCGAGCGTCGGGCGACCGCCGGACTCCACGGCCGCGGCGAGCCGGCGCAGCACGGCGTTCGCGAACGCGCCGACCCGCGGCCCGCCGGCCGCCTGGGCGCCGTCCACCGCCTCCGAGACCGCGGCGAACGAGGGGACGCGATCGAGGAAGCAGAGCGAGTACGCCCCCATCAGCACGTGGGCGCGCACCAGCGGGTCGGCCGTCCAGCGGCTCTTCGCGGCGAACTCGGCGATGCGCGCCTCGAGCGCCGCCTGCGCGCGCAGGACGCCGTAGACGAGCTCCGTCGCGAGGCCTATGTCCCGCGGGTCCAGCGCCGGCGCGCGGCGCAGCTCGGCGTCGAGGGCCGCCGAGGCGAAGGCGTCCGAGCCCCACACCCGCGCGAGCACGCGCGCCGCGACCGCGCGCGGCGCGCTCTCGGCCGGATGCGGCGGGCGCGCCGCGCCGCGGCCCCCTTCGCGCCCGTCGCGCCCGTCACCTTGGCTCCGGTCAGCCAACGAGCTCCTTGAATTGCCCCTGGATCACGTCCCAGCGGCGCTCGACGTCGTTCTTGAAGGCGATGCCCATCAGGCCGATGAGCACCATGAGCCCGACCAGGCTCGCGATCTCGCGGACGCGCAGCGGCAGCGGGCGCCGCAGCACGGCCTCGAACGTGAAGAACAGGAGGTGGCCGCCGTCGAGCACCGGGATGGGCAGCAGGTTGATGAGCCCGAGGTTGATCGAGATGACCGCCATCGCCCAGACGAAGTAGCTGACGCCCTTCGCGCCCTCCTCGCCGATCACGTCGTACACCGTGATGGGGCCGCCCAGCGTGGAGATGCTGACCTTGCCCTCCATGATGCGGACGATCCCGACCACGATGAACCGGATGACGTCGTACGTCTCGTCGACCGCGCTCTCCAGGGCGAACTGGAAGGCCGACGGGCTGTCGACGAACGGCTCGGCCACCATCGGCGACCAGTTCGACGCGCGCAGGTAGAAGCGCGGGCGGTGCTGGCCGTACTCGTCGATCCAGTCCTCGCGGCGGAGCTCGATGGTGCCGCTCTTGCGCTGGCCCGAGCGCTGCCACGTGATGACGTGCGGCCTGTCCGGAGCCGCGAAGAGCCGCTCGACGAAGGTCGACCAGGCGGTGACCTCGACGCCGTCGACCTCCGTGATGCGATCGCCCGGCCGGAGCTCGGCGTCCCACTCGGCCGAGCCCTCGGGGACCTCGGCGACGTAGAGGTCGGCCGGCTCGATGCCGGTGCGCGCGAGCAGGTCGCCGTGGCCGCTCTCCGGCGTCAGCGCGGCGACGCCCGACTCGTAGACGGCGAGCTCGGCCAGGCCGCCGAGCGCGCGCGGCACCGTGACCGGGCGCAGGTACGTGACCGGCACCGTGGCGCCGCGGCTCTCCTCGAGCGCGATCTCCAGGTCGGCGAACGTCTTCACGGGCGTGCCGCGCACCTCCGTCACGACGTCGAACGTGCGCAGCCCGGCCCGGAACGCGGGCGAGTCGGGCCGCGAGACGCCCACCACGGCGGCGGGGCGGCTCGGCCGGATGCCGATCTCGCCCACCCGGTCCACGATCTCGAGCGGCTTCTGGACGACCTTCTCCTCCGGGACGACCGTGACCTCGACGTGCGTCTTGTTGCGGAACACCTTGAGGCGGAGCTCCTGGTTGGGGCTCTTCGTCACGATCCGGTGCAGCTCGGCGAAGGTGCTGACGCGCTCGCCGTCCACCTCGAGGATGCGATCGCCCGGGACCAGCCGGCCCTCGGCCGGGTGCCCCGGCAGGACCACGCCGACCGTCGGCGGGACGAAGCGGGTCTCGCCGATGAAGACGGCGAAGTAGAGCAGCACCGGGAAGAGCACGTTCATCGCCGGGCCGGCCATGACGATGATCACGCGCTTCCAGAGCGCCTGGGACTCGAAGGTGCGCTTGCGATCCTCGGGGAGCACGGCCTCCTGCCGGTTCTCCTCGAGCATCTTCACGAAGCCGCCGAGGGGCAGGAGCGCGACGCAGTACTCCGTCTCCCGGCCCCGCAGGCGCAGCACCCGGGGGCCGAAGCCGATCGAGAAGGTGAGGACCTTCACGCCGAAGATCTTCGCGCACACGAAGTGGCCGAGCTCGTGCACGAAGATGAGCACGGAGCAGAGCAGCGCGAAATACAGGAGGTCCACGGCGGCGGCTCTCTTTACGCGAGGCCGGGCTCGGTGACCACTGGCCACTGAGGGGCGCAGGGCCAGGGCGCCCCCGCGCGAAGGGCGGCCTCCGGCGAAGGGACGGCGTCCGGTCCGTGGAAAGGCGCCCTCCGGCGTGACGATGCCTTCACGGCGCTGGCCCCGGTCGGCCGCCCACAGACACCCGCGGTTCCGCCGCGTGGCGAAATGTCACAGAGCGCGGGCGCGCCCTGCGCGATGCGCGATCGGAAGAGCGCCAGAGGGCCGCAGGCCCCGCGCATCCGTGATATCTCACCGATGGAACCCGGCCGGGCGACGCGCCCGCGAGCGACGCCTCACGGCGCACGGTACCCTGGCCGATTCTCGCGATGTGCCCTGATACGAACTGCGAGGTCCCATCATGAAGCACACGATTGAGCACGACCTGAGCGACACCGAGGCAAAGCTGGCGACCGAACGAGCGATCGCGCAGTACCGAGCGCGGTACGCCGAGTACGAGCCTTTCCTCGTGTGGCGCGACGCGACGCGCGCCGAGCTCGGCTTCTCGGTGAAGGGCGTCAAGCTGAAAGGCAGCATGGAGCTCCGCCCCGGCGCCGTGGACGTGGATCTCGACGTGCCTCTCCTGATGCGCCCCTTCAAGGGGGTAGCGATCGCCGCCATCGACAAGGAGGTTCGTCACTTCATCGCAGAGGCGCACCGCGAACGGGCCCAGGGAGGCGGCAAAGCCACCTGAGCGAGCGGGCTGTTCCACTATGGACATGAGCGCCAGCCGGCGCTATGTTGCTCCAACAGTATCTACTTCGCCGGCCGAAGTACGCCCCGCGACACGACTCACTCCAGTGCTCGGCCGGCAGGGGGCTGTCTCCTCGCTGCTCACCTGCCGGTCTCGCCGTCGTACTCACCGAGCGAGCGCCTTCACGGCCGTCAGCTTGTGCGAGGCCAGCACGGAGTGGATCGCGGTGATGAGGCCCCCCGCGTCGATCTCGCAGCGCATGACGAAGCGTGGCGCCAGCTTCTCCACGGTGGTCGTGCGCTCGATGACGACCGCCGGGAGGCCGTTGATGAGGCGCAGCTCGTGGCGGAGCGCTCCGGGGTCGTCGATCCTCAGCAGGCCGACGTAGAAGCGCGCGACCCGGTTCGGGCCGACGACGATCCGGCGCGCCGCCTTGAACTCGCCGTTCGCGTCGTTGATGACCCGGACGCCCTCGCTCAGGAGCGCCTCGATGGCGGCGACGTCCTGCGTCGCCAGGGTCTGCAGGAAGCGCACGAGCGCCGCGCCCGACCGCTCGACGAGCTCGGGTGAGGGGCGGCAGCGCTCGCGATCGTACGGCTCCAAGGCGCGGCGGGCGCGGTGGTGGGTCGTCTTCACGCTGGCCTCCGACAGGTCGAGCGCGGCGGCGGTCTCCTGCACCGAGTAGTCGAAGACGTCGCGGAGCAGGAGCACCGCGCGCTGCTGCGGGGTCAGCGCCTCGAGCGCGATGAGGAAGGCGAAGGACGCACTTTCGAGGAGGTCGTAGCGGCCCTCGGTGCCCTCCTTGCCCGGGATCTCGAACGACGGGGGCTCGGGCTCCGCCTCGATCGGGGAGGGGAGCCACGGTCCGTCGTAGGTGAGGCGCTTGCGGCGCCGGAGGGCGTCGCGGCCGAGGTTCAGCGCGACGCGCGCGAGCCAGGGGCGGACGGGCTCTCCGGTGCGCGCGGGCGGGCGCTCCAGCGCGCGGACGAACGTCTCCTGCACGATGTCGTCCGCGTCCGCGGCGCTACCGGTGAGCCGGTAGGAGAGGGCCCAGAGGAAGCGCTCGTGCTCGCGGTAGCTCGCGGCGACGAAGCCGGGGGCGACGAGCCCGGCGCTCGGGGCAGGAGAGGCCGTGGAGCTGCTCATGGAGCGTCGGGTAACCCCGTCACGCCGCGCGGTCGAGGGCGCGGCGCGAGAGGATGTCCCGCGCGGCGTCCCGCGCGCTGGCGAGGCTCGCGTCGGCGAGCATGCCCGTCGGCCCGACCCAGTCGCCCGCGAGGAAGAGCCCGTCGAGCTCCGGGACGCGGGCGCCGGGGCGCCCTGCGCGGCCGCCGCCCTCCGCCGTGACCACGGCGTTGGAGACGATGAGCGAGGGCAGGAAGCGGCGCTCGACGATCGCGCCGCGGTAGCCGGGCTGCGCGCGGTCGAGCAGATCCTCGAGCTCGCGCTCGGGGTCGCGGCCGGCGAGCTCGGGGCTGTACTGGGCGGTGTGGATCACGGCGCCGCCCGCGGGGGCGAGGCGCGCGGCGTCGGTGTGGACCGACAGGTAGAGCGGGCGGTCGATGCCGAGCACGAAGCCCGGGCGCTGGCGAGGGAGCCTCGACAGCGCGACGTCGAGGCACGCGGCGCGGACCGGGACGGCGCGCTCCGCGAGCGCGGCGAGCGCCGCGCTCGCGGGCACGAGCGCGGCCGCGGCGCGCGGGCTCGCGGCGACGAGCACGGCGCCGGCGCCGAGGCGGTCGCCGTTCGCGAGCTCCACGGCGGAGACGGCGCCGCCCTCGGCCGCGATCTGCGCCGCGCGCGCGCCGGTGAGGATCTCCACGCCGGCCGCCACGGCGGCGTCGCGCAGGCCGTCGACGAGGGTCCTCCAGCCGCCGTCGAGGTAGAGCACGCCGTGGCTCAGGGCGAGCTGCACCTGCGTCAGCGCCGCGCCGGCGCTCTGGCGATCGTCGTCGGCGCAGTAGGTCGACAGCCGGACGAGCGCGCCGACGAAGCGGCGCACCTCGGGCGTCCGGAAGGCGTCGCGCAGCCAGGCCGAGACCGGGACCGCCGCGAGCGGCGCGGGGTTGGCCGCGGCGAGGCTGCCAAGGACGCGCCCCATCTCGACCTTCGCGGCGAGGGGGAAGAGGCCCGTCGTGAGGAGCGACAGGGCGCCGGACGGCAAGGTGTGGAGGGCGCCGCGGTCGAGCGCGAGCGCGCCCGACGGGGACGGCGCCGCGCCGGTGAACCGGACGCCGAGCTCGCGGAGCACCTCGTGCGCCGCGCCCCCGCGGTAGAGCGCGTGAGCGCCGAGGTTCAGCGAGAAGCCGTGGCTCTCCTGCGTGGAGGCGCGGCCGCCCGGCGCGTGCGCCTTCTCGACGAGGGCGACCGACCGACCCGCCCGGCCCAGGTACGCCGCCGCGGCCAGGCCCGCGAGCCCGCCGCCGATCACCACCACGTCTTTTGTAGTACGCATCACATCGTCCCTTTCCTGGCGGTATCACGATCGGGGGCCCGGAAAGGTTACGCGCGCCCTGACGAATTTTCGGAGCGCGGCGGGACGGGGAGGGGGCTGGACGGCGGGCGAGAAGCGGCGTGCCGGCGCTCAGGTGGCGCGGACGAGCGGCGTGTCGACGAGGTGCTCGGACAGGAACCACACCTGCATCTCGTTCGTGCGGAGGACGTCGCCCATGAGCAGGTCGGCGGTGCCATCGTCGCGGTTCTCGGTGGTGAGCTTCACCGCCTCGCGCGTCTCCGCGAGGATGAGCTCGTGCGCGTCGAGCAGGCGCGAGAGCTGGGCGGGCACCTGCTCGCGGCCGCGGGGCGCCCGCTCGATCCTCGTCGTCTCCGCGACGTCGTGCGCCATGGCGATCGCGACGCCGCCCAGCATCTGGACGCGCTCGGCGAGCATGTCGATCAGCGCGGCTTGCTCCTTGAAGTGCTTGTCGAAGAGCAGATGGAGCTGGAAGAAGGTCGCCCCGGACACCTGCCAGTGGTGCTTCTTGTACATGTCGCGCAGGACGAGCGTGTCCGACAGGATCTGATTCAGCGCCCGGATGCTCTCCGCGCGCGACTTCGCGGCGAGCGCCAGCGGATAGTCCACGACCGTCCCGAAAGGCTGGATCTCCTCGCTTCGCTGGCGGAGGAGGGGCTGGGCCTCGAGCGCCCGCGCGCCTCCTTCCTTGCCACCACGCCTCTGTTTCCTCTGTTGCTTCCTCTGTACTGCCATGGTCCCCTCCCCGTCGATCGGTTCACTACGTATCTAGAGCCCGAGCCCGCTCCGTCCATGGCTGCACGTCCGCTGTCGTGTCCACGCGGGCCGGCGCGGCGCTCCGCTGGAAGGCGCGCCCGCGCGGCATCGCGCCACCGCGCGGCTCGCATCCGGCTGGGATTTCGTGCAAAGTCCAGCGCAGCATGAAACGGCTCCTGCTCACCAGCGCGCTGCCCTACGCCAACGGGCACATCCACATCGGCCACCTCGTCGAGTACACCCAGACCGACATCTTTGCCCGTTATTGGCGGATGACCGGGCGGAGGTGCATTTACCTGTGCGCCGACGACACCCACGGCACGGCCATCATGATCCGCGCTCGGCAAGAGGGGCGGAGCGAGGCCGACGTCATCGCGGACATGAGCGCGGCGCACCAGCGCGATTTCGCGGCGTTCCAGATCCGGTTCGACCACTACGGCAGCACGAACTCCCCGGCGAACCGCGCGCTGTGCGAGGAGATCTGGGCGTCGCTGCGCGAGCGCGGCATGCTGACCACGAAGGAGGTCACGCAGCTCTTCGATCCGCAGGAGGGCATGTTCCTGGCGGATCGCTTCGTCAAGGGCACCTGCCCGAAGTGCGCGGCGCCGGACCAGTACGGCGATAGCTGCGATCGGTGCGGCTCGACCTACGCCGCGACCGACCTGGTCGAGCCGAGGAGCGCGCTCACGGGCGCGCGGCCCGAGGTGCGGAGCGCGCAGCACCTCATGGTGGCCATCGAGCCGGAGCGGCCGTTCCTGTCGACCTGGACGCAGGGCGAGGGGCGGATGCCGAAGGAGATCGCGAACTACCTGGCGGGGCATTTCCTGTCGGAGCCGCTCCGCGACTGGGACGTATCGCGCCCCGCGCCGTACTTCGGGTTCGAGATCCCCGACGCGCCAGGGAACTACTGGTATGTCTGGTTCGACGCGCCGATAGGGTACATGGCTGCGAGCAAGGAGTGGTGCGCCCGGGAAGGCGAGGCGTTCGACGACTGGTGGCGATCCGAGGAGACGGAGATCGTCCACGTCATCGGGAAGGACATCGTGTATTTCCACACGCTCTTCTGGCCGGCGATGCTGAAGAGCGCGCGCTTCTCGCTGCCGTCGCGCGTGCAGGTGCACGGGTTCCTCACCGTGAACGGAGAGAAGATGTCGAAGAGCAAGGGCACGTTCGTGCTGGCCTCGACGTACCTGAAGCACCTCGACCCGGCGTACCTCCGTTATTACTACGCGAGCAAGCTGAGCTCGAAGGTCGACGACATCGATCTGAACCTGGAAGAGCTCGTGAACAAGGTGAACGCCGAGCTCGTGAACAAGGTCGTGAACCTGGCGAGCCGGTCGTCGCGCTTCGTGGCGCAGACGGGGCTGTCGGCGGTTTACCCCGAGGACGGGGGGCTGTTCGCGGCGGCGGCGGCGGAGGGCGAGGCGATCGGGGCGGCGTACGCGGCGTTCGACTATGCGCGGGCGACGAGGAGCATCGTGGCGCTGGCGGACCGGGCGAACGAGTATGTCGACCGGATGCAGCCGTGGGCGCTGGCGAAGCAGTCGGAGAAGAAGGCGGAGCTGCAGGGCGTCTGCACCGTGGCGCTCAACCTGTTCCGGCAGATCGTGCTCTACCTGGCGCCGGTGCTCCCGAAGCTGGCCGACGACGTCGCGCGGCTGCTCGGGTGCCCCATGGACCGGTGGGAGCTCGCGAAGACGCCGCTTGTGGGCACGCCTGTGGCCGCGTATGAGCACCTCATGAAGCGGGTCGAGCCGGGTGCAGTGGAGAAGATGATCGCGGAGGGCCGCCCCGCCGAGGAGGCGACGGCGCCGGGCGGCGCGGCGGGGGCGAACCCGGAGGCGGGCCCGGCGGCGGGCGGGGGCGCGGCCGCGGAGGACGACGGCGCGGCGCTCGCCAAGGAGCCGCTCGCGCCGGAGTGCACGATCGACGATTTCACCAAGGTCGACCTGCGCGTCGCGCGCATCGTCGCGGCGGAGCACGTGCCCGAGGCGAAGAAGCTGCTCAAGCTGACCGTCTCGCTCGGCGGGGAGGCGCGGAGGACGGTGTTCGCCGGGATCAAGGCGTATTACAAGCCGGAAGACCTCGTCGGGCGGCTCGTCATCGTGTGCGCCAACCTGGCGCCGCGGAAGATGAAGTTCGGCCTCAGCGAGGGGATGGTGCTCGCGGCGGGGGACGAGACGGTGCATCTCCTGTCGCCGGACTCGGGGGCGAAGCCGGGGATGCGGGTGCACTGAGGCGGCTGCCGGCTGCGCGGGCTCGGTGGGCCCGCGCAGCCGCCGCGCCACGTCCCCTGCTGTCGACGTGGCGGACTACTTGGTGAGGATCGGGGGGACGGTTGACCGCGGGAACGGGCGGACGATCAGGCCCTGCTTCTTGATCTCCACGTTGGTGAGCTCGCCGAACGCGCCCCGCGCGGTGACCGTGATGTTGGTCCTCGTGCCGTCGGCCCAGAAGAGCTCGCGGGCCTCGCCATCGAAGGTCAGCTGGCCGAGCTTGCGCACCTGCTTGTGGACGATGCTGCAGCTCTCGGCGCCGGAGGGCGGGTACTGGGCGGCCAGCGTCGGGTCCTCGACGATGTGCCAGACGACCACGCTCGAACCGAGCGGCGCGTCGTAGACGTCACCGGCGCCCCAGCGGTTCTCGAGCAGGAAGTACTCCTTGTCGCCGCGCGCGGCGTCCCAGAGCAGCGTGACCTCCTTGCGGGTCTCGATCGAGGCCAGCGGGACGGTCTGGGTGGTCCACGAGCCGATCTCGACGAGGTCCGGGGTCACGAGGGCGCTCTTCAGCTTCTCGAACGGGCCCATGTGGGTCGCCTGCCAGTGCCAGTACATGGCGTCGAAGTACTTTGACGCCGTGCTCGACGAGTCGCAGCCGTACATGTCCTGCGCGTCCAGGATGCGGTGGGTGAGCTCGTGGGCGAGCAGGCCCACGCCGTTGCGACGATCCGAGTCGAACGGCGACAGGTAGACGTCGAGGAGGTCGAAGTTCAGCGGCGTCGAGTTGCCGTCGACCGCCACGTCGACGCTGCGGTTGGTGCCGTAGGCCGAGTTCTGCGGGCGCACAACGATGAGGACGAGCTCGTCGCGGGTGATCTTGCCGTCGCCGTTGGTGTCGTAGTTGTGGAAGTTGATGCTCGGGTCGGCGGCGCGGATGGCGTCGCGCCAGGCCTCGGCGTGCCCGCCGGGCGTGTCCCAGTACCAGTTGCCCTGGTGCGCGGCCGGCGCCTGGGCGAACGGGCCGCAGTTCACGTACTGGAAGCTGTCGAAGGCGAGCTTGCCGTCGGTGTTGTCGGCCAGCCAGCCCTTCATGCTCATGCCGCCGTCGCCGCCCTCGTGGTAGTTGAGGATCTGGGAGAGCGAGGGCGCGGCGTGATCCGGGCGGACCGGGTCAATGCACAGCACCAGGGCCTTGTGGGTGCGCACGCGCGGCGAGTGGCCGTAGCCCTGGCCGATGCCCATGAACGCCTGGGCGAAATCGGAGCCCGAGCGCCGCTTGGCGGTCACGCGCAGGGAGCGGTCACGGATGTTGGCGGTGGTGCCGGTGTCGCTGCGCGCCTGCAGGGTCACGGTGTGGTTGCCCGGGCGCAGGTTCTTGAGCACGAAGGTGTGCGAGTTGACGCGCATGAGCGGCTCGCCCTGGATGAGGGTGACGTCGCCGGGCTGCGCCGGAACGCCGTCGACCAGGGCGCGCAGGAACAGGCGGCCGCTCGAGGAGTAGACCTCGCCGGAGAAGGTGATCGCCGCGCTCTCGGCGGGAGCCTGGGTGTTGAGGTTGACCGAGAGGTCGGGGATGTTGGTCCAGTTCAGGCCGGAGAAGGGCACCGGCGGGCCCTGCATGGTGGCCGCAGCGGTCGAGCCGCCCGGGGCCGAGGCCGGCGCGGCGGAGACGGCCATGGTGCGGTCGCCCAGGCGGATGTCGCCGCCGGCGGTGTCGCCGGACCACTGGATCTGCACGGTGTGGTTGCCGGCGGGCACGCTGGGCGCGACGAAGGTCATGCTGCGCGTCCCGCCGCGGTTCGACATGTTGGCGTGGAGCAGGGTCACGTTGCCCACGTCCACGCCGTCGACGAGCGCGCGCACGAACATGCGGCCGCTGTTCGAGGCGGCCTCTGCCGAGAAGGTGACGATCAGGTCCTGCTGGGCGCTCGTGGTCAGCTGGGTCGTGAGGCCCGGGACGTTCTCCCAGGCGGTGGTGGTCTTGATGAGGTCCGGGCCGCTGGGCGCGGCGGCCACGGCGAGCCGACCGTCGCCGCTGAAGGGCGCGGCCGAGTTGACCACCAGCGAGCGATCGCGCATCTGGGCGTCGCCGCCGTTCACCACGTACCACTGGATCTCGACGATGTGCTGACCCGCCGAGACGCCCGACTTCACGAAGGTGAAGGAGCGCGTGCCGTCGAAGTTCTCGCTGCCCATCTTGATCTTCACGTCGCTCGGCGAGACCGGCGCGCCGTCGACGAGCGCGCGCAGCCACACCGTGTTGGTGGCGTAGATCTCGGCGCTGAAGCTGATCTCCAGGTTATCGCCCGCGTGCGAGTAGACAGCGCTGGACAGGCCGGGGGCCGAGGTCCATGCGCTCTTGGTCGCGATCGCGTACGGCGCGCCCTCGGCGGGCGAGAGCACGGACAGGTTGCCGACGGGGTTCTGCTGGTAAAGCGAGAGCGCGGCTGCCTCGCTCGCGATGTCCTCCTCGTCTGACACCGCCTGCGAGACGTCCTCGTCGCCGGCGCAGCCGAGCTGGACGGTGGAGGCCGTGAGCGCCATGAGCGCAACGTGCTTGAGACGCATCCGCGGGGCCAGGAAATCCCAGCTGGCGTCGCGCTTGTACTGACGCTTGAGATGCTGAAAGAATGCCATGATGACACCTCCGGAAAAAGCCAATGGGCCCTTGTCCTCGAAACGGAGCCGGCATGACGGCCCATGTCCCCATCGCAGAACACCTGTCGATCGGGCTGTCCGTCAGCGCGTGTCGTCATCGTTAGTGCACACGAGGTGCCAAGCAGGGGATTTGTTTCGTCTGGCTCACTGCCGGGCCGGCGTGCGTGCTACGCCGCCCGAGCCAGGCACGCTGGCCCTTGCCGAGCGCGTGCTTCGGAGCGGGATCCTCGTCGCCCCGCGGGCGTTCGCCACGGCCACGCCGGCGTTGGGCGACCGAGCCAAGGCCGGAGAAGCATGGGACGGCGCGCGGTGAGCATGGGACGGCGCGCGGGCGCGCACGTGGGCCGCCCGGAAGCGGCCGGCGATCGCGCGATGGCTCGCGAACGCGGTCGGATGACACGGGCACGCTGGTTGTAACGTGCAACGGCCCGCTCCACAGCGACCGGCGTGCTGGCGTTCAGGGCCGACTCAGGATCGCCCTGACCATGGGGTGTGAGAAGACAACGAACAGAGGCAATGTTCCGAAGACAGGTCGATACCAGGGCCTGCGAGCAGCCCCTTGACAGCCGCCCAGAACTCGAATCACGTAAGCAGCATGACCCCGCATCATGGCGATCGAGCATCTGGCGATCGGGTCAGTCTCGGCGGCGAGCGCCAGCATCATCCTCGGCTTTTCGCCCGCGACGAGGTGCTCCACGAGATCGACGCGCTCTTCCGGAGGGGCGCGACCACGGTCCTCGTCACGGGAACCCCCGGCGTCGGCAAGAGCGCGATCCTGGCCAGCTATCTTCAGCGGGTCACCGCGGCCTGTCAGGTCGAGCGCGTGCGCGGCAGGATCGCTGACGCGAGCCGGCACCTCGCGCGCTGGGCTGAGCAGGTTGAACGCAACGTACGAGCGGAGGCGCGCTGGGCGGTCGCCTCCCATTTCCTGAGGACCAGCGCGTTCGATCGGCCCGAGTTCGTCGCGAGCTCGCTCGCAACGCAGCTTGAGAACCGCTTCATCGACATGCGCGACGGGCATGCGCACCCCGAGCGCCGCCTCATCGACCTCATCGAGCGCATCTCGAGGCGTGTCCTGGAGCCGGATTCCATGAGCCTCCTCCTGGTCATTGATGATCTCGACGAGGCGGAAGACGAGATCGGTTACTCCGATCTCGCCCGCCTGCTCCCCGCCCCGCTCCCGCCGCGCGTCGTCCTGCTCGCTTCCTCGCGCCCCACCACGAATCTCGGCTGGTTCATGCGTTACGCCCCGGCACACGTCGACCTCGACGCCCCGCGATGGATCCCCTCGAATTACGCGGCGTGCAGGGCCTTCTGGGACGGCGTCGTCCGGGAGCTCGGCCTCCCGGCCTACGTCGCCGACGAGGCCGTGCAGCGCGCCCAGGGCAACATGCTCTATTCCGTCGAGCTCGCCGAGTGGCTGCGGCGGTTGCCCCCCGAGGGCCGCCTTGGCGCTCCGCTCCCCCGCACGCTGCGTGACGTCTTCATCAAGCTATGGGGCCGCGTCAACCACCTACCCGCCGAGTCGGAGGTGCTGGTCAAGCGTAGCCTGGCCCTCCTCTGCGCCGCTCCCTCACCGCTCCCCCTTTCGACCATCGCCGCGCATACCGGCTGGAGCAGCCGTCTCCACGCGACCACCTTTCTGCGCGTCACGCGCCCCTTTCTCCAGCGCTTCACGACCCCGGGCGCCGAAGACACGTTCCGCCCGTTCCATGATGAGCTCCGGACGCTGATCACGGAGCAGCTGACCGTCGAAGCTGCGGCAGCCAGGGCCGCTCCGTACTATGCCGGTGTGGCGCCGGCTGCATCATGGCCGCCGCCTGCGGCGTCGACCCCGCCGCCGCCGGCGCGGACCACGGGCAACCGAGGCACCCTGGTGATGCGCGAGGTAGCGCCGATCCAGCCGCCGGCGCTCGACCAGGGTTCGGCGGCGCGTGTGCAGCGGGCTCACGCCCGCGGCGATGAGGCAGAGCGCATCGCTGACGCCGAGGCGGAACGCGCGATGGCCGCTGCGGAGGAGCAGGTGCTCGGTCCAGTGGCCGCTCGCTACGCCTTCCTCGTCGGGGTACGCCGCTACGATGACCGCAGCATTGGCAATCTGCGTTTTTGTGTCAACGACGTCGTCGCGCTCGGGAACGCACTCAAGAACGAGCTGGGCTACACCGTCGTGAAGTCGATGCACGACGACGTCGAAGAAGAGCGCATGTTGCCCCTGCGCAACCGCGTCTTGCAGGAGCTGAGCCTCTTCGCCAGTGGGCTGAGCCCCAATGACCTGCTCCTTGTGCATTTCTCCTGTCATGGAGCCCTGCACAACGGCAAACCGCATCTCCTCTTTCGCGACAGCGGCAGCCAGGTGCTCCCCGAGACGTCCCTCTCGGTCGACAGGATCAAGGAGATCCTCCTCGAGTCGCCCGCGCGCCGCAAGATCCTCGTCCTCGATGCTTGCCACGCCGGGGTCGATCTCGGCCGGGCGCCCGGCGCTCCCTCGCTCGACCCTGGGTTCGTCCACGAGGCCTTCGAGCTCGCCGAGGGCATCGCCGTCCTCTCGGGCAGCACTTCCCAGCAGATCGCGATGGAGCGTCCGGAAGCCAAGCTCGGTGTGTTCACGTCGTTCGTGCTCGAGGGGCTTCGTGGCGCCGCCGATAGCACGGGTCGCAAGCGGTTCGTCACCGTGGACGATCTGAATCACTACGTCACGTACAGCGTCCAGCAATGGAGCCGCGAGCAGTCGCTCTCCCTGCAGACCCCCACGGCGAGGATCGAGGGGACCGGGAGCATGATCCTCGTCGACTTTCGCCATCGGAGCGCCTGAGGGCTCGACGCCCACGGCGCCTGGCTCAACGTGAGCCGACCTGCGTGGTGGCGGTTTTCGGCTTTGTGATGAGAGGATCGGCTGGACCCGAGGGGTTGATCTGGGAAGCCTTCATGCCACCGGCGTCGGCAAACGTGCCGAACTCGGCGGGCCTGGCGTCCTTGTGACCCGCCTGTCCAGGCGCCGGATCGCGACCGGCGAGCGCGGCGGCGATCTCTTTGCGGCGAAGGGGTGCCGGTGAGCTGAGCGCAAGGATCTTCCCCTGGGTGGGGGTGACGAGCCACCCCGCTGCTGGAATGCGCGTGGCTTCGCCGGCCTTGGCGTGGATGGCCTCGCCGTCCAGCGGGTATGTCGTGATGGACCGAGTGCTCTCGGCGACCTGCACCAGGTACACGTAGGCGTCGTGCTCGACCGTTCCCTCGAAGGCGATCTTCGTGTTCGCGGGAGCCAGGAACTTCTCGGTCGCGGCGGCGGAGAGGTTCTTCGTCGTCTCGCCGACGAGCACCGAGAGCGCCCACCGCAGGCGGTGGAGCTCGTCGCTCGACGTGGAGGGGGCGCTCTTCCTGGCTTTTTTGCTGGCTGACTTCGCAGGAGCCGTCGTGGACTGTGTTGCCCGCTTGGGTCTCGCAGCGGTGTTCCGGATCGGCATGATCATGTTCTCCTGGAGGCGTGTTGTCTGGATGATTGAAGCGCACGAGGACCGATGAGCTGCGCGAGCGAGGGCGCCGGGCGGCGAAGCGCCCTCTCCGTCCGTTCCTGGTCATGCGGCCGCTGCCGCGCCCTGCTCGCCGCCCTCCGCCGGCGAGGTGGCTCACCGCGAGGCGCACCGGAACCCGAGCCCGGAGCGACCCTCGATGCGCTTCGAGCGGCCGCGCGTCACACCTCGAGACATCACATCCAGCGCCGGCCATGAACCGCCGCGGCGTATGCGCTGGTCCTCCTCGCGCGACACGCCAGGGCCCTCCGTCACGGGATCGATGCAATCGCCGCATGAGCCGTAGTGAGGAAGCAAGAATTGATCCTGCACCCATTCCGCTGCATTGCCGCCGAGGTCCCAGACCCCCTCCGGCGTCCTGTCCTGCAGGGAGGTGCCCACGTCGTGCTCGCCCTTCGGAGACCTCTCGCAGAGGCCCTTCTCGTACACGCCAAAGGCGACCCCGTCGCAGCGGGGTGGATCCGAGCCCCATGGAAACCGGCGCGCCGTCGCGCCACGCGCGGCGAACTCCCACTCGGCCTCGGTGGGGAGGCGTTTCCCGCGGGCTTTGCAGTAGAGCGAGGCGGCGTCCCAGGTGACCTGGATGACCGGCTTGTTCTCGTGGCCCGGCCGGGGCACGAAGCGCCTCTCCGGGCGCAGGAGGATCCCCGAATGCTCGGGGAAGAGATCGACCAGCAGATAGCCGCGCGCGCGCTCGACTACGTAGCGCTGGATGCGGTGCTCGGTATCCTCCTTGATGTCGAGCGCCGGCGAGGTGACATCGAGCCACGCGGCGAACTCGGCGTTCGTGGTCTCGTAAGCATCGATGTAGAAGGGGGAGACGGTCACCTCTCGCACGGGCTGCTCTCGCTCGAGCAGGTCCCGGCGGCACTCGGGCCCGAGGCGCTGGCACTCGGCGTCGATCTCGGCGAGCGTGCTCCCCATCCGGAACTGGCCTCCCTGGAGCCGCACCATGTTGGACAGCGTCACGGGCGCTCTCTCCGGGAACGCGGGCCTCGCTGGTGCGCTCGCCACGAGCGCAGCCTTCAGGGGGAGCCTTCTGGTCAGCGCAGCCTGCGCGGGTCCGCCGCCGACGCCGTTGCTGCACGCGCGAACGAGGCCATAGGACGCGGTCACGAGCAGCGCAGGGATCGCGAGCAGGCCGACCAGGCGCCGCCCCTGCGGCCGCGCGGACGGCGGGGTGACCTCCTGCGTCTCGGTGCGCTCGACGCGCAGCTCCATCCGCTCCGGTGTGGTGTCGGCTCCGGGGCCGGGTGACGGCGCGGCCCCGGACGGAGCCACCTCCGCCGCCTCGGCGACCTTCGTTCCGCCTGGCCGTGATCCCCTCTCGTGCGGGATCGTCTCCCGGACGACTGGCTTCTTCACGGTCGTCCTGCCGGCGTACCCCGCCTCCGGTGTCGCTGCTGACGTCGACTCCGCTGCGGATCCCACGACCGCCACCGGCGTGACCGCGGGCGCCGCTGCGATGTCGCGGCGCATGGCCTCGGCGATCTGGGCGATATCCGGGCGCCGCGATGGCTCCTTCGCCAGCATGCGCCGGATCAAGCTCGAGATCTCCTGGGGCACCTCCGGGGCGACCTCGCTCAGAGGACGCGGATCCTGGAAGAGGTGCATGCGCAGGACCTCGACGGGCTCACCCGTGAACGGCGGCTCCCCGGCGAGCAGCTCGTGGAGGACGACGCCCAGGGAGTAGACGTCGGATCGGCTGTCCACCGGCGATTGGCCGACACACTGCTCGGGCGACATGTACATCGCCGTTCCGAGCACCGAGCCCGGCGCGGTGAGATCGGCCTTGTCCTCGGTGAACCGGGCGATGCCGAAATCCAGCAGCTTCAGGCGCTCCCCGCCGGACGCCTCGTCGTCGGCGACGAGCATCATGTTCGAGGGCTTCAGGTCGCGGTGGACAATCCCGTTCTTGTGGACCGCCGAAAGCGCCGACGCCGCTTGACGGCCGATACGAAGCACCTCCGGGAGGGCGAGCCTCTGGCATCGCATCAGGCGACTCCGGAGCAGCTCACCTCGGAGATACTCCATGAGGATGTACGGCTCGCCCTGGGGCGTCTCACCGAAATCGAAGATCTTCACCAGCCCAGGATGGTCGACCAGGCTCAGCGCGCGCGCCTCATTGGTGAACCGACGAAGCTGGCTCGCGTCCCGGGCGAGCTGGCTGGAGAGCACCTTGACCGCCGCGAGCTGTCCAACGCTCCGATGGACCGCGCGGTAGACAACCCCCATCCCCCCACGGCCGATCTCCTCGGTGATGAGGTACTGGCCGATGCTCGATCTGAGGAGTGAATCCACGCTGCGCCTCGGTTCAGACTCGGCGGCCTCGAACGGCTCGGGTGAATCCTATAACGGTGAACGATGGGGGAAAACGACCTATCGATGCCCGGCCTGCGCGGAGCAGCGGGGGCCAATGCGATGCCGCCCATGCTGTAATTTGCTTTGCGCGCGGTGAGCGCGCGCGGTGAGCGGCCACGTCAGCGGCGGAAGCGCTGCACATCGAGGTCGTGATGGGCAATCCATCGATAGATCTGCTTGCGCGACCGGCGCGTCGCCCGCGCGATGTCCGCCACCACGCCGCGGTGCGCGCGGAGCAGCTCCTCGAGCTGGGCTCGATCGGGCGGAGGCTCCCGCTCGTCGGCCGCGTTCGACGCATCTTCTTCGCTCGAGGGCGCGGGGGTCGACGAAGGGTGCGCGTCGGAGGTGGTCGTCGGTGGAGCTGCGGGCGCTGCGCTGGACGGGGGTCCGAGCCGGTCGGCCACGAGCTCGAGATCCAGCACGCCGGCCTCGCCGCCGCGAATGCGGAGCTGTGCGGCGAGGGCGAACACCTCGCGAACATTGAAGGGCCACGGATGCAGGAGCAGCGCCTCCGCGAGCGCGGAGCTGATGCGCGGGCGGGGCCGGCCCAGCGCGTGATCGAGCAGGGGCAGCACGTCCTCGCGCCGCTCGCGGAGCGGCGCGATCCCGAGCGGGAACTCCGAGAGCCTCGCGAAGAGATCGCCGCGAAAGCGGTGCGCCGCGATATCCGCCGTGAGGTCGCGGTTCGTCGCGGCGACGATGCGGACGTCGCAGGCGACCGGGGCAGTCGCCCCGACGGGGAGCACCATGCGATCCTGCAGCACGCGAAGGAGCTTGGGCTGCACGCCCTGCGGGAGATCGCCGACCTCATCCAGGAAGAGGGTGCCCCCGTCGGCGGCGCGGAACAGCCCGGGGCGGGCCACTGCCCCGCTGAACGCGTTGGCCAGGTGACCGAACAGCTGGCTCTCGGCGAGGCTCTCGGGGATGGCGCTGCAGTTCACGGCCACGAACGGCCCTCGGCGCTTGCTGGCGTCGTGCACGGCGCGCGCCACCACCTCCTTGCCGCAGCCGCTCTCGGCGAGGAGCAGCACCGTGACCTCGGTGGGGCCGACGCGGTGGATGGCGGCGCGCAGCGCGCACATCGATGGAGCGTCGCCGAGGAGCGATGGCACCGGCGCGTCGGCCTGGGGCTCGGGTTCGGCGCGGACCACCAGGTACGAGTCGCCTATCGAGAGCACGTCGCCGTCGTCCAGCAACGCTTCGTCGATGCGCCGTCCGTTCACGTGCGTGCCGTTGCGGCTCTTTTCATCGACGACCCGCAGCCGGCCGAGCGCGTCTGTATGGAGCGTCGCGTGGAGCCGCGATGCGCGAGCGTCGCGGGGCAGGGCGATGCCGCTCCGCACCTCGCGCCCCATGGGCGTCGCGCCTCGCGACGGCGTGAAAATGACCGGCGGGTTCAGGAGGTCGTCGCCGGAGTAAACCAGGCGCAGACGGAACACCCGCAGCAGGCCGCGCAGGATCGCAGGCGCCTTCTCCTCGGTCGTCGCCGCGGGCGGGACCTCGCCTGGCCTGCTGGTGGGTACATCCTTGGGCATTCACCAGACAAATAGCGCATCGAGGCGCTCTCCTGGGGACCGCGAGCGGCCATCCGGAGGCCATGCGTCCCGTGGCGATGCCTCCAGCGATTGCAGTGAGAGTGAACTGGCGCTGCGGCGATCGTGGCCATCGCTCGGCCGGGTGTGCACGGGTCGTGGGACCGCCCGCGGGCCGTCCAGGCGGAGGGCGGTAGGGCTCGATGGGCGTCGCGGGGGTCGCGGTGGGCGTCCACATCGGGTGCGCGACGACCTATCCTCCTGCAACCGCGAAAGTATTCCAGGGAGCTCGATGAGCAGACGTACGTGGGCCGATGGGTTCGACGACTCGACTGGCGGTCAGGAGCTCGCCGTGAGACGAGATGCGCTCCACTCCTTGCGTGGCCCGGAGGGAGGCTATGCCCGATCGCACCGCGGCCTTGCTTCGTTCTGGCGGACCATTGCGGAAGAGATCCGCGCTCGGCCGACCTCGCCCGACATCCTTCCGTTGCTGACACAGCTCGACGACTGGCTTGCCGGCGGGCCGCCCTGCGGGATGGTGGTGAGCACAAATCCAGCGGCGCGCACGGCCCTCCTGGCGCGATGGGCTTTGTCGATCGTGGAGCGCAAGTCGGCCGAGGTGATCTTCGTGCCGGTAAGCCCATGCTTCGGAACCGCGGTCGAACGCGACATGCTGAAACTGCTCTTCGGCTTATTTCGGAGCTCAACAACGGCGGTCTTCAGTCGACCGCGGAGCCCCGAGGAGCTGATCCTGTCAATCCGAATGGCACTGCGGGGTGTCGACTGGGTCTCCTCGGTTCCCAACGAGGAATGTCCCCAGTTGCTCGTGATCGTGGACGGGATCGAGCGGGCAGCGGATGGATGGCCGCATAGGCGAATGCCCTTCTTGGGCGAAGCCTACGATGGGGCACACATCATTGTATCAACCAGCCCGGAGAGCTCTTCCGCGCGCGGTCTAGGTTTGCATGAACGCCTCGCTTGGTCTCCAGAGCAGACGAGCCATTTCTTGCTTGCCGGCGAGAGCGACTCTTCGGAAGGAACGACGCAGGCGCGGCGAACCGTTGAAAAAGCTGGCGACCTGGAACCCTCGTTGGTCCGCTTCTTCGATGCGCTTGGGACGGTGCTCGCTCCCGTGTCGAACGATGATCTCGTCTCGGCAGTGGGTTTGGACGCGACCGAGCTTGACGCTTTCGAGAACGGGCCGCCTTCGGTTCATAGGCTTGTCGAGTTGAGCGACGATGGAAAATATTTCTTCCGCGATGACGCGACCCGTGCGCACTGGACAATGGAAGCGGGCAAGGTCGCGTCCGCGGAAGACGCTCTCATAGGGAAGGGGCTGGCAGCGCTTACGTGCGGAGAACTCGCATCCCACGCGTGGCCATCCTATCTCGTGGAGTACCTGGGCGCCCACATGAAGCGGCGCTTGGCCTGTGTATCCGACTTGATGAAACTTGTGTCGCCCGAGTGGCTCCGGATCTGGATGAGCCGTCCCGGAGGTTTGGTCGGCTTCACCACCGACGCTCGTCGCGCCCGCTACGCTGCGGAGGACGCGCTCATCGAACTCTGCCGTCCAGAGCGCGCTGGATTGGCCGAGCAAGAACGGTCAACGCTGCTCTGCGCCGTTGTTCGGTGCGCCTTGGCCGAAGGAGCTCTGTTCGCGAAAGAGGGAAGTCGCGAAGAAGAAGACTATCGCACGGAGCCTTATGTAGAACCAACCGTCGATCTGAAGAAGCTGACGGGCGCCGTGCGCGAGCGCGCCGAGGCTCTGGTGACGCTCGCCTCCGTGTTGACAGGATCGGAACGGCAGCTGGTTCAGGGATGGGCAACGGATGCATGCGCAGGTCTTGACGAGATCCTTCCCCGACCGATCCCTCACGTGGCAACGGACCAGAGCGCGGCGAATCCCGAACGCACCCGTCGGATCCGCGCGGGCGCGACGTACGACGAGGTCGACGAGTACCTGTCGAGGGACATGGTGATTCGCCCCACGGACCTCTCGCCCGACGAAGCTTGGCGCCTCGCGGAGAGCCGAGAAGGGGAATCGCGGATGGTCAGCTTCGCAGGCATCTTGCCCGATCTCCCCGAGGAAATGCGCGAGAGGGCCGTACGAGAGGTCATGTCTGCATACTGGGCCCATGGCGATCGGGAGGCGCTGCGCGTCCTTTCGGCTTGCGCGCCCTGGATGGCCCTTACCGACGCAGCCAGCGTCATCTGCAACGCGCTCGGCAACGACTGGACGGACGAGCTCCCTCGAATGCTGGTGGGGTACGGCAGCCTCACAGAGCTCTCTCCGCTCTTGCTGCGGTTGGGCGGGACGGCGGCGATCGTGGGGGTCGCCCGCGCCATCGCCGAGGTGGGCCAGTGGCTCCCCTAGCTCCGCGTGTCACAAATCCCGCCAGAAACACCGGTTGATGAGGAGCGGCGGCCGGGAGCCCCTGCGGCCGTCGGCGATAGGGCTCCTTTCACGTCGCCCAGTGATAGGGCTTTTTTCATTCATGCGCTCGAGCGCTGGTACTACGCCTTCAAGCACGGAGCGCTCGACGCCCTCCGTCCGAAGCCGCATGTCGCGCGCGGCGCTCGCTCAGCCGGGCGTGTCCTTGGCCATCGCGCGCGCGGCGGCGGGGCGCGCGGCGCACTTGGCGAGGTAGTCGTCGACGCGCTGGCCTGGCGGCAGCCCGGGGCGGAACCATTGCCCCAGGCTCGCGAAGAGGAGATCGGCCGCGGTGAACTCGTCTCCAAGGATGTATTCGCTCTTTGCGAGCGCGGAGGCGATGCGCTCGTGGACTTCGGCGCGGCCGCGGAATGTGTGTACGAGCGCGGGATTGTCAGCGACCTTCGCGAACTCGAACGTGATGACCGGCTCCACGACGCCGGTGTACCACGCGAGCCAGGTCAGGTACGCACCGCGCAGCGGGTCGCCAACCCGCGGCGCGAGGCCGGCTTCAGGGTGAAGGTCGGTGAGGTACAGCAGGATCGCGATCGACTCGGTGACGAGCGCCCCGTCGTGCACCAACGCGGGGACCTTCTTGTCGGGGTGCGGGTTCGCGGCGTCGGCGGCGCCCGAGCCGTCCATCCGCGGGATGTTCGTGTAGACGAGCTCGTATTTGGCGCCGAGCTCCTCGAGGAGCCACACGATACGTGACGAACGCGACTGCGGAGCGTGGAAGAGCGTGATCATGGCGAGCTTCTAGCCCAGAACACGCGCGGGCGCCCGGCCTCGTGACCTCGAGGGCGGAGCTGAACCGGTAGGGCTTGCCGAGGGCGTAGGGCGGGGCAGATGGTGTTCTTGGGCTGCACTTTCGCGCGTTCCAAAGCTCTGTACGAGGGGCAGGAAGAGCTCGTCCACGATGGACTGGATGCGTGCGGGCTTCAGCGGCTTGAGATCCATGAGCAGGTCGTGCCGCACGAGGTCGTACGGCATGGCGAGCACGGCGGAAGGAATGCGCTCGAGGTCGATCTCACCGCGGTCGTGGGCGCGCTGGTAGGGGATGCGGACACGCGGCTTCCGGGTGTCCATGACCTTGTCGCGCACCTGCGAGGGGGTCAGGCCGGTGCCGGCCAGCAACCCCGAGAAGGCGGCGGCTGCGGCGATGGCGAAGAAGCCGGCAAGGGCGTCGCTCAAGGCCGTCAGGTGGGCGAGCAGGTCGCTGCGCAGGGCGCCGGTGTCGGGGACCGCGACCGGGTTCACGTCCCGGCGGTGCTGGAGGGCGGCGAGCACCAGCTCGTCCTTGTTCGCCCAGCGACGGTACAGGACCGCGATCCCCGTGCGAGCGCGCGCGGCGACCGACTCCATGGTCAGGTTCGCGAAGCCGACCTCGACGAGCTCCTCCCAGGTCGCGTCGAGCAGATCGGCCTCGAGCTGCGCGCCGCGTCGCCTGTGCCGCGCTCGCGTTCCTGTTCCTGTCGTCATGGACCTGATTGTTTAGAGAGATTTTCATTTCTTATCAACGCCGCGGCTGATAAGAGATGGATCTCTCTCTTCGACCGGAGGCTGACGATGGCGGATCCCGAGGCGTGTGCAGTGCTGATCGTCGGCGCCGGCCCGACCGGGCTGACGCTGGCCTGCGAGCTCGCCCGCAGCGGCGTGTCCTTCCGCCTGATCGACGCCGCCCCAGGTCCGCGGCCCGGCTCGCGCGGCAAGGGCACCCAGCCGCGCACGCTCGAGGTCTTCGACGATCTCGGCATTGTCGACCGCGTGATCGCCCACGGCCGGATGGCGATGCCGATCCTCTCCACGGCCCCCGACGGCCGGGAGACGCTGGGCGGCGCCGTCCCCGAGGCGTTGAAGGGTCGCTCCGACATCCCCTATCCGGCGAGCCTGATCACGCCCCAGTGGCGCACCGAGGAAGCGCTGCGGCTGCGGCTCGTGGAGCTCGGCGGCGCGGTCGAGTTCGGTGCTGCGCTCGCGCGCTTCGAGCAGTCCGACGAAGGCGTGTCGGCGGTGGTCGTCAAGGGCGGTGAGGCGGAGACGGTCGCCGCGCGCTGGCTGGTCGGCTGCGACGGCGGCCACAGCATCGTCCGCAAGCAGGCCGGCATCGCGTTCGAGGGTGAGACCCGCGAGGAAGTGCGGATGATCGTCGCCGACGCCGGCATCGACGGCCTCGACCGCGACGCCTGGCGCATCTGGTGGCATGAGGAGGGCGTCGTCGGCCTCTGCCCGCTGCCCTCGACCGATCTCTTCCAGGTTCACGCCGTCGTCGCGCCGCGACAGGACCCCGAGCTCAGCCTCGCGAGCTTGCGGGCGATCCTCGAGCGGCGGAGCGGCCGCACCGACCTCCGGCTCCACGAGCCGACGTGGTCGTCGCTGTGGCGCGCGAACGTCCGCCTCGTCGACAGATACCGCGCGGGTCGCGTGTTCCTCGCCGGCGACGCGGCGCACAGCCACTCGCCCGCCGGCGGCCAGGGGATGAACACGGGCATCCAGGACGCGCACAACCTCGGCTGGAAGCTGGCGGCGGTCGCGAAGGGCGCCTCGCCGGCATTGCTCGACAGCTACGAGGCCGAGCGGCGACCGATCGCGGCCGGCGTGATCGCGCTCTCGAACACGCGCCTCGAGCAGGTGCTCGAGCGGAAGGAAGTCGCCCTCCGCCGCGATGCGAACATCACCCAGCTCGACATCCACTACCGCCGCTCTTCCCTGGCGCGCGACGACCGCGACGGGACTGCCCTGCTCCGCGCCGGCGACCGCGCTCCCGACGCGACGAAGCTGACCACGGTGGAAGGTGAATGCCGGCTGTTCGAGCTGACGCGCGGCGGGCGCTTCACGTTGCTGAGCTTCGGGCCCGCGCCTGCGATCGGCGCCTCAGCCTCCGACCTGAGGACGCTCCAGATTGTCGGACAGCCGGCGGGCCCCGACGACGTCGCCGACACCGCTGGCCATCTCGCCCGCGCCTACGGCGCGACGGAGCGCACCCTCGTGCTCATCCGCCCCGACGGCTACGTCGCGCTGATCTCCGACGCCGGCGACGCATCGGCCGTCTCGGACCATCTCGCCGCGTTCAGTTGAGCGTTGCGACGGCGCATAATCTGTTCTTTTTTGCGGCTTTGCGTCTTTGCGACTTTGCGTTGAGATCTCTCTCCGGACCCTGGCGGGACCTCTGGCGGGCAAAACTACTTCTCTTCACCGATAAGGCCCTGCCGCCGGCGCTCCCGGCAGGCGGCAGGAGCCGCTCGCGCAGGACGGGTGGCTGAACCAGCCCGCGAGCCACTTCCTGTTGCCCGACAGCGCGTGGAAGAAGCGCTCCGCCATCTTCGAGAGCGTGTCGCCGCTCAGCCGGTACGACCACTCGCGGTACCCCTCGAGCGCCCAGAGCGCCACGATGAAGGCCGCGGGGCCAGCCCAGACCTCGCCGCGATCGCTGATCACGACGAGCTCCTCGCCGAGCCAGGGCACGGCCCCGTACCGCTCCGCCGCCTCGGGCGAGCCGGCGGGCAGGAATTCCATCTCGACAAGCGCCGTCTGGTGCTCCATCCAGTGGCGGCACCGCGCGCACAGCGCGCACTCGGCGTCATAGAGCACGGTGATTCGCTCGATCATGGCCCGCTCTCCTCGCGGCGCGGAGGCCAGGGCGCCTGGCCGCGCCGCCAGCGCGAGGCGCCACGGCGCCTCACGCCCGCGTCTGCGCTCGTCACGCCGAGACCTCCGCGACGGCCCGCCGGCGCTGTCGCTGCGCGGCCATCTCCTCTTCCGCGCGCTCGGTGCGCGGATCGATGCGCATCTGCGGCGCGACCGGAGGCGGCAGGACCGCGAGCTTCGCGCGGCGGCGGATGCGGTGGAACACGAGGAGGTTCGTGAAGTGCATCAGGGCGAGCGAGAGCAGGAGCAGGCCCAGCTTCGACGACAGCACCTCGACCGCCTCCGTCATCGTCGCCGAGCCGTCCGCCTTCAGGATCAGCGACGCATACCCCAGGTTCACCAGGTAGAACCCCACCACGAGCAGGCGGTTCACCGCCTCGGCCATCCTCGGGTTGTCGGCGAACACCTCCTCCAGGAACACCGATCCATTCTTGAACAGCGTGCGGGCGATCCAGATCGTCAGTCCGACGCTGATGACCGCATAGGCCCCGTACACCGCGATGAGATAGCTTTCGACCGCTTCTGCCATGGTTCGTCTCCTCGACAGGCCTCTCAGCAGCGCCCGTGCCATCCGCGGGATCCGCGCCGATCGACCGGATCGAGGCGCGGCGGCGGGCCGCGGTGCCCAGGCCATGGGCAGGCCGCTGTCCACGCCGTGGACACCTCGCGCCCGCGGGGGCTCTGGCGCTATCGTCGGGGCTTCCTACCCCGCCGAGGCCGTGTGAGATCCCTGGTCGCTCTCGCGTACTACCCGCTCTGGGCCGCTGCCGTGACCGTCGCGGTCACCGCGCTGCGGCTCGGGCGCAACGTGGGCCGCGGCCTCGTCGCGCTCTGCTTCTTCCTCGCCTTCTGGGTGACAGGGCTCATCCTCCTCGAGACCGACGGCACGCTCGTTCTCGCCGAGCACGTCATCCCGAGCGGGATCATCGTCGCCGCGGGCCTCGCCCACGCTTACGCCGACGTCGCCGGCGCCTCGCGCCGCCCCGTCGTCCTGGCCTACGCCGTGAGCGCCGCGGTCGCGCTGGTCGGGGCCGTCGACCCGCGCCTCCTCTACGGTCCTGGCGCCCGCTCGCCGGGACCGCTGTTCTTTCCGCTCTCGGTCGTCATGGGCGTCGCCTGGGTCGTGGCCGGCGTTCACCTCGGGCGCGCGGCGCTGGCGGCCCGAGGGCTCCAGCGGCGGCGCATCGCCGCGCTCTTCTTCGGCAGCGTGCTCGCGACGCTCGGGGGCGGCTTCGTCGTGGCGCTGCGTGTGCTCCGGCTCGGCGACGTGCTCCTCGGCGCGCCGCTCCTGCTCCTCGCCATCCTGCTCGTGGCCTACGCCGTGCTCATCGGCGAGCTGGGCCGCTTCCGCCGCGTCTTCGCGCAGGGGCTCGCCTATGCCGGCCTGACAGCGCTCCTCTCGACGCTCGGTCTCGTTGTCTTCTTCAAGGTCCTGCCCGCGCTCGCGCCGGGCGGCGGCGCGTCGCTCGGCTGGCTCGCCTTCGTCGTCTTCCTCGCCGCGCTCCCGTCCGATCCGCTGCGCATGCTCGTCGTGGAGCACCTCGGGCGCCGGCTGTTCTCGAGGCCCATCGGCGTCCGCGACCTCGCCGACGAGATCGAGCGCGTCGAGGTGCGCGCCGACCAGGCCGAGCGGCTCGCGGAGCTCGGCCGCCTCGCGAGCGCGGTCGCGCACGAGATCCGCAATCCGCTCGGGGTCATCGCCGCGCAGGCGAAGCTGCTCGAGCGGCAGGGCGCCAGGCCCGAGACCGTGGCGTCGCTGCGCGGCCAGGTCGACCGGGCGAGGCGCTTCCTCGACGATCTCCTCCGCTACAGCCGCCCGAGGCCGCTCGAGGTGAGCGAGGTCGACGTGCTCTCCACGCTGCGGCTCGCGGCGAGCCAGGTCCGGCAGATCGTCGGCGAGGGCGCGCCGCCCATCGAGGTGGCGTCCGAGGCAGGCGGGTCGATCTTCATCGAGGCCGACCGCGGGGCGTTCCTCGACGTCGCCACGGCGCTGCTGCAGAACGCGGCCATCGCGCTCGACGGGAGCCCCGAGGGGCGGATCCGGGCGGTGGTCGCGCGGGGTGACGGTGGCTTCGTTGTCGTGCGCGTGGAGGACAACGGCCCGGGGGTGCCGGCCGAGATCGAGGCGATGCTGTTCCAGCCGTTCGTGACGGGGCGGGGGCGAGACGCGAAGCACCCGGGCACGGGCCTCGGCCTGGCCGTGGCGGCGCGCTGGCTGGAGCGGCACGGGGGAGCGCTGCGCTATGAGCGCGCCCCGGGGGGCGGAGCGCGCTTCGAGGCGCGGTGGCCCGAGAGGGCGGCGGAGGCGGCGGGGTGACGCGGATGACCGTGATGCGCGGTAGGGGGTGAAGGTCGCACTCCTTAGATCATGGGGCTCGGAGCGAGAGTCCCGTGATCCCTTGCGGGGCGGAGACTCGTGAATATTTCAACAAGAACGGAACAATGAACTGAAGAGTTGGCGAGCACGCGACCAACGCCGCCAATGTGGCGCGAGAGATGCGGACGGCGGTAAAGCCCCGCGTGGCCGGCCCCATTCCCTGCCGTGGTCGCGGCCCACGCCGAGCGCATACCCGGTCTTGACACGGGACGGTATCTCCGCTGGCCTTGCAGAATCGGATGGCCATGGGGGTAACTAGAGCATGGGGAAGGGCCAGACAGGTACCGCCAACGCCATGTGCCGAACGGCAAGGAGCGCTCATCTCTCCTCCATGTGTCTCCCAGGTTGGTAACAGCCATGCTCCTCGCGGCATCCATCCCCCGCAGTGCTTCATCGGCTCCGATTCCCGTTTCCGGGCCATTCGGGTCACGTCGTCCGCACCCCATGAGGACACAAGAAGGCATTCAGCAGGGCGATCTCGCTGCGCACGATCCCGGAATCTCCGAGCTAGCTGAGTACAGCACATGAGGCAGAAGTCCCGGGAAAAGCCCCCTTGCGTACCCGAACAAAAACCGGAGACGAATCGCAGAACCAGCGAAAACCACATATGGGTTCCCAATGCGCTTGGGCACAAGAAAAAGCTCGGCTTTGTGCTGCCGCTCAGAACAACTGAGCATGTTGCTGCCCCCAAAGGCGGACCGCTCAAACTCCGGGGTCGAGCAAGCCTCGTCCATGTGGGGAAGGAATCTCCTCCTGCTTGCGCTCAATGCGGACTCATCGCGTCGCCCGGCGCGATCATGTGGATGTATAGGCACACGAACTGGGGAACGGTCTACCTATGCCGCACCTGCGAACTGGCGCGGCATCCTGAACCACCTATCGTGCTCCGCGGTGGTCGGGTTTCACCACGATAAGGAGGGTCTCAGGATGAAAGTTCAACGTGCACATGACCTAGGGAACGGCCATAGTATCGAAATTGGTGCGGCCACTTGGAACCCTAGTGACAGATCTGTTCGTAATCGATACCAGACGGCATCAGGCGGCTTTAGTCCCAATAGCTCCAGCGAAATTCCAGTGGACGATCTTGTGCCATTGATCGAATTCGTTACTAAACACGATGAGCTATCAATCAAGCAATGTGCCAATATTATCAATGCACTATCGGCGTCCATCCTTCGACAAGCTGGGAAGTAGTCGCGACCCAGAAGCCAATCGCCGGGAGCATGGCGGCCAGCCCCCTGCCTGCCGCAGACAGACGCACCGGGGTCACGTCCTCTTGACACGGGACGGTATCTCCGCTGGCCTCATAGAGGGTGGCGGCCATGGAGATAGCAGTAGCTGTGGCAAGGACCTGAGGGGGTGCCTCGGGAACGGGAGCCGTGTTTAACGGCGAACAACCCACCCCAGACTCCTATGTATTTTACACCCCCCCCCTCCGCGAAAGTGATGTATCCAATTCCCATCTCGAATCACGTATCAGTTAAACTGGTCTATTTGGACTGGCGCTGCGAAGCGGGAGAAAGCATCACAAATGAGCCAACATCGCGATCCCGAGTTTTTGGAAGCCGACATTGCCACGTATATCACTCGTCTTCTAGAGCGGTGCCGGATGTCTCGTCCCGATGTCCAGGTCTGTCAGATATCGCAAGCCGAGGAGAATGGCGTCGGGTACGACGCATGTATCACGTCCATCTGTCCGTTCTTTGTTCAGCTCAAGCGCTCCTATTTTTATACGCCCGATAGCACCAGCGCGATCATCACGGATCGCACTAAGCTCAAACTACCAACGAGTCAAGGGGTATACTTCTTTAAACTTCACCGCACATCAAAACACGCAAACGAACTCCAGCACAATGCGCTACACCGGCTGGCACAATCAGAGGTTGCCGCGTATCTGGCACCACTATTCTTTCGTCGACGGTCGCTTGAGAGCATACCCGAAGACTACGCTCTATGGGCCTGGTCGTACGGACCTGTTTCAATCACAGATTCGCGTCACATGATCAACATTAGTCGCGTGCGCCTGTTTCATAATCTAATTACGATTCCGCCGCATGCGCCAGTGACGAGCGCTAACCACAGATATTCGTACACCTCTCCAGCCGACGTGTGCTTCCACAGCGATCCAGAGCCAGTACAAGGGCCCAATATTGCGACCTTTGCAGGGCTCCTACAGCGCCTCGAAACTGAAGGCTTTCAGGAGCGTGGAGCTCGTATGCGGTCCCCGCAACAGGCTGCGGAGGATGTCGTTCCAAGACTCCCTGAAGTGTTAGGTCTTAATAAGCGATCCCACGCGCTCCGAGAGGTGGTCTCTCGGGGCTTCGAGCAGGTCCTCGGACCCGATTACAAAATTCCATCGAACCCAACGCTAGCACTAATAAACATGCAGCTCGGACCCCTTCCTAGCCTGCGCATCTTCGGCAACATACTGGAGTACGAGTGGGGCATTCGTCAGTATGCAGTGGTTAAGCGCGCACAATGAGATGCCATGGGCCTGGGAGGTCCAAGGGCCCGTATGACGACCTCGCTGCCGTCGCCGATGCCGTTCTCACTGAGCTTGCCTCCACCCTCTCCCCACACGTCGCGACACGTCGCGCCCGCCCGCCCGCGTGCGGGAACTCACCTGCGTTGCGAGAGGCGTGCCCAGCGGCAGGAGGAGTCCCTGGAATCCGCGTACGCCCACAGGGTGATCGACCCAGGAACCGTTCGCCGGGAGCACCGCCAGCTGGCGTGCACGAGAAGCTGATTATAGCGAGAACCAACGTGTAGAATGGAGAACTTAATCATGAGCCAGCGACGCACACCAGGTACCCACACCGAATCCTTAGCATCCCGACGGCTTTCGGCCCAAAAGCGACAGGAGCAACGCAGTCTTGGGCAGATCCAGGACTGCTTCTCTGACTGGAACGTGAATCGATTCAGCGAAGATCTTGGCGAAGACCTGATAGTTCAGATATACGACGATGGGCGCTCCACTGGTCTATCCTTCTATTTCCAAGTTAAGAGTGTGCAAGACATAGAGGCTTACGTCCTTCGCCGATCTCCCGCCACCATCTCCTATCGCGAGATCGAAGTGAAGGATCTTCTGCACTGGATAGATTCAACGCCTCCGGTTATCGTTATGCTGTGGGATGTCAACCGTCACACCGGCGTATGGCAGGATGTGCCGTCCATCGTCAAGGCTCTTGATAAGAGATCTCCAGGATGGAGGCGACGTAAACGTGGAAAAGTCTCCGTTGAATTTCCACGAGCGCACACGACCGATGAGGCGGGTCGGTCTGCTCTGCGAAAGACCGTTGCGCACATTGCGTTGCCGCAGATAGCAGCTGGTAGGAAGCTAAAACTCAAGCCAACATTTCTTTTTAAGAACACACCCGAGGGCAAGGTCGTTGCAGACGCTTTCCGGAGAGCGCTCGACGAAGGAGGTGCTGTGACCATCGACGCTGAATACATAAAAAGCGTCCGGTTCTCCGATTGGTGGGAACGCGCGCACGGGTCAGCCACGGTGTCCAGCATCACGATATCATCTGTGCCGTCCCAAGAGCGTGTCCGATTTGGATTCCGCGCAGTAAGTCCGACTCACACCGAGACGGTGTACCTGGAGATGAGGCGCCTAAAGGCAGGACGTAAGCAGTCAACGTTCACCACCGCAGACAGCATGCAGCCATTGGACGCACGGCTGACAATCTCGTTCCCGAAGGAGCGCCGGGTGACCTTCAGCTTCTCCTTCGAGATAAAGCCAGCGCCAAACGTGGCCGTCGCCCTCTCGTTAACACGGTTCGCTTTAGCAATCCATGCCACGTCTGAAGTGTTCGTTATTCTTCCGGGAGGGGTGCAACTCGGTCCAGTTGGACTGCCGGCGGGCAATCTCGAGCCGGATCAAATCACCCTTCGATCTTGGGAAGCTCTTCTTCAGAGGCTCTCGTTTGTTCAGGCGCGCATCAGTCGATTTGGCACGTTCGACCTCTCAAAAGGGATTCACGAGCGAGAGCTTCCCGAGATCGGTAAACTTTTTTCTGCTTGCACGGGAACACCATGGGACACCGTTCTGGACTTCGAATTCGACCTCGCCGACGATGCCCCGATAATTGAATATCAACCCGGCGCGGGACCCGTAAGCATAGAAATTGACCCTTTCGGCGATGCCCATCTGCTGAATGTCACAATTCCACTGGGCCATGCGACCATCGAATTCTTAAGCTCCGAGTCGTTCGTAGAATCTTACAATAAATCAGTTCGCAACGGGCGGCGATCCATACATCTCGATGACGCCGCCGTGAGAATATGCTTCCGTGACTGGAATCCTCCGAGGCAGGGTCCTGAACCACCATTACTCGCCGAAAAGCTGATCTCGGGTGGTTCGATATGATCCGCCTCCTGCTCACGGAACCGACGCGTCAGAGCGCTCCTGGCGCGACGTCAGCGTTTGAGGGCTCCGTAGCGGCTGCGGCTTCGGCCCAGCCATGGAATCCAGTCTCAATCGGCATCCTGAGGCTCCGCGTAACCTCGCTCACCTACTAGCCGTCGCGGAGAATGCCAACGGGTTTGAGACAGGCCGGACGAGAATCCTATGAGGGGATCGCGCTGAGGGGCGCGTTCCGGCTCTGGGCCCCAACCGGTCGGGATCGGGGCGGCCGCAGCACGGCGGAGGGTGCCGCGGCGGGCTCGGGCGCGGCGCTGGTCGTGCCCGTGTGCGGCGGCGCCGCGTCCTCGCATGCGGCGGCGTCGACGGACAGCGGGTTGATGGCTACCGAAGCAGGCGGCCTGCGCACGACGGGCGGACCGTTCGGGAAGCGTTCAGGATGCGCGGCGTAGGCCGTGTCGAGGGCGACCTGGCGCTGAGCCGCGATATCGTCGACGCGGCCGTAGAATACATCAGCAGGTGTGAAGAGCGCAAGGCCAGAATGCTGATGAAGGTCGTTATACCAGCTGAAGAACTCCTGGCACCACGCTCGTGCATGAGCCAGCGAGGTAAAGCGGTCCGGATAGTCGGGCTGGTACTTGAGCGTCTTGAACTGCGACTCGGAGAAGGCGTTGTCATCGCTGACGTGAGGCCGGCTGAAGCTGCGAACGACGCCGAGCGAGCCGAGGAGCTGAGCGAGCCCCTCCGACCTCATCGCGGAGCCGCGGTCGGCGTGCACCGTGAGCGAGCCGGGCTCGACGCCGTGGCGGGCGACAGTCTCTGCGAAGAGGTGCTCGGCGAGCTCTGCGCTCTCGCGCTCGGCGAGCAGCCAGCCGACGGTCATGCGACTGAACAGGTCGAGGACGACGTACAGGCAGTAGAAGACCCCAGGGAGCGGCCCACGCAGCTTGGTGATATCCCACGTCCAGATCTGGTTGGGGGCCGTGGCGGTGAGCGTCGGCTTTGCATGCTTCATCGGCCCACGCTGCGCGCGTCGCTCGCCGCTCTCGCCGGATGCCGCGAGCAGGCGGTACATCGTGCGGATGGAAGCGAGGTAGACGCCGCGCGACAGCAGCGTCGCGTAGACCTCCGGCGGCGGCTGGTCGACGAACTCGTCGCTGTGCAGCACGTCGAGCACGGCTTGCCGCTCGGGGTCGCTGAGCCGGCGTGGGCTCGGAGCGGCCCCGGTCAGCGCGGGGAGCTTCGCGGGCTGGGTCTTCCGGTAGAGCGTGGCGCGGCTGACGCCGAGTGCCGCACACGCCTGGGCGATGGGGACGTGCGGGTCATCGAGCTCTTCGATGATGTCCATCAGCGCTCTTCGTCGTTCGTGTGGTTGATGCCCAGAATGGAAGAGACTTTTTTTTGGAGATCGATGAGCTTCTCAGCCAGCGCGAGCTTCTCCTCGAGCCGCGCCGAGCGCTTCTCAAGCTCGGCGATGCGCCGGTCCTTCGCGTCCTGCTTCGCCTTGCGGCCGGGCTTGCGTCCCGCGAGAGCCTCGCTGCCGTGGAGGGCGAGTTGCTTGCGCCACGCCGTCAGGAGGGAGCTGTAGATGCCCTCGCGGCGCAGCAGCGCCTCGATGTCGCCGCGCTGGGTGCACGCGGCCGCCTCGCGAACGATGCGCAGCTTCTCCGCCGCCGAGAACTTCCGCCTCTTGCCCGCCTTCGGCATGGTCTCGACAGCGACGCCACTCGGGCGGGGAGCAGTGCCCTGCGCCGCTGGGGCGGGGGTAGGATCGACGGATCGGAGATGGGAAGGCTTCGGCACGGGTCAGGTCCATTCTCCGCCCTCTCACCACAGATTTCCAGGAGAAGCCTGTCTCACTCGACATTGGCACAGAGGGTCGCTGACAAAAATCTGCACGCGTCGCCTCCGGAGCTAAGCCCGTCTATTCGTTACCTTCAGTAACCGCTGGTTGCTAAACCTAATAGGTCATGGAGCGCTTGACAGCCGTTTGGCGAGCGCGATCCGAGATTCCTCGTTTAGCTCAACTACCGGAACGGAAATTGTGTCTTTCCCTTTGTATTCATCTTCTTTACGCGATGTCAGTTCGGCGCAGTAATATCGATTTGTTTTGACATCGACAACCAGTAACAGGCCAGGAACGTTAGATTTTGAAAGAATGTCGTGTAGGTGTCTCGAAATCTGGAATTTGCTTTTTACGGGTCTACCGGTGGCCTTTGCTTCGACCGCAACCAGATTCAAACCTCCTCTCGGATTTCGAAAGCCGACAATGAAGTCGAATCCGAGATCCACGCTATTGCGACCCACGAAGAGCGGGTCCAGTCCTTGAAGGAAGAGCTCTGCCATGAGTTCGCCGCGACGGGCGACCAGTCCATGATTAATGATTGTTTTACTCATCCGAACGCCGACTTTGCTGGTTTGTGAGTCGTTGTCGACCAATATGCCACCACCTCGTTGTGTAAGATCTTAAGGTTGGCGGCAGTAAGTTCGTACTTTACTGGAATACTAGATATCGACTTTTTGGGTGTGCCGGCATGGACCGCTCTTGCGAACACTCGCTTTGTCGGCTCATGAATACCAAGTATGTACGTTGGGCCTGGCGTCTGGAGAAGACGCTCGATGTCGTTGGGCTTTGTGGAAATATGCAGGCTCTTGGCGTTGGTGGCGAGCTTGTCTGTGGTGGACTTTGCCTGACCAAAAAAATATAGTCGACTGCCCTTCACGGACGTCAGTTCGACATAAAAGTCCAGCGCGGGCCACTTGTCCCCTAGAAATGCGGGCCTAAACAGAGGTCCCGAGAAAGAGCTGTAGTCCGTTAGGCACAGTTCGACGATTTTCTCTCCGCGGTAACCCGTTACGTCTCGCAGTTGAGTGATCATAGAACAGTCATTTATATTGTTGTGCAGTCAATGGTCTGCCCCGGCGTTGATGTAAGTGCCTGGACTTTGGACTGAAGTGTGTTGGTTGGCCAGGCCAACCTGTTTGGCCCGGCTACAGCCGAGCGGACTAATCCGGCGCGACCGGGGAGCCTACCAGCGTACGGTTGCGCTTGTCCACTCTGGAGCCGTACCCGTCCCGGCTCCGCCCGCCTTGATGTCCGCGCCCCCGTGACGTCCCGCAGAGTAGTCTTTTAGACCATTCACGAGCCGCGCTGGTGCACCTCCGCACAAGGCTTTTTTACAACGCTGGCCGCGTCGCAATGAGATAGCTTCGACGCCCGGCGGAGCCGTGGGAATGTAGTCCGGAGCCATCGCGATCACCTGCTCGCGCGCCCCTGTCTGGGCGGCAAGGTGACGACCACCTCAGGCAATGCCACGGTTTGAGCACAATCGCGAGGTCAAGGCGGCGTTCACGAAGCCATCAGAACGCCGTTCCGAGGGGTCGCCCGAGGCTTCGAGGGAGCCTCGCCCTCCGACTCTCCCTCGCCAACGAGGATCAGTACCTTCCGTTCCTGGGGCTCCACCAGCCAGAGCAGCGCCAGGAGAGCGGGCCTCGACCTCGCCGTGAGGCGACGACGCCCGTTCCCGACGAGCGACGTCGGCCAGCGGGTCGACAACGGCGACCTCCCGGCGGCGGTACGCCTTCTGGCGGAATTTCTCGGCCTGGTGGACGGCGACAGCGGCCAGCGCGGCCGCGATGGCGTTCAGAATGGGTTTAAGCTCGCGCGCGCCGGGCGCTGGCGAGATCGACGACCGGCGCTGCCCGCGGCGTCGCCTGCGGGGCGCTAAGGAGCTCCGAGAGTGTACGGGCGGCGATCTGTGCGGTCGCGAGGTACCCGCCGCATGGCTAGCGGCGATCGTCTGCGTCAAGGTCGCGACGAGCGCCTGACGCGGGCTGCCCACCGGAGGCGTGGCCAGGGCCGCGTCGGGTCGAGTAGCGATCGTCTGCGCCGCCTGCTTCACGAGCGCCGAGGGCACCGCCGGGAGCGTCACGGAATCGTCCGGCCGACCAGAGAGCGCGGGGTTAGTGCCCACGATCGCCAAGTCGACGCCGGCCTCGATCCCCTCGAAACATGCGGAAACCCGCCCGATCACGTCTTCCCGCTCCCCAGGAAAAGCGGTGCTATATCAACAGCTTATCCATGTATCGAAGGCGCTGCCTTCACGCCACAACTTGTGGGGCGCACAGCGACGTACCTCAGGCGTCCCGCTCCGAGGTCGACACTCACAGAGTCGAGACGGCAGCTATGATATTACCCTGCCACGGAGCCTGGGCGCTGTGAGGCAGCTGAACGGAAGGGAAACGACGTGAGAAGCAGGGATTTCATCAGCTCGTCCGCCGCACTCGGGGCGGTAACGTTGATCCTCGCCGGCTGCGGCGCGAGCGAAGGCGACGGCCTTGGCAGGGCACACTTGGCCGTCGGACAAGAGCTCGCCTCGGAGGCGGAGCCCAACGGGACGGCGTTGCAGGCGAACGCCATCTCCAGCGACACGGTCGTACGCGCCAACCTCGTTCCAGACGGCGACACGGATCTCTTCTCGTTCCAGGCGCCCGCCGGGAGCCGCGTCTACGCGGCCGTGATGACAGCGTCTTCCACCGCATCGCAGGACGCCGACCTCGACATCCTCGGTCAGGATGGCACGACCGTGCTGGAGACCGACATCTTCAACGGGTCGTTCGGGGGCTCCTCTCCGAGCATCGCGGGCACGCCCCTCGCGACCGCGGGAACCTACTACGCGCGCGTCCGCGTGCCCTCCGCGACCGCCCAGCTGCGCCCCTACGACCTCCACCTCAAGGTGCAGAGCGGCGCGCCCACGGCGGAGGTCGAGCCGAACGACACGACGCCGCAGGCGCTCCCCGCGGCCGGCTGGATCGCTGGCACGCACACCAACGCGAACGATGTCGACAGCTACTCGCTCTCCCTCAACGCCGGCGACACCCTCTTCGCGAGCCTCGATCAGGACCCAACGCGCGACCTCACGCAGTTCCCCGCCGCGCTCGCGATCGGTCCCTTCGGGTCCGGGTTCGACATCCAGGTGGACAACCAATCCGGGCCTGTCGAGACACCCTACTCGGACGCCATCTTCGCGACCGTCAAAGCAGCGGGCACCTACAGGGTGACCGTGACCGGCTCGGTGACGGCGGGTGATTACGGGCTCAGCGTGAGCGTGCATCCGGCGGCGCCGAGCGTGGGGTGCACCACGTACGACAGCGCGAGCGTGCCGAGGGACATCGTCTTCGGAGCGCCCACGACGTCGTTCATCAACGTCCCGGGCGCGCCGCGTATCGGTGACCTGAACGTGAGCGTCCGGCTCAGCCATCCCATGCCCCTCGACGTGGACGTGTACCTCGTCTCGCCGGCCGGCAACACCAACGGTCTCTTCACCGATATCGGCAACAGGACCTACCCGAACCTCGATATCACGATCGACGACGAGGCTGCGTTCCCGGCCGGACACTTCACCCTGCTGAACGGCATGATGGTGCAGCCGGAGCTCGACTACCGCTTGCACTGGTTCGATGGGGAGAACGCTGGAGGCCGGTGGACGCTCACGCTCCGGGACGATACGGACAACTCGAACAACCTCGGCGTGTTGTCCGCGTGGAGCCTCACGATCTGCGACGCGCCGATCCCCGCGCTCTCGTGCTCGAGCGGCGACGCCCCGTCCATCCGGCTATCGGCGGACTTCGAGGGCGGCGCGCAGGGCTTCACGCACGCAGGCACAGCCGACGCGTGGGCGCTCGGCACACCGAGCGCCGCGCCGATCGCGACGTGCAACGGCGGGACGCAATGCTGGAAGACGAACCTCTCGGGCGTGTACAACGCGAGCTCGAATCAGGATCTCGTCTCCCCTCCGATCGACCTGTCCGGCGTGCAGGCGCCCATCCAGCTCCGCTGGGCGATGAAGTACCAGCTCGACAACGCCTCCTCGGATCACGGGTGGGTGGAGATCCGAGAGGTCGGGGGTGCGAACGCCAGGCGTCTCTGGGAGTTCCTCGACGCATCGATGACCACGACCGTCGGTAGCTCCAACCTGGTGCTCCAGGAGAGCGCGGGATGGGGCACGCACTACGCCGACATCAGCGGATACGCCGGAAAGCGAGTGGAGGTGGTGTTCCACCTCGACAGCGACGCGAGCGTCCAGCTCGCCGGTCTCGCGATCGACGACGTGTCGGTCCTGGGCTGCCCGCGCAGCAGCACGGGCGAAGGCGGCGGTACCGGCGGCGGAAGCACCACGGGTGAGGGCGGCGCGACGGGCAGCGGCGCCGGCGGCGCGGGGACCGGCGGCGCCACGGCGACCAGCGGCGCCGTCACGAGCGGCGGAAGCACCACGGGCGAAGGCGGCGCGACGGGCAGCGGCGCCGGCGGCGCGGGGACCGGCGGCGCCACGGCGGCCAGCGGCGCCGTCACGAGCGGCGGAAGCACCACGGGTGAAGGCGGCGCGACAGTCAGCGGCGCTGGCGGCGCGGGGACCGGCACCACCACGGCGGCCAGCGGCGCCGGTACGAGCGGCGGCAGCACCACGGGCGAAGGCGGCGCGACAGTCAGCGGCGCTGGCGGCGCGGGGACCGGCTCCGCCACGGCGGCCAGCACCACGGGCGCCAGCCCGAACGGCGACCCGCCCGCCAGCAGCGACACGACGGGCGGCTGCGGGTGCCGCCTCGCTGGCGGTGACGAGCCCCCGTGGCCATGGCCTGCGGCGCTCGCGCTCATCGCGCTGCTCAGAATGCGTCGCAAGCGGTTGCGCACGCGAAGCTCCTGAGGAGATCCTGCCCAGATGACCCCTGAAACCGTCGATATCCTCGATCCGGACCTCTACCTCGCGGGCGCGCCGCACGATCGCTTCGAGATCCTCCGCCGGGAGGCGCCCGTCCACTGGCACCCCGAGCCGGCGGGCAGGGGATTCTGGGCGATCACGCGGCACGCCGACGTCGCCCGCATCTCGCGCGATCCGGCCGCGTTCTGCTCGGGGCGCGGCCTCTTCATCGAGGATCTCCCGCCGGGGGACATGCGCGACAACCCCGATGTCATGATCATGATGGATCCGCCCCGGCACGCCCGGTTCCGGGCGCTGGTCAGCAAGGGGTTCACGCCCCGTGTCATCCAGCGCCTCGAGAGCCACGTCCGGGAGCTCGTGACGAGGCTCATCGACGACGCCTGCGAGCGCGGCGGGTGCGACTTCGCCAGCGACATCGCGGGCAAGCTGCCTCTCTCCGTGATCCTCCAGGTGATCGGCGTCCCCCGCGAGGATCAGGAGCAGATGCTCGACTGGACGACGCGGTTCTTCGGCGCCAGCGATCCCGCCTATGGCGTCACGCCCGAGGAGCTGAACGCCGTGCTCCACAACATGAACGCCTATGCGCACCAGCTCGCCGAGCAGCGGCGGAAGGAGCCCAAGGACGACATGCTGAGCTTGCTCATGGCCGCCGAGGTGGACGGCGAGAAGCTCTCCTACACGGAGTTCGGTGGCTTCTTCAACTTGCTGCTCACGGCCGGCCACGACACCACGAAGAACCTCATCTCCAACGGGATGCTCGCGCTCCTCGAGCACCCCGACCAGCGCCGGCGCCTGCTCGACGATCCCTCGCTCCTCCCGACCGCCATCGAGGAGATGCTGCGCTTCACTCCGCCGGTCTATTACTTCCGGCGCTCCGCCGTGCGGGACATCGAGCTCCACGGGCAGCGGATCGCCGCCGGCGACAAGGTGGTGCTCTGGTACGTCTCGGCCAACCGCGATGAAGCGGTCTTCAGCGATCCGCACAAATTCGATGTCGGCCGGACGCCCAACGAGCACCTCTCCTTCGGCATCGGCCCGCACGTGTGCCTGGGCCTCGTGCTCGCGCGCCTGGAAGCGCGGGTCGCCTTCGAGGAGCTCCTGCGCAGGCTCCCCGATCTCGAGCTCGCCGGGCCGGCCGTGCGGCTCCGCTCGAACTGGGTGAGCGGCGTGAAGTCGATGCCGGTCCGGTGCGCGCGCCCTGCCCCGTAGCGCGTCCCGGGGCAATGAAGTGCCGTGCCGGGGGAAGCACGGACAGCGCCGCCCCCCCGCCCCGCGCAACCCTGGATCCGCGCCCTGGTGACGCGGTACGGTCACCCGTGACCGAGACCGTCCTGCTCATCGACGACGATCCGGGGTTCCGCGACGCCTACCGCGAGCTGCTCGCGCTGGAGGGGTACGCCGTCGCCGAGGCCGGGGCCGCCCCGAAGGCGCTCTCGGAGCTCCGCCGCACCAGCGCGCGCCTCGTCGTGCTCGACCTGATGCTCCCGCCGTCGGGCCGCCCTGATGAAGGCGCGGCGCTCGCGGACAAGCTCCTCGCCGAGCGGCCCGCGGCCAAGGTGATCGTCGTCTCGGGCGCGGGTGAGACCCTGCTCGCCCTGCGCCTCGTCGAGCGCGGCGCGTACGACTTCCTGGCCAAGCCCGTCGACCCCGACGTGCTGCTCTCCGTGGTGGCCCGCGCCGCCGCGCGCCTCGCGCTCGAAGATCGGGTGGCGGAGCTCGAGCGCTCGCTCGCCGCCCGCGAGGGCGACGCCTCGGCGATGCTCGGTCAGTCCCCGGCCTTCCTCGAGGCGAGGACGCTGTGCGAGCGCGCGGCGCCGACCGACGTGCCGGTGCTCATCACCGGCGACTCGGGCACGGGCAAGGAGGTGTTCGCCCGCTACCTGCACGCAAGGAGCCGCCGGAAGGACAGGGCCTTCATCGCGGTCAACTGCGGCGCGCTCGCGCCGACCCTCCTGGAATCGACGCTGTTCGGCCACCGGAAAGGCGCCTTCACGAGCGCGATCAAGGACGCTCCCGGCCTGTTCGTCGAGGCGGACGGAGGGACCCTGTTCCTCGACGAGATCGGCGACATGGAGCCGGCGCTGCAAGTGAAGCTCTTGCGCGTGCTCGAGACGGGCGAGATCCTGCCGGTGGGCGCGGCGCGCCCGCTGACCGTGGACGTCCGTGTCGTGTCGGCCACCCACAGAGCGCTCGAGTCGATGGTGGCGGACAGGACCTTTCGCGACGACCTCTACTGGCGCGTGCGCGGGATCGAGATCGCCTTGCCCCGGCTCGCGGATCGCGTGGGCGATCTGCCGCTCCTCGCGCAGCACTTCCTGAACCTGTCGCGGGCCCTCGTGCCGCGCTCGCCGGTGACCGCGATCTCGCCCGGCGCGATGCGCCGGCTCGAGGCCTGCGACTGGCCCGGCAACCTGCGAGAGCTCCGGCACGAGATGCAGCGCGCGCTCGTGATGGCCGGGGGCAGGGGAGAGATCCTCGAGGACGACCTCTCGCCGGCCCGGCGAGGCAGCGGTCCCGCGGCTTTGGCAGGCGACGACGAGCCGGCCGAGGGAGCGACGCTCGAAGAGAAGATCGCGGCGCTGGAGCGGCGCGAGATCGCCGCCGCGCTCCGGGCGACCCAGGGCAACAGGAGCCAGGCAGCAGCGCGGCTCGGGCTCTCGCGGCAAGGGCTGCTCAACAAGATGGATCGTCACGGGCTGAAGTGATCTCGGTCGCTCGTGTGCTCATGAAGGAAGATTTTGATCGAGCGAGAATGACACGGGATCTCACGGCCTGACGTGATCTCGGTCACTCGTGTGTTGGTGAAGGAAAAATTCAATCGTTCGAGAACGACACGGAATCGGAGAGCGCCCACAAAAACATGAGCCGCGCCGAGCGCAGGCCGGCACTGAAGGAACCGAGAGCGCGGCTCCTCATGGGCTGCAGCTGGGGCGGGTGGATCGAGAACATGGTCCCGCCGGAACGGGGTCGCCTGTGCGCCCCGATCCGGCGCGATGCCCGCCGCCTGACACGCGCGATGTCGCTCGCTCCTCGCGAGGAGCGCCCATCGCGCGATGCGCAACTTCAGGAGGAATCATGACGCTTGGCAGGTTGGTGCTCGTGGGGTGTCTGTCGCTGGTTGGCTCCGCTCTCGTCGCCTGTGGGAACGGCGATCCGGATCGCCTGGGCGAGGGGAGGGGCAACGTGGTCGGGACTCCGCCCCCGTCCGAGGGCGACGGCTGTACGCTCACCCAGGGCTACTGGAAGAACCACGAGGAGAGCTGGCCGACATCAAAGCTCACCATCGGAGGAGTCGAGTACTCCCAGGCCGAGCTGCTGGAGCTCTTCCGGACGGCGCCGCGGGGCGACACCAGCCTGATCCTGTGCCACCAGCTGATCGCCGCGCTGCTGAACGTGGGTAGCGGCGCGAGCGACGCTGCCCTGGACGGGGCGCTCGCGGACGCCGAGGCGTGGATGGCCGACAACAAGGACGCCGACGGCCGGCTCCCGTACGGCGTCAAGCAAGGCGGCGCGGCCGAGGATGCCGTCGCGCTGTCCGGTGCGCTCGCGGACTTCAACGAGGGCGGCATCGGCCCTGGCCATTGCGACGGCGGCCCCGGCAGCGGCTCGGACGACCCCGGGGGCAGCAGCTCCGGCGATCCGGGCGGCGACGACGGCGGGCACGATTGCCCCGATGACGGAAGCACGGGCGAGACCGATGGCGGCGGCTCCGACGGTGCCGGCGGCAGCTCCGACCCCGGCGGCGGCGAAGGCGGGTCGGCTTCGACGTGCGCGGATCCTTGCAGCGACGGCTGCACCGATGGCTACATCTGTGTCGCCGGGTGCTGCGCGTTCATCGCCAACTGACCCAACCGCGAGCCAAGCTCCGATGACAGCTCACGCGGGTGCCGCGGCTGCCGCCGCCGCGCACCCGCCGGGCTCAAGGTGCGCGTCGCGCCGGTCCAATTTGATTGACGCCGTTCATGTGAACGCTCACAGTCGACTCGTCGATCCTTCTTCCGCTTTGCCACGGACAGGCGTGCCATGCGCACCGGGCCCTTCGTCACTTCTGCGCGTCCGCCGTGACGGTCGGGCTGGCGCCTCCAGGTGAGTCGCATCCTCGCCCGAGATCATCGCGGGATCGGCACGCGGCGAGCGCGGAGAGACGAATCGGGCGATCACGAGAGGGTCTAGACGATGCCGAGATTAGCTGCTTACTCCTCCTTTCCTGTCGTCGCCTTGATGGTTCTCGCTTGCTCGTCAGAGACAGGCTCGCCCGGCACGGGAGGCGGCGGAGCCGATCAAGCCACGGGCGGCGCAGGCGGGGCCCACACGTCTGCGAGCAGCGGGGAGACCACCTCCACAGGGGGAACGAGCAATGACGCCAGCTCCTCCAGCAGCAGCACGACAGGTGGCTCGACCGGGGGCGGACCGCAGGCCGGGGCCGGCGGCATGGGGACCGGCGGCACGGAATCACCGGCGGGCAACCCGAGCCCAGGCTGCGGCAAGTCGGGGCGGCCCGAGGGCGGGAAGGTGACGGTCGACGGCGATCACATCTACACGTTCCCGGACAGCTACGATGGCAAGACCCCTCTCCCCCTCTTGATGGGCTTCCACGCCTGCGGCAACCCGATCGACCAGTTCATCAACCTCACGCGAGGGTCGGCCTTCGAGACGGAGTACGTGCGCGCCGTGGGGAGGTCGTCGGACGGGGGTGGATGCTGGAACTACAACAGCGACATCGCCAAGGTCCTGCGGATCTACGACGACCTCATGGACAGCTACTGCATCGACATGGACCGCGTGTTCGCCACCGGCCACAGCTCCGGCGCGCAGATGATCGTGCAGATCTTGGCGCACAAGTCCGACGCCGAGCACCTGAACTTCAAGGCGGTCGCGCCCGTCGCGGCCTCCGACTACGGCGCGCTGCAGGTGCCCACGCCCGTGATGTACATCCAGGGCCAGAACGACACGGTCCGCGGGGGAGACGGGGCGAGCACGGTCGCGAGGTTCCGCACCGCCAACGGGTGCGAGATGAGCTCGACGCCGTATTCCCAGGTGATGGGCTGCCAGAGCAGCGGCAAGACGGTGAACCCCGGCTGCATCTCTTACAGCGGCTGTTCGGAGCCCACGATCTGGTGCTCCCACGACGATCCCTCGTACAGCAACACGAGCCACGGCGTGCCGTGTTTTGCCATCAAGGCGATGTACGACTTCTTCACGGGCATGCCGTGAGGACGCCCCGAGCCGCGATCGCGAGCGCCGCCTCCGGGCCGCCGCCCTGAGCTCACGGGCTCGGTGCAAACGTCACGCGGACCGTCACCGCGGAGGTGACACGGATACTGCCGGGCTCGACGGAAAAGCCGTCCGCGCCGCCGAGCCCCTTCATCTGCTGCGCAAATGCAGAGCGCTCCTGCTGAACGACCGAGATCGACCGCAGGTCGACGATCCTGACGTTCGCCGCCTTGGCCACCGCCTTGGCGTTCGCCTGCGCGTCCTGCACGGCGGCCGCGAGGGCGCCGCGGCGCGCGTCGGCGCGGTCGCTCAAGAAGAACTCGAGCCCGCCGACGTCGTTGGCGCCCGAGGCGAGCGCGGCCTGGAGGATCCTCGAGCCCGCGGCCTGGAGCTCGGCCGGCGACGCGCCCCGCAGCGCGACGGAGAGCTGGCTGGAAGCCGAATAGCCGATGATCCTGGGCTCGGTGATCTCCTCATGCGGCACGTGCGACTCTCGGATCGGCGAGAGTGAGATATCGACAGTGCGGATTTCCAGCCCCGGGATGGCGAGGCCACGCAGGGCGGCGAGCACCGCCTGCGACCTGCCAGCGGCCTTGTCGCGCGCGGCCCCGAGCGTCTTTTCGCGCACCTCCACGCCGATGCTCGTGCGCATCGAGTCCGCAGGCCTCACGACCTCGCCGATGCCGCCGATCGTGATGGTCCGGCTCTCGTCATTCTCCGCCGTGGCGCCGGGTTCCTTGGCTGCGAGGCGATCCGCCGCGAGGGCCTGGGCGACGGGGCGCCCGGCCAGCGCGGTCGACGAAATGCAGGTCATGACGCCGAGCGCGAGCCCTGCGATCAGGCTTCCCGTGAGGGTCGGCATAGTACGACGCATCGCGATTCTCCTCCTTCGAGCGGATCGGCTGCGCTGGCAGTCGAATTGGCCGTCAGCGCACCGAATCTAGGGCGGAGGCGGCTCGACCGCGAGGGGCGGGCTCAAGGGGCCTTCGCGTCGGTGAAGTACGGCCTCTGCCCGCGAGGCGCCCGCATGCCCAGCTGCGGGCCTGCCCCGGGTTGACAGGACCTCCTTCTCTGCCCGGCTCGCGCCTCACGCGCCCAGCTCGAAGAGCTGCATCGCGACCAGCGCGACGCAATCGGGCTCGCGCGAATCCGACACGATCTGCCGGAGCTCGTGGAAATACCGCACGTGCAAGGCCCGCAGCCGCGCGAGGTCGCCGCGCGCGACGCTGACGAGGTTGTAGGAGTACAGCCCCGGATCGCCGCGGCGCTGCCGGTCCGCGGCGACGTCGAGCCAGTGCGCTTTCAATCGCTGTCGCGGCTCGGCCGCGCCGCGGGTCATGTCGACCGTCTCGGCCGTGGCCGCGTACCGCCCTCCGCGCCATCGGATCAGGCCTGCCCGCGACAGGGCCTCGAGGCACGCACGCACCTCGTCGCGCGGGAGCGCGAGGCGAGCGGCGACCCACGCGTCGTCATGGCAGGGGAGGGCCGCGTAGCCCGCGAGCTCGAGGACGCGCAGGACCGCGTGAGACCAGGGGAGCTCCGTCGCTATCCGCCGGCGCTCCTCGAGCACACCGAAGTCGCGCGCCACCGAGGGCAGCTGTCCCGGAGGGACGAAGAGCGCGAGGAAGTCGAGGAGCCGGTCGGTGGTCGCGTCGACGAGGGCCAGCACGTCGGGCAGCCGCGGCTGGGAGGTGCCCGCGATGAAGCGCGACACCTGGGATGCGCTGCGCCCGATGCGAGCGCCGATCTCGGCGTTGCTCAGCCCGCCCTTGACGACCTGAAGGAGGGTGGCCGTGAGGGCCGGGTCGGAGACGGCGACGGCCGCGCCGAAGGCCGACTCCTGGCGCACGAAGTCCGAGAGCACACGATGGACGTCAACGCCGTTGTACGCCGCGACGCGCAGCACCGTGGGGAACGTGGGAAAGCGCCGCCCGGACTCCCAGCCAAAGGCGACGTTCGTCCCGTAGCCGAGCCGGACGCTCAGCTGCCGCTGCGAGCGCCTGCCGCGGAGCGCCCGGCAGAAATCCCTCGCGATTTCATCGTATTGCGATGGTTTGTATCGCATTTATGCATCGAACATAGCACATCGGAGCGATAGATAATGCGTAACTGCGCTACGCGGCGCTTGCGGGGGCTCCTGCGCTGCGGCAAGTGATGCTGATGGAGGCTGCGATGAACGTACGGCTTGCTTGCTGGCTCGTGGCGGGGCTGCTCATGGGGTGCACGCGCGGGGGACAGACGGGGGAGGTCGCCGCCGATCCCTGCGACTTCCTCCCGCAGTCGACGGGTCAGGCCGTGGAGCATGCCCTCTCGGACCCGACGCCCCTCGGTGTGAGCGGCCAGGAGGCCATCGACGCGACCGGGGGGGCCGGAAGCTTCGACGTGACATGGGCCAACGGGACGACGAGCGCCGTGAGCTGGTCCCTCGCCGCCGACGCCGAGAGCTCACCGGTCGTGGCGTACATCGACCGCAGCAGGGAGTGCTCCGACGCGTATCTGCAGATCCTCGTGCTCGGGAATCTATCGAGCAGCGACGGCATCCTCGACCACGAGCAGCGCGGGGCGCTCTACCGGGGCGACGACGGGGCCGCGCACCTTCGCCTGTCCTTCCTCTTCGACGAGAACCCGTTCCCGGACGTGTACGCCGGCCGCGGTTCGGGGGACAGCTGCGCCGGGTGCGGCGGCGCATTCGAGCTCTCCGTCGAATCGCGCTGGGCGGCGGGCGAGTCGACCCCTCGGGGTCATGTGGACCTGATCGAGAACGGGACGCTGCTCGGCGAGGTCGGCGCCTTCTGAGGGCGCGCCGGTCAGGGCAAGGCGGTGGTGATCACCTCCTTGATGGTCGCGGTGCTCTGTTCTTCTGCAGAACGCCGTCCGTGGACGCTGACAAAAACGAAGGCACGGAGGTCGCCCGCGCGGCTACTTGAAGCGGCAGGTCCTGTGTCCGCTCTTCTCCTCGCAGATGAAGTCCGTCGGGCAGTCGCGATCGTCCTCGCACGCGGAGAAGCAGCGGGTTCCGCTGTGATCAATGCAATAGAAGCCCTCGGGGCAGTCTTGATCACTCTCGCATTTGGGGCTGCACCAGCCTTCGGCCGAGCACTTGCCACCCAGGCAGCAGGAGTCCTGCTGGCCCCCGCAGCTCGCGTCCCCGTCACATGTCGCGCCGTAGGGAACACCGTTGAACGTCGTGACGGGCCGCGCGATACCGCCGCTGCCGTCACTGCTCTCGCCGCATCCGATCAGGATCGTCGCCGCGAACACCACCACCCATCCCCTTGCCGTCATGCGTATGCACTTTACACCACGAGTGACGGCCTTGTCATCAGCTCGCGCGCCGCGGAGCCGCGTCGAGCGGATGTGTCGTGCGACATGTCATGACATGAACCAGCATGTCACAGCGACTTGCTCCTCGAAGAATCGCTGTTTACAGTGCGCGCTGTGAAGCGCCTTACGAGGCGCCTGTCGCCTCGGGGGTTGGGGCGAAGGGCGCCGAAGGTGACCCAGAACCCATCTTCGCCAATCTCGGCGCCGTCCGCCCTTGCCATCACCACCATTCGCGGTGACTGGCTCGGTGCTGAAGTGGTCCTCGACGCACCCGACGATCGAGGAGCGCGTGAGCCGGCTGCTCTCGGTGGCGTCGAGCGGCCGGACGGCGAGGGCTTTCGAACGTGATGGCCTGACGGCGAGCGTTGGCCCATCGATCCCTTCACAGAGAAAGAGCAAAACAATTCGAGGATATCGAGGGCGAGTCGCCACGTTCGCTGCCGGTGACGGAAGATGGTTGATGCGCTCGCCTTCCTGGAAGCGCGACGACAGCTCGACGACATGCCGGTCAGGGCAAGGCGGTGGTGATCACGTCCTTCGTGGTCGCGGTGCTCTGGCCGGGGCGGTCGACACAGGATGGGTAGTACTGGCCGGCCCCGTTGACGGTCTGGCAGACCTGGCTGCAGGGTCCGACCATGCGGATCACCCCGCACCCCACGAGCTGGCCGTCGGACGTCAGGTGGCCCGCGGCGCAGTCGCGCTGGTAGGCGCGCGAGTTGTCGACCGTCGCGCTGTTGTAGCAAGCGTTGACGTAGGGCTGCGCCGCGAACAGGTTGCCCCAGAAGGCCCCCTCGATGTCTGGATAATCGATGAGCTCCTGGCTGGAGGAGAGCGTCTTCAACGGATCCCGCAGCGAGCGCGCGGAGAGGAGGACCGGTACTTGATAGTAGTTCACGCGCGCCGCCACGCAGCTGGAGACCATGCGCTGCCCGAGCTCGTCGAGCGGCCCGCTCGCCCAGGTCGGCGCGGCGCCGAGCAGCCCGGGGTAGCGCTCGTTGTAGATTTTGCCCTTGGAGTCCTTCCACGAGAAGGCGAAGTACTCCGTGCTCCTCAGGGCGCAGCTCGTCGCATAACGCACGAACTCGCGCGCCAGCGCGCCGGCCGGGCCGGGATCCTGGAGCGCGGCGAGGTTTTGCGCGCTGAGACCGTTGAGGTTCAGGGCGTTGAGGTTCAAGGCGTTGAGGTTCAGGGCGTTGAGGTTCAGGGCGTTCGCGCTGAGCGCGTTGCCGCCCAGGAGGGCTCCCTGGGATTCCCCCACGAGCTCCTCCGGCGCCTCGGTGTCCCCCACCTCCGCGACGCAGCCCGGCAGCACCCCGGCCCCGACAAGCACGATGAATGTCTCCTTGAGCGACATGGGTTCCCCCCCATTTCTGGCGCATTCCCGGCGGCTCCCTGCGCGCGGCGCGGGCTCACCAACATCGCCCATAGGTCAACTATGGGTTCAATATTCTATCTTTTCGCATTATCACGCTCGTGCAAGGTGATTCAGCGGCGACGAGGGTGGGTGTCCGGGGCGTCCGATGCTGACAGCGCCGTCAGCTCCGTGTGCCAGCGACGGAGGCGACTGCCCATGACGGTCGGCGTGGTGGAGGCGGCCGCGAGGGCGCGCTCGATCTGCAGCCGGGCATCGACGTACCGGCCGCGACGGAAGGCGGCGAGGGCCCGCGCCTCGAGCACCTCGATCCGCTCCTGGCCCACCGAGCAGCGCGCGGAGCGCTCCTCGAGCGCGGCCCACGCGTCGCCGTCGTCGTCGCGCGTCGCGAGCTCGATCATCGCGCAGAGCACGTCCTCCGAGGGCTTCAGCGCGTCGCCGCCGGCTTGCTCTTGCGCCGCGCGAAGCCGCAGGGCGATCCCGCGAGCGCCCGCCTCGTCGCCCTGGTAGAGGCGCAGGCGCGCGGTCAAGAGCGCCACGGCCATCGGCGCGTGGTGCTCGTCGCAGCGCGGCCCCATCGCCTGGACGGCGCGCGCGTGGGGCGCCGCGGCCTCGAGATCGTCCATCAGATACAGGTACTCGGCGAGGTTGTAGCGGCCGACGAGCTCGAACGCGGGCTGGCCGAGGTCGCGCCCGAGCGCGAGGGTGCGCTCGAGGTCGGCGATCATCCCGGCGCGGTCGCCCTGGAGGGCCCGCGCGAGCGCGCGGTTGTTCAGCGCTGCGCCGAGGTGCATGAGATCGCTGCGCTCCTCGCAGCTCCGGATCACCGCGTCGAGGTCCCGCGCCGCCTCGTCGACCCGGCCGAGGCTGGCCAGGATGAAGCCGAGCATCAGCCGGGCGATGATGTGTGTCTCATAGCCCTCGTCCCCGAGCCGCGCGGCTTGCTCCGCGGCGCGCGACAGCACCATGGCGGCCTCGTCCTCGCGGTCGTCCCGGTGGAGCGAGCGGCCCATGCCGAGGAGCAGGCGGGCGCCGAGCAGGGGGGAGTCCACCCAGTCGGCGAGGCGCTCGGCGGCCTCGACCCGCTCGCTCGCGGCGCGGTACTCGCCTGTCCAGTCGAGGATCATGGCCTCATCGAGGAGGAGCTCGATCTCCGCCCCTGGCTCCGACGCCTCGGCCGCCTCCTCGCGCGCCGCGGCGAGGTCGGCGAGGGCCTCGGTGTGCCGCCCGAGCCGGAAGCGAGCGAGGCCCCGCGCGTGGCGCGCCGCAGGGAGCAGCGCGCCGACCAGCGCCTCGGCGCGCCCGTAGCAGCCCTCCGCGTCGAGGTAGGCCCGGCGCGCGGCCGCGAGCTCGGCGCCGCGGACGAGCAGCGACGCCGCCCGGGCGGTCAGGCCGCCGCGCTCGCAGTGCGCCGCGAGCACCAGCAGATCGGCCTCGCCCGCGGCCTCGAGCCACTCGGCGGCGAGGCGGTGGCCGAGCGCTCGATCGTCCTCGGTGAGCTGCGCGTACGCGCCCTCGCGCAGGAGCGCCTGGCGGAAGCAGTACTCCTCCTCGCCGGGGAAGCGGCTCTCGCGGCGGCGGACGCAGAGCTCCCCGGTGACGAGCGCCGCGAGGTGATCGGAGAGTAGCGCGGCGTCGCCGCCGAGCAGGTGGGCGACGGCGCCTCGCCAGAACACCTCGCCGAGCACGCTGGCGGCGCGCAGGATCCGGCGCGCAGGCGGCGCGAGCGCCTCCAGCCGGACCTGCACCATCGCCACCACGGTGTCGGGCAGCGCTTCGCCCCGGCCCTCCGCCGTCGCGCGGATCAGCTCCTCGAGGAAGAAGGGCTGGCCCTCGGACTGGGTGACCAGACGATCGACGAGCGCCCCGTCGGCTGCGCCGCCCAGCGCCTCCCGCGTGAGCTGCGCGCACGCCCTCGGCGAGAGCTGCCTGAGCCAGAGCTCCTGCCGCCCGCGCTCGCCCCAGAGATCGGGGTAGGTTTGCTTGATCTCGGGGCGCGCCGTGGCGAGCACGACGAGCGGCTGGTCCGCGAGCTCGCGCAGCGCCGCGTCGATGGCCGCGACCGAGGCGCGATCGGCCCAGTGCACGTCCTCCAGCGCGAGCACCACCGGCTGGGCCGCGCACTCGGCGCGCAGAAAATCGCGCAGCGCGCGCTGCATCTGCTCGCCGAGCAGCTCGGGATCCTGCCGGGCGGCACGGAGCGGGAGGCTGTCCTCGTCGGGGAAGGGGACGCCGGCGAGCTCTCCGAGGAACTCCTCGATCCGGCGCCGCTCCGCCTCGGGCGCGCGGCGGGCGACACGCGCCCGGAGGAGCGCGCGCCGCTCCTCGATGGGCTCGCCGCCCTGGATCCCCGCCGCGCCCCGGATCACCTCCGCGAGCAGGCCGCCGATGGAGCCCGCGCGCAGCGGATCCCCGAGCCCCGCCCAGATCTCCGCGGGCGCGCCGGCGCGCCGGAGGGCCGCGAGGTGCTCCTGGAGCAGGCGGGACTTGCCCATGCCCGCGGCGCCGATGACGAGCACCGCCCGGGCGGCGGGCTCGCCGGCGCAGGCGGCGAAGGTCTGCTCCAGCAGGCGGAGCTCGTGATCGCGGCCGACGCAGGGCGTGGGCCTGCCGAGGAGCGGGCGCCACGGCTCGGCGGCGCTGCGCTCGCCGCGCAGCTCGACGGCGCCGGACGCGGTGATCGCGGCCTCGAAGCGGGCCTCGAGCAGCCCGGCGGTGGTCCTGTCGAGGAGGATCTGCGGCGCGCCCGCGCGGCCCGCGCTCCGGAGCAGCCCCGCCGCGCGCTGGATCGCGTCGCCGACCGGCAGGCCGCACCCGAGCTCACCCCAGCCGACCGTGATCGCGATCGGGCGATCGGGGACGCGCTCCCGCAGCGCCAGCGCGCAGCGCGCGAGCTGCGCGGCGACGTCGGTGGGCACGTGCGGGCGGCCGACGATGAGCACCGCCGTACCGTCGGCGAGCAGCTCCAGGCGCCCCTCGAAGCGGGCGGCGACCTCCCGGAGCGCGCCGGCGTCCGCGTTCGCCTCGCAGAGCGAGAGGGTGGCGTCCAGCGCGGACGCTGACGCGCGGCCGATCACCGCGACGCCGTGGAAGCGGCGCTCGCTGCTGGTGAGGGCGGAGCTCGTCGGTCCCGCGATCGACCCGCCGTGGACCTCCTGCGCCGCGAGCGCGGCGTGGGCCGCGGCCCCGTCACGCGGGCGCCGCGCCGGATCCTTCTCGAGCATCTGCGAGACGAGCGCGTCGAGCCACGGGGGCGCGCCGAGGCAGCGCTCGGACAGGCGCGGCGGATCATCGAAGATGATCCTGGCGAGCAGGGCGACCAGGTGATCGGCCTGAAACGGCGGCGCGCCGGTGACGCACTGGAAGAGCACGCAGCCGAGCGAGAAGATGTCGGCGGGCGCGCCGACCTCATCGCCGCTGCGCGCCTGCTCCGGGGCCATGTAGTCGGGCGTGCCGACCAGCATCCCGGCGCCGGTGATCGGCGCCATGTCCGGGAGGCGGGCGACCCCGAAATCGAGGAGCCTGGGCTTTTCGATCCGCCCGTCGACGAGGAAGATGTTGGCCGGCTTGAGATCGCGGTGGACGATCCCCAGCGCGTGGGCGGCGCCCAGGGCCGCGGCGACGCGCGCCCCGAGCTCCACCGTCTCGGCGACCGAGAGCCGTCGGCGCGAGAGGAGCCGGGAGAGGTCCTCTCCCTCCAGCCATTCCATGACCAGGAAGGGCGTGCTCTCGCGCGCGGCGCTGTAGGCGACGTACCGGACGATCCCGGGGTGTGCGAGGCGGGCGAGGAGCTCGGCCTCCCGCGCGAAGCGCGCGAGGTGGTGCGGCGACGGATCGTGCAGCACCTTGGCGGCGACCCGCCTTCCGGTGGTGACGTCCCAGGCGCGGTAGACCGCGCCCATGCCTCCGCTCTCCGCGAGCGCTTCGACGCGGAAGCGCCCCCCCAAGAGCTCCCCCGAGCGCACCGCTCAAGGATAGACGGAGAATGCCGTTCGTCCAGCGATCCCCTGGATTCAGGCCGCGGATCCTGCGCGCGCGGCGCCCCGGACGCATCGATGGTTTGCCCCGATTCCGACCCGGGCCGATGCCGGCCCGGGCTCGCCGGGGAGGCGCCGATCGGGAGATCGGCGCTTCTGCCTGGACGTCCCTTACCGAGAGCTCGAGGAGGGGCGCGGCGTCACTTCTCGAGCGTGATCAGACCCAGCTTGTACGGCAATCTTTCGTAAGCCCCTCCGGCGTTCGGATCCCTGCCCTGGTAGAGGAACTGCATGTTGCACGCGTTGATGGTCATTCGCTCGTCGCTCCCGGAGCGGATCATCTCACCGTGGCTGATGTCGTCGCTCCACTTTCCGCCTTCGAACGTCACGTTGGCAGGGCCGGCGAAGGGTTTCTGCTTGGTGTCCGCCAGGGGAGCCCAGGGGCCGTCGAGGCTCTCGGAGGTCCACGACCTGAAGAAGCGAGGGCTGTTGTCGAACGCCTCGACCATGAGCAGGTACTTGTTCGTGCCATCCACCTTGTAGACGTTGCTGGCCTCGAACAGGAGCCCGTTGGTGGGGGCCGTCATGACGGTTTCGTACCCATCGAAAGCCGGGAATTTATCGATGCTGACCTTGGAGCGGTAGAGCTTCCCGTCGTCCCGCGAGAAGAACAGATGGCAGTTCTTGTCGTCGCAGATGTTCCAGAAGTCCAGCGCGCCAAGGGTGTTCCCCATCTGGCCTGGCTCGCCCTTGAGCAGCGGCTGGGGCCGGCTCCAGCCGTTGACGTTGTTGATGTCGTCGTTGGTCGAGTACCGGCCGTTCCACTGGAAGATGAGGTACCACTTGTTGTGCGGCCGGAAAAAGAAGACCTGGGGCGCGACCGTGCCGCCGGTGGGCCAGCCCGCCATGTGCTGCTGCTGCGCGGAGTTCGCCTGAGCGAAGTCGGTGAAGTTCAAATACACGGAGCTCCACCCCCCGTTGCCCGCCGTGTCGTACACGGTGGCAAATACGTGGTACTTGCCGTCGTGGAACACGATCGTCGGGTCCTTGATGGAGACGAAGTTGCGACCGGCAGCCGACTTGGGGTTGATCACCGGAGGCCCCGACTTCCACTTGAGCGTGGTGGGCAGGTCGCAGGTCACAGGCGGCGAACCGCCCGCGCCTGCGCCGCCGCCGCCGTCCCCCGGAGCGCCGCCGCTCCCCCCGGTCCCACCCGTCGGGTCGCCGCCCGTGCCCGGGTCGCTTCCGCTGCTCGTGCTCGTGCTCGCGCCCGTGCCGGAGCTCGATCCGCTCGTGACCCCTGCGCTCGTGCTCCCGCCTGTCGTGCTGCCGGCGCTCGTCGTGGGGTTCTCAGAGCCACCCGTACCACCACTGGACGGCTGCTCGTCCCCCGTGTCGCTGGCGCAAGCGGCGAGCGCCGCGAGCACACAACCGAGGGCAGACAAACGAAGGAGGGAACGGGACGGAGTCAAAGATTGGCGAGGCAAATCGAAGGGAGTGATCATGCTGGTCTCCAGAGGGATGCCCGATCGGGCAGCGAGCTCCTCAGAGCCCGACTGTCAAGGTTGACGCGCACGAGGACGAGGACGAAGGGCCCGGTGCCGCATGGCGGCCTACCCAGGGCAAAGCGGAGGAATCTCCGAGCCAAATTGTGAGCGCTCACATCTACGGCGTCAATTGAAAACCGGCGCGCGGGACTCGCCGGCCACGATGCCGATCGCCGGGAACTCCTCAGAACGCGCTCCCGGCGTCGCTCTACCAGGCATCGACGATCTGGGCGATTGGCTCGCCCGGTCCGTGCACGCCCTGAATCAGGATGCCCTCCACGTCGGCCGTCTTGGATGGCCCCGTACATCTGACCACGTAGGGGTCGCCGCCGAGCGCGGAGATTTCGGCGCAGAGCGAACGGTGGATGTCGGCGCGGCGAACGATCGCCACGTGGATCCCAGGGGGCGAGCGCGCTGCGGCGCGTCGAGGTGGTCGCGTCGTCGAGGATGACGGTGCCGTCTCGGCGATCGCGCCGGCGGCGCGCGTGATGCCGAGGTCATCGGCGTCGATTCGAGCGCGCGCGAGCGTGGAATCCAGCTCGAACGCGCCGAGCAACCGGGTCGACGTCGCCGGGGGGGGGGCGAGCCATTCCGGCAGGATCTGGACCCGACCTCCGGGCGCGAGCGCCGCGCGCCAGACGGTCGGCTGGCTGACGAAATCGAGGAGCTCCCAGGAGCGGGCCGCGAGCTGCCCGGCGCCCCGCGCGGCGGGGCCGCCGTCATTCACGCTTCCCCTTCGGAGACGACGTGGTTTTCGAGCACGCCGATCTTCTCGATCTCGATCTCGACCCGATCTCCCGGGCGCAGCCAGCGCGGCGGGGTTCGGGCCATGCCGACGCCATGCGGCGTCCCCGTGAGGATCACGGTGCCCGGCAGCAGCGTCGTGCTGCCGCTCAAGAACTCGATGAGCTCGGGCACGCCGAAGATCATGTCGCCGGTCGTCCAGTCTTGCACGCGCTCGCCGTTCAGGAGGGTGGCGATGCGGAGCGCTCCTGGATCTCCGACCTCGTCCGCGGTGACGAGGCGGGGGCCGAGCGGGGCGAACGTGTCGAACGTCTTGCCGCGACACCACTGCCCGCCGCCGCGCCGGAGCTGCCAGTCGCGAGCCGACACGTCGTTCGCGCACGTGTAACCGAGCACGTGCTCGAGCGCGCGCGCGCGGCTCACGTTCTTGCACGCTTTGCCGATGACCACGGCGAGCTCGCACTCGTAATCGACCTCCTCGCTCGCCAGCTGACGCGGAATCACGATCGGCGCGCCAGGATCCTGGACGGCGTTCAGTCCCTTCATGAAGACGATCGGGTGCTCGGGGAGCTTGGCCTTGATCTCTTCGGCGTGCCGGCGGTAGTTCAGGCCGATGCCGAGGATCTGCGTGGGAGCGATCGGGGCGAGCCTGCGCGCGACCTCCGCACGTTCTTGTGTGACCGTGTAGTGAGCGAAGGGGTCGCCTTCGATGCGCAGGGCCGTGCCATCGCCCTGCTCGCTCGCGTAGCGGGCGCGTCCGTTCGTGTCCAGGTAGCGGATGATTTTCATGAGCGCTCCGAGCGGTCCTGCCAGACCTGCCCGCCGGGGAACGTGTGCGCCGCGAGCGAGTCGGCCTTCATGGTGATCGATGTGCCTGGCGCCGTGGGGGCGAGGTAGCGCCCGCCGCGCCGTCGATCCTCAGCGTGTGCTCCGGCCCGATCATGTCGCGCACGAGCGCCGTCTTTGCGTCGCGACGAAAGGGGGTCATGGGAGGGTGGAATCCAGGTGGCGTCCGCCTGGCGGCCCGAGCGGCCGCCAGGTTTACCGGGGTGGTAAAACCACAACTGGAGGGGAGCGGAGCTACTTCTGGAGCGTCAACATCCCGAGCCTGTAGGGCAACTTGCCGTAATCACCCCCGACTTTCGGATCTCTGCCCTGGTAGAGGAACCGCAGGTCGCACGGGTCGATGGTCATCTTCTCGTCGTGCCCGGAGCGGATCAGCTCGCCGTGGCTGATGTCGTCGCTCCAGTCCTGGCCTTCGTAGGTCACGTTGGCAGGGCCGGCGAAAGGGTTCTGCTTGGTGTCCGCCAGGGGAGCCCAGGGGCCGTCGAGGCTCTCGGACGTCCACGACCTGAAGAAGCGAGGGCTGTTGTCGTACGCCTCCACCATGAGCAGGTACTTGTTCGACCCATCCACCTTGTAGACGTTGCTGGCTTCGAACAGGAGACTCGCGCTGGGGGCCGACATGACGGTTTCGTAACCGTCGAAATTCGGGAACTTGTCGATGCTGACCTTGGAGCGGTAGAGCTTTCCGTCGTCCCGCGAGAAGAACAGATGGCAGTCCTTGTCGTCGCAGATGTTCCAGAAGTCCAGCGCGCCGTTCGGCTCGCCTCGGAGCAGCCCTTGGGGCCGACTCCAGCCGTTCATGTTGTTGATGTCATCGTTGGTCGAGTACCGGCCGTTCCACTGGTAGATGAGGTACCACTTGTTGTGCGGCTGGAAAAAGAAGACCTGGGGCGCGACCGTGCTGCCGGTGGGCCAGCTCGCCATGTAGTGCTGATCAGCGGCGTTCGCCTGAGGGATGTCCGTGAAGTTCGAGTACATGGACTGCCATCCGCCGTTGCCCGACGTGGTGTCGAACACGGTGGCAAACACGTGGTACTTGTTGTCGAAGAACACGATCGTCGGGTCCTTGACGGATGCCCAGCTGCGGCCGGCAGGCGGCTTGGGGCTGATCACCGGAGGCCCCGCCTTCCACTTGAACGTGGTGGGCAAGTCGCAGGTCGGCGGGGAGCCGCCTGCGCCTCCACCACCGTCCCCTGGATCGCCGCCGCTCCCCGAGGCCGACGTGCTCCCGCCGGTACCCGTCGTACCGCTTCCCCCGCTCCCGACGGAGCTCGACGTACCAGTGCTCCCGCTGGTGCCCGTCGTACTGCTGGCGCTGCTGGCGCCCGTCACCGGATTCTCCGAGCCACCCGTCCCATCAGGGGAGGGCTGGTCGTCGGCCGTGCCGCTGCTGCAGCCGGCGAGCGCCGCGAGCACACAGCCGAGAGCAGAGAGACGAAGGAGGGAACGGCACGGAGCCAGAGCGTGGGAGGGCAAATCGAGGTGAGTGATCATGCTAGTCTCCAGAGGGATGCCCAATCGGGCCAGCGAGCTCCTCAGAGCCCGACCGCCAGGGTGAACGCGCATGAGGACGAGAAGCCGGGGCGCATGACGGCCCACCCAGGGCAAAGCAGAAGGATACCCGGAGACCAAATTGTGAACGTTCACATTGCCGGCGTCAATCAAAAACCGGCGCGCGAACCTCCCCCTGGCGGCTCGCGCACACCGGCGCGGAGCACGGTGTGCGCGGCGCATTTTGGCACAAATTCGAGACGAATTGTGCCGCTGTGCCTGTGCGCCAGGCGCGAGGTCCAGAGATCTCGTGCATCTCCGCACTGGCGCACGCGTTGCTTGAACGTGACGGCATGAAGCGCACATCCTCCGTGGTTGCTCTTTCGGTGATGTCTCTCGTCCCCCTCTGCATGACGCCCGCGTGTGGTCCCACAGAGACCTCGTCACCTGGCACCACGAGCAACGGCGAGTCGACGGGACCAGAGCAGACGTCCGCCTGCGAGCCCCGGCAGGCCGGGATATCGGCTGAATTCGAGGTCACCGTCGAGGCTTGGCCGGACGAGGGGTTCGATTCCTACGAAGTGAACATGGCCGCGCCATGCCAGGTGGAGGCGGCCAGCTCGACATCACGCTCCCTTGCCTGCACGGACAAGGACGGCGTCGCGCATGGCGTGACGATCGCTGTCCAGGATTCCGACATCCTGGGCGCCGTTCCCGAGAGCGGTCCCGTGTTCCTGCGGGTTGTGCACTTCACGGATATCGTTCCTGTCATCGACCATCAATGGTTCGAGGTGCGCGCCGGCTCCGACATCACCGGCGCGCTGCTCGCGGGAGGCGTCCGAGGTTCCAACCCGTGGCCCGACACGGACGTTGAACCTTATTTCGCGCCGATCAGGATGGCGATGAGCCCCGAGGAAGGGTGTCCCGAAGAACTTCGAAAGATGTGCGTGGCCCACCGCAGAGGTCGGATCGATTTCTGGATCGACGAGCTGCCAGCCGGCTCGATCCTCGACGGGCACGAAGGTGAGGTGGGCGCGAGCGGGGCCTATCGTGTGATCGTGGGCGCGAGCGTGGATCGCTCCATGGGAGGGGACCCGGACCTCTGCGGCGGTGACGACGCGGAGTACCTCGACGACTTGCGCATCCTGATCGGAGCGAGAGCGCCGGAGCCCTCCGTCGGCGCCCCGTAGGCCGTGGACTGACTACCGTGATCCCGCGGCTGCCACCGGCGCGGCGGCGCGGCCGGGAAGGAGGAAGGCGCAGCCGATCGTCAGGAGCAGCGCCGCGCCGAAGATGGACGTGGCCATCGTGTGCTCGCGGTTCACCACATCGGCCGCCGGGTGGTCGGTGAGGACGAGGCCGAGCACGGTGAGGCCGACGATGCCCCCCATGTAGCGCATCGTCGACGTGAGGCCTGCGGCCATTCCGCTCTTCTCGCGCGGGACGTCGCTCATCGCCGCGGACTGCGACGGCGGGGACGTCAGGCCGAGGCCGGCGCCGAGCATCACGAGCGCGGGGATCGCGTCCGTGAGCGCGCCCAGAGGCCGCATCGCCAGCAGGAGTATGCCGGCCAGGGCGAGCGAGCAGCCGGCGAGCGCCAGCGCGCGCGGCCCGAAGCGATCGGCGCCGCGCCCCGCGAGGGGCGAGACGACGACCATCGTCCCCATCATGGCCAGCAGCGTCGTGCCGACGTCGCGCGGCCCGACGTGGAACAGCCGCCCCGCCACCTGCGGCAGCTCGAAGATCGTCGCGTACATGGCGAAGTTCTGGAGCGCGATGAGCAGGCTGCCGCCGAGGAACGCGCGCCGCCGGAACAGGGAGAAGTCGATGACGGGGTCCGCGGCGCGCCGCTCCCAGAGCACGAAGGGCACGAGGCCCAGCGCGCCGAGCACCGCGGCCCAGCGGAGGTGCGCTGACTCGAGGCCAAGGACGAGCCCGATGAGCGACCCGCCCAGCAGCACCGAGCCCACGACGTCGAACCGCGGTCGCGGCGCGGCAGGCGTCACGGCCGCGGGGCGCGGCGGCGCGCCGAGGTGCGCGAGCCCGGCGGAGAGGAGCAGCACCGGGACGTTCGCGAGGAAGATCGAGGTCCACCCGAAGGTCCCCACGAGCAGCGCTCCGATCGTCGGTCCGGTGCCCGCCGACAGCCCCATCACCGCCCCGAAGGCGCCGAAGGCGCGCCCGCGCACCTCGGGCGGCAGCTCCGTGCGGAGCATGGCCGTCGCGCTCGGGACCACGATCGCGCCGCCCGCGGCCATCACGACGCGCGACGCCGCGAGCACCGGGAGCACCGGCCAGAGGTAGGCGAGCGCGGCCCCGACCGCCAGGAGGAGCTGGCCCAGCCCGAGCGCGCGCCGGTGGCCGAGGCGATCTCCGAGCTTCCCACCGGGGCTCTGCAGGACGATGTTCGTGAGCAGGTAGCTCGTCACGAGCGCCTGCCGGAGCGCGCCGGAGTCGACGCGAAGCGTGCGCGCCATCTCCGGCAGCGCCACGGCGACCATCGTGGAGTTGAGCGGCGCGAGCGCCGTCGACAGGGCGATGGCGGCGAGCAGCCGCACCGGCAGGCGCGACGAGGGCTCAGGCACGGGCGAGCTCGCCCGCGCCGTCCTGACGGTCGCCCCGGCGCAGGAGCACCACCCGGCCCTCCGTCCCGTCCACGAGGATCTCCTGGCCATCCGTGATGCGCTCGGTCGCCCCGGCAGCCCCCAGGACCGCCGGGATCCCGTACTCGCGCGCGACGATGGCCGCGTGGGAGACCGCGCCTCCGACGTTCGTCACGACGCCCGCGGCCAGCGTGAAGAGCGGCGTCCACGCGGGGTTCGTGTAGCGGCAGACCAGGATCTCCCCCGCCTTCAGCCGCTCGAACTCCCGCTCGTCCCGCACGATGCGCGCCTTGCCGCGGACCACCCCGGACGACGCCCCGATGCCGCGGAGCTCGTCGCCCGAGGCGCCTCCCGCGCCCGCCCCGAACGATCTCTTCTGCCACTCCGCGTTGACCACCCCGTACGTCGCGCGCCGCCGTCGAACGAGCCGCTCCACCTCGTCGAGCGGCGGCGCCGCCCCCTCCAGCCACCCCCGGAGCTCGGCTTCCGTCAGGTAGAAGACGTCGTCGGGGCGCGGCAGGCGCCCGCGCTCGCAGAGGCGACGCGCGATCTCGGCCACGATCGCCTGCAGCGCGGAGAACGGGCGCACCAGATCGAAGTGCGTGCGCTCCCGGAACACGATCGCGCTCCGCAGCCGCTCGAGGTTGCGGCGGAACGCGTCGGGCAGACCGGGCACGAGGCGAAGCGCGCGGGTGACCTCCTCGAGCGCCGCCCGGTAACGCGCGAGCCCGGCCTCCTCGGACGGCGGCTCGGCGACGTCGAGCAGGCCGCGAAGGAGCCCCCACAGCGGCGCGGGATCCTGCCGCCACGTCGGCGCCGAGAGGTACAGACCGGTGCTCTCCCGGTGCCCATGCTCGTCCAGGAACGCGTCGACCTCGGCCAGGTAGGCCCGGCCGGCCTCCGATTCGCGGAGGGCCTCCGGGCGCCCCTCCCGGATCGCCCCGGCGACCTCCGGCCCGGCGCTCACCGCCCTGCGCGCGAGGTGGAAGATCGCGAGGTTCACGTCGGACGTCCGGGTGCGCAGGCCCGAGACGAGGTCGCGCATGACGGTCGCCGCCCGCTTCGGTCCCACGGCGAGGGCGACCGGGACGCGGAGGGCGATGGCGGCCAGCTGGCTGGCGCTCCTCTCGAACCGCTCGCCCAGGACCGCGGTCGTGGTCTCCGTGATCCGGTCGGCGCGGCGGAGGAGCGCGGCGTCGTCCAGCGCGCGGAGATCGACCGGCGCGCAGGCCTCCTGGATCCGCTTGAACCCGTCGCCCTCCCACCACGCCATCGCGTCGTCGCGCAGGCTGGCCGCGACCTTCTGCGGCAGCCGGAGCAACCGGAGGGTGGGTCGCGCCTGCGGTGGGACGAACATCGGGCGCCACACCTGGTCGACCCACGCGCGCTCGTCGGCCTCGTCCACGTCGAGCCCCAGGAAGCGCACCATGCGCACGAGCGCGGGGAGCGTCGCCCGGAAGCCCCATTGATCGAGCGGCCTGGGGGCGACGGGGAACCTGTCGTTGTCGTTGGCCTCGAGCAACCTCCGCTGCATGCGGTTGAGCTGCGGGGGCGGAGGGAGGGGCTCGATCTCGGCCGCGCCGAGCGTGGTGATCGGGCGCGACTGGAGGAGGTGAATGGAGCCCCCGGCGAAGGCGAACTCCACGTCCTGCGGGCAGCCGAAGTGGGCCTCGAGGCGGAGCCCGATGCGGCCCAGATCGAGCACCAGCGCGTCGCTCGGCGCGGGACGGCCGGCCTCCCGGCGGTCGCGGTCGTCGATCGCGAGGTCGTTCGTCCCGGGGCCCGCGGCCCCGTTCGGTCGGTCCGGGCCGGGCGCCGCGGCCCCGGCGAACGGCGCGCGCCGCAGGCGGTACACATCGCCGGTCGTGTGTCCTGACACCACGGCCTCGCCGAGGCCCGGGGCGACCTCCAGGAGCATGCGGTCGGCGCGCTGGGCCACCGGGTCGACGGTGAACAGGACGCCGGCGAACTCGGCCGGGACCATGCGCTGCACCACCACGGCGATGTTGACCCCCAGGTGATCGATGCCCCGCGCCGCCCGGTAGCCGAGGGCCCTCGGGCTCCAGAGGGACGCCCAGCACCGCCGCAGCGCGAGGAGCAGCCCGTCCTCTCCGGCCACGTCGAGGTACGTCTCGTGCTGGCCCGCGAACGAGGCGTCGGCGAGGTCCTCCGCCGTCGCCGAGGAGCGAACCGCGACCGGCGGCGCGCCGAGCTCGCGGTACGCGTCCCGGACCGCGCTCTCCATCCCGGGCAGCATCGCGCCCCGCTCGAAGAGCTCCGCCGCCTCCGAGGCCGCGGCCTCCCAGCGGCTCGCGGCGAGGTGCGCCGAGAGGCGCTCGGCGAGCCCCCATGCGCGCGCCTGCTCCGCGTACGCGTCAGCGCTCACAACGAACCCGGGCGGCACGGCCAGCCCGAGCTGGATCAGCTCACCGAGGTTGGCGCCCTTGCCGCCCGCCCTGGCGAGGTCGGCTCGGGATAGCTGGCTCAAGCGATGAACAAGCATCAGGCATCTCCTTCGGCCAAGAAAGGCTGCTTCCGCCGCGCCGCGCGCTCCCCGGCGCTCGCCCGCCCTCCGGGGAGCGCGCAGCGCCTCGCTCGCGCCGACGGCGTCCGCTCGACCGTCACCTGAAAGTCATTGTGACGTCACGAAATAAGTATCATGATACTTATAAATGGCAAGGCCGCGTAACATCACCGACGCGCAGATCCTCGACGAGGCACGCGCGTGTTTTCTGGAGCACGGCGCGGGCGTCTCGACGACGCTCATCGCCGAGCGGCTCGGCGTCTCGCACGGGGTGCTGTTCCAGCGCTTCGGCACCAAGGAGCAGCTCCTGCGCGCCGCGCTGCTGCCGCCGTTCGAGCCGCCGTGGATGGCGCGCGCGCGGGCGGGCCCGGACGACCGCGACGCGCGGATCCAGCTCCTCGAGCTCGCCGAGGAGCTCTCCGCCTACCTCGAGCGCATCGTGCCGTGCCTCGCGGTGCTCCGCTCGGCCGGCATGCACGTCGAGTCCATGGCCGACCGGCGCGAGGACCTGCCGCCGGTCCGCGCGCGGCGCGAGGTGGTCGCGTGGTTCTCGCGAGCGATCGACCGCGGCCTCCTGCGCCCGGTCCGCCCGGAGCACGCGGCCGACCTCTTCCTCGGCGCGCTGCACTTCCGGCCGTTCCACCAGCACCTCTCGAACCAGGGGTTCGATCGGTCCGAGGGCCAGGCCTACGTCACGTTCGCGATCGACGCGATTCACCGGACGCTCGCGCCCGCGGCGGAGCGACCGTGACGCGCGGCCCCGTCACGCCGCCGCGCCGGCCACGCCCGGCAGCAGCGACGGCCAGCTCCGCGGCGGCTTGAACCGGTGGGTCGGCGCGGGCCCGTCGACGATGTGCTCTACCTCGTCGAGGTGACTGCCAGGGAGCAACACCCCGCCCAGCGACTCCCGCACGAGCGGTATCCGCGCCGGATCGAAGCCCATCACCTGCGAGGCGATCGCGTCGACGAGGCCCGGATCGAACCCGCCGAGCAGGAGCCCCGCGTGCACGGGCGTCGCCCCGAGCGGCCCTTCGCCCTCCCCCGCGACGATGCCGTCCACGATCGTCAGGTACCGCCGCTGCGGCTCCCCGCGCAGCGCGCCGCCGCGGTCCGCGAAGAACAGGATGCGGTTGAGATCCAGGATCGTCCGCCAGAGCGTGTTGTTCCCCTCCCAGCTGCCATCGATGACCTTCGGCGGCGCCCCGAGCCGCGGCGCGCGCGCGACGAGCGAGTGATCGCCGGGGAGCGGGAACCGGCTGAGCTTGTTCTCCACCGCGTCTCCGAGACCCTGAGGCCGATCGAACTCGTCGCCGCCGACCGATGGATCACCCTCGGTGAAGTGCGGGAGCCAGTACTTCTCGTTCGTCAGGCCGATCACGCTCTTCAGCGACAGCGTGATACCCGTCTTCTTGTGCGTCTTCAGCTTGGGGAGGTTGATGACGACATCCGCGTCGAGGAGCGTCTGGGGAATGCTGTACTCGTGCCGTTGTCCTGCGTGGTGCGGCACCGGCGTCGCGTAATGGCTGCGGTGGAAGCGGAGCGCGGCGCCGCGCGGGGCGCCCGCGGCGGCGAAGAAGCTGCTCGAGCCCAGATCGACGACCCGGTAGCCCCGCGGATCGCCGGGCAGGCGGCGGCGGAGGAGCAGGCCGAGGTTCCAGGAGCGGCCGAAGCGGCGCACGTCGTCGAGCGCGAACACCGGCGCGACCCGGAAATACCGCAGGTCGATGAAATCGACGTCATGCCCCTGGGCCCTCAGGTGATCGATGACGTCGAAGATGCCGAGCGGGCCGGCGACCTTCTCGATCTCGCAGCCCTCGACCGGGGAGTCGACGACGCGCACGCTCCCGCGCGGGCCGGCGGCGCGGAGCGCGTAGTCGAGCACGGGCCGGAGCAGCGAGCCGTGCGTGCTGGAGGCGGCGAGGCGCTCGCCCGTGATCTTCTGGTGGAGGTTCTTCGAGGAGACGAGGTTCGGCTTGACGACGACGCGGTCCCCCGGCGCGATCAGGTCGCCGAGCGGGTTCCACGCGGGCGTGCCGGCGCGGGCCGCGTCGAGGCCGAGCCGGCGGAAGAGCGCCTCGACGGCCTCGTAGACCGGGCTCGGCGGGCCGTAGGGCGCGCTGCCCCCGTAGCCCACGCCCGGCCGAGAGACCGTCACCACGCGGCGGCTCGTCGCTGTCATCGGGAGCCCCCGGTCAAGCGTCCGGGCCGCTCAGGCCGGACGAGAGGATCTCCGCCGGCGCGGCGCGCTGGAAATCGACGTTGAGGCGCGAGACGCTCGCGAGGTGCTTGCCCGTGCGGACGAGCGCGATGTCGTCGGCGAACTCGACGTCGATGCGCATCCGCTCGCCGAGGTGATGGCGGAACGTCGCGAGCACCTCGTCCAGGACCTGCTGCGAGAACCGCCCGCCCTTGACCACGCGGAACGTGATGGCGTCGCGCTCCTCCTGCACCACCTGGAAGCGCTTGATCGCGTAATCGAACTCCTTGAGGTAGTGCGCGAAGAACGTGCCGGGCAGATAGCGCCCGTCCGTGCCGCGGATGATGGACTGGACGCGCCCCTCGATGCGGCCGACGCGCGGCGCCCCGCGGCCACAGGGGCACGGCGCGGACGGGGACATCGCCTCGGCGAGATCGCCGATGCGGTAGCGGACGAACGGCATGCAGAAGTTGTTGAGATCGGTGATCACGACCTCTCCGATCTCCCCCGGCTCGGCGGGGCGCCCGTCGCGCAGGACCTCGACGATGTACCCCTCGGCCACCACGTGGTGGCCCTCGTGCGCGTCGCACTCGTACGCGATGCCCGAGAACTCGCGGCTGCCGTACTTGTCGAAGACCTTGCAGCCGAACGCCTCCTCGATGAGCCGGCGGCTCGGCAGCGGCAGCGTCTGGGCGCTCGACATGATCGCGCGCGGCCGGGCCGCGACCTTTCCGGTGCTCTTGACGTAATGGGCCAGGAAATCGAGCGCCTCGGCGTAGCCATCCATGAGCACCGGCCGCGCGCCGGCGATCCTCGCGATCATCTCGCCCAGGTTGTCGTCGGAGAGCTCGAAGATCGGGATGAACGTCCGGTTCGAGAGGACGGCGTCCGCGCGCTCGCGGGCAGCTTGCCACTTCGTCATGCCGATCGTCTGGTGCCAGAGCCGCACCGTGGGGTCGCCGAAGCGGTAGCCCGTCCACTCCTGCGCCCGGAGCGTCGCCGCCCAGCGGAACTCGAGCTGAGCCCGGTCCGCGTAGCAGACGAAGGGCTCGCCGGTGGAGCCGCTCGTCGTGATCTTGAGGACCTGCGACTTGTCGTGGTTCTCCGACATGATGTCGAAGTAGAGGTGGCGCCGGATATCCGCCTTGGTGAGGAACGGCAGCTTGTGGAGGTCTTCCTGGCCGCGGATGTCCTCGGGCCGGAGCTTGAGCTCCTGCATGCGAGCGCGGTAGTAGGGCACGTTGCGGTAGCAGTGGCGGAGCAGCCGCCTGAGCTTCTCGTCCTGGAGCTCGCGGGTCTGCGACGGCGTGAGCCACTGCGTCCTGCGCAGCGTCTCGTAGTAGTGCTCGACGTCGCGCGTGATCATCCAGTGGGTGTGGTTGAACGCGGCCAGGTACGCGCGCCACCTCGCCGTGGAGAGCGGGTCGCGCTCCGGCGAGCGGTCGACAACCGGGTTGCGGCGGAGGTACTGAGTCGCCACGTCCGGCGGGATCCGGTCCACGCGGTACTCCCACGCGGCCTTGCCGAGATCGTAGAACGATTTGACCACGGCGCGCGCCGCGGCCTGGTCGAGGAAGGAGACGCCCTGACGCCGCTGCTCGAAGAGCGTCTCGACCTCTTTGTACGAGTAACCCTTGGCATGGGCGGCGACCAGGATGAAGGACTGCCAGTAAAAATAGCTGCCCTTGTACGTCAAGAGATCCTGGAACACCTCCCGTGCGCACATCACGAAGCCGCTCTTGTTGTCGTGGAGCGACATGCCGAAGGTGGTGTTCAAGAGGTGGTTGAGCCCGCGGCTCAGGTGGTACCGGCGGTCCCTGCGGCGCCCGACGGCGCTCCGCCAGCCCTGGACGACATCGACGCTGTGCTCGTAGAGCTCGCGCCGGAGGCGCAGGAGGTCCTCGGGCTGGTACTGGAGATCGGCGTCGATGGTGGCGACGAGCTTGCCGCGCGCGGCGGCGGCGCCGGTGCGCCACGCCGCCGTGATGCCGCGGTTCTGCGGGTGGAAGCACCCAACGACGAGCCCCGGGTGCGCGGCCATGAGCGCGCGGATCGTCGTGGCGGTGCCGTCGCTCGAGCCGTCGTCGACGAGGATGAGCTCGCCCGTGAGCGCCCCTGCGCTGAAGACGCCGAGGATGCGGTCGGTGAGCTCGGGGATGTTCAGCTCCTCGTTGAGACAGGGCACGAGGACGGAGAGCTCGATCGGCGCCGCCGGAGCGAGCTCGGTTCGGGGTTCGGACATGGTGTGTTCGCCTATCTTGCCTTGAAGGAGACACCGCAGCAGGGCGAGGGGCGCGCTGGGCGCTTCGGGCGCTCCGCGCGCGCGGGAGCGATCACCGGGGGACGCAGCGGAAGCACGCGCGGATCGGCAGCGCGCCGTGCGGCGCCGCGCGGCGCTCGGTCACGCGGAAATGGCGGTCGAGGAGGCGGCCGAACTCGTCGGGGGTCCACTGGTGCAGGTGGTAGGCGTCGCCGCCCCACTGGATGCGATCCCGCAGGAGGTAGCCGACGGGCGTGCGGCGGACGATACCCTTCAGCCGCCCGATGAGCGGGTCGTTCGGCACCGTGATCGCGGCCACGCCGCCGGGGCGCAAGAGGCGCGCGATGGCCGCGAGGACGGCGGCGGGCTCGACGGTGTGCTCCAGGACCTCGGTGCAGACGACGCGATCGAAGCTCGCGGCGGGGAGGTCGAGCTTGTCGACCTCGCCCTTGAGGAAGCGGGCGTCGTAGCCCGCGAGGTTCTTGCGGGCGGTGTCGAGGAAGACGTCGGAGACGTCGATCGCCGTGATGCGGGCCCGCGGGAACATCCGGAGCACGTGCCCGCCGCCCGAGCCGACCTCCGCGAGGTCGAGGCCGGCGCAGTCGCCCAGCATGCCGCGGATGATGGCGAGCCGCTCGCGCTCGATGAGCCGGATCGGCAGCGGGGCGCGGTCGTAGTAGTCGTCGATCGGGTGCTCCCGCGCGAGGCGGTCGTTCAGCGCCTCCACGTCGATGTCGCCGGCTGTGTTCGGCATGGCGGCCCCATAGCACAGGGGCGGCGGAGCCTCACCCCGGCGGCGGCCCCGCGCCCGGCGATGGGACCGCGCGGTCATCCGCCGACGTGAGCGTCCGGTCGACAGCGGCTCCCTGGTCGCGTGAGAGGCCGCTGACGGTGCAGTGGGGCGCGCATCCAGCTCGTCCGCCGGCAGACGCTGTTGTGCGCCCCCGGACGCATCACGCGCGCATCACGCGCGCATCACGCGCGCATCACGCGCGCATCACGCGCGCATCACGCGCGCATCACAGGAACGCGCGCTGGTTGCCGCTGCGGGCGGAAAGAAAGAGAAAAGATCGCTGAGACACTCCTTGCCGTTGGTGCCCCAAAGGAGTAGCTTGGGCCCCTCACGACGTCACTGGCTCTCGACACGATGCGTTCTCTCTCCCTCCACGCGAGGGAGATCGTTGCTCGCGCGGATGACTGGACGACGCACCGTGTGCCTGCGCGGGTTCGCTGCGCGGCACGCTTCCGTTCGATCCGCGACGGCTTCATCGAACGGCAGGCGAAGAGCGCTCACGAGCGCAGCTGCAAGCCGTGAAAGTAACGTGTCATGGGTAATCGTCTCTACGTCGGCAATCTCTCCTACAGCACCACCCGCGAGTCCCTCGAGGCCGCGTTCGCTGGCAGCGGCGAGGTCCGCGAGGTCTCGATGCCGACCGATCGCGAGACCGGCCAGCCGCGCGGGTTTGCGTTCGTCACGATGGGCTCGGCCCAGGCGGCGAACAGCGCCATCTCGCAGCTGAACGGCATGATGCTCGATGGGCGCTCGCTCAAGGTGAACGAGGCGCAGGAGCGTCCGGCTGGCGGCGGCGGCGGCGGCGGTCGCGGTCGTTACTGATCGCTCCTTCGTCGAGTCGTAACAACGCGGCGGGCCCATGAAGGCCCGCCGCGTTTATTTTGTCTTCGAGACGCCCGAGCCGCACGCCGGTGCGCGCGAGCGCCGCGCAGGCGAGAGGGCCACTGGACCCTGGGGCCGCTGCACGGCGCCGTCGTGAGCTCGTGCGGCCACCGCCACGGCGACTGCAGCTTCAACGACGACAACGACGACGACCGCTCGCGCGACACGCTGGCCCTCGATAGCGTGACGCTCGGCGAGCTCTCCCAGAACAACCGTCACAAGTCCTCAATGCGCCCGAGCTTCGCGGTGCGCTGGTTCCAGGTCGACCCGAGCTATCAGGTCGCTCGCCTGGAGCCCGCGGCCGCGCGCGCCGAGGGGTCACGGTCGTCTCTGGCCGCTGAACCCTGAAGCGCAGGATCGTGAAAAAGCCCTGCATCGACGAGATCGACCCCTGGCTTATCAACTTTCGTGGTGCCGCGGCTCGTTCTCTGGTACATGATGACGCTCGCGCAGCGAAAGCTGATTGCGAAGTTGATAGCGATGCCGCCTGGACCCGTTGGGCTCGAGCGACAGGCAAGGCCATAAAGAGCCGCTCGAGGCAGCTCCTGCATGCACATGCGGAAGCGCGCGCCCGGCGTGCCTTCCGCGTCCGTGCGGCTGAGCGCAAGGAAAGTGGTCGCCATGAAAGCGTGTTTATCGCGGGTCGTGGATGGCGTGGAACAGAGGCTCTGCTGGCGCTTCCAGGTGCACGGGAGGAGCGAGGCCATGTACGAGCCGGCGGACGGCCAGCATGGTCCGTTCGATCGCGACCGCCAGCGGAACCTCAAGTTCGGCGAGACGTTCCAGCGGCTGGACCGCTCGGGATCTCCCCGGAAGTACGATGGGCTCTTCTGGCAGCCAAAGAGCTCGATCGCGTGAGAGCTTGGACCGTGACGGCCGGGAGCGAGGACAGCAGCCAGCTCCGGCAGGACACGGGACCGTGAACTTGTCGCCGAGCCAGCAACCGAGTCGTGCAAACACAGCCATGTCTATCTCCCAGAAGCCCGTCACCTCCGCCACCTTGCTCGCCACCGCTGCCCACCTCAACTTCCGCGCGACGTCCCGCGACCGGAGCGGCTCGACGCTCGGCGTGCTCGTCAACGCGTCCGGCGCTCAGCAGTACCTCGTGATCGCCTCTGGCGGCGCGGAGGGCACCTGGACGCTCGCGAGCGAGCTGCCCGTCGGCCTCGCTCCCTTTCTTCTCTACGAGAGCGCCGCCAACGTGCTGCGCGGCGGAAGCTTGAGCGAGGACGGGAGCATCTCCTTCCATGGAGCGCTGTATACGATCGAGTCATCGGTCGACGGCAGCACCCGCGCAGCGAAGGTGAGCGGCAGTGTTTGAGCGCTGTCGCGCTCGGATGCCAATCCGAGGATCTGGTTCAGCGCGGTTGCAGCGCTGAGGGCCGAGCCCGGCTCCCATCAAGGCTCGACGCGGCACCTCGCGCTGCACCCGTCGCCAGCCGCCGTGTTGCCGTCATCGCACGTCTCGAGCCCCGCGACGTCGCCGTCGCCGCAGACGATCGCGGGATCGACGAGCGCGCGGCGCAGCTTCAGATCGCTGCGCAGGGCGCCCACGTGCGCCTTGAACTCGCTCAGGTCGCCTCGAGTCGCGGCGCCGGCGCCGGCCTCGCCGAGCACCTGCTCTGCCCGATCGATGGCCGCGAGCACGGCGCCCTCGTCCCACGCCGCGTTCACGATGCGGGCGAGCTCGGCGCGATACCGCTCGTCGAGCGCCGGGATCTCCCGGATCCGGCGCGGGAGCACGGCGACCGGCTCCGTCTCGGTGTCGAAATGCGGGTCGTCCAGGATGCGGTCCATCCCGTGGGCGATGAACACGAAGCGCCCGTCGACCGGGTTCTCGTAGAGGTAATAGTTGTTCGCCCGGTAGGCGTAGCCGTCCCAGTGGCCGAGCAGCGCCTCGAGGGCGTAGCTCGTGAGGAACCGATCCAGGTCGAGGCGCTTGCTCACCTCCGCCGCGAGCTGCTCGTCCGGCGCCTCCTGGATGGCGGCGGCGAGAGACCGGAGCTCTGCCCCGCCGCCGTCATCGCCGCCGTCGAGCTCCACGGCGTCGATGTCCTCGGCGAAGTCGCCGCAGCACGGGCCCTCGTAGAGCGCGCCCTCGTCGTTCACCTCGCCGAAGTGCAGCCGCAGGAACCGCTTGTCGATGGCCTCGGTGACGACGTAGATCCCCCTGTCCACGCCGTTGACGCTCACCACCGCGTGCGCGGTGCGCGCCGCGGGCACGCCGGCGCGGTCGTGCAGGTCCTCGCCGATCTGCTCGCGAAGGAACGTCGGGTCCTGCTTGGAGTTGTTCAGCAGGAGCTTCTTGAGCCCGTGCAGGTTCGCCTCTTCATCGAACTCGTCGAGCTTGACGCTGAAGCTCGGCTTCTCGGACAGATCCACGGCCGAGTTGCCCTTCTGCCGGATGCCAGCGCCGCTGACGACGTCGCCGTCGTAGACGATGGTGCACGGGACGCGGTTGTCGAGGTCCGTGCGGAGCTGCCCCAGGTGGGCCTCGTCGATGGTGATCGCGATCTCGTGCAGCGCCGTCCGATCGAAGACCACGCCGCTGCCCGGGTCGAGGGGCACACAGCCACCCTGGCTCGCCGCGACGAGCGCGAGGACCGCGGATGCATGAAGGGATCTCATCGTTCCCGCTCTTCCCGCTCTACCGCTCCGCATCGCTCCCGGGCTCCGTGTTCCGGCCATGGTGGCCCGCCTCGGCGGGGAGCCGGCCGCCGACGGCGTGGCGGAGCTCGCCGACCGCGGTCCAGTAGCGGCGCACGAAGCGCAGCAGCCGGAGCTCCAGGCGCACGCGGCGCTCGTCGACCTCGAGCGCCCGCCCGACGTCGACGTTGCGGCCCTCGATCGCCCGCTGCGCCTCGGCGCCCGCGCGCTCGGCGGCGGGGTTCATCCGGCGCCGGAGCTCGGTCACGAGGGCGCGGGTGGCCTGCGCCTCGCTCAGGCTCGTCCGCACCTCGCGCGTCACGAGCTCGACCGCGGCGCCGAGCGCGCGCTGCTCCGCCTTGCGCGCCGTGTCCGCCGCGACGGTGGCCGCGCGGTGCGTGTCGAACACCGGCAGCTCGATCGCGAGCCCGAACGTCCACCCGAGGCCGAGATCGTTCTCTCGCCGGAAGTCGTAGCCGACCTCGACGAAGGAGAGCCAGGGCCACCGCGCGGCGCGCTCGGCCTGGAGCGTCGCGTCCGCCGCGTCGCCCTGCGCGGCCGCGAGCTCGATCTCGGGGCGGCGCTTGAGCGCGAGCTCGACGGCCTGCGCCTCCGTGGGGAGCTCCGGGGGAGGCCACGCGCTCTTCGGCGCGCCGAGGAGGCGCACGGGCACCGCGGGATCGAGCCCCATGCGCGACAGGAGCGCGGCGAGCGCCGCGCTCCGCTGCGCGCGCAGATCCACGCCGTCCTGCTCCGCGTCGACGGCGGTGAGCTCCGTCATCGCCTCGTCGACCGCCGTCGTCCGCGCGGCCGCGAGCTGCCCCTTCATCCAGGTGGCGAGCGACCGGCGCGCCTCGGCCACCGCGTCGGCGGCCGCGATCTCGGCGTCGAAGAGGAGCACCTCGTCGAACAGCAACCGGATGTCGGCCTCGAGGGCGATCTCGATCTCGCGCGCCTCGGCGAGCGCCTTGGCCTCGTCCACGCGCGCCTCCGCGACGTTCGCGTCGACCTCGCCAGGGCGGGTCACCGGGAAGCGGAGCGCGGTGCTCACGCGCGGATCGCGCTCGCGGATGCGCTGGAGCTCGATGTTCGTGATGCGGAGCTCCGGGTTCTCGAGGTGGTCCTCCGCGTCGACCTGCGCCGCGGCCGCCTCGGCGCGGGCGCTCTGCGCGGCGAGCTCGGCGCTGTGGTCCCTCGCCCAGGCGACGGCGTCCTCCACGGTCATCGCGATCGGCCCCGCGCTGGACGCGCCCGGACGCGCGCCCGGGCCCGCGCGGCGGAGCGCCGGCGCGCCGGCGGACGCGCGGCCCTCGCGGTAGAGGGCGATCGCGCGGTCGGACGCCGCCGGCCTCGGCGGGGAAGAGCAGCCCGAGAGGGCCGCGCAGAGCACCATGACGGGGATCGCCGCGCGGCGGCGGCGCTGGCTCACTGGCCCCACGAGATCTCCTGGAACGAGGGCGCGGCGGCGTCGAACACGATCGTCAGCGCGCCCGGCGTGAGCGACGGTGAGATCCCCTCGGGCTTGAGCCCCGGGAACCGCTGGACGAGGCGCGGCGAGAGGACGCCGCCCTCGGGGCGATCCACCCGCCACAGCGCGCCGGCGTCGCCGTCCGCCGTCGAGGGCGTGGACGTCATGGCGAGCGCGCCGTCCGGCATGAACACGAGCTCCGAGATGCCGCCCGGCGTGGGCTTCCCGGCGACCTCCACGTCGACGCGCGCGCGCGCCCACAGCGAGACGCGGGCCGCGTCGAAGCGGATCGCCTCGGCCGCGGTCCGATGCTTCTTCTTCGCGCTCGCGGCCTCGACCGCCGCGGCTCCCTCGCCGCCGAACAGCGCGCTCGGGGAGCCGACCCGCCAGATCATCGCGTTGCCCTGCGCGTCGAGCGGCGCCTTCAGCCCGAGGTACAGGGCGCCCTGCCGGAAGGCGAGGCCCTCGATGTCGAGCGCCCGCGTCCCCTCGGGGAGGCCGAGCGCCGCGGCCCGCGAGGGGTCCGCGTCGAGGACCTCGGCCAGGTGGATCTCGCCGTCGACGCGGAAGCCCTGGCCGTCCTGGCGGAGGCGGAGGAGCGCGGTCCGCTCCGACTTGCGCTTCCCCTTCTTGCTGTAGCTCTGCGACGACAGGAGGTAGATCTCGCCCGCGTCCCCGGCCGCGATCCCCTCGACGTCGTTCAGCGCGTCGACGCCGCTCACCGGCACCGGATCCGCGGCGACGGCGCCGCCCGCGGACATCGCGAAGAGCCACGGCGCGCCCTCGTTGTTCTGCTCGTGGCCCGTGTCGTCGCTGACGAGGAGGTACCGGGACTCGCCGGGGCGCGCGAGCACGCCCGACGGCTCGAAGCGCGTCCGGCTCGCCAGGGTCGGGGGCAGCTTCATGGGGGACTGGGACGCGACCGCGCCGGCCTTCGGGGCGGCGCCGGCCTTCGGCGCGGTGGTGGTGGGCTTCGGCGGCGGCTGGGCGGGGGCCGCGCCGCGGCGCGCGTCGAACGTGATGTCGAAGGCCTGGCCGGGGACGAGCGCCATCGGCGCGTCCAGCGAGATGGTGACGACGCGGCCCCACGCCGGCATCTCCGGCGTCGGCCAGCAGCGCGGGGGGAGCTGGGAGACGAGCGGCCCCACGGCGACGACCGTGCCCGGGATCGCGTCGCCGAGCTGGCCCCGGATGTAGAGCTCGGCGGCGTCCCCGTCGTTGACGCCGAGGGCGAAGCGCTCGGGGACGCATGCGACCGCGCGCGCGCCCGTGCGCGCGCTCAGGAGCTGCACCAGGGGCATCCCGGCCGGGACCACGTCGCCGGGCTGCCTGTCGATGGAGATGACGCGCCCCGCGTTCGCGGCGCGCAGCACGTAGCTCGCGCGCCGCTGCTCGAGCATCGCGATGTTCTCGGTCGCGACGCGCACGTCGGCGTCGAGCTTCGCGGCCAGCCCCGACGTCCGGTCCCGGAGGCCGTTCCGCCGCCGCTCCGTCGCCTTGAGCTGCTCCGTGAGGACGCTCAGCGTCCGCGGCTTCTCGCTGGCGATCGCCGTGACCGTCGCGTGCTGCAGATCGAGCTTCGTCAGGTCGTCGAGCACCGCCTGCCGGTTCTCGATGAGCTGCTTCATCCGCGAGATCTCGCTGTCCAGCACCTTGGCCTCGGCGACCGCGCGGCGCTGCTCCTCGCGGTGGACGGCGAGGTGGCGCTCGACCGTCTCGCGGTTCGTGTCGAGCTCCTGCTCGAGGACGGCGAGCTCCATGTTCAGATCGGCCTCGACCTGGGTCTTCTCCGCCTTGGCGACGGCGATCTCGGCGTCGATCACCGAGCTGTCCAGCGTCGCGATGATCTGCCCGGCCTCGACCTCCTCGCCGACGGCCACCTCGATGGAGGCCACCCGGGCGGTCTCGACCGGCGAGAGCACCTCGGGCAGCGCCTCCGCGTAGCCGAAGACCCGCCCGCCCGGGCCGCTGCCCACGTGGAGCCACAGGGCGGCGCCGAGCGTGAGCACGAAGGTGATCGCGGGGGCGGCGTCCTGGAGCGCCGAGCGGAGTCGCTGGTAGCTGTACATCGATGATCCTTGCGCGGTGATGACGACGGCGGCTGTGTCAACGAAGCGAGAGGGCCCACGAGGGCGTGACCGACAGGCGTCCTCCGCGATGGACCTCGGCCGCTAGAGATCCAGCGTCGGCTCCTGAAGCATGAGAGAGACGTCCTGCACGCCCGGGATGGCCTGGAGCTTCGCGACGAGCGCCGAGCGCAGCTCGGGCGCGAGGACGGTGATCTGGTAAGCATGCTCCATCACGGTCCCCTGCGCAGCCTCCCGGAGGGTCACCAGCGAGAAGGTCCGGCAGTGAGCGCGGAGCACCCTCGCGAGCGCGTCCTCCACCTCGGGCACGGCGGGCGCGGTGAAGCGGAGCAGGCCATCCGGCTGTCGTCGCGAGCCCCAGCCGGTGAAATGGAGGAGCAAGGTTCCGGCGGCGAAGATCGCGGTCCCGCCGAGGGCCGCGCCGACCGCCTGGAGCCCGCAGGCGATGCCGACGCCGAGCGCCGCGAAGACGAACATGACGTCGCGCGGATCGCGCATGGTCGTGCGGAACCGGACCGCGCTCAGGCCCACGGCGACGCCGATGCCGGCGGCGATGCTGCTGCCCACGGAGAGCATCAGCATGCAGGTGATGACGCTGCCCATCGCCATGCTGTGCACGGATGAGCGGGAGTAGGAGAGCCCGCGAAATGTGGCCATGTAGACGAGCGCGACCGCCTGGCCGAGCCCGAACGCCAGCAGGAGCGCCACGACCGCCTTGCGGAAGTCCATGGCGCTCCCCTGGGTGACCCATCCGAGCCAGTCTATCACGGCGAGCCGCTCTTTCCGGGGGCGATCGCCGGGCGCGGCGCGCGCTCATCTCCGTCCACGTGATCCACGTGATCCACGTGATCCGCGCGCGTCTGCGTCACGGCGCCTCGGCGGCGGCGCCGCGGCCAGGGTAGGGGCGCGCTTGCTTGATGTAGAGCGTCGGCGGCTCGTCGGGGTTCGCGTCGTCGTCGTACTTGAACTCCACGTCCATCGCATACCACCCGTCGTTGCCGCTCGCCGGCCCGTACGCGGGGGAGAACCGCTCGTGGATGGCGTCGAGCGCCACGCCGAGCTGATGGACCTGCGCCGTCGAGAGGACCGTCTGGCCCTCCGGCATGAGGCTCGAGTGCGTCAGGTAGGTGACCGGCTGGTTCGGCTGGTTGAAGAAGTAGAGGAACGCGTCGTTCGTCACGCCCGCGGGCGGGGCGACCACCTCCACGTCACCGCCGCTCTGCACGTTGACGTAGAAGGCGGGCTGGACCCCTGCCGTGTCGAACGGGTTGTTGGTGATGGCCACGCCGTTCGCCTCCTCGTCCGGGAAGTTGTGGTGCACGAGCAAGGCCATCCCGATGGTCCGGTGGTCGATGCCGTAATAGGTGCGCTCGTCGAAGGTGCGGAGCTTCCAGGCGCTCGCGTAGGTCTTGCGGACGGCGTCGAGGACGTCCTCCCAGTCCGTCGGATCGCCGGTGTTCGAGTCGTAGCAGCCGGCGCACGGGAACCCGTCGAGATCCTCGCTGTTCGTGCTGGTGCGGAAGCGGATCGGGTGCCCGGCGTACTCCGCCTCGATCTTCGCCCTGAGGAGCTCCTGGAGCTCGGCGTCGACGGGCGCGGTCTTCATGGCGTCGCGGAGCGCCTTCAGCTGCTCGTCGCGGGCCGCGGCGTCGGTGGCGAACTTCGGGTCGGCGAGCATCGCGTCGATCTGCTCGTAGAACCCGTTATCTTTCATGAACTGGTCATAGTAGTACATCGGGATCGAGAAGGCCTTCTGGATGGGGACCTCGGGGATCCTGGCCAGGATGGAGTAGTGGGCCGACTTGCCGCCGAAGGCGAGCACGGCCTTCTTGATCGCGTCCCGGAGCGGCTCGCCCTCCGGCGGATCGGGGGTCACCTCCTCGATGTCGCGCAGATCGGTGACCGTCAGATCCATCTCGGGGAGCGTGACGGGCGTGGGTTTGTGCGCCTCCCAGAACGCCTCGGCCTCCGCCTCGGTGACCTCGCGGACGCTCCAGGACGACGGCCCCGCGGTGAGCTCGACGAGCTTGTCCTTCAGCGCGAGCAGGTCGGGGTGGTTCATGGCGTTGCGCAGCCCCATGTTGGGGGTGCGCCGGTTCTGGGACAGCACGTTGACGTGCGAGAGCGGCGTCTGGAACTGCTCGGTGATGATCCCCTGGACGACCGAGATGTCGTTGGGCGCCTCGTCGAGGACGACGATGTCCTGGTGGGACAGGTACTCCGTGGCGAGATCCGCCGCCTTCGCGAAGTGGAGCCGGCCCACCGCCGTGCCCAGCGAGAGCGGCTGGTAGTCGATCCCGGCGTAGAGCTCGCCGGTGCTGACCACGGGGATGTCGGCGGGGAGCTTCTTCGCCTCGGCCGCGACGGCCTCCGACGTCGGGTGGAAGGCGAGCTTCGCCCCGAAGAAGGAGGCCGCCTTGACCGCCCTGAACAGGGTGGCGATCATGTCCGCGGACGCGGTGTCGTAGGGGGAGAGCTCGACGGCCCACACGTCGGGGCCCTCGTAGTGCGTCACCGCGCCGAGGACGAAGCGGCGATCCGGCGTAAAGTACTCGGTCGCGTTGAACTCGCCGAGGGGCGGGACGAGGGGCAGCGGGTCGCCGGAGAGGTGCGATGACACGAAGTCGTAGTGGATCAGGTAGAGAACGCTGTTCTGGAAATACAGCGCGTTCTGATCGGCCTGATCCAGCACGACCTTGACCGACCGCGCGCCGGGCAGGCTGGCGTCGATGGGCACCGAGGCGAGCGCCTCGAAGTCCGCGGCGCACCCGACGCGCTTCAGGAACTCCGTCGATTCATCGGCGTTCTTGCGTTCGCAGACCTCTCCGGTCACGCCGGGGTCGTCCGTGCCGCCGCCGCCGCACGCGCCCGGGAGCGCCGCGGCGAGCAAGGCGAGCGTGACGATCGACGTGATGCGAGTGCCTTTGTACATGATTCCTCCTGAGACAAGTAAGCTGACCGCGCAGCGGCGCGCGCCGGTCATCCCGCGTCAATCCCGCGTCAAGGTGTCAAGGTGTCAGGGCGTCAGCGCGAAGCAGTAGAACCCGCCGTATCCGCCGCCGGACCCGACGGTGACCGTGCCGGGCAGCGGCCCCCCCTGCTCCAGGAGGTTGATGCCCGGCGCGCACCCGGCCTCGTCGAGCGACGACATCCAGTTGGCCATGTTGATGTTGCCGCCGGGGCCGGCGCCGGTGCTGCCGCCGCCGGTCGGGAAGCCGGCGCCGGTGCTGCCGCCGCCGGTCGGGAAGCCGCCTCCTCCGAAGTTCCTGGGCCACGAGTGACCGACGCGCGGCCTCCCCTCGCTCGTGTCGCCCGACTTGGCCGTCCAGTCCTTGCAGGTCGCTGTCGCGCTGTAGAGCTGTCCCTTGTCGTTCGTCCCCGTCAGCATGTCGTGGTTGTCCACCTCGGGCTGGCTCGGATCGGGCTGGTGGTTGGGGACGCCGTCCTCGTTCGGAAAATCGTCGATGATCGCAGGGTCGGCCGCGGAGGGGCGGTCGTTGAGCAGCTCCTCCTTGTTGTTGGCGAGCAGCCGGCCGAGCCGGTCGTACCAGGGACCCTCGCCGATCCGATCGATCGCGTTGACCTGCTTGCCGTCCTCCCCTGCGACGGCGCTCAGGAAGGCGCGCCACTGCTTGGCCCCCGCGCCGGGCATGCTCTTCTCGGCGATGGTCGCGCAGATCTTGTCCGCGCCGCGGAGCCCGGCGCCGGCGCCCGTCTCTCCGAAGCGGAGATCGCCGCCGAAGCCGTCCTGGGAGCCCGACAGCTCCTGCAGGGCGACGAGGCTGGTCACGAAGAAGCTGAACTTCTCGGTCGTCCCGCCGGAGCTGGACGAGGTGGTGGGGTCGCCGGAGCTGGACGAGGTGGTGTTGCCGCTGGACGACGAAGAGGTGTTGCCGCCGGAGCTGGACGAGGTGGTGTTGCCGCTGGACGACGAAGAGGTGTTGCCGCTGGACGACGAAGAGGTGTTGCCGCCGGAGCTGGACGAGGTGCTTGTGGAGTTGTCGCCTCCGTTGTCCACCTCCGGGTCCGAACTGGAGCAGCCGACGCCGACCACAGGGGCGAGCAACGCGAGGGTGAGGGGCAGCAGCAAGGGGCGATAAGTGCGTGTCATGGTCTCTGTGTCCTTTTCCTTGTTAAGCTAGACGGTCGGCCGCGCCGCGGATCGGCGAGGCTCACTTGCAGGTGAGATCGCTCTGGCAGGTCTGGCCCTCGGGGCACTGCGAGTCGTCGTTGCACGACGTGAGCCCGGCGATCATCACCGCCTGCTCGATCTGGGACGAGACGACCAGATCGACCCGGCCGGGCGGGATCGTCGTGGAGCCCACGGACTTGCGCGTGACGATGATCGTCGGGAAGCCCGCGACGCCGAGGTCGAGGAGCTGCTTGACGAGGGATGCCGGGACATCGAGCGAGCCGGTGTCCTCGACGTTGCACTCGATCATCCCCTTCGTGCCCCCGTGATGGCTGATGTCGAGCTTCACGTGGACCCTGGCGACGTCGGCCTGCCCCGGCGGGGTCCACGTGAGCTGCAGGGGCTGCTCGGGCTCGAGCTCTATCGTCTCGTTCAGCAGATCGAGGGGGCTCACGCCCTTGGCCTCCACCGTGAAGGCGCTGAAGAAATCGCCGCTCGCCTCGAAGCGGAGCACATCGCCCTCGTCGACGGGCGGGTAGAGGAGCTTCACGCCGGCGGGAGGCTGGTAGTTGTTCGCCGTGGGGCTCATGACGAGGGACGCCTCGCCCGACTCGAGGTTCAAGCCGGTCACCGTCACGTTGCCGGCGCTGTGCGCGGCGGGGTAGGGTTGGCACGTGTCGTCCTCCACGCAGACGGCGCTGCCCCCGCAGGGCTCGTTGCAGAACGGGACGCGCGGCGTGAGGAGCTGACAGCCGCCCTCCTCGGTCTTCACCTCCCAGACGAGCTGCGCGGGCGTGGGGCCGTCGTAGATCTTCCCGATCACCGCCGTGCTGCCCGCCGCGCCCGGCTCGGCAGAAGGCAGCGAGCGCACCTGGAAGGCGCCGACGAGCTTCGTGGGGTCGCCGGTCGGTTCACCCGACCCTGTGGAGCCGCCGGAGCCGCCGGAGCCGCCGGAGCCGCCGGCTGAGCCCCCCGAGCCCGACGTGTCGTTGGGACCACCCCCGGAGCTCGAGCAGGCGAGCGACACGAGGGCCACGACCCCGCCAAGGACACCGGCGCGCCATCCGCCGCGTGAGGAGAATTTTTCAATTCGGCAAAGGTTTTGCGACATCTCGATGGCCAGGTGGCGACGCGGCGGGATCAGGGGTCAATCTTTTTTGAAGAAGCCCCGCCGCGCGGACGCCGGCGATCCGGCGTCCGGCCCCTGCGCTCAGCCGCCGCCGAGCTCGGACAGGCGCGCGCGCAGCCGCGGCGCGTGGACGCTCTCGCCGTGACGCGCGAGGAAATCGGCGATGGCCGCGCGCTCGTCGGCCGCCCGCCCGAGCCGGCGCAGGCTCTGCACCCTGCCGACCCGGGCCTCCGCGGCGAGGGGGCCGCCGCCGGCGAGGTAGCGATCGAAATAGCCGAGCGCCTCCGCCGCCTTGCCCTGGTGGAGCGCGATCTGCCCGAGCGACACCAGGGCCGCCCGCGCCTCGGGGCTCGCCGGGTACTGCGCGAGCAGGGCGCGGTAGGAGGCGTTCGCCTCGGCGCTCTTCCCCTGCCCGAGCTGGGTCTGCGCGCGCAGGAGCAGCGCTTGCGGGCCCGCCGCGGGCTCCTCCGCGCGCGGCCTGGGCGGCTGCTGCGCGCGATCCCGGGCCCCGACGGCGCTGGAGGTGCTGGCGGTCGCGGGCTCGCCGGTGGGCGCGCCGGTACCGGGCGGCGGCTCGGCGGAGGGCGCGCCGGCGCCCGGTGCGAGTGCGCCGGCGCCTGGCGAGGGCTCACCGGCGCCTGGTGAGGGCGCGCCGGCGCCTGGCGGAGGCGCTTCCGGCACCGAAAGCGTGGGGAGGCTCAGGACCGTGCGCCGTGCGCCGCTCGGATCGAGCGTCTCGCTCCCGCTCGGCGCCGGCGGCTGCGCAGGCCCGTCGAACAGCTCCGCCGCGAGCGCGGCCAGGAGCGTCGCCGCGACGGCGACGCCCGCGAGCGACCCGGCGATCCCGCGCCGCAGCATCGGCCGAGGCGCCGCGCGCAGCCGCGCCGTGCTCTCGGGCGCGGCCTCGAAGCGGGCGCCCCTCGGGTCGAGGCGAGCGGCTCGGGGCTCGAAGCGGGCGCCCCCGGAGTCGAGGCGGGCGCCCCCGGGCCCGAGGCGGGCGCGCGCGAGCACCTGCTGCAGCATGGCGGCGTCGCTGAGCTCGCGGCCGTCGCCGCGCGCGTCGCCGAGCCTGCCGATGGCGGCCCAGAGCGGCGCCTCGCCGCGGAGCTCGGGGTCGTCCTGCTCGGCGCGGCGGAGGAGCTCCGCGTCCTCGGGGCGGATCGGCTCGCCGCGCGCCTCCGCGGCGAGGATCGCGGGCAGGAGGTCCAGATCGATCTCGGACTTCTGCGTCCCTGTCATGATGCTCTCTTCCGGCCGACGGCGAGGTCCTGTCGCACCTGCTTGCGGAGCGCGCCGATCCCGAGGCGCAGCCGGCTCTTCACCGTATCGGCGCTGACCTCGGTCATTCCGGCGATCTCCTCGATGGAGTAATCGAGCGCGTGGTGCAGGAGGATCACATGGCGCTGCGCCTCCGGCAGCTCGTCGAGGTACGCGCGCGCCTCGCGCGGGAGGGCCTCGAACGGGGGTTGGTGCGGCGCCTGGGCGATCTCCTCGTCGATCGCGCTCTCCGGGGCCACGGGCGCGCCTTCCCTGCGCTGCTGCCTTGCGTACCGGAGGATCGTCCGGACGGCGACGCGCCTGGCCCAGGCCTCGACGGCGGCGTCGCCCCGGTAGCTCGACGCGCTCTCGAGGATCGCGAGCAGGGCGAGCTGCGCGGCGTCGTCGGCGTCGGCCGCGCTGCGGAGGAACGTCCGCGCGATCCGGCGGACCCGCGAGATCACGTGGGTCATGAGCCAGGCCTGGGCCTCCGGGTCACCCGCGCCGGCGTGGCGCATCCGTTCGAGGTCCGACGGCGAGGACACGGCGGGTGACGGGGCAGGCGGCGGGGCGGGGACGGGGCGCGTCATGGCGCTGGCCAGGAGCGGCTCGGGCAGTGGGCCGAGGCTCCTGGAGAGAGCTCGCGCGTGCTCAGCGTCCATCGCTTCGACCTGGTGCGTCGCACGGCCCGAAGCGGGTCAATTTTCCTTTCGTGACGGGTCATGCGGCGCGGGTGGTCATTTCCTGACCATGCCCGCGGGGGCTGGCGAGGCCGGCAGGGCGAGGCCGAGCTCCAGCCCGACGCCGGCGAAGATCCGCACCGGATTGGCTGAAAGCGCGAGGGCCGGGTGTACGGTGGCGTCAGGCTCCGTCAGGAGCACGTCCACACCCAGCGTCGTCTTGAGGCGGAGCCACCCGGTGAGCGGGACCCCGAGCTCCGCGACCGGCGCGGCGCTCACGAGCACGTCGGTCCGGGCCTCCGGCGGCGGGAGCTGCTGCGGAAACATCCGCGGCCACCGCCACGGCGGCCGCGGTGGCGGGACATGACCGGGAGGAGGCGGGAACGGTGGCGGCTCCGTGAGCGCCTGCTGGGTCGTGCCTTCCTCGGGGACGCGCTCGACGATATCGACGGTGGCGCGCGCGCCGAGCTGCAGGTCGAGGCCAAGGGGGAGCCTGAGGCGGACCTGGCCGGTCGTGCTCACCGGGTGGCGCGAGAGCTCGAACGTGGACTGCTCGTCGCCGAGCGAGGTCGAGGGGATCAGCTCGTACCCCAGGCCGAGGACGGCGTAGTCCACCGGCGCCCAGGAGGCGCGGAGCGCGGCGGCGCTCTGCCAGGGCGCGGCGCTGCTGAAGTTCGCGCCGGTGTAGCCGGCGAGGACGGCGAACGTCGGCAGCGGGCTCGCTTCGCGGCGGGCGCCCGTGGATGGCGACGGCGGGCCCGCGGGCGGCTGCAGGTCCGGCGCGGCGTCCGCGGGCGCCGCGGCCGCGAGCGCCGCGGGGGACGTGGCGGGCTCGGGGGCACCGTCGGGCTCGGGCGGAGCCGCTTGAGCCGGCCCGACCGGGGCGACCTTCACCTCGGCCAGGCCGGCGACGTGGCCCTCGCGGAGCTCCTCGGCGACCGCGCCGGCGATGTTGGCGAGCGACTCGAGGGCGGTGGCGGTCTGGCCGGGCAAGACCGGGATGCGGCGGCCGTAGATCTGCTCGCCGTCGCGCTCGACCACGTACAAGGCGAGCTCGTCGCTCGCCCCGGCGTCGATCCAGAGCACTCCCCGCGCGTCCCACGCGTCGGCGAGCGCGTTGGCTTCGGGGAGGAGCGTCTGCAGCACGGGCCTCGGCGTGCCGGGTCGGACGATCTGAAGGCGGATGCCGACGGGGCGGATATGGGCGACGACGAGGTCGATGGCGCGTTTGTCGATGCCGCCGGCGCCCGGGAAGGCGGCGAGGACGAGCACCGGTTCGCCTGCGGCGCGAGGCTCGCCCGCTGCGGCGGGCAGGGCGACGGCGGCCAGCAGGGTGCCGGCGACCGCGCTCGCGGCCGTTCGGGCAGCGCGGAGGGCGAGCGCGAGCGACGCAGCCGGCACGGGCGCGGAAATTTATCACCGTTCCCCGCGGGGCACCATCCCCCGTCGCGGCTCGGCGGGATGCCCGCCTCCGCGCCTCAGCGCGCGCCGGTCGACCGCGGGTAGCTCCCGAGCACCTTCACCATCTCGCAGCGCGCGCGGAGCCGCTCGATCGCGTCGGCGACGCGCGGCTCGCTCCGGTGGCCCTCCAGATCGACAAGAAAGACGTAGTCCCAGTGCTTCTGCCGGCTCGGCCTCGACTCGATCCGGGTCAGGTTGATGCCCGCGTCGTCGAAGATGGCGAGGACCCGGCGGAGCGCGCCGGGCTCCTCCTGCACGGAGAAGACGATCGAGGTCTTGTCCGCGCCCGTGGCGGGCGCGTCGGCCGGGGCGATGACGATGAAGCGGGTCGCGTTCTCGGCGCGGTCGTGGATGCGCTCCCGCAGGAGCGGAAGCCCGTAGAGCTCGCCCGCCCCGCGGCTGCCGATCGCCGCCGCGGCGGGGTCGCCGAGGGCCTCGTGCGCCGCCGCGGCCGCGGAGACGGTCTGGACGATCTGCGCGCCGGGGAGGTGCTTCGCGAGCCAGAGGCGGCACTGCGAGAGCGCGTGCGGGTGGCCGTGGACCCGCGCGACGCCGCTCAGCCCCTCCGCCTTGCTGAACAGGCAATAGGCGACGTCGAGCACGAGCTCCTGCCGGATCTGGAGGTCGCTCTCGATCAAGGCGTCCGCCGTCAGGGTCACCGAGCCGTCGGTCGAGCTCTCGACGGGGACGACGCCGCAGGCCGCCTCGCCCGCGCGCACGGCGTCGAAGACGCCCTCGATGGTGCCCGTCTCCCGGTAGCGCGCGGCCAGCCCGAACAGGTGCCGCGCCGCGACCTCCGCGAAGGCGCCCTCCGTCCCCGGAAAGGCCACCTTCATGGGCTCCTCCAGCGACAGGCAGGCGCTCATCACCTCCCGGAAGACGACCCGGATGGCGTCGCCCGGGAAGCGCCCCGCGCCCTTCGCCTGCAGGCGGGTGAGCACGCGCCGCTCCCGCTCCGGATCGTGAAACTGCGTGGCGTTCGCGGCGCGCTTCGCGTGCGCGACCTCGACGGCCACCTCGGCCCGCTCGGCGAGGAGCTCGAGGATCCGGTCGTCGATGCTGTCGATGCGCTCGCGAAGGTCGCCCAGGGTCGCCATGGATTGTTCCTCCTCGGATGGGGAAGGGCGGGCATCAAAGCGCAGGGGGCGCCGCAGCGCAAGGCTCGCCTCGGCGCAGGGAATGCGGCGCGGAACGCGCGCGACGGAGACGAACGTCAGGGGCGAAGCGGCACCCGTGCGGGCTCGACGCGTGGAGCGATAGAGAGAGCCGATGAGGGCGCAGAGGAGAGGAAGAGAAAGCTCTTGGCGCGTGCGCGTGCGCGGGAGGATCGGGCGCGGGAGCGAGAGGATCGGCTGCCGGAGCGAGACCCGCGGGAATTGGGTGAGGTTGACCGGTGAAGAACGCCGGCCCTGCCGGTGAAGTTGACCGGTGAAGAGCGCGTCGGAGGGCGGTGAAGGCGGACGGATCAGTGCTTCTCGGTGCGGCGCTGCTTGGAGCGGGAAGCGTTGAGCTCACCAAGAGCTCGAAGCCGTGAGACGTGGCGCGAACTCAGACACGACGGCGAGCGGCGGCCGCGACCTCGCGGTCGTAGGCTTCCTGCCGCTTCTGGATCGTATCGAGATGCGCGATGGTCCAGTCGTAGAGCGCCGCGAACGGCTCTTGGAGCGAGCGGCCCAGCGGCGTGAGCGCGTACTCGACGCCGGGCGGCGCTCCGTCGAGGACGCGCCGGTGGATCATCCCATTGCGTTCGAGCTTCCGCAGCGTCTGCGTGAGCACGCGTTGGGTGATGCCTTCGAGCCGTCGCTTGATGGCGTTGAATCGCCGTGGCCCGGGGACGAGCACAGCAAGGACCATCATCGACCACTTGTCAGCGATCTGGTCGAGGATCACGCGGCTCGGGCAGTTGGCACGGTAGACGGGCTCGTCGTCGGTATCGTTCAGCATACTAGGGATGCTCAAGGTACGTTCTTGACCCTAGGTATTCAAGAGATATCTTTTGTGAGCTGCGGCTACGCGTGTGGGACCGTCCCCGCGAGGCGGGCGGCTTCTGAAGGAGATGAAATCGAGATGACGCGTTTCAAAGACAAGGTCGTCGTTGTCACGGGTGGGAGTGACGGCATCGGGCTCGCGACGGCGAAGGCATTTGCTGCGGAGGGGGCCAAGGTCTACGTCACCGGACGCAGACGAGAGCGACTCGACGCGGCGGTCAGCGAGATCGGCGGCGGCACCGTCGGCGTCCAGGGAGACGTCGGGAAGCTCGCCGACCTCGACCGACTCTATGAACGCATCGCGCGCGATCACGGCAGGGTCGACGTCGTGTTCGCCAACGCGGGGATCTCCGAGAGCGCGACGGTCGGCGCGCTCGACGAAGAGCACTTCGATCGTGTGTTCGGCACGAACATCAAGGGCTTGGTCTTCAGCGTGCAGAAGGCGCTGCCGCTGATGACGAGCGGCGGCGCTGTGGTTCTCGCTGGCTCGGGCGCTGGAAGCAAAGGGCTCCCGAGTCTGTCCGTCTACAGCGCCACGAAGGCCGCGATCCGCTCGTTCGCGCGAACCTGGACGACCGATCTGAAGAGCCGAGGCATTCGCGTGAACGTGGTCTCGCCCGGGATGATCGACACGCCGGCGATGCAGACGTACCTCAAGAACAACGCAGGGGCGGAGGACGCGATCAAACAGATGACGCCGCTCGGGCGGTTCGGTCAGCCGGAGGACGTCGCCAACGCGGTGCTGTTCTTGGCGTCGAAAGAGAGCAGCTTCGTCGCGGGAGTCGAGCTCTTCGTGGACGGCGGAGTCATGGCCGTGTAGACCGTTCGCATGCTCAGTGCTGATGTAGTGTGAATCGAGAAGAGCCCGCCGCGGCGAGCGAGCCCGCGGCCACGTAGCCGCCCGTGCGCCGCACGCTCAAGAGCCGCGCGGCCAAGGTCTACACGCCGTCGCAAAAGGCCGCGATCCTCGAGCCCCGGAGCTCGCGTCAGAGCGAGAGGATCAGTCGGTCGACGGGGAGCAGCCGCTCCCTCATGCCATTGGCTATCGCACGGTAAATGGCTTCACCGATCGCGGTCGTGCGGCTGAGATCCACGTCGGTCACGCGCGGATTGCTCAGGCGCACATCGAAGCGCAATCCATCGAGGGGCAGCACCTTGAGCGTGATGAGCAAAGTGACCGTGCCGTGCGCGTCGCGCCGCAGACGGCGGTGGAGCGTCGCCCCCAGACGCGCGGTCAGCTCGCAACCGGTCACGCTCACGTCCTCTGCACCGTGGATGACGAACGTCTTGTTGTCGGCCGGGCCCAGATTTTCGATGCGTATCCCCGCTGCGACCGCGTCGACTCGCTCCAGCAGATCATCGTGGAACACGGTACCCAGCAAACCGACGGATTCGCACGGCAGTGGCTCCTGGGCACTGGCGGGCGCCGACGCCAACATCGAAAGCGCAGCAAATGCAAGGAATGCAAGAAACATGGCGCGAAGCGAGAAGAAACGATGGACCATTACACTATCTCCTTTGCGACTCTCCTGTTCTGCCTTTACTACATCGAGCGTGGCGCGGGTAGCACTGACCTACGGCTCATAGGCTCGGACATTCAGGACGGACGACATGACATCGCTCGGACTGAAGAGCCCACAGCTGTTCAGTACGAAGAGGTGGCGGCGCGACCATCGTTCAGTGGTAGGGGGTTCGTCAACCGAGCGGCGTGCGCTGCATCGGACGGGTGATCGCCTCGGGGCGGCGCGCGGTCGCAGGGCCGGTGCTCGGACACCGCTCGGAGGCAGCGCTGCCCGGCGTGGATGTCGCCTCAGCGGCAGCACGTGCGCGCCGCGGAGCTCTCGGGCCGAGCCTGTCGAGACGGCTGCCTGTACCGGCCCGCAACAGCACGGACGCGCTCTGGTCCGAGGCGATCGAAGCCGGTCCCCCTCAGGATCCCATGATGCCGTTGCCTGGGAAGCGGTATACTGTGCGTCGACAATGCAGCACCATCGACAGGATCAGGCGGGAAAAGACGATCTCGTCAGCCTTGCCGGCTTCACGCCCCCGAGAGGATGACCCACCATGGAAGCATCGTTTGCTCCCTCCAAGATCCAAACGAAACAAATCAAACACCCCCGGGCCTGGGATGGAAAGAACCTGACCAAGGACGAAGTTGCCTTCGATCTCGGGCCCAGACACCTGGAGGCCTTTGACCGCGTGATCCGGGAAGCCCGGAGACGCAGCGTCACGCTCGAGAACGCTTCCGACGAGGACTTTCAGCTCGAGGACATCCAGGACGATGTGCAGCTCATCGCCGACAGGATCCTGAATGGCCGCGGCGTGGTCATCGTTCGCGGATGGCCGATGGACCGCTGCACGGAAGCGGAGATCGCTCTCCTTTACTGGGCATTGGGCAAGCAATGGGGAGAGCCCATCGTTCAAAGCTGGAAAGGGGATCGTCTCGGCTATGTGACCGATGTTCCCCACCTGGTACCGGGGACGCGGGGAAAAGGTTACACCTCCGAGAACGCGATGACGCTCCATACCGACTACGGTGGCATCATGGGGCTGATGGCCATCCGGCGGGCCAAATCCGGGGGATTGAGCGGCCTGGCCAGCGGAATAGAAATTCATAACCGCATTGCCGCCACGCATCCGGAATATCTGGCGCCTCTGTACGAGGGCTATTATATTCACTGGACGGGCAACGAGAAGAAGGGTGAGCGTCCGATCAACCCCGACTACCGCGTGCCCCTCTTCAGCGAGCTCGACAGGCAGGTCAGCGTTTCTTTCATGAACAAAAGGGTCGTCGAGCAGGCGGCCGCGGAGCGGAAAGAACCGCTCACGGAGCTGCAGCGCGAGGCGCTCGACTACTTTCATGCCATCGGGGATGAACTGAAATTCACCTTCATGCTGGAAGCGGGCGAGGCGTTGTTCGTCAACAACTACGCCATTCTGCACGACCGCGCTCCCTTCGAGGACTGGCCGGAACAGGAACGCCGCCGCTTCCTCCTGCGGCTGTGGCTGAGGACTCCCCAGGAAAAGCAGCCGGTCCATTCGAGCGTCCGTCGGTTCTACGACACCATGGCTGGAAATTTCTCGCCACCGCCGGCGAAGGTGATTTAGCGGCAAATTGCCCCACTTGCCCTGCAACCCTTCACGTGGGAAATCGACATGTCGAGCAGTCTTGCAAGGTACACTGGCCATCCCGGGGCCTGGAGAGCCTCGGACCTGACGAAAGAAAAAATCTCCTTCGATCTCGGGCCCCGGCACCTGAGAGCGTTCGAAAAGGTCATGGATGAGGCGCGGAAACGCAGCCTCACGCTCCGGACCGCTTCCGAGAGCGATTTTCCCCTCGTCGAGATTCACGACGATATTCGCCGGATCGCCGACGAAGTTCTCCACAAGCGCGGTGTCATCATCGTCCGCGGCTGGCCGGTCGAGACCTATACGCCGGAGGAAATGGGATTGTTGTTCTGGGCCGTGGGCAAGCAGCTCGGAGTGCCGGTCGAGCAGAGCCATCACGGCGACCGGCTGAACCAGGTCATCGATCGCGAGGGCGGGCGGGCCTACAACTCCAACATTCCCCTGGACATGCACAGCGACTTCGGCGCGCTGGTCGGTCTTCTGGCGATCCGCAAGGCCAAGCTGGGCGGCCACAGCGGAATAGCGAGCGCCCTCGCCATTCATGACAGGATCGTCGAGACCCACCCCGAATATCTCGCCCCGCTCTATGCCGGGTACTACATCCATTGGCAGGGAGAGGAGGCGAAGGGCGAGCGGTCGCTGATAACCGATTACCGCGTTCCGGTCTTCAGCGAAGTCGAGGGCCAGCTCAGCGTCTTCATGGTCAAGCCGTTCGTCGAGCAGGCCGCGAGGAACAAGGAAATGACCCAGCTTCAGCGGGACGCGCTCGACTATTTCCAGCAAGTCGCCGACAGCGACGAGTTCGCCTACAAGTTCATGCTGGAACCGGGAGAAGCCTCGCTGATGAGCAACTACACGGTCCTTCATTCGCGCTCCACCTTCGAGGATTGGCCCGAGGTCGAGCGGCGCCGGCTCCTCCTGCGGCTCTGGCTCAAGTTGCATCCCGGGGACCGCCGTCCCCTCCATCCCAATTTGCAACGCTTGCACACCCATGACGGGTTCTACGTGTCGGCCAAGAGCGGCGAAGCGCCGCAGGTATCGGCCGCGTGACGGAGCCTCTACCTGAAAGACGTCGATGATCGACCTGGCAATCGTCGGACTTGGGCGGTGGGGCACCTTCCTCGTGGATGCCGTGCAGGGCGTCAGCCCCAAAGTCCGTTTTGTCGCCGCGGTCAGCCGTGCTCCCGGGCGCATCGAACAGGCGGCGGCCTCGCGGGGAATCAAGGTCCTCGCCTCGCTGGAAGAAGCGCTGGCTCAACCGTCGATCGCGGGCATCGTGCTCGCCACACCCCATTCCCTCCACGCCGCGCAGATCGAGGCCTGCGTCCGCGCGGGGCGCCCCGTCTTCGTCGAAAAGCCGTTCACGCTCACCTCCTCCAGCGCGGTGCAGGCTTCCGCTGCCGCCTCGGCGGCGGGAGTCGTGGTGGCCACGGGGTTCAATCGCCGGTTTCTCCCCGCGATGCGCAAACTGAAGAGCGTCGTCGGGGAGGGCGGCCTGGGCACCCTTCGTCACATCGAAAGCAACTTTACCGCGAACCTCGTCGAGCGATTTCCTTCCGGGCAATGGCGTTTGACAGCGGAAGAAAATCCGGCGGGCGGCTTCGCCGGGGGTGGCATTCATATGATCGACGCGATCATCCATCTCGGCGGTCCCGTCACAGGCGTGTTCGCGGTGGGCTCCTCGCGCATCCCGGCCCTGGGGCCTCTCGAGGACACCGTCTCCGCCCTCTTCACCCTGGCCTCCGGAGCCACGGCCTCGGTGACGACGATGATGGCCACGGCGCCGACATTTCGTCTTCAGGTATTCGGGACCCAGGGGTCCGCGGAGATTCGTGGCCCGGATACGCTCGAAATTGTCGACCTCGCTGGCAATGGTGGCCCCTTTTCCTTTGAGGCTGCCTCCACGGAGCGCGCCGAGCTCGAGGCTTTTGCCGATGCCATCTCCGGAGAGGCCCCGTATCCCATCCCCATGGACGAGGTGCTCAATGGCGTAACGGCTTTCGAAGCCGTTGGCCGATCCCTCTCCACGGGCGGCCCTGTTTCGATTGCTGAGGGTGGGTGCCCTGGAAATACATTGAATCGCCGGCACGACCACTACCTGCTCACGCCGGGGCCCCTCACGGTCCCGACGGAGATCCGTGAGACGATGCTGCTCGACCGGAACCCCTACGCGGGCGACTTCGTCGACATGACCGCCGCGATCCGCCGCTATCTGCTCGAGATCGCCAACGGCACGGAGACGCATGCCTGCGTTCCCCTGCAAGGCAGCGCCAGCTACGCCATCGAAGCGGCGATGCAGACCCTGGTGCCGCGTGCCGGCACGATCCTGATCGTGCAGAATGGCTTCTACGGAGTCCGGCTCAGGGAGATCGCCGAGGGCATTCGCCTCAAGGTCACGACCCTCGACCTTCCGATGCTGCCGCTGCCAACGCGCGACGATCTCGAAAGAGCCCTCGACGCCGACCCCTCCATCACGCACATCGCCATGTGCCACGCGGAGACCGGCACCGGCGTGCTCAATCCGATCGAGATGGTAGCGGAAGTGGCCCGGTGCAGGGGCAAGCGCCTCATCATCGATGCCGTCGCTTCCTTCGGCGGCTTTCCCATCGACGTGGCCACGCTCGATCTCGAGGCGCTCATCATCTCTCCCAACAAATGCCTTGAAAGCGTCCCGGGCATCGGCCTCGTCCTCGTCAACAAGGACGCCCTGGCCGCCTCGGCGGGCAGGTCGATGTCGCTCTCGCTCGATCTCCATGCCCAATGGAGCACGATGGAGAAGAGCGGCACCTGGCGCTGGACGCCGCCAACCCACGTTGTCGCGGCCCTGGCCAGCGCCTGCGAACGGCACCGGAGGGAAGGCGGCGTGGCCGCCCGCGGGGCACGTTACCGGCGCAACTGGCGCATCCTGATCGACGGCTTTCGCCAATGGGGATTCCGGAGCTTGATCCCCGACGAGGTGGCCATCCCCATCATCGCGACCTTCCATGTTCCCGAGCCGTTCGCGCATGACTTCCGGCCTTTTTATGAAGCGCTGGAGCGGCGCGGGATCACCATCTTCCCGGGACGACTGACCGCCGCTGGAACGTTCCGCATCGGTGTCATGGGCGATCTGGTCGAATCGGACATCCGCATGATCATGAACGTCATCCGCGAAGTCCTCGGCGAAATCGATTCTCGCTACAAGGACCTCCCGCGGATCAGCTAGGATGTATTGCCGCCACGATGGCGTCCGCCAGCGCATTTGCCGACGCGGGGACCATGTCGAGATAGAGCGCGGGATCGAGGACCTCAACCTCCATCAAAACAAAGTGACCACCGCGCAGGATGCCGTCGATCCGCGCGTAAACGGGACGACCAGGGACATGCCGCAAGACCTCTTTCGCGGCCGCCACATGCTCCTTCTCGGGAACAACGGACACCGGAGCAAGCGGGCGGTAGCGCCCGTTCACCCGAAAATCGTCGGGATTGGGACGCTTCCTCACGCCATGGGCGAAACGTCCGTCGATAAACACGAGCGACAGCTCGCCTTCGCGGATTTTCGGCATGAATTCCTGGAGCAAGAGATCGTTCCGGCCCGTTTCGGCGCGCAGGGCCTCGGCCTGCGCGGCGACCTGGTGGCGCTCAACGAGGGTCACGCCCACGCCGCTCTCCCCGATGCAGGGCTTCAAGACGAGCCGGTCTCCAGGAATTTCGGACGCCGTGGTTTCTATATCCGAATTTTGATCGACGATGCGCGTGACCGGGCAGGGTACTCCGTGGGCGATGAGGTCCAGCAAGTACCGCTTGTTTGAGTTCCATAGTAGCAGGTCGACCTCGTTGATCACGGGGATCGCCTCGTCACGCAATCCATGAATCCATCGAAAGAATTTCTCGCTCTGTTCCGTGTAGTCCCATACGGAACGGACGACCACGCCCGCCGCGTGGCCCTTGGCCTCCTCCCGCGGTTTGATCTGGTCCCAGGGACGCAAGACGGTCTCCACGCCCCGATGTTCCAGGGCCTTCTTGAGCGCCAGATCGCAGCCGATTGCCTCGGGAGGGATCTTTGCGCAGGTCGCCAGTAGCAGCTTCACGACACGCCCTGCTTCTGGTCGACGGCGGCAACCACGCCCGCCTCGCTTCGATTGTGTCGCTCAAGAAGCACGGCGTCATAGACCGCCCCGGTATGGAGAAGCGGGGTGACGTGCCAGGACCCGGAAAGCTCCTTCTCGAACGGATAATTACAGATCGATTTGATGCCGTTGCCGTAGCGAAGGATGATCTTCGCCTGCCCGTGCATCTGGCCACCTAGTTGCCGAAGAACGGCGGCCTTCTCCTTGACCAGCCCGGCGATGATGAAATGGCTCGCCTGTTTGACCCAAGGGATCGTTTCGAGCGGACGGCAGCTACACCGGATCCGCTCCGCCAGACCCTGATGCATGACAAGCTGTTTCGCGAGACGGGTCGCTTCAGGATCGATATCGTGACACAGTAACTCCGCCTCACTTTCCCGGGCGAAAAGCAGCGCCGTGACGGGCAGCGCCCCGGCCCCTATGAAAACAATCCTCGATTTTTGGCCTATCCCAGAAGCCGCCAGTTCCGCCCGGAACGACTTCCGAAACTCCGTGTAAGTCGCATCCAGATAGGCTTCCAAAGGCAAGGTTCCCTCTGCCAGTCGCTGGCAAAGGTGGCGGGAATGGTCTTTTTCGAGGTCGCAGAGAGCGCGATCCAGGACATGGCGAAGCGTCGTGGCGTCGTGAAGAAGCTCGAGATCGCCTTCCCAGCGCCGCCAGCGCGAGGCGTTCTCCGCGTCCATGACGAACTGGCGAACGGAGCCCAGCTTCTTTTCCAAGGGATCGAAATCGCCGCAACGGCCGGCTTCCTGGCGAAGCTCTTCAAGCTGGGAGCTCAGGGCGCGTAATTCAGCCAAGAAGGAATGTTTGTTTGATTGCATGAACCTTCGCGCCTGGAACCGTGTTGGGGAGATGTGTCGGAAGTTAAGCATCAACGAGGTGCTCTACAACTGGGACCGCCTCGGCGCCCATAGGTGTTGACGGAGGTGATCGCGCTCGCGGATGGCTCGGCCGGGGAGCCCGGGGTCGCGCCCCCGCATCTGGACGAGAGATCCAGGGTGCTTGCGGCTCCTCCGAGAGCGTCGCCCCGCGGCGGGCGCAGCGCGGGTTGAACGGTGAGCTGTCCGCGCTGCAGCGCCGGCAGGCAAACGACGGCGCTCTCCCCCGCGATCACGGGGCGCTCGTGCCACGCCCTGACGCCCGCCACCCTCGGCGCGGCGGCCGGAGGTCCCGATCCGAACCCCGCCTCCGCGGGGGCGCGTTCGTGCTCGAAGAGCAGGGATCCGTCGCGCTGGAACTCCGGACCCTGGCGTGATGCCTCACTCGCCCTGTCTCTGTGGAGGAGACACCTGGTCCTCCCGGGGCGACAGCTCGATCGAGACGACGGGCTCGCGGGGGGGGCCGGAAGAAGCGTCCCTCCCCGCTCATGCGCACAGGCGATCCGCGGAAGCGAGCGCCGCCCCGACCCGGCACGTGCGTTGCTGAAGCCTGAAGAGCGACGCGTTGCTGAAGAGGCCCGCTGAACGCCCTCCGAAGATCGAGGGCGCGAGCGCGCGCCAGAGCAACCGATGCGTGTCCCCTTCGCGCGCCACCACGGCGGGCGAAGCGAAAAGGAGGGTAGCGACATGACGATTGAACCGATGACTCAAATGCATGTTCGTCGACGGCGCTGGCTGTGTCCCTTGCTGGCGATGCCGCTCGTCGCCTGCGCGGCCGACCCCGGTGGGGCGGGCGACTTCGAGGAGACGGCCCAGGTCGCATCGCCGATCGTCGACCCGACGCCGGCGGGGCCCGGCGATCTGCTCGCGATGGTGAAGGTGTCGAGCTCGCAGGGGAGCTGCTCGGGCATGGTCATCGCCGCGGACACGGTCCTCACCGCCGCGCATTGCTTCTGCGAGGACGGCTACGTCGGCGGCAACGGCTGCTCCACGGACGCGACGGTGACCTTTCGCCCCGACCCGGCGACGCCGGGCGCGCGCCCGCGCGTGCTGAGCGGCGTGGCCGAGATCCAGCCGGACTACAACCCATCGTGGACCGAGCGGCAGATCGAGCATGACGTCGCGGTCATCAAGCTGAACGGCGTCGCGCCGGCGCACGTGAAGCCCTTCGTCGTGGCCAGCGATTACCCCGCAGAGGGATCGAGGGTCACGATCGCCGGCTTCGGGCGCACGGGCGCCGATTGCAGCACCCCCTTCGGCACCCTGAACTTCGACGCCGCCAAGGTCGGCGGGTACGAGGACGGCCACGACATCCTGCGCTTCAACGACCAGGTCTTCTGCGGCGGCGACTCGGGCGGGGCCGTCTTGAACGTTGAGGCGAGCCGGCTCTACGCCGTCCACTCGATGCACACGTGGACGGCGACCCACGGCTGGGTCAGCAAGGGAGTCACGACGGGCTCCGAGTTCGACTGGATCAAGTCGCACATGTGCCCGTCGTCACCCTCGAACGAGTGCAGCGGCGACGGCGACACGTGCTCCTGCTCGGCCAGCACCAACTTGCTGTGGCGGCACACCAATGGCCAGGTCGCCATCTGGTTCATGGACGGCGGCGACATCGTCGGCGAGGCCTACCCCGGCGGCCAGGACCCGAGCCTCTCCTGGAAGATTCAGGGCTCCGGAGACTTCGACGGCGACGGCCAGAGCGACCTGCTCTGGCGACACACCCATGGTCAGGTCGCCATCTGGTTCATGAATGACGGAGCCGTCGTCGGTCAGGCCTACCCCGGCGGCCAGGACCCGAGCCTGTTCTGGAAGGTGGCTGGCGTCGGCGATTTCGACGGCGACGGGCGCTCGGACGTCCTGTGGCGCGACGCCAACGGCCAGCTCGCCATCTGGTTCAAGGGCGACGCCGCTCAGGCCGCGTATCCCGGCTACAACAACCAGCCGGCGCCGGTCGACAACGCGTGGAAGGTGCAGGGCGTCGGCGACTTCGACGGTGATGCGCGCTCGGACATCCTGTGGCGAAACACGAACGGCCAGGTCGCCATCTGGTTCATGTCGGGCGGGACGCGGGTGGGCGAGGCCAACCCCGGCGGCCAGGATCCGAGCCTCTTCTGGAAGGTGCAGGCCATCGGCGACTTCGACGGCAACCTGCGCTCGGACATCCTGTGGCGGGACGAAAGTGGCCAGCTCGCCATCTGGTTCGGCGGCGAGCAGGGCTTCGACTCGCCCTCGTACAACAACGCGCACGGGCCCGGCGACCTCGCATGGCAGGTGCAAGGCGTCGGCGACTTCGATCACGATCGCCGCGACGACATCGTCTGGCGGCACACGAACGGCCAGGTCTCCATCTGGCTGATGCACGGCGCGCACTTCGTCGGCGACCTGTACCCGCGCCAGGTCGACAGCGGCTGGGCGATCAAGGGCATGCTCCACGACGCCGGGCGGTGAGCTGTCGAGGAGGGGTCCTCGGCCGCCCGGGGCCCCTCTTACAGGTGGGCGGCGCTGACGAGATCGTCGATCTCGCCGGGCGCAAACCCCACCAGATCCGGCTCGGCCGAGAGCGCCACGCCGAACCGATCGAGCACGCCGCGCCGCACGCGCCGCGCGAGGCCGAGCAGCTCCTCCGCCGTGGCGCCGCCGCGGTTCACCAGCGCGAGCGTGTGGCGCGTCGAGATGCCCGCGGCGCCGTGGCGCGTCCCCTTCGCGAAGCCGGCGCGCTCGATCAGCCAGGCCGCGGACAGCTTCACCCGGCCGCCGTCCGCCGGATACCGCGGGATCGCCTCGCCGGGCGCGAGCACGCCCGCCGCCTCGATGCGCGCGATGACGGCCGCGGCGGCGCCGGGGGCGAGCGTCGGGTTCATGAAGAACGACCCCGCGCTCCGGCCGTTCTCGTCCGCCGGATCGAGCACCATCGACTTGGCGCGGCGGAGCGCGATCACCGCGCTGCGCACCTCGCCGAGCGGCGGCGCGGCGCCCCCCGCCGGCGCGGCGAGCGCCCGCTGGAGCTCGGGGTAGCGCACCGTCGCGGCGCCCCCCGGGCGCAGCGCGAACGTGACGGCCGTGATGACGTACCGCCCGCGCCACGCGCGCTTGAACCGGCTGTCGCGGTAGCCGAAGCCGCAGTCCGCACCGGAAAGGACCACGGCCGCCCCCGTCGCGCGATCGATCGCCCGGACCTCGACGATCGTCTCCGCGACCTCCTGGCCGTACGCGCCCACGTTCTGGATAGGCGTCGCGCCGACGTCGCCCGGGATGCCCGACAGGCACTCGACGCCCGCCCAGCCCTCGGCCACCGAGCGCGCCACGAGGTCGTCCCACGCCTCGCCCGCCCCCGCGCGCACGAGGGCGCGCCCGGCTTCTCCGCCGCCACCGTCCACCCCGCCGCCGCGAGTCTCTCCGACGCCGTCCTCCCCGCGCCCGCGCAGCAGCTCGATCCCGCGGACGCGCACGCGCAGCACCAGCGCGTCGACGCCCCGGTCCGCGACCAGCAGGTTCGAGCCGCCGCCCATCACGAAGAGCGGCACGCCGCGCGCCTCGGCGAAGCGGAACGCCTCGACCACCGCGGCCTCATCGGCGGCCTCGGCGAAGTAGCGCGCCGGCCCGCCCACGCCGAGCGTCGTGAGCGGGGCCAGCGGGACCGACTCGCGGACGTCGAGGCTCACGGCTTCTTCTCCGGCGCCTGCGGCCGCTTCTCCGGCGCCTGCGGCCGCGTGCCGCGGACAGCGCCCGGCCCCTGCGCGCCGCCAGAGGGCCGCGCCGGCGCCGCCGGCCGCGCCACCCGGATGCCCGCCATGAAGCCGCTGTCGACCGCCTGCACCCGCTCGACGAACGCCTTGTACTCGTCGATCGACACCGTCCCCGTCGGCAAGCTCAGCGCGAAGTCCTCCTCGATCGCCGCGCCGTAGCTGCCCTTGCGCGACGCCGCGAGGCCCGCGTGCTCGACGCGCACGCCCTCGGGCGCGCGCGCGACCGTGTAGCCCTCGGGCAGCTCGATCCTCCGGCGCACGTGGTATTGGAGCGCGGTCTCGATCGCGAGCGCGCTCTTGCGCGCCCCCCGCGAGGCGTACGAGGCGCCGAGCGTGCTCGTGTACGCGCGCGGGAACACGAGGTGCACCGGCTCCAGCCCCGGCAGCGTCCACGCCGCGGCGTCCTTGCCCGCCGGCTGCGCGAAGCCGTGGATCGTCACGGTGGCGCGGAGCGCGACCTCCCACGAGCCCTCCGTCGACGAGACGACAACGTCCTCGACGTCGGCCCACGGGAGCCAGCCGAGCACGACGCCCCGGAGCATCTCGCGCCGCGCCGTGCCCACCACGGTCTCGAACGCCTCCGAGAGCGCCTGCGCCGCCCGCCCGTGCAGCAGAATCGTGAACGTTCCCGAGGCGTTACCTTGCGTGTCGACCGTCAGGCGGAGGTCGACCTCGTCGCCGGTCTCGCCGCTCGTCCCGGCCACGGTGACGAGCTCGCCGCTCGGCAGCATGGCGGCGCGGCCGCGCAGCTCGGGGCTGATGCGGCCGGGGGGCAGCGGCGGGCCCTCGACGTCGGCGTCGATCCACACGTCGCCGCCCGGAAGGCGGGCGATCACGAGCGGGTGGCGGAAGCGCCCCGCGTGCGGCGGGAAGTCCGCCGACGAGCTGAACGGCTCGGTCTCGGCGATCGCGAGATCGGCGCGCACGCCGAGCTCGCGCAGCGCGCGGTAGACGACCCACGACCGGCTGCCCTGGCCGAGCTCGATCATCGCGCGCGCCGTCGTGCGCTGCGGGCCGCCGCCGAGGAGCGCCGCCATGTCCGAGAGCTCGGCGCCGCCGGCGACCTTCACCGCCTTGCCGGCGGCCGCGACGACGCGCTCGAGCAGCGCGGGCGACGGCGTGCGGTCGGCGCCCGCGGCCTCCCGCGCCCAGCGGGTCATGGCGGGGTCGCGGTCCTCGAGCGCGCGGATGTTCTCGTCGAGCGCCGCGGCCACGTGGCCCCAGGTCTGCGTCCCGAGGCTGACGCCGACGCCCATCTCCACGCGAGGCACGCCGTCCTCCATGCGCCGCGGCGGCTGATCCTTGATGCGCCAGACGCTGATCGTGGAGGCGCCCTCGGCGCGCTGCTCCGCGGCGCCGAGCAGCGGGTGCGACCAGAGCGCGAGCGGGAGCGACGTCGGGCGGCTGACCTCGATCGTCGCCTCGCGGACGCTCGTGCGCTCGGGGAGCAGGTCCCACGTGTCGATGACGAGCTGGCCGCCGTCGCCCGGCAGCGCGTGGCCCTCGGTGACCTGCTCGACGTAGTCGCCCTGCTCGAGCTGGGAGAGATCGCTCTGGTCCTGCGCGGCGTTCGACGCCGCGTCGGGCGCGAGGATGCGGCCGTCGCGCTTGTGGATGCGGCGGCGCAGGAGGCGCGGCATGGCGCGGCCCTCGATGAGCGGGCCGTAGGTGGCCGCGCCCTGGGCCACGTCCGTGGTGCCGGAGACGCGGCGGAGGTCGTACGTGACGTAGTGGACGAGCCCGTCGGGCGAGATCGTGAACCGCTCGACGTGGCGGAGCACCGCGGTCGCGGCGCCGGGGAGGAACGCCTTCTGCTGGTCCTCCAGCACGAGCTTGCGGCCCTCGGCCTCGAGCGCCGGCGCCGGGTCCGGCGCGAGGCCGAGGGCGCGGGTGATGGGGCCGATCCCGGCGGGGGTGTCGCGCGCCGTCGTGCGGTCGCGGGCGAGGCGGCCCCGCACGGCGCGGGCGTCGCCGCGGCCGGCGGCGAGGCCGAGCGCCTCGAGCATCACCCGCTGCCCCGGCGGCATGGCGTCGTACACGGCGAGCGCGCCGCGCAGGTCGCCGCGGGCGACGCGCTCGCGGAGCTCGACCTCGCGCAGGGCGTCCGGCGCGCGGCGGAGCCGGCGCAGCCGCTTGATCTCGGCGAGGACCGCGTCGCGGTCGCTCGCGTCGAGGAGCGCGCCGAGGCACGCGGCGCTCGAGCGATCGAGCCCGCCCTCGCAGGCGGCCTTCACCGCGTCGACGCCGGCGCGGCCGTGGATGCGGTCGTCGACGACGGCGAGCAGCGTCGAGCCGGGCGCCGCCGCGGCGAGCTTCGCGTAGGCGGCCTCGGCGACGTCGGTGACGTTCGCGCGGCGGGCGACCACCGCGAGCTCCGCGAGGACCATGCGATCGGCGTCGGCGATGGCGGGCGCGCTCAAGCCGGCCGGCCCGGGGGGCGCGACCCGGACGCCGAGCTCGCGGAGGGCGTCCATGGTGCCCTCGCCCCGGCCGCCGCGGCGCTCGGCGAGCTCCGCCTTGTAGAGGCGCGCTTCCCAGGACGCGGGCCACGCGGCGAGCACGCGCTCGACGGCGGCGCGGGTGCGCTCGACGACCTCGGCCTCGGGAAGGTCGCCCACGCGGCGGATGGCCCTGGCGTAGAGCAGATCGAGGCGCGGCGAGCGCGGCGCGGCGGTGGCCGGAGGCGGCGCGGAGGCCGGCGGGCGGGGCGCGGCGGTGGCCGCCGGGGGCGGCGCGGAGGCCGGCGAGCGCGCGTCGCTCTGGCGGAGGCGGCCGTCGCCGTCCGGATCGAGGAGGTGCTCGGCCGCGCGCGCGTCGCCGAGCGCGAGCAGGGCCGCGGCAGCGACCTCGACGTTCGCCGCGCCCGGGCGCTGGTCCGCGGCGCCGCGCGACGCCGGCGCCAGGCTGACCGCGGCGGGCCTGGATGCGGCCGCGGTCGCGGCGGCGCCGGGGCGCGGCGCGCGGGCGCGGAGCGGCAGGCCGTTCTCGCCCCACGCGGTGAGCTCGATGGCGTCACCGTCGCCCTTCTGCGCCACGCGCACGACGACGCGCAGCGTCCCCGGCTGGGCCTCGACCGTCGCGAGGCGGGTGACCTGCGCGCCGCCGGCCGCGTAGTCGCGGTGGAGGGCGGGCACGCCGCCCACCTCGAGCACGGCGGCGGACGACGAGGCGAGCGCGAGGCTCACCCGCTGGGCGATCGGGTTGTGGAGGTCGACGACCACGGCGCGCGTCCCCTGGAGGGCGCTCACCGCGTCGATGTCGATGGCGCACGCGTCGGCGCGGACGACGATGGGCGAGGCGCTCTGCGCGAACGGCGCGAGCCCGGGGTAGGCCCTGGCGAGCGGCGCGCCCGGCGCGGAGCTCACGGGGGAGGGCCGGGCGAGGCCGTGGAGGGGCGCCGCGTCGAGCGGGCCGACGAGGGCGGCCTCGCCCGCGCAGCCGCGGCGCGCGCTCCAGGTCGCCGCCGCGGCCTCGTCGCCGACGAACAGGGCGATGCGGTGGAGGGCGCTCGCGAGCGCGCCGCGCACGAATGGCATCTCCGGCGCGCCGCGGCCGTCGACGTCCGCGAACGCCCAGGCGCGCTGGAGCCGGCGGGCGACCTCGGGGAGCGCCTCGCGCGAGCGGAAGGCGATGGCCGCGGCGTCGGGGTCGGGGCCGCCCGCGGTGCCGGCGCCGAAGACGAGCGCGTCGAGCGACGCGATCACGGTGGCGAGGGCGCCGTCGTCGCTCGGCGCCCCGACGGCGCGGTCGAGGGCGTCGAGGTACGGCGCGGCCGCGGCGGAGCTCGTGATCTCGGCCTCCAGCGCGGCGGAGAACGCGGCGGGGAGCGGCGCGTCGGCGGGGAGCGGCGATGCTGCGCCCCGCGGGGCGCACGCGGCGGGCGCGGCGGCGGCGAGCGCGAGGGGGAGCGCCAGGGCGGCGCGGCGAGCGACGAGGAGGGGGCGGCGAGCGACGGGGGGGCGCTCGGCGAGGCGAGGGCTCCCGGGGCGCTGGCCGCCGCTCCTGGGGCTGCGGGGGTGGGTGGTCACGATCGGCGTCTCCACGGCGCCGCGCGCGCGGTGCCTGTCCGCCGTTCCTTACGGGCCTGGGATTGCCGACGCAAAGGTGAACTTCCGCAGGCGACCGCGATCTACCCGACCTCCGAGGCCCCCTCGTGTCCTGGACCTCAGCGCCCGCCGCTTCCCGGGAGCCTCGGCGCCGCGCCCCCGGGGGCGCGCGGCGGCGCGCCGTTCGGCGCCGCGCCGCCCGCGGCCACGCGCTGCATGCAGAGCTTCAGGCCCGCGCGGAGGTTTCCGACGGTCGCGATGCCCGACAGATCGAGCCCGAGGGAGACCATCGTCTGCGCCACGTTGGGCCGGATGCCCGTGATGACCCCCTCGGCGCCGAGGAGCCGGATGGCGCGGATGAGCTCGATGAGATAACTCGCTGTCTTCGTGTCGACGACCTCGACGCCGGTGAGGTCCAGGATCGCGAAGCGGGCCCGCTTGTCCACGATGGCGGCCAGGAGGTCGTCCATCACGTCGGCGGCCCTCCTGCTGTCGACGACGCCCACCATGGGGAGGGTCAGCACGCTGTCCCAGACCTCGATGATGGGCGTCGACAGATCGCGGATCACCTGTTGCTGGCGCTCGATGAGGTCGAGCCGCGCCTTCAGCTCGTCTTCCCGGAGCTTCGCCTCCGTGGCGTCTTGCGTGAAGCTGACCGCGCCGTTGCGCTCCCCGCGCTCGTCGGTCAGCGGGATGATCCATGTCTCCCAGGCCATCCCGTACGCCTCGACGCGGGTGCGGACGAACTCGCCCCGGACCGCCCTTCGCATCGGATCCATGTCCATCGGCGCGGGAGGTTCGTCGAACACGTTCATTCCGACGAACTGGCCCGGCCTGAGGCCGAGGGACGGGAGCGTCTTGCCCTCGTGGAAGGTGCAGACTCCATCCCGATCCATCCGGGTCACGGCCGTGTCCACGGTGCCGAGGATGGCCCGGAGGATCATGTCGCCCTCCTTGACCTTCTCGAAGGCCTTGACCTGCTCCGTGACGTCCTGCCCGAAGCAGAGCAGCCGAATCGGCTCGCCGCCGTCGTCGAGCACGGGCGCAACCCGCCACTCGCACACGACGGCGCGCCCGTCCTTGCGGGCATGGGTGCAGCGGCGCGGGGCGCTCTCCTGCCCGAGCGAACGCCCGAAGGTCCTGGCGTCCGGCTCGCTCACGATCGTGTCCGCGAGGCGGCGGCCCACCGCTTCGTCAGCGGTATATCCAAAGATGCGCTCTGCCTCGGCGTTCCACTCCGCGACCACGAGCTCGTCGAGGTTCCCGGCGCACTCGATCACCGCGAAAGGCGCGCTGCGGACAGCCCTCATGTAGCTCTCGGCGAGGCCCGGGGAACCGGGAGCAGTGCCTGTGCTGTTCATCTTTCGTCCAAGGTAAACTGGGCCGGCTGTCGGTGTCGAGGACGACCGACCGGAGGAGGGCAAGGAGGGCGAGGGGTAAGCCGAGCTTGTGAGATGAACTTCGTCGGGGCGCCCTGCGGGGTCGAGCCCTTCGAGGCAAGGCCCCTTTCCATCGGATGAGGTCGGGGACCAGGAGCCGCCCACGTCCATCCATCCGTCCTCCTCGCGAACCCAGCCTGGCGTGCTCATCGGTGAACGGTTACATTCAGCAGGACGAGGAGGCGCGGGGTCCGCGATGAGACCGATCGACTACCGCACGGGTGACGCGACAGAGCCCGTCGGAGAGGGGGCGAGGATCATCTGCCACGTCTGCAACGACATCGGTGGCTGGGGGCGTGGGTTCGTGGTCGCGCTCTCGAAGAAGTGGCCCGAACCCGAGGCGCAGTACCGCGCCTGGCATGCCCGGGGTGAAGCAGCTGGATTCAAGCTTGGGGAAATACAGATTGTGAGCGTGAAAGACGGCCTCTCCGTCGCGAACATGATCGCCCAGCACGGCGTGCGTTCGCAGCATGGCGTTCCTCCGATCCGGTATGATGCGCTCGAGCGATGTCTCGCCATGCTCGCGGAGCACGCGCAGCGTGTCAGCGCGTCAATCCATATGCCAAGAATCGGTTGCGGACTGGCGGGCGGGGAGTGGCCAGAGGTCGAGTCCATCGTCCAGAGAACGCTCTGTGATGCCGGGCTGTCCGTGCACGTTTACGACCTCTGACGCGGGGAGCGACGCCAAGCGGATGAAGCTCATGCGCGCGGAAGACAGCCATGTGATGGTGGTCGAGAAATGGTCCCCCGAGCGGCGAAGCTGCCAGATCTGGGGGGTGGTTCGTGTCGAGGTCGTCGACTTGTGACGAAACAAGAGATCCAAGCCTTGTGTGCTGTCGCGCTTGAGTCCTTCAAGGACGTGCTCCCCCCGGAGCGCTTCCGCGATGCGCACGACTGGGTTCACCGGTACGGGGAGTGGGGGCTCGCCATGGAGTTCGTCATCGACTGGGTCGGCGACCTCGATCTCCCGGTCGACCAAGCCCAGTTTGACGCCATCGAGCGCGCCATGGTCGCGATGGGATGGGCTGAGAGCTCAAGGATGAAGTGGCTCCGTGGATATTTCGCGTCGCTCGGATCGCGGAATCCTCGTGAGGGTGAGTCCGCGTGAAGCTTCACAAGCGCCATGCTCGTGCATGGCGCCGTACAGGAGGAAAGCCAATTGACTGAGCTCCATTTCCGCCGTGCCCACCCCGAGGAAGCGGCCCGCCTTCAGGACATCCGGCGCGCGGCCTTCGCGCCCGTGTTCGCGTCGTTCCGCTCGATCCTCGGCGACGAGCTCTACGAGCTGGCGCAGCGGCGAGACGAAGAAGCGCAGGAGGGGCTGTTGACGTCGCTGATGGCGGCCGACTCGGGCTGGGAGCTGTACGTCGCGCAATCCGGCGACGAGGTCGCCGGCTTCGTGGCGCTCCGGCTCGCTCCGGAGACGCTCGTCGGCGAGATCGGCCTCAATGCCGTCGACCCCGCGCAGGCCGGCAAGGGGATCGGCACCGCGATGTACGAGTTCGCGGCGGCGCGCCTGAAGCAGGCCGGGATGAAGGTCGCCACCGTCGGCACCGGCGGCGATCCGAGCCACGCTCCGGCGCGACGCGCGTACCGGAAGGCGGGGTTCGATATCCAGATACCCAGCGTGTGGATGTACCGCAAGCTCTGATCTCGCCAGCACGACGACACGCGCGCGGCTCGCATCGCCCTCCGACAGCGAGGGCAGCCGAGCAGAACGCCGCCTGGTCAGGCCCTGCTCGGGCGCGGCGGTGGTACGCTTCGGCTCGATGAGCGCTCCCGCGAGCCCCGCACGCCTCCGCCTCCATCACGCTGCCTCGTCGTACTACTCCATGATCGCGCGCCTCGCGCTGGTCGAGCGCGGTGTCCCCTTCGAATCGGTGCGCGTCGACATCCACCGCAGGGCGCAGCAGCTCGCGCCGGACTATGCGCGTCTCAACCCGAACCTGACCGTCCCGACGCTGGAGGTCGACGGCCGCGTGCTCTCGCAGAGCCGCGACATCCTCCTGTTCGCATTCGGCACGACCGAGGCCGCGCTCGACGACGCGACGCGGGGCTGGCTCGATCGCCACTACGCCTTCCCCATCGAGGAGCTCACGTTCGGGTGGCTGCTCTCGTGGAACCCGCTCGCGCGACCGGCCGTGCGAAGGACGCTCGTGGCGACGGAGAAGCGCCTGCGCCAGCTCGCGACCGAGCACGCGGACCTCGCGGACGTCTACGCGCGGCGCGCCGAGGTGTTCGCCGGGCGCGTCAAGACGTTCGACCCGGGGGGCGTGGTGGCGATGTTCGGCGAGCGCAAGCGCGCGGCGTTCGAGCTCCTGGACGCGCTCGATGATGCGCTCGCGGATGGGCGCGAGTCGCTCGTCCCCGGCGGTCATGGGCCCGCGGACGTGGTGTGGACCGTGTTCCTCGCGCGGATGGGCTTCGTGCGCTTCGACGCCGAGATCGCCAGGCGAGCGCGCCTCGCCCGGTATGCGAAGGCCGTCAAAACGCGGCCGAGCTTTCGCGAGGCGGACGTCTGGGACCGGCTGAGCCCGCTGAAGCTGATCAAACAGGTGCTCTGACGCCGCTCGTGCGCTGGTATCCGACGTTGCTGCCCGCGACGTGCATGGCACAATGCGGTTTGTCGCCGAGCTGGCCGCTGCCGACCCGCCACGCGGGCAGCCAGGGTCGAGCCCGCTCGTATCGCATCCGTGCCTCGGGTGATCGCATGAAGATCTACAAGAAGGCAGATTTTCCGGTGGCGAAGGTCCGGCGCTTCCTGGAGCCGGGTCCTGTGGTGCTGGTGAGCTCTGCGCACAAGGGCCGGCGGAACATCATGACGATGGGCTGGCACATGGTGATGATGCAGGAGCCGTCCCTCGTGGGGTGCTTCATCTGGGACCAGAACGATAGCTATGAGATGGTGCGGCGCAGCAAGGAGTGCGTGATCAACGTGCCCAAGGTCGATCTCGTGCGCGTCGTCATCGGGATAGGGAACAGCCACGGGTCCGAGGTCGACAAGTTCGAGCAGTTCGGGCTCACCGCCGTCGAGGCGACGGAGGTCGGCGCGCCCCTCATCGCCGAGTGTCATGCGAGCTTCGAGTGCAAGCTCGTCGACACGAGCGCCGTCAAGCGCCTCAGCCTGTTCGTCTTCGAGGTGGTGAAGGCGCACGTCGCGACGTCGCCGCGCTATCCGACGACAGTCCACTACCGCGGCGATGGGGTGTTCATGGTGTCCGGTCGCAACGTGAGCTATCGGAGGCTCTTCAAACCAGAGAACCTGTAGCCGGGGCGCTCGATCCGCCGTCGTCGTGGACGATCGCCCAGCCGAACTCGGGTGCGAGCGCGCCGGTCGCGGCTTCCTGCGTGACGCCGAAGAGCCCTGCGACGAAGCGCAACGGGTGCTCCGTGCCGTCGCGCACATCGACGAAGTTGACGGGGGCGCTGGAGATCGAGCTCGGGATCCGCAGAAGGTCCGGTCCCTCGGGCTTGAAACTCCAGTCCGTGCGCTTCTCCGCGGCGCGCAGCGCCTGCTCCCACCGGCCGAAGTACGGGTTCGGCTCGATGCGCTCGCCGTTCCGATCGAACGTCTTGAGGTAGGGAAAGAGGACGAGGATCCAGCCGGTCAGCTCGCTCGGCCCGGAGCCGCTCTCGTAGCGGAAGAACGAGCGCCAGAAGCCTGGGTCGACGTGCCCCTCGGCGGTGCGGACGACCTCGTCGAGCACCGGGAGGAGCGCGTCGGTCCAGGCCTCCAGGCCGAATTCGGACAGCATCGCGGCGCGCCGGCGAACGCTCTTCCAATCGTCGACGCTGCCGAGCAGCGTGACCGAAGGGATGCCGCAACCAGCCATCATCTCGTACTCGAAGTAGGGCTGGAACGCGTCCATGAGGACGACCTCCGAGGCGGCGCGCTCCACGGCGCCGGTCGTCGAGAAGTCGGCCACGATGAGGTCGCGCAGGCGGCCGACGTGCGCGGCGATCTGATCCGAAAACGCGGCGAACGCCTCGGGCCATGGATTGAACTGGCCCAGAAAGAAGTCGGGCCGCTCGACGACGAGCTTCTTCTTCCCCTGATGACGGACGAACCGCCCGCGCAGCGCCTCGGCGTTCAGCGCGACATGGTGGGCGAACCCCTGCGCGAGGCAGAGCCACACGGCGTCCGGCGACAGAACCAGCGGGTGGTGAAGGTAAAATGCATCGTGCGCCGCGTGCGCGAGCGCGTGGGCATCGGTCGCGGAGACCAGCGGCGCGTCGCTCGACGAGAACGCCTCGATGCGCGCCACGGGAGGTCGCGGCCTGCCCCAGGGCATTCGCCGCTGCTCCGGCGCGGCGCGCTCACCCCCGCCGAGCAGGCTCGGAATGGCCTTGGCGCGATCGAGCACCTGCATGAGCTGCTGCGGCCGATCGACATCGGAGACGGCAAAGGTGATTGACATCGATGCATTCTACCCCGCGCATCGACGACACCTCAACGTCGCTTCCCGAGGCTCCCGCTGCCGCGATCCGCAGCTCGCGCGCCCCGAGGCCCACCGTCCGAAGCGTTATCGCCGCCGCCTTCGATTCAATCGCCTGCGCGATCCACCAATGGCTCCGGCCCGCTCGCTCGCCAGCGCCGCGCGCTCCCGCGGCGGCGACGTGCGGCGGGCGCGCCGGAGGCGCCGCTCGCGCTTCGTCGGCGCGGGAGAGCGCGCCTCTTCCGCGAGCGTCCTCATCATGGCGGCTATGCGACGCGCGGGTGAGGACGCTCCCGCCGGATAGAGAGCTGAACAACCTCCTGCGATGTGCGGGCCAACCCGCCGACAGCACCGAGAAATCAACGTCCTCGTCGGGAATTCCCCTCAGGACGGCTCGGTAGAAGCCCTGTCCGCGCTTGCAAGAAAGTGGACCGCCCGGCGAAGGTTCTGCTAGGGGGGTCTATCATGATCATCGCGCTCACCGGACAGAAAGGTGGGATCGGCAAGAGCACCACGGCCGTGAGCCTCGCCGTGGCCGCGCTGGCGAACGGCCGGCGTGTGCTGCTCGTCGACGCCGATCCCCAGGGGACCGTCCGCACGTGGGGCGACGTGGCCGCCGAGGCGGGGCACGATACGCCGACCGTCATGGCCATGGGCGCCTCGATGCACAAGCCGGGACAGCTGCCGGAAGTCGCCGCCGCCTACGACCTCACCGTCATCGATTGCCCGCCGCGCCACGGCGAGATCGCGCGATCGGCGCTGATGGTCGCCGACATCGCCGTCTACCCCTGCGGCCCCACGGCCGCGGACGCGTGGGCCCTCACCGCCGCGCTCGAGGTGTTCCGCGAGGCCGCCGCGCTGCGGAGCGCGCTCAAGGGCTGCATCCTCATCACGCGCAAGCAAGGCCGCACGGCGCTCGGCAAATCGGCGCGCGCGGTGCTCGAGACGTCGGGCTTGCCGGTGCTCTCCACGGAGCTCGGCTATCGCATCGCCTACCAGGAGTCCCTCGCCTGCGGGCAAGGGGTGACGGGCTACGCACCGCGGGACGCCGCGGCCAGAGAGATCACCCACCTTCTCGAAGAACTGGAGAAGCTTCACCATGGCCAAAAAGCAAGTCGCGGTCTCGCTACGAAAGCCGCCGTCGCCTGAAAAGGCCGACGCGTTCGTCGCGGGCGGCGAAGGCGGCAAAGCGGCAGACGACGTCGTGAGGTCGAAGCCCGCCGCCCATCAGCGAGCGCATGACGGCGAGAAGCCCGTCGAGGCGCGGCAGGAGCGAGCGCAGGAGGCGCCGCAGGAGCGAGCACCGGAGGCGCAGCCAGGCGCAGAGCCGCTCGCGGCGACGGCGCCGCAGGCAGCCAGCGCCGCCGCCGGGCCCCAGGCCGCCGCCGGGCCCCATGCGCTCGCCACCACCTCGGAGCCGCACGCCGGCCCGCCGGTGCTCCTCGGGAACGACGGCCGCTCCCGGCGCGCGGTCACCGTCTACCTGCCCGATCCGCTCGCGGATCGGCTGCTGCTCCATTGCATCGAAAACGACCGCGACATGAGCAACCTGGTCGGCGAGGCGGTCGAGGTCCACCTCGACAAGCGCCTCGGGCCGGCGTCCGTCTCCGCGGCCCCGGCTGAGGCCGCCGCTCCCCGCGAGGCGCCGCCCCCGAGCGCGAGCTACCGCACCGAACCGTTCCGTCCTGCGGACACCGGGCCGAAAGGGCGGGTCGGTCGCGTGGTCCAGGTCGGGCGGGTGCTGATGACGCTCTGGCGTCAGCGGCCGCGGGCGAGCTGACCGACCAGCGCGCATCGACGCCGCCCCTATCGCACCTGACTGGCGCGGCCGCCTCGCAGGGAGTTGACGTTCACGTCCATCTCGCCAATGAGAACCTAGGAGACAATGGACGTCGAAGAAAAACTCTTGAACATCCTCCTCGTCGAAGACGACGACGTCGACGTGATGAATGTCCGCCGGGCGTTCAAGCGGAACAACATCTCGAATCCCCTCTGGGTCGCCGGGAACGGCGTCGAGGCCCTCGAGATGCTGCGCAGCGGTGTCGTCCCGGTCGAACGACGGCTCATCCTGCTCGACCTGAACATGCCCAAGATGAACGGGATCGAGTTCCTGCGCGAGCTGCGGGCCGATCCAGAGCTCGGGGCCACGTCGGTCGTCGTGTTGACCACATCGAACGACGACCGCGACAAGGTGGGAGCCTACAACCTCAACGTGGCTGGCTATCTCCTCAAGCCGGTCACGTTCCTCAGCTTCGTCGAGCTCATGGCGGCGCTCAACAAGTACTGGAGACTTGTGGAGCTACCGTAGCGAAACACATCGGCTTTCCGATCCTCGTCGTGGCGAGGAGCGCCCCGCGCGGCGCGCGCGCTCACGCTCTCCGGGAGACACCGCGCTACTTGCTGCGCTTGACGACGCCGAGCGCCTTCTGCGCCGCCTTGACGGCCGCCTGCGCCTCCTTGCCGGGGGCGCTCGAGAGCGCCGAGATGAGCGCCGTCGCGACCTCGCGCCGGCTGTGCGCGTGCACGTCCGCGAGCTTGAGGTAGAGCGGCGCCTTGTCGGCGAGATCGGCGTCGCCGCGCCGCGCCTCGATCCGCTCGACGAGGCAGGCCGCCACCGCGGTGTCGTCCATCTTCTTCAGCGCGTCGAGCGCCGCCGCGCGCTTCGCGAGCTCCGGCCGCGCCTCGATGAGGTCCACGAGCGGCGTGAGCGCCACGGGGCCGAACGCGCGGATCGCGTCCGCCACGATGCCGGGCTTGTAGCCGTCGGCGTAGGCCGAGAGCAGCTCGCTCAGCCCGCGGACGTCGCCGAGGAAGCCGAGCGCGTACGCGGCGATCTTCGCCTCCCGCTCGTCCACGCCGCGGCTCGCCAGCATCCGCACGAAGGTCTCGACCATCTCGACGTCGCCGAGCTGCGCGAGCGCGTAGGCGGCCTCCTCGCGCACGTCGCGGGAGGCGTCCGCGTAGAACGCGCGGCGGAACGCCGGCAGCGCGGCGAGATCGCCGAGCTCCGAGAGCGCCTTCAGCGCCTCGAGCCGCTCCTCCTTGGTCGGCGCGGCGCCCAGCGTCTTCGCGAGCTCGTGCACGCGCCCGAGCCGCGCGGCGCGCCGGGCGCGCACCGCGTCGTTCCCCGGCCCGCCCGACGGCGCCGCGTGCGTGACGTCGATCACGTCGAGCGCGTCGCGGGCGAGCGCCCGCAGGCCCGCGTCCTTCGCGTGCTCCGCGACCTTGCCGAGCATCGCCGTGGCCTCGGCGCGGGCCGGGCCGCCGTGCAGCACGACCGCCTGCAGCACCCGCACCGCCGTCAGCTTCGCCACGCGGCCCGCCTTCACCGTGAGCGCCTTCTCCGCGGCGGCGATCGCCTCGGCCCCGAGCGGCGCGAACGTCCTCGCGATGGTCGGCGTCGCGGTGCCGTCCGCCCAGATCGGGAAGATGCTCGCCACGAGCTCGCTCGCCGGCAGCGACGCGTAGTAGCGCGCGTGGTGGACCGCGGCGACGTAGCGGTTCATCGCGCCCGCCGCGCGCCGCCGCGCCACCTCGTCCGGGGAGAGCGTCTCGTCGGGCCGCGCCACGGCGACGCTCTCGTAGGTCGGCACGCGCTCGGTCGAGGCGCGGTCGATCTGCGTCGCGCCGGCCAGGCGGACGAGCGCCATCTCGAGCACCTGGTAGAGCTTGATGAAGTCGTCGAGCCGATCGGCCGGCTCGGGCCGCTGCGGCAGCGCCTGGAGCAGCGCGGCCTGCTTCTCGAGGCGGAGGTCGCGCAGCCGCGCGGCCAGCGGGTCCGTCGCGCGCGCGCTGAGCCCTGTCAGGCCCGTGACGAGCGCCTCGGCGAGCTCCTCGCGGACCTCGCCGAGCGCGATGGCCGCGGGCGACGCGCCCGCCTCGCGGGCGGCGGCGTTCCACGCGGAGCCCTCGAGCGGCCCGCCCCGCGCGGCGAGCCCCTGATCCAGGACAGGGCGCAGCTCCAGGCCGAGCGGCCCCTCGACGACGGCGGCGAGCGGCCACAGCGTGGGCAGCGCGGCGTCGATGCCGACGTCCCCGAGCAGCGCGCGGAGCCGCGCGTCGCGGAGCGAGCCGGCGAGCCGCTCCTCGAGCGCCGGGTCGTCGGGCAGGTGGAGCGCCTCCCCCTTGTCGTCGACCGCCGCGAGCCGCGCGCCGCGCGCGAAGAGCGTGTCGGTGAGCACCGCCACGGGCACGAGGTCGGGCGCGAAGACGTCCTTGCGGTGCTCCTGGAGCGCCGCGAGCGCCGCGCCGACGTCGGGCAGCGCCCGCGCGAGCACGGCCTCGAGGGCGCCGGCGTCGAGCGGGCGCTTGTCGCCGAGATCGCTGAAGTCGACGCGGAGCGGCGGGTAGCCCGGGTAGGTCGTCGCCCGCGCCCCGGCGAGCACCTCGCCGGCGAAGCTCCGCTTCGGCTCGGTCCGCTTCGCCAGGAACACGGGGAGGATCTGCTTCTCGCTGACGTGGCGGCCCGACTCGAGGTCGATGAAGCGGCTCTCCCGGATGACGAAATCGTCGCTCGTCGTCCGCGTCGAGAAGGCGTACTCGACGAGCGTGAGGTCCCCTGCGGGCTTCCTGTCGGACGCCTTCCACGTCTTGCCGACGAGCTCCTCGACGTGGCGGTCGTCGAGCGGCTCGCCCGCGAGGTGCTTCTCGAGCTTGCGGGCGGTGAGCAGGAGATCGGCCATCACGTTCGCGTAGGCGACGGCCGGCAGCGCGCCGCGGGGGGCGCCCCGGGCCTGCCGGCCCCCTGCGGCCTGCCCGCGGAGCAGCGCGGCGAGGTCGAGCGTGCGCGCCGAGAGGCGCCGGAGGCGGTTCTCCCGGAGCGCCTCGGCGAGCTTCTCCATCTGCTCGATGCGGTCGCCCCCGATCGTCGCGACGCCGGACACGCCGAGCTCGCGCACGAGCGTGCCGACCTGCTCGACGCCGGACTTCATCATGGCCTGCGCGTCCGCGCTGCCCTTCTTCACGCTCTTGCGCGCGGTGTCGCCGCCCGGCGCGCCGGGCGGCGGCGCCTCGCTCACGGCGAACGACTCGGGCGCGCGCGCCCACGCGACGAGCAGCGCCGCCGCGTGCTTGCAGAACGCGGTGTTGAAGGTCCGCGCCGGGCAGGAGCAGCGCCCCTTGAACGCGGGCGCCGGCGCGTCGCTGTAGACGAGCGACACCTTGTAAGGCGAGGCCCCCGAGCCCTTGGCGTCGCAGAACAGCTTGTTCTCGTAGCGCGCGAGGTTCAGGAGCTGCCCGCCGTCGTAGAGCAGCGTGCCCTTCTTGAGCTCTCCCGCGTCCTGGATGAACGCCCGGAGCTCGCCGGCCCCGATGCGCTTCACGTCGCCCGGGGCCGCGCTCACGGCGCCTCCGCGGGCGAGCGCGCCGGGCGCGGCGCCGTGGGGATCTCGTCGTTCGGGAGCAGCGGATGGGCGGCCGGCATCGGCCTGGAAGGCTATCACGGGCGGCGGCGCGGGAGCTCTTTGCTGCCTCCGCCCGCCTCCGCCGGATCAGGCCATCGGATCGTGGGATCAGGCCCTCGGGCCCTCAGCCGTCAGGCCAGCTGTGCGCCGGCGCCGGCGCGCCCCACCGCGGCCTCGCCGAGGCGCGGGTAGTCGATGTAGCCGCGCGGGCCCTCGGAGTAGAAGGTCGCGACGTCGGGCGCGTTGAGCGGCGCGCGGCGCGACAGGCGCTCCGGAAGATCGGGGTTGGCCAGGAAGGGCGCGCCGAAGGAGACGAGATCCGCCGCGCCGGTCCGCAGCGCTTCCTCCGCGGTCTCCAGCGTGTAGCCGCCGTTCACGACGAGGGCGCCGCGGAACCGATCGCGGAGGAGGGGCGTCACCCGCGCCGCGGCGTCGAGCGCCTGCCCCGAGAGCGGCTCCACGACGTGCAGGTAGACGACCTTGCGCGCCGAGAGCTCGGCGGCGACGTGGCCGAAGATCGCCCTCGGATCGGAGTCGCTCATGTCGTTGAACTCGCCCAGCGGCGAGATCCGCACGCCGACCCGGTCGGCGCCGAACACCCCCGTCACGGCCTCGGTGATCTCGAGCAGGAACCGCGCCCGGTTCTCGACCGAGCCGCCGTACCGATCCGTCCTCTGGTTCACGCCGTTCCGGAGGAACTGGTCGATGAGGTAGCCGTTCGCCGCGTGGATCTCGACTCCATCGAAGCCGGCGGCCTTGGCCCGGCGCGCCCCGTCCTCGAACTGCGCGACCACGCCGGCGATCTCGCCCGTCTCCAGGGCGCGCGGGGCGGCGTACGGCTGCGGGCCCTCGGGCGTGTACGCGTGGCCGTTGCGGATGGCGACGGCCGAGGACGAGACGGGCGCCTGCCGGTTCGGCTGGAACGAGGGGTGCGACGCCCGCCCGACGTGCCAGAGCTGAAGGAAGCCGCGCCCCCCCGCCCGGTGGATCGCGTCCGTCACGAGCCGCCACCCGGCGACCTGCGCGTCCGTGTGGATGCCGGGTGTGCGGAGATATCCCACGCCCTCCGGCGTGACCTGCGTCCCCTCGGTGATGATGATGCCCGCAGAGGAGCGCTGCTCGTAGTACCGCGCGTTGAGCTCGGTCGGCACGTTGCCCTCTCCCGCGCGGCAGCGCGTCAGCGGCGCCATCACGACGCGGTTCGGCAGCGAGAGGGGGCCGAGCGCGAAGGGGCTGAAGAGCAGGTCTTTGGCGGTGGTCACGATCGATTCTCCTTGCAAAGAAGATGTAGCTTCCGAAAGGGAAGTGGCATCCGTTCGGCGGGCATCATGAATCTGCACTGCACGATGTCAAGTCACTTCCCTTTTGGAAGTGGATAGGTCATTCTGGTGTCTGGGACGACACATGAAGCACGCGTGCCAGCACCTCTGTGAGAAGTTTCAGGTCGCGATGGACGTGCTCGCGAAGCCCTGGAACGGGCTCATCATTGCGACGCTCGAGGAGGGGGCGCTGCGCTTCGGCGAGATCGGCGAGCGGCTCGACGCGATCAGCGATCGGATGCTCTCCAGCCGGCTGAAGGAGCTCGAGGCGCTGGGCCTCGTGGTGCGGCGCGTCCTGCCGGGGCCCCCCGTGCGCGTGGAGTACGAGCTGACCGACGCCGGCCGGGGATTCGGCGAGGTGGCGCAGGCCATCTCGCGGTGGGGAGAGCGGCTCGCGGTGAGCGCGGCGCGCGGCGGGGGGGCGAAGCGCGCCGCACGGGCGGCGCGGGCCGCACCGGCGGCGAAGCGCGCGCGGGCGTCATCCACGTAGCATCCACGCAGGTCGCGTGACGGATGTCACGAAGGAGTCCGCCCGGTCCTGAGCAGCGCTCAGGCAATACCTGACGCCGAGCGCTCGTGTGGCGAGGTAGCGAGAGCAGCGCTCGTGTCGATCGCGAGGTTGCGCTTGCCGCTCAGGTGGAATGGTGATGTAATTCGAGGGCTTCGCATCTCGGTGGCTGACAAAATAGGGTGCAGATTCGTGGGATACGAGCTCAGCCGTTAGGCCGGCGAGTGAGGCGTACGAAAGTACGCGGCGCGAGCCGAACGACGCGGATGAGCTCGCCAAATACACGAAGACGCGCCTCGCTATAACGCGAAGCGTTAGCACGAAGGCGTCCCCTGGGGGTCGCGGTGGATCGCCGTATGAACCTGCAGCACCAGCGCCGACCGGGGGGGATGAGGCTCGCGCACCAGTTCTGGTTGTCTCTCGTCCTCCCCATCGCGATGGCCATCCTGCTGTATGGCATCTTCGCGTCGGCGCACCGCAAGCAGGTCCTGCGGGAGGAGGCCACGGCGGAGCTCCGCAACTACGCCACCCTGCTTCAGGCGTTCGTCGAGAGCGCGCTGCAGCGCAGGGACCTCGCGCTCGTCCGGCGGCGGGCGGAGCACTTCGCGAGCGCCGAGCGCATCCTTGGCATCGCCGCGTTCACCAGGGAAGGTGAGGCGATCTTCATCACGAAGGGAGTCGAGCGCGAAGCGGAGCGCCTCGGGCAGCTCGCGCGCCGGGCGTTCCGTGAAGGAGGCGACATCGAGGAGGTCGCCAGCCTGGTCGGGCAGCCCGTGCTGCTCCGCACGGTCTCCATCCAGCCGAGCAGCGCCAATCAGCCCCTGGTCGCCGTCCTGGTGCGCGATCATCACTACGCCGAGGTGCTGGAGAATGCGTTGAATCACGGGCTCGCGGTGACCGGTGTCGTGCTGCTGCTGGTCAGCGCGGTCGTCGCCGGGCTCGTCGGGCGCTTCACGGTCGCGCTCCCGGCGCGGGCCATCCTCGCCGGGGCCGAGCGCGTCGCGAGCGGCGATCTGGACGCGGCCGTGCCCGAGCGCGGCGCGGAGGAGCTCTCTCGTCTGGCGAGCGCCTTCAACACGATGACCTGCTCTCTCCGCGAGGCGCGGGAGCGCGCCGTGCGGGAGGAGGCGGCGCGGGTGAACGGGGAGCGCAAGCTGCAGCAGGCGCAGGCGCTCGCCGCCGCCGGGCAGGTGGCGACCTCGCTCGGCCACGAGATCGGATCGCCGCTGAACGTGATCCATGGCCGCGCGCGCCGCGCGGCCGACCTGCCCGGCTGCCCGGAGCACCTGCGCGCCGAGCTGGAGACCATCGCGCGGCAATCCGAGCGGATCACGCGCGTCGTCTCTCGCCTCGTCTCCCTCGCTCGGCCGCCGAGACCGCAGCGGGCGGACAGCGATCTCCGGCGCGTCATCGACGATGTGGTCGCTTTCCTCGGCCCGGAGTGCAGGAGGCGCGGCATCGAGCCGAGCGTCGTGTGCGAGGGCGCCGCGAGGGCGCGCGTCGCCCTCGACTCCGATCGTCTGTTTCAGGTCGTGTTCAATCTGTGCTTGAACGCCGTCGAGGCCCAGGGCCGCGGCGGCGAGCTCGCGGTGCGCATCCTGCCCGAGTGTGATGGCCCAGCGGGCTCTGCCGTCGTGTGCTTCGAGGTCGCCGACGCGGGGCCGGGGATCCCCGCCGAGGATCTGCAGCAGATCTTCGACCCGTTCTTCACGACGAAGGCGGCCGGCGGCGGGAGCGGGCTCGGGCTCGCGATCGTCCGTGGCATCGTCGAGGAAGCCGGCGGCTCGGTGGAGGCCGCCGCTTCGTCGACAGGCGGGGCGCGCTTCCGTGTCACGCTACCCGCGATCGCGTCCGGTTCACCGGCGAGCGTGGAAGCGAGCTCAGAGGCGAGCTCGGAGTCGAGTAGAGGGGCCAGTCGAGGGGGTGGAGAGGAAGGGCAGAAAGCATGAGTCTGAGCTCACCGAGCGTGTTGGTTGTCGAAGACGACGATGATCTCGGCCGGTTCGTCGTTGACATCGCCAAGGACCACGGCTACCAAGCAACGCACGTGGCCGATGCGATGTCGGGCCTCGGTCTGCTGCCGTCGGGGGATTTCGACCTGCTGATCACCGACATCCGCATGCCGGGGATGGACGGCATCGAGCTGATCGCGCGGGCCAAGGAGCACGACCCGTCGCTGGCGATCATCGCGATCACGGCGTTCGGCTCCGTGGAGACCGGGATGCGCGCCCTCCGCGTCGGCGCCTCCGACTACCTCTCCAAACCTTTCCGCTCCGATGAGCTAAGCTCTCGCATGCGACGCGCGCTCGAGCGCCGTGCTCGCGATATCGAGCATGCTCGTCTCCAGCGGCAGGTCGCAGAAGTGTTGCGCCGCGGCAAGCCGTGACGGCCGTCCTCCAGGGTCTCATGACGCCGAGCTCCCCGGCGTCGACGAGGCCTGAACACCTGAAACGGGAACTAGCACTCCAGGCGCGCTATCGTCGTCAGGAAGGTGGTCATGCAATCGAACAACATCGCGGCGACCTCGAAGGACAAGCACGGGAGCGGAGCGAGCAAGAAGAAGCCGCCGCCCCGCAAGCGCGGCGCCAACGGGAGCCACCTGGATGTGCGGGAGATGCAGCTCCAGGCCGTGCTGGAGGTGCTCAAGGCGGTGAAGGCCGGCAACTTCTCCGCGCGCGTCGGCATCGGCGAGGTGCCCGGGACGATCGGTCAGATCGCCGATGAGGTGAACGACGTCGTCCAGCAGCTGCAGACCGTCGGCTCGGAGATCACGCGCGTTGCGCGCGAGGTAGGCACCGAGGGCAAGCTGGGCGCGCAGGCGGAGGTGCAGGGCGTCAGCGGGACGTGGAAGGACCTCACGGACAACGTGAATGTCCTCGCGGGCAACCTGACGAACCAGGTGCGCAACATCGCGGTCGTGACGACGGCGGTGGCGAACGGCGACCTGTCGAAGCAGATCACGGTCGAGGCGAAGGGGGAGATCCTCGAGCTGAAGAACACCATCAACAAGATGGTGGAGCAGCTGCGCGCGTTCGCGTCGGAGGTGACGCGCGTGGCGCGCGAGGTAGGCACGGAGGGCAAGCTGGGCGCGCAGGCGGAGGTGCGCGGCGTCAGCGGGACGTGGAAGGACCTCACGGACAACGTGAATGTCCTCGCGGGCAACCTGACGAACCAGGTGCGCAACATCGCGGTCGTGACGACGGCGGTGGCGAACGGCGACCTGTCGAAGCAGATCACGGTCGAGGCGAAGGGGGAGATCCTCGAGCTGAAGAACACCATCAACAAGATGGTGGAGCAGCTGCGCGCGTTCGCGTCGGAGGTGACGCGCGTGGCGCGCGAGGTAGGCACGGAGGGCAAGCTGGGCGCGCAGGCGGAGGTGCGCGGCGTCAGCGGGACGTGGAAGGACCTCACGGACAACGTGAATGTCCTCGCGGGCAACCTGACGAACCAGGTGCGCAACATCGCGGTCGTGACGACGGCGGTGGCGAACGGCGACCTGTCGAAGCAGATCACGGTCGAGGCGAAGGGGGAGATCCTCGAGCTGAAGAACACCATCAACAAGATGGTGGAGCAGCTCCGGACGTTCGCCGCGGAGGTGACGCGCGTCGCGCGCGAGGTAGGCACGGACGGCAAGCTCGGCGGTCAGGCGCAGGTGCCGGGCGTCGCCGGCACGTGGAAGGACCTCACCGACAACGTGAACCAGCTCGCCGGCAACCTGACGAACCAGGTGCGCAACATCGCCCTCGTCACGACGGCCGTCGCCAAGGGCGATCTCTCTCAGAAGATCACCGCCGAGGCGAAGGGGGAGATCCTCGAGCTGAAGGACACCATCAACAAGATGGTGGAGCAGCTGCGCGCGTTCGCGTCGGAGGTGACGCGCGTGGCGCGCGAGGTAGGCACGGAGGGCAAGCTGGGCGCGCAGGCGGAGGTGCGCGGCGTCAGCGGGACGTGGAAGGACCTCACCGACAACGTGAATGTCCTCGCGGGCAACCTGACGAACCAGGTGCGCAACATCGCCCTCGTCACGAAGGCGGTCGCGAGCGGCGACCTGTCCCAGAAGATCGCGGTCGAGGCGAAGGGGGAGATCCTCGAGCTGAAGGACACCATCAACAAGATGGTCGATCAGCTGCGCGCGTTCGCCGCGGAGGTGACGCGCGTCGCGCGCGAGGTAGGCACGGACGGCAAGCTCGGCGGCCAGGCGCAGGTGCCGGGCGTCGCCGGCACGTGGAAGGACCTCACCGACAACGTGAACCAGCTCGCGGGCAACCTGACGAACCAGGTGCGCAACATCGCCCTCGTCACGAAGGCGGTCGCGAGCGGCGACCTGTCCCAGAAGATCACGGTCGAGGCGAAGGGGGAGATCCTCGAGCTGAAGGACACCATCAACAAGATGGTCGATCAGCTGCGCGCGTTCGCCGCGGAGGTGACGCGCGTCGCGCGCGAGGTAGGCACCGAGGGCAAGCTCGGCGGCCAGGCGCAGGTGCCGGGGGTCTCCGGCACGTGGAAGGACCTGACGGAGAACGTCAACGTCATGGCCTCGAACCTCACCTCGCAGGTGCGCGGCATCGCCAAGGTCGTGACCGCGGTCGCGAACGGCGATCTCCGCCAGAAGCTCGCCCTGGAGGCCAAGGGCGAGATCGCGTCGCTGGCGGACACCATCAACGACATGACCTACACGCTCCGCGTGTTCGCCGAGCAGGTGACCACGGTCGCGCGCGAGGTCGGCATCGAGGGCAAGCTCGGCGGCCAGGCCAAGGTGCCCGGCGCGGCCGGCACGTGGAGGGACCTCACCGACAACGTGAACCAGCTCGCGGGCAACCTCACCACGCAGGTGCGCGCCATCGCCGAGGTCGCCACCGCCGTGACGAAGGGCGACCTCACGCGGGCCATCTCGGTCGAGGCGCAGGGCGAGGTCCTCCAGCTGAAGGACAACATCAACCAGATGATCTCGAACCTGCGGGACACGACGCGCGCCAACCAGGAGCAGGACTGGCTGAAGACGAACCTGGCGCGCTTCTCCGGGATGATGGCCGGCCAGCGGACGATCGAGGCGCTCTCTCGCCTCATCATGTCCGAGGTGACGCCGCTCGTGTCGGCGCAGCACGGCGCCTTCTATGTGCTCGAGTCCGAGGAGAAGTACCCGGCGCTCAAGCTCACGTCGAGCTACGCGTTCCAGAAGCGCAAGGGCATCTCCAACCGGTTCGCGCTGGGCGAGGGGCTCGTCGGGCAGTGCGGCCTGGAGAAGAAGAGCATCGTCGTCACGGATCTCCCGGACGACTACATCCGGGTGAGCTCGGGCCTCGGCGACGCGCCGCCCCGCAACATCTGCGTCCTGCCGGTGCTCTTCGAGGGCGGCCTCAAGGCGGTCATCGAGCTGGCGAGCTTCCAGAACTTCACGCCCATCCACCTCACGTTCCTCGAGCAGCTCACGCAGTCGATCGGCGTCGTGTTCAACATGATCGGCGCCAGCATGAGGACGGAGGAGCTGCTCCAGGAGCTCCAGCGGTCCAACACCGAGCTCGGCTCGCGCTCGCAGGAGCTGGAGGAGAAGGCGTCGGAGCTCGAGATCAAGAACCGCGAGATCGCGCGCGCCAGCGCCTCCCTGGAGGAGAAGGCGAGGGAGCTGTCGCGCACATCGAAGTACAAGTCCGAGTTCCTCGCGAACATGTCGCACGAGCTGCGCACGCCGCTGAACAGCCTGCTCATCCTCGCCAGGATCCTCGCGGACAACGAGGAGCACACGCTCACGCCGAAGCAGGTCGAGTACGCGAAGACGATCGCCGCGGCGGGGCAGGACCTCCTGCAGCTCATCAACGAGATCCTCGACCTGTCGAAGATCGAGGCCGGCAAGATCGACGTGAAGACCCAGCGGGTGCTGCTCTCCGAGCTGGCCGAGTACGTCGAGCGGAGCTTCCGGCAGATCGCCGAGCAGAAGGAGCTCGAGTTCTGGGTGCGGGTCGCGACCGGCGTGCCCGCGGGGATCATGACGGATCTGCAGCGGCTCCAGCAGATCCTGAAGAACCTGCTGTCCAACGCGTTCAAGTTCACGTCGTCCGGGCGGATCTCGCTCGAGATCGAGGTGGCCAGCAAGGGGCTCACGTTCAAGCGGGAGACGCTCGTCAAGGCGAAGACCGTCCTGGCGTTCGCCGTCACGGACACGGGGATCGGCATCCCGACGGAGAAGCAGACGCTCATCTTCGACGCGTTCCAGCAGGCGGACGCGTCGACCAGCCGCACCTACGGCGGCACAGGGCTCGGCCTGACGATCAGCCGGGAGCTGGCCAGCCTGCTCGGCGGGGAGATCTCGCTGAACAGCACGCCCGGGCTCGGCAGCAAGTTCACCCTGTACCTGCCGGCGGAGCGGACGGAGCCGAAGGCGACGAGGCCGGCGCGCGCCGAGCTGCCCGAGCCGGTCGCGCCGCTCCTCACGAACGGCTCCTCCTCGGTCGCGCTCGCCGGGCGCAGCGTGCTTGTCATCGACGATGACGCGCGCAACGTCTTCGCCATCACGAGCCTGCTCGAGCGGCGCGGGGCGCACGTGGTCCTGGCCGAGAACGCGAGGCACGGTATCGAGATCTTGCGCGAGGCCGATTCGTCGATCGATGTTGTCCTCATGGACATCATGATGCCCGAGCTCGACGGCTACGAGGCGACGCGGGAGATCCGGAGCGATCCTCGCTTCAACGAGCTGCCGATCATCGCGGTGACGGCCAAGGCGATGCCGGAAGATCGACAGAAGTGCCTGGACGCCGGGCTGAACGATTTCGTGGCCAAGCCGGTGGACGAGGGGCGGCTGATGTCGGCCATCCTGCACTGGGTGCGGCCGGATTGAGCCACGGAGCCGTACCGTGTCCACCCCGCCCGAGACGACCAGCATTCTCCTTGTCGACGATCAGCCGGAGAACCTGACGGCGCTCAGGGCGATCCTTGTCGACGAGAGCTACCGCCTCGTGACCGCGGCGAGCGGGAAGGACGCGCTCCTCAGGATCCTGTCCGAGGATTTCGCGGTCATCCTGCTCGACGTGCGGCTGCCGGACATCGACGGCTTCGAGGTCGCTTCGCTCGTGAAGCAGCGGGAGCGGTCGCGCCACACGCCGATCATCTTCCTGACGGCGGCGACGGACGATCTCGCGGCCATTTACAGGGCGTACGCCGTGGGCGGCGTCGACTACCTCCTGAAGCCGCTCGAGCCGGAGGTCGTCCAGGCGAAGGTCGCCGTGTTCGTCGAGCTCCACCGGCGCGGCGAGCAGATCAAGGAGCAGGCGGAGCTCCTGCGCCAGGCCGAGCAGCGGCGGCGCGACGCCGAGGTCGAGGACCTCCGGCGCGCCGCGCAGGCGAGGTACCAGAACCTGGCCGACGCCATCCCGCAGTGCGTCTTCACGGCGAAGCTCGACGGCGGCATCGATTACGTGAGCTCGCGCTGGCTGGAGTACACGGGGCTCGCGTTCGAGGCGCTCCGCGGCTGGGGCTGGCAGGCCGCCGTGCACCCGAACGATCTGAACCAGTTCGTCAGCAAGTGGCGGCGCTGCCTGGAGTCGGGCGAGCCTTTTCAGGGCGAGTGTCGCCTCAGGTCGATTCACGGCGCCTACCGCTGGCACCTGTGCCGGGCGGTCCCGGAGCGGGACGTCTGGAAGCGGGTGGTCGCCTGGCTCGGCAGCTTCACGGACATCGACGACGGCAAGCGCCACGAGCAGGAGCGCCTGCACCTCCTGACGCGCGAGCGGGCGGCCCGCGCCGAGGCCGAGGCCGCGGTGCGCCGCTCGGAGATCCTCGCGGAGGCGTCGAGCTCGTTCTCGGCGTCGCTCGACGAGGACAGCGTCGCGGCGGCCCTCGTGCGCATCTCCGCGGAGCGCGTCTGCACCTGGTGTGTGCTCGACATGCGGGAGGAGGGCGGCGCGCGCCGGCTCGCGGCCGCGCACAGGGCCCGCGACGCGGCGCGGTTCATGGCGCGGTTCGGCCCGCGGGAGCTCGCCTTGACCGCGGACGGCGTCGGCGCGGTGCTCACGACAGGCCGCCCCGACCTGCGCGTCGAGTGCGCTCCGCGCGACGTCGCCGTGGCGCTCGACATCGACGATCCCGCCGTGATCCAGGAGATCGGCGCCAGCAGCTACCTGTGCGTGCCGCTCGTCACGCGCGGCGAGGTGCTCGGCGCGCTCAGCATGGTGTGGGTCGAGCCGGGCGAGCGCTTCGAGCCGCCCGATTTCGCGGTCGCCCTCGACGTCGCGCAGCGCGCGGCGCTCTGCCTCGAGAACGCCCGGCTGCTGCGGATGACGCGCGAAGCCGTGCAGATCCGCGAGGATTTCGTGGCGGTCGCCTCGCACGAGCTGAGGACGCCGCTCAGCGCGCTGGTGCTCCAGGTCCAGGGCCTCACCCGCGCCCTCCACCGCGCGGACGGCGGGCTGCCGGCGGAGCAGGTGCTGGCGAAGCTCTCCCAGGCCGGCGGGCAGATCGACCGGCTCACGCGGCTCATCGACACGCTGCTCGACGTGGCGCGCATCAACAGCGGCCACCTCGAGCTCAGCCTCGATGACGTGGATCTGTGCGACGTGGCGCGCGACGTGGCGGGCCGCCTCGAGGCCGAGCTGGAGCGGGCCGGCTGTACGCTCGACCTGGACATGCCGGTGACCGCGGTCGGCCGGTGGGACCGCCTGCGCATCGATCAGGTGATCACCAACCTGCTCATGAACGCCATCAAATACGGGCGGGGCAAGCCGATCCAGGTGCGCATCTCGGTGGATGGGCGGTCCGCGGTGCTCCAGGTGGCAGATCAGGGCATCGGGATCGCTCAGGAGTACATCGCGCGCATCTTCGGGCGCTTCGAGCGGGCGGCGCCCACCAGCTCGTATGGCGGGCTGGGCGTCGGCCTGTACATCGTGGACCAGATCCTGAGGGCCCACGGCGGCACCATCCAGGTGGAGAGCGCCCCGGGCATGGGGGCGAGGTTTCAGGTGGCGTTGCCGCTCCCGCCCCGAGCGGCTGGTCCGTCCGGGCCCCTGGGCGAGCGCCCTGGATCGTCGTTGACCGGTCCCGCCGGCTGAGAGGCGCTCTCCTGAGCTCACCTGGCGTCTCACCTGGCGCCCGCCGGGGCAGGGATGCGGTCGCGCTGCGCCACCGTTGCAACCGGTGGTTTCAACCGTGAAAGGCGTCTCACGGTCCCCCTGGGAAAAGCGGCGATGCCGGCATCCGGCCATCGTTGGCCTGCATCGTGCAACAAGCTCGTGACAGAGCGCCCGGTGCGACACCCGGGGGCAGTCCCTCGCCGATCACCACGGAGACACGGAGGCACGGAGCAAACCCAGACCCGTGCCTTCGTGCCTCCGTGGTGCCTGCGTGCATCCGCCGTGAGAGGCGGAAGGCGAGCGGATCTCCCGGGTGGACAAGTTCACGTCCGGACGGGCGCTCAGGGCTCGTGATCTCCGCACTGCGACGCTGCGTAAAAGATCAAAACGGTTTATAGGTGATGAGCCCTCGCTGAGCGACGTGATCAGTCCGCCACACATATCGGTAGTTCAAGTGAAACTTTCTATCAGCCTAGTTGGCCCCTCGATCAGCGCCATGGACAGCGCGGGTCCCCTCCTGGTCAAGACACCCTCTCTCGAAGAGGTGGTTCGGGCGGCCGGGGCCCGTCGGCGGGTCTCTGCGACCGCTGCCCGGGGCGCCACGTCCCGGAAGCGCGCCGCCGCCCGTCGGACGGACGAGCGCTCGGCGAAGGCGACCCGCCGCGCGCGGTGACAGGGCCGGCGCGGGGCGTCGAGGACGCCCTCGCTGGCGCCGGGCGTGTCGAGAGAGCGCGCCGCCCCCGCGCTGCGGCGCGAGGGCCACGGAGGCACAGACGACGCAGAGGAAGGAAAAGAACCTCTGTGTCCTCTGTGCCTTCGTGGTCTTTGTGCCCCCGCCGGGCGCTCAGCGCGCCTCGGCGTCGAGCAGCGGGCCGAGGTCCTGACCTCGCATGAGCCGCTCTACCACCTTGACGAGGAGCTTCGGGGTGCAGCCGAAGCACGGGGTCCCGAGGGCGGCGAGCTTCTGCGCCATGTCGTGGTCGTACGACGGTTTGCCGCTGTCGGACAGCGCGAGCAGGCAGATCGACTTCACCTTGCTGTCGGCGAGCTGGCGCATGCGGGCGAGGAGCTCCTCGGCGTTGCCGCCCTCGAACAGGTCGGTGATCAGGATGAACAGCGTCTTCTCGGGGCGCTCGATGAAGTTCGCCTGGGCGTAGGCGACGGCGCGGTTGATGTCGGTGCCGCCGCCGAGCTGCGCCGTGAACAGCACGTCGACCGGATCGACGAGCATCGGAGTCACGTCGACGACCTCGGTGTCGAAGAAGAGGAGCCGAGTGCGGAGGACGTCGAGGGACGCGAAGATCGCGGCCATGATGGAGCTGTAGACGACGCTCTCGCCCATGGAGCCCGACTGGTCGACGAGGATCGCGACGTCCCACTCGTGTCTCCGCGTCTGGTTCGCCCAGAAATAGAGCTTGTCCGGGACGAGGCGGCGCCGCTCGGCGTCCCATCCTCGGAGGTTCTTGCGGATGGTGCGCTTCCAGTCGAGGTTCCTGAGGACGCGGAGCGGGCTCGTCGTGTTCCGCCGCAGGGCGCCGAGGACGGCGGTGCGGATCTCGGACTCCAGCGCGCGCCGCACCTCCTCGACGACCTCGCGCACGATCTGCCGGGCGGCCTCCCGGGCGGCGTCGGGGATGAGGCCCTTCGCGCTCATGAGGGTGGCGACGAGCTCGACGTTCTTCTCGAGGAAGGGCAGCGTCTCGGGCTCGAAGAGGAGCTGCGTCAGCCCTCGCTTCTCGATGGCGTCCTTCTGGACGAGCGCGACGATGTCGTGGCTGAAGAACTCGCGCACCGCGGAGAGCCACTCGGGGACGTACGGCCGCGAGCCGCCGAGGTTGCCGGCGCGCTCGTCGTAGATGAACGAGAGGGCCTTGTCGAGGTCACCGAGCCGCCGCGGGTCGACGTGAAGAGCGGACGCCCCGCCGCCGAGCCCCCCGAGGGAGAGCCGAGGATCGACGCGCTCGGCCTCGGGCCCGAGCGCGAGCCGCCAGCGCAGGAGGGCGTCGCGGTCGCCGTCGGTGAGGTCGTCCGTCGCGCCGGCGGGGGAGGGGGGCGGAGGGGCTTTCTTGGGGGTGCGGGCGCTCATCGCTGTGGGGTGTCGGAGGGATCGCGAGCTCTCGAGAGAGCCTGTCTGGCGGGAGCCCGATGAGCCGCCCCGCGGCGCGCGCAGCGAGCGGCCGCAAGCGCCGTGCGCGCTTGCCGCACAGCGGCAGGATAGGGGGCGTGGCCGCCTGGCACAAGGAGGACGGCGCGGCGGAGCTGCCGGGCTCCGCCGGCGCGGCGGAGCTACGCCTTCGGAGCCCCGACGGTGAACTCCCAGACGAACTTCCCCTTGCCTTGCTTCTCATCGGGCGGGGTGAGGACGAGCCCGTCGATCGACTTCACGACGCAGCTCGCCACGTCGTCCGACGCGGTGGTGCCGGCGGGGTCGACGGCGACGTTCGTGATGCGGCCGCTGTCCTCGAGCACGGTGAAACCGACGGTGACCTTGCCCTTCGCGCCGGGGTTCCGCGCGAGCTCGGCGTCATAACAAGCGCTGATCTCGTCGCGCTTCGTCTCGAACAGCGCCGCCGTATCGTCGCGGTACATCTCGGCGTTCCGCACGGCGAAGGAGCAGCCCGCGGACGCGCTCGCCAGAACCATCATGGTGAGACCCGAAAACAATTGCTTCATGCTCGCCTCCTTGCGGGGAGCGCCGCTCACGGGCGGCTTCGGACCAGCGTTCATTTCGCGGCGTCCGCGGTCTTCTGCGCGGTGTCCTGCTCGACGATGTTGAACTCGACGCGACGGTTCTTCTCGCGCCCCTCGGGCGTGTCGTTGTCCGCGATGGGCTTCGATTTGCCGAAGCCCTTGGCGGTGAGCATACCGGCGGCGATCCCGTGGTCGACGAGGTACTTCATCACGGCCTTGGCGCGGCGGTCCGAGAGCTTCAGGTTGTGGTCCTCCGACCCCTCGGCGCTCGCGTGACCCTCGATCGCGATCTTCTTGATGTGCGTGTGCTTCTTGATCGTGCTGACGACCTCGTCCAGCAAGCTGTGGGACTCCGTCCGGATCGTCGCCTGGTCGTATTCGAACTGGATCTTCTCGTTGATGATGATCTTGTCGTCCGTCACGACCACGCGCTCCGGCGGGGGCGGCGGAGGCGGCGGGGGCGGCGCGGGCGGCCGGCCCACGACGGCGAGCGCCTTCCCTCCTTCGAACGTGGTGACGCCGCCGCAGGCGATCGAGCCCAGGGCCATCGCCGTGAGCACGGCGCCGGCGACCCAGGGCCCGAGGCCCGTGGCTCGCCGCGCGACGAGCCAGCGGCGGGGGCTCGGGCGGCTCGTCACATCTCGTTTATCGTCGAACTCGTTCATGATCGCGTCTCCATGGCCCGCTGTCACGGGCCCAGGCCACCGGGGCGCTCTGCGTCGCCCCTCGATGAAACCGCGGGAATCGGCAGGCTGGAGCGCGTCGCGCGCAGGAACTCTGCGAGCGACGTGAGCGCGTGGAGATCGCCGGGCGCGAGGGCGCTCGCCGCCGCGTGGAGCCGCTGGCGAGCCGAGTCGGCGGCGTGAGATCTCCTCGGCTCAGCGCTTTCGCTGGGCCACGCATGCTCGAACGAAGCCGGTATCAGACCGCGGGTGTGAAACCACGCGAGGATGGTGGCACGGATCTGCGCGAGCCGGAAGACGCGCCAGCGTCGGAGCTGCTCCGGCCTGCCAGAGAGCACGGCCTTGAACCGCCGAAACGCCCCCCGCCCCTGGAGGCACTGCAGGAGCAGCAGCTGGAGCTCGAGGTCGTCGACCGTCGGGATGAACGCCTGCAGCCATCGGTACTGCTCCGGCGCGCCGATGGCCTCGACGCGCACGCAGCCCGGATCCTCCTCGACGCGCGCGCGCGTGTCCGGGTCGGCGAGCCCGTCGACGAGCCGGATCACCGCGCCCGTCTCGAGGTGAAGGAAATAGCGGATGTGTTGAGCGCTGTTGTCGAAGGCGTTCGCGAGAGCGTTCCAGTCGACAGCGACGCTCCGGTTCGCAGCGGCGGACTCCGGCGTGGTGGTGCTCATCTGCGCGACCGGCCCGCAGGCAGCTCGCATGCCAGTCACGCAGGAGGCGCGCGGCCGCGCGGCGCGCCTGGGAGCGTGTTTTCCGCCAGCAGCTGCGGGTGTCGCGTTGTGCAACAGGCCGACGAGGAGCGGAGTCGCGCGCCCTGGGAGGCCGCGGCGCGCGCTCGACAAGGCGCGGCGGCGCGCCTTGTCGAGCGCGCGGCCGGGCGCTGCTGCGAGGCCGCCGGGCAATCACGGCTTCGGGTCGCTCGAGCGTCCTCCGCGCATGCCGTACCGCTCGAGCTTCCGGTAGAGGGTCGCCCTGTCGAAGCCCAGGATCTGCGCCGCCTGGCTCTTGTTCCCGCCGACCACCTCGAGGACGCGCAGGATGTAGCGCCGCTCGACCTCCTCCATGGGGACGAGCTCGGTCGGGTCGTCGCTCGAGACAAGGACGTGGGAGCGCCGGTACGTGCGGATCTTCTCGGGCAGGTCGTCGACGGTGATGTGATCGTACCGCGCGAGCGCGACCGCCCGCTCGATGCAGTTCTGGAGCTCGCGCACGTTGCCGGGCCACGCATAGGCCATGAGCTTCTCCGCCGCGGGCGCCGAGAGGCCCTGGATGGGCCTCGCCTTGACGGTCGCGAAGTGCTCGAGGAAATGCTGCGCGAGAAGCAGCACGTCGGCGCCGCGGGAGCGGAGCGGCGGCAGGTCGACGTGGACCACGTTGATCCGGTAGTAGAGATCCTCGCGGAAGCGGCGCTCTTCGAACGCTGTCTCGAGGTCGCGGTTCGTCGCGGCGATGAGCCGGACGTCCACCGGGAGCTCCTCGTCGGCGCCGACGGGCCGGACGACGCGCTCCTGGAGGGCGCGCAGGAGCTTGGGCTGGAGCCCGATCGGCAGCTCGCCGATCTCGTCGAGGAACAGGGTTCCGCCGTGGGCCCGCGCGAACAGGCCGCTCCTGGCCCCTTTGGCGTCGGTGAACGCGCCCCGCGCGTGGCCAAAGAGCTCGCTCTCGAGGAGGGCGTCCGGGACCGCGGCGCAATTGACCGCCACGAACGCGCCCTCGCTCCGCCGGCTGCGCTGGTGCACGGCGCGGGCGACGAGCTCCTTGCCGGTCCCGCTCTCTCCCGTGATGAGGATCGAGGTGTCCGAGTCGGCGACGCGATCGAGCAGGTCGAACACGCTCCTCATCACCGGGCTGCCGCTGAGGATCTGCTCGTAGCCGTGGGCGTCGGCCACGGCGCGCCGCAGGCGGCGCACCTCCTCGCGGAGGGCGCGGTGGCGCAGGGCGCGCTCCACGGTGAGCCGGAGCGCGTCGAGCTCGAACGGCTTGGTCACGAAGTCGTACGCGCCGGCGCGGATGGCGGACGTGGCGGTGTCGAGGCTCCCGAACGCGGTGATGACGATGACCGGGAGATCGGGCCTGTTCTGGACGATCCGCTCGCAGAGATCGAGGCCGCTCATGCCGCGCATGGTCATGTCGGTGACCACGACGTCGAAATCCTCCATGCCGAGGAGCTCGAACGCGTCGGCGGCCGACGTCCGCCACGCCGTCCGGAACCCGCGCTTCCTGAGCCCGGCGTCGAGGAGCTCGCAGACGCCGCGCTCGTCATCGACGATCAGGACGCGCCCTGTCATGAGTTCCCCCGCGGCAGCATCATCGTGAAGCGACTCCCGGAGCCCTCCCGGCTGTCGACGTGGATCCAGCCGCCGTGCTCCTTGAGGATGCCGTAGGCGACCGACAGGCCGAGCCCGGTCCCTTCGCCCACGGGCTTGGTCGTGAAGAACGGCTCGAAGATGTGCTCCAGGACGTCGGCCGGCATGCCCTGCCCCTCGTCACGAACGGACAGCGCGACATACTCCCCTTCGGCCCCTCCCTGGTCGGCCGGGGGACTGGCGCGCTCTGCCCGGAGGCCGACGGTCAGCGTGCCGCCGGACGGCATAGCCTGGATCGCGTTGACCACCACGTTGGTGAGCGCCTGCTGGAGCTGGTCGGCGTCGGCGTGGACGACAAGCTCCGGCGTGTCTCCTTCTTCCTGGACCATCGTGACGCCCTGCTTCTCGGCCAGCGGCCTCAGCATGACGAACGTGCTGTGAATGACGCTCCTCAGCGGTGTCTCCTGCTTCTCTGCGCTACGGCGCCGGGCGAAATCGAGCAGCTGGCGGATGATCTGCGTCATCCGCTGCGACTGCTCGAGGATGATCTGCCCGTTGGCCGGCACCTCATCTCCCGTGACGTCTCCGTCGACGAGCATGCGCGCGCGCCCCGCGATGACCTGGAGGGGCGCTCCCAGCTCGTGTGCGATCCCGGACGCGAGCTTGCCGACCGTGGCGAGCCGCTCGGCGTGGCGGAGCTGCTGGAGCGCGGCGAGCCGCGCGGTCGCCTCGGACTCGAGCTTCCGGTTCGCCGCGGCGAGGCGATCACACATCGCGTCCATCTCCCGTCCGAGCTCTCCGATCTCGTCCTCCTGGCGCAGCGACAGGCGCCGGGAGAGATCGCCCGCGCCGATCCGCCGCGCCTGATCGATCAGCGTGCGCATGGGACGTCCCACCAGCCCGACTCCGAGGGACGTCGCGAGCAACCCGCATACCAGCGTCAGAGCGGCCGTCGTGACCGCCGTGTTCAGGATCATGCCGTGGATGGTGCGGCGGGCTCCCGCCAGCGACTCGGAGAGCTCCAGCGCGCCGACGCGATCGCCGGTCACCGGCACTGGCACGCACGTGACGAGCACGTCCGCGTCTTCGCGAGGGAGCCTGTGCACGACCGCCTGCCCTCGCGAGACGGGGACGAGCAGCTCCGGCGCGAGGCGGGGCCGATGGGCGTCATCCGCCTGCTCGTCGAGCCAGACCCACCGGAGGTCCACCTGCCTCTCGCGCTCGTTGGCGTCCTCGACGAGGCGCAGCGCCCGCGCGGGCCCTTCCGTGCGCCACACCCCCGTGATGGCGGCGGCCAGCGCGCGGCCCATCGCGTGATGGTCCCGCTGGACGTCGTTCTCGAAGGTCTTGGACTCTCTGCGGATCTGCACGTAGGCGCTCAGCGCGAGCACAAGGAAGACCCCGAACACCAGGGCGAGCGTGAGCTTGCGCGCCAGCTTCATGCCCGACGTCGTAGCGCAGGTGGCGCGCGGCGAGCCAACGCCGCTCGACGCCGCCGCAAAGTACGACATGCCGCATTTTGCGGCACCGGCGATGGCCCGCGCGCGGGCCGTCAGAGCGCGCTCCCCTGCGGAGCCTGGTGGTCCGCTTTGGTAGGACCTGTTACCGCGGCGCGGCGGGCGCCTTCTCCGGGCAGCAGAACAGATGATCTGGCACCAGCATGGCGCAGCCGTCTTTCCAGGGGTCGTCAGGCGCGTAGTCCGTCCGGTTCTCCGCTGGATAGAAGTACGCTTTGGGCTTCGCGGGATCCGCGCAGGCGCTGTCGCGCTCCGGCGCTGCCTCGCGGCCCTTCGGCGCGCCGGTGACCCTGGAGCAGGCCGCGAGCGTGGCGCCCGCCACGAGGAGCATGAGGAGCGCCGAGACGGGCCTATGCACCCACGGCGACGAGCGACCGGGCCGTCGCGGCGGACATGGCTGTTGTCGAGAGCTGCCCATCGCCGCGCCCTCCGGGTGCATGGACATCAGCGGGTGCATCCGGCCTGCGGGGGGCTCGATTTCAAGAGCTCGCAGGCCGTCAGAGAGCAGCCGATGCCCGCACAGGCCGCTTCGAAGCTGGGGTAGCAGCAGCCGGCGGCGAAGACCTCGCGGCCGACGCAGTCGACGAAGTCCGGAGCAGGTCGGGCCGGAGCAGCGCATCGCGCTGGTCTGGTGGGCGGCGGGAGATCCGCTCTGGGCGCGTGACCGGAGGCAGGGCTCTGGTCGGGATCGGACGTCGGCGCGCCGCCGGTCTCGGGCTCGGGCCCTCGGGCCGACCCCTGCTCGGGGGCCGGCTCGGGGCCGGGCCCCTGCTCCGCAATCGAGCCAGGCCCTCGGCCAGGCGGAGCGTCCGGGGTCGCGGCCGAGGTCGTCGGGCTCGGCGTGCTCGTGCAGTGGACGAGGAGCAGAAGCAGCGAGAGCGACCGTCCGAGAGCGAGCGCCTGGAACGATGCGATCTTCCGCGTCATCAAGGGAGCATCGCACGATGGCCTGCGCGAAACCAGGGGAGCCCGCGTCGTACGCGCGCTCGTTCAGCCGCCAGGGTGGCTCCCCGCGCCGGCGACGTCGGTCAAGGCATAGTGCCTCATCTCCTGGATGCACCCGTAGAAGGGCTTCACCTTGGCGAAGAATGACGGGAACGACGCCTCCTTGCGAAACCCCTGGAGGTGGCCTTCCAGCGAGTCCCAGCGGATGCGGACGACGAAGCTCGCCGGCTCCTCGGTGCATCGGGAGATCTCGTAGTCGAGGCAATGCACGGAGCCGCGCAGCTCCGTGGCCGCAGCGCGATAAGCGGACAGGAACGCCTGCTCTTGCTCTGCGGGGATCGTGTAGCGAATGTATTCGATGATCATGGCAGCTTCCTGGGTTGGGGGCGTCCTGGGGGCTCCGGCTCCGTGCGGCGGCACGAGCCCGCCGGAGACCAGAGATACGCGCCGGCGGATCGAACGTCGAATCGATAGCAGGCGCGCCAACACATAGGTGATGTCTATGGGTCGGCGTGGTATCCATCGACCATGCGCCTGCAGTCGGTGGACACCCACCTTGTCGTGGCCTTGCACGCTCTGCTTCAGGAGAGGAGCGTCACGCGCGCAGCGCGCCGGGTGGGCGTGACGCAGCCCTCGATGAGCCACGCGCTTTCACGGCTGCGCGCCCATTTCGGGGATCCGTTGCTCGTCCAGGTGGGCAGGCAGATGACGTTGAGCGAGCGCGCGCGGGACCTCTTGCCGAGAGCAGCCGAGGCCGTCGAGCGGCTCGAGCAGGTCTTCGGCCAGGCCGAGCGGTTCGACCCGAGGCGCTCGACCCGCACGTTCCGGCTCGTCGCGACCGACAACCTGGAGCTGCTCGTGCTCCCGCCGTTGACCAGGATCCTCGCCGCCGAGGCGCCGCACGTCAACCTGCGTTGCCGCAACATCCCGCAGGATTTCGCCGAGCTCCTGCGCCGCGGCGAGCTCGACGCCAAGCTGGGGCGCGGCGGGCCGGTGCCCGACGGATGCCGGTCCACGCAGCTCGCGGCCGAGCAGCTCGTCTGCCTGATGCGCCGGGGCCACCCGGCCTCCCGGAAGGCGCTCACGGCGGCGCGTTACGCTGCCTGCGAGCACCTGATGATCTCGCCGCACGGAGAGGACCACAACGTCATCGATCAGGAGCTGGCAGCGCGGGGGCTGCGCCGTCGGGTGACCCTGACCGTGTCGCATTTCCTCGTCGCTCCGTTCATCCTCTCCGGCTCTGACCTGCTGCTCACCGTGTCCGCGCGGGTCGCCGTGGCGCTGGCCCGGAAGCTCGATCTCGTGGTGCGTCCGTGTCCGCTCGAGGCGAGGGGCTACACCTTGACGCTCGTCTGGCCGGAGCGCTGCGAGGGCGACGAGGGCCACAGCTGGCTTCGCGCCGCCATCGAGCGCGCCGTCGCGTGCGAGCCGGTCGCGGGGCTGGGTGAGGCCGGAGGGCCCCCTGCGCGAGGGCGGTGAGCAGCTTATCGCTTCCGGTCGCGGCCGCTTGGCGGCCCAGGTGTCAGGACGAGCGCCCAGCCGGATCGGTGGCTATCGCGTCATGCACCTCGTCGCGTGTCCCGGTTCCGGCGAGCAGGTGCCACCTCCGGAGCGTCGGCAGGTCGCGCATGGCTTCCACGGCGGACCGCAGCGCTGGCGGCATGGGGCCGAACCGCGCTTCGTACAGCTCGATCGTCCCCTGCGCCATCCCCTGCGCCATCCCCTGCTTGCGCCCCTGCTCGATGAACTGCTCGACGAGCTCCTGGGTGGTCATGACAAACTCCTCTTCCTCGGGTGTCGCCGGTCCGGGCTCGACGAGCGCCGCTCGGAAGCGTAGCAGAGGGCCGAGCGCGATGGCGCGTTCCGGAGCGTCTTCCGGTAACTGGCGGAGCTCTTCGATCGCCTCACGCAGCACGCGCCGACCGCCCATCAGCCGGATCAGGAGGGTCGAGCGCTCGCGGGGCAGCTCGCCGAGCACGACGACGACCGTCACGATCGCTCTCGCTTTGGGGCGCGGATCGTCCTCGCCCGGCGAGCCATTGACCCGGGCGAGCGCGCCTTCGTGGCGACGTGGCCGACCCCTCCTGCCCCTCTGAAGGGCCATGATGGTTCCCGGCTGCCACGCGGTGTGGGCCTGCGGAGACACCCGCCCCCAGCACGGCGCGGCCTTTCCTGACAGCGCCCTGCGGCACGCGTCGTGCTGTTTCGGGCCGGCATGCCGCGCCCCCGACTCGCCACGTCGATCGCTTTGCTTGCGCTGATCTCCGGCTGCGCCGCCCGCCCGCAGTCGGCTCTTCCCGTTGCCCTCGAGGTCCCGCCTTCGCCTGCCCCGCGTTCGTCCGAGTCCAAGGGCGCTGAGGGCGCCGCGCTCGGCGGGGAGATCCTCGTCTGGGGCCGCACGGGCGATGGGCCGCCGAGGACATGGCACCTCACCGAGGAAGGCGCGGTGATCCGCGAGGAACCGGGGATCGTCGTGGCGACCGGTCGAGGGGAGTGGCGCTGGGAGGTGCGCGAGGTGAAGGTGGAGACCTCGGCCTGCGACTTCGGGCCCGACGAGACGCGCGAGCCGGGCGAGGGCACCGCGAGCCGCGCGGAGCTCGTGCTGCGCGGGACGGGCGCGCGCCAGCAGGTGATCGCGCCGTCGGACGCGGACGGGAGCAACGTGATCCAGCACGAGGCGGAGGCGATCGGGAGCGTCGGGCCGTACCTGTTCATCGAGGAGCGGACGTACACCTACGCGTGCGGCGCACACGGCTTCGTGGGCGTGGGGTTCACGGTGTGGGACGCCGACAAGGGGGCGATCGTCAACCTGCTCGCCGAGGTGTCCGGCGTGCCGGCGCTGCAGGGCGAGGCCGAGGCGCTCCTCGACGAAGACGAGGACGACCCGGAGGCCGCTCGGCAAGAGCGGGATGCGCCGGAGCTCGTGCAGATCGCGCCGGCCTACGACGCGCGGGGGGCGCTCCGGGTGACCGCGAAGCTCGCGCGCGCTGCGTGTTATGCCTGCGGCGACGGCGCGTGGAGCTCTTACTCGCGCTCGGCGGTGGTGCCCGCCAAGAAGGCGCCGGAGCGCCTCGCGGCGTGGGCGTCCCCGCCGCCCGGCCTGCAGAGCTTCCTGGCGGAGCACCCGGACGTCAACGTCGGCGGCTGGTCGCGGGCCGGCCGGGAGGAGTGAGGCGAGCGAGCCCCGCTGGCCGGCCGGCCGCGTGAGGGCGGCGGGCGGCGCGGCGCCGTCACGGCCCGGCGTCAGAGCAGGTCGTCGAGGTCGTCCATCGCCTGCGACAGGTCCTCGCTCATCTCCTTCAGCTTCTCGCGGTCCTTCTCCAGGAGCACGGCCTGCGCCGCGCGGGCCTTGTCCCCGAGCTTCCGCGAGGCGAGCACGTTCTCGAGCAGGTACCGCCGCTCGGTCGCGCCGAGCGCCCCGAACGCGCGCCGCAGGACCGGGAGCGTGTCCTTGAAGCGCTCGGGAAGGATGCCCCCGAGGAACGCGTCGAGCGCCTCGACCACGGGGCGGCTCTTCACGAGCACCAGCGCGTTCACCTCGAGGAAGCCGGCCAGGAACGACGCCGCCGCCTCGGGCGGGGCCGCGCTCCCGAGCCGCAGGCCGACGATCCGCGCTACCTCCGCGTCATCGATCACCTGCGCCAGGTAGAGCAGCCCGCACGCGAGGCCCGACGCCGTGGGGTTCACCGCGTCGCTGTCCACGAGCGCCCGCGCCGCCTCGAACCACGCGGCGCGGTCGACGATCGGCTGCGACAGGGCCACGTCGTGCAGCGTGCGCAGCGCCTCCTTGGCCGGGGCGACCGCCTCGTCGCTGCCCGTGCAGCCGCCGTGGACGCGCAGGACCGCGCGCGCGAACGTCTTCTCCAGCATCGTCGCGATCACCCCGTCGCCGAGCGACGACAGCGAGCGCGACGATCCGAACGACGCGAGCCCCGCGAAGGCGCGGCACGCCCGGGCGAGCGACGGCAGATCGCTGTCGCCCGCGGCGAACCGGTCGCACGCGTCGAGCGCCGAGGCCGCCGCGCGGGCGCTCGACGCGAGCACGGCGTTCAGCAGCACGTCGGCGGCCTCGCCGGTCGTGTGGCACGCCGCGAGATCCTCCTCGAGCAGCCGCGTCGCCACCTGCTCCAGCGTGTCGCCGAGGACGATCTTCTCGACGAGCGCCACGTCGGTCGCCGGCGTCCACTGCGCCTCCCACGTCTCGCTCAGCTGCCGGAGCAGCTCGTCCGGCGGCACCTCGTTCGCCGCCTGCCCGCGCCGCTGCCCGCGAGCGCCCGCGCCGCCCCGCCCGGCCGCCCGGGTGCCGGCGTACGCCGCGTAAGGGATCTTCGCGATGCGGAGCCGGTGCAGGAGCACGCTCGTCCCGACCTCGACCTCGTTCGTGAGCGACAGCCGGAACGACTCGGGCGCGTCGGTGGCGGGGAGCCTGCGCTCGCGCACCTCGCGCCAGAACTCCTCCTGGAGCGAGTTCTTCCCGATGCCGCCCCCGACGCGGCCCACGTTGCGCCCGATGACGGCCGGCCAGAGGAAGCCGTCGACGTGCGTGGCGTCGCCGCGGCACATCGTGGCGATCGTCGCCTCGCGCACCTCGTCGAGGCCGGGCTCCGCCTTGCCGCGGAGCTCGGCGAGCGAGACCGCGAGGCGGAAGGCCTCGATCGTGTCGGCGAGCGAGGCCATGAAGCCGCGGAGGCGGAGGTGCTCGGTGAAGTCGATCAGCACCTCGAGGGTGGCGCGCCGGAAGTCGCCGCCCGCGTCGTGCGCGCGCTGGTAGTACTGCGGCGCCCGGTTGCCCGCGCCGTAGCCGAGCTGCTCGGAGAGCCGCGGAAAGCTGAACGGGATGAGCGTCACGGCGCACGGGATCGGCGCCGGCAGCCGCGCCTCCAGCGCCGGATCGACGTCGCGCGCCGCGAACGCCGCCGCGTGCGCCGCGCCGAGCACGGCCGCGACCTCGTTCGGGGCGAGGTCCGGCCCCATGCGCTCGAGGATGCTCCGCGCCATGTACGCGTCGCGCGCCCGGTGGATCAGCCGGTCCCCGTCGCTGCGCACGAGGTCGGCGTACGCGAGCAGGGCCTCGCGGAACGGCCCGGGATCGTAGCGGGGCGCCTCGAACGAGGCCTCCCAGAACTCCTCGAACGAGCGGAAGCCCCGGGCGCGCGCGCACGCCGCATAGATGCTCTCCTGCTCCCCCTCCGCGCTGGCGGGCCCGCCGTCGCCGCCGTCCCCTGCGCCGCCGTCGTCCGCGTGCTCGCCGGGCTCGCCGTGTCCGCCGTGTCCGCCGTGTTCCCCTTGTTGCTCGCCGCGGTCCTCGTCGATCTCGCGCTCGTGGCCGCCCGGATCGTCGGCGTCGTCGTGGCCGACCAGGGCGCCGTCGAACGGCGCGAGCGTCGTGCCGACGGGGATGTCGATGAGCTCGACGCGCACGCCGTGCTCGAAGGCCCATTTCACCGCCACGTACTCGGGCGAGTAGGCGGCGAACGGCCACAGGGACGACGCGGGCTCCCCGTCGGTGCGGTAGCCGAGGATCGCCACGGGCGGGACGGTCTTCGGGTCGACGAGCGCCTCGAGGAGCGAGGTGGCGTCGCTCGGGCCCTCGACGAAGATCGCCTTCGGGCGCACCTCGTCGAGGTAGGCGCGCAGCGTCGCGCTGGAGCGCGGCGAGTGGTGGCGCACCGGGAAGAGGTGCACGGCGGCGAGCCGGTCGAGGTCCATCGGGTCCCTTCCGTCAGATCGCGAGGCGCTTCTTGGCGGAGGCGTAGAACTCCTTCCAGAGCCCTGCGCGGCCCTTGGCCACGGTCTCGCAGTACTCGCGGACGGCCTTGAGGTCGTCGCCGCCCTCCTTGCTCACGGCGCCGAGCAGCGAGCGGGAGAGGTCGTCGGCGGTCACCTTCCCGGTGCCGAAGTGCTGCGCGAGGATGCCGCTGTTGAAGAGCACGCTGATGGCCTCCGCGGTCGACAGGACGGAGCCCGGGGTCTTCACCTTGGTCTTGCCGTCCTTGGTGACGCCGGCGCGGAGCTCCTGGAAGAGCGTGACGAGCAGCTTGGCGAGCTCGGCGGGCGGCTCGACGCCGACCTGGTAGTCGCCGCGGAGCTCGGCCTCGCGCTTCTGCACGATGCTGATCTCCTGCTCGAGGTCGTCGACGACGGGGACGGTGATGAAGTTGAACCGGCGCTTGAGCGCGGCGCTCATCTCGTTGACGCCGCGGTCGCGGGTGTTGGCGGTGGCGATGAGGTTGAAGCCGCGCTGCGCGGGGACGACCTGGTCGAGCTCGGGGACGGCGATCTGCTTCTCGGACAGGATGGAGATGAGCGCGTCCTGGATCTCCGACGAGGTGCGGGTGATCTCCTCGAAGCGCGCGAAGCGCCCGTCGCGCATGGCGCGGAGGATGGGCGAGGGCACGAGCGCCTTCTGCGAGGGCCCTTCGGCGAGGAGCAGGGCGTAGTTCCAGCCGTATTTGACGTGCTCCTCGCTGGTGCCCGCGGTGCCCTGGACGACGAGGGCGCTCGTGCCGCTGATGGCGGCGGAGAGGTGCTCGGAGAGCCAGCTCTTGGCGGTGCCCGGCTCGCCGACGAGCATGAGAGCGCGGTCGGAGGCGAGCGTCGCGAGCGCGACCTGCACGAGGGCGCGATCGCCGATGTACTTGGGGGTGATCGCGACGCCGCCGACGGGTTTGTCGCTGCCGAGGATGTAGGTCTCGACGGCCCTCGGCGACAGGCGCCACCCGGGCGGCCTCGGCGCCGTGTCGTTGGCGGCGAGGGCCGCGAGCTCGTGTTCGTACTTGGTCTCGGCGGGCTGGCGGAGGTCGCTCATGGGTGGCGCAGGAGGTTACCGCAGAACGGGGCGGAGAGAGGGGGGGAGAACGGCGCGAGCGCTTTCGATCTCCTCGCCATCACAGCACCTGCTCGACGATGGGGTCGAGCTCCTCCTGTGGAAGCCCAGGATCGGGCACGCGCCGCCCGAGCCGCTCGATCTGCTCGACGGTCGGGTACCTGAGGTTCCTCAGGTCGGTCGCGTTCACCTGGGTGTGCCCGTTGAACTGCCGAACGTGCGTATCGACGAGCGTCGAGTTCAAGAAGGCCACGAGGCCGCGCGCCATCACCGCCGGCAGCCCCTTGCCGCTTCGGTGAAGCACGTTGAGGTGGTTCTCGAACCCGATCCTGTCTCCCGGCGCGCTCTCGGGCGTGAAGAGAGCGGCGACGACCCGCCGCCGCTCTTCCTTCGACGAGAAGCGCTTGACGAGCACGTAGTTCCCGCTGGGCATCCAGAGATCGGCCGTCTCAGGCGCCTCTACGAGGGCGTTCGGCTTCTTGCCGCGTTTGGGCCAGCGAACGATGCCCGACGCGAAGTGCGTCGGGTAGATCAGCGGGCCGGTGCTCCTGTCGGGCTCCTGCCGCAAGAACTCGCGCGCTCGGAAGTCGACGACCTTGCCCGTCGAAACGCTGATGTTCAAGTCCTTCAAGCGGGACGGCATGCGGGCGAACGTGGCCGCGACCCTCTCCCCGGCGTCGTCCGGCACCACATGGACAAACAGCTCGGGATCTCCAGGCCGGACGACGTCTTCAAACGGCACGGAACGGACTGACAGCAGCCCGTCTGCGGGCCCACGCGACGACGAGATGGTGACGGACGTGCACCGGCCGCCCTTGACGGCGTGAATGATGACGTTCTCTTGAAGGACCTCGTCCTCCGCGAACGCCGCTTTGCGCGACTCGAAGACGTGCACGCGTTTCAGCGCCATCTCTCGGAAGAACAGCCCCCGGAACGCTCGAAAGTAAGGACCGTTGCAGAAGCTCCGAGGGGTGATCGCCACGAGCTCCCCGCCCGGCTCCAGGAGGAGGATCGCGAGCCCAAGAAAGGCCGTGTACAGGTTGCTGGTCTCGATGCCCACGCGCCGCAGCGCCGCCCTGGCCTCGGTGCCCGAATTGAGCTTCTTGTACGGCGGATTCAGTATCGCGTGCGTGAACGAGCGCGGCAGGCTCGGGCGAAGCCGTCCGCCATCGAGCTGCTCGACGGCCGACCGGATGAAGTCGGCCTCGATGATGTGGGCAGTGAACTTGATCCTGGCGCCGGTGCACTCGTCGCGACACGCGCGCGCAGTCCGACGCAGGCGCGCTGCAAGTCGCGGGTCGATCTCGAAGCCCGTCGCGCGGATCGCGCTCGGGCGTACCTCGCGGGCACATGCCTTGGCCGTGAACGCTGCAAGGAGGCTGCCTACGCCTGCGCCGGCGTCCAGAACGCGGACTTCCTCGCAAGACCGCTCGAACAGCGACGCCATGAACGACGCCACCGGCGGTGGCGTGAGGAACTGGCCCAGCTCGGACCGCGTGCGGGGATCCAGCGCCCGCGCGGCTTCGATGCGGTGGAGGTCAACGCGGTCGAGGAGCGGCGGCGGGGGGACTGCTTCGGATCTCGCGGCCAGGCTCATCGGCGACGTGGCTACCCCAGGTGGGGCGTTGAGCCAACCGTGCCCGGACGGCAAGTGTCCCTGGTCGCCTCGCCAAGAAGGCGATGTTCACGGCGGTCGAGCTCGACGCGCACCGGGAGGCCCCCTTCTGTCGCCCGGAGGCCTCATGGACGCCGCGCAGGCGCGCCCTTCAGGCTGCCTGTTGTCGCGGCTCCCTCGCGGCGAGCGGCGGGATCCCGAACCGCTCGCGCACCTCGCCGAGCGGCAGGTGAACGACGCCCCAGAAGTCCCAGCGATCGCTCAGATCGACCTTGCAGGCCGCGCCGCGCGCCACCGCGCGCAGCACCTTGCGCGCCTCGAAGAGCCCGACCTGCGGCGCGGCGACGGGCGTGATCTGGATCCCGAGGTGGAACTGCAGCATCACGAAGAGCAGGAAGGCGAACCCGTCGCGCCGGACGAACCCCGCCTGGAACGAGCCGGCCTGGATCTCGCCCGCAGGATCGGTGTCGTACTCCGCGAGCACGTGGCCGAGATCGTGGAACACCATGCGCTCCGGGATCGCGTCCCGGCTCTCGCCGGGAAACAGGAAGCCGCGCGCTGTGCAGTGCTCCCAGAACACCCGGCCGAACGTGCCCTCGGGCAGGAGCCCGAGCTGCTTGTAGCGGAGGGCCCGCGAGCGATCCTCGGCGCCCGCGCGGAAGAAGGGCCCGAGGAGCCTGCGCACGCCGGCCAGGCCCTCTTTCCTCAGGACCTCGCCGGCGAACGCGCCGACGAGCCGGCGCCTCACGGCGGCCTTGGCGAGCCCCCTGTGGCCGCGCGCCACGAGGCGGAGCACGCCCACGCCCTGCTCGCGCACGCCGAGCGCCCGGGCGAGCGCCTCGATCGCGTCCACCTCGGCCGCCGTCACCTCGCCGTCCGCCATCGCGGTCAGGAGCGCGAGCTGCACCAGCCGCTTGCGGCGGTGCGGATCCGGGATCGCGCTGGCCACCGCCTCGGGCGCGACGCGCGGCAGCCCGTCGACGTCGGCGCGGGCGCCGTGCAGGGCCGCGAGCTCCTCCAGGACGGCGCGCTGCTCCGGGTCGAAGCGCGCGAGCGGGCCGTCGGCCAGGGCCACCTCCCGGAGCGCGCCGAGCGCCGCCGGGAGCTCATGAGACAGAAACACGACGATATCCATGCTGACCTCCTCTTCGGACAAGGGGTTTCACGCACCACGTTCCGTGAACGTGGCTCACTCTCGCTGGAACGCGCTGATCGCCGACAGGATCGCCGCCGAGATCTCCGGCGGCAGCGACCCGGCCGTCTCCAGGATCACCCGGACCCGCTCCGCGCTCGCCTGGTCGACGAAGCGGCGGCCGAGCGGCGTGAGCGCGAGCGTCTTCGCGCGGCGATCCTCGGGATCCTCCTGCCGCGCCAGGAGCCCCCGCTGCACCAGGCCATCGACGAGCCGGCTCCCGGCCGAGGCCGAGAGCCCGAGCGACGTGGCGAGCGCGGTGACGCGCACCGGGCCGTCCTGATCGACGAGGTGCAGCGCGGCCACCTGCGCCACGCTGAAGTCCTCCTCGTGCAGCGCGCGCGCGAGCCCCGCGATGATGCGCGAGAACATCATCCGCGTGAACCGCTCGAGCGGCGAGCCCAGGACCTTTTGCTTACTCACAATATTGTCTATTACGCATTAGTTGCTAATGCGCAAGTAATTTCCGGCGCGTTTGCGCGAGCCCAGCGCGGGTCCGTCCGCCGCCGAGGGCGGACCCGCGCGCCGCGCGGCCGGCCACACCGACCGGCGCTGGCGGTCAGCCGCACGGGCCGGCCGCGTCACGGGGCGGTCGCGTCGGGTGGCGGTTACCTGCGGGCGCCGGTCACTTGCGGGGGCCGGTCACGTGGACCTCGCGGAGGCGCGCCCGCGCCGCCGCGTAGTACGGCTCGATCTCCTTCGCCGCCGTCGTGCCCCAGAGGTTCTTCCGCTCCTCCGGGTCGCTCGCCAGGTCGTAGAGCTCGAACCGGGCGCCGCCCGAGATCGTCAGCTTCATGTCGCCCCGGAGGAACGACCGCCGCGCGTCGTTGTACGGCCCCGCCGGCATGTCGATCAGCACGTCGCGCGCCTGGGCCTGCTCGCCCGGGGCGAGGAACACGTCGGGCAAGAGCGACGCGCCCGACAGGAAGTCGTTCGCGGCCGCGCCCTCGGCAGGCCCGGGCACCCGCATCAGATCGAGCAGCGTCGGCGCGATATCGATCAGGCTGCGCCGCGCCGAGACCCGGGACGGCGCCGCGCCCGGCACGTGGACGACCAGCGGCACCCGCACGAGCTCCTCCCAGAGCTCGAAGCCGTGGCGGAACATCTTGTGCTCGCCGAACGCCTCGCCGTGATCGCTCGTCACGACGATCGCCGTGCGCCCGCCGTAGGGCGCCGCCGCGATCGCGTCGAGCAGCCGGCCGATGTGCCGGTCCGTGAAGGCCACCTCGCCGTCGTAGAGATCCCGCTGCGAGGCGGCGCCGAAGCCCGCAACGTCGTCGTGCCGGAGGTAGTCGGCGTGCGGGTCGAGGTAGTGGACCCACAGGAAGAAGCGCCCGCCCGTGTTGTCGGCCGACCCGATCAGCCGCAGCGCGGCGTCGGTCAGCGCGGCGCTCGTCGCCTTGTTGTCGACGTCCCAGGGCGCGCCCTCCGGCGGCGCCGCGGACATGTCCACCACGTCGAAGCCGCGATCGAGCCCGCCGAAGCTGCCGAAGTAGCGGTGCCCGTGCACGCTCATCGTGCGCACCCCGGCGCGCTTCAGGCGCTCGGCGACGAACGTGTCCTCCTCGCTGAACTTGTTGAAATGCCCCCAGTTCCTGTGGGTCTCGCTCCCGTACTTGCCGATGAGCATCGGGCCGACGCTCTTGCCCGTGTAGGACGCGAGCGAGTACGCGCGCTCGAACACGGTGGAGCGGGCCGCGAGGCCGTCGAGGTTCGGCGACACGGGCCGCGGGTTGCCCGCGTAGCCGAGGTCCCAGCGGAGCGTGTCGACGGTGACCAGGACGACGTTCAGGTCCGCCGGCAGGCGCGCGGTGGACGACCCGCGCGAGTCGGCGCCCGGGGCCGCCTTGGGGGCGGGGGCGAGCGCGGCGAGCGCGGCGGCCGTCAGATCGCCGCCGGAGCAGTCGTCGTCGACGCCGTTGTCGAGGATCTCCTCGGCCAGCGGGTGGACGCGCGCGTCGCGGTCGTCGCAGTCCCCGCCGCCGAACAGGGCGGCCGCGCGGTCGCCGTCGCGATCGGCGAGGCGGCGCAGGACCGCGAGGCTCTTGCCTCCGACGGGCGCGCCGCGCTCGATCGCCTGCGCCACCGCGGGCTCCGCGTTGAGCGCCGAGGCGGCGCGCGCGGTGAGCGCGAGCGGCAGGAGCGCGGCCAGGAGCGCGACCGGCGCGCGCGCCGTCCGGACGGCGACCGGCGCGAGGAAGGCGGCGAGCGCGACGACCAGGAGGAGCGCCGGGGCGCGCAGGTCGAGCTCGGGGCGCTTGAAGATGCCGTAGACGCCGAGGAAGCCGCCCTCGCCCGAGACGCCGCCCGTGGCGACCCCGAACGCGAACAGGGCCGCGGCGATCGCGAGCGCGACGCCGCCCGTGACCGCCGGATCGACCCAGGCGGGGCGGCCGTCGCTGGCCTTGGCGAGCGCGCGCCGGAGCGGCGGCGTGAGGGCGAGCACGGCGAGGCCCGCGATGAGGCCGAGGCCGAGCGCGCCCGCGGCGACGGCGGTGCCGACCAGGAGGGGCGCGGCCTCGAGGCCGAGCAGGGCGCGGGCGAGGTGGGCGGACAGGGTCATCCAGAGGAAGGCCGCGAGCACCGCGAGCGGCACGAACGCCGCGATGTCGGCGGGCCGGCCGATCGCCCGCACCCGCAGCGCGCCCACGAGCGTGGCCGGCGACGGCGGGTTCGACGGGTCGACAACGATCGCGGAGGCGCCCGCGAGCAGCCCGACGACGAGCGCGACGGGCGCGAACACCCCGGTGTCCGCGAGGTAGGTGGCGAGCTGGAAGGCGGCGTCGTCGCCGGCGCCCGCCGTGGCCCACCCGGCGTCGAGCGACGCGGCCACGACGCCGAAGACGCTGGCGCCGAGCGCGCTCCTGGCGAGCCGCCCCGCCCACGCGCGGGCCAGCGTCGGGACCGCGGGGCCCGGCGAGCTCGAGGCGCGCTTCACGCCGGGCCCCGCTTCCGCGCCATGGGGTGAGCGGCGTCGTAGACCTTCAGCAGGTGGTCGATCGAGACGTGCGTGTACCGCTGCGTTGTGGCGAGCGAGGCGTGCCCGAGCAGCTTCTGGATGGCCCGGAGGTCGGCGCCGCCGTCGAGCAGGTGGGTCGCGCAGGTGTGCCGGAGCGCGTGGGGGTGCAGGTCGGCCCGGCCGGCGCCGAGCGCGCCGTAGCGCTGGACGAGCGCCTGGACGCGGCGCACCCCGATGCGCGCGCCGCGGCGGGACAGGAAGAGGGCGCGGGGATCGCGGGCGCCGGTCGTCGGATCGGCGAGCTCGTCGCGCCGCTCGAGGTAGCGCTCGATGGCGGCGAGGGCGTGGGAGCCGAGCGGGACGATCCGCTCTTTGTCGCCCTTGCCGACGACGCGCACCGCGGCCCTGTCGGCCGGGCGCCGGTCGACGTGGGTGAGGTCGAGCCCGCAGAGCTCGGAGACGCGCAGGCCCGCGCCGTAGAGGGTCTCCAGCATGGCGCGGTCGCGGAGCCCCTCGGCCGTCTCGGCGCCGGGGATCTCCATGACCTCGGCGGCGGCGTCGACGTCCAGGAAGGTCGGCAGCGGGCGCCGGACCTTGGGCAGGGCGAGCTGGGCCGCCGCGTTCTTGTCGACCTCGCCGCGCCGCTCCAGGTAGCGGAGCAGGGCGCGGGCGGCGCCCACCTTGCGCGCGATCGAGGCGGGCGCGTGGGTGCGCGCGAGCGAGCCCAGCCAGCTGCGCAGCAGGAGCACGTCGAGGCCATCCACGGCCGTGGCCTCGTCCGGAGAGGGGGCCTCGCCGGTGGCCGGGGCCTTGCCGGTGGCCGGGGCCTTGCCGCGCGCTCGCGCAGGGCGGTGATCGGCGTTCGCGGCCGCCTTCTCGCGGGCGAAGCGCGCGAGCTGCTCGAGGTCGCGCCGGTACGCCGCCACGGTGTGGCGCGAGGCCCGCCGCTCGGCCGTAAGGTAGGTCAGGAAACGCGCGATCGCCTGCTCCAGCGTGGTCCCGCCGGATCGATCGCCGCTCCGCCGCGCGTGCATCACGGGGTTTGCCCTACCATCAGGACGGCGCCGCAGGCAAAGACTCGCCGGCGGCCGAGGTGGAGCGCCGCTCGGCCGGCGCCGCTGCGCGGCACGGCAGGGGAGGCGGGCGCTGGTCGGACGGGACCGCGGTCGCCACGTCCCGCGGCAGGCAGGTGGAGGTCGCGGGGCGTGTCTCGCCATGCCCTGACAAGAAACGCCCCTCACGGATCACGAGCGAACCACCCACCCGGTGGGCGACATGGCGCGAGCGCCGCTCGCTCCCGGCTCCTCTGTCCAGGATGATCCATGATCTGCGCTGTCGAGGCGTGAATCGGACTGCAGAGCGCGGCGGTGAATACCGGCTGTTTCGACGCGCGTGAGACCGGCGCCCGCTCGCTCGCCGCGAAGGAGCTGCTCAATCGTAGTTGCCCCTGACGGACCGCGGCGGGACGCGCCTGTGATCCAGGTGTGTACGCTGCTCTCGGTGTGGTACGAGGGCTTGCCCGGGGCCCGGGCGCACGAGGAGCATGAAATGACCAACGCCGCCGTGAGCGAGCCGGCCGTCGAGGCGCCGCCGAAGCTTTCCTTTGCTCAGACCCTGAAAAGCCTGCCGCGCTCCTTCTGGATGGGCTGCACCATGGAAATGTGGGAACGGCTGGCTTACTACGGCGTGCGTGTCGTCATGCCCATCTATATCGCGCAGGCCGACGAACCTGGAGGGCTCCACTTCAGCCAGCAGGACAAGGGCACCATTTACATGGTCTGGGCCCTCATCCAGTCGCTGCTCCCGATGATCAGCGGCGGTTACGCCGACCGGTACGGCTACAAGCGCACGATCTTCATCACGGTGTGGCTGAAGATCATCGGTTATCTGCTGATGGCGACGCAGCGGAGCTTCACCGGCTTTCTGCTCGGCGTGGTCATCCTCGCGACGGGCACGGCCCTCTTCAAGCCCGGTATCCAGGGCACCCTGGCCCAGTCGATGGACAAGTCGAACTCATCGGTCGGCTGGGGCCTCTTCTACTGGCTCGTGAACGTGGGCGCGGCGATCGGCCCGCCGCTCGCCGGCTACCTCCACGGCAAGAGCTGGTCGTGGGTCTTCTATGGCTGCGCCGCCATCATCTCCCTGAACTTCCTGATGCTGTTCACGTACAAGGAGGTCGACTCCGGCGCTGACAAGACCTCCGGGGCGTGGAAGGTCTTCAAGGACACGATCAAGAACATCTGGGACGCGCGGCTCATCACCGTGATCCTGCTGCTCTCGGGGTTCTGGCTGATGATGTACCAGCTCTGGGACCTGATGCCGAACTTCTACACGGACTGGATCAGCAGCACCTCCTTCGTGCAGAACAACCCCTGGCTCCCGGCGTCATGGCTCGAACTCAAGGATCCGCGCGGGGTCCAGCTCAAGCAGGAGAACGTGATCAACCTGAACTCGGTGAGCATCGTCCTGCTCCTCGTGCCCTTCTCGTACCTGGTGGCGAGGATGAAGGTGCTCTCGGCGATGACGCTGGGCATCCTCGTCGCCATCTTCGGCATCCTCGTCGCAGGGACCACGACGTCGCTCTACGTCCTCTTCGTGGGCATCCTGCTCTTCTCCATCGGCGAGATGCTGACCGGCCCGAAGAAGAGCGAGTATTTCGCGCTCATCGCGCCGAAGGGAAAGAAGGCGCTCTATCTCGGTTACGTCAACATCCCGGCGGCGATCGGCCCCGCGATCGGCGCGCAGATGGCGGGGATCCTCTATGGGACCCGGGGCGAGAAGGCCACGCTGGCCCTGCGCTACCTCGCCGAGAAGACCGATGTCGCCAAGGGGAAGGCCTGGGACGGCGATGTGGCGTCGCTCTCGGAGCTCCTCGGGGTGTCGCGCCAGCAGGCCTTCAGGACGCTGCAGGAGACGCTGCACATCGACGCCGCCGAGGCCACGCGCCTGCTCTGGGACACCTACCGGCCTTACGAGATCTGGTATTCGTTCGCGGCGATCGGGGTCGCTTCGCTCGTGGGGATGCTGATCTTCTCCCGGCGCTCGAGGCGGTGGAAGGACCTCGACGTGTAGGGCGCGTGGCCGCGCCGGTGCGGGCGAGGCGGGGGGGTGTAGGGCGCGTGGCCGCGCCGTCGCGGGCCTGGCGCCGGCTGGCGCGGCCAGTCGCCGCACGAGTGGCGCCTCCAGGCAGGGCAGCTCGCGGTTACGTCAACGCTTCGGCCGCCGTCGTGGCGGTGACGGCGCGCTCGAGCCACCGTTCCAGGACCTCAAGCTCGGCGCAGCCCTCGATGCGTGCGTCCTCCTCAGGACGCAGCGCGAGCTGCCGCTGCGCGAGCACTCTGCGCAGCGCGGTTCGGGCCTCGGAGAGGCGACCCCGCTCGATGCCCTTCTCGACCAGTTTCTGCTGTACGTCCGGGTTTGCCCCGAGCAGAGCCTGAAGGATCTCTCGCTCCCGCGCCTTGACCTCGGGGTCCTCACCCTTGCCAACCCACCACAACAGCTCTTCGCGCACGGTCGCCGACATCGCGGTGAATCTTACCATGCCGAGCACCCACGCGAGCGGCATTCGCGAGGCGGCTGCCCCACGCGCGGCTCAGGAACAGAGCGTGTCCACGGGAACCAGCGCGTTTTGCCGTGTTCTTCGCCGCTTCGTCTCTTACGCGCGGTGGTGCATGCGCATCACGAGATCGCATTGCGAACGATTTTTTATTTTTCGGATCATCCGCTCCGCTGCTGGACTCGCAGCGCTCCGGCCTACTCGCACGCCTCGCCGAGGACGTACCCGTGCTTGCAGATGCAGCGGCATTCGACCTCGAACTCGGGCTCGTTGCACGCCGGCCGGACCTGCCGCACCTGCTTCGCCGTCCGGCCCTCCCTGTCCTTCACCTGCACCTCGATCTCGTAGTCGTGATCGAAGATGTCGCTGCCCGACCAGTTGTTCGGGCAGACTCCCACGTTCGCGAAGGTCGAGATGTCGGCGTCGACGCTCGCTCCCCAGCCGTCGCCGGTCGGCCTGAGGTTGACCGTCCTCGACTCGGACATCACACGCCCGGACACGGGATCGCGGAGCGAGCCGGACAGCTGGACGCCGCAGGCGCTCAGGTTCGTCGCCCGGACGCCCAGGAAGAGCACCCGCCCGCCCTGCGGCGGCATGATGATGTCGATCCCGTCGCCGTCGCTCACCGGGTGCGCCGCGTCGCTCGAGTCGAGCGCGATGACCTCCATGCGGATGTCGGCGCCCTCCTCGCCCAGGTACCCGAGCTTGCAGGGGTGCTCGACCGGCGGGGGATCCCCGCCGTCGTCGGCGCACGCCGGCGCGGCGAGCAGCAGCGCAGCGAGCCCGCGGCTCGCCGCAGCGGGCCAGGCCATCAGCGGTCCCGCCCCTCCGGCGCCGGAGGATCACCCCCGTCGTCCTCGGGCTCCTCCCGCGGGATCGGCGCGCGCGGGCGCCTCGTGGCGCCCAAGGAGCTGGAGCTGATCGGCGCCATGGTGATCGGCGCCATGGTGATCGGCGCCACCGCCCGCGAGTCGGGCGCCGGGCGCTGAGACAGCGCGTCGCCGCGCCACCTGCCGTCGACGTCCGCCTCGGCGCGCCCCGGCGCCTCGCTGGGCGCCGAGCTCCATTCATGAAGACCAGCCTGCGGGAAGGGCGTGCGCTCGGCCAGGTACGCCGCGAGCAGCCGATCGCGCTCGAGCTCTTCCGTGCTCGGCGGCGGGGGAGGATCGAGCGTCGGCAGCTCGTCGGTCCACGTCAGGTCCGCGTCGTCCAGGCTCGATCCGGACCCGGCGCTGGAGAACGCGCGCGGCGCGTTCCGCTCCGTCGGGACAGGCTCCGGCGCGTAGCTCAGGGCACCGCCCGGCGCATGGCTGGAGGCACGGGCCGGCGGCGGGCTGGGGGTACGGGGCGCCGCGTGACCAGGGGCGCGGTCCGACGCGTGGCTGAAGGCACGGGCCGGCGTGGGGCTAGGGGTGCGGGGCGGCGCGTAGCCAGGGGCACGGTCCGACGCGTGGCTGGAAGGACGGGCCGGCGGATAGCCAGGGGCGCGGTCCGACGCGTGGCTGGAAGGATGGGGCGATGGATAGCGAGGGGCAGGGGCGCGGTCCGACGTGTGGCTGGAAGGATGGGGCGATGGATAGCGAGGGGCAGGGGCGCGGTCCGACGCGTGGCTGGAAGGATGGGGCGATGGATAGCGAGGGGCAGGGGCACGGTCGGACGCGTGGCTGGAAGGATGGGGCGATGGATAGCGAGGGGCAGGGGCGCGGTCGGACGCGTGGCTGGAAGGATGCGGCGGCGGATAGCCCGGGGCGCGGTCGGACGCGTGGCTGGAAGGATGCGGCGGCGGATAGCCCGGGGCGCGGTCCGACGCGTGGCTGGGAGGACGGGGCGGGGTGTACGTGGGCGCGTGATCGAGCGCGCTGGCGGGCGGAGGCTCGGACGCGAAGGAAGGGCTCCGCGAGGTCGGCGGCGGCCCCGGCGGCGGCGGATCGATGGTCGGGAGCTCGTCGTCCCAGTCCCAATCCTCCGGATCAACTCGGGAATCCGACCGGCGCGACGACGCGCCGAGCCGGAGATCCCCCGACCTCCGCGACGCCGGGAACGCCGCCGGAGGGCCGATCGTCGGCAGCTGGCCCACGCCCGGGTCCCGCGCCGGCGCGTCGTCCCGGCGCTCGATCTGCCGCGACGGGCGCGTCGGCTCGGGCGCCGGCACGGAGTACCTCGTCGACGCGACCTGCCCGAAGGGCCGCGAATCCCGCGGCAACCGCGGCGGAGGAGGGACGGCCATCGCCGCGCGCGCCGCCGCCGTCGAGGGGGGCGGCTGCGTCGAGATGAGGTTCTCGTCGCGACCCCGCTCGGCCGGCGCCGGGCGCTCGGCCGGCGCGGGCTGCCGGGGTTGCATGCTGGTCGGCGACGACCCGGCCTGCGCGGAGCCCGCGAGCGGCCTGCCGAGCCACGCGGCCTCCTTGCGCGCCTGCGCGGAGCGCGCGCCTTCCTCCGAGCGGACCGCGCGCGGCGCGAGCGTGTCGCCCGGCTCCGTCGGCGGGACCTCGTCGCCGAAGAGCACCGGCGCGGCGGCCGTCACGCGCGACTCCACCCCCGCGGCGCCCCTCCCTGAACGGAAGCCGAACGCGGCGCGGATCGCCCGCTCGTGGTGAGGCTCGACCTCGACGGGCCGGACGATGAAGCACGGCTCCGCGCCCGGCGCCCGCTGCGAGAGGTCGACGTCGAACGGCGCGCCGAGGAGGTGGCCCTGCTCGTCGAACAGGACGCGCACCGGCGGCTGCGCGAAGTGCGCGGGCGACAGCGGCGTCGAGAGCACGACCCCGAGCTCGCCGGTGCTCAGCTGCACGAACGTCCCGGTCGGGATGATGCCGAGCGCGCCGACGAGCAGCTTGCCGATCGCCCGGTCGGTCGCGCTCTCGGCGCCCGTGATCATGCGCTGGAGCACGGCGTCGAGCGACGAGGCGCCGCCCGATGCCGTCTCGATCGTCGGGAACGGCGCCGTCCGGAGCTCCGTGAACTGGCGGGCCGCCGCCAGGATGCGCGCGAGCACCGTGGGGCTGCGCCGGCCGCCGTAGAGCGGGCCCTGCCGGCCGCCTTGCCGGAGCGCGAGCGCCTCGTAGGCGATGACCGTGCGCGTGATCGAGGGCGCGTGCAGCTTGCCGAGCGCCGTCAACATGACGGCCGCGCTCGCGGGCAGCCGCTCCTTCTCGTCGTCGCTCAGGCCGCGCTCGAGGAGAGAGCGCGCGACAGGCTCCTCGCCGTCGGCCGAGCCGGCGAGCACCCCCGTGAGCCGCAGCCGGCTCACGTCGTAGAGCAGCGCCGCGGTGACGAGGCCCCCGAGCATCCTCCTGTCGGTCGTGAGCTGCCGGGCGATGCCCAGCGCGACGATCGCCGTGGACACGCTGAGGCCCCCCTCGTCCGGGTCGGCGATCTTGCCCGCGGCGACCGAGAGCAGCAGGCGCGCGTCCTCCTCGGCCGCGGCGACGAGCTTCTGCGCGACGCGCTTCACCCGCTGCGGCAGGATCACCGGGGACGAGCGCAGGGCCGCGTAGAACGACCGCATCACGAGGATCGCCGCCGCGTAGGTGCGGCTGATCCGGCCGATGCGGGTGCCGTCGCCGTCGATGGCCCCGCCGGGGAACGGGTTCGTGAGCTTGCGGACGCGGACGCCCCGCAGGCTCGACTGGAGGAGCCGCGCGGCGATGCTGCGGTCGCGCTGGGCGTCGGCGAGGAGGCGGGCGAAGGCGGCGAGCTCGGCCCGACGGACCGTCTTGTCGAGCACGAGCTCGGAGACGTCGCAGGCCTCGAAGAAGCTGCCGAGCTCCAGGGCGACCTCGTACGTCTCGCGCGAGGCGCGGAGCATCTGGCCGTTGATGAAGAGGGTGTTGCCCGCGAACACGATCGTCGCGGCCTCGCTCCCCGACAGCTCGCAGAACTGGACGATGCTGTCGATCGCGGACGGGACGAGCGACAGCACCGCCTGGTTCGAGTCGCTGTGCAGGAGGCACGCCTTCGCGAGCCGGTAGATCATCTGCACCAGGCCGAGCGCCGCGCGGCGCCGCCCGTCGGCCTTCACGCCCGAGATCGCCGTGTCGCCGGTGCTCTCGTGGAGGTTGGCTTTCTCCTCGCTCACGGCTTCCTCCCGCCGCGGGGCGACGGAGACGGCCCCGGCTTCGTCGAGGGCACCGCGCTGCCGGGCGTAGGCTCGATGGCCGTGCGGGACGGCGCGCCGAACGGCAACGAGGCGGGGCCCTGCCGCGCGCTGTACGGCGCGACGCTGGCGCTCGAGGGCGGGGCGGGGGACCTCGGCGGCATGGCCGGGCGCGGCATCGACGGCGGCATCGGCGGCGGCGCGGCCGTCGGGGTGGACGACGACGTGGAGGAAGGCGGCGGCCCACGCCGGCTGAACGGCACGGAGGTGGGAGGCGCCGAGGCGGCGCTCGTCGAGGCGGGCACCGGCGAGACGAGCGGCGGCCTGTAGGCGGATCGGCCGGCGTCGCCGTTCGGGGCCATGGATCCGGGGCGCGGGGTGCTCCACGGCTCGAGCTGATCCGGCAGGCTGAGCGGCCCGCCCGGGCTCACGCGCCGGACCGAGACGGGCGAGTACGAGCGCTTCGCGCGGGAGGGCGGCGCGCTCGCGTCCGGGTGCGCCTGCGCCAGGGGACGATCGCTCGGGCGGGTCGGCGCGACGAGGCGCGCGGCGATCGCGACCGCGGCGCGCGCTGCGGCGTCGCGCACCGGCGGGGTGTTCCACCAGCGCGGCTTGGTCGCCTCCTTGACCGCGCGGAGCGCCTCGTAGCTCCGCGCCTGGCAGAGGAAGTGCGCGGCCAGCTCGCGGGTCTGCTCGATCGCCTCGGACGGGATGAGCTGGCGCTTCTCGAGCAGCTCGATCGCGAGCTTCTCGGCCCGCGCGGGGTTCAGCTGCGCGACGGTCTCGATCCACTGCCGCCGCTCTGCCCCCGAGAGGTCGTGGAACGACGGCGCGATGATCCGCCGCACGAGCGTCGGGCCCGCTGCGAGGACGCCGAGCTTGCCGATGAGGCGCAGGGCCTCGCAGCGCACCAGCGGCGCGGGGTCGTCGAGGAGCTTCTGGAGCTCCTCCCGGACGCGGTCGGCGGCGGAGCCCGCGGAGCCGCCCTCGCCCGCGGCGGCGTCGGGGAGCTCGGCGAGCGCGTTGATGCGCACCTCGACGTGCGGGCTCGCGAAGCCGGCCTCCAGCGCGGCGAGGGCGCCGGGGGTCTTGAGCTGCGCGAGCAGCTGGAGGAGCGTCAGGGCGAGGGGGGCCGGGGCGCGAGAGAGCAGGTCCCCGAGCTCGGCCTCCCGGCCCGGCGCCCACCGCCGCATGTAGACGAACAGGACCTCGCGCAGGCGCTCGGACTGCACGGCGCCGTGGCACTGGCATGCGGCGCTGAAGAGCGAGCCGTCCTCGAGCGCGTCGAGCGCGTGGGCCAGCCCCTCGACGATCGCCGGGTCGAGCGGCGCCACGCTCCGGCTCGCGCCGGCCTGGGCCGCGCTCCGGCTCGCGCCGGCCTGCAACGTGTTCCGGCTTGCGCCGGCCTGCGCCGTGCTCCGGCCCGCGTCGACCTGTGTCGCGCTCCGGCTTGCGCTGGCCTGCGCCGCGCTCCGGCCCACGCCGGCCTGCGCCGCCACACCTGCGGCCGCCGCGCCGCCGAGGGCAGCGCCTGCGGCCGCCCCGCCGTGGCCCGCCGCGCCGGTGGCCGACGCTCCCGTGGCCGACGCTCCCGTGGCCGCCGGCTCCTCCGGGTGAGCCGTCGCGAGATCGTTGAGGATCGCCCGGAGCGCCTCGACCGGGAACATCGCCTGCGCGAGCGTCCGGTCGACGGCGCGCGCCGAGAGCTGCGGCAGCGCGGCGCTGGATCGACCTGCCGCGCCCGCCGCGCCGCGCTGCATGCCGTCGAGCCGCGCGAAGAACGCGCGCCGGAGCATCGTCTGCACCTCGAACGCGAGCTCGTAGCTGTGCAGGACGATCTGGTCGGCGGTCCACGCGGTGAGCGCCCCCGTCATGCGGTCCTCGTCGCCGTGCCGGACGGCGTCCACGTAGCCGTCGACGAACGCGTCCATGTAGCGCTCGTTCCACTGCTCCGACGGCAGCGCGATCTGGGCGCCGAGGGTGCTCCGGGTCAGCGGGTCGATGGCGAGCGCCGAGGCGGCCGCGCCCGTCTCCGCGAGCGCGGCCTCGACGTTCCGCTGGAGCGCCCTGCCCGCGAGCGAGCTCTCGTCCCACAGGCTCTCGATCTGCGCGAGGGCGCGCGCCCCCACCGCGACCTCACGGCACTGCTCCTCGAAATCCTCCAGGTCCGCGTCGCCCTCGGCGAACTGGTCGATCGCCATGTACGCGATGTGCTCGAAGCGCCGGTCCCAGAGCGCGGTCACGGCGTCGTCGTCCTCGCCCATGCCGAAGCTCTGGTCGCGGAGCAGGATGGCGGCGAAATCGCGGAGCTCGGCCTCGGTGATGCCGGCCTTGATCTGGATCTTCCGGACGCCGTCGGCGAAGAGCTGGTAGGGGATGCGATCGAACGGGGGCCTGTCGGGCTGCCAGATCGGCTGGCCGCCCGAGGTGAACGCGCTCGGGGTGACCTCCCAGCGGACGCCGAGGGGGTTCTGCGAGAGCGTCCGCGTGATCTCGTCGAACGCGAAGTGGATGCCCTTGTTCACGTGGGGGTGGTTCCACCCGTACTGGCGGATGTTGCTGAGCACGAGCGCGAGCTGCCTCCAGACGCCGACGAGCCGCTGGCAGGTCTGCTCGACGATCGACGGCGGATCCTGGTCCTCGTCGATGGTGTCGTTGCCGCGGACGAGCACGCGCGGCGCCTTCTTCTCGCGCGAGGGCGTCAGCTGGCCGGCGGCGTGCGCGGCCGTCAGCCGGCGGAGCTCGCCGCGCATCGCGGCGGCGCTCTGGAAGCGGCCCCCGCGCTCGAAGGCGAGCGCCTTGTCGACGAACGCCACGATCTCGACCGGCAGGTCGGGGACCTCGGTCGCGATCGACGGCGCGGTCTGCGTCGCGGCGAGGAAATACGACTCGGACTCGCTCCGGCCGCGGTTGAGCCGCTTGCCCGACAGCAGGGTGAACAGGCTCGCGCCGACCGACCAGAGGTCGGACCGGCCGTCGATGCCGGACACGCCCATCGCCTGCTCGGGCGACATGAAGGCCGGCGTGCCGAACGTGAGCCCCGCGCGCGTGGCCTGCCGCTCGGGGTCGCGCATCCGGGCGATGCCGAAGTCGAGGACCTTCACGTGGCCGGCGCTCGTGACGAAGATGTTCGCCGGCTTGATGTCGCGGTGGACGATGCCGATCGAGTGGCACTTCTCGAGCAGATCGAGCACCACGTCGAAGACGGGCAGCACCTGGGCGAGGGGGAGGGTGCCGCCGGCGCTGCTCGCGAGCCGCTGGAGCGTGGTGCCGGAGAGCAGCTCCATGACGAGGAACGGCTCGCCGCGGTCGCTGAGGTCGTCCTCGACCACGGCGACGCGCGCCGGGTGATCGACCCGGTTCGCGATCTTGCCCTCGCGCAGGAAGCGGTCCCGCAGCTCGGCGTTGCGCGCGAACTCGATGTGGAGGACCTTGACCGCCGCGCGCGTCCCCCTGCGGTGGGTCGCCGCGAACACCGCGCCCATGCCGCCGACGCCGAGCAGATCGTCGAGCCGCCACTTGGCGTTCAGGGCTGTCCCGATCCGCGAAGCGGCGGTGTCCACGAGGTTCGGCTCCTCGGCGTGCGGGTCGAGCGGGGCCATAGACCGGGCAGCGATCAGGGGCCGCGCAGTGCGCGGCAGAGGGCGAGCAAGCCTGGCCGAGCATACATGGTTCCCGCTGAAGCGCGAACCATGACAAGAACGTCCGCCCCCACGGAACAAAGGTGGGAGAGGCATCCTGTGGGGCTGCTGCCAGGCGCTTCGCAGCGCGCAGCGCGCGGGTCACACGGGGTCACGCGGGGTCACGTGGGTTCATGTTGGTTCACGTTTCCGCGTGCAGCCGATAGAGACGATCACGGCCCGCCGCGGAGCGCGCCGACACGCTCGGACACTCACCGACGATTCCCTGCTTCAGCGCACGTCCAGCCGCGGCGCTGCGCCGGCGTCCTGCTCGGGGGCGCCTGGCCACTCGGGGCACGTGGCGCGGTAGTCGATGCCGGGCATGAGCTGCGCCCATTCCTCGCGCGTGAAGTTGCGCCCGGCGTAGGCGCACGCGCGCGCCATCAGCGACTCGGCCGCGATCGAGAAGACGCGCGCCGCGCCGTCGTTCGCGGCGGTCACGACGCGGGTGGCGTCGGGGCTGAACACGGCGTCCGTCAGCGTGACGCCCTCGGCGCGGAGGGTGATCGCCTCGCCCTGCCCGTCCACGGGGAGCACCCGCGCGATGCCGTCGCTCGAGACCGCGACGAGGCGCGCGCTGTCGCTGCTGAACGCGACGGTCCGGACCGCCGCGCCGAGGCCGCTCAGGAGGACGGGCTGGCCCTGGCCGTCGACGCGGAGCAGCCGCACGCCGCCGTCGAGCGCGGCGATCGCGACATGGCTCCCGTCCGGGCTCACCGCGATGGCGGCGATCGCCCGGTCCTCGTACCCCGACGGGAGGACGCGCGGGACGCCGCGGCCGTCCGCGGGCCAGACCTTCACGTTGGGCCCCGACGTCGCCACGATGTGCTGGCCATCCGGGCTGAACGCCGCCCGGAGCAGCCCCGCGCGCTCGTCGCGCAGCACGACGGGCTCTCCCGGGACGCCGTCCTCGAACACGCGCAGGATGCCGTTCCACGAGGTCGTGACGATCCGGGTGCCCTCCGGGCTGAAGGCGACGCCCACCACCCGGTCGTCGTGGACCCCGAGCACGATCGGCTCGCCCCGCCCATCGGCGCGCCAGATCCGCGCCGTCTTGTCGGCCGAGCCGGTGACGAGGCGGCTCCCATCGGGGCTGAAGTCGACGCTGAGCAGGTGCTCCGCGTGCCCGCGGAGGACGACGGGCTCGCCCGAGCCGTCGGCCCGGAAGACGCGCGCGGTCTTGTCGGTCCCGGCGGTGGCGATCTTGCTGCCGTCGTGGCTGACGGCGATGCCGGTCAGCGGCCCCTCATGGCCGCGCAGGAGCAGCGGCTCGCCCGGCCCGCCGAGCCGCCACACCCGCGCGGTCCCGTCCTCCGACGCGGTGACGACGCTCGCGCCGTCGCGGCTGAAGGCGGCGCTGTTCACGACCCCCTCGTGGCCCTCGAGGACCATCGGCGCGCCCTTGCCGTCCGCGCGGAAGACGCGCGCGGTCCCATCCGCGGAGGCCGTGACGACCGCGCCGCCGTCGGCGCTGAACGCGGCGCTGCGCACCGCGCCCTCGTGCCCGCGGAGGACGACGGGCTCGCGCCGGTCCGCGCCGGGGATGCGCGCCGTTCCGTCGCCCGTCGCGAGGACGATGCGGTCGTCCACCGGGCTCGTGTCCGCGCTCTCGACGCCCGGCCCGTGCCCCTTCAGCGCCGCGGGGGCGCCGTGCCCGTCGGCGCGGACGACGTGGACCGTCCCGCTGATGGCCGTGGCGAGGATCCGGGCCCCGTCGTGGCTGAACACCGCGCGCCGGATGAGCCGCTCGCCCAGGGGCACGACGAGCGGCGGCTCGCCCTCCATGCCGAGGCGCCACACGTAGATCGCGCCGCCCGTCGTCCCCGCGACGACGCGGCTGCCATCCGGGCTGAACGCCACGCTGGTCGGCGCGGCGTCCCTCGTGCCGAGCGCGCGAACCTCGTGGCCGTCGGGGCGCCACAGGCGCACCGCGCCGTCGGTCGACGCGGTCGCCAGGAGGCTCCCGTCGTGGTTGAAGGCGACGGCGACGACGCCGCCGGGGGTGGCGGCGCGCAGCACGAGCGGCTCGTCGCGCCCGCCGAGGCGGAAGATCCTCGCGGCCCCGTCGGCGGAGGCGGTGGCGACGAGGCGGCCGTCGGGGCTGAAGGCCGCGTGGTGGACCGCGCCGCCGTGCCCGACGAGCACCTCCTGGTCGACGGCGGGGCCCCAGACCGCGTCGCCGAGCGCCTGCACCACGGCGGGGCCCGCGGGGCGGCCGCTCGCCCTGGTGGCGAGGGCCGCCTCCACGGCGAGCAGGCGCGCGCGGGGCAAGAGGCCCTCGGCGCGCTCCTTCGCCGACTGGGCCGCGAGCCGCCGGGCGTCGTTCTCGCGCGACTCCTGCCGCGCGCGGACCAGCGCCCGCTCCTCCTTCCCCATCTGCCAGAGCAGCACGAGGGTCAGGCCGCCGAGCAGCGTGACGGCGACGGCGAGCACGCTGATGAGCCGCCGCGTCGACCGCTTCTGGCCCTCCGCCCGCGCGCAGGCGGAGAGGAACGCCCTCTCCTCCGCCGAGAGGTCCGCTCGCCCATCGCACCACGACGTGAGCTCCGCGAGCGCCGCGCCGCCCACGAGGTAGTCGTCTCTCCGGCCGTGCGACAGCCAGCGCGCGAGCGGCTCCCGGGTGGCTCGGTCCGCCTCCCGTGACAGGACCCACGCCCGGTCGAAGACCCTGCGGACGACGCGATTGCGCACGTCGAGGTACGGCGCGCCCGAGGCCGCCGTCCGCTCCACGGAGAGCCCCGAGAGCAGCAGCGTCCGCTGGACCGGGTCGCCGGCGTCGACGCCCACCCGGTGGCCGTCGAGCAGCTGCTTGTAGAGCTGGAGGAGCGCCGGCGCCCGCCCGCAGCGGGGCCCCTGCGCCTCCAGGCACCGCTCCGCGTGGCGCAGGTTCGGGTCCTCGGTCCTTCCCTGGTCCAGGAACCGCCGCGCCACGGCCTCGTCGACGTCGAGACCGCGCCGCTCTCCGGCGAGATCGGCGCAGAGCCGCTGCGTCATGTAAGGGTGGCCCGAGGTCCACGCGAAGACCGCGTCGAGCAGCGCGTCGGGGTCGGCCACGAGCCCCTCCAGGCCCGCGCGGAAGCCGCGCGCCTCGGCGCGGGTGAAGTCGTCGAGCCGGATCGGGCGGCCGATGTTGAACGGCGCGCGCGCCGGATCCGCGACGAGCTCCGAGGGCGCCGCCGCCCCGAGCAGGCAGAACGTCAGCCGGCTGTTGGCGGGGCGCTCCGCGCGCCGGTTCACGAAGGCCCGGAGGATGGCGAAGAAATCGTCCCGCGAGAACGGGAGGGCCAGCGTGGCGTCGACCTCGTCGATGAACAGGACGATCGCGGAGGAGATCTCCACGAGCACGACGTCCTCGAGCCAGCGCAACCAGCAGTGCACCGGCCCGAGGTGCCAGTGGGCGTCCCAGAACTCGTCCGGCGGCTCCAGCCCGAGCTGCTCGGCGATCTCCGACGCGATCCCGAGGTACCAGCTCACCGGCGAGGTGGTGTCGGTGCCGAGCGCCCCGAGATCGACGCTCGCGCACTCCACCTGCTCGGCGCGGAGCCGCGTCGAGACCTGGAGTCGCAGGCTGGACTTCCCGGTGTGCCGGGTCGAGAGCACATAGCAGAGCTCTCCGCGCAGGAGCGCCTCGAAGAGCTCCCTGTCGGCGGGGCGCTCGATATAGATCACGCCCTCGCCCACGGTCCCGCCCGCCTGGAACCGGCGCCTGTGATCTCCGGCACTGGCCTTCGCCTGAACGAGGTCGGGAGGCGCCGAGAAGGTCACGAATCTGACGGTGCCATGCGACGCCAGGACCGTCAACGGAACGACAGCCCGTGTCGCTGGCGTCCGCGATGAAACAACAGGGCTCGCGACGGCGCGGTGAATGTCACGCGAATGTCGCGTCGACCGGATGGGCTGGCGCCCACACGATCGGGATTCGTCGGCGAAGGCGCAGGCGACGCGCGCCCCGCCTGCGCGCCTGCGCGTCTGCGCGTCTGCGTTGCGCGCGGCGCGATTGCGTGTGCGTCCATCGTGTCGCGCCGAGAAAACCCGCTTTTTACGTCCAGAAATTGTGGACCGGGCCACCGCTGCTGGTGTAGCGTTCGCGCCGTGCGAGGCGTGTTGAGGGCGGGGCAGAATCGCGTCGTGGTCGCGCCGGCCGCCGTGCCGCTGCTCGTCTGCGCATTGCGCTCCGCGGCTCGGAAGGCTCCTGCGGATACTACGGCTTTGCCTGACACTCCAGAAGCTCCTGCCGGAGCGCGCGGGCGGCCTGACCCGCACGCGCTCGCGCCGGCCGCGCCGCTGCCCATCGGGCTCATCCGTCGAGATGGGCTCTCGTCCGGCGCGTGTGTCGGCTCGCGTGGATGCGTGATGGCTCGACGCGCCGAGCTATGGTGATCACGATGGACCGGCGGCGATCGAGACTCTCCCTCTGGCGGACGGCGCGCGCGGCCGCGCTCGCGCGGACGGCGCGGGCGGCCGGGGTCGCCTCACTGGCGCTCCTCGCGGCGGCGTGCGCCGAGCTCGACGAGGAGCCCGTGCGGTCGGCCTCGCTCGCGGCGCACGCGAGCGACTGGCGGGAGGAGATCATCTATCAGGTGCTGATAGACCGCTTCGCCGACGGCGACGCGGGGAACAACCACCGGGTGGCCTCGGCGCCGGGCAGGTGGCACGGCGGCGACTGGAAGGGGCTCGAGGAGGGTCTGCCCTACCTCGAGGCGCTCGGCGTCACCGCGCTCTGGATCTCGCCGATCGTCAAGAACGTCGACACCGACGCCGGCGTCGACGGATACCACGGTTACTGGACGCAGGATTTCACCGAGCTGAACCCCCATTTCGGCGACCTCGCGTCGCTGCGCCGCCTCGTCGCGTCGGCCCACGATCGCGGCATGAGGGTCATCCTCGATATCGTGACGAACCACGTCGGCCAGCTGTTCTATTATGATATCAACGAGAATGGGCAGCCCGACGCGGACGTCCACGGCGGCGGCGAGGACGGGCGCCTCCAGCTCGAGGCCGTGAACGAGTACGATCCGGAGTTCGACCCCCGCGGCGTCCAGGCGCGGACGTCACCCGGCAAGTCGGGCCCGGCGCCGATCGTCTTCCGCCACGAGCCCGCGACCAACCACCTCCCGCCGCAGCCCGAGCTCTTCCAGGACCCCGAGGTCTACAACCGCAAGGGGCGCATCCTCGATTTCGAGGATGTCGACCAGCTCGTGCACGGCGATCTCCCGGGCGGCCTCAAGGACATCGACACCTCCCGCTGCGACGTGAAGCGGGAGATGGTCGACGTGTTCGTGCGCTGGGTCGAGCTCACCGACGTCGACGGGTTTCGCATCGACACGCTGAAGCACGTCGAGCACGAGTTCTGGCGCTATTTCACGCAGAACGTCCGGCTGCAGCTGGCGGCGATGGGCAAGACCGATTTCTTCATGTTCGGAGAGGCCTTCGACGGCAAGGACGACCTCGTCGGCAGCTTCACGAAGCACGAGGTCCCGGCCCACCCGCACGACGAGGCGCTCGGCGGCAACCTCGAGCGCGAGAACGCCGACGAGGCGGAGGGGGGCTGTCCGGGCGCCGCGCCGATCACGGGGGACTCTGTCGACTCCGTGCTGTATTTCCCCCAAGCTTATCGGGTCTTCCGCGACGTCTTCCGCGACGCCCGGTCCACGCGGCGGATCGAGGAGCTCTGGGACGCGCGGGCGCTCAACTACGGCGCTGAGCCGAACGCGAACGGCATCGGCGTCCCGCCGCTGAAGGCGCTCGTCAACTTCATCGACAACCACGACGTCCCGCGCTTCCTCCATGTCGGCCCGGGCGCCTCGCCCTTCAAGGCCGATCCCGAGGCGGCGCTCAAGAATGCGCTCCTGTTCCTCTTCACGGAGGAAGGCATCCCTTGCCTGTACTACGGCACGGAGCAGGGCTTCAGCGGCGGCGACGATCCGGCGAACCGCGAAGATCTCTGGGAGAGCGGCTATGACACGGAGCGCCCGCTCTTCCGGTGGATCCAGCGGCTCACGGCGCTGCGCAGGGGCTACCCGGCGCTCACCGCCGGCGAGCAGCGGGTGCGCTGGTCGACGGAGCGGACGGGCGAAGGGGACGAGGACGCGGGGATCTTCGCGTTCGAGCGGGGGGAGCCGGACGGCGACTATGCGCTCGTGGTGCTCAACACGCACCCCCGGAAGCAGAGCTCGACGAGCTTCAACGGGGCGGCGATGACGACGGGGCTGACGCGGGGGACCGTGCTCGTCGACGTGCTCTCGCCCGAAAAAAAGACAACTAGGGCGGGCGCGAACGGCGCTGTCACCGTCAAGCTGCCCCCGGTGAGCGGGGCGCTGCTCATCCCGGAAGACCAGATCATCCATGGTCTCTGATCCTGCCTGGCACTCCTCCCTTCCAAGAGAGTCTCCAACATGGCGTCTGTCAAAGTGCGCGGACTCAACAAGCGATTCGGCCAGACCCACGTGCTGCGCGGCGTCTCTGTCGACGTGCCCGACGGCTCGTTCGCCGTCCTCGTGGGACCGAGCGGCTGCGGCAAGTCGACGCTGCTGAGGCTGCTCGCCGGGCTCGAGGAGGCAGACGACGGCACGATCGCGCTCGGTGACCGCGACGTCACGCGGCTGGAGCCGCGCGATCGCGACATCGCGATGGTGTTCCAGTCGTACGCCCTCTATCCGCACCTCACGGTGCGCGAGAACCTCGCCTTCGGCCTCAAGCTCCGGAAGACGCCGCCGGCCGAGATCGAGGCGCGCGTGAAGGAGGCGTCGGAGATGCTCGGGCTCGGCCCGCTCCTCGACCGGCACCCCCGGGCGCTCTCCGGCGGCCAGCGGCAGCGCGTGGCCATGGGCAGGGCCATCGTGCGGCGGGCGCAGCTCTTCCTGTTCGACGAGCCGCTCTCGAACCTCGACGCCGCCCTCCGCGCGCAGGTGCGGGTCGACATCCGCAAGCTGCACGACCGGCTCGGCGCGACCAGCGTCTACGTCACCCACGATCAGGTCGAGGCCATGACGCTCGCGGACGAGATCTTCGTGCTCAACAAGGGCGTCGTCGAGCAGTCGGGGCCGCCCCTCGAGGTCTTCGCCCGGCCTCGCACCCGGTTCGTGGCGAGCTTCCTCGGCAGCCCGGCCATGAACTTCGTCGAGGCGCGCCTGGAGAGCCGGGGCGGCCGGTGGGTCGCGGCCCAGGGCGACCTCGCCATCGACGTCGACGCGGCCGACTTCCCGGGCGCGCTCTCGTCCGGGCGGCAGGTGACGGTCGGCGTGCGCCCGCACGAGGTGGACCTCGCCCCGGGCGACGGCGGCGCCCCGTTCGAGGTGGCGATCGTCGAGGCCCTCGGGGCCGAGTCGTACGCGCACGGCACCGTCGCGGGGGCGCCGTTCGTGGCGCGCCTCGACCCGGCCGCGCGCGTCGCGAAGGGCGACACCGTGCGGGTCGCGCTCCGCCAGGTGCACCTCTTCGACGCGGACTCCGGGCTGAGCCTGCGAGAAGCGTGAGGCGACCGTGCCGAGCCGTCGCTGTCGTCTCGCGCTCGCGCTCGCGCTCGCTGCGCCCGCGCTGATCCTCCTCTTGCCCGCGCTCGCGGCCGCCGCGCCGATCCGGCTGTGGCACGCCTACCGCGACGACGAGGCCAGGGCGCTCGACGCCATCGTCGCGGCCTTCGAGGGCGAGGAGGTCGAGGTCCTCGCCGTCCCGTTCGACGCCTACGCCTCGAAGCTCCAGGCCGCGATCCCGATGGGGGAGGGGCCCGACCTGTTCATCGACGCCCACGAGCGGCTCGGCGACTTCCGCGCGCGCGACCTCGTCACGCCCGTGGGCGACGCGCTCGAGCCGGGCGGCGAGGCCGTGTTCCTGGGGCCGGCGCTCGCCGCGGTCCGGCAGGGGGGCGAGATCCTCGGCCTGCCGATCAGCCAGAAGTGCGTGGCGCTCTACATGAACACCGCGCTCGTGAAGGAGGCCCCGGCGACCCTCGAGGACATCGCGGCGCTGGCCGGCTCGCTCCCCGAGGGCGTGTACCCGCTCGCGTACGAGGCGTCGAACGCCTACGCGCACATGCCGATCCTCGCGGCGTTCGGCGGCGCGATGCTGGGCGAGGACGACCAGTTCGGCTTCGTCGGCCCGGGGCCCGAGCGCTCGCTCGAGCTCGTCCGCGCGTTGATCCAGCGCCGGGTCGTCCCGGAGGACGCGAACGGCGCGCTGGTGACCGACCTGTTCAACGCGGGCCGCGCCGCGTTCGTGATCAGCGGGCCGTGGTTCGCGGGCGGCCTCGGGGAGGAGGCGCGGCGGCGCGCCCGCGTCGTCCCGCTCCCCAAGGTGCGCGAGACCGGCCTCCCGATGCGGCCGTTCCTGACCGTCGAGGCGGTGATGCTCTCGCCCCAGGGCGCGCGGCGCGCCGAGGCGCGGGCGCTCGCGCGCCACCTCGCGGGCGCCGCGGCCGCGGCCACGCGGCTCGAGGTCGCGCGCACGCCGCCGGTGCGGAGCGACGTGGCCGTCCCGGCCGGCGACGCCTTCATCGCGGCGTTCACCGAGCAGGCCAAGGCGGCCATCCCGATGCCGACCTCGCCGGCGATGCGCTCGACCTGGGAGCCGGCCACGCGCGCGATCCGCAAGGTGCTCCGGGGCGACGCGCCCCCCGACGTCGCGCTCTCCGAGGCCAAGCGCCGCTTCGACGACGTCCGCCGGCCGCTCCCTCCCCCCGCCTCGCCGGCGCCGCTCCTCGTCGCGCTCGGCGCGCTCGCGCTGCTGCTCGCTCTCCGGTGGGTCCGCGCCGCGAGGGGCGCGGCGCCCGGCACCGGGCGCTGGCGCTCGTTCCGGCGCGCGCTCGGGCGCTCGCTTCCTGCCTACAAGTACGTCGCGCACGCGGTCGTCGCGATCGGCGTGCTCGTGGTGATCCCGCTCGTCATCGGCGCGGCGACGTCGCTCTTCGCCGGCAGGGGCGAGGGCCTCCGGTACGTCGGCCTCGCCAACTTCATCAGCATCCTCACGGCCCGCGGCGGGCCGCTCTTCGCGAGCGGCTCGTTCTACCTCGTGCTCGCGGTGACCGTGCTCTGGACCGCGGTGAACCTCTGCCTCCACGTCCTCCTCGGCGTCTCGCTCGCGCTGCTCCTGCACCGCCCGACCCTGCGCCTTCGGGCGCTCTACCGGGTGCTCCTCATCGTGCCCTGGGCCGTGCCGAGCTACGTGACCGCGCTGTCCTGGAAGGGCATGTTCCACCGGCAGTTCGGGGCCGTCACCGGCCTCATCGAGGCGGTGAACTCCGCGCTCGGGACGAGCATCGAGCCCATCTCCTGGTTCTCGAGCTTCACGACGGCGTTCACGGCCAACGTGACGACCAACGTCTGGCTCGGGTTCCCGTTCATGATGGTTGTCACGCTGGGCGCGCTCACCGCCGTGCCGGAGGACGTGCTCGAGGCCGCCGAGGTCGACGGCGCCACGCGGTGGCAGCGTCTGCGGATGATCACGTTGCCCCTGATCAGGCCGGTGCTCGCGCCCGCGGTGACGCTGGGCGCGATCTGGACGTTCAACATGTTCAACGTCGTGTTCCTCGTGTCCGGCGGCGACCCGGACGGCACAACGGACATCCTCGTCTCCGAGGCGTACCGGTGGGCGTTCACCCGCGAGGCCCAGTACGGCTACGCGGCGGCGTACTCGGTGCTCATCTTCCTGCTCCTGACGCTCGCGACGCGCGACTGGCATTTCCGGCGGCGGCGGACGCCCGTCTCCGCCATCCCGCAGGGCGGGGCCGAGGCTGGATCGGCGCCCCTTCCGGCGGCGGCGACGGAGGTCGCGTGACGCGGAGGCCCTCTCCTGTCGAGTCGATCGCGGTGCACGCCGCGCTGGTCGCGGCGGTCGCGTTCGCGCTGTACCCGGTGCTCTGGGTCGCCTCGATCGCCTTCTCCGGGGCGCGCCCGCCGGTGCCGGAGGTGCTGCCCATCCCGAACCAGCCGACGCTCGAGCACATCGTCGCGGTGGTCACGACGTCGAAGAAGGTCGGCGGCGAGCCGATCTGGCTCTTCCCCCGCCAGCTCGCCAACTCGATCGTCGTCGCGCTCGCGACGGCGGCCGCCGGCGTCTCCGTCGCGGTCCCGGCGGCGTACGCGCTCGCGCGCTTCCAGTTCCTCGGCAAGGACCGCGGCCTGCGCGCGCTGCTCGCGACGCAGATGTTCCCCACGGTGGCGAGCGCGATCCCGCTGTACCTCCTGCTCGACGCGCTCGGCCTGCTCAACTCGCGGACCGGGCTCGTGCTCTGCTACGCGTCGACGGCGGTGCCGTTCTCGATCTTCCAGCTCCGGGCGGCGTTCGAGGCGATCCCGGTCGACCTGGAGGAGGCGGCGATGGTCGACGGGGCGACGCGCTTCCAGGCGTTCCTCCGGGTCGTGCTCCCGGCGGCGCGGCCGGCGATCGCCGTGACGGCGCTGTTCGCGATCATGACGGCGTACAACGAGTTCATCCTCGCGGCGACGCTGCTCGGCAAGGAGGAGATGTTCACGCTGCCGGTGGTGCTGCAGCGGTACATCGGCGAGTACGACGCGCAGTGGGAGCGGTTCGCGGCGGGGGCGCTCCTCGTGTCGCTGCCGGTCATGGCGGCGTTCTATGTGGTGCAGCGCCACCTGATCGCGGGGCTGACGACCGGCGGCGTGAAGGGGTGAGCGCGCCGCGGTGAGCGTGGCTGCGGGCGCCCCGGACGCGGCCCCGGCGGCGCGGGCCGCCAGCGCCGCGTCCGCGGGCGACGCGACCCGCGCTGCCCGGCCTCGTGCTGCTCGGGGCCGAGGGGCGTCCCTCCTACTTGCCCGCCGTGCCCGGGCGCCGCCCGTTCATGGGACCCGGCCCTCGCGGCCGTGGACGCCCGATCGCGACCCCGCTATCTCCATGAAGCCATGCCGAAGGCCGAGGATCCCCCGCCCGCCGCCGCGCCGGGGACCGCTCACGCGGACCCCCGCGCATCGGTGGGCGTGGGCGGCGAGCCCCGCCCGTCGCTGGGCGGCGAGCCCCGCCCGTCGCTGGGCGGCGAGCCCCGCCCGTCGCTGGGCGGCGAGCCCCGCCCGTCGCTGGGCGGCGACGCCGAGGGCCGCGGCACGTTCCTGCCGCTCCCCACCGCGCTGCAGCGGCGCCTCAGCCGGCCCTCGTGGGAGAAGTTCGTGCTCCCGCTGCTCGGCCCCCTGCTCGCGCTCCTCGTCATCGGCGCCGTCGCCACGCTGGAGGCCGCGCTCGACTGGACCGTCCCGAACCCGCCCGCGATCCTCTCGATGATCATCGTCTTCGCGGCGTTCAGCGGCGGCCTCTGGAGCGGCATCGTCACGGCGCTCATCTCGTGCGTCTTCTTCGCGCTCTACTTCTCCAAGGAGGGCGTCCTTTTATCGTACGACGAAGACAACCTCCTCCGGGTCATCGTCTACGCCGTCACCACCCCCGCCATGGCGGTGATGGCGAGCATCGCCAAGCGCCGCGCGGACGCCATGGGCGAGGCCTCGCTCGAGAACGAGCGCGAGCACTCCGCGAGCCTGCGCGCCCTGCTCATGCAGCGCCAGGCGGTCGAGGACGAGCTCCAGCAGGCCAAGGAGGCCGCCGAGGCGGCGAGCCGCGCGAAGAGCGAGTTCCTCGCCAGCGTGAGCCACGAGATCCGCACCCCGATGAACGGCATCATCGGCATGACGTCGCTCGCGCTCCAGACCGAGCTCACCCCGGAGCAGCGCGAGTACCTCGAGATGGTCAAGATCTCGGCCGACGCGCTGCTCTCCATCATCAACGACGTCCTCGACTTCTCGAAGATCGAGGCCGGCAAGCTCGAGATCGAGCCCGTCGTCTTCGACCCGAGCGAGATCATCGGCGACGCCGTGAAGACGCTCGCGCTCCGCGCCCACGAGAAGCGGCTCGAGCTCGCCTACGACGTCGGCCCCGACGTGCCCGAGGCGCTGGTCGGCGATCCGCTGCGCCTGCGCCAGGTCCTCGTCAACCTCGTGAGCAACGCGGTGAAGTTCACCGACGCCGGCGAGGTCGTCGTCCGCGCCGAGGTCGTCTCGCGCGCGCCCCTCACCGCCGAGGAGGATGCCAGCGCGGACAGCCAGGGCACGCCGAGCCTCTACGCGGGCGAGGCGCTCGGCGACGCCGTGGTGCTGCGCGTGAGCGTGATCGACACGGGCATCGGGGTCGCTCCGGACAAGCAGCGGCTCGTCTTCGACGCGTTCGCTCAGGCGGACGGCTCGACCACCCGCAAGTACGGCGGCACGGGGCTCGGCCTCACGATCTGCGCCCGCCTCGTCGAGATGATGGGCGGCAAGATCTGGATCGAGAGCGAGGTCGGCAAGGGAAGCACGTTCCACTTCACCCTCCAGCTCCGCGCGCTCGATGGCGCCGCCCGGTCGCGCCGCCTGGAGATCCCGAAGGACCTCCTCGGCACGAAGGTCCTCATCGCCGACGACAACGCGACCGCGCGGCGCATCCTCGCCGAGACCATCGAGGGCTGGGGGATGAAGGCGGTCCCCGTCGACTCGGGGGCGGCGGCGATCGCGGCGCTCTCGGAGGACTCGGGCGTGTGGGCGCTGCCCTGGGGCAAGCCGGGGGGCAACGCGGTCGGGCCGAGCAGCTCGTTCGGCCTCGCCATCGTCGACGCCCGCATGCCGAAGGTCGACGGCTTCGCCGTGGTCGAGCACTGCCGGAAGCGCGAGATCTTGAAGGGGCGCGTCCTCATGCTGCTCAGCTCGACGTCCGCGCAGGCGGACGTCGCGCGCTGCCGCGATCTCGGCGTCTTCGCCATGGTCACGAAGCCCGTGAAGACGTCCCACCTCCAGGAGGCCGTGTTCCACGCCTTCGGCGTCCCGACGCGGACCTCGCTCCGGTCGGCCGACCCGCGCCGCGCCGCGCCCGGGACGCGCGCGCGCGGCCTGCGCGTCCTCGTCGCCGAGGACAACGCGATCAACCAGAAGCTGATGCGCCGCTGGCTGGAGCGGCAGGGCCACCACGTGCACATCGTCGAGAACGGCCGCCTCGCCGTCGAGAAGATCGCGGGCGGGCAGTACGACGTGGCCCTGCTCGACGTGGAGATGCCCGAGATGGACGGCCTCCAGGTCGCGCGGGTCGTCCGGGCCCGCGAGCGGCGCGAGGGCGGGCACATGCCGCTCATCGTCGTGACCGCGTACGCGATGAAGGGCGACCGCGAGCGCTGCCTCCGGGCCGGCTTCGACGGCTACCTGTCGAAGCCGGTGCAGGTCGACGAGCTCTACGACATGATCGACCGGCTGGCCGCCGGGCCCTCCGCCCTGGAGATCGAGGACCCGGCGCGCATGTCGCTCGGCGCGCCGAGCTCGTATACGTCGGCGCCCTCGCCGGCGTCCGACAGCGGGCCGCCGAGCACCCGATCGGAGGAGCGGCTCCTGCCTTCGCCCTCCTCGATCGCGGCCCGGCCGATGTTCGATCGCACGAAGGCGCTGGAGCGGACGGGCGGCGACGCCGACCTCCTGCGCGAGCTCGCCGAGGTCTTCCTGGAGGAGTGCCCGCGCTGGATGGGCGACATCGACGACGCGGTCGCCGCCGGCGACGCCCGCAAGCTCCAGCGGGCCGCGCACAGCCTGAAGGGCGGGGTCGACAGCTTCGGCGCGCGGGGCGCGTTCGAGGCCTCCTTCGCGCTGGAGAAGATGGCGCGCGCGAACGAGCTCGGCAGCCTGGCCGAGGCGCAGTTCGCGCTGCGGGCGCAGATCGAGCGCCTGCTCCCCGAGCTCGCCGCGTTCGTGCGCGAGGGCGCGCCGGCGGACCCGGCGCCGCCGGTGCAGGGCGAGCGGCGCTCTGATAGCGAGGTGACGCGATGGTGAGGGTGCTCGTGGTGGACGACTCCCCGATGGATCGGCGCCTCTCCGGGAGCTTGCTCAAGAAGCGCGCCGGGATGGAGCCCGTGTACGCCGAGAACGGCGTCGAGGCGCTCGAGACGATCGCCAGGTCGATGCCCGAGATCGTGCTGACCGATCTCCAGATGCCGGAGATGGACGGCCTGGAGCTGGTCGAGGCGATCCGCCGCGAGCACCCGTACCTCCCGGTGATCCTGATGACGGCGCACGGCAGCGAGGAGATCGCGGTGCAGGCGCTGCGGCGCGGCGCCGCGAGCTACGTCGCGAAGCGGAACCTCGCGGCGGAGCTCGTGAACACGGTCGAGAACGTCCTCGCGGTGGCGCGGCTCGATCGGCGGGAGCAGCAGCTCCTCTCGTGCCTGACGGCGACCGAGTCCCATTTCGAGCTCGACAACGACGTGGCGAAGGTCCCCGCGCTGGTGGGCCACGTCGAGCAGAGCCTGGGGCGGATGCGGCTGTGCGACGAGACGGGCCGGATCCAGGTCGCGGTGGCGCTGCGCGAGGCGCTCGTGAACGCCATCGTGCACGGCAACCTCGAGGTCAGCTCGACGCTGCTCGACGAGCAGCCGAGCGCCTTCTCCGCGCTCGTCGAGCGCCGCCGGGCGGAGAGCCCGTACCGGGATCGGCGCGTTGTCGTCGTGGCGCGCGAGACGCGCACCGAGGCGACGTACGTGGTGCGCGACGAGGGGCCCGGCTTCGACCCGCGCAACCTGCCGGATCCGACCGATCTCGCCAACCTGGACAAGCCGAGCGGCCGCGGCCTGATGCTGATCCGCACGTTCATGGACGAGGTGCGGCACAACGAGAAGGGCAACGAGATCCGCATGGTGATGAAGTGCCGCTCGCCGGGGGCCGGCGGCGAGCCGGGCGACGACGGCGGCTGACGCGGTCCGTCGGATCGCCCGGGGGAAGGCTCGTGGTGATCTTCAGGACGAGCGCTAGCGTTCCGTGTAGCAGACCGTGAGCCACGGACGTCGGCCCGCGTTGGTCTGCTCGCTCGCTCCGAATGCGGTCCGCGCCCCTGGATCCTCCTCGAGGAGGAACCCGAAGTTGGGAGCCGCGCCGTCGAGCCACGCCTGCACCAGATCGGTCAGATCCAGGGTCACATCCCCGTACGGGACCCCTGTCACGGTCGCTTCGACGGCCGTGTCGTAGCTCGCGCCGAAGCTGCTCCAGGTCACCGTCGCTTCTTCCCATGGCGCAGTGATCCGGTGCGCCCGGATCGCCTGTGCGCCCGAGCTCACCGCGAAGGCCCCGAACGTGCTCGATGCGACCGCCGCGCCGGCGGGGAAGCCGCCGAGATCGAAGCGGAACAGCGCCCGCTTGGGGAAGCCGCCGCTGTGACCCGAGTGGGCGTAGGGCATATTCCCTTCGTTGTAACGGGGGTATGCCTCCCAGACCGTCGTGTCGGAGACCTCGCCGAAGAGCCCGCGCTGGATCGTGACGCACACCGGATCGCAGGCGTCGCCGACGCCGTCGTGGTCCCGGTCCTCCTGCGACGGGTTGGCGGCCTCGAGGCAGTTGTCCTCGGGATCACACACCCCGTCGGCGTCGCCGTCCGCGCAGGCGACGCAGCTCGCGCTGCACCCGTCGCCGTCGATGAGATTCCCGTCGTCGCATGACTCCCCGGGATCGACCTCGCCGTCGCCGCACGCGGGCGCGCGCTCCGCCGCGGCGTAAGCAAACACGTAGTCGAGCTCATCCCATGTCATCCGGCTGAGGGCGTAGGCCTCGGCGCCCACCGCCCCGAGCGCGGCGAGCGTCTCCTCCCGCGTGTCCGCCGAGCCGTAGAACAGCCGGAAGACGTGGGACTCGCCCGGACCGAGCGCGCCGAAGTCGAAGTCGAAGAGCGACCCGAAGTCCCCGGGTCCCACGTCGCTCACCGGCTCGGGCGGCCCTCCCGCGGCGACGAGCGGGTCGGCCGGGTTCCAGGGGCTCGTGCCCGTACCGAGGAGCGCAGGCGTCGTGCCCGGCTGCATCGTGACGTGCTCGCCCCCGCGGTACTCGATGATGTTCCAGTTCATCACCCGGCGGTAACGCAGGTCGACCGGGCTCGCGCTGATGTTCTCGATCGTCACCTCGACCTCGTACAGCGAAGGGGTCGCGGGCGACGGCCGATAGGCGTGCGTGACGAGGAACGTCGAGCCCACCTGGACCGTGGAGACCGCCGTGCTCTCCGTGGCCGAGAAGCTGACGAGCGTCATGTTCGCGGGGGCGCTGTCCAGGCCATCCGTCACGAAGCCGGAGACCTGCGCGATGGCGTCGCCGACGCCCCACCCCTCGGAGCCGGGGGTGCCCTCCAGGCCATCGATGGGAGAGTCACGACCCAGAGGCTCGCGGGAGATCCCGATCCACTCGTCCCGCATGTACGGGTCGAGCACCAGGTTCAGGTGGCCTTCGCAGTTGATGCCGAGCTGAACCCGACCGTTCCAGATCGCCGCGCCGCAGCGATCGCAAGGGTCGCCGATGCCGTCGCCGTCGCGGTCGCGCTGATCCGGGTTGAAGTGCCACCCGCAGTTGTCCAGGGTCTCGCATATCCCATCGAGGTCGTAGTCGTAGGCTGCGGTGCCTACGCAGTCGTTGCAGGCGTCGCCGAGCCCGTCGCCGTCCGCGTCCTCCTGTCCTGGGTTGTAGGTGGCGTAGCAGTTGTCGGTCCGGTTGCAGAGGCCGTCGCCGTCGTGGTCCCGGTCCCCCACGGCGAAGCAGGCATCACACGCGTCGCCGACGCCGTTGTAGTCGTTGTCGGACTGTCCCGGGTTGGGCGCGAGCGGGCAGTTGTCCTCGAGGTCGATCACCCCGTCGGCGTCGGCGTCGGGCTCCGCGAGGCACCCCGCGCTGCAGCCATCGCCGCTGCTGCGATTGCCGTCGTCGCATTCCTCGTCGGGCGCGAGCTCCCCATCGCCGCACATCGGCGCGTGATCCGAGCCGTTGTACGCCAGGATGAAGGTCGGCGGCGCTGGCCACTCCTCCAGTCGATCCAGGGAGTACGCCTGGGCGTCCACCGCCTCGAGCGCGGCGAGCGCATCCGCCTGCGTGCCCGCCGCGCCGTAGAACAGCCGGAATGCATGCGCGTCCCCCGGATCGAGCGTGCCGAAGTCGAAGTCGAAGAGCGCACCGTAGTTCCCGGGGCCCAGGTCGCTCACCGGTCCGGGCTGTTCCCCCACGAAGCCGAAGGGATCGTGCGAGCCCCAGGGCGCCGTGTCCGTACCGACGAGCTCGGGCACCGAGCCCGGCTGGAGGGTGACGAACTCCGAGTGGTAGACATACCCGAACCAGTCAATGCTCCGGCGGTAGCGCAGATCGACCGGGCTCGCCCCGATGTTCTCGATCGTCACCGCGACCTCGTACAGCGACGGCGTCGCTGGCGACGGGTGGAAGTCGTGCGTGACGCGGAAGGTCGAGCCCACCCGGACCGTGGAGACCGCCGTGCTCTCCGTGGCCGAGAAGCTGACGAGCTCCATGTGCCCAGGATGGCTGGAGATCAAGGTGCGCGCGTCGCCGACGCCCCACCCCTCGGCGCCGGGTATCCATTCGATGCCCTCGGCGACAGAGCGTCCCTCGCGCAGATAAACGATGCCCGTATAGGTGGGCACCGTCCACCACCCGTCGGACAGGTTCAGCTGACCGTTGCAGTTGACGCCCAGCCGGACCGTGCCGCTCGAGATCACCGCGCCACAGGGGTCGCAGGCGTCGCCGCGCCCATCGCCGTCGCGGTCCCTCTGGTCTGGATTGAATCCATCGAAGCAGTTGTCCTCGTTATCGCAGACGCCGTCCGTGTCGTTGTCCCAGACGCCGAGCCCTGCACAGTGGTCGCAGGCATCCCCGTCCCCGTCGCCGTCCGCGTCCTCTTGCCCGGGGTTGATCTCCCCGTCGCAGTTGTCGATGCGGTCGCAGACGCCGTCGCGATCGGGGTCCTGATCCCCCGCCGCGAAGCAGGGGTCGCAGGCGTCGCCGACGCCGTTGGCATCGCTGTCGCGCTGCTCGGGGTTGGGCGCGCTCGGGCAGTTGTCACACGCGTCGCCCCGCCCGTCGGCGTCGCTGTCCTCTTGCCCCGGGTTGTGGCGGTACCTGCAGTTGTCCGCGTTGCCGCAGATCCTGTCGCCGTCGTCGTCCCAGCCGTCCGCCTGCCCGCACGAGTCGCAGGCGTCGCCGAGCCCGTCGCCGTCGCGGTCCTGCTGCCCAGGGTTGCTGGCATGGACACAGTTGTCGGTCTCGTCGCAGACGCCGTCGCGATCGTCGTCCCGGGCTCCAGGGCCTGCACAGGCGTCGCAGGCGTCGCCGCGGCCATCGCCGTCGGCGTCTTCCTGGCCGGGGTTGAACCGGCCGTCGCAGTTGTCGATGTCGCTGCAGACCGTGTCGTGATCCGAGTCGGACTGGCTCGCTCCCCGGCAGGCGTCGCAGGCGTCGCCCACTCCGTCGCCGTCGCCGTCCTCTTGCGAGGGATCGAAGTTGTACAAGCAGACGTCGGCCAGGTCGCAGACGCCGTCGCGGTCTGCATCCCAGTCTCCCGCGGCCCCGCAGGCGTCGCACGCGTCTCCGATCCCGTTGCGGTCGACGTCGAGCTGCTCCGGATCGGGCACGAGCGGGCAGAGGTCGCAGGCGTCGCCCACCCCGTCGCCGTCGCTGTCCTCCTGCTCCGGGTTGAAGACGTCAGGACAGTTCTCCACCCCGTCGCACAGCCAGTCCCAGTCCCGGTCCGAGGCCCCGGCTCCGTCGCAAGAGTCGCAGGCATCGCCGAAGCCGTCGCCGTCCCAGTCCTCTTGCCATGGATTCATGGCGTTGGGGCAGTTGTCCATGTCATCGCAGAGCGCATCGTAATCCCCGTCGTACTCGCTGAGTCCGGTGCAGGAATCGCAGACGTCGCCGCGGTTGTCGCCGTCGCTGTCCTGTTGCCAGGGATTGAAGTCGTACGGGCAGTTGTCGGCTTGATTGCACACGCCGTCGCGGTCGACGTCCCCGTCTCCCGCGGCAGGGCAGAGGTCGCACGTGTCGCCAATGCCGTTGTGGTCCCAGTCGACCTGATCCGGGTTGGGCACCGTCGGGCAGTTGTCGCACACATCGCCCACCCCGTCCGCGTCGCCGTCCTCCTGCGCCCAGTTGAAGGCGTAACGGCAGACGTCCGCCTCGTCGCAGAGCCCGTCCCAGTCCGAGTCCCGGTCCCCCGCCCCATAGCAGGAATCGCAGGGATCACCGTAGCCGTCGCCGTCGCTGTCGCCGTCGTCCTGCGCCGGGTTGTAGAGGTAGACGCAGGTATCCGCGTCGTCGCAGGCGCCGTCGCGGTCATAATCACCGATCCCGGCTCCGTCGCAATAGTCGCAGGGGTCACCGTAGCCGTCTCCGTCGGCGTCCTCCTGCTGTGCGTTCCACGATCCGTTACAGTTGTCGATATCGTCGCAGATCCCATCGTCATCATAGTCGTTCTGGCTCCATCCACGGCAGCGGTCGCAGGCGTCGGCATGGCCGTCGCCGTCGGTGTCCTCTTGCCACGGATTGAAGTCGTAGACGCAGCTGTCGTCCCGATCGCAGACGCCATCTCTGTCGGAGTCCTGGTCTCCCGCGGCCCGACAGACATCACACGCGTCGCCGATGCCATTGTTGTCTGTGTCGAGCTGCTCCGGGTTGGGCACGCGTGGGCAGTTGTCGCACGCATCGCCTACCCCATCGCCGTCGCGCTCCTCCTGCTCCGGGTTGAAGACGTAAGGGCAGTTGTCCTCCTCGTCGCACAGCCGGTCCCCGTCCGAGTCCCAAGCCCCGGCCCCGTCGCAATAGTCACAGGCGTCGCCGGATCCGTCGCCTTCGCTGTCCTGTTGCCAGGGATTGAAGTCGTACAGGCAGTTGTCGGCTTGATTGCACACGCCGTCGCGGTCGAGGTCCCAGTCTCCCGCCGCAGGGCAGAGGTCGCACGTGTCGCCAATGCCGTTGAAGTCCCAGTCTTGCTGCTCCGGGTTGGGCACCGTCGGGCAGTTGTCGCACACATCGCCCACCCCGTCGGCGTCGCCGTCCTCCTGCTCCGGGTTGAAGACGTAACGGCAGACGTCCGCCTCGTCGCAGAGCCCGTCCCAGTCCCAGTCCCGGTCCCCCGCCCCATCGCAGGAATCGCAGGGATCACCGTAGCCGTCGCCGTCGCTGTCGCCGTCGTCCTGCGCCGGGTTGTGGATATAGGCGCAGGTGTCCGCGTCGTCGCAGGCGCCGTCGCGGTCATAATCCCCCATCCCGGCACCATCGCAATAGTCGCAGGGGTCACCGTAGCCGTCGCCGTCGGCGTCCTCCTGCCGTGGGTTCCGCGGTCCGTTACAGTTGTCTATCTCGTCGCAGATCCCATCGTCATCATAGTCCTGCTGGCTCCATCCACGGCAGCGGTCGCAAGCGTCGGCAAGACCGTCGCCGTCGGTGTCCTCTTGCCACGGATTGAAGTCGAAGACGCAGTTGTCGTCCCGATCGCAGACGCCATCCAGGTCTCTGTCCTCGTCTCCCGCGGCCCGACAGACATCACACGCGTCGCCGATGCCGTTGCTGTCTGTGTCCAGCTGCTCGGGGTTGGGCACGCGTGGGCAGTTGTCGCACCTGTCGGCGACGCCGTCGCCGTCGCCCTCCTCTTGCCCGGGGTTGAAGCGGTAGACGCAGTTGTCTGTCTCGTCGCAGACGCCGTCCCAGTCGCTGTCCCAGATCCCGAAGCCTGCACAGGAGTCGCAGGCGTCCCCGTGGCCGTCCCCGTCGGCGTCCTCTTGCCCAGGGTTGTACCAGCCAAGGCAGTTGTCCACTCCACCGCAGACGCCGTCGCCATCGTGGTCCCACCTCCCGGGACCCACGCAGCGGTCGCACGCGTCCCCGAAGCCGTCGCCGTCGACGTCCGCCTGATCGGGGTTCGCCGCGTCGCCGCAGTTGTCGCAGCCGGCGCCGAGCCCGACCCTCACCCCATCACCGTCGATGTCCGCCTCGACGGCCCAGCCGAAGACGCTGTTTCCTTGGCACAGGTCGCGATCCGAGCAGCGCCCATACGGGTTGTCGTCCCATGCGTCGAAGATGCACGCGCTCTCGGAGCCGGCGGTCGACTCGACGGTCACGCGGACGAACCCCCAGCCGACGCCGTCGAATCCGCCGATCGCCTCCACGCCGAAATCGTTGCACTGCGCGGGGTCGTACAGCGCCAGCGCCGCTGGATCGGTGATCGTCCGCACGAGCGGCGTCGCGTTGCAGTAGCACCCATTGGAGCTCGGCACCGTCTCTAGGAGCATGCCGTTCATGAACAGCTCGAAGCTGTTCTGTCCGCAGTCTGCATGGTTTATCGTGAACGTGATGGAGCTCGGCGCCCCGTATGCCGGTCTCAAGCACACGAAGGACGCGAGCAGCGCAATGACGCTGATGAATCCCGCCCTGCCGTTTCGGCCCATAGGCCCTCCGCCTCTCCCCGCCCTGGGTGGACGGGTCAGCGTTGACGCGTTGTATACGGCTCAAGTGCGAAATGTCCCTGAGCGTAATCCATGATCTTCGCGCCTTGGCGGTGTTCTCGTCAACAGAAAAACCGGCGCGGGTGTGTTCGTCTCGTGTCCTCACGTGGCCGCGGGGCAGGCGCCGCCGCTGTCGAGCCTCTTCGACTTTCTTCGACATCGCCCCGTCGCAGAGAGATACGTCCGGACCGTGGTATATAGGTGGGTACGCGAGCGCAGCCGTGGGACGGGGGAGCAGGGAGACCGGGGCGATGGTTCAGGGTAGCCGGGGCAGTGAAGTCGAGTTGCCGGGGCAGCGGGGCGGCAGAGCTGACGGCTCGGCCCAGGAAGATGGAGCGGGCGGGCAGCCGGCCGCGGGAGGAGATGCCGGCCGCTCGACGCGTGATGTGAATCGCCTTGCAGAGCCGCCCCCCGGCGGTACAGGCGTTCATGGGATGCGACGTGGGATGACCGTGGGCGTCATCACCCCCTACCTGGACGGCTCGTTCTGGAACCCGGTCCTGACGGGTATCCACGAGGCGGCGCGAAAGCACGGCTGTCGCATGCTGGTGATGCGCGGCACGGCCGCCTCGCTCCAGGCCCCTTCGCTCGCCAGAGAACAGGTGGATGGATGGATCGTCGTGATCGGGGTGGACGGCATCGAGCAGCTCGCTGCCGCGCGGGTCCCGCTCGTCGTCGTCGGCACCCATGTCCACAAGGGCGACTGCCCGTCGGTGATCCCGGACAACCACAGCGGGATCCGGGGCGCGGTGCGCCATCTGATCGGACACGGTCACCGGCGCATCGCGTTCGTCGGCTGCTTCCACGAGTCCGATGTGCGCGAGCGCTTCGACGCCTACCGAGAGACGCTCGCCGAGGCGGGGATACCGCTCGACCCGGAGCTGGTCATCCGGACCGACGACAACTGGTATACCGGCGGCGAGAACGCTGCCCCGCAGCTCATCGCGCTGCGGAACGCGTGTACAGCTGCGGTCTTCGGGACGGACAAGAACGCGATCGGGATGATGCCGTCGCTGAAGGCGGCGGGCGTCCGCATCCCCGAGGAGCTGGCGATCGTCGGCTTCGACGATGTGCCGGAGGCGCAGACCTCCGACCCACCGCTGACCACGGTGCGCCAGCAGTTCGAGATGCTGGGGAGCGCCGCGTGTGAGCTCGTCGTCTCGATGCTCTCCGGCGAGACGGCTGTGCCAGAGCTCGTGCTCACGCCGAACACGCTGATCCAGCGGATCTCGTGCGGATGCGACGTGGTCCAGAGCTTCCTCGACGAGGACGCGGCGCCCGGGGAGCACGGCGGCGGCGACCTGGATCGACGGATGGTCGAGCTGCTCCTCGCGCCCCGGCCCCTGGCGCCCGATACACCGCCTGCCGCGGTATGGCCGGGGGTCGCCCTGGTGCTCGAGGCGTATGAGGCGGCGATCGAGGGCGCCGCGCCCCCTCCGGCGAAGGCGCTGGAGCGCGCCTACAAACAGGCCGTCGACATCTCCTCCGATATGGGCACCTTGATGGCGATCGTGCGCCTGCTCCGCCGGTCCCACGAGCGGCGCCGCGAGCGGCTGGGCGGGGATGCGGCGTCGGCGCAGCGGGTCGAGTCGTTCCTGGACGGCGCGCACCTCTCGATCGCGCGGGCTCGGCTCAGCGTCGAGGCCGAGTTCGTGGCGCAGCTCGGGATGCTCGTGCGGTCCAATCACGACGTGGGCCTCGCGCTGGTCAGCGCCTCGCAGGAGGAGTCCATGTCGCTCTCATGGCTCGCGAAGACCAGCGCGACCTGGGCCTGCCTTGCGCTCCGGGAGGACGCGAAGACGCTCGTCGTCGCCGGCGCCTTCAGCCGTGACGGCAGCGCGACGCCCCCGATCGGCGGCCGCCATCGGCTGGAGGCGTTTCCGCCGGAGCACCTGCTGCCGCCCGCGGCCGCGAGCGGCGCGCTCATGATGATGCTGCTGCCGATCCGCACCGAGCGGCGCGACTGGGGGGTCGTTGCGCTCATGGGGCCGACCCTCCGCGAGCTGGCCGGCGACGAGGGCACCGTCGGGGTCTGGGCGTCGCTGCTCGCCGCGGCCCTCGAGCGCGGCGAGCTCGTCCAGTCGCTCTCGACGAAGAACGCGGAGCTTCAGATGGCCTATGCGAGCGAGCGGACGCTCTCGGAGACGGTGCGCGAGCTCGGCTGCCCGCTCATCCCGCTCCTGCCCGGCGTGCTGCTCGTGCCGCTGATCGGCGCGATCGACCGGGACCGCGCCCTCCAGGTGCTCACGGCCGTGGTCGAGGGGGTGGGCCGGCACGAGGCGCGCTTCGTGCTGCTCGATATCACCGGCGTGCCGGCGGTGGACGCCCAGGTCGCCCATGCGCTGGGCCAGACCAGCCGCGCGGTCGCCCTGCTCGGCGCGCGCCTCTTCCTGGTCGGCGTGCGCCCCGAGCTCGCCAGGAGCCTCGTGGACGTGGAGCTAGGCAGTCTGGCCACGTACTCGTCGCTGGCGGGAGCCCTTCACGAGCTGACGACAGGAGGCCTCCGCCCTGGCGGCGCGAGGCGCGGCGCGCCGCGCCTTCCTCGCTGAGACGCCGCCGCTGGCGCCACCGTCAGCGATCGTCGCAGCTGCTATCCCAGGTTGTGCAGCTGTGCATTCGATGGATTTTGGAGCTGCCGCCGTCGAGGCAGACGGCGTTCGTCTCGCATCCGTAGCGATCGGTCGCTTGCTGGCCGCCTGTCCCACAGAGACCATCTCCGACGGATCGAGCGTGGTGCCGTTGACCTTGGCGGCGTAGAAGGCTTTGAAGGAGTCGGTCGACACGACGCTCGTTGTTGTGAATCTTTCAATGTTCCCGTGTCTGATGATTCGCATGGGTCCGACACCCGACCACGAATCGGCTCATTTCCGTTCTTCATCCGTGGTCTCAGGCAATCCTCGTGCCCAGTATCGACGATGCCTGTGTTCAAGGCGTGTGCCAGATGCAAGTTGTCGAAATGTTTAGTCAATCGTGCCTGTCTGAACACCTGTGATTCATCGTCGAACCGTTCGAAAATCGCTTGAGGCCATCGGGCGATTGATGCACGATGGGCACTCCAAGGAGACGACCGCTATGAGACGAACTCTATGTGTGCTCGTGACGGCAGCAGCGGCGATGCTCTTGAGTGGGGCCGCTCTGGCCCAGTCTCCCCAAGCAGCGGCGCCCGCCAAGGCGGCCGACGCGAAGAAGCCAGAGGGAAAGGCTGGCAACGTGGCGAAAGCTGACGCGCGAGGGCTGGCCAGCAAGAGCGAGCATGGCGCCGGCGACGCCGATCTTGCGCCTGGCAAGAGCGAGCATGCCGCCGGCAAGGCCGATCTTGCGCCTGGCAAGAGCGAGCATGCCGCCGGTGACGCCGATCTTGCACCTGGCAAGAGCGAGCATGCCGCCGGCAAGGCCGATATGGCGCCCGGCCAAGCGGACAAGGCAGCCGGCAACGCGGAGGTGGAGGGCAGCGCTGCGGCCACGGAGAAAGCCAAGGCGCGAGAGATCCGCAAGAAGAGCCAGCGTGAGGCGGTGCGCACGAAAGTCGTCGCCGCACTCGAGAACCAGCCGATGACGGAAGCGATGAAGCAGGAGCTCCGCCGTCATGCCCGGCGGATTGCGCGCCTCGAGCGCGTCAATCAGCTCGCCAGGGATGAAAAGGATCAAGCTTCGTCCGAGCGCGTGTCCAAGCTGATCGATAAGGAAAACGCGCGTCACGAGACGTGGATGGCGAATTTCAACGCGAAGGCCGTCGCGAAGGCAGGTGCAAAATGAGGCACGCTCTGAGCGCCGTTGGGATAGCGGCATCGATGCTGCTGATGGTTGGCTGCAAGCAGGGCTCGACGACGGAGCAGCAGGATCCGGCGCCCAGCGCGCAGCCGACGATTGCAGACACGGATCTCGCCGTTCCGGCGGACTTCGAGGAAGAGGCCGCGAGCTCGATCACTGTCGCCAATTACAAGACGGAGCTCGACGCGATCGAATCTGAAATCAACTGATCCATCCGCGGCGAGCGGTCGGCCCAGGTGAAGTCGGTGCTCGCGCGCGTCACGAAAGACGCTTCGAGCGGTTGCTGCACCGAAGTTCCAGCAGTGAGCTTCGCTGCGATGCGCTCTTTTTGCAGGCGATCGGCGGGACACGCCAGCCTGTCTCATCAACCGTCGCGAGCCCGCCGAAGCTAGGCTCTGACTGACGAACGGCGCGGGCGGCCCGAGCCCAGTCGGCTGTCCCCCCAGGTTCGTCCCGGGTTGCTCCCTCCGGAGAGCGAGCTCGACCGACGGATCGGGCCGCGCAGCGGTTCGTCAGACGGAGCCTCGGGAAGGCGACCATGGAAGCCTCCCGATCTGGGGGGCCGGCCGATCATGCTCGGCCATGGCTGCGAGCTCATTCCATGGAAAGCGACTCGAGCGGCGCGGCGCCGAATGGCCATTGAGGTCCCTGGGCGATCGAAGAATGTGAGCCGTCGGAAGAGCGCTCGAGCACTGGTTGAAACAGGTGATGGAGGCCCAGTCAATGGGCTCCTCTTGGAAGGGGCGCGATGCATGGGCGCCGCCTTCGCCCCGAACGAAGGAGATTGATATGCACGCTTTCTCATCGCACTTGGTCCGCTTCGGCTTTTTCGCGCTCGTCATCGCTGGCTGTGGCGGCGGTGATGCCACCGTGGAGGTGGGGGTCACGGCCCAACCGCTTCAGGCGTCCGCTCCGTCTGAGGGAGGCACGGAAGAGGCCGTGCGGAGGCACCTCGTGGTCACGCTCACCGAGGTGAACGTCCATGTCGCGGGGGACGCGGAGCAGGATGAAGCCGGCCAGGCGTCGCCCGGCGATGACGACGGGTCGAGCCACGACGAGAGCGCGGGGGAGAGCGGCTGGAGCACGATCTTCAGCGGCGAGGTCAAGCTGGATCTCCTGGACGCGAGCTCGACCGAAAAGCTCCTCGGATCGAGCGAGGTCCCCGCGGGCAAGGTCACGCAAGTTCGGCTCGTGCTCACCGACGCCGAGCTTGTGGAGGGATCCACCACGAGCCCGGTCTCCTGTCCCTCCTGCTCGGAGTCGGGGCTCAAGATCGTGACGGAAGGCGCGGTCGAGGTGAGCCCCGGTGGCACACTGCACCTCACGCTCGACTTCGACCAGGCCAGATCCCTGACGCAGGAGCAGAGCGGCTATCGCCTCGATCCCGTCATCAAGATTGCCAAGGCAGAGGAGCTCTGAGCCGCGCTGTCAGCGGCCCATGATGGCCTGCGAGGCCCGGATGAGACCTACGGGGAAGCCCAGCAGGCTGTAGAGCGAACGCCGCCCCTCCTCTCACGAACCCAGTCACGCGCCCCGGCGACGCGCGACCAGCGCTCATAGGCACGAGTACACGGCCTCGATCAGCGCCGGCCACCGCGGGTCGCCGCCCTGGCCGCTCGCGATCGTCTGGTTCGGCGTGTAGCCGAACCCGAGCCCCGCGTCGGGGTCGGCGAAGCCGAGCGCGCCGCCGGCGCCGGGGTGGCCGAAGGTCCGCGGGCCGCGTCCGAAGGGGCGCAGGGCGCTCGGCAGCATGAACCCGAGCGAGAACCGGCTCTCCGCGAGGAGGACGGCGTCGAGCCCGGCCGATCGCTCCGCCAGCGCGGCCTCGACCGCCTCCGGCGACAGCACGCGCGCGGTGCCGGCGAGGGCCCCGCCGTTCGCGAGCGCGCCGTACATCCGCGCGAGCGCGCGCGCGTTCGCGTGGCCGTTCAGCGCGGGGATCTCCGCGCGCCGGGCGCGGGCGGTGTTGACGAGGCCCGGCGACACGAGGTCGCGCGGCCTGGTGAAGGCCATCGAGGTGAGCGACGCCGGGTCGCGGAAGCTCGCGCCGAACGCGCCGCCCAGGCCGTTCGGGCTCGCGACGGTCGGGGGCACCTCGGCGATCCGCCCGTCGTGCTCGGCGCCGGTGCCGATGTGGAAGTCCAGGCCGAGCGGGCCCGCGACGGCCTCCCGGAGGAACGCGCCGACCCGCTGGCCGCTCGCGCGCCGGATCACCTCGCCCACGAGGAAGCCGAACGTCACGGCGTGGTAGCCGTGGCGGGCGCCCGGCTCCCAGAACGGCTCCTCCGCGGCGAGGGCGGCGGTCATGGCCTGCCAGTCGTAGAGCGCGCCCTCCTCCGGCTCGGCGCGGAGCGCCGGCAGGCCGGCGCTGTGGTCGAGCAGCTGGGCCACGAGGACGCGCCCCTTGCCGGCCGCGCCGAACTCCGGCCAGGCGGCGGCGACCGGCGCGTCCACGTCGAGCGCGCGCCGCTCCGCGAGCGCGTGGGCGCAGAGCGCCACGGCGCCCTTCGTCGCCGAGAAGACGTTCACGATCGTCTCGAAGCGCCACGGCACGGTCTTCGCCGCGTCCCGGAAGCCGGCCCAGAGGTCGACGACCACGCGGCCGCGCACGGCGGCGCACACGGCGGCCCCGAGCTCGGGAAACCGCTCGAAATTCGAGGCGAACGCCGCGCGCACGGGCGCGAACGCCGGGTCGCAGGAGCCATGGATTGCGAGGTGCATCGCTCGTCCCTTCGTCCCTTCCTCGGGGCAGCACGGGCCCGGGCGCGCGCGGGCGAGCCGCCCGGCCCTTTCGCGCCCGACCCGGATGATGCGCACCCTATATTGCGCAACCTTGGTTGATGAATAGGGCCGCCGCCCGCGGCCGTCAACGTCATTTGCGCAACCTCGGTTGCGGGTTACACGCTCCGGCCGTGAAGCCCGCGCGCCCGGACGAGGACCTCGTGCTGCTCTTCGCCGCCATCGCGGCCGCGAACAGCGACGAGGTGATGCGCCGCGTGGAGCGGGCCGGCCACGGGGATCTCCGGCCGAGCCATGGATACGTGTTCCAGCACCTCGTCCCGGGGCCGGTGAAGGTGAGGGAGCTCGCGGAGCGGCTCGGCATCACGGCGCAGGGCGCCTCGAAGGCGGTGGCGGAGCTGGAGCAGCTCGGCTACGTGCGCCGGCGCGTCGCCGAGGACGACCAGCGCAACCGGCTCGTGGAGCTCACCGACCGCGGGTGGGCGGCGGTCGAGGCGGGGCGCGCCGCGCGCGCCGCGGTGAACAGGCGGCTCCGCGCGCTGCTCGGCGAGGAGCAGGCCGGCGCGCTGCTCGCGTCGCTCCAGCGCATCGCGGAGCGCACGGGAGGGCTCGAGCTCCTGTCCTCGCGCCGGCTCCGCCAGCCGTAGCGCGCCCGGGTCCGACCCGGCGGCTCTTCTCGTAGCGTCGAGGACCCAGGCGTCGAGGTGCGGCGCGTGTCTCAGTCGCCTGGCGCGGCGGGCGCGAGGAGCGAGGTGTCGATGCGCAGCACGCGGGCCGTGAAGGGCCCCTCGCGTGACGCCTGCGTGCGCATGGCCACGGTGAGCTCCGTGCCGAACGCGGAGACATCGACGAGCGGGTGCTGCTCGTGCAGATCGTTGAAGTAGCTCCATCCTGCGATCGCGGGGAGCGGCAGCGTCACCGCGACCTCGGGCGCGCCTCCGGCGGCAGGCACGCGCACGAGGCGCAGCTCGCCGCGGCTCTCGTCCGCCACGGTGTGGCCGACGCACACCCGGTCCAGACCGGTGTCCTGCAACTCGTACGTGAGCGTCTCGTCGATGTGGCTGATCAGGAGCGCGACCCACGCGTCGCCATCGCTCGTGCGCGCGGCCGCGAAGGCCGACCATTCGAGCCCGGAGGCCACCATGTGGCATTCGGCAGGGCAGCTCGTAGCGCCCGGGAGCGGGCCGTCGACGCCGTCCTGGCAGCGGTACGTGGGCGTCTCGGTGCCGGGGATCGCGACCTCGTCGAAGCCGCCGTCCTCGCTGGCGCTCGCAAGCCGCAGCCCGTCGGTGTGCTGCACGACCGCCGCGAAGCGCGGAAACGTCGCTTGTCCGGCGGGCTGCGGCGGCGGGACGGGCTCGTAGTCGAGCAGGAAGCTCGCGGAGTCCGGGGCGCCAAGGCTCCGCTCCGTGGTGCCGTCGAGCACCGTGAGCTGCCGTTCCCCTGGGAGCGGTTCGACGAGCCCGAACGCCAGCGGCGCGTCGTCGGGCGCGAGGGCGAAGCGGGTGTAATCGCTGCCGCTCGGCCGGCTCGCCGGCGCGACGTCCCAGGCGCCGCCGGACGTGCGCGTCGCGTGCGCGACGCCGTCGTCCGCGCCCGTGTCGATCCAGATGTGGGGCTCGCCCCGGGAGTCCACCGCGACATCGAGGACCGGCACGTGGCCGTCGTCGCGATCGAACACCGCCTGCTTCTCCGCCGCGCTGCCGGCCAGCGGCAGGAACACGACACCGCCAGGATAGCCGTCACCGCTGCCGTTCGTCTCATCCACCGCGGCATACGCCCTTCCGTCCGGCGAGAGCGCCACGCTCACGGTGTTGGACTGCACGTCGAAGTCTCGTTGCGTCGCCCCATCGTCGTCGAGCTCGAACAGCCGCGTCGGGTCGTTGCTGCTCGTCACGAGGTATGTCGCGCCCGCCGCCGGCACAGCCCGCACCCCGCCCGCTGCAAACGTGGCATCGGTGCATGTCACCTCCACGTCGAGCGTGATCGCGCAAGGCGCGTCCGCGGGACAGGCATCGTCGTGATCGCCTCGCCGCGATTCACACGTCGCCGGGGCGTCGCCCGCGCCGCCTTGACCGCCGGCGCCGCCTTGACCGCCGGCGCCGCCTTGATCCTCGGCGCCACCGGCCCCTCCCGTGTCAGCTGGCGCGGTGGTATCGCCCTGGCACCCGAGCGTCACCGACAGGCCGGCGAGCATGCCGGTCCCAAGCATTCGAAGGATGTGGTTTTGCAATTTCTGACGCATGAGTGATCGCCTCCCTGTGATGCGCGTCTCAGTCGCCTGGCGCGGCGGGCGCGAGGAGCGATGTGTCGACGCGCAGCACGCGGGCCGTGAAGGGCCCCACGCGTGACGCCTGCGTGCGCATGGCCACGGTGAGCTCCGTGCCGAACGCGGAGACCTCGACGAGCGGGTGGCGCTGGTACACATCGCTGAAATGGCTCTCGCCTGCGATCGCGGGGAGCGGCAGCGTCACAGCGACCTCGGGCGCGCCTCCGGCGGCAGGCACGCGCACGAGGCGCAGCTCGCCGCGGCTCGCGTCCGCCGCGATGTTGCCGACGCACGTCGGCAGATCGGCGTTCTGCACCTCGTAGGCGATCGTCCAGTCGAGGTGGCTGATCAGGAATGCTATCCACACGTCGCCGTCGCTCGTGCGCGCGGCCGAGAAGGCCGACCATTCGAGCCCGGAGGTCACCTCGTGGCAGTCGGCCGGGCAGCCCGGCGACGGGGAGTCGCCGAAGCCGCGCTGGCAGCTGTACGCCGGCGTCGCTGTGCCGGGGATCGCGACCTCGCCGTCGCCCTCGCCGGCGCTCGCCAGCCGCAGCCCGTCGGGGTGCTGCACGACCGCCGCGAAGCGCGGGATCGTCGCTTGAGCGGCGGGCTTCGGCGGCAGGACGGGCTCGTAACGGATCGGCGAGCTCTCGGGGACCGGAGCGCCAAGGCTCTGCTCCGTGGCGCCGTCGAGCACCTGGAGCTGCCAGCTGCCGGAGCCCGCTTGGACCATGCCGAACGAAAGCGGCGCGTCGTCGGGCGCGAAGACGAAGCGGGGCCAACCGCTGTCGGCCAGCTGGCTCGCCGGCGCGACGTCCCAGGCGCCGCCGGACGTGCGCGTCGCGTGCTCAACGAGCTCCGGCGCGTCCGTGAGGATCCAGATGTGCGGCTCGCCCTGGGAGTCCACCGCGACATCGATGACCGGCACGTATTTGTCGTCGCGATCGAACACCATCTGCTTGTCGGCCGCGCTTCCGGCGAGCGGCAGGAACACGACACCGCCGGGGTAGCCGTCACCGGTGCCTTGCGTCTCATCCACCGCGGCGTACGCCCTTCCGTCCGGCGAGAGCGCCACGCTCACGGTATTGGACTGCACGTCGAAGTCGCGTTGCGTCGCCCCGCCGCCGTCGAGCTCGAACAGCCGCGTCGGGGCGTTGCTGCTCGTCACGAGGTACGTCGCGCCCGCCGCCGGAACGGCCCGCACCCCGCCCGCTGCGAAGTCGTGCCCGGCGCACGTCACCTCCACGTCGAGCGTGATCGCGCACGGCGCGTCCGCGGGACAGGCGTCGTCGTGGTCGCCCCGCCGCGACTCGCACGTCTCCGGGCTGCCGCCTTGACCGCCCGCGCCGCCCTGACCGCCGGCGCCGCCCTGACCGCCCGCGCCGCCTTCACCCCCGGCGCCGCCGGCCCCTCCTGTGCCAGCTGGCACGCTGGTCTCTCCCTGGCACCCGAGCGTCACCGACAGGCCGGCGAGCATGCCGATCCCGAGGATTCGAAGGATATGGTTAGGCAATTCCCTGCTCATGAGCGCTCGCCTCCTTGCGATGCGCTGCCACTCAGCACCAAATGTGCCAGTCGCGCTCCTTCGCAAAAGCCCCGGTTACGCTCGATGACCTGTGCCGTTCTGTGTCGGAATGCTCGTGGTGTTCGCTGCCCGTTGCAGGCGCGGGCCCGACGATCACGCGCCTGCCGCGAGCTCGGAGCGCCTCAGAGGTTCATGCCGCCTGACGCCTCGATGCGCTGGCCGGTGATCCACTGGCCCTCGGGCGCGAGCAGCACGGCGACCGCGCCGCCGATGTCATCGGGGAGGCCGACCCGGCCGAGGGCGGTCTGGGCGGCGATCATCCTGTTCAGCTCGGCGTTGTCGCGCACGACGCCTCCCCCGAAGTCGGTCTCGATCGCGCCGGGCGCCAGCGTGTTCACCGCGATCTTCCGCGGCCCGAGCTCCTTCGCCAGGTAGCGGGTGAGCACCTCCACGCCGCCCTTCATCGCGGCGTAGGCGGCGTAGCCCGGGAAGCTGAACCGCGTGAGCCCCGACGAGACGTTGAGGATCCGCCCGCCGTCCGCGATGAGCGGAAGGAGCTTCTGCGTGAGGAAGAACGTCCCCTTGAAGTGGACGTTCATGAGCGCGTCGAACTGCTCTTCGGTCGTCTCGGCGAAGCTCGCGTTGCCGCCCATGCCGGCGTTGTTCACAAGGTAATCGAAGCGATCGCGCTTGAAGCGACCGGCGAGCTCCGCCTTGACCGCGGCGGCGAACGCGTCGAATCCGCGGGTGCTCCCCAGATCGAGCGCGATGGCCGCCGCCGTCCTCCCCTTGGCCTCGATCTGCTTCACCACATCCGCCGCCTCGGCCGCGGCGCCGCGGTAGGTGATGATGACGTCCACGCCGCGATCCGCGAGGTGGAGCGCCATGCTCTTTCCGAGCCCGCGGCTTCCGCCGGTGACGAGGGCGACGGGGCTACGCTTGGATGTGCTCATTGTCGGGTCCTTTCGATGGCGACGCGGCGGCTCGCCGCTGTCCGCGGCGGCTGCGCGCCGTTGTCTGCGACAGTGAATAGCGATCCGATCCCGGTTGCGGAAGGCGCGAGGCTCCGACACACTGTTTCGCCAATCGAAACAATGACCATCGACGTCGGATCGCTGAAGATCTTCGTGAAGGTGGCGGAGCTCGGCAGCTTCACGCGCGCCGGCGAGCACCTCGGCATGCCCAAGGCGCGCGTGTCGCTGCGGCTGAAGGCCCTGGAGGCCGAGCTCGGCACCCGGCTCCTCCAGCGGTCGACGCGCGTCGTGCGCCTCACGCCGGACGGGGAGGAGCTCCTCCCGCGGGCGCGGCGCCTTGCGCTCGAGGCCGACGAGCTCGGCGCGATGTTCCAGGCCGCGCGGGGCCTGCGCGGGCGGGTGCGGATCGATCTGCCGGTGAACTTCGCGCGCGACGTCATCATCCCGCGCCTGCCCGAGCTGCTCGCGCGCCACCCCGAGCTCGAGGTGCTCCTCAGCACGACCGATCGGCGCGTCGAGCCGCTCCGCGAGGGCTTCGACTGCGTCCTGCGCGTCGGCGCCCCGGGGGGCGACGGGCTCGTCGGCCGCAGGCTCGGCCTCCTGCGGATGGTGAACCTCGCGAGCCCGTCCTATCTGCGGCAGTACGGTACGCCTCGCCGGATCGAGGATCTCGATCGGCACCTCCTCGTGCATTACTCGTCGACGCTCGGCGCCGAAGCGCCGTCGTTCGAGTACCCCCACGACGGCGGCTACCGCGAGTGGCCGATGCGCAGCGTGGTGACGGTCAACAGCGCGGACGCTTATCTCGCGGCGTGTGTGGCGGGCCTGGGCATCATCCAGGCGCCGCGGGTAGGCAAGTTCGCCAGCATCACCGCGGGTGAGCTCGTCGAGGTCTTGCCCTCCCTCACCTGCGCGCCGATGCCCGTCTCGCTCCTCCACACGCACGGCAGGAGCGTGCCGCGCCGCGTGCGCGCGGTGATGAGCTGGATCACCGAGGTGCTCTCTCCGCACCTCGCGTCGCTCGCCTAGAGCGGCGGTCACCCGCTTCGGATACGGGCCCATCTCGACGTTTTCGGTGCTCAGCGCACAGGAGTGCGCTTCCGCGCCGAAAACGCCGATCTGGACCCGTCTCCTGTGCGGGTGACCGCCGCTCTGCGACGCTCGTGTCGGGGGCGGGTGGGAACCGCTCTAACCTGCGCGCCCCGGGGAGATCCGGAGCAGATCGAACTCGGCCACGAAGCCTTCGCCGAGCGGGCTGCAAGCGTAGAGGCCGCACTCCACCTGGCGCGCGCCGTCGTCCTCGTGCAGGTGGGCCATGCGGATCTGCGTCCACGCCGCGCCGTCGTTCGAGCTGTCGACGAGGTAATCCGGCCCCTCCCGCCGGACGCGCAGCCAGATCTCGCGGCGATCCGAGGGAAATGGCTGGGTCGACCAGTCGCTGTAGCCCGCGTTCGTCACCACCGCGCCGAGCCGGCTCGGGCCGTCCGGCTCGAACTCGACCGACGTCTTCAGCCAGCACGACTCCGCGATCCGCACCATGAGCCCTGCCTGGTCGTACTGGTGCGCCGGCCGGAACCGCACATGGCAGGTCATCACGAAGTCGCCGCCGGCGCGGGTGAAGAGGAAAGGCCCGTTGTCGTTGCGAAAGCCGTAGTGCGTCCGCTGCCAGTAGTCCGTCTTCGCGGCGGGCTCGACGACGAGCACGCCCCGCTCCGGCGCCACCGCCCAGCGCGCCGGCGGGTTGCGCCACGTGAGCCGCGGATCGATTCCAGGGTTGGTAAAGCCCTCTTCCAGAAGCTGTCCTGTCATGACGCAGACCTCCGAGCGCCGCACGGCGCGCGGTCCGCCCGCGCGCGGCGAGGGCCGGGAGGCTACCACGGAGCGCGCCGCGTCCGGGTGCGCCCCGCTGCGACCGGCCGCGCCGCTCACGCCGAGGGCTCGCGCGGGCCGAGCACCACGTCGTGGAGCTGGTCGAGATCGAAGGGTTTGGGGAGGAACCGCGCGAGCCCGAGCTCCGCGGCCAGCGCCGAGACGTCCACCGCCGCGCTCACGAGCACCACGCGCACCGCCGGATCGACCCGCGCGAGGATCGCCTTCGCGCAGACGCTGGGAGAGAGCCCTGGCATGAAGTAGTCGCACAGCACCGCCCGCAGCCCGTCGCGCTCGCGCTCGAGGAGCGGGAGCGCCTCGACGCAGTCGGCGACCTGGAGGCAATGGAGCCCCCACCCGTTCAGGCTGAGGGCGACGAGCTCCCGGAAATCGGGGTCATCGTCGATGACCAGCACGCGGTTTCGCAGCATGTTCCCTCTGCTCGCTAGCGCCTCAGTTCCAGTGAAAAGACCATGAGGTCACCGGCCCTCCGCTCGATCCAGAACCTCGCGCCGTGGAGCCGGGCGATCCCCTGGACGAGGTGGAGGCCGATGCCCGTGCTGCGCGGCTGGTCACGCCGCCCCTCGAACGCGACGACGGCGAAGGGCTCCAGCAGCTTCTCGAGGTCCTCCGGGAGATCCTTCCCGCCCCGGACCTCAATCGTGATGAGCACGCGCGCGGCGGAGCCGGCGTCGATCGTGACGAGCACTGGATCGCGCTCCAGCGCGACGGACACGGCCTGGACGAGCAGGCTCCAGAGCGCCTGCTCGACGAGCGCTGGATCGCCCAGGAGGTGCGCGTCTCCCCGGGGCACCAGGCGAATGCTGTGATCTCTGGCCACGAGCTCGAGCTCCCCGATCACGCGGCGGGCGAGCTCCTCGACGTCGATCGCCTCGGGCTTGAAGGGGAGCTCGCCTCCGGAGATGCGCGCCGACCACAGGAGATCCTGGACCAGGCGGCCGAGGCGCGTCGCCTGGCGATCGATGATCGTGAGGGCGCGCTCGCGGATGGCCGTGTCGTTCCGGTGGGTGAGCGCGACCTGCGAGAACCCCTTCATGGTGGTGAGCGGCGTCTTCAGCTCGTGCGCGGCGACGGCGAGGAACCGGTCGCGATCCTTGTCGCGCTCGGCGATGGCCTTGAAGCTCGTGTTCAGCGTGTGGGCGAGCACGGCGAGCTCGTCGTCCCCCCGGTCCCCGAGCGGCTCGTAGACGCCGCGCTCGCGAAAGCGCTGGACGGCGGTCACCATCCGGTGGATGCGCGGCGCGATCGCGCGGCGCACCGCGAGGCCGAAGAGCGACGCCGCCGTGACGCCCCCGAGGCCGACGGCCATGAAGACGAGGAGGATGCGCCGCCGGATGTGGTCGAACGCGTCGTAAGCGACCTCCATGTAGCGCAGGTTGATCCTGTGCAGCTTGACGAGGGCGTCGCTGAGGTGCTCCACGTCGGCGCGCCGCACGTGCGGCGCGGGCGTTGGACCCATGAGCCCGGTCGTGCGCTCGAGGTGCATCACGACGGCGGCGATGGTGTCCGCCGCCTCGCGCTCTTCCTCCAGGAGCACGAGCTCACCGGCCCGAGCGAGCGCAGCGCGGAGGTGGATGGCCTCCGGGAGGGTCGAGGTCGCCGTCAGCCACTCGCGCTGGTACCGATCGATGAAGGAGCGGAGCCGCACCATCGGCTCCCGGACCTCGACCGAGACGTCCGACGGCGGGCGAGCGAGCAGGGGATAGAGAGCGTTCGACGACTCGATGCCGCTGCTGATGACGACGAACGGCTGGAAGACATAGTGACGCAGGTAGGCTGTCTCGATGGCCAGCCGCTTGAGCGCGACGATGGACATCGTGATGCCCAGGGCGGCCAGGATCAGCTGGCTCAACACGAGCAAGGAAAGACGCCTTCCAATGGACATCCTCCCCGGAGCCCCGTTGCCTCCGCCGCTCGGAGGCGAGCCCGCGTGCTGAGCGCGTTGAGACCACCGAGGCATTGGCCACCTCCTCGGTGTCACCGTGGAAGCAAGGGGGGCACCACGACAAGGCCGGAGCGACCCTGGCGATCGCCCCCTCCCGCTCGTTCGCTATTGCGGCCGCCCCTGCGCGATCCAGCTCTCGACGAGCTGGATCTCCTCCGGCCCGACCGCGGGCAGCCCGAGCGGCATCCCGCGCACCGCCGGCGACGCGTGGCCCGCCTCCTCCGCCTGCCGCGCCAGCAGCGCGGCGACGAGGCGAGGGGCGCCGTCCGGCCCGCGCGAGAACACGCTCCGCCGCTCGCCCTGATCGTCGATGTAGCCCGCGGCGATCCCCTCGTACGTGGCGAGGTTCAGCCCGCGCGGCTTGAACCCGAAGCCGCCCGTGTTCCCGGGCCCGCCGTCGCCGAGCGCGTAATCCGGCTCGGAGTGGCAGTGCCTGCACGTGACGCGGAACACCCGGCGATCCACCTCGGCGTACGTCACCCGCCGCGACAGCAGCGGCAGCCGCTCGGGCGCGCTCGCCGGCGCCCGCGGCGAGAGCTCCGCGGTCGTGACGAAGGCCGCGATGTCCCGCGCCTCGGCGGGCGACATCGGCACCTGCGGCATCGGCGTGCCCGGCTTGATCGCCGCGGGGTCGAGCACCCACGCGGCGAGATCGGCGGGCTCCATCCGGTCGCGCGCGTGCCTCAGATCCGGCGCCAGGGCGATGGCGGCGCGCGTCTCCTTCTCCATCCCCTTCACGGGCGCGACCGCCGTCACCCCGGCCGCCCCGGAGAAGGCGTGGCACGTCCCGCACCCCTTGGCCTCGTAGAGCTCGCGCCCCCGGGCCGCGTTCGCGCCCTCCAGCGACGCAATCGGACGTTCGCGCCGTTCGCGCTCCTCGCGGCGCTCGCGGCGATCGCGCGTGAGGTAGGCCGCGATATCGCTCGCCTGCTCGGGCCCGATCGCGAGCCGCGGCATCGTCGCGTGCAGGCGCGGGCGCACGTCGTGCGGTGACAGCAAGAAGGCGCGGATCCAGTCGCGGCGCAGCCTGTCGCCGGCGGCGGCGAGCGACGGCACGTCGCGCAGCTGCACGAGGTTCTCGTTCCACCGCTTCATGGCCGCGGCCGGCGCCTGGAACCGGCCCGCCGCGATGTCCTGGTGGCACTGGACGCAGTGGGCGTCGCGCGCCGCGGGCGCCTGCCCGGTCCCGTCGTGGCAGCGGTTGCACTGGAGCTCCGCGACGAGCCGCTCCCCGCGCGCCGGATCGCCGGCCGGCGCCGCGGCCACGGCGGCCGGAGCGGCCGCCCCGGCGCCCTGGTCGCTCGCGCGCGGCGCCGCGGCCAGCGCGGGGCCCCGCGCGTCCTCGGAGGTACACCCCGCGGCGCCCGAGGCGAGCGTTGCGAGCAGGGCGAGCAGCGGACGGGCGCGCATCGGCGTCAGCTCTGCGGTCCGACAGCGCCGCTCGTCCGGCAGAGCGCCTTGTTCTGCGCCATCGTCTCGCACCGGGTGGCCGCGGCGTCGTGCCCCGCGTTGTCCCCCGAGAGCGCGCGCAGCCGCGCCAGCGTCGCGTAGGCCTCGGGGCTCGTCAGGAGGTCCTTCTCGGCCAGATCGCCGAGCAGCTTGAGCGCCTCGCCGCGGTGCTCGGGCGCCCTGGCGAGCGCCTCGCCCAGGTCGGTCTGGAGCGCCGGATCGTTCTTCCGCTGCTCGTTCAGCCGGCGCAGCGCGCGGATCGACCAGTCGATGTTCCCCTTGCGCTCCTCGGCCGACGCCCCGCCCCACGTCTCGAGCAGCTCGCGCGGCAGCTGCGGTCCGACCTGGAGCGCCCCGTCTGCGCGCGCGGTGGCCACCGCGAGGACGCGGAAGGCCCGGTTGATCAGCGGGTCCTTGTCATAGGAGATCCGCCGGATCTCGGGGAACATCCGGATCACGCTCCCCGCCGCCGCGGTGAACCGGCCGTCGTGAAGCGTTTGCTCGGCCTGGGCGATCCCCATCACGCGGTGGTCGATCGCGGGCATGATCTCGACTCCACCGCAGGCCGACGCGTCCGCCGAAGGGATGACGGCAGACGCGATGAGTGCACAAAAAAGCGTGAATCGAACGGCGGGACCATTCATGGAAGGACCTCCTCGGGAAGGCTGCGCCGGCGCGCCCCGTCGCTCATCGGGCGCTGCCGATCGACTGTGACAACGCTCGAGGAAAAAATGTTGCTCCCCCGATCGCGATCTCGAGGCGCGCCGTGCTCCCGCGCAGCTCGCCGTGCTCCCGCGCAGCTCGCCGTGCTCCCGCGCAGCTCGCCGTGCTCCAGCGCAGCTCGCCGTGCTCCCGCGCAGCAGATGAGAGCGCCCGTGTGAGCAAAGGTGCGCCAGTGCGATACGGTGGTTGCCTTGGTGCGCGGCCCGGTGTCCAATGCGGGCCTTCCAAGGAGATCCGGCATGTTGAAGAAGCGGCGCGTCGCGATCGCGGTCCTGCTGGTCCTCGCCAGCGCGCTCGCGGGGTGTAACAGCAGCAGCAAGAAGGCCGACTGCGCGAGCCCCGAGGTGTTCTGCGTGGGCCTCGTCACCGACATGGGCAAGATCGACGACAAGTCGTTCAACCAGTCGGCCTGGGAGGCGCTCCAGCGGGCGCAGAAGGAGCTCGGCGCCACGACGCAGTACATCGAGACGACGGATCCGAAGGACTACCCAAAGAACATCGCGACGTTCGCCGAGGAGAAGTACGACGTGGTCGTCACGTCGGGCTTCGGGCTCACGGAGGCGACGCGCGCCGCGGCGGATCAGTTCAGCGGCGTCAAGTTCATCGGCATCGACCAGTTCCAGAGCGCGACCAAGCCGAACGTCGTGGGCCTGGTCTTCCCCGAGGACCACGGCGGCTTCCTCGTCGGCGCGCTGGCCGCGATGATGACCAAGACGGGGAAGATCGGCGCCGTGCTCGCCACCGACGCCGTCCCGCCCGTGTGGCGCTTCGGGGAGGGTTTCCGCGCCGGCGCGCGCCACGTCAAGCCCGACATCGAGCTCAGCGTCGTCTATCACAACGACGTCGGCTTCGATAAGACGTTTACCGATCCCGAGTGGGGGAAGACGACCGCCGTCTCGATGATCGACAAGGGGGTCGATATCGTCTTCGGCGGCGGCGGCAAGACGGGCAACGGCGCGCTGCTCGGCGCGGCCACGAAGGGCGTTTACGCCATCGGCGTCGACACCGACCAGTACTTCACGGTGCCCGAGGCCCAGAAGGTCCTCCTCTCCAGCGCCGTCAAGCTCATCTCCGACGGCACCTTCGACCTCATCAAGTCGGCCAAGGAGGGGAAGCTGCCGTCGGGGAACTTCCAGGGCAAGTCCGGGTATGCGCCGTATCACGATCTCGACGCCAAGGTCCCCGCCGAGGTGAAGGCGAAGATGGAGGAGCTCCGGAAAGGGCTGCTCGACGGGACGCTCAAGACGGCGGTGCCGCCGGCCAAGGGGCCGTGATCGCCCTGGGCTCTTGAGGATGCGAGAGAAGCTGATCCGGCCCCTCCGGCCGCTGCTCCTGCCGGCCCTCTCGGTGTTCACCGCGATGGTCCTGGGCGGCGTCCTCATCGCCTTGGCCGGGGGCAACCCGATCGAGGCCTACGCCGGCATGCTCGAGGGCGCGCTCGGGTCGCCGCGGGCGGTGAGCGAGACGCTCGTCTGGGCGACGCCGTACATCCTGGCCGGCCTGTCGGTCTCGCTGGCGCTCAAGGGCGGCCTCTTCAACATCGGCGCGGAGGGCCAGCTCGCGCTCGGGGCGCTCTCCGCGGCCTGGGCGGGCCACTGGCTGCCGCAGCTCGTGGGCGGCGGCCTGCCCGCGGCGCTGCACGTCCCCCTGACGCTGCTCCTCGGCGCGCTCGCGGGCGGGCTGTGGGCCGCGGTGCCGGGCTGGATCAAGGCGCGCGCCGGGGGACACGAGGTGATCAGCACGATCATGCTCAACTATGTCGCCCTCAACGCGGTCAGCTTCCTCCTGAACGGTCCGATGAAGGACCCCGAAGCGTCCAACGTGCTCTCCCGCACGCCGCTCATCGACGAGAGCGCGCGCATCCCGGCGCTCGTGGACGGCTTCCGGCTGCACTGGGGCTTCCCGCTCGCCCTGCTCGCGGCGGCGCTCGTCGGGTGGGCGCTCCGGCGGACGACGTTCGGCTTCGAGATCCGCACGGCCGGGCAGAGCCCGGACGCCGCGCGCTACGCCGGCGTGCGGGTGAGCCGCACCGTGATCGCGACCATGGCGCTCTCGGGCGCCTTCGCCGGGCTGGCAGGCTCCATCGAGGTGAGCGCGCTGCACCACCGGCACGAGCTCGGGTTCTCGCAGGGATACGGCTTCGACGCGATCGCCATCGCCCTGCTCGGCAAGGCGCACCCCGGCGGGACGGTGCTGGCGGCTTTGCTGTTCAGCGTGATGCGCAGCGGCGCGACCCGGATGCAGTACCTGACGCAGGTGCCGATCGACGTGATCTCCATCATCCAGGCGCTGATCCTGCTCTTCGTCGCGGCGGACGCCCTGGTCAGGCGCATCTACCGCGTCCGGGGCGACCACGAGCGGCTCGTGCTCACGCGCGGGTGGGGCGGCTAGCGCGCCGGATCGAGCGAGGGGACCGGAGCGGGGAACGGGAGCAGGGAAGGACGAAGATGGGCTATCGACGCTACGCATTCATCGCGGTGGTCGTGGGCGTGCTGGTCCTCGTCGTGACGCTGGTCGGCGCGTCGCAGGTACCGCCGCTGACGATCGTGGCCAGCATGGCGGCCACGACGCTCGCCGTCGCCACCCCGCTCACCCTGGGCGCCCTCTCGGGCGTCTTCTGCGAGCGCTCCGGGGTCGTCAACCTCGGCATCGAGGGCATGATGCTCGCGGCGGCGTTCTCGGGCTGGTTCGGGTCGATCTACGCGAGCTCGATCCTGGGCTTCCCGCCGCTGCCGAGCCTGCTGCTCGGCGTCGTGATCGCGGTCGCCACCGGCGCCGCGCTGGGGCTCCTGCTGGCCGCGCTCGCGGTGACCTTCTCGGTGGACCAGATCCTCGCGGGGACGGTGATCAACCTGCTCGCCGTGGGGCTCACCGGCTTCTTCAACCGCCAGCTCTTCTTCGGGTCGGGCAGCGTGTTCGGCGGGCAGGTGCCTCACGCGCCGGGCGTCCTTCCGCGCATCGGCGTCCCGCTGCTCGCGGACATCCCGGTCGTGGGCCCCGTGTTCGAGCAGCAGCCGATCGCCGTCGCCGCCATCGCGCTGGTCGCGCTGACGCACCTCGTGCTCTTCCGCACGCGGTGGGGCCTGCGCGCGCGGGCCGTGGGCGAGCACCCCCGCGCGGCCGCGACGGTCGGGATCGACGTGGCCCGCGTGCGCTACGTGAACGTCGTGATCGGCGGCGCGATCGCCGGGCTCGGCGGGGCGTATTTCACGCTGGAGTCGGTGCCGTCCTTCGAGCCGCTGATGACGAACGGGCGCGGCTTCATCTCGCTCGCGGCGATGATCTTCGGCGACTGGACGCCGTTCGGCTCGTGGGCCGCGGCGCTCGTCTTCGGCGCGGCGCAGGCGTTCCAGATCAACCTGCAGCTCTTCCGCGACCAGATCCCGCCGTCGTGGTCGTTCCTGCAGCAATCGTCGGTCGTCGGGCTGGTGCCCTATCTCCTGACGCTGCTGCTTTTGACCGGCGTCATCGGCAAGACCACGCCGCCGGCCGCCGACGGCCTGCCGTACGAGCGGGAGGGGCGGCGGTGACGGCCGTCCTCGAGGCCCGGGGGATCACCCGGCGGTTCTCCGGCGTCCTGGCGAACGACAAGGTCGATCTCGACCTCCGAAAGGGCGAGATCCACGCCCTGCTCGGGGAGAACGGCGCCGGCAAGTCGACCCTGATGAACATCCTCTACGGGCTCTTGCGCCCGGACGAGGGGTCGCTCCTCCGGAGCGGGCGCCCGGTCGCGCTGCGCTCGCCGATCGACGCGATCGCGCTCGGGATCGGCATGGTGCACCAGCACTTCATGCTGATCCCGGTGTTCACGGTCGCCGAGAACGTCGTGCTCGGCGCGGAGCCCGTGCGCGGCGCCCTGCTCGACCGCCGGCGCGCGAGCGCCGAGGTCCGCGAGCTCTCGGCGCGCCACGGGCTGGACGTCGATCCCGACGCCCGGGTGGAGGATCTCCCGGTCGGCGTGCAGCAGCGGGTGGAGATCCTCAAGGCTCTTTACCGGAAGGCGGAGATCCTGATCCTCGACGAGCCGACGGCCGTGCTCACGCCCCAGGAGGCGGACGAGCTGTTCCGCGTGCTGCGGGGGCTGACGGCGCGGGGGGTCTCGGTCCTGTTCATCACGCACAAGCTCAGGGAGGTGCTCGCTGTCGCGGACCGGGTGACGGTCATGCGCGCCGGGCGCGTGGTGGGCGCCGCGATCCCGGCGGAGACGGACGAGCGCGGCCTCGCGGCGATGATGGTGGGCCGCGAGGTGGCGCTCCAGGTGAGCAAGGCCCCGGCGAGCCCCAAGGACGTCGTGCTCGAGGTGCAGCGCCTCGGCGTCGCGGGTCGCCGCGGATCGGGCGCCGACGTGGTGCGCGAGGTGAGCTTCTCGGTGCGCGCCGGCGAGATCCTGGGGATCGCCGGCGTGCAGGGCAACGGCCAGACCGAGCTCTGCGAGGCCATCACCGGCCTCTCGCCGCCCCGCGCCGGGCGCGTGCTCCTCCGGGGCCGCGACGTCACCGGCGCGCTGCCCCGCGCGCTCATCGAGCGCGGCGTATCGCACGTGCCCGAGGACCGCCAGCGCCACGGGCTCGTGCTCTCGTACGCGATCGCGGACAACCTCGTGCTGTGCACCTACTACAAGGCTCCCTTCGCCGTGCGCGGCGTGCTCCGCGACGACGCCCGCGAGGAGAACGCGAGTCGGTTGATAAAGACCTTTGACATCCGCGCGCCCGGCCCGGGGACGCCCGTCTCCGCGCTGTCGGGCGGCAACCAGCAGAAGGTGATCCTCGCCCGGGAGATGAGCCGCCCCGTCGAGTTGCTCGTGGCCAGCCAGCCGACCCGGGGCGTGGACGTCGGGTCGATCGAGCACATCCACCGCGAGATCGTGGCGGCGCGCGACGCGGGGGCGGCGGTGCTGCTCGTGTCGGCGGAGCTCGACGAGATCCTGGCGCTGTCGGACAGGATCGCGGTCATGTACCGGGGCGAGATCGTGGCGACGCGGGACGCGGGCGCGGTATCGCGGACGGAGCTCGGGATGCTGATGGCCGGGGTGCTCCCCGGCGAGGAGGCCCCGTCGCCCGCCGCGGAAGAGGTCGACGCATGAGGGGGCGCGCGCTGCGCGCGCTGGCCGTGGCGGCGCCGCTCGCGGCGGCGGCCGCGGCCTCGTTCGCGCCGCCGTCCGCCGCCGAACCGACGCTGGAGCAGTACCGGTACTTCCGGGCGCTCTCCCTCGACCTGAAGGGGCGGCTCCCGACGCGCGAGGAGCTCGCCGAGATCGAGTCGCCGGGCTTCGATCTGGACGCCTGGATAGAGCGCCACCTCGACGGTCCGGGGTATGCCGAGCGGCTCACGCGCATCTACATGGATGTCCTGCGGCTCGAGCTCGGCCCGGCGGGGCTGTTCACGCCGTCTGCGACGACGCTCCGCCGGGTGCAGGTGCTCGGCCCGGAGGGCAAGCCGCTCTATGTCTATTACCGCGTCAACCAGCGCCGCCTGAACCCGGTGATCGACGGCGAGTTCTGCTTCTCCGACGCCGAGAGCGGGCTCGGGGTGGCGGCCTACGCGCCCATCAAGGGGACGCCCGCCCGCATCTCCCAGCGGCTGCTCGACGAGCGGACGACGCTCGTGCGCCCCTACTGGCTCTATCGCGATTACCTCTCCGTCGTCCCGACGCAGCGTTATGGCGACGGGTGGAAGGACCCGGACAGCGCCTATGTCCCGCTGCCGCAGCTCCTTGTCGAGCCGGACGGCAAGACGCCGACCGTCGAGGTCCGGGTCTGCAAGGAAGAGGCGCAGACCGCCGAGGTCGGCCACATCTACGCGAGCGACATCCCCCCGCCGCCGAAGGGGGCTCCGCTGCCGCCGGGCCGCGCGCGCCCGCCGGTGCGCGAGGATCGTTATGCGAAGGCGCACCGGGGCGAGCCGATCTCGTGCCGGAGCGCGCTCGCGCCCGTGATGAGCGTCGATTGCGGCTGCGGCATCGGCCTCGAGCATTGCTTGCCCGCCGACAGCTCGGGCAGGGATCCGCGGAGCTTCGTGCTGCCGGCGAATACCCCGCTCGGCATCCAGGATCCCATCGGCTCCGCGCCGCACACGATCAGCGGCTGGAACAAGTTCTGGTGGTCGCAGGAGGCGATTCACACGATGAATCACGTCTTCGCGGCGGATCGCGATTTCCGGGAGATCCTCACCGGTCGTTACACGTTCATCAACGGGCCGCTCGCGCAGTTTTACCGGTCGAGCGCGCCCGCGGCGTGCTGCTCGCTGCATCCATCGTATGGGATGCGCGAGGACGAAGCGCCCCTGTTCTTGCCGGGCGCGGTGCCGCCGGTCGTCGCGCCGCACGACGTCTCGACCTGGACGTTCATCCCCGATCGCGGGCCGCGCGCGGCGGGGATCCTCACGACGCCGGTGTTCCTCACGAAGTATTCCTCGCGGCGCGCGCGGGCGGCGGCGCTCTACAGCGCGTTCCTGTGCAAGAGCTTCACGGCCGAGCACGCGGAGCTCCCGCCGTCGGAGGAGCCCGACCTCATGGTCCGGCCGGGCTGCGCGAGCTGTCATGCGACGCTGGAGCCGCTCGCGGCGTATTTCACCCGGGTCGAGGAGACGACGTGGACCTATCTGCCGGCTGAGCGGTTCCCGATCGAGAACCCGGTGTGCAAGCTGAACGCGGAGGGGAAGACGGGGCAATCGTGCCAGCGCTTCTACGACCCCGTGTTCTCGAGCCGGGAGCGCGGCGTGCTGCGGGGCGCCTATGCCTCGGCGGATCACGCCGAGCGAGGCCCGGCCGGCGCCGCGGCCGATCTCACGCGTATGCCGGAGTTCGCGTCGTGCGCGGTCGAGCGCGTCACCGAGTCGTTCCTTGGGCGGCCGCTGCGCGAGGAGGACGAGGCGCTGCTCGGCGCGCTGCGCGAGCGGTTCGTGTCGCGCGGCTACCGGATGCGGCCGCTGGTCGAGGCGATCGTCCGCTCGCCGGCGTATGCGCGCGCGAGCAACGTGCGGCCTGCGCTGGAGCGGGGCGGGGCGGCGAAGGGCGGGGCGGGGGAGCGGGGCGGCGCGACGCGCGGCGAGGAGGCGCGGTGATGCAGGGCCGGGGGAGGGCGCCCGGGCGGACGGGGGCCTTCGCCCTCGCTGGGGTAGCCGCGGCGGCCGCGGTGGCCGGCGCGTGCGGCCCGCCGGAGGCGATCGCGCCGCGACCTGCCGCGCCGCTCCGGGAGACGGGGCGCGTCGCGCAGAGCCGGGCTCCGAGGGAGGATCTGCGGCTCATCCCGGCGGAGGCGTACCTGAGGACCTATCTCCGGCTGTTCGGCGGCCTCGCGCCCGCCGAGGTCGAGCGCCGCGCGCGGGGGGACGACAAGGCGGCGCTTTTCGACACCTGGGGAGACTACCTCGCGGCGCTCGGGCTCCCCGATCACGGCCTGGATCTCCCGCGCGCCACGCAGACCAACGCGCTCATGCTGGCGGCGTTCGAGCGGCTCGGGATCGCGCTCTGCGACCGCGCCCTGGAGCACGATCTCAAGGCGAAGGAGCGCGTCCCGATCGAGCGGCGGCTGATCTTCGCCTTCGATCTGCCCGCGCAGGACCCGGACGAGGCGGCGTTCGCCCCGCGCTTCGACGTGCTGCACCGGACGTTCCTGAGCTACCCGGCACGCCTCGCGCCGCCGGATCGGGAGGCGAAGTTCTTCGCGCTGTACGAGGGGACGGTCGCGCGGCACCGCGCGAAGGGCGCGGCGAAGTCGCGATTCTCACCGGAGGAGGCGGGGTGGGCGGCCGTCTGTTACGGGCTCGTGCGGCACCCGGAGTTCCATTTGTATTAGCATCACCGCGGGAAGTCGCCCTGGAACAGGGGAAAAATCGCCAAGATGCCAAGGCCGCCAAGAGGAGAGGTAGAGAGGGCGCCGTCGTGACGATGCCGCCCGGTGAGCCCTAGATCGCCAATGACGTGGCTCGATACGGTGGGCGCGCTTTACGCTGCAGAGCTGGGCGCCGCGCCGGCTCGATGCGAGCCGGCGACGCGCGAGGAGCGGAGCGCGGGCCCGGTCAGCGCCGTGTTACGGCTTGACTCTCCGAGCCAGTTGGCGCGAGATGTTCTGCGATGGATCTCGCGGATCTGGCGGGCCACATCGACTTCGGCATTCTCACGATCCGCGAGGATGAGTTTCGCGCCGTCCTGGCCCGCTTTCCCGAGCGGTATGGCGATGGCCGCGCGCGCGGTCTCCGCGTCTACAACCTACGCCGGCTCGGCCTCGGCGCCGCCGGCACGTACACGATCGCGATCCTCCGCTGCATCGAGCAGGGCAACGGCGAGGCGCTCGCCGCCGCCCGCGACCTGCTCGAAGACCTCGCCCCGCGCTGGCTCCTCGTGATCGGCATCGCGGGTGCGACGCCCGCTCCCGAGTTCACCCTTGGAGACGTCGTTGTCTCCACGCGGATCGTCGATTTCAGCGTGGAGGCGCTGCTCCATGACGGCTCCTTCGAGCATGCCGTGACGGGAGGGGCTGTCCACCGCGAGGCCGCGATCCTCGCGGCCAATCTGCCTGCAGTTGAAGCTGAGCTCGGGCCTTGGAACACGTCAGCATCGATCCAGGTGCAGCGGCCGACCGTGGATCTCGCGCCCGAGAATTTCTATGGCGACGAGGCGTGGCAGGAGAAGGTGCGCAAGACGCTTCAGCACCACTTCGGTGGCACCCCGCGGCCGCCGTGCTTTACCGCCGGCGCGCTCGCGGTGAGCGATCGGCTGGTGAGGGACGCGGAGCGTGCAAAAGCGTGGCTGAGAGCGGCGCGGCAATTCCTGGCGATCGAGATGGAATCCGGCGGCGTCCACCGCGCCACGTACGGACGCGACGTGCCCTTCCTTGCGATCCGGGGGATCAGCGACGTGATCGGCTTCAATCGGGATCCTGCGTGGACCGAGTACGCGTGCCACAGCGCGGCAGCGTTCGCGCGCGCGTTTTTGCTGACGATGCCGATCGAGCCGCACGCGTCCGGAGGCGCAGGCGCGTTGAGGGGGGGAGCCCCGACGAGCCCCGGCGAGCGCGACGACCCGCGACCGGGCCTCGGCGGATCGCCTCCGCCCGGCCCGGCGGCGGCTGCGTCGGTCGGCGGCAACCGTGAGTGCTTAAGCCCTCTCTCCGTGGTCCGGGATGCACCTCCGGCGGCGACGGCCCTTCCGGACCCGCTCTCCCATCGCGCCATCCACGCGTTGCCGCCGGCACCGCTGTTCGTGGGGCGTGAACGCGAGCTAGCAGAACTCCACCGCGTCTGGGATTCCCAGGACGTCGGTGTCGCCTCGCTCGTCGGCCTTGGCGGCGCAGGAAAGACTGCCATCGTTGCGGAGTTTCTTTCGAGGCTCGCGAGCGGCAGGCGGCATCGCCCCGATCGGCTCTTCGTGTGGAGCTTCTACATCGATCAAGACGTCGGCACGTTCCTCCGCGAAGCGTACGCGTACTTCGCAGCAGGCGAGCAGCCAGATGAGCGCGGGATCGGGCTCGCGTACCGCTTGGTCGAGCGACTCACGCAGGCTCCCGGCCGCAGCTTGATCGTCATGGACGGCCTCGAGCGGGTGCAGCGTGGCCTGAGCGACCGTCACGTCGGCTTCGGCGAGCTGGAGGATCCCTTGCTGCGGCACGTCATGTCGCGGCTCGCGCTGGGCGTTGGAAGCTCCAAATGCCTCATTACGAGCCGCTTCCCGCTCGCGGACCTGCGCCGCTGGAAGGGCAGAGGTTACCGGTGTGTCGACGTCGATCAGCTCGATCGCGGCGATGCAAGGCGGCTGCTCTCTCATCACAGGATTCGAGGCGAACAGGCGGCTTTCGACCGCATCATCGACGAGTATGGCGCCCACGCGCTCACCCTCGATCACCTTGGCATCTACCTCGCAGAGTTCTGTGGCGGCGATGCGCTGGCCGCTCACGATCTACAGGAGCCTCGAATCGACTCGGACCTCCCGGAGGAACGCAAGCTCGCACGCGTGCTACACGCTTACGAGCGTTCGCTCACTCCCGTCGAGCTCGCGTTGCTCTCCCGCTTCTGCATCTTCCGATTCGGGGCGACGCCCGAGACGCTGCACACGACCTTCGCAAAATCAGGCGATTCGAGGGTCGCCGGTCCGCTCATTGGGATGACCGAGATCGAGCTCCGTAGGATCGTCAAGCGGCTCGTGGATCTCCACCTCGTCCTGGTCGAGCCGGGGGAGCACTACACCGCACACCCAGCGATTCGCGATCATTTCTACCAGCTCTTCACCGAGTGTGCCGCGGCGCACGACGCCGCCCGGGCTTCGTACAGGAGCCTCTCGGCGGTCGCCACGCTGGAAGCGTTCGAGCAGTTCAAGGACCGACTCGAGGCACTTCAGACGGAGCTTGAGGCTCTGCGTCGGTCAGAACGCAGGAAGGCTGCTAATGAGATGAAGAGCGCGGAGGCTGCCATCCTCTCGTTGATCCGCGCTTGGCCAAGGCATTCGCGGCGCGCCTTCGGAGAATCCATATATTTGTTGACTCTGGCCGCAGTGCCTGAGCGTAGGTGGTTGGCTGGGTCTGTAAAGGTTCTGGTTCGTTCGTTGGTCTATCGTTGGGTTTTGTCGGGGCTTGATTATGATGACATTTTCGAAGGCGCGTTAGCGGATGAATTGCCGCTTTTTTCACGGGCTGACCACCGGGGCCATTTATCCGGGCTATCATCGCTGCAGCGACTGGCCTCGATGCCAGGGTGGCGTCCACTCGAAGAGATACTGAACAATCTCTGGTTCGCGTTGAGCGCAATCCGCGATCGATGGCAAGCTCATGAGCTGCGTCGCGCTGGCACCCTGGAGTTGGCGACCGATCTCGAGTCATTTCTATCCCGCTACCAAGGGCAGCTCGATCTGAAGGCTATCAACAAACTGAGGGGCGCGATCGTCGCGCTCCGAGCAGGCGATTTTCCGGAACTCCCCACATTGGCCTTGTCGCATGCACGGCTGAGCGCCGCTCCAGGCGTCGAGCACCCCTCGGACGGTCCCACGCTGGATCTGCTGGAGGAGCTCATCCATCACACCGTCCGCGCAGGTGATGTGCGCGGCGCGCTTGACATCTACCGCCAGAGGCTAGGGGGACGCGAGCACCTAGGAAAGCGCATCGGGGAGTACGCGCGAGGTCTGCGGATCCTACGCTCCCTTCCTGGCGAACCGCTCGATCTGGCATGGTACCTCCGTGCCTGCGGGGAGCTAAGCCGAGCACTCGATATCATTGATCAAGTGCATCCGCTCTGGGCCGGCACCATCCTGTGTCTCCGTGGATTCCTGCCCCGCGCGGCGACCGGCCGCTACTGGAGAATGACACGGGAAGTCGCGCGCTTCCTCATGGGTGAAGGCATACCGACGACCAGCGTCGGCTGGGGCGAAGCAATGGTTGACGCTGAGATCGCTGTGCTCGCGGGGCGTCTCGAGCTTGCCGAGGACGTGAATGAAAGCCACGCTCCCGAAATGGCGCGGACCCGGCTAGCCTTGGCCGACGCCGCGCGGCGCAGGGGCGGCATCGAGGAGGCTCGGCGGATACTTGACTCCGCCAGACCCTGGATCCTGCACTCTTGCTCGGTCGAGCATCTATGCCTGCTCCATCTGATCTCCGGCCGAATCAGCACCGATCGCGCCGACCATGCATGCGCTGCCGCGGAGCTGGCGGAGGGCCTCCATCTCGCAGATACGTGGGGCTTTGGTATCTACTTCATTGATCTGATGAACGAGCAGGCGCGGTCGTTCCTTGCACAGGCCTCTCTAGCGCGTGCGCAAGGGCTGAGTGAGGAGGCCTCGGCGGCGTTCGCCCGTGCTGCAGAGGCAGCCTTGAAGGCGCTGAACGGCGTTCTGCTCGATACGGATCAACCCGCGGCGACGCCGGATGCGCCCCTGAGCAACCTACGCCGGATAGGAGCGCGTCATCCGGAGTGTCAGTACGCCTGGGGGGCGGCGGAAGGAATGACGCTGCTGGGTAAGGCATCCTGCGGATTGGGACGACTCGACGAGGGCGCACGATGGAAAGACGAGGCAGCGAAGCTCCGTGCCTCCCTGCCGCGCGTTTCGGCATAGGTCGGAGTCGAGGTCGAACCGGCCGGCAGGTCACATCGGCGGCTCTCACTGCGGCACCTCGACGCGCGCGCCGTCGGTCTGTACCGAGCGCGTCCAGCAGCTCCGGGAAGCGCGCTGAGCTACCGCTGGCACGCGCGCCCGATCCGCTGGAGGGTGTCGGGGATGAGCTGGCATGCTCCTGAACGTTGCTGTCCTGGTGTTTACACCGCGGCGGACCTCTCCTGCTGTACCGAATCTCTGATCTTCCTCGACGAGGTCGACGCGCTCACCGGGCCCACGCTGCTCTCGGCGCTGCGCCAGCGCTGCGGAGGCCACCGGCGCAGGCCGCGGGGATTGCCCTTCGCCTATTGCCTCCATCGGGATGCACTGCGTCCCTAAAGGGCTAGATCGACGCCGCGCTCGGCACGCCGCTAGGTGGGCAGGGAAATCCGACGATCACCGGCCAACCCCCTCGGCGGCGCGCACCGCCACCTGCTTGCCGCTGAACGCCACCGCGAGCGCGTGCACCGGAGACGCGCCAGCGGCGCGGAGCTCGGCCGTGTAGTCCCTGCGGTCGATCTGCGACAGCCCCTCTTCCAGCGCTTGCTCCAGCGTCTGGCCGCCTCGCGCCACCTTCATCTCCAGCACGACGCCGGGTTTGCCCGGCTGCCGGGGCCGCACCAGCACGTCGGGCCTCCCTTCGCCGGACTCGCGGTTGGACCGCACCTCGTAGTCGGGCTCCAGCGTGGCGAGCAAGCCTGCGACGAACCCGTGATAGACCTCCTCCGGGCCGAGGCGGCGCGCCTCATGGTACGAGAGGACGTTCACGACGAACGCCCGGAGCTGCTCTTCGAAGGTGGCCACATCGCCGCTCAGCAGCGCCCGCACCAGCCGCCGCGAGCTCGCGCCCTGCCCGGACAGCCGCCCCTCCATCCAGTCGCGGAAGGTGCTGATATAGACCTCGCGCACCTCGTCGTTCGGGATCGACAATCGATACGCCGGCACGTGGGTCGTCCCCGCCTCGACCGCCTCGGCGCGCAGGTACCCCGAGAACACGAGCAGGGCAAAGAGCGCTCGCGGGCTGCCCGGCAGCTGGTCGAAGGCCACGTTCTCGTCGAGCCGCTGCTCGATCGCGCCCCCCTCGAGCAAGATGGCGATGTCGTCCTCGACGTCGAGCGCGTGGTGCACCAGCAAATCTCTGATGAGCTCGTTCGCGCTGGTCGACACCCAGTAGCTGCGGGTGCGCCTGTCGTCGCTGGCCAGGAAGCTCAGCACGGACCAGGGATTGTAGACCACGGTCTCGCCGAAGATGTAGCCGTTGTAGGCCTTGCGGACGCTCTCGAGCCTGTCGAGCGCGCTCCCGTCTTTGAGGAGCGCGATCACCTCGGGCTCGGTGAAGCCGAAGCAGGTGGAGAACTCGGTGCGGAGGAGCGAATAGACACCGATGTTGTTGAGGCAAGAGAAGATGCTCTCCCTCGCGATCCGCAGGACGCCCGTGAGAACGGCCCTGGACAGGTGAGGGTTGTCCTTGATCCCGCCGGTCAGGAAGGCGCGGAAGAAGTCGAGGACCTCGCGGGCGTAGCCCCCGACGAAGCCGGCGTGGATCGGCTCGTCGTACTCGTCGATCAGGATGACGACCTTCTCGCCGGAGGCGCGGTGCAGGTAGGCGCAGAGATCGAAGAGCGCGCGCTGATAGAGCACTTCGTCCGCGGTGCCGTCGAGGATGGCGCGGTAATCGCGCGCCTCGCGCTCGCTCAGGGCGCCCCCATCGAGGAGCGCCCGGTGCTCGTCGAACAGCGCCTCGATCTTCCTCTGGATGGCCTTCCAGCACGCCTCGAAGGCGGGCGCCTTGACGTCCCGGAAGGTCATGAACACGACCGGATAGCGCCGGAAGTGCGCCCGGTACGCTTCGCCCGCGCGCCAGATGGAGAGATCCTCGAACAGGTGCGAGAGGTCCTCGTCGCGCCTCTCGAAGAAGTACCGGAGCATCGACAGGTTCAGCGTCTTGCCGAAGCGCCGCGGCCGCGGGAGCAGGAGCCCCACGAGCCCTGGGCGGTCGACGAGCTCCTGGATGAGGTGCGATTTGTCGACGTAGACGAGCCCGCGCTCGCGGAGATCGCGGAAGTCGGAGATGCCGAGAGCGACGTGCTGAATCATGGGGGCGCTCGACGGGCGGAGCATCACGAGCATGGAGGAAGGGCGAGCTCAGTAGCAAGCGGGCAGCGCCGGCCTTCAGCGTGCGCCGCTCTGGCCGCCAGCGCGCGCCGCCAACCGAGAGGCCGTCACGAAGGCGGCACGCACGAGCTCGTTGGACGGCAATGTCGTGCGGGCGCGCGCGGCCGCGGAGGGTATCCTGAGCCGCGCGCCCGATGCCTCGCCACGACCCCTGCCCCCGCCGCCTCGCCGTCCCGCGCCGCGCGCTGCTCGAGGCCGCCGCGGGCGCGGCGCTCGCCGGCGTCCTCGGCCTGCCGGCGCGCGCGCTCGCCGCGCAGGGCAAGGCCGCGGAGGACGAGTTCTTCCTCTTCATCCACGCGTCCGGCGGCTGGGACGTGACGCTGTGGGCCGATCCTCGGAACGAGGCCAGGGGCCTCGTGAGCCCCGCGACGACCGACAACACGGACACCGCGGGGCTCCGCCTCTGGGTCGACGCGCCCGCGGCCGGCGGCGCGAAGAGCTTCGCGCCGGTCACGCCCAGGGGCTCGAGCCTCGTGTTCGGCCCGGGCATCGGCGCCCTCGCGGACATGCACGACCGGCTGTGCATCCTCAACGGCCTGGCCATGAACACCGTGAGCCACCCCGACGGCACGGCGTTCTCGACCACGGGACGGCACCTCAGCGGCGGCCGCACCGTGGCCTCCAGCGTCGACGCGATCTGCGGGAGCGAGCTCGGCGCGGGCCAGACCTTCCCCGTCGTCTCGGTCCAGTTCCCCTCGGCGTTCGTCGGGGAACGCCTCGATCGGCGCGCCGTCCCGCTCATGGTCGGGGAGATCGGCACCCTCAGCCGCTCGCTCTCCCGCGCGCGCCACTACGACACCGACGAGGACCGCGCCGCGGTGACCGCGCTCCTCTCCGAGGAGGCCAGAACCCTCGCCGCGCGATCCAGCCACACCGACGCCCTGCGCGGCTTCGCCATCCAGGCGGAAGGGCTGGGCAAGATGCTGAGCGCAGGCCTCCAGGAGGTGTTCTCCAGGGGCAAGCTCATCCAGGCGCACCCGGAGTTCAACCACGCGGCCCGCTACGCCAGGCAAGCGGCCGTCAACGCCGCGTTCGCGATCGAGGCCATGCGGCGGAACGTCGTCCGCTGCGTGAGCTTCTCGAGCAGCGGGTTCGACACGCACACGAGCACCTACCGCCAGCACGCGGCCACCCAGCAGGAGCTCTTCGACCTGATCGCCGCCCTCCTCGGCTCGCTCGACAAGACCCCGCACCCGACCCGGGCCGGCAAGAAGCTCTCGGATCACACCCACATCCTCGTGACGAGCGACTTCTGCCGCACGCCCCAGCTCAACACGGCGATGGGCCGCGACCACTACCCCAACAACTCCGCCATGGTGATCTCCCCGCGCTTTCGCGGGAGCTTCGCGTTCGGCAAGACCGACCCCGAGCAGCTCCTGCCGGCCCCGGCGAAGACGTTCCAGGGCGGGCCGCGGCCGATCGCCCCGCCGGATCTGCTCGCCACCTTCCTGTTCGCCTTCGGCATCTCCCCGCGCGCGCACCTGCGCGACGGCGAGGTGGTGCCGGAGCTGCTCCGGTCGCCGTGACGCTCCTCCGCCGAGCGGCGTCCGCCGCCGCGCTGGCGTTCTCGTCCTCTGCGCTGGCGCTCTCGTCCTCCGCGCTGGCGCTCTCGCTCGCCGGATGCGCGGCGCAGGCCGCGGCGCCCCTCCCGCCGCTCGTCGTGCGCGAGGTCGCGTGGCCGTCCCCGGGGGAGCTCGGCGCGGTGCGCGCGGTCGCCGACGACGGGCGCCGCGTCGTGGTGTTCCACGACGGCGCCGCGGCCGTCTTCGTGAACGGCGCGCTCGCCAGGGTGGAGCGCGCGCCCCACCGCTGGGTGAGCGCCGCGGCCCTGCCCGCGCCCGACGGCTACGGCACGTGGATCGTCGGCGTCGACGCCGAGGGCCGGCTGCTCCGGCTCCCAGGCCAGGGGGCCTTCGAGGTCGTCTCCGACCGCTACGGCCTCGAGCGCGCCGCGGTGCGGTCCGCGATCGGCCTCGGCGAGGGCGGCGCCACCTTCGCGCTGGACCGCGAGATCGCGGTAGCGGACGGCGAGACCGTCACGCGCTACGCGACGGGCCCGCTCGCGACGTTCGCGGCGGGGGCCGGGCGCGTGGCCTTCTCGGCCGGGGGCGATGGGCTCGGCGCGCTCGACGTCGCCACGAGGGCGCTGCGATCGTACCCGCTCCCGGCGGACGGCGCCGCGCCGCTGCTCGCCCTGACGGGCGCGGGCGCGCTGCTCGCGGCGACGCCCGATGCGCTCTACGCGGAGGACGGCGCCGGCGTCCTGCGCCTCCGGTTCCGGGCGCGCGCCGCGCTCCACGGGCTCGCCGTCTCCGGCGACCGCGCGTGGTTCGCCGACGGCGACGAGCTCGGCGTGCTCGAGCAGGCCGGCGCGCGCGAGACCCGCGGCGCGCGCCTCCCGCAGGGCGGCAGGCTCGTCGGCTCGCCGAGCGGCGACGTGTGGCTGCTCGCGTCGGGCGCCCTCCGGCGCTTCGCCGCAGAGGACGGCGCCGGGACCGCCTGGGGCGAGATCGCGCCCGTGTTCGCCCGCGCGTGCGCGCGCTGCCACCGCCCGCGCGGCGAGGGCGGCGTCGACCTCTCCACGCCCGCGGCGTGGGCCTCGCTCCGCGAGGCCATCGCGCGCCGGGTCGTGGACGAGCGGAATATGCCGCCCCCGGGATACGCGCTGTCCGAGGCCGACCGCGCGCGCATCCGCGCCTTCGTCGGGCGCGCAGGGCCGCCCGCGCGGCCGTGATGTGGGCTCGCCGCCGTGGCCGCGATGCGCGCTCGCCCGCGCGGCCGTGAGGCGCGCTCGCCGCCGCCGCGCGCCCGTCTTGCGCTACCCTGGGGCACCATCGCGAAGAGGAGAGCTGTCTGATGATGTCGTTCAGCCCGGATCCGCGCGTCGCAGAGCAGCAGATGCACGCCATCATCTACTACCTCACGGGGTTCGGGTACATCGACGGCGAGCTCGATCCGACCGAGAAGTCCTTCATCCGCGGCTACATCCACGACCTCGTCCGGCAGCGCGCGCGCGACGCCCTCGCCGGCGAGGCCCAGGAGAGCCAGGACGTCGTCGGCCGGTGGACCAGCCACTTCCACGAGGTCTTCTCCGAGATCGACCACCAGATCCAGAGCCATTTCACCGAGAGCGTCGCCGAGGGAGAGGACCCGAAGGACTTCGTCCTCTCCAAGATCAAGCTCCGCTGCTTCGAGCTCCTCGACGGCTTCGACGACGACAACCGGAAGGCGCTGCTCGCGACCGTCGACGAGCTCATGCTCGCCGACGGCGTCGTCCACCCGAACGAGCAGCGGTTCCGCGACGAGCTCTCGTCGCTCCTGTCGGCGTCCCCGATCGAGATCGACGACGTCGACATCGAGACGATCGAGCAGGGCGCGGTGGTGATCGATCCGGCCACGCGCAAGCAGGCGCGCGAGGTCGATCACCCGTTCTTCAAGGCGTTCGAGTGGGACTACGCCAGCGACGCAGCCACGTTCGCGGAGCAGGCCAAGGTCGACATGGACCTGATGCGCAGGTTCGAGGCGAAGCTCGAGGAGCAGCGCGCGCGCGGCGCGGGCCGGCTCGACGGCGCGGCGGATTTCGCGGGCTTCGCCGGGCAGGCGCCCTTCCTCGACGGCCACGTCTACGTCGCCTCGCCCGACCCCGCCGAGGACGTCGAGCTCCTGGTCATCGGCGATCTGCACGGCTGCTACTCGTGCCTCAAGGGGGCGCTGATGCAGGCCGACTTCTTCGCCAAGGTGCAGGCCCACCGCGACGACCCCGCGAACCACCCGCGGATGATGCTGGTGTTCCTCGGCGACTACATCGATCGCGGCAGGTTCAGCTACAACGGCATCCTGCGCACGGTGATGCAGCTCTTCCTCGCCGCGCCCGAGAGCGTCTTCGTGCTGCGCGGCAACCACGAGTACTACGTCGAGCTGAACGGGCGCGTCCTCGCGCCGGTGCGGCCCTCCGAGGCGATGAGCTCGCTCGCGGCCATCGCGCCGAACGAGGTGTTCGCCGCCTACATGCGCCTCTTCGAGGCGCTCCCCAACATGCTGGTCTTCGACAGGATCCTCTTCGTCCACGCGGGGATCCCGCGCGACGAGACCATCGCCGCCCGGTGGACGTCGGTGTCCTCGCTCAACGACCCGGAGATCCGGTTCCAGATGCTCTGGAGCGACCCCAGCGAGGTCGACGCGATCCCCGCGGAGCTCCAGAAGTCCACGGCGCGCTTCCCCTTCGGCAAGCGGCAGTTCAAGAGCTTCATGCAGAAGCTCGGCTGTACCACGCTGATCCGCGGCCACGAGCGCGTCCCGGAGGGCTTCCGCGTCGTGCACGACGACCCCGACGGGGTGCTGCTGACCCTGTTCTCCGCGGGCGGGAAGACCAACGACGACCTGCCGCTGACCAGCAACTACCGCGAGGTCACGCCGATGGCCCTCACCATCCGGTACAAGGGCGGCGTCAGCCAGCTGACCCCGTTCGCGATCGAGTACGAGCGGTACAACGATCCCAAGTACAACGCGTTTTTCCGCGAGCAGCTGCCGCCGCTCCATCCGTAGGACGTGATGCGCCTGCTCGATCCCTGTCGGCGGGATCTCCTCGCTGCTGCGGATTCCCTCGTCGTCTCCGCGCCCGCGCTCGGCGTGCTCGCGCTCGCCGCGCTCGCCGCGGTGGCGGGGGATGCCCGCGCCGACACCGCGGCGAGCGCGGGCGGCGTCGAGCTCAACTGGATCGCGCCCGGGGAATGTGCGGATCGATCGCGCGTGCTGGCCGAGATCGAGCAGCGCCTCGGGCGGTCATCCGAGGCGAACGGCGAGCCGCCGCTGAAGGCGAGCGCGGTGGTCTCCCGGAACGAGCGCGGGTCGTGGGACCTCCGCCTCACGACGACGCTCGGCGAGACGACACGGTCGCGCGAGCTCCACGGCGAGACCTGCGCGGAGCTCGCGGACGCGGCGGCGCTGATCATCGCGCTCGCGATCGATCCGGACGCAGCGAGCCGCGGCACCCCGACGGCGGAGCCGGACACCGGCGCGGCGCCAGGCGACATCTCCGGCGAGGATCCAGGCGCCGGCGCGGATCCAGGCGCCGGCGCCTCGGCGGCGGCGGACGCATCTCCGGACGCGCCCACCGCCGCCGAGGCGCCGTCTGCGGCCTCGCCCCCGCCAGGGGCCAGCGCGGCCCCGGCGCAGGGCCCGTCGCGCCCCCTCGAGCTGCGCGGCACGCTCAGGGCCTCCGGCGTCCTCGACACCGCCTCGCTCCCGGCGGTCGCCCCGGGGGCCGGCATCGCGGTGGGCATGCTGATCGGAGCCGTCCGCGTCGAGCTGTCCGGCACCTACTTCGGCGCGCAGCAAGCGTTCGTCGAGCGGACGACGATGGGCGGCGACGTCCAGCTGACCACCGGCGGATTGCGCGTGTGTTACGCGATGCGTTATCGCCCGGTCGAGCTCGGACCCTGCGCCGGCGTCGAGGTCGGCGTCATGAGCGCGGACAGCTTCGGCGCGGCGTCGCCCGGCTCGAACCGGGCGCTCTGGGTCGCGCCGCACCCCGGAGCGCTCGCGACCTTCACCCTCTCGGACCGGCTCCGCGTCCCGCTCACGCTCGACGTTCCGTTCCCGGTGACGCGCGATCGGTTCGTGCTCGTGGGCATCGGCGCGGTCCACCGGAGCGCCGCCGCCACGCTCCGCGCCTCGCTGGGGGTCGAGGTGCGATTTCCGTGACGGATTCAGAGGGCGCCGGCCATGTACTTCGCGTGACGAGGACGTCCCCCGCGTCGGCGCTTCCCTTCGCGGGGTCCGTGTTCGATCCGCACTTCGGCACCCACGACGCGCCCGTCTCGCTCGACTTCGACGCGGTCTACGACGAGCACGCCGACTTCGTCTGGCGAAACCTGCGCCGGCTCGGCGTCAGCGAGGCGAGCCTGGACGACGCCTTCCAGGACGTCTTCGTCGTGGTCCACCGGCGGCTCGGCGAGCTCGAGCCGCGGTCGAGCGTGAAGGCGTGGCTGTTCGCGATCCTCTGCCGGGTGGCGCGCGATCACCGGCGCCTCGTCCGGCGCAAGGGCGGGCTCGAGGAGCTGCCGGGCGGCGTGGCGGACCGCGGGCCGGGGCCGGCGGAGCGGCTCGAGCAGGTCGAGGCGCTGAAGCTCGTCGACGCGCTCCTCGCGGAGCTCGACGACGACAAGCGCGCGGTGCTCGTGATGGCGGAGATCGAGGAGCTGAGCGCGCCGGAGATCGCCGCGGCGCTCGATCTGAAGCTGAACACCGTCTACTCGCGGCTGCGCGCCGCGCGCCGCGAGTTCGAGCTGGCGCTGGCGAGGCGCGGGGGCGGGTGGCCATGAGCGAGCCGGGCGACAAGGCGCGCGCGCTCCTGAGGGCGGCCCGAGCGGACGGGCTCGCGCCGTCCGACAAGGCGCGGCTCCGCGCGGCGCTCGCGGGCAAGCTGGCGGTCGGCGCGCCGCAGGAGCCGTCCGGGGAGGCGCCCACCTCGCCCCCGTCGCCGCTCGCGGGCAGCGGGGCAGGCGGCGGCGTCCTCGCGGGCAACGCGGCCGGCGGCGTGCTCTCGGGCAAGATGCTCGCGGCGGGCGCGCTGATCGGCGCCGTCGCCTTCGCCGGCGGGTTCTTCACCGGCAGGGCGACCGTCGACGCGCCTCCGCCGGCCAGCGCAGCGCCGCCGGCGAGCGCGCCCGCGGCACCTCCGCCCGCGATGACACCGCCCGCGATGACACCGCCCGAGGTGGCTCCGCCCGCAGCAGCTCCGGTCGACGCGCCGGCGCCGACGGCGGCGCCCCCGCCCCCGCGCGAGGCCCGCGCGGTCGCGCCGGCACCGCCGCGGCCGCTGGACCCCAGCGCGGAGGACGCCGCGCGGGCGTCCTCGACAGGGGACGGCGAACGCGAGCCGGCGCGCCCGCGCGGCGGACAGCCGGCCAGGCCGAGCACGCTCGCCGCGGAGATGGCCCTGCTGCGCGAGGCGCAGGACGCCGTGCGGGACGGCGATCCGTCGGCCGCGCTCGATCGCCTCGACGACCTCGGCGCCCGGTTTCCAAAGGGCCAGCTCCGCGAGGAGCGCATGGCCGCGCGCGTGCTCGCCCTCTGCGCCGCAGGGCGGGCGCCGGAGGCGCGCGCGGAAGCCGAGCGGCTCCTCGGCGAAGCGCCGAGCTCGGTGCACGCGGGCCGAGTCCGCGCTTCGTGCGCGTTCCGAAAAAAAACCGACTGACAGAGACGGATGTTCCTCGCGCCGGCCATGTACCGATGGACCGCAAGAGACAGGAGGAACCATGAATCATTCGACTCGCGTCGCGCTCGCGTTGCTCTTCGCTGCTGCCTCGCTCGGGAACATCGGCTGTCAGTCGCAAGACCTGCCCATCGGCGGCGATGAGGCCAGCTCCGGCGGCGGGGAATCCGGCGGCGGAACCGGCGCGGCCGCGCTGCTCGTCGCGCACTGGGAGGGATACGTCGAGAACTTCAAGTTCCGTTCGGGATCGGACGCGGTGCAGCTCGACATCGATACGGTGGAGGGTTCGGTGATCCAGGGGACGGTGCGCTTCGGGGCGGGGCCATCGATGCCCCCGCCCACGGATCCGGACGTGGGTTATCCCCCGAACCCCGGGATAGAGGTTAGTTACGCGCTCGGCCTGCCCTACGAGGGCTTCGATTTCACGCTACTGGGCGCGCAGCTCAGCGAGAGCCGGCTGCGCTTCTCGATCGCCCCCACAGAGCTCTGGAAGGGCTGGTGCGAGCTCCAGACGCCGCGCCTTGTGGTCACCCCGGGCGGCGGCGAGCGCACCTACTTCTGCGAGTCCGACCAGGGCTACCTGCAAGGCAGCGACGGCTGCTTCCTGGCCGATCAGCCCGTCGACTGTGCCTATATCGATCTGTGCATCAAGGAGGTTTGCCATTGTCGCGAGTCCGGGTGCACAGTGGACGCGGAGCTCGCGGAGGAGCGGGTCGACTTCGATCTTGAATTCGGTCAACAGGAGGCGAACGGCAGCATCGCGATCGAGAGCGCCATTTTTTACAATGTCCGGCTGACGCGCGACCCCTGACGGCGAGCAGCTCAGGACCGGTCCCCTCGACGACGCTGTCATGGTGTGCCGCGCCGTCTGGCACACCGAGGCCCAGCGCCCGCGCGATCCGGGCCGAGATCGGCGGGCGCATCGACCGGACGCCCAGGGCATGCCCGTTGCAACTCGCCCGGCATGCCTCGGCGCTTATCCCTGGGTCTTGGCTTGCTTAGCTCCCTTCTGCTCGCCGCAGGCTGCTCCGGAAAGGTGGATCCCGCAGGCTCGGGCGGCGGGGACCCGGGCGGAGGCGGTTCGTCTGCGGAGACCGGCGGCGGTGGCGGTGGCGGGCAATTGCCCGTCCGGTGCCTGCTCCCGGCGGATCCTGGTCCGTGTGAGGCGGCGTTCCCGAAATACTGGTACGACCCGGCCGCCGGCGCGTGCAGGGAGTTCACCTACGGCGGCTGCGAGGGCAACGAGAACCGCTTCGATTCCCTCGCCGCGTGCGAGGAGGCCTGTCGGGGCGAGCTGCCCGACATAGGCGTCTGCAACGCGCCGAGCGATTGCATCCTCGTGTCGCGGGGCTGCTGCGGCGCCTGTGACACGGCCAATGCCGAGAACTTCAGGGCCATCAACCGCGCCGGGACGAAGCTCAACGAGATCATCCAGGGGTGCGGGGGCGTCGCGTGCGGCGCGTGCCCGGAGGTCACCGAGGCGGAGCGCACGACCCAGTACTTCACCGCCACGTGCGAGGCGGGGCGCTGCGTCGTCCTCGACGTGCGCGAGTCGCCGCTGACGGAGTGCACTGTCGACTCGGACTGCGCCCTGCGCGACGGCCTCGGCTGCTGCGAGGGGTGCGACGGGACAGGCATCGTCGCCCTCAACCAGAGCGCGGAGCTCGATGCCCTGGTCTGTCCCGCCGGCATGGGCGCGTGCCCTCCGTGCGCGCCCGTGTTCCCGGGCGGGATGACGGCGGTCTGCTCGTCGGGCAGGTGTCAGCCGCAGATGCCCCCGGCACCTTGAACGACGCGGGACGACGAGGAACGACCAGCGCTCCTGGCGTGCGTGATCAGGCGCTGTCTCCTGAATCGTGGATAAGGCACTTTCCTGCGCCCACCTGGGCGCCTTCCCGTCTCGGCGCGTCAGCGCCGCGCTGCGCCGATTCCGGTGAACAGCTCCGGCGCATTCGGCGGAACGGGCGGAATCGACGAGACCGACGAGACCGACGGGACCGACGGGACCGAAAGAACCGACCGCTCCACCATCGCCTCGCATTGACGCTGAGCTCCTGGCCCCGATAGCCTGTTCCATGGAGCGCTCGTAGATTCTTCTTTCTTCGAGCTCATTCACGAAGGAGCTGCCCGTGAATCGAAGCACCCCGAGGATGCTGCTCGCGGCCATCGCGCTCTCCAGCGCGGCCGCGTGCTCGGGATCGTCTGGAGACGGCGGATCGAATCCGGGCGACGGTCCCGGCACCAGCACCAGCACCGGCACCGGCCCAGGTCCCGACCCCGGCGCCCAGTGCGAGCCCGGCGTCACCGCGCCAGGCCCGACCCCGCGCCTGACGCGGCTGACGCACGCGCAGTACGACAACACCGTCCGGGACCTCTTCGGCAAGGACATGAAGGCCTCGGCGGCGTTCCTCGCGGACCCGGCGTTCGAGGGGTTCAACAACAACGCCAAGGGGCTCCTCGTCTCCGATCGCCTCGCCCGCGATTACCGCCGCGCCGCGGAGACCATCGCGGCCGACGCGGTCGTCGACCAGGCCGTGCTCGGCAAGATCGTGCCGTGCGCGCCGGAGGGCGACGGCGCGGCCTGCGCCCGGCAGCTCATCCGCGAGCTCGGCAAGCGCGTCTACAGGAGGCCGCTCTCGGCGGAGCAGGAGGAGGCGTACGCCGCCGCCTACGCCCGTGGCAACGGCCTCTTCGACGCGGGCACGCCGTTCGAGCAGGGCGTGCGCCACGTCATCGAGGCGATGCTCCAGTCGCCGCACTTCCTCTACCGCATCGAGCTCAGCGAGGAGCTCGACGGCGGGGGGATCATCCCGCTCGACGCCTACGAGGTCGCGACGCGGCTCTCCTACCTGCTCTGGAACAGCCTGCCCGACGACGCGCTCCTCGAAGCGGCGGAGGGCGGCGCGCTGGGCACGCCCGAGGGCATCGAGGCCGAGGCGCGGCGCATGCTCGCCGACCCCAGGGCCACGAGCGCCCTGGACGACTTCCACGCCCAGTGGCTCCACATGAGCCGTTACGCGGATCTCTCGAAGGATCCGGCGCTCTACGAGGACTTCGACGCCAGCGTGTCCTCGGCCATGGCGGCCGAGACGAGGCAGTTCATCCGGCACGTCGTCCTCGAGATGGAGGGCGACTTCAGGACGCTGATGACGGCGCCCGTCGGCTTCGTGAACGACAGGCTCGCCCCGATCTACGGCGTGGAGGGGTCGTTCACGAGCGAGCTCGTGGAGACGCCGCTCGACCCGGCGGAGCGGGCAGGGCTCCTCACGCAGGCCGGCTTCCTGAGCTCGCACGCGTTCTTCAACAAGAGCTCGCCGATCCACCGCGGCGTGTTCATCCAGCGCCAGATCCTGTGCACCGACCTCCCCGACCCGCCAGCGGACATCAACACGACGCTGCCGCCCATTCAGGGCGAGATCAAGACGACGCGCGACCAGGTGGAGGTGCACACGTCGCCGAAGGCGTGCAACGACTGCCATGCCGTGATCAACCCGCCGGGCTTCGCGCTGGAGCACTTCGACGCGGTCGGGCGCTACCGCGCCGACGAGGACGGCGAGACGATCGACGCGACAGGCACGATCGCCGTCGGGGACGGTGAGATCAGCTTCGACGGCGCCGTGGATTTCGCGACGCAGCTCGCGGAGAGCCCCGTCGCGCAGCGGTGTTATCTGACGAACTGGTACCGTTACGGCAATGCCCGCCAGCTCTCGCGGGAGGACGCGTGCACGATCGCCGAGCTCGACGAGAAGCTCGGCGCGTCCGGGTACAACATCAAGGAGCTGCTGGTCGCGCTCACGCAGACGAAGACGTTCAGGTACCGGGCCGTGGAAGAGGTGGACCAATGAATCGCAGAACGTTCTTGCGGGGCGCGTGCGGGGTGATGCTCGGCCTCCCGCTCCTCGAGTCGCTGCGCCCGCGCGACGCCAAGGCCGACGCGAGCGCGCCGCGCCGGTTCATCGCCTTCTTCATGTGCAACGGCGTGAACATGACCAAGTTCTTCCCGAGCACGCAGTACGGCGCGCTGACGGCCGCGTCCTTCGGGGCGACGCGGGCGATAGCGCCCCTCGCCGCGTACCGGGACAAGCTCTTGATCCCGCGGGGCATCCACATGGTGCCGCGCGGCTACGGGTTCGACCCGAGCGCGGGCGACGATCACGCGAAGGGGATGGGCTGCAAGCTCACGGCGCAGCCGCTCGTCCAGGGCACCCAGTACGCGGCGGGGATCTCGCTCGACCAGTTCATCGCGAACAAGATCAACCCGCCGGGCACGCCCGCGCTGACGCTGATGGTCGGGGCGAAGACGCCGAACGTGCGCGGGCACATCTCGTACACCGGAAGCGAGCAGCCCGTCAGCGGCGAGAACAACCCGTGGCTCGCGTACCGGGACCTGGTCGGCGGGACGGACCTCGAAGAGGAGGCGCTCGTGCGGCTCACGAAGCGCCGCGAGAGCGTGCTCGACCTGGTCTCGGTCGAGTACGAGGCCCTGCTCAAGAAGAAGCTCAGCAAGGCCGATCGCGACAAGCTCGACATGCACTTCCAGACGGTGCGCGACCTCGAGGTGGGCATGGGCGGCTCGGGGATCATCCCGCGCGAGCTCTCGCCGGAGCGGGCGGCGGAGATCGAGGGGATCGACCCGGACACGGTGGGGTTCGACGCGGAGTTCAAGAAGGTCGGGCGGATGCAGATGGACATCCTCGCGCTGGCGATCGCGACCGGCGCGACGCGATCGGCGACGCTGCAATGGGGCTCGGGCGCGGCGGGGCCCATCTTCAAGTGGGATGGGATGGCCCACGAGTACAACCACCACAAGCTCTCGCACGGGAACACGAGGGACGACGACACCGGGAGCGCCGTCGACGGCTACGAGGAGATGCTCTTCAACATCGATCGCTGGTTCATGGGCGAGTATGTCTATCTGCTCGACCGGCTCGCCGGCTACGAGGAGGGCGGGGCGACGGTGCTCGACAACAGCGCCGTCGTGTTCATGAACGAGCTCTCCGACGGCCTGCGCCACGATTTCCGCGACCTGCCGTACATCATCGCGGGGAGCTGCGGCGGCTACTTCAAGACGGGGCAGTACATCAAGGTGACGCGGCAGTCCAATACGGTGCAGGACAAGGACGCGCCCCACAACAAGCTGCTCACGACGCTCGCGAACGCGGTCGGCTGCACCGAGGAGGGCGGGGGGCCGATCACGAACTTCGGCTCCTTCGGCCAGGCCGGCGAGCTCGACGAGCTCAAGGCCTGATCCGGCGCGCCGCCGTACCGGCGGCGCTGCCGTCAGCGCCGAACGAGGGGAGAACTCAGGCGCTAGTTTGAAGCGTCGTAGTTGAGGTTCGGGCCGAGCCAGCGCTCGACCTCCGCGACGGTCATGCCCTTGCGCGCGTGGTAGTCGACCACCTGGTCGCGATCGATCTTTCCCAGGCTGAAGTACCGGGCCTCCGGGTGCGCGAAGTACAGGCCGCTCACGCTCGATCCGGGCCACATCGCGAACGACTCGGTGATCTGGATGCCGGTGCTCTTCTCGACGTCGAGCAGCCGCCAGAGCGTGCCTTTCTCCGTGTGATCCGGGCACGCCGGGTAGCCCGCCGCGGGCCGGATGCCGCGGTATTTCTCCTCGATGAGCTCGGCCTTGGTCAGGTCCTCCTGCCGGCCATAGCCCCACTCGTCGCGCACGCGCTTGTGCAGGCACTCGGCGAACGCCTCGGCCAGGCGATCGGCGATCGCCTCGGCCATGATGGCGTTGTAATCGTCGTGCACCGCCCTGAACCGCTCGCACAGCTCCTTCAGGCCGATCCCGGCGGTGACCGCGAAGCCGGCGATGTGGTCCCGGAGGCCGGTCTCCCTGGGCGCGATGAAATCCGCGAGCGACCGGTTCGGCTCGCCGCCCTCCTTCGCCGTCTGCTGGCGCAGGAAGTGAAACCGCTCGAGCACCTTCGCGCGCGTCCCGTCCGTGTACACCTCCACGTCGTCGCCCACCGCGCTCGCGGGGAAGAAGCCATAGACGCCGCGCGCTGTGAGCAGCTTCTTCTCGATGATCGTGTCGAGCAGCGCGTTCGCCTCGGAGAAGAGCTGGCGCGCTTGCTCGCCGTACTTCTCGTGCTCCAGGATCCGCGGATAGACGCCCTTCAGCTCCCACGTGTGGAAGAACGGCGTCCAGTCGATGTACTCGCGCAACGCGGCGAGCGGGAAGTCCTCGAGCACGCGCGCGCCGGTGAACTCGGGCACCGGCACGTCCTCGGCACGCCATTCGATCCGCGTCCGGTTCGCGCGCGCGGCCTCGAGGGAGACGAGCTTGTGCTTCGGCGCCGCGTGGAGCCGGCGGAGCTTCTCGTACTGATCACGAAGTTTTCGGAGTCCTTCTCCGTCGCGACCCAGTAGACCAGGAACGCATCGTTGGGCAGCGTGATATTGAAGCTGGCCGTTTGGCCGGCGTTGATCTCCGCCGTGGGGTCCTGCCCGATGAGCGAATAGGCGCGGTTGGGCCGCGAGTTCTCCACCGCTGCCATGTTGGCCATCGCGCCCATGTCGGCACCGACGCCCCTGTCCACGACGGTGGATTGAGGCGCGGGGCGCTTGCCGAGCTTGATGGGCGGGCGCCTCTTGAGGACCTTCGGGGCGATGCGCTTCAGCTTGGCCTTCGCGTTCTTGGCCTTCGGGCCTTCGCCGAGCTCGTTCAGGATGTCATGCATTGGAACCTCTCTCTTGCTGTTGATCTGCGATTGCTTGCTGGTGTTCCGTGAGCGAGGGCGCTGGTATGCGTCCTGTAGACCCCATCCTCGCGTGGTGCGCGCTGTCGCCGTAGATTCGCGGCGCGATGCGAGAGCAAAAGCAGCCTGCGACGAAGGGTGGCTGGACCCAGCAGCGAGCGGAGGAAACGGCGGTCGACGCCGAGGTCGCCACCCGCGTGCACGGCGCCCGCAGGCGCGCCGCGGCGAAGCCGCGTGCCGCCGATGCCTCGGCCGAGGCCGAGTCATCGACGAGGCGCCGGATGCCACGCGCCGACCGCGCGAGCGTCGACGAGGCGTCACCAGCGCGCCAAAGCCGGCGAGCGGCGCGCCCGGCGGGCGGCAAAGCGGCGTCCGTGCCCGCGACATCGGACGGCGACGCTGAGCAGCGATCAGCTGGGCGCCGCTGCCGGCGCCCGGGGCCACGGACTGGCCGCGAACCGCTGCCGAGCGTCGGCGTTCTCGAGGGTCTGCTTCCAGGACTTGGGAGCGAGCTCGATGATCCGCTCAGGCGGCCAGGTGGGCAGCAGGATCAGCACGTCGCGCAGGTAGGCCCAGGGCTCGATGCCGTGCAGCGCACAGGAGGCGATGAGCGACACGATGGTGGCGTTCCACTCGGCACCGTCCTTGCTGCCCACGAAGATCCAGTTCTTCCTGCCCACGGCGACGACCCGATCATTCTGCCCATGTCGACCTGCGCTGCGTGGTGCACTACCGGTGGCACCCGGCCTATGGCGAGCGGGTTCAGGTGGCCTACCGTGAGCACCGCCAAGGCGAACTCGTCGCCGTCTGCGAGATGGGTGACGGTACGCGAGAGGTCCTGCCTGCTTGGATGCTCGACCGCGCCGCTTGCGCGCGGATGAGCTTCGGCGCCGCTCGGCCAAATGTTCGAGCGTTGATAAATCTCCGTGCCCTGCTCGACGACCTCGGTTTCCGCTGCGCTCCCGCAGCATCCGGCCATGGTTCGACCGATGACCAAGAGGGGAACCATGAAGCCGAGCCAAGCGCCGCTGCCGCCATCGACAAGAACGCCGCCGCCGACGTTGAGCCGGCGACCATGCCTGCCGCCCGATGCTTCCGTCGAGAGCGTCGAAATTCTCGCAGAAATCCTCCTCAGCGCGGCTGCCAGCATGCGCCGCGAAGTGCAGGAGGTAAGCGATGAAGCCAGTTGACCTTCCGCAGAGCGTGTTAGAGCGTCGTGCCGTGGTCTACGTACGGCAGTCGACAGGCGTGCAGGTGCACGACAACCAAGAGAGCCTGCGTCGGCAGTACGATCTCGCCGAGCTGGCCCGTTCGTATGGGTTCCGCGATGTAGTCACCATTGATACGGACCTCGGTCGTTCCGCCAGCGGTACGACCGAGCGGCCCGGATTTCAGGCCTTGGTGGCCCAGATATGCGAAGGAGGCGTTGGAGCTATCTTCTGCTTGGAAGCTTCCCGCCTCGCCCGCAATGGTCGCGACTGGCACCACCTTCTCGAGCTTTGCGGCCTTGTGGGGTCCCGGGTGATCGACGCCGAGGGCGTGTACGATCCGAGCCATCCCAACGATCGGCTGCTGCTTGGGCTCAAGGGTACCATGAGCGAATTCGAGCTCACGGTGATGCGCCAGCGCTTGGTCGAAGGAGCTGTTTCGAAGGCACGCCGAGGCGAGCTCCGCGTCGCGGTGCCGGTCGGGTACGTCTGGTCGAAGGAGACGGGACTGGACCTGGATCCGGACCGCCGCGTCCAGGAGGCTGTCCGAACGGTATTCCGCCTCTTTTCTCGGTTGGGCAGTGCGCGGCAGGTGCTGCTCACGATGTGCCGCGATCATATCCTCTTTCCGCGCCCCGAGGACCCCAAGCGACCGGGCCGTCTAGAATGGAGGGCGCCGGCATACCGCAACGTCATCGCTATATTGCAAAGCCCGTTCTACGCCGGCGCTTACGTCTACGGAAAATCCGAGCACTTTAGCGGCGCCCTCCCGGTGATCCACCCCACGGCGCGATCATGATCCACCGCGCCGCCTGCTGACGCCTGCCGCGCGGCGCGATCGTGATCCACCCCCGGCGGCGCCGCCGGTCCGGAAAGGCGGCCCACCGTCGCCCGTCGGGGACGCTGCGCGAATGGCAACGCGCAGGCGATGCTCGGAGTGTCGAAGGACGTTCACGCCGTCGGCGAAGGCGCAGACGACGCAGCGGGTCTGCGGCGCGACGTGCCGCGCAGCGCGGGATCGCAAGCTGGCGCGGGCGCGGAGACGCTGCGAGGTCGTCGAGCACCGGGCCGAGGAGCGACAGCGGCAGCAAGCGAGCCGCGCGCTCCGCAAGGCGGCGACATGTCACGCGCCAGCTTCGGCGGCTAAGTCTGCGGAATTGCCGGAGGAAATCGTCCGTCTGGTGGATCACGCGCTGTCGCTGTCACGCGCCACCTTGATGCGCGATCTACGCAGGAAACTGCCGGGTTTGATGCAGCCATCTGGCAACGACCCGGCGCCTGTCACGCGCCAGCTTGGTCGCGCAACCGCTGGATAGAAAAGGAGAATTCGTCGTAGATCTGGCGCGCGTCACGCATGACCATCGCCTCGAGTGGCCAGGCGGTGGTGGAGTCCGGGCGTGCAATTCCCCCACGACGAGGAGCAGCCCATCGAGCTCGCCGAGCTCGGCGACCGCCTCTCCGCACTGCGGCTGTGCGAGGCCTCGGCCCTCGAGGCCATGCGTCGGTCGCTCGCGCGCTACGGTCAGCTGACGCCGCTGTGCGTGTTCGCGAAAGGCGGGCGGCTTCAGATCATCGACGGCTTCAAGCGTGTGCATGCCGCGCGCACGCTGGGCTGGAGGACGCTCCGCGCCAGCGTCTCTGACGTCGACGCGCTCGGAGCCAAAGTGCTCCTCGTCGCACTGCACGAGCGACGCGGGCTCACCGAGCTGGAAGAAGGATGGCTCGTCCGGTCGCTCTATCGCGAAGATGGGCTGTCGCAGCCGGCGATCGCGCAGCGCCTCGGCCGCCACAAGAGCTGGGTCTGTCGCCGCTTGCTGCTGGTCGAGGGCCTGGACCCAGCCGTGCAGGCCGATGTCCGCTTGGGTCTGATCTCCCCTCGGGCCGCCGTGGTCGTCGGGCAGTTGCCACGTGGCAACCAGCACGACGCGGCGGGTGTGGTGATTCGTCGCGGGCTGACCGTGCGCCAGACGGAGCTGCTGGTGACCGAGCTGCTCGAGTGCGCCGACGACGCCGCGCGGGCGCAGCAGATCGCGCGCCGGATGGAGGGCGCCCTGCCCGGGCCACGCAAAGCAGCGCGCCCGACGCGGGCGGCGCGCAACGAGGCGGACTGGATCTCGGCCGACGTCCGCACGCTCTGGCAAGCCGCGGCGCGGCTCGAGGCACGGCTGCTCGCCACGCCGCTCGGGTCCTTGGGGCCCGAGGCCGCGGCGCTCATCCACGACGGCTTGGTCGCGCTCAGTCCAGTCCTGACCGCCTTGCAACGCACCATCGACCGCGCCTGCGGCGACAAGGCCCCTTCTGAAAAGGACGCAGCATGACCGCGGCATGGCATACGCGCGAGGAGCTCGTGCATCAGCTGGTGACGCTCGCACGACAAGGCCTCTCGCGCCGTGCGCTCGCGCGCGCCCTCGGCATCAGCCGCAACACCGTCAGGGGACTGCTCGCCATCCACGCAGCGTCGCGCGAGGCCGCGCATACGGCCTTGCCGCCGCGACCGCCCCGCGTGCCGCGCGCGGCCAAGGTCGATGCGTTCGAGGCGCGTGTCCTCGCGTTGCTCGCTCTCTACCCCGACATCACCGCGCAGCGCGTGTTCGAGACGCTGCGCGAGGAAGGGTTCGACGGCGGCTACACCGCCGTCAAGAAGCGCGTTCGCGCCCTGCGTCCGGCGTCTCGCCCTGCACCGAGCCTCGCGACCCCAGAGTACGGCCCCGGCGAGATGGCCGAGAGCGACTGGTCTCCCTACGAGATCACCTTCTCCGACGGCCGGCGAGAGATGGTGCAGGCCTTCTCCTACGTCCTCGTCTCCTCGCGGCGCAAGTTCATCGAGCTGTACCGGCAGGCCGATCTCCACGCGCTCATGGACGGCCACGTGCGCGCCTTCCAGCGCTTCGACGGCTGCGCGCGCGCCTGCAAGTACGACAGCCAGAAATCCGTCGTCCTGCGCTGGGAAGGACAGCAGCCCATCTACAATCCTCGCTTCCTCGCCTTCGCCGCCCACTACGAATTCCGGCCGGCCGCCGTGCGCGGCAACCCCAACGCCAAGCCGCGCGTCGAGCGCGGCTTCTGGGAGCTCGAGCGCTCGTTCCTCAACGGCCGCTCCTTCACCGGCTTCGACGACATGCGCGCTCAGCTCGCGCGATGGCTCGACGCCATCGCCGACCAACGGCGCCATCATGGGCTCACGCCGCTCGACCGATTCGCTCAAGAGCGCGAGCACCTCGTGCCACTGCCGCGCCACCCCTATGACACCGCCCGCGTCGTCTACCGCATCTGCAGCATCGACGGCTTCGTCGCCTGGGACGGCAACCAGTACGCCGTGCCCTACGAGCACGTCACCGACATCTTGCCCGTGCGCGTCACCCAGCAGGAGCTGTTCGTCTACGCCGCCGATCTGAGCTGCGTCGCGCGCCACCCGCTCGCCCCTCGCGGCCGAGGGCTCAAGCTCGACCCGGCCGGTCTGCACCCGCCTCCACAGCGCAAGAGCCCGGTCGATCTCGACATGCTCCGCGTCGCCTTCGACAGGATGGGCGAGCACGCCGCGCGCTTCTTCCACCTCATGAGCGCGGGGCCGCCTCGGTTGTGGGGCCATCAGGCGCGCCAGATCCTGCTCTTGCGCGAGCGCTATGCCACCGCCGACCTCGACGCCGCGCTCGGCCACGCTGCCGCCTTCGGCGCCCTCGACTTCCGCGCCGTCGAGCGCATCCTCGCCGCCCGGGCAAACCCGCGCTCGCTCGATGAGTACGTCGCCGAGCACACCGTGCGCCGCATCGCCGAGGCGCTCGGCGAGGTGCGCACGGCGCCGCGCGACCTCACCGAGTACGACCGCTTGCCCGGCATCGCTCTACCTTCCGGCGCCTCGCGCGCCGGCGACAAGGAGACCCTCCCATGCCCAAACGAAACGGCGGCGGGCGCGACGACTCGCCCGCCGGCAGCGACCCCGTCATCGAGCGACTCCGTCATCACCTCACCTTCCTCGGACTGACCCATACACTCCATCACCTCGATGAGCTGCTCACCTGGGCCATGCACGAGCGCCCTGCTCCCTCCGCCCTGCTCGAGTACGCCCTCGGCACCGAGGTCGGCTCCAAGCTCGAGGGGCGCATCGCTCGGCGCCTCGACAGCAGCGGCTTGCGCGAGCGAAAGACGCTGGAGGCCTTCGACTGGAACTTCCAGCCCGAGCTCGACAAGTCCCTCGTCCTGGAGCTCGCGCGCCTCGACTTCGTACGCAAGCGCGACGATCTCGTCATCACCGGCAAGAGCGGCACCGGCAAGAGCCACCTGCTCAAGGCCTTCGGCCTGCGCGCCTGCGAGCAGGCGATCGCCGTCCGCTACGCCCGCTGCGTCGATCTGCTCGACGACCTGCACGCCGGCCTCGCCGACGGCACCTACGGCAGGCGGCTGAAGGCCTGGGCGCGTCCCGAGCTGCTCATCATCGATGACGTCGGTCTCGGGCAGGTCAAGAAGCGCGACGACGAGCCCACGGCCGCTCATACCCTCTTCAACCTCATCGACTGCCGCCACGGCCGCCTCGCGACCGCCGTGACCTCCAATATCTCCCTCAGCGACTGGGGCCGCTACCTCGGCGACACCACCGTCGCGATGGCCATCCTCGACCGCCTCGCCATGCACGCCATCCGCATCGACATCGACGGGCCCAGCTACCGCCAGCGCCTCGCCGAGCAGCGGGCCGACAAGCGCTCTGCCGAAAAGGGCGAGCGCGCCGCGACCTGACCTGCCCCTCGTCATCCACTGACCGAGCTACCGCGAGCACCCCGCCGACCAGCGGCCTGGGCGTGCCGGTGAACGCGCCCCGCACCGGGGCGAGCCCGCCGCGGTCTGACCTGCCCCTCGTCGCACCTGGATCACGATCGCGCCGCTCGCGACCAGCACCGCGTGGGGCCGGTGGATCTCTAAAGAGGTCGGAAGTGGATCAGCCCCAGGGCGCCGCTGAAGATCCCGAGTCGGCGGCTCCAGGAGTAGAGCGTCCCGGCGTTGATCCCCTCCTGCTCCGCGAACACGCGGGCGGAGTGCCCGCTCTTATGCCAGCGCGTCACTCGATCGCGCCAGGTGCTTCTGTTCTCGTCCATCGACACCTCCGGCGCAGGGTTCTACGCAGCGTTCGGGCCCCAGGACAGCATGCAGGTCGCCGAACGCATACGGGCGCTGGGACCTCGTCGGCGCGGTGGACGTGGTAGGTCCCGCTGGGGATCACATGGGCGTTCGCGAGCAGTGAGTTGCGCGCACCGTCCTGTGGCAGGAAGCTTACGCCGGGGCCATGTGGCGCGACGCCGGCGCGCTCGACGAGCTCGCGTCCCAGGGCCGCGACGCCGGCAGACCTCGCGCGAGAACAGGACCGACCCGAGGCCGCCCGCGACGGCGCGGGCCGGCGCTGCGCGTCAGGCGGACCGCATGGCCGGTGGATGTCGGCTCGGCCTACACGCCGTCGGCGGGGAGCGGCGCCCGCGAAACGAGCAGGCCGGCGCCGTGTGGGGTTGGTTGGGCTTACTGGTGCTGGTCGGTGGACATCAGGTGCGCTACGAAGAAGCGCCCATTGACGCACCATGCGGGGTGACGGCGTCAACCTCGCGGATGAGGGCACCGCCGGCGTCGAGTGTGCCGAAGAAGCCGATTACTCGGTTGACAGGACTCGGTAGCCCCTGATAAGCGCTGGCGGGATGTATCCGTAGGTTTGAAAATCATCGGGCGTGTCGGCATCGAGACCACCGCTGAAAATAGACAGGTAGGCAAAGCCGAACTGATGGAGGCGGAACACCGAAAGGTTGTCGTCGGCGGGAACGAGCTGATCGTGCTCGAGGTGGATGGTACGAGCACCGGGGGAGAGATTCGCGGCCAGCTTGGCTTCTATACCGCAGCCCGAACCGAACGCGCCTGTCGTCGAACTGCTGTAGTGGACGCATGCCTTCGCGGCCGGCATAAAGTTCCCTCCCGACGGAATGAAGTCATTCGACGGGTGGCCGATGGTGAGCTCGACGTACACATCTGTATAGTCTTCTAGCCCGTCGGTCGTCCAGTTCGGAACCGGGCATTGGAAGCGAGGCTCAGCCCAGACATCGGTGCTGCTGTAAGTATAGCACTCAAAGCCAGAGAACCGGAGAGTTCGCGCCAGAGCATCGGTTGTGGTGGCGGCAACGCCCGCGACGGCAAGAAGTCCCAAAAGAACATTCGTGGATTTCATTCTGCGATCCTGTTGTATTTGATTATGGAGGTTGTTACTTGCAGTTAGAGAACACGACGTGAGTCAGAATTCCTGACGAGGTGGCGTCTTCGGTATTGCCCCTGATTTCTACGGCACAATTTCGTGCGTAGCGCATCTGCGGTATGCGGTTGTGTTCGCGCAAAGCTGTCTCGATGCTCTCCCAGCGAACGCGCGCGACACAGCGCTTGTATTTGCACTCCAACGACTCCACGTCGTACCCCAGCGCCGACGAGAGCGTGCCTAGGTTTTCGCGTAACGCGCTGGCGGCCGATGGCGCCCAGTCGGAATCTTCGGGAGCCCTCTCGAAGTCCCAGAGCATGCGCTTGAACGCTGCGTCGGCGCGTGCGTGCGCCTCGTCCTCGTCCTCGTCCTCGTCCAGGGCCTTCGCGTTATCTGGCTCTGGCGGAGTGGTCGTGGGTAGCGGTGCCGAGAGCACCGGACGCGGACGTTCCGCTGAGTTGTTGAAGCGCTGCGCGGATTGCCGCGGCTTTACCGTTTCGCCCGAAGAGGCGCGCATTTGCTCTTTTGACGGGACAGATGTCAAACCCATCTTGCCCAAACCGAGCACCAATGCGGCGCCGAGGATCAGTGTGGATAAACACAACAGAAGTGCTCGCGTCTTGGACAAGACCTGTCCTCCTCCGGTATCGCTCGCGCCGAATGCTGTGGGCTTAGAGCTTAAGACGTAATTGGAGTCCAGCTTACAATTCTCCCGATAAATTGTCAACAGAATTTTGTTCTCGGCAAAATTCTGACGGCATGGATCCGTGTCGAGCATGCCGCCGGCGTCGCGACGCGGAGCGCGCGCTCGATCTCGACGGGCTGCTCGAGAACGACACGATGGTGAGGCCTCGCCATCACGAAACTGACACCAAGGCCTCACCATGCTCGGCCGCGTGGTGAAGACGGCCTGCACTAGATTCTTCGCTGCCTGCACGAGGCTGACATTCGCGATCGAGTTCATCTTCAGCTCAACCGCGGCGAGTCACGCCACGAGCTTGCTCGTCGACTCTTCTTCGCCAACCAGCGCGCGTTCCGCATCGGCGACCACGAGGAGACCAAGTCGAGCAAGAGCGCGAGCGCGCCACCGGGCTACCGTCGCGTGAGAGCACCGTGTGCGCATCTCGCCGCTCGCGCACGCCCATGTGATCCCTAGAGGGACCGCGCCGACGAGGTTCCGGAGCCCTTGCTGCAGGCTTTGCACGGCAGGGGCCAGGACCCCGTCCAGGCGCGACGCTGGCGCAAGGGGCCGGGGAACTCGTCCTAGTGGACGCCCGCGCGGCCTGGGCACGGCGCCGGGCCAGCCGGCCCCGCTCGACGACGGGTCCGGGATCGCCGGAGGGGTCGCCCCGTACACCGAGGTCACGTGATCTGGCCTTCGCGAATGCCAGTCAGGTCATGGGGACACGTGACAACCAGCGCTCTCTTCGTCACACGTTACATTCATGCTTTAAATTCATTTCCCTCGCCTGGGGTCGACGTTGATCCTGTGTTTAAACACTCTTTAAAGTAGAGCAGAAAATGAAGTCCTCACTCTGGCAGGTTTCGAAACCGGTGCTTCTGTAGGCGCATGAGCTCGCGACGCTGGTACGAGCTCGCGTGCGGGGTGGTCCGCGCGCCGAGCCACGTCCTCGAAGAGTGTTTCCAGATCAACAAGCAGACGCGGTGTCACCTGCGCGCGATCGCACGGCTGCACCCTGAGATCGGACGGCTGTGCGACGAGCTGGAGGCGCCGAGGAACGCCGTTCGAAAGATCGCGCACGCGCCGGGTGCGGCGGCGCAGTGGGAGCGGGCGGCGCAGGTGCTGGGTGCGATCGTGGAGAAGCGCCGGGCGACGGCGCAGCGCCGATCGAGGCTGGAGGCGGCGCGTCTGGAGGCGCTCAAGCGGATGGGACCGCCGATGGAGGGGGGGAAGGTCGCGGGCAGCCTACGGGCCGCGTGGGAGGCGGCGGAGCGCGGGACGCCGGCGATCCGGGGTGGGCAACGCCCTCACCGCGCGGTAGCGTAACCGGTTGAACTTTAGGCGACTGGGGTGGGGTCGAGGTCAAACATGCAGAGCTGGCAGGACCGGGGCAGAGCGGATAGGAAACCATAGAGCTCTCGCCCGTGTCAGCCCCGCGGGAACGGCGCCGGGCGAGCCGTCTATCGCGCATCAAACACCCGCTCGCCCCGTCGCAGGGCCCGCGCGCCGTGCATGGGGTGCAGCTCTGGCTCGACGACCGCGACGTGCGTTCGCCATGACGGGCTCGGGCCGGGTGCCCACCTACGCCGCGTCGAACCCGAACGCCATCGGTTCCCACGTTGGATCGCGCGCGGGTGCTGCCGTTCGGGGCTGCGAGGGCAAGTTCAGATGATCGAGGATGCGGCGCACCACCGCTGAGTCGGTGATCGTGGAAAGCACGCGCATCCTCCGTTCGCATCTCGGGCAGCGGAGCGCATCGAAGCCGAACGAACGCTTCATGAGCACGGCCCACTCGACATAGCGCGACGTTGCGAACAACTCCCCTTCGAGCAGCCGCCCCCGTTGCAAGACCGAGATCAGGGTCGGCTCAACTCGCACCGTGCGCTCGGCATGCGCGAGCGACCTCGCTGAGAGCGCCGGCGGAGCGCACGGCGACGCGGGCGCGGGCGATGCGGGCGCGGGCGCGGCGGGCAGAGGCGCGTGCCCCGCGCACGGCTCAGACTTCGCGGCGCGGGCCGGAGGTCTGGGTGTCACGAGAGAGCGCCACGACGAGCGAGGCGCGAACACGCCATGGTATCTCGCAAGCGGGATCTTCGGCGGAGGAATCAAAGCCGCGAGCCGGGCCATGAACTCCATTGGACTCATGACGCGGTGAGTGCGTCCTCGCCGAGGTGTCTTCAGCAAGTACGCTATACGCCCATCGGGCAGGAGCTCGATTCGATCGAGTGCGAAGGCCGGGCGGGAGCAGTACCGCACGAGCCTCTCGCGCCCCTGATCGTCATCCGCTGCGATGCGCACCGCGCAATGCACGTTGAACCCGTCGCACGCCGCGGAGAAGCGTCGCTCTCGGCGCTCGAAAGCCGCGTCGGAACTGTCCTTGTGCTCGAAAGGCCGCGCAAGATACGCTCCACCTGCGAGTGCGAGCTGGGTACACGCATCGAGCGCGGAGGGCTCGATGGTCTCGTTGCTGCGCTCCTCGGCCGCGCGCTCGTCGAGGTAGCCGCGGCGCCGTAGCCAAAGAAGCGCACGCTCGCGCATCCGTCGCGCCACCTCGCTGACATCGTCCTTTGAAGGCGGCGGCGCATCGTGGAAGCGCACGCCCATGGCGGTCTTCTCGAAAACGCCGTCGATTGCCAGCGTGTGAAAATGGACGTGAACGTTCAATCTCGAGCCGAATCTCTGAGGTAATCCGACCGAGCCCGTCCGTGCGCCGGCGATGCTCGCGAGCCGCGTGGTCACGCGGGCGATCTCCTCCGCGAAGATGCGCTCCATCGCCGCGAGGACGTCGGACCTTTTGGTCGCAAGCGCACGCAGCTCAAACGGAAGCGACATGACCCACTGCCTGACGGGCACGTTGGGGAAGATACGATCGACGAGCGTCGCCGCCTCATTGCACATCCGGCGCGAGGCGCAGCTGGGGCGAAACAGGCGGAAGCCATGAGAATCGCTACTGTTTCCAGCGACCGCTCGTCATGGACCGGTTTTTCTGGTGGGATTTCTGCTAGTTTGAAGCATCGTAGTTGAGGTTCGGGCCGAGCCAGCGCTCGACCTCCGCGACGGTCATGCCCTTGCGCGCGTGGTAGTCGACCACCTGGTCGCGATCGATCTTTCCCAGGCTGAAGTACCGGGCCTCCGGGTGCGCGAAGTACAGGCCGCTCACGCTCGATCCGGGCCACATCGCGAACGACTCGGTGATCTGGATGCCTGTGCTCTTCTCGACGTCGAGCAGCCGCCAGAGCGTGCCTTTCTCGGTGTGATCCGGGCACGCCGGGTAGCCCGCCGCGGGCCGGATGCCGCGGTATTTCTCCTCGATGAGCTCGGCCTTGGTCAGGTCCTCCTGCCGGCCATAACCCCACTCGTCGCGCACCCGCTTGTGCAGGCACTCGGCGAACGCCTCGGCCAGACGATCGGCGATCGCCTCGGCCATGATGGCGTTGTAGTCGTCGTGCACCGCCCTGAACCGCCCGCACAGCTCCTTCAGGCCGATCCCGGCCGTGACCGCGAAGCCGGCGATGTGGTCCCGGAGGCCGGTCTCCCTGGGCGCGATGAAATCCGCGAGCGATCGGTTCGGCTCGCCGCCCTCCTTCGCCGTCTGCTGGCGCAGGAAGTGAAACCGATCGAGCACCTTCGTGCGCGTCCCGTCCGTGTACACCTCCACGTCGTCGCCCACCGCGCTCGCGGGGAAGAAGCCATAGACGCCGCGCGCCGTGAGCAGCTTCTTCTCGATGATCGTGTCGAGCAGCGCGTTCGCCTCGGAGAAGAGCTGGCGCGCTTGCTCGCCGTACTTCTCGTGCTCCAGGATCCGCGGATAGACGCCCTTCAGCTCCCACGTGTGGAAGAACGGCGTCCAGTCGATGTACTCGCGCAACGTGGCGAGCGGGAAGTCCTCGAGCACGCGCGCGCCGGTGAACTCGGGCACCGGCACGTCCTCGGCGCGCCATTCGATCCGCGTCCGGTTCGCGCGCGCGGCCTCGAGGGAGACGAGCTTGTGCTTCGGCGCCGCGTGGAGCCGCCGGAGCTTCTCGTACTCGGCGCGGTGCTGGGCGACGAACGCCGCCTTGCCCTCCTCGCTCAGGAGGCTCGTCGTGACGGGCACGGCGCGGCTCGCGTCGACCACATGCACGACCGGCTCGCTGTAATGCGGGGCCACCTTGACGGCCGTGTGCGCCTTGCTGGTCGTCGCCCCGCCGATCAGGAGCGGCAGCTTGAAGTTCTGCCGCTCCATCTCGCGGGCCACGTGGATCATCTCGTCGAGCGACGGCGTGATCAGCCCGCTCAGGCCGATCAGATCCGCCTTCTCCTGCCTGGCCCGCTCGAGGATCTTCTCGCACGGGACCATGACGCCCATGTCGATCACCTCGTAATTGTTGCAGGCGAGCACGACGCCCACGATGTTCTTGCCGATGTCGTGGACATCGCCCTTCACCGTGGCGAGGACGATCTTCCCCTGCGTCTTCACCTCCTGCCCGGCGGCGGCCATCGCCGCCTTCTCCTCGTCCATGAACGGCGTGAGGTACGCGACGGCCTTCTTCATCACGCGCGCCGATTTCACCACCTGCGGCAGGAACATCTTGCCCGCGCCGAAGAGATCTCCGACGACGCTCATTCCATCCATCAGCGGGCCCTCGATCACGGAGAGCGGGCGGCCGAGCTTGGCGCGCGCCTCCTCGGTGTCGATATCGATGTATGTATCGATGCCCTTGACCAGCGCGTGCGACAGCCGCTCCTCGACGGTGCCTTTGCGCCACTCCTCTTCTTTCTTCTCGGTCGCGGCGGCGCCGGCGCTCCTGGCCTTCAGCGCTTCGCCGAAGTCGACGAGCCGCTCCGTGGCGTCCGGACGCCGGTTGAGCAGGACGTCCTCGACGAGCTCGCGGAGCTCCGGCTCGATCTCCTCGTACACCTCGAGCATGCCCGCGTTGACGATGCCCATGTCCATGCCGGCCCGGATGGCATGGTAGAGGAACGCCGAGTGCATGGCCTCGCGCACCCGGTTGTTGCCGCGAAAGCTGAACGAGATGTTCGACACGCCGCCGCTGACCTTGGCGTGCGGCAGGTTCGCCTTGATCCAGCGGGTGGCCTCGATGAAGTCGACGGCGTAATTGTTGTGCTCCTCCATGCCGGTGGCGACCGTGAGGATGTTCGGATCGAAGATGATGTCCTCGGGAGGAAACCCCACCTCGTCGACGAGGATGCCGTACGCGCGCTTGCAGATCCGGATCTTGTCCTCGTAGGTGGCGGCCTGCCCCTGCTCGTCGAAGGCCATGACCACGACGGCGGCGCCGTACTTGAGGACGGTCCTCGCGTGCTCGCGGAACTTCGCCTCACCCTCCTTGAGCGAGATGGAGTTCACGATGCCCTTGCCCTGCATGCACCTGAGGCCCGCCTCGATGACCTCCCATTTCGACGAGTCCACCATGAACGGGACCTTCGCCACCTCGGGCTCGCTGGCCAGGAGCAGCAGGAAGCGCGTCATCGCGGCGACGCCGTCGATCATGCCCTCGTCCATGCAGATATCGATGACGTTGGCGCCGTTCTCGACCTGCTGGCGCGCGACGCTCACCGCTTCTTCGAACTTCCCCTCCTTGATGAGCTTCGCGAACTTCGGCGACCCGGCGACGTTGGTGCGCTCGCCCAGGATCATGTAGACGCCGGGCTGCTGCGTGAACGGCTGCGAGCCGGACAGGCGCAGGGGGATCGGCGGGCCGGAACCGGAAGAGGCCGCGCCGCCGGGCGGGGCCTCCGCGGGGGGCCTCGGGTCGAGGGCGCGCGGGGGCTTGCCGGCGAGCGCCTTGGCGATGGCCGCGATGTGCTCGGGCGTGTTGCCGCAGCAGCCGCCGGCGATGTTGAGGAGGCCCGCGTCCGCGAAGCCGCCGATGTGGCGCGCCATGTCCGGCGGCTCCAGATCGAAGCCCGTGGGGGAGAGCGGGTTGGGCAGGCCGGCGTTCGGGTAACAGGAGATCGCGGCGCTGGACTTCTCCGAGAGGTCGGACAGGAACGGATACATCAGGTCCGGGCCGAGCGAGCAGTTCAGCCCGATGGCGAGCGGGTTCACGTGCTTCACCGCGTTCCAGAACGCCTCGACCGTCTGCGCGGAGATCATCGTCTCTCCGCCGCGCCCGACCGCCGCCGAGATCATCACCGGCAGGGTCTTGCCGTCCTTGTCGAACACCTCTCGAATGGCGACGAGCGCGGCCTTCGCGTTGAGCGAGTCGAAGATGGTCTCGACCAGCAGCACGTCGGAGCCGCCGGCGATCAAGGCGCGGATCTGGTGGACGTACGCTTGCTTCACCTGATCGAACGTCACGACGCGGAAGCCGGGGTCGTCGGCGTCCGGGGAGTTGGACAGGGAGACGGTGAGCGGGCCGATGGCGCCCGCGACGAACCGCTGCCGCCCGTCGGCGTTCGCCACGCGATCGGCCCATTCGCGGCACTGCCGCGCGGACTGCTCGTTGATCTCCCAGGCGAGGTCGTTGAGGAACGGGTCGTCGATGATCCCTTGATAGAAGGCCGGGTCCTTCCGCCCGCCGTGCTCGCGCGGGTCGTCCACGAAGAACTCGCTCTGGGTGATGCTTGTCGCGCCGAACGTGTTCGTCTCGATGATGTCCGCGCCGGCCTCGAGGAACCGCCGGTGGATGTCGCAGATCATCTCCGGCTGCGTGAGCGAGAACAGATCGCCGTTGTTCAGCAGGTCTTTCTTCGAATCCGCGAATCGCTTGCCCCGGATGTCCGCTTCCTTCATCCCGTAGGTGCGGATGGTCGTCCCCATCGCCCCGTCGATGATGACGATGCGGCTCTGGAGGAGCTTCTGGAGTGGATGAAGGGGAGGCGTTGTGTTGTTGGACGGCATGATCAGCCTCGCTTGGCGCTCTTGGAGGGACCGGGGGTCGGCTTGTCGGCGATGGCGAGCACGACCTGGAAATGGGGTTTCTTTGTCTCGCGGCAGGCGACTTCGGACGCGGCGACATCGAGCTTCACGCGGGTGAGCATGGCGCGGATGTCGGAGGGCGAGAAGCCGGGGTGGCGCTCGCCGTAGGGCACGGTGATCTCCCGCTGCTGGTGCGCGTCGAGCGACAGGATGACCACCCGACCGCCCGGGCGGAGCACGCGGGCGCACTCTTCCAGCGCCCGCGGCGGGTCCTCGGCGTAGGTCAGCGTGTGAAACACGAGGACCGAGTCGAAGGAGGCGTCTCCGAACGGCAGCGCGTGGACGTCGGCGACCTGGACGCGGACGTGGGGCTGGGTCGAGAACCGCTCTCTCGCGGCCTCGATCATCCGGCTGCTCGAGTCGACGCAGGTGAGCGAGCGGCAGTAAGGCGCGAGCGCGCTGGCCGCCGCGCCGTCGCCCGATCCGACGTCGAGGACGTCGCCGAGGCGGAGCAACGCGGCGATGCCGACAGCGAGCGACTGCCATGTGCGGCCCGGGGAGTAGTGCCGCTCCATCTCGCCGGCGAAGGACTCGGGGAGGCCGCCGCGCCGCTCGGCGTCGAGCTCAAGGAGGCGCCGCTGGTCGCCCTCCAGGGTCGGGTCGGGCGATTTCGTGGCCTCATCGAGGAGGGCCTTCGCGGTCCCGGGCAGGGTGTCGACCGCGAGCGCATAGAACGACTGCGGCCCCTGGCGCCGATCCCGCACGAACCCCGCCTCGCGGAGCCGCCCGAGGTGCGTCGAGACGCGCGACTGCGCGATGCCCGTCACGCGAACCAGATCCGTCACCCGCAGCTCGCGCTCGCGGAGGAGCACGCAGAGCCGTATCCGGCTCTCGTCCCCGAGGAGGTTCAGGGTCTCGATGTATTCGGAAAGACTCATGTATTCATGTATCTAGATGCGCGAATGTCATAGAGGCGCCGGCTGCAGGAGTCAAGCACCCCTCGAGAGCGACAGGTGCGTCAGAGCTCGAGCGTGCCGCCGAGCTCGAGGAAGCGCGTCGTCGAGGCGGGGCGAGCGAGTCGCCGCGCGCTCGGCACCGTCGTCACCACTCGGCCGACGCGCGCCTCGTCGGCGACGAGCGCACGCCCGGCCAGGTCGAGGTTGTCGGCGTGATGATCGTGGCTCAGCAGCACGGCGTCCAAGGTGCCGAGCGACGCCGGGCTCTCCGGCGTCACATAGCGCTTCTCCGTCGTCGCGGCCGAGGAATATCACGCCGATGAGGCCGGGCGGCTGCAGAAGCTGATGGTCACGCGGACGCCGCTGCTCATCATCAGCGGCGACAACGACATCAGCACCGCCGTGGACAACCGGTTCGCGCTGAACCGCAAGATCCCCAACGCTCATCTGGCCGTGTATCCTGAGTCGGAGCACGCCCCGCAGCATCAGTACCCGCAGCTCGCCGCCGAACAGGTGGCCTCGTCTCTGCGTCACGCCATTCGATAGATAGAAGGAGCGCCACATGCCGATTTTCAAGACCAAAGAAGGCGTCGAGCTTTTCTACAAGGACTGGGGCAGCGGCCGGCCTCTGGTGTTCCATCACGGCTGGCCGCTGTCGGCAGACGACTGGGATGCGCAGCTCATGTTCTTCCTTGCGAAGGGCTTCCGCGTCATCGCGCACGATCGTCGCGGTCACGGGCGCTCGTCGCAGACCTTCGACGGCAACGAGATGGACACGTACGCCAGCGACGTGTCGCAGCTCACCGCTCACCTTGGTCTCAAGGGCGCGGTGCACATCGGCCACTCCACGGGCGGCGGTGAGGTGGCGCGTTATGTCGCGAAGCACGGGCAGGACGGCCGCGTGGCCAAGGCCGTGCTCATCGGCGCCGTGCCGCCGATCATGGTCAAGAGCGACAAGAATCCCGGTGGCCTTCCCATCGAGGTGTTCGATGGGTTCCGCGCCGCGCTCGTCGCGAACCGCGCGGAGTTCTACCGCGCCGTGCCCGAAGGGCCGTTCTATGGATTCAATCGTCCAGGGGCCAAGACGCTGCCGGGGGTCGTCGACAACTGGTGGCGGCAGGGCATGATGGGCGGCATCAAGCCGCACTACGACTGCATCAAGGCGTTCTCGGAGACCGATTTCACCGACGACCTCGCGAAGATTGATGTGCCCACGCTCGTGATGCACGGCGACGACGACCAGATCGTGCCGATCGCGGACTCCGCGCTGCTGTCGATCAAGCTGCTCAAGAAGGGCACGCTCAAGGTCTACGAGGGCCTGGGGCATGGCCTGTGCACCATCAACCCGGACGTCGTCAATCCGGATCTGCTGGAGTTCATCCAGTCGTGAGAGCGAGGGCCGCGGACACGAGAGTCCGCGGCCTCTCATCGCCGTCCGCGTCGCTCAGGCTCCTTCGACGGCCGGCAGCTCGAAGCGAAGCGTCGCGCCGAAACCAGGGTTGGGCTCGGCCCAGAGTCGGCCGCCGTGGCGCTCGAGGATCGAGCGGCTGATCTTCTTCCGCGACCCGCTGCGCTTCCCCGACCTCAACCACGCCGTCAAGCGCGACCCCCGGACCGGGATGCGCAGCGCGGACAACAACTGGGACTTCTGGACGTCGCTGCCCGAGGCGCTCCACCAGGTGACGATCGTGATGAGCGACCGCGGGATTCCGCGCAGCTATCGCGCGATGCACGGCTTCGGCAGCCACACCTTCAGCATGATCAACGCCGCGAACGAGCGCGTGTGGGTCAAGTTCCACTTCATCAGCCAGCAGGGGATCGACAACCTCACCGACGCCGAGGCCGAGGCGGTGGTGGGGCGAGACCGCGAGAGCCACCAGCGCGACCTGTTCGAGAGCCTGGAGGCGGGGCGGTTTCCGCGCTGGAAGCTCTGCATTCAGGTCATGTCCGAGGCGCAGGCGCGGACGCACCGGCATAACCCGTTCGACCTCACCAAGGTCTGGCCGAAGGCCGACTATACGCTCATTTTCGAACCGACACGGCGAATGGGACGACAGCGCCGGCGCCGGTGAGCCGCCGCTGCCCGGACGCGTCGTCGTCGACGATATCGTGGCGGCCGAGCTCGCCGCCGCGTGGGCGCAGTACGCCACCGCCCGCGGCGTCATCCTCACCGAGTAAACGCGCACCCTGCCGCACGCGAGACCCGGGCGTCTCTGCACGACCCGCGTCTCGCGGCGGCGCTCGCGTCCGCTCCGCACATGGCCGATTTTCGACTCGTTCGCTCGTGGCCCATCGCTGTCCTGATTCTGGCGCTCATCGGGCTCGTGGTCTGGCGCGCGTCCACGAGCGCGTCGTCACTCACGCCAGACGACGCCTCCACGGCGAGCGCTTCGGGGGTGAAACCCGGGGCGGCGCGAGGCGGCGTTGCGGAGGCCTCGCTGGCTGCCGCGACGCGGGTCAGCCCGGCGGAGCGCTCGCCGGAGCGCGCGGCGGCCGGCTTCGTCGGCAGCGACCGATGCGCGCCGTGCCACGCCGAGGAGCACGCCGCGTGGCAGGGCTCGCAGCACGCGCGGGCCATGCAGCACGCGACCGCAGCCACCGTGCTCGGGAACTTCGATGGGGCGCGCCTGCGTTACGCCGGGCAGGTCCACCGCTTCGATCGCCAGGGCGGGAAATACTGGGTCACCACGGACGGCCCCGATGGCCAGCTGCACCGCTACGAGGTGCTGTACACCTTCGGCGTCGAGCCGCTCCAGCAATACCTCGTCGCCGGCCCGGGCGGGCGCTTGCAGGCGCTGCCGTTCGCGTGGGACGCGCGCCCCCAGGCACGCGGTGGGCAGCGCTGGTACCACCTGCACGACCGCGACGACGTGCGCGCCGGCGACGTGCTGCACTGGACCGCCGCCAGCCAGAACTGGAATCACATGTGCGCCGAGTGCCACTCGACGCACGTCACGAAAGGGTATGACGCGGCGGCGGATCACTTCACCACCACCTGGTCCGAGATCAGCGTCGGTTGCGAAGGCTGCCACGGCGGCGGCGCGCGCCACCTCGACTGGACCGAGGCGAGGACGCCGGACCCCTCGAAGGGCCTCGACGTGCGCTTCGATGAGCGCAAGGACGCCACGTGGACGCGGCTGCCCAGCGGCACCGTGCAGCGTGGCAAGAGCGCCTCGAGCGGCACCGAGAGCGCCACGTGCGCGTTCTGCCACAGCCGCCGCGAGACCCTCTCGCAGCCGTTCCGGCACGGCGCTCCGCTGCTCGACAGCGTCGCGCTCGAGCTGCTGACCGCGCCCTTCTACACGCCCGACGGCGTGATGAGCGACGAGGTCTTCACCTATGGCTCGTTCCAGCAAAGCAAGATGGCGAATGCGGGTGTGACGTGCAGCGATTGCCACGAGCCGCACTCCGGCCGTCTGCGCGCCGAGGGCAACGGCGTGTGCGCGTCCTGCCATGAACCGGCGCGCTTCGATGTCCCCGCGCATCACCACCACGCCGCGAACGCCGCCGCAGCGAATGCCAGCGCTACGCCCGGCGCGCCCGCCGCTCCGCGCTGCGTCGACTGCCACATGCCGGCGCGCACGTACATGGGTGTCGACGTGCGTCACGATCACGGCTTCCGGGTGCCTCGGCCGGATCTCTCGGTCCGCCTCGGGATCCCGAACCCATGCACCGACTGCCACGCGCAGAAGCCGGCGAGCTGGGCCGCAGACGCCGTGCGAGCCTGGCTCGGCCGTCCCGCGCAGGGCTACCAGACCTATACCGAGGCCTTGGCTCTCGCGCGCACCGCGCCCGGCGACCCGGCCGTTGCCGCTGAGCTCCAGCGGCTCGCGACCGACGGCGCCGTCCCCGCCATCGCGCGCGCCACCGCGCTCGCCTCGCTGCGCGCCGCCCCGACGGCCGCGTCGCTCGCCATTCTCGGTGCGGCGCTCGCCGATCCCGACCCGTTGCTCCGGCGCGCTGCGCTCAGCGCGCTGGAGGGCTACGATCCCCGTCGCGCCGCGGCCGTCGCCGCGCCGCTCCTCGCCGATCCCGTACGCGGCGTGCGCGTCGAAGCCGCGCGCGTGCTTGCGGGCGTCGACCTCGGCGCCTTGCCCGAGCGCGCCGCGCGGGCGCTGGACGGGGCGTTGAGCGAGTACATCGCCACGCAAACCCTCCACGCCGATCGCGCCGAGGCCCAGAACGACCTGGGCCTGATCTTCACCCGCACGGGCAAGCCGCGCGACGCCGAGCACGCCTACCTCGCCGCGCTTCGCATCGAGCCCGGCTACGTCCCCACCTACGTGAACCTCGCCGATCTCTATCGCGAGCTCGGTCGCGACGCGGACGGCGTCGCGCTGCTCCGGCGCGGAATCACCCGTCTTCCCGAGCAGGCCGAGCTGCTCCACTCGCTGGGCCTCGCCCTGGTCCGGCAAGGCCACCAGGATCAAGCGCTCGAGCCGCTGAAACGCGCCGCCGCGCTCGCGCCAGAGCAGGCTCGCTTCCAGACGGTCTACCAGGCCGCGCTGACCGCCCTGCGGTCCTCCCCCCAGGCTGCTCACGCCCAGTCGCGTCTCGGACGGCCATGAGCTCCTTCACCCCCCAGCGGTCACCCCCTGGGTCGTGAACGTGGGCTCGTGCCTGTGTTCGCATGGCATGTCCCCTGCAGTCTGGCTTCGCCCTGAAAAGGAGCGTTGCCCTGTCATGACGAAGCGACCTTCTCGGCGGACCTTCCTCCACGCCGCGGGCGCAAGCCTCGCGCTCGGCGCGTGTGCGGAGAGCGCGCAGCTGCGGCAAAACGCTACATCCCCGGGCGCGGGCGCTCCGGAGCCTCCCGAGGGGCCTTCCTCCGGGGCGCCAGAGGAAGAGGACGTCACGCTACCGGCGGGCGGCGTGATGCCGACGAGGGCTCTCGGGCGGACCGGCGTGAAGGTCAGCCTCCTCGGCCTCGGCGGCTTCCACATGGCGGTCCCCAAGGACGAGCAGGAGAGCATCCGGCTCGTTCGCTTCGCGATCGATCACGGGGTCACCTTCCTCGACAACTGCTGGGACTACCACGACGGCAAGAGCGAGGAGCGCATGGGCAAGGCGCTCCAGGACGGATACCGCAGCAAGGTCTTCCTGATGACCAAGCTCGACGGCCGCACCCGGGCGACCGCCGAGGCGCAGCTCGAGCAGTCGCTCCGGCGGCTGCGCACCGACGTCATCGATCTCGTGCAGATGCACGAGATCATCCGGATGAGCGATCCCGAGCAGATCTACGGGCCCGGCGGCGCGATGGAGGCGCTGGTGGCCGCGAAGAAGGCCGGCAAGATCCGGTTCATCGGCTTCACGGGGCACAAGGACCCGGACATCCACCTCGCCATGCTGAAGATGGCCGAGCGGCAGGGCGTCCCGCTCGACACCGTGCAGATGCCGCTCAACGTCCTGGATCCCCATTACCGGAGCTTCGAGAAGGCGGTGCTCCCGGTGCTGACGCAGCAGGGCATCGGGGTGCTGGGGATGAAGCCGTTCGCCGGCGGGGAGATCGCGAAGGCGGGCGTGGTCTCGCCGATCACCTGCCTGCACTATCCCATGAGCTTGCCGACGTCGGTGGTCATCACCGGCTGCGACAGCCTGGGTGTCCTCAAGCAGGCGCTCAAGGCGGCTTACACGTTCCAGCCGCTCGGCAGCGAGCGCGTCTCGGCGATCCTGGCGCGCACCGCCGAGCTCGGGGCCAGAGGGGAACACGAGCATTTCAAGACCACGGAGCGCTACGACGGCACGACGAAGAACCCCCACTGGCTGACGACCGCGAACCTTTGAGCGGGAGCTCGGCGGGGGCTCCCAACGCAAGGGGGGCAAGCCTTGCCACGGACGTCGCCGAGCAGGCGCCCTGCTCCTCCGCCGGCCCCCCGCGCGCGCCAGCCGCCGCACGTGCCCGAGCGTGCGGATTTTCTAGCCCCACAAGAGAGAGCGCCGCCGACGGCATCGATCGATTGTTGAACTACCGTCGCTTTCCCAGGAGAGTGAATGAATCAGGGTTGCATGTTCGACATGGCCGGCCGCCTCGCCGCCCAGGTGATGTCCGGAACCACATCGGCGCCATCCGCGTTCCGGACACTCGCACGGTGCATTCCGGACACCCCGTTCTACTGAAGCGACAATGAATGGAACGCCCGGCGGCAACTCCTGCGAGAGCGACCGCCGGGCGCCGTTGGCTCAGTCTAGGTATCGCTGCCGTCCGTCGATCCAGTCGGCCGAGTGCTGGCTGCTGCCGCCAATCACGCCACAATTCTCCTCGTCCCAGACCTCGGGCAATTCATCCGCCGGAATGCCATGCCTCTTCCCTATCCGCATCGCATCGGTCTTGCTCAGTCTCCCCCCACTGACCCTCTTGTGGCGCTCGCACTCGCTGTAGAAACCGCTCATGGCGTCATTCATGTTCGTTCTCCACTGGGTTTGGTTGTTGGCTAACGCGTGGAAGCGCCGCCCCATGCGGCTGAGCCCCGTTGACCAGCGATCGGTCCTGAGGTACACCACGGCAGTTCGGCTTGGTAATCGAACGTGCCGGGAGCAACCTCGGACAAAGGGCGGATCGTGGGCGAATCCCTGCGGTTCGCCTTTCATGTTCCAATTCGGAACATGGGAACGTCTGTAGGATCTGCTCTGTGTTGTCCAGCGCGATGTGGAACTAATTTTGCGTCGGAGGAACCACGGCGGGTTCACATCCCAGCGAGAATGTCAAGACGATGGCGTGGTGCGGATGGTTCTCTCTGAGAAGCTGCGAGCCAGCATCCCGCGACGCGGCTCGGCGCCCACAGTGAACCCCTTCAGGCCAGCCATGGCGGAGGAGCCTCATCCTTTCGCGCCCCCGTAGTCAAGGGCTCATGAAACGTCCGGCTCGTCCTCGCCATGCCGGTCGATCCGGAGCCCGAGCCACCCCCGCAGTGCGCCCTCTCCTCGACGTCCCACCCCGTCGCCGTGCGTCATGCCAACCACTCTCCAGCATGGGCTGCGCGCTCTCGCCGTGGCGTCACAGCGGGCGCTTCGCCGTCCGTCGGCGTTCGCGCGACCGACGACGCGAAAGAGCCGCTAAACAGGCTGTAGAAGCGCACGTGGGCTAGGACATGCGCTGTCCGACCCGGCTCATCCAGAGCGGGCCGACGATCTCTCAAGTGGTAGACTAAGGGCCTTAATGAAGGCGCCCGTGGCGGGGCGGGCCTCCGAAGGGCTGGAGTTTCGAGGGGCTGGAAGCGCCGCCCCCAACCATCACCGGGCGTGTCGAGCCCGGGGTAACTCGCTCGTCGTGCAGCCCGGAGCGCGCCGGTTCGGAGGATCCGGCGCGCTCCCCGCGGGGCTTCCGTGGTGGAGGAGCCACCGGGCGAGCGGCGCCCAGGCCTGGTCGACGGCGTCCGCGGCGTGGAGGAGGTCGCCGTGCCCGAAGTCCTCGTCCTCGTCCTCGTCCTCGCGCGCTGGCGCAAGGTGCCTGACGACATGAGCGGCGACGTCCGTGGAGGCGATGAGCGTGGTCCACCCGAGTCGGTCTCGCTCCGCCACGCGGCGATTCGACCCTGGCCAAGTCGTCGAATAGGATTGTGATTTCAATGAGAAGATCTGGAGAGGCAGGCGGTCATGGACGTCTATGAGGCAGTCAGGAGCCGACGGGCGGTGCGAGGATTCACCGACCAGCCGGTCTCGAGGGAGGTTCTGGAGCGCGTGTTATCCGCGGCGGCTTGGTCGCCATCCGGGTCGAACCTCCAGCCGTGGAACATCTACGTGGTGACCGGCGCGCCGCTGGCTGAGCTCAAGAGGCTCGCCGTCGAGCGCGTGGCTGCAGGCGACCGGTGGGACGAGCGGGAGTACGAAATGTACCCGCCGGGAATGAAGCCCCCGTACAGAGAGCGCCGATCCGCTTTCGGCAGGGAGCGCTACGCCTCGCTCGGGATTGCTCGCGAGGACTGGGAGGCGCGGCAGCGGGCCGCGATCGCCAACTGGGACTGTTTCGGCGCGCCTGCCGCCCTGTTCTGCTACGTCGACCGTGACCTGGGCCCGGCCCAGTGGGCCGACACAGGGATGTATCTGCAGACTGTCATGCTGCTGCTGCGCGCCGAAGCGCTGCACAGTTGTCCGCAGATGGCGTGGTCGCAGGTTCGCAAGACCGTCGCGCAGGTCCTGTCACCCCCGGACGGGCTCATCCTCTTTTGCGGCATGTCGATCGGCTACGAGGACCCCACGGTCGGTTACACCCGTACGGGCCGGGCGCCGCTCGACGAGACGGTCAAGTTCATCGACGGCTTTAATTCGCGCTCTTCAGAAACGGGATACTAGAAGCCGAAGGTCGGATCCTTCTCGGAAGCGCCCTTGCTGGAGGGCGCCCCCTGAGAGGGCCGCCTGCTGGCCGGGGGAGGCGCCTGCGGGCGCCCAGGCCTTGGCGCGGCCTTCGCGGCGCCAGGTGGGGGGGCCGCAGATGGAGGGGCCGCCGAGGCGGAGGCCGCGCTGGTCGGGGCCGACGACGCCGGCGTGGCGGGGACGGCGCTCGTGTCCGGGGGAGGCGGGGCAGGCACTTCCTCCACCTGTGTCGGCGGTGCAGCGGACGCTGGAGCGTCCGGCGGAGACGTCGCCGCAGGGGAAGCGGTGACGTCGGGAGCAGGCGAGCGAAGCAGGACGACGGCGGCGATCCCCAGGCCGACCAGGAGCACGCTCGCAGCCACGGCGAGCACCGCCCGCGACGGGGCGCGACGATCCACGGGCGGGGACAGCGCGCCTCCCACGGCCTCGAGCGTGCCGCTGGCGGTCAGCGTGCCGCCCGCGGCCAGCGTGTCGCCCGCGCCCACCACGCCACCCGGGACCCGCGTGCGGTCCTCGACGACCGTCCCGCCCGCCGCCAGCGTGCCGCCGGCGGTCACCGCGTCGTCCAGGGCCACGGTGCCACCCCCGGCCGGCGCGACGCCGTGAGCGTGCGCGACGCCGTGAGCCGGCGGGATGCCGAGAGCCTGCGCGATGCCGTGAGCTGGCGCGACGCCGTGAGCCGGCGCGCTGCCGAGAGCGTGCGCGACGCCATGCGCCGGCGCGCCGCCGTGAGCCAGCGCCTCGGTCGAGTCCAGCGAGTCGCGCGAGTCCGGGACCGCCGTGCGCTGCACCGCCGCGGCGAACGCGCGGGCGAGCTCGCTCGCGCTCTGGAACCGCTCCGCGGGCTCGCGCTTGAGCGCGCGCTCCAGGAAACGATCCAGCTCGGGCCAGATATTCGGCGCGAGCTGCGAGGCGACCGGGATGTCGCCCGTGCAGATCTCCACGAGCACGTCGCCGAGCTCTTCGCCGGGGAAGGGCAGCTGGCCCGTGAGGCACTGGAAGATGATCACGCCGAGCGACCAGAGATCGCTGCGGAAGTCGATCGTCTTGCTCCGGCGCACCTGCTCGGGGCTCATGTAGTGCGGCGAGCCGATCAGCGTGCCGGTCTTCGTCGCGTCGGCGGCGAGCCCGGTGCCGATCGCCTTGGCGACCCCGAAGTCGAGGATCTTGACGACCTCCTCGCCCTGCCGCGCGAGGAAGATGTTCGCCGGCTTGAGGTCGCGGTGGATGAGCCCCACCTCGTGCGCGCGGCGGAGCGCCTTGGACACCTGGCTCACGATGCCGACCAGCTCCTCCGGCTCGAGGCGCCCGTGGCGCGCGAGGTACGCCGCGAGGTCCTCGCCCTCGAGCAGCTCCATCGCGAGGTAGGGCGTGTCGCCCTCGAGGCCGTAGTCGTAGACGTGGACCACGTTGGGGGTCCGGAGCTGGGCCGAGGCCTTCGCCTCCCGCTCGAACCGCGCGCGCGCGACGGGGGAGTCGGCGTGCTGCGGCATCATGAACTTGAGCGCGACCTCGACGTCCAGCTGGAGGTGCCGGGCGACCCAGAGGAAGCCCATGGCGCCGCCCGCCAGCGGCCGCTCCAGGCGATACTTCCCACCGACGACGCTCCCCGCTTCAAGCGACAGCATGCGATCGAGCCTTCCGCGTCCCAGCGTCCTTCCGTTCGGGCCTCCGCGGTCTAGCAGAGGGCGGGCCCCATGTCGTGCTTCTTACAGCGGCCGGCATCTCGCCCCATCATGCCATGGGCGCGGCGACGCGACGAAGGCCGAGCGCGAGCGCGCTGCTGTCGCATCTTCTCCTTCCCCGCATCGGCAGGCTGCTCCCCGGCCCTCCGCGGCATCAAGGCCAGGGGCGATGTCGCTGAAGAGGGAGAAGCTGCCCCCGCCCAGGTGGCCCAGGGCTCTGCTCTCGCGCATGCAATACTGGTGAAATTTTCCGGCTATTCAGGCGTTCTGGATCCGCCGAACGCCGACGTCGATGCAGCCCAGAGGTAGGGGCGAGCTGCCGTGCTCGTACGTGACACGGGCCAGCGCGCTGCGTGCGCGAGCTCGATCCTCCGCATCAAGGCCCGCGCCTTCGACCGCCGCGTCGTTCGCGCTCTCCCGCGGTACGCGCACGCACACCCCGAACATCCGCGCGATGAACTGCCACTCTCCTGTTCATCGATTCGCGCCCCCCCCACGCTGTGGCGGTGCAGCGCTGAAGATACGATTTCTAGATGACATCGATGCGGCGCATGTAATAGCCAGATTCTTCTCCTCCCCATACGCGATGCCGCTCTCCCTCATTTCGCAAAAACAGCACGCCTCGCGCGAAAATTGGCTTGCTCGGGCGTCCGATGAATCCCATTCTCGTCACCGCATCGATGCGCAGCAGATTCGACGCCTTCGGCAAAAGCGTCCTGCGCGAGACCCTCGGTCTCGTCGGCGGCGCCGACACTCAGGTCGAGGTCATCGCAACTTCCCAGATCATGGACATCTGGTACACGCCCGATCCCGCCCGCGCCGCGTTGCGCGCAGAGCTCGGCCTGCTCGGCGAGCTCGCGGCAGAGCCCTGCCAGTTCGAGCCCTTCCACGACACCCCCGGTCCGGCCGAGCTGCGCGGGTGCGTCCGCAAGCAGCTCCACTGGCACCACGAACTCGAGCGCCGCAACGGCGGCCCCGTGCCCTTCCCGCGGCTGTGCGTCCTCAGCAGCGGCCGGCCCGCCACCGTGCTCGACGCGTTCGGCTTCGACCCGGTGCCCGGGCGCCCCGGCCTCTACCGGGCCGCGCCGGGATGGCGGATCGACCTCGTTGTCATCGCCGAGCTGCCGCGCACCCGAGGCACCCTGCTCCTGCGCCTGCTCGGCGCGCGCGCCGTGCTGCGCGATGCCATCCGTGAGCTCATCGACCTGCCCGACGACGCCTGGGAGAGGGGCATCGCCCTGCCCTGGCTGTTAAGATTGCGTTTCGAGGTCCCGGCCGAGCCCTCGGCGCGAACGACGGAAGACGCGGAAGAGGAGGAGATCGTGACGGAAGTTCAGCAGTGGTTCGAGCAGCTCAAGCAGTCGCTACGCGACGAGGCGCGGAGGGAGGGCCTCCAGGAGGGGCGCAAGGAGGGCCTCCAGGAGGGGCGCAAGGAGGGCCTCCAGGAGGGGCAGCTCCGGGTGCTGGCGAGGCAGTTCGAGAAGAAGTTGGGCCGACCCCTGACCGAGATGGAGCACTCCCTTTTGGCTGAACGGTTCGAGCGCCTCGGCGCCGATCGCCTCGACGATGCCAAGCTGGCACTCCCGCCCGAGGCGCTCGCTGCCTGGCTCGCGGACCCGACGGCGCGCTAAGACAGATCCGTCGTTCGTCGAAGCGATCCGCGCCTTCGCCTGCCCACGCCGAGGAGCAGCAGCGCCGCGGCGGCGAGGAGGATGCGAGCGCCGGTCGGGGGAGGCGCGAGGCGGCAGCCGCACCCGCCGAAGGCGATGGGCTCGTCCGCAGGGCAGGCGCCCGGGGCCGCGCAGGGATCGACCGGCCCAGGATCGACCGGCCCAGGGCTGCACTCGGGCGCGACGGTGGAGGGGCTGCACACGCCGGCGCGGCAGATCTCGTCGAGGGTGCAGCCATCGCCGTCGTCGCACGCGAGGCCGTCGACGGCGGCGCAGGTGCCGTCCGCGGGGGCGCCGGCCGCGACGCTGCACGCCAAGCAGTCGGAGGGATCGCCGCCGCCGCACGCGGTGTCGCAGCAGACGCCGTCGACGCAGTGGCCGCTCGGGCACGTGAGCGGGCCGCAGGGGCCGACCAGGCGCGCGCGGACCCGCGGGGCGTCGTAGGCGGGCTCCTCCATGAAGCGTGCGTAGGCCAGCAGCGCGGTGCCCTTGGCGTCGGCGGCGAGCGCGAGCGAACCGAGGATACCCGGGTCACCCGCGAGGGAACGCACCGGGCTGACCGCGCCCGCGGGGTCGAGCACGGCGCCCTGGATCGCCGGCGTGGCCGGGTGAGACGACGGCAGGCTCCAGGCGAGCAGCGCGCCTTCCGGGGTGGACGCGATGCCGAGAGAACGGGCGCCGTGAGGCAGGGTCGAGCACCACGGGCAGGGGCTGAGCGACGCGACCCGGAGGCCTCCCGGATCGAGCACCTCGTCGGCAGGGGTGATCCGGGTTGCGTGGATCTCGGGCTCCCCTGTCTGGGTCACCGCCAGGCCGAGCACCACATAGTTCGGGTCCACGTAGCGCGCGACCAGCGGCCCACTGCCTCGGGGGAGCACGGGGAATGCGCCGGGGGCCAGGACCTCGCCCCCAGGGCTGACCTGAACGCCGAAGATCCCGTCGGCGTCTTGCCGCTGGAAGAACAGCAGGTAGCCAGATCCATCGGAGGCGATGGCCAGAGGGTGGCTGTCCGGAGGGAGGCCGAGGACGGGCGTAGGGCCGCTGAAGGTGCCGCTCGGATCGAGGTGGAACAGCTGTGGATTGGACCAGCCATCGTCGTCGACGAACACCGTCCCGCCGCCGATCCCGCGCGTGACGATGGCAGGGATGACCCTCAGCGGAGTCACGCGCGGGACTTCGTCCAGGACCACCCCGTCAGGGCTGATCCGCGCGGCCTCGATCGGGCCGCAAGGCGGCCAGTCGCTGCAGCGGCAGGCGCGGGCCCAGAAGACGACCGTGTTCTCGCCGTCGAAGATCGCGCTGGAGTGAACGAGATCGCCGGTGGCGACGGGGATGGCGCTGGGATCGAGCACCGCGCCTTCGGGGCTGACGCGCGCGCCGTAGATGCCGCCGCGCACGCCCGAGGCGCTCGTCCGGGTGTCCCGCCAGAGGACAAGGTAGTTCCTGCCGTCGAAGGTGACCGAGGGCTCGTCCTCGGCGTTGGCGCCGAGGGCGATCGGGAAGAGCGGCCCCTCGATCGGCGCGGGCGCCTCACCGAGCCGCGCGCCGGCGAGCACGTACGCGTCGTCGCAGGAGGTCAACCCGCGAAAGGAGGCGAGCACGGCGGCGCCGGTGGAGGCGATCGCGCCATCCCTGACGAACTCGCCGACCACCGGGGCATCGGCGTCGAGCGGGGCGCCGTCGGCGCTCAGCCGGGCCAGGTGCAGGACGGTGTACCAGCAGCAGTCGTCGCCGGTGAGGTCCTGGATGCCGAGCACGAACGTGGTCGTTCCCTCGACGGCGGCGCCCTGGATGGTGTCCAAGGGCGTGTCGGTGACGAGGAAGGGGGAGGCGTCGACGAGCGCCCCGCCGGGCGTCACCCGGGAAGCGAGAGCTCGCTGGTCGTGCCTCGTTGTCCAGACGACGACGTAGTGCGTGCCGTTGAAGGCCACCGCAGCGGTGACGGAGGAAGAGTCGACGCCGGACGCGAAGACGAGGTGCGAATCGAGGAGGACGCCGTCGGCGCTGACGCGAGAGCCGCGCAGGGTGCCCCTATCTCTCTCGTACTCGTACCAGAGCAGGAATGCGTCGGTGCCTGCGGAGGTGGCGGCCATGGGCGTGGCGCCGGGAAGGAGGGGTGCGCCGTCGGGATCGCGCGGCGGGCCCTCGAGCGGGATGTGCGCGCGGTGGAGGCTGAGCTTGCCCCCCTCGTTGCGGCCCCAGAACGCGAGGAACCCACCGGGTGCCGCGGTGAGCGCGAGCTCGCCGTCCCGGCGGTCGAGCGCCGGCGCGGTGAGGTCGAAGCCACCCGGATCGACGACGGTACCGTCGAGGTCCACGCGCGCGGCGCGCAGGTGGGTGGGTGGCCCGTAGCCGTCCTTGCCCGGGCCCGCCTCGATGCCGAAGGCGACCAGGAAGCGGCCGCCGCCCGCGGCGACCTTCAGCGCGTGGCTGCCGCCGGAATCGCTCCAGGAAACCTCGCCGAGGTCCATCGCGGGCACGTCGAGGACTCCGCCGTCAGGGGTGACGCGTGCCGCGCGAACGCGCACCGAACCGGACCGGGAATCCTTCCAGGCCACGAGGCAGACCCCGCTGTCGCAAGCGAGGGCGGGGTCGTGTTGATCGTTGACGGCGGCGGTGGTGACGGGGGCATCGATCTCGAGCTCGGGGGAGAGGAGGGGGTCGAGCACGGCCGGGTACGCAGCGCGCTCGAGGACGCCCTCCGGAACGCGCAGATCGAGGCCGCCGGGCACGGCCTGCACCGGGATCTCCACGGCCGCACCGCGGGCGTCGATCCAGGTGGCGCGGCCGACGCGGATCCCGACACCGCTGGAGGCGTCGGCGAAGTGGTGGCCGCCGGCGGTCTCGCCCGCGTAGCCGTGGCCGGCGGTGGAGAGGTGGACGGTGAGATCGCCGGTGCCCTCGGGGCGCGCGGGGAACGAGAAGCTCAGCTCGACGCCATCGTCACGATTGCGCAGGTGCTGAGCGAGCTCGCCGCGGTCGAGGACCAGGTGGCCGTCGCGCTCGACGCGGCCGCGCGCCGAAGCGGGCGGGTCCCCGAGGGCGCGATCGCCGCGGGCCACGCGCGCGGCAGCGACGCGCAGGGGCGCGACCGCGCGCGCGGCGGTCGGGGCGATGGGGACGACCTCGAAGGCCTCGGTGGCGGCGCGGACGCGGTAGGTATCTCCGCCGCCGGTCCAGGCGCCGCCGTCGGGGCGAAAGGCGAGGTGCGCTGCGCGCGCGACAGCGCGGGCATCGAGGGGGACTGCGGCGGCCGCGGCGGCGGCCGCGGCGGCTGGAGTGGCAGGCGCCGCGGCTGGAGTGGCAGGCGCGGCGGGCGCGGCGGCTGGGCCGGCGACGTGCGGCGGGGCGGCCGCGGCCCATGCGAGGGTCGCCACGACGAGCAGCAAGCAGATGCAGCGGAGCAGGGGTGCGCCGCGGAGGCGCCGCTGCGCGCGAGCCGGATCGTTCAAGGGCATGTGCTCGCTCCTCCTCTGCGGAAATGGCCGAGCCTGAGCCGTCTGCCTGCGAGGCTATGGGCTTCGAGCGTGCCCGGCTACTGACCACGCTGTCGTTCCCAGCGACCACACCGGGCAGGTGTGCTGTCTCAGGAGCAGGTGTGCTGTCTCCGCTGGCGCAAGCGCAGGCTCACTCGGTCGCGGAAGCTGGAAACATGGGGTCCGGGCAGCTCTGGGCAACAGAGCGAGCCGCTCGCGCAGCTGCCGCCATGCGCGCCATGAGGTGGAGCATGTCGCCAGAGGTGCCAGAGGTGATCGACACCACCGGTGCCTCCGGCGCGGGTCGGGCTCCGCCGCTCTGGCTTCGCAGGGCCATCGGCGCCCGAGGACGAGCCCGCCCAGCGGCAAGGACCGGAGGCACACGCCCTCGGGTGTCGCGCGGGGGCGTAACCGCGGCGTCCGGTACTAAGCTGCGTGCGCCATGGTCGACGCTTCCCCCATCACCGCCGTCCTGGGCCCGACCAACACCGGCAAGACCCACCGCGCCATCGAGCGCATGCTCTCGCACGACTCGGGCATGATCGGCCTGCCGCTGCGCCTGCTCGCGCGCGAGGTCTACGACCGGGTGAGCACCCGGGTCGGCGAGGCCCGCGTCGCGCTCGTGACCGGCGAGGAGAAGCGCGTCCCGAGGCGGCCGGACTACTGGGTGTGCACCGTCGAGGCGATGCCGGTCGATCTGGAGGTCGACTTCCTGGCCATCGACGAGATCCAGCTCGCCGCGCACGACCAGCGCGGCCACGTGTTCACCGAGCGCCTGCTCCTCTCGCGCGGCCGGCGCGAGACCTGGTTCCTCGGGGCCGACACGATGCGGCCGCTCGTGGCCGAGCTCGTGCCGACCGCGAGCATCGTCCAGCACCCGCGCCTCTCGCGGCTCGCGAGCGCCGGGGCCGGCAAGCTCTCGCGCCTGCCGCCGCGCAGCGCCGTCGTCGCGTTCTCGACCCCGCAGGTCTACGAGATCGCCGAGCGGCTGCGCGCGCAGCGGGGCGGCGCGGCCGTGGTGCTCGGCGCGCTCTCGCCGCGCACCCGCAACGCGCAGGTCGCCCTCTTCCAGTCGGGCGAGGTCGACTACCTCGTCGCCACCGACGCGATCGGCATGGGGCTCAACCTCGACGTGCGCCACGTCGCGTTCGCGGCGCTCCGCAAGTTCGACGGGCGCGCCGTGCGCGACCTCGACCCCGCCGAGCTCGCGCAGATCGCCGGCCGCGCGGGCAGGCACCTCGCGGACGGGACCTTCGGCACCGTCGCGCCGCTCTCGCTCCCCGACGGCGTGGCCTTCGCGATCGAGGCGCACCGGTTCCCCCCGGTGCGGCGGCTGCTCTGGCGGAGCAGCGAGCTCGACATGAGCTCGATCGACGCGCTCCTCGCGTCGCTCCGGGCGCGCCCGCGCGCCCGCTCGCTGAGGCTCGTCGACGACGCGGAGGACACGGCCGCGCTCGCGAGGCTCGCCGAGGACCCGGAGGTGCGAGCGCGCGCGCGGGGTGAAGAGGCGGTGGGGCTCCTCTGGGAGGTCTGCCGCATCCCCGACTTCCGCAAGCTCCTGTTCGAGTCGCACGTCGCGCTCCTCGCCGAGATCTACGGGCAGCTCTCGGGCCCGAGCGCGGCGCTCGACGCCGGCTGGATGGCCGCCCGGGTGGCCGAGATCGACGAGGTGGGCGGCGACATCGACACGCTGATCACGCGGATCGCGTCGATCAGGACGTGGACGTACATCTCGAACCACGCGCGCTGGGTCCGCGACGCGGCCGCGTGGCAGGAGCGCACGCGGGCGATCGAGGATCGCCTGAGCGACGCGCTCCACGAGCGGCTCGTGCAGCGCTTCGTCGAGCGGGGCGGCGGGGCGGCGCGCCGCTTGCGGGCGGCGTCGAGCGCGCGGGCGGCGCCGGGCGCGCGGTCGTCGCCGGGCGCGCCCTCGACGCAGCGGCGCGCGGAGGCCGAGCCGCCGGCGGTGCCGGAGGGGCACCCGTTCGCGCGGATCGCGGCGCTCCGGGCCCGGCTCGCGCCGGGGCCCGCGGCGCCCGCGCCCGAGGACGACCGGGCGCGCTGGGTCGAGGAGCTCGTGGGGGCGCCGCACGAGCGGTTCTCGGTCGACGTGGGCGGGCGGATCTTCGACGGCGAGCGGGTGCTCGGCCAGCTCGCGCGCGGCCCGACGCTGCTCCTGCCCGACGTGCGGCTCGCCGCGCTCGAGGACCTCGGCGCGGGGGCGCGATCGCGCGTGCTCCGGCGGCTCGTGGCGTTCGCGCGCGATCTCGTCGAGGCGCTGCTCGCGCCGCTGCGCTCGCCCGAGGTGCGCGCGCTCCCGGGCGCGGCGCGGGGGATCGTCTACCAGCTGGAGCAGGGGCTCGGGACGGCGGCGGCGCGCGACGCGGAGGAGCAGGTCGCCGAGCTCGCGCCGGAGGGCCGGGCGCTGCTCGCGGCGCGCGGCATCGAGGTGGGCGAGCGCGTGCTCTACGTGCAGCCGCTGCTCCGGCGCGGTGCGCTGGAGCGCCGCCTCGCGCTGTGCGCCGCCTGGTTCGACCGCGGCCGCGTGCCGGCGTGCCCGGCGCCCGGCGCGGTGTCGATGGCGGTCGCGCCGGGCGTGGATCCGAAGGCGTACGCGGCGATCGGCTACCCGGTGTTCGGGACGCGGGCGCTCCGCGCGGACGTGGCGGAGCGGGTGCTCCGGGCGCTCGCGAGCGGCGAGCCGGCGGAGCGGCTCTCGGGCTGGATGGGGTGCTCCGCGCGGGAGGCGCCGAGGGTGGCGGCGTCGCTGCTGGGGTAGGGGAGGGGGCCGGCGACCGTCCGACGTCGAGGTCGAGCGCAGAGGACAGCGGATTCTCGGCGACGTGCCGCCCAGCGTGCCGAGGACGCCCTCATCCCCTCACAAGCTGATTTCACAGGTAAGCTCGGGGGTACCTCTCGACTCGCCGTGCGTAATAGACCATTTGACGTCGCTCGACATGGCGCGTCGCACGATCTCCTCCATGACCCCTGCAATCCACAAGCGAAGCAGCACCGAAGGGGGCCCGAGATCGTCGATGGTCAGCACCACCTTGCAGGCAAATCCGGTGTCGACACGCCAAGATCCGGACGTGAAGAGGCACGACAAGATGCTGGTCGTACGGTGCAGGACGGGCACGACGTTCACCGTCGGCACCGCGTAAACGGAGCGCACGAACTGGTGCAGGTCGCCGCTGACCGCCAGTCGACCGAAGTCACGCCAGCGCTCGGGATCCCGCAGGACCAGCGACGTGGCGAGATCCATGTAGGTCGTGAGCGTCTCGAGATCGTATCTCGCGAGCAAATCGATCGACTCATGGCGGAGGTCGTCGCGGCAGTGTTCGGGCATTTGCGCCACGACCTGGTCGCGTGCGCTCCTGCCGCACTCATCGATGAGCGTCCGATCCATGCTGCGCAGGACAACACCGCTTACTCGAACTTGTCCTGCGGCGCTCGCCCGGCGCGGCTGTCCCAGGGTGACGCTCGGCCGCGTGAGGCGCGTCACGGCGACGGCTTGCTCGATGCGCGCCGCGACGTCGGCCCAGGCGATCTCGGGGTCAGGGGAGCTTGCCAGCGGCTCGCCTCCCGCGGGGAGGGGCGTCAGGAACGCGAACGCCGCAGCGCTCCAGTCGCACGGGCGCAAGATGATCGGAATCACCCGCGCGCCGCCGCTGGTCAGCAGCCGCCGACGCGCCTGCTCGACGTCGGCGCCGCATTCGTCGTCCGCCAGGAAATCGGCGCTTACCAGCAGCAAGATGATACGGGCCTGCGCGAGCCGGGTGGCGGCCGTAGCGCTCCGTTCCTCGTCGGCCCCGATCAGCCCTCTGTGCCAGGGCCGGATGAGCCCCTGTCGGACGAGCGGGCCTAGATGGCTATCGAGGCGACACCTCAGCGCCTCGTCCGCATGCGCATAGGAGATGAAGATGTCGATCGCCAGATCGGCCACGCTCGCGAGCGTACCAGGATCGGCGGCGAACGCGCAGGAACTCGTGGCGTCCGCAAGGTCGATCCCGCTGGCCCCAGCGCCTTCCGACCGTGGCCGCGCGAGCACGGAAACGAGCGCGCCACGCAGCGCGCCTCGCCGGGGTCGTCGTTGATTCTTTGTCCTCGCCGCCGGCGGCCATCTAAACTCGCGGGGCCGTGCGATCGATCCACCCGGGCTCAAAACTGCGGCGGCCCCCGAACCTGCCTTGAAATGAGGCGATTCTCATGTCCGAATTGTCGTCCAGGAGCGCGAGCCAAGATCTGACGAGCGCCATCAGGCCGGCGGCCATCGTCGTCATCTCGTTCTATATCGCGGCGCAGCTCATCAGTCAGATCGCAAGTCTCAAGATCGGCGTCGTCTTCTCGCTGGCCGTGGATATGGGGACCTTCATCTATCCCCTCACCTTCACCTTGCGGGACATGGTCCACAAGACCATCGGCAAGCGCGGCGCCCAGACGCTGATCTTTTGCGCCGGCGGGGCCAATCTCCTGATGGCCCTCTATCTCCTCTGGGCCGCGCAGGTGCCGTCTGACCCGTCCTGGGGGCTCGGCGAGCAGTTCTCGGCGATCCTGAGCCCGGTGTGGCGAATCGTGTTCGCGAGCATCGTCGCGGAGGTTGTGAGCGAGCTGCTGGATACCGAAATTTTCCACCGGGTTCGCGAGGCCTATCTGAGAAAAGCGGGGCCCAGGCGCCAGTGGCTCGCGGTCCTCGCGAGCAACGCGGTCAGCGTCCCGGTCGACAACCTGCTGTTTTGCTTCGGCGCCTTCGCCTTCGTGCTGCCGTTCGAGGTGATCCGGCAGATCTTCGCCATCAACCTGGCGACCAAATTCGCCATGACCCTGATAAGCCTGCCGGGCATCTATCTCGTGCCCGACAAGAAGAGCGAGGACGCCCCCGGGCTTCAGGCATAGCCCGCTGCTCAGGGCTTGCAGTAATCTTTGGCCGTCTGGACGGCGGCGACGGTGACCTTCACCGCCTTCGCGCCGCCGGAGATGACGTACTCGGACGCCCCGTAGATGTCCGCGCCCGGCGCCCAGTTGTACGAGTAGCCCAGCCTGGTCCAGGGGAAGCCCGTGGGCGTCTGACCCTTCTCCGGCACTTGCCACGACGACATCGCATGGTTCGTGAACCACCTGTAATAATCGGCCGGCGCCAGCTTGGGCTGCTTTTCAGGCAGCGTCGTGCCGTTGCAGGAGTCGGTGTCGACGCGGGCGTCCGTGCACGGGCGGAAGATGCTCGCGGCCGGCACCCCCGAGAACGTGACGAACTGCCGCTCCGTCGTGTCCGCGGGGAGCGGCGGCTGCGGGGCCGACAGGCCGAGGAGCTGGTGGATCTGGAGCACCACATCGCCTGTCCACGTCTTGCACTTGTTCTGGAGCTCGCCGTTGCTCGTGACCCACACGTCCCACTTCACGTTCACGGGCTGCTGCGCCACGTAGGCGCCGCACTTGTTCGGTCCGCCGTCGCCCCGGCAGCCGGCCCAGGTGGTCACGGTGTAGGTGCCGTTCGCGTCGGGCTTGAGCGGCACGAGCTTGCGCGCGGCAGAGGGCGTGACGACGGCGGACTTGAAGATCGCCTCGCTGTAGAGCGCATCGAGATCCACCAGCGCGGGGGCCGCCGGGCCGGGCGCGGCTGTCGCCGGCGCGGTGGCGGCTGTCGCCGATGCGGTCGCGGGTGGAGCGGGGCTCGCCGCAGGGGCCGCGGGCTCCGGGCTGGGTGATGGGGCGGCGGCCGCTGCGGGAGGCCGAGCCCCCGACTCCGCGACGCACGCTCCGAGCGGGAGCAGGAACAGGCTTGTCATGGCCGCCGTCGCGGCGCGTGAGGATCGGATCATCTTCGCGGCTTCTCCTTGGTTGCCGGACAACACTATCCGACCTGCGGCGCCGGCTACAGCCCCACGCTCTTCAGGACCGATGGTCGAGGGCGGCGCGGTCGGATGCTCTCGACGCGTGCAAAGCCGGCACGGCCGTGCCACGTTAGGCGCCAGCCACGCAGAGCTCGATGCTGAGGCCCCCGCGCACAACAGGCCACGTCCTCACCCTGATGCTCCTCCTCGTGGTCGCGCCGGCCCAGGTCGAGGCGGGTGATGGCGCGCCAATCCCCCCGGCCACGGTCGCGCCAGGCGAGGCGCCAGCGACCGCGGCACCACCCACCAAGGATGTCTCCACCGGGCGCCGCGCTGTCGCCGCGGCCGGCGCGCTGTTCCCCGGGGTCATCGCCCACGGCACCGGGCACCTGATCCTGGGTGAGCCGGCCACGGGCTGGACCCTCCTGGCGCTCGAGGGCGCGGGCGCCGGCCTCGCCGTGGGCGGGCTCGCGGGCGCGGCGGCCTCGGGGGCCTCGCGGCGCGTCATCGCGCCGATCGTGCTCACCACCGTGACGGGTGTGGGCCTGTTCGGGATCTCGCTTCTTGCGGACCTCTATGGCGTGCTCGCCCCGGAGGGCGGCACCGGCAGCCCTCCTTCGTCGCTGCCCTGGGTCGAGACGCAGCTCGGATTCGCCTACGTCCACGACCCGACGTTCGCGTACCGCACGTTCCTCGTGCCGGGCATCGATCTGCGCCTGAGCTCCCTCCGCCTCTCGGGCTCCGGCTGGTTTGCCTTGAACGACGACAATGCGCGCCTCCGTCTCGAGGCCGCGCATCGCTTCATCGGCCCCGGCACGCCGGACGGCCCGCGCGCGGCGGACGGCTCGTTCCTCGAGATCGAGGGCGCGCTCACCCATCAGCGCTACACCTCCGACGACTTCTCGATCACCACCGGCGAGGTCAGCCTCGAGGGCCGGCTCGATCTCGCCCACCTCGGGCGCACGCTGCGGGGCTCGTTCGCGGAGATGGGCTGGGGGATCGCGGTCGAGGGCTACCGCCACGGCCGCCGCCCGCTCGAGGGGAACGAGCTCTTGATTCCCCGCTTCGCCTTCGGCGCGTACGTCGGGCACGCGGGGTATCCGCGCGGCGAGGCCAAGGTGGTTTACGATCACCGGCACGACGGGGTTGTCGGCGGCGCGAAGCTCCCGGGCCTCGGCAGCGGCGTCCCGGGCCATTTCGGCCTGGAGGGCCGGCTCCATGCCTCGCCCCGCTGGGGCCTGCTCGCCGAGGTGAAGGCGGGCTCCGCGTACGTCGGGCGCCTCGCGCTGCTCTTCCGCCCTGGAGACTCGCCATGATCCTGAGAGACGCTCTCCTCGCGCTCGTCGCCCTCACCGCGCCGCTCTCCCTCTCCTGTCTGGACGTGGCCGAGGGCCGCGCGCGCCGCGACCTGGAGGTGGGAAAGGCCTCACGGGGAAAGGCGCGCGTCGCCGTGGACGAGGGGCTCGCGGCGATCCGCCGCCTCGACGCGGGCGAGCTCGTGCTCTGGGCGAGCGCGCCCGCGCTCTCGATCCGCCTCACCGACGAGGCGGGCGGGCCGTGGAAGATCACGATCGAGAACATGCTCGCCGACGCCGAGCTCTCGGCGCGCGTCGAGGACAAGAGCGTGCCCGTGGAGCTCGTCGAGGCGCCGTTTCCGACCCAGCGCACCTTCCGCCTCTCCCTGCCGCCCGGCGCCGAGGCGACCCTCTCGCTGCGCCCGCCGGACGAGGCGCGGCGCGAGCCGTGGCGGTTCGCGGTCTTCGCCGACGTCCAGGAGGACATCGACCGCGTTCAGGACATCTACGCGAAGATGAACGAGGCGGAGGGCGTCCGCTTCGCGCTCATCAGCGGCGATCTCACGTCGCGGGGCTCGCCCGAGCAACTCGAGCGATTCCAGCGCGAGATGAAGACGCTCCGTATTCCCTGCTATGCGACGCTCGGCAACCACGAGCTCGGCACGCGGGACGACCTCTACCACGAGTGGTTTGGCCGCGGGAATTACCGCTTCGCGTTCCGAAGTGTGCAGTTCACGATGCTCGACTCGGCGAGCGCGACGATCGATCCGCTCGCCTACGGGTGGCTCGACGGCTGGCTCACCGAGGGGCAGGATCTCCTGCACGTGGTCACGATGCACCTCGCGCCCCTCGACCCGGTGGGCTCCCGCAACGGCGCATTCGCGAGCCGCGCCGAGGCGAACAAGCTCCTCACGATGCTCGCGGGCGGGCGCGTGGATCTCACGTTCTACGGCCACATCCACTCGTTCTATGCGTTCGAGAACGCGGGGATCCCCGCGTACATCTCGGGCGGCGGCGGCGCGATCCCCGAGCGGCTCGACGGCATCGGGCGCCATTTCGTGACGGTCGACGTCGAGCCCCCCGGCAAGATTGCGCAGGTCGCCGTGGTTCGCGTGGATTGAACCGAATCTGAACCGGATCGCTTCGCTGCCCGAGCCGATCGTCATCACACGCGACCTTCGCGCTGGCCCTCCGGGTCGTCCGCCCTCGTCGCGCCGCGGTCGTAGCCCTCGTCCGTCAGCCCCTTGCGGTAGCCGAGATCGATGAGCCAGCGCAGGAGCCTCGGGAAAGCGCCGGCGCCGCTGCCGAGGAGGCGAATCATCGCCGCCTTCGCGCCGCCGCCCTTGTTGAGCGCAAGATGCTGAGTCGCCAGCGCCATCAGATCGGGGACGGCGCCCGCGTCGGCGGCGTCGGCGTCGGCGGAGCGTTGCCAGATCTTCGACCGCTGAAGGGCCTCGTTCGCCAGGAGCTCCGCGCGCTCCACGCGGATGACGAGCGCGGCCTGCGGTGGCTTTCCCGCGAGCGCCATGGTCGACAGGAGCGCCGGCTCGTCGGTGACGTGCGCCGTGCCGCTCACGTGGAGAACGTCGTCGCGCCCTGGAACCACGGCAGCGAGGGAGACCTTGTCGCACGTCACCACGTTGTGGAACGTATCGGTCCGCCGGTTTCCCCGGCGATCGGGGATCACGAGCGTCTCGTGGTCGAGGATCCGCAAGAAGCCCGGGAAATCTCCTCGCGGGCTCGTATCGCCCGAGCCCGCGGCGTCCCACGACGAGAGGACGGCAAAGGGGCTCGATGCGAGGAATCGAGCGACGCTCGGATCGCCGAGGGGTCCGCCTTCGCTTTCGTGGCGCGCGCAATCACGCGGCAATGGCGGCTCGGCGGCGGCGGCGCGAGCGCGCGGCCCCTCCCAGAGGCGGGATCGGAGGATGCTCCTCGCGCAGTGCACGAAGGCCTCTTCGACGGTGACGACGATCCGGCCGCCGCGTCGCTCGGCCACGGAGCCGTTGAGCCGAAGGGCCTCGCCGATCCCCGGCACGAGGAAGACGAAGGAGGCGCCGCTGCCGGACGCCGGCGTCGGGTGTCTCGCCGGCAGCTCGAACCGAACGCGCTTCGGCGATTCCACGTGCGCAAAGCCGCGGGCGCCTCCGACGAAGGTGCTGCGCCAGCCTCCCTGTTCGTCACGAAAACCGAAGCCGGCGATCGGAGCACTGGCGAGGACGCGCCGACATCCATCGTCCAGGGCGCCGATCTGCTTCATGCGCACGGCCGGGATCGGGGCGCCGACGATCGCCTCGATCTGCTGCGCGGTCATCACCTTCCGCATCGAAGAGCCTCCGCTTTCCTGCCCGCCGAAGAGCGGTTTCCCGGGCTCCGGCACGGCCGCCGGAGCGCGCAGAGGAACCATCGCAGCCGGCGACCTTGACCGCATTCCGAGATGAGGACATTTTGTTTCGCAATCCGGCCATGGGTTCGAAGCGAAGGAAGCGTCCCGCGTCGCCCGTGTCATCAACGGCATCGCCGGCGTCGGCCTCGCCCTCCGCCGGCTCCACCTCGAAAGGCTCGTCGGCCCCGCCCGCGTCGTCGATCGGTTCCCCCGGGTGGACCTTTCATGGCGACGTCCAGGTCGCGAACGAGCCACGCGCATCGGCGGCCGAGGCGATGGAGTCGCTCTCGCGTCGCTTCGCGCGCGAGGATCGTGGCGAGTGGCGAAGCACGCTCGCGCGGCCCGCCAACACCGTCGGCCTGAGCATGGTCACCGGCGGGCTGGAGAGCGAGTTCCACAGCCATCGCGAGTCACAGCTGTTCTTCCTCGAGCGCGGCGAGGTCACGTGCGAGGCGTCGAACGCGCTGTGGATCGTCCCGCCGCGTTCGGCGCTGTGGATCCCCGCCGGCGTGCTCCACAAGATACGAGGGCGCGCGCCGCTCGAGGGCTACGGCGTCTTCATGGAGCCAGACGTGGCTCCGAGCCTGCCGGCCGAGTGCTGCGCCGTCTCGGTCACGCCGCTCTTTCGCGAGCTGCTCGTCCGTCTCGCGGCGCGCCCCGCGCTGTACGACCTCGACGGGCCGGATGCGCGGCTCGTGGCCGTCCTGTTCGACGAGCTGGCGGCGGCGACGATCGAGAAACATCGCCTGCCGATGCCGGCCGACCAGCGCCTCCGAAAGCTGGTCGACGCGATGGCGGAGAACCCCGCCGACGGCGCGACGATGGGCACGTGGGCCCGCCGGATCGGCGTCGGCGAACGGACCCTCAACCGGCTGCTCGTCCGGGAGACCGGCCTCAGCTTCGGTCGCTGGCGCCAGCAGCTCCACATCGTCCTGGCCCTCCAGCGGCTCTCGCGCGGAGCGAGCGTGCAGAGCGTCGCCAGCGACCTCGGCTACGAGAGCGCGAGCAGCTTCGTCACCATGTTCCGCAAGGCGCTCGGCGCGTCGCCGGCGCGGTACATGGCCCGTCGTCTCGGTCGGCTAACGCTGGACCAGGGAGGTCAGCCATGACTCGATGTCCCGCGTCGGCGGGTAGCTGTCTTGCTCTCGCTCGCGATCGCCGTCGATCGACAACCTGAACATCGGGCACTCTTCCTCCGGCGGAAAGACCTTCTTCTGCACGACGAGCCCGGTCCGCCTATCGAACACGGTGGCCTCGGTCTCCTTGAACCGGATCGTCAGGTCGGAGAGCGGCTCGCCCGCGCGGTCCTTGTACCCGGTGCACGTCTTTCGGCCCTTGATCTCCGGGAGCCGGCGCGTGACGGCCACCAGATCGACGTCTTGCAGCAGGACCGCCTGGCCGAAGAGCTTCATGGAAGCCGTCTCGAGGAGGAGCACGCTGCTCAGATCGCCCTCCTGCTTCGGCTCGCCTTCGAAGACGACCGGACCATTCTTGACCCGATCGAGCACCGACAGGACGGACATGGCGGCGTCGGCCTGGCGCAGCTCGATGGAAGCTGCCTGTCCGGAGGGGAGCTCGATCTCGAGCTTCCCCTTGGGCCCTAGCAGGGGATCGCGGTACCTGGCGACTGGAACCTTTCCGAGCTGGCCCTCGACATTATCGAGCTTGATGATGTCATAGATATTGCTCTCGATGCGCCCGCTCTTCTCCCCGACCTTCCACCGGGTGCCTTCGGGGAAGCCGTGGAAGGTGATCTGGTAAGTGCCCTCGAAGATGGCGACGTCGCCGTGGAGCGTTTCGTCGGATTTGACGACGAATTTGCGCTCGTTCGACCACTCCAGCTCGAGCGGGCCGCGGAACGTCTTGGCGACCCGCGCGCCCCGCGGGGCGAGCACGGCGATGCTCACGAGCACGGCGATCGCGATGGCGACCCCGAGGAGGATCGCCGCGGACGTGCGTCTCGGCACCACAGCGGGGCGAGGCGCGGCGACGGGCGGGCCGGGCGGGACTGCGCGCTGCAGCGCTGGGCGCTGCAGCTCGTTGTGTGTTCCGCAGTAGCGGCACACGATCGTGCGGCTGCCCGGCGGGGCCTCCAGCGGCGCGATGCATCGCTGGCAGTGGTAAACGTTGACGGGGCTCATCGGCTGCAAGCTCCCCCAGGAACGCGAGGGCACGTGGACACTCCACGCGCGGGTCCCACGCTGGAGCTGAAAAGTGAACGAGTGAAGCTGAGGCTGAAGCTGAAGCTGAAGCTGAAGCTGAAGCTGAAACTGAAACTGAAACTGAAACCGACGGGAACGAGCCCGTCGACGATCCCTACATCATCGCCTCTTCCTCGCCCAGGCTTCCCGCTGTTCTGCCTTGACAAATGAACAGTATCGCGCAAAAGTTCGACCTGGCGTGTGTCCACCTTGACAGGTGAGCAGTACTGCGCAAAAGTTCGACCGGGTACGCCTGCGCCCGCACGGAAAAGAGGAGATGACGATGCCCATGATCGGACGACAGTGCACGCGCGACGGCAGGACGGTCTGCCTTCGGATGAGTCAGACCGGGCTACCGGTGAATCAAGAGGAGCGCGGGCTCACGCTCGTGTACGGGTGGGGGAGCGAAGAGCGCCGCGCGCAGGGGATTCCCGCGTCGATCCAGGGAATCGAGCTCCGCACCGACGCGGGCAAGGTCCTCGCGTTCGACTTCTGCCCGTTCTGCGGCGAGAAGCTCGCGGGGAGCACGAACAGCGTCCGAGCGCCCGTCGCGCGGCGCGCCGCTCCGGAAGGCGCCCGCGCCGAGCAGCCGGCGGCGGTCGAGCGCGCACAGCGGCCCGGGCGCGCGGTCGAGGCCGTGCCGCCCACCCCTCCGAGCGCACCAGCGCGCGCGCAAGGGGCGGCGGACTCGACGACGCTCAAGGTGCTTCGCGAGAAGCTCGGGCTCTCGCAGGCCGAGCTCGGCGAGAAGCTCGGCCTCGCGCGCAGCTCGGTCGCCAACTACGAAAACGGGCGGTCACCGCTGTCGCAGCGGCTCCGCAAGTGGGTCGCAAAGCACGAAGCGAAGCTCAACGACGGCGGAAACGGTGCCTCTGGCCGCCGGAGCGCGGCCGCCTAGAGCGACGGTCACCCGCTTCGGATACGGGCCCACCTCGACGTTTTCGGTGCTCAGCGCACGGGAGTGCGCTTGCGCGCCGAAAACGCCGATCTGGGCCCGTCTCCTGTGCGGGTGACCGTCGCTCTGCTCTGCTCTGCACGTCGCAGAGGTGGGCGGGAACCGCTGTGGATTGACGAGGGGGAGCGGCCGGAGGCCGTCGCCCGCGCCGCCGGGACGCGCGGGCGCACTCGTCGCGACAAGCGCCTTGTTCGGCGGTAGAGTGGCCGCTTCGAGGTCGTCGTCCCCTCGGACTCGATCACGATCGAGGTCCCCCTCGCGGTGCCGTGCGGTTCACGCTGGGCGCCTCGCTCGTCGCCGCGCTCCTCAACGTCATCGTCGGCCTGCTCATCGCGTGGGTGCTCGGTCGGTATACGTTCCCGTTCGCGCGCGTGATCGACCTGCCCTTCGCGCTGCCCACGGCCGTGGCTGGCATCGCGCTTTCCCGTTCGTCGCGCGAGAGCTCATCCCGCTGATGCAGGCCCAGGGGACCGAGGACGAGCAGGTCGCCCGCGTCCTCGGCGCGAACGGATGGCAGATCTTCTGGCGCGTCACGCTGCCCAACATCCGCTGGGGCCTCCTGTATGGCGTCATCCTGTGCACCGCCAGGGCGATGGGCGAGTTCGGCGCCGTGTACGTGGTCTCGTCGGGCTCGTCCGATCAGGTGACGCTGCCGCTCCACGTGGAGCGCGTCTACTACGCCAACATGGTCCGCGTGGTGCCCGCGTTCGCCGTCGCCAGCCTCCTCGCCGGCGTGTCGGTGATCACGCTGGGCGTGAAGGCGGCTGTGGAGTGGCGGTTCAAGGGCGAGCTGAAGAAGACGGACCGCGGCTAGCGGTCCCGGCGCCGGCGAGGCCCGTCCACCAGCCGTTCGAGAGGGCGAGCGCGATCCAGCCCTGCAGATTGGCCCGCAGCTGCGCTGCTTCCGCCGTCGTGCAGCCCTGCTCGACGGCGGCAAGGGCCTGCCCGAACGAGAGCTCCCGGCTGCGCTCGAGCAGGCGGGCGAACAGCGGATCCACCGAGGTCGTGGTCGTGCCGGCGGCGCTCCGGGCGAAGACCCACGCGCGGGTGGACGCGTGGCGATGCCTCGCGTCCAGGGGGCGCTCTTCCAGATCGCCCAGATCGCCCCCCGCGAGCCGCGAGAAGCGCGCGAGATCCCAGTCCTCGTGGGTGAGCGTGAAGGACACCGCGAAGCGCAGCCGCGTCTCGGCGAGCCCGGCGAGCTCCTCGGGCGTCGGCCGCCAGAGGCCCTCGAACGGCGACTCGAAGGCGCGCCGCTCCGCCTCGTCCATGCTTAGAGCCTGGCGGACCATCGCGATCGGCGCCCTGGAGAGCTCGATCCGCCGGCGCCACGCGTCCTCGTGCCCGCGCGCCGGGCGCCCCGGCTGGCGGCCGCTGCGCGCGCCGTCAGGGCCGCGCAGCGCGCCGCGGAGCCGCTCGGCGAACCCGCTGGACGCCGAGTCGAGGTCCGCGTGCCGGGGCGGGCACGCGGCGAGGTGCAGCGCGGCCAGGTGGTTGAAGTGCCAATAGCTCATCGCCCGCGACACGCGGGGAAAGCTCGTTTGCAGCGCGGTGAACAGCCGCATCCAGTACTGACGGTGATAGATCGCGAGCCGCTCCGCCGGCGCGAGGCCCCCCGGCCCGACCTTCACCTGCGCCACGAGCCCCGCGGGATACCGCTCCTGCCGCTCCCGGAACCTGCCTGCGCTCGCGTCGAGCGGCGCGCGGAGGACGGCGGTGAAGTCGCGCTGGAGCTCCCGCAGCCAGCCCGGAGGATCTCCACCTCTCGGGCTCATGACGATCGCACCTGCCGCGCCTTGTCGAGCTCCGCGAGCGCCACGTGCAAGGGCGGGATCTCCGCGTCCCACTCGAGGAGCGTCGGGAAAGGGCCGCCCCGGCGCCACGCCTCCTCGTAGAGCGACCATACCTCGTCGCACACCGGGCGATCGTGGGTGTCGTGCCGCAGGCCCGAGGGCAAGATCTGGTGGCCGGCCACGTGGACCTGCAAGACCCGATGCCAGGGCACGCCGTCCAGGTACTCGCGCGGATTGAACCCGTGGTTCTCGCTGGAGACGAAGACGTTGTTGATGTCCAGCATGCACCAGCAGCCGGACTCCTCCACCACGCGGCGATAGAACTCCCACTCAGGCATCGTGTCGCGCTCCCACGCGACGTAGGAAGACAGGTTCTCGATCCCGAAGGGCACACCGAGGGCCTCCTGGACCTCGAACGCCCGGCCGGCGGCGTACGGGATCAGCTCCGGATCGTACGGCGCCGGCAGGAGGTCGTGGTGCGTCACGCCCTCGAACGCCGTCCAGCAGAGGTGATCCGTGAAATAGGGGATCCGGAGCTCCTGGATCAGATCCTTGAGCCGCGACAGGTGATCCCGGTCGAGGGGGGCCTCGCCGAGCAGGTTCAGCGAGACGCCGTGGGCGACGATCGGGTAGCGCTCGGCGATGCGCCGGAGCCGCTCCCGGGGCAGCGGCGACGCGCCAAGGTAGTTCTCCGCGATGATCTCGAAGAACCCCAGCGGGGGCCGGAGCTGCTCGATCGCGTCGTAGTGCGGCGGGCGCAGCCCGAGGCCGAGCGCGCCTCGCGGGAGCGCCCGCGCCACGGGCGCCTGGCTGCCGGCCGGGCCTCGCGGCGCGCTCATCGGTCGCTCAGGGGCTCGGCTCGATAGGGTCGGCCGGCGCCAGCGGGTCGAAGCTCTTGCCCTCGGGCGTCAGGGTGCGCAGGTAGGCGATCAGCCGATCGATCTCGGCGAGCGAGAGCAGGTGGTAGGCGCCGGGCATGTTCGAGTAGGCGTAGCCTTCGGGGTGGACGCCGTCGATCCCGAACGCGATGATGGACTGCAGGTAGAGATCCGAGCGGCGCTCCCAGAACTCGGCGACGTAAGTGGCCATGTCCTCGGTGGGCCGCACCTTCACGCCGAACGAGCCCGCGGAGCCGGAGTGGCAGTGGTCGCACGTCGCCGCCTTGAACGCCGCGGGGCCGTCTCGATCCTGATCCTCGGCGGTCTCCACGCAGCTCCAGCCCGAGCATCCGTTCATGGCGCGGCAAGTATGCTCGTAAAGCTCGTTCCAGGACTGGTAGACCATGCCGCGGCAGCTGTTCGAGTGGCTGCAGGACGAGTTGATCTGGACCACGCCGGGGCGCGCGGGACCCGTCAGCGACGCGGACCTGGCGCACGCCGCGGCGAACTCGGCGAGCGAGATCTGGCCGTCGCCGTCCTCGTCCATGAGGTCGATCGCGTCCACCAGGTCGGGCTCCGGGCCGCCGTTCCACACGAGCGTCTTGACCGGCGCGTCGGCCTCGTCGCAGTTGGAGTCGACGCCATCGAGATTCCGCTCCTCGGCGCCGGGGTGGACTGTGTTGTTGAAGTCGTCGCAGTCGCCTTCGCGCGGGGTGAAGCCGTCCCTGTCGTGGTCGCTGTCCTCGTCATCCACGGGCTCGCCGCCGCCCGCGCCAGAGCCGGTCACGGCGGGCTCCTCGCCGCCGGAGCCGCCGGTCCCGGCGGGAGACTCGCCGCCGCCGCCGGTCGCAGCCGGCGTCACAGCCTCGTCGTCGCCGCAGCCTGGAGCAAAGGCGGCGAAGCTGGCGAGCGCCAGCGCAAGCAACGTGGATCTCGGCGATTGGGTCATGGTGGTCGTCCTGCCTCCGAAGGAACGCGCAGGGCCCTCTTGCTGGCTGCCCGGCGCACGACCTGTGGCACGGCCGCTGTGCGCGGAATATGCGGCAAGTTGTCGCGGGCCCGTCGTCGACCGGACGGATCGTCGCTGCACAGGCTCGCGTCCCTCGTGGCTCCCGCGTCCGCGCCGCGGGGAAGGGCATCGCGCCTACGGCCGGTCCGCGGGGCTCGCCGCCCGCGCCGGTGTCGCGCCGACGGTGAGATAACCCATGAGCGCGTCGGTGATCGCCCGCCGGAGCGCGCCGTCCTCGACGCCCGCGGGCGGATCGAGGGCCGCTGCGTGGACGAGCTCCTCGAACATGCGCAGGACAACGTAGGTGGCGAGATCGAGATCCGGCTGGACGATCTCCGCGCCGTGGCGCGACAGCAGCCGCCGGGTGCAATCGAAGACAGCCCGGCTGGCCGCGCTCAGCGTGCGCTGTTGCTCCAGTGTCGGGAGATCGGCGTGAAGGAGCCGTTGCAGCCGCGGCTCCGACCGGTGGAGCTCGAGGCTCCTCTCCACGAGCGCCTCCGTCGCTCCGCGCAGCGAGACGCCGTCGGCCGCCGCGTCCACCTGCTCGACGAGCCGCAGCATGTGGCGCACGTGGCGCTCGTGCAGCGCGGTGACGAGGGCGTCCTTGTTCGGGAAGTACTGGTACACCGACCCGACGCTCACCCCTGCGACCTTGGCGACCTGGTTCGTGTTCGCCCCGTCGTAGCCGTGCGCGTCGAAAACGCGAGCCGCGGCCTCGACGATGGTCTCCACGAGGAAGCGCGAGCGCGCCTGGCGAGGCTCTTTGCGCGGCTTTTCTGGGCGCTTCATCGTCTCTCCCGAACGCGAGTCTCCGCGTTTTGCCCTGTCGCTAGACTGGTGGGGCATGATCACCTCGAACGCACCCTCGCGCAATCTGCTCCCGCCGGTCCTGCTCCTCCTCGTGGTGGCGGTCATGTGGCTGACTCACGCCGTCCTGCCGTTCCCGCCCGTGCTCCCGGCGTCGACTCGCTGGCTCGGCGCCTTGCCGCTGGCGATCGGCGTCGTCATGGCGGTCGCGGCTCGGGCGCAGTTCGCGCGGGCCGCGACGGAGATCAACACCTTTGCCGAGCCCACGCGGCTCGTGACCGGCGGGCTGTTCCGGTGGTCCAGGAATCCGATGTACCTCGGGATGGGCCTTGCGGCCGCGGGCATGGCGGCGCTGAGCGGCGCGGCGACGTCGCTCCTGCTCGCGGCGGTCTTCGTCGCGATCGTCGACCGCTGGTACATCGCGTTCGAGGAGCGGCGGCTGCGCGCCCGGTTCGGCGCTGCCTACGAGACCTACGCCCGGTCGACGCGGCGCTGGGTCTGACGGCGCGCGCCGGCGGAGCCGCCGTCCATCGCCGCTCGCAGGAACGCGGCGCCGGATTTGCACGCAGCGGCCGAATAGAAGGAAGCAAAAGAGGTTGCGAGCGCAGAAAGAACGAGGCGAGTATCGCCGGATGACAGGCATGCTTCGCGATGGGCTGTGGATCGGTTGTGCAGCAGCCGCGGTGCTCACGGTGGCACCGGCGAGCGCCATGCAGCCCGCGTCCGGGGCCTCGCCTGCGCCCGCTGCGCCGCCGAGCGGTCCGGCCGCCGCGCCGCCTGCGCCGGCTCCGGGCGGCGCCGCGGCAGCGCCCCTTCAGCCGCCGACGGCGCCAGGCGACGAAGGCGCGCCACCAGCCGGGGTTGCGCCGACCGGAGCTCCTCAGGCGCCCGCGCGGTGGACGACGAGCCCGGGTCCCTGGCAGCCCGGGAGCGCTCCTGGTCGCGAGCGATCCGAGCCGAAGCGCAGCTGGTACGGCTGGCAGCACCTCCTCGTGCTCAGCGGGACCGTTGTGCTCTGGCCCCTCGCTGCCACCACGGAGAACGAGGTGTTCGGCTTGATGGCCGCCGGCTCCGTCGCGCTCGGCGGCCCGGTCACCCACTGGGCCAACGGCCACCTCGGCATGGGCTTCGTCAGCCTCGGCCTCAACGCCGGCTGCACGTTCGGCGGCGGCCTGATCGGCGCGGCCATCGGCAGCGCCTCGGACGCCAGCGACTGGGGCGGGCTCGCGGGCCTGTTTATCGGCGGCGGCCTCGGGCTGATCACGGCCAACATCATCGACGTCGCGCTCCTCGAGTACGAGGAGCAGCCCACGGCGGCCGAGACCTACGAGTACATCCGCCTCCGCCCGCCGCGGCTCCGGCTGGCGCCGCACGTCGCCCTCGCGCAGGGCGGCACCACCTTCGGCCTCCGCGGCGCCTTCTGAGGGGGCGCCGCCGGCCGCGCGCCTCGGGCGGCGCTTCGGCCTGGCCCGGCCGCGGCGGGGGTGTAGCATCCGCGCGTGTTCATTCCGAGATCAGGTGCACGACGGATCGCGCTCGCCGCGCTCCTCGCGCTCGCCGCGCTCCCGGGTTGCGGCGGCGCGGAGCGGCAGGAACCCCAGTTCGCCGATTCCCCCGAGGTCCCGCTCCCCGGGCCCCCGGGCAGCTCCTCCGGCGCGCCGCTGCTCGACGCGCCCGGCGGCGCGCCGGAAGAGCTGCCCGGCGTGGACACGGCCGAGCTCGTGCGCCGCGAGCGCGATACCTGGTGGCAGCTCGTCTCGCAGCTCTACGCGCCGTGCACCGATCAGGCGGTGTCGCTCGCGCAGTGCGTCCGCGAGTCGCGCGCCTGCGCGGCCTGCGCGCCCGCCGCGCAGCTCCTCGCCGACAAGATCCGCGGCGGCGCGAGCGGCGCGGAGGCCCAGGCCGCGTACGGCGTGAGGTTCGGTCCGAACGTGAAGCAGATCGACCTCGCCGACTCGCCCTCTCGCGGGCCGGAGCGCGCGTCGATCCAGATCGTCGTGTGGTCGGACTTCGAGTGTCCTTCCTGCGGGCGCGCGGTCCCGCACCTCGACGAGGTCGTCGAGCGCCACGCGCCCCACGTCCGGCTGATCCACAAGGTGTATCCGCTGCGATCGCACCCGCACGCCGACGCAGCGGCGCGCGCGGCCATCGCGGCGCACCGCCAGGGCCGCTACTGGCCGATGGAGCGCCTCCTGTTCGAGAACCAGCAGCGGCTCGAGGAGAAGGACCTGCTCGGCTACGCGCAGAAGGTCGGCCTCGACATGGCCCGGTTCCGCGCCGACATGGCGGGCGAGCCCGCCGCCCGGGTGGTCGCGCGCGACAAGGCCGAGGCCGATCGCGCCGGGCTCTCGGGGACGCCGTTCATCGTCATCAACGGGCGGGAGTTCGATCTGGCGCTGTTCAGCCTGCAGGGCGAGCTCGACCGGTGGATCGAGACCGAGCTCGCGATCCTCGGAGGGCGCGAGGCGGCGCCCGGAGGCGGCACGCCGCGCGACGCAAAGTAGGGCCGCCGCGCGGCGTGGCCGGCGCGCGCGCCTGCGGGTCGCGCTCGGTCGACGAGTGACCCCCTGCGCCAGGCGACACCGGGGCGACGGCGCGCCGCCGCCCCGGTGGGACCCAGATCGAGATCGGCTAGCTGGGCCGGCTCTTCTCGGACGTCTGGCCGCCGCCAGCGCTCGTCCCCTGCGAGGGCCCGCCGCTCTTGATCTCGACCGAGCGGCCGCGCTGCTGCTGCTGCGGCAGCTTCAGACAGACCTCGAGGACGCCGTTCTCGAACCTCGCGTCCACGTCGTCGACCTGCACGCCCTCGGGCAGCGGGATGGCGCGCGTGAACGACCCGTAGCTGCGCTCGGTGTAGCTCATCCCCTCGCGCTGCTCCTGCTGCTCCTGCCGGCGCTCGCCCTCGATGATCAGGGTGTCGTCGCGGAGCTCCACCCGGATGTCGTCCTTGGTGACGCCGGGGAGATCGGCCTTGACCACGAGCTGACCGTTGCGCTCGCCCAGCTCGATGCGCGGCGACCAGAGGCCGCCCCCGAGGGACGAGAGACCCCGGCCGCCGCCAGGCTCACCCATCGTGCGGCCCTGCCTGAACGGCGAGAGCAACCCTCCGAAGCCGAAGTCGTCGAACATGCGATCCATGTCCTCCATCATCCGGCTCATCATCGCGAACGGGTTGAAGACGCCGCCCGCCGCGCCGTACCGCCCCATCTGGCCGCCGCCCTGCTGACGCTGCAGCCCGGTGGACTGACCGCCGGCCCCCTGGGAAGGGGTCTGACCTGTCGCCTGGCTGCCGGGCTTGCCTTGCTGCGACTTGCTCACGGACACGTCCTGGCCTGTCGGCTGACGCTGCTGTTCCGCCATAAGAACCTCCTTTCTTGCGAACGTAGGACTTGCAAGTGTGGTGCCGTGTCGCGAGCGTGAACCAGCGTAGATGACGTGGCCTGTCGACGCGCGCCGCTGGCCGTGTCCGCCATGGCGCGCCGCGCAGCCCGTCGCGGAGCGCCACACGGGCGCGCCGTCCTCAGCAGAGCGCGCCGGGGCCGAGCTCGCGCAGGCGCCGCTGCGCCCGGGAGCCCGGTGGAATCGCTCACCGCCACCCCGCCAGGATCTCCTCGAAGCGCTCCAGACTGCACGGCTTCTGCAGCACCGGACGGCTGAGATCGGACTCGCGCAACCCGGCTTTGCCATATCCGGTCAGGAAGACGAACGGGATGCCTCGCTCGCTCAGGATGTCGGCCACCGCATAGACCTTCTCGCCGGCGATGTTGACGTCCAGGCTCGCCCCGTCGATCTCGGCCTCGAGGGCCAGGCGCGTCGCGTCCTTCATGTTCAGCGCCGGGCCGATCACCACACAGCCGAGGTCGGTCAGGGCGTCCTCGAGGGACGAGGCGATCATGGGCTCGTCCTCGACGATGAGGACACGCAGCCCCTCCAGCCCACGTTCGCCTCCTGGGACCGGCTTCATCCTGCGCCCACGCGCTCGAGGGGCAGGTCCATCACGCAACGTACGCCCCCAGGCAGGTAGTCGAGGCGCACCTCCGTGGCGAGCTGGCGCCCGAGGTCGCGCTCGATCAGGCGTGAGCCGAAGCCCTTGCGGCGCGGCGGCCGGACAGGCGGCCCGCCCGTCTCCTGCCATTCCAGGTGGAGCAGGCGCTCGTGCGCCTGGGTGATCACGTCCCATGTGACCGCGACGTGGCCGGACGGCTGCGATAACGCTCCGTACTTGGCCGCGTTGCTCGCCAGCTCGTGAAAGACCATGCCGAGCGTCACCGCCGCCTCGGGGCGGAGGCGGACGTCCTGGCCGGCCAGGCGGACGCGATCGGCGTCGCCATGGGCGTGCGGCGCCAGCTCGGCGCGGACGACGTCGTGGAGGTCGGCGCCCTGCCACGCGGTCTGGTTCAGGAGGTTGTGGGTCTGGGACAGGGCGAGCAACCGGGCGAGGAAGGCGCTCGTGAAGGCCTTGGGCGAGTCCGCCATGCGGAGCGTCTGCACGGCGATCGCCTGGACGATCGCCAGCGTGTTCTTCACCCGATGGTTCAGCTCGTTCATCAGGAGCTTCTGGCGTTCCTCCGCCTGCTTGCGCTCGGTCACGTCGAGGAAGAACGCCACCCCCTGGCTCTCCGATCCCTCGAACCGCGCGCCGCCGATCACCACCGGGACGCGGCTGCCGTCCTTTCGGAAATACTCCTTCTCCAGCGGCCCGAACTCACCTGTTATGCGGACCTGATCGAGCGTCCGCTGGGTCGGCTCCTTGAACTCCGGCGGCGTGAGATCTGCCCAGCGGAGGGTCCCCGAGGTCAGATCTTCACGGCTGTAGCCGAGCATGCACAGGAGCGCGTCGTTCGCGTCGATGACCCTGCCGTCGAGGTCCCAGAAGGCGATCCCGATGATGTTGGAGTCCACGAGGCGCCGGATGCGCGCCTCTCTCTCCCGCAGCGCCAGCTCCGCCCGCCTGCGCTCGCCGTTCTCTTGCTGGAGCTGGGTGTAGAGGCGCGCGTTCTCCAGCGAGATGGCGGACTGGGAGGCCAGGAGCTCCAGCACCTCGATCCGATCCGCGGTGAAGGCGCGCGGGGTCAGGTTGTTCTCCAGATAGAGCACGCTGACGAGCGTGCCCTGCTTCACCAGGGGGAGGCAGAGCACGGAGCGGGGGCGCCGCGCGCGCACGTAGGCGTCTTCCGAGTACAGGTTGGGTACGGCGGCGTCGTCCAGGATCACGCTCTCTCGCGTGCGGATCACGTACTGGAGGACGGCTGTCGGGAGATCGCTCGAGGTGACGGGCGTCTGGCGAAGGGTGACCTCGACCCGGCCGCGCCGGGTGACGACCTCGGCCTCGACGTCGTGCGCGGCGTGCGCGGCGCTCGACGCGCGGATCAGCAGCCCCCGCTCGGCGCCCGCGTGCTCGACCGCGATCGTCAGCAGGGCCTCGATCACCCGGCCGAGGTTCAGCTCGCCGGAGACCGCCTGCGAGGCCCTGAGCATGGCCATGAAGTCGAGCCCAGGGCGAGCGCCGTGACCCACGGCCGCGCCGCGGACGTCGGCGCCCCCGTCCCGCGCCAGGTCGGTCCGCCTGCGCAGCGCTTCCGGCGCGAGCGCGTGCGGAAAGTCCCTCTCGAGGCGCAGCATCGGCCGCACGGCGCCCCAGCGCCCATAAAGCCTGTGCGCCTCGGTCATGTAGGCGCGCGCGACGAACGCCCTGCCCAGGTCGAGGTAGTGTCGAGCGCAGAGCTCGTTGGCCAGCGCCTCGTCGTGCAGGAAGCGGCCCTCCCGCGCGGCCGCGATCCCCTGATCGTACAGGGCGCCCGCGCCCTCTCGCCGCTCGCTCCGGGCGACCTCGGCCTCCAGGATCAAGCTGCGGTGGCGGTGGCTCTCCGGGCCGAGCGCCGCCCACGACGCCACCTTGCGCGCGCACTCCCCGAGCCTCGCGAGGTACGCCGCCCTGAGCGCGGGGGCGGCGGCGCACGCGGCCCGTGAGAAGGCCAGCCCCCCGTAGAAGTGATAACAAGGGCTCGCGTGCCACGCGGCGAGCATGCCGAGGCTGGCCGGATCGGTCGAGCCCCAGATCTCGGCCACCTCCTCGTACGCGCCCTGGAACACGCCGGCGAGGACCTTGAAGACGTTCACGAAGTAGAGCGACGCCCGGTTGTCGATGCTGCGGGCGGCCTCGGTGACCGCGTCGATGTCGACCCAGGCCCCGCGCTTCCAGTCGCCCTCGTCCTGCGTGCTCAGGGTTTCGCAGAGCTGCCCGGCGGCCCCGACGATCCACGTGATCGCGTTGAACTTGTCGAGCTTGCAGAGCGGCAGATACAGCCTCGCCTCCTCGATGACGTCGTGGAGGTGCTCCCCCCGGAGGAGGCCGTTCATGCTCGCGTTGCACGCATTGTAGAAGGCCCAGATGTACTGCCCCGTCTCCATGCCGGCGTGGACGCCCTTGCGCAGGGACGCCTTCGAGCGCTCGTAGGGATCCATCCAGTGCTGGACCCACGCTCCCCACATGTTGCACAGCATGGACTCGGACTTCGCGTCCGGGTGGCGCTCGTTCAGGCGGACCGCCGCCCGCCCGAACTCGTACCCCTTCTCGATGTCGAGCCTGGCGCACAGGAGCGTCCCGAAGTTCACGTAGGCGTAGATCGAGTTCCTCGAGATGCCATAGGTCAGCGAGTTCTGGAGCGCCTTCATCACCGTGATGCCGAAGTTGTTCGTGCCGAGCTGGTAGGTCGGCGAGAACATCTCCTGGAGCACGTCCTGCAGGGCGGCGATCTCGGGATCGTCGAGCGCGGGCAGATCGACGAGCGACGCGATCGGGCGGTCGCCGATCATCGCGATCGTCCGCTCCATCTCGGCCATGAGCGCGTCGTCGTCCGGATAAGGCGGCAGGTCGATGTCGTACGCCCGGAGCGCGGCGAGCCCCTCTTCCATGGCGGCGGGAAGGTCGTTCTTGAGGATCTCCACGTTCATCTTCAGGCGGCGCACCTCCGTCTTGTGGAGTCGCCCCACCGCTCGTTCGAAGCTCCCCGCGAGGGTGGAGAGCGCGTCGTCGTGGCGTCCGCAGAGCGACTCCAGGAGCCCCTTCTTCGTGTGGTAGGTGAAGGTCAGCGCGTAGCTGGAGGTCCACGCGTCTCCGGGCAGCATGGATATGCCATGTTCCAGGTACCTGAGGGCCGCGGTGAAGGCCGACGACTCCTGGGCGCGCCCGGCCGCCTGGAGGTTGAGCCTGGCCGATTCCATGCGCTCTTCCGGCGCGCGGATCAGATCGCCGGCGCTGTTCAGGTGATTGACGACGTCGAACAGAGCGCGCCCGTCGCCGGAGCGCGGCTTGCCGAGCAGGAGCTTCCCGATCCGGTAGTGAAACGCCGGCCTGTCTCGCTCCGGGATCAGCGAGTATGCGGCCTCCTGGATCTTGTCGTGCGCGAACCGAAACTGCTCGTCCGCGCTCACGATCAGGCCCTCGGCGAGGGCGTGCTCGAGGCTCGCGTACGTCTCGTCGGGGGGCCGCTCGCTGACGGTGTTCAGGACGTCCATCTCGAACGTGTTGCCGATCGCCGAGGCCAGCCGGAGCACCCGCTGCGTCGCCTGCGGCAGGCGCCGGATGGTCTCCGTCATGAGGCTCAGGACGTTATCGGTGCACTCCAGCCGCTCGATGTGGCGCAGGTCCCAGCGCCAGCCCGCCCGTGGATCGAAGACCAGCGCCTTCGTGTCGTAGAGGTGCCGCATGAACTGCTTCACGAAGAACGGGTTGCCCCCGGTCTTCTTCAGGATCGCGGCCGCGAGCGCCTCTCCGCCGCCGATCTGCAGGCTGTCGTTGATGAGCTCGGTCAGGTGCGCGAGGCCGAGGGGCGCGAGGACGATGTCGCGCGCCTCGAGGCCGCCCTTCGTGAGCTGCTCCAGGGCGACGAGGAAGGGGTGGGTCGGGCTCACCTCGTTGTCGCGGTAAGCGCCGCAGAAGAAGAGCGACTCCACGTCCTCTCTCGCGAGGACGCTCGTGAGCAGGCTCAGGCTGGCCGAGTCCACCCACTGGAGATCGTCGAGGAAGAGGGCCAGCGGGTGGGCGTGCCGGGCGAAGACGGACACGAAGTTGTGGAAGTAGAGGATGAAGCGGTTCTGGGCCTCGACCGGGCCGAGCGCGGGGACGGGCGGCTGCTCGCCGATGATGTGCTTGAGCGACGGGAGGACGTCGCAGATCACCTGTCCGTTGGTCCCGAGGGCGCCCAGGATGGCGTCGCGCCACCGCGTGATCCGCTCCTCGCTCTCGGAGAGGAGCTGCCTGACGAGCGTGTCGAACGCGTGGACGATGGCGCTGTAGGGCGTGTCGCGGTTGACCTGATCGTACTTCCCGCTGATGTAGTAGCCCTTCTCGCGCACAAGCGGCTTCAAGATCTCCTGGACCAGCGACGACTTGCCGATGCCCGAATAGCCCGAGACGAGGACGATCGTCCGCTTGCCCCGCAGCACGTCGTCGAACGCGCCGACGAGCTTCCGGATGTCTCCTTCGCGGCCGTAGAGCTTCTGGGGGAGCCGGAAGAGGTCTCTCCTGTCGTGGCGGCCAGGGCTGAACGCTCCCATCTGGCCGCCGCGCTGCCATCGCGCTCGGATCTCCTCCAGATCGGCCCTCAGCCCCTCGGCGCACTGGTAGCGGTCCTCGGCGTTCTTGCTGAGGAGCTTCATCGTGACGGCGGAGAGCGCGTCGGGCACCTCCGGGTCGAGCTCCGAGGGGGCGACGGGCGTCACGGCGATGTGGGCGTGCATCAGCTCGAGGGGGTCGAGCGCCTCGAACGGCCTCCGCCCCGTGAGCATCTCGTAGAGGACGACGCCGAACGAGTACATGTCGGTGCGGTAATCCACGCTCCGGTTCATGCGGCCGGTCTGCTCCGGCGATGCATAGGGGAGCACCTTCGAGAGGACGCGACGTGAATAGATCTCCTCCTTCTCGCGCGTCACGATGGAATCCACGCCGAAGCCCGTGAGCTTCACCTGACCGTCCTCTCCGAGCAGGATGTTCGTAGGCCTCACGTCGCCATGGATGAGGCCATGGCGATGGATGTCGGCCAGGGCCTCGGCCACGGGGATCAAGACGTCCAGCGACGCGCCGACACCCAGCTTGCAGGCCGTCTTCGCGGACAGCGGGTCGCCCGGGAAAACCTCGGTGACGAGCGCCAGGCCGTCCTCGTGCTCCTCGACGGCGTACACCTTGACGACCCTCTCCGAGTCGAGCTGCCGTATCGCGCGGTAGGCGTGCCTGAAGCGCATGAACTCGCCGGCTCGGGCGTCATCGGTGTGCAGCATCCTGATCGCCACGTCGATGCCGTCGGCGTCCCGACAGGCTCGATACGTGGCGGAGCCCGGGCCCTCGCCGGTCTTCGCGGTGACGTGATACCCCCTGAGCTGGGCTGTGCCTGGTCGCACCGGGAGCGCGCGCCCAGGCTCGACGGAGCGAGCCTCCTGGACAGCAGGTCGATTCCATGCCTCCGACGTATCCGGCATATCGCGGGCGTTTGAGCCCACGAGTTGCCATGTCAACTGGACGGCCGGGGCCGGCGGGGCCGCCCTCGGCGCCCGCTCACACCGTCACATCGCGTACCGCAGGATGATCTCGGTGATCCCCGCCGCGAGCAGCAGCAAGAGCCCGCCCACGAAGCAGAAGAGCGTGAACCGGTCGTCCCGCCACCGCTGCCGGAGCGGCACGATGTCCCTCTCCGGCAGCACGACGGCCCTCAGGGTCGCGTGGATCGGCAGCCCCCCAGGCCGCATCGCGACCGCCACGTTGGGCGGCTGCGCCAGCCCCATGTTGATGAACCGCGTCACCCCCGCGCGGAGCCGGTCCCCCATGCCGGGCATCGCGCTGCCGATCGCCACCGCGCGGAGCCACGGCGCCCGCTCGAACGCGTTCGCCATCGCGATCACCCCGAACAGCTGCCGCAGCCGCGGCATCAGCGCCCGCACCTCGGCCAGGTGCTGGAACGCCCGCGTCCGCGCCTCGGGCGCGTCCTCCGAGCTCACCCGCGCGAGGCAATACGACTCCAGCCGCGCGTTCAGCCCCTCGAGCTCCTGGAGGATCCGCGGCCCGGCGTTGTCCGGGCTCGTCTCGAGCGGGAGCGTGAAGCCCCAGGGCTCCTCGCGCCCGCGCTCGGCGGTCCACTGGAACACCTCGGCGAAGCCCCAGAGCGTGTCGTAGCGCGACAGCACCACGTACGTCGGCACGTCGGCGTGCAGCGCCCGGCCGACCTCGACGAGGTACGCGCGGATGCGGTTCGCGTACGCGTCGAGCCCCTGCTCGTCGAGCTCGACGAACTCCGCGATGCTCAGGACGAGCAGGATGCCGTCGATCGGCTCGCGCTCCCGTGAGCGGCGCAGCTCGTCGCAGAGCCGCGAGAGCTCGGCCGGCTCCCGCCGCGGGCCGAGCACCGACGCCTCCGGCTCGATGAAGAGCGCCTCCTTCGCCAGCCAGTAGGAGCACCGCGCCGCGGGCACGCCGATCGGGAGCTGCCCGCCGCTCACGGGCCACGTCAGGTTCATCGAGCGGATCACCGTGGAGCGGCCCGACCCGGGCTCGCCGAGCACCAGGTAGCAGGGGACCGCGTAGATCCCCTGGTCGTTGCCCAGGTTCGCCTGCTCGACCAGCGTGTGAACGCTCGCCAGCTCGTAAACGAAGGAGCCGCTCATCGGACCCTTTGCGCGATCGTCCACGCGAGCGCGAGCGCGCCGGCGATCGCGACGAGCGACGCCAGCGCCCGCCCGACGAGGACGGACCGCCAGAACGACTGGGTGGGGAGGTGCTGCACCGCGACGCCCTCGACCTGCACCGGCTTGAGCACCCCGCCCTTCCAGTCCCGATCCGGATCCACGCCGAGCTTGAGCGACAGCTCGCGGCGGATCCGCAGCAGATCGTCGGGGTTCTGCCCCGGCAGCCCGTAGCGCCCGCGGAAGCCGAGCCCGAGCACGCACGCGTACGTCGCCATCACCGGGAGCGGGCCCTTCCGGACGCGCTCGAGCCGCTCGAAGAACTCGACGCCCGCGTTGTTGGTCGTCCACCGCGACGCCTGGAGCGGGCGCTGCGCCCAGACCGGCCGCAGGTCCGGCAGCGACATCGCGAACTCGTCCGCGCACGCGGCGATCGCGAACATCCCGTCGTCGACCGACGCGACCGGCATCCCCTGCGCGAGCCTGGACCCCTTCAGCTCCTCGAGCAGCAGGTTCGCCTGCCGCAGCACGTGATCGGCCGGAGGCCGCCGCGGGGACTGGCGGAGCATGCAGAGCCAGAGGAGCATCTCCTCACCGAAGACGCCGATGGACGTTTCCACGCGGGCGCGAGCTTACGCCAGGCGCGCACCGACCGTCGACCCGGGCGCGCGTCCGCCTCGCGCCGCGCGTAGGTCGACGGGCCGACCGTCGGTCCTCGCCGGATCCCGCGCCGCGCGCCGCGGGTGCACCGGAGCGTCGACATCCGGGGGGGGCCGTGCCTATGCTCCGGCCGCTTCTCGAGCCCCCTTCGAGAGCAGCCGGGATCGCGCGAAGGCGATCCCCTTGAGGAGAGGTCATGTCGGAGATCCAGAGCGTCATCGCGCGCGAAGTCATCGATTCGCGCGGCAACCCCACCGTCGAGGCCGAGGTCACCACGCTGAGCGGCACGGGCCGCGCGGCCGTGCCGAGCGGCGCGTCGACCGGCGAGCACGAGGCCGTCGAACTCAGGGACGGCGACAAGAAGCGCTTCCTCGGCAAGGGCGTGCTCACCGCGGTGAAGAACATCGAGACCGTCCTCGGTCCGGCCGTCCTCGGGATGGATGCGCTCGACCAGGCCGAGCTCGACAAGGTGCTCATCCAGGCCGACGGCTCCCCCAACAAGTCGAAGCTCGGCGCCAACGCCATCCTCGCCGTCTCGATGGCCGCCGCCCGCGCCGCCGCGGACACGGTCGACCTGCCGCTCTGGCGCTACCTCGGCGGCGCCGCGGCGCGCGTCCTCCCGACGCCGCTCATGAACATCCTGAACGGCGGCGTGCACGCCGACAACGGCCTCGAGATCCAGGAGTTCATGATCGTCCCCTACGGCGCCGAGTCGTTCGCCGAGGCGCTGCGCACGGGCACCGAGATCTTCCACACCCTGAGGGGCCTGCTCAAGAAGGACGGCATGGTCACGGCCGTCGGCGACGAGGGCGGCTTCGCCCCGCGCCTCCCGTCGAACCGGGCGGCGCTCGAGTACGTCGTGCGCGCCATCGAGGCCGCCGGCCACCGCCCGGGCGAGGACGTCGGCGTCGCGCTCGACTCGGCGCTCAGCGAGTTCTACGACGCGAAGACCGAGCGGTACACCTTCGACAAGCAGCAGAAGACCCGCGAGGAGATCGTCGCGATCTACGACGAGCTCTCCAAGGCGTTCCCGATCGTGTCCATCGAGGATGGCGTCGCCGAGAACGACGAGAAGGGCTGGCGCCTGCTCACGGAGCGGCTCGGCAAGAAGGTCCAGCTCGTCGGCGACGACCTCTTCGTGACGAACCCCGCGCGCCTCGCGAAGGGCATCGAGGACGGCCTCGCCAACGCCATCCTCATCAAGCTGAACCAGATCGGCACCGTCACCGAGACGCTCGAGTGCATCCGCCAGGCGGCCGAGGGCGGCTACCGGTCGATCATCTCGCACCGCTCGGGCGAGACCGAGGACACGTTCATCGCCGACCTCGCGGTCGCGACGAACGCGGGCCAGATCAAGACCGGCTCCGCGTCCCGCTCGGATCGCGTCGCGAAGTACAACCAGCTGCTCCGGATCTCCTACGCGCTCGGCGACGGCCAGGTCTTCGCCGGCCGCGCGCCGTTCCGCCGCCCCGGGGCGAAGCGCTCCAGCTAGCTCTGCTCTACCCGGCCAGGAGTCCGGCCATCGCTGGCCGGGCTCCTGCGCGGGTCGCCGCGCCTTCGCGCTGGCGTTTCTTGCTTTATTTCCTGGGGGATCCCCCGGCGCTCCGCGCCCCGGGGTCCGTTGTCGAGAGGGCGAGGGGCCCCGCGCGGCGCTGAGCGCGCCGTCGGGGTCGACCTCTCAGCGCTACCAGCGGTCGCGCCCGCCGCCGCCGCGGCCACCGCCGCGCCCGCCGCCGCCACCTCCACGGCCGCCGCCGCCGCCGCCACCCCCGCGGAAGCCGCCACCGCCGCCGCCGCCGCCGGGGCCGCCGGTGCGCTCGCGCGCCTCGTTGACCGTCAGGGTACGGCCGTCGAGGTCCTTGCCGTGCAGCGCATTGATGGCCGCCTGCGCCTGGGCATCGCTCACCTCGACGAACCCGAACCCGCGCGACTGCCCGGTCATCCTGTCCGTCATCAACTGAATCGAGAGCACCTCGACGCCGGCGCCTTCGAACGCGGTGCGCAGGCTGTCTTCCGTCGAATGGAACGCCAGGTTCCCCACATAAAGCCGCTTGCTCATGTCTGCCGCCAATCCCGTTGCACGATCCCCGCTTCCCTCGCGAACGGCCCGGATCGTGCCGCGGGCCGCACGCGAAAACGCTCCCCGACGACCGGCCGTCTCCCACGTTCGGACGAGGCAACCACGTTGCAGCAGGCGGCCGGATCAGAGGTCGAGGACGAACGAGCCTTGAGGCGCTCCGGAAGCTACCGGCCGGCGGCGGGGTACGCAAGGTATTCCCCCAGGCTGGCCGCGTCTGCCTGTTCATGACCGCCGATCGCGTCGGCCGGCAGGCGACGGCGCGCACCCACGTTGGATGGGGCGCGCCCCTCGCGCCGCCATGCTCGGTGCGATGTGGACGAACGGGATCCGGGTCCTCTTCGCGCCGTTCGTGCTCGAAATCCCGGGGCGCTGGCCGCCGGATCGGCTCGCCCGCGTGGATGCCGGCGAGCTCACGACCGCGTCGCCGGGCCGCGTCAAGGTGATCGCCGCCGACGGGCCGCTCACGGCGAGCGCCGACGTCACCGTGAAGCTCGCCGGCACCGCTGCCCGGCGCTCCCCCCGGCGCGAGCGCCGCGCTCGCCGGGCCTCCCGCTCAGGCGGCGCGCGCGGCGGCCACCGCGGCGCGGGGCTGCACGACGCCGAAGCCTTGCCGCTCCGGCGCGATGCCGGGCAGCCCGCGCGCGGTCTTCATCAGGAGGCGCCGGCATTGCTGCGGGGAGAGGCGCGGGTTCGCCTCGAGCATCTGCGCCACGACGCTGCTCACGATCGGCGCGGCGAAGCTCGTCCCGTCCACGTGTTTGTAATGGCCGGAGATCACCTTCTGGTCGCGCAGCTTGGCCGCCGCGAGCTGGCGCACGAGGTACGGCTCGCGGCCGGCGATGGCGTCGAGGTCCGGATCGACGCACGCGTGCTCGACGAGCAGCCCGGGCAGCTCCTCGTCCCGGGCGCGGTCGAGCAGCGACAGGAGCTGCGCCTGCGCCGCCGTCGGCGTCCCGGGCAGGATGGGCGCCGCCAGCCAGATCGCCGGCGCGATGAGCTCCGGCTTCTGCAGCCCGTCGAGGGTGAGGCCGTACGAAGAGTGGTAGTTCCACGTCTGCTCTCCTGCGCCGCCGTCGTCGAGCCCCCCGACGGCGATGACGCTCGGCGCGCTGGCCGGCGGCAGGACCCGGTGCCCCGGGTCGTGCCCTGCGTTGCCCGCGGCGGCCACGACCACGATGCCGTTCCGGGTCGCGTCGTCGGCGGCGCGCGACAGGCTCCCGGTCAGGTACGACTCCTCGTAATCGCCTCCGCAGGAGATGTTGAGCACACGGATTCCGTACTGCTCGCGGTGCGCGATCACCCACTCGATGCCCCGCCGGATGTCGTCGTGGACGATGCGGTGGGCGAAGCCGACCTTGACCAGCACGAGGTTCGCCTCCGAGGCGAGCCCGCGGAAGCGCCCGTCGGAGAGCGCGCCGTTCCCGGCGGCGACGACCGAGGTCATCATGCCGTGCCACGACGAGGCGTCCCCGTGCTCGAGCGCCGAGGGGCCCGCCTCGGGCGCGAAGAGGTCGTGGTAGGCGAGGACGCGGTTCTGGGGCGTTGTGAGGTCCGGGTGGGCGTAAAAGCCGGAGTCGAGGAAGGCGATGGTGACGCCGCGGCCGGCGTAGCCGGGGTCGGCGTGCAGCCGGTCCGCGATGGGCAGGATACGCCTGGGGTCGAGGTCGCTCGGAGGCATGGGCAGGGCACTATTCCACCGTTTCGCCGCCTGGGCGTGCGGGAACTCCGCGCGAGCCCGCTCGCTCGTCCGAATGGCACGCTGAGGGCTGGCCAGTCCAGCGTGTCAGCAACCCCGCCAGAGAAACCGGCCGATAGCGAGTGGTCGCTCGACGTGGTGTGCGACACCCCCTACCCGAGCGAGCTCAGAGCCCTTTTTTCCTGAGGATGAACTGGCCACCGTCGCCCGGGGGATCGTAGGTCTCTCCGGCGAAGTCGAAACCCGTGTCAAAGGCCCCGCTGACCCATACGCCGCCCTTCGCGTCGACCGCGATGTGCGTCAGCCCGTTCGGAATGCCGCTCGCGAACTCGACGCTCTCACCCCTGTCGCCGTTCGCTTCGAAGCGTGTGAGGCACCCCCCTTGGGGGGTCTGATCGTTGGCGAGATCACCATAACGACAAGCCACATAGCTCTGGCCTCCGCTGCCCAGCGCCAGGGCCTTCCCGAAATGATCCGGCGCCCCGAGCGCGCTCGCCCAGCGCACCGCTCCAGCGTCCAGAAAATCATAGAGGACCGAACCCGTGACCTCCTCCTCGAAGCTCACCGCATGATCGAGGAACGTCGACGGAGAGGTCTGTGTGGCCAGGAGCATCAGCCGTCCGGAGCTCGTGGACTTCAGGTCATGCACATAGTCGAAGGACGCGCCCCCGAAGCGCTGCGCGCGCAGGGGAGCACCGCGCTCCGGATCGAGCCAGGCGAGCCAGCCATTGTAAACCACGGGGTCATCCTGTCCCCCAGCCTTCGTGAGCACGGCCTCGCCTACCGTGAGGACTCCAGTGAAGACGCCGCCGACGAGGACCTCACCGCTTCCAGTGAAGGCCAGCGCGGTCGCGTAGCCTTGACTCCTGTCGTGCTCGAACGTCTCGCTCCAGATCTGCTCGAGCGTCGAGCCGGAGAATTTCTGGATCAGGGGCTTTTGAACGGTGGCGTCGTCGTTATACACCCCGAGCCCGACGACAATATCACCCGCCGCGTCGACGGCCATCGCGCTCAGGGGCGTGCCTCCTTCGAGGGGTACCCCGACCGCGTTCGAGATCGAAAAATCGGGGGCCACTTTGACCAGGTAGTACCCGTACTCGACCGCCTTCAGCGTGAACTCACCGAAGGTCATCTCCGCATAGAGCTGACCGATGAGGAGGATCGACCCTCCGGGATCGACGGCCAATAGCTCGGGCTCGGCCGCGCCGGTGAGCGAAAGCACGTTCAGGACCTCTCCCTTCGTCGAATATTCAGCCAAGAAGGGCTCATCCACCGCGTCCGGGAGGAGCTCCGCCGGGGCCCGCGCTCCCACGGTCACGACGGAGCCATTCGGCATAGCTGCGAGCGGTTGACCAAACCCGAAGGCAGGACGCCGTGGAAAGCTCAGCAGGAACTCTTCGCCGCTATCACCGGGTTCACCCTCCGCGCCGCCGGTACCGCCACCGCTGCTGCTCCCTCCGCCTGATGAACTACCGCCGCTCGATGCACCACCGGACGCCGCGCCACCGCCCGCGCCTGCTCCCGACGAGCGCTCCTCGTTCATCGCGGGGCCGCCCACGGTCGTTCCGCAGGCGAGGAGCGCGAGGGAGAGTGAGCCTGCCAGGAATGGGGCCGCGAGGCGCGTCGTCAGGCTCGGCCTCTGTCCTGCTTTGACACACCCTGGCACATGGAGAAGGTCGCTACTTCCTCTGCTCGGGCCAGGGAACGGCGCGATCGCTGAGTGTTTTCCAGGACTTCGAAGGATTGAGTTGGAAAGCATGTCTCGGTGCGGAGCAGAATTCGTGCCGCTATTGCGCGCCGCGGTCCGTCACCTCGCCCGCCTCCCGTGTGATCCCGTCGAGGATCCGCGTGAGCTCGGCCAGCTGAAAGAGCTTCAATTATAACATCCATTTAACCCACCCGCGCACTTCAAATTACATCCCATTTTTCTGCTGCCATTCGATAAATGCCGCTTCATCAGGCTCGTGCTTCAAACCTTCATAAAAATGAACTCTATCAGCCATTCCTCTCGATTCTATGTGGCCAAAAAAATCCATCGTTTGAGCCATGATATCGTATTTATCGCAATAATTTTGATCTGTAAATTTTTCGTAGTACCCGCTCACCAAACGCTCTGCATCTTCGAGTGAATATCCATAGGACGATTGTAGATGTTTCACTACTCGCTCAAACAAGAAAATTTCGTCTTCATCAGTTGAAATTTTCAGCCCCATAAAACTTATCCTTTTCTCAACTAAATATCGATTAAATATATCAACTGCTTTTTCACTATGAACACTGGACGACGATCGGGGGAAAATCTCCTTCCTCATCGATACGCTGGGGCGCGCTTGCCCTGGAACAGCTCCCGCTTTGAGCGCGACCTGTTACGACGCGCTGCTCGGCTGCGTGCGCTACGAGTGCGCCGACGACTGCGAATTTCACCCCTGATCGACGGGGCGCGGGGCGCTGCCGGTCGGGCACACGATCTCCACGATCGAGCCGTCGGCGCGTGCCTCGAACACGCCGAGCGCGTCCTTGCCGGTGTCGATGTGGCCCATCGCGGCGAAGGCGCTCGGGCCGATCCGCGAGCGGTGCCGCCAGTGCATGTGGCCCGCGACCACGAGCTTCGGCCGCAGCGAATCGACGACCAGCCGCGCGAGCTCACTGCCGACCTGCTCGGGACGGTGGGCGCGGCGCATGCCCGCGAGCTCCGCTTCCTGCTCGGGCTCGATCGCTCCGCGCGGCCACTCGTGCAACACGAGGATGTCGCAGCTGCCGTAGCTCGCGGCCTTCATCACCTCGTCTTCGGTGTAGTAAGCGAAGAGCTTCTTCTTCTGACTTTTGATCTCGCGCAGCGGCGGCCGCCAGGCGAGCGCGTCTTCCGAGTAGATGCCGCTCAGGCCCACCACCCTGAGGCCCGCGACCTCGACGCGACCGACGCGGCCGAGGTAGTAGCAGTTCGGCGCGAGCTCGCCGCCTCTGGGGAACTGATCGAGGAACCCGTAGGGCTCGTGGTTGCCGCCGATGAAGTAGATCGGCCACTCGAAGCTCGCCAAACCCTGGTCGAAGGCCCAGAAATCACCGAGATCCCGGTACTTCTGCGGGAGCGAGGCCGTGGCCAGATCGTCCTCGTGGCGGTGTGGCTCGAAGTCCCCGACCTGCAGTACGAAATCGATGTGACGGCGATGGCGGTGCTCCCAGGCGTCGAGCAGCTCGACCATGGAGTGCATGGCGCCATGCACGTCGCCGACGACGGCAACGATGGTGGAAGATGTCATGCCCGTTCGCGCATCGTACAGGAACGCGGGTTCGACGGCTGTGTCCTCGCTGGGGGACCCAGGCGGATCCGAGACCGCGCCCGCCGGCTGGGGACGCCCGCGCGAAGCCGCCCCGAGGCGGCGCAGGAGCCTGGCATCCATGGCCGGACCTCCGGCGCGCGGCGCTGGACGGGCCCGCGTTGCTCCGGCAGGCTCGGGCGCATGAGGTCGTTCATCGCGACGATGGTCTACGAGCTCCACCCGGACACGCCCCCGGAAGCGAGGAAGCTGCTCCGGGCGCACCTCGTCGGCAGGCGCTGGCAGGACAGGCACGAGGGCGCGGCGATGCCGTCGACCGCGGTCTGGATCCGCCGCTCCGCGGAGGACCACGAGACGACGGACGACCTGCACGCCGCGTGCGCGCGCGACCTCGGCGACGCGGTGGCCGCCGTGGCGCGGGCGGGTCGGCCGATCCAGGTGCTGCGCGCGTGGATCCAGGTGAGCGGCGCGGGGACGTACGGGCTCGTCACGGTGCCGAGGCCGGCGGACGGCTGAAGGCGCGCGGCGGAAAGCCGCGCCCCGCCGCGGCGCTTCGGATAGGCTTGGATGGCTCGAAGGGAGGCTTGGATGGCTCGAAGGCTGGGGATTGGCGCGGCGCTGCTCTCGCTGGTCGCGCTCGCGGTCGGCTGCGGGGGGCTCTCGACGGAGGAGGCGCAGCAGCGCTGTGCTCAGCTGCGCGACGCGGTGCCGTCCTGCTCCACCGACGAGAGCCACGATGCGTGCGTGCGCTGCTACGAGGAGTGCGGCGACGCCTGCGAGCCGTCGGCGGCATGCCCGCAGACGTTCACCTGCGCTGACTGATCGCCGCGCGCGCGAGCGTCGCAGGGAGGGGGCACCCCGACGAGGCGCCACGGGAGGGCCAGGCGCGCGGCCTCCCCCGTCGCCGGCGTCAGTTGACCTGGATGCCGCAGTTGAGGAACTCGATCGAGGTGTCGATCCGGAAGTGAGAGTCGGTCACGTGGCGCTCGGCGAAGAAGAAGTCGAGCTGGTACGTCTTCCCGATCTCGAGCCCGAGCTCGTCGAGGTCGACGACCTCGAGCTGCTCGGCGTGGATGCCCCCGAGGTCGACCACCTTCTGCCCGTTGATGTACGTGAAGACGTCGTCGTCGCCGGCGAACGTGAACTGCTCGCCGCCCTTGTACTGGAAGCCGATGTGCATCTCGAAGGTGAAATGGTAGTTGTGCGGCCGCCCCTCGTTGCCGAACAGCGCCTCGTCGATCGGGAAGAACTCCCGGTTGTTGTACGTCCACACGCCGTCGCCTTCGGGGTCCTCGAACTGCAGCGTGATGTTCATCGGCATGTTCACGCCCTCGGTGTCGCGGAACCACACGTCGAAGTTCTCCTTGCCGGTCGTGGTCGTGGTGCCCTCGGCCCCGCCCATATAGACGGGTTTCAGGTCCTCTCCGAGGATGTCCGTGACGATCATGTGATCGTCGCAGTTGATGCACTTGCCCTCGTCCTGCGGCTCCATGTCGGGGTGCGCCTCCTGGAAGTCGCGCACCCGGCCGGTGAACTTGCCGTCGCACGACTTGCCGGTCCCCTGGTCCTCCCCGGGGTTCCCGCCGACACCGCTGCTGCCGACGGTGGGATTGACCGAGCCGAAGCTGTCATCGTAGCCACCCGTCCCGCTGGGCCCGCCGGTGGTCCCGCCGGGCCCGCCTGCGCCCTGCCCCTGCCCCTGCGATGACGCGTCGCCTCCGCTGCTGCTATTGCCCTGATCGTCCACTGCGCTGCACGCACCCAGGACGCCCATAAGCGCAAGCGCCGCCACGCACCCAGCCGTCTTTTTCATCGCCAACCTCGTGTTAAGATGCCGTCCCAAGACCCCGCGGGTAAATTAGCATGATGGTGTCCCCCCGGCGTGCTGACGTGGCGCGTTATCTGGTGGAATTGCACCCGGCAAATGTGCCTATTATTTGATGGTGCTGGGATTTTCTTTTGGTGGTGTTCGCCGGGCGAATCATGGCGCGCGAGCGCGCCGGGAGCAGGGAGCACGTGAATCCGGTGATATCGACGCTTCGGCCACCCGGCGGCCGCCGGCCGACTGCCGAGCTGACGCTCAACCACCGACTGCCGAGCTGACGGCCACAACCATGTTCCCCTCTGCCGCGCCGGCGGCCCTCGCCCCGGCGCGCGAGGCGTCTTTCGTGGCGGTGCGATCTCCTGCCACGTCGTTTCGTCCACGGCGCCGGCCGCTCGTGGCTTGGGCCACGTCGCCGGGGCCGCCGCGCCGGCACGAAAGGCTCGACTTCCGGGCACGCTCGGGTTACGCGAGGTCCGCTCGTCACGGACACGGAAGAGACGCAGGTGCGCGGTGGACCACGAGACGCGGAGCGATACCGAGCCCGGCTCCAGCGCCGCTGAGGCGCGGGAGGCTCGCCACGCCGCCGAGGCGAGCCCGGTGCCCGTCCCGTGGGCGGAGCCGCCGCCCCGGCGCTCGACCGGCGCCGGCGAGGCGACCTGTCCTGTCTGCCTCGAGCGCATCGCCGCCGGGGTCGCCCTCTGCCCCGAGTGCGGGGAGCCGGCCGACGCGCCCAGGCGGACGGCGACGGCGCCTTCGATCCCCGATGCCCCCAAGGACGCGAGCTGGCTCTCCCTCCACTGGCGCCCGCTCGTCACGATCGGCGCGATCCTGGGGCTCATCAGCACCGGCGGCGCGCTCCGTTACCTGGCGCCCAATAGGTTCGCGCCGTCCCGGGCCGCGTCGCCGGTCGCTCCCCCGGCCCCGGTGTGCGGGGCGCCGTGCTGGAGCGGCGAGTCGTGCCAGCTCGGCCGCTGCGTCTGGCAGCGCCCGAACGACGTCGGCCACCTCGCCGAGGCGCCCTCGATCGCCGGGCCCTTCTCGCTCCCCAAGGACGCGCTCGACGCGCTCCCGCTCGACCGCGACCGCTTCGTTGTCGCGCTGTCCGCCGGCCTGGAGGTGCGCAGCTCCCGGACCGGCCAGGCGCTGAGCCTCGTCTCCGAGGCGCCCCACGTCCGGCGCCTGCACCGCGTGGGTGACGTGGTCTACGCGACCGCGCCCTCGCGCATCTACGTGATCGACGCCGCCACGACGCGGCTGCTCAAGACGATCGAGCTCGGCGAGGCCGTGGGTGACATCCAGGTCGGCGCCTCGGGCCGGCGCGCGCTCGCCTCGCTGCCGGCGGCGCACGCGGTGGCGATCCTGGCGACCGAGTACCACGCCGAGATCGAGCGCATCCAGTTCGGCGACGACGCCGTGGGCCCCGTGGCCGTGGACGACAGCGGCAGCCGGGCGATCACGACGACGGGCCAGCTCCCGCTGTCCGGCCAGCGCGAGCCGTCGGGCGGCGTCGCCTATCCGTTCGACCCGAGCCGGCTCGGCTCGGAGCAGGATCGCGTGCGCACCTCGATGGTGGGCAACCCGGCCAGCGCGCTCATGATCCCCGACGGCTCGGCGGGCTTCGTGGCCCTCCGGGCCGAGAACACCCTGGTGCCGCTCACCTGGCTCCCGTCGGGCGCGGTCCGGCAGGAGGCGCGCATCACGACGTGCCGGGAGCCGGAGCAGATCGCGCTCGTCCGGAGCGACCGGCGCGCGATCGTGCGGTGCAACGAGGGGCGGGCGATCCAGGTCTTCGATCTGTCGAAGCGCGAGCTGCTCCGCGCCGTCACGTTCCCCGGCCGCGCGCTCGACATGGCCGTCGCTCCCGACGGGGCGCAGGCGGTCGTCGCGCTGAGCGGCGACGGGGCGGGCTCGGTGGCCCTGGTCGATCTGAAGAGCTACGCGGCGAAGGTCCACCCGCTCGGCGGCGAGCCGACGCGGGTGCGGCTCGCCCCGGACGGCGGCTCGGCGCTCGCGCTCGGCGATCGCGCCAAGGTCGCATGGGTGCTGCAATGAGCGAGCGTCGCGTCCCGTGCCCGAGCTGCGGCGCGCGGATCGTCGAGGGGGCGCGCAAGTGCCGCGCCTGCAAGGGGTGGCTCGGCGAGCGCCACCGCGGCTCCGTGGGGTCGCTCTCCGGCCGCGAGCCGCGCCTGGCGCGGGCCGCGGTGACCGTGGCGAGCGGCGTCGCGGCCGTGATCATCGCCACCCTGACCAGCCTGAAGTCGCCCGTCGGCGAGGCGCCCCCGCTGACCGCGCTCGCGCCGGAGGGCGCCGCCTCGCGCGCCGCGCGCGACACGGCTGACGACGCGCCGGACCCCGCGGCGTTCGGCCCCGACGCCGCCGAGCCCGCGCCGCCCCCGGCGGAGCCGAAGGGCCGCTGGCGCGCCCGCGAGTTCCGGATCGGGGACGTGCACCCGCTCGACGTGGTCTTCAGCCCGAGCGGCGCGTCGATCTACGTCAGCGGCGACGACGCCTCGCTGCGCGAGTACAAGCTCCAGAGCGGCGAGCTCCTCCACAAGGCGTCGATGCCGGCGCAGGGCGACCACATCCGGCTCCTGTTCGACCGCTACGTCGCGGTGCTGCGGCACCAGGACGCCGCGCGGATCCCGGTGATGGACACGACCGCGTGGGATCGCGATCCGGTCCTGCTCGACGTCGGCCGGACGCCCGGCGACATCGTGGCGCTGCCGGACGGCAGGACGGTGGTCGCGGCGACGACGGACACGAAGCGCGTGACGAAGTTCGAGCTGCCGACGGGGGTGCGGCTCGCGAACATCACGCTCCCGCACGCCACGGGGCAGCTGTTCCTCGTGCAGGCCGAGGGGCGCCCCTACATCGCGGCGCTCGGCGCGCTGACGCACGCGGGCCGGCCGGCCGGCGCGTGGATCGACCTGTTCGACCCGAGCGAGTCGCCGTTCGGCGCGACCCGGCGGAGCATCGCGGTCGGGCGCGAGCCGCGCGAGGGCGACATCACGCGGGACGGCGGCGCCGTGTTCTTCCCGGATCGGCTGTCCAACACGGCGATCCTGCTGAGCGTGGCCGGGGTGACCGAGACGAGGAAGACGCCCGTCGGCGTCGGGCCGACCGCGGGCTTCTTGCTCGACGAGGACCGGTACGGCATCACGCTCAACGCCGAGGCGCGGACCGCGAGCGTCATCGACCTGTCGACGATGCAGGTGAAGAGCACGCTCCCGCTCCGCGGGGTGCCGCTGACGGGCGTCACGTCGCCCGACCGGAAGACGCTCTTCGTGGCGCTCGGCGGGACCCAGTGGCCGCCGGTCGGCAGCGGCGTCGCGGTCATCGCGGGCGACCCGCCGAGGGTCGTCGCGTCGCTGCCCACGGGCAAGGGCGCGTGCGCCGTGGCGGTCTCGAAGGACGGCGCGCGGGCGGTTGTCGCGTCGTACTGGGACCGCTCGATCACGGTGCTCGAGCAGTAGTCGCCCGGCCGGGGCGGCGGGGCGGCGCTCCGCGCCGAGCGCCCCCGCGGCTCCTCTGGATGGCCGGCGTGTTTCTCCGAGGTTCCGCGGCGCGCAGGTGACGACACCTCCCGCGAACAGAGGTGTCGAACACGCAACATAATTTCGTCCCTGTCATCTTTGCGAAACCTCTCTGCGCAGAGAGTGGGAGCAGGCTCAGCGGAGCCGACGGCAGTTCCGAAGGTCGTCTCGTTGCGCCGGCGACGAGGCCACAGCGGTTGTCCTCCAGCCCAACCCCCTGCTCTGCCCATGACCAACAAGCATCCATGTCGTCCGTTGTTCCGTGTGTTCCTCGGCGCGAGCCTCCTTTGCCTGCCTGCGTTTCAGGCGTCGGCTCAGCCCGCGACGGAGCCCGCCGCCGCGGATCCGGCGGCGCCTCCGCCGGCGGACAAGCCCAAGCCCCCTCCGTATTCGTTGCCGTTTCAGCTCCGTCCGGTGGTCGCCGTGTCCGTCGTGCGCTCCGACACCGCGATCGCCTTCTACAGCCCTCCTTCCGCGAGCTCCTCCGGCTCGGCCGTCGCGTCCACGCTGCTCTTCAGCTACAAGGTGACCGACGATCTGGCCCCGCTCGTGCGGCTCGGCGTCGTCTCGAACTCCCCGCCTGCTGGCGACTCGGGCTTCGGGTTCCTGAACCCTGTCGTCGGCGCCACCTACGCGCTGAAGCTCACGCCGGAGCTGCGACTCGCCCTGTTCCTTGGCCTCACGGTGCCCGTGGGCTCCGGCGGCGGCAACACGCCGAGCCCGGAGATGGGCCCCGCGAGGACGGCCGGTATCTACGCCCGCTCGGCGATGGATAACGCGATGTTCGCCGTCAACGACTTCACGGTCTTCCCGGGCGTCGGGTTCGCCTATGTCGCGCACGGCTTCACCGCGCAGGCCGAGGCCACGGTGCTCCAGCTCCTGCGGGTCCGCGGGGAGGACGTGCAGCCGGACTCGTCGAAGACGAACTTCACCGCCGGCCTGCACCTCGGCTACTTCGTCGTCCCGATGCTGTCGATCGGCGCCGAGCTCCGGCACCAGCGCTGGCTCTCGACGCCGGTCTCCGTGCAGAAGGACGCCTCCCGCGCGACGCGCGAGACGACCACGGTGGCCGTGGGGCCGCGCGGCCACTTCAAGCTGGGAGAGAAGATGTGGTTGCGCCCCGGCGTCGCGTTCGCGATGGGGCTCGATGATCCGATGAAGGCGTCAGAGCACAAGATCCTGCAGATCGACGTGCCGTTCGCCTTCTAGGTTCCCGATCCTGATCCGACCCTCGGTCCAGGCTGGCTCGCCCGTCCGGTGCGACCGGCGGCCCGAGCAGCCGGGCGATCGCCTCGTGAATCCCCTCCCGGGGTCGCCGTCCGTCCAGGGGCGGGCGCATCGGGGTCCCCGTGGTATCGATAGTGTATCGATACAGGAGGGGTCTGACGATGTCACGATTGCGGGAGCATGGGTCCCCTTACACGATCACCGGGACCCTCCACGAGGGCGGAAGAACCCGCCTGCTTCGCGCGGTCCGGAGCGTCGATGGCCGCCCGGTGATCGTGAAGGTCATCGACCCGAGGAGCGGCTGCTCGCAGGACATCGAGCGTCTCCGCCGCGAGTACACGATGGGCAAGGCTCTCCGCCACGAGGCCTTCGTCGAACCGCTCGCCCTCGAGACGTTCGAGGGGCTGCCGGCGCTCGTCATGGAGGATTTCGGCGGCGAGTCGCTCGATCACCTCATCGACGCGCCCATGAGCGCCGGGCGGTTCCTCGAGCTCGCGGTCCGCCTCGTCACCTGCGTGGCGGAGCTCCACCATCGGGACATCCTCCACAAGGATCTCAAGCCCCAGAACATCCTCGTCAACGCGACCACGGGCGAGGTGAAGCTCGCCGACTTCGGCCTTGCCTCCCGCCTCCCGCGCGAGCAGCCCCCGGCGGGGACTCCCCGGCTCATCGAAGGCTCCTTGCCGTACCTGTCTCCGGAGCAGACGGGGCGAATGAATCGAGCGATCGACAGCCGCGCAGACCTCTATGCGGTCGGCGTCATCTTCTACCAGATGCTCACGGGGCGCCTGCCCTTCGTGGCGCGGGATCCGCTCGAGTGGGTGCACTGCCACGTCGCCCTCGCCCCGCCGCCGCCCTCCGCGATCGTCCCCGGGGTGCCCGAGGTCCTCTCGGCGATCGTCCTGAAGCTCCTCGCCAAGATGGCGGAGGATCGCTACCAGACCGCCCGCGGCCTCGGGCACGACCTCGAGCGGTGCCTCTCGCAGCACCGGGCGTGTGGCAGGATCGAGCCGTTCTCCCTGGGCGAGCGCGACATCTCCGGCCGCGTCCAGCTCCCGCAGAAGCTCTATGGCCGCGAGCGCGAGGTGAGCGCCTTGCGGCGCACGTTCGAGCGCGTCCTGGACACGGGAGTCCCCGAGCTCGTCCTGGTCTCTGGCTATTCCGGCAGCGGAAAGTCGGCCCTCGTTCACGAGCTCTACAAACCGATCGTCCGGGAGCGAGCCCTGTTTCTCTCGGGGAAGTTCGAGCGATCCAGACGCGGCATCCCTCACTTCACGCTCGTCCAGGCCTTCCGGGATGTCGTGAGCGAGATCCTCGCCGAGCCCGACGACAGGATCGCGGCCTTTCGGCAGCGGCTGCTCGACGCGCTCGGGCCCAACGGACAGCTCATCGTGGACGTCATCCCGCAGGTCGAGCTCGTCATCGGCCGGCAACCGCAGGTCCCCGAGCTCCCGCTGGCCGAGGCGCAGCACCGGTTCCGCGTCGTGTTCCGGAGGTTCATCGGGGCGTTCGCCCGGAAGGAGCACCCGCTCGTGCTCTTCCTCGACGATCTCCAGTGGACCAACCCCGCGAGCCTCGGGCTCCTTCATGATCTGATGACCCACCCCGAGACGCGCCACCTCCTCGTCGTCGGCGCGTACCGCGACAACGAGGTGACGCCCTCGCACCCGCTCATGGCGGCGCTCGACAAGGTGCGGAAGGACGGCGCGCGCGTCTCGGACATCGTGCTCGGCCCGCTCTCCCGGGAGCACCTGGGCGCGCTCGTCGGCGACGCGCTCCGCTGCCGAAGCGAGGACGCCGCGCAGCTCTCGGCCCTCGTCCACGAGAAGACGGCCGGCAACCCCTTCTTCGCGATCCAGTTCCTCACCGCGCTGCACGAGGAGCGGCTCATCGAGCTCGACGAGCGCGCCGAGATCTTTCGATGGGACGTCGCGAAGATCCGCGACAAGGGCTTCACGGACAACGTGATCGACCTGATGGTCGGCAAGCTCGTGCGGCTCCCTCCGGGCGCCCAGGAGGCGCTGAAGCACCTCGCCTGTCTCGGGAGCGCCGCCGGCGTCGACCTCCTCGCGATGGTCCGCGGCGGCTCGGTGGAGGAGACGCACGCGGACCTCTGGGATGCCGTCCGCGTGGGGCTGGTCCTGCGCAGGGACGCCTCGTACAGGTTCGTCCACGACCGGGTCCAGGAGGCCGCCTATTCGCTGATCCCCGAAGGCGAGCGGCCGGCGATCCACCTCGGGATCGGCCGGCTGCTCGCGTCGCGCGCGGCGCGCGCGGCGTCGGAAGAGCTCGAGGAGAAGATCTTCGAGATCGTCAATCAGCTCGACCGAGGCGCTCCGCTGATCACATCACCGGCGGAGCGCGAGCGGGTGGCTGAGCTCAACCTCATCGCGGGCAAGCGCGCCAGAGCGTCGAACGCCTGCGTCCTGGCGCTCAGGTACCTGGCCGCCGGCAGGGCGCTGCTCCCGGAGGATTGCTGGGAGCGACGGTATGAGCTCACCTTCGAGCTCGAGCTCCATCGGGCCGAGTGCGAGTACCTCACCGGCGATCTCTCGGCGGCCGAAGAGCGGCTCTCGGCGCTCTCGCGCCGCGCCGCGGGCCTCGTCGATCTGGCCGCCGTCACGTGCGTGCGCCTCGGCCTCTACACGACCATGGACCGCAGCGATCGCGGCGTCGACGTCGGCCTCGACTACCTCCGCCGCGTCGGCGTCACGTGGTCTCCGCACCCCACGGACGAGGAGGTGCGGAAGGAATACGAGCGCGTCTGGGAGCTGCTCGGGAGCCGTTCGGTCGAGGACCTCATCGACTCACCCCAGATGACGGACCCGGAGTGCTGCGCGACCCTCGAGGTCCTGACCCATGCGCAGTCGCCGGCGCTGTTCACCGACGCGAACCTGAATTGCCTCGTCGTGATGCGAATGACGACCCTCAGCCTCGAGCGCGGCAACAGCGATGCATCGTGCATCGCCTACACCTGGTTCGGCATGCTCCTCGGGCCGCGCTTCGGCGATTACCGCATGGCTTACCGGTTCGCCAAACTCGGCCTCGACCTCCTGGAGCGCCGCGGGGCCCTGCGCTTCAAATCCCGCGTCTATCTGGGCTTCGGGCACCGGGTCAACCCGTGGGTGAGGCACATGCGTGCCGGCGTGGAGCTCCTGCGACGGGGCTTCGAGGCGGGGCAGGAGACCGGGGACATCACGTATGCGTCGTACAACAAGAACTGCCTGATCACGATCCTCCTCGCCTCGGGAGAGCCCCTCGGCGAGGTGCAGCGCGAGGCCGAGCGCGCGCTCGACTTCGTGCGGCGGGCGCGGTTCGGCCTCGAGGTCGACATCGTCACCGCGCAGCTCCGGCTCATCCGGGCCCTCCGGGGCCTCTTGCCCGATCTCTCCTCGTTCAGCGACGCCGACTTCGACGAGCGCCGGTTCGAGCAGCGCCTGGAGGGCGATCCGCGCCTCGCGATCGCGACCTGCTGGTACTGGATACGCAAGCTGCAAGCGCGCTTCCTCGCGGGCGATATCGACGGCTCGCTCGAGGCCGCGGAGAAGGCGCGGCCGCTCCTCTGGACGTCGGGCTCGTTCTTCGAGGTGGCCGAGTACCATTTCTATGGAGCGCTCGCGCGGGCGGCGCGCTGCCGCGCGGCGGACGCCGCCGAGCGGCGCCGGCACCTCGAGGCGCTCGCCGCCCACCAGCGGCAGATCGACACCTGGGCGGAGAGCTGCCCCGAGAACTTCGGCCACAGGGCGGCGCTGATCGGCGCCGAGATCGCGCGTCTCCGCGGCGCACTGGACGACGCTGCCCAGCTCTACGAGCAGGCGATCCGCGCCGGGCGCGCGAGCGGCTTCGTCCACGACGAGGCGCTGGCCTACGAGATCGCGTCGGGGTTCTACCGGGAGCGAGGGTTCGAGCTGATCGCCGACACCTACCTCCGCGAGGCCCGCGCCTGCTATGTCCGCTGGGGGGCGGACGGCAAGGTCCGGCACATCGATCAGCGGAATCCGCGTCTCTGGGACGCGAGGCCGCTCGCCCCGACCGCCTCCTTCGCGGCGCGGTTCGAGCAGCTCGACCAGCTCTCGGTGATCAAGGCGTCGCAGACCCTCTCGAGCGAGATCGTCCTCGACAAGCTCCTGCGGACGCTGCTCACGGTCGTCCTCGAGCAGGGCGGCGCGCAGCGCGCTTGTCTCGTCCTGCACCAGGACGAGCGCCTCTCCCTCGGAGCCGAGGCCATCCTGGAGGAGAGCGGGGAGGTGAAGATCCTCCTCCCGCGCTCCGGGGAGGGCGCTTCACAGCGTGTCCCCCTGTCGCTCGTCCGCTACGTGCAACGGACGAAGGAGCGCGTCATCCTGAGCCCTACCGAGGCTTTCGACGGCAAGTTCTCCGGCGATGCGTACTTCGCGCGGCGCAAGCCCAGGTCGGTCCTCTGCATGCCCATCCTGAGGCAGGCGGAGGTGGCGGCCCTGCTCTATCTCGAGAACGACCTCCTCGCCGGCGCGTTCCCGCCGGAGCGGCTCACCGCCCTGTCGCTGCTCGCCGCGCAGGCCGCGATCTCGCTGGAGAACGCGCGGCTCCTCTCCAGGGAGCAGGCCGCGAGGACGGGGGCCGAGGCGGCGGAGCGGCGCGCGGCCTTCCTGGCCGAGGCCGGGGAGATCCTCGCCGGGTCGCTCGATTACGAGGAGACGCTGGCGCGCGTCGCGCGGCTCGCGGTGCAATCGCTCTGCGACTGGTGCATCACCGATGTCGTCGAAGGCGAGCAGATCCGGCGAAGCATCTGGGCGCACAGGGATTCCGCCAAGGAGTCGCTGCTCGAGCAGCTGCGGCGCCGGTATTCTCCTACCCTGGATTCGCCCCATCCGGCGGCCAGGGCGCTGCGGTGTGGTGAGCCGTTGCTGGTCTCCGGGTGCTCCGAGGAACAGCTCCGGCACTACTGCGAGGACGACGAGCATGCGAGGCTCATCCGCGAGCTCGGGGTGCAGAGCGTCATCGTGGTGCCGCTCATGGCGCGGGGGCGGCCGATCGGGGCGCTGAGCGTCGTCTCGTCCGCGCCGGGGCGCTGCTACGGGGAGGCCGACCTGGAGATCGTCCAGCACGTGGCGCACAGGGCCGCGCTCGCGATCGACAATGCGCGGCTGTACCGCGCTGCCCAGGAGGCCATCCGCATGCGCGACGAGTTCCTCACCGTGGCGACGCACGAGCTCAACACGCCGATGACGTCGCTCACGCTCTCGCTCGAGGCCATGGATCGGAGCCTTCGCTCGGGTCGGCTCTGCGATCCGCCGGCGATGGGCAGGCAGGTCGAGCGCGCGCTGCGGCAGGCGACGCGCCTGGCCCGGCTGAACCGCGAGCTCCTCGAGGTCTCGAGGATCGACACGGATCGGGCCTCGCTCGACCTCGCGGAGGTCGACCTCGGCGGGGTCGTGCGCGACGTGATCGCGCGGTTCGAGCTGGATCTGGCGCGCGCCGGCTGCTCGGTCTCGCTGAGGATCAGCGGCCGGAACGTGGGCTCCTGGGATCGCTCCCGCGTCGATCAGATCGTCACGAACCTCGTCGCCAACGCGATCAAGTTCGGCCCGGGCAAGCCCATCGAGATCGTCGTCGGCGAGGAGGCCGGGACGACGCGGCTCTCGGTGAAGGATCACGGGATCGGCGTCGACCCGGCGCGCCAGGAGCGGATCTTCGATCGCTTCGAGCGCGCCGTGTCCGACCGGCACTACGGCGGGCTGGGGCTCGGCCTGTACATCAGCCGCCAGATCGCGCGGGCGCACGGCGGCTCGATCCGTGTCGAGAGCGCGCCCGGCGCCGGCGCCACGTTCACCGTCGAGCTCCCCGGCGCCGGACCGCCGGTGTCGCCGCGCGCGCCGGCCTTCTCGAACGATTCGATATGATCGCGCACCTCCCCTGGAGGCAGCTCACGCAGTGATTATTGGGAATCGTTCGATTCGTCATGGCGTTCCCCTTCTTCGCGCGACCGACTCGCCAGAGGTGGTGAGAGCACCAGCCTTGGCTCTTCGCATGGACTCCCCCTTCGTTCCACGGGCCGTCACGGCATCCGGCGATGCCTCCCGGGTTGACGCTACACGCCGTTCGCCCGATAGCTTCCGCATGTGTTCGGGGAACATCCAGGCCCTGCTCGGAGTCGGGCTGCGGTGGTGAGCTATCCCCCCCTGCGCGCGCGCGTGCTCGTGTTGGCGGCGCTCGCCGCCTGCCGTGACGGCTCGGGTGCACCTGGCGCCGGGCCGGCGCCCGACGCGGGTGTTGCGGCGCCGGCGCCCTCCGTTGCGCCCACCGCGAGCGTGGCCAGCGCCCCGAGCGCGCCGTCGCTGGACGCGGAGGTGGCGGACGCGGCGGCACCGGACGCAGCAGCGGCAGACGCTGCAGCTTCGGACGCCGCCGCGCCAGACGCGGCAGCTCCAGACGCTGCCGCGCTGGGCGCAGGCTGCACGCTGCGCCGAGGGCCGCTCTCGCTCTCGCTCCGTGGGCCGGCGCTGCTCTGGTCTCCCGACGAGGCGGAGCGCGCCGACTTCCGGGTGATCTTCAACCGCGACGGCGTGGCGCAGCACGTCGCGCCGTCGTTCGGCGGGCTCACCGCGCCAGGCTCTCCGCCCGCGGAGGCCGCGACCGACGCCGGGGATGGCAGCGGCGATCCAGCGCGCGCCTCGTGGCCGGCGTGCGTGGTGGCCTCCCGGTTCGTGTACTGCATGGATCACGGCGGCACGATCCGGAGGACCCCGCTCGGCGGCGGCGAGGGGCCGCCCATCGGCGCCGGGCGCCGCGGCACGGGGATCTCCGCCGTCGCGCTGCCCGGAGGGCACACGCTGCTCGCCTTTCTCTCGGATCGGAAGACGACCGAGGGCGCCGTGACGCAGGCCTTCGCCGTGCTCGACGACGGGGCCGCCGTGCCGCTCTCCGAGGAGGGCAGCGGCGCCACCTTCGTCGCGCTGTCGCCCTGGAAGGGAGGCGCGCTGGCGATGTATATCGACGCCCGCTCGGCGCTGACGCCGGTGCACGCCCGCACGCTGGGGCTCACGGCGGAAGGCAAGCTCGAGCTCGGCCCTGACGCTGTCGTCTTCGTCGGCGACGCCGGGGAATCGCGGATGGGCGGCGCGCTCGCCATCGGCGCCTCGGGGCCTGCGTACGTGCTCCTGCCGGCGGCGAAGGACATCTCGGCGTTCGGCATGGCGGCGATCCGCGTCGACGAGGCGCCGCGCGACGACATGCCCGCGGTCTGGTCGCTCTACCCGAACGGGCTCAGCCCCGCGCCGATCGCGGCCACGCAGGGCGTCTCGCCGATCCACGTGGCCCGGGTCCGGCCGGTCTCGCGCGAGCCCGGGGCGCGCCACGCGCTCGAGCTCGGGCAGCTCGACGGCGAAGGGCGGTTTCACGCGCGCTGCGTCGCGGTGGAGGGCAAGTCGTTCAAGCACGTGGCGATCGAGGCGGATCGCGGCGGCTCGCTGTGGATCGCGTACACGAACGCGGCCGGCACCTTCATCGAGCAGCGCGCCGCGGGGCCGTGATAAGCCAACCGCGTGGATTCGCGAATCCATCCCTATCGTAAATCTTAAGGAGTCGAGATGAAGCTAGGTTATATGCCCAGGGGCATTTCATTGCCGCTCGTGTCGCTGATCGCGCTCGGCGTCGCTGGCTGCGGCGACGGCGGCGGCGGTGACGCTGGCAGCGCGGAGAGCGCCTCGTCCGCCGCCGGCGGGCCGGGCGGCGCGGGCGCGGTCGGCGCCAGCGCCAGCGCCGGTACCGGCGCAGGGGGCGGGGACGGCGTCACGACGGGCGCAGGTGCTGGTCCGGGCAGCTCGACGACGACCGGCTCCACCTCCTCGACGAGCGGCGGCGGCGAGCCCAGCGCCGCGAGCACCGGCGCGACCACCTCGACGGGAACGGGCGGCGAGCCGGTGAGCTGCGACTATCCCGCGGAGTACGCGAACGGTTCCATCACCTTCTACACGCTCGACATGGGCTCGACCGAGGTGAACTGCAGCTACCCGATCGTCGGGCGCAACCCGGACGTCGTCGGGCACGTCCCGTTCGGCGGAGGCCAGTACTTCGCCGCCATGAACACCGCCGACTACAACGCCGCGGCGATGTGCGGCGCGTGCGTCGAGGTCTCCCGGGACGACGGGCGCAAGGTGCAGGCCATGGTCGTGGACCAGTGCCCGATCGCCACGAACCCGAAGTGCACGGCGGGCCACATCGATCTCAGCAAGAACGCCTTTCTCAAGATCGGCGAAGAGCGCGAGGGGTATCTGGGGACCACCCACGGCGGCGCTGCGGGGAAGATCTCCTGGCGGTACATCCCCTGTCCGACGACGAGCGCCGTCTCCTTCCGCCTCAAGGACGCGAGCAACAAGTACTGGAACGAGATCCTCGTCGAGGGGCACGCGCACCCGATCGAGAAGCTGGAGGTGGAGATCAACGGCACGTGGCAGACGGCCACGCGGCAGTCGTACAACTACTTCGTCGTCGGCGACGGGAACATGGGGAATGCGCCCTATCACGTCCGCGCGACCGACATCAACGGCTCCACCGTGGAAGCGATGCTGGAGCTCAAGGCCGGAAACCAGCCCGCGAGCGCGCAGTTCGCCGCCTGCAACTGAGACCGAGGCCCGCGCGCCCCGTGCTCGAGGGCGGCCGCCCGGAGGCCCGGTGGTGGACGCGCCCCTCGCCCGGCGCGGCCTAGCTCCCACGGGCGCCGCGGCCGCGCCGGGCTGCGGGGAAGCGCGCTCGCCAGCCGGCTGGTCGCGGGGCCAGCTGGTAGGATGGCCGCCCCCTGCGGTCGGGACGCGCCGCCGGGATCTCCAGGAGAACACCGTGCAAGACCCTCGCCCTGCCCCGTCGCTGCTCACCGTCGACGACTTCGAGCGCGCAGCGCGCGCCCGGCTGTCGAAGATGGCTTATGACTACTACCGATCAGGCGCCGACGAGGGCCGCACGCTCCGCGAGAACCGGCGCGCCTTCCGCCGCCTCGAGATCCACTACCGCGTCCTCGTCGACGTGGCCGAGCGCGACATGAGCACGACGGTGCTCGGCACGAGGGTGCCGTTCCCCATCCTCGTGGCGCCGACGGCCTATCAGCGCCTCGCGCACCCCGACGGCGAGATCGCCTCCTCGCGGGCGGCCTCCGAGCTCGGCACCATCTTCACGCTCTCCACCCTCTCGACGACGAGCCTCGAGGCGGTCGCGGGCGCGTCTCCAGGGCCGAAGTGGTTCCAGCTCTACGTCCACAAGGATCGCGGCCTCACGCGCGCCCTCGTCGAGCGGGCCGAGTCCTCCGGCTACCGGGCGCTGATGCTGACCGTCGACACACCGGTCCTCGGCCGCCGGATAGCGGACGTGCGCAACGGCTTCGCGCTGCCCGAGGGGCTCGTGATGGCGAACCTCATCGACGCCGCGGCGGCCGCCCCGGCCGAGGAGCGGGGCTCTCTCCTCGCGTCCTACGTCGCCTCCCGACATGACGCCTCGCTGACGTGGCGCGACGTCGGGTGGCTCGCCTCGCTCACGAAGCTCCCACTTCTGCTCAAGGGCATCGTCAGGCCGGACGACGCGGTCCGCGCGCTCGAGGCGGGCGCGGCCGGCGTCGTCGTCTCCAACCACGGCGCGCGGCAGCTCGACGGCGCCCCCGCGACGATCGAGGCCCTCCCGGCGATCGCCGACGCGGTCGCCGGGAGGTGCCCGGTGCTGATGGACGGCGGTATCCGGTGGGGTACCGACGTGCTGAAGGCGATCGCGCTCGGCGCCCGCGCGGTGCTGGTCGGACGCCCAGTCCTGTGGGGGCTCGCCGCGCTCGGCGGCGAGGGCGTCGCGCGCGTGCTCGCGGGGTTGCGCGATGAGCTCTCGATCGCCATGGCGCTCGCCGGCTGTCCTACCCTGGCATCCATCGATCGCGACCTGGTCCGACGAGCTCAGGCGCGATGATGGATGCCTGAGTCGCACGAGCGCGGAGTTTTCCAAGATCGGCGCTGTCCCGCGTGCGGCCAGGCGGCGGACGGCGGCGATCGCGACGCGCACGTCGGTCACGTCGATGCATTGCCGCGGTCCGCTGAATCGAGGTGTCAAGGCGTCTTCGACGAAAGAAAAGGTGGCGGCCATTCAGCCTCACCCGTACACTCGGCCATCGTGAGCAGCGCAGTACTTGCGAGGGAGCGGTGGCGGAGGCTCTTCACGCGAGGCGCTGGCGCCTCCGGGGGGGAGCCCGCGCCCGAGGGAGCGGACCCGGCCATGGGGATTCGGCTCCGGCGTTTTGCGGGGCCGGCGGCCTACCTGGATCAGATGTCGTCGCTCCGGATTGCCCACCTGACCGATCAGCATGTCGGTCGCGTGACGTCGGTGCGGGTGCAGCGCGCGGCCGTCGCGCTGACGAACCTGCAGCGGCCCGACCTCGTCGTGCTCACGGGCGATTTCGTGTGTCACAGCCAGCTCTACCTCGATCAGCTGGAAGAGGTGGTGCGCGGCTTCGAGGCGCCGGTGATCGCCGTGCTGGGGAATCACGATCACTGGTCGGGCGCCGACGCGGTGAAGCGCGCGCTCGAGCGGGGCGGCGCCGCGGTGCTCTGCAACGCGAGCACGGTGATCACGCTGGGCCATGAGCGGCTCCAGGTGGTGGGGCTCGACGACGCGTATACGGGCCACGCGTCGCTCGAGAAGGCGGTGAAGGGGATGCGGCGCGACCTGCCGACGCTGGGCCTCTCGCACATCGCCGAGGAGGCGGACGGGCTCTGGCGCCATGGCATCCCGCTGGTGCTGTCGGGCCACACGCACGCGGGCCAGGTGACGGTCGCGCGCCTGAACGAGCTCTCGATCGGCAAGATCGCGGGGCACCGGTACATTCACGGGCTCTACGGCACGCGCAAGCGGGGGGAGCCTGGCCAGGGGGCGGTCTACGTTGGGGCGGGGATCGGCGCGGCGGTGATGCCGTTGCGCCTCGGCGAGCGGGGCCAGCGGGAGGTCGCGGTCTTCGAGCTCGGCAGCGAGCCGGGGTCGTTCGACGAGCACCACACGGAGCAGGTGCCGCACCTCGGGCGCAAGCCGACACCGGAGCTCATGGCGAGCCGCGCGGCGAAGGTGGCGAGGAACCGGGAGCGGCGGGCGCGGGTGCACCGGCACGGCGAGGGGAGCGTCGGCGGCGGAGAGCCGTAGCGCCGCAGCGCCAAAGGCCGTCCCTGGTTGCGCAGGTCAGAGATCCTGCCAGCGATCGGTTGGCCGGACTCCTGGTGGGTAGAATCAGTAGCGGAAGCCCAGGGCTCCCGAGGGCCCCCAGAGGATCGCCGAGGCGAGATCGACGTTCATCCGAGCCTCGAGGTAGATCGCGTGCTGATCGAGGGTGACGAGGTCGTAGCTCAGGTGCCCGCTGAACCCGAACGCCGTCGAGGTCATGGACGACGTTGACGTCGCGCGGGTCACCGCGAGCAGGAGCAGGCCAGCGCCTCCGCCGAGCCGGAAATCGCCGAGGTGGGTCTCCACCGCGAAGCTCGGGCGGAACATGCGCGCGGGGAGGCCGAACTCGGTAACGCCGACGAAGCCCTCGAATCCTCCCCAGAGCGCGACGTGCTCGAGCGTGCCCCCGGCGGCGGCCCCGAAGCTCGCTCCATAGATGGCGAGGGAATAGAAGCTTTGCCACGAGCCCCCGGCGTGCAGCTTGACGCCGAAGCCGCGCTTCCACCCCGCCGGGCCCTCGGGTGCGGGCGCCCCAGGCGGCGCGGCCGGCGGCGCCTCCTGCGCGCTGGCGAGGGCCGGGGCGAGGAGCCCGCAGAGCGCGGCCGCGCCGCCCCATCGCCGGCTCGACGAGCGGATACGCCGCCTCATCGACACACCACCGGGCGCGCGACGCCTGCGCTCCCCCCCTCGGCGAGCTTCATGCGCGCGGCCGCCTGCTCGCAGACGTTGCTCGCGACGAGATCGCCGCACTCCCTCTCCTGGATGCACCGGCTCTCGTCGGCGGTGAGCCACAGCTCCTCGTTCCCGTTACAGCCGACGTTCTGCTGGCAGAGCGCGGGAGTCGCGGCGAACGACGGACAGCACTCTTCGAGATGCGCAGCCGCGTTTTCGCACAGGAACTCCTGCTCGCTGACGCCCATCCCGAGGGCGAGCGGCGCGACCAGGATGACGCACAGGATTCGACGGGCAGAGATCCACGATCTCACGTTCAACCTCGCTGCAAAGCGTGAAGGCGGCGCGACGGAGCGCGGGGCCCCCGGACGCCATGGCATCCTACCGCGAGCGCAGGCCCATGTCCTCGGTCTCGCCCCCCGCGCGCTCGAGGAACCCCGCGGGTCGGTCGATTCGCATTGACGCCCGACATGTGAACGTTCACATTTGGGGTCGCGCCCATCCTCCTTTGGCTTCGTCCGGTAGGGTACCGGGCCGCTCACGAACCTGAACTGGCCACGCGAACGAGGCGCGAACCCTGAGCAACCACGTTTCGCGTCCCCAGCCTTAACTGCCGGCGCCCTCGCCGGACTGGTGTAAAATGAGAGTCTCTCTGATCGTAGCTCCTGCGATGTTGTTCCTTCTTGCCTGCGGCTCCGACGCCGACCCCCCTGCCGACGACCAGTCCAGCTCCAGCACGACGAGCGTTGCGGGTTCGGGCGGGGGAGCCTCGACGGCCGCCAGCACGAGCGCCTCCAGCAGCGTGAGCTCCAGCAGCAGCAGCGGCGGGACCGGCGGCAGCGGCGGCGCCGGCGGCAGCGGCGGCGCCGGTGGCAGCGGCGGCGAAGAAGAAAACCTGCTCGCCGCGGCCGACAGCATCGACGGCTTCCGCTGGGAGATGCCGTGCGACCGGGACCCGGGCAACAGCGACGAGTGTCCGTGTTCGGCGCTGGTCGACGAGACCAAGACGTTCGGCGGCTCGCCCGACACGGTCTATCTGGTGACCGTCCGGCTCCGCGGCGTCGTCGAGCCGGAGACCTACAAGGGCGGCACGTCCGACGGCAATCACTTCCGCGTGGGCGGTACACCCGACAACGCGACGTACAACCGCTACAGCATCTCTGTCTCCGACCCGGCCGAGGTCTACTGGCTCAACGATAACCCCACCGTGGGGCACGACACGTTCAAGATCGACCACACGAAGACCATTCCGATCCGGGGCGGATCCAAGGTGTCCTTCAAGGGCGAGGATCCGAATCACACCAGCATCGCCAACTTCAAGCATCTGGTCGTGGACGGCGTCCCCCCGGCGCCCGAGCCGTACGTCGGTCAATTCATCCAGCTCGACGTGCAGTCCGTCGAGAAGAAGCCGTGAACGCGCGCCGCGCCGCCCGCGCTCCTCGCGCTCGATCCACCGCGGAGCGGGCCGCCGCGGAGCGGGGCGGCGATCTCGCTCACTCGATCGGCCCGTCCGCGCACGCGCCCCGCGCGTCGACGGAGGTGCCGCTCGCGGCCGCCGTGCAAGCGTTGGCGTACGTCTGGCCGTCACAGCCGCACACGGGCGCGAGCTCCTTCGTGCACACCTCGGGCTTCTCCGCGCAGGTGCCGGACGCGTCCGCGCGCCCGCAGATCGCGGAGGGCGCGTACTTGCAGTAGAGCCCCTCGCCGCACACGCGCGGCCCGCCGAGGGTGAAGCCGCCACAGCTCTCGCCGATCCCCACGATCGTGGGGCCGCACTCGCCCGCGCTCCTCACCGAGACGCCGGCCGTGGCCGCGACGCAGCCGTTGCTGTACGTGCGGCCATCGCAGCCGCACACCGGATCGTACTCCTGCGGGCACGCGTCGGGCATGAGCTTGCACGCGCCGCTCCGGTCGTACGCGCCGCAGCTCGCCTCGGGGGCGAAGTCGCAATAGAGGCCCGCCGCGCAGCGTATGCCGGCGATGCCCCCGCACATGCCGCCGGGCCGCGCGCGGGTGAAGCCGCTCTCGCGCTCGAAATACGCCGGTACTGCCGCCACGTCGCTCACCGCGAGCGCGCCCTCCGCGGCCCCGGCCTCCTCCGCATCCGCGAGATCCGCGACCTCGGCGTCCTCGGATGTCGCCGTGCAGGCGGCGAGCGTCACAGCGAACACCGCACCCAGAACATCTGCCATCTTCATGATCGTGAAAACTCCTCGTGAGGAAGCGGCCCGGCGCTCCGGGCGTCTCCTCGGCATTGGCGAATCGCGCGCGAGCTGGGAAACGCGTCGCTGCGCGATGTCACCGTGTCCTCCAACGCGTCGAGCCCTGGCTCGACCTGGGGCGACAGTGCGTCGGCATGTCCGGACTGCATCGCCTTGACGATCGCTCTCCTTCACGCCCCACGGCGCCTGCGCTCATCGACTCGGTGTCTGCTCGCTTCCCGCGTTTGCCTTTTGTCGTTCGTTGAACGTCGGTTGCCGATGCGCGTCTGCCTCTGTCATTCACCGCTTGTCGCCGTTTGCAATCGGTGTTCCCTGGGAGAAGAGATGAGCCCGCCCGCCGCGGGACTTCGCGGCGTCGCGGGAGCGGGGAGCGGGGCGATCGCCAGGTCCGGGCGGGTCGGACGCCGAGAGGACCGCGCGCTCCCGCTTTCTACCTCACATGCGGCGATGCGGCGTTCCGCCACACGGAGGTGCGGGCTGTAGGAGCCCATCCCCCGAAGCGGGGCAGTTTGCTACGTGGAAGGCGGGAGGGGCGCTGCGCCGGTGGCCGTCCGGGCAGCGACGATTGTGATGCTGACATAAACAGCTGACGCGCCGCGGGGTGGAGAGGCGTCGAGGCAGCGACGCGCGGGGTGGACGAGATCAAGCGGGAAGACGTGCGGGGAGAGGGCGGAACCGCGGGGAACCACGCGTAAGGCGTGGGGAACCACGGGTGACGCGCGGAGAAGCGCGGGAGACCACGAGCGCTCGCCGCGCGCGCTTTCGTGACAGCTCGGCTGCGACTCCCCTTGCTTTTGCTGCGCGAGGACGGCTAAGTCTGGTTTTGCTCGAATGGTCCGTGCCAACGACAAGACGGCGAACAACCGCACCCCTCGGGAGCTCAACCGCTCCCTCGTCCTCGACCTCGTGCAAGAGCACGGCCCCATCTCCCGCACGAACCTCGCGCGGTTGAGCGGGCTCACCAAGCCGACGGTCTCGGCCATCATCGAGGAGCTCCTCGACAGCGGCAGCGTCCGCGATGTCGGGACCGAATCGCGCGGCGGGCGCCCAGCGCGGCTCCTGGAGTTCAACGACGACAGCGCGGCCTTCCTCGGCATCGAGATCGGTGTCGAGCAGACGGCCGTGGCCGTGGCCGACGCCCGCGGGCGGCTGCGGGCGCGGCTGGAGCAGCCCACCGTCCTGCGCGATCCGCACCGGACGGTCCGCGATATCGTCGAGCTCCTGCCGAAGGTGCTGCAGCTGAGTGGGGTGCCGCGGAAGCGGCTGCGCGGCGCCTGCGCGGTCTTGCCTGGGCTCATCGAGCGGCCGAGCGGGGTCTGCGTGCTTGCGCCCAACCTGGGCTGGGAGCGGTTCCCTGTGCGCGCGGAGCTCAGCCGCGCGCTTCGCATGCAGGTGCCTGTGTACAACCTGCCTCAGGCAGCGGCGGTGGCGGAAGGGGAGCTCGGCGCGGCGCGGGGGCACGCGTCGTATGTGTGGATCTACGTCGGGCTCGGCGTCGGCGCGGGCCTCGTCGCCGATGGACGCCTGTTCTTCGGGATGCAGGGGTACAGCGGGGAGATTGGCCACTGCCGCGTTGCGGACGACGGCCCTCTTTGCGGCTGCGGGCGCCGCGGATGTCTGGAGACGTTCGCCTCGGTCATGGCGCTCCGGCGCGCCGCCGAGGCGGCGTCGGCGCGCTCACCCCAGCTCGCCGCGCTCGCCCGCCCGCACGCCGTCAGCGCCATCGCGAGCGCGGCGCTCGCCGGCGACGAGAGCGCCCGCGCGATCTTCCACGACGCGGGCACGCAGCTCGCGCGCGGCATCGCGGTCCTGCTGAACCTGCTCAACCCCCAGCTCATCGTGCTGGGCGGCGAGCTGCTGGCCGCGCCCGACATCCTGCTTGCCGGCGTGCGCGAGGAGCTGCCGCGCCACGCCGTCCGCGGCGCGGACGTGCCGGTCGTCGCCTCTCCGCTGGGCGGCGAGGCCGGCGTGCTCGGCGCCCTCCTGCTCGCGCGCGAGGGCGCGGTTCGCTCGCTCCGCCTCGTGCCCGACGGCGTGCTCCAGGACAGCGCGCCGTAGCTACCGGTGCCGCCGCGCGGGTCCGCCGGCGGTCTTCTTCTCTTCTGTTGGTTTCCCGAACCTCTACTTGGCTCGGGTTCTAGGCGAGCGAGGCGCGCTCTCCGCGCGCCGGGTCGCCCTTCGGGATGGTCGACCCGGACCGCCCCTCGGCGAGGAGCGGCGCGAACGCGTGGCGATCATGCCAGGTGAGGGCGCCGAGCAGGCCGAGGAGGACGACGGCGTTGATGCCGGCGCGGGGGTCGAGCAGCAGGTGGAACAGGGCGATGTTCACCACGACCGGCCATAACAGCGCGAGCGCGAGGGGACGGCGGCGGCCCTGGAGGAGCAGGACCGCGGCGGCGATCTCGACGACCTTGACGGCGTAGATGTAGCCGCTGTCGACAAGCAGCTGGACGAACGGGTGGAGCGGCTCGGGGACCGGCACGATGCGCACGAATCCGTTGATGCCGCCGAGCAGGACGATGAGGCCGAGGGCGACGCGGGCTGCGCCGACAGCGCGGGGGGGCATGGATCCTCCTTGGGTTCAGGGGATCACCATGGGCCCGGCCGTGTGGCCTCGGCTTGTACGAAGCGGCTGCGAGCGATCGAGCCCGGTGTGCGGCCCAGCGTGGCGACGATCGCGCGGGTCAGGTGGGCCTGGTCGTGGAAGCCACCGGCGAGCGCCGCCTGCGCCAGCGGGGTGCCGTCCGTGAGCGCCCGGATGGCCGTCAGCACGCGAAGGAAGGTCACGTAATCGCGCAGCGGGTGGCCGAAGGCGCCGTGAAACAGGTGGGAGAGCCGCGAGCGGGAGAGGCCGTCCGCGGCGGCGAGCGGGCCCAGCGCGGGGCGGCCCGGCGCCTGCTCCGCCAGGCGGCGCATGGCGCGGAGCACGCGGCGATCGACCTGCGGGCCGCCCGGCGCGAATGCACCGGCGCACGCCCTCATGAGCTCATGCGTCGCCGCGTGATCGAGCCGGCCGCGGAGCACGTCGCGCGCCGCCGCGCGCGCCCGCTCGGCCTGCGCGCCTTCGAGGACGAGCACCCGCCCGCGGGCGGCCGCCTGCGCGCCGGCGCCGAGCCCCTCGGGCGCAAGGAAGGTCGTCACCGTCGCGCCGGGAGAGCCGATGGAATGGGCGACCCCGGCGCCGGTGAGCACGGGCGCGCGCACCTCGAACGGCCGCCCGACCTCGGCCTCGATCTCGAGAGGCCCCTCGACCGGCACCACCAGCTTGACCAGGTGGAGCGCATGGCGGCGCGTCCCCCCGGCGCCCTCGACGATGTGCACGCCGCCGTGGCCGACAAGCGCCGTGTGCTCGAGGGCAGTCACGCTCGAGAGCACATCACGCGGGCGTGGACGCCGCAACCGGCGCAACCCGCGTGCCCTCGTTGACGCTGCTGCCTCGAGCGGGCATAGGGAGGAGATGCGCAGAATCGTTATCGAAGGGATGACCTGCGGCCACTGCGTCCAGGCGGTCTCGAAGGCGCTCGCGAAGGTCCCTGGCGTGACGCGGGTGAGCGAGGTGAGCCTCGAGCGCGGAGAGGCGGTCGTCGAGGGGAGCGCGGCGGCGGATGCCCTCCTCGCGGCCGTGCGCGAGGCCGGCTACGAGGCGCGCGACGCTGGCTGACGCCGCGGTGCGCCGCGGCGCCGAAACGCGGCCGCCTTTGGTATGGTGGCGGCCACCATGACGCGACAGCAGAGCGAAGAGGGTTTTCCGGAAGGGTTCCTGTGGGGCGCCGCCGCGGCGTCGTACCAGATCGAGGGCGCGGCGCACGAGGACGGCAAGGGGCCGTCCGTGTGGGACATGTTCTGCAGGAAGCCGGACGCCGTGTGGAACGGCCAGACGGGCGACGTCGCGTGCGACCACTACCACCGGTACCCGGAGGACGTCGCCCTCATGCGCGACATCGGCCTCCGCGCCTATCGACTCAGCACCTCGTGGCCGCGCGTCCTCCCGGAGGGCACGGGCGCCGTCAACGAGCGCGGGCTCGCGTTCTACGATCGCCTCGTGGACGCGCTGCTCGAGGCGGGCGTCGAGCCCCACATCACGCTGTTCCACTGGGACTTTCCTCTCGCGCTCTACCACAAGGGCGGGTGGCTGAACCGCGACAGCGCGGACTGGTTCGCCGAGTACACGAGCGTCGTGGTCAGGAAGCTCGGCGATCGGGTGAAGGACTGGATGACGCTCAACGAGCCTCAGGTGTTCGCCGGCGCCGGCCACTACGAGGGGCGCCACGCGCCCGGCGACCGGCTGCGCTTCGCCGAGGTGCTCCGGATCTGCCACCACGTCTTGCTCGCGCACGGCAAGTCGGTGCAGGCCATCCGCGCGGCGAGCCCCGGGAGGTGCAACGTCTATTATGCGCCCGTCGCGCAGGTGAAATACCCCGCGACCTCGTCGCCGGAGGATCTGGAGGCGGCGCGCGCGGCCACCTGGTCGGTGAACGCGCGGACCACGTGGACCAACACGTGGTGGATGGATCCCGTGTTCCTCGGCAGGTACCCCGAGGACGGGCTCCGCCTGTTCGCGAACGAGCTGCCCGAGGTCCGGAGCGGCGACATGGAGATCATCGCGCAGCCGGTCGATTTCTGCGGCGTGAACGTCTACTGGGGAGTCCCGGTGCGCGCCGGGGCGAACGGCGCAGCCGAGGTGGTGCCCCACCCGGTGGGACACCCGATCACCGCGTTCGAGTGGTCGGTCACCCCCGAGTGCCTCTACTGGGGGCCCAAATTCTTCTACGAGCGGTACAAGCGGCCCATCGTGATCACCGAGAACGGCCTGTCGACCCGGGACTGGATCTCGCTCGACGGGAAGGTGCACGACCCCCAGCGCATCGATTTCATGGCGCGTCATTTGATCGAGCTCCGCCGGGCGATCGCCGAGGGCGCGGTCGTGAACGGCTACTTCCACTGGTCGATCCTCGACAACTTCGAGTGGGCTCACGGCTACAAGCACCGCTTCGGCCTCGTCTTCGTCGACTACCCGACGGGCCGGCGCGTCCTCAAGGATTCGGCTCACTGGTATCGTGAGGTCATCGCCTCGAACGGCGCGACCCTCGGGGGGTGAGCGGGGCAGCGTCGCGCGCCGCGCCTCGAACTCTGCGGCACACGAGCCGGCTGAACGGCGGGTGGTGGGGTACTCACCCTACCCTGCTCGAATGACGGAACAGCAGGACGCCAGAAGACGCCAGAGAACGCCAGAAGACGCCAGAAGACGCCAAAATTTCTGTGTTTTTTTTCTTGGCGTCTTCTGGCGTTCTCTGGCGTCTTCTGGCGTTCTCTGGCGTCTTCTGGCGTTCAAAAGACACCATCTTCGGCCATAGCACCCCACCACCGAACGTCGCGACCCAGACGCGGGATGGGATGGTCGTGAGCTCCGCCGACCCGAGAGCGAAGGTGGCGTGAGGAAAGGCCATCCGCCCGTGATCGCCGGGCGAATGGCCGTGTCGCCGGCGCCTGCTGCGCGGCCCGCTCCTCGATAAAGCGCCTCGGTCGGCTCAGGAGGCGATCGGCTCGTCGCCGTCTTCGTCCTCGTCGTCTTCGTCCTCGTCTTCGAGCGACTCGTCGCCTCCGCCCGCCAGGTCGTACCCGTGCGGATCGAACCCATCGAACATGGCCTGCAGGCGCTCGCTCAGGGAATCCCACGTGTCCGGCGGCTCGCTCGCCTGGCGGTCCCGCTCGGCCAGGGCGAGCGCGGCGGCGACCACCGCCGTCAGCGGGCGCGCGTCCTGGAGCACCGCGACCTTCGAGGCGTCGCCGCTGCACGCGTAAGCCAGCAGATACGCCCTGTAGATCTCCTCATTCGTCTTGTCGCTCATTCCTGATCCTTCGTCCTTGTCGTCCGCGCGCCGCCTGTCGCCCCGTCGCCGTGCTCTGGCCTCCTGGGCGCCGTGGAACGCGGGGGCGCGAGCCTAGCCCATCTCGGCGGCCCTCGGGACCGCGTCGCGCCGGGAGCCCGCGCCACGCGGGCGCGGTCGGCTCAGAAGCGCAGCCGGTCCCGCAGGGCGCGCACCGCGCGCTCGAGCCCCTCGTGGTGGTGGAAGCAGCACTGCCCGATGCGCGGCTGGCACTGCGACGAGCGGAGCATCTCCAGGAACACGAGCGCGCGCGCGTCCCCCTCGAGCGCCGCGCGCTCGAAGAGCGCCTCCTTGCGCCGGCAGGGGGCCTCGCGCAGCGCCACGGCGATGCGCAGCGGGACGCTCGCGCGCTTCAGCACCTCGGGGCGGCGGAGCAGCGCCGCCGCGCGCTTTCCGCCCTGCGTGCCCCCGTAGCCGCTCCAGATCTCGTAGGCGATGTCGAGGCCCTCCGGGCCCAGGCGGCTCTCCAGCGCGTCGAAGATCGCGTCCGCGCGGCCGTCGGTCCGGTACGAGCTCTTCACGGCGACGGCGGCCGCGGCCGTCATCACGTCGCGTTGCTCGAAGGCGGCGCGATCCTTCTCGAGCAGCGTGAGCAGCGCGCTCTCCGCGTCGCCCCACCGCTTCGCCCGGACCGTCGCCACGAGGCGCTCGCGCTCGGCCGGGAGGCCCGCGCCCTCGAGCGGCTCCGGGCCGGCGAGCGCCGCGCCCGACGCGCCCGCGTCCGGCGCCGCCGTGCCCGCGTCCAGCGCCGCCGCGCCCGCGTCCAGCGCCGCCGCGACGTCGGCCGACCCGGGGGCCGAGGCGCTCGCGACGGGCGCCTCGGAGGGGGCTTGCAGAGGGGTGCCGAGGGCATCCTGCGCCTGGACGGCCGGCGCCCCGGCGGGGGCCGTCTGCGCCGCCGCGGGCGCCGCCTGGAGCTCCGGGCCGGCGGCCGCCGGGGCGCCCGCGCGCAGCCAGCCTGCGCCCGCGGGCAGCCGGCCGAGGAGCAGCGCGCCCGCCGCGCCCATCGCGGCCACGGCGGCCACCCCGAGCATCCAGCCCCACGCGCGCCCTCTCGCTCGTGGCCGGCCTCCTGCCGCCCCGCGCGCTGCCTTCCCGGGCGCCCCGCCGCCCGCGCCGGAGGCCCCGAGCTGCAGGTCGAACCCATCGGCCTCGGCGCCGCCGGTCGCCGCGCCGCCAGCGGCGGCTCCCCTGGCCGCAGCGCCGCCGGCCGCGCCCGCGCGGTCTTGCCCTGCCGGCAGCTCGGGCGGCATGGCGTGCGGGATCGCGCGCAGCGGGTCGCTGAGCCGCCACGACCCGCTCGAGAGCGGCTCCTTCCAGGGGAGGAGGCCGAGCGCCTCGGACCTCGGCACGGCCGCGTCGAGCGCCGCGAGCAGCGCGCGGGCGTTCGCGGGGCGCTCCGCCGGGTCCTTGCGCAGGATGCGCATCACGAGCGCCTCGAGCTCGCGCGGCGCCGCCGTGCCCGGGGCGCGCAGCCGGAGCGGCGGCGGCGCCGTGTGGAGCTGCTCGCGGAAGATCTCGACGGGCAGGATCGCGTCGAACGGGTGCTTCCCGGCGAGCATCTCGTAGAGGATGAGCCCGAGCGCGTAGAGATCGGAGCGCTCGTCGACGTGATCCATGCCCTGCGCCGCCTCGGGCGCCATGTACGCGAGCGTGCCGAAGACCATGCCGCTCAGCGTGATCCGGCCGGCGTCGGGCCGCGCCTCGCTGCTGTGCGCGTCCGTCGTGGAGAGGCGCTCGATCGGCACCTTCGCCAGGCCGAAATCGATGAGCTTCACCGCGTCGGTGCCGTCCTCGACCATGACGTTGCGCGGCTTCAGATCGCGGTGGATGACGCCGCGCTCGTGCGCCGCGGCGAGCGCCGCCGCGATCTGCCGCGCGATCTCCGCGGCGCGCGGGGCAGGCAAGGGGCCCTTCTTGATGATGCGATCGAGCGTCGTGCCGCGGACGTGCTCCAGCACGAGGAACCGGGAGCCGTCGGGGAGGGTGCCGAAGTCGGTCGCCGAGGCGATGTTCGGGTGCTGGATGTGCGCGCCCGCGATCGCCTCGCGCTCGAAGCGCGCCGTGAGCTCCGGGGAGCCCTTCGCCGCGGGCAGGAGGAGCTTCACGGCCAGCCACTTGCGCAGGAGCAGGTGCTCGGCCTTGTAGACCGCGCCCATCCCGCCCGTCGCCACGAGCTCCACGATCCGGTACCGGTCCGAGAGGACCGTCCCGACCAGCTGGGCCGCCGCGCTCTCCGCGAGCGCGTTGCTCGCGGCGGGCGGCGGATCGCCGGGGGCAGGGGGCGGGGGAGCGCTCACGTGGGGCGTGAACTGTCCGGCCTACCCCGATTTTTGTCAAAGGTGGGCTGATGTGGCGTGGCCGCGCCGGCTTGCCTATTGAATTGGCCGGGCGCCCGGGCCAAAGGATGCGCCATGGCCGATCCCGTCCACGCCCTCGCCCGCGCACTCCAGGCGGCGATCACCGCCGCGTTCGGCGCCGAGCACGCCGCGGTTGATCCTTCCCTGCGCCGCTCCACCCACGCCGACTACCAGGCGAACGCCGCCATGGCGCTCGGCAAGCGCCTCGGCAAGCCGCCGCGCGAGGTCGCCGCGGCGATCGTGGCGGCGCTGCAGCTCGACGGGATCTGCCGGAAGGTCGAGATCGCGGGCCCCGGGTTCGTGAACCTGACGCTCGAGGACGCGTACCTCACGCGCGAGCTCGCCGAGACGGCGGGCGGCGGGCGGCTCGGGATCGCGCCCGCGGCCGAGCCCGAGACGGTGATCGTCGACTACTCGGGCCCGAACGCCGCGAAGGAGATGCACGTCGGCCACCTCCGCAGCACGATCATCGGCGACGCCCTCGCGCGCGTGCTCGAGGCGCTCGGCAACCGCGTGATCCGCCAGAACCACCTCGGCGACTGGGGCACGCCGTTCGGCATGCTGATCGAGCACATGCTCGATCTCGGCGAGGCCGCGGCCTCGCAGGAGCTCTCGGTCGGCGATCTCGACGCGTTTTACCGGCAGGCGCGCGCCAAGTTCGACGGCGACGCGGCGTTCGCCGAGCGCTCGCGCCGCCGGGTCGTGCGGCTGCAGGGGGGCGACGAGCAGACCCTCGCGCTCTGGCGGCAGCTCGTGCGCGAGTCGACGCGCTACTTCGAGTCGGTCTACCGCCGCCTCGGCGTGACCTTGACCGACGCGGATTTCGCCGGCGAGAGCTTCTACAACCCGATGCTGCCCGACGTCATCGAGGAGCTCGGTCGCAAGGGGCTGGCGCGCGAGAGCGAGGGCGCCCTCTGCGTCTTCCCGGCCGGCTTCACCGGCAAGGGCGGCGAGCCGCTGCCGCTCATCGTGCGCAAGCAGGACGGCGGCTACGGCTACGCCACGACCGATCTCGCGGCGATCCGCCACCGCCTCACCACGGTCGGCGCGCGCCGGATCGTCTACGTCGTCGGCGCGCCGCAGAGCCAGCACTTCGCGATGGTCTTCGCGACCGCGCGCGAGGCGGGCTGGCTCGCGCCGCCGGCCCGGGCCGAGCACGTGGCGTTCGGCTCGGTGCTCGGGGCCGACAAGAAGATGTTCAAGACGAGGAGCGGCGACACCGTGAAGCTCTCGGACCTGCTCGACGAGGCCACGGAGCGCGCGTCGAAGGTGGTGCGGGAGAAGAACCCCGAGCTCGACGCCGAGGCCGCCGATGCCGTGGCGCGGGCGGTCGGCGTGGGCGCGGTGAAGTACGCCGATCTCTCGAGCGACCGGATCAAGGACTACGTGTTCGACTGGGATCGCATGCTGGCGTTCGAGGGGAACACGGCGCCCTACCTGATGTACGCGCACGCCCGCATCCGGTCGATCTTCCGGAAGGCCGGCGTGGAGTCGCCGCGCGAGGCCGGGATCGTGCTGAGCGAGCCGGCGGAGCGGGCGCTCGCGCTGGAGCTGCTCCGGTTCGGCGCCGTGCTGGAGGACGTGGCGGCCACGCTCGAGCCGCACCGCCTGTGCGGTTACCTGTTCGAGCTCGCCGGTTCGTTCACGAGCTTCTACGAGCGCTGCCCGGTGCTCCGGGCCGAGAGCGACGACGTGCGCCGCTCGCGCCTCGCGCTCTGCGATCTGACGGCGGAGGTGCTGGCGAAGGGCCTCGGCCTGCTCGGGATCGAGGCGCCGGAGCGGATGTAGCGCGTCAGGCAGCGGCGCCCGACCCTGCCTGCGTCCGGCGATCGCGCGTCCGCCCGAGGATGCGCACCTGCCTGAGCTGCGCGTGCCTGTCCGCGCATTCGAACCGAGGTTGCGCTCGCCCGCTCGAGGTTGCGCGCGACGTCGGTCCGTTCTCTCTGGCAAAGTGCAGCATGATCGAACAACGATTGGCTCTCCCCTGCGCCGGCATGGCCGTGATGGCGGTGCTCGCCGTCGCATTCGGGTGCTCCGCGGTGGGCGGCGCGTCCGTGCAGGGGGGTGGGGGAGACGGGCGCGAGGAGCCCTCGGGGACCCTCGGCGAGGACGGCCCCGGCGGGCTCGATGAGCCGGGCGAGCCAGGGCTGGGACCCGGTGACGCAATCCCCATCACCGATCCCAACGTGGATGGCGACGGGGACGGGTTCACGCCCGCGGAGGGCGACTGCAACGATGTTGATGGAAATGTGAATCCAGGCGCGATCGAAGTCGAGGTCACCGAGCCTGACGCGAGCGGCCAGATCCCCGCGCCGGCGGACGAGGATTGCAACGGGGTGATCGACGACGTGCCGCCGCCGTGCGACGAGGGCCTCTCGCTGGAGGACTTCGATCCGGCGAACGGGGCCAAGGCGATCGACCTTTGCGCCGTGGCGTCCCGCGAGGACAGGCGGTGGGGTGTGCTCTCCGCGAGGTATGTCCGCGGGGACGGCTCGCCTGCAGAGCGGTCGCCCGCGGTTGGCCTCTTCGATGGGTTCGGCCCCAACGTGCACGTGCAGGGCGGCGCGCGCCTGCTCGCGCTATCGACGGGGAGCGCACGCCTGCCTGGCCACCCCGACGCCTGCTGGTCCGGGAGCTGCGCGAGCTATGGTCCCGGCTCCGCGCCGCCCGGGTTCCCTCAGGACAACCCTTCCTGTCCTCCGTCCAGCTTCATCAACGACGACGTCGGCCTCGAGGTCGTCCTCCGCGCGCCGACGAACGCGACCGGCTACGAGTTCCTCTTCAAGTTCTATACGTTCGAATACCCGGAGTGGGTCTGCGAGGACTTCAACGATCAGTTCGTCGCGCTGGCGACGCCCGCGCCTCCCGGGTCGTACAACGGCAATCTCTCGTTCGACGGGGAGGGAAGGCCGGTCAGCGTCAATATCGCGTTCTTCGATGTCTGCGACGGATGTCCGCTCGGCTCGAGTGAGCTCGTGGGGACGGGGTTCAGCCCGCGCCGCGACGGCGGCACCCGGTGGCTCAAGACCCGCGCGCCGGTGCATGGCGGCGAGGAGATCTCGCTCCGGTTCATCCTGTTCGACACCGGCGACGATCGCTTCGACTCGACCGCGCTCATCGATGGCTTCCGCTGGATCGCGACCGGCGGCACGGTCAGCCTGGAGACGGTGCCCGTGGTCCAGTTCCTCTGAGGCGAGGGCGCTCTTCCCACGGCGGGCGCTCCGGGCTACCGGCACGTCCGGCAGTCCCCGCCGCAATCCACGGCGAGCTCGCTTCCATTCAGGACCCCGTCGTCGCACGAGGGCGGCTGGCAGACACGCTCCCTGCACACGCCGGACCCGCAGTTCTCGCCGGTGAGGCACGCCTCGCCCGCGGGGCAGAGCGGGCACGAGCGCGTGCCGCAGTCGACGCCGGTCTCGAAGCCGTTCGCCACGCCGTCGACGCAGGTCGGAGCCTGGCAAACCCCCAGGCGACACACGCCCTCCTTGCAGTCGATGCCCGTCTCGCACGAGGCGCCGAAGCCGCAAGGCTTGCACGAGCCGCCGCAGTCGCGGTCCGTCTCTCCTTCGTCCTCATCCGTGACGTCATTGCTGCAGTGCGGGGGGATGCAGGCGTCCGCCGTGCAGGTCCAGCCCTTGAGGCACTCCTCGCAATTCCAGATCTGGATGACACCACCACTCCCCTCGCAGGAAAGGAAAAAAGGCGCCGTCAGCCCCAATGCAATGACGCGTCGAAGCATGGTGCTCGCTCTTCTCGTAGTTGATGGTCTGGTGACGATGACAGTACATCATGCACGGGCATCGAGGGCACCGATCTGGCTTTTTGCGCGCGGATTTATAGCATTCCGGACTGGTGGTCCGGATTGTCAAATAATCGACATGAAGTGGTCCTCGGCGTGCGAGCGCCCTGATCCGACGCGCGGAGATCGGACACGCAGAGATGGGACGTGCAGAGTAAGGCGGGTGAGGAGAGGGGAGGGGGCTCATCCACCACGCGCCACGCGAGAGGGGCCGCAGCGGCCGTTCTCTACGGATCGGCAGGAGCGCGCCGCTCGATGGCTCTCGCGCCCGACAGGACCGCACCGAGCGCGCCGGCTGGACGGCGATGGGAAGAGGGGACTGAGAAGGCGCGCCTGGGCTCCTTCACGGGCGGCGCGCTCCTCACGCGAGGCGGCGCGCGCCGCGTGGCGGGGCGGCGCGCTCCTCACGCGAGGCGGCGCGCGTCGCGCTCAGGTGCGGGCGGCGGCGCGGCGCGCCGTGATGAAGGATCGCACGCAGAGGGCGACGTAGCCCGCCGAGAGGACGGCCATCACGGACTGGGCGATGACGGCCGGGGGGCGCGCCACGTCGCCGCCGGAGAGCAGCGTCGGCAGCTGGGTCAGGCCGCGGGCGGAGCCGAGGAAGCCGAGGACGCCGACCATGGCCGACGCGTGCATGGCGTGCATGCGGTACTTCTCCTGTCGCGCGAGCAGGCCGAGCCCGATCGCGACGACCCCGAAGCCGGCCGGGATGAGCGCCGTCGGCGCGCTCGTCGCCGCGAATCCGCCGACGCCGAGCGCTGTGAGCAGCGCGCCGTAGCCCATGGTCAACGTGGACATGCTCGACATGAAGAGCCTCCTTTTCTTTCGGAGGCCCGGGATACCGCGCCGGGCGCGCGTCCGCCACCGCATCCGCTCGCCCGCCGCGCGCCCGCGACCGCGGCCGCCCGTGATCGTCGCGCTCGCGTCCCTCAGCCCTCGCGCCCTCGCCGGTCTTTGCGGGCGGAGCGCTGCGGCGTGGTTAGAATCCGCCGTCCATGCTCGGCCTCTCCCGCCTGCGGGACAGCTTTGCCTACACGCCACGGACGCTCCAGCTCGTCTGGCGCTCGTCGAAGGCGGCGAGCGTCGCCCTCGGCGCGCTCACGCTCGCCGCGGCGGCGCTGCCGCTCGGGGTGGCCTACGTGGGAAAGGCGATCACGGACGCGGTGGTCGCCCGCGACGAGCGCGCGGCGCTCGTGTGGGTCTCGGTCGAGCTCGGCCTCGTGGCCACGCTCGCGCTCGCGCAGCGCGGGCTCTCGCTGACGCGGCAGCTGCTCGGCGCGCGGCTCTCGATCGACATCCACGGGATGATCCTCGAGAAGGCGCTCTCGCTCTCGCTGGTCCATTTCGAAGACCCCGAGTTCTACGACCAGCTCACCCGCGCGCGCCGCGAGGCGTCGTCCCGCCCCGCCGCCGTCGTGACCGAGAGCTTCTCCCTCGTGCAGAACCTGATCACGCTCGCGGGGTACGCCGCGCTGCTCGTCGGGTTCAGCGCCCTCGCGGTGCTCGCGCTCGTGCTCGCGGCCGTCCCCGCCACGGTCGCCGAGGCGCGCTTCTCCGGCGCGGCGTTCCGCCTCCGGAACTGGCGCTCTCCCGAGGCCCGCCGGCTCAACTACCTGGAGTACGTGCTCGCCAACGACGGCCACGCCAAGGAGGTGAAGCTCTTCGGGCTCGGGCCGACGTTCCTCGAGCGGTACAAGGCGCTCGCGGCGTCGTTCTACCGGGAGGACAGCGCCCTCGCGGTCCGCCGCGCCGGGTGGGCCTATGGCCTGTCGCTCCTCGGTACCGCCGCGTTCTACGGCTGCTATGGCGCCATGGCGGCCGGCGCCGCGGCGGGGCGCCTCTCGCTCGGCGAGATGGTCCTTTACGTCGCCGCCTTCCGGCAAGGCCAGCAGGCGTTCCAGGCCGTGCTCGCCGGCGTCGGCGGCATGTACGAGCACAACCTCTACATGTCGAACCTCTTTCAGTATTTGTCCATCCCGACCGGCGAGCCGCCCGCGCCGCAGGCCGGCCGCGGAGACGCGCCTGCGCCCCTGCCGGCCGACCGCGGAGACGCGCCTGCGCCGCTGGCGGAAGGCGGCGCGCGCGACCGGGGCGTGCGGTTCGAGGGGGTCGGCTACCGGTATCCTGGCCAGTCGCGCTGGGCGCTCCGGGGGATCGATCTCCACATCCCGAGCGGTCAGAGCCTGGCGCTCGTCGGGCACAACGGCGCCGGAAAGACCACGTTCATCAAGCTGCTCGCGCGGCTGTACGAGCCCACCGAGGGGCGAATCCTGCTCGACGGCAAGGATCTCCGCGCCTGGGATCCCGACGCGCTCCGCCGGAGGATCGGTGTCGTCTTTCAGGACTTCAACCAATACCAGCTCACGCTGCGCGAGAACGTCGGGCTGGGCAGCGTCGAGCACCTCGCGGACGAGCCGCGCGTGGCGCGCGCGGTCGCCGAGGGCGGCGCCGACGAGGTCGTGACGGTCGTGCCCGGGGGCCTCGACGCGCAGCTCGGGCGCTGGTTCAAGGGCGGCTTCGAGCTGAGCGGCGGGCAGTGGCAGAAGGTGGCGCTCGCGCGCGCCTTCATGCGCGAGCAGGCGGACATCCTCGTGCTCGACGAGCCGACCGCGGCGCTCGACGCCGAGGCCGAGCACGCGGTCTTCCAGCGGTTCCGGTCCCTGTCCAAGGGGCGGACGACCATCGTCATCTCTCACCGCTTCCCGACCGTGCGCATGGCCGACCGCATCGTCGTGCTCGACGGCGGGCGCATCGTCGAGGAGGGCACCCACGACGAGCTCGTCGCCCGCGGCCAGCGCTATGCCCGCATGTTCGCGCTGCAGGCCGAAGGGTACCTGTAGCGCCGCCGGCGCGGCGCGTTCGGCGCGCCGGCGAGCGGGCGCGCTCCTCACGCGGGGCGGTCTGCCTTCTCGGGGGCTCAGGCGAGCTCTGCCTGCTAGGCTCGCGCTCATGCGCGACACGCTCCCCAAGGAGGTCGGCCAGGCGGTCCACATCCTCCGGTTGCTCCGTGGGCTCAGCATGCAGGAGTTCGCGGAGCGGGCGCAGCTCTCGGCCACGTACCTGCGGCAGGTCGAGCGCGGCGAGCGGGATCTCGGGCTCGGCGCCCTAGGCCTGATCGCCCAGGGGCTCCAGTGCGAGCCGCGCCTCCTGCTCCCCGGCGACGGGCGCAGCCCTGTCGGATCCATCGTGGCAGAGCGCTTTGACCAGGCCGAGGAGACGCTCCAGAGCGCGATCCTCTTTCTGCTCATGGAGCCTGACGATTCACCGAGAAAGCAAGCAATGCTCGCCCTCGCCAGCGAAGATCCGGAGCGCGCACGCCCGGCGGCTCCGCCCAAGTCGCCCCGCCCGGAGCGCGCTTTTTCAGGGCGTATTACTCCGCCGTCGAGCCGTCGTTCCGGAAAGTGATAGACCCGCCTCGCGCGCTCCGCGGCGCCGGTCCGCGCTGGCGACGGCTTCCGCGCGCCTGAGACCTCTGTTACTGTCCCCGCCAACCGATGTTCCCCGCGCCGTGTCCGGGGGTGTCATGGACTCGAACCTCGTGCCGGAGGTCCGACGCAGTGAGCAGAATCTTTTGGGCTGATCCAACACCGCAGCCAGCATTGAAGAACGCGCGCCGCGCTGTCCTCTCCTTCCAGGGCGCGAGGCCTGAATCCTCCGTGCCCGTCGCGCGGATCGAGGCGGAGGGGCCATGGTGATCCTCGGGCAGGAGTTCGCGGGGTACACCATCGTCGCGAGCCTCGACTCTCCCGCTCCGGCGGAGGCGTATCGCGCGCTCGACGCGGATGGCCGCGAGGTGACGCTCTATGTCCAGGAGGGCATGGGCATCGACGCCGATGCGTTCCGCGGCGCGCTGGAGAGGCTCCTCTCGCTGTCTGCGCGGGTGCACGGCATCGTGCCTGTGATCGCGGGCGGGATGGAGGGAGACGCGGGGTGGATCGCTGCCCGGCAGAGCGACGATCCCTCGGTGGAAGATCTGCTGCCCCGGCTTCGCTCGGTCGCGTACGAGCTCGTCGTCGACGTCGCGCGGACGCTGGGCGCCGCGCACGCGCTGGGGCTCTCGCACGGGGATCTCGGCCCGCACACGGTGGTGATCACCGGTCAGGGCGCCGCTGTCCTGAGGGCGTTCGGGCTGCACACGCTGTTCGGGGCGCCCGAGGACGCCATGGCGGATGCGGCGCGGTACCGGGCGCCGGAGCTCTTCGATTCTCGCGCGATCGATGAACGAACCGACGTCTACGGGCTCGGGATGCTGCTGTATTGCCTCCTCGGGGGCCAGCGCCCGTTCGACGGCCGCGACGATCTGGATGTGTGCGCGCTCGACGAGGTGCCGCCGCCGCTCGAGGGCGTGTCGGCCCAGGTGAACGAGGCGCTGGCCCGGGCGCTCGCGAAGGACCCTGACGCGCGATTCCAGACGGTCCACGAGCTCATGGCCGCCGTGCGGCCGCTGCTCGTGGGCGCGGCGCCGCTCGCGGGGGGCGCTCCGCCGCCGGGGGGGCCGCGCCCTCGAGCAGCGGCCGCCTCGTCGCTGCAGGAGCCGGCGCCGGATACGGAGCGGAGCGTGCACGCTCCGGCGTCCCGCAACACGCTGCCCACCGGGACCCTCCCTCCGGAGGCCATGCGGCACCCCGTCGTCGAGATCGCCGCGCCGCGCTCGCGCAGCAACGTCCTGCTGGCCGGCGGAGCGCTGCTGCTCGTCGCGCTGACGAGCGCCGCCGTCGCGGTGCCGTTGAGCTCGTACATCGCCCGACGTGGGATACCGCCCTCACCCGCCGGGCCGCCGGTTCACGTGAGTGATCCACATCACAATGAGACGACAGCCTCCCCGGTACAGTGCGACCCCGGCGTCTCCGAGGCGGCGGGTTCTGCCGTGGAGGCGCCGGCGACGAAATCCGGGGTGACGCGCCGTGTTGAGCCCGCCCCGCTGGTCGCGACTCCCGCCGTGGAAGCCAAGGGTAGCCCCGGGCAACGGTGGTACGGCGACCAGCTGTTCTGAGGCAATCGCGCAGGCCGGGTAGCAAACGACACCCCGGCGGATTGGGGCCGCCGGGGTGTCTACGCCGCAGACCTCGTGCCGGAGGCCTGGACGCATGGCTACCCTACTCAATGCATTGCCTCGATCGATCGAATTTTCTCGCTCCGAGGACAATTTTTCTTCGATTGCCAGCAGAGCCGCCTTTTCGGCGGGATTTTGGAGGGCGGGCGGCGGGTGAACCGACCGAGGTTGAGGGCGGGGTGCCGACCGAGGTTGAGGGCGGGATGCCGACCGAGGTTGAGGGCGGGACGCCGACCGAGGTTGAGGGCCGGGTGAACCGACCGAGGTTGAGGGCCGGGTGAACCGACCGAGGTTGAGGGCGGGGCGCCGACCGAGGTTGGGGATGCCGGCGCAAGCCCTAGGGCCCGGTCGGCCCTCGGGCGCCCCTCGGCTCGCCGCGATCGCTCAGCGGAGCTCGTTCCCCGGGAGCGGCTGGAACACGTTGGCCCGGTACCACCTGAGCTCCTCGATCGACTCGCGGATGTCGTCGAGCGCGCGGTGGATCTCGCGCTTCTTGGGCGCGGCGCGCAGCGGATACCAGCGGCGCACGAGCTCCTTGAGCGTCGAGACATCCACGATGCGGTAGTGCAGGAAGGAGAGGAGCTCCGGCATGTAGCGCTGCAGGAAGGCGCGGTCCTTCCACACGGAGTTGCCGCACAGCACGGCCGTCCCCTTGTGGCAGTGCGCCTCGAGGAACGCGCGCGTCTCGGACTCCGCGTCGCCGACCGAGAGCGTGGACGCGCGGATGCGCTCGAGGAGCCCCGAGCGCTCGTGGAGATCGCGGACGAAGTCGCTCATTCCCGCGAGGACGCTCTCCGGCTGGTGGATGACCAGGCACGGCCCCTCGGCGACCACGGTCAGGTCGGGCTCCGTGACGATGGTCGCGATTTCCACGATCGCACACGAGCTCTCGTCGAGCCCCGTCATCTCGAGATCGACCCACACCATGCGCTGCGACCGGTCCGTCATCGGCGGCGAGCATAGCCGATCCGCGCCGGCTCAGGTCCACCGAGAGCCGGCGCGACCAGGCTGCCCCGGGAACGGGCGGTGTGCTAAGCACGGGCCGGACACCGGGCTCGGAGGCCTGTCATGCGAGACGTCTTCATCGTGGATGCCGTTCGCACGCCGCGCGGGCGCGGCAAGGCGGGCAAGGGAGCGCTCTCGGGCGTGCACCCTCAAGAGCTCCTCGCGCAAACGCTCAATCGCCTGGCCGAGAAGACCGGGATCCGCAAGCAGGACGTCGAGGATGTGGTCGTCGGGTGCGTGACCCAGGCGGGCGAGCAGGGCGCGTGCATCGCGCGCACCGCCATCCTCGCGGCCGGCTGGCCGGACATCGTGACCGGCGTGACCGTCAACCGCTTCTGCGGCTCGGGCGCGCAGGCGGTGAACTTCGCGGCGATGGGGGTCATGTCCGGCCAGCAGGAGGTCGCCGTCGGCGGCGGCGTCGAGAGCATGTCGCGCGTGCCGATGGGCTCGGACGGCGCGCCCCTCGACGGGAACAACCTCGCCCTCCGCAAGAAGCTCGCGATGGTCCCGCAGGGCATCTCGGCGGACCTCATCGCCACGATCGAGGGCTTCTCGCGCGAGGACGTCGACCGCTTCGCGCTGGAGAGCCAGCGCAAGGCCGAGCGGGCCGCGGGCGAGGGGCGCTTCGCGAAGAGCCTCTTCACGGTCGTCGATCTCGACGGCAAGCCGCTGCTCGACAGGGACGAGCACCCGCGGGCCGGGGCGACGATGGAGGCCCTCGCGAAGCTCGAGCCGGCGTTCGCCAGCCTCGGCTCGACGCCGATGGGCCCCGCCGGCGAGACCGTGGATGCGCTGGCGCTGGCGCGCTATCCGCAGGTGGCGGCCATCCGGCACGTCCATACGGCGGGCAACTCGAGCGGCATCGTGGACGGGGCGGCGGTCGTGCTGCTCGCGTCCGGCGACTACGTGAAGGCGCACGGGCTCGCCCCCCGGGCGAGGATCCGCGCCACGGCGACGGCCGGCGCCGAGCCGGTGATCATGCTGACGGCCCCCGCGCCCGCGTCGGAGCGCGCCCTCAAGAAGGCGGGCATGCAGGCGCGCGACGTCGATCTCTGGGAGATCAACGAGGCGTTCGCGGCGGTGCCGCTGCAGACGGCGCGCAAGCTCGACATCGACCTCGACCGCGTCAACGTGAACGGCGGCGCGATCGCGCTCGGGCACCCGCTGGGCGCGACCGGGGCCTGCCTCATCGGGACGGCGCTCGACGAGCTCGAGCGCACCGGAAAGGCGACCGCGCTGATCACGCTGTGCATCGGCGGAGGGATGGGCGTGGCGACCATCCTCGAGCGGGTGTGAGCCGCTCCGGCGCGGCGATGGGGGTGCGCGACGATCACGGGAGCGCCTCGGACGAGCACCGGCACGGGCGCGGCGCTCGACGCGGCGAGGGGCACGATCACGGGCATCACCATGCCCCGGGGCACGACCACGATCACGGCCATGACCACGACCACGGCGACCCGCAGCACCACGACCACAGCCACGATCTCCGGCGCGCGCCGCTCCGCCGGCTGATCGCGGCGTTCGCGCTCACGACGTCGTTCCTGGTCGTCGAGGCGGCGGTCGGGTGGTGGTCGAAGAGCCTCGCCCTGCTGGCCGACGCGGGCCACATGCTCGCGGACGCCGCGGCGCTCGGCCTGGCCATCATCGCCCAGCGCATCGCGGCGCAGGCGCGGACGCGCGAGCGGACGTACGGCTTCCGGCGCGCCGAGGTGCTCGCGGCCTTCGCCAACGGCATCGCGCTGGCGCTGACGGCGATCTGGATCTTCATCGAGGCGGCCCACCGCTGGCGCGCGCCCCAGGCGGTGCACGCCGAGGCGCTGGCGATCACCGCGGCGCTGGGGCTGCTCGTGAACGTGGTCGCGGCGCTGCTGCTCTCGACCGGCGAGCACGGGCACAACATCAACACGCGGGCCGCGCTGGCGCACGTGCTGTCGGACGCGCTCGGCTCGGTCGGCGCCATCACGGCGGGCGTGCTCATCCTCGCCTTCGGCTGGACGCGGGCCGATCCGGTGATCAGCGCGGCCATCGGCGCCCTCGTGCTCTGGGGCGGCTGGCGGCTCGTGCGCGACACGTCCCGCGTGCTCATGGAGGGCAGCCCGATCGAGATCGATCTCGCCCACGTCGAGGACACCATCCGGAGCGTGCCCGGGGTCGTCGACTTCCACGATCTGCACGTCTGGTCGATCTCCGACGGCTTCAACGTGCTCACCGTGCACGTCGTCCTCGCCAAGGGGCACCATGGCACGAACGTGGCCGCCGCGGTGGCCCGGCGGCTGCGCGAGAAGCACGCGCTCACCCACTGCACGATCCAGCCGGAGCCGCTCCAGGAAGAGCTCCTGGTGACGCTCAGGCGGCCGGGCGCCGGGGCGCCGGGCGCGGACGGGCCCGCGGGCGACCGAAGCGGGTGACCGCCGCTCGGCGACGCGTGTATCCGGGGGCGACTGAGCGCCGCTCTAGATCCGGCTCTCCGCCCGCGTCAGACGCCGCACTCGACGTTGCCGCGCTGGAGCGCCGTGAGGCGCGAGTCGCCGAGCGCCTCGGCCTCGGCGAGGAGCCACCGGAACATCGCGTTCGCGATCACCCGCTCCTTGCGCGTGTTGAACAGCCAGACGGCCGCGTGGCACACGTCGGCGTGCAGCTTGGGGAACGCGAGGCGGCGGAACTCCACGCCGACGAGCACCGCCGCGGCCTCGTACTGCGCGCGCAGCGACGTCCACTCGCGCCACTCCGAGAGCGGCGGCAGCTCGCGCCGCTCGTCGACGCGGCGGCGCAGGGCGTCGCACGCGATCTCGACCTCGGACAGGAGCTCGTCGCGGAGGCGCCGGCGCGTGCGGCCGATGGTCGCGCCGAGATCGTCCCACGCCGCGCGCGGCACGCGCGCCGCGCGCAGCGTCGCCGCGAGGTCCTCCTCGACCGCGCGCGCCAGCGGGCCGAGCGCCGCCTGCGCCCCCGAGGCGCCGAGCGATGCCGCCCGCTCGCGGAGCTCGGCCTGCGCGCGCTCGTCGTCGAGCGCCGCGTCCCACGCGCCGCCGAGCCGCCTGAGGTCGTCGCCCGAGACCTGGTCCCGGGGCCGGAGCAGCAGCGCGGCGTGGAGCAGCACCGCCCGGCTCCACAGATCGCCCTCGGCGACCTTCGCGGCGCAGGGCTCGGGCGCCTCCGGCTCCGGGCGCGGCGCGCCCGCGCCCGCGGCCAGGGCCCGGCGCACGAGCGAGAGCGTGGCGCGGCGGTGGGGCGCGATGAGCCATCGCAGCCAGAGCCCGAGCGCCCCCCGCGCGGGCGCCTCCCCGAGCAGCCGCGCGGCGACGGCGCCGAGCAACCACATCGTCCGGCCGCCCCCCACGCACGCGTATCCGGTCACGGCCGTCCAGTCGCCGCGGGAGGCCGCCTCGGCTGCGAGCCAGCCCGCGGCGATGCGGCGGGCCTCGCGGGGGCAGGCGCGCTCGTCCAGGCCGGCGACGCTGTCGAAGAGCGCCCGCGCGCCCTCCACATCGCCGCGGTGCGCCGCGAGCATCGCGCCGGCGGCGATCCCCGCGCCGCGCAGCGGATCGGCGCTCGCCGAGGGGGGCGCGGGCTCCGCGCCGATGCGCTCGATCCGCTCGCTGACCCAGGCCTCCACCGCGGCGTCCGGCTTCCGCGCGCGGCAGAGCGCCCACGCGGCCGCGAGCGCCGCGCCGCCGCGCCGGTCGGCGCGAAAGGCCCCGTCCGACAGCAACGCGACGAAGTACGCGGCGCGCGGCAGCCCGAGCGGGATGAGCACGTGGCGAGCGAAGGGCCAGGGCGCCATGAGCAGCGCGAGCGGCGCGAGCGGCACCGCGCACCAGAGCTGACCCCCGGCGAGCGCGAGCGCGAGGAGGATCGCGATCGGCACGAAGACGAACAGCACGACGACGTTCCAGAGGCCCACGCCGAGCATCTGGGGGCGCGGCGCCGCCCCGGGCGAGGCCCTCCGCGCGGCCGCCTCGCTGATCACCCGCACCAGGATGGCGAGCGCCAGGAGGACGCCCCAGGTCATCGCGCCCTCCAGCCGAGGGCGGACAGCGCCTCGGGCCACGGCGCCCGCGGATCCTCCCCGGGCGGCTCCGGCGGCGGCAGCTCGCCAAGGTCGTCGTCGAGATCGTCCTTCGGCGGCGGCCTCGGGTCGAGCCGCGCCCAGACCTCGTGCGCCAGGCGGCGCTCCGGGTCCCGCAGCGCCGCCATCGCCTGCCGCACCTTGTCGGCCGTCCGCGCCCCGGGGCCGACCGGCGTCGGGTACGCCGCGGCGCTCGCCAGCTTGAGCTCGAGCATCCCGAGCAGCTTCTGCCCCTCGCGCTCGATCTCCGCGCGGCTCGCGCTCGGGCGCAGCCCGAGCACGTAGAACGGGTTGTCGCGGATGCGGCCGAGCGCGTCGTCCATCACCGCACCCCTGACTCGTGGCCGAGCCTGCGCTTCTGCGCGTCGACCGGCAACAGGCGCCAGAGCTCCTCGGTGATCGTCCTGAGCGCCGCCGTGTCGCCGCGCTCCGCCGCGCCGCGCCCGTCGCGCACGAGCCGCTGCGCGCGGACCAGATCCGAGGCCTGGTGCGCCTCGGAGGCGGCGTCCTCGAACATCCACACCCACGCCTTCGGGTGGCGCTGGAACGCCGCGCTGCTCAGGTTGCGGACCAGGCGCAGCTGCCGCTGCAGCTCGACCTGGTTCTTCTCGGCGCGCGCCCGCGCGACGCCCTGCGCGGCCTCCTCGAGGAGCGCCTTCTCCGTGCTCGATCCGAGCTGCGAGATCCACGTCGACGCGCTCGCGACGGCGGCCTGCGCCTCGGCGTCGAGCTCCGGCCAGCGCTTGTCGGCCTCGGCCTGCTCGAGCAGGACGTCGAGATCGAGCAGCGCGCGCCGCGCCTTCTGCCCCGCGTCGGCGTCGCCGCCGCGCGCCGCGGCGGCGTCGCGCTCCACCTCGGCGAGCGCGCACTCCACGTAGGTCACCTTGCCGAGCGCGTGCGGCGCGTCCCTGCGCAGGGCGGCCTCGCGCACCGCGGCGAGCCGCTCGCGCATGGCGGCGATGGAGGCGTCGAGCACCTCCGGCGCCGCCTCGGGGACGAGCAGGTGCGCGACGCGCTCGAACACGAGCCCCTGCGACGGGATCAGCGCGCGCGCCGAGAGGTGCCCGCCCCGATCGAGCTCGAGCGTCAGCTCGATCGCCGAGCCCGCGGGCAGGGTCGCGGTGAGCCCGCTCCCGTCGATCTCGAGCGTCCCGACCACGCGGCAGAGGTGGGCGACGTCGAGCTCGCCCTGCACGACGGGGATCTTCAGCACGCACGCGCTGGAGCCCTTCGGGACGCTCTCCACGCTGTGGTGCACGAACGTCCGCCGGGCCGGCAGCGGCGCGCCCCGCTCGAAGTAGACGCGCACCGAGTTGTCCGCGAGCGCGACCCCGATCGTGCGCGACAGCGGCGGATCGCCGATCGTGAGCCCCTGGACGATCGTGATCGCCTGCGGGTGCACCGGCACCCGCGCGCCGCCGGCCGCGCTCGCCTCGATGTTGAACACGTTCGGCCGGCGCGGCAGCAGGTCGACGGTCACCACGAACGCCCCCTCGGCGTCGAGCGGCGCCTCGGCGCTCGTCCACCCGTCACCCTCGCGCGCGAGCCGGATCCGCTCGGGCGCGGCCCCCGGCCCCTCCATGACGCGGCCGACCACGTGGGGCGTGAGGTCGCTCGACATGGCCGGGTACTGCAGCCACAGCCGGCGCCCCTCCTCCTTGGGCCGCGCGCCCGAGGAGGAAGCCCGCGCGTCGAGCCCCGCCGTCGCCGCGTAGATCGCGGCCCCCTGCGCGACGAGCGTCATCGGATCGAGCCCCTCGCCGAAGGGAGCGCCGAGCGCGCCCCGGACGCGCTCGCGCAGCGCCGGCATCACCGTCGGCCCGCCCACGAGCACGACGCGCGCGAGCTGCGACGCGTCGAGCCCGTGCGCCGCGAGCAGCCGGCGGCAGACCTCGACCGAGCGGTCGATGATCGGCGCGCAGAGCGCGTCGAGCGTGGACCTCTGCAGCACCAGGTCGACGTCGACGGGCGCGCCGTCCACCTCGAACGCCGCGGGCACCGCGAGCGCCGCCTCGTCGGCGCGGGTGAGCTCGATCTTGATCTCCTCGACCGCGAGCTTCAGCTTGCGGAGCGCGGCGGCGTGCCGCGGGTCGGCGCGGCTCACGGTGACGCCCTGGGTGCGCGCGATCTCGGCGAGCGCCCAGTCGACGATCGCCCAGTCGAAATCGCGCCCGCCGAGGAAGTTGTCGCCGTCGTGCCCGACGACGCGCAGCAGCCCGTCGCGCGTCTCGAGCAGCGAGACGTCGAACGTCCCGCCGCCGAGGTCGTAGACGAGCCAGCTGCCCGTCGACTCCTCGACCGTCCAGCCGGCGGCCAGCGCCGAGGCCACCGGCTCCTGGATCAGCTCGACGCGCTCGAACCCCGCGCGCCGCGCCGCCTCCGACGTCGCCGCGCTCTGGGGCAGCTCGAAGAGCGCGGGCACGGAGATCACCGCCGAGGCCGGCAGGACCCCGAGGTGCTCCGCGACGTCGGCGCGCAGGGAGCGCAGCACCTCGGCGGCGAGCTCCTCGGGCTTCTTCGCGACCTTCGCCGCCGCGAACTCGATCGGCTGGGCCGTCCCCATCAGCCGCTTGAACTCCGCGCGGGTGTTCTGCGGATCGCTCTCGAGGAACCGGCGCGCGCGCGCGCCGACCGTGATCGTCCCGCGCGCGTCGATCCGCACCACGCTCGGGGTGAGCGTCGCGCCCTGGGAGTTCCTGACGAGGGTGACCTTCTCGCCGTCGAAGGCGGCCGCGGTCGAGTTCGTGGTGCCGAGGTCGATACCGACGTAAAGCGGGCGTGCAGCCATCGCTCGCAAGGATACACGCGCGGAACGACCGCCGCCCGGCGAGGCATGGAACACGCCCGGCGAAGCCGCTGGCGCGCGGCTGGCGCGCGGCTGGCGCGCCGCGGGCGCCCGCCCGCCCGCCCGCCGCGAGGCGCGTCCGCCCGCGGGGTACGGGAACAGCGTACGTCAGCGCAGCGCCGCGACGCCCGCGGTCAGCCTGCGAGCAGCTGCGTCACCCAGACCCGGCCGGTCGGGTCGCGCACGACCGCCACGCCGGTCCTCCGGTAGCGCCGGTCGAGCAGGTTGCCCCGGTGCGACGGGCTCGCCCAGATCGCGCGGTGCGCTCCCTCGGTCGTGCCCGAGCTGGCCACGTTCTCCCCCGCGATCGTCGCCTCGTACCCGGCCGCCCTGAGGCGCGCCGCCGGATCGCCCGAGCCCACGTCGTGGCCCACCATCTTCGCCTTGATCATCTCCTCGGAGTGCGCCCGCGCCAGCGCGGCGAGCGCCGCGTCGCGCGCGAGCGCGGGCAGGCGCTCCGACGCCCGCGCGGCGTTCATCATCCGCAGCATCGCGTCCTCGTCGCCCTGCGCCCCCTTCGCGGCCTCCTCGCCCGGCGCTGCAGCGCGGACGAACCGGCCCGGCGGAGCGCTCCCCGCGAAGATCATCGCCTCCAGCACGGGCCTCGGCCCGGTCGACACCGTGGCCAGCACCTGCACGAGCCAGCTCCCCGGCTGGTCGACCGCGAAGCTCGAGCGGAGCCGCGCGCCCGACAGGGAGCTCAGCACCGTCTTGGGCGCGCCTCGCGGCCCCAGCAGCACCACCTTCGCCGCGGTCGCCGGGACCCGCATCGTCCCTTCGAGGGTCACCCATTGCCCTACCCGCGCGGTCGTCGGCAGCGGCGACAGATCCGCGAGCGCGTCCACCCCGATCGCGGACACGATCACCGTCCCGTCCGGCTTCTTCGCCTGGGCCACCCCACATCGCCGCACCCCGAGGGAGGTCCACCCCGCGAGCCACCCGTCGATCCGCGCCCCGATCTCCGCCGGCCCGAGCCCTCGGCCGGAGATCGACCATCCCCTCGGCCAGGCGTGCGGCGCGCCGGCGGCGCGCAGCGTGAACGAAAGCTCGTCGGGCGGCATGATCTCCCCGCCCTGGAGCTGCCGCTCGACGTTCCGCTGGGCGACGGCGGCGAGCGCCGTGTCCGCGCTGCCGCAGCGCGCCGCGAGCGCGGCGATCTCCGGCGAGACCGCCTTGGGGGGTTGGGGCGAGCGCGTCGTCGCCTCCCACGTGAGCGCCGGCGGCTCCGCTGCCGCCACGCCCGCGGAGGCGAGCGCCGCGCCGAGCACCCCGCTGGCCCACCATGACCGCATTCGACTCGGCTAGCAGGTTTCCCGCCCCGGCGCTCGTTCACCTGAGTCGCCGCGAAAGCCGCGCGGTCCCGCGGGCGGCTCGTGCTACCGTGGCCGTCGCGCAGCATGGCTGAGGTCTCCAAGGCCGCGAAGGTCGGCGTGATGACGATCGTGCTCGCGGGCGCGGCCTACGGCGGGTACCGCTTCGTCTCGCGCGACATCGGCGGCGGGAGCGGCTACCGCGTCTGGGCCACGCTGCCCGACGCGATCGGCGTGTCGCCGCAGTCGCGGGTGATGATCTCGGGCATCCAGGTCGGCGTCGTCGACAAGATCTCGCTCTACAACGGCCAGGCGCGCATCGACATCAAGATGAGCCCCGACGTCCCGCTCTACGAGGACGCGGCCATCGGCAAGCGCGCGACGAGCCTCATCGGCGAGTCGTTCGTCGTGCTCTCGCCCGGCACCGAGGGCAAGCCGCGCATCCCCGACGAGGGGAGGGTCCTCTATTACATCGACGAGCCGACGATCCAGTCGATGCAGGGGCAGGTCTCCGAGATCCTGAAGGACGTCAAGACCGTCACCGAGACGCTGAGGAACACCGTCGGCTCCGAGGGCGGGCAGGAGCGGCTCGCGCAGATCCTCGACAACCTCGCCGAGGTCACCGAGCAGATGAACGCGACCGTGCGCGAGAACCGCGCGGGCGTCACGGAGACCATCAACAACATCAACCAGATCACGGGCGACTCGGGCCCGCGCCTGCGGGAGATCCTGCGCAACGTCGAGCAGGTGAGCCGCGACATCCGCACGATGACGGCCGCGGCCGAGGTGCCCGGCCGGAACGGGCAGCCCGGGGAGCTCCGGAGCGCCGCAGAGCGCGTGGGCCGCGCGACCGAGAGCCTCGAGTCGGCGCTGAAGCACGTCGACAGCGTCGCCGCGCGCGTCGACCGCGGGGAGGGGACGCTCGGCCGCATCACCCGGGACGAGACGCTGATCAACGAGGTCGAGACGGTCGTCGAGAACGTCGGCGAGCTCGTCGGCGGGCTCAGCCGGTTCCAGACCGTGGTCGGGCTGCGCACCGACTACAACTTCCTGGCGAACACCATCAAGAGCTACGTCGAGCTCAGGCTCCAGCCGACGGAGGACAAGTACTACGTCGTAGAGCTGGTGAACGACCCGCGCGGCAAGACGGACTTCCAGCAGATCGACGTCGACACGACCAACCCGAACGAGCCCGCGCACTACCGCGAGGTCCGCACGATCACGACGAACGCCTTCCGGTTCTCGTTCCAGTTCGCGAAGCGGCTCGGCCCCTTCACGGGCCGGTTCGGCATCAAGGAGTCGACGGGCGGCCTCGGCCTCGATCTCCACCTGCTCGACGATCGGTTCGAGCTCCGCCAGGACCTCTTCGGCTTCGGCGAGGAGCTGTCGCCGCGCTGGCGCGTCGCGCTCGCGTACGAGTTCATCCGGAAGCTGTGGCTGCTCGGCGGGATGGACGACATCCTGAACGGCGATCGCCGGGATTACTTCATCGGCCTGCAGCTCCGGTTCAACGACTCGGACCTGAAGACGGTCCTGCCCTTCGCGCCGTCGGGCTTCTGATCGCGCCCCCGCCCTCCCGGCGCGGCCCCGGCGGTGCGCCCGGGCCCCTGTGCTATAGCGCGAGCATGAAGCGCTCGCTTCTTCACGGAGTGCGTCGCGGATACGCGCTCTTGATCCCCTTCGTCGCGATCTCCGCGGCGGCCTTCGCTTCGGCCTGTCAGGGGTGCAAGCTCCCCGCGACGGCCGCCGTGAGCGCGGACGCGGACGTGGACGCGAACGCGAACGCGAACAAGCCGACGGTGCGGCTCTACGTGCTCAGCACCGTCGCCGGCGCGCTGGAGCCGTGCGGCTGCACGAAGGATCAGCTGGGAGGCATCGACCACCTCGCCGCCTTGATCGAGGCCCAGCGCGGCGAGGCCCCGGATCGGCTCGTGGTCGGCGCGGGGCCGATGCTCTTCACGGACCCCGAGGTGAAGCCGGAGCGCTCCTCGCAGGACGCGTGGAAGGCCGAGGCGATGGCGCTCGCGGCGAAGGACATCGGGCTGACGGCGTGGGCGCCTGGCGAGAACGACTGGGCGCTCGGCGCGGAGGCGCTCGGCAAGTACCAGGAGCAATCCGGGGCGGCGCTGCTCGGCAAGAACCTCGAGGGCGCGAAGGGCGTCCAGGGCGTCGTCGTGCGCGACGTCTCCGGCGTGAAGGTGGGCCTCATCGGCGTGAGCGATCCGAAGGGCCGCGCCGGCGCCTACCCCGACGGCGTCAAGGCCGGCCCGGCGATCGACGCGATGAAGGCCGGCGTCGAGGAGGCGAAGAAGCAGGGCGCGAGCGTCTTCGTGGGGCTCGCGGCGCTGCCCAGGGGCGAGGCGCTGCGGCTCGCGGACAACGTGCCGGAGCTGCACGTGCTGGTGCTCGGCAAGCCGAGCGAGCGCGGCGACGGCAACGACGGCCCGAAGCCGCCGGAGATCATCGGGTCGACGCTTGTCGTGGAGACGCCGAACCACCTCCAGTCGGTGGCTGTCGTGGATCTCTTCGTTCGAGGCGGCGGCAGCGGCCCGCTCGTGTTCGCCGACGCGGGCGGCGTCGCGAAGGCCGGGGAGCTCATCAGCCTGTCGGAGCGCATCCGGGAGCTCGAGATCCGCCTCAACGGCTGGGAGGGCGACAAGCGGGTGGCGGCGAAGGACGTCGAGGCGCGGAAGGCGGATCTCGAGAAGCTCCGGGCCGAGAAGGCGCAGCTCGAGGCGGCGGAGACGAAGGTGACCGGCAGCTTCTTCCGCTACAGCTCGGTCGAGGTGCGCGAGAAGCTCGGGGCCGACAAGGACGTCGCCGGGCAGCTCCTCGCCTATTACAAGCGGGTCAACGACCACAACAAGCAGGCCTTCGCGGATCGCGTCCCCGAGAAGCCGGCGAAGGGCGAGGCCAGCTACATCGGCATCGACGCTTGCACGAACTGCCACGACGAGGAGCGCAAGGTCTTCGACGGCACCGCGCACGCGCGGGCCTACGCCACGCTGCAGCAGGATTTCAAGGAGTTCAACCTGGACTGCGTGAGCTGTCACGTGACCGGGTACGGCAAGCCGGGCGGCTCCACGGTGACGCACAACGCGTCGCTGCAGAACGTGCAGTGCGAGGAGTGCCACGGCCCCGGCTCGCTCCACGCGAAGGATCCCGAGAAGAAGGGGCTCATCGTGCTCTCGCCCCCGCCCCAGAGCTGCGTCACGCAGTGCCACCACCCGCCGCACGTGGAAGGCTTCGACCCCGTGGCCAAGATGCAGCTCATCCTCGGCCCCGGGCACGGCAGGGACTGAAGGAGGGGGCGCGGCGGCGGCCCTCTCCCGCTGGTTCTTCTGGTTCTGGGCTGCTCCTGGGCTGCGGCATTCCCGCGCCGTTTCGATCGCGCTACGGAATGCGCCTGTGACGAACGTCCACGCCGTCGTCTCCCGCCTTGGCCCGGTCGAGAGCGCGATCCTTGCGGAGCTCGCCGCGGGCGCGCCGCCGTTCGCCGTGCACCGCCGCGCCGCGCTGAGCTCGACGCTCCGCTACCTGGAGGGCGGCGGCGGCTCGCCGGTGGTCCTCCTGCACGGCCGCGGGAACGCCGCGACGACGTGGTTCCCGCTGCTCCCCGAGCTCGCGCGGCGCCACCGTGTCGTCGCGGTGGATCTTCCCGGCTTCGGCCACGCGTCGTCCCCGCCCTTCGAGGGAGGGGGCTTCGAGGAAGGCCTCCGCTTCTTCGCCGATCCCGTGGAGGAGCTCCTCCTCGAGCTGGATCTCGGCGACGCCGCCCTCGTCGGCCACTCCCTCGGCGCGCTGGTCGCGGCGGAGATCGCGCTCCGCAAGCGCGCGCGCCCGCGGAAGCTCGTGCTCATCGGCGCGATGGGGGTCGGTCCCGTCATGACGGCGTGGAGCCGCGCCTATTTCCGCGCCCCGCCGGAGCGCCTGGCGCGGGTGCTCGGCCCCGCGCTCTTCCGCCGCATCCGTCCGCCGCGGCCCACCCCGCTCGGCGAGCGCCTGGCCGCCTTGCACGGCGAGTTTTACGCCGTGCCCGACGGCCGGGTCGCGCCTGTCGCCGCGTTCAACGCGCTGTTCCCCGCCCTCGGCGCCGTTCCCCATCGCCTCCCGCGGCTCGGCGAGATCGACGCGGAGACGCTGGTGCTCTGGGGCGAGCGCGACGACGTGTTCCCGGTGCCGATCGGCATCGCCGCGGCCGCGGCGATCCCCCGCGCCACGCTGCACATGGTGCCGCTCGGGCACGCGCCCCACCTGGAGGAGCCGGCGCTCGTCCTCCCGGCGCTCACCGCGTTTCTCTCGGCCGGCGCAGATCCCTCCCTGTAGCCCTCCTGGGCGTCATGACACGGCCGTGCCCTCCGGGAAGGGGGCCGGTGGGCGTCCAGGAACTGGGGAGCGCCGTCCAGGGACGCCAGCGCGCCCCTGTCGAGTCCAGGGCCGCTCAGTGCACGCCGCCGACGAGCCACGCCTGCGCCGGGACGAGCACCTCTTCGGGCGAGCCTCCGCCCTGCGACGCCGGGCCGGTCGCGCTGCCGTCTCCCATCGGTGCCATGCGGAACCCGTGGTCGCCGAACACGAGCAGCAGCGTCCGCGGCGGCAGGCTGGCCATGAACCGCGCGATCACGTCGGCGACCTCCTCCGCGATGGCCTCGATCCGCTCGGCGAACGGCGGCCCAGCGGCGCGCAGGCGCGCCTCCACGAGGTCGAGCTTCATCAGCTCGCGCGAGCCGACCCGCTCGCGCCGCAGCGTCGCCACCGCGCGCCCGCGGGCGATGGCGGGCTCCGCCTCGCTCGGGGGCATCGTCTCGCGGAGCCCGTCCGGACCTCGGGCGAGCAGCGAGATCTGCGCCGTCGTCGTCGGCGGCAGCGCCGCCCAGAGGAGCGACCGCTCCACCAGGATGGCCCGATCCACCAGGATCTCCTTCAGGTGCGCGGCGACCCGCTCGCCGAGGTCGAAGCGCATCGCGTCCACGAGCAGGAGCTTCACCCCGCGCGCCCCGTTGAGCCGGGCGATGCGGGAGGCGATGTCCGGGGCGTCGAACACCATGGGCGGCCGCTTGCCGGTCACGCGCAGCGCCGAGAACGCCTCCCGGTAGCTGTGCTCGAAGCTGGTCCTCCAGCTGTCGACCACGCCGCGCACGGCAGCGTCCGTCTCGCCGGCGAGCGTCGCGCCGAGCAGCGGCGTGTAGTGGGTCGCGAACAGCTGCTCGATGACCCGGACCGGCTTCGGGCCGCGGGCGTTGTCGAGCTCGACGGCGAGCGCGCGCCACTCCGCCGCGCTGAGGATCCGGTCGCGCGGCGCCTTCCGCTCCCGCCGCGCCTGCGGGGGCGCGTCGGCGTCCGCCTGGGCTCCGTCGGCGTTTGGCGCGCTCGACGCGCTCGGCACGCTCGGCGCGTTTGGCGCGGCCTCGTACGCCCCTCGCGGCGGCCTGAGCGTCATCGCTGCGCCGCGCTCCTCGTGCGGCGCGGCCGGCTCGGCGGCCGGCGCGGCCGGCTCGGCGCTGGCGGGCGTCATCCCGGCCGTCTCGTCCGTGGCCGGCGGCGTGCTCGCGCCCGGCGCCCGCGCCGCGACGGCGCTTCTCCCGGCGACGGCCGCCGGCGCGTCCGCGCGGCGGATCCTCGAGGAGCGGGGGGGCAGCACGCCGCGCAGCCGCCCGTCCGTCCGCCCTTCGGCGGAGGCGGGCGACGCCGGCGCACCGTGCGCTTCGGGGGCCGTCGGCCTGGCCTTGAGCGCCTCATCCGGGGCTGTCGGTCCGGCCTGGGGCGCCTCGTCCACGGCTGTCGGCCCCGCCGGGAGCGCCTCGTCCACGGCTGTCGGCCCCGCCGGGAGCGCCTCGATCGGGGCTCTCGCTCCGGCGCTCGACTGCGCCGGCCCGACGGGGCGGTCCTCCCCGCGCGCCGCGAGGCTCCGCGCCTGCCCGCGCGGGGACATGGAGGAGACGGCGCCGTACCCGCCGCGCGTGCTCCTCTCGACGAGGTCCGCGAGGGGCACCGGCGCGAGCACCTGCGCGGACCTGTCGTCCGCGTCGAAGACGAGGGCGACGGGCGCCTCGCGCGCCGCGCCGAGCCAGGCGAGGAGCGTCGCGCTGTCGTCCGGGTGGAGCGCGCGCGGCGAGGCTGAGCGCCCGCCCGCGAGGCGCGGAAGGGCGACGGCGAGGCCCGCGGCGCCGAGCGCCCTGGCCCGGAAGATCTGGTCGGCGATCACCACCTCGACCGGCGCGCCTTCCTGGACCCGCGGCGGCAGCGCGCCGCGCAGGGCCAGCGCGAGCTCGACGGCCTCCTCGATCGTCGCGCGGAGCTGCCCGTCGGGCGCCGCCGGCGCGCTCGCCCAGAGGAAGCGCTGCGACCTGAGCTCGCGCTCGGAGTCGGCGCCCTGCCCGCTCGGGGCGAAGCGGGCCGTGCCGCACGGGGGCGCAGGGGGGGACGTCGGTCGGCCCTCCTCGGAGGCGGAGTCGAGGCGGGAGACAGGATCGAGGCGCATCGCGCCGGACCCTCGCAGAGCTCGCGGAAATGGGCCAAGTTTCGGCGAGCGAGCGAATGCGCGTGCGTCCGAAGGCCGCGCCGGCCGCGGCGTCCGCGGGCCGCTCGCGAGGCCGCGGCGGGTCTCGGGTGGGGGCCTAGCGGGACTCGCGCGCGGTCTCGGCCATGAGGGCGAGCAGGGAGCAGGCGATGGCGAACCGGGCGTCGATTCGCCCCTGGTTCATCGACAGGTCGAGCGTGAACTCCTTCACGAACCACCGGAACACCTGCTTCACCTTCGCGACCTCCTGCTGATGGAGCTCGATGTGCCACTTCCCGATGAGGAGCGGGAACATGCGGCGGAGCAGCGCGGCGCCGTCCTCCTGCATCAGCCCGACCGGTTGATCCGCGGGGTCGAGGATGTCCCAGGTGTCGCGGACGATCGATTTGAGCCCGCGCGAGCGGATGGTGCCGACGCGCTCGCCGGTGCGCGCGTCGAGGACGTCGAGGCACCGGTTGAGGGCGATGACCTGCCGCGAGCGGATCGTGAGCAGCGGCTGCGACTCCGACTCGTCCGCGAAGAGGGTGAACTCCTCACGCAGCTTGAGCAGCGGGTGCTTGACGAAGCAGACGAGGGAGCCGTCGGGCGCATAGACGTGGAACTTGCGGCCGAGCAGCGACCAGAAAGGCCGCTTGATCGTGTACGTCGGGTGCGAGAACGGTTGAACCGCGAGGCCGCCGTACGCGGCTTGGGCTTGGACCATGGGGCTGGCAGGCTGCATTGGCGTCGAGTAGGCCGGAGCCGAGCGCGTCGGTCAAGCCGCGACGACCGCGCGTCTCGCGCGTCTACCGCGCGAGAGGGCCGCGCTCCTCCACGGCAATGCCCGCTGCGATGGTCTTCACGAGCTCTGGTTTGACGACCTTGCCCATCGCGTTGCGCGGCAGGGCCCGCACGACGATCGACTCGCGTGGGACCTTGTAGGGCGCGAGGCGCTCCTTCGCCCAGGCGCGGAGCGATCCGGTGGCGCACTCCGCCTCTCGCCCGGGCGCGGCGACGACGACCGCGACGACGCGCTCTCCCCACGCCTCGTCAGGAACGCCGATCACCGCGACCTCGGCGATCGCGCCGTGCTCCCGCAAGGCCTCTTCGATCTCGAGGGCGGACAGCTTGTATCCGCCGCTCTTGAGGATATCGACCGAGGTCCGCCCGAGGAGCCGGAAGCGCCCGTCGCTGGAGCGCTCGGCGACGTCGCCGGTGCGGAACCAGCCGTCCTGGAAGGCCGCGGCGGTGGCGTCATCGCGCCCGAGGTATCCCTTGAAGACGCTGGGCCCGCGGATCCAGAGCTCGCCTCGCGCGACCGCGGCGTCGCGCGGCGCCGAGGGATCGCCCGGCGGCCGTTCCCCCGGCGGTTGTTCACCCGGCGGTTGTTCACCCGGCGCCCACGCGTTGCCCGCGTCGTCCGTGATGCGGGCCTCGACGGTCGGCAGCGGGAAGCCGACCCAGCCTGCCCGCCGCGCGCCTGGATCGAGCGGGTTGCTCATGCCGACGCCGATCTCGGTCATCCCGAAGCGCTCGAGCGGGATCGTGCCGGTGAGGTCGCGCCAGCGCTCGGCGAGCGTCACCGGCAGCGCCGCGGAGCCGCTCGTCGCGAGCCGCAGGGCCTGCGCCCCCGCGGCGAAGCCGGGCGCGCCGCCCCGGTCGACGTGCTCGAACAGCCGCTGGTACATGGTCGGCACCGCCATGAACGACGTCACCGAGCGGCCCGCGATCTCGGCGGCGATGCGCTGGGCGTCGAAGCGCGGCAGCATCCGGGTCGCGCTGCCCGCGAGCAGCGACGTCATGAGCGCGATGACGACGCCGTGGAGGTGGTGCAGCGGCAGCGCGTGCAGCAAGAGGTCGTGATCCGAGAAGCCCCAGGCCGCGCGCAGGAGCTCCGCCTGCACGGCCAGGTTGCGGTGCGTGAGAAGCGCCCCCTTCGGCTTGCCGGTCGTGCCGCTCGTGTAGAGCAGCAGCGCCGGATCGTCCGCGGCGATGTCGGAGATCGCCGCGTCTCGCCCGGGTGCGGCGCGCTCGAGATCCTCCACGCGGAGCACGGCGCGGCCCTGCGCGATCGGGGCGGCCACGGCGGCGAGGTCGCCGTCGGCGATGATCCGCCGCACGCCGGCGTCGCTCGCGAGCCACTCGAGCTCTGCCGGCGGATAGAGCGCCGACAGCGGCAGCGCGATCCCCCCGGCGAGGAGGGTGCCGAGGAAGGCCGAGACCCACGCCGCGCCGGGCGACACGAGGAGCAGGATGCGCTCCCCCTCGAGGGAGCTCGGGCTCTCGGCCTCACCCGCGCCGCGCCGCGAGCCGCCGGCGAGCAGCGCGCCGCGGACGCGGAGGGCTCGCTCCAGGAGCGCCGCGAAGCTGGTCTGCCCCCGCTCGTCCTCGACGGCGGTTCGGGCGGACGAGCCGAGCTGCGCGAGCCGTTCGACGAGCGGAGAAGCCATCGCGCGAACTCTCGCACAGCGGAGGTGCGCGGAGCCAGGCCGGTTGGTTACACTGCCGCGCCATGAGAGCTTCCTGCCTCCTTGTCAGCGCCTCGCCGCGCATCGCGCTCGCCGCCGGCCTGCTCCTGGCCGCGGCGGCGTGCGAGAGCGCGCCGAAGCCCTCCGAGCCTGGCGCCGCCGCCACGGTAGCCCCGAGCGTCGAGGCGCCCGTCGCGCCGCCGAAGCCGAAGGGCATGCCGGAGCTGCTCGTCGACTCCATGGGCCCCTACATCGGCGGCCAGCGCGTGGATCTGGCGCAGAAGGAGGGGCCCGAGAAGCTGACCAAGGTGATCCGCGAGCTGCCGATCGAGGGCAAGCCCGTGACGCTGCTGGCCGACAAGAGGGCGAAGCCGAGCGCCGTCGCCGCGGTCGTGACCGAGCTCGGCGCGGCCGGCGCGCCGAAGGTCGTCATCAAGACCGACGGTCGAGACGACCTCCCGAAGGAGATCACGGTGGTCCCCGAGGGGCGCGCGTCGAAGCCGCCCTCCTGCGCCGTCAGCACGATGGTGCTGAAGGACCTCGCGACGGCGATCTGGCCGTTCGGCGGCGGCATGGGCAAGAAGCAGCGCAAGGGGCTCGCCGGCCCGGATCTGTCGAACACCGGCGAGCAGCTCACGAAGGACATCGCCGCGTGCAGCGCGACGGTGGCCTTCTTCTCGGCGGACGACGAGGTGCCCTGGGAGATGGCGCACAACCTGGCGGGCACGGTCATGGCTTCCGACGCGAAGAAGAAGCTCGACACGCTCGTCCTGCTCCGCGCTGCCCCGGTCGCGGGGCGGCCGGTGCAGCTCGGTGGAGGCTGACGTGCGCGGCGCCGGGGGGCTCCATCGCCTGGATCGCCGTGCCTTCGGGGCGCACCGGCTGGAGGGGGCAGCGGGTGCGCTCGGTGCGCATTTTTGCGGAGGGGCTGTCGAACGCGGTGGCGCGAGATCGCGTGTGTGCTCGTTCGAGCGCGGGTAGGGTTGGCTGGGGTGACCGCGGCACGATCCGGCACAGGCGATGGTGCTGCGAAGGCACGGAAATGCGCGGGCGAGCGCTCGCCGTTGGGGTCGGCCTGGATCATGAATAGGGCGAGTCGCCGGTCCCCTGCGCCATCGGGGGCGTGACAATCACGGGAGGATGGTTCGGACATGTCGAAGCGACTTCTTGGATCGGCCCGCGCGAACAGGGGCCGAAGTCTCCGTCCCCGGGCCTCCCAGCCGCGGGTGTCGGCGGCGCCTGAGGGGCCGGCCGTCGCGACAAGGGACTCCGCGAGGCCGGTCGCGAGCGGCTCGGACGTCGTCGCCGAGGTAGCTGAGTGTTCCGCCGCTCCTGCGCTGGCAGCCAGCGCCGCGGACGATGCTCCCGCTGTGTCGCCGGCTCTCGAGGCGCCCGCCGCACCGATCGTCGCGGAGGTGGCCGCGGCTGCGCCGGCGGTTGCGGCTGCGCCGGTGGCCGCGGCTGCGCCGGTGGCCGCGGCTGCGCCGGTCGTTGCGGCTGCACCGGTCGTTGCGGCTGCGCCGGTCGTTGCGGCTGCACCGGTCGTTGCGGCTGCGCCGGTCGTTGCGGCTGCACCGGTCGTTGCGGCTGCGCCGGTCGTTGCGGCTGCACCGGTCGTTGCGGCTGCACCGGTCGCCGCGCTCGCGCCGGCGTCCGAGGCGCTCGCCGCGCAGCGCGCCGTTCCAGGCGACACGGACGACGCGGACCCTCACAAGGCGCTCGAGCACGACCCGTTGATCATGGCTCCACAAGCCGGCGCCCTGACCCAGCCGGGTGCCCCTGCGTCCCCGCCCGATGAGCTGGCGTCCGACGAGGATGCGCTCGATCTGATCGACCCTTCCTCGCCCACGGCGGCGTTCTTTCGGCGCGAGGAGGAAGAGTCGTTCCCGCCGCTCGCCGAGGTGGCCAGCGGCCCCGACGATCACGCTGACGAGCGGCTCGTCGTGGTTCATCAGCTGTCGCCCGAGACCCTCGCCCGGCGGGCGCGCCTTCGTCGGATCGTCGCGGGGGTCGCGGGGCTCGCCGGGGTGATCTCCGTTGCGGTTGTCGCCAAGGCGGTGTTCTCGAGCAAGCCGTCCTCACCTGCGCCGGTCGCGATGGCCGCGCCGGCTCCGAAGCCAGCGCCCGTCGAGACGAAGCTCCTGGCTGCGGCGGGTGCTCCCTCTCCGGCACGGGCGAAGACGCCTGCGCAAACCGAGTCGGCGCCGACGGAGTCCTCTGCAAAAGGGGCCGGCGCCGTTCCCGATCCGATGAAGGCGGAGGCCGACGCGGAGAAGGCCGCGGCAGAGAGGGCCGCAGCGGAGAAGGCCGAGGCAGAGAAGGCCGAGGCAGAGAAGGCCGAGGCAGAGAAGGCCGAGGCAGAGAAGGCCGAGGCAGAGAAGGCTGCGGCGGAGAAGGCCGCGGCGGAGAAGGCCGAGGCAGAGAAGGCCGCGGAGCCGGCGGCCAGCGCTGAGGACGCGGGCAAGCTGAAGAAGGAGGCGCTGAGCTTCCTCAACCGCGGCAGGTACAAGGACGCGATCGAGGCATCCCGCGCGGCCATCGCGGCCGATCCGAGCGACGCGCTGCCCTATCTCTACCTGGGCTCGGCGCTCCAGGACACGGGCAAGTGGAAGGACGGCCTCGCCGCGTACAGCGATTGCGTTCGCAACGCCACGAAGGGCCCCGTCCACGAGTGCAGGGCCATGGGCGGCCGCAAGTAGCGCTCAGAGCGGGCGGCGAGCGATCTGCGTGAGGAACGCCGCGGCCACGGCATAACCGAAGGCCACGCCCGTGGCGAGGCGGCTCGCATGCCAGACGGGGCGCAGCCCGAGGTCCTGGGTCGCCACGTCGACCGCCATCAGCGCGGCGAGGGTGATGAGGATCGGGCGCCACGCCGTCATCGCCAGGCGAGGGCGCGCGATCGCGGCGCCCGCCGCGATCCCGGCGAAGATGCCAGCGCAGCGACTGCAGAGCGGCATGACGACGCCGTCGAGCGCGAGGGATCGCTCGGGCATCCGGTGGCACATCGGCGCGAAGACACGATCGAGCGCTGCGCCGAGCTCTCCGAGCGGCACGCGGCTCCGCGCGAGGGGGAGGCTCCAGGGCAGGGCGCCGAGGAGGACCAGCGCGCAGCGCACGATCGACAGCAGCGAGGGCCGCTCGGCCGGGCTCGATTCGCCCGGCGCGTGCGGCTCGGCGCCTGCGCTGACAGCGGCGAGCGCGTGCGGCTCGGCGCCCGCGCGGACGGCGGCAGGTACCTGCGCCGCTGGCTGTCCGCGCCCGGAAGCGCACGCGGCCACCTCAGCCTCTGTCGGGCGCGCTCTTGCCGAGGTGGCGCATCACCTCTTTCAGGTCGCTCCAGACCTCTCGCTTCGCGCTCGGCTGGCGCAGCAGGTAGGCCGGGTGGAACGTGGGCATGATCGGGATCGAGCCCTTGTAGAGCTTCCACGTGCCGCGGAGCTTCGTGATCCCCTCGCTCGTGCCGATCAGCCCCTGCACCGCGGTGGCGCCGAGCGCCACGATCACCTTCGGCTTGATCAGCGCGAGCTGAGCCGTGAGGTACGGGCTGCAGGCCGCCATCTCGGCCGGCTCTGGCTTCCGGTTCTTCGGCGGCCGGCACTTCACGATGTTGCAGATGTAGACCTCGTCGCGGTGGTACCCCATCGCCGCGATCATCTTGTCGAGCAGCTGCCCCGCCGCGCCGACGAACGGCTGCCCCTGCTGGTCCTCTTCGGCCCCTGGCCCCTCGCCGACGAACACGACCGCGGAGCTCGGGTCGCCGCGCGAGAACACCGTGTGGGTGCGGCCCTCGTGGAGCGGACACTTCTGGCAGGTGCGGACCTCCTCCGCGATGAGCGAGAGCCGCGCCGCGCGCTCCTCCTTCGTGTCCGGCAGCGTTGCGCTCGCGCGCGCAGCCGTATCCGCGCGTTGTGCCGGTGCGGCGCCCACGGCAGGCCGGGGCGACGGCTCGGGACCTCGCTGCGCCTGCGTCTGCGTCGGCGACCACGTCCCCTGCGACTCGAAGCCGCCGCGCTGCTCCGGCTGCGGAGCGCCACCGCGCTGCTCCGGCTGCGGAGCGCCACCGCGCTGCTCCGGATGCGGCAGGGAGGGGCCCGCGGCGGCTCCGCGCTGCTCCGGATGCGGCAGCGGGGCGCCCGCGGCGCCACCGCGCGGCGGCGGCGGCGAGAACGCCGCGTTGCTGCCCCCTCGCGCCACCGGCGGCGAGGGCGCATCCTGCCCGGAGAAGCCGCGCTCCGGCCGCCGAGGCGCCGGCGTAGCGCCGTCCGAAGAAGTCGCGCCCAGCGCCTCGTGGAGCGCTGCGGGGTGGCCCGGCATTCCGTCCGCGCCGGTCGTTGCGTGCCATTCCAGGAACGCCCGGACCGAGGCGGTCAGATCGGCGAGCTCTTCGCGCAGCGCTTCGACCATGGTCGTCCTCTCAGTGGCCGCCCTGCTGCGCGAGCCAGCGCTCCGCGTCGAGGGCCGCCATGCAGCCCGTGCCAGCGGCCGTGACGGCCTGGCGGTAGTTCCAGTCCTGCACGTCGCCCGCGGCGAAGACGCCCGGGATGTTGGTGCGCGTCGAGCCCGGCACCGTCTTCAGGTAGCCGTTCGGGTGCGTGTCGAGCTGCCCGACGAAGAGATCGGTCATCGGCGTGTGGCCGATCGCGACGAACATCGCCGCCGCCGGCACGAGGTGGCTGTCGCCCGTCTTCGTGCTCTTCACGCGGACGCCCGTCACCATATCGGCCTTCACGTCGAGCACCTCCTCCACCACGTGGCTGTAGAGGATCTTGATCTTCGGGTTCTCGACCACGCGCTGGATCATCGCCTTCGACGCCCGGAACTCGTCGCGGCGGTGCACCAGCGTGACGCTGCTGCAGAGGCCGGACAGGTAGGTGGCCTCCTCCATCGCCGTGTCGCCGCCGCCGACGACCACGACGTCCTGGCCGCGGAAGAGGGCGCCGTCGCAGACCGCGCAGGCGCTGACGCCCTTGTTCTTGAGCTTGTCCTCGCTCTCGAGGCCGAGGTAGTTGGCGCGCGCGCCCGTCGCGATCACCACCGCCTTCGCCAGGTAGAGCGTGTCCTCCACCCACACCTTGAAGGGGTGGCCCGTCAGCTCGACCTTGGTCACGTCCGCCGTCACGATCTCCGTGCCCTGATGGGCGGCCTGATCGCGAAAGCGCTGCATCAGCTCCTGGCCGGTGATCTTCTCGGGGAAGCCCGGGTAGTTCTCGACGTCGGTCGTGAACATGAGCTGGCCCCCCGGGATCAGGCCGCCGGCGCTGAAGCCCTCGATGAGGAGCGGCTTCAGGTTGGCGCGCGCCGCGTAGATGGCGGCGGTGAGCCCGGCGGGGCCGGAGCCGATGATGACCAGGTTGCGGACGTTCGATTCACTCATGGTGGAGGCATCTTATAGGCGCGACCGCCTTCCGCGTCGACCGCCCCGGCGGTCCGGCGCGCCTCCGCTGCGCCGCGCGTCCTGCGCTCCGCTCCACCACGCCAGAGGCACGCCAGAGGCACGCCCGAGCAGCCGCCCGCTCAGAAGCGCATGGTTCCGCTCAGACCGAACTCGTCCAGGCCGCTCTCGAAGCGGCCGCCGTTGACGCTCTGGACGCTGCGGTAGCCGCTGAGCGCAGCGCCGGATACGGCCTTGAGGCGCCCGTTCCCGCCGTTGTCCAGCGCACCGAAGGACGTGTGCTGAAACGCGGCTGAAATGTCGACAGGGCCGACGCGCGCGGTCACGCCGGCCCCGACGCCGATCCGGTAGCCGAGGTGGAAGTCGAGGTTCAGATCGGCGTCGTCCTGCCCCTTGTTCTCGAAGAAGCCGCCGGCGCGCAGCGCGAGGAGGCTCGGGAGCACGACGAAATCGCCGCCGAGCCGGACTCCCAGGACGTCTCGCCAGCGGTGCGGGACGTCGGCGTTGGGCGGCACCGTGCCCACGCTCGTGCCGCGCACGGGGATGCCCTCGCGGAACCGGACCTCGATCGCGTCGACCGCGCTGTTGTTGGCCCAGGTGAAGTCGAGCTCCACGTCGAAGAGGTCATCCGCCAGCGAGTCGCGGACGCGGGGCTCGGCGGCGGAGGCGCGGCGTGAGTCCGCCGCGCGCCGCGCGCCGGCGCGGGGCATGTGGTACCGGAGCCCGAGCTTCGCCTCCATGGGGATCCGCATCGTGAGATCGCCGGCGCCCTGCTCCTCGGTGACGTTGCACTTCGGCGCCTCGCCCTTGCAGGGGTCCTCGTCCTTCGCCCCTGCCGGCGTCCAGTAGCGAGACTCGATGGTGAGATCGGTCTTCGCGCGCACGGCGTCCTGCCACTTGAACCATGCGCCCAGGTCGAGGTGAGCCGCCGCCGCCCAGCGCGCGCCGAGGACGAAGCCAGGGATGAAGAGGTCGGTCGCCTCCGCGCGCGTGCGCAGATCGCCGTGCGCCTTGAAGTCGTCGCCCCCTTCGCCCGAGAGCGCCTCGCTGAAGTTGACGAAATCGATCGCCGCCGTGCCCCAGATGAAGCCGGCGCCGAGCGAGATCCCCTCCGCGGGGGTGAAGCCGACCGAGAGCGTCGGCATCAACATCAGGGCGTCGAGCGACGTGAGCAGGTACCGCTGCGGCGACGGCTGCGTCATGTCGCCGAAGCTCGGGTGCGTGTACCGGAGCGACTCGGGCCATGCCCGCTCGCCGACGCCGTGCGGGCCGAGCACCGCGACGCCGAGGGCGAGCGCGTCGCTCACGCGCAGGGTCGCCGCGAGCTGCGGGTTCGGGAACAGGCCGCCCTCGGCGCACACCTCGGGGTCGGGGCCCCCGTCGCTGCCGGGCGCCGGGATCGCCGTCGTGGCGCTCGGCGGGACGGGGCGGCTGCCGGGGCCGAGCCTCGTGAAGCACTGGGCCAGCTGGATGAAGTGGACGCCGCCGTGCGCCCCGCTCCGCTGCGCGGCGAGCCCCGCCGGGTTGAAGTAGGCGGCGAGCGGATCGTCCGCCCGCGCGACCCACGCCCCGCCGCGGCCGAGCTGGAGCACCCCGATGTCGGGCGAGTCGAGCCCCGACGACGCGCGCGCGGCGCCGCCGGCCACCATCGCAGCGAACGCGGCGCCCGCGGCGCCGGCAGATCCTCGTTTCATGACCCCCCCGTCCCCACCGCGCGGCGATCCCCGCCGCTCGGCCTCACTTCACCGGAGACGCCTTGAGCGCCGCCTTGCCGTCCTTCACGTAGACCGTGAAGCGAACACGCGAGCAGTTGTGGCGAGCCACGAGCGCGTCCTTGTTGCGCTGCAGGGTCCCCTTGAACTTCTCGAAGGTGAGCGCGTTCGTGGGCTCCCCGCACTGCTGCTTGACCGACAGGAACTCCTCGTAGACGGCGTTCCATTCGGTGAGCTCGTCCGGATCTCCCGCGCCGTCCTGCTGCGGCGCTGGCGCGGCCGGCGCGGCCGGCGCGCTCATCGGCTCGGGGAGCGGGTTCGGCAGGGCGGGCGCAGCACCCGGCGCCCTGGGCGGCGGCGGCGGCGGCGGGCGCCGCGGCGGCGGGCGCCCGGGAGCGCCCGCGGGCTCGGGGGCGGAGATCGCCATCCCCGCGTCCGAGACCTCCTCGATCGCCTCGACCGGCTCCACGGAGTCGCGGGCCGGCGGCGGGCCGCTGAGCGGGTGCGAGCCGGGCCGCCGCGTGGGGCCGCGCGGGCTCACCATGGGCTTCGGGTACGAGGGGCGCGAGTCAGGGCGCGGCTCGCCGGGGCCGAGCGGCACCGAGAACGCGCTCATCGCCGGCTGCGTCGGGATCGGGCCGAGCACCTGCTCGAGGTCGGCGGCCTTCCGGGGCGCGCCGCCCTTCGCGGCCACCTTCTCGACGCCGTCGTTGATGTCGGCCGCGATCTTCCGGAAGGCGCCGCGGAAGCGGCTCGGCGCCAGCACGTCGACCTCGCCCTTGGAGAAGCGCGCCGCCTCGCCGCGGAAGACATGGAGGGGCCGCGTGTGCTCCAGGAACGAGAGCACCAGCCCGATCGCGGCCATGGCGAGGACGCCGGCCAGGATCAGCGCCGTGGGCACCTCGCTCTTGTCGTCGTTGTTCGCCTTGTCGAGGAAGTTGAGCGGCGACTCGACCGACGCCGCAAGGCGGCCGACCGCGTAGCCGGCGCCGAGCTCCCACGCCTCGCCGGGCAGCCGCGCGTAGACCACGCCGAGGTGCTGGCCGATGACGCGGACCTCCGAGCGCCCCTTCTCGATGTAGTCCTTGTTGTCGTCGAGCAGCTTCAGATCCTGCGTGATCTGGTCGAGGTTCGCCTTGTCGAACCCCTCGGGCGCGCCGGAGGCGACGCGCGCCCCCTCGGCGTAGAAGCCGACGGCGGCGCCGGTGCGCTTCGTGACGGCGCGGGCGAAGGTGTCGTCGATGATCTTGGCGCCGATCACGGCGCCGACCGGCTCACCGTTGACGTCCTGCTCGACGGGGCGCGCCACGACGCGGAGGATGCGGCCCTTCCAGACCCACGCGTCATCGCGGATCCAGCCGTGGAGGGCGTCGGCGACCAGCGGGTAGCCGCCGAGCTCCCAGTCCTCGCGGTGCTCGAAGTCCACCGACGCCATCACCCGCCCCGCCGCGTCGACGGCCCACACGTGATCGAACTTGAGCTCCGGCGGCACCTCAGCGGTCGCGGTGCGCAGCGCGGTGCGGGCCTTCTCGCGCAGATCGGCGCCGGGCTTGGCCTCGGCCGACGACTTGGCGAGCGCGGTCCGCAGGGCCGGGTTCAGCGCGACCCGGATGAGCGCGCTCGAGCGCTTCCGGGCGTCGTCGTTGAGGAACCACTCGACCGCGCTGGAGTCGGCGCTGAGCGCCTCGCTCATCGCGCGGTGGCTCGAGCGGTTGTAGAGCTGCGCGGCGACGAAGAGGACGAAGACCGCGGCGCCGAGCGCGAGCGCGAGCACCCCGTACCAGAAACGCGACAGCAGCATGGCCTACTTTCCAGCCTCCGCGCTCGGTCCGCCGGCCTCACCCACGACGACCGGCTCCTTGATGAACTGCTCGTCCGGCCCGGGCTTCACGATCGCCTCGATGGCCTTCCCGACCGGCTCGCCGTTGAAGTAGCCCTGCAGCGTGTACGTGCCGGCCTCGATCTCCATGGCGAAGTTGCCCTGACGATCCGGGTAGGCGACGGCCACCGCCCTCGGCTCGACGACGATCCACGACCGGACGCTCGGGGCGAGCTGGTCGCGGAGCTCGTACTTGCCGGGGCCTGGCGGTGTCCAGGCGCGGGTCTTGGCCGCGGCGATCTCGACCGCCTGGAGCCCTTTGTTGCCGACGTCGTAGATCTTGTGCGGGAACGGGTCCTGGTTCTCGAACTGGATCTGCTGGCCCTCGGCGACGACGACCGTCACCGGGGAGGTGCGGCCGCCCGCGATGACGATCGAGCGCGGCGTCTTGAGCGGCGCGCCCTTCTCGCCGAGCGCGGCGATGCACAGCTCCTTCGGCGCGTAGCCGAAGAGCGCGCGGACATCGGCGCGGACGGTCGGGGACGGCTCGCGGAACGTGTACCGGTTCGCCTTCGGGTCCTTGGCCTCGTTCCAGACCGGGTTCAGGAGCTTGGGCATGCCCGTGGCCCGGCCCTTGATCGTCACCGCCGCCAGGGCAGCCCCGGGCACGGTGAGGATCGCGAGCGTCAAGGCCAGGCGCCGGACGAAGCGCGAGCTGCCGGGGAGGCAGCGCGCGAGGTGGCTTGACGACCCAAACCGCGCTGCGCCGACGAGCGGGCGCTGCTCGTCGTGCTGCGCACCTGCAGATCGAGGGGATCTCGTATCCATCGCAGGCCCGAAGCTACCGGAAGGGGGATGAGAACGGAAACAAAAGCCGGGCCGTGCGCCGCGTGCCCCGCCCGCGCCGCCCTGCGGGCTCCCCGTTCCTTGTGCGGTGTGCTTGGCCTTGTCCGGTGCCGCGAGCGCCGCAGCGCCGCGCCCAGGCGGGGGTACCCCGCCGTCAGGTGATGCCGCGGTGCGCCGGTCGCCGTGCGCATGTCGAGGGCATCAAAAAACTGCGGGCCGCTTGGACGGCCCGCAGGGGAGAGATGTTCCGTACCGCCGAGGACGTGGGCCGAAGGACTTGAACCCCTAGCATAGCTGCTAGGTGGGAGCCTAAGTACCGCTTCAGGCTTCCCGGTGAATGGTTCCGGGCCTAGCTCACCACGGTATCGTTGCTGGCTCCCTGGTTCTTGCTTACTCGGGATTCAATCGTCCAGCGCCTCACGAAGTCGGCAGAGGGAACAACCATAGGATAGTTCACTGGGCGGCTCCGTCAACAGCTCTTCCGCACGTTCTCATGTTTTGATGGTCGCGGTCGCCGGTCGCTGGTCGCCGTTCGCCGTTCGCCGGTCGCCGGTCGCCGGTCGCCGTTGGCGGTTCACATCGCTCGCACGGGTCATGCATGAATCGCGCAGGGATCTCGCCCGATTCACCCGTGAGTCCTGCACGCGTCATGCATGAGCGCCTGATGGCGTACGGGTGGCCCCGAGCTGGCCGGCGCCTAGCAGGTCGGCGAGCCCGGGGGAGAGAACAGCGCGACGATGGGGGCATGGACGAGGCCGTTCGACGCCACGATGTTGCCTGTGTGGTAGTTCGGCGGACCGCCGTCGAGCGCGGTGATGACGCCGCCCGCGCCGCGGACGATCGCGCTTCCGGCGGCGACGTCCCATGCGTGCAGCCGGCGCTCCCAGTACGCATCGTAGGTTCCGTCCGCGACCATGCAGAGATCGATGGCCGCGCTGCCGCAACGACGCACGGCCTGCGCGTTGCGCTTGACGGTCATGAAGGCGTCGAAATTGTTGTCCGGCGCCCGGTCGCGGATCGGCGGGAAGCCGGTCGCCACCATCGCGCGCTCCAGCGACGCCGTGGCGCTGACCGCGCATCGCTCGCCGTTGCGGCGCGCCTCTCCGTCGATCGCCGCCGTGCCCACCGGCGCGCGAGCGGCGCCCCGCGGCTGGAAGCCCGTCCAGCGGAGCCCGAGCGCGGGCGCGACGACGGCGCCGGCGACGGGCACGTCGTCGTCCATCAGGCCGACGGACACGCACCAGAACGGATGGCCGTGGACGAAGTTCGTCGTGCCGTCGAGCGGATCGACGTACCAGACGAGCCCGCCGCGCGGCTCCGCGCGGCGCGCGGCGCTCTGCTCCTCGCCGACGACGGCGACGCCGGGCGAGAGCGCGTCGAGCCGCGCGACGAGCAGGTCCTCGCTCGCCCGGTCGAACTCGGTCACGAGATCGTGCGGCCCCTTCTCCTCCACGCGCAGGCCGCGCGGCCCTGCCCGGAACCCGGCCTGGACGAGCGCCGCCGCCTCCTCGGCGACGCGCAGGGCGATCTCGGAGAGCTCGAGCAGCTCGGCTGATCCGCGCCCGCTCATCGCGCCTCCGCCGACAGCGCGCCGCGGAGCTTCTCGTAGATGCCGCCGAACGCCCCGTTGGACAGGAGCGCGATCGTGTCGCCCTTCCGCGCGTCGCGCGCGATCGCGGCGACGATCGCGTCCACCGAGGCCGCCGCCTCCGCGCGCTTGCCCCCGCGCTCGATGTCGCGCACCAGCCTGTCGAGATCGAGCCGTTCGCCGGCGGCGATGTCCGGGCGCCCGAGCGGCGCCAGCACGACGCGGTCGGCCGCGTCGAACGCGCGCGCGTAAGGCTCCTGGTGCAGGGCGCGGCACGCGGTCGCGCTGCGCGGCTCGAACACCGCCCACAGCGCGCCTCCCGGGTGCCTGGACCGGAGCGCGCGCAGCGTCTCGTCCACCGCGGTCGGGTGGTGCGCGAAGTCGTCGTAGACGCGGACCCCGCGCGCCTCGAACAGGAGGTCCTGCCGGCGCCGGACGCCCGCGAAGCCGGCGAGCGCCGTGGTCGCGGTCGAGAGCGGCACGCCGAAGCCCTGCGCCGCGGCCGCGATCGCGGCGATGGCGTTGCGCACGTTGTGGTGCCCAGGCATCTGCAGGGCAAAGCGCCCGGCCAGGACGCCGCCGGCGTACAGATCGAACGACTGGCCGCTCTCGCCGGCCTCCGCTGGCGCGGCGAGCCAGTGCGGCGGCCGCCCGTGCGTGTCGTCGCCCTCGAGCGCGAACCACGCGACCTCTGCGCGCGCCGATCGCGACACCAGCTCGACGACCCGCGGATCGTGCGCGGCCGCCACGAGGAGCCCGGTCTCCGGGATCCGCTCGACGAACCCGCGGAACGCCGCCTCGTAGGACGCGGCGTCGGGGTAGATGTCGATGTGATCGTGCTCCATCGACGTGACGACGCCCACCTCGGGCTGGTAGTGCCAGAACTTCGGCGTCTTCTCGAAGAAGGCGGTGTCGTACTCGTCGCCTTCGACGACGAACGGCGTCCTGCGGCGCCCGGCGCCCGCCTCGCCGAGGAGCGGCAGGCCGCGGCGGTCGCTCGCCGAGGAGGCGCTCCGGGGCAGGCGGAAGCTCGCCTCGAAGTTCTTCGGCAGGCCGCCGATGAGGAAGCCAGGGTCTCTGCCTGCCTCGTGAAGGATCCACGCGCACATCGAGCTCGTCGTCGTCTTGCCGTGCGTGCCGGCCACGACGAGCGGGGAGCGGCCGGCGAGCATGTGATCCGCGAGCGCGTGCGCCATCGTGGTCACCCGCATGCCTCCGTCGATCGCGGCGCGGGCCTCGGGGTTCGTCGGGCGGCAGACGTTGCCGATCACGACGAGATCGGGCCGGGGGTCGAGGTGCGCGGGATCGAAGCCGGTCAGGAGGCGGATGCCCCACCGCTCGAGGGCCGGCCCCATGGGCGGGTAGAACGAGACGTCGGAGCCCGAGACGTCGTGCCCTGCGGCCTTGAAGAGCCCCGCCAGCGCACCCATGCCGGTGCCCGCGACGGCGACGAAGTGGACGTGCATCGCGGCGCAGTGTGCCCGAGCGCCCCGGGGGGGCAAGGGGGCATCCGCGCGAGAGCTCGCCAGACCGCGCCGGTCCCCGGGAGTCGGCGCGCGCCGCGTCAGCGATGTCTGGAGTCGCGCGCGCGATCTCGTTGCGGGGATACCGAAGAGAACGAGCGCGCCTTGACTCGATATCTCACGCTCCGCGCGTCTACCGGTCCTGGCAGACTCCCTGTCTGGACGGCTCGACCGAGGAGGCGAGCTGGCGCTGCGGCTCGCGTCCAGCGTCAGGGCGGATCGACGAGCACGAGCGGCCTCAGCCGCTTCAGCGACCGCCGGCCCAGCCCCTTGACCCGGAGCAGGTCATCGATCTTCCGGAAGCGCTTGAGCTTGGCTCGCAGCGCCAGGATCGCGGCTGCCTTCGCCGGGCCGACGCCGGGGAGGCGCCGGAGGTCTGCCTCGGTCGCGAGGTTCAGCACGACCTTTCCGTCTGCAGTCACGCCGCCGCCCGCGGGAGCGCCCGTCCCGCCATCGCCGGGCGGCGGCGGCTCTACCGCTGCAGCCCCCGCGTCGGCGCCGGGCTCGGAGGTGGCCTGGGGCGGCGGGCTTCCGGCGGAGCCGAGCGGCGCTGGATCGCCGGCGACCATCGCCAGCTCCGCGGTCGGATCTGTCGGGCGGGCCGGGTTTGCCGGGCGGGTCGGGAGCAGGCTCAGCGCGTGCCCGGAGCCCACGAGCGCCAGCGCGAAGAACCCCGCAATGTAGGCCGCGACCTTGCCGCCCAGCGCGGTCCAGGCCGAGTCCCTCAGCGCTGCCAGCGCCCGCTCTCGCCACGGGCGAATCACCTCGTTGTCCTGCGCTGCATCGGCCGGCCCGGCGGGCGAGCCTGTCCCCTTCGATGTCGCTTGCATCGTGCCGCGTCTCCTTCCGGTCATCCCGTCTCGTGCCAGGGACGTCGCCCTCCGCGCACCCGCGATCGGCGTTCGTCTCCTCGGCGTCGCCACCACCGCCAAGCGAGCGGCGTGCCGGCGCGCGTTTGCCTGGAAACCCGAGCAAATCCCGGGTGGGAGTCGCTCCGGGGCCTGGCGCCGCCATGGCGGAGGCGCGCGGCGCGGCCGGCGCGGCGCTGTCGACCTCGCCGCCGGGCGGCCGAGCGCCGTGTCTCGAGCGAGAAGCTCGGCTACCATCAGCGCCCCGGGCGCCCCGCGACCGGCGGCATCCACCACCGCCGCGAGGCGCTCACCACGAGGTCTTATGCCCCACGATCCCCGTCGCTTCGTTGATCCCGGCCCCGCGGGGCGCTCGCGCCGAGGCTTCCTCGGCGGGCTCGTCGCCGGCGCCGCGGGCGCCGCGCTCCTCGGCCCGCGCGCGGCGTTCGCGGAGGCGCCGCTGAGCCTCGCGGCCTCGCCGCCCCCCGGCTTCACGCCGCTCTCCATTCCGGGGAAGATCGTGAAGGTCACGAAGTCGAACTCGATGCAGCCGAACGGCCTCTGGCCCGACGCGTCCGCGGCGAAGGTGATGCTCGAGCGGGCGATGGCCGAGCTCACCGGGAAGGCCGACCTCGGGGCCGCCTTCGCGCGGTTCGTCCACAAGGACGACCGCGTGGCGATCAAGACCAACGGGATCGCCGGCCAGAAGGGGGCGACCATGGCCACCAACAAGGAGCTCGTGCTCGAGATCGTGCGCGGGGTGATCGCGGCCGGCGTCCCCGCGGAGAACGTGGAGATCTTCGAGCAGTACCCGTCCTTCCTCGCCGGCACCCGCTGCGCCGACCGCAGCGCCAAGCCGGCGGCCGAGTTCCCGGCCGGGATCCGCGCCGCGGTTCACGAGAACAAGGACGCGGTGATGTCGAGCATCTCGGTCTGCGGCATCCCCACCAAGTTCGTGCGCCCGTTCACCCAGGCGACGGCGGTGATCAACGTCTCGCTGATCAAGGACCACTCGATCTGCGGCTATACCGGCTGCCTCAAGAACATCACCCACGGCGCGACCATCAACCCGCACTCCTTCCACGAGCACACCGCGAGCCCGCAGATCGCGGAGCTCTACGGGCAGGACATCGTGAAGAGCCGTGTCCGCCTGCACATCACGGATGGCTTCAAGCTCATCTACGACCAGGGCCCGCTCGACAAGAACCCGAAGCGGCGCGTCCTCCACGAGTCGGTCTATGCCACGACCGATCCGGTCGCGATGGACGTGATTGGCTGGGGCGTGGTCGAGACGTGGCGCAAGGAGAACGGGCTGCCCACGCTGAAAGAGGCGAGCCGTGAACCTTCGTACATTCGCATCGCGGGCGAGCTCGGTCTGGGCGTCTTCGACAAGAATAAAATCGCGATGCGCGAGGTCGGATTGTAGCGGCGCCGCGGGATCCGCCCGCGTGACCGCCGTCGATGAGGCCGCTCGCCGAGGCTCGTGTTGCTCATGTCCTGCTCCAGGTCGACTGCGCGCTCGTCCACACGCCGGAGGGCCGCGCAGGTGCTCCCGGTCCTCGCCTCCCTCGCGGTCGTCGCCTGCAGCAGCACCCCTCCGACGAGGCCGCCGGGGTTGCCTCCGACGCCGACGTCGGTCACCCGCGAGAACCCGGGGGGCGACGCGGCAGACCCCGAGCGGGCCGCGCTGGAGCGGCTGCTGGCCGAGCCGTGGGGGAGGCGGCAGGACCGGTTCAACACGCTCGACGTGCCCCTGGTCGACTGGAAGAGCTGGCGCAGGGTGCGGATCTTGACCTATCCGACGCGAGCGACCTTCCGGTACGGCGACGAGCACTACGCCGCCCTGTCGGTCGTCTACACGACCACCACGGGGCCGAGCGACCCCGACAGCTGCCTCGACGAGTTCTGGGCGAAGAACGCGCCGCTCGCCGACGGTTATGGCGTGCGGCTCGGGGAGGCGCAGATCATCCGCACGACGCAGGAGATCGACGGTGAGGTGCGGCCGCTCGTGTTCAAGGTCCTCCAGGGCAGCGTCGACTCGGTGCTCGCGAGCGACGAGTACGTCGGCGCGATCGCCGTCTACGAGTCGTGGCCGGGGACATGCCTCGTGGCCGCGATGGCCGTGAAGTCGACCCAGCACCCCGAGCTCGCGCGCCGCGTGCGCGACCGCTGGATCGACGAGGGCGCCCCGAGGCTCACGTGGACGTCCGGCATCACCGAGGCGCCCACGACCAGCGCGCGGTAAAGGCGCCGCCGCGCCCTGGCGATGGCCGGTGATGCGAGCGCCAGGGCGGCGTCGCGACGCCCCGCGAGATCACGGTCCTCCGGGCGCCGGGCTCTCCGCGGCCTCGAGCGACCACGGCGCGCCCTGAGCCACGCTGTGGCAAACGACGAAAGCGGCCGCGATGAGCAGGCCGACGGCGACCATCCAGGGGACCCGGAGCGGCGGCAGGACGCGGCTGTCCAGCACGACCTCGCTGTGCCGGTCGCACGAGGCGGAGGCGGGCTCGACGGCCGCGTCGGTCGCCGTGGGGCTGCCGAGGTCGTTCGCCGGCGCCGCCAGCATGGCGGCCATGGTCGTCTGATCATCCATCGCGCAGCGAAGCGGGGCCGCGACCGCGCCTACCGCGCTCCGCTTCACGATGGCGCTCCGCTCGGACGGCGGCGGGACGGGGATCGCGTGCAGCGACTCCGACGACGGCAGGGAGGCCGGCACCTGCACGATCGCGGAGAACGCTTCCATCATCTCCTTGCCCGACTGGAACCGCGCCTCCGGATCGAACTCGAACGTCCGGGCGAAGAACGCGTCGATCCCGGGCGGGAGCTCCGGCGCGAGCTTGGACGCCTTCGGGAACGACGTCTGGCAGATGTGCCTGACCAGCTCATTGATGTTGGCGCCCGCGAAGGGGCACTGGCCGGTGATCGCGCGGTAAAGGATCACCGCCATCGACCAGAGATCGCTCCTGTAATCGACCTGCCTGGGCGCCATGGTCTGCTCGGGGCTCATGTACCTGGGCGTCCCGAGGACCATGCCCGTCTTCGTGATCCGATCGCGCGAGCAGGACGACTTCGCGACGCCGAAATCGACCACCTTGACCAGATCGTCGCCCGCCGAAGAGGTGATGAAGATGTTCCCCGGCTTCAGATCCCGGTGGATCACCCCCGCGGCGTGGATCGCGTCGAGGGCCTTGCCGAGCTGCGTGAACAAGGCCGTCGCCTGCGCGAGCGGGATCCGCTCCTCGCGCTCGAGGCGGCGATTCAGGTCCTCTCCCTCGAGGTACTCCATGACGATGAACGCGCAGCCGCGATCGACGCCGTAATCATAGGTCTCGATGACATAGGGGCTCCGGACGCGCGCGGACGCGCGGGCCTCGCGCTCGAAGCGGGCGATGAGCTCCGGCTCCGTCGCCGCGAAGCTCCGGATGAACTTGATAACGACCCGCCGCCTGAGCTTGTTATCGAAGCCCAGCCACAGATCACCCATCCCACCGCCCCCGAGCCTGCGCTCGAGACGGTACTTGTCCATGACGGCACGACCTTCAGCAGTCTCCTTCATGGCTCCGCACCTGCCACCCAATGCTCTAGCCTGGGACAAGTGATCACCCGATTCCTGTCGAAGGGCCCACCCCCGATACTACGCCTGATCAAACTATAGAGCAATCCGTCCGGACGGTGAGCTGAAAACGTCCCGAAACAGAGCGCAGCTCACAATGAATGAGCGTATTGCGCCGAAGCGCGCGTGGCGCGTGTGTGACGCTATGTCACTCGATGTGACTCGAGGTGAATCGATGTCCGTCGAGGTGCGGCAGCCTGCGATTACAGGATATCGAAGGGGTAGGCGCGATCCGCATAAGCTCGCACCGCGATGGCCTTGCGCAGCTCGTCGTCGTTCTTCTGGAAATCGGCGACGTGCTGCCTCAGCCGCTTCTGCGCGATGCCGGTGAACACGGTCGTGAGATCGATCTCCCGCCGCGCCCCGTCCTCCCCGCGCCGCTCGATGGCCCGGGTCGTGCGCGAGATGCACGCGGCCATGCCGTAGAGGTCGATGGCCATCTCCGCGATGCGGCGCTGCGCGTACTGCATCTCCGCGATCTCCCGCCCGTGCTTCCGGAGCATGTCCTCGCTGTGGGTGGCGAGCTCGGCGGTGCAGTCCTCGAAGATCACCGCCTCCCGGCTGAGCAGCGGGTGCGCCTTCGACATCCGCTCGCGCCCGAGCACCGACCGCGCCTTGCGGAGCGCGAAATCGCTGAGCAGCCCGAAGCCCTTGATGGGCTCTCGCATCGCCTTCGCGACGTCCGAGAGCGCCTTGCCCGGGCCGCTCATCCCGGAGAGCGCCATGAAACAGCGCAGGATCTCGTTCGTCCCCTCGAAGATCATGTTGATCCGCGCGTCGCGCAGGTGCCGCTCGTAGGGGTAGTCCTCCATGTAGCCGATGCCGGCCGCGATCTGGAGCGTCTCGTTGACCACGAACCACAGGGTCTCGCTCCCCATGACCTTGCAGATCGCGCTCTCGATCGAGAAGTCGGGGACCTTGGCGTCGGCGAGGCTCGCCGTCAGGTACGTGATGGACTCGAGCGCGTACGTGTGCGCCAGCATCGTCGCGATCTTGTCCTTGATGAGCCCGAAGTCGCCGATGCTCCGGCCGAACGCGCGCCGCTCCTGGACCCGATCGAGCGCCATCCGGATCAGCGTGTTGCAGGAGCCCACGCACCCCGCCGACAGCCCGAGGCGCCCGTTGTTGAGCACCTCGACGGCGACCTTGAAGCCCTTGCCGACCTCGCCCAGCACGTTCTCGCGCGGGACCTTCACGTCGTCGAAGAAGAGCTCCGTCGTCGACGAGCCTCGGATCCCGAGCTTCTGCTCGTTCGGCCCGCTCTTCACGCCCATGCTCCGCTCCACGATGAAGGCGGTGAGCTTCGGCTTCTTGCCCTCCTCGAGCGCCGAGGTCCGGGCGAACACCGTAAAGACGTCGGCGAAGCCGCCGTTCGTGATCCAGATCTTCGACCCGTTCAGGGTGTAGTGCGAGCCGTCGGACGACAGCTCGGCGCGCGTCCTGATCGCCGCGGCGTCGGAGCCGGCGCCCGGCTCCGTCAGGGCGAAGGCCGCCATCCACTCGCCGGTCGCGAGCTTCGGGAGATAGCGCTGCTTCTGCTCCTCCGTCCCGAAGAGCTGGATCGCCTTGAAGCCGATCGACTGGTGCGCGCCGAGCGTGACGGCGATCGACGCGTCGAGCCCGCCGATCTCCTGCATCACGCGCGCATACGCCATGTTGCTGAGGTTGACGCCGCCGTGCTCGGAAGGGATCTGCAGGCCCATCAGGCCGAGCCGCTTCATCTCGGCCAGGACGCCCGGATCGATGGCGTGCTCCCGGTCGATCCGGCTGCTGTCGACGCTCGACGCGAAGAACCTCCGCACGCTGTCGAGCATCATCGACGTCGTCTCCCGGTCCTCGGCGGGCATCTCGGGATACGGGAAGATGATGTCCTCGGCGATGATGCCGTGGAAGAGGGCCTTCATGAAGCTCTGCTCGATCGTGGGAGGCATCGGACCTTCCTTTCCTGGAGCAGGCCGCTCGGCCTCCGCGGGAGCGCGCGGCGCGCTCGGCCTGCTCAGTGCGTCTTCCTCGGCGTCCGCACGGACTCCGCCGGGCTCTCGTCCTTCACGGGCCCTCCGGCTTCGTCCACGACGACGGGCGCGACCGCGCCCCGCGCGCTCGAGGAGGGCGGCGGGGCAGCGCCTCGCACGCTCGCGGGGGGCGGCGGGGCAGCGCCTCGCACGCTCGCGGGGGGCGGCGGGGCAGCGCCTCGCACGCTCGCGGGGGGCGGCGGGGCGGCGCTCCCGTCTCGACCCGGCGCGCTGGACGCGGGGACGGGCGTGGGCGTGCCGGGGCGCGTGGGGTGCGGCGTGACCGTCGGCGGCGCAGGCGTGTGCCCGGCGCGATCGCTCTCGCGCTGCCACGGGTACTTGATGCGGCCGTGGTACATGTTGACCAGCGTCGACGCCATCCGGCTCGTCATGATGCGCAGGTCCTCGATCGTCAGCCCGGATTGATCGAGCTGGCCAGACGCGAGCTTCGAGAACATCACCCGCTGGATCATCTCCTCGAACTTCTTGTGCTCGGGCGGCCAGATGGTCCGCGACGCCGCCTCGATGGAGTCGACGAGCATCAGGATGGCCGTCTCCTTCGTCTGCGGCTTCATGCCGGGATAGCGGAAGTGCTCCTGCGTCAGGTCCTTCGGGTTCCCGTGCTCGACGCACTTGTGCCAGAAATACTCGACGACCTGCGTGCCGTGGTGGGTGTACGCGAACTCGACCACCGGCTCGGGGATGTTGCCCTCACGCAGGATCTTCGTGCCCATCACGACGTGCGCCATGATCGCGTCGGCGCTCACCTCCGGATCGAGCTCCTCGTGCGGCGATCGCTCGCCGGGCGGGAGGTTCTCGATGAAGTACTTGGGCTGCACCGTCTTGCCGAGGTCGTGGTAGTAGGCGCCCACGCGCGTCAGCAGCGCGTCGGCGCCGATCGCCGCGGCCGAGGCCTCGGCGAGGTTCGCCATCGCGCGCGCGTGCTCCCAGCTGCCCGGCGCCTCCGCCGCCATCTTCTTGAGGAGCGGCTGCTCCAGGTCGGTGAGGTCGAGCAGCTTGTCGCGGGGCACGTGCCCCATCGCCCGCTCGGCCGGCTCCCTCAGGCTCCGACCGAGCACGCCGACGAGCAGCCCCCCGCCGACGCAGGCGAGCACGTTGGAGCCGAGCCAGCGCTTCAGATCGGCGCCGAGATCGAAGCTCCCCTCGAACAGCACGGTCAGCGCGATGAACCCGATCGCGCCGGCGATGCCCGCCAGGCTGCCCGCGACGAACAGCTGCCGCGAGCCCTTGCGCTTGAAGAAGAACATCGTCGCGGCGATGCCGCGCACGAGCAGCACCGACAGGAGCACGACGTCGAACCGGAGCAGCGACGACGCGATGAACGCGACCCCGACCTCGACGAGGAACGCGGTCCGCCGATCGAACGCGATCGCCACCCAGAGCGGGAGCGCCGCGACCGGCATCCAGAACTCGGGCAGCGCGGTGAAGAGCAGGAGGAGCTTCGCGACGATGAGCGAGCTCGTCATCAGGACGAACATGCCCACCTGCGTGCGGAGCAGCCGCACCCGGTTCTGCCCGAAGCGACGCAGGTAGACCGTCAGCATCAGGCAGACGATGAGGTAGATGGCGTACAGGCTCGCGAGGCGCGCGCCGAGCCCGGGCCGCCGCATCCGCCGCACCGTCTCGTACGCCATCGCGGCGTTGTGATCCTCGTTGTGCTCCGAGAGGACCGTGCCGCGCGGCACGATCACGCGCCTGTGCTCGTACGAGAGCGTGAAGCTCCCGTCGTGCGTGTCGCGCACGATCCGCGGACCGTACGGGACGCGCAGCGTCACGGGCGCAGGCATGCCCATCTCGGGGCTGAGCGCAGGGATGAAGAGCTCGCCCACGCCGAGCACGGCGAAGCACGCCGCGAAGAGGGCGCTCAAGACGAAGCCGGCGAGGGGACCTGCCCGGATACGCGTGCGCAGCATGGAACCGCTCGGTCTCGTCCGCTGGTGCAGCCTGAGAAACGGTTGACAGGGCACGCTCGCGCGTGGCCCCGCCTCCTCCACCGGACGACCGCGAGGGGCCGCCGATGTCGATGTGTAGGCGGGACCCTAGCAAAGAAGCAAGGCCGAGTCAGCGGCACGCGGAGCGTGGGGGGCGCCCCGGCGCCGCGCGCCCCTGCTTCCCCCTTCTTCCCCTTGCTTCCCCTTGCTTCCCCTTGCTTCCCCTTGCTTCCCCTTGCTTCCCCTTGCTTCCCCTTGCCTGATTGCCTCCGTTCTCTGCGCGCCCTCCGTTCCCTCCGTCCCGTGTCTTCCCCATGGTTCGCGCTGAATCCCCGCCCGAGCGTGGGGGCGGCCGCCGGGAAGCCGGCGCCCGAAGCGAATGTGGACGCCGGTGCGCCGTCCAACGCCGGCGCGCGCCCGTCGGCCCAGCCGGCGTTGGCGGAGCGCGACGCGCCGGACCCCCCTCGCGATGTTCCAATTGCTCCTGGAAAACATCGATTCGAGCAGACAATTGCCGTTCGGCGCAAAAGTTGCTACCCACAGGAAATGTCCCCGCTGCGCATGCTGCTCGAACGCCGCAGGAGCGTGGTGATCATGGGGGTCCTGAACCGCACGCCGGACTCGTTCTCCGATGGCGGTCGCTTTGCGGATGAAGATACGGCTCTCGCGCAGATCGATGCGATGCTCTCCGAGGGGGCAGACATGATCGACATCGGCGCGGAGTCGACGCGGCCGGGTGCGCGGCCCGTGCCGGATGACGAGCAGATCGCGCGCATCGGCGGGAGCGTGCGCGACGCGGTGAAGAGGGGAGCGGTGGTCTCCATCGACACGACCTCTCCCGCCGTCGCGGCGCGCGCGCTCGACGATGGCGCGGCCGTGGTCAACTCGATCTCGCTCGACAGCGCGGCGGAGCTCGGCGCGCTCTGCGCTCGGCGCGGGGCGTCGCTCGTGCTCATGCACAGCCGCGGCCCGATGTCGGCGATGGCCGGCTTCTCCGCGTACCCCGACGACGCCTACGGCGACGTCGTGGCCGACGTGGCCCGCGAGTGGTCGAGCGCCGCCGCGCGGGCGCTCGAGGCAGGCTTGCCGGAGGGCGAGCTCGTCCTCGATCCGGGCCTCGGCTTCGCGAAGAACGCGCGGCAGTCGCTCGAGCTCTGCGCCAGGCTGCACGAGCTCTGCGCCCTCGGCTTCCCCGTGCTCGTCGGGCCGAGCCGCAAGTCGTTCCTGGCGCGCGCCGCGGCCTCGGAGGCCGCGGGGCGAGGCGACGGCGGGGAAGCGCCGCTCGCGCCGCCCCCGGACCGCCTCGGCGGCTCCGTCGCCGCCGCGATCGCGTGCGCCGCGCGCGGCGCCGCGGCCGTCCGTGTCCACGACGTCCGCCCCGTGCGCCAGGCCCTCGACGTGATGCGCGCGATCGAGCGCGCGGGCGCCGGCGACCGTCGGCGCCCGGACGGCCCCGTCGCCCAGGGGGCGCGCGGCGATGGTTGAAGGGTTCCTCCGCCTCTTCTCGGTGAGGCCGGCGACGCAGGTCATCCGGGACTTCTTCGACATCTTCATCGTCGCCTACGTCGTCTATCGCGCGCTCCTCGTGCTGCGCGGCACCCGCGCGATGCAGATGGGCCTCGGGCTCGGCATCGTCTTCCTCATCTATCTCGGGGCGAAGATCTTCGGCCTGACCACGCTCCTCAACCTCCTCTCCTGGCTCCTCTCCTCGATCATCCTCATCGTGGTCGTCGTCTTCCAGAACGACATCCGCCGCGCCCTCATCCGCGTGGGCGGCAGCAACTGGTTCACGAGCGGACGCGAGCAGCAGTCGCGCGTCATCGACGAGGTCGTGGCCGCCGCGACCGAGCTCGCCCGCCACCGCATGGGCGCGATCATCGCCTTCGAGCAGGACGCCAACGTGCTGGAGTTCGTCAAGAGCGAGGGGATCCACATCGACTCGGTCGTCACCCGGGAGCTGCTCGTCTCGCTGTTCGTCCCCGAGTCGGTGAACAAGCTGCACGACGGCGCGGTGCTGATCCGAGACCTCAAGATCGCGCGCGCCGGCGTCTTCTTCCCGATGCCGGAGACCAAGATCCTCGACGCCAGCCTCGGCTCCCGCCACCGCGCCGCGCTCGGGATCACCGAGGAGACCGACGCGGTCGTCGTCGTCGTCAGCGAGGAGCGCGGCACGATCAGCTTCTGCTTCAGCGGCAACATCGTCTCGAACCTCGACGGCCAGTCGCTGCGGCACGCGCTGCTCGGGCTCTTCGGCCGCTCGTCGCGCAGGCGGCGCTTCGCCAAGAAGGTCGCCCAGGTCGGCCGCGCGAGCCTCCCCACGCCGGCGGCGCGCGGCCCCGCCGTGGGCGCGACGCAAGGCGCCGGGCAGGCCCACGAGCCCGGCAAGCCCGCCGCCGCGAAGCCCGCGCCGATCGAGGCCAAGCCTGCAGCGCCGGTCTCGAAGACGTCCTCGATGATCAAGGCGGCCGTGGACCCGGACGCGCGGCCGATGGCGAGGATGTCGACGTCCACGCCGATGCGCTCGGGCGCCGAGGCGCGCGCCGCGACGGGATCCAGCGCCGACCTGCGCGCCGCGGCCGGGGCCGGCGCCGGGGGGCCGGCCGCGCCGCAGGACGCGGATCGCCCGTCCGAGCGCGGCCGACCGGCCATGGTCGACGTCCCCGCGGCGGGCGCGACCGACTCCCCCGTCCCGTCGCAGCGCACCTTCGTCCCGACCGGGCAGGTCGCGGCGACCGCCGCATCCAAGGGGAGCGCGGAGGGGATGCCCCCGCGAGATGAGCCATGACGCTTGCCGGCATCCGCGAGGCGCTCCGCTCGGCGCTGCTCGACAACCTCGGCCTCAAGCTGCTCTCGATCACCTTCGCGCTGTGCCTCTACGCCTTCATCCACGGCGCGGAGAACGCGCAGCGCACGCTGATGCTCAGCGTCGTCTCGATCCTCCCGCCCGAGTCGAGCAACCGGCAGCTCATGACCCAGATCCCGGACGAGGTGGCGGTCACGGTGCGCGGCTCCCGGACGCAGCTCGACGACCTGCGCGCCGAGAGCCTCGGGACGCTGCGGCTCGATCTCCGCAACGGCACGGTGACGCACATCGATCTCGACGCCTCGATGTTCCACGTGCCGGCCGGGCTGATGGTCGAGCAGCTGTACCCGTCGACGATCGAGCTCGGCTGGGACGACGTCGTCACCCGGGCCGTCCCGGTGCACGTCCCCCGCACCGGGGACGCCGCGCAGGGGTTCCTCGTGAAGGGGATGGTCTCGGTCGAGCCGCCGATGGTCAGCGCCCGCGGCCCGCGCTCGGTCGTCGACGTGATGCAGCTCGCGCGCACCGCGCCGTTCGACATCAGCGGGCTCACGGAGGGCGCCTACCAGCGGCAGCTGGCGCTCGATCGGCCGCCCAAGCTCGTGACGTACAGCTTCGAGAGCGTGATGGCGACGCTCGAGATCGGGCGCGAGCTCGCCACGCGGACGTTCGAGCGCAAGGTCGAGGTGATCGGCATCCCGCGCGCGACGGTCGCGCCGGCCGTGGTGCAGGTGAGGATCACGGGGACGCCGGAGGACGTGGGCGCCGTCAACGCCGACGCGATCGTGGCGCGCGTGGAGCCCAAGGCGGCGAACCTCGATCTGAGCCAGCCGGGCAGCGACTTTCTCGACGTGCTCGTCGACGTTCCGCGCGTCACCGCGGAGGTCAACCCGTCGAAGGTCATGGTGAAGTGGTGAGCGCGGCGCGCTGACGCTCCGCCGCCGCGGACGTCAGCGCGAGGGGACCACGAGCTCGCCCCGCGCGAGCCGCGCCTTCGTCGCGCCCGGGATCCCCGCCGCGGCCTGGCTCACGGCGAGCGCGTTGCGCCTGCGTCCCGGGACAGCCCGAGCTCGCCGAGCAGCGCGCGCAGCTTCTCGGGCCCGCGCTTCGGATCGGCGAGCTTGACGATGGCGTAGCGCTCCTCCTCGGTCAGCTCCGCCAGGCGGCCGAGCGCGCCCTCGTCGAGCGCGCCGTCCGGGCCGAGCCGCTCGCGCAGCCGCGCGCTGACGCTGTCCCGATCCCAGGCGGCGCGGCGCACCGGCGCGCCCGCGAGGGGGGCGAGGGCGACCCCGGCGCGCTCCGCGAAGCCGCGGAGCACCTCGGCGTAGACGGCGACGTCCTCGTCCGTGTCGGCCGGCAGGTGACACAGGGCGAGCCGCTCCGCGCGCGACAGCGCCTGCCACCCCGCGAGCGAGATCTTGATCTCGGCGAGGTCCAGCTTCCGCCGCACCGAGAGCGGCACACAGTCGAGCAAGGCGTGGACCTCGCCCTCGAGCGCGAATTGCCTGTACATGGTGGCGCCATTCTATACCCGCTGCCCGCGCCCCGGACGCTCCGCGAGCGCGGCGCTGCCAGGAATGGGATGCGCGGCGCGGTTGCGCTAGCCTGCCGATGTGCGCCGCTCCGGGCTCCTCACGATGCTGCTCGCGTCGCTCGCGCTCGCGTCGCTGACCCCGAGCGCCCACGGCCAGGTCGCGCCGTCGGCGGCGGCGCCGGTGCCGCTCGACCGCGTCGTCGTGCGCTGGCACGCGCCCGAGACGGGCGGCGTGCGCCGGCCTCAGTTCATCTTCGAGCGGGAGCTCGCCTTCGAGGCCCGCCTCGAGGCGCTCGCCGATCCCGACGCGGAGCCCGGGTTGTACCGGGACAGGCATGTCCGCGCCGCGCTCGACAGGCACATCGCGGAGACGCTGCTCGCCAGCCTGCCCATCTCGCCGGCGCCGACCTCGGCCGAGGTGGCGCAGCGGGCCGAGGCCGCCCGGATCGCGCTGGAGCAGCGCGCTCGCGGCCGCGCGCGCCTCCTCGCCGCGGCGGCCGCCGAGGGGATGAGCTCCGACGAGCTCGACGCGCTGCTGCGCCGCCAGGCGCGCGCGAGCTTGTACCTGGATCGCATGGTCGCGCCGATGCTCGAGCCCACCGACTTCGAGCTCAAGATCGTCCTGCGCTCCGGCGCCACGCCGTTCAAGGATCAACGCTACGAGGAGGTCGCCCCGGCGCTGAAGCGCTGGGTTGTCGGGCAGCGGCTCGCCCAGGCGCTCGACGCGTACTACCAGAACGCGCGGGCCCGGGTCTCCTTGAGCATCATGCCCGCTCGCTGAGCCGCGCCGAGCGACCGGCTGCGCGCCACGTCGAGCCGCACGACCGGGCGGCAGGAGAGCAGAAGTCCATCCCGCGGGTCGATTCCACCTCTCGATACGAAGGACAGCACCAGACATCGTGAAGAGGGCTCACGAGCCGTCGTTCATGCGGAGGATGGAGGCCTCTCTTTCAACGACTCAGGCGCTCGGCGCGGCGAGCCGGTGGCCTGACGGCGCTCGCCGCAACCGCGCCCGGAGGCCTGCCAGGCACCACCCGGCCTCGCCGAAGCAGATGGGATGTCTCGGGGCGACAGCGCAACGCCCTTCCTGGACAAGAACATGTCCACCCGCGCTGCACTGCAATCGAGACTGACCCGCTCTGGATCAGCGGCGCTCGTTGCGCCGTTGCAACGCGATGCGTTATCGTGTCGACCATGAGCGATCTGCCTGCGCTCTGCGGCACAGTCCTGCGCGCGCGCGCAGGATCCGCTCGCTGGCGCGGCGCATTCGTTGCGCCGGCGAGCGTCAATGACGCTCAGCGGGGCCGGCGGCTCGCCCTGGGTTCAACCCAGGAGAGAGACGAGCACCTCGGCGACGCCCCGGCCGGGTGTCGACATGAAATGCCAGGTTCGAGGTCCCGAAACACGCGCCACACCGTCGCGCGCGGCGGCGCCATCGCCCTGCGAAAGCGCAGCTGGTCGGGGCTCGCCAATGCAGCCTTCCTGTCCGTGTCACGCGCGTGGCGCGCACCGAGTAACGCACCAGGAGGCACCCGTGAATTCTTCTGGCAACACTTCAGCCAGCGCGAGCCTGTTTTGGTGCGATGCGTCATTTCGGGCCCCCCTTCCGGGCCGCGGAAGAGAGCCGGTCCTGCTTAACCAAGTGATTTCGATTACTTAATAATAACGCGCCGCAGAAGATGACAAACTGCCGAAGGGTGTTCGGAGACCTTTGACATGAACAGAACGTTCCTGTTAACTGTGCCCCCCGCGGGCCCCGCATGTGTGGCAGCGGGTGGCTCTTTCCTACAGAGTCAACTTGGATTCTCTTGACAGGCCACTACCTCTGCCGCGCTTGGCCATCTGGCCGAATCACCTCCCATCACCCCAAAGCACACTCCCAGAGAATGGATAGGAGCGTCGTTCGATGACATCACTTATGAGAGACAGGTCGTCGGTCCCCAGCAAGCGAATCGCGGGTCGGCGCGCCGCTGTCCGAGCCCTCGGGCTGCTTTCCGTCTCCGCCCTTTGCCTCACGGCGGCGCCGCGGTCGGCTCACGCGGTGGGGAGCGAGAATTTTGAGTGGCACTGGTACTCACGCCTCGGCATGGCGTGGTCCCCGGTCTACGGGCAGAACGTCCAGGGCGCGTCCCTGAACCTGCTCGGGTTCGGCATCGGCGGCCGCTACGAAGAGGGCGATTACTCCGAGCCGTCGTTCGTCGCGCACGTGGTGAAGGGCGCGACGCCGGATGACTTCTACGTCAAGTCCGAGATGACGTTCGCCATCTGGAACCAGTACGGCGGGCCGTTCATGCAGCCGTCCTCGAACGGTGGCCAGTCGATCACGGTGCAGTTCAACCAGGCGTACATCGAGGCCGGCAACTTCCTCGTCCCGGGCCTCAGCGTCTGGGGCGGCGCGAAGTTCTTCCGCGAGCAGTACGCGCCCATCGGCGACTACTTCTACCTCGACGACCTCAGCGGCCAGGGCGGCGGTATCAAGTACGGCGGCCTGCAGCTCGCGATCCTCGGGTATCGCGGCTTTGGAAACACCACCCCCCCCTACAACGTCGACGTGAACGGCGACGGCGGCGTGGACGTCGAGCGCTTCCGCACCATCTTCGCCGGTAACTACAAGGCGGAGTTCGGCGGCGAGGCCAAGCACCACGTCAAGGTCCACGGCGAGTTCCACGTCCTGCCGGCCGCGAAGCGGGGTGAGGGGTGGGCGGTGCCCGACAACGCGCCGGCGGACTTCGGCGGCGTCATCGGCGCGAAGCTGCACCTCGGCCTTGGCCAGGGCAACTTCAGCGACACGGCGGTGCGCTTCGGCACCGGCATCGCCAACGGCGCCGCCGGCGGCGCGAAGACGTACCAGACCTGGGGCGCCGCGAACGACGAGGGCACCTTCGCGGGCTCCTTCGCCATCGAGGCGGTCGAGCACCTCGGCTTCCGGCTCGGCGACGCCGCCGCCCTGGAAGGCCTCGCCACCTTCCACTACACGAAGGCGGCGTACGAGGCCGAGGGCGCCGCGCCCCCCACGGCCCTCGAGAAGCAGATGGACTTCTCGGTCCAGGCGAACGCCACGATCTTCGCGCACAAGAACTTCCACCCCGTCGTCGAGGCCTCGTTCCAGGGCCGCAAGGACGGCGACGGCGACCTGGGCACCGCGGTCAAGGTCTCGGTCGTCCCGACCCTCGTGCCGACCGGCGAGCTCAGCGCCGGCGCGCGGCCGCACTTCAAGCTCATCTACTCGCTCGCCATCTACAACGATGCGGCGAGGGACGCGGCGATGTCCGGCTACCTGCAGCGCGTTGGCGCCGGTCCGGGCGTCGGGTCGAAGGTCGGCCAGTACATCGGTGCCCGCACCGACTGGTACTTCTAGACCGCTCGGCGATCGAAGCCGCCGCTCCCCTCCGTTCCCCCACCCACCCTCAGGCCAGCGCCCCGGCGCCGCGATCGCGGCGCCGGCGGCGCGCCCTCACGCCGTGTCGCTGCGCGACTCGCTCGCGATCTCCTGCGAAGCAGGCCCGGCGTCGTCGTCTACCGGCCCCTGGGCCTCGTGGTAGTGGTGCGCGAACGAGCGCGCCGCGCGGCGCGCCTTCAGGAACTCCGCGAACGCCGTCAGCGTGTCGAGATCCCGCGGACCGAGCGCCTCGGCGATGTCGCGGAGGTTCTTGCGCAGGCTCTCCACGCTCTTGCCGCGGCGGGGCTCTCGCGTCTCCTCGCGCTCGCGCGCCGGCGGCTCCACCGCAGGGACCGCCGGGACGATCGGCTCCGGACGAGACGGCACCTCCGGCACCCAGAGCGGGCGAGGGACCGGGTTCAGCGCATGGGCGCTGAGCCACGCCTCCATGAAGATCCGCAGCCGCTCGCTGCGGAACGCGAACCAGCGCTCCCGCTCCGGACCGTAGGACATCAACACATCCTTGAAGCGACGGAACGCGCCCTTGCCATCGATCGCCTGGCTGAGCTTCGCCTGGAGATCCATGTCTTCCACCATCGGGATGTAGCGCTCCATCCACCGGTACTGCTCGCGCGAGCTCACGGGATCGATCCGGAGGTAGTTCGCGTCTGCCGCGATGCGCGCGTGCATCTGCGGATCCGCCACGCCGTCGACCACCCGCAGCACGTCGCCCGTGCCGAGGTGCAGGTACGAGTGCACCTCTGGGGCGTTGTTCTCGAAGGCGTCCTCCAGCGCCTCCCAGTCGATCGGGATGTCGCGAACGGCCGTCCCGCCGGCTGAAGCATTCTCGGTAGTCGGCATGTCCTCCTCGTCTCCATCGAAAGCAGCGAGGCGGCGGTGGGCTGGCCGCGCGCCTCGGTTCAAGTGCACCAAGTTTGAACGGAAATGCGCCGTCGTCATAGCACTCTACGCTGGTTGGGGGCTTCTGGGCCTAACTCTCGCAACCTAGGGTTGATTCCTTGATCCGGAAGCCCGTTCGGCCGCCGAGCCGCGGCGCGATGACGGCTCGGGAGAGAGCTTCGGAAGACCTGGTTCAAGCGGAAAACAGCGTGGAAATTCAGGGGAATCGGCGAGTGCTCAGCTGCGCTTCGAGCGCGTGCGGGCGACGGCGTCGGCCCAGCGGTGGAGGTGGGCGGATCGAGCCGCTTCGCTCATCTCGACCTGGAAGCTCTGCCCCACACGGGACATGCGGGCCGCGTCCTCCTTCGTGAGGAAGAGGCCGGCGCCGACCCCGGCGAGCATTGCCGCGCCTCGCGCCGTCGTCTCCAGGTCGGTGGGGCGCTCGATAGCGACGTTCGCCACGTCCGCCTGGAACTGCATGAGCAGGTCGTTCGCGGCGGCGCCGCCGTCCACGCGCATCCGGCGCAGCGGGTGGCCCAGGTCGTCGGCCATGGCCCGCACGAGATCCGTCACGGAGAGCGCGATTCCCTCGAGCGTCGCGCGGGCGAGGTGCGCCGCGGTCGTGCCGCGCGTCACCCCGGAGATGATCCCGCGAGCGTCCGGATCCCAGTAGGGCGCGCCGAGGCCCGAGAGCGCCGGGACGAACGTGACGCCCTCGCTCGATGGCACGCTGCGGGCGAGCGCCTCGATCTCCGCCGCGCTCTTGATGAGGCCCAGGCCGTCGCGGAGCCACTGCACCGCCGCGCCGGCGATAAAGGCGCTTCCCTCGAGCGCAAAGACCACCTCGGAGCCGATCTTCCACCCGACGGAGGTGAGCAGGCCGAAGCGGCTCCTGAGCGGGCGATCGCCGATGTTGGTCAGCACGAACGCGCCGGTGCCATAGGTGCACTTCGCGTCGCCCGTCGCGAAGCAGGCCTGGCCGAAGAGGGCCGCCTGCTGGTCGCCCGCGACGCCGGCGATCGGGATGCCGTCGGGCAGGTGCGGGAAGCCGCGAGTCGCCGCGATGCGGCCCGCCGAGCCGACGATCTGCGGCAAGAGCGAGCGCGGGATCTGGAGCATCGCGAGCATCGCGTCGTCCCAGCTCAGCGACGCGAGGCTCATGAGCAGGGTGCGCGACGCGTTGGTGACGTCGGTCGCGTGCACCGGCGAGCCGCCGGCCGCGTCGCCCGAGAGCCGCCAGACGAGGAAGCTGTCGATGGTGCCGAAGCAGAGCTCGCCGCGCTCGGCGCGCGCGCGCGCGCCGGGCACGTTGTCCAGGAGCCACGCGAGCTTCGTGCCGCTGAAGTACGGATCGAGCACGAGGCCGGTGGTCTCCTCGACCGGCTGCTCGTGGCCCGCGGCGCGGAGCTCGGCGCAGCGCGCCGCCGTGCGGCGGTCCTGCCACACGATCGCGCGGTGGATCGGGCGCCCGGTCGCGCGCTCCCAGACGAGCGTCGTCTCGCGCTGGTTCGTGATGCCGATGGCCTTGATCGCGCTGCCGGCGACGCCCGCCGCCCTGAGCGTCTCGCCCACGGCATCCTGAACGCTCTGCCAGATCTCCTCCGGGTCGTGCTCGACGAGGCCCGGCTCCGGGAAGTGCTGGCGAAATTCGCGCGTCGCGCGGCCCAGCGTCGCGCCCGATGTATCCATGAGGAGAGACGTCGTTCCGGTGGTGCCCTGATCGATCGCGAGGAGGTACGCGGAATCCATGCGGCCGACTAACGCGGCGGCATGTGGGCGCATAGCCGTTCCAGGCGGCGCCTCCATGAGATGCAGGGCCCGGTCAGCTAATCATCCGGTCAGGTATCCATGCGACAGCCGGCGACAGCCGCCCCGGGCGGTCGAGCTCGGCGCAGGGGTTTCCTGCGGGGCGAAGGCCCATTTTGCGCGGCCCGGCACGGTCGCTCCCCGCGGCCGGCGCTGGACTTCGGCCGGAAAGATTGTCGGTCCGTGCCCGGCTGGGTAATCTGCCAGAACCGATGGCCCGCCTCATCCTGCAGACCGCCGAGGGCCAGCAGGCGATCGATCTGCGACCCGTGAACTCGCTGGGGCGCCACCCGAACAACTCCATCCAGTTGCTCGACAAGATCGTCTCCAAGGAGCACTGCATCATCGAGCAGCGGGGCGATCACTTCGTCCTGCGCGATCTGGGGAGCCTGAACGGCACGTTCATCAACAGCGAGCGTGTCCGGGGCGAAGCGCCGCTGAAGCACGGGGACGAGATCGCCCTGGGGTCGACGCGTGGGCGCTTCGACGATCCGGCCGCCCCGGTCGCGCCGCCCCTCGTCCCGGGCTGGCCGCCCGTGGTCAACCACCAGGGCGCGGCGCCGGCGCAGCCGCAGGGCCACGGGTATCCGCCGCAGCAGCCGCAGTACCAGCGCCAGCCGCCGCAGCCGCCGCTCCCGGGCACGCCGGTGGCGCCGCCGGTGACGCGGCAGCCGTACGTGCCGCCGCCGCCGCTGGGCGCCGGGCCGGGCGGGACCGCGCCGCTGCCGGGGCGCTCGGGGGCGCACGGAGGCTCGTTCGTCGCGCAGGGCACCCGCATCGACGTGAACGATCAGGCCCGGCAGATCGGGACGCAGATCGCCGCGGTCGACAAGGGGTTCTTGGCGTTCGATCGGATCGCCAACGACATGAACCAGCTGCGCGCCGACTACGAGCGGCTGCGCCTGTCGCACGAGCTGTCCCGCGAGATCGCCGCCGAGCGCGACACGACGAAGCTGCTCGAGAAGATCCTCACGAGCGTGTTCAAGTTCATCCGCGCCGACCGCGGGGTGATCTTCCTGCGCAACGAGAACGGCGAGCTCACCCCGCAGGCCATGCAGCGGCGCGACGGGACGACGGCCCCGATCAGCGTGTCGTCGACGATCCTGAACCACGTCGTCCACGAGCGGGCCGCGGTGCTGACCCACGACGCGGCGATGGACTTCGCGGCGTCGAAGGGCAAGAGCATGATCTTGAACCGGATCAGCTCGGCGATCGTCGCCCCGCTGCAGCACAACAGCGAGGTGCTCGGCGTGCTCTGGCTCGACTCGGAGACGCTCGCGCAGTTCCAGCCCAAGGACCTCGAGCTGGTGACGGCCATCGCCTACCAGGCGGCGATGTTCATCGAGATCAACATCCTCGGGAAGAAGATCGAGAACGAGATCGTCACGCGCGAGCAGCTGCGCCGGCTGCTCTCGCCGAACATCGCCGAGCGCGTGCTGAGCGGCCAGCTCGCCGTGAAGCAGGGCGGCCAGCACGTCGAGGAGTGCACCGTCTTCAACAGCGACATCCGCGGCTTCACGCGCATGGCCGAGAGCAAGCGGCCCGAGGAGCTCGTCGAGATGCTGAACCTCTACTTCGAGCGGATGGTCGACACGATCTTCCAGTTCGAAGGCACGCTCGACAAGTTCATGGGCGACGGGATCATGGCGCTCTGGGGCGCGCCGGTCGCCCACCGGGACGATGCGGTCCGCAGCGTGGAGTGCGCGCTGAAGATGGGCGAGGTGCTCGGCGAGTTCAACCGCGAGCGGCTCGAGAAGGGCGAGCTGCCGCTCGCTGTCGGCATCGGGATCCACACCGGCCCGCTCGTCGCCGGGTACATCGGGAGCTCGAAGGCGCTCAGTTACACGGTGATCGGCGACGTGGCGAACACGTCGGCGCGGCTCTGCTCCATCGCGCTGGCCGGACAGATCGTCATCAGCGAGAGCACGTACGCGCAGCTCGGGGGAAGGTTCGAGACCGAGGAGCTCCAGCCCGCCAAGGTGAAGGGCAAGGACAAGCCGGTCACGATCTACAACGTCATCCGGAGCCGGCCGATGTCGCAGGTCCCGGCGAACGCCTTCATCCACGCCGAGCCGACCAACGCCCTGCCCGAATGACCGAGGTGACGCGGCGCCTCGGCCGATCGGCCGGGGCGTGCGCGCGCGTCATCCCGTGGACGATGCAGCGCGGCAGCACAGCGCCGTAGCCGTCCGCCTGCTGCAGCGTTAGGGTCCGGGCCGTGGCTGCTTCGATCCTACCCTTTGAGAAACCTGTCGCAGAGCTCATCGAGAAGGTGCGGGAGCTGCGCGCGCTCGCCGCGGCGGACCCGCGGTTCGAGCCGGAGCTCGCCCAGCTCGAGGACAACACGGGCCGGCTGGCGCGCGAGATCTTCGCGGGCCTCACGCCGATGCAGAAGGTGCTGCTCTCGCGCCACGCGAACCGGCCGTACACGCTCGATTACATCAAGCGGCTCTTCACCGACTGGGTCGAGCTGAAGGGCGATCGGCGCTTCGCCGACGACTGCTCCATCGTGGGCGGGCTCGCGACGTACCACGGGCGGAGCGTGGTGGTGGTGGGCCACCAGAAGGGGCGCGGCGCGAAGGAGAACGTGAAGCGCAACTTCGGGATGCCGCACCCGGAGGGCTACCGGAAGGCCATCCGGCTCTACGAGATGGCCGACAGGTTCGGGCTGCCGATCCTGACGTTCATCGACACGATGGGCGCGTACCCGGGCATCGGCGCCGAGGAGCGCGGCCAGAGCGAGGCGATCGGCGCCGCGCTCGCCGCGATGGCGCGGGTCGGGGTGCCGATCGTGGCGACCGTCATCGGCGAGGGGGGCTCGGGCGGCGCGCTGGCGCTCGGCGTCGCCAACCGGGTGCTTGTGCTCGAGTTCAGCTGCTACTCGGTCATCTCGCCGGAAGGCTGCGCGGCCATCCTCTGGAAGGACGGCTCCCGCGCCGACGAGGCCGCGGCCCGGCTCAAGATCACCGCGCCGGATCTGCTGCAGCTCGGCGTCGTGGACACGATCGTCGAGGAGCCGACCGGCGGCGCGCACCAGGATCACGACGACGCCGCGGTGCGGCTCGACAAGGCGCTCTGGGCGACGCTCTCGTCGATGGACGGGCTCGGGCCGGAGGAGCTCGTCGACGATCGGTACCGCAGGTTCCGCGGGCTCGGGTCGTTCGTGGGTTAGGCGGCGCGCCGCCCCGGCTGGCTCTCCCTGAGCGCCGGGGCTATACGGCTCGCGGATGGACTACGGCAAGGCGGTGCGGATGCTGCTGCTCGTGGGCACCAGCGCCGCCGCCGGCGGCGCGGTCCTCTGGACGCAATCGAGGTTCAACGCCTCGGACCGCAGGGCGGCGCTCGGTGTCGTGCAGCAGTACCGCCCCGAGGGCGGCCGGAGCGTGCCGGAGGCGATCGGCGCGCGGCACCCGGGAAAGGCGCCCGCCTGGAGCGCCACCACCGAGTCGGCCTGCTTCCAGCACGTCCGCGTTCGCGCGACGATCGAGGGCGAGGCGCGCGCGCGGTACGACTTCCTCGTCGACATCAACGGGCCCTCGATCCACCCGGGCAACGCCGAGGGCGAGGCGATCCTCGGCGAGCTCACGCTCCGGCCGGCCGAGTCCGCCGCGGCGCCGGGGGCGCCGTGAGCGCCGCGAACGTCCGGGTCGCGCTGGTGGGCTGCGGGCGGTGGGGGGAGAAGCTCCTCCGCGCGCTGTCGGAGAACGCGCGGGCGCGCGTTGTCGCGGTGGCGGACGTCGACCGCGGCCGCCTCTCGCGGGCGCGCGCGATTGCCCCGCGGGCGCGGCTCGTGCGCACGATCGACGAGGCGCTGGCCGCGCGCGTGGACGCGGTGATCATCGCGACCCCCGCGGCGAGCCACGCCGAGCTCGCGCTGCGGGCCCTCGAGGCCGGCGCAGACGTCTTCGTGGAGAAGCCGCTGGCCCTCTCCGCCGCGCAGGCCGATCGCTGCGCTTCCCGCGCCGCGGCGCTCGGCCGGATCGGCATGGTCGGCCACCTGCTCCGCTACCACCCCTCGGTGGTGCGCCTCGTCGCGCTCGCGCGCGAGCGGCGCCTCGGCGATCTCGTGAGCTTCAGCGCGGCGCGCCTGTCGATGAGCGCCGGCGCAGCCGGCGCCGGCGGCGGGGCCCGGTCGGCGCTCTGGACGCTCGGGCCGCACGATCTCTCGTTGCTCTCGGCGCTCGACTCGAGCCCGCTCGCCGAGGCGCGGGCCCACCTCTCGCCGTGCGGCGAGCTCGTCACGCTGGAGGCGCGCCTCGAGAGCGGCCTCGCGGCGCGGATCGAGCTCTGCTCGTCGAGCCCGGCGAAGGAGCGACGGCTGCGGCTCGTCGGCAGCGCGGGCGTCGCGGTCTTCGACGACGTGCGCGCGCCCGACCGCATCGTGTTCCTGGACGCGCGCGGCGCCGCGGCGGGCGCGCCGGCCGGCGAGCGCGCCGCGCACCTCGAGCTCGCGCCGGCCGGGCGCGAGCTCGAGGTGCCGTGGCGCGAGCCGCTCTCCGTGGAGATCGATCACTTCCTCCGCTGCGTCGAGGACCGCGCGCCGCCGCTGACGCCGCTCGACGAGGGCGCCGAGGTCGTGCGGATCCTCGAGCGTGTCGAGGCGACGCTCGCCCCCGTCGATGCGCGGGTGGTCGCCGCAGGGTGACATGCGTGACCGCGGTCCGTTCCGGCCAGCCCGAGGCGCCCGGCAGGGCGCGGAGGGCGCCGGCGCGGCCGAGCCCGCGGGAGCCCTGGAAACCTCGGAGACACCGCTGAATCCGAGAAAAGCGGAGCGGCGCGCGGCCGACGCGCCGCGGCGCTTTGCAGCGCCGGATCGGCGTGGTACTGCCGTCGCCTGGAAGGGCACGATGCCGCAGGATCCGAAGCTGACTCCCACTCAGGTCAAGGCGCCGCACGGCGCGACGGTGATGGAGATCCACTGGGCCGACGGCCACCGCAGCGTCCTTCCGCACGAGCTCCTGCGCGGGTACTGCCCGTGCGCGAACTGCCAGGGGCACGGCGGCACGATCAACTTCGTGCCCGGCGGCGACCTGAACGTCCGCGAGATCGAGCAGGTCGGCAACTACGCGCTCCAGTTCACGTGGGGCGATCGGCACGACTCGGGCATCTACACCTTCCGGTACCTGCGCTCGCTCTGCCAGTGCGACGAGTGCAAGCCGCAGTTCCAGCCGCCCCGCTCTAAGTGACCACCTCCCGCCGCGCCCCCAAGCCTCAAGCTGCTCCGACGACGCGCGCCGAGCGGCAGCTCGATCCGTTCCAGATCGTCGACTCGTCCTTCGTCGCCGGCGCGGGATCGCTCGCGTCGCTCCCTCCGCCCGTCAGCGCGGAGGTGGCGTTCGCCGGGCGCTCGAACGTCGGCAAGTCGAGCCTCATCAACACGCTCGTCGAGCGCAAAGGGCTCGTCCGGACGAGCTCGAACCCAGGCTCGACGCGGCAGATCAACCTCTACGAGGCGCGGGCCCGCGACGGCGCGGTGTTCCAGCTCGTGGATCTGCCGGGGTACGGCTTCACCCGGCGCTCGAAGTCCGAGCAAGCGGCGTGGGCGTCGCTGATCGAGGGGTACCTGCGCGGGCGCGTCACGCTCGCCGCGGTGTTGCTCCTGGTCGATGGGCGGCGGGGCCTCGAGGAGGACGATCTCGAGCTCATCCGCTTCATCGAGGCGTCACGCGACGTCGCGCGACGGCCGGTGGAGCTGCTGCTCGTCGCGACGAAGGTCGACAAGGTGCAGCGCTCGTCGGTCCGTCGCGCGCTGGACCAGCTGTCCGCGGCGGCCCCGCGCATGGCGGGCGGCGGTCTTCGCCGTGCGATCGGCTTCTCGTCGATCACCGGCGAGGGCAGGCGGGATCTGTGGCTCGCGATCCGGCGCGTGACGCAGCTCGGCGGCGCGGCGCCGTCATCGAGCGGCGGCGCCGCGCGCGAGGACGATGACCAGCGGACGACCGACGGCTGACCTCGCCGAGGTGCGAGATCCGCGCAGAAACAGCGCGTCTCGCGGCGGAACAGGGCCGATGGAAGTATTGACCCGCCCTGTGGCCCTCCATTAACGTGCGGCTCCTCCGGTTCCGCGGGGGAAGTCACCAGAGCCGACTGACACGTCGCGGGGTGGTTGCAGAGCAAGACGCGCGTGCCGGCCCATGTTCTCACCGGCTGCCCCAACGATGCCCGACTACTCCGGCCAGGTCACGCACGTCCACACGGCGCTGGCGCCACTCTGGTGGATTCCGCTCCTGCCGATGCTCGGCGCGGTGATCAACGCGCTGTTTGGCCGCGCGTTGCAGCGGAGCGCGTTCGGCCGCGACGTGTCGAGGCGGCTCCACATCGGGAGCTTCGGCGTCACGCTCGTCGCCGTGGGCGCGATGCTGGGCGCCTTCGCCCTCGGGCTCGCGAGCTTCGTCCAGCTCATCGGGCTCGCTCCGGGGGAGCGCGCGCTCTACAGCTTCGCCTGGCAGATGGTCCGCATCGGATCGCTCGACGCGAACTTCGCGTTCGTGATGGATCCGCTGAGCTGCCTCATGACGCTGATCATCACCGGCGTCGGCACGCTCATCCATGTTTACGCCGCCTCGTACATGGAGGCCGAGCCGGCGTACTGGCGATTCTTTACCTACCTGAACCTCTTCGTCTTCTCGATGTTGCTCCTCGTCCTCGGGGACAACTTCATCGTGATGTTCTTCGGCTGGGAGGGCGTCGGCCTCTGCAGCTATCTGCTCATCGGGTTCTGGTACAGCGACTACAAGAAGGCCTCTGCCGGCATGAAGGCCTTCGTCGTGAACCGGATCGGCGACTGGGGCTTCGTGTGCGGCCTCGCGCTCCTCTTCTGGGGTCTCGGCGCCAGGTGGCTCGACGACGGCCGGTTCCTCTCCGATTACCGCGCGCGCTTCATCGCGGTGGCCGCGGAGGCGCGCGGCGATCACGGCGCCTCCGCCGGGGTGCAGGACGGCGCGGGCGGCAAGGCGGGCGAGCGCAGGGCGCAGCCGCTCGCGGGGGCGAAGGGATACCTCACCTTCACCGGTCATCCCGGCGCGCGCGTGTACCTCGGTATCGCCGACGCCGCTCAGCTCGCCTCGAGCCCGCGGCCGTTCGGCGTGTCCCCCTTCATCCGCAAGGAGATCGACGCCGGGGCGCACTCCGTGGTGATCGTGCCGGGCGACGGCGCCGTGATCGGGGGCGATGGCCTCGAGATCGCGGCGATCGAGCGGATGCGCGTCGAGCCGGGCAAGGAGATCGTGGTGGCGACCGTGGGCTCGACGGTCACGTTCCGCGAGATCCACGATCAGCTCGTCATCAAGGACGCGAGCGGCAAGGCGTTCCTCAAGGATGCCCTCGAGTCGAAGACGGTGTGGGGCGGCGTCGCGCTGATCACGCTGGCTTGCCTCTTCCTCTTCGTCGGCGCCGCCGGCAAGAGCGCCCAGATCCCCCTCTACGTCTGGCTGCCGGACGCGATGGCCGGCCCGACCCCCGTCTCCGCGCTGATCCACGCCGCCACCATGGTCACGGCCGGCGTTTACATGGTCGCGCGCCTCAGCTTCCTGTTCTCGCTGAGCCCGGTCGCGGGCGGCGTCATCGCGCTCATCGGGGCCTCGACGGCGCTCCTCGCAGCGACGATCGGCTTCTTTCAGTACGACATCAAGAAGGTGCTCGCCTACAGCACGGTGAGCCAGCTCGGCTTCATGTTCATCGGGGTCGGCGTCGGGGCGTACTGGGCCGCCGTGTTCCACCTGATGACACACGCCTTCTTCAAGGCGTGCCTGTTCCTCGGCTCGGGCTCGGTGATCCACGGGATGCACGCGGTGGAGCACGACGAGGCCGCGGCCCAGGACATGCGCAACATGGGCGGCCTCCGCCGCGTCATGCCGCTCACGGCGCGGACGTACCAGGCGGCGTGCCTCGCCATCACCGCCGCGCCCATCCCGTTCTTCGCAGGCTTCTGGTCCAAGGACGAGATCCTCTGGAAGGCGTTCGGCACCGAGAACACCGGCCCGATCCCGGGGCTGCTCCTCTATGCGATGGGCCTCGCGGCGGCGCTCGGCACCTCGTTCTACATGTGGCGGAGCTACTTCCTGACGTTCGAGGGACCCCACGCCCGCAAGGAGATCGAGACCAAAGTCCATGAGTCGCCGCCGGCGATCACCTGGGTGCTCGCGGTGCTGGCCGTCCTGTCGGCGTTCGCGGGCGTCGTGTTCGGCTTCTCCAGCCACTTCGTCGGCGGCCACGGCGAGCCCCTGCTGGAGGCGTGGCTCCATCCGGTGTTCGCCCACGCCGACGTCTCGTTCCGGCGCCACGGGCTGGGGCTCGAGCTCGCGCTCATGGCGCTCTCCGTCGGCGGCGCGGTCGTCGCCTTCTCGCGCGCGCGCGCCCGCTACGGCGCGCGTCGCTCCGCGCGCTGGGCCGAGGAAGAGCGGCGGCTCCCGGGCTTCCAGCTCCTCTCGAACAAGTACTACGTCGACGAGATCTACGACGCGACTGTGGTGCGCGCCGCCCTCTCGCTGCGCCTCTTCTTCGCCGAGATGGACCGCTGGATCGTCGACGGCATCGTCAACGGGGTCGCGGTCCTGGCCCGGGCCGCCGCCTGGGTCACGGGCGCCATCGATCGGTACCTCGTCGACGGCGTCGTGAACCTCGTCGCCGAGGGCACGCTGAGCGCCGGGGCGAAGCTCCGCTCTCTGCAGACCGGGCGCATCCAGAGCTACGTCTATTTCCTCCTGGGCGGCGTCGCCTTGTTCAGCATCGTTCATTACTTCCTGCGGTGAACGGCCGATGTCGAACCTCTCCCTCGTCAGCATGCGCCGTGGATTCGCCCTCGCGAGATCGGCCAGGTCCACCTCGATGAAGCTCCTGATCCCCCTCCTTGTCGCGCTCTCCGTCGTGCTCGGGGCGGCGCCGCCGGCGCTGGCGCAGGCGCTCGAAGCGCCGAGGGCGCCCGGGCCGCGCGGCCAGATCGCGCTGCGCGCGGAGCCGCCCGGCGCGCCTGTCGAGCTCGCCGCGAACGGGCCGGATCACGTCGGCTCGTTCACGATCGAGAACCAGGGCGACGGCCCCTTGAAGGTGACGCGGGTGATCGTGCGGACGTCCCCCGAGGACCCGCGCGTCCCGCCGGGCGTCAGCGTGGAGCTCGAGGGTGGCGGCGCCGCGGCGACCCTCCCGCCGGGCGCGAGCCGGAAGGTCGTGGTCCGGTGGAAGACCGCGGGCGTGCGCGCGCGGGAGCTCTACGGGCACGTCGTCGTCGAGTCCGACGCTGTGGCGGCCGGCGCGGCTGCGCCGGGGCGGACCGTCGCGATGGGCATCCACGCGGAGCGCGGGAGCAGCCTTGGCTTCGTCGGCGACCACATCCTCTCCATCCTGACGTTCCTGCCGCTGCTCGGCGTGGTCGCGGTCTTCCTCGCGCACCTCCTGCGTTACCGGGACGACAGGAAGCTCCGGCTGATGACCGTCGTGCTGATGGGCGTGAACCTCGTGCTCGCGGCGTGGCTCTACGCGCAGTTCGACCGGGGCTTCACCAGGGCCGACGGGAACGACGGCTACCAGTTCATCGAGCACGGCGTGTGGATCCGCTCGCTGAACGTCGAGTACTTCGTCGGCGTCGACGGCGTGTCGATCTCGATGGTCCTGCTCACGGCGCTGATCTCGTTCGTGGGCGCCCTCGCGAGCTACAGCGTCCACGACCAGCTCAAGGGCTACTTCGCGATGTACAACCTCCTCGTCACGGGGATGTTCGGCGTCTTCATCGCGCTCGACCTGTTCCTCTTCTTCGTCTTCTGGGAGGTGATGCTCCTGCCGATGTACTTCCTCATCGGCATCTGGGGCGGACCGCGGCGCGAGTACGCGGCGATCAAGTTCTTCCTCTACACGCTGGCCGGCAGCGTCTTCATGCTGCTCGCGTTCATCTGGTTCTACCTGAACGCCGGCCACACCTACCTGGTCGACGGCCAGGCCACCGAGCGCATCTTCTCGATCCCGGAGCTCTCGCGGGTCGCCTGGGCGGCGCAGGGGCTCACGATCCTCGGCGTCGCCGCGGTGAAGGTGGTCTGGATCTGGCTCTTCGTCGGGTTCGCCATCAAGATCCCGATGTTCCCGTTCCACACCTGGCTGCCGGACGCCCACGTGGAGGCGCCGACCGCGATCAGCGTGATCCTCGCGGGGGTGCTCCTCAAGATGGGCACCTACGGCATCCTCCGCATCAACTTCACCCTGCTGCCCGAGGCGACGCAGTGGGCCGCGCCGGCCATGGCGGTGTTCGGGGTGGTGAACATCCTCTATGGCGCCTTCTGCGCCATGGCGCAGAGCGACCTGAAGAAGCTCGTGGCCTACTCCTCCGTCAGCCACATGGGCTTCACGCTGCTGGCGCTCGGCGCGATGACGCCGCAGGGCATCCAGGCCTGCCTCGTCCAGATGTTCAACCACGGCCTGATCACCGGGATGCTCTTCACCCTGGTCGGCGTGGTCTACGACCGCGTGCACACGCGCGACATCGACAGGTTCGGCGGCCTCGCCTCGGAGATGCCGCTCTACACCGCCCTCGTCGGCTTCGCGTTCATGGCGTCGCTCGGCCTGCCCGGCCTGTCCGGCTTCTGGGGGGAGGCGATGACGTTCATCGGCGCCTTCCCGCGCTACCGCGCCCTCACGATCCTCGCCGCCGTCGGCGTGATCCTCACCGCGGCCTACCACCTCTGGGCCCTCCAGCGGATGTTCCTCGGCACGTTCCGCGCGTCGTGGCGGCAGAGCAAGTACCTCGAGCCGTTCGGCGGGAAGTTCCCGGAGATCAGCGGGCGAGAGCTCGCGTCGATCGCGCCGCTCGCGGCGCTGGTCCTCGTCCTCGGCTTCTGGCCGCGCCCGCTGCTCAGCCTCATCGATCGCGGGGCCCTCGACGTGCACCGCCTCGTCGACAGGCCGGGGCAGTCCCAGATCGCCGGCGCGCCGAGCGCAGACAGCGCGGGCGGCGCCGCGTACGCCCGCGCGGGCGCCCCGGAGGAGGGCGCCTCGCCGGGCCAGGGCGCCCTCGCCAGCGCCAGGTAAGCCGTGGAACCCCGCACCCTCGACAACGTGGCGAGCCTCGCCTACTTCGCGCCGGAGCTCGTCCTCATCGCGGCGGCCCTGCTGCTCGTCGTGTGGGATCTCGCGTCCCCGGCGCGCCTCAAGCTCGCCGGCCTCGTGAGCCTCAGCCTCGCGGCGCTCGCCTGCTCGGGCGGGCTGGGCGCGTACTTCCTGGCGACGGACGCCGCCCCTCGCGCGCTCTTCCACGGACTGCTCGCGTTCGATCGCTTCTCGAACCTCTTCCGCGTGATCTTCGCGCTCGTCACCGGGGCGATCGTCCTCTTCGCGGTGCCCCCGCGGGCCCCCGGGATCGAGCCCGAGCTCCGCCGCGACTCGGGCGAGCTCTTCACGCTGATCCTCGTGCTCTCGCTGGGCATGAACCTGATGGCGGCGAGCCGCCATCTGCTGCTCATCTACCTGTCGCTCGAGCTCGTCAGCGTCATCAGCTTCGTGCTGGCGGGCTTCAAGATCAACGACGCGAAATCGAGCGAGGCGGCGCTGAAGTACGTCATCTTCGGCGGCGTCGCGTCGGGGATCATGCTCTACGGGATGAGCTGGATCTTCGGCATCACCGCGTCGATGCGGCTCGACGAGTGCGCGGCGCGGATCGCCGCGCTCACGGCGCAGCAGGGCAGGGTGCCGGAGGTCGTGTTCGTCGGCACGGCCTTCATGCTCGCGGGCTTCGGCTACAAGATCAGCGCCGCCCCGTTCCACATGTGGACGCCCGACGTGTACGAGGGCGCGCCGACCCCGGTGACCGCGTTCCTCTCGGTGGGGCCGAAGGCGGCCGGCTTCGCGGTGCTGATCCGCTTCTTCTCGGACGCGCTCGGCGCCGGGAGCGCGCCGCCCGGCGTCGCGACGCCGTGGCCGGTGCTGTTCGGGTGCCTCGCGATGGCGACCATGACCGTCGGCAACCTGTCGGCGCTCGAGCAGGAGAACGTGAAGCGCATGCTCGCCTACTCGAGCATCGCGCACGCGGGGTACATGCTGCTCGGCTTCTCGGTGTTCAGCGGCGCCGGCGTCGCCGCGATCGCCTTCTACATCGTCACCTACTGCTTCATGAACCTCGGCGCGTTCATGGTGGTGATGGCCGTGGCCGAGGAGAGCGGCGGAGACGAGACGTTCGCCGCCTTCCGGGGGCTCGGGCGCCGCGCCCCGCTCGTCGCCGCAGCGATGGCCGTGTTCCTCGTCTCGCTCACCGGCCTGCCCCCGACGGCGGGCTTCATCGGCAAATTCTACCTCTTCTCGGCGCTGCTCGCCGCCGGGGGCGCGTGGAGCTGGGGTATCGCGGTCGTCGGCGTGCTGAACAGCGTGATCTCGCTCTTCTATTACGCGCGCCTCCTCCGCACGATGTATCTCGACAGGAGCGATCGCACCGAGCCCACACCGGTGCGGCCGCTGCTCGGCGCGACGACGTGCGCGCTCGCGGTTCCGACCGTGCTGCTCGGGGTCTACTGGGGGCCAGTTTACGACTTCGTGGCGCGCTCGGTGACGATCCTGCGCTGAGCGCTGAGCGCTGTGCCACGGCGCCGACGCCGTCCCATCCAGCGCGCACCGGGCCGAACGCGGCGGTATCGATCTCCCCGCGATCCTTGCTAGTGTGCGCGCGCGTGGCCACGACCCAGGACGCGATCTCTCCAGAGGAACGTTTCGCGCGGGGGGTACGCCTTGTCCCGGGCGGCCTGGACATCGGCGGCAAGCTGGTCCCGCTGTACGCCGGCAGCGTGCACTACTGGCGGCTCGACCCGCAGCACTGGCGCGCTTGTCTAGAGGCCACGCGGTCGCTCGGCGTTCACCTGATCGACATCTATGTGCCGTGGGCCGTTCACGAGACCGGGCCGGGGCAGTTCGATTTCGGCCGGCTCGATCCGCGCCGCGACGTCGGCGCCTTTCTCCGCCTCGCGCACGAGCTCGGCTTTTACGTCATCGCCCGCCCGGGCCCGCACATCAACGCGGAGCTCACCTGCTTCGGCATCCCCGAGCGCGTCATCTGGGACCCGAGCTGCCAGGCCCGCTCGGCGCGGAACAACCCGGTCGTGCTCCCGATGTTGCCGTACGGGTTCCCGGTCCCGAGCTACGCGAGCAACGCATTCCACGACGAGGTCGCCCGCTATTTCAACGCACTCGCCCCGGTCCTGAAGCCGCACCTCTACCCGGACGGGCCCATCGTGCTCTTGCAGATCGACAACGAGGGCGCGCTCTACTTCCGCGACGGGGCGTACGACCAGGATTACCACCCGGACGCGATCTCCCTCTACCGCGACTTCTTGCGCGAGAAGTACCGGACGATCGAGGCGCTCCAGCGCGCTTACGCGACGAAGAGGGTGGAGCCCGCGCCGGAGGGCGACGCGACCGAGGACGCCGGCGCGGCGCTCGTGCGCGCGATCGTCCGCGAGCGCGCGCAGGCCGAGGAGGGCGATCTGCGGTTCGCCACGATCACGCCGCCTGTCGCGTTCGACGCCGAGACGCCGGCCGATCTCGCGCGCCACCTGGACTGGAGCGAGTTCCACGAGCACCTCCTCGAGACCGCCATGGGGCGCTTCGCGAGGGCGCTCTCCGCGGCGGGCGTCGACGGCCTGCCCACGATGCACAATTTCCCGATGGGACAGGACGCGACGCCGCTCAACCCGGCGCGCATCTCGCGCGTCGTGGACCTCGTCGGCCTCGACTACTACAGCGTCGCGAGCCCGAGCAGCCGGCAGATCCTCGCCCGCCGGACGAGCGAGCTCGCCGTGCGCTGCGAGGCGCTCTCGCTGCCGCCCTTCGCGTGCGAGATGGGCGCCGGCTTCCCGCCGTTCTTCCCGCCGCTCGAGGAGCGCGACAGCGTGTTCGTGATGATGGCCGCGCTCGCGTACGGGCTGCGCGGGTACAACATCTACATGGCGGTCGAGCGCGACCGCTGGATCGGCGCGCCGATCGATCCGCGCGGCCGCCCTCGCCCCTTCGCCGCCTTCTGGCGGAAGCTCTCCGCGGCCCTCGAGGCCACGAGGTTCCACGAGCTCCGCCGCCCGGCGCCGGTGCGCATCGTCACGCCGCGCACGGAGCGCCGGCTCTCCCGCGTGATGCACGCCTTCGGCCCGCTCACCGGGGCGTTCTTCTCGATCATGAACTTCGGCGCCCGCGATCGCTGCCTCGAGGACGACCTCGGGCTCGGTTACCCGCTCGCGGTGGAGTCCGACACGTTCGTGCGTGCGTTCGAGGAGGCGCTCGACGCGCGCGGCGTCCCCTACGCCCACGTCGGCGGCGAGGATCGCGACATCTCGCTCGTCGGGGCGCGCTGGGTCATCTGCGCCACCTCGGGCGGCCTGAGCCCGGAGCTGTTCGCGTGGCTGGAGGCGACGTCCCGGCAGGGGACGCTGATCACGCTCGGCCCCCGCGAGCCCACCTTCGACGGCGCCTTCCGCCAGCTGCCGCGGCCCTACGATCTGAAGCGGCTCCTCGCCCCCGGACAGAACCTGCCGGCGCTCCTCCAGGACGACCCCGCCGCGGCCGACGCCGCGGTGTCTCGCGCCATCGACGCGCTCGGCCTGCCGGCCTTCGCGTGTGATCCCGACAGTGTCTTCGCGACGCTGCACGAGGATGCGTCGGGCACGCCGCGGGTGCTCTTCTTGCTGAACCCCGGAGACGCGGACGTGGTGGCGCGCGTCACCGTGAGCGCCCAGCGCGCGCGCGATGTGCTGGACGACGCGCACTTCGAGGCGCGGCGCGGGGCGCTCGAGGTGCGGCTCGTGCCTCGCTCCGTGCGGATGCTCGCGCTGGAATAGCCCCGCCGCCGGGCGCTACGCCGTGACGGCCAGCGAGGCCAGGCAGCGCTGGCCCGCCCGCTCGCCTCCTGACCTGGCGTGCCCCTCGATCAGCGCTCGAACCGCAGCGAGTTGCCCTCTGCGTCGCGGAAGCGACCCATGCCGATCATGAGGATGTCGATCAGCGACCAGATGCCGAGCCCGCCGCACGTCAAGAGCTTCGCTATGCCGAGCCCGGTCTGTCCCAGATAAAAGCGATCTACGCCAAAGTAGCCGAGGAAATAGGAGAGCAAGAACAGCGTGGACTGGCTCTTGGTCGGGTGACCGACGGGCGCGTCGCGCCTGAGCACGAGCCCCTGGGCGTCTCGCATCGAGCCGGTGCCGATCAGGATCGTGTCGATGAGGCTCCAGAAGCCGAGTCCACCACACGTGAACAGCTTGAGGAGCCCGAGCCCCGTCTGGCCCAGGTAGAAGCGATCGACGCCGAAGGTCCCGAGAAACACGGCGAGCATGAAGGCTGTCGCCTGGTCCTTGTCGGAATAGGCCTGCGCCGGGGCGCCGTGCGGCGGTCCACCGCCGTGAGCCGGCGGCGGGCCCCAGCCGCCTCCGGGAGGCGCGCCATAGCCGCCGGGGGGCGCGCCCCATCCTGCGCCAGGCGGCGGGTATCCTCCGCCCGGCGGTGGGTATCCGCCCGGCGGCGGGTATCCGCCCGCCGAGGACGCGCCGCCACCGCCGCCCGGCGCCACGCCTTGGCCGCCGGGCGGGCTCGACCCCCAGCCGCCATTTCCCCAGCCTCCGCCTGCGTTGCCCCAGCCTCCGCCGCCGGGCGGAACTCCGCCTCCGCTGTTGCTCATCCTCGTTCCCTCCAGCTGATGCGGCTGTGGAGGCGGCCGTGCGCCCCGCGGTCGTCAGCCGAGCCTGACTGTATCCTGGAACCGAGGCGCCGCGCTTGCGCAACGCGGAAATCGCTGGTGGTTGCCGGAGGCCCACCCTACCTTGGCCCACGATGGGCCGCTGAGCGCGGCGCAGGAGCGAGCGCACCCGGCGATGCAGCAAGATTTTCAGTCCGATCGGTGGCTGTCGTTCGCCCTCCGGGCGGGGCTCATCGCTCTGTTCTTCTGGATGGTGAAGGGGCTGCTCGTCCCCGTCCTGCTCGGCGGTCTGGTCGCGCTCCTCGTCTCCCCGCTCCAGCGCCGCCTCGCGCCTCGACTCGGCCGCTTCCGCCCCTTCGCGCCCGCGATCTCGACGGCGGGCGTGATCATCCTCGTGTGCATCCCGCTCGCGGTGATCATCATCGAGGCCTCCGCCTCGATAAGCCGCTTCTTCGCGCGGGATTGGTCGAACACGATCGAGCGGGTCGAAGGCCTCCTGAACGACGGGAGGATAACGGGGCTCCTCAACAGGGCTGGCCTGTCCGGGGACGATGTCCGCACGTACGTGAGCAACCTGTTCGAGCGGGTGGGCAGCTCGATCGCCGGCTTCGCGGGGGGCATGGTCGCCGCGGTGCCGCAGACGATCGTCGACGCCTTCCTGTTCGTCGTCGCGCTCTACTACCTGCTCCGCGACGGAGGCCTGCTGCTGCGCTGGCTGCTCACGCAGTCGCCGTTCAGGAACGAGGAGACGGACGTCCTCTTCGCGTCGATCCAGGACACGGTGCACGGCGCCGTCCTCGGCCTGCTCGCGACGGCGGCCGTCCAGGGGACGCTGACGACGATCGCGCTGTTCGCCTGCAAGGTGCCGGGCGCGTTCCTGTTCGGCCTCCTGGCCACGCTGCTCTCGCTCGTCCCCATGATCGGCACCACGCCGGTCACGCTGGGGGCGGCCATCTACCTGTTCGTCGTCGGGCGCATCGGGGCGGGCATCGGGATGTGCGCCGCGGCGGTCCTCATCGGGCTCTCGGACAACGTGATCCGGCCGTGGGTCCAGAGCTCGCACGGCGGGATGCACCCGCTCATCGCGCTCCTCGCCATCTTCGGCGGGCTCGAGCTGTTCGGCGCGGCGGGGATCTTCATCGGCCCGGTCGTCGCCGCGATCGTCCTCTGGGCGGTCGACACGCGCGCGGGCATCTCCAGCTCGGGCCTCCCGCTGGGCCCGCACACGTCGCAGCCGCCACCCTCGCTGACGTCGCGACCGCCGCCGGCCTCGCGACCGCCTCCGACGTCGCGACCGCCGGCGTGACGCGTCGGCGCGCCGGAGCGCCGCGAGAGGCGCGGCCCGCGCCCTAGAGGGAGGCGCTCACGGCGACAGGCCGTAGCCGCGGGCGAGGGTGAGGGAGAGGAGGTTGCACGCCGCGTGGAACACGAGCGGCGCCCCGATGCCGCCTGTGCGCGCCCGCAGCCATCCGAAGAGGAGCGCGGGGAAGAAGACGGCGAGCCGGGCCGGGTGCTGGATCGTGAGCACGTGGCCGATCGCGAAGATCGCCGACGAGAGGAGCCACGCCGGGCCGAGCGTCGCGCCGGCGACGCGGAATCGCGGCGGGAAGACGCGGTCGAGGGCGCTCTGGAGGTAGCCCCGGAAGAACGCCTCCTCGGGCAGCGCGACCACGAGCAGCTGCGCGGCGATCTCGTCGGCGAGCGAGGGCGGCGGGCGCAGCACGAACGGCGAGGTCGCGCCCCAGTAGAGCCGGTAGCCCAGCCAGAAGAGCGGGAAGACGATCGCGGCGACCAGCGTCGCCCAGGCGACGGCGTGGAGCGCGGCGCGGGCGAGGCGCCTCGCCGACAGCGGCACGGGCTCCAGGAGCCCTCCGAGGGACAGGCCGTGGGCGCGGATCGTCGACTCGTCGTACCTCAGCACGAGCCAGGACGTCGCCGCGAAGAACGTGAGGCCGACGAGCGTGCCGGCGTAGCTCTTCGGCGCGGCGTAGGACACCGCCGTCACGGCGGCGGTCGTGATGCCAGCGGCGAGGAGCGCGCGCGCCGCGGTCGGCTCGGGCGGCCGCGGGCGCTCGCGCTCACCGGCGCTCGCATGCGCGGCGTTCGCGTCTGCCGGCGCGCCAGGTGTCTCGTCGCCGGCAGGTGCGCGGGCGTCTCGGCTCGGTTCGATGGGTGTGGGCGGCTGCAAGGCGTGTTCGTCGCGGAGGGGAGCGCGCGGTGCGGGGGCTTACGCGGGGATCGCGGCGACCCGGGGTCGCGGCCGCGCGCGCTCAGCCTAGCCGCCACGATGTCCCTCCGCGATGGTCAGCGCTCGGGGCGGCGCGATTCAGGTGCTGCACACGGGTCCAGCCACCGCCCATTTTCTAGCCTTCCAGCCCGGCCACGTTAGAGTGCGGCCGCTGTGGCGTTTTCCCGACTTCGCTGTCTGATGAAGCCGTTGGCCTGCGCGCTGCTTGCGTCCGTCGCGACGCTCGGTCCGGCGCCCGTGTCGGCCGCGTCGCCGTTCCTCATGACGCCGGCGGCGAGCGTCGCCGAGGCGTCTCCGGCGTACCGCTACGCCAACATGACGAACGAAGAGGCGCTGGCGGAGCTGGATCGCCGGAAGATCCTGTACCTCAAGGTCGACCACGCGCCCGGGGTGCGCGCTCCGATCCGGCTCACGGGTCGTCTGAACGGCGTGAACTTTCATTCGGTGCTCCCGCCCGAGCAGCGCGTGACGAGCATGTTCGAGATCCTGGACGCGCGCCTCGCGCTCGCCCTCGACGATTTCGCGGCCGTGCTCTCGAGGCACGATATCGACGAGGTCGTCCATTACACGATGTATCGACCCAACGTGCCGATGCGCGGCCGCGAGGGCGTGGACGGCGACGGAGAGCACGGGCACCCGATCGCTCATGCCAAGGCCGCTGACCGCGCGGTGCAACAGGCAGAGGCCGCGGACGGCGCTGCCCGCGAGGAATCGACGAGGCAGGCCTCGCCGGTCGAGCCTGCGCCGCCGGTGGAGCTCGGCAAGAAGGGCGCGCTCGATGCGACGTCCAAGGCACCTGAGGAGCGGCCGCGACGCCTGAAGGAGAAGGGGTCGGCGGAGGCGGCGCCGAAGGAGAAGGGGGCCGCGGAGGCCGCGCCGAAGGCGAGGGCCGCAGCGGAGGCCGGGCCGAAGCAGAAGGGTGTGGCGGAGGCCGGGCCGAAGGCGAGGGCCGCAGCGGGGGCCGCGCTGCAGGAGAAGGCCGCAGCGGGGGCCGCTCCGAAGGAGAAGGCCGCAGCGGGGGCCGCGCCGCAGGAGAAGGGCGCCTTGGAAGCCGATCCTGGCGCCGCTTCCAAGGCTCCTGGCCAGCGGACGCGGACGATCGCTGCGCGCAGCGGGCCGGCCAAGAAGGACGCCGGCAAGGTCGGAGCGCGCCGCGCTGCTCGGCGCAAAGCCGCGGGGCCGACCCGGGCGACGACGTCTCCGGTCAAGCACCGTGGCGACGTCGCGCTGCGCAGCGATGCAGCGCAGAAGCCCCGCGGCACGTGGGCTCCGCCGGGCACGCGGCACCCCGCCGGCCTGGCCATCGACGTCGGCGCCCTCAAGAAGCGCGACGGCACCTGGATCAGCGTCGCGCGCCACTTCCACGGCCGCATCGGGGACAAGACCTGCGGTGAGGGGGCGCCCCAGCCCGAGCTCCCCGAGGCGCGCGAGCTCCGGTCCATCGTGTGCGAAGCGGCGGACCTCGGGATTTTTACATACGTGCTGACGCCCAATTTCAATGCGGCGCACGTCGACCATTACCATATGGAGATCAAGCCGGGCGTCCGGTGGTTCCTCTATCACTGAGCGAAGGCCTCGCGCCCCCTGTGCAGCCCTGAACGGCTCGCAGCGCCCCCCACTGCACATCCGTTGATTGCGCGTTTTTTGATGATCTGAGCGGTTTGTTCGCGCAACTTCTGCCACGAGAGCGACGATTCCCTTCCCGAACGAAGGCGCCGGCGCTCCGCCGCGCGCCCCCGCGAGGGAGGTCGACGGACATGGTGCAAAAGAAAGACGGACAGCCGCTGCCGGGGACTTCGTACCGTGTGCTCCGTCGGATCGGGGCAGGCTCGTGCTCGGAGGTCTTCGAGGTGACCGGGCGCCGCGGCCAGCTGCGCGCGCTCAAGCTGCTCCGCGCCATGCACGAGGGGTCGAGCGAGATCGGAGCGCGCCTTGTCCAGGAGGGGCGCGCTCTCTCGACGCTGAGCCATCCTCACATCGTGAAGGTCGAGGAGGTCGGCGTGACGAGCGACGGCCGGCCCTTCCTCGTCATGCCGCGCCTCTTCGGCGAGACGATGCGCGAGCGGCTCGACGCGCGCGGACCGCTCGCGACACCGACCGCCGTGCACATCGCCATCCAGGTGCTCGGCGGGCTCGCGGCGACGCACCGCGCTGGCATCGTCCACCGCGACATCAAGCCGGCGAACGTCTTCCTCGCGCAAGCGAGCTGCGCCGAGCAGGGCGTCGCCGATCTGGAGAGCGCGCCCGGTGTACCCGAGGCCGAGCACGCCGTGCTCATCGACTTCGGCATCGCGAAGGTGAGCCGCGAGGGGCTGGAGCCGTCGATGGGCTCGAACGTCCTTGGCACGCCGCGCTACCTGTCGCCCGAGCAGATCCGCGGCGAGGAGGTCGACGCTCGCACCGACGTGTACGCGGTGGGCCTCCTGCTCTTCGAGGCGATCACCGGGCGCGGTCCGTTTCCGGTTGTCGACTCGATGGCGGTGATGCGGGCGCACCTCAACACGCCGGCGCCGCGGCTTCGCTCGCTCCTCTGGGTGCCTCCGGCGCTCGATCACGCCGTCGCGCGCGCGCTCGAGAAGGATCCGGGGCTCCGCTGGCAGACGGCGGACGCGATGGCCGCGGCGCTCGCGGAGGCGCTGGGCGAAGGCGGGGGCAAGGAGACGCCGGCTCACGGCGGAGCGGGGCGCGCCGCGCCGCCGGACGGCGAGCGCAGCGCGCGGGCGCACCTCGCGGTCGGAGAGGCGCGATGAGCGGCGCGTCCGCCGAGTGCTCCGGGGCGCGCACGCTGCTCTACGCGCGCGGGGTGTCGCTCGCGCCGAGGGCGCCTCTCGCGCGGTCGCTCCGCGCGAAAGGCGAGGGCGAGCCGTCCGAAGGCGCGTGGCCGCTCCGCGCGCCGGGTGAGGGGGAGCCGCTCCCCGGCACACCCTATGTCGTGCTGCGTCTGCTCGGTCAGGGCGGCATGGGCGAGGTGTACGAGGTCGAGCACCGGGCGCTCGGCCGCCGGTTCGCGGTGAAGGTGCTGCACCGCAGCCACGCCGGCCGCAGCGATCTCTCGGCGCGCCTGCGCGCCGAGGCGCGCTCGATCGCTCGCCTGCGCCACCCGGGTCTCCCCGACGTGTTCGATCTCGGCGTGACCGACGGTGGCCGCCCCTACTTCGCCATGGAGCTCCTCGAGGGGCGCGATCTCCGGACCGAGCTCGCGCGCCTCGGCGTGGTCGCGGTTCCGACCGCGCTCGACCTGGTCCTGCAGGCCCTGTCCGCGCTGTCGCTCGCGCACGCGGCGGGCATCGTCCACCGCGATCTCAAGCTCGAGAACCTGTTCCTCTGCGACGACGGCACGCTCAAGGTCCTCGACTTCGGCGTCGCGAAGCTCCTCCACGCCAGCGCCTCGCTGACCGCCCCGGACGCCGTCATCGGCACACCCAGGACGATGGCGCCCGAGCAGTGCGCCGCCCAGCCGATCGATCCGCGCGCGGATATCTATGCGATGGGCCTCGTCCTCTACGAGCTCGTCGCCGGGCGAGGCCCCTTCGACGAGCTGCGCGGCCGGGGCGACGCGCTCCGCTTCGCTCACTGCGAGCAGGAGCCTCCTCCTCCGTCGCGCTTCGCGCCGCAGCCGATCCCGGCGGCGCTCGAGCAGCTGATCCTGCGCGCGATCGCGAAGGCGCCGGAGCATCGCTTCCAGACGGCAGCCGACATGGAAGCCGCTGTGCGCCGAGTGCACGTCCGGTTGCACGACGGATCGCCCTCGAGCGCCGGGCCGGTGGTCAGCGCGAGCGCGCTCACCCCGACCGCGACCGACGCCGTCGCGGCCTGCACGCCTGTGCGCAGCGAGGTGCCCGCCGAGCTGCTTCGCCGACCGCTGCTCGCCGCGCCGGCCGGCGCCGCGCGCCTCTCGCGCCGCCCGAGGGCGCGCTCGACACGGCGCGCACCCCCGGCGCGGCCCGTCGCCCGTGCGGCGTCGCGCGCCTCGGCGCTCGCCGTCTGCGCGCTCGCCGTCGCGTTGGCCGCGCTCGGGCTCGCGCTCGCGCAGCGCTGGATCGCGGCGAGTGAACCCTCCGCGCCCGCGCCGCCGTCCGCGCACGCCGGGGCGCAGGCGCGCTCGGCTGTAAGGTAGCCTCGTCGCGCCCGTTCTCTGGTCGACACCGCAAATGCGGAGTGGAGGGACCATGAACCGGATGCGACGAATCGGGCTGGCTTGTTTGGCGATATCGCTCCTCGCGGGCACCGCCGGCTGCGGCGGCAGCACAGCGGCCCGGCCGGCGGATTCCACGGCAAAGGGGGGACGCGCGATCACGGGCGCTCCCGAGCCCTCCGGCGCACAGGGATTCCAGGACGGCGCCGCGTTCGACGAGCCGGGCGCGCCCGCCGCGCCGCCGTCGCCCGACGCCTCGCCCGCGGCGCCTTCGGCCGAGATCGAGCGGCCCTCTGCGACGGGCGGCGCCTCGCGCGCCGAGGGGGCCGCGCGCAAGGCGCCGAGCAGCCAGGTCGCGCCGGAGCCCATCGATCGCCCGGGCCTCGGCACCGAGTGGGGTGAGACGCGCGTGTCGCGCATCTCGACCGCGCCGTTCGTCCGGGCCGACGTCAACCGCCCCTTCGTCGTCGCGAGCCTGTTCTACAACGACGCCGAGGGCGCCCGCGCCATGGCGAGCGCGTCCGGCTTCCGCCGCACGTCGCCGCAGGCGTTCACGCTGGCCGGCGGCGCCGTCGCGGTCGGGCTCCGCGGCGAGGGCGGCGGCTTCCTGAGCGGCTTCGTCGCCGGCGAGAAGAGCCACGTCATCGGCGAGGCCGGCCAGCGCTACAGCATCGTGCTGCGCAACCTCACGCCGACCCGGATCGAGTGCGTCGTCTCCGTCGACGGCCTCGACGTCATGGACGGCCAGGCCGCGACGTTCAGCAAGCGCGGTTACCTCATCGATCCCCACGGCGAGCTCGAAATCGACGGCTTCCGCCAGTCTGTCGACACGGTCGCCGCGTTCCGCTTCGGCTCGGTCCGCGGCTCCTACGCGAACCAGAAGCACGGCGACACGAGGAACGTCGGCGTGATCGGCGTGGCCCTCTTCAACGAGCGCGGGACGACGCCCTGGACGTTCGACGAGGTCCAGCGCCGCCGGGAGGCGAACCCGTTCCCTGGGCAGTTCGCCACGCCGCCCGGCATCTGAGCCTTTCCAGCGGGATCTCGCGCCTCCTCCGCGCTCCGACAAAATCAAGCTCCCGCTCCGCCGCGCGCCGGGCTAGGCCACGGCACGGTGTCGGACTTATTGAACCCGTCTCAACGTGCGGCCGTCGAGCACGAGCTCGGGCCAATGCTGGTGCTCGCCGGCGCAGGTTCCGGCAAGACGCGTGTGGTGACGACGCGGATTGCCCGCCTCCTCGATCGCGGCATCCCGGCGCGCTCCATGCTGGCGATGACCTTCACCAACAAGGCCGCCGCCGAGATGCACGAGCGCGTCGGCAAGCTCGTCGGCTCCAAGGTCGCGCGCGAGCTCAAGGTGTGCACCTTCCACCGCTTCGGGCTCGACGTCCTCGGCGCGGAGACCCGCGCCCTCGGCCTGCGCGGCGGCTCCTTCGCCATCTTCGACCAGTCCGACGCCCTGGGGGTCATCCGCGAGATCCTCCGCGAGCTCCGCGCCGGCAAGAGCTACGACGTCAGCGCGATCCTCTCGCGCATCTCGAACGCCAAGAACGCGTTCCTCGACGCCGAGACCTGGGCCGAGGCGCAGCGGCAGGGCAAGGGCATCGACGAGTACGACGAGATCTCGATGCTCGTGTACCCGCGCTACATGGCGGCGCTGCGCTCGTTCCAGGCGTTCGACTTCGACGATCTCATCTGCGAGGTGGTCCGCCTCTGGCAGACGCGCGCCGACGTCCTCGAGCGCTGGCGGATGCGCTACCGCTTCGTGATCGTCGACGAGTACCAGGACACGAACCGCGCCCAGCTGGAGCTCCTGCGCCTGCTCTGCGGCGAGCACCGCAACGTGGTGGTCGTCGGCGACGACGACCAGTCGATCTACGCCTGGCGCGGCGCCGACGTGCGCAACATCCTCGATTTCGAGGAGCACTTCTCCGGCGCGAAGGTCGTCAAGCTCGAGCACAACTACCGCTCCCGCAAGCCGATCCTCGACGTCGCGAACGCGGTGCTCGCCAAGTCCGGCGCCCGGCGGCACAAGAAGTCGCTCATCGCCACCCGGCTGGAGGGCGACAAGGTGCGGTCCATCATCTGCGTGGACCCTGACGTCGAGGCGAGCTTCGTGGCCACGGAGGCGCAGCGCCTCCTGGAGCGGGAGGCCGCGCGGCCGAAGGACATCGCCGTGCTGTACCGCTCGAACCTCCAGGCGGCCGCGATCGAGTCGGCCCTCAAGGAGCGGCAGATCCCGATCCGGATGATCGGCGGCCAGCAGTTCTTCGAGCGCAAGGAGGTCAAGGATCTCATCGCCTACCTCCGCGTCGCGCTCAACCCGGGCGACGAGATGTGCCTGCGGCGCATCCTGAACTACCCGGCGCGGGGCATCGGCGACGTCGCGGTGGCCAAGCTCGGCGCCTACGCGACGGCGCACGACGCGTCGCTCTGGACGGCGGTGTCGCGGCCGCACGCCGTCCACGAGCTGACCGCCGCTGCGATCGAGGGCTGCCGCCAGCTGCTCCGGATCATCGAGGCCACGCGCGCGCGGTTCGAGCGCGGCGAGCCCTCCGCGGAGGTCGCCCGCGCGCTCCTCGCCGACGCCGGCTTCAAGGAAGACATCATGGCCGGCTCGTCCACGGCCAACGCCGCGGCGCGCCGCTGGGGCAACATCGAGGGCCTGCTCAACGTCTTCGCGCGCCGCGACGAGAAGGGGAAGGGGGACCGCGCGAGCTTCGCCGAGTTCCTGCGGCTGCTCGCCCTGCGGCAGGACTCGGAGGAAGAGGAGGCCACCGATCGGGTGACGCTCACCACGATGCACGGCGCCAAGGGCCTCGAGTTCCCGTACGTGTTCGTGATCGGCCTGGAGGAGGGGCTGATGCCTCACCAGCGCAGCCTCGACGAGCGCGCCACGGACGCCGCGCCGAGCGGCGCGGAGGGCGGCGACACGGGCGGCCACAGCATCGAGGAGGAGCGGCGGCTCTTCTACGTCGCGGTCACGCGGGCCCGCGATCGGCTCTACCTCACGCGGGCGAAGCACCGCGGCTCGCGCGGCAAGATGGTGCCGAGGACGCCGAGCCGGTTCATGCTCGAGATCCCCCCCGAGCTCATCGAGGAGCGCGAGGAGCTCGCGCCGGTCGCTCCGGGGATGGAGAAGGTGAAGGCGGGGGCGGCCGGCGTGCTGGCCGCGCTGTCGATGAACCCGTTCGCCGGGGATCCCCCCCTCATCCCGCGCCGCCGCAGCTGAGCGGGGCGCGGGACGGCGGGGGCTCGGTCAGACGGCGCCCTCGGCGGCGGCGAAGCCGGCGCGGGTGATCTCCTGCACGCCCTTGCGCGTGACGAAGTCGCGGAAGCTCTCGCCCTCGGCGCGGCCGGCCATGTAGAAGCGCGCGATCGCGGCGATGACCTTGGGCGTCTCCTCCTCGGGGATGCGGCCGTCGAGGCGCTCGCCGATGCGCGCGCTCGGGCCGCAGCAGCCGCCCACGCGGAGCGAGTAGTGCGGGCGCTCGACGCCGTCCTTGCCCTTCACCATCAGGCCCGTCATCCCGATGTCCGCGACGTGGTGCTGACCGCACGAGTTCGGGCACCCCGAGATCTTGATGTCGAACTCGCCGAGCGCGCTGACGAAGTCCTCGGTCTCCTGCCGGCTGCCGTTCGGCACCAGGTGATCCCGGATGCGCGTGCCGACCTCCATGCTCTTCGTGATCGCGAGCGTGCAGTAGTCGCCGCCGGGGCAGGTCACCACGTCGGTGATGTGCCCCGCGTCCGCCTCGGCGAGGCCGATCTGCGAGAGCTCGCGGTGCAGGCCGAGGATCTTCGCCTCCGGCACCCAGCGCAGCACGAAGTTCTGCGTGTTCGTCGCCCGCACCTCGCCGTTGCCGAAGCGACGGGAGATGTCGGCCAGGCGCTTCAGCTGCTCGCCCGTGATGTCGCCGAGCGGCAGCTTGACGGTGGCCACCCGGTAGCCGGGCTGCTTCTGCGGGATCGTGTTGGTCCGCTTCCAGCGCGCGAAGGCGCCGTCGCCGAGCGTCTCCCGAGACGGCTCGAGCGGGGGCGGGTCGCTCTCCCGGTACTCGGACACGTACCGCGCCACGTCGGCCGCGAGCGCGTCGCCCCGCGCCGCCTTGATGCGATCGAACTCCTCGTCCAGCCTGCGCAGGAACTCGGCCTCGCCGACCTTGCGGATCAGGAACTTGAGCCGCGCCTTCTTCCGGTTCTTTCGCTCGCCGTCCCGGAAGAACACGCTGACCACCGCTTCGCACGCCGGCAGCAGATCGGCGATCGGGATGAAATCCCGCCAGAGGTGGGCGATTTCGGGCGTCGAGCCGAGCCCGCCCGCCACATAGACGGCGAAGCCCTGGCCGAGATCGCCGACCTTGGCCAGGAGGCCGACGTCGTTGATCATGATCTGCGCGTGATCGCGCGCGCTGCCCGACAGGCCCACCTTGAACTTCCGCGGCAGCCGCCGGTTGTGCTCGTGGAAGAGGAAATGCTCGGTGACCGCGTGCGCGTAGGGCGTCACGTCGAACACCTCGTCCTCGACCACGCCCGCGAGGTGCGACGCGGTCACGTTGCGGAGCGTATCGGCGCACGCGCCGACCGTCGTCACGCCAGCTTGCGCCAGCGCGCGCTGCAGGTCGATCGTCTCCTCGATCTCCAGGTAGTGCAGCTGGATGTCCTGGCGTGTTGTGACGTGCGCTAGCCCGCGACCCCACCGCTCGGTCACTTCCGCGAGCGCTTCCAGCTGCGCTGCGGTCAGCTGTCCGCCCGGGATCTTGATCCGCTGCATGTGCTTCACGTGCGCGAGCTGCGCGTAGACACCCATGGCCAGCCGTAGAGGACGGAACTGGTCGGGGGTCAGCTCACCACGTTTGAATTTGGCGACGTTCTCGGCGTGTACGTCGATGGCCGCCGCAAGGCGCTCGACTCGTTGCGACATATCCGATGGTATTCCCTATATTTCCGACGCGTCAAGTGCGACAATTATCACCGCCGGTTCTACGAGGTATCCAGCCCCCAGCACCATGAAGACCGCTCTGCCGAACTCGACCGAAGCCGTGCATGCGGGTGTACTCCGCCAGCGCCCCTCCCACACCCTCGCGCCTGCGATCGCGCAGACGGCGACCTACACCTTTGCGAACACGGCGGACCTCGAGCGCTATTTCGCCGGAGGGGACGCGGATCCCGAGCGGCAGGAGTACGGCCGTTACGGCAATCCCACCGTGCGCGAGGTCGAGCAGCGCATCGCGGCGCTCGACCGCGCCGAGGACGCCCTGCTCTTCGCGAGCGGGATGGCGGCGGTGACGACCACGGCGTTCGCGCTCCTCAAGGCGGGCGACCACGTCATCCTGTTCCGCGACGTGTACCGCCGCACGCGGCAGTTCGTGATCAACGTGCTCTCTCGGCTCGGCGTCGAGCACACGCTGATCGACCCGGGCGCGTTCGATCAGCTCGAGGCGGCGATCCGGCCGCGGACCCGCTTCGCGCTCAGCGAGTCGCCCACGAACCCCTACCTCCACTGTATCGACCTGTCCCGCTTCGCCGAGATCTGCAAGAAGGCGCGGGTGAAGACGGTCGTCGACGCGACGTTCGCGACCCCCTGCAACTCCGACCCGATCGGCCGCGGCATCGACCTCGTGGTCCACAGCGCCAGCAAGTACCTGTCCGGCCACAACGACGTCCTGGGCGGCGCGGTCTCCGGATCGAGCGCGCTGATCTCGCTGATCCGCGACATGCGGAGCGTCCTTGGGGGCATCATGGATCCCCACGCCGCGGCGCTGATCGGGCGCGGGATGAAGACGCTCGCGCTCCGCATCGAGCGGCAGAACGCGACCGGGCTCGCCGTGGCGCGCGCGCTCGAGGCGCACCCCGCGGTGGAGCGCGTGTTCTACCCGGGGCTCCCGTCGCACCCGGATCACAAGGTCGCGGCCGAGCAGATGCGCGGCTTCGGCGGCGTGGTGAGCTTCACCGTGCGCGGCGGGCGAGAGGCGGCCTCGCGCGTGGTGGACGGCACGCGCATCGCCGCGATCGCCCCGAGCTTCGGCGGCGTGGAGACGCTCATCGAGCAGCCCTGCATCATGAGCTTCCACGAGCTCAGCGACGAGCAGCTCGCGGCGATCGGCATCTCCCCCGCGCTGATCCGCCTGTCGGTCGGCATCGAGGAGACCGAGGACGTCGTGAGGGACGTCCTTGGCGCGCTCGACGCGCTCGGCAAGCCCTAGCCCCGGCCCGCCCGGGAAGGCCGGCGCGCGGCTAGCCGAGCTTCTTCAGCTTCCGCTGCAGCGTCCGCCGGTCGATCCCGAGCAGCTTCGCCGCGGTGGCCACCACGCCGCCCGACTCCCGCAGCGCGGCGCGGATCGCCTCGCGCTCGAGATCGTCGAGCTTCAGGCTCCCCGGCGGCGGCGTCGGCGCCGCCGAGGCCGAGGGCGGGGGCCGCTGGCGCTCCCGGAGGCTCGCGGCCTCGCGCAGCAGCTTGTCCGCGTCGATGGGCTTGCTGAGCAGCGTGTCGGCGCCCTCGCGCATCGCCGCCACCGCCAGCGGGATGTCCCCGAACCCGGTCAGCATCACGATCGCCGCGTCCGGCTGCAGCTTGCGGTACTGGGCGAGCGCGCTGAGCCCGTCGCCGCGCGGCATGCGGTAGTCGATGACCACGAGGTCCACCGGCTCGTACTCGAGCGCCACGAGCCCCTCGTCGATCGTCGCCGCGGTCCTCGCCACGACCCCGCGGCGGCGCAGCGCGCCCTGCAGGGTGGTGCGGAACGCGTCGTCGTCGTCCACGAGGAGCGCCGTCTCGATCCGTCGCGTCATCTTCACCTCAGGCGGCCCCGGAGCGCTTCAGCGCGCCGGGCAGATCCGCGTCCATGGGGCCCGTGCTCCCGTCGAGGCGGAGGCGCAAGGTCGCCTTCGCGCCGCCGGTCTCGACGCTCTCCATGCGCAGCACCGCGTTCATGCGGGAGGCCATCATCGAGCTGATGTAGAGCCCGAGCCCCATGCCTCCCTGCTCCATCTTCGTCGTCTGGAACGGCTCCCCGAGCCGCCCGGCGATGTCGGGGTTGAGCCCCGGCCCGTTGTCGGAGACCGCGATCTCGCAGACGTCGCCGCGCTCGACGACGCTCACCTCGATCCGCTGCTCGGCCGAGTCGGCCGTCGCCTCGGCGGCGTTGGCGAGCAGGTTGACGAGCACCTGGCAGAGCGCCGGCCGCAGCACGTCCGCCTGCACCGGCCGCGGCGTGTCGAACGCGAGCTCGCCGCGGTAGCCGAGCCGCGCGAGCTCGACCTTCGCCAGGTCGCGCACGAAGCGGGTGAGCTCGAGCGGCTCCAGCCGCTGATCGAGCCGGATCTGGCCGCGCATCAGCCCGATGATGTCGCTCGCGCGCCGCGCCTCGCCGGCCACGGTCTCGGCCATGCGCGCGGCGTCCTCGGAGCCCGTCTCGCGCGCCACGTCGACGAGGTCCTTGCTCGCGAGGAGGATCGTCGCGAGCGGCGTGCTGAGCTCGTGCGACATCCCGCCGACCATGCGCCCGAGCATCGCCAGCCGCTCGTTCCGCTGGCTCTGCTGCCGGAGCTCCTCGAGCCTGTGGGCGTAGACGACGACGAAGAAGCCGAGGAACAGCGTCAGCGACGTGAGCGACACGAGGTCGCCCAGCCGCCGGATGCGCTCGCCGCCGAGCGGCGCCGCGTCGAGCGGCAGCGGCGTCGCGTACGTGAGCACGGCGATCGCGGCCAGCGTCAACAGGCCGACGAGCACGGTCGTGCGCCGCGGGCAGAGGAGGCCGGAGAGGGCGATGTGGAAGGCGAGGAAGACGGCGAAGGGGTTCGCCAGCCCGCCCGAGAACCAGAGCATCCAGGCGTTCGCGATCACGTCGCCCACGAGCTGGGCGCGCGCGTGATCCTGCGCGGGCTCGCGCGCCGACGGCTCGCCCCCGTCCGGCCGGCGCGCGCGCCCGACCCGGATGGTCCAGGCGACGTTGGCCGCCGCGATCGCGGCGATGCCGACGATCAGCGGAGCGAGCCCGAGGTCGGGGACGAGCTTCCTGCCCGCGACCGTGGTCGCGATCATCCCCGCGATCGCCCCCCACCGCAGCTGGATCAGCCACCTGTCGGCGGTGTCCCAGGAGGGGGGCTTGGGCCCGGAGAGCAGGACCGCGAGCCGCCGGCGCGCCGCAGGGGGCGCGCTGCTCTTGGCGGGGTCGTGCCCTGCGTCAAGCGACCATGGCTGAAAGGAGGATTGCATCCGCGCGCGGACAGGGGGGCTTTCCAGGGCGTGGTCGAGGCGTCCGGCGTCCATCCCGGAGCAACCTTCCGACGTTGCCTTGCATCCGCTCCCTTGTACCGCGCACGAAAGCCGCGAGCACGCGCGAGGTGCGCCCCGGCCCACATCCGGGGGGTGTCAGGAAAAACCCCAGCGAATACCGTGACTTGAAATTGTTGTCTGGGTTACGTTCGGCCTCGCGCCGGCGGGGCGCTCGGCCTCGGGCCGGTCACTTGGCCTCTGCGGCTCCGTTGCCGTGCTGCGCGGGCGGCGGCGGCGCCTTGTGCGCCCGCTTCATCCTCCAGTCGTCGGCGGCGCGCTTGCCGTCGAACGGCGCCTTGATGTCCGCCGGCCGCTCGGCCTCGATCCCCTCGGCCCGGCCGCGGTTGGCCGTGTCGAACATGGTGAAGCCGATGAAGATCGCCAGGAAGATGAGCGACGACGCGAAGATCAGGGTGTGGAACTTATGGTCCCACTTGAGGTGCATGAAGATGAGCGCCACGACGCCCGCCTTCGTCGTCGCGATGAGGACCGCGATCGCCAGGTTGGCCGCGCCGAGGTCGACGTAGCTCGCGCCCACGGTGACGACCGTGAGCACGAGCAGCGCGAGCCATGTGGCGATGTAGACCTTGAGCGGCAGGACGTGAGGCACGTGGTCTGCGCCGTGGCCATGGCCGTGCCCGTGCCCGTGCGCGCCAGCTGCTTCTGCGTGTGTCGACATGCTGTCCTCTAGGCCTCAGCCCACCAAGTAGAGCAGGGGGAAGAGATAGATCCAGATGAGGTCGACGAGGTGCCAGTACAGCCCCACCCCTTCGACCGGCGAGTAGTAACGGCTCGAGAACTCACCGCGCAGGTTGCGGATGAGGATCCACGTGATGAGCCCCATCCCGATGACGACGTGCAGCCCGTGGATGCCCGTCATCATGAAGTAGATGGCGAAGAACGTCCCCGCGTGGGCCGTCGTGAAGCCCTGGGCGGTGAAGTACTTCCCGGGCAGGAGGCCGTCGTGGAACTTGTGCTGGTACTCGAAGTACTTGATCACAAGGAACACGGCCGCGCAGAGCAGGGTCACCACGAGCAGCCGGGTGGTGGTCTTCTGGTCGCTCCTCTGCGCAGACCGGACGGCGAGCGCCATCGTCAGGCTGGAACAGATGAGCACGATCGTGTTGACGCCGCCCATCACCTTGTCGAGGTGATGGTGGGCTTCCACGAACGAGTCGAAGAACCAGCCCCGGAAGATGGCGAACGCGCAGAACAGCCCGCCGAAGAGCAGGATCTCCGTGACCAGGAAGAGCCAGATGCCCATCCTGCCGGCGTCGAACTGCGTGTCGGCGGAATCGAAATGATGGGCGACGTGGAAGTCGGGGGACAGGGCCGTGCCTGCCTTGTTCGGCCGGTCGGCGGCCTCGGCGTGCGCGCTCATGCGTTCTCCGTGTTGAAGTCGTAGGCGCCCTTGGTCACGACCGGGGTGCGGACGAAGTTCTCGGTGATGGGCGGGGAGGCGGTGGTCCACTCGAGGCTGAGCCCACCCCAGGGGTTCGCCGGCGCCGGAGCGCCGGAGCGCAGCGACTTGATGAAGCAGATGAACATCACGAGGAAGCCGGTGCCCAGGATCCACGAGCCCACGGTCGAGAAGGCGTGCAGCGGCTGGAACTGGTCCAGGTAGTTGTAGTAGCGGCGCGGCATCCCGCGGCTGCCCAGGACGAACTGCGAGAAGAACGTGACGTTGAAGCCGATGAAGATGAGCACACAGGCGATGGCGGCGAGCTTCTCGGAGTACATCTTCCCCGTCATCTTGGGCCACCAGTGGTGGAGCCCGCCCATGAAGGCGATGACGGTGCCGCCCACCATCACGTAGTGGAAGTGCGCGACCACGAAGTACGTGTCGTGCAGGTGCAGGTCGACGCTGAGCATCCCAAGGAAGACGCCGGTGAGCCCGCCGATCGAGAAGAGGATGAGGAACGACAGCGCGTAGAGCATCGGCGCGTTAAAGCTGATCGAGCCGCGCCACAGCGTCGCGATCCAGTTGAAGACCTTCACGCCGCTGGGGATGGCGACGAGGAAGGTCAGGAACGAGAACATGATCGCCGCGAACTCGCTCTGGCCGGAGGTGAACATGTGGTGGCCCCACACGAGGAAGCCGACCAGGGCGATGGCGATGCTGGAGAACGCGATCGCCTTGTAGCCGAAGATCCTGCGCCGCGCGTGGACGGCGATGAGCTCGCTGATGATGCCCATGCCCGGCAGGATCATGATGTAGACGGCCGGGTGGCTGTAGAACCAGAAGAAGTGCTGGTAGAGCACCGGGTCGCCGCCGAGCGCCGGGTCGAAGATGCCGATGTGGAACGCGCGCTCCGCGATGAGCAGGAGGAGCGTGATGCCGAGGACCGGCGTGGCGAGGATCTGGACGATGCTGGTCGCGTAGATCGCCCAGAGCATGAGCGGCATCTTGTACCAGCCCATCCCGGGCGCCCGGAGCTTGTGCATCGTGACGATGAAGTTCAGCCCCGTGAGCACGCTGGAGAAGCCGAGGATGAACACGCCGAGGGTGACGCTCAGGACCGACGTCGTGGTCACCGTGCTCGAGTACGGCACGTAGAACGTCCACCCGGTGTCGATGCCGCCCGTGACGAGCGACGACAGCGTGAAGAGGGCGCCGATCCAGTAGAGGTACAGGCTGAGGAGGTTCAGCTTGGGGAAGGCCACGTCCTTCGCGCCGATCATGATCGGCAGCAGAAAGTTGCCGAGCGCGCCGGGGATGCTCGGGATGATGAACAGGAAGGTCATCACCGCGCCGTGGAGCGTGAACATCTGGTTGTAGGTGTTCGCGCTCATCAGCGTCTCCTTCGGCGTCAGCAGCTCGAGCCGGAGGACGAGCGCGAACACCCCGCCCATCGCGAACGCGATGAACGTGCTGATGAGGTACATCAGGCCGATCCGCTTGTGATCGACCGTGGTGAGCCACGACATGATCCCGCTCTGGGCCCGGATGTAGTCCGTTCCGTGGCCGCCGGCGGGTGCCGTATTGACGTCGAGGGTTGTTACGGTCTGCGACATGACTGCTTCTCCCCGGCGCTCACTTCACCGACTTCAGATAAGCGATGAGCGCGTCCACTTCTTTGTCCTTGAGGAGCCCCTTGAACGACGGCATCACCGGCGGGTAGCCGCGAACGACCTGGCCGCCGGGGTTGAACACGCTCTCGCGGAAGTAGTTCTCGTCCGCGATGAGCTTGGATCCGTCCGCGAGCTCCTCCTCGCGGCCGAAGAGTCCCTTGAGCGACGGGCCCTGGATGCGCGTCCCGTCGAGCGAGTGGCAGGTCGCGCAGCTCCGCTTGGCGAAGAGCAGCTTGCCGAGCTCCTCGGGCGGCAGGTCGCTGTTGTTGTTGCCCTCGAGCCACTTCTCGAAGTCCGACGGCTCCAGCACCTTGACCGTGGCGAGCATGTCCGAGTGACCGGAGCCGCAGTACTCGGTGCACAGGAGCACGGTCTCCCGCGCCTCCGTCGCCTCGAACCACAGCGACGTGTACGACCCCGGGACCACGTCCTGCTTCACGCGGAACTCCGGGATGTAGAAGCTGTGGAGGATGTCCTTCGAGCTCATGATGAGCCGCACCGGGCGGCCCCGCGGTACGCCGAGCTCGTTCACGGTCGTCGTCCCGTCGGGGTAGGTGAACGTCCACAGGTACATCTCGCCGGTGACGTTGATCTCGTAGGACTCGGCCGGCGCGACGGAGGCGTGCACGTAGCCGCGCATGCCCACGAAGAAGAGCGCGATCACGATGGCGAGCGGGATCAGCGTCCACACGACCTCGACCGTCGTGCTGTGGTCGATGGGGCTCGTCTTGTCGCGCTCGCTCCGCCGCTTGTACTTGATGGCGAAGAGCACCGTCGCCCCCGCCACCAGGATGAAGAAGAGGACGGAGACCCAGTAGGCCGCGTCCCAGCCGGCGTCGATGTGCTCAGCGAGCGTCGAGCCCTGGCGGGGCAGCCAGAAGGAGCCGAGTTCGATCGGGTTTTTCATCACCATAGTTGTGGCTCCGCCACCTTGTATCTAGGAAGCCTCGTTTACACGCGCCCTCGTGCGGGCGCGTTCAGTCCGCCAGAAGCGAATGAGCCAGAGCCCGATGAGCACGACGGTGACGACGCCTGACGCCATCATCAGCCGCCTCGTCGCCAGGACGTACCCTCGGGCGTTGGGATCGTAATGGAAACAGAACAAGAGCACCCGATCCCAGGCGCTCCCGACCTGCCCGCTGCCCGCTTCGCGCAGCGCGAGGCCGAAGTTCTTCTGTGGGAAGGAGATGCCGTACAGCGTGCGCGACAGGCGCCCGTCGGGCGTGAAGACGAACGCGCCCGCCGCGTGTGCGTACTGCTTGGTCGTGTCGTCCCACCGGTAGTGGAAGCCCACCGCGTCGGCGAGCGCGCGCACCGACGCCTCGTCTCCGACGAGGAAGTCGAAGCCGTCGCCGGTGACCGGCTTGCCGTACGCCTCGATGTAGTTCGCCCGCTTCTTGCGCGCGGCTTCGGGCGTGTCGCGGGGGTCGAAGCTGACGACGAGCGCGCGGTACTCCTCGCCCGCGGTCCAGGCGCTCTCCTTCATGGCCTGGAGCACGCCGTTCAGGACCAGCGAGCACAGCATCGGGCACTCGAAATAACCGAGCACCAGGACGAGGGGCTTGTCGCCCGCCGCATATTTGGCGAGCTCGACCTCTTGCCCCGACTGGTCGCGGAGCCGGAGCTTCTGCGGGAGCAGGGCTCCCGGCCGCTCCTCGATGTCGATGCCGGCGAGCTCCGTCGGGATGGTCGTGTCCGCAGCTCGCGCGCTCCGCGCCGGGGTGACCGTGGCCACCACGAGCGCGAGAACGGCGAGCAGGGCAGACAGCGGGCGGGACATCACTGCTCCGGAGCGGGGGTCGCCGGGGCTGCGGGCTTGGGCGCCGCGCCTGCAGGCGCGGCGGGCTTGGCGTCCGCAGGCTTGGCGGGCTTCACGGCGTCGGCGGGCTTGGCCGTCTCGGCGGGCTTCACGGCGTCGGCGGGCTTGGCCGTCTCGGCAGGCTTGGCGGCGTCCGAGGGCTTCGCCGCGTCCTTGTTGCCCGCCGTCGCTGCGTCTTCACCCTTCGACGGCTCGGCGGCGGCGCCCTCGGCGGGCTTCGCCGCGCCGTCCGCGGGCTGCGCGCCCTCGGTCGTCGCGGCGGGAGCGGCCACGGTCCTCACGCGCTTCTCCTGGTAGTCCTTCAGGGTGAGCGCGACGGCCTGATCGACCGGGATGCGGACGACGCCCTTCTTCTCGTCGGCCCACTGGTAGCGGCTGAGCCGCTCCTTCTCCCAGGCCCGCAGGCTGCGGACCCCGCTGCTCGGCGGCTCCAGCACCTTGGTCGAGATCTCGCGCTCCATCGTCGACTTGAAGATCTCGTTGACGAAGAGCACGACCACCACGATCGAGAGCAGCGTGGCGATCACGATCACGAAGATGAGCGAGTTGTTCGGTCGATCCACCTCGGCCTGGGCCTCGGCGTGATCGGTCGCTGTGTTGTCGGTCGCTTCGCTCATGGCCGGCTCCTTACGGGTTGTCGATCCGAGCCGCTTCGGCAAGGTGAGGGTCGTTCAGGGGATACAGCGGGCTCTTGGACGCCTGGAGCGCGAGCATCCAGGCGCCGACGCCCAGCGGGCCGAGCAAGCCGGCGAGGTCGATCCAGCTCAGGTGCGCGCCGTGGTGATCCACGTTCGGCATGACGAGCCAGTAGAGGTCGACGTAGTGCATCACGAGGAGGAGCACCGACGCCGCGCCGAGCACGAGCGGGCTCCGCTTCGCGTGCCGCGACAGGAGGACGAGGAACGGAACGACGAAGTGCCCGAACAGCAAGGCCAGGCTCACGACCTTCCACGAGCCCTCCCAGCGGTGCTGGTAGAAGATCGTCTCCTCCGGGATGTTCGCGTACCAGATCAGGATGAACTGCGAGAACGCGATGTAGGCCCAGAAGATCGTGAATCCGAAGAGCAGCTTGCCGATGTCGTGCTGGCGCTCGACGTTGCTCACCTTGCGCAGGAGCCCCGCCTTGTGCAGCGCGATCGTGATCAGCGCGAGCGCCGAGAGGGAGCTCGTGGCCGAGCCGGCGAACACGTAGACGCCGAAGATCGTCGAGTACCAGTGCGGGTCGATGCTCATCAGCCAGTCGAACGCCGCGAACGAGATGGTCAGGGCGAAGACGATGACGGCCGGGGCGGCCCCGGCGCGCATCCTCGCGGTGGGCCGGAAATCGGCGCTCTTGTCCTGCGCGCGGGAGGTCTTGATGAACCAGAGCGCGAGGCCCGCCCACGCCGCGAGGAACACCACGGCGCGGATGTAGAAGAACGTCGGGTTCAGGTAGGGCGCCTTCTGGTGCAGCACATGATCGTTCGCCGCGTCGGGCCCCATCCAGTGATGGTAGATGTCATGGGCGAGCACCGCGACCGGGAGGAAGAGCACGATGCAGGCGGGCAGGATGCCGCTCATCCACTCCATGTGGCGGCGCGCGGCCGCCGACCAGCGCGCGCGGGTCAGGTGCTGGATGATCACGAAGAACAGCGCGCCGAGCCCGATCGTCACGAGCCACGTGAAGCCGGTGAGGTACGAGAACGCAAAGCGCTTCGCGTCGGAGACCGCCGCCGCCGCCGAGAGCACCACGCCGACGATCGCCAGCACCATGCTCCCCGAGACGAGCCGCTTCGCGACCGCCGGATCGAGGACCTTCGCGTCCTCGGCCAGAGCACTTCCGTGGGACTTCATGGAGTTCCGCTCTCCTTCGCGATGTTGCCCCGCTGGGCCTCGGGCACGTCGTCGACGCGCGCGTGCTGGCTGTGCTGCAGCACGCGCACCCACGTGACGATCGCCCACCGGTCCTTGACCGGGATCTGCTTCCGATAGGACGGCATGTTGCGCACGCCGTTCGTGATGACGTTGAAGATCTCGCCGTCGGGCAGGCCGATGGCCCGGTCGGACGCGAGGTCGATGGGGGGCGGGTACCCGCGCTTCACCACCATGCCCTGGCCGCTCCCGCTCTGGTCGTGGCACGGCGCACAGTAGATGTTGAAGCGATCCTGGCCGCGCCGGATCACCGTCTCATCGACGGTGATGGGCGCGAACGCCAGGAACGTCTCGCCTTCCTTGCCGGTGCGGTAGGCCTCGCTCTCGTCGAGCGATCCCTGGGCCACCGTGCCTTCGACGATCGGCCGCATCGCCCGCCCGTCGGGGAACAGGCTGGTGCCCTCCTCGGGCTGGAACTTGGGCTGCCAGTCCATGTCTCCGAAGAGGTGGATCGGCGGATCGCTGCTCGCCTGTCCGCGGCAGCCTGCCAGGACGACGAGGAGGGGAATGCACCAGCGCTTCACGAGGAGACCTCCCGGATGCCCTGGGCGCCGAGGCGCTGGAGGAGGTTGCGCGTCTCCGTGGAGTCGAACTTCGGGTCGCTCGCCTCGACGCTGATGAAGAAGGCGTCGTCGGTCGCCCGCGGGAACGAGGGGTGCGTCATGGTGGGGTGGAACAAGGTGGGCAGGCGCCCGAGCGCGAAGAGCCCGAAGAAGCACGTGAGCGCCGCGAAGAGGACCGTGAGCTCGAAGAAGATGGGGATGAAGGCCTGGTACGAGAACGACGGCTTGCCGCTGATGATGAGCGGATAGTCGTAGTACTGCGTGTACCAGGCGAGCGCGATGGCGCTGGCGAGCCCCGCCGCCCCGCCGCCGAGCACGAGCCACGGCAGCGGAGACGGCTTGAGCCCCATCGCCTTCTCCAGCCCGTGCACGGGGAACGGCGTGTGCGCGTCGAAGCGGCTGTACCCGGCGTCCCGGAGCGCCTCGCACGCGTGGAAGATGTCCTTCGGGGTCGTGAAGTAGCCCATCACCCCGAACAGGGTCGACTCGCCGTCCGCCTCGTGCTCGGCCTTACGCTCCAGCTTGCGCTCGATCGCGAGCGCGGCCTGACCGTGCGGCCCGCTCTCGCGGGGCTCGTCGTACTCCGCGTCGTCCTCGGGCACGTGGCCCTGCGGCTTGATGTCGGGCTGGCTGTCGCGCGCGGAGTCCTTGTGCGCTCGTGCCTCCTCGGCCGAGGCGGGCTTCCCGGAGCGCTTCTGGCGTCGGGCGTCGCTGTTACGCTGCATGATGAGCCTCGTCGTTGCTGTGCGAGCCGTGAGGATCGGCCGCCGCCGTGACCCCCTTCACCTCGCTGATCGCGACCATCGGCAGGTAGCGGACGAACAGCAGGAAGAGCGTGAAGAAGAGGCCGAACGAACCGAAGAACGTCGAGATGTCCCAGATGGTCGGGCGGAAGTAGGTCCAGCTCGAGGGGAGGAAGTCGCGGTGGAGGCTCGTCACGATGATGACGAAGCGCTCGAACCACATCCCGATGTTGACCAGGATCGAGATGATGAACATCGCGGGGATGCTGGTGCGCACCTTCTTGAACCAGAAGAGCTGCGGGAAGATCACGTTGCAGCTCACCATGGTCCAGTAGGCCCAGGCGTACGGGCCGAGGATGCGGTTCCGGAAGGCGAACTGCTCGTAGCCGTTGCCGCTGTACCAGGCGATGAAGAGCTCCATCCCGTACGCGTAACCGACCATGGTGCCGGTCGCGACGATGACCTTGTTCATGTTCTCGAGGTGCCGCATCGTGATGAGCCCCTCGAGACCGAACGCCTTGCGCGCGAACACCATCAGCGTGACGACCATCGCGAACCCGCTGAAGATGGCGCCGGCGACGAAGTACGGCGGGAAGATCGTCGTGTGCCAGCCGGGGACGATCGAGACGGCGAAGTCGAACGACACGATCGTGTGCACGCTGAGCACGAGCGGCGTCGAGAGCCCGGCGAAGATCAGGTAGGCCTTCTCGTAGTGGAGCCAGTGGCGGTGCGAGCCGCGCCAGCCGAGGCTGAGGATCCCGAAGACGATCTGCTTCGTCCGGGTCGTGGCCCGGTCGCGGATCGTGGCGAGATCAGGGATGAGCCCGACGAACCAGAAGAGGGTCGAGACCGTCGCGTACGTCGAGACGGCGAACACGTCCCAGAGCAGCGGGCTCTTGAAGTTCGGCCAGAGGCTCATCTGGTTCGGGATCGGGAACAGCCAGTGGGCGAACCAGATCCGGCCCAGGTGGGCCACCGGGTAGATGGCGGCGCACGCGACCGCGAAGATCGTCATCGCCTCCGCGGCGCGGTTGATGCTCGTCCTCCACTTCTGGCGGAAGAGGAAGAGGATGGCGCTGATCAGCGTGCCGGCGTGGCCGATACCGACCCAGAACACGAAGCCGGTGATGTCCCACGCCCAGTTGACCGTGGTGTTCAGCCCCCAGATACCGATACCGGTCCCGACGAGGTGAACGAGCGAGCCGGCGAGGATGAAGAGGATGCTGATGGCAAGGCACAGCAGGACGAGCCACCCGGGGGGGCGCTTGCTGAGGACGATGCCCGAGATCTTGTCGGTGAGAGAGCGGAAGTCGTCCTTCCCCTGCACGAGCGGCGCCTCGTCCAAGAGGGCGGCGCGGTCCGAGAGCCGGGGGTGATCGACCTGGAGGGGTGCTGTGGCGCTCATGCGTCGGCGAGCTCCGGGTTCTTGTTGCGGATCTTGGCGAGGTACGTGACCCGCGGCTTGGTGTTGATCTCGTCCAGCAATCTGTAACCGCGCGGGCTAGCGGCCGCCGCGGCCACCTGGCTCTTGGGGTCGTCGAGGTCGCCGAAGACGATGGCCTGCGTCGGGCAAGCGCCCTGGCACGCGGTCACGACCTCGCCGTCCTTGATGTGCTCCCGCCCCTCTCGCTTGGCGTCGATCTTGGCGTGGTTGATCCGCTGCACGCAGAAGGTGCACTTCTCCATGACGCCCCGCGATCGGACGGTGACGTTGGGGTTGAACTGCATCTTCCGCTCCTCCGAGTCCACCTGGTTGTACTCGAGGAAGTTGAAGCGACGGACCTTGTAAGGGCAGTTGTTGGCGCAGTACTTCGTGCCGACGCACCGGTTGTACGCCATGTCGTTCAGCCCCTCGGGGCTGTGCGTCGTGGCGGCGACCGGGCAGACCTGCTCGCACGGCGCGTTCTCGCAGTGCTGGCAGGGGAGCGGCTGCGAGATGCTCTCCGGCTCGTTCGGGTCCGTGCCCTGGAAGTAGCGGTCGATCCGGAGCCAGTGCATCTCGCGGGTCTGCCGCACGCCGTCGGCGCCGACGACCGGGATGTTGTTCTCGGCCTGGCAGGCGACGACGCACGCGTTGCAGCCGAGGCAGGCGTTGAGGTCGATGGTCATGCCCCAGGCGTGCCCCTGCCGCCGGTTCGGCTCCTTGAACAGGCTGAGGAGCGGCGGCACGTGGACCTGCTTCTGGGCGAACTCCGGGTCCTTCTGGAACTCGGCGAGCGTGCCCTCCCGCGCGAGCGGGCGGCCCTCCATCACGAAGTGCTCCTGGGTGCGCGCGAGCTCGACGACCTCGCCGGTCTTCTCCAGCGAGAAGCCGCCGGCGAGCTCGAAGGCGTCGCTCTTGCGCAGCGGGGTCGTGTCGACGCCGACGCCATGGCCGACCCGGAGCTTCGCGCGCCGCCCCTGGCCGACGGTGATGCCCACCGAGTCGTCCGCCTGCCCCGGCGCGACGATGACGGGGATCCGCACCGACGCGCCGCTGCCCGTCAGCGTCACGACGTCGCCGTCCTTCAGGCCGAGCCGCGCCGCCGTCGAGGGCGAGAGGTTCGCGGCGCTGCCCCAGGTGAGCTTCGTCATCGGGTGGGGCAGCTCCTGGAGCCACCCGTTGTTCGCGAACCGGCCGTCCCACGTGTGCACGTCGGGCCGGAAGGTCACCTCCAGGCCCTCGCCCAGGGCGGGCGCGAACGCGCGGAGCGCCTCGATCGCGCCCTGCGCCGCGGCGGCCACCTGCTCGTCCGCGAGCTGGGTCCCCGCGACGAGGCCGTCGTGCAGCGCGCGGCGGAAGTCGTCCTCGGTGCGCTTCGCGCCCTCGGCGGTCAGCCAGGTCGCCCGCACCAGATCGTAGGCCGTCCGCGAGCCGCCGAGCAGGAGCTCGATGACCTCGGCGTCGGTCCTGCCGCCGAAGAGCGGGGCGATGAGCGGCTGCGCGACGCTGGCCGTCCCGTCCTCCGCCCGCACGTCGCTCCACGACTCCAGCGGGTGGGCGCGGTTCAGGTGCCAGCGGGTGCGCTCGCTCGTCTCGTCGACGTGCGTCGAGACGTGCACGCTCACGGGCACCTTGGCGAGCGCGTCGGCGAAGCGCGCGTCCGCGGGCGCGTCGAAGGCCGGGTTGCCGCCCAGGATGATCAGCGTCTCGACGTCGCCCTTCTCGATGGAGCGCGCGAGCTCGACGAGCGCCTCGGGGCCCTCGCGCGAGTCGTCGAAGGGCGCGACGTGCCGGACCGCCTTGCCCGTGTTGTCGAGCGCGAGGTTGATGAGGTGCACGAGCCCGTGGACCTCCTTCGGCAGCGAGCGCCCGGCCACGACAGCGCCCTCGCCCCGGTTGGCGACGAGGTCGGCGGCGATGGCGGCGACGTGCCGGGTCGCCTTGGCGTCGAGCCCCTCCGATTTGCCCGCGAGCGCGCTGAGCAGCTGCGGGTCGAGCGCGACCCCGCGCTTGCCGAGCTCGGTCGCGAGGGCGAAGGCGAAGGCGGGGATCTTGCGGCTCTGGATGCGGAGCCGGTGATCCGCGGCCGCGCCGGTGATCGTGAAGGTGCTCTCGACGGAGTAGAGGCGGTTCATCGCCTTCGGGTCCTTGTCGACAGCGCGGCCCGCCGTGAACGCGCGCCCCTGCTTGAGCGGGCTGCCGTCGGAGGCGAACAGGTCGGCGTCGAGCGCGACGATCACGCGCGCCTTCGTCAGGTCGAGCGTGGTCTCGAGCGGCTTGCCGAACGCGAGCCGCGCGCCCTCACGCGCGGCGTCGCGCGAGAAGGGCTCGTACCGGACGACGCGCGCCTCGGGCAGCGTCTTGCGGAGATCGGCGAGGCGCGCGGCCAGCGTCGGCGACCGGTGCGCCTCGGTCAGGATCGTGAGCCCCTTGCCGCCGCGGCCGCGGAGCTTGTCGCCCTCGGTGCGGAGGAACGCCGCCGCGTCGTCCCACGACTTTTCGGTCGCGCCCTCGCGCGGCGACTTGCTGCGATCGGGATCGTACAGGTCGAGGATCGAGGCCTGGATGTGGAGGGTGGTCCCGCCGAGGCTCTCGGGGTGCTTCGGGTTGCCCTCGATCTTGGTGGGCCGCCCCTCGTGGCTCTCGACGATGACGCCGAAGGCCGTGCCCATCATCGGCAGCGCCGTCGCGAAGAACAGCGGCTTGCCCGGGATGACCTCCTCCGGGGTCCGCGAGTACGGCAGGATCTGCTCGACAGGCCGGCGGCAGCCCACGAGGCCGCCGAGCGCGAGCGACGCGCCCATGAGGCTCAGGAACGTGCGCCGCCCGACGCCCTCCGGCGGCTCGAACGCGGCCGGCGGGAACTCGCGCCCGAGCGCGTCGACGAAGTCGGGCGAGCCGGAGAGCTCGTCCAAGCTGCGCCAGTAGGTCTTTCCAGAGAGATCCTGGGCGAGGGGGAGGGGAGTTCGTTTACTCATCGGTGGCACCCCGAGCAGTGAAGCGGCGCTTGCACCTGCCGCCCGGAGGAAGTGACCGCTGGCACGCGATCGTTGTAAGGCTCGTGGCTCGCGGGGATGCCGGCGCCCGCCATGGCGGCCGTCGCGGGTGCCATATCCATCTTGGTGACGTCGGCGGGATTGCGGAGGTTGGGACCCGGATCGCGGTGGCAGTCCAGACACCATCCCATGGTGAGCGGCTGGACCTGCCGGACCTTGTGCATCTGGTCCACGCGTCCGTGACAGCTCACGCAGCCGACCCCTGCGGCCAGGTGGGCCGAGTGGTCGAAATAGGCGTAGTCCGGAAGGTTGTGGACGCGCACCCAGGGGATGGGTTGATCCGTCGCCCAGCTCTCCTGCACGAGGAGGAGCTTTTCGCTGTCCCGCCGCACCTTGGCATGACAGTTCATGCACGTCTCGGTGGGGGGAACCGCGGCGAAGCTGGATACCTCTACTGTGCTGTGACAGTAGCGGCAGTCGATGCCGAGGTCGCCGGCGTGCAGCTTGTGGGAATAGTCAACCGGTTGATCCGGCTGATACCCGACCTCGAGATGTTTGTTGGTACCGTAGTACCAGAATCCGCCGATCACAGCGGCGCCGAGGGGCAGAACTCCGAAGAGCAGCCCCAGCGGAACCACTTTGTTGGCCCATCGTGGGAACAGGAACCGAGCCATAGGGTTGTGGTGGGCGTCGGAGGGACGCGCGGGCGCAGTTATGGCTTGCTGGCGGGGTGCGACAAGACGGCAAAGTGCCGCGTGACTGCGGCAGATTGCCGCTGTGGGTAATTGAGGCTCCACGCCGCGGCAGGTCGCCGCGGGGGCGCGGCACTTTGCCGCGGGTGCAGGCGTCCGTCCTTACGACACGGGGGCGAACTGGATGTGACACCGGCTCGAAAAATTGTCGAAACGTCACGCCGGCCGGGGAACGTTCCGGGGAAGCCAGGGGAACAGGGGAAGGAGAGGGCTGGCGAGCGAGGGGGCCGCCGCGCCGAGGCCGCCTGCCCGGGGGAGCTCAGAACACCGGCGTGAACGTGCGTGGGGCCTTCTTCTTCCGGAGGCAGCGGGTCGCCCTGCTCATGTAGCAGACGGTGAACGCTCGCCTCGGCTGGCCGCTCCGGTTCATGGCGGAGCAGTGCCAGAGGTAGTTGTGGATCAGCAGCGCCTCGCCCGCGCGCGCCGGCAGCGCGATCTTGCGGGCGTCCGCGTCGGCCGCGCGCACGCGGTCGATCGGAATGACGCCGCCGAGCGGCGTCGCGAGCCCGGCGATGTGGCTGCCTTCCAGCACCTCCACGCAGCCGCCGCCGGCGGGCGCGTCGTCGAGCGCTGTCCAGATCTGCAGCTCGGGGTCGCGATCCAGCCCCCAGTAGCTGCCGCCGTCCTGGTGCCACGGCAGCGGCGTCCCTCCGGACGCGGCCTTGTTGAAGAGCACGGCCCGGTAGATGGAGACCTCGCCGTCGATGAGCGCGCGCGCGATCCTCTCGAAGAGCGGGTTCTCGATCCAGGCGAGGAACAGCGGGTCCTTCTCGAGCTTCTCGAGCTTCCGGTACGACGTGCTCGGCCCCTGGTAGCCCTTGCCGTACGGCAGATCCTCGTAGCGGCCCGACGCGGCGTCGTGCTGGAAGAAGAGCCCGGGGTACGTGACGCGCCCGAGCATCAGGTCATCCGAGCGCGCGCGCAGCGCCGCGAGCCCCGCGTCGGTCATCACGCGCCCGAGGCGGGCGTGGCCGCGGGCGGCGTAGTCGGCCAGGGGGCCCGCGAGATCGAGGTCCCTGGCCTCGGGCAGGAGGAGATCGATCATCGCGCGTAGCTCGCGTCGGTGCCGAGGTGATCGCGGTAGAGCGCGTCCATGCGCCGCGCCGCCTCCTCCGAGAGCGGGCGCCCGACGGCGTCGGCCGCCGCGTCGAGGTGCTCTGCCCGGACCGGGCCGACCAGGATGGAGTCGACGACGTCCCGCCCCGCGAGCCAGGCGTACGACAGCGAGAGCAGGCTCATCTCTTCGTCCGCCGCCACCGATGCGTAGCTGGCCGCGAGCTCGAACATGCGCCTGCTCCAGTACCGGCGCTGGTAGAGGCGGTTGCCCTCGAAGCGCGAGCCCGCCTGCGTCGCCTCCGGCCCCGCGTGCCGCCCCGTCAAGAGCCCGCCGGCGAGCGGGTTGTACACAGCGGTGGCCAGCGCGTACCGCCGCGCGAAGGCGGCGTACTCGACGTCGAGCTGGCGGATCAGCGCGTTGTAGAGCACCTGAGAGACGGCGGGGCGCGGCTTCCCGACGGCGTCGCGGCGCGCGATGATCTCGAGGATCTGCCACGACGCGAAGTTGCTGACCCCGTACTGCAGGATCTTCCCGTGCTCGAGCAGGGCGTCGATCGCCGACAGCGTCTCCTCGATGGGCGTCTCCGGGTCCGGCGCGTGGAGATAGCAGACGTCGACGTGGTCGGTGCCGAGGCGCGCGAGGCTCTCTTCGACGGCGCGGATCACGCGTTCGCGCCCGAGGCCCTCGGGCCTGCCCCGGACGCGGCGCAGGCCGACCTTGGTGGCGATCTGCGCCTCGGCCCGGCGGCCCCGGAGCGCCCGGCCGAGGATCCGCTCGGACGCGCCGTCCTGGTAGAGGTTCGCCGTGTCGAACGCGGTGATCCCTCGCTCGAGCGCGCGCAGGGTGATGCGCTCGGCCTCCTCGGGCGGCGTGCGGCCGCCGAAGTTCATCGTGCCGACGAGGATCGCGGGCGGCGCGCCCGGGCGCCGCTTCGCCGTCATTCCCGCCCTCACGTCGTCAGCCTTCACGTCAGGCGCCACGCCCTGCTCCTCACGCCCGCGCGACGAGGAGCGCGAGCACGTACACGATCAGCCATACGAGCCACAGGGTGCTCGTCCGCCGCCACCCCAGCCGGAAGCCGTACATCGGCGCGAGCGGCGGCACCACCAGCGCGACGAGCCCGCGCCAGCGCGGCTGGCTCCGGAGCGCGAGCCGCGCGGCCAGCGCGACGTGGGTGGTCACCCAGGCGGCGAACGAAAGGACGAGCGTCGCGGTCGCCGCGATATCCTTCACGGGGCGAAGCCTAGCGTCGCCGGCGCGCCCCGCCTCTGGAAAACGGCGATCCCGGGCAGCGCGGTGACCTCCCGGCGCGCCCGGAGCCCCCGCTCTGTCGCGCTACCAAATCCGGGCTAAGCTTGGCCCGTGCCTCTGCGCAACATGCCGTGTTTTCGTCCGGATTCCTTCCTCATCGCGCGCGCCGCCCCGCTCGCGACCCGCAGCGCGAGGGCGATCGCGGGCGCCATCCGCGCCCTCGTCGACCGCGACGGCCGCCTCATCCCCCTGAGCCTGCTCGCCGGCGCGGCGTGCAGCGTCGCCGTCGGCGTCGGCGCGGCCCAGGCGATCTCCGCTCCGCCCGATACGTTGCCGCTCTCCGAGGTGAAGCCGGGCATGAAGGGGTACGGCCTCACCGTCTTCTCCGGCACCACGCCCGAGAAGTTCGACGTCGAGGTCATCTCGACGCTCCGCAATTTCCGGCCGAACCAGGACCTCGTCCTCGTCAAGACGCAGCACCCGCGCCTCGAGGTCGCGCGCACCGTGGCGGGGATGAGCGGCAGCCCGATCTACCTGAACGGCAAGATGATCGGCGCCTACGCGTACGGCTGGCTCTTCGGCGCGGAGGCGATCGCCGGCGTCACCCCGATCAAGTCGATGCTCGACGAGCTCGCGCGTCCGCTCCCGCGCGGGATCGCCCCGAAGGTCGGCGGCCCGCTGCCGGCCCCGGTGAGCCGCGCCGGCGGTGCGACGCCGCCGCCGCCGCCGCGCGCCGCCGCGCCCGCTCGCCTGCACGGGAGCCGCGGCTTCCTGGGGGCCGTCGACGCCTACGACCTCGCCGGCCACGCCAGCCAGATCGCCGCGCGCGTCGCGCCGTCGCTCGCCCCGCCCGAATCGACGAGCCTCGCGCGCGCCTCGACGCCGGTGATGCTCGGCGGGCTCGGCGGGACGTCGCTGCGCATCGCGAGCGATCTGCTCGGCCCCATGGGGCTCGATCCGATGCAGGCCGGCGGCGGCTCGTCCGCGAGCCCGGAGCCGGGCGCGCCGACCAAGTACGTCGACGGGGGGGCGATCGGCGTCGAGCTCGTGCGCGGCGACATCTCCGCGATGGGCATCGGCACGGTCACGCGCGTGTCGGGCGACAAGCTTGTCGCGTTCGGCCACCCCATGATGAACGGCGGCGTCACGAACCTCCCCGCCGCGATCGCGCGGGTCCACTGGATCCTCGCGAGCCAGAACCGGAGCTTCAAGATCGGCGAGGCGGTGCGGCCTCTGGGCACGCTGGTGAACGATCGCCAGGCCGCGATCGTCGTCGACAGCTCGGCGAAGGCGCCGGTCTTCCCGATGCGCGTCCAGATCGACGGCGTGGCGGGCGCGCCGCACCCGACGTGGAACGTCGAGGTCGCGCACGATCAGTTCCTCGCGCCCGCCTTCGTCTCGATGGCCGTCGGCAACGCCGTCGAGGCGACGACGGCCGAGCGGCGGGACATGACCTGGCGGGCGGTGAGCCAGGTGAAGATCGGGCGCTACGGCACCATCTCGCTCGTCGACTTCGGCGCTGGCAACGGCACCCCGCTCAGCAGCGACGATTTCGTCCGCAGCCGGCTCGTCCGGGCGATGGGGGCCCTGCTCAACAACCCCTGGGAGGACGTCTCGATCGAGCGCGTCGACACCCGCGTGAAGGTCACGTTCGACCGCGAGGTCGTGCTGCTGCGCGGCGCGAAGGTGCTCGAGCCGGAGATCGAGGCGGGCGCGCCCGCGCGGATCCGCCTGGATCTCCAGCCCCATCAAGGCCCCATCGAGTCGCGCGTCATCGAGGTGCCGGTGCCGCGCGAGCTCGCCGGCGGCCAGGTGGACATCGATCTCGCGCCCGGCTACGAGGTGGAGCGCCCGATGGCGACCCCGAACAACGTCGCCGAGCTCGTTGCGATGCTGCCGAGCCAGACCCACGACGCGGAGAGCGTCGTCGCGACGTTCCGGCTCCGGGAGAACGGCGCGGCGTACCGCGGCAAGGTCGCCTCGCGGCTCCCCCCGGGTGCGATGGACACGCTGCGCCCGAGCTCCGCGTCCGACGCGCCGGAGACCTTCGGCGCGCAGGTGCAGGTGCCGGTGTCCCTCAAGCGCTTCCTGGTCGGGAAAGACTCCGTGAGCGTCACGGTCCGGCCTATCCTCCGCTGAGCCCGCCGGTCTCCCGCCTCCCTCTCTTCCCTGACCCCCCTCTCCCTGACCCCCCTCCATCTTGCGACCCATGAGCACAGAGCGCTCTTCTGCCCATTCCCGAACGCCTCACCTTCGCGCCGTCCCCTCTCCGCGCAGGCTCCTCGCCGCCGCCGTCGCCGCCGTGGGGCTCGTCGCGCTGCCGGCCCACGCGGTGGGCACGCGCAGCTTCGAGCTCCGATCGCTCGAGGACCTGAAGGGCGGGGATCTCACCGGCGTCAGCGTGGACTCGAACGGCGCCGTGCGCGCCGGGCTGACGCTCGGCGCGACGCCGCTGCCGGACGCGACGTCCATCTGGAGCTCCGTGGTGCTGCCGGACGGGACGGTGCTGCTCGGCACGGGCAACGAGGGGAAGATCTACAGCGTCTCGGGCGGCCGGGTCGCGCTCGTGGCCACGACCGGGCAGATGGCGGTCAGCGCGCTCGCGCTCGCGGAAGGTGGCGACGTCATCGCGGGGACCTTCCCCGAGGGCAAGCTCTTCCGCCTGCCGCGCGGCGCGGGCAACGGCGGTCCGGCGAAGGTCTTCGCCGAGCTCCCCGACACCGAGGACGTGTGGGGCCTCGCGTACGATCCCAGGGCGAAGGCGCTCTACGCGGCGACCGGCTCGGGGGGGAAGCTGTTCCGCGTCGACGCCGCGGGCAAGGCTCAGGTGTACTTCGACAGCGACGAGCCGCACCTCATGTGCGTCGCCGTCGGGGACGACGGCGCCGTCTACGCCGGCTCGAACGGCAAGGCGCTCCTCTACAAGCTCACGGCGCCCGGGCGCGCGACCGTGCTCTACGACTTCGACGCCGACGACGTGAAGGCCATCGCGATCGCGCCGGGCGCGAAGGGCGGCGCGATCTACGCGATCGCCAACAAGTACGCCGAGGCGTTCGCCCCCCCGAAGCGCAACCGGAGCGGGCCGCCGTCGCCGCAGCCGGCGCGCGCGCCGAAGCCCGGCAAGGGCGTGCTCATGCGCTTCGATCGGAGCGGCGTCGCCGAGAAGATGATGAGCGACGACGACACCCACTACGTCTCGCTCGGCCTCGGCGACGACCTGACGCCGTACGTCGGGACCGGCGCGGAAGGCCAGCTCTACGCCGTGAGCGACAACCACGTCGCGCGGCTCGTCGCCGACACCGACGAGCGCCAGGTCGGCGCCTTCCTGATGGCCGGGCGGCGCAGGTTCGTCGCGACCACCGACCCGGCGGTCTTCCACGAGGTGAAGGGCGTCGGCGGCGCCGACGCGGTGTGGACGAGCAAGGTGCTCGACGCCGGGCTGCGGGCCACGTTCGGGCGCCTTTCGTGGCGCTCCGACGGCGCGCTGGAGCTCGAGACCCGGAGCGGAAACACCGACGCGCCGGACGGCACCTGGAGCCCGTGGTCCACAGCGCTCGCCGCGCCGGGCGACGTGAAGAGCCCTCCGGCGCGCTTCGCGCAGATCCGCGCGCGCTGGCGCCGCGATCCGGGCGCGGTGCTCCGCGAGGTGAAGCTCTCGTTCGTCACCGACAACGCGCGCGCCGTGGTCACGTCGATCGAGGCCGCGCCGAAGGGGCAGACGAAGCCCTCTCGCTCGAGCCTCCCGCCGTCGGGCGGGGAGGCGCCGAAGCCCGTGAGCGCGCTCCAGCTGACATGGAAGGTCGACAATCCAGATCAGGACGACCTCCGCTACCGCCTCTCCTACCGGATGGAGGGGCAGTCGACCTGGCGCAGCCTGCTGAAGCCGGGCGAGAAGGTGACGCGCGCCGAGCACGTATGGGACACGACCGCGCTTCCCGAAGGCGAGTACCGCATCCTCGTCGAGGCGAGCGACGAGCTGGCGAACCCGCCCGAGCGCACGCTGCGCCACAGCCTCGAGTCGGGCACCGTCCTTGTCGACAGCACGCCGCCGGTGTTCCGGGCGCTCGCGCTGCAGGGGCGCCGGCTCACGGGCGAGGTCGGGGACGGCCTTGGTCCGGTCGCGCGCGTCGAGGTCTCGATCGCGGGCCTGGAGGAGTGGCGGCCCATCTTCCCGAGCGACGGCGTCTTCGACGAGGCTGTCGAGCCGTTTGAGGCGGATCTCGGCGCGATCGTGCCGCCGGGCGCGCACCTGCTCGCGGTGCGCGCCTATGACAGCGCGGGCAACGTGGTCACCCGCGACATCGAGGCGCGGTAGGCGCCATCACACACCATCGCGCGAGGCCCGGCGCTCGGTGCGACACGGGCGTCATGCTTGCGCCAGGGATGCCCGCAGGCGAGGTGCCCCCGTGTTCGCGGCGCACAGGACGGCGTCCTCACCCAGGTTGCGCTCGGCGCCCTGGCGACGACACACAGAATCGGCACATTCTGTGAATGCAGGAGGCGACATGATACGCTCATTCCGCTTGTGCTTTTCTGGTAGTCCTGGAATGAGCTCACACCACGCCGGTCTGCTTTCCAGTCTCGTGGCGGCCTGGGTTTTCGCGCTCTCGGCGTGCTCGATGGACGACGCCTCGGCGGGTGGGTACGACGACGACGGCGGCGGCGGGATGTTCGGGAGTGGGGGGAGCGAGAGCGAGTCGGCCCAATCGGGTGGCAGCCCTCCGCCCGCGAGCGCCAGCGGCGGCGGCGGCGTGAGCGAGGATGTCAACATCCCGGCCGCTCCGGAGGCGCAGGATCCCTACACCCGCTTCGCTTACCTGTGCGGCGATGGCTGCACCCCAGGCGGCGAGCCGACCGAGTGCTCTTCGGACGGCGGCGCGGGCACAGGGACGGGGCTCCCTGCCGCGCAGACGCTGCACTGCCAGCTCGTGCTCGACGACAGCGACGCGATCCCGAGCTGCCAGCCGGCGGGCCGCTTCGAGGCAGGCGGCCCTTGTCACAGCGCCGCCGATTGCGCGGCTGGCCTGGGGTGCGTGGCAGCCGACGGGGAGGGCGGCGTGTGCCGGCAGTACTGCTGTGGTCACGTCGAGAGCTGCGCGGCGGGGACGTACTGCGACGAGCGACCGATGGCCGAGTCGGTCGCCGGGGCGAGCTCGAGCGCTCCGGTCCCGATACCCGTCTGTGTTCCCGCGATGAACTGCGAGCTCTTGAACGACAGCGTGTGCCCGACGGGCCTCACCTGCACGATCGTCCGCGAGGATGGGACGACGAGCTGCGTCGTGCCCGGCGAGGGGCGGGCCGACGAGCATTGCCCGTGCGCGCCCGGCTTCGTGTGCTCGATGCTGACGAACCAGTGCAAGCAGCTCTGCCGGATCGACAGCAGGGCGCCGGAATGCGGCGCAGGCGCCAAGTGCCAGGGCGGCAGCGCGATCTACCCCGCCGGGTTCGGCGTGTGCGTGAGCACGTCGTAGCCGCCGTCCGCCGCGTCGCTCCGTTAAGAAATGTTGTCGAGCCTGGCTCCGGCGCGGATGGGAGCGGCAGGCGCGCGCCGCCGTGGTCATGCTGGACGCGTGCAGCGGCCTCTCCTCTCCTTCGTCGTCTTCATCGCTGTCTTCAGCGCCATCGTGGCAGGCGTCCACTACTACCTCTGGCAGCGCCTGATCCGCGCGCCCGAGCTCGGCCCGCTCTGGCACCGCGTCGGCAGCGTGGCCCTGGTGGTGCTCGCGTCGCTGGTGCCCCTCGGCCTCTTGCTCACCCGCGCGCTGCCCCGGCACATCGCCGGCGTCGTCGCCGGCGTCGTCTACACGTGGGTCGGGCTCGCCGTCCTGCTCTTCTTCCTCCTGCTCACCTCCGAGTTCGTCCGCCTCGGCGCCCACGGCGTCACCGCGCTGCTGAACCAGCCGCTCGACGGCGAGCGCCGCACCTTCCTCTCGCGCGCCCTCGCGGGCGCGGCCGGAGCGCTCGCCATGGGCTTCGGCGTCGCCGGCGCCGCGAGCGCCCTCGGCGAGGTCGCCGTCCGCCCGGTGCGCGTCCGCCTCCGCCGCCTCCCCGCGGCCATGTCGGGCTTTCGCGTGGTTCAGCTGACCGACCTCCACATCGGTCCGACGATCGGCCGGGCCTGGCTCGAGCGCGTCGTCGCGAGCGTGAACGCGCTCGAGCCGGATCTCATCGCGATCACGGGCGATCTCGTCGACGGCTCCGTGGAAGAGCTCCGCGAGCACACCGCGCCGCTCGCCGATCTGCGCGCCAAGCACGGGGTCTTCTTCGTGACGGGCAACCATGAGTACTACTCCGGCGCCGAGGCGTGGATCGCGGAGCTCCGCCGGCTCGGCGTGACGGTGCTGCGCAACGAGCGTGTCGCGATCGGCGACGGTGAGCACGGCTTCGACCTCGCCGGCGTGGACGACTGGAGCTCCCGCGGCATGGGCCGCGGCCATGGCCCCGACCTCGCGCGCGCGCTCGCGGGGCGGGACCCTTCTCGGGAGCTCGTGCTGCTCGCGCACCAGCCCAAGCAGATCCTGGAGGCCGCGGAGCGGGGCGTGGGCCTGCAGCTCAGCGGCCACACCCACGGTGGTCAGATCTTCCCGTGGAACTTCTTCGTGCGGCTCGACCAGCCCTACGTGGCCGGGCTGTCCTCGCACGGCGACAGCCAGATCTACGTGAGCCGCGGCACGGGCTACTGGGGGCCGCCGATGCGCGTCGGCGCGCCGTCCGAGATCTCGCTGATCGAGCTCGAAGGCGCCGCCGCGGCGGAGGCCGTGGCGTGACCCGACCTGGCGCTCACGGGAGCGGGTTCGCCGGGTCCCTCTTGCAGTTGATGACCGGCGCCGGGTAGCTGCTCGGATCGGCGATTCGCTCCATGGCGAAGTTGGAGCCCTTGAGGTTCAGGGGTATCGGCCTCGCCGCGCTGCCGGTGACGACGCCACAGATGAAGTCGGCGGGCGCGCAGAGGGAGCCGGTGAGCGTGATGGTGGCCTCGAGCTCGTTGCCGGAGATGGGGTTGGCGTCACCCGGCACGATGAGCGTGGGCAGCTGCGCGGTGAACTTCCCATCGGCGGACAGATCGAAGGGACCCACATCGAACGGCTCGCCCGTGGGCGTCCTGCGATCGGCGGCCACGAGCGGCTGGAAGGTCAGCGAGAAGCTCAGGCCGCCTTCGCTGGCCTCGGTGGTCAGGCTGGCCACGAAGAGGAAAGGGGCCCGCGGGTTGAGATAAGCCGAGAGGCTGAAGAGGAAATCGCCGTCGATGGCGCCCGCTTCCGGCAGGCAGTTGTCCCCGCCGCCTCCAGCGCCGCCATTTCCGTCGCTGCCACCACCACCGCCGCTGCTCTGGTCTTCGCGGATCGTGGTATCGCGAGCTTCGAAGTCATCGTATCTGCCTGCCGGGTCGGCGCAGCCGATGAGGAGCGCCGTGGTGGTGAGGGCAGCTGAGGCGAGCGTTGTCCGGATGGTGCGGGAGAAAAGCATTTGACACCGTGCGAAAGGTGACATTTGACTTGAGCGGGTAGAACCTTCCCCGACGTGGCAGGTGTTGCAACCCTACCATGCAGGGTCCGCCGCAGGCGCCGCATTCCTCCGCCCTCAGAATCGAGAACACCGGATATGTTCATCAACCGCCCCTGTTTCGCGATCTCCGTCGGCCTCCTCGGCGGTCTCGCCTGGACCGGATCCGCGCTCGCCGGTGGGTTCGCGACCGCGCGGTTTGGCGGCGAGCACGGCAACCCGATCACGAGCAATCCGACCGCGGTCTACTACAACCCCGCAGGCCTCGCCGAGAGCGAGGGGATTCATCTGTTCCTGGACGGAAATATCGCGTTGCGCGCTGCCTCCTACACGCACTCGGCGGCGGCGACCGATGACGTGACGGTGCCGCAGGCGAACACGGGGGAGGCGAGCCTGTTCAACGTGGCTGCCGCGCCGATGCTCGGCGCGTCGGCCAGGCTCGGCGATCTGGCGCTGGGCGCCGGCGTCTATGTGCCCTTCGGCGGCGCCGCGTCCTGGGACACGAACGCGGCGTTCGAGGGCAATCGCGAGCTCGCCGGGCCGGTGGACGGCGTGCAGCGCTGGCACTCCATCGAGTCTTCGCTCCAGGCGATGTTCTTCACCCTCGCCGCCGCCTACAAGATCCCGGCGCTCCGCCTCAGCCTCGGCCTCTCCGGCAACCTGATGCGGACCCAGGTCAACACCGTGCGCGCCCGCAACGCCTCGGGCGACAACCTCCTTGCGACCGAGGGGCGCTCGCTGCTCGAGGTGAGCGGCTTCCACGCGAGCTTCGGCGTCGGCGCGCTGGTCGAGGCGGTGCCGGAGCAGCTCTGGATCGGCGCGTCGTACCAGTCGCGGCCGAACGTCACGGGGGGAGAGTCGCTCGAGGGCACGCTCACCAACCGCTTCAGCGGCGTGTCGAACGCCCCGAGCGACGTGGAGCTGCACCAGGGCCTGCCGGATATCGTGCGGCTCGGCGCCCGCTTCGTCCCGGCGGAGCGCTTCGAGGTCCGGCTCTTCGGCGACTGGACGCGGTGGAGCTCGATGGAAAACCAGTGCCTCACCCAGATCGGCGCGGCGTGCGAGATCGACAGCGACGGCTTCGCCGGAGAGGGCGCCCGCGTAGTGCAGAACATCCCCCGCCGCTGGAACGACACGTTCGGCGTTCGCGTGGGCTGGAGCCACTGGCCGCGGCCTGCGATCGAGGTCTTCGGCGGCGTCGGGTACGACTCCAACGCAGTTCCGGACGAGACCCTGGATCCATCGGGCGTCGATTTCCACGATGTCTCGTTCGCCCTCGGCGGGCGCTTCCATGTCGCGAAGCAGCTGCACCTCGCCGCGTCGTATACCCACCTGTTCTACGTCAGCCGCGACACCACGGGGGACAGCATCACCGCGGGCCTGCACCCCAACTCGAGGGCTCCCGACTCCGGCGGGCACTACGCGCAGAGCATCGGCGTGATCAACCTCAACGTCGATGTCGCCTTCTGAGCGCGGAATCTGCGTGCGGTGACCGAGCGCGAACTCACGTCGCGGCGGAGCCGCTGCGCCGCGGCGAGGCGCCTCAGGAGGTGCCTCGCCGGGTCCGGCGGAGCAGGCTGAAGATGCGAGCCCCCAGCTCGGGGGCGCGGAAGGGCTTCACCATGTAGTCGTCGGCGCCGCTGGCGAAGGCCTCGACCATGTCCTGCGAGGAGGCGTGCGCCGTCAGGAAGAGGACCGGGAGATCGCGGAGCCCGGGCTCCTGCCGCAGCGTCCGGCACAGGTCGATGCCGGTCATCTTCGGGAGGTTCCAGTCGAGGACCACGAGGTGAAACGGTGAGCCGCGGACCCGCGCCAGCGCCTCTTCCGCGCTGGCGACGGCGACGACGGCGAGCTCGACCGCCTCGAGCATCGCCGACAGGAGCTCGCGGATGTGGGGGTCGTCGTCGACAACGAGGACCCGTGAGCCTTTGCCCTTCAGCCGAGGCGGCGCAGGGGGCGGCGGCGCCCGGCCCGCCGGGCCGGCGCCCTGGACGCCGGATGACGCGGCGGGCCCGGCCCCGTCCGCGGCGCGGAGGAGCGCCGCGGCGTCGGTGTCGGGCACGGATCCGGGGCGGGGCGCCTCCGTCCGCGCGAAGTGGGCGAGGCGATGCCAGTCGCGCGGCTCGAACGTGAGCCGCGCCCCCTCCGGTGAGACCGACGCGCAGGCCGCGGCCGACGTCGCGCGGCGGTTTTCGCCCAGCTCGAAGATGGCGAGCACCCACTCGCCATCGGCCACGACCTCCCCCGCGGGCAGTCCGAGCTCGAGGTCACGCTCCTCCGGATCGCACACGATTTGCTCGAACTGCTGCAGATCCGGGAAGCGGTAGAGGACGCTCCGCACCTCTTGACGCTACACCCGCGCTAGCATCTCGCAAGGGGTCCGACTAAGCTCGCGCCGCGATGTCATTCCTGCGCTGGATGCCGCCGCTCCTCGCGTTGCCGTTGCTCGCGATCGGCGCCACGGGCTGTCCTGGGAACCCGAGCTCGAACGAGCCCAAACCGGCCGCGAGCCCGGAGGTGTCGGTCTCGCTGCCGGGCGTGGACACCTCCTCGCTGACTCCCCGCGAGCGCCGGGAGTGGGGGGCACAGGTCTCCGAGCTCCTCTCCCCTTGCCCGGACACGCCCGTGAGCATCGCGCAGTGCGTGAAGGAGCAGCGCCCGTGCAAGGCGTGCCTCCCCGCCGCGCAGCTCCTGCTCGATCTGGTCAAGGACGGCCGGTCGAAGAAGGAGCGCGACGACGCGTTCCACATGCGCTTCGACGCGAACAAGGTGAAGACGCTCGCCACCGACGGCTCGCCGGAGATGGGGCCGCCCGACGCGCCGATCACGATCGTCGAGTGGGCCGACTTCGAGTGCCCGTTCTGCAGGCTGATGTCGCCGCTGCTCGAGGGGCTCGTGAAGCGCTTCGACGGGCAGGTGCGCCTCGTCTTCAAGTTCTACCCGCTCTCGGCGCACGTCCACGGCGAGCCCGCCGCGCGCGCGGCGACCGCCGCGCTCAACCAGGGCAAGTTCTGGGAGATGCACCACCTCCTCTTCGAGAACCAGGACAAGCTGGAGCAGGCCGACCTCGAGCGCTACGCGCAGCGGCTCAAGCTCGATATGGTGAAGTTCCGCGCCGACCTCGTCTCGACCGACACCAAGGCGCGCATCGACAAGGACAAGCTGCAGGCCGACGGGGTCGGGCTCGAGGGGACGCCCCTCGTCTTCATCAACGGCCGCGAGGTCAACCTCCAGCTCCTCTCGAACCCCGGCGAGGATCTCGAGGCGTGGGTCAAGCTCGAGCTGGAGCTCCTCGGCAAGACGCCGCGGCCTGCGCCCCCGAAGCCAGGCGACGCGTCGCCCTCCGGCAGCGCGATCCCCGCGGCCAGCGCGACCCCCGCGGCCAGCGCGACCCCCGCCGCCGGGACCAGCGCGCCGGCGGGCGGAGCGGCGCGCCCCGCGACCTCGGTTGCACCCGTCCAGCCGGCCCAGCCCGCCAAGCCGAGGACGCCGTGAAGGTCGCCGACCCGTGCGGCTGCTTCCCGACGGGCCGGCACTACCCTGGGATCGCGCACCTCCTCAAGGTGCGCGCCGTCGGCGTCGCGTCGGAGATCGACGCGGGCAGCGCCTGGATCGATCAGCCCATCGCCTTCGTCGACGTCGAGACCACGGGGCGCGATCCGGCGGGCGATCGGATCATCGAGCTCGGCATCGTCATCGGCCGCTCCGGGGAGATCCTGACGCGCTACAACTGGCTCATCCACCCCGGGCGGCCCATCCCCGCGGAGAGCACCGCCATCCACGGGATCAAGGACGCGGACGTCGAAGGCAAGCCGTCGTTCGCCGAGGTCGCGGAGGAGATCCTCGGCTGCTTCAAGGGGGCGATCCCCGCGGCGTACAACGCCACCTTCGACCGCTCGTTCCTGCTCGCCGAGCTCGAGCGCGTGGGCATGCGCCCGCACGAGCCGCCGCCCGCCATGCGGCGCGAGGTCGACTGGGTCGATCCGCTCACGTTCGCCCGCGAGCTCTACAAGAACGAGGAGAGCCGCGCCCTCGGCGACATGGCCGCTCGGCTCGGGATCTCGCTCGAGAAGGCGCACCGCGCGACGGACGACGCCGAGGCGGCGCTCCAGGTCCTGTACGCGCTCGCGAAGGATCCGCGGGTACCTCGCGCCTACGGCGGCCTGATCCAGGAGCAGCGGCGGCTGGTCCGCCAGCAGGACGAAGCGCGGAAGTTCTGGCGGAAGGCTCCTGCCGCGGCGCCGCCCCCGACCTCGAAGCCCAGCTGACGCCATGGGGGACGCGCCGAAGCGACGCCTCCCGGTCGTCGGCAGCGGCGCGGCAGGCGCGGCGCCTCCTCGGGGCGGCGCGGCAGCGCCGGAGAAGCGCAAGCTCCCCGTGCTGCAGAGCAGCGGCGACGACGACGGCGAGGACCGGCCGCCGTGGCACTGGATCGCGCTCGGGACGGTGGCGATCTTCATCGCGTGGCTGCCGCTCGCGGGCCTCGTCAACACGCTGCTGCGCCGGATGATCGAGCGGGCGGGGGACGCCGGGGCACAGGGCTCGGTGCGGCTCGCGATGGTGGGGCTCAACGTGATCGCGTTCGCGCTCGCCGGGGTCGCCGGCGGCTACCTCGTGGGGCGGTTCGGCGGGCGCGCCGGGCGGCGCGAGGCCGCCGCGAGCGGCGCCGTCGTCGCGGCGCTCGCGTGGGCGCTCGCCTTCGCCGAGGGCGCGCCGGCGGGCGCGCTGGGGTGGGCGCTGCTGCTGGTCGTGGTGGTCACGATCGGCAGCGCGGCGTCGTACGCCGGCGGCCGCGCCGGTCTCCGAGCCCGCGCCGCATCCGGCCCGCCGCGCTCGCGCTGAGCGCCGCGCCCGCGCGCCGCTGCCGCGCCGATCAGATGGGATCGAGCTTGCGAATGGGCGCGCTCGCCTCGGGGAGCGCGGCGTACGCGACGGCCGTGCGAGGGTCGCGCGCGTCGGGGGCGACGTCGAGCAGCGGCCTGAGCGCGAACACACGGTCGCAGAGCCGCGGGTGAGGCACCTCGAGATCCGGCTCCGCGACGACCTCGCCCTCGATCCAGAGCAGGTCCAGATCGATCGTGCGCGGCCCCCATCGCACCGGATCGGGGCGCGTCCGCCCGAGCGAGCGCTCCACGGCGAGGGTGCGCTCGAGGATCTGGCGCGCGGGCAGCGACGTGGCGACGAGCACCGCGGCGTTCACGTAGTCGCCCTGCGGAGGGCCGCCTGCGGGCGGGGACTCGTAGCGCGACGACTCGAGGAGGACGTCGAGATCGGGATCAGCGCCGAGCGACGCGATGGCGGCGCGGAGGGTCGCCAGGCGATCGCCCAGGCTCGACCCGAGCCCGATGACGACATGCCGGCGGGATCTCATGGCGAGAACCTACCACGCGCCGCGCGCATGCGGCGGCCCGCGGCGCTCCGCGCGGAGAGCGGGCGCCGCTCCGGAGATCGGCGCGAGGAGGGCGCCGGCGCGCGCGAGGAGGGCGTCGGCGCGACGGTCGCGATCACTCCCCCGGATCGCTGGCGCGGCGTCCTGCACCGAGCCGCCGGCCTTCCGGCCGCGGGGGGAAGACGCGCCGATCCTCGGGGTTGCGGCGCGCGATGGGGGAGCGGCGCTCGACGGACGGATCGCGCTGCGCCGGCTGCGCGCTGCGCTGGAGCCCCACGAACAGCGCGCGCATCTCCTCGAACGTCTCCGGCATGGCGGCGGCCACGGTCGCCGCGTGCGTCCGGCACAGGCTCAGCGAGCGTCCCTGGATGACCACGCGCGCCATCCGCGTCCTCGCGCGAGGATCCCCGGGCGCACCGCCGTCCCGATCACCCTGCTCGCCGTCGCTGCACACGGCACACCGCTCGAATGACTCGCCCATGGGGGAGCCTTCGCAGAGGTGGGCGCTCCGGGCCAACTTTCCGGAGCGAGGTGGGTCACGCGCGCGCGGCCTGACCGCGCGCCCGCTCCTCGGCCCAGGCGATCACCCTCGCCGCCGGATCCGCGCCGGTGAAGCGCCCGAGCTCCTGGATGCCCGTCGGGCTCGTGACGTTCACCTCGGTCAGGCGCTCGCCGATGACGTCGAGGCCCACGAAGAAGAGGCCGTCGGCGCGGAGGCGAGGCGCGACCGCGCGGACGAGATCGAGCTCGCGCGGCGAGAGCTCCGTCGAGACCACGCGCCCGCCGACGTGGATGTTCGAGCGGTGATCGTCGTCGCGGGGCACCCGGAGGATGGCGCCGAGCAGCTCGCCGTCGAGCAAGAGGACGCGCTTGTCGCCGTGGACGACGGCGGGCAGGTACTCCTGGACCATCGCGAGGCGGTGCCCCTCGTTCGTCATCATGTCCGCGATGGCGCGCGCGTTCTTGTCGCGCTCGTTGATCTGCAGCACGCCGAGGCCGCCCGCGCCGTCGAGCGGCTTGATCACCGCCGTGCCGCCGAGGGCGCGCACGAACGCGTGGATCTGCTCGCGGTCCGCGGTGACCAGCGTCCTCGGCGTCCACTCGGGGAAGTTCAGCGCGTAGAGCTTCTCGTTGGCGTCGCGCAGCCCGCGGGGGTCGTTCACGATGAGCGGGCAGCGCCGCGCGCGCTCCAGGATCAGCGTCGCGTACAGGTAGCTGCGATCGAACGGCGGGTCCTTGCGGATGAAGATGGCGTCCACGTCCGCGAGCCGGAGCCGCTGCGCGCCCCCCGCGAGCGAGATGAACGGGGGCGCGTCGCCGATGAGCACCGGCGAGGCCGAGGCGTGCGCCTCGCCGCCCTCGATCGAGAGGTCGCGCGGCAAGCAGTGGTAGCTCTCGTGGCCGCGCGCCTGCGCCGCTCGGATGAAGGCGAACGACGTGTCCTTGTCGTGCGTCACGCGGCTCAGCGGATCCATGACGAAGACGAAGCGCATGCGGTCTCTCGCGGTAAGGGTTGGTCGGGGTGGGATGATCGAGGGAGGGGAGAGAACGGCGCCCGCTGGAGAGCGGGCGCCGGCGCGCTCACTGCATCGCAGCGAGGACGAGCTGCGTGCTGACGTCGTCGCCGAGATCCGAGGCGAGCGCGTAGCCGACGCCGCTGCGCTCGGCGGCGGCGACCGAGTAGCCGTTGATGTTGCCCACGTAGACGGGGCGCTCGCGCACGACGCGCGGCTGCAGGATCGGCTGCGCCTTCTGCACCGGGACCGCGCGCGAGTTGAACATGTAGACCGTCACGCGGTGGTTGCCCCGCACCACGAACTGGAGCAGCGCGGCGCGCCGATCGCGCATCGTGTGCACGCGGGCGCCCATGAAGTTCGCCGGTATCGACTGGAACTGCGGCCTGCGGACCGGGACGCCGACGAACGGATCGAAGCGCGGGAGGTCCTCCGGGTTGGTCGTCTCCGGCGGCAGCGGCTGCGCGTGCTGGGTGACGAGATCGTCGAGCAGGACCTCGACGCTCTCGGTGGACGCCGCGCGATCGACCGCCGCCCTCGCGGCGTCCGCCTTCGCGGCCTCCGCCGGCGCGTCCGGCCGCCGCGCCACGCCCACGACGAAGACGACGCCCGCCGCCGCGGCGAGCGCGATCGCGTACCCCCTGTGCACGAGGCGCGGCCTCGCCTCGGCCGACTGCGCCGCGTCGCGCGCCTGCTCGTGCGCCACCGCCGCGGCGACGCGCGCCCGCAGCGCGTCCGGGCACCCCGACGGCCGCGCCCGCTTCAGGCTCGTCCGCAGCGAGCGCAAGAGCCTCACCTGCTCGAAGCACGGAGGGCACTGGACGAGGTGGGACTCGAGATCGACGGCGTGGTCCGGATCCAGCTCGCAGTCGACGTAGGCGGACAGCGCGTGGTCGAACCGCGAACAGCTCTCGATCGATTTCGCAGCGCTCATGCGGCACCCCGCTTCCGCTTGCGGTACGCGTCCAGGTCGGCGGGCGCGTCCTTCGCCGCGTCTTCGCTGACGATGCCCATCAGGACCGCGTGCTCGCGCAGCGTCTTCTGGAGGAGCTTGCGGCCCCTGTGCAGGCGCGACATCACCGTGCCGATGGGGCAGCCCATCGCCTCGGCGATCTCCTTGTAGGAGAGCTCCTCGATGTCCGACAGCACCACGGCCAGCCGGAACTCCTCGGGCAGGGCGTCGAGGGCGCGCTGCACCTCCGCCTCCACGAGCGGCGTGAGCGCCTGGGTCTCCGGATCGCGCATCGCGCGCATCGTCGTCGCGCCGACCCACGCATCGGTGAGCGGCTCGGCGTCGGGGCCGTCGAAGATGCCTCGCTCGAGGCCCCCGCGACGGTACCGGTTGATGAACGTGTTCGTCAGGATCCGAAGCAGCCAGGCCTTGAGGTTGGTGCCCGGCTCGAACTGATCCCGGGCTCGCATCGCCTTGACGATGGTGTCCTGGACCAGATCCTCCGCCTCCGTCGAGCTCTTCGTCATCCGGCAGCTCACGCCGTAAAGCGTGTCCAGATGACCCAGCAGCTCGATCTCGAAGGCGTCGGCTCGGCCACCATCGGTGCTGGCCAACGACAGGTCCTGCGCTACGGACGCAGGTTTCTTGCTGAAGAAGAACGGCATGGGCTCGCCCGGGGGAACAGAGGAGCGCCCAGGGCTATTCCAGCCTGCTCTCGCTCCCTTGACCCTCGCGACCCTCGCCCGCGGGTTCGTCCGCGCCGGAGCCCGCCTGGTGCGGAGCCGCGCCCTCGATGGGTTCACCCGCGCGTCCCTGGAGCTTCGCCTCCAGCTCGTCAATGCGCTGCGACAGGCGCTTGACATCGGACTGGAGATCGCGAACGAGCCCGAGGCCCGGGAGGATGGCGCGGATGCGCTCGTCGACGGCCTGCTGCCACTGATCGAGCGTCTGCTTCGAGCTCTCGACGATCCCGCTCAGGCGCCCCTTCGCGTGGCTCGACCTGTCTGCGTCGAGCGGCGGGGGCGGATGGGACGAGGGCGACGCGGGCGTCGCTTGCTCCGTCCCAGGGGCGGGCGCCGTTCCTGGCGCCGCCACGCCGCCCTCGCCAGGGACCGCCCCGGGGATGAGCCGGCCGATCGGGCCCTCGCGCAGCTGCGAGAGCAGCCGCTCGCCGCGCTCCTGGATCAGATCTCTCAGCGTGCCGAGCGGGACCGAGCGCGGCTGCGATTTGAGATCTTCCGAGATGATCAGCGCCAGCGTGACCTCGGTCTTGTCCTCCTTGGTCGCGTTGTCGATGATCTGGACCTCTTCGCCAGCCCGGACCATCTCCCCTATCTGCTGCAGGGTGACGTAACGACTGTCCTTCGTGTCGTAGAGCTTCCGATTGGAGTAGCGCTTAATAACGCGACGCGGTACCTCGCCGCCTCCCAGAGTCTCCTTCGCCGTTTCCATCTCCTCTACGCCTCGAGTCGATTGGACCACCGCAAGAAACCTCGCGCAAGGGAAGATCACTCGATATCACTCAAATCATTCGACAAAAGAGACCGCGTGCAGGGGCCGGCGATCGATCTGCGTGACGTGGCCGCGAGCTATCCCACCGGGAGGCTGGCGTTGGAGGGGATCAGCCTGGATGTGCGCGCGGGCGAGCTCTGCGCCGTCCTGGGGCCGAACGGCGCGGGGAAATCGACGCTGGTCCGGGTCCTCTCGGGGGCCCTGCGGCCGACGCGGGGCGAGGCGACCCTGCTGGGGAGGCCGCTCGCCGGCATGGACCGGCGGGCGATCGCGCGGTGCGTGGCGGTCGTGCCGCAGGGGATCGCCTCGGCGCCCGGCTTCACGGTGCGCGAGGTCGTCATGATGGGCCGCGCGCCCCACCAGGGCGCGTGGATGCTCGCCGCCGGCCGGGACGAGGAGGCGGTCGCCCGCGCCCTCGACGCCTGCGATCTCGTGGGGCTCGCGGGGAGGCCGGTGGCCGAGCTCTCCGGTGGCGAGCAGAAGCGGGTGGCCATCGCCCGCGCGCTCGCGCAGGAGGCGCAGGTGCTGATCCTCGACGAGCCCGGGGCGCACCTCGACATCCGCCACTCGATCGAGGTCCACGAGGTCGTGCGCAGGGAGGTGGCCGAGCGGCGCCTCGCGTGCGTCGCGGTGCTGCACGACCTCAACGCGGCCGCCCAGTACGCCGACCGCGTGGCGCTCCTCAACGCCGGGCGGCTGGTCGCCCACGGCACCGTCGAGGAGGTGATGACCTACCGCCGGCTCAAGGACGTGTTCGAGGCAGAGCTCTACGTGGGCGTGAACGAGCTCGACGGCAGCCGGTACTTCCTCCCCGTCCGAGGCCGGTAGGTAAGCCGGTCGGTAGACAGCGCCGAGCGCTTTTCTCCGCATTCTCGACCGCGCGAGCGGCGCGGTTTATAAGCGGCACCATGCGCGGATCTCCTCCCTGGAGAGCTCTCTCTCGAGGCTTCTTGCCGTGCCTCCTGGCCCTCCTCGCGCTGCTCGGCGCGGCCGGCTGCGCCGAGAGCAGGACGGCGCCCGAGCTCCTGAGCGTCGTCGACGTCGTGCCGCGCGAGGTCGACCTCGGCGACCGCATCGAGATCCTCGGGACCAACCTGCCGACCGCCGAGGCGAAGGAGGCGGTCGTCACGTTCCGCGGCACCCTCCGCCGCCCCGGCCAGGCGCCGCTCACCGGCCAGAGCATCGAGATCGAGGGCGCGCAGGTCAGCAGCACGAAGATCTCGCTCGTCTTCTCGGAGGGCCTGCAATCCCGCTTCGCCGGCCGCGGCGACGACGCGGTGCACACGACCTTCCACGGCGACGTTGTCGTCGAGATCCCCGCGACCGCGCAGGGGGCGCTCCCCGTGAACGGCACGGTGAGGGGCGTCACGATGGACTTCCTCCCGCCGACCCCGCGCCGCGCCGTCATCGAGGCGCGCGTGAAGGAGGGAGCGCGCGCGCTCGCGTTCTTCGGCGTCGAGGTCGCGGCCGAGTCGCCGCCCGCCGGCGGGCTCGTCGTGACGGGCGTGCGCGACGGGAGCCCGGCGAGCCAGGCAGGGCTCCAGCCCGGCGACGTCATCACGCGCTTCGAGGGCGTGAAGGTCCTCTCGAAGGCCGACGTGATCCCGAGCGGCCACGATCGGCGGTCCGCGGTCGGGATCCGGCGGGGCGGCGCGACCCCGTCCGAGATGGAGCTCTCGACCGAGGGGTTCCACGCGAGCGCCCCGACCGATCTGCTCGGCGCCGGGATCCTCCTTGGCGTGGCCGCCGCGATCATCCTGCTCTTCATGGCGCCGACCGCGGGGATCATCACCTGGGTCGAGCGCCGCGTCTCGGCGCGCATGCAGTCCCGCATCGGGCCGAACCGCGCCGGGCCGCAGGGCCTCCTCGTGTGGGTCGCCGACGGGATCAAGTCGATCATGAAGGAGGACGTCATCCCGGCCGAGAGCGACAAGGCGCTCTTCCGGCTCGCGCCCTACCTCGTGTTCGTCGGCGTGTCGGCCACGTTCGTCGTCATGCCGTTCGGCCAGTACCTCATCGCGGCCGACCTCGACATCGGGATCCTCTTCGTCATCGCCGTGACGTCGCTGGTCACCATCGGCCTCATGACCGGCGGCTGGGCGTCGAACAACAAGTGGTCGCTCCTCGGCGGGATCCGCTCGGCGGCGCAGATCATCAGCTACGAGATCCCCGGCGCGGTCGCGATCGTGTGCATCGTCATGATGACGGGCTCGCTGCGGCTCCAGGACATCATCGGCGCCCAGGGCGGCGCCGGGCCATCGCTCCTCGACGTGGGCGGCTGGCCCTGGCACTGGTTCGTCTTCCGCAACCCGATCACGTTCGCGCTGTTCTTCCTGTATTTCACGACGGCGCTCGCGGAGGGCAACCGCGCGCCGTTCGACCTGCCCGAGGCGGAGAGCGAGCTCGTGGCCGGCTACTCGACCGAGTACTCCGGCATGCGGTACCTCTTCTTCTTCTTCGCCGAGTGGGCGAACGTCTTCGTGATGTGCGGCATCGCGAGCGCGCTCTTCCTCGGGGGCTGGCAGATCCCCGGCGTCTCGCCGGCCCAGCAGGAGGCGAGCTTCGGGCTCCAGCTCGTCGGCGTCTTCCTCTTCCTGCTGAAGAGCTGGGCGCTCGTCTTCGTGGTCATCTGGATCCGCTGGACGCTGCCGCGCGTCCGCATCGACCAGATGATGAACCTGTGCTGGAAGTGGTTCGTCCCGCTGTCGTTCGCGGCCTTCCTCCTGACGGCGCTCTGGATGGTGATCGGCGTCAGCAAGACGGTCCAGCTCGTCATCAGCGTCGTCACCTTCGCCGCCTGGGCGTACCTGTTCATCCACTTCATCCGCAGGGTCCAGCACAACCTGCGGGAGGCCAAGGTTGCGCTCCACCTGAATCCGTTCCTCTGAGCGCAAACCGCGGTGCCACCTCGGCCTTGCGCTGAGGTATGCTGTCGGCGTGGCGGTCCCCTCGAGCCCGGCCTCCGACTTCTGCTCCGCGTGCGGGTTCCCGCTGCGTGGGCCGCGGTGCGAGGCGTGCGGGGTGGACCGGTCGCCTGTGCTCTCCGCCTCGCGCAAGCCGCCCGCGGATGCGGACTGGGACGGGAGCTCGATCGACGCCTTTCGCACGCGCGACCCGGTGCGCTTCGTCGCGCAATGCGCCTCCGCGGAGGCCGGGGCGAGCCTCCAGGCGACGACGCTGCCGGAGGGCGTGGGGTGGATCGTTCCGCTCGGGGCGATGACGCTCTTCGTCTCGCTCGACGCGGCGAACGAGCGGGTCTCGATCGACGTCCCCGTCGTGCGCGTCGCGGAGCGGCACCGGGTGCCGCTGCTCAGGACGGCGCTGGAGCTGTCGGGCGGCCCCGAGCCGTTCCGGCTGTGCATGCGGGAGGATCTGCTGCTCCTCCGCCGCGTCGGCCGCGTCGCCGCCTTCACGCCGGAGGCGCTGCGCCAGGCGCTGCGCGAGAGCGGCGAGGCGGCGCAGCGGCTCGGGGAGACGATGGGCGCCTGGTTCGACGCGCGGCCGCCGTTCTCCGAGGAGCAGCGGGCGAGCCTCACGTGGGCCTCGGCCGGCCGCGCACGGCCGCTCAAGAACCTCACCGTCCCGCCCGCGCCTGCGCGCGCGCAGAGCGCTCCGTCGGTGCGGGCCGGCGCGCCGGCGACGCCGGTCTCGGGGGCGCGGACGCCGCTCGAGGAGCTGGCCGCGTGGGCGGCGCCCCCCTTGCCGCGCCTGCCCGAGTCGGTCGCGCGCCCCATCCGCGACGCGGACGCGATCCCCGACATCCTGTCCCCGTCGCTGGCGTCGGCGCCGATGCCGGCGGCGGGCGTCGCGTCGTCGAAGAACGGCGGCGCGCCCGCGCCCAAGGCCGGCATCCTCCCGCCGGCGCACGACGCCGGCGCGGCGTCGGCGGCGTCGAAGTCGATCGGCGGCGTCGCGAGCCCGGGGTCCGAGGGCGGCGCAGCGAAGCCGGCTCCGGGGAGCGTGGCGGCCGCGGCGCCGCTGTCGGGTGAGCAGGCGGCGGCCGCGGAGACGCCGGCGCAGGTCAGCGATCGCCGCAGCGCGCGCACCGTGCCCTTTCGTCGCTCGTCCTCCATCATGGCGGCGACGCCGCTGTCGGTGCGCCCGCCCGCGCTGCCGGAGGTGGAGATCGAGCCTCCGTCGCGCCGGAGCATCCCGTCCCGCCCGGAGTCGGCGAACGCGGCGGCCGATCGGTTCTGCCAGCTGCTCCGGGACGCGCAGGTGCTCGGCGCGGCGCTCAGCTTCCAGGAGCGGCCGGGCGTCATGGTGCTCCTGATCCGGTGCACGGTCTTCCGCGCGATCTACGAGCACGGCGAGGTGATGCCCGACGCGGTGGCGCACCTCTACCGCTGCACGGCGGCCGCGACCCGCGAGCTCATCCAGGCCGAGGGCGGCGCGCGCCGCGGGAACACCGCGGGCGTCGCGGAGCCCGCGCTCCTCGCGATGGAGCGGCTCGTGGCGGTGCGCGGCCAGGTGCCCGAGGAGAAGCCGCTCCACATCGATCCGCTCACCACGGCGGCGCTCGCGCGCGAGCACCTCGGCCGCTACCTGCGCGAGATCGAGCGCGCGCCGGCCGACCCGATGCTCCGCCACTTCCTCGCGATCGGGGCCCTGTCCGAGCTCCTTGTGCGCACGAAGCTGCCCGCCAAGACCGAGCAGCGGCTGCGCGACATCGTCGCCTACGCGCAGCGGGACGGCGCCAAACCCGGCACGATCGAGCTCCTGATGACGGCGCTCTCGAGGATCGTCGCGCAATGACGTCGCAGCTGGCGGCGCACGGCGACGGCGATCTCGCGCTGCTCCACGAGCGCGTCGCCCGCGCCCGCCGCTCGGTGGTGGCGATCCGCGCCGGCGCGCTCGTGACGACCGGCTGGGTGGCGCTCGGCAACGGCGTCGTTGTGGCGAGCCGGCGCGGGCTCGGCTACCCGACGGAGGTCGCGCTGACGTTCGAGGACGGGCGGGGCATGGCCGGGCGGGTGATCGCCGCGGACGTGGGCCGCGACGTGGCGCTCGTCGCGCCGGCCGATCCGCCCGGCGTCGCGGCGCTCGCCGTCCGCGCGGCGGCCGAGCCGAGGCTCGGCGAGCGCGCCGCGGTGCTGAGCTGCCTCCCGGGGCAGAGCCTGCGCCTCGCGGTCGCGCGGGTCTGCCACGTGGCGCGCAAGGTCGACGGGCAGCTCCCGGCGTTCGAGCTCGACGTGGCGGCGCCCCTCGGCGCGCCGGTGCTCGATCCCGAGGGGCGGGTGATCGGCGTTGTCGCGGCGCCGTCCGGCGCGGCCGGGGAGCTCGCGGGTCACTGCGTGGTGGTCCCGGCGGGCGCGTTCCAGCCGCTGCTCGCCCTGGGGGATCGGCCGCTCGCGGAGCTCAGGGACCGGGCGCCGGTGTACCGCTGCCCGGCGTGCGAGGAGCCGTTCGACGTCGAGTGCGACCGGTGCCTGGGCTGCGGCCGCCTGCTGCCGCACGCGTACCCGCCGTGCCCGGCGCGCGCGGGCGTCGAGCGGGTGATCCGGCAGGGCCTGTCGGCGCTCGGGCTCATCGCCAACCGGGTGCGTGTCGGTCCGAGGGCGTGGCGCATCGCGCAGCGGCCGTACCCCACGGCGGAGACGGCGACGCAGGTGGACATCGAGATCGACGAAACGGGGCGCCTGCTGACGCTGCGCGCGCCGGTCGTGGGGCTGCCTGCGGCGAACCACGAGCCGTTCTACCGGTTCCTGCTCACGATGAACGACCAGACGACGGGGGAGTTCCGCGTGTCGCTCACGGGCGACGAGGTGTCGACGTCGTGCGTGGCGTCGCTGGGGGGCTGCGCGGACCACGACGTGGCGCTGCTCATCGATGGGCTCGTGCAGATGGCCGACGAGTACCGGAGGACGCTGGCGGAGACGTTCGAGGCGGCGCCCAGGTTCGAGTCGGCGGCGGGGCGCTGAGGGGGAGGCCCGTCGGCGTCGACCAAGCGCGTTCAGCGCCCCACGCCCACCCCCAGCCGTCGTGGTCGTGGTCGTGAACGAGGTCGTGGTCGTCAACGGCTCGGTCGTGAACGTGAACGTCCCGCTCCGGCGTTCCGCTGCCCTCCGCGATGGGCCGAAACAAAAGCTTCCGGCGCGGAGGCGCGACGCGGAATTGGCCGGAAAACTCGTCCCCAGCGCGCGTCGGACGGCGCCGGCTCGGAGGCGCTGCGCTCGCTCAATGCGACGCTGGGGTACGCGCAGCAGCGGGTTGCCCGGAGCGACAGGACTGCGACCGCGCTGCTCGGCGGCGTCGCCCTGAGGCGGCAGGCGCTCCTCGGCTGGCCCTGACGATGTGAAGGATATTGACAGTGCCACCGGGAAGGTCGACATCGACCACGCGCTCACGCAGCTGGAGAATGCGATGAAGAAGCTGAGCGAAAACGGACTCGCCAGCGACGTCGAGCGGATCGAGTTCATCATCCCCAAGGGTGCGCCGCTCAAGAATGAGAACGAGATCGTCGAGGAGTGCTATCTAGTCGACGCGCTCACGGGTAAGCGCATCAAGCTTGAAGGCTTTAGGAACCTGGTCATGGTGATCCAGTGATGAGCGTATCAGGTCCCTGGATCCATGCATGGTGTGACGAGAAGGGCCGGGGCGACGCGCTCGCGGCGGCTCTGTCTGCTCTTGTCATCCCGGGGGGAACGTGCGGCTTCCACATCGAGTCCATCGACCATCCAGACAGCACATGGCGATGGCGCGATACCTTCACCCTCAGCGAGACGGTCGCGGCGGTGCGCGCAGGATCACTGCAGGGACGCACGTCTTCGCATCCTTCGGCGCGACGCTGAGCTCCGGAAGCGCAATCGAGATCGCTGTCGAATGCAGCGGCGAAGAGTGGGAGCGCAGGTATCCCACCGGTCCTCTATGCGCACGTCCGGGCGATCGCAGCGATCTACTTCCCCGGAGTCTCCGCCTCGCCCTCGGCCATCTTCAGCGATGCAGGCTCCCCTGCGTGCTGCCGCGTAAATACGCCGGCCCAAACTTCGACGAAGAGCTGAAAAATCAAGATAGAGTGAGAGCAAGATGGCCAAGGTCAAATTCGTGGAGATCCACCTCGTCAGGGCGCACCAGGAGGTCGTCCCGCTGGCTCGCTTTGTCCTCAGGTCGGAGGGCCCCCCCGTGCAGATCGTGAAGCTCCACCCGAATTGCATGAACGCGTTGGGCGACATACTCGAGCAAGGGCTGCCTAGCTACGAGCGCGTCTACAACGTCGAGGATGGGCTCGATTTCCTGAAGGCCTTGCGGCGAACCTATCACTCCCTTCGGTACTACGCGACCGAGGTCGCCGAGATGGACGAAGAGGAGGCGCTCCGTGGCTGCGAGGACGGCGAGGGGTAATGCGCGCGGGCCCACCGCGTCCGCCTCAACGCATGATCGACGCCTGAGCCCGGCGGATGCACGTAGAACGGCCCCTCTGTCGCGCTGGCGAACCTCATCGGAGCTCACTCGCCGCCCGCTACGCACACCATCTGAACGAAGTCAACCCACACGCCCCCACGTCGCCGCTGTCCGCGGGCGGCGTCGCGCAGGTCCGTCCCGCACCGCCGCGCCGCCGCCCTCCGCGCTGCCGTCCGGAACCCTCGCCGAGCGGCGCGTGGTAGCTTCACCCGCGCCCGCACGAGGCCGTGCGGCCACCCGTCATCGAGGAGACCATGAAGCGAGAGAAGCGACTGACCAAGCGCGAGCGGAAGGCGCTCGCGCCCGCGCGCCCGGCGCAGCCCCACGAGCACAAGCACATTCATTGCGTCGCCTGCGGCAAGCACCTCGATCCGGAGGAGTTCCTTGCGCAAGGGTCGGCGACCTGGATCCAGTGCCTGCACAAGTCGCGCTTCGCCACCTGCACCGAGTGCGTCGAGATCTCGAAGCGCCTCCTCGCCGAGCACGACCGCACCGGTCAGCCAGTTCAGTCCGCTCAGGCATGGCACTGAGCGACCGACACCAGCCGACGCGCACGCGCGGCCTCGCCTGAGCACCCTGCGCAGCTTCACCTGGGCACGCCCGCACGGCCTCGCCTGAGCACGCCCGCACCGCAGGCGGGCGCCCTGGACAGGTCGTCCCAGACACCAACTCCCCATCTCCCCGCTCGCCCGGAAACCGAAGCGCATCGAGGAGAGCCAATCGCTGGAACACACGGGTCGTCGGTAGTCCAGAGGACGCTGCCGCGTCCGCTCCGGAGGCGCCGTCCCTCATCCGGATGCACCACCCCTCATTCCGGTGCGCCGCCCCTCATCACAGCTGCCGCTCGCCCTCCACTCCCGCGCTGGCCCGTGCGGTATCCCACGTGCGCCGCCTCTCATTGTAGCTGTCGCTCGGTGTCGCACACCCGCGCTGGTCCGCCCGGCATCCCGCGGCGCCCCGCCGCGCCTCGCCGATCAGCGCGCGCCCTCGACGGCGACGCGTAACCTTGCTCGCTCTCCCGCGCGGCCGTCCACCCCGGATACGCTTGCGCTCGGGGCCCTTTCCGTCAATGGTTTGCGCCCCATTCATCTCTCTCGGAGGATCTGCATGACGAAACCAATCCGCCGCGCGGGCGTCATCGGCGCGGGCGTCATGGGCAGCGGCATCGCCGCCCACTTCGCGAACGCCGGCATCGAGGTCCTGCTCCTCGATATCGTGCCCCCGAACCTCACCGACGCCGAAAAGAAGGACCCGGCCGCCCGCAGCAGGTTCGCCGCAGGCGGGCTCGAGAAGGCCCTCAAGGCCAGGCCCGCCGCGTTCTTCCACCCGTCGAACGCCCGCCTCGTGCGCACCGGCAACACCGAAGACCACTTCGCCGAGCTCGCCCAATGCGACCTCGTTATCGAGGCCATCATCGAGAAGATGGAGCCGAAGCGCGCCCTCTTCGCGCGGCTCGAAGAGGTCTTGCGGCCTGACGCGGTCGTGGCGTCGAATACGTCCGGGCTGCGCATCGAGGAGATGATGCAAGGGCGCTCCGCGGACTTCCGCAAGCGATTCCTCGTCATGCACTTCTTCAACCCGGTCCGGTACATGAAGCTCCTCGAGCTCGTCGTCGGGCCCGACACCGATCCCGCCGTCGTCGCCCGCGTGCGGAAGCTCGGCGAGGACGTGCTCGGAAAGGGCCTCGTCTTCGGCAAGGACACCCCGAACTTCGTCGGCAATCGCATCGGCACCCACGCGATGCTGACCGCCATCCACCTCATGATCGAGGACGGCCTCGCGCCGGAAGACGTCGACGCCATCACCGGCGTCGCCATGGCCCACCCGAAGAGCGCGAGCTTCAGGACAGGCGATATCGTCGGGCTCGACACCTTCGCCCACGTCGCCGACAACTGTTACTCGGCGCTCGAGCGCGACGAGGACCGCGACGTCTTCAAGGTGCCCGCCTACATCCGGAAGATGATCGAGGCGAAGCTCCTCGGCGACAAGACCAAGGGCGGCTTCTACCGCAAGGCCAAGGAAGGCCTGGAGACGCTCGACCCGGCCAAGCTCGAGTACCGCCCCCACGGCGGCGACGAGGCCATCAAGAAGGCCACGCGGTCGTGCGAGAAGATCGAGGACCCCGCCGCGCGCGTGAAGAAGCTCGCCGGCGACCCCGGCAAGGCCGGGCAGTTCGCCTGGAAGGTGCTCTCCCGCGCGCTGGCGTACACGGCGCGGCGCGTCGGCGAGATCGCCGACAGCATCGTGGCGATCGATGACGCCATGCGCTGGGGGTACAACTGGGAGCTCGGGCCGTTCCAGACCTGGGACGCGCTCGGCTTCGCCGAGACCGTCGAGCGCATGCAGAAGGACGGCATCAAGCTGCCCGAGTCGATCCTCCGCATGAAGCAGAGCGGCGCGACGTCGTTCTACCGCGCCGACGGGGCGGTGTTCGACCTGCTCAAGGGAGAGTACGTCGCCCAGAAGGTCGATCCGCGCAACGTGACGCTGGCCGGCGCGCGCGCGGCCGCGCGGGGCGCGAAGGCCGTGCTCGCCAACGACGGCGCAGAGGCCTGGGATCTCGGCGACGGCGTGCTCGGCGTCACCTTCAAGACCAAGGCGAACAGCCTCGATCCGGACTCGATCGGGATGCTCTCGCTCGCCGCCGAGAAGGCCGAGCAGGACTTCCGCGCGCTCGTGGTCTTCAACCAGGGCGAGCACTTCTGCGTCGGCGCCAACCTGTTCCTCGTGGCCATGGCCGCGGGCAACAAGGACTGGGACGCGATCCGCAAGATGGTGAAGGCGTACCAGGACGCGACCCAGCGGCTGAAGTACGCGAGCGTGCCGGTCGTGGCCGCGCCCTACGGGATGACCCTCGGCGGCGGCCTCGAGCTCTGCTTCGCCTGCGACGCGGTGCAGGCCGCGGCCGAGACGTACGCGGGGCTCGTCGAGGTCGGCGTCGGCCTGATCCCGGGCGGCGCAGGGACGCTCAACATGCTCTGGCGCGCGCTCGAGGGGATCCCCGAGGGCGTGACGGTGCCGACGTACGACATCGTGACGCAGGTCTTCAAGAACATCGCCCTCGCCAAGGTCGCGACCAGCGCGGACGAGGCGAAGGCGCTCGGCTTCTTCCGCAAGACGGACGGCGTCTCGTTCGACCGGGCCCGCCAGCTGTACGAGGTGAAGGCGCGCGCGATCGGGCTGGCCGAGGCCGGGTACCACGCGCCCGTGCCGCGCGCCTACAAGCTGCCGGGCGAGAGCGGGATCGCGACGCTGCAGATGATGATCGACACGCTCGTCGCCGGCGGCCACGCCAGCGAGCACGACGCGAAGATCGCGCGCAAGCTCGCCGAGGTGCTCTGCGGCGGCGCTGGCGGCGGGGCGCGCGAGGTGACCGAGGACGAGATCCTCGAGCTCGAGCGCGAGGCGTTCGTCAGCCTGTGCGGCGAGCCCAAGAGCGCCGAGCGAATGCAGTACATGCTGATGAACAACAAGCCCCTCCGGAACTAGGTGAACGCCATGGTCGACGTCGTAATTGCAGAGGCCGTCCGCTCGGCCGTTGGCCGGGCCCACAAAGGGTCGCTCGCGCTGAAGCGACCCGATGAGCTCGCCGGCGAGGTCGTCGCTGCGCTGCTCCAGCGCGTCCCCCAGGTGAAGCCGGAGGACGTCGAGGACCTCGTCCTCGGCTGCGCCATGCCGGAAGGCGAGCAGGGGCTCAACATCGCGCGCGTCGTCTCGCTCCTCGGCGGGATGGCGCAGGAAGGGTCCGCGATCACCATCAACCGCTTCTGCTCGAGCGGGCTCCAGGCGATCGCGAGCGCGGCGGGCAGCATCGCGATGGGATCGCTCGACATCGCCGTCGCCGGCGGCGTCGAGTCGATGACGATGGTGCCGATGACCGGCAACAAGCTGAGCGCGTCGCCGGAGGCGATGGAGCGGTGTCCGACGGTGTACACGCCGATGGGCATCACCGCGGAGAACGTGGCGAACCGCTTCCAGGTGAGCCGCGCCGACCAGGACGCGTTCGCGCTGAAGAGCCACCAGAAGGCGGCGGCGGCGCGCGCGGCCGGGCGCTTCGAGGACGAGATCGTCACCGTGAAGGGGGTGCGCTTCGAGAACGGCAAGCGCGCGACCTTCGACTTCCGCGCCGATGAGCTGATCCGCAAGGAGACGACGGCGGAGGCGCTCGCGGGGCTGAAGCCGGCGTTCTCGGCGAAGGGGAGCGTCACGCCGGGCAACAGCTCGCCGCTGTCGGACGGCGCCGCCGCGGCGCTCGTGATGAGCAAGGCGAAGGCGGACGCGCTCGGGGTGAAGCCGCTCGGGTACTTCCGGGCGTTCGTGACCGTCGGCGTCGACCCCGCCATCATGGGCATCGGCCCGGTGCCCGCGGTGCGCAAGCTGCTCGCGAGGACGGGGCTGAAGATGGCCGACATCGACCTCTTCGAGGTCAACGAGGCGTTCGCCTCGCAGGCCGTCTACGTGCAGCGGACGCTCGAGATCCCCGAGGAGAAGCTCAACGTGAACGGCGGCGCGATCGCGCTCGGCCACCCGCTCGGGTGCACCGGCGCGAAGCTCACCGCGACCGCCCTCTACGAGCTGCGCCGCCGCGGCGGCCGGTACGCCGTCGTGACGATGTGCATCGGCGGCGGCATGGGCGCGGCCGGCCTCATCGAGCTGGCCGGCCCGACCGCGCGCGCCTGATCCCACCGCGCCGATCCCGCCCGTCCCGTCCCATCGCGTCGATCCCGCCCGTCCCGTCCCATCGCGTCGATCCCGTCGACCGCGCCCCGCCGCGGCCCGAGCCCCGCGCTCCGGCTTTCCCGCGGCGGGGCGATGGCCTATAGAACGCCCATGCCGAGCCACCTGACGACCTTTCAGGGGTCGATCCCCGAGGCCCTGAAGCAGGCCATCGAAGCGAAAATCGAGGGCTCCACCGCCGAGGTGACCGGCGGCGGAGGCCACTTCAACCTGGTCGTGACCTCGCCGGTGTTCGCCGGCAAGAGCATGCTGGAGAGCCAGCGGCTGGTCTACGGGGCGATCGCCCACCTCATGGCCGGCGACCAGGCGCCCGTCCACGCGATCGACAGCCTGAAAACCCGCACACCCTGAGCGGGGGCGCCCCCGCTCAGGGCGTGGATCAGCGGTGGGGGGCGTGACGTCGGTCGCCCTCGGCGTGGCAGGTGCTGCTGCAGCCGTCGCCGTCGGTGGTGTTGCCGTCGTCGCACTCCTCGGGGCCCACCTCGATGCTGTCGCCGCAGACGGGGGCGCAGACGCTGGGCTCGCCGGTGCACTGGTAGCCGTGATCGACGTCGCAATCGGGGCTGCAGCCGTCGCCATCGACGGTGTTGCCGTCGTCGCAGCCCTCGTTGCCGATGAGCAGGCCGTCGCCGCAGAGCGGGCCGCAGGCGCTGGGCTCGCCGTTGCACTCGTAGCCCGCCTCGATCACGCAGACGGCGTTGCAGCCGTCCTCGTTCCCGACGTTGCCGTCGTCGCAGGCCTCGGCGCCCCGCACCAGGCGGTCGCCGCACATCGTCGAGCAGATGCTCGGCGCGCCGGCGCAGGTGTAGCCGGGCTCGACGGCGCAGCCCGCGTCGCAGCCGTCTCCTGCCGCGGTGCCGCCGTCGTCGCAGGCCTCGGCGCCGCCCACCGCGCCGTCGCCGCACACGCCGCCCCCGGCGCCGCCGTCGCCGGCGCCGCCCTGGCCGCCGTCGCCGGCGCCGCCCTCGCCCGTGGCCCCGCCGGAGCCCGCCGTCGTCGTGCTCGACACGGCGCTCGACCCGCTCGTGCTCGATCCGGAACCGCCGCCCCCGCCGTCGCCGTCGCTCGCGCCTTCCCGTTCGCACGCGAGCAGCGCCGTGGCCGCGATCACCGCGGCCGCCCCAGTCCATCTCGTTAACAGCATCTGTATCCTCCAGGAGCGAGGTCCGCGAGCGACGGGGGCCTCCCCTCGACCCTCGAGCGCGCGCCGAGCACCTGTTGCCCCAACCTTCCACGGAATACTCCGCTCCGATCGTCCGGACAACTTCGCCCTACCCGGACGTCCCGGCGTTCGGCCGCGCGGCCCGCCGGCGCGCATCCACGCGCATCAACTCATGATTTCCGGCGGATCGCGGGCCCTCGCGAGGGAGCGGCGGGCGCGCGCCGCTCCCAGGCGGAGCGCCCGGCGCCGGGCGCGCGGCGGGGCGCGTGGCAGGTCGCGTGACAGGTCCAGCCAGGCGCCGCGATCGCTCGCGCCGCGAGCTCGCCGCGTCGTCTGTTTGACACCGGAATTCGCGCGGTGGTACGTGGCGCCGGGCGCCCCACGCGCTCGCCCGATAGCGACCTCACACGACCCCGAGGACCCTCCCATGACGCCTCGTTCCCCGTTGCTCCCCGCCGAACCGCTCCCAGGCGCTCCTGGGGCGAACGACGCCCGGCTCCCGGCCCAGGCGCGCCCCGGCCGAGCCTCCCGCCTGGGCGCCGGGCTGCTCTCCTTCGTCCTCGGCGCCGCGATGACCGCCGCCAGCGCGGGCGACGCCGCGGCCCAGACGCGCACGGGAGACGGCGCCAACGGCGACGGCATGGACCTGCACCTGTTCCGGCCGGCGGTCGACTCCAAGGGGCTCTTCTCCGTCAACGGGGCGGACATCCTCGGCGCGAACGACATCAGCCTGGGGCTCGTGCTCGATTACGGGCACAACATCCTGCCGCTCACCGAGAACGACCGGGGAACGGAGATGATGCTCAATCACGCGTTCCAGGGGACGTTCCAGTTCGATTACGGCATCGCCAACTTCCTGGTCGTCGGGCTCTCGGTCCCGGTGGTGCTCAACGGGGGCAAGCCGGTCGACGACATCGGCCCGGGCGGCAGCGCCAACTACGACGACGACTCGCTCGACGCGCAGGCGCTCGGCAACCTGGCCGTCCACGCGAAGGCGCGCATTCTCCGCCCCGATCAGGACGTGATCGGGCTCGCGGTGATCGCCCAGGCCGGGATCGGGGTCGGCGGGAGCCAGGACTTCGCGTCGGATCCGGGGTTCTTCTTCTGGCCGCAGCTCGTGCTGGAGAAGCGGCTCGGCACGACCAACCCGTTCCGGATCGCGGCGAACGTCGGCTACCGCGGCCACGCCGGGAAGAACCCCGTGTTCGGCCTGCGCCAGGACGGCACGACGTTCCAGCTCAAGCACGGGGACCTCGAGTACTCCGACCTGATCACCGCCGGGGCCGGGATGAGCTACCGCGTCCTCACGCCGCTCGATCTCGTGGCCGAGACCTACCTGACCCAGCAGGTCGGCGGCGGCGACAGCGCCAAGCAGAAGCTGTCGGCCGAGGCGATCGGGGGCATCAAGCTCTTCATCGAGCGGAACAGCTTCCTCATGCTCGGCTTCGGGGTCGGGTACACGCCCGGGTTCCAGGCCGCGGCGCAGCGCGGGACCATCGGGTTCGTCTTCGAGCCGTCGATCGGCGATCGGGACGGCGACGGCATCAAGGACGACCAGGACGACTGCCCCGACGAGCCCGAGGACTACGACGGCTTCCAGGACACGAAGGCGGACTCGCCCCCCGGGAAGTACGGCTGCCCGGATCCGGACAACGACGAGGACGGCATCCTCGACGTCGACGACCGCTGCCCGAACAACCCGGAGGACCGCGACGGCGACGAGGACGACGACGGCTGCCCGGAGGGGAGCGACGGCGATCGCGACGGCGACGGCATCCTCGACTCGCGCGACAAGTGCCCGGACGACCCGGAGGACCGCGACGGCTTCCAGGACAAGGACGGCTGCCCGGATCCGGACAACGACAAGGACGGCATCCCCGACAAGTCCGACCAGTGCCCGAACGACCCCGAGGACAGGGACGACTTCGAGGACGAGGACGGGTGCCCGGAGCCCGACAACGACAGGGACGGCATCCCGGACGTTGTCGACAAGTGCCCGAACGATCCGGAGACGTTCAACGGCCTCGAGGACGAGGACGGGTGCCCGGACAAGGGCAGCGTCGTGATCGAGGAGAACAACATCGTCATCCTCGAGAAGATCCAGTTCGCGACCGGCAGCGCCGAGATCCTCCCGGAGTCGTTCGGCATCGTGCAGGCGGTGGCCGAGACGCTCAAGCACCACCCGGAGTTCACGATGATCGAGGTGCAGGGGCACGCCGACGAGCGCTCGGCCGACGCGTACAACCTCAAGCTGACCCAGGCCCGCGCGGACGCGGTCGCCGCGGCGCTGGCGCAGCGCGGCGTCAACAAGAACAGCGTTCGCTCGATGGGCTACGGCGAGTACTGCCCGATCGATCCGGCCCACAACGCGGCCGCCTGGGAGAAGAACCGGCGCGTCGAGTTCAAGGTCGTGCGGACCGACAAGGGGCCGACCAACGTGGAGCTCGGCTGCGCCCTGGCCCGATCCAAGGGCGTCAACCCGCCGCCTCCCTGAGCGAAACCGCGGCGCCGCCCGGAGCAGAACCGCGGCGCCGCCGATCTGGACAGGACCGGTCGGGCCGGGAGAGAGTGAGCCCATGAAGGCCCGCGCCAGGCGCTCCGCCGCCACCACGCTCGCCGCCGCTGCGCTCGCCATCATGGCGAGCGGCTGCATCAACACCGACGCGGCCGTGTTCGTCGAGCCGTCCATCGCGGCGCCCGGGGCGACCGTCTCCTCGAACGCGCTCGGGACCGGCCTTACCGCGAGCTTCGCGCTGGAGCTGCACCTGAGCGCGCGGGCAAGCGGACCCAGCCGCGTCGCGGTGCGCACCTTCGCGATCACGAGCGCCGATCAGAAGACCTCGATCGTCGAGCCGCTCCCCGTCGAGACCACGGCGGCGCTGCCGGTCGAGGTCGCTCCGGACAGCGACGTCACCGTGGCGTTCACCGTCGATACCGGCGCTCAGGGCGGGACGCTCAAGGCCGACGCCGCGGCGGCGCTCTGCGCCACGGAAGGGATCCGCATCACGGGCGCGATCGAGGACTCGCTGGAGGACGGGGCGACGCCGGTCGCCTCCGCGGTGTTCCACGCGGACTGCCCGTGATGCGGCGCACGCCCGCCGCCCCGGCGCGTTCGCCGGCATTGCCCGGCGTCATCGCGCGCGCGCCGCGCTAAAATGCTCGCCATGGCGCCTCGAGAGATCACCCCCCCTCCGGAGACCACGGCGGATCGAGCGGTCGGGTCCCCGGGAAACGCCGACGCGCTCCGTTCCACGAACGGCGGGGGCGGAGAGGGGCTCGCGCTCGACGAGGCAGGGCTCGCGGCGCTCCGGCGCGCGGTGGCCGCGTGGCGCGCGGGCCCGGTCGCCGAGGCGTCGGCGCGCTTCCCGCCGCGGAGCGAGCGCTTCACCACGTGGAGCGGCATCGACGTCCCCGACCTCGCGACCCCGGCCGACGCGCCGGTCGACCACGCGGCGGATCTCGGGCTGCCCGGGGAGTACCCGTTCACGCGGGGCGTCCAGCCGACGATGTACCGCGGCAGGCTCTGGACCATGCGGATGTTCGCGGGCTTCGGCACGCCCGAGCAGACGAACGCGCGGTTCAAATACCTGCTCGCAGAGGGCCAGACGGGCCTGTCGACCGCCTTCGATTTCCCGACCCTCATGGGCTACGACTCCGACTCTCCGCGGTCGCTCGGCGAGGTGGGGATGTGCGGTGTCGCGGTCGACACGCTCCGCGACATGGAGGCGCTCTTCGACGGCATCCCGCTCGACCAGGTGACGACGTCGATGACCATCAACGGCCCCGCGGCCGTGCTGCTCGCGTTCTATATCGCGCTCGCCGACAAGCGCGGGATCCCGCGGAGCCGCGTCGGCGGCACCGTGCAGAACGACTGCCTCAAGGAGTTCATCGCCCAGCACGCCTGGCTCGTCCCGCCGCGCCCGGCGATGCGCATCGTGACCGACATGATCGAGTTCTGCGCGCGCGAGGTGCCGCGGTGGAACTCGGTGTCGATCAGCGGCTACCACATCCGGGAGGCGGGCTCGACCGCCGCGCAGGAGCTCGCGTTCACGCTCGCGGACGGGCTCGCCTACGTCGAGAGCTGCGTCGCGCGCGGCCTCGACGTCGACTCCTTCGCGCCGCGCCTGTCGTTCTTCTTCGACGTCCACAGCGACTTCTTCGAGGAGATCGCGAAATTCCGCGCCGCGCGCCGCATGTGGGCGCGGTTCCTCAAGGTGCGGTACGGGGCGAAGAAGGCCGAGAGCATGAAGCTCCGGACGCACGCGCAGACGGCCGGCGTGTCGCTGACGGCGCAGCAGCCGTACAACAACGTGGTCCGCGTCTCGCTCCAGGCGCTCGCCGCCGTGCTCGGCGGCACCCAATCGCTCCACACGAACTCGCTCGACGAGACGTACGCGCTCCCGACCGAGGAGAGCGTGACCATCGCCCTCCGGACCCAGCAGATCATCGCCCACGAGAGCGGGGTCGCGAACACCATCGATCCGCTCGGCGGGAGCTACTATGTGGAGTGGCTCACGGACCGCCTGGAGAAGGAGGCCCTCGAGTACATCCAGCGGATCGACGAGATGGGCGGGATGGTGGCCGCCATCGAGAAGGGGTATCCGCAGCGCGAGATCGCCGCCTCGGCCTACAGGTTTCAACGAGAGCTGGAATCGAACGAGCGGATCATGGTGGGCGTCAACCGCTACGCCGCGGTGGGCGAGAAGACGATCCCCCTCCTCCGGATCGACGAGGAGGTGCAGCGCGTTCAGTGCGAGAACCTGGCCCGGGTCAAGGCCCAGCGCGACCAGGATCGGGTGCGGCGCGCCCTGGCCGACGTGCGGAGCGCCGCGCGCGGCCGTGACAACCTGATGCCGCCCCTCATCGCGGCGGCCAGCGCGTACGCGACCGAGCAGGAGATCTGCGACGTGCTGCGCGACGTCCTGGGGACTTACAGCGATCCGGCCGAGTTCTGAGCACGCGGGAACGCGCGCGATCGCGGGGGTAGTCGCGCGGGTAATCGCTCGGGTAGGAGCGCGCGCGCGGCTTGCTGCGGTGCGCCGCGGCCCCGGCGTGCGCATCCGCTCAGGTCGCGGGCGGCGCGGTGGCCGGGGAACCCCTCGATTCGTCAGGTTGACACTTCTCTACCTCGGCCGGTAGAGTGCGCCGGCGTCAGGTTGCCGCAGTCGCGGCTCATCCGTGGCGCCGCCGTACGGTCTGCTGTTGTCGCTGCGCTGCGGCGCTGCGAGCTGTCGGTCGAGTGAGAGGATCGTCGTGGGCGACCGAGGTCGCCGCGTAGGGAGCAAGCTTATGAAGAGTCGATCCATGTCGCGCCGCATTTTTGCCCTTTCGGCGCTCGTCCTATCCGTCGGCGCCACGGCGGCCTGCGACAACAAGCCCGAGTCCGGTGGCACGGGGCCCACGGGCTCGGCCGGGCCCGCGGCCACGGGCGCGGCGAAGGGCGATGCGAAGGGCGGCGCGAAGTTCGTCACCATCTCCAGGGAGCAGCAGGCGTCCTGGGTTCGTAACTTCAACCCCCTTCTCGGCGAGGGGGCCACGCGCTTCCCCACCGTCGCGGGCATCTACGAGCCCATGATCGTGTACAACACGATGAAGGGCGAGTACGTCCCGTGGCTCGCCACGAAGTACGAGTGGAGCGACGCGAACAAGAAGCTCACCTTCACGACGCGCCCCGAGGTCAAGTGGTCTGACGGACAACCCTTCTCGGCGAAGGACGTCGCGTTCACGTTCGGGCTCCTCAAGAAGTTCCCGGCGCTCGATCTCACGGGCGTTTGGAAGCTCGTCGAGTCGGTCGAGGCCAAGAACGACACCACGGTCGAGTTCGTCTTCAAGGAGGCGTTCGTCCCCGGCCTCACCTACATCGGCCATCAGCCGATCGTGCCGGAGCACAAGTGGAAGGACGTCGCCGACCCGGTCACGTTCACGAACGAGAACCCGGTCGCGACGGGGCCCTTCACCGAGGTGAAGACCTTCCAGAACCAGATCTACGAGCTCGGCAAGAACCCGAACTACTGGCAGAAGGGCAAGCCGGCGGTCGAGGGGCTCCGCTTCCCGGCGTACCCGGGCAACGACCAGGCGAACCTGGCGCTCATCAACGGCGAGGTCGACTGGGCCGGCAACTTCGTGCCCGACATCGACAAGACCTACGTCGCCAAGGACCCGGAGAACAACCACTACTGGTTCCCGCTCGTCGGCGGCACCGTGACGCTCTACCCGAACGCCACGAAGAAGCCGTTCAACGACATCAAGCTGCGCAAGGCCATCAGCATGGCCATCGACCGCGCCCAGATCGCGAAGGTCGCGGTCAACGGCTACACGGTCGGCGCGGACGGGACCGGGCTCGACGACGCCTACGGTCGCTGGCGCAGCGACAAGGCCGCCGCGGCCGGCGACTGGACGACCTTCGACGTGGCCAAGGCGAACGCCCTCCTCGACGAGGCCGGCTACGCCAAGGGCGCCGACGGGATCCGCGCGAAGGACGGCAAGCCGCTGAAGTTCGACATCAACGTCGTGACCGGCTGGTCCGACTGGGTGCGCGCGGTCCAGATCACCGCGCAGAGCCTGAAGGCCGTCGGCATCGAGGCCACGCTGAAGACGTACGACTTCAGCGCGTTCTTCGAGGCGCTCCAGAAGGGCACGTTCGACATGTCGATGGGCTGGACCAACACCGAGCCCACGCCGTTCAACTACTACCGCGATCTCATGGCCCCCGAGTTCGTGAAGGCCGTCGGCGAGGTCTCGAACCGCAACTGGCACCGCTTCGCCGCCAAGGAGGCCGAGCCGCTGTTCAAGAAGTTCGCGGCCGCGACGGATCCGGCGGAGCAGAAGAGCATCGTCGAGGACCTGCAGATGATCTACGCCACGCAGGTGCCGGTCATCCCGCTGTTCAAGAACCCGTCCTGGGGCGAGTACAGCACGAAGCGCTTCGTCGGGTGGCCCAGCAAGGAGAACCCGTACGCGAAGCTGTCGCCGAACAACTCGCCGGACTACCTGCTCGTCCTGACCGAGATCAAGCCGAAGTGACGGCTCCTGCGCTGCGCGCCGGGCGTCCGGCGCGCAGCGTGTGTGTCCCCGCCTAGCGGCGCTTCTCTCTCTCTTCTCTCTTTCACCCCCGACTCAGCACAAACCTTGGCCGCCGGCGGCGCCGGTGCGAAGATCGCACTGCATGCTTCCCTCGGGCGTCCAGATTGCGCGCTTCGCTGCGCTCCTCTCCGGAGTCTTCCTCGCCGCCTGCGGCGGCAACCAGCACGCGGGCGCCGCGGCGTTCTGGGAGGGCGACACCGTCGATCCCGCCGCGCCGGCGGATCAGGCGGGCGCGAAGAAGAAGGCGCCGCGCAGGGCTTTCGGCGCGTCCGACGATTTCGGCGGCGCCCCGCAGACGCCCGAGGAGCGGGCGCCCTCGTCGTGGGTGGGGGTGCGGCACGATCTCTCGCTCGCGCGCGCCGACTCGCGCAAGGAGCGCTGCAGCTGCCTGGCCGTCGAGGTGGGGGAAGCGCGCGATCCCAGGTTCCAGTGGGCGGCCGGCGCGCCGGAGACCTCGGCCAATACGCTGGCCATCGCGCTGAGCGCGCGCGGGGTGCCCTGCCCGGGCGGCGCTCCCGACGAGGAGAGCCGGCGACCCTCGATCTCGGCGGTCGATCAGGAGGGGAACGATATCGTCATCGAGGTCGAGGAGCTGCCCGCAGGACGGCCGCTCGCGACGGGCGCCGTGATCCCGAGGCCCGCTCCGGGCGGGGCGATCTACGTGAAGGGGCGCAGCGCGAAGATCCCGTATGCGCGCGCCGCGGGCGGCGCGCGCTGCAAGGTCTACTGAGCGCCTGCGCTGCAGGGACAGGCGCTGAGCCGGGCAGACGGGCTCACTGGGCGGGAGCGCCGGCGCAGATCCAGTCGTTGATCTTCTTGATGCTGGCCTCGGGCAGGGCAGCGCCCTTGTCCGGGGGGGGCATGCGCGTGTCGTCGCCGCAGAGGCCGGTGCCGCGCACCTTGTTGATGATGTAGCTCTCGCTCGGCTTGCCCGGCACGACGAGCATCCGGCCGGTGCACTCCGAGCTCGCGCCGTTGACGAGCTCGCCATGGGCCGCGTTCGCGCGGAGATCGAGGCCGGCGGCCGCGGGGCCGGCGTTGCCGTGGCACCCCGCGCAGGTCGTGTTCAGGATCATCCGCACATCAGCGAAGGTCGCGGTGCCCGCGCCGCAGAGGGGGTCGCCGGGAGCGGAGCCGCCTTCGCCGGCGCCGCCCTGGCCGCCCTGGCCGCCGGAGCCGCCTTCGCCGCCGCCGGTGGCGCCGCCCTGGCCGCCGGAGCCGCCTTCGCCGCCGCCGGTGGCGCCGCCCTGGCCGTCGGTCCCACCGGTGCCGCCGCCCTGGCCCGCGCTGCTGCTGCTGGCGCTGCTGCTGGACGAGCTGCTGGAGCTGGAGCTGGTGCTGGTGTCGGTCTCACCACCATCGTCAGAGCAGGCAGCCGCCGAGAACCCGATGGTCAGACAGAGGACCAGTTGAAGTGCAGTTTTCTGGGAAAGCATGTGAGGACCTCTTTGACGCTGTGTTCGCGCGGCGAGCGCCGCGCTGTCGATTCGCGGAGGACCCTAGATGGCCTCGTGAGCATCCACAACGCATTTCACGAAGTGAAAATGGTTATCGTTATCGCGAGCTCGCGACACTGCAATGAAATGATGGTGCTGTACCGGGATCGGTTCGCTCGCGTCTACGCGGAGAGCGCCTTCGACGAGAGCAGCTCTCCGGGATCGCGCTCGGCCAGGTCCTCGAAGCGCGGGAGGTCGGCGAGGCGGCGCGTCGTCGTGGCGCAGGTCTCGGGGTCGCGCTGGAACGCGATCGCGCGGCTGAGGCCCTGCTTCGACACCCCCCTGAGCAGCGCGGGCGAGTGCGTCGTCGCCACGATCTGGCAGACGGAGGGCCGCGCCGCCCCCTCGAGGAGCTGCGCGAGCACGGCGGCGCGCTCGGGGTGCAAGCCGGCGTCCGGGTCCTCCACGAGGAGGAGCGAGCCCTCCGGCGCGGTGAGCACGCCGGCGATCTTGCCGAGCGCGCGCAGCGCGCCGTCCGGGAGGCTCGGCGCCGGGACGCGGGCGCCGCCCTTCTCGACGAGCACCATCATGACGTCGCCGAGGCCCGTCTCCGCGAACTCGATATCTTCGATCTCGGGCGCGAAGATCGAGCGCACCCAGCCGAGCACATCGGCCTTGTGCTCGGCCTCCTGGCAGAGCCAGCGGAGCACGGCGGAGAGGTTCTGCCCGCCGGCGCCGAGGTTCTCTATCTCGTGCGGCACATAACCCCTCATCCGCGAAGGATCGATGTCGAGCGACAGCGTGCTCCGCATCGCGACCTGGAGCGCGTTGCAGAGCGCGATGACGTCCGCGAGGCTCACGTCCTCGCCGCGGCCGCGGTGGTGCTCTATCTGGCCGAGCAGGCTGCGCCGCGCGGGGTTGCGATCCATGGAGGCGATCCGCATCGAGCGGCCCTTCTTCGACGCCGCCTTCATCGCTCCGCCCGAGGCGAACCCCTCCAGCCCCTTCAGCGCCGACGCCGGCGTGTCGAAGAGCGGGCCCCCGGCCGACCTCGCCTCGAGCGACTCGTGCTCCACGATCACGTCAGGCTCGACCTGACACGTGATCTTGTGTGTGAGCTCCTCCTTCCCGATCGCCCATCGGCTCTCGATGGTGAACGATTTGGCGCCCCTGTGCGTGGCCCCTTGCGTGCCGCCGCGCAGGCCCGGCCACACCTCGCGCCTGCCGTCGACGCGGCCGCGGAAGATGTCGCACAGGGGTAGATCCAGCCCGACGCCCTGCAGGAAGCGCAGGGCGTCGAGGAAGTTGCTCTTCCCGGCGCCGTTGGCCCCGAGCAGCAGCGTGAAGGGGGACAGCTCCACCGTTTGATCGGCGAAGCTCTTGAAGTTCCTGAGTCGGATGGATGTCAGCATGCCTGGCCGCCCGCAGCCATCATGTGACCAGGCAGCCGGCCGGATGTAAAGCGCCGGCCGACGGCTCAGCGAAAGTCGATGAGCTCGACGTCGAACACCAGCATGCCGGCGGGCGCGCCGGGCCGTGTGGGCTTGTCGCCGTAAGCGAGGTCGGCCGGTATCCAGAATCGCGCCTTCTCGCCTTTCACCATCAGCTGTAAGCCCTCCGTCCACCCCTTGATCACGCCGCCCACCGGGAAGGTGGCCGGCTCGTCGCGGACGATGGAGCTGTCGAACATCTTCCCGTCCGTGGTCCACCCCGTGTAGTGGACGACGACGCGGCTCGTCGGCTTCGGGTGCTCGGTGCCGGTGCCCTTCTGCAGGACCTGGTAGGCGAGCCCGGAGGCGGTCTTCTTCGCGGTCTTCGGCGCCGCCTTCACGTCCTTCGGCGCGGGCGGAGGCTTCGGCGCGGGGGCGAAGTCGAGCAGCTCGACGTCGAACACCAGCATTCCGGCCGGGGCGCCCGGCTGGGCCGGCGTGTCGCCATAGGCGAGGGCCCCGGGGATCCAGAGGCGGCGCTTCTCGCCCTTGCTCATGAGCTGGAGCGCCTCCGTCCACCCCTTGATCACGCCGCCCACCGGGAAGGTGGCCGGCTCGTTGCGGACGATGGAGCTGTCGAACATCTTCCCGTCCGTGGTCCACCCGGTGTAGTGGACCGTCACCTTGTCGTCCGGGCCGGGATGCGCCGTGTCCTTGCCCGGCGCCAGCACCTTGGACGCGAGGCCCGATGCCGTCTTCTGCGCGTCGGCGGGCGGCGCCGCGACGTCCGGCGGCGCGGGCAGGCCGGCGGGCTCGGGCGGCGGCTGCGGCGAGGCGGCGGGCTCGGGGGTGGGCGCCGGCGGCGGGGCCGGCTTGACCGAGGCGCTCACCGGCGCGTCGGCGATCGCCTGTGAGGCGGGCTTCTGGTCGCACGCGGTGAGGGGGACGGCGAACATCGCAACGAGGACGAGAGAGAAGCGCTTCATGCGCGGCTTCATAGCTCGTCCGCCGTCGAGAGCCGGGGTTTTTGTGAGGTGCACGCGTGAGGTGCACGCCGCGGTTCCGACGGCTCTGGATCCGATAGGGGCCGTCGGCGGTCGGCCGTCCGTCGTACCTCCATTCCGCCGTTCGAGGGATCTCGACCTGACTGCGAGGACGGTCTAGCGTGCACCCGCCATGGGGAGATCGATATATTTCTTCGGCGCAGGGCAGGCGGACGGGGACGCACAGCAGAAGGATCTGCTCGGCGGAAAGGGCGCGGGGCTCGCCGAGATGACCCGCCTCGGCATCCCGGTGCCGCCGGGCTTCACGGTCACCACCGAGGTCTGCAACGCCTATTACGCCTCGGGCAAGGCGCTCCCCGCCGGCGTCGAGGACGAGATCAAGGCGGCGATCGGCCGGCTGGAGGCGCTGCGCGGCGCCGGGTTCGGCAGCCCCGAGGCGCCGCTGCTCGTGTCGGTCCGCTCGGGCGCCCGCGCGTCCATGCCGGGAATGATGGATACCATCCTGAACCTCGGCCTGAACGACGAGATCGCGCGGGGGCTCGCGCGGCGCACGGGCAGCGAGCGATTCGCGCTCGACGCCTATCGGCGGTTCATCCTGGCGTATGCCGATATCGTGCTCGGCGTGCCCCGCGACCGCTTCGAGGAGGCGCTCGGCCGCGCGCGCAGGCAGGCCGCCGCGAAGCTCGGCGTCGACGCGACGCGCCTGAACTCCGCCGAGCTCGAGCGCAAGGTGCCCGACTCCCAGCTCGATCCGGAGTCGCTCGCGGCCTTGATCCAGCGCCAGAAGGATATCGTCCTCGGGGCGACGGGCCGCCCGTTCCCCGACGAGCCGTACGCGCAGCTCTGGGGGGCGATCGGCGCCGTATTCGATAGCTGGAAGAACCACCGGGCGCAGGTGTACCGGAAGATGCACGACATCCCGGAGGCCTGGGGGACAGCTTGCACCGTCCAGGTGATGGTGTTCGGCAACCTGGGCGACGACTCCGGCACGGGGGTCGCGTTCACGCGCGATCCGTCGACCGGAGAGCGGCGCTTCTACGGCGAGTGGCTCCCCAACGCGCAGGGCGAGGACGTCGTCGCGGGGGTGCGCACGCCGCACCCGCTGTCGATCACCGGAACTGGCACCGGAACTGGCACCGGAACTGGCACCGGCGCCGGCGTGGACGACGAGAGCTCGCTCGAGGCGCGGATGCCCGCGGCGTACGCGGCGCTCGTCGAGGTGCAGGGCAAGCTCGAGCAGCACTTCCGCGACGTGCAGGATCTGGAGTTCACGATCCAGCAGAAGGAGCTCTTCCTGCTCCAGTGCCGCACCGCCAAGCGCACGGGCCGCGCGGCCGTGCGCATCGCGGTCGAGATGGCCAAGGAGGGCCTGATCAGCCAGCGGGAGGCCATCCTGCGGGTGGATCCGGGCTCGATCGATCAGCTGCTGCACCCGAGCATCGACCCGAGCGCGCCGAAGTCGCTGCTCGCGCGCGGCCTGCCGGCGAGCCCGGGGGCGGCGACGGGGCAGGTGGTGTTCAGCGCGGACGAGGCGGAGCGGCGCGCGGGCCAGGGCAGGGCGGTGATCCTCGTGCGCTCCGAGACGTCGCCGGAGGACATCCACGGCATGAAGGCGGCGCGCGGCATCCTGACGGCCCGCGGCGGCATGACGAGCCACGCGGCCGTCGTGGCGCGGGGGATGGGCAAGAGCTGCGTCGCCGGCTGCTCGGCCATCAGCGTGAGCCAGGGCCGGATGGCGGTGACGATCTACGACGATCACGGGCGCTCGACCGGCACGATCACGGTGAAGGACGGCGATCTCATCACGCTCGACGGCGGCACCGGCACGGTCTACCTCGGGGCGGTGCCGACCATCCCGGCGGCGCTGAGCGGCGAGTTCGAGGAGCTCATGGCCTGGGCCGACGCGGTCCGGCGCCTCCGGGTGCGGTCGAACGCCGACACGCCGCACGACGCGAGGACGGCGCGCAACTTCGGCGCCGAGGGCATCGGGCTCTGCCGCACCGAGCACATGTTCTTCGACGAGGAGCGCATCCAGGCGGTGCGCGAGATGATCCTCGCGGACGGCGAGCTCGGGCGGCGGCGCGCGCTCGAGAAGCTGCTCCCGTTCCAGCGCAGCGACTTCGTGGGCGTCTTCCGGGAGATGGCCGGCCTGCCGGTGACGATCCGGCTGCTCGATCCGCCGCTGCACGAGTTCTTGCCGCAGGACGAGGCGCAGCTCCAGCAGCTCTCGAGGGCGACGGGCGTCTCCGCAAAGGATCTCCAGCGCAAGAGCGAGGAGCTCGCCGAGTACAACCCCATGCTCGGCCACCGCGGCTGCCGGCTGGCGATCACGTCGCCGGAGATCTACGAGATGCAGGCGCGCGCCATCCTCGAGGCGGCGTGCGAGGTCGCGGCGGCGGGCATCGAGGTGGAGCCGGAGATCATGATCCCGCTCAGCATGACCCGGCGCGAGCTCGCGCTCACGCGCGCGCTCGTCGAGGGGGTCGCGGAGAAGGTCTTCGCCGAGAAGGGGCGGCGGGTCGACGTCCGCTTCGGGACGATGATCGAGCTCCCGCGCGCCGCGCTCAGGGCCGGCGAGCTGGCCGAGGAGGCCGAGTTCTTCAGCTTCGGCACGAACGATCTCACGCAGACGAGCCTGGGCATCTCGCGCGACGACGCGGGCCGGTTCCTCGGCGCGTACGTCGAGGCCGGCATCTTCGCGAAGGATCCGTTCCAGTCGCTGGACGTGCCCGGCGTCGGAGAGCTCGTGGAGATCGGGCGGGATCGAGGGCGCGCGGCGCGGCCCGGGCTGAAGCTCGGTGTCTGCGGCGAGCACGGCGGCGATCCGAGCTCGATCGCGTTCTTCGAGCGGGCGGGGCTCGATTACGTGTCGTGCTCCCCGTTCCGCGTCCCCATCGCCCGCCTCGCCGCGGCGCAGGCGGCGCTCGCGGCCGAGGCCGCGAGGGGTCCGCGCGCGACGGACTGACACCCACCCTCCGGCGACATATGCCCGGACAGGGCGCCGGGACATCCGTTCTCACGAGCGTGCTTTGATTACGCTCGTGCGAGCTTTGGTATCGCGCCAAGTCTGCTAAACCAGGAACCTCGCTGTTCATCGCCGGTGTCTCGCCGGGCGCGCCTGCCTGCCCGAGCTGCTGCACCGCGCGCTGGCGAGACATGGAGGTTTCATGCGTCATCTCGGCGTCTCCTCTGCGCTCCTCGCATTTCTCGGGGCCGCGACATCGGGTGTGTTCGTCGCGGTCGGCTGCCACGCCTCGGGCCCGCACGTCGATGTCGGCGCGAGCGGCGGTGCGCCCGGCGACGGCGGAGGCGGCGCGGGCGGCGGCGGCGCGCCCGAGGGCAGCAGCGGCAGCGGTGATTTCGTTCCGGATAACGGCCTTGGCGGGGCTGCCCCCGGCGACGACGCCGGCGGCGGCGGCGACGCCGCCGTGAACCCGTGCGGGACCCAGTGCGGCCGCGAGGAGCTCTGCGATCTCAACCACCTCGGCCTCGACGACGACTGCGACGGTCAGGTCGACGAGACGTGCTCCTGCGTCGCGGGGCAGGCGCACGCGTGCTTCATGGGTGATCCGTCGTACCGCGGGGCGGAGGGGTGTTTTCCGGGCACCGAGCTTTGCAACGAGGTGGGCGTCTGGGGGCCCTGCGTCGGCGGCAGCCACGCGACCGAGGCGTGCTTCCGCGAGAACCCCGCGGGGTGCCACGCGCTGAGGGTGCCTCCGTTCGCGAACGTGGATCTGAAGGAGGGGACAGGCACGTTCAGCGTGGACGCCGAGCCTGGCTCGGAGACCTGGAGCGTCGTTTGCCCCGCGGGCATCGACCCCTGTCCGGCGGTCTCCGGGGCGAGCCCGGCGGATGATTACAAGCCGCTCCAGTCGGGGGAGTACAAGGTCATCTACACGAAGCGCCTCGCCGACGGCGCGACCGACTCGTGCGAGTATGCCCTTTACGTCGGCGCGCCCGGCCTCCGGGTCGAGCTCGAGTGGGAGCACGACCTCGGCGGCGAGGGGGTGGATCTCGATCTGCACCTGCACAAGCCGGGCGACACGCGGCCGTGGGCGGTCGCCGGCTCGCCGGACGACTGCGGTTACAACAACTGCACCGTGGACACGCTGGGGTCGGATCCGGAGCTGCGGTGGTTCAGCGACGGCGCGTCGCCGCCGGAGCCGGTGAGCTGGTACGCGGACCCGGATGAGGCCAAGAACACGTGTTATTACGCCCCTCGCGGCGCCGGGCGGGCGTGGCGCGATCTCGGCAAGGGTTGCTACAACCCGCGGCTCGATATCGACAACATCACGTGCGACCCCGACGTCACGGACCCGGACAGCGATGATTTTTGCGCGCCCGAGAACATCAACGTGGATTTTCCGCCGTTCGGGCAGTGGACGCGGATCGGCGTCCATTACTACTCGGCGCATGGCCGGAACTACGCGGTCCACCCGCGGATCAAGATCTTCTGCAATGGCTCCCTCGGGGCGGATCTCGGCCCGACCGGGTTCTACGACCCGGAGGCGCCCGTCACGTTCGCGCCGGCCGACGGGAACACCCGGTACTGGCTGGTCGCCGACGTCGCGTTCGTCGAGGGGGGGGAGTGCGGGGAGGACACCTGCGTGGTGAGGCCGCTGTACGAGGACGAGACGCTGAAGACGCCGCTGCTGACGACGCGGTCGGCGGTGGAGTCGAGCTTCGGTCCGGCGTACCCGCCGGCGCCCTGATCGCCGGTCTCCCCTGGGCCGCGGGGGGGCGCCCGCGGCCCCGCGCGCGGGCGCTTTACAGGGGCGGCGGGGCGGTGCACGCTAGCGGCATGGGCATCTTCGACCGGATGGGAAAGGTCATCTCGAGCAACGTCAACGCGCTCCTCGACAAGGCGGAAGATCCGAAAAAGTCGCTGGATCTCATCGTCGAGGAGATGAAGGACCAGGTCCGCGCGGCGCGGAAGGAGCTGGTCGACGCGGTGGCGGCCGAGAAGGTGCTGCGCAAGAAGGTCGACGAGCTCGACGCCGAGGCGGAGAAGTGGGAGAAGCGCGCCGAGCTCGCGCTGAAGGCGAACGACGAGAAGCTCGCGCGCGAGGCGCTCGTGCAGAAGAAGCGGGTGGTGGGCGAGCGCGACCGCGCCGAGGCGATGCGCGCGGAGCAGCGCTCCGCGGTGCTCTCGATGAAGACCGAGCTCGAGCGCATGGAGGCCAAGCAGGAGGAGTTCCAGGCGCGGAAGGGCACGCTCGCGGCGCAGATCCAGCAGCAGCGCGCCGGCGGCGGCGCCGAGGGGCTCGGGGCGAGGGGCGGCCAGAGCGCCTTCTCCGAGTTCCGGCGCATGGAGGAGCAGGTCGAGGGGCAGGTGGCGCAGGTCGCGGCGTCGCGCGAGATCGAGGAGGCGATCTCCGGCGGCGGGCTGTCGGCGGCCGAGCTGGAGGCGAAGTTCGCCCAGCTCGAGCACGGCCGCGGCAGCGCCGGCGCCGGCAGCGCGGACAAGCCGGGCGGGGCGGCGGTCGACGACGAGCTCGCCGCGCTGAAGAAGCGGATCCGGATCGGGTCCTGAGGGGCTGAAAGAAGAGCGGCAGGAAGGCGGGGAGCGGCGGCCGTCCTCGCCGGACGCGCTGTGGCGGCGCCGGCGCCGGCGCCGCATCGAGTGACATTCCGCCTCGGCGAGCCTCCTTCCTTCGACAGGTGACGAAGGCTCCACATCACGGAGCGGTGGAGGCGACCTCCCGCACCTCGGAGCGACCGCCGGGGGCGCGTCGCGAGATTGCGGGTTCAGCCGTATGGACCGAACTTTGGGGCGTACCTGTAGCTCATGTTACGCTTTCGCGCGTCACAGAAAGCCGAGGTGCGCATGAAGTGGAGTTCGATCGTCTTTCTTGGGTGCTTGCTGGTGGCCTGCGGGGATGATGAGATCAGCTTTGGCAGCGGCGGCGCGGGCGGTCGTGCCGAAGGTGGGGGCGGCGCGGGCACCGGCGGCAAGGCGGAAGGCGGAGGCGGCGCGGGCACGGGCGGCAGCGCCGAAGGCGGAGGCGGCGCGGGCACGGGTGGCAGCGCCGAAGGCGGGGGCGGCGCGGGCACGGGCGGCAGCGCCGAAGGCGGGGGCGGCGCGGGCACGGGCGGCAGCGCCGAAGGCGGGGGCGGCGCGGGCACGGGCGGCGATGCCGAAGGGGGCGGCGGCGCGGGCGGCAGCAGCCTCGATACGACGGAGCTCGCGATCGCTTCCGATGAAGCCGCCACGGCGGGTTGCGCGACGTTCGTGGACGGGGCCTGGGGTGTCGGGGAGACCGACTTCATCGACGGTGAGCCCACGAACGACGATTGCGCCCTGGTGCCCGTGCTGGTCGAGGGGAGTCCCTACTGGATCACGTCGGGTGAGTTCGAAGGGGACATCGATCTCGACAGCCTGGAGCACTCGTTCTCGACCGCGGCGGCGGCGATCGACGAGGGGAGTTATTCGATCGTCCTCCGCAACTTCACGTTCGAGGAGATCTTCACCGGAAGTATCGAGGTGGCGGACGTGACGGACGAGGCCGTGACTCTCTCCATCGAGTAGAGCACGTCGCAGATCTCAAGCGGCACGCCGCCCCCCGACGGAGGCCGCACCTGACGGAGAGGAAGAACGTAAAGGGCGCGACCAGGCAAGGCTGCTCGCGTGCGCGCCGAGCGCTCGGCGCTCGCCTGACCGGAGCCACCGTGGGGATGAGGCAGCACTCTGCCTGTATCCGGAAGGACGACGAAGAGGGATCGGTCCAGCGGCTGCTGGCGCTGGCAGGTACCGCGCCGGCAGAGGACGTCCAGCACCTCCGCAGCTTTCACTTCGCCAGGGCGCGTAGCAAGCTGCAGTGCTGCGCGCTCGCGTCGTTGGGCCCGCGAGACCTGATGAGCGGCGAGTTGCTCGACGTGACGATCCTGCGACAGACGGCCGAGCGCTACTTCCAGCGCGAGGACGAGTGGAACGCTGACGACAGCCCGTCCCTCTCCTCAATGATCGTGAGCGAGGATTGAGCCATGATGTTGCGCGTTCTCCTCCGCGACGTTTCGGTAGGCATGATAGAACGGCACCAGGATGGGCGGGTCGTCTTCCGCTTCGATGAAGCTTACCTGGCGCTCCCCGACCGCCCCGTGCTCGGCCGCTGGTTCGAGGATCATCTGGCCGCACCTCTGGAGTACACCGGACAGAGCGGCCGGCTGCCCCCCTTCTTCCAGAACTACCTCCCGGAAGAGGAGGGCGCGCTTCGCGCGCTTCTGGCGCGCAAGGCGGGCGTGCGGGAAAATCAGGAGCTATCCCTCCTGGCGGTGCTTGGCGGTGACCTCCCCGGAGCCGTCATCGTTCGCACGGAAGATCCGGCGGCGGGTGGCGCGGAGCTTGACGAGCCGGCGCCCTCATCCCCGGCCGAAGACGATACCCTGCGGTTCTCTCTGGCCGGTATGCAGCTCAAGTTTTCTGTGCTTCAACACGAAACGCGCTTCACGCTCCCCGTCGCCGGCCAAGGTGGGCGCTGGATCGTCAAGCTGCCGGACAGGCGTTATCCCAGGGTTCCAGAGAGCGAGTACTCGGTGCTGGCTTGGGCACGGGAAACCGGTGTCTGCGTGCCGGATTTCAATCTCGTTCAGGTCTCCAATATTCAAGGGTTACCCGACGAGCTGCGCTTCGACGAGACCTTGGCGCTCGCAATCCGGCGCTTCGACCGGGACGATCAAGGAGCCCACATCCATCAGGAAGACTTCGCCCAGGTCCTCAACGTGCGGCCTCGGGACAAGTACAAGGGCCACAACTACGCGACGATCGCGAACATTGTACGCACCGTGTCGGGTGAGGCCGATTACGAAGAGCTGGTGCGCCGCCTCGTCTTCGTCGTGCTGAGCGGAAACGCCGACGCGCACCTGAAGAACTGGTCGCTCGTGTACCCCGACGGCCGCCGTGCGCGGCTTTCGCCTGCCTACGATCTCGTCTCCACGATCGCCTATGGCCCCGGTCTGGACCAGCGCCTCGCCTTGCGGCTCTCCGGGGAGAAGGACTTCTCCCGCATCACCCGAGCTCACTTCGAGAGGCTGGCCGAGAGGATCAATGCGTCGCCCGAGCTCACGAGAGACATCGTGTCGGAGACTTCGTCGCGCGCGCGCGACGCGTGGTCCACGCTGCGCGGATCGTTGCCTATCGCCCCCGGCGCGCGGAACGCGCTGGATCAGCACCTCAACACGAGCCCGCTCTAACCGCACGCGGGCGTAGCCCCGGGCAGGCAGCGAGATCCTGGGGAGGGGGCCGCGCACGAGGCCGCCTCTTGCCAGGCTCGCTCGCCGGTGCTCGAGCGGGATCGAGCGACCCGGTAGCTTCGTGCACGCTCGAGATCGCACGTCCTCCGCGCTGCGCGAGGGGGCTGCGCCGCGTGGCGGTCGATTTGATGATAAATGGATGACTCCAAATGCAATGCTCGGCTCGCTCCTCTGGGCTGTTGCGAACATCCGGCGGCTGCGGCAAAGCTGCGCCGTGCGCCCTGCCTCGATCGAGCCGACCCACTGGGGTTCCCCGCGATGCGATGACTACGAGGATGCCGACGCGGTCCGCCGGTACGAGCGTGAGGTGCGCGTCTATCGAGCGCACAGCGAGCCTTTCTCCATCACGCCGCTCAGCGGTCGAGTCGACGGCGACTACGCTGTGGCGAGCGGGAGCGGGGGGCGGTACGTCGTCGATCTCGTGGACGCCAGCGCGCGCCACGACACCTGCTCTTGCCCTGATTTTCTGGGCAATCAGCTCGGCACGTGCAAGCACCTCGAGGCGGTGCGCCGCGCGGTCGCGGAGCGTCCGGCGTGGCGCCGCGCGCTCGCCCGGATCGACGCGCCGGCGCGGCCCACGGTCACGGTCGACGCGGAGGACGGCCTGCGCCTGCTCGCGGTCGGCGCGTGGCCCGCGTCGCTCCGCGAGGAGCGCGCGCGCCTCGTGCAGGCGGGCGGCTTGCTGAGGATGGCTGCTGAGGGAGCTCTCGGGAATCACGCGTCCCCGTCCCGGATCGTCCATGCGGCGTTGCCGGCGGCGGAGCGGCTCGCGGGGGCGATCTGGCACAAGCGCCGCCGGCGCTCGCTCGAGGCGCAGGCGGGCCGAGAGCAGGGCGCGCTGGAGGCTCTCGGGCTGCCGCTCTTCCCGTACCAGTGCGAGGGCGTGCTCCACCTCTTCCGCAACGGGCGGGCGCTGCTCGCCGACGACATGGGCCTCGGCAAGACCCTCCAGGCGATCGCGGCATGCGAGCTCTTGCGGCGACGCGGGGAGGCGCGGCGGGTCCTCATCGTCACGGCGGCGTCGCTCAAGCACCAGTGGGCGCAGGAGATCGCGCGGTGGACGGGCGAGCGCGCCGCGGTCCTCGGCGGCTCTCCCGCGCAGCGCACGGGGGCGCTCGCGCTCGAGGCGGCGTACACGGTGCTGAGCTACGAGCTCACCTGGCGCGAGCTCTCGCGGCTCCAGGCGCTCGCGGCGGACGTGCTGGTGCTCGACGAGGCGCAGCGCGCGAAGAACTTCCGCACCAAGACGGCCGCGACGCTGCGCGCGATCCCGTCGCGCTTCCTGTTCGTCCTCACGGGGACGCCGGTCGAGAACCGCCTCGACGACCTGTATGCGCTGCTGCAGCTCGTCGACCCCGCGCTGCTCGGGCCGCTCTGGCGGTTCAACGCCGACTTCCACCGCCAGGACGAGCGGGGCAGGATCGTCGGCTACCGCAACCTCGGCGAGCTGCGCCGCCGCGTCGCGCCGGTCGCGCTCCGGCGCGAGCGGGCCGAGGTGCTGCTGGATCTGCCGCCGCTCCTCGAGCAGACGCGGTACACGCCGCTCACGCGGGAGCAGCGCGAGCTCGAGGCGGACTACCGCGCTCAGGCGGCCCGGCTGATCGCGATCGCGGAGCGCCGTGCGCTGCGCAAGGAGGAGCTGGACCGGCTCATGATGATGCTCTTGAAGGCGCGGCAGGCGTGCAACGCGCTCGAGCTGTGCGATCCTAGCCGCCGCAAGAAGGCGTCGCCGAAGCTCGACGAGCTGGAGGCGCTGATCGCCGAGGTGACGGCGCAGCCCAGGAACAAGGTCATCGTGTTCTCCGAGTGGGTGGGGATGCTGGAGCTGGCCCGCGAGCGCCTCGACCGGCTGCGCGTCGGGCACGCGATGCTCCACGGCGACGTGCCGACAGAGCGCCGCCCGGCGCTGCTCGACCGGTTCCGGGACGACCCGGCGGTGCGGGTGCTCCTGAGCACGGACGCCGGCGGGGTAGGGCTCAACCTGCAGGCGGCGAGCTACGTCGTGCACCTGGATCTGCCGTGGAACCCGGCGCGCCTCGACCAGCGCACGGCGCGCGCGCACCGCCTGGGCCAGGCGCACCGCGTGAGCGTGACCTACCTGTGCGCCGAGGAGGGCATCGAGCGAGGCATCGAGGGCATCCTGAGCGACAAGCGCAAGGTGCTGGTGGCATCGCTCCGCGCCGACTCCACGGTGGAGGAGCTCTCGGCGCCGAGCTTCTCGGTGGTGCTGCGCGAGATGCGGGAGGTGCTGGCGGTGGCGGAAGGAGCCGAAGCGACGGATGCGGGCGCGACCGAGGAGGGGGGCGGCGACGTCCTGCCTGCGGCGAGCGGCGAGGGAGGCCAGGGCGCGCCGGCGTCGCTGGTAGAATGGTGGGGGCGAGAGGCCGTGACGGCGATCGATCCCGCGGTGGGCGGGGCTGCGGCGGAGGGGGCCGCTGCGGGCGCCGGCGCCGTGAAGCCTGCCGTCGTGGAGACCGCCACGGCGGCGCTGCGCGCCCGTGTGGCCGAGGTCGAGGCCACCGGGGCGAAGGAAGAGGGCGCGGGAGCGATCGGGGCGGGCGTGGGAGCGACAGGGGAGGCCGCTGGGACGATGGGAGAGGCGACGCATGAGAACGGCGACGGACAGGCGCGCTGGCCGTCGGCGGGCCCTCGCCCTCCGGCGGCGACCGCCCGGAAGGCGGCAGCGGATAGGCTTCGGCTCGCGCGGGTGGTGTTGGACGCCGGCTTCGCCGCGGACGCCGCTCGCGCAGCCTACGAGGCGCTCGCCGGGACCATCGCGGGCATGCTGGAGGGGCCAGCGCCCGAGTCGCACGCGGCCCTCATCGCGGGCGTGTACCGCGACCTCGTGCCGGCCGGCGGGCTGCCCATCGAGGCCCACGCCGTGCTCGCGCGGCTTCACGACCTCGGCGCCCTCGCGCGCGCGGGCGTGCCGCTCGACGCGGCGCTCGCTAGGTCGGCCGTCGACGAGGCGACGAGCTGGGTCGAGCGGCTGGGGGGTGCGTCGCTCGCGCGCGCGGCCGAGCGGTAGCCTGATCCGGACATCGCGTCTCGCCGGGATTTCGGCGCGCGAGCCGGGCGCCGTACCGCCTCCAGCACGACCATGGGATGCGAGTCGGTCCGGTGATTCCGGCAGTCGTGGCTTGTGAAGCGGGCCTGAAGAACACGGCTCTCGAGACTCGGCAGCGGCGGCGAAGAAGGAGCCGCGACGAGACGGCGCCGGCCCTGGAAGAGGGCGGCGAAGACGAGTTTGGAAAACATGGCGTCGTGTGAACGCCTGAGCGTTGCAGCGCGCCCCCGCCTTGACTCGGAATTGCGATGCCGCGTGAAACAGGGTGAAGTGGCGCCATGAGCGAGGGGAACGGGAGCGCCTTCACGGATCTGCTCGAGCGCCTGCCGACGGCGGTTCATGTCTATCGCTGCGACGGGGCCGAGGCCACCGCGGAGCCGCGCTTCGTCGCGGCGAACCCGGCGGCCGTGCGCGCCCTCGGCCGCGGCGCGGCGGGCGCGCGCGTCGAGGAGGTGTTCCCGGCCCTGCGAGGCGCGGGCATCCCCGAGCTCTGCGCCCGCGTGGCACGATCGGGCTCGCCCGCCTCCCTGGGAGAGGTCCGCCTGGGCGCGGGCGACGGCGGCGCGCCCGTCCTGCTGGTCAAGGCATTCCCGCTCGGAGAAGGGTGTGTGGGCGTCGTGTTCGAGGACGTGAGCGGGCTCAAACAGGCGCACGCGGAGGAGCTGCGCCTCCTCCGGATCGCTTGCCAGGCCGCCATCGACGTGGTGCCCGATATCCTGTTCGTCAAGAGCGTCGACGGGCAACGCTATGTCCTCAGCAACAAGGCCGGCGCGGACGGCGTCGGCCTGACGACCGAGACCATCGTCGGGAAACGCAACGACGATCTCTTCCCGCCGGAGGTCGCCAGGCACCTCACCGAGATGGACGAGCGCATCGCCGCCGGGCACGAGCGCGCCGTCTTCGAGGAGGAGCTGCCGCTCGAGGACAAGCAGACGCGGAGCTTCCAGACGACGAAGGTGCCTGTCCGCGACAGGGACGACAAGCCCCTTTACATCGTGGGCCTCGTGCGGGACGTGACCCGTCAAAAAGAGGTCGAGCTGGACCTGGCGAGGGCGCGGGAGAGCCTCCTCGACACGATCCGGCAGCTGTCCACGCCCGTGCTGCCGATCCACGAGGGCGTGCTCGTCGTGCCCTTGATAGGGCAGATGGACAGCGAGCGGGGGGAGCGGCTCACGGAGACCTTGCTCGACGGCATCCAGCGACACCAGGCGGAGATCGTCATCATCGACATCACGGGCGTGATGACGGTCGACACGTCCGTGGCGAGCCGCTTGATCCAGGCGACGCGGGCCGCGGCGCTGCTCGGCGCCGAGTGTGTGCTGGTCGGGATCGCGCCGTCGATCGCCCAGACGCTTGTGCAGCTGGGCGTCGACTTCGGAGCGCTGATCACGCGCGGCGATCTCCGGGCCGGCGTGGCCTATGCGCTCGCTCGAAAGGGCGCGCCGGCGCAGAGGACAGGACCGCATCGGCGTTGACCAAGAACCTGGCCCACCGTGCTCCCATGAGCGATCGCGCCCGCCCCGGCGTTCAGCGGCGAGCCCACCGGGTGACCGGCTCCGGCTAGGTGGAGTGGCTCGCTGCGCTCTCGGTCGAGAGCGGCAGCTCGACGCAGAAGGTCGAGCCCTGGCCGACCTCGCTCGACAGGCGAATTCGTCCGCCGTGGGCCTCGACGATGGTGCGCGCGATATAGAGGCCGAGCCCGAGCCCCCCATAATTCCGCGACGAGACGCCGCGGCGAAATCGCTCGAAGAGCTGCGTCCGCACCTCGGCCGGGATCCCGAGCCCGTGGTCGGCCACCGAGAGCCGCGCGACCCCGCCTTCCGCGGTGATGGTGATCTCGATCGGCGCGCGTTCCCCGAACTTGATGGCGTTGGTCAGGAGGTTGGTGACGACCTGTTCGAGGCGGTACCGGTCCCACCAGCCGGTGATCGGCTGCTCCGCGCGCATGGCGAGCGTGCTGCCCGACTGCGCGAGCTGGTCGCCGAGCTGGGCGACGATCTCGGCGACCAGCTCGCGCAGATCGACGGGCGCCCGGTCCAGCTCGAGCCTCCCCGCCTGGATGCGGGAGACATCGAGGAGCATGTCGACGAGGTTGGAGAGGCGCTTGATCTGGCGGCCGGAGAGGGCGACCGCCGATCGCACGCGCTCGGCGTCCATGCCCCGCGAGAGCCTTTGCCCGAGCGATTGAATGGAGAGCTGCAGGGAGGTGACCGGGGTGCGGAGCTCGTGCGAGGCGATGAGGAGGAACTCGTCCCGCAGACGGGTGGCCTCCTCCGCCGCCGCGCGCGCGCGGCGCTCGTCCAGGAGGAGCCGATCGCGCTGCTGCTCGGCGTGCACGCGCGCGGTGATGTCGCGGAAGCTCCAGACCCGCCCGGCCACGCGCGCTCCGAGGCGCTGGGGCTGCGTATAACACTCGAAGACCCGCTCGTTCCGAAGCGGGAACGTGTCGAAGGCGCTCGCCTCGGGATCGGCATAGAGGTCACGGACGCTTCGCAGGAACAGCTCGGGCTCGCGGAGCTGGCCGCCGACGAACGCGAGGAGCACATCGGCCGAGCCGCCGTCGAGGACATCGGTGGGAATGCTCCACATCTGCGCGAGCCTGTGGTTATGGCGCACGACGCGCCTCGCGCCGTCGACGACAAGGATGCCGTCGGCCGTCGACTCGAGCGTGGCCTCGAGGAGCGAGTAGGAATGGCGCAGCACGTCCTCGGCGTGCTTGCGGCCCGTGATCTCGGTGGCGATACCGCAGACGCCATCAGGTTCGCCGGCGGGGCCGCAGAGTGGGAACTTGAGAGATATGTACGTGCGTGCGCCGTCGCGCTGGGGGGCCACCTCATCGAGCTCCATGGCCCGATTCTGCTGCAGGACGAGCAAGTCGTTGGCGCGATACGCGTCGGCCTGCTCGGGTGGGAAGATGTCGTGGTCGGTCTTGCCGATGATCTGCTCGCGGCGCATCTGGAAGAGCTCTTCCCACCCGCGGTTGACGAGCATGTAGCGGCCCTCGATGTCCTTGACGAAGACGACGGCGGCGGTGTTGTCGACGATGGCCTGGAGCAGATGCTGGCTCTCGCGGAGAGCGGCGTTCGAGCTGGCCAGCTCGGCCGTGCGCTCTCGCACCCGCTGCTCCAGCGCTTGATGGACACGCTGCAGCTCCGCGTTCTTCTCTTCGAGCTGCCTCTGCGCCTCGCGCAGGCTCAGGTGCGTCGTGATCCGTGCCATCACCTCTCCAATCTCGAATGGTCTGGTGATGTAATCGACGCCCCCCGCCCTGAACCCCACGAGCTTGTCGGCCGCGTCGGTCAGGCAGGTCATGAAGAGCACCGGGATGTCTCGAGTACTTTCAGCCGCTTTCAGGCGGCGGCACGTCTCGAAGCCGTCGATGCCAGGCATCAACACGTCCAGCAGGATCAGGTCGGGCCTCGTGAGGCTGGCCCGCTTCAAGGCCTCTTCACCGCCCTGAGCGACGAGCACGCGATGACCTATGCATTCCAGACTATCCACCAGCACGCCGAGATTGGCGGGCACGTCATCCACGATCAGGATAACGCGGGTGCGCGGACCGGGGGCCGTGGCGCTGCTCATGGTCGCTGACCGCCCTCCATGCACCGCGGCAGCTCCGGCCCCACCATCGCCATCGGCTCGACCCCCTGCAGGCGTTCCTCGACCAGGGTGAGGAGCGCGTGGGACTGGTAGTCCTGCGCGAGGCGATCGAGGCGGTCGGCGAAGGGGCGGTAGCGGTCGCCCAGGGTGATCAGGTAGGCGGCCCGCTCTCGGATGTCACGCATGTTGCCCTCCAGGGCCAGGGCATGGAGGACTTCCATCTCCTCCCGGGGAGGCGCCACGAGCTCCGCGGCGCCCCTGTCCCCGGCTTGCTCCTCGGCCGGTCTGGCATAGACCCAGGTGAGCCCGAGCTGGGCGCCGATGATCCGCAGCAGGCTTTCCTGGTCGATCGGCTTGCTGAGGAAGGCGTCGGCGCCGGCGGCGACGCACTCCGCCTGGTCCTCCTCGTTGGCGCTCGCGGAGACGACGATGAGCGGCAGCCGCGCGAGCCCCCGAGCCTCGCGATCGCGGCGAATGTTATGGATGGTCTCCAGGCCGCCCATCACCGGCATGACCAGATCCATCACCACCAGATCCGGCGACGCCGTTCTTGCCTGCTCGATGGCCTCCTGGCCATTCGCCGCCTCGCAGACCTCGAAGCCCCGGTTGCTCAGCAGGTCCAGAAGCACCGCCCGATTGCTCACCACGTCGTCGGCGACCAGCACCTTCCGGCGCGGCCCCTCGTAGCCGATGGCGACCCGCTCGGAAGGCCGGAGGGGCGTTGCGATCTCGGTCACCGGCAAGGTCGCGTCGAACCAGAAGCGGCTGCCTTCGTCGGGCCGGCTCTCCACGTGGATCTCGCTGCCCATGAGGTGCACCAGCTGGCGGCTGATCATGAGCCCGAGGCCGGTACCCGGGCGGCGCCGCACATCCCCCACCCGCCCGAAAGGCTGGAAGAGCTTGGCCAGCTGCTCCGGCGTCATTCCGACGCCGGTATCCTCCACCTCGAAGCGCAGGCGCGCCCCGGTCTCGTCCTGGGCGAGCAGCTGCACCCCGAAGCGCACCCGCCCCCGATCGGTGAATTTCACCGCGTTGCCGAGGAGGTTGAGCAGCACCTGGCGCAAGCGCTTCTCGTCGGCCAGCGCCGCCCGGGGCAGGTGCGGCGTGACGTCGTAGACGAAGTGAAGGCTCTTCTGCTCCGCCCTGACGCGGATGATGTCGGCGACGACCGTCAGGAAGGCCGAGAGATGGATCGGTTCGGGGTAGAGCTCCAGCTTGCTCGCCTCGATCTTGGCCAGGTCCAGAAGGTCGTTGATGAGGGTCAAGAGGTGCTGACCGCTCTGTTGAATGGTATTCAGTCCCACTGCCCGGCGGTCTTCGAGATCCGGGGGGTGCTTGAGGATCTGGGCGTAGCCGAGGATGGCGTTGAGCGGCGTGCGCAGCTCGTGGCTCATGTTCCTCAGGAACTCGGTCTTCGCACGGCTCGCGGCTTCGGCCGTCTTGCGGGCCTGGCGCTCGGCCTCGGCCTGCTTGCGCTCGGTGATGTCGGTGGAGATGCCGCAGACGGCATAAGGCTGCCCCGCCGCGTTGCACAGGGGATACTTGAGCGAGATGTAGGTGTGCAGCCCATCGTCCTGGAGGGCCTCTTCCTCGGCTTGAAGCGCGGTTCCGGTGGCCAGCACCTCCTGGTCGACGGCGCGGTAGGCATCGGCCCTCTCCCTGGGAAATAAATCGTAGTCGGTCCGGCCGACGATCGCTTGCTGACTGACGTGGAACAGCTCAGCGTAGCGCCGGTTGATCATCAGGTAACGACCCTCGATATTCTTGAGGGAGATGACCGCTGTCGAGTTGTCGACGATCGACTGGAGGAGCTCTTTGCTGTCCCGCACGGCCTGCTCGGCGCGCCGTCGTTCGCTGTTCTCCTGGAGCAGGTCGGCGTAGAGCGTGGCATTGGCGATCGAGATGGCGGCCTGGGCGGAGAGCAGCTCCAGCACCGAAAGCCGGTCCGGGGTGAACGCGCCGGCGATGAGGTCGTTTTCCAGGTAGAGCAACCCCACGAGCTCCGCCTGCCGCAGGATGGGCAGGCAGAGGGCGGATCTGGCGTACCGATAGAGGTCGTCGCCGGCGATGATGGGGTTCCGTGCCGTCCCGTCGTCCAGGATCACCTTCTCCCGGCTGCGCCGGACGTAGTTGAGCAGGGACGCCGGCAGATCCGGAGGGAGGGCTTCGGGCTCGCGAGGAATACGCACCTCGATCTCGGGCCCCTCCGCCCTCGCCTCGGCCGTCAAGAACAGGGTCTCGCCGCGGGCGAGGAGCAGGCAGCCCCGCCTCGCGCCGGCGTTCTCGACCAGGATGCGCATGAGCGCGTCGAGCAGGCGGTCGAGGACGATCTCGCCCGAGATGGCCTGGGAGGCCTTGAGCACCGAGCTGATGTCGAGCGCGGCGCCGGTGGGCGCGGTGGCCTCCGGGCCTGTCGCGACGCGGAGGAGCTCGCTCGGGACGAGGTCGGGGTACGCGCGTTCGAGGCGCCGCATCGCCTCCGTCGCGCCCCAGCGGCCGTAGGCCCTTTGCGCCTCGGTCATGTAAGCGCGGGCAATGGTGGTCTTGCCGAGGACGAGCCAGTGGCGCGCGCAGAGCTCGTTGCCGAGGGCCTCATCCTGGAGGAAGCGGTTCTGTTTCGCGAGGGCGATCCCCTCGTCGTAGTGATCGCTCGCAGCGTGCGCATCGCCGCGGACGCGCTCGAGCTCGGCAAGGAGCAGGGCGCGGCGGTGGGCGAAGTTCTCCGGGCCGAGGTCGGCCCAGCGGGAGACCTCGGCGGCGAACTGCTCGGCGCGGGTGATGAAGAGCGCACGCTCGTCCGGCGAAACGACGTCCGAGGCCCGCGCGAGCGCGATACCGCTGTAGAAGTGGAAAGACGGGGTTCCGAGCCAGGCCCGATTGGGCTCGAACCCGAAGTTAACCTGGAGGGTCGCGCGCGCCCCCTCCTCGAACTCACCCTGGAAGACGAGCAGGAACACGACATAGAAGCTCGCGAAGTAATGCCAAGCTTGGTAGTTGTGCCGGCGCGCCTCGTCGAAGATGTTCTCGATGTCGACCCACTCCCCCACGAGCACGGCGGGGCGCTCGGTCGCGATCGAGAGGTTGTGCGCGATCTGCCCGACCGAGCTGGATATCCAGGTGATGGCGTTGAACCGGTCGAGCTTGAACATCGGCACGAGGCTCCTCGCCTCGGCGAGGAGGTCAGGGATCGGCAGACCGCGGATGAGGCTATTCGTGCTGAGGTTGGCCGTGTTGTAGAAAGCCCAGATGTACTGGCCGGTCTCGACCCCGGCGTGAATGCCGGTGAGCAGCGGCTCCCTGCAGGCGTCGAAGCTATCTTTGCAGTGCTGGATGTGGGCGGCCCACATGTTGCACAACATCGCTTCGGATTTCTTGTCCGGGTATCGCTCGGCGAGCGCGAGGGCGGCGCGGCCGAACTGGTAGCCGAGCTCGACGTCGCCCCGGGCACAGAGGAAAGACCCGAAGTTCACGCAGCCGTAGATCGAGTTTGGTGACAGGCCGTGGAGGTAGGAGATCTCCAAGATCTTCGCGAACATGATGCCGTAGTTGTTCGGACTGATGTGGTAGGTGGGGGAGAAGAGCTCCTGGAGCACGTTCTGCAGGGCCGCGATCTCCCGGTCCACGAGCGGGGGCAGGTCCAAGAGCGCCTCGAGCGAGCGCTCGCGGACGATAGCCATCGTCGTGCGAATGTGGGCGTCGAGCGTCTCGTCGTCGGGCATGAGAGGCAGGTCGATCCCGAACCCCCTGAGGGCCTCGAGCCCCTCGGCGAGGGCGGCCGAAAGGTCGTTTCTCAGCACCTGCACGTTCATCTTGAGCCGCAGCACCTCGGTGCGATCGAGCCGGCTCGCGGTCCGCTCCAGGCAATCGGAGAGGAGCGCCAGGGCGTCGTCGTGCTGGCCCGAGAGCGAGAGCATGAGGCCGGTCTTCATCGCGTATGCGAGGCGGAGCGGGTACTGCGACGTCCAGGCGTCCTCCGGGAGGCGCAGCAGGCCGAGCTCAAGGTAGCGCAGGGCGGCGCCGAAGGCGGCCGAGTCCTCGGCGCGGCAGGCGGCATCGAGGCTCATGCGGGCGAGGGAAAGGCGCTCCGCGGGGTCCGACACGAGGTCGCCAGCGCTGTTCAGGTGGCCGACGACGTCGAAGAGGCTCTGGCTCTCGGAGAGGTCCAGCTTGCCCGCGAGCAGCCGGCCGATCCGGAGGTGGAAGGCGGGCCGGTCCGCCTCCGGGATCATCGCGTAGGCGCCCTCCTGGACCTTGTCATGGGCGAAGCGGTAGCCCTGGCGCCCGGCCAGCACGAGCCCCTCGCCGACGGCGGGATCGAGGCGGCCGTACACCTCTTCCGGCGAGCACTCGCTCACCGTGACGAGCATGTCGAGCTCGAACCGGTTGCCGATCGCCGCGGCGAGCTTGAGCGCCTCCACCGCCTCCGGCGGCAGGCGCGCGATGGTGCGCACCATGAGGTCGACGACATTGTCCGTGTACGCGAGCGCCTCGATCCGGGCGAGGTCCCAGCGCCAGCCTGACCCGGCCGCGAACGTGAGCACGCCGTGGTCGTGCAGCGACCGGACGAACTCCTTGACGAAGAACGGGTTGCCGCCGGTCTTCTTCTGCACCGCATCGACGAGCGGCCCGCAGTCGTCGCGCTCCAGGCTGTCCGAGAGCATCTCGAGGAGGTGCGAGCGCGCGAGCGGGGCGAGGACGATGTCGCGCACGACGAGCCCGGCATTCTTTAGCTCCTCGACGGCCCGGACGAACGGGTGCGCGGGCGACACCTCGTTGTCGCGGTAGGCGCCGCAGAAGAAGAGCGCCGCGAGCGAGTCGTCGGCGAGGAGCGTACGGAGCAGCCCCAGGCTCGCGGCGTCGATCCACTGGAGATCGTCGAGGAACAGGACGAGCGGGTGCGCGTGCCGTGCGAACACCGAGACGAACAGCAAGAAGCAGCGGTTCAGGCGGTTCTGCGCCTCGAGCGGGGCGAGCGCCGGCACGGGCGGCTGCGCGCCGACCACATGGCCGAGCGAGGGGATGACGTCGCAGACGACCTGCGCGTTCGGCCCGAGCGCCTCGAGGATCGCGCTGCGCCAGCGCTCGATGCGCGCCTCGCTCTCGGTGAGGATCTGCCGCACCAGGCCGTCGAACGCCTGGATCACCGCGCTGTAGGGCGCGTCGCGGTTGTACTGGTCGTACTTGCCGCTCGTGAAATAGCCTTTCTGCCGCGCGAGCGGCCGCAGGATCTCCTGCACGAGCGAGGACTTGCCGATGCCCGAGTAGCCGGAGACGAGGACGCTCTCGCGGCTGCCCTCGAGCGCGCGCTCGAACGCGGCGGTCAGCGCCTCGATGTCCTGCTCGCGGCCGTAGAGCTTCTGGTGGATCCGGAACAGGTCCTGGCGATCGTGCTGGCCGGCGACGAAGGGCTCGATCGTCCCCGTGCCGCGCAGGGCCTCGCGACAGCGATCGAGGTCGGCGAGCACGCCCTCGGCGCTCTGGTAGCGGTCCTCGGCGTTCTTCGCGAGCAGCTTGAGCACGACGCCGGAGATGGCCTCGGGGATCGTCGGGTCGACGCGGGACGGCGGCGCGGGCGCGAGGGCGAGGTGCGCGTGGATGAGCTCCATCGGGTCCAGGGCCTCGAAGGGGCGCTGACCCGTGAGCACCTGGTGAAGGAGGACGCCGAGCGCGTAGAGGTCCGTCCGGTAGTCGACGCCGCGGTTCATGCGGCCTGTTTGCTCGGGGGAGACATAGGGCAGCACGTCGGCGAGCACCGCGGGCGCGTAGAGCCGCTCGTGGGCGCGGGTGATCTCGGCGTCGACGCCGAAGCTCGTGATCTTGACCGCGCCGCATGCGCCGACGAGCACGTTGTGAGGGCGCAGATCGCGGTGGATGAGCCCCGCCGCGTGCACGGCGGCGAGGCCTTCGGCGAGGGCGGCCGCGAGATCGAGCGCCTCGCAGAGCGGCATTCTGCGCGCCGGGCGCGCGGCGAGGATCCGCGCGAGATCGCGGCCCGGGAAGTCCTCGAGAACGACCGTCAGGGCGCCGGCGAGCTCCTCGACGCCGTGCAAAGCGACGAGGCGGGGTGAGGCGAGCTGGGCGATGCGCTCGCACTGGTGCTTGAAGCGCGCGACCTCGGCGCGAGTCGCTCTCTCGGCGCGCAGGACTTTCAGCAAGACCGGGACACCGTCGTCCTCGCGGCACGCGCGGAACAAGCTGAAATCAGCGTGTTCCTCGATCTTCCCGAGGCGCGCATACCCTCTTTCGACGATCATCAATTAGCCTTGCTCGCCTGCCCGTGAAAGGCGGCGCATTCAACCAGTTATATCTCCGGAGGCGGAGATCTGGCACCGAGCTGTGCCGCCAGGGGGGTTGGCGCTGCCCACGCCCCCCAGCCCGCCAGCATCATAGCGAACGTTCGATGACGGGTACGAGCGGCGGAACGAGCTCCCCAGAGCCAGGTGCGGATCGGCGGACGACACCAACAACAACCGCCTGCGCGCCGCCCTGCGGGAGATCGAAGTCCGTCGAATCGACCCAGGACGGACGAAGGAGGGGAGCGCGATGTATGTCTGAACTGCGGTGTACTGATGCGCAATCAGCAGAACCGGGCCAAGCAGGCGCGTCCCGCGGCGAGCCGCCGGTCGACCTCGGGAATCGGGTCGTCCCCCGCTCCTCGGCGCTACTTCGGCCCCGCCCTGCCGATCGCGATGACGTTCTGCTGCGCCGCCGGCTTGCCGCCCTCGTTCGCCGACACGAACGCGCGCGGGTGCGCCCTGAGGAGCGTCACCGTGAGCGTGATGCCCCAGCCGTCGTTCGTCTTGAGCTCGGCGTGACCGTGGCTGTCCTCGACCGCCAGGATCAGCCGGCCGAGCGGCTCCAGGCCGGCCGGCGCGGAGCCGGGGGCGGTGAGCACGCGCTGGAGCGCCGACTCCGGCAGCCCCAGGCCGAAGCCGACGTCCAGGATCGACAGCTGCACGCCCTGGGGCGCCTCGCGCACCGACACCACGGGGCCGTGGCCGGGGAGCCCGCGGCCCGCGACGTCGGTGAGGAACGCCTCGAGCACCTGCTCGAGCTCGCCGCGGTGCCCGAGGGCGTGCGTGGCGCCGCGGATGGGCTCGAGCCGCACGGCCCGGCCCGTCGCGCGGGAGGCGCTGGCGACGGCATCGGCCACGACGTCGCCGAGCTGGAAGGCGCAGAGCGGATCGGCGGCGTCGCGCACCGCGAGCGGCCGCACGTTGTCGGACACGGGGGCCGCCTGCTGGACGGGGATGAGCGCGGCGACGTAGCCCGCGATCCACGAGGAGCCGTCGGACTCGCGCCGCAGGGGGCGCACCGAGAGCACGGCCGGCTCGGGCGCGCTGACGCTCAGCTCGATGCCGTCGTCGCTCGCCATCACGCTGGAGAGCGACACGGCGGCGTCGCTCGCGGACGTGGCGCCGAGGACGTCGCCCAGCGTGAGCGAGCCGGGCGGGAGCGCCGCGCTCGCGCTCTCCGCGGGCACCGTGACGTCTCGCGCCCGCAGCCACTTCGCGAACTCGGGCGCGACGAAGCGGACGTCGCCGAAGGCGTCCGCGTACAGCAGCCCGACCGGCGCGCTGCGCAGCATCGAGCCGAAGAGCTGGAGGTCGTCGAGCGCGACGCGCGCGCCCTCGACCAGATCGTCCTCCGGCGAGCCGCCGCCGCGCGCCTCGCCCGCGCCGGCCTGCGCCGTGCGCGCGAGGCGCTTCCTGCGCAGGAGCAGCGCGAGCTCGCGGCCGACGTGCTCGGCGCGCTCCGGCTCGCGCGAGAACGTCTGCTCGGCGACAGGGCCGCAGAAGAACACGTACCCCTCGATCTCGCCGAACGCGATGAGCGGGACCACGACCGCCGGCATGTCCTGCTTCGCCAGGAACCGGCGCGACAGGCGGATCGCCGGCACGCCCTGCTCGCTGCTGTACGGGGGGCGGCGGACGTCGCGGCGGAGCTCGGCGACGAAGCTCTCGCCGCCGCCCTGCCTGTCGTTCCAGAACCGGAGGTGCCAGCTCCCCGCGGGCAGCTCCGCGACGAGCACGAGATCGGCCGGGTGCGCCTGCTCCGCGAGGCGCGCCACGCGCGGCCAGAACTCCTCGTCCGGCAGCGTGTGGACGCCCTGCATGCGGAACAGCGCGGCGCGCTGGATGAGCTCCGCGGCGCGATCGACGGAGCGCTGGACGACGAGCCCGCGCACGATCATGACCCCCGCGAACGCGACCGCGAGGCCGAACAGCGCGCTCGGCAGCGCGATGAGGCTCGCCTCGGCCCGCGCGGCCAGCACGCCCTGCCCCGCCGCGAGCGCGAACACGCCGAGGAACAGCGCGGCCGTGGCGACGAGGCTCCCGTAGCGGCGGCGCGCGAACCACACGAGCCCGCCCGCGAGCAGCACGAACAGCGCCGGCACCCACGCCGGCGCCGAGGCGCGCCGGCCGCCGTCGAGCAGCCCGCCGAGCACCGCGGCGACGCCCCTCGCCGGGGGCAGCGCCGACGTCGCGACCGCCTGGGGAGCAACGCCGCCGGCGCCCACCGCGACCACGGCGACGCGGCCCTCGAGCGCGCTCGCGGGGACCTGGCCGTCCGCGAGATCGCGCAGGCTGACCGCCGGGACGCTCTGCGGCGCCTTCTTGAGCACCCAGGGCGCCGCCGAGACGCCGAGCGCGCCGAGCTCCGGCGCGCGCTCCCCCGCCGGGAGCGGGAAGAAGCCGACGACATCGCCGGCGCTCAGGCGGAGCAGCTCGGGCGGCATCCGGACGACCGGCGCGGCGCTCGCGGCGCTCGTGGCGTTCGTGGCGCCCGCGCGGCTCGCGGCGCCGCCGCCGCAGAACGCGTCGGCCGGGGGGATCAGCAGCGCGCCGCGCGCGCGCCCGCGCTCGAGAAGCCCGGGGAGCGAGCGCTCGCAGAGCCCCTCGCGCAGCGCCTCGGGCGAGGCCGTGACGAGCAGCACCTGCGCGGACGGCGCGGCGTCGGCGAGCGCGGACGCGGTGAGGCCGCGCGCCACGTAGTCGAGCCGATCGAGCGGCGCCACGGCGGCGATCAGCGCCCCCGCGACGATCGAGAGCACGTCAGGCGTGAGCCACCCGAAGCGCATCGCCTCCGCCTGCGCGGCCATCGGGCGCGGGATGCGAAAGGGCTTGGGGATCCGCGGACGGTAAGTCTTCGCCATAATCGCTGAAGGCCGCGGCCCTCGAGGGGGGCGCGGGACGCCCCGGGCAGCCTGAGCGTCGCATCGTGGTCGAATCAATACAATTGTCCACCCGGGTCCGCCGCGCCAAAAACATCGGCTGTGCGACGAGACCGTCGCTCCCAGGGCAGCAGGCGCAGCCGTCGCGCCCGCCTCTAACGTCCTCCGGTGCGCCGCGATCTCCGACCTGGCCGCGGCGCCGCGGTGTGTTCTGGGCCGCGGCGCCGCGGTGTGTCCCGGGCCGGGGCGGAGCGGTTCGCGACAGGGTGCGACGTGGTGCTCCCAACGCTCCGCCGACGCGCGTTGTGTTGCGGGCGGCGCACGTGTGATGCGACGTCAGCGCGCTGTGACGATTCGGCTGGATCGGCCTGTCGGAAGCGGTTTGAATCCTTGGTGCCTATGCGCCGTGCTTCACCTGTGCTTCGTGCCGCGCCCGTCCTTGGTCTGCTCAGCTTGGTCAGCAGCGTGGCCTTCTCGGCCTCTGGCTGTGGCTGCGAGTCGGATGTGAAGATCGCAGATTCTTCGGGCAGCGGGGGCGCGGGCGGCGGCGCTGGCGGCGGGGGCGGCGGCGGCGCGGCCGGGAGCGGCGGCGGCGCGGCCGGGGGCGGCGGTGGCGGCGGCGGCGGCGCGGCCGAGGCCGGCGGCGGTGGGGCCGGCGGCGCCGGTGGGGAGGAGCTGCCGGACGAGCTGCCCGACTTCACCGAGGAGGAGCGTGAGCCCACCGAGGCCACGGACGGCATCCCGAGCCCGCTGCCGGGCGTGTACACCGACAAGGGCGTGGCCGGGGGCGACGAGGTGGTCCGCGCGCTGATGGGCTTCCCCATCCGCAACTCGGGGCTGCTCGAGCAGCGGATCGCCGAGATCTACGACCCGGCGAGCCCGCGGTTCCGCCAGTACCTCACCCGCGACGAGTGGATCGCCGCGTACGCGCCGCGGGAGCGCGACGTTCACCTCGTGAAGCTCTGGCTCGAGGAGCAGGGGATGCAGGTGAACTTCACGGCCACGAACCGGCTGCTGATCCAGTTCACCGGCACGGTGAGCCAGTTCAACGAGACCTTCGACACGGAGCTCCGGGTCTTCGAGCGGGAGAACCCTCAGGCGGGGAATCCGCCCTTCGACGTCTTCGGCTCCCTCGGCCAGCTCACCGTGCCGACGTGGGTGTCCGCTCGCACGACCGGCATCATCACCGCGGATCTCGCGGCGAGCACCCGGGCGCTCCCGGGTGAGGCCGGGGAGATCGAGCCGGATCCGCCGCCCGGCGTCGAGCGGGGGCTGACCCCGGCGCAGATCGCGGGCGCGTACGACGTCGATGATCTCTACGAGCTCGGGTTCACCGGCGAGGGCGTGAAGCTCGGGGTCACGATCGGCGCGACCTTCAAGTACAAGGACCTGCAGTCGTTCTGGCGGGCGCTCGGCGTGGAGCGGGCGAACCCCGAGGTCGTCCAGACGATGGAGCCGGTCGCGACGCGCTACGTGGAGTCGACGCTCGACGTGGCGTGGTCGGGCGGCCTCGCGCCGGGCGCGGACCTCGTGGTGTACCAGGGCCCCGACGCGCGCAACACGTCGATGGTCTACACGTTCAACGAGGCCATCGGCCGCGGCGAGGTGTCGGTCATCACGGACTCGTTCGCCCACCGCGAGGACTCCGAGCCGCCGGCCGTGCGGCTCCAGTACCACCGCTCGGCGCAGATGGCCGCGGCGCTCGGGATCACCGTGGTCGCGGCGACAGGCGACTCGGCGCAGACCGACACGCCCTCGGCGAGCCCGTACGTGACCGGGGTCGGCGGGACGTCGCTCTCGCTCGGCGAGGACGGCGAGGTCGAGGACGAGCGCGCCTGGTCCGGCTCCGGCTCCGGCCCGACGCTCTCGTTCCCGATCCCCTCCTGGCAGGTCGGGATCGTCGAGGGATCCGGCGGCAAGCGGGCGGTCGCGGACGTCGCCATGCACGCCGCGACCTCGCCGAGGCCGTACTGGGTCTACTACCTCGGCGAGTGGCGGACGTACGGCGGGACGTCGTTCTCGGCGCCCGCGTTCGCGGGGCTCATGGCCGTGGTGAACAGCTACCGCGCCGCGCAGGGCCTGCCGCGCGCCGGGTTCCTCAACGCGATCCTCTACACGACCCCCGCGGTGCAGGCGACGTTCCGCGACGTCGTGCGCGGCGAGACGGAGTTCTTTGCCGCGGGGCCCGGCTGGGACTACCCGACGGGCTGGGGCGCGCCGAGCGCGATCGGCCTGGCCACCACGCTGCCGTAGCGCGCCCGCGCCGGCAACCGCGCCGGGCGCCGGCGCGCGCCGACCCGCCCCGCCGCCGCCGTCCCGCCGCATGCTCGAGAACCTGCCGCTCTTTCCCCCGAACGGGCTCGATCGGAGCCTCCACACCGCGGTCCTGATCGGCCTCGTCTTCGGGACGTTCTTCACCGAGACGCTCGGCTGGACGTACGCGGGGCTCGTCGTGCCCGGCTACCTCGCGACGGTGTTCTTCGCGGCCCCGGTCACCGCGGTGTTCATCGTCGCGGAGTCGATCGTGACGTACCTGTTCGTCGCGCTGATCGGCCGCTGGATCACCCGGACGGGCGCGTGGTCCACGGCGTTCGGGCGCGAGCGGTTCTACCTGTTCATCGTCGGCGCGGTGATCGTGCGGCTCTTCGTCGAGGGCTTCGTCGTGCCCGAGGTCTCGGCGCGCTACGACTTCGTGCACTCGCGGGAGCTCTACAGCATCGGGCTCGTGCTGGTGCCGCTCATCGCGAACGCCTTCTGGAACAGCGGCCTCCTGCGCGCGGCGCCGCGGCTCGCGCTCGTCACGGCGCTGACGGCGCTCGTGCTCGGCGTGCTGCTCCGGACGACGAACCTCTCGGTCTCGCGCTTCCAGGTGCTCAACGAGAGCCTGTCGCTCGAGTTCCTCGAGCTGCCGAAGGCCCACATCATCCTGGTCATCGGCGCGCTGCTCGGCGCGCGCAACAACGTCCGCTACGGGTGGGACTACAACGGCATCCTCGTGCCCGGCCTGCTCGCCGTGGCGTGGTACGAGCCGACGAAGCTGCTCACGACGACGATCGAGGCGCTCGTCGTCTTCTACCTCTCGCGCTGGATCACCTCGGTCCGCCCGTTCTCGCGGATGCTGCTCGTGGGGCCGCGGCGGATGATCTTCGTGTACGTGCTCGGCTTCGTCCTGAAGATGGCGATCGGCTTCGCCATGGTGCGGTACGCGCCGGGGCTGCAGATGGTCGACTACTTCGGCTTCGGTTACCTGCTCCCGAGCCTGCTCGCCGTGAAGATGTGGAACAAGGAGCACGTCGGCATCGTGATCATGCCGACGATCCAGGTGTCGCTCACCGCGTTCCTCGTCGGCAACGGCGTCGGCTACGCGCTCGTGGCGCTCGGCTGGGGCGGCGCGCCGCCGCCGCCCGCGGCCGCGGCGAGGCCGCTGCCGCGCATCGAGAGCGCCGCGCTGTCGCTCGTGCTGGCGGACACGGCGCCCCGGCCCGGCCCGCGCCCGAGGGCGGCCGCGATCGCCGCCGACATCGAGTCGCGGCGGATCGCCCACCGGCTCGCGCGCGGCGTGCTGCGCGACGGGCGGCCGGCGGACGAGCTGCTCGGCGCGGCGGAGCGCGCGCGGGTGTCGGTGGCGCGGGAGGGCGACGGCGAGCGGCCGTGGTACGTGCTGAGCCCGCGGTTCGACGATCCGGACGACACGCCGAGCGCGCCGCGGGCGGCGATCCGGAAGCGCGTCGGCCGGAGCGCGATGTCCGCGCCCGCGCCCGAGTGGCTGGTGCTGGCCGCGCCCACCGAGCTCGGCTCGGCGCTGCCGGCGGTGGCGCTCCGGGTCGCGGAGCTGCTCGACGCGGCGGGGGTCGTGCTGCTGTCGCGCCACGGGGCGATCCGGCGCCACGACGAGGCGTTCGTGGCCGCGATGATCGACGCCCTGGAGAACCCCCAGGTGCTCCTCGTCGAGCCGGGCGGCGGCGACGGGCCGGAGCTCAGCGTGGTCGGCTCGCCGGCGGGGCTGCCCGTCGTGTCGATCGGCCTGGGGCTCGGCGCCGAGACGGCGATGACGTTCCGCCCGGCGGCGGAGCCGGCCACGCCCCTCGGCGACGCGCCGCGCTTGCACGTGCCACGCGAGGTCGCCGAGGCGGTCGGCGCGCGCTCGCTCGGCGCGCCGGAGGCCGTGCGCTGGACCGGGACGCTGGAGGAGGAGCTCGCGAAGCGGATGGTGTCCTTGACGGAGGTCCAGCCGGGCCGCTTCCGCCCGCCGTCGCTCGAGGAGCTCAGGCTGTTCGACGCCGTGGTGGCGCCGCGGCTGATCGCGGCGGCGACGCGCCCCGACGGCGCGTCCGGCGCGGCGCCGCCGACCGCGTGGGAGCGGGCGATCCTCGGGCGCCTCGGCTTCCGCGAGGTGCGCATCGGCGGCACCGACGCGGCGCCGGCGGCGTGGGGCATCGCGGAGCCCGGGCCGGCCGAGGGCGGCCCGGAGCGGCGCGGGAACCCGGCGTGGCTCGTGCTGGCGCATGCGTCGGCGTCGCCGCCGGCGGCGTCGACGAGCGCCATCTTGCCCGCGGCGCCCTCGACGGAGGCGGTGAGGTCGCCGCTGACGGGCGCGATGCTCGTCGAGGTGCCCGCGCCGCGGTGGCAGATCGGGGCGTTCGGCGCGGGGCTCGCGCTCGCCGACGCGCTCTCGGCGCAGTCGCTGCTGCTCGCCGGGGCGGTGCCCACGGCGGAGCCGGGCGGGGCCGCCGACGTGCGGCGCGCCGAGGGGCTGCGCAGCTACTTCCAGCGGGCGCACGAGGTCTGGGTCGGGGACGGCGGCAACGCGCTGTCGGTGCAGGCGATCGAGGCGGATCGGACGTACGAGCGGGACGCGGTGATCTCGTTCGGGTACGAGGTCGTGCGGCCGGGGCACGTGCCGACGTTCGCTGGGCCGCTGCTGGAGACGCTGCGCGATCTCGAGCTGCGCGTCGGGATCTTCGACGGCTCGCGCGAGCAGGTGCCGTTCAGCGGCGCGACGGACATGGCGATGGCCTACGCGAAGCGGTTCGCCGAGGGGCGGTTCGCGATCGTGTACCTGGGCAGCGCGATCCGGCGCTTCTTCGAGCTCCGGCGCTTCGTGGAGCCGGGGCAGGGGGAGACGCGCCTCGAGGCGCGGCTCGCGCGGCTCGGCGTGACGCCCGAGCCGATCGACGTGGCCGCGCGGGCTCAGGCGCTCGCGTCGTGCGCGGGGAGCGCCGGCGCAGGCGCGAGCGGGGACGAGCTCTGCCCGACCCGGGCGGTGACCGCGGCGTGCGATCTCTCCGCTGCGATAGAGCCCTTCCGGCGCTACACGACCGAGCGGAACCCGTATTACCTGAGGGCGCACTTCGCGACGCAGGCGGCGCCGACGGCCGGGCCGGCGAAGGCGGACGCGACGCGGGCAGCGGTGGCGGACGCGACGCGGGCCGGGTCGGACGCGTCGCGGGCAGCGGTGGCGGTGGCGCCTCGGGCAGGGCTGGCGGCCGCGGCGCGCGCCGCGGCGGCGGCCGCGCTGCGCGGGAGCGCGCCGGCCGCGCCGCGGCGCGAGGCGCAATGCCATGTGGAGATCGGGCGCGACGTGATCACGGGGCGACCGTGGGTCATCGCGGCGCGGCCGGGGGAGGCGCAGCTGCTGCCGATCGACGGCGCGCTCGTCGCGGTGCCGGGCGCGGCCGTGCCCGGCGGTTCGCGGCTGCGGCGCGCGGTCACCGTGGGCACGAGCGCGCTCCGGGTCGATGCGGCCGGGCCCGGGGCGGCGCCTCAGCGGGGGGCCCCGTGACCGCCCCGGCGAAGCGCCGCGCGCCGGCGGGCCACGAGGCGCCCGCGCCGCCGCGCTCCCACGCGGCGCGGCCGCCGTCGCGGGCGCGCCTGGCGACGGCGGGGTTCCGCGCCCGCGACGGCGCGCCGCGCAGGGCGCTGAACCCGCGGTGGCTGATCGCGATGGCGCTGCTCGGGGTGACGGCGTTCGCGCTCTCGCAGCTGTCGAGCGCGCCGCCGCTGGGCAGCGCGCTGCCGGCCGAGGACGAGATCCTCGCCTACCACATCGAGCCGGAGCGGGACCTCGTGATCAAGGTCCCGGCCGAGATCGACGCGGTGGAGGTGACGACCTGGGGGAGCGTGAGGGCCGACGCCTGCGACTCGGCGCGGCGCTACCCGTACGGGTTCGTCGCGGCGTTCGTGAACGAGCGCGGGGAGGAGGTCGCGCGGCACGCGATCGATCTGGAGAGCCGGGTCAGCTGCGATCCGGATCGTCCGCTCGGCGAGGGCGAGTACGCGGCGCGGCTCGCGAGCGGCGGGGGCGCGGTGACGGATCCGCGCTCGACGCTGCTCATCACGCACGACGTGCTCCCGCAGGGCGGGCAGGTGCGGCTCCGGGCGAAGCCCGCGGTGGGGAGCGACGGCGGCGACGGCGCGCGTGTGCCGAGCGAGCTGACGATCCTGTCCCGGCTGGAGGGGCGCTACCAGCGCAGCGAGGCGTCGCGCGCGGTCTACGAGCAGAGCCTCGACGCGGAGGAGCGGCGGCAGCTCGGGCTCCGGGCGTCGGCGCTCGGCTTCGCCGACCTGCCGGAGCCGGCGCGGAAGGAGCTGCTCCGGGGCTGGGCGCGGCGGCTCGAGGCGGGGGGCCGCGAGGGGATCGACTACGAGATGTCGCGCCTGCTCTTGCGGCGGTTCCGGATGCCGTACCCGCGCGCCGAGGGGCGCGGCGCGTCCGAGTTCGTGATCGGCGAGCGCCGCGCGGCCGCGCTGAACTTCCGCGGCCCGCTGTCGCTCGACATCGAGGGCCCGCCGGGCCGCACGGTGCGGGTCGCCGACGGCGCGAGCGGGTCCGCGAGCGTCGAGCTCGGCCCGCTCGGGAGGGCCACGGTGCGGCTCCTGCGGGAGGACATCCGGACGGTGGTGATCGACGGCGTCGGCCCGGATTTCGGCGTGCGGTTCGGCGCGCCGGAGGCGCAGGCGATGCAGCAGATCGGCGAGATCGTCCACCCGGCGATGCCCTCGCCCGCGGGCGAGGGGGGCCCCGGCGCCGCGCCGGGGGCGCTTCCGTCGGCGGCCGCCGCGGAGCCGCCCGCGCCGTCCGCGCCCGCCGCCGCGGCGGCGGAGGCGGCGCCGGCGCGGCTGCAGACGCCGCCGGACGTGCGGATCGTGCGCTACCTGGCGCTGGATCCGAGCGACCCGGTGATCGCGCGGATGGCGCCCGGGCAAGAGCTCCTCGGGCTGCTGATCCGGACCGAGATCGACGCGAGCGGGGGCGCGAACCAGGGCGACGCGACGGTGGTGGCGCGGTGGGGTCCTGGGCCGTCGGAGCGGGCCGAGCTCAAGGTGACGCTCCCGCGATCGCGGTTCGAGTGGTGGAACGAGGGGTTCGACGCGTCCGAGCCGCGGCTCGCGATCCTCCGACCGCCGGCGGGGGTGGAGCGGATCGAGATCACGGGCGACGCGAGGACGCGCCTGCGGCTGCGCGCGATCGAGCCGGGCGTGAACGAGACGCTGTACCGGCTGCCGTACCGGGTCACGCTGGCCGAGGACGAGACGTGGCGCTACGCGCCGTTCGACGTGAGCACGTGGACGGACGTGCGGGCGTTCAACCTCGACGATCTGGAGCGGAAGGAGCGCTTCTCGGATCTGCGCGAGCAGGTGCGGATCGAGCGGGCGGGGGAGGGCGGGAGGTCGAACGCGGATCGGCCGGAGCGGGTGCTCGTCCCGGAGCACGCGCCGGTGCGCCGGCGGCTGCTGATGCCGGCGTGGCAGTCGGCGGGGGAGCCGTCGCCGGGCGACGCGTGGACGCCGCTGCTCGTGGCGAAGGACGTGCGGGTGGACGGGGCGGGGGCGCGGGCCGGGCGGCTGTCGGTGATCTACCGGGCCGCGCGCGCGTCGCTCGGCAAGGAGGTGGCGGTGCGCGTCGACGGCGAGGTGGCGCTGAAGGAGCCGATCGTCGCGCTGTCGGGATCGCTGCGGGTGGCGGCGCCGGCCGGCGCGCGGCGGGTCGAGGTCGAGGGGCTGGGCGAGACGGGGGTGGCGTACACGGACGCGCCGCCGGCGAACGGCGGGGCGATCGTGCGCCGGCGCGACGTGTTCGAGCTGACGCGCGCCCGGCCGATGACGTACGAGTTCGAGCAGGAGGCGGGCGAGACGCTGCACCTGGTGCTGTTCGTGGTGACGCCCGGGGAGAACGCGGACTACCGGATCCGGTACCGGCTCGAGGGGGCGAAGCCGGCGTCGCGGGAGGCGGCGTTCTTCCGGCGGGTGACGATCCCGGAAGGCGTGCTGGCGGGCCGGGGCGGCGACCTGACGCGCGCGACGCTGTGGGAGGCGGCGACGGAGAAGCGCGGCACGGACGGCGTGGGGCGCGCGGTGATCCGGCTGGGCGACGATCTGGAGCCCGGGGAGCGGGCGGTGCGGCTGTCGCTGCTGGGGGCGCAGCCGGGCGACACGGGGGAGCCGGCGAAGGCGGTCTGGGTCGGGGCGGTGCTGGTCGGGCAGAAGGCGCCGGGGCGGGACGACGGGCCGAGGCTGTGGGTGGAGGACGATCCGTGAGGAGAAGCGGGGGGCGCCGCAGCGCTCGGCTGCCGCACCCGTGAGGCGCCGCGCATGGGGCGTTGCGTTCAAGGCGATCTGGAGAGTGAGTTTTCCAGGGACCTCGGCAGTGGCGCGGTCGTATCGCTCGCGGCTCGATCAGGCGTGCGCGGCTCGAGGCCGCGCAGCCGCGAGAATCGCCTCGGCGAGCTGCTCCTCGAACCGGCGGAACGCAGGCAGTCGGCGTAGCGTCCGAGGGTCGATGTTGGCGCCGAAGAAATCGTAGAGATCGGCACCGCAGAGGCGACCGCCGCCGCTCGCCGTGAGGACCTCTTCCAGCGCACGCTTTGGATCGAGCACGCTCTATGGATCCGCCGGTAACAGAAGCGGCGACATCGGCGGCAGCAGCTTCTGGAACGGCAGCGCGTCGACGAGGAGCCATGCCTCGATCTCGCGCACAGGAACGCACGCTGCGGCCGCCAGATCAGCAAACTCTGCTCGGGCCAGCTCCAGCCCCGGCTCGATCTGCTCGCGCTGTGTCCGCTCGGAATCGCCCGATCCATCCGAGTGGATGACGAAGAGCGTACATTGATCCCAATACGCGCGAATGGAAGCCGCAATCCGGACGTCGCGCCGCCGTGACGTGCGGGCCGGGGCGTCGATGCCCACGCTCGGGCCGATCATGGGAACCTCGGGAAGCACCTTGGCGGCGAGCGCGGGGATCAGCTGATCGAGGAGCGGGAGTAGCAACGCATAGTCGGTTTTTCCCTCGGCGAAGAGCCCTGCGCACAGATACGTCATGCCTCCGCGAGCTCCGCGGGGCTGGCTGTCTCCAGGATGCGCCGGAGCTCTGCTGTGGAGATGTACCGTTCGCGATCGATGACACCCACAGGCGCAACCCTGCGTACCCGTGTATGCCGGAGCCCGCTGCCCAGCCGCACCAGGTCGAGCGCCATGATGCACTCCGGGTGATCCATCAGGGCCGCGAGGACGACTGGAGAGTGGCTGGTGATCAGCACCTGCGCAGTGCCAGCGGCAGCCGATTCGGTGTCGCTGGCGACGGGGCGCTGCGTCGCCTCCAGGATCCGCTCGATGAGCGTCCTTACGCGCGCAGGGTGGAGCCCGTTCTCCGGCTCTTCGATCGCGATCAACGCGTTCGAGGCGTCTGCACGGAGCGCTGTCGAGAGCGCCAGGATGCGCAGCGTCCCGTCGGAGAGGACACGCGAGGGGAGGCGCTGGCCATCGGACGTTTCCATCTGCACGACGAGCGTGTCGCCCTCGACGACGACCTCGAAGGTGCGGACTCCAGGTACGAGGCTCGCGACGTCCGCCCGGATCTCGGCGATCGCGCCGGGGCTCTGCGCCGCCAGCGTAGCCGCCAGGTTGGCGCCGTCCGTCGAGAGCCTCGCTGGTGCGCCAGGCTCGCTCGGCTCGCGGATCCGTTGGGCTTCCAGGTGCAGGACGCGCAGGCCGCTGAGCTCCTCGGCGACGGCGCGCAGGTGCGGCGAGCGAGCCTGCATCTCCGGCTCCGAGAGAAAGGTTGCCTCGGGAACGTACTGCACGGTCGCTGTCATCGAGAACTGGGACGCGCTCGGATCCGCGACGGTCAGAGCCCGCTCGTACTCCACCAGCGCGCCGCCATCTCCGTGGCGTAGGCGTGACGCAAAGGCGGGATGGCGCCTCAGCCATGTATCCTCATCCGACGTCATCGACCGCAGCACCTCGCGAACGACCGTCAGACGCTCTCTCATGGAGCTGAGCTGCTGAAGCTCGATGTTCACCTCATAACGGAGCCGCGTCGCCTGGAGCGGTACGTCGCGCAGGCCGACCCTCACCGCGGAACGCGGCAGGATCACCTCGATCGCGAGCGCCATGCTGGCGAGGGCGCCGAATCCGCGTGCGACCGTCGTGGTTGGCTCTTCGTCCCGGCGACGGAACTGCTCGCGGATGCGCCCTCTCCCCTCTCCGACGGCTGCGGCGAGCGGGCTGCCCGCGAGCCGCGCAAGCAGCGAGAGCGCGTCGAGCAGGTTCGATTTTCCGGCTCCGTTCGGGCCGATCAGAACGGAGAACGGCTCGAGATCGAGGGCGAAGCCCTGAAAAGACTTGAACCCGTCTATCTCGATGCGGGTGATCATCTCCGGCGCCCTTGTGGCAGAGCCTACAGCACATGAGTCCCGCGGGCCAGCGGTTCTCGGGGCTGAGCCTGCCACGCGAAGCGGGCGGCGCCAGCGGCTCGTGCCGGTGCGGCGTCGACGAAGGCAAACTGAGCCGGCACCCGGATCGAGGGCATGCGACCGGCCCGCCGAGAGCAGCCGCGTCGGTTGACCAATCCGTGCCGGTATGCAGCCAAATGGGTCACCTGAAAGCGTGTATGGCCGACGGGAACGAACTGGCACAGTGCCGCCTCGCACACGCCTGCGTTGTCACCATGGCCGCAGCTGCCGCGGTCCGTCGCGTCTCGGTGTACACGCTCCGCGCGCTGCACAGCTACGTGGGAGCTACGTCGAGCGGTGCGGATGGCATCGGAAGGGGCTCTTCTTAGTCAAGCCGAACCATGCGCTTGCTCACTGACGGGTTGGTCGTGCGGCCCTTTTTGTTGTAGGGTCTCCCCGCGCGCCCCTGCGGCTCGCTGCAGCGGAACGAGCACACATGGCGGAAACGACGACGAGCCCGCTCGGGAAATGCCTTGTTGCGGTGCCCATCCTTCGCCTCGCGGACACCCGTCGTGGCGCCAGCCGCGCGCGAGGCGCGCGCGCCTTCGCCGGCCTCGCGTCTGCCGTCGCGGTCGCGCTCGGCGGCGCGGCGGCACACGCGCAGGGGTCGGCGCGCGACCCGGTGGCCGCGGAGGCGCTCTTCAAGGCCGCGCGCGCGCTCGTCGACAAGGGGGACGACGCGGCGGGGTGCCCGAAGTTCGAGGCGAGCCTCGCGCTCAACCCCTCGGCGAGCACCCAGATCAACATCGCGCGTTGCCGCGAGCGCGAGGGCAAGCTCGCGACGGCCTGGCACGATTACCACCGGGCCCTCGTCCTGAACCGCGAGACGGCCGGGGAGCAGCGGCGGCGAAGCCTGGAGGAGGTCGCGAACAAGGGGATCGCGGCCCTCGAGCCGCGCGTGCCGAAGCTCGTGATCGTGGTCAAGGGCGCGCCCGCCGGCATGGAGGTGCTGCGCGACGGCACGGCGCTCCCGGCGGCCGCGCTCGGAGAGCCCCTGCCGGTCGATCCTGGCCCGCACGAGATCCGCGCGAGCGCCCCCGGGCACCAGGCAGAGACCCGCTCGATCACGCTCGCGGAGGGCGAGACGACGACGGTCGAGCTCACGCTGCGACCCGCGGCCGCGGCCAGCGCCGCGACGCCGCCCACCAAGGCGAACGAAGCGCGAGGCGGGGGCACCCCGACCTGGGCCTGGATCTCCGGAGCCGCCGGGATCGCCCTTGCCGGCGCGTCGGTCGGGTTCCTGATCGACGACCTCTCCGCGATCAGCGCACTGCGCGAGAACTGCCGCGATGTCGCCGGCGGGACGTACTGCGACCCCGGCTATGACTTCGCGGCCGACAATGCGCGCAAGAACCGCGATTTCGGCCTCTTCGTCGGCCTGGGCGCCGCGGGGCTCGTCGCGGTGGGGGTGGCGGCCTATGGGATCGTCCGGTCGGGCGGCGAAGAGGCGCCGGCGGCCGTCGCGCTCCCGTGGATCGCGCCGTCCGGCGCCGGCGCCAGCATCTCCGGGAGCTTCTGATGCGAACGGGCGAGACAAGACGCGTGGTGTTCTTCAGGGCTCTCTCCGCGATGGTGATCCCGCTGTTTGCAGCGGGCGCGTGTGTCCCTGACGTGGAGCCCACGGAGGGCGTGGTGGTGGGCGGCCAGTTCAACCGCCTGAACGACGCGCGTTATCCGGCCACGGTCGCCGATTTCCAGCTCGATCGCTTCGAGGCGACGGTGGGCCGGTTCCGGCAGTTCGTCGCGGGGTACCCGGCGACAAAGCCGAAGGCGGGGGCGGGCGCTCATCCGCTCATCGAGGGCAGCGGCTGGGACCCGGCGTGGGATGCGAGCTTGCCCGCGGGGCAGGACGAATTGCGGGCCTCGCTGCAATGCGACCCGAACTTCCGGACGTGGACCGATGAGCCCGCCGGTAACGAGGCGGCGCCCATCAACTGCGCGAGCTGGTATCTCGCGTTCGCGTTCTGCGCATGGGACGAGGGCCGGCTGCCCACGGAGGCGGAGTGGAACTACGCCGCGGTCGGGGGGAACGAGCAGCGCGCCTATCCGTGGGGAGACGAGGCCCCGAGCCAGGATCTGGCGGTGTTCGGCTGCGACTCCACGATGACGGTGTGCCCGATCCCGTCGGTCGGGTCGAAATCCCCTGCGGGCGACGGGAAATGGGGACACGCTGACCTGGCGGGCAGCCTGTTCGAGTGGGTCCTCGATTATCACGCCGATCTGACGGCGACGTGCATCAACTGCGCGACACTGACCGACGGAGGCTTCGGAAGGGGCTCCCGCGGAGGGGCGTTCTCGCACACGGAGGAGACGCTCAGTCCGACGTACCGTATCGGCGAGCTGCCGGAGAGGACGCTGTCTTTCTACGGGTTCCGCTGCGCGCGGGGCGAGTAGGGGGCAGACCGCGTCCTGGCGCGGCCGTGCTCCTCGACATGTCAACCAGTCGGGTTGCCTCGCGCTGTGCGGTGCGCACGACGCGTTGCTCCAGGAATGCGGTCCGCCAGCGTTCTTCATTCCGCGAGAGCACATCAGGCGCTGGCAGCCGCTTGATCGGGATCATTTCCCGTCTCCATGCAGCGTCTTCAGCCGCTCTTCGATATCGATGTACGAGAAGTACTCGGGGTTCTTGTCCTTGAGCTGCTTCTCGATCTCCTTCCGCCGGACGGAGTCCCCCGCCTCGAAGGCGGCCTTCCTTTCGTCCATCAGGCGCGAGATCTCCTCGCCAAACGGGTGCGTGCCATCGAACGCGGGGGAGAGCAGGATCTCCTCCACCGGCTTGTTCGCGTAGACGTCTGTGGCGTCATCGACCACGCAGGTCTTCCGCTCCCGGTCGTAGCGACAGACGAACACCCGGGCGCCTGGAACCGAGCCGACAATGAAGGGAGAGTGCGTTGTGGCGATGATCTGAAGATTCGGGAAAATGCTGAGCACGTCGCCCAGAAAGCGCTTCTGCCAGCGGGGATGCAGGTGGTTCTCGGCCTCGTCGATGAGCAGCAGCCCAGGCGTTTTGCAGAGCTCGGAGGCTTCCTTCTCGCGCAGGACGTGCACGGCGTACATCTTGCCGAGCAATCCGATCATGTGCTGGATGAGGTACGCGTTGCCGCTGCTCAGGTTGGAGAGCGGCACGAGGTGGCCGCTCTGCCGCACCATCGGCATGAAGGCGCGACGGTCCACGTGGCTCAGCTCTCCGTCGAGCACGCTGAGCTCGACGATGCGGCGTATCGTTTCGTAGAGGACCTCACCGTCCCGGCGATCGCGAGGATCGTCGCTGCCGCGAAGGTAGTCGAAAGTGCAAATGAGCTCGGTTACCGCGGCGTTGCGCTGGATGCCTTTGAGAGCATCTTTCAGGAAGAGCTTGGGCTCCTGACGCGTGAGCTGACTGATCGTGTAAGCATCGGCGGGAAGTGAAGAGCGCCAGAAATCCACCACCCAATCGGGGCACGGCTGCCCCGCTTCTACGGTGGTGGGAAGGAACGCGACCTTCGTATTGTGCGGAAGAAAGTCGAACGCTCCTTGTGAGTATTGCTTTTGGTTCGACAGGAATCGTTCCAGGTGTCCGTCGATGAACAGGGTTGCTTCTATCTGGAATGGTGTCCCGTTTCGCCAGAGCGCGCGCTCGAGGTGTCCGTAGTACTGGCCGAACAATCCCCGGATCGCATCAAGCAGAATCGTTTTTCCGGTCCCGTTCTCGCCGGTGATGATCGCCACCGGTACCGGGTCGTCGTGCGCCGACAGGAACTCTAGACGTGCCTCATCGAACGGACCGATGTTCTGGATGGACAGATCGAGCAGTCGCATGGGAGACCCATGTGCACCCGAGAGCACCGATCACGTTGAAACCCGGAGAATTTTCACAGGGAGGCGGGGAGGCGGGGAGGAAGAAGAAATGAATTTCTCCCTCCTCGCCGTCTCTCGCTCCCCGCCTCCCCGTCTCCCTGTGAAAAATTCCTGCTTTTTCTTGTGGTTTCAACCCGTTTGTCGCTCTAGCGGTCCGCCTCGCCGAGTACGACGTCGAAGAGCTCAGTGCATCGAGGCTGCTCGGCGGCCTGGCAGGCAGGTGTCCCGAGCGGTAACTCGATGGGGCAGGGCTCGCCGCCCTGCCGGAGGGCTGAAGCGCGAGCGGCGCTGCTCGCTGCCATAGGCCTCGGAGCGCCGCCCGCCAGCGGCAGCCTCGGCAGACACCGCCCCGGCGAGAGCCGCGGCTCCCCCTCGCCGATCGCACGCTTGCGCTCGAACCCGGAAATCGGGTAGCCCGGTAGGTCACGGCGCGGGGCGTAAGTGGGCATGGTGCAAGGGTAATCGCCGTGGATCTCGACGCCTTCCCCGGGGCCGCCGCCCGCCGCGCGCTGCTCGCCGCGGCGCTCGTGCTCGCGTTCGGCGTCGCCCACGGCGTCCCGGCGGCACGCGAAGCCGCCGCCGCAGAGCCGCTCGTCTGGGTGGCGCCGGGCAGCGCCGGCGTCGCGCCGTGGAGCAACGGCCCGCAGCAGGGGGCCCCCGCTCCGGACGAGGCGCGCGCCGCGCCCGCCGCGGTCGACCCCACCGCGCCCGTCGCGCTCGCCGCGGGGCAGCTGCTCCTCGTGCCCGTGGAGCCAGGCGACCGGCTGGAGGTGCGCGGCGACGTCGCGGGGATCGGCCTCGGCTCCGGCGTCGGGAGCGCGCCCGATGTGATCACCTGGATGCCGCTGCCTCCCGCCAGGGCCGGCGCGCGCGACGTCGCGGTGCCGACGTGGTCGAGCGCGCGCTTCGTCGTCGTGCGCGCGGCCGCCACGCGCGGCGCCGGGAGCACGCCGGTCGCCGTGCGCGTCGCCGCACGGGAGCGCGCGCCGCTGGCCTGGTACCGCCTCGACGAGGACGTCGCCGCATGGCTCGGCGGCCGCGCGCCCGCGCCGGCCACCGCGCCGGGCGAGGCGGGCGCGCTGCTCCGCTGGGTCGACGCCGCGCGCGCGGCGCTCACCGCCCCGGCCGCGGCGGGCGCGCCCTCCGCGCGCCTCGATCCGGCCGCCGCGCGACTCGCCCCGGCCGCGGCCGCATGGCTCACCGCGCGCTATCTCGAGGAGTCGCTGCTCCTCCGGCCGCTCGTCGAGCCGTACTTCGGGGCGCGCGGCGTCGAGCTGCGCGGAGGCCGCGAAGGCCCCGACCTCCCGGCCGTCGAGCGCGCCACGCCATGGCGCTCGCTCGGCGCCGGGGCGCGGCTCGAGCTCCGCGCGCCCGGCGCGGACGTGCTGCGCATCGCCCTCCGGGCGCGCACCTACGGGACCACGCGCGTCGTGGTGCGCGCCGGCGGCGCCGTCGTCCGGGAGCTCGTCGTGCGCACCGGGTCGCGCCTCGCGGACGCCGCGCGCTGGAGCGAGCCGCGGTGGATCCGGGTGCCGCTGCCGGTCGATGCGCGCGCGGCGACCGTCGACGTCGTCGAGGGGGAGCTCGCCGTCGCCGCCAGCGGCTACCAGCAACGCACCAGCGTCGCCGAGCTCCTCGCGCCGCAGCGCGACCGCGCCGGCCTGCTCGAGCGCGCGGCGCGACGCGATCAGGCCGGCGACGGCGATCGCGCGCCGGTCCACGCCGAGGCGCCGCGGCTCCTCGCCGCCGCAGACCGGGCCGCCGCGCCGGACGCCGCGAAGGCCGCGCTCGACCTCGCCGCGCGGCCGGCCGTGCCGCCGCCGCTCCGGGCGCTCCTCCTCGCCGAGTCGGTGCGGTGGGCGCCCTCCTCCGGCGCGGCGTTCGCGCGCGCGGCGCAAGCCTACACGGCGGCGCAGGCGTCGGTCGCGGCGCGAGGTGATGCGGCGGCGCAGGGCCGCGCGGCGGCGGGCGCCACGTCGCTCCAGCGCGCCATCCTCGCGCGGCTCGCCGCGGCGCACGCGGACCCGGGCGCCGCGGACGCGCCCTGGTCCTGGCCTGCTGGACCCGTGCCCGCTCAGCCCGGGGCCGCGGCGCCGCGCGAGCCCGCCGGAGCCCGCGCGCACCCGGACGACGTCGCGGCCGTGTCCGCGCTGGGCGCGGCGATGTCGCCGCCGCGCGATGGCCGCCGGCCAGCGGGGGCGCCGCTCGCGGAGCGCTATGCGCTCGCCCATGGCGACGTCGAGAGCGCGGCGCCGCTCGCGCGCACCGCCTGGGCGCGCGAGGCCCCGTGGGACGCGCTCGACATCCCCGACGGCGTGGCCGCGTGGAGCGCGATCGCGCCGCCTCGCGACGTGCTGTCGCCGGCGGGAGGCGGCACACCGGGGCGCGCCGCCGCGGACGGCCTCTGCGAGGTGGACGCGGAGTCCGGGCTCCGCTGGACGCTCCTCGACGCCGCGCGCGCGCAGATCGACGTCGAAGCGCCGCCGGGGGCCCACGCGCGGGTGCTCCTGCGGAGCGCCTCGAACCAGGTGGTCCCCGAGTCGCCGGTGCTCATCGACGGCGCGCCGGCCGCGGTGCACGGCGGCGCCGGGCTCACGTCGGTCGTCGCCGTGGCGCCCGGGGCGCGCACGTTCCAGCGGCCGGCGGGCGCTCCGCCGGTGCTCGCGCGCATCCCGCGCAGCGGGCGCGCGCCGTGCGCGTCCCTGCGCGAGATCGTGCAGTGGGCCTGGGTCGATGGCTCCGCGACCTTCGCGCTCCCCGACCCGGAGCGCGCCACGCTGGCCCGCGTCGTCCTCGCGCCGCCCGCCGTGGCGGGCGAGGCGGCGCTGGCGTCCGGAGCGCAAGGCGCCGCTGCGCCGGCGCCTGGAGCGCAAGGCGCCGCTGCGCCGGCGCCCGGAGCAGCGGCGCCGGCGCCCGGAGCGCGAGGCGCGCCGCCCCCGGCGGACGGCCCCGCACGTGTGCTCCGCGTGCGCGCAGGCGCCGCCGTCCACGAGGCCTGGGTGCGCGCCGGCGCCACGGGCTCGATCGAGGTCCCGGTCCCCGCCGGCGCGCATGAGCTGCGCGTCGAGACCGATGCGCCGACGCTGCTCCGCGCCTCGGTGCGCCTGCACCCCGCCGCGCCCGGCGCCCCGCGCGCCGTCACGCCGGTGCGCCCGCCGGACGGCGCGCCCGTCGACGGCACGCTCGAGCAGATCCGCGGCGCCACACGCGCCCTCCGCGCCGCGCCCTCGCCTGCCCGCGCCGCGCTCCACGCGCAGCGCGCCGCGGCGCTCGACGCCCTCGGCTTCCCGGCGCTCGCCGCGCTCGACCGCCCCGCCGAGGAGGATCCCTGGGACGCGGCGCACCTGCCCGGCGCGTCGACCGCGGGCGCGCCGCCGAGCACCGTCTTCACCCTGCCGCCGGGCAGCCCGGTGGCGGTCCCGCTCGGCCTGCCCGCGCGCGTGCCGCCGCTCCCGCTGCCCGACGACCGCGCGCCCCTCGCGGCCGCGCGCGCCGCGCGCCTCAGCGTCGACCCGCGGCGCGGCGTCGCGCTGCTCGCGGGCCCTGCGGGCGACAGCTCCGGCGCGGACGCGCTGCTGCTCGGCCTCCTCGCCGAGCGCTCCGGCGAGGTGCAGCTCGCCGCCGACGCCTTCACCCGGATCGGGCTCGCCCACCGGTCCGCCGCGGCGCTCGCCCGGGCCGCGAACCTGGCCACCGACGTGGCTTCCGCCGCCCCGGCGCCCGATCGACGGCTCACGCTGCGCGCCCTCGTGCTCGCCGAGCTCGCCGTGCAGGAGGCCGCCCGCGAGGCCTCCGCCGGTCAGCAGGGCGCCGCGCCCGCAGCCTCGGGGAGCGCCCCGCAGCGCCCGGCCGTCGCTCCTCCCGCCGGCGCCGCGCCGCCGCCTGTCCAGCTCCCGCCGGCCGCCCTCGCGCGGCTGGCGCCGGTGACCGGCTGGACCGTGCCGCCGCGCGCCGACGCCACGGCCGGTACGGCCACGCTCGAGATCCGGGCCAGGGCCGATCGCGATCTGCCGCTCCGCGTGCGGGTGCGGCGCGCGCTCGTCGATGCGCCGGAGGCGTCGCTCCTCATCACCGACGGCGCGCGCGCCGAGTTCCGGCTCGACCGCGCCGCGCCGGGCGCGATCGCGCTCGACGGCGTCTGCCGGGCGCTCGACCGCGAGGAGACCCCCTGCGCGTTCTCGATCGCGCTCGACGGCGAGCCGGTCGCGTGCTCGCCGGCTTCCGCGCCGATGGCCGACCGCTGCGTCGTGCAGGTGCCGCGGGGCAGCCACCGCATCGAGGCGCGGCCTCCGGCGGACCGGAGCGTCCTCGGCTGGATCCGCGCGACCGCGGCCGGCGCGGCGCAGCCCTTCTCGGGCCGCGTCCTGTCGACATGGAACGACATCGACCCCGCGCGCCCCCTGGAGCTCGCGTTCGTCGGCCCGACCGTCGTGCGCATCCGCGCCCGCGCCGCCTACGAGTGCGCGTCGCCCCGCGCGCGCGCCGCGCCCGCGGACGGCGGGGATCCGGCTTGCCGTCCCGAGGTCGCCGCGGCCGCGCCCTCCGGCCAGCTGCGCTTCTCGGTGGCGCCGCTCGACGGCGTCGGCGGCGAGGCCGGCGGCGGCGCGGTGGGGGAGGGGACCCTCGCGCTCGACGCCTCGGAGGACCGCGCCGCGCGCCGCCTCGGCGTCACGCGCGCGCCGTTCTTCTGGCTCGGCGGCGAGGTCGAGTCCCGCGTCGCCGTCCTCCCCGAGGGCCCGCATGTGCTGCGCGTCGCCTCGCCCGGCGGCCGGGCGCTGCTCCGCGTCGAGCTCGCCGTCGCGAACGGCGCGCCCCGTCCCCGCGTGCCGCCGCCCGCGCCGCCGCCGCTGCCCGCGCCGATCGCTCCCGCGGACGAGCCGCTTCGTCCGGCGCCCCCGGTGGGAGAGGACCCGGACCCGGGGCCGCTCTCCGTCGGCGGCTACGCGCGCCTCGTCGACAGCGAGCTCGCCGAGGAGGACGCCCGTCTTCCGGTCCGCTTCCTCGAGCTCGGCCTCGACGTGCACCGCGAGCTGATCGAGCGGCGCGCCTGGATCGCGGCCGCGGGGTTCGGGCGCCTGCGCGACGGGCCGGAGAGCTTCGGCGCGGAGGCGCGCTTCGACCTGAGCTCGAGCGGCTGGGTCCCCGGCGGTTCGCTGAGCGGCCGCGTGGTGTTCCAGCCGGACGCCAGCGACGCCATGGGCGCCAGGGCGAGCGCGAGCGCGTTCTGGTCCATCCCGCTCGGCGAGCTCACGCTCTCGCCGTGGGCGGGCTTCACGTGGCTCATGGTGGACGAGTCGCTGAGGGGCTTCGTCGGCGCCGACAAGGACGTCTACACGCCCTACGGCGCCACGCACGACACGCAGGCCTCGCTCGGGGCGCGCCTGCGGTACCGTCCGTTCGTCGACGCGCTCGTCACGGCGGGCACGTCGCTGCGCCTGAGCCCGGTGCCATCGGCGCTCGACCGCATCGACGCGACGCTCGACCTCGACGTGCTCCCCGGCCGGGGGCTGTGGCCATGGATCCAGCTCGGCTGGCTCGCGAGCTACCGGCCGGTGAACGAGACGCGCGACGAGGCCTTCCTGCGCGACGCGTTCACCGCGGGGCTCACGTTCTGGAGCTGGCTCGCGCGCGGGCACCGGGTCTCGCTCGGCGCGGAGGGGACGTTCCTGTTCGACCTCCCGAGCCCGGCCGAGGCCTCGCCGCGCGCCTCGCCGCGCGTCTCGGGGCTGGTCTTCCTCCGCTACGACTACACCGCCCGCCGCGGCCTCCGCGACTTCCCGCCGGCGTCGACGCCGTTCCGCGACCGGCAGGAGGAGGGGAGTGGGCGCATCATCGAGCGCGAGCGACCCGCCGTCGAGCCCTCGTGGGAAGAGCCGTGAAGCAGGTTGCCCTGCCGGCCCGGGCGCGCGCCCTCTCGCCGCAGCACGCGTGCGCCGCGTCCCCCGCGGATTGACCGGCTCGTAGCGCAGGCCGCCACAGGCGGCTGCAGTGATACCCAACGAGCCGCAGATCTGTGCGATCGTGCGACATCGACCAAACCGCAAGAACCATTGAAAGTGAACAAGTCGAGCGGGAACGCACGAGCATGACACTCAGCAAGCTCTCGATTCCACTCTTCTGGATACCTTCGAGATCATCGATCGGCTCATGTGCGCCGATTGAGCTCGCGTCTATTTCTTCACCGTTGAATGCACGAAGTGCAGCTTCCATTCATTCCCAACCTTCTTGAAGATCGCGCTCTCCAGAAAGTCGCGTGTCATGGTGCTCGCGTCGTTCTGCGTGAACTTGCCGTGGTTGATGTAGATCATGCTCCCTGAGTTGTTGTCGACGTCGATCTTGACATCGTCCAATGAAAAGGTGGCTTTGGCTATCGGGGATCCGTTGATGATCGTGATCAGTCCGTCGTTGTCGATGATCTTTCCGTTTTCGTAGATGACAAAGTCGGGCGTCGTCAAGGTCTTCATTCGTGCGAAGTCCCTCCGGGTGACGCAGTCGAAATACGACACGACGACTGCCTTCAGCTTTTCGGGACCATCGGGTCGATTCGGCTGACAAGCGGACAACGCTCCGGCGAGCGCCAGGGGAATGAACGCTGCTTTCATGGATGCCGTCGACATTGCCATCGTCGAGAGCTGGTATCAATAGATATTCCCGGCGGCCGTTCACGGGGGGGGGAGGCGGTGCGGGCGCGGGCCGCGGCGCCGCTCGCTTGCGCCCCGTGACCTCCAGGCAACCTATCACGCCATGCGTACTGAATAGATCGGCGGCAGGTTATTGGCGACGGTCGTCCAGCCTTCTCCGCCGTCATCGCTCACGTAGAGCTGAGCCCGGTGCCGTCGGCGCTCGACCGCATCGACGCGACGCTCGACCTCGACCTGCTCCCCGGCCGGGGCCTGTGGCCGTGGATCCAGCTCGGCTGGCTCGCGAGCTACCGGCCGGTGAACGAGATGCGCGACGAGGCCTTCCTGCGCGACGCGTTCACCGCGGGGCTCACGTTCTGGAGCTGGCTCGCCCGCGGGCACCGCGCCTCGCTCGGCGTGGAAGGGACGTTCCTGTTCGACGTCCCGAGCCCAGCCGACACCTCGCCGCGCGCCTCGGGGTTGGTCTTCCTCCGCTACGACTACACCGCCCGCCGCGGCCTCCGCGACTTCCCGCCGGCGTCGCCCTCTCGCCGGACGGCGCGTGGGCCGCGCCGGCGCGCGATCAGCGCGAGGACGCCGCCCTCGATCTCGGGCGCGGGGCCCACCCGCGCTCTCAGCGCGTGAAGTTTTGGACGGCCCAGACTTTGCCGCTGCTCGTCGTGTAGAAGCCGCAGGCGACTTGGGTGACGGAGTCGTCGGTCATGTTGATGAAGTGGCCGTGCGTTTCGTAGCAGTCGCCGGTGCAGTTTGCGGTGGGTGGCGGGCCTTCGTCCCACATCTGTTGCATGCACAGGCCGATGACTTGCTTGTTGGAGGAGTAGCCAGGGCAGGAGTTTTGCGCGCCGCCGGGCTGACAGATTTTTGCTTGGATGCCGGCGTGAGCCATGTTGTGATCGGCGTCGTATTTCGCCATCTCGTTGGCGCAGGCTTCGCCGTCTTCGCGGCGCTTGAGCGCCGGCAGGCAAGCGCACTGCGTGAGGAACTGGTTGATGCGATTGACGCAGTCTTGCGCGAGGTCGCCGGTGCTCGGCGGTGGGTCCAGCTTGCAGGCGAGGTTCTTGACGCAGGCCCCGCCGCCGCCGGTTCCGCCGCTCGCTCCGCCGGCTCCGCCGCTCGCCCCGCCGGCTCCGCCATCCGCTCCGCCAGCTCCTGCCGACGCTCCGCCGCTCGCTGTGCCCGCGCTTTCCGAGGAGCCGCCGGCTGGCTCGCCGCCCGTCGACGCTCCGCCCATCGCGTCTCCTCCTGTCGTTGCGCCGCCATTCGTCGCATCGCCGCCGGGGCCCGTCGCGCCTCCGTTTGGTTGGGTGACGCCGCCAGTGCCGCTCGTGCTCGGGGCGCCCGCGGCGGCGCCCCCTGCGCCTCCTGAGCCGCCGGGCTCGTCTGGTGAGCTGGAGCAGGCGAATGCGAACGCGAGCACGCTGAAGGAAACGATACGCATACCTGCAACTGTGCAGCTGCTGCGACTAAACGATCAAGTAAAAGCGGGATGACGCGAGACGTTCGAAAATTCCGCTGCGTTTGGACGAGGTTCGCTTCCAACCGCTCGCTTCGTTACGGACAGCTCTTGATGTCGACGGACGCCGGCACTGGTCGACTGGTACAGGCGGCGGGCCACGGAGCGCCTCCCCATCGTCGTTGCGCCCGACGCAGTCCTCGACTCGAGATCAGAATTGCGTGATGAATTTCCACGCCTCGGGGGCGTTCCAGCTCGTCGATTGCCCGGGGTCCTTCGGCTCCCAGCCGTGCGGGCCGTCGAACACGCAGTACTTGGTGGGGTGACCTGCGGAGCAGCCCTTGTACTCGGTACACGTGTGGGGCTGGCCAGCTGCCGGGAAGGTGGTCGCCGACGGCTCCTCCATGCAGCCGTTGACCTTCGCGAATTCGGCTTGTTTGACGCGACCGCTGGTCGGCATGGGGGGGCCGCTGCTGTCACCGCTGGCTTGCGACGCGTAGTAGGCGATCGGCTTGGTCAACGTCGCCGTGCAGGAGCCCGTGAGATCTGCGCCCGAAAAGAAGGCGACGCCTCGGAACACGTCCGCGCGGGTGCAGGCGAGAGCCAGCGACATCGCTCCCCCGAAGCTGAAGCCGGTGGCGAAGATCCGAGTCTTGTCGATGCAGAGATCTCCCTCGAGCTCCTCCAGGATCGCGTCCGTCAGCTCCACGTCCGACTTGCTCCAGGAACCGGCGCCGTTCGCGGCGTCCGGCGCGACGAAGATGGTGGTAGCTCCAGCGTCGAGCGTCGCCATCGTGAAGTAGTTCCGGTTCGCCACCGACATGGCGGAGGAGCCGGACTCCGCGAAGGCGAACACGAGCCGATACGGCTTGTCCTTGTCGTAATCGCTCGGCACGCGAAGGATGTACTTGCGAGAGGCGCCGCCGAACGAGATGTCGATCGTGCCGTTTTGCAGCGTCTTCGCTTTGCCGCAGCCGGCGCTCTTGGCCGCGTCCGTGCCGGTCGCGCCGCCTGCGCTGCCGCCGGCTTGACCGCCACCACCGCTCGCCCCCCCCATGCCCGCGCCACTCGCGCTGCCGCCCTCGCCGCCGCTGGCACCGCCGGAATCGGAGCCACCCGACGCGGCGCCCGCTCCGCCCGCGCCCGCGGAGCCGGGCTGGCCATCGCCCGGGGTGCTGCCCGCGCTCTCGGCGTTACCACCGGCGCCCGCCTGCGCTTGGCCGCCCGCGCCTGCGACCCCCGGTTCTTCCGACGGAGGGGTGCTGCTCGACGAACAAGCAACACCCGAGAGTGAGAGCAGGGCGAGGACCAGGGAGGAGCAACGGGCGCTTGTCATCGGTGACTCCGCGCGCGCGAAGGGCGCGACTGGGACTCGACCCTAGCTCATGGCCTCCCGACCAGCAATGGATTGAGGCGCGCCGGTTCAGTTGTGAAGCAACAGCTCAAAATAGGCGCGTCACCATACCGGCCGCGACCGTATCGCTCGGCGCGCAGGTAAAAGAAGCCGGGCGCGTAGGTAGAAGGCGGGCCCACGCTCGTCATCGCGGGCGCTCACTCGCCTGGGAAGAGCTCCTCGGCCGTCATGTACTTCGCCCCGAGCGCTTGCGCGAACTCCCGGTCGCTTTCCATATCGCCGACCATGACCAGGTGCTCGCGCGCGAGCTTGTGGCGCTGGATCAGCGATATCCCGAGCCCCGGCAGGGGCTTGCGGCAGAAGCAGCCGACCGGAAACGCCGGGTGCGGGCAGTACACGACCTCGGCCACGGGCAGGCCGAGGAGCTCGATCGTCCGCGAGAACGCGGCCAGGACAGCCTCTTCGGTCACCGATCCTTTCGAGATGCCGCTCTGGTTCGACACGAAGAAGAGCGTGTATCCGTCGTTGATCCAGCGCTCCAGGGCCGCGCGCCGACCGGGCAGGAGCGCGACGTCGTCGGGGTCGCGCGGGTAGATTTCGCCGCTCTTTGTCGTTCGCAGCGTACCGTCCACGTCGAGGAGCAGGCCCTTGCCCGTGAAGAGCGGATCGACGCGCCGGGCAAACGGGATCTCCTCGACCACCGAGAAGCCCTCATCCACGTGCGGCGCCTCGAAATTCGCAGCCCACCGCGAGAGCGCCTGCGGCGGCGGCAGGTTGGGATCCTCCTTGCCGAGCGCTTTCATGTCCTCCGGCCCGAGCAGCTTGCCGTAGCGCTCGAGGACGCGGAGGACGACGTTCGCGTAGGCCTCGTTGATGGGCGTGGCCAGGTACCGGCACCGGACCGGCACGCCGTGCGCGTGCGCCATCCGGAGCACCGCATAACGCGACGCGCGCGTGCCGTACGTATTGTCGAGGACCACCCGCGTCTGCCCCGAGGAGAGCAGCTCTCCGAGCTTTTTGACCACGCCGTCGAGCGTGCCGCCGAGCTCATCGCGGTTCAGGCGCGCGTACCCTTTGGCCGTGTAGCGGGCGACCTCCGACGATTTGCCTGCCCCTTGAATTCCCATGATCACGACCACCTCGGGCGCATCGCCGGGGCCCTCTCCGGGCTCGAGCTTGCGCAGACCGGCGGGGATCACGGGCGGCGCGACCGAGGCCAGCACATCGGCCGTGGGCGCAAAGCTGGTCTTCGAGAGGTCGGCTCGATCGCGCGCGCCAAAGGGGACCCGGAGCGCGCGCAAGCAGGACTCGACGCTCTCCCGCCTGGTCGCCCCGAACAGGGGGAGGACCGGGGGGCCGAGATCGAGCAGGGCCGCGAGGGCCGCCTCCTGGGACGTGACGCTGTGCCGCGCGGCGATGGGCTTGATCGCGCGGTTCTTGAGGAGGCTATCGACCTTGGCGTGACCGCCGAGCGGCCGGTGGGCGAGGAACGGGATGCCCATTTGCTTGGCGAGCTCGAAGAGGCCTCGGGCTGCGCTGCCGCGATCGAGGACGCTCAGCTCCTCCTGGAGGGCCCGCACCGGAAAGTGCCGCTGGGCCTGGCGGACCTCTGCGATGGAGGTGTTGCTGAGGCCGAGGTGCTCGATGAGGCCCTCTTTCTGGAGCTCGGCGAGCGCGGCGAGGCTCTCTTCGAGGGGGGTCCTGGGGTCGGTCACGTGGAGGAGGAGCATGAATATCCGCGAGACGCCGAGCGCCTTCAGGCTGCCCTCGACCGTGCGGCGCAGGTGGTCGCGGCCGCCGTTCGGGGCCCATCGCCCTTTGGGTCGGGTGAGGCCCGCCTTGGTGATGACGCGCACGTCGTCGCGCGGGCCGGACCACGCGTCGAGCGCCTTGCGGACGAGGCGCTCTCCATAGTGGGCCTCGCGGTCGGTGAGGCAGTAAGAATCGGCGGTGTCGAGGAGGCGTATGCCTCGATCGAGGGCAACGTGGATGACGGCGGTCGCGTCCTCTTCGGAGGGGCGCCCCTCCGTGGCCAGCCGGAGCAGGCCGAGGCCGAGGGGGACGTCGAGGTGGCCTAGGACACCGTAGGGCGAGGGGGCGGGAGTCACGGAGACGATGACGTAGCCAGGTCCGCGGATCGATGCAAGCGCCAGCGCTGATGTCGTGATGTCGCGAGGGCTCGGCGGCGCGCGCAGCGAGCGGCCCTCGACGGGCCCGCGCTGCGCGCCGCGATGGCCGAGTTCGTGGCGCTCGTGCTCGCCGGTACGCGCGCGGCGCCTGGTAGCAGCATGGGCTCGCTCACGAGGTGGGCAGCTCCGACGGCACGCCGAACAGCGGGTACACCTCGGGCAGCATGAAATGGTCGACGGTCGCGATCGCGCCGTCGCGCGTGGTGACGAGCTGAATCGCCGACAGGGTGTGTGGCGCGCCGGCGGCTCGGGGACGATAGAAGGCCAACGCCGGTTGTCCGTTCGCGGCGATGCGCAAGTGCAGGAATTGCCGAGGGACGATGCTGCCGAACATCATCCGGTAGAAGCGCTCGTTGGCGGGGCGCCCGGAGACCCAGGTCGGCGCCGGCGGCATGGTGGTGCGCATCTCTTCGTGGAACAACGCGACCAGGGCGTCCAGGTTCGCCTCCTCGAAGGCGCGCACGTACTGCTCGAGCAAACGCGGATCCACCTGCGTGGTCGTCGCGATGTCGACCGGCTCCGCCCCGCCGAGCTTGCTGCCGATCGCGCTGCGGGCGCGGAACAACGCGCTGTTCGCTGCCTCCACGCTCGTGGCGAGCGCCTGCGCCGTCTCCGCCGCCGACAGCCCGACAACGTCGCGGAGCAGCAGCGTCGCGCGCTGGAGCGGGGACAGGCATTGCAGGGCCGCCACGAAGGCCAAGGCCACGCTCTCCTTGAGCGCGTAGCGCGCCTGGGGGTCGCGCTCCTCGACGCCTTCCAGCCAGGCGCTGGGCATCGGCTCCAGCCAGACGGGCTCTTCGACGCGGGGCAGCGGGGGCCTGGCGTCCTCCGTCGCGGGGAACGCGTCCGTCGGAAACAGGCGCCGTGGCCGGCGCTTCAGCTCGTCCAGGCAGACGTTGGTCGCGATGCGGTAGAGCCACGGCTTGACCAGCGCCTCGTTCTCCAGCGAGTCCTTGGCGCGCCAGGCGCGCAGCCAGGTCTCCTGCAGCACGTCGTCGCTGTCGTGCGCGGAGCCGAGCATGCGGTAGCAATGCAGGCGGATCGCGCCGCGCAGGGGCTCGACCGATCGCAAGAACGTGGCGTCGTCTTTAGGCGGCATGGGGCCTCATGGCGGCCTGGGCGTCGGCGAGGGCGCGGCGCATGCTATCGCGGCCGAGCACGCGCGTGAGCCACGACTCGAGGTGCGGAAACCCGGCCAGCGAGAGCCCGCACAGGGGCGCCAGGCTGTAGTGCGACGCGAGCGCGAAATCGGCGAGCGAGAGCGATCCGGCCAGGTAATCGCGCCCGGACAGCGCCCCATCGAGCACCTTGCTGAGGTGCGCGAAGTCGGCGCTGCTGGTGGCGATGACCGCCTCGTTGGGCGCCCCCTGGCCGGTCAGGCGCTTCACGACGCGCTCGAACGCGACCGCGGTCATGGCCGGTCCGAGGTGGGCGAGCTGCCAGGCCAGCCAGCGATCCAGCTCGGCCTGGGCGCGCGCCGTGGCCGGCACCAGGCCGCCGCCGCATTTGGCGGCCAGGTAACGCATGATGGCGGTCGACTCCCAGAGCACCAGGTCGTCGTCCACCAGCACCGGGACGCGCCCGTTCGGGTTCAGCTCGAGAAATTGGGGCGCGCGCGAGGCTCGTTGAAACAGGTCGACGTGGACCGGCTCGAACGAGACGCCGAGCTCGTAGGCGACGGCACGGACCTTGCGGCAGTTGGGAGAAAACGCGAAATCGTAAAGTTTCATGGCAGTCTTGTCCTCTCCCCTCCAAGACTGCCGCCGGGGCCGAAACTGTTCGGGGGCCGCGAAGTTTTTTCAACCGCGGCCGGCCGGCCGGCGCGCCCGCGCCCGGTCGGGCCAGGTCGGACGCCCCGGTCAGCTCCAGCAGTGCGGACAGCTCCGCCTTCTGCGCGGAGCTATCTGTATACCGCTTTCCCTGGCCAACCAACCCATCACGCCATGCGTACCGAATAGATCGGCGGCAGGTTATTGGAGACGGTCGTCCAGCCCTCTCCGCCGTCATCGCTCACGTAGAGATTGCCCGTGGTGGTGCCGAACGCGACAGTGCCGTCTTTGTTGGCGAGCGCGTGGCGGTAGATGACGTCGTAGGCTTGCTCCTGGGGCAAACCCCTGCGGAGCTGCTCCCAGGTCTCACCGCCGTCCTTCGTGCGAGCCACGAAGAGCGCGCCGTCGACGGTGATTCGCTGCATGTCCGATTTCCCGGGGACGACCCACGCCGTGCGTCCGTCCTTCGCGTCCGCCGTGATGGGGAAGCCGAAATGAACGCCTTGCTCCGGGCGGCTCACCTTGCGCCAGCTCTTTGCGCCGTCGCTGCTGTAGTAGATCCCAACGTGATTCTGCTGCCAGATATGGTCGGGATCGCCCTCGCATTGCTCGATGTAATGCGTATCGTGGCCCCACTCGGCGTCCGGTTCGGGCGTGTGATCGAGCCGCATGCCGCTGTTGCGCGGTCGCCAGGTCTCTCCACCGTCCGCTGTTTCGATGACGCCCGCCGTGGACACGGCGATGAGCATCCGCTTCGGGTCACGCGGGTCCACCACGATGGAGTGAATGCCGGGGGCGAACTCGCCACCCTCGGAGGCCGGCGTGCCAAACCATTTCGTCTCGCCTTTGCCCTCGCCTGTGAACAGGTCGCCGCCGCGTGACTCGTGGTTCCAGAGCGGCCGGTTGAGCTCGAAGGACCCGCCGCCGTCGCGGCTGACGAACAGGCCACCCGGAATGGTGCCCACGTAGACCGCGCCGCCCGGGCCGAAGCCGATGATCCAGAGCTTCTGTACCGTGGCCGGGCGCGTGACGATCTTGATGCCGACGCCGAAGTCGCTGCCGGCGTCCTCGTACATGTCCTGGCCGATGTAGCGAGCGCCCTCGGGATACTTGATCTGGGCGGGGTTGTCATTCCATGTCTCGCCTTCATCCGTCGAGACGGACAGCTTGGCCCCCCAGTGGCCGAAGCCGAGCAGCGCCCAGAGCTTGCCCGTGTAGGGATCGCGCGCGACATAGTTGACGCCGCCGCCGGCGTGGCCCGCGAGGCGCGGCTTCCACGAGCCGTTCTTTTTCTCGACGATGAACGTGCCTTTTCGCGTGCCTACCAGGATACGGCTTGCCATTTCACCCTCCGCTCAACGCTTGCAGAATGTGGACCTCGTCGTCGGCAGCGACCGCGTCTGTGAGTCCCTTGCGGTCGCGGATCATCTGCTTGCCGACGAAGATGTTGACGTGCGTCCGCAAGCGGCCGCGCTCGTCGCAGATGTAGAAGCCGATGCCGGGCGCGAGCCTCTCCAGGGCCGCCACGACCTCGCCTGCCGTCGACGCCTCGACGAGGAGGTGTTGACCTTCGAGGTGCGGGAAGAAGGTGAAGAGATGGCGCGTCAGGTGGACAGACGGCATGGTGGGCTCATCCTACTCCCGAGCTTGCCGCGGGTCAATTGGTTCTGCCAGGCCGGCAGGCGAGACGCAGCCTCACGCAGCCACACGCAGCCACACGCAGAGCCCCGATGTTCTCAGGGCCCAGACATTCACCTTCTGAGGCTTCTGTCGAGCGAAGACGGAAGCTCAGGGCGACAGCATCCTCGGTCGATACCGTCCTTCATCACGTCGTCATGGATGTGGCTCGCGAGGTGCTCGATCAGCGCCCGGACCGAGGGCGGTAAGCCGCGGCGCGAGGTGAACACGATGTGGACGATGCCCTCGGTCACGTACCACTCGGGGAAGACGCGGACGAGCTTGCCAGCCCTCAAGTCCGCCGCAGCGATGTGATCGGGCAACAACGCCACGCCCAGCCCTGCGATCGCCGCCTCTCGCAGGGCGGCGCTTGCCGGAAGAGGTGGCCAAGGCCGCCGTCTTCCTCGCCTCCGAGGACAGCAGCTTCATCAACGGAACCGAGCTCTTCGTCGACGGCGGCATGGCGCAGGTCTGAGCGCTCGGCGCCTGGTTCACGCCGGCGCGAGGGGCTCCGAGGCGCGCTTCAGGCCGGTCAGCACCCTGTAGCGGGCGGCGATGGCCTCCAGCTCGCCGGGGGCGAAGACGTCCTCGATGCGGTCGAAGCCGTCGGGCGCGCGCTCATAGGCGATCTGCAAGCACTGCTCCGGACCGCTGCGGCGATTGGCCGCGACGATGGCGGCGGTGGCGGGCAGGCGCTCGGCCTCGTAGGCGGCCAGCGCTTCCACCGGATCAGCGTGGGCGGCGAGCGCGCGGACCAGGGCGCGGGCGTCCAGGATGGCCTGGCTCGCCCCGTTGGAGCCGTTCGGATACATGGGATGGGCGGCGTCGCCGAGCAGCGTCATGCGCCCATGGCTCCAGCGCGGCAGCGGATCGCGGTCGACCAGCGGGAACTCGTAGATCGCCTCGGCGCTGCGGATCAGGTCGGGCACATCCAGCCAGCCGAAGCGCCAGTCCTCGAACCTGGGCAGGAAGTCGGCGGGGTCGCCCCGCCGGTTCCAGTCCTCGCGTCGCAGGCTCCTGGCGAACGCGAGATCGGCGGCCCAGTTGATCCTCTGGCGGCCGTCCGGCCCCGGTGGGGAAATCGGATAGACGACGAACTTCTGGTCCTGATGCCCGGCAATGATCATGCTGGCGCCGGTGAGGAAGGGCATCGCCAGGCTGGTCCCCCGCCAGAGGATGTGACCGCCGTAGATCGGCGGCCCCTCGTCCGGATAGAGGCCGGCGCGCGCCGCCGAGTGGATGCCGTCGGCGCAGATCAGGAGATCGGCGGAGACCTTCCACGCCGCGCCCTCGCGGTTGAGGAAGCGCGCCACGATGCGGCCGTTGCCCTCTTCGTGGCCCGCGAGGCGCCGATCGCAGAGCACCCGGTCGGGGCCCAGCCGCTCGACGGCGGCGTCGAACAGCACGCCTTGGAGGGCGCCGCGGTGGAGGGAGAGCTGCGGCGTGGCATGACCCGCGAAGCGGCCGCGGGGCTCGTCCCAGATGCGCTGGCCGAAGCGGTTGAAATAGATGAGCTCGCGGGTCGCCACACTCTGGGCCAGCAGGGCCTCGAGAAGACCCAGCTCGCCCAGCACCTCGGCGGCGTGGGGCAGGAGGTTGATGCCGACCCCGAGCGGCAGGATGGTGGGCGCCGCCTCGAACACCGTCACCTCATGACCCGCGGCGTGCAGCGCCAGCGCCGCGGCCAGGCCGCCGATCCCACCGCCCGCGACGATCACTTGCATAAGTCCTCCCGTAGACATGCGGCTCGACGCCGCCCCGTGTTGAAGCCGCCGCTCTCGATAGCCGGCACGGCGGCCGCCGTGCATTAAAACGGGCGCGCCGAGCGGTCCACAGCTCCTTACCACGATGGCCTCGCCGCCGCGCGATCACAGCACGTACCTGGCGTCCAGCGCCGTGCCCGATCCGAGCCGCTGGGAGTCTCCTCCCCACCAGGTCCTGAACGTCGTCGAGCAGGAGGCTTTCGGGATCACCCGCAGGCTACATGTCCGAGAACTCGATCCTCTCGGCTTCGAGGAGCAGCGCGAGGTTCGCGGGATCGGTGCGTGACGGCGCGAAGCCGATCCACCGGAGGCCGCTGGCCCTCGCCCTTTCCCATGTCGCGCGGCATGCCGCGAACCATTCACGAATGAACTCGTCCTGGCTATCTCGGAACATTTCCGGCCGGTACATCATGGATCGATAGGCCATGAGCATCATGATCTTCGTGAACGTGGACATCTCGACGTCGCGCGGTTCCTCATCCGACCACATCAGGATCCCCTTGCTCAGCTCGTAGCCGACCGTCGCGTTGGGATCCTCCGTGAGCGCCTAGATCTTCGCCCGATCGGCAGGCGGGAACAGATCGTTCGAGTCGCTGTCGAACACGTCGTTCATTCGATGAGCGTATCCAGGTGTCCATCCCGCGTCCAGGGACCGCGCGCCTCCGCTTGGCGGCCGCGCGCGTGACGCAGCGTGCGGCCAAGGACGCCGGCGAGAGCCTGCGGTGGAGCTCTCGCTCGTCGAACGGCTCTCCTCGTATGTCGTGGGGATCGACGTGGTAGCCGGTGTAGGACGTCCCGAAATGGGACCCTTGATGTGAGCTCTCTCCGGGCGAATGCGACCGCTACCGCATTCGGCCCGCGCGAGCAGGCGAGTCACCTTGCGGAGCACCCGGTGCGGCGCCGGGCGCCCCGCGCTCCGAGCAATGCGGCCAGCAGGAGCCAGGGGGCCGCCGAGCCCACCGGGCGCGGTGAGGCGCTGCACCCGCCGCTGCCGCCGCCCGCCGGCCCGCTGGATCCCGGGCTGCCGCCGGCCCCAGCGGCGCTGGTGGAGGCGCCGCCCGTGCCGCTGGCGACCGCGGCGTCTCCACTGCCGCCGGTGCCGCCGCCGCCCGCTCCGCCCTGGCCCCCGGCTCCGGGCGCCGCGCCGCCGCTGCCTCCAGCGCCACCCGCGCCACCTGCCCCGGTGGCCGCTCCCGTGCTCGCCGTGACGCCGGCGCCGCCAGTGCTCGCGCTGCCGCCCGCGTTCACCCCGCCGTCGCCACCGGCGCCACCGGAGCCCGCTTCGCCACCGGCGCCACCGGAGCCCGCTTCGCCACCGGCGCCACCCGAGCCGCCCGCGTCGACCGTCACGCAAGCACCGCTCTGGCACACGCCATCTCCAGGGGAGATGACACCGGGCGCATACAGCAGCACGTCGGCAAAGCCACACCAGTAAGCGTCGTTCTCGCAACCACCCAGGACGAGCACACGGCCATCCGCGAGCTGCGTCACCGTCTCCAGCCTCCTCGGAGAAACAGGCATCGGCACGTCCCACGTCCAGCCGACGCCGCTGGTGAGGTCATCGCGCCCGTCCGGCGGCCCCGCAGGGGCCCAGGTGTTCGTCGCCGGATCGAACAACCGGCCACCATCACGCGTGCCGACGACGAGCACCCTGCCGTCCTGGAGCAGCGTGGCCGTGAAGAAGCCGGATCGCAAATCGAGCATTGGCGCGGTGGGCGCCCAGGTGTTCGTCGCCGGATCGTAGATCTCGGAGCTGGCCCAATCCGGAATACCGCCGAGGACGAGCACCTTGCCGTCCTGGAGCAGCGTGGCCGTGTGCCTGTCGCGGCGCTCGGGCGCCACCGTCGCTCCGGTCACCGTCCAGACGTCGGCCCTCGGATCGTACCGCTCGGCCGAAGGCCCCTGGGCAGCGTCGCCGGTGCCGCCGACCACGAGGACCGTGCCGTCCTGGAGCAGCGTGGCCGTGTGATATGCGCGCGGCTGCAGCATCGGGCGGACCGCCGTCCACGTATCGTTCGCTGGATCGTACCGCATCGCGCTGTCGAAGCGGGGATCGCTCGCTCCATACCACCTTTGCACGTGGCCCGCGAGCCCTCCGGTGACCAGCACGGTGCCGTCCTGGAGCAGCGTGGCCGCGTGCCCGCCTCGGCCGGTTTCCATGGGGGAACCGGCGGTCCACGCGCTCGTGGTGGGGTTCGAGCACGGCGCGCCGTCGGGCAGCCGCGGCCCCGCCTGACACGCGCCTCCAGAGCCAGCATACCGGTCGCAGAAACCTGGCTGATGACAGCCATTGACAGCCGGACAGACCGTCGGAGCACCGGTCGTGCACACGCCTGCCTGACACGCGCTGTCCGTACAGCGCTCGCCGCACGGGGTACCGTCAGGCAGCGGAGCGTCGGCGCAGAGCCCCGTGGCCTCGTCGCACGCGGCGGCGTGACAGGCGTCCGTGGCCGTGCACGAGACCGGCGTTCCGACGCAGGCGCCCGTCTGACATGCGTCGTCCTGGGTGCAGAGGTCGCCGTCGTCGCACGCGGTGCCGCCGGGGGCAAGCGCGGGGATGCACTGGCCGGACGCCGGATCGCAGAGGCTCAGCTGACACGTGTCCGCTGCGGCGCAGGCCACCGGATCGGCGCCGGCGCAGGCGCCCGCCTGGCAGGTGTCGATCCGGGTGCAGGCGTCGCCGTCGTCGCACGGCGCGCCGTCGCTCGCCGGCGCGCCGGTGCAGGCGCCCGCCTGGCAGGCGTCGCCCTGCGTGCAGGCGTCGCCGTCGTCGCACGGCGCGCCGTCGCTCGCCGGCGCGCCGGCGCAGGCGCCCGCCTGGCAGGCGTCGCCCTGCGTGCAGGCGTCGCCGTCGTCGCAGGCCGGGCCGGTGACCGGGGCGCAGACGCCGTCCTGGGCCGCGCCGGCCGCGACCGCGCAGGCCTCGCACGCCCCGTCGCAGGCCGAGCTGCAGCAGACGCCGTCCACGCAGCGCTCGCTGCCGCCCCCGCACTCCGCCGCGGAGCTGCAGGGCTCGCCGGGGCGGCGGCGCTCCAGGGTGAACAGCTCGGCGCTCGCGATCGCGACGACGTTGTCGCCCGTCGCGCCGTCGTGGTCGCCGATGAGGCCGCCCGCGAGGAGGACCCTGCCGTCCAGGAGCAGCGTCGCCGTGTGATGGCCGCGCGGGGAGAGCATCGACGGGCCGGCCGTGAAGCGGCCCGCCGTGGGCTCGTAGATCTCGGTGCTGTCGCGAAGACGAACGCTCGGGCAGGGCCACGCTCCATCGTCGCAAGGGAGCATGTAATCGATGCCCCCCGTGAGCAGGACCTGCCCGTCCGGGAGCGACACGGCGCGCTGCCCTGAGAAATTCCAGACGCCAAACGAGGGGGTCGCTCTGGGGACCGGGGTCCAGGAGCCCGTCGCAGGATCGTAGATGTCGGCGCTGAGCAAGGTCTCGGGGCCTAGGTCGCCGGCGCCGGCCACGAGGATCCGGCCGCCCGGCAGCAGGGTGACGGTGGCCCCTGGCATGCGCCTATCGCCTCGAGCCCCCATGGTCGACCAGGCGTCGCTCGCAGGGTCATAGATCTGGCTGCGGTGCTCGCCATAGGGACCCTCGTTGCCATCGAGGAAGACCCTGCCGTCGGCGAGCAGCGCGGCGCCGTCGCTGTTGCCGTACCCGCCGCGCGGCAGCCTGGCGCCGAGGTGCCATTCGCCGGTCACGGGATCGTAGATCTCGCAGGTGAACGTCGCCTCTTCGCCCCCTCCTGCGACGAGGACCCTGCCGTCGAGGAGCCGCGTCGTCGCGTGCCGCCAGGGGCGGGGCAGCGCCATCGGCGGGGTGGCGGTCCAGGCATCCAGCGCAGGGTCGTAGAGCTCGGCCCTGAGCTCCGGGCTCCCGCCGACGACGAGCACCCGTCCGTCGGCGAGCAGGGTCGCCGTGTGAAGCTGGCGGATCGTGCCCATCGAGGCCGCCGGCGCCCACGTGTCCGTCGCGGGATCGTAGAGCTCCGCGCTCGCCTCGCCGGTGCCCCCCGCGACGAGGACCCTGCCGTCGAGGAGCCGCGTCGCCGTGTGGTACGCGCGCGCGACGCTCATCGAGGCGGCGGCCCGCAGCGGGAGCCGCGCCTGCTGCGCGACGCCGGGAGCGCCGCGCTCGGGCTCTCCCCCGGCGCAGCCCGCGACGAGGGCGAGGCTCAGCAACAGAGGCACGAGGAGCGCGGCGCGCCCCCTGCACCGGGCGACGAGATCGCGCGCGCTCCGCCGACGTGGAGCCCAGGACGGTGATCGAGGACGGCCCATGGTTTCGCCTTTTTTTGGCGGAGAGCTCACGACATACCGGACGGACAGACCTTCGCGGCCGACGCCGCGCTTCGCGTCTGGTGCGCGCGCCCGCCCCTGAGTTCACGGCGCGCGCGTCGCGATCGAGGTTCTCGCCGCGCGGTGGCCCGGTCAGGAGCGTCGACGGCGGGACCGTCGAAGTCGCGCACGGCGTCATCACCCAGGGGTCGCTGCAGTGGGCGTCGCGGGGGCCCTCCCGCGTCCGGCTGAACGCGATGAGGCGCCCGTCGGGCGACCACGCCGGGTCGCTCTCGTTCGCGTCACCGCGCGTGATCTGCCGCGCCTCACCCCCGCCGGCAGGGACGAGGAAGAGGTGCGTCCGGCGGTCCAGCACGAACCCCACCCCATCGCTCTTGTACAGGGCCCTCGTCACCACCCGCGGAGCCCCCGGCGGCGCATCGGAGGCGACCTTCGCCGAGAGGACCAGGGCAGCGCCGTCAGGCGACCAGGCGGGGATACCTGCGCCCGACTTGAGGTCGGTCAGCCGCTTTGCCTCGCCGCCGTCGATCCGGACGGAATGGCACTCAGGGAACTGCGCATCTTCCCGACATGAGCGCCGACAGGCTCATGCGCTCGTCGCGGTCCACGGCGAGGGTGACGGGCTCGCCTTCAGGCGCTCGGCCTCGTTCAGGGCGCCGCCGCAGCTGGGGGAGCGCCGCGCTGCAACGGAGAGTCTTCGCCTGCGCCACCGATCTGTCACGAGCGCGGAGCATGCTGTGGAACATGCGGAGCGACCCACCTGCCACGCTGGGACGACACACCGTGACCCTGTACGTCGGGCCGGCGGAGGACGAAGGCCCGGAGGCCAGCGAGTCGTCTGGCGAAGCCATCTGGTTCGACCGCCGAGATCCACGATCCATTCGCCGCGCCCAGGAGATCCTCAAGGACCGGCTGGGACTCTCGGTCGCACCGACGCTGTGCGACGAGCCTTCGCCTGGCCTCGGGGCAGCGCTGGGCCGGATCCTCGCGGCTCTCGTCGACTGGTGGGCGCCGGGCTCGTGGTCGCCCGAGCGGTATTGACGGCGCTCATCCCTCTGCGAGCGCGAGAGGCCGCTGGGCGATGACGTCCACGAGGTAGTCGCGCAGGGCTGTCACCTTGCGCGGCACGTGCTGAGCCGGCGGGTAGACGAAGAAGAGCGTTCCGACGGTTTGCTTCCAGCTCGGAACCACCCGTACCAGCCGCCCCGCGAGCACGTCCTCGTGTGCCAGGTAGCCGGGCAGCACGGCGAGCCCCGCGGCCATCCGCACCATGCCGTGGGCAAGCAGCAGATCATCGGTGGACACGCGAGGCGACGGCGGGCCTTGCAGCTCCTTCGGCAGGCGGCGCATGTCGGAGAAGGACACCCAGCGGTGCCTGGCGCAGTCGGCCAGCGAGCGCGGCGCACCGAATTGCGCGACGTAGCTGGGCGCAGCGAAGATCCCCAGATCCACGGCGCCGAGTCGGCGCGCCACCAGGCTCGAGTCCTTGAGCCTGGGAAGTAGCGTCGCGCCCGGCGGATCCGCGGTTCACCTGCGCATTGTGCCGCCGTCGCTGGACGCGACGGCCAGCTCGAACGTCGACTCACACACGCTTCATCATGGCTCGCTCGCCCGATTCGCGAGACGGACCGACGTCGATGAAACCGTGGCGGACGTACAGCGAGATGGCGCTGAGATTGTCCTGCTTCACGTCGAGGCGGAGCTCACTTCCGCCCTGCTCGCGTGCCCACCGCAGGATCTCCTCGACCAGTGCATCTCCGACGCCGCGGCCGCGCACCTCCGGCGCTACCCACATGCTGATCAGCTCGTAGGTGCCTTCGAAGGGCGCGCCTGTAGCCATGCCGACCGGCTCGCCGTCGACGTAGGCCACGAGGTTGCGGGAACCAGGCAGCTCCAGGCGCGCGCGCCAGCGCGCCTCGGATGCATTTTCCCATTCCTCGAGCGTCGAGCCGAAAGCATGGGGAGCGTCCGCGAGCGCGCGCAGCCTGACGTCGCGCCATGCGGCCCAATCTTCAGACGTCAAGGCCCGCAAGTCGATCACGTGAATCCCTCATGTGCTTGTGGCGAACTGCCCGAGCCGAACGTTCGAGGCCATCACTCCATGGGTTGGCGGATGATGGTCTTCCACTTGGCCGGATCGGCGCGGCGGATGTCGCTCAGATACACCTCGTGGTGCTTTCCTGCAAGCGCCGAGCGCGCGCCGATAAAATCGTGGACTCGCTGAATGGTCGGCCCTTCTTCCGTAAAGGGGCCAATGTGAAGTATCTGGGCGCACGACCCTTCGGTGAAGCTCTCCAGTCTGAGCGCGTCCAGCGCGGGGAGCGCCTTCTTTCGCCTCACCTCCGCCATGGCCGCCTGAATCACCGCCTCCCCAACGAAATGAGGCTGCATGATCATCATCGTCCATTTCCATCGTGACCTGTCGTTGGAGGTGAAGACGGACATGTCGTCCGACCACCAGAGGCCTTCGAGGGGCATGACCGCGTAGTCGATTCCTCGCGCCCCCTTCTTCACCATGAACTTCGTCGTGTAGGAGACGGAGAACAGCGCTTCCACGGCCTCGGCATACTCCCGTGATGTGTTGGGATCGCCCTTGCCGTCGATCATGAGGAACTGAAACGTCGGCACGTCAACCTGAACCACCTCCTTCGCGGATGCCTGGTAGAGATGTTTGAGTTCCCGCTTGAGATCGACTTTCGACATGAATGCACCTGATGATAGCCAACGTGTTGCGCTTCAGCTAGAGCGACAAACGGGTTGAAGCTACGAGAGAAAGCAGGAATTCCACAGGGAGGCGGGGAGCGAGAGACGGCAAGAGGGAGAACTTCATTTTCTTCTCTTCCTCCCCGCCTCCCCGCCTCCCTGTGAAAATTCTCCGGGTTTCAACGTGATAGATGGGATGAGGCAACCCAAGCGGAGCCTGGATCCACGATGCCGACCGCACCGACCCGTGCGTCTGCTCGACGTGTCCGCGCGGCGGGGCCTGCGAAGACAGCCCGCTGCACCGTGGAGGTCGGCCCATCGGCAGCAGCAGAGCGTGCTGGAGTGCTCGGGGGCGTCAAGGGTTCGCGAGCGGAGCTCGCCGGCTCCGCCGCCCTTGACTCCCCCTGCGCGCTCCAGCCGGACAAAGCTGCGGGCGACGGGCGGACGGAGGCCTCCGGCGGGGGCTCCAAGCTCCGGAGAGCAGCGCGCAAGAAGGAGCCACTCGGAGCAGCAAGCAAGATGGCTGACCTCTCGCCTGCAGGGTTGCCTGCGGGCACCCCCACGCGTTCGAAGACGCAGTCGACGGGGGCCCAGGAGAGGTCAGCCATGCGAAGTGTAGCGCTGGATCTGGGGGTCAACGAGATTTCGTTCTGCGAGGTAGCGGGCGGGCAGGTGGCGCTGCGACGCACGGTCCGCTCGTTTGATTCGCTTCAGGACGTCCTCGGTCCGTCGTCCTCGCCGGCCCGGGTGGCGCTCGAGGCGTGCCGCGAGGCCTGGGTGGTTCACGACAAGCTCCGCGATTGGGGCCACGACGTCTTGGTCGTCGACACCACGCGAGCACGTCAGCTCGGCGTTGGCCAGCACGGCCGCAAGAATGACCGCCTCGATGCCGAGGCGCTGGCGCGCGCCGTCGAGCGCGGGGGCATTCCGCTCGCTCACGTGCTGTCGCCCCACCGGCGAGCCATACGCCACCAGCTGGCCGTGCGACGCGCGCTGGTCGAGACGCGGGCCCAGTATGTCACCACCGTGCGCGGCATCCTGCGCGCCTGCGGACACAAGGTCGCGACATGCATGACCGAGGATTTTCTCGCGCGGCTGAGCGAGGCCTCTTTGCCAGCCGATACCCGTCAGCTGGTCGGGCCCTTGGTGACCGCGCTGGAGGTGCTCAACCCCCAGATCGCGCTGGTCGATGCTGCGCTCGAGCAGCTGTGCGCCCACGAGCCGGTGATCGCGCGGTTGACCACGGCGCCCGGCGTGGGGCTGGTCGTCGCTGCCGCGTTCGTCTCGGTCGTGGACGAAGCCAAGCGCTTTCGCCACGCCCACCAGCTCGCCTCCTACCTGGGTCTGGTTCCCTTGGAGGACACCTCCGGCGGGCGCGACAAGCGGCGGCTGGGTTCGATCACCAAGCAAGGCAACGCGTACGTGCGCATGCTGCTGACGCAGGCCGCGCACACTATCCTGCGGCACAAGAACAAGAGCGGCGACGACCCACTGCGTCGATGGGCAGACGCCATTGCCGAACGCCGGGGTCGCCACATCGCCGTCGTGGCGCTGGCGCGGCGGCTGTCGGGGGTGCTGTGGGCCATGTGGCGCGACGGCACGCTCTACGACGCGCAGAGCGCAGCGGCTGCCTCGGCCAAGGGCCTGCGCCTGCAGGCGCAGTCGGTCGAGCAGCAGGCGCACGCCTTGCAGCGAGCCACGGTCAAGGCGCGCCGCCGGCAGCGGTCCGTCGACAAGGGACTCAATGCCGCCACGGCAGCGGCTCCATCGAGGCCGAGCTCGACCTCAAGGAGGGCCTCGATGCACTGACTTCCCCCACACGGGGGACCTGCGCCACGAGCGCGCCACGTTGGGAGCGTGAAAGAGGGCTACGTGGATGAGCGCGGGAACACCGAGGGTGATCCGCCTCTGGGTAGAACACGCCGTTTGATAGATTGCGCCTCCACGATCCCGTTTCGGACCCCAGCCTGCATCCAGGCCACCAGGGCAACCGCCGGCCTGTGAATGCGGATCGTCGATTGAGCCACAGCTCGCTCCTGCGGACGCGACGCGGCGCTCCAGCACAACCGTAACGACGCCCACCAGGGCGAAGGGAGACGTCCATGCCGAAACGACCTGCACTGACGACGCCGAGCGCTACCGCTGCCGCTTCGAAGCCGGTCAGCCGCGGAAAGAGAGCGCTAAAGCCCTTGACCTCGGGGTTGCCTCATCGTCGGTGTTCTAGGGAGCGTCAGCGCCGTGGGCTGCAAGCGGCGGTCAGGCGCCTCTTGCTGACCGGCAAGGCTTCTTCAGAGCGGGGTACGTCGACGCAGGATGCGCCCGGCTCGTCCACCGGTCGGCATCCGCGTCACGCGCCCGGAACCCAGCTGCCGAGCGTCGGGCTCACGGTGCGCACGTCCTAACGCGGTCCCTCCACGCGCCTGACGAAGGCGCTCATCAACGCGGCGCATTCGGCCGGATGGGTCTCCAGCAAAAAATGCGGGCCGTCGAGGATGTGCGCCTCCATGCGCGGGAGCGCCTTCATCCAGGAGAGGGTCTCCTCGAGATCGAAGAAGATATCGTGCCGCCCCCACAGCATCAGCGCCGGGGGTTGCCAGCGACCGAGATAATCGGCTATGTCCCCGAACCGCGCGACATGGCTGCGATAGTCGAGCACCAGCGCGCGCTGCGTCTCGAGCCGGCCGGGGAGCGACATGATCCGCCAGTCCTCCTCCCACAGTCGGGGATCGATGCGCTCGGCGATGTCCTGGGGCACGCCGCCCAGATATTGGTCGCGCGTGCCCTCGAAGGTCAGGTGCGCGGTCGCCTCGGCTTCCCGCTCCGGCGTGGGATCGTCCCAATAGGCCCTGGTCGCCGACCATTGCGGCCCCATCCCGCTCTCATGGGCATTGGCATTCTGGACGATGAGGCTGCGTATCCTGCGCGGCGCGCGCGTGGCAAGATGAAGTCCTACCGCGGTTCCAAAATCGTGGAGGTAAAGGTGGAAAGACCCGGCCCCGAGCCGCGCGAGCAATCCGTCGATCATGTCCGCGAAACGCGAGAATGAGGGGCGCTCGACCGGCTCGGAGCCGCCGAACCCCGGAAGGTCCGGGGTGATCACGAAGCAGTCCCGCGCGAGACAGTCGATTACGTTCCGGAACGATTCCGAGGAGCTTGGAAAGCCGTGGATCAGGAGAAGCGCCGGCTTCTCCCGATCGCCCGCCAGGCGGACCGCGATTTCGGCACCTTCAATCTCGAACCTCACCAGCTCCGGTTTACTCGCCATTGAACGCTCGCTGTAGGTTCTCCGGCAGCGGCGCGTCGAAGTCATCGGCGATCTGGACCGTACCCCGATCCATGCCAAGTGCTGCCCGCTTGTCGCGTGGCGCAGCCTTCTGCGGGGCGGTGATGAGGACGATCACCTCCGCTGGACCTTCTGGAAGGTCTGCGGGCACCTGCAGCTCTACTCGACGGTCTGCGGGGATGACGATGGGGCGCCTGGCGGCTTGCACGCTGCTTCCTACTGCTCCGTTACCAGCGATTTCAGTCTAGCGTCAGAGCTCCGCGGCGTCACGCGCGATGTCCGAGGTAGGCCGGCCGGTGCGCGCGGCCCGGACGAACACGTCCGGCAGGTCATGCATTCGTCTCCGCCCGCCGTCCTCAGGCCCTGCCGAGGATGCGGCGGAAGAAACCGGTCTTCGGGGGCGGCGCCTCGACGGGTCGCCCGACCAGCCAGCAGTCGGCGACCACGAGCGTCGCGCGCTCCGGGACCTCCACGGCGTCCGCCGGCGCGACGATGTCGATGGGACCGCCGAGGGTACGGACGCGCGTGTGTACGAACCTGCTCCCGGTGATCTCGTTGCGTGCAAGGGTGACCGACTCGACGTTCCCCGTGAGCAGGGCGCGGGCGCGCGCGCCGAGCTCGCCCTCGGCGCCGAACATGCCGTGCGGCAGGAATGCCTGGTCCGCGAGGCGCATGGGCTTGCCGGGCTCGCGCGGGACGCCGGGCTCTGCCTCGCCGAAGAGCGCCGCCTGCGCGCGCTCGAGGTCGTCGGGCGTGGTGCAGAGTGAAAGGGACGAGGCGAAGCCCACGATCACGACCTCGAACGTCCGCTCGTCCGCGAGCCAGGCCTGATAGGGCTCGAAGAACAGGAATTGCAGCGCGGTCCGCGTGCACATCTCGCCGGACGAAGGGTCGAGCACGTCGCAGTCCGCGCCGCTACAATGCAGGCATTCGCGATCGAGGTGCGGCGCGCTCGTGTGCACCCGCCAGCGCGTGCCGCCGTCGGGCGCGGCGAAGAAGGGGGTGATGCAATCGATCGCCTTCTGGTCGTCAAGCCGGGCAGCGAGCGCGGCGCCGCTCGCGTCGCGGAACCAGAGGTAGTGCGCCGCGGACGCGCCGAGGTCCGGCGGCGGAGCGGCGCGCTCGAGCGCGGCGCCGACCGTACGCCGCAAGTCGTCCTCGGAGGAAGCAGCGAAGCCGATCGCGGACAGGTTGCTCATGGGGGAGGTATACCCGAGATCTGCACGCGTGCGTTCATGCGCGCGATTGGGTCGAGGGCGGCACAGCGCCGCCGCGGATGAGCTGCGTCGTTCCGAAGTTCTTCATCGAGCCACCGCGACCGGGCCTGGCGGGGGCGCCGTGGTCAGCATCTGCCTGGAGGAGGCCATCGCGAGGCCCGCCATCGCCCTTCCGTGATAGGAGAGGCCGATGGACCGGCTCGACGCCATGCTCGTTTTCCTGGCCGTTGTCGACACCGGCAGCCTGTCCGCGGCGGGCCGGCGGCTGCAGGCGCCGCTGCCTACCATCAGCCGCAAGGTCGCGGAGCTCGAACGTCATCTCGGCACGCAGCTTCTGATCCGCACCAGTCGCCGGGTCGAACTGACCGAGGCGGCGCGGGAATACGCGATTGCCGCGCGGCACATCCTCGAGCAGCTGCAGGAAGCCGAGCAGGCCGTCGCGGGCGAATATCAGGAGCCTCGTGGGGAGCTGTCCGTCACGGCGCCGACGATGTTCGGCGAGCTGCACGTCCTGCCGATCGCCAGCGAGTTCCTTGCCGCGCATCCGAAGATCGATCTGCGCCTCTTCCTGACGGACGTGATGGTGAACGTCGTGGAGGAGCATGTGCACGTGGCGGTCCGGATCGGAGAGCTGGAGGACAGCTCGTTGATGGCGAGGCGTGTCGGGTCGACTCGCTCCATCACCTGTGCGAGCCCGGGCTACCTGCGGGCATTCGGCGGCCCTCGGGCGCCAGAGGACCTGACGGGACGGGACGGCGTGACCTATCGTGGGTTCGTGCCCTCGCCCTGGCGGTACGTCCGGGACGCCTCCCACGTGATCGCGGAGCCGCGCGCGCGGGTCGCGGTCAATTCGCCCGCTGCGGCGGTGGTGGCGGCCAAGGCAGGCCTGGGGATCACGAGAGCCCTGGACTACCAGATCGCATCGGAGCTGCGAAGCGGAGCCCTCACGCCGCTCCTCGAGGCCTTCGAGGTGCCTGCTCTTCCGATCCACCTCGTCTTCTCCGGTCAGGGCCGCCTACCGCTGAAGGTCCGCGCCTTCCTGGACTGGATGGCGCCCCGGCTGCAGGCCCGGCTTGCGGCCGAAGGCGTCGGGGCGCCGGCGGGGCAACCGAGACCAGGCGCCTAGCGGCCCGCCGAGGCGACGGCAGCCTCTCGTTTTACGAGAGGGAGCCTCACGATCTGATCCACTGCAGCGCCGCCGGCGCGACGGCTAAGTCTCCGCAAGGACGAATTGCCGTCGATGCACGGGAGGCACGAGATGATCAGTTCAGGTATCACGACACCGAAGCGCTCCGACGCCGGACGAGCTCTGCAGAGGCCGCGCATGCGGCGCTGGGAGCTCGATGCCCCAGGCGTCCGGAACCTGACGCTCCGCGATGCTCGAAGGCCCGAGCCTGGGCCTCGTGAGGTCCTGGTGAGGATCCAGGCGGTCTCGCTGAACTACCGCGATCTTCTGATGTGGGAAGGCCGCATGGGCGAGCTGGCGCACCCGTATGTGCCCGGGAGCGACTTCGCCGGGCAGGTCGTGGAGCTCGGACCGCTCGCGACGCGGTTTTCCATCGGCGATCGGGTGGTCGGCGTCGACATCGAGGACTGGATCGACGGGGCGGCCCCGGGGCTTCACACGAATACCATCGCGGTCTCGGGCCGCCTGGCCGAGTTCGCGGTGGTGCGCGAAGACATGCTGGTCGCAGCGCCCCAGACCCTCGGCCCCGAGGAGGCGAGCACGCTTTCGACTGCAGGCCTGACCGCCTGGATGGCTGTCGTGGAGACCGGGCGTGTCAGGGCGGGGCAGACCTGGGTCGTGCAGGGTACGGGCGGCGTTTCGCTCTTCGCGCTGCAGTTCGCGGCGGCGCACGGGGCGAAGGTGATCTTGACCTCCAGCAGCGATGAGAAGCTGGCGTTCGGCATGGGCCTGGGCGCACGCGCGGGTATCAACTATCGTGCCCGTCCGCATTGGGACCGCGAGGTCATGGCGTTCACGAGCGGCCGCGGCGCGGACGCCGTGATCGAGATGGCCGCGGGCGAGAACCTCGCTACCTCCGTCGAAGCCCTGGCCTACGGCGGAAGGATCCTGCTCGTCGGCCTGCTGGACAGCGACCGCATCTCGACCCCGGTTGGCCCGCTGCTCCTGCGTCGCGGGACGATCAACGCGATCGGCGTCGGACCCCGGCGAGCGCTGGAGGACATGATCAGGGCCATCGATGGTCTCGGGATGCGCCCCGTCGTGGCCGCGACCTATGACCTGGGCGATCTGCCGGCGGCCGTCGCCCATCTCCAGGGGGGCGCCGTCGGCAAGGTCGTCGTGCGTGTCCAAGCCTAGGCGAACGATCCATCACGGGACGACCGCAGCGCAGGCTCGCGAGCCTGGCCGCGGAGGAATAGCGCTGCAGACCGCATGGCAGGCCGCAGAATGCGGCCATCAGGAGGAACAGAAGATGAGTGCCCAGACCTGGTTCATCACCGGAGCGTCGAGCGGACTCGGGGCCGCGATCGCAAACGCAGCCCTTCGCGCCGGCCATCACGTCGCCGTCACGGCGCGGGACAGCGCCCGCCTCGGAGGGCTCGTGGAGGCGTACCCCGACGCGGTGCTTCCACTCTCGATGGATCTCACCAGGCCATCCGAGATCGAGACCGCGGTGGCCGCCGCCGAGGCGTGGCGCGGCGGCATCGACGTGCTCGTGAACAACGCTGCGCTCGGCTATCTCGCCGCAGTTGAAGAGGGAGAAGATCAGAAGATCCGGACCGTCTTCGAGGCGAACTTCTTCGGCGTCGCGAGCACCCTACGGGCAGCTCTGGCCGGCATGCGCGCTCGGGGGCGCGGCACGATCGTCAACATCTCTTCGATGAACGGCGTCGTCGCCATGCCCGCGCTCGGGTATTATAGCGCTTCCAAGTTTGCGCTCGAAGGCCTCACGGAGGCATTGTCGCAGGAGGTCGCGCCGCTTGGCATCAAGGTGATGTCGGTCGAACCGGGCGGCTTCCGGACGGGCATCGTCGAACGGAATCTCCGGAGCCCGAGGATCGACGCCTATGGCGCCACCGCCCATGCGGTCATGGACCTGCTGGTGAACGACAAGGACGGCTCACTTGCGCCAGGTGATCCCGTTCGGATGGCGGAGATCCTCGTCCAACTCGTGGGTTCTGGAGAGATGCCCCAGCGCCTCAGCCTCGGCGCGGACAGCTGGACAGGCATCATGGCGAAGCTGGATGCGCAGCGCGCCGAGTACGAGGCATGGAAGGACGTATCCCACAGCACGTATTTTCGTGATGGAGGGCGGGCTCCCGAGCGTCGGCGGCAAGGGCGGTGACGGATTGCCCGGCGGCGCGGAGGACGGCGACGTCTCCGCGCTCGCCCCGGCGCAGCTCGACGATCTCGTGGCGTACCTCGAGTCGCTCTGACACCACGGAAGACGCTCAGCCGCAGCTGAGCCAGTACTCCTCGTCGTCGCAGTCGCCGTCCCCCTCGACGACCCACAACCCGGTCGCTCCATCGCAGTCGGCGCTCGCTGTGCCGCAGTCGGCGCGGTAGCTGCACCGCGTCGCGCCGTAATGGCCCTCGCAGCTCGTCCCGTTCTCGGGCAGCGCATCGGGGCACGGATTGCACTCCTCGACCCACACGCCATCGATGCATCTGCTCCAGCACCCCGAGCAGGGGTTGTCGCATATCTCGCCCTCGTTCGTGCAGGCCGCTCCGGGCGGAGCGCCGATTCCCTCGACGTCGCACTCCACGGGGCCGCCGCCGGTATCGCCCGACGCGCTCGACGACGTCTCGGGGCCGCCGCCGGTGCCGTTCGACGCGCTCGACGACGCCTCGGGGGTGCCGCCGGTGCCGTTCGACGCGCTCGACGACATGGTTTCTCCGGACGAGTTGCCCCCCGAGCCGGTTTCAGCGGGCTGCTCGACGGAATCGGAGCAGGCGAGCACCTGGAGCAGCGCAACGGGGATGAGCCATCGAATCGAGGTCTTCATGCCGCGCCCCTGAAGCACGCGGCGGGCCAGCGTCAATCGCGAGGATTTCTGCGGGATGCGGATGTGCCTGTGCCAGAGTGAGTCTTCTTGTGCGCCGTCCCAAGCCCGCCAGGGCTGCGGGCTGACGCCGCAAGTTCGGGCGGGTCGCCTGGCTCGAGCGTCGGGAGCGTCTCGAATTGCACAATAGAAGTTCCGCGAGCTCCACGGAGCCATGGTCGATCTGATCGCGCTCATGAATCAGCCGCAGCGCGATCAGGAGCTGCTCGGTCGAGTCGACATCGTGGTGACCGAACGCTGCAACGACGACGCGATCGGCACGACGCGCTGGCTGCTCGACGCCTCCACCTGCAAGTCGTCAGCGAGCCATGGGGCGCTTTACGCGCGAGGTTCACGGTGTCACCCTCCGTTGGATGACGGACGCCAAGGCCGCCTATCACCACGGAGATCTGCGCAATGCGCTGGTGGAGACCGCGACCGAGCTCGTGCGCACCTCCGGCACGGAGGGCTTCAGCCTCCGCGACGCCGCCCGGACGCTCGGGGTCTCGGCGAACGCGACCTACCGGCACTTCGACAGCAAGTCCGCGCTGCTCACGGCGGTCGCGAGCGCGGAAGCGGACAAGCTCGCGCGGAGGATGCGACGCAAGATGGCCGACGCCGAGCGAGCCCTCGAGGGACGAGACGACGCGGAGGTCGCGATCGAGTGTTTCAAGGCGATCGGTCGCGCGTACGTCGCCTTCGCGACGGAGGAACCGGAGCTCTTTCGTCTCATGCACGGGCCGAGCGGCATGTGTCAGATGAGGCGCGAGCCACGTGCGGACGCCGCGGACCATCCCACGGCAGATCGGATCCTCGGTGAGGCGCTCGACCGTCTGGTGAGCGGCGGGGTGATCCCGCCCGAGAGCCGCATCGACGGCGAGATCCGCGCCTGGACCGTGGTCCACGGCTTCGCTTCGCTGGTGCTCGACGGCGCCTTCGCCACGGTCGCTTCGCGCGCGGAGGTGCTCGAGGGCCTCCTGGACTTCGCGCTTCGAGGGCTCGGCGCGAGCCAGGCCGGCGCGAAGGGGCCTCGGCGACCGCGGCGGCGCCCGTGACCCTCGCGTCCTGACGACCGGCCCGAACCGCGCCGTTCGCGCGCTCGTGCGACGCGATGTTGACACTGTGAACTCTGGCGCCTATGTTCACAGTGTGAATATCGGGGGTGCGCATCCACAAGGAGCGAGCGTCCAATGGCGAAGTTGAACGGGAAGGTCGCGGTGGTGACGGGTGGGAGCGACGGCATCGGGCTCGCGACGGCGAAGCTCTTCGTCGCGGAGGGAGCCACCGTCTACGTGACGGGTCGGAGGCAAGAGAGGCTCGATGAAGCGGTCGAGGAGATCGGCGGCGGCGCCGTCGGCGTCCAGGGCGACGTCGCCAACCTGGCCGACCTCGACCGGCTCTTCGCGCGGATCCGGCGAGAGCAGGGCAAACTCGATATCGTGTTCGCCAACGCCGGCATCTCCGGGGTCGCGACGATGGGCGCGATCGACGAACACCACTTCGACCGCATTTTCGGCACGAACGTCAAAGGGCTGCTCTTCACGGTGCAGAAGGCCCTGCCTCTCATGAAGAGCGGAGGCGTCGTCGTCCTCAACGGCTCGATGAGCGGGAGCAAAGGCTTCCCGAATCAGTCGGTCTACAACGCCACCAAGGCCGCCGTGCGCTCGTTCGCGCGGACCTGGACGACCGACCTGAGAGGCAGCGGCATCCGCGTGAACGTGGTCTCGGCGGGGGCCATCGACACGCCGGGCATGCGCCGCTTCGTCGGCGGCCACACAGAGGCTGCAGAGGCGCAGATCTCGGGCCTCAGTCAGTCCGTGCCGCTCGGGCGGTTCGGGGGCGCGGAGGAGGTCGCCAAGGCCGTGCTCTACCTGGCGTCGGACGACAGCAGCTACGTCGCGGGCGCCGAGCTGTTCGTGGACGGCGGGGTCGTCGCGGTTTGAACGTCGTGACGTCAACTCCGCTGCGTGAGCCCCGCCTTCCGGGATAGCCCGCCCGCGCCCAGGATGGCGGCGTGAACACCTCGCCCCAGGGCGTGGGCGCAGGCGGCCACGCGACCAGCGGGCGCGCTCGTCGAAGGTGGCGCGACGCTCCACCTCGGGACGGTGGCCGACGCGCTGGAGCGGCTGGTCACCGCCGCCCCCTGGGGACGAAAGAGCGCTTCGCGCCCACGCGGCCGAGGTGCGTGTCGCCGAACGCCGTCCCGTACTTGAGCCCATAGCCCAGCATCCGATCGAAGCCGATGTGCCCGACCCAGATCGCCGCGCCGAGCAGCAGCGCCGGCGAGCCAAGCGCGACCGACGCGGCCGCGAGCAGCCCCGGAGCCAGATGGCTGTGCCCCGCGTTGTAGGCCGCCGCGCCCACCCGCGGGCCCGCAAGGTAGCCGAGCATCGACAGGTCGGGCACGAGGAACAGCGCCGCGAACCAGCCCCAGCTCCCGCCCAGGTGGCCGTAGGCGAGCAGCGCTGCTCCGAGCACGAGCGCGCCCTCGAGGCGCAGGAGCGCGCGCGGCATGCCCGTGGCCCCGCCCGCCGAGACCTCGCAGGTGGGCTGCGGCGCGGGGCGGCGGGGAGGGGGAGCAAGGTCGAGCGCAGGGAGCATCGCGGCGGTGGTCATGGTCGTTGTCCTCGTCGTGCGTACCGGCGCGGGTGCCGGCGACGTGGAGAGCATGGTCGCTGCGGGTGCTCATGAACATTGTACAAATGCCTCCATCTGCTCATCATCTTTTGATGAGCCCTGCCGAGCCCTCGTGGGACCTCTACGGTGCCTTCCTTGCCGTCATGCGCACCGGCAGCCTCTCCGCCGCCGCGCGTACCCTCGACGTCGCGCAGCCCACCGTGCGCCGCCAGATCGAGCAGCTCGAGTCGCAGCTCGGCGTCGTGCTGTTCACCCGCGCGCCGAACGGCCTGGTGCCGACCGAGCTCGCGCTTGCCACGCTGCCCTACGCCGAGTCCATCGCCGCGAGCGCGCGTGCCCTCGTGCGCGCCGTGTCGAGCCCCACCGAGGCCGACCGAGGCACCGTGCGCGTCACGTGCAGCGAGGTCGTCGGCGTCGAGGTGCTTCCCCGGATGCTCGCCCCGCTCCTCGTTGCTCATCCGCGCCTTCAGATCGAGCTCGTCGCCACCAATCGCACCGAGGATCTCCTGCGCCGCGACGCCGATGTCGCCGTGCGCATGACGGAGCCGACGCAGGCCGGCCTGGTGAGGCGCTGCGCCGGGCGCATCGAGCTCGGCCTCTTCGCCACCAAGGCGTACCTCGCCGCGCACGCTGCCCCGACGTCGCTCGCGGGGCTCGTGCCGGGCCACGCCCTCATCGGCGCCGACGGCTCCCGCGCCATCATCGACGCGCTCGCCGCCGCCGGGCTCGTCACCACGCCGCGCGATTATGCGTTCCGCAGCGACAGCGACATCGTGAAGCTCGCCGCGGTGCGCGCCGGCCTCGGCATCGGGGTGTGCCAGCTCCCGCTCAGCCGGCGGCCGGTGCCGCTCGTGCGCGTGCTGCCCGCGCTCGCCTTCCACCTGGATGCCTGGGTCGTCATGCACGAGGATCTGCGCGCCGTGCGCCGCGTCCGCCTCGTCTTCGAGCACCTCGTCGCGCAGCTCGGTGCCTACGCGACCCAGGCACGCGCCCCCCGTGCCGCGCAGCTCCGAAACAGGCGCACTGTCAGCACCAGCCGCTCGTCCGGCGGCGGCGCCGCAGCTAGGGTCGCTGCGCAGGTCGAATCTCGAAGATCTGACGTGCCCGGAAGAAGCACACATCGAATTCCAGGAAGAAGTTGATCTGGCCCAGAATGACAGGCACGGTGTCTACTCTTGCCCAGGCGAACGCCAAGCGCACCGGAGCGAAGCCCGCAACGACCGCCGACACGAGGACGGCGCGCGCCTCGGCGATCGCCAGATTCCCGCTGAGCTGCACCGCGGTGCTCTGCTGATCCCAGTCGAACCCAAGGTTGACACCGACCGTGTAGGGCAGGACGCTGACAGCAGCCCCCGTGTCGAGCAGGCCCAACGCTTGCACGCTGCGCCCTCCCACCAGCGTCAGCGGGAGCATCGGCGCAAGGCTTCCGGCGACATGCTCAGAGGCGCGCGCCAGGAAGGGGAACTGCTGACCCGTGACGGACACGTTGCGGTTCCTATTCGGTGCGCAAGGTCTGGAGGAGCGTCTCGGCCGCCGCAAACGCTTGGTCGGGCGACCACACGGAGTAGGACTGGCCCGCCCGGAGCGCAGGTGGCTCCTCCGCCTCCGCCAGCTCCTGTGCGAGGAACTGGATCAGCTTGAGCTTGTCAGCACGCGGCAAAGACTGGATATCCGGGAGCAACTCCACGAGCGACATGACGCGTCACCTCAATTGGTTATTAATAATACCATGGATCGCTCATCGCCGCAAGCGCTGCCGCCTCGGCGAGCAGCCCGTCGGGCCGGGCTCGTGTCCACCATTCATCGGTTCGAACGACACCACTACGCCGCCCGCGATGCTCGAGTGGCCCAGTTGCTCCGCTCCGATACGTGGGTACTCGGCCTGTCCGACGCGCCGTTGGAGCAGGGCGAGAAGCTGCTGACCGTCACGCATCCCTCCGCGGGACAAGCCGGATTCCTGCCTTGCGACAGGCCGCGTCAGGGTCCGGCCGGTTGCTCCGGTGGCCCAGCCGGGTCAGTTCGGCGTTTCACGATCGCTCTGCGGATGCTCCGTGGTGCAGGAGAGGTCCCTGGCCATATCTGAAGAGATGTCGGGGCCTCTCCAATCTTATCGAGCATCGACGAGGCACGAGACCTCAGCGATGAACTCGTCGCCCAGCCCGGGGCGCCTCTCGTCGTAGGAGATGGCCGCCGCGCGAAGCTGAGCACGCGCTTCAGGATGAAGCTCGACCCGCACGCCGGTCCTCGAGCTCCTTCAGGATCTCCGCGCGTGCCGTGCCCCAGTCGACCGTCTGGACCTTACCCTCCGCGACCTCGCGCGCGCGGCGCGTCAGCTCACCCGTCCACGCTGCTGCGACCTCCTCGGCGTCGGGCTCCTCAAGGCTGGAGAGCACTTCTTCTGCCAGCCGGGCCCGCTCGTGGCGGGGCAACAACAGCACCTGCGCGAGGAGCTCCTCGGTGGACATAGGGGAACTGTAGCGTGCCTCGGGTCTGCCACGCACGGCGATGCGGCCTTCGGCTCGATGGCTCGCCGCGCCCGCCAGGCTGGTCTGCTCGCGGGCCAGAACAGGCATCAGGGTGGCCGGCTGGGAAGCGGACTGGGCCGGCGACGGCGGCTGGGGCACGCTGGGCCAGGGCGGCGGCGGAGGCGGCCGCAGGGGCGGGCTCGGCGGGTGCGGCGCGGCATCCAAGGCGGGCGCCAGGGGAGGCTCGGGCGGGCCGGCGACTGCGGTGACCGAGGCGGCAAGGGGGGCGAGAACGGCTACCCGAGTATCGGCATCGTCGCGCTGCACGCCAGAGTGACCGTGCGGGACAGCGAGATAGAGACGCTCGACGCCGGCCAGGGCGGCGACGGCGGCGAGCCCCAGCGAGGCGGACGGGGCGCCGGCGTGGAGACGGCGTGGGGGCGCGGCGTCAACCGAGCACGCCGAACAGCTCGCCTTCGAGCGGCCGCGAGCGGAACCCGTCGGGCCCCTGGGGCAGCTCGCCTGCGACGGTGATGCGGCGAACGACGCGCGGCAGGTCGAAGTGGGCGTAGTCGATGGGGCCGGCGTGGGCGGTGGCCTGGTTGTCCCATACGGCGATCGCGTTGGGCGTCCAGCGGAAGCGCACCGCGTACTCGGGCCGCGTCACCTCGTCGGCGAGCAGTTCGAGCAGCGCCTGGCTCTCGCGCTCTCGCAGGCCCACGATGTGGCTCGTCGTCCCCGGGTTGACGAACAGCGATTTGCGGCCGGTCCGCGGGTGCACGCGCACGAGCGGGTGAAGCGCGGCGAACGGGCCTACGGCCCTGCGGCCCGGCCTGGGCTCTCCGCTATCGTAGCTGCTCGTGCGGTGGACGGCCTGGAGCCCGTCGACGAGCGCCTTGATCGTGGGCGACAGGCCGTCGTAGGCGCACTCGAGGTTGCTCCAGAGCGTGTCGCCGCCGTACGGCGGGATCTCCACGCCGCGCAGGATGGAGTACCTGTTCGGGTTGGCGACGAAGGTGATGTCGATGTGCCAGCCCTTGTAGTCGCGCGGCGGCTTGGCGGTGGGGATGGAGAGGTCCGACCGGTGGTTCTCCTTGTACTCGGCGGCCTTTCGTTCCCAGATCTCCGGGTGCTCAGGGAGCCCCAGCGCGATCGGGTGGGCCGGCGTCAGCGGGCCGAAGGCGCGGCCGAAGGTGAGCAGCTGTTCGTTGGAGATGTCCTGCTCGCGGAAGAAGATCACCTTCCATTGGAGCAGGGTTTGCTCGATTGCCTGCACCGTGGCAGGGGCCAGCGGCTTGCGCAGGTCGACGCCGTGGATCTCCGCCCCGATCACGGGCGTCAGCGGTCGTACATCGAGCCGCAGTGGGTAGGTCTGTTGTTCGGCAATGAGGGCGGACATGGCACTCTTCTCGCAGTCTTGAACGATGAACGAGCCTGGACGCCAGCTCGCGGCTCGCCCTGAGCACGCGGCGTTCCAGTCCGGTGACTCGAGGAATTCTTGTAGGGCCGCACAGCTCGGGGCATGGCCCCACCCCGCCGTGGCGACGCGGTCGCGCGGTCCGTCGCGCCGAGCGCGCGTGGAGCAAGGGGGTGCTCTCAACGGTGCACCGCGAGGTGGCGGAAGCGCGATGTGCGGCCGCGCCTGTTGCGCAGGCAGCAGGGTTGCGGGTGCAGTGTTGCGCAGGAAGCAGTCCCCGGGGGGGAGCGATCAGCGAGTCCGGTTGGGAAGCAGACTGGGCTGGCGACGGCGGCTGGAGCATGCCGGGCCAGGGCGGCGGCGGAGGCGGCGTGTTGGGCGCGCGGTGCGCACGGCAGTGAGGTGATCGCCGGGCGCGGGGGGACCAGGCGGAGCGGCAGCGCGGCGGCCTCCTGCGCAGCCCATTGGCCTTCCTGCTCAAGACCCGGAACTGCACGAGGAGCTGCCGCAGAAAAGGCCCATCGAGTGGCGCGGCCACGACCAACGCATTGGCACCTCTACTGCCTGTACGTCGTCCTCGACCTGTTCAGTCGCATGACCGTCGGCTGGCTGCTCGCCGAGCGCGAGAGCGCAGAGCTCGCCGAGCACCTCTTCGCAGAGACTGTCGCCCGCCACGGCGTCGAGCCCGGCTCGCTCACGGTGCACGCCGACCGCGGCTCCGCGATGAGGTCGGAGGGGCTCGCTCAGCTCCTCGGCTCGCTCGGCGTCGTTCGCAGCTTCAGCCGGCCTCACGTCAGCGATGACAACGCCTTCTCCGAGTCGCAGTTCAAGACGCTCAAGTACCAGCCCGACTATCCGGACCGCTTTACCTCGCTGGCTCATGCACGAGCGTGGTGCCAGGAGTTCTTCAGCTGGTATAACGACCTTCATCAGCATTCTGGCCTTGCGCTCTTCACACCTGCTGATGTATTCTACGGCCGCGTCGACGATATCGCGGCTCAGCGCCGGGTCGCCCTCGACACGGCCTACGCCGCGCATCCTGAACGCTTCGGAGAATGCCAACGGGTTTGAGACAGGCCGGACGAGAATCCTATGAGGGGATCGCGCTGAGGGGCGCGTTCCGGCTCTGGGCCCCAACCGGTCGGGATCGGGGCGGCCGCAGCACGGCGGAGGGGGCCGCGGCGGGCTCGGGCGCGGCGCTGGTCGTGCCCGTGTGCGGCGGCGCCGCGTCCTCGCATGCGGCGGCGTCGACGGACAGCGGGTTGATGGCTACCGAAGCAGGCGGCCTGCGCACGACGGGCGGACCGTTCGGGATCCTCTGTGCCAATGTCGAGTGAGACAGGCTTCTCCTGGAAATCTGTGGTGAGAGGGCGGAGAATGGACCTGACCCGTGCCGAAGCCTTCCCATCTCCGATCCGTCGATCCTACCCCCGCCCCAGCGGCGCAGGGCACTGCTCCCCGCCCGAGTGGCGTCGCTGTCGAGACCATGCCGAAGGCGGGCAAGAGGCGGAAGTTCTCGGCGGCGGAGAAGCTGCGCATCGTTCGCGAGGCGGCCGCGTGCACCCAGCGCGGCGACATCGAGGCGCTGCTGCGCCGCGAGGGCATCTACAGCTCCCTCCTGACGGCGTGGCGCAAGCAACTCGCCCTCCACGGCAGCGAGGCTCTCGCGGGACGCAAGCCCGGCCGCAAGGCGAAGCAGGACGCGAAGGACCGGCGCATCGCCGAGCTTGAGAAGCGCTCGGCGCGGCTCGAGGAGAAGCTCGCGCTGGCTGAGAAGCTCATCGATCTCCAAAAAAAAGTCTCTTCCATTCTGGGCATCAACCTCACGAACGACGAAGAGCGCTGATGGACATCATCGAAGAGCTCGATGACCCGCACGTCCCCATCGCCCAGGCGTGTGCGGCACTCGGCGTCAGCCGCGCCACGCTCTACCGGAAGACCCAGCCCGCGAAGCTCCCCGCGCTGACCGGGGCCGCTCCGAGCCCACGCCGGCTCAGCGACCCCGAGCGGCAAGCCGTGCTCGACGTGCTGCACAGCGACGAGTTCGTCGACCAGCCGCCGCCGGAGGTCTACGCGACGCTGCTGTCGCGCGGCGTCTACCTCGCTTCCATCCGCACGATGTACCGCCTGCTCGCGGCATCCGGCGAGAGCGGCGAGCGACGCGCGCAGCGTGGGCCGATGAAGCATGCAAAGCCGACGCTCACCGCCACGGCCCCCAACCAGATCTGGACGTGGGATATCACCAAGCTGCGTGGGCCGCTCCCTGGGGTCTTCTACTGCCTGTACGTCGTCCTCGACCTGTTCAGTCGCATGACCGTCGGCTGGCTGCTCGCCGAGCGCGAGAGCGCAGAGCTCGCCGAGCACCTCTTCGCAGAGACTGTCGCCCGCCACGGCGTCGAGCCCGGCTCGCTCACGGTGCACGCCGACCGCGGCTCCGCGATGAGGTCGGAGGGGCTCGCTCAGCTCCTCGGCTCGCTCGGCGTCGTTCGCAGCTTCAGCCGGCCTCACGTCAGCGATGACAACGCCTTCTCCGAGTCGCAGTTCAAGACGCTCAAGTACCAGCCCGACTATCCGGACCGCTTTACCTCGCTGGCTCATGCACGAGCGTGGTGCCAGGAGTTCTTCAGCTGGTATAACGACCTTCATCAGCATTCTGGCCTTGCGCTCTTCACACCTGCTGATGTATTCTACGGCCGCGTCGACGATATCGCGGCTCAGCGCCGGGTCGCCCTCGACACGGCCTACGCCGCGCATCCTGAACGCTTCCCGAACGGTCCGCCCGTCGTGCGCAGGCCGCCTGCTTCGGTAGCCATCAACCCGCTGTCCGTCGACGCCGCCGCATGCGAGGACGCGGCGCCGCCGCACACGGGCACGACCAGCGCCGCGCCCGAGCCCGCCGCGGCCCCCTCCGCCGTGCTGCGGCCGCCCCGATCCCGACCGGTTGGGGCCCAGAGCCGGAACGCGCCCCTCAGCGCGATCCCCTCATAGGATTCTCGTCCGGCCTGTCTCAAACCCGTTGGCATTCTCCGACCTAATGTTGCGGTCGGCTCTTGTGTTCGACATGTCTGCACGGATCCATATGTGGAGCGCGAGTCGTGGTGTGTTTCTTTTGCAACTGCGCCGATATCTCGTGGTCCGCCATCTCCTATTTGCCCAGCTCGACTTTGTGGCGCGGCGGCACAAGAGGGAACTCGCGACTGCCCGCAGCGAGGTCGACCTGCCCCACGCTCCACGAGCGAAATGCCAGGAGCAGCCACCAGGCTCGCCTGGCAGCACCTCTTCCCGGTCTCTCCCCTTGCGCCCATCCAGCGACTTGTCGGCAGATCCGCTTCCGCCTGCACGAATCGGCAGTGCAGAGGGCCGTGCACGATACCGGACGCGTGGCGGTGCTCGCCAAGCGCGCGGCATGCGGTACGCTCCGCCACAGCTTCGCGATCCACCTGCTCGAGGCGAGCATGGACATCCGGACGCTTCAGACACTGCTCGGCCGCCAGGATGTGCGGACCACGATGATCTACACCCAGATGAACGACCGCGGCCTTTGGGGCGTCATCAGCGCCCTCGCCCGCTGACCGCATCCTCCGCGTGGAGCGCCTTGAGCTCCGACCCCACGCCGTGGTGTCGCCCCCACTCATCGTGGAAATGTAGCGTATCCGACCGCTACCCCGCCTTGTCAAGGCGACTGCGCCAAGAGCGCACGAGCTCCACACCGGACAACGGCGCGAACGGTCTCTCGATGCCTGCCTCTCCGAGCCGAGAAGGTCGCCCTACAACGGCCCGGCCAGTCATCGGCCAGCCCTCTCATGTTGCTGCAGCTTGTCGAGTTCGCCATTGCGCGGTGCAGCGTCTGCAGCGAAGCACGCGCCAGTTCTGCGTCACGTTGAGGAGCACTCGGGGGACCGTAGGCGGTCGAGCTGCCGGCAGCGGGGATGGTGGTCAAGCGCCGGCGGGACGCTTGCCCGAGGCCCCCCTCGTCTCGCGCGGCCTCCTCCGCGCCTTCCACCGCCTCCGCCCCGAGCTTCGCCAGATCCTGTCGCTCGCCGCCACCGGCCTTTCCTCGCTCGAGATCGCCGCGTCCCTCTCGCTCCCGCGCCCCACGGTCGCCACCCGCCTCCGCCTCGCGCGCCGCCTCTTCGCCCGCGCCCTCACCCGCTCTCGGAGGTGGCCCCGATGAGCCGCGCCCCCGTCGACGCCCCCGCCGAGACGGCGGCCGAGCTGCCGACCGCGACCGAGGCCGCCCTCATCGAGATGGTGCTCGGCCTGCCCGGCGTCGGGCCGCGCATCCTCGGCACGGCCGCTCTCCCCTCCCTCGGTCGCCTCTCTCCCGCGGCGCTCGCCGAGCGCACCCAGATCGCCCTCTTCGACGCGACCCGGCTCGCCGCCGCCTTCGAGCTCGGCCGCCGCTACCACGCCGCCCGCGCGCGCCGGGGCGCGCTCCTCACCGACGCCGCCCGCGTGGCGCGGTACTTCGGCCCGAAGCTGGCGTCCCTGGTCCACGAGGAGCTCTGGATCGCAGCGCTCGACAGCCACGGTCGCGTCCGCGAGACGCGACTGCTCGCCCGCGGCTCCGACGACGCCCTCCACGTCGGCCGCTCCACCGTCCTGCGCACAGCGCTGGACATGGCAGCCCACAGCTTCGTCCTGGCCCACAACCACCCCAGCGGCGACCCGACGCCGACCCGCGAGGACGAAGACATGACCCTGGAGCTGCGCCACCTCTCCGAGGAACTGCACGTCCCGCTCAAGGCTCACGTCATCGTCACCCCCAGCGGCCGCTACGCCGCCGTCCACGAGTAGGCCCTCGCCACGCGCAGCGCCCCGCCGCCGGCGCGCTGCGCCCCGCGCATCCAGCCGAAAACCCCAGCGCATCGCCCCCGTCCGCATCACTGTCTCCCACGACCATTCTGACCACCGGAGCGGGAGTTGCCTCCGGTGAACCAGTCAAGGACCCACGATGCGACCGGCTGCCGACTCGATTCCAGAGGCGACGTTGGTCCACGCCTCATCGCGGTTGGCCCAACTCGTTACTGGCCGCGCGTCTTTCGGCAGAGCTTGCAGCTTGGCGAAGGGCGCGCGGCTCCACTTGCACTCGCGCAGAATAATGGGGATGACCATCGCTTCGCCGGCATCGTGCCGGGCAAGAGCACGCTTCATTTCGATATCGTAGCAGTAGTCCGACGCAAGAAAGTCTGCGCTCACGAGAAGCAGAATCATCTGCGCCTCTTCGAGGTTCGAATCGATCGCCGCCTTCCAATCCTCGCCAGCTTCAATGCGGCGATCGTACCAGCTTCGAATCACGCCCGCACGCTCAAGCAGCTTCAGGTGGGTCGCGAGTTCGTCACGAAGGACCTCGTCTTTATGGGAGTACGAGAAGAATACGCTAATCTGGTCCATAACTTCAATGTTCTTCTTACGGACAGCAGTGATCGGACGCTGGCCGCAATCCGTCAACGATATATCGACAGCCGTAGCCCTCTCCGATTCTTTCTGCGGAGGAATTGCAGCCTGAGGCGCGATCGTGACTGCCTCAAAGTGGATTGATGCGGAAACATCAGCAGTCGAACCTGCGTTCACAGGTTGCCCAGGCGAGGACGCTAGAACCCGAGGAGGGACGACCCTGCGATCATAATAGGGAGGAGGAGGAGGGAGCGGCGAGGGTCGGCGCGCAGGCGTGCAGGGCACTTCGGGCTTACGTTGTACCAAGCTGATGGATGGAACCTCGCCTCCGTTCATGAGCCGCATGTGCGAAGACGTGGCAAGAACCCGCTCAATCAATCTTCGGGTCTTATGTGAGGCTCGTTCCCGGCTTGATGGCCGCTCGATGATATCGAGGATCGAGAGCAGCTCTTGTTCAGGTCTGATGACCCCGTCAAATAAGGAACTCAACGCCGCGGGATCGGCATCCGTTTGGCTGCGTAGGATAAGGCGCGCCCTCGAGCCCGTCTTGTTTGCGATCTGATCGACGAACCACAGCGAACCGAAATTTGGAAGAGAGAGGGGCAACACGACGAAGTCCATCAGCGAAACGGCCAGCATGAGCTGGGAGTCGTAGGCATCGTGGTGCTGATAAAGTTGGACCTCGTAGTTCTTTCCGGCATTCTCCGCCGCCGCCAGAAACTCCTTGAATGCATCGGGATACCCGAACCACGCGCCACGAACTACTTTCCGAGAAAATGCAGCGTTCGTCACAGTTGTAACCTGGTGGTGATGATTCTCGTAACTACTCGAAGGTGACGATCTGGCTGGTTCGTGACTCCCGCATCTGCCGGCACAACGTCGCAATCAGCTGTGCTGCGCGACATGTCTTCGCGCTTTCGCGTGTAGGCATGCAACCCGTGGTGCCCGATCACCGTATTCTCGCGGATGAGCTGCGGCACTCCGTAGCATATCTTCGTATTTCTGCGGATAGGTCGCGATCTTCCGCGCGCCATCTGCGCATCTCCGGAGATAGGCCGCCGCTGCATAACTGTCGCAGACACCGATCTCGAGCGACGGAAACCCATGGTGCGCCGCGGGAAAGGACAGCACGGCCGGCCGGCCTGGCTCCCCGTTCGGGCCCGCGACGAGCGGCAGGCCCATCTCGACGCCATGACGCAACGACACAAGAAGGAACTCGCGGCTGACCGCGGCGAGGTCGACCTGCCCCAAGCTCTGCGCGCCAAAATGCCAGGAGCAGCCACGAGCCTCGCCTGGCAGTACCTCTTCCCCCCTCTCGCCCTTGCACCGAGCCTGCGACTGGTCGACAGGGGCCTCTACCACCTGCAGGAACTGGCGGTGCAAAGGGCCGTGCACGATGCCGGACGCGCGGTGGGACTCACGAAGCGCGCGACATGCCATACCCTCCGCCGTAGCTTCGCGCCCCACCTGCTCGAGGCGAGCACCGACATCCTGACGACTCAGACAATGCTCGGCCACAAGGATGTGCGGACCACGGCGCTCTACACGCATATTGGCGACCGCGGCCCACTCGGCGTGATCACTCCTCTCAACCGCTGACCGCCGCTTCCGCGTGGAGCGCCTTGAACTCCGACCCCACCCCCACGTGCCGCCCCCACGCATTGTGGAAAGGTAGCGTAACCGACGGCTGCCCCACCTTGTCAAGGAGACCGGCGCAGGACCGTGCGCTCTCTACACCGGACGAAGGCGCGAGCGGGCCCTCGATGCCCTCAGCGACGAAGTGCCCGTGCAACGGTCCGGCCGATCAGCGGCCGGGCTGTTCAGGCTGTCGAAGATTGCCGGCTGCTCCGCCAGGCAGGACAGCGTCCGACGACGCAGCAAAGCACGCGCAACTACGCGCCGAGTGTAGGAGCGCGCGGATGGCCGCGGGCTGTCGACGTGCGGACACCGGTGTCCGGCTTTCAGGTGCCGGCGGGACGCTTGCGCGGCCGGCCCCCCTTGATCTCCGTCATCGCGGCACTGCGAAGAAGAACCCCGGGCGACACATCGAGCGCGTTCGAGCCTGACGAGCGTGCCGAGGCTCATGCTCTGCCGCCTCCCTCTCGCTCCCGCGCCCCACGGTCGCCACCCGCCTCCGCCTCGCGCGCCGGCTCTTCGCCCGCGCCCTCACCCGCTCTCGGAGGTGGCCCCGATGAGCCCGATGAGCCGCGCCCCCGTCGACGCCCCCGCCGAGACGGCGGCCGATCTCCCGACCGCGACCGAGGCCGCCCTCCTCGAGATGGTGCTCGGCCTGCGCGGCGTCGGCCCGCGCATCCTCGGCACGGCCGCTCTCCCCTCCCTCGGTCGCCTCTCGCCCGCGGCGCTCGCCGAGCGCACCCAGATCGCCCTCTTCGACGCGACCCGGCTCGCCGCCGCCTTCGAGCTCGGCCGCCGCTACCACGCCGCCCGCGCGCGCCGGGGCGCGCTCCTCACCGACGCCGCCCGCGTGGCGCGGTACTTCGGCCCGAGGCTCGCCTCCCTGGTCCACGAGGAGCTCTGGATCGCAGCGCTCGACACCCACGGCCGCGTCCGCGAAACGCGCCTGCTCGCCCGCGGTTCGGACGACGCCCTCCACGTCGGCCGCTCAACCGTCCTGCGCACGGCGCTGAACATGGCCGCCCACAGCTTCGTCCTGGCCCATAACCACCCGAGCGGCGACCCGACGCCGACCCGCGAGGACGAAGCGATGACCCTGGAGCTGCGCCACCTCTCCGCGGAGCTGCTCGTCCCGCTCACGGCCCACGTCATCGTCACCCCCAGCGGCCGCTACGCCGCCGTCCACGAGTAGGCCCCCGCGGGGCGCAGCGCCCCGCCGCCGGCGCGCAGCTCCCCTGCGCATCCAGCCGACAGCCTCCAGCGCACCGCTGCCGCCCGCGTCTCCGTCGCCTCCGGAAGCCGCACAACTAGCTAGAGCACGCGGAGTCAAAGGCCGTGGCTTGGTTCGCCCAAGCTCGGTCGGGTCACGGCGCCTCGGGCGTGACGTCCTTCAGGTGGAGGGTGCCGGCGTTCTCCGCGCGCAGCGCCGCCACGCCGTCCAGGATGCCCTCAACCCCGGGCAGCGCTTTGCGCAGTCGCGCCGTCTGCTCAGGCCTCCGCGGCGGCGAGAGCGTCACGCCCAGCATGTCGGCCACCTCGCGGGGGATCGGCGGTCTGGCCGGCCTGGTGGTGCTGCTCGATCTCGTGGTGGGATCCGAGCGCCTCGTCGTCGTCGTTCGGGGAGCCATGGAATCCCCCTGGCGGATTCAAGGTCGAGGATGGCTTCGTCAGCATGGAATGATGGATCGGCCATCATTCCATGCTGGAGCGGCCATCGTCGAAGCCTGCGCGGTCAACCCCGGAGCATGGCTCGGCCGACCTCCAGCACGGGTCCGGCAGCATCGCGACGGGCGCGATGCTGCACGTCCGCCGCGACGCGCACATGAGACGCTCCGGCAAGCGTCGATGGATGTCCGGGGCATTCCCCGCTTATCTCATGGCCGGCGCACGAGGGTAGTGCATGTTTTGCGGATCAGACGTTCGAGCCGGCGGAGCAGCCTGTCGTCGCCAACGGCGGCCTCGAGCTCGCCAAGGAGTTCGCGGATGCGATCGATGTTGAGGTCGTGCTGCTCGGGCAGCACGCCGCGCACGTTCTCGATGTCCTTGGGGCGGCCGGCCAGGGCCTTGGTGAGGACCAGGTCTTGGGGGCTGATCATCGGCACGCGCACGCCGCCGAGATCGATCAGCCTGCGGCGCGCCAGGAACTCGACGTGCAGGCTCGACGCTGCGATCACCGCGTCGATGGGCATGCAGGTCGGGCGGTGCACGAGCGGGAGCAGGCGGGCTTCGCGGAAGAAATCCTCGCCGAGCTTACAAACATAGCGATGGGAGACAGTTCAGCCCGACGTGAACCTGCCGCAGGAGTCGCGATAGCGACCGGCCCGGTGGTCCCATCGCGCATTCGGCGTGCCCGAGCCGCTCGCCAGGGCGGCGCCGAGGCCCACGCCGAACAAGGTGGCGAAGAACGCCACAGCGCCCCAGCTGGGAGAGGTGGCCTGCGGTGCTGGGGTCGGCGCCGGGCGAGGCGGCGGCCACACCGGGCGCCCAGCCCGCGTTGCGCGGATCGTACGTTCCGCCGCAGCTCGCACCGAGGCCGCCGCCCTTTGGGTGGCGAGATCTCGATCGTAGCTACCCCGGGTCTCCGCATTGGCGAGAACCGCGTAAGCAGCCACAATCTTCTTTAACCGCATCTCGGCGCCCGTGTCGCCGTGGTTGCGGTCGGGGTGGTGCTTCTTCACGAGCTCGCGGAACGCTGCCTTGATCGCGTCGGCCGATGCGTCCTCACGGACACCGAGAACCTGGTAATACGTCGGATCCATCTTCGTGATGCCTTCCTTTTGCCGGTTGTGGTCAGTGGCGACAGATTCTCGCTGAGAATTTCGGAGCGGAAGATCGCGCGAGCGATCAGGACCGCCTCAGTCGGTGGGCTCGCGGCGCTATGCTTCCGACCTGAGCGCCGACGTCATTGTTCTCCCCCGCCCGGTTCTGCCTGCGGATCGAGCGCAACATCAACGAGCGCCGCAAAGAGCAGGCCCATCGCAGCGCCGACGAACATCCCCTCGCGCTTGCTGGTAACCGAGGTACCAATCGCCCCGCCGAGAAGCGCGCCGCCGAGGTACATCGCCGTCGTCACGCTCGTTTCGGCTCCTTGCTCGGCGCGCTCTCCGACGGTGATCCCGTCGATGGTCGCCTCGAAATGATCGTCGAACTCGCGAATGATCAAGGGCGGCGCGTTCGACGCGCTCTCGATGGCGTAGTCGGCGATCTGTCCGACGGGCCACGTCGCCGTCGGGCGAGCGCCAGCGTCTAGCGGATGGGGAAACGACGTCTTCGGGACGCGCGCCGTGACGCGGGGACCTGCCTGCTCAAGACCACGGCGAACACCGTCCCATGCCCGTCGGCTTCTCGCGCGCGTGTACATCACAGTTCTCCGCCAATCTCGCGAAGCAGATCAATGAAGCGATTCTCTGGCGGGCTGGTCGGTATCGAGCTCCGCGATCGACGGCTGCGGCGCTGCTCCATCGCGTTCGCTGACGGGAAGTGCTGGGGGAAGCGGTCCGCAATCTGCTGCGAGCCTAAAGCTCCGGAGCTCCGACCGGGCTGGAACATCGCCGCGTCGCGGGCGTCGAGCTCCCGCACCCTGCGGATCGCATCGGCGGTCGTGAACATCTCCGACCAAGCGGTGCCAAGCTCGGTCATCGCATCGCCAAACCGGACGCTGACATCCGCCCGGAGGTGCAGCATCATCTCGGACACGAGCAAGTGCAGCGGCCGCAGCTCTGGGTCCGTGAAGTCCCCGGCGTCGAGCACGTCACGCAGCACGTCCTCCGCGACGTCATCTATCTCCGCAAGCGAACCAGTCGCCTCGACCTCTGGAGCGTCCCACGTCGCGATGAGCAGGTTCAGTCGCACCGCAACCCAGAGCAGGAAGCGACACAGGGCGGCCTCGGGGTCGTCCCGCCGGGTCGCGATAGCGAATAGCAGGCGTCGTGCCGGGTCGAACCCGCCGCCCGCCGCGAACTTAAGGATGGCCTTCAGCCCCAGGAGAATCTCCGGGGGCACGCGCCACTGGAGCAAGTTCGTCGCGCCCCAGCAAACGCGGCCCATCTTCAGAAAGTCCGGGCGAACGACGGCTTCCGCGTACCGGAGCCCTTGGTGCTCGGCGAGCATGACCTCCAGCCCAAGTTGACCCGCCTGGAGGGCGAGGGTCGGGAGCTCCTTCTCAATCTGTTCACGAATCGCCTGGGGATAGAAGGCGATCACCTGGTTCATCACGGTTCGGACCATCAACACGGCAACCTCCTCGCTGACAACCAGAGCATGCACCAGGTGGGTGCCGTTCCTGACAGCGCCCGGTCAATTTCTGTTCTTTTGTAAACTCGGCCACAACCGGTGGCGCACGCTTTGCGGATCTGACGCTCCAGGCGGCGGAGCAACCTGTCCTCTCCGAGGGCGGCCTCGAGCTCGCCGAGGAAGTCGAAGATGCGATCGAGGTCGACGTCGTGCTGCTCGAGCAGCACGCAGCGCACGTCCTTGAGGTCCTTGGGGTGGCCGGCCAGGACCTTGGTGACGACCAGGTCTTCGGGAGGTCGAAGCCCGCGCGCGAGAGCTCGTGCACGAGGGTGAGCGTGTTGGTCTGCGCGAGGTCCTCCGGCCGTCTCGGCCCGAATGGATGAACCGCGGCAAACTAACAGGCGATGTTTCCGAGGGGTGCCGCGGTGGGGCAGCCCGGCGGGGCGGGTACGACCACGACGGCGGCGCGCGCGGGCGTCCGCAGGTCATCGCGCCGATGTTCGCCGATCAGCCCTACTGGGCCTCGTGGGTCCCGGCGCTCGGGCTCGGGACGTCCGTGGCTTGTGGAGCACTGAGCGCGGAGCGCCTCTTGGCCGCGTTGCGGGGAGCCCTCGAACAGCCGCGCCCCCGTCGATGCCCCCGCGGAGACGGCGGCCGAGCTGCCGACCGCGACCGAGGCCGCCCTCCTCGATATGATGCTCGGCCTGCCCGGCGTCGGCCCGCGCATCCTCGGCACGGCCGCTCTCCCATCGCTCGGTCGCCTCTCGCCCGCGGCCCTTGCCGAGCGCACCCAGATCGCCCTCTTCGACGCGACCCGGCTCGCCGCCGCCTTCGAACTCGGCCGCCGCTACCACGCCGCCCGCGCGCGCCGGGGCGCGCTCCTGACCGACGCCGCCCGCGTGGCGCGTTACTTCGGCCCGAGGCTGGCGTCCCTGGTCCACGAGGAGCTCTGGATCGCCGCGCTCGACGCCCACGGCCGCGTCCGCGAGACGCGCCTGCTCGCCCGCGGTTCCGATGACGCCCTCCACGTCGGCCGCTCAACCGTCCTGCGCACGGCGCTGGACATGGCCGCCCACAGCTTCGTCCTGGCCCATAACCACCCGAGCGGCGACCCGACGCCGATCCGCGAGGACGAAGCGATGACCCTGGAGCTGCGCCACCTCTCCGCGGAGCTGCTCGTCCCGCTCACGGCCCACGTCATCGTCACCCCCAGCGGCCGCTACGCCGCCGTCCACGAGGTTGCCCTCGCGGCGCGCAGCGCCCCGCCGTCGGCGCGCTGCGCCCCTGCGCATCCAGCCGAAAGCCTCCCGCGCACCGCCCCTTCCGGGAGTTCCGCGAGCCCGAGCAGCGGCAGAGGCGCTGGAGCAGGTGGAGCACCCGACCGTGCCTTGGCTCGCCCGAGCTCGATCAGGCCGCTCCGTGCCTGCGCCCTGCGCCACGCCAGTCGACGTCGGCCACCGCCGTCGTCGCGGCAGCTCCTCGCCGATGGGGAAGCGCGCCTGGGCAGCCGCCGAGCCGCGCGGTACAATCCCCCCGTGAACCTTCCCGAGCTGGAAGCCGAAGCCCTGAAGCTGCCCGTCGCGGAGCGCGCACGTCTCGCAGAGACGCTTCTGGAAAGCCTGGATGAGCTCTCCGAGGAGGAGCACAGGCGCCTCTGGACCGAGGAAGCGACGCGCCGGGACGCAGAGCTCGACGCAGATCCGTCCCGGGGGCGACCTGCCGAGGAGGTCTTTCGTGACGCCCGCGCGCGGCTCCGGTGACGCTCCCGGTCATCTTTCACGACCGGGCTGAGGTCGAGCTGAACGAGGCCGCCGCCTACTACGCTCGGGCGCGTCCTGGCCTTGGCGACACCTTCGTCACCGAGGTTCAAGGCGCAGTCGATGCCCTGGCTGCGTCACCGCTCGCGGGGAGGGTTGGGGAGAACGATGTTCGCTGGTGGCTCGTGCGGCGATTCCCCTACAGCGTGCTGTACCGGGTACGCGACGATCACATTCGTATTCTCGCGATTGCACATCAGAAGCGGCGTCCCTTCTACTGGCGCGGGCGCCAGTAATCCGGCTCGGCGCCTGCTCGCCCGCGGTTCCGAGGACGCCCTCTACGTCGGCCGCTCCACCGTCCTGCGCACGGCGCTGGACATGGCCGTCCACAGCTTCGTCCTGGCCCATAACCACCCGAGCGGCGACCCGACGCCGACCCGCGAGGACGAAGCGATGACCCTGGAGCTGCGCCACCTCTCCGCGGAGTTGCTCGTCCCGCTCACGGCCCACGTCATCGTCACGCCCAGCGGCCGTTACGCCGCCGTCCACGAGTAGGCCCTCGCGGGGCGCTTGCGCCCCCTATGCCCCTGCGGCGGCGCGCGGCGCCCCTGCGCATCCAGCCTCCAGCCTCCAGCGGACGCCTCGGCCGGCAGCTTCGCAAGCCTCCGGCAGCGGCGTCTCAGGCTGGCGCCCCCGCGCCATCTGATCCGGCCTGGTGGATGGCCATCGCGGAAGTCTCTGGTCACAACACCGGGCACGCTCGCGCAATGACGGCCGGCGAGACGCCTGGCGCCGCATGCCCGGCATGCCCGGATGGCATGCGGCACAGCCCGCCGCGATGCGGGGCTCGTCCATCGCAGCAGTGCCTGGTACGCTCCGCCCACGATGGGCGATCCCGAAGCGACATCTCCGGTCTACAATGAGGACGGCGTCGACCTCACGCTCATCCGGTGGATGCTGAGCCTCACGCCAGCGGATCGGGTCGCCACCCTCCAGGCCCACATCGACTTCGTCTCGCTCGCCCGTGAGAGCAGGCGCGCGCGAGAACCGCATGTCCGCGCCGACGAAGATCGTTGAGCGCATCAGTGTGCTCGCCCGGCACCTTTCGTGCTAAAAACAGACTTGCCCGCCTCTTCGAGCAACCAAGGACGGAACATGGCAACTCGACAGATTGTGGTGGATGTGCCCGAGAAGGTGCTCCTTGCGGAGAAGATGGACGAAGCTGAGTTCGCGCGAGAGCTCCGCACCCTCGCCGCGGTCAAGCTGTACGAGCTGGGGCGGCTCTCGTCCGGCCGCGCTGCGGAGCTCGCCGGCATGGCGCGGGTCGAATTTCTGTTGAGTCTGGGTCGCTACAAGGTTTTCCCTCTCGACGCCGAGCTCCGCGCGCTGGAGGCCGCAGTTGGTTGAGGCCATCAGCAATACCTCACCCCTGCTGTACCTTCACCGCATCGACGCCATCGACTGGCTCGCCGAGATGTTCAAAGACGTCTGAATCCCCAGCGCTGGCACGACGCACGGCTCAAGCGGCAGGGCTGGTCGTCTGGGGAACGCTCAAGATCTTGCTGGAGGCAAAGTCTCGAGGGATCACGCAAAACGTCGGACCGTGGGTCGACAAGCTCGCCGATGCGGGCATGTGGCTGTCTGGCGAGATCCGCCAGAGAATCCTGTCGCTGGCTGGGGAACCGGGTGAGTAGCGCACCGCCCCGGCCAGCAGCCTCGCCGCGCGTTCGCCCTCGTCATCGCGGTTGGCCGGGGAGGGGAGGAGCGGGGGTGCTCCTCGTGCTAGCCTCGACGGCGAAGCGGGCTTGCCTCCCGCGTCCACCCCAGCGCGATGTCGACCGCCACCGTCACCCTCGCTCTCCCCGAGGCGCTCTACCAGCGGCTGAGGGGGACTGCGCTCGCGACCCGACAGCCGCTCGAAGCCGTGATGCTGCGGGCGCTGAGCCTCGGCAGCCCTCCCGCCTGGGACGACGCGCCCCCGGAGTTCCAGGTCGACCTCGCTTGCCTGGACAAGATGGACGACCAGGCGCTCTGGCAAATCGCAAAGAGCCACAGATCCGAAGCAGAGCGCGCGCGCCACGACGAGCTGCTCGACCGGAATGCCCACGAACCCCTCACGCCAGGGGAGTGCATCGAGCTCGAGCGTCTTCGCCACGAGAGCGACCTGTTCATGCTCCGCAAGGCGCACGCTGCAGCGCTCCTGCGATGGCGCGGGCACGCGGTCGCTTCTCCGTAGCGCGCCCTCCACGCATCGTCACCGGACGCCGGCGCTGGGCCGAGGTGGGCTGGCACCCGCCCGCGTATCGCCGGCTGCGAAAGGCGCTCGCGAGGTGGGGCGGTGGGAGCCACCCGGCCGCTGCGACGTCCGAGGCGGGAGGACTGCGACGGGCGTACGCGCTCAGGGCGACGAGAGCCGGCCGGCCTCGGGAGCCATGCTCGCTCGCTATCGTCGGGGATCACCACCGTGGTACAGTGGGTCAGGAGCGCCACGCCGATGCATGATCGCCGAGCCGAACGAACAGGGGCTGAACCCTCCGACGCCGAGAAGAGCTGGGATCAGCGGATACTCGAAAGAGTCCCCTCTGGCGTCGATGCATCGCTCATCGCCGAGAACCTGCGCTTGACTCCCACCGAGAGAGTCGAGCGGATGCGGAAGGCACTGGAGTTCATCGAGGAAGCGAAGGCAGCCCATGGTCACCGACTTTCGTCGCGTCGTTGAAGCGCTCGTCGGTGAGCGTGTCGATTTCGTGATCATCGGTGGGCTCGCGCTGGTAATTCAAGGCTCCAGCCGCACGACGAACGACATCGATATGTGCTACTCGCGCGATCGCGAGAACTTGCGGCGCCTCGCACGCGCCCTGGCTCCGTTCCATCCCACGCTTCGCGGGTTTCCTCCCGAGTTGCCTTTCTTCTGGGATGACCAGACGTTATGGAGCGGGCTCAACTTCACGCTGAGCACGGATATTGGCGCCATCGACTTGCTGGGCGAGGTGCCCGGAGTGGGTAGCTTCGACGACGTTGTGAAAGGGTCGGAGGAAATCCAGCTCTACGGCTCCGCGGTTCGAATCCTGGGGCTGGACGCCCTGGAACGCGCCAAGCGCGCGGCCGGTCGTGCCAAAGATCTGCTCGATCTCGGTGAGATCGCTGCGATCCGTTCGCGCCGATCCCCCTGATGCTGACCGACGTCGGCCCGCGAGAACGAAGCGACGCCGGCTACCGCAAGCCGGCTACCGCAACCTGGGTCGGGTCACCCCCGGTGCAGTCCAGCGACGAGCACGCTCGTATCGAAAGCGAGCTTCACGAGTCTCCCTGGATCCGGTTCGCTCGTGCATCGCGATCGGGGCGATGGTCGAATACTTCGGCCGGCATGGCGGCGTCAGCGTCGACAAGCAGCAGGCCGTGCCGCTCGGTCAGGGTGACGCCCTCACGTCGAGCTGGATGATCTGCAGCAGGGACGTCGCTGGCGGCCTCGTGCGCGACCAGCTCGATCACGCGAAGCCGATCGGTGACAGGGAGGGCGCGGATGGCGGCGACGATCTGCTCGACGGTCATGCCCGGCAGGATGCCATCCCCGCAGCTAGGAAGGAAGTCGAGGAGCGGTCGCAGATGCGCTGAACAGGCGGAACGAGCGCGGCCGCGTCCTCGGCGAGCAACGCCGCCACGTCGTCCAGGAGTTCCGCAACCACGGGCAACTCCTTGTTGTAGCCGCGTATCTGCTCGGGCGTGAGCGGCGAGCTCGTCACGCCCAGCATGTCGGCCACCTCGCGGGTGCTTTGCGGCGTCACAGGCCCGTTGCAGCTCGGCCCCTTGGTGGGGACCGAGCTCTTCTTCGTCGTTGTTCGGAGGGCCATGAAGTCCCCTGGCGGGTTGCGCTGGAGCACGTGGAGCAACCGACCGTGGTTTGGCTAGCCCGAGCTCGGTCAGGTCGCTCCGTGCCTGCACCACGCCAGTCGACGTCGGCCATCGCCGTCGTCGCGGCATCTCCTCGCCGATGGGGAAGCGCACCTGCGCAGCCTCCGAGCCGCGCGGTACAATCCCCCCGTGAACCTTCCCGAGCTGGAAGCCGAAGCCCTGAAGCTGCCCGTCGCGGAGCGCGCACGTCTCGCAGAGACGCTTCTGGAAAGCCTGGATGAGCTCTCCGAGGAGGAGCACAGGCGCCTCTGGACCGAGGAAGCGACGCGCCGGGACGCAGAGCTCGACGCAGATCCGTCCCGGGGGCGACCGGCCGAGGACGTCTTTCGTGACGCCCGCGCGCGGCTCCGGTGACGCTTCCGGTCATCGTTCACGACCGGGCTGAGGTCGAGCTGAACGATCGTGAGCGCGACGTGCGATCTCGACCTGGATGGCGCGCGAGACAGGCGCTCGCGCGGTCGGGCGGTGGGAACCACCCGGCCGCTGCGACGTCCAAGGCGGGAGGACTGCGACTGGCGTACGCGCTCAGGGAGACGACAGCCGGCCGGCCTCGGGAGCCATGCTCGCTCGCCATCGTCGGGGATCACCACCGTGGTACAGGGGATCAGGAGCCCGACGCCGATGCACGATCGCCACACCGAACGAACAGCGGCTGAACCCTCTGACGTCGAGAAGAGCTGGGATCAGCGGATACTCGAGAGAGTCCCCTCTGGCATTGATGCATCGCTCATCGCCGAGAACCTACGCTTGACTCCCACCGAGAGAGTCGAGCGGATGCGGAAAGCACTGGAGTTCATCGAGGAAGCAAAGGCAGCCCATGGTCACTGACTTTTTCGATATCTTCGCTCTCGGGCCGAGCTCCTACGATGAGGTCGAGTTCAGTCGACGGCGAAAAGTCAAGGTCCGCGCCAGCGGAGAGGAGCTGGTTGTCGGATCCTGGGTTCACTTTGATTTCAACCGGTCGGAATGGTTCCAGCGAACAGCACTGTCATCGCTATTGCTCTGAAGCCCAGCCGGTGAAGGCAGGCTCGGGAAGATTCGCTGCATCAGCGACGCTTGGATCAGCCTGAGGAACCTGTGTCCTCGAGGCCGCCGCTGCGGCCGACGATTCCGCTCGCGCTCGGATCAGCTCGGGCTCTGTGACGCGATGAGCGATCGCAGCCAGTCGTCCGAGGCCTTGCGGTACTCGGGGATGCGGCTCCGCTCGGCCGCGGCGAGCGCCTCCTTCAGCCGAGGCGCGTCGAGGTCGTGGATGTAGCCGGGGGTCCCCGGCTGCTGGCGCCACGAGTCCTCGAGGCCGCCCGCGTCGACCGCATCGAAGCCGAGCTCGTCGACGAGACGCATGACCTTCGCCCGCGCTTCCGGCGGATCCCCCGCGATCGGGAGCGCGACGCGCCCCGGCGTGCCCTTCGGCTTGCCCTTCGTGAGCAGGCTCTCGAAGTAGATGTTGTTGAACGCCTTGACCACCGGCCGCCCGATCTGCTCGGCGACCCACGCGCTCTCGACCTGCCCCGCCTCGATGGCCGGGATGCTGCCGTCGCGGACCGGGTAGTAGTTGTTGGTGTCGATCACGACCACGTCGGCGGGCACGCCGGCGAAGAGATCCTTCGGCAGGTCCACGACCGCGCGCTGGGGGATCGTGACGACCACGATCTCGCCGCCGCGCGCGGCCTCCGCGGCCGTGACGGGGGTGGCCCCGCTCTCGGCGGCAAGCTCGCGGAGCGTGTCCGGCCCGCGCGAGTTCGCGATCACGACCTGGTGACCGAGCTTCCCCAACAGCTTCGCCAGCGACCCGCCGATCGCGCCGGCGCCGATGATTCCGATCTGCATTCGTCACTCCTTCGAGCCGAGCCGCCCGCGATCGAGCGCGGACGCCGGCGGTCCAGGTGCATCGTCTGACGCAGACGGGCGATCGCTCGCGCCGTTCACGTCGGGGATGGGCTCTACCACGACCAGCCACCCTCGGCCCGCGCACGAGAAGCACACTGCGCCCCGCCGGCGCTGCGCCCCTGCGCATCCAGCCGCCAGCCCCAGCGCATCGCGCCGGCCGGCTGCTCCGCAAGCCTCCGGCAGCGGCGGCTCAGGCTGGAGGATGGCGCCCCCGCCTCATCTCGGTTGTGCCGAGTGGGTCCGGTGTTTGCCGTCAAACGGTGGGCACAGTGCCCCCGTCGATCAGGTACTCGCTCCCGTGCATGGACGCAGCCCTGTCGGAGGCAAGGAATGCGACGAGCTCCGCGACCTCTTCGGGCCATGCGGGACGCCCGATGGGGATACCACCGAGCGCGTTCATGATGCCCTGCCGGGCCGTGTCCTCATCCGTACCGGCGTCGTCGGCAAGGCGCTTCACCAGGGCCTCGGCTGCCGTCGTGCGGATCCATCCCGGGGCGATCGAGTTCACGCGGACGCCCTTCGGTCCCAGCTCCTTGGAGAGCGCCTCGCTGTACGTGGACAGCGCGGCTTTCGCCGACGCGTACGCGATCGTCGCGTCGTGGAGAGGGAGCCGGCGCTGGATGGACGAAACGTGGAGGACGACCCCCGCGCCTCGCGCGATCATGTGCGGGAGGAGCGCGCGATCGAGGCGCACGGCGGCCATGAGGTTGAGCGACAGCTCGTCGTGCCAGATGTCCTCGGTGAGCGACGCGAAGCCGCCGCCCGGCGCAGAGGAGCCGCCGACGGTGTGGACCAGGATGTCGATCCCGCCAAGCTCGCCCAGGACCGCGCGGACGACGGCGTCCACCCCTGCTGCCGTGGCGAGGTCGGCCTGTACGAAGACGTTCGGCGACTGGCCTTCTGGGAGCGCAGAGCGCGCCGTGGTCGCCGTCACGGCGCCCCCGGCGCCGAGGCGGCGGACGATGGCCTCGCCCGCCCCCTTGGTGCCGCCTGTGACGAGCACGCGCTTGCCGGCGAACTCCTCGGGATCGAGCGAGAATCTTCGGGAGTAGGCGTGCATGGCATCGACGCTCCGCGCGTTCTGCGCGGCGACGTCCCCTGCGAGCGGTTCAGGTACTTGCATGGGCGGTGACTCCTCCTGAGGGACGATGACGCGCGGCCCGGCGCGTGGGCCCCCTCGCGCGCAAAGTTGGGCTAGGCTCATCGGGTGGCAAGAACGCACGAAAAGGTGGGGTACGCACCTGGAGGTGAGTACGACGAGCCGGCGACTCCCGAGATCGCCGCCGAGCGTGTCGAGCAGGCCCTCGAGCTCCTCAAGGGGCGCTGGAAGCTGGTGATCCTCTTCCGCCTCTTCGGAGGGAAGGTGCAGCGCTTCTCGGAGCTCGAGCGCGCCATCCCTGGCATCTCGCAGAAGATGCTGATCCAGCAGCTCCGGCAGATGGAGCGCGACGGGATGATCTGGCGCGTCACGCACCCCGAGGTGCCGCCCCGGGTCGAGCACGGGCTCACCGACTGGGGACAAGCGCTCTGCCCGGCGCTGGACACGCTGCTGCGATGGGCAGCCAAGCGCAACTCGTCCTCTCCCGTCGATTCGCGTTCGTGATGGCTGCCCCAGCGGCCGCTCTTCAACCCGCGCCACCATCGCTGGACCGATCACTTCACGTGGAGCGTCGACGTAACCAGGGTAGAGGGCGCGACTCCATCGGGTAGAGCAACGGTCATCGCGCTCCGGATGAACCGCGCGACGATCGTCGCCGCACGCCGGCGCTGGGCCGAGGTGGGCTGGCACCCGCCCGCGTAGCGACCGGCCGAGGACGTCTTTCGTGACGCCCGCGCGCGGCTCCGGTGACGCTCCCGGTCATCGTTCACGACCGGGCTGAGGTCGAGCTGAACGATCGTGCCCGGGCAGGCGGACGAGAACGCGCGCCCGGGCTCCGGGTCGTCACCGCCGCGGCCTGGGCGCGGTAACAGCCTCACCTCGGGTCGTCAGTCCGAGAAGTTGATCGCCAGGTGGTACGAGGCGGTCTCGGCCTGGTCCACGATCACGCGCATCACCCGGTTGATGCCCGGGGTCGACTCGGAGAAGCGGAGCAGGACGCCTTCGCCGCCGCTGTAGTTACCCAGCGTCTCATCGCGGCCGACGATCCTCTTCCGGAGAACGCGGAGCCGGAGCGAGCCACTCAGGACGTCCGCGTGCCCCTCTGTCGTCTTGGCGCGTCCACCGCTGCTGATGCTCCGGTTACCAGAGCCACCCAGGATACAGTGGTCGGTCCCGGATGTGCAGAAGCGCGCGGAGAAGTCCGCCGCCGAGAACGCCGACGCCGCCGTACCGAGCTCTTCGGCGCGCCCCGGTCCGCGGTCACCTGCGCCGTTCGGCTGCCCTTGCGTCGCCAGGGCCTCCGGGTTCGACAGAAGGTCGCCTCCGCGTTCCGAGGCGATGAGGTCCGGCGGCGCCGGGCGATTCGTCAGGTGCGTGAACAGCTCGCTCGGCAGAAAGCGGCTGATCTGGATCCCGCGCAGCGGATCGAACCCTGTCTTCTCGAAGACGGATCCGATGAAGACGCCCCCCTCTTCATTTCGCAGAAACTCCACGTACCCACCCCCGTCGTAGTCGACTCGCGCGAGCAGGCCCGCCTGGGGGTCGGAGTTCACCTCGAAGTCGTCCTCCATCGTCCCGGCGCCGGCGCTGCAGCCGACAACGGACGCCCCGGCAAGACAGGAGATCATGAAGGCGAATGCGAACGTGAAACGTCGATCGATTTTCATGGCGATTCTCCGCGCTCATTCGACCTTGACCGGCGGTGAGATCGAGACGCGCTCCATCTCGTCCCCCGGCCCGATGCACCTCGGGCGAGCGGCGATGCCCGGCGCAACGAGCTCGATTCCGCAAGAGACGTTCCATGTGCAGGCGACGCACGGCGACGAGCTCGCCGCGGCACCGTGATACGGTCACCGCATACGAGCGCTTCGACGTCGCCCACGAGCCCTCTCCATCGTCCTGCGCCTTTGCGCCTTTGCGCCTTTGCGTTGAACTCTGGCTGCTCCACAGGAGTTGCGCCGTGCGTACGGATGGCGTCGCGGTCAGCTGGCGACGAATCCGGATTTCAGGGCAGCGTGGCCAACCTCGGTCAGGTCACGGCGCCTCGGGCGTGACGTCCTCCAGGTGGAGCGCCATCCACCGAGCGCGAGCTCATGCGCGACGGACGAAGCCCCCTTGCGCCTCGCGCGCGGCGGGGCTCTGCTCGCCGCATGTCAGACCTCACATTCTATTACGCCCCCATGACGAGCGCAGACCGGGTGCACTGGGCGCTCGAGGAGCTCGGCGTCCCCTACGAGAAGGTCAAGCTCGACCTTGCGGCGGGAGATCAGCGCAAGCCCGAGTACCTCGCGCTCAACCCGAACGGCAAGGTTCCGCTGCTGGTCGTGGATGGGAAGCCCATCTTCGAGGGGCTCGCGATCCTGCTCTACCTCGGCGAGCGCTTCGGCGTGGACAAGGGCCTCTTCCCGCCGCTCAACGCCGATCGCGCCGAGGCGTTCAAGTGGATGGCCTGGGGCAACGTCACGCTGTTCGAGGCGACGACGCGGCTCCTGCGCAACACCATGGAGCGCTTCCCCGCCGACGAGCGCAACCCCAAGGTAGCCGAGGGCGCGAAGCAGGACCTCGCGAACGGGATCGAGATCCTCGACCGCGCGCTCGAGGGCAAGGAGTACCTCGTGGGCAACCAGTTCTCGTTCGCCGACGTGTCGCTCGTGACGGCGCTGCCGTTCCTGGCCCGCTTCGGCGTGGACCTCTCGCCTTTCGCGAACGTGAACGCGTGGATCGCCCGCTGCACGAGCCGGCCTGCGGCCAAGCGCGTCAGGCCGGGCTGACGTCTCCGCCCTCGCCCTGACTCCTGCGGAGATCACCAGGAAAGCCGGGCCGCCGATCAGCGCCCGGTCGGCGATGGGCACGGCGGGAGCGTCGTGGCGCAGTCGGCGGCGAGGTCGAGCGCATTCCCGCTCTGCTGCGCTCCCGTCTGGCCCGTCTTGATCTATCTCCCTGTCCCCTCATGCCAGCGAGCTTCACCCAGCCCCGCCTCGTCGTCCTGCTCGCCTTCGAGGGCGTCGCGCTGCTCGATCTCGCCGGGCCTCTCGAGGCCTTCACCGTGGCGACCACCTTGCGCGCGCCGGGCGCGCCTCCGCCTTATCGCGCGATCGTCGCCTCGACGGCCGGCGGGCCGGCGCGCACCACGACCGGGCTCGCGGTCTGTGCCGAGCCGCTCGCGGCGCTCGACGGCGAGGCCATCGACACCCTGATCGTGCCGGGCAGCGGGCCGCCGGAGGCCCCGGCCGTGCCGCCTGATCTCGTCGCCTGGCTCGCCCGCCGCGCGCCGCGCGTGCGCCGCACCTGCGCCGTGTGCACGGGCGCCTTCCTGCTCGCCGCCGCGGGCCTGCTCGACGGTCGCCGCGCGGCGACCCACTGGCGCTCCGCGCCGCTCCTCGCGGAGCGCCACCCGCGCGTCCGCGTCGACGCGGACTCCGTCTACCTGCGCGACGGCTCGATCTGGACCTCGGCCGGTATCACCGCCGGCATCGACCTCGCCCTCGCGCTCATCGAGGAGGACCTCGGGCACCGCGCGGCGATGGCGGTCGCCCGGCAGCTCGTCGTGTTCCTCAAGCGGCCTGGCGGGCAGTCGCAGTTCAGCGCGCCGCTCGCGGCGCAGGCCGCCGAGGGCGGCACCTTCGCCGACCTGCATGCCTGGATGGCGGACCGCCTCGCCGGCGATCTGCGCGTCGAGCGCCTGGCCGCGCAGGCGGGGATGAGCCCGCGCACCTTCGCGCGCGCGTACACGGCCGCGCTCGGGGAGACGCCGGCGAAGGTGGTCGCGGCCATGCGCCTCGAGGCCGCCTGCCAGGCCGTCGCCGGCACCGACCTCCCGCTCAAGCGGATCGCCCACCAGTGCGGCTTCGGCGACGAGCAGAACCTGCGCCGCGCCTTCCTGCGCCGGCTCGGCGTGGGACCGCTCGAGTACCGGGAGCGCTTCTCCGGGAACGCCCGCGCGCCTGGCAGGAAATGACCGCAGTTCGGCGGGGCGCCCCGCCGGCGAGCGCGCACCCTCCTGGAGCTTGGCCTTCGCCGGCAGACAGGAGCCCCCGCCATGACCCCAGAGATCGCCGGAATCCACGCCCCTGACACGCGCCTTGCCCATGACGCGACCGTGCTCGCGCGCGAGGTCTCGGCCCCTTACCTCTTCCACCACGTGATGCGCTCGTACTACTTCGGCGAGCTCGCGGCCCGGCAGCGCGGCATCGCCCTCGACCGCGAGCTGCTCTACCTCTCCGTGGTGCTTCACGACCTCGGCCTGACCGAGCGCTTCGCCGGCCCCGAGCGCTTCGAGGTCGACGGCGCCAACGCCGCCCGCGCCTTTCTCGTCGACCGCGGCCTGCCCCGGGAGAAGGCGTCCCTCGTGTGGGACGCCATCGCGCTGCACACCAGCCTGGGCATCGCCCCGCACAAGGAGCCGGAGGTCGCCGTCGCCCATCTCGGGATCGCGATCGATTACGGCGGCCTCGGGCTAGAGGCGCTGCCGCGCGGAGCGGTCGAGCAGATCCTGAGGGCCTATCCGCGGCTCGAGATGAAGCAGGAGCTGCGGCGCGCCCTCTGCGGCGTCGTGGAGCGGAAGCCCCACACAACGGCCGGCAATTTCCTCGCGGACTACGGCCGCCGCTACGTGCCGGGTTTTCAGCCCTTCGACGCCAGCGCCCTGCTGGAGGGCGCCCCGTTCGACAGCTGAGCTGGGCGGAGCGCTCATGAAGATCGATGCGTCCTTGCTGCGCCAGCAGCGGGCGCGTGCTGCGCGTGTGCTGCTGGAGCAGCAGGCGGCGGGCCGTGGGCTGGCGCCGGCCTCCTGCCGTGGCGCCAGGGGCGGCGAGGCGGTCGCCAGGGGCCTGCTCCGGCTCGGGAGCGTGGTTTGCAAGGCGCCCGCGCGGCAGCACCACCCGATTCGGCACGGCGGACGAACGCGCCGATCGACCGGCCGCTCGCCTCGGTTCGCGTGATGACACCTTCGCCGCCTCTCCCCCAGCGTTATCTCCTCGGCTTCATGGTGCTCGGCCTGCTCGCGGGCTCGAGCAACGGCGTGGCCAAGGTGGTCTTGCCGCTGTATGCCGCCTCGCTCCACGCCTCCCCCTGGCAGATCGGCCTGGTCGGCGGCCTGCAGTTCACGGGCATGCTGCTGCTCTCGATGCCGGTCGGAGGCTTGATCGACCGCCACGGCAGCCGGCCGCTGTTCCGCTTCGGCGGCCTCGCGGGCGCGGCGCTGTACCTGCTCGGCTTCACCCACATGGATCGGCCCTGGCAGCTCATCGCGGGCGTGGTCCTCTTCGGGCTGCTCAACCCGTTTCGCATGGTCGCGACCCAGACCGAGTTCCTTCACCTGCTTCCTCGCCTTGGCCCGCGCAAGGCAGGCTGGCAGCGCGCGTCCCACGCGCTCGGCATGTTCTTCGTGGGCCCGATGCTTGGCGCGCAGCTCCTCGGCCTGCTCGGCTACACCGGCGTGTTCGTTGTGACCGGGCTCGGGCTGCTGGCGACGGTCTTCGTCGGCGATCGCGTGCTCTCCGGGGCTCCTCCCGGCCGCGGGCGCTCGGCCACGCCGCTCCTCGAGCGCCTGCGCGGGCAGGTCGGGATCATCCTGTCTCGCCGCGAGCTGCGCCAGAGCATGCTCATTGAGCTGTGTGGTCAGATGGCGATGTCCTACTTCGCCGTGTTCGTTGTGTTGATCGGGATCCGCGAGTTTCACCTCTCGGTGCCCCAGGCCGCGACCCTCGTGACCCTCCAGGGCGCCGTGTTCGTGCTGACCCTGCTCCTCGCCGGGGGTGCCCTGTCGCCGCTGCGCGACGCTGCGCGCTACGCGATCGCCTTCTCGCTGCTGCTCGCGACCGAGCTCCTGCTCGCTTTCCCCCTCGGCGTCGCGTCGCTGTGGATCGGGGCGGTCCTGCTCGGGCTCGGGCTGGGCGTGCAGCACCTCACGAGCGTCAATCGCTTCGCGGCGCTCACCGCCGAGCTCGGCCGCGGCCGGGTGGGCGGCCTGTTCTCGCTCTCGGGACCGGCCGGGGGCCTGATCGGCGCGGTGGCGGGCGGCTCGCTCGGCCAGCGCTTCGGCCTGTTCAGCGGCTTTCGCGTGCTCGCGGCGCTCTATGCGGTGCTGATGCTGTGGCACGGGCGCGGCGTCCTGACCGAGAACGCCGAGCCCGTCGTGCTCGCCGAGGGCGAGCCGGAGTGACCGCTGCAGCTATGCCAGCTCACGCAAGAACGACAGGACCACCTCTCCCAGGCGCTCGGGTTGTTGAAACGGAAGGCCGTGCCCGGCGTCCTGTACCTGTTCGATTCGTACGCGTGGGTTGAGACCTCGCAGCTCCGTTGCCATCTCGAGCGTGACGACGGGGCTGTCGTCACCGATGACGAGCAGGCTCGGGACGTCAATCGCGCTCACCACGTCGCGATACGCGGGGTTGGGCGGCGTGAGGACGTCGAACGCGTCCATCCGGGTCTTCAGCCTCGCCTCGGCCTGGAGCTCGATGATCTCGGGCGAGCGGTGCGGCTGTCGGGCTCGAGCCCGCGCAACGAGGTCAGACTTCTGCAAGGCGAGGACCTGGCGGTGTTGCTCGGCGACGTCGCTGTCGCACACCTCGCGCTGGCGCTCGGGGCTCAAGAACGTCGGGTCGACAAGGACGAGGCCGCGGAGGATCCCCGCCCCTCGGCTCGCCACCACCGCGGCGGTCATGCCGCCCATCGAGTGGCCAAGCAGAACCGGACGAGAGAGCGAAAGGCCTCGGATGAGGCCCACGACGTCGCTCGCGTGATCGTCGTACCGGTATCCGTGCTGCGGCGCGCTCGAACCGCCGTGCCCGCGGGCGTCGGGCATGACGACGTCGAATTCACCTTCGAGCGCCCGCGCCAGGGGAGTCCAGCAGGCGCCGCTCCCCATCAATCCATGGAGCAGGACGACGGGAACCTTGGCGCCTCCCGTCCGGAGGTAGTGGATGGTGATGCCGTTCGTCTCGCAGACTCCGCTGATCCAGGTCGTCATGGAACTGTCCCTGCCTGCCGCAGCTTCGCACGTGTGATGTCTCCCGTCGCCCATTCGACAGCCCTGGCCCGCAGGACTACGCCTTGCGTACCGGGTAGCGCAGGTGTGTGACGCCGACGCCCGCGATCACCGTCGGGTTGCCAAGGACGGCTGGCGTGCGGGCGAGGTGGTCAAAGAGCCGAACTCCGGAGCCAAGAAGAACCGCCGCGATGTCGACGTGGATTTCGTCGAGGAGCCCAGCATTCAGGCACTGCTGGATGGTGTCGGCGCCGTGGACCCCGACGGACTTCCCGGCGGCGGCGGCTTTGGCCTGGCTCACGGCGCTCTCGATGCCGTCGGTCACGAAGTGGACAGTCGAGTTGGGTCGCGGCCATCCGGCGGGGATGTGGTGGGTGAGCACGAATGCCGGTCCCCAGGCGTGATTTCCGCCCCAGCCCTGGGCGAAGTTGAACGTGCGTCGACCGGTGAGCATGGCACCGAGTTCGGACGTGAGACCGCGAAGGTGCTCGGCGCTCGGCCCGGACACCTTGAACGTCATGGGATCCGACCCTCCGGTGTGGATCTCGACGTCCCCCGAGTTGGCGTACCAGTCGAACACCTCGGCCACGCCATCGTTGAGGTCGGCGACGTAGCCGTCGAGCGACATGGACATGATTGCGACGACCTTCGACATTGCGATGCTCCTCTGGAGGGTGGAGGCTGCGTTCAGGGGACAGGAAAGAGTACCATGGAAATCGACGCTACGACGCATTGGAGAGCGGACGCGGCTTCCGCCGCGTGTGGGGAGCGCAGCGTACCCGCGTGTCGGTCAGCAAGCCCTCGTCGGGCGGCGCTCCGTGTCAGTCGTCCGGCACGGGGACCCTCTCGGAATCCCACTCGAAGAAGCCCCGTGCGCGGATGGTGCGGTCAGCCAGGGCTCGCGCTGCGAGCTGGCGCTCCTCGATCGTGGAGACCCCGAAGAAGCGACGCGCCGCCTCGGCGACTTCACGGTCGCTGCGCTCGACCTCGAGCAGCAGGTGCTTGTTCCCCGGCACCGTCCCGCGCTCGGCGCGGAGGTGGTACCGGAGCATCTCCATGACCGCCTCGCCGAGCAACGCGCTGGCCATGGCGGGATCGCGCTCCACGACGTCCTCGCCGTCTTCCAGGAGTGTCGCCGCTGAATAACGAGCGAACGCGTCCTCATCCGGAGTGAGCACGGCGCGCTTCTTCAGCCACTCGGCGGCCTCCTCCCGGAGGCCGTCGATCGCCTGGCCGCCGAACACAGGGAAGCCGGTGGCAATCATGTGCGCCGCGGAGGGGCGACCGCGCTCGTGCTCGCTGGCGAAGTACGCTCGAATTGCGCGTGCCGGGTTGACGAAGATCTCGACCGGAACGTCGCCGAACCACCGCTGTAGACGCTGCTTGTACGGACGCTCCTGTACGACGAAGATGTCGAGATCACTGCTTCGATCACCTGCGCCGCGGACGACCGACCCCGCGGCGACGATCGCCCGCGGCTCGAAGGTCTCGAATACAAACGCGACGACCGCGCGGAGCGCTGTTGCATACCTCGACGGGAGGTCGGGCCAGCTGCACATGGCGAGCACGTCGGGGCTCATGTTGTTCTCCGAGATCGTCTCATCTGCCGGCCCAACGCGGCGACAAGCTGCGGGTGCGAAACGCCCGTCAGCTTCATCGGCTTGTCAGGCGTAGTCAAGGGAAGATGCCCAGGGTCAAGGCTCCTGAGGTGCGGAAGCCACCGAGGGCTCACTCCCTGTCCGTCGCAGCGCTTGATCCAGGTCGGCCCAGAGGTCCTCGACGTCCTCGATGCCAACGCTGAGCCGGAGCAAAGAAGGCGGGAGATGCTCCTGCCCAGGGATCGCTGCCCGCCGCTCGATCGTAGACTCCACCGCGCCGAGGCTCGTGGCATGCTGAATGAGTCCGAGGTAGGCGCAGACCGCGTTGGCCGCGTCGGCGCCACCTCGGACATCGAAGGAGATGATCGTTCCGAACCCTCGGAGCTGACGCCGCGCGACCTCGTGGGTCGGATGGGACGCCAGTTACATTACATGCCCAACGTCTTGCCGGTGTGCCGCGGCGCGGAGTGCCGCCGGCACCAGGGGCGTGTTCGGCACGTGCCGCTGCGCCGGCTCACGGGTACCGGTTTCGGCGCAATAGCAATGCACGCAGGCGAACTCGGTCCTCGCCATTCATGTCCAGAAGCTGGACTGTGGCGCGCCCCTCGGCCGTCAGCCCTTGAAGCGTACCCTCAATCGCGACCGTGAAGTGCTCGCGCCAAGAGTGACACCTGGGATGATACAACGCCACGAGGATCCCAGTCGTTGGATCGATGGAGGCGATGTTAGGACCCTTCTTCAGATTGCAATGGATGCAGCAGAGGCACAGATTGGCAATATCGTCGGAGCCACGATGCTGCCTCCCGATGATGTGATCGACTTGATGGGGGAGGATTGAAGCTTCTTGAGGAAGCCGGCAGTACTCACACACACCCTGGGCGCGCCGCTGTACGGTCTCCCGCACATCGTTCGAGAGCGTCACGAAGCCGCGCGCATCGTCCAGAACTCCTCGGCCTCGAGCTTGAGGAGGCTGAGCCTGTCGTTCAAGCGGACGATCTCTGCATACTCCCTTTGCTCCTCCGGGGTGAGCGCGCCTTCGGTGCTCTTCTGCGCGAGCTCCTCGACGCGTGGGGAGAGATCTCTGCTGACAGCATCGAGCGCCGCCTCAAGCTGTTCGAGGGTTCGCCTTTCCATGAGGTTCTCCGTTCGACGTCGGCACGGAGAGCATGCCATCCCTCCGCCGTCCCTTCAAGCTCCGCCCGCCTCGGCCGGGCGAAGCAACTCCACGGCCCGGGGGCCGCACGGCCCGTAGCAGGATCCACCCCGTCCGCCGGCGGTGAGGAGCCTGGCTTCGCGGGGCCGTTGCTTACGCCCGTCAGCGTCTTCGGGCAGAGCTCGCTGAGCACCGAGCCCGTCTGCCGAACGACCTGCGGCTCAGCCGCGTAGCGGCGTCGGCTGCTGCCGCTGGCTGGGCAGCTGCGGAGCCGGATCGCTGGACACGGGGAGGCACGTCAGCAGAAATGGCACGTCTGGCGAAGAGCGCAGCCGAGGCATCGCTCGGCGAGCGCCGTGAAGTCGGGCACAGCAAAGGGAAGACCTCCCTCGCGCGAGAACAGGTCTTCGAAGAGCCGGGCAGGCGGAAAAACGTAGTTGCCAAAGGTGATGCTCACCCATGAACGAGCGGCAGCGATTCCGGCGATCTCCATGTGCCCGGCCTTGTAGGGGTAACTGGCGATAGCAACCGGCGGAACGTCCCCGAGATCCACGCGCGCTCCGAAATCGAGCGCCGCGTCCTCGGCGTCGCGGCCTTCGGACATCGACACGGGCACCTGGGTACGATGGCATGTGATCGCGACGTAGTAGACGTCGTCGAACTGCGCCTGCGTCATGTCGATCCGCGCCCCGCCTTGGAGCGCTTCGAGCGCAAGCAGAGGCGGCCGCTTTGGTCGGAGCTCGCTCCAGATCGTGGCTTGAACGTTGTCATCATTCTCCAGAGAATGGCAGAGCTCCTCCGCGGAGTCGGGACGCCGCCACGAGCCCGGATTGCGCCCGCGGTACTTGCCGGCCTTGGGCATCCCGCGCGACATCGTGAACACGAAGGACCCAACGGGCTCGGGGTCCGTCCGCACAAACCGCTCGGGGTCCTTCCCGACGAACCCAGCGCTCATCGCGGCTTCGAGAAACGCCGTCATCGCCTCCGCCTTGAAGGCCAAGCTCGGATCGAGCGGGACGAGCAGATGAGAATAATACATGCTCATGGATTGCCTCGCGGTCCTGGGAGACCTCCGTGAACGAGTCGCCACGTATCGATGGAGGGCGACCGGTACGACGAAGCTGAGGCTCGAACTATCGCCTTCTCGTGCATGTCACCTCCGCTGCCCCGCATCAGGTAGCGCCGATCTACGGCATGTTGTCCGGCGGCTCGTTCCCGGCGCTCACAATGCCAAAGCGCGCGAGCGCGTTGGCGACGAGCGCTGCGAACGCGGGGTCGCTCCAGAGCGCCGAGCCGGCGTTGACGGATCCGGCGTTGAACACGCGCCCCCCGCGCGGACGCTCCCAGTAGATCAGCTCGCCGCCCTGGCTCGTCGCGCCTCTCTCCTGGCCATCCGTCGTGTGAAGGATCTGCCCGAAATAGTCGAACGCGCGCGAGCACGGCAACGTCGAGGTCGCGAGCACCTCGATGCCCGGCTCCGGTGTGGGCTCGGCGGCACCGTAGGGCACCGGAGCCTGCCGCAGTGGCAGTAACGTGGCGATCGTGACGTCGTATTCGTGCCCGACGGCGGCCAGCGTCCCGGTGCCGAGTTTGTCGCCCGCGCGTAGGCCGGTCTCGAGCGGCTGATGAAACAACGGGTGCGCGCCGTCGACTACCGTGTAGGGCGCGAAATCCGCGGAGCTCGCCGCCTCGGTGTACGCGAGGAACATGAGCCCCGAGAGGCTCGACCACGACCGACCGCGATCGCGCAGCAGCCCTCCGCGTTGCCCGTCGGCGGCGTGCCAGCTCTCGCCCCATCGGTCCGTGGATGTCCCGAGGCCGGGACCCACCTTGCGGCACTCCAGGATTGACCGATCGCGATCGTACGCGACGGTCCACCAGGCCGCATTCCCCGTGAGCGACATGAGGCAGCCGCCGCTGGTCAGCCACGCGTCGACGGTGTCGAACATTCGCGTGGTCCAGTATTCGGCATGACCTGCGAGGACGAGGAGCGAGGCGCCTGCGAGCGCCCGCTGCCCCTCGCGATCCAGATCCGAGTCCGCGATCACGTCGTAATCATAGCGCTGTGCCTCGAGCCATGCGTGCGTGAAGTGCTCCGCGCGCACCAGATGGTGGTACCCGGCACCGTACGCGATCGTGTCCGGCGCCGCCGCTGGCAGAGGGATGCGCAGGCCGAGCTGGAAGCCGGGTTGACCACCCCGATGGGGCGCGTAGCAGCTGTGCTGCGGAACGTCACCGCCTTCGCCGCCGAACGGATTCGTATTGTACGCACGCCAGGTGTGCGTGTTCGCGAGGACAACGACGCGCGGCCGCGGTCGCGTGCGGGGCGCGCGCACCACGAATGACACCCATGTCTCGCCGCTCGCGCCCCGAAATCGCGCGCCGTAGAGGCCGGGGCGTGCGTTCGCGGGGATAACGACGGTGTCAGTCGCGGTCCACCCGCAATCGTGGAGATCATCGCGCGCGAAGCGCACCGAGCTCCCCCGATCGGGGTCGGCGTAAGGATCGTACGCGCTGAACTGCGTGACTTTCGCCTCGGCGAACGAAGGACCGCCGATGTTCCACGTCCCGTTGTTGATCATCGTCCCGTGGCGAGCATCGTCGGAGATGTCCGGCGCGAGAACGCCTTCACGATGGTCGAGCGGCCAGCAGCCGAACGCGGGACGCGCCGGAGGGGTCCGACCCCGATCGTTGAACCGGCCGAGGACCTCGGAGGCGGTGAGCGCCTCGGTGTAGATGACGGGCATCGCGAGATCGCCGTCGAGGAACTGATCCGCAACGCCGTTGTTCCCGTACGCGCCCAGCCGGATCGGACTCACACCACCGGCGACGTATCCAGTGAAACCGTTGGCTGCGCTGCGCTGCCCGTCGACGTAGAGGCAGCGCGTGCGGCCATCCCAGGTACCTACGACGTGGTGCCACGTGCCCGGCGTGAGACACAGGCGCGCAGCGCAGTCGCCGGCCTGCTGCCACGCGGCTCCATCACCGAGGTAGAAGTACGGTGTGAGCGTCGGGTCGAGGAAGAGCCCGAAGCTGCACGCCGACGGGTAATCGTGCTGCGTGACGAGCCCGGTCCAAGCGCCCGCCACCGTGGGCCGGACCCAACATTCGATGGTGATCTGGTTCACCACGAAGCCCGGCTGGAGGCCGATCGCGTGGATGTACGACCCCGGATAAACCGGTTGTTGCATGGGCCTGGGCTGCGCCTGTGTCGCGACGATCGTGTCGCTGCCGCGATCGCCGACCACCGTACCGAGCCTCCGGATCTCGATGTCGTACGGCGTATGGCTGCTCACGTAGAACTTGATACGCTCGCCCGGGTAGACACTCTCACGGTCGGCGTACGCGTGCAGCCCGGCGAGATCGATGCGGCGGTGCGGCGGCAAGGAGCTCATTGATGGATCTTTCCTTCTTTACGGAGCTTGGTGCCGAAGGTGCGATTCGTGTGAACCCTCAAGCGGGAGTACCTCGATGTATTGCCTCCCAGCGTCGCAATCAGCTGTGCTGCGCGACATCTGTTCGCGTTTTGCATGTAGGCTGCGAACCGTGGTGCCCGATCACCGTATTCTCGCGGATGAGTCGCGGCATCTTGTAGCATATCTTCGTATTCCCGTGGATAGGTCGCGATGTGCCGCAGGCGATCTGCGCATCTCCGGAGATAGGCCGCCGCTGCATGACTACGTACCCCCGTTGATGGGCTTCGGACGGCGACGGTGCACTGCGAGGCAAGATGCGTGCCTGTGGTGGGTTGCCTCGGGCGACTGAAGTGCGGCCGAATTGTCCGCGGTTCGGCCTGCCGCTCGATCTTCCTGCATGGCCGCGGCGCTCTTCCGGCGTCACCGCAGGCGCCGTTCCGGCGCGTCCGCCGGGCCGGGCGCCCGGTCAGCGGCGGCGCGGCGGTTTTTTTTCCGGCGACCGATGATTCCTGGTGAGGCCGGGGGTCTACGGGGTGAATCCCAGCACGGAGGCACCCATGACCGCGATCTCCACCAGCATCCATCATCGTGACCAGGATCTCACCACCGGGCCCCGGGCCGAGGCGCCGGCCAGCGTCGCAGCGCCCGGCGCGGCGCCGTCCAGGCGAGCGCTGTGGGCGGGACGCGTCCTGAGCGGGCTGGGCGTGCTGTTTCTGACGTTCGATGCCGCGGTGAAGGTGCTGCAGCTATTCCCCGCGGATGCAGCCACGGCCCAGCTCGGATTCCCGGTCAGCCTCGTCCCCACGCTCGGCTACCTTCAGATCGCTTGCCTGGTCACGTACCTGATCCCGCGCACCGCCGTGCTCGGCGCGATCCTGTGGACCGGTTACCTGGGCGGCGCGATCGCGATCCACGTGCGGGTCGGGAGCCCGCTCTTCAGCCACACGCTCTTTCCGATCTACATCGCCGCGCTCCTCTGGGCGGGGCTCTGGTTGCGCGACCGCCGCGCGCGCGCGCTGCTCGCGAGCCCGGCGTCGCTCGACCGATGAGCTATACGTTTCCATGGATCGCGAGCAAGGAGACCACCGATGATCAAGGTCTACAACTTCGCGCGCGGGGCCCGCGGCCAGCGCGTGATGTGGCAGTGCGAAGAGATGGGTTTGCCCTACCAGGTCGAGATGGTCTCGTTTCCGCCGAGCGAAGCCTACCTCGCGCTGCACCCGCTCGGCACCGTGCCGTTCCTCGAGGATGAGGGCGGCGTGGCGATCCACGAGTCCGTCGCGATGATGCTCTACGTGGCGCAGCACTACGGGCCCACGCCCCTCCTGCCCGGCAAGGGCGATCCGGCGCTCGCGCGCGTGCTGCAAATGGCCGTGTTCGGCGAAGCGACCCTCGGGGCAGCCGTCAATGCCCTGCTGACAGCACATTTCGGCGCGCCGGAGGCGGACAAGCGCAACTGGTCGGTCCGCGCGCACGAGGCAAGCATCGAGAAGGCCTTGCGCTTCACGGCCACCACGCTCGGCAACATGCCTTTTCTCGCCGGCGAGCGCCTCACGCTCGCCGACATCTCCGTGAGCACCGCGATCGGAATCTATCGCGGCGCGCTCGGCAAGACGCTGCCCGACGAGCTCGTCGCCTACCAGGAGCGGATCGCCGCGCGGCCGGAGTACCAGCGCGCGCGCGCGAGGTGCCGTGGCGAGGACAGGGGCTGAATCCAGACGCGATCCGCATCCCTCCTGGAAAAGTTGACCCAGCATGGTTTGCCTGTAGCCTGCCGGGACATCGATCGGTGGAAGTGATGCCTGCGAAGCTTTGCGAGCTCAAGGTTCGTCCACTGGCAACTTTCTTGACGAGGCGTCCTCATGAATCGATCGTGGCCCGCGGTGGTCAAGTCGTTGATCTTCGTCCTCGCGGCGGTGCCCGCCGCGTGCAGCGACGCTGGCGTGGATCCGGGCGGGGCAGGGGGCTCGCCCCAGAGCTCGGGCACGCCGGCGTCGACGTCCACCTCATCGGCGTCTGCCTCATCGACAACCGCCGGCGGGGGCCCCGGCGTCTGGATCCCGGCGCTCGAGACGTCGTGGCACTGGATGATCGACCACCCCCTGGACCTGAACGACCCCAGGGACATGGGCCTGGTCGATCCCACGGGAGCGCCCATCGATTCGCCGCCTCCCACGGTCTACGACCTCGACTGGGAGTTCACGCCGGCCGAGACGGTGGCCGCGCTGCACGCGAAGGGCGCCAAGGTCATCTGCTACGTCGACGTCGGCGCGTTCGAGGACTATCGGCCAGACGCCGGCGACTTCCCGGAGTCGGTCAAAGGCAACCCGGACTACCACTGGGAGGGCTCGTTCTGGCTCGACATCCGGCAGATCGATGTCCTCAGGCCGATCATGCTGGCCCGGTTCCAGGTCTGCAAGGACAAGGGCTTCGACGCCATCGAGCCCGACGAGGTCGACGGTTACGCCAACGACTCCGGGTTCCCCCTCAGCTATGGAGACCAGCTCGCCTACAACGTGTTCATCGCGGATCTCGCCCACTCGGTGGGCCTGTCCGTGGGGCTCAAGGGCGACATCGAGCAGGCGGCGGACCTGTGGCCGTACTTCGACTGGACGCTGAACGAGCAGTGCTTCGAGTATGAAGAGTGCGAGCTCCTCGTCGATTCCTTCCTGGCGAACGGCAAGGCCGTGTTCGAGGTGGAGTACGACGATCCGTTCTCCGGTCACATGACCGACAGGTCGCTCTTCTGCGAACAGGCGAACGCCTGGGGCTTCAACAGCATGGAGATGCCGCTCGACCTCGACGGCGGCCGGTGGCCCTGCCGGTGACCCGCGGCCTTCCGAGCGCCCGCATCATCGCCTCGTCGGTGAGCGGGACGTAGGCCGCGAATCCCGAGGTCCACTCGGCTTCTTCCTCGTGCCCTCCGCCGTGCGGCCGCGCGCGCGCGGGCCGTCGCGGAGCGCGGCGATGACGAGCTCCCGGAAGCAGCGGGCGCCCTCGTCCTCGTGGGTCCGCTCGTGCCAGACGAGCTGCATGCGGAAGACGAGCGCGGCCACGGGCGGCTCGAGGAGGGTGAGCGGCGCGAGGCGAGCGAGCGCCTCGGCGATGCGGCGCGGCATGGCGGCGACGAGGTCGGTGTTCGCGGCGATGACCGCGGCGGCGGAGAAGGTCGGGACGGCGGCGGCGATCTCGCGGTGCAGCCCTTGGGCCGCGAGCGCCTCCACGGCGGCGCGGTTGCCAATGCCGCCGCGCCCGAGCGCGATGTGGATGTCGATGTGGCGCAGCGAGTTGAACGCCTCGCGCGTGAGCCGGCGGCGGGCGCACGGGTGACCGCGGCGGACCACGAACACGCTGTCCTGCTCGAAGAGGTCCGCGGCGTGGTGGCCCGGCGGGAGCGGGTGCGCGGGCGCGATGGTCGCGTCGACGTCGCCGCCGCCGAGCCCCCCGGTCGCCTCGAGGTGGTCGACGCTCACCACGCGGAGGGTCGCGCGCGGCATCTCGGCCGCGGCCGCGCGCGCGATCGCCGGCAGGCTGCAGATCTGGTCGAGGTCCGAGAGCGCGAGCGTGAACGCGCGCGTGGTCGCCCGCGGGTCGAACGCGCGATCCCCCTCGATCGCGCCCGTGATCTCGCCGAACGCGGCCCGGAGCCGCGGCGCGATCTGCTGCGCGCGGGGCGTGGGGACGAGGCCGCGCCCGCTGCGCACGACCAGCGGGTCGCCGAGCTGCGCGCGCAGCCGCGCGAGCGAGTTGCTCACCGCCGACGGCGTGACGCGGAGCCGCCGCGCGGCCCGCGCCGCGCTCCGCTCCTCGAGCACCGCGTGCAGGACGAGCAGCAGGTTGAGATCGAGCGTCGACAAGTTCACGGTTGGTGACGATTACCATCACGAATCATCACTGGCAATGAGCGTCAGTCCCACCCATGCTGGCCAGGAATCGAGGCTGGAGGTGGCGAGATGACACAGCGAGGTGTGCGGCGGGTGGTTGTCGTCGGCGGGGGCATCGCGGGCCCGGTGCTCGGGATGTTTCTTCAGCGCATCGGCGTGGAGGCGACGATCTTCGAGGCGCGCGCGGCCCCCCTGGAGCAGGAGGGCGCGTTCCTGGGCGTCGCGCCGAACGGGATGAACGTGCTCGCGGATCTGGGCGTCGCGCGCGCGGTGCAGGCGCGGGGCGCTGTGTGCGACGGGATCCGGTTCGAGAACGCCCGCGGGCGGCGCATCGGCGTGATCGATCAGCGCGACGCGGCGCGCCGGTTCGGCGCGGGGCTCGTGATGATCCGGCGCGGCGCGCTGCACGCGGCGCTCGCGGAGGAGGCGGCCCGGCGGGGCGTCGCGATCCGGTACGGCATGCGGCTCGAGGGGGTGGACTGCTCGGATCCGCGCGAGGTCGTGGCGCGCTTCGAGGGCGGCGGCGAGGCGCGCGGCGACGTGCTCATCGGGTGCGACGGCGTCCGATCGCGCACGCGGGCGGCGGCGCTGCCCGGCGCGCCGGCGCCGGGATACACCGGCCTCATCGATTTTGGCGGCTTCGCGCGCTGCCCCGGCGCGCCGCTTCCGCCTGGCTGGAGCGTGATGGTCTTTGGCCGCCGCGCGTTCTTCGGCGCGTTCGCGGCGCCGGAGGGCGAGGTCTGGTGGTTCCACAACAGCGGGGAGCCCGCGCCGGAGGGCGCCGCCGCGCCGGGGCCGCTCCGCGAGCGCATCCTCGCGCTCCACGAGGGAGATCCAGGCTGGATCGCCGACGTGGTGCGCGCGACGCCCGAGGTGCTCGGTCCGTGGCTGCTGCACGACATCCTGACGATGCCGCGCTGGCACGCCGGCCGGGTCTGCCTGATCGGGGACGCGGCGCACGCGGCGACGCCGCACGCCGGCCAGGGCGCTTCGCTCGCCATGGAGGACGGGATGCTCCTCGCGAGGTGCCTGCGGGACGAGCCCGAGCCGGAGCGAGCGTTCGCGGCGTTCGAGCGGCTGCGGCGGCCGCGGGTCGAGGCGATCGTCCGCCAGGCGCGCCGCAACGGCAGCCGCAAGGCGGTCTCGGGGCCTGTCGCGGGGTGGCTCCGCGACAGGGCGCTCCCGCTGTTCTTGCGGATCGGCGCCGCCGCCCAGGAGCGCGCGCACGCCTACCGGATCGACTGGGAGGAGCGGCTCGCGTAGCCGGGGAAAGGGCGGGGGTGTGTACCCCTCGACGTGGGCGCCCTCGACGCGCTTGGATCAGCGCCCGAGCGCCCGCGCGGTGATGCGCGCGAACACCGGCCCCGCCACCTTGCCGCCCGTCGCGTCCTCCGCGGCGACCACCGCGCCGACGAGGATGACGAAGCGCGGCTGCTCGGCCGGCGCGACCCCGATGAAGCTCGCGTAATTACGCGGCTCGCCCGCCGCCGATCGCTCGTCCGTGGTGCCGGTCTTCCCGGCGACCCGCACCCCTTGCACACGCGCCGCTTTGCCCGTCGCCTGCTCGTCGCTCACGGCGCGCTCCAGCATGCCCATCACCGCCCGCGCCGTCTCCGGGCGGAGCACGCGCTCGTTCTCCACGTGGTGCTCGAAGCGGACGCTGCCGTCCGCGCCCCGGGCGCGCCGGGCGAGCGTCGGCGCATTGAACACGCCGTCATTGGCGATCGCGGCATAAGCGGCGGCCATCTGCAGCGGGCTGGCCATCGCGCCGCCATGGCCCGATGCCAGGGCCACGCCGCGGAGCGAGCCGTCCGCGATGACCGGAGGGACCTCGCCGACCGGCGCGCCGCGGAGCTGGATGCGCATCGCCTCGCCGAAATGAAAGCGCCGGAGCCAGCGACCGAGCGCCTCGCCGCCCAGCTTGTCGAAGATCCGCGAGGCCCCGATGTTCGATGAGAGCGTGAGGATCTGCGGGACGTCGAGCCACTCGTTCGGGCTCGCGTCGCGGAGGACTTCCTTGCCATAGCTCCGCGCGCCCTTGTCGCAGAAGAACCGGTCGGTCACCGCAATGGCCCCCTCGTCGAGAGCGGCCGCGACGGTGAGCGACTTGATGGTCGAGCCGCTGATGCGCGGCGCCGCGGCGGTGCTCGGATCATGGATGGCCAGCACCTCGCCGGTCTTCGGATCGAGCACGATCGCCGTGGCGGTGACAGGGTGCCATTCGTCCGCCATCCGCTTCATCTCTTCATCGACGATCGCCTGGATGTCGCGATCGATCGTGAGCTCCAGGCGATCGGCCGGGGCGCCCAGCACGGAGGCGACCTCCGCGGTCAGGTGGGCCAGAGAGGCCGGCGTGGCGCTGGCAACGGCGGAGGTAGCGGTCGGAACGGACGCGCCCGCCGGTGCAGGAGCGATAGGCTCCGACTTCCCGGACGGATTGGCCGGATTGGCCGCCACGGCCGCGGCCGGTCCTTCCTTGCCGGCGGTGACGCACGCCACCACCCCGAGCAGCGCCGCAGCCGACGCGGTGATTGCAACGCCCCGCGCCGCCGACGTGCACAACGACCCCGCCCGCGGTCGCACGATGGCCTCGACCCGCGCCAAGAGCTGCGAGGGCTCCGCCATCCCGAGCGCTCCGCCCGGCACCTCACGGAGCCGCGCCGCGCTCGTCGCAATGGCCAGCAGGTGCTCGGCATATTCGGTCGGCCGCGCCCCGCTCGCCAGGACTCGCTCGTCCGCCGACAGCTCGCGCTCCATGCGAAGCCTGCGCGCCGCGAGCCACACCAGCGGGTTGAACCAGTGCATTGCACAGGCGAGCTGCCCCACGATCTGGGCAAGACAATCGCGCTGCCGAACGTGCGCCAGCTCGTGCAACAGCACGGCTCGCCAGCGCGCCTGGCTCCACTCGAGCGCCTCCCGCGGCACAAGCACCACCGCCGAAAAGACCCCGGTCACCGCCGGCACATCGATCTCGGAGCTGACGCACACGCGGGCTTTCATGCGCGCTTCGCCGAGCGTCGCCGTGATCCCGGGAAACGAGAGCGGGGTCGCGCGCCGGGCGATCCCACGCGCCTTGGCGAGGCCATGGGCCAGGCGAGCGAGCACCGCAAATGCCCCGAGCGCCCACCCGGCAAGGAGCACCAGGCCCCACGGAAAGGACTGCTTTGCCGGGGCGACTAGCGTAGACGGCGCCTGCGCCGCGGCGTGGGAGACGGACTCGACGGAGGGTGGGGCAATGGCATCCCCGATGGGCTCGGCGAAGGGTCTACTCGCGTCTGCGACGCCAAGCTCGGCCACCGGCAGCACGCGCCACGCCGGAACGAGCCGCGAGGCGACCGGCACCAGCGCCGCGGCCGCGAGCCCGAGCACCAGCACGAGCCGGCGCGTGGAGGCCGGCGCGCGGCGGAGCAGCGGCATCGCCGCGAGGGCGAGCCCGAGGAGCACAGCGCCCCGCGCGGCATCGACGAGGAACGGCAGCGGGCTCATCTCGATCGGGCTCATTATCAACCCCCTTCTTTCTTGGCGCGCTCGATCACCTGGGCGATGCGATCCAGCTCTTCCCGAGATAGCTTGGACTTCGACGTGTCGACGAGCGCGGTGACCGCTTGCTCGACCGAGCCTCCAAAAAACGTCCGCACGACCTGCGCCAGCGCGCTCCTGCGAGCCTCGCTCGGGGCCGTGACCGGCGTGTAGACGTAGCGTTGCCCTTCCTCCACGTGCTTGACGTGCCCGCGCTCCTCCAGCAGGCGCAGCAGCGCGCGGACCGCGGAGTAGCTCGGCGGATCCTCGAGGTTGTCCTTCACCTCGTGCGCGCTCGCGCGCCGCAGGCGGTACAAAATGTCCATGATCTCGCGCTCTCGGCGCGTGAGCGGCGGCTTCGGCATGACGTCCATCCGTAGCCCGGTGCTAAGAATTTAGCAAGCAACGCGTGCTAATTTTTTAGCACGTGCGATCGCGAGCTATCCTCGGGCCTGCACGCCATAGAGGGGGAGGGTGAGCGCCGTCGAGGCCTTCCGGCCCTTGCGACCGGGGAGCCCCGTGCGCGTCAGCCATGGTGCCACCCGGAGCGCTTGATTCCGGATCCACAGCGCTCGCGATGTGGCGGGGATCAGACTGGCCGCGCCTCCGCCGGCGAGCGCCTGGTTCACCTCGACGAACGGTCTCATGACGCGCTCGTACGAGGCGAAGGCGGCGCCAGGGTCGGAATGGGTCGCCAGCTCCCCCGCCAGGACATAGGCGCCGACCATGGCGGTGCTCGTACCTTGGCCCGACAGGAACGACGGCGCGTGGGCCGCGTCTCCCACGAGGGCGACCCTCCCCTTCGACCATCGAGGCATGCGGATCTGGCTGACGACGTCGAAGAAGACATCGGTGGCCTCCTGCAGAGCGGCGAGCATCCGCGGTACTTCCCAGCGGGCGCCGGCGAAGACACTGGCGGTCAACCTTCGCTGCGCCTCGATGTCGGCGAACTCCGAGAAGGGAGGCTGGGGACGGGCGAAGGTCAGGAAGGCGTGCAGGCGATCGCTGTCGCCGGCCGCGAACAGCACGGCCGCCTTCCCGGGCGTGTTGCTGATGAACGCCTCGTGAGAGAACCCGAGGGTGTTGGGGATGGTGAACCCCGCAAAGCAGTAGCCGAGATAACGGTGGTACTGCGCCTCGGGCCCGAAGGCGAGCCGCCGTGTGTTCGAATGCAATCCGTCAGCGCCGATGACCAGGTCGAAGGGGCGTTGCAGGCCGCTCTGGAAGCGCACGTCGACGCCGCCGCCGTGCTCGTTCAAGGCGGTGATGGAGTCGCCGAAGCGGAATTCGACGTCATCTCGGACGGCGTCGTAGAGCACCGTCGTGAGCTCTCCGCGAGGCAGCTCCAGATCCCGGCCTTCCTTGCCGCCGGTGAGCGCCTCGGGCCGGATCGACCCGATGAGCGCGCCGTCGCCGTCGACGAACGTGATTCTGCGTGAGTCGATGTGCGCGGCCGCGATGCGCGACAACACGCCCATGCGCTTCACGACGTCGATCGCGGTGCCCCGGATGTCGATGGGGTAGCCGCCGCTTCGCACAGCGCCGGCCTTCTCCACCACCGTGACCTGGAAGCCGTACCTGTGAAGCCAGTACGCGAGCACGGGGCCGGCGATGCTCGCGCCGGAGATCAGGATCTTCTTGTTCCGCGAAGTCGCCATGTGTCCGCCTTCCTTCGGTGTGAGCTCGCAGCGGCGGAGGGCGCATCCGCGAGAGATCGGCGCGACCCGCCCGCTGCCACGAGGCAGGGCAAGCAGCTGCCGACCGCGGTCCACTCGGCCCAGGGAGCTCTGACCTCGACTACACTACACGGTGTAGTGTACAAAGGCCAGGGCAAAAAGAGGCCAAAATGGGCTATACCTGGAGGTGCATGTCCTCCACCGGCGCACAAAAGGCTCTTCGTGAAGGGTCCGCGCAGAAGCGATCCGCCATCCTCGTGGCGGCCCGGGAGTTGTTCCTGGCCGACGGGTTCGATCGCTCGAGCGTCGATGCGGTCGCCGCTCGCGCCGGCGTCTCCAAGAGGACGGTGTATGACTATTTCGGCGACAAACAGGCTCTCTTGCTGGCCGTCGTCGAGTCCACAGGTGATCTGCTCATGGCGGCGACCCGACGGGCTATCGAGGACACCTTGACGCACGTCACGGACCTGGAGGACGCCTTGATCACCTTTTCGGCGCGGATCGTGACCGAGATGCTCGGCTCGGTGGACTACCTTGCCCTCATGCGGCTGGTGACGATGGAGTCCGCTCATCTGTCGCAGCTGCGAGGTCGCGACCACTGGATGATGAACGCTCCGGAAGAGGCGATCGCGGAGCGGTTCGCCGAATTTGCGCGTGCAGGGCTGCTCGACGCACCGAACCCCCGGCAGGCGGCCGATCATTTCATCGCGCTGACCGTCTTGCTCGCCGCCAACGGGTTCGGGCCGGTGATCGCCCCGAATGACGCCCGCATGCGAGAGCTCCTCGTCGAGGGGGTGCGCGCATTTCTTCGAGCCTACGCGCCCAGCCGCCCGGCCCAGCCTCGATCCCTCGCGTAGCGGCGCCCGTTTGATAGTTGTCGGCGTTCCACATGATCTTGCCGCCAACGCGCTTGTAGCCAGTGCCGGCCCGCGTCCGACCCTCCTTGTTCTATTGCCGCTGCGACCCGCGTGAATAGACGGCGAGATCGTCGTCGCCCCCTTGGACAGATTTGTCATCCCCCGCTCGTCGACCTGGTGCGCCATCACGATGCCCGCTTCTCCGAGGGGAGCGTCACCGAAAAGTTCCGTTCGGTCTGACCTCGCGTCTGTACCAGTTCGCGACCTCACGGGGTCCAGAGCACTGGTCACGTTGTTCAAATGAGTAATAAGCCGTGAGGACGCCATAAGACGCCAAGAGGCGCCATGAGACGCCAAGAGAGATGATTGAACAGGAAAAAATTAGGCGTCTTATGGCGCCTCTTGGCGTCTTATGGCGGCTTGAAATTCTGCATTCAGGCGATTTTGGCCCGTTGGTCGCTCTGGATGGCTCTGTGAAGCTCCGAGAGGCTGCGAAGGACGCGAACGCCGTCTGGAATGCGTTCCTCCGAGCACTACCCCTGAAGCGCAACCACGGTCATGCCTGCGGCGAGGCCAGCGGCGATCCCGGGCCCGCTGTCCTCCGCCACGACGCACTCGGACGGTCGAACACCCAGCGCCCGCCGCATGCAGGAACAAGCCGGGGTCCGGCTTCCAGACGCCGACCTCATAGGAGCTGAAGATCCTGCCTGAGAAAAACGGCGACAGGCCGGTGACCGACAGGCTCAGTTCGATCTTTTCCGGGGGGGCGCATGCGCCCTGCCTCGCCGGCGCAGGGTACCGCATCGCAGCGGCCTCGCGGGGCGCGCCGGGCGCGTGCGCTCCGACGCGCCGCCCATGCTTCTGCCCGCGACCCTTGCCGCCGCCCCCTTCGGTGCGCTACGTGCGCCGCCATGCGCACGTTGTTTCTGGATCTCGACGGCACCTTGACGGACCCGGCCCCTGGCATCGCCGCCTGCTTCGTGCACGCCGCCGATGTGCTCGGGCACGGCTCGGTAAGCCTCGCCGAGGTGCGCCGCTTCATCGGTCCGCCGCTGCGCGAGGCGTTCGCCGAGATCCTGGCGACGCGCGACAGCGCCCGCATCGAGGAGGCCGTGCGCGTCTATCGCGAGCGCTTCGGCACGCTCGGCCTGTTCGAGAACAGCGTGTATCCCGGTGTGCCAGACGCGCTCGCGCAGCTCTGCCAGGCGGGCCACGGCCTCTGCCTCGTCACCAGCAAGGCAGCCGTCTATGCCGAGCGCATCGTCGACCACTTCGGCCTTCGCTCGCACGTGCCCCGCGTCTACGGGGCCGAGCTGTCCGGCGAGCGCTCGACCAAGGCCGAGCTCATCGCGCACGCCCTGGAGCGCGAGTCGCTCACCCCCGCTGACGCCTGCATGATCGGCGACCGCGAACACGATGTCCTCGGCGCCAAGGCGCACGGCCTCGTGGCGATCGGGGTGACCTGGGGCTATGGGTCGCGCGCGGAGCTGGAGGCCGCGGGCGCCGACCGCATCGTCGACACGCTGGAGGAGCTGGTGCTGGCGGTGCGTGCGTTGAGGGAGACTCGAGGCCGAGCGGCTCGATGAGTGAGTCCGCGGCACCGCAGCGTCGCTATCTGAGGTCCATTATCCGGAGGCGGCCACCGATTCCGGCGCCGGCCGGCCACCCGGCGCCGGCGCTCACCACCAGCCGATGTCCTGGATGACGGTGCCGGCGTCGCCGTACCGCACGATCGCGCGGTTCTGACGGATCTCATAGGACTTCGGCGAGCTGTCGACGATGTCCTGATCGAAGGTGTGGCACTCGAGCTTGTAGGTGCCCTCGCCCTGCATCAGCGCGCCCTTCAGCTTGATGTACGTCTCGTTGTAGCGGCTCCTGAGCCGCAGGATCGCCTCCTCGGTGGCGTCGATGAGCAGCTCGAGGTGGACCGTCTTCTCCCGCTTCGGGTGCGACGCGTCGAAGGCGAGATTGACGACGACGCCGGCGTCGAGCAGCGCCTCGATATCCGACTTGGAGAACGTCTCGAAGACCATGAGCTTTGCCATCGCGCGCTCCTTCCAGGGATGTGCTCGTGGCGTTGTACTACGGCGCGCAGCCCGGGGCCGAGCATCCTCGCGCGGCGTGACGCCGGGGCCCCGCGGTCGCCCTCGGGCAACGGGGCGAACCGCCGCGCGCGCCGCGGCCGAGCGTCAGAAAATCCCTTCAGATCGCGGTCGAAATGCTGCTTCCGCCGGTCGCCCCATGCGGTGAAAATAAAAATCAATTGCATCTGCGCCAGCTCGTATGCTAGGAGACAGCAAGCACGCTGGAGAGGGAGAAGCAGGGGCGCCGTGTGCCCCGGGGCTGCCTTTCGGATCGCGTTCGTCCGAGGAGGTGGCGTCGTGGGCACCATGGCGCCTGCGGACGCTCACGTCTGCGCTCTCGATGTGGGGACGTCATGAGAACAGATCTCTTCCAGCTGCGTTGCTGTCGCGCGCGTGGAGGGCGGCGCGGCTTCGGCCGTGTGGAGTCGATGAGACCGAATCGACGGAGATCTGTGCCATGAACGATAGAGACACGCAGAAGCAGTTCATCCTCGAGGGGAAGCTGACGAGAGTGATGTGGGAGCTCTCGTGGCCGGCGGTGCTGGCCATGGTGCTCTACGGGCTCAACGCCTTCCTGGACGCCGTGTTCGTGGGCCAGCTGATGAACAAGAGCGCCCTGGCCGGCGTCGGCATCGCCTACCCCTTGTCCCAGCTGACGCTCGGCCTCGGCAGCCTGGTCGGGACCGGCGCGGGCACGGCGCTCAGCATCTACCTGGGCGCCGGCGACAAGGGCAAGCTCCACGGCCTGCTGGGCAGCGTGAACGGGCTGTCGCTGCTCCTCAGCTTGCCTTACACCGTGCTGGCCTACGTCTTCGCGGAGCCGCTCGTGCGCATGATGGGCGGCACCGGGGAGATCCTCGCGTACGGCACCGAGTACTTCAAGGTGACGGCGCTCGGCTCGGTGTTCTGGGTGCACGGCCTGGCCGTGAACATGACGGTGCGCGGCGAAGGCAAGATGAAGACCGCGGCGTGGATGATCTCCCTCGGCCTGCTGGTGGACGTCGCCCTGAAGCCGCTGTTCATCCACACGTTCGGCTGGGGCGTGCAAGGCGCGGCGTGGGCCACCAACGCGGCGATGCTCGTGTACTCGGTCGTTGGGCTCCTGTACTTCGCGAGGGGGCGCGCCTCGTTCGACACGGCCTGGCGCACGATCCGCGTCGATCCGGCGATCCGGAAGCAGATCGTCTCCCTGGGCATGCCGGGCATGATCTTGACCATCATGGGCATCGCCCAGAACGTCGTTGTCTACAACGCGGTCTCGGGCCAGGGCACGGAGAACGACGTCGCCTTCTACGCCGCCTGCAACCGCCTCTTCCTGTTCATGCTGACCCCGATGCTCGGGCTGATGCGCGCCTTGCAGCCGGTGGAAGGGATCAACTACGGGGCACAGCGCCACGTCAGGGTGAAGCGGGCCTTCAGCCTCTTCGGGCTCGCCGGGGTCGCGTTCGTCCTGCCGTTCTGGCTCGCGATGATGCTCGCCCCGAACGCGGTCCTCGGCTTCCTGCTGCCGGGGTCCGAGTTCACCGCGCAGCAGCTGCTCGATTTCCGGATCTACATCGTCGTGCTGCCCCTGCTGCCGTATGTCTTCAACGCGCTGGTGCTGTTCCCCTGCCTGGAGCGGGCGAAGCTCGCGAGCGTGGTCGCCCTCCTGAGGCAGGTGGTGCTCTTCATCCCCTTGATGTGGCTCCTGCCGAGGCTCGTCGGGGTGAGCGGGGTCTACTGGGGGACCACGGCCATCGACGTCGCGATGTTCCTCCTCGTGCTCGTCATGGTGAACCGAGAGTTCCGCAGGCTCGACGGGCGCGACGTGGAGACGAGCGCCGCGCTCAGGGAAGCGCCCGCCGGCTGAGCCCGGCCCGGCTTCCCGCGCGGAGCGCCGCGCGCGCGGCCATGAACGGCATCCTGAGTGCACATGCAAAACTATTGCAACATGTATCGCGTTGCTATAGATGGAGCCGCATGAACACCGAGGCTCCCGCGCTTCGCCGTCCGGCGCGCCCGTCCCGGGCGCGAAGGAGCGCCGGCGCCGCCGCTTTCGTCGCGGCCGGAGCTCTTCTCGCGGGCGGGGCCGCGCGCGCGCAGGACGCCGGCGCGGCTTCGCCGGCGGAGCCGGCCCGGGACGCCGCGCCGGACGGCGAAGCGCCTCCGGGCGCCGCCGATGAACCCCGGCAGGCGCCGGAGAATCACCCGCCGGTCCTCACCTCGTTCGTCGAGGCCGATTACCCGGCGGCCGCCCTCGCGCAAGGCCGGGAGGGGACCGTCGTGCTGAGGCTCACCATCGAGGCGGATGGGCGGGTGTCGGCGGCGGACGTGGCGCAGGCCGCGGGGCACGGCTTCGACGAGGCGGCGCAGGCCGCAGCGCAGCGCTTCCTGTTCTCGCCTGCGCGACGGGGGGACACCCCGGTCGCCTCCCGCATCCTCTACGCCTACGAGTTTCACCTCCCGAAGGCGCCTGCGAGCGGCGCGCTCCGCGGGCGTGTGCTCTCGCCCGGCGCGAGCTCCCTCGGCGTCGCCGGCGCCGAGGTGCTCGTGCGGCACCAGGATGGCTCCACCGAGCGAACGCGCACCGACGGCGAGGGCCGGTTCCAGATCGAGGGCCTCGCGCCCGGGCCCTGCGTCGTGATCGCCGAGGCGAGCGGCGTCGGCCGGGCCGAGGTCGAGACCGAGATCGCCGGAGCGCACGTCGCCGAGATCGCCTTGCGGCTCGTGCCATCCGGCGAGGAGGCCCCGATCGAGGTGACCGTGCGCGGGCCGTCGGAAGCCGAGCGGCGCCGGCAATCGGCCGAGGCCGTGACGGTCGTCGAGATGGATCGCGTCAAGCGGGAGTCCTCGGACATGGGCGAGGTGCTCGCGCGCACGCAGGGGGTCGGCGTGCGCCGCGAGGGAGGCCTCGGCTCGGCCACGCGCTTCTCGCTGAACGGGCTGACGGACGATCAGGTGCGGTTCTTCCTCGACGGCGTGCCGCTCGATCTGGCCGGTTATCCCTTCGGCGTCTCGAACGTGCCGGTAGGCCTCGTCGAGCGCGTCGAGATCTACAGCGGCGTGGTCCCGGTGCGCCTCGGCGCTGACGCCCTCGGCGGGGCGGTCGACCTGATCACCGATCAGGACCTCTGCGCGTCGCGCGCCGGCGCGTCCTACGAGGTGGGCTCGTTCGATACGCACCGAGCGGCGCTCGACGGCAGCCACCTGCACAGGCCGAGCGGCTTGTTCGCCCGCGCGAGCGGCTTCTTCGATTACGCGAAGAACGACTACCCCGTCGAGTTCGAGCTCGAGGACGAGCGCGGGCGCTTCTCGCAGGCGCGCGTCTACCGCTTTCACGACGCGTACCGCAGCGCAGGAGGCCACGTGGAGCTCGGGGTCGTCGATCGGCCGTGGGCGCGGCGCCTGCGCCTGCGCGCCTTCGTGACCGACTACGAGAAGGAGTACCAGCACAGGCTCGTCATGAGGGTCCCGTACGGCGGCGTGACGTACGGGGAGACCTCGGCAGGCGTGAACCTCCGTTACGAACAGCCGCTCGGGCGCGGCGTGTCGCTCGACGCGGTGGGCGGCTATGCGTACGTCCGAGGGCGCTTCCTCGACGTCGCGACCTGCGACTACGACTGGCTGGGACGCTGCGACCCCGAGGACAGCAAGCCTGGCGAGACGGACGCTGTCCCCCACGACCAGGTCTTCTGGGACCATTCCGCCTTCGCGCGCCTCAACGTGGAATGGCGCATCCGGCCGTCGCACGCCGTCCGCCTGGCCGTCGCGCCGACCTACGTGACACGGACGGGGGAGGAGCGCCGGCAAAGCGATCCAGATAGCCCCGATCCGCTCGCCGACCGCCGCAGCGTGCTCGCGCTGGTGAACGGCCTGGAGTACGACCTCGACCTGCTCGAGGACCGGCTCGATAACGTCCTGTTCGTCAAGCAGTACGTGCAGCGCATCGCGAGCGAGAGCCCGGTCGCCGGTGATCTTGCGCGCGACCGCGACGGGAGCACCCACCGCTTCGGTATCGGCGACGCGCTCCGGTACAGGTTCACGCCGTGGCTCTACGGGAAGGCCTCCTACGAGTGGGCGACGCGGCTGCCCAGCCCCGACGAGGTCTTCGGCGACAACACGTTCATCGCGGCCAACCTCGGGCTCGATCCCGAGGTCAGCCACAACGTCAACCTCGGGCTCACCCTCGACGCCCGCGAGACGCCGGCGGGCGCCTTTCGCGCGACGGGCAATGGCTTCCTGCGCGCAGCGGACCGGCTGATCGTGCTGCTCGGCAACGATCGGGACCAGAGCTACGAGAACGTCCACGGCGCGCGGTCGCTCGGCGTCGAGGGCTCCGCCGGATGGACCTCGCCCGGGGAGCACCTCGCGCTCGACGGCAACGTCACCTACCTCGATTTCCGCAACACCTCCAGCGAGGGGGCGTTCGGCGACTTCGAGGGAGATCGCATCCCGAACCGCCCGTACCTCTTCGCCAACGGCACCGCGCGCCTCCTGTTTCGCCGCGTCTTCGCCGCGGAGGACGAGGTCGCGCTCACGTGGAACAGCCGCTACGTACACGAGTACTTCCGCACCTGGGAGAGCCTCGGGCGGCCTGACTCCAAGCAGGTGATCCCCTCGCAGCTCGTGCACTCGGCCGGGCTCGGATACGTCGTCCGGCGCGGCAGCGCGAGCCTGAGCACGACGCTCGAGATGCAGAACCTCACGGATGAGCGTGTGTTCGACTTCTTCCGCACGCCGCGCCCGGGCAGGAGCTTCTACGTCAAGACCACGGCGGAGCTCTGAGCTCGAGGGGCAGGTGATGGGATGAACGGCCGCGCGACGAATCAACAGACCCTGCGGCTCGCCGAGCACACGAACTCGAGGAGATGAGATGCACACCGTTGTAGCCGTCAAGAACCTGCTCGTTCAGTCCGGCGCGTCCTGGGTCCTGTGGCTCCTGTTCGCGCTCTCGGCGGGCAGCATCGCCATCGCGATCGAGCGCTGGCTCTACTTCCGCTCGAAGGACGACGACGTGCGATCGCTCGCCGCCGAGCTCGACGCCCACCTGTCGAACGGCTCGGTCGCCGCCGCGCTCGACGCGCTCCGGCCGATGCGGTCGGTCGGGGCGATCGTCGCCCGCGCAGGCCTGAGGCTCGCGCAGCGCGGGTCGGCCGCGGCGGACAAGGGGATGCAGAGCGCGATGGCCGCCGAGCGGAAGGCGCTCGAGGCGCGGCTCGCGTACCTCGGGACCCTCGGCAACAACGCGCCCTTCGTGGGCCTCTTTGGCACCGTCATCGGCGTGATCCTGGCGTTCGAGCAGCTCGGCCAGGCCACGGGGGCGGCGGGCGGCGGGGCGGCGAGCCAGGTCGCCTCCGCCGCGGTCATGGCGGCGATCGCGGAGGCGCTCGTGGCGACGGCCGTGGGCATCGGCGTCGCGCTGCCGGCGGTGGCCGCTTACAACTACCTGCAGCGCCGGATCGCCGCGATGCTCGACGACGCCGAGACGCTCTCGAACCTGGTGCTCGCCTACCTGGCGACCGGAGAGGCTGCCCCGCAGTCCTCTCGTGTCGAGCCCGCGCGCGCGGCCCATGGCAGCGCGGCGATCGACAAGCCGATGAACGGTGAGGCGTCCCGCCCGGAGGCGGCCTAGTCATGGCGAGCGCCGGGCAGAGCGCGAGATCCCGCCGCGGCGGGATCATCGAAGGGATCAACGTGACGCCGCTCGTCGACATCACGCTGGTCCTCCTGATCATCTTCATCGTCACCGCGAAGATCGTCGTCGCGCCCGCCGTCCCGCTGGATCTGCCGCACGCGTCGCAGAGCGAAGATGTCCAGGCGGTGCTGAGCGTGGTGCTGCCCGCGGAGGGGCCCGCGCAGGTCGACGGGGCCGCGATCGACGATGCGGCGCTGCGCGAGCGCGCGCGGGCGGCCCTGTCGCGCGATCCGCAGCTCCGGGCCGTGATCCAGGCCGACCGCGCCGCCTCGCACGGCCGCGTGATGACGGTGCTCGACACGCTGAAAGCCGCGGGGATCGCGCGTGTCGCCTTCGGCGCCGTCCGCCCGGAGGCCGAGGCCCATGCGGCGGAGAGGACGGGCCACCCATGATTCAATCGGAATTCCACCCCGAGAGCGTCGCCGGCATCGTCCTCGACGCGGCGCGCTCCCACGTCCAGCCCCGGCGCGCGAGGGGAGGAGCCCGCGCATTCGCGGCCGACAGCACTGCCGGGATCGTCCTGGGAGCCGTCAAGGAACATTCGGCCCGAGCGCTCGTGCTCGCGCTCATGCCGGCGGCCGTCATGCAGGGCACGGTCGGGATCATCGCGTTCCGCCTGGGCCCGGACGACACGACGGCGAGCCAGCGCGACGCGCGCCCGCCGCTGCAGGTGGAGCACGTGGTCGATCTGGCCCCACCGCCGTCGCCACCGAGCCCCTCGCCGCAAGCGGAAGCTCCGGCGCCCAGGGCCGCCGAGCGCTCCCCCGCGCGCGCGGCCGCTCCTGCCGCTGCTCGGGCGCCTGACGCGCCCGCCGCGCCTCCTCCGCCCGCGCAGGCAGGGCAGGTCGCCCTGGCGGAGAACGCGGCTGCGCCGCTCGATTTCACCGGGTTCGACATCGCCGTTGGCCTCGGAGAGCGGTATGCCGGGGGCGTCACCTCCTCTGCGGGGACGAGCGCGCAGGCGGTGAACGTCGCGCGTGTGGACCCGAGCGCTCCTCCGGAGCGCCGGCAGGGAGGCCCCTCGCGCGCGAGGCCCGTCGGGCAGCCCGCGCGGGAATGGAATTGCCCCTGGCCGCGCGAAGCGGACGCGCTCTCGGTGGACGAGCAAACGGTGGTCATTCGCACGGTCGTTCGTTCGGACGGCACCGTCGCTTCGGCGGAGCTCCTCTCGGACCCGGGCTACGGCTTCGGCCAGATGTCGCTCGCGTGCGCCCGCAGGCAGCGATTCCTGCCCGCCGCCGACGAGGGAGGCCAGCTCATCACGGCGACGTCGCCGCCCATCCGCGTGAGGTTCACGCGACATCCGCGATCCACGGGCGCGCTCTAGCGAAGCCCGACGCGAGAAAGGAAGCAGGACATGAGCTCTTCACGTACTACCAGGCTCCTCGAGGTCGAGGCCGCCGCACGCCCGAGCGCCCGGCACCGCGAGGAAGGGCCGCGGCTCATGGAACGATGCCGGAAGGGGGGCGCTCGCTGGGCTCTCGCGACGTCGTGCCTCATCGGCCTGCCGCTCATGGCTGGTTGCGGCAGCGACCCCGGGGAGAGCGGCGCCCGGGAGCCGGACGACGGCGGTCCCCGCTATGCCCTCGCCAGCCGTGTCGAGGACAGCGACTTCACGAACAGCACCATGTTCGTCTGGGTGGTGGGCGACCTGAGCGGAGGAACCGTCAGCCTGGACGAGGCCACCGAGCTCCCCGGGAGAGGCTCTATCTGGGGACTCCCACGAACCGAGGTCTTCTATGTCGTGAGCTCGGAAGAGCTCACCGTCTCGAAATACAGCGTGGCCGGCGGCAATCCGGAGCTCCTCGCTCGGCTCGGACTGGGCGCAGCCGGGATCTCCTTCCTCCTCGGGGAGAGGATGGTGTTCGACGGCCCGGATCGAGCGTTCCTCTTCGACCTCGTCTCGGGGCAGGCGCTCGAGCTCGATCTCGCTGCCATGGAGATCACCCGGAGCATCGACGTGTCGGACGCGCGGATCGACTCCGCGGACACCACGTTCCTCGGGGAGCCCGGCTTTCGTGAGCACGGCGGGCGGCTCGTCGCTCCACTCTACGGCACGAGCGCGGCGTACGATCGCGTGGCCAGCGAATCGAAGGTCCTCTTCTTCGATCCGACCGACGGCTCGATCGAGGTGAAGGGCGCCCCTTGCGGAGGCCTCTACTACACGGTGAAGGCGCCGAGCGGAGACCTCCATTTTGCGTCCGATCCCTATGTCGCCTCGATCTTCATGATCGACCCGGAGAGAGCTCCAGCGCCGTGCATGGCGCGCATGGCTGCAGGCCAGGACGAGCTCGACACCGACGTCGTGGCGCTCAACGACGTGACCGGCGGCCCGACCGGCGGCCTGATCCCCGGCTCCGACGGCGTGGCGTACCTGCGCGTGCTGGACACCGGCATCTACTCGCCCAGCGCCGACGCCACCCACCTGGAGGCTTACTCGGCGCCGGGCTGGCAGACGTGGCGCATCGCGCTCGACGATCCAGGAGCGGCCGAGCGCCTCGATCGCCAGCCGCTCGCCGGCGGCATCAAGGTGTTCGAGGTGGACGAGCAGGCCTACGAGAACGAGTCAACGGCAGGCTTCGGCTCGACCACCCTGGTGCGGACGACCGGGGACGGCGCGCCCGCGCGCGCCCTGACGATGCCTGGCGCCACGTGGGGTGTCCTGCGCGTGCGCTGAACCGGAAGCGGAGAGATCCAATGTCCAACTCGAACGGGCTGATCGTGAAGGGGTTGATGAAGACGTACGCCAACGGCGTTCGAGCGCTGAACGGCGTCGACCTGAGCGTCGGACCGGGGCTCTACGGGCTCCTGGGCCCAAACGGCGCGGGCAAGAGCACGCTGATGCGCACCCTCGCCACGCTCCAGACGCCGGACGCGGGGACGATCACGTTCAACGGGATCGACGTCATTGCGTCTCCTGACCGCCTCCGCCGCCGCCTCGGGTACCTCCCGCAGCAGATCGGCGCGTACCCGGGGGTGACGGGGCGGTCGCTGCTCGAGCGATTCGCATGGCTGAAGGGGCGAACGGACCGCCGCGAGCGCGACGCGGAGATCTCGACGCTGCTCGCGCGCGTCAACCTGAGCGACGTCGGCCACCGCGAGGTCGCGACCTACTCCGGGGGCATGCTGCGGCGGTTCGGCATCGCGCTCGCGCTCGTGGGATCTCCGCAGCTCCTCATCGTGGACGAGCCGACCGCCGGCCTCGATCCGGCCGAGCGCAACCACTTTCATCGCGTGCTCGCGGAGGTCGCCGCGGAGGCCGTCGTGCTGCTCTCGACGCACATCGTGGACGACGTGGAGAACCTCTGCGGGCGGCTGTCGATCGTCAACCGGGGGCGCGTGGTCGCCGAGGGCGCGCCGGCCGAGCTCACCGCGCCGCTCGCGGGCCGCCTGTGGACCCGGACGTACGCGCGGGGCGAGCCGATCCCCGACGACGCGCTGAACGTCTCGCCCACGCCGAGCGGCACCCGCGCCGTCGTGGTGCGCGATGTGTCGCCCGGCGACGGCTTCGTCGCTCACGCGCCCAAGCTCGACGATGCCTATCATTACCTGCTGGCCGAGTCGCGACAGGCGGAGGCCGCGTGAGCTCCGCGCGCACCTATGTCGTCGAGGCGTGGCACGAGCTGCGGGCGGGGCTGCGTACCTCGCTCGTCCCGCTCATGTTCGTCGGCCTCGTCGGCTATCTGTTCATCATGCTCTCCAGCGCGGAGTACCTGCGCGACATGGGCGGGGCAGACGTCGCGCGCAACAGCCCGCATGTGGTCTTCCTGATGACCTCCGGGCAATCGTTCTGGCTCATCTTCGCGTGGGCGTGGATCTTCGCGCAGGTCGTCACGCGGGATCGCGCGGCGGGGCTCCACGAGCTGGTGCTCTCCGCGCCCGTGTCGCTCCGCGGGCTGCTGATCTCGCGCTACATCGGCGCGGTCGGGCTCGCTTGCCTCCTGGGCTCGGCGAGCTCGCTCGGGTTTCTGCTCGTCCCCGGGCTCGCCGCGCTCGGGGTGTTCCCCAAAGAGGCGGTCGGGCCCACGCCGATCCTGGCGATCGCTTCGTCGTGGGCGCTCTTCGTGGTGCCGTCGGCCATCGGCCTCGGGGCGCTCTACCTGACCGCGGCGCTCCGGACCCGGAGCACGGCCGGGCCGTTCGCCGTGGCGGCGGTGGTCATCTTGATCTGGATGGTGGCCATGATCGTCCTGCGGGGCGGTGACCTGCACACGGACATCGCGACCGTGGTCGACGTGAGCGGCTTCGGGGAGGCGGAGGCGCAGACCAAGCGCTGGACGCCGCACGAAAAGGCGACGGCGCAGCTGGCCATGACCGCGCCGCTCCTCGTCAATCGGCTCCTCTGGAGCCTCGTCCCCCTCGCCATCCTGGCGTTCGCGCTCGCGCGGCACGGGCGCGAGGCGCTCGTGCTCGGGCGGCCCGGCAAGCCGTCGCCGAGCGGCGAGGCGACCTTTCGTGGCGCCGCGCCCGCCGCGCCGGCCGTCGCGGCGCTGCCGCCGATCACGGCGCCATCCTGGCTTCGCGCGACGCTGTCCGAGGCGCGCTGGCACCTCTCGCTGACGACCCGAGGGTGGGCCTTCCGTACCGCGGTCGCGCTCTGGACCCTCATGAACGTGGCAGGCGCCTTCTACCATGTGATCGGGCACGCCGAGGGGCCGCTGGTCCCACGGCCTGCGCTGCTCGCGCCGTTCCTTATCCGCCTTTGTTACGTGTTCTCCGTGTTCGCCGTGGCGGGGTTCGTGGGGGCGCTCGCTCGTCGAGATCAGCAATCCGGGTTCGACGAGATGATCGACGCGACGCTGGCGCCGCTCGGCACACGCGTGGTTGGCCGCGCCGTCGCCGCCCTCCTGCTGACGGCGGTCATGGCCCTCGCGCCGACGCTCTCGGCGTGGATCGTGACAGGTCTCACCCTGCCTTCGAGCTTCGAGCCGTGGAATGCGCTGCTCGTGAACGCCCTCGTCGCCGCGCCCGCCCTGCTGGAGCTCGGCGCGATCACGTTCCTCGTCCACGCGCTCGTGCGTTCGCCCGGTACGGGGTACGCCGCGTCGATGCTGGCTGCGTTCATCGCGCTCGTGAATCACGAGATCGACATCGTCTCGTATCCACCCGCGCAGCTGGGGATCCCGGTGCATGTCGCCCTCTCCGAGCTCTCGGGGTGGTCGCCGTGGCTCCTGCCGGTGCTCGAGATGGGCGTCCTGAAGCTGAGCTGCGTCGGCCTCGCCGTGGCCCTGGCGTGGCTCGCTTACCCCCGCGGCACGGCCCTGAGGATGATCGATCGATGGCGCGGGGCAGCGCGGCAGCTCGCCCAGGGCGCGGGAGCCCTGGCGGCCCTCAGCCTCTTTGTGATCGCTTGCTCATCGACGATCTTGCACGAGCAGATCGTGGTGCAGAGCGGCTTCGCGTCGAAGAGCGAGGAGAACGCCGCCGACGCGGCCTGGGAGGCCCGTTTCTGGCCGGAGGCGTCGGCGTTCTCCGTGGAGGGCGGAGAGGTCGAGGCGAAGATCGCGCCGTCCGCGCGCACCGCCCACGTCCGCTGGACGCTGCGGGGAGTGCGGGCCAGCGCGGCGAAGCTGCACGGGAGCCTGCGCACCGGGATGGATATCGACAGCGCCCAGGTCGACGGCTCCCCTCGTGAGGTCGTCACGGCGAACGAGCACTTCATGGTCGATCTGGGCAGCTGCGCGCAGAGCGGGTGCGACGTCGAGCTCGAGATCAGGATCGCGTCGCCCCGCTGGTTCGCCGAGGGGGAGGCGCCGTGGCTGGACGGCTCCGGCGTGTGGGCGCGCGCGGCCGATCTCGTGCCGCGGCTCGGGCACGACGGAGAGCGAGCGCTGCGATCTCCGTCCACACGTCGCGCGCTGGGGCTCGCGGAGCGCCCCGGCGCGCTCGACAGGAATGCGCTGGTACCCGCCCTCGCCGTGGCGCCGGCGGGCCTTTGGCGCTGGTCGGTGTCGTTCTCCGAGCAAGGCGTGAGCACGCCTGTCGAGGGGAGCACGACACAAGGCCTCGACTTCGCCGTGGCGTGGCTGCCCAGGGGTGCGGAGCCGAGACAGCTGCGGCAGGAGGGCCTCACGGCGTGGCATGGCCCGTCGCGCTCCGGTACGGCGCGCGAGGTCCTGGAGGACGTCCAGACGATGGGCGCGTGTGTTCAGGCGCGGCTCGGGGCCATCCCGGAGGTGACGACGGTCGTGCAGGCGCCTCGCGACCTCGGCGAGATCCGGGCCCATGGCGCGGTCCTGTGGCTGCCGGAAGGGGACGGCTGGGACGTGGCCGCGTCCGGCGCCGGACGCCTGAAGCGACGGGCCGCGGTGGCCGAGGCGCTCGCCGCGCGCTCGCTCGCGGACCGCGCCGATCTGCGCGCGGAGCCGGGGGCGCGGTGGCTCATCAACGGCGTCGCGGGGTGGATCGGGCTCGAATGCGTGCGGCGGTCCGATGGCGGTGACGCGTGGCTCGCGCTCCTGGATCGCCGCAGCGACGACGTCGCGGATGCGCTCGGCGCCCTCGACGCGCCCGTGTCGGGTCTGGCCGACGACGGCGCGGCCAGCTGGGTCATGGCGTACGCTCCGCTGGAGACCCTCGCATGGGCGCAGGCCACCGGAGACGCCGAGGCGTTGCGCGCAGCGACGCGGGTCGCCGACATGGTGCGCTCCGGAGAGCCGGTCCGACGCGCGCTCGCGCGCGCAGCAGGCCCGATCATGGCCGACCGCCTCCTGGGTCCCCCTTCGGCCTCGGATGTGACCGTCGCGATCGCCGACGGCGGCGCGCTGGAGGTTCGCGGCGAGCGCTCGCAGTGGGAGGGGGGCGGCTGGCGGCCCGTCTCCAGCTCGTTCGAGATAGTCCAACGCTTCCACGACGAGGAGACGCCGGCGCGCGTGACGCGCGTGCCGGCAAGATTGGAGAGCGATGCCCAGTTCGTCGTCTTCGACGCGTGGCCCTCATTCGAACGCTCGCCGCGGGACAACGCGTGGAAGGCAGGCCCGCATTGACGGCGCGAGCCCGCGCCGCGCCTGCACATCCCCGCGCGTCAGGAGGATGAGGGCCGTGCAACGAACATGTTTCGCTGCGCCATGGAGGACTCGTTGGCTGCGCTGGTGAACGCTGAGTAGGGAGGCGCCTGACGAGCGCATCATCGACTCATTTCGTTAGACTTTCGATTGTGATCCGAGAGGTCGATTTCCTCCGGATCCACTTAAATTCAGCGCGGAGGCGCCTCCGGGGAGCGATCGTGTCCGCCGCACGAAAATCGCCGTTCGCCCGGCTTGACGCTGATGCAATTGGTATGTATATGCATTTAGTCATCATCTTCAAGATGTAGGCGACTCGGCGTCGTGCCTATCGGCGCTCGCGAGGCCACGCTCCACGGGCGTGGTGTCGCGAGCCGGGAGGGGTACATTTGCGATAGCTGTCCATGACAGGTCGGCGTGAGCTCCGACCCGCAGATCGCGGGGGCGGGCGCTGTCGTATTGTCATGTCGTGACGAGAATCTCGTCTGGATGGGTGCGACCGCACAGGCCTGCGAACCCTCGCAGGGCCCGCGGGGCGATGCTGGAAGGCGCGCGAAGAGGAACGCTTCGACCCTCTGCCGCTGGGTCGACGTGTTTACCGTGACGCCTGTTCCCGATTCGAAGGCTCGCCACCCGAGCACGAAGCGGGGGCGCGACCGTGGCTCGCGCCTGGAACACTGCCCGTAGCGAGCGGGGCGTGGGCTGAAGAGCTCACGTGCTCCTCCTGCTCCTCACGTCTCGGTTGCGGCCTCTCGTACCAGAGGTGACCTATGTTGCAAAAGCAACTTTTGTGTAAATACAACAGAAGCGATGCGGGGCGACAGGGTGGATGTGCCATCCTTCGCTCCCCTCGAAGAGATCGAGGCGCAGGCAGCCCGGGACGGCATCACTCACGTGCGGGGCGAGCATGAACATCTCTCATCAACGGCACTACTTCGAGCGCCGCGTCTCGATCGGCGCAGACCCCATCGACCTCGCGGCGGCGCTCGCCAGGTCGGGCTCGCACGCGACGTACTTCGTGTACGAGCGCGACGGCGAGTGGAGCGTCGCCCTCGGCGCGGCCTTCGAGCTCACTGCAGACGTACACGGCGTGCACCGCGTCGACGCGACAGGAAAGCACAGCTGTCCCGGGGACTGCCTCGCCGCGGTCGAGGCGGCGCTCGCGTCGATCCCGCTCCGTGGCTGGCGCGCGTACGGCACGGCTTCGTTCGAGTTCGCGTACCTGCTGCACGGCATCGAGGCGAACCTCGGCACGGAGCCCCTGCTTCACCTGACCATCCCGGAGGTCGAGATCCGCCTCCAGCGCGGCACGGCGCTGGTTCGAGCGCTGACCTCGGACGAGCTCGAGCGGATGGTGGACGTCCTCGCGTCCTCGAGCCGGCGCCATGCGCGCGGGATGAGCGACGTCGCCGGCCTCCCCCCCGTCCCGTTGCCGGAGGTGCTCCCCGCGAGGCTGCTCGAGACGACCGGCGCGGCGAAGTACAAGGAGCTGGTGGCCGCGGCGACGAACGAGATCGCGGCGCGCAAGCTCCACAAGGTCATCGCGTCGCGCGTCGTCCCGGTCGCCGCGCCGGTCGATCTCATCGCGACGTACGTCGCCGGGCGGCGACAGAACACCCCGGCCCGATCGTTCGTCGTCAACTGCCGCGACCTGAAGTTCGCCGGATTCAGCCCGGAGACCGTGCTCGAGGTGACCGCCGAAGGGCAGGTGATGACGCAGCCGCTCGCCGGGACCCGGGCGCTCGTCTCGGACGACGATGAAAACGCGCGCTTGCGGGCCGAGTTGCTCAGCAATTCGAAGGAGCTGGCGGAGCACGCGATGTCCGTGAAGCTGGCGTTCGAGGAGCTCAGCCGCGTCTGCAAGCACGGGAGCGTGACCGTGAACGAGTTCATGGCGATATCCCGCCGCGGGACCGTTCAGCACCTCGCCTCGCGGCTCTCGGGCATGCTCGAGACGGGCAACACGGCCTGGACGGCGTTCCAGGTGCTGTTCCCCGCCATCACCGCGTCCGGGATCCCGAAGAGGGAGGCTGTCGACTGGATCCGGAGGCACGAAGCGGAGAGCCGGGGCCTCTACTCGGGCGCGGTCCTGACGCTGGATCACGACGGCGCGATGGATGCGGCGCTGGTGCTGCGGACGATCTTCCAGCGGGGGAGCAGCGTCTGGCTGCGCGCGGGCGCCGGGATCGTCGCGGAGTCGACGCCCGAGCGAGAGCTGGAGGAGACCTGCGAGAAGCTCCAGAGCGTGGCGCGCCACCTGGTGCCGTCGGAGTTCGCCAGCTAGCCGGTGTGACGCAGCGGACAGGGTGCTCCGGACCTGAGCTTGCCTTTTCACGAGTCAGCCAATGCACGAACAGACACAGCGAATGCACGACGAAGTCGCCTCTTCGGATCTGAGGGAGACGGTCGCGAGCGTGCTCGGCGTGGTGGCCGAGACCGTCCGTGAAGACAGCAACCTGATCGAGCTCGGGATGGACTCGATCACGATGATGCGCCTCGCCGGCAGGTGGCGGCGGCAAGGCATCGAGGTCGACTTCGCCGAGCTCGCGGCGAACCCGCGGGTGTCCGCCTGGAAGGCGCTGATAGGGGAGCGAAGCTGTAGCAAGGGCGAACGCGACGAGCGTTCGCCCGCCGCGGCCACCATCGACGAGGCGGCGCCCTTCGAGCTCGCGCTGATGCAGCACGCGTACTGGGTCGGCCGCGAGCAAGGCCAGCAGCTGGGCGGCGTCGCCGCGCATTTCTACAACGAGTTCGATGGCGAGCGGGTCGACCCCGCGCGGCTGGAATCTGCCGTGCGGGAGCTGCTCGCGCGGCACGGCATGTTGCGCGTGCAGATCCTGAGCGATGGCCGCCAGCAGATCCTGCCCGACAGCCGCGGACGTGGGCTGAAAGTCCACGATCTGCGCGCCCTGTCGGCCGAGGCGGCGCAAGAGGCGCTCGCCGAGCTGCGCCGGACGCTGTCGCATCGGACGCTGGATCTGGCTGCCGGCGAGGTGTTCGATGTCCAGATCTCGCTCCTGCCGGACGCGATCCGCGCGGGCGGCACGCGCCTGCATGTGAACCTGGACATGGTGGCCGCCGACGCGCTCAGCCTGCGGGTGCTGCTGGCCGACCTGGCGCACCTCTATGCCGGCTCGCAGCCGCTGCCTCCGATCAACACGAGCTATCCGCGCTACCTCGCGGAACGCGAGGCCCGCCGCGCGAGCGTCAAGGGCCAGCGGTCGCAGAACGCCGACCGAGCGTACTGGCAAGCTCGCTTGAGCGACCTTCCCGCCGCGCCGGAGCTGCCCGCCGCTCCCTACCACGTGAACGTGGGCGCCACGACGGTTGTGCGGCGCCATCGCTGGCTCGCTCCGGAGCAGGTGCGCGCCTTCGCGTCTCTTGCGGCGCGCCACGGCCTCACGCCGGCCATGGCGATGGCGGCGGTGTTCGCGGAGACGCTGACCGCCTGGAGCGCGGAGCCGCGGTTCTTGATGAACCTGCCGATGTTCGACCGAGAGCCCTTGCACCCGGACGTCGGGATGCTGGTGGGCGACTTCACCTCCTCGGTGCTCCTGGCATGGGATGGCGCGGCGCCCGGCACCTTCGCTGAACGCGCGCAGCGCCTGCAGGCCCAGTTCCACGCGGACGCGGAGCACGTGGGTTATTCGGGCGTCGAGGTGCTGCGCGACCTTTCCCGGCAGCGAGGCGAGCAGGTGCTGGCGCCTGTCGTGTACACGAGCGCGCTCGGCCTGGGCGAGCTGTTCCCGGAGGTGGTGAAGCAGCGCTTCGGGACGGCGTCCTGGATCATCTCCCAGGGGCCGCAGGTGTGGCTGGATGCGCAGGTCACGGAGCTCGACGGCGGCCTGCTGGTCAACCTGGATGCGCGTGAAGACGCGTTTGCGCCGGGCGTGCTGGACGCGATGTTCGACGCGCACGGCCGCCTGCTGGAGCGCCTGCTGGCGTATGAGGAAGCCTGGCGGCAGCCTGTGCCCGCGCTGCTCCCGGGAGAGCAGCTGAAGGTGCGCGTCGCCGCGAACGCGACAAGGACGGCCGTCTCGGGCAAGCGCCTTCACGACGGCTTCTTCGAGCTCGCGAAGCGACAGCCGGAGGCGCCTGCTCTCCTGTGGGGCGAAGGCGGCAGGGTCTCGTACGGGGAGCTCCGGCAGCGCGCGCTGCGCGTGGCGGGCTACCTCCGCGAGCACGGCGTGAGCGCAGGCGACGTGGTGGCGATCCAGCTGCCCAAGGGGCCGAGCCAGATCGTCGCCGTGCTTGGCGTGCTGGCCGCCGGCGCCACGTACCTTCCGATCAGCGTGGATCAACCCGCGCTGCGCCGTCAGCGCATCCTCGACGCTGCCGGCGCCGCCCTCGTGCTCGATGACGTCCCGGAGGGGCAGGCCTCGCTGGCGGAGCCGCTGGCCGGCGAGGACTCGGATCTCGCCTACATCCTGTTCACCTCGGGTTCGACGGGCGAGCCGAAAGGCGTGGAGATCACGCACGCCGCAGCGATGAACACCATCGATGATCTGAACCAGCGCCTTTCGCTGGGCGCGGCCGACCGGACGCTCGCCCTGTCCGCGCTGGAGTTCGATCTGTCGGTGTACGACATCTTCGCGCCGCTGTCGGCCGGCGGCGCCGTGGTCTGCGTCGAGGAGTCGGCGCGTCGCGACGCAGCGGTCTGGGTCGAGCTGCTGCGCCGCCATCGCGTGACCGTCCTCAACTGCGTGCCGGCCCTGCTCGATATCACGCTCGCTGCGGCCGGCGACGGTCCCGGTCCGCTGCCGCTCCGCGCGGTGCTCCTGGGCGGCGACTGGGTGACCCTCGATCTGCCGGGCCGCCTCGCTCAGCGCGCTCCGCGCTGCCGCTTCATCGCGCTGGGCGGCACCACCGAGACAGCCATCCACTCCACGATCTGCGAGGTCACCGAGGTGCCTCCGCACTGGAAGTCGGTGCCGTACGGCAAGCCCCTCGGCAACGTGCAGCTGCGCGTCGTCGATCCTCTGGGGCGCGACTGTCCGGACTTCGTCCCGGGCGAGCTGTGGATCGGCGGCGCCGGCGTGGCGCGCGGCTATCGTGGCGACCGAGAGAAAACGGCGAACAAGTTTCTCCAGGCGGACGGGACGCGCTGGTACCGCACCGGGGACCGCGCGCGTTACTGGGCCGACGGCAGCGTGGAGTTCCTCGGGCGCGCGGACTTCCAGGTGAAGCTGCGCGGGCACCGCATCGAGCTCGGCGAGATCGAGGCCGCGGTCGGAGGTTATCCCGGCGTCAGCCAGGCTGTCGCGGTGCTGGGTGATCGCGGGCTCTATGTGGCCATCACCTCGGATGATCCGAGGATCGATGTGCCCGAGGCAGGCGAGATCATCGATCTGCGGCAACCGCCGCCGGAGCTCGCGGATCTGCGCGAGTTCCTGGTGAACCGCCTCCCCGCCGTGATGGTGCCGGATCACCTGTGGCGCTGCAGGAGCTTGCCGCTCACGCCCAACGGCAAGATCGATCGCAAAGCCTTGCAGCGAGCGGTGAACACCATGGCCCTTCAGGCCAAGGCGACCGTGACCGCGCCGGTCGGCGAGGTGGAACGCCGGGTCGCCGGGGTGTGGGCCGAGCTGCTGAAGGTGCCGGAGGTGGGCCGCGAGGACAACTTCTTCTCCGCGGGCGGCGACTCCCTCCTGGCGACACGCCTCGTGCGCCGGCTGCGCGAGGTCGGCCTCGACGGCGTCAAGCTGGCCGATCTGTTCGCCCGTCCGACGCTGGCCGAGTTCGCTGCCACGTTGTCGCTCGGCGCGGGCGCTCCGGCGCTGCCGGCCCTGGTCGCCGATCCGGAGAACCGCCATCAGCCCTTTCCGCCGACCGAGGTGCAGCGGGCCTACTGGCTGGGTCGTGACGAGAGCTTCACGCTCGGGGGCGTCGCCTGCCAGTTCTACCGCGAGTACGACGTCGTCGATCTCGACGTGTCGCGGCTGGAGGCGGCCGTCAACGTCCTGGTGCGGCGGCACGAGATGTTGCGCGCCGTCTTCGATGAGCAGGGCCAGCAGCGCATCCTCGCGGACGTGCCGCGGTTCACGATAGAGGTCGTCGACGCCGGCGAGGACCCGGCTCAGGCGTACGAGGCGCTGCGGCGCGACTGCTCACACTGGGTCTTCGATCCGACCCGCTGGCCGCTGTTCGGCATGCGGGCGGTGCGGTCGGGCAACCGGACGCGCCTCGGTATCAGCCTCGACAACCTCATCCTCGACGCGCTCAGCATCCTCACTTTCTACTCGGAGCTCACCGCGCTCTACGAGGCTCCCGACGCTGCTTTGCCGCCGGTCGGGCTGTCCTTCCGCGACTACGTGCTGACGTGCACGCCGGGATCGGAGGCGCTCGCCGCCGCGCGGGCGTACTGGGCGAAGAAGCTGCCAGAGCTGCCGCCGGCGCCGCAGCTGCCGCTCGCCAGAGATCCGGCCGAGGTGGGGCGCCCGCGCTTCACGCGCCACGAGGGCAGCGTCGACGCGAGCCGATGGCGCCGCATCGTCGAGCGCGCAGGCGAGCACGGCGTCACGCCGTCCACGGTCCTGCTCACGGCGTTCGCCGAGGTGCTCAGCCGCTGGTGCAGCCGCCCCGACCTCACGCTCAACCTGACGCTCTTCGATCGCCGCGAGGTGCATCCCGACATCCACACGGTCATGGGCGATTTCACGTCGCTCACGTTGATCGGATACCGGCCCGCCGCCGGCGAGAGCTGGGTGACGCGCGCCCGGCGCGTCCAGCAGGAGCTGGGCGACGCGCTCGACCATCGCGACGTCTCGAGCATCTCGCTCGTTCGCGAGCTGGGAAGGCTGAGCGGCGCGCCGAGCCTGACCATGCCGGTGGTGTTCACGAGCGCCCTCGGCGTCCCCGGCGGCACCGCTGCGCCGGCGAGCGGCCCTTTCAGGAAGCAGGTGTGGGGCCTGACGCAGACCCCGCAGGTGTGGCTCGACCATCAGGTGATCGAGGCCGATGGCGGCATCGCCCTGAACTGGGACGTGGTCGAGGACCTGTTCCCGGCGGGCCTTATCGCCACGATGTTCGACGCGTACCTGCGCGAGCTGAGCTGGCTGAGCAGCTCCGAGTGGCACCTGCCCGTGCCCGATCTCCTGCCCGAGCCGCAGCGGCGCGTGCGCGCGCTCGTCAACGCGACCGCCGGAGAGAGCCCACGGCAAAGCCTGCACCGCGCGTTCTTCGACCTGGCGCGCGAGCAGCCGCAGCGGATCGCATTGCGCTGGGGCGAGGCCGACGTGATGCGCTATGGCGAGCTCGCGTCGCGCGCGCTGCGCCTCTCGGCGGCGCTGGCCGAGCAAGGCGTGGCGACAGGCGATGTCGTCGCCGTGAACCTGCCCAAGGGGCCCGATCAGATCGCCGCGGTGCTGGGCGTGCTGGCGGCCGGAGCCGCCTACCTGCCGGTCGGGGTGGATCAACCCGACGCGCGCCGCGACCGGATGCTGGGACAGGCAGGGGTCCGGGTCGTCGTCACCGGCCCGGAGCCGAGGTGCTGGCCCGAGGGCGTTCGTCCGTGTGTGTTCGGACAGGCGATGGCGTCCGCGCCCGCGCCGAGCCCGGCGGCGATCGACGCAGAGCAGCTGGCGTACATCATCTTCACCTCCGGATCGACCGGCGAGCCGAAGGGCGTTGAAATCACCCATCGCGCCGCGCTGAACACGGTGCTGGACATCAATCAACGCTTCGGCGTCGGCCCGGAAGACCGCGTCCTGGCCGTGTCTGCGCTGGATTTCGATCTGTCCGTCTACGATATCTTCGGTCTGCTGTCCGCTGGCGGCTCGCTGGTCTTGGTCGAGGAGGAATCGCGGCGCGATGCGAGGCGCTGGCACGAGCTGGTGTGTCGGCACGAGGTGACGATCTGGAACAGCGTTCCGACCTTGCTCGACATGCTGCTCATCGTCAGCAGCGCGGCGGAGCCCCCGGGCGCCCTCCGCCTGGCGCTCGTCTCGGGCGACTGGATCAGGACGGATCTGCCCGCGCGGCTCGCCGCGCAGCGGCCGGGATGTCGGTTCATCGCGCTCGGCGGCGCCACCGAGGCCTCGATCTGGTCCAACTTCTTCGAGGTGGATGGGGTCCAGCCGTCGTGGCGTTCGATCCCCTACGGCTATCCCTTGCGCAACCAGCTCTTCCGCGTGGTGGACGCGCATGGCCGCGACTGTCCGGACTGGGTGCCGGGCGAGCTGTGGATCGGCGGTCTCGGGGTGGCGCGCGGTTACTGCGCCGCGCCGGATCTGACGGCTCGCAAGTTCGTAGGAGACGGCGCGCGGTGGTATCGCACGGGCGACGTCGGGCGTTACTGGCCTGACGGCGCGCTGGAGTTCCTCGGCCGCACCGACACCCAGGTCAAGATCCGCGGGCATCGCATCGAGCTCGGCGAGGTGGAAGCCGCTCTGAGGTCGCACCCCGGCGTGCGGAACGCGGTGGCCGTGGCGGCCTCCGGGCGCCTCGCCGCCGCCGTGGTCCCCGCTGCCGCGGAGCTCAGCGCGGAGCAGCTGCGCGACCATGTCACCCTGAGCTTGCCGATTCACATGGTGCCAGAGAGGATCGTGGTGCTGGCCCAGCTGCCGCTCAGCGCGAACGGCAAGGTCAACCATGCCGAGATCGTCAGGCTGATCTCGGCGGAAGCCGAGCCCGACGCCCGGGAGGTCGAGCCCCCGCAGGGTGAATGGGAGCATGCCGTCGCGGCGCTCTGGAGCGAGCTCCTGGCCGTCGCCAGCGTCGGCCGCCATCAGAGCTTCTTCCAGCTGGGCGGCGACAGCCTGCTCGCGACGCGCTTCATCGAGGCCGTGAATCAGCGCCACGCCATCATGTTGCCGCTGAGGCGCCTGTTCAACGGACCGACGCTGCGCGAGGTCGCAGCGGCGCTCGCCGCCGAGCAGGAGGCCCGCCAGGAGATCGAGGAGGGCGTGCTCTAGCGGCGTCCGCCGCGGTGGCGCGCCGGAGCCGGCGCGCGGGAGAGCGCTTCGCCGGAGAGTTCATCGTCTGATGTGACGCTTGTCGTCCACAAGCTACAGGAGCTTACGTCCATGCCCGTTGCCGGGATCATCGAAGAGCTGAAGACGCTGGGTGTCGATCTGTGGACGGAATCGGGGCAGCTCCGGTTCCGTGCGCCCAAAGGTTTGCTCACGGAAGACAAGATGACGGTGCTGCGCACGCACAAGGCGCAGATCATCGATTTTCTGGCAGCGAACCAGGGGGTGGTCGTCGCCGCGGACGAGCAGGCGCGTCATGAGCCGTTCCCGCTCACCGACGTGCAGACGGCCTACCTGCTGGGGCGCCAGAGCTCCTTCGGTTACGGCGGCGTCGCCTGCCACGGGTACCTGGAGGTGACGTATCCAGAGCTCGATCCCGCGCGCCTCGCCGACGCCTGGAACCTGCTGATCGAGCGGCATGAGATGCTGCGCGCCGTCATCGAGCAGGACGGCTACCAGCGCGTCCTGCCCACGGTGCCTCGGTACCGCATCCAGTCGACGGACCTCCGCGGCGCGTCCGCCGCCGAGGTGGAGCGCGCGCTATGCGGCATCCGCGCCGAGATGGACCACCGGATGTACGAGACCACCGCGTGGCCGCTGTTCGAGCTGCGGCATACCCGCACCAGCGGCGGCGACGTCGTGCACTTCTCGCTCGACTCGCTGATCGCCGACTGGGCGAGCGCCGGGATCTTCTTCGAGGAGCTCGATCTCATCCTCGCCGGACGCAGCGACGAGCTGCGACCGCTGGACCTCCGCTTTCGCGATTACATCTTCGCGGAGCGGCGGCTGCGCGAGACCGGGCGTTATCAGCGTGACCGCCAGTACTGGCTCTCGCGCGTCAACGATCTGCCCCCCGCGCCCGAGCTCCCGACGCTTCCACCGGCCGCGGAAGCCGGGCCCGTGCGCTTCCGCCGCCACCACGGCCGCCTGTCCGCCGAGCGCTGGGAGCGCCTCCGGCAGCGCGCCGGCGAGCGAGGTCTCACGGCCTCGATCGCCGTGCTGGGCGCCTATGCGGCGGTGCTGCAGCGCTGGAGCCGCCGTCAACGGTTCAGCCTCAACCTCACGCTGCTCAACCGCCTGCCGCTGCACCCGCACGTCGACCGGATCGTCGGAGACTTCACGTCGGTCAGCCTCATGGACGTGCAGGCGGCGTCCGGGCGCAGCTTCAAGGAATGGGCTGCGCGGCTCGGCGATCAGATGTTCGCCGATCTCGACCACCGGCTGTTCACGGGGGTCGAGGTGCTGCGCGAGATGACCCGCCGGCGCGGGCGGGAGGCCGCGCTGATGCCGGTCGTCTTCACCAGCGCCATCGGCCTCGGTTCGCGGCGACGACCCACGAGCGGCCGGCGCTTCGGTCATGGCATCACGCAGACCCCGCAGGTCTACCTCGATTGTCAGGTCATGGATGACGCCGACGGGCTCGAGGTCAACTGGGACGTGCGTCAGGGCATCTTCCCGGACGGCCTCATCGACGACATGTTCGGCGCGCTGCAGCGGCTGCTGGAGGATCTCGCGGAGCGCCCCGAGGCGTGGGAAGCCGTCGAGCCGGTCGCGTTGCCCGGATGGCAGGCGCAGGAGCGAGAGCGGGTCAATCAGACAGGCTGTCCGCTGCCGGATTCCCTCTTGCACCGAGGGTTCCTGGAGCAGGCCGCCCGCGACCCCGGCGCGGTGGCGGTGATCGGCCACGCGGGCAGCTTGACGTACCGCGACCTCGCGATGAGGGCGGCGTCCGTCGCGCAGGCGCTGCGGGACGGCGGCTGTACCGCGGGCGATCGCGTCGCCGTCGTCATGAACAAGGGGATCGAGCAGGTCGTCGCGGTGCTGGGCGTGCTTCTCGCCGGCGGGGCCTACCTGCCGCTGGACGCCACGCAGCCACGGCTGCGCATCGAGAAGGTGCTGTCGAACGCGGCGGTGCGACAGGTCCTGACCCAGTCGTGGATCTCCGCGGCGGCCAAGCTGCCGGACGGCCTGCGCGTGATCGACGTGGACACGCTGGCGCCTGCGCAGACCTTCCCCGAAGCGCCGGTGGGCGACCCCGACGCGCTGGCGTACGTGATCTACACCTCCGGCTCCACGGGTGACCCGAAGGGGGTCATGATCACCCACCGGGCGGCGCTGAACACGATCGACGACATCAACCGTCGCTTCGGGGTGACCGGATCGGACCGGGTGCTGGGCCTCGCCCAGCTCGGCTTCGACCTGTCCGTGTACGACATCTTCGGAACCCTCGCCCTCGGCGGGACGCTCGTCCTCCCGGACCCCGACCGCGGCGCCGATCCCTCCCACTGGGCGGATCTCCTCGTGAAGCATGAGGTGACCCTGTGGAACTCCGTGCCTGCGCAGCTTCAGATGCTGGCGAGCTACCTGCAGACGGAGCCGGTCGCGATTCGCTCGTTGCGCATGGCGCTGCTGTCCGGCGACTGGATCCCCGTCACGCTGCCGGACCAGATCCGCCGGTTCATTCCTGACCTGACGCTCATCGGGCTCGGGGGCGCGACCGAGGCGGCCATCTGGTCGAATTACCATCGCATCGACCGCGTCGACCCGGCCTGGACGAGCATCCCCTACGGGGTGCCGCTCGCCAACCAGGGCTTCCGCGTCCTCGACGAGTCGCTCCGCGACGCGCCGGTGTGGGTCCCTGGAGAGCTGTACATCACCGGGCACGGCCTTGCGGCGGGGTACCTGGGCGATCCGGAGCTCACGGCAGCGCGCTTCTTCAACCATCCCGTCGATGGACAGCGCCTCTACAGGACCGGAGATCTCGGGCGCTATCTCCCCGGCGGATCCATCGAGTTCCTCGGACGCGAGGACAGCCAGGTCAAGATTCGCGGGCACCGGATCGAGCTCGGCGAGATCGAGGCCGCGCTGCTCGCGCATCCGGCGGTCGGCGCCGCCGCGGCCGTGGCGGCCGGCAAGGACTCCACGGATCGCGCGCTGCTCGGCTTTGTCGAGCTCGCGCGGCGCAGCGCGCCTGCGGACGAGGATCTGGCCACGTCGCAGGCCCGTGTCGTGTCTGCGGCGCGGCAGTTCGCCGACAAGGAGGTCCGCGGCGTGACCGCGGCCCAGGTGGCCGAGGCGACCCGAGCGCTGCGCGACGCCTCGTTCGCGTCCATGATGAACGCGTTCTCCGAGCGCGGGCTCTTCGCCGGTCCGCGCGACACGCACTCGGCCGAGGAGATCCTGCGCGAGGCGCGCGTCCACGACCGCCATCACTGGCTCGTTCGCCGCTGGCTGGGGCTCCTTTCGGAGGCGGGATGGCTCACGTACCACGAGGAGAGCCGCCGTTACGCGCAGCGCAGGGCCGCCGACGCGGCGGCGGTCCACGACGCCTGGCGGCGGTTCGAGGAGCTTTCGTCGCCGTCCGGGCTGTGTACGCCCGAGTTCGTTCAGTACCACAGAGCGCACGTGGAGCGGCTGCACGCCTTGCTCGAGAACCAGCAGAACCCGTTCGAGCTGCTGTTCCCGCAAGGGAAGCACGACGTGGCGCTCTCGGTGTACCGCGACGACGCGATCGCGCGTTACAACAACCATGCGATCGCGGCGCTCCTGTACCGGATCGCCGCCGCGCATACGGACGGCGCCCCCCTGCGGGTGATCGAGATCGGCGCCGGCACGGGGGCCACCACCGGCGTGGTCCTCCCGATGCTCGACGGCCATGACGTCGACTACCTGTTCACGGACCTGACAGCCTTCTTCCTGGCCGACGCGCGCGAGCGGTTCCGGGAGCGCCCGTGGGTCCGATTCGGGCAGCTCGATCTGAACGAGGATTACCGCGCCCAGGGCCTGCTGCCGAACTCCGCGGACGTCGTGCTGTGCGCCGGAATGCTGAACAGCACCCGCAACGTCGAGGCCGCGGTGGCGGCCGCGGTGGAGCTGCTCGGGCCGTCGGGGTGGCTCGTGTTCACCGAGCCCACCGCCGATCACCCGCACGTCCTGCTCACCCAGGGCTTCATGATGGACCCCTCGGGCGCGGACCGGGAACGCGGCACCACCAAGTTCCTGTCCACCGAGCAGTGGCAAGGCCTGATCGCGAAGAGCGGCGGTGAGCTGGTGCTCCGCCTGCCGGACGACGACCATCCGATGGCGGCCTATGGCATGCACATGTTCGCTGCGCGCTTCAAGACCGACCGGGCCCGGGTCGGGACCGACGAGCTCACGAGCTTCCTCGGGCAGCGGCTGCCAGCGCACATGGTGCCTGCTCATCTGCAGGTCGTCGACCGGCTGCCGCTCACGGCGAACGGCAAGGTCAACCGCAAGGCGCTCGCCGCCCTGCGGCCCGCGGCGTTCATCGACAGCGCCGGGAAGGAGGCCGATGCGACGCTGGACGAGCTGGAGAGCCGGCTGTGTGCGCTCTGGGCGAGCGCGCTCGGCATCGCGCGGATCGGCAAGGGAGAGAACTTCTACGACCGCGGCGCCGACTCGCTGATCCTCGCCAGGGTGGCAGGTCGACTGCGCGAGGAGGTGCCGGAAGCGGCGCCGTTCGCCTACGACACGCTCCTGCGGCAGATGCTCAATGAGCCGACGGTCGACGCGCTCGCGCGCGCGCTGCGCAGGCAAGACGGCGCAGCGCACGCGCCGGGCGGCGCTGGGCCGGGCGCGGAGGCGTCCTCCAGCGGCGGCAAGACCGCGCAGGTCGCGCAGCGCCGCGAGGGCAGCAATTCGTTGATCCTCTCGTTCGGCGGCGGGGACGGGCCTGCGCGCGTGATGTTCCACGCGGCGCTGGGCACCATGGATTACTTCCAGCACCTGGGGCGGGCGCTCGCCGCCCAGAACCTGGGGCCCGTCCTGGGCTTCGCCGTCGCCGACCCCGAGCTGTACCTCGCGATCCCCCCGAAGGAGCTCGTCGCGCGCGTGTCCGACGATTACGCGCAGCGGCTCATCGATGAAGGCTTCACGCGGTTTCAGCTCATCGGCTACTGCCTCGGCGGGCTGCTCGCCACCGAGGTGGCCCGTCGGCTGCTCGAGCGCGGCATGTCGGTGGACCTGGCGCTCGTCGACAGCATCCCGATGTTCATCGAGACCGACGAGGAGCTCGCCTTCGAGGCGATCTTCGCCCCGAATTTGAACCTGGATCCGGTGAAGGCCGTCTTCGGCGACGACGTCGACAGCGCCGACGTGTACCGCGCCATCGAGAAGCTGATGGTCGAGTACAATCGCAAGATTCCAGCCGGCGCAATGGCCCGGCTTGGCGGAGACCCCGGGCTGGAATCGGTCGCCGCCGCGGTGCGCAGGCAGTCCGCGCGCAGCCAGGACGAGCGCCTGGCCAGCTATGCGAAGGCGGCGGCCGCTCAGGCCGGGGTGCCCGTCGGACCCGAGCTCATCCCGGCGCTGTTCCGGACCTGCAGGCATAGCATGCGCGCCGCGCGGTTCGATCCCGAGCCGTACGTCGGCGATATGACGTTCTTGCGGTGCGACGAGGAGCAATCCTTCGGCATCACCGCGGGCGTCGGGCACCTGACGGCGCCGTTCTGGGAAGGCGTCTGCCTCGGCGAGTTCAAGCTGATCGACGTACCGGGCAACCATTTCAGCGTCATCGAGCCGCCGCATGTGAATGTCGTGGCCGAGCACCTCGCGGTATCGTTGCGCCACACATGAGAGAGAATCAGCAGAAGGACGGGGCGCTCCGCGAGCTGCGCCGCCCGATAGCAGGGCTGTCGCGGCTCGGGATCTTCCTGGGCGGCGTCGGGGCGCTGACGACGCTCGTCCCGTTTATCGGGATCGCCGAGCTCGCGCGGATCCTCGTCGCGTCAGGCCCGATCGACAGCGCGAAGGTGGCCTGGGTCGCGCTGACCATCGTGGTCGGCCTCGGCGTCGGATGGACATGCACCGGAATCGCGCTGTGGGTGACTCACCTGGCGGACCACCGGCTTCAGGCCATCCTGCGGCGCGCGCTGGTGCGCAAGCTGGGTGAGGTGCCGCTGGGGTGGTATTCCGACAAGACGTCAGGGGTGGTCCGCAAAGCGGTCCAGGACGACCTGGAGGACCTGCACCACCTCGTCGCGCACCACGATGTCGAGCTCGTCTCGGCGATCGTCCTTCCGCTCGGCGGCCTCCTGTACCTGTTCTGGCTGGACGTTCGGCTGGCGCTGCTCGCGATCGCCACCCTGCCCATCTACATCGTCGCTTACGCATGGATGATGCGGGGATTCGCCGAGAAGATGATGCAGCTCGACGCGAGCTTCGCCAGGGTGAGCGCCGCGATCGTCGAGTTCGTGCACGGCATCGCGGTCGTGAAGGCGTTCGGCCAGACGGGCCGCGCTCACCAGAGCTACCAGCGCGCCGTCAGCGATTTCAGCGACCGGTATGCCGGCTGGGTGCGGCCGCTGCTCCGGCTCGAGGCGCTGACCTCGATGGCCCTCTCGGTGCCCGTGATCATGCTGGTGAGCCTGACGGTCGGCGCCTGGTTCATCCGAGAGGGCTGGGTGAGCCCCATCGACCTGCTCGCCGAGACCCTCGTCGCCGTGGTCATCCCGCAGACGGTGCTCACGCTGAACCAGGGGCTCACGGCCCAGCGCAAGGCGGTGGCGGCGGCGGAGCGCGTGTCCTCGCTGCTCGACGAGCCGTCGCTGCCCATCACGACGACGCCAGAGGCGCCGCGCGGGGCGGGGGTGCAGTTCGATCACCTCTCGTTCAGCTACGACGGCTCGAGGAGCGTGCTCTCCGACGTGAGCTTCGCTTGCAAGCCTGGCACGGTGACAGCTCTCGTCGGGACCTCGGGCGCGGGGAAGTCCACTCTCGCAAAGCTGGTGCCCAGGTTTTATGACGTGACCGGCGGCGCTGTTCTGCTCGGCGGCGTCGATATACGAAACATCGCGCCGGACGTGCTCTACCGGAACGTCGGATTCGTTCTGCAGGACGTCCAGCTGGTGCATGGAACGGTCGCCGACAACCTGCGCCTCGGCCGGCCCGAGGCCAGCGACGCAGAGGTCGTCGAAGCCGCGCGCGCCGCGCAGATCCATGACCGGCTCGTCGCGCTTCCCAGGGGATATCGGTCCGTGATCGGCGAGGACGCCATCCTGTCCGGCGGCGAGGCGCAGCGGCTGTCCATCGCGCGCACGCTGCTCGCGGACACCGCCGTGCTGATCCTGGACGAGGCGACGGCGCACGCGGATCCGGAGTCAGAAGCGCAGATCCAGGACGCGCTGTCCGCGGTCGCGCGCGGGCGCACGGTGATCGTCATTGCCCACCGGCTGGCGACGATCACCGGCGTCGACCAGATCGTCGTGCTCGACGAGGGCCGCGTGCGCGAGCGCGGCACGCACTCCGCGCTGCTCGCCGCGGACGGGCTCTACGCCAGGATGTGGCGTGCATACGCCGAGAACGACATGGCGGTTGCCGGCGCAGCGGTGGGGGTGGCCTCATGATCCGGCAACTGACCAAGATCCTGGGACCGCAGCACGCGAGGGCGCTGCACGTCTATTTCGGCTGGCTCATCGTCTACTCCGTCGTTCAGGGGGTGGCGATGGCGTTCCTCGTCCCGGTCCTCAAGGCGCTGCTCGGCGGGGACCTGGGCGAGGCGCTGCGCTGGCTGCTCCTCCTGGCCGCGGTCGTCGCGGTGACGTGCGTCGCCCGTTACCAGCAGACGATGAAGGGCTTCGCGCTCGCGCTGGTCGTCCTGACCACGCTGCACGACCGGCTCGGCAACCACGTCGCCCGCCTGCCGATCGGCTGGTTCTCCTCGGAGAAGGTCGGCCGTCTCTCACGGAGCGCGACGGGCGGCACCATGATGGTCACCAACGTGTTTGCCCACCTCCTGACCCCGGTGGTGAGCGGCATCCTGACGCCCGCGACGATCGCCGTCGCCATGCTGTTCTTCGACTGGCAGCTCGGGTTGACGGCCATCGCCTGCACGCCGCTGATCTACCTGACGCACCGCTGGTCGTCGGCGTGGATCGGCCGCACCGAGGAGCAGGTCGACGCCGCGGGGGCGCTCGCCAGCAACCGGGTCGTCGAGTTCGCGCGCAACCAGCAGGTGCTGCGCGCCTTCGGTCGGGCCACGGGCGGTTATGCGCCGCTGGAGGAGGCGATCGATGGGCAGCGCGCCGCGGGCGGGTCGATGCTGCGTCAGACCTTCCCCAGGTTGCTCGCGGGCGGGCTGTCGGTGCAGCTCGCGTTCGCCGCGCTGATCGCGGTCGGCGTGGTGCGCGCCCTCGATCGGTCGATCGATCCGATCGAGCTCGTCGCGCTGCTGGCGCTGGCCGCCAGGTTCGTGGGGCCGCTGGCCGAGGCCGCGGGGCGGAGCGGGCTCTTGCGGATGGCAGGCAACGATCTGGAGCGGCTGTCCGCCATCTTCGATGAGGCGCCGCTGCCCGAGCCGGAGCGCTCCAAGCCCGTCGCGGCGCCGGGGGAGATCGAGTTCTCCGATGCCCTGTTCGGCTATCAGCCGGGCGCTCCCGTGCTTCGTGATGTGTCTTTCCGGATAGCGCCGAGGACGATGACGGCGATCATCGGGGCATCCGGCTCCGGGAAGACCACGATAACACGGCTGATCGCGCGCTTCTTCGATGTCGACGCGGGCTCGGTGCGGGTGGGCGGCGTGGATGTCCGCGAGCTCTCCACGGAAGACCTGATGACGCAGCTGTCGCTCGTCATGCAGGACGTTTATCTGTTCGATGACACGCTCGAGGCGAACATCCGGGTGGGCCGGCTGGACGCCACGGACGCCGAGGTGCGCGAGGCGGCCCGTCTGGCGGGCGTGGAGGAGATCATCGAGCGCCTCCCGCAGGGCCTGAAGACCCGGGTCGGCGAGGGCGGAGCGTCGCTGTCCGGCGGGGAGCGCCAGCGGGTGTCGGTCGCCCGAGCCGTGCTCAAGGACGCTCCCATCGTGCTGCTGGACGAGGCGACGGCGGCGCTCGACCCGGAGAACGAGCGCTACATCCAGAGCGCGATGCGCACATTGATGAACCGGTCGACCCTGCTGGTCATCGCGCACCGGCTGCCGACCATCGTGTCCGCGGATCAGATCCTCGTGCTCGACGGCGGCCGCATCGTCGAGGCGGGGACGCATCAAGAGCTGTTGGCGCGCAACGGGCGGTACACGGCGTTCTGGAACGAGCGCCGCCGCGCCCACGGATGGCGGCTGGTGGAGGCTGCGGGATGACGATCGGCATCTTGGGAGGTTATGGCGACGTCGGCGCGGAAGCGGCCCGGCGGCTCGTGGCGCTCGGCCTCGGGCCGCTGAGGATCGGCGGGCGAAACCTCGAAGCGGCCCGCCGCTTCGCGACCGAGCTGTCCGTGGGAGCGGTCGAGCACCAGGCGGTCGATGTTCGGGACGACGCGTCGTTGCGTCGCTTCGTCGGTGGGTGTCGGATCGTGCTCAACTGCGCCGGTCCATCTCACGCCATCGCGGACCGCGCGGCGAGGGCAGCCGTGGAAGCCGGCGCCGACTACGTGGACGCCGCCGGCGACGATGCGCTGTTCGCGCTCCTCGACGACGAGGCGTACCGCACCCGCGGGCGCGTGGCCGTGCTCTCGGCGGGGCTGCAGCCTGGCCTCACCGCGCTCTTGCCGCGATGGGCGGCGCAGCGGGCTTTCAGCCAGGTTCACGGCCTGCGCAGCTATTTCGGCGTGCTGGACCGCTTCACCCAGGTCGCCGCGGACGACTACCTCCAGGCCGCCACGGACGGGGTGAGCGAGCCGCTCGCGGCATGGCGAGAGGGGCGTCGCTCCGGGGTGCTGACCCGGACGCGCAACGTGGAAGTCCCGTTCTTCCCCGGTCCGGCGACCTTGCTGCCTTACCTCAACACCGAAGGGGAGCGGCTCGCGGCGTCGCTCCGGCTCGCTCGCGGAGACTGGTATACTGTCATTACCGGCCAGCACATCCTCACGGCCTTCGACCGCGCGCGCAGCCTCGAACGCCGCGAGGCGGTCGCGGCGTTATGCCGGGCCAGCTTGCTCGACCTTGCTGGACGCGAGCCTCACGTCCTTCTCGTCGCGCAGCTCGACGGCCTGCGAGACGGCGCCCCGGTCACGCGCACGCTGGTGATGCGCGGACGGCGCAACGCCGAGCTCACAGGGACCCTGGCCGCGCTCACCACGCTGGCGGTGGACCAGGGCCAGGTGCCCGCTGGGCGCCACTTCGCCGCGGCGGCGCTCGAGCCCCTGTCGACGGTCGGTCGCCTTCGCGAGAGCGGCGCGGTGACAGCGCTCGATCTGCTGGAGACGTCGATCGACGCGCTCGGCGCTACCGAGGAGGGCTCCCTGTGACCGACGGGATGCCTCTCGTGCTGTGCGGCGCCGGGTTCGGTCCTCTGCACCTGACCGCGCTCCAGCGTTTGAATGGGCGCTTTCGCCTCATCGGCCAGCTCGCCGACGACAGCGAGGGCGCCCGGAGGTTCGCCGATCAGGCCAGGATAGCGCTCTGGACCCGGCCGGATCAGGCGCCCCTCGGCGCCGGCGTGAGCTGCTGGGTATCGGCGGCCGGGCACGGCGTGCCGGTGACCGAGCGCGCCGTCGACCTCCTGGGGCGGGGCAGCGCCGTGCTGGCGGAGGCGCCGCTCGAGCACGATGAGCTCGCCGCGTGCCTGCGGCAAGCGCGCCTTTCACGAGCCGCATTCCGGGTGGCAGCGGTCGCCTCTGCCACGCCGGCATCCCGGCGGTTCCTCGGCGCAGCGCAGGTGTTGCGCGCGCGCACGCCGATCAGGTACGTCGCGGCGACGTGCACGAGAGCGTCGATCCAGGCGCTGCTCCGCCTCCTGGGAGACGCGCTCGGCGCCCTGCGCCCCTGGCAGATCCGTGAGCCGATGCCGCTCGGGAGCGGGCTTGTCGTGCTCGGAGGCAGCCTCGCGGGTGTTCCCATCGTCCTGCGCGTGCGCAACGAGGTGTCGACAGAGGCGCAGAGGGTCGTCGAGCTCGCCCTGGGAAGCGACGCCGGCGAGCTGAGGTTGACCGGGGTTCACGGCGACGTCCTCTGGACCGCCCACGCCACGGGATCTGGCGTGCTGCTCGGCGGGACGGACGCGCCGGCCGAGCGCGAGACCGTGAGCTGGCTGCGCGCGACCCGCGGCGAGCTGACGGCGTTCGCCAACGCCGTTGAGAGCCCAGGCGCAGCCGTCAGCGAGGCTCAGGTTCAGCTCACGCTGTGCCGGCTCCGGCACGACGTCCTCGCCGCGCTCGGCTCGGCGACGGCGCGCGCCGACGCGGAGGCCGTCCCGGCCGCGGATCTGGCCGCAGCGGCCGTGGAGGCCGCCGCCGACGACGCCGGCGGTGAGGCGCCCGGCGTGCCGACGGCCGGCGAGACACACGAGGCGGGGCTGAGGCTCACTCGGCTGCTGGAGCCCGCGCCGGGGCGGGATGCCCTGGCGCACCTGCCGGGGGCGATGCAGCGACTCGAGGCGATCAGCCTGCGGGCCCTGGGGGAGCTGCTCGTCGCGAGCGGCGGCGTGCATCCGGGCGGTGAAGCGCGCACCGCGGAGGAGATCGTCTCTGCGCTGGGCGCGGCGCCGCGGCACGCATGGCTCGTCCGGCGGTGGCTCGCCGCGCTGTGCGACCACGGTGTGCTCAGCAACGTGGCGGATAAGTACGTGTGGCGACGGGCCCTGCGGGACGCCGGCGCGGCCGCCGACCTGCCCGACGCGTATGCCGCGCTCGGCTTCCCGCCCGCGATGGCGGAAGTCCACCAGGCCGCGCTGCTCCGCCTGCACGCGCTCGTGCGCGACGAGCTCTCGATTCAGCAGCTCTTGTTTCGCGAGCGGCAGGACCTCTCCACCCTCGCCGCCTACCAGGACAACGTCTTCACCGCTTACCTGAGCGCCGCCGGCGCTCACCTCGTGCGCCGCTGCGCGGAGCTGCGGCACCGGCCGCTGCGCGTGCTCGAGCTCGGCGGAGGCGCCGGGCTCACCACGACAGCCGCGCTGCGGGCCCTCGACGGCGCGCCGGTCGACTACCTGTTCACCGACATCGCGCGCGCGTTCACGGCCGCAGCGCAGGAGCGGTTCGGCCGCCATCGCGGGATGCGTACTGCCGTGCTCGACATCAACATCGATTTCACGGCGCAGGGGGTGGAGCCGCACGCGGCGGACGTCGTGCTCGCGGGCAATGTCCTCCACAACGCCGCGCATACGGGTCGGACGCTGCGCCGCATCCGCCGCGCGCTCGCTCCCGGCGGGTGGCTCATCTTCACGGACTCCACACGAGAGAACTGCGCGATCCTCACGGCGATGCAGTTCCTGCTGTCTCCTGCGGCCGGCTCGCCGCCGCTCGGCAGCGAGGACCGGCGCGCCGGGACCGATCAGGTGTTCGTCGACGCGCCCGGCTGGAATGAGGAGCTCCTGGCCGCTGCCTTCGTGCCGCGGTTCGTCCTTCCTTCGCTCGAATCACCCCTGGCCGTGGCAGGCCAGCACCTGTTCTTCGCCACCGCCTGCTGACGACCACCCGAGGAGGTGCCATGACCGTGAGACAGATCATCGATGGGCTGGAGCGCCTCGGGAGCCGAGCGGCGCTGGTGTCGAGCGGGCGCGAGTGGGCCGGAGCAGAGGTGCTCGACGCGACGTACCGCGCTGTCACGGCGCTGCGCCAGCGCGGCGCCGTCGCGGGCCGCACGCTGAGCTGGAGCGCCGGAGACAGGCCTCAGGCCTTGCCGGTCCGGCTGGCCGCGATGCTGCTCGGCGCGCGGTTCTCCGCCGAGCAACCAGCGATCGACGGCGGCGATGTCCTGAGGATCACCGACGCTGACCTGTCCGCGCTCGACGGGGCAAGCGCCTGTGAGCCGCGCCTGGTGGACGACGCGCCCTTCTCCGTGGTTCGCGGATCGTTCGTGTGGTCGAGAGCGGTGTTCTGCGACTCGGTGGCTGCCCTGCGCGACGCGCTGGGCCCTTCGCCTGCGCGCACGGCGGTGCTCTCGCCGCTGGCCGGGTTCGGCGGGGATGCGGTGTTCGCGAGCTGGAGCGCGGGCGCCGCCGTCCACCATCACGTGGTGGACGCGAGCGCCGTCAGCCCGGCCAAGGCCCTTTCGTTCCTCGAGCGAGCGGCCCCGGACTGCGCGATCGTCTCAGCGACGCTGCTGCGCAGCCTCCTGGCCCACCCGGCGGTCGCGCTCGCCGACCTCGGGACCCTGCGGCGCATCGTGGTCGACGCCGGCGCAGGCGCCGGTGGAGTGCTGTCCGCCGAGTCCTCCGCGGCCGTGCGGCGCGTCTTCGGCGCAGAGCTCGTGGACAGGATCGCCGGTGAAGCCGGGCTCGTACCGGTGGAGCGCGAGCTGCGCAGAGCCGAGCAAGAAGCGGCGCGCATCGCGGAGCTCGTGATGAGCCATCCGGGCGTGGCGGCGGCGGCGGTGATCCCCTCCGACGGCGACGGCTGGGCCGTCTTTGCCGTCCCCGCGAAGCGTGCCAGCGACGATGCCGACGGGGACGCGAGCGGACAGCGCTTGATCGCCAAGGCGACCGCCGCGCTGGACGCCGAGCTCGCCGGGACCGACCTGAACCGGGCGATCGCGGCCGTGGAGCGGCTGGGACAGACAGCGCTGCTGTCGATGCTCAACGCGCTGGGCCGCAGCGGCCTGTTTACCGACACGGCCGCCGCCCACACCGTGGACGAGGTGCTCGCGCGGGCGCGGGTCGCCGCCGCGCATCGGCCCCTCATCCGTCGCTGGCTCAGGGTGCTCACGGAGCAGAAGCTGCTGCGCCGGGACGGAGATCGGCTGAGCGCCGTGGGCCCGGCCTGCGACTTCTCGGACGCCGCGCTGGCGCGCGCATGGGACGAGCTGAAGGGCGAGTGGCTGGCCACGGTCGGCGCGGCCGGCACGATCGACTACGCGGTCCGCAACGCCGACCGATTGCCCGACCTGATCTCCGGCGCGGTGCGGGCCGTCCACCTGTTGTTCCCGGAAGGGCGCACCGACCTCGCCAGGGCCTTGTATCGCGAGAGCATCGCCGCCCGGTACCAGCACCGCGCCGTCAGCCTCCTCGTGAGCAGGATTGCCAGGGAATGGCCCGGGCAGCGGCCGATCCGGCTGCTCGAGGTCGGCGCCGGCACGGGGGCGACCTCCGAGTCGCTCCTGCCGGAGCTCTCGGGCGCCGAGGTCGACTACCTCTACACCGACGTCTCCAGGTACTTCCTTGATCAGGCCGCCCCGCGGCTCGCCGGGCACCGGTGCGTGCGCTTCGGCCTCTACGACATCAACGTCGCGCCGAGAGACCAGGGCTTCGTCCCGAACTCGTTCGACGTGATCGTCGGCGGGGGCGTGCTCAACGCCGCGCGGAACACGGATGCCTCCCTCCGCTGGCTCAACGAGCTGCTCGGCCCCGGCGGCTGGCTCGTCCTGACCGAGCCCACGGTCGAAGAGTTCTGGGTCATGGCCTCCCAGGCCTTCATGCTGGACGACGCCAGCGACGGCAGGGCCGAGACGGAGTCGACGTTCCTCACGCTGCCTCAGTGGAACGCGGCGCTGGACGGCGCCGGCCTCCAGCGCGTCCTCGGGCTGCCCCGGGACGGCCACCCGCTGGAGCGGCTCGGCCATCGTGTGTTCGCGGCCCGGACCAAGATGGATCGGGCGCTGCTGACCTCGGAGCGCCTCTCCGAGCATCTCGGCGAGCGCATGGGCGCCTTCGCCAGCATCGAGATCGTGGATGAGCTGCCGCTCGCCGCAGGCGGCGCCCTCGACCGCGAGCGGCTGCGCGACTGGGCGGCGCGCCGCCGGCGCTTCGATTCCCGCCCGCTTTCCACGGCGGCATCACAAGGACGAACGCAATGACCACCGCGACGAATCCCCCCATCCAGTATCCGTTCAATCTCTTCGACGGCATCGCGCTCGCCTCTGCGTACTCCCGCGCTCAGCAGACGCCGGGGCTGCTCAAGGTCAAGCTGCCTTACGGCGAGCCGGCGTGGCTCGCGACCCGCTACGAGGACGTCCGCTTCGTGCTGTCCGACCGCCGGTTCAGCCGTGAGGAGGCCACGAAGCGCGCGGACGCCCCGAGGGCGCTCCCGCGCATCGCCGGCGGGATCGTCATGATGGACCCGCCCGAGCTGACCCGCATCCGCAACCTGGTCACCCAGGCGTTCACCAACCGGCGCGTGGAGCAGCTGCGCCCGCACGTCCGCGACCTCGCCAACGAGCTGATCGACAAGATGGTGGCCAAAGGCCCCCCTGCGGATCTCGTGCGGGACTACGCGCTGCCGATCCCGATGTCCGTGATCTGCGAGCTCCTGGGCGTTCCGGTGGCGGATCAGTCCAGGTTCAAGGAGTGGAACGACTCTCTGCTCTCGACCAACACGCAGACCGCGGAGCAGACGCAGCGGAACCTCGGCGAACTATCCCAGTACATCATGGGGCTGATCCGCCTGCGCCGGGCCGAGCCGGGCGACGACCTGATGAGCGCGCTCATCGAGGCGCACGACGTGAATGACCGCCTGAACGAGCGCGAGCTGGTCCAGCTCTGCATCGCCATCCTGATCGCGGGCTACGAGGCCACGTCCTCGCAGATCCCGAACTTCATCTACACGCTCCTGACCCATCAGGAGCAGCTGGCGCGCCTCAGGTCGGATCCTGGCCTCGTGGCGCAGGCGGTCGAGGAGCTGCTCCGTTTCGTGCCGCTCGCGTCCGCCGCGATGTTTCCGCACTACGCCGCCGAGGACGTCCAGGTGGGCGACACGCTGGTGCGCGCGGGTGAGCCCGTGTTTGCGTCGGTCGGCGCGGCCAACCACGACCCGCGCAAGTTCTCCGATCCACACCGGCTCGACCTCGATCGAGACGCGCGGGCGCACTTCGCGTTTGGCTGTGGGATGCATTATTGCATCGGCGCGTCGCTGGCCCGGGTCGAGCTCCAGGAAGCGTTGAGAGCGCTCGTGACCCGCTTGCCGGATCTGCGCCTCGACGCCGACGTCCAGTGGAAGACCGCGACGTTCTTCCGCGGGCCGCTCACGATGCAGGTGACCTGGTGAGCGCCGGCGGTGGCAAGAAGAAGCGCGTCGTCGTGGCCGGCACCGCCTTCGGGCGCATCTACCTCGATGCGGTCGCGTCGGCGCAGGAGTCATTCACGCTCGCCGGCGTGCTCGGGCGTGGCAGCGAGTTCTCCAGGAAGTGCGCCGAGCGCTACGGAGCGCCGCTTTACACCAGGGTGGAGGACATCCCCGGCGACATCGACATCGTCTGCGTGGTGGTGCGCTCGGGGGCGACCGGCGGCCCAGGCTCCGATCTGGCCAGGACGCTGCTCGAGCGCGGGATCCACGTCCTGCAGGAGCACCCCGTGCACGCCGCGGAGATCACCGCGTGCCTGAAGGCCGCGAAGCGGGGGGGCGCTGCGTACGCGGTCAACACGCTGTACCCGAACGTGCGCCCGATCCGGCAGTTCCTTGCGGCGGCCGAGTACATCAGGAAGCGCCAGCGCATCCAGTTCATCGACGCCGCTTGCAACAGCCAGGTCGCCTATCCGTTGCTCGACGTGATCGGCCGTGCTGCAGGCGACTTGCGCCCATGGTCGTTCTCCGAATGCGCGCCGCGAGGTGGCCGGCCGTCGCCGGTTGCGGACCAGCCGTTCCAGAGCCTGAGCGCGACCCTCGGCGGCGTGCCCGTGACGCTCCGCGTGCAGAACCAGGTCCACCCCGAGGATCCCGACAATCACTCCCTGCTCATGCACCGGATCTCGCTCGGATGCGACGCCGGCGTGCTGACCCTGGCCGACACCCACGGACCCGTCCTCTGGAATCCGCGCATGCACTCGCCGCGCGACCCGACCGGGCGCCTGATCATGAGCGGCCCCGGCACGGACCGCCTCGCCGTGGAGAGCACGTTGATCCTCGGCGACCAGCACACGCGCAGCTATCACGACGTGTTCGCGCGGACGTGGCCCGATGCTGTGGTCGTCGCCTTGCACGACCTGTGTTGCGACATCGCCGACCCGCCCCGCCGTATCCGCAGCGGCCAGTGGGCCCTGGGCGTGTCGCTCGCGTGGCGTGATCTGACGGAGCGGATCGGGATGCCCGAGCTCATCCGTCCGGAGACCCCGGAGCCGCTCCCTGTCGACGAGCTGCGTGCGGCGGCGCGCGCTGCGGCCTTCGATGCAGCCGGGAGCGGCGCGCGTTGATCGAGCGCCTGGCGCTCGGGAGAACTGAACATGGCGACTTCTTGCAGCCACGTCTTGGTATGGGTGCGCGACATTCATCAAGCCGTGCGTGATTACAGAGAGCTCGGGTTCAAGGTGGACTACGCGACACCCGAGCGAAAAGCCCAGCACGCGCACATCTGGTTCACGGAAGGCCCCATCGTCGAGCTGCTCACGACGCCGCGCAGCGCGCGGTGGTTCAAGTGGCCGATCGAGCTGATGGCCGGGCGCGGCTCGGGCAAGCGGATGATCCGCTGGTCCGAGCATGGTGAGGGCTTCTGCGACGTGGCGGTCGTGGTGGACACGCACGCTCTCGACCGTGAGCTCGTCGCGCTGCGGGAGGCAGGGGTCCCCGTCGGCAGGGCCATCGGGTGGCGGCGGACGAAGCCCGATGGCCAGGAGATCCGCTTCAAGTTTGCCTACCCGGCGAACGATCGTCTCCCGTTCATCGTGACCCCCTACGATCCGCCTCAACATCCGAGAGAGAACCGCCATCCGAACGGGGCCAGGAGGCTCAGCCGGGTGCGCATGGGTGTCCGCGCCGAGCATCGAGAGGCGGTGCGCCGGATCATCGGCGACGACCCCACCTTCGCGCTCGAGCCCGCCGAGGTGACGGGGGTTCGCGCCATCGAGATCGCCGGCCTGACCGCCGATCTCGACCCGACCCTCCTGCACGGCGCGGCCGTGCTGCCCGCCCGCCCGAACGCTGACCCGGGCCGCGCGCATCGAAGCGCAGGACAGTGAGCGCCGACGAACGTCGGTGAAAGCGAGGGAGCTCCCATGTTGAGTGGATGTGTCGATTGGCCCGCTGAGTTCGTGGATCGTTATCGGGAAGCGGGGTACTGGCGAGGCGAGCGCCTGGGCGAGATGCTGCGCACGCGGGCCCGAGCGACGCCGGCGCGCGTGGCCGTCGTCGACGGAGCGCGTCGCTGGACGTACCAGGAGCTCGACGAGCGCGCGGATCGCATGGCCGCGGGGCTGCGCCGGCTCGGCATCGCGCAGGAGCAGCGCGTCCTGGTTCAGCTGCCCAACATCGCCGAGTTTCTGCCCCTGTGCTTCGCGCTGTTCCGGATCGGGGCCATCCCGGTGCTGGCGCTGCCGGCGCATCGAGAGACCGAGATCGTGCATCTGGCAGAGCTCTCCCAGTCGGTCGCCTACGTGATCGCCGACCTGCATGTCGGCTTCGATTACCGGGCCCTCGCCCGTTCGGTATGCAAGCGGGTGGCGAGCCTCCGGCATGTCCTCGTGGTGGGCGACGCAGAGGAGTTCGTGCCGCTCTCCGAGGTGGACGCGCCGCCGGAGATCCTGGCCGGGCCGGACGCGCGCGATGTCGCCCTGCTCTTGCTGTCGGGCGGCACGACCGGCGCTCCCAAGCTGATCCCACGTACCCACGACGACTATGTTTGCAACGTCCGCCTCAGCGCCGATGTGACAGGCCTGGACACGAGCACCCGGTACCTGGTGAGCCTCCCCATCGCGCACAACTTCGCCCTGGGGTGCCCGGGCGCCCTCGGCACCCTCTACGCCGGCGGCACCGTGGTGTTCTGCAAGGACCCGAGCCCCGAGGCGGCGTTTCGGCTGATCGAGCAGGAGAAGATCACCGTGACCGCCCTCATCCCGCCGCTCGTCCTGCTGTGGCTCGAGGCGGCGGAGTGGGTGCAGGCCGATCTGAGCAGCTTGAAGTGGATCCAGGCGGGAGGCGCTCGCCTCAAGGCCGAGACGGCGGCGCGCGTACGGCCCGTCCTTGGCTGCGGGCTGCAGCAGGTCTACGGCATGGCGGAAGGGCTGCTCAACTTCACGCGGCTCGACGACCCCGAGTCCGCCGTGATCGACACGCAAGGCCGCCCGATGGCCGAGGACGACGAGGTGAGGATCGTCGACGCCTCGGATGTCGAGGTGGCGGACGGCGAGGTCGGCGAGCTTCAGGTCCGAGGCCCCTACACAATCCGCGGATATTATCGCGCGGAGGAGTACAATCGCCGGGCGTTCACCGCCGACGGCTTCTACCGGAGCGGGGATCTGGTGCGTCGGCTCCCCGGCGGGCATCTGGTGGTGGAAGGCCGGAGCAAGGACGTGATCAACCGGGGAGGGGAGAAGGTCCCGGTCGAGGAGCTCGAGAACTACCTCATGGCTCACCCGGCGATCCGTGACGTCGCCATCGTCGGCGTCCCGGACGCCACGATGGGAGAGCGCACCTGTGCCTGCATCATCGCGCGCGGCGAAGCGCCCACGCTCGCCGAGGTGAACGCCTATCTCAGCCGCCTGGGGGTGGCTGCGTTCAAGCTGCCCGATCGTTTGAAGGTCCTGGAGAGCTTTCCGCAGACGAGCGTGGGCAAGGTCAACAAGCGGGCCCTGGTGAAGCAGGTCTGTGGCGCCTCGCCGGCGATGCCCATGTAGTGGACCGCTTAGCCTCGGTTCAGATGCCGATCGTTCCTCGATACATCAACACCGACCCGAGTAGCCATGAGCAGTTCTACACGAAGTCTGCGCCGCCTCTTGAGCGCGCCTGCACCGTCCAGCCCGCACCTGATCGTGTGCCCCTTCGGTGGTGGGAGCCATAGCGCCTTCCGCAGCTGGAAGGCGCTGTCGCAGGTGGACGTCTCGGCGTCCCTCGTGACCTACCCGGGGCGCGACCATCGTCTGCACGAGCCCGGCATGCGGAGCGTTCAGCACAGCGCGTCCGAGCTGGCGCACGAGCTGTGCGCGGAGCCACCCAGCGGCCAGTGGCTTCTGATAGGCCACAGCGTGGGGGCGCAGATCGCGTTCGAAGCCTGCCGATTGCTCGAGCAGTGGGGCCGGGCGCCAGCCGGCCTCGTCCTGTCCGCTTGCCACGCTCCCCATCTGATCCCACGCCGCATGCTCAGCCCGCTCGATGACGACGGGTTCGTCGAGGAGCTGATCCGCCTGGGAGGGTGTCCCGCGGAATTCCGCACCGACGTGCAGCTCAGAGAGGTGTTCCTGCCGATGCTGCGCGGCGATTTCCTCGCCTCGGAGAGCTACCGCCTTTCGCTGGACCGCTGTACCAAGCGTCTCCGGACGCCGACCCTCTTGCTCCACGGATCGGCCGACGACGAGGCCCGTCTGGACGAAGTGGAGGCGTGGAAGCACTGGTTGGAAGGGAGGGTCGAGCTGCGCGTGATGGCTGGCGATCACTTCTACATCACGCAGGATCCAGGGGCGTTCGTCTCGGAGGTGCTACGCGTGTTCCGGCTCCCTTCCAGGTCGACGGCTCCCCTCGGACAGGCGCAGATGCCCTGGAGCTATTTCCCCTGAGATCCCACTGTCCGGTGCGGGGCCGTTTGACCGGAACGGCCGGCGCGTGGGAGAACGCCCGGCCCGGACGCGATGACGTTCCTCCCGCTGCAGCCGCCCGATCTGCCCCCCATCCGCGCGCGCGGGACGCCGCGCTGCCGCGGCTGCGGCTTGCCGCAGGCGATGTGCCTCTGCGGCGCGCTGCCCCGGCTCTCCGTGCGCACGCGCGTCGTGCTGCTCACCCACCGGATCGAGCGCACGAGGAGCACCAACACGGGCCGGCTCGTCGCGCGCCTGCTCGAGGGCGCGGAGGTGCGCGTGCGCGGCGAGATCGCGCCGCAGCCGCGCCCGCCGCTGCCGGAGGGGCGCCGGCTCGTGCTCTTCCCGTCGCCCGAGGCGCGCGCCCTCACGCCCGACGACGCGCGCGGCGAGCCGGTGGTGCTGCTCGTTCCTGACGGCAACTGGAACCAGGCGCGCCGTGCGGTCCACCGGGACGCCGACGCGCGCGGCGCCGAGCCGGTCACGCTGCCCGAGGGCGCGCCGAGCCGCTACGGCTTGCGCCGCGCGCCGCACGAGGGCGCCCTGTCGACGCTGGAGGCCGTCGCGCGCGCGCTCGGCCTGATCGAGGGCGCGGCCATCGAGCGGCGCATGATGGAGGCGTTCGACGTGTGGGTGCACCGCGCGACGCGCGTGCGGCTCACCGGCAAGCTCGAGGAGGGCGCGGCGGTCCTGGGAGAAGATGAATCCGCCGGTGCCCGCGGGGGCACGGCGCCCTACGGATGAGGTCCGTGAGCGCTCGCCGCGCCCGTCACCGGAAGTTCTGCACCGCCCAGACGCTGCCGTCCGGGAAGGTGTGGAACCCGCAAGCCACCTTCGTGAAGCGGGTGCTGCTCATGTTGATGTAGTGGCCGTGCTTCTCGAAATCCTCGCCCGGCCCCTCGTCCCACATGACCTGCAAACAGTCGGTGATCATCGATTCTGGTGGGCCTCCCCACCCGGGGCACTCGTTCTGGGCGCTCTCCTTGCAAAGGCCGAACGCGCCGTGAAACTCGCCGGTGTTCCCGTCGGACTCGGCCTCTTCATCGGAGCACGACTCCGCCTCGACCCAGCGCGCGAGGGGCGGCAAGTTGAGCGTGGCGCGGTGCTGGTTGATCGTATCGACGCACAGCTGCGCCGCGCCGGTGGCGCCGCCCGAGCCGCCTGCGCCGCTCCCGGAACCCTCGCCGCTCGAGCCCCCGGTGCCGGCCGTGGTCGAGGCCGTGGCCGAGCCCCCAGCGCCCTGCGCGGAGGAGCCGCCGGCGCCCGCCGTGGCCGAGCCCCCAGCGCCGCCGGTGCCCTGCGCAGCCGAGCCGCCGGCGCCCTCGGCCGACGAGCCGCCTGCGCCTACCGTGGCCGAGCCACCGGTGCCCTGGGCAGACGAGCCGCCGGCGCCCCCGGTCGTCGCAGTGGACGAGCCGCCGGTGCCCGCCGTGGTCGAGCCGCCGCTGCTGGTGCTCGGCCCGCTGCCTGAGTCTCCCGGCTGGATCACGGCGCCGGCGCCGCTCGACGGCCCGCCGCCTTCGCCATCGAGCGACCCGTCGCCCACCTCACCGACGCAGCCCGACAGCACAGCACCGATGAACGTCGCGGCGAGCGCGACGGCGCATGAAGGAGTCCGAGTGTTAAGCATCCGTCGAGTCTATGCGGCATTCGACGCATGCTCAACATCGACCGATCCTGCTTCACTTTTGCATGCTTGATCGGTTCAGGCTCGATTGGCGGGCTTCCCGCGTGTCTGTGCGGAGAGAAGCGCGCGTGTCGCATGAATGTGTGTTCGTTTGCTTCGAATTCCACTCGTGCGAGACAGGACAGCCAGCGCACCGCGACCGGCCTTCGGATGTCGCGCCCGCGGGCCGGCGGCCCGTGGAAACTTGAACGCTCGCCGGGCCCTGGCCTCGTCTTCCGAAGGCGGAGGCGCGCGGCGCTTCCGCTGGAGATAGACGATCGTCGCGCCGGCGAGCGCGTTCGCGACCATGAGCGAGTTCGTCGCCACGAACACCCAGCTCTCGAGCATCCAGCTGTAGAGGACGAACCCGATCGACGCGGCCAGCTGGCCGACGAAGAGCCACTTGGAGATGCCCTGGCTCGTCTTGCTCCTCCACTGCTTGTAGACCTGATTGCCGATCGTCAGCACGAGGATGCCAGAGCTGATCCAGCCGATCGCGTCTTTCATGTCTCACCGCCGGACGGCCGCTCGACCTCTCTGCTCGATCAAGCCTCGTCAGGCCCGGGCCGCGCCGTTCGCGTGGCTCTCGTGGATCACGTGGCTCGCCTGGTCCGCGGACGTCTTCTTGTAGCCCGCCGGCAGGAGCGTCTCGTAGCCCTCGGCCAGCCGCTGCTCGAACTCCGCCTTCATCGACCTGCCGAGCTCGCTGAGGCGCTTCTCGTCCACGGCCTTCTCGACCGCCGGGAAGAGCTCCTTCTCCTCCTCCTCGACGTGGTGCTGGATGAGCTCCTTCAGCGTCGTCACGCGCGCCTTGAACGAGACATCCTCCGGGGAGGTGGAGAGCAGCCGCTTCAGCGCGAGCTCGGCGATGGCGTGCTCCTCGAAGCTCTCGAGGATCACGTCCTCCTTGATCTGCTGCACCGCGGGATAGAACGTCTCCTGCTCGATCGCCATGTGCGCGGCGAGCTCGTTGGCGAGCTCGGCGAGCACGAGCGCCGGATCCGACCTGCCGCTCTCGAGCTGCTTGAAGAGGGACTCCACCTTGCGATGCTGCTTCTCGAGCAATGACGTCGCTTTCATCTTCCTTCCTCCATGGTGCGCCGCGCCTCGGCGCGGCCGGGGTCGTTCGGGGTTCATCGCCGGCCGGGGCGATCTCGCGCGCGAGGCGCTCCGGCCAGCCTTGCTCACGGTTCGAGGCGCAGCGAGGGGCGAGCGTCCGGGCTCGCCCCTCGCCACGCGAACGGCCCGAGATCGCTCGGGGCCGCTAGTCGGTCTTGTCCTCGATCTTGTCCCCCGCCTTCTCGGCGGCGTCGCCCGTCGACTCCGCGGCGTCCTTCGCCTCGTCCTTGACGTCGCGCGCGGCGTCGTCCACGGCCTCGCCCGCCTTCTCGGCCGGTCCCTCCGGCTGAGGCTTGCTGCCTCCGCAACCGATCACACCGACGCAACCGATGACCATGCTGCCCAGGAGCAGCGATCGAATCCCTGTTTTCACGGTATCTTGTCCTCCGCGCTCGACCATGTCAGCAATGCCCGGGCCAAACCGCGCCGAGCGCCCGCGCGTGCTCCTCGCCACCACTCCCTCGGATCCGAGATCGCGCCCCTGAGACACATCGCCTCGACCGTGGCGTCCTGCGACGCGCAATGGCCGCCCCGCCCAGGATCCGGGAGGAGGGCGCTCGTGGCGCAGGGGCAGGGGAGGCCCCGCGCCGCGACGCGGGCGCCTCCGCTTGGCCTCCGCGGCGATCGGAGCAAGACTCCGCCCGGAACCGCGACATGACCCACGACTTCGCCAGCGCGCTCAGCGCCATCTTCACGGGCGAGCGAGCCCGCCTGCTGCACGTGATCGTGCCGGCACACGTCCACGGCCACACGCTGGCGCTGCTGCGGGCGCTCGGTGAAGCAGGCCCGGCGCCCCGTCCCGTCTGGGTCCTGGCCGATCCGGTCTACGGGCCCAGCCGCGGCTGGGCGGCCCGAGAGCGCTCGCTGTCGCGCGAGCTCGGCGCCCCGGCGGCGCTCGCGACGCCCGAGGACGGCCCGCTGCGCGAGCCGCTCGACACCTTCGCCAGCGCCCTCGCGGCGCACGTCGCCGCCGGCGCCCCGGACGGGACCGCGGTCGTCGTGCTGGCGCCGCAGCACATCGACGACCCGCGCGCCTATGCCCGCGACCTCTTCTGGCTAGCGCATTGCCCCGACCTCGCGCTCGTGCGCTGGGTCCTCGTCGACCCTGTCCACTCGAGCGTCGGCGATCTGCTCGCGCGCCTCGGCGAGGGCGCTTCCCGCGTCGTGTGGCCGGAGGCCGACGGCGCGGCCATCGCCGAGCTCGAGCGCGTGATCACCGATCTCTCGGCGCGCGGGCGGCGCCTCCCCGCCGATCTGGAGGTGCGCATCGCCGCCGAGTCGCCCCTCCGCGCGCCGGAGCTGCTCCCCGCGCGGCGCCTCCTGCACGAGGCGGACACGTGTTTTCACGCGGGGCGGCACGCCGAGGCCGCGCAGCTCCAGCAGCAAGCCGAGGAGATGCTGGCGAGCCGGGGGCTGGGCGAGGAGGCCGTCCACATCGCCATGCAGCGCGCGCGCTCGCTGATCGCGGCGGGCGTCGTCGAGGAGGGGCATCGGGTGTTCGTCGCCGCGCTGAAGGAGGCGGAGCGGCGCGGCCTGTTCGCGATCGTGCCCGAGGCCTACGCCTCGCTCGGCAGCCTGCACAGCAAGCAGCGCCGCTTCCTGGACGCGTCGGAGGCGTACGCGCGCGCGGGGGAGCTCGCGAACCGCCGCGGGAGCCACGAGTTCGCGGCGGACATGCACCGCTGCTCCGGCCACGCGGCGCTCAACGCCGACATGCCGGACGCCGCGGCGATGGCGTGGCGGCGGGCGTTCGAGCTGCTCGGCTCCGTGGCCCCGACGGTCGGCGCGCTGGAGAAGCCCCAGCAGATCGTCGTGCTCGGGCTCTCCCTTGCCGACGTCTTCGAGGAGCACGGCAACCTCCCGGCCGCGCGCGGGCTGCGGGGGCACGCCGAGGCCATCGAGACCCGCCACCCGCGGCGCGCCGCGACGTGGAGCTGAGGCGCGGCGCCGGCCGGGTCAGGCCGGCGGGCGAGCGGGCGGCGGGGCAGCGCCCGGGCCGGGCCGCTCGGCGACGAGGAGCCGCGTGTTCCTGGCCGGGTTGGACGGCGCGAACGGGGCGCCGAGCTGCCGTGCCCAGTCCGCTGCGCCCGTGTCGCGCAGCGCTCGGAACCCGGCCCGCTCGACCTCCGCGAGCATCACCTCGCGCCGGCGCAGGCCGATGAGCGGCTCGCTCCAGAGCCACGTGAGCAGGCGCAAGATGCGCTGCGCCCGGCGCGGTTCGGGGGGTTCCATGTAGTACACGAGGAGGAAGCTGCCCGGCGCCGAGGCGTCGGCGAGCGCCCGCAGCGTCGACCGCAGCGCCTCGTCCGACAGGTACATCACCACCCCCTCCCAGACCCACGCGGTCGGCTCGTCGGATCGATGGCCTGCCGCCGAGAGGCACGCGGCGAGCGCGTCGCGCTCGAAGTTGACGGGCACGTAGGTCAGCTGCTCCACGAGCGGCGGCAGCCCCGCCGCCTTGCGCCGCTTGAAGGCCTGCGTCGCCGGGTGATCGATCTCGAAGAACCGGGTCGTCGAGAGCGCCTTCATCCGGAAAGCGCGCGTGTCGAGCCCCGCCCCCAGGCTCGCGACCTGGCGGCACCCGAGCGCCACCGCGCGCTCGAGCTCGATGTCGATGGCCATCACGCGCAGCGGGACCGCGGAGAGCCGGCCGAGGGCGCGCGCGCGCTTCGCGGGGTCCAGGCCCCGGAGCCGGCGCGCGAACAGCGCCAGGGCGGCGCTCCACCCGCGCGACAAGAGCCGGTGGACGACCGGATCCTCGAAGCCCGGGACATCGGTCAGGCCCTGGTCCGCGAGCGCCCGGATGAGGGCGACGATGGATGCCGTCTGGCTGGGGCGACGCTCACGCATGCCTCGTGCATAGCCTCCGGCGGCGGGCTTTCAACGCGCGAGGCCCTGGGCAGCCCGACCCGGCAGCTCCGAGCGGCGCCGTCGCCGTCCCGGCCGGACACGGGGTGGAGCGGCTGGGCGGTCATCACGCCGGCGCGGCCTCAACACCCCACGAGGCGGACCGTCTTTCCCCCGTGCGCCACCTCGCGCACGAACAGCTTCTCTGCCCACGATCGCTCCTTGCGCAGGTCGAACATCACGAGCCACCCCTCGGCGAGCCCTGCGTGCTCCAGGTACCGCGCCACCTGATCGAGCGCCTCGGCCTCGGCCTCGGTGTCGCGGCGGACCTTCACCTCGATGGCGTGGCGCTCCTCGCGCCAGCAGATCATCAGGTCGAGCGCCCCGCGCCCGAGCCCGTACTCGCGCTCCACCCGTCCACCGCCGGTCACGACCCGCTGCAAGAAGGCCATCAGCATCAGGTGCGGCCCGGCCTCGCGGTAGCCGAACCCCTCGGCGGCGAGGTGGCCGTCCTTGCGCCAGAACGCTTGCCAGTCGATGAAGAGCTTGCCCATGTCGAGCGAGCCGTCCGGGTGCACGTAAGCGGCGGGCTCGGCCGGGATCTGCGCCTGGCGAATGAAGGTGAGCGCGCGAGGGACGACCTCGCGGTAAATGGGGTTTGCGATCTCGAAGCGCCCGCCGTGGAGCCGGATCAGGCCCAGGCCGAGGACGTAGAAGAAATCGTCGTCGAGCACGTCGCTGTCCGTCAGCGTGCCGGCCAGCATGGGATCGAGCACGCGCCGCACCCGGGGCTCGCGCAGCCGGGCGATGAGCGAGTCGATGTGCGACCGGCGCTCCAGGATGAGCGTCTCCTTGGCCGCGTCGACGTGGGTTGTCGTGATCGGGACGGCGCGGTCCTCCACGTCGCGGCGGACGATCTGGTCGGCCATCGCGCTGGTCAGCCACGGGTGGCCCTGTCCCAGCTCCCAGATCCGCCGCACCGCCTCGGGCTCGAAGCGCTGTCCGGTCGCGGCGGTGTGCTGCGCGAGCAGCTCGGCGACCTCGGCCTCGGTGAAGGGGCCGAGCGTCGTCGCCTCGGCGGTGATGTTGAACGGCGACGTCGTGCCCAGCCACGCGACCGCGCGCCGCTCCTCCAGGGCGAGCGCGTAGTCGCGCACCTGGCGCTGGCCGATGAGGGCCAGGCTGGAGGGGAACGGGATCCGGCTCCGGTCGAGGTAGCCCTGCCGGAGCTGGGTCAGGAACGAGACCATCGCCGCCCCCACGAGCCCGTCCGCCTCGTCGAAGAGCAGGACCAGCGGCCTGTCGCTGCGCGCGGCGAGATCGCGCAGGTAGCGCAGGATGAAGGTGCTCGCGGGATCGACGCGGCGGACGTCGTCCGCGGGGCGGCCGAGGTCGGGCAGGTCGCGGTCGATCGCGGTGTCGAGCGCGTAGAGGACGGCCTCGAAGGCCTTCGCCGGATCGGGCTCTTCGCGGGCGATCTGGACGTCGACCCAGACCGCGCCGAGGTCGCCTTTGCGGTTCAGGTGCTCGACGAGCCAGCGGGCGCTGGTGGTCTTGCCCGTCTGGCGGCCGGCGTGCAGCGTGAAGTACCTGCGTTCCTCGATCGCATCGAGCACCGGCCCGAGCCGGCGCTCGGGCGGCAGCATGTAGTGCTCGCCGGGGATGCAGGGGCCAGCGATGTTGAACGAGAGCTTCACGGGCAAAAGCTACCACGCGAGGGGCGGCCCCGCGGTCAGGCCGCGAGGCCGAATCGCCTCCGGTCGAGCCGCCGCCCTCGCTCGCGCCGCCCGTGGCGGCCGGGACTCCCGTCCTTGGATCAGCCGTCCGTGGTGTCGATGAACCGCATGTCGCGCCCGCTGCGCTCGGGCTCCTCGGGCGGCTCCCACATGTCGCTCGCCAGCTCGAACATGTCCGGTGGAACCACCATGGAGAACGTCTCGCCCTTCTCGCGGTTGCGCTGCTCGACCCGCTCGCGACGCAGTTCGCGGGGCGCGTCGAGCACGTAGACGGTGAGCTCGTACCCCGCGGTGTCCACCCGCTTGTACAGCCGCTCGCGGTCGCGCCGGCGGATCAGGCCGATCTCCAGCACGACGTTCGTACCCACGTCGATCGCGCTCCTCGTCAGGCTCCAGATCTGCTCGATGCAGCGCGCGGTGCGCTCGTGATACCACTCGATGATCCCCGTCTCGGGCCGATCGGGTCGGAACAGCCGCGCCATCCATTCATCCAGGTTCAGCCGGAGGGCGGCGTGGTCGCGGTAGAGCCGCTGTGCGAACGTCGATTTCCCTGCGCCCACGGGGCCGATGATCAGGTGGATTCGCGCCATTCCCCGACGCTATCCCGCCGCGCCGGCGGCGAGCAAGCGGCGCGCACGTTCCGCCCATCACAGGCGCCAGCATCTTCATGAGGGGACGCTGAAGCATCCCGTCGATTTTTTCGGGAAGATTCACAGGGAGGCGGGGAGACGGGGAGTAAAAATCCCATGAATCTCCCCGTCTCCCCGCCTCCCTGTTCAATTTCTCTCTCTCTCTCTCTCTCTCTCTCTCTCAAATGACGATAAAGGAGAGATTCGTTAGGAAGGGACGACACCGCGCCTGGAGCAGCGCCTGGCGAGCCAACCAAGGACCATGACGGCCGCCGCGGCGGCCCCCATTCCGGCCCACGCCGACGGGGGCGCGTCGCGCAGGGCGTCGAAGACCCGTTGGCCGAAATAGGCAGTCGCCAGGAGCGGCAGGGCGTACCCGGCCAGCGAGCCCCAGAAATGCGTCCAGAAGCGCACCCCGGAGACGCCGAAGAAGACGTGGAGCATGGGCGGCATCCAGAGGACGAGGCGCAGCAAGAACACCGTCACGAACGCCCGCCGCTTCAGGGCCTCGTCGTAGGCGCGGAAGCGCGCCGGCACACGCGCGGCGACCCAGTCGCGGGCGACGAAGCGCGCGAACGAGAAGCCCACGACGCTCGCCGCCATGGTGCCCGCCATCGAGAGCGCGAACGCCACCGGCCACGGCCAGATGAGCGGCGCCGCCAGGATGAACACCGTGCCCGGCACGCCGAACGGCTGGAGCGCGGCGTAGGCAAGGACGAACGCGACATACCCCCACGGCCCGAGCGAGAGCAGCGCCTGCTTGATGCGCGCCGGCTCGCCGAAGATCTCGAACAGCCCCATGCGCTGCGCGACGACGAGGAGCGCGGCGGCCGCGGCGACCACGCCGATCTTCACCCCCCGGCGGGCGCGGAAGGGAGAGAGCGCGGGATCGGCCGGAGAGGCGGGCTGGCGCACCCGACGTACCTGACAGCCCACCTGCGCACCGTCAAGGTTCCTGTTGACAATTTGGTCTATTATTGTCAATGCTGACCATCGTGAACGAGGGCGGCCCGAGCTCCACCGACAGACCCGCCGAGGATCTGCGCCGCCGCAAGCTGATGGACGCGGCGTTCACGGTGTTCCTGCGCTTCGGCTTCCGGAAGACGTCGATGGACGAGGTCGCGCGCGCGGCGGGCGTCTCGCGGCAGGGCCTCTACCTCCACTTCGCCACGAAGGAGGAGCTCTTTCGCGCGTCCGTGGGGTATTTCCTCGACACCGCGCTCGCCGCGGCCGCGACCGCGCTCGCCGACGCGGAGCGCCCCCTGGAGGAGCGGCTCGTGGCCGCGTTCGACGCGTGGATCGGCCGGTTCGTCGGCGCGCTCGGGGCCGACGCGGCCGATCTCTCGACCGCCGCGAACGAGCTCGTCGGCCCCCTCGTCGCCGAGCACGAGGGGCGGTTCGTCGAGGCCGTGGCCGAGGCCCTGCGCGCCTCCGGGCTCGCGGCCGCCTACGAGCCCGCGGGGGTCACCGGGCGCCAGCTGGCGGACACCCTGGTCTCCTCGGCGCGCGGCCTGAAGCACGGCGCCGCGACGCGTGAGGCCTTCCTCGAGGGCATGGCCATCGCCGCGCGCGTCGTGTGCTTGCCGGAGCGGCGCGCCCGGGAGGCGAGGGCGGGGCAATCGCTGCAGGCGGCGCCACCACGGCAAGGAGAGCCGCCCGCGCCGGGCCCTCGCCGCGAGGGCAAGGGGCGCGGCACGGCGCGCAAGGCGCGCGGCACGGCGCGATAGCCGGAGGGCCACCCGCGCTCGGCGCGGCGGCCCCGCGCCTCAGCCCCGGCTGAAGCGTAGCCGCGAGCGCTCGCGCGCCTTGGTCGCCTCGACCTCGCGGTCCCGCGGCGCGGCGGTCGTGGACAGCGACGCCATCAGCACGCGCGCCGCGGCCGCGACGTCCTCCACGGCCTGCGCGAACGCCGCTTCGTTGGCCTGCGACGGCCGGTTGAAGCCGCTCAGCTTCCGCACGAACTGCAGCGACGCCGCCCGGATCTCCTCCTCCGTCGCCGGCGGCTCGAAGTTGAACAGCGTCCTGATGTTCCGGCACATGGCGATCTCCCGAGGTTCGATGTGTACGGGGAACGATCCTAGTCTCGATCCACGCCGGCGCACACCACAGTCGTTGACGCGGCCACCGTGTAGGCAATTCGCGCATATGCGCGGCGAGACACACGACGTGACACACGACGAGAGACGCGGCGAGATACGTGGCGAGATACGTGGCGAGATACGTGGCGAGATACGTGACAAACGCGACACGGCCGCATCACGACATCACCCATGTTGGCTGCCCAACAGGGAGCACACCAACGGCATCAGGAAGTTCTTGATTCCTCAAGGATAACCGTGCACTTCTACACTGAGGAGTCCTTTTGCCAAAGCCCCCTGGCAAGGAGGTCGGTATGCGCCCACATCGTGCACTGCGCTCCCAGAATCGCCTGCTCTTCACCGCCGCCACGCTCGTTTGCCTCGCTGTCGGAGCAAGCGCGGAGGCGGCTCCGTCGTACACCCTCTTCGAGAGCGGTCAGGTCCGACCGCTCGCGCTCTCACCAAGCCGAAACCTGCTCTTCGCGGCCAATACACCCGACAACCGTCTGGAGATCTTCTACGTCTCGTCGGGTGGTCTGACACACATTTCATCCGTGACCGTCGGCCTGGAGCCCGTCGCCGTCGCCGCGCGCAACGACGGCGAGGTATGGGTCGTCAATCACCTCTCCGATAGCGTCAGCGTCGTCGACGTCTCGTTCCCCTTGCGGCCTCGGGTCGTGCGCACGCTGCTCGTCGGGGACGAGCCGCGGGACATCGTCTTCGGCGGTCCCGGGCGGTCGCGCGCGTTCATCACCGCCGCCCACCGCGGCCAGAACGCGCCGTTCGACCCGCAGCTGACGACGCCCGGGGTCGGCCGCGCCGACGTGTGGGTGTTCAACGCGAACGCCGTCGCGACCCAACCATCGCTCGGGGGCACCCCCCTCACCATCCTCTCCTTCTTCACCGACACGCCGAGGGCGCTCGCGGTCAGCCCGGATGGGAGCTCGGTGTACGCCGCCGGCTTCCACACCGGCAACCGCACGACCGCCGTGCACCGCGCGATCGTGGAGGACGAAGGCGGGATGCTGCCGCCGTTCACGAACTACCTCGGGGAGCCGCAGCTGACGACGTCGCTCATCGTCCAGCACGACGGGACCCACTGGGTCGACGCCGGGGGCAACCCCTGGGACGACTCGGTCATGTTCTCGCTGCCCGACAAGGACGTCTTCGTCATCGACGCCACGGCCAATCCCCCTGTCCAGCGGCCCGGCAGCGCGGGCTTCTTCACCGGCGTCGGGACCGTCCTCTACAACATGGTCGTCAACCCGGCGAACGGGAAGGTCTACGTCTCCAACACCGAGGCGTTCAACCTCGATCGCTTCGAGGGCCCGGGCACCTTCGCCGGCACGAGCGTCCGGGGGCACCTGCACGAGAGCCGGATCTCCGTGCTCGGCAGCGGCGGCTCGGTCCTGCCGCGGCACCTGAACAAACACATCGATTACTCGACGTGCTGCGCGCCGGTGCCCAACGCCGAGAACGCGAAGAGCCTGGCCACGCCGGTCGACATGGCGGTGACGAGCGACGGATCGAAGCTCTACGTCGCCGCGTTCGGGTCGAGCAAGGTCGGGGTCTTCCAGACGGCCCAGATCGAGAATGACACCTTCACGCCGAGCCTCGCGAGCCAGATCCAGGTCACCGGCGGCGGGCCGAGCGGGCTCGCGCTCGACCAGCCGCGCGGCCGCCTGTACGTGCTCACGCGCTTCGACAACTCCATCTCGATCGTCAACACGACCACGAACGCCGAGACGGCGCACATCGCCCTCCACAACCCCGAGCCGGAGAGCGTGGTCCGCGGGCGGAGGTTCCTCCATGACGCGAGCTTCTCGTCGGCCCACGGCGACTCGTCGTGCGCGAGCTGCCACGTCTTCGGCGACGTCGACAGCCTGGCATGGGACCTCGGCAACCCCGACGGGGACACCGTGACGAACCCCGGGCCGTTCACGAACATCAACCCGCCGTTCCCCGCCGATACCTCGCTGAAGCCCATGAAAGGGCCGATGACGACCCAGAGCCTGCGCGGCATGGCCAACCATGGCCCGATGCACTGGCGCGGCGACCGCACGGGCGGCAACGACGCGTCCACCGCGCAGCCGGACAGCGGGGCCTTTGACGAGCGCGCGGCGTTCGAGAAATTCCAGGGCGGCTTCACCAACCTGCTCGGCCGGCACGCGCCCATCCCCGACGAGGACATGGAGGCGTTCACGGACTTCATCCTCCAGCTCTCGTATCCGCCGAACCCGATCCGGAACCTGGACAACTCGCTGAACACCGATCAACAGGCCGGGCGCGATCACTTCTTCCGCGAAGGCGGCGCCGGGACCTTCTCGTGCAATTCCTGCCATACCCTGGACCCGGACGGGAACGCCGGTTCCAGCGATTTCCCCGGCTTCTTCGGGACGGACGGCGCGAGCATCGGCCAGGAGAACGGCCAGAGCTTCAAGATCCCCCACCTGCGCAACATGTACCAGAAGATCGGCATGTTCGGCATGGCCCCCGTCCCGAGCCTCTTCCACCTGGGAGACAACGACTTCAAGGGCGAGCAGATCCGCGGCTTCGGGTTCATGCACGATGGCGTGATGGACACGCTCTTCCGCTTCCACCAGGCGATCGGGTTCGAGCAGAGCGTCTTCTCGCCGAACGGCTTCCCGCCCGGCGCGCCCGGCGAGCTCCTCCGCGAGCAGGCCGTGGAGTACATGCTCGCGTTCGACACGAACCTCGCCCCCATCGTCGGGCAGCAGGTCACGCTCGGCTCGCACAACGCCACGGCGGCCTGGCCGCGCATCGACCTGCTCCGCCAGCGCGCCGAGGTCGGGGAGTGCGACCTCGTGGCGAAGCTCCCGTTCCTCCTCGAGGAGACCGGCCTCCTCTATGTCGGAGGTGGCCAGTTCACCGCGGCGCGGGCCGCTGCCCCGCCCTTGAGCGATCTCGTCCTGCGCTCGCTCGCCGCGCTCACCGGGCACCCGGTGACGTACACCTGCGTGCCGCCGGGCTCGGGCACGCGCATCGCCATCGACCGCGACGGCGACGGGTTCCTCGACGGTGATGAGTGCGACGCGGGCACGGATCCCGCGGATCCGACGAGCCACTGAGTCGAGCCAGCGCCGCGCCGCGCCGCCCTCCGTGCGGTGCGGCCGGCGCGGCGCCTCAGCCGCGCTCCACCCGGTACGGCGCGGCGCCTCAGCGGCGGCGCGCGCCCATGCACCAGCGCAGCGCTTCCTTCAGGCTGCGCAGCGTCTTGACCTGCGAGAGATCGAAGCCGAGGCCGACCATCGTCTGCGCGACCGGCGGGCGGATGCCGGTGACCACGCCCTTGCAGCCGAGCAGCGTCAATCCATTGATGATCTTGATGAGGTGCTGCGCCGTCGTCGTGTCGACCGAATCGAGCCCGGTGAGGTCGAGGATGGCGAAGGCGGATTGCTTCTCCACCACGCTCGCGAGCAGCGACTCCATCACCATCGCCGCGCGATCCGCGTCGACCGAGCCGATCAAGGGGACGATGAGCACGTCCTGCCAGACCTCGATGATGGGGCTCGACAGCCGCGCGATCGACTCCTGCTGATCCTGCGTCAACCGCAGCTGCTCCCGCAGCTGCTTCTCGACCCGGAGCTGCTGCGTGATGTCCTCGCAGATGGCGCCGACGCCGGTCGTCTCCCCGAGGACGTCCTTCTGGGGAACGAACCTCGTCCGCCAGATCCTGTCTCGCCGGACCTGCTCGACCTGCGCGATCTCCCCGGAGAGGGCGTGCTCGAAGGCCGCGCGCACGTCCTCGGTGTCGCCGCACAGCTCGCGCATGTGCTTGCCCAGCTCGCCTCGCTCCGTACAACCGATCTGCGCGAGCGCCCCGCCCTGCGCGATCACGCAGAGGCCGGCCCTGTCGAACGCCAGGATGGCGATGGGCATGCTGTCGATGCACGCGCGGAGCATCTCCCCCTGCACGGCGAGCCGGACGTCGTCGGCCAGGTTGATGCCGAACGTCTGGACGCCCACGATCTCGCCGTCATCGTCCCGGCGGGGCGCGTAGTGCACGATCCAGTGCACGCCCCCGGCCACGGTGTCCGTGCGGACCGGCTCCCCCTCGAGGACGCGCTTGGTCAGGCCCATGATCTCCGCGTCCGCTCCGTAGAGATCGAACATGTTCATTCCGACGAGCTGATGTCGTTTGAGCCCCATGCTCTCGAGCCCTTTGCCGTCGGAGACATGGAGCGTGCCCGCCCGATCGCACCACCAGACGATCGCATCCATCGTCTGGAACACGTCGACGAGGATGCGCGCCTGGTCCTCCCACACCTTGCGATCGGGCTTCACGGCAGCCCAGAGCGCCGTGTCGTCGGCCCGCCACAGCGTCCAGTGGAGCGGGACGCTCTCCCCGCGGGCGCCCACGACGCGCGCCGCGGCGGAGACGCTGCCCGCGGCGGCGCGCGCGCCGGTGATCCGGGCCGACAGCTCGCCCCGATCGTCCTCGTGAACGCGCTCCAGGAGCCGACCGGACGGGCCGACGCAGCGCTCCCAGGCCGCGTTGCAGGCCACCACCTCCCCGGCGCTGGAGAGCAACGCCAGCGGTGTGGGTGTGCCGTCAAGCAGTGTCTTACACGAGAGCGAAGCGAGCCTGTCGTCCATTGAATCCTTGCAACGGGCCAGAAGCGACGACCCTCGGCGCGCCAGCCCCAGGCCTCTCACGGTGGGTGAACAAACGCGCTGTGGGCGCCGTCACGACACCTGGTGCGAAGAGGTGGGATGCTGCTCGGATTCTCGGCGCTGGGGTCATCGAGCCTGGCACCATGGCGAACCGTAACGTGGTGATATCATTTGAGGGCGCCGAGGCGCCAGCCTCATCGCTAGACGCGCCGCGGCGCATCGACGCCCGCGCGACCTCGCGCCGGATGGCGAGCGCCCGCTGCCCCACCACATCGCCCCTCGGCGCTCGGCATGAAGCGATGGCCGACAGCGGTTCTGGCGGAGGGAGGGTTCTGCTGCTTGTGCGAGGACGCGAGCGGGCGCGGCGCTCGGGGTGGCGCGCGTGCATCCGCCGAGAGGTCGGCCTCGGGCTCGCCGCGTGGAACGGAGAACGGCCGCCGCTGCACGGCCGCCGAGCGCGAGGCGGGCGCGCGGACACTGGCGGTGACGTGCGCTGGGGGACGTCGTTTAACGCGTCGCGCTCGCCTTGTCGTGCGCGCAAGCGCGCGTTAGAGACCCCTCCACATGGAACCCGAGGGCCACGAGAGATGCGCTGACTCGGACCCGAGTTTCCGACATCTCCATCCTTGCGAGCGCCTCATCAGCGTCGTGCAGGACCTCTCGCTGGCCCGCGACCTCCAGGCGATCATGCAGATTGTCGATCGGGCCGCCCGCGACCTCACGGGCGCCGACGGCGCTTCCTTCGTGCTCCGCGACGGCGACCTCTGTTACTACGCGCAGGAAGACTCGATCGCCCCGCTCTGGCAGGGGAAGCGGTTTCCGATGTCGGCGTGCGTCAGCGGTTGGGTGATGCTGAATCGGAGGCCGGCGGTCATCGGCGACATCACGCGCGATCCCCGCGTCCCGATCGACGCCTATCGGCCGACCTACGTGCGGAGCATGGCCATGGTGCCGATCCGCGCGCGCGCCCCGCTCGGGGCGATCGGGACCTACTGGAGCTCCCCACGAGAGATCCCGCAGCGCGAGGTGTCGCTGCTCCAGGCGCTCGCCGGCAGCGCCGCCGTGGCCCTGGAGAACGTCGCGCTCCACGACGGCCTGGAGAAGGGCAAGGCGAGGGCGCGCGAGGTCGAGGCGGCGAACCGCGATCTCGAGGAGAGGCAAAAGGCCCTGGAGGAGCTCCACCGGCAGAACGAGGCGCTGAGCGAGTTCCTCGCGCACGATCTCAGGAGCCCCGCCGCCGGCATCATCCTCGCCGCGCAGGCGCGCCTGAAAAAGCAGGATCTCCCGGATCCGGAGCGGCGCCGATGGAATGCCGTCCTCACCTCGGCCGAGGTAATTCAGCGCACCGCGCTGAACCTGCTCGACGTCGCGAGCCGCCAGCACGGGATGTTCGTGCTGCGGCCCGCCGAGCTCGACCCGGCGTCGCTGTTCGAAGGTGTCGCCAAGATCCTGGAGCCGCTCGCCGCGTCGCGCGGGCAGCGAATCGAGCTCTGCCCCGCCATGCCGAGCTGTCTTCTCCGCGCCGATGAGGAGCTCGTGCGGCGCGTGCTGCTGAACCTCGTCGACAATGCGCTCCGTCATAGCCCGCCCCGGGCCGCGGTGCGCCTCGAGGCGCGGTGGCTCGACCCGGGCTGGGTCGAGCTCAACGTGTGTGATGAGGGCCTGGGGATCCCGGCCCACCTGCGCGACCGCATCTTCGACAAGTATGCGCGGCTCGCCGACGGGGGCGCGATCTCTGCGACCGGCCGCGGCCTCGGGCTGACGTTCTGCCGGCTGGTCGTCGAGGCGCACGGCGGCAGGATCGACGTGAGGGACAACGAGGGGCGCGGGAGCCGATTCTGCGTTCAGCTGCCGGCAGGCTGACAGAAGCGCATCGAGCGCGCTGAGAGCCGGTGTCGGGGGCCGCTCCTGAAGCATTCCTCGAGTTCATCGGGAGAATTCACAGGGAGACGGGGAGGCGGGGAGTAAAATCGCACCCGTCTCCCCGTCTCCCCGTCTCCCTGTTCAAATTCCCCTTCTCTGTTCGAGTTCCCGCCAAAGATGCCAGCAAGATGAGGGCATTGCTCCACGACGACGAAGCGATGATGTCGTCTCATGTGATCTATCAATACCCCACCTCTTCCCGGGCGGCCGAGCGAGAGGCGCGCGGGCGCGCGCGTGCCTCTCGCTCGACCGCCCGGCGACGCCGCTCGCGTCTTGCGATTCCTGAGGCGATCAGGTAGCGCAAGATCCACGGTGAGCTCTCCTGCGGACCCCGTGCACATCGCGACGCGCCCGCCGCGGGCGCCCTCCCTCGTGCTCGCGCCGCGGCCGCGAGGTGCCTCATGAGGGAGCGGCTCGAGAGCCTGCTCCTCGTCCTGGCCGTCGGCTCGGCGGTCGCGATCGGGGCGAAGCGCGTCTCGATTCCCTACAACGTCGCGCTCGTGCTCGTGGGGCTGCTGCTCGTCGTCGTCGACGTGCTCCCGAAGGCGCCGATGGACCCGGAGGTCATCCTCATCGCGTTCCTCCCGGTGCTCGTGTTCGAGGGCGCCCTGTTCGCGGACGCGGACAGCCTGAGGGGCGCGAGCCGGCCGATCCTCGCGCTCGCCGTGCCGGGCGTGCTCATCTCGCTGCTCGGCACCGCCGCGGTGGCGACGCAGCTGCTCGCGCTCCCGTTCGCCGCGGCGCTCCTCCTCGGCGCGCTGCTCTCGATCACCGACACCGTGAGCGTGCTGCTCGCCTTCCGCAGCGTCCGCGTGCCGCACCGGCTCGCGGCCATCATGGAAGGCGAGAGCCTCTTCAACGACGGCACGGCGCTCGTGCTCGTGGTGCTCGCGTCGCAGGTCCTCGCGAGCGGCACCTTCGACGGCGCCGAGAGCTTCCGCGCGCTCACCCTGGCCATGGTCGGTGGCGCGGCCGTCGGGGGCGCGTTCGGCGCCGTCGGCGCGTCCCTCCTCCGCCGCACGCCGGATCACCTGACCGCGATCCTCGCCTCCATCGTGCTCGTGTTCGCCACGGCCCTGCTCGCCGAGCGGCTCCACGCCTCGCCGGTCATCGCCGTCGTGGTCCTCGGGGTGATCGTCGGCAGGGCCGCGCGCCGCATCCTCGAGCCCTCGCGCGTGCTCGCGCTCCAGGGCTTCTGGGAGACGAGCGGCTTCTGCCTCAACGTGGTGCTCTTCGAGCTCGTCGGCATGCAGATCCAGGCGGACATGCTCGTGCGCGAGGCGGCGTCCATCGGCCTCGCGCTGATCGCCCTGCACGGGGGCAGGGCGGTGGCCGTCTACGGCTGCTTCGGCGTGCTCCGGGCGCTCACGGGCGAGGTCGTGCCCTTCCGCTGGCAGCACGTGATGCTGGTCGGCAACATCAAGGGCGCGCTGTCGATGGCGGCGGTCCTCAGCCTCCCGAGCGGCCTGCCGTACCGCGACCGCCTGATCACGATCGTCTTCGGCGTCACCTTCGTCACGCTGGTCGCGCAGGCGCTGCCGTTCGCTCGGCTGCTCAGGTTCCTGCGGGTCGCGATCCCGACCGCGGACGCCGCGCTCGACGCCGCGAAGGCCACGCTCATCGCGGCGCGGCGCGGCCAGTCCGAGCTCGACGATCTGCTCGCGGCGGGCCTCGTGTCCCGCAAGGAGCACGCAGAGCGCCGCGCCGCGTTCCAGCGGCAGGTCATCCACGCGGAGGTGGCGCTCCAGACGCCGCAGGGCGAGGTGGTCCGCGACCACCTCACCGATCTCGCCCTCCTCTCGGCGCAGAAGGCGGCGGTGCTCGACGCGGCGAGGCGGGGCCTCATCGCCGCCGACACCGCGCACGCCCACGTGAACCGGATCGACAGGGCCATGGTGGAGCTCCCCGGCGGACACGCGGCGCCCGGCGCGCACCCTCACGAGCACGAAGGAGAGAGCTGACATGCGCGTTCTCATCGCGGGCGCCGGGCGCGCAGGGCTGAGCGTCGCGGTCCACCTCGCGAAGATGGGCCACGACGTGACGACCGTCGATCGCGACGAGGCGATCGCCAACAGCGCCTTCGAGCGGCACGGCCTCGTCTCGCTCGTGGGCGACGCGACCGACGCCGGGCTCCTCCAGGAGGCCGAGGTGGCGCGCGCCGACGTGGTGGTGGCGATGCTCCGCCGCGACGCCGACAACCTCGCCGTGGCGCTCCTCGCGCAGGCCGGGGGGGCCAAGCGCGTCATGGTGCGCATGCGGGACCCCGCCTACCGGGGCGTGTACATCCGCGCGGGCGTGGACCAGATCCTCTCCGAGATCGACGTCTTCATCGGCGCGATGGCCACCGCCATCGAGCACCCGGGCGTCCGCCACGCGATGGTGCTCGGCGCCGGCGAGTCGGTCGCGTTCGAGCTCGACGTCCCGGTCGACTCGGTGATCGCGGGCCGCACGGTGAGCACCATCGCGGGCAGCGCCAGCTTCCCTTCGTCGTGCGTCTTCGCCGGCGTCTACCGCCCGGATGGCCGCGTCGAGGCGCCGCGCGGCTCCTCCGTCGTCGCGGGGGGCGCCACGGTGCTCCTCGTGGCCGCGCGCGACGAGCTCGCCGAGGTCATCGCGTTCTTCCTCCGGCGCGAGCCCGCGAGCGGCGGGGCCCACGAGCGCCGCTGACACGAGGCAGGTGTTCTATGATGAGGTGCGCGGGGATCACGGGCTCATGGGCATGCCTTGCGGCGGCGCTGGCCGCCCTCTCTGCCTGCGGCCGCGATGACGCCGGGGCCGCGGCGGGCGGCGGCGTCCAGGCCGTCGTCACGTACTACCGGGACGTCAAACCCATCCTCGACGCGCGGTGCGCGGGGTGCCACAGCGACGGCGGCGTCGCGCCGTTCTCGCTCGAGGGCCACGAGACCGCGGCGTCCTGGGCCGCGCCCATCAAGCGGGCCGTCGTCGAGCGCACGATGCCCCCCTGGCCGGCCGACAACGGCTGCGCCGAGTACGTGGGCGACCGCTCCCTGTCCGAGCAGCAGATCCAGACCATCGCCGCGTGGGTCGACGGCGGCGCGGCCCTGGGTGATCCGGCGGACGAGGGCCCGCCGATCGATCCGCCGGCGAGCGCCGCGCTCGCGCGTGTGGACCGGACGCTCGAGATGCCTGTCGAGTACACCCCGCAGACGGGGCCCGACGAGTACCGCTGCTTCGTGATCGACTGGCCGGAGGAGGCCGTGCGGTACGTCACGGGCTTCGGGATCAGGCCCGGCGAGCAGCGCGTCGTCCACCACGTGATCGCCTTCATCGCGGCGCCGGACCAGCTCGCCGAGCTCGACGTCCTCGACGCGGCCGACCCGGGCCCGGGTTATCCCTGCTACGGCGGCCCTGGGCTCAAGCCGCGCTGGCTCGGCGGCTGGGTGCCCGGCGGCGGGAGCATGATCTTCCCGCCGGGCGCGGGCACCCGGATCGAGCCTGGCTCCAGGCTGATCATGCAGGTCCACTACAACACGCTGACGGCGGGCAAGCTGCCCGATCGCACGGCGATCGACGTGACGCTGGAGAGCTCGGTCGAGCGGGAGGGCACGATGCAGCCGTGGGCGAACCCGGCCTGGCTCAGCGGCGACTCCATGCTGATCCCTGCCCTGGAGAGCGACGTCGTCCACCGCTGGGGGGCCGACCCCTCCCGTGCGCTCGCGGGCAGCGCGCCGATCGAGATCCACTGGGTGGGCCTCCACATGCACACGCTCGGCACGCGCGCGCGCCTCGAGATCGAGCGCGCCGGCGGCGGCTCGGAGTGTGTGCTCGACATCCCGCGCTGGGACTTCCACTGGCAGGGAAACTACAAGCTCGCCGAGCCCAAGGTGCTCGAGCCGGGCGACAAGCTGTCGATCGAGTGCCACTGGGACAACACGCCCGAGAAGCAGCCGATCATCGACGGACAGCCGCGGGTCCCCGGGGATGTCGTCTGGGGAGAGGGCACGACCGACGAGATGTGCCTCGGCACGTTCTACATGACCGGGCGCTGAGCGCAGGTTTGCCTGACGTGATCTTCGGGGATCGCGGCGTGCCTGCGTATAGGATGCAAGACCAACCGTCGGATCTTCGTCCGTGAGCATCGCGAACCAGACCCCCTTCGCCGTCCAGCCCGTGCCGCTCCTCGATCGCGAGGGCAACGATGTCCTGGTTGCCATCGTCAAGGGCACGTTCGTCCTCGATCGGAGCGGGGGCTCGAGGCTCGCCGACGACCCCGCGCCGGTCCGTGTCGCCGACGAGCCCTGGGAGCCCGAGAGTCCGCGGAGCAGCCTCCGTTTCCCGTCGGATCTCGGCGTCGCCAAGCTGGGCACGGACGTGGTGGTGACCGGCGACGCGATCGCCCCCGAGAAGGTGAGGGTGCTCGACGTCGCGGTGCGGGTCAGGCAGCGGCTCACGCCCCTGCGCGTCCACGGGCAGCGCTTCTTCTTCAAGGGCGTCCTCGGCGTCGGGATCGGGCCTGCTGCGCCGTTCGAGCGGGTGCCGATCGTCTACGAGCGGGCGTATGGCGGCATGTCGGAGGACCTCTCGGTGGTCGATCTCCGGAACCCGGCCGGCGTCGGCGCGGCGAGGAGCGCGGCGGACCTCGTGGACACGAGAGCTCCGCAGATCGAGCACCCGGAGCGGCCCCACGTGTCCGCCTCGGATCGCCATGTGCCGGTGGGCTTCGGCGCGATCATGATGCACTGGTCGCCGCGCCTCGAGCACGCTGGCACGTTCGACGAGCGGTGGAAGGCGGCGCGGATGCCGCTCCCGCCGGAGGATCAGGACATCCGCTTTGGCAACGTCGCCCACCCTTCGCTCCAGTTCGAGGAGCACCTCGCGCCCGGGGATCCGGTGGGCATCGTCGGCATGTCGCTCGAGCCGGTCGTCTTCGCGCTACCGGCGTTTCCGGTGGTGGCGAGCGCGCGTTACGACACGGGGGAGCGCGTGGTCGTGCGGCCGCCGATCGACACGGTGCTGATCCAGCCCGAGGCGCGGCGGGTGGAGCTCGTGGCGCGCGCCGTGTTCCCGATCGGCAGGGGCCGGCGGGTCCTGCGCGAGGTCGTGGTGCGCGGCGATGGGTGACGCGGCGGGCGGCGCTGGGGAGCCTGTGGATCCCGAGATCGCGGGCGTGCCGCTCTCGGCCTATGCGGCGGTGCTGGCGTACACGGCCGAGGGCGTCTCGCTCGAGGCGAGCCTGGAGCACGCCGCGATCGCCGCCGGAGCCTGGCCGCCTGCGGAGGAGGCCTGGTCGGAGCGCCTCGCCGGGAGCGCGATGGGGGACGGGGCGCTGCTCGCGGCGTGCGACGAGCATCGCCTCGCGGCGCAGGCGCATGTGGAGCGCAAGGTGCCTCCGCTCGACACGGACCTGCGCGCCTGGCTCGATTTCTTCCGTGCGTTCACGGCGTCGGAGGATCCGCTCGGGTTCCTCGAGGCGCGCGGGCTCGGCGAGGGCGACGTGTTCCGGCTGTTGGGCGCCTGGCAGGAGCGGATCGTGGCCGAGGGGGGCGTGCGCGCCGAGGCGACGGCGATCCTCGCCGCCGCGCCCGGGCCGGTGCCGGAGGTGCGGCCTGAGGCGCCGGTGCTGAGGGCGTCGACGCGGAGGCCACGTGGCGGCGGAGCGGCGGCCGTGAAGAAGGCGCGGGCGGTGGTGGGGATGCCGCTCGAGACGGCGGATCTGCCGCGGGATCTATCGAAGCTGATCTTGCCGTTCGTGAAGCAGCCGGGGGGCGCGCAGAGGGCGGAGCCGCCTGCGCCGGCGGCGAGGTCGGGGCCCGGGCTTTTGCCGGCACTGGCTGTTCCGGAGCTGCCGAAGCCGGTGCTCGCGCAGAAGGAGATCGCCGAGACGGCGCCGGCGTTCCCGGCGCCGAGCCGGCCGGCGCTGCCGTTTGGCGCGCGCGCGGGGGAGGGCGTCGAGGTGAGCTCCGGGTTGCCGGCTGCGGGGCTGCCGCCGTTGCGTGAAGGGGCGTTGGAGGAGTCGATTGCCGGGACGCCAGGCGTCGGGACGGCGCCTGTGATGTTCGAGGCCGTGAAGCCGGCGCTTCCGTTCGCCCCGTCGCCCGGGGGGCCGTCGTCGGCCGCCCCGCCGTCGTCGGGCGGCAGCGCGCGCTCGCCGGCGGCCGATGGTCCCCGGCTCTCGCTGGAGGACTACGCTGCGATGCTCGCGGAGATCGCGGCGAGCCCTGCGACTGCGACGGCGGCGATCGCGCGTTACGGGCTCACCCGCGAGGCGAAGAGCGCCGAGGACGCGGCGTGGCAGGCCAGGTTCGCGGCGGAGCCCGGGCTGCGGATGAAGTGGATGCGGGCGCTGGTCGAGGCGGGCGAGCGGGTTCGCGGGAAGCGGTGAGGGAGCGAGGGAGGAGGAGTCGAGCACGGTATGTTCAGGGCCATCGCATCATCGCCGCAGCCCATCCGGTTGCACAGGCTGCGTGGGGCGATCCTCGCCTCTACCGGGTTTCACGTCGCGCGGGCTCAGGGGGGCCAGCTCCACGAGATGCGGAAGCTGGAGTTGCCGGGGGCTCCGGACGCTCAGCCGCAGTTCGCGCGGTCTGTCCCGCCGCAGATCACCAGCATGGTGGGCCGGTGGCCTGACCAGGTCTGGGCTCTTGTCTATGCAGGGCAGGGGATGCGCGCCATCGAGGGGCCGATGCCTGGTGCCACGCTCTGGATCCAAGTCAGCAGGAATGTGGTGGTTCGTTGGGACGACGCCTCTGGTTGCTGGGTGGAACACCCCGAGAACGAGTGGGTTGGTGAGTGGGCTGAGCGGGTGATCGTCACGGGATCCGACGGCAGGTTCAGATGGGCGGACGGCGCAGACACACCGATCGATCCCGTGCTCACTCAGGGTATTTTTGCATACAATCCTTATGTGACCAGGGCCGGCGAGGTCATCCTTCGCGTCATACAATCCCCGCAGTACGAGCCTGGCTGGTGGATCTTTCGGCGAGGAGAGCGCGAGCCAAAGCGGTTCGAGTGGCCACCTGGAGTGGATGAGCAGAGCGCGGCGATCTTCATCGACTATCGGTCGAACGGGCTCTTCGCCTCAGGTATGCTGACGTCGGCGGAGAAATTTGTCGCACACCGTGTCCAGGGAGAATGGAAGTTGCTGCCGCCCTTCCGCGAGAGCCACGAAGTGCAGGGCATCTTGACCACATCCTCGGGGCAAGTCTTTCTGTGTGCACATGCGTACTCCATGCCAGTGCGCATTTACCGTCTGACGGCCGGAGGGGACTGGGAGAGTGTTTCGGTGCCGTTTCATACGAAGTGCAGCGGCGCTTCTTTGTTTGAGCTTGATGCTGCGAGGGTCGGTGGCTGTCCTCCGTATCAGCTCATGGCCAGCGAGAACGATGAGCTGTGGCTCACCGCCGACTTCGCAGTTGACGACGTGCATCGCGCCGTCCTTTACCATGCCTCTGTCTAGCTCGCGGGTGTTGAGATGGCTCTCGGACATGTCCGCGAACGAGCTCCGCGGTACCTGTGATCTGCTCCGCGGATGACGCAGGATTGATGAAGGATATGCTCACAGACTCATTGAACACCCATTAGCCCGACGGAGGGCGTCGAAAGGGCAGTCCATTGTCCGGTCGGGCAACGTCGAGCGGCTGCGTGTTCGAGCCTGGCTTGACGTTGAGCGGCTGCGTGTTTGAGCCCGGTTTGATCTGGTCGGGCAGCGTCGTGTATTGGTCGTGTCGGTTGCCCTGACGGGGCATGCCATTATAGAACGAGTTCCACTGTCCGGGGCGCGTGTAGTCTGGCGGAGGCTCGGGCTTGCCAGGCTTGGGTACATACGTCGCGCTATTGGCGACTCCGACTGGAGGTCCGATGTAGAGGCCGAGGTTCCAGACTACATCACTCGGACCGTAAACGTACCGGTTCGGAAAGGAGCGAGATATCTGCTGGGCCACGCCGTCTGGCATGCGACCCACGTTGCACGAGTTGAGGACGATGTTTCCTGCGCTGTTGTAGTTCCCGACAGCGCCGATCATCTCCAGGAGCTGGCGCGGCGTATGGTGGGTCGTCATCCCGTTCGCGTCTCGCACCGCCACGTGGTGGGCGGTCCCGTGCACCGCGATCACGTACTTGCTCGGGTCCGGCTTGACCTCGGTCATGCACACGGCGATGAACCCGTCATGCGCCGGGTTGCCGATGATGACGCAGGAGAGTCCCAGCGGATCGACATGGGTGGTGGGGCTGCCGTCGAAGGCGAACAGATTGCGGCTTCCGAGCAGCTCGAGCGGATCCGGCGTCAAGAAGCGCGCGGTCTTCGGGTCGAAGTAGCGGTAGCGGACATAACAGAGCCCGGTCTCCTCGTCGTGGTATTGGCCGAGCAGCCGGAAGGGAGACGCCACGGATGCGCCGTCCTCACGTCGCGCGGTCTCGACGATGAGGCCGAAGGCCGCGTGGCGCGCTGACCACGCGACGTCACCCTTCACGCCGATGAGCTCGGTCGGGGTGCCGAGATGGTCGGTGATGACCGCATGGACCGCGGCGCCCTCCTGCTGGAGAAGCGGGCACATCGTCCCCGGCTCATGCACGAAGATGCGCGCGCCGCGCTCGGAGTCGAGCTCTGCAGCGAGGCAGAGGCCGTCCCATAGGTACTCGACAACGCGGGGTTTCGGCGCCTCCGCCATCGCCAGCGCGCCCGGTGAGGAGGGCGGGATGATCTCCTTCCTGATCCTGCGGCTGAACGCGTCGTAGCTGAAGAGCACACGCGTGCCGTCGCGGAGCTGGGCTTCGCGGAGCTGGCCGCGACAGTCCCAAAGGTACTGCGTCTCGCCGTCCGATCGAGCCTCGCGAATTCGCCGGTTCGCGCTGTCGTAAGCGTAGGTGGCCTCTTCGGTGCGTAACAAGAGTCCGCCCGGCCCCATCTCCCAGGCCGAGCTCGCGGGCTTCAGCGAGCCTCCTGCGTCGTACACGAAGGACTCGCGCCCCTTCGGAGAGCTCGCCTCGAGCAGCATCCCGAGCCGATCGTAGCCGTAGCGTGTGAGCCCCCAGCGCAGATCGTTGCGCTCGACGAGCGCGCCAGAGGGATCGTAAGCGTAGCGGCGATCCACGAGCGTGCGGTCGGCGACGCCGACCCAGTCGCGGATGGGGCGCGCCATCGGGTCGAGCTCGCGCCGCGCCTCCACGCCCGCACCAACGAAGACCTTGCGGACCACCGAACCTGCGAGATCGCGCTGGATCTCCACGCGATAGCCGTCGTGATCGAGCGACGAGACGTTGCCTTCCTCATCGTAGGCATAACGAGTCACGTGCCCCGTCGGGAGGTGGCGAGCGATGCAGCGGTTCTGACCGTCGTACTCGTAGCGGATCGTCCGGCCGTTCTGAGTCTCTCTTACGACGCGGCCGAGCGTGTCGTGCTCGACGGAGAGACGGATTTCACCGCTCGGATCGTCGACGATGTAGTCGACGACGCGGTCCTCGGGCGTCTCGACCCTGATCGCTCCGTGCGGCGTCTCTTCCGCGAGGAGCCTGCCTGCCCCGTCATAGCGGAGCGCGCGGAAGGTGCCGTCAGGGTTCTCCACGCGCGCAAGGCGACCGTTCTTGCCGTGCTGCGCGCGGGAGACGCGGCCGTCATACGAACGGTGTTCGCGGAGGTTGCCGGCGCGATCATAGCGGAAATCGAAGGTCTCGCCCTTCGGGTTCTTCACCTGCTGCAGGCGCTCGTTGAGGTCATACGATAAGGACCAGACCGAGCCATCGGGCAGGATCGCCTCGATGGGAGATTTCAGGCCGGCGTAGCGGAACGCTTCGACGCGCCCGAGCGCATCCGTGCGGCGGGTCAGGCGGCCGAGCGCATCGTGCTCGAAGCGCAGCGAGGTCCCGTCCGGTAAGTGCAGCGCGGCCGGCCGACCGAGGGCGTCGAGCTCGCGGCGCGTCACCCTTCCCAAAGGATCGATGTAGGCGACCGGGCGCCCGAGCGCGTCGTGGCGCCAGCGGCGGATCCCTCCGCGAGGCGTGCGCTCCTCGATGGCGTTGTGCTGCTCGTCGTAGATGAAGGCGCCGCGAAGCCCGTCCGGTCCGTGCACCTCGGCGAGGCGCCCCTGTTCGTCGTACTTCAGCGCGAGAAAGGCGCCGGACGCGTACTTTATCGAGATAAGTCGATTCCGGTGGTCATAGCCGAAATCGGTGCACACGCCACCCACGCGGCGCCGCACGAGCAGATCCTCCGCATAGTCAAGCTCGACGAGCGGGCCGAGTGGATCGGCCATCCGCGTGATGTTGCCTCGCGCGTCACGGGTGAGCGTCAGCGTGTCACCTGCCGCGTTTTTGGCCTTGAGCAGCAGGCCATCGGCATCGAACTCGAGATCGCGCACGGAGAGGCCGTCGGTCGAGGCCTCGCGCACCACCGAGCCGTCTTCGGGCCGCCACTTGAAGACGCGGGGTTCGGGGTTGCCGGTGAAGTGCGTGGTCCCCTGGTCGAGATCGTAGGTGAGATCGCCGGCATGGAGATCGCCGTCGCCCCAGGAGCGGACGCAGCGACCTGTCTCGGCATCGTAGAGGTAGTGGAAAGAGAGGCCGGTCGGGAGCGTCTTCCGATTGAGGCGGCGCTGCTCGTCGTAGCCGTACGTCTCGGTATGGCCTAACGCATCGGTCACCTGCGCGAGCTCGCCAGCATCGTTGTACGCGAACGAGACGGCGTGGATCGGGGCGCGCCCTTCGCCGCCTGGGGCGAAGACATCGAGACGCACGATGTGGCCGTTGCCATCGTGCTTGAGCGTGATCGTGCGGCGCGCGGTGTCGACGACCCGCGCGAGCCCCTCCACGTCGTACTCGAGGATAACCTTGTGTCCGGATTCGTTGGTGATCTCGCGGAGGACTGCGCGTCCGCCGCCGCTCGGGCGAAACGTGCGGGTGAGGCGTGTATCGAGCGAGAAGACGGTGGCTCCGCCGCCTGTGTCGCGGGTGATGACGAGGCGCTTGCCGCGGTGAAAGGCCGGCTCGCGTGGCTTGGTGGCACGCACGGTGACAGTGGAGCCATCTGCCTCGCGTAGGCGCAGCGCGTCGCCGTCGATCTCGATCCACTGGTGGTATGTGTGGGTCCAGCCGCCTCGACCGAGCGGCGTGTGCTCGCGGGTGCGCGCCGAGCTGTACAGGCGCTTCCACTCGATCGGGATGAGGCCAGGGATCGATAGATCCAACGTCTCGTCGATCACGTCGCCGGACGCGACGGAGATCGGATCCAGGACTACCATCACGTTTACAGAGGCGCCGACGTACGTGGTGGCCTGGATGATGTCCGCCGCCAGGAGCACCCCGCTCAGCTGGGAGAGCTTTGCCGTCGCGCCAGCTGCGTTGAGCCACACATGGTCACCGGTACAGGCGATCCCACGAGCACCGCACGTGACAGTTGTTGTCGAGGTGAAGACATTGCACGCTTTGTTCACGACGTGCGACACGACGTCGCCGCCGGTCCCTTGGCAAGGGATGTTACCCGGCTCGCGGACGTCCATCGTGCTGCCATCCAGGAGCACCGGCGCGCCCCCAATCTCGATCCGCTCGCCTGTATCCGTCGCACTCGACGAGAGCGCGACGTACACGAACGGGCTTGGCACCGGCCCGGTCGGAGCCGGTGGCGGCGCTGTGCTGATGGCCGGGACAGGGCCAGGACAGAAGTGATTGCTCCGCGTCGTCGCGATATATTTGTAATTGATCGTCGCCACGGCGTTCTCTCCCTCTCCCGCTCGCCCCCAGCGCTCAGCCCCGGCTCCGCGCCACCTTCAGGAACGCCGCCAGGTTCGCCTCCGCCCTCGCCCAGAAGCCGCTCACGTCGACTGCATCGGGCAGCCGCAGCCGTGCGCGCAGCTCATCAACGCGCGCCTCCACGGCGAGACGCGACAGCCTCTTCGACGCGCACTCCTCCACCGCCACCGCGATCGAGAGCGCTCGCCCCCCGCGGTAGCGCCCCCTCGGATCGAGCCGCTGCGCCGCGATCGCCTCCCGCCAGGCCCCGGCCTCCAGCTCCCGCGCCTCCTCGACGATCGGCCCGAACAGCGTGCGCAGCGCCTCCGCTGCATCATCCGCGAGCGCCTCGTCGTCGAGCTGCTGGATCATCCACCCGGCGCTCGCCGGGCAGCCGAAGCGCGCCACGGCGGAGAGCGCCGCGCGCGTCGGCCGGTGGCGGCCGAGCAGGCTCTCGAGCCGGGGCCAGTCGCCCGGCTCCCCGGCCAGCGCGAACAGCTCCGTCGCGTACGGCCCGAGCCGTGCGCACAGCGCCTCGTCGCGCACCAGCTCCACCTCGCCGCCGATCACGAGCACCCGCGCCGCCGACCAGGCCACGGCGGGAGATGCCCCTCCACACAGCTCCCGCAAGCGCTCGACGAAGCGCGCACGCTGCGCCGGCGGTACCCGCTCACAGCCCCAGATCCCGGCGCGCACCACCGCGTCGTGCTCGTCGGCGAGTGCGGCGCCGATCCCTTCGATCGGCAGCTCGCCGCGCATCGAGCGCAGGTTCACGCCGGCAGCCCGTGCGATCGGGTGCGCTGACGCCGACAGCGCCCGCGCCAGCCCCGCGAGCCCAGGCCGCTCGACCAGCGCGAGCGCCTCGGCCACGGCGATCGCATGGTCCTCGGCGTCCTGCGGGAGCAGGTGCGCCGCCCGGTGGATCGCGGCGAGCGCGTCGTCCCCCGCGAAGGCGGCGAGCGAGATCGCGCCCGCGAACGACTTCCACGGGTCGTCCATCCAGCGCTCCCAGAACGCGGCGACCTCGATCAGCGCCCGCGGCCCCGCGGCCACGATCGCGTCGATCTGCCGGAGCATCCGCGCCTCCGTCTCCGGCAGCCACGAGCGCCGCCCCTCGACGCGATCCCGAGCGAGCGCGGCCACGAGCTCCGCGCAATGGTCCACGACCGACGCGTAGAACCCCGCCAGCGTGACCTCGATCACGCGCCCCGCGTCGAGCCGCACCACCGGCGCGGGCGCGCTCTCGCGCGGCAGCTCAGGGAGCGCCGGCGCCACATCGTTCGCCGCCGCGATGCTCGCCGCCGCCGCGCCCGCCTCCCTGGCGCCCTCCTCGAGCCACGCCTCGTCTTCCGGCTCCTCCGCTTCGATCGGCGACGGGACGAACGCCTCCCGCTCCACCCCCCGCGCGATCACCGCCCCCGAGAGCGGCATCATCACCGGAAGCGCCCCCTCCGCTCCCGCCGCGACCTTGCCCGCTCCCGTGCGGTGCGCGGCGCCGAGCGCGATCCCGCGGGTGCCATCGCGGGAGATCGCCCAGGCCACGAACGACCTCCCGGCCTCGGCCGGCGCCGCGCCGTGCCGGAGCGTCGCGAAGGCGCAGGCGAGGCCCATCACGCCCGCCGCGGCGCCGAGCTCGCCGATCTCCGCCTCGAGGCAGCGATCGAAATAACTCGGCGAGAGCCGCTCCGCGCACCGCGCCGTCGTGAACTGCCACTCTCGGCACCGGAGCGCGCCAGCACGCCCCTGCCCGAAGACGGCCTGGATTGGCCCGGCAGCGGCGGGCAAGCTGCGGAGGAGCGCGGTCATCGCCGCCGCGTCAACGGGCTCGTCGTCCTCGTCGGTCGCGCGCCCCGGCGCGTGCCGGCTCGCGACGATCTCTCCCACGGCCGCCACCCCCCACCGCGACGCCTGCTCCGCGGAGGCCACGAGCAGCGCCCCCGCGCCCTCGGACGGCGGCGGCGGCGCGAGCAGCCACGGGCTCTCCGGCCGCCGCCGCCGCTCGGCGAGCGCGTCCACCCCGGCGTGCGAGTCGACGCCGACGAGGAGCGCGGCGCCGCCCGCGCCACTCGCCAGTAGCTCCGCGATCCGCGCCAGCGCCGCGAACGCGCCCGCCGCCCCGGTGAAGCGCTGCGCCGCGGGGCCGAGCGCGCGGGCCAGCTCCGAGAGCGCTCCTTCGGGCAACCCCGGCCGTGGCGCCGGCGTCACGACGAAGCGCGGGATCCCCGCAGCCTCGTTCCCGGGCACCACTGCGAGGGCCTCGCCGACGGCGCCCCGCGCGAGCGCGAGGAGGCGGCCCGCGTCGGCCTGCGAGGGCCTGATCCACGGGCAGTAGCGCGCGTCGATCCGGCGCCCGTCGGGCCCGACGAACGGCGACGGCGGGGGCGGCGGCGCCCCGGCGCGCGGGAAGAAGACGTGATCGCGCGCCGAGGCGCCGGCGGGCGAGACGAGGCCGAGGCCGAGCACGGTGAGCTTCATCGGTGCGTGAGCGAGCCCGACTGCTTCGAGCTCCCGGTGATGGTGATCGAGGGGGACTTGATCGTGACGCCCGCCGGCGTCGCCGAGATCTCGGACGCGCCGCACCGGAAGGTGATCGGGCTGCCGCCGAGCTTCAGATTCCCGCTCACCTCGAGCGTCAGCGCGCTCTTCGCGGTGAGCGTGTACGAGCCGCCCGCGCTGATCTTCAGCGCGCCCTTCACGTCCGAGGTCATGGCCCCCGCGACGCTCCGGGTGATCGCCCCCCGGCTGCCGATGTTCAGCGAGCCGAGCCACTCGCCGAGGCCGCCGCCCACCTGGAGGCCGGCGCTCGCCGCGCTGCTCGTGTGGCTCCCGTTCATCACGGTCGTCGCGGGGCCGGCGGTCACCCACGAGACGGGGCCCGGCGTGGTCAGCGCGTAGAGGGCGCCCACCGCCTCGGTGTACGAGCCGCTCGCGACGACGCTGCGGTGGCCCGGGCCGGGGCCCGCCGGGCCGCCGCCCGCGCCGCTGGCCCCCGCGGCCCCGCCGCCCGGCGCCGCCTCGCCCTGCGCGGGCCGGCCGTGATCCCACGGCATCGGGCTCGACGACCCCTTCACCGCCGCCAGGATCGCCTCGCCCCCCGGCAGCAGCGACATCGCGCTGCCCGCCGCGCTGTCCTTGATCGCGGCGAGCGCGCCCTCCGCGCCCTTCGCCTGGTAGCCCTCGTAGGCCGCGCGCGACGCGCCCATCGCGGACGCCGCGATCTGCCCGGCGGCGCCCCGCGCGCCCACCTTCGACAGCAGCGCGGACGCGGCGAGGTTGGCCGCGCCCTTCACGGGGTTGCCGGCCTGCTCCACGAGCATCCCCCCCACCACGGCCGTCTCGGCGCCGACCTCGCTCACGAAGTTGCCCCCCGCGCTCTGGCGCTGCACGGCGCCCACCGTCACGCTGCGGGAGCCGTAGCCGCCGATGTACCCGAGGTGCACCGAGGTCGACTCGTCGCCCCCGACCTCGGCCTGCAGGGCAGCGCCGACCTGGAGATCTTCGTTCTTCAGCGTCTGCGCCTCGTGATCGCCCCCGACCGTCGTCTCCTTGGCGAAGGGCGCGTGCACGAGGACGTGCTCGCGGCCGGCCGCGTCGTCCATCTGGAACACCGTCCGCGCCCCCCCGCCGGGCGAGCTGTCGGTCGCGATCGAGGTCACCGTCTTGTTCGCCGGCAGCGCGAGGGGCGGCCGCTGCTTCTCGTTGTACGAGCGCCCGAGCACCACGGGGCGATCCGGATCGCCGTCCTCGAACATCACGAAGACCTCCCAGCCCACGCGCGGCAGGAGCATCGGATCCGGCAGCTGCGGCTGCGCCACCCGCACGGGCAGGCTGCTCCGCTGGTCGCCCTCGCCGTGCAGATCCCAGTGGAAGCGGAGGTGGACGCGGCCGAGCGGGTCGGGGTGGATCTCCTGCCCGCGCTCCCCCGTGACCCAGGCCGACTGCACCCCGGCGATGCGCGGCCTCGGCGTGACCTTCGGCAGGCGGAACGGCACGCTGGCCGGGATCGCCCCGACGCTGGCGCGGAGGACCCCGTCGCCCGCGTCCCAGCGCAGCGCGACGTCGGTCACCACGCAGTCGCCCGCCGCCTGGACGACGCCGTGGTGGTCCGGCGCCTCCACGAGGCGGCAGCGCGCGCCGGGCGAGAGCGCCAGCGCGTTGCTGTCGAACGACAGGCGCGCGGCCTCGGCGCGCAGCGACTCGAGCCGGATCCGCGCGCGCGCCGCGCCCTCCGCCGGCGAGGCGAAGCCGCCGGGCGCCTCGTAGACCTCCACCTCCCGCTCCGCCTCGACGCCCCCCGAGGCCTCGGCCTCGAGCGAGAGCCGGGGCTGATCGGGGCTGTGATCGCGGACGACGACCTTGCCGGCCGCGCGCCGCAGCCGCCGCGCCGCGTCCACCGCGACGGGCCCCGGCTCGTCCAGCGTGCTGCGCGTGACCAGCGCGACGCCGCCCGGGTAGGCGTCCTCGGCGGAGGCGGAGTCGTCCTCGAGGACGAACACCTCGCCCTCGCCGTCGTCCTCGAACCGGAAATACAGCCCGTGCTCCTCGCAGATCCGCCGGACGAACGCCGCGTCGCTCTCCTGGTACTGCACGACGTAGCGGCGCTTCGGGTAGGACGCCGCGAGCCGCTTGCGCACGGTCCTGTAGCCGCCCCCTCGCACCACCTGCTCGACGATCTCCGGCGCCGTCATCTCCTGGAACGTGCGCGCCCTCCGCGTGAGCGCGAGCAACGCGAAGCGCGACGCGAGCGTGAGCCGGTAAGCCCGCAGGTGCTCGTGATCGCTCGCGATCACGGCGAACCGGGTGACGACGCCGAGGAACGTCCGGCTCCCCGTGGGCGCGTCGATGGCGAGCCGCCCCGCCTTGCGGAGCGCGCTCCCGGGCGCGACGAGCGCGTCCCTCGGTCCATGGAGATCGATCTCGAACGCCGAGGCCTCCCCGAGCCGCTCCACGCCGCGGACGCGCGACGGCGAGAGATCCGGATCGCCCTCGATCGTCAGCGCGACGCCGCTCACGGCAGCTCCACCCGCGCCGAGAAGATCCGCACGAGCGCCGCCATGTCGATCACCAGCCGGTCGCCCTCGATCCGCACAGCGCCGCCGGGCTCGATCCGGAGGCTCGATCCCGGCACCTCGAGCTCCAGCGTCTCCCTGGCGCGGAGCCGGAGGTGGCGGGCGTCGAGCGCCAGCGTGCCGTGCGCGTCCGGCGCCGGCGCCGAGGCCGTCTGGAGCGCGCCCAGGATGGCGACGCCCCCGGGCGCGTCCGCGAGCACGACGGTGCGGCCCTCGCGCATGCACTCCTCGATGAACGCGGGCGAGACGCCGGCGGCGAGCGTCGCGAGGAGCCGGCGCCCGTCGCTCGAGCGCACCTGGAACGCGGGGCGCGCGTCGCTCTCCTGGCCGCGCGCGGCGATCATCTCCACGACCCCCGGGTGGAGCCCGGGGCCGAGGGGCTTCGCCTCGCCCCGCGCGGGGCGGGCGGCCGATTGCTGGACCGTGCGCGACCTAGCCATAGCGATGAACCCCTTCCTCCACGCTCGAGGTCGGGCCCTCGAGCTTGCCCGAGATGGTGATGGATCCGGGGGTCATGGTGATCGTCACCCCCTGCGCCTTGATCGTCAGCTTCGCGGCCGCCTCGACGGCGATCTCGGCGCCGGCGATGTCGGCGGCGCCCCGCGAGGTGGTCGTGACCTTGCCGAAGCTCTCCGCGACGTCGCCTCCCGCGGTGACGCTGCGCGAGCCGAAGCTCTCCGCGTAGAGCCCCCGCACGGTGAGGCCGTAGGAGCCGGCGTCGATGGTCTGCGCGCCCGAGACCTTCACGATCGCCGCGCCGGCCACGCCCACCGACTCCGACGGGCCGGCGGTGGTGCTCACCGAGCCGCCGACGAGCAGCGTCGAGGCGCCCTTGACGAACACGCTCTGGTGCTCGACGCCGACCTCCTGCTTCGCGCCGCCCACCATCCGGACGAAGCTCGGCGTCACGGTGAGGTAGTCGCCGCCGGCGCGGATCACGCGGGCGCCCCCCACGGTGATCGCCTCGGAGGCCGCCTTCAGCCCGTAGTTCGAGTCGACCGCCACCTTGCGCTCGCCGCCTACCTCGAGCGACAGCGCGCCCGCCACCTTCTCGACCCGCCGCTCCTTGACCTCGACCGTCCGGGCGCCGCCGACCACGCGCTCGGATCGCCCGGCGATCTCGGTCCGCTTGTCGTTCTCGGTCCGCTCCCGGTAGTCGCCCGACGTGTCGAGCCCGAGGCGCTCGTCCCCGGCCTCGTCGCTGATCCCGACGCCGCTGCCGCCCGAGCCGCCGGGGGTCGCCCGCGTGCCAAGGCGGGTCTCGACCTTCTTCGCGGGCAGCGCGGCGGGCGGCGCCTGGACGGCGTTGTACAACCGGCCGAGGATCACGGGGATCTCCCCGCCCCGGTCGCTGAAGCCGACGAGCTCCTCCCAGCCGACCCGCGGGTTCAGCATCGCGCCCGAGAGCTGCGGCTGGGTCACGCGGGCGAAGCCGGAGCTCCGGTGGTCTGACGTCTCGCACGTCTCGCGCATGTCGCGGCGATCCCAGCGGAGCTGGAGGCGGCTGCGGCCGTGCTCGTCGAGGGCGATCTCCTTGCCCGGCGGCCCGGTGACCACCGCGGTCCCGGCGCCGCCGCGAGGCTCGGGGGCCCGGCGCGCCGGGCGGAAGCCGTCGTGCGCCGGGACCGCCTGGAAGCGAGCGCGGTAAGCGAGCTCCTCCAGACCCGGCTCGGCCCTCGCCTCGTGCGCGACGGCGAGCACGAGCCAGCGCGCGTCGCCGAGCTCCTCGGGCGGGTCGGTCACCTCGACGATCTCGCCGGCGCGGAGCTCCGGCGCCGTGGCCTCGCCCTCGAGCGAGATCGCCCCGGCCCGGCGCTCGGCGAGGCGGATCGCCGCGAGCTCGCGGCCCGCGTCCGGATCGTCGAGGCCGCCCGGGACCTCGTACCACTCGAGCGCGCCCTCGCCCGAGGCGCCGCTCAGATCGAGCATCGGCCGCGTGAAATCGTACGCCTTGAGCGCGACCTTCTCGACCGCCACCCGCCTGCGGATCCGCGCCGCGGTGAGGGCTCGCCCGGGGACGAGCCCCGCCTCGTCGCGCCACGGGATCGCCGCGCCCGTGTCGAGGAACGTCTCGGGCGCGTCGGCGACGTGGAGGAGCGCGGGATCGCCGTCGTCCGGGAACCAGCTCATGCCCTCCTCGGCGAGGAGGCGAGCGCAGAAGCCGAGGTCGCTCTCGAAGACCTGCGCGCAGTGGGGCCGCTTCGCCGCCGCGCGGCGGGCGCGGAGGTCGAGGCGGACGCCGTGATCGCCGAGGACGCGCGCCGCGATCTCGGTTGCGCTCTCGTCGACGAAGACCCGGTAGTCGCGCGTCTCGTCGAGCCGGGCGACCGGCGAGGCGAGGGTCACGCGCGCGTGGGCGTCGCGCTCCTCGACGGCCTCCACCGCGAGCGCGAAGCGCCGCTCGACGCCGTGGAAGCGCAGCGTGAGCGTCGCGGCGCGCCCGATCAGATCGAGCGCCGCGAGCTCGGCGGGCTCGCCGCCCACGAAGGCGGCGCAGCGCGCGTGGGCCACCGTCGGGGCGCAGGCGCGCTCCTCGACCTGGCACGCGTGGACGCGGAGCTCGGCGTCCACGCCGGGGATCTCGAGCAGGATCGGTCGCTCGCTCACTTGCCCGCCTTTCCGCTGGCGCGCCGGGTCGTGCCGCCGTCCACGTGGGTGACGCCGCCGGTCGTCTTCAGCTTGCCGCCGCCCAGGCTCATCGTGCCCGCCGCGATGCTGCCGCTGGCCTGGATCGTCACCACCGGCGCGCTGATCGACACCTTCCCGCCCGCGCCGATCGACACCTTCCCGGCCGTGATCGTCCCGATCGACGCCTTGACGCCGACGTTCCCCGCGGCCCGCTCGTGCACCGCGCCCGCCTGGCTCCGCTTGCCGCCGTTGATCGACTCGGCGTAGCTGCTGCAGCGGATCGTCCGGGAGCCGCGGCAGGCGTAGGTGCGCGCCCCCGCGACCGACTCCGTGACGCCGAGGCCGCTCGCGATCGACGTCGTCCCGAGCACCACCCGGGCGCAGCCGCCGCTCACGTTGACGTTCGACTGGTTGCAGAGCAGCGCGTAGCCGGCGCCCACGACCTCGACGCACGACCCGCTCGCCAGCACGGCGCGGTTGCCGGTGACGTCGACGAGCTCCGCCCCGCCGACGAGCTCGGAGCTCGCCCCCTCGACCGAGAGGAGCATCTCCTGCCCCACGTCGACGCGCTGGGTCGCCCCGACGCGCGCGGCGTGGCTCCCGAGCACGTTGCTGGTGAGCGACAGGCCGACGACCTGCGCGTCGTCGCCGTCGATCCGCGTCGTCTCCGGGCCGCCGACCTTGACCGAGAGATCCCGCGAGGCGTGGATCGAGAGCGCCTCCGCGCCCGCGTCGTCGACCATCGTGATCCCCTGGGTCTCGCCGCTCCTCGGCGTGGTCCACGACTGGAGCGCGGTCGTCGCCGACGCCGCGGGGAGCGGGAACGGCGCGACGGCGGTCGCGTTGTAGGCGCGCCCGAGGACGAAGGGGCGATCCGGCGAGCCGTCGAGGTAGCCGACGTGGACCTCCCAGCCCACGCGGGGCAGGAACATCGAGGCGCCGAGCGGGTGCTGGAGGCAGCGGATCCAGTGCGAGGCGCGGTCGTCCGCGATCCCGGAGCGATCCCAGAGGAAGCGCAGCTTGATCCGGCCGAGATCGTCGACGTGGATCTCCTCGCCGGGCGGCCCCGTGATCACCGCGCCGTCGATGTGCTCCACCGCGGGCGCCGGGCGGATCGCGGGTCGGAAGGGCGGGTGATCTCCGCCGTCCGCGGCCTTCGTCGGCCTGAGCGCGATCCGGTTTCCGTAGGGCGTGGCCGCGCCGCCGTCGCGGCTCGGCCTCGCGTAGCGGTGGGAGAGCTCGGCGACGAGCATCCGCTGCTCGAAGAGGTCCGCCCCCGCGCCCGTGATCTCCACGAGGCGCCCTGGCCCGAGGCGGATGCAGTCGCTCTCCCCCGTGACGGTGACCTTGTCGCGCTGCAGCTGCTCCAGCCGCCGCCTGGCCCGCGCCTTCGCGGCCTCGGCCGTGGGGACGCCGGCCGGCACCTCGAGCCACGCGAGCTCACCCTCGCCGGCGTGGCCGTCGACGTAAACGTCCGGGTGCCGCACGTCGAAGTCACGCACGGTGACCCGATCGACCACGGCCTGCTCCTCCCACTCGAGCGACGAGAGGGCGCGCGCGCCGAGCTTCGCCCCCCGGGCCCCGGCGTAGGGGAGCGCCGCGCCGCCCTCGATCCCGTCGTGGGAGCCGTTGCCGTCGCCGAGGACGATGCGGTGCTCGCCCTCGGCCGTCGTGTCGAACCAGTACGAGATCCCCTCGTCGGCCAGCAGGCGCTCGATGAACGCCCACTCCGCCTCGGCGTACTGGACGCACTGGGTCCGCACCGGGTACGCGCCCGCGAGCCGCGGCTCGATCGCCGCCGCCGGGATGCCCGCGCCCGCCATCACCTCGGTCACGACCTGCTCGGTGGTCTTCTCCACGAAGACCCGGTAGCCGCCGCGCAGCGTGAGGAGCCATGGCGGATCCGAGAGGCGGAGCGCGTAGATCCGCTCCCGGCCGCGGCGGAGATCGCAGCTCGCCTCGACGACGAGGAGGCGGACGAGCCGCTCGGAGCCCTCGGCGGGATCGACGAGCGCGAGCGTCGCCGGGGCGCGGAGGAGCGCCGCGAGATCCACCTCGCCGGGGACGGCGACGCGCACCTCCCAGGACGAGAGGGCATCCATGGCCTCGCGCCCCGCGAGCTCCAGCACGACGCACTCACCGAGCGGCTCGCAGGCGAGCCGGACGTCGACGTCGCTCATGGCTCCCAGGTCCGTGAGCCACGGGGGAGGCCGGCGTCGTTCCGCGGGGATCTGCGCATGTTCGCTGCCACCTCGAGATCGCTCCTGGCCACGCGAGGTCGCCGTGGCCGGTGTAGACAAGAGCCGCAACACCGTAACAGAGCAGATCTGCGCGCCCCTTGGCCAGCCCGTCGCGCGGCGTCGGGCGGCGGACCGCCCGGGGAACGCCCGGATCGGTTCGAGGATGCACGCGGAGCTCGTCCTCGGAGGGCGGCACGACCATGCCCGCCGGCCGTCCTGAGTCTCCGGGTCCCCGGCGCACCCAGGCTCACGCAATTACGCGTGTTCTGCCGGAATCATCTCTCTATTTCTGCCCTGCAGAGTGGTTATTTCAAGTGCGCTTGTGCCCGAGCATCGATATCAGAGCCATGTGGGAAAGCTGGACCGGTTCGCGAAGCAGACGTTCGCGGAGGAAGCGGCGCGGGTCACGGGCGGCGCCGCCGCGTGGCAGGAGGCGCCCGAGGTTCGCCTCGATCGGGTGCAGGCCGACGGCTACCTCCGGGTGCTGCGGCCCGACGGCCTGGCTCCCCTGGCTGCGCCATGGCCGGAGGCTCGGGGACATGAGGAAACGCTCGTCGAGCTGAAGATGCCCGGCGATCACGTGGACGTGGTGGAGCTCAAGCGGGCGCTGCTGCGCCGCCAGGCGCGGGAGGTCGAGCGGGTCGAGGAACGCATGCCGCCGTGGATGGGGGAGGAGCCGCTGTGGTTCGTCGCTCCCCACGTACCGTCGTGGCTGCACGGCGTGCGGGCGCTGGAGCGGTTTGCGCCAGGCTGTTACCGCATCGGCCCCTCGCCGTTTCAGTTTCTCTGGATCGCGGCCAACGAGCTGCCGTTGCGGGACGAGCTGGTGCCGTTCCTGGTGGCGCGCTCGGGACGGGCCCTGGACGAGTTCGCCCGGTGGGTAGCACCGCGGCGGGAAGTGGAATGGGTGCTCTCCATGCTACAGTACATGCCGATGTCACAGTGGACCCAGGAGGAATTGAAGCGGCGGTTCGCTCGCTCCGATGATCCGGAGATCGAGGCGCGCCGGCAGGGGATCCTGCGCACCTTGCTCGCGGATAGCCCGGAGGTGAAGGAGGAGCTCATCGAGGAGGGCCAGCTGACCGAGGCGCGCGCCGCGCTGCGCACGGTGCTGGCGCGGCGTGGGCTCGCGCTCCGTCCCGCGCTGGAGGCGCAGATCGACGGCTGCGTCGACATGCCCACGTTGCACCGATGGCTTGAGCAGGCCGTGACCGCGGCCGGTGCAGAGGAAGCGCTGACGTAGATCGCGAGACCTCGCGGCAGCCGCCTCCTCCAGCTTGGCGAGGGAAACACCGACTGCCCTGTGGCGCGGGACAGCAATTGGGCCTTGCGACGCAGCGCCGCGCCGTGGAACTTGTCGTCGGGGCGTTCACGAGAGGCGACGATCCGGAGAGACCTGGTCCGGCGGCTTCGGTTGACCAATCGATGGATAGTTCGGTGGGCGAGGCACCCATGAAGCGACGGTTTCGGGAGGAATACGACCACAGCCCGAGACCGATCACGCCGGGGTCGGTGACGATCCTCCTCGTCGCATGTCCGCGCTGCTGTGAACGTGCCGAGTTGGCCCGCCGCCACGAGCCGCCCCAGGAGGTGCTGAGCTGCTCGCGATGCGGGCACATCGAGCAGAACCCGAGCGGGTATCGGTACTGGCTCCGGGTCGCGTGCTGCGGCCACACCCTCTGTGCGATCAACAGCCACCACCTCGCCCTCCTGGAGACCTACATCGCCTGTCCCCTGCGCGAGCGCCTGCGGATGCATTGGGCCGACCGCGATTACCTGGCCACGCTACCCCGGTGGATGTGCCTTGCCAGGAACCGCAAGAGGGTTCTCCGCAGTCTACGGGTCTTGCGGAACAAAATCGTTGATTCATGATCGGGTCGATGGCCACGCGGTTGACGCGGCCTCATGGACCGAATTGAACGATGCGCCTGTTCGCGCGCTCCGCGATGCGCCCCAAGGCCTTCGGATCCCCCCAGGCCGCCGCCGTCCGATGCCCGCGATCCTGCCGGCGCCGTCCGCCACGCCACACCTCGTCGCGGCCTGACTTCGCCGTCGACGGCGTCGGGGCGCACGGGTAACACTGCGTGGAGCCGCGGACCTCCATGACCGACGAACACCCCGCCTTCGGGCAAGCCATCCGTGACGTCATGGAACGCCGCGCCCGCGCCCTGGTGACGCGCGACCTCGCCGAGCTCGCGCTTCTCCTCGCAGACGACTTCTCTTACGTCAATTCCCAGGGGGCCCTCTGGGGGAAGGCCGAGTACCTGGCGGCGGTCGAGGGGGGCGCGCTGCGCTGGAGCGCGCAGGCCGCGGAGGAGGTCAGCGCGCGCAGCTACGGCGAGCTCGCCGTTGTGACCTGCGTGGTGCGCGACGAAGGGACCTGGCGTGGCGAGCCGTTCAGCGCGCGGTTCCGCTCCACGCAGATCTATGCGCGCCGCGAGGGCGTGTGGCGCTACATAGCGGGCCAGTCGACGGGTCTGGGCCAGGGTTGAGCGCGGGTGGACTGCGCGGCGTCGGGCGGTGGACCCCACGGGGAACGCTCGGCTCGAGTATAGTCCCCGGGCGCTTGGCGCGAGGCGGGCCCTCGTGAAAGAGAAGATTGCTCCAACCCTCTCGCAGGCCATCCTGCGCCCCGGCGGCGCGGAGACGCGGCCGCAGGCGGGCGACCCCCTGCCGCCGTCGAGCGTAGGCCCGGAGAGCCTCGCCCCGTCGAGCTTCGGCCCGGACAGCCCCGGCCCGTCGAGCTTCCACCCGCCGAGACGGTTCGAGGAGTACCGGCTCCTCCAGAAGCTCGGCAGCGGCGGCATGGGCGACGTCTACCTCGCGCACGACACGCTGCTCGACCGCATGGTCGCGATGAAGTTCATCCGCGCGGCGACCGCGGACGCCGAGGTGCGCGCGCGGCTGCTCGCCGAGGCGCGCGCGGCCGCCCGCATCCAGCACCCGAACGTCGTCGCCATCTTCCGCGTGGGCGAGCTCCGGGGGCGGCTGTTCGTCGTCTCGGAGTTCGTCCGCGGCCAGAGCCTCGACCGCGTCGACATCCCGATGCCCTCGCGCCGCGTGCTCGAGCTCGGGGCGGGCCTTGCGCGGGGCCTCGCGGCCGCCCACCGCCGGGGGGTGCTGCACCTCGACATCAAGCCGGCCAACGCGGTGCTCACCGCGGAGGGCGAGGCGAAGCTCCTCGACTTCGGCCTCGCAAAGCTCCTCGAGCCGGCCGCGCGGCCCGACGCGCGCGGGGCGCGATCCGACATCCACGGAGGGCGATCCGACGTCCCTGGAGGGCGATCGGACATGCCCGGAGGGCGATCCGACGCGCTCGGCGCGGACGCGCTCTCCGGCGGCGAGGCGCTGCGAGGAGCGCAGGGCGACGCCGACGCGGCGATCGCGCCCGGCGATGAGCCGCTCGAGGGCGAGTTCCGCGAGGCGGCCGAGATGGCGGCGCGCCTCCTCGACGTGACGACGAGCGTCGGCGGCGGCACGCCCCACTACCTGCCGCCCGAGCTGTGGCGCGACGAGCTCGCGACGCGCCGCTCCGACGTGTACTCGCTCGGCGCGCTGCTCTTCGAGCTCTGCGCCGGCGTCCCGCCGCACGACGACGTGCCGATGACCGAGCTGCCGCTCGTCGTCCAGACCGAGGCGCCCCGGCCCCTCGCCGCCCTCGCGCCGGGCGTCGATCCGCGGCTCGCGGCCGTCATCGAGCGCTGCCTCGAGATCGACCCGGCCGACCGCTTCGCCTCGGGCGACGAGCTGCGCGACGCGCTCGAACAGCTGCTCGCCAGGAACCGCCACGCCTCCGTCGCCCCGGAGGGCAACCCCTACCGCGGGCTCCTCGTCTTCGATCTCGAGCACCGCGCGGTGTTCTACGGGCGCAGCTCCGAGACGGGGACGATCCTCGACCGGCTCCGCTCCGAGCCCATGATCGTCGTGGCCGGCGACTCGGGCTCGGGCAAGTCCTCGCTCTGCCGCGCCGGCGTGCTCTCGCTCGTGCTCGAGGGCGCCCTCGGCGGCGGGCGCGCGTTCCAGGCGGCCATGATGGTGCCCGGCCGGCACCCGCTCGCCGCGCTGGCCGCCGCGCTCGAGCCGGTCCTCGGCGCGCCCGCCGAGCGCATCGCCGAGGCCGTGCGCGCCGCGCCGGGCTCCCTCGCCCGCGACCTGCGCGCGCGGCTCGGCGAGCGCGGCGGGCTCGTGCTGTTCATCGACCAGATGGAGGAGCTCGCGACGCTGAGCAGCCCGGGCGAGGCGGCGCTCGTCGGCGAGGTGCTCAGCGCCTTCGCGGCGCGCTCGCCCTCCCTGCGCCTGCTCGCCACGGTGCGCGGCGACTTCCTCGCGCGCGTCGCCGGCATCTCCGGCCTGGGCGACGACATCGAGCGCGCGCTCTACCTGCTCCGCCCGATGTCGGCGGACAAGCTCCGCGAGGCCATCACCGGGCCGGCGCTGGCCAAGGGCGTCGCGTTCGAGTCCGACGCGGTCGTCGACGCGCTCGTCGAGTCCACCGCGCGCGCCGAGGGCGGGCTGCCGCTCCTCCAGTTCGCGCTCGCCGAGCTCTGGGACGCCCGCGCCGCGCCCGACGCGCCGCTCAGCAGCGCCGATCTCGCGCAGATCGGCGGGGTCGAGGGCGCGCTCGCCCGCCACGCCGATCGCGTGCTCGGCCGCATGCCGCCCGACGTCCACGCGGCCGCGCGGCGGCTGCTCGGCGCGCTCATCACCCCGCAGGGCACGCGGGCGCGGCGCGCCGAGGGCGAGCTCGCGGAGAAGGGCGGCGACGGGGCGGCGCGCGCGGCGCTCGACGCGCTCGTGCAGGGCCGCCTCCTGTTCGCCCGCGAAGGCGAGCAGGGGACGGTCTACGAGATCGCCCACGAGGCCCTGATCCACGGCTGGGGGACGCTGCGCCACTGGCTCGAGGAGCAGCGCGAGCAGCGCGCGACGCGCCAGCGCCTCGACGCCTCGGCCGCCGAGTGGGAGCGGCTCGGCCGGCGCCGCGACGCGCTCTTCAGCGCACGTCAGCTCAAGGAGGCGAAGGGCCTCGACCCGGCCGACCTGCCGCCGCGCGAGGCGGCGTTCCTGAGGGCGTCGCGGCGCGCCGTCCTGACGCAGCGCGCGGTCCGGTGGGCCCTCGTCGTGGGCGTCCCGCTCGTCGCCGCGCTGCTCTACGGCACGCTGGAGCTCAGGGCGGCGCGCCAGCTCGCCGCCCGGGCGGACAGGAAGATCCACGAGGCCGCGCTCACCTCGGCCGCCGCGGCGCTCGAGAGCGCCCAGGCCGACGTGCTCCGCGTGGAGGCGCTCTCGGCCTTCGATCGCCGGCGCCGCGACGAGGGGGAGGCGCTCTGGGAGCTCACGCGCAGGCGCGCCGCCGAGGCCGAGCGGCTGCAGCTGCAGGTGAGCCAGAAGCTGGAGGCGGCGCTCACGCTCGACGGCGCCCGCAACGACGCGCGCGAGCGGCTCGGCGACGTGCTCTACGAGCGCGCGCTCGCCGCGGACGCGCGCGGCCACGCCTCGCTGCGCGACGAGCTGCTCCAGCGCATGACGACGTACGATCCCGACGGCGCGCGCCGGCAGCGATGGAATGCGCCCGCGGAGGTCGCCATCGAGACCGATCCCCCCGGCGCGGACATCACGCTGGAGCGGTACGAGAGCGACGCGGAGGGGCGCCGGCAGCTGACCGGCCAGCGCCTCCTCGGGACGACGCCCTTCGCGAGCATCGCGCTCGCGCAGGGCTCCTACCTGCTCACCTGCGAGGCGCGGAATCGCACCATCGTGCGTTATCCGTTCCTGGTCCAACGCGGAGAGTCATTGAAGCTCTCCATCCCGCTGCCGCACGCCGGGGACGTTCCTCCCGGGTACATCTACATCCCGCCGGGCCGGTTCCTCTTCGGCGCCGCCCTCGACGACATGTACCGGTGGGCGTTCCTCTCCACCGTTCCTCTCCACGAGATCCGCACAGGCGCGTACCTGATTGCGCGGCACGAGACGACGTTCCAGGAGTGGCTCGACTACATCCAGGAGCTCCCCAAGGAGTCCCGCGGCAGCTCGTCCATCCAGGCGGGCAACGGCGCCATGACAGGCGCCCTGGGGCTGCGCCGCCTGCCAAACGGTGTGTGGCAGCTCACGATCCAGCCCACGATCCAGGCGTATACCGCGCGGGCGGGAGAGCCGCTCGTGTACCCATCGCGGGCGGTCCGCGCGCAGCAGGACTGGCTTCGTTTCCCTGTCACGGGCATCTCCTTCGCTCAGGCCACCGAGTATGCCGCGTGGCTCCACAGGACAGGCCGCGTGCGCGGAGCCCGCCTCTGCACCGACTACGAGTGGGAGCGCGCGGCGCGGGGCGCCGACAGCCGCATCTTCCCGCATGGGGACAGGCTGTCTCCCGGCGACGCCAACTTCGATGAGACCTACGGCAAGGAGAGCTCCACGATGGGGCCGGATGAGGTGGGCTCGCACCCCGCCTCACGTAGTCCGTTCGGGGTCGATGACATGGCGGGGAACGTGCTGGAGTGGGCCATTTCTTCGATCGAGACCGACAAAGTGCTGTTGCGAGGTGGTGCTTATATCTATGATCAAACCTCGGTCCGAAGTGACAACCGGACCGTCGTTGATGGCACCTTCCTCGACCCGGTGATCGGGCTCCGCATCTGCGCCTCGTTCCCTCCACCACCGTGAAGGCGACGAGGCCTGCGGCGCTCGCGCCGACGCGGGCTTCCTCGCTCGCGTGATCGGGGCCCGACCGCCCGAGGGAAGACCGTCGATGCGCAAGGCGTCACGGCTTTAGCGGCAGCGTTCGGAGGAGATCATGTTGAAGCGAGGGTTCCTGGTAGGGGCTATGGTCGGGCTCAACTCCCTCGGCGCCGGTTGCGCCGCGGAGATCGACGGCGGCGAGGACGAGGAAGCGGTGGCGGAGAGCTCGTTCGCGATGAGCAGGCTCAACGGCATGAACCTCAACGGGGTCCGCTTCAACGGGGTTCGCTTCAACGGGGTCCGCTTCAACGGGGTCCGCTTCAACGGCGTCTCGCTGGACGCGACGACGCTGGTCGGCACGCGCGAGGGCGACGGCGCGCCGGTCGCCGGGGCCGACTTCATCGGCGCGGACGTCGAGGCGGTCCTGGACGATGGGTCGTCGGTGTCCGTCCGCGTCACGAACGTCGTCGAGCGCGACGGGATCCAGTACTACACGGTGAAGTACAACGCCGGCCCCGGGGTCTGGGTGAACATCTGCGGCGAGGGCCTCGACGCGATCCCGGTGAAGGGGACGTGGGACGCGGTGACGGGGGCCCACTCGGACGACGGGGGCATGTTCACGTTCGCCTGTCAGGGCGCGGCGATCGGGAAGTGCGCCGAGTGGGGCTACAGGGAATGGGTGGCCGAGGCGGAGTGCAATGCGAGCGGCTGCGAGGACAGGGATCTCTCGTACTTCCATCAAGCGTGCATCCGCATGGTGCGCGCGGACTACTGCGGCGACGGCGTGCCGCACACCCAGAACGGGACGGCGATCGACGTCTGGGATGCGCTCGGCATCCAGACCGAAACGGTGGGCTCTGGCATGAGCCTCGAGGCCGAGTGGACGGTGGACGGCGCCGCCTGCATCAAGCACACCCGGTGGAACGGCCTCGGCGGCAGCAACTCGGATCGCGACTACATCCTGGCGCATTGCCCGGAGCGGTGGGCCGGGGACGATCCGAGCTGCGGCGGGAGCACCTCGACCTTCCACAAGGAGAACGGCTTCACGACGCCGCTCGGCCAGCGGCGCATCCTGCGGAACGCGTCGTTCACGACCAACGTGAGCCCCCTGTAGGCGGCGCCGTCGCGCAGGTCCGGGCGCGGTCACGCCCGCGCCGGGGAGTGCCGGAGTGTGTCAGCGCTGCGGCGCGACGATCGAGGGGGGGGGACCGCGCTCTCGGCAAGAACCGCGGGTCTCGACGCGATCGAGCCCTGGCCGGCGGTGGACCATGTCTTGCGACAGAGCAGGTCACAAGCCGCCCTGTTTCGAGCTCCTCGCCGCGCGCACGAGGCAGCAGGCATGGGCTGGAGGTGCACGTCATGCTGCTCGACCGATCCTTTCGACGAACGCTCATCGCCCGTCTCCTGCAGAGCGCTGGCCCCTCGGCGGCCGCGGCGCTCCTCGTCGCAGCGCAGGGCTGCGGGGAGGCCGCGGCCGAGGCCGAGGCTGGAAGCGCCCAGGAGCTCCGTTGCTTCGATTGGTTCGACGAGCTCGGGGCTTGCCTGGACCGCGACGCCGCGCTGGATGAGTTCAGGACCATCCACCAGCCCTGCGACGGCAAGGACGTGGAGCTGGAGAAAGTCACGATCGTGTCGGTGGAGAGCGACGCGACCCGCCGTGACGGCGCGTGCTGTTACGAGGTGATCGTCGAGGAGAACACCCTCGACTGCGCCGCGGTGGGACGGCCCTTTTCCCTGGAGGGGCACCACGTCACGGCCGCTCCGCGGCCGGCCGAGGCGGGGTGGCTCGCGCGTGCGACGGCGAGCGGCGCCGGTGGGCAGCAGCCTTCGCTGGCGGATCTGACGGACGAGGAGCGGGAGACGCTCGCCGGCGGCTGGCTGCGGAGCGCGCTGGAGGAGCACGCGTCGGTGGCGTCGTTCGCGCGCTTCGCGCTGGATCTCATGGCGCACGGCGCGCCGTCGTCGCTCGTCGAGGCCGCGCACATCGCCGCGCTCGACGAGGTCGGTCACGCCCGCCTCGGGTTCTCGCTCGCGGCAGCGTACCGGGGCGGCCCTGTCGGCCCGGCGGCCTTCCCCATGCCGCCGGCGGTGCCGATCGCCGCGGATCTCGCGGCGCTGGCGCGCGCCGCCGCGGAGGAGGGCTGCGTGGGCGAGACCGTTGCCGCGGTGATCGCGGCGGAGCAGCGCGCCCGAGCCGAGGACCCCGCGGTGCGGGCGGCGCTCGAGGTGATCGCGGAGGACGAGGCGCGGCATGCCGAGCTCGCCTGGCTGACGGTGGCGTGGGCGATCGGGGCCGGCGGCGAGCCGGTGCGCCGCGCCGTGGCCGAGGTGTTCGAGGCCGCCGCGGCGTCGCTCGGGCGCCCGCCCCCGCCGGGGGCCGAGCCGGGCGGCGGCCGCGCCGCGGCGCTCGCGGCGCACGGCCACCTCGGCGTGGCCGAGGCGCGCGCGCTGCAGGGCGCGGCGCTCGCCCAGGTGGTGCTGCCGAGTGCGCGCGCGCTGGGGCTGTGGAAGGCCTCGGCTGCTCAAGGGTCAGGTCGGCCGGCGGCGAGCGCGTCGTAGGAGCGCGCCGGCCAAGGTCGTGCCGGGCTCTAGTTCCGCGGATCAGAAATCCCGCCCGGGGATCGCAATGCTGGTCTGCCGATCAGTTGAGCCAGCGTGCGAGCAACGACAGCTCCGGTATGCGGAGGATGCGCTCACGCCCCGGGCTTCGTAGCAGGCGGCCTGGAACGAGGATCAGCTCGCGGCGAAGCCATGGCGCGGTCCAGCGCGAGAGCTCAGGGAAGCGCCGGAGCACGTAACGGCGCATCAGGTTGTGGGCGAGGAGCTTCAGCAGGAGCATCGCGTGGTTCGCGGCAAAGATGTGGCTCGGCACCTGACCACAGCCCCAGCCGTGCTTGAGGTCTCGGATCAGCCCCTCGATGCCAGCCCGAGGGTCGTAGCGGGCGGCGACGTCCTCCGGCGCTTCGACCCTCTCGTTGGTGAGGTAGACCTGCACGGTGTAGTCGAGCTCGTCCCAGAGATAGATGTGCTTGGCGTAGGTCCGGTCGAGCGTCCGGACGGCGATGACGCGAGCCTGGAGATCTCCCCATTCGCGGCGTCGAAAAGGGACTTCCGCGACCTGGCGGCGAGGCCGGCCGTCGGCGTCCCAGTCCACGGTCTTCCAGCGGGTGACCAGCGAGATCGCACCCGCGAGATCGCGCGTCAGCCTGGGCTTGGTCAGGAAGAAGGCCCCCTTGTCGGCGATGGCCCGGAGCATCTGGGTGCAATCGCCGGCGGCGTCGAAGCGCACATAGACGGCGGCCTCGGGCGCTGCCGCGCGGACGCGATCGATGCAGCGCTCGACGAACGGGACGTCATCGTTGCCGAAGCCCGTGTCGCCCGGGCGGAGAAGAGCGCCGATGACAGTGTTGGTTTCGGCGACGCGGGCGAGCAACGGGTGATAGCTGGGCCTGCCGTGGTAGCGAGGGTTGGGTCCCGGTCGGGCTCCTTGCTGCGAGCCGAACAGCGGCTCGACGGTGGTGTCCACGTCCAGATGGACGATCTCGGGCGGCGCTTGCGCCAGCGGAGCGAACCCGTGGTCGGCGAGCATCGTATCGAGCGCGGCGAGCGCCTTGTCGTCGAAGCGGCAGAGGTCACGGTAAACCGTGTCGATGCTGGGCACGACGCCGCCGGCCAGGTGCACGAAGAGCGGGTCGTTCGCCAGGGCCTCCAGGCCGAAGACCCGCGCTTCCCCGGCCGCGGCAGCGTCTAGGAGCAGCCGCATCTGAGCGGTCATGGAGTAGAGAACGCGGCTGTCCGGCTTGAGTCGACCGAAGGTGCGCCGGAGCTCGGCGTCGACATCGAGCTCGCGGAGGAACACACCGAAGCCGACCAACCTCGCCACGCCCGTGAGGGTCGTCTCCGTCGCGCGGAGGTGCACGGCGCGCGGGTCGGGGCGGCGGACGCGGGTGCGTCGCAGCGGGGTCGATTTGGACTTGATCCGGCGGGTGCGCTGTCGCACCTTCAAGGTGCTCGGTGTGCGCTTGCGTTGGGTCATAGCAAACGCAACGACTGCGCACGCCGGGCCTGCTTTTCAAGGCATTCCTTTTTGCGCCGTCAGTTTGCCACTATTTCTGAATGGCGCAGCACGCGCGAAATCCAGGTTTAATCTAGAAGGTCATAAAACCACGAACGAAGGACCGCGCGTTAAAGTGCAGGTTGCGGTGCCCGATCCGAAGGGCAAAGGTGGTTCGGAAACGGTGCAGAAGGCGTTTATTGAAGGGTGGGAGAATTATGAGCCTGATCATAGGTAGTGGCTCGGTGCTATGTAATGTATGTTAGCAGGCGTCGCGAAAGAGAGAGCAATGAACATAGTTGATTTGGGCGTGGTCGCGCGACAGATTGAGTCGATGATCGGAACGAGACTTCCGTCGATCGTTCCAGGTGCAATTGACGATGCGCTCGGTACTCTTCAGTGGACACGCATCCCAACGGGTATCGAAGATGATGACACCATGGCGAAGCTCCTCGGGCTCTCTTCGTTGTCACCGGACACCGAGCTGGTCGTGGTTACAGATGTTTCATTCAAAGAGGGAAGCGGCGCGTTTGCAATATCTGCGTCTCAATTTGAAGAGTTCCAGGCGTGGTACTCTGACCAATTCTCTGAGCGAGTCTTTTCGGGGTGCGATGTCATCATTTGCGCTCCGGTGGACAGGCGACTGTGGATCGTGCACCATGAGGGTGTATACGCTACGGCGCAGCTTAGAGCACCTGACAAAAGCCAGTCCGGACGTAACTGAGGCAGATCAGGCAGACGGAGAGCTTGAGGAACCCACGGTGGATGTCGGCCCGCCGCTCGTAGCGTACGGTCAGGCGCCGGAAGCGACGCAGCCATGCGATCGTCCGTTCGACGACCCATCGATAACGGCCGAGTTTCTCCGACGACTCGATACCCTTGCGATCAATGCGGGGTACGATGTGGCGCAGATGACAAACCAAGCGCAGGGCCGGGTCGTCGTATGTCGGCGTGCAGCTTCTTGGGGCGGCGACGCGGTCGGCCGCAAGGACGCGCGATCGGCGGCACCGCATCGACCATGGGGGTGAACATCTTCGAGTCATGGACGTTGGCCGGCGTCATCTCGACGGCGAGGGGGATGCCACTCTGATCGACCAGGAGGTGATATTTCGAGCCCGCCCGGCCGCGATCCGTGGGGTTCGGGCCGGTCTCTTGGCCCCCCTTTTTGCCGGAACCAACGAGGCATCCAGCGCAGCACGATTCCAGTTGATTTTGTCGGCCCCGCCGAGTTCATCAAGCAATGCCTCGTGGAGCCGATCCCACACGCCGGCCTGCTGCCAACAGCGAGGCCATCGCGTCGCACCCAGCGTCAGCGATGAAAATCGGATGTTACGCCCGTGATACACCGCGTTGCAGCGCGGAAACCCCGCTGCACAGGTCCCCCCGTCACAGGGTTGGGCGCCCCGCCGTTACGCCGCGCAGCTCGGCACCTCCCCTCCATGGGATCCCCGTCGAGGAGATCGCGCTCCTTTCAGGGGGCGGGCGCAGGTCCTGCTCGTCAGCGATGCCCCCGATCCGCGCCGGTGCGCGCAGGCCCGCGCCTTGCTGGATACGAGCGCGCGGCCCGATGGACGGCCGCGCTGACGAAACGAAAACGACAAGGCATCACCATGAAGACGATGAACAAGACCCTGGGCGCGATTGCATGTCTCTGCGCGGGCTCGCTCGTGATGCTCGACTCCGGCGACGCCTCGGCGGCGTTCCGGCGGCTCGGCGTCGGCTACTGCGGGTACGAGGGCCCGGCCGTGGTCAACTCCAGCCTCTCCGGCACCAACAAGATCACCTGCACGCTGCCGCCGGACAGCACGCTGGAGCACTCCGACATCGTGACCCTGAAGGTGTACGTCCTCAACCCCTTGGGGAGCCTCTCGAGCGCGAGCGCGTGCGTCAGGACCCCGACGGGCACGAGCTTCGTATGCGGCGGCGACGATGATTCGAACGACGCCAGCGCCATTCTGCAGCCCGCCGTCACCTCCAGCGTCCTGCTGAACCCGAGCTACGCGAGCTGGTTCCCCTACGTCAACGTGACCCTCGGCGCCATGAGCTCCCTCAACGGTATCAAGGTCACCGACTACTGAGCCGCGCGCCCGCATCCGCGGGCCGCGCCCGCTGGCCTCGCGGGCCGGCGGACGCGGCCCCGGCTGCGTCATTCCCTCTGCATCGATTCCAGCTCGCGACCTCCGGCACGAAGGGAGAGGAACGAAGATGAACGACGAACGAACCCGCCTGCGCTCCTCGCGGACGAGCCTCGCCGTGATGGGGATCTCCACGGCGGCGCTCTCCGAGGCCGCCCCGAGCGAGGGGCACGAGGGCGCGGAGCCGCTCGACCCCGAGGCGATGCGCCGCGAGGAGGCCGCCTGGTGGACGGGCGTCATCGACGCGCACGCGCAGCAGCGCCGCGACCCCGGATGGGCCGGGAGGGCGGAGGAGAGCTTCCAGGCGGACCTCGGCGCGATCGCGCCGGGCCGGACGCTCGAGGTCGTGGGCGTGGACTGCCGCTCGACCTCCTGCGCGGCCACGATAAGGTGGCCCGCCTACACACCCGAGGTGATGAAAGACGCGGGCTCCCTCGCCGGGCATCCCTATCGGGAGAGGTGCACGAAGAGCATCTCGGTGCCTCCCCCCGAGGACCCCTCCGCGCCCTATCTGGCGCAGATCGTGTTCGACTGCGCGACGCAGCGCGCCGGTCTCGCCCGCCGCTGAAGAAGTGTCTTCTCGGGAGACGCCGAGAGAGACCTCGTGTCCTTCGTGGCAAAGCGCGGGCGGCGATTCGCTCGCTCGCGCGCCGCGCGACCAGGCCGGCGCCATCACCAGGCGGGCAATACCCGCACGTCCCGACCGAAAGCTAAGGTACCACCCGATGCGCAGTCCACGCTATACATGCGCTGGCCATGCGCTGGACACCTGGGAAACGCAGTGAAAACCTCCGAGACCTCCGCGGCGCGTCCGGCGGAGCGAAGCTCGGTGTGGGCGGGACGGTGATCCTGCTCGTGCTCTCGCTGGTCTTCGGGAAGGATCTCCTCTCGGGGCTCGGTCAGGGGTCCGCGATCCCCGGCGCGCAGAGCGGGCGCGCGAGCTCGCCCGAGGAGGAGCGGCTCGTCGATTTCGTCTCCTTCGTCCTCGATGACACCGAGGCCGTGTGGACGCAGGTGTTCAGCCGGACGGGGCAGCGCTATCCGGCGCCCACGCTGACGGTGTTCACCGACTCCGTGAGGTCGGGCTGCGGTGTCGGCGAGGCGGCGATGGGCCCGTTCTACTGCCCCTCGGACCGGACGGCGTACATCGACCTCGGCTTCTACCGCGAGCTCAAGGCGCGGTTCGGCGCGCCGGGCGACTTCGCCCAGGCGTACGTGCTCGCCCACGAGATCGGCCACCACGTGCAGAACGTGCTCGGGACCGAGCGCCGCCTGCGCCAGCTGCAGGCCGCGCGTCCGGGCGAGAAGAACGCGCTCTCCGTGAAGATGGAGCTCCAGGCGGACTGCTTCGCCGGCGTGTGGGCCCACTCCACGCAGAAGCGCGACCTGCTCGAGGCGGGCGACGTCGAGGAGGCCCTCCGGGCCGCGTCCGCGATCGGCGACGACCGGCTGCAGAAGGCCGCGACCGGCAGGGTCAACCCGGAGACGTGGACGCACGGCTCGTCGGCGCAGCGGGTCGCCTGGTTCAAGCGCGGCATGCAGGGCGGCCGCGTCGAGGACTGCGACACGTTCGCGGACGCCTCGCCCTGAACAGGCGGCGCAGGCCGAGCCGTCCGCGCGCGGGAAGGCGAAGGGTCGCGCAGATCGCACGAGCGGCGGCTCGCGACAGCTCCGCGCGACGGTGTACGCTGCTCGCCCGCCGATGGTCTCGCCGCACGGTGCCCCTCGCTCCCCGACGCAAGGCCGCCTCCGCCCTCGTGCGCGTCATCTTCGCACGCCCGCGGAGGCGCCGTGAGCTCGCGCGAGTCGCCTGACTCCTGGACCGCCGCGCCGCGACCGATCGCGGAGGTCATCGAGGACAGCCTCCCCCAGATCGAGGTGCGCCTGCGCCCGCGCGCCATCGCCGCCGTCGTCGCGCGCGTCACGGCCGACCTGGGCGACGAGGAGCACCCGAGGCCCGCGCTGCTCGCCGCGCTCGCCCGGTGCGCCGACGGCGCGGCCGCCGAGGTCGACCGGCTGCGCAGCGCCGAGTCCGCGCTCGTGCTCGCCTACCAGTCGGCCGCCACCCCCGCCGAGCGGCGCGAGCTCCTCGCCCGGCAGCTCCGCGTCTGGGCGCGAGAGCGCGAGCAGCGCGAGAGGAGCGGCGCCGCCTCCCTGCTCGGCTGGGTCGCCGCGCGCTTCGAGCGGGCCGGCGACCTCTCGGCGCTCGGCCGCAACCTCGACCTCGAGGCGGCCCAGGAGCGCTTCGCCACCGCCATCGCCGACCGCCTCGACGAGATCGAGGTCGCCTACCACGCCCTCACCCACCTCGCGCAGCACCTCGACGACCCGTCCGACGCGGTGCACGTCGCCCGCGACGGCGGCGTCCTCCGGCTCGCCATGGCGCACGCCGAGCCGAGCCGCCCCGCGCCCGTCCGCCGGGCCGCGCTGCTCGCCGCCGTCGCCCTCCTGCACCGCCTCCCGGCGCGCGAGCGGCTCGGCCACCTCGGGCTCGACGCGGCCCGCTCCGTGCTGGCGTGGTCGCGCGGGGTCAACGCGTCCCGCTGGGTGCAGATCGCCGCCCTCGAGATCGGCGTCCTCCTGTTCCCCGACGAGGCGTTCTCCCTGCTGGCCGAGCGCCTCCGCGCGCGCGACGCCGCCGACAAGGACGGCCCCATCCTCCGCCGCAACGCCCTGCGCCTCCTCGGCGCGGCGGCGCGCCCGTCCGCCCCGGTGATCCCGCTCGACCGCGCGGCGCGCCTCGCCGGCGCCCCGCGGGACCCGCGCCGCTGGAACGGCGCGCAGGCCAGCCGCGCCAGCCGGTCGAGCATCGCGCCGGAGGCCGCCGCCGCCTCTGGAGGCGGCGGCGAGGGCGAAGGGCCGCCCGACACGCCCGCGCCCGACTCGGCGCCCCGGCTCAGCGCCGATCCCGCCGCCGGCGCGCCGCCTGCCCGTGTGGCGCCCGCGAGCGCGGACCCGCTCGCCATCGCGCTGCTCGCCCGCGACGACCCGAGCGAGCACGTCCGCCAAGAGCTCGTGCGCCAGCTCGTCGAGCTCGGCGGCGCGGAGGCCCTCACGGCGCTCGTCGAGCTCGCCGAGGGCGACGGGTCGCCCCGCGTCCGCGGGTACGCGCTGCGGGAGCTCTCGCGGCACGCGGCCGACCACGCGGACGCCGCCCCGTTCGCCGAGCGCGCCGTCCGGTTCGCCCTGGCGAAGCCAGGCCCGCCGCTCGCGTCCCGCGCGGCCCTCGAGGCGGTGCGCACGCTCTGCGCCGGGCCCTACGCCCCGCTGCCGCCGGGGACCTTCGTCGAGCTGCTCGCCGAGTTCGCGAGCCGCCCGGCGATCTCGCCGGACCTGTCGGACGACGCCGCCGCCGCGCTGCGGCTGCTCGAGGTCGAGAGCCGCCCGGTCGCCGAGCACATCCGCCAGGCGCTCCTCGCCGCGGCGTCGGAGCTCCTGGAGGGCGAGAGCGCGCCGGTCGAGCTCCCGGCCGACGCCGAGCCCAGGGACGTCGAGCGCGCGCTCGTCGTCGCGTCGCGCGGCGACATGACGTACACGCTGCGGCGCCGCGGCCGGGGACGGTACCTGCTCACGCGCGGCGAGCCGCGCGGCTTCCGCCTCTGGCGGCTCATCCACGAGATGCGCACGCCGATGCCGGACAAGCGCAAGGGGTGGATCCACACGAGCGGCCGCCTGTTCGCGGGCGAGCTCGTCGCGCCGCCGGTCGGCATGGCGGAGGTCACGCCGACGCGCGTGCCGGGAGAGCGCCACGTCTACCCGCCCGTCGGCGGCTGGGGGCAGTTCGTCCCGCGCATCGACGACCTGCTCGCCGCCGCCAGCCTGAGCCAGCGTGAGATCCGCCTCATCACGGCGCGCGGCACGGTCACGGTGCGCGGCCCGGCCAAGCTCGCGCACCGACTGCGCGCCCGCGCCCTGCTCACGCTGCGCTACGACCGCTACGCCCAGGCCCGCATGCGCGCGCTCGTGGCGCAGGAGCCGGCCGAGCAGAAGAAGTTCACGCTGATGACGGGCGAGCTCGGCTTCACGGTCGCGCTCGGCGACACCGGCGGCGAGGTCGAGGGCCGCCCGTACGCGATCGAGCCGCACCTGCCGGGCAAGTACCTCGCGGTCGCGCTGCCGCCTTTGCTCCAGAGCGGCCGCGACTGGCTCGCCGGCCCGTCGGTGCCCGTCTGGGTCGACGGCTTCTTCTCGTACCTCGTCTCGCCGGCGGGCAACGTCCCGACGCAGCTCGCGTGGATCGTGTTCCTCGTCCTCGCGTACATGGTGCTGCGGGCCGCGTGGATCGCGGCGCAGATCGAGCGCGCCCGCCGGGGCATCCCGCTCACGATCGGCGGCTGGGGGACGCGCGGCAAGAGCGGCTCGGAGCGGCTCAAGGCCGCGCTGTTCCACGCGCTCCGCTACGACGTCGTCGTGAAGACGACCGGCTGCGAGGCGATGTTCATCCACGCCATGCGCGACCTGCCGGCCCAGGAGATCTTCATCTACCGCCCGTACGACAAGGCCACGATCTGGGAGCAGCGGAACATCCTCACGGCCGGGCGCAACCTCCGCGCCCAGGTGTTCCTGTGGGAGTGCATGGCGCTCCAGCCGCTCTTCGTGGACACGCTCTGCTCCGAGTGGATGCGCGACGAGATCACGACCCTGACGAACGCCTACCCGGATCACGAGGACATCCAGGGCCCGGGGGGCGAGGACGTCGCCCGGGTGATCGCGCGCTTCATGCCCACGGACGGGCTGTCGTTCACGACGGAGGAGCAGATGCTCCCGCTGCTCAAGGACCAGGCGCAGCGGAAGGGGACGAACCTCGTCGCGATCCCGCCGATCGACGCGGACCTCCTGCCGGTCGATCTCCTCGATCGGCTCCCGTACCAGGAGCACCCGCGCAACGTGGCGCTGGTGCTGGCGCTCGCGGACCATTTCGGCGTCGATCGCGAGTTCGCGCTTGTCGAGATCGCGGATCACGTGATCCTCGATCTCGGCGTCCTGAAGACGTACCCGACGGTGCAGTACCGGGGGCGGAAGCTCACGTTCTCGAACGGGATGAGCGCGAACGAGCGCGCCGGGTTCATGTCGAACTGGACGCGGCTCGCGTTCGACAAGCACGACATGGACGCGACGCCCGGCAAGGCGACGGTGATGGTGGTGAACAACCGCGCGGACCGGGTCGCGCGGTCGCGCGTGTTCGCGCAGATCATCGTGGAGGACATCGGGGTCGATCACGTGGTGCTGATCAACTCGAACCTCGGCGGGATGATGCAGTTCATCACCGAGGGGCTCGACGCGCGGCTCCGGGACATGGTGATCACGGGCGACGGGGGCAAGGAGCGCGCGCTCGAGCGCTTCGACGAGCAGATGAAGAAGCTGGGCGTCCCGGCGCGGGTGGGCGCCTTCGAGGAGGATCTCACCCGGATGCTGCGCGCGCTGCCCGCGATCGACGAGGCCGCGGCGGCGGCGATCGTGGGCGGCCCCGGGGTCGCGGGGAAGAAGGGGGAGCCCGAGGCGATCGAGGCGGCGGTGAAGCAGGCGCTGGAGGCGCACGCGCCGCCGGCGGGCGAGGACGACATCCGCCCGGACATCGTCCACCACGCGGCGCGGCTGTCGCGGCGGCTCGCCCGCCGCGACAAGGCGCGCGCGGAGGTGGAGGCGGCGCTGTCGCGGGGCGCGGACGCCGAGGCCAACCAGGCGTTCCGCGCGGCGTTCCGCGAGCTGTGCCTCGATCGCATCGCGGTGCTGTGGAACGCCGACGCGAAGGGCGACAAGGTGATCGACTTCATCACGCGCGAGATCCCGCCGGGGTTCGACGCGCGGCTGATGGGGTCGCAGAACATCAAGGGGACCGGGCTCGACTTCGTCTACCGGTGGCTCTCGATGGATCGCGTGAGGACCGCGATCGAGCGGATGCAGAGCAACGCGTCGGCGCGGCGCGAGGTGCTGACGTTCTTCCTCTCGTACTCGGATTTCGGCCTGATCGATCTGCGCGAGGCGCTCGCCGCGACGCGCGCGGCGAAGGAGCAGGGCGGCGCCGGGTGGGCGGAGCACGCGAACCTGATCGACGGGGCGATCCGCAGGCTCGAGGCGCTCGACAAGGAGAAGACGGCGGCGCTCGTGGTGACGGGCAAGACGGGGGTCGGGACGAAGGTGCTGCTCCGGGTAGAGCAGTTCGTCGATCACATGGACTCGGTGCGCCGGACGCGGTGGGCGAAGATCGTGATGGACGACCTGTTCGCGATGCGCATCGGCCACGGCCAGGCCGCGCTGCTGCTGCGGGAGATCGTGGGGCGGCAGAAGGGCGGCTGGCTGGCGAAGGATCTCGCCAAGTGGGTGGAGAAGCGCAGGGCGTGGCTGGAGAGCCGCCGGAAGAAGCAGCCGAAGAAGGCCGAGCCGGCCGCGCCGCCGGGGGCGGCGGCGGAATCAGGATAGGGGGCGTAGGGGGGTAGGGGAGGGCGCGCCGGGGGCGCGTTGCGGGCGGCAGGCGGGGCGCCTCGCCCCCGGGGGGCGGATACCCTAAGCTGTCCGTCAGATCAGATGGGACATCCTGCCAGGCGCACCGGCCTCTCGCCCGCGGAGTACCTCGCGTTCGAGCGGGCTTCCGAGCAGAAGCACGAGTACGCGAACGGCGAGATCTTCGCGATGTCGGGCTGCACCCGGGCGCACAGCCTGCTGGCCGGGAACCTCCAACGCGAGCTTGGCAATGCGCTGCTCGAGCGCGCCTGCGAGGTCCACACCTCCGACATGCGCGTCAAGATCACGCCCACGGGGCGCTACGTGGTTCCCGATGCGTCCGTCGTCTGTGGCGATCCCGTGTTCGAGGACGCGGAGATCGACACGCTCCTCAACCCGAACGTCATCGTCGAGGTGCTCTCCGATTCGTCGGAGGCCTACGATCGCGGCGACAAGTTCGCGCAGTACCGGAGCGTCCCCTCGATCGCGGAGTATGTGCTCGTCTCCCAGAAGGAGGTGCGCATCGAGCACTTCCAGCGGCAGCCGGACGGCCGGTGGCTGCTGTCCATCCTGGGTCCCGGCACGCAGCTCGAGCTCGAGTCGGTCGGCGTCGTCATCGACGTCGATCGCGTCTACCTCAAGGTGCCGCTCGCGCCCTCCGCGAGCGATTGAGCTGTGCGCCTCGAGAGGCGCCGGGCGCATTCTCGATCTCCGCGAGGCGCTCGCCGCTGTGCGGGCGGCCAGGGAGCAGGGCGGCGCCGTGGGGTGGAAGCGTGCTATCCTCACAAGCCGTGATGGCTGGCGCCGCCGTTGCTCGGGACAGCTCGGACCGCCTCAGCGATGAGGCGTGGCTGGAGCTCGCCGAGGACGAGCCGGGCGAGCTCGTCGGCGGCGTGCTCGTGGAGGAAGAGGTGCCGGACTGGATCCACGAGACCGCCGTCATGTGGCTCATCCGGGTGCTCGGCGCGTGGGCGGCGGCCCGCGGCGGCTTCGTGGCCGGCTCGGAGCTCAAGTACCTCCTCTGCAAGGGCAGCGGGCGCAAGCCGGACGTCTCCATGGTGCTGCCCGGGCAGAGGCCCCCGCCGCGGCGCGGGCCCATGCGGCGCCCGCCGGACGTGATGATCGAGGTGGTCTCGCCGCGGCCGCGCGATGTCCACCGCGACCGCATCGAGAAGCTGCGCGAGTATGCGGCGTTCGGCGTGCGCTGGTACTGGCTGCTCGATCCGGCGACGAGGATGCTGGAGATCTACGAGCTCGGCCCGGACGGGCGCTACGTGTGGGCGCAGGGGGCCGCGAGCGGGCGCGTCGAGGCGGTGCCAGGGTGCGACGGGCTGGTGGTCGACCTGGATGAGCTCTGGGGCGAGCTCGACCGGCTGGGGGACGAGGAGCCGGCCGAGTGACCTCAGCCACCGGCCGGGTCGTTCCACGAACCAGGGACGAGTTCGGGCGAAACATCGACTCGACGGGCAATCCCAGCTGAACAATGCGGCCCTTGCCGTCGCCTGGTGGCAGGCCGAGCAGCTGCCATGCAGCGCGCGGAAAAGGTCAGCTGGCGGGCTCGATGCGGGACAGAATCCCCTCCAGCGCCTCGACAGCGAGCATCGGGAGCCGCACCGAAACGGCGGAGGAGATCGCGGTGAGCGCCGGGTTGATCTCGATGGTCGGAATCCCGGAGTGCGCGGCCTCCAGGACCGGCCTCGTGATGTAGGGGAACAGGCTCGATGTCCCGATCGAGACGACCACGTCGAAGCCCCGCGCGAGCTCCCGCCGGAGGATCTCGACCTTCTCCAGGGGGAGCATCTCCCCGAAGAGGACGACATCGGGCCTGAGCACCGCGGCGCATGCCGGGCAGCGCGGGCACGGGGCGAGCTCCGCGTAATCGTCGACGTGCGCCTCGTAGGGGCAGCGCGTGCAGAGGATGCGGTGGAGATCTCCGTGGATGTCGATGACGTTCGTGGAGCCTGCGCCGCGGTGAAACCCGTCGACGTTCTGGGTGAGCACCCAGCAGCGCGCGAGGCGGCGCTCGATCCGGGCGATCGCCGCGTGCGCTGCGTTGAGCCGCGCGCCGCGGCACGCGCGCTCGATCTGGTGGACGTACTTCCACGTGACCTCGGGGCGCCGCTGGAACATCTCGCCCGAGAGCGCCTCCTCGATGGCGAGCCCCTCGTCGGTCGCCTTCTCGCCGTAGAGCCCTCCGATCCCGCGGTAGGTGGGGATGCCAGAGGCCGCGGAGACCCCCGCGCCGGTGATGAAGAGGGCTGAGCGGGCCGAGGCCAGGAGCGCGCTTGCTCGTTCGATCGACATCGGGCGCCCAGTCTACCCGTGTCGCCCGGGCTCGCGCCTGCGGATTGGCCAGGGGCGCGAGCGGGGGGTGCGCGAGCGCGGGCGCGGGGCCGGCGGTGGTCGGCCGCGGCACCGCCCTCCGGCCCGTGGCCCGGTGCGCTGGCCGCGGCCGCCGCGGACCCGGCCAGCCGGGGCGCGACTACAGGCTCTTCCCGTCGACTTTCATGGTCTTGAGCGCGTCGATATCGACGTCGTCCAGACAGCGGACGTTGATGGCGCACATCTCCTGTCCGTTGGGAGCGACTCCCCGCGCGAACGACTCGACGCCGCAGACCGAGCAGAACACATGGTGAATGACCTTCTTGTTGAACTGATAGTCGGTGAGAACGTCGCCGCCCTGCTTGAGCGTGAGCTGGTCCACCGGCGCGAAGGCCAGCATCGCGCCCAGCTTCGAACAGCGCGAGCAGTTGCACATGATCACGGGACTGCTCAGGTCCACCTTGACCTCGTAGCGAACCTTCCCGCAGTGACAGCCACCTGTATAGGTCTTGAGCTCCGTCATGCGCGCATGGTGCCACAAGGAGCTGGCCGCGTGACGCAAAAATGCGATGTGTCGTGGCGGGCCACGCGGGTTACGCGGGTCACGCGGGCTACGTATGCGCAAAAGATGTTCCGCGCCGAGGCATCGCAGCGGCAGGTCGCCGGCGCCGGTCTCGGCCGCGCTGCATTGCATTCTGTCGGAAACTTTTCTCGGCTCAGGCTGTCCAACGACGCCGCTTCTCGGCGAAAGGCCGTGCCCCGCCTACTGCTCCTCGTAGTTCCACGTCAGCCCGCCATCGACGAAGTACGTCGAGCCGGTCACGTAATCGGCGTCTGCCGAGGCGAGGAACACGGCGAGCCCGGCCACGTCCTCCGGCTTTCCCAGGCGGCCCAGCGGGATCTGCTCGAGCAGCGCGCTCAGCTTGTCGCGATCCTTGAGCAGAGCGGCGTTGATCTCCGTCTCGATCGCGCCCGGCGCGATGGCATTCACGGTGATCCCGGTGCTGCGCAGCTCCACGGCGAGCGTGCGCGTGAGCATGCGGACACCGCCCTTGCTGGCGCAGTACGACGCGAAGTGGGGAAACGGGAGATCCTCGTGGACCGAGCTGATGTTGATGATCTTGCCGGGCCGCCCCGCCTCGCGCAGGTGACGGACCATCGCCTGGCTCCCGAAGAACACCGCTTTGAGGTTGGTGTTCATGACCGCATCGTAGTCCTCCTCGGTCACCTCCCAGAACGGCGCTCGCTTCTCCAGCCCGGCATTGTTGACCAGCACGTCCAGCCGGCCGAAGCGCTCGATGGCCTCCTGGATGAGCCCCTGCACGCTCTGGACGGAGGCGACGTCGACGGCGAACAGATGACCTCGCCTTCCTGCGGCCTCGACCTCTGCGAGGGCTTCCTCGGCGCCCTCTTTGCTTTTGTGGTACGTGAGCGCCACGTCGGCGCCTTCCCGGGCGAACCGGACAGCGATGCTGCGGCCGATGCCCCGGCTGCTCCCTGTGACCAGCGCGATCTTGCCTTGCAGTCTCATGGGGACCTCCTGTCTTCACGAGCATTGTGTCCACCACGAGCCGTGTGCGCATCGCGCCCCACGTGGATCGCAAGGAGATAGAATACCGCGCATGCGCATCGCCTCCCTGCTGCCGTCCGCGACCGAGATCGTCTGCGCGCTGGGCGCGCAGAGCGAGCTCGTCGGTGTCTCTCACGAGTGCGACTTCCCCGAGGGCCTGACCGGCCTCCCGGTGCTCACGCGCCCCCGGCTCAGGCCGGCGCGCTCCAGCCGGGAGATCGACGCCGCGGTCCGCGACGTCCTCCGGGACGCGCTCGCGGTCTACGACATCGACATGGACGCCCTCCGGGAGGCGCGGCCGGACGTGATCGTGACGCAGGACCTCTGCGACGTCTGCGCGGTCTCGTTCGATGACGTCCGCGCGGCCGTCGCCCGCCTTGCGCGGCAGGACGTGCGCATCATCAACCTGCACCCGACGCGGCTCGACGACATCTGGGCCGACATTCGCCGCGTCGCGGAGGGGATCGGCCGCGCGGCGGGCGGCGAGGCGCTCGTCGAGCGGCTGCGCGCGCGCGTCGCCGCCGTCGCCGCGCGCGCGGCCGTGGCGCCGGGCAGGCCGCGCGTGCTCGCGGTCGAGTGGATCGAGCCTGTCATGATCGGCGGCACGTGGATGCCGGAGCTCATCACCCTCGCGGGCGGGGAACCCCTCGTGACGCGACCCGGCGAGCACGCGCCCACGCTCTCGCCGGCTGCGCTCGCCGCGCTCGATCCCGACGTGGTGATGATCAAGCCGTGCGGCTTCACCCTCGAGCGCACGCTCGATGAACTCGAGCTCCTCCCCCGTGTGCTGCCCTGGGGGACGTACCGGGCCGTGGCGCAGGGCCGCGTGTACCTTGCTGACGGCAACGCGTTCTTCAATCGCCCTGGTCCCCGCATCGTGGAGTCGCTCGAGATCCTCGCGGCCTGCGCTCATCCGGCCCTGTTCGCCGACGCGCGCCGCGCGCATGCCCGGTCGGTGGTGCGGATCGACGCGGAGCTCCGGCGGCACGCCTTCGAAGACGAGTGACCCCGGAGCGCGACGCCTGCGGCTGCTCTACCGTGTTTCTATCGTGTGGCTCGACCGGCCGCCCTGGACGCCGGCGGGCGCGCCGCTTGCCGCGCCGAGTCGAGCTCCTTGCGGAGCGCCGCGAGCTCACGCTCGAGGGCGGCGATCTGCTTCTGCTGCATCTGGATCGCTGCCACGGCCATGCTCGTGTACCCGTACAGGTCGACGTGGTCGCCGTCGCTCGCGACCGCCGGGCTCGCCGGATTGTCGTCGATGATGAACCCGAGACGCTCGCGGCCGTGCTCGCCCTCGTGGTTGTAACGCCAGGTCGCGAGCGGCGTGGCGACGAGCTCATCGCGCACGCGCGCGAGCTCGGTCTCCTGCAGGTACTGGATATCGTGCTTGTACCGGGCGCGGGATCTCGGGCAACCCTCCGGCCGCTGCCTCGGATCGTCGCTCGTGCAGAGCAGCTGGGCGTTGCAATCGTTCGCGGGATCGCACGTCGCGTCCGGCGCGGCGCACGGCTCCCCCTCCTTCTCGTCGGTGCATGGCTTCACCCCGTCGCGGGGCCGGTGCCCGCTGCATACCGGATCGCCGCACGTGAGATACCACCTCAGCTCCTCCGCCCCGCCGCCGGTGCCAGCGCCTGCGCCGCCGCTGCCATCCCCCGTACCGCCGGTGCCGGCGCCCGCTCCGCCGCTGCCATCCCCCGCGCCGCCGGTGCCGGCGCCCGCTCCGCCGGTGCCAGCGCCCGAGCCGCCGGTGCCAGCGCCCGCGCCGCCGCTGCCCGCGTTCGCACCGCCGCTTCCGCTGTCCCCTCCGCCCGAATTGCAGCCCGCCGCTGCGGCGAACGCGAGCGCGCAGAGGAGCGCCATCGTCCCTGTACCGTGAATGCGCATGAGAGACCTCCTTGGAACGACTGTCCCTGACCCACCAGGGAGGATGTCGAACAAGGGCAGGAGGCGGCAAGAACCGTGCGCTGTCCGCCGTCTCCGCTTTCGCAGCGCGGGGGTTCGCTCCTCGGGTACCCTGGGCGGCATGTCTCCACGTCCCGCGCTGGCGTCTTTCGCTCTCGTGACGGGCATCGTGCTGCTCCTGGGCGGCACCGCGCACGCGGCCTGCGTCCTTGCCGGCGTCGCGAAGAAGGGCGATATTCCGCACGCGGATCGGGCTGCTCATCTCGCCTTCATCAGCCTCGCCCAGTGGACCGCAGGCGCGCTCGATGTGCTCGCCGCCCGCGGGCTGCGGCGAGGCGAGCCGTGGACGCGCGGGCCGCTGACGATCTCGGGGCTCCTCGTGATCGGCTGGGCAGGCGTAGCGCTTCCGCTGCTCCTCGATGCCTCGCTGACATTGCGGGCGATGCTCGCCCTCTACGCGGCAGCGCACCTCGGCATGCTGGTGGCTCTGTGGGGCTGGCGAGGAGCCCGCCTGGACGTCTGCGCGCCTCCGTGACCGACAGCGGCGCGCGCCCGGCTCACCCGCCGAGGCGCCGCTCGCCGGGCCGGCGCGAGGCCCAGACTCAGTGTTTGCCGAGGCGCCTCACCTCTTGCCCTGCGAGCAGCGCGTGCGCCTCCGCCAGCACCTCGGGGATGCGGTGCCGCTGCGGCGCGCCCGCGAGGGCCTGCGCGAGGTCGAGCTCCCGCACGCGATCGGCGCGGTTCCCAGGGAACCAGTGGTCGCCGCTGCCGAGGAGGTTGTACCGCATCTTGCCGTAAGCCGTCATGTCGAGCGCGCGGGCGAAGTTGTACAGCCGCAGGATCTCGCGGATGTTGACGTGCCCGGGGACGGCTTCCCAGTCGGGGAGGCCGACGTGCCATGTGTCGCGCCACGCGCGGCCGAGCACCCGCTCGAGCTCTTCGTCGATCCTGCGCAGGATCGGCGCCAGCGCGGCCTGCGCGGCGCCCTCGCGGTCGAGCAGCGGCAAGACCTTCATGTGCTCGTCGAAGTCGGACGGGCGCGCCGCCCCGACGCTGATCGTGTGGACCTCGGGGCGAGCGAGGCAGAAGAGGTCGTTGAACACGATGGGCGAGAGCGGGTCGCAGAGCCGCACGAGCTTGTCGCTCGGCTCGTACAGCTTGCCCCCCTTGTCGGTGGGGCTGATGATGAAGACCCCCATGTCCTGCTCTGCCGCAGCCTGGATGGCAGGCCAGGCGAGCTGATTCACGTAGTACCAGTGCAGGTTGACGTAATCGCAGCGGCCGTCCTGCACCATGGCGGTGATCACGCGCGGCGCCGCGTGCGTCGAGAACCCCACCGCGCGCACGCGGCCTTGCCGCTTCAGCTCGAGCGCGGCGTCCAGGCAGCCACCTTTGCGCAGCGACCACGAGAGGCGCGTCTCGTCGTTGACGCCGTGGAGGGCGAACAGGTCGACGTGATCGAGGCGGAGGAGCTTCATCGACCGCTCGAACGTCGCAAGGAACTTCGCTGGATCCGCCTCGGGGCTGACCTTCGTCTGGACGATGAGCCGCTCGCGCGGCAGCGTCGGCAGGATCTTCCCGAGCTGCTCCTCGCTCGTGCCGTACCCTCGCGCGGTCTCGATATGATAGATGCCGAGCTCGAGCGCCCGCTCGATGCACGCCTCGAGGTTGCGCTGGCTCGCGGGCGAGACGGGGTCCTTGTCGTTCCAGGATTGCTGGTACCGCATCCCTCCGCACGAAAGGACAGGCATCTTGATCTCGGTGCGACCGAAGCGGCGGTAGAGCATGCGTGCTGACCTCAGGCCTGGAAGGAAGGCTTACCGTAAGGTGCCACTCTTCCAGAGGCGCCGCAACGCGAGGAGGGCGAACGGCGAGGCGAGCGTCAGCAGCCGCCACGGAGACCCGCCGCGGTGGTCGCCGGCGTCGACGGCGCAACCGCCGCTGTCCGCTCCTCCCTCGTCCGGCGCGCCGCCGCCCGCGGATCCCGCGGAGGCAACGGCGCCGCCGGCGCTTCCCGCGCTTGCCGCGCTGCCAGCGCTCACGGCCGTGCCGGCGCCCGTCCCGCTGCTGCACGTGCCGCTCGGGCAGCCCTCGCCGGGCGCGCAGAGGCCTGGGTCCTCGTCGACCTCGCCGTCGCAGTCGTCGTCGAGCGCGTTGCACACCTCGGCGCTCGGCTCACCGGGCGTGCACGACCCGGGGGCGCACGCGGTCGCTTCGCGCGCGCACATCCCGACGCCGCACACCTCCCGCACGCCCTCGTCGATGCGGCCATCGCAGTCGTCGTCGGCGAGATTGCATGTCTCGGTCGCGTCCGGGTGGACGTCAGGGGACCTGTCGTTGCAGTCGTTGGAGCTCGGCGCGTACCCCTCGGGGGGGCACTTCGCCGTGACCGTCGCGCCGAAGAACGAGCCATAGCCGTCGCCGTCGGCGTCTTCATACTGCGTGGTGATCTCGAGCTCCTCGTCGATCTCTCCATCGCAGTCGTCGTCGGTCTCGTTGCAGGCTTCATCCTGATCGGGATGGATGTTGACGCTGTAGTCGTCGCAATCGCCGCCTCGCTCGGCGTGATCGGCCGGCCGGGTGCAATCGACCCTGGGCACGCTGGAGTCGCCGTATCCGTCGGCGTCGCGATCGAGGTAATACGTCGTCCCGGCGCATCCGTAGGCAAACGCCGTGTCGGCGGACGAAGCGCCGTCTCCGCGCGGGCCGTTGTCGCCGTTGGCCGCGAGGGCCCACACCCGGACGACGACCCCGCCCGGCGCGCCCGGCGCGATCCACTGCGCGTCGAAGCGGACGGCCCCGCCGCTCGCCCGCTTCGGCGCGTCGTGGACGAGCTGGTGCTCGTCGATGAGCTTGGTGCCTTGACCGTTGATGGGCGAGAGCCGACCTGTCTCGGTGAGGAGATAGATGCCCCCGGCGTTGATGTTGGCAGACCGGATCTGCACCTGCAGAGTCACCGTCTCGCCGGCCGCCGGGTTCTTGGGGCTATAGTCGATGGTGATATCTGGCTCCGCGCCGCCGGTGTGGCAGCCGTTGCACCCCTCCACCGCGAGCCCGGCGCGGCGGGCGTGGGCCTGCGGCGCAGCCAGGGTGGTCAAGAGGGCCAAGCTCACCGGGAGGACCGGTGAAATAAGCGATGTACTTCGCATGCGCCTCGCCGCGCAGCCCAGGCTCGCGAGCTCCGCGCGCTCCGCTGCGACGCTCAGGGATAGCTGCCCTCGCCGGGTGCGACAAGTGCATTTGCACGGAGTGTAAACTTGCGCCGTGACCATCCAGAGATGCTGTTTTTCGACGTTTCTCGGACGGCGGTTGTCGCAAAGCGCGTCGCGAAGTGCATTCGCCGCTCGCTGCGGCGCGTTATCCGGATTCGAGCCGAACGTGCTGCGGCCTTGTCACATCGCAGACGACACCGTGGTACTTGAGGAGCCCTTCGTCGAGCGTCACCACGGTCGCATCCGCGCGGCGGGCGGCCCACAGATACACGAGGTCGGTCGCGTTGGCGAAGGGCCTGCGGCCGCGCATGCGCCTCGTCAGCTGGTCGAGGAACTCCGTGATGGCGCCGGCGTCCTCGGGCGCGACCAGCTCGATCTCGAGGCCTCCCAGCGGGCTCGCGGCCGCGGGCGCGGCCCGCCGCGACATCGCGAGCCGTTGCTCGGCGACGTACACCTCCAGCCATAGCTCGGGCGGCGCGAGCACGCGCGCCGCGCCCGCGGCCACGGCGGCGCGAGCGCGCTCGAGAAAGGCGTGCGCGTCCGCGTGCCCGGGCTCTTGGGGCTTCATCGAGGCGATGGCGACGGAGCTATCGAGAACGATCCGCATGAGGCCTCCTCGGGACGGACGCACCATCGCACCGCTCCAGATCTGCCCGGCGGTCCGGGTGCTTTGGTGACATCGAGACCCGGTATCCAGGGCCGCGGCCGGAGGGAAGGTCCACCGGCAGCATCGGCCGATGCCGCGTGGAGGACGGCAGGGCGATGGCACATGCTGGCACGGCGCTGCTCTCCCGGCGGCCGGAAACACGTGTGTTTGCCCGGTACATGCCTTGCTTGTCGCCGTCCATGCGAAACTTCCTGCTTCGAATCCTGGTCGCATCCCAGTGGGGCGCGAGCCTTGCGCTGGTGTCGGGCTGCGGCACGCACATCGAGTCCGGCTCCAGCTCGAGCTCGCCTGAAGGCGCGACGTCGGGGCCGGGCTCCAGCTCGAGCTCGACGGCAGGCGCGACATCGGGGCCGAGCTCGAGCTCGACGGCAGGCGCGACATCGGGGGCCGGCGGAGGCGGCGAGGTCGATCCTCCCGACGCCTCTGCGCCGCTCGATCCCTATCCGGATCCGACCTGCGTCGGGCCGTTTCATGACGGCGGGTATTACGGCCAGTGTTGCTACGAGGTGCACTGCACGGCGCCGGTCGGCGGCGCCTGCCCTGCGGCCTCCGAGGCCGCGCCGCACCTCGATGACCTGCCGCCCGGCTCGGGGACGTGTACATGCAGCGCCGAGGGCGAGGGCGCGGCCGGGTGGATCCAGGGCCCCTACGCGAACCGGACGGCGTCGGATCCGGCGAGCTGCTGCTACCTCGTCGGTTCCATCTCCTGTGAAGGGCGCCCCCTCCTGGTCCGGGGCGAGCCCCGCGTCGCGCCGCTCGCGCGCGCCCCGAGCGCGTGGTCGCAGACCGACGTGCGGCGCTTCGAGCGCGCGCTCGCCGACACCGATCTGAGCGCGCTCGCGCCCGCGGAGCGCCGCGAGCTCGCCCGGCGCTGGGCCGAGCGTGGCCAGAACGAGCACGCCTCGGTCGCCTCCTTCGGCCGCTTCGCGCTCGCGCTGATGGCGCAGGGCGCGCCTCCCCAGCTGCTCGAAGCGGCGCACCGCGCGGCGCTCGACGAGGTGCGGCACGCGCGCCTCGCGCTCGCGATCGCCTCGGCGTACGCGGGGGAGCCGGTGGGCGTCGGCCCGCTGCCGCTGCACGGCGCGCTCGACGACCTCGGCTCGCTCGAGGCCCTCACCCTGGCGACCGTCGTGGAGGGCTGTGTCGGAGAGACCCTCTCGGCCATCGAAGCGGAGGTCGCCGCGCAGGCGGCGGAGCCGCCGGCGGTGCGCATGGCGCTCCAGGCGATCGCGCGCGACGAGGCCCGCCACGCGGAGCTCGCCTGGGCGTTCGTCCGCTGGGCCGTCACGACGGGCGGCGCGCGCCTTCGAGAGCGCGTCGCCGCGGCCTTCGCGCGCGCGCTCGACCAGGTGGGCAGCGGAGCGCCGGGCATGGCGGACCGCGATCTCCCGACCTCCCACGGGTTCCTCGCCGAAGGCGAGCTCCACCGGCTGCGGCAGCAGGCCGTGGCCGACGTGCTCCGCCCCGCCGCCGCCGCGCTCGTCGACGAGCGTGGTTCGTCCGCAGGACGAGAGTTCAGCGGCGCTCGCGGGAATGCCGTGCTGCGCGGCGGCCCGGCGTACCTCTCGACGTGACCTGGCGCCCGGCAAACGCCGTTCTCGTCGGGGTCGCGCCGGGCCCGACCTCGCCGTCGCAGGCGCGCTGCCGAGGCGGCGCGCCTGCGACGGCCTGGTTCCTGGCGCGCAGTCAAGCCCTGGGCACGATCTTGCTTGTGCGTCGCGGCGAGGTGGAACGACATGGCTACACTCTCGACGTCTGCATGGGTGCTGCATGAGCTCGGTCTGGCCGCGGGGTTCGGTGGCCCCCTCTTTGGCCGGCTGGCGTTGCGCCAGGCGGTCAAGGACATCCATTCCGAGGCCGAGCGGGGCAAGGTGCTCTCTGACGCGTGGCAGCGGTACAACCTCGTCAGCGCGATCTCGCTCGGCACCGCCGCGGCCACCTGGTTCATCGGGCGGACGGTGATCTCGGGGCGATCAATCGACCGTGAGACCCGCGATCTGGTGCGCTTGAAGGACATCCTCCTGGGCGCGACGCTCGCCACGAGCGTCGCCAGCATGCTGGGCGGACAGCAGATGCGCGAAGAGGCGCCCGACGGCGGGGTGCCCCTCCTCAAGGAGGGTGAAGCGCCGGCGCCGCGCCCGCCCGCGAAGGCCGCGGCGCTGCACCGGCTCCTCGGCGTCATGGGGCCGCTCAACATCGCCCTCACGGCGGGGGTGATCGGCGTGACCACGGTCCTCGCCATGAAGTCCGGTCGTTCGGCGAAGTGGAGCCTCCTCTCCCGGCTGCTGCCTTGAGCTGCGCCCTCCCGGGAGCGGTCGCCGCAGAGAGCCGGCGCGCCGCCCTCGGTGCTGCCCACTGGCGCCGACCTGGGCCGCGCCGGCGCGCGGCGTCGCGCTCGTGATACGGTGGGCCGATGAAGGTGATGACAATCCTGGTGATCGCCCTCGTCGCCCTGGGCTGCGGCGACGAGCACGGCGAGGAGGGGTGCCCCGAGCTCTGCGAGCGAGCCGTGGAGTGCCCGGGGGACGCCGCGACGGAGCAGAGCTGCCTCGCGATGTGCAGCGCCGATACGGAGGCCGCCGAGGAGGCCGGTTGTCACGACGCGTGGGAGTCGTACCTGGAGTGTCGCAACCACGCCGAGGACAACTGCGATCCCGCGAAGTACGACGAGGAGTGCAGCATCCAGAAGGAATCGCTCAGCAGCTGCCTGGACCGCAGCTGAGCCGGGGTGCCGGCGGGCGCTCGACCGCGTGAGCGCCGCCCGCCCGGCCCGCGGCTACTCGAAGCGGTGGACCTCGCGCCCGCTCGGGAGCTCCTCCGGGATGAGCGCCTCGAGCCGCTCCGGCGTCGCGCGCGGGTCGAGCAGCGCCTCTCCCACGAAGGCGCAGAGCCAGCTGATCTCCTCCTCCGTGAGGTCGATCGGCTCCTGCAGCAGCGGGTCGACGGCGGCGAGGACCGGCGCGAGCGGGCCCATCTCACCCCGCAGATCGCGATCGAGGTGCTTGTTCGTGTACTCCGTGGCCGACGTGGTGACGTCGAGGTGGTGGCGGATGGCGCCTTCCAGCGACGTGAACGAGCCGTTGTGGAAGAACGTGGGCTGGAGGGCGACGTTGCGCAGCGGCGAGGTCCTGAACTTGTACCGATCGGCCGGATCGCCCGTGACCTGCTCCAGGCCGAAGTCCTCATCGGCGTTCGGGCCGTCGAAGACCACGTTCGAGTATGCCGGATCGTCGGTCGGCGCGATCTGCGGCACGCCGATCGCGTGCTGCTGGAAGTCGCTGAACATCTCGTTCGACTCCCCCGACACCGCGTGGCACCTGACGCACCCCGCCTCGCCGAAGAAGAGCAGCGCGCCGCGCTTCTGCTCCAGCGTCATCGCGTGCCGGCGGCCGCGGGCGAACCTGTCGATGGGCGCGTCGGCGAACGTGAGCGACATCTCGAACTCGGCGATGGCGGCCGCGATCATCTCGTAGGTGACGTCGTCCCCTCGCTTCACCGCCCGGAAGCTCTTGGCGAACCGCTTCCGGTACGCCTTCACGTCGTTCACGCGCTCCGCGACCTCCTCCCGCACGACATCGTGCGATGACGGCGCCTCGTACCCGGTCATCTCCGTGATCTCGGTCGGCGGGATGAAGGCCTGGGCGTTGAGCAGGTGCGGCAGGGAAGAGAGCGACATCCCCTCCGGCGCGGTGAACGAGAACCCCTGGCTGTTGTCGAAGGGGTCGCCGGACACGGCGAAGAACCGAGAGTTCCACATCAGCGTGGGATAGAAGGCCGTGTTGATGATGGTGGGCGTGCGGCGCTGGTTGCGCGGCCCGGTGCGGCGCGGCCCGACGACGCCGTTGTTGTCGATGCCGATGGCGATCGACTGCGTGTCGGCGAAGCCCGCGGTCGGCGCGTGGCAGCCCGAGCACGAGTTGTCGTCGTTCAGGCCGAGGAGGCTGTCGAAGAAGAGGTCACGCCCGAGCTTCGCGAGCTTCTTGTCGAGCTTCCGCCCGAGCCGCGACTCCAGCGTCGACTCGATCTCTCCGGTGAACCCGTGTCGTGCGAGCACCTTGGCGAGCCGCTCATCGACGGAAGAGCCCTTGGCGCGCGCCGGCCGCGCCAGGACGAGCGTGAGGACGAGAAAGGCCGTCAGGGCGGCGAGCGCGCGCCCGAGGGATCGCAGGGTCATGGTGCCTCCAGGTCCCCCGGCGGGGGAGGCGCACATCGGGGTGCGCGCTTGAGATCAACCAGTCCTGCCCAGATCCTGACCGAGCGGCGGTGAATGGGATGATGGGAATCTAATGCCGTGAGCTTTCGGTCGGCAAGACAAATGAGACAAATATTCCATGATTCAAAGGGCTTACTGCGTGTCCTCGCGTATCACCGCGTATTCATGCGTATCCCCTCGTATCCTGCCGTGCTATTCCGTGTCCCCGCGTATCCGCTCGTATCCAGCCGTGCTCTTGCGTATACGGCGGTCCGTTCACCGCGTTATCTGCGGTTGTCGCGCCTACATTCGGCGGGCGCGCCGCGCCGCGGTGCGGCGGGCTTGGCGTCGTTGTAGGTGCGTGGCCGGCGCTCCGCGACGGTGCGGCGCCCGCGCGCAGCGCGCCTCCGAGGTCGCGTGACACTCATGCTTTGTGGGGCGCGAGGGGCCGTCGTATGCTTGAGGACATGGGCCGGACAGCACCTCTGGCGGATCCGACGGCGCTCGTGGGGGGCGCGCTCACCGGCGGATATCGGATCGTCCGCGTCCTCTCCGCGCAGGGCTTCGGTGTCGTGTTCGAGGCCCGGGGCCCCTCGGGTCGCCGCGTCGCGCTCAAGGTCTTGCGGCCCGAGGTCGTCACCGAGGACACGCTGTCACGGCTCACCCGCGAGGCGAGCGTCACCGCGAAGCTCGACAACGCGCATGTCGTCCCGATCGTCGATGCCGGCCACGACCTCGAGCGCGATCTCGCCTACCTCGTGATGCCGCTGCTCGACGGGACCGACGTCGCCGCCCTGCTCGCCGAGACGGGGCCGCTCGCGCCCGAGGTCGCCGTGCGGATCGCGCTCCAGGTCGCCGCGGGGCTCTCGGCGGTGCACGCCGCGGGCCTCGTCTACCGCGACGTGCGGCCGCCGCGCATCTTCCTGGAGCACCTCGCGGGCGGAGAGATCCTCGTCCGCGTCTTTGGCTTCGGGCTCTCGAAGGGCTGTGACACGGCCACCTCCGCCCCTGGCAAGGCGGCGAGGAGCACCGATCCTCTGCGCGACGAGTCGGGGCCGCGGGACCGCACGGCGGACGTGCGGGGTGACGTGTTCGGCCTGGCGGCGACGCTCTACGAGATGCTCTGCGGCGTCTCGCCGTGGGCCGAGCTCGACGTCACGGCGGACACGGCCGAGCTCGGCCCCGCGGACACGGCGGCGGACGCGCCGGCGTCGTCCCTTGCGCCTCTTGCGCAGCTCCCGTCGATCCAGGATCGCGCCCCGTGGATCGAGGCGCGCCTCGCGGCCGCGCTCTCGCTCGCGCTGCACAGCGACGTGGACCGGCGCTATCCGTCGATCGAGGCGTTCGCCGAGGCGCTGCGCGCCGCGTCGGGCAGCGAGGAGCGCATCACCATCGACATGCTGAGGCCGCTCGATCCCGAGCTGCGCGAGGCCATCGCCGAGCGCGCCGGCGCCGAGACCGATCCGCTGGTCGGCCGCGAGCTCGGCGGCCGGTACGCGGTGCGCCGGCTGATCGGGCGCGGCGGGATGGGCGCCGTCTACGAGGCGGAGTCGCCCGAAGGGCGGCGGGTGGCGGCCAAGGTCATCTTCAAGAGCGCCGTCGGGCAGGACGACCACGCCGTGCGCCGCTTCATCCGCGAGGCGCGCGCGGTGACCGCGATCCAGAGCCCGCACGTCGTCAAGACGTTCGAGCTGGGCATGGATCTCACGCTCGCGACGCCGTTCATCATCATGGAGCTCCTGCACGGCGTCGACCTCGCCAAGCTCCTCAGGATGCGCGGGCCGCTGGAGCCGGAGCCCGTCGTGCGCGTGTTCATCCAGGCGGCGCGCGGGCTCGCGGCGGCGCACGCCGAGGGGATCGTGCACCGCGACATCAAGCCGGCGAACCTCTTCCTGCACGCGCCGTTCGAGGGCGCGGCCCAGAGGCCGTCGACCTCGATCGCGCCGCCGTCGACCCGGCGCGGCCCGCTCGCTTCGGGGCCGCCGTCCACCCGGCGCGGCTCGCTCGCTTCGGCGCCGCCGTCCACCCAGCGCGGCTCGCTCGCGGCGGGGCCCCCGTCGGTGCGGCGCCCGTCCGGCTCGGTCCGCCCGCCGCCCTCGGGGCGTCGCCCGTCCGGATCCATCCGCCCGCCGTCGTCGAGCGATCGCAGGATCGTGGTCAAGGTGTGCGATTTCGGCATCGCGAAGCGCACGGGGGATGGCGCCTCGCACGAGCTCACGCGCGCCGGCGGCGTGCTCGGGTCGCCCATCTACATGTCTCCCGAGCAGGCGAAGATGGCGAAGGACGTCGATCACCGCTCCGACATCTGGAGCCTCTCGGTCTCGCTCTACCAGGCGCTCTGCGGGAGCTGCCCCTGGGATCCCGACGCCTCGCTCGCCGAGCTCCTGCTCGCGATCTGCACCGAGCGCGTGCCGCCGCTCTCCGGGGCCGCGCCGTGGGTCTCCCCGGCGCTCGCGGCCGTCGTGCACCGCGGCCTCCTGCGGGATCCCGCGGAGCGCTGGCAGAGCATGGAGGAGCTCATCGCCGCGCTCGAGCCGCACGCGGAGGGCACCGGCGTCGTCACGCTGGATCAGCTGCGGGGCATCGACCCCGAGCGGCGCGCCGGCGCCACCCCCATCTCCGCGCTGCGCGAGTCCGGGCTCTCGCGATCGGCCGAGGGGGAGGAGCGATCCATCGGCGGCAGCTCCTTCACCGCGGTGAAGGAGCCCTCCGGCGCGGCACGGCGGCGCTTCGTCGGGGCGGCGGTCACCGTGGTCGCCCTGGCCGCGATCGGCGGCGGTCTCGCGCTGCGCGCCTCGACGGGCAACGAGCCGCCCGCGTCGCCCGCCGCGCCGAGCGAGCCCGCGCTGCCCGTCACGCCCGCGCCTGCGCCTGCGCCTGCGTCCTTCACCGCCGTCGTGACGCTCCCGAAGGAGGCGACGGCGCGGGTCAACGGCGCGGCGCGTCCGGTGAGCGATGGCCGGCTCGACCTGACGGGCAAGGCCGGCGACACGTTCGAGATCGAGGTGACCCGCGGCGGCGCGACCACGAAGGAGACGGTGTTCCTGCTGAGCGACGGCACGATCCGCCCCGATCGCATCGATCTCCAGCCGCCCGCGCCGGCCTCTGCGTCGGTCGCGGCCTCCGAGCCTGCCCCGCGCCGTGACAGGAAGAGCCGCGCCCCGCGCGGCGCTCTTCCCGTGGCCGAGCCTGCCACGCCCTCCGCCACGGGGGCGCCTGCGGCTCCGCCGGCTCCGACCGCGGTGGTTCCGGTCGACCGGTGGTGAGACCGATGCCGCGCGCCCGTCGCGCCCTGCGGCGCTGCTTTGCGGCGTGCGCGCTCGCCGTGGCGAGCGCGGCGCCTGCGCCTCCGGCCCGCGCGCAGCCCCCGCCGGCGGCGGCTGTCCCGGGCGTGCCACCCGAGCCGCCTGCCTCGGCGCCCGCGGCGCCCGCATCGACGGACGAGGCGCTCGCCCGGGCCAAGGCGCTCTTTCAGGAAGGGAACGAGCTGCGCAAGATCGGCGACTTCCAGCGCGCGCTCGAGCTCTACCTGAGGTCGCGTCAGATCGTCGCGTCGGTGCCCAACACGCTCAACGCCGCGTTCTGCCTCGATCAGCTCGGGCGTTACGACGAGGCGCTCGAGCTCTACGAGGCGCTGCTCACCGAGCTCCGCGCGGAGCTCGGCGAGCCGGAGCGCCGGAGCGTCGCGTCCGCGATCGCCACGCTGCGAGCGCGGATCGGCAGCGTCGTCGTCTCGTCGAACGTCGATGGCCTGGTGCTCATCGACGGGAGGCAGCGCGGCCGGCTCCCCCTCGCCGGCCCGATCCGGCTGCTCCCCGGGGATCACACGCTCCGCGTGGTCAAGGACGGCTGGCACACGTTCGAGCGGATCGTGACCGTCGGGGTCGCCGAGACCAGGTCGGTGGACGCGAAGCTCGATCCGCTCGCCAGCACGGGCCGGCTGAAGGTCGAGGACGAGCGGCTCGTCGGCGCCGATCTCACCATCGACGGCGCGCTGATCGGCCAGCTGCCGTGGGAGGGCGCGCTCGCGCCCGGCCCGCATTTCTACTCGGTGCGCAAGGGCAATTTCGGCTCTGCGCCCCGCGAGGCGAACGTCATCGCGGGGCAGCTCGCCGTCGCCACGGTCGAGGCGGGGCCGCTCGGCGAGGAGGTCCGCGTCGTCGCCCAGCCGCTGAGCGCGGATCTGACCATCAACAGCGTCCCGGTCGGCAAGGGGCAGTGGCGCGGCGCGCTGCCGCTCGGGCGCCACACCTTCGAGGCGCACGAGCCGGGCTATTTCTCGCGCACGCTCCGCGCGACCGTCGACAGGACGACGAGGGGCGACATCATCCTGCCGCTCGCCATCGACGACGCGCACCCGCGCTGGGGTCGGAGGGTCGGCGTCTTCCGGCTGGAGGCGACCGGCGGCTATGCCTTCGCCTCGTCGCTCGAGAGCGACGCCGAGCGGAGCTGCGGCAGCTACAGCTGCTCGGGCATCTCGCGCCCGTCCGGCGTCCTGGCCGGCGTGCGCGGCAGCTACGAGTTCCCGATCGGCGCCGCCATCGAGCTCACGGCCGGGTACCTGAGCCTCCACACGACGCTCGATCGCTCGCTCGACGCGACGTATGCCGATCCGCGCGGGGGCAACGAGAGGCTCCCCATCCGCTACAGCTTCCACGACGACATCGGCATGGCCGGCGTGACGGTGATCGTCGGCGGCAGCTATCATTACGGGCTGTCGTCATGGCTCGACGTCGGCGGCGCGCTCGGGCTCGGCGTGGTGCTGGCCGAGATGAGCGACGAGGTGACCGGCACGGCGTCCGACGCGGAGAGGACCGTCAGCGTGGCCGTGCAGAACGCGGGCAGGGCCGTCCGCGCCGCCGCCCCGTTCGCGATGCCCGAGCTGAGGCTCCGGCTGAAGCTCGGGCGCCTCAGCGCCAGCGCGGGCCTCGGCGTCGGCTTCTTCCTCGTCGACGGCCCGCCGCTCGAGACGGGCAACACCTACGTGGTCGGGGCCGAGTGCGACGAGGCGCGCCCCACGGTCGACTGCGCGCCGGGAAAGAAGGTCGTGTTCGAGGAGCTCGCCCACGGCACGTTCACGATGTTCTTTCCGAACGTCTCCGCGGGGTACCGGTTCTGAGCGCCGCCGCGCGGGGCGCTCACCGGTTCGCCTGGTCCCTCGCGAGGCGCGCCTGCTCGCGCACGAGGTCGAAGAGGGCCGCTGCATCGAGCAGCGACGTCGTGAGCCGGCCGAACTGGATCACGTCGCCCACCGAGACCTCCTGCGGCTCGCTCTCGGAGAGCACCTTGCCGTTCACGCGGGTCCCGTTCTGCGAGCCGTTGTCGACGAGCACGAGCTGCCCCTGCTCATTCCGCCGGAAGTGCGCGTGCAGCTTGGACACCGAGGGGTGGCGCAGCACCACGTCGCAATTGCGCGTGCGGCCCACCGAGATCTGGTCGAGATAGGGATTGCCCTTCGCCTTGACGAGCTGGAACACCTCGCTCGCTGGGCCGGGCGGAGGCGGCGGTTTCCGGTGCGCCGCCGGCGATGCGGCGACCGTCCGGAACGCGATCTGCTGGTTGTCCGGACCCGCCTCGGACACCACGAGGAGCAGGTTCGTCACCTGGCGGACGAAGCGGTCCCGAGGCATCACACGCGCTAGCTCGATGATGTCCCCTGAGTCTTCCACGATGTGTCGAGTATAAGCCGATCCGGCGCCGCGAACCGTCGAGGGAGGCACTTTTGCCCTGGCGTCCCGCCCATGCACGGGGCCCCGGCGCACGTGGAACCGCGATGCCGCCCGCACGTCATCGCAGCGCAGCGCGAGGCACCCCGGGCCCCCCGAGCGCATCTCGGCATGCAGCGCGCGATGCCGCGACCTCACGCGCTGCTTTGTTACCGTGTTGCAGTAATTCTCTGGCGTTGGTGCGAGCTCAACGGGCAGCTTGTGCTCGAACGCGCCGGGATCTGGCGTACCTTCCGCGCCTATGCACGCACCCGTTCGTGGACGCATCTCGGTCAACCCCCGTGGCTTCGGGTTCCTGAACATCGAGGCCTCTCCGGAGAAGGCGGGGGGGCCGGGCAGGCCGGGCTTGGCTGCCCTCGGGCCGGCGACCGCCTTCATCGCGCCGCCCGATCTGAACCCGTTCCTCGACGGCGACGTCGTCGACGCGGTGGTCATCGAGGCGGAGCCGGGCCGCTTCAGCGCGTCGCAGCTCGCCCTCGTCCAGCGCGATCGCTCCGAGCTCTTCGGGACGGTCGTATCGCACGCGAAGCGGCCGCACCTCCGGGTCGATCGCCTCGTCTCCAACACGGACTGGCCGTTCAAGCCGGGCAGCGCCGACGACCTCCCCGAGGGCGCCGCGGTGGTCGCCACCATCGAGGGCGCGGCGGTCGTCCCTGCGCGCGTCGTCGCGTCGGAGGCCGACCTCGGCATCGAGCGTTGCCTCGCCCGCAACGGCGTGCGCGCCGTGTTCTCGGGCGAGGTCCTCGAGGCGTCGCGCGCGGCGGTCGCCGCGGTGTCGGTCGAGCGCGAGCTCGCGCGCGGCCGCCGCGACCTGCGCGACGTCATCACCGTCACGATCGACGCGCCCGTCACCACGGACATCGACGACGCCGTCTCCGTGCTGCCGGCCGGGCCCGACGGGGCGCTCCGCGTCCTCGTCTCGATCGCCGACGTGGACGTGTTCGTCCCCGAGGGCTCGCCGCTCGATCTCGAGGCCCGCGCCCGGGGCACGAGCGTCTACCTGGCTGGCCGCGTCATCCCGATGCTCCCCGACACGATCTCCAGCGAGGCGGCGAGCCTGCTCCCGGGGGTCGATCGGCTCGCGGTCACGGTCGAGCTGCGCATCGACCCCGAGGGGGGCATCACGTCGATCGACCTGCACGAGAGCGTGATCCGCTCGCACGCCCGCCTCTCCTACGACGCCGTCGAGGAGTTCCTGACGACGGGCCGCTCCGCCGGCATCCCCGAGGCCGCCCGGCCGGTCGTGCGCTGGCTCCGCACCGCGGCCGCGCGGCTGTCGACGGTCCGCGCGGCGCGCGGCGGCGTCGAGCTCGATCGCGAGGAGGCGTACGTGACGCTGGACGCCGAGACGCGCGAGCCGACCGCCGTCTCGCCGCGCTCCGACACGGGCGCGCACCGCCTCATCGAGCGGCTGATGGTGGCGGCGAACGAGGCGGTGGCCAGCTGGCTCGTGGCGCGCGGGCTCCCCTGCGTCTTTCGTGTCCATGACGAGCCGACCGAGGAGCGCGTCCGCGCGCTCGAGCAGTTCGCGCACAACTTCGGCGTCGAGGCCGGCTTCGGCGCGCGCCTGAGCCCCCTCGGCCTCGCCGCGTTCGAGGCGCAGTACAGGGGCTCCGAGCTCGCGCCGGCCATCCGCACCGTGCTCGGCAAGGCGCTCGGCCCTGCCCGGTACACGGGCGCCGGAGGCCTGCATTTCGGCCTGGGGGCGCCGCTGTACCTGCACTTCACGTCCCCGATCCGCCGCTACGCCGACCTCGCGGTGCACCGTGTGGTCAAGCGGTACCTCCAGGGCCGCCGCGACCAGCGCGTCGACTCCGAGGCGCTCACGTCGCTCGCCCACCACCTGAACGCGCGCGCGCGCAACGCCGCCAAGGCCGAGACGGAGCGGCACCGCATGCTCGTGGCGCGCCTCTTCGCCTCGCGCGTCGGCGAGGAGATCGATGGCTACATCGTATCCATCAAGCCGTTCGGCCTCGTCGTCCAGATGGTCGAGTCCGGCGCGACGGGCACGATCGCGCTGGAGGCGCTGCCGGGCGGCCCGTATCGGATCGACGTCGCCGCGCAGGCGCTGGTCGGCGCGAGCCGTCGCTACGGCATCGGCGAGCCGATCCGCGCCGCCATCGCGGCGACCAACGAGGAGCTCGGCCGCGTCGACCTCGTCCCTGCGGGCGCTCGCGGCGCCGCGTGACCGGGGCCGCGGCTCCGGTCTACGGCGACAGGAGCACGACGAACGCGTCGGTGCCGTTCGCCTCGCGCTCGCCGAGGCCGAAGTCGATCTTCCCCTCGGCGGTGCCAGAGAGCGCGATGACCCCCGTGCTCGGCGCGGTGGCCGCCGCGTTCGACTTCTGGTTGCCGGCGGCGCCGAGCACCTTCCCCCAGAGGTGGTTGCCGTCGGCGTCGAGCTTCGCCACGAAGGCGTCGAAGCCGCCGCCGCTGGGCAGCGGCCCGCCGCCGAGGTCGACGACGCCCTGGACCGAGCCGGTCACCACCACGCCGTTCTCCGCGTCCGCGACGATCGACGTGCTCTCCTGCATGCCGTCTCCGGCGAACCACCGCGCCCACACGGGCGCGCCGTCGGGGGCGAGCGACGCCACGAACGCCGTCTGCACATCGTTGGCGGGGAGCGTGCCGGCCGCTCCGAAGTTGAGCGCGCCCATGTACGTCCCGGTCACGAGCACCGCGCCCGAGGGCGCGACGGCGATCCCGGTGCCTGCCTGCGACGCCGTGTCTCCATAGTCCGAGAGCCAGACGCCGTTCCCGCTGCTGTCGAGCTTCAGGACGAACAGGTTCGGCCCGAGCCCGGTGTTCCTCACCTGTCGGGGGCCGACGGTCAGGGTGCCGTTGTACCGGCCGGTGACGAGCACGCTGCCGTCGTTGCCGACGGCGGCGCCCATGGCGAACTGGTTCTTGTCGTCTCCGTAGATCCTCGTCCACTGGGGGGCGCCGAGCGGATCGTACTTCCGCACGAAGATGTCGGTGCCGCCTGCGCTGGTGGCGCAGATGGGGTTGCCGCCGGGGACGGGCGACGCCGCGCAGAGCAACGATCCGCTGAAGTAGCCGGCGATCACGATGTTTCCGGTCGGGTCGACCGCGATCGAGCGCAGCGTTTGATCGGCCGCGTCGCCGAGCTGGCGTGCCCAGCCTTGCTCGCCCTTCTCTCCGGTCATCGTGACCACGAAGGTGTCGAGCGCGTTGACGCTGCTCAGCGTCGTGCCGCCGAACGTGAACGAGCCGTAGAACGTCCCGCCGAGCACGAGGTTGCCTTCGGGCGTCACCGCGAGCCCGTTGAGCGTCTCGGCGCCGCTGCCGCCGAACCTCACGCTCCAGCGGTGCTGTCCGGAGGGGTCGAAGCTCGCGACGTACACGTCGGAGGTGCCGATGCTGACGAGGGCGCCCGTCTCCTTGCCGGTCAGGTTGATGGTCCCCGAGAAGGTGCCGCCGATGTAGACGTTTCCCTGCGCGTCGACGCCGACGCTGGTCGCGCTCTGGGTGTTCTGATCACCGTAGAGGGCGGCCCAGAGCGGCGCGCTGCAGGCGAAGCCGTCGCAGTCCTCGTCGGTGTCGTCCGTGCACGTCTCTCGTTGCGGGGTGACCTGGCCGGCGCACGGCCGCCACGACGTGCCCGAGAGATCGCACATCTGCAGCCCCACCGCGCAGAGCCCCACGCCGCTCGTCCCCTCGGGGCCGCTGTAGCAAGTCTTGATCTGGCCCGGGGTACACACGCACTCCGCGTCGGGCTCGTTCGTCGCGCCGTCGCAGTCGTCGTCCACGGTGCTGCTGCAGTCCTCGGGCCTCGGGACCACGGCGCCTTCGCACTCGCCGAAGCTCTGGCCGTCTGGCTGGCACCTCCGCACGCCCGCCGCGCACACGCCGACACCCTCGGTGTCTGCCGGGCCGGGATAGCAGGGTTGCACGTCGCCGACGCTGCAGAGCGGCGGCGCGCCTCCGCTGCCGCCTCCACCGTCGCCGCCGGCGTCGGGACGTGGGCCGATCGGCACCGGGTCCGAGCACGCTCCCGAGAGCGTGAGCGCCAGCGCAGACCCGACGAGCATCGATCGCGCGCGCGGGGTTGTCCTCGTCACCATGAGGGGGCGGAGCTCCATGTTCGGCGATCTGGCTTCAGTCCTGGCGTGATTTTCTCGTCCGCTGATTCTTCTTGGTCAAGTCGATGATGAACGTGCTCGCGGGCGGTGCGCTCGCCGGAGCGTTCGGCGCGTCCGGGCGCGTCGTCTCTGGCTCCTTCACGTTGCTCCGCGATCCTGGGTCGTTCACGTTGCTCCGCGATCCTGGATCGTTCACGTTGCTCCGCGATTCGTCGGTGCTCTCCGAGGACGGGGAGAGCTGGGTCGGCCCGGCGCTCGCGCTCTGGGCCGGCAGCAGATCGTGCTGGACCGCGTCGCTCTGGGGTTCGTCGCGGAGCGCCATCCAGACCGCGAGCACGCTCACGATCATGAGCGCCACGCCGCCGAGCGCGAGCGGGACCACGAGCTTCGGCGGCAGCCTCGGCTGAGCGTGGCGCGGCGCCCACGCGGCGGCCGGCTGCTCGCCGTAGGGCGCGCTGGCGCTGTGCGGCGGCGCGGGCGCGCCGTAGGTCGAGCCGGTGGTGTGCAGCGACGAGCCGGTGTTGTGGAGCGACGCGGGCGCGCCGTGCGGTACGCCGGCGCTGTGCCGCGGGGCGGGCGCGCCGTAGGCCGGGCCGGCGTTGTGCAGGCCCGAGCCTGTGTTGTGGAGCGAGACGGGCGGGCCGTGGGGCGCGCTCGCGCCGTGCGCCGAGGCGGGCGCGCCGTAAGCCGGGCCGGCGTTGTGCAGGCCGGAGCCTGTGTTGTGGAGCGAGACGGGTGCGCTGTGGGGCGCGCTTGCGCCGTGCGCCGGGGCAGGCGCGCCGTAGGCCGGACCGGTGTTGTGCAAGCCCGAGCCTGTGTTGTGGAGCGAGGCCGGCGCGCTGTGGGGCGCGCCGCCGCCCTGCCACGATGGCGGCGCGCCGTGCGCCCCGGCGTGGCCGGCGCCGGTGTTGTGCAGGGCCGACGGCGGTCCATTCGGAGCGCCGGGGGCGGCCTGCGCCATGCCGGGGTGGCCTCCGTGCGCCTGGGCCGCATCCATGGCGCTCCCGCGCGGAGCTCCGGGCGCCGCCATCGTGGCGGCTTCCCACGAGGACGCCCCGCTGTTGCCTGGGCCGAGCTCCGACCCGATCGCGGGCGCCGAGCCCATCTCGTTCCACCTCGCGCCCGACGGGGCCGCGGGCCGCGGCGGAGGCTCGGCCTGCGCGTCCGCCGAGGCGGCCGCCGACAGGAGCATCGGGGAGAGCGGCGGCGCGCCCGCCGACGGCACGTCGCCCGCCGCGAGGCGCGCCGACGCGTGCGGCGGCGCCGCTCCATGCAGGAGCGCGCGCACGTCGGCCTGCATCGTGCGGGCGTCCGGGTAGCGCCGGTCGCGATCGAACGCGAGCGCCCTGTCCACGACGAGGCACAGCCCGTGCGGCGTCTCCGGCGCGACGCTCGCGAGCGGCGGCGCCGCCATGGTCGCCATCTTCACGAGCAGCTCGGACTCCGTGCGCGCCTCGTGGATGCGCCGCTTCGCGATCACCCGGAACATGGTCGCGCCGACGGCGAACAGGTCCGCCCTGTGGTCGACCGAGATGCCGCGCACCTGCTCCGGGGCCATGTACGACACCGTCCCGAGCGTCGCGCCCGTGCGGGTCCGCATCGCCGTCTTCACGCCGTCGCGCATGCGCGCGATGCCGAAGTCGAGCACCTTGAGGCGCCCGGTCTTCTCGACGAAGAGGTTGTCGAGCTTGATGTCGCGGTGGATGATCCCCTGCCCGTGCGCGGCGCCGAGCACGTCGAGCAGCTCATCCATGAGCCGCAGCATCTCGCCCGGTTCGATGCTGCCGAGCCGCTGGATCCGGTCGGCGAGCGACTCGCCGTCGAGGAGCTCCATCACGAGGAACGGCGCGCCGTCCTCGGTCACGTCGATGTCGCGGATCTCGACCACGCCGGGGTGCTGGAAGCGATTGACGGCCTGCGCCTCGCGCTCGAACCGGGCGCGCAGGTCCTTCGAGCGCGCCACCTCGGGGTGGAGGATCTTGATCGCCTCGCGCCGCCCGATCTTGTGGGTCGCGGCATAGACGGCGGCCATCCCGCCGATCCCGACGAGGCGATCGATCGTCCATTTGCCCCGCAGGGTCGTTCCTACGCGCCTTTCGCAGGCCGCCCTCTCGTCGTCCATGCCCCGATCGAATGTCACAGCGTGCGGGATCGAGGTCAAGGTGAGAGCCGCGGCGGAAGCGACCTCGGCGCGCCTCTCCGCGCCGACGAGCCTACCAGCGATCCTCGCTCAATCGGGGACGGGGTGCACCCCGTCGCGCACCCAGGGATCGATGGTCCGCCGGAACGCCGCCTCGGTCCGGAGCCCCGCCAGCACGGACGCGAGCCCCCACTGCAGGCGATTCACGAACGTGAAGTCCTGCGGCATCTTCGGCACGTGGGGGATGGTGGGCATCTTCTCTCCCTCCTTGAGGGCGAGCCCCCGGATACCCCGGGTCAGGTACGCCACGGTCTCGCGCGCCTTCTCCGGGGAGCACTTCCAGGTCCCGTGCGTGCACAGCGGGACCATGAGCTCCATCGTGTAGCTCCGGTAGAGATCCCAGCTCTCGTCGGCCGGGTCGTAGCCGAGCACCTCCACGCACGCCCGGTCGAACTCCTTCCAGTCCGCGTCCATGGCCGCGCGCATGTAGCGCTTCATGCCCGCCACGAGGTCGGGCGGGAGCTGCTTCACGCAGCCGAAATCGAGGATCGTGACGCGGCCATCCTCGTGGAAGCGGTAGTTGCCCGGGTGCGGGTCGGCGTAGAGCCAGCCGTACCGGAGCATCGAGCGGAAGGTGAAGCGCCAGATGGAGAGGCCCGCGCGGTTCTTCGCCTCCTGGCTGCCGCGCTCGCAGAACTCGGCGTAGCTCATGCCGTCGACGAGCTCGAGCGTGAGGACGCGCCTCGTGGTGAGGCTGTGGTGGATGCGCGGGATAGAGACGTCCTCGTCCCCGGCGTTCATGCGGCGGAACAGGTCCGCCATCTCGGCCTCGCGCGCATAGTCGAGCTCGGACAGGAAGACCTTGCGGAGCTCGTCGACGGTCTGCCGGGCGTTCAGCTTCTTGGCGAGGGGCGCCATCATCGCCTCGAGCATCGAGACGCTCTTCAGGTCGTTCTCGATGGCCCTGTCCATGCCGGGGTACTGCACCTTCACCGCGACCCGCTCCCCCGACCTCGTCGTGGCCCGGTGCACCTGTCCGATGCTCGCCGCCGCGAACGGCTCGCGCTCCCAGGCCGCGAACACGTGCTCGGGCGGGGCGCCGAGCTCCTCGCGGATCATCTGCTCCGCGGCCTCCGGCGACAGGGGCGGCGCCTTGTCGAGCAGCTTCTTCAGCGTGGCCTGGAACTTCTCCTCGTATCCCGGCGGCGCGAGCCCGTCGATGTAGCTCGCCATCTGGCCGAACTTGAGCGGCAGGCCCTTCATCTCGCCGAGCGTCTTCAGCATCGCCTCGGCGGTCTTCTTGACCTCCTGGGCCATCCTCCGCCGCGCCTCGGCCTCCTCCTCCTCGGTCCGGGTCGCGCCGAGGACGCGCTTCGCGCCCTCGATGGCGAACGGGATCGTGCGGGGCGCGAGGCCGGCGAGGCGCGCGAGGCGCCCCAGCTTGGAGGTCGGCGGATTGTCTCGGGGTTTGTCGTCGGCCATGCGGGACTGACTCGCTAGGGTGGAAATGTCGGCGGCGGGGTCATGCGCCCGCGCGGCGCTTCGGGGCTGCGCGGATCTTCGGAACCGGCCACATGGAGACGGTGTTCCTCAGCTGCTGAGCCTGCTCGGGAGAGATATCCCCTTCCACGTGGACCCGGGCGCGCCGGTCCTCGACAACGACCCGCACCGCGCCCCGCCCGACCGGCGCTGCGCGGAGGACGTCCGTGATGTCGTCGAGCAGCCGCTGCGGCATCCGGCCCCGGAGCAGCCGGACGTTGCGCCCCTCGACGCGCACGCAAAATAGCTCATTTGCGCGCAGGAGCGCCACGACGAGCGGCACGACGAGGGCGAGCAGGGCGACGGGGATCAGGAGGGACATGGGTGGCCGCCCACGACGAGAGCTCCTCCCCAGGCCCACCGCGGGCCCCGATCGTGAACCGGTGCCGGCCGTTGTCAACGAGGGAGACGCGGCGGGCTGCGCGGCTGGAGCGCCGGCGAACGCCGCACCGGCTGCGTGGCCGTGGCGGGAGCGCGCCCGAGTTCGCCGCGCGGCTCGGGGGCCCTGGCCAGCGCGCCGCGCGGTGCCTACCTTAGCTAGCCATGACGAGCGCCGCGCCCCAGCCTGCCGCCATCGATCCGCGCCTGGATCTGCACGACGAGATCAGCCGCCTGAAGCGGGAGAGGAACGCCGTCCTCCTAGCCCACTACTACCAGGACGGCGACATCCAGGATCTCGCAGACTTCCTCGGCGACTCGCTGCAGCTCGCCCAGCAGGCGAAGAAGACGACCGCGGACGTCATCCTGTTCGCCGGCGTGCATTTCATGGCCGAGACGGCGAAGATCCTGAACCCCGAGCGCATCGTCGTGGTCCCCGACCTCGCTGCGGGCTGCTCGCTCGCCGACGGCTGCCCCGTCGACCGCTTCCGCGCCTGGCGCGCCCGGTACCCCGGCGCGGCCGCGATCTCGTACATCAACTGCTCCGCCGAGGTGAAGGCCGAGAGCGACTACATCTGCACGTCGTCGAACGCGGAGAAGATCGTCCGCGCGATCCCCGAGGGGCAGGAGATCCTCTTCGCGCCCGACAAGAACCTCGGGCGCTGGCTCGTCGAGCGGACGGGCCGCCCGATGCGCCTGTGGCAGGGCAGCTGCGTCGTTCACGAGACCTTCAGCCTGCGCAAGATCGTCGCGCTGCGCGAGCGCCACCCGGACGCGAAGCTCATCGCGCACCCGGAGTGCGAGGAGCCGATCCTGCGGATGTCCGACTACATCGGCTCGACGACCGCGCTGCTCAAGTACACGACCGCGGACGACGCGCTGAAGTACATCGTCGCGACGGAGAGCGGCATCGTGCACCAGATGCGCAAGGCCTCGCCGCACAAGGAGTTCATCGAGGGGCCGCCGGAGGGCAACTGCGCTTGCAACGAGTGCCCCTTCATGCGGCTCAACACGCTCGAGAAGGTCTATCTCGCGCTGCGCGATCTCGCCCCGCGCCTCGAGATGGCGCCCGAGCT
>NZ_CP150330.1:3815000-5942500 GCF_051530205.1 Sorangium sp. So ce327 | reverse complement strand
TGCCGGGCGGTGTTCCATGCGTAAGCTCCCGGTCCCCGCCTTGGCGGATGGCCAGCGCCCGCCCGCCCCCGCCGCGTGGACCCACCCGCCGGCGCGGCTGGCGCGGCTGGAACGATCTGTTGCGCCGCCTCCCGCCGCGAGGGATGGCTCTTGCATACCCAGCAACCCCCGCTCAGGCAGGGATCGCGCAAGCGCCGCCGATGGCCAAGAGACGCCCCCCCGCACCCGATCCGCTCGACCGCTTCCACCCCGCTACCCAGGCGTGGTTTCGCGCGGCTTTCGCCGCGCCCACCCCCGCCCAGGTGCAGGGCTTCCCGCCCATCCTCGACGGCGCCTCCACCCTGCTGCTCGCGCCGACCGGCTCGGGCAAGACGCTCGCGGCCTTCCTTGCGGCCATCGACCGGCTCATGGCGTCGCCCGAGCCCGAGGCCGCCGAGCGCTGCCGCGTCGTCTACGTATCGCCCCTCAAGGCGCTCGCGATCGACGTCGAGCGCAACCTGCGCGCGCCGCTCGCCGGCATCGCCGCCGCCGCCGAGCGCCTCGGCCTGCCCTACCGCGTCCCCCAGGTCGGCGTGCGCTCCGGCGATACCGCGCCCGAGGACCGCGTCCGGCTCGCCAAGAGGCCGCCGGACATCCTCATCACCACCCCGGAGTCGCTCTACCTCCTGCTCACCGCGGCCGCGCGCGATCGGCTGCGCGCCGTCGAGACCGTCATCATCGACGAGATCCACGCGCTCGTCGCGACGAAGCGCGGGGCGCACCTGGCCCTGTCCCTCGAGCGGCTCGAGGCGCTGCGATCCGCGCCGCGACCGATGCAGCGCATCGGCCTTTCCGCCACGCAGCGACCGCTCGACGAGGTCGCGCGGCTGCTCGGCGGCGGCGAGACCGACGGCGCCGGCGGGCGCTTCGCGCCGCGGCCGGTGACCCTCGTCGACGCGAGCGCCCCGAAGGCCCTGGAGCTCCGCATCGAGGTGCCCGTCGAGGACATGACCAAGCTCGGCGAGGCCGCCCGCGCTGGCGAGGGCCCGAGAGGGGCGCCCGCCGAGCCGGCGCAGCGCTCGATCTGGCCGAGCATCCACCCGCGCCTCGTCGAGCTCGTCCGCGCCCACCGCACCACGATGATCTTCGTGAACAGCCGGCGCCTCGCCGAGCGCCTCGCCGCGGCGCTCAACGACACCGCCGGCGCCGAGATCGCGCTCGCGCACCACGGATCGATCGCCCGCGAGCAGCGGCAGCAGATCGAGGAGCGGCTCAAGGCGGGCCTCCTGCCGTGCATCGTCGCGACCTCGTCGCTCGAGCTCGGCCTCGACCTCGGCTCCGTCGACCTCGTGATCCAGCTCGAGGCGCCGCCCTCGGTCGCCGCCGGGCTCCAGCGCGTCGGGCGCGCGGGGCACGAGGTCTCCGGCACGTCGCGCGGCGTCGTCTTCCCGAAGCACCGCGGCGATCTGCTCGCCTGCGCCGCCGCCGCGTCCCGCATGCGCGAAGGCAAGGTCGAGGCGACCCTTTACCCGAGGAACCCGCTCGACGTCCTCGCCCAGCAGATCGTCGCCATCGCCTCGATGGACACCCTCCACGTCGACGCGCTCTTCTCGCTCGTTCGCCGGGCGGCGCCCTTCGCCGAGCTGCCCCGCGCGAGCTTCGAGGGCGTGCTCGACATGCTCTCCGGCCGCTACCCCTCCGACGAGTTCGCCGAGCTCCGGCCCCGCATCGTCTGGGACCGGGTGGGCGGCGCCGTGCGCGCCAGGAAGGGCGCGAAGCGCCTCGCCGTCGTCAACGCCGGCACCATCCCCGACCGCGGCCTCTACGGCGTCTTCCTGGACACCGGCGGCGACGCCGCGCGCCCCGGCCGGCGCGTCGGGGAGCTCGACGAGGAGATGGTCTTCGAGGCCCGCGAGGGCGAGGTCTTCCTCCTCGGCGCCTCCTCGTGGCGCATCACCGACATCACCCATGACCGCGTCCTCGTCGTCCCCGCCCCGGGCGAGCCGGGCAAGATGCCGTTCTGGCGCGGCGACCAGGCCGGGCGCAACGCCGAGCTGGGCGCCTCCATCGGCGCCCTCGCGCGGCGCCTCGCCGCGCTGCCCGACGGCGAGGCTGAGCGCACGCTCGCGGACGAGCATGGCCTCGACGAGCGCGCGGCCTCGAACCTCGTCCGGTACGTGCGCGACCAGGCCGCGGCCACGGGCGACGTCCCGAGCGACCGCACCCTCGTGATCGAGCGGTTCATCGACGAGGTCGGCGACCACCGCATCTGCCTCCTCTCGCCGTTCGGCGGCCGCGTCCACGCGCCGCTCGCGACCTGCATCTCCGAGCGGTGCCGCCTCGAGCTCGGCCTCGCTGTCGACACCGTGTGGACCGACGACGGCATCGTCCTGCGGCTGCCCGAGTCGGAGTCGCCCCCCGACGCGAAGCAGCTCCTGCCGCAGGCCGACCAGGTGGAGGAGCTGCTCGTCCGCGGCCTCGGCGACACCGCCCTCTTCGCCTCGCGCTTCCGCGAGTGCGCGGGCCGGGCGCTGCTCCTGCCGCGCAAGTTCCCCGGCAAGCGCTCGCCGCTCTGGGCCCAGCGCAAGCGCGCCGCCGACCTGCTCGCCGTCGCGTCGCGATACGGCTCGTTCCCCATCCTGCTCGAGACCTACCGCGAGTGCCTGCGCGACGTCTTCGACCTCACGGCGCTCGAGGATCTCCTCAGGCAGATCGCCGCCCGAAAGGTCCGCGTGGTCACGGTCGACGTCCGCGCGCCGTCTCCGTTCGCGGCCACGCTGCTCTTCACCTACGCCGGCAATTTCATCTACGAGGGCGATCTGCCGCTCGCCGAGCGAAGGGCGCAGGTGCTCACGATCGATCACAGCCGCCTGCGCGAGCTGCTCGGCGAGGCCGAGCTGCGCGAGCTGTTCGACGCGGACGCCGTGCTGGCCCTCGAGGCGTCGCTCCAGCGCCTCGACGGCCGCGCGCCGCTCAAGCACGAGGACCAGGCGCACGATCTCCTGCTCTCGCTCGGCGATCTCACGCGCGACGAGATCGCCCGGCGCGCGGCCGCTCACGACGCCCCGCCCGAAGCGGCCCCCGAGCGCGCCGGCGCGTGGATCGACGAGCTCCTCCGGGACCGGCGCGCCATCGAGGTCCAGATCGGCGGCGAGCGCCGCGTCGCCGCCGCCGAGGACGCGGGCCGCCTGCGCGACGCCCTCGGCGTGGTGCCGCCGCTCGGCCTCCCGATCGCGTTCCTCGAGCCCGTCGCGGACCCGCTCGGCGAGCTGGTTGCCCGCTACGCGCGCACGCACGGGCCCTTCCGCGCCGACGACGTGGCCCGGCGCTTCGGCCTCGGCCCTGCGCCGGTGCTGGCCGCGCTCGCGCGCCTCGCCGAGCGAGGCCGCGTGGTCGAGGGCGAGTTCCTCCCCGGCGGCCGCGGCCAGGAGTTCTGCGACGCCGAGGTGCTGCGCTCGCTGAAGCGCCGCTCGCTGGCCCGGCTGCGCGCCGAGGTCGAGCCGGTCCCGCCGGAGGCCTACGCCCGCTTCCTCGCCGACTGGCACGGCCTGCACCGTCGCCGGCGCGGCCTCGACGGCTTGCTCGCGGCGCTCGAGCAGCTCCAGGGCGCGCCCCTCTCGGCCTCCGCCCTGGAGGCCGAGATCCTGCCCGCCCGCGTCGAGGGCTACCGGCCCGGTGATCTCGACGCGCTCTGCGCGGCCGGCGAGGTCCTCTGGCGCGGCGTCGAGCCGGTCGGCGACGGCGATGGCCGCGTCGCGCTCTACCTGGCCGAGGCCTTTCCGTACCTCGCCCCGCCGCCTGGCCGCGCCGAGGGGGCGCTCGCCGAGGGCATCCGCGCCGCGCTCGCGCGCCGCGGCGCGCTCTTCTTCTCCGACCTGTCGCGCGAGACGGGCGCCTTCGGCGCCGACCTGCTCGCCGCGCTCTGGGATCTCGTGTGGGCCGGCGAGGTCACGAACGATACGCTCGCCCCGCTGCGCGCCCTCGGCCGCGCGTCCGGATCGAGCGGCCGGCGGCGCGACCGCGATCGCGCTGCGTCCAGCCGCGGCCTCGTGGCGCTGCGGGCGCGCCGGATCGGCCCGCCGGGGAGCGAAGGGCGCTGGTCGCTGCTGTCGTCTCCCGGCGCGTCCGGCGCTGCCGGCGGCGCGCCCTCCGGCGCGCCTGGCGAGACCGAGCGACGCGCGGCGCTCGCCCGCGCGCTGCTCGAGCGCCACGGGGTGCTCACGCGCGAGGCGGCGGCGGTCGAGGGGCTCGCCGGCGGCTTCTCCGCCGTGTACGACGTGCTCCGCGCCATGGAGGAGGCCGGTCAGGCGCGGCGCGGCTATTTCGTCGCCGGGCTGGGCGCTGCGCAGTTCGCGGTGCCCGGCGCCGACGATCGCCTCCGGGCCTGCCGCGAGCCGTCCGACGATCCCCGGACGCTCGTCCTCGCTGCCACGGATCCGGCGAGCCCCTGGGGCGCCGCCGTCCGCTGGCCCGAGCTCCCCGCGCCTGTCGACGGCGGCACCGAAGGCGCCGTCCGCGGCCCGGTCCGGCCGCAACGGGCCGCGGGCGCCCTGGTGATCCTGCACGACGGCCGGCTGCTCGCCTGGATGGGCCGCACCGAGCGGAGCCTCACCACGTTCCTGCCGGAGGCCGAGCCGGAGCGCGGCGACGCGATCCGGGCCATCGCCTCGGCGCTCGGGGCGCTCGTCGACGAGGGGCGGCGGCGCGCCGTGCTCGTGGCCACGATCGACGGCGAGCCTGCGCACAGCTCCCCCCTCGCGCGCGCGCTTTCGGACGTGGGCTTCACCTCCGGAGCGCACGGCTACCTCAAGCGGGCCATCACGCCCGAGGGGGGCGGGTGGCGGCCGCGGCACGCGCCGCCCGCGAACGCGCCCGACTGGGCTCGCCGCGCGGCGGCGGCGGGCCTCGATGCGCCGGAGGACGAGGTCGACGGCTTCAGGCCGCCGCCCGGGCTCCGCTCGTGGCCATCCGGCCCTCCGACCGGTGGATGGAGGATGTCGCCCGCCAGCGCGACCGCGGGCGGCGCGCAGGCGGCGGACGGCGGCGCGCCGGACGAGAGCGACCTCGACGACGACGACCCGGCGATGTTCGAGGACGGCGCGGGGATCGACGACGGCTCGGAGTAGCCGTCGTCAGGGGCTGGAGTGGCCCTCTCCGAACCAGTGATTCCGGGTACTGGCGTCTGGGTTAAAGCCATCACCCACCGTCGACCGGGGGGCGGGCGCGGCGGAGGGAGCGCTGCGGCGTCGCGCGTCTCGACAGCGCCAAGAAGGACCGCCGAGCAACCGTGAAAGGGGGAATACCTTTCGTGGTTCCTCGGCGGCTCTTCGTGGTCCTCGCGCCCTCGGGCGATCCCGAGCGGCGCGCCGGGACGGTCTAGTTCTGTTGGGGTTGTTCGTCCGCCTTCACCTGTTGCTCATGGCTTCCGCCGCGGCCCTTCCGGCTCCGGCCCTCGCTGTTCGTCGCCAGACTCCGCGCCTCGGCGCCCTTGCGCCCGATCTCGGCCATGTGTTCGCGGTTCTGACTGACAGCCTCGCCCCCCTTGCGGCCCGCTGCGCGCGCCTCCTCGGACGTGAACTCGTGCGCCGTGCCCTTCTCATGAGCTGCCTTGCCGCCCTGACTCGCGATCTGGCGCTGCTGATCCGCGTTCATCGCTGCGAAGCCTCGCTTGCTCTCGCTGGTCTGTCCCATGAATCACTCCTCGGATGGATTGCCTCGTGAACGCCACTCGACGACCGTGGCTACCTGCTGCTGCTTGGCCACATCAGGCCGGCGGTGCCGGCGACGCCGGGGCCATGCTGCAACGCGGGTGCCAGGCCGGGGAGCTCGGACGAATCTGCCGATGCGTCGAGGCCGGACAATTGATGACCATCGGGTCGCCAGGGTGTCGTCTCGAGGGCTCGCTGTGGCAAATTGCCTCACTGTGCGCTCCGCCGTGTCTGGTCGCCCCAGTCTGCGGGCTCCGTCGTGACAGGCTCACTGGAAGCGGCCGGTCGTCCGGATCGTCTTCTGTGGCTATCCTCTGATCGAACGAACCAGCGAGACCACTGCTACCATCGCGCAACACAAGAGCTCACGGTGGCCCTTTCAGGGTTCACCTGCGCGGCCGCCGCTGCTCACGATCGAGCGTCCGGCATCTCCGATGGCTCCTTTGCGCTCTGTCCACTCAGGCGGGCCTGTTGATTCTCGTGTGGTTGTTATTCTGCTGTGACATGGTTGAGTCGGGATGATCCAGGGGCCACCTTGACGGTCTTGTGACGGCAGCCTCCAGGCGGGGCGTCGAAGGGCTGCGGCGCTGGCGCATCGCGTCTTGACAACACGATGCCGCTGCCGCTCTCGTTGCACTGCATCATCACCTTCAGCGCCCGGCCCGACGACGAGGCTTCCGGGCGGCCGGGGTGACGACATTGCAGGAGATTCACATGGCGCTTGCGATCCAGGGGGCTCGTCTCGATGGGGGCCAGCTCTGCTCACCGAACATGACATCATGGCCGCGCCGCGCGCGCGGCCGGGCTCCGGGCTACGCGCGTGGCGCGGGCCTGGTCGCGCTCTCGCTGGCGCTCCTCGCCGGCTGCGGCGGCACCGGCGGCGCGGCGCCCGCGGAGAGCCCTGAGCCGGGCCCCGCGCCCGCGCCCGCGGCGAAGGAGCCTTTCAACATCGAGGAGGCGCTCGCCCGCGAGACAGGCGAGCTGCCCGCCCGGGAGCTCCGCGCCGCGGACTGGTCGGCGCGCGCGTTCGGGGCAGGGGAGGCGAAGATCGAGCCGAAGGAGAAGCTCGTCGCGATCTCCATCCCCCTCGGCACGGACACCCATGTCGAGTGCTTCGTCTACAATACGATGCTCGACTCGGGCGAGGTGATAAGGAACTTCATCGAGCTGCTCGACCCTGCGAAGGTGGAGGTCGCTCGCGTCGTTCCCTGGGAGGTGAGCGTGCACCGGGAGAGCCCCGCGGTGTTCGTGCAGGCCCTCTACCTCGTCCCGACCGCCGGCGGGAAGGCGGCCGGCCTGCTCAAGATCGCGCTGCACGCGGACAGGGCGCGCCCCATCGCCTGCCTGCATGACGAGGTCGGGTATGTCCGCACGTTCGAGCGGCTCGCCAAGGGGCTCTTCGACTCGTTCGAGTCGAAGAGCGCCGCGCCGAAGCCCGAGTACACGGACACCGTCATCCTGCGCCTCGACAAGGTCCCTGTCGGCTTCGAGACGAGCGATCTGCTCAAGGATGAGGGCGGCCAGCGGCGATGGTTCTCCCGCTCGGCCACCTTCCTGCCGCGTGACCCCAAATCTCTGCACATCGAGGATGAGGCGTCGAACGTGCTCATCGATCCTCAGGGGCAGATCAAGGAAGGCGTCTGGATCGAGACGTCGGGAGGCAAGGCGAACCACCGTATCGAGCTGTCCCAGAAGAAGAACTTCGAATACGAGTACTCGGGAGAGGTCGAGGGCAAGAAGGTCCAAGGGACGTTCACGCCGGCGGCCAAGGCGTGGCTCGCCTCGCCCGTCGCCACCGCCTCGGCGCTCGCCCGGCTCCTCAAGAAGAAAGGCTCCTTCGACCTGAAGCAGCAGGAGTACATGCCCAGCGTCGATCCGACGAAGCCTGTCGACGTCCAGTACCTCCGCGACGCCTCGGGCGCCGTCACCGTCTCTCTGAAGACGATGCGCCTCGTGGGCAGCCTCGCTCCGGACGGCCGTCCGGAAGCGTTCGAGATCTCCGCCGGTCCTCCCAAGCTGACGATCCAGCGAGCCTACGTCAGGGGCAAGCTGTAAAACCGCCCGCGGATGCGCTCCCGGGCCTGTCCGGGAGCGCCAAGGCGCTCGCCGACGGCCATGCGCGGCGGGCCTTGCCGGTCGGACACCATCGAGCGCAATCGCCAGCCGGCGCCGTCGGGGGGATTTCTATGGAATTGGAAAATTTCCGTACCGACAAAATGCTGTCGGTTGCGCTGGATGGCTGCAGCGCTTGAGTATCGTCGTCATTTTTATTGATTCATGACGATTTGGTGATCCTGCCTCGCTCGGATCAGGTTATATAACCTCCCGGCCGGCCGAACGACTCTTCGCTGGAACAAAGAATCATTTTTCGAGCGGAAGGAGCTCTCAATGCGCTCTGTGAGATCGCGTAGATCGCGTGTCTGCGGCTCGGCCAGCTTCAAGCTTGGCGTAATGACCGCGGGTGTATTCGCGCTTACGGCCTGCGTGTCGGATCTCGAGGACGAGCCGGTCGAGGACGTCGGCAGTAGCCAGGAAAGCTTCGAGGCGTTCGAGAGGGCCGCGTTCCGCGAGCCTGGCTCTGGTGTCTACATTGTCGATGGGGACACGCCCGTCGCCGACATCAAGCATCTCCAGGAGTTCTGGGAGACGTACGTACGAGATGGCGCTCTCAGCGTGCAACGCAGCGGCGGCAGCGATGTCGTCTGGTCGGCGGTCCAGAAGAAGAGCATCACCTACTGCGTGAGCACGACCTTCGGCGCGCGCCATGCCGCCGTCGTGGCGGCCATGGCTGTCGCCACGGCATCCTGGGAGAGCGCCGCGGATGTCGATTACATCTACCAGAGCGCTCAGGACGCGACCTGCACTGCTGGCAACAGCAACGTCGTCTTCGACGTGAGGCCGACGAACTCCGGCGGCCAGTACATCGCGCGGGCGTTCTTCCCCAACGATACGCGATCGGTGCGGAACGTGCTGATCGACTTCAACGAGCTCCAGGTCTCTGGCGTCGCGCTCGAGGCAGCCCTGCGGCACGAGCTTGGCCACACGCTCGGCTTTCGGCACGAGCACACGCGCCCCGAGGCGGGGGTCTGCTTCGAGGACAACGCGTGGCGCGCGCTGACCACCTATGATTCGGATTCCGTCATGCACTATCCCCAGTGCAACGGCACCGGCGACTGGAACTTTGTGCTGACCGCAAGAGACATCCAGGGGGCCCAGACGCTCTACGGCCCGCCTGGCGGCGCCGGCGGTAGCGGCGGTAGCGGCGGCGCTGGTGGGGGCAGTGGCGGTAGCGGCGGCGCTGGTGGCGGTAGCGGCGGCGCTGGTGGCGGTAGCGGCGGCGCTGGTGGCGGCAGCGGCGGCAGCGGCGGCAGCACGACGGTGACCGAGAACTTCAGCAGCAGCGTCAACGCAGGTGCGTTCGCGGACATCGGACCGAGCGCCGGTTTCGCTGTCACGCCGGGGACTGGCCTCACTGTGGTGATGACCGGCACCGGCGATCCCGACCTCTATGTGAGGTTCGGATCGGCGCCGACGACGGCCTCGTACAGCTGCCGCCCGTACCTCTCCGGGGCATCCGAGACGTGCACGTTGACCGTGCCGACAGGGCAAACCAAGGCGTACGTCAAGGTCAGAGGGTACAGCGCGGCCACCTGCAACGTGGCGGTGACCTATACCCGATCGAGCGGCCCCAGCAGCGGCGGCGGCACGGCCACGTCGGCCACCTTCAACGGCCGCCTCGCGGCGGGCGCCTCGGCGTCGCACGGGCCCCTCTCGGTGGTTCCTGGCACGAACCTCCGGCTTGTGATGACCGGCACCGGAGACCCTGATCTCTACGTGAGGTTCGGCGCCGCGCCGACCCTGACCTCGTACGACTGCCGTCCGTATCTGGATGGCGCCGCGGAGACCTGCAATTTGACGGTCCCGGCGGGGCAGACGCAGGCCTTCCTCTCGGTGAACGGCTTCGCGGCCAGCACATATCAGCTGAGCGCGACCTACACGGCCCCTTAGTCAGGGCGGGGCCCCGCTGACGCGTCGAGCCATTCGAGGGAATGGATTGGCCGAAGGGTCGCCCAACCGGGTGTGTCCGCACCCATCGAGGGCGTCATTTCGGCGTGACGCGACGCGCCTCTGCTGGCGGCGACCTGGACACCACCGCTGACGAGCCATCGATACGGGGAGGTGGGTATCAGGCGCAGGATGAGCAGAGTACGGAGAGCCCATCGTCCAATCTGCGAGCGACATCTCGCACAAAAATCGTCGCCGAAAACTGGGCACCTCAAGGGAACCCTTCCTAGGGTGCTCTCATGGACAAGAAAATTTTAGCCGCAACTCTCCTGCAGGCTCTGGCCATGGCGCAACGCGAAGGACGCTCCGAGACACTCGACTCGCTGGTCGAGAAGCTGCGCGTTCGCCGCCGGGATATCCGCGGCACGCTGACCCTGCTCCACCGCCAGGGCATGCTGGACGTGCTCCACATGCGACTCACGCTCTCCGGGTTCGCCATCGGCTCGGCGCTCATCGGAAAGACGCTGCCGGCGCTCCGGGCAGCTCCGCGGGCTTCCACCGCGGCGGCGTGAGCCAGCGCCGCGCTGCACGCCGCGCGCGGTGACGGCGGCGCGCGAGCTCCCGGCGCTCGCCGGGCGCTCCCGCGCGACGGCGCCGCCTAGGCCTCGACGAGGCCGGCTCGCACGGCGAGGCGGGTCAGGTCGGCCACGCTGTGCGTCGCCACCTTCGCGCAGAGGCGCGCCCGGTGCGTCTCGACCGTCTTCACGCTGATCGAGAGCTGGGCGGCGACCTCCTTGGCCGAGAGACCCATCGCGAGCAGCCGCAGCACCTGCCGCTCCCGGTCGCTCAGCGCGGCCACCATGTCGCCCCTGGCGGCGGCGTCGCGCCGCTGGAGCGCGCGCACCATCGCGGCGCTCACGTCCGGCGATACGGCCGTGCGCCCCCGGACGACGGTGCGCAGCGCCTCCACGAGATCGGCGAGCCGGCTCTGCTTCGAGAGATATCCATCGGCGCCGGCCCGCATCGCCTCGGCTACCCGGAACTCGTCGCGGTGCATCGAGAGCACGATGACGCGGAGCTCTGCGACGCCCTTGAGCTCCCGGATGAGGTCGACGCCGCTGCGGTCAGCGAGGCCGAGCTCGATCACCGCCACCTGACAGCGGTGGATCTCCTGCGCTCGGAGCGCCTCCTGCCCGCTTCCAGCCTGAACGACCTCGCTCACCCCCGGCTGCGACGTCAGCGCGTACGCCAGCGCTTCCCGGACGACGTTCTGGTCATCGACGAGCAGGATATTCATGTCGAAGGCCCCCCTTATCAAAGGGCCTTGTAACAGACTACTTTGAGCTCCATGAACCTGTTTTATCGGTAAGGATTCGCCTGGCGACGGCGATTCGGTTCCTGTGATGCTGGACTGGGCTCCTCGCAGAGCGCCTTGGACGAGCGCAGGAGAGAAATCGGCGTCGGGCCGATGGCCCTGGAACGTCGTTTCATCCGAGCGGGGCGTTGTGCCTCGGTGGGGGCGCATGCGCTCCAGCAGCTCGCAGCCCGCAGCCCGCGCGTCTCGTGACGAGCCCTCGGCAGGCTCGCGAAGGCGGCGCGGGGCCCGCGCCCGATGCCTCTCCCTCGGCCGTTATGTTTGCGGTAGATAGGCTGCCGCATGCCTCGCCCGCGCGGAGCGCTCTTCTCCGGTCTACGCCATGACTCGGCCTTCTGGCGCCGCGCCCTCGCCGCGGGCGTCAGGCGCGGGCCGGAGCCCTTGGTGCGCCATAGCCCTCCGGTCTTCGGCGTGCTCTTCGCGGCCGCGCTCCCCGAGCTGCGCCGGCGCGTCGAGCAGAACCTCCGCCGCGTCCGCGGGCCGCGGTCGCGCCTCGTCGACCTGCTCGACAGCAGCGCGGTGTTCGCCGCCTACGGATGCTGCATCGCCGAGGCGCTGCTGCTCGCGAGCGATCGCGGGTACACGGTGGCGCGGCGCTCCCGGGGCGTCGAGCACTACCACGCGTGCGCTGCAGCGGGCCGGGGGGTCATCATCGTCACCGCGCACACCGGGGGCTGGGACATCGCCGGCCAGATCCTCGGCGCGGTGCATCCGGCGGGCGTCATGCTGGCGATGCAGCGGGAACGGGACGCCGAGGCGCGCGCGATCCAGGATGCGGCCCGGCAGCGCGCTGGTGTCCAGGTGGTGCACATCGGCGATGGACCGCTGGACGCCCTGCCGCTCCTCAAGCACCTGCAGCGAGGCGGCGTGGTCGCGATGCAGATCGATCGCGCGCCGCCCGGGATGCGCAGCCGGGAGGTCACCTTCCTCGGCGGCCGCTGGCGGGCGCCCGAGGGGCCGATCGCGCTCGCCGCGATGAGCGGCGCGCCGATCTTGCCCGTGTTCACGCACCGCCTGGGCTTCCTCGACTACGAGGCGGTCGTGGCGCCGCCGATCCGGCTCGCCCGCCGGGCGACCGAGGAGGAGCGGGACGCGGCCGCGGCCGAGATGATGGGCGCCCTGGAGCGCTTCGTCCGGGCTCACCCGACACAGTGGTTCCACTTCACCGGCGACGGCCCGGTCGCGCCGGCGGAGGACGGGACGGGTTGAGCTGAACAGCGGAGAAGACCGCAAGTTGGCCGATCAGCGCAAAGGCGGAGAGGCGGAGGCGAGCCGAAAGAACGCCAGAGACATCGAGAGAAGAGATTTCTCTCCGTGTCCTCTTGGCGTCTTTGTTTCTTGTCCCAGCGCGCCTTGCGCGGCGCGGCGCCGCTCTACAGCGGCCCTTCGGTCAGCCCGTGGACGAATTGCCTCACGCGCGGGTCGTCGCTCGCCTTCGCTTCTGCGGTGGTGCCGTCGAAGATGAGCCGCCCGCGGTAGAGCATCCCCACCCGGTCGGTGACGGTGAGCAGCCGGTCGAGATCGCTCGAGACCATCACCACGGTCGCGTTCATCGCCCTCTGCTCGGCGCGGAGCAGGTCGAAGATGCGCTGCGACGTGACCGGGTCGAGGCCGGCAGCGGGCTCGTCGTAGAGGACGATCTCGCCGCGCGCGATCGTGGCGCGGGCGACGCCGACGCGCTTCTTCTGGCCGCCGGACAGCCCCGCCGGCGTCCGTCCCTCGAAGCCCGCGAGAGACACCGCGCGGAGCCGCTCCGCGACCCGCTCCTCGATCTCGTCCTCGCTGAGATCGTAGAGCCGGCGCAGAGGGAACGCGATGTTCTCCCCGACGGTCATGTAGTCGAACAGCGCGTTGTTCTGGAACAGCATCCCGAACTTGAGACGGAACGTCTGGAGCTCGAGGTCGCTGAGCGCGTGGACGTCCTTCCCGTCGACGAGCACGCGCCCGCGATCCGGCCGCAGGAGCCCGGTGATCATCTTGAGCAGCACGCTCTTGCCCGAGGCGCCCGGCCCGATGAGCCCGTAGAGGCAGCCGGCAGGCACGTCGAGGTCGACGCCCCGGAGTACCGGCATGCCCCCGAAGCTCTTCGTCAGCTGCTCGATCTGGATCATCGGTCGCGTGGACACGGTCGCCGGGGAGGGGCGCGCCGGCCTCGATGCTCGGCGGGGAGGGGCGCGCCGGCCTCCTTTACTTGAACGTCGTCCGGGCGACGTCGAGCCGCGGGTGGGACGGGAACGACATCCCGCGGATTTGCCCGGAGATGCACGAGGCGACGCTCGGGTTCGACGGGCTCGTCGTGACGGTGACCCCCACGGCGCGGCCGTTCTGCACCGCGGCGCAGACGTTCACCTCCATGCTCGAGGGCACGTTGCACGCATTCAGGTACGTGCCGCGGTTCAGCACGTTGCCGTAGGCGCCCGCCGTGAGGTCGGCCGGGCCGTTGTTGCCCATCTTGTACTCCTCGACATAGCGCGCCTGCGCCGCCTCACAGCTCAGGCCAGTGCCGAGCGTCGGGTAGCTGCCGCCGCCGCTCGGCCGCGCCCCGCCCCCGGCGCGCCCGGTCTTGCCGCTGCCGAGGCCGGCGTCGACCTCGATCGCGACGCGGTCGGTGGCGCCCTGCACCGCGAGCTCCTGCTCCTTGTGGCTGCGTTCGCGGTACCACCAGCCCGCGCCCGCGGCGAGGATGACGCCCATCAGGGCGAGACCGAGCAGCGCCTTGTACTGCGTGCCCTGCTTCTCGGCCGACACGACGGCGTCGAGCGCGCGCTTCTCCTGCACGATGTCCCGGTTCAGCTTCGCCTGCTCGGCGAACGGGGCGAACTCCTCCCAGTCCTGGATCGCGCGCTCCTCCGCGGAGAACGTGTCGCGCAGCACCTGATCGCCTGTGAAGGAGCCGGACGCGATCTGCTGGAGCAGCTCCACGGACGAGAACGGCCCATGGTCCATGCCGTCCTTGATGACGACGTACCGCGGCCGAGGATCGGACTCGAGCGCGGCCTTGAGATCCGCGAGCTTGCGGGTCGGATCGTTGCCGTGCAGGCGCTGCGGCTGGTTGATCGGGATGGCGACCGCGAACGGTCCGTCCCCGGAGACCGCCTGGATCCTCGGCACGGACGGCGCCGACGGGACGCGCGCTTCCTCCTGGTGCCCGGTCGGCGGCATCATCGAGAGGTTGACGTCGACCTCGAACTCGCCGTCGGCATCGAGGTGCGACGTGTCGGCGCTCGGGGGCATCGACGAGGCGCTCGGGACGATCTGGTAGAGCGCCTGCGCGAGGGCGGCGAGATCCGCCGGGCGGTGCTTCGGATCGGCCACGAGCGACTTGCCGAGCACCGTTTCCAGCGCGGGCGGCAGGTCCGGGATCACGTCCGCCGGGCGCCGCATCCCGGGACCGACGCTGCTGTTCGTGAGCATCTCGTAGAGGATGGCCCCCACCGCGAAGACGCTCGCGCGCGCGTCGCCTTCGTTGCCCTTGCGCTCCTCGGGCGCCAGGCAGGCGCGGTCGCGCGGTAGCAGAGGAGGGGTGTGGGCGAGCTCCTCGATCAGCTGGATGGTGCCGTTCGCGCCGTGACCGAGGCACGAGGGGTGCACGAACATGGTCCGCCCCTGCGCGTGCAGCTCGTGCAGCTGGGTGCAGAGCGGCACGGCGAGGCCGATGGCCTCACGGATGTCGAAGCGGCGACCGGTCGCGCGGCGCGACTCCATCTCGGCGCGGAGCGTGCCGGCGGGGATGGACATGCCGGCCGGCAAGGGGGTGAGCAGGGGCTGGACCTGAGCGGACATCGGGGACGAACACTACGACAACACGCCGGGTCCGCTCAACGCCGCACCGCAACGTTGCAGTGTCGACGTGCGGCGAAGCCAGGTGCATACGTGGGACGAGCAGTGCGGGCGTGCGCTTGCGGCGTCAGCGTTCGTCAGCGCTCGTCAGCGCGTGTTTGCGTTGGCTTGCGTCCGCTGGTGTCGATCAGCGTCCGTGCGCGTCGGTCAGCGCGCGTTTGCGTTGGTCTACGTCCGGGTGCGTCGGCCGGCGTCGGTCAGCGCGTGTTGGTGCCGGTCTGCGTCCGGGGGCGCTGAGCGGCCTCGGCCGCGGCGGCGTCCGCGCCGAGCGCAAGGACGTGCCCTGCGAAGAAGCGGAGCAGGTCGGTCTCGCGCGACTTCGGCCAGCGGGCGTGGTTGATGGCGCCCTTCTTGGCGGAGCAGCGGTTCCGGAGCGCGCAGTGGGGCTCGTCCCTGCCGGCCTCGTCGAGGCGCAGGAACGAGGTGTGCGCGGAGAGCGCGTCGCGCGCGCGCAGCCATCGCTCGACCGACTCACATGGGAACGTGTCATCGCACGCGCGGTAGACCGCCATCGCGGGCGGGGGAGGGCCGGGGCACGCCCACTCGGCGGGCGGCGCGTTGCTGCCGAACGTGGCGAACGCCGCGACGCGGTCCGCGCGCATCATGGCGTACGTCGCCGCCATGTGGCCGCCGTAGGAGCCTCCGAGCGCGTAGACGCGCCGCCGGTCGACGAGCTTCTTCTCGAGCAGCTGGTCGACGAAGGCGTCGACGGTCGCGACGTCGACGTTGCCCTCGCCGGTGAACTCGACGTCGAACGGCGCGGTCGGCGTGTACATCTTCGTGCCGCGCTCGCGCTCGGCCTGGCTCGGCGTCTTGAAGGCGCGGCCCTGGGGCGCGAGGACGATGAAGCCCGCGTGGGCCGGGTCGCCGGTCAGGTTCCACGTGGCGCCGAGCTTGCGCAGGCCCGTCTCCTTGTCGACGCTCGTCGGGTTGTCGCCGTCGGCGTGGAAGAAGACGATGAGCGGCAGCGGCGCGCGCGTCTCCACGCCGCTCGGCGCGATCACGCAGGCGTAGCGGGGCGACCCCTCGGCGTCGCGCGTCTCCAGCACCTGGGCGCCGCGGCACGGCGGCCTGCCGAGCGTCTTGCGGAGCTCTCGCCCGGGGCGCCCCTGCTCGGCGACGCAGCTCCCTTCGCTGGGAAGCCTGGCCTCGGGCGGCTTCGTCGGCGGCGCGGCCGCGCTGGCCGGACCGGCCGCGCGGGCGCCTGCGTCCTGCCGGGCCGCCGAGGGCCGCGGCTGCCCGCCGTCGGCCACGGCTGCGCCGGCGTCCTGCTCGAAGACGCCGAGCAGGTCGCCGCCGTCGACCCCCGACGACGGCGTGGAGCACGCCGCCGCGATCCACGCCGCGGCGCCGGCGAGCGCGGCGGCGAGCAGGGCGCGGCCGCGCCGGAGGCCGGGAAGGTCCAGCGTCGAGGTTCGGTGCGGGCGGCGCCGGGGCTGGGGTTGAGGCACGCGCGCACTGTAGTACGTGCAGCTGTCGCGCTGAACCAGCCCGGCATGGCTCGACGGGTCGAACCGGGGCGCGAGCCGAGGTACACCGGACACCTCACGGCGCATCCCGCGGCTCAGCTGGGTTCGGTAGAGCCGCTTCCATCCCGAAGACCGGTGTCGCGGGCATCGAGCGCCTCATCGCGCTGGCCTCGCCACATCACCCGTGAAGCAGACGAGATCGATCGGTATCCCATCCTTCGCGAGATCATCGAGGTTCCTGGCCTGTTGTCTGGATACGGTCAGAAGGAGCAGGCCGCGGGCCGCAGCGGAGGCAGGAAGTGCCACTGAAGGCGATCGGAGCGAGTTGGAATACGGCGCGGTGACCCCGGGCGGCCATCGAAGTAAGATGTCTTACCTGTCGAGCGCTGCCGGGAGGTGATCGGAGCGAGCTGGAGCGGCGAGTCGCCCCAGCCCTCCGGTGCGTCGGCTCCGTGCCCGCCGGGGACGAAAACGCGACGGCGGACGCCGCTGCCTTGCGGGGAGGCCCTTCATGGCTAGGCTGTCCGCGGCCCACCCATGACACTCTTCGATATCCTCGTCGGCGCCGCGCTCGCGGCGGTCCTTGCTTTCCAGGTCTACGTCACCGTGCGCGTCTTCCGGAGCCGCGTCTACGAGCCCAAGCAGAAGGTCTGGCAGGCGCAGCTCGTCTGGCTCCTGCCGATCATCGGCGCCGGGCTCGTGTTCACGATCCTCCAAGAGGAGGACCGGGCCCACCGCGACGCCTCCTCGCACCTCCGGAGCTGAGCCGGCGCCTCCCGGCCGCGCGGCCGCCTTGCGGCCACGTGCGGTCACGCTGAACCGTCGACCTCGCTCCCTTCTCCGTCCTCTACGCCCATCTGGTCACCCCGGCCCCTCCCCAACGCGGGGGGACCGGCAGACCTGGGACGATCGAACAGGAAAATTAGGTTTCACCCTTCGGTCCAGCGGCCCCGTGCGCTATGGCTCAGGGAGCATGGCGGACGACGTCTTCGGCATCGTCGGGACCACGCAGGCGGGTAATTTCCACGTCGAGCAGGTGGTCGCGGAGGGAGGATTCGGCGTGGTGTACCGCGCGCTCCACGCCGGCTTTCGCGCGCCTGTCGCCTTGAAATGCCTGAAGGTGTCCGAGGCGAAGACGCCGCGCGAGCGGCAGCTCTTCCTCGAGAAGTTCCGCGAGGAGGCCCAGCTGCTCTTCCGGCTCTCGGCCTCGATCCCGGAGGTCGTCCGCCCGCTCCACGTCGACGTGCTGCACCTGAAGCGAGGGGAGTTCGTCCCCTTCCTGGCCCTCGAGTGGCTGGAGGGCGAGTCGCTCGACAAGGTCATCGATCGACGGAGGCTCAAGGGAGAGCCGCCCATCCCGCTCCACAGGCTGATGAAGATGATGCGCCCCATCGCGCAGGCGATCGCGCGCGCGCACCGCTTCCCGAGCCCGAACGGCACGGTGTCGATCATCCACCGCGACCTCAAGCCCGAGAACATCTTCATCACGACGCAGGAGGGGACGGAGCGGCTGAAGATCCTCGACTACGGCATCGCGCAGGCGAAGACGCTGGCCGAGCAGGCGGTCGGACGGGTGACGAACGGCGACCCGCTGAACGCGTTCTCCCCGGCGTACGGCGCCCCCGAGCAGTGGGCGCCGAAGCGGTTCGGGCAGGCGGGAACTTGGACCGACGTCTGGGGTCTGGCGCTCACCATGGTCGAGGCGCTCGTAGGGCGGCAGGTGATCGACGGCGAGGCGCAGGCGATGATGGGGACGGCGCTCGACGTGAAGCGCCGGCCCACGCCCCGGGCCGAGGGCGCCAACATCCCGCCCGAGGTCGACGCGGTGTTCGAGCGCGCGCTCGCGGTGAGCCCGCGCGACCGCACGCGCGACATCGAGGCCTTCTGGACGGAGCTGGAGGCGGCGATGGGGCTCCCGGCCACCTTCGGGCGGACCTCCGCGCAGGACGACGCGTACTCCGTTCCGCCGCCTCCGTCGTCGTCGATGCGCGCGGCCCCGCAGGTCAAGCGCGCCGCGCACGTGTGGCTCGACACGCCCAGCGACGCCGGGTCGCTCGAGCTCGACCTCGACGTGGCCCCGGCCTCGATGCGCTCGCCGAGGGGAGGGCGCCGCGAAGGTCCCGCGAGCAGCGTGCGCCCGCCGCCGCCCTCGGATTCGGCCGGGCTCGAGATGGACCTCCCCGAGGCGCCGCAGAGCGCGCGGGGCAGAGGCATGGGCGTGATCGTCCCGGAGAGCATGCCGACGAGCGCGCGAGGCCGCGCCGGCTTCGCGGAGTCGACGCCCGTGGGCGCGCTCCCGCGCGGCGGCGGCATGGAGAGCGCCCCGCCGAGCATGCTCGCGCGCGGGGGCGGGATGATCGAGAGCACGCCGCCGCTCGAGATGGCGCTCAGCGTCGCGCCGCGCACGACGTCGGTCGCGCCGGCCGCGGTGCGCGCGCTGTCGGACATGCCGTCGAGCAGGTACCGGCCGACCGCGCGTCCGCCGGCGGACGTGCGGCCGCGCCCGCCGGACCCGAAGCCGCTCGGCGGGCCGACGCTCCTCCAGCAGCTCGGGCTGCCCGTGGCCTGCATCGTGTTCGCGTGCGTGGTCACGGTGGCCGACCTCATCATGAAGCAATCGGGCGAGGCGCTGAGCTTCGGCCCGGTGCGCTCGTTCTGGGTCGCCGGCGTGCTGCTCCTGTTCGGCGTCGGGCTGTTCTTCTGGCGCATGCTCGGAGATGCTGGAGATGCCTGATCTGACGCACGGGAGCGCCGCCGCGGGCGAGCGCGCCGATCAGAGCGTGTCGGCCCGCTTCACGCGGCTGATGAACGCGTCGACCTCGCGGTGGGGCGTGCTCACCGATCCCCCGCTCGTGGCGCTCGCCTCCGGCGTGTTCCTGCTCGTCTTCCTCGGGGCGCTCGGCCGCGACGCGGGCCCCGCGGTCGCGCGCGCGCTCGGGGTCCTCGTGTTCGCGCCGATCTCGGTCGCGCTCGCCGTCAGCGTGGCGCTGCGCGGCGCGCGTCGCGCCGTCGTCGCGTGGCTCGCGCGCCAGCCGTTCCCGGTGGAGAACCTGAACGCCGTGCTGAACGGCCTGGGCGAGGCGCTGGAGGTCACCTTCGTCGGCGCGGCGCCGGAGGCGGCGGAGCTCAACGTCGAGCTCGACAAGGTGCACCCGGACGCGTTCGTGACGGGGGGCGTCGAGGACGCGCGCACGCTGGACATCCGCATCGGCGTCGTCGACTCGAAGCGCAATCCGGCCGCGACGAACCACGAGCGCTACGCGCGCGTCCGCGAGCTCGTCGAGCGCGTGCTCGTGCCGCTCGCGGAGCGCTATCCGATCCAGGTCGTCCGGGTGAAGTGAGCGCGCGCCGGACGCGCGCATCCAGATGGCGGGGCGCCCTGCGGTCGTCGCGCGCCTCGCGCGGGCGCTTGCCATGTCGCCCCGTTCCCCTGCTATCGTCGCGGCCCATGACCGCCTCGACCTCCGAGAAGCTCCTCTCCGATCTGGAAGCGCGGGGCATCACCCGCGCCAAGATCGGCGGCTTTGACATCGACGGCATCCTGCGCGGGAAGTACGTCTCCATCGAGAAGCTGAAGAGCGCGCTCAAGAGCGGCTTCGGCTTCTGCGACGTCATCTTCGGCTGGGACATCGCCGACGTCCTCTACGACAACGCCAAGGTGACCGGCTGGCACACCGGCTACCCGGACGCGCACGCCGTCCTGGATCCGAGCACGCTGCGCGACATCCCGTGGGAGCCGGGGACCGTCGCGATGCTCGCCGACTTCCGCGACGAGCGCGGCGGCCCGCACCCCGCGTGCCCGCGCTCGCTCCTCCGGAGCGTCATCGCGAAGGGCGAGCGGATGGGGTTCTCGGCGAAGTTCTCGTGCGAGTTCGAGTTCTTCCTCTTCGAGGAGACGCCGCGCTCGCTGCACGAGAAGCGGTTCGCCGGCCTGACGCCGCTCAGCCCCGGCATGTTCGGCTACTCGTGGGTCCGCGAGGGGCAGAACAAGAAGCTCATGGCCGCCATCCTCGATCAGATGCAGGCCTTCGACGTCGAGATCGAGGGCCTGCACACCGAGACCGGCCCGGGCGTGTACGAGGCGGCGATCCGCTACGACGACGTGCTCCGCGCCGCGGACAAGGCCGCGCTCTTCAAGGTCGCCATGAAGCAGATCGCCCACGAGCACGGCCTGTCGGTCACGTTCATGGCGAAGTGGAACGCCGATCTCCCCGGATCGAGCGGCCACCTGCACCAGAGCCTCTGGAAGGACGGCCGCAACGTCTTCGAGGACGCGTCGTCGCCCGATCGGATCCCGGCGGCGCTGCGCCACTACGTCGGCGGCCAGATCGCCATGATGCCCGAGCTCACGGCGATCTACTCGCCGACGATCAACGCCTACAAGCGGTACGTGCCCGGCGTCTGGGCACCGCTCACCGCCAGCTGGGGCGTCGAGAACCGCACGGCCGCGATCCGCCTCATCGGCCTTGGCACGCCCGGCGCGCGCGTCGAGTACCGGCAGACGGCCGCGGACATCAACCCGTACACCGCCATGGCCGCGTGCCTCGGCGCGGGGCTCCACGGCATCGAGAACGGCGTCGAGCCGCCGGCGCAGGCCGCCGGGGACGCGTCGTCCGCCGAGTCCTCGCGCCTGTCGCTGCCCCGTACGCTCGCCGACGCGACCCGGATGCTCGCGGGCAGCAAGATGGCCCGCGAGATCCTCGGGGAGAGGTTCGTCGAACACTATGTCCTGACGCGCGACTGGGAGGTGCGGCAGTACGAGCGCGCGGTCACGGATTGGGAGCTGAAGCGTTACTTCGAGGCGGTGTGATCATGAGCCAGTTCACGGTTTGGAGCTTTCCCACACGCATCCTCTTCGGCGCCGGCGTCGTCGAGCAGACAGGCGCCGAGGCGCGCCGGCTCGGCGCGGCGAGGGCGCTCGTCGTCACGGACAAGGGCGTCGTCCGCTCGGGGCTGCTCGAGCCCGTCGCCGCGTCGCTGCGGAAGGAGGGCCTCGAGGTGGCCGTCTTCGACGACGTGCTCGGCAACCCCATCGAGAAGAACGTGCACGACGGCGTCGCCGCGTTCCGCGCGGCCCGCGCCGATCTCGTCGTCGCCCTCGGGGGCGGCTCGCCGCTCGACGTCGGCAAGCTCGTGCGGCTCGGCGTGAACCATGATCGGCCGCTCGTTGACTACGACGACGCCACGGGCGGCGACCGCTTCATCACGCCCAACGTCCCGCCGATGCTCGCGATCCCCACGACGGCCGGGACCGGCAGCGAGGTCGGCCGCTCGGGCGTCGTGACGCTCGACGTGAACCACCGGAAGACGGTGATCTTCTCGCCGCACCTGCTCGCGAACGCCGCGCTGCTCGATCCGGTGATGACGCGGTCGATGCCGGCCTTCCTCACGGCGGCGACGGGCTTCGACGCGCTCACCCACTGTATCGAGGCGTACGTCGCGAAGGGCGATCACCCGATGGCCGACGGCATCGCGCTCGAGGGGATCCGCCTCGCCGCCGCGCACCTCGCGCGGGCGGTCACGCACGGCGACGATCTCGAGGCGCGGGGCGGCATGATGAAGGCGGCGATGATGGGCGCGGTCGCGTTCCAGAAGGGGCTCGGCGCGTGCCACTCGCTCGCGCACCCGCTCTCGAGCGAGTGCGGCCTGCACCACGGCCTCGCGAACGCCCTCTGCCTCCCGCCGGTCGTCGAGTTCAACGTCGCCGCGGCCGCGCCGCGCCTCGCGCGCGTCGCGGCCCTGCTCGGCGCGCCCGAGGACGCCGCCGCTTGCGCCGACGCGATCCGCGCCCTGCGCGCCCGGATCGGGCTCGCGGCCGGCCTCGAGAAGGCAGGCGTTCCGCGCGACAAGCTCGACGCGCTGGCCGACCTCGCCGCCCAGGACGCGTGCCACACGAGCAACCCGCGCCCCTGCTCGCGCGACGATCTCCGCCATCTCTACGAGGCGTCCTTCGCGAGCTGATCGCGCGCCTGCCTCGGGCCGGGCGCGGCTCGCGGCGGACGCCGGGTTGACGCGCACGCGTCGCCGCCGCGGAAAGATCGCGCCGGCGAGCGCCTGCCGTGACGGGATCATGGTCATTTCCCGGTGTCCAGCGGGCCGTTGGGCGCCGGCCTACCGCTGGCCGACAATGGATAAATGCGGTACCAGGGGTGCACGATGACCGTCACCTCCACCGAGCGCACCGCGCGTCCAGCGACATGCCAAATGTTCGAGACGCCGCTCATCGAGCGGTTTTCGCGGATCCATCCGATCACACCGTTCGTCTTCTGGCTGCCGGTCTACGGCTATCTGGGCGTGCGCGCCGCCCGGCATGGTGTCGGCCTCCTGACCGGGCTCGGGCTCGTGCTGGTCGGCCTGTTTCTATGGACGTTCGCCGAGTATGTCCTGCACCGATACGTGTTTCACTACGTCGGGCCGCGCCTATGGCAGCGCCGGATGCATTTCGTTCTCCACGGGGTGCACCATGATTTCCCGCAAGATGCGGACCGGCTGGTGATGCCGCTCGGCGCGAGCATCCCCCTCGGCATCGTGTTCTACACGCTGTTTCGCGTCGTCTGTGGCCCTGTTCCGGCGGATCCGCTGTTCATCGGCTTCGGCCTCGGATACCTGGCATACGACGGTACGCACTATGCCATTCATCACTTCCGGATGAGCTCGCGCTGGGGGAAGTGGATCAAGCGTCATCACATGGTCCATCACCACACGGGAGAAAATGCCCGGTGGGGCGTGTCGTCGCCGCTCTGGGACTGGGTCTTCGGCACAATGGGCACGTCGCAGGCGGGAAAAGGCAGCTGAGCGGGACAGCGGCGCGCTCCGGAGCGCGCCGGCGCTGATCGTCGACAGGGTGGGAATGGGCCCGGAGCGCGGCGGGTTGAGGGGCCATGAAGCGGTCGCGCCCGGACGCTGGTGCTTGCGCGGGAGATGCTGCGCAGCAGCGCCGCGCGGGGCCGCGCGGCCGCGATCGCACGGCGCCTGCCCAGGCTCAGGCGCGCGGCGGATGGATCTGCTCGACGCGCGGACCGAGGAGGTCGCGGCGCGTCGCGGGCCTCACGGCGAGGAGGCGGTGCCGGGAGGAACGAGCCCTGCCGCAGGCGAGGCGCTCGCCGCAGGCAGCCGCCTCATGGCGCCCGCATCGAAGGTGCGGAGCGTGTTGCGCCCGCAGTAGGGGCACAACCACGCCACGTCGAACCGGTCGAGGTGAGCGTTGATGCTGTGCGCCGGCGCGAGCTCCTTGTCGGCTTCACCGGCGGCCGACCGGCCGCGGGGACTCCGGGTGGCCCACCCGGCGGTGACGTGCCGGTGCTCGTCCAGGGTGGCTGACAGGCTTGCCTGGCACTCGCAAGGAGTGGAGATGAGAAACCGACTCATGCGTGACCGTCCTTCGTAGATGTTTCCGTAGACCTTGCTGGCATGCCGCATCGCGGCGTGCTTGCGGGCGCCGCGGCTGCGAACCGCGAACGAGACGCGGCGAACGAGAACCGAGACGAACGAGAACCGAGACGAACGAGAACCGAGACGAACGAGAACCGAGAACCGGCGACGAGGAAAGAAGCGCGCCCTCATATAAAGGTTGATCAGTTTGAGCTCAAGGGGTGTTAGTCTGGGGCACGGTTGCCCTGATGTAGCTGAGGAAGGGGAGTCCATGACCGTTCGACGTGCACCTCGTGAGCGCGAGACGCCGCCCTCGGGCAGGTTGCAGGTCGTCGAGGCCCGCCGGCCTGGGCCGCGCTCGGTGCGCGGCTTCAGGATCCTGCTTGCGCACGACGCCCGCGCCGCGACCTGCGACGCGCTCGCCCGCGCGATCGAGGGTGCGCTGACGAACGTCGAGATCGTGGACGCTTCGTCGATCGACGACGCCCTGCTCGCGTCGGCGACCGAACGGTTCGACGCATGCCTCGTCTGCCTGGATCTTCCGCCGGCCCCGCTCGGCGGCGCGCGCCTCGCGAGCGAGCTCGTGGACAGCAACCACCCGGTCGTGCTCGTCACGCGGAGCCTGCGCTGGCTGCCGCCGGACAGGCCCGTCCTGCACCAGCTGCCCTGGATCCCGCCGGACGCGGGCACGATCGAGATCTCCAGCGCGATCGCGGCGGCGACCAGCGACTGCGACAGCGCCATCCGCGTGCGCTCGCCGCTGCCGGGCGAGACGCTCGGCGCGCCGGCGCTCCGCGCGCGCGCGCGCCGGTAGCTGCGCGGCTGGGCCGGGCGCGGCGTGGAGAGGGCGCCGAGCCCCGCCTCCGGTCGAACCGGGCGAAGACGTTGAAAACGCGAAGACGTGAAGACGTCGGGATCGAAAACGAAATGAAGGGGTTGCGAAGCGGCCCCGGATTCGGTAGAAGCTTCCTCCACCTCGCGCGGGACTAGCTCAGTTGGTAGAGCATCAGCTTCCCAAGCTGAGGGTCGCGGGTTCGAATCCCGTGTCCCGCTCCGAGGATCGCCGACCCCCTTTTGCGCTGGCGATCCTCCTGCACCTCGGGTGCTTCGAGGTTGAAGGACGTCTCGCGTTGGAGCGCCGTTTCAAACGGCACTTCGTGAGCGAACGGCCTATCGGACGGCGCTTCGTGCCGAGCTCGGGCGACGGCGCTCGCTGAGCGAGCGCCTACGCTCGCGCCGCCGGGCAGCGCTCGCTGCGCGAGACGGACGCGCTCTGGGGGCGCACGACGCTCGAATCGGGGCCGGTCCCGCTGCGCGGACAGCGGCGCCCGACAGCATGGGGACACCGGGAGGTGTTCATGAAGGATGGCCGGCGCATCGCGCTGAACGCGGCGCTGATGCTCCTGAAGCAGGCGATCATGGCCGTCCTTGGCGTCGTGTTCGTCGGCTATCTCGCGCGGAAGGTGGGGGTCGCCGCCTGGGGGGAGTTCCAGGCGTCGCTCGCGATCGCGGGGATCGTGACGATCGCCGCCGGCGTCGGGGTGAGGGGATACCTGGCCCGGGAGGTCGCCGTGAAGCCCGAGCTCGGGCCGCGTCACCTCGGCGCAGCGCTCGCCATCCGGGGCGTGACCGGGACGGTGGTGCTCGGCGCGACCGTGGCCGTCGTGCTGGCGACGCGCTCGGGGCTCGGCGCGCAGCTCATCGTGCTCGCCGCGGCTTCCCAGCTGGCGACGCTGCTCTACTCGACCATGTGGCTCTCGTTCGAGGCCCACGAGCGGTTCCAGTACATCCTGTACGCGGAGCTCGGCGCGCGGCTGTTCGTCATCGCGCTCTCGGCGGCCTTGCTCGCGCTCGGCTTCGGCGTCGTCGCAGCGGCCGTGGCGTTCCTGCTCGGCAACGTGCTGGAGCTCGCCATCACCTCGCATTATCTCCGCGCCCGCCTCTACCGGCCCGAGCTCACGACGCCGCCCGCCGAGCTCTGGCAGATCGCGAAGCGCAGCCTGCCGATCGGCGCGCTCGGGGCGCTCTCGAGCGCGCTGCTCCAGATCGACCGCGTCATGCTCCGCGCCCTCTGCGACGAGCAAGCCGTCGGGGTCTACAGCGCCGCCTTGGTGCTGAGCGAGAACTTCAGGATGCTCCCCGACGTCCTGCTCGGCGCCGCCTTCGCGGCGGGCATGCGCCTCTACGCCCAGGATCGCGACGCGTTCGGGCGCCTCTACGGCGGTTGCATGCTCGTCGCCGCGCTCTTCGGGCTGCCCGTCGCCGCCGGCATCTTCCTGCTCGCGCCAGACGTCATCCAGCTCGTCTACGGAGGGGCGGGCGACTACGCCCCGGCGGCCGACGTCCTCCGGATCCTCGCGTGCGGCGTCCCCGTGACGTTCGCGTTCCAGGTCGTGACGCTGCCGCTGCTCGCGGCGAAGCGCGAGGTCGCGATGGTGAAGCTGCTCGCGCTGGCGCTCGTCGCCGACGTCGCGCTGAACCTGCTCCTCCTGCCGCGCTACCGCGCCATGGGCGCCGCGTGCGCGACGCTGGCCGTGAGCGCCGGCGCGCTGATCGCGTCGTGGGGGATCTCCGCGCGCTGGGCCCACGTCGTGGAGCTCGGCCGCATCCTCGCGGTCCTCGCCGCGACGGCGGTCATGGTCACCGCGGCCTACGTCGCGCGCGTCCTCGCCGGCATGTGGGCGTCGATCGCGGTGGGCGTCGCTGTCTACGCCGTCCTCCTCCTCGCGTTGCGCGTCGTCTCCTTCCGCGAGCTGCGCGCGCTGCTCGCGCGCCGCGTCCGCGCCTCACCCGCCACCGCGGCTTGACCTGCGTTCCATCGCGGGCGGGCCCGACGCTGCGCGCTCTTCTGCGCCGCTGTGTGGAACGCGGGGCCATCGAGTTTTCCGCATTTTCCGCCGGGAGCAGCGCTCGCCGTGGCTCTCCAAGGCTGCCGACATGCGCTCTCATCCGGCGGGATCGACGCAGAACCGCGCGATGCCCATGGCTCGGAGGTGACGCTGCCGCGGCACTTTCCGTGGCATGCAGCGTGAATAGCGAAGGCGCGATGTGGCGGCGCGGGCAAGTCCGGGGGCTGGCCGGGGTGGGGCGACTCCGGCAGTGGATGGCGCGGCGGCCGTCCTCGCTTCGTGCGTTCGGGATGCCGGCGCGAAGCGAGGGGGGCGCGGCAGGGCTGCCGTGGAGATATCGAGAGATGGACCTGCCCATGGGCGACGGCGGCTATGCGTTGCTCGCGCGCCTGTCGGCAGGCGGCATGGCGGAGCTGTTCCTCGCGTGCCGGCGCGGGTCGGCAGGTATCGCCCACCCCGTCGTCGTGAAGCGTCTTCGCCCCGAGGCGAGGCGAGATCCGTCGATCGTGCGGATGTTCCTCTGGGAGGCCTGGATCAGCGCCCGGCTCCAGCACCCCAACGTGATCCGGTTCCACGACTTCGTCGTTCACGAAGGACGCCATCACCTCGTGATCGAGTACGTCCCGGGCTGCGATCTGGCCGCCGCCGCGCGCTCTCTCTTCGCGGAGGGGCGGCCGTTCCCGCTCGAGGCGGCCATCGAGATCGGCCTGGGCGTGCTGCGGGCGCTCGGGCACGCGCACGGGCTCCGCGACGACGGCGGGAAGCTCGTCGGCCTCGTGCACCGCGACGTGAGCCCGCAGAACGTGCTCCTCTCGCTCGAGGGTGAGATCAAGCTCATCGACTTCGGCGTCGCGCAGATGACGGCGATGAGCGGCATGGAGGAGGCCGGCCCATTCGGCTCCCCGTGCTCGTCCGACGACGCGGCCCCGTCGAGCGGCGGCGGCACGGTGAAGGGAAAGCTCGGCTATGTGGCGCCCGAGCAGCTGCGCGGGCAGAGGGTCGACGCGCGGGCCGATCTCTTCGCGGTCGGCGTGATCCTCTTCGAGCTGCTGACGGCGCGTCGCCTCTTCCACCGCAAGGACGACGGCGCGACGATGGGCGCGGTGCTCTCCGGCGAGGTGCCGGCGATCGCGCCGCTGCGCCCCGCGTGCCCGGCGCTGCTCGAGGAGGCGATCCGGCGCGCGCTCGCGCGCGATCCCGAGGGCCGCTTCGAGACCGCGGCGCAGATGGAAGAGGCGCTCGCCGAGGTGCTCGCCTCGCTGCGCCGAGCGCCGAGCGGCGGCGACGAGCCGAGCTCGAGCGAGCGCGGGCTGCTCGCGGGTCAGGAGATCGCCGCGCTCGTGCGCGAGGTCGCGAGCGGGCGCGATCGGCACCGGTCGCTGCTCGTGCGGGGCTGCCGGAGGTCCGTCGGGTCTCGCGGGCGCACGGGCGCGCGGCGGATCGCCGCGGGCCGCTCAGGGGACGATCGCGGCGAGGTGACGCCAACGCTGCGCGGGACAGACGCACACCCCTCTGCGCCGGAAGGAGGGAGCGAGCGCAGCGAGGCCAGGAGCGCCGTCACGCCCCACTGGAGGGACGCGCGCCCGCTGCGGCGCGTTCGGCTCCTGCCCTGGCTCGTGATCGCGGCGGTGACCTTCGCCGCAGGGGCGCTCGCGGGCAGGACGATCGGCGCCTTCGACGGCGGCGCTGCGCCGGCGAGCCGCGGCGCGCCCCGCGACGGATGAGCGCTCCGACGCCGGCGCCGCGGAGCGCCGCGAGACCTGGGAGATCTCCATTCGGCGCCGCGGTCGTGAGGCGTCGAACGCGAACGGCCGTTGGTGTTGGCGCGGATAGCGACGGGCTCGCTAGCCTTGTCCGGCCTGATGCCCGTCCGGAATCTCCTGAGTCGTTCCCTCGCGATCGCTGCGCTGGCTGTCCCGCTCCTCGCGAGCTTCACGAGCAGAAGCGCGGTGCCGTGCCCGGTCGCCGGTGCGCCGGCGGAGCCGACGGAGCTCGGCGCGGCCATCGAGCGGCAGCCGATCTGTGTCGGATCGACGGTCGCGAGCGCGGGCGAGCTCGGCGACGTCCTGTACTACCGCAGCTCGGTCGGAGAGCACGGCGAGGTCTCCGTCGGGTATTACGCGTTCTTCTCGGAGGAACGGCCGTGGGGCAACAACTGGCTGACCTGGACCGTGCTGCCCGCGCTCGCGGTGGACCTCGTCTACACGCACGCGCTGCTCTTCGCTCCGGGAGTCCAGCGCGCCGTCTACGGCAAGGGCGATGTCGAGGGGTTCAGGATCGTCTACAGCGTCGGCGAGGGGGGGCAGCTCACCGCCAAGCACGGCGCAGCGGACCGCGGTGATCACGGCGAGGTGCAGCTCGAGCGCTCGGATCTGCTCTCGATCGATCCCGAACGCCCTACCGTCTACTCGCGGTGGTGGAGCCACCAGCTCGGCGGGCGGGGCGCGGGGCCGGGCGATCTCGTCTATCACCGCTGCTTTGGCGCGGGCGCCATCCGGCGGCTGCCGCCGGAGGTCGCGCTCGATTTCCGTCTGGATCGCCGCGCCGGGCCGGCCCGCGTGGTGCCTGCCGCCGCGCTGCTCGGGCAGCTCTCTGCCTCGCGGCGGGGCGAGCCCGTCGAGGGCGGGAGCGATCAGGGCCTCGTCGCTCGCCGGCCGATCGTCGCGTTGTAGATGGCGAGGATGACGACGGCGCCCAGGATCGACGTGAAGAAGCCGCCGCTCGACTGATACGACGGATAGAGCCCCAGCGCCCGGCCGACGAAGCCGCCGAGCAAGGAGCCGGCCACGCCCAGCAGCGCTGTGACCACGAAGCCAGCCGGGTCGCGGCCAGGGGTCAGCAGCTTGGCGATGACGCCGACGATGAGGCCAAACAGGATCCACAACAGCACGGACATGGTTCGCTCCTCTCGACACCGCGTGACGCCGAGGCCCGTCCTCCCGCGTCGACGTGGAGGCCAGCGTCCAGCGTTTCGTCCGGCTCAGCGTCTGCAGACGACGTGCCGCGCGCGGTGAGCTCCGTTCGCACCGCCATGAAGCGGAGACCCGGTGGTCAGCGTGAACTGCGTCGCCATCGGGCGCGCTGCGCTGGGCATCGGCTGTACATCGGCGCGCAGCGGCGCGCGCGAGATCGAGGATCGCGGCGCGCTCGGCGCGCTCGGGGCGCGGGGTGAGCGCTTCGTTCGCACCGCGCGCGCCTCAGCCCTCGCCGTCGGTCTGCTTGTTGTCGTTCCTCGATCGCTCCGAGCTCGATCCGGGCGTCGCGTGGGCAGGCGCTGGCGCGTCGCCCGGGCCCGTTGGCCCGCCGTGTCCCGGTGCGTACCCGCTCCCGCAACGCGCGCACACGAGCAGCGCCGCGGACCCGGCGTGCGGCCCGGCTGGGGCGTTCACCGTGGCGGTCCCGCAGGGCAGGTGGGGTCCGGCTCCGGGGCGCGCCCCGGCGATGCGCGCCCCTCGGCGGTCGGGGGCGCCTCGCCGCCGCGCTCTGGCGATGGCGAGGTGAGCGTGGCGAGCGCGGCGCTTGCAGCGTTGAAGAGCAGGCACAGCGATCCGCCGAGCACCGTGGCAGCGACGGTGCCGATCACGACCGGAGCGAGACGCCCGCGCCGACGTCGGCGCAGCGCGACCAGGCTCCGCGATCCGCTGGATCGGTGCGCTCGAAGCAAGAAGAGCGGCTCGAGCGTCGGAGTGCGCTGGGCGCTGGCCGGAGCGCGCGCGGGAGGCGACGCCTCGGCGGGCGGGGGTGCCGCGTGCACCGGCGGCGCGCCGTCCGGCGCCGGGGGCGAGGCCGCCTCGACGAGCGCGGCCGGGGGGCAAGGCGTGGAGCGATGGCCGACCCACGTTGGAGCGGGCGAGTCGTCTCGCCGCGTCGTCGGCGGAGAGCAGGGCCGATCGAGGTGCGCGCTCTCTGGCAGAGACGGCGAGCGATGGCCCACCCATGTCGAGGCTCCCGCGGAGCGCGCCGTGGCGGCGTCCTCCGCGGAGGACCTCGAGCGCGACGAGGACGCCGTCGCTTGGCGCGCGCCCTCCGACGGGCGCGGAGAGCGGCTGAGCGCGGCGTGCTCGTCGGCGGCGGAGCGCGCCCGGCGAAGCGCGATGTACCCGAGCGCCTCGCGCAGCGCGCGCGCGCTCTGCGGGCGATCGTCTGGATTTTTGCGCAGGCACTGGAGGATCAGCGCCTCGAGATCCGGATCGAACGCCGGATGGAGCGCGCTCGGTCGGGGCGGCGGGGACTCGACGTGCGCGGCGGCGAGCGCGACGGGCGTCGGGCGCTCGAAGGGGAGCCGCCCTGTCGCCATCTCGAAGAGCAGCACGCCGCACGCGTAGACGTCGCTCCGCGCATCGACACGCTGCCCCGCGGCTTGCTCCGGGCTCATGTAGGCGGGGGTCCCGATGACGAGCCTGCCGCCGTCCTCGTCGGGTGCGGGGAGCAGGGGCGAGCCGCCGAACGCGCCGGACCGGTCGTCGTGGATCAGCTTTGCCGTCCCGAAGTCGAGGAGCTTCACCTGCTCGAACGGCGCCCCGTCGTCGTCGATGCGGGGCACAAGGCGGATGTTCTCGGGCTTGACGTCGCGGTGGATGACGCCCGCGTCGTGCGCGTGCTGCAGCGCGGAGCACAGCTGGCGCATGATCGAGACGATGCGCTCCGGGGGCAGGATCGGCGTGGCGTTCAGGAGGTCGATGAGGTCCTCGCCGTCGAGGTGCTCGGTGACCAGGTACCAGAGGCTGGGCGGGGCCGCCTCGTGGCCGCCAGAGGTCGCGCCGGGCGCGCCGTGTAGAGTCACCGGCTCGCAGCCGAAATCGAGGACGCGCACGATGTTCGGGTGATCGAGCCGGCTCGCCGCCAGCGCCTCGACGTGGAACCTCAGCACCGCGTCTCCGGCGCGGACGCCGCCGGAGCGCGACCTCTCGTCGGAGCGCGACCTCTCGCTCACGCCGCTCGATCCTCGGTGGCCGGCGCCCTCTCCGCGCGGCGACGCCGCGACGCGCGTCGTGCAGACGCGGTGGCTCGCTCTGCCGCCGGCGCGCGGCGCGGCGACGCGCTCGTGGATGACCTTCACCGCGCACGCGCGCCCGAGCCCGAGGTGCCGCGCGCGGTAGACGCGCCCCATCGCGCCGGCGCCGATCATCTGCTCGACGAGGTACCGCCCCCCGAGAAGGCGTCCCCTGAGGAATCGCTCCGAGGACGGGAGTCCCGCGTCGAGGGGCGCGGAGGCGCGGAGGCAATCCATGGCGCGTTCCACGCAGCAGAATGGGTGCCATCGCGCTGTGCGGACGGTTCACAGCGGCCGCGACACGGAGCGTCGGGCGCGGCCGCGCCGCGGGCGCCCTGCGTCGGCGCTCGCGGCGCGGCTCCGAGCGGACCGCGCGCCGCGCGCATTTCGCCCGGGAAAACCCCGCCTCCGCCCGGGCAGCGGCGCCGCGAGGGCTGATTTGTTCCGTTGTCGACGGCGTGTGATAGCGTGGCGCGCGAGGAGGCCTGAGTGCTCTTGAGACGATGCGTTCCGTTCGCTGCGGCGCTGTTCCTGCTGCTCCCGACAGGCGAGGCACTTGCGCAGTCGGACCAGGACAGAGCAGCGGCCCGGTCGCTGGCCACGCAGGGCGCCGAAGCGTTCACGTCCGGCCGCTTCGAGGAGGCGATCGATCTGTTGGGTCGCGCCGAGGCGCTCGTGCACGCTCCGACGCACCTCCTGCTGACGGCGCGCGCACAGGTGCGCCTCGGTCGGCTCGTCGCTGCGAAGGAGACCTACCTGAGGATCGTCCGCGAGGAGCTCCCGCCCACCGCGCCGTCTCCCTTCAAGAGGGCGCAGCAGGACGCGAGGGAGGAGCTCGCCGCGATCGATCCCAGGATCGCGTCGCTGCGCATCGCGCTGGAGGGCGCCGCCGGCCGGAAGATCGGCGTGAAGCTGGACGGCCAGCCGGTCGCGGACGCGCTGCTCGGCGTGCATCGCCCGATCGATCCGGGGAATCACGTGGTCACCGTGGTTCCGCCGGGCCTCGCGCCGATCGAGCAGGGGGTCACCATCGGCGACGGGGAGCGGAAGGAGCTGAAGATCCCGGTCCCGGAAGGCCCGGCCGTGGTCCCCCCGCCGGGAGGTTCGGTCGAAGGGCAGGGCACCTGGGGCGGTGGGCAGACCGAGGTCCCCCCTGTCGCCCCGCCTGGCACTTCGGAGCGAAAGACGAACGCGGCGATGCTGGGCGGAGGCATCGCGGCCACGGCGCTCGGGCTCGGCGGTGTCGTGGTGGGCTCGGTGTTCCTGGCCAAGAGCAGCGGGACGCAGAAAGAAGCGAACGACCTCAGCGCCGAGCATGGGTGCGAATCGCAGAGCATTGCCGGCGGGGAGTGCAGCCCGGCGATCCAGGCCCAGATCAAGTCGCTCGACGCCAATGCTGCGTCACAGCAGACGATCGGTGCGGTCGGCCTCATCGGGGGCGGCGTGCTGCTCGCCGGCGGCGTGACGCTGCTCGTACTGGAGCTGACGTCCAAGCCGGAGCCCTCGAGCTCGGCCTGGATCGCCCCCTACGTAACGCCGACCGGGCTCGGGGTGCGCGGCGCGTTCTGATCCGATCGCTCTGCGTGGCGCCGGCGTCAGTAGCCGAAGTCGCCCGGTACCCCCGGCTTTTGCGGCTTCGAGGTGCTCGGCTTCGTCGACGGCGTCGTCTGCGGCGGCTTCGTGACGGGCAACGGCTTCGTCTGAGGAGGCTGTGGGCGCGGCGGGAGCGGCTTCACCTGGGCCGAGGAGGCCGTCGGCGCCGCGACGGGCTCGGCGGTGACGGGCGGAGCGGGCCCTGTGGCCGTGGCGCTCGCGGTGACGATCGGCTCGGTCGGCGGGGCGGTCGGCGGCGTGGGCGGCGGGGGCGTGGGCGCCGGGATGGCCGTCGCGCCGACCGCGCTCGGATCCGCGGTCGCCGCGCCCGTCGTCCCGCTGTGTCCGAAGGCGAGCCAGACGGCGACGCCCGCGCCCAGCAAGCTGACCGCCCCGGCGAGCGCGGCGAGGAGCGGCATCCTGGACGGCGGGCGCGTCGAGCGGCCCGTGACCCCTGACGAGGCGCCCCACGAATTCGCGGTCAGCTGCGGCGTCTGGCCCATGCCGGGCATGGCCGGCGCATTCTGGCCACCCCACGGCGTCTCGGTGCGGGTGGGCGGAGGGGTGGCCGTCTCGGGCTGGGACGGGAGCGACAGCCGGGGGAAGGACGTCCGCCCCGTGGTCAGCAAGGCCAGGCTGGGCCGCGCTGCGGCCCAGGCGAGGAGCGCGTTCTTGAACTCCGCGCAGCTCTGGAAGCGGCTCCCCGGCTCGCGCGCCATCGCCTTCTGGATGATCCCGGAGAACTCGGCGTCGAGGTCGGGCACGAGCTGCTGGGGCAGGGGGGCCGGCTCGAGCACGATCTTGAAGAGCAGCTCGTTGAAGGTCGCCGCATCGAACGGCACCTGCCCGGTCGTCGCCTGAAAGAGCAGAACGCCCATGGCGTAGATGTCGGTCCGCTGATCCACGGGGCTGGAGCCGCGCGCCTGCTCCGGCGACATGTAGTACGGCGTCCCGACCACCGCGCCCGTGCGCGTCATGCTCATCTCCGAGCCGGCGAGCTGCGAGAACTTCGAGACGCCGAAATCGAGCACCTTCACGAAGTTGCTGAGGCCGGCCTTCGACGGTATGACGAAGATGTTGTCGGGCTTGAGATCGCGGTGGATGATCCCCGCGGCGTGCGCGGCGCCGAGCGCCTCGAGCACCTGCACCATGAGCGGCACGGTGAGCTCCGGCCCGAGCCGTCCCATCCGCTCGATCTTGGCCCCGAGGGTCTCTCCCTCAAGGTACTCCATGACCATGTACCGCGTGCCGTCCGGCAGCACGCCGAGGTCGAGCACCTCGCAGATGTGATCGGAGCCGATGCGCGCCGCGGCCTGGGCCTCGCGCTCGAAGCGCGCGACGGACTCGGCCTGGCTCGAGATGTTCGCGTGCAGCAGCTTGATGGCGACGCGGCGCCGGATGCGCAGGTTCTCGCCTTCGAAGACCGCGCCCATGCCCCCCTGGCCGAGCAGCCGGACGATCCGGTACTTGCCGTCGATGATCTCGCCGACCAACGGATTCATGACAGCGTTCCCGGTCCGGAGAAGCAAATCACGCCGCCAGGCTAGCACGGTCGCCCGAGGCCGGCCTACGCCCTCGCAGGGCGACGACGGGCGTCGCCTTCACCCGCCGCCGTGCGGCGTGGACGCCCCCACACGAGGAACGAGGATCGATGGCGTCGGCGCGCGGCCGCCTGAGCGCCTGAGCGCCTGAGCGCCTGAGCGCCTGAGCGCCTGACAACGAACGCCCCGCTGCCGCGATCCCCGGGCCGGCGCAGGGGATCTTCGTGATAACGTCGCCCACGTATGCCGGTTTACGAGCTGTCCGTCGATGGTGCGCTGGTCCGCGAGGCAGAGAAGATCGTCTCCCTCGAGGGCCGCGCGTTCCCGACGCTCGTCATGCGCTGGGAATCGCGCCTCTTCGACCAACCTTGGCTCACGACGCTGGTGCTCGATTACGTGATCGCGTTACCGCCGCTCATCGTCGGGCAGGCGACGTTCAACGAGGTCAGGATTGCCGCCTTCACCGGGGGCGCCGGCACGAAGTTCATGTACTTCGGCACCGAGATGAGCGCGAGCGTGCCTCGCATCGCGCCCGAGATGGAGAACACGATCGCCCCGACCGCGCTCTACCAGGAGTTCCGCCTGGACGAGCAGACTTGCCCGATCCCCTATCTGAAGCTGATCCAGGTCAGTCCGCGCATCTACGGTGAAGGGCTCCAGAACTACTACTCGCCGCCGATCAAGGTCGAGCGCTACGACGGCGTGGCCTCGCCGGAGCAGATCGCGGACTTCTTCCCGAAGGTCGTCGCGAACCTCGATCCGGTGAAGGGGACGACGCTGGTCGATCCCGCGCAGGGCTTCTGGACCGGCGCGCGCTTCCTCGGCGCGACGTCCATCGCCATCCTCCGACAGGGCCGCGTGGTCGGGCTGCACCGCCGCACCGGAAAGACCGACAAGGATCCGATCCCGCCCGAGGTGAAGCGGCGCGATCCGCGGCTCGACGTGCGCGCCGACTGGGTCGCCGTGGACGTCGGCGCGGCGTCGACGGTCGTCGCCGTCCGGGGCGAGCGCGGGGGCGCCGAGTTCGTCCGGATCGGCGCCGACGCGCCGATCCGGGTGTCTGCCGACAACGAGAACCCGAGCGAGGTGGCGTTCGAGGCGCTGGCCCGGACGACGAAGGCCTGGCGCGATCGGGTGATCCTGCCCATGACGCGCTGGGGCGACGTGCTCGTGGGGCACGCAGCGCGCGACATGCGCGTCCGGCCGGGCGCCGACGTCCACGAGCGCGCCGCGGCCTCCCTGCCGGCCCTCCCGCTCCTGCGCGAGCGGACCGAGCGCGGCGAGCCGTTCCGCCTCCGGGGCAGGAGCGACCCCGACACGACCGAGGCGCTGAAGAAGCCGGCGCCGCCCATCATCGACGAGGAAGGGATCGGCGCGCACGACCCGTTCGATCCGCTGGAGCTCTACGCGTACTACGTCGGCCTGCACCTGAACCAGCGCTCGCGGGGGCTCTCCACGCGCTACGTGATCACGATGCCGACGGGCTGGTCGCCCGAGCGCCGCGAGAGCGTTCTCGTCGCCTTCCGCCGCGGCATGTTCCGGAGCCTGCCCGCGGGCCTCTGCGAGTACCACGACCTCGACGGCCTGCAGGTCGTCGACGGGGGGCCGTCCGCGATCGCCTATGCGGTCCAGGCGTTCCGGATGTTCGGGATCCAGCTGCGGGACGGCGGCGTCCCGTTCTGCGTCATCGACGCCGGGGCCAGCGAGGCGGGGCTCGCCTTCGGCATCCTGCGGAGCGCGAAGGCGCACGAGGCCGCCCAGGGGCTTGAGCGGATGGTCGAGTACCTCGAGCCCACGGCGATCCCCTGGCTTGGGGGCGAGCGGCTCCTCCACCGGATCGCCTACAGGGTGTACTCGTCCAGCCAGGCCGCGATGCGCGATCGCCGGATCCCCTTCGAGCGCCCGCCCGAGGAGGAGCCGATCGACGGCGCGGAATGCCTGCTCGCTCCGTCCCCCGATGGGCGCGCCAATGCGTGGGCGCTCAAGGAGCTGCTGCGGCCTCTCCTCGAGGGGGGGCCGAGCGCGACGGTCGCGGAGCGGCTCTCGCTGGTCGGGCTCGACGGGGAGCCGGTCGTCGTGCCGCTCTCGATCGACCGCGGCGCGCTGAGCGGCGCGCTCGACGCGTGGTTCCGGGACGGGGTCGAGGTGGTCCGCCGGCACCTCGAGGGCGCGGTGGCGAAGATCGGGCGGGAGCCGGATCCTTACCAGGGGCTCAGGATCCTGCTCGGCGGGCGCCTCGGGATGAACCAGCGCTTCGCGGAGCTGCTCGCAGGCGTGCTGCCGGCGGGGGTGCAGGTGCACCGCTTCAAGGAGCCGGACAAGGCCAACCTGGGCGCCCCCACCGTGAAGATGGCGGCCGCGCTCGGCGCGCTGTCGCTCCGGTTCGATCGGATCGGAGCCACGCTCCGCGCGGAGAAGCGCGACGCGTTCCGCTACCGCGTCGGGCGCGCCCGCCACGGGCAGCTCGCGGACGTCCTGGATCCGTCCGTCGACTACGACGTCTGGCGGGAGGTCGGCGCTTGCTTGAAGCCCGAGGTCGAGCTCCTGTTCATGGCCGCCGACGACGAGGGGGAGGTCGCGGCGGACGATCCACGCGTGCGCCGCGCGGTCTGCGCGCTCGGGCGCGGCGCCGTCGGACAGCGGCTCTATGTCCGGGCCGTCGGGCCGGCCCGCGCGGAGATCAGCGTGGGGCCGCCCGGCGGTGAGCCGGCCTCCGGCGCCGTCTGCTGGACGGTCCACCTCGATAGCGGCGCCGCAGAGAAGACCGGCGGCTGAGCGCATGGGGGCTCCGCGGCTTCACGTGCCACACGACGATCTCGATCCCGAGGGACAGGTCCACGCCGGTGCAGCGCCAGGCGGCCTGGCCGAGGTCCATCAGGCCGAGGCCCGGCTGGCCGCGCACCTCGCGACGACGAGCGCGCTGTGCGAGGCGGCCTCGCTGGCGGAGGCTGCTCCGCGTGTGCTCGCCGCGCTGCTCGACCACCTCGGCTGGGACGTCGCCGCGCTCTGGCTCGCGGAGCCGGAGCCGAGCGCCGCGGGCGACGCGCCGCGGTCCGCGGCGAGAGCGAGCGCGCTCCGCTGCGTCGCGGCCCGGTCGGCGGCGCACGGCGATCGCGAGGCGCTCGCGGAGGTGCTCCGCGATGGGTCGAGCCTCGCCGCCGAGTCCGATCTCGTCGGCGACGCCTTCCGGCGCGGCGCGCCGGTGTTCCGCGCCAGCGTGGGCGACGTCGTCGAGCATGCCGCGCGCGCGCCGGGCTGGGAGCGCGCGGCGTGCGCCGTCCCGATCCCGTGCGGCCCCCGCGTCGCCGGGGTGATCGAGCTGAGGAGCCGCGCCCCGCACCGCGGCGACGAGCAGCTGCTCCGCGTCCTTGCGTCCGTGGGCAGCCAGATCGGGCAGAGCATCGAGCGGTGGCGCGCCGAGCGGGAGGGCGCGCGCGCCGCGGGCGAGCTCCGCGCGCTATTTCAGGCCATCCCCGATCTCTGCTTCCGCCTCGACGCCGAGCTGCAGATCGTCGACTACAACCAGCCGCGGCTCTCCGAGCTCCACGTCGCGGCGGAGGCGCTGTCGGGCAAGCGCATGACCGAGGTGCTCCCCCTGGAGCTCGGGGAGCGGCTCGAGCGCGCGAGCCAGGAGGCTCACGAGGCGGGCGCCGTGGTCGCGCTCGAGCACGCCGTCGCGAGCGCCGGCGGAGAGCGGCACGTCGAGGCGCGGGTGATGCCGTTCCTCGAGGGGCACGTCCTCGTCCTCGTCCGCGACATCACCGAGCGGCGGCGCACCGAGGAGGCGCTCCGGCAGCGCGAGGAGCGCTCGCGCGAGTCGCAGAAGATGGAGGCGCTCGGCCGGCTGGCCGGCGGCATCGCCCACGACTTCAACAACATGCTCATGGTGATGCTCGGCTACGGCGAGCTCCTCATTCGCCGCCTCGGGCCCGACAGCGCGCTGCGGCGCGACGCCCTCCAGGTCACGAAGGCCGGGGAGCGCGCCGCGGCGCTCACGCGGCAGCTCCTCGCGATGAGCCGCCGCAAGGCGCTGCAGCGCGAGGTGCTCGACGTCAACGCGGTCGTGCTCGACATGCAGACGATGCTGCAGCGCCTCATCGGCGAGGACATCGATCTGCAGACGAACGTCGGCCGGGATCTCGGCTCGATCAAGGTCGACAAGAGCCAGCTGGAGCAGGTCGTCCTGAACCTCGTCGTGAACGCGCGCGACGCGATGCCGAGGGGCGGCAAGCTCGTCGTCGAGACCTCCCTGGGCGAGCCTGGCGAGAGCCCAGCGGCGAGGTCCTTCGCGCCAGCGGAGCGCGACGACGACGACGCGCCCGCCGCTGGAGGCCCCCCCTACGTCGTGCTCTCGGTGACCGACAGCGGCAACGGGATGGATCACGACACGCTCTCGCACCTGTTCGAGCCGTTCTTCACGACGAAGGCGCGAGGCAAGGGCACGGGGCTGGGCCTCGCCACGGTGTACGGGATCGTGAGCCAGAGCGGCGGGCTCATCGAGGTCGAGAGCGAGCTCGGGCGCGGCACGACGTTCCGCGTCTACCTCCCGCGCGTCGAGGAGCGCGCCGAGGTGGCGCCCGCTCGGGCGCGGCCGTCGCCCGCGGGCGGCGACGAGACGGTGCTCGTCGTCGAGGACGACGACGCCGTCCGCAAGCTCATCGTCGATGTGCTCGAGCGGCGTGGCTACGGCGTGCTCTCGGCCGCGAGCGGCGAGGAAGCGCTGGCGATGCTCGCGCGGGAGGGGGAAGACGCGGTGGACCTCCTGCTCACCGATCTCGTGATGCCGGGCATGAACGGCCGCGAGCTCGCCGAGCGCGCCGTCGCGATCCACCCGCGCGCGCGTGTGCTGTACATCTCCGGCTACGCCGAGGACGTCCTCGCGGGCGCCGAGCCCGATCGCGAGTTCGCGCTGCTGCAGAAGCCGTTCACCCCCGAGACCCTCGCGCACCGCCTGCGCGAGGTGCTCGATCGCCGTTAGCGACGCGCGCTCTCCCGGGCGCGGCGAGGGCCGGTGGTCACCGCCCGCCGCGCTCGAGGGCGTCGCTTTCGGGCGCCGGATCGGCGATCCCGAGCGGCGCCGAAGGCCGACGGCGTCGCAGGTAGAAGAAGTCGCGCTGCGCCGGCTCCGCGACGTACTCCTCGGGCTTGAACTGCACGTCCGGGATCAGCGCCGAGCTGGCGCGTGGACCCGCTCCGTCCGCGCCGCGACCGTACAGGAGGAAGCGCGGGTAGGCGTGGTTGACGTCGAGCTCCGCCACGTCGTGCGCGCCCGCGGCCTTCATCCCGCGGGCGAGGCTGCGGGCCGTGACGGCCTCGCCGAGCCCGTAGAAGAGCAGCTTGCCCGTCGCGTCGACGCCGAGCGCCGAGCGCCGGATCACCGTCTCGCCGCTCACCGTCGCGCCCCAGTCCCGGTTCGAGTCGTACAGCGCGTGGTGGAGCTCGCCCTGCTCGACCAGGCAAGGCGGCGTCTGCCGGTACGCGGCCATGCGGGCCTCGCCGTCGCGCAGCTCGGGCCAGGTTCGGATCCGCACCGCGCCGCTGCGGTAGAGCGCGATCGTGCACGCCCTGTCGCGCGGCGGCAGGAACGTGTCGCCGTCGAGCATCATCCCGTAGTGGCCGTGCATCGCCTTGAAGCCCCCGTTGAAGGCGGCGACGAGCTCCGCGGCGTGGCCTCCTGGCACGAGGCCAGGGCGTCGCTCTGCCGGGATGTCCGGCGAGAACGGCTCCTTCGTGCCCGCGACCAGCCGGAGGTCGACGCGCCCGAGATCGATCGCCACCACCGCGATGGCCGCGAACACGCGCTTCGGGTCGGGGTGCACGACGCTCTTCCAGAGCACCTGCGCCTCGCCGGGCCGGGCGGCGCTGTCGGCGATCGGCGTCCAGACGCCGTCACCGGTGGCCGCGACCTCGGGGAAGGGCGGCTGGAACGAGGCGGGCGACGTGACCGTCTCGGCCTCCGGGCCCTCGGCGCCCTGCACGGCCTCCGCGGCGGCGGGCGGGGGCTCCCAGAAGGTCTTCGGGGCCGCGTCGCGGTAGACGGCCCGGTTCAGCCGATCGGCGACGCCGTAGGCCACGTCCTCGGCCCACGCGACAGGCGCAGGGCCGACCACGGCGCGCACGCCGTCGGCGAGGGCCGGGCCGAAGCCGCGGACCTCGTGGATACCGTACCAGAGCGCCTCGACGGCGATCGCGCAGATCGCCACGCAACGCAGCGCGCGCTCGGGCCAGCGAGCGCGGGATCGCCGCCTGCGGAGGGACCCGCTCGCAGAAGGGGGCGAAGGGTTGTCCAAGGCGATACCGAGGTTACCCGATCGCGCGGGCAGCCCCAAATTTCGGGCTTCGAGCGAGCGCCGCGGCGCTCGTTACGGCTGCCCGTGCGCCATCGTCCGAGGGCCGTCCTTGAACAGGATCTCGATCTTGCCCCGATCGATGACCTTCGCGACCACGCCGTCGCCGAACTTGCTGTGGTGGATCAGCTCGCCCTCGCCGAAGGTCAGCGTGATGCGGTACGGCTTGAACGCCCCGGACGGCTGTCCCGCGATGGCGCGCTCCCACGCGAGCGTCTGATCGCGCTCGGCGCGCTGTGCGGCCGTGAGGCGCTCCGCGCCGCCGCCGCGCGGCGAGCTCGACGCCGCCCGCGGCTCGTTGCTGCTCCGAGCGGCGGCGCGCGCCGCCGCGCGGTTCTCCCGCTCGCTCTTCGGCTGGCGGTAGAGGTGGTGCGACATGCACGTCTTGCACTCGACCTTCTTCACCACGTCGCCGACCATCGCGATGATGCGATGGGTGAGATCGAGGCGGCACTTGGTGCACCAGGCGTCGACTTCGCCGCCCGTCCTAAGCTTTTTCGTCGTCACTTCTCCTCACGGCGCCGGTCTCGCCCGGTCTCTTTGCTTCGGTCTTTGACGTTCACCTGAGCGGTGACCTCCGGCTTCGGCAACCCGGTCCTCGGCTCGTCCTGGCTGTCGTCTCTCTTGGCCGCTTCGTTGGGAATGAAGCGGATCTCGGTCTTGATCTCGAAGGAGAGCTTCGTCAGCACCTTCGTGATCTCGTCCGCAAACTGGGTGTGCTCGAGCACGTCCCGGATCTCCTTCGCGACGACCCGGTAGAGACCGTTCTTGGTCTCATCGATCTGGGTGTAGAGGTAGTGGAGGACCTCTTTGGGCAGCTTGAGGTCGCCCACGAAGTGTCGGAGGTTCTCGGGCCCCTCGCTGAGCTTGTCGATGCCGCTCTCGACGGCGCGCTCGACCACGCGCTTGAAGAGCTCCGGGATAGCGCGCTCGAAGAGGCGTTTCTTCTCGCCTTCGCCTTCCACCTTGTCCCCTTCGTCCTCGCGGAGCGGCTCGGTGTCGTCGGCCATGGCTCGGGCTCCCCTAGCGGGACGGGGCGGCCACGTCAATGCAGGGGTGCGTGCAGGGTGCCGGCGTCGCGCCATGGTCCATGGATCTGCCGGATTTTGATGACGATGGGGAGCCTTTCGCGCGCGTCCGGCAGACGAGAAAGCTCTGCCTTTGATCGCTCGGCAGCGGACACTGCAGTGACCCGGACGGAAACCGTGCGTCCGCGATGTGCGTGGATCGGGCGATGGTCGAAGCGGCGCCAGCTCAGAGCTCCTCGTAGGCGTCCGTCTCGCTGTTCATTTCGTACGTCTCGTCCTCTCCCGCTTCCGTGCCGGCATCGCCTTGGCGCGCTCGTTTGTAGGATTTCAGCATCCAGACCTCCGCTGCGAACCGGCCGCTGCCGCGGCGGGCGCTGATCTCCACGGTGGCGTTGTCGTCCTCGAGCGGGCAGAAGGGCCGATCCGGCTGGACGATCGGCCATGCGTCCTCGGTGCCGTCGCTCGCGATCATCGCCCCGCGGCTGCTCCGCACGGCGACGTCCAGGTTGAGGACCCCCGGTCCGCCGACGGCGAACACCCGGTAACACGCGCCCCGGACCGCCTGCAGCTTCTCCGTGACGATCGCGCCGCCTTCGGCCACCTGCCCTTCGATCGGCTTCGGCGAGATCCGGCGCATGCCGTTCTCCGGGCCGCAGAGCAGCGACAGGCGCGTCACGTCCTTCAGCGGATCGCCGCTGATCCTGAAGTTCCCATAGCAGCGTACCCAGGGACCTCCGACGCGCACCGGGAGGACCGGCAGATCGAGATCCGTGCGCGCGCCGGCGTCGCTCTCGCCCTGTCCCGCGTCGGCGTCCGCGAGCCCGCCGGTCCCGATCGTCGCGGCTGGGTGCGGCGGCGCTGCCGAGAGCACGACCGCGGGGCCTGGCTTGCCCTCCCAGGGGCGCGGCTCGTCGCGGCACCCAGGCGCGACGAGCCAGAGGAACAGCGCGGCGCAGAGGCGCGCTGCCCGAGGGAGCAGCTGGGGTGGGCAGGGGCGCCGGGACGACACCGCGGTCGGCTCTTGCGCTAGAGTCCCGCGCGATGGAAGCGTTTTCTGAGCACCGCGAGCGGCAGCCGCGCAACCTCAGCGATCCGTGCGACCTCGGCGATCCGCGTCGACAGCGCAGAGGCAGGGCCTTTCGCGCGTGAGCACGACGTCCCGGCCGCCCGCGCGCAAGCGCGCGGGCGCAGACCAGCAACAACCCGCGCGCAAGCGCGCGGGCGCAGACCAGCAACAACCCGCGCGCAAGCGCGCGGGCGCAGACCAGCAACAACCCGCGCGCAAGCGCGCGGGCGCAGACCAGCAACAACCCGCGCGCAAGCGCGCGAGCCCAGACCAGCGACCCGCGCGCAGCCGTGCGAGCGTGGGCGAGGATGATCAGGCGCGGCAGCGCTCCCCGCGCCGCCGCGCCTCGTCCGGTGAGCAGGGCGCGGCCGCCCCGCCGCCCGCCGCGCCGGACCCGGGCGAGCGCGACCGGGAGATCGCGGCCGCCCTCGGGGCCTGGTTCAGCCGCGTCGCGCGCGACCTGCCGTGGCGGAGGACGCGCGACCCCTACGCGATCTGGCTGAGCGAGGTGATGCTCCAGCAGACCCGCGTCGAGACGGTGATCCCGTACTACGAGCGCTTCCTCGCCCGCTACCCCACGGTCTTCGCCCTGGCCTCCGCCGAGATCGACGACGTGCTCTCGCTCTGGAGCGGCCTCGGTTACTACCGCCGCGCCCGCGTGCTCCACCTCGCCGCGCGCGAGGTCACCGCGCGCCACGACGGCGCGCTCCCTCGCGACGTCTCCGCGCTGCTCGCCCTGCCCGGCGTCGGCGCATACACCGCGGGCGCGATCGCGAGCATCGCGTACGATCAGCCGGTGCCGCTCGTCGACGGCAACGTCGCCCGGGTGCTCTCCCGCATCGAGGGCATCGACGACGACATCCGCAGCGCCTCGGGCACGCGCAAGCTCTGGTCCACGGCCGAACGCCTCGTGCGGGGCTCGGCGGACCACGTCCATCCCGGACGCTTCAACCAGGCCTTGATGGAGCTCGGCGCCACCGTGTGCACGCCCCGGAATCCCCGCTGCGATGCCTGCCCCGTCGACGGCGCGTGCGTCGCGCGCGCCACGGGGCGGCAGGCGGAGCTGCCGGTGATCGCCCCGAAACGCGACGTCCCGGCGGTCGCGATGGTCGCCGCGGTGGTGCGGTCAGGCGATCGCGTGCTCTTCGTCCGGCGCGCCGAGGGAGGTCTCTTCGGCGGGCTCTGGGAGCCGCCCATGGTCGAGGCGCGCTCGCTCGCGGACGCCCGCGCGCTCCTGGAGCTGGTGGGCGTCACACGTGACGCGGCGCTCCGCGAGGTCGGCCGCGTGCGCCACATCCTCACGCACCGGCGCCTCGACGTGACGGTGGCGCGCGCCGAGGTGGCGGCCCCCTGGCGCTTCCGGGCAAAGCTTGCCTCCCCCTACGAGAAGGCGGCGTGGCTCGATCCGGGCGCGCTGGATATCGGCGTTTCCAAGCTCGCGCGAAAGGTCCTGTCCGTGGCATCGGCGCCGGACGCCGGAACGGCGCGAAGACCGCGATGACCGCGCGCGGGCGGGCTGAACGCCTGCGCGCCTCGCCCGTCGGCGAGGCCGGAGACGGCTCGAAATCGCGGTGTTGCGGCGCTCCGGGCGCGCCGCGCTCCGCTGCGGGCGGGGAGCGGCGCCGCTTGCGGCCGAGCCGCAGCGACGCAGCGGCGCGGGCCAGGGCGAAAGCCATATGTCGCCGTGGAACGCCGCGGACCCGGGCGCTGCTGCGCCAACGTTGTGGCATGGAAGGCGCTTGGTGAGATGACGGGCAGGCCCTCTAGCCTCGCGGCGCCGGCGGTGGCCGGAGCTCGATTCAAGCCTGGGAGCTCAAGCGACATGGATGCGCGACGACGGACCACAGAGACGCTGCCCACGGCGAGCGCACCTGTGCGATCCATGACGGTGATGGCGGACGACGGAGCGCTGTACGTGCTGCCGCTGTGCGAGCGGATCGTGCTCGATGTGCTGGCCTACGAGGACGAAGGCCTGCTGGCCTTCATCCGCATCGACGGAGAGGTGGTGGCGGAGCTGCCCGTGCTCGGTCAGGCGTGACCGGGCCGGACCTCGTCGCGCGCCGCGCGTGACGGCGCGCCGCGACCTCGCGCGGTCACGCACGGCGCGCGCTGCCTGTCAGCCCGCGTGCCGCCGCATCCGCTGGGTCACCGGTTGCTCGTCCTCTGCTTCGGCGTCCGGTTCCACGGACTCGACGTCCTCGTCTTCCAGGAGATAGGGCAGATCGCCGTCGTCGTCGTCGTGCGACATCACGACGTCGCTGATGTCCTGGCCCCTCGTCGCGCCTTCCAGGAACTCAGCCCCGAGGTCGCTCGCCAGATCCGCGGCGGCGTCGGCGGCGTCGGGGTTCACCTCGAACTCGGTGCTGCCGGCGTCGTTGGGGTGGTGGTGGTAGCCGCGGACCTCGTCGTCGAGCGTCGGGATCACGTCGCTGATCTCGCTGCGCGGGTTCACCTTGCCCCGCAGCGGCGGCGCCGCCGCCGCGTCGAGCATGTCGACGAACGGATCGTCCAGCTCGCTCGCGCCGGCCCACGTCGCGGCTTCATGGGCCGGCTTGCGCGGCCTTCCCGGTTCGCTTCGATCTTCTCGTTCTCGACGCCGCGTCGTGCTGGCGCGCGGCGCGCGCAACGCCGACGGCTGTGCGGCGGTGCCTTGCCTGCCTCGGGTGCTTGAATTGCTCACGGTGGTCTCACCATGCAGGGTCCGGTCCGCAGGTGAAGCGGGCGGATACGCAGCGGTGGCGAGCGCCGTGCCGGGGGCGCGCGGCGCCGTCGCCGGGCGGCGATGCCGTGGAGAGGCTCGCGCGGCGCGCGGCCGGGACGCAATTGAGCGTGCCAGCGGGCGCTGCCTCGGGGTAGAAGGCTCGTGGCCATGCTGGAACTCCGGACCGGGCTCGCGCTGGTGGCGGTTCTGCTCGGGGCATCCTCGGGGCGCGCCGCCGCGGCCCAGCCCGCCGCAGACCGCGGCGCCGAGGGGGCTGCGGCGCCGCTGCCCGGCGAGGATCGCGGCGGCGCCGAGCTCGACGCGTACCGCGCGCTCGCGCGGCCACCGGGGACGGCGGGCCGGGTCGTGTCGACCGTCGCGATGGGGAAGGGGATCCGGTTCAACAACCCCTACCGCCTGCAGACGCAGCTCGGCGAGACGGCGGAGTCGCTCTCGCTCACCGCGGGGTACCTCGATCTGGGGGTCGCGCTCGCGCTGGGGCCGGCCGACGGCGTTCAGCACGGCGGGGCGCTGCGCTTCTCGGTCGCCGTCGGCGGCGTCCCGCAGGAGTCGCTCACGCCGAGCTACTTCGTCGCTTACCGCGGCCTCTCGCGCGTGCTCGGGTACGGGCGGCTCGGCGCGGCGATCCTGATCGAGCCCGACGTGAACGTCGGCGGCGAGCTCGCCCTGGGGCTCGGGTATTCCCTGCTCGCGGGCGTCGCGCTTTCGGGCGAGATCGTCGTGGATCTCTTCTATGGCGCCGCGACGTACGACGCGGCGTACACCGTCTATCCCGTCGTCTCGGCGCAGCTCGGGCTCATGATCGATCACGAGCTCTTGCCATGAGCTTGCCGGAGCGCGAGCGTCGAGGCGGGCGCCCCCGGGCGAAGGAGATCGCCGGCGTGGCGGCGCTGCTGCTCTTCGTGGGCATCGCGCCGGTGGTCGGCGACATCGGCAGCTGCGGGCAGGCGCCGGAGGAGCTCGACCCGTACAAGTTCTTCGCCCTGAAGGCGCAGATCGACTGCGCCCGGTGCGACGAGTGCGGCCTGCTCACGCGCGCCTGCGACGCCGCCTGCGCCTTCGAGGCTGCGCCGGAGCTCCCGGCCGGCTGCTATCCGCTGGTCCACGACGGCGAGGTGTGCCTGCACAAGCTCAAGTTCGCGAGCTGCGACGAGTACCGCGGCCACATGGCCGACGAAGGCGCGTCGACCCCGACCGAGTGCAATTTTTGCCCACTGGAAGAGGCGCCATGAGCGGGCGTGGCGCAGTCGCTTCTGTCCGGCGCCTTGCGACTTCCGCTCGGAGCTTCTCGTTCGCGGCGCTCGTCGCGGTCCTGTCCGGGTGCGCCTCGAAGCCGGCGCTCCTGGCGAGCTACGACGACTACGCGGCGTACCGGGCGACGCGCGTCTCGAGGACGCTCGAGGGGCGGCTCTCGGCGGCGTCGGCCTACCTGGAGCGCCATCCGCGCGGGGCCTTCGCCGGCGAGGTGCGCGCGTACCTCACGCGGGCCGAGCCGATCTACTACGCAGCGAAGCGCAGGACGGCCGCGGGCCTCACCGCGTACCTCGCGACGCTGCCCAGGGGCGCGTTCCGCGATGAGGCGACCCACCGGCTGCGCGAGCTCGTCCGCGAGCGCAGCGCAGGCGACGTCCTCTCGCGCGCCGCTCAGGAGACGGAGGCGCAGCTCGCGACGCAGCGCGCGGATCGCGCGCGGGTCGGCGAGGAGGTCACCGCGTGGCTGCGCCGGTTCCTGGACAGGGGGGCCTGGGGGCGGCCCCTCGCAGAGGCGCCGGCGGAGGTGATCGTCCCGTTCAGCCTGGCGCTTCCGCCTCCCCGCTGCGCGCCCGCCGACGAGCGCGCAGGCCCGGGCGCAGCGGTCTGCGCGAAGCGGATCCCGCTCTGGTTCGTCGTGACGGCCGAGGGCGAGAGCGCGCCGCGGCAGGCGGAGATCGAGGTCGCCGTCCTCGAGGACGCGGCGGGCCGCCCGATCGAGGTCGCGATCCGCGGGCCTGCGCTCTTCACGCGCCTCGAGGAGGCGCGCTCGGCGCGCGAGGTCGCCCCGGACGACGCGATGGGCCGCATCGGAGGCATCGCCCTTGCGGTCGAGCTCGCGCGCAGCGCCTTCGCGGCGCGCGTCTCGAGCGATCCGTCGTGCGGCCGCCAGGCGGTGGCGCCCGTCGTGCTCCACCTCGAGTGCGAAGGCGCCCGCCTCGTGGCGCGCGCCGGGATCGAGGAGGGGGAGGACGACGTCGTGACGCTCACCGTCGCCCCGCCGGCGCGCTAGCGCTGCTCCTCAGCGGTGGCAGCGCGCGGCGCGGCGCTCCGCGCTAGCACCGCTTGTTGCTCTTCTTCCCCTTGAGCTTCGCCGTGTTCTTCGGGCACACGTCCTTGATGGCCGCGGAGCGCTCCTTGTAGAGCGCCTTCATCTCCTCGAAGACCGGCGCCTGCGTTCGCTTGAGATCCTTCGTCTCCCCCGGATCCGCGACGACGTCGAAGAGGTCGAACGCGTCGTCGTCGCCGTACGCGATGAGCTTGTACTGCCCGTGGATGAGCGCCCTGCGCCGGTCGTTGTCGCTCGTCCGCGGAAGGTCGACGATGACGTCGCGCGGCTCCGGCGTCGCGCCGTGGAGCTCGGGCACCAGGCTCTTGCCGGGGAAGGACGGCTCTGCCGGCGCGCCGGTCAGCTCCAGGATCGTCGGCGCCAGGTCGATCGAGCTGCGAGGCACGTCGATCCGGCGCGGGGTGATCCCGGGCGCCTGGATCATCAGCGGCACGTGGGTGAGCACGTCCCACACCTCGAAGCCGTGGCGGAACATCTTGTGCTCGCCGAACGCCTCGCCGTGGTCCGCGGTCACGATGATCGCCGTGTCCTTGCCCCACGGCTGCTGCGCGACGAAGTCGAGCAGCTTGCCGACGTGCATGTCGGTGAACCTGACCTCCCCGTCGTACTTGTCGCGGGCGCGCTTGCCGAACGTCGGGATCCCCTCGTGCGTCATGTACACGTCGTGCGGATCGAGGAAATGGAAGTACGCGAAGAAGGTGCCCGAGGTGTTCGCCTTGTCGGAGAGCATCTTCATCGCGAGCTCGAGGTGCCCCGGGCTCGTGACGTTCCGGTCGGTCGTGTTGTCGGCCGAGAGCCCCGGCACGATCTCGTACACGTCGAAGCCCTGACGGAAGCCCGCCTTCTGGTCGAAATAGAAGTGCGCGTGCGCGCTCATCGTCCGCACCCCGGCCTTCTGCAGGAGCTCCGGGAACATGAGGACGCTGTCGGGGTAGTTGCCGAAGAAGTAGCCGCTGCGATCGACCTCGCTCGGGTACCGCCCGGCGAGGAAGCCGCCGACGCTCATCGAGGTGTACGACGAGATCGCGTAGTGGCGGGTGTAGCTGACCGACTTCTTCTCGAACGCGGTGAGCACGGGCGCGATGTCGCGCTCGTAACCGTTCCACGGCATGTCCGCGCGCAGGCTGTCGATCGAGACCACGAGGACGTTCAACCTCTCGCGCTGCCCTGCCGGCGCCCCCGCGGCGCCGTCCTTCCTGTCCGTCGCGGCGGTCGTCCCGGCGGTCTCTGCGGTGGCGGCCGGCGCCGCCGCCGCGGGCTCCTGCCGTGCCGCGGGCTCCGGCGTGCGCGCGGGCGGCGGCTGTCCGTCGCCGTCGCGAGAGCAGCCCGCTCCGGCGCTGGCGAGCGCGAGCGCGAGCGCCGCCGCGAGGCGCGCCGCCGCGAGGCGCCGGTGATCCAGGCGCGGGGGCGCCATGGACGAGAGGGCCGGCGAGGAGGGCGCCCGAGGGCCTTCCGGTCCCGAGGCGCACATGGGTGAAGCGAGCGTGTGCATGGCCGCGTGCATGGCCGCCGTCTTACTCCGACTCGCGCCGCTCCGCCAAAAGCGCACACCACGGGCGAGTTCCGCTATGCTGTCGGGTCATGGCCCCGGTCCCTCGGAACCCTCCGCCGCTGCCGCCCTCGGGCCGATCGCAACCGGGGGGGAGGCCGGCGTACGAGCCGCCGAGGCCGCTCCCGCCCGACGCGCCGCGGCGCGTCGGCGAGCACGTCAGCCAGGCGCTGAAGGACCACATCACCGAGATGGCGCTCGGCCTGCTCGAGGAGCAGATGCAGGCGCGCATCGTCCACTACCGCGCCGATCTCGAGACCAACCCCGAGCTCGACGCGGTCACCGCGCAGGTCGTCGCCCAGCTGAAGGTGATCCAGGCGTCGGCGGGCGCCGCGGATCGCGGGGCGAAGAACCGCGATGCGATCCGCGACGCGCACGAGAAGACCCTCTGCGCCCTGCTCGAGCGGGTCATCCGCGAGGACGGCATCTCGCTGCTCGTCGAGCGGCGGCTCAAGAAGATCCACAGGAACCTCGCCCGCCTGTTCTTCCAGTCCGAGCTCCACGAGAAGACGCGCGGCCGCGACGGCGCGCCGAAGGTGATCCACCACGGCGAGCAGGCGCTCTTCTACGTGCTGACCCGCTACAAGAACCGGATCGAGGTCGAGCTCGACGGCTTCGAGTTCGCGTCCGAGGACGCGCGGGAGCAGTCGTTCGAGCTGCTCGCGAAGCTGACGAAGGACATGCAGGACGCCTTCCTCGCGCGCCGATCCAGCGAGCTCAGGCGCATCGTCTCGGTGGTCCACGCCGTGCTCGTCGACTTCTTCAGCGTGCAGCTCGCCCAGAGCCTCGGCGAGATCTCCGCGCGGGTCGTGCAGGACGCGCGGACGTTCGAGGGCAGGGCGTACTCGTACAAGCTGACGAGCGAGGCGTTCCCCCGCTTCCGCGCCGCGTTCGAGCGCCACCTCATGGTGATGCTCGTCGGCTTCGCCGAGGACGAGCTGGTCGCCCAGCTCGCCGACACCGCGGGCGCCGAGCGCGACGAGACGATCCTCTTCATCACCGATCCCCACCTCTTCAGCATGATCTGCGGCGAGGTCTGCGAGGGGCTCTACGAGTTCCTCTGCAACGAGGGCTTTCTCGACCTGCCGCCCGACTGGCGCCGCGCCTCGGCGGCGCCCTCCGACAGCTGACGCAAGCAAAACCCAGGGACATTCATGAGACGGTACGACGTCGCGCGGGCGGGCTCCGGCCTGCTCCTCGCTCTCACGCTGCTCGCCGGCTGCGCGCGCGGCCCCGATGTGGACGCCTCGGGGCTCGCGCTGCGGCGCGTGGTCATCTACAGGAACGGCGTCGCGTATTTCGAGCGCCGAGGGCTCATCGACGCCGATCAGGTGACCTTCCGGGTCCGCAAGGAGAAGGTCGGCGACTTCCTCGCGACGCTCGCGGTCATCGAGGCCGGCGGCAGCAGCGTCCGGAGCGCGTCGTTCCCTGTCGAGGTCGACGACGGATCCGGCGAGGACGAGGCGCCGGAGGAGCTCGAGCCCGAGGTGACGCCGACGCCGGCGCCGAAGGACAAGGGCGCGGCGGCGGCGAAGAAGCGCGACGACGAGCACGAGAAGGTGAAGCTCACCCTCGACGGGCGAGAGCACGATCTCGTGGTCGGCTACGTGGCGGAGACGCCGGTGTGGAGGCCGTCGTACCGGCTCGTGATGGGGGCCGGTGGGGCGCAGGGCGCAGCGCCCCGCGCGGACTCGAAGCAGGCGCACCTCCAGGCGTGGGGCATCGTGCAGAACCTCTCGGGCGAGGACTGGAAGGGGGTGAAGCTGTCGCTCGTGGCGGGCGCGCCGCTCGCGTTCCAGGCGACGCTCGACCAGGCGGCGATCCCGCCGCGCCCTGTCGTCAGCGACCAGGGCGAGGTGATCGCGTCCGTGCCGACGAGCGAGACGACGCTGGCCACCGAGGCCGCGCCGCCGCCACCGCCGCCCGTCGCGCCTGCGCCCGCGGCGCCGGGCGACGACGGCGAGGGGTACGCGTTCGCCGACGAGGTCCAGGCCGAAATGGAGAAGGGCGGCGGCAGGCTGCGGTCCACGAGGCCGAGCGCGGCTGCCACGGCGCCCGCCGCGAAGCCGATGCCGAAGCTGAGCGACCGCGACGAGGCGCGCGCCGCCGGGCAGCACGCGGGGCCGCAGTTGAAGCGGTCAGCGGCGGCGCAGGCGCCGCCGCCCATGGTGATGAACCCCTCTCCGCCGCGCAACATGAGCGCGCTCGCCGCGGTCGCGATGGAGGCGGGCACGACCCGTTACGACATCCCGTTCCCTGTCGACATCCCCGACAAGAGCGCGACGATGGTCCTGCTCCTGGCCCGGCAGGTCCCCGGCGAGTCGATCTTCCTGTTCGCGCCCGACGGCGGCGTGCCCGCGTCGAGCTCTCACCCGTTCCGGGTGGCGCGCTTCACGAACGACACGAAGGGGCTGCTGGAGCGCGGCCCCATCGCCGTCTTCGAGAACGGCGCGTTCCTGGGGCAGGGCATGGTCGAGCCGCTGCCGCCGGGGGCCACGACGACGGTGCCGTTCGCGCTGGAGCGGGGCCTCGCCGTCGACACGACGCGCGACGAGAGCGCGGAGGGGGCGCGCCTCGCGAAGATCGAGGGCGGCGCGCTCGAGATCGAGCGCGACTGGGTCACGCACACGAAGTACGCCGTCCGCAACGGCGGCGACCTCGCGGCGAGGACGCTCGTGAAGCACCCCCGCTTGCACGGGACGCGGCTGCACGCGCCCCCGAAGGGCACGGAGGACAACGTCGGCACGGGCAGCGCGCTCGTTCCGATCGACGTGCCGCGGCGGGGGACGGCCGTGCTCGACGTGGACGAGCGACGGCTCTTCCGGCAGCAGATCGACTGGCTCGACCAGCTCGCCGACGACGCGGTGCAAGGCTACCTGAAGGACCCGCGCGCCGACGCGGCCGTGGCCAAGCAGCTCGGTCAGGCCTGGGACATCCGGGGCAAGCTCCGCCCCGCGATCGACGAGCGCGACAGGATCCTCGCCGAGCAGCAGCGCCTCGAGCAGCAGAGCCACGAGCTCCGCCAGAACCTCAGGGCCATCGAGAAGAACAAGACCGCCGACGAGCTCCGCCGCGACCTCACCGATCGGCTCGCGAAGGCGTCGGCGCGCCTCGACGAGATCACGAAGCGCGTCATCGTCCTCGAGATGCAGATCAACGAGCAGCAGATCCGCTTCCGCGATCTCACGAACGAGATCAAGCTCCTCGCCCCGCTGGCCCCGGTGCGCGCGGCTCCCTGAGCGCTGCTGTCCGGCTCCCCGGTTCCCGGTGGAAGGCGGCTCCTCGCTCCTGCGGGGGGCTGCCTCGCCACCGGGATCCCGGCCCGGCTACCTCGCTGGTTTGCCCGCGCTGGGCGGCTGCCGCACGGTGCCTGCGTGGGTCCAGCTCCGCTCCATACCGGTCGCGAGCCAGGCGATCTCGACGCGCTCGCTCCCGAAGATCGCCGCGACGCGATCGCCCCACTGCGCGGGGGCGGGGAGCTCCACGCTCTTCTGGTCCTTGATGCTGCCGAGGGCCTCCGTGCCGACGAGGAACGTGGCGATCCCCTCGCTCGCGAACGCCGACACCGCGGTGCTCGGGACGAAGGGCGCGACCACCGCGCGCACCGTCGAGAGATCGGTCGCGCGCTCCGCGACCGCCCGCACCTCGTCGAGCGTCGACAGGACGAGCGCCACGCCGCCGGCCGCCTTGCCCTCGGCCGGCGCTGCCTGCCCCTGCGGGTCCGCGGCGGCCGCCGCGGGCGCCTCGGCCGGCGCAGGGGCGGCGCGCCCGCGCGCCCCGACCGCGGCGTGCCCGTTCACCTTCGGCACGCCGGCGAGCACGTCGAGCGTCAGCGGCCCCTTCCACGGCACCGCCGCGGGCGCCGGCGGCGGCTTCTTCGTGCTCACCTGCTCCCCCTTCTTGTCGCGGAGGATCAGCACGTCGTCGGTCGGCAGCGCCCGCGGCACGGTCACCCGCACCGGCCGCTTGAACGACCGCGGATCGCCGACCGCGCCCGTCGCCACCGCGTAGGCCAGGGTCTCCGCCGAGGCCACGACGAACGACGGCGCCCCGGCGATGCGGGGCTCCGGATCCGCGGTGCGCAGCGACAGGCTGCCGGGCGGCGGCGGGTAGATCTCCGACGTGACGACGCGCCTGTCCGGCTCGACGATGCGCGCGCCCGTAGCGACGAGATCGACGAGCGCGCCCGACTGCGCGAGCACCTCGAGCACCTGCCGCGACGGCGGCGCGACGAGCAGGTCGAGCCGCGACGGGACGCGCTTCGACTTGAGCAGCAGCGCCGCCGCGAGCATGTCGCGCAACGTCACGCCGGAGTCGCCCCCGAGGACGACCTGCGCCACGGGCTTGCCGGCGAGATCGCGGACGGGCCGGACCACGCCCTCCTCGTCCATGAGGAGCGGATCGACCGTGCCGAGATCGATCGAGACGACCTCCTCGCACGGCGCGCCCGGGTCCGGCACGAGCGCGCGGTGGGCCTTCGATCTGCGCTGATCGCGGAGGAAGACCTCCGTCTTCTCGTCGCTCACGAACAGCGCCGCCGCCGCGCCGACCTGGGGCGCGATGCCGCAGAGCACCGCGCGGTCGCCCACGGAGAGCAGCCGCGCGCTCGGCCCGGCGAACTCGAGGATCACCGGCGCGTGGTGCTCGCCTTCGATGCGGCGCACCACCTCGTCGAGGTTCCTGCGGAGCAGCTCGAGGGCGACGTCCCGCGCGCAGACGAAGGGCCGCACCCTGCCCGAGAGGTGGATCTGCACGCTGCGGGGCGGCCGGAGCCAGACCGAGCCCGTGGCGAGCGCCTGCCCGAGCTGGCTCGGCGAGACGACGAGCGACAGCATGCCGATGCCGCCGACGGTCGTGAGGCGCGGGTCGTCCGTGAGGGCGAGCCGCGCCGGCGCCGCGAAGCGCTCCAGGTGAACGGGCGCAGGGAACCCGATGCCGGGCCGCGCGATCGGGATGTTGTAGGTCGGGAACTCGGGCGACACCGAGTGCGGGCTGCCCTCGTCGATATCCGCGAGCGAGCTCGCGTCGGCCACGCAGGTGCCGTCGTAGGCGACGGCGACTTCGACCGGCGTCTTCTTCATGCCCGTGGCGATGGCCTCGGCCAGCGCGCGCGACGGCGCCCTGGAGAGGATCACCTGGTCGACCTTGACCTGGACGAGATCACCGCGCAGCTGAGGATCCGTCGCCCGCCCGGCAAGGATCTTCTGGGGCATCGTGCGGGGGGGATCCCCGGCTCGAGCACGCATAGATGTTGGGCCGTCCTTGTTTTTCTTGATGAGATGGCGGGTACGGCGCACGCCGCTCCCGACCACGTTTGACGTCGGCCCCCCGGCGAGACGCGCCGGTGGGATCCGCCTCCGGACCTTGCCGCGAGGCGAAAGAACGGCCGCACGTTAGCCGCTCGCCTGGACGAGGGTCAAGGCGTGCTTTGGAGCGGGCCCCCAGGGGCGGGAATCGCCCGGCTGGGACCAGGATGCAAGAGGCAAAGCGCCCGCCCGGTCCAACGTTTCGCCGCGCTTCGCCTGTCGCGTCGTGTCGCGTCGTGTCGCGTCTGTTGCGCTGGTCCACGATGGCAGGCGGCCGGTACGAGCCTTCGCGGCGCTGCCGCGCAGTGCCATCTGTCGTCGACGCCGTGCGCGCCCGTCTGCCATGGGCCTGGCCGCGTGCGTCCGGCTGCCATCGGCTCGGGCGCGCGCGGCCGAGCGGGTCGGGCGACGATGAGGAGCGCCGGCTCTCCCGCGCCGCGGCGCGAGATGCCGGGCCAGGTTCGTTTGTTTTCCCGATCGTGCCGCGCTTGGGTAATCTCGGCGCATGTTCCAGGCCGTGCTGAAGGAAGTCGTAGAGAACACCGAGGGCGGCATCGCGACCCTTCTCATGGATTTCGAGGGGATCCCGGTCGACAGCTACTCCAAGCCGGGGGCCGCGTTCGACATCACCACCATCGGCGCGGAGTTCAGCGTCGTGTTGAAGTCGATCCAGCGCGCCGCCGAGATGCTCGACGCGGGCAACGCCGCCGAGATCGCGATCCAGGCCGAGAAGGTCACGACCCTGATCCGCGTCGTGAACAACTCGTACTTCGTGGCCTTCTCGATGACGCCCGACGCGAACATCGGCAAGGCCCGGTACCTCCTGCGCACCAAGGTGCCCGTGCTGCTGAAGGAGCTCGCCTGAGCGGCTTCAGCATCTCGGTCATCTCCGGGCCGAACCTCGATCGACTGGGCAAGCGCGAGCCAGCGATCTACGGCACGGCCACGCTGGATGACGTTCACCGCGCCGTCGAGGAGGCCGCGAAGGCCCGCGGCGCCTCGGTGTCGTGCATGCAATCGAACTGCGAGGGAGAGCTCGTGACCGCGATCAGCCACGCTGGCGATCGCGGCTTCCACGGCATCCTCCTCAACGCCGGTGCCTACACGCACACCTCCATCGCGCTCTATGACGCGATCCGCGCGAGCGCGCTTCCTACCGTCGAGGTGCACATCTCCAACCCGGACGGCCGTGAGCCGTTCCGCCGTCGCTCCCGCATCGCGCCTGCGTGCATGGCGCGCGTCGCGGGTTTCGGGCCGAGCTCGTATGTCCTTGGGCTGATCGGGCTGCTCGGGCATCTGGAGAAGCTGCGATCCGACGAAAGAGGTTGAACATGCGCCGTCACTCTGGTTGAAAGGCGGCAAACATCGATGGCCGAACGTCCTTCCATGAACATCAACCTCAAGCAGTTGCGGGCGCTGGTACGCATCTTAGAGAAGCGCAACGTGAACGACTTCGAGTTCGAGGACGAACACGTTCGCATTCGCCTCACGCGCGGAGGCGTCATCCCGCAGGGCGCGGCGCCGCATCTCGCGCCCGCCGCCTTCCAGCTCCACAGCGCGCCGGTCGCGCCGCCGCCGGCGCCGCCCGCGGCGGCACCTGCGCCGGCCGCCGCGCCCGCGCCGGCGGCCCCTGCGGCGGCGAGCGACGAGGGGATCTCCTATGTGACGTCGCCGTTCGTCGGCACGTTCTACCGATCGCCGTCGCCCGATGCGCCCCCGTTCGTCGATGTGGGCAGCGCGATCCGCGTGGGTCAGGCGCTCTGCATCATCGAGGCGATGAAGCTGATGAACGAGATCGAGGCGGACTCTCCGGGCACGATCGTCGAGATCCTCGTCGACAACGGCAAGCCGGTCGAGTTCGGGCAGCGTCTCTTCAAGGTGCGGGGCAGCTAGAGCTGCCCGGGCGAGGGTGCCGTGTTCCAGAAGATCCTGATCGCCAATCGCGGCGAGATCGCGATGCGTGTCATCCGCGCCTGCCGCCTGCTCGGCATCCGCACGGTAGCCATCCACTCCGAGGCGGACGCCGCGGCGCTGCACGTCCGGTTCGCGGACGAGGCCGTGTGCGTCGGTCCGGCCGAGGCGTCGAAGAGCTACCTCAACATCCCGCAGATCATCGCGGCGGCGGAGGTCACGGGCGCCGACGCCATCCACCCAGGCTACGGGTTCCTCTCGGAGAACGCGAAGTTCGCCGAGCTTTGCAAGAAGTGCCGCCTCACCTTCATCGGGCCGACCGCGGAGGCGATGCGGACCTGGGGCGACAAGGTGTCCGCGCGCGAGGTCGCCAAGCGCTTCGGCATCCCCATGCTCAGCGGCACGGGCGTGCTCAAGAGCGCGGCGGACGCGGCCGAGCAGGCCGAGCGCGTCGGCTATCCGGTGATCCTGAAGGCCTCCGGCGGCGGCGGCGGCAGGGGCATGCGCATCGTCCGCGAGGCCGGCGAGGTGCAGCGCTCGTTCGAGATCGCGACGCAGGAGGCCCTGAGCGGCTTCAAGAACCCGGACGTCTACCTCGAGCGCTACGTCGAGGCGCCGCGCCACATCGAGTTCCAGGTGCTCGCGGATCAGCACGGGGGCGTGTGGACGCTCGGCGAGCGCGAGTGCTCGCTCCAGCGCCGGCACCAGAAGGTGATGGAGGAGTCGCCCAGCCCGGCGATGGACAACGAGAAGCGCTCCCGGATGGGCGACATCCTCCGGGGTGCGATCCTCGAGACCGGCTACACCGGCCTGGGCACGCTCGAGTTCCTGATGGATGAGCGAGGCGAGCTCTTCTTCATGGAGATGAACACCCGCGTCCAGGTCGAGCACCCGGTCACCGAGATGGTGACCGGCGTCGATCTCGTCGCGCAGCAGATCCTCGCCGCTGCAGGCGAGCGCCTCTCGCTCCCCGACACGCGGCCCTGGAGCTTCCGGGGCCACGCCATCGAGTGCCGGATCAACGCCGAGGATGCGCGCTCGTTCGTGCCGTGGCCGGGCCTCATCACGGAGTACCACTCGCCCGGCGGCGTCGGGATCCGCGTCGATTCCGGCGTGTACGGCGGTTTCCGCGTTCCCAGCTCCTACGATTCGCTGGTGGCGAAGGTGATCGCGCACGGCGCGAACCGGGCCGAGGCGATCGCCAGGCTCCGGTGCGCGCTCGACGAGTTCATCATCGGCGGCATCCGCACGAACATCCCGCTGCACCAGGCGTTGCTGCGAGATCCAGAGGTCGTCGCCGGCAACATCTCCACGCATACGATCGAGCGCGTCGTCTCGCAGGGATTCTGACGCGGCGCACCGGCGCGGTTGACGTGTCGATGCGCGCAGCGGTTGCGTGATCGAGTGCTCGACGCGCTGACCAGCGCAGGGCGAGCTCGATTGAATGTTGCTCGAGCAACAGGTCGAAAGTGCGACCTGGTGCTACTTTACGTCGCTCTCGAGGCTGCGCGGGCAAGCCCTCGTCGGGTGAGCGAACCCCTTGAACTAGAAAGCATTTGCCGCGGGTATGGAAGCGAACGCTGGAGTGCAGGCTGACTTCTCTTCGTGGGTGCAGGCGACCTCCGATGCCTCCGAGCTCGAGCTCGGGCTCCCTGGCTTCGGCTACGCCGATCTCTTCGACCCTGCGAAGCTCGCCGAGCTGACGGAGCGGTTCGAGGAGTATTTCCACGCAGCAGACGAAGGCGCCTACGCGCGCTTCGACGCTTACCGGGCCTCGCTGCGCGCGGCGCAGGCGGACGCCTCCGGCGCCGGCGCGGGCCGGCCTGCGCTCACGCCGGAGCAGGTCTCCGAGGCGCTCCTCGCGGCGGCGCCCCACGTCGGCCGCTTCGTGGCGACGCTCTTCCGGGTCGAGCGGGAGACGCAGGCGCAGATCGACGCGACCCTCGAGCGGAGCGCGCTCTGGGACTTCAAGCGCGAGTTCTCGAAGAAGCGCCTGTTCAAGCCGAACCCGGGGAAGTCGTGGCGGGGCACGCACGTCGAGGCGGCGCACGCGGCGCGGCGGTCGCTCGCGGCCATGGGCGCGCCTGCGAGCGCGCTCGACGGCGGCTCCGCCGCGGAGGAGCTCGCGATCGCCCGCGCGACGCTCGCCCTGATCGAGGTCGACGAGATCGCCCGCAAGGCCGCGAAGGCCGGCGGCGCGAAGTGGACGGACGAGCTCCGCGAGCGGGCGGCGAAGGTGCGCGCGGCGCTGCGGGAGGACCCGGCGCTCGCCGAGGGTGTGGCGCCGGCGGCGGCCGTCGCTGGCGCGGAGCCGACCGAGGCCGAGGACGGGGCGGTCGTGGCGCTCGCGCTCGACGCCGTCGAGGCGTGGCTCGCGGCGCGCCGCGCGGACGAGCACGATCCGGCGCGTCGGTGGCCGACGCTGAAGGCGCCGCGCACGCTCGACTACCAGGAGCTCGTGCAGCTGCAGAGGAAGGGCGCGAACGGCAGCCCGGGCGCCGCCGAGCTCCTCGTCGGCCCCGAGCACGAGCGGAGGGACCGCGACGGCTTCGCGCTGACGGACCGTCGCGCGCCGCCCCGCGAGGTCGAGAGCCAGGTCGACTACTGCCTCTTCTGCCACGATCGCGACAAGGACTCGTGCTCGAAGGGCCTGCGCGACAACAAGACCGGGGCGATCAAGGCGAACCCGCTCGGCGTCGAGCTGAACGGCTGCCCGCTCGACGAGAAGATCAGCGAGATGCACACCATGCGGGGGCGGGGCGAGTCGATCGCCGCGCTCGCGCTCGTCTGCCTCGACAACCCGATGTGCCCCGGCACCGGCCACCGCATCTGCAACGACTGCATGAAGGCGTGCGTCTTCCAGAAGCAGGAGCCGGTGGACATCCCGCAGATCGAGACCGCGGCGCTCACGGACGTGCTGTCGCTCCCGTGGGGCCTCGAGATCTACGGGTTCCTCACGCGCTGGAACCCGCTCGACGCGCTGCGGCCGCACGCGCTCCCGTACAACGGCAAGAACGTGCTCGTCGTCGGCCTCGGCCCGGCCGGCTACACGCTCTCGCACCACCTCACGCGGCAGGGCTTCGCGTGCGTGGCGATCGACGGGCTGAAGATCGAGCCGCTGCCGGTCGAGCTCACGGGCGACGAATCGCGCCCGCCGCGCCCGGTCAAGGATTTCAAGCGGCTCTACACAGAGCTCGACGAGCGCGTCCTCCTCGGCTTCGGCGGGGTGAGCGAGTACGGGATCACGGTGCGATGGGACAAGAACTTCCTCACCGTCCTGTACGTCACGCTGGCCCGGCAGCGGCTGCTCCGGATCTACGGCGGCGTGCGGTTCGGCGGGACGATCGATCTCGACGACGCCTTCCGGCTCGGGTTCCACCACGTCGCGATCGCGGCGGGCGCGGGGCGCCCGACGATCATCCCGCTCAAGAACAACCTCGCGCGCGGCATCCGCAAGGCGTCGGACTTCCTGATGGCGCTCCAGCTGGCCGGAGCCTACAAGCGCTCGGCGCTCGCGAACCTCCAGGTGCGCCTGCCGGCGGTGGTGATCGGCGGCGGCCTCACGGCGATCGACACCGCGACGGAGCTCGCCGCGTACTACGTCGTGCAGGCCGAGAAGACGGCCGACCGGCTCGACGCGCTGATCGCGGAGCGCGGAGAGGCCGCCGTCCTCGCGATGTTCGACGAGGAGGAGCGGGAGTTTTTGGCCGAGCAGCGGCGCCACGCGGAGGAGATCCGCGACGAGCGCGCGCGCGCCGCGCGCGAGGGGCGCCCGCCGCGCTTCCAGGGCCTGATCGACGCGTGGGGAGGCGTCTCGCTGGTCTACCGGAAGCGGCTCATCGACTCGCCGGCTTACCGGCTGAACCACGAAGAGGTCGCCAAGTCGCTCGAGGAAGGGATCCGCTACGTCGAGAACCTCGCCCCGGTCGAGGCGGTGCTCGACGAGCGCGGGTGCGTCTCCTCGCTCGTCTTCGATCGGCAGGAGATCGTCGACGGCAAGTGGCGGAGCGCGGGGCAAGCGGTCTCGATCCCTGCCCGCACCGTGTGCGTCGCGGCCGGGACGAGCCCCAACGTCACGTACGAGAAGGAGCGCCCGGGCTCGTTCGTGTTCGACAAGTGGCGGCAGTTCTTCCAGCCGCACCGCGCCTACGTCGATGAGGGCGGCGCGCTCAAGGTGGAGCCGGCCAAGCCGCGGGAGGGCTTCTTCACGAGCTACAACGACGGCGAGCACGCGGTGAGCTTCTACGGCGACAACCACCCCCACTACGCGGGGAGCGTCGTGAAGGCGATGGCGAGCGCCAAGGACGCGTACCCGTCCGTCGTCGCGCTGTTCCGCCACGACATCGCCCGGCTCGGCGAGGAGCCGCAGGCCGCGCGCGACGCGCGGCGGCGCGACCTCTTCGCCCGCCTCGATCACGACCTCGGCGCGGTGGTCGAGCGGGTCGAGCGGCTCACGCCGACGATCGTCGAGGTGGTCGTGCGCGCGCCCGCGGCGGCGCGGAAGTTCGAGCCCGGGCAGTTCTACCGGCTGCAGAACTACGAGGTGCGCTCGCCCGTGATCCGCGGCACGCGGCTCGCGATGGAGGGCCTCGCGCTCACGGGCGCGTGGGTCGACAAGGAGAAGGGGCTGCTGTCGCTCATCGCGCTCGAGATGGGCGCGTCCTCCCGCCTGCTCGCCGCGCTGCGCCCGGGCGAGGAGGTCGTCGTGATGGGGCCGACCGGGACGCCCACGGACATCCCCGAGGGGGAGACCGTGCTGCTCGCCGGCGGCGGGCTCGGCAACGCCGTCCTGTTCTCGATCGCGAAGGCGCTGAAGGCGCGCGGCGACCGCGTGATCTACTTCGCCGGCTACCGGCGCGGCGAGGATCTCTTCAAGCAGGACGAGATCGAGGTGGCGACCGACCAGGTCGTCTGGTGCACGGACGGCGGCGCCGAGATCCCGCCGCGGCGCGCGACCGACCACCACTTCCGCGGCAACATCGTCCAGGCGATGAGGGCCTACGCAGAGCGCCAGCTCGGCGGCGAGCTGGCGGCCCTCTCGGAGGTCCGTCGCATCATCGCGATCGGCTCGGACAAGATGATGAACGCCGTGCGCGAGGCGCGGCACGGCGTGCTGGCGCCGCACCTGGATCCGAAGCACGTGGGCATCGCGAGCATCAACTCGCCGATGCAGTGCATGATGAAGGAGGTCTGCGCGCAGTGCCTCCAGCGGCACGTGGACCCGGAGACGGGCAAGGAGACGCTGGTCTTCTCGTGCTTCAACCAGGACCAGCTCATCGACCACGTCGACTTCAAGAACCTCGCCGCGAGGCTCCGGGCCAACACGGTGCAGGAGAAGCTGTCGAACGCCTGGCTCGATCACCTGCTGGCCGAGCGCCCCACGCTCCGGCACGTGTGACGCAGGCTCGGGCCTCGGCGACCCGAGGCCTCGCCCCCGCGGAACGCGGGAAGGCGGCCTCGGCAGCGCCTCGTCGACTCGAGGCGCCCGAGGCCGCGCAGGGTGGGGGTGCGCGGCCGCGCGCGGCCGTTCGCGGTCAGCTGCCCGCGGGCAGCTTGATCTTCGGCTCCTTGGGGTGGCGCCGGTACAGCAGGATCGTCCGCCCCAGCGTTTGCGCCACGGCGGCGCGAAGCCGCCCGGAGAGGGTGTCGGCGACATCGTCCAGCTCGTCCGGGCACTCGGTGCCCAGGCGTACCTTCACGAGCTCGTGCCGCTCCAGGGCGGCGTCGACGGCCGCGACGACGCCGTCGGTCAGGCCGGCCTTGCCGAGCTGCACGACCGGTTCGAGGTGATGCCCCAGCGCGCGGAGGTGGCGGCGCTGCTTTCCTGTCAGATCCAAAGCGTTCGGCCTTTCTTGAGGCGGTCGCGCGATTCGGGCGCTCGATGGTCGAGGGACGTCCCTGTCGCGGTCGCGCGCGCGGTCATACTGGCCTCCGGGCCAAGCGAAAAGGGCGCGCCGCGCGGGCTCTTCGCACAACGCGTGATCGCTCAGGCGCCAGCGCCGGTAAACCGGAGCATGCAGCATGTGCGGGGTGCACGTGGGTTTGCATGGGTAGATGTGCGATAAGGGCCAGCGCGGCGCAAGCGCTCGGAGCTCCCAGGGGGACCCGGGCGCTCTGGGTTTTGCTTGACGTGGCCATGCAACAGGCATCCCCTTGATCTAGTGGCCGGCAGCTCGAGGGGGGCTCGAGCGCTCGGATCGACACCGACATGGGCTCATCGAGCGAGCGAGATGCGGTAGCGGGGCAGGACGCCGAGCTCCCTCGGCTGGATGAGGGAGCGGACCCGATCGAGCTCACGGTCCATGACGAGGTGAGCCCCTGTCCGTACCTGCCTGAAGCCGAGGCGCGGATGCCGCTGCGCGTGCCCATCCGTCCGCTCACGCGCGCGGAGTTCGACCAGCGGCTCGTCGCGGGCAACCGCCGCCATGGCAAGCTGCTCTACCGCACCCAGTGCCCCTCCTGCCGGGCGTGCGAGCCGATCCGGATCGTCGTTCGTGACTTCGTCCCCGGCCGCACGCAGCGCCGGGTGCTCCGCCGTGGAGAGCGGGTGGTGGACGTCGAGATCGGCCCGCCCATGACCACGCGGGAGAAGATCATCCTGTACAACCGGCACAAGCACGGCCGGGGGTTGATGCGCGATGACGGTCCGCTCGGCGCCGAGGGGTACGAGGCGTTCCTCGTGGACAGCTGCTGCGAGACGTTCGAGATGCGCTATCGCGTCGGCGGCCGTCTCGTCGGGGTCGCCGTCGTGGATCGGGGGCAGGATTCGCTGTCCGCGGTCTACTCGTTCTACGAGCCCGAGCTTGAGCCGCTGAGCCCCGGTGTCTTCTCGATCCTGAAGCAGCTCGAGCTGTGCCGTTCCTGGGGCCTCCGGTACCTGTACCTCGGCCTGTACGTCGAGCGCTGCTCGCGCCTGGTCTACAAGGCCCAGTACCTGCCGCACGAGCGGCTCATCGATGGCCGCTGGCGGCGCTTCGAGCGGCAGCCGCCTGCGGCGCCATGACAGGAGCACGCCGCTGGATTTCGCGAGCGCGCCGCTCGGCGTCTCGTGGCAAGGACGTACCCATGTGGAATCGCGCTCTCGCTTTCACCTCGTGCGCTGCGCTCTGGGCTCTCTTCGTCGTCGCGTGCGGCGACACGAGGCCGATCTTCGACACCGCCGCCGGCGGCGCCGGGGGCGCCGGCTCGTCGGCAGGCGGGGAGGGCGGAGCAGGCGGCGGGTCGTCCGGTGGCGGCGGTGAGGCCGGCGGCGGCACGGCCGGCGGCGACGGTACGGCCGGCGGTGGGGGTACCGGTGGCGGTGGCGGCACGGCCGGTGGCGACGGTACGGCCGGCGGTGGTGGCAGCGGCGGTGCCGGGGCAGGGTAGGCAGGCCGGCGCCGCGTTGCCCGCGGGCCGGTTGTGTTCCGGCATCGCCGGGCCTAAGCCGCTCGCGTGCATCCGCTTGCAGACAAGGTCCTCGCCCGCGACATGCGCGCGACGGCGCGGGCCTGCCGGCTCGTCGACGACCGCGTCGGCGACCATGCCGCGATCCTGAAGGATCTCTTCCCCCATACCGGCCGCGCCTGGGTCCTCGGCGTGACGGGGAACCCGGGGGCAGGCAAGAGCACGCTCACCGATCGGCTGATCAGCGTATTCCGGGGGCAAGGTCGCCGGGTCGCCGTGGTGGCGGTCGATCCCACGAGCCCGTTCACCGGCGGCGCGATCCTCGGCGACCGCATCCGCATGCAGGCCCATTTCGACGATCCCGACGTGTTCATCCGGTCGCTGGCGACCCGGGGCGCGCTCGGCGGGCTGTCGCGCTCGGTGGTGGACGTCGTGCGGGTGCTCGACGCCTGGGGCGCGGACGTCGTGGTGGTCGAGACCGTCGGCGTCGGGCAGGACGAGCTCGAGATCACCCGGATGGCGCACACCACCCTGGTCGTCGCCGCGCCGGGGATGGGCGACGAGGTGCAGGCGATCAAGGCGGGCATCCTGGAGTGCGCCGACGTCTTCGCCGTGAACAAGGCCGACCGGGACGGGGCCGACGCGGCGGTGCGCGATCTGGAGCTCATGATCGCGCTCGGCGGCGAGGTGGCTGCGGCCTCCGGACGGGCGCGCGGGCACAGCGCCGCGGCGCTCCACGCCCGCGCGCAGAGGGCGCCCTCTCCAGGTGGCGAGCCCGTCGAAGGTCCGTGGGAGCCCGTGATCGCGCGGACCGTGGCCACACGTAACGAGGGCGTGGCGGCGCTCGTGGACAAGCTGGAGGGGCACCGGGCGTGGCTGTTCGGGACCGAGGCCGGCGCTGCGCGCCGAGAGGAGCGCCTGCGCGAGGCGATGCACGTGCAGCTCCGCGACGCGCTCACCGACGCCGCCGTGGCCGCGCTCGGTCCCGCGCTCGAGGCCGCGGTGCATGCCGTCGCGCGGCGCGAGGTCGACCCCTACACCGCGTCGGAGCGGCTCGTCGCGGCCTTCCGCAGCGCAGGCGCCGTCACGGGTGGCGCCGCCGTCGCGCCCGGCGGCGAGACCTGAGCGGCGGCCAGGAGGCCGGGGCGGCCGGCTCAGATCGGCCGCGCGGCAGCGCTAGTCGATGCAGCGATCCAGCGCGTCTTTCTCGGGTTTACAGGACGTACTCCACTTGTCGTCGCGGTTGCACATCCCGGTGTCGTCCTCGCACTCCAGGAGAGCGTCGTACTGGTCGACGCAGCCGCGGCGGTCGGCGTCCACGTACCTGTCATCGTAGCGATCGAGGCAGTCGCCGTACTCGCGGTCGCTGCACCCCTCGCAGTCGCATTTGTAGTCGCAGAGATCGTCCTCCAGAGGGCTGCACGCCGCGGTGAAGAGGCAGGCAAGGCTGAGGATCATGTGCGAAGCCTTCATCGGCCCAAGGTTATCCCGCGTCCTCGGCTCCAGCGCGATAAACAGCTCGCTGGGCGCCGAGCGACGATGAGCCGCGCTCGCCCGCTTCCCACCTTCCGCCGGTGCGCTCGACACCCACTTTGCGCGCAGCGCGGCTGGCGCTCACGGCGCGGCGCCGCGGCGGCGTGGCGGCTTGCGCCCCACGTTCTCTGCGCGGAACGCGCTCGGGCACGCGTCGCTGATCCCGCAGCCTCCGCACGCTGGCTTCCTCGCGAAGCAGATCCGGCGGCCGTGGAAGATCAGCGTGTGGGACAGCATATCCCAGTCGCGCCGCGGGAAGAGCGCCACGAGGTCGCGCTCGATCTGCTCTGGCTTGTCGCTGGTCGTCCACCCGAGCCGCTGCGACAGGCGCTGCACGTGGGTATCGACCACGACGCCCTCCGGCGCTCCGAAGGCGACGCCGAGCACGACATTCGCCGTCTTGCGCCCGACACCAGGCAGCTTCACAAGCTCGGCGAGCGTCCTCGGCACCTCGCCGCCGTGCCGCTCGATGAGGCCTCGCGCGAGACCCACGATGTTCTTCCCTTTCTGGTTGAACATGCCCATCCCGAGCCGCTTGAGGAGCGCGCCCACCTCGGCGGCATCGGCGCTGGCGAGGGCGCGGGCATCGGGATACGCGCCGAACAGGTGGGGGGTCACCTTGTTGACCAGCACGTCCGTCGTCTGGGCGCTGAGCACCGTCGCGACGAGAAGCTCGAACGAGGATCGATGATCCAGCTCGCAGTGGGCGTCCGGGTGCAACACGCGCAGCCGCGCGAAGGTGGCCGGAGGGGTGCTCGGCGCTGCGCGCGCCGGCCTCGGCCGAGCCGCGTCGGCGAGCGCTGTCGCCTTCTTGGACCTCGACGCGCGCGTCGTCGCCGCCATCGGAGCACCCCCGCGAGCCGCCTTGTCCGGCCGCTTCACCGGGGGTGCGACGCCCTCGTCTCGATGTTTGTCTGCGGGATCGACAGCGACGGACGCGGGCGGTCGGCGCGCGCCTCGCCCCGTCAGGACGAGGTCTCGCGCGCGACCGCCCTCTGCCGTTTCAGCTGACGAAGGCGCGCTTCCGCGTCTCATGCTCATCGAGGAGCTTCTCGACGCTCGCGAGCGCGTTTTCCACCGACTCTTGCACCATCTGCAGCACCGTCGTCGCCGAGCCCTTCAGCGCCTCGTAGTAGCGCTGCCGCTCGGTCGAGTGGATGATCGACGGAGGCAGGCCCGTGCGGAGCAGCAGCATGTTCATGAACAGCCTCGCGACCTTGCCGCTGTCGTTCGGGAACGGGTAGACCCGCAGCAGATCGTAGTGCGCGCGCGCAGCGATCCGGATGCCGTTCCGCGTCTTCCGCGTCTCGGGGTCGTTCAGCCAGTCGATGATCTGACGCACCTTGTAGGCGATCTTGTCCGGCGGAGCGTACTCGTGGAAGTAGAGCCGGTGCTGGGGGATATCCTTGCGGTATTTCACCGTCTTGAGGTCCCCCTCCTCCGGATGGAGGATCAGGTACAGCTTCTTCATGCAGTCGAGCGTGAGCGGGGCCCGCTTGTTCTCGCCCTGCTCGCGCACGTACGCGATGGCCTCCTTGTGCCGCCGGATGTCATCGTACGTCGGCTGAAGGCTCGAGTCCGTCACGAGCGGCGCCGGGCCGGCGAGGGCCGCGCGCAGCTCGTCGAACGTGTAGACCACCCCTTCGAGCGCGCTGTCGTGGTAAATCCACGACATATCGAGGCTGTCGATGTAGCGCCGCCGGAAGTCCTCCGACTGCGCGCTCAACCGCTGCTCGATGATCGCGCTGCGCTCCTCGATGGTGGCGCGCCGAGGCGGCGGCAGCATCGGCAGCGGCAGGGTGACCACCCGCGGCGCCTCCCGGAGCGGGGCGCGACCCGGACGGCGCTCGATCGACGCCCCGGCGCTCTTCCCCTTCGCCACGCCCGGCCGCGCGCTCTTCTTGTCGACGACCGGCTTGTCGCTCGTGCGTGACGGCCTGTCGCTCGTGCGCGACGGCCTGTCGCTCGTGCGCGACGGCCTGTCGCTCGCCCGGCGCGGTCGCTCGGCCTCGCCCGGCTCGGCCTGCTCCCTGACGTCCTTGAGCTTCAGCTTCTCCTTGAGCTTCAGCTTCTCCTTGGGCTTCGGCTGGTCGTCGAGCCTCAGCTTCAGCTTCTTGCGGAGCTTCGTCGGCTCCGCCGCCGGCGCCGCGAGCGCCCGCTCGGAGCGCGCCGCGATCTTTCTCCGGACGAGCCTCGGCTTGGCGGCCTTGACCCGCACGAGCCTCGGCTTGGTGGCCTTGGCCCGCGCGACCTTCGTCTTCGCGGCCTTCGCCTTCCGCGCCCGCCCGGCGACCGCCCTGGTCTTCGCGGCCCTGGCCTTCGCGGCCCTCGGCTTTGCGACCCTGGCGCGGGTCACCCTGGCCTTCGTGGCCTTGGCCCTCGCCGTCTTCGCCCGCGTCGCCTTGGCCTTCGCCGCCCTCGCCTTGACCTTCGTGGCCCTGGCCTTCGCCCTGGCCTTGGTGGTCCTGAGCTTGGCGGCGGCGCGCGTCGACCTGGCCTTCGTCCTGGCCGCGGCCTTCTTCGCCTTGGAAGCGCTTGTTCGCTTCGCGGCCGCGCGGGTGGCCTTCTTCGCCCTCCCGACCGCCGTTTTCTTCCTCGCGCCCGCACGGGTTGCCCGCGCCGGTGCGCGCGCCGCCTTGCGCCGCGCCGGGGCCGCCGACTTGCGGGCGGTCGCCCGTTTTGTCGTGGTTTTCCGGCGCTTTGCCGCCTTCACGGCAGCGGTGCGTCGCGCAGCAGGACGAGAGGACGCGGCCTTCCGCTTCGGCTTGCGCGCGGCTGAGCGGGCGGCAGGCTTTGCCTTCCGCGTCCGCGCTGTCGAGGCTGCTCGCCTCGAGCTTGCCGCGCTGGCCTTGGTCGCTCTCTTCCGGTCTTTTTTCGAAGTTTTTCGGGTCTTCTTTGCCGCCATGGGCGTGCTTTCACACAATCGCTCAGGCTGCCCGCTGCCACGCTGCGGCGAGCTAACATACGATCGAAAAGGCCTAATGCCGGCCAGCAGCCTAGCAATTTGGGGATTTATCCGTCAACCAGTCCGGTGCGGAAGTGGGCAGGAAGCGACATCCCGCAGCTGGATCGTCAATGATCCAGTTGACCGGCTCTGCCAGATCGCGCGCGCGGTCCTGCCTGGCGTAGCTCGAGGCCGGGCGCGAGCGCTCCGCGACCGAGGGGCCGGCCCTCAGCTATCGATGTTGATGCCGAGCCGCTGCCGGACGGCGAAGTATTCCTCGCTGGCCGCGTAGAGCGTGAGCTCCTTGAGCCTCTCCTTGTGGGGGAGGGCGGCGCTCGCCTCGTCGGTCGCCTTGATCATCTCCTGCGCCAGCTCGAGGTCGTTGGCGAGGAGGAAGCCCGCGCGGTCGGCCGTCAGATCGACGCCGGACACCCAGCGCTTCAGGTCGATGGCGCCGGCCTGGAGCAGCTTCGTCACGGCGCTCGCGAGCTGATCGCGCGCAGGCCCGACGAGGATGGGCTCCAGGACCGCCAGGTCCTCCATCACCGGCCCCTCCAGCTCCTTCGCGATCGGGAACGTGGGCGAGATGAGCTTGATCGCCGCGAACAGCCAGGCGCGCAGGCCGGTGCCCGTCGGCACCAGGTGCCGGAGGTACATGCCCGGGCGGTAGTAGGTGAGGTGGCGGGCCGCGATGAACGCGGCGGCCTGCGTGGGCAGGTCCATCTGGAGCGCCGCGGCGCCGAGCACGATCGCCGGGACGTGCGCGTGGAGGAACGAGACGCCGCCGCCGTCGTTCGGATCCTGGAACGTGAGCGGCGGCGCGAGGCCCAGCACACCCGCCGCGTAGTAGAGCGTCTGCGACATCGGGTAGGGGTGGCGCGAGAGATCGAGCTGGTAGGCGAGCTGGTAACCGAGCTCCTCCAGCGGCTGCCCGTTCTTCCTGAGCACGGCCGGCTCGATGACGCCGAAGACCGCGGTCAGGAGCGGATCCGCGTCGGGGTGGACGAGCGTGGTCGCCCACGCGTGGTCGTCGAGCGGCTGCTGCGCCGCCGCGGCCGTGTCGGGGCGCAGGCGCCGGAAGAAGCGCTCCTCGTCCGGCTCGGCGGCGCTGAGGCAGCAGAGCACCTGGCACAGACAGAAGGCCGCGTCGGCGCGCTTCGCCTCGGTGTACATCTTCCGGAGCAGCCGGTACGCGTCCGGCTTGTACGGGTTGCGCCGCAGGATCGGGGCCTGCGCGGCCACCGCCTTGTCCAGGTACTCCGCCGGGTTGCTCGCGTAGAGGTTCGCCAGGAGCTCGTTCCGCGCCTCGCTGTCCGGATCGAGCGTCTGCGCCGCCTCGTAGGCGTCGATCGCCTCGCTGATCCAGCCGAGCTTGTCCTTGTAGACGGCGCCCAGCCGGTCGAACGTCTCGAGCATCTTCGCCGTGTCGTTCTCCTCGGTCGCCCTGTCGAGCTCGACCTTGAGCAGGCGCTCCACCTCCTCGTGGTCACCCTTCTCGCCGCGGAGGTCGATCGCCTCCGCGAGCGCCCGGGTGAGGGACGGGTCGAGCGCCAGCACCTCGTCGTAGAACGTGGCGGCCCGGTCGAGATCGCCGAGCTGCCGCGCGCTCACGATCGCCGCCGTGTGCAGGTACTTCGCCTTCTGCCGGCTGTCGTCGATCTTGGCGGCGAGCTTGAGGACGATGTCGACGAGCTTCGACCAGTCCTTCTCCTCGCTGTAGAGCTGCATCAGCTTGGTGAGGATCTTCCGGTCGTCCGGGCGCTCGTCCAGCGCTGCCACGTAGCTCTTCGCGGCGCGCGCCCGGTCGTGGAGGTGCGCCGCCAGCAGGTCGCCGATCTCGAGCAGGAGCGCGCTCCGCTCCTCGCCGGTCACCACGTCGAGCCGCCGGTGCTTGACGCGCACGACCTCCTCCCAGTCCCCCTTGGCCTCGAAGACCCTGGAGAGCAGGGCGAGCGGGGCAGGGGACTCCGGGAGGAGATCGGCGGCGCCGTTCAGCGCGGCCACCGCGCCGTCCGGGTCGCCGGCCGCGAGCCTCGCCTCGCCGAGCCCGAGGAGCGCCTCGGCCCGATCGCGCTCCGGCAGGCCGGCGCCGAAGCGGTCCACGAGGCGGCCGTAGAGCTCCGCGGCCTCCTTCTCCCTGCCCGCGTCGAGGTTGACCCTTGCGGCCCGCGAGAGCGCCGCCGGATCGTCCGGCGCGAGCGCGAGCAGCGCCTTCACGGTGCCGATCGCCTTGCCGCTCGAGCCGCTCTTGCCGAGCGCGTCGACATAGCGGAGCAGCAGCTTGAGCCCCTGCTCCTTCGGCAGGACGTCGACCCGGCTCGCCAGGAGCTCGTAGTGCCGCGCCGCCTCGAGGAAGCGGCCCGCCTCGAACGCGAGATCGCCCGAGATCATGAGCCCGAGCACGCCCGTCGGATCGAGATCGACCGCCCTCGTCGCCGCCTCCGCGGCGCGCCCGTCGTCCTTGAGGCGCTCGCGGAGGAGCAGCGCCATCTCGCCGTACAGGCGGCCCTTGGCGAGGTTGCCCTCCGCGACCTCGGCCTCGCGCGCGATGAGCTCGACGGCGCTCGTCGCGTCGCCCCGGGCGAGGTAGGCCGCGCGCAGCGCCGAGGACGCGCCCGCGTTCTGCGGCTGCGCTTCGAGGGCCATCTTGTAGCGCTCGATCGCCCCGTCCCGATCGCCCTTCTCCTCGAGCAGCTTCGCCGCGCGGATCCAGAGATCGGCCCTGCTCTCCGCGGTCTTCGCCGTCGCCGCGAGCGACTCGATCGCGCTCAGCGCCGCCGCGGCGTCGCCCGTCGCGGCCCGCACGTGCGCGAGCGACTCCAGGGCCCCGGCGTGGTGGGGATCGATCGCGAGCACCCGCTCATAGGCCTTGCGCGCGCGCTCGGGCGAGCCGACCTGATCGAGGAGCACGCGCCCCATCGCGAGCAGCAGCTCCTCCCGGCGCTTGTCGTCGGGCACGATGCCGAGCTGCCGCTCGTAGAGCGACACCACGTCCTCCCAGCGCTCGAGGGCGCGGTAGTGCCGCCCGAGCGCGGCGAGCGAGCCCTCGTGCGCGCCGTCGATCCTGAGGATCGCCTCGAGGGCCTCGGCCGCCTTCGCGTGATCGAGGAACTCCTCGTCGTGGATGCCGGCGATCCGCTCGTAGAGGTTGATCTTCTGGCGCGGCGTCGCGCTGACGTCGATCTGTCGCGCCAGGTTCTGGAGGAGCGCCGCGTAGCTGCCGGCGCGGCTGTGGATGCGATCGAGCCCGCGCAGGGCGGTCAGGCTGGCCGGATCGAGCTCGAGCGCCGCCTCGTAGCGGCGCGTCGCCTCGCCCAGGTCGCCGAGCCGGTCCTCGTAGAGCTCGGCGAGCTTGCACATCGTGTCGACGCGCTCCTCGCCCCGCAGCGCCTCCGCGCGCCGCTCGAGGATCCTGGCGTAGCCCGCGTGATCCTCGGCGCGCCGGTAGATCCTGAGCAGCGCCTCGCACGTCCTCGTGTGCCCGGGGTCCTCGGTGAAGATCTGCTCGTAGAGGTCACGCGCGCGGCCCGCGTCGCTCAGCTTCGTCTCGAGGAGCTCGGCCGCCGCGGCGCGGAGGTCGCGCGCCTCCCCCGGGGTCGCGGCGCGATCGGCCCGCGAGAGCAGCACCTGGACGAGCTCCTGCCACTGCTGGGCGCGGCGGTAGACCTGCGAGAGCCCCTCCAGCGCCTCCTCGTTCGCGGGGTCGAGCCCGAGCACGAACTGGAAGCACGGGATCCCGAGGTCCGCCCGCGCGATCTTCTCCGCATACCAGGGCCCGAGCCGGTTGAAGAGCGCGAGCTTCGCCTCGGCCGGCATCGCCTCGTCGGTGCTCGCCTGGCTCAGGATCTGGAGCGCCTCGGACCAGACCTTCATGTCGTTGCCCGCCGCGCGCTCCAGGTCGACGGCGTACGCGTCCTGCTCGGGATCCTGGGCGAGCGCCTGGGCGAAGGCGAACACCCCCTGGTCCTTGTCGTCGAGCTCCTGCACGTACAGGTGCCCGATCTCGTTGAGCGCCCGGGCGCGCTCGCCGGCGGTCTCGGCGCGCTCGCTCCGCTGGAGGAGCATCTCCACGAGCTCCTCGTGCTTGCCCAGCGCCTTGCGGAGCTCCTCGAGCGCGCTGAAGGCGATGTCGTCGCCCGGGGCGAGCTCGAGGAGGCGCAGGTAGACCGCCTCCGCCTTGTCGTGCAGCCGCCCCTTCTCGTAGATCCTGGCCGCCCGGAAGTGCAGGAGCTTCTTCGCCGCGACGGCCTGGTCGTCGCCCTGCCCTGGCGTCGAGCCCGCGTCGATCTGCTCCGAGGCCATCACGAGCGCCTCGGCCACGCGCCCCGGGTCGGCTCCCCGATCGACGGCCGCCTCGACGGCGAGCGCGAGCTCCGTGTCCATGGGGCTCGCGACGAGCCGATCGATGAGGTCGTTCAGCTGCGCGCCCTCGATCGCCGACTCCTGCTGCTGCGGCTTGCCCAGCGGCTCGATCGCGTCGAGCACCGCGCGCGTCCCCCTCGGCCGGGCGTCCTGCGCTTTCGCGAGCAGGCGCCCCGAGAGCTCGTCGATGTCCTTGCCCACCCAGCCGCGCGGCGCGACCGCGCTCGGCGGCGGCGGCGGCTCGATGAGGTGGGCGACGGCGATGTCGACCGCGGCGGCGCCCGAGAACACGGGCTTGCCTGTGAGGAGCTCGAAGAGCAGCGCGCCGAAGGCGTAGAGATCGCTCGCGGGGCCGACGCTCTCGCCGCGCAGCTGCTCGGGGCTGGCCGCCTCGACGAGCTCCGGGCTGGACCACCCGGCGCCGAGCCGATCGCCGCCGACGTCGACGAGGATCGGGAGCGGCTCCCCGTCCTCGCCGCGGGCCACGACGACGTTCTCGAGCTTGAGCGCGCCGTGGACGAGGCGCTGCTCGTGGAGCGCGGCGAGCCCGCCGAGGATCCCGCGGAGCAGCGGCTTCGCCTCGTTGATGTGGAGCGGCCCCGAGCGCGCGAGGCGCGCCGAGAGCGGCAACCCGTCGACGTGCGCGTACGCCACGAACGCCCGGCCGCCCACGATCCCCGCGTCGATGCCGCTCGCCAGGTTCTCGTGGTGCACCTGCGCGGCCAGGCGGACGTGGGTGAGGTACCTGCGCACCGCCCGGCTGTCCCGGGTCGCCTCGCGCCGGAGCACCTTGAGCGTCCGCGGCTCGGTCCCCCGGGTCGCCGCGTAGACGAGGCCCCGGGGGCCCTCGCCGATTTTTCTCGTGACGATGTAGTCGCCGAACGCCTCGCCGGGCCCGATCTCCTCGGGCAGGCCGAGCCCATGGACGCCGAGGGCGCGGACGCGCGCGTCGACCTCTGCGCGTGAGGCGATGACGGCATCGATCAACGCATCGATGGCGTCGCGCTCGACGCAATGATCCGTGAGGGCGCGCGCGAAGGAGGCCTTGGAGGCGCTGCCCCCGATCTCGGCCGGGCTGAAGCCGAGGAGGTCGGACGACAGGGCCATCAGTTCATCGAGCGAAAAGAGGCGCTCGAGCTCGCCTCGGACGATATCAATCGACATGGGACTCCTCGGGCCGAGCCCTCGTGCCGGCGTTGCGCGCGCAGCGGACCTGCCGGACGGCGGGGGACGTGGGTCATGCTAGCGAAGCTTGGGGCTCCATGCGACATCCGACGAACGCCTGTTTTGCAGGGGGATCCGGCCGCGCGCGGCGCGACGGCGGCGCTCGACGTGGGCGCAATCGACGTCGATCGACGTGGCGTGCGGGGCCCTGCTCACCGCGCCTGCCCCGCCGGGAGGCCGGGTAACCGGGTAAAAGATAACGCGGAGTTGCAGGAACCCTGGAGGAAAGTTGACAGGAGCGCGGAGGACGTGCGAGCGGATGTCTGTGCGTCGAATAGCGCAGTTCCTGGAGCGGACCCTCCCCATCGCGGTGCTCATCGTCGCCGTCGTGGGCGCACCGATCATGATCTTCTCGCCGCAGGGGCTGCCCCGCCTGCGGGAGCTCGAGAGAGAGCTCGCCGACGTCGAGGAGGAGAATGCCGAGCTCGGGCGGCAAATCGAGGCGCTCCGCGGCAAGGTGGCGCGCCTGCGCGACGATCCGACCGCCGTGGAGAGGATCGCGCGCGACAACCTGGGTCTCGTGCGGCAGAGCGAGGTGGTCTTTCAGTTCTCCCGCTGAGGACTCCGGGTCTCTCGGTCCTCCCCTGGCCTGCTGTCCTATCGGCCACACGGCTCCGCCGCGGAGGCGCTCGGCGCCAGGACGTGAGCCAGCGCTCGGCGCGAGCCCATGAGCTCGCCTGGCTCTCTCCCTCGCCCAGCGCGCGCCACCCGGCCGCCTGGGGTGGTGAGGGAGCGGGCCCGCTGGCCGCTCGCCGCCCGTCCAGAAGGAGCAGCGTCCGTCGTGATCGGATGCGGGGCGCTGCACGCTGGCAGCGTCCTTTCTGGTATTGTGCAGCGAGTGTCGCTAGACCTGGGCCGCCTCCTCATCGCCGCCGGCGCCGTCTCCAAGGCTGAGGTCGAAGCCGCCCTCTTCGTGGCGGTCCTGCGGGGCATCCCGTTCCCTCGCGCCCTGATCGACCGCGCCGCCCTCAGCGAGCGCGCCCTGGAGGAGGAGCTCGATCGCAACGGCGGCCTCGCGCTCCGGCAAGTCGTCGGCGCCCGCGATCTCGTCGCGCGCTTGCCGCGCGCCATGTGCCGCCGCCTCGGCGCCGTCCCGATCCGCATCGATCCCGGCGTCGGCACCATCGACGTCGCGGCGGCCGATCCGCTCGATCGCCACATCGCCGACGAGTTCAGCTTCCACCTCGGCGCGCCGGTGCGCATCTTTCGCGCGCCGATCACGGCGATCGAGGAGGCCATCCGCGCCCTCGATCTCGACGAGCGGGAGCAGGTCCCCGCCCGCGCGCGGCGCGCGACCCCGGCGTTTCCGCACGGCGCGCCCCAGTCGACCATCCCGCCGCCGCCGTCGTCCGAGGTGCCCATCCCGCTGATCCGTCGCTCCTCGGTCCCGTCGTTCGACGAGGCGAGCCTGGTCGATGCGCCGAGCGGCAAGCATGGCCACCGCGGAGCGGCGCAGAACGGTCACGCTCAGCGCGCGGACACGCCGGCGGCGCACGAGGACGCGATCCTGCCGCTCCGCCAAGCCAAGGCGGCCCCCGGCGCGCGCGGCTCTCCCTCGAGCGCACGCCGCTCAGCGGACGCCGAACGCGGCGCCGGCGGGAGGGCGACCGGGCGTCAGGCGGCCCTGCGCGCGCCGGCGGTCGAGCCGCCGGCCGTCTCCTTTCCGCCGCCGCCCGTGGAGATCTCGCCGCCCTTCAAGCTGCTCGCCTCGATCCTGCCCCAGGCCTCGCCCGGCCCCGACCGCGCGCCGGACAGCGCCGGGCGGGAGCCGGCCCCCTCGACGCGGCGCCTCGGCCGGCTGCCGCTCGACGCGCCCTCCGGCCTCGCGCCGCGCTCGCGCCGCCGCTCCGTCGATGCGGAGGCCCCGTCGCCTGGAAGCGGCAGGGCTCGCCCGGAGAGCGCCGCGCCGCCGTCGAGCAGGCGCTCCGGGCGGCTCCCGGCGCTGCCCCCCGCGCCCGAGCCGGAGCTCGGCGATCCCCTCGACGACGATCCGCCGCCGCAGCCCTTCGTCGATCTGAGCGACGTCATCGACGCGCTGTACCTCGCGCGCACGCGCGACGACGTCATCCGGCTCGCGCTCCGGGGGCTGCGGCTGTTCGCCGGGCGTGTCGCCATCTTCGCCGCGCACCGCGGGGTCTTTCGTGGGTTCGCGTGCAACGCGGAGTTCGGCGACCAGGAGGCGCTGCGCAAGCTCTCCCTCCCGATGGATCAGCCGAGCGTGCTCGCCACGGCCGTGGCGACCCACCTCTACGTCGGCCCGATCCCCGGCACCCCCACCCACGCGCCGCTGCTCGACGTCATGGTCAACCCGAGCCTCGACGTCGCCGCCGTCGCCGTGCAGGTCGTCGGCCGGCCCGCGATGATCCTGGTCGCCGATCGGATCCTCGACACCTCGAGCGGCTCGCGCCGGATGGTCGAGCTCGCGCGCGCCGTCGGCGAGGCCTTCAGCCGGATCCTGTCGGCGCGCGGGTGAGCGCCCGCCGTCGTCCCGCGCGACGAGCGCTGCGCGCCGTCCCGACGCTGCCCTGAAGGATCGCGCCGCGATCGGCGCTCGCGGACGTGCCCGCGGGCCGTCGGCTGCCGCGGCGCTCGCAGCTGCGCCCGCGCGCGCTGCGTTGCAGCCGTCGCGTTGCATGCGTGCGTTCCGCGCCTTTCATCGACGCAACGGAGGCAGGAGGATCCCGATGCTTGTCCTGGTGCAAGTACGCGTCGCACTAGCTCAAGATGTGTTGTTTTCCAGTGTGTCTGTCCGACGTGATCTGTTCGCTTCGCGTGGTACAGGAATTTTCCTGTGACAAGGGAACCGTGTCCGCTCTCTTCGAAATTTTTTACAACCATGAACCCTTTTTATGAACGGCGGTCAGATTTGGCTATCCGACTGAGGGTCAAATCGGGTTAAGGCATTTGGGTCTCATCGAGTTCGCGTGGACAGCGTGATTCGCCTCCCCCGAAAGGAGCTCCAAATGCATCCTGCAAAGACGCACGAGAGCAATGTGATCGCCCGTAAGCTCGTTCTGGTGATCGCTGGTTTGACCGCTGCCGCGGCCGGTTGCTCGGCAGACGTCGGCGGCGCCGACACCGAGGAAGTTGGCACGAATCAGCTGGGATTTGAGCGATTCGAGCGGACGGTGTTCCGGGAGCCTGACACCGGCATCTACATTGTTAACGGGGACACGCCGGTCGTAGATATCAAGCATCTGCGCGAGTTCTGGGAGGCGCATGTGCGCGGTGGTGCGCTGATCGTCAACCAGGAAGGCGGGGAAGACGTCATCTGGACGGCGGAGCAGCGGCACAACCTCTCGTACTGCGTGAGCACGAGATTCGGGGACAAGTACGAGGAGGTCGTGACGGCGATGGCGGATGCCGTCAAGGCATGGGAGGACGTCGCGGACGTCGACTTCATCCATGTCGAATCTGCCGACTCGCGCTGCACCTCGAGCACCAGCGAGGTCCTGTTCGACGTGAACCCCGTCAGCGCCGGCGGCCAGTACCTGGCGCGCGCCTTCTTCCCCGGCCAGTCGAGGTACTCGCGGAACGTGCTGATCGACAGGACCGCTTTCGACAGCACGCGGCCCACGATCACCGGCATTCTCCGCCACGAGCTCGGCCACACCCTTGGCTTCCGTCACGAGCACACCCGTCCTGAGTCGGGCACCTGCTTCGAGGACGACAACTGGCGTTCCCTCACCGAGTACGACGGCGCGTCCGTCATGCACTATCCCCAGTGCAACGGCACAGGCGACAGCACGCTCGTCCTCACGGAGAAGGACGTCGCGGGCGTCCGGTCGCTCTATGGCACGTCGAGCGGAGACGGCGGTGACGGCGGAGGTGATGGAGGCGGCGGGGAGCCGCCGACCGGGGAGCCGCCGGCCGGGGAGCCGACCACCGAGAACTTCAGCGGCCGCGTCGCCCGGGGAGCCTTCGATGCGGTCGGGCCCGCCGAGGGGTTCGAGGTCGTGGCCGGGACGACCCTCACCGTCGTCATGACCGGGACCGGAGACCCCGATCTCTTCGTGAAGTTCGGTGATGCGCCGACGGCGAGAGCGTTCGATTGCCGGCCCTACCTCAGCGACGCCAACGAGACCTGCACGCTCGATGTGCCCCAGGGCCAGACGAGGGCCTTCGTCAAGGTGCACGGCTTCACGGCCTCGACCTACGACATCGAGGTGCGCTACTCCGCGCCGAAGGCGCCCGGAGGCGAGCCCGGAGGTGAGCCCGGAGGCGGCGGCACCGAGACGTCGACGAGCTTCGACGGCAGCGTCTCGCGGCGCGAGACGGCGTCCCACGGGCCAATCTCGGTGGTCCCGGGCACGACCTTCCGGGCCGTGATGAGCGGCAGCGGGGATCCCGATCTCTACGTGCGGTTCGGCGAGCAGCCCACCCTGAGCGCCTTCGACTGCCGGCCTTACCTCGACGGCGCGGACGAGACGTGCGAGCTGACGGTCCCGGAAGGGCAGTCGGAGGCCTTCCTCCTCGTGCAGGGGTACGCGGAGAGCACGTACGCGGTGAAGGTCGACTACACGACGCCGTGACGCGGCGGACCCTCGGCCCGCAAAGGCGGAGAGGGCGCCAGACGCAACCTGCGTAGAAGAGGTCGACGCGGCGGAGAGGCACCGAGGTGCACGGGATCAACCCCACTCTCCGCCGCGCGTCGTTCTTCCATCATGCTCGCTTCGCCTCTCATGGACTGACCGGCCCGCGCGGGCGGCGCGAACGCCGCCGACGCGGGCGCGGGCGCAGGCAACCGCGCGCGGGGGGGAACGAAGCGGCGGGCGGGCGGCGGGCGGCGGTGATGCGAGCCTGCAGCGCGAGGCGCCTGCGAGGAAGTCGACCCCCGCGCCCCGGTGAATGATAGGCTGCTGGCCCGGATCCTCTCCTGGCGCCGCCGCTTGCCCATGCCGAACGAGACCCCTCACGCCCTTCGCTTCACCTGGCTGTTGGCCGCGCTGCTCGTGGAGTCCGTCACGCTCGCCGGATGCATCGGAGAGCCCTTTCAGTTCGGCAGCAGCGGCGGCGGCGAACCGATCGGCGGTGGCGGCAGCGAACCGATCGGCGGCGGCGGCGGCGAGCCGATCGGCGGCGGGGGCGCCGGGGGAGGGACCGGCGGCGGAGGGCCGCCGCCCGTGCCGGTGACATGGCCGGACTCGCCGACCACGCGCTGCTCGAACGGGACCACCGTGCTCGAGGCGTGCCCAGGGCCCTCGGCGCCCTTCTTCGGACAGGACGGGAACTACGAGATCGCCGTCCCCTCCTACACAGAAGCCGACGGCGCGGTGGAAGACTCGGTGACCGGGCTCACCTGGGAAAAGGTGGTGGAGAACGGGATGTTCACGCTGGTCGGCGCGCAGGAGCACTGCGCGGCGCTCAGCGCTCAGGGCATCGGCGGCCTCTCGGACTGGCGCCTGCCGACGCGGCTCGAGCTCGTCTCCATCCTGGATTTCGGCCATGCCACGGCGTTTCCCGATATCTTCTTCACGTCCACCCAGGACAGCTTCTACTGGTCCGCGACCGACGTCGCCGCGGACAGCTCGTTCGCCTGGGGGGTGCTGGCCAGCGATGCGTCCCTCGGCTTCTTCCCGAAGGACGACACGGCCGCCGCGCGGGCGCTGTGCGTCGGAGGTGTGAAGGGGATCGCGCCGGCCGATCTCTCGCCCGGCGAGGACTGGGTGCTCGATCGCTCGACGGGGCTCGTCTGGCAGCGCCACGCCTCCCAGACCCGGTTCATCTGGAGCGACGCGCTCGCGCACTGCCAAGACCTCGGCCTCGCCGCGAAGAGCGACTGGCGGCTGCCGAGCGCGAAGGAGCTGCTCTCGATCGTCGATGATCGGCGGTCCGGGCCGGCGATCGACCTGGCGGCCTTCCCGGGGACGCCGTCCGACGTCTTCTGGTCGTCGACGCCCGCCATCGGCAGCGCGGAGAAGGCCGTCCTCGTCAACTTCACGAACGGCGCATCGCAGGACCACACGGTCCGCGATCGGCGGCTCGTGCGCTGCGTTCGCTCCGACGACGGGTGAGCGCCGCTCAGGCGCCGAGGGGCGGGTCCGATGGCGGATGGCATGCGCCGCCGCCGCCCCCCCGCTGCCCGCGATGAGCCCAGGCCGCGGCGGCGGCTCAGCCCCCGGGCTTGACGAACTTCAGGACGAAGCGGTCGCTCGTGCCCCGCTTGTCGCCCGCCACCATCGGCGAGGCGTTCCAGTCGCGCGTGTCCGCGGGGCTCCGGAGGAAGGTCGCCTCGGCCGCGAGCCGGAAGCCCGCCCGCTCGATCTCCTCGCGCACGATCTTCTCCTCGATGCGGTGGAGCGTCTTCACCTCGGTGACGCCCGTCCCGGCGCGCCCGGCATGATCGACGATCGCGAACACGCCGCCGGGCTTGAGCGCGCGGAAGACCGCGCGGTTCATCGCGGCCCGGTCCGCCTCCATCCACACCGTGTCGTGGTAGAAGAGCACGAGGAAGACGGCGTCGAGATCCCGCGCCTCGGGCGGCAACGGGTCGTCGAGCTCGCGATCGACCCGGACCACCGACTTCATCACGGGCTTCCTGAGCCGCTCGCTCCACGGCTTCTCGGCGAAGCGCTCGAGGACGAAGCGGTTGTTCTGCGCATAGACGACCCCTCCCGGCCCGACCGCCCGCGCCAGGAGCTCGGCCGAGTAGCCGCCCCCCGCCGCGAGCTCCGCGACCTTCATCCCCGGCTGAATGCCGAAGAATGCGAGCGTCTCCGCAGGCTTACGGCCGGCGTCGAGCGCCCGGTCGGCGTCCGCGCGATCGGCGGCATCGACGACGGTGCGCAGGGCAGCAGGCACCTCGACCGAGGCGACCGATAGCGGCGCCGGGGCGACCGCGTCGCCCGGGGCGGGGGCCGCGGCAGCGGGCGGCGCGTCGGGCTGAGCCGGCGGCGCGGCCGTCGGAGGCGGCGGAGCTGCGGGCGGCGAGGCGCTACACCCGGCGAGCGCGGTCAGGGCGAGGACGAGGAGAACGTGAGGGCGTCGCATGCCGCGCTGCTAACCGAGCGGACCGAGCGCCGCAAGCGATGCGGCTCACGGGGGGGCCGCGGCCGGCGCGGTGGCGGGGGCGGTGCCCGCGGCCGGCGCGGCACCTGCGGTAGAGCCCGCGGCCGGCGCAGCGCCCTCGGCGGGGCTCGCGGGAGAAGGAGCTCTTCGCAGGGGCAACAGCGCGGCGTGCACGGCGGCGGTGATCTGCGGCTGCACTGCCCGAACGGCGCGCTGCACGGCCGCGGGGGAGGCTGCGCTCGGTCCGCCGCGGCCGACGCGCACGCTGGCGACCGCGATCCCCGCCAGCGCTGCGCAGGCGATCGCCGCCGCGAGCAGGCGCTGCCGCGTCGCCCCGGCCGGCGGCAGGACCGCGCCCGGCGCCGAGGAAGGCGGCCGCGCCTCGTCGCGCGGCCTCGGCGTCAAGGAGACCGCCCCCCTCAGGCTCGACGCCTGGAGCGGCTCGAGCGAGCTCTCCTCGACGGACGCCGGCGCCACGGCGTGGAACCCGCCGCTCACCGGGGCGCTCGACGGCGCCGGGAGCGCCGCGTCGATGCCATCGAGCGCATCGAGCGCCTCGGCCTCACCACCGAGCACCTGCGACGCTGGGCCGGGGCGTCGCGTCGCGCGCAGGGTGAAGGGGCTGTCCGCGTCGGCGCGCGTCAGCTCGCCCCCCTCCAGGTCGTCTTCGTCCTCGGGGAGCTCGGGCGTGTGGGGGCCCGGCGGACGCGACTCCGGCGACTCCTTCAGCGCGGCGCTCACGAGCGCCCCGAGGTCCTCCGGCGTGCCGATCTCGTGGCCTGCCTCGCGCAGCGCCTCGATCGCCTCCAGCATCGCGCGCGCGTCGGGGAAGCGGTCGTCCCGGCGCGGCGCGAGCGCGCGCGTGAGGATCGCCTCCAGCGCGGGGCTCACCTCGGGGCGCAGCTCGCTCGCCCGCAACATCTGCCCCTCGCGCGCCGCCGCCATCCGCGAGGCGGCGCTGCTCCCGGGGAAGGGCCGCGTCCCGGTGAGCATCTGGAACAGGACCACCCCGAGGGCGAACACGTCGGCGCGCGCGTCGACGCGCTCGCCGTCGAACTGCTCGGGCGGCATGTAGCTCGGCTTCCCGACCAGGTCGCGCCTGGCGGCGTCCCCCACGTCGCCCCGCGTGGCGATCGCCACGCCGAAGTCCGCGATCTTCACGACGCCGCTCAGCGAGATGAGCACGTTTCCAGGGCTCACGTCGCGGTGCACCATCAGCCGCCCCTCGGCGGCCGAGCGCTCGTGCGCGTAGCCCAGCCCCTCGAGCACCTGGGCGGCGACGAAGAGCGCGATCGGCACCGGGACGGACTCCCCGCGCGCCCAGAGCCCCTTGCAGAGTCGCCCGAGATCCGTCCCGGACACGAGCTCGAGCACGAGGTAGAAGTCGCCCGCATCGTCGACGCCGAAGTCGAGCACCTCATCGATATTCGGGTGCTTGAGGCGGGTCATCATGCTCGCCTCGGCGATGAAGAGCTGCCTGAGATCGTCGCTGCCGGCGTGCATCGGGACGATTCGCTTGATGGCGACCGGGACCTCCTCGCCGTCCGGCCCGAGCGCGACCGCGCGAAACACCTCGCCCATCCCGCCGCGCGCCATCCGCGGTCCAATGGCGTAACGCCCCAGAACAACCCCCCTCGATGGCGCGCTCTCCACGGTGCCCCGACTCTAGATTGCACCGAGGGGCGGGGTAAAGGGGCGACAGCGCTCAATCTCCAGAGACGCTGCGGTCGATTGCAGAAATCGACTCGTGGTGTTCCCCTCTGCGCCGAAACATGGCTGTCACATCGTCAGCGCGGGCGGCGGCGACACGTCCACGACGAGCGCTCATCGCGAGCGTGGCAGGGGCTCAGGGGCGCAGAGCGAGGTGGGTGTCGCTGGATCTGCGTGGGCCGGGCACCCGTCCGCTCAGGACATGATGCGCGGCGCGCCGCTGCGAGCGCCCGGAGGCGCTCGGCGCCGGGCTCACGCCTGGTGGAGCAAGATCGCGAGGAGCCCGAGCGACGCGCGCTTGCGCTTCGCGTCGATGCTCTCCGTGGCGCCGACGCAGAGCGGACAGCCGGCCTCGTCGCAGCGGCAGCCGGCGATGAGCTGCCGCGTGCGCGCGAGGAGCTCGTCGCGCTGCTCGTAGATGCGCTCGGAGAGCCCGACGCCGCCTGGCACGTTGTCGAACAGGAACAGCGTCGGATCGAAGACCCCGGCCGCCTCTCCGCCGGCCGGGACCTCCCGCGCCTCGCTCCCGTCCTCGAGCGTCTGGCCGATGTCGCGCGGATCGCACATGAGCGAGAGCGTCGCGACCGTCTCCAGCGCCCGCGCGATCCCGCGCAGGCCGTCGATGGCGGTCGCGCGGCCGAGGCCGAGCTCCTCGCAGAGCGGCTCGGGCACGGTGAGCCAGAACGAGGTCGTGTGCATCTGGATGTCGGGCAACCGCACGTCGCCGTATCCCGTGTTCTCGTGCGTGTAGAACTTGATCTTCTTGTACCCGACCACCTTCTCCACGATGCTCACCTCGCCGAAGGCGGCGGTCGCCCGGCCGAGCGGGGCGGCCGCGCTCTCGTCGAGGATGCTCACCTTCCGGTGGGTGAGCGCGGTCGTGAAATAGTCGGGGACGACCTTCGTCACGAAGGCCTTGTGGTTCTCGTAATCGAGCCGCTCGACCTGGTACTGCTCGCCGTCGTGCTGGTAGATGGCCTGTTCGTGGAGCATCGTCGGCGCCGCGCGCCAGTCGAGCTCCGCCAGCGTCTTGCCATGGGCCTTGTCGATGATGACGAAGTTGTCCCAGCCCACCGAGCGCAGGCTCACGTGGTTCGCCGGATACGCGTCGCTCGCCCAGTGGAAGCGATCGTTCGACTCGTGCACGACCCCGTTGTCCTGCAGGAAGCGGAGCGCCGCCACGGTGTCGTCCGGCGGCATCGCCGCGTAGGGCTCCCCCTTGAGGAACGGCAGCTCGAACGCCGCGCATTTGAGGTGCTGCACCAGGATCTCGGTGTTCTGCGGATCGATCCGGGCCGACTCGGCGCCGCGCTCCAGCAGGTAACCCGGGTTCCTCGCGAGGTACTGGTCGAGCGCCGCGCTGGTGGCGCACAGGACCGCGATGCTCGTCTTGCCGCGCCGGCCCGCCCGGCCGAAGCGCTGCCATGTCTCGGCGACCGACCCGGGGTAGCCGGCGCAGATCACCGCGTCGAGCTCGCCGATGTCGATGCCGAGCTCGAGGGCGTTCGTGGCCACGACGCACAGGATCTCGCCCTCGCGCAGCCCCCGCTCGACCCGCCGGCGCGTCTCCGGGAGGTAGCCGCCGCGGTACGCCATGATCGCGTCCTCCGCCCCGATCTCCTTGCCGACGCCCTCGCGCAGGTACTTCAGCATGATCTCGACCGAGTTGCGCGACTGGCCGAACACCAGCGTCGGCACGCGGGCGCGGGCGAGATCCCCGGCGAGGCGCACCGCGCTCTTCAGGGTGCTGGCGCGCACCCCGAGCTCCGCGTTCACCACCGGCGGGTTGTACAGGAAGAAGCGCCGCGGCCCCCGCGGGGCGCCTGACTCGTCGATGAGCTCGAGCTCGTCCTCGGCGATGCCCAGCAGGCGCGCGGCGTGCGCCCGCGGGTTGCCGATCGTCGCCGTCGCGCAGAGGAAGGTCGGGCTCGATCCGTGGAACGCGGCGACGCGGCGCAGCCGGGCGAGGACGTGGGCGACGTGCGACCCGAACACGCCGCGGTAGGTGTGGAGCTCGTCCAGCACGACGTAGCGCAGGCGCTGGAATGTCCGCGCCCAGTGCGCGTGGTGCGGCAGGATCCCCGCGTGGAGCATGTCGGGGTTGGTCATCACGATGGGGCTGCGCTCGCGCGCCGCCCGCCGGGCGTCGCCCGGCGTGTCCCCGTCGTACACGATCGCCGGGATCGTGAGCCCCGCCTCGCGGATGAGGGCGTGCAGGCCGGCCTCCTGATCCCGGGCGAGCGCCTTGGTGGGGTACAGGTAGATCGCGCTGCCGCCCTGGCCCGACGCGGCGCCCTCGGCGAGCGCGTCGAGCACCGGGAGATGGAAGCAGAGGCTCTTGCCGCTGGCGGTGGGCGTCGCGACGACCACGTGCCGCCCCGCCCGCGCCGGCTCCGCCGCGGCGCTCGGGCCTGCCGGCGTCGCGCGGGCCGCCGCGAAGGCCCGCGCCTGGTGGTCGTAGAGCCGATCGATGCCGCGCCGCTCCAGGGCGCCACGGAGCGCCGGCGAGAGCGCGTCGGGCATCGGCGCGGTGCGCGCGTCGGCCGGCGGAAGCTCGCGATCCGCGGTGAAACAAGGGCGGACATAGCCGGAGGCAAGCCACGACGAGATGACGGTCTCGACGCCGGTCTCGATCTTCCAGGGGGGCGACGGCATGACGCAGGTATACTAAACAGATGCGCCGTGTCACTCAACCGGATCGGGCGCGACGCACACGTCGGCCGCCGTGGCGCGGCGCTGGCCTGCGCGGCCGGGATCTCGGAGGCGGCGCGCGGGTGAGGGGAGGGCGGCGCGCCGCGGGTGAGGGGAGGACGGCGCGCGGGTGAAGGGCCGGCGCGGCAGGCGCGGCGGATCGGCGCGGCAGGCGGGCGTGGCGGGCCGGCGCGGAACGCGGTCGCGGCGGGCTGCCGCGGCAGGCGGGCGTACAGCGGAGAGGGGGCATCTCCCGTCCTCGAACGAGATCCGGTGTCTTGGGCTCTCCTGTGGTCCAGTTGCCGCACGCGACGCACACGGGGGCTCCGGCGAATGGCTCGTTTGCGCGCAACGGATGGGAAGCGCGGATACGGCGCGTGAGGCGATGTCTCAGTGTCGTCGTGATTCCTTCTGCACCGACGGACGCAGGGCGGCGCCTCTCGCGTGCGCGCTCAGGCGCCGCCCCGAGGCCGTCGGCCCTGGTGTGCTGGTTGCCTGAGGACGAGCCGATCGACGACGGAGATCCGGAGTCGATGATCCCATCCGCTCTCTCACCCGCCTTCTCCGGGCGACCTCTCGTCCGGGGCTGGCAACGAGGTGTCGCACATGAAAAACGCAGTGTTCTTGACGCTCTTCGGCGCGTCGCTGGCGGGGTGCGCCGCGTACGCTCCAAGCTTCGGCGAGCGGCTCGGCGCGTCGGAGGCGATGATTCGAGCCGCCGAGGAGGTCGGAGCCGAGGAGGAGCCGCGGGCGGAAGCCCACCTCCGCCTCGCCCGGGAGCAGGTGCAGCGGGCGACGCGGCTGTCGGAAGGCGGCGTGCCCGATCGGGCGCAGCGCATGCTCCTGCGCGCGCAGGCGGACGCGGAGCTCGCGCTCGCCCTCACGCGCGAGGCGCAGGCTCAGGCCCGCACGCACGAGGCGCTCGAGGAGGTCGGATCCATCCAGCGGCAGCTCCGCTAGGGCTCGCCGAGAGGAGGCGCGGAATCATGCGAACCAATCACGGGACAGTGGCCATTCTGCTCGTCGGCGGTCTCCTGGGGTGCGCGAGCGCCCCGCTCCCGCCGAAGGAGCTCATCGAGGCGAGGAAGAGCTACGAGCGCGCCCGGGCGAGCGCGGCGGCAGAGCTCGCGCCCGCGGACCTGCGCGGCGCCACCGAGGCGATGGAGCGCGCGGAGCGGGCGTTCGCCGGGGGGAGCGAGCTCGCCGAGGCGAGGGATCTCGCGTACCTCGCGGGGCGCCGGGCGCAGCTGGCCGAGTCGCTGGGGCGCGCGGCGGCCACGGAGCGGCAGCGCGGCGCGGCCCTCCAGGCGTACGGTGAGGTGCACCTCGCGCTGCGAAGGAGGGGGGCACCGGCGGTCGACCCGGCCGGTCCGACCGATCCTCCCGGACGGGAAAAGGCGCCGGTGCGACCGCGCGCCCCGGAGCGTCCGGTGGTGATCCTGAACCAGCGGTGAACCGGCGCGGCGATCGGCGGAGGAGGCGCGGGCGAGCGCGGAAGACGGAACCGGAAGGCGCGAGGGGGAAAGCGGACGAACAGACGAACGGACGAACGGACGAACGGAAGAGCAGAAGACGACCGCCGCCGGGCATCGCCCTGCTCGAGGCTGTTTGCTCCGTGCCACGCCATCGCGTAGAAGCGAAGACGATGTCCTCGGACGCACCGCAAGCGTCGCCCGTCGCGCACCTTCCCGACGACCTCCCCAGCGAGGAGCGCGCCTCGCTCCGCTTCTTGGCCGTCGTGGCGCTCGTCTCGTGCGCCGCCGACCTGGTGACGAAGGGGTGGGCGCACGCGCGCCTCGCCGGGTTCGACCCGAAGCGGTCGGGCGCGAAGGTCCTCACGATCATCCCGGACCACCTCGATTTCATCTTCGCGCAGAACCCCGGCGGCGCCTGGAGCTTCCTGCGCGGCCTCCCGGACGGCCTGCGGCGGCCGTTCTTCCTGTTCGTCTCCGCCGCGGCGATGGTCTTCATCTTCTCGATCTACCGGCGCGTCCACAGGGACCAGACGGGGATGAAGTGGGGGCTCGCGCTGGCGCTCGGCGGCGCGATGGGCAACCTGGTCGACCGGATCCGCTACGGCTGGGTCATCGACTTCATCGACGTGTACGTGATCCGCGGAGGCCGGGAGTTTCACTGGCCGACGTTCAACGTGGCCGACATCGCGATCGTCGCGGGGGTCATCCTGATGTCCAAGGACATGATCGTCGCGACCCGCAGCGCGAGCGCGCCGTCTCCAGACACTCGCGGCGCCTCGGAGGGCCCGGCGGGCGGCGACCCCACACCTCCGCTATCGACGGAAGCGCCTCCGCCTGTGCCGCCGGCCAGCTGAAGGACGCGAGCGGGCGGCTCGGCCGGAGCAGACGGCGCGCGGCGCGGCGCCCGGGTGTGGCGCGGCGCGCCCAAGTCACGCACGTCACGTGACACGCGCAAGGCGTGAAAGACGCGCGCGGCGGCGCCTGCGGAGGGAAGCCTTTGCCGGAGCGCTCGGTTTGTCGTAGAGGAACGCGCTCCGCATGACTGAAGACGCGACGCCGCGAGACGCTCCCGTTGAGACCGAAGGTGCCCACGCGGAGTCGCATCGCTCCGCGCCCGTGAACGCGCCGGCCGGCGAGCCGCCGGCCTCCGCCGGGGAACGCGACAACGAGGGGCGCGGCTCCTCGCAGGAGGGGGACGCCGACGACGTGGTCGCGCCGACGAAGCCCGCCTACCGGCCGTCGTACGTGTTCCTGATCGTCGTCGCGGCCATCACCCTGGCCGCCGATCTCGGCACGAAGTGGTGGGCCAAGGACCGGCTGGAGCCGCAGGCGCTCACGGACCTCACCGCCGCGCGGCCGCTCTCGTTCCGGAAGATCGAGGTGATCAAGGATCACCTGAACATGATCTTCGCGAAGAACCACGGCGGGGCGTGGGGCATCCTGGGCGACGAGAGCGAGGCGATCCGCCGCCCGTTCTTCCTGGTGGTCTCGCTCGCGGCGATCGTCTTCATCGTCTCGCTGTACCGCAAGCTCCACCCCTCCCAGATCGCGCTCAGGTGGGGGCTGCCGCTCGTGCTCGGCGGTGCGCTCGGGAACCTGGTCGACCGCATCCGTTACGGGTACGTCATCGACTTCATCCAGGTCCGGCTCACCTCGACGTTCGTGTGGCCGACGTTCAACGTGGCCGACATCGCGATCGTCGTCGGCGTCGGGCTGATGGCGATCGACATGTTCTCCCCCCACCGCCCCGAGCTCAAGGCGTCCGGCGCGAAGGCGTCCGCGGGCTGATCATGCGGCCCGAGCTGTTCCGCCTGCTCGACGTCGCGTTCCCTGCCTACTTCCTTCTGCTGCTGACCGGCTTCCTCTTCGCGACGGCCATCGGCGCGCTGTGGGCGCGGCGGATCGGCGAGAACCCGGATGTGATCGTCGACCTGGGGCTCGCCTGCCTGCTCGCGGGCGTCGTCGGCGGCAGGCTCCTCCACGTCGTCGCCGACGGATACTTCTGGGATTACGTGCACCTCTGCACCGACCCGTCGCTTGTCGACTGGAAGGTCGAGCAGGCGCTCTGCGCGTCGCGGTACCACGGCGTGTGGGACGCGGCGAAGGGGGTATGCCACCCGATCGAGCGCGATTGCCTCGCGTGGGCGAAGTTCTGGGCCGGCGGCCTGACGTACTACGGCGGCTTCGTGGGCGCGTCGGCGATGGCGTACTGGCTGCTCAAGCGCGATCGGTTCCCGTTCTGGAAGGCAGCGGACATGGCGGGCTTCGCCGTCCCGCTCGGCCTCGGGTTCGGCCGGATGGGCTGCCTGCTCGCCGGCTGCTGCTTCGGCCTGCGCACCGACGGGGCGTTCGGGCTCTCGTTCCCGCCGAACAGCCCCGCGAGCGAGGCGCAGTTCAAGCTTCTCGAGCTCACGAGCCCGCGCCTGCCGTCACACCCGGTGCACCCGACGCAGATCTACGAGTCGGCGATGTCGTTCGCCATCGCGGCGATCTGCCTGCTCTACGTGCACGGGCGGAAGCGGTACGACGGGCAGGTCTTCGCGACGTTCCTCGGCCTCTACGCGCTCGGGCGCTTCGTGCTCGAGTTCGCGCGCGCCGACGACCGCGGGGGCTTCGTCGGCCTGTCCACGTCGCAGCTCATCGGGCTCGCGATGGCCGGCGCCGCGGTCGCGATCCACGTGGCGCGGAGCCGGAAGGCAGCGCCCGCGGCGGCTGCGCCCGCCGCCTGACCTGCGCCGCCGCGGAGGACGGCGCGCGGAAGGAGCAGCGCAGCGGTCTGCTGTGCGCCACGCCGCGGCGGAGGACGGCGCGTGAAGGAGCCTGCGCCGCCGCGGAGGACGGCGCGCGGAAGGAGCAGCGCAGCGGTCTGCTGTGCGCCACGCCGCGGCGGAGGACGGCGCGCGAAGGAGCAGCGCAGCGCTCTGCCGTGCGGCGCGCCGCGGCGGAGGACGGCGCGCAGCCGACGCCGCGCAGGCGGCCCGGCCGGCGCCGCGCCGCCCGTCAGCCCTTGGTGACTTCCTTCTCCTTGCGCGCCTTGTACGCCGCGCGCTGGGCGTCGGTCGGCGGCTTGCCGAAGAGGTACGCGAGGCCGATCGAGAGCACGTAGAGCAGGCACATCGGCACGGCCATGACGAGCTGGCTCGTGATGTCCGGCGGCGTCAGGACGGCGGCGAGAATGAAGGCGCCGAACACGAACCAGCGGCCGAACAGGATGAGCTGGAGGTAGTTGACGATGCCGGCGATGGAGAGAAAGAGCACGATGAGCGGGATCTCGAAGATGATCCCGAAGCCGAGCAGGAGCTGGGCGACGAAGTCGAGGTAGTCGCCCATCATCACGGTCGGCGTGATCGTCACCCCGTCGCCGCCGACCGTGCCGGCCAGGCTGAGGAAGTAACCGAACGAGATCGGGAAGGCCGCTCGCCAGCCGAACCAGCCGCCGCCGACGAACAGGATCGTCGAGAACAGGACGAACGGGATGACGTACCGCTTCTCTTTGGCGTAGAGGCCGGGCGCGACGAACGACCACAGCTGGTAGAAGATGAACGGCGAGGCCATCGCCGCGCCGCCGATCATCGACAGCTTGAAGTAAGCGACGAACGCGGCCGCGGGCGCGCCGAAGTGGAGCGAGGGGTTGCCCGACAGGTTCTGCTCGCGCCACGCCTGCACGAACGGGACGGTCAGGAAGTGCAAGAGCTCCTCGCGCACCTCCCACCCCACGACGCAGGCCGCGAAGAAGACAAGGATGCTCCGGACGAGCCGCTTTCTCAGCTCGTCGAGGTGCTCCCAGAACGACATCGGCTTGTCTTCGCCCGGATCCTCCGCGGCGTCGCTCGGCGCGCCCTCCGCGCCCGGGGAGCCGCTCTTCACCGCCGCCGCCTGCTCCTGGCTCATGACGTCGCTCCGTTTCCGGTCGCCACGCCCTGCGTCGCCGCGGCGGTCTGTGCGGTCGCGGTCGCTGTCGCCGCGGTGGTCTCTGCGGTCGCGGTCGCTGTCGCCGCGGTGGTCTCTGCGGCCACGGGCGTTGTCGCCGCGACGATCTCTGCTGTCGCGGGCGCTGTCGCCGCGGCGGTCTCTGCGGCCACGGGCGCAGTCGACGCGGCGGACTCGACGCCGACCGTGGCGTCCGCCTCGTTCGCGGTCTCCGTGGGGGTCGCGCTCTCTGGTGTGGCCGGCAGGCCGGCGGCGCCGTCCAGGGCCGCGTCCAGCGTCACTCCGTAGGCGTCACAGCCGAGGACGGGGTACTCGCGCTCGCGGGGCGGGTTCACGACGGGCGGCGGCGGCTCGGGATCCGGCGGCCTCACGCGCGGCGTGGACGAGGCGATCGCACCGGCGGTCACGGCGCCGACGACGGGGTTCACCAGCGTCTCGATCACATTGACCCGCGACAGGGCGCGGAGCTCGCGGAGCTCACGCTCGAGCCCCTCCTGGCGGATCAGATCGTCGATGCCGCTCTGCGTCCGGAGATCCGTGCTCAAGCGGCGGAGCTTGGCGATCCAGCTCCCCGCCGACCGCATCATGGCAGGCAACCGCCGGGGACCGACCACGATGATGCCCACGATGGCGAGCACCATGATTTCGCCGAAGCTGAAGCCGAACACGCGCGCAAGCTAGCGCGCGTGGGAGCAGGGATCCATAGCGACGCTCACGCTGGCCTGGGCGGCGCGCTCGGCCCGACGTCGGCTGCGCCCGCGGTCGCCCCGGCGCGGGGCGGCGCCCGGCGGCCGCCCGGTCGCCGCGCCTCCGCCGAAGGCCGCGCGAGCTGCCCGCACGCCGCGCCGACGTCGCCCCCGCCCGAGTAGCGCACGATCGAGCCGACGCCGGCGGCGGAGAGGACCGCGCGGAAGGCGTCGAGCCGCGCCGAGCGCACGAACGGATCGGCCGACGCGCCGCGTTCATCGCCGCCGTCCAGCGAGGGCAGGGGATCGTCGGGCGCGCCGATCGCGTTGTAGGGGATGAGGCTGAGCCGGGGAGAGATGCCGTGCTGCGCCGCGAAGCCGCGGACGAGCGCGGCCAGGCACGCGGCGTCCTCGTCCGTGTCGTTCTGGTCCGCGAGGAGCGTGTACGCCCACATCGGCGCGTGCCCACTCGCGCGCGCGTGCTCGCCCACGGCCGCGAGGACCTCCTCGAGCGGGTGCGCGCCGTCGATCGGCATGAGAAGGCGCCGTTTGCCGGGGCGCACCGAGCCGAGCGACAGGCCGAGCCGGACCGCGGGGACCTCGGCCGCGAGCCGCCGGATGCCGGACGGGAGCCCCGCCGTGCAGACGGTGATGTTGCGCATGTCGATGGCCTGCGCGCTCGGCTCGGAGAGCACCCGGATCGCCTGGATGACCCGGTCGGCGTTGGCGAGCGGCTCGCCCATGCCCTGGAACAGCACGCCGTGGACGCGCGCGCCGCCGCCCACGGTGGCGTCGAGATCGCGACGGATGAGCCGCACCTGCTCGACGATCTCCCAGGCCTCCAGGTTGCGCGTGAGGCCCATGCGCCCGGTGGCGCAGAAGGCGCACGCGAGCGCGCAGCCGACCTGCGAGCTCACGCACGCCGAGTACCGGCCCGGCCGCTCGAGCGGGATGCGCACCGACTCGACCGTCGCGCCGTCCTCGAGGCGGAAGGCGTACTTCACGAACGGATCCTCGGCGCTCGCGCGCCGCTCGACGAGCGCGAGCGTCCTGATCTCGCCCGCCGAGCGCGCCGCGTCGAGCGCGGCGCGCCGGACGGTCGCGGGCGCGCGGGCGGGGAGCTCGCCGAGGCGGTGCGCCAGGGAGACGATGCGGCGCGCGTCGGTGAGGTCGATGCCGCACGCGCCGGCGAGCTCCTCCGGCAGCACGGCCTGGAGCGCGAGGCGGGGGCGGCGTTCGTCCGGGCTGCTTCGAGGGCTGGGATCCACGGCGGATACCGACTAGCGCGCCAGGGCGGCCCAGTCTACGGCCGCGCGCGCATGTTTCGGCGGATCCACCGGAGGGGGCGCGGGGTCGCGCCGTTCCTTACGTCGGGGCTCGCCCTCGCGCGGCGCGGCGCGAGCTACGACGTCGGCGCCTTGTCGCTGGGGGTGGGCGTCGTCCTGAACCGGCCGCTGGAGGAGCTGCCTGGGTCGCTGGGGATCGACCTGCACGGGCAGCTGTCGGTGCTGCCAGAGGTGGCGGTCGAGAACGACAACCCGGCGGATTTCGTGGGGGATTACCGGGCCGACGGGACGATGCTGAATCTGGGGGGCGACGGTGACGGCGGCGTTCTGAGGTGATGTTGTGCGAGGAGCGAGCCTCTGCGGCATGCCCGTCGGCGTGCCAAGACGATTGAGCGCCGGCCCGTACTACCTCAATTATCCCAAAAGGTCGTCGCCTTCCATCCCCCTGTCTCGCCGTCCAGAACCTGGATGTGCTCGTGGCGGGCCGTGTCGCTCAGCTCAGTCAAGGCCTCGTCGCTGCCAGAAATCGCGACCTTTGTGGTTGTCCAATGTTGCTTAGCCCATTGGACAACAGGGATCAGCTCGCGAGAGCTGCGCGCCCGTAGCTCGACTACGGGCGTACTGTGTGGTGGGGCGGACTCCCAGACAGTGTATGTTGAGGAGACATACAGTCTTGCTCTCGGATCGCTGCACTCTGGCACGAGCGGGACGTTGAAGTGCCCAGGGAGATCGTGCCATGCTCTGAGCGGAATCGTCAGGAGCGGGCTCTCGTGTGACATCGCGTCGAGATGAGAGTTGAACGCGATGCGCTCTAGCCATGAGATCGTACTTCCGCAAACAAAGCCGAAGTGGCCGTAGGCTACGTCGCAGAGCCAGATCGCCCCGGTGGCGTCGCGCAGGTAGGATTCAAACTCCGGGCCACCTCCGAGACAGATCATGTCGATATTCTCCCACGTGTAGAAGGGCCATTCGACCCGAACGATCCGAGATGATCCAGGCGCGACGACGACGTTCTGGGGAGCCGCTTGCCGCGCGGCGCGCGGAAGATCCTCGAGGCACCAGAGCCCAAGCCACATGTCCCCCTCGCCAGGTCGAAGGAGCAGGGTTCGCCCGAGCTGCCGCACATCTTCGGGCACGCTTGATGTTCCCCCACCCACGCAGGCTCGCCCGGCCGCACCACCGGCCCTGCCTGCGGGCTCATCACCCTCACCCCCGCGACGAGCCCATCCGGTGTCACGTCCTCGGCGATGCGTCCGCCTGCCGGCAGCGCCCGCTCCACCAGGTTGCCCGCCGGATCGTAGGCCAGGCGCAGGGCCCCCGCCGCGCCCAGCACGACCTCGACCACCCGCCCCGCCGCGTCGCGCGCGATGTCCATGGTCCCGAACGGACCCGCCGTCCGCACCGCGTTACCGAGGGCGTCGTACGCCGTCTCCGTCATCGTCCGCTGGTTGCCGCGCGGGACGGTCTCGCGCACCACGCGCCCGCGCGCGTCACGCGTGTACTCGCAGCTGACCTCTCCGCTCGTCACGTACTCCATCCGGCCGAGCGGGTCATAAGCGATCTTGTCCCTTCGCCCGTCCGAGAAGCTGCGCTCGATGAGCCGCCCGCACGCGTCGTAGACGAGCTCCACGTGACCCGCGCCGTCCCGGATCTCGGTGATCCGACCCATCGCATCGTGGCGGTAGGTGATCCGGCGTCCATCGAACGTCTGCTCCTCGACGACGCGCCCCTCGCCCCGGCGCGCGTACCGGTGCTCGTCGCCGGCCTCGTTCACCACGCGCACGAGATCCTGCTCGCGATAGTGGAAATACCGCACCGAGCTGCCATCGGGCCGGACCACCTCGGTCACCACCCCGATCCCTCCCCAGCGCAGCGTGGTCACGCGCCCGTCGGCGTCGACGATGCGCGAGAGGCGGCCGTCGGCGTCGTGATCATAGCGCTCCGTCGCGCCGCTCGGCCGCCGCGCGGACACGAGCCGCCCGCACGCGTCGTAGGCGTAGGCCGTCTCGAGCCCCCGCTCGTCCACGAAGCCCGTCACCCGTCCCAGGAAATCGTACCGAATCCGCCGCGTCGACCCGTCGGGTTCGATCACGGTCACGCGGTTGCCGAGCGCGTCGTACTCCATCCGGGTCACGCCGCCGTTCGGGAGGGTCGCCTCGACCAGCAATCCCCGCGGGTCGTAGCGGAACGCCGCCACCAGCCCGAGCTCGTCGGACACCTCAGCGACATCCCCTTGCGCGTTCCGCTCGTAGCGGGCGACCCCTCCGAGCGCGTCCCGCACCTCGGCGATGCCGCCCAGCTCGTCGTAGGCGTAGTCCGTCTTCGCGCCCATCGGATCCACCTCTGCGCGCAGCCGCCCGATCGTGTCGCGCTCGCAGCGCCACGCGTGCCCGAGGGCGTCGCGGTACTCGAGCACGTTGCCCGCGGCGTCGAACCGGTACGAGTGCAGGCCCCCCTGCCACACGACCTTGTCCGCCTTGTCCAGGGGATTTCCCTCGATGCGCCGCTTCGACCGCGAGGTGATCACCTCGGTGAAGACGCCGTGATCCTCGATCTTGACATGGCAGAACCCCCTCGCCCTGGTCTCGCCGTCATCCAAGGTGTCAGGCAGCTCGCGGTCGAGCGCGTAGTTGCCGGGTCGCTCGCACCACGTCTCGACGCAGCGGCCCCGGTCGTCGTAACGAAATTGCGCGACGAGCCCCCCGGGCTCCCGGCGCCGGATCAGCCGGTGCTCCTCGTCGTGCTCGTTCCGACGAGTAGCTCCGCTCGATGAACAACGGGATGGGCCCCGGCAGCGCGAGATCGACGACCTTGGCCGTGTAGACGCGCCCGGTCACGGGATCGACCGGATCCCCCGCCGACGTGCCTCCGCCGCGCCTCGCGAGCGCCTCGGGCGAGCCGAAAAACTTGCGTCCGGCCGCCCGCGACGAAACATAGGGGAGAGTGCCCGCCAGGACCACGACGCCTCTTCCCTCAGCCTGACGAGCTCTCGCCAGAGAGGCGGACCATGGCGTTCAAAAGCGCAGTCATCGGACACACGACGCAGACAACCAGCAGGATCTTGGCCGTCTTCGAGAGGCCCAAGGGGAGGGCGAGGCTGGCGTTCGCGGACGACAACGGCGTTCGCACGCTCGACGTGCCGATCAACAGCGCGCCGCCCTTCGGGCTCGCCACGTTCGAGCTGAGCGGGCTGAGCGGCGAGAGGGTTCGTTATGGCATCGTGGAGCACGACGCAGGAGATCCGCTCCCCACACCCGCCGACAACCTGAGCATCAACGGCTCCGCCTTCCGCACCGTCACGAACGGGCCGATTCGAATCGGCCTCGTGAGCTGCAACGACATCGACAACCACGAGTTTCCCAAGGAGCGGCGCGGGGCGATGTGGCGGGCGCTCAAGGCCCTCGTGGACGAAGGGAAGGTGAACCTCCTGGTTCACGCCGGTGACCAGATCTACGGCGACGGTGATCCCACGGGCTGGTCGGCCTCGGAGGGGCGCACCGCCGCGTACCGCAGGCACTACGTGCAGACGTGGTCGCACCCTGACGTGGCGGCGGTGCTCGGGAGCTGCCCGAACGTCATGATGTGGGACGACCACGAGATCTACGATGGCTGGGGGTCGAACAACAACGACGGCACCCCGCAGGCCGTGGAGCGCTACAGGGCCGCGGAGCAGGCGTTCAAGGAGTTTCAGGTGGCGCTGAGCCCGAGGGACCGCTTGAGCAGCTCGGGGTTCGGCTGGATCGCGAAGCACGGCGACATCGCCATCCTCGCGGTCGATGGGCGGTCGCAGCGCTCGTGGAAGAACGGGGCGATCCTCGGCAAGCAACAGCTCGACGACCTCGAGCTCAGGCTCAACGAGCTCGCGGCGCTCGATCTCAGGCACCTCTTCGTCGTGGTCGGCACGCCCGTCGTCTACCTGCCGCTCGCGGCCGCCGAGGCCCTCACGAACACGTTCAACATGGCCTCCATCGACGACATCCGGGACGGCTGGGCTGCCTCCAACAACCAGAACGAATGCAGGCGTTTCCTTATGTCTCTCATGAATTTCGCCGGCTTCAGCCCTCGCACCCAGGTGACGCTCATGGGCGGCGACATCCACGTCGGCACGATGGCGCACATCGACACGGTCCTCGGATTCGGGAAGCCGCGCTCGCGACCGCGCCTCTATCAGGTGACCGCATCCGGCATCGCGCGCCCTGCCCCCAAGGGGATGTCCCGCATCATCCTCTCGCTGCTGACGAACGGCGGCAGTCAGAACCTGTTCAACGGCGACATCAAGGGATTCCTCCGGGAGATCTCGGGGGCCGATCACAGGTACTGCGTCACCCATCGCAACTTTGCGATCCTCGATCCGAGCGACGGCGCAGACGACTGGGACAAGAACAACAACCTGGTGGTCCGCTTCCACGTGGAGAAGGACAACGGCGGCGTCGGCGTCCTCGAGCAAGTCCTCCCGAGAGTGCACACGTAGGCGCCGGCCGGGCATGCGCCGGCCTTATGACGGCGCCGGTACCCTGCTTCCGCAGGCCGGCGCCGGTACCTTGCTCCTTCCGTGGAGGGGGTGAGTCGCCGCTTCAGAGGCTCAGGACCATGACGTCGATCCGGCGGTTCTGCGCGCGTCCGCCGGCGGTGTCGTTCGACGCCACCGGTTGCTCGGCGCCCATCCCGGCCACCTCGATGCGATCGGGAGCGATCTGTCGCGCGGTGAGCTCGTTGCGCACCGCCTGGGCTCGCGCCAGCGACAGCGATCTGTTCCCCTCGGCGCCGCCCACGGCGTCGGTGTGCCCTTCGATGCGCACCCGCGCGGAGGGATAGGCGTCGAGGATGACGGCCAGCGCTTCGAGCTTCGGCCGCGAAGCTTCGGTCAACTCCGTGGTCCCGAAGCGGAAGGTCACGCCTTCCATCGAGAAGCGCTTGGGGCCATCCGCGGCTCCGGCGTCGAGGTACCGCGCGATCTCCGCCTCGGAGCCGTGCTCGTCGACGGAGAGGACCTTGCCGCCCGGGAGCGTCATCTCTCCGGCCGTGATCCTGAGCTGCTCGACGATCTCCGGCGCGTTGGACGGCGCCTCGCCGGGCGCCTCGGCGCGCGGCGCCTCGACCTGTGGCGGCGGTTCGGCCTGCGGCGGCGCGGCGGGCTGAGCGAGCTCGTCCCTCGGAGCCGCCGCGATCGGGGCTTCGTGCGTGGGCTCGGCGGCGGCGCGCTCCGCCCTGCGTTCGCGGGCGAACGCCCAGAGGCCTCCGAGCACCGCCGCTGCCAGCAAGGTCGGGAGCAGCCATTCTCGCGTCTGACGCTGACGGGCAGGCCCTTCACGCGAGGGGAGCGGCGTTGACGACTCCGTCGTTCGGGACGGGACGGGCGATACCGCATCGTGCGGCCGTTCGCGCGCCGCCGCCGCGACGAAAGGAGCGCTCGCCGCCATCGAGGGAGCGAGGAATCCGGCGAGGCCCGCGGGGGCGCGCGGATCGTCCTTGAAGGATTGCTTGTGGTGAGAGAGCAGATCGGCGAGCCCTCGCGCGGTCAGCCCTCTCGACCTCACCTCGCGGCCGAGGACACACGCGACGATCGGAGCGACCAGGCCGAGCATCGCGGTCGAGCACCGCTGCTCTGCGCCGGAGGAGCGGGAGATGAGATCGATCATCCCGCTCGCGCGGTCGCCGAACAGGCGGGCGATCATCGACTGCCCATGGTGCGAGAGCTCCTCGGCCTGCTCGGCGCGGAGGGGACCTGCCCTCCCGAGCAGACCTTCGTAGTCCCGCTCGGTGATCATCCTGAACAGCTGCGCTGCGCCGCTCTCCGAGGAGGCGACCTGAGCCATTCCGGCGAGCAGCGTCGGCACCGAGCTCTCCGCGGCGCCGCGCACGTTCGTGGGCGATTCATCGCTCAGGCCCAGCCCCTTCGTTGCGACCGAGATGAGCTCGGGCGTCAAGAAGCCCCTGGTGGTGTCCAGCAACGACATGGTTCCGATCCCTCCGGGAAGTGGTCATCGGCGCGGGCGAGGCAGCGTCATCGCGCACGCGACCCTGTCCGCATGAGCGTCGATGCCGTGCCTGTCTTCCGCTGACTCCGCGCGATGCGAGCGACGTGCCGGCACGCCCGCGCATCGCGCGCTGTGCCGCGGGTGCACACGGCCTGCACCTGCCGCGTCCTGCCCCTCGCGCTCGGCGAGGCGAGCCGGCGGCGATGGCGCGCGGCGCTCAGCGTCGTGCGAGCGCGGCCGTGCGGGCCTCGGCCGTCAGCGCGGCGAAGGCGTCCGTGCGCGTATACACGTGGTTGCCAGCCGCGGTGCACCCCGCGCCTCGCGACGTGATGCCCACCACGTCGCCGCGGTCGGCGTCGATCACCGGACCTCCCGAGTCGCCGGCGCAGGTCGCCCCCTCGATCTCGAACTCGCGCGGACCGAGGACCTTGCCCGTCGCCGGATCGGCGCGGGGCCCGACGGCGGCGACGAGGCGCGGACCGCGCGCGGCGCGGACGCCGAGCCGATTGGACGCTCCGCCGCCGTACCCGACGGCGACCACGCTGTCGCCTGGATCGAGCGCCCCGACCTCGCGCATCCGCAGGGGCGCCACGTCGGTGAGGGGCCGATCGAGCACCAGATAGGCGATGTCCGCGTCGCAGAGGACGCGCTCTTTCCCGTGCAGCGTGGCCACCGCGCGCGCCCGCGCGGCGTCGCGGGAGACATCGATATGGTCCCCGGTGTAAATGGCGATCTCGGAAGGATCGATGTCTCCGCCGACGTGATCGCCGTTGTGCGACTTGCCCGAGCGATCGCAGCGAGGGGCCGCCGTCAGGTTGCGCGAGATGCAGTGACGCGCCGTCAAGACGAGGTTCGGCTCGACGAGCGCGCCGCTGCACAGGCTCACGCGTCGCTCGCCGCCCCGGGGATCGCGGTGCGATACGGCCACGGCGACGACGGAGCGCGCGGCGCCGTCGATGAGGGGCTCAGGCGCGCCCTTCGCGCGGGGCGAAACCTCGGTGATCGGCGCGACCGCCGCCGCCGGAGGAGGCGAGGCTTCGGCCGGGATGACGGCGACGACGATGCGTGGGACGAGGGCCGCGACGAGGCAGCCAAGGCATCCCGCGAGGCGCGGGACGACAGACGGAAACACCATGGATGAGGTCACCGACAAAGAGCATGCGAGGAGCGGCCGTGCAAGCCGACCCTGGAGCTTTTCTCCAGCATCAGAAGGGGAGGTGCCCCCGATGGGGTGTTGTTCCCACAGGGGAGAATCAGAGATGGAAACCAGGTCAGTCAGGTGAGCGGCGCCCGGCTGGAGGCGCGCTCTCTGGACTCTCGCGCTCGTCGACTAGCCCCGGCCCTCCAGCGCGCGCGCGGCGCCGGCGCCGCTCGACGCGCCGAGGGCGACGTGTCGCTCGATCACGAAGATCAAGCACGACGACGCGAGCGTGAAGGCGATCGCCAGCGCGGCCACGGCGCCCATGCCGTCGAGGCGCTGGTCGGGGAGCTCGTGCAGCATCCTTGCCGCGAGGAACGCGGCGAGCGCCGACGAGAGGTGATCCACGGCCGACTGGATGGATCCGAAGCGCGCCCGCTCGGAGGGGAGCGGCACCTTCGAGGCGAGCGTGCCGTGGGAGATGTTGCGGATCGCCGTCCCGGTCATGAAGGCGACGAAGACGACGAGCACGGGCAGCCCCGGCACGTACGAGTGGAACCCGGCATAGAGGACGGCCACGAGCATCGCCGCCCCGACCAGGCTCGTGCGGAACGCGCCGACGCGATCGATCAGCGCGCCCGCGGTGCGCATCACGACGAAGGTGAGCGCGCCGCCCACGAGGTAGAGCAGGCCGAGCCGCTCGCGCGGATAGCCGAGGTTGTTCTGCACGTAAGCCGAGATGTTCGGGATGACGAGGAACGACGCCATCGTCATGACCGCCGTCGTCGCGTACGAGAGCAGCACGAGCGGGCGGCCGACGAGCGCGCGGAGCTCGCGCAGGGCGTTTTCCTCGGCGCGCGCCCGCGCCCCGGCGAGGTGGCCGCGCATCGAGGGGAGCAGCAGCAGCGCGAGCGCCGCGACGGTGAGCCCGAGCGCCGCGACGGCGAAGAACGGAGCCTGGAAGCCGCCGCGCCGCGCGAGCTCGAGGCCGGCCGGCACCCCGAGCACCGCGGCCAGGGAGTAGGCGCCCATCACGACGCCCATCGCCTTGCCGCGCCGCTCCGGCGGGATCGCGTCCGCGACGATGGAGAACGCGATCGAGGTCGCGGGCCCCCCGAAGGCCCCGGCGAGCACGCGCGCCGCGAGGAGGCTCGGCAAGCCGGTGGCGAGGCCGCCCGCGGCCGTGCCGAGGACGAGGCCGAGCATCGCGACGGCGAGCGCGCTGCGCCGGTCGAAGCGGTCCAGGAAGAACGCGCCGGCGACCCCCGAGACCGCCGCCGCCGCGGTGTAGCTGCCGCCGATCAGGCCGATGTCGGACATCGGGATGCCGAGCGCGACAGCGAAGTCCGGCCCGAGCGGCATGACGACCATGAAGTCGAGCAGGTTGACGAACTGGACCGCGGCGATGAGGAACAGGAGGGTCCGTTCGGAGCGAGCGTTCTGCACGACCGTGGGCTCAGCGCCGGGCCTTCGCGCCCGCGCCGCGCTCGATCACGCCGCGGCTCGCCAGCTCGATCAGCGCGTCGTGCGCCGCGTCGATCGTGTGATCGATCTGCGCCTCGGTGTGCGCGCCGCAGAGGAAGTTGACGTCGCGCCGCAGCAGGACGCCGCGCCTCGCCATCGCGCCGACGAACGGCTCCATGCGCTTCGTGTGGACGGCCAGATCCTCGGCCATGAGGAAGAAGGGGATCGCGTCGTACCCCACGACGCGCAGCGGGAAGCCGCCCTGCTCCGCGCGCCGGTTGATGCCCTCGCGGAGCCGCTTCCCGAGCGCGGCGACCTTCGCGATGGTGTCGGTCTCGCGGTACTCGCGCAGCGCCGCCCTGCAGACCTCGAGCGAGAGCATCTCGCCGCCGAACGTCGTCGACACCTGGAGCTCCGAGAGCCGGCTCATCACCTGGCGCGGGCCGGCGATCGCCGACAGCGGCATGCCAGCGGCGATGCCCTTCGAGAGGCACACGAAATCAGCCTCGATCCGGTAGTACTCCTGCGCGCCGCCGCGGGCGAGCCGGAAGCCGGTGACGACCTCGTCGAGGACGAACAGCACGCCCTGGGCGCGGCACGCCTCGCGCACCTCGCGCAGGTACTCCGCCGAGATGCACCGCTTGTAGGGCAGCGAGAGCAGCACGAGGGCGAGCTCCGGGCCCTTGCTCGCGATGAGATCGAGCAGCGGCTGCTCGTCGGCCTCGGCCATGAGCGGCATGCGGTGGGTGTACTCGCGCAGCACCGCCGGGACGCCGGGGGTGTCGAACATGAAGTGGTCGTGCCAGCCGTTGTAGCCGATGGTGACGACCTTCTCCCTGCCGGTCACGTGGCGGGCGAGCCGGATGGCCGCGGACGTCGCGTCCGCGCCGGTCTTGAAGAAGCGGGCCATCTCGGCGCCCGGGGTCAGCGCGACGAGGTCCTGCGTGGCGGTGACCTCGACCTCCGTCGGCAGCGAGTGAAGGATGCCCCTGTCGAGCCGCCGCCGGATGGCGTCGACGACCGCCGGGTGGTTGTGCCCCAGCGTGTTCGCCCCGAGCCCGCAGATGTAGTCGATGTACTGGTTGCCATCGACGTCGCGCACCAGCGCGCCCTCGCCGCCCTCGAGGTACACGGGGAACGAGCCGAGCGCGAACATCTCCGGCCGCTTCATGAGCGACTGCGTGACGCCGGGGATGAGCCGGCGCGCCTCGGCGAGCAGCGCGTTCGAGCGGTCGAGCCGGAGCCCCTCCGCGGCGCCTTGCGGCGCGCCGCCTCCCTGCTTCCTGTCCCGTGGGTCGATCGTCTGTGTGGTCATCGTTGTCGTTCTCTCTGGCTGGAGGTTCTCGTCCGTGAGCCGGTGTCATGCGGGGCGCGGCGCTCGCCGGGCCGCGCCGGAAGGGGGCGGCAGGAGGCCTTCCTCGACGCAGCGATCGAGGTAGCGGTAGAAGAGCGCGCGATCGATCGGCGGGCACGTGATGCCGGCGCCGGCCAGGCCGCGCTCCAGGTTGTCGCAGCGCACGCGCCCGATGCCGAAGGTCGCCTCTCCGTCGGCCGGGGCCGACTGGAGATCGAAGAACGCGAGCGTGGCGCTGTCCGCGGCGTCGGCGCCGTCCTTCAGCCGCGCGCGCCACGCCGCGACAGGGCGCCGCTCGACGGGGTAGCCGTAGTCGCGCGCCCAGTCGAAGAGCTCCGTCAGCCGGACCTCGGGCGCAGGGGCGACGTTGACCACGGCGCCCGTGGGCTGCGCGGTGAGGGAGATCCGCACGATCGCGCGCCCGACGTAGTCGACGGGCGTCCACACCTCCCTCACGTCGAGATCGGGCAGCACGCCGGCGGGGATGCCGGCCCGCAGCAGCCGGAAGACCAGATCCTGCTCGTTGACGACGCCGGTGTCGGGCGCGCCGACGACGCGGCCCAGGCGGTACACGGCGACCTGCAGCCCGCGCTCCGCGGCCTGCTGCACCAGGCGCTCGGCCGCCCACTTGCTCTGCTGGTAGCCGTCGCGCAGGCCGGGGTGCGGCGGCACGAACGCCTCCGCGACCTCGGGGCTCGCCGCGATGCCCGGGGCCACGGCGAGCGTCGACACGTGGTGCAGCGGCTTGGGGCGCACCGACGCGGCCAGGCGGAGCGCCTCGCGCGTGCCGATCACGTTGGCGGCGCGCAGGCTGCGGTAGTCGCGCACGAGGCTCACCACCGCGGCGTTGTGGTAGATGGCGTCGCACTCCGCGGCGAGCTGGCCGAACCGCGCGGCGCTCAGGCCGAGGCGGGGCTGCGTCAGGTCGGCGGGCACGGCGAGCACCCGCGCGTCGATGCCGCCCACCGGCAGGCGCTGCTTCGAGAGCGCCCGCCGGATCCGCTCCGCTGCGTGCGCCTCGCTCTCGGCGCGCACCAGGCACACAACGGTCGCGTCGGTCTGCGTCAGGAGCTCGTGGAGCAGGTGCGCGCCGACGAAGCCGCTCGCGCCGGTGAGCACGACCTGCCGCGGGCGACCGCCGCCGCCGGACCACGCGAGCGATCGGGGGACGACGTCCTCGGGGAGCTCGGCGTCGGCCAGCATGGCGCCGGGGGTCTCGCCGCTCGTCGGCGCCGCCGCCGCGCCCTGCGCCTCGTCGAGGGCGCGCGCGAGCGCCGCGACGGTCGGGTGGCGGAAGACCATCGCGACGGGGATCTCCCGCCCGAGATCGACGCTGAGCCGGTTGGCGACCTGGATGGTCTGCAGCGACTGGCCGCCGCGCTCGAAGAAATCGTCGTGCGCCGACAGGCCGCTCACGCCGAGCACCTGCTCCCAGATCAGCAGCAGCTGCCGCTCGAGCGCCGTCGCGGCGGCAGGCGCCTCCGCCGCCGCGGCGATCGGCGCCTCCCGCAGCGCCTTGCGGTCGATCTTGCCGGAGCTCGTCCTCGGCAGCCGATCGGTGAGCACGAAGGCCGATGGGACGGCAGCCGCGGGGAGCAGCGAGCGCGCGTGCCGGCGGAGCTCGGCCGGCGACGGGGCGGGGTCCCCGGCGACGAGGAACGCGGACAGGCGCTTGCCGCCGCCGGCCGAGGCGTGCCCGATGACGGCCGCCTCCCGCACGGAAGGGTGGCGCAGGAGCGCGGCCTCGATCTCGAGCGGATCGACGCGGTGGCCGCTGATCTTGAGCTCGTCGTCGACGCGCCCGACGAAGACCATCTGCCCGTCGGCCCGCTGGAGGACGAGATCGCCGGTGCGGTACGCGCGCGGGCGGCCCTCCAGCTGGTCGAGCACGACGAAGCGCGCGGCGTCGAGGTCCGGCCGCCCGAGGTACCCCCTCGCCAGCCCGGGCCCGATGAGGTGGAGCTCTCCCACGGCGCCCCGCGGGACCAGCCGGCGCTGCGTGTCGACGATGGCCGCGCGGACCCCGGGAAGCGGCGTGCCGATCGGCGCCTCGTGTCTGTCCTCTCGCGCCTCGTCCGGCGCGTCGCCGCCGCTCAGCGTGGCGGCCGAGGCGACGACGGTCGCCTCGGTGGGGCCGTAGGTGTTGAGCAGCCGCGCGCGCCGACCGACGGCGCGGCGGAAGCGCTCGACGCGCTCGGGCAGCGCCGCCTCGCCGCCGATGATGACGGTGCGGACGCCCTCGGGGAGCGACGCCGCGCCGGTCGAGAGGCCGTAGGCGAGCTCGTGCCAGAACGCGGTCGGCAGATCCAGGACGGTGATCCGGTGCCTTTCGCAGGCGTCGAGCAGCCGCGGCACGGATTGCAGCATCTCGTCCGTGCGCAGCACCAGGGCGGCGCCCGCGCACAGGGTCAGGAAGATCTCCTCGACGCTGGCGTCGAAGTGCAGCGGCGCGAACTGCAGCACCCGGTCGTCGCGGCGCAGGTCGTAGCGGTGGGTCGCGGCCGCCACGAAGTGGGCCAGCGCGCCGCGCTCGATCATGACGCCGTTCGGGCGGCCGGTGGAGCCGGACGTGTAGATGACGTACGCCAGGTGCTCCTCCGCGCCCTGGACCGGCGCCCGCGCCGGCGCGCCGTGGATCGCCTCGTCCAGGAGCACGAGGCGCGCCTCGCGATCGCTCCCCACCTTCGCGGCGTGCTGCGACGTCGTGACGACGATCGCCGGCCTGGCGTCGTCGAGGATCGCCGTTGTCCTCGATTGCGGCCCGTCCGGATCGAGCGGGAGGTAGCCTGCGCCGGCGTAGAGCGCGCCGAGGATCGCGGTGATGGCGCCGACGCTGCGCGGAAGGAGCACCGCGACAAGCGTGTCCGGCCCGGCGCCGAGCGCGGCGAGCCGTGCGGCGAGCCGCCGGGCGGCGAGGTCGAGCTCGCCGTAGGTCACGCGCTCGAGGCCGTGGTGGACGGCGGTCGCGTCCGGCCGTTCGCGCGTGCGCAGGGCGATCTGCTCGACGACGGGGCACGCCGGCGCGGGCAGGGGGCCCCCGTCGAGCAGCGCGCCGGGCTGCCCGGCCGCCTGCGCGCCGGGCGCGCGCGCCGCGGCCCGGGGGAGGTCGATCTCGGCGCGATCGAGGGCCTGCGCGGGGGCGGCGGCGACCGCCTCCAGGAACGCGAGGAAGCGCCGCTGGTGCGCCGAGAGATCCTCGTCGCCGTAGCAGGCCGGGTTGGCGTCGAGGTCGAGCCGCGGCCCGCGCCCGTCCGACCTCGCGTAGATGCCGAACGACAGATCCTCGACCGGGCCGGCGGAGATGTTGTGCGCGACGCCGCGATGCCCCGCGAAGCGCAGGTCGTAATCGAACGGCATGATGTTGACCACCGGGCCGAACAGCCGGCGGCCGCCGCCGATCAGCTTGAGATCCCGGCGGAGCTGCTCGTAGCGATACCGCAGGTGCGGCCGGATGGCCGCGAGCTCCGCCGCGACCTGCCGGGCGACATCGACGAGGCTCGCGCCCTCCGCGACCGGCACCCGCAGCGGGACGATGTTCATGACCATGCCCGGGATGCGCAGCGACACCGAGCCGAGGCGCCCCATCACGGGCAGCCCCAGGACGATCTCGGGCGCGCCGGTGAGCCGGTGCGCGTACGCCGCGGTCGCGGCGACCACGACGTCGGGCCAGGTCGCCTTCGCCTGGCGCGCCACGTCCTTCAGCCGGTCGACGGTGGACGGCGCGAGCGACGCCGTCCGGCGCAGGCAGGCGCGCGACGCGGGCGCCGGCTCGTCGCCGAGGCTCACCGGCTCGGGCCTGTCGGCGAAGCGCAGCGTCCAGAAGGCGCGATCGCGCTCCAGATCGGGGGAGGCGCGGTAGGCCAGATCCTCGTCGACGACCCGGCGCAGCGACCCGAAGGCGCCGCCTTCGCTCGATCGGCCCTCGACGCGCGCTGTGTAGATCTCGGCCACCCGCCGCGCGATCAGCGAGAAGCCGTAGCCGTCCAGCGCGATGTGGTGCGCGCGCTGGTACCAGAAGAGCCGATCGGGCCCCGCCGTGAACAGCGCCTCCGTGAAGAGGGGCCCGCGCGCGAGATCCACCGGCCTCGCGAGATCCTCGCGCATCCACGCCTCGGCCGCGGCGAACGCGTCCGGCGCGGCGCCGACGTCGACGCGGTGTACAGGGAAGTCAGGGGACGGGTCGAGGCGCTGGCGCGGCCCATCCGCCTCGCTCGTGAAGCGCACGTGCAGCGTCTCTGCCTCCGAGGCGGCCTGGCGTATCGCGGCCTCGAGGGTCGCGAGATCGATGGCCCCGCAGATCTCGACGCACTCGCCCGCGTTGTACACGGGGCTCGCGGGGTCGAGCTGCTGGCCTAGCCAGATACCGTGCTGCGCGGCCGACAGCGGCCAGCGCACGTCCTGAAGAGCGACCATGACGACAACCCTCCTGGTTCAACCGGCGCTCGACGGGACCGCCGCCAGAGGCACGCTCGCGGCAGGCGATCCGCGGCCCGCGACGACGGCGCAGAGGCGGCCGTGACGTCCGAGCCAGCGCTGTTGGAACGAAAGCGGAGCCCGCCGGGGCAGCGGGGCCCGAGCCCCGAGAGCACGCAGGGCAGGGGCGCCGGACATCGCCCCGACAGCGCACCCAGCTCGATGACGCCGCGATGGGGGTGGCCATCTCGGCGTCGACGAGCGAATGAAAATGAAAACTACTTTCAAGTTCGTTTATGGTGAGGTAGGGTGGGCATTGTCAAGAGAATTCGTTGGTACTCCCGCCGCGGGCCACCGTCCCGTGGTGGCCTGTCCGCGTCAGCGAGGCATGGCGCTGGCGACCCGAGCGCTCGCGAGATCGCGCCGGTTCGGCCGCGATCTCGCGCTGCTCGGACCTCCGGACGTCGCGACGCCTCGTGGACGCTCTCCGACCGCTTTCGCTTGACAACGCTGTTGGTAGCATGGCAGGTTCTGGATTGAAAGTGAAAGTGACTTTCATTATTGAAAGTGGGGTTCCACGATGGACAACCTGATGTCGAAGGCGACTGCTCCGCTCGACAGCCGGTGTGATCACTGCGGCGTTGCTGGACGTGCCGAGCCCAATTCCGTGCGCTGCGGCTGCGGCAGCCTGCTCGCCCGGTATGTGCCCGGCGGCGTCGAGCTGAAGTGCCGGCGATGCAAGCGCGTCGTCGTCGTCCCGGTCCCGGCGGCGGCGGAGGACGTGAGCGGTTGAAGCTCCCAGGGCGCTGACATGACAGCTCGCGGCGGCGGCCCCTGGCCAGCGCGGTTTGCGCCACCCGGAGAGGCCTGAAGAGCCGGCGAGCGAGACGCCACGACAACCAGCTTGCGCAGAGCCGGCCAGAGCGCCGCTTCGTCACGCTCCGGTGAGCATGCCCGGTGATCTCATGATTCGATTACAGCCCTTGCGTTGCGCCGCGCTGGCCGGGACTCTGCTCCTCGCCCCCTGCGGTGCCCTGTTGGCCTTCGCCGCGGACGCGCGGGCGAGCGAAGAGGCCCCTGCCGGAGAGGTCGGCGAGGGAGCGGTACCCGGGGCCGAGGCAGCGCCGGCGGCGCGCGCCCCGGGCGATGGCGTCGCGCTCGCGGTGCGCCCGCCCGAGCTCACGGGCGCGGTCGAGGCGGCGTATCCCCAGGCGGCGCGCGAGGCGGGGGTGGAGGGGAGCGTCGTGCTGCGGTTGACGATCGACGCGGAAGGGCGTGTCACCAGCGCAGAGATCGCCGAGCCCGCGGGCCACGGGTTCGACGAGGCCGCGCGGCAAGCGGCGCTGCGCTTCCGCTTCACGCCGGCCCGGCGAGGCGACCGGAGCGTCGCGTCGCGCATCCTCTACCGCCACGTCTTCCGGCTGCCTGCGCCCGCTCCCGCGGCCGCGCCCATCGCGGGCGCCGCCGGTGCCGCGCCCGTCACAGGCGTCGCCGGTGCCGCGCCCGTCGCTAGCGCCGCAGGGCCAGCGACGGGCGCGATCGAGGTGAGCGTGCGGGGGGCCTCCGAGGCCGAGCGGCTCCGGACCTCCGCGCAGGCGGTCCAGGTGATCGAGACCGTCGAGGCCAGGCGGCAGGCCGCGGATCTCGGCCAGGTGCTGGCGCGCGCCGAGGGCGTGAGCGTGCGCCGCCTCGGCGGGCTCGGCTCCGACGCGCGCTTCTCGCTGAACGGCCTCACCGACGACCGGATCCGCTTCTTCCTCGACGGCGTGCCGCTCGACCTCGCCGGGCACTCCTTCGGGGTCGCCAACGTGCCGGTCAACCTCGTCGAGCGCGCCGAGATCTACCGCGGCGTCGTCCCGCTGCGCTTCGGCACGGACGCGCTCGGCGGCGCGGTGAACCTGGTGACCGATCAGGACACGCGCGGCACGGGCGCGTCGGCGTCCTATCAGGTCGGCTCCTTCGGCACGTACCGGCTGACCCTTGGCGCGCGCCACGCGCACGCGCCGAGCGGCCTCTTCGCCCGCGCGAGCGGGTTCGTCGATCGCGCGCGGAACGACACCCCGATCGACGTCATGGCGTTCGACGAGAGCGGGCGCCTCTCGCCCGCGCGCGCCCGGCGGTTCCACGACGGCTACGTCGCGGCCGGCGGCGCGGCCGAGGTGGGGGTCGCCCGGCGGCCGTGGGCCGACCGCCTGCTCCTCCGCGCCTTTTTCACCTCGCACGACAAGGAGGTGCAGCACGGCCTGCTCGTCGACATGCTCGACGGCAGGGTCAAGTCGCCGCCCTTCGGAGAGGTCACCTTCGGCAGGCAGACCGGCGGCGCGCTGCTGCGGTATGCGCAGCCGTTCTCCGGGAGGGCGCGGCTCGACGCCCTCGCGGGGTACTCGTACGCGCGCACGACCTTCCTCGACGTGGCCACGTGCACCTACGACTGGTCGGGCGGCTGCGTGGCGCGCCCGTATCGGGGGGAGGTCGGGGAAGACGCGAACGACCAGCAAGTCCGCCAGCACACCGCCTTCGCTCGCGTCAACCTGGCCTGGCACCCCGCGACCGAGCACCTCCTGCGCGTCGGGCTCTCGCCGACCCACGTGACGCGCACAGGGAGGAACCTTGTCGTGGCCGACCCCGAGAAGGACCCGCTGACCGCGGAGCGGGCGCTGTGGAGCGGCGTGGCAGGCGTCGAGTACGAGGCCAGGCCCCTCGAGGGCCGGCTCGCGAACATCGCCTTCGCCAAGCTCTACCTGCACGGCGTCCGCACCCGGGAGCACCTGCCGAGCGGCCGGATCGGCGACGTCGATCGAGCGACCCACCGGGTGGGGGCAGGGGACAGCCTGCGCTTCCGCTTCACCGACGCCCTCTACGCCAAGGCCTCGTATGAGTTCGCCACCCGCCTGCCGACGCCGGAGGAGCTGTTCGGCGACGGAGGGCTCATCGTCTGGAATGTCCACCTGGAGCCGGAGGCGAGCCACAACGCCAACCTCGGCGTGACCCTGGAGCGCGCGGAGACCGGCGCGGGACAGCTCCGTTTCAGCGCCAACGGCTTCGGTCGCTTCACCGAGGATCTGATCACGCTGCGAAGGCACCTGGGCTACTCGGAGTACGGAAACACGCTATCGGCGCGATCGATCGGTATCGAGTCGACAGCCGGGTGGACCTCTCCGGGCGACTGGCTGTCGGTCGACGGCCACGTCACATGGCAGGACTTCCGGGACGGCTCGACCGGCGTTCGCATCCAGAACCAGCCGTACCTCTTCGGCGGGGTCGCGGCGCGCGCGCGGTGGCCCGAGATCGCGGCGAGGCGTGATGCCCTGTCGCTGACCTGGCACGCCGATTACGTACACGCCTTCTTCGTCGGCCCGGAAGGCCGCGGCGCGGCCGACTCCAAGGCGGAGATCCCGTCCCAGCTCGTACACACGCTCGCGCTCACGTACCTGGTCGAGCGCGGCGGATGGACGGTGAGCTCGACCGTCGAGGTGCAGAACCTCACCGACGAGAAGGCCTTCAGCTTCTACGGCGTCCAGCGCCCGGGGCGAGCGGCGTACGCCAAGCTCACCTTGAGCCTGTGAGCCGATGTTCGTGCGACAGCGGTTGTAATCCGAACCAAGGAGATCCTTCATGTTATTTCGTGCGCGCTACGCGAATGCCCTCCTCTTGACCCTGCTCCTCCCGTGCTTCGTCGCGTGCGGCGACGACACGAGCGATGCCACGAGCAGCGGCGCGACGAGCGGCGGCACCGGCGGCGCAGGGGGCGCCGGCGGTGAAGGCACCGGCGCCGGCGGAGCCACCAGCGGCACGGGGGGGACGCCCAACGTTGGGCCGGCGTACGCCCTCACGGTCCAGGTGTTCGGGCCGGACGGCGGCGATACCCAGAGCTACGTCATCGTGACGGACGACATCGACTCCGAGGAGACGCTGTCGCTGGACGACGCCATCGAGGTGCAGGGGCGCGCCCTCGGCGTCGGGCTGGACGGCGGAGGCGCGGTGTTCGTGGCGAGCGACGCAGCGGCGACCGTGACCCGCTACGACCTGCAGGAAGACGGCAGCCTCGAGGAAGGCGACACCGTGAGCTTCCAGGGCAAGGGCCTCGCGAAGCTCGGCGAGTACGGCACCCAGTTCCACTTCGTCTCGGAGACCAAGGCGTACTTCTTCGATGGCCCCACCGCCCAGGTGGTCGTCTGGAACCCTCACGAAATGACGGTCACCGGCGACATCCCGCTCGAGGATCTCGTGATCCCGGACGCCACCCTCACGTACTCCTCGTCGTCGCCGCTGGTCCAGGGCGACGACGTGATCACCTTCGGCGGCTGGCGGATCGGCGCGGAGGTCCCGAGCGTGGCCGCGGTCGTCGTCGTGGACAGCGCGACGGACGAGGCGACCGTCGTCACCGACGAGCGCTGCGGCTACGTGCGTGATGGCGTCGAGGGGCCCGACGGCATGATCTACGTGGCCACCGAGGCGTACGGCGCGGCGGTGCACCGGCTCAACGCCGAGAACGCGGCCGCCCCGTGCATGCTGCGCTTCGATCCGGAGACGAGGCAGTTCGACCCCGAGTTCCACGTCGAGCTGAGCACGCTGTTCGACGGCGACGCCGCCGGCTCGCTCTTCGGCGGCCCGGACGGCAAGGCGTTCCTGCGGGTGCTCGACGAGAGCCTCTTCGCGATCGCGGACGACACCCACCCGCGCGTGCTGGCGAGCGCCGCGGCGTGGCGGTGGGCCAGCGTGACGCTCGGCGATACGCCGACCGCCACGGTGCTCGACGCCGCGCCCGGCGGCGGCAGCGTCCTGAGCGTCGCGCTCGGCGACCGCACCTTCCTGCTGGAGTTCGAGGGACAGGAGTCGACGACGCTCCGCGAGATCGGCGAGGACGGGCCCGGCGAGGCGGGCGTGAGCGCGCCTGGGCTCACCTTCTCCGTCGCGAAGATCCGATGATGCTCGCGCCCGATCACGAAGGAGCGATGAGGGACGACGCCGCGCGGGGGCCCCGGTCGCCGCGGGGCCCCCGCGGGCGGCCGCGTTACGGCGCGATCATGAAGGTCGTGCGGCGCGTGCACATGTACCTGGGCTTGCTGCTGTTCCCCTGGATACTGCTGTTCGGGATCAGCGGCACGCTGTTCAATCACCCGCAGATCGGGCGAGACATCGACAGCCGGTCGCTCTCGGGAGAGCGGCTGTCGGCGCTCACCGGGTTCCAGCCCTGGGATCCCGGCGAGCTCGCGCGCCAGGTCGTCGAGCAGCTCAACGCCGGCTCGCCCTCGCGCTACACGCTCGATCCGGGGACCCCGGGCGCGTTCTCCGGGTGGCCCCTGCTCGCGGCGCCGCGCGCCGACGGGGGACGCGAGGTGGTGATCCTGCGCCTCGACGACGGCAGCGCGACGGTCTCCAGCCACCCTCCCGAGCCCGAGGCCCCCGCGCCCCCGTTCGCCGGCGTCGCGATCGACCTGCCTGGATACAGGATGGCGGCGGTGCAGGAGCAGATAAAGGATCTCCTGCCCAAGATCGGCGTCGACGCCGCGGCGCCGCTCCGCGCCCACCCGAAGATCAGCCCCGAGCTGCGCTTCGGCATGCGGGACGCGGACGGCCGCGCCTGGAACGTCACGTACAACCTGGGCACGGGGCGGCTCGACGGGCGGCCGGCCGGCGCGCGGGGGTGGCCTCGCTTCGTCGAGGTGCTCGAGACGCTCCACAAGACGCATCACTTCCCCGTGCACGGCGGCGTGGCGTGGCTCTGGGCGCTCTTCGCGGACATCACCGGGATCACGCTGGTCGTGTGGGCGCTCAGCGGCCTCGCCATGTGGTGGCAGATGAAGCCCTCGCGGGTCCTCGGCGCCCTCGCGATCGCCGCCGCCGTGGCGCTCGCCGCGGTGGTGATGGTCGGCGCGGCGTCGGACGCGCTGTTCGGACACGTGGGCAAGGAAGGCCCCTAGAGCGACAAACGGGTTGAAGCCGCACGTAAACAGCGAGAAGTTGGGACGCCAGAAGACGCCAAGAAACGCCAGAAGACGCCAAAATTTATTGTTTTATTGGCGTCTCTTGGCGTTTCTTGGCGTCTTCTGGTGTCCTGACGGCTCATTCCTCGCTCGAACGAAGCCAGACGAGGATCAGGCGCCCAGCGTGGCGCCTCCGTCGATGCAGAGGTCGTGCATCGTGATGTGCCGCGCCTCGTCCGAGAGCAGGAACAGCACCGCGCTGGCGACGTCGTCCGTCGTGGCGATCCGGTTCAGCGGGATGCCCAGCCGGAACGCCTCGGGGGCGCCGGCGATGACCGCCTGAGCGCCGCGATCGTCCGCCCAGAGCGCGCGCTGCATCGGCGTGTCCGTCGAGCCAGGGGACACCACGTTGCACCGGATGCCGTGCTGCGCGAGCTCCAGGCCGAGGCACTTCGTCCACTGGGCCGCGGCGGCCTTCGACGCCGCGTAAGCGCCCATGTTGATCCGCGGCGTGCGCGCGGCGTTGGACCCGACCGTCACGATCGACCCCGAACGGCGCGGCACCATGCGGCGCGCCACGGCCCGGCTCACGTTGAACACCCCCCGGGTGTTGACCGCGAAGGTGCGCTCCCAGTCGTCGCTCGCCAGCGAGAGGGCGCCGCCCACGCGCAGCACGCCGGCCACGTTGACGAGCATCTCGAGGGGGCCGAGCTCGCGCTCGATCCGCTCCACGGCGCCCTCGACCGCCTCGCCGTCGGCCACGTCCACCGCGAACGCCGCGGCGCGATGGCCGCTCGCCTGCAGATCGGCGACGACGGCGCCCAGGCGCTCCCGGTTCGCGTCCACCGCCGCCACCGCGGCGCCCCGCGCGGCGAGCCTCCGGGCGACGGCCTCGCCGATCCCCTGGGCCGCGCCCGTGACGAGCGCCGCCTTGTGCTTGAACTCCATCGATCGCTCCCGTCAGGCCCTGTCGAGCCCGTCCATGATCCGGTGCCGCTCCGCGTGGTACGCCTCCTCGGACTGGCTGGCCTTCCAGTAGGGGATCGCGTACAGCGCCTCGCGACCGAGCCCGCGCTCGTCGAGCAGGTGATCGCGGATCGCCACGACGGACGACGACTCGCCCGCGACCCAGGCGAAGACGCGGCCCTCTGGCCACGCCAGGGCGCGGACGGCCGCCTCGAGCCGGGGGCCCGGGGCGTGCTCGCCCTGCAGGTAGATCCAGGTCAGCGCGACGTGCGGCGGGCGATCGATCTCCTGCACGTCCGCCGCGTCGGGGACCGCGACGATGGCGTGGCCGCGCGCCGTCTTCGGCAGGGCCTCGAGCAGCGCGCCGATCGCCGGCAGCGCGGAGAGATCGCCGGCCAGGAGGTACCAGTCCGCGGGGCCGAGCATCGGATCGGGGCCGCCCGGCCCGGCGATGCCGATGCGATCGCCCGGCCTGGCGTGGCGGGCCCACCGCGACGCGGGGCCGTCGTCCCCGTGCAGGACGAAGTCCACGTCCAGCTCGCCGGCCTGCGCGTCGTACCTGCGCACCGAGTACGTGCGCGTGATCGGCCGCCGCGGCACCGGAGGCCAGACGGGGCCGTCCGGGCCCAGCGTGGGCAGCTCCGGCGCCGCCTGGTCGCCGCGCGGGAAGAAGACCTTGATGTGCGCGCCGCCGGAGCGCGCGGGGAACCCCGCGATCGCCTCGCCGCCCAGCGTGATCCGCCGCATGCGGGGGGAGATCGCGGTCGTGCGCAGCACCTCGAGGAGGCGCGGCGGGGTGCGCGCCACCGTCCTGGGTGGGGACGTCGCGACCTGATTCATGGTGACCTGTGCCATGGGGAAGCCGTCGTGGGGCAAGCTCGGCCGGTCAGCGGGCGGCTTCCTGGAGGGGCGCCTCCGCGCGGTGCCGGGGCGCTGGCCTCGCCTCGCGCGGCAGCCGGGTCGACAGGAGCTCCCACCAGTGCCCGAGCGTCGGCAGCTCGGCGAGGTCCACGAACGCGACGTCGATCCCCGCGGCGCGCCACTGCTCGACGAGCGTCATGAGCCGTATCGAGTCGAGCCCCAGATCGAGGATGTTGTCGCGATCGGAGATCGCCGAGGGGAGCTGGTCGAGGACCTCGGCGACGTCGCCGCGCAGACGCTCGACCCACGGCGCCCGGTCCTGCGTCGCGCTGAGCGGCGCCTGCGCCGGCGCCGCCGCGTCGCGCTGCGGGGCGCTCGTCCGCTCGCGGGGCGCGAGCGCGGCCAGGACGTCGCTCGTCGGCAGCGCGACGCCGCACCGCTGCGCCACGTAGGCGATGGCCATGTCGTGCTGCTGCCGGGAGAAATCGGCGGTCGCGTCGGTCACGAGGAACGGCTGGACGTCGTTCATGAACGCCTCGCACGCGGTCAGCAGGCACCCGATGTGCGCGTACACGCCGCACACGATCAGCTGATCGCGGCCCCACCGGCGCATGAGATCCAGGAGCTCCGTTCGCTGGAAGGCGCTGTACCGCCACTTGGTGAGCACGGTGTCGGCGCTTCCCGGCGCGAGCTCGCGCACGATCTCGTGTTTGTCGGGCTGCTGCGTCAGCCCGGGCCCCCAGAGATCCGTCAGCAGACCGCGCTGGGCCCTCGTCTGCTCGGCGGGCTGCTTCGTGTAGACGACCGGGATCCCGCTCGCCGCGCACCGCTCCCGGAGCAGGCGGGCATGGGCGATCAGCTCGACCATCGGGGACGCGCTCGCGTCGTAGAAGCCGAGGAAATACTCCTGCATATCGTGGATCAAGAGGACGGAGCGCCCCGGGTCCGGCCGCCATGACACCCGGCTCTCCGGGAGCTCGTCGGCTCGTGGCATGCGATAGGTCTGGATGCGGGGGATGGCCATGATCGTTCCTCTCTTCTCTCTCTTCTGGTCGCAGCGCTCCTGTCGATGGAACGGGCCGCGGGCGTCGCTGCGCCGCCTGGGCCCGCGCTGTCCTCTCAGGCGCGCGCGCCCTGCGCGAGCCTGTCGGCGATCCACCGGCGGAGCGCCTTCTTGTCCACCTTGCCGACGCTCGTCGTCGGGAGGGCGTCGAGCCACTCGATGCGATCGGGCACCTTGAACTGGGCGACGCCGCGCTCGCGCAGGAAGGCGCTGATCTCCCTCGCCGGCGGCGGTTGCCCGCGGGCCACGAGGAACGCGCACGATCGCTCGCCGAGGTGCGAGTCCGGCATGGCGACGAGCGCCGCGTCGCGCACCGCCGGATGCGCGAGGACGTGGTTCTCGACCTCCTCGGCCGCGATCTTCTCGCCGCCGCGGTTGATCTGATCCTTGGCGCGGCCCTCCACGACGAGGTAGCCCTCTCGGGTCCGCCGCACGAGATCGCCCGTGCGGTAGAAGCCGTCGCGCGTGAACGCCTTCTCGTTGTGCGCGTCGGCCCTGTAATAGCCGCGGATCGTGTAGGGCCCCCGCGTGAGCAGGTGACCGACCTGCCCGGGCTCGACGTCGCGGTCGTCGTCGTCCACGACGCGGACCTCGTCGTGGGGCGAGATGGGCCGCCCCTGCGTCTCGAGCGCGATCGCGTCGGGGTCGTCGAGGCGGGTGTAGTTGACGAGCCCCTCCGCCATCCCGAACACCTGCTGCACCTTGCAGCCCAGGGTCGGCCCCACGCGGCGCGCGACCTCCGTGGAGAGCCTGGCGCCGCCGACCTGGAGCACCTTCAAGCTCGACAGGTCGTGCCGCGCCGTCCGGGCCGACTCCACCCAGACCGAGGCCAGCGGCGGCACGAGCGCGGTCAGCGTGACCCGCTCCCGCTCGATCCACGGGAACGCCTCGTCCGGGCTGGGGCGGCGGCAGAGCACAACGCGGCCGCCGGCGTGGAGCACGCCCAGGCTCCCGGGTGAGCTGAGCGTGAAGTTGTGCGCGACGGGGAGGACGGCCAGGTAGACGCTGCCCTCGTCGAGCCCGCAGATCTCCGCGCTGGCCCGCACGCTGTAGAGGTAGTCGTCGTGCGTCCGCGGGATGAGCTTCGGTACGCCGGTGCTCCCGCCGGACAGCTGGAAGAAGGCGACGTCCCCCGCGGCGGGCTCCGGGAGCTCCACGGGCTCCCGATCCAGGGCGGAGAGCGCTGTGTGCTCGCCCGGCTCGCCGGCCACGAGCACGTGCCGCAAGGTCCTGACGTCGCGCCGGATCTGGCTCGCCAGCGCGCGGTAATCGAACCCGCCGTCCCGGTCGGCGATGACGTACGCGACCGCCTCGGTGTGCTCGCAGAAATACGCGATCTCGGCGCGCCGGTGCGCGGGCAGGGCCAGCACGGGGAGCGCCCCGAGCCGGAACAGCGCGAAGCACACCTCGAAGAACTCCGCGATGTTCGGGAGCTGGACGACGACGCGATCCCCCGGCCGGAGCCCGAGGTGCAGCAGGCCCCCGGCGAGGCGATCGGCGCGCCGATCGAGCTCCCCGTAGCTCAGCCGGCGATCGCCGCTGACGAGCGCGATCCGATCCGGGTGCCGCGCGGCCCGCTCGCGGAGCAGGTGCCCGAAGGTCTCGCCGCGCCAGTAGCCGGCGCGCCTGTAGAGATCGGCCATCTCGGCCGGCCACGGAGTCCAGCCGTCGAGCGCCTGCGGTCGCGCCTCCGCGGGCGCCTGCCGGCTCTCCTCCGGAGCGATCATGCCCTCTCCGGCGCCTGGTTGAGGCCGAGCGCGTTCAGCATGGTCCCGAGCTTGGCGGTGGTCTCGGCGAGCTCGTGCTCGCCGTTCGAGCCGATGACGATGCCGGCCCCGGCATAGAGGCGGAGCGCCCGGCCGGCGACGTCGGCGCAGCGGATGACGACCGCCCACTCGCCGTCGCCGCTCGCGTCGGACCAGCCCACGAGCCCCGTGAAGAACCCGCGATCGAACCGCTCGATCGCCCCGATGGCCTCGCGGGCGCGGTCCGTGGGGTATCCGCACACGGCGGGGGTCGGGTGCAGCGCGGTGGCCAGCTTCATCGAGGAGATCGAGAGATCGCGCAGCTCCCCGGTGAGCCGGCTCGACAGGTGCCACAGCGTCGGGGTCTGCGTGAGCGAGGGCTCGTCGGGGACGCTCAGGCGCCGGCAGAACGGCCGGAGCGCGGCGGCGACGGCGTCGACGACGATCGCGTGCTCGTGCCGGTCCTTCTCGGACGCGAGCAGGGCGATCGCCCGCCGGCGGTCCTCGTCGGGGTCGGGGCTGCGGACCGCGGAGCCGGCGAGCGGATTGGCGATCACCCGGAGCCCGGAGCGGGACAGGAGCAGCTCCGGGCTCGCGCCGATGAGCGTCCGCGCGCGCGAGGTCGAGACGCCGCGCTCGGAGCTGGAGAGCCCCGCCGTGGGATCCGAGAGGTTGGCGGCGAAGGTGTAGCCGTTCCGGTTCTGCTGCGAGAGGCGCTGGAGGACGAGGCGGAGATCGACCGGCTCTCGCAGGACCATCTCCAGCATCCTGGAGAGGACCACCTTGCTCAGCGCCTCGGACCGCATCAGGCCCACCGCCGTCTCGACGCCGCGCACGTAGTCGCGGGGCTCGGGGACCTGGCGCAGCTCCTGGATGGTGATCGGCAGGTGCGACCGCGGCGATTCCGACGTGGGGTTGAGCGGGCCCGCGCTCTGGATCGCCCTCGGCACGATGAGGTGCGCCGGCGACGTGCTGTTGAACGGCACCGCGCCGACCACCATGGGGAAGCCCTGGCCGGCGCCGGCCCTCGACGCCGACGCGAGCACCCTCGTGACGCGGTCCGCGAGGCGATCGCCCTGATCCGCGCCGTTCGGCTCGAGGATCATGTCGTGTACGCCCTGCGCGAGGAGCGTGCGTGTCGGCGACGCGAAGAAGAACGCCGACTCAGGGGTGTATTGCTTCAACAGCTGCCCTGCGTTCACCGCGGGCAGCCCGACAGAGGCCGGTATCGAGATGGAACTCGTCACATTCAGCTCCGATGGGCGTCGAGAGCCACGTGGGCTCAGGTCATCGGGCGCTGGACGTCAGGTCTCGGGCCGCTCGTCTCTAACAACTGATAAAGAAAATCAGTTTCAAGTAACTCATGGCACGCGCGTGCAAGACTGTCAAGGGACTCCCGATTCTGTCTCGGGTGTGCGTCGCCGGTGGGCTCGCGGACGGGGCGCTCCGGGCCTTCGCTTCAGCGTTGACATCCTGCGTGGCGGGTGCGACGAGTCGCCCCGCCATCGGTGCTCGTCCGGCCATCCCCTGGCGAGCTGAAAAGGGAACCCGGTGAGAATCCGGGACTGCCCCCGCAGCGGTGAACGGGAACGACCATCACCAAGAAGCACTGGGCATGCACCAGAGCAGCCCGGGAAGCGGTGATGTGTAGGAGAGCGACCGGCGACGGCCGCAGCGCCCGTGAGTCCGAAGACCTGCCGAAGGTGCGCGCGCCGGTGCTCTGGCGCGCGCTGACCTGAGCCTTCGAGGGGAAGGCGTCCAGGCTCTCGACCACCTCGCTCGCGCGCGGTGCCGTGGCCCGTCACCAGCCCCCTCGCTTCGGCTCTCAGCTCACCCGGAGCAGCGCTGGGTCGACGCGGGCAGGCGGCGCGTGAATGGTTGATTCCTCTGATCGTCGGTCGCGTCGGCGCCAGAGCGCCGGCGCGGCGTGCTGGCTCTCGCTCGCCGCCTGCAGCGCCGTGGCAGCCTCGCCTGCCGCCCGCGCCGACGATCCGCGCAGGCCGGAGACCGAGCAGGGGGGTGATCCCGCTGCCGCTCCGCCGGGTGCAGACCCGCTGGAGGTGCGCGTCGAGGGGGATCGCCTGCGCGCGCCCGCGCCGCCCAAGGACAGGTCCGTCGCGGGATCGGTGCTGGGCCGCGAGCGCCTCACCGGCGCGGGGCTCGGGGCGGCGGACGTGCTCCGCACGCAGCCGGGCGTCCTCATCATCGAGTCGGGCGGCTTCGGCGGGCCGGCGACAGCGGCCCTCCGGGGGGCGACCGCCACGCAGACGCCGGTGTACCTCGCCGGCGTCCGCCTGAACGACGACGTCGTGGGGACGGCGGACCTCTCCCTCGTGCCCCTCTGGCTCATCGAGCGCATCGAGATCTACCGCGGCCACGCGCCCATCGAGGCCGACCGCCTCGGCCCCGGCGGCGCGATCTTCTTCGAGCCGCGGCGGCCTTCCCGGACGACGGCCGGCGTGGGCGCCATGGCGGGCTCGCTCGGCGCGCGGCGCGGGTGGGCGTTCGCCGGCGCCAGCGCGGGCCCGGTGAGCGCGATCGTCGGGGTGAGCGCCGAGGCCGCGGAGAACCGCTACACGTTCGTCAACGATGGCGGGACGCTCTTCGACGAGAGCGACGACACCGTGGAGCGCCGGCAGAACGCCGACGTGCGCACGATCGACGCGTGGGCGCTCGCGCGCGTCGAGCTCGGCGGCGGCGCGATCGTCGACGTGATCGCGAACGGCACAGGCCGCGAGCAGGGCGTGCCGAGGCTCGCGCTCCTGCCGTCCCGCGAGGCGCGGGGGGAGTCGCGGCGCGCGCTGACGTCCGTCGCGGCGCGGGTGCCGTTCGGCGGAGAGGCGCAGCACACGCTCGAGGCGCGCACCTCGTTCATCGAGGCGCGGTCGGAGGTCCACGACCCCCTCTTCGAGCTCGCGCTGCAGACGCCTGAGCTCCGCCTCGCCGGCCGCCGCCTGGAGCAGACGCTCGGGGCAACGCTCTCCTTCGCCGACCGGCTCCGGGTGCGGCCCGTGCTCTCGGTCGCGCGCGAGGGCATCTCACGCGCGCCGGACGACGTCCCGCTCGCGCGGTCGCGGCGCTCGTTCGCGCGCGGCGCCGTCACCGCGGAGGCGCGCCTCGGCGAGGGGCTCGCGCTGCACGCCCTCGCGAGCGGGGAGTGCCACGCCACCGGCGCGGACCGGGAGCGCCCTTGCGACGTGCTCGTCCCGACCGGGCGGGTCGGCGTGGAGGCGGGGAGCGACAGGCTCCGGCTCCTCGCGACCGTGGGCCGCTACGTCCGCGTCCCGACGCTCGGCGAGGTGTACGGCGTCTCCGGCGTCGTCCACGGCAACGCGGCGCTCGAGCCGGAGTCGGGCGCCACGATCGAGGCCGGGATCCGGGCGCAGACGGGGCGCGGCGCCGTGCTGCGCGGCGCCTTCCTCGACGTGTTCGCGTTCGGGAGCGCGGTCTCCGGGCTCGTCGCGTACGAGAAGTCCGGTCAGGGCTACGTGAGCCCGTACAACGTCGGCCGCGCCCGCGTCGTGGGCGCGGAGCTGCTGGCCGGGGTCGAGGTGACCCCGTTCCTCCGCGCCGAGATCGCGGCGACGCTGCTCGATCCGCGGGACACGACGCCGGGGCGGACGACCAGGAACGACCTCCTCCCGTTCCGCTCGCGCCTCGTCGTCGCGCCGCGCCTGCACGCCGAGTGGAAGCGCCCGGGCGGCGCCGTGTTCTCGGGCGCGTCGGGCGAGATCCGGGCCGTGTACCAGTCGAGCCGGTACGCCGATCCCGCCGGGCTCGGCGTGATCGCGGAGCAAGCGACCCTCGACCTCGACGCGGAGGCGAGGTGGCTCGGCGGGCACCTCGCGGTGAGAGGTCGCGTCGCGGACCTCCTGGACGCGCGGCGCACGGATGTCGTCGGGTTTCCGCTCCCGGGGCGGAGCGTGTTTTTCACACTGGAGTCAACATGGTGAAGATCAGTCTGTTTGCGTTCGCGATCTCGATTCCGATCCTCGGGTGCAACGTGGATTCGCCGCCGCCGTCGACGGGCGGCGTCCACGGCGGCGGCGACGGCGACGCGTGTGAGGGCGGCGTGGTCATCGTGACGAGCGACTACCAGTCGACGAACATCGCTGTGTCGGAGCTCGACGGGACCACCCTGTCGCCCTCCTTCGTGTCGAGCGGCGCGGCGAAGCCGGGGCTCAGCCTCGCGCTGTCCGGCGACGTCGACGTCCCGAGGGCGGCGCCGCCGTCCGGCCGCGTGGTCCTGCTCGATCGGTTCGGCACGAACGTGATCACCTGGATGGATCTCGAGACCGCCGCGGTCCTCGCGCAGCTCCCGGTCGGGCAGGGGTTCGAGTCGAACCCTCAGGACTACATCGAGGTGGGGGCGGACCGCGCGCTCGTGTCGCGCTACGGGAGCAACCCGAGCCCGGGCGTGGAGCCGTTCGACGAGGGCGGCGATCTCCTGATCGTCGACACGAAGGAGTACTCCATCGTCGGGCGCATCGCCCTGCCGGAGGAGGAAGAGGGGCTCCTGCCGCGCCCGTCGGGGATGGCGCGCGTCGGTGACGACGTTGTCGTGGCCCTCGGCCGGCTCGCCGCGGACCTCTCGACCGTGGGTGAAGGGCGCTTCGTTGGCGTCTCGCCGGCGGAGGCCGCTGTCACATGGACGGTCGACGTGCAGGGGCTCTACGGCTGCGGGCGTCTCGCCGTGTCGCCCTCGGGAGAGCGGCTGGCGGTCGCTTGCTCGAGCCGCTTCGACGCCGAGGCGATGGAGTACGATCCGGCGACGAGCGACGTCGTGATCTACGACGCTCGCACCTCGCCCCCGGAGGAGATCAAGCGGCTCGGCGTGGCCAGGGCGCTCGGCGCAGCGGTCCAGCCCACGCTCGCGTTCGCCTCCGAGGACGTGCTCCTCGGGACGGCCTACGCGGGCAGCGCGTCCGCCGGGGACCGCGCCTTCTCCGTGAGCATCACCACGGGCGAGGTCACGACGCTCGCCCAGGCGACCCAGTCCTACGCCTTCGGCGGCGTCCACTGCTCGCCCGGCTGCGGCGATGTCTGCCTGCTGAGCGACGCGGAGCGGAGCAAGCTCCGGCGCTGGAAGGTGGCGGCGAGCGGCGCGCTCGAGCCGCTGGAGGACGCGACCGTCGACACCGAGATCGGGCTCCCGCCGCGAGGGATCGGCGGGCTCTGATCGGCCCTGCGGGCGGTACGTCGGTCGATCGGCGTCAGAACGCGGCGTCGAGGACGACCTCCCCGGAGACGCCGACCTGGTACGCGGAGACGCGGCGCTCGAAGAAGTTCGTGACCTCCTGGACGTCTTGCAGATCCATGAACGAGAACGGGTTCTTCGCCCCGTAGCGCTTCGGCATGCCGAGCGTGGCGAGCCGCTGGTCGGCGCAGAACTCCAGGTAGCTGCGCACGTCGCGCGCCGACATGCCCGCCACGCCGGCGCCGAGGAGATCCTCGGCGAACCGGGCCTCGCAGGCGATCGCCTCATCCATCATGTCGAGGATCGACCGCGAGAGGCCGGCGTCGAAGAGCTCGGGCTCCTCGCGCCGCGCCGTGTTCACGACCTCGAAGGCGAAGCGCATGTGCGCGCTCTCGTCGCGGAAGACCCAGCTCGTCCCCGCGGCGAGCCCGTGGAGCAGGCCGCGCGAGCGCAGGAAGTACACGTACGCGAACGCGCCGAAGAAGAAGAGCCCCTCGACGCACGCGGCGAAGCAGATGAGGTTCAGGAGGAACCGCCGCCGCTCGGCGCGCGACTCCAGCCGCCCGAGCGACTCGACGGAATCGAGCCACCGCATGCAGAAATCGGCCTTCTGCCGGATCGAGGGGATGTTCTCGACGGCCGCGAAGGCGCGGTGACGGTCCTCGGGATCGGGGATGTACGTGTCGAGGAGCGTCAGATAGAACTGGACGTGGAGCGCCTCTTCGTAGAGCTGCCGTGACAGGTACATCCGCGCCTCCGGGGCGTTGATGTGCCTGTACAGGTTGAGCACGAGGTTGTTCGCCACGATGGAGTCCCCCGTGGCGAAGAACGCGACGAGGCGCTGCACGAGGTGCCGCTCCGCGTCGGTCATCTTCCGCAGGTCGCCCACGTCCGTGGAGAAGTCGACCTCCTCCACGGTCCACGTGTTCTTGATGGCGGAGCGGTACATCTCGAAGAAGGCCGGATAGGCCATCGGGCGCAGGGTGAGGCACTGGCCCGGATCGAGGAGGCGCGCGGGGCGGCTGACGCGGCTCACTGGCAGGCCTCGCAGGCCTCGGGGTTCTCGAGCGCGCACGCCACGTCCGCGGCCGCCTTCGCCGGCGCCGCCTCCACGGTCGCCTTGGTGATGCGCGTCGCGGGGCGCGATCGCAGGTAGTACGTCGTCTTGAGCCCCTTCTTCCATGCGTGGAAGTACATGCTCGAGAGCTGACCGATGGTGGGGTTCTCGATGAAGAGGTTCAGCGACTGGCTCTGATCGATGAAGGCCCCGCGATCCGCGGCCATGTCGATGAGCGAGCGCATCGGGATCTCCCACGCCGTCCGGTACACGGCGCGGAGCTGCTCGGGCAGCTCGTCCATGCCCTGGACCGAGCCCTCCGCGAGCTTGAGCCGGGCGCGCGCCGCGTCGTTCCAGGCGCCGAGCCGCTTGAGCTCCGCGACGAGGTAGCGGTTCATCTGCAGGAAGTCCCCCGAGAGCGTCTCGCGCTTGAAGAGGTTGGACACCTGCGGCTCGATGCACTCGTAGCAGCCCGCGATCGACGCGATGGTGGCCGTCGGCGCGATGGCGACGAGCAGCGAGTTCCTGAGCCCCTCGGCCTGGACGCGCGCGCGGAGCCCCTCCCAGCGCGCCGCGTCCTCCGGGACGGCGCCCCACGCGTCGAACTGGAGCTCTCCGCGCGCGGCGCGCGTCTCGTCGAACGCCGGGTGCGGCCCCTTCTCCGCCGCGAGGTCCGCGGACGTCGAGAGCGCGTGGTAATACACCTCCTCCGAGATCCGCCTGGAGAGCTCCCGCGCCGCCGGGGCGTCGAAGGGCAGGCGCATCTGGAAGAACACGTCCTGCAGGCCCATGAGCCCGAGCCCGACGGGCCGCCAGCGGAGGTTCGATCGCCTCGTCGAGGGGATGGGGTAGTAGTTGAGGTCGATGACGCGGTCGAGCTGGCGGACCGCGGTCCGCACCGTGCACGCGAGCTTCTCGAAGTCGAACGCGATCGCGCCGTCCGCCAGCGTGACCGTGTGGCGAGCGAGGTTGATCGAGCCCAGGTTGCAGACGGCCGACTCCTCGTTCGAGGTCACCTCCAGGATCTCGGTGCAGAGGTTCGAGAGGTGGACTACCCGGCCCGGCAGCGCCGTCTGGTTGCAGGCGCGGTTCGACTTGTCCTTGAACGTCATCCAGCCGTTGCCTGTCTGCGCGAGCGTGCGCATCATCCGCGCGTAGAGCTCGCGGGCCTTCATCGTCTTCTTGGCGAGGCCTGCCCGCTCGGCCTCGACGTACCGACGATCGAACTCCTCACCGTAGAGATCGGGGAGATCGCGCACGTCCTTCGGGTCGAACAGGCTCCATTCGCCGTCGGCCTCGACCCGCTTCATGAAGAGATCCGGGACCCAGCTCGCGAGGTTCAGGTTGTGCGTGCGCGCGGCCTCGTCGCCCGTGTTGTCGCGCAGCGAGAGGAACTCCTCGACGTCGGCGTGCCACGGCTCGAGGTAGACGCAGCAGGCGCCCTTGCGCTTGCCGCCCTGGTTCACGGCCGCGACGGACGCGTCGAGCGTCTTGAGCCACGGCACGATCCCGCTGGAGTGCCCGTTGGTGCTCTCGATGAGCGAGCCGCGCGAGCGCACCCGGTGGTAGGCGAGCCCGATGCCGCCCGAGAACTTCGAGAGCATCGCGACGTCGGTGTAGCGCTGGTAGATGGTCTCGAGGTGATCGTCCGGCGAGTCGAGCAGAAAGCAGCTCGAGAGCTGCTCGTGGCTCGTCCCGGAGTTGAACATCGTCGGTGAGCTCGGCAGGTAATCGAGCGACGAGAAGAGCCGGTAGAGCTCGATCGCCTGCGCCGCCGTCTCGGAGAGCGCGCACGCGATGCGCAGGAAGAACTGCTGCGGCGTCTCGATGACGAGGCGCGTCTCGGGGTGCTTCAGCAGGTAGCGGTCGTAGAGGGTCCGCAGGCCGAAGTACTCGAGCTCGTGATCGCGCCTCGGCTCGATGGCGTCGTTCAGCTTGCGGGCGTTCTGCGCCACGAAGCCGTGGAGCCGATCGTTGATGAGGCCCAGCCGCCGCCCCACGGCGATGGACTGCGAGAAGGCGTGGATCTCCTGATTGCGGACTTCCTTGTCGATGTACGTGGCGAGCAGGCGCGCCGCGAGCTTCGCGTACTGGGGCTCATCCGCGATGAGCGACGCCGCCGTCTGGATGGAGAGCTGGTCGAGCTCGCGCGTCGTCGCGCCGTCGTAGAGGCCGCTGATGGTCTTCGTCGCGACGCGGAGCGCGTCCACGTCGGACAGGGCCGCGCAAGAGCGGCTCACCGCCCGGACGATCTTGTTGACGTCCACGGGCTCGCTGGACCCGTTCCTCTTCTTCACCCGCATCGTCGTGTGCGGGGGCGCCTCCTCCGCGCCGGCGCTCGTCATGGCGGGCGCATCAGGTGCGTGGAGTGCGTGGCGTGCGTGGAGCGCGCGCAACGGCGCCGCGCCGTTGCTCTTCATCAACGGTTCGTTCAGCATGGCATCCTCCTCGTGCTCGTTCCGAGCGGTCCCGGACCGCTCGCGTCGATGCCGCGAGAGCGAAGAGGCCAGCCGATGCGCACGGGTGCGCCAGGCTCTTTGGAGGAGCCCTCGGACCGACCGCTCGCCCCCGCGGGCGAAAGGAAGACAGCGCGGGAGGGGGTCGGAACCGGGACAAGCGCGAGAGTCTGCGCCAGCTCGGACCTACCCGCCTCCCTCGAGGCTTCCAGGTCAAACCGGCGCCGGATGTCTCCCCAGCGCAGGATGTTGGCAGGTCTTCGGGCTCACGAGCGCTCCGGCTCTCGCCGGATTCCTACGGTCCACCGCTTCCCAGCCCGAGGGCCAGTGCTCGTCGTGGAGATCGTTCTCGCTTACCGCTGCGGGGCAGCCCCGGATTCACACCGGGTTCCCTTTTGAGCCCCGGGCCGAAGCCCGAGGCACCAACACGGGCACTACATATGGTGGTGCAGTGAGCCGGTCAAGCGAGATGTTGTGGGGGAGCTCCGTTGCTCGGTTGCTTGCGTGGTTACGCGGTCGACACACGCTGGCCTGGCGGTGCCCGCCGTGGCGGGCCACAACCCGGGCCTATGCCGCTCAGCGAAGCGCGTACGGCCGATCCGCTCGACGACCTCGTCGCGCTCCTGCGCGGCAAGCGGATCGTGGCGCTGACGGGCGCGGGGTGCAGCACCGAGTCCGGCATCCCCGATTATCGAGGGCCCGAGACGCGGCGCCGCGCGCGGAACCCGATCCAGGGGCGGGAGTTCTCCCGCTCGGCCGAGATCCGGCAGCGCTACTGGGCGCGCGCCGTGATCGGCTGGGAGCGTTTCTCCAGGGCCGAGCCGAACCCTGCCCACCGCGCCCTCGCGCGGCTGGAGCAGGCGGGGCAGCTCGATGGCCTCATCACGCAGAACGTCGACGGGCTCCACCAGGCCGCGGGCAGCCGCCGCGTCATCGAGCTGCACGGGACGCTCTCCGAGGTCGCCTGCCTCGCGTGCGGCGCGATGGAGCGGCGCGCCGCCCTCCAGGAGCGGCTCCTCGCCCAGAACCCCGGCTGGCTGCGCCTCGCGGCCGACGTCGCCCCCGACGGCGACGCCGACCTGCCCGCCGAGCACGTGGCGGGCTTCCGTGCGCCGCCGTGCCTCCGCTGCGAGGGGCCGCTCAAGCCGCGCGTCGTCTTCTTCGGCGAGAACGTGGCCCGGCCGATCGTCGACGCGGCGTTCGCGCTCGTGGACGCGGCGGACGCGCTCCTCGTCGTCGGCTCGTCGCTGGCGGTCTTCTCGGGCTACCGCTTCGTGCTGCGCGCCGCGCAGCGAGGCATCCCGATCGCCATGATCAACCTCGGCTCCGCGCGCGGCGAGGAGCTCGGCGCGCTGAAGATCGAGGCCCGCGCCGGCGAGGTGCTGCCGCGCCTCGCCGAGGCGCTCGGCGCCGGCGCGACCGCGGCGCCGCGCTGAGGCGCCGAGCGCCGGCGCACGCGCGGCGCTGGCATCACCCGCGCCGGTACATCACGTCGCTGCGGAGGACGTACTTGCTCCCCCGTGTCACGGCGGCGCCGCGGTGGAGCCGGCGGTGCTCGAACAGGAGCGCCATCCCGCGCCGCGGGGCGATGCTGCGGCCGCCCCAGAAATCGGTCGTGCCGCCCTCGAAGTCGTCGTTCAGGTAGACCATCGCGGTGAACAGGCTCCGCTCGCCGTCGGATCGCACGAACGACCCGTCGCCGTGCCAGTTGAAATATTCGCCCTCGGTGTAGCGATAGTAGCGGAAGCGCTCGTTCAGCCCGACGGCGCGGTGGAGGCCGAAGCTCGGCGGCATCCAGGGCGCGAGCCGCTCCCAGAGGTTCGCGGCGAGGCCCGGATCGTCGATCATGACGCGGCCGTTCCTGCGCACCTCGAGGTTGATCACCTCGCCGCCCCCGATCGGCGCCTGCTCGAAGCCTCGCGCCTCGGCGAGCGCGATGAAGCCCTCGCACTCCTCGGGCGACAGGACGTTCGTCACCGTGAAGATGCGGAGATCGTCGGTGTAGTCGGTGCACTGGGCGGTCCGTTCGGCGTGCAGGGTGCTCATGCGTGAAGCGTGGGTCCGGGCGGACCGGATCCGGAAGGGCGGGACCCGGGCAGGACCGGGCAGGACCGGGCAGCGCGGTGGACAGGAGAGCGCCGCATCGCCGATGATCGAGCGCTCGCACCGATGGCACGGGTCTCCAGGGCGGGCCGCAGCGCGGAGCCCGCGGTCCGCTTCAACCACACGCTCCTCCAGCGGGCGCGGCTCGATCTCGACCTGACGCAGGAGCAGGTCGCCGCGTCGATCGGCGTCGACGTGCGGACCTACCGCCGCTACGAGTCGGGCGCCGTCAACGATCCGCGGCTCGGCTTCTCGGTCCGGAGCCCGTCCCGGCGGCGCATCATCGAGCGGCTCGGCGCCGAGCTCGGGCTCGCCGAGGCGGAGCTGCTCGTCGTCGAGGCCGAGGCCGATGCCGCGCCGGCGGATCGCGCCGCAGAGGGAGCGGGTGCGGCGAGCCAGGCCGTGGAGGCGCCCGACGAGGCGGGGGAGGCGCTCGCGGGGGAGGAGAGGGCGCCCGCCGGGGCGGGGAGGGCGCCCGACGAGGAGGCAGGCGAGAAGGCGCCCGCCGGCGCGCCCGCGCCGTCGCAGGGAGCCGCCCCGGCGTGGCGCCCGCTGCACGCGCACACGCTCCAGCGAGCGCGGCACTTCGTCGGGCGCGCCGAGATCGTCGATCGGCTCGCCGCGTGGGCCGACGGCTCGCCGCCGTCCCCCCGGGTGATCGCGCTCCTCGGCGTCGGCGGGGCGGGCAAGACCGCGATCGCCGAGCGCTTCCTCCAGGGGCTCGGCGACGCCCCGCGGCCCGGCGGGGTGCTCGTCTGGAGCTTCTACGACGACCCCAGGACCGAGGCGTTCCTCGACCAGGCGGCGGCCTACTTCGCGCCGGGCGCGGGCGCCTCGGGCCCGGCGGCGCCGCGGCCTCAGGCGGCGCCCGGAGAGCAGCTCGCGCGGCTGAAGGAGGCGCTGGGGCAGGGGCCGCCGCACCTGCTCGTGCTCGACGGGCTCGAGACCGTGCAGGCCGAGGGGGGCGCAGGGCGCGCGCACGGCGAGCTCCACGACGCGCTCCTCCGGCGGCTGCTCTGCGCGATCGCGTCCGGGCTCGGCGGCGCGCGGGCGCTCGTCACGTCGCGCTTCGCGCTCGCGGATCTGTCCGCCTGGGCCGAGGGCGGGCTCGCGACGATCCGGCCCGAGCCGCTCTGCGAGGGCGACGCCGCGTCGCTCCTGCGCCGCTGGGGCATCCGCGGCGACGACGGCGCCCTCGGGGCGCTGTTCGAGACGACGGGAGGGCACGCGCTCTCGGTCGCCGTCGTCGGCTCCTACGTGGGCGCGTTCCTCGGCGGCGACGCGGGGCGGCTCTCCGCGGCGCAGGCGGCGCACCTCGCCGAGGCCGAGCAGGACGACGTCCTCGCCCGCCGCCTGAGCTCGGTGCTGTCGGCCTACGCGCGCGCGCTGCCGCCGGGCGAGCGGGACCTGCTCGCGCGCCTCTCGGTGTTCCCCGGCGGCGCGGGCGAGGAGGCGCTGCTCCAGCTGATCCGGGCCGGCGGCGAGATCGCGGGCGCCATGGCGGGGTGGGGCGCCGCGGAGCTCGCGCGCGGGCTCGCCCGGCTCGAGCGGCTGGGGCTCGTGTTCGCGGCGCGCCCGGGCGAGCGCTGCTACTCGACGCACCCCTTCGTGCGGCAGCACTTCAAGTCGCTGCTCGGCGTGCCACCGGAGCGCGTCCACGCCGCGGGGAGCGCCGCGCCGCCGCGCCTCGACGAGGCGCCGCGCCGGGCGCCGCGGGAACGCGAGGCCGTCGACGCGTACGAGGCCATCCTCACCGAGCTGCTCGGCGCCGGGCGCGCGGGCGAGGCGTACGACATCTACGCGCTCGCCCTCGGCGGCTTCGCGCACCTCGGGCTCAAGCTCGGCGACATGGCCCGCGGCGCCCGCATCCTGCGCGCGTTCGCCGGCGGCGACGACCCCCGCGGCATGCCGGCCTCGCTGCCCGCGCGGGTGCGCGCGTCGCTCGCGTACGACGCGGGGCTCTACGCGGGCGCGCTCGGGGATCTCGCGTTCGCCTGCGCCTGCTACGAGGCGCACAACGAGATCGCCGGGGCGCTCGCCGACCCGGCCCCGATCGCGACCGGCCTGCGCACGCTCGCGTACACGGAGCGGCTGCGGGGCGACCTGACCGGCGCGCGCCGCCTGCTCGAGCGGTCGGCCGAGATCGCCGGCGGCGCCGCGGGGAGCGCCCGTCGCGCCGCGGCCCACGTGGACCAAGTCCACGCCGTGCGCGCGCTGGCGCTGCTCGCCGCGGTGCTGCACGACCTCGGCGAGGTCGACGCGGCGGGCGAGCGCTTCGCGCGCCTGCGGGCGCTGGGCGACGCGCCGGTGGCGCGCCGCGCGCTCTGGGAGGCGGAGCACGCGCTCGCGCTCGGGCGCCGCGGCGAGGCGCGCGAGGCCACGGAGCGGAACATCGCCGAGTGCAGGCGGAGGGGATGGGAGGGGCACGTCGCGCACGGCCACACGCTGCTCGGCCTCGCGCTGCTGGACGGCGGCGAGGGCGGCGACGGCGACGTCGCGACGGCCGAGGCGCACCTCGTCGAGGCGCGCCGCTGGGCTGCCGCGACGGGCGAGGTGGAGGTCGCGCTGCGGTGCCACGAGCTCGCGGCGCGCATCGCGCTCGCCGCTGGCCGGCTCGACGACGGCGCGCGGCAGGCGCTGGAGGGGCTGCATGTCGCCGAGGCATGCGGGTTTGGCCCGTTCCGCGCCCGGCTCGCGGTCGTGGCCGCGCGGTGCGCGCTGACCCGCGGCGCGGGGGCGGCGGCGTCCGCGACGGCGCTCGCCGACTCGTCGGTGGCGTGGGCGGGTGAGGACGCCTGGGCGAGGGCGGACGCGCTGCACTGGGCGGGCGTGGCGCGCGCGGCGGCGGCGCGCGGCGAGGAGCGCGCGCGAGGGCGGGAGCTGCTCGCCGAGGCGGCGGCGCTGCGGGCGCGCCTGCGCCACCCCGGCGCCGGAGCGTCGCGGGAGGCGCTCGCGCACCTCGGCGGATGAGGGCCGGGCGCGCGGCGCGCGCCGGCGAGTGGAACGGCGAGGGCGGACACTCCGCTGCTCGCCGTCGGGATCGTGCCGTGAGGGGGATTGCCGGGCTCCGCGTTACGAGCGCGGGATAACGTGACGTGACGTGCCGTGCGCCGCGGGTCGCATGCGAGCGGCCGCGTAGTTGCGCGGTTTTCCTTGCCAGGAGCAACCATGTTCCACCGACGTCCCAAGCTGGCGATCTCTTTCGTGCTCGCCCTCTCCACGGCGCTGGGAGCACCGGTATCCGCGAACGCCGAGCCAGTGATCATCGAAGGCGGTCCTGTGGCTCCGCTCCCCGCCGAGGGAGGAACGGGCCTGTGCGGCGCGCAAAGGTTATCGTCCGCGCCAGATGTCGACTTCTGGGTTTCAACGGGCGACAGCGCGGACTTCATCGAGAAGATGAGCACGTTCTTCGACGCGGGGCAGGAAGAACTCGTGAGCTCCGTGGTGCGCACACCGCTCGATCTCTCGAACAAGTACGACGCCGGGAGCGGGGCGAGCTTCGGCGATTTTCTGGACGCTGTCTCCGACTGCCCGGCAGGAGGGTGCGACTTCGACGCGAACGAGCCCGACGTGGCGTTCGGCATGCGCCTGCGCGGGTACCTGGCCGTGCCGTCCGACTACGTCGAGCAGCCTGTCCACTTTGGCATTTACGCCGACGACGCCGTGGCCCTCGTGATCTACGACTCGGCGCAGGCCGCATATCCGGTGCTGGTGCAGCCACCCGCGCTCGGCGCACCCAGCTGGCGAATGACGAATACCGTCACGTTCGCCGAGGAGGGCCTGTACCCCGTCGAGATCCTCTATGCCGCGATCGTCGAGCATTCAGAGCTCGAGGTGTCGGTTCTGGTAGGCGAGTTCCAGGATTTTCAGCTCAATGCCGGCCAGGTCGGCAGCCCGAACCTCGCCGGGTCCGGCTTCACGCTCCTCGAGCCGGCGGCGTTCCATCGGAGCGTGGCGGGCGACACCTCAGCGACGGACGAGGACGCCTGTGCGCAGTGCGGCCGCGAGCTCGTCGGCCAGAGCGAAAACACCGGCTGCGAGGCGGGCTCCTACTGCAACGACGCCGCGCTGTGTGCGCCGTGCGTCGTCGACGCTTTCTGCGGGCCTTCGTGCAACCCGTGCAGCGCGCAGGCGCCGCGCTGCGCCCTCGTGGAGGGGACGCCGGCGTGCGTCGCGTGCGTGAGCGACGCGGACTGCGATGACGGCGAGGCCTGCGACCTCGAGGCGCACGCCTGCGCGGTGCCGCCCGGCCCCGGCGCGGGTGGGGGCGGCGAGGGCGGCGCGGATGCGGGCGGCGGCGGCGGCGCGGCGTCCGGGCCTGACGCGGAGGACGACGACGGCGGCTGCGGGTGCCGGGTCGGCGGCGAGGGGCGGCAGGGCGGCGGGCTCGCCTTCGCGCTCGCGGGGCTCGGGCTCGCGCTCGCGGGCGCTCGTCGCCGGACGCGCGCGGCCTCGCGGTGAGCGGCTCCACGGAGCGCGGCTCGCGCTGAGCTCAGCTCCTGCGGCGCGCGGCCTTGCCGCGCGTCAGACGGCTGCCGGGCCGCGCCTCGGCAGCCGCTGCAAGATATCGGTCGTCTCGGCGCTCTTCTTGAGCCCGGCGAGGCGCTGCTCGATGTCGCGCCTCAGCACGGCCGCCATCACCGGCTCCAGCACCGGGGCGAGGGCCTGCGGGCGCGCGGTGAAGTTGTAGCGGAACGTGACGCGGGTCCGTCGCGGCGACAGCGCCTTGAAGAGCCATGCGCCCGAGAACTGGCGGAAGATCCGCGGTCCATCGACCATCGTGATGGCCACCTGCTCCGGCGGGTTCAGGGTGATGTAACGGGCCTCCATGGACAGCCCGTTCTTCGCCCGCACCCACACCCGCACGCCGACGGCGGGCTCGGTCGCGCCGTCGCTGTAGCGCATCTCGCGGAGAAACGGATCCCACTCGAGCCGGAGAGCGTAGTCCTGGGACAGCGCGAAGAGCTCGTCGGAGGCGGCGTCGATCTCGGCGGTGCTCTGGATCGTGGGCATGGCGCCGAGGATAGGGTCGTGACGCGCTGGCGTGGCATATTGCGGGACCATGAACGAGCCGGCGCGGAGGATCGTCGGGACATACGCCGAGTATCTCGAGCAGGAGCGAGCGAGCCCGACGAAGCACGAGTTCCGGAACGGCGAGATCTTCGCGATGGCCGGCGGGACGCCGGAGCACGCGCGCCTGTGCGCGAGCGTTGGCGCCGAGCTCCGGGCCCAGCTCCGCGGGCGGCCCTGCGCGGTCTACTCCTCCGATCTGCGCGTCCGGGTCCAGGCGACCGGGCTCTCCACGTACGCTGACGTCAGCGTCGTTTGCGGGAGGCTCGAGCGCGATCTTGAGGACAACGACGCAGCGCTCAACCCGATCGTCCTGGTCGAGGTCCTCTCCGAGAGCTCGGAGGCCTACGACCGTGGGCAGAAGTTCGCGCACTACCGGCGGATCCCCTCGCTCCGGGAGTACGTGCTCGTCACGCGGCACGAGCAGCGCATCGAGGTGTTTCACCGCAACGAGGACGACTCGTGGACGCTCCGGGAGGCCCGCGCTGGAGGGGGCGCGCACCTCGAGGCGATCGGGTGCGTGCTGTCGGTGGACGAGGTTTACCGAGACCCGCTCGCCCAGGTCGCGACGAAGACAGAGGGGTGACTCCAGTATTCGTGATGAGCCTCGCTGCATCGGCTGGATGATCGGCTTGAGCGAGTGGTTGCTCGACACCCTCACCCCCGAGGGGGCTCGCGCGTCGTCGCCGTAAGCGGCGCGCAGCCTGCCGCGCCGCGCGGCCGAAGTCCTTGCGCCGCGGCGAGGTCGATGGGGAACCTGCCGTGGTGATGCGCCATGGCGCGGAGGGCGTTCCAACGTCCATCACCCGCCATCGACGGCATCCTGAAGAGAAATTTCGTCTCCGGGCGTGAACGAACCTCACGAGTCCGGGAACAGAGCTCCGAAATCGAGCGGCGCTCTTCGAGCAACGTGGCGATGCCCCGGGGCGTGAGCCGCCGGTCCGCGACGGTGATTCGAGGGAGCCGGCACACGACCAGGAGCCCATCATGAACTTCCCACACCATCGCTTCGCTTCCCCGAGAACACCGGTCGCCCGCGCAGCAGCCACGCGCCTGCGAGGCGTGCTCTCGACGGTGCTCGTCTCGACGCTGCTCGGGTCTTCAGCCCTGCTCGCGGGTTGCTCCGACGGCAGCGGGGCGCCGGCGACGCCGGACGGCGCGAGCGGCGTGGGCGGCGGTGGCGCCGAGAGCGGTGCAGGTGGAGACGAGAGCGGCGGTGGCGGCGAAGTCGCCGGCAGCGGTGGAGACGGAGGCGGAGGAAACCCGTCAGGTGAGTGCACCGGCGATCCCACCCTCCACGCCAACACGGATCCCGACGACGTCGTGCAGCAGGGCGCGGACCGCCTGGTGCGCGACGACGAGTTCCCCGCCGTCCTGGTCGCGGTCGGTGACCGCGACGGGCAGACCCGTTACTACACCGCCGGCGTCGGCGACCTGGAGACCGGCGCGAGCGTGCCTGTCGACGGGCAGGTGCGCATCGGCAGCAACAGCAAGCCCTTCACCGCGGTGGTCGTCCTGCAGCTCGTCGGCGAGGGCAAGGTCGACCTCGACGCGCCGATCGAGACGTACCTGCCGGATCTCGTCCGTGGCGATGGCATCGACGGCCGCGAGATCACGGTGCGTCAGCTGCTGCAGCACACGAGCGGCCTGCCCGATTACGTCGGGCTGGCCCTGGGCGACGACGTCTTCGAGGTCCTGCACACCTACTTCCAGCCCCGCGCCCTGCTCGACCTGGCGCTGACGCAGCCGGGGAAGGCCGCTGGCGCCGAATGGGCGTACAGCAACACCAACTACATCGTCGCCGGCTTGATCGTCGAGAAGGTCACCGGCCGCCCTCTGGCCGAGGAGATCACCCGGCGGGTCATCGATCGCATCGGGCTGCGCAGCACCTATATCCCCGACGTCGGCGAGCAGGGCATCCGGGGGTGCCACCCGAAGGGCTATCACGCGGCGCTCGGTGAGCCGCTGCGCGACGTCACGGAGCTCGACCCGTCCCAGGCGGGCGCCGCCGGAAACATCGTCTCCACGCCGGGCGACGTGAACCGCTTCTTCACCGCCCTGCTCGGCGGCGAGCTCCTCGACGCGGCGCAGCTCGAGGAGATGCGCGCGACCGTCGACGCTTCCAGCATGTGGCCCGGCTACCGGTACGGGCTCGGCCTGAGCAGCAGCCCGCTGCGCTGCGGCGGCGTCCTCTGGGGTCACGGCGGCGACATCTTCGGCTACGAGACCAGCGGCGGCGTCACCGAGGACGGCCGCGCCGTCACCGTCGCCGTCACGGCGCTGCCCTCGGCCGTGCCGAGCGTCCACACCCGCGAGGAGGCCTACGCCGCGTACGCCAACGTCCTCGCGCTCTCCGACGCTGCGCTGTGCGAGTGATCCCCGGGCGCGCCCCCGCGCCGGTGGTCACGACCGCCGCGTCGGCACGATCCGGAGGATGAGTTCTTGCGACAGACTCGCAGGAGGCATGAACGAACCTCACGAGTCCGGGAACAGCGTTACGAGAACGAGGTGCGCTCTCCGATGAACGCGGCGATGCCGGGCGGCGCAAGCCGCCGGCTCGCGGCGGTGAACCGGGGGCGCCCGCACGCGACCAGGAGCCGATCATGAGATCTCTGCACCGTCATTTCACTTCTCCGAGAACCCGGGCTGCCAGCGCAGCAGAGGTGAGCTTGCGAAACGTCTTCTCGATGGTCCTCGTCTCGGCGCTGCTCGGATCCTCGGCCCTGCTCGCGGGCTGCTCCGACGCCGGTGGGACGCCGGAGAACACGGGCGGCGGTGCCGGTGTGGGTGGAGACGCCAGCAGCGGGGGCCAAGACGCCGGCAGCGGCGGCGAGGATTCCGGCAGCGGCGGCGAGGACGCCGGCAGCGGCGGCGAGGACGCCGGCAGCGGCGGCGAGGATTCCGGCAGCGGCGGCCAGGACGCCGGCAGCGGCGGCGGAGGTGATCCAGCGGGCGAGTGCACCGAGGGTTCCACGAGCGGCGCCAACACCGATCCCGACGATCCGGTGCAGCAAGGCGCCGATCATCTGGTGGGCGACCTCAAGTTCCCCGCCGTCCTGGTCGCCGTCGGAGATCGCGACGGGCAGACCCGTCACTACACCTCAGGTGTCGGCGATCTGGAGACCGAGGCGAAGGTGCCTGTCGACGGGCAACTGCGCATCGGCAGCAGCAGCAAGACCTTCACCGCCGTGGTCGTCCTGCAGCTCGTCGGCGAGGGCGATGTCGACCTCGACGCGCCGATCGAGACCTACCTGCCGGACCTCGTGCGCGGCGACGGCATCGACGGCCGCGAGATCACCGTGCGTCAGCTGCTGCAGCACACGAGCGGGCTGCCCGACTACGATGATGTGCTCCTGGCCGAGGGCGTCTTCAAGCTCCAGCACACCTACGTCGATCCCCACGCGCTGCTCGACATGGCGCTGGCGCAGCCGGGGAAGGCCCCCGGCAGCGAATGGGCATACAGCAACACCAACTACGTCCTCGCCGGCATGATCATCGAGAAGGTCACCGGCCGCCCTCTGAACGAGGAGATCACGCGCCGGATCATCGAGCGCATCGGGCTGCGCCACACCTACCTCCCCGGCGTCGGCGAGCAGGGCATCCGCGGGTGCCATCCAAAGGGCTATCACACGGACGTGCCCGGCGAGCCGCTGCAAGACATCACCGAGCTCGACCCGGGATGGGGATGGGCCGCCGGCCAGGTGATCGCGACCCCGAGCGACCTCAACCGCTTCTACACCGCCCTCTTCGGCGGCGAGCTCGTCGAGCCCGCGCAGCTAGAGGCGCTCCGCACCACGGTCGACGCCCCCGCCATGTGGCCCGGCGCCCGGTACGGGCTCGGCGTGATCAGCACCCCGCTGAGCTGCGGCGGCCTCGTCTGGGGCCACGGCGGCGACATCCCGGGCTACCACACCCGCGGCGGCGTCACCGAGGACGGCCGCGTCGTCACCGTGGCGATCACCGTTCTCCCGTACTTCGTGTTCGGCGAGGAGGGCGCCGAGCAGGCGTACATGGACGTCCTCGACCTCGTCGATACCGCCCTCTGCGAGTGACCGCCCGGGGGCGCTCGCGCACGCCGAGCGGCGGCGAGCCGGCGGGCGAGTCGATGCCGGCCGAGCCGTCCGCTCGACCGGCGCTCGCCCGCCTGCGAACCGTCGCGGCACGCGGCTTGCGACGCACGCGGGGTGGGGGACGCGGCCGCCTCTCATGGCGGGATCGTTCGACCCTGGAGCAGGGCAATGCTGGATGTCGCAGCCAGGGATATCTTCGTCATCAGCGATCTGCACATCGGTGACGGCGGCGCGCGCGACAACTTCGAGGCAGGCAAGAAGACGTCGCAGCTGCGTGCATTCCTCGACCACGTGGGCAGCGAAGGAGGCGAGCTCTTCATCCTCGGCGACCTCTTCGAGCTCTGGCAGATGAACCTCAGCCTCCTGTTCGTGAAGCGGCGAGCGCTCCTCGACCAGCTCGCCGCGCTGAGGCTCGTCTACGTGCCCGGCAACCATGACGTCGATCTCGTGCACTTCATCGAGACGGACCTCCTCAAGCACCCCTTCTTCGCGTGCATGCGCGCGCCGTTCACCCGAGAGCTCGGCGGCAAGCGGTTCCGCTTCTGCCACGGGCACGAGACCGATCCGTTCAACGCCGGGGACGAGCCTGGCTTCGGCCGCATGTTCTCCATCCTGGCCGGCGTCGCCGAGGACGAGAACGGCTCTCCTCTCCTCAAGGGCGGCGAGAGCGTGGAGGACGTCCTCGAGCAGTTCGGCGACTCGATACTGACGATCTGGAAACGCACCCTGGCGACGATGAGCCAGCGCGCGACCGAGGGGGACCCGTCCCCCCCCGGGGCATTGACGCCGGCGCAGAACCCGGACCGGCTCGGCGAGCACGTGGTCGGGGTCCGCGCGGAGCTCGACACGGGCGCCTACGACGTGGCTGTCCTCGGGCACACCCACAAGGCAGGCGCTATCGGTGACTGGTATTTCAACAGCGGTTCATGGGCCGGGCCTCTCAACTCGTTCCTTCGCATCTCTCCGGACGGACATGTCCGCTATCTGGAGTGGAAAGACGGTCGCGCCGTCGAGCGCGGGATGCCCCTCGTGCTCCCGGACGCGAAGCCCGATCGCGCACGTCCGGCGACGAAGAGCCCGGTCGCCGCGGCCCTCTCCGCCGCGAGGACGATCTTTCCGAAGCCGACGCGCCCGGAGCGCTCCCGGTGGATCCTCATCGCGCAAGGCGCCCTCGCGCTCTCGGTGGGCGCCGGCGCGCTGACGATCTCCGTCGGTCAGGGTTCCTCCGCGGGGTGGCGCCTGCTCGTCCTGGCCTTCGCTGCCTACGCGCTCGCCGATGGCGCCCTGTCGCTCGTCGGCGCGTTGCGGGAGCCGCCCATCCGACGCCTCCTCTCCCGCGTGCGCGGCGTGGCGAGCCTCCTTCTGGGCCTCGTCGTGCTTCGTCGCGGTTACGTGGTCGAGATGTTCGTGGTCCTCGTGGGGTTCTTTGCGTTCATCTCCGGCGCGCTGCGCGTCGCGGCGTCGATCGTGCTCAAGGGAATGGTGGAGTCGAAGTGGCTCTTCGTCGTGGGCGCTGGCTCGACGCTCGCCGGCCTCGTCCTGCTGCTCTTGCCCGCGTCGGCGGTGCCTCTCAAGTTCGTGCTGGCCGGCTATCTCTGTTACTACGGGGCAGGGGAGCTCCTGGCAGGCGTCTTCGGGCAGCGGCTGCCCAGGGCGGCGGGCGTCCGTCCCTCCTCATGAGGCCGCTCCCGCGCCGCCGGACAACGCTCCTTCCTGCCCGCGCGTAGAAACACCCCCTCTCCGGGCGTCCTTGATCTACGCTCCTGCGCGTCTGGCAGTCCGGCGGCCGATCGCGCGGGGAGGCGTTCTCGCGGCGCGACCAGGGTGCCGGGCGCTCTCGCGGCGCGCCTCCTCGCTCTCGCTGGCCTCCCGGCCGCCCCGCGCGCATCGCAGGTCAAGGGCCCCTCGGAGCTCCAGCCATGAAGATCTCCCTTCCGATCCCGCCGTCCCGCCGCGCCCCGCTCGCCGCCCTCGCCGCGGGCGCCGCCCTCGCCGCGGGCGCCGCCTGCTCGGCTCCGCACCCGCCTCTGCCGCCCGAGCCGCCGCCGGTCGCTCCCCCTGCGCCCACGCCCACCCAGGCCGCGCCCCAGGCCCCGCGCTTCGATCAGATCCCCCGGATCGAGCTCAACCGCATCGCCGTGGAGCTCGATCTCCCGCTGTTCTGGATCGCCGATCGCAACGGCTCGGGCGCCGTCGACCCCGACGAGGTCTCCGCCCTCTGGCGCCACACCCCGGCGCCGGCCTGGGTCGCCTCCGGGGCCTTCACCCCGGCGTTCACGTCGGCGTATGCCGCGATGACCAAGGTCAAGGCCGAGGGCCACCTGCGCGCTGGCCTCGACGAGGCCGAGGTGCGCCGCCGCGATGCCGTCCTCGCGGAGCTCGCGGCCGGCCGCCCCTCGCTCCTCCGGTCCGACTTCCGCGGCGCGCCGGCCGAGGATCGCGCCATCGTCGGCCACCTGCTCAAGGTGGCCGAGCTCATCGAGCAGATCCACGCGAAGCAGCTCGGCTCCGCCGGCATGGCCGACAAGATCCCGGCCGACGACCCCGCCAGCCGGGCGTTGTTCTGGCGCAACCAGGGGCCCTGGTGCCAGCAACCCAGGACGCGCGACGATCCGAGCTGCAGCGCGCTGCCGAGCAGGCCGCCCCGCGTCACGGGCGTCTATCCGGCGCGCCTCCAGCAGGACAAGAAGTTCTGCGCCGCGCTCGAGGCGCGCCCGGATCAGAAGGCGCTCCTCTCTCCCTTCACCGTGGTGGTCGAGGAGCGCGGCGCCCTCAAGGCCGTGCCTTACAGCGAGGCCTACAAGCCCGAGATGGAGGCGGTGAGCCGGGAGCTCAAGGCGGCAGCCGAGGCGATCCAGAGCCCGAGCGAGGCCGCCTTCAAGGCCTACCTGCTCGCGGCGTCGCAGGCGTTCCTCGACAACCGCTGGGAGGCCGCGGACGAGCCCTGGGCGAAGATGAACGCCGAGAACTCCGCGTGGTACCTGCGCGTGGGGCCGGACGAGACCTACTGGGAGCCGTGCAGCCGCAAGGCCGGCTTCCACGTGAGCTTCGCGCGGATCAACCAGGAGTCGCTGACCTGGCAGAAGAAGCTCGATCCGGTGAAGTCCGACATGGAGGCCGCCTTCGCGGGCCTCGCGGGCGCGCCGTACAGGGCGCGCAAGGTCGCTTTCCACCTGCCCGACTTCATCGACGTCCTCCTGAACGCCGGCGAGTCGCGCGCCGCGACCGGCGGGACATCGGGGCAGAGCCTGCCGAACTGGGGACCTGTCGCGACCGAAGGCCGCGGCCGCACCGTGGTCATGGTGAACCTCCTCCAGGACGACGACAGCCGCGCCGCGCTCCGGGAGGCCGCCGCGTCGCTCCTCTGCAAGACCACGATGGAGAGCGTCTCCCTCGAGCGCCCCGTGGCCGCGCTCGGGACGGTGCTGCACGAGGCGGCCCACAACCTGGGCCCGGCGCAGGGCTACAAGGTGCAGGGCAAGACCGACGACGAGCTCTTCGGCGGGCCGCTCGCCGTGATGCTCGAGGAGCTCAAGGCCCAGACCGGCGCGCTCTTCTTCACCGGCTGGCTCGCGCAGAAGGGCGTCCTCGACCCGGCGCTCGCCCGCATGTCCGAGGTGAGGGACGTGATCTGGGCGCTCGGGCAGGCGGGGCAGGGCATGTACACAGCGGGCGGCGAGGCGCGTCCTTACGGCCAGCTCGCCGCGATCCAGCTCGGCAGCCTGCTCGACGCAGGAGCGATCGGCTTCTACCGCGGCGAGACCGCGGCGAACGGCGCGGACAAGGGGTGCTTCTCGATCCAGTCGGACAAGATGCCCGCCGCGGCGGAGGCGCTCGCGAGGACGGTGCTCGGGATCAAGGCGCGCGGCGACAAGGCCGGCGCGCTGCGCCTCCGCGAGACGTACGTCGAGAAGGCCGGCGCCTGGAAGGCGCTCCGCGGCGTGATCGAGGAGCGCATGCAGCGCATGCCGCTCGGCAGCGTCGTCTACGCGATCGAGCTGTAGCGGGTCGTCCCCCTGGGCTGCGCGCTGGCATCCATGCCGAGCCGCGCGCTGCCTGCCGCGCGCTCAGCGGACCGCAGCCCTGACCAGCCGCAGCAGATCGTCGAGATCGACGGGCTTGCGGACGATCCAGAGCGCTCCCTCCTTCATGCAGCGCGCGGCGGCCGTGTCGGAGGCGTGCGCCGTCACCACGATGACCGGCAGGTTCGGGTGGAGCCGCTTCAGGGCGGCCAGGGTCTCATCGCCGCCCATGCCTGGCATCCGCAGGTCGGTGATCACCAGATCGAACGGCTCGCCCTGGACCTGCTCGACCGCCGCTTCGCCGGTCGCTGCGGTGGCGACCTCGTACCCTTCGAAGGACAGGAACGTATCCAGCGTCTCTCGGATGTCTGGCTCATCGTCGATCACCAGGACCCGCGGCCTGTTGCCCTGGGGCTCGCTCAGCTGGTTGTTCACGGCGTGTCCCCGTCGCGGCCTTGCACGTGAGATGCGGGCAGCCACATGCGGATCGTCGTCCCCGCGCCGAGCTCGCTCTCGACGCGGATGTCGCCGCCGTTTTCCTGGATGAACCGATGCGTCAGCGAGAGCCCGAGGCCGGTCCCCTTTCCCGGCGGCTTGGTGGTGAAGAAGGGCTCGAAGAGGCGGTCCAGGTGTTCGGGGCGGATACCAGAGCCGGTGTCGTGCACCTCGATCTGCACGCCCTCGATGTCCCTGTAGCGGAGGGGGTGAGCCTCGACCTCGACGGTGCCGCCGCGCGGGGTCGCGTCGATCGCATTGCCGATCACGTTGAGCAAGGCGGAGTCCAGCTGCGCCGGATTCACGAGCACGGTGGGCAGCGGCGCCGCGGTGGAGCTGTTCACCTTGAGGTGGACGGCGCGCCCGCGCGCCCGCGGCGTGGAGAGCTCGTACGCGCGGCGGAGCGCGGTGGACATGTCGCACGTCTCCCGGCCGATCGTCTTGCCGCGCGAGTAATCGAGCAGCGCTCGCGTGAGGTCGGAGCAGCGGTGGGCCTGCTGCTCGATGGTGCGCAGGACCTTGAGCAGCAGGCGCTCATCGGGCATCCCATGGCCGTCGCGCTGCCGCTTGAGGACGAGCTGGGCGTTCATCAGGATGATGGCGACCGGGTTGTTCAGCTCGTGCGACAGCCCCGCGACCAGGGTCCCGATCGCCGCCATCTTGCCGGCCTGGACGAGCTCTTCCTGCGTCTCCGAGAGCCTCTTCAGGGCCGTCGCGAGCTCGATGTTCTTCGCCTCGAGCTCCTGGTAGGCGCGGTGCAGGCGCTCGGCCGCGCGGACCCGCGCCTTGAGCTCCAGCGGATCGAACGGCTTGACCAGGTAGTCATCGGCGCCGACCTCCAGCCCCCCCACCGTTTCGGCGCGGCTCGCCTTGGCCGTCAGGAGGATGATCGGGATAGAGCGGAGGCCGGGCTCCCGCTTGAGCCGCCGGACCAGCTCGAAGCCGTCCATTTCCGGCATCATCACGTCCGATACGATGACGTCGGGCCGGCTCGCCTTGACCGCTTCGAGCGCCTCGCGGCCGTTGGTCGCCAGCGCGATCTCGTACTCGGCCAGCAAGATGTCCTCGATGTAGGACCGCATGTCCGGGTTGTCTTCCACCACGAGCAGGCGCGGCGCGGGCTCGGTCCGCCGCACCCCGGCGCCGCTCGCGCCCATGGCGCGCAGCTCGGGCTGGGCGAAATCGCCCGCGCCGGCGCGCGTTCCATTCGCGCTCGTCCCCACCGGCGAGCCGAGGGGCGGCGGCGCGATCCGAGGGGCCGCAGCGCGCGGCAGCCGCACGAAGAAGCGAGAGCCAACGCCGGGCTCGCTCTCCACGCCGAGGGTGCCGCCCATCAGCTCCGTGAGCTCTTTGACCAGCGACAGCCCGATCCCGGTCCCCTCGTGCTTGCGCGTCATCGACGCGTCGATCTGCTGAAACCTCTGGAACAAGAGGTGCATCTTGTCCGACGGGATGCCCGGACCGGTGTCCTCGACGCAGAGCTCGACTACGCCGTCGCGCGGCCGCAATCCGACCGTGACCCGACCGCCCGGCGGGGTGAACTTGAGCGCGTTGCCCAGCAGGTTGAGCGCGATCTTCTCGAATTTGCGCCGATCGAGGGGGACCGTGCCCAGCGCGGGGTCGACCTCTAGCGCGAGCTGCAGGAGGCCCCGCTCCGCCGCTGGCCGAGCTTCTTCCACCAGGTCGGCGACGAGCGTCGTCACGTCGACCGCCTCCCAGTCGAGCAGCATCTTGCCGGCCTCGATCTTCTGGTAGTCGAGCACGTCGTCGACAAGCCGGTGCAGCCGCCGCCCGCTGCGCTGAATGCGCTCCAGGTGCGTCCGCACCTTCGGCGACAGCGGCTCGTCCGGGCTCGACAGCAGCGACTCGAGCGGCCCGAGGATCAGCGACAGCGGCGTCCGCAGCTCGTGGCTCATCATCGTGAGGAACTCTCCCTTGGCGCGGGCAGCGGCGTCCGCGGCCTCCTTGGCCTTGTGCAGGTCGAGCTCCATCTGCTTGCGCTCGGTGATGTCGGCGTAGATCCCGAGCAGCCCCGTCACCTCGCCGCTCTCGTCGCGGATGGGCACCTTGCTGGTGAGCAGGACCCGCCGCTGGCCGTCCGGGCGGAGCAGGGGCTCCTCGATGTCGAGCATCGGGACGCCCCGCTCCATGACCTCGCGGTCGATCTTCACGAAAGCGGCCGCGTCCTCCCCCGTGCCCCAGACGTCGAAATCGGTCTTGCCCAGCAGGTTCTCCAGGACCCTTGTGTGGGTGTCGTTGAGGAAGTTCTGGTTTCCTCCGAGAAACCGGCCCTGGCGATCTTTCCAGAAGATCGCGTGCGGGACATTGGCGATGACGTATTTCAGCACCGCTTGTTGCTGGTCGAGCGCGTCCAGCGCCCGCTGTCGTGCGGTGATATCGATGCACGTGGCGAGGGCGCCAGTGACCTTGCCGGCCGGGTCCCGCAGCGGGATGTAGCGAGCCTCCAGCCAGCCTTCCGGCATCTGCCCGACGGTCGTCACCGCTCGTCCCTCGAGGGCATGGCGCGCGTTCTCGGTGACGCACGGGTAGGCGGCGAACACGTGGAACACCGAGCGGCCCACGCGCTCGCCAGGCTTCAGCCCCAGGGCCTCGAGCCCGCGCCCCTCGAAGAGGGTGATGATCCCGCGCTCGTCGAAGGAGAAGAGCGCGAGCGGCGCATGGGTGAGCACCGTGCGCAGCCGCGCCTGGGCATCCACCGGCGTCGGGGCCCGGGAGCTCGGTCCACGGGCGGCGCGCGTTCGGGGGGGGTCGAGATGGCCGACCTCGGCGGGTTGGCGGCAACGGTACGACATGATTTTGTGGGGCCACCAACATAAGGCCGGCACCAGGGACGTTGAAGCTCCACACCGCCAGAAAACCGGCCGCGGGGCAGGCGCCATCCGTCGCGTTTCCTCCATGATTTCCATCGTGTAGGGCTACCGACGGGATGGATCTCATCCGCCGCGCCGCGCTCGCACCGTCGTGCTACAGGCCCGAGCCGGTGATCGCCGTCTCCGCGCTGCTCTTGCCGGCGGCACGCGCCGATCGGCTCGCCCGGAGGACGGCGTGACCTCGGCGCAGCTCCATGAGACGGCCTCGCCCGCGGGCGAGGCGGCGAGCGCGCGCGGCCGGCGCCGCGCCCTCGGCCTGCTCGCCCTCCTCGGCCTGCCGGCGCTCGGCCTCGGGGAGTTCGTGGCGCACGTGTACTTCAGCGAGAGCGCTCCGGATTTCGACGCCTGGCGCGAGGTGGGGGCGCCCCTCGCGGCGATGAAGCAGCCGGGGGACCTCGTGGTCGTCGCGCCCGGATGGGCCGATCCGGCCGCGCGCCGCGCGCTCGGGGACGAGCTGATGCCTTTGCGCGACGCCGCCCGGCCCGACGAGAGCCGCTACGCGGCCGCGGTCGAGATCAGCGTCCTCGGCCAGCGCGCCGAGGAGCTCGCGGGCTTCCGCGAGGAGGCGCGGCAGGAGCGCGGCCCCTTCGTGCTCCGGCGCCTCGTGAACCCGTCGCCCGCGCGCGTCGCCTACGACTTCGTCGACAACGTCGCGCCGGCGTCGGCCGACGTGCGCGTCACGGTTCCTCCGGCCGCGTGCCGCTGGAACCCGCGCGCGCGGATCGCCGCCGGCGGGCTCGGCGGGAACCCGACGTTCCCCGCCGAGCGCTTCGAGTGCCCCGGCGGCCCGTTCTTCAACGTGGGCGTCACGGTGATCGCGGACGAGGAGTTCCGCCCTCGCCGGTGCATCTGGTCCCACCCGCCGAGGGACGGCGAGATCGTCACGCGCTTCCGCGGCGTCCCGCTCGGCTCGGTGATCCGAGGGCACGCGGGCATGTACTGGATCATCGAGCGGGAGCGGCGGGGCGCGCCGGTCACGCTGTCCGTGCGCGTGAACGGCGAGACCGTGGGCGAGGCGACGCACGCCGACGGCGACGGGTGGGCGGCGTTCGAGTTCCCGCTCGCCGCCCACGCGGGCGCGGCCGGGGCCGAGGTGGAGTTCGCCGTGAGATCCGCCGACTTCACGCACCGCCACTACTGCTTCGAGGCGGACACCCGATGAAGCGCTCGGCGCCCCTCGCGCCCGCCGACGGCCTGATCGCGCTCGCGTTCGCGGCGGCGTACGTCGCCCTGCTGCTCGCGACCGCGGGTGATCTCGGCTACGCGCGCGACGAGGGCTTCTACTTCTTCGCCGCGGACCGCTACGGCGCGTGGTTCCAGGCGCTCCTCGAGGCGCCGCGCGCGGCGCTCGATCCGCACCGCGTCGACGCCGCCTGGTCGGTGAACCACGAGCACCCCGGCCTCATCAAGTCGCTCTTCGCGCTCTCCAACCTCGTCCTGCACAAGCGGCTCGGGCTCTTCGCCATGGAGGGCACGAGCTACAGGTTCCCCGCGATGGTCCTGTCGGGCGTGGGGGTGGCGCTCGTGTACCTCTGGGGCACACAGGCGCGCGATCGGCTCGCCGGCGCGTCCGCGGCCGTGCTCTTCGCGATGCTGCCGCGGTACTTCTACCAGGCGCACCTCGCGTGCTTCGACGCGCCGATCGTGACCGTCTGGGCGCTGTGCGCCTACGCCTACTGGCGCTCGCTGCGGGACGGCGGGGCGCTGTGGCCCGTGCTCACCGGGGTCGCCTTCGGCCTGGCGCTCGACACGAAGCACAACTCCTGGTTCTTGCCGATCGTCTGCGTCTCGCACGCCGTCGGCATGGAGCTCAGGGACCGGATCGTCGCGCGCGTGATCGCGGCGAGGGCGGCGCCCGCCGCCGCCGCCGCGGCGTCGCCTGCGCGGCCCGGAGGCGCCCGGCGACCTCTGGCCGCGCTCGCCGCGATGGCGACGATCGGCCCTCTCGTCTTCTACGCGCTCTGGCCGTGGATCTGGCGCGACACGCTCCCGCGCCTCCGCGAGTACGCGTCGTTTCACCTGAACCACGAGTACTACAACATGGAGTTCCTCGGCCGGAACTACTGGACGCCTCCGATGCCGAGGGCCTACGCGCCCGTGATGACGGCGGCGACGGTCCCCGTCGTGACGCTGGTCCTCTTCGTCGCCGGGCTCTGCGCGGCGGCGCGCGAGCGCCTCCTCTATCCGCTCGCGTGCGCGGCGGCGCGGCTCGCCCCGGGAGGCGGGCGGCTCGCGCTCGCCGCGGAGCGGGCGCTCGCCGCGCGGCTGCGTCCGCCCGCGGACGACCCTGGCGGCACGGCGCTCCTCTGGTTCCTCGCCATCGCCGCGGTGTACGGCGCCTGGCTCTCCCCGAGCACGCCGATCTTCGGCGGCACGAAGCACTGGATGACGGCCTACCCGTTCATCGCCCTGTTCGCCGGCGCCGCGTTCTCCGGCGCCGTGCGGCGCGCGCGCGTCGGTCTACGCGCGCTGCTGCTTTCCCGGCGCGCGCGCGGACCCCGCGCGCGCGCCGGCGCGAACACCGCGCGCGCGGCCGCGCTCCCACGCGGCCCGCTGGTCCCGGCGCTGCTCGGGGCGGCGGTGGTCGCGGCGCCCATCGCCGAGACGCTGCACGCGCACCCGTGGGCGCTCTCGAGCTACACGCCGCTGGTCGGCGGCGCGCCGGGCGCGGCGAACCTCGGGCTGAACCGCACCTTCTGGGGGTACACCACGGGCGCGGTCGTCGCGTACCTCAACGAGCACGTCCCGCCTCGAGGGACTGTGTACATCCACGACACCGCTGGCCCGGCGTGGGAGATGTTGCTGCGCGACGGGCGCCTGCGAGAGGACATCCGCGGCGTGGGGGCGGTCGCGGGCGCGGACTTCGCCCTCTACCACCACGAGAAGCACATGCTGGGGCAGGCGTACCAGGCGTGGGTCGCGTTCGGGACCACGAGCCCGGATCACATCGCCGGACCCGATGGCGTCCCGGTGATCCTGGTCTACCGCAACCGCGCCCGCTGAGCGCGATCAGCGCTTCTTCGCCGCCGCCTTCTTGGCGGGCGCCTTCGCCGCCTTCTTGGCGGGCGCCTTCGCCGCCTTTTTGGCGGGCGCCTTCGCCGCCTTCTTCACGGAGGCCGGCGCCGCGGCCTTCCCGGTCGCCGCCTTCTCTGCCGGCGCGCTCGCCTTCTTGGTCGCGGCCGCCGGCTTCTTCGCCGGCTCCTTCTTCGCGCCTCGGACCGCCACGGCCCTGGGCTTGCTCGCCGCGGGTTGCTCCGTCGCCGGCTCGGCCGGCTTGCGGGGCTTCTCACGCGGAGCGGCCTTCTTGGAGGGCGCCTCCTCGAGGTCCTCGTCCTCCTCTTCGTCGAGGTCCTCGTCCTCCTCCTCGTCGAGGTCCTCGTCCTCGTCGTCGAGGTCCTCGCCCTCGTCCTCCTCGTCGAGGTCCTCGTCCTCCCCTTCGTCGAGGTCTTCGTCCTCCTCGTCGAGGTCTTCGTCCTCCTCGTCGAGGTCTTCGTCCGCCACCGCCACCGGAGCAGGCTCGCGGCGTCGTGACGGCGGGGCGTCGTTGCGCAGGGGAGCGGCGGCCGGCTTCCGGGCAACGTCGAGCTCGTCGAGCGGGTCGCCGAGCACCACCGCGATCTCACGCTTGAAGTCGGTCATGTGGCTGTCGACCTCGAGCGCATCCTGCTCGGACAGCGGCGTGAGCTTGAGCTTGAGGACCCGATCGCCCGCGAGCTCCCACGACGCGGCGCAGCCGCCCTCGCGCAGCATCCTCGAAGCGATGGAGTCGATCCGCTGGCGCAGACCGCCGCGCGCCCCGGCCTCGATCTTGCGCTGCAGCTCGAAGCGGCGCTCCATCATCGGGAGCGTCACCACCTTCGCCTCGACGAGATCGGAGAGCTCGTCGGCCACCGCCTCCTCGATCTCGAGCCGCGCGTCGGGGTCGCTGCTCTCGAGCGAGAATATCGCCTCGCGGAGCTCGGGATCGTAGCCCGTCAGCTTGCCGCCGGCGCTCTGGGCCGCGCGCGTCAGCGACTCGTGCAGCACCTGCGCCGGCGCGCGCTTGCCGACCGTCGAGGCGACGTACCCGAGCGTGTCCAGGCGCACGTGCACAGGGCCGTCGTCCTCGAGGGCGAGCTCGGGCCGCGGCCCGAGCAGCGCGTCGCGCATCACGCGGAACACGTCCCGCTTGATCACGTTGTCCTCGGTGAAGATGTCCTCGACGTGCTCGGACTCCATCAACGTGCTCGTGAGGCTCGCCACGAGCTCCTCGACCTGGTCGTCGATCTCGTCGGTGCCGAACGTGGTGGTGGGCTCTCCGTCGACGAGGGCCCACGGCTCGAGCCGAGGCGTGATGGCCGCGATGTCCGCAGCCATCTTGTCCTCCAGCTCGCGCGCGAGCGCCGTCGCGCCGCCCCTGGCCACGAGGATGTGCCCGTGCGCCTTCAACGCGTCAACGATGCTCGTGGAAAGTCGGCGGGAGAGATTGCGCTCGTTCACGAGGCGCGCAGCTTACACGGTTTGCGCGGCCTGGCGATATTTGAAGACCGCGGATCGGCCGTACTCAGGGGTCGTTCTCGATCACCTTGATCAGCACGCCGCCGATGCGCGCCGGGATGACCGCGCGCGCTGCGTCGGCTCCTCCGGACCGGATGCTGACGCGGACGATGAAGCCGACCCCGTCCTCCCGCTCGACCCCGATGCCGACACACCACGGCTCGCCGCTGATCTTGGCCTTGAGCTCGTCCTTGGCCCGCCGGGCCGATCCCACGTCGCTCATCTCGTTCACCTCTCCTGACTGGGAGCGCGGTCTGGCAACCTCTCGCGCTCACTCGCTGGTTCCGACCGCCAAGACCTGCCACGTCGCGGGCGCGTCGGCGACGCCCGCGGCGCCCGCCTCAGAGGTGCCTGCGCGCGATCTCGGCCCACGTGCCGGTCGGCTCGATCTCGAGGTACCTGCGCCAGCACGGGCGCGCCTTCGTCGGATCGCCGATCTGCTCGTAGGCCATCGCGAGGTTGTAATAGGCGTCCGCGAAGCGCGGATCGCTCGCGATCGCGCCCTGAAAATAGCGGATGGCGTCGGCCGCCTGGCCGCGCTCGAGCATCACGTAGCCGAGGTTGTACTGCGCCTCCGGCTGGGCCGCGTCGAGATCGAGCGCCTTCATGTAGAGCGCCTCCGCCTGCTCCTCGGCGTTGCGCCGGAAGCAGATGTTGCCGAGGTTCGTGTAGGCGATGGCCAGCCACGGGTCGATCTCGAGCGCGCGGCGGTAGAGCGCCTCGGCCTCGTCCATCGTCGCCGGATCCTCATCGAGCTGGCTGGCCTGCATGTAGAGCTCGTAGGCCGTGCGCGCGCGCTCCCGACCCACCTTCGGGCGGAGCACCCGCACGACGTCGTCGCGCAGCTCCTTCACCTCGAAGTCGAGCACCATCTGCCCCGTGAGCGGCTCGAACGCGCCCGACGCGCCCCGGACCACGACCGCCTTGCCGTCGAAGGCGACGCGGAGCTCGGCGAGGGGGCGCGTCACCTTGGGGAGCGCGGTCCGGATGTTGTCGATCGCCCGCGCGACGTCGCGCAGGCGCACCTTGCGGGCGATCAGGTCGCGCGCGGCGCGCAGCGCGATCAGGTCGGAGAAGGTGTACGCGCGCCGCCCCCGCCGCCGGCCGCTCGGCGCCGCGATGCCGGCGCGATCGAGCGAGCGCAGTCGCCCGGGCGAGATGCCGAGCAGCCGCGCGACCTCGGTGCCGGTGAACATGTCGGTGACCGGCTCGCGGGCGCCCGGCGCAGGGAGCGGCGCCTCCGTCGCGCCCGCCTGCGGCGCGGGCGGGGGCTGCGACACCCGCCCCCCACCAGGGCCGAACACGACGTGGATCACCTTGTCGGAATTTCCGGAGGCGGAACGGTCCTTGTTGCTCATCGCAGCGTCACCGGCTCCGCGCCGACGATCGGCGGAGGCAGAGCGCGTCGTGGGGAGCGTACCCCGCCTCGCGCCGGAGTGCTCCCGTTCTCCACGTGGACACGCGCGTCAAGGGGGCGCGGCCCGCGGTCGCGGTCTCGTCGGGAAGGTCCTTGCATCGCCATCACGCGCGCGCCGTCCTGTCCGTCGTTATCAGCACGCGCGCCGTGACGTCCACGGTCAGCGCGAACGAGACCGCCGCGGCGCGCGGCGCGAAGCCGCAGCGGATCTCGGCCTGCATCGGCCCGAGCGGGCCCCCCGCGCGCGCGGCGGCCTCTCGGTGCGCCACGCGGAGCGCCCGCAGCCTCAGGTGAGGGTCGAGCGCGAGCGCCCGATCGAGCAGCGCCGCCAGCGGCGCGTCCGGCGGCAGCGCGACGTGCACGCTGGTCGACCCGTAGTAGACGAGCGCGCCCCCCTCGTCGCGGGTGCTGCCCTCGCTCAGCACGTCGGCGCTGTCGAACAGCGCGTGGAGGGGCCCCGTCGAGCAGGTCACGAGCTCGATGTGCCTCCGCTGGAGGAGCGGTGGACGCTGGACCTTCGCCAGACCGGGACCGGGTAGACGCTCGCTGCGCGACATGGCGATCGCGATCGTGGCACCGCTGCGCGCTGCGTCCCAAAAGCGCGCGGAGATTCGCACAAAGTTGCTGCGGCACCTGATTTCGTGCGGGACGCCGGGGGCCGCGCGGCCGCGACGAATTTGGCCACGCGCGGCGCGCCTTGCCACGATGCGTGCCGCGCCGAAGGGCGCGAAGGAGCGAGCATGGACTACACCGGCACGGAGCGCCGCAAGCACCGGGTCTTCATCACCCGCAACACGGAGTATCACGTCCGCGACGACATCTGCGTCGCGGTCCGCGATCGGGCCGCGCGCAAGTTCAGGCCGGCCCACCTCGCGCTGCACCTGAAGCTCCAGGGCGCGGTTCGGATCAACCCGAACGGCGTCGTGATCCCGGAGCCGCAGAACGCGCGCGTCGGCAGCCCCATCTATTTCACCCAGATGGATCACGACGGGATGGAGCGGCAGATCGTGACGAGCCGCGTGGAGGCGATCGAGCGGCCCGAGAAGGCCACGGTGCTCCAGTACCCCTCGTGACACAGCGGAGCGCCCGGCCGCGCGGCGCGGGCGCTCGTCGTCGAGCGCGCCGGGCGTGGCGTGTCCGCTCAGCCGAGCGTGCAGAAGCCTTCGTAGTCGATGTAGCTCGTGATGGTCGGCGACTCGCCGCAGACGGGGCAGTTCTTGTCGCGGCGCAGCTTGAGCTCGCCGAACTTCATCCGCAGCGAGTCGTACGTGAGGAGCCGGCCGATGAGGGGCGCCCCCTTGCCGAGGATCAGCTTCACCGCCTCGGTCGCCTGGATCATGCCGATCGTCCCCGGCAGGATCCCGAGCACGCCCGCCTCCTGGCAGCTCGGCGCGAGGTGGGCGGGCGGCGGCTCGGGGTAGAGGCACCGGTAGCAGGGGCCGACGCCCGGCATGAACGTCGTCACCTGGCCCTCGAAGCGGAAGATCGAGCCGTGCACGACCGGCTTCTTCTTGAAGACCGAGGCGTCGTTCACGAGGTAGCGCGTCGGGAAATTGTCGCACCCGTCGACGATGATGTCGAACTGGTCGAAGATGCGGTCGACGTTGCCGCTGTCGACGCGCTCCTGGAACTTCACGACCTTCACGTCGGGGTTCAGGTCGCGGATCGCGATCTCGGCGCTGTCGACCTTGGGCTTGCCCACGCGCGAGGTCGCGTGGAGGATCTGCCGCTGGAGGTTCGAGTTGTCGACGACGTCGGCGTCGACGAGGCCGAGCGTCCCCACGCCGGCGGCGGCCAGGTAGAGGGCCGCCGGGCTGCCGAGGCCGCCGGCGCCCAGCAGGAGCACCTTGGAGGCGAGCAGCTTGGCCTGCCCCGCCTCGCCGACCTCGGGCAGGAGCAGGTGCCGGGAGTACCGATCCCGCTGCGCGTCCGTGAGGTTGGGCGGCATCTCGACCGGGTAGGCCATGTCCTTCCAGCGGGAGAAGCCCGGGTTGGCGCTCTCCACGTTGGTGTAGCCGAGCTCCTGGAGCGTCTTCGCGGCGAGCGCCGAGCGCGTGCCGCCGGCGCAATAGGCCACGATGTGGGCCGACTTGTCCGGCAGCTTCTGCTCGACTTGGATCTCCAGAAAGCCTCGCGGGATCGAGATCGCGCCCGGGATGAAGCCGGCGCGGTACTCCTCCTTCTCACGCACATCCAGGAGCACCATCGGGACCTTGTCGTCGAGGCGGCGCTTGAGCTCAGTCAGCGAGAGCTCGCGGATGGACTTGCGGACGTCGGAGATGAGGTCGCTATAGGTCGTAGGCATCGTGGCTCCTCAGGGATGGAGAGACTTAGGTGCCCGGCGCTACGAGTCAACGACGGACGGCCGGCGGTCGAGAATTGTGGCCACGCGGGCAGAGCGAGCGCCGCGCCGGCAGACGCGAGGCGCGTCGGATCGGTCTGCCGGCGCGGCGCAGCCGGCCGCTCGGCTGCGGCGGGAGGGCTGGGCTCCGCCAGGGCGGCGCTAGCGGCTGCGGGGCAAGAGATCGGGCCGCGATCGGAGCGAGGCGAGGGGCTCCTCCTTCTGCATGCCGCCCTCGCACTGGATGCGCGCGACGCGGCCTGCGGGCGGCACGTCGATGATCGTCGCCGGCTCGTTCTCCGACTTGCAGAGCGCGAGCACCTTGGTGCCCGGGGCGAGGCGCCCGCTGCGGAGCTGCTTGCGCGACAGCTTGATCTCGGCGTCGTCGGCGAGCCGCCGGACGGTGATGTCGGCTCCCTGGACGTCGCTCACCACGCCGAGCTCGAGCGTCGGCTGCTTCTCCCGGAGCGGGCCCCACACGCGCTCGCCCTTCAGCTGGTCGTTCGGCGGCAGCCAGTCGACGGTCGGCTCCTGGGCGAGGCGCGCCAGCGGCACCCACCCGATCGCGACGTCGAACGCCGCGGTGACCACGGTCGTGCCGGGGTCGACCTCGGTCACAAGCGCGCGATCCTTGGTCTGGCCGATGACCCACACGGGCGTCGAGGGCAGGAGGCTGCGCGTCGGCTCGCCGTCGCTGTCCGACGCCGGCGAGACAGCGACGGTGCCGTGAGACCAGCGCTTTTCCGGCTTCTTCATGGGCTTCATCCGGACCGTCCGCGCCTCGACCCACGCCGCGAGGGCGGCGCGCTTCCGCGCGAGCAGCTCGGGCAGCGCGCCGCTCCCTGGCAGCTCGGCCCCGTCGGGCGCGAGCGCCTCCCAGCGCAGGAGCGCGATGGTGGCGTCGAGCTGTTCGAGCGTGGCTGCCGCGTCCTGGGTGCCGAGCGCCCTGCCGGCGAGCTCGGCCAGCCGTGGCGCCGCGGCCGCGCGGACCCGCCCGAGGATCGCGCGCCCTTGCTCCTCGGAGGTGTCTCCCCGCTTCACGGCGGCGTCGAGCTTCTCGACCACGCTCGCCCAGCGTCCGGCCGAGACGTCCGCCTCGACCTGACCATACAGGACCTCGGCGATGGTGGCGTCGAGCTCCGCCGTGAGCCGGTCCGTGGCGGCGTCGCCGACGACCGCCCTCGTCGGCGGGGCCGCGAGGAACGCGCGCGCCTCCGCGAGCTTGCCCGCGATGGTCGCGTCGTCGACCTTCCTGCTCGCGCACGCCGCGGCCTGCGACGCCACGAGCCGCCGGACCTCGTGGGTGAACGCCTCGCTCTTCAGCTCGTCGATCCGCGCCGACAGCTTGTGGAACGCGGCCTCGCACTCCTTCTTGTCGAGCAGATCGGCGGCGTCGTCGGCCCAGACCTTCGCCTCGCGCCTGTCGACCTTCTCGCGCAGCTCGCCGATCTGGTACCGGTGCGAGTCGACGCCGAGCCCGCTCGCCTTGTCGAGCAGCCCGCGGGCGTCTGCGTACCGCTTGTCGGACAGCGCGCGGCTCGCCTCGTCGACGCGGCGCTGGCTCTCCGCGATGCGCGCCATCTCCGCCGTGACGGCGGGCTTCGGCGCCGGTCGCGCGGCCGGCTCGGCGGCGCAGCCCGCGGCGACGGGGATCGCGGCGAGGACGAGGGCGATGGAGACGGGATGACGGAGCAGCGGCCCTGCTGAGCGCATAGGGACAGGACTCTTCCACTTCCCCCGGAGGATCGTCAACACCGCCTCCGGCGGCGTTTCTTGACCCTCGTACGCCGAGGCCTTACGTGAGCTCCCCGTGAGCGACGACGATACGCGCGGGACGGGCGACCACGAGCCGGACGGCGGGGAGAGCGGCGGCGCGCGCGTCTTCAAGGCGCCGAAGATCACGATCAACCGCGTCTACACGCGGCAGGGGGACGGCGGGCTGACCCGGCTCGTCGGCGGGCAGCTCGTCCCGAAGGACGACGCGCGGATCGAGACCTACGGCACCGTCGACGAGCTCAACGCGCTCGTCGGCGCCGCGCGGCAGACGTTGATCGAGCTGCTCCCGGGGGCGCCGCGCGAGGGCGCCCAGCGCCTCGCGGAGCTCGGGCGCACGCTGCTCCGCGTCCAGCACGAGCTCTTCAACCTCGGGTCGATCCTCGCGACGCTCCCGGAGGACGTCCACCCGAAGCAGCCGCGCGTGACGCAGGCCGAGATCGATCTCCTCGAGGCCGAGATGGACCGCTGCCAGGCCGATCTGCCGCCGCTGCGCTCGTTCGTCCTCCCCGGCGGCTCGCGGCTCAACACGGACCTCCACGTGGCGCGGACGGTGTGCCGCCGGGCGGAGCGCTGCTGCGTGCGCCTCGCCCAGGCCGGCCACGCCGATCCGCACGCGGTCCGCTACCTGAACCGCCTGAGCGACGCCCTCTTCGTCTGGAGCCGCTGGGCGGCCGCGCTCCTCGGCACGCCGGAGCTCCTCTGGGAGCCCGACGCCTCGGCGAGCGGCGGCAAGGCGCCGCCCGCCTGAGCCGCGCCGCCCTGGCCGGCGTCACCGGGGCGCGCTCGTGGCCTTTCCGCCGCGGAGCAGGCGCGGGTGCTCTCCACCGGAGCGCGCCGTCGTCCTCGGCTCGCACGGCGCCGCCGCGTCGGCCGCCGTGAGGGCGGCGCGCGTGCGCTGCACCAGCCGCAGGCCCGCGGCGAGGCCGACGCCTGCCACGAGGGCGAGGCAGGCGATCGTGATCGGGAAGGGGAGGGCGCCGGTCAGCCGCGTGGTCGGCACGGCCGGACCGAAGACGAGCGCGGCGACGAGGTAGGCGAGCCGCTCGTGCCGGCGCATCAGCCCGTCGGGCAGCGAGATCCGGTAGGCGTCGGCCTTGGCGCGCGCGTAGCTCACGAGCGACGAGGCGACCATCGCGACGAGCGGGATCGAGAGCGCCGCGGGGTGCTCTCGGTAGAAGACGGCGAGGCCGATGAGCGGCGCGGCGTCGGACAGGCGGTCGAGGCACGAGTCGAGCACCGCGCCGGCGCGCGACGCCTTGCCGCCTTCGCGCGCCACCATGCCGTCGAGCGCGTCGAGGACGGCGCCGGCGATGAGCAGCGCGGCGCCGGACCGGAAGCGGCCGGCCGCGAGCAACGGCGCGCAGGCGAGCGACAGGCCGAGCGAGAGGTAGGTGAGCGCGTCCGGCGAGACGCCGAGGCGCGCGAGCGCGCGCGCGGGGGCGTGGAACGACCAGTAGAAGGCCTCGACCACCAGCCCGGGGAGCAGCGCGCTCCCAGGAGAGGCGCCGAGCCGCGGCATCGCGGGTCGGCCGCGGCGCGCGACGCGCACGGCGTAGGCGCCGAGCACGGCTGTGCAGATTAGGATCGCAAAGGCGCAGGGGAGGACGGCCACGCCGAGGGCGGTTGCAGGGTTCGATCCGGGGCCGCGGCGGCGACGCGGGCGCATCGCCGCGGGCGATCGGGCTGCGCCGCTGCGCGCGATGATCTCGCGCCGTCGGGGGCGGCCAGGCCGCACGGGCGGCGCGCGCCGCCCGTGCGGGCGGGATGCGGTGAACGGTCGCGGAGGATCGCGCCGCGTGGGCGGGCGGAGCTAAGGGCAACTGGCGCGCGAGAGCCGGATGCCCTGGTCTTGCTCCGTGTAGGCGATACCGAGCTCCTGGCCTGTCCAGGCCAGCGCCGGGTACCGCGCGGTCGCGCCGCCGCTCGCCTCGATCTCGTCGCCCATGGGCTCGAGGTCCCGGCTCAGCAGCGTGACGAAGACCCCCGGGGGACCGTCGCGGAACTGGTAGTACGCGACGGCAAGGCCGCGCCCTGTCCACGCGAGCGCCGGCCAGTTGGCGCTGCCTTCGCCGCGCGAGGCGATGGCCTCGGGCGACAGCTCGTCCTGCGCAGAGATCCGGAGCGCGCGGATCTGCTCCGCGCCGCTGCGGGTGTCCTCCCAGACGAGGAAGGCGTCGTCTCCGCCGAGCACGACGCGCGGCAGCTTCGCCGTGACGCCCTGGTGCGCGATCGGATCGAGCGGAGCGCTCTCCTGACCTGGCCTGGCGAAGTCGAGCGCGTCGCCCCGGGTCCAGACCACCGCGGTCTTCTCCCCGTCCGAGGCGACGGCCGGAAATTGCGCCTGATCCAGCGGCATCGAGCTGCTCAGCGCGCCGCCGTCGAGGTGGCCGAGCTGCGACCCGCCCGCGTCCATCCACGCGATGAGCGTCCCGTCCTGGCTCGCCGCCGCGGTGGGCCAGGACTCGGCCGCTCCGCTCCTGGCCAGATCGAAGGCCGCGCCCTCGGCGACGCCTTCCAGCGTCGCGCGGCGGCCGCGCACGACGCTGCCCGCGCCGTCCTGATCCTGCCAGAGGACGAGCAGGCCCTGCCCGTCGCGGTGAACGCTCGGGTGGCTGGAGACGCCAGGCCCGTCATCGATCACCTCCTCCCGCAGCTTGTTGCCCTCCGCGTCGACCGTGGCGAGGAGGATGTCGCCCTCGTCGGCTGCGCGCTCGTGCCACGCGATGGCGAAGCCCGATCCGGTCCACGCGATCGACGGCGTGATCCCGCGGCCGCTGCTCACCTTCAGGCCCTCGGCCGCGATCGTGCAGGCCGCGGCATGGCTCCCGGTCCCTCCGCCTCCCGCCGCTTGCCCTCCGCCTCCCGTGTCTGCTTGCCCGCCTCGCTCTCCGGAGCCGCAGCCCCATGACGCTGCGATGATCGCCGCGCTGATCGAGCCAAGAACCCAGTGCCTCATGGTTCCCCCGTCGTGCTGATGGGAGGCGCTCGGCGCGGCGCGCGCCGCGCGGAGATCGCGCCGAGTGCCTCGATTCACGGGTCCGGCGCGGCGACGTCCTCCGTCTCGGAGACGGCGAGGCGCGGATCGCCGTGCGGGACGACCGCTGTTTCTCTGTTCGATGTCCGGAGGGGCCGCGGGTCGCGGCCCAGCCCTGCGCTTCACGCAGATCACGCAGCGCGCGCCGCGCTTCGGGCCGCGAAGCGCCGTTCGCTCAGCGCGCCGCGGCTCCAGCGCCGTGCGCGCCTGCAGGCATTCTCCGATCGGCGCTGCCCTGACTGGATCGCGCGCCGCCCGCGCGGATCCGACCGGCGGCGCTACTCGTCGCCCTGCTGCGGCTGCAGCGCCTCGGCGACGGCCGCGAGCACGTCCTGCGCGGCGTCGAGCTTGCGTCGCGGCACCGACTTCAGCGCCTGCCGCACGGCCGCCTCCACCGTGCCGGTGCGGAGGCTGTCGAGCTCGCGTCCGCGCGCGGTGAGGCCCAGGAGCGCGCGGCGCCCGTCCTTCGGGTCGACCCGGCGCTCGATGATCCCGCGCTCTTGCAGCCGCTTCAGCACCCCCGTGAGGGTGCTCGGGTGCAGCTGCATGATCTCGGCGAGCTGCCCGGCGGAGATCCCCGGGTAGCGCCCGACGATGCGGATGACGAGCCGCTGCGGGCCCGTCACGCCCATCTTCGCCTCCATGCGCTTCGACGTCGACTGCAGGCCGTGATCGACGGCCCACAGGAGCTTCATGAAGTCGAGCACCTCGCCCAGCCGAGAGCTCTTCTCTGAAGGGGGTCCGGCTGGAGACGAGCGCATCGCCGATGCTTGCTAGCTCGCCCGGGCGCGGGCGGCTAGTGCTGGTCGCGGCGAGGGCCGTCGGCCCCGCGCAGGCGCGGGGCGCGGCGCCGGGGCAGATCGCCGAGGAATTCGGGCGGGAACATCGCGGGGCGCCGCGGGCGCGCCGGGGCGCGCCGGGAAGCGTGGCGATGTCGAGCAACCCACGGCGCCGCCGTTGTCTCCGCGCTTTGCCGTAGCGCTCGCGGGCGGTTTCGGAGCAAGATCCACGTCGATGAGCTGGGCACGGCGAGCCGCTCTGTGGACCGGGCTCGGCGCGCTGCTCTGCATCTCGGGCGCGGCCGTCGGCCAGGCGCCGTCGGTGCGCGCGTCCTTCTCGGCGGCGTACCGCGCCTTCCGTGATCCCGGCCTGCTCGATCGCGCGCCCGCCCTCGCGCCGACGGCCGACGCCTGTCCTCCGCCCGCTGGCGACGCGCCGCCCGCCCTCACGGCGCTCCTCGTGCACGAGTTCCAGCCCGCGGCGGACGAGGATCTCGAGGACCCCGACGGGGCGGTGCTGGCCACGCTGGCGATGCCGGACCTCGACGTGCCCCTCACGCGCCGCACGATGCGGTTCGTCCGCTTCTTCGCCCAGTCCGACGAGGGGCGCGCCCTCTTCCAGCGGCGCTTCCGGCGCGCCGGCGCGTACCGCGAGATCATCGAGCGCTCGCTCCGCGAGGCGGGCCTCCCGGAGGATCTGCTCTGGGTCGCGGCGATCGAGAGCGGCTTCGACCCGCGGGCGGTCTCGCCGGCCGGCGCGGCGGGGCTCTGGCAGTTCATGCCGAGGACGGGCGAGGCCTACGGCCTGGAGCAGTCCGAGTGGATCGACGCCCGCATGGGCATCACGCGGGCCACGGACGCCGCGACCGCGCACCTGCGCGACCTGTACGAGCGCTTCGGCCGGTGGGACCTCGCGCTGGCGGCGTACAACCTCGGCCACGACGGCGTCCTCCGCGCGCTGTCGAAGGTCGCTGCGGCGCGCGATCCCGAGGCCCGCGGGCCCGTCGGGCTCGCGGAGCTCTCGCAGGCCGGCGCCATCCCCAAGGAGACCGCGGACTACGTGCCGCAGATCGTCGCCTTCGCGATCGTCGCGGCGAACCGCGGGCGCTTCGGGCTGGACTTGCCCGACGTCGCGCCGCTCCCGCCGCTCGACCTCGGCGAGGTCGCGGTGCCGCCGGGGACGCGGCTCCGCACGATCGCGCGCGCCGCCGGCATCTCGACGGCCGTGCTGCGCGAGCACAACCCCGAGCTCCTGCGCGACCGTGTCCCGCCCGGCCGTGTCGACCACCTGATCTCGCTGCCCGCCGATCGCGTCGCGCGCGCCATGGCCCTGTTCCCCGCCTACCTCGACCACGAGGAGCTCGACGAGGACGAGGGCGACGGCGCGAGCGCTGGGCTGCCGCAGCGCGCCGCGATCGGCGAGCTCGCGCTGGACGGCGCGTCGCTGCCGCCCCGCCCCGTGTCGCTCGGTCGGAACCGGCTCCCCCTCTTCACCCCGCCCGGCCAGGCGCCGGCGCCCATGCCGCTCCTCGGCAACCCGGAGGCGCTCGATGCGAGGCTCCCGATCGTGATGATCGGCGGCGGCGTCGGCTTTCGCCCTGCCTTCGAGGACGACCCGCTCGGCATCCGGAGCGGGCGCCTCGTCCCGGCGTCGCCTTTCGACGACGTCGGAGGCCCGAGCGCGCGCCGCGCCCTCAAGGGGCGCGAGGCGGCGATCGAGAAGCAGATCGGGCTCCTCGCGGGCGTCGGCCAGGAGCAGGTGCAGCGCTTCCGCCTCCCGAACGGCATCGCGGTCGACTTCCGGGAAGATCCCGCGGCGCCGCTCGTCTCGATCAGCGCGGCCGTCGCCGTCCCGGCGCGGTCCGCGAGCGACGCCGGCGCGGCGGGGCCCGCGCTCGCCAGCGAGGCGCGCGTCGCGATCACCGTGCCTCCGCGCGATCTCGACGTCGGCATCGACCTCGTCGCCGCGCGGCTCAGGATGCTGCTCGGCGAGGCGAGCGACGCGCGCGTGGCCGAGCTCAGGCGGCAGGCCAGCGCGGCCTCGCGGGGCGCGCTCGAGCGGGCGCCGTACGGCCCCTCGTGGCTGGCGCTCGGGGACGCGCTGTTCCCCACCGGCCACCCGCTGGAGGGCACCTTGATAGGGGCGCGCGGCGACGCAGGCGCGGCGAGCGAGCTCCTGCTCACCGAGTCGCTCCGGCGCGAGCGCGCCGCGGCGCAGGCGACGATCGCGCTCTCTGGCGACGTCTCCCGCGCGGCGGTCGAGCAGGCGCTCGCGCGCTCGCTCCAGCGCGCCGTCGAGGGGCCGGAGCGGCCCATCGGGCCGCACCCGCGCGAGGAGCGGATCGTCATCGAGGACGCGGTGCCGGCGCCGCGGCTGCTCTATGGCTGGATCGCGCCGCCGGAGGGAGGCGCGGACGAGGCGCCGCTCCGGGTGGCGATGGAGATCCTCGTCAGCCCGCGCGTCGCGCGGCTCGCGAAGGCCCTCGTGGCCGAGGGGCAGCTCGCGTCGGAGGTGACGGGGCGCCTGTCGCTCGGCGCGCAGGCGAGCGTCGCGGCGGTGGAGCTCACGCCCGCGCCGTCGCGCAGCGCCGCCGAGCTGGAGCAGCGCCTCGACGCCGAGCTCGCGTCGCTCGCGACGTCCGGGCCCACCTGGAAGGAGCTGGCCCTCGCGAAGGCCTTGCTCAAGCTGGATCTCGAGAGGGAGCTCACCCGGCGCGCGACGGTCGCGCCGCCGCCCGCGTCTCCTCGGCCGATCACCGATCTGCGGCTGCGCGCTGCGCTCGACCCGGGCAGCTTGCCGAGGCTGCTCCGCGCGCTCGAGGAGGTCGAGCCGGCCGACGTGCGCGCCGTGGTCGCGCGGACCTTCGGCCGAGAGCGTCGGGTGAGCGTCACGACCTGGCCGCGCGGCGGGAGCGGCGGAAGCGCCGTGGCGACCGCGGCCCCCCCGACGCTCCCGCCGCTCGCTCCGCCGCAGCAGCCGTGAGGCCGCTGGTGCTCGTTCAATCGGCCGAACGCGGCCGAGCGTGCCCGAGCGTGGCCAGACGCCGCTGAACATGCCGGTGTGTAACCGGCGTCACATGTTCAGCACCCCGCGTGCCAGCCGGCCTTTTTCAACATGAACTTATGGACAGGTATGGACAGCTGGTAGCGATCGGAGATAGCACGGGAGAATGACGACCCCTGTGAAGCCGCTGATGGCTGCGGTACCGGCGAGCGAGCACTCCGGCCATTTCCAGGATGGTGTCTATCGGCCCTCCCTCTCGTCGCCCGCGGAGGCGCAGGCGCTCCGGACGCGGAGCGGCGTCGTGGAGCGCGCGACGCGGACCACCGCGAGGACGCACTCCGGCGTGCGGTTCTCGGAGGCGTCCGAGCTGCCTTCGCTGCTCGACCACGTTCCCGCGGTCATCGCGCTGGAGCGGCAGCCGGTGCTGCGCAACCTGCTCATCACCCAGTGCTACTACGAGATCTCCGCGGAGCTCGTGAAGCTGCTCGGCGGACGCAACGCCCACTGGTGCACCTTCGCCACGTGGGCCTCGAAGACCGCGGGGCGGTTCATCCGCAACGAGGAGGTGCCGGCGGTGCTCCGGCAGCTGATCCTCTCGGACGAGGACGAGCGGGAGGTGATCTCGCAGCGCGCCGGCATCGCGACGGGGCGCGGCAAGGGCGAGCCCGAGCGCTCGCCGCTCGTCAGCGGCGTCAACCTGCTCACGCCCTGGTGGGGTCATGGACTCGATCTGATGGAGATCCCAGAGCGGATCTTGCGCGAGCTGAGCTCGGACATCGCCCTCGGCAATCTCAAGGTCTTCGAGGAGCTCGGACCCCTGTTCGTCCGCATGATCCACCTCTATCGAGAGTGCCCGCGGCCCGGCGACGCGCAGCTCGCCGCGCTGCTCGACGGGCTGCAGACAGGGCAGTCTCGGGAGGGGGGACAGGGGCTGCTCCGCAGCGCCGTGGCGCGCTACCACGAGGCGATGCTCACGGAGGAGAAGGACAGGAAAGCGGAGCTGGTCCTCCTCGCCAACGCGCTCGTCGGGCTGCACGAGCAGGTGCGGCTCCAGCCGTACATCGCGAGGGCGCTCAACGCGCCCGTCCGCTGCCTGCGCGACTCGATCGGCGTTTCCGGACGGCACCTGCCCGAGGCGCTCAGGTCCGTGATCCGCGAGCAGGCCGAGAAGGTGCAGGCGATCTGGCGCCTGATGGCCACGAAGGAAATGATGACCATGCGCCTGCCGGACGAGCTCCTCGATCTCGGCTACGACCTGCCCGCGCCGCCCGGCTTGCCGCTCCACTGCGCGGAGCTCGCGACCATCGAGGATCGCGAGCTCTTCGACCTCCTGAGCGAGTACAACGCGCACGATCAGACGACGCACGGCTGCGGCGCAGAGGACTGGGCGTCGCTGCCCGAGCGCATGGGCTACATCCTCGAGCTGTTCCGCTCACGGCAGTCCTGCACGCGGCTCCTCGAGCGGCCCTTCAGCCGCGAGCAGCACGCCGAGATCGTCGCCTGGCGGGTGCCGATGCGCACCCACGGCGAGCTCTAGCGCCGCGCTCCGGAGCTCCTGCGGCGTCTCCCGCGGTCACCTCGCGGCGGGACGCGCCTCGCGCGCCGCCGAGGCGCGCTGCTTCTTCTCTTCCAGCGCGCCGCCCTCCGCTCAGGGGCGGGCCGCGCGGCGCTCGGAGAGCTGCGCCAGGAGGCCGAGCGCGCCCTGACCCTCCGCGATCTCGCGCCCGCGCCGGAAGGCCGCCTCGGCCCGATCCCGCGCCTCCGCGGCCGTCGGCGCGCCGCGCACGAGGGCGATCTCGCCCTCGAGACGGTAGAGCTCTGGCTCGAAGTAGCGTTCGTCGCTCTTCTCGACGAAGGCCAGCGTGTCGGCGAGCAGCGCGCTCGCCTCGTCGACGTTGCCCGCGCCGAGCTCCGCCTCGATGAGCGCTGACCGCCAGTAGGTGAGCGACACGCGGCTGCCGATGCCCGTCAGCATCGCCAGGCCTCCGCGGATGCGCGCGGCGCCCTCGGCATACCGCGCGCGCGCCGCCTCGCCGGCCGGCCCCTCGGCCGCGCGCGCAGCCGTCGCCCAGCCGAGGTCGATCTGGCTGAGCGCCGCCCAGTGGGGCATGCCCACCTCCCCGGAGAGCTTGCTGAGCGCGTGCGCGTGCGCCTCCGCGCCCGCGAGATCGCCGAGCAGGCAGCACAGCACGGCCGCGAAGTGCTCGACGAAGCCGCGGCTCACGGGCTGGTTGAGCTCCTCGCACAGCGCGATCGCCTCGTCGACCGAGGCCCGGGCGCGCTCCGGCTCGCCGAGGTGGAACGCGATCCAGGCGAGGTGAGACAGGGAGAACGCCGCGGCGTCCTGGCCGAAGAGGAAGGCGAGCGGGAGGTGACGCGCGGGATCGTAGAGCGCGAGCACCTTGTTGAAGTGCTCGCGGGCCTCGCGGAGGTGCCCTCGGAGGAAGCGCGTCGCGCCGAGCGCCTGGTGGGCGCCCAGCGTGATGCCGGCGTCGCCCGTGCTCTCGGCGAGCGCGAGCAGCTGCTCGCCGTGCTGCTCCGCCAGCGCGTAGTCGCCGCGGACGTGGAAGAAGATCCAGAGCCCCCACAGCGCGGGGAAGAGCTGCGGCGAGGAGCCCACCTCGCGGCAGAGCGCGTGCGCGCGCGCATACGTCGCCTCGACCTCCGGGGCGGCGTAGCCGCGCGTGATCATCAGCGGGACGCCGAGCGTGGTCTGCAGCGTGATCTCGTCGCGCGCCCGCTCTTTGGTCTCCGGGAGCTGCTTGAGGAGCTCTAGCCCGCGGCTGAGCTGGCTGATCGCCTCGGCGTGCGCGGACGAGAACAGCGAGGCCTCGCCCGCGCGCTGCCACGCGGCGACGGCGGGGCCGAGCAGCGCGGCCTCGGTGTAGTGCCGCGCGAGCAGCTCGGGCGGCGTATTCGTGGTGCGCTCGGCGAGGACGGCGGCGATGCGCGCGTGGTACACCTGCCGGGTGCCGCGGAGCAGCGACTGGTAGGCGGCGTCCTGCACCAGCGCGTGCTTGAACGTGTACGTCGAGCGCGGGGGGCGCCCCCGCTGGAAGAGCAGCTCGGCGTCGACGAGCTGCGCGAGCGCCTCGCGCAGCGCCTCGGGGCTCGACGCCATGAGCAGCGGCTCCGCGCCCGCGCTGCCCGCCGCGCACAGCTCGAGCGCCTCGTAGCCGAACGTTCGGCCGAACACCGCGGCGAGCTGCGCGACCTCCTTGGCAGGGCCCAGGCGATCGAGGCGCGACGTCAGCGAGTGCTGGAGGGTGGTCGGGATCTCGAGCGCGCCCACCCCCTGGCGCGCGGCGCTCGGCGCGCCGGTCGACTCCCCTGCGGCGGCTTGCGCGGCGGCCGACTCGACCACCATGCGCGTGAGCTCCTCGGCGAACAGCGGGACGCCATCGCTGCGCTCCGCGAGCGTCCGGATCACCTCGTCTGGCAGCGACGCCTTCATGCCCGGCGCGCCGCTCGTCGTCGCGTACGCGCCGGCCAGCTGCTGGACGAGCGCCCGCATTCGCTCGGCGCTGAGCGGGGCGAGGTAGAGCTGGGTGAAGTGCGAACGCACGGGCCACGGCGGCGCGAACGTTGGGCGCGCGGTCAGGAGAAGCAGCAGCGGAGACGGCCGCCCCTCGTCGATGAGCCGGCCGAGCAGCTCCAGGGTCGACGGGTCGGCCCAGTGCAGGTCCTCGGTCGTGAGCACGAGCGGCTGCCGATCGGCGAGCCCGAGGAAGAGCTGCAGGAGCGAGGAGATGGTCTCCTGCCGCTGGCGCTGCGGGCTGAGCGCCGGCGCGGGGTGGCGTCCCTCGGTCGGGATCGACAGCAGCGCGGCGAGCAGCGGCACGGCGAGCGGCCCCGCCTCCGCCTCGGCGAGCAGCTCCTCCAGCCGCGCGAGCCGGTCTTCGCGCGGCTCGATCCCTGCGCCGCGCTCCGTCGACGGCGCTGCGCCGCTCAGCGTGCTCGCGCGCTCGCGGTCGCCCGCGAGCAGCGCGTTGAGCAGCTCGATCACCGGATAGAAGGCGCTGTTCTGGAGCTGCGGCGAGCAGCGCGCCTCGAGCCACAGGTGGGGCGTCCCCGCCAGCCGATCGCGGAAGGCGCGCACGCTCCGCGACTTGCCGATCCCCGCCTCGCCCGTCATCAGCACGACCTGCCCCGCGCCGCTCGCGGCCCGCGTCCACCGGGCCGCGATCTCGTCGAGCTCGCTGTCTCTCCCGACGAGCGGCGTGAGCCCGTGTTGCATCCTCGCGTCCAGCCGGTCCCGCGCGGTCGTGCGCCCGTGCACCGCGAAGACCTCGATCGGCTGGCGCCCCTCCTTCGGGCTGATCTCGCCGAGCGCGTCCACGTGGTAATAGCCCTCGACGAGCTTCAGCGTCGCGCGGCTCACGAGCACCGTGCCGGGCTCCGCGTGGGCCTTCAGCTGCGTCGCGGCGTTCAAGGTCGGGCCTGCGAGCGAGGGCGCGGCGTCGCTGTCCGCCACGACGACGATCCCGGTGTGCACGCCGACCTGCACGGACAGCGGCACGGACACGAGCTCGCGCGTGTTCAGGCTGGACATGTGCTCGACCAGATCGAGCGCCGCCTGCACGGCGCGGAGGGCGTCGTCCTCCCTCGCGACGGGGTGGCCGAAATACGCGATCGTCTCCTCGCCCGGGGAGCGGAGGAACACCCCCTCCTGCGCCCCGATCACCTGGGCGCACACCGCCTGGTACATCTGGACGAGCTCGTGGAACGCCTCGCTGTCGATCGTATCCGCGATGCGCTCGGCGCCGGCGAGCCCGCAGACCAGCAAGGTGAGCTGGCGGCGCTCGCCGCGGCCGGTGGTCGACATCGGCCGCGTCCCGGGCGCGACGCTGGGGCGGGACGTGAAGCTCGTCGCCGGCGCCGTCGGCGGGCTCCCCGAGGCGCCGAGGTGGATCGACGCGTTGCGGATCGGCCTCGCCGGCGCCGCGGCGGGCGCGACATTGCGGCCTGGGATCGCGAGCGTCGGCGCGGCGCCGAGCCGGTCGTCCTGCCGCTGCTGCTCGGGGGATTTGCGCACCGTGCCCGGCGGCGGCTCGGGTTGCTCGGAGGGCACGAGCTGGGTCTCCTGCTCGGCCTCGACCTGCCGCGCCGGTCGCGTCGCGATCGCCCGCTGCTCCAGCGCGCCGCCGCGCCCTTTCACCGATGCGGCGGGGCCAGGATCGGGCGGCAGCGGCCACGGGATCCCCGACACGTCGCACTCCTCCAGCAGCTCGTAGGCGTCGCGGGCGGACCGGAAGCGGTGCACCGGCGACTTGGCGGTCGCTTGCTCGAGCAGCGCGCCGAGGGGGTGGCCGCGGAGGGCGCGCGGGATCGGCACCGGCTCGGGGCTCAGCTGGCGGAAGATGACCTCGGCGACCGTCGCCTCGTGCATCACGGGCGCGCCGAGCAGGCACTCGAGAAAGGTGAGCCCCCATGCATAGATGTCCGCCGCTGTGGTCGGGGTGGACTGCACGAGCTGTTCCGGGGCCATGTAGGCCGGGGTCCCGTTGAACTCCCCGGTGGGGGTGAGCGCGCGGTAGTCGGCGGAGCGGGCCTCGCCGATGAGCGCGGCGATGCCGAAATCAAGCACCTTGGCGTGCGTCCGCTTGCCCGACCCGGCGACCATGATGTTGTGCGGCTTGAGGTCGCGGTGAACGACGCCGCGCTCGTGGGCGAAGCCGATGGCGTCGAGCACCTGCAGCATCAGCCGCTTCGCCTCGTTCGGCTCGACCCCCCTCGTGCGCTGGCAGCGCGCGGTCAGCGTCTCGCCGTCGACGTACTCGAGCGCCAGGTAGAGCTCGCCCTCGGGCAGGCGCCCGGCGTCGAGCAGGCGAACGATGTTCGGGTGGCTCAGCTGGGCGATGACCTGCATCTCCCGCTCGAAGCGCGCTTCCTGGGAGCTCGACTCGCGCGAGCGCCGCAGCACCTCGGGTCGAAGCAGCTTGAGCGCCACGCGCTGGGTGGTCACGATCTGGCGCGCATCGTAGACGACGCTATGGCCGCCGCTCCCGAGGTGGCCGAGCACCTGATACCGGCCGTCCACGAGCGCGCCGACCTCGAGCAATCCATCGCGAGCGGGCATCTCCTGATCTCTTACCGCCGAACGCCGCCGGAGTGGATCGTGAACGCCGCTGCCGGTCCAGGTTGATCGCTCGCGGCGCCTCGAGGCCCGCTGAAGCGACGCGAGACAGGGCGCCGGGGCGAAGCGGCGCTCACATCTGGCGGCCTTTCCGCTGTGTCGCACGCCTGGCTGCCCTTCGCTGGGCGTGATGCAGGCAACCAGATCACCTCGGCTTGAGCGCGTGGTGCAGGAGAACGAGGTCTGATACCCTCGCGCTTGATGGGCAATGCCCCGCACTCCGGCAGCATGCCGCCACCTTCGAGTGGTCGGGGCCAAGGAGCCCTCCTCTACGCCGTCGACGATGAGGAGCTCAACCTGGACCTCATGGATCGGGCGCTCCGCTCGGGCTACCAGGTCCGCACCTTCGGGGACCCTCGCCGCGCGCTGGCGGCCGCGGTGAAAGAGCCGCCCGCCGTGGTCGTCGCCGACTACCGGATGCCTCATTTCAGCGGGCTCGCGCTGCTGCGCGAGCTGCGCCGGCAGGGGCTGAGCTACGTCCCGGTGCTGGTCTGCGCCCCGACCGACGTCGAGCAGATCCAGAAGATCTCCCGGGAGAGCGCGGCGTTCCGGATCATCACGAAGCCCTGGATCGCCTCGGATCTTCGCCGCCAGGTCGACCTGGCGGTGAGCCTCCACCAGCTCCAGGTCGCGCGGAACCACCGCTGAGCCGAGGGCGCGCCGTGGCTTTGCCGTGCGCTGTCCGGGGCGATGCGACCGGATCGCCCGCGGGCGGCGCGCGAGCGTGCCCGCGCCGCGGGGGCGTCCGGTGGTGCCCTTGAGCGATCGCTCCCTCGACGTGGTCGCGCTCGAGCTGCCGCAGCGCTTCGGCGACCGAGGGGGAGCGCTTGCCGAGATCGACCGTCTCCTCGGATCGCCAGCGCTTGCGGGGGCAGACCTGGTGCTGCTGTCCGAGCTCATCCTCACGGGCTATGTCTCGCCGCGGGGGGACAGCGATCTGCGCCGCTTCGCGGAGCCGATCGATGGGGAGTCGGCGGAGCGGCTCGCCGAGCTCGCGCGAAGGCACGGGATCGCGCTGGCCGGCCCCCTCGCCGAGGCGAGCGGGGGCCGCTTTTACAACAGCTTGCTCGTCTTCGACGGCGAGGGACGGCGCGTGGGCCATTACCGCAAGCGTCATCCGTGGTTCCCGGAGCGCTGGGCGGCGCCGGGGGATCTCGGGACGCCGGTCCTCGAGCTGCGCGGGGTCAAGCTCACCGTCGCCATCTGCTTCGATGTTCACTTCGTCTCCGACGACGCGGGCGACGCGCTCGATGAGGCCGATCTGCTGCTCTTCCCTACGGCGTGGGTCGACTCGCCCGGGGAAGGGGACATGCGCGCCGATCTCCTGCCCGTGCTCGCCCGGCGCCATCACATCTCGATCGTGAACGCCAACTGGGGGCCCTCCCGCCCTGCGCTCGACGGCCAGGGCGGCTCGCGCATCCTCGACGCGCAAGGGCGGTCGATCGCAGCGGCGCCGCCCGGCCCAGGGCCGAGCGCTGTACGCGCCACGTTGCGCTTCGCGCGAGAGCGGCGCGCCACGTGAGCCTGGGCGCGCGGAGCGCCAGCGCGCCCTCGCGGGTTAGGCTCGAACGCCCGAGCGCGCTCAGGCGAACGGGAGCCGGGTCAAATCGACGTTGCCTCCGCTCACGATGACGCCGATCCGCGCCCCTTGGATCAAGCGCCGCAGGACCGCCGCCACCGGGACGGCCGCGCTCGGCTCGATGACGAGCTTCATCCGCTCCCAGACCACGCGCATCGCCTTGACGATGTCGTCTTCGCTCACGGTGACGATCTCGACCCCGCGCTCGCGCAGGACCGCGAAGGTGAGCTCGCCGAGCGAGGTGCGGAGGCCGTCGGCGATCGTGACCGGGTCGTTCGAGGGGACGATCCTCCCTTCGCGCATCGATCGCGCCGCGTCGTCCGCGGCCTCGGGCTCGGCGCCGATCGTGCGCGCGCGCGACAGCGAGCCGGTGGCGATGGCGGTCCCGGAGAGCAGCCCGCCGCCGCCCACGGGCGCGACCACGGCGTCGAGATCGTCCACCTGGGCCGCGAGCTCCAGCGCGGCCGTGCCCTGGCCGGCGATGATGCGCGGGTCGTTGTAAGGAGGGACGAAGATCGCGCCCGTCTCGGCGATCACGCGGGCGACCGTCTCCTCGCGCGAGCGGAGCGTGGGGGCGCAGCTCACGACCCGGGCGCCGTAGCCCTCCACGGCGGCGCGCTTCACGGCGGGCGCGTTCTCGGGCATGACGATGTACGCGGCGACGCCGCGGATTCGGGCCGCGAGCGCGAGCGCGGCGGCGTGGTTGCCCGAGGAGTGGGTCGCGACGCCGCGCCGCGCCTCCTCGTCCGAGAGGGACAGGACCGCGTTGCACGCGCCGCGGAATTTGAACGCTCCGACCCGCTGCAGGTTCTCGCACTTGAAGAAGACGCGCGCCCCTGCGATGCCGTCGATCGTCCGGCTGGTCATGACGGGCGTCACGTGGGCGTGGGGCGCGATGCGCACGGCGGCGCCGCGGATGTCCTCGACGGTAGGCAAACGGCTCATGGGACGCTCATCGGAGCGCGCTCCCGGCCCGGCGTCCACCGCGAGCGCCGCGCGCCCACGTGACGCCCTCGCGGCGCTGCTTCAGAACAGGTCGGCCGCGATGCCGTCGGCGAAGACCCAGGCGGCTCGCGGGACGCGGATCCGCCCGCCCGCCACCTCCAGGCGGCCGGCGCGCTCGAGCCGCTCCGCGGCCCTCCGCCGCGAGGGCGGCCACGCCGGCACCCCGAGCGCCGCCGCGGCGGCCTCGAGATCGAGCCCCTCGCGCAGCCGCAGCCCGAGCATGATCCGCTCGGACAGCCTTGTCTCCGGCTCGAGCCGCTCCTCGCTCTCCACGGCGATCGCGTCGCCGCCTTCGGCCGTCGCAGCCATGTACCGTTCTGGACTCACGATGTTCCGGTACCGGACCGCGAACGCTTCTCCGTCATGGCCCTCCGCGCCGGCCGAGCGCAGGCCCCAGCGCGGATCGGGGCGCGACACCGTCCCGTAGGCGGCGCACCCGAGACCGACGTAGTCGACGCCTTGCCAGTAACCCAGGTTGTGGCGCGCCTCGTGACCCGGCCTCGCGTAGTTCGAGACCTCGTAATGGGCGAGCCCCTCGGCCTCGAGGGCCTCGTCGATGGCGAAGAACGTGTCCGCAACGCCATCGTCTCCGGCGAGCGGCAGGCGACCGCGCCGCGCGAGCTCTCCGAACGAGGTGCCGGGCTCGACCGTCAGGCTGTACGCCGAGATATGGGTCACCCCCGTCGAGGCCACGGCGCGCGCCTCGGCGGCGGCGTGCTCGGGGCGTTGCTCCCGCGCCGCCTCGACCGTTCCGACCGCGACACCGTAGATGAGATCGCCGCTCACGCGCGGCATCCCTGACCGGATCGCCGCCGAGAGCGCGCCGAGCCCGCCGTCGGGGTCGTGCAGGCGCCCGAGGAACCGGAGGCGCTCGACGTCGAGGCCCTGAACTCCGACGCTCAGCCGGTTCACTCCGATCGCTCGGAACGCTCGGGCCCGCTGCTCATCGAGCGAGGTCGGGTTGCACTCGACGGTCACCTCGAGGTCGGGCGACAGCCGGCCGGCAGCCGCGGTGATGGCCGAGAGCACCCTGCCCATCTCGTCCGGCTCCCACAAGGACGGCGTCCCGCCGCCGAAGAAGATGCTCCGGAGCTCGCGCTCGCCCAGCAGATCCTCCCGCTTCCGGAGCTCGGCCAGCACGGCGTCGGCATAGCCGCGGTGGTCGATCGCCTCCCGCGCCTTCGCGAAAGACACGAAGTCGCAGTAGGGACACTTCTTGAGGCACCAGGGGAAGTGGACGTAGACGGTGATCGGCTCCATGGTTTTCATGAATCCGCAGCAACATTCGACCCGACGCAAGCGGGCGAAGCGGAAACTCCGAGATGAACCGAGATGAGGACGAGGACGACGTGGATGGCGTGGATGACGACGAGGACGCGCGACGGAGCGCGCGTGCCCTGCGCCGGGCAACGCGCCTGGGCACCTTGCTCTGCGCGCGCGCGCCGCGCATGGTGACACAATTGCGGGGTCTAGATCGCGGTGTTAGCGTGCGAAAGGGAGGGGGCGCATTGCGCCCACCGAACTCTTCATGCTGACGTTGACGGAGCTTGTCGATCGCGTCCGGACCTATCAGCCGGCTGCAGACGTCGATCTCATCGCCCGGGCCTACGCCTACAGCTCTGACGCTCACAAGGGGCAGACCCGCAAGAGCGGTGACCCTTACTTTTCCCACCCGGCCAGCGTCGCCGCGATCATCACCGAGCTCAAGCTGGACACGGCGAGCGTCTGCGCCGGGCTCTTGCACGACGTCGTCGAGGACACGCTCGCGACGACCACCGACATCGAGAACAGCTTCGGCCAGGAGGTGGCGTTCCTCGTCGACGGCGTGACGAAGCTCTCGAAGATCAACTTCGCTTCCAAGGAAGATCGGCAAGCCGAGAACTTCCGCAAGATGCTGGTGGCGATGGCGCGGGACATCCGCGTGCTCCTCGTGAAGCTGTGCGACCGCCTCGACAACATGCGGACGCTCGAGTTCATGAAGCCCGAGGCGCAGGACCGGATCGCCCGGGAGACGATGGATATCTACGCGCCGCTCGCGAACCGCCTCGGCATCGCGCGCTTCAAGAGCGAGCTCGAGGACCTTTCGTTCAGGTACATCGAGCCGGAAGCCTGGTCGGACCTCTCGCAGAAGGTCAAGACGACAGCGAAGGAGCGGGACAAGTACATCCACGAGGTCTCGAAGGTGCTCGCGGGCAAGCTCGCGGAGCAGGGGTTCGCGGTCGACGTCACCGGCCGCGCGAAGCACCTCTACTCGATCTGGCGCAAGATGCAGGCGCAGCAGTGCGATTTCGATCAAGTCTACGACGTCATCGCGTTTCGCGTGCTCGTCGAGTCGGTGGCGGACTGCTACGCGACGCTCGGCGTGATCCACTCGCAGTGGACCCCGGTACCCGGCCGCTTCAAGGATTACGTCGCGCTGCCCAAGCCGAACATGTACCAGTCGCTGCACACGACGGTCATCGGGCCCGGGCGCGAGCGGATCGAGATCCAGATCCGCACCCACGAGATGCATCGCGTCGCGGAGCAGGGCATCGCGGCGCACTGGAAGTACAAGGAGAACAACTCCGGCGGCATCGACCCGAAGGACGCCGCACGGTTCGGTTGGCTCCGCCAGCTGATGGAGTTCCAGAAGGAGCTCAAGGATCCGGCCGAGTTCCTGGAGAGCGTCAAGGTCGACCTGTTCCAGGACGAGGTGTACGTCTTCACGCCGAAGGGGGACGTGCGCGTCTTCCCCCGCGGCTCGACGCCCATCGACTTCGCGTACGCGATCCACACGCAGGTCGGCGAGCACTGCTCGGGGGCGCGGGTCAACGGCGCCATCGTCCCGCTCCGCTCGAAGCTCCGGAACGGCGACGTGGTCGAGGTGATGACCAACCCGAGCCAGCACCCTTCGAAGGACTGGCTCGATTACGTCACGTCCAGCCGCGCGCGCTCGAAGATCCGCAACTACCTGCGCACGGAACAGCGGGAGAAGTCGCTCAAGCTCGGCCGTGAGCTCCTCGAGAAGGAGATGCACCAGCGGAGCATGAGCCTGAGTCGCCTCACGAAGCACGAGGGCGAGCTGCGCAAGGTCATGGAGCGCTTCGGGGTCACCTCGGCCGACGAGCTCTTCATCTCGGTCGGCTATGGCAAGGTGAGCGTCCGCGCGGTGTGCGAGTTCCTCGCGCCCACGCCCAAGGAGAACGAGAAGGGCACGCCGACCCCGCCGCCCGAGTCGATCAAGGAGGGGCGCATCGAGTCGCTCGTCCGCAAGGTCACCGGGCGCGACAGCCACGGCATCCGGCTGAACGGCATCGACGACGTCCTCGTCCGCTACACGAAGTGCTGTAACCCGCTCCCAGGCGACGAGATCGTCGGCTTCATCACGCGCGGCCGCGGCATCACCGTCCACCGCCGTAACTGCGCCAAGGCGTTCGACACGGACCCGGAGCGCCGCGTGGAGATCTCCTGGGACGCGCGCGCGAAGATCAACCGCCCCGTGCAGATCAAGGTGATGACGGCGAACCGGCCGGGCATCCTCGCGACGGTCGGCCACACGTTCCACGAGCAGGGCATCAACATCAGCGAGGCGACCTGTCGCGCGGGCGACGACGGTCGGGCGATGAACACGTTCACGTTCCTGTGCTCCGACCTCGCGCAGCTGAAGAGCGTGATCCGGCGGCTGCAGCGGATCCCCGGCGTGATGGCCGTCGAGCGGACCTGAGCGGCGGGCCTCAGCGGCCGCGGCGAGCGCGCGCCGCGCTGCTCGTCCTGGGCGGCGCGCCCGCGGCGCTCGGTCCAGCCTCCGCCAGGGCGCGGGTGAGCGGACGGCCGAGGTCGCCCCCCGGCTCGTGTCGCGCGGCGATCTCCTGCACCTTGCGGACGAGCCGGGTCACGTCGTGGTGGCGGACCGGGGATCCAGCGGAGGCGCGATCACAAAAGAACGTGCGACACCCGAGGGGCCTCGCGGCGTAGATCGCGCAGCGGCCGGCGTCGGTGAGCATCGGGCACCGCCGCTCCGACGCCTGCGGCAGCGCGCGTCGCCGGCTCGGACCGCTCGCGGGCGCCCCCGACTCAAGCGCTCCCGCCCCGTCCGCTCGCACGATCCCCTCGAGCGCTCGGCGGCCCCCGCGAGCCGCGATCGCGCGCCGGACGGCAGCGAGCTCGACGGACGTCACGTACGGTTCGCGGCCCGTGATGCCGAACCGACAGCACTCGGTCGAGGCCTCGCACGTCCAGCCACTGAAGACCTCTTCCGCCTCGCGGTACACGGCCGAGAGCTCGATGAGCAGATCGGCTTCACGGACGGGTGGATCGAGGGGCGTGGTTCGACGCATTCGTTCGGAGGCGCTCTCGTGGTGATCGGACGTACTGCCAGCCCGAAGCGGCCGCGATGCCAGGGGAGGGGTGCGGAGCAGGGCGGAGCTTCAAGCAGCGACCCTAGTGCCACGCGGCGCCGCTGCGAAGCAGCAATCCGCCATCCTGACGGGCGCTCTGACGCAGGGCACCAGCGCCGTCCGTTCTGGAGCGAGCTGCCGCTGCGACCGCGGGGGGCGTCGGCGCTGTTCTCGGATGCGCGAGGCCGCGCGCTGGGCGGCGAGCGCGCACGCGCTATTCTCGCGCTGGATGCCGGTGCTGCGCCCGAAGCTTCGAGCCCTTGAGATCGTCGTCATCCAGGATGAGCGCCATGGCCGCGCGTTGACGTTGCGCGACACCGAGGGCATCGCGCCGTCTCCGGTCGTCGTTCCCGCCGCGAGCGCTGCCGTGCTCGCGCGCTTCGACGGGAGGCGATCGATCGACGAGATCGCGCGTGACGTCGCCCGGTCGACGGGCCAGCACGTGGACGCCGCCCACGTGTCGCAGCTGGCCGACGAGCTGGAACGCGCGTGGATGCTCGACAGCCCGCGATTCCACGCGCGCCGGCGGAGCGTCGTGCAATCGTTCGACGCGGCGCCGATCCGGGTGGCCGCGCACGCGGGCGGCGCGTACCACGGCGATCGACGGAAGCTCGCCGACTTCATCGAGCGAAAGTGCCTCCAGGTCGCGCGGCCGCAGGGCGGAGCGACGCGCGCTGCAGCGTCGCAAAGCGCGCCAACACGCATGGTCGGGCTCTGCGCGCCGCACATGGATCTCTGGCGCGCCGCGGCGGGCTACGGGCATGCCTATGCTGCGCTGGAGCAGGCGCTGGCGGGTCCAGGGCTCGAGCAGGTCGACACGTTCGTTCTGCTCGGGACGTCGCACGCCGCGATGCGCCGTCCGTACGCCGTCTGCGAGAAGACGTTCGCGACGCCGCTCGGTCCTCTCGATCCGGATCGAGAGATGATCGCGGAGCTCGCGGCGGCGAGCCGCTTCGACGTGCGCGAGGACCAGTACCTGCACAAGAACGAGCACTCGATCGAATTTCAGGCCGTGTTCGTGCGGCACCTCCTTGGCGGCCGCGCGGCGTCGATCGTACCCATCCTCTGCGGCCTCTCGGAGTGTCAGGCGCGGCGTCGCGACCCCGCGCAAGACGATGGTGCCGAGTCGTTCCTGAGGGCGCTCCGCGACGCCCTGGCGAAGCGCCCCGGTCGCGTCCTCGTCATCGCAGGAGCGGACCTCGCCCACGTCGGCCCGCGCTTCGGTGATCCCGCGCCCCTGGACGAGCGGCAGCGGACGGCGCTGCGCGACCGCGATCTCGCCTCGATCGAGCGCGCGACGTCGATCGACGCGCCGGGCTTCTTCGTCGACGTTGCTCGGGACCTCGCCAGCCGTCGCGTCTGCGGCCTCGGCCCCATCTACACGTTGCTGCGCGCGCTCCCGCCGTCGTCGCGCGGCGAGATGCTGCACTACGAGCAGTGCGTCGACCCCGAGGAGGGATCGATCGTCAGCCATACGTCTCTCGGATTTTACGGTTGAAGAGCCGCGCCTGGATGTCCGCCTGGCGCGCGCTGGCGCTTCGTCATCGAGCGCGCCGAGAGCCCCCCGCGCTGGCGCGACGCAGGGCTCCCGGTCGTGAAAGGGGCGTCACTCAGCCGCGCGGGACCCTGCGGCGCGCGATGTCGAGGCCGAGCCGGTCGGCCTCGCGGTAGATCGCCTGCCGCGACATGCCCAGGGCACGCGCAGCCGACGCGACGGAGCCGTTGGCCCGGGCGAGGGCGTCCTCGAGGCGGGCGCGCGCGAGCGAAGGATCCGTCGCGGGCGGGAGGTTCGGCTTCACCCGCGGGCCGCGCGCGAGCGATCCCGCGATCGGCGTGACGGAGAGCGGGCCGTCCGGCGCAGCCTGGGCTGCGGTCACGATGGCGGACTCGAGCTGCGGCACGCCGCCCGGCCAGCCGGCGCGGACGAGCGCCTCCAGGAGCTGCGGGGTGAAGCGGTCGAGGCCGATCGCGTTGCGCTCCGCGATGTCGCGCACGATGAGCGGCACGTCCTCGCGCCGCATCTCGAGCGTCGGGATCGTGATCCGCTTGCCAGAGAAGAGCGAAGCGAACCACGGCGCGACGCGCCCGTCGCCGGCGGCACGGTCGAGCGGCTGTCCGGTCGTCGCGATGATGCTGACGCCGTTCGAGCGACCGACCGAGTGCGCGATCTCCAGCTGCTGCGGGCGCGGCAGGCGATCGGCGTCGAGGACGAGCCATGTCATCGGTCGCGCGCCCGGCGGAATGGCCGGCTTCGTCTCGGCGCTGCCGTCGATGACCAGCGTCTCACCCAGGCCCTCGCGCACCGCTGCGGCGAGGCGAGCCAGCGTCCGCTTCCCGACCCCGGGCGCGCCCTCGATGCAGACGCTGGAGCCCGACTGCACGAGCTTCATCACCGGGTCGATCCAGTCCTTGCGCTGCTTCGAGCCGAACACCAGCGGGCCGAGCCGAGACGGCGCGCCGTCGTACAGCGCGAGGTGCCGCTCGACGAAGACCCCGAGCTGATGCCCGAGGCGCACCACGTCGCCGTGCATCACGCCGATGCGCCGGGCGCGGACGCCGTTCACCCACGTGCCGTCGTGGGTGTCCATGTCCTCGATGTAGCAACCGTCCGAACGGACGCTGATCTTCGCGTGCTCCGGCGCGATCCCTTCGCCCTCGATGCGCCCGTCGCGCGCGGCGCTGCCGATCACGGCGCCGTCCATGAGGCTCACGATCCGCGGCGGAGCGTCGAGCCCGATCAGGACGAGCCCCCACCCGCCGTCGTCATCCTGTCGCTTGGCGTGGACTCCGGACCGGTACTCTTTCTGAAGGACCGGCGCCGTTGTCTCCGCAACGTCCACTCGCAAAGCAGTCTGTTCGTTCATGCTCCCCCCAAGTCCAAAGGACCTGCCTGGTCGACCCAGGCCAACCAAGAGCGCGCCGAGTGGCGGGCACCCTTATGATGTAAGAGCCCCCCACACGGTGCCGCTGTCGCGAACGCGAAGGCTTTTGTGAGCGGCACCGTGCGCGGTGCTGCTTGGCGAGCCCCCTCGCTCGCAATGGCCACACAATACTCGACCAGAGCGGCCGTGCAACCTGCCGGCGACGGAAGTTTTGAGGTTTTGTTGTTGAGAGCTTGACTCCCACCACGCCGATTGGTACTCATCCGCCACGCATCGACGGAGCGAACCTCCGGTGATGACCCGGCGCGAATCAGGATTTTTCTGACAAACGCCTTCAGATGTGGTTTCTGAATTAAGTGATTGACATCTGCGGGAGTAACTCAGTGGTAGAGTGCAACCTTGCCAAGGTTGACGTCGCGGGTTCAAATCCCGTCTCCCGCTCCACGACATAGGCTCTGCGACAGCGAGCAGACCCTGCGAGGCCGGTGTGACCCACCGGCCTCTGTGTTTTGTTCAACGTTTCGCTCAACGTTTTGCTCAACCGCTCGGCGCGGTGGCGTCGTGGGAACGCACGGGGCGATGCGCCAGGCGGCGGGCCTGTGATACGAGGATTCGCCTCATGTCCGCTCCGCTCCACGAGCGCCTGCGCCTGCTTGCCCATAGCCTCGAGCGGCAGTTCCTGGGCAAGGACGAGATCATCCGCCTGCTCATGATCGCGGTCGTCGCGGGCGAGCACTGCGTGCTCCTCGGCCCGCCGGGGACCGCGAAGAGCGCGCTCATCCGCACGCTCGCAGAGCTGATGCAGGCGCGGTACTTCGAGTACCTGCTCACGCGCTTCACCGAGCCGAACGAGATCTTCGGTCCGGTCGACATCGGTGCTTTTCGCGAGGGGGTCTACCGCCGGAACACCTCGGGGATGCTCCCCGAGGCGGAGATCGTCTTCCTCGACGAGGTCTTCAAGTCGAACAGCGCCATCCTGAACGCGCTGCTCACGCTGCTGAACGAGCGCAAGTTCGCGAGCGGCGGCCAGGTGCTCCGCTGCCCGCTCATCAGCGTCTTCGCTGCCTCGAACGAGGTGCCCGGCGACGAGACGCTGACCGCGATCTTCGACCGCTTCCTCCTGCGGGTGCAGTCCGACAACCTCGACGCCTACCACTTCAGCGAGCTGCTCCAGCGCGGCATCCAGCAGGAGATCCGGCACATGGCCGGCGAGCCGCTTCGCCCGCTCGTCGCGGCGCGCGAGCTCGCCGAGCTCGGCCGAGGGTTCGGCGCGCGGATGAACTTCGGCGATGCGTTCCTATCGGCCTACAAGGGGCTGGTGTTCCAGATCCGCGCCGAAGGGATATCGCTCTCGGATCGTCGTGTCGTGAAGATGCTCAAGCTCTTCGCGGCGAGCGCTTACCTCGATGGCCGCCAGACGACCGACGCGAGCGACTTCTTCGTGCTCAAGCACATCTGGAACAACCAGGATCAGGCGGCGATCCTCGAGGGCATCGTGCAGCCGGTGCTCGAGGCCTTCTTTCGCGAGCACCCGGATCGCCGCCGCGTCGGCGCGCTCGGCGTCGGGGTGGAGGCGCTCGCCGCGGAGATCGATCGGATCCGGCAGATCCTCACGGGCGGCGCCTCGCTCGGCGACGTCCAGCTGTTCAGTCAGCTGAAGGCGCTCGGCGAGATCAAACAGGCGCTCGCCGGCATCAACGACGCTCGCGCCCGCGAGCTCGAGGCGCGCGTGTCTCAGCTGCTCGAGGCTTCGTTTCGGAGCGGACGTTTCGCGCAGATCTAGCGGCGCCCGGTCCGGGCGCGGCCGGCGCGGCGACGTCCGTCCTGGAGCGTGCCGTCCTCCCGGCCGGGCTCCGGGCAGGCGTGCTCGGAGCGGCGTCGGTCCTGGAGCGAGCCGTCCTCCCAGCCGGGCTCCGGGCGGAGGTGCTCGGGGCGGCGTCGGTCCTGGAGCGAGCCATCCGCCCGGCCGGGCCCTGACCAGGTGCGCTCGGGGCGTCGGCGTTGGCTCTGGAGCGAGCCCTCGGCTGTGCCGGTCCCCGGCCGCGCGTGGCCGCACCACCGGCTTCCTGTGTAGGCCGAGGTGACGCCTTCGCGCCTGACCGGGCCGAGCTGGCCGTGCGGCGGTGGTCGACCGGACCCGACGACGCGCCCATCATCGCGCCGCGGATCCGCTTGGGCACGCCGAACGCCTCGCGGATGTGGAGGAGCTCATCCACCGTCAAGGCGCGCCACTCTCCCGGCCGGAGTCCTTCCGAGCTCACGCCGGCGAACGTCGTCCGGGCCAGGCGCATCACGGGCCAGCCGGTCGCCTCGCCCATGCGCCGGATCTGCTGGTTGCGGCCCTCGCGGAGGGTCACCTCGATCCACGTCTTGTCGCCCTCGTGGCGGAGCAGCCGCGCCTCGGCCGGCAGCGTGACGCCATCTTCGAGTCGGATCCCCTCGCGCCACGGCGTGAGATCGTCGTCGCTCATGACGCCCTGGACCTTCAGGACGTAGGTCTTCGGCACGCCGCCGCGCGGATGGAGCAGCGCGTTGGCGAAGTCGCCGTCGTTCGTCATGAGGAGGATGCCGCTCGTCGCGAAGTCGAGCCGACCCACGGGGTAGAGCCGCGCGCCCGTGCCGCGCACGTGGTCGGCGACCGTCGGGCGCCCCTCGGGATCGCGCAGCGTCGAGACGACGTTCCGCGGCTTGTGCAGCGCGACATAGACCGGCGCCTCGGAGACGAGGCGCTTGCCGTCGACCTCGATGCGGTCCTTTTGCCGGTCGGCCTTCAAGCCGAGCTCGGTCACGACGCGCCCGTTCACGCGCACCCGCCCGGCGAGGATGAGCTCCTCCGATGCGCGGCGCGAGGCGACGCCGGCGCGCGAGATGATCTTCTGCAGACGTTCTTCCATGGTGTGCTCGGGGACCTACGCCGACGCGATGGTGTCGGCCGACGGCACTGATAAGCACGCCCCTCGCGCCGCGTCGACCGACCTGGGCGGTACGCAGCTGGGATCCGAGGCCTACGCCGGCGCGCCTGCCCTGGCGAACACCTGCGGCGGCAGGAGCACCTGTGCGCGCTTGCGCCGTCAGGGCAGGGGGCGAGGTTGACCCCACCTCGGCTCGAAGGAGGCGCGCTCTATTTCTTCTTGTCGCTGGGGGGCGCCGCGCTCCCGCTCTCGCCCGCGGCCTCGTTCGCCTTGTCCGCGGCCGCCTGATCTTCCGCAGCCTTCTTCGCGGCTGCAGCGGTGGCCTCCTCTTCTTTCTTGCGCTCGTCGTCCTCGAAGCGGCGCTTCAGCTCGTTGTCGTGATCCCACCGATCGACCCGCTCGTCGGCGTCGATGTCCACGCCCATCCGCTCGAGCCGCCCCATGCGGTAGATCTCCCAGACGTCCGGCTTGCCGTCGCGGTTCGTGTCGCGCTTGATGCGCGCGAGCTTGCCGCCGCTGTAGTACTTCCACTCGTCGGGGTTGCCGTCGCGATCGGAGTCGACCTTCACCTCGGCCAGCCTTCCACCGGCGAACGTGAGCCATGTGTCGATCCGGCCGTCGTAGTTCGAGTCGGACTCCTCGTGAAGGCTCTCGCCCTTGTCGTTGTACTTGCGGACGACGTCCTTCACCCCGTCGAAGTTGGTGTCGATCTCGCGGCAGACGAGCGCCCTCTGGCGGTCTTCGCCGGTGCCCACGATCTGCCAGACGCGCCTCACGTTGGGCTGGATCGCGCCTGGCCCGGCGGTCTCGCTCGTCTCGCGATCTTCTTTGCCCTTCCAGTCGCACATCGAGCGATCGTCGATGCTGCCGTCGGCGTTGCGAGCCGCCTCGACCCTCGGCGCCTTCGCGCCTTCGAACCCTGGATCCGAGCCGCACGCCGCGCCGAGCAGGCTGAGCGTGGCCAGCGCGATGTGCGCTTGTCTCCTCATGTCACGGTCCCTTCTTGGCGGCCGGCTGGCCAGGCACGGAGCCCGCGGGCGCGGTGGTCGCCGATGCAGCCGCGCCGGCGGGGGCAGGGGTGGGCGCGGCGGTCGTCGATGCAGCCGCGCCCGCGGCGGGGGCAGCTGCGGCGTTCGGCGCCCCGGCGGCCGCAGGCTGCCCTGCGCCCGCCCCACCCTCCGGGGGCGTGGCGCCGCCCGGCGGGGGCACGGGCGCTCTCGGCGCGCCGTACGACTCGGCGCAGAGATCCACCACGCTTCCGGGATCGGCCTTGCCGTCGGCGTTCTGATCGCTCGCCACGACCGCGCACTTCGCGTCGTTCGGGTTGTTGAACTGCCACCACTGGTCGACGATCCCATCGCCGTCGGAGTCGCGCTCGCGGCGCGCGAGGCGCGGACCCTCGTAGTAGTCCCAGGTGTCGAGCTTGTCGTCGAAGTTGGTCTCGCGCTCCTTCAACACGACGGCGCCGCGCTCGTAGTGAGCGATCTCGTCGGCCCGCCCGTCGCGGTCGAAGTCCGATTCGCGCCGCCGCTCCACCCCCTTGCCGTCGTAGTAGATGAAGGCGTCGATCGCGCCGTCCAGGTTCAGATCGACGACCCGACAGACCTCCCGGCCGTCTTGCTTCACGTGGATGATGTCGGGTATCCGGTCGCCGTTCACATCGACCTTCTCCGCAGAGGCGGAGTCCTTGTCGCAGGGCTCGTGGACGACCGCCGTGTCCCGTTCGCTGGCGGAGCCCTTCGCGCTCGAGGGTTCCGGCGTCGAGGACGCGCAGGAGGCGACCGAAATGGTGATCAGGGCCACAAGCGAGCACCTGGACGACCGCCAGGTGAGCGGGAATCGCGTCATCAAGAGATTCCTCCGGCCAGCCCGGAACCCTCGGGACAGAAGCTCGACGCGCCGGGCGAGCCGTCCCGACGCGGACCAGCTTCAAGCCGCAGTCTAGACCGCGGCCCGCGCGCACATCAAGAAGCCCACTAAACGCGACGGACGCGACGGACGCGACGGACGACGGACGCGACCCGCGGCCCAGCCCGGCCGATCCCTGAACCCCGGCGAGCGCGGTGGCGCCATTCCGATTGACATCATACGTACCGGCATCTAGGGTAACGTCTTGTCAGTCGTACCCTTCGAGACTGGCGGGTTACCCCCCCGGGCGTGACATGTCGCGGAAGAAAGTCTCGACGACCATCTACATCACGCCCGAGCAGGCCGAGCGGCTGAAGATCCTGCACGAACGCACCAAGGTCCCGATCGCCGTCTACATCCGCGAAGGGATAGATATGGTCCTCAAGCACTACGAGCACGTGCTGCCAGGGCAGATGTCCCTGGAGAGCCCGCCGGTCGCCGCGCCGCCGATCCCGAAGAAATGACCGGCGCCGGGGGCCGCAAGGCTCTGGGCCTGGGATGCTGGGCGCCGGTCGCTCGTGGATAGCTTCGCGGCGCGGGTCGCGCTAGGAGCAGCCACGCCGCGGTCCACCATTTCCCGCGGCGCTCGTAGAGCCGCGCGCCGCGGCTCGCTCCCCCGGAGGGGCCCGGACGTTCCCGTCCGCTCCCTCGCATTTCGATCGAGGCCGCGCGCTGCGGCCGCTAACGCTGGTCAGGTCGCCGCGCCCTGAAGCTCGCTATGCCTGTTGATTCCAAGCTCATCCGCAACTTCTCGATCATCGCCCACATCGACCACGGCAAGTCCACGCTCGCCGACCGCATCCTCGACGCGACCGGGGCGCTCACCGCCCGCGAGCAGAAGGAGCAGTTCCTCGACAAGATGGACATCGAGCGCGAGCGGGGGATCACGATCAAGGCCCAGACCGTTCGCCTGGATTACACCGCGAAGGACGGCCAGACGTACCGGCTGCACCTCATCGATACGCCCGGGCACGTCGACTTTAATTACGAGGTCTCGCGCAGCCTCCAGGCGTGCGAGGGCGCGCTGCTCGTCGTCGATGCCACCCAGGGCGTCGAGGCGCAGACCCTCGCGAACGTCTTCCTCGCCCTGGACAACAACCTCGCGATCCTCCCGGTCCTCAACAAGATCGACCTCCCCTCGGCCGACGTCGAGCGGACGACCCGCGAGATCGAGGACGTCATCGGCCTCGACTGCTCCGGCGCCATCCCCGCCAGCGCCAAGACGGGGATCGGCATCGCGGAGATCCTCGAGGCGGTGGTCGCGCGCATCCCGGCGCCGAAGGGCGACCTGAACGCGGCGCCCCGCGCCCTCATCTTCGACAGCTGGTACGACAGCTACCGCGGCGCGGTCGTCATGGTGCGCGTCGTCGACGGCATCATCCGGAAGGGCCAGAAGGTCCGCTTCATGGCGACCGGCCGCGACTACGAGGTCACGGAGATGGGCGTGTTCACGCCCCACGCGACCGCCATCACCGAGCTCGGGCCAGGGGAGGTCGGCTTCCTCGTCGGCAACATCAAGAGCGTCGTCGACACGAAGATCGGCGACACGGTGACCGACGCCGTCCACCCGGCGACGACGCCGCTTCCCGGCTTCAAGGAGGTCAAGCCGATGGTCTTCGCCGGGATCTTCCCGACGGACTCGGCCCAGTACGAGGACCTCCGCGACGCCCTGTCGAAGCTCCACATGAACGACGCGGCGTTCGTCTTCGAGCCCGACACCTCCGAGGCGCTCGGGTTCGGCTTCCGGTGCGGCTTCCTCGGCCTGCTCCACATGGAGATCATCCAGGAACGGCTGGAGCGCGAGTACAACCTCGACCTCATCACGACCGCGCCGAGCGTCGTCTACCACTGCTACCTGAACGACGGCTCGATGAAGTCGATCGAGAACCCCGCGAAGCTCCCGCCGCCGAACCTCACCGATCGCATCGAGGAGCCGATCTTCCGGATGACCGTCCACGTGCCGTCGACGTACGTCGGCGCGGTCCTCGCCCTGTGCCAGGAGCGGCGCGGTGAGCAGAAGTCGATCCAGTACGCCTCGTCCGACCGCGTGATCATCACCTACGACATGCCCCTCAGCGAGGTGCTCTTCGACTTCCACGACAAGCTGAAGAGCGTGTCGCGGGGCTACGCGTCGATGGACTACGAGCTCGTCGGGTACCGCGCCGACGATCTCATCAAGCTGGACATGCTGGTGAACGGCGACCCGCTCGACGCCCTCAGCGTCATCGTGCACCGCGACAAGGCGTACGCCCGGGGCCGAGACCTGGCGGTGAAGCTCAAGGACATCGTGCCGCGCCAGCAGTACGAGGTCGCGATCCAGGCGGCGATCGGATCGAAGGTCATCGCGCGGACGACCGTGAAGGCGATGCGCAAGGACGTGACCGCCAAGTGCTATGGCGGCGACATCAGCCGCAAGCGCAAGCTCCTCGAGAAGCAGAAGGAGGGCAAGAAGCGGATGAAGATGGTCGGGAGCGTCGAGATCCCGCAGGAGGCGTTCCTCGCCATCCTGAAGATCGACTGACGCGCGGGGGCGCTGGTCACCGCGCGCCGCGCGGCCACGCGAGCGTGGCGGCGCGCGGCGCGCGCTCGTATAAGCCGCCCATGCAGCCCGCCCCCGTCCGGCCGCGCGAGCTCCGCGCGGCGTCCCCTGCCTTCGCCCTCGCCCTCGGCCTCGCCGTCCTCGCGTGCGACGATCAGCGCGCCACGGCGCCTCAAGCGTCCGCCTCAGCCTCCGCGCCGTCGGGCGCGGACAGCGCGGCGCCGGCCCCGAGCGCCGCGGCGGCCCCCGCGGCCATGGAGGCCGCGAAGCGGGATTTGCCGCCGCGGCCGATCCCGATCGGGTCGAGCGGGCCGATCCAGCCGAGCGCGCCGGCGGAGCAGCAGATGATGGCGATCCAGTACACGCTCGCCATGGTGTCGCCGCGGTCGACCGACCCGCTCGTCGACAAGGCCTACCTCGAGGGCATCCTGCCGAAGCTCGCCGCGGCGGTGCGCACCGCCGACAAGGGCAAGACCCCGCCGAACCCCGCCAAGGCGACCAAGGGGAACAGGAAGATCGAGGTCGACATGGGCAAGGGGTGCACCGAGCGCACCCCGTCCAACCTGCTCGCGCAGCGGGCAGGCTCCTCTCTGAAGGAGGCGTACGACGCGGGGATCCTCGTCGTCTCCTGCCACGACGACCGATGGGAGTGCCACCAGTCGACGCGGGATCCGAGCGACGTCCTGTGCCACGCAGCGCCGCGGCGCTGAGCGTGGTATGGGCTGCGCCTGCCATGCAGGAGACGCTTGCCTACTCGGTCCCCGACGCCAACGCCCTCCCTCGAATGGGTCCGCTCGCCGAGATGCTCGTCGAGCTGAACCGCGAACGCCCGCCGCTCGCCCGGCTCCACCACGACGCCACCGTCGCGTTCGGTCCGACGATGCGCGTCGAGCGTTTCGCCCTCGGGAACGGGCTCAAGGTGCTCGTGCTCGTCGACCCCTCGGCGCCCGTGGTCTGCCTGCAGACCTGGTTCGGCGTCGGCTCGCGCCATGAGCGCGTGGGCAAGACCGGCATCGCCCACCTCTTCGAGCACCTCATGTTCGGCGAGACGGAGAGCGTCGCCCACGGCGCGTTCGACCGGATGCTCGAGGAGGCCGGCGCCGAGACGAACGCGGCGACGTTCCTCGACTGGACCTACTACCACACGAACCTGCCGAAGGACGCGCTCGCGCTCACCCTCCGCCTCGAGGCGGAGCGCATGGCGCGGCTCGTCCTCCGCGATCCGCAGGTGTCGAGCGAGAAGGAGGTCGTCGCCAACGAGCGGAGGCAGCGGGTCGACGACGACGTCGACGGGGCGGTGAGCGAGCTGCTCTACAAGGAGGCGTTCACCAAGCACGCCTACGGGTGGCCGACCATCGGCTGGATGGAGGACATCAAGGGCTTCACGACCGAGGACTGCGTCGAGTTCTACCGGACGTATTACGCCCCCAACAACGCGGCGCTGGTCATCGTCGGCGACGTCGCGCTCGACGAGGCGCTGCGCGGGGTGCAGGACCACTACGGCGCGCAGGAGCCCTCGAAGATCCCGGTCGAAGAGGTGTGCCCCGAGCCGCCGCAGATCGCGGAGCGCCGCGCCGAGGTGGTGAAGCCGACCGCCACGCACAAGGTCGCGATCGGCTATCACTCGCCGGCGCTCGGCGATTTCGACCATGCGCCCCTCGCCCTGCTGAACGAGATCCTCTTCTCCGGGCGGTCGTCGCGCGTGCACCGGGCGCTCGTTCAGGAGCAGGAGATCGCGAGCGAGGTCCGGGGCTGGGTCGGCTCGTTCCGCGATCCTGCGCTCTACGACATCTATCTCTCGGCCCGCGGCGAGCACACCGGCGAGGCGCTGCTCGCGGCCCTCGAGCCGCTCCTGGAGGCGGTGCGCCGCGCCCCCGTTACCGAGGCGGAGCTCGATCGCGCGAAGGCGCGCATCGAGCTCTCGGTCCTGCAAGGGCTCGAGACCGTCGCCGGCAAGGCAGAGCAGATCGGCTTCTACGAGACGGTGCTCGGCGATCCCGCCGCCCTGTTCGAGCGGCTCGCCGCCTACCGGCGGGCGACCGTGGGGGATCTGCTGCGTGTGGCGCGGCGCTACCTGGTGAGCTCGGCGCGGACGGTGATCCACGTGATCCCGGACGGGACGAGCGACGAGGACGACGAGGACGGGACGGACGGGGAGAGCGAGGAGGCATCGTGAGCCAGAGCGTGAAGAGCGGCCTCGCCTGGGGCGCCGAGGGGCAGGGCAGGGGAGCGACGGGCGGTCGCGTGGCGCCCCGCGACGGCGCGGTGCTCGTGGAGACGAGCCACGCGCTCCCCATCGTCAGCATCGTGGTCGCGTTCTCCTCCGGCTCGGCGCACGATCCGGCCGGGCGCGAGGGGCTCGCGCGCATCACGGCGCGCATGCTCCGCCGCGGCGCGGAGGGCTACAGCGCGAACGAGATCGAGGAGACGATCGACGCGCTCGGCGGGGAGTTCGGCACCGACGTGGCGACGAGCGCGACGACAGTGCATTTCGAGGTGATCAAGCGCTCGCTCGATCGGTTCGTCGAGCTCGGGGCCACGCTCCTCGCGCGCCCCACGTTCTCGCCGCCCGAGCTCGCGCGGCTCCTGCGGGAGGCCGAGGCTGAGCTCATCGAGGCGCGCGACAGCGATCGCTCGCTCTGCAGCCGCGCCTTCCGGCGGACCCTGTTCGCCGGGCACCCCTACGGCCGCCGCATCGCGGGGACCATCCCGACGCTGCGGGAGATCACGCGCGACGACGTCGCCGCGTTCTATGCGCGGCACTACACCCGGCGCAACGCCATCGTCGCCATCTCGGGCGACATCGAGCCCGGCGAGGCGCACGGGGTCGCCGAGCGCCTCCTGTCCGGCCTGCCCGAGGGCGAGGCGATCCCGGATCCGGTGACGGATCCCGGAGCGAGGCCCGGGCGTTGCCTCGTGTTCGTCGACAAACCCGAGCGGACGCAGACGCAGATGGTCATCGGCGGGCTCGGCACCGACGCCCACGACCCCGATCACATGGCGCTCCTGGTCGCGAACACCGCCTTCGGAGGCACCTTCTCGTCGCGGCTGATGCAGGAGGTACGCGCGAAGCGTGGCTGGTCCTACGGCGCCTCGTCGCGCGCGGGCTTCGATCGGCACCGCGACGCGTTCACCATGTGGACCGCGCCCGCGGCGCAGGACGCCGCCGCCTGCCTCTCCCTGCAGCTCGGGCTGCTCGAGGCGCTGCGGCGCGATGGGATCACCGAGGACGAGCTCACGTTCGTGAAGCGCTACCTCGTCCGCTCGCACGCGTTCGAGATCGACACCGCGAGGAAGCGCGTGCACCAGAAGCTCGACGAGCTCCTGTACGATCTGCCGGAGGGGTACCACGAGACCTACCTGAAGCGGATCGAGGACGTCACGCTAGCGGAGGCGAACGCCGCGGTGCGGCGCCGGATCTCGGAGGACGATCTGGTGATTGGCGTCGTCGGCACGCATGAAGAGATCGGCGAGGCGATCGCCGCGGCCGTCCCGAAGCTGGCCGAGGTGAAGGTCGAGCCGTACGATCTCGAGTAGCCGGCGCCGCGCCGAGGGCGATCACGTCGCGGCGCGCAGGCCGCGAGACCCGGGCGCGCGCCGTCTCGGGCGGTCTCACCCCGCGGCGGCGAGGCCTCGGCGCTGGCGACGCCGGCGGCCTGTCCGAGCGGCGTCGGACGACCGGGAGCGCGATCGGAACCGCCCATCGGCCGCTGGCATCCAAGGCGCTGCTCCTTCGCGAGATCGCGGCAGGGATCGCGGCCCGCTCCAGGATCACCGGCGCCTCCGGCCGCGATCGCTCAGCGCGCGCCGCGTGATGCCTGCCACGGCGCACCTTGCGCCGGCTCGCGAGGGCGAACGAGGGGAGCTCGCGATGAAGGCACGAACCATCCACGCGCCGGTCCTTGCGGCGGTGACCGCGCTGTCCGGGCCCGCTGCCGCGGCGGTCCCCGTCACGATCACCCACCAGGGTCGCCTCTTCGATTCGGTGGGCCAGCCCATCGACGACACGCTCGACGTGGTGTTCGCGTTCTACGACGCGCCCGACGCGCCCGTGCCCGTCTGGAGCGAGCTCCACACCATCACGTTCGACCAAGGCTATTTCTCGGTCGACCTCGGCGAGCTCGCGCCCGTCGACAAGCCGGTCTTCGACGGCGCGGCGCGCTACCTGGGGATCACCGTGGGGGACGACCCCGAGATGGTGCCCCGCGCCAAGATCGCGAGCGTTCCGTATGCGCTCCAGGCCAGCAACGTCGCGGGGGACATCACGCCGAACTCGATCTCCATCGGCGGTCGCCTCGTCATCGACAGCAGCGGCGTGTGGGTCGGCGATCCGATCGGCCTGCAGGGCGCGCCGGGGCCGGCGGGCCCGCCCGGCGCGGCCGGCCCGCTCGGTCCGAGCGGTCCGGCTGGGCCGCCTGGGCCGCCTGGGCCGCCTGGCGCCGCCGGGCCCCCGGGGGCGGAGGGGCCGCAGGGACCTCCTGGTGTCATCTCGAGCACCTACGTTTCCGCCGCGGGTGCCGCCCCTCAGAAATCGCTGCAGTTCCTGGCTGCGCCCGCGACCGTGAGCGTGACCGCTTCGGGGCAGCGCGTCGTCGTCGTCTCCAACAAGGCGCTCGGCGCCGCGTCGACCCCGGCGGACCAGCTCCACCTCTGGATCTGCTCTCAGCAGCTCTCGCCTCTCGGGGAGCTCAGCCCAGAGGGGACGGGCGTCTATGCGGTCCAGGTCCCGGCGCACACCCGCATCACCATGGGGCTGAGCGCAGTGCTGTCGCCGCCCCCAGGCCAGTACAACGTCGGCCTATGCGGGAAGTCCGATAGCCCCTTCTGGACCAACAACGACTATTCGTACACCTCCGCTGTCGTCTCGATGCAGTAAGGTCGGGCTGGGCGGCCAACCTCGCGCGCCGCGAGGCGGGCGGCGCCTGCCCTCCGATCGCCACCATGCAGAAGGAGCTGATGACCCCGGCGGCGATCCTGCTAGGCAGCCTCTTCATCGCAGCAGGGCTCTACCTCGGGCTGCAGCGTCCGCCGCCGCCACCTGCGCTTCCGTCGGCCAGCGTGGAGCCCTCGACAGCGCGCGCGGGCGCGCTGCCTGCGACCGCGGGCGCGCCCGCTCCTTCGCTGCCTGTGCCTCACCCCGCGTCGGTAGGGGCCTCGCCTGTGACGAGCGAGCTCTACAAGCGTGTCGAGGGGGATGCCGCCAAGGGGCTCGAAGGGCGCCGATCGCTCTTCGTGAAGCAGTGCTGGGAGCCTTCGCTCAGGAAGAACCCGGCTCCGGCGCGCGCCAGGTACATCTTCAACATGACCTTCGATGCGTCCGGGAACGAGATCGCCCGCGGCATCAGCGAAGTACGAGGGATGGATCGTCCCGACGCGGCGCAATGCCTCCGGATGATGCCGCTCGAGCTCGTCGTGCCGCCGCCCGGAACGCGCGTCTCCGTCGAGATCGAGATGACCCTGCCGTGAGCGCGCCGTGGCTGTGAGCGCGCCCTCGCCACGGAGGCCGTGATGCAACGATGCCTCTCCGCCGTTTGGTCCGCGATGGGCGGTGGGCTAAGGTCACGCCGTGCCTTGGCTTGCCGAGCTCGCCCTGCACCTCTCCCGCGCGCTGCACCTCGTGGTCCTGGCGATCGCGCCCACGTGGCTCTCGCCTGAGCCGCTCCCGGCCGGCGCGCTCGCCCTCTCGGGATCGCTCTCGGCGGCCGCGCTCGCCGCGGCGCTCGGCTTGTCGGCGTGGTTCGCCGCGCGGCTCGATACCCGGCTCGCCAGGAACGGCGCGGCGCTGCTGTGGATCGCGCTCGCCGCAGCGCTCGCGGCCACGCTCTACTACCGCGGGCCTCGCGCGCCGCTCGCGCAGGGGGTCGTGTTCGTCGCCGTTCCCCTGTGGGCGGCGCTCGCGACCCTCGCCGCCGCCGCCGCGGAGCGCTGGCTCGGATCGAGCTTCAAGCACCGGCGCATGGGGGCCGCGATCGCCGTGATCGGCCTCGGCGTCGTCCAGCTGAACGGCGCAGCGCCCCTGCTCGGGTCGCGCGAGCGGATGTGGTGGGCGGCGCTGCGCCGCGACGGCGCACACCTGCGCGCGATCGACGAGCTCACGAGGCCGCTCCGCGAGCGGCGCAAGCTCGACGAGCTCGACGGCGTCGCGGCGCGCTGCCTGAGGATGCACCCCGCCGCCGCCGCGCCCGCCGCGCCGGCCACGTGCGCCTGCCTCGCGCTGCGCGCCGAGGCGAGGCTGCACGCCCGCAACGCTGGCGCCGCCCTCCGCGACGCGGAGTCCGCGCGCGAGCGGTGCCCGGAGCAGAGCGGCACGCGCGCGGTCCTGGCCGAGGCGCTCGCCGTCGCCGGCCGCCCCGAGCGTGCCGAGGCCGAGGCGCGGGCCGCGCTGGAGGAGGGCGGCGACCCGTCGCGGCTCCGCTATGCGCTCGCGCTCGCGCTCGAGCGCGCGGGTCGCCAGGCCGAGGCCAGGGCCGAGGCGGATCGCGCGATCGAGGCCGGCGCCGGCCGGAAGGCGCAGCTCCTCGCGGGGGCGCTCGCGATCCTGGCCGGAGATCTCGACGGGGCGAAGGCGCGCCTCACGCCGCTCGCCGAGCAGGATCCCTCGGACGCCGAGGTGCTCTACAACCTCGCGCTCATCGCCGACAAGCGCGGCGACTACAACGGCGCACGTCAAGGCTACCTTGCCGCCCTGAAGGCCGAGCCCAGGAGCGCCGATGCGCGCTACAACCTCGCGCTCCTGACGTTCCGTGCGGGCATCGCCGAGGAGTCGCGCCACCACGTCCGCAAGTTCCTCGACGCGTTCCCGGACGATCCGCGGGGCAGCCAGCTCGCGCAGGCGACGGGCACGCCGCTCGGCAAGACGTACACGACCGACAAGACGGACAAGGCCGACGGCGGCGCGCTTCCAGGCCGGCCGGCCGAGCGGCGGTCTCTGCAGGAGCCCGCCGCCGCGAGCTCGGGTCCTCGCTAGCTTTCGCCGCGAAGCGTCGCAAACGTCGCAAACGTCGCAAATGCAGGGCGCGGGGGATGGCGGGGCTTCTACGCCATTTCATGCCGTCGGTCCCCGTTCACTTTTGCATGGCGCGAACGTGACCCTGGACGACGACCTGTGTTATTCCAGAAGGTCTGGGAGGCTGCGTGACACCCGCCGCGGGGAACACCGTTGCCGATCGCTTCCGCCTGGTGCGTCCGCTCAGGCAAGGCGGGATGGGTTCGGTGTGGCTCGCTCAGCACCTCGGCCTCGACATCCCGTGCGCGATCAAGTTCATGAACGCGCAGGGCGTCTCCAAGGAGGTGCGGCACCGGTTCGAGCGTGAGGCGAAGGTCGCCGCGCAGATCCGCAGCCCGCACGTCGTGCAGATCCTCGACCACGGCGTCTGGCAGGGGACGCCGTACATCGCGATGGAGTACCTCGAGGGGGAGGACCTCGACACCCGCATCCAGCGCGTGGGGCGGCTCGACCCGCACGACACCATGGCGATCACGGCGCAGGTGGCGCGCGCCCTCACCAAGGCTCACGCGAGCGGCCTGGTCCATCGCGATCTCAAGCCGGCCAACATCTTCCTCGTCCGGGACGACGACAGGGAGATCGCCAAGGTGCTCGATTTCGGCATCGCGAAGGACAGCACGCCGCAGGTCACCTCCACCACGAAGACCGGCTCGCTGCTCGGGACGCCCGCGTACATGAGCCCGGAGCAGGCGCAGGGCACCAAGCGCATCGATCACCGCTCGGATCTCTGGTCGCTGGCCGTCGTCGTGTTCGAGTGCCTCACCGGCAAGCTCCCGTTCAACAGCGAGGCATTCGGCGATCTGCTCCTCAAGATCATGGTCAAGCCGCTGCCCGTGCCGTCGCAATTCGCGCCCGTGCCGCCTGGCTTCGACGCCTGGTGGGCCCGCGCGGCGTCGCGCGAGCCCGACGCGCGGTTCCAAAGCGCGAAGGAGTTCTGCGACGCGCTCGCGCTCGCGCTCGACATCGCGAGCGAGAGCTTCGAGTCCAGGACGAGCATCGTCGGCCCGTTCCGCGTGTCCGGCGAGCGCATCTCGGTGGAGCTCGGGTTCGCGCCACGATCGAGGGAGAGCGCGGCGCTCCCCGACGCGGGGCCCGACAGCGCGGCGCCTTCGTTCGGGGACGCGGTCACGCTGATCGCCTCGGCGGACGGCGAGGCTGCGCGGACCTCGGCTGGGCCCGGCGCGACGGTGGCCTCGCCAGGAGCCGCGGAGGCCGCGTCCGCGATGGCCGGCCGCCAGATGCGGCCGCAGACCACCAGCGCGCTGGTCTCGGTGGTGTCTCCCCCGGCGCGACGGCCGGTCGTCGGACGCGCGCTCGCCGCCGTGGCGGCGGGCGCGGTCGCTCTCATGGCCGTCGCGTTCTTCGCCCTGCGCGGCGGGAGCCCTGACGCGACGGGGCAACCGCTCGCGCAGCCGGCTCCCACGGCTTCGGTGGCCGATGCGCCGCGGGGGCCCGACGTCGTGGCGCCGGCCACCGCCTCCGCGCAGGCGCCGGAGCCGCCCCCCTCTGTGGCCTCGACGGCTGCGGCCTCGGCGACGGCGTCTGCGACGCCGGCGAGCGGCCCGCGTGCGCCATCGGCTCAGCCCGCTCAGGCGAAGCCGCGCTCCCCCGCGCCGCCGGGGAGCGTCCGCCGCAAGCCGAAGCCGACGGACTTCGGCATCTGACGTTCACCTGCAGCACTGCGCACGGACCTCCTTCGTATGGCTCGTCGACTCGGGATCGCTTCCTTGCTGCTCGCCCTGACCTTCACGCCCGCCGCGCTGGCGCAGGTCTCGGACGCTGATCGCGCGACCGCGCGCTCGCTCGCCGTGGAGGGGCAGGAGGCCCTCGAACGAAGGGACTTCGCGGCCGCGCTCGATCGGTTCAGCCGCGCCGACGCCATCATCCACGCGCCGACGCTGTTGCTCGGCGTAGCCCGCGCCCAGGTGGGCGTGGGCCAGTGGATCGCGGCCCAGGAGTCGTACAGCCGCATCCTCCGCGAGGGGGTGCCGGAGAAATCGCCCGAGCAGTTCTTCGAGGCGATCGCGGCCGCTCAACGCGAGCTCGACGCGCTCACGCCCCGGATCCCGCAGGTGCTCATCTCGGTGATCGGGCCGGACACCACCGCCGTCACGATCGACGATGCGCCGGTGCCGCGCGCCGCGCTCGGGGTCCGGCGGCCGGTCGATCCAGGCGACCACGTCGTCCGGGCGGCGGCCGCGGGGTTCGCTCCGCTCGAGGTGAAGGTGACGCTCGCCGAGGGCGCCAGCGAGACCGTCGCGCTCGAGCTCAAGCCGGTCGCGCCGCCTCCGGTCAAGCCGAGTCCGCCGGTGGCGCCGCGGCCAGACCAGGGCGCTCCTGCTTCCGGCTCCGGCGGCAGCAGCCGCACGGTGCTGGCGATCGCCGCGTTCGGGCTCGGCGGCGCAGGGCTCGCGGCCGGCGCCGTCGGCGGCGTGCTCGCGCTCGGCAAGCACGGCGATCTCTCGGGGCGCTGCCCTGCCAGCCGGTGCGACCCGGCGTTCAAGGGCGATATCGACAGCTACCACGCGCTGGGCACCCTCTCGACGATCGGGTTCGCGATCGGCGCGGTGGGCGTCGGCGCGGGGGCGTTCCTGCTGCTCACAGCGCCGAGATCGCCGCAGCGCGCCGGGATATCGATCACGCCCGTGATCGGGCTCGGCTCCGCGGGAGCGAAGGGGAGTTTCTGATGCGTCAGGCGTTCGGAATCGGCTCGATGGTCTGCGTTGCCATCATGACCGCCGCGGCATGCACCAGCGTGCTCGGGGACTTCACGGTGAGCGAAGCCGGCGCGAGCTCGGCCGGTGGATCCGATGCGTGCGCGACCGGCACGGCGGACTGCGACGGCAACCCCGACGACTGCGAGGTGAACCTGCTCGACGACCCCCAGAACTGCGGCGCTTGCGGCGCGGTGTGCCTGGACGGCGGGACGTGCAGCGCGACCGGCTGCAGCGGGGCCACGGAGATCGCGCGCGGGTTTCCCACCATCGAGGCTCCGAACGCGAACCTCCTCACCGTCTACCAAGGCGAGGTCTACTGGACCGCCGGCGAAGGCACGGACGGCAGCGTGCAAAAGGTGTCGGTCTTCGGCGGAGCCGTCACGACGCTCGCCGTCGGCCAGAACGCTCCGTACGGGATCGCCGTCAACCAGCACGGCGTCTTCTGGTCCAACCTCAACGACAAGGACGTCTTGATGGTGGACCGCAACGGAGCACGCGCGCCAGAGGTCCTCTTCGACTCGGACTTCGCGACCCTCGGCGTGGCTGCGGACGACAACGCGGTGTTCTGGGCGCAGCGCGCGGCTGGCATCGGCACGCCGGGCGACGGGAGCCTCATCGGCCAGATCCTGATGCCCGGCGAATGGGCGGACGACGAGTTCCTCGAGGTCAGCGATGCTTCGCCGCACCTCATCGCGCTCGATCAAGAGCACGTGTACTGGGTCGACAGGAGCCTGCGCGGCACGGTGAACCAGACGCATCGGCAGACCGGCGACACGAAGCGGCTGGCCGACGAGCAGCTGTTTCCGTACGCCATCGCCGTGGACGACGACCACGTCTACTGGACCAACAGCCCGCGCGGGGATCACGCGAGCGAGCTGTCTGCCGTCATGAGGGCGCCAAAGGACGGCTCGGAGGACGCGGTGGCCGTCTGGACGGCCGTCGAGGATGATGACGTGGCGCATGCGTCCCCCGACTGCATCGCCGTGGATGGGCTCGATGAGTTCGTCTACTGGACCGATCAGGGGTCCCCCCGCGTGATGCGGAAGCGCAAGGACGGCATGGCAAGGGCGCGGCCGCTGTACGAGGGCGGCACCCCGCGCGGGATCGCGGTCGCTGGCGGGTTCGTGTACTGGGCAGACGAGAGCAGCGGCACGATACGCAAGCTCCCCCGCTGAGGGGCGGCCCGCATGCGCCCCGCGCTTGCTCAGCGCGGGGCCGAGCGTGCCCGCTCAGCCTGCGGCGTCGCGCACCCGATCGACGTCGACGCCCAGCCGACCTGACGTGTCGTCGGCGGCCGAGACGACGCGCGCGCCCTGGAGGATGTCGCGCGCCATGAGCTGCGTGGAGAGGATCGCGCAGAACGCCATGTCGTCGGTGTTGCTCATCGATTTGCCGCCGGTCTTGCGGCACTTCGCGACGAGCGCCGCGACGGGCTGCGCCTGCCAGATGCCGGCGTCCTTGATGGCATCCGGCGACAGGCACGCCTCGACATAGTCCGGCGTCCCGCTCCCGAAGAAAGGCTGCACCACGGGCGCGCGGTACGGCTGCTTCTTCCGCGCGAGGACGCCGGGCGGCAGGAGATCGCCCATCGCGCGCTTCAGCACGTGCTTCTCGTCGAGGGTGCGGAGCTTGAGCGCGTCCGGCAGCGCGTCCGCCACGTCCATCACGTTGGGATCGAGGAACGGGAAGCGCCCCTCGACCGAGTTCGCCATCATCATGCGCTCGCCCTGCGAGGAGAGCAGGTAGCCGGAGAGCAGCGTCGTGATCTCCAGGTACTGCGCGCGCGCGAGCGGCGTCCAGCGCATGAAGTCGCGCGGCAGCTGCTCCCTCAGGCGATCGGCCGCGGCGGTGTCGCCGATGCCCTCGCGCATCGCGGGATCGAGCATCAGCTTGATGCGGCTCGTGGCGTCCCAGCGCGGGCGGTGGGAGTAGAACGGGTCGTCCGTCTGCGCGAGGTTCCTCCCGAAGAAGGCCTTGGCCATCTCGACCTGCGCGACAGGCGACCGCTGCAGGTAGGGGTAGAGCCGGAGGAGGAGCTGCGGCCTGAGCTTGCTGTCCGGGTGGCGCGCCCAGAAGCGGCGTACCCGGTCCTCGCGGAAGATGTCGTACCCGGCGAAGAACTCGTCGGCGCCCTCGCCCGTCAGCACCACGCGGTAGCCGCTCTGCCGGACGAGGCGCGCCAGGATGAACAGCGGCGCCGGGGCGGTGCGCAGGAGCGGGGCCTCGGCGTGGTAGACGACCTCCGGGAAGACGCCGGCGATGTCGGCGTCACCGCACTGGATCGACGCGTGCGACGTGCCGAGGTGCGCCACGGCGGCGCGCTGGTACTCGGCCTCGTCGAACTCGCGCTCGGCGAACTCGACCGAGAACGTGCGCAGCGGCACCTCGCGGTTCGAGGCGATGAGCGCCGCGACGATCGTGGAGTCGAGCCCGCCGCTCAGGTAGCTGCCGACGGGGACGTCGGCGCGCAGGCGGATCGTCGAGCCGCCGCGGACCGCCTCGCGCACGCTGGACACGAGCCCCGCCTCGTCGCCGCCGGGCGCGCGCCCGACGGGGAACTCGGGGCGGAAGCGGACCGAGACGCGCGGCGCCACGTCGCGATCGAGATCGAGCGTCGCCACCGCGCCCGGCGGGATCTGCTGGATGCCCTCGTACGGCGTGAGCGGGGCGATCGGCGCCCAGAACGTCAGCGCTTCGTCGAGGCCCTCGCGGGAGATCGCGCGGGGGATGGTGGGGTCCTGGAAGAGCGACTTCACCTCGCTGGCGAACCGGAGGACGCCGCGGTGGACCGTCCAGAAGAGCGGGTTGATGCCGACGCGGTCGCGCGAGAAGAACGCGCGCCTCCGCTGGACGTCCCAGATGACGAACGCCCACTGGCCGTTCAGCCGATCGACCATGGCCTCGCCGTACTCGGCGTAGGCGTGGATCAGCGCCTCGGTGTCGCTCTTGGTCCGGAAGTGATGGCCCTTCGCCGTGAGCTCCTCGCGGAGCTCGATGTAGTTGAAGATCTCGCCGTTGAAGCAGACCCAGAGCGTCTCGTCGGCGTTGGCCATCGGCTGCCAGCCGCCGTCGAGGTCGATGATCGACAGGCGCGAGTGGGCGAGCGCGACGTGGCGATCGCGGTAGATGCCGAAGCCGTCAGGGCCGCGGTGGCGGAGCGCCCGCGCCATCTTGAGGGCGAGCTCGCGGTCGGGGTTCGGCGCGTCGGTGCGTAGGTTGATGAGGCCGGCGATACCGCACATATCAGATGAGCTCGCTCTTCTTGACTTTGCCGCTCGCCGTCTTGGGGAGCGAATCCATGAACTCGACGAACTTGGGCACGGCGACCTCGTCGAGCTCGGACCGCACCTTCTTGCGGACGTCGTCGGCGGTCACCGCGGCGTCAGGGGCCTTCACCACGGCGGCCTTCACCGCGACCCCGAGCACCTGATCCGGCACGCCGACGACCGCCGCCTCGACGACGCCCGGGACCTTGCAGATCACCGACTCGACCTCGAGGGGGCTCACCTTCTCGCCGCGGGTCTTGATGATGTCGTCCTTGCGCGCGACGAAGTAGAGGTACCGGTCCTCGTCCATCTTGAAGAGGTCGCCGGTGTGGAGCACGACCTCGCCCGGGAGGGGCCCCGGCCGGAGCGCGCGCGCGGTCGCGTCGGGGTTCCTCCAGTAGCCGCGCATCACGTTCGGCCCGCGCACGACGAGCTCGCCCACCTCGCCCGGCTCCGCGTGCGTGCCGTCCTCTCGCTCGATCCAGAGCTCCTCGTTCGGCATCGCGATGCCCACGGAGGACGGCCGCTCTAGCGCCAGGGAGGGCGGCAGGTAGCAGACGCGCGTGCACTCGGTCTGGCCGTACATCGCGAAGAAGGAGACGTTGGGCAGGAGCTCGCGGAGGCGCAGGAGCTGCGGCGCCGGGAGCCCGTACGCGGCGTTCGTCATGTACCGGAGCGCCGAGAGATCGGCCTTCGCGAAGTTCTTGAGCGAGAGCATCGACGCGAAGATCGTCGGCACGCCCGCGAAGCCGGTCGCCCGCTCCTCGGCCATGCGCTGGACGATGGGCCACGGCATGGAGAAGCCCTTCTCGAGCACGACGGTCCCGCCGAACGCGTGGGTCACGAGCAGCTGGAAGAGCCCGTAGGTGTGCGACAGCGGCAGCACGCAGAGGATCACGTCGTCCGCCGTGTGCTCGAGGTACGCGCCGATGGCCGCGGTGCTGTTGCGGAGGTTCTGGTGCGTCAGCATGACCCCCTTCGACTCGCCCGTGCTGCCGCTCGTCCAGCAGAGCGTCGCCAGGTCGAGCTCGATCGCGCGGCGCGCAGGGGGCTCGCCAGGCGCGCCGGCCAGGGCCTCCTGGAAGTCGCGCCCGTCGGGTGGGGGCCCTGCAGCGGCCGGGGGAGCCGCGCCGCTCAGGAACGTCGCCGCCGGCCTCGCGCCGGGCGGGAGCTCGGCCACGGCGGCGAGGCTCTCGCGCATGCCGCGCGCCGCCACGAGCACGCGGGGGCCCGCGAGCTCCATCACCTGGCCGAGGCGCCGCGGTCGCATCGCGGTGCCGAGCAGCGACGGCACGCCGTCGGCCCGGAGCGCTCCGTAGTACGCGACGACCGCGTCCACACCGTTGTCGAGCGCGACCATGACGCGATCGCCGCGCTGCACGCCCGCCTCGCGGAACAGGGCGGCGCAGCGATCGGCCAGCGCGTCCAGCTCCCGGTACGTGATCCGCCGTCCCTCGCAGACCAGCGCGACGTGGTCGGGGCGAGAGGCGGCGAACGATCGCAGCGCGGAGTCGATGAGGAAGCGATCCGAGCGCGGATCGCGACGAGCGGTGTGCTGCGTGCTCATGCGCCCCCCGGGGTTCGGGCTAGTTGCTGCTCTTCTTCCCGCTCACGTAGGTGACGAGCCTGGCGATCGAGCCGAAATTCTCCGGCACCATCTCCTCGTCGGCGACCTGGATGCCGAGATCCTGCTCGAGGAACTGAACGATCTCGAGGACGGCCGTCGAGTCCAGGATCCCTTGATCGAGCAAAGCGACCTCGGACCCGAGATCGGCGGTAGCGCCCCGGTATCCGAACGAGGTGACCAGGAAGTTGCGAATCGTCGATTCGATGCTGGAAGTGCTCATGGAGGTAGTCTCCACGTCTATCACCCCCCCGGCTTTCCTGTCGAGAACACTCCGCGGAGCGACGGCCAGCGCGCGGATCGCGGCAGGACGCGGTTGCGGCTCATCGTTCACGCACGCACGTCACGCACGCGCGCACCCGTCCGTGCTCGTTCGCGTTCGGTGTTCCCCGTGCCGTCCGCGTTCGAAAGCCGCCGCCAGGGCGCGCCGCGGAGGTGAGATTGGCGACTGACGATCTCGCTGCGAGCCCGTCCGTCGCCGTCGTTAACGTGAGTGGATGTCAGCGAGGCTCCGCGCTGTTTCCGGCGGGTTTCACGACCGGGGCACGGCGTACCAGGCTGAGAACGCCGTTGACAGCGGCGCGCGTCGTCCGACGGCGCGGCTCGTCAGGCGTGGCCCTGATCGCGGACGAGCTGCGGCTGCGCGTGGAGGTACTGCGCCACCCGGCGCTTGGCTTCGATGTCCTTGAACACGCGCTCGACCTGCTGCGGCGTGATGCCGACGGCAGACGCCGCGTCCGCGGCCGGGACGTTGTTGTTGTAGGCGTACAGGCAGAGGTCCATCTTGTCGTAGGGGAGCGCGAAGTAGAACTCGTCCTGCCCCTGCGGCATCGAGAACGTGTCCGTCGTCGGCGCGCGCCTGCGGATGTCGGCAGGGACGCCGATGTACTCGGCGAGCGCGTAGACCTGGCTCTTGTACAGGTGCGCGATCGGCTTGAAGTCCGCGGCGCCGTCGCCCTGCTTGACGAAGAAGCCCTGATCGTACTCGAGCAGGTTCGGCGTGCCGGCGACGGCGTAATTGAGCCTGTCCGCGTGGTAGTACTCCATCATCTTGCGGATGCGCTGCTTGAAGTTCGTCGCGGCGACGAGCTGCAGGTACGCGTTCAGGGGCATCCGCTTCACGCGCGGCTCCTCGCCGGGCGGCTGCGCCGTCAGCTGCGAGACGTTCAGCCTGTCGCTCTCGAGGATCGAGGGAAGCGTGATCTTGAACTTCCAGCTCTCGTTGTAGTCCGGGTAGACCATCCGGATCGCCTCGTCCTGCCGCTCGTAGCAGCGGAGGCCGGTCAACGCGGGCTTGATGTTCTCGATGACCGCCTCGATGCCGAGCCCCTCGGCGAGCAACTTGCCGAGGCGGAGCGCGTCATCGGAGGTGTCGCGCTCGGGCATGAAGATGCCCAGCACCTTGTCCTTGCCGAGCGCGCGGACGCACAGCGTCGAGACGACGGAGCTGTCGATCCCGCCCGAGATCCCGACCACGGCCCCGCGCCGCCGCAGCGTACCGAACACCTGATCCCGGATGGCCTGCTCGATCTCTTGCGCTACCGCCGGGGCATCGATCCTGAGGACGTCTCGCGAAAACATGGTTGGCTCCACCCTTTCAAAAAGATGGACCAGCCTATTAAAACGAGACGCAACAGGGAACCCTGTTCGCTGCGAGCAGGCGTATGCCGGGGAGGAGCCGCGCGCGGGGCCGCGTCTTTCATGGTTCGGTGGGCCAGGGCGTCCGCCTGCCCCGGCTGCGCCGCCGCGCCCGGACGGCTGGGGCGGTTGTCAGGGCGCGGGCCGTGGCTCGCCGGTCGCGGAGAACTCGTTGGCCTCCGCGGCCAGGATCCAGAGCACGGCCATCCTGACCGCGACGCCGGCCTCGACCTGGTCGAGGATCACGCTCTGTGCGCCGTCCGCGACGCGCGGATCGATCTCCACGCCGCGGTTCATCGGCCCCGGGTGCATCACGATCGCGTCTGGCTTGGCGAGCGCGAGCCGGGCCGGGTTCAGCCCGAACGTGCGGCTGTACTCGCGCGTGCTGGGCAGGAAGCTGCCGCTCAGCCGCTCGCGCTGCACGCGCAGCATCATGACCACGTCGGCCCCTTCGAGGGCGGGCTCGATCCGATCGTAGACCGTCGCGCCGAGCGACTCGCCCGCGATCGGCAGGAGCGTGCGCGGGCCGGCGAAGCGGACCCGCGCGCCCATCGTCGTGAGCAGGTGCGCGTTCGACCGGGCCACGCGGCTGTGGACGATGTCGCCGCAGATGGCGACCTCCAGCCCTTCGAGTCGGCCTTTGGCGCGCCGGATCGTGAACGCGTCGAGCAGCGCCTGCGTCGGGTGCTCGTGCGTGCCGTCCCCCGCGTTGACGACCGCGGCGCGCGTGTGCGCGGCGACGTGGTGCGGCGCCCCCGACGCGGCGTGCCGGATGACCAGCACGTCCGGCTGCATCGCCTGGAGGTTCTGCACCGTGTCGAGCAGCGACTCCCCCTTGACCGCGCTCGAGGTGGAGACGCTGATGTTGATGACGTCGGCGCTGAGCCGCTTGCCCGCGAGCTCGAACGACGTCCGCGTGCGCGTCGACGGCTCGTAGAAGAGGTTCACGACCGTCTTGCCGCGGAGCGTGGGCACCTTGCGCACGCTCCGCCGGGAGACGTCGAAGAGCGACTCGGCGGCGTCCAGGAGGGCCACGATCTCGGTACGCGAGAGACCCTCGATGCCGAGCAGGTGTCGGTGCGGGTAGATCCTCCTCATGCGCTGGCTTACGTTCCTTCCGGTGGCGGGGGGGGCTCCGAGAGCTTTGTGCCGGCGGCGGTGACGAGAGCCCAGAGCTCGCCCGCGCGCTCCACGACGTCGATGCGCTGCCCGGGGGCGAGCTCGACCGCGCGGACGATGTAGTCGGGGTGAATCGGCAACTCCCTGCCGCCGCGATCGACGAGCGCGACGAGCTCGATCCGCTGCGGTCGCCCGTAGTCGAGCACCGCGTCGAGCGCCGCGCGGATGGTGCGACCGGTGTAGACCACGTCGTCGATCAGCACGATGCGCCGGCCGTCGACGGGGAAGGAGATGTGACTGGGCCCGATGCGCGGGTTCGGCAGGGCGGTCGCGGCGTCGTCGCGGTAGAGCGTGATGTCGACGGCGCCGACCGGCGGCGCGTGCCCCTCGATCTCGAGGAGCAGCGCGGCCAGCCGCTTGGCCAGCGGCTCACCGCCCCGTCGGATCCCGATGAGCGCCAGATCTTCCACGCCGCGGCCGCGCTCGGCGATCTGGAGCGCGATACGCCGCAGGCCGCGCCCGATGGCGGCCGGGTCGAGCAGAGCTTCCATGGCGCGGCGAGGGCTAGCACGGCGAGCGCCCTGCACCCAAGGCCCGCGTGCGCCGCCCGCCGGAACGCCCGCGCGCCCGAGGGAGCGCGCCCCCTCCGGCCGTGCTGAGGGGGAGGAGCGCGCTCGGCGCGGCGTCGCGACAGCGTCGCGGAGGCGCGGGCGGCCTCAGTCGGGCTGGTGCAGGACCCGCTGGGTGCGCTCGACGAAGTAGAACCGCTCGAAGCCCGCGCGCTGGAACGTGAGCGCGCCGAACCCGTTGACGGCGATCGCGGCCGCGCCGAGCGCGTAGAACGGCGCGCTGAAGCGGCGTCCGGAGACGGCGATCATCGCGAAGAGAAACGGGGCGAAATCGTTGGAGAAGCGGTAGCCGAACTGGAGCCAGCCGGTGTTCTGGTAGAGGAGGCTCGGCAGCGCGACCGCGGACACCGTGGCGGCGAGCGCCCAGAACGGGGGCGGCGTCCGTCGGGGCCAGAGGGCCCACGCGTAGATCGGCGTGGTCACCCAGAGCGCGAGCCCGTGCGCGTTGATCTGGAAGGGGGCGCCCTGCACGTGGGTGTACGGCAGGCCGGTGAGCACCACCGCGAGGTTGCGCGGCAGGTAGTGGTACGAGAAGAGCCCCCACTTCTCGATCCGCGCGCGCCACGCGATGTGGAGGTACCGGTGGCCGAACTCGGCCGCGTCGCCGAAGCGCGCGTGGTTGTGCCAGAGCAGCGCCGAGAGCACGAGCGCCGCCGGCGCGGCGAACAGGGCGAGCCGGCGCACGAGGGCGCGCGGGTCCGAGCGGTCCACGCGGAGCGCCTCGAACAAGAACAGCGGCAGGGCGAAGCCGAGCGGCGTGCGGGTCGCGAAGCCGAGGCCCAGGGCGAGGCCCGCGGCGAGCGGATGGGCGGCCTCGAGCGCGCAGTAGAGATAGACGCACGCCAGCGCGACGCCGACGACGTGCGCCGCGAACCACACCGTCCCTTGCACCGCGCTGAACCAGTAGACGCTCCCGAGCGCGAAGAGCAGCGAGAGCGCGACGTTCTCGGCCTGCGTGCGGTGGCTGCGGCGCGAGGCCGAGAGCTTCTCCAGCGCGAGGAAGAGGACAGCGGGCCCGACGCCGGCGAAGGCCAGGAAGAATTGCCCGTCGCGCACGCGCTCCGCGCTGCCGGCGAGCTTGACGAGCGGCGCGATGAGGACCGCGGGGAAGGGGGGGAAGCTGACGTAGTAGCGGTCGTCGAATACGGCGAAGTCGTTGCCGCCCGCGTGCGCCGGCGGCGGTCCGCCGAGATCGAGGCGGCCGTGGAGCCACGCCTCCGCGAGCAACGCGTAGTGGTTATAGGGCGTGTGGGCCGCGAAGATCTCGCGGGAGGAGCTCACGGCGTACGCGAGCGTCACGAGCGCGTAGAGGGCGATCGCGACCGCTGCGCGGCGGCCTGCGCGCCGTGCTTCCCCTGAAGGTTCCGGCCGCCGATCGGCGGAGCCCGGCGGCGGCGGCGGCGGCTGGCGCCGGGCCTCAGGCGTGGCGCTACGGTCCATGCGCGGGCGACGCTACCATGCAGCCTGATGTGACGGCGGCCGCCGGTCGTTCTTGCGAGCCAACGCACCCCGCGCTAAACGCTCCGCTTTCACTGGCCCGGAACCCCATGTCCCAGTTTGCCGTCTCTGCCAATGACATCGACATCTCCGGTATTTCGCTGGACATGCCGCTGCCACTCGACTGGATGAACGCGGCGCTCGCTGACGCCGACGTCACCGGGCGCGCGCCAGGTCACCTCTCGGCCCGCCTCTCGCGGACGGGGAACGAGATCGTCGTGCGCGGCCGCGTCAAGGCGCCCGTCGCCACGCCCTGCGCGCGGTGCCTTGCCCCTGCCGCGCTGGACGTCGACGCCGAGCTCTCGCTCCTCTTGCGTCCTGCCCCGAAGGCGGACGGCCACGGTCACGGCCACCGGCGGGACGACGCTGCCCGCAACGGCGCGGCGAAGCCTGGGGCCAGCAAGGTCAAGGAGCCGGAGTACGAGTTCACGGCGGACGAGGCCGACGTCGACACGTACGACGGCGAGACGGTCGCGCTCGATCCGTTCATCCGCGAGGCCATTCTCCTCGAGATGCCGAACTTCCCCTTGTGCTCGGAGGCTTGCCCGGGTATCGGTCCTGCCGCGTCCCGAGAGGACCGCGAAGGCGGCTCCTCGTCCCTCGTCCGCGGGGCGGCGGAGGAGGATGAGGCCGCTCCAGGCCTCGACCCGCGGCTCGCGCCGCTCAGCGCGCTCCGAGAGAAGCTTGGACAGAAGCCCAGCGGCTCTGACAGGCGCGCGCAACCTGCATCGTCCCCCCCGGCCAAGGCCGGGACACCGAAGAAGAAGACCAAGAAGGAGTAGTTCCGTGGCCGTCCCCAAGAGGAAAACCACCCCCAGCAAGCGCGACATGCGGCGCGCCAACCACGACAAGGTGACCCCCGTCCAGCTCGTCTCTTGCGAGAACTGCGGGGAAGCCCGGCTCCCGCACCGCGCCTGTGGCGCATGCGGGCACTACAACGGGCGCAAGGCGAAGGCGACCAAGGCGACCGCGGCCTCATGACGGGCGCGGGTGCGCCGGCGCGCGCGAACGCTGCGCCCGCGCACCTGGGCGCGGCGCCGGCTCGCGCGGACGCGCGAGGGGCCGTCGCATGAGCTCCCCGCAGCCGAGGAGCCGCATCCTCGGGACGGGCAGCTACGCGCCCGCCCGAGTCGTGCACAACACCGATCTCGAGAAGATCGTCGACACCTCCGACAGCTGGATCAGCGAGCGAACGGGGATTCGTCGACGTCATATCGCTGCCGAGGGAGAGCTCACGAGCGACATGGCCGCCGCGGCCGGCCGCTCTGCGCTGGAGGCCGCCGGGCTCTCGGCGGCTGACCTCGACATGATCATCGTCGGGACGATCAGCGGCGACACCCCGATGCCCTCCTGCGCCGTGTACGTGCAGCAGAAGCTCGGCGCTCAGGAGATCCCCGCGTTCGACATCTCGGCGGCCTGCGCGGGCTTCGTCTACGGCCTCACGATCGCCGATCAGTTCATCGCGAACGGGGTGGCCCGGCACGTCCTCGTGATCGGCGTCGAGCTGCTCTCGCGCATCCTGAACTGGAAGGATCGCACGACGTGCGTCCTGTTCGGCGACGGCGCGGGCGCGGTCGTGCTCGGGCCTGCGTCGGGCGACGGCAGGGGCATCATCTCGACGCGGATCTTCAGCGACGGCACGCTCGCGAACTCGCTGGTCATCCCGGGCGGCGGCACGGCCGAGCCGCTGACGCCCGAGGGCATCGAGCAGAGCCGCAACAAGGTCCACATGGTGGGGCAGGACATCTTCAAGGTCGCCGTAAAGAACCTCTCCAGCGCCTCGCTGATCGCGCTCGACACGGCGGGCATGGCGGCCGGCGACCTGGACTGGGTCGTCGCCCATCAGGCGAACCTGCGGATCATCAGCCAGGTCGCCGCGCGGCTCAGCCTCCCTCTGGAGAGGTTCGTGCTCAACATCGAGGAGTACGGCAACACCTCGAGCGCATCGATCCCCATCGCCCTCGACGAGGCGGTGCGCGACGGGCGCATCAAGCCGGGGCAAAACGTCCTGTTCTGCGCGCTCGGCGCCGGCATCTCCTGGGGCGCGTCCGTCATCCGGATGTGAGCGGGCCATGCGCGTGTGCCCGCGTTGCGGTCGAGGTCTGCGCGTTAGCTTGAGCTCGCCGGGCGATCCGGCCTGAGGTAGTCTCGCGCGCGCCGGCCGCATGACGTGGTTCGGGGGACGGACGACGTCCGCCTCCCTGGCTTGGAATTGAGGGCAAACGTGAAAATCGCTTGGCTGTTTCCAGGGCAAGGGGCGCAAGAGGTGGGGATGGGCAAGGCCCTCGCGGAGGTCTCGGCGGCCGCGCGCGGCGCGTTCGCGCGGGCGGACGCGGCGCTCGGCGAGCCGATCTCGCGGCTTTGCTTCGAGGGGCCGATGGAGGCGCTGACGCAGACGAGCAACACCCAGCCCGCCATCGTGGCGACGAGCTGCGCCGTGGCCGCGGCCCTCATCGAGCACCTGCCCAACCTCGATCCGCCGCTGTACGCGGCTGGCCACTCGCTCGGCGAGTACAGCGCGCTGGTCGCCGCCGGCGCGCTAGAGATCGAGGATGCGGTAAGGCTCTGCCGGATCCGGGGCAGCGCCATGCAGGAGGCCGTACCGGCGGGCGAGGGGGCCATGGCGGCGCTCATCGCGCTCGACCAGGAGGTGGTGCTCGCGATCTGCGCCGAGGCGGCGCAGGGCGAGGTGGTCGCGCCGGCGAACTACAACGGGCCGGGGCAGATCGTGATCGCCGGGCACGCCGGCGCGGTCGCGCGCGCGGGCGAGCTCGCCGTCGCCCGCGGCGGCAAGGCCATCCCGCTCAAGGTGAGCGCTCCGTTCCACTGCGCGCTGATGCGGCCTGCGGCCGAACGCTTGCGCCCCGAGCTGGAGCGCACGCAGCTGATGCCGCTCGCCTTCCCCGTGATCGCGAACGTCGACGCCGCGCCGAACGCCGATCCGGAGCGGGTGCGGTCGCTCCTCCTGCGCCAGATCGATGGCACCGTGCAGTGGATGCGCACGATCGAGCGCATGGCAGAGGATGGCGTGACGCACGCCCTCGAGATCGGCCCTGGCAAGGTGCTGGCCGGGCTGGTGAAGCGGATCACGAAGCAGATCAAGGTGCTCAGCGTGAGCGACATGGCGGGGATTGAGCGCGTTAGCGCGTTCCTTTCGGAGGCATAGGCATCGATGTTCGACCTTACGGGCAAAGTTGCGATCGTCACGGGTGGATCGCGGGGAATCGGGCGTGCCGCGTCGGAGGCGCTCGCGGCGCAGGGCGCGCACGTGATCGTCAACTACGTGCGCGGAGAGGCCGAGGCGCGCGCGGTCGTCGATGCGATCACCGCGCGCGGCGGGAAGGCCGAGGCGCTCGGGTTCGACGTCGCGGACCTGCCGGCGACGGAGGCGGCCATCGCCGAGGCGGCGAAGCGCCTTGGCCGGCTGGACATCCTCGTCGCGAACGCGGGGATTGCGATCGACGGACTGCTCCTGCGGATCAAGGAGGAAGACCTCGATCGCCTCTTCGCCGTGAACGTGAAGGGCTCGATCGCGTCCGCGCGCGCGGCGACCAAGGTCATGATGCGCGCGCGCACGGGCCGCATCGTCTTCCTCTCCAGCGTTGTGGCGGAGATGGGCAACGTCGGCCAGGCGGCCTATGCCGCGACGAAGGCGGCCCTGCTCGGCGTGACGAAGTCGCTCGCCCGCGAGTACGCGGGGCGCGGCATCACGGTCAACGCCGTGGCGCCCGGGTTCATCGACACCGACATGACGACGACGATCAGCGCGGAGATGAAAGAGGGGCTGACGAAGATGGTCCCGCTCGGGCGCACGGGCCGAGCCGAGGAGGTCGCCGCGGCGATCGCATTCCTATGCTCCGACGAGGCAAGCTACGTGACGGGCGAGACGCTGCGCGTCAACGGCGGGATGTACGTGTGAGAGCGCTGGCTTGAGGACCCCGGCTGCCAGGCGTCACGCACAGCGGCAAACCAGGCGCACACGAAAAAAGCGGTCGCAGGTAATTCGATGGTGCAACGCTGATGGCGATGGGCTACTAGGGGTTCCGTTTTCCCGGGAGGAATACCATGGCTGAAGGTCGCGACATCACGGCCGAAGTAAAGCGGATCATCAAGGAACAGCTCGACGTCGACGAGAAGGACATCAAGCCTGAGGCGAGTTTCATCGACGATCTGGGCGCCGATTCGCTGGGCCTGGTGGAGCTTGTCCTCGCGTTTGAGGAGGCGTTCGAGATCGACATTCCGGACGAGGACACGGAGAAGATCCGGACTGTCCAGGACGCGATTGACTACATCGAAAGGAATGCCAAGGACAAGAAGTAGCGTCCCCACCGCCCTACCGGACGCGGCGTCACCATGGAGGTGGGTTGGCGCGTGAGCCAGCGAAGGCTCTGCTCTTCGCCGATGCACGTGCTCTCACCTCTGTGGTGGCGCTAGGGCAAGAAGAGCCATGGAACGCGTTGTCATCACCGGTATCGGGCTCGTCACGCCCAATGGCCTCGGCACCCAGGCCACCTGGCAATCTTTGCTAGCTGGTCAGTCTGGTATCGCACCCATCACCCTCTTCGACGCGAGCACGTTTCCCACGCGCTTCGCCGGCGAGGTGAAGGGCTTCGTGCCGGAAGAGTACATCCCCAAGAAGAAGGTGAAGGAGATGGGCCGCTTCGCCCAGCTCTCCGTCGCCGCATCGCAGATGTGCATGCAGGACGCGGGGATCGAGCTCACCGACGAGGACCGCGATCAGTGCGGCACGTTCATCGGTGTCGGCCTCGGGGGCCTCGAGTACCTGTTCCAGCACTCGATCACGCTGCACGAGAAGGGCCCCCAAAAGGTCAGCCCCTACTTCATCCCGACGGTCATCGCCAACCTCGCCGCAGGGCAGGTGGCGATGGCGCTCGACCTGCGGGGCGCGAGCTACTGCAACACGAGCGCGTGCTCGTCGAGCGCGCACTCGCTCGGTGAGGCGTTCGAGTGGATCCGCCGAGGTCGCTCGCACATCATGCTCACGGGCGGCGCGGAGGCGACGATCACCGGCCTCGGCATCGGCGGCTTCTGCGCGATGTTCGCCCTCTCGAGGCGCAACGAGGAGCCGCAGCGGGCGAGCCGCCCCTGGGACAAGGGACGCGACGGCTTCGTCTGCGCCGAGGGCGCCGGGTCGCTCCTGCTCGAGTCGCTCTCCCACGCGAAGAAGCGCGGCGCGAAGATCTACGCAGAGGTCGTCGGGTACGGCGCCTCGTGCGACGCGTACCACATCACGAAGCCGGCGCCCGACGGCGCTGGGGCGCAGCGAGCGATGAAGATGGCGCTCGACGACGCCAAGCTCGCGCCCGACGCGATCGACTACATCAACGCTCACGGCACCTCGACCCCGCAGGGGGACATCGAGGAGACCCGGGCGATCCTCAAGACCTTCGGCGATCACGCGGCGTCGAAGCGCCTCTGGGTGAGCTCGACGAAGTCCGCGATGGGCCACCTGCTCGGGGGCGCAGGTGGGGTCGAGGCGGCGGTCTGCGCCCTCGCGCTGCGCCACGGCGCGGTGCCGCCGACGCTCAACCTGGACGATCCCGACCCCGAGTGCACCCTCGACTACGTCCCGTTCACCTCTCGCGAGCGCCGCATGAAGCACGTGATGTCGAACTCCTTCGGCTTCGGCGGCACCAACGTGTCGCTCGTGTTCTCCCAGTTCGACGGCTGATCGCGCGCCGCGCCGGATGGCTCGATGAAGTGCCCATTTTGCGGCCATCTCGAGGACCGGGTCATCGACTCCCGCGCTGGCGGCGCGGGTGAGGTGATCCGGCGCCGGCGCGAGTGCGCCTCGTGCGAGCGCCGCTTCACGACGTACGAGCGCGTCGAGGACATCCTGCCGACGGTCGTCAAGAAGGACGGTCGGCGCGAGTCGTTCGACCGGCAGAAGCTCGTGCGAGGGCTCCGGATCGCATGCAACAAGCGGCCCGTGTCCACCGACCAGATCGAGGCCATCGCCGACGCGATCGAGCGCGAGGCGCAGGAGTCCGAGCGGCGGGAGATCTTGTCGACCGAGCTGGGCGAGCGGGTGATGAACCACCTGCGTACCCTCGATGAGGTCGCCTATGTCCGGTTCGCAAGCGTTTATCGTTCCTTTCGGGACATTGACCAGTTCATGGTCGAGCTTGGCAAGCTTGTGAAGGCCAAGGCGCCCTAGTAGATCCGGCACTTCGATGTCTGCGAAGCCCCCCAGCCCCGATCCCGAGCTCGACGTCGCGATGATGCGCCTCGCCATCGAGGAGGCGCACAAGGCGATGCCGTCGCCGAACCCCCCGGTCGGCGCGGTGGTGCTGAACGCTGCGGGGGAGGTCGTCGCCGTCGCGCACCACGCGCGCGCGGGTGAGGACCACGCCGAGGGGCTGGCGCTCGCGGCCGCCGGCGACGCGGCGCGTGGGGGGACGCTCTACGTCACGCTGGAGCCCTGCAACCACGAGGGGCGTACGCCGCCCTGCGTGGACGCGATTCTGAGCGCCGGCATCAAGCGCGTCGTCGTCGGCGCGCCCGATCCGAACCCCGCGGTGGTCGGCGGCGGGGCGCAGCGGCTCAGCGACGCCGGGCTCGCCGTGGAGCTCGGCGTCGCCGGCGCCGAGGCTCGCGCGCTGATCGCGCCCTGGACCAAGTTCATCACGACAGGCATCCCCCACATCGCGCTCAAGCTCGCCCTGTCGCTGGACGGCCGCATCGCGACCCGCACGGGGGCCTCGAAGTGGGTCACCGGCCCCGAGGCGCGCGCCAAGGTCCAGGAGCTCCGCTCGCGGCACGACGCGGTGGCGATCGGGATCGGCACGGCGCTCGCCGACGACCCTCGGCTCACCCTGCGCGAGCCTGCGCTCGCGCCCGGTGGGCGGAGCCCCATCCGGCTCGTCTTCGACACGCGGCTCAGGCTGCCGCTCCACACGCGCCTCGCCCAGACGGCGCGGGAGGTGCCGACCTGGGTGCTCACGGGCGCCGACGCGCCCGAGGAGGCGGAGCAGGTGCTCGTCGACGCTGGCTGCATCGTCCTGCGCGCCCCGACCTCAGCCGAGGGCCGGGTCGACGTGACCGCCGCGATGCGCCTCTGCGCCTCCCAGGGGATCGTCTCCATCCTGGTCGAAGGAGGCGCCGAGCTCGCCGGCAGCCTGCTCGCGTCGCGCCTGCCCGACGAGCTGCACGCCTTCGTCGCCCCGATCCTGCTCGGCCCCCGCGGCCGGCCGGGCGCGGTCGACTGGGCGGGCCCGGACACGCCAGGCGACGCGCCCCGGATCGTCGATCCACGCTGGGAGCTCTGCGGCCGCGACGCGTACGTCAGCGGCCCTCTCGCCTTCCCGGCGCGCAGCTGATCGGCGCGCCCGGGCAGGTCAGCTCGCGGCTTCTGCTCCGCGCTTCTGCATCTTCCGCTGGACGATGCGCTTCTTGAGCGTGCCCATCCGGTCGATCATCAGCACGCCGTCGAGGTGATCGAGCTCATGCTGGATGGCCACGGCGAGCAGGCCGTCGGCCGCGATCTCGAACGTCGCGCCGTCGCGCCCGCGGGCGCGGACGGTGACGCGCTCGGCCCGCTTGATGTCCTCGCTGATGCCAGGGAACGAGAGGCACCCTTCGGGGCCGGTCAGCTGCCCCTCTTGCCGCACGATCTCCGGGTTGATGAACACGAGGAGGTTGCTCGGCTCGTTGTCCGCGGCGATGTCAACGAGGAAGACGCGGTGTGGCTCCCCGATCTGCGTGGCCGCAAGGCCGACGCCGGGCGCCGCGTACATGGTCTCAGCCATGTCGTCGATAAGCTTCGTGATTTCGGGCGTGATGTCCCCGACCGGCTGTGCCTTCTGACGCAGGCGCGGGTCGGGATAGTGGAGGATGGTGCGGATGGCCATGGCTACTGAGCATCATAACCTCCGTTCCTAGCTGGCGCCCGTCAAGACGCTCTCCTCTCGCGTGTTGCGTGGGTTGCGCGTCGGTTGCGCGTACTTCGCGCTGGCCACGCTGGCCAGCCTTCGCGCGGCCAGCCGCTAGCGATTTCGCCGGAACGAGGTCGACGTATCGACGCTGAGCCCGCGGGACTGAAGATCTTCCACGATGTCCGGCACCAGCCCGGAGGGGTGAAATGTCCCCTCGAGCGCGCCGCCGGCGGCCGTCCGCTCGACCACGAAGGTGAAGACGTCGCGAATGGCGATCTGCCCGCCCTCCACCGCGAGCTCCGCGATGCGGAGCACCCGGTGGCGACCGTCGCGGAGCAGCGCGATCTCGATCGCGAGGTCGAAGGACGAGACCAGCCACTCGCGCGCCGTCTCTGGCGTGATCCCGGGGCGGGTCGCGGCGATGTCGGCGGGGAGCCTCGTCACTGCCTGCCGCAGCGTCGGCGCCCGGGAGGCCGCGAGCACGCCGTCCATGCCGCCGCCGATGGCGTCCACGATTTCGGCCGCGACGTGGCCAGAGAACGAGCTCACCACGACCCGCTCCGGCCGGATGCGTACGGCCGCCCGCACGGCCCGGGTGCGTTCGTCCGTCGTGGCCCCGAGCGCGATGGACAGCGTGTTCGGCTGATCGAGGGCGAGCTCGTCCTCCTCCTGGAGCACCACGAACCGGTCGTCGGGCTGCGCCGCGGTAGCGAGCGCGCCGAGCAGCCAGCCCGTCCCGGCGTCCCGCGTCCCGGTGACGAGGAGGTTGCCGCGACCGAGCACGCACTGGGCGAGCAGCCCGGCCATCGCGCGCGAGATCGTCCCGTTGCGCACCAGGTCGTCCAGCGTGACGTCGGGGCGCTGCGGCTTCCGGATCACCAGGGTGGAGGTCGCGGCCGGCGGCAGCACCGCGAACAGGCGGCGCCCTTTCGGCAGGGTCCGCTCGACGAAGCTCGCGCCCGCCTCGATCGGCTGGCCGGCTGCCATGCAGAGCCGGCGGATGGCCCGGCCGACCGCGCGCTCGCTGCTGAACCCGACCTCCGCGATGACGCGCCTGCGCCCGTGCATCGCGATGACGTGGTCGTACCGGAACACCTGGATCTCGCTCACCTCGGCGTCTTCGAGCAAGCGGTCGAGCGGGCCGAGCGAGAGGAGCTCCCGCTGCGCGTCGGCCACGAGCGCCTCGACGTCGATCTCGGGGGGGAGCTCGCCTGCCGCGCGGAGCGCCTCCGCGCCCGCCGAGGTCGCCTGCGCGATGCGCTGGGCGAGCGCGCTGTCCGGCGGCGCGCCGCTGTCGAGCGGCGTGAGATCGACCACGTCGGCGAGCCGGTCCATCAGGCGCCCGAGCGCCCGGCGGTGCGCCACGGCTTGCATCGAGTCGCCCTGTCCCCGGTCGACCCGATCCGAGACGGGTGGGATGGCGCGCCGGCTCGGGATGGGGACCACGCTCGGATGGACGGCGACGTTCGAGGCGCCCTGCGGCGACAGGGCGGCGGTGCTCGTTGTGCTCTGTGCAGGCAGCGGGGTCGCGGTCGCGTACGGGCGCGGCGCCTGGGGGGGCGGGGTGGCGGCGTTGACGGCGCGGCCGTCGCGCGCCGGCGGTGCGGTGGTCATCGCCGGGTGCGCAGGCAGCGGCGGCACGGACGCACCGCCCTGCGGGCCCGGCGTGAGCGGCGGACGAGGCGAAGGGATGCGCGGCGGACCGGGGACAGGGATGGCCGCGGCCGCGTCGACCGACTCGTCCGGATCGTTCTCGAGGGGAAAGTGGCTGATCACGCCCTGGCTGGTGCGCGACGGCTCGCCCCTCTCGTTGATCAGCGGCAACGGCGCCGACCGGTGCAGCCCTTTGTCGGCGGACGGCGGCGGCCCGCGATCGGGCAGAGGTCCCGGCTCGCCGGACATCTCTTCCGGCGCGCGCGGAGGCGCCGTGCTGTCCGGAGGGGCCGTTCCGGCCGTCGCCGTCTCGATCCGCAGCACGAAGTCGCCGATGTAGATCTTGTCGCCTTCGCGAACGATCGTCGCCTGAGCGATCTTCCGGCCGTTGACGTACGTGCCGTTCGTGCTCTTGAGATCGGTGACGATGAAGCGCCCGTCGCGGAAGAGCAGCCGAGCGTGTCGCTTCGACACGTTGCCCTTCGGCAGCATCAGGTCGTTGCCCTGCACGCGGCCGACGTTGATCTCTGTCCGGTCGAAGGTTTCGCGGCGCTCCGCGCCCCCTTTCTCGCTGATGATCACCGAGAACATCTCGTCGCCTCGCGGGGCCAGGGCGGAGGTGAGACCCGATGCCCTCGCCACGCCATACGAGCAAGCTCGAACAGACATGTCAACGAGATGCCTTCGATTCCTGCTCCCGGGCGGCGAGCGGCCTCGAGCCCGGGACTGCGCCGCCTGCGCCCCCTGAGCGCACGGGGCGCGGTGCAGGTCGAGCGCGCGATGCCGGTCCCGGGATCGAGCCGCCGCGCTGTCGCGCCAGCGCGCGCAGGAGAACGTCGGCGAACAGGCTGAGCCGGTGCCGCCGGGTGCGTGATGTCCTTCGAGCAGGTCGCCTGCTCCGCTGCGACGCTCGATCGATGTTCTCGGCAAAAGCTCGGCGAGCGCCTGGCCTGCGCTCGGAAAGCGCCCGGAGCGCGCTGCGTCGCTCGCTCCCACGGCGCGCGCAGCACGAGGAGCGCGCCCGAGTCGCCGCGCCATTGCGGCGGAGGCCAGGAGCACGGCTGCCCGACGTGCGAGGCTCGTTGCGTGACATGCCGAAGCCCTCACGGACCACGACACGCCCTGCGCGGGCCGAAGGACAAGGTTCTTCGATAAGAGCGCAAATCTTGACGGCTGCGCGAATTCTGCTTCGCACCCCACGGCGCGCCGACACCGCGCGTGATCGTGTACTCGCCGTCAGGATCCGCTGTACGGCGCGAAATTCTCATCGGCGGCTGCTGCAACCGGAGACTGCCGGTGAAGCGGTACTGCCTCGCGCAAGCGCTCGGCGAACCATCATCGCTGCTTGACCTTGGCGCATCGAGCCGTTTACGTTGGCGCCCGCTCGGACCGGGGAGAATCGTCGAAGTCGCCGCGCATGCACATCAACCAGCGGCTGGGCAGCCGCCCTGCGCAAGCTGGATCTGTCTACGAGGGGGGTTTGCTGCATGCAGCCAAGCCCGCATCGGAATCAGGGACCGCAGCCGTGGTCACCTCCCGACTGCCAGCTTGCGCGCCTCGGGTATCGACGAGCTCTGAAGTGGAGGAAATATGGCAGTTGGCAAGGTTAAGTGGTTCAACGACGAGAAGGGTTGGGGCTTCATCAAGCAAGAGACTGGCCCCGACGTCTTCGTTCACTATTCGCAGATCAACGGGGAGGGGCGCCGCCGTCTGTTCGAGGACGAGACCGTTGAATTTGAGATCAAAGAAGGTCCCAAAGGTCTGCAGGCGGTCAACGTGATCCGCGCCACCGCCTGACTTTCCTCCTGACCAGAGCCCCACCGGACTGCCCGCGCTGCGCCCCCGCTGCGCTCGAGTCACGGCATTGCCGAGCCCCGAACATCGCGCGCCCGCCTGGACGGTCCTGCGTGCGGCGGATGGATTGCGCGCGGCTCCGGTGGGGCGCTCGGCCGAGCGCCGAGCTCATCGCTCGGGGACCGGGACCTCGCGGAACGCGTCTTGACCCGGGACGAAGCGGTGCGACGTGATGCCCCCGATCGTCCCCGCGTCGTCGATCTCGTAGACATTGAACCCGGCCATCCGTTCGTCGCTGTCGTGAAGGAGCGAAGCGCTGGTGGCGCCCACGGCGTCGATGTGACCCCGCTCGGTGTGCAGCTTGCGGTGAATGCGCCGGTGCAGGTGCCCGTGCAGCAGCAAGCCGCGGCGCACCTGCCGCAGCAGCCGCCCCTCAGCCGCGGCATCACCCAGGCCTTCCAGCAACGTCTTCGCCCGGCTCGCCGGGTTATGGAAGGGGTGGTGCTGAAGCACGACCGGCGTTCGCCGCCGGACCTCCGGGTGCGCTAGCGCTCGCTCGAGCGCGCGCAGCTGGACCGGGCCGAGCCGCCCCGATGCCACCAGCGGGGGACGCGGCCAGGCGGTCGACAGGCCGATGATCGCGACGGGCCCGCGCAGGTGCACGAAGGGGAACGCCGAGCCTCCGCCATCGCGGGTGGCCTCACCGTCGTCGCTCTTCCCAGGCGCGTCGAGGACGAGGTCGGAGCGCAGGTACGGCGCGAAGTACTGAGAGAAGCGCTGCGAGCGGTGCGCGCCCTTCGTGTACGCGTCGTGGTTCCCCGGGACGATGCTCACCCGCTCGGGCGGAAGGCCGAGACCGCTCTGCAAGAAGTCGCGGACCAGGACGAACTCTCGTTCGAGCGCGAGGTTCGAGACATCGCCGGTGATGACGACGTGGTCCACGCCGAGCCGCCGTATCTCCCGCGCCGCTGCGTGCACCGCGTGCGGCTTGTGGATGGCGTGGCGCCGGAAGCGGAGGTTGAGGTAGCCCGTGAGACGCTTGTTCAGGAGCCGGAACGGGATGGCCCCCTCGAGGGAGAGGAGGTGCAGGTCAGAGAGGTGCGCGATCCTCACGGCCGCAGTATGGGCTCTTCCGGCGCGGCGGCCAACCGCCGCGCGCCTCGGCCAGCGCAGCGGCCAACCGCCGCGCTCCTCGGAGCGCTCGTCGCGCGCCCGCGCCTCGGCTCGAGCGTCGCCCGCCGCGGCTCAGGCGTCGCGCGCGCAGCGGAAGCCGCGCCACGCACGGCGGCTTGTCGGCGAGTCGTGCCCCCGCGCGGCGCCACGCAGCCAGGGCCGACCCAGGATGTAGCTTCCGCCGCGCAGCACGCGCTCCTCCCCCATGTCGGGCCCCCGCGGGTTCTTCGCGCTGCCGCTTGGATACTCGGGATGGTAGTAGTCAGCGACCCACTCCTCGACGTTGCCGGCGAGGTCGTCGATGCCGTCGGGCGTGCGGCCGGCCACGAGCGATCCGACGGGCGCGAGCTCGAGGAAGCCGTCGCCGTCGTCGAGCTCGTCGAACGACAGCCTCCCGTGGTTCGCGTGGAATGGGTTGTAGACATGGCCCCAGGGGTAGCGGCGCCCGGCCACGCCACGCGCCGCCCGCTCCCATTCGGCCTCGGTCGGCAGGCGACCGCCGGCCCAGACGCAGTAGCGCTGCGCGTCGCTCCACGAGACGAGCACCACCGGAACCTCGGGCCGATCGAACCGCTGCCCGCCGGAGGCGTACGGAGGTTCGGCGCAGACGCCGGCCGAGACGCACCGGCGGTAGCTCGCGACGGTCACCTCGGTTCGGTCGATCCAGAAATCCGACAGGTACACCTCGTGGGGCACGAGCTCGTTCGCGAAGCTCGCCTCGGTCTCGTCGACGCACAGCTCACCGGCCGGCTCGAGCTTGCAGAGCGTCACCGCGTGCGCGATCTCGACCTCGCTCGATCCCATCATGAAGCTCCCCGCGCGCACGAGAACGGCAGGCGGACCGGGCGCGCGCAGCGCGACGACGCTCGCGGGCGAGCGCGCGGGCTGGCCCGCGGCGGCCGCCGAGAGCGCGGCCTCCGCCCGCGCCGGGAGGCGCGGGGCGCGCCGCGCGCGGGGGGGTGGAGCGGCCACGCCGGCCAGGGAGAACGCGACGAGCGAGGCCACCGTGGCCAGCGTGAAGAGGGCCGCCGGACGCATGTCGGAGACGTAGCATGCTCCAGCCTCGCGGACTGTTTTCGCCTCTTCCGACTTCGCTCGATGCGGCGGTCAGTCGTCTCGGACGTGATGACCGCAGCGGGCCGCCTGGTCGAGCATTCGACCCTGCGCCGCGCGGCGCACTTTTGCGGCGCGCCGCGCGACGCGCCGCAAAAGTGCGCTGCGCGCCGAGGAGCGATAGACTCGAGGGGCTCGATGTCAACCCTTATGGACAACGCGAACACGGTGAGCGCGGAGGTCGACGCCGCGGTGATCGAAGCGCTGCATGAGGCGCTCGAGAGCGGAGAGCTCGTGCTCTTCGTGGGGGGAGGCATCTCGGCCGCGGCCGGGCTGCCGACGTGGCGTCAGCTCGTCGACCTGCTCGTCGAGAGGGTGCGCGAGCAGACCAGCGACGAGGTCGCGATCGCCGAGGTCGCGTCCCTCGCGCGATCGCAGCGCTACAGCGAGGCGCTGGGCGCGGCGGAGCAGGCGCTCGGCCCAGCGGAGTTCAACGCGTTCGTCGAGGATGCGCTCGACGACGAGGGGCTCGAGCCGCCGCGGATCGCGATCGCGATCGCCGCGCTGCGAGACAAGCTGCGCGCCGTGCTCACCACGAACCTGAACCACCTGCTCGAGCGCGCCTTCGGCTTCGAGTGGGACACCATGTGGCGCGTCACCGACGAGGTCGCGTGGCGGCGGCGGTTCATCCTCAAGCTCCACGGCACGCTGAAGGAGCCGCACAGCTGGGTGTTCGCGCGCGAGCGCTTCCTCGCGTCGATCGCGCCGCCCGACGTGCGCAAGTCGCTCACGACCGTGCTCTCGCGGTGCCCCGTGCTCTTCATCGGCTTCGGGCGCGCCGACGGGAACTTCGACGAGATGCTGGCGGACATCCACGCGCTCTCGGGCGCCTCGCCGCCGCCCCGCTTCGTCATCGCCCCGGGCTCGAGCCTGACGCCGCTCCGCCGCAAGACGCTCGCGGACATGGGGTTCCTGCTCCTGCCTTACGACACCCCCGACGGCAGCCACGACCGGGTGCTCGCGATCCTGGAGCGCACGTGCGCGCCCCGGCCGCGCGCGATCACGTCGCGCGGCCGCTCGATCCTTCCGCCCCCGATCCCCGATCTCGAGCTCCCGCCCTCGTCGTCGCCGCTCGGCGCGCCGTACGATCTCCCGCCGGACTCGGCCGCGTACGACGACACGGTCACGATGACGGGGGCGCTCGGAGCGTCGCGGCGCGAGCGGGTCTCCGAGCCTCCCGCGAGCCCGATCGAGGTCTTCTTCTCGTACTCGGAGAGCAACCGCGAGCTGCGCGACAAGCTCGAGACGCACCTCGCCATCCTCAAGCGGAAGGGCGTCATCCGCGGCTGGCACGACGGCGAGATCGGCGCTGGCGAGGAGCGCGACACGGCGCTGGCCGAGCACCTCGAGACCGCGAAGGTCATCCTCCTGCTCATCAGCGCGGACTTCCTCGCGTCGGACTTCTGCTACGACGTCGAGATGCAGAAGGCGATCGAGCGCCACGAACGGGGTGAGGCGCGCGTCATCCCCGTCATCCTCGACGCCTGCGACTGGGAGGGCGCGCCCTTCGGCAGGCTGGGCAGCTTGCCGCGGGGCGGGCGCCCGGTGACGAGCTGGGTCAACCAGAGCGAGGCGTTCACGGACATCGCAAAGGGCATCCGAAAGCAGGTCGAGCAGCTCACCCAAAACCCCTCCTGAGCTCACCGAGCGCCGGCGCCCAGCCGGTGAGCCATTCAGAGGTGCCACCGCCGCCCGGGATCTGGAGCGTCCCCGCGTCGACCAGCCGGAACCTGGCCGCGCGCGACGATCTGCTCGCCGAGATCGGCGCCGCGCTCGCCAGGCGCGGCGTGGCGCCGCTCTGCGGGCTCGGCGGCACCGGCAAGACGAAGCTCGCGATCGAGTACGCGTACCGCAACGCCGGCGCCTACGACACCGTCTTCCTGATCGACGGTCAGAGCCAGGCGACGATGGACGCCTCCTTCGTCACGCTCGCCGCGGAGATGAGGCTGCCCGAGCACGAGCAGCTGGATCCCGCGCGCGCGGTCGGCGTGGTGCGCAGCAAGCTCGGGCGCCGCGGTCGCTGGCTCCTCCTCTTCGATGGCGTGCGCGACCCGAGCGAGGTCGAGCCCTACATCCCGAGCGTCTCCCACGGCGGCCACATCCTCACGACGTCGCAGAACCCTATCTGGCGCGGTCTCGCGACGGTGAACGTCCGCGGCATCGAGCGCGCCGAGTCGGTGCGCTTCCTGCTCCAGCGCACGGGCGAGACCGACGCGGAGTCGGCCGACGCGCTCGCAGAGGAGCTCGGCGATCTGCCGCTCGCCCTGGCGCAGGCCGGCGCTTACATCGAGGAGACCGGACGCCCGCTCGCGGAGTACCTCGCCCTGTTCCGGCAGCGGCCGGCCGCGCTCCTGGAGCGCCCCGTCAGCTTCCCGGTGACGGTCGCGACCGCCTGGGAGAGCTCGCTCGCGGCCGTGTTCAGCCACCAGGCAGCGGCGGAGCTCCTCAGCTTGTGCTCGTTCCTGCCGATGGACGCGATCCCTCGGCGGTCGCTCGGCGAATACGATCCGCTCGCGCTCGACGACGCCATCGCGATGCTGCGCCTGCACTCGCTGATCGAGGTGCGGCCGCACGCGCTCAGCGTCCACCGCCTCGTGAAGATCGTCGTCCGCAACCAGCTGCGGCGGGACGATCGGCGGCGATGGATGGAAGCGGCGCGCCGCATCGTTCAGGCTTCCGGCCGGATCTCCCCGAGCACGGAAGAGGAGCGCGAAGGTAGGACGGAGCCGGAGTCGGGGTAAGGCAAGCCCCCCACGAGACGATGGAGGTTCGACCCGCATGTACCCGCCGAGTGCGACAACTACCGTCTCTTCCTGGGTCTTTTCCGACCGCGTATTCTCGTTGCGCGTCAGGTCCGTCGTGAGACTTTAAGGCCCGCGAGAGGAACTATGGTTGCCTTGGCGACGAGCCCCGCCGATGTGTTCTTCTCCTACTCACCGAGGGACGAGGACCTGCGGCCCAAGATCGAGACCCACCTCGACGCGCTGAAGCGGCAGGGGGTCATCCGGAATTACCAGGGCTTCGCGCTCGGCGGAGGGAGGGAGCGGCGAGAGGCGACCGCGGCGAGGCTGCGCGAGGCGCGGGTCGTGCTGCTGCTCGTGAGCGCGGATTTCCTCTCCACCGACGCGTGGCTCTCTCCGGAGATGCGAGACGCGATCGCTCGCCACGAGTCCGGCGAGTGCCGGGTCATCCCCGTGATCCTGCGGCCCTGCGCCTGGGAGAAGACGCTGCTCGGCGAGCTGCAGCCGCTGCCGAGCCGCGCGCGGCCCGTGACGAGCTACCCCAACCAGAGCGAGGCGTTCACGGAGATCGCGAAGGGGATCCGGAGCGCCGTCCGCGAGACGGAGCCGCCGACGCAGCGGCCGACCGCTCGAAGGCCGTCGAGCTCGCCCGACGCGGAGCCTCACATCAAGAAGCTGCCGCCGCGGAACCCGGGCTTCACCGGTCGCGACCAGCTCCTGAGCGAGCTGCGGAGCACGCTCACCACGGGGGGGCCCGCTGCGCTCACGCAGTCCATCAGCGGCCTCGGCGGCGTCGGCAAGACGCAGCTCGTCGCCGAGTACGCGCACCGGTACGCGAGCCAGTACAGCGTCGTCTGGTGGATCCGCGCCGAGGAGCCGGCCACGGCGGCCGAGGACTTCGCGCGCCTCGCCGCGGCCCTCGACCTGCCAGAGCAGAACGAGGCCGACCAGCGGATCGCGATCGAGGCGGCCCGGTCGTGGCTGTCGCGCAACGACAGGTGGCTCCTCATCTTCGACAACGTGAACGACCCGCAGGACGTCGCCCCGTACCTCCCGCACCCGCGCACCGGGCACATCCTCATCACCTCGCGCAACCCGAGCTTCCGCGGCATCGCCACCCCGCTCACCGTGCCGGCGCTCGATCGCGCCGACTCGGTGAAGTTCCTGCTCGATCGGGCCGGGCAGAGCGACGCGCGCGCCGCGGAGAAGCTCGCCGAGACGCTCGGGGATCTCCCCCTCGCGCTGGTGCAGGCGGCGGCGACCATCAAGGAGACGGGCTCGTCCATCGCGACCTACCACGCCGCCTTCGGTGATCACCAGCGCGGGCTCCTGCTCCGCGGCATGCCGATGGACTACCCGACGCCGATCGCCACGACCTGGGGCCTCGCGTTCCAGGAGGCGCAGCGCTTCTCGCCCGTCGCGGTCGACCTCTTGAGCCTGTGCGCGTACCTGGCGCCCGATGACATCCCGCGCGAGGGCCTCGCCGACGCCGCGCCGCACCTGCCGGCGGCGCTCGCGGAGGCGCTGAGCGATCCGCTGATGCTCGACGAGGCGGTCGCCGCGCTCCGCCGCTACTCGCTCATCGACGTGCACGAAGGCGCGCTCTCCGTGCACCGGCTCGTCCAGGCGGTGGTCCGCGATCGCCTCTCGCCCGAGGATCGGAAGGTGTGGGCCGAGGCGGCGGTCCGGCTCGTCGACCACGCGTTCCCGGAGAGCAGCGACGAGGTGGAGACGTGGCCCTTCTGCGCCCGATGGCTGCCGCACGCGCTCGCCGCGGCGAGCCAGGCCGAAGCGCACGACGTCGCGCGGGAGGTGCGCGGGCGGCTCCTCGCCCGGTTCGCCGTCTACCTGCAGGGGCGCGCCGCGTTCGCGGAGGCGAAGGGGTACCTGGAGCGGGCGCTCGCGCTCCACGAGGCGGTGTTCGGCCACGACGATCCGAAGGTCGCGGCCGTGCTGCGCAGCCTCGGCAGCGTCCTCCACGACCTCGGCGATCTCGGCGGCGCGCGGGCGCACCTGGAGCGCGCGCTGGCCATCGACATCGCGAGCTTCGGCCCCGATCACCCGGACGTCGCGCGCGACGTGAACGACCTCGGCAGCGTGCTCATGGATCAGGGCGATTTGCCGGGCGCCCGCAAGCACCTGGAGCGCGCCCTCGCCATCGACGAGGCGACGTACGGCCCCGACGATCCGAGCGTCGCGATACGGCTCAACAACCTGGGCGCCCTCTTCCGCGACCTCGGCGACTTCGCGGGCGCGCGCGTGCACCTCGAGCGGGCGCTCGCGATCGACATCCGCGCCTACGGCCCGGACCACCCGACGGTCGCGATCGGGCGCACGAACCTCGGTCGGCTGCTCCACGATCTCGGCGACCTCAAGGGAGCGCGCGAGCAGTTCGAGGAGGCGCTCAAGATCGATGAGCACAGCTACGGCCTCTACCACCCGCGCTTCGCGCTCGCTCTGAACAACCGCGGGCGCGTGCTGCGCGATCTCGGAGACCTGGCCGGGGCGCGCGCCGACTTCGAGCGGGCGCTCGCGATCGTCGAGGACACCTACGGGCCGGATCACCCGGACGTGGCGCGCGACATCAACAACCTCGGCAGCGTGCTGCGCGACCTCGGCGATCTCGAGGGCGCGCGAGCGAACTTCGCGCGCGTGCTGAAGATCGCCGAGGCGACGTACGGCCCGGACCACCCGGCGGTGGCGATCGGCTGCAACAACCTCGGCAGCGTGCTGCAAGCGCTCGGCGAGCTGCCCGGGGCGCGCGAGCAGCTGGAGCGCGCGCTCGGCATCGCGCAAGCCACGTACGGTCCGGATCACCCGGTCGTGGCGAGCATCGTGAACAACCTCGGGCGCGTCTTGCAGGCGCTCGGCGATCTGTCGGGCGCGTGGCAGCAGATCGAGCGCGCCTTGGCGATCGCCACGAAGGCGCTCGGGCCGTCGCACCCGTCCGTGCAGATCTTCTCGCGGAACCTGGCGCGCCTCGGCGACGCCCTGGGGAGCAGCGCCGAGGCGACCTGAGCTAGCCGATCAGGATCTGCGTCGGGTGCTCCAGGAGCTGGCGCAGGACCTTGAGGAAGGTCGCGCCGACCGCGCCGTCGACGACGCGATGATCGCAGGAGAGCGTCATGCTCAGGCGGCGGCCCGGCACGATCTGCTCGCCGCGCACGACGGGCTCCCGACGGACCTGGCCCACGGCGAGGATCGCTCCCTCGGGCGGGTTGATGACGGCGCCGAAGTTGTCGATCCCGTACATGCCGAGGTTCGAGATCGAGAACGTGCCGTTCGCCATCTCCTCGGGCCGCAGCTTCTTCGCCTTGGCGCGCCCGGCGAGCTCGCGCACCTCGGCCGCGATGTCGAGCACCTGCTTGCGATCGACGTCGCGCACCACCGGCGTGACGAGGCCCTCGGGGACGGCGACCGCGACCGAGATGTCGACGCGCTGGTGAACGAGGATCGCGTCCGGCGTGAACTGCGCGTTGCACTCCGGGACGCGCACGAGCGCGATGGCGCACGCCTTGACGAGGAGATCGTTGAAGCTGACCTTGGCCGGCTTCTCCCCCTCGGCGGCGGTCGCCGCGAGATCCGCGTTGATCTGCTCGCGAAGCGCGTTCAGCGGATCGGCGTCGACGTCGATCGACAGATAGAAGTGCGGGACCGTCTGCTTGGACTCGGTGAGGCGCCGGGCGATCGCCTTGCGCATCATGCTGAGCGGCCTCACCTCCGGCGCAGCGAGCTCGCCGGGGGCGATCGCCTTGGCCGCCCCGGCGGCCGGCGCCGGCTTCAGCCCATCGAGGTCGCGCGCGACGATGCGCCCGCGCGGACCGCTGCCGGCGACGCTGCTGAGGTCGAGCCCGCGCTCTCGGCCGAGCTTCCGCACGTAGGGCGACGCCTTCACGCGTCCGTTCGACGACGGCTGCGGCGCGGCCGGCTGCGTGGGCGGCGAGACCGCCTCGCCGCGCGCCGCGGGCGGCGGGCTCGTCACGGGCGCGTCGCCGCCGGCCGGCGGCGCGGGGCGCTCTCCCTTGGGCTGAGCCTCCGCCGCGCTCGGCTTCGCCGCGGCAGCGCCGCCACTCCCGCCGGCGAGGGCGCTTACGTCCTCGCCCGGGGTGCCGATGATCGCGACAGGCTGGCCGAGCTGAACCACGCTGCCCGCAGGCACGAGGATCTTGAGCAACGTCCCTCGATCGAAGGACTTGTACTCCATGGTCGCCTTGTCGGTCTCGACCTCTGCGAGCAGATCGTCGATGTCGATCGCGTCGCCTTCCTTCTTGTGCCAGGCACTGATCTGCCCCTCCTCCATGGTCGGGGACAGCTTCGGAAGTTCCAGAACCTTCGCCATGGGTCTATCAACCTTGATCGGGGATGTGGGTCCGCTCAGTCAGCTTTTGTAAAGAACGCGGTGAACATTTTCGATGATCCGCGACGCCTGCGGGATCACGTACTGCTCCAGCCGCGCGTTGTAGGGCATCGGGACGTCGAGCGTCGTCGCGCGCAGCACGGGCGCGTCCAGGTCGTCGAACGCGAGCCGCTGGATGCGATCGGCGATCTCCGCGCCGACGCCGCCGTACGGCCAGCCCTCGTGCGCCACGACCGCGCGGTGCGTCTTCGTGACGCTCTTCACGATCGTCTCCTCGTCGAGCGGGCGCAGCGAACGCAGGTCCACGATCTCCGCGCTGATGCCCTCTTTCTCCAGCTCCGCAGCCGCCTCGAGCGCGACGTGCACCATCCGGCTCCACGCGATGATCGAGACGTCGGTCCCCTCGCGCACGATCGAGGCGACCCCGATCGGCACGATGAAATCAGGGTCGTCGGGCACCTCGCCCTTCACGCCGTAGAGCGTCTCGCTCTCCATGAAGAGCACCGGGTTGTCGTCCCGGATCGCCGACTTCAGGAGACCCTTGGCGTCCGCCGGCATCGCGGGCGCGAGGACCTTGAGGCCGGGGACGTGCGCGTAGAAGTGCTCCATGGAGTGCGAGTGCTGCGAGCCGACCTGCTTCGCCGAGCCGTTCGGCGCCCGCAGCACGAGCGGGATGCTGAGCTGCCCGCCGGACATCTGCCGGAGCTTCGCCGCGTTGTTGAGGATCTGGTCGAACGCCACGGCGGAGAAGTTCCACGTCATGTACTCGACGATCGGCCGGAGCCCGACCATCGCCGCGCCGATCGAGATGCCGGTGAACCCGCTCTCGGTGATGGGCGCGTCGATCACGCGCTTGCTCCCGAACTTGTCGAGCATCCCCTCGGTCACCTTGTAGGCGCCCTGGTAGTGCCCGACCTCCTCGCCGACGAGGTACACCCGCTCGTCGCGCTCCATTTCTTCGACCATGGCGGCGCGAACCGCCTCACGGAATCTTAGGACGGTCATCGCGCAAAAGGTCCTGCATAGGTTGTGGGCTCGAGCACCTCGGGCCCGGGTTCGGGGCTCTCCTCGGCGAAGCGGATCGCGTCGGTGATCTCGTCTTCCACCTCTTTCTCGATCGCCTCGAGGGCGGCCTTGTGGCCCTTCTCCTCGAGCTCGATGCGCGAGCGAAGGAGCACGTCCTTCTTCTTGCGCTCGTCGAGCTCCTCCTTCGTCCGGTACTTGCCGGGATCGCTCATCGAGTGGCCCCGGAAGCGGTACGTCCTGATCTCGACAAGCGTCGGCTCCGAGTTCGTGCGCGCCCGCGCGACGGCCTCGGCGAGGCGATCGCGCACCTGGAGGACGTGCTCGGAGTTGAAGCGATCGCGCTCCATCCCGTAGGCGAGCGCCTTCAGCGAGACGTCCTCGACCGAGAGCGTCCGGGAGAGCGGCGTCCCCATCGCGTACTCGTTGTTCTCGCAGACGAACACGATCGGCAGCTTCCACAGCGCCGCGAGCGACATCCCTTCGTGGAAGTCGCCGATGCTCACCGCGCCCTCGCCGAAGAACACCATCGAGACCCGGTCCTCGCCGCGGTACTTCGACGCGAACGCGGTCCCGACGGCGATGGGGATGTGCCCGCCGACGATGCCGTAGCCGCCGAGCATGTTGTGCTCCTTGTCGAAGAAGTGCATCGAGCCGCCGAGCCCCTTCGAGCACCCGGTGACCTTGCCGTAGAGCTCGGCCATCGCGGCGCGCGAGCTCATCCCGCGGGCGAGCGCGAGGCCGTGATCGCGGTAGGTGGTCATCACGTAGTCGTCGGGGCGGAGCGCCGCGGAAGCACCGACGGCGATGGGCTCCTGACCGATGTACAGGTGAAGGAACCCGCCGATCTTGCTCTGCGCGTACGCGCGGGCCGCTTCTTCCTCGAAGCGGCGTATCTGGAACATCTTTCGGTAGAGCGACAGATGGAGATCGTCGCCGTTTGTCAGGGTAGTCATCGCGGGGATCTCAAGGGGCAGAACAGCAATTCAGACAGTCGCTAGGGCAGCGATCGGCGTGATTCCAGGGCCTCTCCGGAGCTTGCGACGGACCCAGCGAGGCGCTTGACGTCGGCCGTGCAGGACAGCGACGGTGCTTACTCGGGCTCCTTTACGGGAGTTTTTTCCGCGTGACAACGCATCCGCGATGTCACCCGTTCAACGCGCAGCAGCATCGGCACCACCGGCGTCCTGCGTGCCGGGCTCTGTGGTCTCTGGCACGTCGAGATCGTCGGTCTCCGGTGTTCCGGCGTCCGCGCCTTGCTCGTCCTCGGGGAGCGCGGTCGGCGCGGGCGAGGTCGTGGCGCTGCCCGGCGCGCTTGCGCTGGGCTCCGCGCTGACCGTCGCGCGCGCCGTGGTGTCGGCGGGGTCGTGCTTCGGGCGCGCAGGCCGCGTCGACGGCACAGGGCGCGGTCGGGGCGCGGTGGCGGCCGACGAGGCGATCGGCGCTGCTCCGACGGCGGGTTCCTCGGCGGGCGCGTCTGCAGATCGCAGCGCGGTGTGGAGGAGCAGCGCGGCCGTGGCCACGACCACGGCCGCGCCCACGGCGATCTGCCCCGCCTTCCGCTCGCGGGGAGGGAAGTCGGCGTCGAGCGGATCTGCGCGCACCGCCGCTGGCTCGGCGGGCGGCGCCGGCGTCGCCGTGACGGCGCTGTCCAGCATCCGCCTCGGCATCTGGCTGGAGGCGGCCCACTCGAGGCTGTTCGCGAACGCGGCGCCGAACTCGTCGCAGCTCGGGTACCTGTCCTCGGGTCGCTTCGACAGCCCGCGCGCGAGCACCTGATCGAGCGACGGCGGGAGGCCGAGCTCCTTCGCGATCGGCGGCGGCTCGTCGCTCGCGATCTTCGAGGCGACCGAGACCGCGTCGTCGCCCGGGAACGCGCGGCTCCCGGAGATCGCCTCGTACATGACGGCGGCGAGCGAGAACTGATCGCTCTCGGGCGAGAACTTCCCGACGCGGAACGTCTCCGGCGCGCTGTACGCGGGCGTCCCCATGAGCCCTCCCTGGTGCGTCAGCGTCGAGTCCGGGATCCGCGCGATGCCGAAGTCGGCGATCTTGCCGCCGTTCGCGGAGAGGATGATGTTCTCCGGCTTGATGTCGCGGTGGACGATGCCTGCCCGGTGCGCGATCGTGAGCGCCTCGCCGAGCTCGCACGCGAGGCGCGCCGCCTGGGACGCCGAGAGCGGCCGCTCGAGGAGGTGCTGCTTGAGCGTCGGCCCCTCGACGTACTCGAAGACGAGGTAGAGCCCGAAGTCCGGGTCCTCGCCGACGTCGTGGAGCGTGACGAGGTTCGGGTGGGTCACCCGGGCGGCGGCGCGCGCTTCGTGGCGCATCCTCACGATGAGCTGCTCGCGGACGTCGCGCGGGATGCGCAGGTCGTCGCGCAGGTGCTTCAGCGCGACGTCGCGATCGAGCAGCGGATCGTGCGCGAGCAGCACGCGCCCCATCGCGCCCTCGCCGAGGAGGCGCTGCACGTGGTAGCGGCCGAGGGCGGCGGGCAGCACGGAGCTATCGCTCGGCTGTGCGAGCGCGCCGCCGCCATCGGAGGACGAGGATCGAGGCACGTCGCGTCGGTTCTATCCGGCCGGCGGCCCCGGCGGAAGGCCTGGCCGGCGTCTCGCTTCCGGTTATGCTCTGCCGCAGCGCGCCCCGGGTCCACGAGCGGCGCTTGTGGTTCTGCGGAGGCGGTTCCCGCAGGGGCCTGGCGGCGCGCGGCATCCCAGAGAGGGCGCAGCGAGCACAGATGAGCACCGAGAGCGCGTCGAAGCCGGTCCAGGTCGCCGGAGCTACGAAGAAGCGAGGCAAGGCCAAGTACATCGTGCTCGTCGGCCTCGTTCTCATCATCGTCCTCGCCCAGCAGACCGGGCTCCTCGGCTTCGGCGTGGCGCACCTCCGCGCCGCGACCTTCCCGAGAGACGAGTCGCTGCTCGAATATGTCCAAGGCAACGTCCCCGGCGTGGTGATCGTCGACCCTCACCAGATCGACCTGCAGGCGCTCGGCGCGGAGGGGGGCGCGGTGCGCCTGCACATCGAGCGCACCCGTGACGACATCAAGAAGGCGACGGGCATCGATCTCGGGTTCGACGTCGACAAGCTGGTCGTCGCCCCGTCGCTCGTGGTCGCGCGCGGGCGTTTCAACGAGCAGAAGCTCGCGGAGCGACTGGCGACGCACAGCTACGTCCAGGCAGAGTACAAAGGCGTGAAGTACCTGCTCCGCGCCGGCGAGGACGCGATCGCCGTGCGCGACGGGTCGATCCTGCTGTATGGCGCCGAGCCGGACATCCGCGCGAGCATCGACGCCGAGGAGGCGGGGACGTCGCTGGCGAGCCGGGACGAGGCGACGTCGCGCCTCGCGCACATCGGGTGGGATCGTCCCCTCCTGGGCGTCGCCCTCCTTTCCGAGAGCAAGCCGAGCCTCCGCGCGATCCTGACCGGCTCCACGGGCCCGCGCGCCGTCACCGTCGGCGTCGCGACGAAGGGCGGGCTCTCGGCGACCGTCGCGATCGACGCCGCGTCAGCCGAGGCGGCCGAAGAGCTCCGGAAGCTCCTCGAGGAGAAGCGCGCGAACGTCGATGCGCTGAAGGCGCTCGTTGGCCCGGAGTCCGGGGCGGCGCTCGTCGAGATCGCGAAGCGCGCCACCCTCGCGGTGGAGCCGGGCGCCGGCCGGCTGACGGTGCAGGTGGAGGTGCGCCCCGAGGAGCTCGAGCTGCTCGCGAAGGCCGGCCATGCGGCGGCAGGCTCGCTCGGGGATATGTACAAAAATGTGCGGCTGCTTCAGCTCCTCGCGCCGGGCCCGTGAGGCCGTCGTCTGAGCGGAAGGCGCGCTCGGCCCGTATCGAGGTGGGCACAGCTGTGCGCGACGGCAGCGCCGCTCATGTCGAGCTGGAGCGGACGGCGGTGCGTCCCTGGTCGAGGCTCAGGGCTCGGCGCAGCGCGGGCACCGCGCCTCGACCCGGTCTGTCGCGCTCTTGACCCGGGCGCGTGCGGAATCGCACCGCTGGTCCGCATCGCCGGCGAGCCCGCAGAGGTGCTGCGCCGCGCGGCTCATGGACGCGAGCGCGCGGCACGCGGTTTCGCACGGCGGCGCGGACGTCGGCTCGGCCTCGATCTTCTTGGCCGGGGGCTCGCCGCCGGCGGCCGTCGCCCGCGGTGACGGCGCGGCGCGGCTGTCGGGTACGCTCGGACTCGGCGGTGAAGCCGCCGGCGGCGGCGCTCCCGGCTGCGCCGCTTCCGCCACGGCCCGGCCCTCGTCGCGCTGCGCGGGCGCGCCGATCGCCTGATCGAGCTCGTCCTCCGCGCGCTCGAGCTCCGCGAGCGCATCATCGGCGGTCTCGACGGCGCTTCCCTTGTGCGGCGACATCGAGGTCGCACTGGCGGGCTCCGGCGCCACCGGGGCTTGCGCGACGGAGGCCCCGCCGCAGCCAGAGAGCGCGGCGGCGCTGATCCACAGGGTGGCGGCGGCGGCAGACCAGGCACTGTGTCTGTTCATCGGTCCTCCTGCGCCTGACGCCCGGCGCCCGGCTTTCGGCTCATCGCGGCGCCGCGGCGTGCGCCACGGACCGCGACCGCGCAACGAGATCTTGCGCGCGGTGCGACGAGGTTGACCCCCTCGCCGTGCGCTATGCTCGCGGCGATGAATCTGCTTCGACCGATCGGCGCCCTCGTTCTGGCTCTCGGACTGGTCGCAGGCTGTCAGCGAGGCAGCTCGCGCCGGCCTGCGTCTCAGCCGTCGTACGGCCAGGCCTATCCTCCGTACGGCGCGCCCCAGCAGGGTGCTCCTCCACAGCAGCCCGGGTACCCGCAGCAGCCCGGGTACCCGCAGCAACCCGGGTACCCGCCGGCGCAGACCGGGCCTGTGTCGGCGCCTACCTTCAACGTGCCCACGATGCCGGGGCTGCCGGTGCTTGGCGATCCCATCAACGACATCAACGTCAGCTGGCTCCAGTCCGAGGCCGGCGTCGTCATGGGCGCGTTGATCGGCGCGCTGCCGGCGGCCTCGCAGCAGAAGGTGAGGGGCATCCCCTTCATCGCCGATCCGACGGTGGGCGAGGTGAACGCGTTCGCCGGCTGTGACGACCAGCGGATGCCGTTCATGGCGATCACCGACGGGCTGCTCGAGGTCGAGGCGCAGATCGCGCAGTTCAAGGCGACCGACGAGGTCTTCGGGACGAGGAAGCTCGACGAGTTCCTGCGGATGCTCGCGCAGCGACAGCGGCCTGGGCAGCCGATCGTCCGGCCGCCGGTGGGCTTCGTCGATCCGGTGCAGCACACGGACGCGCGCAAGGTCGAGCGGCAGCGCCAGCTCTACCACGAGCAGCTCGCGTTCGTTCTCGGCCACGAGCTCGGCCACCATCACCTCGGGCACACCGGCTGCGCGAACGGGCAGGGGGGGAGCCGGGGCGTCACGCCCGCGGATCTCGGGCGGATGCTGTCGCGCACGCTCCCCATCTTCAACCAGCCGAACGAGATCGCGGCGGACGTGGCGGGCGTGAACAACCTGCTCGCCGCTGGCGCGCGGCAGCAGGGGTACCGATGGACCGAGGGCGGCGCGATGCTCACGCTCGGCTTCTTCGCGTCGCTCGATCAGCTCACGCCCGCCACGATCCTGTTTGCCTTCGAGCAGACGCACCCGCACCCGCTGCTGCGGCAGCCCGTCGTCCAGCAGACCGCCAACACCTGGCGGATGACCGGAGGCGCGCCCGTGTTCACGTTCCCTGGTTTCGGCGGCTGAGCCACGATTCCCCGGGCGTCTTTGCGCTCGCGGGCGCTCGCCCGGAGGGCTCATCTGCTGCTTCGGCTTGACGCGACCGTGCAGCGCTCCTCCCATCGCGCCGAAAGGAGTCGACCATGCAAGCAGAGCTCGGGATCGAGGACCTCAAGGAAGGCACAGGCGCGGAGGCGAAGCACGGCCAGCTCGTGACGGTGCACTACGTCGGCACGCTGACCAACGGCGACAAGTTCGACAGCTCGCGCGATCGCGGCCAGGGATTCTCGTTCAAGTTGGGGGCCGGGCAGGTGATCAAGGGATGGGATCAGGGGGTCGCCGGCATGAAGATCGGCGGCCTCCGCAAGCTGACGATCCCGCCGGAGCTCGGCTACGGCGCTCGCGGCTTCCCGCCCGTGATCCCGCCGAACTCGACCCTCGTCTTCGAGGTCGAGCTGCTCGCGGTCAAGTGATCTGCCGCGTCGGCCCCGCTGCGTCGGCCGCTGCTCGCGACCGGCGCGCAGGCCGACGCCGCCGGCGCTCAGGTCGATGCCGATGCAGCCGCCCCGAGCGCGCCCGCGGCGCGGCTCACGGCTTGATGGGGGCGCCACACTCGACGCAGAACCGGTTGCCGATGAAGAGCTCGTGCTTGCAGTGCGCGCACCGCGCGACCCGCACCTCGGTCGCGCGTTTTGCGGGCTTCGATGGCGGGGCTTCCTTCGCGGGAGGCCTCGCCGCCGTCGTCACCGCGGTGTAGCGACCGGAGCCAGCGGCGGCCCGCGAGCGCCGATCCGTGAGCGGCGCGGCGGCCATGCGCGCCACCGTGCCTGGCGCGCTGTGGGCCTGGCTCCGCAGGCTGCTGTCCGCGATGGAGTGGACCTGCTGCGCCGCGACGTCGCGATCGACCTCGTCGACCTGGAGCTGTCCCTCGTGGACCGCCGCGGGCGGAACCGTCTCGCCGAACTCATCGACGTGGAGGGGCCGGGTGTCGTCGAGCTCGGCGCTGTTCGGTTGCCGCTCGTCCTGCGCGTCGAGCTGGATGCGGACGATCAGCGCCGAGATGTTGTCGGTCCCGCCCGCCTCGTTGGCCATCTCGATGAGGAGCTCACAGGCCTCGTGCGGATCCTGGGTGACGTCGAACACATCGAGCATCTGCTGCTCCGAGATCATCCCGCTCAACCCGTCCGAGCAGAGCAGGAAGACGTCGCCGGGCTGAGTGTGCTCCGAGCGGATGTCGACCTTCACGGCGTCCTTCATGCCGAGCGCGCGCGTGATGATGTTCTTCGGGAGCCTCGCCAGCTCGTCCTGGCTCAGGTCGGGCTTGAGCGCGAGGGCGTCGTTGATGAGCGAGTGGTCCTTCGTGAGCTGCTCGATCTCGCCGTGTCGGATCCGGTAGCAGCGGCTGTCGCCGACGTGCCCGACGTGGATCTGCTCCGTTTCGCACGACACGTAGGCGGCGACCACCGTCGAGCCCATGCCCTGGTGCTGGGTGTACGTGTTCGAGATGACGAACACATCGTGGTTCGCCTTGCGGATCGCCGCGACGACGCGCCGTGCTTCCGGATCGAGCTCCTGTTCGTCGGCCGGGACGGGGCCTGGCAAGCTGCCGGCGCGGGTCGCCTCGAAGAAGTTGTCGAGCGACTTGGTCGCGAGCGCGCTGGCAACGTTGCCCGCATTGTGCCCGCCCATGCCGTCCGCCACGACGAAGAGGCCGAGCTCGGACTTCACGAGGACGTTGTCCTCGTTGTGCTTTCGCTGGCGACCTACGTCGGTCACGGCAGCCGCGACGGGTCGGGTGCGGCTGCTCGTCCTGAACTCGCCCATTCGCGGCAGATTATACCTGCCCCTCGCTCTGGACCGCCCACATTCCGGCTGCTTTAGCGGCGGGCTGCTCCCTGGGAGCCGGTCGCTTGAGCGGCGATCCTCGGTGACGTACCTGCCGAGGCTGCCGGTGGTCGCGTGCCCCGGGGTAGGGGATCCAGCGCGAGGCGCACACCGAACTGGAAGAATCCGTAAGCCGTGGGGTCGGAACCCTCGTCAGGGCGGGAGAGGTAGGTGCCGGCGTCGAGCTGGGCGAACACGCCGACGCCAAGGATCGGGGCCGGGTAGAAGTCGGCGCCCAGCGCGATGCGGGCGACATCGAGACCGTGGAACATACGATCGGTCGCTGTCGAGCCGGCCGCCGAGGCCTCCGGCGATGTGAAGACCGTTCGCCGGTACCCCACGCCGTAGCTGATCCAGGGGTCTACCGCGATCCCCTGGGCGACGTGGTAGACGAACCCCAGACCCAGATCGAGGCTTCGGCCGGAGCAGTCGCTGCAGCCTGCCGCTGCCGGGAGCAGGGTGTAGGAGCCGCTTGCTTCCAGGACGGTCACGCGGCTCAAGCCGATGCCGAGGTTGGCGCCGAAGGCGAACCCGCCCGAGACCGTGTCGGTGACCGGTTCACCGGCGGCCATGCCGCCGAAGGGCTGGCTGTACCCGGCCCGGCCCTGGAGCAGGAGGTGTCCGCTTCGCTCGTCGGGCCCGGCGGGGCGCTTCACCCCGGCTTCCGGTCCGGACTCCTCTTCTTCCTCGGCTGCGGCCGTCTCCTCGGCTGCGGCCGTCGTCTGATCTGCGGGCTGGGCGAGGGCCTGGTTGGCCGAGAGCACCCAGCCTGCTGCCGCCACGCCGAGCATCGGCGCGGTCCACCTTGTCGAGCGCGATCTCACGAACGGCCTCTAGAACAGCGCGGTCCAGAGCGCAAAGGGGGCGCGTGCCGACGAGCAGGAATGTCGTCCGGGCGACGCAACTGCGCCTCGCGTGCCGACGACAAACCTCCTGGACATGGACGACGCACAGATCCGCAGCGACCACGACAGCCCTTTTAGACCCCTCACCTCGGCTCACGGCGATAGGGTGGCGTCCGCGCCGCCTGCGACGCCGGCCGCGCCCCTCGTGGCGCTGCCGGGAGCGCTCGTCGGAGGGCCCGGCGGTCGATCGGACCCCGGCGCGCGCGGCGGTGAGCCCCTCTCGATCCGGGACGTCACCGTGGAGATCGTGGACGATAGCGACGCGCTCGCCACGGTGTGGCTCCGCTGCGAGCATCCCGGCGGAGGCGCTCCAGTGCGCATCGCCGTCGCGCCGGGGGCCGAGCTCATCCTGGGCAGCGCTCCGGCTGCCGACGTGAGGCTCGACGATGCCGCGGTGAGCGCCCGGCACTGCCGCGTCGCGCACCGCGGCGCATCGATCGAGGTGACGGACCTCGGCTCTCGCAACGGCGTTCGCGTCGGCGGCGTCCGCGTGCGTCAGGCGATGCTCGTTCCTGGCGGCTGCTTCGAGATCGGTCGCACGGCGATGTGCGTCGAGGCGGCCCGAAAAATCCCGGTGATCGAGGAGGATGGGCCGCCGCTCCCCGGGCTCATCGGCCGCTCGCGGCCCATGCGGCAGCTCGCCGCGGCGGTGCGGCGGGTGGCGCCGCTCCAGCTCCCCGTGCTGCTGCGCGGCGAGTCGGGCACGGGCAAGGACCTCGTGGCCCGGGCGATCCACGCGGAGAGCACCCGGGCCGACCGGCCGTTCGTGGTCCTCAACGCCGCCACGATCCTGCGGGAGCTCGCCGAGTCCGAGCTGTTCGGCCATCGTCGGGGTGCGTTCACCGGCGCGGTTCGGGAGCGTCAGGGGGCGTTCGTCGAGGCCAGCCATGGGACGCTCTTCCTCGACGAGATCGCGGCGCTCTCGCTGGAGGTCCAGGCGAAGCTGCTGCGCGTCGTGGAGGAGGGGATGGTCCGCCCGCTGGGCGCGGAGAGGGCGACGCAGGTCAACGTGCGGCTCGTCGTCGCCACCTGCGAGCCCTTGGAGACCCTCGTCAGTGAGCGTCGCTTCCGCGCGGATCTCTACGAGCGCCTGGCGGTGTGCCGTCTTCAGCTCCCCGCGCTGCGCGATCGGCCCGACGACATCCCGCTCCTGGCCGAGCACCTCCTGGCGAGCTCCGAGATTGGCCGGCGCCAGCTGTCCCCTGGGGCGCTCGCCGCGCTGCGGGCGCACCGCTGGCAAGGCAACGTCCGAGAGCTCCGCAACGTGCTCATCCAGGCCGCGCTGCGCGCGCATGGTCGTGTGCTGCCCGAGCACATCACGGCGGTCATCGCCGATCGCGAGCCCCCGGTCCGCCGGAAGATCACGCCCGCCGATGCGCTCCGCGCCTTCGAGGAGGTGGGCGGCAACGTCAGCGCCGCTGCGCGGCTCGCGGATGTCCCGCGCTCGACGATGCGGGATCTGCTTCGTGCCGCGAGGGATACGTGAGCTCGATCCGCGGCGCGAGCGCACCGGACCTCAGCGCTAAAAGGCGCCTGCGACGCTGAGCGTGGCCTGACCTGGCGCCACGAACGGCGCGATCGCGGTGATGCGCGGCCCGTCGGCCGCGGTCTGCTGCTTCTGCGGGTACCAATCGATCATGGCGTAGGTCGCGGTGCCGACGACCCCGACGCCGAAGAGGACCCACCCTGTGATCGCCAAAGGGACCGCGCCGTCAAAGCGGTCGAGCTTCTCGCGGAGCTTTCCGCACGCGTTCCTGAAGTCGGGGAGGTCGCCCGACGGATCTTCGCGCGCGCCACAGGGCTGAGACCTGCGGTTCACGGGGATCGCGCTCTGGTGACCCGCGACGTACGTCTCGATCTGCTGCCCGATGTCGTCGGCGCTGCTGCGCGCGTCCACCGTGATGGCCGAGCCGACGATCCCCATGATCAGGCCGACCCCGGCGACGCCGGTCCCTGCCCAGGCGAGCGGCTTGCGAGCGTACCAGTGGAAGAACGGCTCGCGTCCGCCGGAGGCCTGCGCCGAGCTCATCGAGCCCATCGTGCTGCTCGTCGAGACGCTGACGGCGCCCGAGCTCGTCGGCGCTGCTGGTGACGGTGAGGGGCTCGGCGCGGCGGCGCCCGGAGCCATCGCGCCGGGAGCGGTCGCGCCCGGCGCTGGCGGCGCGGTGTTCGTCGCCGGAGGCTGTGCTGGCGCTGGCGGCGCGGCGCCCGGGGGTGCTGATGTGGGCGCAGCGGTCGGCGTCGCCGGGGTGGGCGCGCCGACAGGCGGCGTCGCGGGCGTCGCACCGGTCGTTCCGAGGGTGAGCGTCGCGGGCGTGGCTGTGCCGATCTTCGCGTCCACCTGCGTGGTCGCTGATCGGTCGAGGTAGGTCGCGAACAAGGTGTGCTTGCCGGGCGTCACGAACACCGGATCGAGCAGCGGCGCCTTGCCGATGAGGACGCCGTCAACGCTGATGTCCGCGCCATTCGCGTCAGCGGTCACGACGAGGAAGCCGGTCTTCCGTTTCACATCGGCGATCGCCTTCTCCGCTGCCGCGCGCTGCTCCGGCGTCGCCGCGGCGTGCTCGCGCAGGAACTGCTGCAGGTGCTTGCCGGCGTCTTGGAGGTGATTGGAGCGAAGCTCGCTCTGGCCGAGGTTGAGCAGCACTGCGGGGTGTCGCTTGAGCGCGTAGACCTGAAGGAACGCGGTGCGTGCCTCCTCGAACCGACCGGCGTCGTACGCCTTGACCCCTTCCTCGTAGCGCTGGCGCGCGACCTCGGTCACGGGATCGGACGGTTGCGCGAAGCTCAGCGGCTCGCTGAAGAGAGAAGGGGGGAGCCCGGCCTCCGTGAGCACGGCGGGAGCGATCAGCGAGAGCAGGAGGACTGGGGCGCAGGCGCGTGTTTTCATGGCTCCTCAGATCGGGCTTCGCCTCGTCGGCGTCCGCGAAAGGATACGATTGCAGCAGGCCTCGCTGCCGAGGCGAGAGAGAGGTGCGCTTCAGAACGGCGCATCGCGGATGATGCCGCCGCCCTTGCTGCCTCCTGTCGAGCTCGTGCCACGCTGCGCGGGTGCTGGAGGCGCGGGCCTCTGTGCAGGGGGGGCTGCCTTCGGGCTGGTCGCTGGCACCGCGGGCGTCGCTGCGCTCCCGGCGGAAGCAGGCGCCGTGGCCGATGCAGGCGCCGTGGCCGCAGGAGGCGTCGTGACAGAGGGAGGCGCCGCCGCGGCGGCAGATGCTGTCGCCGTCGGGGCCGGAGGCGATGCTGAGGCGCTCGGCGCCGGCGAGGCGCCGTCGTCCTTAGCGGTGGCGGCCGTCGCTGCCGCGGGAGGCGCATGCGAGGCGGCAGGGGGCGTGGTCGCTGCGGCGGGTGTCTCCGCCATCGACGATGCCGCTGGGGGCCCTGGATCCTCTCCGGCGTCGTCTTGACGCAAGGTGCGAACGACGACGAGCAGCAAGGCCACGCCCGCGAGCGCGAGCACGACCCGCAGCGCCGTCTTGTTCGGCGTGGACACGGGGATCTCGATCGGATCTTGGTCTTCCGTGCGGACGCCGGACGCGGCCACGGAATCAGCGCTCTCCCTCGCCGGATGCGCCGCGCGGGAGCCTCTGCGCGCCGGCCGTGCCGACGGCGGTTCGTTCTCCGGGGGCGGGGAGGGGGACCGGTCCACCTGCGGCTGCGGCTGCGGCTCAGGGGCGTGCGCGCCGGCCGCGGCCGCCGGCTCACCCATTCCTACCTGTGTTTTCCCTGCCGGCGCGGGCGGCTGGTTCCGCGTCACCGCGCCGCTCTCCTGGGCAATCGGGGCGCTCGCGTCCGCGGCGCCGCCGGCCGTCCGGGCGTCGATGAGCGGCTGAGGCGAGGGGCTGGCCTGCTCACCGGCCCCCGCCGCTCCCGCGTCGCGGGAGTTGGCCCCCGCCGCGGGCGGCCCCGGCGGGTCCTCGCCGATCGCGATGGTCGGGACCCCCTCGATCACGGTGTCGGACACGCCGGACGCGCCGGCTGGTGGGGCCTCGATGACGCGCGTCGTGGGCGCCGCAGGTGCAGCAGGAGAAGGCGCCACCGCGGGTCCAGGCTTCACCGCCGGCGCTTCGGCGGGGGAGGCCGCCTGGGCTTCCGACGATTTCGCAGCGGATGCGCCGGGCTCCTGACCAAGGGCGCCGCCGCGCGCGTCGCCTCGGGCGCCCGACAGCTCGTCGAACCCCTCCCAGGATGGCCGGATCGACGACGCGATCCGTTCCGCCTCCTCAGCAGAGAGGGAGCGCTCACCAGGTTCCGCGGTCGTCGGTTGCTCCCCCGCAGTCATCGCGGTGAGGAACTTACCACCCGCGTCTGCTGCACCGCAATCTCGCGACGGATCGGCGCATCACCAGCTGCCGCGTACGGCGGGAATGAGCACCCCCCTGGTGCCTCCGGAAACCATCGCGAACGGGTCATCCGCCGCGCGCCTCGCGCAGCAACGCGTCATCCCAGGTGTCGGCGACCTGGCTCACCGTCGTGACGATATCCTCGAACTCTTCGTACTCGAGCGCGCTGAGGCGCCGCAGGCAGCGTACCACGACCTCGTTGCGCGACTTGTCGATCGCGAAGGCCGCGTCGGAGGTGATGACGAAGCTGAGCTCCAGGAGACGCCTGTAGAAGGCCTCGCGCCCGCTCAGGGGGACGGCCATGATGGGAGAGAAGACCATCAGGACGCCCTGCGCCTCCAGCACGTTGACGCCGATCGTCGCGCTCCCGTGCTGAAGCTGCGCGTAGCCCGTCTCGTCGAGCGTGCTGTCGCCAGCGCCGCTCGGCGATCTGGCACCGCCTTGAGAGCTCGCGTTGTACCGGGCGAGATACGCGTTGACCATGCTCGTCGCGTCGGCAAACCTCTCCCCCGACGCGCGGTCCGCGTAGAGGGGTCCTGTGGATGAAGTGGGCGTGAGGTCGGGCACGTGAAACCTCCTGGACGCATCGCCAGTCGCTCGGCGCGCGGGGCTGAACTGGCGAACCGACAGCACACCAGCCCGGCGTGGTTGCATCGTAGCGCTCCGGCGTTCGCGGTGATCGCGCTTTTTGCAGTGGTGGCGCACGCCACCCTCGGGTGCAGCGCGGAGGGCAGCGCGCCGGCTGCGCCCGCCGGCGTCTCCGACGAGGAGCGCGCCGCCGCGCTGCTCGATCCGGCTGCCCTTCTCCCACCCCGCGCCGAGACGGTCGCCCTCGCCGATGCCGTCGCCATCGCGTCATCGCGGGCCGGGGCGCCGGCGCAGGCGGCCTCGCTCGCGGAGCTGGCCGGCGATCTTCGCGTGCGGCTCTTCCGCCTCGATCAGGCGGTCACCGACGCGCGCGAGGCGATGGAGCTCTACAGCGCGGCGGCGACGGCATTCCGCGCCTCGGCCGAGCCGGCCAACGTCGAGCGCGCGTGCCAGGCCGAGCGCCGCCGCGCGCTGCTCGCCGGCGAGCTCGCTCACGACGCGGCCGTCGCGTACCGCGAGCTCTACCTGGTCTCGCGGCGCTACGCGGCCCTCGCCCCGCCCGCGCCGTCCGGCGGCGCGCCGCGCTCGCAGTGCCTGGGCGCGCTCGCGCTCGCGCTCGCGCAAGCCGCTGCCTACCGGCCGAGCGGGGATGCGCTGCGCGCGCTGGAGCAGGAGGGACACCGCGTCGAGGGCGTCGCGCTCGCGCTCGCATCGAGCCCGGCGCCGGGCTCCTCCGCCGCGCCCGCCAGCTCCGCGGGCGCGGCGCCGGTGCAGGTGACGACCGCCGAAGCCACCGGCGATGTCGTCGTCGCCCCCCGTGCGCCGGCGGCGCCCACCGGCCCGGTGAAGATCACCTCGATCGAGCGGCACGGCTCGGACAAAGGGGCGCGCGTCGTTGTCGAGCTCTCCGCGCCGACGACGTTCGACGTCGGCACGCTCGCGGCGGACGAGAGCGCCGGCAAGGACGCGCGCGTGTTCGTCGACATCGCGAGGGCGACGTCGCGCGGCATCGCGAGGGAGATCGAGGTCGGCGGCGTCCTGCGGCGGGTGCGCGTCGGCGTCCAGCCGGATGGAACGCGCGTCGTCCTCGATCTCGCCGCCAACCTGCACCGCCGGATCTTCTACCTCCCCGATCCGTTCCGGATCGTCGTCGACGTGAGCACCCGCCCTCCGTTGCGCGATGACAAGGACAGCCCCGGCGGCGCGCGAGAGGTCCGGCGCGTCGCGATCGACCCGGGGCACGGCGGCAACGACACCGGCGCCGTCGGCCCCACCGGGTTGAAGGAGAAGGACGTGACGCTCGACGTCGCCCACCGCGTCGCCCCGCTCCTCGCGCGCGAGCTCAAGATCGAGACGCTCCTCACGCGGGACAGCGACACCTACGTCCCGCTGGAGCTCCGTACCGCGCGCGCGAACGCGTTCCACGCCGACCTGTTCGTCTCGATCCACTGCAACGCGAGCGAGAACGGCCGCGCTCGTGGGGTCCAGACGTTCTCGCTCGCGGCCCCTCACGACGGCGAGGCGACGTCGGCGCAGCTCGCGGCGCGCGAGAACGCCGCCCGCGCAGGGCGGGGAGGGCAGGGCGTGGACCCAGGTGATCCCGGCGCCCGCCTCGAGGTGGCGGCGATCCTGTCGAACCTCAACGTCGGCGACATGGCGGCCCGCTCGCGGCACTTCGCCGAGCTCCTCCAGCGGTCCTCGCTGGCCTCGCTCTCGCCCCGCTACCCCGACACGAAGGATCAGGGCGTCAGGGGCGCGGGCTTCTTCGTCCTCGCGGGCGCCGACATGCCGGCCGCGCTGTTCGAGACCGCGTTCATCTCGAACCCCGAGGACGAGGCTCGCCTCGCGACCGCCGACTTCCGGCAGAAGATGGCGGACGCCATCGTGAACGCGATCCGCGCCTACCGCGAGGGCAAGTGAGGGGCGCCGCTGGCCTGCGCGGGCGTCGCCCGCGCAGGCGTCACCCTCGCTCGAGGCCCATGAGCCGCTCGAGCGAGTCGCGCAGCTCGCCGGCCTCGCCCTTCTTGATGAAGTCGTAGGCGCCGGCCTCGGTCGCGTTCTTCTTCATGTCCTCGTGGTTCGAGTACACGATGCAGCGGATGTGCGAGGTCGCGTCGATGGAGCGGAGCCGCTCCAGGCAGCGCACGCCGTCGAGGCCCGGCATCATGATGTCCAGGATGAGCGCGTCGGGCTGGAGGTTGCCCACCGCGACGAGCGCGTCGAACGGATCCTGGAACGTCGTCAGGTCGAACCTCCGCGACAGCGTCTTGCGGAGCGCGGCGAGGACGGAGGGGTCGTCGTCGACCACGACGACCTTCGGCTTGCCCATCCGGAGGATCTCCGGGATCGGGTAGCCGTACTTTCGGAGGAAATCGAGCACGTCCAGCCGCCGGAAACGGAGGTGCCGTCCGGGCGTGCGGAAGTGGCGGATCTCCCCCTTGTCCGCCCAATTGTGGATGGTCTTGAGGTCCACCTGACAGAAGCGCGCGACGTCGCTCGCGGTGAACAGCTCGGGCTGCGTCGTGTTCTCTTTCGGGTTCGTTTCCATGGCTCACTCCTCGAGATCAGGCGTCGCCGGCACGGAGGGGGCATTCGTCTGGGGGGCGTCGAAGCTGGTCGGCACGGGTGGATCTGGCTCTCGTTCCTGTTTGATGTGGATCAGGGATCCATGTGCGCAGCATTCTTCGGCGACGAAGCGCCCGTTGCGCAGGACATAACGGGTCGGACCCTCGGCGCGCCGATCGCGCGTCTCGTGCGAAGGGTCACCTGGCAGCGCCAGGTAGGGCGGCTCGGCCCCATCGCCCGGGACGAAGCGCGGACAGATCGGCAAGAGCGACTGGCGTTCCGCGAGCGCCACGGCGCTGCGCACGTCCAGGGCCGCGGTGAGGAGCTCGAGCGTGCGTGAAGTCGGCGGAGCGAGAAGGATCTCCCCACGCGCGGCGCGCTCCAGGACCTCGGACGGCGCTGCCCAGAAGCTCATCGTCGTCTCGTGCCCGTCGTGTCGCCCGATCTGGCCTGGCGGTAGCGGTAACAGGAAGAAGCGCGCGTCGAAGCGCCGCTCCTCGGCGAGGGGCGTGATCCACCGCGCCCACGGGACGAGCGCCGCGAGCGCGAGCTTCAGGCCGCGCCGCGCGAGGACCGCATCGAGCGGCGCCCCGGCGGCGAGCTCCCGCCCCACCGCGTCGACCTCGTCGCCGGACAGCGGAAGATCGGTCGGCAGGATGCCCCCTTCCTCCAGCGTCTCGCGGCACGCGGCCACGCACAGCGCTCGCGCCGGCGTCTCGCCCGTCGCGAACGCAGCGGAGCGCGCCGGTGGCTCGGTCGCCCGATCCCTCCAGACTTCCGCGCCGTCCTGCGCGTCCACTTTCCCACCAGGGAACACCACGGCGCCCCCCATGAAGCTCGAGCTCGCGTGGCGGCGAACGCAGAACACCTCGATTCCAGCGCGACCGTCACGGAGGACGATCACCGTGGAGGCATCGCGGGGACGGACCGGGGTTCGGTTCTGATCGAAATCCAGCAATATGGGATAAATTTGTTCCACGTGAGCTGCCTTTCGTCAAACCGTCCGCTGCGTCTCATTTCCGGCGTGCTCTGGGGTGAGCATGCGGGTTTGAGGCCAAGTCCGCCGTCTTTTCCGGCGGCTCGGGGACTTCCCGCAGATGCTTTCCACGCTGTCCCGACAACCGATGCCGATTGATGCCGCAGCGTCCGGTCGGTCGCGGGCGTGATGGCGTTTGATAGCGACCGAGGGTGAATCGAGAGGCGTCGGCCGCAGTGAATTCGGGCGATCTCTGCCTGCGACGGAGGCGTCGTTGACGGGCTCGGCTCCCACGCCTAGAATCCCGCGCCTCGCAATTTCGGGGGGCTGTCTGGCCTCTCCGGACATGTCGCGGAGCCGTAAGTCCCGGCAGCCGGGGTCAGCGCCCCGCGGCTTGCATGCGCCAGGGAGCTCAGACGGCAGCGCCGAACGGCGCATTCGACGCGAGAGGACCTATGAACAAGGCCCAGCTGAAGAAGTTCAAGACCCTGCTTGAGACGAAGCGCGACGAGATCGTCAAGAAGGCCAAGCAAACGCTGACCGAGGACATGATGCTCGACGCGAACGATCTCCCTGACGAGATGGACCTCGCGTCGAGCGAGTACCTGCAGTCGTTCACCTTCCGGCTCCGTGGCCGCGAGAAGTCGTTCCTCGACAAGATCCAGAAGGCGCTCGTGAAGATCGAGGACGGCTCGTTCGGCAAGTGCGAGGAGTGTGAGGAGGAGATCTCGGCGAAGCGCCTCGAGGCGCGCCCCGAGACGACCCTGTGCATCCGCTGCAAAGAGGATCAGGAGCGGGTCGAGAAGGACTACGGCTGACGCTGCGCCGCGCGAGGAGGCCGGCCGCCGGTCGCCTCCTCGCGCGAGGGTGCCTCGGCGCCGTCGGGCGTGCGCTCCTGCTCCCGGTCCACGTCGCCCGGACCGGCAGGGGCCACGCCCGTTCTGCTATTTGCGGGCGGCCGCGCGGCTGCGCGGCTGCTGCGGGGTGCGACGCTTCGACGCCACGAGCACCTCGCGCAGGTACGCGCCGGTGAATGACGCCTCCTCCTGCGCGATGTCCTCCGGGGTGCCAGCGGCGACGATCGTCCCGCCGCGCTCACCGCCCTCGGGGCCCAGGTCGATCACCCAGTCGCTGCAGGCGATCACGTCGAGGTTGTGCTCGATCACGAGGACGGTGTTCCCGGCGTCGCGCAGGCTCATCAGGCTCGCGGTGAGCACCTCGATGTCGGAGAAGTGCAGGCCTGTCGTCGGCTCGTCGAGCACGTAGAGCGTGCGGCCGGTGGCCTTGCGCGCGAGCTCGCGCGCGAGCTTCACCCGCTGCGCCTCGCCGCCCGAGAGCGTCGTCGCGGGCTGCCCCAGCGTGATGTAGCCGAGGCCGACGCGCGCGAGCGCGGCGAGCCGCTCCCGGACGCGGGGGAGCGCCTCGAACTGGTCGATCGCCTGCTCGACCGTCAGGTCGAGCGCGTCGGCGATCGACATCCCGCGGTAGAGCACCTCGAGCGTCTCGCGGTTGTACCGGCGGCCGCCGCACGTCTCGCACGTCACGAAGATGTCGGGCAGGAAGTGCATCTCGATCCGGAGCACGCCGTCGCCCTGGCAGGCCTCGCAGCGACCGCCCTTCACGTTGAACGAGAAGCGGCCCGCCTTGTACCCGCGCGTCCTCGCCTCCGGGAGGCCCGCGTAGAGCTCGCGGAGCAGCCCGAAGACCCCCGTGTACGTCGCCGGGTTCGAGCGCGGCGTGCGGCCGATCGGGGCTTGATCGATCGAGATGACCTTGTCGATGTGCGAGAGGCCCTCGATGCCGTCGCACGCGCCGATCGGGGCGGAGCTCCTGTACAGCTCGTTCTTCGCGGCCGGCAGCAGCGTGTCGACGATGAGGCTCGACTTGCCCGAGCCCGACACGCCGGTGACCGTGCAGAAGAGGCCGACGGGGATCTCGGCCGTGACGTTGAGGAGGTTGTGGGCCCGCGCGCCGCTCACGCGGATGAAGCGCCCGTCGGGGCGCTGGCGCTTCGTGGGGATCGCCAGCTGCTTCTTGCCGCTGAGGTACGGGCCGGTGATCGACGCCGGATCGGCGCTCAGCTCCTCCGGCGTGCCCTGCGCCACCACGTTGCCGCCGTGCACGCCCGCGCCCGGGCCCATGTCTACGATGTGGTCGGCCGCGAGGATGGCGTCGCGGTCGTGCTCGACGACGACCACGGTGTTGCCGAGGTCCACGAGCCGCCTGAGCGCCTCGAGCAGGCGCGTGTTGTCGCGCGCGTGCAGGCCCACCGAGGGCTCGTCGAGCACGTAGAGCACGCCGACGAGCGCGGCCCCGATCTGCGTCGCGAGGCGGATGCGCTGGCCCTCGCCGCCGGAGAGGGTCTGCGCGGAGCGGTCGAGCGTGAGGTAGTCGAGCCCGACGTCGATGAGGAACCCGAGGCGGGCGATCACCGCCCGGAGCAGCGGCTCGGCGATCGCGCGCTCGCGCGGCGCGAGCGCCCCGTCGACGTGGGCCTCGCCCGCGGCCTGCCCATCGGCGGGGGCCCGCGGCGCGCTTCCCTTCGCGGCCAGCGGCGCCCCTTCCTTCGGCGGCATGAGGCCCTCGAGGAAGACGCGCAGCGTGCGCAGCGGCAGGGTGCCGACGTCCGCGATGTTGCGATCCCCGAGGCGCACGGCGAGCGCCTCCGGGCGCAGGCGCCTGCCGTCGCAGGCGTCGCACACGCGCGTGATGACGAAGCGGCCGATCTCGTCGGAGAGCGCGGCGCTGTCCTCGTCGGGATCGGCCTCCTCCTCGTCGGCGAGGGCGGGCTCGCCGCTGCTCAGCAGGCGCTCGAGCCGCGGGATGATCCCCTCGTAGGCGGCCTTCTTCTTCCCCCGGCCGCCGGCGCCCTGGGCGTCGCTCCCCTCGAGGATCGCCTGCCGCACCGCCGCCGGCAGCTTCGCCCACGGGACGTCCGGATCGCAGCCGAGCGCGCTGACGGCCCGCTCCGTCTCCGTGGCGAGCGAGAGCGAGCCGCGGCGCCCCCAGGCCACCACCGCGCCCTCGCGGAGCGTGCGCCGAGGATCGGGGACCACGCGGTCCGGATCGATGCGGGTCCTCGCGCCGATGCCGTCGCAGGCGGGGCACGCGCCGTGCGGGCCGTTGAAGGAGAACATCCGCGGCTCGATGGGCGGCAGCGAGATGCCGCAGTCGATGCACGCGAAGCGCTCGCTCATCCAGAGCGGCTCGATCTTCATGCCGTCGCTGGAGATGTCGACGAGCAACCTGCCCTCGCCCAGCTTGAGCGCGAGCTCGACGGAGTCGGTGAGCCGGCCCTTGATGCCGTCCTTGACCACGATCCGGTCCACGACCACGTCGAGGTCGTGCGCGCGCGTCCGGTCGAGTACGATCTCGTCGCCGAGATCGACGATCTCGCCGTCGATGCGCGCTCGCACGAAGCCCTCCCGGCGCAGCCGCTCGATGTCGAGCTTCAGCTCTCCGCGGCGGCCTCGCGCGATGGGCGCCATGATCGTGACCCGCGTCTTGTCGCCGAAATCCAGGATGCGGTCGACGATCTGCTGCACCGTCTGGGCCTCGATCCGCTTGCCGCACGCGGGGCAGTGCGGGGTGCCGACGCGCGCGAAGAGCAGGCGGAGGTAGTCCGAGATCTCGGTCACCGTGCCGACGGTCGATCGCGGGCTCTTCGCCAGCGCGCGCTGCTCGATGGCGATGGCGGGCGAGAGGCCCTCGATCGACTCGACGTCCGGCTTGGACAGCTGCTCGAGGAACTGCCGCGCGTAGGCGGAGAGCGACTCGACGTAGCGGCGCTGCCCTTCCGCGTAGATGGTGTCGAACGCCAGGGACGACTTGCCCGAGCCGCTCGGGCCGGTGATCACCACCAGGCGGTCGCGCGGAAGCGACACGCTGACGTTCTTGAGGTTGTGCTGCCGGGCGCCTCGAACGACCAGTCGATCCATAGGGGGAACCGGAGAGCTATCACACACGGAAGCGGGCGTGGCGCCGCTCCTGCTCGCCGCTCGCTGCTCTGTTGGCTCTGTTGCCCCCTGTTGCCCTCGTGGCCCCGCCCCGTCGCGCGTCGCGCGCCGCGCGCCGCGACGCGCCGCGCACGGCGCGCGCCAGGTCTTCCGGTTGTCTTGCAATTCTTCTCACGTCGCTGCGCTGCGAGCTGGACTATGAGAGGGCGCGCAGGTGGAAGCGCGTGCAAGGAGTGTCCTGATGGCGGTCGGCGCCGGCGCTGCGCTCGGCGTGGTCGGGCTCCTTGCGCGGTACGCCCCTGAGCTCGACGCGCTGCTGCTCGAGCCGCCCTCTCCGTCCGGGCGCTCCGAGCCCGGCCCCGCTGCGGCGCCTTCTGTCGGGCCCGCGGCACCAGCATCGTCCACGCCTGCACCCGCCACGGCCGCTGGTCAGGGGGAGGCAGCAGCGCCCGCTCCGGGCTCGCCTCCCGGTGCGGCCCCGGTTCCGCGAAGCGCGAGCCAGCAGGCCGCCGCGGCGGCCCCGCTGGTCGATCCCTTCGCGGAGGATCCGGCGGCGCGCGCTGCGTGTCCCGCCGACATGAGCCTCGTGGAGGGCGATTTCTGTCCATCCCTCCCGTATGTCTGCACCCGCAGCGGCGATGGAGCCGGCCATGGCTGCCCCGAGTACGGGCGCGGCGCCCGCTGCCGGGCTCCTTTGGATCACCGGCGCTTCTGCATCGACCGCCACGAGTGGCCGAACCGGGTGGGCGAGCTCCCGCGCGTCTACGTCGACTGGTACGAGGCGAAGTCGCTCTGCGCCTCGATCGGCAGGCGGCTGTGCCGGCGCTCCGAGTGGATGCTCGCTTGCGAAGGACCGAAGCGCCTGCCGTATCCTTGGGGCTTCGTGCGCACGCCCAGCCCTTGCAACATCGACCGCGCCGCGATCGAGTTCGACATCGACGCCATGGTGGACGAGGCGACCCGCGAGGGCGAGATCGCCCGGCTGTGGCAGGCCGATCCCATCGGATCGCACCCGAACTGCATCAGCGCCTACGGGGCGTACGACCTCTCCGGCAACGTCGACGAGTGGACCGACAACCTCGCCGACGATCCGGGCACGTCGCGCCCGGCCACGCTCAACGGCGGCTACTGGGGTCCTGTTCGGAACACCTGCCGCCTCACGACCGGAGGGCACGGGCCGACGTTCAAGTTCTACCAGGTCGGCTTCCGTTGCTGCGCGGACACGGTCGACGGCGTCGTCACGCCGCCGCCGCGGCCCTTCATCGAGCGCGACCGCGAGAAGGACGGCGTGTACGACTGACATGCGCGAGCGCATCGCCTTCATCGCCGCCCTCGTCGTCGCCGCCCTGGTGAGCGCGCTCCTCTTCGCCCCGCGCTTCCAGAGGTCGCCTGGGCCGCTCGACGCGGCGAGCGCGGCCCCGGCTGCGAGCATCGCCCCGCCGGAGCCGGCCCCGCCCGCGCCCGCGCTGGCGCCTCCGGCGCCTCCGCCGCTGCCTGCGTACGTGCGCGTCGACCCGGAGAGCCGCACGGCGTGCCTCGGCGGGATGGTGCTCGTCGACGGCATCTATTGCCCGTACGTCGGGCACCACTGCGCCGCGTACATCGACGAGGAGAAGGACATCTGCGCCCGGTTCGAGCCGGAGGTCCTCTGCGAGGGGCGCCTCCAGCACCGGCGCTTCTGCATCGACGTCTTCGAGTACCCGAACATCGAGGGCGTCCGCCCGGTGGTGATGGTCAACTGGCTGGAGGCGAAGCGCGCCTGCGAGATCGAGGGCAAGCGGCTCTGCTCCGGCGAGGAGTGGGAGTTCGCGTGCGAGGGGCCGCAGATGTGGCCCTATCCTTACGGGATCGCTCGCGATCCTGACGCCTGCAACATCGACAAGAAGATCTCGATGCCGGTGCTCGAGACGTTCGCTGACCCATGGAAGATCTCGGCGGAGGTCGAGCGGCTCGATCGCCGGGTTGCGTCCGGGGAGATGCACCGGTGCGTCAGCCCCTTCGGCGTGCGCGACATGACCGGCAACGTCGACGAGTGGGTGAACAATGAGCTCGGCACGCTGGACGAGAAGCCATTTCGATCGACGCTGAAAGGGGGCTACTGGGGGCCGATCCGCTCGCGATGCCGCCCGGTCACGTCGACGCACAACCGGTGGTTCCGCTTCTATCAGGTCGGGTTCCGGTGCTGCTCCGACGCGCTCGACGGGGGCAAGGCCGTGACCCCGGCGGCCAAGACAGCGCGCATCCCGCGCCGCAGCCCGATGGTCGATCCGGGCGGGCGGCAGGGGCCGTGAGGGGCCGCAGCCCGCGCGGGCCTGTGGCGAGGCCTCCGGCGTCGATTGACCGCGCACGCCGGCGCAATGTCCGTGCGCCATGCCCGGCGAGGCCTCCCTCGCGCTGCGCCCCGTCTGCGAACGGGCTTCCCTCACGGCCGAGCCACCCCCGACCGCCGTGGCGCCATCGTGGAACCCGGTCCGGCCGAACCGCTCCCCTTCCAACTGCGCGCCGCTTGGACTACGTTGTCCGCCGGTGCGAAAGTGGGCGGACCCGATCGGGGGTTCGCCCTTGTTCCAGGGCCTATAGCTCAATCGGTCAGAGCCCCCGGCTCATAACCGGGCTGTTCCTGGTTCGAGTCCAGGTGGGCCCACGAAAGCCACGAAACAGAAGGAGACAAGGAAGCACGTGAGCATCCGCGAGCAGATCGCATTCCTCGAAGAGCTGTCGGCCATCGACAGCGAGATCCGCCGCATCGATGAGCAGCTCGACAAGCAGCGCGGCAGCCTGGAAGGGATGCGGTCGGACCTGAAGCGGCTGGAGGAGCGGCTGAAGGGCGATCGGGAGACCCTGGCGGCGATGGAGAAGACGCGCTCCGAGCTCGTCGTCGAGCTCCGCCAGATGTCGAGCCAGATCGAGCGCTCGCGGGAGAAGCTGCAGCGCTCCCGGAACGAGCGCGAGTCCAACGCGGCGCAGCGCGAGATCGAGGAGCTGCGCAAGCTGCACCGCGATCGCGAGGAAGAGATCGAGCGGCTGAACTCGGCCTCCGAGGGGGCGCGCTCGGCGATCGATGTGGCGGAGGCGAAGCGCGTCGAGCTGGCGGGGGCGATCGACGGCAGCGCGCCGGGGACGCAGGCGTCGCTGGCTGCGCTCGAGGCCGAGCGCGCCCAGCGCGCCGAGGCGCGCGAGCAGGTGGTCGGCAAGCTGCCGGTCGTCCTGTACCGCCGCTACGAGTCGATCCGGACGCGCAGGCCCGTCGCGATCGCCCGCACGTACGACGGCACATGCCTCGGCTGCCACCTGTCCGTGCCGCCGATGATGTTCCAGAAGATGCGCCGCCAGGATGAGTTCGAGCGGTGCCCGAACTGCAACCGGATCCTCTACTACATGCCGCCGGAGCCCGCGTCGGGCAGCACGCCGGCCGCGGACCCCTCCCGCGCCTGATCCCGGGTGCGGCTTGAAGACGTGCTCCGCCTGTTTCAGGCTCTTCTCGCACGACAGCGGCTTCTGTCCGGTCGACGGGCAGCGCCTCATCCCGGTCGCTGAGGTAGCGCCGCCGGTCCACCCGGAGGACAGGCGCGTCGGCGCGACCCTCTGCGGCGGGCGCTACCAGATCTGGCGGATCGTCGCCGACGGGGGCATGGGGCGCGTCTACCAGGCGCTCGATCTTCGGACCGGCCGCAGCGTCGCCCTGAAGATCCTCCACCCCGAGGTCGCGCTCGACGAGGTGAGCGTCGAGCGCTTTCACCGCGAGTTCGAGGTCAGCGCGTCGCTGCCCCACGAGCAGATCGTCGACGTGCTCGCCTTCGAGAAGACCGAGGACCACAGCTTCGCGCTGGTCATGGAGTACCTCGAGGGCGAGGAGCTGCGGACGGTCCTCAAGCGCGACAAGGTGCTGCCCCCCGAGCGCCTGGTGCGGATGCTGTCGCAGATCGCGCTCGGCCTCGAGGAGGCGCACAAGCGCAAGGTCGTGCACCGCGATCTCAAGCCGGACAACATCTTCCTGGTCGGCACGCACGACGGCGACAGGGTGAAGATCCTCGACTTCGGCAGCGTGCGCGACAACAGCGAGGGCGCGAAGAAGCTGACCGTCGTCGGCACGACGATCGGGTCGCCCTTCTACATGTCCCCCGAGCAGGCGCAGGGGCTGCTCGCGCTGGACCATCGCGCCGACGTCTGGTCGGTCGCGGCGATCGTGTTCGAGTGCGTCACGGGGCAGGTCCCGTTCCACGCGCCGACCGGTCCGATGATCCTCGTGGCCATCATGGGCAACAATCCGCTGCCTCCGAGCGTGGCGGGCAAGGCGTACGGGGCGCCGGCCTCGCTCGATCCGGTGATGGAGGAGGCCTTCATGAAGAGCCCGGAGGCGCGCCTGCCCTCCGTCGGCCTGCTCGCCGATCGCGTGGGCCAGGCGTACGGCCTCGCGGGGTCGCACCGCGACTGGGCGCACCTGCCGCAGAAGGAGCTCGCGGCCCGGATCCGCGCCGCGCTGCCGTCGGTCCTGGCCCGCCGGCCGCATGCCTCGGCGAGCGTGGGCGCGGTCCCCGCCGGCGCGAGCGGCGGGTCGAGCGCCGCCGCGGTCATCGCGCCCTCGCCGGACGCTTCCGAGACGTTCGCCGAGGACATCGTGATGGGCGTGCCACAGCGCTTGCCGCGGTGGGTCATCCCCGCGGTGGCCGGCGCGGCAGTCCTGCTCTGTGCGCTCGTCGCGCTGCTGATTTCGCGCTGACGGCGGCGCCGGGCCGTGCGCTCGTGCGACGTTGCGCCTTACGCGCCGCAGCGGCGGAGGCGGCGGCGTATGGCGCGCGCGCTCCGGTTCAGTGCGCCATCGTCCTGGGCGCCGGGGCCCCGCGTTCGCGCTGGCGCTGCCGCTGTGTTATTTGTGTTGACCATGAGCACTCATCCTTCAACTCGGACCGGCAAGCCCCTCTCCGCCGCGATGTGCCTGATCGCGCTCTCCGGGCTCCCCGTCCTCGGCTGTAGCCAGAGCGAAGCGGCGACCTCTCGCGGCGCCACCGAGGCGGCACCTGCGGCCCCACCCCAGGGCGGAAAATCGAAGGTCGAGGATGCGGTCTACACCCTCGAAATGAAGCCGACAGGAACGTACAAGGCCGGCCAGGAGGGGCTCGTGGAGGTGTCGCTCCTGTCCAAGGGCGATTACCACATCAACGACAAGTACCCGATCAAGTTCAAGGTCACCGAGGCGGCCGCCGAGGGCGTTTCGTACCCGAAGCCCTTGCTCAAGCGCGAGGACGGCGCGTTCGAGGAGACCAAGGGCCTCCTCAAGGTCCCGTTCGTGGCGGCCAAGAAGGGCAAGACCAAGGTGGCAGGCGTGCTCTCCTTCAGCATCTGCAGCGCCGCGAATTGTTTGATGCAGAAGCAGGAGCTCGAGGCGGTCGTCGACGTGCAGTAGGCGGAACGGTAAACTCAGCCTCACGTGAACAACGACACCTCCGGTTGCCGGGGGGGCCAGCCCAGCGAGGTCGGCCCCAGCCAGACGGTCCAAGGCAGTGCGGCTGAGCGGGCTCGAAAGGCCCTCTCCGAGCTCGATGCCATCGCCTCCTCGATGGCCAGGCGCTTCAACGAAGAGCAGCGGGTCCTCTCGTTCCAGCAGTACCTGGAGCTCTTCGCTTCCAATCCGGTCCGCTTCGGACGCGACGCGGCTCGCTACGTCCGCGACATGTTCGACCATTTCGGCACGCGGACGATCAAGAAGCCCTGGGGGGAGCTGACCCGGTTCCAGCTCTTCGATCTGCCGTGGGAGTTGCCCGCAGCCGAGCCCGCACAGCAGGGCGCGCCGGCCGCGGCCTCCTACCACGGGCGGGACTTCGCGCTGATCGGCCACGAAGAGCTGCAGTCCGAGGTCTACCGGGTGCTCTGCAACTTCGTGCGCGAGGGCAGGGCCAACAGGCTCGTCCTGATGCACGGGCCGAACGGCTCGGCGAAGAGCACGCTCGCCGCCTGCATCCTGCGCGCCCTGGAGCACTACTCGACCCTCGACGAGGGGGCCGTGTACCGCTTCCACTGGGTGTTCCCGAGCCGCAAGACGATGCGCGGCTCGATCGGCTTCGGCGGCGACGTGAAGGCGAGCGCCGCGGACGGCACGAGCTACGCCCACCTCGAGGACGATCAGATCGACGCCCGGCTCGTGATCGAGCTCAGGGATCACCCGCTGTTCCTGCTCCCGGTGCGAGAGCGGCGGGCGCTCATCCTGAAGCTCTACGAGGACGCCGGCGCGACGGAGCCGCCACCCGAGTGGCTGATGAGCGGCAAGCTGTCCCACAAGAACCAGCAGGTCTTCGAGGCGCTCCTCGTCGCGAGCGGCGGCTCGCTCGTCGAGACATTGCGGCACGTACAGGTCGAGCGGTACTTCATCTCCCGCCGCTACCGCGTCGGCGCCGTCACGATCGGCCCGGAGCTCTCGGTCGACGCCGGCGAGCGGCAGATCACGGCAGATCGCTCGCTCGCCTCGCTCCCGACCTCGCTTCAGGCGACGACGCTCTTCGAGGCGCACGGTGAGCTGATCGAGGCCGCCGGGGGCGTGCTCGAGTTCAGCGATCTCCTCAAGCGACCGCTCGACGCCTTCCGGTACCTCCAGCTCACGCTGGAGACGGGGGAGGTCAGCTTGCCGCAGCAGACGGTGCAGACGAACGTCGTGATGATCGGCAGCGCCAACGACGTGCACCTCAACGCCTTCCGGGAGCACCCGGAGTTCCCGAGCTTCCGCGGGCGCTTCGAGCTCCTGCGCGCGCCCTACCTCCGGAGCTACCCCGACGAGCAGGCGATCTACGACACGCAGATCGTCCCGTTCGTGACCCGCCACGTCGCCCCGCACGCGACGCGCGTCGCCGCGCAGTTCGCCGTGCTCACCCGCATGCGGCAGCCGGAGGCGAAGCGGTACCCCGACGCGCTCGCGCCGCTCGTCTCGAGCCTCACGGCCGTCGAGAAGATGGAGCTGTTCGCGACGGGCACGGCGCCGGAGCGGTTCGACGCCGAGGCGCAGAAGGTCCTGCGCGCGGGCATCGAGGCGATCTACCACGAGAGCGATGCGTCCGTGGACTTCGAGGGGCGCCTCGGCGTCTCGCCCCGTGAGGTGCGGACGCTCCTGCTCGACGCGGCGCAGAGCGAGGATCACGCTTGCCTCTCCCCGTTCGCGGTGCTCTCGGAGCTCGACGCGCTCTGCAAGCGGCAGGCGGAGTACGACTGGCTCAAGGAGAAGCAGCTCGCGGGTGGCTACCACGATCACCGGCTCTTCCGCGAGGTCGTGCGCACGCGCCTGCTCGACACGACCGAGGAGGAGATGCGGACGGCCAGCGGCCTCGTCGACGAGACGCGCTACGCCGAGCTGTTCGATCGGTACGTCTCCCACGTCGGCGTCTGGGTGAAGGGGGAGAAGATCAGGAACCCGCACACCGGCGACTTCGAGAACCCGGACGAGCGCATGATGCGCGAGGTGGAGGGGCTCCTCGGCGTCCGCACGAAGCACGACGATCACCGGCGCGGCCTGATCTCGGCCATCGCGGCGTGGGCCATCGACCACCCTGGCCAGAAGATCGTCAACGCGGTCGTGTTCCCGCAGCAGATCCGCAAGCTGCGGGAGGCGGTGTTCACGGAGCGGCGCAAGGGCGTGGCGCTCCTGGTTCGCGATCTCGTCGCGCTCCTCCGCGACGCGCAGAGCGACGGCAAGTCCGAGAAGGGCTGGGGCGAGCTGCGCGAGGAGGAGCGCAGGAACGCGACGCGCGCGCTCGAGCGGCTGCGCGGGATGGGCTACTGCGACCGCTGCGCGCTCGACGCCGCGAGCGCGCTGCTCCGCGCGCGCTTCGCGGAGCTCGTCACCTGAAGCGAAGCATGCTCATCGACTCGCACTGCCACGTCGATCCGCGTCATTTCCGCGAGGGAGCCGACGCCGTCCTCGACCGCGCGCGGGCCGCCGGCGTGGACGCGTTCGTGGTCGTCGGCGTCGACGCGGATCTCTCCGCGGCGCGCTTCGCCGCGGATCTCGCGGCGCGGCGCGCTGACGTGCACGCCGCGGTCGGCGTCCATCCGCACGATGCCTCCGCCTTGGACGACCGGATGCTCGCGGAGCTCGAGGTCCTCGCGCGCCGGCCCGAGGTCGTGGCCGTCGGCGAGATCGGCCTCGACTACCACTACCTGCACTCGCCGAAGGACACACAGCAGCGCGTCTTCGCCGACCTCGTCGCCCTCGCTCGGAGGGTGGAGAAGCCCATCGTCATCCACACGCGCGAGGCGCCGGAAGACACGCTCGCGATCCTGGAGCGCGCCCAGGCGAGCGACGTGGGCGGTATCATCCATTGCTTCTCCGAGGATCGCGCGTTCGCCGAGCGAGCGCTCGCGCTCGATTTCGACCTCTCGTTCTCGGGCATCGTGACCTTCAAGACCGCGCGCGCGATCCAGGAGGTCGCCGCCTGGGCTCCGGGGGATCGGATCCTGGTCGAGACGGACAGCCCTTACCTCGCGCCGGTGCCGTTCCGGGGGAAACGGTGCGAGCCAGGGCACGTGCTGCACACGGCGCGCTTCGTCGCGGAGCTCCGGGGCGAGCCCTTCGAGGCGCTGGCCGCGCGCACCGCTGAGAACACCCGCAGGCGGCTGCGGCTTCCGCGGGACGGCGCGCTCGCCGGCTGAGACGAGCGCGCGCGGTTCGCGCCTGTGGGCTCGCCCCAGGCACGTTTCGAGGCATAGTGACAGCACGATGGCGCAGAGGTCTCGCGACGGCCGCCGGATCGCATCCGCGTGGGCGCTCTCCGTCGCAGCCCACGCAGGGCTGGTGGGCGCAGGCGCGCTGGTCGTCGCAGGCTCGTTCTCGGGGCGAGAGGTAGCGCGCGCGCGGACGGTCGGATCGCCAGCCGCGATGAGCGCGCCGATCGAGATCGAGCTGCCCGTCGTCACGGACGGCACGCTCGACCGCGCGGCGGCGACCGCGTCCGAGCTGGGCGTCCGCGTTTCGCGCGGCGGAGGGGAAGACGCACCGCGGCCGGACACGGGGACGAGCGGGCGTGGAGGTACCGACGCGGCGGAGCTGCCTGCGTTGAACCTCGCCGACAGGGACGACGCGACCTTTCTGTCTCCAGAGATCCGCTCGCGCCTCGACAGGAGCCAGATCCAGCGCATCCGCTCGTCGTCCCAGCGGGCATCGCGCGAGGACTGGCGCGCCAGCCGGGAGCCCATGGAGCTCACGTTCCTCGCGGGGGGGCGGATCGGCCGTCGGGCCGAGCGACGCACGTCGGCCGAGCGCGATCCGTCGCTCGGGGCGCGCGATGGCGGCGCGCCCGAGCGTCGCGGCGGTGTGCTCGGCGCTGCGGCCCAGCCTGCAGGCATCGACGGCGCGACCGACGTGTCCGCTGCGCGCGACGCGACGCTTTCCCTGGGGGCGAGCCCGCGCGCCGCCGGCGGCGCCGTGGAGGGAGGCGAGCGCGCGTCGGCGGGGCTGGGCGTTCGCGACGGGCGGCCCGGCGAGGATCATCGCGAGAGCGCGGCGGTTCCGCTGGCGCGGCCGATGGTCGCGGTGGGCACGCCATCCGTCCCCGCGGACGCCGTGGGGCGCCCGAACGACACGGTGGACAGCGAGCAGGAGGTGGCGACGGCGATCCAGTCGCTCGTTCACGCCAGCTCGGCCGGAGGGGCGCGTGGGCTCGGGCCAGGCGGACAGGCAGGACCGGGCGCGACCGGCGCGGGCGGCGTGGCGGGCCGCGGTGCGCGCTCCAGCGCGCTCGGTTCAGGGCGCGGCCGGCTGCTCGACAACGATCCGCTCGATGGCAGGCGCAGCCACTACATGAGGCAGGTCATGGCCAAGCTGCATCCGCTGTGGGCCGACGCGTTTCCCAAGTGGGCCGCAGGCGAGGGGCTTCAGGGGACCGTGATCGTGACCTTCGTGATCCGCGCGGATGGGACCGTGGGGAGCGCGTCGGTGACGCGGCCGAGCGGCATCCCCGAGTTCGATGAGAACTGCCGGCGCGCGGTGCTGCGCGGTTCGCCGTACCCCCCGGTGCCGCCCGAGCTCGGCGAGAGCTTCCGTTGGTCGATGCCGTTCGAGGCGAGGAACCCCGCGGTCCTGCCGAAGCACCGACAGCGCGAACGGTGATCCCGAGCAAACTTTGGGGATGACTGCGATGACCGGGATGACCGGGATGACCGAGGAGGCGGAGATGAGCGCGACGATCACGCGTCGTAACGCGCACGACCTCGCTTGACAGAGTGGAGAGGGAGCGGTACTAGTCCGCCCTCACTTTTGCCGAAGTAGCTCAGCTGGCTAGAGCAGGCGTTTCATACGCGCCGGGTCGGGGGTTCGATTCCCTCCTTCGGCACCAGCAATGGTGACAGTCGGCCGCTGGCCTCCCTCGGAGGGCCAGCGGTGGCTGCGTGAACATCAAGGCCGCACGTGGACGAGGGTTCCTTCCTCGTCGTTGCTGTACACAGCGTGCCAGCCTTCGGGGAGCTCCGGCTCGGCCCACAGGAAGATGCGCCGCGCATCGATGGGCGTCAGCGCGATGTCGTGGAAGCCTTGCGCTTCGCCGACCCCGGCGGCCCAGTACATGCCGGTGATCGCCTGGCCCGGCGCGAGGTCCATCACCCACGGGGCGTCGGTGACGTCGAAGCTGTCGGCGACCTCGCGCGGATCGATGTTGCGCGTGACGTGCTTGCTCCGAACGCGGAAGGTGCCGCGCGCGGTGGACGCGGTCGATTCAGGGTCGCGCAGCTGGTCGCGTCCGGACGAGATCAGCGTGGCGTAGATGGGCTTCTGCCCCTCGTAGGCCGTCAGGGTCTGGTTCACCAGGCTGACGTCGAGCCAGCGCTGCGCGCCTTTGGCGAAGTCGGGGAGCTTGGTGCGACGCACGACGACGACAAGGTCCTGCGCGCGCAGCCAGAAGCCGTCGCGCGCCTCCTCGAAGCGGACGCCGTCCACCGTCCTGAACCTGCCCGTGAGCGGCACGCCCGTGTGGCGCTCGAGCTCCTCGTCGTTCTCATTCGCCTTACCGCGGCCGAGCGACCACGTGTGAACGTCGTAGCGATGGACGAACGCCACAGGCAGTCCGAGCTTCTCGACATCGAGGCCGTGCCACGGTGATCCGAGCGCGGCCTGGAGCCGGTCGGTCGGGATGAGCCGTCCCTCCGGCGTCACGCCGAACCTGCGTCCGTCGGTCGCTCCCGAGGTGAACGTGCGGGTGATCGCGACCCCGCTGCCTTTGCGCAGCGCCACCGTCTTCAGCGCCGCGCGCAGATCGACGCGGGCGCCGTCCTTTCCGCCGATGTCGATGCCGAGCGCGGCGACGGGCGGGAGCGGCGCGATCACGTCGGCGATCGGGAAGACGAAGTATCCGGCCTCGGTCCTGCGCCCGTCCTCGCCGATGCCGTCGCCTCTCGGCAGCAGCACCGGGGGCCCGGAGGAGACGCCGCGCGCGTCCAGCGGGACGTCGTTGGCTGACGCGCCGAGCTGCGCGTCGCTGCGCTGCACACGCTCGAGATGGCGATCGAGATCCGGCTCGGCGTGCTGCAGCTCCTCGCGGCTGGGCACCCCGAAATACACCGGGGCGCCCTGGGTTCGCGCGCGGCCATAGCGGTAGGGGAGGGGCCGCGATGTGTCGGGCAGAGCCGGCAGGAGCGCGAGCACGTCGGTGTTCAGCGTCGCGCCGTCGCCCGCGCAGACGAACCCGCGAGGGCGGATCGCATACCAACCGCCGCTGCACCCCGCGCGTCCGTACGGCTCCGAGGACCTCACGACGGCGGCGCCAGGATAGAGCTCGCCGAGCTTGCGTGCGCCCGCCTGCGGATGCGCGAGCACCGGCGTCCCTGCGCGAAGCGCGACCAGCTTGGGGCCGTCCGCTGGCAGCGCGGCGACCTCGATCGCGTCGTCGCTCGCCCCCTCCTTCGACAGCTCCACCGCCGCGCCTCCCGGCTTGCATCCGCACACGGTCAGCGCGACGAGCAAGGTTGCGAGCCGCCCATCGACGCGTCGCGAGCGGGGGCCGCGGTCGGGGCGCCGCGGCGCGCAGGGCAGCGGCGTCCGGAGGCGCGGAGGCGAGGCCGAGCGGGAGAGATCCGTCGGCAAGGAAGCGAGCGGCATCTGCCGACGCATGCCCGGTTCGCGCGCGCTGGGCCAAGTTCCGTGGCGTCGCCTGCGCATCGTCGGTGCGCTCGGCGCGCGTGTCGTGGGCGCGCGTCGTCGGCGCGCGTGCCGCCCGGCCGCTGGCGTGAAGCGAGCGTCGACGCCATGAGGTGCGCGTGCGCTTTCGCCCTGCGGTGGTGTTCCTCCTGCTCGCGCCGTATGCCCTCGTTTTCTATGCATTCCTGGTGTTACGCCGCGCCTCCGCGTCGCTCCGGCTGCGGCACCCGTGGCGCACGTGGGTGAGCCCGAACCTCCTGATCGGGGGGTTCCTTCTTCCAGGCGACGTGGTCGAGCTTCGTCGCCTCGGCGTCCGCGCCGTGATCAACGTGTCGCGCGAGCTGTACGATCCGGTGCTCGCGCTGCGCGCGGCGGGGGTCGAGTACCTGCGCGTCCCCTGCTGGGACATGTGCGCTCCCACGCTCGAGGAGGCCGCGCGCGGCGTGGCGTTCCTCGAGCGGCATATCGTCGCTGGCCACCGTGTCCACGTCCATTGCGCGAGCGGCGTGGGCAGGAGCGTCACGCTCGCGCTCTGCTACCTCGCCACCCGCGGCGGTATCGAGGTGGGCGAGGCGCTCGCCCTGATCGAGCGACGGCGCCCGCGCGTCGCGCTGCGCCCCGTGCAGCGCGCGTTCGTCGAGCGCTACGTCGCGTGGCACCATGCGCACGCGGAGGGCCGTGCGCGCGCGGCGCCGCCCATGATCACCTCCGGCGCAGGAGGGACTTCAGGCTGAAGAGCCCGAGCGCCGGCGCCGCAACGGCGAAGGCACCGCCGCACGCAGCGAGGATGAGCGCGGCACCCCACGGCGTCGCGGCCACCGCCTCGGGCAGCGCCGCCTTCAACGCGGCGCCGCAGCCGACCGATATCGCCGCGAGCAAGGCCACGCGGCCGATCCGGAGCTGATCCAGCCCGAGCCCGCCGATCTCGCGCCGCACGCGGTACCCGAGGGCGATCGCCTCGACCCACCCTGCGATGACGGCGCCGAGCACCACGCCGAGCACGTCGAGCCACTGCATCAGGAGGAGCGCGACGGCGGTGCTGACGACCACGCGATAGAGCGCGTAGCGGGCCGGGGTCCTCGTGTCCCCCAGCGCGAACGAGGCGGTGATCAGCACGCGCCCCGCGGCGTTCCCGAGCAGCGCGAGGCCGTAGGCGCACACGAGCGGCTCGACCCTCGCCGTCGATTCCTGGTCGAACGTCCCGGTCTGCAGCAGCAGCGTGATGAGCTCCCGCCCGAGCACCATGAACACGGCCGTGGCCGGCACGGTCAGCACCGTGATCCGCGCGAGCGACGCCCCGAGTCGGCGCGACAGCGCCTCGTTGCGCCGCGCAACGTCGGCTTCGGCCGTGTCGCGCGCCATCTCGGGCAACGCGACCGCGGCCTCGCCGACACCGAGGATGCTCATCGGCAGGAGGTAGACCGTCTGCGCGTAGCTGAAGGCCGCGTTCGCGCCGGCGCCGAGGAAGCTCACGAGGAGCGTGTCGACGAGCCCGGACACCTGGATGATCCCGCGGCCGAGCAGCGCGGCGGGCAGCTTGCTGCCGGCCTCTCGGACGCTCGGGTCGCTCGTGTCGAGGCGCGGCGTGAGCCTGCCGAGCAGCGAGCGCGCCGAGGGGAGCAACAGCGAGAGCTGCAGCGCCGCGCCCGCGAGCGCGCTCCACGCGAGCGCCTCGGCGAGCGGCTCCCCGCGCATGCCGAGCCACGCGCCGCACGCGAGCAGCCCCACGATCTGGGCGGCGCTCCACGCGACGGGCGCCGCATACGGGAGGAAGAACCGCCGGTGCGCGTTGAGCACGCCGAGCCCCCACGCGGACAGCACGAGCAGGCCGGTCATCGGGAAGATGATCCGGACGATCCGGGTCGTGCTGGCAAGCTTGTCGTCGTCGAAGCCCGCCGCGACCAGGAAGGACAGCCACGGCGCCGCGAGCACGCCGGCGAGCGACGCGACCGCGGCGGCGACGAGCAGGATCCCGAGGGCGGAGAGCGCGAAGTGCGCCGCGCGTCGCGCGTCGCCGGCCGCGCGGAGGCGCGCGTAGACGGGGATGAAGGTCGCGGAGAGCGTCCCCTCGCCGAGCAGGTTCTGGGTGATGTTCCCCGCGCGGAACGCCGCGGCGAGCACGTCGGCGAGCTCGGATGTCCCGAAGAAGTGCGCCGTCACCCGCTGGCGGAGCAGCCCGACGAGCCGCGAGAGGATGATCCCAGCGGTGACCATCGCCGACGAGCGCGCCGCGCTGGTCGCCTTCTCCTGCCCGGCCGCCGGCGGGCCTGCGCTGGTCGCCGGGGGCGCGCCCGGGGCTGCGCTCGCCGGCGTGGTCCCCGCCTGTAGGGCGGCGGGCGGATGGAGATCGGGCGGCACGGCGGCGCTTCTATCAGACCTCCCGCCCCCGGGCGACCTCGGCGCCGGCTGGCCGGCGCCTCAATCCCTGAGCCTCGCCGTGCCGAGCCGCTCCGCGTGCGCCAGCACCCGCCGGGCGATGGCCGGACCCTCGTCCCGGCGATCGAGGTGCCGCGGGATGAGCCCGCGTTCAGCGGCCTCCCACAGCTCCGGATGAGAGATCCCGGACTCGGTGCGCGAGCGCAGCCGCGAAAGGGAGATGTCCATCTCGGGCAGCAGGATCGGCTCCTGAGGATCGCGGAGGAGCGCCGGATCGATGCAGCATGAGAGATCGTTCGCGCCGGCGGAGCGCGCGTTCAGCGAGGGGAGATCGAAGCGCGCTTCCAGCGTGCGGATCACCGACGCGTGGTCGAGCACGGTGCTCACCGCGCAGCCCCTCCGGACGAACGGGCCTGCCACGAGCGACGGCACCCGGAACCCGAGCTGGGTGAACAGGGGGTCGTCGTCCGTGGTCGACGGCGGCGCGACGTGGTCGAAGAAGCCCCCGTGCTCGTCGTAGGTGATCACGAGGAGGCACTGGCCCCACTGGGGGCTCTTCGCCAGCGCGTTGTAGATGCTGGCGATGAGCACCTGCCCGAGCTGCACGTCGTGGTCCGGGTGATCGTCGTTCGCGGTGGCGCCGAAGAACTGGGGATCGATGACGGAGAACGAGGGGAGGATCCCCGCGGCCGCGTCCTCGAAGAAGCGCTCGATCCCGGAGACGCCCTTGAATTTGAAGTACGCACCCGAGCACCACGGGACGTCGTGGAAGTAGTTCCTGCTCGAGATCCCTGCGTCGCTCAGCAGCTCGAACACGCTCGTGAAGCCGGTGACCGGCACGTTCCTCGAGACGCCCCTCGACGTGGCGCCGTGCAGGTAGAACCGGTTCGGCCAGGTCGGGCCGAGCACCGAGGAGAACCAGCGCTCGCAGATCGTCGACGCGTCTGCGAGCGCGTAGAGGACCGGCAGATGCTCCCGCACGTGATAGCCCATGACGTCGCGCTGGTGCGGCCCTGCGTGCGCGATGACGAACCCGTCGTTCATCCCTTGATTCCACTGCGTGTGGGCAGCGTCCCAGCTGTGCGGCGGGTCGGCGGGCGTGAAATTGTCGAGCTGGAAGGGCGAGATCCGCGTCCCATCGAGCGCTCGGTTCGACTCTGTGCCTGTCAGACCGTCGATCTGCCGGCCTTCTTTCAGCAGCAGCGAGCCGAGATAGTGGTCGAAGGAGCGGTTCTCCATACAGAGAACGACGATGGTGTTGATGGGCGCCAGCAGCTCCGCCGGGCTCAGACCTCCCGTCTCCGCGCAGCGATCCGGAGCGCCGCCGGCCTCGCCACCTTCCGGCCGTCCTGCGCCGACCGCGCCTTCTGAGCCACCCGCACCGCCGGCTCCGTCGCTCTCGTCAGCGCTGCCCGCGCTCGGCGGGGCGTTGCCGAGCAACATCGCGCCCTCTGGGGTGCTGCATCCGAAGGCCGAGGCGCCGAGCGCAGCGCCGAGCCCGGTCAGCACATGGCGGCGGGTCAGAGGATCACGGGTCGAACCATTCCGTTTGTTCATCACGCACAGGATTCCCACGAACGCGGGTCCGAGGAAGGAGTTTTGGTTTCCTCCAGAAGGTGACGAATCGTCCGCTGCGTGATCGATGAAGCGGACGTAGCGGACGTAACCGAAGCTGATGTAACCGCTGTAATGGACATACCTGGTGTGATGGACATAACAAGCGCTACGGATGTGACAGACATGACGGATGTGACGGATGTGGCTGACGTGAACGTAAAGGGATCAGCCGATGAAGTTGAAGTAGCGGGAGCAACCGGCGTAACGGGCGTAACCGGCGTAACCGGCGTAACCGGCGTACCGGAGAAGACCATTCTTTTCGCGAGGTCAGCGGGGTGGTATGGGTAAAAAACGTGGGGGTCTACGTCCGCAAACTGCCACCTTCCGATGAGCTCCAATCCACTTCCACCTACTCCCGGCCGGCAAGCTACCGTCGCGAACGGCCGGCCGCTGCGGTTGTGCATCGTGGACATGAACAATGGCCACGTGAACCAGGCGATGCGCTGTCTACGCGGGCTCGCCGCGGGGTTCTTCGAACGCGTTCAGGCGCGCAATCCGGGCCTCTCCTGCGAGGTCGTCGAGGTGTCTCCCAGAGACACCAACGCACCCATCCCTACGGACTGCGATCTGTACCTCGCGTCAGGGGGGCCCGGCTCTCCCTTTGATGGGGAGGGCGAGCCCTGGACGTGGGATTTTGCGCGCTTCGTGGACGGCGTGGTCGAGTCGGCGATCCAGGGGGGCGCGCACCGGCGTGCTCTCTTTGCGATCTGCTACTCGTTCGAGCTCGTCGTCCATCACTACAAGCTGGCCGACGTCGTGCCCCGCGCCGATCGCAAGTTCGGCGTCATGCCGATCTACACGACGCCCGTCGGCCAGCAACACCCGCTGCTGGCGCCGTTTGGGGACCGTCTCTTCGCGTTCGAGCACCGCAACTGGGAGGCGGTGAACCTCGACGAGCGCCAGCTGAGCTCCCTCGGCGGCCAGCTCCTCGCCCGCGAGAGCCGTGACGGCATCTCCAAGGGGCGGGCGATCCTCGGGTTGCAGATCGCGCCCGGCGTCGAGGCGGTCCAGTTCCACCCGGAGGCGGATCGCGCCGGCGTCATGAGCTGGTTGGCGCGCCCTGAGCAGGCGGCTGCCTTCAAGGCGACCTATGGAGAAGTGACCTACCTTGCGATGCTGCGCACACTGGACGATCCTCGACGGCTTGCGCGCACCTACGCGCTCGTCATTCCGGGCTGGCTCGGGCGCTGCTTCAACGAGATCGCCGGTCCCCGCGGTTATGCGGAGCTCCCGTCGCTCGAGGACCTCCCGTGCTCTCGCTTCAGCGCACACTGCAGCACCGAGCCATCCGCGCGATCGCTCGCCTCTGACGAGCGCGTTGTGCGCGAGATCTGAGCAAAGCGCCGAGGCAGCCTGCAGAGGATGCGTCCGAGGGCTACACTGCAGAAACGGAAGAGAAAGGACTGGGATGTAGAGGCAGCAAAGGCAAAGGCAGCGAGGGAGGGGAGGAAGCGGAAGCGGAGGAAGCGGAGGAAGCGGAGGAAGCGGAGGAAGCAGAGACAACAAAGCTTGCCGCCGCAGCGCCGACGAAGTGCTGCTCGCGCCTTGCGCGCCGGGCAACCTCTGGCTTATGGTCATAGGATTACGGGACGAGCGCGAGCAGGGCTCGCGGGCCAACATTTGGAGCCGGAGGCTCCTCGGGCACGCATGAGAGAGAACGCATGAATCACTCGCGTCCGGCCGCTCCGACGAGTCTATCTTCGCCGGACGTCCGCGCGCCGGGCGCGTCTGAGGAAGGCCACGCTGGCGTCGACTTGCCTGTGGAGCCCAAGGGCGTACGGCCAGCCATGCCGCACGACGACCTCGGAGCACAGGAGGTCCAGGTTGAGTCGCAGCTGGGCGTGACGGACCCGATGGCCATGTCGCAGGTCCGTGATGCGTTGACGCAGCTGAGCCGCGAGCGCGGGACGCAGCCGAACGTGCTGCTCATCATCTACCACCGGCAAGGCGCCGAGACGGTGCGGCTGATCGAGGGGGTCGGCGTCGTCATCGGCCGCGATCCGAGCGCCGATGTCGCGATCCCCGAGCGCAGCCTGTCGCGACGCCACGCGCGCTTCACGTTCCAGCGCGGCGACGTGCTCATCCAGGATCTCGGCTCCACGAACGGCACCTTCCTGAGCGGGCAGCGCGTCGAGCACGGCGTCTTGAAGCCCGGCGACGAGGTGATGCTCGGCGAGATCACGGCGTCGCTGCGCGTGATCGCGAGCGCCGAGCTGCCGGTGCTGAACCTCGACGCGCTCGACGGGCGTCGCGGCGCCTCGGGGCGGAGAAAGATGCCGAGCATCGAGAACCTGGTGGGCGGACCCACGCCGGTGGGTGGGCTGCGCACGGTCGGCAACGAGGGACTCGTGATGCGCAGCCCCGCGATGCGCCCGGTGCTCGAGACCGCGATGCGCCTCGCGCGCTCGTCCGCGCCCGTGCTGCTCCAGGGCGAGACGGGGACCGGCAAGGACGTGCTCGCGCGGCTGATCCACGAGGCTGGCCCTCGCCACAAGATGCAGATGATCCGCGTCGGATGCAGCGGCGTGCCCGCCCAGCTCCTCGAGAGCACGCTCTTCGGTCACGAGGTCGACGCCTTCCCCGGCGCGGTCCACGCGCAAGAGGGCGTCTTCGAGACGTGCGCGGGCGGCACCCTGGTGCTCGATGAGGTCGGCGACCTCCCGCCCTCCTGCCAGGCCGCGCTGCTGCACGTCCTCGACACCGGTCGCATGGTCCCCGTCGGCTCGACCAAGGAGATCGAGGTGGACGTGCGGATCGTCGCGACCACGTACCGCGATCTCGAGGCGATGTGCGAGGCGGGCACGTTCCGTTCGGATCTGCTCTACCGGCTCAACGCGGCGCCGCTGCGCATCCCGCCGCTCTGCGAGCGGCGGGAGGACATCGGACCGCTGGCGCAGCGCTTCCTCCGGCAGGCGAGCGAGCTGCACCGCCGGAACGTGCGCTCGCTCGATCCGGAGACGCTCGCGCTCCTGGAGCAGTACCCCTGGCCGGGCAACGTACGCGAGCTGCGCAGCGCCATCGAGCGCGCCGTCGTCATCGCGCGGGGGCATGTCATCACCCCGCTCGACCTGCCGGAGAGCATCCACTCGCTCTCGGCGCCCAAACGCTCCACGCCGCCGCCCGATCGGACCCCCGTCGAACTCGCAGGGCCGCCCAGCTCCGCGCCGACGATCGGGCTCAAGGCGCAGATGGACCGTCTGGAGACGGAGATCATCCTCGATGCCCTCCGCGGCACCAACGGCAACCTGGCGATGGCCGCTCGGCGGCTCAGGATGCCGCTGCGCACGCTCCAGGAGAAGATCGCGAGCCACGGCCTGAAGCGCTCCGACTACCGGGACGGCCCGTCGTCGCGGTCGAAGTAGCGAAGCGCGCTAGCCTTCGTCCTCCAGCACCGCCAGGGCTGCATTGCGCCCGCACGCGCCGTGGACGCCGGCGCCGGGGTGCGCATAGGACGAGCCCAGATACAGACCGCGGAGCGGCGTGCGGTAGCGGAAATAGGGGAACACCGGCCGGAAGATGAGCTGGTGCCGGATGTCGGCCGAGCCTCCGCCGAGATCGCCGCCGATGAGGTTTGCATCCATCGCCTCGAGATCGTCCGGCGCCCAGATCGTCCGGGCGATGATCCTCTGCCGGAAGCCAGGGGCGAGCTCCTCGATACGCGCCTCGATGCGATCGGCGAAGCGCTCGCGCGAGCCCGCCCAGCCGCCCTCAATGGTGGAGGGGACGCGGGAGTAGGCCCACAGGGTGTGGCGGCCGGCCGGCGCGCGCGTCGGATCGACCAGCGACTGCTGCCCGATCACGAGATAGGGGTGCTCGGGGAGCGCCCCGGCGCGCACCTGCCGCGTGAAGGCCGAGAGGTCGTCGAGGCTGTCGCCCGCGTGCACGACCGCCGCGCGCGCGGCGTCCTCGTGGGACCACGGCGTCGGACCGTCGAGCGCCCAGTCCATCTTGAAGGTGCCGAACCCCTGGCGGAACCGGCGCATTGCGCGCTGCACCCGCTCGGGAACCAGCTCTGACGCGAGCAGGCGGAGGTAGAGCGTCGGCGCGGCGAGGTCGGCGACGATCGCGCGGCGGGCGCGGAGCTCCTGGCCGTCCTCGAGCCGGACCGCGACCGCCCGTCCCTCCCTGGCGATGATCTGGTCGACGCGGGCGCCGCAGCGGAGGGCGCCCCCGCGCTCCTCGACGCGCCTGAGCAAGGCGCTCGTGATCGCGCCGGCGCCGCCCTCGGGCACCGCGAAGCCGCCGCTCGAGGCGAGCACGGTGAGCATGAAGCCGACGATCGCTCCGCAGGGATCGTCCGGGCCTACGTCGGTGTGGAGCGCGAGCCCGGGGACAACGCGCCGGGCCGCCTCTGTCCGGAAGGTCCGCGTCGCGAAGCCACGTCCGCTCGAGAGGGCCACCTGCGCGAGGCGGAGCAGGTTGAGGGGCCCGAGCCGGAGCAGCGGCCCGAGGGCGGGCGGCGTGGACAGGAGCGCGTTCAGCAGCCGCTCGCGGGTGGCCGCGTGCCAGCCGGCGATCCGGCGCCACGCGGGGCCATCTTCGCCGAGCGACCGCGCCGTCGCCTCGACGTCCCGCGCGATCGAGGCGCACGTCCCGTCGGGCGCCGGGTGAGCGCTGTCGATCGGCGCGTGCCGCCACACGAGGCCGGCCCCCGGCAAATCGAGCGGCACCAGCGCCGGGCTCGTCTGCCCGAAGGGGAAGAACGCCGCGCCGAGATCGTGGCGGAACCCCGGGAGGGTCACCTCGCGCGTGCGGACCGCGCCGCCCGGCTCTCGCTCGGCTTCCAGCACGAGCACCGAGAAGCCCGCGCGGGCGAGGTACGCCGCCGCCGTGAGGCCGTTCGGTCCCGCGCCCACCACGATCGCATCAGGGTCTCCACTTTGCATCGTCGTCTGCGGCTCCTCAGCCCACGAGCTGCGCGCTTGCCATGGTGCGGTTCGAGGCGATCGCCTGGCCGCTCCGCCCCACCACGAGCACGCCGACGGCGAGCACGTCGGGGAACATCGCGACGCCGCGCTGCGCGGCCCGCGCGGGCGCCACGCCATCGGCGAGCCAGTCATAGACTGTCCGCGCGAGGAAGCGGCGCGCGATCTCCTCGCCGACGCCGGTCGCCGCCACGGCGCCGTGCGGGCCGGCGTAGATCCCTGCGCCCAGGAGCGGCACGTCCCCGACGCGGCCGCGGAGCGAGTAGGTCGATCCGCCCGTCGACGCCGCGGCGGCGAACCGGCCGTGCGTGTCGCGCACGACGGCGCCGACGGTGTCGCACTCGATCGGCTCGGCGTCGAAGTTCCAGAACCGCGTCGCCGTGAGCGCATGGAAGCGCGCCGCGTCGTTCGTGGTCTCGTCGTCTCCGCCCTCGCCGCGCAGCGCGGCGAGGGCGCGGGCGTGCTTCCGGCGGGCCTCCTCGGTGACCGGATCGTGGTCGGCGAACCCCAGCCGGCGAGCGAACGCCGTCGCGCCGGCGCCGGCGAGGAGCAGGTGCGGCGTCTCCGTCACCTTCGCGGCGACCAGGACGGGGTTCTTCACCCGCTCGATGCACGCCACCGCGCCGAACCGTCCGTCGCTGGCCATCACGGCCGCATCCATCTCGACCGTCCGCCCATCGAGGCGGAGGTTCGAGCCCGTCCCGGCGTTGAAGCGCGGGTCGTCCTCGAGGCGCACGGTCGCTCCGATCGCCGCCGCGAGCGCCTCTCCGCCCCCGTCGAGCGCGCGACGCGCCTCGTCGGCGGCCTTGGCGCAGCTCTCCGAGCCGCTCTGCGGCGCGGTCACCCCGCCGTGCGTGAGGATGACGTAGTTCACGTCGTTCTCCTGCGCGTACCACGACGGCGCGCCGCCGCGAAGGCAGCCTGGCGCGCGGCGGCCGGCGAGGCGAGCGGCATCGCTCCAGCCAGCGGGAGGGCGGCGCGGCTCCGGCGCTGGGACCGCTGCGCTCGACACCCTGCCGCGCTCCTGATACGTCGCGCGCTCAGCCCGGAGCGGGGCCGGCGCCAGCCGACCGTCCGCAGCGGGACGAAGGCGGCCCGGTCGAAGGCCGCCGGCCAAGCCGCCCATCGAGGAGAGCAGAGACCGTGGCCAAGAACGAAGCGCAGAAGACCGCCATTACGCCCACCCGCAACGAGGACTACCCGGAGTGGTACCAGCAGGTCGTGCGCGCGGCCGACCTCGCGGAGAGCTCCCCGGTCCGCGGCTGCATGGTCATCAAGCCGTGGGGCTACGCGATCTGGGAGAACATCCAGCGCGAGCTCGACAGCATGTTCAAGGCGACCGGGCACAAGAACGCGTACTTCCCGCTGTTCATCCCGAAGTCGTTCCTTGAAAAGGAAGCGGAGCACGTCGAGGGGTTCGCGAAGGAGTGCGCCGTGGTCACCCACCACCGGCTCGTCCCCGGCCCTGGCGGCGGGCTCATTCCCGACCCTCAGGCCCGGCTGGAGGAGCCGCTCATCGTGCGCCCCACGTCCGAGACGATCATCGGCGCGGCGTTCGCGAGCTGGGTGCAGAGCTACCGGGATCTCCCCTTGCTGATCAACCAGTGGGCGAACGTCGTGCGCTGGGAGCTCCGGACGCGCCTGTTCCTGCGGACGGCGGAGTTCCTGTGGCAGGAGGGGCACACGGCGCACGCGAGCGAGGCCGAGGCGCGCGAGGAGACGCTGCGCATGCTCGGGGTCTACGCGACGTTTGCGCGCGACTTCATGGCGATGCCCGTCCTCGAGGGGCCGAAGACGGCGAGCGAGCGCTTCCCCGGGGCGGTCGACACCTATGCGATCGAGGCGATGATGCAGGACCGGAAGGCCCTGCAGGCCGGGACGAGCCACTTCCTGGGGCAGAACTTCGCGAAGGCGAGCGGCATCAAGTTCCAGACCAAGGAGGAGACCGAAGAGCACGCCTGGACGACGTCCTGGGGCGTCTCGACGCGCCTCGTCGGCGGGCTGATCATGACCCACAGCGACGACGACGGCCTGGTGCTCCCGCCGCGCCTCGCGCCCGCGCACGTCGTGATCCTGCCCGTTTACCGGGGCGACGACACGCGCGCCAAGATCGACGAGTACATCGACGGGCTCGCGAAGGAGCTCCGGGCGCAGCGCTTCGGCGAGCGCCGCGTCGAGGTCGAGATCGATCGGCGGGACATCCGCGGCGGCGACAAGCAGTGGGAGTGGGTGAAGAAGGGCGTCCCCCTGCGCATCGAGATCGGGCCGCGCGACGTCGACGCCGGCGTGGCCATGGTGATGCGCAGGGACCGCTCGCCGAAGGACAAGTCGAGCATGGCGCGCGGGGAACTCGTGGGCCGCATCACGGAGATCCTTGGCGACATTCAGGCGACCCTCTACGCGCGCGCGCTCGCCGTGCGCGACGGCAACACGCACGTGATCAACAGCCGCGCAGATTTCGACGCGTTCTTCGCGTCGACCGGGGGCAAGGAGGCGCAAGGCGGGTTCGCGCTGGCGCACTGGTCCGGTGATCCGGAGATCGAGACGGCGGTGAAGGATGCGCACAAGGTGACCATCCGCTGCATCCCGACCGGGGGGTTCGAAGGGGCGCCGTGGGCCGACGCGCTGACGGGTGAAGGGCAGTGCATCTTCACCGGCAAGCCCAGCCCGCGGCGCGTGGTGTTCGCGAAGTCGTACTGAGCCGCGGCGGTTCACAGGGCGCGCGCCGACGCGTCGGCGCGTTCCCTCACCGAGAAGGCGCCGCGCGCTTCTCGCAGCAGCGTCGCCTCAACGGCGAAGGGCGGGGAGCACGTGCTCCGCCAGGATCGCGGGGAGCAGCCGCAGCTGCGCGCAGTGCTCCCCGGGGCCCGCTCCGGCGTAGCCGCGCACGTAGAGGCTGCCGCCGTCGTACATCCGGGTGAGCCGCAGCGCGTCTCCTGCCTCCGCAGCGCGGTCGCCCGGCGCGCCGGGCGCAGCGGAGGGGGCCTCGTCCCCGCTCGAGGTCACCGCGATGGGGGTGGCTCCCAGCTCGCGAAGAAGGAACGTGGCCGCCTCTTTCGTGGACGCGTAGCCGCTGGTCGGGATGTCGGTGTGCGTCAGGTAGAAGACCGGCGCGCCGCGCGCGGCGGCGTTGGCCAGCGCGACGTACGGGGCGAGCTGCCCCTGCGCGAGCGACGTCTGCCCCGGCATGTAGGAGCCATAGAGGGAGTCGAGCAGGATCAGCGCATCCACGTGGCTGCTCCCGCGCTCGATGATCCTGCCGATCGCGCCGGACCCAGCGCTCCAGGACGACAGCACCAGGCGGCGCACGCGCGCGCCCACGCTCCCGGATGCGCTCTCGACCTCGCGGTCGATCGCCTGGAGCAGCGCGTCCCAGCTGCCGCCCTCGATCGCGCGCGCGTATTCGCTCGAGCGGGTCCCCACGTCGACCCCGGCGATGACCAGATCCATGCCCCTGGGAGCCAGCACCTTCCGGACAGGCTCGGCGCCGTGGAAGTGGATCAGAAGATCGTAGCCGCCATCCGAGCGAATCGCGTGCGCCGGCGGGACGAGGAGCTTCCCCAGCGGAAGCGGGCGCCATCGCTCGTAGACGCCGAACCCTTGGTCGGCAAAGCCGCACCCCGCTTGCGCTTCGTGCTGATCAAGCGCCGCGCGTTCGGGCTCACCGCCCCTGGGCAGGGGCGACGGTTCCGCGGGCGCGCTCGCCTGCGCCGGGGTCGGCGAGGCGCTGGACGTTCGGCTCCGCCGCAACAGCAGGGCGCCGCCCACGACGCCCAGGCTTGCTGCCAGGAGGAGCGCGTCGCGGAGCTGCCGCGCCCTGCGGCCGCTCAGAACCCGGGGTTGGTCACGGTCGGTACCCACTTCGTCGAGGGACGCTTGCCCGGGGTTGTTCTGCGCGCGCTGGGGGCGCTCGATCCTGCAGCCGTCGCGCTCGGCGTCGCGGCGGCCGTTGTGCCTTTGGCCGTCGGGTCCGGAGCGCTCGCCCCGCGCTCCTCCGGGTCGCTCGCCTCGGGGGCGGACCGAGCGCCCACGCCGCCGTGGTCGGCCAGGAGCGAGGGCGCGCCGTCCGGCCTCGGCGTTGCGCCCGTCGTGGCTTCGGTCGCCGCCGGGCCGGCGCCGTGGGCGTGCACCGTGAGCTCCTCGGACATGCTCTGCTGCGGCGCGGGCCGCCGGATCCACATCACCCCGGCGCCCAGCAACGTGATGAGCGCGAGCGCAGCGGCTGCCACCCGCGTCCCCGCGCGGCGGCGCGCCGCCGGGACCTCGATAGGGCCCAGCTGAGTGTCCTGGCCAGGCGAGCTCGGGATCAGCGACTCGGATGGCAGCGATGGCAGCGCCGGTCGCGAGGGCGCGGGGGTTCTCCGGCGGGGCGCGGGGAGCTGGGCGCTCGGGTGACCAGGAGGGAGCTGCGTGAAGAAGAGCTCGCTGATGCTGTCGCGCACGAGCATCACCTCGGGCGGGTGGGAGGCGCGCTCGTCGAGCATGCGGACCGTGTCGCGCAGCGCTGCGCGCCGGCGCTGGTTGCGCTCTCCCAGGAGCCCGCGCACGAACGCCCCGACGTCGTGGTCCGTCACCGTCGGCTCCTTGGCCAGCACGGCCTCCAGGGCGCTCTCCAGCTCGAGCATCGTCTGGTATCGCCGCTCCGGCTCCTTCTGCAGGCACTTCATCAGGACCTGGTCCAGCTCGGGCGGGAAATCCGGGTTCTTCAGGCGAGGCGAGAGCGCCGGTCGCGAGGTGATGTACTTGAGCGTGAGGAGGTCGTTCTCTGCGGCGAAGGGGTGCTCTCCCGTCGTCAGCTTGTAGAGCACGATCCCCATCGCGAAGACGTCGGTGCGCCGATCGACCCGCTCGCCTCGCGCCTGCTCCGGGGACATGTACGGCACCTTGCCCTTGATCTGTCCCGCGGTCGTGTCGTTGTGCGTGCGGTTGGTGGCCTTGGCGACCCCGAAGTCCACGAGCTTCACGTGGCCGTCGTACGTCACGAGGATGTTCTGGGGCGACACGTCGCGGTGCACGAGCCCGAGCAGCTGGTCGTCGTTCTGCGGGTCCCGGAGCTCGTGCGCGGCGTGCAAGCCGAGGCAAGCGCGGCCGAGGACGCGGAGCGCGATGCGCAGCGGGATGGCCACGCCGCTCTTGTTCGCCGCCTTCGCGATGACCGACAGCGCCTCGCCGTCGACCCACTCCATCACGATGTAGAGGACGTCGTCCTGCTCGCCGAGGTCGAGGATCTCGGCGACGTTCGGGTGATGGATCCCCGAGGCGAGCCTCGCCTCCTCGAGGAACATCTTCTCGAACTGGGGATCATCCGAGAGCGACGGCAGCATCGTCTTGATGGCGACCGTCTTCTGGAAGCCACGACGACCCTTGTGGCGCGCGGCCCACACCGTAGCCATTCCCCCCTGCGCGATGGGCAGGAGGAGCTCGTAGTGCCCGAGCTCCTTTCCCGGCAACAGCTGGGGTTGGGGGATCATGACGTCGTGCGGCGCGCTCCTGACCGATACGCGTGGACCTCGGAAGCTCGATCAAGTCTAGCCATCCGGACCCTGCGGTCACGATATGTGGTACTGATTACAAATTTTCCCAGCGGAGCTCCTCGCCGCGGGAGGGGATCACGCGCCGGGCGGGACCGCCTGTCCCCAGAGCTGCTGGTAGATCTCGCTCAGCTTCTTGTGGGTCTCGGCCGAGAAGCCGTTGGTCGCGTAAGGCCAGCGGAAGCCGTCTCCCATGGCCTGGTTGCACGAGAAGGAGATGAGCAGGTCGACAGGCGTGGGGTTGTTCGGCCGCACCATCGAGATGCCCAGGCCGGGATAGAAGCAGTTGCCGCGATCCGCGGTGAAGCTGTCCTCGTCGCCGAAGACGTCGAGGATCTGGTCCGTGAGCTCCGCGTCGGCGTCGCTGGTCGTGAGCTGACGCTGCTGGAGGATGACGAAGTTCTTGAAGCGCGGCTGCGCGGGCAGGACCGGCGTGCTGGCGGTCTGCCCCGGGATGAGGTTGGGCGGGATGAGCCCGGGCAGCGCCTGCTGCAGCCCCTGAAGGGCTGCCTGCCCCATCTGCTGGAGCTCGGGCGGGATGCCCGGGATGAGGGTGGGGGCCCCGGTCGTCGCTACGGGCGTCGGGGCCAGCTCCTGCCCCTGGAGGCGGAGGACCGTGATCTGCGCCTTGTCCATCTCGTCGAACGGCGCCGTACGGGCCGCGCAACCGAAGACGAGGGGGGCCAGCAAGGCGATGCCTGCGAATGTTCGGGTGGTGAGGTTCATGTTCACTTTGACGGTCGTCTAGCACGGCTATGCGCCGGAAGGTGAACAGCGACCGCACACGGCAGGCGCTCGGACCAGCGCCGCCCCCAGGCGGGCTTCACATGGTGCTTGCGCCGAACTCGTACAGCGCCCGGATCTCGGTCAGCCGCGCCGCGATCTCGGATCGAGTGACCGTCGCGATCCGCCGCGTGCCAACCGCTTCGACGCAGAACGAGGCCGTCGCCGTCGCATGGAGCATGCCGCGCCGGAGCGCGAGCGGCGTGATCTCGGGCTGGCACGCCAGGTAACCGATGAGCCCGCCGGCGAAGGCGTCGCCCGCGCCCGTGGGGTCGATGACGTCCTCGAGCGGGAAGCCGGGCGCGGCGAACACGCCCTCCTCGTCGAAGAGCAGCGCGCCGTGCTCTCCGCGCTTGATGATCAGCCGGCGCGGACCACGGGACAGGATCTCCTTCGCCGCGCGGCGGATATTGTATTTGCCCGAGAGCTGGCGCGCCTCCTCGTCGTTGACCACGAGCGTGTCGATGCGGCGCAGCATCGCCGCGACCGCCTTCGGCTCCCCCTCGATCCAGAAATTCATCGTGTCGGCGAGCACGAAGCGCGGCGCGCGGACCTGCTCGAGGACGTCGAGCTGGAGCGCGGGATGGATGTTGCCGAGCAGGAGGAAGGGCGTGTCGCGGTAGGTGTCCGGCAGCTTCGGCGCGAACGACGCGAACACGTTGAGCTGCGTGTCCAGCGTCGTGCGATGGATGAGATCCACGTCGTAGCGCCCGGCCCAGCGGAACGTCTTCCCGGGAGCGCGCTCGACGCCCTCGATCGAGATCCCTCGCGATCGCATCGCCGTGAGGGTCTCTTCGGGGAAATCATCGCCCACCACGGCCACGGTGCGCACCGGAGCGAAGCACGAGGCAGCGAACGCCGAGTAGGTGGCCGAGCCACCGACGACGTCTCTTTCGTTGCCGGAGGGGAGCTCGAGGTCGTCGAACGCCATCGAGCCGATGATGAGGATCGCGGATGAGGTCGTCACAGGACGCCTCTTAGCCAGGTTTGTGCGTAGCCGCTAGCCGCGCGTTTCGTTTCTGCGACAGCGCCGGTGCGCCGCGGCCGTACCCGACGCCAGCAGAGCCCGCCTTGCTCCTCGCGCCCGTCGCGCCTCCTCCCGCCCGCTGCGCCCCCCGCGCCCCCCTCGTGCCCGCTGCGCCCCCTCGCGCCCGCTTCGCGGAGGAGCGGGCGCGCCGCCGAGGGGCCCTGAGGTCAGCTCAGTCGGCCTTGCGCCGAGGGCCGATGAGCCACTCGAGCCGCGCCTCTGCGTCGGGCGATGACGCGCCGGCCGTGGTCATGATGCACTTCTCAAGCGCATGACGGGCCGGGCTCTGAGACACGTCGGGGAGATTACGGGCGAGGGATTTCGCGACGTCCCGCGCATACCCGATATTGCGGTTGAGTACGGCGATGACCGCCTCGACGCTCACCGCCTCCTCGCTGACGTGCCAGCAATCGAAGTCGGTGGTGAGCGCGAGCGTGGCGTAAGGGAGCTCCGCTTCGCGGGCGAGCTTCGCCTCGGGCAAGTTGGTCATCCCGATGACATGCGCGCCGAACGTCCGGAACATGCGGCTTTCGGCTCGCGTCGAGAACTGAGGGCCCTCGATGCAGACATAGGTGCCGCCGCGGTGGACGCGCGCGCCGGTGGCGAGCGCCGCGTCGTGGACCGCGCTCGCCAGGATCGGGCACACCGGATCGGCGAACGGCACATGGGCGACGAGGCCTTCATCGAAGAACGTCGAGATCCGCCGCTTCGTGAAATCGATGAACTGGTCGACGACGACGAGGTCGCCAGGCACGATGTCCTCACGCAGGGAGCCGACGGCGCTCACGCTGAGCACGTGCGTGGCGCCGAGCATCTTCAGCGCGCAGATGTTCGCGCGGTAGTTGATCGTCGACGGCGAGAAGCGGTGGCCGCGGCCGTGGCGCGGCAGGAAGAGCACGGTCGCGTCGCCGTCCTTGACCCGCCCGCGGAGCACCACGTCGCTCGGCAGCCCGAAGGGGGTGGAGACCGAGACCTCCTCGACGTCCTCCAGCCACCCCATCTCGTAGACGCCGCTGCCGCCGATGATGGCGAGTACGTCGCGCGTCGCGCCGGCGCTCATCGCTCGAACCTCCGCTCCGAGAGCAGCCGCTCGCAGAGGGCCGCGCGCCGCTGGCGGCGGCACCGCTCGGCGAAGACGAGCGACCGCAGCTGCTCGTAGGCGCGGTTGATCTCGTCGTTCACGATCACGTAGTCGAAGAAGCCGTAATGCTCGATCTCGCCCTTCGCGTTGCGGAGGCGGCGGAGCGTCGTGGGCTCGTCCTCGGTGCCGCGCCCGCGCAGGCGCCGCTCGAGCTCGGCGAGCGACGGGGGAAGGATGAACACGGCGACCGCCTCGGGCAGGCTCGCCTTGATCTGCCGCGCGCCCTGGTGGTCGATGTCGAAGAGCACGCCGCGCGCGGTGGCGCGTGCGATCTCGATCTCCTTCAGGCTCGTGCCGTAGAGGTGATCGTGCACCCTGGCCCACTCGGCGAACGCGCCGATGCGGATCATCTGCTCGAACGTGTTCGGGTCGACGAAGTGGTACTCCCGGCCGTCGACCTCGTTCGGGCGCGGGCGCCGAGTCGTGTGGGAGACCGAGAAGCGCAGGTCGGGGAACTCGCTGCGCAGCCTCCCGCAGAGCGTCGTCTTCCCCGCGCCGGACGGGGACGACACGATGAGGAGGAGGAAGTCGTCACTGAGTGCTTCGGTCGACATGCTCTCCTGTCACTCGATGTTCTGGACCTGCTCCCGCAGGCGTTCGAGCTCCACCTTCATCGCCACGACGTGATGGGAGATGGCGGCGTCCTGCGCCTTGGAGCCCAGCGTGTTCGCCTCGCGTACCATCTCCTGAAGCAGAAAGTCGAGCCTCCTTCCGCAGGGGTCGCCGCTCGGGGCCGCGAGCGCGCCGCCGAACTGGTCGAGGTGGCTCCGGAGGCGGGTGACCTCCTCGGTGATATCGCTGCGCTCGGCGAGCAGCATCACTTCCGCCTCGATCCGCGTCGCCTCGAAGCCGGCCTCGACCCCCTGGAGCAGGCGCTCGACCCGCTCGCGCAGGCGGCGCCTGAGCGCCTCGCGCGCCTCGTCCGCGCGCGCCACGACCTCGGACGACAGCGCGCGCAACGTGGCCACCCGCCCGCGCATGTCGCTGGCGAGCGCCTCGCCTTCGCGCAGGCACATGCCCTCCATCGCGTCGATCGCGCGCTCGATGGCCAGCTTGAGCGCCGCGCGGACGGCCGCGATCTCGTGGCCGCCGGCGGGCGCGAAGAGGTCCGGCACGGCGCAGAGCAGCGAGAGCGGCACGTCGGCGCCCGGCGCGAGCTCGTCGCGGAGCTCCGCCAGGGCGCGGAACGCCGCGCGTGCCTTCGATTTGTCGAGCGTGCTCGGGGCCAGCACCGCGCCCTCGGTGCGCACGATGATCTCGATGCGTCCCCGCCGCAGGCGCTCGCGCGCCACCTGCTCGGCGAACATCGTCAGATCGACGAGCTCGCGCGGGAGCCGCGCGCGCACGTCGAGGAAGCGCTGGTTCACCGAGCGGATCTCGGCGACGACACGCCCATCGGTGAGCGAAGCGTCACCGAGCCCGAAGCCGGTCATGCTCCGCACCAGCCGCCCCCGCTCTACCTAGCTCGCCTTTGGTCCGCCGTCCGAGGCCCCTTGGGCCTTGGGCAGCGGAACCTTGCCACAGGTCACCGTGGCCGACGCGGCCGCGGGGCCCTTCTCACGGAGCGTCCGCAGGTACGTGACCGTGGGGACGATGCCGTCCTCCCAGCGTACGCGGGGCTCGTACCCGATGAGCTCGGCCGCGCGCGAGATGTCGGCGAGCGAGTGCCGGATGTCCCCGGCGCGGGCGGGGAGGTGCTCGACCGCGACGTCCCGCCCGAGGGCCCGCGAGATCTCCTTGCAGAGCTCATTCAGCCCGATCCTGCGTCCGCCGGCGATGTTGACGACCTCACCCTTGAACTTCTTCGGCGACGTCGCGCCGAGGAGGTTCGCGAGCACGGTGTTCTCGATGAAGCAGAAGTCGCGCGTCTGCTCGCCGTCGCCGAAGATCGGGATCGGCCGGTTCTGCAGGGCGGCGTCGACGAACCGCGGGATCGCCGCGGCGTAGGCGCCGGCCGGGGTCTGGTTCGGCCCGAAGACGTTGAAGTAACGCAGGCTCAGGGTCTCGATGCCGTAGATGCCCGCGAAGACCTTCATGTAGTGCTCGCAGGCGAGCTTCGTGACCGCGTACGGCGACAGCGGCATCGGCTCCATGCCCTCGTGCTTCGGGAGGACGGGCGTCTCGCCGTACGCGCTGGACGACGCGGCGAAGAGCACCCGGCGCACGCCCTGGCGGCGCGCCACGTCGAGCACCGTGACCGTGCCGCCGACGTTGACGGAGTTCGACTCGATGGGCGACTCGACGCTGCGCGGGACCGAGCCGAGCGCGGCCTGGTGGAGGATGACCTCGACCCCCTTGGCCGCCGTCGCGACCGCGGCCGCGTCCCGGATGTCCCCCGTGATGCGCTCGATCAGCGACTGGTGGGGGAGCCCGTCGAGGTTCTCCCATCGCCCAGTCGCGAGGTTATCGAGGACGCGGACCCGCTCGCCGGCGGCGGTCAGCGCCGCGACGAGGTTGCTTCCGATGAACCCGGCACCGCCGGTGATCAAGTAGCGAGGCGTGGACATGTGCGTGCTCCCCCAGCGGGCGCCTACTTCTTCTTGAAAAGGTTGTCGAGCTTGGAGCGAGAATCCGCGATGCGCTTCGAGTTGTCTTCCGGTACGCCGTTCTTGAACGTGAAGAAAGTACAATAATTCGCTCTCTCCCGATCCGGGATGTACTCGGCGATGTGCTCCTTGCACTGGTTGTGCGCGGCCGGGTCCCAGTTCTCGCAGTTCCTGCAGCAGTGGAGGTCGACACCGCAGTGGGGACAGGTGTCCGCGCGCTGGAGCTTCACCTCGAAGATGAGCTCGTTCTTGCATTTATGACAGAAGTGGCGCTTCGCCTCGACCTTCGGAATCCAGCTCATGATGTCCTCCGGTACCACGACGACGCCCGATCTGGCAGAAGGAACGCTCCGCAGCGGGCATGGTCGCAGATGGTGCGCGTTTATCCCACAGGCGATGTCCCTGCGGATCGGGCGCCGAGGCCATGGGCAGACGGCGTCTCGCTGGACCGGCAAACGCCGCAGACGGTTCGCTTGCTCGGCTGAGAGCCCGCCTGCCTGGCGGCGATTACAGCAGCCCCTTGCGCCGCTGGATCTCGCCCATGACCCGCTGGTATTCGATTTCCCAGGTGCGGGATCCCTCCTGCACGTGGCGGAGCTTGCCGCGCACCTCGGTGTCGAGCGCCTCGTCCATCTCGAGGTACTTCCGAAGGATGGGCCTTATCCGGCGGCGCAGGTCGTGGTCCTCGACGAACACCTCCTCGACGTTGTTCGAGTGCATCAGCATCTCGAGCAGCTGGTCGAGGAGATAATCCATGGTTTCCTCGCCTGTCTTGATCCCTTTCTGCTCCGCGGCCAGGCGCTTGACCCGGTTGAACTCGCCCTGAGGCAGTCCGCGTGCCTGGAGGATCTCTTTCGCCCGCTCGGTCGCTTCCCGCTCTGCGTGCAGGTAGCTCGTGAAGACCGACTCGACGTCGAGCGCGACCTCTTTCTTCGATTCGCACTCGATATCGCGGTTGTCCACGAGCGCGCGGACGAGTTCTTCTGTGAGGGGAGTAATTTTGCCGCTAAAGAGGCGCATCCAACGTCCGTAGCTGGAGGAGCGGTCGAACTGGCTCCCCCGTGCAGGGGTTCATTCACGGGGCGTGCCCGGCTCGAACCGAAAGGTACGGGCCGGGTATCCAGGATGTCAACGCAAGTGGGAGGTTCCGGCACAAGTCGGGCCCCCCCCAGCCGGTGGGGCCCCCCGGAACAGTAGGACCGCGACACCGCAAACCGCAGGAGCAGCCGCGATGATGATGGGTAAGGATGCGATGGCACGGAGCGTCAGGGTCCAGCCTGGCGCGCTCGGGAACGACGGTGGACTCGACCTGGACTCCCGCAAACGGCGGGTTGTCCGGCGCGGCGCGATCGGCAACGCGGCCTCCCCGGCCACGCAGTCGGCGCTGGCGGACGGAGGGACGATCCAACGCGTCGCGAAAGGGCGTCACCTGGTGACGCAGGGCGACGCAGCGACCGCGCTTGCCATGCTCAGCCTCGGCCGAGTCCGGCTGGTGCGTGGGATGAGCGACGGGCGCAGCCTGTCGCTCGGCTACAGAGGGGCCGGCGACGTGCTAGGCGAGGCTGCGCTCGGGGGCGTCACGGCCCACCGGGAGAGCGCGATCGCCACGGAGGACGTCGAGGCGCTCCTCGTCCCCCTCGCGACGGTGCGCAACCTGATGGCGAGCGACGCCAACTTCGCCGCCGCCATCGTGACCACGCTGGTCGAGCGGCACACGGACACCGAGGAGCGCCTGGCGTCCATGCTCTTCCGCAATGTGGAGGCCCGCCTCTGTGAGTTCCTGCTCAAGGCCGCGACGCGCTGGGGCATCCCCGATCCGCGCGGCGTGCTCATCTCCGCGCCGTTCACCCATCAGGAGATGGCGAGCATGATCGGCTCCACGCGCGAGACCGTCACGCTTACCCTGGGCGATCTCCGTCGCAAGGGGGTGATCGAGATCGATCGCCGCCGGATCGTCGTCCTCGATCGCGACGCGCTGAAGGGCCGCATCTGAGCCCGCTCGTCCGGCGGTGTCGTTGAGGGGCCGGCAGGCCTCCTCGATCGAGCGCCGTCGGTCACCGTCCAGGCTGTTCGCTCGGCGGCCTCTGCTCCGATAGCCCGACTGCTCCCGGCGTCGCAGCGGCGTTCGCCGCCTTGCTCACGCGTGCCGCTCTCCGGGGACCCACCCCGGATGTCTCGCGGATCTCTCCCGTCTGCCCGCTCGATTACGGCGTCTGGAAGGCGACCCGCGCCGACCGCGGCGCCTAGCGATCCCGCTTGGGTCCGCCGCTCGCCGGGTCACGGGTGGAGCGGACCCCGAGCTTGAGCCTGCGCATGACGGCCTGCTTCTGCCGTTCCTTGTACCTGGCGTGGCTGGCCTCGCCGACCTCGTTCGCCGCCTCGGTCTCGCGGTCGATCAGCTGGAACTCGCACAGGACGAAGATGATCGGCCCGAGCGCCCAGGCCGCGGGCGGCGCCATGTCGAGGATCTCCGCGGGGAGCCGCACCGGCAGATCGACGACGAAGTGGATCACGCGGTAGCTCCGATCGCTGAAGCTGTTGTCGCCTGCCGTGAGCCCGTCGTCGACGTCGGTCTGCAACGCGTCGAGCATCGGCTGAAGGAAGGGCCGCGTCTCGCAGTAGCTCCGGAACCGCAGGATCGTGTTGGTGCTCTCGCCTGGCACGACGTAATTGAACGGAAACAGCCGCTCGGACAGGTACAGGAGCACCGGCAGCAGATCGTCCACGGTGCGGCAGACGATGCGGAAGCGGAGCTTGTCGTAGATGGCCGCCGCGGTCGTATCGGTCTTCGACAGGAGCTTCGTGTAGAGCGAGTCCTTGTTCTTCCGCCCGCCGATGAACTCGGTGATCGGGAAGCCCGCCGCGAGCATGCCGCCGATCACCCGGTACACCTTCTCCTCGACGAGGTGGAAGACGTCCTGGTCCGACATGGGGATCGAGAAGAGGAGCTCGCGCCCGGCCAGGTGATGGATGATGTGCATCGCCTTGAGGATCGTGCAGGCGCAGAGCTGGCGGTGGCCCTTGCCCGAGGCGAGCAGCAGGATCTCCTCGACCGAGGCGCGAGCGACCGGGCTCGGGATCGGGAACTCGAAATGGCGGCGCAGGTACGCGATCGCTTCGTTCTTGACGCTCTCGAGGTGGGCGCGATCCCCCGGCTCGTCCGGGCGGAACTCCTGCGCCAGCAGGAGGTCCCGCGCCGCCTGCTCGCCCTGCAGGTTGAGCCTCCTCCAGTCGATGACCGAGTCGCCGCGCAGGATGAGGTGCACGGACTCGAGGTCCATGAGCGTGAACTCTTCGAGCCGCTTGAGCCGGCCGACCGAGGCGTCTTGCGTCATGACCTCACGCTCTCCGAGCGTAAGCTCCAGCGCTGTCGCGCGCTCGGGAAACCCTCGCGTCGAGGTGCAGCAGGCGGCAGCTGGGCGAGAAAGTCAGGAGACAGGGGCGTTCGGCGGGGCCGGGCTCGAGCTCGGCGTGCGGCCGAGCGAAAGGGTCCCGAGGAAGATGCCGATCGTCAATGCGACGACAGCGGCGTGACCAAGGTACGCGCCACTGCAACCAATGGCGGCGAACGGGGCGAGCGCAGCCAGATACCACGGGGTGATCCTCATCGGTTCTCCTTCTCCGCCTCCAGCGGCACTGTACAGGCCGCATGGTCGCTCCCTCCGGGGGGGCACCACGATGCACCACGGTCGTCCCAGTCAGAGCGTGTAAGTGGTTGTAGGATAAGGTGCCACGCTCTGCTTCCGCGGGCCAAGAAGTAGCGGTTTCGGGGGGAACGCATCAAGGGAATTCGTTCTCACATTCCATTCCCACCCGAAACGCTGCCACTGGAATAAGAAAAACTTCAATAATAACAATGACTTGTATTTAAGTGCGAAGGTTTTTCATCAAGGGCTGCGTGCGGCTTGCCGGACGCGAGGTGGTACCTGAGGGACACGCCTCCAACTCACGGCGCTGCCTTGCTTGTCGGTTTCCGGGCGTCAACGGTCTCATGCGCCGGGCGACCGCAACGAGCACCAGCAGGTCTCCGGCAGATCCGGCTGCTGTTGGGCTCGCTCCAGGAGCGCCGGCCGAAGCGCGCTCCGCGAGGCCGGCGAGAACGCGCGGGGCGCCGTTCAGTGCACGAACAGCGTGATCCGGGACTCGTCCGCGAGCGTGATGGCCCGGCTCGTCACGTCGTGCCCGCCCTTCCTGCCGACCGTGATCTCCACCTGGTAGAGGCCATCCGGGAGCGACACCTTCGTGAGGACAGCCCGCGGGGCCGTGCCCTCGGCGAAGCGCCATGAGCTGTCGATGACCGTCGCCGTGTCGTCCGCGCGGTCGCTCGAAGAAGAATCCGTCCACGTCACGTCGAGCTGCACGACCGTCGCTGCATCGTCGAGCCGCAGCTCGATCTCCCGCTCTTCGGGCAGGCGCTTGACGAGGATGCTCCCCGCAACCAGCGCACCCAGCAGGAGGATCGCTGGCGCGAGACGCCGGAGCCACGGCGGCCGGGCCTCCGGCTCCGCCGGCCTCTCCTCCGGCGCCTCATCGAGATCGTGCTGCGAGGTCGAGCTCATCAGGCTTCAGCGCGCTCGGTTGGTGCGGACGCGCTTCACGAGGCCCTCGATCACCGGCTGCGGCAGGTCGAACGCGGGCATCTTGTTCTTGCCCTTCCTGATCGTGTCGGCCATCTGGGCGTCGGTCACTCGATCCTGCCATGCCGCGTCGGTGAGGTCCGGGGCGCGGACCATCGGGCCTTGCGGGCCGTCGCCTCGCCCGGCCCTGCCGTGGCAGGTGGAGCAGTTTCGCTGCCAGGCGAGCTCGATCAGCCCTGGATCGGTCTCATCGGACGCGACCGGCCGAGCGGCTACCTTGCCGCCCTGGCCCTGCCCCTCGCCGGGGTTCGGCGGATCGTGGTCGTCCCGCGTCCACGGGCGGACGTCGCCCGCCCCGGAGTTGCAGCCGAAGAGGCCGACCGAGAGGAGGGCGATGGAAAGGAGGCGACCCAGGGACCTGTCGTGACGTCTCCGCATGTCGTGGAGACGTACCGATAGTGAAGCTGGTGGGGGAGGCAAGAAAAGAAGGATCGCAGGGCGACGTCGGCCGCCGGCGCGCGGAGAACGCAGCGGCTCCGGCGGCCGGCGTGCGCCGGCCACTGAGCTCCGCCGTCAGCAGAAGGGGAGCGCCCCGACGTGCCCGGGCCCGCGGTGATCGCGGCGCGCGTCACGAAGCGCGCCCGGGCGCAGCGGCGTCACTTGCAGGCGTCGCCGGCGACCTTGCCGCCGCCGTCCACGGGCTGCTTGTCGACCGCCTTGCCCTTGATGGCCGCGATGAAGAACCCGGTGCGGCGGTTCTGGGCCTTGCCCTCGGGCGTGTTGTTGTCGGCGACCGGCTTGGTCTCGCCGAACCCGACGGCGATGAAGCGCTTGCAGTCGTTCCCCTTCGCGACGAGCCAGCGAGCGACCGCCATCGCGCGCTTCTCGGACAGCGTCTGGTTCGCGGCGTCCTCACCGTCCGAGTCGGTATGGCCTTCGACGCGGAGCAGGCTGACATCCTCCCGCTGCTTCAGGAAGTCGTCGACGAGGTTGAGGACCTCGTCGCTCTCGGGCAGGAGCTTGTCGCTGTTCGTCTCGAAGACCACCGGGCCGGGGAGAGAGACCTCGTTGCCCTTGAGCTTGAACGTCAGCTTGAAGCGCGGGCGGGGCTTCTTCTCCTCCTTCGGCTCGGGCTTCGGCTCCGGCGGGGGCGGGGGCGGGGGCTCGGCCACCGGCTCCTTGCCGGCGTTGAACGAGGCGCTGGCCGTGCAACCCGCCGTCGCGGCGGCAGCGCCAATCATCATCACGGCGCACAGAACGGAAGCGACGTATCTACGCATGGACCTTGTTCTCCTCTGAGGGGCACGAGCCAGAGCTCGCATCGGCGACCCGCCGGGCTGACGCCCTTGGACGGCAGCTCGCCATGAATCTTCACCGCCATCGGGTACTTGCGTGGTGGACGCTCGAAGCGATGCCGACTTCTAGCGAAAAGTCAGGACGAACGAAACCAGGAAGAGGGCGCCTCGCGGCCCGCCCACCAGCGGGCGGACCGAGAGAGCGCGCTGGCAAGACGTCCCTTGCCTCAGCGCGTACCCTGGACGGGTGGGGTCGCTCCTTGAGACGCTCGCGGGGGGCGCGACGGCTCAAGCGCGAGCACGATCTTCGCGGGTGGCCGGACCCAGCGGAGCAGGTTGCACGTCGCAGGCTGTGGGGATTGCGGCGGGCGCGGGCACCCGGGAGGTGCCCCCGGAGCCCAGGAGGCGTGCGCGACGCGGTGGCCGCCGGTGGATGCGAGTCGCGCGGCGATCAGCCTTCGTCTGCGGGCGCCGGCTGGCACGGCACGCCGGTCGTCTCGGCAGGCGGCGCGATCTCGCCCAGCTGGACCGCTTTCGCTGTGAACCCGATGCCGATGGAGATGGCGTCGCACTGCTTGCTCGGGTCCTGGCTGCCATCCTTCATGATGTCCGAGGCGCGGCGGACCTGGTCGAGGATCGTCTCCAGCGCGGGGCCTTCGCAGAAATTCGGCTGTACGGCGCCGATGACGCCGCGGAGCTCCTCGACGAGGACAGCCGTCTCGAGCACGCCCGCAATGGTCCCTTTGACCACCGATTTGTGATCGGGCGCGAGATCCATCGCGATCCTCACGTTGCGGATCGTGAGACCGATGATGGTGTCCGAGACCGTCAGGTTCAGCTGGAACGTGACCTGTGAATCCGGGCCCGAAACCCATGTGTCGTCGACGACGTAGCTGGCCGGGAACACCACCTTGGAGCTCTCGACGTCCTGAGCGTCGTCGAGGAGCTCCGGTACGACAGGCCACCGGTCGGCGCCATCCCACGTGGGCGCCTCGCCCAGCGTGGCGCCGCCGTAGAGCTTCGCGGTGAGGGGGTTGTAGGACGACCGCTCGCCGAGCCCGTCGACCTTGAAGATCACCGTGAAATCGCCCTTGCCGATGGCGTCGCTGACCCGGGTCGACGGGTCGGTCAGGAGGTTGGAGATGAGGCCGACGAGCTTGCTGCCAAAGGCGTTGTCGATCCCATCGGCGCCGTCCGGATAGACCTCCGAAGGAGCGGTGTCATCCACCGGCTTGCACAGGTCCTGTGATACGGTGCTGGACACCTTGCCGTCGAGGTTGAATCCGTACTGCTTCCAGCTGCCGGCCACCTTCTTCCCATCGCGATCCGTATCACCGAGGAAGAGCCGGTCGATCGCGAACGCGACGCCCTCGCCATCCCCCGCCTGCTCCGGCCCCGGCGCGGGCGGCTGACCGAGGTCGACGTCTTGAACGACAGGCGCCGTGGCCTCGGAGCCACAACCGGCAGCGGACACGAGCGCGGTCGCCAAATACACCGCGACGGCGATACGGGATTGACGCATCATCGACCTCACTTTCTGGAAACCCCACCCCGGATCAGGCAAGTGCTCTCGGACGGGCGCACATGCTAGCGCCGGCCTGCGCGGCTCATCAAGGGCGATCCCCGCTGCGCAATGCGCTATATGTGAGCCCGCCGGTGAGCGCTGGTGGATTGTCCCAGCGCCTCCCGATCTCGCTCTCCGCGCCCTCTCCCCGATTACCGGTCTTTCCCGACTACCACCACGATGAGAAGCCCCCTGGAAGCCCGCTGTGACAGCTGAGTTCATCCACCTCCACGTGCATTCGCAGTACTCGCTCCTCGACGGCTCGCTGCGCGTCAAGGACCTCGCCGCGCGCGCCAAATCGCTGGGGATGCGCGCCGTCGCTCTGACCGATCACGGGAACATGTTCGGCGCCATTCAGCACTACAAGGCCTGCAAGGACCAGGGCATCGGCGCGATCATCGGCTGCGAGGTCAACGTCGCCCGCAGCTGGGGCGCGGCCGCGGGGCAGGTGTCGCGCTCCGGCGTGGACGAGACGCCCGTCGATCACCTCGTGCTGCTCGCCGCGTCCGAGGAGGGCTACAAGAACCTCGTCCGCATCGTCTCCCAAGGGCACGTCGATCCCGCGAGCGGGCTCGCGCCGAGCGTGCGGCTCGACACGGTGGCGCAGCACAGCGCGGGGCTCATCGGCTTGACCGGCTGCATGGGCGGCGTCGTCGCCCAGCGGATCCTCGAGCAGGGCGAGGGGGAGGGGCGCGAGGCGCTCAGCCGGCTCAGGGACTGCTTCCAGCCCGGGAGCCTCTACGTCGAGCTGCAGGACCACGGGCTCGTCGAGCAGTCGGTGCTCAACGGCATCCTGGCGCGGGCGGCGGGCGATCTGGGGCTCCCGCTCGTCGCGACCAACGACGCGCACTTCGGCGCGCGCGAGGACGGCGAGGGGCAGCTCTACCTGTCGTGCATCGCGGCCAACCGCACGTTCGCGGAGGCGAGCGCCGCGCACCACGGCAGCTTCGAGATGTTCCTCAAGCCCGCCGACGAGATGATGCACCTGTTCCGCGACCACCCGCAGGCGGTGCGGTCGACGCTCGAGATCGCCGAGCGGTGCTCGACGCTGAAGCTCAAGCTCGGCAAGCCGATGCTCCCGACGTTCCCCCTGCCGAGCGGGTTCTCGGACTCGGCGTCGTACTTCCGGCACGTGGCGCACGACGGCCTCACGAAGCGGCTCGCCCAGATCGCGCAGACGGGCAGGAAGGTGGACGAGGCGACCTACCGCGCGCGGCTCGACGTCGAGCTCAACGTCATCGTCCAGATGGACTTCCCGGGCTACTTCCTCATCGTCTGGGACTTCATCAAGTACGCCAAGGACCACGGCATCCCGGTCGGGCCGGGCCGCGGATCGGGCGCGGGCTCGCTCGTCGCCTACGCGATGGAGATCACCGATCTCGATCCGCTCCCGTACAACCTGCTGTTCGAGCGCTTCCTGAACCCGGAGCGCGTGAGCATGCCCGACTTCGACGTCGACTTCTGCATGGACCGGCGCGACGAGGTCATCTCCTACGTCACCAAGAAGTACAGCAAGGAGGCCGACAAACCCTCCGTGGGGCAGATCGCGACGTTCCACGAGCTCAAGGCGCGGAGCGTGATCAAGGACGTCGCGCGGGCGATGGCGTTCCCCGCGAACGAGGCGCAGAAGATCGCGAGCCTCATCCCGCAGAAGAGCCCGGGGATCATGTACACGATCCCCGAGGCGCTCGAGATCGAGCCGAAGCTCAAGGCCCTCAAGGAGAGCGACCCCACGGTCGCGGAGCTCCTGAAGCAGGCGCAGAAGCTCGAGGGCCTGACGCGGCACGCGGGCATGCACGCCGCCGGCGTCGTGATCAGCGAGGGCCCGCTCTGGGACCACGTCCCCTGCTTCAAGAACGGCGAGCAGCTCGTCACGCAGTACTACAAGGACGACGCCGAGCTGGCCGGGCTCGTGAAGTTCGACTTCCTCGGGCTGAAGACGCTCACCGTCATCGACATCGCGGTGCGGCTGGTGAACGCGCGGCCCGACCTCGCGGGCAAGGAGGGCAATCGCTTCGACGTGAACACGGTGCCGCTCGACGACACCGCCACCTACGCGCTCCTCCAGTCGGGCGAGACCACCGGGGTGTTCCAGCTCGAGTCGAGCGGCATGCAGCAGCTCTTCAAGGACCTCAAGCCGGACGCCTTCGAGGACATCGTCGCCGCCGTGGCGCTCTACCGGCCCGGGCCGCTCGGCACCGGCATGGTGAAGGACTTCGTCGACTGCAAGCACGGCCGCAAGCCGATCGAGAAGATGCACCCGCTCGTCGACGAGCTCCTCCAGCCGACGTACGGCGTCATCGTCTACCAGGAGCAGGTCATGCAGATCGCGCAGAAGCTCGCGGGCTACACGCTCGGCGGCGCCGATCTGCTCCGGCGCGCCATGGGCAAGAAGAAGCCCGAGGAGATGGCGAAGCAGAAGGCGACGTTCGTCGACGGCTCGCTCAAGAACGGTGTGAAGGGCGAGGACGCCGAGCGCATCTTCGGGCTCCTCGAGTACTTCGCGGGCTACGGCTTCAACAAGAGCCACTCGGCGGCGTACGCGCTGCTGACCTACCAGACGGCCTACCTCAAGGCGCACTACCCGGTCGAGTTCCTCTGCGCGCTGATGACGGCCGACCGCGACAAGATAGAGAAGGTCGTCCGGATCATCGCGGAGGGGCGCGCGTGGGGGGTCGAGATCCTCCCGCCCGAGATCAACGAGTCCAAGACCGACTTCACCGTCGTCTACAGCGCGAAGCCGGCGACGAACGGCAAGCGCGTGACCGGCACCCGGCGCGGAGGCTCGCGGGTGAGGGACCCGTACGATCCGAAGATCCGCTTCGGAATGGGCGCGATCCGCGGCGTCGGCGAGTCGGCGCTCGAGGCGATCCTCGAGGCGCGCGACGCGGGCGGCGCGTTCGCGGACCTGTTCGACTTCGCCGAGCGGGTCGATCCGCGGCGGGTCAACAAGGGAGTGTTCGAGGCGCTCGTGCAGTGCGGCGCGTTCGACGCGAGCCTCAATGCGCGGGGCATCTCGCGGGCGCGGGCGTTCGCCGGCATCGACAGGGCGCTCGAGCGCTCGCGCTCCGCGAGCAAGGATCGGAACAGCGCGCAGATCGGCCTGTTCGCGGCGGTGGCGTCCAAGAGCGAGGTGAGGCTGGACGATTACCCGACGGCCGAGGACTGGGATCTGCGCGAGACGCTCTCGCGGGAGAAGCAGTCGCTCGGGTTCTACGTCTCGGGGCACCCGCTGGATCGGTACGGCGTGGATCTGAACCGCTTCGACGTGACCGCGGTGAGCGCGCTGGCCGGCATGGATGCCTGGGCCAGGGTGCGCGTCGGCGGGATGGTCGAGGGCTACCGAGAGCGCATCTTCAAGGGGGGCGGCGGCAAGATCGCGTTCTTCGTGCTCGAGGACACGACGGGCCGGGTCGAGGTCAAGGTGCGCGAGAAGCAGATCGAGAGCTACGCGGACCTCTTGAACCGGGGGGAGCCGGTCCTGATCTCGGGGAAGATCAGCTTCCCGATGGTGGACGAGGGGGCCGAGGAGGCCGAGGCCGCGCCGCGCGAGCCGACCCTGCTGCTCGACGAGGTGCAGCCGCTCGCCGACGCCATCCTCGCGCAGACCCGGAGCGTGGCGATCACGCTGAAGTCGCGCAGCGCCAGGCGCGAGCACATCGATCGGCTGGGGGCGCTCCTGCGGGCGAGCCCCGGGGTGTGCCCGGTGCAGCTCGTGATCCAGCTCGATGATGGTGCAGAGGCGGTGCTGTCGCTGGGGCGTGATCTGCGCGTCGAGCCGAACGACGCCATGCTCGGGCGGCTCGAGAAGCTGTTCGGCGAGAAGGTGGCCGAGCTCAGGTAACCGGCTCGTCCGCGCCCGCGTGCTCGGCGGCACGCACGAGGGTGCCGAGCTTCGCCTCCGCGTCGCCGCGGTCGCTCTGGTGCTTGAGCAGGACGCCGAGCGTGTCGCGCGCGAGCTCCGGCGTCACCGCGCGCTTGCCGAGCAGGAGCAGCGCGCGGGCCCAGTCGATCGTCTCGCTGATCGCGGGAGATTTCCGCAGATCCATGGCCCGCAGGGCGCCGACGAACGCCACGATCTGCGCCGCGAGGCGGGGCTCGATCCCCGGGAGGGCGACCCTCAGGATGGCGAGCTCGCGCGACGGAGGCGGGTAGTCCAGGAACGCGTGCAGGCACCGGCGGCGCAGCGCCTCGGTCATCTCGCGCGTCGCGTTCGTCGTCAGCAGGACGAGCGGCGGGTGCGCGGCGCGGATCGTGCCGAGCTCGGGGATCGTGACCTGCATGTCGGAGAGCACCTCGAGCAGGAACGCCTCGAACTCAGGGTCCGCGCGATCGACCTCGTCGATGAGCAGGACGACCGGCGCGGCGCTCCGCAGCGCCGCGAGGAGCGGGCGCGCGATCAAGAAATGCTCGCTGAAGAACGACGCCTCGCTCCCCGCGATCGCGCGCGCGGCCGCGGCGAGGCTCGCCGCGCCGGCGATCTCCTTCGCGACGGCGTCGCGCAGCAGCTGCGTGTAGAGCATCTGCTTCGCGTAGTCCCACTCGTAGAGCGCCTTCGCCTCGTCGAGGCCCTCGTAGCACTGGAGCCGTATGAGCCCTCGGCCGAGCGCCTCGGCGGCGGCGCGGGCGAGATCGGTCTTGCCGACGCCGGCCGGCCCCTCGAGCAACAGCGGCCGCTCCATCCGGAGGGCGAGCCAGAGCGCGAGCGAGGTCGCCGGATCGGAGATGTAGCGGGCCGCCGAGAGGCGGGCGTCGAGCTCGGCCGCGGTGGCCGGGGTGTCGTCGCGGGCGCCCCCATCGTCGAGCGCGCCGCCGTCGTGATCCGGAGGAGGCGTCACGGCGGGACGGTAGCACGCCGCGCGCGGGCTATCGGGCGTCGCGGCGCGGCGCGGCGCGGCGTGGCGCGCCAGAGCCCGCTAGCCGCGCGGCTCGGCGAGGATCTCGGCGGCGAGGAGATCGATGCGCGGCGCCGCGCGATCGGGGCAGGGGAGACCAGCCTCGCCGCGGAGCGGGCACAGCTCGCAGCGGCGTCCATCCATGACGAGGCCCGCCCGCATGCCCGCCGCGCGCGCGGCCGCCACGTCGCTCGCCGCGTCGCCGATCATCCAGCTCGCCGCGACGTCGAGATCGAGGTCGCGCGCGAGCGCCGTGAGCATGCCCGGCTTGGGCTTCCTGCAATCGCACGGGCCGATGAGCGCCGGATCGCCGCCCGGCCCGCCCTCGGGGTGGTGAGGGCACACCGCGAGCGCCGCGATCGCGACGCCGGCCTCGCGGAGGCGATCGACGAGCGCGCGGTTCGTGCGCTCGATCGCCCCCCACGGGACCTGGCCCTTCGCCGCGCCCGGCTGGTTGGTCGCGATCGCCAGCAGGAACCCCGCGTCCGCAAGGCGCCGCAGGCCCTCGATCGCGCCGGGGAGGAGGCGGATCTGATCCGGATGAAACGCCGTCACGACGACGCCGAGCTCGTGATCGCGCACCACGTCCATGAGCGTACCGTCGCGGTCGAGCAGGATCCCGCGCCTCGCCACGCGGGGCTCAGCTCTCGGCCACGAGCTGGAGGAGCCGCTCGCAGATGAGGTGGTGGTAGACCTCGTGGAAGCCCTCCACGTGCGGCGTCGACGTGTAGCCCGCCCGCGTCCTCGGCACGATCACGCTGGCGTCGGCCATCTGGCGCAGGGCGCCGCCGTCGTAGCCGACGAGCGCGACCACCTTGGCCCCCGTCTTCTTCGCGAAATCCGCGGCGGCGACGAGGTTCTGCGACCATGGGCCGGCGCGATCGGCGCCCGAGCCGCCGTGCACGCTCAGGCACACGAGCACGTCGCCCGCGACCATGCGGCCGTCGAGCTGCTCGAGGAAGATCCGGTTGAAGCCGACGTCGTTGGTGAGGGCGCTGAGGAGCGCTGCGTTGTCGCAGAGCGAGGTGCACTTGAAGCGCCGCTTGCCATCGACCCACGTGAACTTGGCGATGTCGCAGGCGAGGTGGCTCGCGTTGGCCGCCGAGCCGCCGTTGCCGCACGTGTAGATGGTGCGATCGCTCCGGTACGCATCGAAGAGGATCTCGATGACGCGAGCCATGTCGTCGGGGCTCGTCGCGAGGGCGATCTCGGACGTCTCGCGGAGGTACTTTTCGACGAAGTCGTGCGTGCTCTGAGGCATAGGGCCGATCTATAGCCAGAGTCCCGCTGAAATGCCCAGCAGGAGGGGGGCGCCGGCGCGCCCGCTCACGATCGGTGCAGGTTCGCGACGATGCGCGCGCCGTCGAGATCGAAGCGGAAGCGCAGGACGCGCAGGCCCTTCGCGGCGAGCGCTTCCAGCACCCGGCGCCGCTCCGCCGGCCGGACGTAGAACATGAAGAAGCCCCCGCCGCCGGCCCCCATCAGCTTGCCGCCGAGCGCCCCAGCGCCTCGAGCGAGCTCGTAGATCTCGTCGAGGACCTCGTCGGTCATCTTGGACGCGAGCTTACGCTTCTGGGTCCAGTGGGCGTGGAGGAGCTCGCCGTAGTCGTCGAGCCTGCCCGTGACGAGGATGCGGTGCACGTCGCGGCCGATCTCCTTGATGCGGTGCATCCGCTCGACCACCGCGGGCTCCAGGTCTTGCAGCCGCCGGCCCTGCTCCGAGAGCACAATCCTGGCCGGCCTTTCGACGCCGCTCCACACGATGAGCAGGTTGCTCTCGAGCTCGTCCAGCACCTCGTCGCGGACCGGGACGGGCTCGACGTGCACCGAGCCGTCCGGAGAGAACGTGAACGCCGTGACGTTGCCGTAGGCGGCGATGTACTGGTCCTGCTTGCCGATCGGCTCTCCGAGGCGCTCGATCTCGATGGAGCAGGCCTCGCGAGCGAGCTGCTCGGACGACACGAAGTCGCGCTTGTACGTGTGCAGGGCGTTGAGGAGGGCGACCGTGAACGAGCTCGACGAGCCGAGGCCCGAGTTCGCGGGGAGATCCGCGACGCTCGTGAGCTCGATCGAGTGCTCGATTCCCAGCATCCGGAGCGCTTCCCGGAAGATCGGGTGCTCGATCGCGTCGACCGAGGGGACGATCTCGGTCTTGGAGTACGCGAGGCGGATGTCCCGGTGGAAGCGCTTGTTGGCCGTCACATAGATGTACTTGTCGATGGCGGCCGACACGAGGTAGCCGCCGAAGCGGCCGGAGTACGCGGGCAGATCGGTCCCGCCGCCGCCGAGGGAGAAGCGGACCGGGGCGCGAGAGACGATCATCCCCGCTCCTCCGTCGCGGCCGCGGTCGTGAGGGTGGCCTCGAGATCGCGGAGGCCCTGCTCCGAGCCGATCTCGTGGAAGCGCGCCGCGACCGCGAAGGCCCGGAGGAGGCCGCGCGCCGCGAGGTCGCGCTGCACCACCTCGAAGCCGAGCGGCGCGTCGGCTGGCAGCGCCTCGACGACCTCACGGCGGAGCGCGGTGGCACCGTAATCGATGTGGTCGAGCGCAGGGTCGGGCGCCGCGCCCGCGCGCCGCTTCTCGTAACGCACCACCAGGTCGCCCGAGACCGCGGCGTTCGACGCATCGAACCGACCCTCGTTCCGGTACACGGCCATCGTGCCGAGCGCGCCGGGGTGTGTGCAGAGGTCCCGGAGCGGGGCCAGGTAGTCGAAGGGGAGGTAGGAGTCGCCGTAGGTCATGAGGAACACAGGAGCCAGCTGGGGCAGCGCGCGGCGCAGCGCGCCGGCCGTGCCCAGGAGATCGGGGCCGTCGTCGGCATAATGGAGCGGCAGGCCCGCGAACCGATCGCCCATCGCCCGTCGAACGGCGTCGCCGAGGTGACCCACGCAGAGGACCACCTCACCAAAGCCCGCTGCGGCGAGCCGCTCGAGGAGCCACGCCCCGAACGGCCGCCCGGCCACGGGCAGAAGGAATTTCGGGGTGCGCTCCGTCCGGGGGCGCATCCGGGTGCCGAGTCCGCCGGCGAGGATCACGGCTTGAGGAGGTGAGGCGTCGGCGTGCACGGGGAGGGCCTACCATAGACGACGGTCGCCTTCGGGGCGTCTCCAGCGCTCCCCGCAGGCGACCGGGAGAAAAACGTCGCCACAAACTGTACGGCCGTTCAGGAGGCGGTTTACGGTGCGCGCCATGACCAACAAGGACCTCGCTCCGCATCTCCTCCGGACGCTGGTTGCCCTCCAGAGCGAGGGCAAGACGGTGAACCTCGACACATTGACCACGGCCCTTCAGGTGCGTCGGACCGACGTTCGCCGGGCGATCACCGCCCTGCACCGCGAGGGATATCTCGACGTCCTTTGCACGCGGCTGACGCTCCGCGGGCTCGCCCTCGGCGCGGCCTTTGCGGCGTCGCAGCTCCGCCCGTTGCGCCGCGCGTCGCTCCGCGCCGTCAAGGCCGCTTGAGCATACCCACAGCGCCGCCACCCTGGCGCGGCCGTGAGCGGCGAGTCGACCTCTGCCCGAGCGCGAGGCCCATGCGTGCAGACGGAGGGGCCCGACATGATCTCTCGATGCGTTTCAGATCTTGCCAGCATTTCATTTGATAAAACGGCAAATTCACACTGGACGCGCGCGGCCCCAGCCAGGGATCCGGCGCCCGGTCGCGAGCGCCGACCGGCGCAGGAACACCTGGTTTCTACGGCCGGTGCGGGCCACTGTGCGTGGAAGACGTTGACATTCCGAGGGATTCATGAGACGGCGGCAGCGTGATATCCGATGTCGAGATCGAGAATGAGATTCGTGCTTCCGTGGCCGAGTTCCTGGAGGGCCTGAGAGCGCTGGTCCGTAAGGACGTTCTCCGGACCGCTGGGCGGTACCTGCAAGTCGACATCAGCGCCGCTGGGATATCGACCGGGCCGGCCGCGACTCCCGCCAAGCCGGTCCGGAAGGGCGAGCGCGCTCCGGCGCCGAGCCGCCCGGCCGCGCCTCCCCGCAGCGCCCCGTCGCCCAAGAAGCCGACGCGCGCTGCGCCGCGCAAGAAGGCAGCCGCGCCGCGGGCGAGCGGAGGTGGCGCGCGTGCGGCCGTCGCTGCGCCGAAGTCGCGCGCCGCGCGCACCCCGGCGCCCGCCGTCACGGCCCCCGCGAAAGCCGCCGAACAGGCCGCTCCGCCGAGCCCGGTGAACCCCGCGAGCCCGGCGAGCCTGTCGTCCGGGAGCTCCGGGGACGAGATCGCCGAGGCGCTGCTCGCCCATGTGGAGATCGAGCCTGGGCAAGGGATCGACGACCTTGCGCTGGCGATGGGGACCCCTGCGGCGGAGCTCCAGGAGCCGCTCAAGAAGCTCCTTGCGGAGAACAAGATCACCGAGGAGCTGCGTCAAGGCCAGGCGTCGTACTACCCGGCCTGAGCGACCACGGTGGGCCGGTCAGCCAGGCACGAGCGTTGCTTGGAGCCGGCCGTAGGCCGTCCGGTCGGCGCGGGCACGGGCCGGTCGACGCCCTGCGCGATGCGGGTGATGGACCGAGCGAGCCCTGCTGGCGCTGTCCGGCCGGAGCTCGGCGGTTTCCGCCTCACAGCTGGCGAACCCGGCGATGCCGTCGCCGCGCACTCGACGCGGACCCGGGGCCCCGGTACCCTGCCGGTCCAGGCGCTTTCCGGATGACTCCCGCGCACGAACAGATTCTCAACGTCCTGCTCGGCTATCTCTCGGCGATGAACGCAGAGGGAGTCCTGCTCCGGGCCATGCGGGAGGCGGAGATCCAGCCCGAGGCGTTCTCGCTCGACGACCTCCCCGACATCCTTCCGAGCATCGAGCGCCGAGCCCGCCTCTATGTGGATCCGACGCGACTCGGTCGGCTCCGGTCGGAAATTTCGGCGATTGGCGGCGAACGACCTTCGCGGCGCTCGAAGGTCATGGTCATCAACGTGGAGGCCGACATCAGCGAGGCGCGCCTGAGCGCGAAGGCCGTTTGCGATGCGGCCGGCGCAAAGAGCTTCACGTCGCACAAGGTCGCGACCATCGTCAGCGAGCTCGCGCGAAATATCGTCCATTATACCCCTGGCGGGACGATCGAACTCGCGGTGCAGCGCGACAGCCCGGTCCGCTTCCTCATCGTCGCCGTGGATGAGGGTGCAGGCATCCAGAACCTGCAGGAGATCCTCGCCGGGCGCTACAAGAGCAAGACCGGTATGGGGCGCGGCATCATCGGGGTCAAGCGGCTGGCCGATCGCTTTCATATCGACTCGGGGCCGAAGGGCACGCGGGTGGAGATCGAGGTCCACCTGTGAAGCTCTCCGTGGAGTACGCGATCCTCCCCAAGGACGGAGAGCTCGTGAGCGGCGACGCCGCGTTCGTGCGGGCCGGGGAAGACGGCGTCCTCTTCGCGGTCATCGACGCCCTCGGCCACGGCGAGCACGCGGCGGCCGCGGCGAACGTCGCGCTCAAGACGCTCGCCGACGCGCCGAGCGGCGAGGACGTCCGCGCCCTCATCGATCGTCTCCACGTGCGGCTCCGCGGCACCCGCGGCGCCGCCGGCATGATCTGTCGCTTCCGGGAGGGGCGGCTCCAGGGCTGCGGCATCGGCAACGTCGAGCTGATGTCGTACGGCACGCGCGTGCAGTGGCTCCAGAGCCCGGGCATCCTCGGCGCATCGCTCAGCAAGGTCCGGATCTTCGATGCGCAGCTCGCGCGGGGCGACCGGCTCGTCGTGTTCACCGACGGGGTGTCCCCTCGCTTCGATCTATCGCTGTTTCGTGGAATGAAGGCCGCGGATGCCTGCCGCGCCCTCATGAGCCGACACCGGCGCTCGCACGATGACTCAACGGTCTTGATCGCCGACATCGAACCTTAGGATGACCATGGAGCTCAAGCGCCTTCCCATCATCAACCTGTGGGACCGGATCCTGGTGCCCATCCAGGGGGACGTGACCGATGACCTCGCGGAGCAGCTGAACACCGAGGTGCTGCGGGCCATCCACGAGAGCGGCGCGAAGGGGCTGGTCATCGATCTCACGGCCGTCTGGATCATGGATAGCCACCTGTGCGCGGTGCTCTCGAACCTGGCCTCCGCCGCGCGGCTCATGGGCACACCGACCATCCTGTCCGGGCTGAGCCCCGAGATAGCGATGACGCTCCAGGCCATGGGGGTCGAGCTCGAGGCCGTGAAGACGGCGCTGACGCTCGAGCAGGCGCTCACGATGCTCGGGCTCGAGGTGCGCCGGGCCGAGGCGCGCGACGAGGACGACGACGACGAGGACGACGACGACCTGTTCGACGACGAGGACGAGGAAGACGAGGAAGACGACGGGTGGGAGGCGGACGACCGCGGCGACTCCCGCCGAGCGCCGACGAACGGGCGGTCCGCGCGGCCCACGACGAGCATCGATCGGCGGCAGAGCGCGAAGAGCCGGCTCAGGCGCCGCTGAGGACGCGCGTGCGCGTCTACGTCTACGACGACATCGACACGCCGAACGCGCCCTCCTGACGGCGGGGTGACGGTGATTGTCCGGGTGGGCAACGCCGTGGGTCCCTGGTATGCCTCACGACCGCTCTCCGGGCGATCACCATGGACAAGCTGGATTGCCTCGCCGCCCCGCCGCCCAAGCAGCGGGGGATCTTCTGCAACCGGACGCTGAATCTCCGTTCGATCAAGGCGATCGGATACGACATGGATTACACGCTGATCCACTACCGTGTGGAGGCGTGGGAGCGTCGGGCCTATGAGCACCTCCGGCATCTCCTGGAGAGCGAGGGCTGGCCGGTCGGGGACCTGACGTTCGAGCCGGACCTCGTGATCCGAGGGCTCATCCTGGACACCGAGCTCGGCAATCTGCTCAAGGTGAATCGGTTCGGCTACGTGAAGCGGGCCTTCCACGGCACGAAGCCGATCGACTTCGAGACCCAGCGCGCGACCTACGCGCGGACGATCGTCGACCTCGCGGACGGGCGCTACGTCTTCCTGAACACGCTCTTCTCGCTGTCGGAGGGGTGCATGTACGCGAAGCTGGTCGATCTGCTCGATCAGCGCCGGCTGCCCGAGGTGCTCGGCTACAGCGACCTCTATCGCCGCGTGAAGGATCGCCTCGACGCGACGCACATGGAGGGGCAGCTGAAGGCCGAGATCATCGGGGATCCGGAGCGGTTCGTGCTGCTCGATCCGGAGATCCCGCTCACGCTGCTCGACCAGCGGGAGGCGGGCAAGAAGCTCGTCCTGATCACGAACTCGGAGTGGGTCTACACGCGCGCGATGATGAGCTACGCGTTCGACCGCTTCCTGCCGGGGGGCATGACGTGGCGCGACCTGTTCGACGTGGTCATCGTCTCCGCGCGGAAGCCGGAGTTCTTCTCGAGCCGCAGCCCGCTCTTCGAGGTGGTCACGGAGGATGGCCTCCTGCGCCCGGCCGGCCGGTTGCGCGTGGGCGGGCACTACCTGGGCGGCAACGCGGGGCTCGTCGAGCACCACCTGGGGCTGTCCGGCGACGAGATCCTCTACATCGGCGATCACATCTATGGGGATGTGCATGTGTCGAAGAGCGCCTTGCGGTGGCGGACGGCGCTCATCATCCGGGAGCTCGAGGACGAGATCCTCGCGATCGAGGAGGCGCGCGGGGCCGAGGCGCGCCTCGATCTCTGGATGCGGGAGAAGGAGGACGCGGAGCGCGTCTATGCCAGGCTGCGCCTGGAGCTCCAGCGGATGCGCGCCGGCTACGGGCCGGTGGCCGGGGCGACGGAGGGCGAGATCCAGGCGAAGATGAACGAGCTCAAGGCGAGCCTCGCGGCGCTCGACGCGCGGATCGCGCCGCTCGCGAAGGCGTCGGCCGAGACGTTGAACCCGAGGTGGGGGCTGCTCCTCCGCACGGGCAACGACAAGAGCCACCTGGCCCGGCAGATCGAGCGCTCGGCGGACATCTACACGTCCCGCGTCTCCAATTTCCTCCTGGCAACGCCTCACGTGCTGCTCCGCTCGCACCGCGGGAGCCTGCCGCACGATCCCATGGGCGCGCCTCCGGGCGTCGAGCGGCAGAACGGCGAGCCCGCGCCGGTCGACGACGCGACGCCCGTGGGCATGTAGGCGGCGCCGCCGCCGGCCTGCCACGCCTCAGGCTGCCGCGCCTCAGGCCGCGAGCCGCTGCGCGGCGCTGTCGAGGATGTCGAGGCACCCCGACAGGCTGTCGCAGAAGAGCAGCTCGCGCCGGAGGGCCGACGCGCCGGGGAGGCCGCGGAGATAGCCGGTCAGGTGGCGCCGGGTCACGCGCACGCCGTGCAGCTCGCCGCGCGCCTCGGTGTTCGCGATGAGGTGCGCGCGGCACAGGGCGAGCCGCTCCTCGGCTGTCGGCGGCGGGAGGTGCACGCCGTCGTCGAGGAGGGCCCGGGCCTCGCGGAAGATCCAGGGGTGGTCGATGGCGGCGCGGCCGACCATCACGCCGGCGCAGCCCGTCTCGCGGAGGGCGCGGGCCGCGTCGTCGGCGGTCTTGATGTCGCCGTTCACCACGACAGGGATGGACACGACCTCGCGCGCCCGGGCGGCCCAGCTCCAGTCGGCAGCGCCGCTGTGCCCCATCTGGGCCGTGCGGCAGTGGATCGTGAGCGCGGCGACGCCGGTGTCCTCGAGGCGCCGCGCGAGGTCGACGATCGGCATATGGGACTCCGGTCCCCAGCCGATGCGCGTCTTCACGGTGACCGGGAGCGCGACCGAGCGCGTCACGAGGCGGGCCATCGCCACCATCGCCTCCGGATCGCGGAGCCAGCCCGCGCCCGCGCCTCGTCCGGCGATCTTCGGCACCCAGCAGCCGCAGTTGATATCCAGGAACGCCGGTCCGGCCTGCTCGGCGACGCGCGCGGCCTCGGCGAGGCGCTCCGGGTTGGCCCCGTAGATCTGGATCGCCGTCGGCTGGTCGCCGTCGGCCAGGTCGAGCTTGCGCCGCGCGGTCTTGCACCCGCGCAGCAGCCCCTCGACGTTGACGAACTCCGTCACGCACAGCTCGGCGCCGAGCTCCCGGCCGATGCGGCGGAACACGGCGTCCGTCACGTCCTCCATGGGCGCGAGGACGACGGGGCGGCTTGCGAACAGCCGGCGAAAGCTTTCGGGCGAGAGCGGCACAGTGGCGAGCTTTCAAGCATGGATCCGGCCGGTTGACCAGGGCGACCGCCGCGGCCCGAGGCGTAGGGGGCCCGCTGAGCTCGAGCCCGCGGCGCCGAGGCGCGAGCGGCGCCTTTCGCCTGACCGGCGCCGCGGGCCGGCGGCCAAGGCGACGAGCGAGACCCGAGGCCTCAGCCGCCCCGGTCACCTCGCCGCGCCTCGGCGTGCCGCCACGCCGCTCCCCCGAGGCGCTGACAGGATTCATGACCTCACGGGCATGTGTGTGCACGGCGGACGAACACGGCATGTGGGGCGGCGAACGGTCATGTTGGTACGACATCCGGGGTGGGAGACGGCGGGCAGCGCAGCCCGGCATCGTGGCCGAGGAAACCTGCCGCACGAGAAGCCAACAACGCTCGCTTGACGTTCGGCGTGGCTCTGGCGACCCTCGAGATTGCCATGAAGCGTGCGCTGCTCCGAGAGGCTCTCCGCGCTGAGCGCTCGGCCGCGGCGCGCACGCTCAGAGAGCGCGAGACTCGCCCGCTCGGCACGCGGCGCACCGCCCCGGGCGCCCACGACACGGAGAGCGTCCGGCGCGCGGTCCGGCGCGCTTTCCGGGTCGCGCTCTGGATATGGCCGGCGTTCACGCTTGTCGACGTGTTCATGGCGACCGTGCTGTACCCCGCGGCGCCGGTGTGGCGCTGCATCGTCCTGCGCGTCGTCGAGCAGGCGCTCTCCCTCGCCGTGTACCGGCTCTCGGGGCGCCCGACGCTCTCGGGGCGCGTCGTGCTCCTCGGGTACGAGGCCGCGTTCCTCACCGCCGCGATCTTCATCTCGCTGATGGCGCTCGATTTCGGCGGCCTGACGAGCGCGTACATGCACGGGCTCTCCATCGTCGTGCTGCTCCGCACGGCGCTCGTGCCCGCGCCGTTCAGCAAGGCGCTCCTCGCCTCTGCGACGATGTTCCTCGCCTTCCCGGCGACCATGGGCATCGCCGCGATCTTCTCCCCGTCCATCCAGGCGGCGTGGCTCGATCCGACGACGCTGCTCACGGCCGCGAGCCATTACATCTTCGTCCCTGCCTCGGGGGTGATCGGGGCGCTGTCGAGCCACGTCGTGTGGGCCGCGCAGCAGCAGGTCTATCAGGCGCGCAAGCTGGGCAGGTACCGGCTCGAGGCGCCGATCGGCAAAGGGGGGATGAGCGAGGTCTGGCTCGCGTGGGACGAGACGCTCCACCGCGACGTCGCCCTCAAGCTCCTGAGGACGCGGGACGCGCCGGACCCGGCGGTGCCGAAGCGCTTCGAGCAAGAGGCGCACGCGGCGAGCAAGCTCAGCGATCCTCACACCATCCGGATCTTCGACTTCGGAGCGAGCGACGACGGCATCTACTACATCGCCATGGAGCACCTGCGCGGGGCCGATCTCGCCGCGATCGTGCGTAGCTACGGCCCCATGCCCGTGGCGCGCGCCCTGCGCTTCGCCCTGCAGGCCTGCCGCTCGCTCATCGAGGCGCACGAGGCCGGGATCATCCACCGGGACATCAAGCCGCAGAACCTCTTCGTCACCCGCGTTGGCGACGATCACGACTTCCTCAAGCTGCTCGACTTCGGCGTCGCGCGGATGGTCGAGGGCGGCCGCGACGCCGAGCTCACGAACAGCGGCATGCTCTGCGGGACGCCCGCCTACATGGCACCGGAGGTGTGTCGCGGCGATCGGGCGGATGCGCGCAGCGACATCTACTCGCTCGGGGGCACGCTCTACTTCCTGCTCACCGGGGAGCTGCCGTTCGAGGGCTCGTCGTCGGGGCAGCTCTTCGCCGCCCACATGACGAAGGCGCCCCTCGCGCCGTCGGTGCGGCGCGGCCCGACCGTCCCTCGCGCGGTCGACCGCCTCGTCCTGCGGTGCCTCGCCAAGGACCCGCGCCACCGTTTCCAGAGCGCGCGGGCGCTGTCCGATGCGCTCCTCCCGCTGCTCGACGAGTCTGCCTGGACCGCGGCCGACGCGGAGCGCTTCTGGGTGACCGAGCGCGCGGAGAAGCTCGGCCGCCCGGAAGCGCCGCCCGAGCGCCCCACCGCGGCGCGCGGGGGCTCGACGCGGACGGCCTCCGCTCGATAGAGCCAGCGCGCCGTCGCGCCGCGCGCGCGGCCTCCTATCTCACCTGCATGGGGGGCACGTGGTGGTGCTACACGACGACTCGCTTCCTCGTGAGCCGCGTCCCGAGCCTCGCCGAGGCCGACGCCTGATCCCGGGTGCCCCGGGACCGCTCGCAGACCCGTGCGGGCGATCCAGGGGCACCGCGGTGGCGGTCGAGACCCCCTCCGCGGCCGCGTGAGGGAGCCTCGACCCGTCAAGGGGGCCCGAAGCGTCATCGTCCGCTCATGACCCCTTGCCAGCGTCTGCCGTGGCGAGGACCGAGCCGCGGCGGCGCCGCACCAGGGGCGCGAAGCGGGCGTCAGCAGGGCCTTCTCAAGCGAACCGTGCTAGCGCGGCGTCCTACCAGCCGCAGCCGCCGCCCCAGCCGCCCCAGCCGCAGCCGCCGCCCCAGCCGCCCCAGGGCCGGAAGCCCCAGCCGCCCCAGCCCCAGGGCCGGAAGCCCCAGCCGCCGCCCCAGCCCCAGGGCCGGAAGCCCCAGCCGCCGCCCCAGCCCCAGCCGGGCCGACCCCAACCCCAGCCGCCGCCCCACCAGCGCGCCGCATCGGGCTTCTCGCCGACGCCCTCCTCGCCAGTCGGGGTCGCCGAGCCGGGGTCCACGGCGCCGACATCGGGCGCGCCGGGGGCCGGCGCGCTGGCGCTTGCTGCGCTGGGGTCCGTGGCACTCTCGTCCATCGCCGGATTCGCGGTCGACTCCTGATCAGCGGAATCCGTCTCTTCGGCCTGGAACGCCTGCTTCGCCTCGTCGGTCTCGCTCATCACGTCGTCGGTGGGCGCGCCCGACGTCGTCGCCTCGGCCATGCAACCGGCCGCGGAGAGGGCCGTCGAGAGGGCGATGAGCGATGCGAACTTCGTCAATTGGCTCATGTTCCCGTTCTCCTGTGCACATCAATCCATGTCGAATGGAGTCATCGCCCGTCATGGCGACGAGCTTTGACACGCGGGGACCTGAGATCCCCCGCCGCACGATCATGTGTGGTGTTCGGGAGGTGATGTCGATTACCGCAGAAAGGACACCTGAGACACCATGGACGCTTTCTGCGGGGCCGTGCGCGCCGCGAGGGAAGCGTCACGCGCTCCTTCCGGGAGGGAGCGAGCCGCGGCCGCTCGAGAGAGCGCAAGCCGCGGCTGCGCGGCGCTCGCCGGCCTCCCACGTGCTCCGGGGGCTGCGCGCGCTCTTCGCAGATGCAGGGCGCCGGACGCGGCGCCGTCGCTCTGGTTGGCCAGCGCGGAGGAGCGCGAGCGCGCCGGACTGCGATGCTGGCGAGGACCGGGCGCGGGAAGGCCTGTCCTTATGAGGCTTCGGGAGCGGTGCCTCGAATGCGAACAGCTCGATCAACGGAGATGAATCGGATGGAGCGGAGCACCCAGGCGTCGGCCGCGAGCGTGGCGTCCCGCGGCGCAGGATGCTTCATGAAGGCGCGCGCGATCGTGTCGTTCGCCAGGATCTCCAGCGTGGAGCGGGATGGGGGGAGATCCACGCGATTGCGTCTCCTGAGCCCATGCTCCCGCGGTTCGACCAGAGATCGTCAGGGCCACCCTCGGACCCGTCCACGACACATATCGTCCCGTCCTGGTCGATGGCCGGAGGCGAAGAGCGATGGATTCGAGCGAGGAAAGCGGTGGACTGGACAGCCTGGGAGCAACGCGTAGGAGCGGCCCGCGAAGGGGCCTTGTGTCCACGCGTCGATGGCCGTGCAGGGAAGGGGGCGAGAAGAGCGCGATCGCGCCGTCGAGCGCGCCGTAGATCGCGCGCGGCGAGCCCCGGTGAGGGGCTCGCCCGAGGCCGCCTGGAGGGGGCGCTCAGCCCGCGAGCTTCGCGCGGACCGCCTCGCCCATCCCCTGGGTCGACAGCTTGCCGCCGAGGTCCGCCGTCCGTGCGCCGCCGGCGATGGCTTGCGCCACCGCGCGCTCGAGCACGGCCGCCTCCTTGTCGAGCCGCAGCGAGTGCCGGAGCAGCATCGCGGCGCTCAAGATCGTCCCGATCGGGTTGGCGAGCCCCTTGCCGGCGATGTCGGGCGCCGAGCCATGGATCGGCTCGTAGACCCCGCGCGTCCCATCGCCCAGCGACGCGCTCGGGCAGAGCCCCAGCGAGCCGGCGAGCACGGCGGCCTCGTCGGTCAGGATGTCGCCGAACATGTTCTCGGTGACGATGACGTCGAACGCCGCGGCCGCGGTGATGAGCCGCATCGCGCACGAGTCGACGAGCTGGTGCTCGATGCGGATCTCCGGGTGGCGGGCGGCGACCTCGGTCGCCACCGTGCGCCAGAGCCGCGACGACTCGAGGACGTTCGCCTTGTCGACGGACGTGACGAGGCGCCTGCGCGACGACGCGAGGCGGAACGCGAGCTCGACGACGCGCTGGATCTCCTCGTCCGTGTACTCGAGCGTGTCGACCGCGCGCCGGCGCCCGTTCACCTCCTCGCGGAGGCGCGGCTTGCCGAAGTAGAGCCCGCCCGTCAGCTCACGGACGACCAGGATGTCGACGTCCGCGAGCCGCTCTGCCTTGAGGGGAGAGGCCTGGATGAGCTCGGGGAACAGGCGGATCGGCCGCAGGTTGGCGTACAGGCCGAGCCCCTGGCGCAGCGCGAGCAGCCCCTGCTCGGGGCGGACGCTCGCGCTCGGGTTGTCCCACTTGGGGCCGCCGACGGCGCCGAGCAGGACGGCGTCCGCCGCGCGGCACGCGTCGAGCGTCTCCTGCGTCAGCGCCGTGCCGGTCGCGTCGATGGCGCACCCGCCGATGAGGTGCTCCGAGTAGCTGAAGCTGTGGCCGAACTGGGCGGCGACAGCGTCGAGGGTGGCGCGGGTTTCGGCGACCACTTCGACGCCGATGCCGTCGCCGGGCAAAAGAACGATATTGGCCTTCATGCGACCTCGCTGGCAGGCAACGTGGATGTGTACTGCTGTGGCTCTCTCGCTGCGAGCGTGAGCCCATACTCGATCCCGTCCGCGAGCGCATGCCAGGACGCATCGATGATGTTCGTCGACGCGCCGACGGTGCTCCACTGGCGGTGCGCGTCGCGGCTGTTGATGAGCACGCGCGTCGTGGCTGAGGTGCCGTCGCGCCCGTCGAGGATACGCACCTTGTAGTCGACGAGCTGGATGTCACGCACGGCCGGGAACACGGGCGCGAGCGCCTTGCGGAGCGCGCCGTCGAGCGCGTTGACAGGGCCGGACCCCTCGGCCGCCGTGATCACCACCTCGTCGTCGACCGCGATCTTGATCATCGCCTCGGCGAAGGTGCCGACGCCCTCGCGCTGGCCCGCGATGACCTTGAAGTCGAGCAGCCGGAACGGCGGCTTGTAGCCCGGCGCGCTCCGGCGGAGCAGCAGCGCGACGGACGCCTCGGCCGCCTCGAACGACGAGCCGCGCGCCTCGCGCTCCTTGATCTGCTCCAGCACCTCGACCTCGGCGCCCGTCGGCACCTCGAGCCCGAACTCCTCGGCCTTGCTGAGGAGGTTGCCGCGGCCCGACAGCTCGCTGACCACGGTCCGCATCGCGTTGCCGACGAGCGCGGGATCGATGTGCTGGTAGGACGCAGGCTCGCGCCGCATCGCCGCGACGTGCACGCCGCCCTTGTGCGCGAAGGCGCTCCGCCCGACGTAGGCCATGTGATCGTCGGGGGAGAGGTTCGCCACCTCGGCGACGTAGTGCGAGAGCTCGGTGAGCCCGCGGAGCGCCCCGTCCGGGAGCGCCCGGAGGTCGAGCTTCAGCTCCAGGTTCGGGATGATCGCGCAGAGGTTCGCGTTCCCGCAGCGCTCGCCGTAGCCGTTGATGGTGCCCTGGACGTGGCGGGCGCCCGCGCGCACGGCGGCGATCGAGTTGGCGACCGCGCACTCGCCGTCGTTGTGGGCGTGGATGCCGAGCGGGTGGCCCAGCGCCGCCTTCATCTCGGCCACGATCGCCTCGATCTGCCAGGGCATCGAGCCGCCGTTCGTGTCGCAGAGCGTGACCACCTCCGCCCCGCCGCGCACGGCGGCGCGCAGCGTCTCGGTCGCGTACGACCGGTCGAGCGCGAACCCGTCGAAGAAGTGCTCGGCGTCGTAGATCACGCGGCGGCCGTGCGCGCGCAGGAAGGCGATGGTCTCCTCGATCATCCGGAGGTTCTCGTCGAGCGTCGTGCGCAGCACCGCCGTCACGTGCTGGACCGAGCTCTTGCCGAAGATCGTGCAGACGCTCGTCCCGGCGGCGAGCAGCGCGCGCAGCCCGGGGTCGTCCTCGGGGGCCAGCGAGGCCCGGCGCGTCGAGCCGAACGCGGCGATCTTCGCGTGCTTCCACTCGATGTCCTTCGCCCGCTCGAAGAACTGCGCGTCCTTCGGGTTCGAGCCGGGCCACCCGCCCTCGATGAAGGCCAGGCCGAACGCGTCGAGGTGGCGCGCGATGTGCAGCTTGTCCTCGCACGCGAGCGAGATGCCCTCGCGCTGGGTGCCGTCCCGTAGCGTTGTGTCGTAGACGTCGACGCGGTCCGAGGGGCGGGCGCCCTGCTCCGCGCCGTTATGAGGCGGATTCATAAGGTTCGACTTCCTTGTGCAGCGAGATCGGGTCGCCGAGCTCGTCGCCCCCCTGGGGGGCCTCCTGCGCTCGGCGCACGGCCCTACCTCGCGGTCTCGACGGCGGCGCCGTGGCCGCTCTGGTTGCTCTCTGACGCCGCCGCGTCGTCCTTGGGCTCGACGCCGTAGGTCGCGAGGAGCCGGTTCAGGGCGGTGAGGTACGCCTTCGCGCTGGCCACCAGGATGTCGGTGTCAGCGCCGTGGCCGTGGAAGACCCGCGCCGCGGCGTCGTGCTGCGGGTGCCGCTTGCTCGACGTCGCGTCCGCCCGGACGCGGACGCTCACCTCGCCGAGCGCGTCGATGCCCTCGGTCACCGCGTGCACCGAGAACTCGAGGAGGCTGCTCGGCACGCGGACGATCTCGTCGATCGCCCGGTAGGCGGCGTCCACCGGTCCGGTGCCGATCGCGGCGCGGACGTGCAGCGCCCCGTCCGGCCCGCGGAGGCGGACGGTGGCGGTGGGCATGCCAGTGCTCCCGCAGGCGACCTGGAGCGCGTCGAGCGTGTAGAGATCGTCGGCCTGCGCCCGCGTGGTCGAGACGATCGCCTCGATGTCGGGATCGGTGACGTGCTTCTTCTTGTCCGCGAGCGCCTTGAAGCTGGCGAACGCCGCCGCCAGCTGGGCCTCGTCGAGGTGGTAGCCGAGCTCCTCCAGCCGGTTGCGGAGCGCGTGCCTGCCCGAGTGCTTGCCGAGGACGAGCCGGGTCTGCGTCACCCCGACCATCTCCGGCCGCATGATCTCGTACGTCTCCTGGTGCTTGAGCATCCCGTCCTGGTGGATGCCCGACTCGTGCGCGAAGGCGTTGGCGCCGACGATCGCCTTGTTCGGCTGGACGTTGAAGCCCGTGGCCGCGCTGACGAGGCGGCTCACGGTGGCGATCTGGGTCGTGTCGATCCCGGTGCGCAGCCCGAAGACGGCCCGGCGCGTGGCGAGCGCCATGACGATCTCCTCGAGCGCGGTGTTGCCGGCGCGCTCGCCGATGCCGTTGATGGTCACCTCGGCCTGGCGCGCGCCCGCGCGGATGCCCTCCAGCGCGTTGGCCGTCGCGAGCCCGAGGTCGTTGTGGCAGTGGACCGAGACGATGGCGCGGTCGATCCCCGGGACGTTCTTGCGGATCCCGGCGATGAGCGCGCCGAACTCGCTCGGGATGGTGTACCCGACGGTGTCCGGGATGTTGAGCGTGGTGGCCCCGGCGGCGATCGCGGCCTCGAGCACCTGGTAGAGGAACTCCGGCTCGCTCCGGCCGGCGTCCTCGGGGCTGAACTCCACGTCGGCGCACAGGTCGCGCGCGTAGGCGACCATGGCCCGCACGCGGTCGAGCACCTCGGCCCGGGTCATCCGGAGCTTGTGCTTGAGGTGGATGTCGCTCGTGGCGAGGAAGGTGTGGATGCGGGGGTGCGCGGCCCGGGCGACGCCCTCCCACGCCTTGTCGATGTCGACCTTGGTGGCGCGGGCGAGGGCGCAGATGATCGGCGGGGTCGCGGCGGGGCGGCCGGGGACCGCGGCCGCGCCCACGCGCTCGGCGATCGTCTGGACGGCGAGCAGATCGTCGGGGGAAGCGGCGGGGAAGCCCGTCTCGATGACGTCGACGCCGAGCTTCGCCAGCGCGAGCGCGATCTCGAGCTTCTCCGACGATGTCATCGTCGCGCCCGGCGACTGCTCGCCGTCGCGCAGCGTCGTGTCGAAGATGCGGACGTAATCGGACGGGGGCATCGCTTGATTCGCAATCATCTCAGGCATGGTGTTCTCCGCCGCCTCCCACGAGTGGAGAGGCTCAGTCGCCGGGCTTGATGGTGACGGGATCGATGAACGGCATCATCTTGCGCAGGTTGGCGCCCACGATCTCGAGCCGCTGCTCCCGCTCCTTCGCCCGCGTCGCCTCGAACTTCGGCCGGCCCGCCTCGTTCTCCGCGATCCACTTGCGCGCGAACTCGCCGCTCTGGATCTCGGCGAGGATGCGCTTCATCTCCTCGCGCGTCTTGTCGGTGATGACCCGCGGGCCCGACACGTAGTCGCCGTGCTCGGCGGTGTCGCTGATCGAGTACCGCATGTAGTTGAGGCCGCCGCGGTACATGAGGTCGACGATGAGCTTGAGCTCATGCAGACACTCGAAGTACGCGATCTCCGGCTGGTAGCCGGCGTTGACGAGCGTCTCGAAGCCGGCCTTCACGAGCTCGCTCGCGCCGCCGCAGAGCACCGCCTGCTCGCCGAAGAGGTCGGTCTCGGTCTCCTCCGCGAACGTCGTGAGGAGCACCCCGGCGCGCGTCGCGCCGATGCCCTTCGCGTAGGCGAGCGCCTGGGCCTCCGCCTTGCCGCTCGCGTCCTGGTGGACGGCGAGGAGGGCCGGGACGCCGCCGCCGGCCTCGAACGTCTCGCGCACCCGGTGGCCGGGGCCCTTCGGGGCGATCATCGACACGTCGACCGACGGGGGGGGCGTGATCGTGTTGAAGCGGATGTTGAACCCGTGCGCGAACATGAGCGTCTTGCCCGGGCCGAGGTGCGGCGCGATCTGCTCGTTGTAGATGCGCGCCTGCGACGTGTCGGGGGCGAGGATCATGATGACGTCGGCGGCCTTCGCGGCCTCGGACACCGTGGCCACCTGCAGCCCCGCGGCCTGCGCCTTGGGCCGGCTCTTGCTGCCCTCGGGCAGGGCGACGATCACCGTGACGCCGCTGTCGCGCAGGTTCAGCGCGTGCGCGTGCCCCTGGGAGCCATAGCCCACGATCGCGACCTTCTTGCTCTGGATGAGCGAAAGATCCGCGTCGTTATCGTAAAAAATCTTAGCCATCTCTCTCTCCTTACAACCGGGACCCGCACCTCGCGGCTCCCGTCCTTCACGTCGTTCACGTCTCGCGCGCGCTATTTACACCGTCTCGCGCCGTCAGGTGGCGCCGTTCTCGGCCGTGCGCACGGGGATCGAGTCGAACCTGGCCTCGGCCTCCTCGGCGCCGCGGGTCATCACGATCATCCCTGTCCGCACCATCTCGATGATCCCGAACGGGCGGAGCACCTCGAGCAGGCCCTCGATCTTGTCGCCGGTCCCGGTGATCTCGATGGTCAGCGCCTCTGGGGCGACATCGACGGTGCGCGCGCGGAACACCTCGCAGAGCTGGAGCACCTGCGCCCGGCTCGTCGCGTCCGCCTTCACCTTGATGAGCGCGAGGTCGCGCGCGACCGAGGCGGTGTGGGTGACGTCCCGGACCCAGAGGGTGTTGACCAGCTTGTAGAGGTTCGCCTCCAGGCGCCGCGCTCCGTCCTCGTCCGCCTCGAGGACCAGGGTCAGGCGCGAGATCCCGGCGATGTGGGTGCGCCCGACGCTCAGCGACTCGATGTTGTAGGCGCGCCGCCGGAAGAGGGACGCGACGCGGTTGAGCACGCCGGGGCGGTCTTCGACGTAGGCGATGAACGTGCGCAGGATGGGTCGATCCATGGATGCCTCTTGAAAGTCCCTCTTGTCTGTGGTGCGCCCGGCTCCGGCCGCGGCGCGCTCGGGCGCGCCCCGCCCGTCCGACGGGCGCACGCTCACGCTGGAGCGCGCGCCCAGGGCGCGTGGGTCTGCTGGCGCGTTCACGGGTCCTCCCCGGTCTCCACGATGGGGCTCGGGCGCCGGATCATGTCGTTCAGGTCGGCGCCGGCGGGGACCATCGGATAGACGCTATCCTCCTGCTCCACGCGGAAGTCGACGACCACGGTGCCCGGCGTGGCGCGGGCGCGCTCCACGGCCGCGGCGATCTCCTCGCGCTTCGTGACGCGGATGCCGGTCAGCCCGTGGGCCTCGGCGAGCTTCACGAAATCCGGGCTGCGCATCGGGGTCGCCGAGTAGCGCCGGTTGTAGAAGAACTCCTGCCACTGCCGCACCATGCCGAGGTAGCCGTTGTTGATGACGGCCACGTGGACCTTGAGCCCCTCCTGCGCGCAGGTCGAGAGCTCGCACGCGGTCATCTGGAAGCCGCCGTCGCCCACGACGACCCAGATCTCGTCCTCCGGCTTCGCGAAGCGCGCGCCGATCGCCGCCGGCAGGGAGAAGCCCATCGTGCCGAGCCCGCCGGAGGTGATGAGCTTCCGCGGGTGATCGTGCTTGTAGTACTGCGCTTCCCACATCTGGTGCTGGCCGACGTCGGTTACCACAAGCGCCTTGCCGTCGGTGAGCCGCCAGAGGTCGTGCATCACGTGCGCGGCGTACAATTTGTCGTTGTACGGCAATTGTTGAATGTCACGGACCGCCGAGTCGCCCTTCAGCAGGTTGATGCGCTCGACCCACGGGCCCCGGTTGCGCTGCTTGCACCCGGGGATGAGCGACAGCAGCGTGTCCCGGACGTCGCCGATCAGGCCGACATCGATCTTGACATTCTTGTTGATCTCGGACCGGTCGATCTCGACGTGGATCTTCTTCGCTTTGACGGCGTAGGTCTTGAGGTTGCCGGTCACGCGGTCGTCGAAGCGCATCCCGAGCGCGATGAGGAGGTCGGCCTCCTGGATGGCGGTGTTCACCCACGCCTCGCCGTGCATCCCCATCATGCCGAGGCTGAGGGGGTGTGTCGCCGGGAAGCCGCCGAGGCCGAGCAGCGTGGAGGCGACGGGGATCCCTGTCTTCTCCACGAAGGCGAGGAGCTCGCGCGTCGCCTCGGCCCTGACGATGCCCTGACCGGCCAGGATGAGCGGCCGCTCGGCCTCGTCGATGAGGTCGATCGCCTTCTCGATGTCCGTCTGGACGGCGTGGTGCGAGGGGCGGTAGCCGGGCAAGCGGACCTCGCCCTTCGGCGGCTCGAAGTCGATCGACGCCTGCTGGGCGTCCTTGGTGATGTCCACGAGCACAGGGCCCGGCCGGCCCGAGCGCGCGATGTAGAACGCCTCGCGCAGGGCAGGGGCGATGTCCCGGACGTCGGTCACGAGGTAGTTGTGCTTGGTGATGGGCAGGGTGACGCCCGTGATGTCCGTCTCCTGGAACGCGTCGGTCCCGAGCAGCTTGGACGGCACCTGCCCGGTGATACAGACGATCGGCGAGGAGTCGAGCATCGCCGTCGCGATCCCGGTGACGAGGTTCGTCGCGCCCGGCCCCGAGGTGGCGACGCACACGCCGACCTTGCCCGAGGCGCGGGCGTACCCGTCTGCCATGTGCGCCGCGCCCTGCTCGTGCCGGACGAGCACATGGCGGATCGGGTAACCGAGGATCGTGTCGTAGGCGGGCATGATCGCGCCGCCCGGATAGCCAAAGACCACGTCCACGCCTTCGCGGACGAGGACTTCCCAGATAATCTGTGCACCGGTTCGTTTCATAATTCCCGACTCCATCGAGTCACGCGGGTGAAGGTGGGGCCCATGGGGGCGCCTTGGCCGCGGGGTTCCGCCGTTTCTCAGAGGCTCAGCAACTTAGGCGATCGCGCGCTGCAGATCCTCCCGAGGGCCGCCGCCGCTGCTCTCCTCGCGGCGGAGCGCGTCGAGCACCCTGCGCGCGTCGTCGAGCGACACGACGCGCGAGCTGCCCGGCGCGCTCGCCGGCTTGGCGCGCTGATCCACGTCGGAGCGCGCGGAGGGCGGGTCAGCGTGGAACTCGAACGAGGCCTCCGCGGCGTCGCCGTGCGGGCGCGCGCCCTTGAGGTGCGTCGAGGATCGCTGGGGCGCGCGGACGGCGCCCCCGCTGGCTCGGGCGCGGATCTCGTCGACGAGCGCCTCGAACTCCTCTCGCACGGCGCTCGACGCGACGGGCACCCCACATCCCGCGGCGACGAGCTCGGCGAGCTCCGCGATGCGCTGGCCGACGGCCTCGATCGAGGCGTCCTCCCGATTTTTCCTCGAATGTTCCTTGCTCACTGATCCTCCTTCGACGACGGCTGCTCTCCGTGAACCCTCAGGCCGAAAAAAACGAAAGCCCCCGGACCATCTCGGTGCGGGGGCCTATCTCCATGCTGTCTCAGCTCAGAGCGGCGGCCCGCAACCGTTCCCGACGCGAATCAGCCCGACGACGTCAACTAGGCTGATGAGCGCAGGAATGGCTAGGCCCGCTAGGAGCCCGACAGACACGCCGCCTTCGACGACGACGAACGAACGCGCCGTCGAGGACGCCAACGAAGCATTGTGCACAACCTTCTCAGCGAGGGTCCCATCGCCGGAGGCGTGGGCGCTGGCGGTGTACATCGACTTCTGCATGGCGTAGATGCTTCTACCCTACAGAGCTGCTGCGTCGCGTCAAGTTGTTTCTTTACAGATCGCTTGTTTCTGCGGCATTTCGTGCAGTTTTTTGTTCGAGCGCGCGCACGTGAACCGCGTGATGTTCAGCACGGACCGGCGCTGTCCGGGAGGTCGGTCCGCGGTGGATCGAACGGCGATGCACTGCGCTCGATGTGCACGGCTGCGTCGCTCGAGCGCGACGCCGGGCGAGTCGAGCGAAGCGCGCCGAGCGCGTCGCATGGAGCGCGCGCAAGCGAGGGCGCGGCCAGGATGCTGGGGTGCCAGGGGAGAGGTGCGCAAACACCGGACGTCGGCTCATGCGCCCCCGAAGTGCAGACTGCTGTCTTGAACTGACTGTCGCCAGATCGCGCGACACACCCATGAACCCGGCATGCAAGCGCATCGCGTCGCGCAGGCGCGCCCTGCCGATCGGACGGTCTCGCCCTGGGGTCTGAAGCGCCGTCGCGTGGCCTCTCTCGGCACGGTCGGGCTCCTCGCGCTGAGCGGCGCCGCCGCGGCCCGCGCCGATCCTGCGCAGCCTGGGGATCCCACGGCGCTCGCCGGTGCACAGCCCGCGCGGCCGTCGCTTCCACCCGCGCCGCCTGCGCAGCCACCTGCTGCGCCGGAGCGGCCCGCCGCCGCGGCGCCCCGGACGCAACCGAGGGCGGCCGCCAACTTCAGCACGTTCCTCGAGCTCCGGGACGACTACTCGAGCGGCAAGAACGGCTTCTTCAACGCTGCGGTGCTCCGGGGGGACTACGCCTTCACCAGGACGTTCTCGCTGCGCGCAGACCTGCCGCTCGCGTACGCGGGTGACATCGAGGGCCGGCGCGACGCGGGGCTCGGCGACATCCTGATCCGGCCGCTCGTCCGCGTTGTGGGCACGCCGCGGTTCGCGCTGGTCGTCGGCACGGATCTCGTCCTCGACTCGGCGACGAAGCGCGCGCTCGGCGCGGGAAAGAACCAGGTGGCGCCCCTCGTCCAGGCGTACTTCCGCGTGGCGCGGCCCGCGCGGCTCGGCGCCCAGCTGCAGCACGCCGTGTCGTTCGGCGGCGACCCGGGGCGGAACCCCATCCAGAAGTCGACGATCAGGGAATTCGCGATCATCGAGCTGCCGCACGGGTTCTGGGTGAGCCCGGACCAGGCGTTCTCGATCGATCACCGCGGCGCGCACCGCGTCGTGTCGACGAGCGTGCTGGAGGTCGGCGCAGAGCTCAGCGAACGGGTGCAGGTGTACGTCGATCCCGGCATCCAGGTCGATGACCGGGGGGCGGTCGACTGGCTTATCACCGGGGCGGTGCGGTGGGCCTTCCCGCAGCGAGCGCGGGCGCGCGCGGTCGCCGCCGCGCCGGTGCAGCGCGCGGGTACGGAGCAAGCCGCGGGCGCGGGGCAGGCCGCGGGCGCGGAGCAGGCCACGGAGGAGTAGGCGGCTCGCGCCTCCGGCGTCCAGAAGGACGCCCGGCGAGGGCCGCGCGCGGCTCGCGCCCAGGATGGGGCGGGGGGCGATCGACGGATCCGGGGTGGCGGACCCTTGACCTGGGTCGTCGTCCCGAGCCTGATCCTCGGTCGCACGCATGCTGTCACGAGATCCGCTGCTCCTGCTCTCCGCGACCCGGCTCGCCGCGCTGATCCGCGAACGCGCCGTGACGTCGGCCGAGGTCGTGGAGGCCCATATCCGGCACATCGAGCGCGTGAACCCGACGCTCAACGCGATGGTGGCGGACCGGTTCGAGGCCGCCCGCGCCGAGGCGCGCGCGGCCGATGCTCTCCTCGAACAGGGCGGGCCCGCGGGCGCGCCGCCGTTCCTCGGCGTCCCGTGCTCCATCAAGGAGAGCTTCGCCGTCGCCGGCATGCCGAACTCCGCGGGGCTCGTCGCCCGCGCCAGCGTGCGCGCGGAGGAGGACGCCGTGACGGTCACGCGCCTGCGCGCGGCCGGCTTCATCCCGCTCGGCGTCACCAACGTGTCGGAGCTCTGCATGTGGATGGAGACGAACAACCGGCTCTACGGCCGGACGAACAACCCCTACGACCCGGCGCGCACCGCGGGCGGCAGCTCGGGCGGGGAGGCCGCGGTGATCGGCGCGGGCGGCGCGCCGGTCGGGCTCGGCTCGGACATCGGCGGATCCATCCGCATGCCCGCGTTCTTCAACGGCGTCTTCGGCCACAAGCCGACCGGCGGGCTCGTGCCGACCTCGGGCCAGTTCCCGCTGCCGGGCGAGCGGGGGCTCCGCTTCATGACGACGGGGCCGATCGCTCGGCGCGCCGAGGATCTCATGCCGGTGCTCCGCATCCTCGCCGGCCCCGACGCGCGCGATCCGGGCTGTGCGCCGCTGCCGCTCGGCGATCCGGCCTCGGTCGATCTCGGCACGCTGACGGTGCTCTCCGTCGAGCACGACGGCGTGCGCCGGGTGAGCGCCGATCTCGTGGCCGCGCAGCGGAGGGCGGCGGAGGCGCTCGCCGCCTGCGGGGCGAGGGTGATCGAGGCGAAGGTCGATCTCCTCGCGCGGGCGCTCGACATCTGGACGGCGATGGTGGGCACGTCCGGGGGCGTCACGTTCCGGGCGTTGCTCGGTGATGGCCGCCCGGTCAGCCTGCCGCGCGAGCTCGCCCGCTGGTCGGTCCGCCGCTCGCCGCACACGCTGCCGGCGCTGGGGCTCGCGTTGCTCGAGGACGTCGGCGGGCTGCTGCCGGCGCGCGTCGAGCGCGCCCTGGAGCTCGGCAAGGCGCTGCGCGCCGAGCTCGTGTCGCGCATCGGCGAGCAGGGCGTGATGCTCTACCCGTCCTATCCGAGCCCCGCGCCGCGGCACTACGCGCCGCTCCTGCCGCCCTTCCAGTGGACATACACCGCGGTGCTCAACGTCATGGAGATGCCGGCGACGCAGGTGCCGCTGGGCCTCAACGGCGAGGGGCTGCCGCTCGGCGTCCAGGTGGCGGCGATCCACGGCAACGATCACGTGACGATCGCCGTGGCGGAGCACCTGGAGCGCTCGTTCGGCGGCTGGGTGCCGCCGTCGCTCTCGTGGTGCCGGCGCTGACGTTCCCGCCCGCGGTCGTGGTATCAAGGCTGCCCCCATGACCAGCGACCGCGCGTACGACGTGATCGTCTTCGGAGCGACCGGCTTCACAGGTCGCCTCGTCGCCGAGTATCTCGCCACCAAGGGCAAGGACGCCTCTGCCCGCGGCGCAGAAGAGCGGCCCATCCGCTGGGCGATCGCTGGCCGGAACGCGGGGCGCCTCGCCGAGGTGAAGGCGGCGATGGAGGCGATCGATCCGGCGTGCTCCTCGCTGGGCGTCATCGAGGCGGCGTCGGACGACGCGGCGTCGCTCGAGCGCATGGCCCGGCAGGCGCGCGTCGTCATCACGACGGTCGGCCCTTACACGGCGCTCGGCGAGCCGCTCGTCGAGGCGTGCATCCGCGCGGGCACCGACTACGCGGATCTCACCGGCGAGCCCGGGTTCGTCGACCGCCTCATCGAGCGCCACCACGAGGCTGCCCGCGCGCGGGGCGTGAGGATCGTCAACTGCTGCGGCTTCGACAGCATCCCGCACGACCTCGGGGTGCTCTTCACGGTGACGAAGCTCCCCGCGGGCGAGCCGATCGTGGTGGAGGGCATCGTGCGCGTGCACGGCAGCTTCTCCGGCGGCACCTGGCAGTCGCTGCTCGAGATCATGGCGCGCCCCGGCCCCAGGAAGGGCGCCGCGCGCGGCGAGGACGCGCGCGGGGCGCGCAGGGTGCGGGGGCTCAAGACGCGCATCCGCTACGAGAAGGGGCTGCGCGCGTGGCTCTGTCCGATGCCCAGCATCGATCCGCTCGTCGTGCTGCGGAGCGCGCGGGAGCTCGACGCCTACGGCCCCGACTTCCAGTACAGCCACAACGTGCAGGTCAAGTCCGGGCTGCAGCTCGTGATGGGGATCGCCGGCTTCGGCGCGGTCACGGCGCTGGCCAAGGTGGGACCGACGCGGGAGCTGCTCCGCAAGGTGCGGAGTCCGGGGGAGGGGCCGAGCGCGGAGGAGCGGGCGCGCAGCTGGTTCCAGGTGACCTTCCAGGGGAAGAGCGCGTCGCGCAAGGTGGTGACGCGGGTGAGCGGCGGCGATCCCGGTTACTCGGAGACGGCCAAGATGGTGGCAGAGTCGGCGCTCTGCATGGCGTTCGACCGCGAGCGGCTGCCGGCGCGCGCCGGGGTCATCACGCCGGTCGTCGCGATGGGGGAGCGGCTCATCGAGCGGCTTCAGGCTGCGGGGATCCGGTTCGAGCTGCTCGAGGGGTGAGCTGCGGCGGCTGGCGGCCGGCGCGGTTTGGTACAATCGCCCCGTGCACCGCGAGACGTGGATCTTCGGTTACGGCTCGTTGATCTGGCGGCCTGCCTTCCGCTTCGAGCAGATGGTGCCCGGGTACATCACGGGGTGGGCCCGCCGCTTCTGGCAGGGGTCCACCGATCATCGGGGCGTCCCCGGGGCGCCTGGGCGGGTGGTCACGCTGATTCCGTCGCCTGGCGCGCGCTGCTGGGGGATGGCCTATCGCGTTGGCGTGGCCGAGCTCGACGAGGTGCTTCGCGCGCTGGACCACCGCGAGAAGGGCGGCTATGCGCGCCACGACGTGCCGCTCCACCTGGCGGACGGGGCGTCGGCGCGCGCGGAGATCACGGCCCGATCGGCCATCGTGTACCTGGCCACGCCCGATAACCCCGATTATCTGGGCGCCGCGCCGCTCCCCGAGATTGCCGCTCAGGTGCTTGCGTCGCACGGCCCGAGCGGCTCGAACGTCGAGTATGTCCTTCAGCTCGCCGACGCGCTCGTCGCGATGGGCGCCCACGACGAGCACGTGACCGAGCTAGCGGCCCTCGTCGGCCATCGAGCTCCCCGTCCGGTCGACCCGACAACCACCGTAGGCCCCTAGCTCCCCGCCCGGGGTCGACCTCTAGTTGACCTCGCTGACCTCGCTGCTCCCGTTCCCGCCCGCGTGATCCGCGACCCCGTTGGTCCCGTCCACGCCCGCTCCCGGCGGCGTCGACCCGCCCTCCTCGGCCTCGGCCGCGTCCGCCGCGAAGGCCTCGACGGCGACGACCCGCTCGTCCTGGCCGACGTGCATGATCCGCACGCCCTGCGCGTTGCGCCCTGTCTCGCGGATCTCGCTCGTCTTGGTGCGGATCATCTGCCCGCGATCGGTCACGATCAGCACCTCGTCGCTCGGGCTCACCATGGCGACGCCCACCACCGGCCCGTTCCGCTCGCTCGCGTCGATGAGGATGACGCCCTTGCCGCCGCGGCTCTGGAGCCGGAACTCCTCGAGCGGCGTCTGCTTGCCGTACCCGCGCTCGCACACCGCGAGCACCCGGTCGCGCCCGTCGCCGCTCACGCCGAGGCCCACCACCACGTCGCCCTCGTCGAGCTCGATGCCCTTCACGCCCATCGTCGCGCGGCCCGTCGGGCGCACCTGGTCCTCGGGGAAGCGGATGCTCATCCCGCTCCGCGTCGCGATCACGAGCTCGCGCTTGCCGTCGGTGAGCGCCGCCGTGAAGAGCTGATCGCCCTCCTCGATGCGCACGCCGATGATCCCCTTGTCCCGGTAGTTCTCGTACTCGTTGAGCGCCGTCTTCTTGATCTGCCCGCGGCGGGTCAGCGTCACAACGAACGTCTCGCCGTCGAAGCTCGGCACCGGCGTGATCGCCGCGACCTTCTCCCCCGGTTCCATCCCGACGAAGTTCACGATCGCCCGGCCCTTCGCGTTCCGAGGCGCCTGCGGGATCTCGTAGACCTTCTTGACGAAGACCTTGCCCTTGTCGCTGAAGAAGAAGACGTACGAGTGCGTCGACGCCACGAAGAGCTGGCTCACCCAGTCCTCCTCGCGCGCCTCCATCCCGACCATCCCCTTGCCGCCGCGGCGCTGCGCCCGGTACGTCGAGGTCGGCGTCCGCTTCAGGTAGCCGGCGTGCGAGATGGTCACGACCATGTCCTCTTCCTGGATCAGGTCCTCCATCTGGATCTCGGCCTCGGCCGGCACGATCTCGGTCCGCCGCTTGTCGCCGAAGCGCTCCTTGATCTCCTCGAGCTCCATCACGATCACGTTCATGAGCAGCCCCATGTCGGCCAGGATCGCCCGGAGCCGCTCGATGGTCTGCGACAGCTCGCCGTACTCCTTCGCGAGCTTCTCCCGCTCGAGGCCTGTCAGGCGCGACAGCCGCATCTCGAGGATCGCCTTGGCCTGCCGCTCCGACAGGAAGTAGTCGCCGCGCGTGTCGGCCTCGGCGCACTCGGGCTCCGGCCGGCCGGCCCGCCGGAGGAACTCGCCGAGCCCCCGGAGCGGCAGCTTCTGCAGGTTCTCTCGCGCGTCGTCCGGATCGCTCGAGGCCCGGATCGTCGCGACGATGCGATCGATGTCGCTCGTCGCCATCCCGAGCCCCTCGATGAGCTCGCGCTGCGCCTCGGCCTGCCGGAGCTCGAACCGACAGCGCCGCGTCACGACCTCGCGCCGGTGCTCGATGAAGTGCGAGAGCGTGTCCTTCAGGCTCAGCACCGCGGGGCGCCCGTTCGCGATCGACAGGTTGATGACGCCGAACGTCGCCTGGAGGTCCGTCAGCCGGTAGAGCTGGTTGACGACCACCTGCGGGAAGATGTCCTTCTTCAGCTCGATGACGATCCGCATCCCCTCGCGGTCGCTCTCGTCGCGCACCTCGCTGATCCCCTCGATGCGCTTCTCCTTCATGCACTCGGCGATCTTCGCGACCAGCCGGGCCTTGTTCACCTGGTAGGGGATCTCGGTGAAGACGATCTGCTCGCGGTCGCCCTTCATCGTCTTCTCGACCTGGTGGCGCCCGCGCATCGTGATCGAGCCGCGGCCGGTCGTGTACGCCTGCACGATCCCGCTCTTGCCGTAGATGAGGCCGCCGGTCGGGAAATCGGGGCCCGGGACGAGGTGGAGCAGCTCCTCCAGGGTGATGTCGGGGTTGCGGATGATGGCGATCGTCGCGTCGATGATCTCGCCGAGGTTGTGCGGCGGGATGTTCGTCGCCATGCCGACGGCGATGCCGCCGGAGCCGTTCACCAGGAGCTGCGGGAACTTCGCCGGCAGGACGCTCGGCTCGAGCTCCGAGTCGTCGTAGTTCGGGACGAAGTCGACCGTGTCCTTGTCGAGATCGGCGAGCAGCTCGACGGCCATCCGCGACAGGCGCGACTCCGTGTACCGCATGGCCGCGGGCGAGTCGCCGTCGACCGAGCCGTAGTTGCCCTGCCCGTCGATGAGCGGGTAGCGCAGGCTGAAGGTCTGCCCCATCCGGACGAGCGCGTCGTAGACCGCGAGATCGCCGTGCGGGTGGTACTTGCCGAGGACGTCTCCGACGACGCGCGCGCACTTCTTGTGCGAGCCGGAGGGGCCGATCTTCTGCTCGTTCATCGAGTAGAGGATCCGGCGGTGCACCGGCTTCAGGCCGTCGCGCACGTCCGGGATCGCGCGGCCGATGATCACGCTCATCGCGTAGTCGAGGTAGCTCGTCCGGAGCTCGTCCTGGATGCTGACCGGAACCTTCTGCTGGATGTTCGACGTCTCTTCCATGGGGGACCTGCACCCGAGGCGCGGGGGGCGGGCGCGGTGCGCGCTCGGCCCCCGTCGTAGAGGCCCATCCCAGCGCGGCTCGAGCGTCGAGCGGAGCAGCAGAAGCGGCCCTGACCTCGAACGACGAGCGACGAGGTGGAGTCCGGCCTTCGCCGCCCGCCCTATGACCCACGCTGTTCAGGGGATGCGACGGATGCGTTCAGGTACTCCAAGGGGCAGGCCGGCGCAAAGGGTTTGCCGGCCTCAGAGGGCGTTCCTGCCCGCGCGCGCGGGCGCGGATCGCGGCCTGCCGCCCGCTCCTCGGCGGACGCCGCGAGGCGCCGGCGAGGGCGCATCAGGGGCCGGACAGCGGGCGGGATCGCGGGAGCGTCCTGGGCGGGGGCGCTGGACAGCGCGGCGGGAGCGTGAGGCGGCGCAACGGGAGCGCCGGAAGGGTCAGGGCTCGACGCGGGTGGGCTTGGCGCACGTCCGGACAACGATTTCCACGTCCTTCTCTGCCACGATCGAGCCGGCGCCGCCCGGGGGGTCGGAGTCAGGGCCGGGGCACTCCCACGTCCAGGTCGGGTCGGCCTTGTCACCGTTGGGGAGCAGCATTTCGGGGTTCCCGGAGGTCTCGCCACCCTTGGGCGTGAGCTGATCGGCGAGCTCCCCCCCGTAGCCGTCGATCCTGACCGTGTACTCGTGCCCCTCGACGACGGAGGTGAACGACACGCTCCACGCACAGGAGATTGGCGGCGATGAGGCGAGGGGGGACGGCCCGCCCTCCGCGCTGTTGTCGGTGAGCGTGGCGACGTAGCTGCGGATGGCCTCCGGCTCGTCCGAGCCCGAGCACTGGACGTCGCCGCCCAGGAAGGCGAGCGGGTCGATGGTCACCGACGTCCCGAGCTGCAGGTCGTCGTCGCTGTTGGACCCGTCGGCGCAGGCCGTGAGCGCGAGGACGGCGAGCGCCAGGGCGCACCGGCCGGCCCGGGGTCGCGGGGAGCGCCCGCGCGCGCGATCCGCGGCGAACAAGGTTCCGAAACCAGCTCGAGCTCGGCCCATCGGCAGGGGGCACTAGTCCAAGCCGGAGAACGGCGCCACATGAAACGCGGCCCAGCTGCGCGCGCGGCGCGCGGCCGAGCGAGACCGGCCAGAGGGGACGCCGCTGGCGGCGGCGCTCGCGGGCGAGCTGCCGGATGCGCCGCTCGCGCTCGCGAGGCGGTGATGAGCTCGCGGAAGCCGCGGGCGCCCGCCCTCTACGGGAACCGACCCCGCAACGCCTCTTCACGTCGAATCTCGATGACGAGAGGCCGATTCATCCGGAGCAGCGCGACCGTGGCGCGGCCTGTCGGTGTCTTCCCGGCGATCGACAGCTCGCCCGTGACGTCGAAGTGGTCTTCCCAGCGACCCCAGCGAGGGTGGAAGAGGCTCGCGTGGTCGCCCGTGGTCGGGTCCTCTCCATGGGTCCGCGCTCCCTTGCGCAGGGAGCACGACACACAGGCGAGCGCCAGGTTCTCCAGGGCGGTCAGGCCACCTGCGTGCCGTGGCTGGATGTGATCGACATGGAACGTGGCCTCCTGGCTGACCTGGGAGAGCCGGCAATACTCGCATCGATCGGCAGCACGCTTGCGGACGCGACGCTGGAGCGGCGCGGGCACGCCGTCGCCGCTCATCGCGTCAGCGCAGGCTCCTTCCGCGATGCGCGGAGGCGCAGCAAGCTGAGCAGCTCGGCGAGATCGACGAGCCCCTCGGCTTCGATGGCCTCATCCGCCGATAGCTTCTCCCCGCGATCCTGCTTGTCCAGGAGCGCCTGCAGCCTGCGATCGACCCCCGCCGGGAGGCGGAGCTGTGCGAGATCGGAAGGGAGCTCCACATCAACGTGGACTGTTGCCGGCGTAGCCATCGTCGAAGTCCTCCCTGAACCTAGCAGGTTGGTGCGAGGCGGGCGATCCCTCAGTCCGAGGGAGCTTCCCGCAGCTGTATCAGGGACCGTCGGAGCCGCCGTTGCCCGCGCTGCCGCCGCCGGAGCCGCCGCTGCCTGCGTTGCCGCCGCCGGAGCCACCGCTGCCCGCGCTGGCGCCGCCGGAGCCACCGCTGCCCGCGCTGGCGCCGCCGGAGCCACCGCTGCCCGCGCTGGCGCCGCCGGAGACATCGCTGCCGCCGCCGTTGCCCGCGCTGCTGCCGCCGGAGCCGCCGCTGCCCGCGTTGCCAGAGCTGCCGCTGCCGGCGCCGCCGCCGTTCGGGGCGACGAACGCGCAGGCTTCGAGCGCCTCCGCCTGCGCGGTGATCACCTCGCAGGGGGTGATCGCGCGGTCCACGCCCGCGGCGAGCGGCGCTGCAGAGCACTCCGCCATGGACGCGACCTTGGCGCTGGCGCAGGCGCGCGCCTCACCGACGGCGGCAACGCAGGCATCGACCTCGACGGTCGTCGGATCTGCCACGGTCTGGCCGCCGCCGGCGCCGTTCTCGAAGCCGTGCAGGCACTGGTCCCAGTAGAACTCGACGCAGGTGTTCACCCGCTCTTCGGCGTCCCCGGAGCCGATCCACTCCGGGCACACGGCGGCCGCCTCGCACCGGGCCTGCTCGATCCGCCGGCAGGCGTCGACGCCCACAGCGTCGTTGCCGCAGCTCGGCGCTGTGATGAGGGTCACGGCGCCGAGGCCGAGCAACGCGGCCGCGGCCCAAAGCGCGGAGCTCCGCCTCGCGGCGGAGAGGACGGCGAGCGCAGACGAACCCACCCGGCGGAGCTACCACGCGGCCGCCGGAGGCGTCGAGTTTTCCGGCACACCAGCTGCCCGCCCCACCTCGGGAGGCGCGAACGGCGACCGGACAAGGCCGGTCCGATCTATGCTCCCAGGGCCGCGATCACCCCATGGATCCGCCGAGCCTCGCGCAGCTCCGACCCGACACGCCTTTCCATGGGCGGTACCGCGTCGTGCGCCCGATCAAGACGGGCGGGATGGGGGCGGTGTACGAGGTCGTGGACGTGGTCACGGACCGCCGCCGAGCGCTCAAGGTGATGCTCCCCGGCTCCATCCAGGACCCGGCCCAGCGCGCCCGGTTCGCCCAGGAAGCCAAGATCACGGGCGGGATCGAGAGCGACCACATCGTTCACATCTCCGATGCCGGCATCGACGCCGACTCGGGGATGCCGTTCCTCGTCATGGATCTGCTCCAGGGCGAGGAGCTCGCGAGCCTGTCGGCGCGCCGCGGCCCGCTGCCGCCGGCCGAGGTGGTGCTCTACCTGGGCCAGGTCGCGCGCGCGCTCGACAAGATGCACGCGGCCGCCATCGTCCACCGGGACCTCAAGCCGGCGAACCTCTTCCTGACGAGGCGGGATGACGGCTCCCCCTGCGTGAAGGTCCTTGATTTTGGGCTGGCGAAGGTCGTGGCGCACCGCAGCATGGCGGACCGCACGGCGATGGTCGGGACGCCCCTCTACATGGCGCCCGAGCAGATCCGCGGCGACGTCGCGGTCGGGCCGAAGACCGACATCCATGCGCTCGCGCATGTCGCCTTCGCGCTGCTCGTGGGCAGCCCGTACTGGCTGACCGAGGCCAACGTCCTGCCGTCGGTCTACGCGCTCCTCCAGCGGATGGTGGCGGGGTTGCCCGAGCCTCCGAGCGCCCGCGCCGCGCGGCGCCGCAGCAGCATCCGGCTGCCGCCCGCCTTCGACGCGTGGTTCCAGCAGGCGACCGCGATCGACCCGAAGGACCGCTTCGAGCGCGCGACGGCGGCCGTCACGCTGATGGCGGAGGCGCTCGGCGCGCCCGCCCCGTCGACGCCGCCCCCGCCCGAGCGGCCCACGAACCCGCCACCGTCGTCTCGCCGCGGGGTCGAGAGCCGCGGGGGCGAGGCGGACGACCGGCGCGCCGCCGACGACCGGCGCGCCAGCTCGCCGTCGGACCCCGGGCCGAAGCCTCCGGAGCCAGGGCCCAAGGCCGGCGAGTCACGCCAGCGCGACGACGACCTCGCCGCGGTCGTCCACGAGGAGCGGCTCCGGGCCTTCCTGAAGAAGGAGGTGCAGCGCGCCAAGGAGCAGCGGACGAGGAGGCTCTCGCTGCTGCTGCTCAGCGTGGAGGGGCTCCAGGACGTCGAGGAGACGCAGGGCCGAGCCGGGGTCGATCGCATCCTCGGCGATCTCGCGCGCATCGTCAGGATCTACGTGCCGGAAGGCGGGCTCCTCGGGCGCTACCGCCGCGACACCCTCGCGATCGTCTGCCCCGGGATCGGCCGGACGCGGGCGTCCGCGTTCGCGAAGGTGCTCGGCGAGAAGGTGCGCCAGCACCGCTTCCGGCGAGCGGCCACGAGGCCTTTTCGGATGACCCTCCGCATCGGCGTCGCGCACGTCGAGGAGGGGGACGCGACGGGGCACGAGCTGCTCGAGCGCGCGTCGCGGGGGCTGCTCGAGCGGGGGGAGTGAGCTGAACGAGGGATCGGGCCGATGGCCGCGATCTCCGCTGGCTCCGTCGCACGGCTGCGCGGTCGCGCCGTAGCGACCTCGATTTCTTGAACGTTCCCCGTGAAGGGGTGATCCTCGCGGCCATGGCCTCTGCCATGATCCTCGCGGCGGGGCTCGGGACCCGGCTCCGCCCGCTCACGGACGAGATGCCGAAGCCGCTCCTTTGGCTCGGCGATCGGCCGCTCATCGCGCACATCGCCGAGCGGCTCGCCGCGGGCGGGGTCGTCCGCGTCGCGGTGAACAAGTCCCACCTCGCGGAGCGATTCTCGCTCGATCTGCTCGCGGCGTTCCCGATGCCCGTCGAGGTGCTGCACGAGCCGGAGCCCCTCGGCACTGCCGGGGGCCTCGCGAACGCGGCGGGCGCGCTCGGCGAGGGCGACGTGGTCCTCTGGAACGGCGACATCCTGATCGATCTCGATGTGGCGGCGCTCTCGGCGGCGCACGGCCATCACGGCGCGGGCGCGACGCTCGCGGTCGCGCCGCGGCCGGCCGGGGAAGGGACGGTCGGCGTCGGCGCGCGGGGCGAGGTGGTGCGGCTCCGTGGCGAGCGCTTCGGCGACGAGGTCGCGGGCGGCGATTTCGTGGGCGTGCACGTGGTCGGCGGGGCGCTCCGGCGAAGGCTGCCGCCGCGCGGGTGCATGGTGGGGGACGTGTACCTGCCGTGGCTGCGCGAGGGGTGCTCGCTCGCGACGTTCGCGGCGCCCGCCGTGTGGCACGACATCGGAACGGTGGCCGCGTACCTGGCGGCGAACGCGCGCTGGCTCTCGCAGCGCGGCCTGCGGAGCTACGTCGGCCCGGGGGCGTCCGTCGCCGAGGGCGTGGACGTGGCAGGCAGCGTCGTCGGGGCGGGGGCGCGGGTCGAGGGGGTCGGCGCGGCACGCGGGTGTGTGGTCTGGCCGGGCGCGCAGGTGGTCCTCGGCGTCGGCGCCCCGCTCGAGCGGGCGGTGGTGACGGCGAAGGGGACGGTCGCGCGCGCGGCCGGGTGAGCACGTGGGTGGAGAGGTCCGGAGAGGTCCCTGCGACCAGGGAGGGGCGAGCTTCACCGCGCTGGTGCATCGGGGCGATTCACGTACTCGGTCGCAAACCTGCGGATCTCGTCCGCCTTCCGGTGCTCGGACAGCTCGGGATAGACACCCCAGAGGACGTCCTTGATGAAGACGCCATACGCCGGAGTGCCAGGCCGGATGGCTGGATGATGTCGCTCCAGATACTCGCGCAGGAGCACCTCCGCCTCGCTGATCGCCGGCGCACCCGGCGGGCCGCCTGGAGACGGCGGCTCCCTGCTGCACCCGGCCACCACGGCGAGCGCTCCCATCGCCACGAGGTGCCGCTTCATCTGCCGAGGTCGGCGAGCGCGGCCTTCGCGGCGTTGTGCCCCGCCGCGCCGATGACCGACCCGGCCGGGTGCGTGCCCGCGCTGCACGAGTACAGCCCGGCGAGCCCGAACCGGTAGGGCACGCGGTCGGCGAAGCCGAAGCTGTTGTCGATGTGGTGGATGTGCCCCTTCGTGATCCCGAAGTGCCGCTCGATGTCCGGCGGCGCCAGCGTGAACGTCTCCAGCACGAGATCGCTCATCCCGGGCGCGAAGCGATCGCAGATCGAGAGGAGGTGCTTCACGTAGCGCGGCGCAGCCTGGTCCCACGTCTCGCCGCCCGCGAGCGCGTAGGGCACCCACTGCACGAAGAGCGCCGCGTTGTGGTGGCCCTCGGCGTCGCGCAGGCTCGGGTCGATCGGCGTGTGGAAGTACCACTCGATCGCGGGGAACTCCGGGAGGCGCCCGCTCATCGCGTCGCGGTGGGCCTGCCGCAGCGTGTCCATCACGACGTCCTCGTCCGGCAGCAGGTGGATGGTCGGCCCGAACTGACCGCGATCCTGCGGGAGGCACGTGAACGTGGGCAGACCGGTCAGCGCCATGTTCACCTTGAGCGTCGAGCCGTCCTTCGCGAGCGCGTCGAGCCGCGCCGAGAGCGAGGCCCCGATCGCCGCCTCGCCGGCGAGCGCGCGGGTGCGGTACGGATCGGCGTTCGAGACGACCACCTTCGCGGCGATGCGCGTGCCGTCCTCGAGGAGCACGCCGGAGACGGCGCCCCCGGACGCCTCGATCTGCGCGACGCGGGCGCCGGTGAGGATCGTCGCGCCCTCGGCCCTCGCCTTCTCGGCGAAGAGGCGGGAGATCGTGCCCATGCCGCCCTCGACGATCATCCAGGTCCCGTCGGCGCCGGGGAGGCGGCACATGTTGTGGATGAGGAAGTTCATGCCGGTGCCGGGCGATTCGAAGCCGCCCGCGAGCCCCGAGAAGGCGTCGGTCACGGCGTACATCGCCTTGAGGAGGTCGCTCTTCCAGCCGAACCGCGCGAGGTAATCGGAGATCGTGCCCCGGCAGAGCGCCACGAACGTCTGCCGGAGGGCGGGCCGCACGTAGCGCTCCGCCGTCTCCTCGATGGAGAGCGGCTCCGCGAGCCACGTCGGGGCGATGTCGTCCCGGAGCGCGGCGAGCTCGGCCTGGAGCGCGCTGTTCGCGTCCCAGTCCGCCTGGGAGAAGAACTCGAGGAACTGCCGCTTCATCGCGGCCTGATCCGAGCCGAAGAGCAGGTAGCGCCGGTCCGTGGTCGGCAGGAAATAGTGCGGATCGCGCCGCCGGAGGGGGAGGGCGACGCCGACCTCGCGGAGCAGCTCGGGCGGGGCGAGCCCGAGCAGGTAGGCGCCGCTCGAGACGCCGAGGCTCGGCGCCTTCCGGAAGGGGTGCTCGGTCTTCACCGCGCCGCCGACCGCGTCCTTCTCCTCGAGCACCACCACGTCGAGCCCGCGGCGGGCGAGGAGGACGGCGGCGACGAGACCGTTGTGGCCGGCGCCGACGATGACCACATCGGCGCGGGCCGGAGCTTCACTGCGTTTCACTGGGCACCTCCAAGCGCTGTGCGCGTCGTCTGCCGCGGCCGGCGCGCCGGCGCTCGGGCCATGGCGCACGAGGTGTTGCACGGATGGTGGGGCGAGGAGAGCCCTTTTCGCGCGCGGTAGCGGGGAGGGGCGCGCCGCGCCGGCCCCGAGGCCGCCCGCACGGCGACCCTTTCCAGCCTGTCCTCTCCGCGGCGCTGGCGCGCGCGTCGCGCCGGCCCGCTCCGTCCTGCCCTGGTCGGGCTCACCCGCCGGCGGTCGTCGTGGGCGCCGTGGGCGCGCGCCACGCCGCGGCGACCTCCTCGGCGATGGCGCGCACGGTCAGGGGTGCCGAGCCCTCGGCCTTGTTGTTCACGAGCGTGAAGCTCTCGATGCGCAGCGCCGCGGCCTCGCAGAGGATCCGCGCGACCTCCGCGCGCATCTCGGGATCCGGCTCGACCACCCGGTTGAACGGGTGGAACCGGCGCTTCTCCGCCTCGTAGCGGCGACCGGGCTTGAGCGAGAGCCGGACGACCGCGAACGGGGCGTTCGAGACGGGCACCACCTCGGCCTGGGCGCCGGGAGACGGCATGTTGCGCCAGTAGCTGTAGGCGTGGGCGACGCCGTGCGCGCCAAGGATCTCCCGGTACTCGCCGGTGAAATAGGCGCGCTCCCTGAGCTCGACCGCGCAGGAGAGCTCGCGCGGCAGCGCGCCGAGGAACGCGTCGAGCCGCTCGAAGAACGCGCGCGGCGGGAGCCGGTGCGGCGGGCCGACCGGGGGAAGCTCGAGCAGCACCGGCCCCGCGTGCGCCCGGAACACCGTGAGCAGCGGCGCGGCGACGCGCGAGAGGAAGAGCGGCACCGAGAGGAAATCCGGGTTCGGCTCGAGGCGAGCGGGGCCCGCGCTGCGCCCCTCGTCCTCGTTCGGCGGGGTCTGCGATCGCTCGAGCGTCTGGGACACGACGGCGTGCAGCGCCTTCGATACGCAGCGGAAGCCCTCCGGCAGCTGCGCTGCGTAACGGCGGAAGTCGCTGTCGGGGACGGGGGCGTAGAAGCTGCGGTCGATTCCGACCGTCGTGAGCAGCGGGTGCCGGGCGTACTCGGCGAGGCCATCGCGCGCGAGCTCCTCCGTGCTCTGCCGCGCGGCGTAGACGAGGCCCTGCCAGCCGGGGAAGCTCCACGAGCTCGTGCCGAGGTGGAGCCCCGGCGGCAGCCGCGCCGCCAGGCGGGCGGCGTCGTCGTAGACCGCCACCATCGCGTCGCGCTCGCGCGCCGCCTCGGCAGCGGCGGGCTCCGGCGCTGGACCGAACAGCGAGAGCTGCGATGGGTCGGGGCCACGGCGCCCAGGGGAGCGGCTCACCCGGTCGAGTCTACTGCTTCCGGCGCCCTCCGCGACACCGGCCACGCGGCCGGGGACGGCCGCCGCGCTGGCCATGCGCTTCCGCGGGGAGCATCCGGCCGGCCGTGCGGTACAAGCACGTGACGTGCTGCGCCGCTTCGCCCTCGTCGTGCGCGTCCTGGTCTCGACGGCCGGGAAGGACGCCTTCGCGCGCGCCATGCCGCTTTACATGGGCATGGGCCTCGTCGCGGCGGTCGTGTTCGGCGGCAACGGGATGCACCCCTCGCAGCTCACGGGCATCGCGGGTGAGTCGCCCCTGTTCCGGGTCGCGCTCTGGGGGGCGTGGTTGCTCGTCGGGACGCCGGCGGCGCGCGCGCTGCTCCGCGCTCCGGCGACGTTCTTTCTCCGCGCGCTGCCGGTCCCGCGCCGGGAGCTGCTCTCGGCTCACGCGCTGCTCCTCGCCGTCGCGGAGCTCCCGTGGGTGGCGCTCTGGACGGTCGGCGCCGGCGCGCTCGCCGGATGCGCCGCCGGCGCCGCGGCGCTCGCGGCGCGCTGCATGCTCCTCGCCCGTCCGCGCGGCGCGCGCGAGCTCTCGGCCCTCGCGCTGCTCGCGGGCGCCATCGCGCTCGGGGCCCCGGCGTCGGTGCTGCTCGCGTGCGCCGCGCCCACGCTGGCCGTCGGGCTGCGCGCGGCCGTCGCCCGCGCGCCAGAGATCCCCGCCGGCCGCGAGCGCTCGATGATCCCACCGGCGGCGCCCGCGCTCGTCGCGCTCGCGCTCGTCTACCTGGCGGCGCTCGTCCGTGGCCACCGCGCGGTGCTCGTGCGGGGCCTCGCGCTCGCGGCGATCGGCGCGCTCGCCGCGGCGGCCTGGGCGCGGAACAGCGGGCGGCTCGGCGGCGGGCCGCTCGCCGCGGCGTCGCTCGTCGCGCTCGCGCCGGTCGCGCTCTGCGCGGGCGCTGGCCTCGCTGGTCCGGTCCTGCGCGAGGAGCGGCGGCTCGCGTGGCTCCTCGACGCGTGCGGCGCGGCGGCCGGGCTCCGCGCGGGCGCCGTCGCCGCGGCGGTGGCCGCGCCGCTGGTGGCGCTCGCGCTCGGGCACGGCGCGGTGGTCGGCGCGCTCACCGGCGCGGCCCCCTCGGTGACGTTGCGCCTGGTCGGCGGCGCGGGGCTCGCGGGGCCGCTCCTCGCCGCGATCGCGCTCGGCTGCGTCCGGTGGTCCGCGCGGCAGGACGGCCGCGACAGCAGCCGGGTGCTGCTCTCGGTGCTCGCGGCGATCGTGGCGTCGACCGCGGCCGCGTGGACGCTGGGCGATCTCGCGCTCGCGGCCTTCGCTCCGGCGGCCGCGCTGCTCGCGGGGCCCGCCGGGGCGCGCTGGCTCTCGCCGGGTCGCGGGCGCGGCGCGGCGGCAGGAGTGGGGAGGGCGCTGTGACGCTGGAGGCGACGGGGATCCACAAGCGGCTCTCGGGCAGGGACGTGCTCTCGGGCGTCGAGCTCCGCTGCGGACCTTCGGAGGTGGCGGTCGTGATGGGCGAGAACGGCGCGGGCAAATCGACCTTGCTGCGGGTCGTCGTCGGGTTGCTGGAGCCCGATCGCGGCGCCGTGACGCTCTCGGGGGAGGCCGTCCACGGCGCCGCGGCCTCGGCGCGGCGCCGGCTCGGCTACGCGCCCGACGCGACCGATGCGCTGCCCGATCTCCAGGTCGCGGAGCTCTGCGCCCTCGTGCGCGCGCTCAAGCAGGCGCCGCCGCTCGACGGCGCGTGGCGCGCGTGGATCGAGCGGCTCGGCGCGGCCGCCTTCTACCGACAGCGGCTCTCCGGGCTGTCGTTCGGTCAGCGCAAGCGCGCGCTCCTTCTCGCGGCGCTGGTGGGCGATCCTTGGCTGCTCGTGATCGACGAGCCGACCAACGGGCTGGACGCCGAGGGGGCGCGCACGGTGCTGGAGCTCATCGAGCAGCGCCGCGCGGAGGGGAAGGCGACGCTCCTCACGACGAACGACGCGGCCTTCGCGGCGGCGATCGGGGGGCACGTGCGCCGGCTGAACGGAGGGCGGCTCGGCGCGGAGTAGGCGGCGCCTCGGCCCGTGAGGCGCCACGCCTCCGGACGCCGCCTACCGGCCGGGCTGCCCCTCGTCGCGGCCCGGAGGGTGCGGCAGCAGCCGCAGCACCCGCGTCTCGCGCTGCTCGCGACCTTCGAGATCGAGCGACGTGGGGACCTGGTACCGCGCGAGCTCCTCGACCGCCTCCGAGGGGCAATAGGCGCGCCCGGGATCGCCGACGATCACCGCGGTGGCGCGCGCGGCCTTCTGGCGCAGCCACGGGAGCACGCGGTCGACCATCGCGCGCTCGTAGCAGACGTCGCCCGCCACGATGACGTCCCACGCGGCCGTCGCGGCGCTCGCCGTGAGATCCTCGGTGATCACGTCGACGGTGACGCCGTTCAGGGCCGCGTTCAGCCGGAGCGCCGCCGCGGCGAACGGATCGATGTCGGCGGCGCTCACGCGCGCGGCGCCGGCGAGCACCGCGGCGATCGCGACGACGCCGCCGCCGGAGGCGAGGTCGAGGACGCGCTTGCCCGAGACCGTCGCGGGATGATCGAGGAGGTACCGCGCGAGCGCCTGCCCGCCCGCCCACGCGAACGCCCAGTACGGCGGCGGCACGCCCGCGCGCGCGAGCGCCGCCTCGGTCGCGTGCCAGAGCGGCGTGACCTCGGTCGCCAGGTGGAGCTTGACCTCGGGGACGAACGGCGGGCAGGCGACGGCCGTCTCGCGCGCGACGAACGCCGCGGCGCGCTCGGGGGCGGAGGCGGCGTCCCCGTCGGCGTCGGGCTGCGGCGCGGGCGCGAGCCCCCTCGTCACGGCCATCGTCACCGCTTCGCGACGCGCGCCTCCGCGGCGCGCAGCGTCGTCTCGAGCAGCGAGGCGATCGTCATGGGGCCGACGCCGCCGGGCACCGGCGTGATCCAGGCGGCCCGCTCCCTGACGGCGTCGAAATCGACGTCGCCCACCAGCTTGCCCGCGTCGTCGCGGTTCATGCCGACGTCGATCACCGTGGCCCCTTCCTTGATCCAGTCGCCGCCGATGAGCTTCGCCTTGCCCGCCGCCGCCACGAGGACGTCGGCCTCGCGGCAGAGCGCCTTCAGATCGCGCGTGCGCGTGTGGGCGATCGCGACCGTCGCGTTCCGCGCGAGCAGCAGCTGCGCCATCGGCCTGCCGACGAGGTTGCTCCGCCCCACCACCACCGCGCGGGCGCCGGCGAGCTCGACGCTCGCCTCCGCGAGCAGGCGCATGCAGCCGACCGGCGTGCACGGCGCGATGCCGCCCGGGCGGCCCATCGCGAGCAGCCCTGCGTTCACCGGGTGGAGGCCGTCGACGTCCTTCGCGGGATCGATGGCGTCGAGCACGGCGTGCGCGCGGACGTGCGCCGGCAGCGGCAGCTGGACGAGGATCCCGTCGACGGTGTCGTCCGCGTCGAGCTCCGCGATGCACGCGAGCAGCTCGACCTCGGTCGTCGCGGCCGGGAGCGCGCGGAGCCGTCCTCGAATGCCGACCTCGTTCGACATCCGCTCCTTGCTCCGCGTGTGCGTCACGCTGGCCGGGTCCTCACCGACGAGCACCACCTCGAGGCCGGGGGGCCGACCGTGGGCGGCCACGAAGCGCGCCACCCCCTCCCGCACCTCGTCGCGGACCTTCTGCGCGATCGCCTTGCCGTCCAGGATCTTCGCCGCCATGGCCGCGGAGCTTAGTCCAGCCGCGGCCGTCGCGGGGGGGCTGCCCGCAGCGGCCCGGGGAACGATCGTGAGGATGGCCGTCGCACCGCCTCACGCCACGCGATCTTCCGGTTGACCCGTACGTCCAGCGTCTCTAGCCATGATCTGTGGACGCGCTGCACACCGATCTCTACCAGCTGACCATGGCGGCGGGCTATTTCCACCGCGGCATGGCCTCGCGCGTCGCGACGTGCGAGCTCTTCGTTCGCCGCCTGCCCCGGCACCGGCGCTTCCTTGTCGCGATGGGCCTCGAGCGGGTCGTGCGCTACCTCGAGGAGCTCCGCTTCACCGAGGAGCAGATCGCCTACCTGAGCGCGCTGCCCGCCCTCGCGGACGCGATGACGCCGGCGTTCTGCGGCTACCTGCGGGACTTCCGCTTCCACGGCGACGTCTGGGCCATCCCCGAGGGGACCGCGTTCTTCGCGAACGAGCCGGTCCTGCGCGTCACGGCGCCGCTCATCGAGGCGCAGCTCATCGAGACGTTCGCCCTGTCCGCCATCAACCACGCCACCGCGATCGCGTCGAAGGCCGCGCGTGTCGTCCTGGCCGCCGGCGACGCGGGGGTCATCGAGTTCGGCAGCCGCAGGGCGCACCCGGAGGCGGCGATCGACGCTGCGCGGGCCGCGTACGCGGTCGGCTGTGTCGGCACCTCCAACGTCGAGGCCGGGATGCGCTTCGGCATCCCGGTGCTCGGGACGGCCGCGCACATGTGGACCATGGCTCACCCGACGGAGCAGGCCGCGTTCGAGGCCTACGTCGCCGTCTTCCCGAGCGCGGCGATCCTGCTCGTCGACACCTACGACACGCTCGTCGGCGCGGCGCGCGCCGCGGCGATCGCGCGCGACAAGCTGAAGGGGGTCAGGCTCGACTCCGGCGACCTCGCCGCGCTCAGCGTCGCCGTGCGGAGGATCCTCGACGACGCAGGCTGCGCGTCGGCGAAGATCGTCGCCTCGGGCGATCTGAACGAGCACCGCATCGCCGAGCTCCGGCGCGCCGGGGCGCCCATCGACCTCTACGGCGTCGGGACGGATCTCGTGACGTCGATCGACGCCCCGGCGCTGGGCGGCGTCTACAAGCTCGTGGAGATCGGCGACGTCGAGCGGGGCGCGGGCGGAGAGCGCACGCCCATCGCGAAGTTCTCGGAAGGGAAGGCGACCCTGCCCGGCGCGCACCAGGTGCACCGCTTCCGCGATCGAGCGGGGAAGCTCGCCCGCGACGTGATCGCGCTCGAGGGCGAGCCGATGAGCCCCGACGCCGAGCCGCTGCTCGCGCCCGTGATGGCGCGCGGCGCCCGGGTCGCGCCGCCCGAGGGGCTCGACGCCGTCCGGCTGCGCGCGCGCGCGCAGCTCGCCGGGCTCCCGGACGCGCTCCTCTCCATCGACGACGAGCCCGAGCAGGGTGCGCCCTTCGCGGCCGACGTGTCGCCGCGGCTCGGCGCGCTCGTGGAGGCGGTGCGCGCCCGCGTCGTCTCTGGCGCAGGACAGCGGTAGCGAGCGAGACCCCTGGCGAGCGCGGCCGCGAGAGGCCGCGCGCCCCCCACGACAGGAGACGACGACATGGCGAGCGGTAAATGGCCCCGACAATCTTCGCCCCCGAGGGTGTTCGTCGACGTCGACGTCCAGCGGGACTTCTGTGACGAGACCGGCGCGCTGTACGTGAAGGGCTCGCCGAACGCGCTGTTTCGGCGGCTCACCGAGCACGCCGTCGCGCACGGGATCCCCATCGTCGGCTCGGTCGACTCGCACGCGTGGGACGCGTGGGAGTTCGCGTCGAACGACACGCCGGCCCCCGAGGGCGGCAAGCCGGGCTTCCCCGACCACTGCGTGAAGGGGACGCCGGGCTGGCTGAAGGTCGAGGGGACGCTGCCGCCGCGCTACCGCTTCCTCCCCAACGTGGAGCGCGCGCCGATCGACGCGGCGGTGCGCGAGCTCGCGGCGCGCAGGAGCCACGCCGTCTACTTCGAGAAGGAGGTCTACAGCCTCTTCGCGAACCCGCTCGCCGAGGCGTTCCTGCGCGAGCTCGCCGCGGCGCTCGGCGACGCGCCGGAGCTCGTGGTCTACGGCGTGGCGACCGACTACTGCGTCCGCGCCGCCGCCCTCGGCCTCGCCCAGCGCGGCTATAGCACGGTGCTCCTGACCGACGCCGTCGCCGGCATCACCGAGGCCGGGGTCGCCGCCGCGCTCGCCGAGATGCAGGCCGCCGGCGTCACGCTCACGACGTCGTCAGCGCTTCTCTCCTAGGTAGGCGCCAGCGGATCGCGCGGCGAGCCCGCGCGGGCTCCCGCCCCGATCGCGTCAGCGGCCTTCCGGCGAGCCTGTCGTGTCCGGGATGCTCGGCTCGCCCTGGGCGCGCAGGGACCCGCAGAGGTCCACGAGCGGCTGCGGCTTGTCGAAGTGCCACCCCTGCGCGTAGTGGATGCCCATCGACGTGAGCAGCTCGGCGATCTCCTGGTTCTCCACCTGCTCGGCGACGGTCTTGATGCCGAGCGTGTCGCCGATGCGGTGCACCGACTCCACGATCGCGCGGTGGAGCGAGTTGTCCTTCAGATCGCGCACGAACATGCCGTCGATCTTGACGTAGTCGACCGGCAGGCTCTCCAGGTAGCCGTACGACGCGTGCCCGCTGCCGAAGTCGTCGATCGCGAACCGGCACCCCATGGCGCCGAGCTCCTGCATGAACCACAGCACCTCGCCGAGGTTGGCGAGCGCCGCCGTCTCGGTGATCTCGAAGCAGATCTTGCTCGGCGGCACCTGCGCCCGGTGCAGCTGCTCGACGATGAAGTCGAGCAGGCCCTCGCGCAGCAGCGACACGCCCGACAGGTTGATCGAGCACGTGTCGAGGCGCCTCAGCGCGTGCTGCGGCAGCGCGCCGATGAGCCGGAACGCCTGGCGCGCGACGTAGCGATCGATCACGTGGATCAGGCCGCTCTGCTCCGCCGCCTGGATGATGCCGACCGGCGAGTAGAACCGGCCGTCCTCGCCGAGCTGCCGCACGAGCACCTCGAAGTGCGCGCCGCGGGGCGTGTGCGCCGCGCCCGGCTTGATGAGCGGGTGGATGCCCTGCGAGTAGAGCCGGAGCCGCCCCTCGGCGAGGTGGCGCTGCAGGCTCGCGACCCACTGCATCGAGCGCCGGCTCGTCGTCATCTGCTGGTCGTCGAGGTAGACCTGCAGCCTCCCGCGCCCGTTCTCCTTCGCGATGCGGCACGCGTGATCGGCGGCGCCGAGCACGTCGACGGCCCGCTCGAAGTGCGGGGTCAGCACCACGAGCCCGATGCTCGCGCCGATCGAGAACGTCTTCTCCGCCCACCCGAACCGGAACTCGAGCAGGCAGATCTGCAGGTCGCGCGCGATCCGCTCCGCTTCCCGCTCATTCTTGTCCGCGAGCAAGAGGACGAACTCGTCGCCGCCGATCCGCCCGGCCGCGTCCTTCGGGCCGACGATCTCGTGCACGCGCGTCGCGACCCACTGGAGCAGATCGTCACCCGCCTCGTGCCCGCACGTGGCGTTCACGAGCCGGAAGCGATCCAGGTCGATGTAGCAGAGCGCGTACGGCGTGTTGTTCGCCCTGCAGTCGTTCAGCGCCTCCTCGATGCGATCGATGATCGCGTACCGATCGAGGAGCCGCGTCAGCGCGTCGTAGCGGGGCTTGGCCGGGTGGATCGGCAACGGCCCCGGCGCGCCGAGCTCGCGGAAGAGGACGAGCTGCCCGGGGGCGGGCGGCGGCGGCCTCGAGTCGCGCTGGCTCTCGCGCGTGGGTCGCCCCGCGAGCGTGCCGATCGTGTGGACGACGGGGATGACCGAGCCGTCGCGGCGCTCGAGCAGCGCGGTGTACCGCGCGGACGTCGGTCGACTCGCCGTGGCCGCCTCGGGCGCGGCGAGCGGCGCGCCCGGCGTGCGCAGCGCGCCCTCGTCGATGATCACCGGCGCGAGCGGCGCCACCGGCTCGCGCCGCGGCGTGAGCGCGGGCGGCGCAGCGGCCTTCGCCGGCGCGCCCTCGTCGAACAGCTCGGTCATCTCTCCGACGTCGATGTCCGGATCTCCGCTCGTCGTCCCCGCCGCCGGGATCAGCCGGAGCACGCGATCGAGCAGCGCGCCGCGCGCCTCGACGATCGACCAGCCGGTCAGCCGCTCCGCTGCACCGTTGACGCGCACCACGCGCTGCTCGGCGTCGACTTCGATCACGCCGACGTCGAGCTCGGACAGCCACGCGGCGACTTGCTTGTCCGGCGAGCCGCGGTGCGCGTCCGAGCGATCGAACGCGGCGTGCAGGCTCGACTCCGGCCGGTCATCGATCTTTGCCACCACCCCGTTATGGTAGTTGCATTCCCGGAGAAGCGGACTTCTTAAGCGCCGACGGCGAGGAAACTCGACGGTCGCAGACCCCCCTTGGAGGTAGGCTCGGGTCGTGGTGGTCACGAGGCGAGCAGGCGCTCCGGGCAGACGTGGGCGCCGGCGCAGGTCGCACCCTTCTTCCGGCGCCGGCCGCGCTCGACCGCAGGTGCGACAGAGGCAGGTGTTAACGCAATGCGTTGTGATGCTGGGTCGAGATCAGGCAGCGGAGAGGCGTGCTGGTCGCTCCAGGTAGGGGGTTGAGGCGGCCATGGGGATCGTCCTGTTCGGGCTCACCGGCGGCCTGGGCTCCGGCAAGAGCACGGTGGCGGCTCATTTTCGCGCGCGGGGGCTTCCGGTCATCGACGCCGACGCGCTCGCCCGCGAGGTGGTGGCGAAGGGAACCGAGGGGCTCGACGCGGTGGTGCGCGCCCTGGGCCCGGAGGTGGTCTCGCCGGACGGCTCGCTCGATCGCGCGCGCGTCGCTGCGGTGGTGTTCGCCGATCCGGACAAGCGCCGCCAGCTGAACGCGATCGTGCACCCGCGCATCACGGCGCTCACGCTGGAGCGCGCCGCCGAGCTCCAGGCGCAGGGCGAGCCGCTGGCCTGCTACGAGGCGGCGCTCCTCGTCGAGAACGGGGTCGCCGATGCGTTCCGCCCGCTCGTCGTGGTCGCTGTGCCCGAGGCGGTCCAGATCGCCCGCGCGATGGCGCGGGACGGCGCGGCCGAACACCACGTGCGCGCCCGGCTCGCCGCGCAGCTCCCGCTCGCCAGCAAGGTCGCGGTGGCCGACTACGTCATCGAGAACTCCGGCGATCGCGCCGCGACCGAGCGGCAAGCCGACGAGGTGCTCGCCTCGATCCGGGCGAAGCTCGGCGTTGGCCCCAGCGCCGCGCGGAAGGGGTCGGGCCAGGATCCCTGACGCGGCCTCCGCTGGACCACTGACTTGATGCGCAGTGCCCGGCGTGGAAACCTCGTGACCGGCCGATGACGTCGTTCAAGTCGAAGCTCGCGCGGCTCGGACCGCTCCCGGCGGAGCGCCGCGGCGCTCCGCCGCTCGCCCCCGCGCAGGCGTCGCTCGATCGCGGTCCCGCCGTGGACGGCGTCGGCCCCTCCGAAGCTCCTCCCGCACCGGCGGCCGCGGCGCCTGCTCCGACCGACGCGGCGCCGGCCGCGGCGTCTGCATCGCCCTCGACGGGCGTCGCTCGACCGTCGCTCGACGATCTGCGCGAGCGCATCTCCCGCATCGTCGCCCGGGGCGCGCCGCCGACCCCCAGGGCCGATCCCGCGCGCGGCGAGCTCCCCTTCCATGTCGAGCAGACGCCGGGGGGGCCGCTCTATGCGAGCCGCACCCGCTCGCTCGCGGCGGCCCGCGTCGGCCGCGCGCCGCTCGTCGCCGCGCGCGACGCCGACCCGGCCATGCTCGCGCTCCTCTCGCTCGATCCGGGGCTCGCCGGCTGCGACGTGCGGCGGGCGCTGTTCCTCGATACGGAGACCACGGGCCTCGCGGGCGGCACGGGCACCGTGCCGTTCCTGATCGGCCTCGCCTGGTTCGACCCCGGGGCGGACAGCGCGGGGCCGCTCGGCGAGCCTTCGTCCGACGGCTTCGTCATGGAGCAGCTCCTCCTGCGCCGCCTCGGCGAGGAGGAGCCCATCCTGCGCCGCCTCGCCGAGCGCCTCGCCGGCGCCTCGATGATCGTCACGTACAACGGCAAGGCGTTCGACATGCCGCTCCTGCGCACGCGCTACGTGATGAACCGCCTGCCGCCGCCGCCGGAGCTGCCGCACCTCGATCTCGTCCACGTCGCGCGCCGCATCCACAAGGCCCGCCTGAAGAGCCGTACCCTTATCGCCCTCGAGCACGACGTGCTCGGTCGGGTGCGCGTCGGGGACGTGCCCGGCGGCGAGATCGTCGCGTGCTACGCCCACTTCCTGCGCACCGGCGACGAGGAGGCGCTGATCGGGGTCGTCGAGCACAACGCCGCCGACGTCCTCGCGATGGTCGCGCTGGTCGGCCTCTACGGCGAGCCGCTCGGCAGCCTCGCCGCCGGCGATCTCGCCGGGGCGGCCGCGACGCTGCGGCGGGCGGGCGCGCTCGAGCGCGCGGCCGAGCTCGCGGACGCGGCCGTCGAGCGCGGCGGCGGCGCGGTCGCGTGGCGGGCGCGCGGCGACATCGCGAAGGCGCGCGGGGACAAGGCGCGGGCGCTCGCGGACTACGAGGCCCTCGCGGCCGAGATCGACGATCCCTCGGTGCGCCTCGAGCTCGCGAAGCTCTACGAGCACCACGTGCGCTCCTTCGCCCGCGCCCTCGAACTGGCCGACCAGGGCACCGCGGAGCCCGAACCTGCGCAGGCCCGCCGCCGGGCCCGCCTGCAGCGCAAGGTCGATCGCAGCGCCGCGGCGCTCGCGCTGCCGTTCGGGCAATCCGTTGGCGCTGGCGCTGGCGCGGTCGACGGCGCTCCTGCGCGCCCGTGCTCCGAGCCAGCGGCGCCGCGGCGCCGCGGCGCGAGGGGGAGGGAGGAGTGAGCGGGCATGCACTGCCTCCACCACGTCCTCACGCCCCCGCGTCGTTCGGGCGTCCAGGCGAGCCGATCGAGAAATCCATCGGTCTGGCTTCTCGCCAGCGCGCGCGTGGGCTAGGGTGGGGGCGATGATTACCGTCGGCTGCGCCGGTTTTCCCGTCCCAGCGACGCGCTATTTCCGCGAGTTCATGTTCGTGGAGGTGCAGGAGACCCATGTGTCCCTCCCGGGACCTGGAACGATCCGGCGCTGGCGGCGCGAAGCTCCAGGCGGCTTTCGCTTCGCCCTCCTCGGTCCGCGCGAGATCGGGCAGGAGGGTTTTCGGGACGGCAAGGTGATCGAGACGGCGCTCAAGAGCATCGAGGCGGTCGCGGATGAGCTCGAGGCGAAGCTCGCCGTCTTCGTCGGCCCCCCGGAGTTCACGCCGACGCGCGCGAACAAGGCCATCCTGCGCGAATTCCTCGTCAACGTGAAGAAGCGCTTCGAGCGCGTCGTCTTCGAGCCTCCGCCCGGGTGGGATCCGGACGAGTGCGACGAGCTCACCCAGGAGGTCGGCGCGCTCGCCGCGCGCGATCCGCTGAACGCGGGGCTCTCGCGGCTGAAGGTGGCCTACTACCGCCTGCACGGTCCCGCGGGGCACAAGTCGCGCTACGAGGATCCGGCGATCGAGCGGCTCGCCGAGATCGCGCGCGGCGCGAAGCACGACGACGCGACGTACGTGTTCACGAACGTCGACATGTTCGCCGACGCGAAGCGCTTCAAAAAGGCGATGAAGCTCTGAGCGACGGTCGCCCGCTTCGGATACGGACCCATCTCGACGTTTTCTGTGCTCAGCGTACGTGAGTACGCTTCCGCGCAGAAAACGCCGATCTGGGCCCGTCTCCTGTGCGGGCGACCGCCGCTCTTTGGGTGCTCCAGCGTCAACCGCGCTGCGCGCGCGCGGCGTCGGCGTGTGCCACGCGAATGCGCTGGCAGCTCAGCCTTCGGCGCGCCCGAGCCGCCAGCGCTTCGGCCGCGTGAACAGCGCCATGGCGGCGCTCGCGGCGGCGGCGACGTACCACGGGATGTCCTTCACGGTCCCGTAGACGGTCTTCGCGCGCATGAAACGGGCCTCGCCGAGGAGCGACTGCTCCTTGAACGTGTCGCTGTGCGTGACGACCCGCCCGACCGGGTCGACGATCGCGGAGACGCCGCTGTTCGTCGCGCGCACGAGGTAGCGGCGGTGCTCGATCGAGCGCATCTTCGCGAGCGCGAGGTGGATCCAGGGCTCCGTCGAGTCGCCGAACCAGGCGTCGTTCGTGAGGTTGACGAGGAGGTCGGGGTCGCCCTGGGCGACCAGCTTGTTCACGAAGTGCGGCAGGATGTCCTCGTAGCAGATCATCGTCGCGAGCCTGTGGCCGTCCCACTCGAGCGGAGCGAGCGACGTGCCGGAGCTGAAGCGGCCCGAGTTCGGCGACAGCTTGTAGAGGTACGGGAACATCTCGCCGAACGGGAGGTACTCGCCGAACGCGAGCAGGTATTGCTTGTCGTATCGACCGAGGATCTCGCCGTCCTTGCCGGCCATGAGCGCCGTGTTGAAGCTCACGCCGCGCTCGTTCCGGTCAGCCGGTAGCCGGTGGATGACCGTGCCGACCACCGTGGGGACGCCGAGGCGGCTCGTGAGCGACCGCTGGACCTCGCGCTGGTAGGCCGACTCCCGGAACGCTTGCGGCACGCCCGCCTCGCTCCACACGACGAGCTCCGCGCCCTGCTGCGCGAGCTCCCGGGTCCGGCTCACGTGGATCTTGAGCGCGTTGCGCCGGTCGAAGAGCGCGAGGTTCGGCTGGACGATCCCGATCTTGATCGGCTCGGCCGCGGCGGCGGCCGCGTCCACGGCGCGGATCCGGAGGACGCCATACACGGCGGCGAGGGCGGGGGCGGCGATCCCCACCGCGACGACCGCGCGGTTCAGCTGGCGACCGCGTCGCGGCTGGCCGGCGTCGCGGCCGGCTTCGCCCGGCGCGAGGCTCGCGCGATCCAGCCGGAGCATCACGAGCTCGGCGATCGCGAGGTTCGCGGCGACCAGCACCAGGCCGACGAGGTAGGGGCCGCCGAGCTCCGCGACCTGGCCCATCACCGGCGCGTTGTGGACCGAGGCGCCGTAGTACCAGGGGAAGAGGAGCGGAAAGACGAGCTCGCTCGTCACGAACGCGAGCGCGAAGGCCACCGGGCCTGGCCATCCGCGCGCCTCGGCCCGCCCGTAGAGCCAGCCGCACAGGGCGATCCTCCCGGCCTGGTAGCCGCAGAGGATGGCCATGAAGAGCGCGCAGAGGATCGTGGGGAATCCGCTGAACACCCGCAGCATCTCGAGCAGCCAGTAGAAGCCGGTCATCGTCATGACGAAGCCGGCGATCCAGCCGAGCAGCGCCGCGCGCCTGGGCGTCTGTCCGCGCAGCGCGACGATCAGCGGGACGAGGCCGAAGAACGAGATCGGCCAGAGATCCATCCCAGGAAACCCGAGGAAGTAGAAGAGCCCGCTGAGGGCCGCGAGCGCACAGGCGAGGCGCGCGGGCAGCGCGCGCGCTGCTCTTCCCGCGCTCGCCGGGGAATCTCCCGCGCTGCGCGGCGCGTCCGGCAGCGGGAGGCTGGCGGTCTCTCCACCCCCGGCGTCTGCGACGGCAGCCTCGCTCTCTTGCTGATGCGCGGTCGTCATCGGGAGCGCCCGAGGAAGGGAAGGCAGCGCGCCGTCGTGACGGCGTCGCGGTGGAACCTGGAAGGGCCGAGCATGGCGGCCCCCGTATTGAAGGGACGCTGTCGCTCCGTCAACCCGCTCGGCGCGAGCCAGGCAACCCGCTCGGCGCGAGCCAGGCAACCCGCTCGGCGCGAGCCAGGCAACCCGCTCGGCGCGAGCCAGGCAACCCGCTCGGCGCGAGCCAGGCAACCCGCTCGGCGCGAGCCAGGCAACCCGCTCGGCGCGAGCCAGGCAACCCGCACCGCAAACGAGCGCTCCGAGCGGACGACCCCGGCGCAGGACGCGCCCGCGCAGCCTGGCCGGGCGGTGGAAGTTCGCGCAGAACGTGCCTGAACCCCCACGATCGCGACTACTATGCGCCCGCAGAGCCCATGTCGAAGATCCTTCACATCGAGGACGATCCCGCGAACCGCCTGCTCGTCCGCAAGCTGCTCCAGAACGCGGGCTACGAGGTCCTAGAGGCCGCCGACGGGCTCGAAGGGGTACGTCTCGCCTGTACGCAGCACCCCGACCTCGTCCTCGTCGACCTGAACATCCCCGGCCTCGATGGATTCGAGGTCACCCTGCGCCTGCGCGGCGAGGCGTCGCTCGCCGGCGTCCCCATCGTGGCGATCACCGCGGAGGGCGACCGGGACACGAGCCTCGCCGTCGGCTGCGACGGCTTCCTCCAGAAGCCGATCGACGCGCGCTCCTTCCCGTCGATCATCGCCCGCTACCTCAGCGGCGCGCGCGAGGAGCTCCCCGCGTCCCAGGGGCCGCTCCGGCTGCGCGAGCAGAGCCAGCGCATCGTCGCCCACCTGGAGCAGAAGGTGGCCGAGCTCTCGCGCGCCAACGCCCGGCTCCGCGAGCTCGACGCCGCGCGCACCGAGTTCTACCGCAACATCTCCCACGAGCTCGCGACCCCGATGACCCCGATCGTCGGGTACGTGAAGCTGCTCGCCGACGAGGAGCTCGGCCCGCTCAACAAGGCGCAGAAGAAGGCGCTCCTCGCGATGGAGGACTGCGTGCGCAGGCTCCGCTCGCTCATCGACAACCTCCTCGACGTCACCGGCATCGAGACGGGTCGGATGCGCTTCATGCACTCCGAGTACGATTTCCTCGACACCACCCGGCGCGCCCTCGCCCAGGTCGCCGACCGCTTCGCCGAGGGGAAGGTCCAGCTCGTCGAGGATCTGCCGCGCGGCCCGCTCCCCGCGTGGGGCGACGCAGGCCGCCTGCAGCGGGCGATGATCCAGCTGTTCGAGAACGCGGCGAAGTTCACGCCGGCCGGCGGCACCGCGGGCGTGCGGGTCACCGTGCTCCAGTCGGGGCACTACGAGCTCTGCGTCGCCGACAGCGGGCCCGGGGTCAAGGCGGACCGCCAGTCGCGCATCTTCGAGCCGTTCTATCAGGTCGACGGCTCGGCCACGCGCGCCTACGGCGGCGTCGGCGTCGGGCTCGCGATCGCGCGGCGCACCGCCCGGGGGCTCGGCGGCGACGTGCGCGTCGCGTCTCCCGGCAACGAGATCATCGAGGGGGAGACGCTGACCGGGGCCGCGTTCTACCTGACGGTCGCCCGGCGAGCGCCCTTCCAGGACGACGGCAGCTCCCCCGGACGGCTCGGCCCGCCCTCGTCGCCTCCCACCGATCCCTCGTCCATCTGATGCACCCGGCCGCTCGCGCCATCTACCTCGACTGGAACGCCACGACGCCGCCGCACCCCGAGGTCCTGGCCGCGATGCAGTCCGCGGCGGAGGTGGCCTGGGCCAACCCCGCGAGCGTCCACGGACCCGGGCGTCGGGCGCGCGCGTTCATCGAGCAGGCGCGGGAGGCGGTCGCCCGGCTGACGGGCTTCGACGCGCGCGACGTGATCCTCACCTCGGGCGGCACCGAGGCCAACAACCTCGCGCTCTGCCACGCGTTCGACGAGCGATCCGGGGCGCTCGTCGTCTCGCGGATCGAGCACCCGTCGGTGACCCGCGCCGCCGAGGCGCTCGCCGGCCGCGGCGTGCACGTCGCGTGGATCGATCCCGAGCCGTCCGGCCGGGTCGCGCCGGAGGCGATCGCTGCCGCCGTGGATCGAGCGGCGGCCGTCGCGCCCGTGCGGCTCGTGAGCCTCCAGGCGGTGAACCACGAGACGGGGGTCGTCCAGCCGATCGCCGAGGCGGCGGCGATCGTCCACGCCCGCGGCGCGCGCCTCCATGTGGACGCCGTCCAGGCGGTGGGACGCCTCCCGCCGGAGGCGTGGGCCGGGGCGGATCTCGCGTCGATCGCGGCCCACAAGATCCGCGGGCCGAAGGGGATCGGCGCCCTCGCGGTCCGGCCGGGCATCCGCCTCCGGCCCGTCCTGCTCGGAGGCGCCCAGGAGCGCGGGTTGCGGCCCGGGACGCAGGACCCGCTCGCCGCGGCCGGCTTCGCCGTGGCCGCCCGGCGCGCGATCGGAGGTCCTGCCCGCTACGCAGCGCTCGCCCCGCTCCGCGATCGCCTCGAGGCCGAGCTCGTCGAGATCGGGCGCGCGGCCGGCGCCGCGCCGATCCGCAACGGAGACGGCGACCGCGCCCCCCACATCACGAACCTCTCCTGGCCCGGCTGGCGCGGCGACGAGCTCTGCGCCGCGCTCGACCTGGAGGGCGTCGCCGTGTCCAGCGGATCGGCCTGCAGCGCCGGGACCGCCGAGCCTTCCCCGGTCCTCACGGCGATGCTCGGGCCAGAGCGCGCGGCGTCCGCCGTGCGCTTCTCGATCGGCGAGGACACGGCCGAGGCCGACCTCATCGAGGCCACGCGCCGCGTGGCCCGCGTGCTCTCCCGCCTGCGATCGCTTCGAGCCGGAAGCTGAGCCGATCCCGTCGCTTACCGGGAACCCGTCGATTCTTGAACCATCCCTCGAGCCATTCGGGATTAGCGCGCAGAGAAGGGTGAGTCCACAGGGGTATCTCTTCGCAGTGATTGAGCTTTTTGAGGGGGCTGTGGATTCTTTAGGTCGATCCATTGAATGGATCGAATCGGTCATCTCGCTGTGAGCCTGTTCAGCGTTCGGCGAGGTGCTCGACTTCGCTTCAGGTTCTGATTGTATCCATTCGAATTTATTGTCAATTTTGTTGATGTAAGGAGTCGGCCTGCGGCGCTGCCCGGCGATCTCGCGGCGCGCGATAACGCCGGCTCCGGACGCATCGATCGAGGGCCGTCCAGGCCAGCTCTCGGATGAGCTCGCGCTCGACGTGCGGTGGTGCTGCCAGGCCACGTCGCGGCGCGCGAGCGCGCCGGTGACCGGACCAGCGAGGCGCGCCGCGAGAGGCCGAGCGCGCTGTCCGGCTACGTGCTCGATGCGCGGCGCTGCCGGACGACTTCGTAGAGCGCGATCGCCCCTGCGACCGAGGCGTTCAGCGAAGAGATGGGGCCGGTCATGGGGAGCCGGGCGACGTGCTGGCAGGCGCGGCGGACCGAGCGGCGTGTGCCCTTGTCCTCGGCGCCGATGACGATCGCGACAGGGCCGGTCAGGGGCAGCTCGCCGAGCTCCACCGGACCCTGGGCGTCGAGCGCTATCGCGGCGACGCCTCGGGCGGCGAGCGCCTCGAGGGCGTCTGGCAAGGAGGGGACGCGGCACAGCCTCGCGTGCTCGATCGCGCCCGCGGACGCACGGAAGGTCGCCGGGGTGAGCGGCGCCGAGCTGTGCTCGGGCCACAGGATGGCCCGGGCGCCCAGGGCGACGGCGCTGCGGATCACCGCGCCGAAGTTCTGCGGGTCCATGACGCCGTCGAGCGCCACCGTGATCGTGCCGGCGCCGGGCTGGCCCTCCTCGACGACCGGGATCTCGTCGACACCGACGATCTGGAGCTCGGGCGCCGAGGCCACGGCCCCCTGGTGACGCCCGCCGGCGCTGCGGCGATCGAGCTCGTTGCGAGGCGCGCGCTCGGTCGGGATGCCCTGGCCCTCCGCGAGGCGCGCGAGCGCGTCGAGCTTCGGGCCGCCGTCGCGCTGGACAAGGACCCACCCGACGCGCGCGCCGTGCGCGCGGATCGCCTCACGAACCGGCTGGAGACCGTAGACGAGGCGGCTCACGGGCGCGGAGGGTGGAGCGTGTGCGCGATCTCCTGGACGATCGAGCGCGCCGTGGCGAGCGGATCGGCCGCGTCGCGGATCGGCCGGCCGACCACGAGGAGATCTGCGCCGGCCGAGATCGCGGCCGAGGGCGTGGCGATGCGCCTCTGATCATCGCCTTGTGCGCTGCCTTCGCCTGCACCGAGGCGGATGCCGGGCGTCACGATGAGCTCGCCCCGCCCGAGCGCCTCCCGCAGCACGGGCACCTCGTGCGGCGAGGCGACGAACCCGTGGACGCCCGCGCCGCGCGCGAGCTGCGCCAGCCGGACCACGTGCTCGGACGCGCTCCCTTGCACGCCCTGCGCGGCGAGATCGCCGTCGTCGAGCGACGTGAGCACGGTGACGGCGAGCAGGATCATGTCCTGGGAGCGCGCCGCCTCGCTGGCCGCGCGCCTCAGCATCTCGGCGCCGCCTGCCGCGTGCACCGTCAGGTACCGGACCCCGAGCGCGGCGGCGCCCGCCACCGCCCGCGCCACCGTCTCGGGGATGTCGTGCAGCTTCAGATCGAGGAAGACGTCGAGCCCGAGCGAATTGCCGATCTCGACCGCCTTCGGTCCCTCGCGGACGAACAGCTCCAGACCGACCTTGAGCACGCCGATCGAGGGGGCGATGCGGGTCGCCGCCGCCCTGGCGTCGTCGAGGTTCGCGTAGTCGAGCGGGAAGACGAGCCTGCGGCGCGCCTCGTCGAGCGAGCCGCTGCCGAGGCTCGTTCTCTGCCTGACGGAGCTGAAGTTGGCCATTCAGGGACCCTGTTCCGCGTCAGAGGCAGCTGCAGAGCGGATCGCCAGGGGCACAGTTGCAGGGCGCCTTGGCGCCGCCGCCGCTCGCCGGCGCGCCGCCCGCGGCCGGGCGTCCGCCGCCGCCGCGGCGCAGCTGCTCCTGCTTCTGCTGCTCGGCCTCGAGCTGCTTCTGCAGGGCGAGGCGCGTCGCCTCGTCCTTGGCGGTCGCGAGCTGATCGCGCAGCCCGGCCATCTTGCCCTCGGACTCCTTGAACTGCGCCTCGAGGCGCTTGTTCGCCTCCTCGAGCTCGCGGGCCCTCGCGGCCTCGGCCTGGATGCGCGCCTCGTTCTTCTGCGCCGAGTCGACGGCGACGACCGTGACGATGCCGATCACCAGCACGCTGGCGATTGCGCCGCCGATGAGGAGCTTGCGCAGCTTCTTCTTCCCTTCGTCCTGCTGCAGCGCCGCGAGCGAGCGCTCGTGGTGCTGCTGCGCGGCCATCGCCTCGAGCCGCGCCTTCTGCTCGGCCTCGACGCGCGCCTTCTCGATCTCGGCCTGCCGGATCGCCTCGAGCCGCGCCGCCTCCTCGCGGGACCGGCGCTCCTCGTTGCGACGGCGCTCCTCCTCGGTGCGGATGCGCTGCTCCTCGGCATCGCGCGCGGCGCGCTCCGCCTCGACGCGCGCCTTCTCGGCGGCGGCGGCGGCGGCGGCCTTCTGGGCCTCTTCGCTCTTGATGCGATCCTCCTCGAGGTTCATCAGCTCCTTGAGCGAGAACAGGACCGAGCTTTCCTTCTGTTCCGACATGACCTCGTGGCTCCTTCGATCGAGCGCGTGCGGTTTGGCTACCAAGGGGCGGTGCGGGGACCTGCAGGTCGCCCTCGGAGGGCCACCGAGCAGGACGATTCTGACCCGCAGAGCGGCTTTGACGCAATTATTCGCGAACGCCACGACCCTCGTGATGTCGAGGCGCCGCGGAGTCGCCAGCCAGAGTATCGCCGTGGTGCACCGCAGGTACCAGCGGAAATCGTTGCGCTCCGTCCCTTCCACCTCACCTCCACGTGTTCACCTCGGTCACCTCGGCCACCTCGGCCACGTCGGCCACCTCGTTTACCTCGCGTGCCCTCCGTTCTCCTTGGTTCGCCTCCGTTCCCCCCGGTCGTCACCGCGCGCCTGCGCCGCCGGACGAACTGGTCCGTCGCCGAGGGCGCCCAGGGCATCACGGAAGAAGGTGCCGCCCGAGGGCGGGCTCCTTCGCTCACCACGGCCCCGTTGGATTCTCGGTGGCTCTCCGGTAGCGTCGCGCGCCCATGGCGAAACTCATCAAGGCGCACATCACCGGTACGGTCTGGAAGATCGAGGTCAAGCCGGGCGACGAGGTCGAAGAGGGGACCGTCGTCGTCATCCTCGAGTCCATGAAGATGGAGATGCCCGTCGAGGCTGAGGAAGCGGGGACGGTCGAGGAGATCCTCGTCACCGAGGGGGCCGCCGTCACGGAAGGCGCCCCGCTGGTCAGGCTGACCTGATCGACCGTCAGGGCCGGCGGGGACCCGACGGCCCACGGACGTACATCGCGCTCACGCCCGGATCATCGGCCCGGCGCGCGGGGCGCGGTCGTGCGCCCTCGCAGGACGCGCGCGGCGCCGCTCACTCGCGCCAGAAGAACTTCCAGGGGTTGTGCTTCAGGTCGCGTGCGAGCTCCTGCAGGTCGTCGAACAGCTGCTCATCCATCACGAGCGCGCCGACCGTCCCCTTGCCGCGCTTCACGTGGGCGAGGACCGCCTGGGCGTCGGCGGTCGCAGCCCTCGCCCTGCCCGCGATCTCGGCGATGTCGTCGAGCGTCTTCCTGATCTTGACCTGCTCGGTCTCGCCGCCGACGGTCGTCGAGAGGCGGCGCGCGTTCGCCAGCGTCTCGCGCGCGTCCGCCATGAGCGGCGGCAGATCGCGCGCGGCCGTCCCGGTCAGTTGATCGGTGTTGGCGAGGATGCGGTCGATCTGCGGGTTGTTCACGTACCGCTGCCGGGCGTCCTTCACGAGATCGGTGCCGTCGACGCTCATCTGCTCGACGTTCTCGGCGATGCGATCGAGCCGATCCTGGTTTCGGTGCATGAAGTCGCCGGTGCCCTTCAGCGTCTTCCGGAGCCCGTCGAACGCCTCCCCGACCTCCTCGCGGTGCTCGCGCATCGCCGAGACCGTCGCGTGCAGGAGCTCGTAGCCCTCGGCGAGCAGCATGTCGAGGCGCGGCGGATCGAGCCCCCGGACGACGGCGTTCGGCGGGATCACCGGCCTGTCGGTCGAGCCGGGCTCGATCGCGAGGAACTGCTCGCCGAGCACGCCCTGCGTGGTGACGTAGAACGTGGCGTTGTCGTGGATGCTCTGCTGGTAGCGTTCCTCGAGGCGCACCTGGATGCGCACGAGCGGCTCGCGCTTGCCGTCCTTGCCGAGCTTGCCGCCGCTGAAGTGGATCGCGCTCAGCTTGCCGACCTCCACGCCGGCGATCTTCACCGGCGCCCCGGTCTGTAGGCCGCCCGGGTTGTCGAACTCGACGTAGATCGAGTACTTCGGCTGGAAGTTGACCCCGCCCATCACGAGGATGAACGTGGCGAGGAGCCCGAGCGCCGTCAGGATGAGGATCCCGACCTTGACCTCGATCGATCGCGGGCTTGCCATGAGTTCGTTATCTTCTCCGATCTGGCGGCGGCCGGGTGAGGGAAATAGGCCAGGATCCACCTGCCGCAGCGCGATATTCCAGCGGGCGGCGTGACGCTTCGCGCAGCCATTGCTTTGACGCAACCGCGCTTCTCGCTTCTTCTCTCGCCTCTTCTCTCGCTTCTTCTCTCACGTCTTCCCGGAATTGCCAGGTCCCGATGATTTCGTTCCGAAATGTCCGAAAATCCTTTGGCCCCAAAGATGTCCTCAAGGATGTCTCGTTCGACGTCGAGGACGGCGAGGTGTTCTTCATCATCGGGCAGTCGGGGGTCGGGAAGAGCGTGCTCATCAAGCACCTCGTGGGGTTGCTCTATCCGGACGGCGGGGAGATCTGGCTGGACGGAGAGGAGGTGAGCCGCTTCGACGAGGCCCGGATGTACCCGGTGAGGATGAAGTGCGCGATGGTGTTCCAGCACTCGACGCTGTTCGACTCGATGACGTGCGCCGAGAACGTCGCGCTCCCGCTCCGCAAGCACAAGGGGCTCAGGCCGAAGGAGGCGCTCGCGGAGGCGCGGCGGCGGCTCGAGCAGGTGCATATGCGCGAGTTCGGGGACCGCTTCCCGCCGGAGCTCGGCGACGGGATGCGCAAGCGCGTCGCCATCGCCCGCGCGCTCACGCTCGACCCGCGCTACGTGCTCTTCGACGAGCCGACCACGAGCCTCGATCCGGTGAGCGCGCGGCGCGTCGACAAGCTGATCCGCGAGCTCAGCGACACGCTCGGCGTGACGAGCATCGTCGTGAGCCACGATCTCGTGAGCATCTTCACGATCGCCGACCGCATCGTCATGCTCTATCAAGGTCTGGTGCGCCTGCTCGGGGATCGCGCGGCGTTCCAGGGCTCGCCGGATCCGGTCGTGCAGCAGTTCATCACCGGCAGCGCCGAGGGGCCGATCGAGTGAGGCGCCGGCGCGGCGCGGCGGGGCCGCCCGCCTAGCGGAAGATCAGGAAAGCGGCCGCCGAGATCAGCATGTTGAGCACGATGACCGCGAGCGAGGAGTTCACGACCGCGCGCGTCGTCGCCCAGCCAACGCCCTCGCTGCCGCCGAAGGTCGACAGCCCGGAGTGGCCCGAGACCACCGGGATCGCGGCGCCGTAGGCCACGCACTTCGCGAGGCCGGTCGCGAGATCACCCGCGTCGACGAGGCTGACGTTCATGAACGTCTCGGGGCTCACGTCGAACATGCTGTACGCGGTGACCATGCCGGTGGTGAAGGAGACCGCGGCGCTCCAGACGATGAGGCACGTGGTCATGAGGAGGCTCGCGATGAACCGCGGCTTGATGAGGTAGTCGATCGGATCGGCCGCGCACATGCGGAGCGCGTCGACCTGCTCGGTCACCACCATCGAGCCGATCTCGGCGGCGATGCCCGCTCCGACCCGCGTGGCGAGCATCAGCGCGGCGATCGACGCGGCGAGATCGCGGACGAGCAGCTCGAGGTACGTCGCCCCGAGCATGGTCAGATCCGGGATGACCCGCTTCGCCTGCTGGCCGGCCTGGAAGACCATGATCATCCCGATGAAGCCCATCACGACCGTCAGGAAGAACAGCGATTTGTTGCCGATCTCGTACATCTGCTGGAGCACCGCGCCCGGCTCGCGGCGCCCCTTCGCGCAGTAGTAAAGCGTCCTCACAAATACCGAGTAGAGCTCGCGCGCCGACTGGAAGAGGGACAGCGCGGCGGCGCCGATCGCGGCGACGCCGGACGCCTCCGGCGCGACATCCCTGAGCTCGCTCGAGGGCGGGCCGGCGCTCGGGCGATCGGAGGAGCTCTTGTCCGGGGAGGGCATGCGCGGCGCCGCCGATCAGTCGAGCGTGAAGGAGACGAAGTAGTCGAGGATGAAGATGCCGGCGGCCGAGGCGACGACGGTCGCGTTGACGGCGCGGCCGACGCCGGGCGCGCCGCCGGTCACGCCGAGGCCGTACTGGCAGCTCGAGAGCGCGAGCACGACGCCGAAGACGACGCTCTTGACGAGGCCGCTCATGACGTCGCCGATGTCGAGGAGCCCGCTCGTGAGGCCGTTGTAGAAGACGGCCGGGGCGACGCCGAGGAGGAGGTCGCCGGTCAGCGCGGCGCCGAGCAGGGCGAGCGCGTCGGCGAAGATGACCGAGAGGAGCAGCGTCAGCACCATCGCGAGGAAGCGCGGGGCGATGAGGAAGCTCACCGGGTCGATCGCGAGGACGCGGAGGGCGTCGATCTGCTCGGTGACGACCATCGTGCCGAGCTCGGCGGTGTTGTTGGCGCCGACGCGGCCGTTGATCATGAGCGCCGTGAGCAGCGGGGCGATCTCGCGGAGCGTGCCGAAGCCGGCGCCCCAGCCGAGCAGGCCGTGCGCGCCGAAGCGCTCGACCAGCGGCGCCGCCTGGATGACCATGATCGCGCCGGTGAAGAGGGCGGTCACGACGACGATGGGCATCGACTTGACGCCCATCCTGTAGAGGTTGCGCATGAACTCGGCGCCGTCGACGCGGAGCGTGGCCACGCGCGCCGCGATCTTGCCCGCGAGCACGGCCATGCCGCCCACCGTGGCGGCGATCTGGAGGAACGAGCCGCCGAGCTGGTGAACGCCGGAGGGCTCCTGCGGGATCGGCGCCCGCGGCCGCTTCACGGGGGGCGCGGGCGGCGCGCCGGACGAGGCGAGCGCGCCGCCGCCGTGAGCGCGCGCGGCGGTGCCTGGGCCAGCAGGAGACGTCATGGGAGACGGGAGCTTAGCCCAAGGCTCCCGGGGAGCGCGGCGCGATCTGGCGTCCCCAGAGGCCGACGCCCGAGAGGTCGAGACCGCTACCCAAGCAGGAGATCGTCCTCTACCTGAAATGTGCCCGCCTCACTTCGAGGCAGCCTCGTGCGGTGGCAAACGCGCGCTCCTGCGCGCAATGCCGGCGCGCCTCCCGCCGGAGGAGCGCGCCGGCCCGGAGGCGGGCTGTCGGCGACGATGTCCGGTCCCCTGGTGGAGCGAGCCTGGTGAAGAGCAGAGAAGCAGATGGGATGTCCCCTCATGAGGGCGTGGGCGCGTTGACGGGCGAGATCCGGGCTGGCCTCCTCGACGACGGCCGGACGTTCGCCGTCCTCTCGGCGGCGACATTCGCGCTCAAGGCGATCTTCGTGAAGCTCGCCTACGCCGCGCACCCCGTCGACGCGGTGACGCTGCTCGCGCTGCGGATGGGCATCGCGCTGCCGTTCTTCCTGTGGCTCGCCCGGAGGGAGCGCGGCGCGGTCGAAGGGCCGCTGACGCCTCGCCTCTGGGGAGGTGTGCTGATCGTCGGGTTCATCGGATATTACCTCTCCAGCCTGTTCGACTTCATCGGGCTCACGTACATCAGCACCGGCCTCGAACGGCTGATCCTGTTCGTGTATCCGACGCTCGTCCTCCTGATCGGCGCGGTGTGGCTGAAGCAGCCAGTCCACGGGAAGGCCTGGGGAGCGCTCGCCGTGTGTTATCTCGGGCTCGGGGCGGCCGTCTGGCACGATCTCGAGCAATCCGGGGACGTGCGGGCCGTCGCCATCGGCGGAGCGTGGGTGTTCGCGAGCTCGGTGACTTACGCGCTCTACTACATCGGCGTCGGCAAGCTCGCCTCCAGGGTCGGCTCGACGCGCCTCGCCGCGTATTGCGGGGCGGCATCGTGCCTGATGGTGCTCGCGCACTACGCGGCGACGGGGAGCCCGGCGAGGCTGGGCGAGCTCCCGGCGTCGGTGTGGGGGTACGCGGCGGCGATGGCGACGATCAGCACGGTGCTCCCCATCGTGCTGCTCGCCGCCGCCATCCGGCGGCTCGGCGCGGGCCGCGCGGCGACGTTCTCGACGCTGGGCCCGGTGCTCACGATCGCGTTCTCGTGGGTCATCCTGGGGGAGCCGGCCACGTGGCAGCAGGTCGTCGGGCTCACGCTGGTCGTGGGCGGGGTGACCTGGCTCGGCAAGTCGAAGTGAACCTGCGCCCCGCTCGGGAGCGCCGGGGCCGCGGGGCGCATGCCCGCCGCGAGGTCAGGCGTCGTGCACCGCGGGGCGAGGCCCTGGTGAGCCGCTGCCGAAGAGCTCGCTCCGGACGCGATCGCGCTCGCGTTCGAGCTGCTCGGACGTCGCGCCCAGCCGCACGAGGAGGCGCTCGGTCATCGAGAACGCGACCTCCGCCTCGCCGGTCACCACGACGTCCGCGCCCGCCTTCTTCAGCGCGGTCACCTCGCGCAGGTAGAAGGCGCGGGCGAGGACGAACAGCCGCGGGTTCACGCCCTTCGCCTGCTCGATCACCCCGTCCCCGGGCGCGCCGGCCGCCGTGAACAGCAGGCTGTCCGCCGTCCCGACCCCGGCCCGCTCGAGGATCTCCCGCTGCGTGGCGTCGCCGTAGATCGCGCGGATGCCCTGGTCCTGCAGCTGCTTCACCGTGTCGAGGTTCAGCTCGACGACGGTCGGCGCGATGCCGTTCTCACGGAGCAGCCGCGTCAGCGTCTTCCCGACGGGGCCGTAGCCCACCACGACGGTGCGGTGGGCGTGCTCGTCCAGCGAAGCGGCCTCGGCCTCCGCGAGGGCGGCGTCGCGCTGCTGGAAGAGCGCGGACGTCCACCGCGCGAGGCGATCGCGGAAGCCGAAGAGCATCGGGTTCAGCGTGATCGACACGATGGCGGCGACGACGAGCGCCTGCTCGGCCTCGACGGGGAGCACGCCGAGCTTCTTGCCGAGCGCCGCGAGGATGAACGAGAACTCCCCGATCTGCGCGAGCGAGAGGGCCACGGCGAAGCCGGTCTGGAGGGGGCGGCGGAGCAGCGTCGTCACCACGAGCGCGGCGAGCGGCTTGCCGATCAGCACCACCGCGAGCGTCGCCGCCGCCAGCTGCCAGCCCACGGCGAGCTGCGCCGGGTCGAGGTGCATCCCCACCGAGACGAAGAACAGCACGGCGAACGCGTCGCGCATCGGGAGCGCCTCCGAGGCGGCGCGCGAGCTGAAGTCGGACTGGCCGACGACCAGCCCGCCGAGGAAGGCGCCGAGCGCCATCGACGATCCGAAGAGCATGGCCGAGCCCACGGCGACGCCGAGCGCGACGACGAGCACCGTCAGCGTGAAGAGCTCCCGCGAGCCGGTCTTCGCGACGTACCCCAGCAGCGCGGGGATGACGCGCTGTCCGACGATGAAGATGAACGCCACGAGCCCGGAGAGCTTCAGGACCGCGACCCCCACGGATACGGCGACGCCCGCCGCGCCCGCGCCCGCGGCTTCGCCCATCACGGCGGGGAGCAGCACGAGCACCAGCACGGTGAAGACGTCCTCGAGCACGAGCCAGCCGATGGCGAGGTGGCCAGCGGGGGTGTGCAGGACGTCGTTGTCGCTGAGGACCCGCGTGAGCACGACGGTGCTCGCCACCGAGATGGCGACGCCGAAGACGACCGCCGCGCCCCACGTCCAGCCCGCGGCGCGGCCGACCAGGGCGCCGAGCGCTGTGGCGACCGCGATCTGGATGAGGGCGCCGGGCACGGCGACCTTGCGCACGGCGAGGAGCTCGCGGACGTGGAACTGCAGGCCGACCCCGAACATCAGCAGGATGACCCCGATCTCCGCGAGCTGGTCCGCGAGCCGCTTGTCCGCCACGAACCCCGGGGTGAAGGGGCCGACGAGGATGCCGGCCAGCAGGTAGCCCACGATGGGGGACAGCCTTAGGCGCTGGGTGACGAAGCCGAGCGCCAGGGCTCCGGTGAGTCCGCCCGTGATCGTGAGGATAAGATCGAGTTCGTGCGGCATGTCCCCGTCTAGCGCTTTCCGTCGCCGTCCGCCGCGTCGCGGTGCGGCGCCGTGGGTGATCCCGAGCGCGGCGTGGGCCGCGCTCGCCTCTATTTACTTGTTTACGTGTTACACGCCCACGACGCCGATGGCCTCGTACTCCTCGATGATGTGTGGCTCGTCCTTGGCCTTCGCGATCCACGCCTGCATCGCGGGCAGCGCGAGGATCGACGCCACGTAGCGCCGGGAGACCGCGTCGAGCTCGACGCCGTACGTGTCGAACCGCGTCGCGACCGGCGCGTACATGGCGTCGGCCACGCTGAAGCGCCCGAACAGGAACTCGCCTCCCTGGCCAAAGCGCGATCGGCAGTCGTTCCATATCGCCTGGACGCGCGCGACGTCCTGCGACGCCGCGTCGGTGAGCGCCACGCCCTGGATCTTCCGCCGCACGTTCATCGGCAGCGCGGTGCGGAGCGCGGTGAAGCTGCTCGCCATCTCGGCGCTCACCGATCGCGCGACGGCGCGCGCGTCGCGCGCCTCCGGCCAGAGCTTCGCCGCGGGGAAGAGCTCCGCCGCGTACTCGGCGATCGCGAGCGACTCCCAGATCGTGAGCGCCCCGTGCTGCAAGGCCGGCACCTTGCCCGACGGAGAGTAACGCTGGATCTCCAGGGTGCGCGTGCCGGGCGCCTGGAGAGGGATCACCACCTCTTCGAAATCGGCGCCAGCCTGCTTCAGGACGAGCCAGGCCCGGAGCGACCACGACGAATAGGTCCTGTTCCCGAGGTAGAGGGTGAGCTCAGACATGCGCGGACTCTACCACCGCGGCCGACCCGCGCGGCGGCGGCCGCGCCGACGGCGCGCTCACTGCGCTCGTCGCGCCAGCTCGCCCCCGAACACCTCGCTCGCCAGCGCCTCCACCGCCCTCCGGACCGCCTCGTCGCTCGTGTGGCGCACGCGGAAGCCCAGCGCCGCCAGCTTGCCAGGATCCATCCGCGATCGCGGCACGTCGCCAGGCCAGCCGCGCTCGCCTCCCTGATACCGGATCACCGCGTCCGGATAGGGCGACGCCGCCACGCACAGCTCCGCGATGCGCGAGACGCTCGTCGCGTCCTCGGGCGCGAGGTTGTGGATGTTGAGCCGCTCCCTGGCCTGGTCGAAGCCGAACAGGATCCCCTCCGCGCAGTCCCGGACATCGAGGTACGGCTTCGACTGGCGCCCGTCGCCGAGCACCTCGAGCTCCGTCCGCCGATCGCGCAGCTTCTTCAGGAAATCGAGCGCCGCGCCGTGCGTCCCGCGCGGCCCGACGACGTTGCCGAAGCGGTAGATCCACGCCGTGAGGCCGAAGCACTCGACGTAGGCGCTGATGAGCGCCTCGCCCGCGAGCTTGCTCGCGCCGTAGAGCGAGATGGGAAGGGCGCCGAGATCGCCCTCCGCGCACCGACGCGCGGTGTCGCCGTAGACCGTCCCGGAGGACGAGAAGATCAGCCGGCTGACGGCCGTCCGCCGCATCGCCTCGAGCACGTTGTACGTCGCGATGGTGCCCTGATCGAGGTCGAGCCGCGTCCGCGCGAGCCCCCAGCGCGCCTCGGGGTTCGCCGCGAGGTGCACGACGAGGTCGTGGCCCGCCATGGCCTCGGTGAGCCGCTCCAGATCGAGGGCGTCGGCCTCGACGAGCGTCGCGCGCCCGGAGGCGAGGTGCGACGCCACGAACGCGCGGCGCCCGACAGAGAGGTTATCGTAGATCGTCACGGGGCCGCGCTCGACCAGGCGATCGATAAGGTGGCTCCCGATGAACCCGGCGCCGCCGACGACGAACGACCTGAGCTCCGTCATCGCGCGTCTCCCGTGGTTCCGGTGATCTCCGCGGCCAGGCGCTCGATCCGCGCCGCGAACTGGAGCCGATCCTGGGTCACGAGGCGGAACGGCAGGTCGTGGATCCGGAGCGGCCACTCGAGGCCGGTGATGCGCCCGCCCGCGCCGCGCGCGAGCGCGACGAGCTCGCCCGGCGTGAAGTACGTGCCCCGCACCTCGACGTCGGGCGCGGCGTTGCCGGCGAGATCCATCCAGAGCAGCACGCGCTCCGAGACTGGGCCGAACCGGAAGTGATCCTTGAGCGCGACGACGCGCGACGCGACCCGGAGCGCCTCGGCGAGCAGCGCGTCGGGGCGCGCGGCGTGGTGCAGCACGTCGGAGAGGAGCACCGCCTCGAACGCCGCGTCGGGGAAGGGGAGGCGCTCGCCGTCATAGCCGATGACCGGCAGCGCCGCCCCGGGGCGCGCCTTCACGTCCACGCCGACGACGCGGAGCGCCCCGACCAGGCGCGCGACCTCCAGCGCGACCGTGCCGTCGCCCGCGCCCACGTCGAGCAGCGACGCCGCGGGGCCCACCTGCGCGGCGAGCGCCCGCGCGACGCGGCCCACGCGCGGCACGTGGACCAGGCGATGGTGCAAGGAGAACAGGGCGCGCTCGAGGACCGTCATCGTGCATCCGAGCCCCGGCGCGGCCCGCGCCGGAGAGCCGCGCCACGCTAGTCGAGCGCTCGAGGACCGGCAACGTCCGGGGCCGTCCCCGCGCCGCCGGAGGCCGAGGCGGCGTCCTGAGCGCGACGAGCTCGTACGCCGCGGCATGGCAGGACAGCGACGACATCGCGAGATAACGACCTCTCGAGGGCGCCTCTCATGGCGCCCTGGGCTCCGTGGTCGTCGCGCCACCGCGCCACCGCGCCACCGCGCTCCGTCGCGCGTGGCAGGGCCGCACAGCGCAGCTCTCGTTACGCCCTACCCGAAAGGGCGGCTGCTCTGAAACAACCACTCTTCCATGGTCTGCGACAATGACGGTCTGTGGCGCGCGCCGCCCTCCGTTCTCGCGCCGCTCGCGCTTGACCGATTCGCGTCATCGAACATAGCTGAATCGATGATGGGAGCGCGCGGGAAGGGGCGTGTGAGGTGCGGTGGTTGTCGGCTCGTTCTGGCATCTCTCTGGTTCGCCATTTCAGGGTGCAGCGGAGAGACTGGAGACAAGGAGGCGGGCCAGGACACTGTCCCTCCGGACGACTCGGAGCCAGGTGAAGCGACGTTCGCGCCGGAGGAGGCCACGGAGCTCTGGTTCGTGGAGTTCGAGCGAGCGCCGGCCGCGAGAGGCATCGGTGGCGCCAGCGTCAAGGGCCTTATCGACCAGGAGCGGGATCTCTTCCGGCGAGCTGCCGCGGCCCGGGGGCTCCGGTACAAACAACGATTCTCGTTCGAGGAGCTCTGGAACGGCCTCTCCGTCCGGGTCGCGCAGGAGAGCTCGGCTGCGCTCGTGGACATGCCCGGGGTCAAGGCCGTCTACCCCGTGGCGCCGGTGGAGCTCGACACCACGCGCGCCGCGCCGACGGTCGACCCGGACCTCGCCGTCGCAGGCGAGATGTCGGGCGCGGACGTCGCGCGCCGGGAGCTCGGCGTGACCGGCGAGGACATCCGCGTCGGCGTGATCGACAGCGGCGTCGACTACCATCACCCCGATCTCGGAGGCTGCTTCGGCCCGGGCTGCCGCGTGGCGTTTGGCTACGATTTCGTCGGCGACGATTTCGTCGCCGGTGACGCGACCAAGCCGCCCGTGCCCGACGGAGAGCCGGACGATTGCCTGGGCCATGGCACGCACGTCGCCGGCATCATCGGGGCGAACGGGGTCGTGCAGGGCGTGGCCCCGGACGTGACCTTCGGCGCGTACCGCGTGTTCGGCTGCCGCGGCGGCTCGCGCGCCGACATCATCCTCAAGGCGATGGAGCGGGCAGCCAGCGATGGCATGCACGTCATCAACATCAGCATCGGAACGCCGTTCCAGTGGCCTGACTACCCGACGGCCACGGCGGCGAGCGCGCTCGTCGCGCGCGGCGTCGTGGTCGTCGCGTCGATCGGCAACAGCGGAGAGAAAGGGCTCTGGGCCGCGGGCGCGCCCGGCGTGGGTGAGGCGGTCATCGGCACCGCGTCCGTCGACAGCACGCGCGTCACCACCCTGTCGTTCACCGTCGCGCCGGGCAACGCCGTGATCGGCTACACCCGCGGCGCCGGGAGCCCGCCCGCGCCGCTCTCGGGGAGCGCCGCCCTCGCGCGCACGGGGACGACCACCAGCGCCCGCGACGCGTGCGCCGAGCTCCCCGCCGGCAGCCTCGCGCGCCAGATCGCGCTCGTCCGGCGCGGCGGCTGCTCGTTCCACCAGAAGGCCGCGCACGCGCAGGCCGCGGGCGCCGCCGGCGTCCTGTTCTACAACGACCGGTCCGGGGCGATGAGCCCGTCCGTGGAGGGCGACCCTCCGATCACCATCCCGGTCGTGGGGATCGCGCAGGCCGACGGCGAGCTGCTCAACGCGCGTCTCGACGCGGGGCCCGTGACCCACAGCTGGACGCACCAGGCCGTGGCCGCGCGGAACAGCACCGCGGGCCTCGTCTCCCGCTTCAGCTCGCACGGCCTGAGCGCGGCGCTGTCCTTCAAGCCCGATCTCGCCGCGCCCGGCGGCACGATCTACTCGACGGTGCCGATCGAGCAAGGTTCGTACGACACGCTCAGCGGGACGTCGATGGCGGCGCCGCACGTGGCCGGGGCCGTCGCGCTCCTGCTCGCCGCGCGCCCTGAGCTGTCCGCGGCGCGCGTGCGCGACGTCCTCCAGAACAGCGCGGTCCCCGCGCCGTGGAGCGGCGATCTGGGCGCCGGCGTGCCGGAGAGCGCGCACCGGCAGGGCGCAGGGGTGATCCGCGTCGACCGGGCGATCCGCGCGACCACCGTGATCAGCCCCGGAAAGCTCTCGCTCGGAGAGAGCGAGGCCGGCCCCGCCGCGCGCACGCTGACGCTCGAGAACTCGAGCGGGCACGACGTCACCTACGACCTGTCACACACGCCCGCGGCGTGCGCGACCGGGGGCGACCACTGGGCGCCGGCGAGCGCCACGACCGGCGCCGCGCGCGTCGATTTCAGCGCCGCGAGCGTGACGGTGCCCGCGGCCGGGAGCGCGACCGTCTCCGTCACCGTCACGGCGAGCGACGCGCTCGCGGAAGGCGGCCTGTTCGGCGGCTACCTCGTGTTCACGCCGCGGGGCGGCGCGGCCGACGGCCTGCTGCGGGTGCCGTATGCGGGCTTCAAGGGCGATTACCAGAGCCTGCCCCTCCTCAAGCCGTCGGGTTTCGGCGCTCCGTGGCTCGGCAAGCTGAGCGGGACGCGCCTGACCCAGCAGCCGCGCGGCGCGGTCTACACGCTGGCGTCGGACGACACGCCGTATGTGGTCGTCCACCTCGATCACGGCGCGGAGCTCCTGACGCTGGACATCGTCGACGCCGCCACGGCGAAGCCGTGGGGGCGCGCGTTGATGCTGTCCCACGTCGGTCAGAGCGCGTCCGCGACGGCGGTCACGCGGTATGGATGGAAGGGCACGACGAAGCTCGACGGGAGGCACACCGTCGTGCCGGACGGGGATTACCTGATCAAGCTCCGCGCGCTCCGGGCGCTCGGCGATCCGGACAACGAGGCGCACTGGGAGACGTGGACGTCGCCCGTCGTCACCCTCGACCGGCCGTGACGGGTCCGCTCATGGCGCCTTGTAGACGAGCACCGGCCAGAGCCGGCGGACGACGCGCACGAGGTCGCGTTGCGCCCGCATGACCGCGCCGATGTCCTTGTAGGCCGAGGGCGCCTCCTCGCGCAGCCGGTCCGCGAGGCGGTGATCGAACCACACGCCCTCGGCCTCGCGCAGCAGCTGCCGCGCGCCGATGCGGCGGCGCGCCTCGCCCCGCGGCAGCGCGCGCCCGGCGCCGTGCGCTGACGAGCCGAGCGCCTCGGGGTGGCCGCGCCCCTCGACGTGGAAGCTCGGGCTCCCCATCGACCCGGGCACGACGCCGGGCTCCCCCTCGCGGAGCCCCATGGCGCCCTTGCGGTGCACCCACAGCGCGCGTCCGCCGTGCTCCTCGCGCCGGACGTGGTTGTGATCGATCTCGATGCGCGACGACGCGTCGGCGTCGACGCCGAACAGCTCGGCGAAGAGCGAGAGGGCCTCGGTGACCATCCGCGCGCGGCTCGCCCGCGCGTACCTCGCTGCCCAGGCTGCATCATCGAGGTACGCGCGCCCGGCCTCGCTGTCGGCGTCGAGGAAGCGGACGCCCGACGGATCCCGCGCCGCGAGCGCCTCGTGGTGCTGCCGGATCGCCGGGCCCATGGCGCGCGAGCCGCTGTGGAGGAGCAGCCACAGCGCGCCCTCCTCGTCGCGCTGCACCTCCAGGAAATGGTTGCCCCGGCCGAGCGTACCCAGCTCCATCCGGCCCTCGCGGTGCTTCATCGCCTCGAGGCGAGGCGCGCCGAGCCGCGCCTCGGCGAGATCGCCGGGCAGCGGCGGGGCGCCGGCGGCCGGGCGCAGCAGGTGCGGGACGCGGCCCCGCAGCGCGGAGAGGAGCTGCGCCGCGCGATCGCGATCCGCGAGCAGATCGGCGTCCGCGCGGAGCCGCAGCGCGACCATGCCGCAGCCGATGTCGCCGCCGACCGCCGCCGGCAAGAGGCGACGGGTCGTGGCGGTCACCGTGCCGACGCACACCTCGTCGGCCACGTGCGCGTCGGGCATGACCGCGATGTGCGCGACGTCGTCGGTGCGCGCGAGCCGCGAGAGCGACGCGCTGAGCGCCGCGCTCGCGCCGTCCGGGAGCCACGCGGAGATGCGCGCGCTCACGGCTCTCCCTCCGGCGGCAGCACCTGAAACGCGAGCGTCGGCGCGCGCTTGCGGGTGATCGCCCCGGCGACCTCCGCGCGCACGTAGCCCGTCACCTTCTCCAGCCGCGCCGCCGCCACCTCCGGCGGCGTGCCAGGCCTGACCTGCACGACCACCGCGAGCCGGCTGGCGTCGGGCGCCGGCTCCACACCCATCACCCAGACGTCCTGGAGGACGTCGTCGCGCAGCGCGGCGAGCGCGTCGCTCACCGCCTCCTGCACCTGACGGCAGAGCTGGCGCTCCTTGCGCTGCGCGCTCCGCGCCGCCGTCCCACCGAACAACGAACCTGCATCCACGACGGAGCGCGCGCGTTCGCGGCTCCGCGATCGATCTTTGCCCATGCCATGCTCCCGAGAGCGCAGCGACGCACCTACGCGTCGGCCGCGCAGTTCCAGCGACACGCGAGATGAACTCGGGGATGTGAGCCTCGCCGGCGCGCTCAGCGGCGCGTCAGGCCGAGGCTCGTCGATGCAATGGGGTGCATGGCGGGCCTCCTTCGCCGCGTAGGGTGCACGAGCGAGGGCCGCGGTGCAAGGCGCGCCCGGGCAGCGCTCCCGGCGGGGGCGCTGCCCGGGCGCCCGCTCGTGGCCGGCGCGCGGCCTGCGGCCCGCGCCCGGCACACCGAGGGGATTACGTGGCCTGGCGGTACGTCGGCTCGGCGCACTGGCGCTCGGCGGCCCTCGCGACGTCGCGGAGCATCTGGGGGATGAGGAACCTGTTGAGGGGCCTCATGAGGGCGTCCCAGAAGAACAGCCCCCGCCGCGTCCGCGTGTCGGTCGCGCGGATACGCAGCTCGTACGAGAGCATCGTCCGACGCTGGCCGTAGGGCGTCACGATGTAGCCCCCCACCATCTTGATGTGCCCGGGGCAATCGAACGCCTTGAACTCGGCGGGCGTCCGCCTCGTGAACAGGCTCTCTGCGTTCTTCAGACGCCCGATCGAGCCGATGGCGATCTCGGAGCCCTCCTTCTCTGCCAGCTTGATCTCGCCGTAGTCCTCGACGTTCAGGAGCGTCATCCGCGCGCGCGCGGGCAGCGGCGTGAGGCGGAGCCGGCGCCGGGCGCGCCGGATCTCGGCCACGCGGAGCGCGAGGGCCGCGCGCAGCAGGAAAGAGCGGCTCCTCGCCAGATCCAGCCGCTTCAGCGCGGCGTACGTCACCTCCGGCGTCGCCATCACCACGATCTCGTGGTTCGCGACGATATCGGCCTCCGGCAGGAAGTACTCGAGCAGCGTGGGGCACGCCCCGGAGCGCTGCTGGCCCTGGGACGAGGCGCCCGTCATGGACTGACCCGCTCCCTGCCGGAGCTCACCCTGTTCTCTCGATATGCTTTGCATGGCGAACTACCCCCTGCGGTGATTCATTGGGGTAGTCTCGACGGATCGCCAGTGATCGCGCTACGTGGCCTGCTGGCGATGATGATGCGCCGGCGCCGCGCACTGGTAGTTGGCGACCCTGGCGACGACGCGGAGCATCCGGCGCATGACGAGCCTCCCGAGCGGCGCCGTCAGCGCGTCCAGGAGGAACAGCCGCCGCCTCGTCCGCGTGTCGGTCGCGCGGATGCGCGTCTCGTACGCGAGCAGCGTCCGGCGCTGTCCGTAGGGCATCACGACGAAGCTCGCCGCCGCCTTGAAGTGACCCGGGCAGTCGAACGACTTGAACTCGGCGGCGGTCCGCCTCGTGAACAGGCTCTGCACGTTGAACAGGCGCGCGATCGAGCCGATGACGATCTCGGAGCCCTCCTTCTCGGCAAGCTTGGACTGGCCGTAATCCTCGATGTTCTGGAGCGACATCCGCGCGCGCGCCGGGAGCGGCGCGAGGCGGAGTCTGCGCCGGGCGCGCCGCACGGCGGCCAGGCGGAGCGCGAAGACCGCGCGCAGCAGGAGAGAGCGGCTCCTCGCGAAATCCACCCTCTTCAGCGTGGCGTACGTCACCTCCGGTGGCGCCATCACCACGATCGCGTGGTTCATGACGATATCGGCCTCAGGCAGGAAATGTTCGAGCAGCGTGGGGCTGGCGCCGGAGCGCTGCGGGCACTCGTGCGAGGCATCCGTCGCGGCTTGCTCTCCGCCCTGTCGGCTCTCACCCTGTTCCGTCGAGATGGTCTGCATGGCGAACTACCCCCTGCGGGTGTTCATTGGGCAGTCTCGACGGAACGCCAGCAGGGGACTCCTGCCTTCGACTCAGCCCTTCGCGCGCCGGGAGGCCTCCGCCATGCGGTGGGCGATGCGGAACGCCATCTCGAGCGACTGGCGGTAGTTCAGCCTCGGATCGCACAGGCTGGCGTAGCGCTGGTCGAGATCGGACTCCGTGAGCCCCGCCCCGACGCACTCGGTGACATCGTCGCCCGTGAGCTCGAAGTGGACGCCGCCGAGGTGGGATCCCATGGATTCGTGCACCTCGAAGCTCGCCTCGATCTCGGTGAGGATATCCTCGAAATTCCGTGTCTTGATCCCGCTGGACGTCGTCTGGGTATTGCCGTGCATCGGGTCGGACATCCAGAGCACCTTGCGCCCCGCGGACCGGACCGCCTCGATGAGCGGCGGGAGCCCGTCGCGCACGCGGCCCGCGCCCATGCGCACGATGAGCACGATCTTGCCCTGCTCGTCCGCCGGGTTGAGCCGATCGAGGAGGCGGATGACGTCATCGCGGAGCGTCTTCGGGCCGAGCTTGATGCCCAGCGGGTTCTCCACGCCGCTGAAGAACTCGACGTGCGCGCCGTCCGGCTGCCGTGTGCGCTCGCCGATCCAGGGCAGGTGGGTCGTCAGGTCGTAGAAGCCAGGCCGGCGCGCGACCTTCCGCGTCTGCGCGGACTCGTAGTGCAGGTTGAGCCCTTCATGGCTCGTGAAGAACTCGACCCGAGAGAGCTCCCCGACCGGCACCTCCGCGAGCGCCTCCATGAACCGAAGGGCCTCCCCGACCTGCTCCGTCATCCGCTGGTATCGTTCGCGCAGCTCCCCGGGCAGATCCGCCCGCTCGAGGAAGCTCAGGTCCCAGTACTCGGGGTGGTGCAGATCGGCGAAGCCGCCCTCCGACAGGGAACGGATGAAATTCAGGGTGATCGCCGCGTGCTGGTATCCCGCGATCATCAGGTTTGGATCGGGGCGCCGGGCGGAGGCGTCGAAGGGAGCGCGATTGATGAGATCCCCGAAATAGCTGGGCAAGCTCACGTCATTGCGCGTCTCGACGGGGCTGGAGCGCGGCTTGGCGTACTGCCCGGCAAAGCGCCCGAGGCGCACCACCGGCCGGCGGGCGCCGTGCACCAGCACGAGCGACATCTGGAGCAGGATCTTGAGCTTGTTCGTGACGATGTTCGGGCGGCAGTCGTCGAGCGTCTCCGCGCAGTCTCCCCCCTGGAGCACGAACCGGCGGCCGAGCTGCGCTTCGGCCAGATAGCCTTTGAGTCGCTCGACCTCCCACGAGGTCACGAGCGGCGGCAGCGCCCGGAGCTTCTCGACGGCCACCTGGACGGCGTCGGGATCGTCATAGGGGAGCGGCGCAGCGTTGAACCGTTCACGCCATGAATCTGGAGACCAGGGTTGAGCAGGAACGTACATGAGTTGAGCCCTATTATGGCAAGGCTCCCACCTGCGCAACCCTCGGTCAACGTCATCGATTCGAGCGTGAGGCGATGGGCTCGCAGGCGCGGTCATCGGCTCGCAGGCGCGGTCATCGGCTCGCAGGCGCGGTCATCGGCTCGCAGGCGCGGTCATCGGCTCGCAGGCGCGTCGGCCGCCCGGGGCGATGGCCCGGTGCGCGCCTCGATCGCCTGGATCGCCGCCTTGATCTCTCCCGCGATCGAGGCGCACGCCGCCGCGCACCGGCTCATGCCCAGAAAGCCGCAGCCCTTGCCCTTGCTGGTGACGAGGGGCGCGAGGACATCGACGGCGCGCCGATCGCCATCGGTCGTCGCGCGCGCCAGCAAGGCCTGCCTCGCCTTGCAGGAGGGCGCGATCCGGAGCTCGTGCGCGATGCGCAGCGCGGGCGTCGCCCGCCCCAGGACCGCGGCCTCCGCGAGCCGCTTCGCGGCGCGCTCCTTCAGCGCGGAGCTGCCCACCGCGAGCTCGTAGAGCAGATCCGCCCCGTGGCTCCCCATGCCGCTCGCCATCAGGTCGAGCGCGGCCGAGGCCGCCTCGGGCGGTCCGCCGGCGGCGCTCGAGACGATGCGCTTCACGTCGTCGTCGGCCGCCGCCCCCGGATCGAGCTCCAGCAGCCGCTTCGCCGCGGCGAGCGCGGCGGCGTGGTAAGGCGGCGGGAGCGCGTGGCGCAGCATCAGCGCGCGGAAGATCACCGGATCCTTCGGGTAGCGCGAGGCGAGCGCCTCCAGCGCGAGCACGCCGCCCGCGGTCGCTGTGGCGAGCTCGTCGGCGGGGACAGCATCGGAGGGTCGCGGCGCGACCGGACGCCGGAGGCCGGAGCTCGACGGCGGCGCGCGCTCTGCGAGCGAGGCCGCCTCGAGCCGGGAGAGCGAGACGCCGTCGCGCAGCAGCGCCGCGGCGAACACGACGGCGACGAGCGCAGCCGCCCCCGTGACCAGCCAGAGCGCCGCGGGCGGCGTCCGCGCCAGCAGGGAGGCGCGCGAGCCCGAGGCGTTGCCGCCTGCGCCGAGCACGGTGGTTGTTCCCGCCTGTGTGCCCGCCCTGTCGGGGCTGCTGGCCTGGCGGGCGCTCGTCCCAGGTGCCTGCGCTGGCATGGCCTGCTCCCCCTAACACACGCCCGGACAGCGGCCCATGGCCCACGTCCGGCGGCCCAGCCGCGGGCTCATCGCCGCTGTCCTCGCCACTGGAACAGGGCGGCAGCGCCCGCGGCGAGCACGCTGATGAGGAAGAGCAACGCGTCCCAGATGGGCCATGCGATGCCGATGGCGCGCTGCAGGAGCACGGCCTCGACGAGCCGCACGAGCAGCGACGCCGACCCGTAGGCCACGAGGGCGATCACGACGGGCGTCGTGAGCCGCGGCGCGAGCGCGCTCATCCGGGCGTCGTCCCGCCAGACACGCCGGAAGACATAGAAGCCGCCGAGCAACCCGACGCCGAACAGGGCGCACAGGATCCCGAGCGTGAGCAGGGTGGCGCCCTGGCCCGACAGCGCGGCGGCATCGCCGCGCGCCGCGCGCGCGAAGCCGGCGAGGCAGCTGACGAGGCCCGCGCCGAGCCACCCGAGGCCGAGGCTCACCGCGAGGAAGACCATCTGCCGCGTCAGGTACGCCTCCGACGACGCCGAGCCGGGAAGGCCGAAGGCGTGCGAGAGCGCGTAAGGCCGCCCGAGCACGACCGACGCGCGGGCGAGCGACGCGCGAGCGCTGGGCGGCCCGGGCGCGGCCGCTTCCTCGTAGGGCGCGAGCTCGCTGGCGAGCTCGCCCATCGAGGCGTGGCGGCCCTCTCTCTCCTTCGCCATGGCGCGCTGGACGACGGCCTCCAGGCCCGGCGGGATGTCCGGGTTCAGCGATCGCGGCGGCGGGGGCTCCTCCGTCATGACCGCGAGGAGCACTGCCGTCGGGTCGCTGCGCTCGAAGGGGCGCTGCCCGGTGAGCGCGTGGTAGAGGACCGCGCCCACGGCGTAGATGTCGGCTCGAGGGTCGATCTCGTCCCCCTTCGCCTGCTCCGGGGCCATGTACGCCGGCGTTCCGAGCACCATGCCCGTCCTCGTGAGCGTGGACGGCGCGGAGGTCTTCGAGATGCCGAAATCGAGGACCTTCACGGTCGGACACGCAGGGTCGCCCGTGAGGAAGATGTTCTCCGGCTTGATGTCCCGGTGAACGATGCCCGCTGCGTGCGCGGCCGCGATGCCGTCGCACACCTCGCGCGCGATCCGCACCGCGGCGCCGGCCGGCAGCCGCCCTCCCGACCCCGCGAGGAGCTCGTCGAGGCCCTTGCCATCCAGGTACTCGGCGATGATGCACGGCCGGCCGTCGCTCAGCCGGTTCACGTCGAAGATCTCGACGACGTGCGGGCTCCGGATCGACGCTGCGGCTTCTGCCTCGCGCTGGAACCGCGCGAGGACGGTGGGCTGCTGGGCGAGCTCGGGGTGGAGCGTCTTCAGCGCGAACCGCTTGCCCGGGATGCGGGTGTGGTGCGTCTCGTAGACGCGGCCCATGCCGCCTTCGCCGAGCAGGCGGATGACGTGGTACGCGCCCGCCACCGTGGTGCCGACGAGCGGGTCTGCCTCCGCCGGCTGCCCGTCCGCCGCGCTGTCCGCAGGGCTCGCCGCGCTCGCCGTGGGAGGAGCGGGTGGACGGACCGTGTCGGCGGTCGCGTCGTGCGCAGCCGCCGCTGCGAGCCCCTTGGGGAGCGCAGCGGGGCGGACCGTCTCGGCGGCCAGCTCGTACGCCGCCGCGCCCGACGCGGAGGGAGGGGGAGCCCCCGCGGGAGGAGGGGGCGGCGGAGGGCGAACCGTCTCCGCGGTCGTGGAGGTGACCGCAGCGGCGGCGGCCGCGGCCTGCGCTCCGCGCACGGCGGCAAGCGCGGCCTGCCGCTCCGTGTCGCTCATGACGCGGGTGGGTCCGTCGCCCTCCTCGCCCCCTGCAGAGCGAGACGAAGGCACGGCAGGAGTGCCCGAGCGACCGGGCGAAAAGCTCGAATCCGACACGCTCAGGGCCTCGCTCCCATGGATCCGGGTCGAACCTCACCAGAGGCGAGGATCGACGAGTCGTCGCCAACGCGCGGGCGAACACCGCGAGGCGACGCTACCACGGATCGCGCCGCGCGAGGGCGCCGACCTGCGGAACCGCGATCGGCACGTGATGTCGAGGTGTTCGCGCGGCCGGGCTGGCAAGTGTCGCGCGGTGCGTAACGGTGGTCAGCCGGTCAGCTCGCGGGCTGCTCGACCTGGACGGGCTTCTGCTTGGCAGCCTTGCGCTGCTCCGCATCGAGCAGGCCGATCCGCGCCTTCTGGCAGCGCTTCAGGCGCTTCTTCTTGAGCGGGGTGGCGAGCCATTCGTGACGCAGACGGACATTCCACTTCGGAGTATTGGCCATGATCGTAGGACTTTCTCTGCGAGGGCGGCGGAGACTACACAAACGTGCGGGGGCGTCAAGCTGTCAGTGGGGTCGCCCGCTTCGTATTTTTCGCTCTTGTCTTGCCGTTTACCGTGTGTGCCGTCCGCCGTCGCGTGGTCGCGTGGTCGCGTGGGTGTGTGCGGCGCCGTGTGTGTTGCGTTCTGTCCCTATCGTCTGTGCGTTGGTGGCGCTGGCCCGCAGCTCCTTACCACGGCGCCGGCGGGGCGGTCCTGGCAATGGCAGCGCGCTCGTCGATCCGCTGCTGGAGGTGGCGCCAGAGCGCGCGTGCAGCGGGCGCGGGGACGGGAGGGAACGCGCGCACGGTGTGGAGCATGGTTGCGGCGCTCGTGTGGAGGGGGCGCTCCGACGCGGTGAGGGCGCACAGGGCGCTGCGGCGCTCGGCCGACTGACGCGCGACGGCGGCGCGGAAGTCCTCGCGGGCGAGGCGCAGGCGGGAGCGGACCGTGTTCTCGTTGAGCGAGAGCTCGCCGGCGATGTCGGCCACCGCGACGCCGAGGAGATCGTACATGACGAGGATCACGCGCCGCTCGGGCGCGATCTTCAGCAGCAGCGCCGTCACGATCTCGGCGCGGTCCGCGCCCGCGAGCGACTGCTCGGGCGTCGGCGCCGGGGCGCGCCCGTCGAACGGCCAGGACACGCCGGCCCCGGAGGGGATCTCGCGACGCCGGTGAGCGCGCGCGTGGTAGTGGCTCGTCTTTCTCCATGCGATGCCGAACAGCCATCGATGCAGCGCCGCCTCGGGCGTGATGCGAAGGGGTGGCGGTCCTTCCGCGGCGAGCCCGCCCGCAGGGGCCGCGTGGAAGCGCCATGGCTCGTAGCTGGCCAGGCCACGATAGGCCGCGAGGAAGACCTCCTGGAGCATGTCGTCCAGATCGTTCACCGAGACACCCAGCCAGCGGAGCGCGTGATGAAGGAACGGCAAGCCCACGGCGTAGACCGTCTCGAACGACGGGCGCGCCGGCGCGGACGGCGAGGAACGCGGCGGCGTCATCCGGAGCCTCGTGGCGCCGGGATCTCCGCGCCGGCGCAGGTGGGGTAGGGGCGCGGCGCAGGCCGTCCGGATGGCACATCGAACGCCGGCGTCGGCCGGAGCCAGCGCTCGACCGGCTCGAGCTCCACGAGCATGTCCAGAGAGGTCCGGAGGGAGAGGCGGAAGTCGTCGTCCTCGGCGGCTCGAGCGCTGTGGAACGCGACATAAAACAGCACGGTGCCCAGCTGCATCGCCCGCGGATCTCCCCGGCGTTGCAGGAAGCGATCGGCGAGATCGCACAGGGCGTGAAACAGGCGGCCTCCCGGACGACAGCTCTCGGGGCCGCACACCTCGAGGGTGGCGCACCGGCGGGCGCGCCGAGCTGATTTGTTCATCGAAGGCGCGCGCGTCTTCGTCACGCGCGCCTTCGGACTGCTCCGATTCGGCATGATGCGGTCCCCCGTAAAGTGGAGATCGGGATGGATGCCGCGTGCATCCACCCCATGGATTACGGAGACCGCGTGGAGATGATTTCGTCCTGTGCTCTCGCGCGTGCGCCCCGGTGAGGGGGCGGCTGCGCCAGGCCCAGCCGGCGCCAGCCCCGCGAGATCGTCAATCCGGCACGGGCGTGAGCTGCACCTGGAGGTGGATCGGCGGGGCGCCGCTCCTGGCCTCGACAAGGCGGTCCCAGGCGAAGTAGCCGGCCTTCTCCACGGTGATCCGGTGCGCGCCGGGCGGCAGCGCGACGCCGTGGGCGGCGACGTAAGCGAGCGCGCCGATGTACTGGTCGTCGATGGTGACCGACGCGTCGGGCACGTTCCCCTTCACCCGCAGCGAGACCGTCGCCGGAGCCCGCGCGACGCACGCCGACAGCCCGAGCATCAGGAGCGCCGCCGTGGCGCGCGTCCGCTTCGCGCTCGCGCTGGCCATCGTCACTCCCACTCGATCGTCGAGGGCGGCTTCGAGGACACGTCGAGCACCACGCGGTTCACGCCGCGCACCTCGTTGATGATGCGCGAGCTGGCCCGGGCGATGAGGTCGTAGGGCAGCCGCGCCCAGTCGGCCGTCATCCCGTCGGTCGAGTGCACCGCGCGGAGCGCGATCGCCTCGTCGTAGGTGCGCTCGTCGCCCATCACGCCCACGGAGCGCACCGGGAGGAGCACGCAGAAGCTCTGCCAGAGCGACTCGTAGAGCCCGGCGGCGCGGATCTCCTGGTCGAAGATGGCGTCGGCCGCCCTGAGCACGCGGAGCTTCTCCGGCGTCACCTCGCCGAGGCAGCGCACCGCGAGCCCCGGGCCGGGGAACGGCTGGCGGTACAGGATGTCCCGCGGCATGCCCATCGCCTCGCCGGCGGCCCGCACCTCGTCCTTGAACAGCTCCCGCAGGGGCTCGATCAGGCCGAGGTTCATCCGCTCGGGCAGGCCGCCGACGTTGTGGTGGCTCTTGATGACCGCGCTCGGCCCCTTGAACGAGACGCTCTCGATCACGTCGGGGTAGAGCGTGCCCTGGACGAGCCACTTCGCGCCCTGGACCCGCTTCGCCTCCTCCTCGAACACCTCGATGAAGAGGCGGCCGATCACCTTGCGCTTCTGCTCGGGATCCACGACGCCGCGCAGCCCCTCGAGGAACCGCGCCGACGCGTCGACGGCGTCGAGGTTCATGTGGAAGTGGCCGCGGAAGGTCCGCTCGACGCTCTCCGCCTCGCCCTCGCGCAGCAGGCCGTTGTCGACGAAGATGCACGTCAGCCGGTCGCCGAGGGCGCGCTGGCAGAGCACGGCGGCGACCGAGGAGTCGACCCCGCCCGAGAGGCCCAGGATGACGCGGTCGCTCGGCCCGGCCTTCTCGCGGACCGCGGCGATCGCCTCCTCCACGAACGACGCGGGCGTCCAGGTCGGCGACAGGCCGGCGACGTCGAACAGGAAGGACTGGAGGATCTCCTTGCCGCGCGGCGTGTGGACGACCTCGGGGTGGAACTGGAGGCCGTAGAGCTTGTCGCGCTCGCGGGCGACGGCGCAGAGCGGGCTGCCGGTCGTGGTGCCGAGCGACACGAACCCCTCCGGCATCGCGGTGAGCCGATCGCCGTGGCTCATCCAGACGTCGATGGAGTCGCCCTCGGCGAAGCGCGAGAAGATGCCCGTCGGGCGCTCGACGCGCACCGCCGCGGGGCCGTACTCGCCCCCGGTGTGCGCGCGCTCGACCTTGCCGCCGAGGTGATACGCCATGAGCTGGAGCCCGTAGCAGATGCCCAGCGTCGGGACGCCGAGCTCCAGCACCTCCCGGGAACAGCGGGGAGCGTTGTCTCCGTACACGCTGGCGGGGCCGCCCGAGAGGATGAGCGCCCGCGGGGCGAGCCGGCGCAGCTCGGCGACGGGCACGTCGAAGCGGTGGATCTCGCAGTAGACGCCAGACTCGCGCACGCGCCGGGCGATGAGCTGCGTGTACTGAGAGCCGAAATCGAGGATGACGACGAAGTCCCGCCGGGGTGAGAGCATGGCTGCCGCTAGCATGGCGGGGCTGGATCCGCCAGAGTCGCGCGGCCCAGGCGCTCGCCGCACGCCCGCTCGCGGCGCCCTGCGCTACGGCTGCGTGGGCGGCGGCGGCGGCGTGGTGGGCGGCGGCTGCGTGGACGCGGGCGGCGCGCCCGGCGACGGGGCGAGCAGCGGCGCGCCCGGCGTCGCGTCGGTCGCATCCGGCTCGTCCGGCGGCGCGGCGGGCGCGTCGCCGACGCCTCCGTCGTACTCGCGCGGGCGCTCGTACTCGGGCGGCGGACCGGGCGGGAGCGGCTTCGGCGCGGCGGAGGAGCACGCCGCGGCGAGGTGCGCGGCGAGGATCGCGGCGAGCGCGGCGATCGGCGAGGCGTGGCGGGCGCGTGTCATAGCTCCACTCCGCTCCCCCCGGTGTTCCCGGGAGGAGCACGATACGGCGGTATTTCGGGAGGGCTGGCCGGATCGGGCGGGACCTGGAGCCCCTCCGGATCGGCGAACGGCAAGGAGGGGACGGAGGGGGCCGCCGGCGGCGCGTCGAGCGGCGCCCCCAGCGCGCCCGGCGCCGCGAGCGGGATGCCGGTGCTCGCCGTGGCGGGCGCGTCCGCGCCTGCGTCCGAGCCCCTGCACGCCGGCGCGATCACGGCGAGGAACGCCCCCGCGAGGAGCGCCGCGCCGCGCCGCGGGCGGGCAGCGGCGCTCCCTGTGCGGGCGCGGCGGGCGTCTCGGGAGCGGGGTGCGAACGACGCCTGGCTCGAGCTTCGGAGATCGCCGGACACGGCGGGTACGCTAGCATGGACGCGCAGGAGAACGGTTGGCCCGCGCAGGGAGGCGAGCTAGGTTCCCGCTGTGGAACAGAGCAACATCGATCTAGAGGGCACGCTTCGCGCGCTCTGCCAGCGCGCCCGGACGGCTGCCCGCGCCCTCGCCCCGCTGGACAGGGCCCAGAAGGACCGCGCGCTGCGCGCCATCGCCGAGCGGCTGCGCGCCGAGGCCGGCGAGGGCAAGCGCTCCCCGGTGCTGGCCGCGAACGCCGAGGACGTGGCCGCGGCGCGCGCCGCCGGCGTCTCCGAGGCGCTCGTCGACCGGCTCGTGCTCGACGAGGCGCGGCTCGCGGCGATCGCCGGCGCGGTGCTCGAGGTCGCCGCCGCCAGCGATCCGGTCGGGCAAGTCGTCGGGATGGAGCGGCGGCCGAACGGGCTCCTCGTCGGGCAGGTGCGCGTCCCGCTCGGCGTGATCGCGATGATCTACGAGTCGCGCCCCAACGTGACGGTCGACGCCGCCGTGCTCTGTCTGAAGAGCGGCAACGCCGCGATCCTCCGCGGCGGCAAGGAGGCGGCGCGCTCGAACGCGGCCCTCGGCGAGCTGATCTCGGACGCGCTGCGCTCGGTCGGGCTGCCGGCCGACGCCGTGCAGAGGGTCCCCTCGCTCGACCGCGAGGCCACGCGGGTCCTGCTCGGGCTGACCGGCATGATCGATCTGGCCATCCCGCGCGGCGGCGAGGGGCTCATCCGGTTCGTCGCGGAGAACGCGCGCGTCCCCGTGATCCAGCACTACAAGGGCGTGAACCACCTCTACGCCGACGCCGGCTGTGACGTCGAGATGGCCTGCCGCCTCGTCGAGAACGGCAAGCTCCAGCGCCCCGGCGTCTGCAACGCGCTGGAGTGCCTGCTCGTCCACGAGAGCGTCGCGGCGCCGCTGCTCGGGCGCGTGGCCGCGCTCTCGGAGCGCGGGCTCGAGCTGCGCGGCGACGCCGCCACCTGCGCGCTCGTGCCGTCGGCGCGCAAGGCCGCGGAGGACGACTACGGGCGGGAGTTCCTCGCGCCCGTCCTCGCGGTCCGGGTCGTGCGGTCGCTCGACGAGGCGATCGAGCACATCGGCCGCTACGGCTCGATGCACACCGAGGTGATCTGCACGCCCCGCTACGATCACGCGCAGCGGTTCCTGCGCGAGGTCGACGCGAGCTGCGTGCTCGTGAACGCGTCGTCCCGGTTCAACGACGGCGGCGAGCTCGGCCTCGGCGCGGAGATCGGCATCTCCACGACGAAGCTCCACGCCTACGGCCCGATGGGGCTCGCGAGCCTGACGACGCTCAAGTGGATCGCGTACGGCGAGGGCCAGACCCGCTGACGCGGGCGAGACGAGTGGCGCCGGTCATCGACCGGGCGCAAGAAAGCGAGAGAACGTTGGCGAGCAAGAAGGACGCAGGCGAGGGGAGCAGGAAGCCGCGGGCGAAGTCGGGGCCTTCGGCGAGCGAGGGCGCGGAGCCGCGCGCGCCGGCGCGGAAGAAGGCGACCACGGCCAAGGCGGGCGCGGCCGGTCGAGCGTCGTCCGCGGCGAAGCCGAAGCGGCCGGCGTCGCCCCGGATCCGCGCCTCCCACGCGGGCGTCGGCGAGCCCGGCGCGAAGAAGGTGGTCCGCGCGCGCCGCGCGGGCGGCGAGGCGGAGCCGCTGGAGCGCGCGGCGCGGCCGATCCCGGCGGATCGGCCGGCCTCGAGGGCGCGGCGTCCGTCGCGCGACGACGGCGACGCGCCGGCCCCGCGGGCCGCGCGTGGCGGCGGCGAGGGCGGCGCGAAGGCGGCGCTGCCGCTCGCGGGGCGGTCGCCCGCGCGCGCCAAGTCGCCGCTCGCCGGCCCGAAGCGCGCCGGCTCGCGCCGGAGCACGCCGCCGCCCGTCCCCGAGCCTTCGGCCCCCGCGCGCGAGCTCGCGCTGACGCTGGCCGCGGCGGGGCTCGACAAGAAGGCGATCGGCGTCGAGATCCTCGAGGTCGTGGGGCGCGTCGACTACGCGGACTACCTCGTGATCATGACCGGCCGCTCCGACAGGCACGTCCACGCGATCGCGACGGGGCTGGAGGAGGCGGTGCGCAAGCAGAAGCTCGCGCCGCTCTCGATGGAGGGCCTCGCCGCGGCGACCTGGGTGCTCATCGATTTCGGCGACGTGGTGGTGCACGTGTTCCAGGAGGAGACGCGCCGCCTCTACGACATCGAGGGGCTCTGGATCGACGCGGGGCGCGTCCCGGTCCCGGAGGAGAGCCTGCCGCCGGGGGCGCAGCCCGCCCCGCGGTTCGATCCGAGCTGAGCGCGCCGTGCGACTCGTCGTCGCCGCCGTCGGGCGCGTGAAGGACAAGCCGCTGCGCGCGGCGATGGACGAGTACCTCGGCCGCATCCGCCGCTATGTGGCGTGCGACGAGATCGAGATCCAGGACGGCCCGCCGGCGAAGGTCGGGCCGCTCCTTGCGCGCGCGTCGGCGGGGGCGAACGTCATCGCCATGGAGGTGGGCGGCAAGGCGCTCGGCAGCGAGGCGTTCGCGGCCGGCGTCGAGCGCTGGGGCTCTCGCGGCAAGGGCGTGGTCGCGTTCCTGATCGGGGGCGCGGACGGGCTGCCGCCGGACGTGTCCGCCGCGGCGGACGACCGGTGGAGCCTGTCGCCGCTGACGTTCCCGCACCGCCTCGCGCGGCTCGTGCTGATCGAGCAGCTCTACCGCGCGATGACGCTGCTTCGCGGCGAGCCCTACGCCCACTGAGGCGGCCGCGCCGCCCCTGCGGCCGCCGCCCCGGTCACTCCTTGGGCCAGTCGGGGCACGCGAGCTCCATCGGGCCGTTGAACCAGCTCGCATAGGCCGCCTCGCCGGCCCTGTTGTACCGGCCGAGGTGCCGCTCGAAGTACTCGCCCCAGTGGGGCCTCCGGCCGTCGGCGTCGGCGAACCCGTACTCCCTCGCGAGATCCCACGAGCTGAACACGCGGCCGGACTTCGCCGCGACGCGCGGATCGGCGGCGAGCGCCGCGACGGCGCGGCCCACGTAGAACGGGGTCTCCGATTCGATGAAGTGCGGGTCCTTCTCGGCGGCGTCTCGCCAGTTCGCCTCCGTGACGCCGAAGTGGTCGAGCATGGCCTCCGAGCGCAGGAAGCCGGGCGTCACCGCGAGCGCCGTCATGGCGGGGTGGCGGCGCAGCTCCCAGGCCATGGCGAAGGCCAGGCGGATGACCGACATCTTCGCCAGGTCGTAGAAGAGGTTGCCGCGGTAGCCGAAGTGGTCGCCGTCGGTGATCTCGACGATGAGGCCGCGATCGCGCTCGAGCATGAGCGGCACCGCGTGGCGGCTCGTGATGATGTGCGAGGTGACGGCCCGCTCGAGCAGGACCTTCCCGCTGGGCAGGGAGAGCTTCCAGAACGGCTGGCCGAACTCGGTGAGCTCATCGCCGCCCCACACGTCGTTGACCAGGACGTCGAGCCGCCCTTGCTCCTGCCGGATCCGGGCGCAGAGCGCCTCGACCTGCTCCTCGACGGTGTGGTCGACCTGCGCGGCGAGGCCGCGCCCTCCCGCCGCGCCCACGAGCTCGGCTGTCTCCTCGATGGTCTCGGGGCGCTGGCCCGTGGCGGGCCGGCCGCGGACGCTGCGTCCTGTGCAATAGACCGTGGCGCCGGCCTCGCCGAGCGAGCATGCGATGGCGCGCCCCGCGCCGCGCGTGGCTCCGGCGACGAGGGCGACCTGTCCTTCGAGCGGTCTCATAGGGTGTCTCCTCCTTGGGGACCGGCGGCTCGGCGGGCGCGCGGGCTCCTGCGATGCGCGCGCCCTTGCATTCCGGCCTGCCCCGGTCGTCCTGCGACGCTACGGGACAATTCCTGACGTCTCCTGTCATGAATTGCGCGTAGCCTTGCGGGCAGGTCATTTCGGGGTCGGGAGCCACGGACGGTCATGCGCGCGGATCGGCTGCTCAGCTTGATGTTGCTCTTGCAGCGGGCGAAGAGCCGGCAGCTGACGGCCGAGGACCTGGCGCGCCGCCTGGAGGTCTCGGCGCGGACGATCTACCGGGACCTCGACGCGCTGTCGTCGGCGGGCGTGCCCGTCTATGCGCAGCGCGGCCCGAGCGGCGGGATCTCGCTGGCGGAGGGGTGGCAGACGAGCCTGACCGGGCTGACGCAGCCCGAGGTGCAGGCGCTCGCGGCGGTCGCCGCGCCCGGGGCGCTGGCCGACATCGGGCTCTCGGCGGCGCTGGAGAGCGGGCTGATCAAGCTCTCGGCGGCGCTGCCGGCCGTGCACCGGTCGCTGGCCGAGCACGCGCGGCAGCGGCTCCACGTGGACGCGTCGGGGTGGTTCCAGGGCAGGGAGGTGGTGCCGCACCTCGCCGTCCTGCGGGAGGGGGTCTGGCAGGATCGCAAGGTGTGGCTCGCGTACCGGGACTTCGACGGGGAGGCGAGCGAGCGGGTGGTGGAGCCGTATGGGCTCGTGATCAAGGCCGACCGCTGGTATCTCGTCGCCGGGACGGAGCGGGGGCCGAGCATCTTCCGGGGAGCGCGGGTGGCGGGGGCGCGGCTCCTCGACGCGGCGTTCGCGCGGCCTGAGGGGTTCGACCTGGCGGCGTGCTGGAAGGCCTTGAGCCGGCGGTTCGCGGAGCAGAGGGCGAGCTACGTGGTGACGTTGCGCGTGACCGGGGAGGGGGAAGAGGCGCTCCGGCGGGTCCGGCCCGGCGGCGAGCACGAGCGGTGGGGGCGGGGAACGTGCGGGCGCGAGGGGACGAGCGTCGTGACGGTCGACTTCGAGCGGGAGTCGATCGCGATCTCGCAGATCGTCGGGCTGGGCAGGGGCGTCGAGGTGCTCGAGCCGGCGGCGCTGCGGGCGCGCCTCCGGGAGATCGCGAAGGATCTACGAGCGGTCTACGGGGCGCGCCGCGCGGCGGCGCCTCAGCGTGGGGGCGGGAAGAGGTGAGCCGACACCGGAGGGATCGCGAACGTGTCCAGGCTCATTCCACGTCAGGACACGAATACCCGATCTCCCAGTCCTGCACCTGGACTCCGCCCGCGCCGTCACTCGTCGGATTCAGCGTCACCTGGAGCTCGAGGTAATCCGCTTGCGCTCCCGGCAGCGCGCCGAGATCGACGGCGCACGGCGGCGTCGAGGTGTCGTCGCACACCTGGGTATCGGCCGGCGTCGCGTGGGCGGTCGCGGCGAGCGTCACGGCCGCTGCGCCGAGATCGGCGGTGTCGTCGGCCGATCGCACGAAGAACTCGACGCTCGAGTCGCCCGGCGTGGTCGTGCTGTACGTGAGGTATTCCCACCGGGCCTTGGTCCCCGGCGGGCAGACGCCGTCGTAGCGCACCCAGCTCGTGGTGATGGGCGAGAGGGCCTCGTCAGCGCACGGCACGGTCGCCTGGACCTTGCTCCCGGGGTTCTCGCGGAGGGCGGAGCAGGTCTCCGGGCAGAGCTTCACGTTCGTGTTCCCGGAATCGAAGTACCAGCCCCCCGCGCCGCAGCTGCCGATACCGGCCCGGGGCGTGAGCGTCGTCTCCACGCCGGCGGCGTTCTCGTAGACGACGGACACCGACGCGGGATCGGAGACGCCCGCGAGGGGGACGGCGACGTCGCAGGGCAGCGCCTCTCCGCGGATCGAGACCAGCGCATTGAGGAGGTTACCTTGCAGCGTCGAGCCGGCGCTGAGGTTGTGCGCCTGCCCTCCGCCTTGAGCGGCGATGAGGTTGATGATCTCCGCGTTCGAGTTGCCGAAGCCCAACGCGTGCACGCGAACGCCGTGGTTCACGAAGGCGTTTCGCGCCAGGTTCCCGATGGCGTTGGGGATGGTGTTGCAGCTCGACGGGACGCCGTCGGTGATGAACACGACGGCGACCTCCTCCTCGGGATGGGCGTCCTTGTAGTTGTTCGCCCAGGTCGTGGCGCCGTCCAGCGCCGGGTACATCGGCGTTTCGCCGTTGGGCGTCGGAAAGTGGATGAAGGCCTGCATGAGCTTGATCTCTTGCTGGTCCCCCATCGCCGCAGACTCCTCGGTCAACCTGTCGGCCGCGGCGCCGTTGAACGGGACGAGCGGCAGCGCGCAGCCGCCGCCGCCGGCAGGCGGACAGGAAGGGTTGTCGTTGCAAGGGCCAGGGTTGTCGTGCGGCCAGAACCGGAACGCGACGCCGAGCCCCGCCGACGCTGGATCCTGGAAGAAGGACTTGAGCGCGTTCGTGGCCGGAATCCATCGATCCGCGCTCACGTCCACCCCCGACACCGTCTGCCGCATCGAGGTGGACCGATCGAGCGCCACGAACAGGGTGACCGGCCTCGACTGCGTGGCGCTGGCCGTGGCGGCGCAGGCGGGCGACCCGCACTCGCCCGATTGATAGACGCTCCCGTTGTTGCCGCACTGGCACTCGGCGACTTGCCCCGCGCCCGGCGGATTCACGATGAGCTCCATGCCGTCGGTGACGCCGGTGCAGCCCGCCACGCTGATGCACTCGCCCGGCTCGATCGGCTCCGCCGTCGTGCAGGCGAGGGTGCCGCCGGTCGGGCTGCAGGCGTCGAGGATCCGGCTCGGGGCGGAGGAGGGGAGCTGGCCCGCGCCAGCAGCATAGCGGTGGATGGCGATGCCCGCGGGCGCCTGCGTGGTGCCGCGGTTGCAGACGGGGATCGTCCCGCCGCAAGGAACGCCGATCGTGAGGTCCGGGAGAGAGCATTCGGGGTTCGTCTCGCCCGGCAGGTAGGCATTGCAGCTGCCCTGCTCCGGGCAGGTCTCGCCGCAGACGCTCTCCACGAGGTCGACGCAGCTCTGTGTCCACGCACCGCCCGGCGCGCAGCAGCTCGGCGACACCGCGCAGATGTCCGCCACGCACGAGTCGCAGCCCGCGTTCAGCCGCTCGCCCGTGTAACACTTGTCGTGCGCGCAGCCCGGATCGGTCTCGCAGGTGGTGCCGCACAGCTGCTCGGTGAGGGCCGCGCACGTCGCGTCCCAGACGGGGGAGGCCGCGGCGCATGTCTTGGGGGCGCACTCCGTGGCGACATAACCCGCGCAGGTCGCGTTCCAGGTCCCGACGCACCTGCCGCCTGAAAGCACCGTCCCGGCGGGACACACACCGCCGGGCGCCGTGCACCGGCCGGGGAAGACGCAAGTGCTGCCCGCGCCGATCATCGCAGTGCACTGCGCCGTCGTGCTGCACGTGATATCGCAGCAGCGCGGATGGTTCGCGCAGATGGTCGCGATGCACGCGTCGCCGCAGGTCGTGTTCATGTTGGTCGCCGGGCCGGGAGCCGCCACGCAGGCGTCGTGCGCGCAGTCGCCCGGTACGGTCGTCTCGGTGCAGCAGCTCGGCCGAGCGTCGCAGACCTTCGTGACGCAACCGCTGCACGTCGACAGCAGCGGGGTGCCCGTCGCGCAGGGAGCGTGGGCGCACGCGCCCTGCGCGGGGTTGTCGCAGTGCTGGTCGAACTGGCAGTCCTCGCCGGTCGTGCACGGCTCGTTCGTGCCCTGCGCCGCGATGGCCTCCGGCAGCTCGTCGAGATCGCCGACCGACCAGCCATAGGTCGCGCCGGTCCCCTCGAGGTCGACGGGGCTCCCGCCCGGCGGCCCCTCGAACGACGCGCCGCCGCAGGGCGCGCACGGGCCCCCGCAATCGACGCCGTTCTCGCTGCCGTTCTGGATCCCGTCGTCGCACGTGACGTAGCAGACGTCGAGCTTCGGCCGGCTCGCGATCTCCGGCCGCTCGCTGCTCTTGAACTCGCTCCTCACGACCGGATCTTCCTCGATGAGGACGCCGTGGTTCTCGGCCTCGCCGCTCACCCACGCGCGCGCGAGCGCGGTGAGGTCGGAGGAGCGGACGCCGGCCGCGCCGCCGCCGGTGAACGACGCGACGATCGCTGGATCGAAGGACTCTCCGAAGCTCCCCCAGGTCGCGGTGAACTCCGCCCAGGCGCTCGTGACGCGGTGGACGCGGACCGTGCTGGTGTCCGCCTTGTAGATCTGCGAGAGCGACAGGTTCGCCGACACGACCTCGGCGTTCGATGGGAGGCCGGAGAGGTCGAACCGGAGCAAGCTGCGCCGGATCCCGCCGCTCGCGCTCGTCCCCGAGCTGAGCGCCACGTTCGCGCCGTCGTTCCACGTCGGCGCGTTCTGCCAGAGCACGACGTCGGCCACGCCCGCTGGTCCGGCGCCGCGCTGGACGGTGGTGCACACCTGTCCTTCGGTCGATAGTTCCTGCGCGGCGCGCGCCACGCTCTCGTCGCCGTCGTCGCCCGCGCCGCCGGGATCGGCGCCGCACGAGGCCGCGAGGGCGCTCGCCAGACCAGCGCACAGGGCGCTGAGCATCTTCATTTTATCTCTCATGCAAAGGTTCTCCGTGACAGGTGTTGTGGTTCGCCGCGCAAGGCTTCGCCGCGCGCAAGGCCAGAGTCGTGTGGCCCCACGGTCATGAGCGCTGGGTACGAGGCGAGGTGCGGCGTGAGTCGCTGCAAAAGCCCAAGACAAATATCCATCCATGGTCCGCCGCTCACGCATGCATGTCAAGACGTGAAGGCGACGATTCCTTGGTTCGGACATGGGATGCGGGCTGCCGGCAGCGCGTTCATCGTTGAGGTTTTTGCAATTGTTTGCGTGGTCCGCAACAACTGCGTCACACACGGATCGGCCGAAAAATTTTGCGAATTGAATTGTTTGCGCGGTCTGCATCGACTGCATCGCATCTGCATCGCTTGCAACATTTTGCGAAGCTGTCATCAAGGCGGCGGCGGATGAGCCACGTGCGAGTCTCACCGGCCGGTCAATGCCGATCGATGGCCGGCCGGAAGGTCGGTTGTCCTTGGAACAGGCAATTCACGGCTTGGCCGTTCGCCAGGCACTGCATGGAACCTGGAGGGCAACACGGGGAGACACGAGCCGTGGGGGGCGCTGCCGCTCGGTGCGCGAGAAGGCGGGTCGCAAAGAGTGCCAGCGGCCACGCCAGGGCGGTTACGTTGAGAGTCAATTCCAGGGGCTCAGGTCGGGGCGAGCCGTACGAACCGGCGAGGACGGTGCGAGACGCGGGAATCGTGCGAACCGTGCGAACCGTGCGAACCGTGTGAGCCGTGCGAACCCGTGCGAGACCACCGCGCGGGCGCGACGATGGGCTTGACTTCCAAGGGGTCGTTTGCTCTTCCTAGTAGATTCCCCTGGTCGACTCGCCGCATCACGCGCCTTCCCGGCTGGCACCTCGGACGACCGTGCAGAAACCCATCGACGTATTCATCTCCTACGCGCGCAGGGATGAAGCCGCTCTCCGGGAGCTCGTGTCCCACCTGGCGCCCATGCAGCGACAGGGGATCCTGCGGGCGTGGCACGACCGGGAGCTCGAGGCCGGCGCCCGATGGGAGGAAGAGGTGCGCGAGCGCCTCGAGGCGGCGCAGCTCATCTTGCTGCTCGTGAGCGCGGACTTCATCGCCTCGCCGTCCTGCTGGGACGTCGAGATGGAGCGCGCGATGGCCCGCCACGCGGCCGGCTCGGCGCGCGTCATCCCGATCCTGCTCAGGGCGTGCGACTGGAAGGGCGCGCCGTTCGGTCGCCTCGCGGCGTTGCCGGACAACGAGCGCCCCATCCAGGGCCGGGCCGATCGCGACGAGGCCTGGACCGACGTGGCGCTCGGCATCCGCGCCGCGCTCGAAAAGAACGAGAAGAGCGACAAGAGGCGCCCGCGCGGGCAGAGCCACAGGCCGATCTACCCGGACGCCGAGACCCGCAGGCTCGCCCAGGAGCTGGAGCGCGCGCGCGTGCGGCTCGGGGCGCTGCAGCTCGCAGGCGGCGACACGGCCGAGGCGCAGCGCGAGGTCCTGGAGCTCCGGCGGCAGCTGCGCGAGGGAGGCCAGCTCCGCGCCGGCGACAGGCTGGGGCAGCGCGGCAGGTACCTGCTCCTCGATCGCGTCGGGCGAGGCGGCTTCGCGAACGTGTGGCGCGCGCGCGACGACGAGCAGGGCCACGTCGTCGCCATCAAGGTGCTGCACTCGAGCCTCGCGGAGGACGCGCTCCGGCGCGAGCGCTTCTTCCGGGGGGCCCAGCGCATGGCGGGGCTCGATCACCCCGGCGTCGTGCGCGTGATCGAGCCGCACGGCGAGGACGGGGGCTTCCACTTCTTCGTCATGGAGCTCGTCAGCGGCGGCGACCTGCACCAGGCGGTCCTCCAGCAGCGCCTCCCGGCAGCGCAGGTGATCCCCCTCGTCCTGCGCGTCGGTGACGCCCTCCGCGCGGCGCACGCGAAGGGCCTCGTGCACCGCGACGTGAAGCCGGCGAACATCCTGCTCGAGCCGTCGGGCGAGCCGCGGCTCACGGACTTCGACCTGGTCGCGGCCGCGGACACGACCGGCGGGACGCGGACGGGCGCGCTCGGCACGTACGTGTACAGCGCGCCCGAGTCGATGGACCGGCCCCAGGACGCCGACGTGCGAGCCGACGTGTACGGCCTCGGGATGACCGCGCTCTTCTGCCTCCACGGCGCGCAGCTGCCGGCCGAGGCGGTGCACGACCGGGCGGCGTTCCTGCGGGAGCTCTCGTGCGACGGCACGGTCAAGGCGGTCCTGGAGCAGGCCGTCGCGTGGAAGCGCGAGAAGCGGTACGCCAGCATCGACGACCTCTGCGCGGCGCTCAGCATCGCGAGCCGGCCGCGGGGCTCGCTGCAGCCCCGGCGCGGCCCGTCCGAGTCCCCTCCGGCCGCGGCGCCCGTGGCGGTGGTGCCCTCCGCCACGGCGACGCCGGCGACCGGGATCCCTGCCGTCGGATCCGCGGCCTTCACCGCGCCGGCGGGGAGCCAGGGGGCCTTCGTGGCCCGCGCCGTGGACGCCGAGGATGACGCCGGCCGCGCCGCGAGCGCGCCCAAGATCGAGATGGCCGTGATCGTGGGCGGGCGTTTCTGGATGGGCAGCGCGGACGAGGACGTGTTGGCGAAGCCCGATGAGCGCCCGCGGCGGCAGGTGCTGGTCGCGGCGTTCAGGATGGGCGTCCATCCGACGACGCAGCGGCTCTACCGCGAGGTGATGGGCACGAACCCGGGGCTTCCCGCGAGCGACGAGCTCCCGGTGAACAACGTCAACTGGTGGGACGCGATCGAGTTCTGCAACCGTCTGTCCGCGTTACGAGGGTTCGGTCCCGCATACCAGCTCGAGGGAGAGGGCGTGATCTGGAATCGCGAGGCCAACGGCTATCGGCTCCCCACAGAGGCAGAGTGGGAGTACGCGGCGCGGGGGACCCGCGGACGCATGTATCCGTGGGGTGATGAGCCGCCATCGGACCAGCTCGCCTGGAGCGACGCGCGCATCAGGAGCCCGGTGCTCGCCATGCGGGCCGGACCCAGCCCCGTGGGGTACTACCCGAAGGGGGCGTCGCCGTTCGGGATCCTCGATATGGCGGGCAACGTCTGGGAGTGGTGCTGGGACTGGTACGGCGATTACCAGGCCGTCGAGGGGCCGGTGAGCAATCCGGTCGGGCCTTCCATCGGCTACGGGCGCGTGCTCCGCGGCGGTTCGTGGCGGGTGGTCGCGAAGAACCGGCTGCGGGCCGCGGCGCGCCACTTCATGTTCGCGAGCGCGAAGAACGCCGACGTCGGCTTCCGCTGCGTCCGCGGCTCGATGCAAGCCCACAGCGCGAAGCCGCCGGCCGGGCAGCCCGCCCGCTGACGGCGGCGCCGCCCGCGAGGGCCCCTCGCGCCGGTTGCTGTCCGCGCCGACGGGCCGCGCCGGGAAGAGCTGCGCCAGAGCGATCGAGCGAGGCCTGCGCAGCGCCCGCGAGATCGTCCTGAAAGCGCCGCACCCTCCGGCGGACCGCTCACTCCGGGAAGAACGTCTCGATCGTCAGCGCCGGCGTCCCGTCCGCGTGGACCCCGCCGAGCAGCGCGAGCGTCCCGTTCGGCGCGGGCACCACGGCCGCGCCGCGCCGCGGCTCCCGCAGCGGCAGCTCCTCGACCTGCGCCGACGCGACGTCGACGAGGAAGCTCCGCGTCAGCCCGTCCTCGCCGGCCTCGGAGCCCACCGCGAGGATGCGCCCGCCGGGCAGCGCGAACGCGGCGACGCCCCCGATGGCCGCGGTCAGCGCGGCGCCCTCGACCTCCACGGCCGCGCAGGTCGCGGCGCTCGCGGCGCACCCCGGCGCGAGCCGCCGCGTCGGCGCCGCGGCGCCGCCCTGGACCCCGCCGACGAGCGTGATCTCCCCGGGACCGGTCACCGCGGCGCCCGCACCCTCGGAGGCGTCCGGCGGAAACGGCCTCGGCGAGAACTCGGTCGCGCCGTCGCCGAGCATCTCCAGCCCCTCGCCGTCCGCGCTCCCGCCCGCGACGACCAGGCCCAGGCCTTCCACCCACACGGCCGCGGCGCCGGCCCGCGCGTGGCGGAGCTTCGCCACCGAGAGCGCCCCGTCCGCGCCGACGACGAGCACCTTGTCCGAAGGCGCGCCCGCCACCCCCGCGGCCGCGCCCGTGCGCGTCGCGCCGACAACGAACGAGCGCCCGTCCGAGGCCTCGACCGTCCGGCCGCCCGCCACCTCCGCGAACGAGCCGAGCCCCTCGGGGAGCGACGCCTCGGCGCTCTGCCCCGCCGCGACGTCGGTCCAGCTCGCGCCCTCGTCGTCCAGCGTGAGCAGCAGGTCTCCCCGGACCACGAGCGACCGCGCCGCCCGCGGCAGCGCGCCGCTGGAGGCGCTCCCGCCCCACGCCGCGAGGTCGTACGCGTCGAGCCGCGCCGGGTCCACGTCTCCCGCCGCGGCGCCCTCGGCCGCGGCCCCGCCGGTGAGGATCAAGTAGCGCTCCGCGAGCGCCGCCCCGGGCGCGCCGACGCGCGACGCCGCGAGCTCGCCCGGCGGCCGCGCCCACCGGCCGGCGCGCTGGGCGAAGAGCGGCAGCACGTCGCCCGTCACCGCGGCGAGGTAGATGCCCGCCGCGGAGCGCCCCCGCACCACGGTCGCGCCGCCCGCGTCGAGGCCGCGCACATCGAACGTGTACGCCCGCTCCGCCGGGATCTCGCCGAAATCGAGCTCGCCGCCCGGCGCCGCCGCCGCCGACACGGTGACGTCTCCCTCGGCCGCCGTCGCGGTCACCTCGATCCGGGCGACGGGTGGGTCTTCCTGGAACGCGGTCGCCTCGTGCCCCGGCACGACCTCGACCGTGAGCGTCCGCGGCCCTTCCGCGCAGCCGAGGAGCGACAGGCCGAGCGCGGGAAGGACACGGCCCAGGAGCGGGATCTTCATGAGGGCCGAGTCATAGCGCCTCGAGCGCGCGAAAGCCCAGCGGAGGTGGGCCGATCGCGCCGAGCGCCGATCTCCACCGAGCGCTACAGGTCGACCTGCACGCCGATCTCCACCACCCGCTCCGGCGGCAGCCTGAAGTAGTCGGGCACGGCGCCGGCGTTCCGCGCCATCACCGCGAAGATCGTCTCCGTGATCCTGCCCATCCGGCCCCTGTCGGTGGCGAGGATGGTCTCGCGGCCGAGGTAATACGCCACGTCCGCGAAATCGATGGGCAGCGCGTGCGCCGCCGTGGCCCGCCGCAAGAGGGCCGGCACGTCGGTCGACTGCATGAAGCCGGATCGGATGACGACCTGGTGAACCCCCTTGTCGAGGCTCGTCACGTCGAGGCGCTCCCTGTCGGCGACCCGGGGGACGTGCTCCGTCACCACGGTCAAGATCACCACCGTCTCGTGGAGCACCTTGTTGTGCTTGAGGTGGTGCGTCAGCGCATAAGGCGTCTTGCCCGCGCGCGAGCTCAGGAACACCGCCGTGCCCGGGACCCGCGCGCGGCACTTCGCGTCGAGATCGCGAACGAAGGTGTCGATCGAGGGGGCCGCCCGCGTGAAGCGCTCGGCGAGGATCGCGCGGCCTCGCTTCCAGATCACCATCATGGTGAACAGGACCGCGGCGATGACCGCCGGCACGTACCCGCCGTCGAGGAACTTGATCAGGTTGGCCCCGAAGAACGGCAGATCGAACGAGAGGAACAGGATCAGCAGCGGCAGCGCCTTCGCGAGCGGGGCGCGCCACGTGTGCCGCATCACGACGAAGAAGACGATCGACGTGATCCCCATCGTGCCGGTCACCGCGATGCCGTACGCCGCGGCCAGCCGGCTCGACTGCTGGAAGATCAGCACGAGCGCGAGGCACCCGGCCGCGAGGGCCCAGTTCGTCAGGGGGATGTAGATCTGCCCCGCGGCCTCGCTCGACGTGTGGCGCACCTGGGTCCGCGGCAGGTACCCGAGCTGGATCGCCTGGTGCGTGAGCGAGTAGGCGCCCGAGATGAGCGCCTGCGACGCGATCACGGTGGCCATGGCGGCGAGCGCGACCAGCGCGTAGGTGAGGGGACCCTTCGGCACCATCGCGAAGAACGGGTTCGCGGCGGCCTCGGGCTCCTGCAGCAGGAGCGCCCCCTGGCCGAAGTAGTTGAGCACGAGCGCCGGGAGCGCGGCCGCGTACCAGGCGAGCCGGATCGGGCCGCGCCCGAAGTGCCCCATGTCCGCGTAGAGCGCCTCGCCCCCCGTGATGACGAGGACGACCGACCCCAGGATCGCGAACCCGTGGAAGCCGTGGGCGGCGAAGAAGCGCGCCGCGTACACGGGGTTCAGCGCGGCGAGCACCGCCGGGTTCCTGGCGATGAACACGAGCCCGAGCGCGGCGAGCGCGGTGAACCAGAGGACCATGATGGGGCCGAAGACCTTGCCGACGCGCGCCGTCCCCCAGCGCTGCACGCTGAAGAGCCCGACGAGGATCGCGCAGGTGAGCGGCACGACGAACGGCTTGAGCCCGCTCGTCGCCACCTCGAGCCCCTCCATGGCGCTCAGCACCGAGATGGCGGGCGTGATGACCCCGTCGCCGTAGAGGAGCGCGGCGCCGAGCACCACGAGCCCGGCGAGCCACCCGACGCCCTGCGTCCCGCTGGCGCGCAGCCGCTCCGGCACCAGCGCGAGCAAGGCGAGGATGCCGCCCTCACCGTCGTTGTCGGCCCGCGTGATGAAGGTGACGTACTTGACCGTGACCACCATCATCAGCGACCAGAAGAGGAGCGAGAGCAGCCCGAGGACGTTGTCGGGCGTCGGCGGGACGCCGTGCGTCGCGCTCACGCACTCCTTGAGCGCGTAGAGCGGGCTCGTGCCGATATCGCCGAAGACGACCCCGAGCGCGGCCAGGGCGAGCGCTGCCTTGCCGCCGTGGTGGCCGTGCGCCGCGGCAGCGTCGGCGCCACGGCGAGCAGCGCCGTGCTGCGTGGGACCATCGTCCGCGCGGGTCACCGCCCGCTGCGTCGCTCCAGGAGGGACCGGCAGAGCGCCGGGGGGAGGCTCGGCAGAGGCCGGGTCGTTCATGGGGCGGAGTCATAGCGCTCGCCGTCGTGAAAGCCCACCGCCGCGCAAATGGAGCCGAATCAGGCCCGGATCCTGGAGGCCATGGATGCGCTCGTCAACCGCGCCGACGCGAACAAGCAGAAAGGGCGGAGCCCGCGGAGGTGTAAGTCTCCTCCACAGCGGCTCGCGGAGGCTGGCGCATGATGCATTGAGGAGGTGAAGCGCTCGTCGCGAGACGGAGCTGGTCATCTTGGCTCAAGCTGCGCTCGTGGTTGAAGCTGCCACCGCGCTCGACGTTCTTCGTCCGGGCGCGGTGACATCGCGCGGCGCACGAAGACCAGGAACTATTGAATCGACCGGCGCCGGACCGGGAGAGGCCCCCGCCAGGACGGTCGCGCTCCGCGCGGGTCAGGCGGTGGGCTCAGCCAGAGGGCAGGCGATGGCCGGCGCGTAGAGCGCGCCGCTTTCGGAGCACGCCGAGGGCCAGCGGTGCGAGCAGCCAGAGGGAGGTCGATGCGCTCGACCTCGTCGTTCCGATGTAGGCGCACGAGCATCCTCCATCGTCCGACGGGTCCGCGTCGGCTGAGCCAGAGCCGCTCGAATCGGGGGGCGCGCCGCCTGTAGAAGCTCCGCCACCACCAGCCGAGCTGTTCGACCCATCCGTTGTGGCGCTGCCGCTCGTCGACGCGCCTTCCGCAGACGTTCCAGCGCCACCTGTGCTCGCAGCGCCGCTGCCCGCGCTTCCGCCGCCGCCGCTCGCGCCACCGGCGCCGCCGCTGGTCACCGCGCCTGCCGTGGCCTTTGTTTTGGCGCCCCCAGCGCCGCTCTCTCCGCCTGCGCCTGCGCTGGTCACCGCGCCTGCCGTGGCGCTTGTGCTGGCGCTGCTGGCGCCCCCAGCGCCGTTCTCTCCGCCGGCGCCGCCGGTGTTCGCACCTCCGGTGCCGGCGGCGCCCGCACCGCTCTCGCCGCCGCTGCCGCCGCTGCTCGCGGCGCCTGCCGTGACGCTCGTGCCGCCGCTGCCGGCTGCACCGCCGGTGCTCGTGACGCCCGTCCCTGCGACGTCACACGAGCCCTCGATGCAGATACCGCTTGCGCCGCAGCTGTTGCCGTTCGTGGGACCACAGATCCCGTCGACGGCAGCGCCCGCCGCCACGCTGCACGCAAAGCAGTCATCCGTCGCCGCGCTGCAAGTCGTTCGGCAACAGACACCATCGACGCAGTGCCCGCTCTTGCACTGGATGTCCAGCTCGCACTCCTGTCCTTGCGACGCGGCGTCCATTTGATTGGCATTGACGCGATAGTTCTGAACGCCAGTCGTCTGGTCACCGAAGACGTACGTGACGAGCGAGCTGCGTCCGTCCCCGACCGCTGCCACGGTCGGCGAGTGGTACGCCCCGGTCGACGACGACAGGAGCGTCGTGCCGAGGACCACATCGCCCGCCGGTGAGAGCCACGCCCCGTGGATCTTCTTCTCTGTGATGCCTCCGGGCCACACGATGAGCGTGTCGACGCCGTCGAAGGCGAGCTCCGGTCCCTGCCGATACCACGCGCCGGAGTACCCTGCGATGCTCGTCGCGGAGAGCTGGATCCAGCTCGGATCCAGGACGTTGCCCGTGCTCGGCGACACGCGGGTCGCCCACATCCGGTAGGTCGTCGAGCTGACGCTGCTGCTGGCGACCCGTCGCGCCGCGACCACGAAGGACGTGCCGTCGTAGGCGACCGCGGGGAACATGCCCGTACCCAGGCTGAGACCTGGGCTCGGATCGAGGCGCGCGCCGTCGGACAGGACGCGCGCGCCTCGCGTCCCGCTCGGCAGGAGGCTCGTTCCAGGCGTGTGCCAGACGATGAAATATTGACCTGCCCCATAGGCCATCGTGACGTGGCTCGCGCCCGTCCGCTGCGCCACGAGCAGCGGCGGGTCGTCGAGCACCGCGCCGTCCGCGCCGATACGCGACGCTTCGAGCTTGTCGTTGTCACCGCCAGCCGTATCCTGCCAGGCGACGAGGTACCCAGAGCCATCCGAGGAGACCGCCGGAGTCTTATCGGAGCCTCCCACCGAGATCGCGATGCCGTCCGGATCGAGCACCTGTCCGTCCGGCGTCACGCGCGCTCCAACCACGTCGCGGCGGGTGTAGTTGCTGCCGCTCCTGCGTCCGTCGAGCCACACCACGAAATAGCCGCTCTCGCTCGCCGCGAGGCGAGGCTCGCGCTGATCGTACGGCGCACTGTTGATCAGGATTCCGGCTGGATCAAGGACGGTGCCCGCCTCGCTGACCCGCGCGCCATAGAGGTCGGTGCGCGTCCCCTCGCGGTAGTCCTGCCAGACCACGAAATAGTGTCCATCCCTGTAGGCGATGGCGGGCATCGACTGTTCGCTCGCTGCCCGGCTCAGGTGCAGGCCTCCGGCGTCGAGGGCGGCGCCGTCCGCGATGCGGGTGCCAAAGACCTCCCCGTCGTCGTCGCCAGCAAAGCTTCCATTGCCGAACCGCCCATCCTCCCACGCGGCGAGACACCCGGCCGCGCCGCAGAACACGGTGGGTAGCGCCTTTCTCCCGCTGGCCGTGACGAGCGCGCTCCCGGCGCCGCCCAGGACCGCGCCGTCGGGGCTCACCCGGTTCACGAACACGTCCTGAGCGCTGCCGGAGCTCCAGACGACGACGAAGCTCGTCCCGTCGAACGCCGCCGAGGGGGCGACGTGCGTGCCGGGCTCAGCAGAGAGCTTCTGGCTCACCGCTCGGGCGACGCGAGCTCGCCTCCGCCGCACGGGAAGCCAGACGTCTCGAACGCGACCTGGACCGACGGGGCCGCGCCTCGAGCGGCTTTGCCGGCAAGGCCCAGCTCCACGCGCTCCTCGGAGACACGCGCCCGGTAGGCGCCAGAGCCGCCGCTGAAGGTGCTTCCGGGCGTCCGGCGAAAGGCGAGGCGCGCTCGACGCATCGTCTTCTCGAGGTCGAAGGGCACGGCATGAGGCGACCTGGCGCCGCTCTGGGCAGCCTTCGAGGCCTTCGCCTCGGCTCCCGGCTCCGGCGCGGAAGAATCGGAGCAGGCCGCCCCGCCGAGCGCCGCCAAGGTCGTCAGCAGCAGCGCGCTGGTCACCCAGCGGCTCGCGCCTAGCCCGGGGTGCGAAGGCCTTGTCGTAGGGTGCGAGGTGCGAGCGCAAGAAGGCATGTGCCCGCAATTTCTCACGCTCGAGCTCGCTCGCCCATGGAAAGCCGCCGACCACCCCGGAGAAAGTCGCCGCGTCTGGCGTTGGGTCGCCTCGAGCGTGCTCTTCACTCGGGGATCGTTGGAGGCTGGTTTGTGAGAAAATTTACGCCACTCGGCCAGCGCATCCAATGCGCCATGGAGGCGACGCCCGGAAGAAACGAGCGGGCTCTCCCCAGCGGGGCCAGGCTCGCCGACCTCCGCCTTCAGTCACATTGGTACTTCCACATGCAGAAGCCCTGTTCGTCCCGGAGGCCAGGCCCGTGGAACATGTGCCAGCACTCCATGCCGCTCGGGCACGTGGTGTTCGCGTCGCAGGGCAACTCGCAGACCGAGTTGCACACCGGCGTGGCGGTTCCGCTCGGCGGCCGCGGGCAGTCCTCCGCCGTTTCGCACTCGTAGTTGCATTGCGCCGCCAGATCACACCAGTTCGATCCATCGTCTTGTTTCTCGGCCACGTACGCGGCCCTGCATGTGCGCTCTGCGCCGTCCGGTTCACGATCCGGGCATTGCATACGGCCGAAGTTCCCGTCCTCGGGGGGGATGCAGGGAGCCCACGGCCCTTCGGTGGGCACCTCGACGGTGGTCGCCAGGTGGACTTCCACGATCGGATCGACATGGCGGTCGCCGCACGCCGCCTGTGCGGGCGCGAAGGCCGCCGACAAGCCAAGAGCCCAGAGCTTCGTAGCCGTGATCTTCATTGGGTCCTCCACGCCGCGCGCCGACGCGCCCGGCGTCAAGATGGTCTGCGCTGAGGTCACGGAAGCTGCCCATTTCGGCTCACGGCAACACGACCTCCACGCCGAGAGACGCGCCAAGGAACGGGCGACCCCACGTGTCGGTCGCGCGACCTGCGGCGTCGATCACGAGGCGCGGCACCGCGATCCCGGCGAGCAGGTGCTCGCTGATCCGCAGGTGTGGAGTCGGCGCGAACGAGAGCCCTGCGCGCAGGTACGTCGCGACCGCGTACGCGTCCTCCGACCTGCTGGCGTACCGGGGCGAGCGGCCTTCGCCCTCGACATGCAGCCAGGCGGCGGCGAGCCCTGCGCCGGCCGATGGCAGCCACGCGGCGTCGGTGGGGCCGAGCGGGACGCGCACCCCCAGGGCGGCGAGCGCTATTCGCGTGTGCCGCGTGCCCTCTTTGCCCTCACGGCTCGCGCTGGCGAGCGGGATCTGGACGAAGGTGGAGAGCCCCAGACGAGACCGGATCATCGCGTACCCCGACACGTCCAGCATCGGGGTGGCGGGCACGCCGCCTGCGCTCCACAGGATCGCCGGCGCCGCCCCGACGCCGAACGTCATCGGTGTGCTTCGGATTGCGCCTGGCCCGGGGGCCGGGGGAGGGGGCGGGCGGGAGGTGCCGTCGGCTCGCGGGCGCGCGGCGGCGACGGGCGCGGGCCTGGCGGGCGGTGGCTCTTGCATGTCGACGACGGCGCGAGCCTCGGGATCGGCTTCGACCTCGCCCTGCGACGGACGGGGCGAGCGCGCATCCAGGAGGCTCGCGCGCAGGAGCTCCACCGCGCGAACCGCGACCGTGGCTGGATCGTCGGCCATCACGGCGCTCTGGACCGATCGACCGGTCGCGCCACGGGCGATCGAGATCTCGACGCCACCCGGCACCTCCGTCACCCGGATCTCCGCCGCCGCTCCGGCCTCGCGCGCGCTCGTCTCGATCGGCCCCTGGGAGGGCGGCTCGGCGCCGCCCCTCACGACCACCACGGTGAATCCGAGCGTGGCGAGCTCGGCATACACGCGGGCCATGATGGAATCCGACCGGCGATCGGCGATCAGGACGACCTTCGTGCGTGGAGGCTCCGGCGGTGGATCCGGCGGCGCCGCGCGCGCTTCGGGTGCGACGAGGAGGCAGAGCCCGAGCGCCCAGCCTCCGCCGTGCGCCGCGCGATCCGGCCTTCGAGGCGGCATTCACTCCCCCTCGAGGAGATCCCTGGCGTGTGCGGCGTGGGGACCCGCCGGATACCGCGCCAGGTAGCGGCGCGCGGCGTCGCGGGCCTCGCTGGCCGACCCCATCGACTCCCGGCACTCGATGACCCTCCCGAGCGCTTCCTGCGCAAAGGAGCCGCCCGGTTGCTCTTCGAGGTACACGAGGAACCAGCGCTCGGCCTCGGCGTACGATCGCCGCTGGTCGAACGCCATCCGGCCGAGGTGGAAGGCGGCCTTCGCCGCCTCGCCCGAGCCCGCGAACCGGCTCCGCGCCGAGGTGAGCGCCGCCGCGGCGCGATCCGGCTTCCCGGAGAAGCGCGCGACGTCCGCGAGCGTCAGCAGATCCGCCGCGCTCGCGCGGGCGACGAGCCCGTCGAAGCCCTCGGCCTCGGCCGCCGTCATGGCCTCATGGTACCTGTCGCTGGCCACGAGATCGCGCCAGCTCGGCCGGCGAGGGGCGGCGTCCGCGGCCTTCGCCACGATCGCTCGCTCGCTGGCGCCGGTCGCCGCGGGGGCCGGCTCGGAGGCCGCCTGATCGATGCGCGTGGCGGACGGCGCAGGCGGCGCGGCGGCGCGCAGCTCCCCGCGCGTGAGCTCGAAGCGCTGCTCCTTGCAGAAGACCTCGAGCGTCTCTCCCGCGGCGACGGTGCGCCGCCCCCCCACGAGCGGCCCCGACACGGCGACCGATCCTTCCCGCAGCACCAGCTTGAGCTGCTCGCTCGCCGGGGACCAGCTCAGCTCGAAGCGCGTGCCTGTGACCAGCACGTCGAACGGGCCGACGTCGAAGCTCCAGGCGCTCGTCGCGGTGTGCGTCACCGTCGCGGTCAGCCGGCCGCCTTCCAGCAGCACGCGCGCGCCATGTGCGTCGGCGGCCACCACGCGCGCCCGGGCGTTCGCGTCCAGCGCCAGGGAGGTGCCGTCCGAGAAGGCGACCGCCAGAGGAGCATCCGCGCTGGCGGCGATCCACGCCCCGACCCGACCTCGCGCCGAGCCCACCGCGAACGAGAGCGACCGCGACGAGGGGAGCAGCACGAGGAGCAGCGCCGCACAGACCCCCGCCAGCGCCACGAGGGCCGCGGGCGCGATCCACCGGGGACGCTTGGGGCCGATGCGCGCGGCCCTGGGACGGGAGGATCCGCCGGCCGCGATCTCCAGGAACCGTCGGCGCGCGCCGTCGAGATCCTGCGCCGCGAGCTCCTCATCCTGGGCCCGGCGGAGCTCATGAAGACGATCGAACGGGGGACGATCGCTCATGACGCGCCTCCCTTCAGCCACCCCTCGAGGGCGGGCTGCTCCCGCGCCGCCTCGAGGAAGTGGACCTCCGCGCGGGCCAGCCTTCGCTTGATGGTCGCGAGCGAGACGCCGCACGCGTCGGCGACCTCCTGGAGATCCATGCCCTCGATGCGCCGCAGCGCGAACGCGATGCGCTCGTCGGCCGGGAGCCGCTCCAGGGCTCGATAGGTCGCGCGCAGCGCCTCGTGGGCCTCACCTTCGTACGGGGGCTCCACGAGGGGTGGGAGCTCGTCGGGGGCGAAGAAGAGGAGCCATTTCCGGCGCGCGCGTCGCTGGATGCAGGTCCGCGCCGTGAACACGGCGACCGAGGTGATCCACGCCTTCAGCGCCGCCGGATCGCGCAGGGTGTCGAGCGAGGACAGCGCGCGGACGAAGGCGTCGTGATGCGCGTCGGAGAGGTCGCGGCTGCCGCCGAGCACCCGGCCGAGGACGCGGAGCACGTGCCCGGAGAAGCGCTCGTGGAAGGCGGAGAGCGCGGCAGGATGCCTCGCGCGGAGGCCCTCCACGAGCGCCTCGTCGCTCGCATAGGCGACCACGCCGAGCCTTCGCGGGGGCGCGAGCGCGCTGGCGCGCATCACCATGATCGTGGGGCTCCGCTGGGAATGACCGAACGCCTCCTGCCGCCTCGTGATCCGATCGGCCCCCTTGAGTCACGGCAGCGCCGCGAGACGGCTCACAGCGGACGAATCTCACGGGGATCGGCCGGCCAGCGCCCGCCCGGCGCCAGCCGAGAACTTTCTCCGCGCGCGCCGCGCATGCGAGGCTGCCCGGCCCCGCCGAAGCGCGCGCTCACCCGAGAGCGCTCGTCCAGAGACCGGACCCATCCGGGAGATGTGGGATAAAGTAGCACACGAAAGTTGTGGGTCGCCGGCCGGGCAGGGTAGACGGGGCGAGGAGGACGCATGAGGCGCAGCAAGGGCGAGAGCATGGACACCGGGGCGGTGCGGAACCTCGAGGAGATCCAGGAAGAGGATCCCGGGGCTCGCCCGTCGCGCGCGGGCGCGCTGGTGCTGGCCTCGCTCGGCGGGGCGTGCATCGTCTTCGCCGCGGTGGCGCTCCTGCGCGCCCCGCAGCGCGAGCGGCCGGTCACCGCCGATCCGCTCGGCGATCTGGTCGCGCGCACCCACCCGGCCGGCGTGAAGCCGGCCCCGCGCCCTGCCACGATCGGGGAGGACGTGACCTTCCCCGCGGTCCTCTCGGACGCGGAGCACCCGACGACCGCGCTCGAGGCCGTGCGCGATCCGCGGGCGGCCAAGGCGGCCACCTCCGCCGAGGCGCCGGCCGCGGAGCCCCTCCCGCCGCCTGCCGCGGACCGGCTGCCCGTGGTCCCGCTGCCGGCGCAGCACGTGCTCGGGCCCTCCGGCGGCGAGGCCGCACCGAACGACACGCTCACGGCGATGGCTCGCCACGTGTCGCGCGAGGAGGGGCCGGAGACCGAGCGGGGAGGGCCTGGCAGCTACCAGCTCCAGGTGAGCTCGTTCAAGGACCCCACCGACGCCGAGAATTTCGCGGCGGCCCTGCGCCGGCGCGGGCACAAGGCGTACGTCGAGCCGGCGTACGTCAAGGGCCGCGGCCTCTGGCACCGGGTGCGCGTGGGCCCCTTCAAGTACAAGCGCTCGGCCGTGATCTACCGGCAGGAGTTCGAGGCCAAGGAGCGCCTCGTGACGTTCATCGTCGACCCGCCCAAGACCACGGTCAAGGTGGCTGACAGCTCCGGCGACGACGCGTAGATCGGGCGCTCTGGAGAGCCCTCCTCCATCGGCGCGCCGCCCCTCGCTACCGGCGCGCCGCCCCCGGGAGCGCCGCGGCCGGCGTGAGCGCGCAGGACAGGACCCCCTTGGCCCCGGCGAGCTGCCCGGCGAGCTCGGACAGCTCCTGCCCGCGGCCCTTCAGCACCATCACCTGGAGCAGCCGGGCCGCGTCGAGGCGGACCAGCAGGCTGGAGACCAGAGACCCGGCGCGCCGCTCCTCCAGCTCGGAGATCCGCAGCACGAGCTCCCGCACCTCGGGCTCGTAGACGAGCGTCAGCGTGGCCGCCACCTCGGCCCCCTCGTCCAGCGCGGCGCGCGTCAGGTCCGCGCGGACCAGATCCCGCAGCGCCTCCGAGCGGTTCTCGTAGCCCTGCGCGGTGATGCGCCGATCGAACTCGGCCAGCAGCGCGCGATCCATCGCCACGCCGAAGCGGACCAGGTCGCTCATCGCTCGTCCCCCGTTCAGCTCTTGCGCCGCTCGAGGTGCCGCCGCGCGGCGTCCTTCACCGGCGACGTCACGTTCTTGCTCTTCGCGATGCCCCGGAGATCGGACTCGCGCAGGTGCTGGACCAGCCGCGTCGCGACGAGCACCGGCGTCCTCGGGTTCTCGACGAGGTTCCGCTTCACCGTGTAGCTCTTCAGCCACTCGGGCGTCGTCGAGATGATCCGCAGCACCTCGTCCGAGATGTTCCGGTTGCGGCTGATGAGGACGACCTCCTCCTCCTGCATCTGCGGGCTGCGCACGGCGGCGCTGGCCACGAGGCGGTTCGAGTCGCGCACGAGCAGCATGCGCTCCTCGCGCGAGCCGAGCATCGCCCGCCGGATCCGCTGCGACATGGTCATGTCGGCGAGCCGCTTGTAGAGCGGGACGTACTGCTCCTTGATCGCCTCCTTGCCCTCCTCGTCCTCGACGTGGGTGTCGACCGGCTCGTCCGCGGCGAGCGCCTCCGCGAGCGCCTGCGTCTCGCTGAACAGCACGTCGTCCGGCGTGGGCTCGGGCGACGGCTCCGCGATGAGCTCGTCCTTGATCGCGACGCTGACCTCGCGCCACGCCGGGATGCCCGTGAGCTCGACCCCGTTGCGGGACGCGAGATCGACGAGGCGGTCGGCGGTCGACATCCGCGTGTTCTTGTTGAGGTAGAGCTTCTCGATGACGCGCGGGTTCTTGAGCAGCCGCTCCTCGTTGACGGCGATGAGCTCCGTCACCGCCTCGTCCCCGGTCCGCGCGAGCTCCTCGAGCGTCTCCGCGGCGACGCCCGGCATCGCGAGGAGCCTCTCGACGACCGGGAGGCGGTCCGCGTACACGCGGGCCAGCCGGTCGATGACCGGCGGCTGCAGATCCGCGCCGAGCGCCCCCTGGAGCAGCGGCTCGGGGAGCGCCGCCAGCGTCTTCTCCGCGGCCTCGCGGGCCGGCTCCTCCTCGCGCGACGCGAGCAGCACGAGCACCGTCACGACGTCGCCCGGCTTGAGCCCGGGGGCGATGCCGCGCGCCGCCATCTCCCTGAGCTTCTGCGGCGCGCCCGGCTGCGCCAGCTTCTGCGCGGGCGCCGAGAGGGCGCTGACGTCGATCGGCGCGGTCATCGAGGCGCCCTCGCCAGCGCGGCCCCGTGCCAGGAGGACGAGCGCTTCGGCTGCCGAACGGCGGAGCTCGGGATCCCGGAGGACGCGGGCGACGCAGGGGACTCGGGTGACTCGGATGACTCGGGTGACGCCAGCGGCTCGACCAGAGCTAGCAGAGCAAGCGGAGCAACGGGCATACGGTCCTCCCGGCGGGCATTGCTGCCCTGCGATCTGCGGATTATCCTGAGGCCGCTGTGTGCCTGAAAGGCGCGGCGATCGTCAACGGAGAACGAACGGCGCGGGCCCTGCGCGCCGTCTGCCGGAATGAAGCCCGAGCCCGGGGGGCAGGGGACCGGCAGGTCCGTCACACCCAGCACACCGAAGAGGAGCGCGACATGGGGATTTTCGATTTCGTGAAGAGCGGCGTCCGCGAGATGATGATCGCGCGCCCGGACGCGGCGAAGCATCTCATCGTCTACAAACATCCGGACCAGAACATCCCCTTCTGGTCGCAGCTGACGGTCGACAGCGATGAGTGTGCCCTCTTCTTCAAGGACGGCAGGTACATGGGTTACCTGCCCACAGGGCGCCACACGCTCCAGACCCAGAACATCCCGTTCCTGAACAACCTGGTCAACAAGTTCACGGGCGGGGACGTCTTCATCGCCGAGATCTTCTTCGTCAAGACGCAGCCGGTCCGCGGCGTGCCGTTCGGCGGGCCGCTGGAGTCGATGGAGGACCCTACCCTTTACGAGTTCGTGACGCCGCGCATCTTCGGTGAGTTCTCGCTGGTCGTGGTCGATCCGGTGCGGTTCGTCGTCGGGTACCACGGGCAGTGCGGCGGCAGCGGGGACAACGACGTCGTCCTGAGCTGGATCAAGGGCAAGTTCTTCATGAGCGTGAAGACCGTGATCGGTCAGGTCTGCGCGCAGCAGCAGAAGAGCCTGCTCAACCTCGGCGGCATGAGCATGGAGCTCGGCGCCCGCATCGTGCAATCCGCGCCGAACCTCGAGGAGATCGGCTGCAAGATCCTCGAGATCGGCAACTTCAACATCAACTTCTCGGCCGAGGACCAGAAGCTCCTCCGCGAGGCGAACAAGGCGCGCGGCGAGGCGCGCCGCGGCATCGGGGTCGCGCAGGACACCGCCCGCGCGAAGCAGTTCGAGCTCGATCAGCGGTTCCAGCAGGACGCGCGGTACGTGCAGCAGCTGGCGGGCAACTGGCAGAACTACGCCGCCGGCCAGGCGATGATGGGCGCCGGCCAGGGCATGGCGCAGGGCGGCGACGGCAGCGGCGTCGCGGGGCTGGGCGCCCAGGTGGCGATCGGCGCCGGCCTGGCGCAGGCGATGAACCCCGCGCTCGCCGCGCAGGGCCAGCCCCAGTTCGTGCCGCCCCACATGCAGCAGCCGGGGGCGCCGCAGGGCTACCCGGGGGCGCCGCAGGGCTACCCGGGCGCGCCGCAGGCTGCCCCCGCCGCAGCCCCGTCGATCGAGCAGCGCCTGGAGCGCCTCGGGGAGCTCAAGAGCAAGGGCCTCATCACCGACGAGGAGTTCCAGGCCCGCAAGGCGAAGATTCTCGAAGAGATCTGAGTCCTTACCAGGCGGCGCCGGCCGCCGCGCGCGGCGACCCGCGGGGGGGGCGCTCCACGGCGGTCGCCAAACTGGCGCCATCTGATCCGAACCACTGAGCGCGCTTTCGGCTAGACTCGATGGGGTGCCAGTGACGCTCCGCATGGCCGGGGATGCTCAGCCCGAGATGACCGCCGGCGAGTCCGAGGCTGCCGAGCTGTTCCATCGGGAAGACATCCCGCGGCTGCACGGAGACGACTCATTTGCCCAGCCTCCGGCGCGCAGCGATGTGCCACCAGCGCGCAGCGACGCGCCGCTGCGCAGCGACGCGCCGCTGCGCAGCGATGCGCCGCCGCGCAGCGAGTTGCCGCTCCGCAGCGATGTGCCGCCGCGCGGGGAACCACTGCCAGCGCACGTCGACGCGCGCCCGGCGCTCCCGCCGCTGCCGGCGCTCCCGCCGCTGCCGGCGCGCTTCGACGGACCGGCCCGCCGGGGGAAGGTGAAGCAGACCCCCCGCGCGCGGCGCTGCCCGACCTGCAAGCAGACCTTCTCCGGCGACTCCCGCTTCTGCCCGTTCGACGGCGATCCGCTCGCCGACGCGCCCGACTGGAATCCATCGGCCGATCCGATGCTCGGGCGCACCATCGACGGCCGCTACGAGGTGCAGGCGGTGGTGGGGGAAGGGGGGATGGGGACGGTGTACGAGGTGCGCCACAAGTCGCTCGGCCGCCTCTTCGCCCTGAAGGTGCTCCGGCACGACATCGCGCAGGACGCCGAGCTCGTCGCCCGCTTCATCCAGGAGGCCAAGGCGGCCGCGGCGATCGGCCACCCCAACATCGTCGCGGTGAGCGACTTCGGCGCGATCGAGGTCGAGACGGGGCAGGCAGAGCTGCCGTTCTTCGTCATGGAGTTCCTCTCCGGGACCTCCCTCGCGTCGCTGCTGCGCACCGAGAGGACGCTGCCGGCCGACAGGGTCGGGCAGATCATGCTCCAGTGCGCCGCCGCGCTCGGGGCCGCGCACTCGGCGGGCGTCATCCACCGCGACCTGAAGCCCGACAACGTGTACCTCGTCCGCAACGGCGATCAGGAGTTCGTCAAGCTGCTCGATTTCGGCGTGGCGAAGGTGACCGGCGGCAAGCGGCTCACGCGCATCGGCATGGTGTTCGGGACGCCGCACTACATGAGCCCGGAGCAGGCGGAGGGGAAGCGCATCGACGCCCGCGCCGACATCTATGCGCTCGGCGTCCTCATGTACGAGTGCTTCGCGGGGCGCGTCCCCTTCGAGGCGGACACGTACATGGGCGTGCTGACCAAGCACATGTACATGTCGCCCGAGCCGCTCGAGCAGGTGATGCCCGACGCCACCGCGCTCGGCGCGTTCGGCCCGATCGTCATGCGCTGCCTCGCGAAGAACCCCGAGGAGCGCTTCTCCTCGATGGCCGACCTCGTCGAGGCCATCGAGCTCGCCCTCGATCCGCCGGGCCGCGTGACCTCCGTCGCGCCCCCGGGCGAGCTGCCTCGCCACGAGTCGGTACGGCCGCGCGCGTACGAGTCGATGCGGCCGCGCGCGACCGAGTCGATGCGGCCGCGCGCGACCGAGGAGATGCTCGCCCCGGTCCAGGCGCCCGCGGAGCCGTCCGAGCCGCTCTCGATGGCCGCGCGCGTGGCGATCGCGCTCGCGGCGGTCCTCGTGCCCATCGTCATCGCCCTCGGCGTCCGCGCCTTGCGCGCCTCGACGCCCGAGGAGCTGCCCGAGGTCGCCGCCGCCGAGGCTCCCGGCGGCGCCCTCCCGGCGGAGACGGCGCCCGCCAGGGCGATCGACGAGCCGCCCGCCGCGCCCGCGGCCGCGACGGCGGCGCCCGCGCCGACCGCGCAGGAGCCGCCCCGCACCCAGGGCACAGCCGCCCCGATCCCGGCGAAGCCGACCGCGGCGACGGCCCGTCCGTCGGCGACCGCGGCGCCCACGGCCTCCATGGTAAGGCCGCAAGCAACCGGCGATATCGTCGATCCCTGGAAGCGCTGATCGCCCGATCGGCGCGCGACGAAACCTGGCCTTCCCAGCCGTCCTGTGTGCACGATGGACGACGTCGATCACCGGGCCCGCGGCCGCGGGACAAGCGATCGACGGCAGCGGCGACGCTCAGGGCGGAGCGCTTGACAGCGTCCGTTCGGGCTCGCCATCCTTCGCGAGGCGGAAACCTCTAGTGGCCAAGCAACAGCTCCTCCTGGTCGACGCGGATCCGCGCAGCGTTCGGGTCCTCGAGGTCAGCCTGAAAAAGGCCGGTTACAGCGTGACCACCGCGAAGGACGGAGCGGACGCTCTCGCGAAGCTCGAGGTCTCCACGCCGGACCTCGTCCTCAGCGACACGCGCCTCCCCAACGTGGACGGATATGCCCTCGTCCGCAAGATGAAGGAGCGCGCCGACTGGGCCTCGATCCCGGTCGTCTTCCTGACGAGCCAGCGGTCCATCGAGGACAAGATCCGCGGGCTGGAGCTCGGCGTCGAGGACTACCTCACCAAGCCGATCTTCGTGCGTGAGCTCATCGCGCGCGTGACGCTGCTCCTCGCGCGGCGGACGCGCGAGGGGATCACGACGCGCCACTTCTCGACGACGGGGCGGACCAGGTTCTCCGGGTCGATCCTCGACATGAACGTCGTGGATCTGCTGCAGACGTTCGAGGTGAGCCGGAAGAGCGGGATCGTCCACCTGTCGCACGCGGACAACGAGGCCCAGGTCTACTTCCGCGAGGGCAAGGTCGTCGACGCGACGCTCGGCCGGCTCTGCGGCGAGGAGGCCGTCTACCGCGCGCTGCTGTGGAACGAGGGGACGTTCGAGGTCGAGTTCTGCAAGGTCGACAACCCCGACGGGATCGAGACGTCGACGCAGGGCCTCCTCATGGAGGGCATGCGCCGCGTCGACGAGTGGGGCCGGCTCCTCGAGGCGCTGCCGTCGCTCGCGACCGTGTTCGAGGTCGACAGCGAAGAGCTGCTGGAGCGGCTGAACGAGATCCCCGACGAGCTGAACGGGATCCTGCGCCTGTTCGACGGCAAGCGCACGCTGATGCAGGTGGTCGACGCGTCCCCGTTCGAGGATCTCTCGACGCTCTCGACCATCTCGAAGCTCTACTTCGAGGGGCTGCTCGTGCCCGCCGCCGCGCTCCCGCCCGACGACGTGGTGCCGAGCGAGCCGGAGGCGGCGTTCCACGACGAGTTCTCGCCGCTCTCGTCGCCGTCGAGCGCGCGGCGCTCCAACTCCAACTACCCCGAGGGGAGCCCGGGGAACGCCGGCCCCGACGACCTCGAGGACGCCGCCGTGGTCCCGGCGCCGCTCTCGAACCGGGTCTCTCCGGCGGTGCTCCCGCGCTCCCGGCCCGGTCACGAGCTGCACGCGCCGGCGGGGGACCCCGACGCGGAGTCCCCCGGGCGCCCCGTGACGACCCGCAGCGCGGTGCACGGGCCAGGGGCGGTCGGCCGAGCGGCCAGCGCGAGCGCCGCCGTGGCGCGATCCGCGCCGGAGGGGGCGCGCGCGCCGTCGGAGCCGCCGCGGAGCGCCGTGTCGGCCGCGACGGCGCGCTCCGGCGCGGCGGGTGGCCGCGCGCCGTCGGAGCCGCCGCGGAGCACCGTGTCGGCCGCGCCGGCGCGCGCCGGGGCGACAGCGGGCCGCGCGCCGTCGGAGCCGCCGAGGAACGCCGTGGCGCGCCCTGTCGCGGCGGGTGGCCGCGCGCCGTCGGAGCCGCCGAGGAACGCCGTGACGCGCCCTGTCGCGGCGGGTGGCCGCGCGCCGTCGGAGCCGCCGAGGAACGCCGCATCGCCTGCCGAGGCCGCCCGGGTCACGCGGCCGCGCGCCGAGGTCGATCTCGACAAGGACACCACGCTCGCGAGCAGCGATGAGGCCCCGCTCACGCGACCGCTCGTGACGCCGCGCAGCTTCGCGCAGAAGCAGCGCTCCACGAAGAGCGACAGGCCCGTGGCCGCGGCCGGTCCCGCCGAGCAGCGCGTTCGCTCCACGCCCCCCGAGGCGCCCGCAGCGGCGCCTCCCGAGCCCGCGGCGCCACCCGCGCCTGCGGCAGCGCCGCCTGCGCTTGCGGCGGCAGCGGGCGTCGCGCTGCCCGCCGGAGAGGAGCGCACCCCGGCGGCGTCGACGAGCCCCACGCTGCGCCCCCGCCCGCCGAGCGACGCGCCGCCGCCTGTCGCCGTCCCGCGCGCGCCGGAGCGTGCGCAGGCGCCGCAGCCCGTCGAAGCGAAGGCCGGGGAGGCGCGCCCGATCGTGGCCCCCCCGCCGCTGCCGGACGCCGCGCCGGCCGGCGCGGCCCCGGCGGCGAGCCTCGCGGCGGCGCCGGACGACGCGCCTCCTGGCGACCGCGGGCCGATCAGCGAGAGCGAGCGCTTCTTCCTCGGCGGCGGGGTGGACGCGCCGGAGGGGATCGCGGCGCAGGAGCATCCCTCGGCCGAGGACGCCGACACGACCGCCGGCGCGGTCGAGGCCACGCTCTTCGGGCCCCGCCACGAGGAGCGCCGTGCCCGCACCGCGCGGATCGTCGCCGGCCTGGTCACCGCGCTCGCGCTCGGGGCCGCCGGCGTGTGGCTGGTCGGCCAGACGGGGCGCCCCGTGCCAGCGGCCCCGGTCCATGCGCCCTTGCCGGAGGAGGGACCGGCGGGGCAGCACTCCGCGGCAGTGCCTGCAGCGGCCATGGCCGCGTCGGAGCCGGAAGGAGAGCCGGCGGCCGCCGCCGCGGCGGGGCTCTCCGCAGCGACCCCCGCCGACGCCCCGGCTGGCCAGCCGGCCGCGCCGGCCTCCGCGAGCGCGCGGGCGAAACCTGCCGCGGCGAGCCCCGCGCCGGCCGGAGCGCCCTCCGAGCGCGCTTCGCACGCGCCGACCACCGACGCGGCGCCGCCGAGCGCGGCGGCGACCGCGGGCCAGCCGGCCGCACCGGCGCGGGAGCCGGAGCCCTCGGCTGCCCCGCCCGCGTCCGCGCCTGCCGCGCCTGCGCCTGCCGCGCCGGACGAGGGCGGGCCCCTCTCGACGCGCGTGATGCGCGCCCTGGAGTCGGGGCAGACCGGCAAGGCGGTGCAGCTCGCGCAGCAGCTCACGGCCGCCTCCCCGGGGAGCGCCGCGGCGTGGCACCTGCGCGGCGCCGCAGAGCAGGCGGCCGGGCGCGGCGGGCGGGCCTCGTTCCGCAAGTGCGCCGAGCTCTCCTCGCCCGAGTCCTCGCTCGGCGCCGAGTGCCGCGCGCTCGCCGGCATGCCGTGAGCGTGAGGTCCGCGCTCAGCGCGACCGCGACCTGAGCCGGGGATCGAGGGCCAGGGCCGCGAGATCGAGCGCCACGGTGGCGAGCACGATGGCCGCCGCGGAGAAGAGCACCGTCCCGACGATGAGCGGGCCGTCCCGGTTCTGGAGCGCCTCGACCGCCATGCTCCCGACGCCGGGCCAGCGGAAGAGCTTCTCCGTGACGATCGCGCCGCCCGCCAGCGCCCCGAGGTCGAGCGCGGCGAGCGTGGCGAGCGGCAAGAGCGCGTTGCGAAGCGCATGGACGACGAGCGCGCGCAGGCGAGAGGCGCCCTTGGCCCGCGCGGTGCGGATGAAGTCCTGGCGGAGCAGCGTCCGGAGCTCCTCGCGGACGATGCGCGCGTAGAGGGCGCTGCCGAACACGCCGAGCGTCAGCGCCGGCAGGACGAGGGAGCGCAGGTGATCGGCCGCCGTGACGCCGTACCCGTCGTAGGGCAAGAGCTGGAGCTTGTAGGCGAGCACGTACTGGAGCGCGGGGCCGATCACGAAGGTCGGCGCGCTCGCGCCGAGCAGGGTGGCGCCGAGCGCCGCGTCCTCCCAGGCCGTCCCGCGGCGGATCGCCGCGACGATCCCGAGCGAGAGGCCGAGCAGGAGCTGCACCAGCAGGGCGGCCAGCGCCAGCTCGACGGATCGCGGCACCTTCGCCTCGAGCAGGTCCACGACCGGCTTGCGGTAATGGAAGCTGTAGCCGAGGTCGACGTGCAGGCCGAGCGGCCCCGCCGCGCAGCTGCGGTGCTCCGGATCGGCCCGCGCGCCCGCGCGGGCGCCAGGGGCTCCGCCGTCGCCTACCCCCGCGGGGCCGACGTGGACGAGCCGCCGGACGAACCGCGCGAACTGCACGGGGACCGGGCGATCGAGCCCGTGGATGGCCCGCGCGCGCTCGAGGTCCGCCGCCGAGGCCTGCGGCCCGACGAGCATCCGCGCGGCGTCTCCCGGGAGCAGGTACGCTATCCCGAACGAGACGGCGGTGACCCCCGCGATGACGATCGCGGCCCAGCCGAGGCGCCGGAGCAGGCGCGCGAGCGCGGAGCCCACCGCGGAGGCGCGGCCCGGGCGGGGCGTGGAGGCACGGCGCGCGCGCGTGGTGCTCATCGGGGGAGGGCCGCGCGCGCGAGCAGCGCGCGGAGCGGCGTCGCGGTTCGTGGCGCGGCGGCGCGCGGCCCTCCGCCGGCCGCGGGCCGCGCGGACGGGTCGAGCCAGACCTCGTGGAGGCGGGACATGAGCGCGGCGGCGCCCTCGTGGCCGCGCACGTAGGGGTGCCAGAGCTCGAGCTGCCGCGCCGTGTACGTGGGCACCCACGGCGCGCGATCGCGGACGATGCGCTCGGCGCGGTCGTAGAGCGCGAGGCGCCGCGCGCGATCCTGCTCGGCGTGGGCGGCGTCGAGCGTGCGATCGAGCTCCTCGTCGCTGAAGAAGGCGTAGTTCTGCGAGCCCTCGTCGCGGATGGCGCGCGTGGAGAGCGTCGGCTCGAAGACGCTCGCCGGGTCGGGGAAATCGGCCTGCCACCCGACCCAGCCCATGGGGACGGCGCGGCGCCGCGAGGCTTCGGCGAGGTAGGTCGCCCAGCTGACGAGCCGCAGGCGGACGCGGAGGCCGATCCTGGCGAGCTGCTGCTGGACGATCTCGCCGATCGCCTGCTCCAGCGTGTCCGGGACCGCGATGTAGTCGATGACGCCCGGGTAGCCGCCCCTCCCGGTCGCCGGGTCGTACGGGTAGCCGGCCTCGGCCATCTGCGCGAGCGCGCGCGGGAGGTCGTGCTGCCGCATCGGCGCGTCGCGCGGGGGGCCCGGGATCGACGGCGGCAGCACCCGGTCGAGCGCGAGCAGATCGGGGCGCACCTTCTCCAGCACGGTGGGGTCGAGGGCGAACGCGACGGCGCGCCGGACGGCGATCTGGTCGAACGGCGCGAGCTCGGTGTTGAGGAAGACGGCGTTCGTCCTGTCCCGCGTCACCCAGCGCCTGCGCCCCTCCCACCCGGGCGCGGCGCGGTAGGCCGCCGCGTCGATCGCGGTCAGATCGCGCAGGACGTCGAGCTCGCCCTCCTCGAACTTGTAGCGCTGGGTCGTCGCGCGCACGCCGGTCTGCCACGCGATGGCGTCGAGGTACGGCAGGCCCGGGCGGAAGTACCCCTCGTGGCGGGCGAGCCCGATGCCGCCGTCCTGGTCCCACCGCGCGACGCGGAACGGGCCGGCGCCGCACGGCGGCGGCGGGCTCGCCGCGTCGACCGTGGCCCCGGACGAGGGGCACACCGGCGCCATGAACGCGAGCGTCATGAGGGGCAGGAACGTCGCGTCCGGCGCGCGCAGATCGATCGCGACGGCGTGATCGCCGAGCACCCGCACGCCGGCGAGGTGCGGCGCCGCGCCCGCGTGGTACTCGGCGAAGCCCTCGATCATGTCGTACTGGCTCGCGCCCGGGCTCGGCGTCCTCGGGTGGAGCGTCCGCTCGATCGAGCGCTTCACGTCGGCGGCGCGGAGCTCTGCGCCGTCGTGGAACCGCACGCCCTCGCGCAGCGTGAAGACGTACGTCCGCCCGCCGCGCTCCACCTCGATCGCGCGCGCGAGATCGGGCGTGATGCGGCCGCCCTCGTCCCACGTGACGAGGCGGGCGAAGACGAGCTCCGCGACGGTGCTCGAGAGCTCGTCGTAGGCGATCGCCGGATCGAGCGCGCGCGCGTTGACCGTGGTCGCGAGGCGCAGCGTCCCGCCGCGCACGGGCGCGCCGGGCGCCGGCTCGCCGCCGAGGGGCGCGCGGACGCCGCCCGTCGAGCCGCCCGAGAGCAGGAGCAGCGCCGCGCCCGCGACGAGCAGATCGACCGGCAGGCGGCGGCCGCGCGGGAGCGCCGCGCCGGCCGGATCGAGCGCGTCGCGGAGCCCCTCGCTCGCGCGGTGGAAGCCGAGCACGGCGAGCACGATGGCGAAGCCCGGCGCGGCCACAAGCAGCGGCCTTACCCCGAGGTACGGCTCGGCCTCGTGCAGCATGCGGCCCCAGGTCGCGGTCGGCGGCTGCGCGCCGACGCCCAGGTAGCCGAGGGCGGCCTCCGCGAGGATCATCTGCCCGGCGCTGATGGTCGCGAGCGCGAGCAGCGTCCCGCCCACGTTCGGCAGGACGTGCCGCCGGACGATGTGCAGCGGCCCCGCGCCGAGCGCGCGCGCCGAGGCCACGAAATCGCGCTGCGCGAGCTCTGCGGTCTTGGCCCGGACGACCCGCGCCGCCCCGGTCCACCCCGTGAGGCCGAGCACGAGCAGGATCGTCCCCACGTCCGCGCGCCCCACGGCGACGCCGATCGCGGTCACGAACAGGAGGTACGGCAGGGCGAGGATCACGTCGACGAGCCGCATGAGCGCGCCGTCGAGCGCGTCCGCCCGCGTGCCGGCGGCCATGCCGGCCGTGACGCCGACGAGCGCGCCGAGCCCCGTGGCGAGGGCCGTGGACGAGAGCGCGACGGCGAGGGAGAGCCGCGCCCCGTGCGCGAGGCGCGCGAGCAGGTCGCGGAAGAGCGGGTCCGTCCCGAGCCAGTGGGCGGCCGACGGCCCGGGCGGCGCGCCGGAGGCGTCGCGGGCGAGGGTGAAGTCGCTCGCGTTCGGGTCGTGGGGGATGACGGCCGGCCCCACGGCGGCGAACAGCGAGAGCAGCGCGACGATCCCGAGCCCGAGCAGCGCCGAGCGGTCCCCGAGGAACCGCCGCGCCGCGTCCTCGCCGAGGACGGCGCGCCCCGCGCGCCCGGCCGCTCGCGCCGCGCCGCGCGAGAACCGAGCCCAGCGCGCCGCCGCCGTCACCGCTTCCCTTCGAGGAACTGCGTCACGAGCGCGACGAACTCCCCCGGCCGCTCCTCGTGGGGCGAGTGCCCGGCGTCCATGATCTCGAGCATCGCGCCGGAGATCTCGCGGGCGAGCCGCTGCGCGCTCGCCGCCGGGAAGATGCGATCGTCGCGCCCCCACACGACGAGGGTCGGCGCCGTGATCCGGGTAAGGCGCGCCACGACGGGGCGCGCGTCGAGCACCGCGCGCATCACCGCGTGGGCGCTCTCGCGCGCCGAGGGGGCGTTGAAGAGATCGTAGTGCCGGTCGACGCGCGACAGCGGCACGGCCGCGTCCGCCCGGAACACGTCGTCGCGGAAGTACGACCGGAACGTGCCGCGGCCGTGGAGCTGCTTGAAGACGATGCCGCCCACGACCGGCAGGAGCGGGAGCTTCATCTTGAAGCTCATCGGGAACGGGTAACAGAGCGCGTCCTCCAGGACGAGCCGCTGCACGAGCTCCGGGTGGTTGGCGGCCAGCGTGATCGCGACGGCGGCGCCCATCGCGTGGCCGACGAGGTGCGCGCGGCCGACGCCGAAGGCGGCGATGAGGTCGGCCACGGCCTCGGAGAACGTCTCGATGCCGTAAGCGTACCGCGCCGGGCTCGGCTTCTCGCTCTCGCCGAAGCCCGGGAGGTCCGGGGCGATGACGTGGAACCGCTGGGCCAGCGTGTCGATCACGTCATCGAACTCCAGGTGGCTGACGAGGAAGCTGTGGATCAGCAGCAGCGCCGGGCCGTTGCCCGCGCCGGCGACCAGGACCCGCATCCTGACACCCCGGGCGGTGACGTCCCTGATGACGCGTTCGACGGGTCGGGGGGCGGCGGGAGAGGCCGAGCCCCGACCCTCGCTGGCGAGGGCTTTGGCCATGGTGGCGGCGAGACTATCAGCCCTTTTGTCTGAAAGGACCGATGTGTGTCAGGGTACGGGGCATGCCGCTGCACGAGCCCCGCTGGGTGTCGGGCGCCCCCCTGCTCGCACCCATTGCACCGCGCGTCGTTTTTTTCCCACCCCGGCCCCCGACCCGCGCCGTGCCGGGCGGGCCGACGCGTCGCTCCTACGGACGAAAAATGTCCGAGGTATGTCAAGAACCCCGGCAAAGCACCGCGTCTCGCGACAGCCACACAATAATCGTAGTCGCGTCAATTGACTGTATTCCATTCAGTGGAATAGAGTCGCCCGCGTCGGTTGGGTAGGGCCTCCGGCGATCGATGGGAGGACCGGTGCAGAGGATCCCTGAGGAGGTGCTTGATCGCATCGAGCGGGAGCACGCCCAGGGGATCACTTCGAGCGATATCCTCGAGCTGTTCGCGGCTCATGGCATCAAGTTCAGCGAGGCGACGCTCCGGAAGTACGTGCAGCTCGGCTTGCTCCCGCGAAGTGTGCGGGTGGGGCGCAAGGGCAAGCACCAGGGCTCGCAGGGGATGTATCCGGCCACGGTAGTCCGCCAGGTTCAGCGCATCAAAGAGATGATGGCCCAGGACTACACCATCGAAGAGATCCAGCGTGAATTCCTGTTCGTGAGAGGTGATATCGAGGAGCTCGAGCGCACGATGACCAAGGTCTTCAATGCGCTCAGGGATGCCGCCAAGGAGAGGCGGAGCGAGACGAGCGGCAGGGCGATAGCCCAGGACCTCGCGAGCGCAGAGTCGCTCGCGCGGGAGCTCGTCTCCAAGCTGGCGTTGATAGAAGAGCGCTTGATGGCGCAAGCGCGGCTCACGAAACAGGCGGCTTCCTCTTGAGGGGCCGAGTCGCGGGGCTTTCGTCGTCGTGAAGTACATGGGGCCGCGGGCGCGGCCCCACCTGGGTTTGATGCGATCGACGGGACGGGCATCGGCTCGTTTCGTCGCAATTTTTTAGGGACGGCATCCGGCTTTACGTCGGGCTAAAGAGCGGATCCCTCTGCGTTCGAGCTGGGACTCGGACGTACGGGGAGAGACGCGCGCGCTTGAGAGCGGAGACGCTACCAAACGGAGGCAGCGCATGGCGACGGTGTCTGACAGCGAGCTCGAGATCTTCGGCCTGGACGGTGCGGATGCGGCGGAGGGCGATCGCGACCCAGCGGGCTCAACGGAGCCCGTCGTGGAGGGCGCGCTCGCGCTCCAGGCCGACCCCGCGGAGTCGGGGAACGCCATCACACGCGAGCAGCGCAGGTCGCGGCGCAAGCGCGAGATCCGGGCGCGGACGATCAGCGTCAAGCGCATGACCAAGCGCGAGCTCGAGATCGGCCGGATGCTCTACCCCGAGACCGACTATTACAAGCCGCGGGCCCGCGCCGAGTGCGTCGACGGTCCGAGGCCGTGCCCGTACGTCTCGTGCCAGCACCACCTCTATCTCGACGTCTCCGCCAGGACGGGCGCCATCAAGCTGAACTTCCCCGATCTCGAGGTCTGGGACATGAACGAGACGTGCGCGCTCGACGTCGCGGATCGCGGCGGCACGACGCTCGAGGACGTCGGGGCGATCATGAACCTGACCCGCGAGCGGATCCGCCAGGTCGAGGTCAAGGCGCTCGCGAAGCTAGAGGCGCTGAAGGACATGTCGGCGCTGCGCGATTACGTCGACGAGGGTCCGGTCGGCAAGCGCCGGCTCCCCGTGCTGACCCAGCCGGACGACGACGACGACGAGGATGAGGTCGACGAGGACGAGGACGAGGCCACGTGCGCGGACGGCGACGCTGATGACGAGGGCCTCGACGCGACCAGCGCCGGGCGGCCGGCCGAGCTCGAGGACGCCGGCGACTTCGACGGCGGGGAGTGATCAGTCGGGCCGGGCCTCGACGGTCACGATAGCGTCCGCGCCGAGCGCGCCCGCCAGGAAGGCGCGCCATGCGGCCAGCGTGATTTTCGGGGCGGCCGCGCGGGAGGGGCGGCCGTTGAACAGGTGGATGAGCCGGCGCCTGGGCTCCGCGAGCGCGTCGCGCTCCCGCCGGGTGAGGTGGGCCTCGGCGCGGCCGAGATCGGCGTCGGTCACCCGCTGCGCCAGGCCGGCGAGGAGCTCCTTCACGCGGGCCGAGGCCTCGCTCAGCTCGCCGGCCTCCGCCCTGAGCTCGACGGCGAGCGCCGCGGCGCGTGTCCCGCCGAGGACGCGCGCGCTCGCGCGGGCCGCGAGCGGCCGCTTCGCCGGCGCCGCGCTGGCTGGAGCCGGGGACGCCGTGCTCGCCGCGGGAGAGAGCGCGGCCGCGAGCAGTCCGCCTTCGCCGTTGAGGGCGAAGGCCGTGAGCTCGGCGAGCTCGCGCGCCGTGGGAGAGGCCTCGCGCGCCGCAGGGAGCCGCGCGCCGACGACGGCCTGCGACAGGGCCGCCCCGGCCGGCAGGCGGGCGTCGTGGTGACCGGGCCGGGGCACCACCGCGCCGTCCGGTGAGCCGCACCCGCGCGGGGTGAGCCGCGGCGCGAGCCAGCGCTCGGCGGCCTCCGCCGCGGCGGCCGCCTGGGAGGCGTCGGCGTTCGCGAGGACGGCGAGCCGGAGCGGGCCGGTCGCGAGGGCCTGCCAGCGGAGCTGCACGGTCTCGAGCGCGCCGCTCGCCACCCGGTCCCAGACGCCGAACGGCTCGATCCAGGACGGGTGGTCGGGCGCGATCGCGGAGGCGAAGGCCTCGAGCGCCGCGGCCCGCCCTCCGGAGAGGTGCTCCAGGTGCTGGAGCGCCGCGGCGCGCGCCAGCGTCAGCGCCTCGGGGCCCAGCGTCGTCGCCGCGACCGTGCGCGCGGCGGCGTTCGCCACCCGGCGCCCGAGCTCGGCCGGGGTCTCGCGCTCGTCGCGGAACGGCGCGTGCGCGATCACGCCGACGGCATCCGCCGTGACCCACGGCTCGATCGTGACGTCGAGCTCGCGCCGCCGGGTCTGCACGGCGGCGAGCGCGGCGAGCGCCGTCGCGCCGGCGTCGTACAGCCCTTCCTCGGCGACGCCGCACGGGCTCCCGAGCAGGACCCAGACCTCGCCTTGCCCGCGCTCGACCAGCGCCCGCCGCTCCAGGGAGGGCTGGGCTCCCGGCGCGAGCGCGCGCGAGAGCTCGGCCTCGAAGCGCCGAGCGCCGGCCTCGCCCGGCGCCGCGGGCTTCGGCGGGTCGGCGCTCGGAGGGAGGCCGAGCGCCGTCGCCCACCGCTCCGGCGGCGCGCCCGGGGCGCTCCCCGAGAGCGCCCACCACGCGGCGCGCGCGCCGGCGTCGCGAGGGTCCTGCGCGGTGAGGACCTGACGCGTGGCGACGTCGGGGTGCGCCGGCGCCGAGAGGCCGCGGCGGATCTCCTGCCGCGCCACCGCGGCCGCGAGCGCCGCCGAGGCCTCGAGGGGCGGGGCCGTGGGCAGATCGGCGGCCTCGATGGTCACGCTCACGCAGCCGCCGCGCGGGCGGGCGACCCCGAGCACCTCGACGGCGCGAAACGGGGAGGGGAGCGCCGAGAGGCGCGCGCGGAGCGGGGACCCCGGCGCGCCGAGCCGCTCCGCCGCGGCGACGGCCGCCTGGGGGCTCGCGACGCGCGCGGCCACGGTCACGCGGGCGGCGCGCCCTCCGAGCTGGTTCGTCGTGTACACGCCGACCGTGTCCGCTGCGGGCCAGGGGTCCGTGGGCGGGCCGCCCGCCGGCCAGGCGTCGATGCCCTCCGCCGCGCGCGCCGCCTCCTCGCAGAACGCGGCGGGGCCGACGGCGGCGATCGAGGTGCGCCCGGCGTGCAGCGCCGCGGCGCGCCACCCCTCGAGCTCCCGCGCGCCCGCGGGCGTCGCCAGATCGACCACGGGCTCGGCGCCCGCGAGGCCCAGCTGGCCGGTGCAGGCCGCGATCGGCGAGAGCTCCGGCGCGTCGAGCGGGCTCGATCGGAGCGCCTGCGCCCGCTCCGCGGCCCGGGCGACCTCCGGGCTGCCCGACGCGATGGGCTGCGTGAACGCCGCCGACAGCGCGCGCAGGAACGGCGCGACGCGCGCCGCGTCCCTGACGAGAAAGCGCACGCGGAAGGCGCCGCGGTCGATGCGCGCGTCCACGTCGAAGCCGGCGGCGAGCAGGCGCGCCTCGACCACGCTGGCGAGCGCCGTCGTCGCGACCGAGCCGAGATCGGTCGCGACCGAGGCGACGAGCGCGGGCGCGGGATCGCCGTCGCGCGAGACGAGCGCGAGCCGCGGACGGGCGTCGAGGTGGCGCACCTCGATGCGCCCGACGCTGCCCTCGGGCGTCGAGGCGAGGGCGTGCCCCGGCGCCGACGGGCCGCCGGGCGCCGCGCCTTGGCAGGCCGCGAGCAGGACGAGCGGCGAGAGGAGCGCGGGCCTCAGGGAGCGCATGCGTCGTCGGAGGGCAGCGGCGCGCCTTCCCGCTGGAAATCGGCCGGGCAACGCGGGGCGATCTTGAAGCCGTAGAAGTAGGTGAGCACGCCGGTGACGGACCGGAAGGAGGCGCCGTCCGCGAGCGGCGGCCCCTCGCGCTCGAGATCGTAGAGCTCGTTCGAGAGGCGCGGGACGTCGGCGGGGCGCACGCCGGTCCCGACGTCGATCGACGCCGCGTAGCGGCCGTCGCGGCTCGAGGGGTCGCCGGCGATCCTGACGCCCTCGACCCGCACGAGCATGCCGATGTACGGGCGCGCCGACGCGTAGCCCCTCAGGTCGTCGAGCGGCACGTGGATCGGGACGGCGGGGCGGTCCTCGAAGCGGAAGCTCATGGTCCCGCCGAGCTCGGGCAAGGTGCGGCAGCCGCCGAAGCGGCCGGCGGAGGGGCCGAGGAACTCGGTGAGCTCGCCGAGCACGTCGACGACGTCGCCGGGGATGAGCCGCAGATCCGGGGGGTCGAACGCGGGCTGGAAGACCGTCATCCCCGAGTAGGGGACGGGCTTGTCGGCGCTGTCTTGCACGTAGTGGTTGCCGCGCGCGCCCTCGCCGGTCTCGTCGAAGCGGTCGATGGCGACGAGGGTGGCGCCGGTGACGTGGGCGCGGCGAGCGGGCGGCGCGGCGCAGCGCCGGCTCTCTTCGTCCTCCGGGTCGAGCCAGCCGGCGTCGCCGACGATCTCGGCGACGCGCGCGCCGCCGCCGCGCTCGTCGGCGAGGGGGATCGCGGGGGCATCTCCGTCGCCGCCGCCGCACGCGCCGAGCAGCGGGGCGGCGGCCGCGATGAGCGGGAGCGCGGAGGAGGTGCAGGGCGGGCGAGCCATCCTCCCCGGCTCATACCACAGGGCCGACGGCCGCCGAGCCCCCTTCGGGGGAGGGACACGTCACGCCGCGAGGCTGACGCTGGACAGCATCGCCTCCAGGCGGCTCTGGATCTTGTGGCGCTTCGAGTACACCGTCTTCACGCTGATCCCCATCCGCGCCGCGATCTGCTCCGGGGGCAGGCCCTCGGCGAAGTAGAGCGCGACGAACTCGCGGTCCTTGTTGGAGAACGCGTGGAGCACCCGCCCCACGAGCGCGGCGCGCTCGCGGCGCTCGGCGTGCTCCTGCGGCGACGGGCGCTCGCAGGGGAGCTCGACCGCCGCGTCGTCGAGCGGGGCGCAGCGCGGCGCGCGCCTCCTCGATCGCAGATGGTCGTACGCGCAGTGGACGGCGAGCGTGCCGATCCAGGAGCTCAGCCGCGCGCCGCGGCCTGCGTCGAAGGTCCTCAGCTTGCGCATGTCGTTCGAGAGCAGCTGCACGAGCAGCGTTGCGTGGATGTCGCGGATGTCGTCCTGCGCGACCACAGCGGAGAAGCGGGCGATCACGCCGCTGATGCAGCGGTGGACGAGCCGATCGTAGCCGGCGTGGAAGGCGCGCCAGGCGCGCTCGTCCCCCGCGATCATCGCCTCCACCAGCGCACCTTCGGCGAGGTCGCCGAGGTCTTCGGAGCGTCCGTTGTCGCAGAGAAGCAAGTCGTTGGGCATGCCTCGCTCCTGTGCACCCGACGTGCCAGCGAGGACCGATGCGCGACGGCGCGGCGTCGCTGCGCGGCGTCCTCGCCCGGCGGCGGCCGTCGTCGCGCGATCCGCCGCGGAGCGCCGGCGCGGCGCGCGATCTCCGGAGCCGCGGAGCTCGGGCGACGAGCGCGCGTCGCAGGGGTCATCGCAGCGGCGGCGGGTCGCCGCGGACCTGCGCGTGCCCGAGGCGCTGTTAACGCGGGTTCACGCGCCCGGCGCCGATCTGGAGACCCCGCGCGCATCGGCTCGGCGCGCGGGCCTGTTTCGGGTTATGGACGGATCGTGCTCTCCGGTCGTGCCCTGGCCCTCGCGGTCCTCGCGTGGTCGTTCCTCAAGGTCGCGGTGCGCCGTCTCTTCGACGACGGTCCGAGCGGGCTCGCGCTCTTCCGCGAGAACTACGACGCCGATGGCCTGCCGCCGCTCTCGCCCGCCGAGCGCGCGGCCCTGCCCCGCTTCTCCCGCTGCATCGCGTGCGGGCGCTGCGACCTCGGGGAGGCCGAGCGCATCGCGGCCTCCAGGGGGGCCTACCGCGGCCTCATGACCGTGGTGCTCGCGTCGTCGCGGAGCATGCCGGACTTCGACGCCGCGGCGCTCGCGCTCGCGCACGTGCCGGAGGAGGTGCTCGCCGAGAAGGAGAGGATCTGCCCGACCGGCGTGCCGTTCCGCGAGCTGGCCGGGTTCGTGCGGGCCAAGGCCAGGCCCCAGGCGGCGCCGTCCGCGGACGGGGCGGGGAGCGGCGAGCCCTCGGCCCTGGCCCTGGTCGCCGCGGTGACCTCGCCCGCGGCCGACCTCGACCCCTCGTCGGCCGATCGCGCCGCGCCGGAGGCGACGTGATGACGCCCGGTGGACGCCGCGGCGTGGCGAGGACGCTCGCCTTCCTCCTCCTCTTTTGCACCCCCGCCTGCTCCGCTCACCAGCCTGCAGCGCCCCGCACGGGAGCCGACGCGCCGATCGCGCTCGGCGTCGCGCCGAGCACCCCGCCGGCGCCCCCGCGGCACCAGGCCGAGGACGACGATCCGGACGACATCGACGGCGTCTCCACGCCGATCGCGCCCGCGAGCGCGCGGAGCGCGGCGAAGGGGACGCCGATCCAGGGCGGGCGCGCCACCTACTACGCCGACAAGTTCACCGGCCGCCGCACCGCGAGCGGCGAGCGCTACAACCCGCGCGCGCTCACGGCCGCGCACCGGACGCTGCCCTTCGGCGCCGTGGTCGACGTGGTCCGCCGGGACGGCCGCCGCGTGCGCGTGCGGATCAACGACCGCGGCCCGTTCAAGCGCGGCAGGATCATCGATCTGTCGCGCAGGGCCGCCGAGCGGATCGGGCTCATCGAGGACGGCGTCACCCAGGTGACGCTCGAGCTCATCTGGAAGCCGGCGCGGCGGCCGCGCTGACGCGCGCCGCCGCGGCGACCGCTACTGGACGAGGCTGAGCCGCGGGGCCGCGGAGAAGGCCGCGAGGTGGCCGCTCTCCTCGGCCACGTAGACGTCGCACCGCTCGTCGACCCGCAGGAGATCCGGGATGAGGTCCGTCGGCACCTTGCCGAGCAGCGCGCCGTCGCGCGGCCGGACGACGTGCACCTCGCTCTGCGGCACGAACAGCGCGCCCGAGCGGAGCACCGGCTCGAGGCGCCGCGGCCTGTCGCCCTCGACGCCGCCCGCGATGACGTGCCGGTACCGGACCGCGCCGTCGTGCGCGCCGACCCCGACGATCTCGCCTGCCTCGCTGTTCACGACGACCACATCGTCCACCATGAGGCACGAGGCCGTCGACGCGCACGCGGTCAGGTCGAAGCGCGTCGCCCCGGTGCGGCGATCGATCCCGACGAGCCCCGTGCCGCGCCGCCCGTGGGTCACCACGCACACCGTCTCGGGCCCGAGCAGCGGCGCGCCGACCGGCGCCACGTGCTTCGGCAGATCGACCGTCCACCGCGCCTCGCCGGACCACGGGTCGAGGTGGTGCAGCCGCGCCCCGCCGCGGCCGACGAAGGCGCCGTCGCCCGCCAGCGCGAAGAGCGCGTCGTGATCGACCGCCACCGGCGACGCGAACGGGAGCCGGTCGCAGAAGCGCCACACGACCTCGCCGCTCAGCACGTCGAGCGCCGCGAGGGCCGGCTCGCCGCTGCCCACGAGGACGAGCTTGCCCGCGCGGCGGAGCCGGAAGTTCTCGCCGCGCCGCGCGGCGTAGCGCCAGCGCACCTCGCCGGAGTAGAGGTCCACGGCCGCGAGGTGGCGCGTCCCCTCGCTCACGATGAGCATCCGCGGCAGCCCGGGGCCGCTCACCACCGCGCCCGAGGCGTTCGCGCCCACGCGCGGCGAGAGCCGCGTCGACCAGGCGACCTCGCCGCTCGACAGATCGTGCAGCTGCAGCGTGCCGTCGGGCAGGAGCCGCCCGAGGCCGACCGGCGTCATCACCGAGACCGCGCGCGGCGCGGGCTTGCGCCACAGGCACTCGCCGGTGCGCCGATCGATGCACGTCAGCTCGCGCGTCGAGCCCACCACGAGCACGTCGCCGCAGAGGAAGGTGGCGCGGAGATCGAGCGACGGGATCGCCGCGATCCACCGGGCCGTGAAGCGCAGGCGCGTCCGCCCGAACGTGTCCTCGGCCGCGGCCTGCGGGCGCGCCGCGGCCGCGAAGGCGCGGTACGTCTCCGGGGCCACGTTGATCTTCGCGTCGTTGCGCGTGAGCTCGCGGAGCCGCTCGGAGAGCGCGCGGACGCGCGCCCGGAACTCGAACAGGCGCAGGTTCGACGTCTGCCCGCGATCGCGGCGCACCAGGCTGCGCGCGAGCGCCCGCCCGAACGCGACCACGCCCTGGGCGAGCGCCGCCACGTCGACGGCCGGGAAGGTCCAGGTCTGCGCCCGCTCCTCGGCGGCCGCGAACGAGGGGACGCGGCCAGCGCCGGGCGCTCGGGGATCCGCGGAGGGGACGCGGCCCACGCGGGGCACGCCGAGCGTGAGCGACAGCGCCCCCTCGCTGTGCAGCCGGACGCCGAGGATCGCGCCGCCGACGGTCAGCCGGCGGTGGTAGGGCTGGCGCCGCGCCCACGCGTCGAGCGACTCGAGCGACAGCGACGCGAGCTGCTCGGCGAACGGGAAGACGAAGACGTCGGGCAGCTCCCGCGCCTCCTCGCCCACGAGCACGCGGATCTTGCCCCGGAAGAGGAGCGAGAAGAGGTCGGCCCGGAGCACGGCCGGCTGCGTGAGCGCCGCGCCCTGCGACGTGCGCAGGAGCGCCTCGGCCGCGATGGCGATCGGGATCTCGCCGGTCGGCTCGACGCCCACGATCGCGGGCTCTCCTCCCGCCTCGTCGGGCGAGAACGGCAGGGAGGCCGCGAGGCACCGCCGCGCGGCCGGGAGCCGCTGCTCGCCGATCCCGCCGAGATCCGCGTCGTTCTCGGCGAAGGCGGCGTCGCGGCGCGCGCCCGGGCCCCTGCGCGAGGCGAACCGGTCGATGGCCGCGAGGAGGCGCGCGCAGAGCGCTTCGCCGTCGAAGCGCCGCTCGTGCAGGGCGACCTCGGGCACGTCCCCGCCCTGGAAGACGGTGACGAGGAGGTCGCGGCCCACGCGCTCCAGCCCGAGTTCCCAGGGGTCGGGCTCGAGGCACAGGCGCACGACCGCGCGCGCGCGGCGTCCGGAGGCGAGCTCCGCCGCGGCCTCGGCGAGCTCGCAGAGCAGCGGCAGCGCCTCGGTCTCGGCGCGTAGCGGCAGCGCCGCTCCATCGAGCGGAGGAGGCGCGTTGCGCGCCCCCTCCAGGACGAAGTCGAGCACATCGTGCAGCGACGTGCGCTCGGGCTCCGATGAGCAACGGGTGTTGTCGGCGACAAGTGACAGTCCGGGCATCCGCCGACGGATGCTAGGCAGCGCGCGGCCCGGTCCTAAGTTTTGTGCGCGGATCGCCGCGGAGTGGACAAGCACGTGCCACCTGGCTAGACGGCGCCGGCGCCGGGCGCGCCGCGGCCCCGAGGCGCCCCGCGACGCGAGGATGCGCTGCGAACGGCGACGCGCGCCGCGCAGAATGGTTGGCAATCGAACCGGACGTGCGACACTGCGCTCCCCGAGCGCCATGCCTGCCGAGAGACCGCCCCATTTCTCGATGCTCCGGTCGTTCGCGCTCGCCGACTTCGTCACGCTGGCGAACGCGGCGAGCGGCACGCTGAGCATCCTGCTTTGCCTGAACTACGTGGCCGAGCGCGAGCGCATCTATATTTGGGTGGCCTTCGGGCTCCTGCCGTTCGCGCTGGCGTGCGACGTCCTCGACGGCACGATCGCGCGCTGGCGTCGCAAGCACTCGCCGCTCGGGGCCGATCTCGACTCCCTCGCCGACGTGGTCTCGTTCGGCGTCGCGCCCGCGGTGCTCGGCTACGCGCTCGGCCTGCGCGGGCCGTGGGACGCCGCCGCCCTCGTCTACTTCGTCGCCTGCGGGATCAGCCGCCTCGCGCGGTACAACGTGACGGCGGCCGAGCTGTCGGACGAGCGCGGAAAGGTGCGTTACTACGAGGGAACGCCGATCCCCACGAGCCTGCTCATCGTGCTGCTCTTCGGGGTGCTCTTCGCCAAGGAGCGCGTGCACGAGCAGCTCTGGCTCGGGTCCATCGCGCTCGGCCCCTGGGCGTTCCACCCGCTCAGCCTGGTCTATGTCGTGAGCGGCAGCGCGATGGTCAGCGGCACGTTGAGGATCCCGAAGCCGTAACGGGGAGGGGCAGGCGCGCGCCACGCGCGCCGGGGAGGGGCAGGCGCGCGGCGCCGCGCGAGCGTCCAGGTTCGGCGCGCCACGCGCCTTGCCTCTCCCTGGGCGCCCAGGCAGGCTCCGGACATGGGCCAGCCCGCCGAGAAGCAGCCGCGCGCCACGTACGCCGACCTCGAAGCCGTCCCGTCGAACAAGGTGGCGGAGCTCGTCCGCGGCACCCTGCACGTGTTCCCCAGGCCGGCGCCGCGGCATGCGCGAGCCGCGTCCAGGCTTGGGGGGAAGCTGTCCGGCCCCTTCGACCTGGGCGAAGGCGGGCCCGGCGGCTGGACCATCCTGGTCGAGCCTGAGCTGCACTTCCCCGACCCGCACACGGCTGGTGAGTTCGACGCGCTCGTGCCCGACCTCGCCGGCTGGCGGATCGAGCGCATGCCCGAGCTGCCCGAGACGGCCTTCTTCCCGCTCGCTCCCGACTGGATCTGCGAGGTCCTGAGCCCGTCGACCGAGGACGTCGATCGCAGGGAGAAGATGCCCCTCTATGCGCGCGAAGGCGTGCTCCACGCGTGGCTCGTCGATCCGATCCGGCGCACCCTCGAGGTCTTCTCGCTCGTCGCGGGCAGGGGTTGGGAGCCCGGCCCCGTCCACCGAGACGCGGCGCGGGTCCGGGTCGTGCCCTTCGAGGCCATCGAGCTCGATCTCTCGGTGCTCTGGGCGAAGTAGCGGAGGCGAGTCCCCGGTCCGGCGGGCCGCGCACGGTGGCTCTCGATCACGGGTACCCGGCGGCGATAGACTGTCCGGATGCGGCCCTGCAGGAGCTGTGGTGCCTCGCTGGAGGCAAGTCGTGATGGGATCGCATGCCCGCGCTGCGGCGCTGACGCCCCCGGCGTCGCAGGCGCGGCCGCACCGCGGGCTGCGCCCGCGCCTGGGCCATCCCGGGCGACGAAGGTGCTCCTCGCCGCGGCGATGGCCGTGGTCGGGATCGGCTTCGCGGTGATGTTCTTCGCGCGCGTCGACCCGCCGCAGGAGCCCGCGCCGCGCGCGCGCCCGCTCTCCACCCAGCTCGACGCCCTCTGCTTCGTGGACGCGAACGGCGACGACGCGCCCGACCCGGTGCTGTGGCAGGACGGCAAGACCCGCGGGCGCGTGGTGGCCGTCGACGGGCGCAGCGGGCAGGGGATCTGGGCGTCGCTGGAGATCGAGGAGCCGGACGCGCTCGCCTGCGCGGACGCGAACACGGTGCTCGCGGGCGGGGGCGACGCCGCGCTGCGCGCGCTCGACGCCCGCACCGGCAAGGAGCGCTGGGTGGCGAACCTCCCCGGGGTCCCCGACGAGATCGCGGGGGGCGACGGCTGCGCGACCGTGGTGATGAAGGACGGCACGGCGACCGGGATCAAGCTCGAAGGGGGCGCGGCGGACGACTGCCCGACGGCGCCGCAGCCGTCGGCGATCACGGGGCACTTCTGGGAGCGCAAGAAGAACCCCCAGGTGGTCCAGGCCGGCGGCGTGGAGGTCGTGCTCACAGCGCCGGCCGGGGGCCCGCCGCGGCTCACCGCCGAGGGGCGGCGCGGCAGCGAGTCGCTCTGGAAGAAGGAGCTCGCCGCGCGCGCGCCGCTCTCCGGCGGGCGGCCCGACCTGTTCCTCGTCGCGAGCGGCGGCGCCGCCGTCGTCGTCGGCGTCGACGTGGTGAACGGCACCGAGCCGCGGATCATCGCCCTCGATCCGGTGTCCGGGGCCGCGCGGTACGAGCGCGCCGCGGCCTACCTCGGCGACCGGCTCACGGCGGCGAAGGCGTCCGGCCCCTACGTCTACGTCATCAGCGGCGCCGCGGTGAGCGGCGCTGCGCTGCGCGCGATCGACCCGGCGACCGGAGAGACCGCGTGGCGCGCGACCACGCCGCCGTGAGCCTGTCGCCGGCGTGGCCCGCGGCGCGCCCTCAGCAGAGGCAGCCCACGAACGTACCCGAGAACAGCGGTCGCTCCATCACCGCGGCGCCGCACGTCGGGCACGTATCGCCGAGCTTGAGCTCGCGGGGCTGCGGCGCCGGCTTCGCCGGCTGCGCGGAGGGGGACGTCCCCGCGACGGCGAGCGGCTGGAACTCCACGATCGACACGCGCGAGAACCCCTGCCTCGGCGTGGCGCTGCGCTGCGGCGACGTCAGGAGATCCTGCTTGCTGCGGACCGGCAGGATGGGTCGCGACATGTTGATGTAGGCGAGCTCGATCGTGTAGAGCGCCGGATCGAGCATGCGCGGGTCCTCCGGCTGGACGATCCCGTGCTGGAAGGCCTCGATCAGCATGTCGACGTCCGTCCTCGCGTTGCGGTTGCGCGCGGCGTCGACCAGGAAGAGGCCATTGCCGTAGTAGGCGGCGTTGAGCCAGAAGCCGGTGCCCGCGGTGTGGTAGCCGCCGGTCGCCCACTTGTACCCGCGCAGCGAGCGCACGTGGGTCGTCAGCGCGTTCGCGAGCGCGTACGACGTCATGCCGAGGGGCAAGAGGCTCACGAGCGCCGCCGGGTGGAAGTTCAGGCAATCGCTGCAACAGACAGGCACCGTCGGCACGAGCGCCTGCGCGGGATCGATGCAGACCTGGACTTCCGATTCGCTGCGATAGCAGCCGGTAAAACACGAATGCCGCTCGACGGCGGCCAGGAGCGCGGCAGGAAGTGCCATGCGGGGAACTATACCGTCCACGAGGGCGCATGGCTGCCACGAGGCGCAGCGCCGCCGCCGTTGTCCGAGGCGTGCGCGCCGCGGCGAGCCCAGGTGTTCGCGACGTTCGCGCGCACGTGTCCGCGTGGTCGCGTCTCGCATCTCGCCTGCTCGCACGATTGCGAGCAGACGAGCGCAATTGCGTCCTTCGTGCGCCTGTCACAGGATCGCTGCGTGCTGATCGCCGTACACCCTGAGCGCTTGCTCCGCTGCCCGTGCGTCCTCGATGGAGATCGCGCGGAGCGGCGTGGGCTCCGGTCCAGCGCGGGCGTCAGCGCCTCGTGTCCATCGGCGTGCCGCGCGGACGCACGGGCGGCGTGACGGGGCGGGAGCGTTCGGTGCTCGTTGCGCTCGCCGGCGCGCTCTCGGCGCTGCTCCCGGCGCTCGCGCTCTCGGGGTTCACGGTCGACGACGCCCTGATCACGGCGCGTTATGCGCACCACCTCGCCCGGGGGCTGGGCTACCGCTTCAACGCGGCCGGCCCGGTGACCGACGGCGTGACGCCGCTCGGGTGGGCGTTCGTGCTGGCGCCGTTCGCGGCCGGCGGGCCGCTCGCCGCGCTCGCGGCCGCGAAGGCGCTCGGCGCCCTCGCGTGGACGCTCGCCGCCGGCGTCCTGGCGCTCGCGATCGATCGGGCGTCCGATCGTCCCATCCGGTTCGCGGCGCTCGCGCTCGTGCCGGCGTCGGCGCCGCTCGCCGCCTGGAGCGTGGCGGGCATGGAGACGGGCGTCGTCGCGGCGCTCGGGGCGCTCGCCGTCGCGTTACCGACGCTCGGCCGCACGCTCGCCGGCGCGGCCTGCGCCGGGGCCGCGGCGGCGCTCCGGCCGGAGCTCCTGCCGTTCGCGCTCGTCGTCGCGCTCTCGGCCCAGGCGGCTCCGCGCCGCGACGCCGCGGGGGGCGCGCCGCCGCGGCCCGCGTGGGCGCGAGCGCTCGCCGCGCTCGCGCTCGCGGGCCTCCCCTTCGTCGCCGTGGCCCTGGCGCGCCTCTCGATCTTCGGGCGGGCCGCGCCGCTCGCCGCGCTCGCGAAGGCGCCGGACGCGGCGCTCGGGGCCCGGTACGCGCTCGCGTGTTTCCTCCTGACCGGGCCTGCGGCGCTGATCGCGCCGGCCGCGTGGCGCGCGCTCCCCGCGTGGCCGCGCGGGCTGCTCGCGGCGGTCGCTGTGCACTTCCTCGCGGTCGCGGCGGCGGGCGGCGACTGGATGCCGCTCTCGCGGCTCGTCGTCCCGGCGCTGCCCGCCGTGGTGCTCGCGGCGGCCCACGTCGCCTCGGTGGCGGATGCGCGCGCCACGGCGCTCCGGCTCGCGCTCGCGCTCGCGGGGGAGCTCTTCGTGATGGTCCGGGTCGGGCCGATCGCCGCGCGGGTGGGCAGCGACCGGCTGCGCATCGTCGAGGAGCTCCGCGGCGCGCTCGCCGGGGCGGAGGTCGTCGCGGCGCTCGACATCGGCTGGCTCGGGGCGGCGACGGGCGCGACCCTCGTCGATCTCGCGGGCGTCACGGATCCGGCGATCGCGGCGCTGCCCGGCGGGCACACAACGAAGCGGATCCCCGGGGCGCTGCTGGACGCGCGCCGGGTGGACGCGCTGGTGCTGCTGCTCGCCGAGGGCGAGGCGCCCGCGTCGCCGTGGCCGGCGTCGCGGTTCGCGCGCGGGGTGGAGCAGCGCGTCGCGCTCCTGCCCGGCGCTGGCGAGGCGTTCGCTCCCGTGGCGGTGAGCGGCCTCCCGCACCTCCGCTACGTCGTGCTGCGGCGGCGCGCAGGCGACGCAGAGGCAGGCCAAGCGCCCCCTGACGCGGGCGCGCAGCGCGACAGGTAGGTGAGCCGGCGAGGCGCGCCGGTGCGCCAGCGTGTGCGACGCGCCGACGCGAGCGCCTGCGCCGCGACATGGGTCCCTGCGGGGTGGCTCGGCCAGGGGATCGGCCGCGGTGAGCCGGCGCGCACGCCGCGCGGCGTCGAGCGAAGTGACAGTGGACGGACGGCGCGCGCCGCTGGCACGCTGTGCAATAGCGGCAGAGCGCCCGCCAGGAGCGCGTCAGCTCGATGCAGGCAGGAGAGGTCGTCGACGACCGGTTCGAGATCGAGGAGCACGCCGCCTCGGGCGCGACGGCGCGCGTGTACCGCGCGCGCGACCTCCGGTCCGGCGAGCTCGTCGCGCTCAAGCTCCTCCAGACCGCCGCGACCGCGTCGCTGAGCGCCCTCGCGCGCGAGCACCTCGCCCTCGCGACGCTCGCGATCCCCGGCGTCGCCCGTTACGTTGCGCACGGAGCGACGGGCGGCGGCCGGCTCTACCTCGCGATGGAGTGGCTCGATGGCGAGACCCTCTCGGAGCGGCTCGATCGCGGCGCGCTCACGCTCGCCGAGGGCCTCACGCTCGCCGCGCGCATCGCCGAGACGCTCGCCGCCGTCCACCAGCTGGGGTTCGTGCACTGCGACGTGAAGCCGGGCAACCTCATCCTCGAGGGCGGCGACCTCCAGCGCGTCCGGCTCATCGACTTCGGCGTCGCGCGCTTCTCCGGGGATGACGAGGAGGAGTTCCCGACGCTCGGCGACATCCGCGGCACGCCCCAGTACATGGCCCCGGAGCAGGCCCGCGGCGAGCCGCAGATCGACGCGCGCGCCGACGTGTTCGCGCTCGGCAGCGTGCTCTTCGAGTGCCTCACCGGGCGCGCCGCGTTCGGCGGCAGCGACCCGCTCTCGGTCCTCATGAAGGTCCTCCTCGAGGAGCCGCCGCGGCTCAGGGAGCTCCGCGACGACGTCCCGGCCTGGCTCGATCGGCTCGTCGCGCGGATGCTGTCGAAGGCGCGGGAGTCCCGGCCGCGCGACGCGGGCGTCGTCGCGGCGGCGCTCGCCTCGGAGGCGCTGGATTCACGCCTCGACGCGGGCCCGCCGTCGCTGCAGCCCCCGTCGTCCCACCCGCCGGGGCAGCGCGGCCGCGAGATCACGACCAGCGAGCGGAAGGTCATGTGCCTCCTGCTCGCCCGGGAGGGCCAGGCCGACGCGGAGGCGACGCTCTCCGACGTCGAGGACGAGGCGAGGGCGCGGGCGATCCGCGAGATCGTCGAGCGCCACCGCGGCCGGATCGAGCTCCTGGAGGCGCGGTGGCTGCTCGTGACGCTCTCGGGATCGGCCGCGCCCACCGACCTCGCGGCGCAGGCGGCCCGCTGCGCCCTCTCGCTCAGGGAGCTGCTCGGCGGCGCCCGCCTCTCGCTCGTCATCGGTCGGGCCGAGGTCGCCGCGCGACTGCCGGTCGGCGCGGTGATCGATCGCCTCGTGCAGCTCGTCCAGGGCAGTCGAGAGCCCCTTCATCCGGCGGCGATCCGCATCGACGACACGACCGCGGGCTTGCTCGGCGCGCGGTTCGACGCCACCCGGGACGCGTCGGGGTGCTGGCTCCACGGCGCGCGCGAGGAGCCCGAGACGCAGCCCTCGCTCCTCGGCCGGCCGGCGCCCTACGTCGGGCGCGAGCGCGAGCTCGGGCTGATCGAGGCCGAGATCGACGCCTGCGTCCGCGGGGCGGCCCCGGGCGCGGTGCTCGTGACGGGCGCGGTGGGGTCGGGCAAATCGCGCCTCTGCTACGAGCTCGTCCGCGCGCTCCGGTCGCGCAGCGAGCCCCTCGCGGTGTGGCTCGGCCAGGCGGACCCGATGAGCGCCGGCTCCGCCTTCGGCCTGCTCCAGCGCGCGCTCCGCCGCGGGCTCGGCCTGCGCGACGGCGAGCCGATCGACTCGAAGCGGCGCAAGATCCGCGCGCGCGTCGAGCGCCGCTGCGGCGCCGCGGCGGCCGCGCGCGTCGCGCCGTTCCTCGGCGAGCTCGCGGGCGCGCCGTTCCCGGACGACGACGACGTGCAGCTCAGGGTGGCGCGGCGGCACCCGCTCCTGATGAGCGACCAGCTGCGCCTCGCGTGGGAGGATTTCCTCGACGCCGAGTGCGCCGCGCAGCCGGTGCTCCTCGTGCTCGACGACCTGCACTGGGGCGATCTGCCGACCGTGACGCTCGTCGAGGCCGCGCTGCGCAACCTGAAGGGCAGGCGGTTCGCGGTGCTCGCGCTGGCGCGGCCCGGCGTGCACGAGCTCTTCCCGGGGCTCTGGGGGCCTCACCTCGTCCGGGAGGTCCGCCTCTCTCCGCTCGCGCCGTCGGGCGGAGAGCGGCTCGTGCGGGAGGCGCTCGGCGCCCGGGCGAGCGCGGAGCTCGTGAGGACGCTCGTCGAGCGCGCCGACGGCAACGTGTTTTATCTGGAGGAGCAGATCCGCGCCGCCGCCCGCGGCCGGACCGCGGCGCCGCCGGAGACGGTGCTCGCGATGGTGCAGGCCGGGCTCGACGCGCTCGACCCGGAGGCGCGCCGCGTGCTGCGCGCCGCGAGCGTCTTCGGCGAGGCGTTCACCGAGGCGGCGGTCGCCGCGCTCGTGGGCCGGTCGGAGGTCGCGCGCGAGGTCGACGAGCTCGTGCGGCACGAGGCGATCGTGCGGATCGGGCCGCGGAGCCCGGCCGGCGACGCCGCGCTCCGGTTCCGCCACGCGCTCATCCGCGAGGCCGCCTACGGCATGCTGACCGAGGGCGATCGGCGGCTCGGCCACGCGCTCGCGGGCGGCTTCCTCGCGCAGCGCGGCGAGGCCGATCCCATGGCGCTCGCCGAGCACTTCGAGCGCGGCGGCGAGCCCGCGCGCGCGGCCACGGCGTACCTCGCGGCCGCGCGGCAGGCGCTGCGGGGCAACGACCTCGGCGCGGTGCTGGCGCGCGCGGCGCGCGGCGTCGCGTGTGATCCGGCGCCCGCCACCGTGGGCGAGCTCCGCCTGCTCGAGAGCCAGGCGCACTTCTGGCGCGGCGATCTCGCGCTCGCCGAGGAGCGCGCCGCGGCCTCCGCGGAGCACCTCGCGGAGGGATCCGCCGCCTGGTTCGCGGCGCTGACCCGGATCATCATCGCCGCGGGCGCCACGGGCGGCCTCGAGCGCGTCGAGCGCTGGGCCGCCGTCGCGCGGGACACGCCTGCGCCCCTCGAGGACGGGAGCTCCGCCAAGAGCGCCTGCCTGAGCTCCGCCGCGCTCATGTTGATCTTCGGCGGCCGCTATGCGCTGGCCGACGCGCTGCTCGAGGGCGCGGAGCGCGCGATCGAGGGCGCCCCGGCGCCGGATCTCGAGGCCGTGGCGAACCTCCACGAGGCGCGCGCGATCCGCGCGCACGCGGGCGGGGACCCCGGCGCGAGCCTCGCGGGCATCGCGGCGGCGCTCGCGGCGTTCGAGCAGGCCGGCGACGTGCGGCGGGCGTGCATGGCGCGCATGAACCTCGGCTACTCGTACGGCCAGGTGGGCCAGCTCGAGGCGGCCGAGGCGGCGCTGAGGCAGGCGCTCGCCGAGTCGGAGCGCATGGAGCTGCGCGGCACCACGGCGTACGTCCTCCAGAACCTCGGCCTGGTGCTCTCCTACCGAGGCCGGCTCGACGAGGCGAGATCGGTCGAGGAGACCGCGTGCGCGATGCTGGAGCGCCACGGCGACGTGCGGATGGAGGGCTGCGCGCGCGTCTACCTCGCGAGCATCCTGCTCCTCGCGGGCGATCCCGAGGCGGCGGCGCGCGAGGCGCGGGCCGCGGACGCGATCCTCGAGCGGGCCCCGCCGATGCGCGCCTACGCCGTCGCGGTGCTCGGGCGCGCGCTGCTCCACCTCGGCAGCCCTGGCGACGCGCTCGCCGCCGCCGAGCGTGCGCGCGCGCTGCTCGACGAGGTGGGCGTGGAGGAGGGCGAGTCGGTGGTGCGCCTGGTCTACGCCGAGGCGCTGTCGGTCTGTGGGCGCGGCGCCGAGGCCGCGCAGGCGATCGCCGAGGCGCGCGATCGCCTGCTCGCGCGCGCCGAGAAGATCAGCGACGGCGCGTTCCGGGCGCACTTCCTGGAGCGGGCCGTGGACAACGCGCGCACGCTCGAGCTCGCGCGGGCGTGGCTGGGCGAGGCGGCGGAGTAGCCGAGCGCGCTCGCCGCTCCAGGCGAGGAGCGCTGCGCGGTCCGCGCGCCCGCGCCGCTGCGCCGCCGGGGTGGCCTGCGCCGTCGTTCTCCGGTCGATCCTACCGCGAGCGAGCGGGCGGCGTGACCTCCTGACCGCGAGCGAGCGGGCGGTGCTACGCCCCGTCGGAGGGCGGTCGGCCAGGTCGTTTACACTGCGAGGCGGCGATGAGGAGCCGCCCTTTCATCACGCTGCGCCTCCCCAGGGTCGTTCATCCGGGCGAGGCGTTCGACGTCGGGCTCTCGCTCGAAAGCGCCGCGAAGACGCCCATCAACTTCGTGCGCGTGGCCCTGCGGCACACGCACGAGCAGCTGGTTCCGGGCGAGGGGACCTTCGAGGTTCGCGACCTGCTCCTCCTCAGCGAGGAGGTGGCCGGGGAGGGGCGGCTCGGCGAGGGGATTCACCGCTACCGGGTCTCGTTCGCGCTGCCTGGTGATCTCCCGCCGACGTTCGCCGGCGCCTTCCAGGCGTGCCGGTGCGAGGTCCGAGCGCACGTCTCCATTCCGTGGTGGCTCGACGCCCGGGAGAGCCAGGAGGTGGTCGTCCGGCCCAGGTCCGCTCAGCGGCCGGAAGACGGGCCGTTCATCGACGCGAGCCGCCGGGGGCGCGGCGCCTTCGTCGAGGTGTCGCTCCCGGGCCGGACCCTCACCCCGGGCGCGATCGTGACGGGGGCCGTCGCCTTCGGGGGTCTCCCGGGGCGCTACCCCTTCGGGCTCCGCGTCGCGCTGGTCGGCAACGGGGTGGAGCAGGTGAACGCGCGCAGCGGTTCGTACGAGAGCTGCCCGAACGTGTTCTTCCAGGATGTCACAGGGATCGCCGAGGGAACGGAGGTGCCTTTCCGCATCTCTCTGCCGGGCGATCTCGCGCCGTCCTTCCGCCTCCGCGAGGTTGCCCTGGAGTACGCGCTGGAGGTGACGATCGAGCACCTGGCGGGTGGGGAGCTGGTGCGACACCGCGTGCCGGTGATCGTCGGCCTGTTCGAGCCGCGGACCGGGCGCGATGGAAAGCGGCCCCGGATCGGCGCGGATCGCTGGCGCGCGGTCTGGGCGCGCGCGGGGCGGCGGGTGGGGCTCTCGCTGGAACGGGGGCTCCGGCTCCGCGGCGTGCGCGCGGGGTGCACCGTCGAGGTGGCCTCTGCCGTGAAGGGGCTGAGGGCAGGCCTGGGCGCGACGGTGCGGTTCGCGGAGCCCTGGGGGTTGCGCCTCGACGTGCAGTGGCGGCGCGTGCTGGAGCTCGATGGGCTGGAGACGGGGGACGAGGGCTTCGATCGGCGCTTCCGGGCGGCGGGACGGGAGGAGGCGCAGGTGCGGGCCGTGCTCGGGCCTGCGCTCCGGCGTGCGCTGCGTGCTTTCCATCGGGCCGACGTGGACGACAGGGAGGCGTGGGTGTGGAGCGCCGCGGAGGCGTCGGATGAGCAGGCGCTCGGCGCGTTCCTGGCGCAGGTCAACGCGCTCGCGCAGGCGCTCGCGGAGGCTGGCGCGGCGCTGCCGCCGCCGGCGGCGATGGCGGCGTGGCTGCCCGCGTGGCGCCGCTTCGCGGAGGAGAGCGACGGGGCGCTCAGGGCCGGTTCGATGCGGCTCTCGGGGACGCTCGAAGGGGCGCGGTTCGAGCTGGAGACGCTGTTCAAGGGGGCCGTTCCTGCGAGGACACGGGTCTCGTTGCGGCTGGATCCGCCGATCGAGGGCGCGGCCAGGCCGAGGAACGCGGCGGAGCAGGGGATCGCAGCGGCGATCCTGGAGCAGGCGGCGCGCCTCGGGGCGGGTGCGGATGCGGAGGAGGGGGTCGCGGTGGCGCCGGGCGCGATCGCGGTGGTGATCGGGGCGCCGCTCGCGGATCCTGCGGCGGCGCGGGAGGTGCTGCGTCCCATGCTGGCGCTCGCGCGGCAGATGCGGGGGGAGGGGCGGGGTGGGCCGTACCGGTGAGGGGGATCGAGGGCGGGGGCGAGACATGGCCGGGGGCTGGCCAGCGGGGCAGGCGGGGAGGTGGTGAGATGGCTGGCGGCTCGTCGGCGGGGCGAGCGGGTAGGTCGCGATCTGGGCGGCGGCTCGTCGGCGGGTAATGGTCAAGGTGCCAGTCGGTTGATCAACGTGAGCAGTTTGCGATAGCGGCTGTCCGATGAGGAGCTCGATGACGCCGAGGCTTCGGTCAGCGGAGAGCACGAGGCCCAGGCCGCGAGGGGACAAAGCCCCGCCGGAGTCGTCGCTCTCCGCCACCTCTCCGCGGCCTTCGACCGTGACAGGTACGAGCTGTTCAAGGGAATGGAGGAATGCTAGAGGACCGATCAGTTTGATTTTGTGATAATCCCGAGCGTTTCGATGGAAGGCTCGACGGTCTCGCCGAGCCATGATCTCGTCCGCGCCCGGAGGTGCACGGATGGAACGATGGTCGCCGCCGGTGGAGCTGTCGCGGCAGGAACAGGCGCTCATGAAACGGTTGACCCGGGTGCGAGCCCTGTTCGGCTTTCTCAGGCTGCACCGGCACGAGCTATTCGACGAGACGTTCCAGGAGCAGCTGGAGAGCATGTACCGGACCACGGGAGCAGGTGAGCCGCCGCATCCGCCGGCGCTGATGTGCATGGTCACGCTGCTCCAGGGATACGTCGGCGCATCGGATGCCGAGGCGGTGGAGCTGTCGATCGTCGACCTTCGCTGGCAGATGGTGCTCGGCTGCCTGGGGGCGGCCACGCCCGCGTTTTCGCAGGGCGCGCTGCAGGCGTTCCGAGAGCGGATGGTCGAGCATGAGATGGACCGGGTGCTGCTGGAGCGGACCGTGGCGCTCGTTCGGTCGGGCGCGATGACGGAGAGCGAGAGGCGTGCGGTGTCCAAAGCGCTGCGCGTGGCCATCGATAGCCGCCCTTTAGCGGGAGCCGGGCGGGTTGAGGACACGATCAACCTGCTCGGCCATGCAGCACGCACCATCGTCCGCGTCGTGTCGAAGATCACGGAGCGCCCGCCCGAGGAGATCTGTCGCAAGGCGGGCATCCCGCTACTTCTGGCTCCCAGCATCAAGGCCGGGCTCGACCTCGATTGGAGCGACCCGAAACAGAAGGCGGCGGCGATTCAGATCCTGGAACGGCAGGTCTCGTCCCTGCAGCAGTGGGTGGACCGCCATCTGGACGACGTCGTCGAGCAGCCGCTCCGCTTCTATATGGATGCGGTCACACAGGTTCGGGACCAAGACCTGGAAACGGCTGAGGATGGGACCGTTCGCATCCGTCAAGGTGTTGCACCTGACCGCCGTGTCTCCATTGAGGACGCTGAGATGCGCCACGGAAGAAAGAGCCGCTCGAAGAGGTTTGATGGCTACAAGGAACACATCGCACGCGACCTGGACCTTCCCGTCATCGTCGCCTGTGCGGTCACGCCAGCGAATCGCCCCGAAGAAGAGGGGGCCGCACCGATCGCCAAGGACATCCAACGTCAACGGCTGCGCCTCGGCGAGCTCCACATCGATCGCGCCTATGTGAACAGTCCCGTCGTTGACGACGTGATCCGCGACGGTGGCCAGGTGTTCTCGAAGCCTTGGGGACAGCGTGCTCGCAGCCCCAACCTGTTCAGCAAGCGCGACTTCAAGATCGACCTGCGCGCCAAGACGATCACCTGTCCGGCAGGACAGGTCGAGGTATTCGAGCCCGGCGACACGGTCGAGTTTGATCCTGAGGATTGCGGCGCGTGCCCCCTCCGAGCCAGGTGCACCCAAGCCGCCTCGGGACGGGGGCGGACCGTGTCCATTGCGGAGGACGAGGCTCTGCAGCGCAAATTCCGGAAGCTGCAGCAGACGGGGGCAGGTCGCGCCGTGCTCCGCCAGCGGGTGGCTGTAGAGCATGCGCTCGCCCACATCGCGGCACGGAAGGGCCACACTGCACGCTACATCGGCGCCAGGAGAAATCTGTTCGACCTCCGGCGCGCAGCAGCGATCCAGAATCTCGAGGCAGCCCAACGCCTGCTGCAGCAGGCAGCGTAAGCTGCCGGAATTAAATGGTTTTCAATATGTTTGTCACTCTAGAGCAGCGCGTGCCCAACTTCCTCCGCGAAGACTCAGAAGCATTGCTCTTCCTGCCCGGCGCAGGCGGTGACACGACGATGTGGAAGCCGGTCAGTGACGGCCTCTCGCACCGAGGTCGGCGGAGATTTTTCAGCTGGCCGGGGCTTGGTGGGGCAGCTGCAGATCCGGCGGTGCGTGGGATGTCCGACCTCGTCGAGCGCGTCGTGAACGAGATCACCGGCCCGGTGGTGCTTTTTGCGCAGTCGATGGGCGGGCTGATCGCATTGCGTGCGGCAATGGCGCGGCCGGAGCGTGTTCGAGCGATGGTTCTTTCCGTGACGTCCGGGGGCATTGATGTCCGTGCGTTGGGCGCGGTCGATTGGCGTCCACAGTTCGAGCAGCGGAACCCCGGTGCGCCACGCTGGTTCTTGGACGCGCGGGACGATCTCTCCCCGCGGCTGCATGAAATCTCCACGTCGGTGTTGCTGCTTTGGGGGGATGCTGATCCGATCAGCCCGGTGGCTGTGGGTCGTCGGCTCGCGGAGCTGCTGCCACGAGCCGAGTTGATCGTCGTCCCGGGCGGCACGCATGATCTGGTTTCCGAGCGCGCGGGCGAAGTCTCTCCGCATATCGAGCGGCACCTCGAACGAGCGCTGAAGTCCCCGGCGGGGTGACGCGCCGTTCGGCAAAATGATAATTGCCGGCTCGCGCAGGAGTCAGACCCTGCCGGCCTGGAAATGTCCCGCATGCGGCCGCACGTTTGCTCGCAAGGGCCAGCGTCACGCCGGCGGTACCGGGGGATCGTAGCTGCCCTCTCCGCATGATCCGGCGTGGGCCCGCGCACGTCACCGCGCCCTGGCCAGCTTCAGCGCGTTGTTCTTGAGGGGGACCTGCGCGAGCAGAACCGGGCCGCAGCAGAGCTCCCAGACGTCATCGGCGCTCGGAATCGGCTCCGCGGGCTCGCCGGCCATGCCGTGTGGAGACGTTGGACTGCGAGCCTCCGAACAGCATCCGTCCTTGCGCGTCAAGGCGTCGATCCCAGGGCAGTCTCTCGCTGTGAGGCGAGGTGGGGGCGCTACCTGCTCGAAAGAAAATGACCCCTAGAACAACGATCACGTTGAAACCCGGAGAATTTTCACAGGGAGACGGGGAGGGTGCGACCAGGCAAGGCTGGTCCCGAAGGAAAGGAGTGAGCGGTAGCTTCTGAAATCGGGTTTGCTGTCCAGCGGGTGCGAATCCCGCCCGGCCAAGGTCACGCCCGACCAGCCGGAAGCCAGCCTTGCGACGGGTCCCGTGAGGGGCTCGGCGATGCGTAGGCAGGCGAGCGAGCGAGCCGCAGCGTGTCAGCCACGAAATCCTCCAACGTCCGGGTGCCCAGGGTGTTCTTCCGCCTGAAGGCAACAGCGTCCTACCTCGCAAGGGCGGGAGGGGGACGCACCCGGCGGGGTATCTGGCTGCGGCGCGCAGCAAGAGGACGGCCCAGGCACCTGGGAGGCCCTCGTCTCTCCACGAGAAACGCCGGTACGACGGGGAGCCGGTGATCCGTCCCCGGGGCGAGACACGCCGCGGATGCCCGTGTCTCGCAGCCGAGCCCCAGCGGGCTCCGCAAGGAAAATGCGCATCCGCCTCGCGGTAGGCCCACAGCAAGGGGAACCGGAGCCGAAGCCGAAGGAGACGAGGGAGTCGGAGGGTCCCATACGAGCGAGGACGCGGGCGAACGGAGGGCACCGGAGCCCGTCAAGCAAAGGGGACCCGTGTCGAGAGGAACTTCAGGAGGGAACCATGAGCGCTGCCACGACGGCGAACACCATGTCACCGGGACTGTTGAAGGTAAGGGAGAGAGCGGAGCGAGACCCGGAAGGGGTCCTCCTCGCGCTGGCGCACCTCATCGACGAAGAAGCGCTGCAGCGTGCGTACCGCAGCCTTCGTAAGGACGCTGCGGTGGGCGTGGATGGCATCACGAAGGAGCAGTACGGGCAGGACCTGGAGCGCAACGTCGGCGATCTGCACGCGCGGATGAAGTCGATGCGCTACCGGCACCAGCCCATCCGGCGGGTGCACATCCCGAAGGAACGGGGCAAGACACGACCGATCGGCATCTCGTGCACCGAGGACAAGATCGTCCAGGCCGCGGTGCGGGAGGTGCTGGAGGTCGTCTACGAGCCGGTCTTTCGAGACGTCTCGTACGGGTTTCGGCCCGGTCGCAGCGCGCACGACGCGCTGCGAGCTCTGAACCGGATGCTGCTCGGCGGGGTGGAATGGATCCTGGAGGCCGACATCGAGTCCTTCTTCGACAGCATCGACCGCACGAAGCTGATGGAGATGCTCCAGGCCCGGGTAGCCGACAAGTCGCTGCTGCGGCTGATCGGCAAGTGTCTGCATGTGGGGGTCCTCGACGGCGCGGAGTTTTCGGCGCCGGAGGACGGGACGGTGCAGGGCTCGGTCCTGTCGCCGATGCTGGGCAACGTCTACCTTCACCACGTGCTCGACCTGTGGATCGAGCGCGAGGTCCAACCGCGGCTCGCGGGCAAGGCCACCCTGATCCGTTACGCCGACGATTTCGTCATCGGCTTCGACAGGGAGGACGACGCCAAGCGGGTGATGGAGGTGCTGCCGCGGCGTTTCGAGCGGTACGGACTGAAGCTGCATCCGGACAAGACCCGCCTGTTGCCCTTCGGCCGCCCGGACAACGGGGGACCTGGGAGCGAGGGGCCGGCGACCTTCGATTTCCTCGGCTTCACGCACTACTGGCGGCGAAGCCGATCGGGTCGATGGATGCCGAGCATGAAGACACGCAAGGCGCGCCTCCGACGGGCCATCACGGCCGTCGTCGACTTTTGCCGACGCCATCGGCACTTGCCGGTCAAGGAGCAGCACGCCGCGCTCACACGACGCATCGTCGGGCACTGCAACTACTTCGGCGTAAACGGAAACATCCGGAGCCTCGCGCTCTTGATCCGTGAGGCCGAACGGGCATGGCACAAGTGGCTATGCCGGCGGAGCCAGCGTGCGTACCTGAACTGGGAGCGATTCAAGGCCCTGCTGCGGGATTTCCCGCTGCCCAGGCCGAGGATCCGCGTCCAGCTCTGGGCGTCCCCCTGAGCCCTCTCGGCGGAAGAGCCGGATGGTGGAAATCTCCTTGTCCGGATCTGGCGAGGGCCCCCCGGACCCGTCGGTCCGGGGGGCTACTCTACAAGAAAAGAAAATGAACTTCTCCCTCTTGCCGTCTCTCACTCCCCGCCTCCCCGCCTCCCTGTGAAATTCCTGCTTTTTCTCGTGGCTTCAACCCGTTTGTCGCTCTAGAAGCCGTCCGCTCGCCTCGCAACCCCGCCCAACAACCCGGATCTAGGGCAAAGCCTGTCGGATATGGTGCGGCGCCTGCTCGGCACGGCAGGCAGGCATATCGCGAGTTGGCCGGGAGGCTGGTCGGCAGGGCGGGCGGGTATGTCGGGAGTCGGCCCGGAGGAGTTTATCCGAAGCGGGCTCGGAGCTCCGAGAGCGCGCGCCGGATGCCCTTCACCACGTCGGTCCAGGCTTCGTCGCGATTCTCCCAGAGGGTGACCGGCTTGCCGTTGTTCGGCAGCGCCTGGAGCCTGGCGAAGGGCGCGCTGTGCCAGTCGGTCGGCCGGAGAAGGACCGGGATGACCCGGGCCTGGCCGGCGTCGTGGCGTTCGAGGGCGCGCCTCATCTCGTGGTCGATGCAGGAGTCCGAGGCCAAGAAGCTGGCGCTGACGAGGAGGAGGACCACATCGGCCTCTTCGAGGTTCCTGTCGATCCGGTCGGCCCAGGCGTCGCCCGCGGCGACGCGGCGGTCGTGCCAGCTATCGAGGAGGCCCTCGCGTTCGAGGAGGGCGAGGTGGGTCTCGAGCTCGTCCCGGAGCGCCTCGTCCTTGTGGGAGTAGCTGAAGAAGAGGCGGGTGGGCCTGGGCGTCGCGGAGGCGTCCCGGGACGGGGTGGATGCGGAGCGCTCGATCAGCCAGAGGTTGCCGCTCGCGTCACCGGCGCAGACGAGCTCGCGCGACGCGGCCACGCACGCAAATGGGCCCATTCCATGCGCTGTGTCCGCGCGTGCTCCTGTCGCGGCGTCCCAGAACCTGAGCTTTCCGTCGTTGCCAGCAGCGATGATGTGCTGACCGTCGGAGCTCACTGCGCATGCGTTGACGCCATCGGCGTGGCCTTCGAGGGTGAAGTGGAGCTGCCCGGTCGCGAGCTCCCAGACCTTGAGCGTACCGTCCAGGGACGCGGAGACCACGCGCTGCCCATCGGGGCTGATCGCGCAGGCGTTGACCCACTTGGCGTGGCCTTCGAGGGTGGAGAGGAGCCGTCCGGTCGCGAGCTCCCAGACCTTCAGCGTCCTGTCGCCGGACGCGGAGACGATGCGCTGCCCATCGGGGCTGATCGCGCAGGCGTTGACCCAATCGGCGTGGTCTTCGAGGGTGGAGAGGAGCTGCCCGGTCGCGAGCTCCCAGATCTTCAGCGTCGTGTCGCCGGACGCGGAGACGATGCGCTGGCCGTCGGGGCTGATCGCGCAGGCGTTGACCCCATGGGCGTGGCCTTCGAGGGTGGAGAGGAGCTGCCCGGTCGCGGGCTCCCAGATCTTGAGCGTGCTGTCGTCGGACGTGGAGACGATGCGCTGCCCATCGGGGCTGATCGCGCAGCCCCTGACCCACCTGGAGTGGCCTGCGAGGGTAGCGAGGAGCCGTCCGCTGGACACATCCCAGACCTTGAGCGTCTCGTCGTCAGACGCGGACACGACACGCTGGCCGTCGGGGCTGATGGCACATGCGTAAATCCAGCCCGAGTGGCCGTGGAGTGAGGGGAGGAGCTGCCCGGCCGCGAGGTCCCAGACCTTGAGCGTCCTGTCGCCAGCGGCAGAGATGGCGCGCCGGCCGTCGGGGCTGACGGCACAGGCAGTGATCCAGTCGGAGTGACCTTCGAGGGTGGAGAGGAGTCGTCCGGTCGCGAGCTCCCAGATCTTGAGCGTCCTGTCGGCGGCGCCGGAGACGATGCGCTGGCCGTCGGGGCTGATCGCGCAGGACCTGACCCCCCTGGCGTGGCCGTGGAGCGTGGCGACGGGCTGCCCCGTTGCGAGGTCCCAGACCTTGAGCGTCCTGTCGGAGGAGGCGGAGACGATGTGCCGACCGTCGGGACTGACGGCACAGGCGTTGACCCAGTCGGAGTGACCTTCGAGGGTGGAGAGGAGTCGTCCGGTCGCGAGCTCCCAGACCTTGAGCGTCCTGTCGGCGGAGGAGGAGACGATGCGCTGGCCGTCGGGGCTGATCGCGCAGGACCTGACCCCCATGGCGTGGCCCTGGAGCCTGGCCAGGGGCTGACCCGTTGCGAGGTCCCAGACCTTGAGCGTCCAATCGGCGGCGGCGGAGACGACGCGCTGACCGTCGGGGCTGATCGCGCAGTCAGAGACCCCGTGGACGTGGCCCTGGAGCGTGGAGAGGAGCCGCCCGGTCGAGAGCTCCCAGACCTTGAGCGTCCCATCTCCTGAGGCGGAGACGACTCGCTGGCCATCGGGGCTGAGCGCGCAGGACTTGACCCCTTTGTTGACCCCTTTGGCGTGACCCTGGAGCGTGGAGAGGAGCCGCCCGGTCGAGAGCTCCCAGACCTTGAGCGTACCGTCGTCGGAGGCGGAGACGATGCGCTGGGCATCTGGGCTGATCGCGCATGCATTGACCCAATCGGCGTGACCGGAGAGCGTGCGCTCCTCGCCGGTCCACATCCGCACCGGATGGCGCAGCCGGAGCTTCGGCAGGCCGCGCGGGAACCGTACCGCCATCGCGATTCGGTGGGCTTCCCAGCCGGCCGAGCGCAGCCGGTTGTAGACCAGCTCTGGCAGCGCCTCCGGTGACTCACGGAGCCAGTGCGACTCGGCCCGCACCGCCCGGTAGAGCAGATCGAGCTCGCCGTCGTTGAGAACTCTCGCCGCCAGGCGCAGCGCATCCTCGATCGCTGCAGGTCCGTCTTCGCGACAGAGCGCCTCCAGCAGCCCGAGATCCCTGCAGAACCATCGCGCCTTCTCTTGCTCGCCCGCCGTGAGCGCGTGCGGGATCGCATGACGCACGGCGTATCGCCTCTGAAAATCGCTCGCATCTCCTGCGAGCGGCCACCGCGCCGTCGTCTCCAGGAGCCGCCGGTGCAGCTCGGCCATGCGCTTCGGCCCGAGCTTGTCCGCGACGAACGCGCGGAACGCCTCGTGGTACGGCCGGTACGCCCGCGCGCCGCGCCACGACGCTGGCTCCTCCAGGAGCAGCGCCCGCGCGGCGTGGAGGAAGTCCTCGCCGGCCTCCATACCCTGCCATCCCCACGCCGCCTCGATCTCCTCGAGCGGCAGCGCCTCGCGCGCCGCGCAGACCAGGCCCAGCCCGTTCGTGACCAGCCCGAACTGCTCGCGCGGCAGGCCCCGGAGCTGGCGCCAGATCTGCTCCAAGAACCCGCTCAGCCCGCGGGGCAGGCGCTCCACGCGGCGCTGCGCGATCGGCTGCTCCTCGAGCCATTCCCTGAGCTTCACCGCATAGAGCAGGTTCCCCTCCGCCCGCGCGACCGCCTCCTCGACGAGCCTCGGGTCGAGTCGCGGCGTGAACCGCGGCGCCTGATCGCCCCAGAACGCGCGGCAGGCCTGCTCGTTCGAGCTCGCCCACGCGGGCGCGTCGAGGTCGACGCGCCGCACGTTGCCGCGGCTCTCCAGCCAGTCGAGGTGCGGGTACTGCGGGCGCGAGGCGCAGAGCGCGTGCACGCGCGGCGGCAGCGCGTACGGCAGGAAGCCCGGCAGCGGGTTCTGTCCGGCGCCGTCGCTCCGCGCCTCGTCGAGGCCGTCGATGACGAGCACCAGGCGCTCTCCGCGGGGGGCGAGCTCGTGCTTAGAGACCTTCGCCAGGAGCTCGATCAGCCGGCTCTCGGGCCGCGCGTCGGGGTCCTTCTGCGCCGGGAAGAGCGCCTCGATCTGCGCCGAGAGGGAGCGCACGACCGCCTCGGGGCGATCCCAGTCCATGACGTCGCGCCGGAGGAAGTGGTGCGGCGCCCCGCGACCGCGCTGCTCTTCGGCGTCGAGCCATCGGGAGAGGATCGCGCTCTTGCCCATGCCGGGCCCGCCCGTGACGAGCACCCAGCGGCCCGACGCGCCGGCGCCGTCGAGGTGGCGATCGATGGCGGCGAGCACGTCCTCTCGACCGAAGAAGTGCTCGTGGCGGCTGCGCTCGATGCCGAAGTCGATGAGCTCTCTCGCCACCGCGGCAGTCTACCAGCGCGCATGCGCCGCCCGGCGAGCGCCGTGCGGCGCGGACCAGGGATTCGAGCGGCGTGTCCGCGCTCCCGGCCCCCGCTCCTCAGTCCCAGCGGTCGAGCTTGTAGGTAATCTGCCCGTTCTTCGTGGTGACGCGGAAGAGGTAATCCCACTTGCCGGCGCTCTTCTGGAGCTTGATGCCGCAGGCTGACGCCTCCTTGGCTCCCGCGATGGTCGCGTTCTTCGCGTACGCCTCCATGGTGGCGCGGATGCCGTGGTACTCGCTTCGCAGGTCTTCCGGAAAGAAGCCACCGCTGCGCTCGTGGTTCACGTCTCGCGCGCCGTCGAGGAGGAAGAAGACCGACTGGCCCTGGTGCGGGTACTTGTCCGGGCCGTCCCACATCGTCGGCTGCAGCGCGATCGCCGTGACGTCCTGGAACTGCCCGGCCTTCAGGTTCCACGCGCTCGCCAGCGAGCCCTTGACGTAGAGGTACCAGCTCACCTGGTTCCGCTTTTCTTCGCGATCCCACTGGAGGATGGGCGGCGAATCAGGGTTCGCGGCCGTCACCAGCGCCGCGTACGACGCGTTCTGCTCCGGCACGAAGAACTCGATGCGCTCCGCGCCCGCGAGCACGGTCCGCTGGAACTTCTCCCAGGTCATGACGACCGGCGGCTGCTCCACGGACGCTGCGGCCGTGGCGATCTTGGCCTTCAGGTGGCCGAAGACGCCGCCGCCCTGCTGGGGCGCACCCGCCTTCGGCTTCCACAGCGCCTGGATGTCTTCCAGCCTGGCGAACCGGCGTTCCAGCGCGCCGGCCGAGCCGAGCTTCTGCACGATGGCCTCGGCCTGCGCGATGTTGCCGGCGCTCGGCGCCGCCTGGGGGCGCTGGTAGAGGAGCGGGTGCATCTTGGCGTCGAACTTCGCCTTGATGTCGGCGAAGCCGAGCCCGGCCTGGATATCCTCCAGGAGGGTGCCGATCATGCCGCTGCGCACGTGGCAGAACCCGGCCGGCGCGGTCGCCGCGGCGAGCCATGTGATGTTGTCGCGGGCGACGGGGTTCTTCGTCGCCGCGCGCGCCTCATGCAGATCGACAAGCCACTTCGCCACGCCGATGCACTTCTCCGATCGGTAGAGGTTCCCGGTGGTCAGGAGGGTGTGCGCCTGCCTCACGACCTCGAGCGGGAACTCGGCGAGCCCTCGGCAGAGGGTGCCGTAGTCCTGGAGCTTCTCGGCCACGACCTGCGAGGTGGTCTGCACGGCGGACGGCTTGAAGACGAGCTCCCGCCCGGGCGCGACAGCCATGTGCTTCCAGGAGAAGGGCGGCTTCTGGCTCTTGTTGCTCGGCATCCCCCACGTGCGCTCGTCGGAGAGGAAGACGCCTGTCACCTTCGCGCGCGCGACGAGGAGCGCCATGGCCTCGACGGAGGCCCGGAAGAACGGCGGCGCTGCATCGGGGGCCCACGCGATTGACGTCGCGGTCCCATCGGGCGCGACCTTCACCAGCCCGCCGAAGCGCTCGACGAAGCGGCGGCACGCGCTGCATGTGTAGTGCTGGCGCCGATCCGCGCGGAGCCCGTCGAGGAACGCGTCGAAGAGGCCGGCGGCATCCGTGGTGAAGAGGCGCGCGCCGCCGGCGGTGACCTCGCCGAAGCGGGCGCGGATGGCTTCGAGGAAGGCCGGGTACCGTTCGTCGTCGATCGGCTCAGCCTGAGACGTCGTGATCGCGTCGGACATCGCGTGCTCCTTGAAGGGCGTCGATGCGCCCATCGTATCTCGGTCCGCTCCGTTTCCAGCGCCGTTCACGGCGGCGCTGTGGAGGAGGGCGAGTCGGTGGTGCGCCTGGTCCATGCCGAGGCGCTGTCGGTCTGCGGGCGGCGCGCCGAGGCCGCGCGGGCGATCGCCGAGGCGCGCGCGCGGCAGCTCGAGCGCGCGGCCAAGATCCGCGACGAGGTGTTCCGGGAGCACTTCCTGGAGCGCGCGGCCGACAACGCGCGCACGCTCGAGCTCGTGCGGGCGTGGCTGGGGGAGGCGGCGGAGTAGGGGCGCTCGCCCAGGGCGGCTGCGACGGCGGGAGCGCGCTCACGGTGCGCTTCGCGGAGCCCTGGGGCTGGATCTTCAGGTGCGGCCGCGGCGTTCCCTGGAGCTCGTCGGTGTGGTCACCGGGGATCCCGCGTTCGACGGGCGTTTCCGGCTGCGGGGGCGCGAGGACGCGCAGGTGCTGGCGGCGCTCACGCCTGCGTTGCGCGCCGCGCTGACGGCGTTCCCCAAGGTGGAGCTGGACGACGCGCGGGCGCGGGTGCGGAGCGCCGTGGGGGCGTTCGACGGGTCGGTGCTCGAGCTGTTCCTGCAGCAGGTCGAGGCGCTCGCGCAGGCGATCGCGGCCGCCGGCGCGGCGCTGCCGCCGCCGCCGGCGTCGATGGAGTCGTGGCTGCCCGCGTGGCGCCGCTTTGCCGAGGAGAGCGGCGGTTCGCTCCAGGTTGGCCCGATGCGGCTGACGGGTTACCTGGAGGGGGCGCGGTTCGAGGTGGCGACGTTGTTCAAGGGGGCAGCGGCGGTCGGGACGCGCGTCGCGCTGCCGCTGGAGCCGGCGATCGAGGGCGCCGGCGGCGGTGCGGCCGCGGCGGAGGCGCTTGCGGCGGCGCTCCGGGAGCAGGTGTCGTGGTTTCGCGATGTCGAGGGCGCGGTGCTCTCGGTCGGGCCGGAGGAGATCGCGGTGAGGCTCGCGGCGGTGCTTGGGGCTCCGGCGGCGGCGCGGGAGGTGCTGCAGCCGATGCTGGCGCTCGCGCGGGCGCTGCGGGGCGAGCGGCGAGGGGGGCCATACCGGTGAGGGAGGGCGGGCATGTCGCGACACGGCCTGCGGCCGGTCCGCAATCCACGTCGCTCGCGTGGGGTCCGGGATTCTCTGGACCGCGGTTCGCTGTGTTCGCGCGGAAGCGACCGCGGTGGACCCCGCGGCGCCGACCCTCCGCGGCGCCGCGAATCCTTGGCGCCAGGCCGCGCGTCCGGGCGATATTGGCGTCTTCTCACCCGACGGACGCCCATGAAAGACATCCTGTCCGCTCGCCTGGAGTCAGGCGCCTTCTCCGCCGACGCGGTCGAGCTGTACGAGCTCACCGGGTGCGAGGTCATCTCGCAGCTGTTCGAGTTCCAGCTCCACATCGTGTGCAAGAGCCCGGAGGGGCTCGACGAGGAGGCGCTGCTCGCGGAGCCCGCCGCCCTGGTGTTCCTCCGGGGCGACCGCGAGGAGCGGCGGCTGTTCGGCGAGATCGCGGTCGTGCGCGACGCGCTCCTCACCGAGGCGTCGCACATGGCATACACCCTCACGTTCGTGCCGCGCGCCTTCCGCATGACGCTCACCGAGACGTCGGAGATCTTCATGGACCTCCCGGTCCCGGAGATCCTCAAGAAGAAGCTCGAGCGCGCGGGCCTGTGCGAGGGCGACGACTTCGAGCTCCGCCTGGTCGGGTCGTATCCGCCCCGCGAGTACGTGGTGCAGTACCGGGAGACGGATCTCCAGTTCGCCTCGCGCCTGGCCGAGCACCTCGGCATCTCGTTCTTCTTCGAGCACCGGGACGACCGCGACGTCATCGTCTTCACCGACGCGAACAGCGGCTTTCCGCCCATCCCCGGCGGCGGTCGCGCGTACTTCCATCCCCGGGGCGAGCACGTCGGCGTCCACCGGATCGAGGGCACGACGCGCAAGGTCCCGGGCCGCTACGTGGTCAAGGACTACAACTACCGCACGCCGCACGTGCCGCTCATGGCGGCCGCGGCGGTCTCCGACGCGGCCGGCGGCGGCATCGTCGAGTACGGGGCGCACTTCAAGACGCCCGACGAGGGCGAGCGCATCGCGGCCATCCGGGCCGAGGAGCTGCGCGCGGGCCGCAAGGTCTTCGAGGGGGCGAGCGACGTGCAGGCCCTCGGCGCCGGGGCGCGGTTCACGCTCGAGGGGCACCCGCGCGGCGACATCGAGCTCTTGCTCGTCGAGGTGCGCCACAGGCTGCAGCAGGCGGCGATGAACGCGGGGACCGGCGGCGAGCACGCCTACGCGAACGAGCTGCGGGCGATCCCCTTCGCCACGACCTACCGCCCGCCGCGCGTCACCCCCAAGCCCAGGGTGCACGGGGCCATCACGGGGGTCATCGACGCGGCCGAGAAGGGCCAGTACGCGGAGGTCGACGAGGCTGGCCGCTACCGCGTGCGCTTCCAGTTCGACACGAGCGGCGCCGAGGACGGCAAGGCCTCCAGGCTGGTCCGCATGGCCCAGCCGCACGCCGGCGCCGGCTACGGGTTCCACTTCCCGCTCCGGAGCGGCGTCGAGGTCCTCCTCACCTGCATCGACGGCGACCCGGACCGGCCCATCATCACCGGCGCGGTGCCCAACCCGCAGACCCCGAGCACGGTCGGGGCGAAGAACGGGCGGCGGAACGTCATCCGCACGGGCGGCGGCAACGAGATCAACATCGACGACACCGAGGGGGAGGAGCGCATCAAGCTGTCGACGCCGTTCGGGGGCGCCACGTTCCAGCTCGGCTCGCCCAACACGCCCGAGGCGGGGGCGGCGCTCACGACGACCGAGGCCTTCACGGCGGTCGGCGCCGCCGGCGTCAACACGCTCACCTCGGTGAGCACCACGCTCACGGACGTGGCGTCCCTCTGGGCCTCGTCCAGCATCACCCAGTTCGCCAGCGGCGCATCGAGCATCGGGAGCGCGCTGCTCGGGGATAAAGGCGTGAAGATATTCAACGGGATCGCGAGCGTCGCGAAGGGCGCGCTCGACGGCTTCAAGAAGTGGGACGCCTACCAGCAAGCCCAGGCGGATGAAGCGGCCGTCGTCGAGGAGGAGCACATGAAGAGAGCGCTCGCGGAGGCCCAGAAGAAGGATCCCTATCCCGAGCTCGATCCGCCCATGAGGTTCGATCGTTACGGCGTCCCGAGGTCGATGACGAAGGAGGAATGGGAAACGGAGCGGCCCGCGTACGCGAAGGCGATCGAGGGGACCAAGCGCTTCACCGAGGCGAAGAAGCAGGCCGAGGATCTGAAGAAGACGCTCGCCGAAGAGGACCTGACACGGCGGCAATGGGCCGCGGGGGTCGATGTGGCCTCGGAGCTCGGCAAGGGCGCGAAGGGGCTCATCGATGGCTACAAAGCACGCGAGGACCTCATCAACAACAGCGCGCAGCGGGCCGGGAAGGCCGCGGACGCCGCGAGCGTGGCCACGGCGAAGAGCATGGCCGCGGCGGCCACCTCCTTCGCCGGCGTGGCCCGCTTCGCGGGCGTGGTGCCCGGCATGGGCTCCCCCCATTTCCTCGGCGGCGCGGTCAACTCGGCCGTGCTGATCGGCATGGTCGACGCCTTCGTCGGCGGCACCACGTCCGCCGCCCTGTCCTCGGGCGGGCAGGCGATCGTCGCTGGGGGTGCGGTGGCGATGCTGAAGTCGCCGGCCACCGTCTCGATCGGAGCGGGCGCCAGAACGCTCATCACAGCCGGAGAGAAGATCGACCTTCTCTCGCTCGGCAGCTACGTGTCCAAGTCGAGCGGCCCTTCACACACGCACAGCGAAGGGCCCATGCAAATTACGACATCCTCCGCACTCAATATCAGCGCCAAAAACACTCAAGTTAAGTCCAGCGGAGCCATCACAATCCAGTCCACCGACAAGACAACTATAAACGCTTCTGCAGATCTGGATGAGACGGGCGCCAACATCCACCTCAGAGCAAACGCCAAAGCGGAGGTCAAGGGCGGGAGCTCCGTGGAGGTCAAGGGCGGCGACTGGGGAATGAAAGCAGAGGCCAGCAAGGTCACCGTAGGTCACGGCGCCGATGGCCTCGAGGTCACCAGCGGGATGACCGAGATCCGGAAGGGCGCCTCCAAGTGCACCGTCACCGCGGGCGTCGCCAGGCTGGCGAAGGGAAACAACAGTGTCCAGTGCTCGTCGTCGAAAGTAACGGTGAACGGCAACCGGATCGACCTCGGTTAGCGCTCAGCGAACCATCAGCGAGACGACGAGCGCGAAGATCGCCACCATCACGAGCCCAAGGCAGAAAAGAAAGATGTTCCCAACGAGCATGTCCCTTCTTATCTCGAGATCAGTCCGCTTCTTGACGCGCACTCCCAGCGATTCCGTCGATTGCATCAAGAGGTCTTGGTGGCTCGGCTTCTCGGGTCTGGGCTGCTTTCCACTGTCGAAGAGCAACGCTCCGCCCGGATCGAACTTCCAGGCGAGCCCTTCCGTGCCGAAGAGCCAGAACGCGCCGTCGGGGCACACGGCGAGGCTCATCTCGGGTCGGGGCAACCTGTCGCGCTTCGATTCAAGGACGACGCGCTGCTCGCCACTCGCGTTGATTCGCACCAGCTGCTCGCAGCGAAGCACGTAGACATTGCCGCGAGCATCGGCACCAAAGATGCAGAACCCTGGCTCCGGCGGCTCGGAAGAGAACGCCACGCCGTAGCTCTTCCGCCCGCTTGCATCGAAGCGAGCAATCTCGTCCCGGCTCATCAGATAGATTGCCCCGTCCGGACCGCCATGAACGCGTGTACCGGCAGTACACATCCTCTCGGGGTGATCGGCGAGCTCGCACGGGGTCATCAGGGTGCCATCCGTGCGATCCCGTGAATCGCCGTGCGGCCACACGAGCGCCTCCACGCCGTTCGAGGCAGTACGCCGCATCTTGTCCTTTGTCAGGAACAACAACGATCCATCCGCGCAGCACGTCAGATCGTCGCAATCGCGGAGGAGGTCAACGATTCCCGATGACGAATGGTCCGCGACCTCCGTGGGTGTGCCGGTCTCGGAAGAGAGCCAGGGTTGCGGTGACTTGCCGGAGTCTGTCACGAGGAGCGCGCCCCGGGGGGAGAGCACGAGGCGCGCAGCCTTCAATCGGCCGCGCTGGATCCAGCGGACGTTCAGCGAGGGATCGATGGACCAGAGGATATGATCGCGCTTCTGGGACACGATGAAGGGCTTGCTTGCGACCCAGTGCGCTTGCGTGGCTGCGCAGTAGAGATTGCCCTCCGCGTCGACGGCCACCTGCGGCGGCTCTTCTTCCCAATCGAACAGCCCCGCCGAGACGGCCTCCGCGGCAGGGGCGCCGTCCGTGATCGACGGATCGAAGCAAAGAAACCAGCTCGCCGCCACCTTCCTCCGCCCGCGGAACACGAAGTCGTCCGGCACGTGCACGCTCGCGTTGCAGAACCTGCACACGCACGCGCGCGTCACGCCATCGAACGGCACCGGCGATCCGCACTGCGGGCAGGGAAACGTCGCCGCCTCGGCCGCACCTTCCGGCGCCATGGCGGCCGGATCCGGGTCTTCGCCGACCAGGTGCGTGATGCTCGGGAGCGCTCCGGCGAGCTCTGCGGGAACCGTTCGCACCCAGGTCCGCGTCGCGCACCGCGCGCACGTGACCGTCGCGTGCTCCCGCACCTCCCGGATGTCCTCGATGGGAATTTCCTTTTCGCAGCCCTGGCAGGAGGGCGCGCGCCGCGTGTAGGCAGCCGAGAGCTTGCCCGCGGACGTGGACCGCCCCTCCTGCAGCAGCATCTTCGGGCCGTCGTGGATCGGATGGCGGAGCAGCGCCTTCCAGAGATCATCGGCGAGCGCCGCGGGCCTTCCGCAGCTCGCGCAGCTCACCTCGCGGGCCAGCGTGTTCACCGGCATCGGCAGCCGGCAGGTGCCGCACTCCGTCTCCACCTTCACCGCGACGCAGATCATGGGTGTCTTCCGCTCCCCGATGCCTCTCGATCACCAGAGGGGCTCCCTCGGGCGTGCGCCGGCGAAAGCGCACCGGACGCGAGGCTATCGTGCCCGTTCTGGCGGGTCCAGCGCGGGGCCTGCCGGCCCGAGCGCGTCCAGGTGTCGCGCTGTCTCTCGATCCGAGCCTCGTGACTGCGGACAGCCGCCGCGCAGCGTGTGCGGCTGGTCGGCGAGGCGGGCGGGCATGTCTGGACATGATCGCGTGCTGAGCCTGAGGGTTGGAGCGGGACGTCGAGCGGAGCGCCGCGTTTACTCCCGGCGCCGGTCCTCGCGGCGGCCGCCGATCGCCACGGCGACGGTCGCGGCGATGAACACGATCTGCAGCAGCGTCCGCGGCACGAGCGGCGTCACCGGGCTGCCGCCCAGGGTGAGCCCCGCGCGCGCGGCAACCACGTTCGCAGGGAACATCGCCAAGAGCAGCACCGTCAGCCCCGCGGCCGCCCACGGCGCGAGCCTCGGGACGAGGAGCGCCGCCGCGCCGGCGATCTCCAGCACGCCCGTGGCGGTCACGAGGAGCTCGGGATACGGCAGCGCCGGCGGCACCATGGCGACGAGCTCGGCGCGCCGGCTCCCCCAGTGGGCCGACGCGGTCAGCAGGAACATGGCCGCGAGGGCGTACCTCAAGCACGTCACCCAGCGCGCGAGGTGTCTGACGCCGAGGCGCCCGAGCAGGAGGAACACCGCGAACGAGACCGTGAGGACAAGGACAGGTGCCATGCGTGCACCATGGCAATCTGCCCTTCACCGGTCTTGAACGAGCTGGCTACGGCGTCTCAGATCGGAGGGGCTCACCCCGAACATCCGGCGGAAGGTCCGGGTCATGTGCGCCGCGTCTGCGAAGCCGGCCGCGCTGGCGGCCTCCGAGAGCGCCGCGCCGCCGGCGATCGCCGCCCCGGCGCGCTCCAGCTTGAGCCACAGGAGGTACGGCCGCAGCGGCACACCGACGCTCTCCGTGAAGGCGTGCATGAACCGCCCCGGCGAGAGCCGCGCGATGCGGGCCAGGGCCTCGAGCGACGTGTCCGCGTCTCCGGCGCCTTCCCGCAGATGGCGCAGCACCCGCCGGACCCCCGGGTGCCTCGGCCTCGGCGAGGAGGGCGGGACCGCGATCCCCAGCGCCTCGAACACGCCGGGCAGCGCCGCCGAGAGCCCGGCCTCTCCACGCTCGGCGACGCACGACCGCAGCCGATCCGCGGTCTCGCTGCCCATGACCTCGATGGGCGACGCCCCGAACGCCTGGGCGAGCCCATCTCCGACGTCGCTCTCCGGCTCGATGAACACGATGAGCACACGGGCACCCGACGCGTCGATCGCGTGCGCGGTGTCCGGGGCCGTGAGGACGGCGCCTCCCGGCTGGAATGCGCCCCTGTCGGCCGTCTGGATCTGGAGCTCCCCGTCGAGCGCCAGCACGAGGTGCCAGCAATGGTGGGCGTGCAGCGTGCTCCGCTCTCCAGCGCCCCACGTCGCCAGCACGGAGGGCCACGGGCGCAGGACGCCCGCGGGCGCGGCGAGGCCTGTCGTTCTCGGCGGGAGGAGCATCGGTCCGGAGTCTACCCGGACGCAGCGGATGCCTTGGCTGGGCGCATCACGCAAGCGCCGTGCCCTTCGGGGGCGCTGCGCTGCTGGGCGTGGTCCGCAGAGCTGCCGCGCTACCGTCCGATGCGCGCGCGGTCGGCGGCGCACGTCTCCGCCGAGAGCGTGCCGAGGTACGCATCGGACAGGGGCGCGGCGAACCTCCGGCGCGCGCCGCTCGGAGACGAGCCACCCGCGTCCGCGCGACCACGCCCCGCTGGACAACCATCGCCGTCCAGGATTCTCTCGTCGCGCATGACAGCTCGCCGGTTCAAGCGCGGCAGCCCGGAGCGCGCCGTCGCCTACGTCCGCGTCTCCACGGACGCCGCGTGCGCCTCGGCTCCAGAGCAGCGCCAAGCGATCGAGGCCTGGGCCAGCCGGGAAGGCGTCGAGATCGCATCCTGGCACGAGGATCGCGGGGAGGACATCGGCGACCGGCCCGGCTTCGCGGCGGCGCTCGAGGCGCTCACCCTCGCCGGCGCCGGCCTGCTCGCGGCCGCGAGCGAGGACCGCGCCAGCATCGCGGGGCTCAGCGGCCCGTACAGGTCCGCCGCAGGCGAGCGCGGCGCGCGCCTCGTGACCGCCGACGGGAGCGGGATGCCGGACGGGACGCACCGATGCCCGATCTGCGGTGATCCCTTGGAGCTGTGGCCACGCCACCCGCGCGCGGTGTGCGGGCTTTGCAAGCATGAGGCCACGGACGAGGCCGGGCGGCCTCTCGAGTTCTTCAACACGTCGTTCGAGGGCGGCTTCGGGGCGCGCTACGCGGATACCGGCGAGCCTCGGGACAGCCACGCATGCGTCATCCGGGGCGTGAGGTGCCGCGCCGACGAGGGCCGATTCGGCGGGATCGTGATCGAGGCGATCGACGAGGCGCCGTAATGGATCGGGCTGGCAGCTCGGCAATCCGCGCTCAGCCCCGGCCGAGCGCAGGCCGCAAGGGGAGCACCGGCTCGTCGTCCGGGATGCGCAGGCCAGGGACCAGCACCTCGAGCTCGCCCGGCTCGAAGCGGCAGAGGTTCGCGGCGTGCCAGAAGCCTCCCGCGACGTTGCCACCAGCCTTGTAGCGGCCGTCGGGGCGGAAGGCGACCCAGCCCTCGGGGAGCTTGAGGAGCACGGCGAGGCAAGCGCCGGTCAGCACGTCCCAGAAGCGGACGGTGCCGTCGGTGGAGCTGGAGAGCAGCGTCTCGCCATCCGGCATGAAGGCCACGCTCACGACCTCGCCGGTGTGCCCCTGGAGGACGCGCGCCATCTCGTCGGCGGACACGCGCCAGAGGAGAACGCTGCCGTCGTCGGATCCCGATGCGAGCCAGGTACCGTCGGGGCTGAAGGCCAGGCCCATCACCGGGCCGGCGTGGCCGCGCAGCGCGCGTGGCTCGCGGCCCTCGGCGAGGGGCCAGAGCCGCACGGTCGTGTCGTCCGATGCCGAGGCCAGCGTCGATCCATCAGGGCTGAACGCCACACTCCTCACGGCGTGGCCATGACCTTCCAGCACACGCACCGCTCCTTCGCCGTCCGCCTGCCAGAGCCGGATGGTTCGATCGACCGATCCTGAGGCCAGCGTCGATCCATCAGGGCTGAACACCACGCTGCTGATTCCATCGTCGTGACCTTCCAGCACGCGAAGCGGCTCCGCTGTCTCGGTGCGCCAGAGTCGCACTGTCCTGTCGAGCGAGCCTGACGCGATCACGCCCCCGTCATGGCGGAAGGCGATATCCGTGATGCCATGATAATGCCCGCTCAAAACGAGCTCCGTGCGGTCTGCGCCGAGTCTCCGGAGCCGGATCGTGTGGTCGTAGTGCGCGAACGCCATCGTCGTGCCGTCAGGGCTGAAGGCTAGCGTCACGGTGGGGAGGCGGCGATGCATGGGCGGCGGCAGCGCATTCCATGTCGACATCCGCCAGAGATGAGCGCCAAAGTCCTCGGAGGCGAGCGCGAGCGTCGCACCATCGCTGCTCAAGGCCATGGCGATCGCCACGCTCGGCTGTCCTTTCAGCACGCGCAAGGCGCCGCCGCTCGACACTTGCCACAGCCGCACCGTGTTGTCCTTCGATCCCGAGGCGAGCGTGGCGCCGTCAGGGCTGAACGCGACGCTCGTCACGCCGGCAGCGTGGCCCTCGAGCGCGTGTAACGCGACGCCTGATCGATTCCACAGCTGCACGGCCCCATCTCCCGAGCCAGAGGCGAGCGTGGCGCCGTCAGGGCTGAACGCGACGCTCCTCACATGTCGCGCGTGGCCCTTCAGCATGTGCAGCATCTCGGCCGTCGATACGCGCCAGAGGCCAATGTCGTAGTCAAGGGAGCCGGAGGCCAGCGTCTCGCCGTCGGGGCTGAACGCAACGCTGAGGACGCCACCCCGGTGGCCGCTCAAGACGCGGAGCGTCTCGCCGGTCGCGACCTTCCAGAGCCGGATGACGGTGTCGTGGGCTCCGGAAGCCAGTGTCTCGCCGTCGGGGCTGAACTTGACGGCCATCACTCCATCCAGATGGCTGCGGAGCACGGCGATCTGCTGGAAGGTGGCCACCTGCCAGAGCCGGACGGTGCGATCAGAAGACCCGGAAGCCAGCGTCTCGCCGTCAGGGCTGAACGTCACGCTGTTCACGTTATGAGCGTGCCCCTTGAGCACGCAGAGCACGTTGCCAGTCGAGACGTCCCACAGCCGGACGGTGCAATCGTCCGAGCCGGACGCGAGCGTCTCCCCGTCAGGGCTGAAGGTGACGCTCGTAACCCAGGCGACGTGGCCGTTCAGCCTGCGCAGCGCGCTCCCTGTCGCCATGTCCCACAGCACGATCCCGTGGGCGTGACCCGATGCGAGCAAGGTCCCATCGGGGCTGATCGCCACGGCGTTGCACCGGCTGCCGTGCATCCAGGCCGGCTCGAACCTCGCCGCCTCCGGCATCGCCGCGCCGAACGTGTCGCACCCATCGAACCGCGCCCCCCGCGCCCCGACGAGCTTCGCTCCGCGCAGCCTCGTTGAAGCGAGCGTCGCCCCCGTCAGATCCGCGCCCACGAGGCGCCCCCGCACCGCCGTCACCCCCGTCAGATCCGCCCCGCGGAGCGCCGCGCCGGAGAGGTCCGCCCCGTCGAGCAGCGCCCCTGCCATCAGCGCGCCGCTCAGGTTGGCCCCCACGAGCTTCGCCTCCCTCATGTCAGCCCCGCGCAGGTCGCACCCGCTGAGGTCCTTCCCCGAGAGGTCCTGCCCCCGCAGGTCCGCCCCCGCGAGGTTCATCCGCTCGCCCACCCCGAGCCGCATCCGCCCGTCGATCCGCAGCGCGTTCGCCGCCGCCACCGTCCCCCACGCCCCGCCGAGCGCCGCGCGTACCCACGTCGCCGCCGCCTCCCTTCCCGCGAGCGCGCCGAAGAAATCGGCCATCAGGTCGCTCACCTCTCGCTGCGCGAGCGCCGCCGCCTCGCCGGCGCGCTGCACCTCCTCGGCGGCCTCCCGCGCCACGAGCCACTCGAGCACGGACTGGTGGATGAACCGGAAGTTCTCCTGGTCGTCCCACACGAGCAGCGTCCCCGATCCGATCTGGTGCGCCGTCACCCCGACATCGAGCTCGTGCCTGCCGAGCGCCTGCAGCGCCGCGATCAGCTCCGCCGGCAGCTCGCGCACGTTCACGCTCTGCTCCGTCCGCTGCCACAGCCGCGTCGCGAGCTCCGTCACCGCCCGCCACCGCTGCGCCACCGACAGCCCCGGCTGCGCGCCCTTCGGGTGCGCGCGCTCGTACTCCCAGACGAGCCACCGATCCAGGAGCAGCCTGTACAGCCCCGCCGAGGTGATCTCGCCGTCGCCCGACTTCGCCTGCCGCAGCTGCGCCTCCTCGATCTCGGCGATGAACCCCAGCATCCGCGGGTTCGCCGACAGGCCGAGCAGGTCCTTCACGTCCGCGAGCAGCCGCATGCGCGCGTCCGCCGCCTCCTCGCTGCCGAGCCGATTCACCAGGAACCGGTGGATCTGCCCCTCGGTGAACGGTCGCAGCCGCGCGAGCCGGTAGCCGGGCAAGAGCGCGGCCTTCTCCGCGAGCGCGGACCGCACCTGTTGCTCCGAGATGAAGTGCTGGCTGCGGCTCGTGACCACCACCTTCGCCGCCTTGCCCTGCGCCGCCTGGATCAGCGTGTCGAAGTGCTCGACCGCGCGGTCGTACGTCACGCGGAAGGCGAGCTCGTCGAAGCCGTCGAACAGGAGGGCGATCCGCCCCTCGCCAAGCATGTGCCGGAACGCGGGCAGATCGATCTTGCCGAGCCCCGCGAGCGCCAGGTGCTGCGCGATGAGCGCGTTCAGGTCGCGCGCCTTCTCCAGCGCGCGCATCTCGATGAGCACCGGCGTCAGCGGGCCGCCCGCCCTGCCCAGTCGCCGCGCGAGCTCGTGAAGGAGGAACGTCTTGCCCGTGCCGAAGTCCCCGAGCACCAGCACGAACCGGCTGTGCTCCGAGTCGAGCAGCTCTGCGACGGCGTCGAGCGCGCGCTCGTGCAGCACCTCCTCCTGGCCCATCGTGAGCGCGATGCGCTGGTCGACGTAGAGCGCAGGCGGATACGTGAGATCCCGCTCGAGGCCCGCGTTCTGCCACGCCAGGTAGCCGCGGAAGTCGATGAGGCCCTGGTACTCGAGGAACCGCACGAGGCGCACGCGCCGCGCGCTCGCGTAACGCACGAGCTCCTCCGGTGCGGGCTCGCCGCCGTAGACCAGCGTGGACACGAGGCCGGGATCCTCGCGCCGGTACGACGCGTCGATGCTCTCGATGAACGCGGAGACCGCCTCGGTCGAGATGCCGCTCTCGAGCGCCGCGAGCGGCGCGATCCGGACGATGCCGCCCTCGTTGACCGAGACGCGGAGGTAGACGCCGAAGGGGAGGGGCGCGTCGAACCACTCGATCTTCACGCCCTCGGGCTCGCGCAGCCTGCACACGCGCTCGACCCGCGAGAGGAAATCGTCGCTGCGCCCTTCCCCCGGCAGGAGGATGTCGTCGCCGTGCGGATCCGCGTGGCCGCCCCGCACCCGCGCCGGGAAGCGGCGCAGCCTCGGGCCTCGCCCGGCGTGATCGGCGCGCGCAGGCGCAAGAAAGCGCCTCAGAAAGGCGACGAGGAACTCCGCCGAAGCGCGGCACGCGAACGCACGGAAGCTGTCGTCCTTGTCGTGGTCGGCGTGATCCGAGACCGCCTTCGCGATGATCGACCGCCGCCCGAGGCGCTCCGCGACGTAGCCGATCGCCGCGGCCTCCATCTCGACGCCGAGCACCTTGCGCCCGATCGGCTTCAGCCGCTCGAACAGCCCCGCGTCCTCCTGCACCGCCTTGCCTGTGGCGATCGGGCCGATGTGCACGCGGAACGGCCGGGCCGACGGCGGGCCGTCCGGGTGGAGCAGGCGATCCCGGCGGACCTGCGCCACGCCCGCATCCGTGAGCTCGAGGCCGCCGTCGCCGATGCGGAGCGCGCCCGCCGCCTCCAGCTCGCCGATGCGCTCGGTCCAGCCCGGGCACCGCGCTGCGCGCTCCGGCCGCGAGACGGGCGGCGGTCCCCCCTCCACCTGGCTCGCGTAGAGCGCGTGCCGGAGCCACCACGCCTGCGAGGGCTTCGACGGCGGGCGCTCGGCCGCGAACGCGGTCTGCCGCTCGAACTCGCGCGCGAAGAGCGCGGCATCCATGTTCCACGTGCGCTCGAGGTTGTACGTCTCGATGTCGTGGAAGAACGCGCCCTCGCCGCCGTGGGCGACGCGCTTGCCCTCGTCGTAGCTGTAGACCCGGTCGGCGACGATGACGTCGCCGAGCGACACCTCGCCGCGCTTGCCGGCGCAGATGCCGCACATCGCGAGGCACCCTGGATCGAGCTCCTCGATGAGCCCCTGCGCCCTCGCCGCCGCCGCGCTCTCGCCCATCCGCCCCGACCACGCCGCGGCGATGCGGAGCGGCTCGCCGCGGTCGTTCGGGAGGTCGCGGACGAAGTACGGGAACCCGCCTGGATCCCGCGCCTCCCGCCAGCCGTCTCGACCGCCCTCGCCGAGCGCGAGGACCGCCTCGAGCTCGTCCTGCAGCGCGGTGACGATCAGCGCGTCGACGCGCCCTTTAACGATGTCTGCCGGCACAGGTCCACTCTAACAACAGGCGCTCACGTTCCGGGCTCGGTCCGATCGAGACCTGGCCGAGCGCTTGTGGTCAGATCCTGAAGGGGCCCAGACCTGACGGTCCCCCTCGTTTTCGAGGCACCCCCCAGGTCGAGACCTCCAGCGAGGCTCCCCGGGGGAGCCGCCGGCCAGATCGGAGCCCGGCCGCCCGCCGCTCCAGCGTTCGCTTCTTCCTGGACGACCGCCCTCCCGGGAGGCTTTCATCCCGCCCATGGCCAGGCTCGTCGAGGCGCTGAACCGGTTCTTCGGGCGGGTCGAGATCCTCGCCCTCGGCCTCGAGAACGAGCGCAGCGCCGCCGAGGCCGCGCTCGCGAAGGGCATGCCCCTCGAGGCCCGCGAGCACGCCCGCACCATCCTCTCCGTGCTGCCCGACTCGGCCGTCGGGCTGGCGCTCTGGGCCGACGCGGCGGAGGACGCGTGGCTCGACCAGGAGGTCGTCGCCTCGCTCACGGATCTCGCGAAGCGCGTCCCGTGGCGCGCCGACGTGTGGCTCCGCCTCGGCCGCGCGGGGCAGCGCATCGGCTGGGACGGCGCGCGCGACGCGCTCGAGCGGGCGACGTCGGCGCCGGAGGAGCGCGACGCGGCGCGCCTCGCGCTGCTCGATCTCTCGGACCTCGACCTCGCCGCGGGCGACCCGGCCCGCGCGCAGCGCTGGCTCGACCGCATCCCGGCGCCGCTCACGACCGTGCCCGACCGCGACGTGGCCCTCCGCCGCGCCGAGTGCGCGCTCGCGTACGGCGATCTCGACGGCGCGCGCACCGCCGCGGAGATCCTCGGGGAGCCCACCGCGATCGAGGGGCGCGCCGCCCTCGTGCTCGCCCGGCTCGCGCTGGCCGAGGCGAGCGCCGCGGCGGGGTTCCCCGCGGCGGGCTCCTCCGCGGCGGCCCTGCCGCCCGCCGTGGTGGGGCGGGCGCTCGACCTCGGGCTGCGGGCGCTCGTGCTCGACGTCCCCGGCGCGGCCGAGCTCTGCGCCGCCCTTGTCGCCGCCTCCCGCGACGTGCTCGTCGTCGACCGCGTGCGCCGCGTCGTCCGCGCCGCGGGCGCGCTCGACGAGCCGACCTGGGCCGCCGCGTTCGCCTTCGCCGAGGGGCGGCGCGACGACGCGCGGCAAGCGCTCGCGCGCGGGCTCTCCGCGGGCGACCGCTCGGCCGCCGCGGCGCTGCTCCGCATGGCCGTCGAGACCCGCGACCTCGGCGCGCTCGACGCGCTCGTCGCGCGTGGCAACGCCAAGGACGACGACAAGGCGCCGCGCGGCGCGGCCGCGCCCCCGCTCCCGCCCGACCTCGTCCGGCTGCGCGACGCCGCGGCGATGGCGTCCGCGGGGCAGGGGAGCGGCGCGCTCGACGCGCTCGACGCGGTGACCGGCGAGGGCGCGGCGTGGGCCGACGACATGCGCCGCGCGATCGCGCAGGCGTGGGTCCCCCCCGCGGGCGGCCCCGCCGGGGCCCGCGCGGCCGCCGCGTGGGGCGACGTGCTGCGCGAGCTCGCGCGCACGGCCAAGCTCCTCGACCGGCTCGACCTGCTCGCGGCGATCGAGGCCCTCGCGGTGGAGCGGGAGCGGCCGCTCCGCGCGGCCGTGGTGGGCGAGTTCAACGCGGGCAAGAGCACGTTCCTGAACGCGCTGCTCGGCGAGGACGTGGCGCCGACCGGCGTCCTGCCGACGACCGCGACGCTCCACTGGGTCGCCTGGGCGCCCGATCCGTTCGCGCGCGTCGTCGTGCGCGGCGGCCAGGACCGCGTCGTGCCGCACGCGGCGCTGAAGGACACGCTGCGCGCGCTCGCGGCGGCCGGGGACAAGGTGGCGCGGGTGTTCATCTACGCGCCGATCGAGCGGCTCAAGCGCGTCGAGATCCTCGACACGCCCGGCTTCAACGCGCCCGACCCCGATCACATCGCCGAGGCGCGGCGGGCGTTCGACGAGGCCCACGTCGCCATCTGGCTGCTCGACGCGCCCCAGGCGATGAAGGAGTCGGAGCGGCGGGTGCTCTCCGAGATCAGCGCGCTCGGCGTGCCCGTGCAGATCCTCGCGAACAAGGCCGACCGGCTCAAGCCCGACGCCCTGGAGACGGTGCTCGCGCACGTGCGCGACAGCCTCGCGGCGAGCTCCATCGCCTCGCTCACACCGCCGATCGGTTTCTCGGCGAGGCTCTCGCTGAAGGGGCGCCTCGGCGACGAGGCGGCGCTCGCGGCGTCGGGGTGGGCCGAGGTCGAGGCGCTCTTCGCCGAGCAGATCGTCGACGCGAGCGACGCGCTCCGCGAGCGCGCGCTCCGCCGCAAGGCGGGCCGCATCGCGGCCGAGCTCGCCCAGGCGGCGTCGGCGCGCGCGGCCGAGGACCGCGAGGCCGGGCGGAGGGCGCGCGCCGAGGCCGACCGGCTCCGCGCGAGCGCGGCGTACCTGCGCCGCGAGCGGCGCGCGCTCGCCGCGGCGATCGACAAGGCGCTCGAGCCGGCGCGCCGGGAGCTCGCGTCCGACCTGCGCCCGATCGCGGCGCTGCCCGAGGAGCGCAAGCGCACCGACGCGAGCGTCCGCGCCTACGTGCAGGAGCGGCTCGTGGCGCGGCTGAGCTGGCCGCTCTCCGCCGAGATCGCGAGGGCGGCGCGGGCCGGCGCCGAGCCGGCGGCGCGCGGCGCGCGCGGTGCGAGCGGCGCCGACGAAGCGGGCGCCGCGCCGTCGCCGCGGGCGGCGGCCCACGTGCGCGCCGTCCTGATGGGCATGGTGGCGGTCCACGACGCCCCCGACGAGCTCGCGGCGCGCCCGATCGAGGGCGTCGTCGAGGCCGCGATCGACGCGTTCGCGATGGCGCTGTCGGCCGAGGCGGAGGCGCCGGTCCCGCCGCCCGCCTCGGCGGCGGTCGAGCTGCGCGCGCAGGCGCTCCGGGCCGCCTTCGAGGCGCCGGTCACGCCGGCCAGCGCCTGAGGCGCGAGGCGTCAGCGGCTCAGGAAGAAGGCGAGCACCCCGAGCGCCAGCCCGATCACCAGCGCCAGCGGCACCACGAGCTTGACCATCCACAGGTCCGTCGGGCGCGCGGGCGGGCGGCGATCGCGCCGGACCGGCGCCGGCGCGATCTCGATGACGTTCTCGGCCGAGGACCGCGACGGCGGCCGCGCCGGCGCGGCGGCGGCGGGCGCGCCGGCGCCGCGCGGCGCCTCCGGCCTCGGGGACGGCGCGCGGGCGCCCGCGGCAGGGAGGAGCGGCCCGAAGTCCTTGCGATCGTGGATCACGACGTCGCTTGCCGGCGGATCGCTCGTCGGCGCGACGAGCCGCCGCACCGCCGGGAGCGTGCGCGAGAAGTCGTCCGACGTCGGTCCGGCCGGCGCCTCGCGCGGGAGGGCGATGCCGGGGAGCGTCGCGGCGAGCGACAGGATCGCGCTCGACGGCGGCCCGTCCGTCAGCGACGCCTCGCGGAACACGGACTTCGCCAGCACCTCGCCCCGCTGCGCCGGCGGCGGCATGTCGCCCTCACGCAGCGGCGGCGCGGCCGTCATGGAGCTCCGGAGCGACGGCGGCATCGCCACTTCGAGGGTCGGCGCGTCCTCGGGCGCGCTCGTCCGGGCGGCAGGGAGCAGCGCTTCCGACAGGTGGGGGAGGAGCCGCTCGAGCTCGTCGCGCAGCTCGGCCGCGCTCTGCTGGCGCTGGTTCGGCCATTTCGCGAGCGCGGTGAGGATGATCGCCTCGAGGGCAGGGTGGATCTGCGGCAGGAACTGACTCGGCGCGGGCGGCGGCTTCCGGAGGTGATCCATCGCCACCTCCCACGCGACGGGCGTGGGCGGGAAGGGGAGCCGGCCTGTGACGAGCAGGAACAGGAGCACCCCGCACGCGTACACGTCGCTGCGCCCGTCGATGACGTCGCCGCGGCACTGCTCCGGGGACATGTACGCGGGCGTGCCGACGACCACGCCGACCGTGGTGACCGAGCCCCAGACGCTGATGGGCGCGCTGTTCGGCCCGTCGTCGCCGCCGCCGCGGGTGTTCCTCTCGACCATCTTCGCGATCCCGAAGTCGAGCACCTTCACGCGCTCGACCGACGGATCCGCCGGATCCCGCATGACCATCACGTTCTCGGGCTTGAGATCGCGGTGCACGATGCCCCGCGCGTGGGCGGCGGCGAGGGCGTCGGTGATGCCGATCAGGAACCGCGCGGCGCGGGCCTCGGAGAAGCGGCGCTCGGCGAGCAGGACCTCGAACAGGTCCTGCCCGGCGACGAGCTCCATCACGATGTACGGCAGGTGCCCTTCCACGCCGGAGTCGAGGATCTGCACCGTGTTCGGGTGGTGGAGGCGCGACGCCGCCTTCGCCTCCCGGTAGAAGCGGGTGACGAACGTCTCGTCGCCGAGCAGCTGCGGGTGCATGATCTTGATGGCGACGTCGCGCGGCTCCGCGTCCTGCTCGCCGCGGTAGACAGCCGCCATCGCGCCTTCGCCGATGAACCCGGTGACGCGGAAGCGCCCTGCGATCGTCTTGCCGATGAGTTGCGGGCCCGCGCTCATGAGCGAGACTTCACCATAAAGTCCACGGAAAGAGCTACCCCGGCCTTCGCGATCTACGGCTTCGCCGGCGCGGGGCGGGGCGCGCCCTTCGCCCCGAGGATCGCCTCCAGGATCGGCCGCGACCCCTGCACGGCGGTGCGCTGCGAGTAGAAATGGAGCCCGCGCAGGCCGCCGAGCTCCTCGCCGCCGCCGGCGCGGCCCGGGCCGCCGTGGATCGTCTGCGGGAGGACGGTGCCCGGGCCGGGCGCCTGATCGGCGATCTTCTCGCTGCCGAGCAGGACGCGGCCGTGGTACGGCGCGACGCCGAGCAGCACCTCCGCCGCGAAGGCGCGGTCGTCGCTGTAGACCGAGCAAACGAGGCTCCCGCGGCCCCGGCGCAGGAGCGCCACCGCGTGCGCCGCGCCGCCGTCGTACGGGAAGAGCGTGGCGACGGGGCCGAAGACCTCGTGCTCGTGCGCGGCGGGCGCGCCGTCGGGGCCGCTCGCGACGAGCAGCGTCGGCGGCACGAAGTACCCCTTGCCCGGGGGCACTCCGATCGCCTCGAAGGGCCCAGCGCCGCCGAGCGCCACCGCAGCGCCCGCCGCGAGGCGCTCGATGCCCGCGCGCACGCCGCGGAGCTGATCGGACGTGGTCAGCGGACCCACCGTGACGCCCTCCTGCCCGGGATCGCCGACGCGCGCGTCGCGGAGGCGGTCGACGAGGTCGTCGCGCACGGCGTCGACGACGGCCGCGGGCGCGAAGATGCGGCGGATCGCTGTGCACTTCTGGCCGGCCTTCTGGGTGATGTCGCGCACGACGTCGCGCAGGAACATCGCGTACGTCTCGGAGCCGGGGACGGCGTCGGGGCCGAGGACGGCGCCGTTCAGGCTGTCGGCCTCGACGTTCACGCGGACGCCTTCCCGCACGAGGCCGGGCGAGAGCCGGAGCGCGGCGCCGGTGGCGCTCGATCCGGTGAAGGCGAGGACGTCCTCGCCGCCGAGGTGCGCGAGGAGATCGCCCGGCGGGCCGGCGACGAAGGAGAGCGCGCCGCGCGGCAGCGGGGCGCGCTCGGTGAAGATCTTCATCAGCCGGAGCGCGACGAGCGCGGTGCTGGTCGCGGGCTTCGTGATGACGGGCATGCCCGCGAGGAGCGCGCAGGCGGCCTTCTCCGCGAGCCCCCACGCGGGGAAGTTGAAGGCGTTGATGTGCACCGCGACGCCGGGGCGCGGGACGAGGATGTGCTGGCCGAAGAAGCGCGGCGAGCGCCCGAGCTGCACGCCGTCGCCGTCCGTGAGCAGCCGCGCGTCGCCGAGCTGGGCGCCCAGGTCGGCGTAGTAGGCGAGCGTGCCGATCGCGCCGTCGATGTCGAACTTGGCGTCGCCGCGGGTGTTGCCGCCGTTCCGGATGGCGACGTCGATGAGCGCGTCGCGCTCGGAGTGCGCGGCGCGCGACATGGCGCGGAGCACCTCGCCGCGCTGCGCGAACGTGAGCGCGCGCAGCGCGGGCCCGCCCTCGGCGCGCGCGAACGCCACCGCGGCCGCGAGGTCGAGGCCGTCCGTGCTCGTCTCGGCGAGCGGCTCCTCGGTCGCGGGGTTGACGAGCACGTGCGGCGCGCCCTGGCCGGCGCGCCACTGCCCTTCGACGTAGCTCTCGAGCCGCTCCATCGGGCGCGTAGCCTACTCGCGCGGTCGCTCGGCACAACCCCCGCGCGAGGTCGCGGCCGCGCTCGGCGGGCGCACGTCCTGCGCGCACCTCATTTGCACGAGGCGGACGCGAGCAGCGCGGTGATCTTCGCCTTCACCACCTGGAACTCCCGCACCGCGAGATCGAGCTCGGCCTCGCGCTGCCTGCGGCCGGACTCGACGAGATCGAAGCTCGTCGCGGTGCCGGCCTCGAACGCGACCTGCGTGAGGCGCGCGGTCTCGCGCGCGAGGTCGCGCGACTGCTCGGCGACAGCGCGCGACTGCTCGGCGACGGCGACGCCCCGGACCGCCTGCGTCGTCTCGAGCCCCGCGGTGCGCTCCACCGCCCCGAGGCGCACCCGCTGCTGCTCGACCGCGGCCCGGCTGATCTGGAGATCGCCGTAGCGCGCCCCGCCGTCCCAGATGGGGACGGTGAGCACGGCGCTGATGGACCACCCCCAGGACCGCGCCCTTCGGGTGGACTCGTCCCCGATCGAGGTGCGGGCGCTCAGCGTGCTCGACAGATCGACGTACGGGGCGAACGCGAGCTTCGCGTCGGTGAGGTTGCGCTCCGCGATCTCGAGCTCGGCCTGGGCGGCGCGGACGTCCGCGCGCTGATCCGAGCGCGCCTCGGCGCACTCCGACTGCACCTCCGCCGCGATCGCGTTCAGCGAGAAGCCCTGCGGGACGCCGACCTCGCCGCGCTCGCCCAGCACCGCCCCGAGCGTCTCCCGCGCCTTGCGCAGCGCCTCGTCGCCGGACACGAGCGTCGCGCGGGCGAGGGCGACGTCCTGCTCCGCGCGGACGACATCGAGCTTCGTGCCGGTGCCGAGGCGCTCGCGCCGCCGGGTCAGCTCGAGCCGCTCGAGCGCGCTGCGCAGCCCGACCCGGTTGATCTCGCTGACCCGCTCGGCCGTGACGATCGAGACGACGGCGTCCGCCACCGCGCCGACGGTGACGCGGCGGCGATCCTCCAGGCTCAGCTTGGCGACGTCCACCGAGCGCCTGGCGGTGCCGATGCCGTACCAGGCGCGCGGGGCGAGGATGGGCTGGCGGAGCGTGAGCGACGCCGACGCGGTCGTCGGCGCGTCCTCGATCGCCCCCGCGCCCGGCTCCCCGGGGGCGGGAGCGATGCCCGGCGGGAACCTCACGGCGCCGCCGCCCGCCAGCTCGTGCGTCACGTCGCCGCGCGCGTCGAGGCTCGGCAGCGCCGCGGCGAGCGCCCGCCGCGCGACCCCCTCGGCGCGGGCGACCTCCTGCACGGCGATCGCGAAGTCGACCGACCGCTGCTCGATCATCCCGCGCGCGTCGTTCCAGCTCGCCAGCGTGCGCGCGGGCGGGGGGACCGGCGCGAGCGCCGGGTCGTTCACCTCGATGCGCTGCGGCATCGCCGGCGGCGCTGCGGCCGCCGTCGTCGGGGCCGCCGCGGGCGCCTGCTGGCCCGGCCGCGGCTGAGCCTGCTGGCCCGGTCGACCCTGGGGAGGCGCCGGCTGCGCGAGGGCGACGCCTTGGCACAGGGCGAGGACGGCGAGGTGGCTGACAGCGACCATGCGGAGCCGGCGATGGGGCATGCGCGACTCGATGCGCCGGACAGGGCGCGACGACAAGCCCGAAGCGGGCAGAGGCGCGCTCACGCCCTGTGCGTGTGTGCGAAACCGTGCGCGCGGCGAGCGCGCGCCGTGGGTCAGGTCGTGGCGACGAACCGAGGATGCGCCACTATTCTGGACCACCGATGCCAAGCCGGTTGCCCCCGATCGACATCTGCCTCGGCTGCGGGACGCGGCGGCGATGCGGCGCCGCGGACCCCTGCGCTCGCTGCGGCGAGCCGCCTCACCGCGCCGTGTGGCGGCGGCCCGAGCCGCGCGGCGCGTCGCCGAAGATCGAGCTGTTCCTGAGCGCGATCACGAGCGGGCTGCTGCTCGCGTACACGGCGCTCTACGGGCTGCTCCTCTCGGGCCTGGCCGCAGCCGCGGACGACTCCCTCGCGGCCGCCGCGCTGTTCGCGGCGAGCGTCCTGCTCGGCGCGAGGCTCGCGCGGTGGATCACGCGGTCGCTGTTCGATCTCTGGGGCACCACGTGGGCGTACTGCTCGGCCGACGGCGCCCGCCGGGGGACCGTGCGCACGCTCCTCGGGTGGTACGGCGCTGGCGAGGGCGTGAGCCTGACGGGGTTCCACCCGACGAGCCCGGGCTCGACGCTCTTCTGTTCCTCGGACGCGATCGAGGCGGGGCTCCCCGTCGTCGCCGCGAACCTCTCGCGCATCGCGGGGGCGAAGGGCGGCGACGCGTTCTCGCCGTTCGAGGTGCTGATGCTCAGCGCCTTCACGGGCCTCGTCGCGCGCGGCGAGGCGACCATCAGCAGGGCCACGGCGGTGCGCTGGCGGAAGGGCTGGCTCGGCGCAGCGCGGCGCGGCGCGGCGACGCCGATCTTCACGATCGAGCGCTCCGGCGATCGCGAGGAGGGCAGCGCGATCGAGCGCGAGATCCTCTCGGCGCTACAGGCGAAGGCGGACGGCCTCGCGCTCCTCGCGGAGCCCTCGCCGCCGGGGGGCTACCGCGACGCCGCGTGGCGGCCGCCGCCCGCGCGGCTCTGCATCGAGGAGGTGCTGTGCCCCCGCGCGCTCGCGCTGGCGGCGAGGGCGCTCCGGAAGGAGCCCCGCGGCGGCGCGCCGGTCGCGGTCGCCGCGGCGCTCGACGAGTTCGGCAAGCGCGACCCCGCCCGGATGAGCCACCTCCGCGTGCTGCTCGCGGAGCAACACCGCCGCGCGCTGTCGGCGTGAGCGGCCGCGCATCGTCGGCGTGAGCGGCCGCGCGTCGTCGGCGTGAGCGGCGCTGGGGCGCTCAGTGCCAGACGCCGATGCCGGCGCTCACGCTGTCATAGCGAGGCGCGAAGTCCATCGACGCCTGCAGCGTCAAGGCGGTGTCTGGGATCAGGCCCCAGAAGGTCGTCGAGAGCACGCGGACGTCCGCGCCGAACGTGAAGTGCTGCCGGCCGACACGCCCGCTCCCCAGGCGGCCGAAGCGGTTCGGCTCGTAGTAGCTGCCGAACCGCGTGTGCACGCGGCCCGGGATCGGCTCGGTCTCGATCCCGAACCGCGGCGAGAAGCTCACGTGCGCGCCCGAGGTGCCCACCGCCGACGGGCCGTGCTCGCTCCCGGGCTGCTTCTGCGCCAGGAAGCGCTCCAGGCTCACCCCGTTCGACACCGGGCCCGTGACGAGGAGCTCCGCCGTGATGAGCAGGTGCTCGCGCGGCCAGTTCCAGTACCGCGCGCGCCGCTCCGCCTCGAGCACGGCCGGCCCCGCGGCGAGCTCGCGCTCGTCGTCGGCGCGCTCCCGCGCCCTCTCCGCCGCGAAGACGCGCTTGCGCCGCGCGCGCTCCTCCGGGTCGTCGATGGCGCCGAGCTCGCGCTCCCTCCGCTCTTCCCGCGCGGCCCGCCTGCGCGCGACCGCCTCGCGCAGCTCCCGCTCCTGGACGTGCGGGTCGATCCACGCCGGGTTGAGCGGGCGCGGTCCGACCTGCACGGCGAGGCCGATCTCGAGCTCCCAGGGGAGGACGACCTCGTCCGGCAGGATCAGCCCGCCGGCGCGGCGGACCTGCCCGTCCATCACCACGCCCTCGCCGAGCAAGCGGCCGCCGTTCACCGGGAAGCGGAACGTGGCGCCGAGCCGGTAGGACGCCCAGTCGGGGCGCACGAGCACCCCGAGCTCCGGGGAGATGCCCGCCATGGTCAGGTCGGTCTGCTCGGCCTGGAGGTTGAGCGTCACCGCGCGCGCGCCGGCGCCCAGCACGAGCGCGTCGCCGAGCAGGCGGACCCCGCCGAGGAAATGGTACTTGCCGATCACGACCGTGGTCTCGGCGCCGGCCTCGTCCGTCAGGGAGTACCGTTGCAGCTCGGCGTTGACCCCGGCGCCGAAGTCGCCCGCCTGGAGCTGGCCGCCGAGGGTCAGGTACACGAAATTCGAGTAATCGAGATCGATGTCGCCGCTGTTGTCGAAATCGTTGTTCTCGAAGAGCTCGATGGGCAGCGAGATCGAGGCGGCCACGTCCCACTCGAACCAGCGCATGCTGAACGGCTCGCGGAGCGCGGGCGCCGCGGCGTTGGCGACCATGCCGGCGATCCCCTCGGCGTAGCCGGCGTAGGCGCCGGCGATCCCGGTCACGCGCAGCGGCGCCAGGATGGGCCCCTGGAAGAGGTCGATGGTGTAGGCGTTGTCCTGGAGCGGCTGAGCCAGCGCGGCCCCGGGCGGGCCCAGGACGAGGGCCACCGCGGAGAGCGCCGCAGCGGATCGGCGGGCGATGATGCGGAGCGCCGCGGTCCTGTCGGTCACCTCGCGCTGCTCCCGTCCAACAGCATCTCGTCGCGCCCGCCGCGAGGTGATAGCACTGGCCCGCACGGAAGGGACCGTGGAAGCGGAGCCCGACCGTCGGCGGCCGCGCACCCCTGCCCGCCCTAGGAATCGCAGCTCCCATGCCCGCTCAAGCTCCCGCGCCCATCGCTCACCCCCCGGCCGTGCCGGGGACCGGGGCGGGAGCGCGCCCCCTTGGAGCGCCGCGCCGCCCGGGCGGGCCTCGCGCCCGTGGCCGGCGCATCGCCCTGGTCGCGTACTACAGCTTCGCCGCGCTCATCATCACCTCGTGCACCCTCCAGCTGATCCGGCAGGTCTTCTTTCTGCCGGCCGCCCCGTCGCCTTACGCGAGCTGCGAGGAGGGCCTCCTGGCGCTCGTCCGGGCCGTCGAGCGCGCCAGGGAGGCCGCCCCCGGGACCGACGGGGAGGACGCCGCCCTGGCCCGCTTCAGGAGCACGCTCGCTCCGGCGTGGACCTACCGGGACGGAGTGGCCGCCTCGTGCCGGGGCTCGGAGGACAACGAGCGCGCTCTCGACGCCATCGAGCGGCTCCGCTATGCGGAGGAGCACGCAGCGCGGCGCGAGGCAGGCGATCTGGCTCCGCTGCGGCGGCGGGTCCGGGCGATCGTCGATGGCCAGCTTGGGCCCGCGTCCCCGAGATAATACCCCGACGCGGCGATCACGCAGGACGATATGACCGACATGACCGTTCCTTCTCCCCCTGCCGCAGTGGCGGGTGAAGCGCAGACCGGCGACAAGCCCCAGCCGCCGCCTACCTTCGATGTGCTCCCTCTGTCGTCCGAGCTGCGCGAGACCCTCGCGGAGATTGGCTACGTCCACCCGACGCCGGTGCAGCTCGCCGTGTGGGAGCCGGTGACGCGCGGGCGCGACGCGGTCGTGCAGGCGCGCACCGGCACCGGCAAGACGGCGGCCTTCGGGCTCCCGATCGTCGATCATGCCGTGAAGCGCTCGCTCGCGCAGGCGCAGGTGCTCGCGCTGTGCCCGACGCGGGAGCTCGCGCTCCAGGTCTCGGCGGAGGTCGAGCGCCTCGGTAAGCGCAAGGGCATCAAGGTGGTCGCCGTCTACGGCGGCGCGCCGATGCAGCGGCAGATCGACGCGCTCGCCGCGGGCGCGCAGGTCATCGTCGGCACGCCGGGCCGCGTGCTCGACCACCTGCGCCGCGGGACCATCGTCGCCAAGCACATCCGGCTGCTCGTGCTCGACGAGTGCGACGAGATGCTCTCGATGGGCTTCGAGCGCGAGCTCACCGCGATCCTCGCCGAGCTGCCGCCGGAGCGGCAGACGCTGCTGTTCTCGGCGACGCTCCCGCCCGACATCGAGCGCATCGCGCGCAGCAAGCTGCGCTCGCCCGAGTTCATCACCCTCTCGGGCGACGCCGTCGGCGCGCTCCAGATCCAGCACTTCGTCTACCTGATCACGGGCGACAAGCTGACCTCCCTCGTCCGCATCATCGAGGTCGAGAACCCCGAGAACGCGGTCGTCTTCTGCAACACCAAGGACGAGACCGAGGCGGTCGCCGGGGCGCTGAAGCGCCAGGGGTACGACGCCGACTGGCTCAACGGCGATCTGCCGCAGTCCGATCGCGAGAAGGTGATGAGCGCGACGCGCGAGGGGCGCCTGCGCTTCCTCGTCGCCACCGACGTGGCCGCGCGCGGCATCGACATCTCGCACCTCACCCACGTCATCAACTACGATTTCCCGCAGGACGCCGAGGCGTACGTGCACCGCACCGGCCGCACCGGCCGCGCGGGCCGCACCGGCACGGCGATCGCGCTGATCACGCCGCAGGACGTCGGGCCGCTCTACATCCTCCGGCTGACGTACAAGATCCGCCCGCTCGAGAAGCAGCTCCCCACGGAGGGCGAGCTCAAGACGCGCGCCGAGGCCGATCTCGTCGCGATGCTCGCCGAGGCGTTCCTGTCGAAGGGCACGCACCGCGACGATCTCTCGCTCGCGCGCCGGCTGCTCACGCACGACCAGGCCGAGGCGATCGTGGCAGGACTCCTGCGCGATCACCTCGGCGCGCGGCCGACGGCGCAGGAGGAGGCGAGCGCCGCGCGGCGCGCCCAGCAGCCGCAGCGCGCGGCGGCGCGCGAGAGCGAGGGGCGCGGCACGGATCCGTCGACGAAGCCCGAGCCCGCGGCGCGCGGGCGGGCGGCGCGGGAGGCGCGGGAGGCGATCCCCCGCGCGGCCGACTCGGCCGAGCCGCGCTCGCCCGAGACGGAGCGCAGCGAGCGCGAGCGCGAACGCGAGCTTGCGCGCGAGGGCGATCGGGACCGCGGGCGGGAGCGCGATCGGCGATCGCTGCGCCTCCGCCGGGACGAGGGGCGGCGAGGCCCTCGCGGCGCGGACGCGCCCGGGGGGGAGGAGCCGCGCCGGCCCGAGGGGGCGCGGGCGCGCGACGACGGCCCCGTCTCGGTCGAGCCGCTCACGCGGCCGGAGCCGCTGATGCGGATCGAGCCGCCGCGAGGCGAGGGCGGGTCGGGCCGCGGCCCGGCGGAGCGCCTGCGCGATCGGCCCGCCGCGACGCTGCTGTCGGCGCGCCGCGGCGCTGGCGCCGCTGGCGCCGCGCCGGGCAGGCCCCAGGGCGGCGCGTCGGGACAGCCGTTCTCGCGCCACGCCGACTTCACCATGTGGCAGCCGCCCGAGGAGGAGGGCGACGACGAGCCGATCCTCGGCGAGCCTCCGTCTCCGGCGCCCGGCTCGCCGGTGTCGCGCGGCGGCGAGCGCGAGCGCGCGGGCGGCGCCCTGCCGTCGGCCACCGGCGAGGCCGCGGTCGAGATCGAGAGCGGCGAGGCCGGCGAAGCGCCGCGCGCCGAGCCCTCGCGCGACGAGGCGGACGGAGAGTTCGTCGAGGTCTTCATCAACCTCGGCCGCCGCGACGGCGCGCGCGCGGCCGATTTCCAGCGCGCGCTCATCGAGCGGGGCGGGATGGCCAAGGGGGACATCCGGCGCATCCGGGTGCGCGAGCGCAACGCGTTCGTCAGCGTCCCGAAGGCCGAGCTCGCGCGGGTCGTGGCGACGCTGAACGGCGCGACGATCGCGGGCAAGGAGGCGCGCGCGGAGCAGGCTCGGGAGCGCACGTCAAGCGCCGAAGAGGTGGCGGAGGACGCCTGAGCGCGGGTCGCGCGGACCGGCGCAAGAGCGTCTGTCCGCTGCCACATGGCGGCGGAGCGGGCTCCACGCGGGCGTTTCAAGCGGTTCCGCGCGGCGCAAGACACCGCCTGGCGGCGCAGGTCGATGGTACGTCGGTGGGGGCTTGCGTGCGACGTCGTCCAGGCGTCGCCGCTCGGCGCGCAACGCGCTAGCCAAGCTCGCCCACTGGTCGTATCACGGAAGGGATGGGGCGCAGTGGAGCGGAGGACATCGACCGGCTTCGACGGGACATCGATCGAGCGCTTGCTGACAAGCTCGATGCGGACAGGGTGCTCCCGCTGCTCGCGCGCTTGGCCCGCGCGACGGCGCCCGGGAGCGAGCCGTGGCTCTACGCGCACCGCCACCTCGCGGAGATGGGCGTCGAGCACGATCCGTGGCGCGCCGCGCTCTTCGCGCGCCGCGTGCTGCAGTTCCACGAGGAGGACGACGGCGCCTGGGCGGTGCTGGGCCTGGCGCAGTCGCTGCTCGGCAACTACCGCTACGCCGCGCGCGCCTACGAGCGCGCGCTGGCCATCGCGCCCGAGAACCCCTGGTATGCGCACAACCTGGGCCACCTCTACGACGTCGCGCTGAACCGCCCGCACGACGCCTTGCCGCTCCTGGCGCAGGCCACCGAGGCGCAGACGGGCGAGGCCGACATCGCCGCGAGCTACGCGCACGCGCTCGCCCGATGCGGCAAGCTGGTGCTCGCCAAGAAGATCTTGAAGCGCGCCATCCGTCACGGCGCGACCGCCGACCAGATGGCGCTGTGGCGCTGGCTCGACGCGGGCGCCCCGACCACGGGCGAGAGCGGTCCAGACCCTCAGCGCCCGGCCGACTCGAAGCGCAAGGCCAAGCGACGGCGCGCTCGCGAGCGTCAGAGCCTCGGCGATTGAGGTGGAGCGACCCGCGCGCGGCGGTGATCACGCAATCCGCGCTGGTGACCAGCGCGCGTCGCATGGGGGGAACCTCACGTGAGCTCCGGCCCTCTCCATCCGCACATCCGAGGAGCGGAAGCAGGAGGTGCGCGCCGACCGAGCTCGGCTGCGCTGCGGCGCGGCATAAGCTGCTGCTGGCGTGCTCGATCGTGACGCGGGGCACGGGCGCGGTTGTGCGGGCACGGGCTACCTCGGCTGGGCGACGGTGGATGCCGTCGCCACAAGCGACACGCATGGCTGACGCGAAGCTTGACGGTGGGTTGCCCGGTTGGCGATAAGCTGTGTTTCTCGACTGGTGCTGGACACGGTCCCCGCTTGGGACAGGGCACCCTGCGAGGAGAAGAAATGAGCGTCACGAGCGTGCAAAGGACGGACAGGACGGCGAAGAGCCACGCGCTCTCCGCGGCCGTCTCGTTTCGCCCGCGCGGCTCATCCTCCCGGCGCGCGCATCTGGAGCAATCCTGCGAGGGGATTCGCCGCGCCGCGCACCGGAGGGACGCGCTGCCTGGCGCCACGCACGGCGCGCGCGGGCTTACGACGGGGAGTTCGCGATGAGCGAAGAAGCTCTGCGGCAAGAGATTGCGAGGCTCACGGAGCGCGTCGCGACGCTCGAGCAGCAGATCGAGGGGCACGAGCGCGCGGCGAAGGAGCAGGCCGCGCAGCTCGACCGGGCGACGCGCGAGGCGCGCGAGCGCGGCGAGCAGCTGGCCCGAGCGGACGAGGAGCTGCGGCGACAGGCTGGCATCTTCAAGCTCGTGCTCGACAGCATGGCGGACGGCGTCGCCGTCGTTGACGACAGGGGCGAGCTCCTGATGCGCAACCCGGCTGCGGAGCACATGCTCGGCCGCGCGCCGCTCGACCTCACCTCGGCGGACGACGTGGGGCCCGGCGACGCCACGCTGTTCTTCCCCGATCGCGCGACCCCCTGGCCGATGTCCGAGCACCCGCTCTCGCGCGCGCTGCGCGGCGAGACGGTCGATCAGGTCGAGCTCTTCGCGAGGAAGTCCGCCGACCAGGACGCGCGGGTCGCCCGCCGATCCAACGGCATGGCGGGCGGCGCGATGCCGACGCTCGCGCCCACCGCGGGGCCGCAGGGGGACGACGTCGAGCCGCGGTCGGTCCGCGTGCCGCCGGTGTTCTCCGAGCCGCGCATCGAGACCGGCCCGGTGTCCGGCCTGTTCCTGACGGTGAGCGCCAGCCCGATGCGGGGCAAGGACGGGGCGATCTCCGGCGCCGTCGCCGTGTTCCGCGACGCGACCGAGAAGAAGCGCCTCATCGAGGATCTCGAGGCGAAGAACCGCGACCTCGTGGAGAGCGAGAGCGCCAAGGGCGAGCTCGTCGAGCGGCTCCGATACGCGATCGACGAGATCTCGACGCCCATCCTCGAGCTGTGGGACGACGTCCTCGCGCTGCCGATCATCGGCGTCGTCGACTCGCGCAGGAGCGCCCAGATCATGGAGCGGCTGCTCGACGAGATCGTCCGCCGCCAGTCGCGCTACGTCATCATCGACGTGACGGGCGTCGAGGTGATCGACACGCGGACGGCCGACCATTTCATGAAGCTGATGAAGGCGGTCGAGCTGCTCGGCGCGCGGTGTCGGATCACCGGGGTCAGGCCCGCCGTCGCGCAGACGATGGTGGAGCTCGGCATCAACCTCGGCACCGTGCGCGCCGCGCGCAACCTCAAGCATGCGCTGCGCGAGAGCATGGCGCTCGCCGGCCAGAAGCCGACGCCCGCGTCCCTCATGGGGACCCGCCGCGGCGCGGCCAAAGACAACGAGAAGCAGACAGGACAGCCGTTCACACCTGGCGGCCCTCGGGCCGCCTTCGATCCGTCGGGCAGCGGTGCAATGACCACGACACAGCTGCAGCTCAGCGCGAGGAAGGAGACGTCCACTTGATGCAAGCGGGTAGGGTCCCCATCGTGGGCCTCTTCGGGAACTTAATCGTCTCGGTGCAGGGCGGGCTCACCGACGGCCAGGTGGAGCAGCTGCGCGACGACGTGACCGGGTCGATCGAAGCGCGATCGCCCCGCGGCCTCATCGTCGACCTCTCCGGTGTCGAGATTCTCGATAGCTATCTCACCCGCGCCATCCGTGACATCGCGCTCACGGCCCGGCTGATGGGCGTCCGGACGGCGGTGTGCGGCTTGCGTCCCGCGGTCGCGATCGCGCTCGTGGAGATGGATCTCGAGATCCCTGGCGTGGTGACGGCGCTCAACCTGGAGCGCGCCGTCGAGATGCTCGCGCCGTCCGCGGAGGACGACATGATGCCGCCGGAGCTCACGAACGAGGTGTCGCATGAAGATCCCTCCTCGTGACGGACCGCCCTCCAGCGGCGGCGCCACGGGGCCGCCGTCGAGCCGGTCCAGCGGACCGGTGTCGACGCGCTTGCCGGGTACGCCTCAGTCGGGGCGCGGCCCCGTGCCGTCGTCTCCGCAGATCGTCGGCCGCTCGATCACCGATCAGATCGAGACGGTGCTGGCGCAGTTCCTCTCGCCCGCGGTGAGGAAGAGCGTCATCGACTGCGGGATCCGGCAGGCGAAGGTCGATCCGCTGGTCGCGCGCGAGGGTGATCTCCGGCGCCTCCTCGTCGAGGTCAAGCGCGGGGTGAAGCTGTTCGTCCGCGACCAGGCGCAGCTCGATCGGTGCATCTCCGAGCTCGGTGAGCTCGATCACGCTGCCCCTGCGCCGCGCGAGATCACCATCGATGTGCGCAACGAGGAGGACGTGCTGCGCGCGCGGTCCGCTGGCCGCGAGCTCTGCATCGAGCACCTCGTCAGCGACGTCCTGCAGACGAAGATCGTCACGGCGATCTCCGAGCTCGGGCGCAACATCGTCAGGTACGCGGGCAGCGGGCAGGTCGTCGTCCGCTCGCTCACCTCGCCGATGCGCGCGATCGAGATCGTCGCGCAGGACAACGGGCCTGGGATCACGAACCTGCCGGAGATCCTGAGCGGCAAGTACCGCTCGCGTCACGGTATGGGCGCGGGCCTCCGCGGCACGAAGGCGCTCATGGATGCGTTCGACGTCAAGACGGCGCCCGGCGCCGGGACGACCGTGACGGTCAGGAAGTACCTCGGATGACGGTCGCCATCGGGACCGCGTGCTGCGTCGCCGCCGGCGAGGAGATCGCCGGCGACGAGGTGGTGGTGGTCCGACAGTCCCCGTGGGTGCTGATCGGCCTCGCCGACGGGCTCGGTCATGGTCCCCACGCCGCGCAGGCGGCCTCCGCGTTCTGCCGCTACGTGGAGGACCACGCGTCGATGCCGCTCGAGGATCTCTTGACCGGGGCAGGGGAGCAGCTCGCGTCGACGCGCGGGGCCGCGGCTGCGCTCCTGCGCATCGACGAGAGCGTGGGCGAGCTCGAGTTCTCGGGCGTCGGCAACATCGCGATGAAGGCGATCACGCGGACGGCCATGCCGAGCTTCTGCTCGGCGGGGATCCTCGGGCGGCGCGTGCGGCGGCTCCGCAGCTTTCGCTTCCCCATATCGCCTGGCGACGTCGTCCTGCTCCACTCCGACGGGATCTCCAGCGGCTTCGATCTCGGCGCGTTCCGCGACTTCGATCCAGAGGAGATGGCGCGCCGGATCGTCGACGCCCACAAGAAGTCGTTCGACGACGCCACGTGCGTCGTCGCCGTGGTCCGCGACAGGGGCGCGGCGTGACCCAGCGGTCCCCGCCCGCGTTCAGCATCCCCGTCACGCGCGAGGAGGATCGCTTCGCCTGCGCGGCCGAGGGCGCGCACATCGCGCGCTGGGCAGGGCTCTCGGAGCGCGCCCAGCACGAGCTCGCCATCGCGATCGCCGAGCTCGTGTCGAACGCGGTGCGCCACGGCGGCGGCGGGAGCATCAGCATCCGCGCGATCCGCGATGACACGCAGACGGGCGGCGGTCGGTGGGGCGTCGAGGTGATCGTGCGCGACTCCGGCCCAGGCCTGGACCCGAAGCTGGCGCTGCTCGAGGACGTCGGGCCGAAGAGCGATCGCGGCCCGTCCTCGTCGAGCTCTGCGCGGCTGACGCCGAGGATGCCCGGTCAGGGGCTCGGCGTCGGGCTCGGCGCCGTGCATCGGCTGATGAGCTCCGTCATCATCCGTTCGTCGCCCGGCATCAGCACCGAGATCATCGCCGTCAAGTGGAAGTGAGCGGCGCCCCGCGCGCCCACGCAGCGCGGCGGTCGTGGTGAGGAGCGCCTCGCTCGATCAGTTGAGCTCTTTCTCGGTCCGCTCGTTCTGCTCGGCTTCGAGGAACGTCGCGGTGATCTCGCGCTCGAGCGCCAGGTTGATCTCGCGCTCCAGCGCCTCGATGCTGCCCGCGAGGCGGGCGACGTTGAGGGCGTAGACGAAGACCCGCGCGCACGGGTGGATCTCGGCGCTGCCGCGGAGGCCCCGCTCGCGCTCGTCGGCGTTGAGGCCGTCCAGGAGGACCAGCGCGCGGGGATCGACGCCCTCGGCGACGAGCTCCATCCCGGGCACGTCGGAGATGTAGAGCTCCGCGCCCTCGACGTAGCGCCGGAGCACGGGGTTGAGCGCGGCGACCGTCTTCTGGGCCAGCGTCACGAAGCCCTCGCGGCTCGGCGCCCAGGGGGGCATGCCGAGCTCGACGTCGAGCTCGCGGGAGCGCAGGAAGGCCTGCGTCGCGCCGCGGACATCGCCCCGCTCGTCGCGGATGAGGCCGAGGTAGTAGTGGGCCTCGGCGTGCCGCGGGTCCTTGAGCGCCGCCTCCTCGATGAGGGCGGCGGCCTTGTCGGCCTGGCCGATCTCGTAGAACGCGCGGCCCACGAGGAAGGTGTGGTTCGGGTTGTCGTAGGGGCCCTCGGGGATCCTCGCCGCGACCTGGGCCGCCTCGTCGAGATCGCCCTTGCCGAGGAGCGCGTCGAACTTCAGGAGGAGCGCGTCGATGATCTCCTCGTCGACCTCGGCCAGATCCAGCGCCTGGTCGCACATCTCGATCGCCTGGTCGAAATCGCCGAGCGGGTGGATGTACACCTCGGCGGCGTTGAGCATCGCCTCCAGGTAGGTGTCATCGAGGGCGATCGCCTGGCGGTACGCCTCGATGGCCTCCTCGCCCTCGCCCTCGAGGGCCGCGACGAAGCCGAGCAGGTTGTGAGCCTCCGGCGAGTTCGGATCTAGCTCGAGCGCCCGCCGGGCCGACGCCTCTGCTCCGCGCGTGTCCCCGCGCTGGACGAGATCCCACCCGCGGTCGAGGTGCGCCGAGAACTGGTCCATGGCGGCTCCACAAGTGTGCGAAGGGGAGCCCCGAGTCAAGAGGGAGCCCTGTCAAAGCGACCGTTCGAGCTGTTCCGAGCACGGCCCGCCCGGATTTCCAGCAACTGGCGCAGGCACGACGCCAGGCGGCCAGGCCCGCTAGGCAGGTCCAGGCGAGGCGAGGCGCGGCTCCGGCGCGCGCGGCCCGCTCACTCGTGGATGGACACGAGCGTGCCGCGGTTCTCCGGCGTGGCCCAGACCCCGTGCCAGCCGCGCGGGAGCCTGGGCTCGCTCCAGAAGAAGACCTTCTTCGCGTCGAGCGGCGAGAGGTTCACGCAGCCGTGGCTCATCTCCCGGCCGAAGTTTCCGTGCCAGAAGGCGCCGTGGAGGGCGTACGAGCCGTCGTAATACGCGACGAACGGCACGTCCTCGATGCTGTATGGCAGATCGCCCGCGACCGTGCCGTCGCCGTCCATCGTGGTCGCGATGTGCTTCTCGCGGATGCGGAACACCCCCGCGGGCGTGGGATGGTCCTTCTTCTTGTCCTTCGAGCGCCTCCCCGGCGAGACGAGCGCCGCGAAGACGGGCTTGTCGCCCTCGATCGCGACCAGCGTCTTGCGCGACAGGTTCACGTCGATCCACTTCTCGCCCGGCGCGAGATCCGGCGGCGGGGCGCCGAGATCGGTGTACGTCCCATCGGCGCCCTTCATCCACCAGCCCTCGGTGGTCTTCCGGTACACCGTCGACTTGTGGGTGTGGCTCTCGCCCGTGAGGCCGAACGCCGCGAAGCGCTCGAGCGAGCCGGCCACGGAGACGGACTTCTTCTCGGCGTCGAACTGGTACTTGCTCGCCGACTTCGCGAGGATGAAGCCGACCGACTTCGCGCCCTCGGGGAAGTCGATGCCCTGCGAGGCCGGCGGCTTGATGATGTACATGCGGTCGCTCGGCGCGACGAGGCCCGCGGTCGTCTTGTACCAGCTGCGGCCGTTCCAGCCGAAGGTCTTGTCGACCGCGACGAAGAAGCCCTTGACCATCCGCTTCGCGACCGTCGAGTCGGCGTCCTTGTCGAGATCGGCGAGCGTGACGTTGAGCGGCCTGCCCTTCTCGTCGACGTTCTCCCACCAGGGCTTCTCGGGCTCCTCCTCGACCGGCGCCGGCGCGATGCCGAGCGACGCGGCCGCGGCGACGGCCGCCGCCTTGTCCTCGACTGCAGTCGGATCCGCGGCGACGGCGGCCACCGGCGCGGGGCTCGCGGCGGCCTCGGCGCTCGCCGCGGCGCGAGCGGCGGCCGCCGCGGCGACCTCCTTCTCGGTCTCCTCGTACAGCGCCTCGGCGCGCTGCTTCTCCTCTTCCTTCCGCTTGCGCTTCGCGGAGTCGAGGTACGGCTCGTAGCGCATCATCTCGTCCTTCGAGGGGACGGAGCGGTAGAGCGGCGTGCCGTGGGTCGTGTTGAAGGCGTACTTGTACGGGAGGACCTCGTCGAGGTTCGGCGGCGTGATGCCGAGGCGGACCTGCGGGTTCGACAGATCCGTCGTGGCCGACCTCCCGCAGACGTAGCCGCCGTCGAGGAGGCGGTACCAGCCCTTGGCGCAGCTCCCGCCCTTGAGCGGCTTCGGATCGACCGGCACCTTGCCGCCGAGCCGGATGTAGCCGAGCCGCTGCTTGGAGAACTCCATCGTCGGATAGACCGACGCCTGCGGCATGATCGAGCCGAGCAGCGGCCCCGTGTACGGCGTGTCGGGCGCGGGCGGCTCCGGGGCCTCGAAGGGCGCGGCGGCCGGGGCCTCCTTGGGCGCCTCGGCGGGCGCGGCGGCGCGCGCCGAGGACGCGGGCGCGGGGCGGGGGAGGGACGATGTCCGCTCGGGCGGCGAGTCGCCTTCGGTGGAGGGGCCGGGAGGGGCCTCACCCTGGCAGCCGCTCGCCCACGCCGCGGTGCCGGCGAAGGCCGCCGCGGCGACGAACCCGAGCACGCTGGACACGAGCGAGGTGCGCGCGACGCCGGCGCGTCCGGCGCCCGGCGCCGGTTGCGGGTTCCGCAGGTCGTCGGTGCGGACATTGCCGCTGCCGTGCGATCGTGCGGGGTCCTTCTGCCCGCGGGGGCCGGGCGCCTGAGAGCGGTTCATCGCATCCACAGCGTTGGGCGAGGACCGGCCTTCCCGATCCTCGCGGTCTGATGATCGACCCGTAGGGTCGGGTCGGCTCGGCGGTCTTAGTACCTGGTCACTCACGTGTCGATCCACTTCTCTGCGGAGCGCGCGCCCATCGAGCTGACGACGGCGGACGCCGGGGCAGGCGGCATCGCATGACCATCGCTGTGAGCGAACGACGTGCCACGAAGCCGCGACGCGCGGCGCGGGCGCGCTCCGGGGCATGGATGCCGTTCGGACGGCTGCTGCTAGGGTACCGCCGTGGCGGAACGGACCCCGGGGCGTGGCTTGAACAACACGACGGAGGCCCAGCGCGTGGGCCGTGGCACCGCGGTCGTCCCGCTCGTTCGCGCCGCATCCAGGCGGGCGCTCGTCACCGCGGCCGTCGTCGCGGCGCTCCTGCACCTGCCCCTGCTCCCGACCCCGCTGTTCGCGTGGCTCGACGCGATGTTCGCGCTCCGGGGCGAGCTGGCCGACTACGACGCCGGTGAGACGATCGTGCCGATCGATCTCGATCTCCTCGCGGACGACCCCAGCGCGGTCGCGGCGGCGCCCTCCGCGAGCGGCGGCGAGGGGGCGTCTTCCGCGGCGGGCGCCGCAGCGCCGGCGACGCCGTCGCCCGCGACGCCGCCCGCCGCGTCGGCGAGCGCCTCGCCGGAGGCGCCGGACGCGGGCGCGCGCGGTACACCCGCGCCGCGCCGGAAGCCGCCGGGCGACGCAGGACCGGACGCGTCTGGCGATGGGGGCACGGAGAACGACGGCGACCACCCGAACCTGCGGACCCCGCTGAGCGCCGCGGGCGCGCCGGGCAAGCTCGCGTCGAAGGACCCGAACGTCCAGGTGCTCATCGCCGGCGACCGGCTCCGCAACCACGAGCTCGGCGCGTGGTTCGGCCGGATCCTGACGACCATCCCCCAGTGGCAGTCCTTCTTCAGCGACACCGCCGTCGACCCGATCCGGGACATCGACCACCTCCTCATCGCCGGGCCGCAGCTCCGCGACTCCAGCAAGGTCGTCGCCGTCATGGACTACCGGGCGCCCGAGGAGACCATGCGCGCGGCCGTCGACGTCATCGTGCAGCGGTCGAACGGCGCGTGGATCGAAGACGCCCCCGTCCCCGCCGCCCGGGCCACCGCCGACCGCAGCAAGCGCATCTTCGCGATGGTCCCGGACCGGCGGCTGCTCGTGGTCCTTCCCGCTGCTGAAGAAGATCAGCTGTCCAAGTTGAAGTCCATGAAAGGATTCAACAAATCTTCGGCGGCGGGCATCGTCATCTCGATGCTCACGCCCGCGAACGCGTTCCGCGGGGTCCAGGCGGTCCCGCGCAGCCTCGCCTGGATGCGCCTCACCGTCACGCCGACCAAGGACGGGGGCGCGGACCTCGCGCTCACGGCGGGCGATGAATCCGCTGAAGATGCGCTGGTTCACGCGCAGGAGCTCACGAAGACCTTGAACGCGATCCGGACCATCGACCTGGGGATCACGAGGATCGATGTGGTGGATGAGATCGCCTTCAACACCGACGGGAAGGTCATCTGGTCGAAGCTCCACGTCACGAACCGGCAGCTCAAGCTGATCATGGGCTTCGTGGAGAAGGCGCTCCTGGAGCAGGGCGGCGCGCGGAAGCCGTAGCGCGCGGGGCGAGAGCGGCTGCGCCGGGGCGAAGGCGGCCGGGCCGGCGCCAAGGGGGCCGGGCCGGGGCGGAGCGCGGCCCGGGCCGCGCGGAACACTAGCCAAAGCGGCGGCGTTCAGTTAATCCGACCAGCCCGCGCCGATGACGCCCGAACACTCTCCGTACGCCGTGCTCGATGAGCTTGCCGGACACCCCCGCGGCGACGACCTCGCGCGCGTCGTCCACACCGCGGCCTTCGCCGCCGCGGACGAGCGGCGGACGACCCTGGAGGGCGGCCTCGCGGAGCTCGTCGACCGGGCGGGCCTGTCGATCGCCGACGCGGAGACCCGGTTCGGCAACGTGGTCCGGGCGCTCGAGCGCGGCACGAGCGAGGGCGCGGGGAGCGCGACCCGTGTGCTCCTGGCCACGCTGCTCGCGCGCGGGGTCGCGCTCTCGCCGCCCGACGGGCCGGAGGCGGAGGGCCGCGTCGCCGAGGCGCTCGTCTGGCTGGCGACGTACACCTCCGTCGACGCGCTGACCGCGCTGGACGCCGCGCTGGGCGAGCGGGCCGCGGGCCTCTGGCGGTCGATCGCCGCGCTGGTCCGGCGCGCTGACCAGGGCGCGCTGCCGCAGCTCGGCCGGGCGGGGGCCATCATCGCCGCGGCGGCGCTTCGGGGGAGCGCCTCGCCCGACGCGCGCGCCGAGGCCGCGGCGCTGGTGGACGACGTGCGCGATCCGATCGTGCGCTCGCTGCTGCGCGACGCGCTCTCGCCCGGCAGGCGGCCGAGCCGCGCGCCGAGCGCCAGCGGGGCCGCGCAGGAGGGCGCCGGGGCCGCCGGGGACGAGAGATGGGCGCCGGAGCGCGACGGCGGGGCGACGGCGCGGCTCGCGGGCGAGCTGTCACCGCCGCCGCGCGGGCCGGTAACGCTCGTGCTGCTGGCGGCGACGGGGATCCTGCTCGTGATGCACGTCCTCCGGCTCGCCGGGCGGTTCCTTCTGCGGTACCGCCGGCCCGCCGCGCTGGAGGTCGGCCCGAAGGGCGTGACCGTCCGGAGCCGGACCGAGCTGTTCGGCCGGACGCTGAAGGAGCGGGAGACGTACATCCCGGTCGAGGCGCTCCTCCGGGCGACGCGCGAGGTGCGCTACCCGCGGCTCGCCCTCTACGCGGGGCTCGTCGCGCTGGGGCTGGGGACGTACCTGGGCGTGTCGCTGCTCGTCGACGGCGCGCGCGCGGGCTCCCCGGAGCTGCTCGGCATGGGCGCGCTCGTCTTCGCCTTCGGCGCGGCGCTCGACTTCGGGCTGTCGCACCTGGAGACGGCGACGCGAGGCCGCTGCCGCGTGGTGCTCGTCCCACGGAAGGGCCCGGGGGTCGCGCTCGCGGGGATCGAGCGCGACGCTGCGGACCTCGCGCTGGGCAAGCTGCCGCGCGCCTGAAACTTGGCCGGATCGCGCCGCCTCCGCTAGGCCGATCGGGCGAGGTGATGGCGATGCGCTCGAAGACCGAAGCGATGGCGGGGCTCAGGCGGATGCTGCACGACATGCTGACCGCGCGGGAGGGCGGGGAGAGCGCTCCCCGCCTGGCGCGGGTGAAGGGCTGCGTCGACGGCGCGATGCGCGCGCTGCTCGACAGCGGGCAGGTGACCCGGCAAGAGCTCCTCGATCTCGTGGCCGCGGAGCGCGCCCGCGTGAGCGGCCCGGCGACGGCGGAGATCCGCGCGGTGTCGCTGAGCGCCTGACGGCGCGGCGGCGCCGATCACGGCTGCGGGCAGCTCTGGTTCGTGGCGAAATCCCAGCAGGCGCCGCTCACCCCGGCCGCGCCGTCGCTTCCGGGGGAGCCACCGAGGCCGGCGGAACCGCCGTTGCCAGCCGTGCCTCCCGTGAACGGCACCTCGGCGGCCGCGGGGCTCGGCGTGACTTGGTAGGCGATGCCCACCGCGTGGCCGCCTCGGCCGCCGCCGCCAGGGCCGCCATCGCCGCCCGCGCCGCCCTTGCCCCCCATGCAACCCGCGAGCGAGCCGGCGCCGGAGACGCGACTCCCCCCCTTGCCCCCCATGCCGCCCTCGCCGCCGGGGCTTCCACCTCCGCCCTCACCTCCATGGCCCGCCTTGCCGACGGCGATGGTCACATCGGTCAGCGCCAGCTTGGTCCCCAGGCTGAGGATCCCGATGCTCGACCCGCCGGCCTTGCCACCGCCTCCTCCCGTCCCACCGCAGCCGCCGGCCCCGCCGCCGCCGCCGCTGGCGCCCGCGCCGTCGATGTAGCTACCCCCGCTGGACATGCAGAAACGTCCTGCTTTCGCGCCGCCGCCGCCGCCTCCGCCTTGACCGCGCGTCCCGCCGACGCCTGCGCCGCCGTCCCCTCCGGTGATGCTGGCCAGCGTCAGCGTGGTGCCGTTGCCCGCTGTGCCAGCGCCGCCAGAGGCGCCCCTCGCGCCGCTCGCGCCGTCCCTGCACTCCACCGTCTCTCCCGTCTCTCCCATCTGCCCGTGTCCGATGCCGCCGACGCCGGATGCGGGCGGGGAGGCCGCACCCGGCGTCCCGTCGCTGCCGCTCTGCCCGCGCCCTTCATCTACAGCGGGCTGTCCACCCAGGCCGCCGGCGCCGCCGCTCGTCTCGCCATCCGCGCACGTCGTTACGCCGGGCTGGCCGCTGTAGACCGCCACGAGGCACGCGCTCGAGACGTCCTCCAGCGCGTCCGCTCCATCCTGCACGACCGCCGTCGTCTCGCCGCTCGCGCCGTTCACCCCGTTCCCTGCGATCACGTCGACCTGCTCGAGCTGCGCGTCGATGTCCGCGACCGCCACGCCGATCGACGACCCGCCCGGAGCCGTCGCGCTGGCCGCGCTGATCGTGAAGCTCCGCACCCGTGTCCCGCCAGCGTCCTCCGTCAGCGTGAGCGCCACCTTGTTCGCGGGCCCGTCGATGGCGCTCCGCGCAGCCGGGCTCCACGTCCAGCCCGCGCTGCAGTCGAAGCCGCCGATCACCTCGACGGCCTCCCGGACCGTGACGCTCTCCTCGAATACTCCGCTCGAGCACGCCAGCACCCGCTTGCCGTTCGCTTTCGCGAGCGCCTCCGAGAGCGACGCGTACGGGTTGGCCTTCGTCCCATCTCCTCCGGACGCCGCCCCCGCGCTCGCGAACACCGCGCACCGGTCCACCGCCGTGCTCGCATCCTGGGTCGGGTCCGGCTCGCACGTGGGGCCAGGACCCTCGCCGCCGCCCGTCGTTTCGGGGGGGCAGTACCTCGAGTCTTCCTTGCAATCCTCGGCGTAGGACAGCGGCCAGCACCCGGCGAGGTGCAGCGCCACGACAGCCGACGCGGCGGGGAACAGCCACAGCGAGAACGGGACGCCGATCCGCCGCCGCGCGGCGCGCCGCGCGGGCGCGCCGGCCTGATGCTGCGCTCCACCGGACGGCGCAGGGGATGCGTTGCTCACCGCGTTGCTGCTCGTTCGTTCCGTCGCTCTCATCGTCCCAAGCCTTTCCTGTGACGCTTCGCTCTGCCTGCAGATCCTCGCAGAAGACGCACCCGCGTCCTGGCCGCGCCGACCCAGGAGCATACCCAGTCGGCGGATCGCCTGCTCAACGGCGATCCGTCGGCCGAGTGCTCCAGGGGGACGCCGCATGCGGCGATCCCGTCGTCTCGCGGCCCAGGCGCTCGCGCTCCGGCGCGCGCTTCAGGGGGCGACGAGCGCCACGTCTCCCTTCGTGGTCTGTCCGCCGACGCGCCACCAGTTCGCGATGAGCAGCCGCCCGTCCGCCTCCACGATGCGCGAGAAGGCGCCCGCGAACCCCTCCTGCTCGATCTCCTGGATGAGCCAGCTGTGGCCGTCGCCGCTCTTCGTCCCGATCGCGAGCCGCAGGGTACCGCTCGTCGCGTCCTGGTAGCTGATGCGCACCTCCCCGGCTGCCGTCACGAACACGTTCGCGTCGTCGCCGATGAGGTGCTGCCCGTCCTCGAAGGGGACGCCCTCGATCCCGAGCCCGTCGTCCGCCACCTCGGAGGGCTCGACCTCCGTGCCTCCCTTCACCCGCGCGTACCGCAGCCCCTCCGAGCGGCCGTCCGCGTAGGCGAGGTGCCAGTCGCCGGCGCGATCGATGAACAGCGACGTCCCCATGCCCACGTCGCCCGTGTCCGTCCCGTCAGGCGCCGCGCCGTCCACGATGCGGGTCTCCCACGCGCCCATCGACCTCGACGCGATCACCACGTCGCCGTGGATGCGATCGTAGAACGCCAGCCCGAACCCGCCCGCATTGTCGGGCGCCAGCGCGACGTAGTCGCCGATCGCCTCGGGGTACGTCTCGAGCCGGTTGCCGTCGGAGGTCGCGGCGCACGCCGGCGAGCCGCCGTCGTCGATGCATGCCTGTCCGGAGGCGCACCCCGGCTCGCAGTCGCCGGCCGCGAGCGGCGTCGCGCAGCGCCCCGTGCTCCGGAGGCACTTCGCCCCGGCGCCGCAGAGGAACGCGCGGCACGGCGTCGCCTCGTCCTTCGCCACGTCCTCGAACCGCCACGCGCCCTCCCCGGGTGTGGCGCTCTCGCCGGTCGCGATCCGGACGCTCGACGTGACCGCGCCGCCCTCGCCCGGCTCCATCGCGAGGTAGGCGATGACGGGCAACCCCTTCACGAAGAGCAGCTTCGCGTAACGGCCGATGTCGCTGCTCGGCGCTTGCTGCACGAAGCTCACCGCCCACGTGTCGCCCTGCCGCTGCGCGAACTTGAGCGCGCGGTTCGTGCGGTCGTAGTAGGCCACCGCCGGCTGGCCGTCCGGCCCGACCGCGATCGACGTCCAGAGGCCGACGTCGTCGCCGGGGTCGGTCTGGCCCCCGCGGAACCCGCTCACGTCGAACCGGGCCGGGTCGACCGGGGGCTCCGCGGGCACCCCGTCGATCGCCTCCCACGCGACCGCCTCGCCGTCCCACGTGCCGACCACGAGGTCACCCCACGCGAACGCGTTCCGCCAGTCGGCCTCCGCGTAGCCGGCGACCCAGACCGTGCGCTTGTCGGCGGCGACCGCGACCGAGGTGTACGCGCCGATGAGCCCGTGCTCCAGCGTCATGCAGTCGGGCGCGACGCATCCAGGCTCCACCTGCTCCGGCTCTTCGCTGCACGAGCATCCGGCGTGCGAGCCGAGGAGCGCCATGACAGCGATCCCGGCCAGCGCGCCCTTCGCGCCGCGCGCGCCTCGCCGCGCAGGGGGCCGAGGCGACGAGCCCCGGTCGCCGCGCCGCGCGAGCCGCAAGACCGCCGCCGCGACGGCGAGGCCGAGCCAGCGGACGCCCGACGGCGTCTCGCCGGCGCCGCCGGCCACGACGCAGCCGCAGCCCGCCGACGGGTCGACGGGGACCCGGCCGCGGAGGATCGCCTGCCGCGCCGTGCCGAGGTTCCCCTCCTCGTCCACGGCCTCGACCTCGATGTCGACGGCGTCACCGACGTCCACCGACGTCGTCTCCGCCGCCGTCGACCAGGGGGACCACGCGCCGTCGTCGAGCCGCACGCGCACCTTCGCGCGCGCGGCGTCCGAGACCCGATCGCGCACCTCGAGCGGCGCCCGGCCGTCCACCGCGGCGCCGACGGAGATGACCGGCGGATCGACGTCGACCACCATCTCGACGGTCGCCGGCGTGGGATCGAGCGACAGGGGAGCGCCCGCGATCCGCGATCGCACCGAGATCACGTGACGCCCCGGGAGCCGCAGCCAGTCGTCGCGCAGCTCGACGATGCGCTCGCGCGTGAACGGGCGCCACACGCCGCTGTCGATGCGGTACGAGTACTCGACGGCCCGCGTGCCGTCGTCGAGCGGCGAGCTCATGACGAGCCGCGCCGTCGGCCCGTTGTCGCGGGTCATCGTGGGCAGGCGGAGCCCCTCGGCGCGCACCTCCTTGCGGCTCAGCTCGGCCTGCGTGTCGCTCCTCGCCGAGCGCTGCTGCGCCGTCGTTCCGAGCGCCGCGAAGATGCCGAGGTAGTTGTCCTGCCCCTTCGTGAGCTTCCGCAGGCCGGGGGAGCCCGCGCCCTCGGCCGACTCCGGGATCACCAGCGAGAGCCCGAGCGCCGAGAGCGGCCCGTCGAGATCGATCGCCGGGATGCCGCCGCCGATCAGCTGCCCGAGCTGACCGCCGAGGAGGCCGCCCAGCGCGTCGGCGATGGACTTGGGGTTCTCCCGGAGCAGTCCATTGTTCGTCACCTCGCCGTTCTCGACCCTGAGCGCCTCGATCACCGGCGTGAGCCCCTCGGGGGTGACCGAGAGGTTCATCGGCACATCCACGTCGAACGTCGCCGTCATGAACCGGATGAACCTGTCGAGCGACCAGACGTAGAAATCGAAGCTCGCCCGGTCCAGCTGGATGCGGATCAGCGGGTCGTCGCTTCCGTTCGTGCCATTGCCAAACGTGAGCCGAGGGGGCGCCTGCGGACGGATGACGACCGCGACCTGCTGCGACTCGCGCTGGAGCGCGAGATCCTTTGCGGAGGGGGCCAGCAGCCCCAGCGTGCCAGAGTTGAGGAGAGGCACCGTCTCCGTGGAGATACCGAGACAGAGCAGGCCGCTGTTGTAGAGACCGTTCATGGCATAATTCGCGAAGCGCTCGGAGAACGCGAGACCGACGTGGGGGCCGGGAAGGTCCGCTGGCCAGTCGGAGACGGTGTTGGCGACGAGCTCATCGGGAATCGGGATGCCCGCCGGGAGCGCCATGTTCGACAGCGGCACACATTTCGATGTCGGCACCGGCTCGGCGCCGCCGTAGAGGCCCAGGGTGAGCCCGTTGCCGACCGGGTTGAGGTCGCCCCACGCGAGATCGGAGCCGTCGTCCCGCTCGCTCGTGCCGCCGCCGGCGAGCAGGAGGTCGAACCCGCCCTGCGTACCCGGGGAGATGCTCGCGAGCAGCCGGCCGAGATCGATGTGGCCCTCGACGCCGAGCAGGATCGAGGCGCACTCGTCGTTCGCGTGCGTGCCGTAGCGGCAGACGCCGCCGATGTCGTTCGTGCCGTCGGGGCAGGCTGGGTCCTGCGTCGGCTCCGCCTTCAGACAGAGCTGCTGGTCGAGCTGGGCCTTCAGCGTGTCAGCGAGCGAGCCGGTCAGGAGGGGGAGGACGATTGGGCTCAAGAAATCGAGGATGTCGCCGGCGACGGAATCGCCGCAGTCGAGCTGCAGCCTCGACTCGAGCTGATCCTCGTCGATGCCGAGCCGGACGATCTTGACGCGGGAGTAGCCCTGCCGCGAGTGCTGCGGATTCACGTCGATCTCGACCGAGAGCTCGACGTCGAGGTTGATGTTCGTGAAGGTCTGGTCATCGGGCGGGCACGCGTCGTTGCCGTTGAGGGTGGCGATGACCGTGCTGTCCGTGACGAGGAAGTCGATGAGGATCGGGAGGTTCTGCAGGCGCACCGGCAGAGACCCCCGGATTCGCAGGTTGTGCGGGGTCCGCGGTTCGAGATGAAGCGCCGCGCTTCCCACGTCGATCTCCGCTGCGCACCTCGGCGGGCTCGCGTTCGGGTCGGCTCCACCAGGACAGACGGTGTAGTCGACCAGCGCGGACCCGGAGGACCGGGGGATCGGGAAGGTGATGATTCCACCGTCCCCGCCCCCGAGGAGCGCGCGCCCGAGGACACCCAGGTTCTGCTCGAGGAACTCGACGCCCGACTGCGTGAGCCGCGCCGCGCCGGCGTTCTCGATGCGGTCCGCGGGCTTGAAGCCGGCGGGGAGGGGGGTCATTCCACAGCCGGCGCACCCGCCTCCCGAAGCGGCACATCCGGCGATGACGAGGAGAACAAGGATGGCGGAGAAATGCTTGATGACGCGGGGCATAAGGAACCCTCCGGGGGAGCACGACCCGCAGCGCCGCGCCCGCTGGGCGCGGGCTTCAGGACGCCACGACAGATCGTACGCTCCCCGGAGAGCCGCCCGCAAGCGCTACTGGGGACAGAGACCGGCAATCTTGACGGCGGTCGCGGCATACTCGCCGCCGAGCGCATAGGCGTCGGCGCACTCGTCCGTCGCGGCCGAGTTCGTCGCGCTGCACCAGTCGCCCTTCAGCACGATCCCGCCGCTCTCGTCGCGCTTGCACGTATTGGGCGTCTCACCGGTGCCGTACTCTCCAATATCGCCCGAGAGCACGACACAGAGGCTCTGCTCGATCCCGGGGATGATCACCCGGTCGACCTCCTCCAGCGTGATGAACGCGGTGAGCTTGCCGCCGTTGATGAACGCAGGGGGATCGCCGTCCGGGCCTGGGAGGCAGGCCTCCATCGGGCTGAGCGCCTCGTGATTGTACCGTCCGATGCAGTTCTTGTCCGCCGACACCTTCGCGTCGGTGAGCTGCACCTGGTGCATGGGCAGGACGATCGGCTCGGTGGCCGCGTCCCCCGCGCCCGTGTCCAGGAAGATCGGGACGTTCAGGATGTCGGACGCGCCGCTCCACGCGCCGTCGGTCAGGGGGGCGTCGAGCTCCTTCGGCGCGATCTCGAACTCGCCTGCAGACATGTTGGCGAAGCAGTAGCCCGCGAGCGGGTCGCTCGTGGGCATCGCGCCGCCGGTGCGCAGCTTGCCGGTCGCCGTGTCGAACTCGAGCAGCCAGGAAAAGGTCCCGGTGCCATTCAAGTTGCACACGGGCAGGTTCATCGTCAGGCCCTCGGCGACGAGGCGGGCGATAAAGCCGACCGCGAGCACGTCGGGCTTCGTGATCGTCAGCTGCGCCATCCGCAGACCGAACTTCGTCGCGCCCTGATTGTCGTGGACGGCAATGCACTCGGAAGCGACAGCCGTGCAGACCGGGTTCGTCGGTGAACAGTCGCCTGGAGCCCCGCCGCCGGTCCCTCCCGCTGAGCTCGAGCTCGAACTCGAGCTCGTCTCGCCGGCGTCGTCGCCCCCGCACCCCGCTCCCGCCGCCGCGCCCATCAGCGCGGACACACCTAATACGCAAAAACCCTTCAAAAACCGCATCTCTTGCCTCCTCCGGTGTTGCAAGGTGCGGAGTATAGGCGGCAGAAATGCGATGACCACGCGGTCGAGGTGACGCCGCGCCGCGTCGCTATAGCCACATTCACGTCACACGCCGATGAGCCCGGCGCGCTTCGTCCGCGTCGCCGTGCGGCGTGACGCCTAGCGGCGCTCGTAGCGGTCGCCGAGCCGGGCGCCGACGGGGAGCGCGCGCAGCAGGCGAATCATGGTCCACACCGTGCCAGCCAGCTTGCGCAGCTTCGAGGTGCCGACGCGCTCGTTGTACTCGATGGGCATCTCCACCACGCGATAGCCGCACTTCGCGGGGAAGAGCAGCGTGTCGATGGGCAACGCGTCACCCTCACCGTCGAAATCGAACGCGCGAATCACCGAGCAGCGGTAGGCGCGCATTCCGCTGTGGACGTCGGTTGTCGGGATACCATGCATCGCGTGTGTCATGGCGGCAAAGGCGCGGTTGGCGACGTAGTTCGGGACCGGCATGGCCGCCGGCCTCGTGCGTGTGCGCGCGCAGTTCACCACGTCGGCGCCCTCCTCCTCGATGAGGCGCCTGAGCATGGGGATGTTCTCGGCCGGATAGGTGAAGTCGCAATCGAGGTAGATGAGCAGATCGCTCCGGGCGGCGGCGCTGTACATGAGGAGCTCCATGGCCGGCCCGTGGCCTCGGGGCGGCACCTGCCGGAGCACGCGCGCCCCGAGGCCGGCCGCGATCTCGGCGGTCCTGTCCCGCGTGGAGCTGTCGACGCAGAGGATCTCCGCGTCGGGCGCCGCCTTCCTGATCTCGCCGATCATGGCGCCGACGCTCTCCTCTTCATCCATGGTCAGCATGCCGACGGTGAGCCGCATCCGGCGCGGGCGCGGCGGCTTCCTGGCGACGATCACGTGCTGGAACGCGAGGAGGCCGGGCGCGCGGTCGGCGACCACGTCCTCCAGCGGGCGGACGAGCGCGTGATACGCCTTGTAGGGGAGCGAGCTGGCGAGATCGCCGGGGTCGTCTCCTGCGCCGAGGCCGCGGAGGATGAGCCCCTTGGCGGCCCGGACGAGCATCGGGTTCTGCTCGACGCGGAGCACCTCGAGCCCGGCGCGCTCGATGAGCCGGACCGCCGACGCGCGGGTGAAGAAGCGGAGGTGCGTGTCGTCCAGGATGCCGCTCGGCTCGTAGTCGAACCGGCCGGCGAGCAGGCCGATGCGCACCGGCCAGGCCGCGACGTTGGGGAGCGAGACGATGACGTGGCCGTCCTCCTCGAGGTGGGGCAGGAAGCGGCAGAGCACGGCGAGCGGGTCGGCGGTGTGCTCGAGGACGTCGGCGAACAGGAGCAGGTCGAAGCGCCGGTCGCCGAGCGCCTCGCGCACGGCGGCGTCGCTCGTGATGTCGGCGGCGAGGACCTCGTCGAGCGCCGCGCCGGCGCGCGCGAGCGAGCCGGGCGCGATCTCGATCCCGGTCACGCGCGCGCCCGTGCGCTTGACGGCGGCGCCGTTGAGCCCGATCCCGCAGCCGACGTCGAGCACCGTCCGCGGCCGGCCGGCGGCGGAGACGAGGGCCCGGTTCACCTCTTCGACCGCGTATTTGCGCCCGGCGAAGGCCTCCGGCGCGGCGCGGGGCGGCGAGCGCCGACCCGGGGTGTCCCCGTTACCGAGAGGGCGCGGCCCGCAATCTTCGCGGCCTTCCCTGTCTTCCCCGTCTCCTCGCGCGTGGCCGGGCTCGGCGTTCACGCGCGGCTACTTAGCACGCTTCTCCCAGGCGGCGTTGAATTCGCGGATCGTCTCCTCGGTCTTCGGGTTGTGGAGCATCTTCCGCAAGATGGCGGGAGGCACGGTCACGATGTGCGCGCCGGCGTCGAGCGCCTCGTTCACGTCCATGAGGTGGCGGATCGAGCCGACGATGATCTCGGCGCCCAGCCGCTCGCGATCGAGCCTCGCGCGCGTGCGCTCGATGACCGGGGTCGCGGCGTAGCCCATGTCGCGGATGCGCCCGCTGAAGATCGAGACGTACGCGCCGCCTGCGAGGGCCGCGAGGTAGGCCTGGTTGAAGCTCATCACGCACGTGACGTTGGTGCGCACGCCGCGCTTCGCGAGGGCGTGCGTCACCTTGAGGCCGACGTCGCTGAACGGCACCTTGACGCAGATCCGCTCGGGCGCCCACGCGTGATAGCCGCGGGCCTCGTCGAGCATCGCCGCCTCGTCCTCGCTCGTCAGCTCGACCGACACGGGCCCCGCCGACACCGCGAGCACCTCGCGGATGCGCCGCTCGAGATCGACGCAACCCGCGTCGCGCGCGAGGATGAGCGGGTTCGTGGTCACGCCGGAGAGGACGCCCCAGGAGAAGAGCTCCTTGATCTCGGCCGGGTTCGAGCTGTCGAGGAAGAACATGGAGCGCTCCAGCGGGCTCGCTCGAGCCCCGGCGCGGTCTAGGCCAGTTCGATGCAATAGAGAAGGGGGATAGCGAAGGGGGATAGCGAAGGGGAATAGCGAAGGGGAGAAGGGGAGAAGAGAGAAGGGGAGAAGAGAGAAGGGGAGAACGAGACACCGTCCACGCTGCGCGGCTCGCCGCGCCGCCCTGCAGTGACGTTCGCGGTGCGGCCGGTGTGAACGACGTTGCAAAGACGGAGAGTCCGCGCTTCAGTTCTGGTTGTCGGAGATGTCGCTCCGGCGGAACGTTTCTCCACGGCCATGCGTCGATGAGCAGCGGACGATCGTCGAGGGATCCGGTGGCGCACAGCCCGCTGCTCGCGGCTTGCTCGCCGGCGGGGCTCTACGTCGCCGCGCCCGACGGCCACCTCGTCGACTGCAACGAGGGGCTCGCCCGGCTGATGGGCTATGGCTCGCGGGAGGAGGCGCTCGCGACGGGCGAGCTCCACCTCGGCGGGGGCGCGGCGGGCGCGACGCCGCAGCCGGCCGGCGCGGTCGAGGGCTTCCTCACCCGCCGCGATGGATCGGCGGTCCGGGTGATGAGGACCGAGACCATCGCGGAAGCGCGCGGCGAGCGGCTCGTGGTCGGGGCCATCGTCGATCTCTCCTCCGCGCGCTGCACCGACGATCGCCGGCGCGAGCTCTCGGAAGGGCTCGGCCAGGCGCAGAAGATGGAAGCGGTGGGGCGGCTCGCGGGCGGGATCGCCCACGACTACAACAACCTGCTCGCGATCATCCTGAACTACACGAGCCTGGTGATAGAGGAGCTCGACGAGCAGAGCCCGGTGCAGAAGGATCTCGCCGAGATCAAGCGCGCCGCGCAGCGGGCCGCGTCGCTGACGCGGCAGCTGCTCACGGTGAGCCGGCGGGGGCTCGCGCAGCCGGTCGTGCTGGATCTGCGGGACGTCGTGCGCGGCATGGACGGCGCGCTCCGCGCCGCCGTCGGCGGCAGCATCGATCTCGCGATCGCGCTCGGTCCGTCGGCGTGCCGGGTGCTGGCGGACGCGGGGCAGCTCGAGCAGGTGGTGATGAACCTCGCGCTGAACGCGCGCGACGCGATGCAAGGCGGCGGCCGGCTGTCGATCGAGACGCGCGCGGTCCGCGTCGACGCTGCGGGGAGCCTGCACGACGCGCACCCGGCGGTCCCGCCCGGCCGGTACGCGCGCCTCGTCGTGAGCGACACCGGCAGCGGGATGTGCGACGACGTGCGGACCCGCGCCTTCGAGCCGTTCTTCACGACGAAGCCGAGGGGGAAGGGGACCGGCCTCGGGCTCGCCACCGTGTACGGGATCGTCAAGCAGTGGCACGGCCACATCGAGCTCGCCTCCCAGCCCGGGCAGGGCACGCGCGTCGAGATCTACCTGCCGCTCTCCGCGCGCGCGGCGTCCTCGCGGCGAGCGCGCGCGGGGCATCCGCGCCGCGCAGCGCCGCGCCCGGGCGAGGGCGGGACGGTGCTCGTCACCGACGACGAGGACGCGGTGGTCACGCTCGCGAGCCGGATCCTGGGGCAGAACGGCTACACGACGCTGACGGCGCGCGGGCCGCGCGAGGCGCTGCGCGTCTGCGAGGCGCAGCGCGGGCGCGTCGACCTGCTGCTCACCGACGTGCTGATGCCCGAGATGTCCGGCGGCGAGCTCGCCGCTCGCCTCGTGAAGCTCAGGCCGGACATGAAGGTGCTCTTCATGTCCGGCTACACGGGCGACGCGCTCGACGGCCCGTTCGCCGTCCGCCCGGGCGCCGCGGTGCTGGGGAAGCCCTTCACGGCCGAGTCGCTCCTCCGCGCCGTCCGCAGGGCGCTCGAGGGGGCCGCGTAGGCGGGACGCGCCGGCCTTGCTTACGGCGCCTCACCTCGCTTGATGCCGTACGCGCGGATCTTCTTGTGGAGGTTCGTGCGCTCGACGCCGAGCAGGACGGCCGCGCGCGAGATGTTCCAGTCGAGGCTGGCCAGCACCTCGACGATGTAGCGGCGCTCGGACCGGTCGCGGAACTCGCGGAGCGTGAGGCGAGGGCGCTCCGGCTCGTGGCGGGCCGCGCCCGCGGGCGGCTCGGCCGCGCCGGGGGCGGGGGGCGCCGCCGCGCCGTCACCGGCGGCCCCCTGCGCGTCGTCCTCGAACGGGTTCTCGTGCGGATCCTCCGGGAGATCGGCGATCGTGACGACATCGCTCGAGAGGATCGCGGCGCGCTCGATCACGTTCTTGAGCTCGCGGACGTTGCCCGGCCAGCTCCGGCGCTCGAGCGCGGCGTAGACCACCGGATCGATGGCCTTCTGCTTGAGGCCGTTCTCGTTGCAGAACGCCGCCATGAACGCGTCGGCGAGCGCGCGCAGGTCCTCCATGCGGTCGCGCAGCGCCGGGCTCTTGATGGGGAACACGGCGAGGCGGAAGAAGAGGTCCTCGCGGAACCGCAGCGCGGCGACCTCGCGCGAGAGGTCCTTGTTCGTCGCGGCGAGCACGCGGACGTCGACGTACCGGCTGTGCTCGCTGCCGACGCGGCAGATCTCGCCCGACTGCAGCGCGCGCAGCACCTTGGCCTGGGCGGCGAGGTCCATGTCGCCGATCTCGTCGAGGAACAGCGTGCCGCCGTGGGCCTGCTCGAAGAAGCCCCGCTTCGGTCCGCTCGCCCCGGTGAACGCGCCGCGCTCGTGGCCGAACAGCTCGCTCTCGATGAGCTCGCGCGGGATCGCGGCGCAGTTGACCCGGACGAAGGGGCCCCGCGCCCGCGGCGACAGCCGGTGGATGGCGCGGCTGACGAGCTCCTTGCCCGTGCCGCTCTCGCCCGTGATGAGCACGCTCGCCTTCGTGGGCGCGACGCGGTCGATCTCCTTGAACAGCCGCTGCATCGCCGCGCTCTGGCCGATCATCTCGTAGCGCGCCTGCACCTGCGCCTTGAGGTCCTCGACCTCTCGAGCGAGCCGCGAGTTCTGCAGCGCGTTCTTCACGCCCACGAGGACGCGCTCGCGGTTCAGCGGCTTCTCGAAGAAGTCGCTGGCGCCGAGCTTGATCGCCTTCACCGCGTCGTTGACGGTCGCGTGGCCGCTGATCACGATCACCGGGAGCTCGCGGGTGGCGTCGTCCTGGCGCACGCGCTGGAGGAGGTCGAGGCCGTTCATGCCGGGCAGGAGCAGGTCGACGAGGGCGAGGTCGACGGGGCTGTCGCCGTGCGCGAGCAGCTCCAGCGCCGCCTCGGCGCTCGGCGCCTCCGCGACCTGGTAGCCCTCGCCCTGCAGCACCAGCGCGAGGGTGCGGCGGATGTTGCGCTCGTCGTCCACCACGAGCACGGTGGGCGCGGCGGCGCCTCCTGGCGGGGCGGTGGCCGCTGGGGCGAGCGGCGGAGAGGAAGCGGGCATGGGTCGACCATACCCCAGCTCAGCCGTGCGCTACGATGCGGGGAGCGAAGGAGCACAGGCCCGCCCCCGCGGCGGAAGCCCTGGCGCGCCGGCGCCGGATTGGGTACGAGGCCTGCTCGATGAGACCCTCCGCCGCTGTCCTCGCCCTCGCCGGGTGCCTCGCTGCCCTCGGCGGGCTCGCGGGCTGCGATTTCGAGCTCAACGACGGCCGCACCGCGACCCTCACGTACACCGAGGACGCGCGCGCCGCGTACAACGAGGCGATGGCCGCCTTCCAGGCCAAGGACTGGGAGGACGCGCGCGCCCTCTTCGGCGAGGTGAAGCGGCTCTTCCCTTACAGCCGCTACGCCCGGCTCGCCGATCTCAGGATCGCGGACCTCGATTTCGAGCAAGGAAAGTACCCGGAGGCGATCTCGGAGTACCGCGCGTTCATCCAGGAGCACCGGACGGACCGGAACGTCGAGTACGCGAAGTACCGGATGGCGAAGGCGCTCTACCTGGACATCGACGACACGGTGTTCCTGCCGCCGGCCGAGGAGCGCGATCAGGCGACCACGCTCGAGGCCTACAAGGAGATCCGGACGTTCCTCCGGCAGTACCCGCGCAGCCGGTACCGCGAGGACGCGGCCTACATGCTCGAGGTCGTGACGGGGCGGCTCGTGCGCCACGAGCTCTACGTCGCGCGCTACTACCTCAAGGAAGACGCGTTCGACGCGGCCCTCGCGCGGATCGACTACGCGCTGCGGACCTTCCCTGGCTCCGGGCTCGATCCGGAGGCGCTCGTCCTCAAGGGCGAGACGCTCCTCAAGATGAAGAAGCCCGACGAGGCGCGCGCCGTGTTCGAGTCGGTCATCCGGGACTGGGGCGGCCCGTTCGCCGTGACCGCGCGCCGGTTCCTCGACGAGATGGGCGGGCCGCGCGGCATGCCTGCCAAGAAGGCGGCGTCGGGCCGCGCCCCCGCGGGGCCGCGGCTGTGACGCAGGCCGTCGGGCGGCCGTCCTCCGGCGCTCGCTACGTGCTGGAGCAGGCCGACGCCGGAGATGCGCCAGGGGAGTTCGTGTACCGGGGCCTCGTGCGGCTCCCGGACGCGGACGTCCCGGTCGAGGTGCGGGTCGCCGAGGCGACCGGCGCGGCCACGGCGACGGTGGACGCCGCGGCCGTCCCGCACGGCGGACCGCACCCCGAGGAGCTCTCCAGGACGGCGGCGGCCCTCGTCCGGAGCGCGACCAAGTCAGCGGACGCCCATGCGCGGCGGCCGCCGCGGAAGATCGTTCGCTGGCGCGGCTAGGCGAAGGCGGCGGGGGCACGCGCTGCGGTCCGGGCGCCCGGCGCCTCGGGCGATCGGCGCGCCCAGGGCCGTCGTCTCCCGGCCGGGAGCCATGCTAAAAGCGTCCCACCATGTCCGAGAAAGTACCGATGACGCCCGAGGGGCAAGTGCGGCTCCGCGAAGAGATGCGACGGCTGAAAGAGATCGACCTGCCGCAGGTCGTCAAGGACATCGGGACGGCCCGGGAGCACGGCGATCTCTCCGAGAACGCCGAGTACCACGCCGCCAAGGAGCGGCAGGGCATGATCGTCGCCCGCATCAGCTACCTCGAGCAGACGCTCTCGCGCGCCGAGGTGATCGATCCGTCGAAGCTGAGCGGCAGCAAGGTCCAGTTCGGCGCCAAGGTCAAGCTCGCGAACGTGGACACGGACGAGGAGCAGAGCTTCCAGATCGTCGGCCCCGAGGAGGCCGATCTCAAGGTCGGGCGCATCTCCATCGCCTCGCCGCTCGCGCGCGCGCTGCTCGGCCATGAGGTCGGCGAGGAGGTCCGCGTGAACATGCCCGCCGGGCCGCGCACGTACGAGATCCTCGAAGTCTCCTACGCATGACCGAGCGCAACGGGGCCGCTCCGATGCGCCCGCGGGGCCATGGGGGCGCCAGCCGGCCTCCTGGGGGGCCCGCGCCCTCCGGGCGGCCCCTCCTGGGGAGCCGGCCTGACACGACGGCCGCCGGGGAGGGGATCGCCGGCGTCGTGCCGGGGCCGGCCGGCCACCGGGCCCCGGCGGCGCCGCGCCCGCACGCCGGGCCGGCGCGCCCGTCCACCCCGGCGCCCGCGCCGAGCCGCGCCACCTTCCCGAGCGGGAGCTCCGACGCGCCTCCGAGGAAGCTGGAGACGGAGATCGGGTGGCGCATGGCGGACGCCTACCTCGCGATCGCGGCGCTCGCGCTCGCCGAGCTCCTGGTCGTCGGCGTGTGGCGGTGGCGAGAGCTCCTCGGGCCCTACGAGCTCGGCCGCGCCCTGCGCGACCTCTTGCCGCTCGCGCTCTCGGCCGCGGCGCCGTGCGCCGCCGTCCTCGGCGCGGTGCTCGAGATCGTCATGCGCGCCGAGCGCAAGGCGTTCCGCGCCGCGGCCGCGCTGATCGCGGGCGCGTTCGGCGGCGTGGTGGCCTTCGGGGTCTCGACGGGGCGCATGCTCGAGGGCGGCCGGCGCGCGCCCTTCATCGCGGCGCTCGCGCTCGTCGCCGCCGCGGCGACGTTCGCTGCGGCGCCGCGCGCCGCGCGCGCCCTGAAGCGAGCGCGCGCCGCGGCCTCCGGCAGGTGGCTCCTCCTCGCGGCGATCTGCGCGATCGTCCTGCTCGAGGTCGCGAACGTGCGCGTCTTGCCGCGCCTCTACGCCGCCTTCCACCTGGGGCTCGCGGCGCTCACCCTCGCGGCGGCGACCTTCGCGACGCCGGCGCTGCCTGCCGGCGCGGCGCGCCTGGAGGACCTGCACGGGCGGCGCTCGCCCAGGCTGGTGCGCGCGGCGCTCGCGCTCGTCCTCTTCGCGTTCGGCGCGGCGCTCGCGCCCGGCGCCGCGAACAGGCTCGCGTCGGCGGACAACATCCGGCTGATCTACGCGACGCACGGCCCGCTGCTCGGCCACGTGGTCGAGCTCGCCGCCGTGCTGTCGCCGCCCGAGCCGCTCGACGCCGCGCCGCTCGACGAGCGCGCGAGCGGGCACGCCATCGATCTGCGGGGGCGCGACGTCGTGCTGATCAGCGTCGACGCCCTGCGCGCCGACCACGTGGGGGCGTACGGCTACGACAGGAAGATCACCCCGAACCTCGATCGCCTCGCGGCCGAGGGCGTGCGCTTCGACGCGGCGTACACGCCGACGCCGCACACGTCGTACGCGGTGTCGTCGCTCATGACGGGCAAGTACATCCGCCCGCTCGTGCTGCAAGGGCTCGGGGACGACTCCGAGACCTTCGCGCAGCACCTCCGCCGCTACGGCTACAAGACGGCGGGCTTCTATCCGCCGGCGGTGTTCTTCATCGACGGCGAGCGCTTCGGCGCGCTGCGCGACCGGGCGCTCGACTTCGAGTACCGGAAGATCGAGTTCGCGAGCGCCCAGCTCCGGCTGGAGCAGGTGCGGAGCTACCTCGCCGGGCTCGGGCCGGAGCAGCGCGCGTTCATGTGGGTGCACCTCTTCGAGCCGCACGAGCCGTACGAGGCGCACCCGGAGCACCCGCTCGGCGACCGCGACATCGACCGCTACGACGCGGAGATCGCCGTGGCGGACGCGGGGGTGGGCGCGATCGTGGACGAGGTCCGCAAGGGGCGCCCGGACGCCGTCGTGATCGTCACCGCCGATCACGGCGAGGAGTTCGGCGAGCACGGCGGTCGCTATCACGGCACGACCGTGTACGAGGAGCAGGCGCGCGTGCCGCTCGTCGTGAGCGCGCCCGGCCTGCTCTCGCCGCGCGTGGTCCGGGCGCCCGTGCAGCTCGTCGATCTCCTGCCGACGGTGCTCGCGGGGCTCGGCATCCCGAGGCCGGCGCGCGTGCGCGGCGCCGACCTCGGGCCGCTGCTCGCCTCCGGCGACGAGGCGGCGGAGCAGGGCAAGGCGGCCCCGCCGGGCGGGCCGCCCTCGCTCCCGGGCTTCGCGTTCGCCGAGACGGACACGCAGACGCTGCTCGCGAAGGGCACGCTGCGGCTCGTCTGCGCGCGCAAGATCGGCGCGTGCGCGCTCTACGACGTGGCGACCGATCCGCGCCAGCAGGAAGACATCTCCGCGCTGCGCCCGGCGGAGCTCGGCGCGATGCGGTCGGAGCTGCGCGCGATCGAGGCGTCGCACGGGCGCTACGAGGTCCGCGGCCTCCGGCAGGAGGGCAAGGGCTGGCCCGACGCGCTCCGCCGCGGCATCGCGGGCGACGCCGACGCGGTCGTCGAGGTCGCGGCGCTGCTCGACGACGCGGACGTGGCCATCCGGCGCAAGGCGGGCGAGGTGCTGTTCGATCTGCGCCGCTCCGAGGCGGCGCCCTCGCTGCGCCTCGCGCTCGTGCGCGACGAGGACGACGAGGTGCGGCGCTGGGCGGCGCTCTCGCTCACGCGGCTCGGCGAGGGCGCGCCGCTCACCCGTGATCTCGTCGTCGATCGCGATCGCAAGTGGCGGCGCCTCGCGGCGCTCGCGCTGGCGGAGTCGGGCGATCGCCGCGGCGACGACGTGCTCGTGGCGTGGCTGCGGCACGTGGTCCGCGGCCCCGAGCAGGACGGCGGCGCCGACGCGGGCGAGGTGACCTCGTTCGAGCGGGCGCGCGAGATCGTGGACGCGCTCGCCAAGATCCGGGTGAAGGCGGCGCTGCCGCCGCTCATCGCGGCGCTCGGCGACGTGCGGCTCCGCCCGTACGCCGCGGCCGCGCTCGCGGCGATCGGCGAGGACGCCGCGCGGCCGGCGCTCGCGGAGCGGCTGAGCCAGGAGCCGTACCAGACCGCGCGGGTCGCGATCGCGGAGGCCCTCGTGAAGCTCGGCGCCGGACCCGAGCTCCGGGCGCCGCTCTTGCGCATGCTCGGCACGCCCGATCCGCTGCCGGGGGGGCTCGGGTTCGCGCTCCGGGCCGACATCCTCGACCTGCTCGGCGGGCCGCGCGAGCGCGATCTCGGCCGCCTGCGCCGCTTCGCGAAGAGCGGGGTGGGCCTCGGCGTCGTGATCCCGAAGGCCGGCAACGGCAAGGGCGTGCGCGTCCTCTGCCGCGCGCGGACCGACGACGGCCGCGCCGGCGAGGTGCGGTTCGGCAGGCCCACGCGTGGCTGGCGCCCGCCGAAGCGGGACGGCGCGTCGCTCGTCCCGGCCAGCGCGCCGGAGCTCGATCCGGAGCGCGCGGTCACGCTCGCGATCCCGCCGGGGAGCGAGCCGACCGAGGCGTTCGCGACGCTGCCGCCCGCGGCGGGCGCTCAGGCCGGCAATTACGGCGATTTCGTGGTGTACGCGACCCAGAACGTCGAGGTGTCCGCGTGCGCCGTCGTCCCGCTCAGCGACGAGATCCCGCCCCCGCCGCCTGCGCCCTGGTCGCCCGAGGAGGCCGGGGCGCCGCCGCGCTCGGACGACGAAGCGCCCGCCGCTCACCGGCCAGATTGACGCCGCAGGCCGCGAGACTAGAGTCCGCCGCGTGTCGGACAAGGACCGAGAGCAGGCCGAAGAGAAATCCGCGCGGAGCGACGGCGATGTCGCCACGCGGAGCGATGGCGACGAGGACGGGGCCGCGGAGGCGGCCCCGGCGAGGCCGCCGCGCGGCGCTCCGGTGAAGGACGCCGGCGGCGACGACGGCGACGGCGAGGCCGCGCAGCGCGTGGCCGAGGCGCTCGGCGTCGGTGAGGCGGAGGAGGCTCCCGCGCCGGAGGCGGCGGGCGAAGAGGCGGCCGAGGCGGCGCCGAACCGCGCGGCCCGCCGCCGCGACGAGGCCACCACGCGCCGTCGCAAGAAGAAGGCGACCGGCGAGGAGCTGCCCAAGGACAAGAACGCCCGCGCGAAGGAGCTGCTCGCTCGCCGCAGGGAGCAGGCCGAGGGGCGCCGCCCGGTCCAGCTGTTGCCGGGCGAGATGGTCGAGGACGCGCTCAGCCGGATGAGCAGCGGCGCTGGCCGGTGGATCAAGGCGAACTTCCACATCCTCCAGTGGGGCGCGCTGGCGGCGATCGTCGCGACCGGCGGCGTGCTGTTCTACCTGTCGCGGGCCGAGAAGAAGGACGCCGTCTCTTCGTCGGCGCTCGTCTCGGCCGTCGCCGCGGACCGGGGCAGGGTGCTCGCCGAGGACACGCGCACCGAGGAGGAGAAGGAGCTCGACGTCACGAGGACCTTCAAGACCGCGGACGAGCGATCGGCCACCGCGCTCGCCGAGTACAACAAGGTCATCGACGAGCACGCCGGCACCGGGGCGGCGACGCTGGCGAAGCTCGGGCAGGCCGGGGTGCTGCTCGACAAGAAGGACTACGCGCACGCGCTGGACGCGTACAGCGTCGTGGTCTCGTCGCCGCTGGCCGGGGCCGATCCCGACGTGAAGGGGCGCGCCATCGAGGGCATCGCCTTCGCCCGGGAGGGCAAGGGTGATCTCGACGGCGCGCTCGCGTCGTTCAAGGAGCTCGAGGCGATCGACATGAAGGGCTACAAGGAGCTCGCGCTGTACCACCAGGCGCGGCTCCACCTGGCCAAGGGCGACACCGACAAGGCGAAGGAGCTGCTGAAGAGCGCGCACGAGAAGCTCCAGGCGCCGTCGACGGAGGGCCGCCCGTTCCAGTTCCTCGAGGCGGTCGTCGAGGAGATGCTGCGCAAGATCGATCCGGCCGCCGTGCCGCCCCGCGCCGCGTTCGGCGGTCCGAAGGGCCAGTCGATGACGCCGGAGGAGATCGAGCAGCTGCTCCGCCGGGCGCGTGAGAACGCGGAGAAGAAGGCGGGCGATGCGCCGCAATAGCCGCGCAGCGGGCGTCGCGCTCGTCTGGCTGGGGCTCGCGTCGCTGAGCGGCTGCGGCAACCTGGGCGTCGCAGCGGCGCCCGACGCGCCGCTCTGGCTCCACCACCCGGGCGGCGCCCTCGGCATCACCATGCGCCGCGAGCTCACCGCCGAGACGCGCAAGGTCGGCGAGGCCTACGAGCGCGGCCGCCCCGAGATCGACGTGGCGCACCGGCGTGTCTTCGTCGGATCGAGCGATCACGGGCTGTACGCGCTGCGCGCGGACACGAGCGACGTCCTCTGGCGCTTCGAGACGCTCGGCCCGGTGCAGTGCGAGCCGCTCTACGACGCCGCGTCGGACACGGTCTATTTCGGCTCGGACGATGGCGCGCTCTACAAGGTGCGCGCGTCCGATGGCGCGCTGCTCTACCGCTTCATGACCAACGCGAGGGTCGCGCGGCGGCCGGTGTTGCGCGACGGCGTGCTCTACGTGACGAACTCGAACGACACGCTGATCGCGCTCGACGCGGCGACGGGGGCGATGCGCTGGCACCAGCACAGGACGCCGGCGGGCGGGATGGAGATCTCCGGGCACGCGGGGCCGGCGCTCGGCCGGGACAAGGTCTACACCGCGTTCTCGGACGGGGTCGTGATGGCCTACGACCTCAAGGACGGGTCCGAGCAGTGGGCGCTCGTCGACCTGGCTGCCGAGGCCGAGCAGAGCGCGGGCGGCCAGACGCCGAAGTACCTCGACACGGACACCACGCCGGTCCTCGGGAAGATCGCCTCGGGCGATGTGGTCTTCGTGGCGGGTTACGCGGGCGGGGTCTTCGCGCTCGACGCAGAGAACGGGACCCGGGCCTGGATGAACGAGGCGGCGGTCGGCGTGACCGAGCTCCTCCTGTGGGAGCAGCCTGCGCACCAGCCTCGGAGCGGAGGCGGTCCGATCGTGCCCGCGCGGAAGGTGCTGCTTGCGTCCTCCGGCATGACCGGCCTGTGGGCGCTCGATCCGGAGGATGGCCGCACGATCTGGCGCCGGGACCTGCCTGACGGCGGCATCTCGGCCCCCGTGCCGTTCTCGGGGGCGCTGCTGGTGACGACCACGCGCTACGGGATCTTCCTGTTCTCTCCGCTGGACGGGGCCGTGATCGACGGCATCGAGACCGGCGGCGGCATCGCGATGACGCCGGCGGCGTACGGCCGGCGCGCGTTCGTCCTGACGAACGGCGGCTCGCTGCTGAGCCTCGACGTCGAGACGCCCCCGGTTCCGAAGGGCTGAACACACGTACAGATTGAGGCGCGGCGGCTCGATGCTGGCGGGCCGAAGGGCGCGCTCGGCGTTGCGGACGACGCCTTGAGGCGCGTTGCGGGGCTCCGTGGTGCATCCGGCCAGGTCTCGTGGCGGGCAGAGCCAGGGGTGGCGGCCGACCGTCCGTGGGCGAGGCCGACCGACCCAGGTTGCGGCGACCGGTGCGGCCGACCCAGGTTGCCGCGGGCGAGGCCGACCGACCGACCCAGGTTGCGGTGCAGCCGACCCAGGTTGCCGCGGGCGAGGCCGACCGACCCAGGTTGCGGTGCAGCCGACCCAGGTTGCGGCGATCGCGACCGCCGCGGGATGCGGCCCGATCGGCCCTCAGGTGCATGGATTTGCTCGTGAAATCGAGCCGAGCTCCCCTGCCGGCCGCACCTGCATTGGATCGCATAAGAAACATTATGTCAACTCGCGCCGCCGGTCGGTTTTCCGGGCCCCACGGCTGGCGCGGGCGCAGCCAGGCGAACCCCGGCACACGACGGCCCCGAGCGAACGGTCCGCCCGGCCGGGCTCAGCTCTCGCTGCGCTCGTCGCCCCCGTCGCCCTCGTCCAGCGCTTCAGGGCGTTGCGGCGGGATGGCCGCCCACAGGATGACCTCGCCGGCTCGGGCCGGCGGGCTCCCGGAGGCTTCCTGCTCGCTCCACCACGCGCGGACCTTCGCCGGCGCGCCCTCGCCGAGCGGCTGGAAGCCCTTCTTCTCGTAGAAAGCCTGGGCCCAGCTCGCCTTCGCCCTGGAGCGCACCACGACCTGCTCCATGCCGAGGTCGCGCGCTCGATCCTGGAGGTCCGCGAGCAGCCGCGTCCCGATGCCGCCTCGCTGGTGGTCCGGGTGCACCGAGAGCTCCTCCAGGACTGCGACCCCGGGCGCCTCGTCGCGCCACGCCAGGTAGCCGGCTACCTCGTCGTCCGCCTCCGCCACGCGCACGTCGTGTCGCCGCGTCAGCGCGGCGAGATCGGCGAGCGTCCGCGCCTCGATCTCCGCCGCCCCAGGGCCAGCCTCGCGCTGCGTCGCCGTACAGGCCTGCTCCAGCGCTACGAGCGCCGGCAGCTGGGCCTCCTGCAGTCCTGTCACGCGGATCCGCTTCGGGGCTGTCCGTTCGTCATGCATCCCCCGAGGCTACCGTCGATGCGCGGGATGCCCCACTTCTTGCCGAACGTGTCCCCGCGGCGCCGCGCAGCTCAGCTGCGCAGCTGGAGCAGCCGCGCGATCGTCTCGCCGTCCCCGGGGCTCAGCGGGACGAGGATCCCGAGCGCCGCGCCCCGGGGCGGAGCGTTCCTTCCGTCCATCGGCACGAGCCGGAGCTCCCCGGCGCTCGAGATGCCGATCACCGCGATCCGCAGCGCCGGCAGCGGCTCGATCTGCGACGCGGGCAGCCGCGGCGGTGGCGCCTGCCATTCCCCTTCGTACGGCGGATCGCTCCACGACGAGTCCTCCGACGAGCCCCCACGATCGTCCGTGGCGTCTCCCTGCGACCAGGACGCCGCATCTTCCGCGCGCTGCCCCTGCACCGCGTCCGAGGGCTCCCCCGCCAAGGTCGGGTCGCCCTGATGATCCGCAGAGGCGATGCCGGCGTCGGCTTCATCCGGCTCGGCCTCGGTCCAGTCGGCGCGGTCGTCGGACGCGTGGTCCGCCTCCGGTGCGGCCGCGGGCGGCTTGCCGTCGCCCGCCAGCTGCTCCAGGGCGAGCATCGGCGTCTCCTCGTCCAGATCCTCGATCCGGAGTTCCATCAGCACCCGCTGCTCCTGCGGGGTCAGGGGGCGGCGCGCGGTGCCCTCATCGTCCGAGCTCGGCCAGAGCCCCGGGCGCCGCTCGGTCGCCTCCTGCGAAGAGCCCGCGCCGAGCGGGACCGCCGGCCGCCGCGCCAACGCCGCGGCCATGGCCGTCGGCGTCGGCACCGTCGCGCGCTGATCGGCCGGAGGATCCGCGTCGGCCGGCAGCTGCTCCCCGCTGGCACTCTCGCGCGCGGCGTCCGACGCGCCCTGCCCCGGCTCCTGGCCAGCGAGCGCCCCCGCGGCCGGGAGCTTGACCGCCGGGACCTCCTCGGTCACCGCGGTGGTCGACGACACCCTCCCGTGGGGCGACGCCGCGAAGCCGGTGATCGCACGCGGGTTCGCCGGGACAGCGTGGCCAGGCGATCCGGCCGCCCCCGGCGGGGCGCCGGTCTTCGTCGCCGCGGCAGGGCGCGCCGGGAGCCCTGGCGCGTGGCTCGGCGTGCGCGCCGCGGGCGACAGCTGGGTCGGGGTCACCTCGCGCAGGGCCGCTGCGCTCACCGGCGCAGGGGCGCGCCCCGGCACCACCGACGCCGGCCGGCCCGGCCCCGCCGCGGGCCTGGGCACGGCGCCGTCGCGGAACATCGCCGCCGCGGACGGGATCGGCCCTGTCGGCGCATCGCCGGCGGGCGCGCGGACCGAAGGCGCCCGCATCGCGGCGGGCGGCGCGCTCGTGCCCGCGCCGCCGCGCTCGGCTCGTCCTGCGTCCACGCCCGGCGGGTGCGACGGTCGCGCCAATGCCCCCGGCGCGCTCGGCCTGGGCGGCGCCGCGCTCGCCGTCGCGGGAGGCGCGCCGGACGCCTGGGGAGGCGCGCTCGCGGCCGTATTCGGCGGCGCGCTCGCGGTCGTGGGCTGCGAGGCCGTGGCCGTATCCGCATCGAGCGCCGCGATCTTCTGCGCCACCTCCGCGGCGGCCTTGAAGAGCTCGAGGGCGCGCAGGTCGGCGTTGGCATCCGAGGCCTGCTCCGCGGCGCGGCGCAGCCATTTCAGGGCCTCGTCGCGCTCCCCGCGCCCCCACAGCGCGGTCGCGGTCGACAGCGCCCAGTGCACGTCTTCGTTGTCTTCGTCGTGAGGCGGTGGGATCGGGCGCAAATTGGCTTCCATGAGGCCTCGTCGAGCAGGTCGCTCACCGTGTATCACGACTCCAGCGCCCGCGTCTTCAACGCGAGCTGGCGCACTTTTCGCACCTTTGCGCGCACTTTTACACGCGTCTTTACACGCAACGAATCATTCCCTTTCGCCGCGCTCGGTTCCCCTCGGTTCCCCTCGGTTCGCATCCGTTCCGATCTCCTCGCGCGCCACGTCGATCGCCCCGGCCGCGCTCGCCGCGTCCTCATCTTCGGGCCGCGCTCGCCTACCCTCCGCTGCGATGCGTCCCTCCGAGGCGCCTTCGCCCCCGAGCTTGAGGTCGGTATACGCTTCGTGGCACCCTGGCTTTGCGGGACCTCCTTCGTGACGTGCAGGCGCGATGGCGCTGCGTCGCTCCGGCAGACGTCGAGGCTACGGGCCTCCACGAACGTAACGGTGGCACTCGAGCCCTACCCCTCCAAACTCCGCCTCCCCATCTAGTAGGACCACCGCGTGCAGATCCTGTCGGACCTCAAGCCTGGAGACACGCTGGGCCGCTACGAGCTCCTCATGCCGGTCGCCCGTGGAGGGATGGCGGCCGTCTGGGCGGCGCGCCTCGTGGGATCCCGCGGCTTCCAGAAGATCGTCGCCATCAAGACGATGCTGCCGGAGTTCGGCGACGACCCGGCCTTCGAGGCCATGTTCCTCGACGAGGCGCGGCTCGCGTCCCGCATCCGGCACCCCCACGCGGTCGAGATCGTCGAGCTCGGCGACGAGAACGGCGTGCTCTACATCGTCATGGAGTGGGTCGACGGCGACACGATCGCCTCGCTGAACAAGCAGGTGAAATCGACCGGCGGCGTCCCCCTGCCGATCCTCCTGCGCATCGCCTCGAGCATCTGCGCCGGCCTGCACGCCGCGCACGAGCTGCGCGACGACGAGGGCAGGCTCGTCGACCTCGTGCACCGCGACATCTCCCCGCAGAACGTGATGGTGTCGTTCGACGGCATCGTGAAGATCGTCGACTTCGGCGTCGCCAAGGCCACGGGCCGCCTGCACGAGACGCACGTCGCCGGCCAGCTCAAGGGCAAGATCCCGTACCTCTCGCCGGAGCAGCTCACGTCGGGCAAGGTCGATCGGCGCGCCGACATCTTCTCGCTCGGGGTCCTCCTCTACACGACCCTCAGCGGCTACCACCCGTTCCGCGGCAAGACCGACGCGAAGACGATGGAGAACATCATTCGCTTCGCCCCCGTCCCCATCCGCGAGCTCGTGCCGGACATCCCCTTCGATCTCGCGCTGGCGATCGAGCGCGCGCTGGCCAAGGATCCGGCGGACCGCTGGAGCGACTGCGCGTCGTTCCAGCGAACGCTCGACCAGATCGCGATCTCTCTCGGCACCCCGGTCACGGAGGGCGACGTCGGCCGCTTCGTCCGCGAGACGCTCGGGGACGCCGTGACCGAGCGCCGGAAGAAGCTCGCGACGGCGATCCAGCTCGCGGACAGCCGCTTGTCGGCGCGGGGGGAGCTCCGCGCCACGTCCGGGCGGCGAGGCGAGCCGCGCAGCAGCAAGCGGCCGCCCGCCGGGAACACGCCGCTGCCCGCCACGTTCGCCGGCATCCTCCCCGTCTCCCTCGACGAGCCGCCGCCCAAGTCCTCCTTCCCGCCGCCCTCCAGCCGCAAGCTGCCGGTCAAGTCCGCGCCTCCGGCCCTGATGACGCCGGCGCCCCGCCGACGGCGGCGGTGGCCCCGCCGCATCTTCCTGGCCCTGGTCGTGGTCCTGCTGCTCGTCTCGGGGGCGGCGCTCGCCGCCCGCGCGGGCCTCCTGCCCGTGCCCGGCGAGGTCCACGACGCCCTTCGCGACGTGCGCGCGCTCCTTCGCGGCGCGCGCGAGCTGCTCCGCGGCGTCCTCGAGCGGCTGAGCGCGCTCCTCGCGGACTAGCGCGGACTAGCTCCGCGCGGCCGTCACTTGATGCCGGCGGACGGCTCCGGCAGGCAGACGCCGAGCGCGCAGAGCAGCAGGTTGACGTCGCCTGCGGCGCAGTACACCTGCCGCGCGCAGTAGTCGTCGTAACCGCAGAGCTGATGGCAGGACGCCTCGTTCCCGAGCGCCCCGGTGAACGTCATGCAGGACCAGCCGCTCGACAGCCAGAGCCCCTCGGGCCGCTTCGTGTCGAAGAGGCACGCGTCGGCGCGCGTCTCCGGGTCGAACACCTCCGCGGTGCAGGCGTCGCCTCCGGACAGCTTGCCCCGCGCGGCGGACATCGTGTTGAGCAGGTAGGTCACGTCGCACGCCTGATCCGAGGCCGAGTCCCGCGCGATCCGGGCGCGCAGCTCGTCCTTCCTCGCCGCGTAGGATCGGACCGCGCGGATCGCGCCCGTGACCTGGTTGTTCCCGCCGTCGGGCTTCGTCCCTTCGGCGAGCGCCGCCAGCACCTTCTCGACCAGCTGCTCCGTCTCCGGATCGGCGCCCGCGGAGCCGTCCTTCGCGTAGCCGAGCCGGATGGTCGAGGGCGGCGTGCGCGACGTGCACGGCTTCGCGTGCGCCCAGAGCTCCTCGCTCACGATGGGCGGCCGCTTGGTGAACGGCTGCTTGCAGACGCCCACCGATCCGGGAGGCAGCGAGCCGGAGGCCCGCGGCGTCGGCTGCCCAGGACCTTCGTTGACGTACTCGGTCGACGCGCAACCCGCGGCGCCCGCGGTGACGGACAGCGCGAGCAGCCAGCCCACCGAGAGAGCTGCGACGCAGCGATGCGGAGCGTTTCCCACGGCCGCACGGTAGCAGAGCCGGAGCGCGAGCAGAAATTCTCGCACGGAGGCGCGCCTCGGCCGGCGGCCGCCTCTCGGTGCACCCTGCCCTCCCCGCCGCCCCCGCCCCGCGGCCGGGAGGAGGGCTCCTCCCGGCGCGCGGCCTCCCCACGGCGCCCACGGCGTCCTCCGCCGCCGGGCAGCTCTTACAGGCCCAGGCTCGACTGCTCGATCAGGTCGTCGACCACGGCGTGGAAGCTCTTCGTCCTGGCGTAGACCGCGAGCTGGCGATCCGCGCTCGTCCCTTCGTGGAGGATCCTCCGGATCCGCTCGAGCTCGCCCTGCGATCCGAAGATCTCCGCCGACTCCTGCACGAACTCGAGGAGCTCGCCCACGAGGTGGCGGACGGGGACCTGCTCCTGCTTCCCGAAGTCGATGAGCTGCCCGTCGAGGCCGTAGCGCACGGCGCGCCACTTGTTCTCCTCGATGAGCTCCTGCCGGTACTCGCGGAACCCGAGGTTGCGCCGGTAGAGGAGGTAGAGCTTGCCCATGACGGCCTGGACGAGCGCGGCCAGCGCCACGGTGTCGTCGAGGCGCGTGGTCATGTCGCAGATCCTCACCTCGACCGTGTCGAAGAACGGGTGCGGGCGGACGTCCCACCAGATCTTCTTCGCGTTGTCGATGCAGCCCGTCTTCACGAGCAGATCGACGAAGCGCTGGAAGTGGCCGTACGACTCGAAGAGCCCCGGGATCCCGGTGCGCGGGAAGCGCTTGAAGATCTCGCTGCGCGTGCTCTTCAGCCCCGAGGGGCGGCCGAGCCAGAACGGCGAGCTCGTGGAGAGCGCGAGGATGTGCGGCAGGAAGTAGCGGACCTGGTTCGCGAGGGCCATCGCCACCTCGCGGTCCTTGACGCCGACGTGGACGTGCAGCCCGAAGATGAGGTTGGCGCGGGCGACGTCCTGCAGGTCCTCCACGATGCACCGGTAGCGCTCGCCGTCGGTGATGTCCTGCTTCTTCCAGTCGCTGAACGGGTGCGTCCCGGCCGCGACGATCCGCATCCCCCCTCGCCGCGCGAGCGCGTTCAGGCTGCCGCGCAGCTCGACGAGCTCTCCCCTCGCCTGCCGGATGTCCCGGCAGACCCCGGTGCCCGTCTCCACGACCGACTGGTGCATCTCCGGGCGGGCCCGGCCGCGCAAGAGCTCGTGGCCCGGCCCCCCCTCGAGCAGCTGGCTCACGTACGACCGCAGCTCGCGCGTCTCCGCGTCGACGATCTGGAACTCCTCCTCGATGCCCAGCGTGAACTGGCCGTCGAGGAGCCCCTCGACGTCGGTCATGACGAGGCCCCGAGCCGGACCTTGCCCACGGAGGGCCGGACGAGCCTCGACCACGCGTAGCCGTCCCTCGTCCGCCGGTCGCCCCTCGAGCACTCCACGGCGAACGCGACCATCCAGTCGACGGCGATGTTGAAGTACCGCTCCCGCAGGTGCTCGATGTGCATGTCCGGCGCCGGGTTCGTGAAATCGATCGCGTACGGGACGCCATCGCGGATCGCGAACTCGATCGAGTTCATGTCGTAGCCGAGCGCCTTGTTGATCTTGATCGCGTCCTCGATGACGCGGTCGTGCAGCGCCTTCGGGAGCCACCGCTCGTTCTCGTGCTGCACGTAGCAGCCGCGGAGCCCCGTGGGGCCGATCGCCCTGGGGTCGTACTGGATCGGGAGGACGCGATCCTTCCCGACGCAGATGCAGCGGACGTAGTCGTCGAAGTCGATGAACTCCTGCAGGGTCATGACGTTCTGCCCCGAGGCGTTGTAGGCGGCGAGCAGCTCCTCCTGGCTGCGCACCACCGACACGTCCTTCCACCCGCCGCCGTCCGCGGGCTTGAGGATGGCCGGGAAGCGCACGTAGTCGATGATCGCCTCCCAGTTGAGCGGATACTCGAGGTTGCGGAGGCTGCGTTCCTTGACGATCGCCGGGATGTAGTCGCGCTGGGGCAGCATGACGGTGCGCGGCGTCGCGATGCCGATCTGCGACGCCAGCGAGTAGCCGAAGAACTTGTCATCCGCGCTCCACCAGAACGGGTCGTTGATCACGTACGCCCCGCCGAGCGCGGCGGCCTTCAGGTAGAAGCGGTAGTGCTTCACCTCCTGGCTGATCCGGTCGATGAGCACCCGGTACGGGCTCTCGAACCGCTCGGGTGTCCCGCCGAGCTTCGCGATCTCCGCCCGGACGCCCGGAATCTTGTTGCACCTCTCGAGGAAGGCCTGAGGGAACGACTGTTCCCAGCCGACGAGGATGCCGATCTTCTCCGCCATACGTTGCTTGCTCCTCCACTACGCGACCACGCGGCTGGCGCCGCTGACGCACAGCGTAGCGCGGACACATGGGAATTTTACGCTGGAAGTGTGTCGATGAGTCAGGTTGTCACACGGTCCAACAGCTCTGTTCGCACGTCTGCCAGGCGCGTTCGTGACAGCGCTTGCCGTCGCAGCAAACGAGCGACGCGAAGCGCGGGCGCGGCGCGGCACGGATCGCGAGGGCGGAGACCGGGGGCGGGCCCGCGCGACGGCGGGCGGCGCGTGGCGAACGCCACGGAGATCCAGGGGCAGGCGCGGGCTCGATCAGCCAGGGACGGAGGCCGCGAGAAATAAATCTTGACGGACTCCGTTCGGCGAGTACAGTCGCGCACCTCTCCGACGGGGCGGGTAGCTCAGCGGCAGAGCGTCGGCCTTACAAGCCGATGGTCGCAGGTTCGACCCCTGTCCCGCCCACTTCCTGGGTTCAGGGGCCTGGGTGATCTGTAGTGATGTCAGTCTGGGGTGGTAGTTAAGTTGGTTATAACGCCGGCCTGTCACGCCGGAGGCCGCGGGTTCGAGTCCCGTCCACCCCGCCAGCTTTCTTCCCTGTCATCAGAGTCGATGCTCGCCTGAGCCTCCCTCGGTTGGCTTGCATCGCTCGGTGCATGCCAGGCGAGGAGGTTGGCTCATGGCGAGCTTGCTCATGGGAAGCAAAGCCGAGCTGGCTCGGCGCTCGCTGAGCGATCGTATCCCTGACGTCTGGGGTGGTAGTTAAGTTGGTTATAACGCCGGCCTGTCACGCCGGAGGCCGCGGGTTCGAGTCCCGTCCACCCCGCCAACGCTTCTTGAATCGCCGCCGCGCCGCCGTCCGCCGTCGCACTTCTGACAGGCCGGGCGCTTCAGGCGTGGCGCACGTGGCGCGCAGCGCGCCTCAGTCGCCGCGCTGCGAGAGCGTGAGCAGCGCCTTGACCTTGGCGTACGAGATGTAGGGGTTGTCCTCGGCGCCCCCGAGATCATCGGCGTCCTCGCCCGTGCCCTGGGCCCGGACCGGGATCCAGAGATAGTCCGGGTGGAGCTCCTTGCCGTTGACCCCGTTCACGATCGAGGGGTTCTTGATCCACTCGCCGCCCAGGATGGTGAGGTTCTCGTCGAGCTCCAGCACGTAATGCAGCTCCGACACGGAGAGCGGCACGGTGCGCTGCTCGGGCGGCGTGAGCAGCGTCTCGCCGGTGACCGAGTCGGAGATCATCCAGAAGCGCGCGGCGACGCGGACGAAGCGCGTCGCGCCCGGGTTGAACCTGTAATTGTAGCAGTCGGCGCCCGCATACGCGCCGCCGCACAGGAGCCGCGCGGCCTGCCGGACGTCCACCTCCTCGATGACATCGATCGAGAACTGCTTCACGGGGAAGCTCCACACCTCGACGTCCCAGGTGTGGTCGACGATGAACATGAGCTTCTGTCGCTGGGTCGAGTCGCCGTGGAGCGGCTTTGCTCCGACCCCGAGCAGCCCGGTCATGGCCACGTGCATCGTGGCCGGGTTCAGGTCGCGGCAGGCGGGGTCGACGGGCCTGCCGTAGACGTCGCGCATCGTCCGATCCGCCCGCGTCTCGCAGCGGCGCCCCGAGAAGGTCACCGAGTCGCTGAAGTAGAGCTCGCTCATCAGCGCCTCGATGTCCGCCATGCGGAACAGGACGCAGCCGGTCTCCGCCGCGGCGCACTCGGTCACCTTCGCGCCGGAGAGCTTCACCCGGACGTCGCGGCGCGGCCCGGCCCCCTCGGCGGCGACGTAGGCCGACCACCCGTTGCAGTGCCCCCACCAGTACTCCGGGTAGACACCCTGGTAGAGCCCGTGATGCTGTAGCTCCCAGCGCGTGGCCGGGCCGGCCACGACCACCGTCGGCTGGATATACGGAGGATTGCGCAGGTAGGGAGGCCTCCTGAGGTCATCCATGCTCCACGAGGCGATGGCCCCGAGCGTCTCCATCTGCCCCGAGTGGAACAGGACATCGTATTTCTCGACGGGAGAGATGTTGTCCGGGTCGGAGATCCGGTCGGAGTAGTTCTTGTTGGCCGAGTTCCAGCGATCGGCGATGCCGTTCTGCCGCTGTGGCCACCAGTTCGAGGCGAACGCGGTCGACTGCGCCTCGCCTTCCCGGAGCGTCGAGTTGAGCTGGAGCAGGGAGCCCCGGAGCTCGGGGTGCAGGTGCGAGGGCAGGTTGGCGCCGTCGAGCGCCTCGCGGCCGCCGGTTCGAGGGATGAGGAGCTGGTGCGCGCCGCCGAGGATCTGGCCGGTCTCGGGCGAGAAGCCGAGCACATACGGCAGCTCTCCGCCTTCCATGAAGCGGAAGGCCGAGACGTTCAGGCTGCTCGCCGCGACGGCGACGCTCTCTCCCGGCGCCGGGTCGAGCTCCGCGCAGCCCTGGACCAGAAGCACCGAGCTCACGACGCTCGCCCTCATCCACGTCTTCATCGACGAACCCCCCGGAGACCGACGCCCGCCGATCTCTCGCGCGTGCTCTGCAGAGGGCGCGCCACCGAGCCCGGCGGTAAAGAGCGCAGCCATTGCACGGCGCGGCGGCCGGACGATTCACCGTGCGCCGATGCGCCAGAGCACGACCTTCACGGTGTCGATGAGGATGGAGATATCGAACCAGAGCGAGAAGCTCTTCATATAATAGAGATCATACTGGAGCTTCTCCAGCGCGTCCTCGGCGGACGCGCCGTAACGGCAGCGCACCTGTGCGTGCCCCGTCACTCCCGGCTTCACGAAGAGCCGCTGCCGGAAGAAGGGGATTTGCTTCTCCAGAGCGGCGATGAACTCGGGGCGCTCGGGCCGCGGGCCCACCATGCTCATCTCGCCGACGAGCACATTCCAGAGCTGCGGCAGCTCGTCGAGGCGCGTCTTCCGGATGAAGCGCCCGACGCGGGTCACGCGCGGATCGTTCTCCGTCGCCCACGCCGCCCCGTCCTTCTCGGCGTCGGTCCTCATCGAGCGGAACTTGTGGATCCTGAACGGCTTCCCGAGAGCGCCTGTCCGGATCTGCGAATAGAGCGCCGGCCCCCTGGAGTCGAGCTTCACGAGGGCGGCCGTGAGCGCCATCAGCGGAAGCGCGAGGACGAGCCCGGCGGTCGCGCACGCGACGTCGAAGATCCGCTTCGCGATCCGCGTCCGCCGCCGCACGCTGAACCCGTGAGAGAAGATGATCTGGCTCGGCTTCAGCTCGCGCACGCAGATCTTGCCGGTCACGCGCTCGTAGAAATCCATACCCTCCTCGATCTCGACGCCGCGGAGCTTCAGATCGAGCAGCTCTTCCAGCGGGAAGGCGGCGCGGCGATCGGACGTCGCCACGATCACCACCGCGACGCCGCGCTGCTCGACGAGGCGGCGGAGGTCACGGTACCTCCCCGCGATCTCGGCCTCGTCGATCGGCTCCTCGTCTCGGACGAGCCGGCCGGCGAGGCGCAGCCCGAGGACCTGTCCATCCTTCCGGATGAGGGCCGCGCACGAGCGGGCGAGCTCGCCTGAGCCCAGCACGACCGCGCGCTTGGAGAAGCTCTCGCTCCTCATCACCCGATCACACGCCGCGCGCCACGCGGGGAGCACGAGCGCCGCCGCCCCGAGCGACGTCAGGATCACCCGGTCGCTGATCTCCGCGTCCGGCACGAGCCAGAACGCGAGCCACAGCACGGCCGCCGCCAGGCCGAGCGCCCGGAACGTCGTCAGGACCAGCGCCCGTGCTCTGGGAGGCTCGGGCCCGTAGAGGCCGTGATAGTAGAGCGACACCAGCGCAACCAACGAGATGCTCGCTGTCCGTCCGAAGCGCTCCCCATCGAGCATGTGCTCCCAGCCCACGAGCACGCCCGGCGCGCAGCACACCAGGAGCGAGAGCAGGCTGGCCTCGACAAACCACACCATCGCCCGGCGCGGCGACCGGAACAGCTCCAGCATCGTCCCTCCACTCGTCGGCCCCGGGCGGTCGCACATCACGGCGCGTCGCCTCTGACGGGGCACCTACGGTTGTAGTTGAACCTACACTAGAGCAGACCGGGGCAGATCGCCAGATGCCTCCGACGAATCTCATTTCATGACGGCGGACTGAGCCGCCGCGCGCGAGGCCGGGCCCGGCGAAATTGGGGCTTTTGCGGCCGGGTCGCGGCGATGACGTGCGACCTGTCGTGGGGAGTCGCGGCGCGAGAACGCCATCGACGGATTGCCTACGTCGAGTCCTTAGCGTCACGTGGACCGAGGCTGAGCCGCCACGCGCCACGCGCCACGCGCCACGCGCCACGCCAGCCACGCGCGCGCCGCCCGGTGCACGGTCGTCTCGCCGGCTCTCCGGCGGCTGAGCCGTCGCGCGGGTGGGCGCGCCGCCTCCTGCGGGGGAGCGATTGGCGTGTCGCGGGGGCTTATCGCGCGTCGCGCGTCGCGCGCGGCCCGGCTTGCGCGGCGCGCGCGGGTGGGGCCTCGCCGGAGGTGTCGCCGCCGCCGTCGGGCTCGCGGCCTGGCTCGGGCGCCTGCCAGCGGCCGGAGGGCATCCCCTGGATCATCGCGCCGCGGCGCTCGTCGTCCCATGCGCCGTCGGGATCGCGGCGGAGCGTCCGGTGTCGATCCGTCGATAGCGTCCCCGAGATCCCGGCGCTGACGATGCTCCTCAGCGAGCCGCCGGCCTCACCTGCGCTCGGCGCCGGATCGAGCGCGGCGCGCATGTACTCCAGATCGACGCCGCCGCTCAGCGCGAGCCCGCGCCAGAGGGGATAGGAGATCTCCGCGCCCGCGAGCGCGGTGGTCGTGGACAGCGACCCTTCCCTCGAGGGCGCCGCCGCGCCGGGGGTGAGGTGGAGCGGCGGATTGGCGGCGACGGGGGCGCTGCCGGTCGAGAAGCGGGCGACCCCGGTCACGATGAGGTCGCGGGTCGCGCCGCCCCGGGCGGGCCGAAAGCTCGCTTCGAGGGACGCCTCGTGCTCGTGTCCGAATCCGATCCTCGGCCCGAGCGACGTGTAGGAATAGGCATAACCCGCCGTCAGCCGATAGCGCTCCTCCACGTAGGTGAGCCCGAGCCGCGCCGCCGGCGAGATCACGGCGTCGCGCGACGACAGCACCGGAGGCGGGCTCGCGACGGTCACGCCGCCGGCGACGCGCGTCGAGAGGTTCCGCGTGAGCTCGTGAGACTCGGAGAGGAGCGCGGCGCCGGCGTGGACGCGGGCCGCGCCGCGCGTGAGATCGGTGTCGAGCAGCGCGTGATGGTACCGGGTGACCTCGTACCGGAGCTCGGGTGTGAGCGTGTCCTGCGCGCCGAGGTCGAACGAGGTGCTCACCTCGGCGCGCCCCGTGTGCGCGTCGATCCCGACCGCGGCAGGGTCGTCCGCCGAGAGCGCGCCCGCCTGCTCGTAGCCGACGCCGACGCGCACCGAGGAGCGCCGCGACGCCGTGATGGAGAGGGCCGGCGCGGCGGAGAGCGTGTATTGCAGGCGATCGCCGGACAGGAACGGATCGCGCGCGGCGAGCGCGTCGTCGGCGCGCACGCCGAGGCGCGTCGCGAGGTAGCCGGCCGCGGCCATGGAGAGATCCGCGAGCGGCGAGAGCGCCCAGCCCGCTCCCCCGCCGAGCCGCGCCGAGGCGCTGTCGGAGGGCGTGAGTCGAGCCGGGTCGAGCGAGACCTGAAATACCCGCTCGTAGCTTCCATCGACGCTCACTCCATAACGAGACACCTCGCCCCGGAGAGAGCCCTCGAGCGAGCCAACGACGCCAGCCATCAGCGCTCCCGAGCCCACGTCCCCGACGTTCGACGCCACGCTCTGCTCCAGCGCCGCCCGCGCCGTCACGTCGGAGTCCCACATCGGCAAGACGAACGAGAACACGCGCCCCCTCGCTGTCGAGCGGCAAGCCCCGCGGCACGGAGCGACCCGAATCGGCCGCCCTTCCCTCCCCGGCAGCACGCCCGGCGCCCGGAGCGTCCCACGTTCGATGATGTTTGCAACATTACAAATCTGGTCTCGGCGTGCGCGTGCGCGTGCCATCGCGTGCAGCGCGTGCAGCGCCAGGGGCTGAGCGGCGCCGCCGGGGACGCTCCTGAAAGCGCGCCAGGCCGTGCAATGCGCGCGCTCGCGGTGTGGACGTGCGCCGACAGGGCAGGACGTACCCCGAAGTCCATCGCTGCCCCGCTGAGGGCGGACCCATCGAATGTAACAAATATTACACCATGAAGTCTGGTGTGAACGTGGGCATGAAGGAGGCGGCCGGGCCGAGGCCGCTGCGCGTCCTCTGGGTGACACGCATCTTTCCGAACCGGGTTGAGCCGCTGTCGTGCGCGTTCCAGCGGCAGCAGCTCGCGGCGCTGTCGCGCCGGTGCGCCGTGGAGGTGCTCGCGGCGATCCCGTACCACCCGGGCGTATCGCTCCTGGGCGATCGCACACGCCCGGGCCGGCTGGTGGCGGTGCCCGCGCGCGACGAGATCGACGGCGTCCCGGTGGTCCACGCGCGCGCGCCGTACCTCCCCGGGGCGGGCCGGGTGCTGGCGCCCGTGAACGCGCCGCTCTACCTGGCGGGGCTCCTGCCGTACGTCCCGCGGCTGCGGGGGCGGTTCGACGTCGTGCTGGGGGCGTGGCTCTACCCCGACGCCTGCGCCGCGGCGCTGCTCGCCCGGATGCTCGGCCTCCCTTATGCGGTGAAGGCCCACGGCACGGACGTGAACGTCGTGGCGCGCTGGCGCTCGGTGCGGCCGCTTGTCGGCAGCGCGCTCCGGTCCGCCGCATGCGCCATCGGCGTGAGCCGGCCGATGGTCGAGGCGCTCGTGGCGCTCGGCGCGCCGAAGGAGCGCGCGGTCCTCGTCCGCAACGGGGTCGACCGCGCGCTCTTCCACCCTGCCGACCGGCGCGCTGCCCGGCGCGAGCTCGGGCTCCCCGCGCGCGGGCGCATCGTCACCTTCGTCGGGCACGTCAGCCGGGAGAAGGGGATCCACGAGCTGCTGCGCGCGTTCGAGGCGCTCGGCAGGGACGGCCGCGACGGAAGCGAGCCTGTCCATCTCGTGATCGTCGGCGACGGTCCGGAGCGGGCTGCGGTCGAGCAGGCCGCCGCGCAGCGCGATCGCGAGCGCGCGCCCGCCGATCTGAGCGAGGGGCGCGGCCGGATCATCGCGGTCGGGGCGAGGCCGCTCGCCGCGGTTGCCCGCCACCTCGCCGCGACGGATCTCCTGGCGCTTCCGAGCTGGGCGGAAGGAACGCCGAACGTGGTGCTCGAGGCGCTCGCGGCTGCGCGTCCTGTGGTGGCCACGCGCGTCGGGGGCATCCCGGATGTGGTGACGCCGGGGCGCACCGGCCTTCTCGTTCCGTCGCGCGACGCCGGGGCGCTCGGCCGGGCGCTCCGCGAGGCGCTCGCGCGAGCGTGGGACGAGGACGCGTTCGCCGAGGCGGCGCCGCCGTCGTGGGAGGAGAGCGCCGAGGCGCTGCAGCGGCTGCTCGCGCGGGCGGCGTTCGGGGACGACGGGCGGGCCGCCGCCTAAGGGGGGATCACCACGAGATCGACCAGGTGCACCGAGGCGCCCCGCGGTGCCTGCAGGCCGTGTGCTCGACCGCGCTGCGCCGGCTGCCGAGGAGCGCGAGTCCCGCCTCGACCCAGCCCGAGATGCCATGGCCGCACATGTAGAGCGGCAGGCCGCCGCCCGAGAGCGTGGCCCTCCCCGCGGCGTCGCCGGTGGCCGTCACGCTGAAGTCGCCGTACTTGAAGTAGGTCTTGTACATGAGGCCGAAGCGCTTGAAGAGCACCGACGGCGAGCCCACCACCGCCATCGTCTTGTAGGTCGTCGTCAGGTCCTTCCGGGCGATCTCCGCGCCGAGGAGGCGCATCTTCTCCATCCTGCCGCCGAAGAGCCCGTGCAGGAGCGCGCAGTCGATCTCGAGGAGCGGCGCCATGTCGTGCCAGGCCAGAGGCATCGGCGGATCGTCGAGGTAGCGGGCCGCCTGCGGCGAGAGCCGACGGCTCAGATCCGCCACGGCCCGCTCGCCATAGCTCTGCCGCAGGGCCTCGGCGCGGGAGCCGATCAGGGTGCCCTTCACGAGATTCCCCTCGCGCAGGACCCGAGGATCGCCAAGGAACTGGGAGGAGTCTGGCGTCGGCATGCTGCAGAGCGCTCCTATCTTCGCCCAGTATAGCGACAGATCCGCGCGGAGGTGTGGCGGATTCGCGTCATGTGCCCTCGATCCTCGATGCGCGTGTCGTCCGAGGTTCCGAGGTGTCCGAGTCTTCCGGGGCCGCGGACGGGCGCGGAGGCGAGGGCTCACTCCGCTCGATATTTCGATTGCGCTCGCTATTTCGACGTCGCCACCGTGCTGCCCCACGAAGCGTGAGCGCCACCCCGGCCGCGATGGCGTCGCCTCACCAGGTGAATGGTATGCAGTATTACCACCGACGCGGCTTGCATGGGCGCCGTCCTCCGCCGGTCCAGCACAGGGAGGAAGCGCGCGTCTCGGCCCGAGGGTTGATGAGGTCGCCACGCGCGAGCCGCTCGGCGGTGCCGTCGATGTTGGCCATGTGACGCGGACGCACACCGCTCATTCCCCGTGACGCGCGGCGCGCGGCGCGCACGCAAATACTCGGCACGACGCGTGCTGTTCAGCGTGGGTCAACGCTGGCCGGCGCGGCTGTTCGCGCCCAGCGATACCGAGAACCAGCATGCGACCGATTCACCACATCCTCACCGCCGCGGCGCTCTCTCTGGGCCTTGTCGGGGCGCCGGTGCGCGCCGCCGCGCAGCCTGTCACCGGTCACCCGCGACTCTGGCTCACGAACGAACACCTCCCGAGGCTGCGCGGGTGGGCCGCGGACAGCCGAAACCGCATGTACACGGAAGCCATGTTGCCCGCGCTCCGGGGCGCGATCGCAGCTTACGAAGGCCGGTTCTACCCGAATGGACGGCCGAACCCGACGTGGCCGGACGGCGGCACCAACGCCTACGAGCAGTATCCGACCGAGGCGTATGCCGAGTTTTTCGCGTTCATGTCGCTCATCGACGCCGACGTCACGGCCCGCCCCACCCACGCCGTCAGGGCGCGCAACCTATTGATGGTTGCCATCGAGGAGGCGAGCAAGGGGAGAGCCGACGGCCAGCCCTTCCGCCGCCCGGGGTTCGCGACCGGCGATCGCTCGCGCTGGTGGGGTGAAGGGTTCCCGCTGACGGTCGATTGGATCTATGACGCGACCGACAGCGGCGGCCGTCCGGTGCTCTCCGCCGGCGACAAGGCCAAGATACGGCAGGTCTTCCTCAGGTGGATTGACGACAACCTCCACGCCTCGACGGCGGGCAACGAGCACCCCCACCCCGTCGGCGTCATGAACGATCCGGCGCTGCTCCGCGATCCGCTCCAGCTCAGGTGGGCTGCGAACAACTTCTATCTCGGCCATCTGCGCCAGGTCACGCTGATGTCGCTCTCGATGGACGACGCGGACGACCCGCCGCTCGATCCGAGCGCGCCGGCGGGGGCGCTCGGCAACACGCTGCGCAGCTATCGCGCGAACGCGACGGGCGCGTGGCTCTACCAGGCCTTTGCCGTCTTCGAGGCCTCCGAGACCGCGGCCAAGCAGCTCGGGGTCCCGTCCGACGGGCTCGGCGTGGCCAGCGGCGGCCTGCCCGTGGAGGGCTTTCTCTACGGCGGCGGCGTCGCGACCCTCCACCACGCGCTGCTCGGGCTCTATACGGCCGGCTACGGCACCCAGGCCCAGTCAGGGCCTCAGATCGGGCTTCTGCGCAGCGGAACCTGGGACCGCTTCACGGACGGGTTCCTGCACTCGATCGCGCCGGGCCCGGTCACGTACCCGTCGAGGCGCGACCTCGGGCCGGTCTACGAGATGGCGAATTACGGCGACGCGCTGCAGGTCTGGGTCGAGCCGCGCTTCGCGGAGCTGTTCGGCTCGCTGGGCGTCTACGACCAGCTCACGGGCAACACCGCGCGCTTGCAGAGGTCGCGCTGGATCGTGGCCAACACGATCGCGGGCGGCGCGCCCGAGCTCTACGTGCGCACGTCCAAGATCTGGGGATCGCCCGCCCCGAGCCGGGCGATCCTGAGCTTCATGCTCTTCGACCCGGCCGCGCCGCTCCCGGCGGATCCTCGCCCGGCGATGCCCACCGCCTTCTTCGAGCGGGCGCAGGGACGCGGCTCCCTCCGCGCGCGCTCGGACTGGACGGCGGGCGCGACGTGGTTCACCTGGCGGTGCGGCTGGGTGACCATCAACCACCAGATCGGCGATTGCAATCAGATCGAGCTCTACCGGAAGGGAGAGTGGCTGACGAAGGAGCACACGAGTTACTCGAACAACCTGATCGGGGCCACGACCGACTACCACAACACCCTCTCCCTGCAGAACGACAAGCCGTCGAATATGCGCTGGTTCGAGAAGGAGATCGTCGCGCGAGGGGGCCAGTGGCGCGAGGGGCGCGCCGCCGGCGATCCGATCACGCGCATGACCCGCGGCGCCGGCTACGTGTTCGCCGAGGGGATAGCGACGGATCTGTACAACACCCGCGAGAACGTCTGGACGCCCACGGACGCCGCACGCGACATCGTCCATGCGAGCCGGTCGGTCGTCTGGCTGCAGCCGGATCACGTGGTCGTCTACGACCGCGCGACGTCGCGCACCGCCGGCCGGTTCAAGCGGTTCAACCTGATGACCACCTCGGCGCCGCGGATCGCCGGCCGGACGGCGAGCGCCGTGACCCCGCGGGGGCAGACGCTGTTCATCCAGAGCCTCTTGCCGCGGAGCGCCCGCATGGCGGCCGTGCCGGTCGAGAACGTCGACAAGCCGGCGGCGATGGAGCCGACGACCCACCGCCTCGTCGTGGAGGACCAGACCGCTCCGACGGACGTCCGCTTCCTGCACGTGCTGCAAGGCGCGGACGCGGGCGCGGCGATGGATGCGGCGACGCGGATCGACAGCGCGCAGGGCTCCGGCTTCGACGGCGCGCTCGTGGCAGGCACGGTCGTCCTCTTCCGCTCGGATCTGCGCTCGGAACCGCGAGCGAGCTCGGGGCCGCTGTCCTATCAGGTGCCTCGCGCGACGCGCCGGCACGTGATCACCGGTCTCCTGCCGAAGGCCGGCTACGACGTGGCCGTCGTCTCCCGGGAGCCGGAGCTCGCGATCCGCATCACGCCGGGCGGGCGCTACAGGACGGACGACTCGGGCGTGCTCTCGTTCGACACGCCGTAGCGCGCGGCGCGGTTCTCGGCGCGGACGGCGTCGGCGCGATGAACGGCGGGGCGCTCCCGTCAGGGCTTCGGGGCGAACACCCTGTCGAGCTCCTCCTTTCCGAACACCGGCGCCCAGGGCAGGAGCTCGTACTGCGCCAGCCCCTTCGCCGTGAAGGGATCGCCGTCCCGGATTTGATCCAGCGTCGCCGCGGCCGCCTCGTCGGGCACCCGGAGCAGGAGCGCGCCGCCGAAGCGGGGATCGAGCGGCCCTGACACGAGCAGCAGTCCCTGCTCGATGAGCCCCTTCAGATAGGCGCGGTGGGCGTCGACGGCCGGGAGCACCTCGTCGAGCGGTCGCCTGTAACGAATGATCGCAATCGCGTACATGATGTCGTGAGTCCTCGCGCCGCAATCTACCAGAGCACAGCGCGCCCGGCCGGAGAGTCTGTTCGCGCCAGGGCGCCCTCCGGCCGAGCCTCCGGCGGCAATCGCGCGGTCCCCCTTTCCCTTCGCGCTTCTGTCTGGCAGTGTGCGCGCCCTCCGCTGGAGACACCTGTATGGCGAGACCCCCGAAAGCAGCACCTGCTCCCGTTCTCCCGTCCTCGCCGGCCGCCGCGCTCGCTGCGTACGGCCGCGTTGAGCCGAAGCTCCTCGAGCTCGGCCCCGACGATCTCGTGACCGTCTACGTCGAGGTCCCCAGGGCCGTGAGCTCCGTGCTCTCCGCCCTGCCCCACCTGCGCGAGATCCGCGACGAGATCGTCCGGGATCTCCCGAACCATCCGATCGCGATGCTGGACGAGCTCGAGGATTACGCCCTCGCGGCCTGGTACGCCGATCTTCTCTACAGCACGCCCGCGAGCGAGCTCGACGCGAAGAAGCTCACCGAAGACGCCGGCACGCTGCGCGAGGCGCTCCTCGTCGCCGCCGAGGCGCTCGGTCACAGGAACCTGCTCGACAAGCAGCGCGTCGCCGACATCCGCAAGGGCAAGGGGCACGCAGATCTCGCGAGCGATCTCATCGCCCTGGCCGAGCTCTTCCGCGGCTCCTGGGACAAGGTCCGCGCCAAGACGGCGGTCGAGGACGAGGAGCTCGAGCGCGCCGCGGATCTCGGCGTGCGCCTCCTCGCCGCGCTCGCCGCGAAGCCCGGCAAGGGCTCGTCCGCGGCGCCGAAGATCACCGACGCCGGCGATCGCCGCGCCCGCGCGATCTCGCTGGTCGCGAAGGCGTACGAGGAGTGCCGCCGCGCCGTCGCGTACCTGCGCTGGCACGAGGGCGGCGACGGCGACCTCGCCCCGTCGCTGCTGCAGAAGCCGCGCGGCCGGCGCCCGAACGCCGAGAAGGCCGCCGCGGCCGCGAGCAGCGCCTCGTCCGAGGCGCCGGCCAAGGCGCCCGACGAGGAGGCGTCCGCGGCAGAGGGCGGCGAGCTCTCGTCCCCCGAGCCGGCGAACGACGCCGCGCCGGTCGCGGGCGCCTGATCACCCGCGCCTCGCGGGCTCGAAGCGAGCCCGCAGGCGAGCGCACAGCAGAGGCAAGGCGCGGGCAGCGCGGAGGCTCCTCTGGGCCTCCGGCTGCTCCGCGACCTCCCCTGCCTCGACGCGCCTCGCCGACCTCGATCTGCCGGCCTCGACGTCCCGGTTCCGGCTACCGGCTCCGGCTCGACTCCTCGATGAGCTCGACCTTGTAGCCGTCCGGATCCTCGACGAACGCGATCACGGTCTTGCCGTGCTTCATCGGGCCCGGTTCGCGCGTGATCTTCCCGCCCGCCGCCCGGATGCGGTCGCAGGCCCCGCGGATGTCGTCGACCCCGAGCGCGATGTGCCCGTACGCTGTGCCGAGCTCGTATCTGTCCACGCCCCAGTTGTGCGTGAGCTCGAGCTCGGCGTGCTCGGGGTTCTTCCCGTAGCCGAGGAAGCAGAGCGTGAACTTGCCCTCGGGGTAGTCCTGCCGCGACAGGAGCTGCATCCCGAGCACGTCCCTGTAGAAGCCGATCGAGCGCTCGAGATCGCCGACCCGAAGCATCGTGTGCAAGATCCTCATGCCGATTCCCGTCTCCTTCTCCGGCCCTGGCGCCAGCGCGGCGCTCAGCCGTAACGCACCGAGATGAGCTCCATCTCCGCCTCGCCCGCCGGGCGGCGGACCGTGATCACGTCCCCCGCGCGCTTGCCGAGGAGCGACCGACCGACCGGAGAGCGCCAGCTGATGCGCCCTGCGGCGCTGTCGATCTCGTCCTCGCCCACGATCTGGTACGTGCGGCGCGCGCCGTCCTCGTCCTCGATCTCGACCGTCGCGCCGAAGAAGACCTTGTCGCCGCGCTGCTCGGCCGGATCGACCACGACGGCCTTCTCCAGCCGCTTGGTCAGGTAGTGCATCCGCCGGTCGATCTCGCGCAGCTTCTTCTTGCCGTAGATGTACTCGGCGTTCTCGGAGCGGTCGCCCTGCGCCGCCGCGTCGGCGACCTCCTGGACGATGCGGGGCCGCTCCACGGAGCGGAGCCGCCCGAGCTCTTCGGACAGCCTCCTGGCCCCGCTGGGCGTGATGTAAGCCGGGTCGGACATGGTCGATCGCGAGCGAGCCTACGCTGCGCCGCTCGCCAGTTCAACGCCGTGGATCCCGGCGCGGGAGCCCCGCCGAGGACCCGCCTCGGATGCCCCGATCTTCACGGATCTCCACGAGATTCTTCACATGTTGCGGACGGTTGTTGACGCGCCGCGGCGACATGCTAGGCGAATGCAGAACTGTGCCGCAGCTGCGCGGAAGACCGGGAAGGGAACCGGCTGCCAGCGCCTCCCTGCCGCGGCAACGAGGAGGTCTCCCATGTCGAACGCTCAAACCCACCAGAACCGCTACAAGGCCGACCTCCGCGAGATCCGCTTCCTCCTCTTCGAGCAATTCCGCCTGGACGAGCTGCTCGGCAGCGCGCCCTACGACGCCTGGGGGCGCGACGAGGTCGGGATGGTCGTCGACGAGGCGTACAAGTTCGCGTGCGATGTCTTCGGCCCGCTCAACGCGGTCGGCGATCGGGTCGGCTGTCGCATCGAGGGGGGGCAGGTCAAGACCCCGCCGGGGTTCAAGGACGCGTGGGACAAGCTGTATGAGGCCGGGTGGAAGTCGGTCTCGGTCTCGCCCACCTACGACGGTCAGGGCGGTCCCTTCACGCTCTACACGGTGGTGGAGGAGTTCCTCTGCGGCGCGAACGCGGCGCTCAACATGTACCCCGGGCTGACGTACGGCGCGGCCGAGGTGATCGAGCACTTCGGGACGCCGAGGCAGCGCGACCTCTTCTTGAAGCGGATGTACGGCGGGCAGTGGAGCGGGACGATGTGCCTGACCGAGCCCCAGGCCGGGTCGGACGTCGGCTCGTCGCGGACGAACGCGGTGAAGCAGAAGGACGGCAAGTACCTCATCCGCGGCACGAAGATCTTCATCTCCGGCGGCGATCAGGACCTCACCGAGAACGTGGTGCACCTCGTGCTCGCCCGCGTCGAGGGCGCGCCCCCCGGCACGAAGGGGCTCAGCCTCTTCGTCGTGCCCAAGTTCCGGGTGAACGACGACGGCTCGCTCGGCGGGCCGAACGACGTCGTCGTCGGCAACATCGAGCACAAGATGGGCATCAACGGGTCGTCGACGTGCGTGCTCAACTTCGGCGAGAGCGACGCCTGCCTCGGGGAGCTCGTCGGCACCGTCGAGCACCAGGGCATGCCGCAGATGTTCCGGATGATGAACGGCGCGCGCATCTCCGTCGGCCTGCAGGGCGTCTCGGTCGCGTCCTCGGCGTACCTGAACGCGCTCGAGTACGCGAAGGATCGCAAGCAGGGCTCGTCGATCCTCCAGTGGAAGGACGCGACGGCGCCGCGCGTGCCGGTCATCGATCACCCGGACGTGCGGCGGATGCTGCTCGACATGAAGAGCCGCGTGGAGGGCATCCGCGCGCTCATCATCAAGCTCGCGCGCCACCAGGACGCGGTCGCCGTCTACCAGGGCAAGGACGACCGCGCGGCGGCCTACAACCAGGGCCAGGTCGACCTGCTCGTGCCGCTCGTGAAGGCCTACTCGTCCGACCAGGCGTTCCGCGTCTGCGAGACGGCGATCCAGACCTTCGGCGGCGCCGGGTACACGAAGGATTACCCCGTCGAGCAGTACTGCCGCGACGCGAAGGTCTTCTCGATCTACGAGGGCACGAACCACATCCAGGCGATGGACCTCGTCGGGCGCAAGCTCGGCCAGGGCGGCGGGGTCAACCTGCAGGCCTTCCTGAACGACGTGGCCGAGTTCGTGAAGGCCAACGAGAAGCACCCCGTCCTCGCCGCGAGCATCAAGGAGCTCCGCGAGGCGCACGAGGCCGTCGCCGGCACCGCGATGCGGCTGCTCTCGTGGTTCCAGCTGGGCAAGATGCCGATGGTGCCGCTCGCGGCGAACCGCTTCCTCGAGATGATGAGCGAGCTCGCGATCGGCTGGCTCCTGCTCGACGGCGCGGTCATCGCGCTCAAGGCGATGGAGGGCCTCCAGGCCGGCGACGCCGGCGCGAAGGACCGCGCCTTCTACGAGGGCAAGAAGCACGCTGCCCTCTACTTCGCGGCCAACGTGCTGCCGCACGCGAAGTTCTCCGCCGAGATCCTCGGGCGCGAGGACTCGTCCGCGCTCGACATCCCGGCCGACGCGTTCGCGACCGTCTGACCTCCCTCCCCGCGCCGCCCCGCCTCCGGGCGGGGGCGCGGCGCGGGCTCACGCGGGGACCGTGAGCCGCTCCGCCAGGTCCCGGACGGGCACGGGCATCGTCGGGTCGCGCGAGACGGCCATGATCTCGGCGCGGAGCGCGCGGACCTCCGTCAACCGGAGCCACGAGAGCGCGAGCCGCGTCATGCTCGGCAAGCCTCTCGTGAGCACCGCGCGGACGACGTCGGCCGCGGGGAACGAGAAGGCCACCTCCTCGGGGGGCAGGCCCGCGGCCTTCGCCGCCGCCTCGATGCTCGCGTCGAAGTCGTCCCGCTTCGTCTCCAGCACCTCGAAGAAGGCCCGCCCGCCCTCCGGCGCGATGGCCTGAGGCGCCCCGCCGCCTTCGGGCGCGAAGACCCAGGCGCCCGAGCCGTCCAGCCCCACCCGGGCGCCGGACTCCAGCGTGACGAGCGGCAGGAAGCGGCCGCCTTCGATCGGCTCGCCGCCGCCGGCCTCGATCAGCTCGCGCACGAGATCCCTCAGGTTCGCGCTCATGGGCCGATGTTCGCACGGAACACCCGGCGATGGGCAACTGGGCCGGCACGCCAGCGCCGGCAGGCGCGGGGCCGGCGCGGCGCTCGCGCCGGTCGGCACGCGCAGGTCGCTTTGCTTGGAAAACGCGCAGGGCTGACCGGAATAGGAATAGTATGAGGATTCGATTCAAGGTTGATGCATGGGTAGTGGGGTTCATTCCGGTCGCGATGGCGTTGAGCGGCTGCTTTCACGAGTCAAACGTCGTCGGGATCATCGGAGACGAGCTGTCCGACGAGGACTGCACTCCGAGCAAGCACGATCCGGTCCCCCCGACGTGCGGGGTGTGGGTCTCGAGCACCCTGGGGAACGACGGCAACGCGGGGATCCAGAGGGCGCCCGTGAGGACGATCTCGGAGGCGTTGCAGCTCTCCCCGGACAAGGGAAGGCGCATCTATCTCTGCGCCCAGACGTTCGATGAAGCGGTGATCGTGCCCGGGGGACACAAGCTCTTCGGCGGGCTCGATTGCGACGACCGCTGGCGCTGGATAGGCGACAAGAAGAAGACCACGCTCACCGCTCCCGAAGGCGAGACGCCGCTCTCGTTCGACAACGGCGAAGGCGCGGCGGTGATCGAGGATCTCCACGTGAGCGCGCGCTCGATCCCGGTGACCCACACCGAGCTGGCAGGCCGATCGGCGATCGCCGCGAACAGCTCCGGGGTCCCTGTCCATTTCACGCGGTGCATCCTCGAGGCGGGCGACGGGGCGCCGGGGGCGAGCGGCGGGGCGTTCGTGGACGGCGCTGCCGAGAAAGGGATGACCGGCAACTTCGGCAACGCCGCGTGCTCGGCCACGACGGTCACCGGCGGGCTCCCCGTGAACAACACCTGCGGTACCCCCGACGATCGGTCGGACGACTCGCGCGGCGGCACGGGAGGGACGGGTGGCCTGGAGTCCGGGGGGGATGGAAGCAGCGGGTTTCCGAGCGATGGGATGAACGGCGGCAAGGGTGAGACCAGCACCCAGCGCTGCACCGCGGGGCAGGAGGGCGCGGACGGGGTGGACGGGAGTCCGGGCGCCGGTGCGACGGGCTTCGGCGATCTGTTCCTGAATGGGTACACTGGCCCGCTCGCTGGCGACGGGACGCCGGGCACGCGGGGCCAGGGCGGCGGAGGAGGCGGCGGTGCGAAGGGCGGCACCGGCGCGCAGATGTGTCCTTTCGAGGCCTCTGCGGCCGGCGCTGGCGGAGGCGCCGGGGGCGCGGGCGGGTGCGGGGGGCTCGGCGGCCGCGGCGGAGGCGCCGGCGGGGTGAGCATCGCCCTCTTCGTGGGGAGCGCGTCCATCGACTTGAACGACGTGGTCCTGAAGACCGGCCGCGGCGGCAATGGCGGCGACGGGGGCGAGGGCCAGCCGGGCGGCGAGGGCGGCGACCACGGGGCAGCCGGGACCCGAGGCGAGGCCACGGGGCTGAATGCCGCCTGCCCTGGCGGTCGCGGTGGCCGGGGCGGTCAGGGCGGCCGGGGCGGCGGCGGGCTCGGCGGCCACGCGATCGCCATCGCGTACGCGGGCATCGAGCCCTCGCTCACGAACACGACCATCGAGCTGGGTGAGGCCGGGATCGGAGGGCGCGGGGCCAGCCGAACCCATGACGGAGCCGACGGCGTGGCGGCGGAGATCTACGATATCGAGCAGCGGTTCCGGCAGTAGCGCGGCGTGAGGTCCGCGCCGCGACAGCGCCCCGCTCTACGCCGGCGCCGCGGGCGCGGGCCAGCTCCGATCCTCCTGCATGCAGCGGAGCTGCGTCACGCGCCGTCCCTCGGCGGTGGTCACCACGATCTCCCGAACGGGCGTGTCGCGCCGCGCGCGTCGACTCAGCTTCTCGACCACCAGGAAGCCCTCCCGCGCGCCCGCGAGGCGGAGGAACTCGTCGAACAGCGCGATGTGCGCGCTGCGCGTGCCCTCGTCGGCCGTCGCGATGCGCCGCTGGGTGGTGACGCCGATCGCCAGCGCGCCGCCCCGGGCCCGTACGACCATCGCAGGATCGAGCCCACGCTGGCTCTCGTCAGGCACCGTCCAGATGTCCGCGACCCCCGCCTCGGTGAGGCGTCGCTTCATGTAGTAGAAGGAAGACTCGAGCGTGTTGTTCCGGTACGGGATCGCCTTCGACTCGATCGGATCGACGTGATTCCGCCAGAACGCGATCAGCGCGCGCGCCCAGCGCCCGCCGTCGAGCCGGCGATCCTGGAACGGCCAGTCCTCCGCCATCGCCTGCGCGCACACGCCGCGCAGCGCCTGCTCGTCGATGCCGCGCGTCGCCAGGCAGGGCGCGCAGTGCATGTAGGCCGTTCCCCTGTCGAGGAGCGCGCCGCACATCGAGCAGATGTCGTTGCCGTAGCCGGGGCCCATGTACCGGAGCCAGCCGGCGCTGAGCTCCTCGTGAGCCGCGCGGCGCTCCTCGTTCCGCTCGATCTCCCGCAGTCCGTCCCGGAGGGCCTTCGAGGCCGCGCGCCGCTCGTCATCTCGCTGCTTCATCCGCTGTCCTCCAGCGTGAGCCCGTCCGCGCCGGCTCGCGCAGTGTAACGCCCGAGCCTCCGCCACGCTTCGCAAGGAGGTGGGATCCGCCCGCGCGCGATCCGGCACACCAGCCCAGCGAGCGCGCCGCCGGGGGTTATTGACGCTGACTTTCATTTACGGCTACGGTTCCGGTCGACGACATGTCACGATTTGCCCTGTTTCTTGCGCTCCCGCTGGTCTTCAATGTGGGTTGCGGCTCGGAGTCCGCTCCCGACGATCCTCTGGCTGGCATCACGCTGATCGGTGATGACCTCACCGACATCCCGCTGCACGACGCTTCTGCCGAGCAGGTAGCTCGGTTCAAGGACGGCGACGCGCTCTTCGATTTCGTCTTTCGCGAGCGCGATGGCCTCGGGCCGCTCTACATCCGGGCGGCGTGCGCCGGCTGTCACGACGGCGCCGCGCGCGGCCCGGGCGCGGTCCAGAAGATGGCGCTCGTCGAGGACGACGGCGTGACGCCGGCGGCGGATCAGGGGGGGCTCCCCTACGGACACACGTTGCGGCCCTACGCCGTCGGGGGGGCGACGACGCTCTCGCAGCCCGAGGCCGAGGCGACGATCAAGGTCTCGAAGCGCCTCGGCCCGCCGGTGTTCGGGCGCGGCTACATGGAGGCGGTCGACGACGCCGAGATCGAGCGGGTCGCGGCCGAGCAGGCCGCGCGCGGCGACGCCATCCGCGGGCGCATCAACCGCGTGGTGTTCCACTCGAAGAAGAGCGGGGACGAGTCGTTCTACGCCTTCGTCGAGGGCGACGAGAACCTCATCGGCCGCTTCGGGTTCAAGGCGCGGGTCGCCACGCTCGACGACTTCACGGCCGACGCCTACCAGGGCGACATGGGCATCACCTCGCCGCTCCGGCCGGACGAGCTGCCGAACCCCGACGGGCTCACGGACGACGCCAAGCCGGGCGAGGACGTGGTGCTCGACACGGTGAACGCCGTCGCCGACTACATGCGCTTGCTCGAGATCCCGAGGCGCGCGCCCGCCGACGCGCGCGGCCAGGAGCTCTTCGCCGAGGCCGACTGCGCCGCCTGCCATGTCCCCTCGCTGAGGACGCGCGCCGACTACCCGATCGCGCAGCTCGCGGACATCGACGCTCCGGTCTACACGGATTTCCTCCTGCACGACCTCGGCCCTGATCTCGCCGACGGGCTGGCCGACGAGTCGGCCAGCTCCGTCGCCTGGCGGACGGCGCCGCTCATCGGCGTGCGCCACAGCACCTCGTATCTCCACGACGGCCGCGCCAGGACCATCGAGCAGGCCATCTTGCTCCACGACGGCCCCGGCTCGGAGGCCGCCGCTTCGGTCGCCGCGTTCCGCGCGCTCTCCTACGAGGATCGCGGGGCGCTCATCGACTTCGTGCGCTCGCTCTGATCGACGTCCACCGAGACGCACACGCACCCGTCCACATCGCGCGCTCGCCCCACGCGAGCGGTGACAAGGAGCTCGAACATCATGCACATCCCCGCCCGCCTGCGGTCCGGTCTGGCCATCGCCGCCGCCGCCCTCTCGCTTCCTGCGTGCGGAAGCGACAACGAGACGCTGCTCACCGACGCGGAGTACGAGCAGCAGGCAGTGCTCGACGTGAAGGCCTTCATCCAGGACAACATCGACGAGTTCGCCGCCGCCACGGCCGCGCTCCAGGCCGCCGCGCCCGCGCCGGACGCCGACGGGTGGAGCGCGACGAGCGACAAGGAGGCCGTCGATGCCATGAAGGCCGAGTGGAAGAAGGCACGGCAAGCCTACGAGAGCGTCGAAGGAGCCATCGCGGTCGTCTTTCCGGATCTCGACTACTCGACGGATGCCCGCTACGACGCGTTCATCGAGGAGCAGGCCGACGACAACCTCTTTGATGGAGTGGGCGTGACCGGCGTACACGCCGTCGAGCGCATCCTCTGGGCCGACGCGATCCCGGAGCCCGTCCTCGCCTTCGAGTCTGAGCTCGATAACTACAGCGAGGCTGCCTTCCCTGCCACCGAGGCCGAGGCCGCGTCGTTCAAGGACGAGCTCTGCGCGCGCCTCGCGGCCGACGCGGCGAAGATGCGATCGGATTTCGGCTCGCTCGCGCTCGACGCGCCGTCCGCCTACCGCGGGGTCATCGCCTCCATCGCCGAGCAGGTGGAGAAGACCAGCAAGGCGGCGACCGGAGAGGAGGAGTCCCGCTACGCCCAGTACACGCTCGCCGACATGCGCGCGAACGTCGCGGCCGGCGTGGCGACCTACGAGGCCTTCCAGCCGTGGATCCTGACCAAGGGCGCCGAAGGCGCGGAGGTCGACGAGGCGGTGCGCGACGGCTTCGAGCGGCTGTCGAGCGCGTACGACGCGATCGAAGGCGACGCGCTGCCACCGCTTCCGGAGGGGTGGAGCGAGGCGGAGCCGACCGACGAGCAGCTCGCGACGCCGTTCGGGAAGCTGTTCTCGCTCGTGGAGCACGAGAGCGACGACGCGACCCCGGGCACGCTCGCCAGCGACATGACGAGGTCCGCCGATCTGCTCCGGATCAAGACGCTCCCGTAGAGCGGGGCGCGTCCTCGTGCGCCGAGGCGCGGCGCGCTCGGCCGCGTCAGCCGCCGGCGTTCCACCGCACGAGCACGCACGTGACGTTGTCGGGGCCGCCGTGCTCGTTGGCGCGGTCGATGAGGGACCGCGCCGTCGCGGCGAGGTCGCTCTCCTGCGCGAGCAGCTCGGCGATCTCCAGCTCGGGGACCGGGCCCGAGAGCCCGTCCGAGCAGATCAGCAGGAGGTCTCCGGCCTCGGGCCGCTCGACGCGCGTGGCCACGTCGACCGTCTTGCCCATCCCGAGCGCGCGCGTCACGACGTTGCGGGCGAGCAGCGGATCCACATCGTCAGGCAGCTGCTCGCCGGTGTTCAGGTGCTCGTTCCAGAGCGAGTGATCCTCGGTGAGCCGCTCGAGCCGGCGCCTTCGGTAACGGTAGACCCGGCTGTCGCCGACGTGCGCGATGCACGCCGAGCTCCCGTCGACGTAGACGCCCGCGAACGTCGTCCCCATGCCGTAGCAGAGCGGGTCGCGCTGCCCGACCTCGAAGATGCGCTCGTTGGCGCGCCAGATGGACGAGACCAGGCGCAGCTCGAGGGGCGTCACCTCGTCGTACCCCGTCGGCTGGGTGATCTCGCCCTCGCCGTCCTTGCAGAAGGAGCGCACGATGTCGACCGCCATCCGCGACGCGACCTCCCCACCGGCGGCGCCGCCGATGCCGTCCGCGACGACGAAGAGGCCGAGATCCAGATCGACCGCGAAGCTGTCCTCGTTGTGCTCGCGCTGGTGGCCGACGTGGCTGTCACCGGCGGCTTCGATGTGGAGCGGGGGGTTCACAGAGCTTCCTCGTCAGCGGGACGCGTGTCGTGACGGGAGCATCCAGCGGCGGGGCGCCTCGCGCAAGTCAGGAAGGAGCCCAATTCGAGTGAAGAGCGCCGGCCTGCTCGGGTACGTACGTGACGCGCGTGACGCGCGTCACGTGCGCAGCGCCGCGGTCGCTGGCGACTGGAGAGGCGGATGGGCGCCGTGCAGCTCGCTGCGCTGCCCGGCGGGGGGCGGGACGCTGGCCGTGAGGGCCTCGAAGCGGCCGTTCTTCCAGGTCACGAGGCCTCCCGAGAGGCGCGCGGCGCTGCCCGCCCCCGGCTCGGACCTCAGCCAGACCAGGGGACGCGCGGCGAAGACCGGCTTGGTGCAGGCCACGTCCTCGAAGGCCGCGGACCACGAGCCGGTGTTGCCGAAGAACAGCCCGCCCTCCCAGGTGCCCTCGGGCGTGTGCGTGTGGCCGAAGACGACCGCTCTGGCGCGATGGGCGCGGGCGACGTGGCGCGCGGCGCGACTGACGCGCTGCCACGTCGCGTCGAGCGGGAGCTTCGGCACGAGGCGCTCGTAGACGATGAGCGCCGCCGGCGCGACGAGCGCCCCCGGCGCGAGCCAGAGCGGAGCGAGCACCAGCCACACGAGCGCCACCGCGACCGCGAGCAGCGCCAGCGCGGCCCGGTCGAGCCACAGCTCGCGCGCGACGAGCCCCAGCCGATCCTCCGCCGGGGGTGCGAACAGGCGGGCGTGACGGGCCACGGCGCGGAGCGGGGCGCCCGTCTCCTGCGCCGCGGCGGCGAGGCTCTCGCGCAGGCGAGCGCGCCGCTCCGGCTCGCGCCGACGCACGAGCTCGACGAGCGTGCGGAGCGCGCCGAGCGCCCACGCCCCCGCGAGCGAGCGGCTGGAGAACATGTAGTAACGCGCCCAGTGCGCGAGGTACCCGAACGCGGACAGCATGAACGAGGCGTCCACGTGCGGGTTGAAGTAGCCCATGCGCGACACGAGCAGCCGGCACACGAGCGAGCCCATGGTGGGCTGGATCTCGCCCGGTTTACGCCCGAACGGGACCATCGGGTAGCGGTAGCTGCAATACGCGTCGTACTGGTTGCCGTGCTCCACGATGATGCCGTCGGGCGTCTTGTGGAACCACGCGCGAAACACGACGCGCGCGCCCAGCGCCGCGCGCGCGTGCGGGGCGCTGGAGAGCGGCGCGTCGCCCAGCGCGGCGAGCGCCGCATCGACGACGCGGGCCCGGACCAGGTCGCGCACCTCGGGCAACGTGAGCTGGACGTCGTGGTTGCCGGAGATGAACACGACGGTGTGCCCGTCCGCGACGACGCGACCGAGCGCCTCGATGAACACCGGGTGGTCCGCGAGGATCGCCGCCATCGCCGGCACCGCGTGCTCCGCGCTGCGGGGGAGATCGTGAAAGACGCTCTGCTGGTCGATCACGCGCGGCGCATCGAAGTCGAACACATCGCCGTTGAGCACGAGCGTGAGCTCATCGCGCCCCGCGCCGCGCGCCGCGCCCTGCCTCATCTCGTCCCGGAGCGCGTCCAGCATCGCCGCGACCTCGCTGTCGGGGGAGTAAGGAGCCTGACGGTAGCGCATCCACAGGCCGTCACCCGGCTCGAGCTCGCAAAGATGGATATCTGAGATCGCCACCGTATGGAGCATTCGATAAGGTGACACACTCGCCTGTCCACGGCCGTCAGGGAACGGTCACGGCCAGGGGTCGGGCGGCGGCGGAGGCGCATGCGGGCGCGGCGCAGCATGACGTGCCGCGGCGCCGCGATCGCCCTGGACTGCGAGGTATCGGCGTCCGCGCGTCTGGGCGTCTGTCGGGATTTGTGGTGTCTTGGGCGTTGTGTCGCTCGTGGTCGAGCGTGTTGCGCCGCGACGTCGGCGCTTGCTCGCTAGGGCTTTCCCTTGCGCTTGACGATCACGAACTGCACACGGCGGTTCTTCTGGCGCCCTGTCTTGACGCGGTTGTCCCCGACCGGCTGCTCGAAGCCGTAGCCCTTGGCGACGAGCTTCTCCCTCGGAACCCCGGCGGCCACGAGCCACGAGAGGACCGCGTCCGCGCGCTGCTGCGACAGGCGGAGGTTGTACTCCTCGGTCCCGTTGTCGTCGGTGTGGCCTTGCACCTCGACGAGCTCGATGTCCGGGTTCTGCTGGATGGTGTCGCGCACCTCGTACAGGACCTCGTCGGAGATGGGATCGACCGTCTCGGCGCGCGACTTGCCGTAGACGACGAACTGGACCGGCTTGGACGTCTTGATCTCGTCGGCGTTGACGCGAACGAACCTGGGGCAGCCGTTCTGTCGTGGATCGGGGTCGGAGGGCCCCCGCTCGTTCGGGCAGGCGTCCGCGGCGCCGCGCACGCCGTCGCCATCCGGATCGTCCGGGCAGCCGTTCTGCTTCGGGTCCCGGTTCGCCGGCCCCTTGGCCTTGGGGCAGGCGTCCGAGGCGTCGGCGATGCCGTCGCCGTCCGCGTCGCCAGGGCAGCCGACCTTCTTCGGGTCGTCGCTCGCCCCGCCGCGCACGCTGGGGCAGGCGTCGATGCCGTCGTGGAAGCCGTCGTCGTCCGAGTCCTCGGGGCAGCCGTTCTCCGTGGCGTCGGCGCTGCGGGCGCCCGGGGTGCTCGGGCACGCGTCGTCGATGTCGAGCACCGTGTCCCCGTCGCGATCGGCCGGAGGACATCCGTCCTTCGCGCGATCGGGCGAAGGATCGCCCTTCACGTCGGGGCACGCGTCGATCTCGTCGTTGATGCCGTCGTCGTCCCTGTCGCCCGCGACGGCGGCGGCCTGGGCGCGATCCGGGGCCGGCTTCGGGAGCGGCGTCCAGCCGACCATGCCGACGGCGCGGACCGGCGGTGTGCCGATGGCGTTCGTCAGGCCCGGGCCGACCGCGGCGCCGAACGTGAGGCCGTCGAGGACGCGCAGCTTGGCGCCGAAGAGCAGCTCGGCGTTGACGCCCGCCTCGTCGCGCTGCACCGGCGTGCTGGAGAGCAGGAGCTCGTTGCCGAGCGGCGCGCCGCCGTACGCCTCGGCGCCGAGCTGGAGGAGATCGTCGGCGATCAGGAGCCCGGCGGCGCCGCCGAACGTGAACAGCTGCGGCCGGTTGCGGCCGCCTCCGAGCTCGACGCCGCCGCTCGCGCTCCACAGGAACCCGAGCGACGAGCTCGCCGAGCCGACGCGCCCGCCGACGCTCGCGTGGACGGCGCCGCGGGCCTCCGCGTCGCCGGTGTACTGCGCCGGCGCGCCGGTGGGCGCGAACAGGTATCCGCCGATCCCGAGCTGGAACGGGCCTGCGTCTTCCCCGAGCAGGCGGACGCGCGCGCCGAAGCGCAGGTCGCCGAGCTCGGGCGCCGTCAGCTCGGTGAACTCGACGCCGGGGATGCCCGGGTCGTCGCCCCCTTGCGCGACGGCGAGGGGCGCGTCGATCGAGAGCAGGAGGCGGTCCCAGAGCGCGAGCGAGGCGTCGAGGCGGAGGAACGTCTGCGAAGAGACGAGGTCGACGGGGGTCTCACCGCTGGTGTGGATGGGGCGGTGAGCGTAATCGAGCATCACGTAGGCGCGCGGCGCGAGGTGGCCGGGAGCGGCCGGAGAAGGCACGCCGAAGAAGGCGTCTCCAGCGGGCGCCGGCTCGAACCGGTCGAGGGAGAACCCGCCGGTGGATTGACCGCGCGAGGCGCCGGCGAGCGTCATGAGGACGGCCGTGGACGCGACCGCTGCGACGGAGGAATGCCTCATCGGCCGGGCACGATAGCGGGGGCGCGTGGCGGGGGGCAACATCCGCATTTCTTCCCTGGCCGCGGCGATCCTGGGCGAGGTCCAGGAGGCGGCCTGCGACCCGCCCGCGCCGCGTTCGACGTGGCCACGACTCTGACCACAGGGCGACGGTGCGCGGAGGGCGCGCCGCGCCAGGGACGATCAACGGCTATGGAATGGCCGAGCGCGGCGCGTCACGGACAGTCGCCGAAGGCGCTGTTGGGAACGACGCTGCGCATGATATCCGCCGTGACGGTGGGGATGTCCTGTGTCCAGACGTGATCCGTGGGGGCCGCGTCGCAAGTCCCATTCTGCGAAAGGTCCACGTACCAGTGCATCTTGTACGCCTTGTCGCCGGGTATCTGCCCCGTCACGCTGAACGTGCCGTCGGCCTCGATCGCGTCCGACGCGCTCAGGGCCGGCGCGGCATCGCCGGCAGCGACGACGGCCACGTAGACCATGTCACCAGCGGTGTAGGCGGGAACGTAACCGGTGCCGCGGAGGGTGAAATTGAAGCTCTCGCCCGACGTGCCGCCAGCGCCGCCGGAGCCGCCTGCTCCCGCGCCGCCTGAACCGCCGGCGCCCTCGCCGCCCGTTCCCGTCCCGCCGGCGCCGCCCGTTCCCGCGCCGCCTGAGCCGCCCGTTCCCGCGCCACCAGCGCCGCCCGCTCCTTCGCCGCCAGCGCCGCCCGTTCCTGTGTTGCTCGTGCTGCCCTCACCCGTGGTGGTGGTCGTCGAGCTCGAGGTCGTCGCCTCCCCCGTGGCGTCGTCAGCTCCGCATCCCGCGCCCGTACCGGCGATGACGAGCGCGCCCATCGCCATCCACACCGCGATCCACCGAGATGCCTGCATGAGGGTCCTCCTTGAAGCTCCGTTATGGCGGGGCGCATCTCCGTGCGCCGCGGGCTCGTCCGCGCCGTTCGGCTCGCTGCGGCGTACTTTCGTGCGCCTCGCTCGCCTGCCTGGCGGCTGAGCCCGTATCACACGAATCTGCACCTCGCTATCCAAGATTGACGGTATCGGACGGCTGCGCCGACGAGGAGCCGCCGCGCTCGCCGGGTGTCGCTCTCAGGTGATCGTCAGAGCCCAGTTTCCGCGGCGTGGAATCATGCCGCCCGTCGCGGTTGCAGCCGGCCTCGCCGCCGGAGCACGGCGGCGAGGATCAGCAGCATGCCCCACGCCTCCCGGGGCATCGGCCCACGTCCCATGCGGCAGTCGCAGCCGCCTTGGAAATCCGGCGACGCCGCGCCGCCGCTGGTCGCGGTCGTCGTCGCGGCCTCACCGCCGGCGCCGCCCATGCCGCCAGCGCCGCCCGTCCCGCCGGCCCCTCCGCCGCCGCCGCTGCCGGTCGGATCCGGCGGCTCGCAGGCGTCACCCTGGCCGTCCTCGTCGGTGTCGGTCTGCTCGGGGTTCGCCACGCTGGGGCAGTTGTCGGCGTCGGTCACCACCCCGTCGCCGTCGGGATCGCAGGCATCGCCGAGATCATCGCCGTTCGCGTCTTCCTGCCCGGCGTTCGCCAGGCTCGGGCAGTTGTCGCAGATGTCGCCGTGGCGGTCGCCGTCGGCGTCCGCCTGATCGGCATTCACGATCTGCGGGCAATTGTCGTCCGCGTCAGGTATCGAGTCGCCGTCGGCGTCGTCATCGCAGGGATCGCCGAGGCCGTCGCCGTCGATGTCGGCCTGCGGCTCGCCCGGCGCAGGCGGCGGGTTCGCCGCGAAATCGCAGTTGTCGTCCTCGTTCGTCACCCCGTCGGCGTCCGGATCGCCGTCTGGATCGCACGCGTCGCCGGTCCCGTCGCCGTCGGCGTCTTGCTGCCCGGCGTTCGCCAGGCTCGGGCAGTTGTCGTCGACGTCGAGCGTGCCGTCGTTGTCCGAGTCGCCGTCGCACACGTCGCCCTTGCCGTCGCCATCGGTGTCCACCTGCGGCTCGCCCGGCGCGGGCGGCGGGTTCTCCATGAGGCGGCAGTTGTCGTCGCCGTCGAGCACGCCATCGTCGTCCGAGTCGGTGTCCCGGTAGTCCGGGGTCCCATCGCCGTCTGTGTCGATCGCCGGCGTATTCAGCAGAGCATCCCCGGCCTCTTCGGAGTCGAGCACCCCGTCGCCGTCGCTGTAGCGGTCCACGGCGTCGATGAACGCGTCACCGTCGGTGTTGTTGGCCGGATCGGCGGGATTGTCGCGGTTCAACACCTCCTCGAAGTCGCCGATCGTGTCGCCGTCGGAGTCGACGCTGGTCGGGTCGGTCCGGAGCGCCGCCTCCTCCGCATCCGTGAGGAGGTCGTTGTCGTCGTCGTCGTCGCAGACGTCCCCGTCGCCATCGCCGTCGGTATCGAGCTGGTTGGTGTTGATGTCGTATCCGCAGTTGTCATCTGCGTCGAGGACGCGGTCGTTGTCGTCGTCGTCGTCGCACGCGTCACCGAGCGCGTCTTCGGGCCCGGTCTTCGGGTTGTTCTCCTGCCCCGGGTTCGGCGTGGTGCGGCAGTTGTCGCCGCCGTCCGGCACCCCGTCAGCGTCGTCGTCGTTGTCGCACGCGTCGCCCTGCGCGTCGCCGCCCGCGAGGCTCTGGTCGGTGTTGATCTGCGTGCTGTTCGGCGCGAACTGGCAGTTGTCGGCGGCGTCGAGCACGCCGTCGGCGTCGTCGTCATCGTCGCACGCGTCGCCCAGCGCATCGCCGCTTGCAAGGTTCAGATCCGTGTTGGCCTGGGCGCTGTTCGGCGTCGTGATGCAGTTGTCGTTCACGTCGGGCACGCCGTCGGCGTCGTCGTCGTCATCGCAGGCGTCGCCGAACCCGTCGCCGTCGGTCAGGTCCTCGTCCGTGTTCGTCTGATCCAGGTTGCGCTGGAGCGGACAGTTGTCGGTTGCGTCGGGCACGCCGTCGGCGTCGTCGTCGTTGTCGCACGCGTCGCCCAGCGTGTCGCCGCCGGGCAGGTTCCGGTCCGTGTTGCGCTGGCTCGTGTTCGGCTCGGTCGGGCAGTTGTCGGCGGCGTCGAGCACGCCGTCGGCGTCGTCGTCGTCGTCGCACGCGTCGCCCTGCGTGTCGCCGGTGGCGGCGTCGGTGTTCGTCTGGTTCGCGTTAGCCACGTCCGGGCAGTTGTCGCAGGAGTCGCCTCTCTGGTCCCCGTCGCTGTCGCCCTGGTCGTTCGTGTCGTTCGGCCCGTTCGGCGTCGAGGGGCAATTGTCGCAGACGTTGCCGACCCCATCGTGGTCATCGTCGATCTGGCCGGCGTTGGCGACGCTGGCGCAGTTGTCGCAGGCGTTGCCGAGGCCGTCGCCGTCGCTGTCGACCTGGGTCGTGTTGGCGACCTCGGGGCAGTTGTCGCAAGCATTGCCGACGCGGTCTCCGTCGCCGTCGGCCTGGTTCGCGGTGATGAGGCGCGGGCAGTTGTCGCAATCGTCGCCGAAGCCGTCGCCGTCGGTGTCGACCTGGGTCAGGGTCGCGACGTACGGGCAGAGGTCGCACGCGTTTCCGAAGGCGTCGCCGTCCTCGTTCTGCTGATCATTCGCGCGGTCCGCGCAGTTGTCGCACGCGTCGCCCACCCCATCGAGGTCGCTGTCCGACTGGCTGGGGTGCGACGTGGCAGGGCAGTTGTCGCACGCGTTGCCGAACGCGTCGCTGTCCCCGTTCGCCTGGTCCGCGTTCGCGCGGCTCAGGCAGTTGTCGCAGGCGTCGCCGACCCCATCGCTATCCGCGTCTTCCTGACCGCTGTTGGGCGTGCCAGGGCAGTTGTCGCACGTGTCACCGTCCCCGTCGCCATCGCCGTCCGCCTGGTTCTCGTTCGCGCGGTTCTGGCAGTTGTCGCAGGCGTTGCCGATCGTATCGCCGTCGGTGTCCGCCTGGTTGTTGTTGGCCGTCCCAGGACAGTTGTCGCAGACGTCGCCGAAGAGGTCGCCGTCAGGGTTGCGCTGATCGGTGTTCGGCGCGTTTGCGCAGTTGTCGCAGTCGTCTCCAACGCCATCGTTGTCCCTGTCCCGCTGATCGTTGTTGTGTGCAGTGGGGCAGTTGTCGCAGGCGTCGCCGTAGTTGTCGCCATCGGCATTGGCCTGGTTGGCGTTCGAGACGTTGAGGCAGTTGTCGTTGAAGTCGGTGTCGCCATCCGCGTCGTTGTCGGTCTCGCAGATGTTCCCCCGCCCGTCGCGATCGCTGTCGAGCTGATCCTCGTTGCGATCTCCATCGCAGTTGTCGCAGACATCCGGGACGCCATCGCCATCGTCGTCGAAGTCCGGATCCGCGGCCAGGGGCGTGGGAATCGTCGGACACTTGTCTGCGGTGTCCGCTATCCCATCGCCGTCGTCGTCGAGATCCGTGTCATCCGGGGTGCCGTCGTTGTCATCGTCATCGTCGCAAGCGTCGCCCTGACCATCGCCATCGCCGTCGTACTGGCTCCGGTTGCTGACCCCAGGGCAGTTGTCGACGCCGTTCGCGACCTCGTCATTGTCCGTGTCCCACAGCGTCGCGCTCGCCGGCCGGGGCGCGAGCGCCACGAGCGTGAGCAGGCCCGCGATCAGCGGCAAGAGCCCGCGTCGCGCAGCGCCGGCGTGCGCGAGGTGGCGGGACATCCAGGGCAAGGCGGGGAAAGTCATCGCGGCTCCTCCAGACAGATCGCGCCGTACGCGACAGCGCCCCCGTAAGCCTACCCAGTTTCGCCCGCCTCCTGGGGAGGTTTTCCTCGGCCGCGCGCTCGATCGAGCGGCGATCGCCCGCCGCCACGTCTCCGTGTCGGAGGCCACGTCGGAGGAGCCCCCGCCTCTCTCGACGCGCCGCCTCACTTGTTCGGCGGCGGGCCGCCTTCTGTTAGGATGGCCCAGATCCGCCCTCTCACGTCGCGCGCGCCGCGCCGACCACGGAACGACCCTTGCGAAACCACCGCGTGCTGCGACTCGGCTTCAGGCTGCGAACGGCTGCGCTGCTCTCTGCGTGCGCCATTCTCCCCCAGGTCCTTGGCTGCTCCGACGAGGGCGCCTCGCGCCGCTCCCCCCCGGCCGGCCCCGGGTCGCCTCAGGCGGCGCCGCCCGGAGCGCGCGCCCGCATCGCCGCGATCCGCGCGCGCTTCGCCAACGCCATCGCCGCGAGCCCCGTCAAGATCGTCGCGGCGACTCCGGCCGGCGCCCTGCGCGCGGCAGCCCCGGAGGCCGCCGCGGCGTCCGTCGAGCTCCCGGCGCGCGCCGCCGGTCCGGTGCGCCTCGCCGATGGCGCGTCCCGCGTCTCGATCGCCTTCTCCCTCGTCGATGCCGCGGACGTGCCTGCCGCGGTCGACAGCGGCCTCGTCCTCTACGCAGGCGCGCTGCGCGCCGAAGGCGGCGGCGCCCGCGACGTCCTGCACCGCGTCCTCCCGCACGGCACCGAGGACTTCGTCGTCTTCGAGCAGGAGCCCACGCGCAAGGAGCTCCGCTACCGGGTCGACGTCACCGCCGTCTCGGGCCTCCGCCTCGTGGAGCGCACGCTCGAGTTCCTCGACGCCGGCGGCTCGCCCCGCCTGCGCGTCGCGCCCCCCTACCTCGTCGACGCGAACGGCGCGCGCGTTCCGGCCTCGCTCTCCGTCGAGGGCTGCGCCGTCGACACGAGCCCTCGCGCCCCGTGGGGCCGGCCGGTCACCCCGCCGGGCGCGCCGGATTGCACGGTGATCGTCGGATGGCAGCCCGCCGGCGTTCGGTACCCGGCGCTCGTCGACCCGCAGTGGATCGCCACGACAAACCAGATGATCACGCCGCGCGCCCGTCACACGGCCACCGTGATCGACCCGGCGAACCCTGCGAGCCCCGTGCTCTTCGCGGGCGGGTTCGACGCGTCCGGGGGCGCGCTCGCGACGGCGGAGCTGTACTTCCCGCTCGACCGCACGTTCGCGAGCACCGACGCGATGGACGTCGCGCGCGGCGCCCACACCGCCACGGCCGTCACGAAGCTCGCCCCGGCCGCGCCGTCGGATCCTGCGCCTCCGCCGCCGGCGGTCGTCGTCGTGGGCGGCAGCAGCCAGCGCACCAGCGGCACGCCGGTCGCCGCCGTCGAGGTCTACAACCCGGCCACCGGCCAGTTCGTCAGGGACGCCGGGGCCTCTCTGGGCCGGTTCAATCACTCGGCCACCCTCCTCGATCCAGGCGTGGTCCTGGTCGCAGGCGGCCTCGCGGATCCGCTCAACCAGCCCACGAGCACCGCTTCCCTCTACACCTTCAGCGCCTTCGGACCGAACGGCGGCGCGCCCGTCGCGAGCACGCTCGCCTCCGTGGGCAGCATGGCGACCTCGCGCCACGCCCACACGGCGGTCCGCCTGAAGGCGGGGAACGTGCTCGTCGCAGGCGGCTTCGTCCTCTCGGGCGCGGCGCTCACCTCGGCCGAGATCTTCCACGAGGACGAGGGCGTCTTCCGGCCGATCTCCGTCCTCTCACCCTCCGCGACCCCGATGACGGCGCAGATGAGCGCCCTCCGCGGCTTCCACACGGCGACGCTCATCGACCGTACGGAGGCGCTGGGCGGCCAGGCAGCGACGACGCTCGATTCGGGCGAGGTGATCCTCGTCGGAGGCACCACCCGGGTCTCTGGCGGCGCTTACGTCCGCACCCTCGACATCTACCACGACGGCGTGGCCGATCCGACGAAGCGGGGCTTCGAGCTCCAGCCGACGCCGATCTCCATGGCGAACGCGCGCGCCAACCACACGGCCAGCCTGCTGCCGACCGGCGACGTCCTCATCGCCGGCGGGTTCGATGGCACGACCTCGCTCTCGAGCGCCGCCATCTACGATCCGCTGACCAGGAAGTTCAGCGCCCTCACCCTGCCGGCCGGCTCGCTTGCACAGGAGGCTCGCCGGGAGCACGCCGCCGTCGTCGTCAACGCCGGCACCGACCGCGTCGCAGGCCGGGCGGTGCTCGTCGCGGGCGGCATCGGGGCCACGAGCGCGCAGCCGCTCGCCAGCGCGCAGCTGCTGATCAAGGCGAACGGCGAGGCGTGCGTGCACGATCAGGAGTGCGCTTCAGGGCATTGCTCCGATACGGAGAACGTCTGCTGCAACGAGGCGTGCGATCAGGAGTGCTTCTCGTGCACGGCGTCGGGCAAGGGGACGGGCAGCGATGGCACGTGTGGTCCTGCGAAGCCCGACACGGAGCTCCCGGTCGTCTGCGTCAACCAGATCGAAGTGCACAACCGCTGCGATGGCCAGGGGCGCGCGCTGGCTCATGAATCCACGAAGGACTGCAAGCCGGGCCGCTGCGGCAGCAACAACAGGTGCATCCTCTATTGCCTGGACGACTGCGGTTGCGACGAGAGCGGTTGGTGTGACGTCGGCGTCGGCGATCCGGACGCCTGCGGTGAGGCCGGCGGCGCCGGAGGTGCATCGTCCGGAACGGGTGGTGGTGGTGCGGGCGGCGCGTCCACCGGCGCGGGTGCAGGCGGCGCAGGCGGCGCAGCCGCCGGAACGGGTGGCGCGGGCGGTGCGTCCGCCGGAACCGGTGGCGCGGGCGCAGGCGGCGCAGCCGCTGGATCGGGGGGCGCTGGTGCCGGCGGTGCAGGCGGCGCGTCCGCTGGATCCGGTGGCGCCGGTGCCAGCGGCGCCTCCGTTGGATCGAGTGGCGCGGGTGCCGGCGGCGCAGCCGCTGGAGGCAGCGGAGGTGCGGGTGGCGCAGGCGGAGCGTCCGCGGGATCGGGGGGCGCACCGCCCGGGTCGGGTCTGTGTCTCGATCGACTCGCCAACGGCGCCGAGTGCACGCGTGATCGCCAGTGCGTCTCGGGCCATTGCGTCGACGGTTTCTGCTGCGATTTCCGGTGCGATGGCCAGTGTCAGGCATGCGACGTGGTGAACAACGTCGGCAGGTGCACGAACGTCGGGACGCCTGTCGAGCACGAGTCGCCGCACCCCAACGAGGGCGGCACCTTCCAGCGTGAGGCCTGCCCCGGTGAGGGCGCGTGTGCCGGTTACTGCGGCGGCGCCACCGACGCGAAGTGCATGTTCCCTGTGGAAGGGGCGGTCGCGAAGACCTTCACGTGCTCCTGCCCGGACGAGGGCTGCATCGTGGGTCCCGCGACGCTCACGCGCTTCTTCTGCGCAGGAGACGGCCGCGAGAACGAGCCGGTGGTCGAGCGCTGCGGCGGGTTCAAGTGCGCGGACGAGACCGCCTGCAAGACCTCCTGCGCCTCCGACGACGACTGCATCCAGGACTTCGTCTGCCTCGACGGCGTCTGCGCCGACCTCGAGGAGATCGGGCCGCGCTGCGACGGCGAGCACACGCTCCGATCCCCGGGCGTCGACACCGACTGCACCCCGTACAGCTGCCCGCCGGGCGGCAGCGCCTGCGCCTCACCGTGCAGATCGGTGGCCGACTGCGTCGATGGCATGGTGTGCAACCTCGCGAACCAGTGCGTCCCGCAGATCGATCCGTCGGAGGTCCCGTCCTGCTCCTGCAGCGTCGTCGGCGCCCCCGCCGAGCGCACCGCCGCAGGCCTCTCCGTCCTCGTCGGCGTCGCCGCGGCGCTGGCCGCCCTTCGCCGCCGGCGCTAGAGCGGCGGTCACCCGCTTCGGATACGGGCCCACCTCGACGTTTTCGGTGCTCAGCGCACGGGAGTGCGCTTGCGCGCCGAAAACGCCGATCTGGGCCCGTCTCCTGTGCGGGAGACCGCCGCTCTGCTCGGCATGGTGCTGAGGGGGCGGAAGATCGCGACGCACGCAGCGCCGCGCGGCCGCGCACCGTGGACCGGCGCGGGTCTCGTCAGAACTGGTAACGCAGGCTCGCCCCGGGCGAGAACATCAGGACGAAATCACCCATGAGCGACTCTGGCTCGTAGGTGCCGATCCCGTCCGTCGAGGCGGACAGCTCGATCGTCCTGTCCCACTTCGGCTTGCTGAGGCCGATCAGCAGCAGCAGCTTCAGGCTGCCGGACACCTCCCACCGCTCTCCGAGCCGCAGGCCGAGGCGCAGATCAGGATCCGCGTAGAAGTAGGTCGCCGAGGCGAAGTCGACCACCGGGAACGTGTTGAACCACTCCCCCCCGGTCGTCCTGAACCTGCCGGTCCGCTCGTCGCGGACCTCGCCGACGAGCACCCCCGCGCCCAGCCGGAGCAGCGCCGGGAAGCGGTCGCTGATGTCGAAGTGGTACCCGAACGTCGCGCCGGCCAGGAAGCCGCCCAGGCGGAGCGTGTCGCTCGCCGTGCCGTCGAGCGGATCCCGGTAGCCGACCGGCCTGAGCGTCGCCGAGCGCTCGTCGAGCTGCTGCGCCGCGAACAGGCCGCCGAGCTCGATCCCGACGCCGATCCCCGAGCCGAGCTCGTAACCGCCGTGGATCATGCCGAGCCCGCCGAGGCCGAGCGAGCTGGAGCAACCCGAGCCGCAGCCGTCCGTGATCTCGCCGCCCAGCGTCGGCGCCAGCAGGAACGACGCGCTCACGTCGAGCGTGATCTTCGGCGGCTTGCGCCAGATATCGGCGTCCTCGTCGCGCTCGAGCCCCATGTCGAGGCTCTGGCGCTGGCCCTTCAGCAGCGTCACCGTGCGCGTCCCCGTGACGAACCCGTCGGCCTTCACCTCGACCCGGTGCGTGCCGGCCTTGAGCCGGCCGAGCCAGACGCCGTTGCCCACGTTGACCGAGTTGATCCACACGCTCGCGCCGGGCGGCGTGGGGTCGACCCGCAACGAAGCGTCGAGATCCTCGGCGAGCAGCGACAGCGTCGTGAGCTCCTGCGGCTTCACGGGCGCCGCCGTCGGCTGCGTCCCGAGCTTCCCCGCGCCGCGCAGCGCCACCATGTGATCGCCGACCGACAGCGCGCCGATCCACGGGGTCTGCCCCACGACGACGTTGTCGACGAGCACGTCGACCGTCTTGCCGGCGCGCTCCACCACGCGCAGCCGGCCGGAGCGGGTCAGCCTGCGGAGCTTCGCGTTCACCGTGGCGGTCTGCCCCCCGGCGACGTCGACGCGCGTCTCCACCGGCTCGTAGCCCTCCTTGAAGACGCGGACGACGTGCGCGCCCGCCGCCACGCGGATCGGCTTGACGGGCGGGTACTGCCCGCGCTCCTCGCCGCTCACCACGATGGACGCCCCGGGCTCCGCGTTCGTGATGTCGAGCGTCCCCACGAGCGCCCGCAGCTCGGCGATCTCCCGCTGCGCGGCCGCGCGCTCGGCGGCCGACATGGTGAAATCGCGGAGGAAGGTCTCGAACATCTCGAGCGCCTCGTCGTAGCGCTGGAGCTTGCGCAGCGCGATCGCGGCGTTGTTCGTGGCCACGCGCGTCGGGAAGAGCTTGCGCGAGAGGAGGAACTCCGCGAGCGCAGGGCCCCACGCCTCCTCGCGCAGCAGCGTGAGCCCCTTCTCGAAGTGGAGCCGCGCCACCTGCCGGTCCGTCTCGGAGACGGGCGCCTCCTCGACCGGCACCGCAGCCCCGGTGGCCGGCGCTGCGCCTTCCCTGGCCGGCGCGCCGGCTTCCGCGGCGGGCGCGGCGCCCTCCTTGACCGGCGCGGCGGCGTCCGTGACCGGCGGCGCCGGCTGCGCGAGCACCGGTCCGGCGGCGACCGCGACCGCGACCGCGGCCGAGAGCGCGCGCAGCCGCGGCGCTGCGCGGGGACGCCGCGCGAGGGAGAGAAGACGAGAGCCGCCGCGCCGCGTACGCAGATCCATTCGATCGAGCACCGTACTCAGCCTGTCGCTCCGCTGCTACTTTCCGAACTCGTCGGTGTTGTCGATGATCCCCTTGGGGGTCGTGGGCGCGGGCGGCGCCGTCGCCGGCGCGGCCGAGGTGCTCTTCGCCGACGTCGCAGGACCGCCCTTCCCCGACGTCGGCGTGAGCTCGACCTTCGGCGGCAACGCGCCGGTGTCGGTCACCACGACGTCGGCCATCGCCTCGCCGCCCCCCTTCTTGAAGACGCGCACCCTGTGCACGCTCCCGGGCGGCCCGGTGATATCGAGGATCCCGTTGCGCGTCGTCACGCGCTTGCCTTCGACCTCGACCGAGGCGTCGGCGGGCAGGATGACGACCTGAACGCGCTTCGGCTGCGGCTCGACCGCCGCGACCACCTCCGGCGTCGTCGGCGTCGCGGCCGGCGACGGCGTCGGGGCGGTCGACGTCAGCGTGGCCGCCGCAGGCGGGAGCGTCTCGACGGTCGCCTTCGCCTCCGGCTGGGCGACCGGCTCCGGCGGCGGCCGGCTGATGAAGTACACGCCGGCCGCGATGACCGCGGCGGCGAGCGCGGCGCCGGCCACCACCGGCACCCGCGGCACGCCGGGCTGCGTGCCGCGGTGCGACTGCGTGAGCGCCCCCGTCGTCGCAGCGCCAGCGTGGTTGGTGGCCGGAATGATCGCCGCCGGCGGCCCGCTCTGGAGCGGGGGAGGCGCGAACGACGAGTAACCTCCGCGGTGCTCCTGCGGGACCGCGGGATACCCGCCGCTCTGGTTCGCCGGCGCGGTCGCGGCGTACGCGCCGCCATGATTCGCCGGCGAGATCGCGGGGTACCCGCCGCTCTGGTTCGCCGGCGAGGCCGCTGCGTACGCGCCGCTCTGGTTCGCGGGCGGCGCGTTCATCGCGAGCCGCGGCGCGGACTGCCGGTGCACGGCCTCCGGCAGCGGCACGAGCATGCTCTCGTGGATGCCCCAGCCGTACGGAAGGAGCGGCCGGATGGCGCCGAACATCTCCTGCGCGCTCTGGTAGCGCTGCCCGGGGGCCTGCAGGAGGCATCGGTGCACGATCGCCGCGATCTCGGGCGCCACCCACGGGGCGAAATCCTGCACCTGCGGCGGAGGATCCGAGCAGATCGCGATGATCAGCTCACCGAGCGCGGTGATGTGATGGTACGGCGTCCGCCCGGTCAGCAGCTGGTAGAGCACGGCGCCGAGCGACCAGATGTCGGTGCGGTGGTCGATCTCCTTCTGGCCGCGCGCCTGCTCGGGCGACATGTAGAGCGGCGAGCCGATCAGGTTCCCGGTGCGCGTCAGATCGGCGCTCTCGGTCTCGTTCGCCCGGTCCATCTTCACCTTGGCGATCCCGAAATCGAGCAGCTTGACGAGGATCTCGCCGGCGTCGCGGCGCGCGAGGAACAGGTTGTGCGGCTTGATGTCGCGGTGGACGACGCTCGCCTCGTGCGCCTTCTGGAGCCCGATGCACGACTGCGCGACGATGCGCAGCGCGAGGTCGGGCGCGAGCGGGCCGACGCGCTTGATGAGCTCGTGGACGTCCTCGCCCGCGAGGAACTCCATCGCGAGGAACGGCAGGTTCGAGCCGCGATCGACGCCGGCGTCGAGCACCTGCGTGATGTGCTGTGTGTCGATCGCGCCTGCCGCGCGCGCCTCGCGCTGGAAGCGGCTCACGACCTTCGGGTCGCGGGTGAGATCCGCCGAGCTGATCACCTTCACGGCGCAGCGTCGGCCGGTCCCCGTGTGCTCGGCCTCGTAGACCGAGCCCATGGCGCCCTCGCCGAGGAGCTTGCGAATCTGATATTTGCCGTCGATGATCGTGCCGATCACAGCGTTAGCGCCACTCTAAGGGATCGCTCGCGGCGTAGCAACGCCCGTGAAGGCGGCACATGCCGCCGGCGCGGACTCGCTGGACTCAGGTGTAATTCCGCGCGATTCGCGGGATTCGCGCGATTTCGCGGGCCGCGCCGCGCTCCCGCGGCGCAGCGCGTCTCACCTCACCATCATCGCCGGCCCGGCCACCATCCCGCCATCCCGCGCGAGCCGCGGGGGCACGGCCCTGTGGCGCCGTCCCCCTGCGTCCGCGACCCGCGCTGGCGGCGACGACCTCACCTCACATGGGTCGCCCCCGCCGGCGCGGGCCCAGCCTCTGCCGTTGCGACCGTTCGAGCGCTGCCGTCACGTCCCCGCCGTCCGCTGGCCGCCGAGGTGGTCAGCATGAGGCGGCGCTGGTGAAGCCCGCGCGGGAGAGCGGCGACGATGGGCCGACCCGAGATCGGCCATCGAACGCGATCGACTCACGCGCTCCCGTGGCGGCCGGCGCGCGGCGCCGGGCGTTTCGCCTCCGAGCCCCGCGCCCTCTCCGCGGCCGGCGCGACCGGCCGAGGTCCGAGGCCCGTAGTTACCAGATGCCGCAGCCCGGCCTGAACCCGGCGTTGCCGCCGCAGCCTCCGGCGAACCCGGCGTTGCCGCCGCAGCCTCCGGCGAACCCGGCGTTGCCGCCGCAGCCCCCGGCGAACCCGGCGTTGCCGCCGCAGCCTCCCGTGAACCCGCCATTGCAGGGGCCCTGGAACCCGCCACCGCAGGGGCCGGCCGAGAACCCGCCGTTGAGCGGGCCGCCGATGCCCGCGGGATTGCAAGGGTTGCAGGGCCGGGGGCAGCAGGGGCTGCACGGAAAGCAGTCGGGAGCGAACACGGTGTTGAAGGTGGTGCAATTCGAGATGAACGCGGCAGGCACGCCGAAGCCGCCGAAACCACCGATGCCACCGAACGGCATCCCGCCGAACGGCACACCACCGACGCCCGGCACGCCACCCGGCACGCCCACGGGCCCCTGCCCGACCGGCCCCTGCCCGACCGGCCCCTGGCCGACAGGCCCCTGCCCCATCTGGCCGATCGGCGCCTGCAGGCCGGGGCCCGCCGGTCCCTGCACGCCGACCGGCCCCTGGCCGAGGTCCATGGGGCCCTGCGCGCCGATCGGCCCGCCCTTGCCGCCGTACGGCCCCTGATACCCGCCCCTCGCCGACGCGCCGGCCTCGAGCGCCTCGGTGGTCGAATCGACCTGCTCGACCTCGTCGATGCTGGCCTCGTCGAGATCCGCGTCGTTCACCGCGTCAACGGCGCACCCCGTGCCCAGCGCCGCCATCACCACCGCGAGCCCCAGCACCTTGCCATGAATCGAGAGCATGTGTTGTCCTCCTCAATATCCCGTGATGGCCGGAAGGTCCGAGCCACCGTGGGCTCATCGAAGAGCAGGCTGTGTGCCTCAGCCCTCGTGTGCAGACACTGCCGCTGCGAGCTCGTGTCACCAGCCCTGACGCGTCCGCAAAAAGGCATTCTCTGGATCGACGCCGGCCTTGGTTTTCCGGGTTCTCAACGCGGAGACCGGCGGGACGGCCCCCGATCGGAGGGCCTATCGCCCGCGGGCCGCGCGCCCCATGCTGGAGATGACGAACTCAACGCCTCGGCGGCAGGCGCCGCGCGCCGCGCGCAACGCCTCTCTCGCGGGCTTTCGAGCAGAGCCCCTGCGCTCCCGCCCGCACCGCGGCCGTCGTGAACGAGAGCCGTCGAGGCCCGATCGAGGCCCGCTGGCGACGGCGCGCGGCGCCTCCCCGCCGCTCGTCTGACCGGGCCGCAACCCGCGCGCGACGTCGGACCCTCTGCGCCTGACGTGCTCAGGCTGCGCCGTTTGTGCCCCAACGGAGGCACGACACGAGTCGATCGCCTCGGGCCGTAATCGTCTGCCTCCGCCACCGCAACTTCGCGGCGGGCGCTCGAAACGAGCCGCGTCAGCGAGATCCTGCGCCCATGGACCACCCAATGCGCGTACGTGGGCTCATGTGGTCAAATCTATGTGGATGGATTCATCTGGCGCCCTGGGGGGCGACGCCCCCGTCTCGCTCGGCGCCGTCCGCCGGCGTGATGTCCTTGCAGCAGCGGAATCCAAGGTGGTAGTTCGCGTGGCTGCCCCTGCTCATGAGGCGCGTCGCGTGCCAGTCGGGGGCGCGAAAGCGGCAGTCGTCGGCGTGGACCTCCATCGACGAGAACGCGAACCAGCTGCCCTTCATCTCGGTGAAGCCCCGATCGCCGTGCCGCGCGAGCTCTTCGGGCAGGATGGGCAGGCTCATGTGCTCGGCCACGTTGCCGTGCAGATCGAAGACACCGAGGCTGCTCCGGCAGGCGGGGAACGCGCCGGCCGGATACGTGTTGGAGCCGCAGCGGTCCCACCCGCCGCCTGGACAGCCCGGCGTGCGGGAGCTCCCCGTCCCGCAGAGCGCGTGGTTCTTCGCGGGGCCGTAGCTCCACACCTTCTCGCGCAGGAGGTTGTGGTGCCAGCTCGCCTCGTTCCGGGGGCGCGCCCACTCGTACTCGACGTCCGGATCCCGGAGGGCGCCGGCGCACGCCCCTTCCCACTCGTGCGCGTCGCAGATCCGTTTCCCTACCGCCCTGCACAGGAGCGCCGCCTCGCGGGCCCGGACGTGCACCACGGGGTACTCGCAGGGCACGTTCGGGAACTCGAGCTGATCGATGCACGCGGGGGCGTCCGCCGCGGTCTGACCGCGCGTGGGATCGAAGAGCGGCACCATCCCCGGCGCGCCGCAGGCCGGCTCGCGCGCCGGCTCGACGCCCGAGCGCGCTCGAGTGCGACGGCACTCGGATCGTGACATCGGGTGCCGCGTCAGCGCGGGGTTGCCCTGGCCGAGCACCGTCGACGCCGCGAAGATCGCCTCGACCTGCCGCATCGCCTCGTCGGGGAGCGCGAGCTCGCGCCGCATCCGCGCGAACAGCCGGAGGCGCTGCTCTTCCAGCGTGCCGGGCTCGGCGTCCTCGTCATCCGCCGTGAGCGTCACGCGCTCTGGTGGCGCCGTCGGCGCGCGCTTCGTCAGCGTGCTCGCCGCGCTCGCCACGAGCGGCGCCGCGCTGCGCGCCGCCGTCGCGGGCGCCCCGGTCCACACGGCCACGGCCGCGCTTGTCCACACGGCCGCTCCCGCGCCGGCGGCGCCCGCGGCGACGAGGGCCGCGGCCCTGCCACGCCGGCGCGCAGGCGCCGCGCGCGCGCCGGTCGAGAGCGCCGGCGGCGGATCGCTCGGCGCGGGTGATCGCAGGGCGCAGGCCGGCTCTATCGGCGTCTCGGTGCAGGACATCAGCGCGCGAGCTCGCGCTTACTGCTACGAGCATCCATCGATTCCGGCAACTTTCGGGGCGCTCGCGGCCCGAGCGGCTCCTTGACGGTCCTGCCCGGGGCACGTCAAATGAGGCATGGCGCGAAGGGCGGCCCTCCGAGTCCTCTACCTGGCGCTCCTGCCGGTGCTCGTCCTGCTCGCGCTGGTCATCACCCCGGCCCTCGTCGTCTCCAGCGTCGCGAGCCAAGGCCGGGTGTGGCGGCCGGAGACATGGAAGAAGATCTCCTACGGGAGCCGCTACTTCCGCTCGTCGTTCCGGGGGAGGCTCGGCGAGGTCGTCGACGTCATCGACGTCGTCCGCGATCGCCTGATCCTGCTGTTCGTCCTCCTCGCCGCGGCCTGCGGCGCCGGCGGGCTCGCCGTGTACGCCCTCGAGGTCGGCGTCCCCGCTTGGCTCTCCTCGTGGCTGGACGGGTCGTTCCTCTCCTTCCTCGCGACCTGGTTCCCCGCGGGCGGCAGGCTCTCCTTCGGCGGCGGGGCCGCGCTCGTCCTGGCCGTGTGCACGGCGCTCGCCGCGCTCGCGCTCGGGCTCTCGCTCTATGCCTGGCTCGCGTCCGCCCTGGGCGAGGCGACCCGCGTGATCCTGCGGTATGGCGGCGCGGCGACGCTCTTCCCCGATCCTGGCGACGCGATCCCCGGCGGGCGGCTCGTCCTCTGCCAGATCTCCGATCTCCACATCACGGCGGGCGGCAGCGAGCCGTACGAGATCGAGGAGGGCTCCGCCGCGTGGCCGGAAGGGGCCCCTCGCCCCGACACCGCCGAGCTGACAGGCCGCCTCCGGCGGCTCGTGGCGGAGATCGCCGCCATGAAACCGCCGCTCGTCGCGCTGACGGGCGACATGACCGATCTCGGGGAAGAGGCGCAGTGGGACGAGCTCGAGGCGGCGCTCTCCGGTATCCCGGCCTCCTCGCAGGTGCTCATGGTGCCCGGCAACCACGATGTCGCCATCAACCTCGGCACGTCGCCGGACCCCTACCTCACGAAGCGGGCGGAGCGCGAGCAGCGCTTCATCGAGGTGCTCACCCGCGTGGAGCGCGGCCCCTTCCAGCCTCCCCTGCACGTCCCGGCCCGCAAGCGCGCGCGGCGGCGGCTGCGCGCGATCGCCGGCCTGTATCCGAGGCGGCTCGATCTCGGGGGCGGTATCCGGATCTTCGGCCTCAACTCCAACCGTTACAGGTCGCGGTTCGTGGGGTCGAACGCGATCGGGCAGATCGGCGGCGCTCAGCTGCGTCGCCTCGCCCGCGCGCTCCGGCGGGGGTCCGGCCCGGTCATCGTGCTGCTCCACCACCACGTGGCGCGCCTCGCGGGGCCGATCTCGCTCAACGACACGTTCATGATCGCCATGGATGGCCCGCGCCTCCTCGAGATGCTCGCGGCGTATCAGCAGAAGAACCCGAAGAAGAACAGCGCGCTCGTGCTCCACGGGCACAAGCACCTCGCGTTCTTCGGCCATTACCGCTCGAAGAGCGGCGGCCGCGTCAGCGTGTACGCGCACCCCTCGTCGACGCTCGGCCACGAGACCGACGGCCACCTCGACGGCGTCGCCAGGTTCGCGGCGATCCGCCTGACGGACGACGGTATCTGGCGCGTCGAGACGCACCCGCTCCGCCCCGCGCGCTCCGCCGCGCCGGCGCCGCCGGCCCCAGCCGAGGCCGAGGTGTCTTGACCGGCCCAGGTCGGGTCAGCCCGCCCGCGCGCGTGGACGCGGATGCCCGCGCGCCTTGCGGAGCCCGGGGAGACCTCGGCCGATGAGGATGTAGCGCAGCGCGTTCTCGGCCGCGTTCGCGATCAGGAAGGGTGCACGATCCATGGCCTCGGACAGCGTGCATGGGGCCTCGAGGATCGACGAGAACGAGTCGATGCCGCACGCGTAGTTCACGCGCGCATCCTCGTCGATGGTCCCTGCCAGAGCGATGACCGGCAGCCTGAAGTGCTTTGCGCGTCTGGCCAGCTCCGCCGGCATCTTGCCGCGCGAGGTCCGGGCGTCGAGCCCCCCCTCGGCGGTGACGACGAGATCCGCGTCGCGCAGGAGGCCGTCCAGGTCCAGGTAGCGGACGAGGACATCGTAGCGAGGCAAGAGCGTCGCCTTCAGCAGGGCATGGAGCCCCGCGCCGAGGCCTCCGGAGGCGCCTCCTCCCGGCATGGTTCTCACGTCCACGCCCACGTCGCGCGCGATGAGGGCGGCATAGCGCTCCAGGGCCGCCTCCAGCCGCGCGACCATCTCCGGCGAGGCGCCCTTCTGCGGGCCGAACACGCGCGCCACGCCGCCAGGACCGCAGAGGACGTTGCGCCAGTTGCAGGCCACCTCGATCTGCACGCGGGGAATGCGGGAGTCCCTGCCTGAAGGGTCGATGCGGTCGAGCTCCAGCAGCGCTCCTCCTCCCGCTCCGATCTCGATCCCCGCCGCGTTCAGCAGGCGGATGCCCAGCGCCTGGGCCATGCCCGCCCCGCCGTCGTTGGTGCCGGAGTCGCCGCAACCGAGGAGCAGCCGCTCCGCGCCCGCGTCGAGCGCGGCGCGGATCAGCTCGCCGACGCCGCGCGTCGTTGTGGCCATCGGGTTGCGCGCGTGACGCGGGACGAGGCGAAGCCCGGCGGCAGCGGCCATCTCGATCACCGCCGTCCGTGGTCCGGCGCCGCCGAGGAAGCCGAAATGGGACGCGACAGGCTGGCCCAGCGGGCCTGTCACGATCGCTGGGTGCAAGGAGCCGCCCGTCGCCTTGACCAGCGCCCGGGTGAAGCCCTCGCCGCCGTCCGTGAGCGGCGCCTTCAGGAGGTGCGCTTCCGGCAGCGCGCGCCGGATGCCCGTCGCGATGGCCTCGGCGACCTGCTCCGCATCCATGCATTCCTTGAAGCCCGACGGAGCGATCAGGATGCGCAGGGGGCTCGTCATGGCGCGAGCCCCATCCAGCGCCAGTAGGTGAAGTAAAAGACGGCGATCGACGCCAGGTGGATCGGGAGCATGACGGCGCTGAGGAGCAGGAGATCCGCCGGGCGGAACGTCTCTCCGTCGAGCCCCTGGAACATGAGGAGCGCCTTGGAGCTCACCGGGAACGTCAGGCAGTAATCGATGCCGACCGTGCCGATGAAGATGACCGCCGCGGGGTCGAGATCGCGATCGGCGGCGAGCTGCAGCAAGACGGGGCCGAGCGCGACGGTGCGAGCGACATGGGAGGTGAGGTAGAGGTGGGACGTCAGCGACATCACGCCGACCGCCATCACGAAGAACAGGTGCCCTCTGGCGCTCTCGATACCGCTGTTGCGGAGCAGCGCCTGAAAGAGCCAGCCGGATGCGCCCGTGTCGATCAGCGCTCCTCCCAGGACGAGGGCTGCTGCGACGAAGAGGAGGAGGTTCCAGTCGACCGCCTTCACGCCTTCCTTCCAGCGGAGCGCGCTGCCAGGCGCCGTGAGCGCGAGCGCGCCGGCCAGCGTGACCGTGGCGCTCTCGTAGCCGTGCCACCGCTCCGAGAGCCAGAGCACGACCATCGTCGCGCCGACGGCCAGGGTGATCCGCTCCGATCGCGACAAGGAGCCTCGCGGGCGCCGGGGAACCCGGATGCATCGCCCGCGGCGCTCGCCGTCGAGGAAGAGCGCCAGGATGACCGCGCAGGCGGCGCCGCTGGCCACCACGCCGAACGGCATCCCGTAGAGGACCCACTCGCCGAAGGACAGCCGACGGCCGGTGACCTGGCTCAGCAGCTGGTTCGCCACGAGGTGAGACCCCGCGCCGACCAGCGAGCCGATGGTGCTGACCAGGATCACCGCGGGGAACAGCAGCGCGAGGGCACGGGTGATGTGCGGATCCGCCGTGATGGAAGAGATGCTGCGGAAGATGGGAATGGCGATCACGGCGCGGCCGGAGACCGACGGGACGAAGAGCGACGACGGGATGAGCACGGCCGTCAAGCACCAGAACACGCCGCGCACGGTGCGAGCGCGCTCGACCACGCGCTGCGCCAGCCGCATCGCCAGGCCAGACTGCTCGACCGCGCCGCCCAGGATGAACGCCCCTATCATCAACCAGATGACGTCGGACGCGAGGGAGTCGAAGAGCCGTTCCTGGGGGCTGACGCCGGTCAGGAGGAGGAGCAGCGCCGCGCCGAGCCCGACGTACGCCACGTCGAGCGACGTGGTCGACCAGAGGATGATCGCCAGCAGCACGGCGAAGAGCGCGATCCGGACGGGCGCCGGCAACGTCGCCGGCAGGACGACGGCGAGCCCCGCAGCGATCGTCAGCGAGAGGGGCAGGAGGACGCGAACCCGAGCGGCAGGGCGCGGCGAGGGCGGCGGGCGGGCGGCCACCGCATTGCCGCCGTCCGCGGCGCTTTCGAGGTCGGGCGCATCCTCATGATTTGCGTCGCTCGATGACATGAAGATCGCCCGCCTGGAGGAAGGCATGGTCCGTGCCCCATCCTGCAACCGTGCTGACGAGACAGGCTGCTTGCGCGCCGCGATCACGGCCGCGGATGCGCCCGACCCAAGCCCGGCGCGGCGCCGTTCTCGTTCGGCGCCAAGGTCCGCCTGGTCGACAACGTTGCCCACCAGAGCCGGCGCTCTCAGCCCCTTCCATACACCGGGCGTCGCGCACCGAGCTGTGGTGAGAGAGGAGACCACACTTCGAGGAATGCTGGGCCGCGGCAACCCATTGCCGGACCGCGTTGGCCGAAAGCAGCATTTCTGATCCGCGCGTCGTCCGGCTGCCATGTTGGTCAGCTATGCTTCCCGGATGGCGAGCACCGGGAGCGAGCTTCAAGGCCGTGTCTGCTCCGGGTGTCTCACGCAGAATCGACGGCTTTGGCGCCGGCGACACGCGCCCGGCCGCGCTTCATGGAGGGTTCGACTTATGAGATTGCCCACGATGGCCATTGCGTTGCTGACAGTGGGTGCGATTGGCGTTGGATGTGGGGGCAATGGTGCCAGCGACGGCGACGGGAGCTCGCAGAGCGGCGGCCCGGGGAGCGGGGGCTCTGGCCAGGGGAGCTCCCAGAGCACGAGCGGCGATTTCGGATCGGGTGGTCCGGGCGCAAGCGGCTCCTCGGGGCAAGGCGGCTCCTCGAGCAACGGCAGCTCCTCGGGCCAAGGCGGGGCGTGCGCCACCCAGTCGGCCAGCGCCGACCTCCAGCCCGTGTACCTCGCCTTCGCGTTCGACGTGTCCGGCAGCATGGGCATGGGCGACGAGCCCTGGTATGACAGGGAGCTCAAGTGGGAGCCGGTCGTTGCGGCGACGAAACAGTTCTTCGGTGATCCCCTCTCCGAGGGCATCAACGCGTCGCTCAGGTTCTTTCCGAGCGAGGACGAGGACCGCGACGAGAAGTGCGCGGCCGACACCTACGAGACACCGGAGGTCCCGATGACGGCGCTGCCCTCTACGCGCTTCGCCGAGGCGATCGACGACGTCACGCCGGCGCCCGGCGCCGACTGGCGCGGCGGCACGCCGACGCTGTTCGTCATGCAGGGGACGATCTCGTTCGTCGAGGCACAGCGGCGGGCCACGCCTGGCAGGTACGCCATCGTCCTCGTCACGGACGGTTATCCTGCGGGCTGCGGCACGGAGGCCAACAGGATCCAGGGCGTGTCCGACGCCGCGGCCGGCGCGCTCGCGGACGGCGTCCCGACGTACGTCATCGGCGTCGATAACCCCCCGATCGAGGGCGCGCCGCACGACCTCGACAACCTGCACGACATCGCCGACGCGGGCGGGACGGAGCAAGCCTACCTGATCGACACGGGCAATCCCGGGGCGACCTCGGCCGCCTTCAAGGCGGCGATCGACGCGATCCGCGGCGCCGCGGTCTCCTGCACCGTCGAGATCCCGCCCGCTCCCGACGGGCGGAGCTTCGACGCGCAGCGGGTCCGCGTGACGTACCAGAGCGGCGGAGGTGACCCGACGGCGCTCTCCTACGACCAGGAGTGCGCGAGCGAGAACGCCTGGCGTTACGACAGCGCCGCGAACCCGACCCAGATCGTGCTCTGCGACAGCACGTGCGCCACGATCCAGTCGGACCCCGAAGCGGCCCTGGGGGTCGACTTCACCTGCGAAGACGTGATCGTGATACCGCAGTGAAACGCGGACGACGCCCAGCACCTGCGCTCGGCGTCGTCCGTCTCGGCGGTTCTTGACACCCTGCGACATTCCCGCCCACGATGCCTCGGTGACACCTCGCTCGCCGAAGTCGCCCGCGTCCCTCGCTGTCCGCTCGCCCGCCGTCCTCACCATCGCGCTGTCGCTGCTGGCCGGCGCGTGCCAGGGCTCCTCGACGAGCACGAGCCCGCCGTCGGAGAAGACCTCCGGCCCCAGCGCCGCGGCGCCGGCGAGCGCTGCGCCCGCGGCGCCGGCCGCCGCATACAAGGTCGGCATGGTGCTGGTCGGCCCCTACAACGACAAAGGGTGGAACCAGGCCCATCACGACGGCATCCGGTCGGTGCTCGCCAAGATGCCGGACGTCGGCTTCGAGTATGTCGACAAGGTGAACCCGGCCGATCGCCCGAACGTGAAGGGTTCCCAGGTCGCGGACGATCTCATCTCCCGGGGCGCGCGGTTCGTCGTCTACAACTCCGACGATTACAAGGACGACGCCCTCGAGACCGCGCGCAAGCACCCGGAGGTCACGGTCATCCATATCTCCGGCGATTACGCCTGGAAGGAGGGCAAGAACCACAAGCCCCAGCCCAACCTGGGCAACCTCATGGGGCGTATCGAGACGGCCCAGCACGTCGCCGGGTGCGCCGCGGCGCTCGGCACCGAGACGGGGAAGATCGGGTATGTCGGCCCGCTCGTGAACGACGAGACCCGCCGGCTGGTCACCGCGGCGTACCTCGGCGCGCGGTACTGCTGGGAGAAGTACCAGAAGAAGAAGCCGGAGGACCTCACGTTCAAGGTCACGTGGATCGGCTTCTGGTTCAACATCCCGGGCGTCACCCTCGACCCCACCAAGGTGTCGGACGACTTCATCGGCGGCGGCTTCGACGTGCTGATGACCGGGCTCGACACGCCCGAGGCCGCGCTGCAGGCCAAGAAGGCGAGCGGCGCGGGCAAGAAGGTCAAGTACGTCCATTACGACCACAGGGCCGGCTGCGACCTGGCGCCGGAGAGCTGCCTCGGCGTCGCGTACTACAACTGGGCGCCGCTCTACCGCGACGCGATCGAGAAGGCGCGCGCGGGCAAGTACGCGAGCGAGTTCGTCTGGCAAGGGCCGGACTTCCGCGACCTGAACGGCGAGTCGTCGGTCGTCGGCTTCGGGCCCGGCGCCGCGCTGGGAGAGGCGCAGGCGCCGCTCGGCGCGTTCGTCATCGAGCTCGCCAACGGGCTCGACCTCTTCAAGGGGCCGCTCAAGTTCCAGGACGGCACCGAGTTCCTGAAGGACGGCGAGGCCGCGACGCCCCAGCAGATCTGGTATCTGCCGCAGCTGGTCCGGGGGATCACCGGGCCGAGCAAGTAGCCGTCTCCGGGCGGTGATCCATGCGGATCGAGATCGAGCGCGTCGCGAAGCGGTTCGGCCCGGTCAAGGCCAACGACGGCGTGTCGCTGACGATCCAGGCGGGCGCCGTCCACGGGCTGCTCGGCGAGAACGGCGCCGGCAAGAGCACGCTCCTCCGCATCCTGGGCGGGCTCCTCCGCCCGGACGCGGGCCGATTGCTCTTCGACGGCCGCCCGGTGGCGCTCGCGAGCCCGGCGGACGCGCTCGCCGCCGGCGTCGGCGTGCTCCACCAGGAGCCGCTCGATTTCCCGCCGCTCACCGTCCTGGAGAGCTACCTGGTCGCCCGGCCCCGCGCGGCCGGCGCGGGCGGCGGCGCGCGGTCGCTGCTCTCCAGCCGCGGCCGCGCCGCGGGCGTCTTCCTTCCCCGGCGCGCGGCGCGCGAGGAGCTGCTCGCGCTCGCGGCGCGCTTCGGCTTCTCTGTCGACCCGGACGAGCACGTCGCCCGGCTCACCCTCGGGGAGCGCCAGCAGATCGAGCTCTTGCGGCTCCTCTCGCTGGGCGTCCGCGCGCTGCTCCTGGACGAGCCCACGACGGGGATCTCCGGGGCGCAGCAGGAGGCCCTGTTCGCCGCGCTGCGGCGGCTCAAGGCGGACGGCAAGGCGATCGTCCTCGTGTCGCACAAGCTCTCGGACGTCGAGGCGCTCTGCGATCGCGTGACGGTGCTGCGGCACGGCAAGGTGGCGGGAGAGGCGGAGATGCCGGCCGGGGCCGACCACCTCGTCGCGCTGATGTTCGGCGAGGCGCGTGCGCCTCAGGAGCGATCCCCTGAGGAAGGCGCGGCGCTCGCGCCCCTGGAGCGCCTGCCCGAGCCGAGCGGCGGCGCGGAGCCGGATGGCGGCGCGGCGCTCGCCCTCGAGGGCGTGGCGTTCGGCGATCACCGGCTCGACGTGCGCATCGCCCACCTGGCCGTCCGCCGCGGCGAGGTGATCGGGCTCGCGGGCCTCGAGGGGAGCGGCCAGCGCCTCCTGCTGCGCGCGTGCGCGGGGCTGCTCCGGGCGCGGCGGGGACGCGTCGTCGTGGGCGGGGCCGACCTGACCGGCCGCCCCTACCCGGCCTTCCTGCGCGCCGGCGTGGGCTACCTGCCCGCGGATCGCCGTCGCGAGGGCCTCATCGCGGGCCTCTCCATCGAGGAGCACGTCGCGCTGCGCGCGCCGCGGCCCGGGCTCTTCCTGCGCCCGCGGGAGATCCGGCGCGCCGCCGAGCGGGCGATCGAGGCGCTCCGGATCCGGGGCCGGCCCGACACGCCCGTCGAACGGCTCTCCGGCGGCAACCAGCAGCGCACCCAGCTCGCGCTCCTCCCCGCGGGCCTCGCGCTGCTCCTCCTGGAGCAGCCGACCCGGGGGCTCGACATCGCGTCGGCGCGCTGGGTCTGGGAGCAGCTCCTCGCGCGGTGCCATGCCGGCGCGGCGCTCCTGTTCGCGTCGTCCGATCTCGACGAGCTGATGCGCTACAGCGATCGAATCCTCGTGTTCAGCGGCGGGCGCGTCTCGCCGCCCGTCGGCGTCGCCGACCTCACGCTGGACCGGCTCGGGCGGATGATCGGCGGCGAGCTCGACGGCGCCGCCCTGCCCTCGGCGCCTTGTGCACCTGCGCCGCCCCCGGCGCCTGCGGGGTCCGACCGATGAGCGCCGAACCGAGCGCCCCGTCCGAGCCCGCCGCGCGCCGCGCGCCGCGCCGCGGGGCCGTAGCCCTCCTCCTTCGCCTCGCGCCGCTCGCCCTGGCGTTCGCGCTCGTGGCGGGCCTCTGCGCGCTCCTCGGCGCCTCGCCGGCGGCGGTGGCCGCGGGCCTGTGGCAGGGCGCGTTCGGCTCCACGGATCGCGCCGCGCGGGTGCTCGTCACGCTGGCGCCGCTGCTCCTCTGCGGGAGCGGCCTGCTTTTCACGTTTCGCGCCGGGCTGTACCACCTCGGCGTCGAGGGGCAGCTCGTCCTGGGCGCCGTCTGCGCCACGGGCGCGGCGCGCGCCCTGTGGCCGCACCTCCCGGCGGGCGCCGTGGTCGCTCTCTGCGTCGGCGCGGGCGCGATCGGCGGGGTGCTCTGGGGCGCCCTCACGGGCGCGCTGCACACGCGGGTCCGGGTGAGCGAGATCTTCGCGGGCCTCGGCATGAACTTCGTGGCCCAGGGGCTGGTCCTGTACCTCGTCTTCGGCCCGTGGAAGCGCCCTGGCGTCGCGTCCATGGCCGGCACGGAACCGCTCGACGCCGCGCTCTGGCTCTCCACGCTGGGCGGCACCGATCTCAGCCCCGTGGCGCTCCTGCTCGGGGTCCTCTCGCTCCTCGGGACCGCCGTCGTGCTCGGGCGGACCCACCTCGGGCTCCGGCTGCGGGCGGTGGGGCTGAGCCCGCCGGCCGCGGAGGTGCTCGGCGTGCTCGCGGCGCGGCAGGTGCTCCTCGCGTTCGCGGTCTCCGGCGCGCTCGCCGGCGTCGCCGGCGCGCTGCAGGTGCTCGGCACGTTCCACCGGCTCATCCCGAGCATCTCGAGCAACCTCGGCTTCCTCTCGCTGCTCGTGGTGATGCTCGCCGGGCGGCGCGCCGCGCTCGTCGCGCCGATCGCCCTGTTCTTCAGCGCGCTCAACGTCGGCAGCCTGGAGCTCCCGATGACCCTCGGGCTGGAGTCCTCGCTGTCGGGCGTGCTCCAGGGCGCGCTCGTCCTGTTCGCGCTCCTCTCCCCCCGGGCGGCGCGCGGCGGCGGCCGGCCGGAGGTGGCGTGATGGCACGAGGCCCGAAGAGGACGAGGCCGATGGGGGCAGGCCTGATGGAAGGACGCCTCGGATGGAAGGAGCAGCCCTCATGAGCGACGGCGGCGCCGAGCTCCTCTCGCTGCTCGCGACCGCGCTCGCGGCGTCGACGCCGCTCGTCTACGCGGCGGTCGGCGAGACGCTGACCGAGCGGGCCGGGGTCATCAACCTCTCGGCCGAGGGCGCGATGATGCTCTCGGCGATGGTCGGCTTCGCGGCCGCGCTGTCGACCGGGAGCGTCCTCGCCGGCTTCGCCGCCGCGGCCGCGACCGGGGCGCTCGTCGCGCTCGTCGTGGCGATCGGCGGGATCTACCTCGGCCGCTCCCAGATCGCGGTCGGCTTCGTCCTGGCGATGCTCTGCGCGGATCTCTCGTCGGTGCTCGGCGGCCCGTACGTGCGCGTCCCCGGGCCGACGGTGCCGGCGGCGTCGATCCCGGTGCTGCGGGACGTGCCGCTCGTGGGGCCGCTGCTGTTCCAGAGCGATCCCCTGGTGTATGGCAGCTACGTCCTCGTCGCCTGCGCGTGGCTCTTCCTGTATCGCACGCGCGCGGGGCTCCTCCTCCGCGCGGTGGGCGAGCAGCCGGCGGCGGCGCACGCGCGCGGGGCGCATGTGACGCGGGTGCGCACGGCGGCGACGCTCGTGGGCGGGGCGCTCGTGGGCATCGCCGGCGCGGCGTACTCGCTCGATTTCAAGGCGGGATGGAGCCACCGCCACACGGCGGGTTACGGCTGGATCGCGCTGGCGATCGTGATCTTCGGCGGCTTCCACCCGGTGCGGGCGGCGCTCGGCGCGTACCTCTTCGGCGTGCTCTCGTCGGCGGCGAGCCTCGGCCAGAGCGCTCTGCCATCGGTGCCGACGCAGGTCTTCAGCGTGGCGCCGTTCGCGCTGATGATCGCGGTCCTCGGGCTCACCTCGAGCGGGCTCCTGGAGCGCGCCTCCGCGCTGCTGCCGAGGGCCGCGCGCCGCCCGCTCCTGCGCGCGTTCGACGCGACGCCTCCCGCCGCGCTCGGGCAGCCCTACCCGGCGGACGACGGGGCGGAGGAGCGGCCGCGCGGGGTGGATCAGAGCGCCGAGGAGCAGTCGTGTGGTCTGGAGGATGGGGCGGAGGGGCGGCCGCGCGGAATGGATCAGCGGGCGAGATAACAGACCTCGAGCCAGGGGCGGTCGCTCTGGAAGGGGTGATCGCTCGAGCGGTACGACGTGCGCCCCTTCGGCCCTTCCTCGACGAGGAAGCCGTAGTTCGGTGTCGTGCCGTCGACCCACGCCTGGACGAGCCCGGTCAGATCGGCGCTCATGGCATAGGGGCTGACATAGGTGAGCTCCGCCGCGGTGGTTTTGTCGTAGCCCGCGGCGAAGCTCTGCCAGGTCACGGTGTCCTCGCGCCACGGCGCGGTGATCCGGTGAGCGCGGACGGTCTGGTCGCTCGATCCGAAGGCGACGACGCCGAACTCTGCCGACGTGACGGTGGCCCCGGCGGGGATGCCGTCGAGCCCGAACCGGTAGAGCGCCTGCTTGCGCGCGCCGTTGGAGTCGCCCGAGTAGTTGTAAGGGATGTGGCCGTCGCTGTAGCGGGGGAAGGCCTCCCAGATATCGGCGTCCTCGACCGCGCCGAAGGCGCCTCGCTGCAGGGTGACGCACACGTCTTTGCATGCGTCCCCGAGGCCGTCAGCATCGCTGTCGAGCTGGTCTGGATTCGCGGCGGCGGGGCAATTGTCGCAGGCGTCGCCGATCCCGTCGAGGTCGCTGTCGGTCTGGTCCCAGTTGGCGACGCTCGCGCAATTGTCGGTCGCATCACAGAACGTATCGCCGTCGCCATCGCCGAGCGGACACGGATCGCAGGCGTCGCCGATGCCGTCTCCGTCCGCGTCGGCCTGGTCCGGGTTGTCGTGGTTGGCGCAGTTGTCGCAGGCCGCGCCCAGGCCCGGCGCGATGTCGTCGCCGTCGTCGCTCGAGAGCGACGACAGCCCGAGCTCGTAGCCGTCGCAGACGTCGCGATCCGCGCAGGGGATGGGGCCGGAGACCGCATCGTACAGGCAGAGGAGCGAGGCGCCTTCGGTCGCCTCGACGTACACGCGGGCGAAGCCGACGGCCATCGACCCGCCGCCGACGACATCGACCTGGAGGTCATTGCACGCCGCGGGATTGTAGAGGGCGAGGACGTCGGGCTCGGTGAACGTCCTCTGGAGCGTCTCTGAATTGCAATCGCAGCTGTTGGTGCTCGCGACCGTGTCGAGGTGGACCCCATTCAGGTACAGCGAGAACGCGCCGGCGCCGCAATCGGCGTGGTTGACGGTGAAGGTGATCGCTGTCGGTGCCCCCAACGCCGTCCCGGGGATCCCTGCGAGCACGAGAAGAGTGAGGCATGCGCTAGCAGCGCTCGTATGGAAGTATCGCATGATTCTTCTTATATTCTTAGTTTGGACAACATACAATGACCCTGAGAGGTTTTTGGTTCGCTGGTGTGCGCGCGTGCAGCTGTCGCGTGTCGCCGTGTCGCGTGTGGCGCGAGGCGCAGTGAACAGCCGGGTACACGACGCGCAGTGAACAGCGGGATACGCGCCGTGGGGTGAACAGCGGGGTACACGACGCGCAGTGAACAGCGGGATACGCGCCGTGGGGTGAACGGCGGGGTACGCGCCGTGGGGTGAACAGCTGGGTACACGCCGCGCAGTGAACAGCGGGATACGCGCCGTGGGGTGAACGGCGGGGTACGCGACGCGGGTTACGCATCGGGCGGTCAACTCGTCGGGGGCGGGCGGCCGGGCAGCGCCTCGACACCATCGCCGTCCGCGTTCGTGGTGACGCCGGTGGTGATGATGCCGGTTTCGAGGGACGTTTCGGGCGTTCAGGCGGCTTGCCGCATTGTCGATTTCTTACGGCGCTCCGCGGCGAGCGGCGGGCGCGTGGGTACGGCCGGGACGCTGGCGCGCAACCGGCGGCTGGGATATAGCGTTACGATCGGGCAAACATCGGCGTTCGCTGCGATTTGGCCAGGACGAGAGGCAGGCAGGAGAAGGACCTTCTCCGCCGTTGATCTGGTGCAGCTCCCAAAGCTGAACGCGCCGTCCGCCCAGGCGCTGGCCACGAACGAGGTGACCGCCGCGAGGGCCTTGCTGGGGAGGAGACCGCGGTCAGGAAAATTCGCCGAGGGGTGATCGAGGCGCTGCAGACCTACGCGGTCCGCGTGTCGGGCATGATCAGCAAACGGGATCCGCGGAAGACGGAGATCGTGCGGCGGCTGCTCGTGCCCCATCGAGACCTGGCGGCCGGCGGCGGCGCGGGGCAAGGCGGCGGAGAAGGCGCCGGGCATGGCGGAGCCGAGCCGGGTGGAGGCCGGCGCGGAGCTCGACGCGCCGTAGGGCCAGGAGGGCGGGCGATGTCCGGGTCGATCGGGGATGGTCCGGACCAGGCGGGCGCGACCTGCGGCTCGGTCGAGCCCGCGTCCGCGCGCTGGAGCAGGTAGGAGGCGCGCAGCGGCTCGGTCGACAGCGGCACCTCGCGCCGCACTTCGAAGCGGCGTCGGCCCCGCTGGACGAGCCGAGCCGCGAACAGCGCGTGCCAGGCCGTCCGGGTCGAGCCCATGGGGCGTCTCTAACGGACTGGGCAAGCGGGGCCAACTATCCGCGCCGCCAGCGCGCCGGAAGCTTCGCAAGCGAGGAGTCCCCGCTGGTGCGCTCGATCCCGGAGGACCGGACCGTGCGGCGTCGCGAGAGCTCAGGAGCGGAAGTCTTGGTCCAAACGGGCGATCAGGTCGTTCCGATCGATGCTTTGCCATGCGGTGCGCGCGGCCTCGACGTGCCGGCGTCGGATGGCAGAGTCGGGCGCGATGGTCGCCAGACGATGATGGGTCCGGCCGATCGAGCAGGGCTCCGGTATGCGCTGGTACAGCGCGAGGGCTTCCTCGTAGCGAGCACGGGCTGTGCTGGCAGCGCTGTGGGCTTGCGCGATCTCTCCAAGGCGCTTGATGCAGTCGGCTTCGCCGCGTACAGACCCCACCTGCCGGTAGAGCGGCAGTGCCTCCTCGTATCGCGCCCTCGCCTCATCGTGATGTGAACGCTCGAGCGCGATGTCTCCAAAGCGCTTGATGCAGTCAGCCTCGCCGACCACTGCCCCCACCTGCCGGTAGACAGGCAGCGCGTGCTGGTAGCGTGCCCTCGCCTCGTCATACTGCGAACGCTCGAGTGCGATGTCTCCAAAGCGCTTGATGCAGTCGGCTTCGTCGCGCATAGACCCCACCTGCCGGTAGAGAGGCAGCGCCTCCTCGTATCGCGCCCTCGCCTCATCGTGCTGCGAACGGCTCAGCGCGATGTCTCCAAGACTCTTGATGCAGCTGGCTTCGCCGTGCACAGACCCCACCTGCCGGTAGAGAGGCAGCGCCTCCTGGTATCGCGCCCTCGCCTCATCGTGCTGCGAACGGCTCAGCGCGATGTCTCCAAGGCTCTTGATGCAGTTGGCCTCGCCGCGCACAGACCCCACTCGCCGGTAGAGAGGCAGCGCCTCCTGGTATCGCGCACTCGCTTCGTCGTGCTGCGAACGCTCGAGTGCGAGGTCTCCAAGGCGCAGGATGCAGTTGGCCTCGCCGTGCACAGACCCCACCTGCCGGTAGAGAGGCAGCACCTCCTGGTATCGCGCCCTCGCCTCGTCGTGCTGCGAACGGCTCAGCGCGAGGTCTCCAAGGCGCAGGATGCAGTTGGCCTCGCCGAGCACAGACCCCACCTGCCGGTAGAGAGGCAGCGCCTCCTGGTATCGCGCCCTCGCCTCGTCGTGCTGCGAACGCTCGAGTGCGATGCCTCCAAGGCGCAGCATGCAGCTGGCTTCGCCGTGCACAGACCCCACCTGCCGGTAGAGAGGCAGCGCCTCCTGGTATCGCGCCCTCGCCTCGTCGTGCTGCGAACGGCTCAGCGCGATGTCTCCAAGGCGCTGGATGCAGTTGGCCTCCCCGTGCACAGACCCCACCTGCCGGTAGAGAGGCAGCGCCTCCTGGTATCGCGCCCTCGCCTCCCCGTGCTGCGAACGGTTCAGAGCGATGTCTCCAAGGCGCTCGGCACACTGCGCCTCTCGCCGCCTCTCTCCGGTGCGCTGCGCTACCTCCAGCGCTCGACCTAGGGGCGACGGCGCAATGTGCCCGGAGAAGCGTGCGAAGTCCGTCAGCGCCACCGCGATATCGATCCACCGCGTGGCCTCACCGCCATCCAGCCCGCGCCGGATCACCGCGTCCAGGTTGGCGGTCTCCGGCGCGAGCCGCGCCGCTGCCTCGGTGCCGCCACGGCGGCCAGGTACCGGCCCGAACCTGAGCGCGAGTTCCCCGTAGTGATCCATCGCGCGCCCGAGATCCTCGGCCGCCGGTGGGTGCGCCGCCTCCACGTACTCGCGCACAGGCGAGAGCATCTTGAGCCGGCCGCCCTCGAAGTAGGCCAGCCCTACCTGCGCGAGCGCGCGCGCCGCCGCAGGCCCCGCGGCCGGGAGCACCGCAGCGAGATCCTGCTGCGCGACACCGTCCGGCAGCACCGCGATCACCGCGAGCAGCCGGCGGGCTCCGGCGGTCATCCGTGGCGATCTAAACGACAGCTCCAGCGAAGTCTTCCAGCTCCGGAGCCGATTGCGCGCTCCGCCCTCGCGCTCCAGCACCTCCGTCCGGCGCGCCTCCCACTCCTCCTTCAGGTTGACCAGATCGTTTCCGTGGGCCGCGTGCGCGAGCAGCGTGATCGCCAGCGGAATGCCCTCCATCAGGGGAAGAAGCGCAGAGAGCGCCGGCTTGCCCCGGTGCTCCTCGCCTGCGATCGCGCAGAACACCGACTCCGCTTCAGCACGCTGCAGCGGCCGGAGCTCGACGGGAGAGCTCCAGGTCACGCGCCCCGGCCGGCCCGCACCCCGCACCGACGCCACGAGAGACAGACCCGGCACGGCCGCGAGCTCCGCGAGCAATGCCTCGGTCCCGGACTGGTCGTCGCCATCCCAGGGCGTCTCCAGGTTGTCCAGCACGAGCACGGCCGGGCCTGCGGCGAGGACCGACAGCGCTCGCTGCCACAGATCCGGCCCGGAGATGACGCGCAGCGCGCCGGCCAACGCCAGGGCCGCGGACTCGGCATCTGGCGCGGCGTCGAGCCGCGCAAAGAAGCGCCGCTCTCTGAAGCGGGCCACGACCTCCGGGCGGTGCAGGACCGCCAGGCTGACCGTGCTCTTGCCGACGCCCGCCGCGCCGAGGAGCAGCACCCGTCCCGGCGGCTCGCGCACCAGCGCCGCGACGATCGCCTCCACCTCCGGGCTCCGGCCGATGCACAGCTCCGCCGGTGGCAGCCCCGCGGCTAGAGCGCTCCGTCCTCCCGGAGCCGCCCGCCGGCTCATCACGCCCTCGACCACGGCGCGCAGGCCGTGCACCACCTCGGTCCAGGCCTCGTCCCGAACCGTCCAGCCCTCGACAGGCCGGCCACCCGCGGGGAGCGGAGCGAGCTTGCCGAACTCGGTCCAACCCCAGTCGCAAGGTCGCACAGGCACGGGCACGACCACCACCTCGCCGGCGGCGCGCCGGGCGAGAGCGCGCGCTGCCTCCTCGTCGAAGTGACGATCGGAGGCGAGGAAAGCGGGGCTCACCAGCAGCACCACGACCTCGGCTGCCTCGATCTGCGCGCGCGCTTCCGCCGCCGGCTCTCCCCCCGCAACGCCCCGGTCGTCGTGCCAGACCTGGATCAGCCCGCTGCGCTCGAAGGGCCTCAGGTGGACTTCGAGCTCGGCGCGCAGCGCGGCGTCTTCCGGGACAGAGGAGATGAAGAGACGAACCGGCTTCCGCATGCGCGCCCAGGGCTGCAGTCTGCTCCGGCGAGCTTACAGACCTCGCGATGGGCTGGGTAGCCCACGACGCCCGCCGGATCGCATGGGCGGCCAGATGTCGGCGGGCAGAGGTGCAGGACAGCAACTATGTCGGCGGGCAGAGGTGCAGGACAGCAACTCCGCTCGCCGCGCGGAAGTGGCTGCAGTAGACGTTGCGGTCGATGCGCCACCAGGGACGGCCGCCGGCCAAGCGCCCCGCCGCGCCGCTCCTTGCCATCGCCCTGACGCTCGCGCCGAGCACGACGATCAGCCGCGGCGCAGCGCCGCGCATGCCCGGACCCGAGCCGCCCCGGAGCCTCGATGCCGTGGCCGTGAACCGCGATTGCGAGCGGTGCCACGCGGAGATCGCCCGCGAGTGGCGCGGGTCGAAGCACCAGCGCGCCTACGTCGACGGGCCCTTCCAGGCGGCGCTCGCGAAGGAGCCGCTGCCGTTCTGCCGCGGCTGCCACGCACCCGAGGCGCGCTCTTCACGGCCTCCTCCGCCGGAGCGGGCCGATCTCGGCGTCGCGTGCGTCACCTGCCACGTGGTGGACGGCGCGCCGCTGGCCGCTCCCGCGCTGGCCGATGAAGACCAGGGCTCCCCCTCCCCGGCTTCCCGATCTTCCCCGCCTGTTCCCCACCCGGTGCTGCGCGATCCGCGCTTCGCGTCGGCCGCGGCGTGCGGCGGGTGCCACGAGTTTGCCTTCCCAGACCACGCTGCCCGCCGCGCGCCAGAGCCGATGCAGCTCACGCTGACCGAACACGCCGCGTCGCCTTACGCCGACGTGCCCTGCGCGCGCTGCCATATGCCGCTCGCCGGAGACGGGCCCTCGGCGCACCGCTCGCACGCGTTCGCGTCGTCGCGCGACCCCGAGGCCGCGCGGCGCGCGCTCCGCGTGCAGGCCGAGCGCGCCTCGCCGACCGCCGCGCGCCTCACGCTCCGCACAGCGCGCGTGGGCCATGCCTTCCCGACCGGGGACCTCTTCCAGCGGCTCTTGGTGCGCGCCGAGGTCCTCGGGGAGGACTACGCCGTCATCGCGTCGGCGCGCCGCTTCCTGGCGCGCCGCTTCGCAGAGACGCCCGGTCCGCTCGGCGCCCGCGCGCGCACCACGGTGTCCGACGATCGCCCCGGCGCACCCGCGCTCGCCGGGGCGCCGGTCGTCATCGAGCTGGATCTCGGCCCCGCGGCTGCTCGGCTCCCCATCCACTACGAGGTCGTCTATCAGCGCGTCGCACACGCGAGCGACGGCCGTGAGGAAGACGCGATCATCGAGAGCGAAGTCTCGCTCGTTCGAGGTACCTTGCCGAGGGACACCCCATGAAGAAGCTCGCCCTGCCGCTGCTCCTCCTGCTCCCGCTCGCCCTCGCGGCGTGCAAGCGGGGCGAGACCGAGGCGCACCGCGATCCAGCGCCTCCTGCGCCGGCGTCCGCGCCGCCTTCGGCACAGGCCCCGTCGGCGTCCGCTCTGGCGTCATCGCAGCCCGGCTCAGCCCCGGTCGCCGCCCCGCCGCCCGCGCGCATCGCCGACACCACCGTCGCGCTGCACGTCGTCGCGGAGGACGTCCGAGAGGTCGCCGAGATCGTGCCGTGGAATCAGCTGCCGTCCGACGTTCCCCGCCCGTTCTATCTGCACCCGCTGCGCGATCGCGTGCTGGTCACGCTCAAAGGCACCTCGATCTACGCGCTCGCGGACGGCAAGCTGACGGAGGAAGACGGCATTCCGCCGTATAGCCTGCGCCTCGGCGCCTCCACGTCCGAGCTGCCTTTCATGGCCTCGGACGTCGATATCGTGTCCATCGTGGGCCGATGGCCCTCCGACGTGTGGATCCGCGTGGACGGGTTGTTCTCGGACGGCGCGCGCCTGAACAACTTCGCCAGTCCGCTCTACCGGAAGCAGGGCGACCGGTTCGTCGAGTCGCCGCTCCCCGTCGCGGCCACGGCCTGGACGCAGGGCCGCACGCTCGTGCTCTCGGGCGACCAGTTCTCGCTCGCCCAGCCCGGCGGGGCAGATCTGCCGCGGCGGGCCGCGGGAGCGAAGTGCCCCGTCCGCGTCCGGGCCGAGGCGATGGCGGCCCTGCCGGACGGCGAGGTGCTCGTGGTCGGCCGCGATTGCGACCAGAGCGACCGGCTCGCGGTCGAGCGCTGGGCGCCCGGTCGCGCCGACTCCGCGGTGATCCCCCTGCCCACCTGGGACGGCAAGCTGCTCCACGCCATGGTGCTCGCCACCGAGCGCGATCGCTACGTCGTCGCGCGCTTCGAGGCGGCGAGCGCCCTCGCGCGCATCGACGTGGCGGAGGCCGGGGCGACCGCCGTGCCGCTCTCGCTCCCCTCGAGCAAGCCGGTCACGGACGCCTCGCTCGCCGCCGATGGTTCGCTCTGGATCCTGCTCGGTGAAGGCGATGGGGTGGAGTTGTTCCGCTGGAACAAGGAGGGGGTCTATACGCGCGCGACGTTCCCCAAAGGCCAGGGGCTCTCCTCCACCGGGATGGCCGCCGCGAGCGCCGACGTGGTGTACCTCGCGGGATCGACGTCCAACGTGCGCTCCGTGATCCTGTCGTCTCGTCCGGGGAAGCTCTCCTTTCCCTCGGATGCGCCGGGCGCGGCAGGCCCCGACGCGGGCGTCCCGGCGGCGCAGGACGCCGGGGCCGCGAGCGCGCCGCCGGCCGCGCTCTCCTCGATCTGCGCGTCGCCGTTCGTGATCCTCTTCGCCGTGAGCAAGTCAGCGCCCCCGGACTACGACTATCCCGCGACCCGCGACGCGCTCTCGGGGTGGGCCGACGGCTCGAAATACCGCTTCATCGAGTACAGCCATCGCGGCCAGCGCATGCTGGGCGCGAGCGCGCCGGACGCGGCCCGCGCCGAGGCGCTCGCGGCGAGACTGCGGGAGCGCGTCAAGGGGGCGTCGCCCGCCGTTGCCTGCTTCAGCCCCGCAGAGGTCCTCCGCGAGGTGAGGCTGGCGAGCGCGCCGTGAACGGGTGGCGAACGCCGCTCGATCAGCGCACCGCCCGGTCAACCACTCTCCCGCATCAGCCCGGCCAGCCGCCGTTCGATCGACAGCGAGTCGAGCAGCTCCTGCAGCATCTCATCGCGGCCTTCGAGCTCCTTCACATCCCGCATCGCGGCCGCCTTCGGCCTCACCCGCCGCGCGCTCACGCCTAGAGGACCGATCAGTTTGATTTTGTGATAATCCCGAGCGTTTCGATGGAAGGCTCGACGGTCTCGCCGAGCCATGATCTCGTCCGCGCCCGGAGGTGCACGGATGGAACGATGGTCGCCGCCGGTGGAGCTGTCGCGGCAGGAACAGGCGCTCATGAAACGGTTGACCCGGGTGCGAGCCCTGTTCGGCTTTCTCAGGCTGCACCGGCACGAGCTATTCGACGAGACGTTCCAGGAGCAGCTGGAGAGCATGTACCGGACCACGGGAGCAGGTGAGCCGCCGCATCCGCCGGCGCTGATGTGCATGGTCACGCTGCTCCAGGGATACGTCGGCGCATCGGATGCCGAGGCGGTGGAGCTGTCGATCGTCGACCTTCGCTGGCAGATGGTGCTCGGCTGCCTGGGGGCGGCCACGCCCGCGTTTTCGCAGGGCGCGCTGCAGGCGTTCCGAGAGCGGATGGTCGAGCATGAGATGGACCGGGTGCTGCTGGAGCGGACCGTGGCGCTCGTTCGGTCGGGCGCGATGACGGAGAGCGAGAGGCGTGCGGTGTCCAAAGCGCTGCGCGTGGCCATCGATAGCCGCCCTTTAGCGGGAGCCGGGCGGGTTGAGGACACGATCAACCTGCTCGGCCATGCAGCACGCACCATCGTCCGCGTCGTGTCGAAGATCACGGAGCGCCCGCCCGAGGAGATCTGTCGCAAGGCGGGCATCCCGCTACTTCTGGCTCCCAGCATCAAGGCCGGGCTCGACCTCGATTGGAGCGACCCGAAACAGAAGGCGGCGGCGATTCAGATCCTGGAACGGCAGGTCTCGTCCCTGCAGCAGTGGGTGGACCGCCATCTGGACGACGTCGTCGAGCAGCCGCTCCGCTTCTATATGGATGCGGTCACACAGGTTCGGGACCAAGACCTGGAAACGGCTGAGGATGGGACCGTTCGCATCCGTCAAGGTGTTGCACCTGACCGCCGTGTCTCCATTGAGGACGCTGAGATGCGCCACGGAAGAAAGAGCCGCTCGAAGAGGTTTGATGGCTACAAGGAACACATCGCACGCGACCTGGACCTTCCCGTCATCGTCGCCTGTGCGGTCACGCCAGCGAATCGCCCCGAAGAAGAGGGGGCCGCACCGATCGCCAAGGACATCCAACGTCAACGGCTGCGCCTCGGCGAGCTCCACATCGATCGCGCCTATGTGAACAGTCCCGTCGTTGACGACGTGATCCGCGACGGTGGCCAGGTGTTCTCGAAGCCTTGGGGACAGCGTGCTCGCAGCCCCAACCTGTTCAGCAAGCGCGACTTCAAGATCGACCTGCGCGCCAAGACGATCACCTGTCCGGCAGGACAGGTCGAGGTATTCGAGCCCGGCGACACGGTCGAGTTTGATCCTGAGGATTGCGGCGCGTGCCCCCTCCGAGCCAGGTGCACCCAAGCCGCCTCGGGACGGGGGCGGACCGTGTCCATTGCGGAGGACGAGGCTCTGCAGCGCAAATTCCGGAAGCTGCAGCAGACGGGGGCAGGTCGCGCCGTGCTCCGCCAGCGGGTGGCTGTAGAGCATGCGCTCGCCCACATCGCGGCACGGAAGGGCCACACTGCACGCTACATCGGCGCCAGGAGAAATCTGTTCGACCTCCGGCGCGCAGCAGCGATCCAGAATCTCGAGGCAGCCCAACGCCTGCTGCAGCAGGCAGCGTAAGCTGCCGGAATTAAATGGTTTTCAATATGTTTGTCACTCTAGAGCAGCGCGTGCCCAACTTCCTCCGCGAAGACTCAGAAGCATTGCTCTTCCTGCCCGGCGCAGGCGGTGACACGACGATGTGGAAGCCGGTCAGTGACGGCCTCTCGCACCGAGGTCGGCGGAGATTTTTCAGCTGGCCGGGGCTTGGTGGGGCAGCTGCAGATCCGGCGGTGCGTGGGATGTCCGACCTCGTCGAGCGCGTCGTGAACGAGATCACCGGCCCGGTGGTGCTTTTTGCGCAGTCGATGGGCGGGCTGATCGCATTGCGTGCGGCAATGGCGCGGCCGGAGCGTGTTCGAGCGATGGTTCTTTCCGTGACGTCCGGGGGCATTGATGTCCGTGCGTTGGGCGCGGTCGATTGGCGTCCACAGTTCGAGCAGCGGAACCCCGGTGCGCCACGCTGGTTCTTGGACGCGCGGGACGATCTCTCCCCGCGGCTGCATGAAATCTCCACGTCGGTGTTGCTGCTTTGGGGGGATGCTGATCCGATCAGCCCGGTGGCTGTGGGTCGTCGGCTCGCGGAGCTGCTGCCACGAGCCGAGTTGATCGTCGTCCCGGGCGGCACGCATGATCTGGTTTCCGAGCGCGCGGGCGAAGTCTCTCCGCATATCGAGCGGCACCTCGAACGAGCGCTGAAGTCCCCGGCGGGGTGACGCGCCGTTCGGCAAAATGATAATTGCCGGCTCGCGCAGGAGTCAGACCCTGCCGGCCTGGAAATGTCCCGCATGCGGCCGCACGTTTGCTCGCAAGGGCCAGCGTCACGCCGGCGGTACCGGGGGATCGTAGCTGCCCTCTCCGCATGATCCGGCGTGGGCCCGCGCACGTCACCGCGCCCTGGCCAGCTTCAGCGCGTTGTTCTTGAGGGGGACCTGCGCGAGCAGAACCGGGCCGCAGCAGAGCTCCCAGACGTCATCGGCGCTCGGAATCGGCTCCGCGGGCTCGCCGGCCATGCCGTGTGGAGACGTTGGACTGCGAGCCTCCGAACAGCATCCGTCCTTGCGCGTCAAGGCGTCGATCCCAGGGCAGTCTCTCGCTGTGAGGCGAGGTGGGGGCGCTACCTGCTCGAAAGAAAATGACCCCTAGAACAACGATCACGTTGAAACCCGGAGAATTTTCACAGGGAGACGGGGAGGGTGCGACCAGGCAAGGCTGGTCCCGAAGGAAAGGAGTGAGCGGTAGCTTCTGAAATCGGGTTTGCTGTCCAGCGGGTGCGAATCCCGCCCGGCCAAGGTCACGCCCGACCAGCCGGAAGCCAGCCTTGCGACGGGTCCCGTGAGGGGCTCGGCGATGCGTAGGCAGGCGAGCGAGCGAGCCGCAGCGTGTCAGCCACGAAATCCTCCAACGTCCGGGTGCCCAGGGTGTTCTTCCGCCTGAAGGCAACAGCGTCCTACCTCGCAAGGGCGGGAGGGGGACGCACCCGGCGGGGTATCTGGCTGCGGCGCGCAGCAAGAGGACGGCCCAGGCACCTGGGAGGCCCTCGTCTCTCCACGAGAAACGCCGGTACGACGGGGAGCCGGTGATCCGTCCCCGGGGCGAGACACGCCGCGGATGCCCGTGTCTCGCAGCCGAGCCCCAGCGGGCTCCGCAAGGAAAATGCGCATCCGCCTCGCGGTAGGCCCACAGCAAGGGGAACCGGAGCCGAAGCCGAAGGAGACGAGGGAGTCGGAGGGTCCCATACGAGCGAGGACGCGGGCGAACGGAGGGCACCGGAGCCCGTCAAGCAAAGGGGACCCGTGTCGAGAGGAACTTCAGGAGGGAACCATGAGCGCTGCCACGACGGCGAACACCATGTCACCGGGACTGTTGAAGGTAAGGGAGAGAGCGGAGCGAGACCCGGAAGGGGTCCTCCTCGCGCTGGCGCACCTCATCGACGAAGAAGCGCTGCAGCGTGCGTACCGCAGCCTTCGTAAGGACGCTGCGGTGGGCGTGGATGGCATCACGAAGGAGCAGTACGGGCAGGACCTGGAGCGCAACGTCGGCGATCTGCACGCGCGGATGAAGTCGATGCGCTACCGGCACCAGCCCATCCGGCGGGTGCACATCCCGAAGGAACGGGGCAAGACACGACCGATCGGCATCTCGTGCACCGAGGACAAGATCGTCCAGGCCGCGGTGCGGGAGGTGCTGGAGGTCGTCTACGAGCCGGTCTTTCGAGACGTCTCGTACGGGTTTCGGCCCGGTCGCAGCGCGCACGACGCGCTGCGAGCTCTGAACCGGATGCTGCTCGGCGGGGTGGAATGGATCCTGGAGGCCGACATCGAGTCCTTCTTCGACAGCATCGACCGCACGAAGCTGATGGAGATGCTCCAGGCCCGGGTAGCCGACAAGTCGCTGCTGCGGCTGATCGGCAAGTGTCTGCATGTGGGGGTCCTCGACGGCGCGGAGTTTTCGGCGCCGGAGGACGGGACGGTGCAGGGCTCGGTCCTGTCGCCGATGCTGGGCAACGTCTACCTTCACCACGTGCTCGACCTGTGGATCGAGCGCGAGGTCCAACCGCGGCTCGCGGGCAAGGCCACCCTGATCCGTTACGCCGACGATTTCGTCATCGGCTTCGACAGGGAGGACGACGCCAAGCGGGTGATGGAGGTGCTGCCGCGGCGTTTCGAGCGGTACGGACTGAAGCTGCATCCGGACAAGACCCGCCTGTTGCCCTTCGGCCGCCCGGACAACGGGGGACCTGGGAGCGAGGGGCCGGCGACCTTCGATTTCCTCGGCTTCACGCACTACTGGCGGCGAAGCCGATCGGGTCGATGGATGCCGAGCATGAAGACACGCAAGGCGCGCCTCCGACGGGCCATCACGGCCGTCGTCGACTTTTGCCGACGCCATCGGCACTTGCCGGTCAAGGAGCAGCACGCCGCGCTCACACGACGCATCGTCGGGCACTGCAACTACTTCGGCGTAAACGGAAACATCCGGAGCCTCGCGCTCTTGATCCGTGAGGCCGAACGGGCATGGCACAAGTGGCTATGCCGGCGGAGCCAGCGTGCGTACCTGAACTGGGAGCGATTCAAGGCCCTGCTGCGGGATTTCCCGCTGCCCAGGCCGAGGATCCGCGTCCAGCTCTGGGCGTCCCCCTGAGCCCTCTCGGCGGAAGAGCCGGATGGTGGAAATCTCCTTGTCCGGATCTGGCGAGGGCCCCCCGGACCCGTCGGTCCGGGGGGCTACTCTACAAGAAAAGAAAATGAACTTCTCCCTCTTGCCGTCTCTCACTCCCCGCCTCCCCGCCTCCCTGTGAAATTCCTGCTTTTTCTCGTGGCTTCAACCCGTTTGTCGCTCTAGCGACACTGGACGGCCCTCGTGTACCATCGCGCCAGACGGCACCCGAGGCGGATCCACGACATGTCCGACGTGTCTCATCGGACCTGATCCCATGGTCGACCCAAAGCAGCAGCCACCGTCGCTCGGCGGGGACGAGGAGACGGCGAGCCGTACGCCGCCGCCGCCCAGGCTGCAGGACACCGCGCCCGCGACAGGCCACGCCGGTGCGCCCGGGGAGGAGCACCGTCAGGGTACCACCGGCGCCGCGAGCGATCAGAGCACCGTCCGCCGCGTGCGCATCGCGGTCGCCGCCGAGACGCGCTCGCCCGCTTCGGCGGACGAAGCGACCCGCTTCGCAGGCCACGCCCCGCCGAGCTCCAGGGCCGCGCCGAGCACGCAGTTTGGCCCTTACCGGCTGCTCGGGAAGCTCGGGCAAGGAGGGATGGGCGTCGTCTACCGCGGCAAGCACGCAGAGACGGGCCAGACGGCGGCGATCAAGACCATCTTCAGCGCGAGCGAGCTCACCATCGCGAGCATCCGGCGCGAGATCTACGCGCTGGGCCGCCTCAGCCACCCCGGCATCGTGCGGATCGTGGACCAGGGCGTCTCGGAGGGACTGCCCTGGTACGCCATGGAGCTCCTCGAAGGCCGTACCCTCCAGACCTGCATCCAGGAGATCTGGCACGAGGTGCGATCCGCCGAGACGGCGCCGGTGAGCGCGCCCGCTTCGCAACCCGCGAGCGCCGCCCCGCGCTCGCTGGCGCCGCGCGACGCGATCCGCCCCATGCTCACGCTGCTCCGCCGGCTCTGCGCGCCCCTCGCGTACCTCCACGGTCAGGGGCTCGTGCACCGCGATCTCAAGCCGGCCAACGTCTTCCTGCGCGACGGCGACCTGCCCGTCCTCGTGGATCTCGGCATCGCCGGGAGCTTCGGCGGCGCAGAGGGCCGCGAGGAGCTCGCGGTCGACCGGGAGGTCATGGGGACGCTCGCGTACATGGCGCCCGAGCAGATCTTGGGCAAGCTGACCGACGCGCGCTCCGATCTCTACGCGCTCGGCTGCATCCTCTACCAGTGCCTCACCGGCACCACGCCGTTCCCTGGGATCCCCGACTCGGAGCTCGGCCGGTACCACCTCAAGGCCGCGCCGCAGCCTCCCTCCAGCCTCGCGCCCCACGTCCCGCCGGAGCTCGACGCGCTCGTCCTCCGGCTGCTCGCGAAGGAGCCACGCGACCGCCTCGGCTACGCGGAAGACGTGGCGCGCGCGCTCGAGGCGCTCGGCGCCGACCCGCACGATCCAGCGCCGCTGCCCCGGCCATCGCCGTACCTGTACCGGCCCCAGCTGACCGGGCGCGACGCGACGCTGCGCCGCCTGGGGCGGGAGGTCGACGCGCTCGTCGACCGCCGGCGCGGAGGCAAGGTGCTCGTGGGCGGCGAGAGCGGCGCCGGCAAGACGCGCCTCATCATGGAGGTCGCGCGCGACGCCAAGGCGCGCGGCGCCGCCGTGATGACCGGGCGCTGCGTGGCGATCGGCGCCGACGACGGCGCCGTCAAGGCCGCGCCGCTGCACCTGTTCCGGTCGTGCCTGATCGAGGCCGCCGATCGCTGCCGCGCCCTCGGGACGGCGGAGACCGAGCGCATCTTCGGCGAGCGCGGCACGGCGCTCGAGCCCTACGAGGCGTCCCTCGCCGACCTCCCCTACGCCAAGCAGCGCCCGCCGCTGCCGCCCCTGCCCGCGCAGGCCGCGCGCGCGCGGCTCTTCCGGTGCATGCGCGAGGTCCTTTTCGCCATGGCCGAGGCCGCGCCGCTCCTCCTCCTGCTCGACGATCTGCAGTGGGCCGACGAGCTGTCGCTCGACCTCCTGGCCGAGCTGTCCGCCGGCTCCCTGAAGGCCGCGGGCGTGCTCGTCCTCGGCGCCTACAGGATGGACGAGCCGCGCCCCGAGCTCGACGCGATCGCGCGCGCCCCGGAGGTCGTCAGCGTGGAGCTCGGCCGGCTCTCCCAGGCGAGCGCCGGCGCCATGGCCCGCGAGATGCTCGCGCTGCCCGAGTCGCCCAGGCACTTCGACGAGCTCTTGTTCCGGCACTCGGACGGCAATCCGTTCTTCATCGCCGAGTACCTGCACATGGCGATCGACGCGGGGCTCCTCGCCCGCGACGCGACGGGCGCGTGGCAGACGGAGGCGCTCGAGCAGGCGATGGCGATGCCGATGCCGCGCTCGCTGGAGAGCCTGATCCGGCGGCGCCTGCTCGCCTTGCACCCCGCCAGCGCGGAGCTCGTGCAGCTCGCCGCGGTGCTCGGCCGCGAGCTCGACGGCGCGCTGCTCCTCGGCACGGCCGGCATCGGCGAGGAGGCGTGGATGGAGGCGCTCCGGGAGCTCCGCGTGCGCCAGATCTTCGAGGAGGCCGGCGAGGGGCGGCTCCGCTTCGTTCACGACAAGATCCGGGAGATTGCCTACAAGCAGATCCCGGAGGGGCGCCTGCGCGAGCTGCACCGGCGCGCCGCCGAGCGGATCGAGGCGACCCTCTCCGAGGGCGCCGCCGACCGTGCCCCGGTGCTCGCGCACCACTTCTCGAGGGCCGGGGTGCACGACAAGGCCATCGCCCACCTGACAGAGGCCGGCGATCGCGCGCGCTCCGTCTACGCGAACAGCGACGCGATCGCGCTCTACCGCGCGGCGATCGCCGAGGTAAGCCGGCGCGCGGAGGCGCCGGGAGCGCCGGCCGTGGACGACGACGCGCGGCGCGCGACCCTCGAGGAGCGGATCGGCGACGTGCTCGCCATCACGGGCAAGCAGGACGACGCGCGGCGGGCCTACGTCGAGGCGCTCTCGCGGCTCGACCAGGCCGCGCGGGTGGACCGAGCCCGGCTGCACCGCAAGCGCGGCAAGACCTGGGCGACGCACCTCCAGCACGGGCAGGCGCTCGCCGCCTACGCCGAGGCCGACGCGAGCCTCGGCCCCGACGAGCCCACCGCGAGCCGCTCCGAGGCGTGGTGGCACGAGTGGATGCAGGCGAAGATCGACCGGCTCGAGGTCTACTACTTCATGGGCCAGCTCGACGCGCTGAGGGCGCAGGTGGAGGCGATCCAGCCGATGGTCGAGCGGTACGCGGGGCCCGTCCGGCAGGCGCAGTTCTTCTACGGCCTCATGCTGATGCAGATCCGCAGCGAGCGGTACCAGGCCTCGGAGCTCGCGGTGCGGCACGTCCGCTCGTACATCGCGGCCAGCGAGGCCACGGGCGATCCGCAGCTCATCGCGTCCGCGCACTTCTCGGGCGGCTTCGTCAACCTTTGGCACGGCGCGCTCGACACCGCCGAGGCGTACCTCGTGAGCTCGCTGAGCGCCGCAGAGCGGATGGGCAACGTGATCGTGCAGTCGCGCGCGCTCACCTACAGGACGATGATCCGCCGGCTGCGCCGCCAGCGCGCGGAGGTGCGGTCCATGGCGCTGCGGAGCCTGGAGGTCGCCGCTCTGGGGCACATGCGCGACTACATGGGGGCCGCCGAGGCCCACCTGGCCTGGTGCGCGTGGTCCGAGGGCGAGCCGGAGGAGGAGATCGTGCGCCGCGCCGGGGCCGCCCTGCACTCCTGGACGGAGCTGGCGACGCCGTTCCCGTTCGAGTGGACAGCGCGCCTCGTGCTCCTCGCGGTGCACCTCGAGCGCGATCGCCTCGCCGCGGCCGTGGAGCAGGCCGAGGCGCTCCACGACGTGAAGCAGCACCGCTTCCCGGGCGCGCTCGATGAGCGGCTCGATCGGGTCGTCGCCGTGGCCCGCGGCGGCGGGCCGCCCGAGCTGAGCCGGGCTGTCCTCGAGGCGCTCGTCGCCTCCGCCCGGGAGCACGGTTACCTCTGACGCAGCGAGCGCGCCCGCTGCCCCTCCGTTCGGCCTATGCTGCGGGCCTGCGAGCGAGAGGAGGAGCGATGATCCTGATCGTCGGGGCAACAGGGGTTCTGGGTGCAGAAGTCTGCAGGCGTCTCCGCGAGGCCGGGCGCCCGGTGCGAGGTCTCTACCGGGAGGGATCGGACCCGGCGAAGGTGGCCCGGCTTCGGGAGATGGGGGTCGAGCTCGTGCGCGGCGATCTGAAGGACCGCACGTCGCTCGATCGGGCGTGCCAGGGGGTCAGGGTCGTGATCGAGACGGCCAGCTCGACGCTGTCGCGGCAAGAAGGCGACTCGATCGAGAGCGTGGACCGGGACGGCTCGCTCGCGCTGGTCGCCGCGGCGAAGGCGGCGTCCGTCGAGCACTTCATCTACATCTCGTTCCCGGAGATCGCCGACGAGTTCCCCCTGCAGGACGCGAAGCGCGCGGTGGAACGGGAGCTCCGGGCGAGCGGCCTGCCCTTCACGATCCTGCAGCCCACCTACTTCATGGAGATCTGGCTGAGCCCGGCGCTCGGGTTCGACGTGGAGGCGGCCAAGGCGCGCATCTACGGCAGCGGAGACGGCCCGATCAGCTGGATCGCGCTCGGCGACGTGGCCGACGCGGCGATCGCCTGCATCGACAACCCGCGGGCGCTGGGCCGCTCCCTCGAGCTGGGTGGCCCGGAGGCGCTCAGCCACAACCAGGTGATCGCGGTGTTCGAGGAGCTGACCGGCCGCGCCTTCTCCGTCGAGCGCGTCGGCGAGGCCGACCTGCGGGAGCGCCGCGCCGCGGCGCGGGACCCGAAGCGCGGCGTGGACTCGCTGGCGCAGTCGTTCGACGCGCTGATGCTCCACTGCGTGGAGGGCAAGGTCATCGACATGGGCCCGGTCCTGTCGGCGCTGCCCATCGCGCTGACGCCGCTCCGCGCGTACGCCGCGCGGTCGCTCGGGCGCCCGCGCGCGTGAGCGGTCAGCCGTCGGCCGTCGGCCTTTCGCCGCGCCGCCGGTGCTCGTACTCGCGGGCGAGGACGAGGAGCAGCTCGTCCTGATCGTCGAGCCCCAGCGCGGCCGCGTAACCGTCGAGGTAGGCCGGGAGCGGGCGGCGGGCGATATCGGTGAAATACCACTCCAGCAGCGCTTGCCGCGTCAGGCCGAGGTCCTCGAGCGCGGGCGCCTCGACGCCCGCCGCGGAGAGGACCTCCTGCTTGTGAAGGGCCCGCGCGGCGAGCTCGCCGTAGCGGCCCGTCATGCGCAGGTGGTCGACCAGGAGCCGCTCCACCTCGATCCCGAACACGGCCTGCGCCCACCGGAGGCGCGCCTCCCGCTGGACGAGCAGCGTGAGGCCCTCGACGTCGAGCGCCTGCTCCGTGAGCCAGGCGAGCGTGCTCTCCGGCGTGAGCAGCCCCCGCTCCCGCCGGACCTGCGCGAGGATCTCCTCGAAGAGCTCGACGGGGACCTCGACCCCGTGGCGCCGCGCCTCGCTCAGGGCGAGCGCCCGCGCGAGGGCCCCCTGGACGGCGTTCGTATAGGAGAGCGGCCCTTCCAGCCGGAGCTCGTCGAGGAGCAGCTCCGGCTGCAGCCCGCCCTGCGCGCGCCGCGATCGCGCTGCGGCCGGCTCGGCGCCCGGGCGCGGGCCCGGCGCGTCCCCGGCGCGGGCGCCCTGCGTGGCGGCCACGCTGCCACGGCCGGCGCGCCGGCACGCCTGGTCCCAGACGTCGGTATAGGCGAAGTGGAACGTCACCCTCAGCGGGCCGGGGTCGCGCGCGCGCAGCGCCGCGATGGCCTCCAGCATCGCGACGGCGTCGCGCCGCTTCTGATCCACGCGCCCGTCCGGCAAGAAGCGCCGGAGGGCGTCGAGCTCCTCGGGGCTCGCGCCGACCGCGGCGCCCTCCGCGAGCAGCCGCGCGAAGCTCCGCTGCGCGTAGAACGTACGCTTGGCCAGCGAGATGAGCCCCGCGGCGGTCTCCTCCCGGAGGATCGACGCCCCGACCGCGGCGGCGAGCGTGGCGCGGATGTTCACCATCGCGTCGGAGAGCGGCCGGAAGCCGTCCTCGGCGGCGGCGTGGGCGATCGCGACCTCGTCGTCGTCGGTCAGCGCGCCGCTCTGGAACGCCTCGAACACGGCGCCGACGCCGGTCATGCCGAACGGGTGGAGCTCGGCGGCCCGCAGCGCGCCCATGCTGGCGCTGCCGAAGACGTGGACGCCGTGCGCCATGGCCCAGAGGATCTCCTTGTGCCAGACCGAGGGCAGGCGCTCGAAGTAGCCATCGACGATCCCGATGGCCCACGGCTTCTCGAGCGTGGCCCGGTACACGTCGCCCTGCGCGACCGGCGGCAGGAACACGGCGCCGTCGAGCAGCGCTGCGCCGTCCGCGGCCGAGAGCGTGGGGCCCGTGAAGACGATGACGCTCACGCGGTGGCCCCGCTCCTCGCCGCGGCCGCCGCGCGTGCGGCCGCGCGCGCCCGGGCCCGGGGCCCCGGGACGAAGCCGGGGACGTCGTCGATCGACTCCAGGCCCGGGATGATCACCCGGACGACGGAGATGCCGAGCCCGGGCTTGCTCACATCGACGACGACGACGCGCTCGACGCCCGCGCGCCGGAGGCACGCGAGCTCCGCGGCGATGTCGTCGTCGAAGGTCTCGCCCTCGATCGACGGGACGTCGTGGAAGCCGCGGAGCGGGCCGCGGACGTCGGCGATCTGCTCGCGGGCGCGCTGGATGGCGTCTGCGTGGCGTGCCCGTTCGAAGCGATTGCGGTCGCCGTCGTCGCGGGAGCCGGCGATGAACGTGAGCCGGCTCTGCGCGGCCTCGGTGAGCGCCCGGAGCAGCGCGACGCTCCGGCTCGGGTGACAGCCCATCCCCTCGGTCGCATAGAGGCGGCGGAACGGATCGGGCGCGCGATCGACGATCAGGCAGAGGAACGCGGGGAGGCCGACGTCGCTCGTGGTCTCCCAGACGCCCACGGCGACGCCGGCGGCCTCATAGAGGTCGAGGACGTGGCGGCACCCGGGGTCGTCGACCGTGGCGAGATCGAGCCGGGAGCCAGGGATCTCGGCCTCGCCGCCGGCGCGGAAGAGCGTGGTCGCGTCGCGCTCGACGACCTCGCAGATGCCGTGGCTCACGGCCTCGAGCAGGTGATTGCCCGAGGCGAGGCCGTTCGAGCTCATCACGAACGAGCCGCTGCCCGCCGGCAGCGGCAGGGTGTAGTTCGTGTGCACCATTTCATAAGGGACCCACACGGCCTCGTCGCGGAGGAGATCGCGCCCCTCGATCCAGAGCACCCGGTGGTGCTCGCGGGCGGCGCCGACCGAGAGGCGCGGCAGCGCGGAGACGTCGACGACGGCAGCGGCGCGCGCGAGATCCCGGTGGCTCGCGAGCCGGAGCGGCAGGTCGACGTGCTCGGCGTGGTAGGACTCGATCGACTCCATGAGGCCCGAGGCCCGCGCCGCGTCGAGCGTGAGCCCCTTGCCCTGGGAGACCGCGAGCGAGGCTGCGTTGGGCCGGCAGACCATGACGACGGGCAGGCCGATGACATCGAGGCCGGTGACGTCGGCCACCCGGGTGATGCCGAACGCGGACAGGTGCGGCGCGACGCGCGCGATGGTCTCGGCGGGCGGGACGAGCCGGTGCGTGCCCTCCCGGAACCCCTTGGCGGCGCGGGCCGCGGCCCGCTCCGACGAGGGGCCCGCTGCCGCGCTCACTTGCCCTTGTCGCCCGAGACGAGGTGCTCGATGGCCGCCTGCGCGTCCTTGACGCTCTGCTCCGCGGCATGGAGCGTCTGCTTGGCCGCGATCAGGGCTTCGCCCGGCTCGCCAAGCTCGCGCGCCAGGGCGGCCGCCGTGGCGTGGGTGGCCGCCTGGTCGGCCCACTCGGAGGCCGCCAGGAGGTCCTGCATGGGGTCCGGCCCCTCCTGTTTCCACGTCGCTGGCTCGAACGGCGTCACGCGGCGCAGGCTCGCCAGGTTGACCAGGTAGCAGGCCTGGTTGCCCGGCCGGGGCCGGATCCAGCCCAGCGCGACGCCCTGCTTGAGGAGCTCCATCGCCCGGTCGTAACAGTGCCCGCAGTTCTCCGCGGTCAGCTCGTTCTCGGGCCGGATGTAGTCCTCCCGGCGCAGGTAGTAGAGCTTGCCGTTGTCCGCCGCGAGGATGACGTCCTCGTACTTGTGATCGCCTCGCGGCGCCTTGGGACAGCGCTCACCATGTTGGTCGGCCATGTGGACTCCTGTTCGACAGCGCGTCTGGACCCGAGAAACCGGCCCGTGCATATCACGCTGGCGCGGCGGCATTCAACGTCCTGGGGTCCTGCGGCGGGTCTGTGCGCTCGCGCGGGGCCGGGGCGTGGCGAGCAGGCCCGGCGGTTCGGCCGCGGAGCCCGGCGGGCCGGGAGGGCGAAGGATCAGCTGATCCCCATGGGGGCGCCGCCTTCGGCGACGAACCGATCGGCGATGTCGACGAGGAGCGCGTCCGTGGCGGGCTTGCTCTTCACGGTGACCTGCGTCTCGTCGGGAAGGAGCACGAACGAACCGACCACCTTGCCGTCGAGCCGCACCTCGTGGCTGCCGCCGGGCGGAGCGGGCGCGACCTCGTAGACCTTGCCGTCACGTGCCTTGATCTTCATGCCCTAGCGGTAGCATGCAGCGACCGCGCGCGGGGTGCGAGCCCAGCTCGCCGCCTCGGGCAAGAGGCCCTCCACCGCGGGCGGATTGCGCGGTAGGATGCGGCTGCGCGCTGAGCGCGAGGAGTGTTCACCGTGCCGAGATTCGATCTGGTCCCGAGCCCGTTGCTCGCGTCGACGACGGCGCGGGAGCGACCCGGGGAGAGCGTCATGACAGCGGCCTCCGCGCGCGCCATCGAACCACGGACCTACGCCGCGGGCCGCCCGCTCGACGCCGATCGCTGATGCTGACGCCAGAGCCTGGCCAGCCCCTCGAAACCGGCGGCGGCGGATGGATCGTCCTCGGCGTCCTGAACGAGATCCTCCTCAAGCTCGCCAACCAGCCGGACCTGCGGTCGCTGTGGGAAGAGGTCTGCGCGAGCGCGCGCTGGATCGTCCCGTCCCAGCGGCTCTGCGTCGTGCTCGCCAACGACGGCGGCGGCGCCAGGATCGCGGCCAGGTACGAGCGCGGCACCTTCCTGTACGGGGCGCCCGAGGGCGGCGGCGTCGTCGTGGACGCCTGGATGGTCGCGGCGCTGGAGGCGCAGCGCCCCGCCTGGTTCAGGGGGCCGTGGGACGAGGCGCGCGAGTCGGATCGCGCGCGCGCGTGGCTCCTCGCGGACGACCCCGACGTGGTCTTCCATGTGCCGATCCAGGTCTACAAGAAGACCATCGGCACGATGCTCTTCGCCCTGGAAGACCAGCGCCAGATCGACCGGAAGGCGCTGGCGAGCGCGACCACGTACGCGCTGTACGTCGGGGCCACGTACACGACGCTCAAGAACTCGCTCGACCTCGCCGCCGCGAGCGCGCAGCTGCGCGAGCAGAACGACGAGCTCGAGCGGGTCCAGATCGAGCTGCGCCTGCAGCTCGACCGGGTCCGCGCGGCGCACGAGGCGATGCTCGAGATGTCGACGCCGATCATCCAGGTGTGGGACGGCGTGCTCACGCTGCCCGTGATCGGCACGATCGACAGCGCGAGGGCGGCCCGCATGATGGAAGAGGTGCTCGACGCGGTCGTCCGGCACGGCGCCCGCTTCATGATCGTGGACCTCACCGGCGCGCAGGCGACGGACGCCTCGACCATCGATCACCTGCTGCGGATCTTCGCGGCGACGAGGCTGCTCGGCAGCCGGTGCATCGTCTCCGGCGTCCCGACGGCGATGGTCGGGCGCATCCTGGAGTCCGGCGGCAGCCTCGACGGGATCCCGGTGTTCAGCACGCTGAAGAGCGCGCTCGAGCACGCGGTGGGCGCGATCCGGCAGCAGGCATAGCCGGCGCGCCGGTAGCCGCCGCAGCAGGAGGAGCGCCCGGACCGGAGCGGCGTCGACCGCGCGCCGCCCGCTGTGATACGCCCGCGATCCCAGACAGGAGCGTGACGGATGAAGCTCGCGATGATCGGACTCGGCAGGATGGGCGCCAACATGGCGCGCCGGCTCATGCGCGGCGGCCACGAGGTCGTCGCGTTCGATCTGAACCAGGACAGCGTGAAGCGGCTCGGTGAGGAGGGCGCGGCGACGGCCTCCTCCCTGGGCGACGCGGTGGCGCAGCTCGCGTCGCCGCGCGTGGTCTGGGTCATGCTCCCCGCGGGCGCGCCGACCGAGCGGGTCGTCGAGGAGCTCGGCGAGCTGCTCGGCGCCGGCGACGTGATCATCGACGGGGGCAACACCTACTTCAAGGACGACGTCCGCCGCGCCAGGGCGCTCGCCCCGAAGGGCATCCGCTACGTCGACGTGGGCACGAGCGGCGGCGTGTGGGGGATCGAGCGCGGCTACTGCCTCATGGTGGGCGGCGCCCCCGAGGCGTTCGCCCTGGTGCAGCCGATCCTGCGCACGCTCGCGCCGGGGCCGGGGGACATCCCGCGCACGCCGGGCAGGCAGGAGGCCCAGGGCGGCGCGCAGAGCACGTCGGAGGAGGGCTACCTGCACTGCGGCCCGGTCGGCGCCGGGCACTTCGTGAAGATGGTCCACAACGGCATCGAGTACGGCCTGATGCAGGCCTACGCGGAGGGGTTCGACATCCTCAAGAACGCGGCGGGCGAGCGCCTGCCCGAGGAGCACCGGTACGCGCTCGACCTCGGCGAGATCGCCGAGGTGTGGCGTCGAGGCAGCGTGGTGGGGTCGTGGCTGCTCGACCTCACCGCGATCGCCCTCGCCGAGAGCCCGGAGCTCGCCGGGTACAGCGGCTTCGTGCAGGACTCCGGCGAGGGCCGCTGGACCGTGATGGCGGCGATCGAGGAGGCCGTCCCCGCAGAGGTGCTGTCCTCGGCGCTCTACGCGCGCTTCCGCTCACGCCACGATCACACCTTCGCCGAGAAGGTCCTCTCCGCGATGCGGCACAAGTTCGGCGGGCACCTGGAGCGCCCGACAGGCGGCTGAGCGGCGTCCCTGCCTGCCGATCGAGCGAGGCTCCGGGAGCGCTGCCTGCGCGCCCGGCGCGCGGCGCCGCGGGGGAGAACCTCATCCTCTTGAAGAGGCTCACGAACGGGATTCAAATTATTGAATTTATTATGTTTTATCCTCGCGCTCAGAGGATCTCCGACGAGTCGCGTTCGTCGGGCTGCGCGCGCTGGCCGGCAGCGAGGAGCGCCTCGGCGAGGAGCATCGCGTCGACCGGCCAGAGCTCGGGTGGACGCCGGTGCTTCGCCCCTGCCTCGGGGAGCGGGCGGCAGCTGAGCACGAGGCGGCGGAAGCGGTCCGGGACGGCGTCCCGGCCGTGCGCCGCGCCGAGCAGCGCGCCGGCGATCGCGGCGTTCGTGTCGGTGTCGCCGCCGGCCATCACCGTGTCGACGAGGCCCCGCTCGAGCGAGGGCGCGTGGAGGAGCTGGTAGAAGGCGTTCTGCAGGGCGATGAGGACCCAGCCGGCCTGGTGCGAGAAGCTCCGGGGCGGGGCGCCGCGCGCGGCCGTGAGCGCGGCGACGACCGCGCGCTCGCCGCTGCGCTGCGCCTCGTCGAGGGCGGCGGCGCAGGCGCCCTCGACGCCGGCGCCGCCCACCGCCGCGGCGATGGCCGCGACGAACGCGGCGGAGGCGGCGCAGCAGACCGGGTGGGGGTGCGTGAGCGCGCTGTCGTCGCGCGCCCAGGCCGCGGCCTCCCGCGGGCGGCCCGCGCCGAGGACGCCGAGCGGCGCCGCGCGCATCACCGAGCCGTTCGCCTCGCTCGTCAGGCTCGCGGCGGCGCGGGCGCGCTCGCGGCGCGCGCCGGGCAGCGGCGCGCCCGCGGCGGCCCTGAGCGCGGCCGCCGTGGTGTTGCCGATGTCGAACGGGCCGGAGCCGTACCAGTGCACGTAGGCGTCGAGCGCGGCCTCGGCGACGAAGCCGCGCTTGCGGACGATCGAGCGCGCGAGCATGAGCGCCATCTCGGAGTCGTCCGTCGGCTGCCCGGCCAGCGTGCCCCACGTCCCGCCGTCGGCGAGGTCGCGGACGCCGTCCGGGTAGAGCGGCGCGATCGCCTCCGCGGTGCGGAACTCGACGAGCGCGCCGAGCGCGTCGCCCGCGAGCTGGCCGAGCAGGCAGCCCTGCGCGCGCGCGAGCGTGCCAGCGCCCTCGACGAGCAGGCTGCGCGAGGGGCGCAGGAGCCCGTACGTGCCCTGCGGCGGCGGGATGCGGCCGTGGATGACGGCGTTCCACGGGCGGCGCGCGAGCTCGCGCACGACCGCGGGGGCGCCGCCGAAGAGGCGGCAGACCTCGCCGTCGCCCTGCGCCGTGTACGCGATGGGCGCGCCGTCGTCGTCGACGAGCTCGCCGCCCGCGGCGCGCACGAGCGCGTGCCCGGCGGCGTAGTCCCAGCTGCGGGGCCGGCTGAGCGAGACCGCGGCGACGCCCTCGCCGGCCGCGGCCAGGGCGAGCCGGTAGGCGAGGCTCGGGAGGGCGAGGAACCGCGCGGGGGCGACGCAGCGGGCGTTGCGGGCCGGGAGGTAGTCCGCCGACTGCGAGAGCAGCACGACGGCGTAGCGATCGAGCGCGCCGCCGGCGAGCGACGTCGAGACGGCGGCGCCGTTGCGCCGGATCGGCCCGGCGCCCTCGGCCCAGGCGATGAGATCACCGTCGTCGTCGGGGTAGGCGTACGCGAAGACGACGCCCAGCACCGGGGTGCCCTCGCGGAGGAGGCCGATGGAGACCGAGGCGCCGCGGTAGCCGTGCAGGAAGGACGCGGTGCCGTCGTGCGGATCGACGACCCAGCGGTGCGACGGGTCCACGCCGTCCAGGGCGCCGGTCTCCTCCCCCAGGAACGCGTACGGGGTGGCCCGGGTGAGCGCGTCGCGCAGCAGGAGCTCGACCTCCACGTCGACGTCGGCGCTCGTCCCGGCGCCGCGTGGGCCGCCCGGGCGGTGGAACTCCGCGCGGAGGAGCGCGCCCGCGCGGCGCGCCGCGTCGACGGCCAGCGCGAGCTCAGCGTCGTAGCCCATGCCGTTCCCCTGGTTCCACGCGAGGCACCCTACCCCAGGTCGGCGCGCTGGCGGTGGCCGGCGTCGAGATCGCCGGGGGGCGGCGCGGCGCCGTAGCCGCGCACATCGGCGACGGCCGCGTCGACCTGGGCGACGATGGTGCGGGCGTGGTCGAGGAACGCCGCGCCGGCCGGCAGGAGCCGCATGCCCCGCGCGGTGCGCTCGAACAGCTGCGCGCCGAGCTCGTCCTCCAGGCCGCGGATCTGCCGGCTGAGGGGCGGCTGCGCGATGTGGAGCCGGCGCGCGGCGCGGCCGACGTGGCCCTCCTCGGCGACGGCGATGAAGTAACGGATCTGCGAGAGGCTCACGCGGCCGATTCTAGCCCGAACCCCGCGCGCGGGGAGCCGCGCGCGAGGGCCCGAGATCAAAACGGTATTGGATGGGCGCTCGCTGCCCGCGCATACGCCTCGTATGAACGTGGACATCCTCAGGCCTCACGCGTGGGAGGCGATGCGGCGCGCAGGGCGCGCGGCGGCGGCGACGCTCTCGGCCGTCGGGGCGCGGCTCCAGCCCTTCGTGACGACGGCGGACATCGATCAGTGGGTGCGCGAGGACACGGCGCGGCGCGGCGGCCGCCCGAGTCAGCTCGGCTACAAGGGCTTCCCTGCGGCGGTGTGCACGAGCCGGAACCACGTCGTGTGCCACGGCATCCCGCGGCGCGACGAGGTGCTCCTGCCGGGCGACATCGTGAACGTCGACGTGACCACGGAGCTCGACGGCTACCACGGCGACACCTCCGCGACGTTCTTCATCGGGGAGCCGAGCCCCGAGGCGCTGCACGTGGTGGACGTCGCCAGGCGCTGCCGGGACGCGGGCATCGCGGTCGTGCGCGACGGGGCGCGGCTCGGCGACATCGGCGCGGCGATCGAGGAGATCGCGCGCGCGGAGGGGTGCGGCGTGGTCCGCGAGGTCGGCGGGCACGGCATCGGACGGAGGATGCACCTGCCGCCGCACGTCGCGCACACGGGGGTGCGCGGGTCGGGCATGCGGCTCCGCGCCGGGATGGCCATCACGATCGAGCCGATGGTCAACCTGGGCTCGCACCGCATCCGCACGCTCGACGACGGGTGGACCATGGTCACGGAGGACGGCAGCCTCTCGGCGCAGTTCGAGCACACCGTGCTCGTCACGCGGGGCGGCTGCGAGATCCTGACGCTCTGAGGGCTGCCCAGGGGGCCTGCGCCCGCGCGCTCGCAGGCCGAGGATCCGGGGAAATGCTAGGATGAGGGCCCATGCGACAGGCGCTCGAGCACGGCTACGCGTTCGATCCCGACGATCCGCGCGCCCCCTCCGAGGCGACGTGGGAGCGCATGACCGACGAGGAGCGCGCACGGGTCGTGGACATGCTTCCGTCCGAGTTCGAGCTCGAGCCGCCCGAGGGCGATCCGCACCGCGTGGCGGCGGCGCAGGTGATCGCGACGCTCGACGCGTATTTCCGCCGGAGCGGGCGGAGGATCTACCTGTCCTCGAACCTCGCGGTCTTCTATCCGGACGAGCCGGCCTTCGCGCCGGATCTGCTCGCCGTCCTCGATGTGGAGCCTGGCGAGAGGATGAAATGGGTCGTCGGCGCGGAGGGCAAGGGGCTCGATCTGGTCCTGGAGGTGGCCTATGCGGGCAACCTGACGAAGGATTTCGAGACCAACGTCGAGCGTTATGCCCGGCTCGGCATCTCCGAGTACTTCATCTTCGACCGGCGCCGGCTGAGCCTCCGCGGGTACCGACTCCCGCCGGCCGACGCGGCGCGCAGGACCCGGAGCTACCAGCCCGTCATGCCCCAGGCAGGCCGGTTCGCGTCGCAGGTGCTCGGGCTGGAACTCGCGGTGGAGGGCTCGAAGCTGCGCTTCTTCAGCGGGACGGCGAAGCTGGAAGAGGCGGATGAGCTGATCGCGCGGCTCGGCGTGATGCTGGACGACGTGCTCGCGCGCAAGGACGATGCGGAGCTGCGCGCAGCGGACGAGGCCAGTCGCGCCGAGGAGGCGGAGCTTCGCGCCGAGGCGGAGGCCAGGCGCGCCGAGGCGGAGGCCAGGCGCGCGTCGGACCTGGAGCGCCAGCTCGCCGAGGCGCTGGCCGAGATCGAGCGCCTCCGCCGCAACTGACTGCGCCCGCGCCGCGCGCGAACGCGGCGGCGTCACACCCCCTTGGTCACCCAGGCCCAGACGAACTCGCACTCCATCGGCGACGCGCCGCTCTCGTCCGTCACCGTGACGGCGACCGCCACGTCCCCTTTCGGCTGGTCCAGGAAGGACTGGCGCTGCTCGGGCGTGAGGGTCGCGACCGCGCGGAGGCCGCCTTGGGCGCGGCGTTTGTAGTCGATCTTCATGCTGCGCAGGAGCGGCAGCTTGTCGTCCGGCAGGTTGACGGCGACGACGAAGCCGGTCGCCGTCTCGGCCAGGAGCCCCGCCGCGGCGGCGTGCACCCCGCCGATGTGGTTCCGCACCCTGGGACCGTTGGCGAGCCGCAGTGCCACCCGATCCGAGCTCACCTCGTCGAACTGGATCCCGGCGGTCCCGGTGAACGGCACGAGGCGCCGGAACAGCACGGTCTGCGCGCGCGTGCGCAGGAAGGACGGGAGCGCCTGGAGCGGCGCGAGCGAGCGGGCGATGAAGTTCAGCTGGGACATGGAGCCTCCGAAGGACCGCGAGCTTAGCGCATGCCGGCCCGGCGCCTTGTCAGGCCGTGGGCGGCGCGGCTCCCACGTCAGCGCCGCCGCCGCTGGGGCTCGTTCACCGCGACCGAGGCCTCTTCTTCCGCCCGCTCCGCCCGTTCCGCCCGCTCCGCCGTGGAGCGCGCGGTGTCCGTCTCGACGCGCAGCTTGCCCCGACGGTCCCCCTCCTCCGCCGCGCCGATGCGCTGGCGCGGGGCCGCCGCAAGGCGCCAGTCCTTGCCGATCGCCCTCGCCATGGCCACCTCGTGCCTGCGGCGATGGTGCTCGTGCCACCACTGCATGCGCTCGGCCTCCTCGGCCCAGTCGTCCTCGTGCGCGGTGAACGCGACAAGCCCGTGGATGGCGACCCCGATGGCCCAGCCCAGCGGGATGATCGCTGCCCAGAGCACGACGCCGAGCGGAAAGGCGAGCGTGAGGAGCGCCGCGTTGACGATGAGGTAGACGCCGAGGTGCCGGTAGAAATCGCGGCGCTTGCGCCGGAGCCACGCGGCGCGCTCGGCGGCGGTCGTCGCGCTCGACCTCCGCTCCACGCCATCGCGCTCGCGCGCGCGAAGCGCGCGGCTCGCCTCGCGCAGCGCCTCGGGGCCCACGCCCACCTCCTCCGCCGCGGCGAGCAGGTCATCGAAGCCGAGGCGCGCGTCGCCCCGCTGGGCGCGCGCCTCGCCTCCGTCGGCGGATGCCTGGCGCTCGATCGCCTGCGCGAGGACGTCGCGGACCTCCTCGGTCGAGAACCGCTGCGCCGCGGTCTCGCCGCCGCGAGGCGCCTCGCTGCCCTTCACGCCGGGCGCCTGCGCGGGCGGCGCGGACGTCGCGGCTGCAGGCGCGGCGGGCGCCTCGCCCCTCCCGGCCGCCTCCAGCGCGCGCAGGAGCTCGTCCATGGACGCGAACCGATCGTCGGGGCGCTTCGACAGCGCGCGCAGCACGACCGCGCTCACCGCCGGCGGAACGGCGGCGGCGTCGAGCAGGGCGCGGTCGGCGTCGTCGGTGAGGATCGACGCGACGACGGCGAGCATGTCGCCGGCGCCGCGCCAGGGCAGCCTGCCGGTGAGGAGCTCGAAGGCGAGCACGCCCCACGCGAACTGGTCCGCGCGCCCGTCGAGCTCGGCGCCGCGGATCTGCTCCGGGGCCATGTAGACCGGCGTCCCGAGCTTGACGCCGAGCGCGGTCAGCGTCGGCAGCGCAGGGGCCTCGGTGGACGCGTTCGGATCGGCGTCGCCGGCGGCGCGGCGCGCGATGCCGAAGTCGAGCACCTTGATCACCCCGTCGTCCCGGACCATCACGTTCTCCGGCTTGATGTCCCGGTGGACGAGCCCCCGCCGGTGCGCCGCCGCGAGCGCGCGGGCGACGTCGGAGAGCCAGGCGACCCGCGTCGAGGCCGGCGCGTCGGCGCCGCTGATGGCGCTGCGCAGGGTGCGGCCCGGGACGAGCTCCATCACGATGAACGGCGTCCCCTCGAGCTCGCCGACGTCGAAGATCGAGACGGCGTTCGGGTGATCGAGCGCTGCGGCGGCGCGCGCCTCGCGGAGCAGGCGCGCGCCGGCGTCCTCGTCCACGGCGCCGCCCGCGATCACCTTGACCGCGACGCGCCGCCCGAGCCGCGCGTCGTGCGCCCGGTAGACGCAGCCCATCCCCCCCTGCCCGATGGCGGCCTCGATCGTGTACCGCTCGAACGAATCGCCCGGCTTCAGCATTGCCGGCCGGGAGCCTAATGGATCCGCGTGGGCTTGGACAGGCGGCCCTTGGCCCGCGAACGGCGCGTGCGGAGGTCGATCCGTGCCCGCAGGACGCCCCGTTGGCCGTGGAGGGCCCGGGGGCGTGGCGTCAACTCCGCGGATCGCGGCGCCGCGGCTTGTGTAAGGTGGCGCCATGTCATCGCATCGAACGATGCTGCTCGGCGTCGCGGTCGGGGCAGCGGGCGGTCTCACGGCGAACGCTGTCGCGGCAGGGCACCCGGCGCTCACCTGGATCGTCGATCACATCACCTACCCGGTGGGCCAGATCTTCCTGCGCCTGCTGTTCATGCTCGTGCTCCCGATCCTGTTCTCGGCGCTCGTGATGGGCGTCTGCGAGCTCGACCTGAAGCACGTCGGTCGGCTCGGCCTGCGGACGCTGGGCTACACGGCCGTCGTCTCGAGCATCGCGGTGCTGATCGGCCTCGTCCTGGTGAACCTGATCCGCCCGGGCGACGGCCTGCCCGAGGCGGTCCGGAGCCTCGCGCACGGCGGGGGGATCAAGGCGGCGACCGCGCCGGCCGACACCTCGCCGGTGGGGATGATCATCGCGATGGTGCCGGACAACATCTTCAAGGCGGCGGCAGGGGGCGACGTGCTCGCGGTGATCACGTTCTCGCTGCTCTTCGGCATCGCCCTGTCGCTCACCCAGACCGACGCGGCGGCGCGGCTCCGCGAGTGCATCCAGGGGCTGCTCGACGTCTCGATGCGGCTCATCGAGGGGGTGCTCCGGTTCGCGGCGATCGGCGTGGGCGCGCTGCTCTTCACGATCACGTCCCGCATGGGCATCGGCATCATGCAGCAGCTGGCGGCGTACGTGCTCACGGTGCTGCTCGGCCTCGGCCTTCACATGTTCGTTGTCTATTCGCTCTCGGTCCGCTTCCTTGGCGGGATGTCGCCGGTCACGTTCTTTCGCGGGAGCCGGACGGCGATCGTGACGGCGTTCTCGACCGCCTCGTCGAACGCGACGCTGCCGACCGCGCTGAAGGTGGCCGAGGAGGAGCTGAAGCTGCCGCCGTCCGTGGCGCGCTTCGTGCTGACCGCCGGCGCCGCGATGAACCAGAACGGGACGGCGCTGTTCGAGGGGGTGACCGTGCTTTTCCTGGCCCAGGTCTACGGCGTCTCGCTGAGCTTCGGGCAGCAGGCGACCGTGATGCTCATCTCGGTGCTCGGGGGGATCGGCACGGCGGGCATCCCGGCCGGCTCGCTGCCCGTCATCGCGATGATCCTCGGGCTGCTCGGCATCCCGCCCGAGGGGCTCGGCCTGGTCCTCGGGGTGGATCGGTTCCTCGACATGTGCCGGACGGTGATCAACGTGGTGGGGGACCTGGCAGCGGCGGTGTTTGTATCGCGGGATCAGCACCCGAAGCCGCAGGAAGCAGCCGGCGCGTGACTGGACGGGGCGAGCGCCCGCGCGCGACGCCTCGCAGCGGAGGCGTCGCGCTGCGCAGGTCCGGAGCGCCCGCTCCCGACCGTCGGGGCTGAGCCGCTCGCCGACGTTCCTCGGTTCAGGCCGCCATCTTCATGCCGGGCATCATCATGCCCATCATGTTCGGCATCATCATCGCGGGCATCATCATGCCCATCATGTTCGGCATCGTGCCGCCCATCATCGGCATCATGCCCATCATGTTCGGCATCATGCCGCCCATCATGTTTGGCATCATGCCGCCCATCATGTTTGGCATCATGCCCATCATGTTCGGCATCATGCCGTTCATCATCGGCGTCATGCCCATCATCGGCATCATGCCCATCATGTTCGGCATCATGCCGCCCATCATCGGCATCATGCCCATCATGTTCGGCATCATCGGCATCATCGGCATGTTCATCATGGCTCTCCCCTGCGTCAGTCGTTGCGGGAAGTGGAGTAACTCCCTGACCGGATCGGAGCAATGTTGAAGACTTGGAGCGCCGTGTTTTCCTCCACGGGAGCGGACAGGGCTTCGGACGGAGCGGATGGACGGCCGAACCAAACAGAGGAACATCCACGATAACGGCAGCCATCGCTGCCGTGCTGGTCGAAACAGGGCCCCCTGAGGCGGGCGCGCTCAGGATGGGAGTCTCGGAGAAGATGCGCCGGAAGGCCGTTCCGTCGCGGTCGAGGTGCGCGCGGGACCGTGGAACCGGGCGCAACCGTGGCGCGCAGGGACACCGGGTGGACGGTACCGCCCTCGGTCACTCCAGGGTGAACGTCGCTCCGGTCACCGGATCGCACACCAAGATCGGCACGTCCTCGCCGGCGCTCTTCAAGCGCGCCCGCGCCTCCTCGATCGCCTCGTCCACGGCTGCCTCCGCCGCCTTCTGCGCGGCCTCCCCTGCCCCCTCGCCGCTCGCGCCGAGCTGGGCCGCCCGCTGGTCCTCCTCGGCCCGCTGCGCCCGCTCGCGGTTCGCCTCGGTATCGAGGGCGTCGCTCGTCTCACCGACGGGCACCACCTTCACGAGGAAGTCACCCACCCGCAGGCTCATCGGATCCGGCTTCTTCGGGTCGCTCACGGCGTCTGTCCTCCCGCCACGCATGAGCTTGCCGCAAATCCGCGCGATCCACCACCCCCTCGACCGCCGGGTTGATCGCGAGGCGCACGCGCACGACCCTCAGGAGAACGACCGGTGCTCCGGCCGGTAACGCGCGCTGGCCGTCGTCGTGGCATAGGAAGAACGGTAGTCCGTCGCGAGCCAGACCAGGCCGACGGCCACGCCCGACACGAGATAGAAGCTCCTCGCGGCGGGCTCCTCATCGAAGCCGAACAGCCACGGCGCCGCGACGAGGAGCACGGCGACCGTGGCCTCGATCGCTCCGTGGACAGGGAACGGGATGAGCTTCGCGGCGCCCAGCGGGAACGCGGTGAGCAGCGTCATCCCGAGATGCGCGGCGCCCAGGATGTAGCAGAGCGTTTCGGGGAGCCCGCCGAAGCCGAACAGCGACGGGGCCAGCAGGAACAGGGCCGCAACCGCATAGTCCACAAACCCATGAGCTCGAGGCGACAGCATCTTCATGACCGACTCCTTGCAAAATCGATATCCGGATTGAGTGACTTCGTCGGTCCGGAAATTTGCAAGGGATATGCCGCCCAGAGGCTCTCGGGAGAGAGCTTGTCCTCCCGGCGAACTCGGCGGCCATTCGATCATCCATCGGCCAGGAAAGGAAGAACAGCGGGCGTGCGCCTGGAGGCGCCGGGCGCTTCGAGGGCGGAACCCGAGCCACGTTTCCGCCCGGGGGAGCTCAGCCACGAACGCTCTTCGTGTGGCACATTGCCCCGCCGTGCGTCACTTCGCGGCGGAGATCAGGAGCTCTGGATCGACGCGTGTCTCGAAGAGATTCATGCGCCAGTCGAGGTGCGGTCCGTTCGTGCGGCCGGTCATCCCGACGGTCGCGATGACCTGCCCCTGCTTGACCTCGTCGTTCACCTTCACGGCGAAGCCGTGCAGATGGATGAACGTGGAGGTCAGTCCCTGCCCGTGATCGATGATCACGGTGTGACCGCTCAGCGGGAGGTCCTTCTCGACGAGCACGACCTTGCCGCAGGCAGGCGCGCGCACCGGCGTACCGACGGGCACCGCGATGTCCACGCCCCAGTGGATCCCGCCGTCCGTGCCGTTGAGCAGGCGCGGCTGGCCGTACCGCGAGGTGATGGGGCCCTTGGACGGCCAGATGAAGCCGTTCTTGTAGCAGTTCCTCTTCGTGTACTTGCTCCGGAGCGCGTCGAGCTTCTTCTCGGCCTGCGTGAGCTTCACGCGCGTCGCCATGTCGAGCTTGACCATGTTCTCCGGCAGGTGGTCGACCTTGTCGACCTCGAACTTGCGAGGCTCCACGTCGAAGATCTTCTCGAGCACCTGCCCGTCGTCGAACGTGATGGTCAGCTTCTCCTGCGCTGGCGCGTTGCGTGAGAAGGCGATCAGGAACTCCCCTTCGTCGCTGACGGTCACGCGATGGCCGGGGAACGCCATGCGGCGCAGCTTGCCGTTCAGCTTGGCGCGCAGGAGCCCTCCCTGGACGGCTCGCCCTTCCACCGAGAGGCGGCTGTCGTCGGCCGCGGGCGGCCCGGCGTCGGCCGCCGCCGCGCTCGCCGCGGGCGCGGCGGCATCGGCGGTGTCGGCCGCCGCGGGAGCGGCGCTGGCGTCGGGCGCCTCGACCGGCGCGCTGCTCGCGGAGGCGACCGGCGCGGCGGAGGCGATCGGCGCCGGATCGGCGGAGGCCTGGGCGCCCGTGGTGGACGAGCTCGAAGAAGGAGCACCGCGATCGCAGGCAGCGATCGTGAGCAGGCTTACAACGATGACGGGAACGCGCATGAGGGCGATCGTGCCAGAGTTTCCGTACATCGACGAGATAATGTCGAAGTGCGTCATTCTGGCATGGTCGGGTCGCAAGCGACCTGAGCGCCTTGCAGACGACCTGCGCGCCTCGGCGCGGCGCCCTCACCCTCGTTGGCGCGCGGCGAGCGCCAACGAGCGCGGGGCTCGCGACGCCGCGCGCATCAGGCGATGCGCGGCGTGACGGATCGAGCGCGGCGGGCAGCGCGGTGAGGATCAGTTATCGACGCGAGGGGTGTCGTGCCGCGGCTGCGGCCGCGCCGGGGGCTGCGCCTGCGCGGAGGCCTGCGCCTGCGGGCGAGCTTGCCCCTGGGGGTGCGGGCGGCCCTGTCCCTGCGGGCGAGCTTGCCCCTGCGGCCGGCCCTGCGCCTGCGGGCGAGCTTGCCCCTGGGGGTGTGGACGGCCCTGTCCCTGCGGCCGGCCCTGTCCCTGCGGGCGAGCTTGCCCCTGGGGGTGTGGACGGCCCTGTCCCTGCGGCCGGCCCTGCGCCTGCGGGCGAGCTTGCCCCGGCGCCTGCGGCGCGGGCCTGGGATCGATCTGGAAGGCGGGAACCCCGGGGTCGGCGAGGAGGGGGAGGCGCTTCTGGATGAGGCGCTCGATGTCGGCGAGATAAGCGCGCTCCTCGCTGTCGCAGAACGAGAGCGCCACCCCGGACGCCCCGGCGCGCGCCGTGCGGCCGATGCGGTGCACGTAGCTCTCCGGGATGTTCGGGAGATCGTAGTTGATCACGTGCGAGATGTCGTCGATGTCGATGCCGCGCGCCGCGATGTCGGTCGCGACGAGCACGCTCGTCGTCCCCTGCTTGAAGCTCGCGAGCGCCCGCTCGCGCGCGCCCTGGGACTTGTTCCCGTGGATGGCGACCGCCTCGATGCGCGCACGGCTGAGCTGCTGGACCACGCGGTTGGCGCCGTGCTTGGTGCGGGTGAACACGATCGCCCGGCGGAGCGCGGGATCCTTGAGCACGTGCTCCAGCATCGCGCGCTTGTCGGACCGCTCGACGAAGACCACCCGCTGGTCGATGTTCTCGGCCGTCGTGGCGATCCGCGCGACCTCGACGCGCACCGGGCTGCGCAGGATGCTGTTCGCGAGCTTCAGGATGTCCGGCGGCATCGTCGCAGAGAACAGGAGCGTCTGCCGGCGCTCGGGCAGCATCGCGAGCACGCGCCGGATGTCGTGGATGAACCCCATGTCCAGCATCCGATCGGCCTCGTCGAGGACGAGCGTGTCGAGCCGACCGAACGGGGCGATGCCCTGCGAGCAGAGATCGAGCAGCCGGCCCGGCGTCGCCACGAGCACGTCGACGCCGCGGCGCAGCGCCTCCATCTGGGGGCGCTGCCCCACCCCGCCGAAGACGACCGCGGTCCGCAGGCCGAGGTTCTTGCCGTACGTGGTGAAGCTCTCGGCGACCTGCGCCGCGAGCTCGCGCGTCGGGGTGAGCACGAGCACGCGGAGCCCGCCCTGCCTCGGCCCGCCGCTCTGCGCGAGGCGCTGCAGGATCGGCAGCGCGAACGCGGCGGTCTTGCCCGTGCCGGTCTGCGCGCAACCGAGGAGGTCGTTGCCCTCTAGGATGGGCGGGATGGCCTGCTGCTGGATGGGCGTCGGGGCGCTGTACCCCTCGGCCTCGATGGCGCGGAGAAGCGGTTCGATGAGCTTGAGATCGGCAAATTGCATGGACATCGGGCTGGAATCGGGCTGGAGCACAGCCCCTCCTGAGCAAGGGCGGAAAGTACGCCGCGGCACCGCGCCCTCCTTGCGAAGAGGGTTCGATCACGGAGAGCTGCCGCCTCGCGCCCCCTTGAGCGGGGGCTGCGAGGACCAATGACAGCGACCGAGCACCGCGACCCGTGCCAGGTCAGTCCGAGGCGGCGACTCTAGTACGGCGTGGTGAGGAAGTCGAGCCGCTCCGCTCGCGGTGCGCGGAGCGCCCTCCGCGCGCGCGGCGCGCCATGCTAGACCGTCGCCCGAGCGGAGGGCCCGCTTCTCGTGCGCTCGCGCTCGCAGGTCGCCCCGCGTCGCCCGCGACCTCCTGCGTCTTCCCGCCCCTTCGAAGCAGAGCAGCACGCCATGGCCGAAACCGCCGAAGCCTCGAAAACGCCGGCTCAGGTCGGGCACTCCGCTCCGGAGCGCCCCGCACTTCGGTCGCCCCGATCCCGGCTTCGGCGCTGGGCTCTCGGTGCCGTCGCCGTCCCGGTGCTCTCCGGGGCCGGGTTATGGATCGCGGTGCACCGCATCCCATGGATGGGCCCGCTCGTCGCGAACGGGCTGCGTTCGGTGATCGGGGCCGAGAACGTGACGGCCCTCGAGGAGACCGCCTACGCCCTGGAGGATCGCGTCCACCAGCTCTGGCGCAAGGACGAGCCGCCGAAGACGTACTGGGAGGTGCCCGAGCCGCCGGGCCCTGCCGCGACCGCCTCACCGTCGGCGGCTGCAACGCCGAGCCCGGCCGCGGGGGGCGCCGGCGCGGCGGCGTTCCGGCCGACGGACGTCGGCCCCTCGCACGCGGCCTGGTCGGCTCCCGGCGACGGGCGGTGGGTGCCCATCGCGGATCACGCCCATCCGAGCGACGCGCCGCGCCTCCACAAGACGCTGCTCCACCCGGATCCGAACCGCTCCTGGGCGGAGCTGTTCATCGTGGCGGTGGATCTCGCGCGGGTCGATGTGCACCTCATGGCCGGCTCCCGGGAGCCGGCGGCGACGACCGAGGAGGGCAAGCCCTACGAGCGGCCCGCGAAGATCCCGGAGGCGGACCACGGGCGGCTGCTCGCGGCGTTCAACGGCGGCTTCATGACCGAGCACGGCCAGTGGGGGATGCGGGTCGACGGCGTGACGCTTGTGCGCCCCCGGGACCAGGGCTGCACGCTCGCGCGGCGCGGCGACGGACGGCTGCAGATCGCGCCATGGACCAGGCTTTCGGCGGGAGAGAGCGACATGCCGTGGTGGCGGCAGACGCCGAGCTGCATGGTCGACGAGGGCGAGCTGCACCCGCTGCTCCGCGCGCCGCAGGTCCGCAACTGGGGCGCCACGCTGGACGGCAACACGGTGATCCGCCGCTCCGCGGTGGGGCTCGACCGCGACGGCAAGGTCCTCTACGTCGGGATCAGCAATCACACGACGGCGCCCGCCATCGCGCTCGGCATGCAGCACGCCGGCGCCTCGGCGGTGGCGCAGCTCGACGTGAACTGGTCGTACCCGAAGTTCCTCCTCTACGAGCCGGGTGAGGGCGGCGCCCTCGCGCCGGTCGCGCTGGCGAGCGGCTTCGAGTTCTCGGAAGACGAGTACATCCGCAAGCGCTCCCTGCGCGATTTCTTCTACCTGACCCGCAAGACCCCGGCGCCCTCGACCGCGACCCCGTGACCTCGTGATGCCTCGCAGCGGCCGGCGGTCCCCTCCGGACCGGGGCTCGCGCCCGCGCGTGTAGGTTCGGGGCGAGCATCTCTTGCCACACGGGCGAGCCCGTCGAACGGCATTGCATCGAGCGAGCGCCTTTTGCCACAGGACAAGGACTCTCACGCATCGCAGCGCATTGCGATCAGCCTACCTCAATTTCCAGCCATATTTCATCGAGATTGCTGGTATCCGCGATTGACAGCGCGAGGGAGCTCGATAGGTAAACGGCACCTCACGGCGGAACACCATGCGTTTTTATGCAGACCTCCATGTGCACTCGAAGTACTCCCGCGCGACGAGCAGCGATTGCGATCTCGCGCATCTGAGCTACTGGGCTCAGCGCAAGGGCATCGCGGTGCTGGGCACGGGGGACTTCACCCATCCAGCGTGGATGGCCGAGCTCCGCGAGCACCTCGTGCCCGCCGAGCCCGGGCTCTTCCGCCTGCGGGACGATCTCGGCCGCGCGGTCTCGGATCGGCTCCCCGGGGCCTGCCGCGGAGAGACGCGCTTCGTCCTCTCGGTGGAGATCTCGACGATCTACAAGAAGGGAGATCGGACGCGGAAGATCCATCACCTCCTCTACGCGCCCAGCTTCGACGCGGCGGAGCGCATCGTCCGCGCGCTCGCCAAGATCGGCAACCTGACCGCCGACGGGCGGCCCATCCTCGGGCTCGATTCGCGCCACCTTCTCGAGATCGTGCTGGAGGCCGGCGAGGGCTCCTACCTCGTGCCGGCGCACATCTGGACTCCCTGGTTCTCGGTGCTGGGCTCCAAGGCGGGCTTCGACGCGGTCGAGGAGTGTTATGGCGATCTCGCGCCCCACATCTTCGCGCTCGAGACCGGGCTCTCGTCCGATCCTGCAATGAACTGGCGGATCTCCGGGCTCGATCGGTACCGGCTCGTCTCGAGCTCGGACGCGCACTCGCCCGCGAAGCTCGGGCGCGAGGCCACGGCCTTCGACGCCCCGCTCGACTACTTCGCGATCCGGCGCGCCCTGGAGACCGGTGAGGGCTTCGGGGGCACGGTGGAGTTCTTCCCGGAAGAGGGCAAATACCACCTCGACGGCCACCGTAAGTGCAATGTCGTGCTCTCGCCCGCGGAGACGCGGGCGCTCGCCCTCGCCTGCCCCGTGTGCGGGCACCCGGTCACGGTGGGCGTGCTGCACCGGGTCGAGGAGCTCGCCGATCGCGACGAGGGCGTGCGCCCCGAGGGCGCGAGCGAGTTCCGCAACCTGGTGCCGCTGCCCGAGGTGCTGGCCGAGCTCCACGGCGTGGGCGCCGCCAGCAAGGTGGTGCAGCGGAGCTACGACGGGGTGCTGTCGCGCATCGGCCCCGAGCTGTTCCTCCTCGGCGACGCCCCGCTCGACGAGATCGAGCGCGCCGGCACGCCCCTGCTCGCCGAGGCGATCGCGCGGATGCGCGAAGGGCGCGTGATCCGCGACGCAGGCTACGACGGCGAGTACGGCGCGATCCGGGTCTTCCAGCCGGAGGAGCTCGCGCAGCGCCGCGGGGGCGGGCTCCTCTTCCAGCCGGAGGCCGCGGCGCCGCAGCCGCCTCCCTCGGTGGCGCGCGCTCCCGCGGCGTCGCGCCCCCCTCCGCGCCGCGGCCGGGCCGACGCGGCGCCTCGCCCGGCCCCGGCCGGCGAGGTGTCCCGCGGCGCGCCGCCTGCGCCGCCCGGCGCAGCGCCGCTCGACGCGCTCGACCCGGAGCAGCGGGCCGCGGCGGAGATCACGGACGGCGCGCTGCTCCTCCTCGCGGGGCCAGGCACAGGCAAGACCCGCACGCTCACGCACCGGATCGCGCACCTCGTCCTCGATCTCGGGGTCCCGCCGGAGCAGTGCCTCGCGATCACCTTCACCCGCCGCGCCGCCGACGAGCTGCGGGAGCGGCTCGGCGCGCTGCTCGGCGAGGCCGGCGGCCGCGTGCCCGCCATGACCTTCCATGCGTTCGGCCTCTCCCTGCTCCGCGAGCACGCGCAGGCCGCGGGGGCCGCGCCGCCCGCGATCGCCGGCGAGCGCGAGCGGACGGCGCTGCTCGCCGCGGCGCTGGGCGTCCCGGACCGGCGGGCGTCCCGGTTGCTCGCCGACATCGCCGCGCTGAAGCGGCGCTGCCCGCGCCACGCCGACGCGCACGGGTCGCCGGCCGCGGGCGGCGAGATCGACCGCCACGTGGACCGCGCGTGGAAGGTGTACGAGGACGAGCTCGCCGCGCGCGGGCTCCTCGACCTCGACGACCTGATCGGGCACGCCGTCCTGCTCCTGGAGCAGGAGAGCGGAGCGCTCGCCGCGGCGCGCGAGCGGGCCCTGTATCTCTCGATCGACGAGTACCAGGACATCGATGAGCGCCAGTACCGGCTGGTGCGCGCGCTCGTCGCTCCCGGCGGGAACGTCTGCGCCATCGGCGATCCCGATCAGGCGATCTACGGATTCCGCGGCGCGGACGTGGGCTTCTTCTTCCGTTTCCAGCAAGATTTCCCGGCGGCCCGCGTGGTGCGGTTGAAGCGGAACTACCGCTCGTCGCACCCCATCGTCGAGGTGGCGCTCCAGGTGATCGCACCCTCACCGACGCTCGGCGCGCGGGAGCTCCTGCCGAGCGCGGGCGGCGTGGAGCTCGTGGCCTTCTACGAATCGCCGACGGAAGCCGCCGAAGCCGAGCGCGTGGTCCACACGATCGAGCGGATGCTCGGCGGGTCCACGTTCTTCTCGATGGATAGCGGGCGGGTGGGCGATCCTGCCGGGAGCGGCGACTATTCCTTCTCGGATTTCGCGGTGCTCTACCGGACCGAGGCGCAGTCCGAGCGGCTCCGGGAGGCGTTCGCCCGCTCGGGGATGCCGTTCCAGCGGCGCTCGGATCGCCGCCTCGCCGAGCGCGCGGGCTCGGAGGCGCTCGCGCAGGCGCTCGCCGCCGCACCGCCGGGGCCGCTCGCGGGGCGCCTCAAGGCGGCCGCGGCGCGCCTCCGCGAGGAGGTGGCGCAGCCCGGTCTCGCCGGCGCTCCGCCCGAGGAGGGCGCGGCGAGCGCGGCGTGTCTGCGCGAGGCCGACGTGGACGCGGCGCTGGAGCTGCATCTCGCGCTCGCGGAGCGCTGCGGCGGCGACGTCGATCGTTTCTTGATCGAGCTCGCGGTGTGCTCCGAGATCGACGCGTGGGATCCGCGGGCCGACCGCATCTCGCTGCTGACGCTGCACGCGGCCAAGGGGCTCGAGTTCCGGGTGGTCTTCCTCGTGGGGTGCGAGGACGGCCTGCTCCCGCTCCGGTTCCCCGGCAGGGACGAGACGGACGTCGTCGAGGAGCGCCGGCTCTTTTATGTGGGCATGACGCGGGCGCGAGAGCGGTTGTTCCTCACCCGCGCCATGCAGCGCGCGCGGCACGGCAAGGTGGTTGAGACCGAGGTGTCGCCGTTCGTTCGCGAGGTGGAGGAGCGCCTGCTCCTTCGGGCCGGCCCGTCGCCCGAGGCGCAGCGGGGATCACGCGCCGGGGCCGATCGTCAGATGAAGCTGTTCTAGAGCGGCGGTCACCCGCACAGGAGACGGCCCCAGCCAACACAGAGCGGCGGTCACCCGCACAGGAGACGGGCCCAGATCGGCGTTTTCGGCGCGGAAGCGCACTCCTGTGCGCTGAGCACCGAAAACGTCGAGATGGGCCCGTATCCGAAGCGGGTGACCGCCGCTCTTAGTGCGGCGCGCCGCCGAGCCGCTTCTGGGCTGCGCACGCCGCCTTGTCCTGCGTCCGCATGCACTGGTCTGCGTAGAACGTCCGAGCCCGCTCCTTGTCCTTGCGCTCCAGGAGCGGGCCGAACGCGTCGCACGCCTTCTTCTCGCCCCACTGCGTGCAGGCCTTCTCGTAGAGCGAGTAGGCCCGCTCCGGATCGGCCGTCACGCCGTCGCCGCGCTGCCAGATCTCGGCGGCCCGCAGGCAGCCGCCCGTCCCACACACCTTCTCGTAGAGCGCCGCGGCGCGCGACATGTCCTTCGGAATGCCGTTCCCCTTCTCGTACATCCCGGCGAGGCTCAAGCACGCATCCGCCCCGAACCCCTTCTCCGGACAGCCCCTCTCGAAGAACGAATACGCCTTCGCGACGTCCTTCGGAACGCCGTCGCCCTGCGCGTAGACCGAGCCGGCGGCGTTGCAGGCGCGCATGTCCCCCAGGCTGCAACCGTGGCTGTACGCCGCGATCGCCTTCACCCCGTCCTTCGGCGCGCCCTGCCCCTTGCGCAGGATGTCGCCGAGATCGACGCAGTCCTCGGACTGGCCGCCCTGGCACGCGCGCTGGAGCACGCCGACGGCGACCCCCACGTCCTTCGCCGCGAGCTTCCCCTCGACCAGCATCTTGCCCAGCGCGCTGCAGCTCGGCCCGTGCCCGAGATCGCAGCCGCGCCGGAGGAACGCGACCGCGCGCGTCGGGTCCTTCGGGAGGACCGCCTGCGGACCTTCGCTGAGGTACCACTCGGCCACGCTGAAGCACGCCCAGCCGTCGCCCATCTCGCACGCCTTGTCGGCGAACTCTCGCACCTTGGCCCGCCCCGCGGCGTCCGGGGGGACCTTGGCGCTCTTCATGTCGCGCAGGAGCTGCTTCGCCCTCGCATAGCAGGCCTGCGTGACGCCGGCGCCGCACGCCTTCTCGAACAGCTCCGCCGCCCTCGCGTCATCGCGCGGAAAATCCTTGCCGCCCAGGTACTGAATCCCGAGGTGATAGCAGCTGCCGACATCACCCTTCCCGCACTCCGCCGCGCAGGAGCGGGCGTCGTTGGGCTCGCACAGGTGCGCGGGCGCGAGCGCAGGCGGGGAGCACTTCGCCCCGCTCGGCACCGTCCCGAGCGGGCACAGGCTCGACAGCTTCGGGAACTCGTCTTCCGCCTGCTTCACGGGAGCCTCGGCCGCCGCCGCCTTCTTCGTGAGCAGCGGGACGAGCTCCAGGCGCAGCGGCGCATGGCAGCGCTCCGTCGGCGCCTGCGCGTCGGGCTTCGCGGCCCGGCAGGCGTCGAGCTCCCCTTCCTTGCTCGTGGTGCCGCCCTGGCCCGCCGTCGCGGCCGCCCCGAAGACCTGATCCACCGTCCGCGCCGTGCCCCGGCTGCCTGGCGTCATCGCGAAGGCCCCGAGCAGCGCGGCGCGCACGAAGTGCGTCGCGCCCTCGCAGCTGCCCGAGAGATCCTGCGCCGAGGAGGAGGCCACCGTGGTCGCCATCTTCCCCGTCGGCACGAGCGCCACGTCGATCGCGGCCGAGCCGCCGCCCTCGATCGCGGTGCTCAGCGCCGGGGCCCCGAAGGGGACGTTCGCCTGCATCTCCGCAGGGTTTGTTAATTGTATTACTTTTTCTGCCCGGGTCACGCCAGCGAAGGAGTAGCTCCCCGGGAGCTTGCACTGCGTGAGGAGCTTCAGCGTCGTGCAGTCGTAGGAGACGACGGCGATGCCGTCTTTCATCGCGAGCCCGAGATCGGAGCGGCGTGTCGTGAGCCAGTCGACGATGAGCGGCTCGGCGTGGCCGATGGCCGGACACCCGCCGCTGGTCGTGCTGGCGGTGCTCTCCGGCGAGACAGTGGGCCGGGGAGGATGCACGACCACCTCGGGTTCCAGGCCCGGTCCACAGGCCATCGCTCCGAGCGAGAGCCCAACCACGCACAAATCGAACGCGCGCTTCATCGGGCCGACAGAACCATGAGCCATGGGGTCTGGTCAATACGGCGAGCGCGACCGCACGCGGCATACGACCGGCCGCGCGGACCCGGGCTATGCTCGGCGCGCCCCCGCGCCCGGAGCCGCCATGAGCACGCCCAGGTCCCAGGAGAAACTGCAAGAGAGCCTGAGCCTGGTGACTACCCTGCTCGAAAAGCAACGCGTCATCGAGACGCTGACGCACAAGCAGGAGAGCAAGAACAAGGAGCTCGTCGAGGCGCTGGTTCACCGGCAAAATCTCGCCCTGCTGCAGAGGAAGCTCAGGGATCTGCACCCGGCGGACCTCGCTCACATCATCGAGGTGCTCCCGCAGGCGGATCGCCTTGTGGTGTGGGCTGAGCTCGAGCCCTACCGCGCCGCACAGGTGCTGCTCGAGTCCTCGCGGTCGGTCCGCGACTGGCTCGTCGCGGAGACGGAGCGCCCTCGCCTCGTCGCGCTGCTAGGCCAGCTCGATCCAGACGATCTGGCGTACATCAACGAGTCGGTCGATCCGGAGATCGTGGCGGAGGTGTACCAGTCGCTCGACGCGCGCGAGCAGTCGCTCTTCCAGTCGACGATCGCGTACCCGGACGGCTCGGTGGGCCACCTGATGAGCCCGGAGCTCGTCTCGGTGCGCGAGGGCCGCGACATCGGCGGCGCGCTGGAGGACGTGCGCCGGCGGGGCGAGCTGCCGCCGCACACCGAGGCGCTGTTCGTTGTCGACGCGCGCAACGTGCTCCGCGGCGCGCTGTCGCTCAAGGACCTGCTGCTCCGCGAGCCGCGCGCGCAGGTGAGCGCTGTCATGTCCACGGACGTGGTGAGCTTCACGCCGCAGGAGCGCGCGAGCGACGCGGCCAGGGCGTTCGAGCGTTACGACCTCATCGCCGCGCCGGTGGTGGACGAGCGCGGCAAGCTCGTCGGCCGGCTGACGGTGGATGTGATGATGGACTTCCTGCGGCGGCAAGCCCAGAGCGAGGCGCTCTTGCGCGCGGGCCTCGCGGGAGAGGAGGACTATTTCGCGCCCGCGTGGACGAGCGCGAAGAACCGCTGGCTCTGGCTCTTCGTCAACCTGCTCACGGCATTCCTGGCCTCGCGGGTCATCGGCATCTTCGAGAGCACCATTCAGGATCTCGTGGCGCTGGCGGCGCTGATGCCCATCGTGGCGAGCGTCGGCGGCAACACGGGCAATCAGACGGTGGCGCTCGTGATCCGCGGCCTCGCGCTCGACCGGCTCACGCGGGTGAACACGGGGCACCTCCTGAAGAAAGAGCTCTTCGTCGGCCTGATGAACGGCGCGGTCTGGGGCACGGTCGTGGGGCTCGCGGCCGCCGCCCTCTACGGCAGCGTCCCGCTCGGTCTGGTGATGGCTGCGGCCATCCTCCTGAACCTCGTGGTGGCGGCGATGGTCGGGTGCGCGGTGCCGCTCGCGCTCCAGCGCATGGGCCGCGATCCGGCCCAGGGGTCGAGCGTCCTGCTCACGTTCACCACGGACAGCATGGGCTTCTTCATCTTCCTCGGGCTCGCCAGGGCGTTCCTTGTCTGAGCCCGCCCGCGCGCCGCGCGCTCGCGCTACGATCCAGCCATGGATACCGCCCCCGCCCCGCAACGGCCGCTCGTCGCGATCCGGTATTGCCCCAAGTGCCGCTGGCTCACGCGCGCGGCCTGGCTCGCTCAGGAGCTGCTGATCACCTTCCCTGACGAGATCGACGTGCTCCTGTCGCCGGGCGAGAGCGGCATCTTCGACATCACGCTCGACGGCGCGCCGCTCTTCTCGCGCTCCGTCGAAGGGCGCTTCCCCGAGCCCAAGGAGCTCAAGCAGGCGATCCGCGACCGCGTCGCCCCGGAGCGCCCTCTCGGCCACTCCGATCGATGAGGCGCGCCTGGCGCTCTGCAGCGATCTCCGCCCGCCTCTGCGCCATGCAGAGCAGAGCGGCGGTCTAGATGTCGAAATCGAGGATGCTGTCCGGATCGGAGCCGCCGACGGCGGGGGTGCCGTGGGGCGGCGACGCGACCCGCAGCCTCGGGGCCTCGAGCGCGACGCGCTGGCCGCCGGCGACGCTCTTCGTGAGGAACACCGAGCCGCCGACCACGCTCCCCTGCCCCAGCACCGTCTTGCCGCCGAGGACCGTGGCGTTCGCGTAGATGGTGACGCTGTCCTCCACGGTGGGGTGGCGCTTCAGGCCGCGCGCGCCCCGCGAGTGCTGCGGCAGGGACAGGGCGCCGAGCGTCACGCCCTGGTAGAGCTTGACGTGCTCGCCGATGTCGGTCGTCTCGCCGATCACGACGCCGGTGGCATGATCGATGAAGAGGCTGTCACCGATGTTGGCGCCTGGGTGGATGTCGGCGCCCGTCCTCGTGTGCGCCCACTCGCTCATGATCCGGGGCATGAGCGGCACGCCGAGCAGGTACAGCTCGTGCGCGACCCGGTGCACCGTCACGGCGAGGAGGCCTGGATAGGCCAGGATGATCTCGTCCATCGACGCCGCCGCGGGATCGCCGTCGTAGGCCGCCTGCACGTCGAGCAGGAGGCGCCGCCGGACCTCCGGCAGACGGGAGATGAACACCCGCGCCACGTCGCGCCCCCGCTGCCGGCACCTCGGGACGTCGAGGCGGTCCGCGTCGACGGTCTCGTCCTGGAAGCACAGACAGCGCTCGATCTGCCGCTCCAGCTTGTCCCGCAGCGTCGAGACCAGGGTGCCCACGTGGTAGAGCAGGTCCTCGTCCGACAGGTCCTGCCGCCCGTGGTAGCCCGGGTAGAAGATCTGGAGCAGGAGATCGATGATCTCGGTGATCTCCTGGCGCGACGGGGTGAAGCGCTTGTTGATGTGATGCCCGCGCGTATCCGCCCGGTAGCTCGCGATCAGCGCGTCGACGATGCCGTGCAGGTCGGCCGACGCCTCGGAGGGGGCAGCATCACACTTCTTGCTCACGTCGACCTCACGAGGCCTTCATGGCCTCGACCTCGGAGAACATTCCTTCGAAGAGGGGCCCCGAGAGGTACCGCTCGCCGGCGTCCGGGAGGATGACCACGATGGTCTTTCCTTCCCACTTCGGATCCTTCGCGAGCCGGCCCGCCGCGACCATGGCCGCGCCGCAGGAGACGCCGCAGAGGATGCCCTCCTCGGACGCGAGGCGTCGCGACATGGCGATGGACTCGTCGTTCGAGACCGTCTCGACCTGGTCCACGAAGGAGAGGTCGAGGTTCTTCGGGACGAAGCCGGCGCCGATGCCCTGGATCTTGTGCGGGGACGGGGTGAGCGGCTGGCCGGCGAGCGTCTGCGAGATGACCGGCGAGTGGACCGGCTCCACCGCGACGGAGTGGAGGGCGCGGCCGCGGCCGCGCTCGAAGTAGCGGCTGACGCCGGTGATCGTGCCGCCGGTGCCCACGCCCGAGACGAGGACGTCGACGTTGCCAGCGGTGTCGTCCCAGATCTCGGGGCCTGTGGTGGTCTCGTGGATCGCGGGGTTCGCCGGGTTCTCGAACTGCCGCATCAGCACGTACCGGCCGGGGTCGGAGGCGGCCAGCTCCTCGGCCTTGGCGATGGCGCCGTTCATCCCCTTGGGGCCCGGCGTCAGGAGCAGCTTGGCCCCGAGGGCGATGAGCACCTTGCGCCGCTCCATGCTCATCGTTTCGGGCATGCTGAGCACGCACTCGATCCCCCTCGAGGCGGCGGCGAAGGCCAGCGCGATGCCGGTGTTGCCGCTGGTCGCCTCGACGATCGCCTTGCCGGGGCCGAGCACGCCCCGCTGCTCGGCGTCCCAGACCATGGCCGCGCCGATGCGGCACTTGACCGAGTACGCCGGGTTGCGCGCCTCGATCTTCGCCAGCACCGTCGCGCGCGCGCCTTCGATCACGCGGCGGATGCGCACGAGCGGCGTGCGGCCGATGCTCTGGGTGTTGTCTTCGTAGACGCGGGGGAAGCTGGTCATGGGGGGCCCGTGCGGGTGAGTGGGGAGGAAAGAGGAGATCCAGAGGCGCCCCGCGCTGTCAAGGTCCACGTGCGCCGCACCTGGGTCGCGCCGTATTTCCAGAGCGCAGCGAGGCGTCGTCCGTCGCTGACGTCGGGGCGACGCCTGTAGCGCCAGCTCGCCCGGCGCGCGCGCCGCGCTCAGCGCGCCCCCTCGTCGGTGAACCGTTGGACGTGCAACGGTCGACGCGCAGGGCCGGCGAGACACCCCGGTGCATGGAGGTCAGTCCGGCCATGAGCGGTCGTGCGGTGGACGGCGCGAAATCGATTACGCGCTCTGCGCGAAACGCAGGAGCCATCCAGATCCTCCTCGGAGGGCGGACTGGCTTGCTTCGGCGCGGCCTCGGCCTCACCGCGCCGGCGCTCGGGTGTCCCGAGTTCCCATGAGCCACAGGGCATGACGCAGCGCGACCAAGGTGACGGGGAGAGCGGCCAATTCATGAGAGATTTTGCCGGATTGCGTCATTCCTGATCTGCTGACGCTTGAACATTCACGTCGTACCACGCCGTGCCACGTCGGAGCACCGACGGCTCAGAGGTGCTCACGAGCGCTCACGAATCCCGGAACCACGGGGCTACTACGTGCGCGAGCAAGGTGCTTCCCTGGGCAATCGATGAACCACCATGGGACTACGTCGGACCAGGTCCACTTCCTTGACGCATGCGCATGCGAACCTATCATGTAGAATTTTAGCTCTTGCCATGAGTGGCATAGGCCTCGCATCATCGCTGACATGTTCCCCGCTGAGCCCCCTTGCGCGGAGGTCCAACTGCCGCATGACGAGGATGAGCCCACTTTAATTTTCCGTCGTCCGCCGGCGTCGATTGGGGGCATGGCGATGCCGTTCGAATCGCCGGCTCCGGTCATGGCATCTCCGACGCGGCGTTCCACGTCGCGCCTCATCGCCTTGAGCGCGGGTGCCGGCCTGGCCTTCGCGGCGGTGGTGGGCGGGCTCGTCTCGATGCAGCTCGGCGCGGCGGGCTTCGATCTCCGCGCAGGCTCGGCGCTCCAGCCTGCCGCGGCCGCCGCGGCCGTCCTGCGGTCGACGGGGGTGGCGGCGCGGGTCGAGGCGAAGGCCGAAGCGGCCGCGCCGCTCCAGGCAACGCCAGCAACGGCGGCGCCGGCCCTCGCAGCCGCGGATCGGGCCGACGCGACGCTCGATCGAACGGGGGTGATCCCCATCCCTGACGGGATCATCACGATCCCCGCGTCGTTCGCCTCGGCGGATGGGGCGTACGATCTGGTCATCCACTTCCACGGGGTCAACGACGTTGTGCAGGCGGGGTTCGATCGCGCCCGGCTCAACGCGGTTGTGATGATCATCAATCTGGGCATCAGCTCTGGCGCGTACGAGACCCAGTTCTCGATCCGCTCCTATCTACCGGCGTTGATGGCGAAGGCGCAGACGGCGCTCGAGGCCCGTGGGCTGCGCGGCGCCCGGCTCCGGCGCGTCGCGCTCTCGGCGTTCAGCGCCGGGTACGCCGCGGTTCGCGGGCTCCTGAACCAGCCGGGGTTCACCGACAAGGTGGACGCCGTGCTCCTCCTGGACGGCATCCACACCGGCTACATGCCGCTCGACCACAGCCTGGACATGGAGCGCCTCAAGCCGTTCAGCCGCTTCGCCGAGCTGGCGGCCGCCGGCAAGAAGATGATGTCGATCACCCATTCGGAGATCACCCCGAACGGCGATTACGCCGGCACTCACGAGAGCACGGACGCTCTCCTCAAGCTCACGGGCGCGCAGCGCTCCCCGGGCGCTGGCGCGGACGAGCAGGCGATCTACGACCTGACCGGAGAGGCGAGCGAGGCGAAGCTCCGGTTCGCCCCCCTGTCCGAGGCGCACAGGGGCGCGTTCCATGTCCGCGGCTACGCGGGCACCCAGAAGCCAGATCACGTGAGGCACCTCACCCGCATGGCGGAGACCGCGCTGCCTGATCTGGTGCGCCACTGGAGCGAGCCGCCCGCGCAATGATGGGTCGCGCGTCGGGGGCGCGCGAGCCGTCGTACGGAGAAGCGTATTACGGAGACCGGGGCGTCTTCATTTGAGAATTCGTCGCGGGGCGGCCTTGGGGGGATAGAGTGCGAGTGCCGGTGAGAAAGCCGGTCAGCGGATCCCGCTGATCTGCGTTTGACCCTGGCTCCAGCGATCGTCCTCTGCTACCGCGCAGCGCGATGGGTCAACCGGACCTGTTCGCCAAGCGAACGTTCGCCGAAGAGACGGAGCGCCTCACTGGAGGTGCCATCACCTGGCAGGATCCACCGGAGATCCGGCTCGAGAAGGTGCAGTGTGATGGCTTGCTCCTGATCCACCGCCCGGCTCTCCTGGTGGAGCTGACCGCGCCTTGGCCCGAGGCGCGTGGCCACGAGGAGGTGATGGTCGAGCTGAAGCTCGCCGGGGATCACGTGGATCGGAAGGCGATAGAGCGGGCCCTCTTGCGGCGGCAGGCGAGGCAGCTGCAGCGGGTCGAGCAGGAGGAAGAGGCGCCGCCCTGGGTAGGCCACGAGCCGCTCTGGCTGGTCGCTCCTCACGTGCCGGAGTGGCTGCAACGGGTGTACGCGCCCACGCGCTTCGCGCCCGGCTGCTACCGCGTGGAGCCGCTCGGGCACTGGGTGCTGTGGGTCGCGGCGAACGAGCTCCCCCTGCGTGACGAGCTGATCGCTTTCCTGGTCGCCCGTTCCGGGCGAGCCCTCGACGAGTTCGGTCGGTGGGTAGCCGGACGCCGGCCCATCGAGTGGGTGCTGGCCATGCTAGAGTACCTGGCGATGTCAGCGACGACCCGAGAGGAGCTCCTGTGGAGGTTCGGCAAGGCCGAGGACCCTGAGGTGGAGGCCCGGCGGCAGCGCATCCTCGAGGTGTTGCTCGAAGCGAGCCCGCAGGTCCAGGAGCGGCTCATCGACAAGGGCATCGGCAAGGGACGTCTGGCCGAGGCCCGCGCCGCCCTGCGACGTGTGCTCGCTCGCAGGCAGCTCGCGCTGAGCCCGTTGGACGACGCTCGCATCGAGGCGTGCGTCGAGCTGGCGACCCTGGAGCGGTGGCACGACCAGGCCATCACAGCGACGAGCGTCTCCGAGGCACTGCAGTAGCTCGGTCCGGCACCGGGCGTATCCCTGTCGCTCGCCCATCACGGCAGCGCTTGACCCGTTCACGCCGTCCGGAACGACCATCCGACGATCACAGCGGCGGGCAACGCGCAGCACCATCGTTGCAGCGTGTGTTCTATCCCCGATTTCCTCGAGTCCGTCCTTCCTTGATCTAAACCGCCCCGCGCGGTCCTGCGCACCTGTTCATTCCAGGCGCCGTGGCAGACGTGGGAACTCGGATGTTGCGCGGGAGCCTGTGCGCCAGGATCCGAGGAGCTTTGCTGCGCAGAGCCGCGGTTGGTGCGCCACGGGTCGCGTGCGTGGCAGATCGCCGCATTCTGGGGCGCGCGTGTCGAGCTCAGCCGGCCGCGCCACGGCTTGAAAACAGGAAACCACCGGCAGGCGACGATGCCATTGCGGTATCGGAATTGCTTTTTCCATCAAAAGCGACGGTGGCATGATGATGGCCGGACAAAGACAGGCACAAGGCGCGGCGCGGCGGACTCAAGCGGTGCGACAAGCAACCCTGACCGCCCGTCGCAAACGCGGGGGAACGGCGGCCGACGTGGACAGCCAGCGCTCGCCCGCGGCGACGGGAGAGGCGGACACCACCGCAGCGATCCCGCGCCCGACGCTGACCTACGCGGACGCGCTGGAGGGCGCCCGGAAAGGGCCGTTCCCGGGCGAGATCGAGCCCCAGCTCGCGACGCTCGTCACCGAGCCACCCCCGGGCGAGGGGTGGCTCTACGAGGTCAAGCTCGATGGCTATCGCATGCTCGCGAAGCTCCGCGGGGGGCGCGTGACGCTCCTGACCCGCCGCGGCCAGGACTGGACCGAGCGGTTCGCTGGCGTGCGCGACGACCTCGCCCAGCTACCCGCGCGGGAGGCCGTGCTGGACGGCGAGATCGTCGTCGTGAGGCCGGACGGCGTGACCGACTTCCAGGCCCTTCAGAACGCGCTCAGCGACGGGAATGGCATGCGTGAGGGGCGCCTGATGTACTTCGTCTTCGACCTGCTCTACCTCGACGGCCGCGATCTCCGCGGGTGCACACAGGTCACCCGCAAGCGGGCGCTCGAGGCGCTGCTCGCGGAAGCGCCCGAGGATGGGCACCTGCGCTACACGGAGCACGTCGCGGAGGACGGCTCCGCCGTCGTCCAGCACGCGTGCGAGCTCGGGATCGAGGGCGTCATCGCGAAGCGCCCGGAGGCGCCCTACCGGAGCGGGCGCGGCGACAGCTGGCTCAAGGTGAAGTGCGGCCGGCGCCAGGAGCTCGTGATCGTCGGCTTCACCGAGCCGTCCGGCGCCCGGAAAGGGCTGGGGGCGATCCTCGTCGGCGTGAACAGATCAGGCAAGCTCGCCTACGCCGGCAAGGTGGGCACGGGCTTCACGAGCAAGACGCTGACGACCCTGCGCAGCCGCCTCGATCCGATCGTACGCGCCACACCGGCCTGTTCAGGGGCGCCGCGCATGCGGGGCGCGCGCTGGGTCGAGCCCAGGCTCGTCGCGGAGGTCCGCTTTTCCGAGTGGACGCGCGACGGACGGCTGCGACACCCCTCCTTCGAAGGGCTCCGCGAGGACCGCACCCCGGAGTCGGTCACCGTCGAGCGCGAACAGCCGCCGCCGCAATCGCCGCCCGGCGAGGCAGCGGGCGCGGCGCCAAGCAGAGCGGCCGGCGCGGCGCCGAGGAAAGCCGCGAGCACGACGGGGAGCAAGGCCCCGCGCGGGGGCCGGAGCAGGCGCGGCGCGGAGCGGGTCGAAGTCGCCGGGGTGCCGCTGACGAACCCCGACAAGGTGCTCTATCCCGCGCAGGGGATCACGAAGCTCGCGCTGGCCCGGTATTACGAGCAGATCGCCGAGCACATGCTGACCCACGCCGAGAAGCGGCTGCTCACGCTGGTCCGCTGCCCCGCAGGCCAGGGCAAGCCATGCTTCTTTCAAAGGCACGAGGCCGAGGGGCTGTCCGAGGCGATCCAGCGGATGGCCGTCGAGGAGGACGACGGCGAGCGCACCTATCTTTATATCAAGACCACCGAAGGGCTCGTGTCGCTCGTCCAGATGGGGGCGCTCGAGGTGCACCTCTGGGGGAGCCGCGTGGACCGGATCGAGCAGCCCGACAGGATGGTGTTCGACCTCGATCCAGCGCCGGATCTCCCGTGGGAGCGCGTGGCGGACGCGGCGAGGACGACGCGGCGCCTCCTTTCGTCGCTGGGGCTACAGAGCTTCGTCAAGACGACCGGCGGCAAAGGCCTGCACGTCGTGGTCCCGATAGCGCCACGCAGGGGCTGGGACGAGGTGAAGGCGTTCACGAAGGCCGTGGCCGACGCGCTCGTGCGCTCCGATCCGGCGCGGTACACCGCGACGATGTCGAAGGCGAAGCGCGCCGGCAAGGTCTTCGTCGACTACCTGCGGAACGGGCGCGGCGCCACCGCGGTGGCGCCCTACTCGACGCGGGCTCGCCCCGGCGCGGCCGTCGCGACGCCGCTCTCGTGGGACGAGCTCGACGCGCCGCTCGATCCCGCCTCGTTCACCATCGACACCGTGCCGCAGCGGCTCGCCACGATCCGGGACCCATGGGCAGAGCTCACGAGCGTGCGCCAGTCGATCACCAGCGCGATGCTGAAACAGGTCGAGCTCTGACCCTCTTCCCGACGCCCCCGACAAACTCGGGAGCCGGTGAGCTCACCGAAGAAGAACGACACCAGCGACACCGGGAATGGCTCTCACTGACGTTCCGTTCAGCGTGGTCGTAATGACGCAGAAAGGTGCCGGGCGCTTGGTTGACGGCGCTGCGCGCGCGCTGCATCGTCCCCTGGGTCGGCCATGGCCAAGGATCGGGACTCCAGCGCTCTTTCGGAAATTGCAGAGCGACTCCAGCAGTTCGATGGTGAACCGCTGCGGGTCGCGTTCCTGGCGCGCGGCATCGACGCGCTCACCCAGGTCGCGGAGCGGCTCGATCAGAGCGAGCTTGGCGAGGTGGACGCGTCGCCCAGCAACGCGGACGCGCTGGTGACAGCGCTCACGCAGCCGAGCGCCGTCGGCCTCTTCTCCGCTGCAGATCCGCTCATGCCGGCCCGCCTCCGCGGCCTTCAGGCGAGGGACGCGCTCCTCGCGGCCGAAGGGGGCACGCTCACCGCCGAGGAGGTCGGCGAGGGGCTGCACCTCTCGCCCCAGACGATCGAAGCGCGGCGCGCCGCAGGAAGGCTGCTGGCCGTGAGCATCGGCGCTCGTGGCCACCTCTACCCCGCATGGCAGTTCGCGGACGAGGGCCTGCTGCCTGGGATGGAAGAGATCCTGGCCCTCCTCGAAGAGCACCCCCCGCTGGCGAAGGTCCGCTTCTTCCTCTCCGGCAACCTCCGCCTCGACGGCGAGCGGCCGCTCGACTGGCTCCGCCGCGGCGAGCTGGACGCCGTGCGGCTCGCCGCGCGCACCTTCGGTGAGCAAGGCGCGGCCTGAGAACGCGCCGCGATGACGACGACGCTCGGGGCGCATCCGGACCCGCCCCTCGACCTCGCGACGTCGCCGCTCCCCATCGCGATCTACCGGCGGAGCTGGTTCCGGATCCACTGGCTCACGCGTGAACCGCTGCACTTCGGTCGCTCGGGCGACAACCGCTTCGACGCGCCGGACGGCGAGTTCGGCGTGCTGTACGCCGGGAAGGACGCGCGCTGCGCGTTCATCGAGGTGTTCGGCCACGCGACCGGCGTGCGCTTCGTGGAGCAGAGCGAGCTCGCCGCGCGGGGGCTCGCGCGCATCGCGCCGCGGCGGCCGCTGCGGCTCGTGAACCTCACGGGAGAGGGGCTGGCGCGCCTCGGGGCCGACGCCCGCCTGACCTCGGGGGAGTCCTATCGGGCCGCCCACCGCTGGGCGCGCGCGATCCACGACCACCCGAGGCGACCCGACGGCATCGCGTACGTCGCGCGCCACGATCCGACCCGCGTCTGCGCCGCCCTCTTCGAGCGCGTCAGCGCGGAGCTCGAGGTGACCCGGCTCGGCTCCCTCGCGGATCCGGCGCACGCGGCGCTCCTCGCCAGGCTCCTTGATACCTACAAGTTCGGGCTCGTCTGAGCCTTGACGAGCGGACGGCGGCGCGGCGGCGCGGCGGCGCGGCGGCCGACGACGCTCCGCCGAGCGCGATGGCGGAGCAGGGCGCGCGTGCGGGCTCCGCGCGCGCGCGCCGGCACAACCGGTGCTTCTCGTGGAAGCAGGCGCGCCGCCGCGGCGCCGCGATGGGCGGAGATCGCGGGGCGCAGTGCCGAGAGGCGGGGGTCCGATGAAAATCAAGAATCTGCGGCTGGAAACAGGCTATCTCGTGGAGCCCATCCCGCTCCAGAAGGGGATTGCGGTTCATCAGATCCAGATCATCTCGGTGAGCGAACAGGGGTCGCCTCGGGTCCGGATCTCGCTCGACCCCAACCGCTGCACGGTGGACAGCTTCGGCGAGGCCAAGGCGTGCACGCGGGTGGCGCCGGTCCAGATCGAGGCGGACGTGGAGCTCCTCGAGGAGTGCGACGAAAAGCAGCTGCTCGCCCTCAAGTTCGAGGGAGGCAACGGGCCAGCGGTCCGGCTCGCGCTCCTGCCCCTGTGCGGCACGGGCAAGGAGGCCATCGTCGCGCGGCTCCTGATCTTCGGGGAGACCGGGGAGATCCTGGCCATCGTGCCGATGCAAGGATCGTCGGCCGGCTGCCTGATGGCGTGAGCGAGCCCGGCGCGGCACCGCCGCGCCAGGCTCGCCGGGCGCCCTGCCGACCTCAGGGACCGGGACAGGGGCGGAACACGAGGCCGTACTCGATCCGGACCTGGACGTCGGTCGTGTCGTTGGTCAACACCCCGGAGCTCGACGGCGCGAGCCGGTTCGTGACATAGAGGCTCGTCTTGATGTTGAGCGGCCGCACGGTGCCGCACTCGGACCAGACCGAGGTCGTGAAGGTGTCCGTGCGGGAGAAGTCGCTCGTGAACGGCCCGATCATGCTCCACGTGAGCGGCCCCGAGGTGAGCGGCGACCCCGAGAAATAATACGATGTCTCGTGGAGCCCCTGGACGCCTGCCTCCAGGTCGGCGAACCCCCGGTACGTGGCGTCGAAGACCGCGACTTGCCACCCCGGATCGAACCGGAGATCCACGGCCAGCTGGCAGAACGCGCGATTCGCGGCGCGGCCGATGCCCGGGCCGGCGTGCGCCTCGAACTGGTCGAAGATGACTGTCAACGCCTTCTGATCAGGCGAGATCACCCCCACAGCGGAGCCGACAGGGCAGCCGCTGCCAGCATAGGTGAAGTTCGCGATCCGCGTATTCTGCGCCAGCGCAGGAAAGGCGAAGAAAAACACCGAACAAAAGCCGAACGCCCATCGCAGGAACATCGTCCCCCCCTTTCGCCGTCAGGCGACATCACGTCGCCGTGCGTCGTCGTAGGCGCGCGCGTCACCGCTATCGCACGCCGGCCGACATGTCGTGACGAGCATGCGATCGCGGCGCGCTCCGCGCAACCCGCGCCCAGCCCCCCTCGCACGGCACGGCGCCGCAGACTGGCCGGAATCCATCGAATGATGTGAGGCCTGTGGGGCTCACGGACATTCGACCAGAGCCGGAGTGCAGACGAAGCAGACGAAACGAAGGAGAGGCCTGTCACGGCGGCGCGGCGACGCGGAATACCGGGACGAGATTCACGCGCTCGTCCCAGGACGGATGGCGCCTGTAGAAGAAATCGAGGCGAGCCTTCGCGTCGTTCGCAAACGCAGGATCGCGCAGGCGCGCATTGAACTCGTCGCGCAGCGCCGGATCCGCGGCGAGCATGCTGCGGGCCTCCTCCTCGGCGACGTAGGCTTCCATGTACTCCTTGCGCTCGAAGGAGGCGTTGAAGAAGCCCCAGGCGACGAGGGAGTCGGGCGCGAGCGGCTCGAGGAGGTGCAGGACGAGGGGCGCCCGCGGCTGCGCGATGGGAACGAACAGCGAGCCCGCCGGAAGATCCTGCCGCTCCGACCGGAAGGCGCCCTGGAGCTTCACGCGCGTCCGCCCCTCGAAGGGCCGCTCGAACGTCACCGCGTCGGCCCGGAACGCCTCGACGGCGAAGCCGGGGCGAGCCCCGGGGAGGATCTGGTAACGCACGCCGTGCAGGCGCAGCTTGTCGGCTACCCAGGCCGCGTGCGCCGCCGGGATGACGTAGCCGGCCTCGGGCGCGGTGACCGTCAGGTCCGGCTGGAGGCGGTCGAACAGCGGCACGCGCCAGATCTCCGGGCGGGACTCGTCGTAACGGGTCCACGTGCCGCCCGAGATCTCCGAGGCGCGCTTCTCGTAAGCGAAGCCGCGGAACGGGAAGATGCGCGAGACCGGCCCCGCGCGGTGCGTGAGGGCGAAGGGGACGCCGGCGAGGCGCGCGCTCGCGGCGTCCGCGCGCTCGGCCGCGGCGCGGAGGGCGCCCGCGCCGGAACCGGAGGAGACGCGCTCGAAGAGCGCCGCGAGGAGGTCGTGGACCGCGCGCACGCGCTCGGCGTGGGTGGCCCAGCTGTGCGTCTCGACGAGCACGCCGATGCGGTTGCGGGCGGCGCTGTAGGACTGCGAGAAGCGCGGCGGCCCCGGCTCGGTGGAGATCCCCGACGAGGGGTCGTCGTCCTCGCGGAAGGCCGGGTAGAACGGGAGCGGCAGGTGACCGAGCGCGGAGAGGCGCGCCTGGAGCTCCCCCGAGAGGGCGCGCGCCACGGCGTCGAGCCCGCCGGGGTGAGGCGCCGAGGGCTCCACGACCACCGCGATGTCGTGCTGGAACTTCGCGCCGTCGGTCGTGTGCAGGTCGACCTGGACCACCGGATCCCAGGCGTCGAGCAGCGCCAGCATGGCCCGCATCTCGGGCGCCTCGGCCTTCATTGTATCGCGGTTCAGGTTGAGGTTCTGCGCGGTGGCGCGGAAGCCCATCTCCTCGGGGCCGCGCTGGTTGGGCCGCTGGTTTCGACGGAACCGCTCGTGGCCGTCGACGTTGAACACCGGCACGAACACCGCCGTGGCCGCCGCGAGGGCGCCGGGCGCCATCGCGCCGTCGAGCAGCTCGCGGAGCGCCCAGAAGCCGCCGTCCTTGCCGTCGATCTCGCCGGCGTGGATGCCGCCCTGGAACAGGATCACCGGGCGCCGCCTCGCCCGCGCCGCCGCGGGGTCGAGCGTGCCGTCGTCGGAGGCGGCGATCGCGAGCAGGGGCCTGCCCTCGGGCGTCGTGCCGAAACGGACGCAGCGTGCGCGGCCCGGATAGGCCTGCTCGAAGTCGCGGCATAGCCGCTCGACCTCGGCATAACGACCCGTGCGCCGGAAGCCGGTCCGCTCGGCCTCGGTGACGAGCGAGGGCGGCTCGGGACGCGCCGACGGCTCGGGACGCGCCGACGGCGCGGGCCCGCCGTCGGCCGGCGCGCCGCGCGCCGGGGCCTGGCGGGGCGCGAGCAGCGCGGCCAGCGCGATCCCGAGGGGGGCGGTGCGACGAAGGAGCGCGGCGGGGGGGTGAGACATCGCGGGAGTCGAGCAAATTTCGTGTCGAACGGCAACGCGCGATCGTCCTGGCCGGCGTCGGGCGAAGCGCGATGGCGGCCCGGCTCAGGCGTGGTCTCCCCGCAGGGCGTCGATGGGCTGTGTTTCAGCGGGCGCGCGATGTCGCCGACGGTGGTGCTGGCCAGGCCGCCATGGTTCCTGGGAAGCGCTCGCCGGAGGCGGGCGGCAGACTTTGCCACCCAACGCCCCCGGGCCCTTCGGAGCGTTCACCGACGACTTCCGCCTCAACGCATGATCAACGCCTGAGCCCGGCTGCTGCCGGCTCTCGTCCCTGTGGGGTGCTTGGCTGCCACGTGCTGAGGAAGTGCGTTCTGGCAGCGGGGAGGGCTGTGAGGGCGTTTGGTGCTAGGTGTCAAAGTCCTGCTGCGTCTCGAGGAGACGCCCCGTGTCCGCGTCGACGATAAAAGTCCAGGGCAGTCTCCCCTTCTCGACATGGACCGCATAGGCGAGGACCAGCCGCATCGGATCGCCTGCGCCCTGGGGGTAGTGGACGAAAATCGTGAGCGAGGTCGAGCGGATGTCCCCTACCTCGACCTCGCCAGCCGAGTGAGACAGACCCCCGAAGTCGTAGAACGAGAGCGTCCGGCCGATCACCTGTGCATGGATCCGCGGATCCGTCGGCGCGAGCAGGGGCGTCGTGCAGAGCTCGAAGGGTGGCACCTCTTGCGGGCGGCCCCCCACAAACCTGGCGCGCCCATCGTTGCTGAAGGCGACGATGGTAAAGACACTCTTCGCCACGGAGTCGAACGCCTCGTAGCCCGCCCGTGGGATCGTTCCGCTGAGCTCCACCCTCCGCGCTTCCGGCTCGCCCGTAACCGTGACCGTGAGCGCGTCAACCTCGGCGGATGACAGGCCGAACAAGTCCGCATTCCGCTTCACGAGCGCAATGGCCAGCGTCCGAGCCTCGGTTTCGTCCATGCGAACAGCCGGTTGCTCCGCATCGACGCTGCGCGAAGCGGACGACACGGTCCTGCCGAGCCGCGAGAGCTCCACGGCCCACTCGGCGCCGTTTCGCCGCTGGAATTCCTCGATGAGCCGGCGGCGCTCCTCGGCGGGCGCGGCAGGGATCTCGACCGGTCCTCGGCGCGCGCAGCTCGCCTCCGCGTGCGCCGGGGCTGCCTCGGCCTCGTGGACCAGCGCGTCGCCTCGCGGGAGCAGCCCGTGGGAGCTCCGGCCCGATGCCTCCGCACCGCCCTGCGCCAGTGTGATCGCCAGCGCGAGCACCGGCGCGCCGTACACCATGTCCACTTTCATGAATCGAGCCTTTTTCAATGCCTGCGCACTCCGGGGAGCGCCAGGCAGCCGCCCTCTGTCACAATCCTCATCGCTCCCTGCTCGACCTAGCAATCCTCGATCCAGCGTTCGGAGCAGGGATGAGCTCTTGCGGCGTTCGCGCGTGTGTAGCTACGAGCCGCTCGCCGAGCCGCAGTCCTTTTTTTTCGCGGCTTGCGCGGTTGACGCCAAAGCGGCCCAGCGGAGCACGCCGGCTGGGAAGCACCTGTCAGCCATCGAAGGAGGGCGAGAGCCCTGAAGATATTCGTTCCTGCCCGCCAGGGAGGCTCGTTCCCCTGGCACCAAGCGCCCTCACGGCCCTTGCCGCTGCCAGAACGCACTTCCGCAGCACGTGGCAGCACAGGCCGTGCATCTGACGGAGGCTGGCCTCTGGCGGCGAACCCCATCACGACGTGGGGTGGTGGCCTAATTTGAACATGAAGGCGGTAAGGCGGGAAGAAAAGATCAATGTTCTTCCCGCCTTACCGCCTTCATGTGAATCACTCCGGGGCAAATTAGGCCACCACCCGACGTGGCGGCCGCTGAGCCACGGCAAGGCCATCTCGGCCGCATTGAAGCGCTGGACGAGGGGGTGGAGCCAGGCTCGACGCGGCAGGAAGGCCAGCACGACGAGCAGGTGCGAGGGCGTGAGGAAGAGCAAGAGAGATTCAACAGGGAGACGGGGAGGATATATATATACAGACCAAGGTGGAGAGGCGAGAGTTGGGACCATCGTTTGATCCCCGTCTCTCGCCTCCCCGCCTCCTCGCCTCCCTGTGAATCTTTCCTTCTTCCTCTCGGCCCACATGCGTCGAGGCGGAGGTCGTCGGTGAACGCTCCGAAGGGCTCGGAGGCGTTTGGTGCTAGCCGGTGGGCGGCGCGCCGTTCGGCGCAGCGGGGGTGGCCGTGGGCGCCGCCGTGCCGTTCAGCGCAGCGGGGACCGCAGCGCCGGACGGCGCCGGCGCCGCCGGGGCAGCGGGGGCCTCGTCCGCCGGCACCGCGGCGGTGTCGCTGGACGACGCCGCGCGGCCCGTGCGGCCCTTGTAGAGAGACGGTGCGATCGAATCGGCGTCCCCCTCGTTCCAGCGCAGGTACGCGACGGCGCGGCGGGTCTGATCGTAGGCGTGAACGAGCAGCGAGAACGCCCGCGCCCTCCTGTCCGCGGCCTCGGTCGGCCCGGGACCTTTGCCGTGCTCCCTCACGCCGAGGGCCGCGAGGATCTGCGGCCCGATCTCCCCGGCGCGCTTCACTTCTTCCTCGGTCGCTGCCGTCTTGCCGATGACCTCCGACCAGCTCGCAGCGAAGAGCGCCGAGAGCGCGACGAGGTCATTGGCCGTGTCGATGTACCCCTGTCCGGCCCGGATCTCCGCGACCGTGTCCGCGTCGAGCAGGCCACGGCGGGCCAGCGCCTCGGCGTCGCTCAGCAGGTTCTCGCGCAGCGGGGCCGCCTCCGCGAGCAGTGGCTTCAGCGCGTTCTCGGCGCCTCCGCTCGACAGCCACGCGAGGTGCGCGTACCAGGCCGCGAGCGCGTAGGTCTCGAGCCGGTCGAGCGACGCGAGCTCGTGCGTCGGCAGGCGCTCCGCGATGGCGGAGCGCAGCGCGAGGAGGCCGGGCAATACGCCCAGCACCTGGGAGACCACACGGGGAATATCGAGGTTGATGGCGATGAGCCGATCGGCGCTGAGCGCCTCGATCTCGGGCAGGGTCTCGTCGAACGCCGCCGCCGCCTGGGGCGGGGCCGCGGGCTTCTTGGGAGCGGGCTTCTTCTTGAGCGGAGAAGGCTTCGTCATGAGGGGATGACCTCTCGTTGTTCGTCGTCGCGGAGCAGCGGAGAACAGGTACGGTGCGCTCCTCACCCCCGCGCGTTGGACGTGTCGAGAACGTCAGGCGCACACCGGACGTTCCGGGCAGGGATAATCACCCTCACCAAGCCGTCAATCGACCTCCCGGCTGATTTTCTGACGGCGTGCCGCCGAACGTCGTAATCTTGCGCCACGGCGCTCGGGCCCGCGCGGGGCTGGATAGCGACGTCGCCCTGCCAGAAGGGAGCCCGGCCCTTGCGGAGCGCGAACCAATGGCTCGGGTGCCGCTCGCTCCGTGACAGGCGCGCTGCATGTGACGATGGTTGGACAACACGTGCTGTGCCATGAACCAGAGAGCACAGTTACGGCCCACCGTCTCCCGTGCCACGAAGGCCGCGGGGAGCCTCCCCTGGACCGTGTCCGGTGCCATGAAGGCTGCCGGGAGCCTCCCCCGGACCGTGTCCGGCGCCACGAAAGCTGCGGGGAGCCTCCCCCGGACCGTGTTCGGTGCCACGAAAGCTGCGGGGAGCCTCCCCCGGACCGTGTCCGGTGCCACGAAAGCTGCGGGGAGCCTCCCCCGGACCGTGTCCGGTGCCACGAAAGCTGCGGGGAGGTGGTGGCCTTCTTTAAAGAAGACTGGCCCTGTTTGACTCCGGGCCTCGCGTGAGCGGCTAAGTTCGGCGCAAGTGACCCCCGCGTGCGTTGGCGCGCACCGGGGGTCGTGGCCGAAACCTCACAGCGCGAGGTCCCGACAGTGCAACTGTACTTGATCCCCCCGGACGGTGGGCAAGGGAGCGGTGCGTCTAAGCGCCGCGGTCCCCGTTCCACGTCCTTGACCGATGCGGAAGCGATGCGCCTCCGCGCCGCCCTGCGCCACATGCGCGGGCTGTTCGGCAGCTGGGCATGCCTCGCCGCCGCGATGGGCGTCCCCAAGACGACCCTGACCAACTTCGTGTACGGCGCGACCCGATCGACGCACGGGCTCGCGCTGAAGGCTGCCCGCGCCGCTGGAACCACGATCGAGCGCCTGCTGGGCCGTCCGGTCGCAGCGGACCGCTGCCCCCACTGCGGCCGAGGTGCCCCATGAGCCCCTGGGGCCCGAACGCTGGCCCCGCTCGCGTCCTGCACATCACCGAGATCGCCGCGCAGGAGCCGCTCATCCGCAGCGCCCTGCGCGGCCTCGGTGTGCGCGCCGTCGACCTCGACGACGTGGTTCAGGACGTGGTGCTCGGGGCATGGATGAGCTCCCAGGCCGGGCGCTACAGACCCGACCGCGCGCGCGAGCCTCTGGACGCGTTGAAACGCTGGCTGTTCGGAGTGTGCCGCTTCCACTGCACCCACTACCATGAGCGCGCCTTCCGTCGCCGCGAGGTGCCCGTCTTCGACCCCTGGGCCGCCACGGGTGAGGAGCGCGTCGACCCCGGGCACGTCGGCGAGCGCATCGACGCGGCCCAGGCGCTCATGGCGATCGCCGCGATGCCGCTCTGGGCTCGCGAGGTGCTGGTGCTCGCCGCGCTCGGGCACGGCGGCACCGAGATCGCCGACATCCTCCGCATCCCGCTCGGCACCGCGGGCAGCCGCCTGCGGCTCGCGCGAGCCCGACTTGCTCGGAAGCTCCGGAGGCGCCGATGAAGCCCCGCGACCCGAAGCGGCGCGTGCGCGTGACCGTGCCCGGCAAGCCCGTCACGCGCTCGGTCACGCCTGAGCAGATCGACCGCTACCTCAACGCGACGGGATGGGTGGACGACAGCCTACTCCCCGCCAGGACCGACCGCAGCGTCCCCCTGACCCGCATCATCGCCATGATCGCGATGCGCGAGCGTCGCTCCCCAGGCGAAGTCCTCGCCGACATCGCCGCGGGCAAGGGCCCGAAGCGCCGCCGCTCGCGGCGGGTCTGGCGAACCTGGGAGTAGCCAGGGCGCCGCCAGCAACGAGGACCGCACGCGGACCGGCTCAGCATCACTCGCGAGGCGCTGGCGCTGCGGCTCAAGAGGTGGCGGCGCTGAGCAGGCCCATCCTTACAAAGAACGACCTGGCCGTCCTCGTTCACCGAGCCCCCGTGCTCGGCCCGTTCCCCAGCGCGCCAGTAGTACAAATTACTTGGCGTGTCAAGGCCGTGCACGGTACCCTTCACACGGTAGCCATGGCCGGTCATCAAAAAGGCTCCATCCAGTTGCGACTGCCGGTGGCATCGACACCAGAGCGTGTGCTGCTCGCAGCGTCGCTGTTTGACAGGATAGTCAAGACGGCATACCCAAGCCTCCCATCAGGGACCATCACGATGGTGGTTTCCAACCTGAACATGACCGCCGGGCTAAGGCACTATGGTACGCCTGCCAGGAAGGCCATAGACAGGCTGATCCAATTCGTTATCGATCCAGAAACGGAGACGGCCAGGCATCCAGATTCATGGTCTATAGCGGACGCATTTTCCGATTTCGCGGACGACTTAGCTTCGCTCGGGGCAGAGATGTGGACCCCAAAGCGCAAGAAGCCGATCGCCGTGTTCGGCCCGACGTTTGCGATGGAGATCAAAAGGCTGGCTAGGGAGAAGAAGCCAGCGCCGGCGCTACGTGGTACCACCATCGTGTACAGCGCGATATACAAGGTCGGGCGCGCCAGTGAGAAATCACGATATGAGACGGCAAGGATAGAAGTCGACGGGCAGACGTACGACGTCCAGATAAGAGCGTCGAAGTCCGGACCATTCTACGACGCTGCCAAGTCAAAGAAGGTGTTTTCGGTACACGTAGACGCAGCCTGGTTGCGCGCAGCGGACGGCCGACTGTTCTTTGACAAGAGCAGAAGCAGGCTCACGCACATCGAAAGCTGGAGCCCTATAACCGGCGCGAATCTAATGCAGGAGCTCGACGCGCTTCCGCCGGACATGTTTGCCGACTTTGATTACCTCATTGACGACGAGCTTGAGAGCCACCAATGACGGCGATGATCGATACGATGGTCCTTGCATATGCCTTTCAAGCAGAGGGCCGCAGCCCGACGTCAAAAAGGCAGCAGAAGGAGCATAACGCTGGGCTGGATGGCATGGCGGCGCATCACGCAGCCAGTCGACTTGTTTTGTCGAGGTTGGCCACCGTGCGCATTAGTGCCATCACAGTGGTTGAGTTTCGTCGTGGCATGCGAGAGAATGAGATCGCGTGGTTCGACAACAAGCTTTCCGGCTTCGAGGTCCTTGATATATGCGGGCCTGTGGCCACCAAGGCATCGGAACTACTCAGGCTCCGCCTAAACGGTGACGGCGAGAGCTCTTGCTACAAATGTCTTGGCACAAAGGAAGAGGCAGTATGTGGCAAGTGCGGGCTCAGAGTGTCCGCTCAGCGCAAGCTGAATGATGCCATAGTTGTGGCGACTGCTGAGCTGTCCGATAAGGTACAGGTCCTGTACTCGTTCGACGGCGGCGTACACGCATTCCAGAAACACCTAAAGCAGTGCTTGATCAGAAATCCGTTAGAGCTGCTTGACGCTTCCGAGCGGAAGGCCGTCGAAAAGCCGTCTGAGCAGGCGAAACAGGGCGCCGCGCCAGCGACGGGCAAGCGCGGCAACCTCATGCTGGTGGACAAGGAAGGCAACCCAATATTGCCCGGCTGACGCTCGCCGAGTTGCTTGTCGGAGACTGTTCAGTCCAGTTGACTGTCGGGCGCTTGGTCAAACAAGCTCATCTACACCATCCTGCGCGGCTCTGACGGCGGGCGCTGGGCTTACGCGTGCGCCCACCCAGGACCGGGTGCGACGTTAGACGGGTACTTGGCGGGCCTCGTTTCTCAGCACTTCCTGAACCCGCTGAATGAAGTCCTGGTCGGACGCGTAATCTTTGCGATCCACGCCCAAGACGATCGTGTTCCAAGTGCCGCGGCTCGCGAGCTTCTGGAACACAGTGACGGGAATCCGCCGGCCATCGAACGTCACAGAGAACCATCCCTGCACGCGGCCGTGTGCATCCTCCAAGAAAGCTCCGGATGCCGACAAGGGCCGGTCGCCGACGTCGCGCCTGTGGCGCGGCTTTGAGACTTCTTCCAAGTTCGTTGCACCCGCGGCGTTGAGGATCCGCGCGGCTTCCGACCTGACGCGTGTCACGTGCTCCTCGTAGCTTACTCCAGTACCCATCGTCTGAACCTCCTGCTGGTTCACTTCCGCGTGTGCGGTCTGCAGCCGTGGGACACGGCACCGCCGCGCCTCTGTGTAGAAGCGTGGACGCCATCCCGCCGAGAGGTCAAGGAGATTGTTGCCCGAAAATCAAGCGGACCATTGAGTGACCAGGTACAGAACTGCTCCACCACCCAAGCATTGCCGCGTGCTCGGCAGGGTTGGCTGAGCTCGACGCGGCGGATGCCCCGCCCCGTGCTGTCAGGCTCGCCGAACAGCGACAGCTGCGCCGGCGTCCTCGGCTTCGGGCGCCACGCGAACAGGTCGGGCTGACGGGATGGCTCCTGGGGAGGCGCAGCGGGCTCGACGGCGGCAGGCGTCGCGGCTGCGACGGGCGCGAGGTCCTGCAGAGGGACCACCGGCGCAGGCGCGATGGGAGGCGGCTGCGGGGCGGATGGCGCTGACGGCGCTGACGGCGCGGAGCCGCCCGGGAGCTCCAGCGCTCATACGTCGAGTTTCTAGATCCCGTATTTCATCCTATCCGTGAGTTCCTTGGCGTACCGATCCCGCTTCTGCTGCACAGTCTCAGGCTGTGGGCCGACGCGCAAGTCGTCGAGGAGGTCGTTCTCAGCAACGAGCCACTGACCTCGCAGCGCCTCTACCTCCTCGCGCGAGTTGGCATGGGAAAGCGCGTCAAGGTACGCGCGACCGCGTTCCTCCGCCTTGAGGCGGAGTTTTATACGTGTGGAATGGTTTGTGCTCATCCGATCTCGCTCCCACGCGGCGCGGGATTGGTCAAGCGGGTGCAAGCAGAGCCGCGAAGATTTCGCAAAAGAGCCTTCAAATAGGCTGCAAACGCGCACGTCGGCTGCGACATACCTCGTCCTGTCGGCATCTGCCGTGCACCGATCCGAGCGGTTTTCCTCGGCAAAACCGCTATAATCATAGGACCTTAGACAAAAACGCCCCGCTCCCAGCTGCGAACTGGAAGCGAGGCGGCAGAAGCCGAGCGGTGCGACCCGTCCGACGTCCTGGCAGACCGGATCGTGGGCCCTCCGCCGGGGAAAGGCAAGGGTCCCGTGGCGAACGTGCTCCCGCGCGAGCGGCAGCTTGCCGTGCTCGCGGCCTTGGTGGACGGCAACAGCGAGCGCGCGGTCAGCCGGATGACCGACGTCAGCCGAGCGGCGATCAGCCGCTTCGGGCTCGCGCTCGGCGCCGGTGCGCAGCGCCTGCATGACAGGCTCGTGCGCGGGCTCCGGTGCGAGCTGATCCAGGCCGATGAGGTGTTTTCTTATGTGGGTAAAAAGCAAGCCCGCGTGACCGAGAAGGACGCGCCCGGCATCGGCGAGACGTACTCCTTCACGGCCTTGGACACGGCATCGCGCCTCGTCATCGCTTGGCGCGTCGGCAAGCGCGACATGGAGACGTGCGGCCCCTTCATCGCCGATCTGCGGTCGCGCCTGCTGGTGATGCCGCAAATCACCACGGACGGATTCGCGCCGTACATCGCCACCGTCGCGGAGCACTTCGGGCTCAGCGTCGACTACATGCAGACTGTCAAAAACTACCGCACTGGCTCCTACCGCGGGCCAGACCATCGGTACGAGCCGCCGCGCGACCCGTTCATCACGAAGCACACGATCTACGGCGCGCCGGACGCGAAGAAGGCGTCGACAGCCTACGTGGAGCGCCTGAATGGCACCACGCGTCACCTGCTCGGTCGCATGCGAAGGCTCTGCTACGCCTTCAGCAAGGCGCCGGAGCACCACCGCGCCGCTGTTGCCTTGCACTACACCTACTTCAACCTGTGCTGGGCCCCGCGCACGCTGCGTGTCACGCCCGCGATGGAGGCCGGGCTCACCGGACACGTGTGGGACCTGGAGGAGCTCCTGGACGCCATCCTGACCGAGCCGGCCGGCGAGAAGCCGCAGCCGCAGCCCCTGGAGCACCGGCAGCCGGAAGCGCCCTCTAGGCCCCTGCCCGGCGGCCGTGGCTTCCTGCGGCTCGTCACCGCGCCGACGCCCGCACTCCGCCGTCCGACCGTCCAGCCGCCCCTCGCACCGGTCACGCCTGCTCATGACGCACCTCCGCCCGGCCCGGTGCAGCTCGATCTGCTGTCCTGGCGACCGAAGCCCCGAGCCCCCGAGCAGCTCTCCCTGTTCCCGGAACCCCCGCCCGAATGAAGGCCAGTTTTGAAGACTGGCCTTTGAAGGCCACCACCTGCGGGGAGCCTCCCCCGGACCGTGTCCGGTGCCACGAAGGCTGCCAGACTGCCCGGTTTCTCCTAAGCTCCGCCAGAGATGAGCGCGCTTCCTTCCCGCCGTGCGCTGACCCTGGGCGCGGCCCTGATCGGCGCCGCGGCGCTCCTCACGCCGCTCGGCATCGCCTCACTACGCCACGCTTCGGAGGAGCGGGTCGATGCCCCCGCAGCGGCGGCGCCCGCGCCCCCCGGTGCAGCGACGGCGCTCGCGGATGGCGGGGACGGCCCTCTGGACGGCGACGCCGGCGCGCCTGCGCCTGCAGACGGCGGCGCCGGCCTCCTGGACGGCGGCTGGGACGCGGGCGGCGCGCGGTTCGAGCTGCCCGCGTGGTCCGCCTCGTCGCGCGCGGCCACCTACGGGGCGCTCTCGGCCGACGCTTGCGACAGGGAGATGAAGCGCCGGGGGATCCCGCACGCTCCGGCGCGCGGCGCCCCGCTGGTCGACCGGCCGATCAGGATCACCGGCCCGCTGCGCGGGGTCACGTTCCGCGGCGACGGCGTGGCGAAGCCCAGGTCGGCCTCCCCGTTCGACATCGCCGATTGCCGGCTGGTCCTCGCGCTCGACGATCTCGCCGCCTTCCTGGCGACGCGCGGGATCGTCGAGGTGGTGCACTTCAGCATGCACCGGCCCGGTCCAGCCGGCGCTGTGGCGCCGACGAAGGCGCCCGCGAAGCCGCCGGCAGGCAAGAAGACCCTGCACGGCGCCGGCAAAGCCGCGAAACCGGGTGAGCGCGCCGCGAAGAAGCCGGCGGCGGCGCCCGGGCGCCCCAACCAGCACGCCCTCGGGCTGGCCATCGACGTGGCCGCCTTCGTGAAGGCCGACGGCGCCCGGTTCGATGTGAAGGCCGACTGGCTCGGCGCCATCGGCGCGCCGCCGTGCGGCCCCGGGTCGGAGCCGACGGCGCCCAGCCCCCACGCCCTGGAGCTCCGGGAAATCATCTGCGCGATTTCCACGAGCGGGCTGTTCAACGTCGTCCTCACGCCCAACGCGAACGAGGCGCACGCGGACCACTTCCATTTCGATATCAAGCGAGACGCACGCTACTTTCTGCTGGAGTGAGCGCGTGTCACGGCGCGGTGTCGCTCCGCTGCACTGGACGGATCGAGCGCCCGCCCGAAGCGAAAGGCCCGCACATACCGCTGACCAGCGGGTCGCATTGCGTTATCGAGAGACATTTTCCACGGGCAAATGCGCCTTGTTGCGGTTCCTGCTGGTTGACGCTGCGCGGCTGGCGCAACTACCGTGCACGCGGAATGCGGAACGAGCGCAAAGCGACCAGGCGAGTATCCGTTGTGGCTGTTGTGCTCTGCGCGTGGAGCGCGAGCACGTTGACCGCGTGCCGTTATTCCGATGCTTGCTGGGAAGGGCTGGACTGCGCCCCCGATCCGGAGCCCTCGCCCGGACCGTGCGAGGGAGAGCCCGGCAAGGCGCAGGCGCTCGACGCGTGCGGGATCTTCGCTAGCGAGCACGGCGACGACGACCACGCCGGCACGAAGGACGCGCCGGTGAAGACGCTCCAGCGCGCGGTCGAGCTGGCCACGACTGGACGAGGCGGCGGCGAGGCGCCGACCCGGCGCGTGTACGCCTGCGACGAGGTGTTCGAGGAGGCGATCTCCCTGCCCTCGGGCGTCGATCTCTGGGGCGGCCGACGCTGCGACGGAGGCGACTGGTCGTTCGGCGGGCCCGCTCAGCGGACGACCATCGCGCCGCCCGGGGGGGTCCCGCTGCGCGTCATCGAGGGAGAGGACGCGACGTCGACGATCTCCGGCGTGCGCGTTGTGGCGGCGGACGCATCGGCGATCGACGGCAGGTCGTCGATCGCCGTGATCCTGAGCTACGGCGCCAGGGTGAAGCTGGTGTCGAGCGTGGTCATCGCGGGCAACGGCAAGGACGGGGAGCCCGGTGAGGACGCGCCGAGCGCCCACGCGCAGAGCGGGCAGTTCGGGAACGACGGGGCGGACGCCTGCACGGCGGAGGCCGCGACGGGCGCCCTCCCGGTCGTGACCGCCTGCGGCGAGGGTATCGAATCGACGGGCGGGTACGGGGGCGACGGCGGGATCGAGCGGGGCGGCGACGGCGCTTCGGGACAGCCCGAGCCCGCACCGAACCCCGAGGGCAAGGGCTTCGGAGGAGCCGGCGCGGGCAGCATGGCGTGCAGCGACGGGACAGATGGCGCGCCCGGCGTGGACCGTGGCCGCGCCAGCGGCGCGGCCGGCATGGGCTATCTCGCCGACGATGGGTGGATCGGCGTCCGCGGTGACGACGGGGACCGGGGCGGCGTCGGCCAGGCCGGGGGCGGCGGGGGCGGAAGCAAGTCGCGCGACGGTGTGAGTCTCCCCGTGTGCCCGGCCTCCGGACCCCAGACCGGGGCTTCCGGCGGATCGGGGGGCGGCGGCGGCTGCGGTGGCCTGGGCGGCAAGGGCGGCGGGTACGGCGGCGCGAGCATCGGCATCGTGGCGCTCGAGGGCACGGAGCTCACGATCGAGGCCACCGAGGTGTTCACGGGCCGTGGTGGGAACGGGGGGACGGGCGGAACGGGTCAGCCAGGCGGCTTCGGCAGGCACGGCGGGAAGCGTGGCAACGGGTTCGTGGCCGGGATGTGGAACGCCTGCCATGGCGGCAGCGGCGGCAGCGGCGGCCGCGGGGGCGACGCCGGCGGTGGGCTCGGCGGCCCGTCCGTCGGCATCGCGTACGTGGTCCCAAACCTGGCCCTCCGGCCCGGCGTCGTCATCAAGTTCGGAGCGGCTGGCGAGGGCGGCCTCGCGGGGAACGCCGCCACGCTGGATGTGGCTGGCAAAGGCGGTTCCGGTCCTTCGGCGGAGACCCAGGCGTTCAGCGGGCCGAACGAGCTGCCCCGTTAGCGCCTTGGATAGAGTGCGTCCCCAGGGACGCTTTCGGTGAGGCATGCCCATGCGCGTGAAGTCCGTGTTCCTTCCGTTCGTCGTCCTGCCGCTCGCCATGGCCGGTTGCGGGAACTCTCCGGAGGTGAACGAGCCGGGCGGCGCACCGCGGTGCGACGCTCCGTCCGCCTGTCCGGGCGATGCCGTCCCGGAGTCGGCGTGCCTCGAGGAGCTCGCCGCGGATCGCGCGATGGACGGCTGCGGGGTGTTCGTCAACAGCGAGATCCTCGACGGCAACGACGCGAACCCCGGCACGAAGGACCGGCCGGTTCGCTCGGTCCAGCGGGCGATCGAGCTCGCTCGCACCGGGCGCGGTCGCGTGTTCATGCCCACCGATAACTTCGTGGGGGCGATCAGGCTTCCTTCCGGCGTGGACATCCATGCCGGCTTCGACTTCCTCGAATGGCGGCGCCGGAGCAGCGACAGCCACGGCCACATCAATTCCGAGACCGATGCGCGGATCGCGGTGATCGTCGAGCCGGCACGCCCCGGCGACACGGGGGCCGCGGACGGGGTCTCGACGCTCGATCACGTGTGGGTCCGGAGCGGGGTCCAAATCGGGGTGCTCGTTCAGTCCAACACCGCAGTGGAGATCGCTCATAGCGAGATCAGGGCGCTCTACGTCGGCAGGGCGGGCGACGACGGGGAAGAGTGGCGGCCGAGCCGAGCGGCGGCCGGCCCCGATGGCCTGTTCGGTGAGGACGGGTGTTCCGCCGCCACGATCCCCGGGGGCGCGGCGGTGACGAACCCGTGTGACGACGGAACGTCGAGCACCGGTGGCAAAGGCGGTGATGGGCTTCCCGCGCGGGCCGAGGACGGGGACACCGGTGAACCGGTGCCGGCGTCCGACCCGTACTCAGGCCTCGGCGGCGATGCGGAGCGCGAGGACAGCGCCTGCGAGAACGGCCGGTCCGGGCTCTCCGGGTCCCCGGGAACGGTGGGGGCGGCCGGCCAGGGCATCGGGCGCCTCACCGAGTCGGGATGGGAGGGCGACAAGGGGACGGACGGCGGCAGGGGCATGCCGGGCCAGGGCGGAGGCGGGGGCGGCGGCCGGCGCGGCGGGCTCGCCGTGTGCACGACGGCGGACAAGGGAGGGGCCAGCGGCGGCTCCGGAGGCGCCGGCGGTTGTGGCGGTCGAGGGGGTCGAGGCGGCGGGAACGGCTGGCCGTCGATCGGCCTCGCTGTGCTGCACGCCAGGGTGACGGTCCGGGACAGCGTCATCGAGGCGCCCGCCGGCGGGCGGGGAGGCCACGGAGGGCCGCCCCAGCAAGGTGGCGAACCTGGACGAGGCGCGCCGGGCGGCGACGGCCGCGACCGAGCGCGGGCCTGCGAGGGGGGCCGCGGCGGTGACGGCGGCGACGGCGGCTACGGCGGCCCCGGGCGCGGCGGCGACGTGATCGGGATCGCCTACCTCGACGAGGACCAGCTCACGCTGGAGGGGGTCACCTTCGAGCTGGGCCTGCCGGGCCCAGGCGGCACCAGCTGGCGCCACGACGGCACCATGACGACCGGAGAGGATGGCGTCGCGGCGGAGACGCTGCGCTTTCCTGAGTAGGCAGTGTCGCGAGCGAGCTCTTACGCTGGCGGGCGCCTCGTCACTTCTGCGTATCAGGAGCAGATTCGGTGCCGCGACGATCGAAGATCTTCAAAATAGACTCGATCATCGTCCGCAGCTCTTGTGGAGGCTGGCGCGTAGTCGTCCACTCCAGCACCAAGCCGACCAACCTTCGCACGAAGTCACAGTCAGCCTGCCGCACGACTAGCGTCGTCGTCACCTCTCTAGATAGAATCGCATCGAAGGCGTCTCCCATCGCGCACAGAGTCCCCAACCATTCATTCGTCGGGAGCTCGGACACCGACGCACCGACGTCGAGCGACTCCACGATCGCAGAGAGACAGTTAAGCCCCTCAGAGAGCGCCTGCGCCACTTGCCGCTCACGCGTCATTTTCCCGCCCTCTACTTGTCAAACTGATATCGACAAAGCCAAGTTCCAATTGGATTGATGACGGTGCAGTTGTCTCCATTTGAATACTGATAAGAGCATGTCCACGTGGGTTTGCCACCTTTGCACCAGTACAGATCGCCAACCCCGCTGCTCGGGCTGTACGGATGCGAAGCGTGATGAACGCAGTAGGCACCGATCGCCTCGCACTGGTCTACGCACGTATTGCTGCCGGGGGATGCGCAATTCACCTGGGCTGCTGCCTCAACGGCTTCACTGCACTCGGAACGCTCCAGCTCGTCTTGCGGATCCGGTGGCGCATCTCCGAAGCCTCCGGCCCCACCCGGGGTGATGACGCCTGCGCCGACGCCCTCACCACGATCATCCCGAAGGTAGCACTCACCCATGTCGTAGTTGCACGCAGCAACGAAGCCACAGATCAGAATTACACTGGCCTTCATGTCGCCTCCAGTCGCAAAACTGGTCCGACGGTTGAGCTGACCGCCATATCGTCAGGGAGCATCTGCCCGCATGGAGACGACGCTATCATAGGGAGCCTCTGCATGGTGCAATGCCCACCTTAACACTATTGCTGGAGGTTGCCCCAGATCAGCCGGCAGGCCGCCATGACGCCAAGGCCGCCAAGAGGAGATAGTAAGGGCCGTCCCGGCATTTTCGCCTCCTATTTCCCTGGTTCCTTGGCGTCATGGCGGTTTGCCTCGCAGCTCGACTTCCCGCAGTAGAGTTAAGCTCACGCCCCGCGGCTCGCCGCAGGTTCGCTGACGAGCCGCACCACTCGAGACTCTTCTCAGTCGAGCGTGGCGTCAATGGGCAACCAGGCGTACAAGTTCTGTCCGTGCGCCAGTTGGGGCGGCCGGCCGAGGCATCGGGCGCCTGACCGAGACGGGATGGGAGGGCGACAAGGGGACGGACGGCGGCAGGGGCACGCCGGGCCAGGGCGGAGGCGGGGGCGGCGGCCGGCGCGCGGGCGTGCCGCGGTGGCCGCGGCGGCTCCGCGGTGGCCACGGCGGCTACGGAGGCCCCGGGCGCGGCGGCGACGTGATCGGGATCGCCTACCTCGACGAGGACCAGCTCGCGCTCGAGGGGGTCACCTTCGAGCTGGGCCTGCCGGGCCCAGGCGGCACGAGCTGGAGCCATGACGGCACCATGACGACCGGAGAGGATGGCGTCGCCGTGGAGACGCTGCGCTTCCCGGAGTAGGCCGGGTTGCGGGCCAGCTCGATCGACGGAGCGGGCCGTCTTCCCCATCGCGACAGAGCTCGCCCCCGGCGCCGTCCTCCGCGCCCACGCCGCCCTGGTCCGACCGCAACCGGCCGACGCCTCAGCGCGACCGAAGAGAGATTCTGCACCGATCTCGATGAGCTACGGACTCGCCGGCGCATCGACCCTCTCGCCGAGCCTGCGCTTTATCCAAGCTGGAGCACCTCGACGTACTCTGATCGCCCCGTCTGCTTCACGCACGAAGTCGTGCGCAAAGACGATTACGGACTTGGTTGGTCGAAACGCGGCAGGATCGGAGCGTGGTCCAGCATCTGGCCCGGCATACCATCCGATCTCTCCGCTTGGGAGCTTTCGTCCGATGATGATGCCGTCGCCGTCGATCGGCCAATCGTCGGGTTTATGGATGCCGATCGTTCCATCCGCCTCGTGAACGATCACAGCCTCGGGTAGGCTGTCCAGACGACCGTGATAGCTCCTGATCTCTTCGGCGATGATCTCTTGGACGGTCGGTTCGACGTTGGAAGCTGGAGGCTCGGGTTCGGGGGTCTCAGGAACGCTGGACGGCGCGGCCTCTGGCTCCGCCGTGTCAATGGCCATGCACACATCCAATTTTTGCCTGGTCGAGGCCAGGGCGCTTCGTTCGGCCTCGCACTCATCGTCGGCAGGCGTCGTGCCCGGAGACGTGGGTGACCCGCTAGCATCCGCTGCGACACCTGGCGCATCGTGGGGTACGGCGCGTCCGAGGAAGACGCCAAGGATGCCAGCCCCGGCAATGATGACGAACCCGAAGGCGCGAGAACTTGTCATGGCGCATTCTCACTGCGGCGGCTTCGACGGTTGTTCGATCTTTCCGCCGAACATGAACTGCACGCCAGGGCTCGCAGGCTTTCCGTCGATTGTGATCGTCCCATCCGGTTCACGCTTCCAGACGCGTCGCGGAGGGATCGGAGGATCCCAGGGCCGGAATGCGTCGGGATCTGTGCGTGGTCCGGCGTCTGGCCCTGCATAGTATCCGAGCCGTCCGCTGGGCAACTTGCGCGCGACGATGTACCCATCGCCGTCATCCGGCCATTCGTCAGGTTTGTAGACACCGGTTCTCCCATCATGGTGCTGGACGACCACGGCCTCGGAATAGCTGTCCAAGAGCCGGCGATTCCGACGGATCTCTTCGACCTTCGACATGCGCTGGTCGAAGGGCTGGGATTCCGGAGGATCGACCTCGGATGGATTGGCAACGCCAGATGGCTCGGCCTCGGGAACCCGCGAACGAAGAGCCATGCAGAGTTCCAGTTGTGCCCTGGTCGAGGCGAGACCGGCGCGTTCCTCTTTGCAGCCACGGCCGGGAGAGGGCGCAGTCGAACTCTGGGGCGATGCGCTCGGAAACGCTTGTGCGCGTGGCGCGTCGCGCATAGAGACCCGTCCAATGAAGGCGCCAGCGACACCGGCAACAAGCGCGAACACAAGGCAGCTGCGAGTTGTCATCGCGCCTTCCGCTACCACGCGCAGCCCGGGGGCACGGGACGACGTTCTCTAGCGGCTCCCTCCGGCGGCGGCTCCTTCCGGCCGGGCGAGGGGGAGCGTGAAGAACAACGTGGCGCCAGCGCCGAGCTCACTCTCCGCCCAGATCCTCCCGCCGAGGGCCTCCACGAGCCCCTTCGCGATGGTGAGCCCCAGCCCGGTCCCCAGACGCGCGGTCTCCGCCACCTGCCAGAAACGATCGAAGATGTGAGGGAGCTCGTCGGCGCGGATCCCCGCCCCCGTGTCCGCCACGGCGAAGAGCGCCTCGTCGCCACGTGGCTCCGCTCGGACCGTGATGGCCCCTCCCTCCGCGGTGAACTTGATCGCATTGCCGATCAGGTTCGCGAAGACCTGGAGGACCCTCTCGCGATCGCAGAGCACCTCGAAGCCGCCCCCGCCGCGGATCTCGCCCTCCAGCACCAGGTGCTTCTGCGTCGCCAGCGCCTGCTCCATCTCGATCGCGTCGCGGACGAGCGCGCCCGCCGCGTGCCCCCGCTTCTCCATCGACAGCCGACCCGCCTCGATGGCGGCGACGTCGAGCAGATCACCGATGATCCGGAGCATCCGCTGCGCGGCGAGGAGAATGACCTCGGCCTTCCTCCTGTCGAGCGCTCCCTGCTCGTCGGCCGGCAATGTCCGCATGAGGAGAGCCGCGGCCGTCAAGATGGCGCTCAACGGATTCTTGAGGTCGTGAGAGACGATGGCGAGGAAATCGTCCCGCGTGCGAATGGCGCGCTGCGCGTGCTGGTACAGGCGCGCATTCTCCACGGCCGTGGCGGCCCGGCGCGCCACCTCCTCGGCCACCGCCAGATCAGCGGCGGAGTAGCGGCGGCTCGGCTCCGTCGTCACGAACGTGAGCGTGCCGAGCGTCCGCCCGCGGGCCACGAGCGGCACCACCATCACCGCTCCTCCCGAGCCTCCTGCGCGGAGGGACCCTCGATGGCCCGGATCGTGGGCGGCGGCCCCCACGGCAGACCCGGTGATGTCAGGGATGAGGAGCGGCTCGCCGGTCCGCATCACCTTCGCCTGCGGGGTCTCCCTGCCCGGTCGTTGAGCGAAATCCTCCATCCGCTCGGTCAGCCGTTGCTTCGCGGGATCGGCGGACGTCGGCGCGAGGCGCTCGACACGGCCGTTCTCGTCGACAAGGTCGACGAAGTAGAGATCGGCCAGGGCGTGCACCGACAGGCGCGCCACCGTGGAGACCGTCTCCGCGTAGTCGAGCGAGGAGGCGAGGACCGCGCTGACCTCCGCGAACAATCGCTGCACCTGCTCGGCTCGCTTCACCTCCATGATATCCCGGAAGACGAGCACCGCCCCCGAGACCTGCCCCGCTCGCTGCAGAGGGGCGAACGTGCAGCTGACGTGCAAGGCCGCTCGGTCCCGGCGTGAAACCACGTCCTCGTCGCTCCGGACCGGCTCGCCCGTGTGGATCGCCCGCAGCGCGGGGTGATCCTCGTCGGGTACGGACGTCCCATCCGCGCGTCGAATCTGGACGACCTCCTGGACGCGCCGCCCCACGACCTCCTCCGTCGTCCAGCCGAGCAAGCGCTCGGCCGCGGGGTTGAAGAAGGTGATCCGCCCTTCGCGATCCATCGCGAGCACGCCCTCGCCGATGCTGCCGGTCACCGCCCGCGTGAACTCGAGCTGCTCACGGACCCTCGCCTCCACCTCCTTCGCGGGAGTGACGTCCATCGAGACGCCTTGAAGCCGAGGCGCGCCGGCGCTGTCCTTCACCAGGTGCACGCCGCTGTGGAGCCAGAGCACGCGACCGTCCGCCGTCCGACAGCGATGGTCGCAGCGCTGGTCCCGCTCGGCGGCCAGCGTCCTCCGGAGCGCCTGATCGAGCTCGCCGCGATCGTCCGGCTCGGTGCAGCGGCTCCAGAAGTCGGGCTCCGCGAGCCACCGCGCGCGCGGATAGCCGAGGAGCTCCTCGGCCTGCGCGCTCACGTAGAGGACCTGGAGCGTGCGCGCGTCGGCCTCCCAGACGAACGATCGAGCGAGGTTGTCCACGAGCGCCTCGTAACGCTGCCGCATCGCCTCGGCGAGGGCCCGCTGCTCGTCGGATTCGGCCTGCCTCCGCTGGGCAGCTTCTCGCGCCGCCTCCGCGGCCGCCTGCTTGGCGTCGATGACCGCCTGGCGATCGAGCGCTATCGCGAGCTGGTTGACCACCGCGCTCATGAACACGAGATCCGGCTCCTCCAGACGGGCGGCGCCCTCGATCTGGAGAGCGCCGAAGATCGGCCGGCGGTCGATGACGAGCGGGAGGACGACGAAGCACCCGCGCTCCTCTGCCTCGGCCCGCGGGGCCCCGGCAGGCTGTCCGGAGGGCGCGCTCGTCGCGGTCGGCCCGCCTTCCAGGTCGGCCGGCTGCGCGGCCTCCGATCCGGTGAGGTAAGCGTACGAGGTCGCGGCATGGGACCTCGCTGCCTGGAGTCGATCGGCGCCGGCATCTTCGGCGCTCCAGACGATGGTCTTGACCCCGGGGCGACCCGGGACCTCCAGGAGGACGAGCGCGGTGCGGAGGGGGAGCGCCCGCGCGAGGGTCGCGAGGACCGACGGGGCCGTCCGCTCGGCGCTCTCGAAGCGCGTGAGCTGCTTGCTGATCTCGTAGAGGTACAGGACGCGAGGGGACGCGCGCTCGAGGCCTCCGGCGGCCGGATCCTCGCCGCCGCGCCGCGCCGGCTCCTGCTCGCCGCGCGCGTCGTCGCTCCTCGCCTCTTTCTGGTGCGCTCTCGGCGGTTCCTTCGTCCGGCGGCCAGCGCTCATCCCCTCCCCCTATTTCTTCGTGCGCCTCCGGCGCTCGATGTTCTTCGCCGCCAGAGGATCACCCAGGTCAGCGCGCCGCCCGATCCGGGCGCCGCCCTTCTCCACGGTGAAGTGGTAGGCGCCGAAATCGTGCTCGCTGCCGCGCGTCTTCACGACCATGAGGGTCGGCCTGATCTCGCCCGGCATGGGCGTGTACCGGAGCACGACGAGGTTGTCGGCCACCGGAGAGAACCTGCGGTCGGTGATCGTCTGGCTGGAGTACATCACGCTCGATTCGAGCGTGAGCAGGGTGGTCACGCCGAGCGCCTTGAACCGCGTGATCAGCGCGAAGAGGAGCTGCCGCAGCTCGTCGTCCGAGACGCCCTCCGTCGCGAGGTGGCTCACGCTGTCGAGGACGAATCGACGCGTCTTCTGCGTGCGGATCTTGTCGGTCAGGAGCGAGAGGAGCTGGCTCGGGCGGACGCGCTCCCGCGAGAGATAGATGACCTCGGCGAGCCCCTTCTCGATCGCCTCCTGGAGCGGCAGCCCCAGCGCCTCCGCGGTCCTGACGAGCTGTGCGGGCCCCTCCTCGAGGGCGACGTAGAGCCCCGGCTCTTCGCGGCGGCAGCCTTCGATGAGAAACTGCATCGACAGGGTGCTCTTCCCGATGCCCGCGCTCCCGGAGAGGAGCGTGACGCTGCGCTCGAGCAGCCCTCCGCCGAGCAGCCCGTCGAGCCCGGGCACGCCGGAGGGCAGGCGCCGCGCCGTGTCCAGGGGGGGCGGCGGCTCGCCGAACGCCGCCTCCGCGTTGTAACGGGGATAGACGATGAGCCCGCCCGGGCCGATGTGGACGCTGTGCCGGCCCCTGAGGTGGGCGGTGTTCCTGAGCTTGTAGATCTCGATGTAGCGCTGGCGCTCGAGCCCTTCCTCCGTCGAGGAGAGGAGGATGACCCCGTCGACCACGGTCTCCTCGACGCCGAAGCGGCTGATCTGGTTGGTGCCGTAGGGGATGTCGGTGGCGAGGAAGCCGACCGCCTGCGCGTTGTGGATGACGCTGGCGAGCTGGAAGACCTTCTCTCGGTCTACCTGCGGGTCCCTGACCTTGTGCAGGAAGACCGAGACCGAATCGACGACCACGCGCCGCGCCTTCATGCCGAGGATCCGCTCGCTGAGCATGAGCAGGTGCCCCTCCACCAGGATGTCGGGCTGCGGGATGAAGACGATCTCGACCATCCCGCGCTCGATCTCGGCGTCGAGGGCCCAGCCGAGGCCACGGGCGGTGGCGCGCAGCCGCGCCTCGCTCTCCTCGAAGGAGAAGAAGATCCCCTTCTCGCCGGCCTTCGCGCCGCGGTAGATGAACTCGAGCGAGAGCACCGTCTTGCCGGTCCCCGCCACGCCGGCGATGAGGAGGGTGGAGCCACGCGGGATCCCGTCTCCGAGGAGCTCGTCGAGCCTCGAGATGCCCGTCTTGAGGCGCGGCTCCTTGCCCTCGACGGCCGCCCGATGGATGGTGAGGCGGGGCGCGAACACGTCGATGCCGGCCCGCGTGATGGCGAACGAGTGCTCCTCGCGGCTGTGGTCGGTGCCGCGCATCTTGACGATCTGGATGACCCGCCGCTGCTCGCCGGACTCCTGGCGCTGGTTGATCATGATCAGCCCGTCGACGATCGAGAACAGGGGGTTGGTCTCGATGTCGCTCTGCCCGAACTCTCCGAGGAGGAAGGTGGTGGTCTCCCACGCCATGAGGTTGATCGCGAGCTCGTAGCCGAACTTCCGGAGCTCTTCCTTGGACTTGGCGAGGTCGTCGAAGACCTTGAAGCTGTCGATGACGACCATGGACGGCTTGACCTTCTTGACGTGATCCATGACGAGCCGAAAGGCGCCGTCGAGGCCCTTCGTGCGGAGGATGGCGCCGAGGTCGACGAACTGGATTCCCCCGTCGATCTTCCCGGCGTCGAAGAAGTCGAACTGATTCAGGTAGCGCAGCGTCTTCGCCGTCGGCTCCGAGAGCGTGCTGAAGTAGAGGACCCGGGTCCTGGCCGAGGCGTTGTGGAAGCAGATCTGCTGGGTGAGGATCGTCTTGCCCGCGCCCGGCGGGCCGGCGACGACGACGATCGACCCTTTCGGCAGCCCCCCCCCGAACAGCGCATCCAGGTTTCGCACCCCCGTCTCGATGCGCGCGATGGCCGTCTTCTTCGTCATGGCTCCACTTCCTCGCCGTCCTCGCCCTCGGAGATCCCGGGCGCGTTCTCCGACGCTCTGTCGATCCCGCCCGCCTCCTCCTGCGCGACCTTCGAGAGCTCCGCGTGGAGCGCCGGCGTGAGGATCTCCGCCGTCAGGTTTCCGAGGACCGTGAGGAACTCCACCAGGATGAACCGGAGCCCCTCGTCGATCTGGTCGCGACGCACGCCCGCGGCGCGCTCCTGGAGCGCCACGCAGCAGATCCCGGCCGACTCCATCCTGAGCGACGAGAGGACCGAGTATCGCTCGCAGGCATAGTAGAACACGCGATCCACGATGGCGCCGAGCGTGACCTCCCCGAGGGTGACGTGGGCGCGTCGCCACAGGGCGTTGAACGCTCGTTCGAAGAGCTGGACGAGGCGGTCGGGCGGCGCGCCCCGAGCTGCCCGCGCCAACCAGGCGTCCACGCAGGCGCTGTGCTCGTTCGCGTCACGCATGGGCGCTATGTGGCCTCGACGGTCGCCGGGGAGGGGCAATGTTCATGCCGGTGTCGCATCGCGCCCTCGATTTGGGCGTCGCGCGCGGGCAGCGTCGCCATGGCGCTCGCGCTTCAGGCCGGACGGTCGCGGCGTTTGCGCTCAGGACGCTCACCGGATCCGTCGATGGTGCGAGCTGTGCCCGCCCTTCAGCTCGGCGCGGTCGCGGGCTCGAGTCCGCGCTCGATCGCCGGGCGACTCCCCGCCGAGCGCGTGGAGCGCGCCGTCCGCGGTGCGCTGCGCCGCACGCAACGAGATGCCCGCCGACCTCCGCGCGGCGCGAAGATCGTCGACCAGCTTCCGCACGCGATGAATGTCCTGCGCGCTTCCGGCGGAGGCGCGGAGCGCGATGATGGATTCGAGCCCCTCGAGGACGTGACGGACGGCGCGGCGCGCGGAGGTCGCCGCGTCAGCCGCCTCGAGCAGCATCGCCCGCGCATCCTGTGAATCTCTCTCGAGGTCTCGCATCTCGGTCATCTCGTGCAGTTCGCGAGGGGAAGGGCCGCGCGGTCCATCGCGATGCCGCTGTGGGAGGGCTCGCGGAGCGAGCCTCGTCGCGCTCCACGCCCGCTCGCGGCTCGATCTTGCGCGCTTGCGCGGCCCGACACCGCGGGGTTCAGGCTGGCACAGCGGCGGCCCCACGTCTCTCGTTATCGCCCGGTGGCGGCGCCTTGTCCCGATTCGGGCACGCGAGACGGTCGAGCGCTGCATGGAACTCCTCTTCTTCTTGCCCCGTCCTCTGGGACGAGGGGCGCTGCCGCGGCGGTCGAGCGCGAGGTTGGCCCACGAGGAGCGCGGCGGGCTGGCCTTGCTGCCCGTTCGACGGCGGCGTTGATGAGCAGCCGCACCTGGGCGGCCGCCTGTGCGCTCGGCGCGTCGCGCGGAGCGGCACGTCCAATGAAGGCGCCAGCGACACCGGCAATGAGCGCGAACACAATGCAGCCACGAATTGCAATCGCGCCTCTCGCCACGATGCGCAGCCTGGGGGCGCAGGCTGGCAAATCGCATCATGTCGATTCGGCCCCTCCTGGGGAATGATGCCCATATCTACGGAGTCACCCAGCGCGTCGGATCTGGCGCAGGGCATACCTGTATTCCCTCAGCCTCCAGATCCGCTCCCCGCGGCGCGCGTCGAAACAGCGTTCGCTCTCATAACAGAGCAAGCGCGCCAGCGTACGTCTTCCGATGCGGCGAGACTCGTCTCAAGTAGAGCGCGATGTCAACAAGTAACCATGAAGTTTAATTCTGTCCGTGCGTCAGCAGGGGGGCCCGGCCAGGGCATCGAACGCAGCACCGAGGTGGGATGACAAAGCGGCCGACTGCGGCAAGGACACGCCGAGCCAGCGAGGAGGCAGGGCGGCCGCCCTCCGGGGACCACTCGAATGTGCCCAGTACGGCGTACGCTGGCGCTGCAAAACCTACACTGGGCGCGAAGCACGCTTCGCGGCGTCCCGAGCTCCCCATCGAAGCCGTGCAATCTGGACAGACGCGGCACTTCGTGCGAACTCTTGATGAAGAACATGTCGGTCACGTGTCGCAGCCATGTTCGTGTCCTTTCTGCTGGTGAGGTCCACTGGCAAGAATGGACCCCCTCCCGGAACGGCGGCGCGGACCAGCGCCCCGTGGTCCTGGTACACGGCCTGTCCGACAGCTGTCGGACCTGGAACCGCCTCGCCCCCGCGCTCGCGGCGGCAGGGCGCCGGGTCGTCGCGCTCGACCTGCCCGGCCATGGCGACTCGGCCCGGCCCGACGCGCCCTATACGGTCGCGTGGTATGCGGGCGTGGTCGCCGAATGGATCCGTGCCCTCCGGCTCGGCGATTTCGATCTGGTGGGGCACTCGTTCGGCGGCAGCATTGCAATGTGCGTGGCCACCGAGCGGCCAGGGCGCATCCACCGCGTCGGGCTGGTCGCCGCGGGCGGCATCGGGACCGAGGTCGCGCTGCCGCTGCGCCTCGCCGCCGTGACCGGGCTGATCGAGCTGGCCGCGCCGGTGCTCATGGGCGTCGGCACGCACGCGGGCGTGCTGGTGCTCGGCGGCGATTTCAACGCGGAAGAGCGCAGGCACCTCGCCAGGATGAACGCGCGGCCCGGCACGGCCCGCGCCCTGTCGCGCACGCTCCGCCACGCGATCGATCTGCGCGGACAGCGCCATCACCTCATGGACATCGCTCATCGGCTCCCGGAGATACCGCCGCTCGCCGTCTACTGGGGCGAGCGCGACCAGGTGATCCCGGCGCGCCACGCGGCGGACATCGACCGCTACATCGAAGGCGCGGCCGTGCGGCGCTTCGCCAAGGCGGGGCACTACCCGCACCGGGAAGCGGTGGGCGATCTCGCCCCCGATCTCCTCCGGTTCCTCGACGAGCCGCGGCCCGCGCCGCGCCTGCGCGCCGGGGCGCGCGCCCCGCGCGCATCCGCCGCGGCGGCCCGCTCACCGCAGGCCAGCGCCCGCTGGCAGCCCTGGCCGGACGCCGCGGTCAGGCGCTGGGCGCGGAGCTCGCTGTCTCCGCTGATGCGGCAGACACCGCAGCAGGACGCCGGCGACTCGGCCTCTCCCGCCGACCTCGGAAGCCGCCCGCCGCCGGTTCCCTGTTGACGCCGTGCCCCCCGGTGCGGTTCTCTCGGGCGCCGGTGCAACTCGAATGTGAGACCTGCGGCGCCTCGCTGCGCGTTGAAGCGGACCAGCGTACCGCGGTGTGCCCGTACTGCGCGTCGCCCTCGGTGGTGGAGCGGCCGCCCTCCCACGATCGGCCGTTGCCGCACTTCGTCGTCGGGTTCACAACGACCCGGGAGAGCGCGCAGGGCGCGGTCAAGGCGTGGCTGGGAAAGCGGAGCTTCTTCGTGCAGTCCAGCGTCAAGACGGCGACGATCGACGCGATCCGCGGCGTCTACACGCCCGCCTACCTGTACTCGGCGATGGCGCAGACGCGCTACGCGGCGCAGATCGGCGAGGACTACCAGGAAACCGAGACGTACACGACGACCGACGACAAGGGGAACAGCGTCACCCGGACACGCGTCGTCACAAGGACCGAGCACCGGCACCTCGAAGGCCAGCATGCGACCTACGTCATGGACGTGCTCGTCGTGGCGTCTCGCGCCGTCCCGAACGCCGAGCTCGAGGCGATCGAGCCGTTCGACCTCCGCACGATGCGGCGCTACACGCCCGCGGTGCTCAGCGGCTGGATCGCCGAGGAGCCGACGATGACCCAGGCCGAGTGCTACGGCCTCGCGCGGCGGGAGGCGCTGGAGAAGATCGGCCGCGACCTCTCGGGCTTCATGCCCGGGGACAGCCACCACGGCCTGACGCACGAGACGCACCTCGACCGCGAGACGCTCGAGCTGCTCTATGTGCCCCTCTGGGTGCTCGCCATCCGGCACGACCCGCAGAAGCCGCCCTTCCGCGTCCTCATCAACGGCCAGACCGGCGCGATCCACGGCAAGGCCCCCATCTCCTGGATCAAGATCGCCCTCGCCGTCGTGCTCGTGATCGCGCTGATCGCGGCGCCGTTCCTCCTCGCCGCGGCGCGCGACCGGGGCCGCGATCCAGCCGAACGGCGCGGCGCTGCGCGGCCGCCCGCCCCCGCCGCCGCCCCCGCGCCGACCGAGCGCGTCCGCCCCGGGAGCAGCCCCGCACCGACCGGAGGGGCGCGATGAGCGCGAACATGGACGTCGCCTCGGCCACCACGAGCGCCACGGGGCCGTGCTGCGCGCGCTGCCAGGGGCCGCTGGAGCCGGGGGACCTGCGCTGCGCCGTCTGCGGCCTCGCCGCGCCGCAGGGCCGCGCCCAGGCCCCGCAGGCGGTGCAGGTGCTGCGGTGCACCGAGTGCGGCGCCGCGGTCTCGTACTCGGCCGAGGCGCAGGCGCCGAAGTGCCGCTTCTGCGGCGCCGTCACGCGGATCGAGCAGCCGGTCGACCCGATCGATCAGGCCGACTGGCTGCTCCCGTTCGGGGTGCCCCCCGATCAGGCCGATCAGGCGCTGCGGCGGTGGATGTCGACGCTCGGCTTCTTCCGACCGTCGGATCTCGCGCGCGCGGCGACCGTCGAGGGGCTGCGCCCGATCTGGTGGGCGGGCTGGCTCGTCAGCGCGGACGCCGTGGTGAGCTGGACGGCAGACTCGAACGCTGGCGCCCGGCTGAGCAGCTGGGCCCCGCACGCCGGACAGACGCAGCTGCCGTTCCGCAACCTGCTCCTGTCCGCCTCACGCGGGCTCTCGCTCGACGAGGCCCAGGAGCTCGCGCCGTACTTCCGGCTCGACCTGGCGGTGCCCGCCGCGCACCGGACACAGCAGCAGCTCGGCCCGCCCGACGCGGTGCTGGAGCAGTTCGACGCGCAGCGCTCGGCGGCGCGGAAGATCGTCAGCGAGCGGATCGCCGCCAGCGCGGAGGACGCCCTGACGCGAGGCGTGATCCCGGGGTCCACGTTCCGCAACGTGCACGTGGCGGTGCTCTTGCACGCGCTCGAGACGCGCCGGCTGGCGCTGCCATCGTACGTGCTCGCCTACCGCTACAAGGGGCGCAGCTACCGCGCCGTCGTCCACGGCCAGGACGCGAGCCACGTCACAGGCACGGCGCCCATCGCGTGGGGCAAGGTGGCGCTGGTGGTCGCCGGCGCGCTCGCGCTCGTCGTGCTCGTGATCGGGGCGCTCGTGCTCGCCCGCGCAGCGTAGCTTCGCCCGCCCTCGGTCCTCTCCCCTTCCCCCCTCCCCGCTCCCCCAGCTCGAGCGCAGCGCGGGCGCGGCGGGCCGCGCCTGCCGCTGTGGCGGAATGCCGCGAGCGCACGCCCGGTGCGGCACAGAAGAGCCATGATCCGCGCCCTCCACCGCCCGCCCGGCCATGGTCCGGATCTCGCACTGAGGCCGGAGCTCGATGGAGGAAACCATGGAAACTGGATCGCGGGAGAAGCTGCTGGAGATCCTCAAGAAGTTCCGGACTGCCATGCTCGTCACGCACGCCAGCCAGGGGGCGCTGCGGGCGCGTCCGATGGCGCTCATGAAGGTCGACAGCGACACCGGAGACGTCTGGTTCATGACGAGCATCGACTCGGGCAAGGTCGATGAGATCGAGTCGCAGCCCGAGGTGAATATGACCCTCCAGGAGGGGCGCCGCTTCCTGTCGCTGTCGGGCAGCGCCTCGATCGTGCGGAGTCGGACGAAGATCGAGGCGCTGTGGTCGGAGGAGGCCAAGGTGTTCTTCCCGCAGGGCAAGGACGATCCCTCCCTCGCGCTCATCCACGTGAGCCCGCGCGAGGGCGAGTACTGGGACAACGAAGGCGCGGCCGGGCTCAGGTTCCTCGTCGAGGCGGTCAAGGCGTACGTCACCGGGACGACGCCGAAGACCGACGCCGCCCAGCACGGCGCGGTGCCGCTGAACGGCGGGCAAGCCGGCGATGCCCGGGTGTCCGCGCGATAGCGATCCACGCCGTCGCGCCGCGGCTCGGGCGGGACGGAGCGTGGCGCACCCCTTGCTCTTACTCGAGGAGACTGCGCCGCGCTCCGCTCCACCGGAGCGGAGGTGACGCGAGAACCCGTCAGCAGCGAGGTTGGGCATGGGGATCTTCACGATGTCTCGTCGAGCTCAGATGGTCGTGGTCGCGGCGGCGGCGGTCGTCGTCATCGTCGGGCTGCGCTACGCGGAGCCGTTCCTCGTGCCGGTGCTGTTCGGCGTCGCGCTCGCGGCGATCTCGTCGCCCATCGCGACCTGGGTGACCCGCCGCGGGCTGCCCGCGGCCCTCGGGGCGCTGGCCGCGCTCGTGGTCGATCTGGCGATCCTTGTCTTCGTCGGGGCGGTGGTCACCATCGCCGGGGTGGAGCTCGAGGAGAAGGTGCCGGTCTACCTGGTCCGGATGTCCTCGATGACCGAGGCGCTCGCCATGACGCTCACGGAGCGCGGCTTCCCGGTGAACCCGGAGTTCCTCTCACGCACGCTGCACACGGCGTCCCTGGTCCCCCTCCTCGGCGGGGCCGCGGTCACGGTCGCCAGCGCGGCGTCGAGCCTCGGGGTGGTGCTCCTCGTCGTGTTCTTCGCGCTCTGCGAGGGCGCCGGCGCGGGCGCGAAGGTGCGACGGCTGCTCTCGACCCCTTCGCGCGGGCTCGAGCACGTCGATCGCATCGTCCGGGAGGTGAAGAAGTATCTCGTCGTGAAGACGCTGACGAGCCTGCTCGTCGCCGTCCTCGCCTATGTGCTCCTGGTCCTCCTGGGCGTGGACCTGGCGCTCCTCCTGGCGTCGAGCCTGTTCGTCCTGCACTTCATCCCCAACATCGGCGCGGCGGTCGCGACGATCCCGGCCGTGCTCGCCGCGCTGGCAAGCCAGGGCCCCGGCACCGCGGCCCTCGTGGCCATCGGGTACCTGCTGATCAACCTGCTGGTGGGCAACGTGCTCGAGCCGCGCGTGCTCGGGCGGACCCTGGGCCTGTCGCCGCTCGCCGTCCTGATCGGCATGCTCTTCTGGGGCTGGCTCTGGGGGCCGGCGGGCGCGCTCCTGTCGGTGCCCATCATGATGGTCGCGAAGATCACGCTGGAGAACGTGGAAGGGCTCTCGTGGGTCGCGCGCATCATGGAGCCCGCGCCCGAGGAGCCAGAGACAGCGCCCGTCAGCGGCGAGCCGGCGCCAAGCTCGCTGCTGCGTCCGAGCGTCGCGGGGGCGCGGAGATCCGGGTAGCGATACGTGGTCTCGTGCACCAGGTCTTCTCTCGAAGATCTGGTCATGTCCATGAGACTCATCGCAAGCACGGAGCCGCAACAGCGTTCGGAGAGCGAGCAGGCGCTGCCAGCAAGCCCCGATTTCCGAGCGATCTTCGAGGGGCTCCCCGCCTGTTACTTCGTACTCAATCCGGACTTCACCATCGTCGCGGTGAGCGACGCCTTTCTCCGGGCCGCGAACACCCGGCGTGAGGACCTCCTGGGTCGCCACCTCTTCGATGCCTTCCCGGACAATCCGGACGATCCGAACGCGACCGGCACGAGGAACCTGCGCGCCTCGATCGAGCGTGTGCTCGAGACGCGCGCCCCCGACACCATGGCCGTGCAGAAATACGATATCCCGCGCCCCGAAGCGGAGGGAGGCGGCTTCGAGGAACGGTACTGGTGCCCCATGAACTCGCCCCTCATGGGGCCGGACGGCAGGGTCGCGTACATCATCCATCGCACCGAGGACGTGACCGAGTTCGTCCGCCTGAAGCAGCGCGGGATCGAGCAGACCCGGCGCACGGAGGAGCTGAAGATGCGTGCGGAGCGGGTCGAGGCCGAGGTCTTCCTCCGGGCGCAGGAGATCCAGCGCGCGAACGAGCAGCTCCGCGTGGCGAACGAGCGGCTCAGCCGGCTCGACGAGCTCAAGACCAGGTTCTTCTCGAACGTGAGCCACGAGTTCCGGACGCCGCTCACGCTCATGCTCTGCCCGATCGACGAGCTCCTGACCGGCGCGCCCGGCGGCCTCACCGGCAGGCAGCGCGAGCTCGTCGAGCTCGCGCGCCGCAATGCGCGGCGGCTCCTCAAGCTCGTGAACACCCTGCTCGACTTCGTCCGGATCGAGACCGCCCGGATGCAGATGGTCTTCGAGGCGCTCGACCTCTCGGCGCTGACCGCGGAGGTGGCGAACGCGTTCCGCGGGGCCATGCAGCGGGCGGGGCTCCGGCTCGTGGTGGACTGCCCGCCGCTTCCGGAGCCGATCTACGTCGATCGCGAGATGTGGGAGAAGATCGTCCTCAACCTCATCTCGAACGCGTTCAAGTTCACGTTCGAGGGGGAGATCACGATCTCGCTCCGGTGGGGCGGCGACCACGTGACCCTCGAGGTCCGCGATACGGGGACGGGCATCCCCGCCGACGAGCTCCCCCGGATCTTCGAGCGCTTCCACCGGGTCCACGGGGCGCGCGGGCGGAGCCACGAGGGCTCCGGCATCGGCCTCGCGCTCGTGCGGGAGCTCGTCCGGTTCCACACGGGCGACGTCCAGGCGACGAGCAAGGTCGGTCGTGGCAGCTCGTTCACCGTCCGCATCCCCGCCGGATCAGCGCACGTGCCCGCGGCGCGCATCGGCGCCGACCGGGAGCTCGGCATGACGGCCGTGACGGTCCAGGCGTTCGTGGAGGAAGCGTCGCACTGGGGATCCGTGGCCGCGCCGTCGGCGGAGCTGCCGGTCGGGTCACCGGCCAGCGCATGGGACACACGCCCGGCGGAGGGCCCGGTCGGCCACGTCCTGCTCGTCGAGGACAACGCCGACATGCGGAGCTACCTCAGGGACGTCCTTGCGACGCGGTGGACCGTGGAGGCCGTCGAGAACGGCGAAATGGCGCTCGGCGCTGTGCGCTCGCGTGTACCCGATCTCGTGCTCACCGACATCATGATGCCCGGGCTCGACGGGTTCGGCCTCCTCAAGGCGCTGCGGGCCGAGCCGAGGACGAGGCTCGTCCCGGTGGTGTTCATCTCGGCCCGATCTGGCGAGGCGTCGCGCGTGCACGGCGCCGAGGCGGGCGCGGACGATTACCTCGTCAAGCCGTTCTCGGTCCGCGAGCTGCTCGCGCGGGTCGGCGGTCGCATCGAGATCGCCAGGCTGCGCCGCCAGGTCGCCGAGGATATCGAGCGCCTCCGCGAGAGCGAGCAGCGCTTCCGCTCCCTCGCCGACTGCGCCCCCATGATGATCTGGATGTCCGGGCCCTCCGGCGGGTGCGAGTACGTCAACACGACGTGGCTGCGCTTCACGGGGCGCTCCCTCGAAGAGGAGCTGGGGGACGGCTGGCTCGACGCGGTCCACGCGGACGATCGCCCGCTCGTCGCGGGCGCGTGCGCCGAATCGATGGAGACGCACGAGCCGTTCATGCTGGAATGCCAGATGCTCCGCCGGGACGGCGAGAGCCGGTGGGTCGTGACGCAGGGCGCCCCGCGCTTCGGCGCCGCCGGAGCGTTCCTCGGGTTCGTCGGCTCGTCGCTGGACATCACCGAGCGAAAGCGCGTCGAGGACGCGCTGGCCGACGCGGATCGCCGGAAGGACGAGTTCCTGGCCATGCTCGGGCACGAGCTGCGCAACCCCATGGCGCCGATCTGCGTGGCCGTGGAGCTCCTCCGGCGGCGGCGCCGCGGCGGGCCGCCGGATCAGCACGTCGAGGTGATCGCGCGGCAAACGAGGACCTTGATGCGCCTCGTGGACGATCTGCTCGACGTGTCGCGCATCACCCGGGGAAAGATCGAGCTGCGCAGGGAGCGGATCGACGTCAAGGCCGCCGTGACGCGCGCCGTGGAGTCGACGCGCGAGCAGATCGAGGCGCGGCGGCACCAGCTCCGGCTCGCGCTGCCGGCGGCCGCCGTCCACGTCCTCGGGGACGCCGTCCGCCTCGAGCAGATCCTCGTCAACCTGCTCACCAACGCGTGCAAATACACCGACCCTGGGGGCCACATCGGGGTGACGGTCGAGCAGCGCGGCGACCAGGTGGAGCTGCGCGTCCGCGACGACGGGATCGGGATCGCCAGGGAGGTGCTGCCCCATGTCTTCGAGCTGTTCCGTCAGGCGGATCGCAGCCTCGATCGGGCGCCCGGCGGCCTCGGTATCGGGCTGACCATCGTCCGCGATCTGGTCGCCCTCCACGGCGGGAGCATCGAAGCGACGAGCCGGGGGCCAGGGCAAGGCAGCGAGTTCATCGTGCGCCTGCCCGTCGCGGCGGACGAGGGCGTGCCCGCGGCGGCGGACGAGGGCGTGCCCGCGGCGGCCGTCGGGGCGTCGTCCGCGCCCTCGAAGAACGCGGAGCAGCCGTCTCCGGCGGCGAGGAAGCTCCGCGTCCTCATCGTCGAGGACAACGTGGACGCCGCGAGCACCCTCGCCGACGCCTTGCTGGCCCTCGGGCAAGAGGTGTGGATCGCCGGCGACGGCCCGCGCGCGTTGAAGGCCGCGGCGGAGCATCGGCCCGATCTCGTGCTCCTCGACATCGGGCTTCCAGGAATGGACGGCTACGAGGTGGCGCGGCGCCTGAGGGAGGCCGAGCTGTGCTCGGGCGCGCTCATCGCGCTCACGGGGTACGGGCAGGCGTCGGACCGCCGCCGCGCCGAGGCGGCAGGGTTCGACGCCCACTTCGTCAAGCCGATGTCGCTGGACGCGCTCGCCGGGGTCGTCGACGCTGCCGCGGCGTCCGGAGCCCGTCAGGGCGCCGCGGACGGCGCCTGCGCGAGCCCGAAGACGCGCTCGTGACGGGCGCTCACGTGGCAGCCCATGCACGAGGCGACCCGGCCGGCGGAGGTCACCTGGCCTGCGGCCGTGACCGTGCCGTAGACCCAGCCCGCGTCGGTGCCGGGCGTGTCCGGCGCGACCTTGAGCACCACGTAGGCGCCCGCGAGGCGCGACGCGCGGTAGACGCGATCGCCGTCGCGCAGGATGGGATCGAAGTGATCCGCGGACTCTGGCGGCGTGGCGCCGGCGCCCGGGAGGGCGGCCGCCTCGCCGTCCTCCACCAGCTCAGGGACATAGCTCTCCTTGACCAGGACCTGCCCGACCGGCTGGGCGACAGGCGCCTGTCCCGCGACGAGCGGATAGCGATCACGGTGCTTGGCGAACACCGAATAGAGCTTGCGGGCGTGGCCGCCGTCCTCGGCGACGCTCATGCGGACGCGGCCGGGCAGCGGCATCCGGCACAGCCAGGGCGCCCAGCGGAGCTCGTCGTCGACGCGCCCCCAGGGCTTGTAGTCGCGAAAGGCGGCGGCGATGAGCGGGGCGAGGCGGGGGTCGATCTCGGCCTCGGCGGTGCCCGTCGCGGGCGGCGAGCCCGGCGGATCCGCCGAGGAGGAGGAGACGGGGGCCGGAGGGGGCGTTGCGCTCCCGGCGTCGTCCGGGGTGACGGGCTCGTCCAGGGCGTGGCTGCACCCGGGCGCGAGCGCGAGGATCAGGAGCAGGGTGAGGCGCATGGAGCGGATCGTACGATCGGAGCGCCAGAAAGGTCTGCCGGACAGCACGGTTGCGCGCGACGCGCGATCGCTGGGAATCGCCGGCGTCCTCGCGCGCGCCGCAGCGCGCCCCGCCGGCGGCCGAGTTCACGGCGCGGACGGAGCAGGCCCAGCCGGCGGCGGCGCGGTGCGGGTCGGCTGGCAACGGGGACAGAAGTAGGTCGACCGCATCATCGTCCCCTGCCGGAGCATCTGGATCGCGGCGCCGCAGTCGTAGCAGGCGTACCCCTCGCGGCCGTACACGCTGACCGGCCTCCTGCGGTCTCCTCCGGCGCGCGTCGTGCGTTTGGTCATGTAATGTGCGGTCGGCCCACGGTACGCGCTGGCGGCGTCCCGCGGCTCGACGTTGGCTTGCAGGAGGCGGCGGCCGACGTCGAGCATCGCTGAGAGCTCCTCGTCGGAGTACGCCCGGACGGGGGCGAAGGGGTCGAGCCGCGTCCGGAAGAGGAGCTCGCTCTTGTAGATGTTGCCGATGCCGGCGACGACGCGCTGGTCCATGACGGCGACGCCGAGCGGCACCTCGTCGAGGGCGCGCAGGCGGCGGAGCGCCTCGGCGGCGTCGAAGGCGTCGCCGAGCAGATCTGGGCCGAGGGCGCCGAGGAGGCGGTCGCCCCGCAGGGCGCTCGCGCGGAGCAGCCGCGCGACGGGCGCGCGGAAGCAGACGGCGACGTAGCCCGGGACCGCGAGGATGGCCGACGCCGTCGCCTCGGACCGCTTCCAGCGCTCGCCCTCGCGGTAGAGGTGCCAGACCCCGCTCATGCGCAGGTGGGTGTGGAGGACGGTCCCCTCGTCGAAGAAGATCAGGAGGTTCTTGCCGCGCGCCTCCACGCGCTCGACGCGGCGGCCGACGAGCCGACGGCACGGCTGGTCGCTCCGGGGCAGCTCCAGCGCGACGACGGGCGCGCCCGTGAGCGCGGGGCCGAGGGCGGCGGCGATGCGGAAGAGGGTGTCGCCTTCAGGCATGAGCGGTGTCCGGAGGCTCTGGTGCGGACCGGCCGGATCGCAAGGGGCACGAGCGGAAGAGCCAGGCCCTCACCGCATCGCCGGCCTCGCTTCGCGCTCGCCGGAACATGTATGCTCGCATCCTCGGTTCGCGGCAGTTCAGCGTCGCGACCCTGGAGAGCTGCTCGATGCCTCACCCGACCTGGTGCCCCATCGCCCTGCTGGCGGCGTCGCTCTGCGCGTGCGCCGCGCCTGCGCCCCCGCGCCCGCCGACCGAGCGTCCGATCGCCGTACCCATCGCGCCCGCGGCGCCGCCCGTCGCTCCGGACGCCCCGCCCGACGCAGCCTCGCCGCCGGAGGTCGAGATCCGAGGCCACCAGATCCTCCTGGACGGCCGGCTCGTCGGCGACGCGAAGCGCATCGCCGAGCTCGGCCAGCTGACCAAGGTCGATGAGCTGTTCGTGCAGCTGGAGGCGCGCCGCGCCCGCGAGAGCGACCGCGGCGCGCCCGCGCAGGGAGAGATCGCCGTCGTCGCGGACGGATCGGTCGCCTGGATCGTTATCGAGAGCGTCTCCCGCACGGCGGCCTTCGCGGGCTACCCCGTGGCGCTGCTGCGCACCGGCGTGGGCGGGCTCCGTTTCCGCGTGCCCACGCCGGGCGCTCCCGAGGAGAGCAACTCGGAGCCGCCGTGGTTCGAGATCGCCGTCGATGTCCGCGAACGCGACGTGGAGGTGAGCCTCTTCGAGCTGACCGTCGCCCCGCCGAGCGCCTCGGAGGGCGGCGGCTTCGTCCGGACGCTCGTGAAGCGCGATGTCGTGGGCCCGCAGCGGGAACGCGCCTCCGCCGCGCTCGCGGAGCTCGCCGAAGCCGCGTGCGCGAAGGCGCCGCGGACCTGCCTCGACCGCATCGGCCTGCGCGCCGTGCCAGGAGCCAGCTTCGCCGACATCAAGGAGGTCGTGTCGACCACCCTGGGCCGCGCACGGCAATGGAAGGAGCGACCGCCGGGCTCGAATCCGGAGATCCTCATGATCCGAGCCCTCCCCCGCGAAGGCCGGTTCACCGGCCCGCCAGGATCGCCGCCCTCGTTTCGCGCGCTCTCGATGGAGGTCTCGGGCCGCCTGCACCCCGAGGAGATCCGGAACGTCGTGCGCGCGCGCTTCGGCGCGCTGCGCAGATGCTACGAAGCCGGGCTGCTCCGCGATCCCAACCTCGCTGGCCGGATCGCGGTGCGCTTCGTCATCGGCAGGGACGGCAAGGTGACGGCCGTCGCCGAGGACGCTCCGCAGCCGAACAGCCCCCCGCCGCCGCCCGCGATCGCGTCCATGCCGGATCGCGCGGTCGTGAGCTGCGTGCTGCGCGAGTTCGAGAAGTTCACGTTCCCGGCGCCCGAGGGCGGCGTCGTGACGGTGGTGTATCCCATCATGTTCTCGCCAAGCTCGTGACGCCGACGCGGTGGCGCGAGCGGCCGTCTCGCGCGGCGCGGACGGCTCCGTCGCGCTCAGGCCTTTCGATCCGCGCGCGCGCAGATCACATACCCCTTCCGCGCCAGCGCATGCCGGAACCCGGCTTGCAGGTCCCGGTGCGTCGCGAGCTTGCCGAGCTCGATGCCGAGCTCGATCACGGTGCGGGCGATGCTGGGCGACGCGCCGACGACGCTGCACTCGGCCCCGAGGAGCCCCGCGGCGCGCGTGGCCTGGAGCAGGTGGTTGGCCACCGCGCTGTCGACCGACGTGACGCCGGTGATATCGATGATGACGAACTCGGCGTGGTGCCGCTCGACCGCGGCGACGAGCGACTCCACGAGCTGGGCGCCGCGCGAGCTGTCCATCTGGCCGACGAGCGGGACGACGAGGATGCCGGGGTGGATGGGGATGCTCGGCGTCGAGAGCTCCTGGATGAGCTCGATCAGCCGCCGCTGCGTCTCCAGGAGGATCGACTCCTGGCGCTTCGCGTCCTCGATCTTCTTGCGCTCGGTGATGTCCTCGACGAGCCCGAGCAGATAACGGCCCTTGCCCCTGGCGTCCTCCATGGGGATGAACCGGGCGCGACCGATGCGGTCCCCGAAGCGCTTCGAGGGGACGCGGAGCTCCGGGAACTCGACCGGTACGCCCCCCGCAAGGACGTCGCGGCTCTCGGCGTCGATCTTCGCGGCCAGCGCCTGCGGCAACAAGTCGCTGGCGCGCAAGCCGATCAGCTCCCCCGGCGCGTGGCCATGGAACTCCTCGAACTTCCTGTTCACCCGCACATAGCGGAGCTCCGCCGCATCCTTGACGAAGAGCATCAGCGGGAGGTGCTCGATGATGCCGTCGAGGAGGAGGCGCGCGCTCTCGAGCGACGCCTCCGTCGCCCTGCGCTCGGTGACATCGTCGTAGACCACGGCGACGCACTCATCTCCCACGGGGAACGACCACGTCGTCATGACGCGCGTGCCCGCTTCCTGGGGGAGGATCACCTCGCTCTCGTCGGTCCCGCCGGTGCGGATCAGCTCCGCCAGGCGCTGAGGAATGCCGATCTGCCGGAGGCTGGGGACGCTCTCGTCCATGGTCCGGCCGAGCATCGCCGCGGTGGGCCGGCTGGCGATCCGCTCGGCGGCGCGGTTCATGTAGACGTACCGGAGCGACCGGTCATCCTCCGGGGCCTCGAGGGCGAGGAAGGTGCAGCCGAGGTGCATGGACTCGACAACCTGCGCGCAGCGGCGCTGGTGCTCCCGGATGCGGCGCTCCCCTCCATCGATGAGGCGGAGCAGGGCGCCGCGGCCGCCGCCGATCGTGCAGGCGAGCCCGCGGAGCACCCACCGCGGCGCGCCGCGGCCCTCGTCCGGGAGGTCGATCTCGGCTCGATCGACCTCGCCCGAGAGGAGCGCCTGGATCCGGGCGACGTCGGCGGCCGCGGGCGCCAGCGACAGGAGCACGCGATCGCCCTCCGGCGACAGCGGCAGGCTCGGCGCCCCGAGCCCCGAGAGGAGGCGATCGAGCTGCTCGTTCTTGCACAGGACGGCGCCCCGCGCGTCGATGACGAGCGCGGGGTCGTCCAGGGCCTCGATCAGGAGACGTGGATCGATGTGAAGAGTCTCTGCGCGATCTTCGGCTGTCGTGTGCACGCACCCACCCCGTGAGCCCAGTGCGAGGGCCGAGCGCGGCCCCCGCTGCTGAACGGTCACAACCGGGCGCATCATCGCCCCGTTCTCGCGCTGCTGCACCCTCCGGATGAGCAGAGTCGCCGAAAAAGGGAGGCGGCGTTCGCGCCGGAGGCGCTCTCCGGCGCCGGAGCGAGCTCGACGGCGCGGGGCCGCCGCGCGTGAAGCCCTGTCAGCTGGCGCGGCTCTGCTGCGGCGGCTGCGGCGCCATCCGCCGGATACAGTAGCTGAGGGCGGCCCGGAGATCGCGTTGCGTCGAGATCGTCGAGAGATCGAGCCCCAGCGCGACCATCGTCTGCGCGACGTTCGGCTTGATGCCGGCGACGATGCCTTCGGCGCCGAGCAGGCGGATCGCCGCCACGAGCTCGATGAGATGGCTCGCCACCTTCGTGTCCACCATGTCGACCCCGGTCAGATCGAGGATCGCGAAATGGGCTTGTTTCTCCGTGATGCGCGCGAGCAGCGCATCCATCACCTCGGCCGTCCGCACGCTGTCGACCACGCCGATCATGGGGAGCGTCAGCACCCCGTTCCACACCTCGATGATCGGCGTGGAGAGGTTGCGAATCACCTCCTGCTGCTTCTCGATCTGAGAGAGCCTGGCCCGCAGCTCTTCCTGCGCGCGCTTCACCGCGGTGACGTCGAGCGAGAACCCGAGCACCGCGTCGACCTCATCGCGCCTGTCGAGCACGGGGACGACCCAGCTCTCCCAGTGGACGCCGTGCGCCGTGGTGTGATCATGGACCATCGTGCCGGCGATAGCCGCCTGCAAGGCGGCGCGCTCTCTCTCGGGATAGAGCTCGATCAGGTTCTTCCCGAGGAGCTCGCCCCTCGCGAGCCCGGCGGCGTCGAGCCCCTTGCCGTCGTGGTAGATGACGGTCCCCTCGGTGTCGATCGCCCAGATGACGACCTGGAGGTTGTCTGCCAGGCCGTCGAGGAGCCGCTCCTTGAGGCTCGGCTCTGCAGGGCTGCTCTCGCCGTCGGCGCCGGCCTGCCGCAACGATCCGTGGATCGTGCCTCCTTCGGGCGCCCGGCTCGCGTTGCACGTCAGCCGCCGGTAAGCGCCCTGGGCGTCCATCAGGCGCACATCGATCTGCACCGGCTCTGTTTGCTCCTTCAGCCGGATCCACGCAGCGGTGAAGTCGGCGCGATCTTCCGCATGGACGAGCGCCGTGAGCGAATTGCCGTGCGCTACCCCGGCCCCCAGCGCCTGACGGAGCGCGCCGCTCGAGTGCAGCACATCCCCGTCGATCCCCGCGATGAAGAGCATCTCTGGACAGGATGCAAGAAATGTATGCAGCAGCCCCGAAGTGGCGTCCGGTTCGTTCGCCATCGTCTCCCTCCCGTATGTCCCCCCTCAACAAGATGGCTTGTATCAGAAGCGCATCGCTGTTGGGAAGCCGCGCTCGCCACGTGATGATGTTGGTGCGATGGACGACGGATCGCGTCCAGCGTCGAGGCCCGGATGAGCTCTCGCGGAGTGCTGCGGTCAGCGGCGCGGCCGCACCTTGAACCAGAGCTCGAGGTCCACGCGGCCGTCCTTCGGCTCGTCCGTGACGTAGTGGTCGTGGACGGTGAAGTCGTCGGGCGCGAGGCTGCTCTCCCTGAACCAGCACGAATAGATGCTGCGATACGCCTCCGAGATCCCGGACACCTCGCCGGCATAGCGGAAGACGGCGTAACGGCCCTCGCTCATCCGGCCGCGGAAGAGCGGGGGCGGCAGCGGGACGGTCTTCGGACAGGGCACGCAGGCGTGGTATCGGCACAGCTCGGGGGCCGTGATCTGCGGGCTGTCGTGCGGGATACCCCAGGCATCCACGGCGTCTTCGCAGAGCCCGAGCTGCCGGGCGGCGTCGATGAGGTCCGACCAGAGCCGCTCGAGGGCCGAGACGTCGTACCCGCCCGGGCTGGCGAGGCATGCGAAGTCGAGCCCGCTCGTGGTCTCGAAGCGGACCCGCGCGCTCCACGCCGCCGCCTCGAGGCGCCGCTCGTCGACCCCGCGCTCGGGCGGGAGCGTGTAGAGCTCTTCCGGCCGAAAGTCCTTTCCGTAGAGCGACGTCAGCTTCCCGATCGCCACGGGGAGTCCGCGCTCCGGGCTCCGCACCTGCGACGGGCTGCAGCCGAAGTGCGCCGCAAACGCCTTCGAGAAGTTCGAGGCGGACGAGTACCCGGACGAGAGCGCCACATCCATGATGCTGCGGTCCGGCTCGTACGCGAGCCGCAGCGCCGACTGCTCGAGCCGCCTCCGGGTGATGAACCGCCCGATCGGCTCGCCGACCGCTGCGTGGAAGACCCGGTGGAAATGGAACTCGCTGAGGCGCGCCGCGCGCGCGACGTCCGCGACCGTGATGGGCCTCTCGAGGTTCGCGGCGATGAAGCGGAGCGCGCGCTCGATCTCGGGCCGGTGGGCGGACTCCGTCACGAGGACCTCGGCGAGGCGGCCATCGGGGCTGCGAGGGGCGTGCCCAGAGCCCGCGGGCCTTCGGCGAACCGCATGCCCTAGTCTACGACGGATCCGGCCGGCACGGCGCTCTCCGGTGGGCTCAGCGGGAGCTCCACCACGAACGTCGCCCCGGCGCCCGGCTTGCTCTGCACCCGGATGGACCCGCCGTGCGACGCGACGATCGAGCGCGCGATGTAGAGCCCGAGCCCGATGCCGCCGAAGTTGCGCACCGACACCGCGCGCTCGAAGCGCTCGAAGATCCTGCCCTGATCGGCCTCCGCGATCCCGATCCCCTCATCCCGGATCACGAGCTGCGCGCGATCCGCCTGCGGCCGCACGCCGATGAAAATAGGCCCGCCTGCGCCGTACTTCATCGCGTTCGACAGGAGGTTGACGACGACCTGCTCCAGGCGATCCGGATCCCAGTGCCCGACCACGGGCGCTCCCAGATCCAGCTGCGTCGGGCAGCGGGCGTCCGCGAGCTGGGGGCGCATCCGCTCGACGACCTCACGCACCAGCGCCGCCAGATCGACCGGCGCCCGCGTGAGCGCCAGCCGCCCGGCGTTCATCCTCGTGACGTCGAGCAGCTCGTCGATCAGGCGCCCGAGCCGCGACGTCTGGCGGCCGAGGATACGGAACATCGCCTCGATCCGCTCCGGGGGAAGGCCTGCGAGCGAGCGGCGGTGCAGCAGGCGCTCTGCCGCCTGCACCTGCATCTGCATCGAGGTCAGCGGGGTCTTGAGCTCGTGAGACGCGACGACGAGGAACTCGTCCCGCCGCGCGATGGCCTCCTGGGCCTCGGTGTACAGGCGGGTATTGTCGAGCACGAGCGCCGCGCGGCGCCCCAGCTCTTCGGCCAGCCGCAGGTCGGCGGGGCCATAACGGCGCTCGGGCGCCGTCGCCAGCAGGGTCATGACGCCGAAGTACCGGTCGCGCGCGAGCAGCGGAACCCGCAGGAACGCGTGGACGCCGAGCCGCTCCCAGGGCGGCCTGACCCGCGGGTCGAGCGAACGCACCTGCTGCAAAAGCGGCGCGGCGCGGCCATCGACCCCCTCGGAGCCGGCCGGCGGCGCTTCTGCCAGGGCGCGCAGCGCGTCCTTCAGCGCTTCCAGCTGCTCGCCGGGCACCCCTGCGACGACCGTCGGGCCCGGTGTCCTGTCCGCCGAGAGCACCTCGACGACACACTGATCCGAGAGCTCGGGCACCGGGAGCTGCGCCACGCTCTCGAAGGTCGCGCTGTACCCCAGCGTCATCAGCTTGCGGCTCGCCTCGGCCAGGAAGCGCTCGGCCTGCTCGGCCCGCTTGCGCTCGGTGATGTCGGTGGAGATGCCGCAGAGCACGCCGGGCATGACCCCCTCGTCGAGGGGGAATTTGATCGACAGGAACGTGTGCAGCCCGTCCTCCAGCGGCACCGTCTCCTCCCACTCCATCGGCGCGCCCGTCTCGAGCACCTTCCGCTCGTGCTCGCGGACCATCTCGGCGAAGGGAGCCGGGAAGAGGTCGGCGTCGGTCCTCCCGAGGAGCTGCTCGCTCGGCATGCCCAGGAGGGCGCCCACCTGCCGGTTGGCGAGCAGGAATCGACCCTCTCGATCCTTGACGTAGACGCTCGCCGCCGAGTTGTCGACGATGGCCTGGAGCATCTTCTGATTGGCCTTGAGCGCCTGCTCCGCCCGCCGCCGCTCGGCGTTCTCCTGCTCCACCTCGGCATAGAGCGTCGCGTTCTCCAGCGAGAACGCCGACTGCGAGGCGAGCAGCTCGACGACGCTGAGCCGCCCGGGGGTGAACGCCCCGGTGGCGAGGTTGTTTTCCAGGTAGAGCAGGCCGATGAGCCGGCCCTGGCGCACGATCGGGAGGCACAGCACCGATCTCGGGCGCTTGCGCCGGAAATACTCATCCTCCACGAAGGGGTGCCGGCCGGCGGCGTCGTCGAGCAGCACGCGATCGTGGCTCCGGCGAACATAGTTGAGGACCGACTGCGGCAACGCAGCCGAAGGCGCCTCGTCCGCATCCAGCAGCCGCACCGCGCCCCCTGGCGTCGCGATCGCCGCGAGCCACAGCTGCTCCTCCCGGACCAGGAGGATACAGCCCTCCTCGGCGCCCGCGTGCTCGACCACGATGCGAAGCAGCATCTCGAGCAGCCGCGAGAGCTTGAGCTCGCCGGAGATGCTCTGCGCGGCCTTCACCACCGACAGGACGTCGAACTGCTCGGCCCGTACGGCGAAGGTGACGGTGGGGGCGATCGGCTTGCGCTCGACGAGGTGAGGGTGGCGCTGATCGAGCTGCTCCACCTTGGCGTGAGCGCCCCAGCGGAAATAGCCGGCGCGGGCGCTTCGCAGGTAGCTGTCGGCGGGCGTCGGGAGGCCGCGCGCGCGGTAGAACTCCGCGGCGAGCTCGCAGGCGATGGCCTCATGCTGGACGAAGCCGCCCTCGCGCGCCGCCGCGATGGCCTGCTCGTAGAGCCGGCTGGCCTCCGGCTCGCGCCCCAGGAGCCGGGCGATCTCGGCGCGGACCAGGGCGTGCTTGTGGAGGAAGTTGTCCGGGCCGCTCCTGGCCCACGCGCCGAGCTGCCGCTCGCACTCGATCAGCTCCTCCAGCTCCTCGGGGAGCACCGGCGGCGGGGACGGCTGCGCCTCGCCCGCGCCGCGCGGCGCGTTGAAGAGGGCCGCGAGCGCGAGCGCGCGATAATAGAAGCTCTCGGCGATGAGCGCGTGCGGACCGACCCTGGGGGGGTGCTCGGCGATCGCGCGGGTCGCCGCCGCGAGCGCCTCTCGGGGAGAGCCGAGCACGAAGAGCGCCTGCGCCTTCAAGCTGTAATAGAAGTCGCGAGCGGCCTCCAGCTCTCCCCCCTCCTCCAGCCGCGCCTCGAAGGCCGGCGGATCCAGCTCGGACCCGTCCGGCATCGAGAAGCGGACCGGCCTCCCGCGCAGCGTCTGGATCATGGCGTGGCCGCCGAGGAGGGCGTTGTGCGCGAACGTGTAACCGACCCTGCGCACGAAGCCGAGGCGCTCCTCGACCTCGTGGAGCACGTCCTCCAGCGGCTCGCCGGAGAGCAGCGGGAACAGCGCGGCCCAGATGCAGTTGAGGCACGCGTTGTTCAGATTGCCGGACTCGACCGCGGCGCCGAAGCCTTCTCGCGTGTACGGATACGTCTCTCTGTAGTGGCGTGTCCAGAAGACGACGTAGTGTCCGAAGAGGATGACCACCACCGATTTCGTGGTGAGGAGGCCGCTCTTCTGCGCCAGGTCGTGGCCGAGCTTGCCGAACAGGTGAGCCTGCTCATATCGCCCGAACCTCGAGCTGATCACCATCGCGAAGGCGGCGTACGCGACAGCGGAGTGCTCGGCGTTGCCGTGGCGCAGGCTGAGCTCGACCATGCGCATGACGCCGAGGTTGTACAGGTTCGGGTCCACGAAGAACGCAGGGAGGGAAACGCTCTGCAGCACGCCCATCGTGATCTTGAACCCCGGGTGCGTCATGGGCGGCAGGTGGATCAGGTCCTCGATGGCCCGATGGCCCAGGGCCTTCCAGACGATCTCGGTCTCCTCCTCGACCTGCGCGTCGGTGGGGTGGAGCGGCAGATCGACGTCGCACGCGCGGAGGCACAAGAGCCCGATCTCCACCGCGCGGGCGTATTGCCCGCGGGTGACGTTCAGCGCGACGGCGAGCTCGACGACGGTCGCCGTCTCGTGCCGGGTCCTCGCGCGATCCATGAGCTCTTCCACGCACCGCTCGGCTTCCTCGAAGCTGCCGGTGATGTACGCGATGTGCGCGCGCTCGAAGGTCAGGCCGTAGGTCAGCTCGTGGCGCGTCTCCCACGAGGCCGGCGCGAGCAGCGCGAGGCCAGCCGCGAAGAGCGCGGCGGCGGACTGGAAGGCCGCGGCCGCCTTGGCCTTTCTGCCGGCGCGGAGGTTCAGCGCGGCGACCTCGTCCCGCTCCGCCTGGCAACGCAGGAGCGCGGCGCCGCGGTTGAGGTGGCCGACGACGTCGAAGAGCGCGTCGTCGCGCTCCTCCGCGCGTCGCGCCCCGAGGAGCAGCCGCCCGATCCCCAGGTGCATCTCGGCGAGCTGTCCCGCCGGGATGAGCGAGTAAGCGGCTTGCTGCACCCGGTCATGGAGGAATCGATAGGCGCCGTCCTGGCGGAGCAGCAGCCCCTCCCGCACGGCCTCCTCGAGCGCGTCGCGGAGCTCCGCCGCCGGGCGGCCCGCGACCACCGCGAGCGTGTCGAGCTCCAGGCTGCTGCCGAGGCACGCGGCGAGCGTGAGCGCGTCCCGCGTCGGGCCCGAGAGCCGCTTCAGCTTGCCCGCCATCAGCTCGACGACGTTGTCGGTGAACTCCTTGTCCCGGATCGCGGCGATGTCCCAGCGCCACCTGCCCTCCTCCGCGTCGAAGGTGATGAGCCCCTCCTGGTGCAGCGCGAGGAGGAACTGGAGCACGAAGAACGGGTTGCCGCCGGTCTTCTCATAGACGAGCCCCGAGAGCGGCTCGGCCTGCTCTGCCGGCGCGTGCGGCGCGTGGACCGTCTCGGCGACGAGCGCCCCGACATGGGTGGCCGAGAGCGGATCGAGGACGAGCTCGACCACGGCGGCGCCGCGCTTCCGCGCCTCGGCCAGCGTGAGCCGCAGCGGGTGCGCGGGGCCGACCTCGTTGTCGCGGTACGCGCCGATCAGCAGGAGGTGCTCGGACCCGGCGTAGGTGGCGAGTTGCTCGAGCAACTGGAGGCTCCCCGCGTCGGCCCACTGCAGATCGTCGAGGAAGAGCGCGACGGGGTGGTCCTTCTGGGCGCACGCCGAGACGAAGCGCTGGAGCGTCGCGTGCAGCCGGCTCTGGGCCTCGGCGGGCGGCAGCTCGGGCACGGGCGGCTGCGGGCCGAGGAGGAGCGTGAGCTCGGGGAGCACGTCGGCGAGCAACCTGCCGCTCTCGCCGAGGGCCTCCCGGAAACGCTGTCTCCAGCCCTCGACCTGCTTCTCGCTCGCGCAGAGGATCTCCTGAAAGAGCGCCCGGAACGCCTGATGGAAGGCGCTGTAGGGGACGTCCCGCGCGGCTTGCTCGAACTTGCCTGACAGGAAGAAGCCGCGCTCCCTCACCACCGGCCGGTGCAGCTCGGCGACGAGCGACGATTTGCCGATGCCCGAGTAGCCCGACACGAGCACGAGCTCCGGCCGGCCGCTCGCGACCACGCGCTCGAACACGGCGAGCAGCGCCGTGAGCTCGCGCTCGCGCCCGTACAGCCGCTGCGGGACCTGGAACCGGTCGGAGAGATCGCGCCCCCCGAGCGCGAAGGGGGGAATGGAGCCGCTCTCCCGCCATCGGGCGAAGCACTCGTCCAGGTCGTGCCGCAGGCCCGCCGCGCTCTGATAACGCTCCTCGGCGGCCTTGGAGAGCAGCTTGAGCACCACCGCGGAGAGCTGCGGGGGAATCGAGGGGACGAGCGCGTGCGGCGGCCGCGGCGCCTGGGCGATGTGGCAATAGACCCACGCGACGGGATCGCCGGCCTGGAACGGCAGCGTGCCCGTCAGCATCTCGTAGAAGACGACGCCCAGGGAGTAGAGATCGGTCCGCTGGTCGATCCAGCGGTTCATCCGGCCTGTCTGCTCCGGGGCCATGTAGGCCAGGGTCCCCTCGATGAGCCCGATGTGCTCGAGGTGCTGGAGCTCGCGGGGTATCCGGGACGCAATCCCCAGGTCGGTGATCTTCACCTCGCCGGTGGCGGGGTTGAGGAGCACGTTCTGCGGCTTGATGTCCTTGTGGACGACGTCGTGCCGATGCAGCCCGGCGAGCGCCTCGACGAGGCGGATGGCGAGGGGGAAGAAGCGCTCGAGCGGGGTCGGCCCATCCTGGAGCCGATCGAGCGACACGCCGCCGAAATCCTCCAGGACCAGCGCCGGCTGTTCGCAGAGCATCGCGAGCCCACAGGGCTTGACGATGGCCGTTGTGTCGAGCGCCCGAGCGATCTCGTATTCGTGGCGAAGCCGCTCGGCGGCGCGAGGGCTCGCGTGATCGCGCCGGAGGACCTTGAGCACCACGGGATGGCCGTCGTCCTCGCGTACACCCCGGTAGAGAACGGTGTCTGAGCCCTCGTAGAGGGTCTCGATGATGGCGTAACGGGACGAAGACCCGTGATCGGACGAGACGGGATTGGTGCCCACGTGAGCCCTGATGCGGGGGATGCGCTGCACATGCTGCCATGGTCGGCGCGCGTCGCCAGCGCTTTGAGCGGGCGGCGCGCCGGCTCTCATCCGTCCTCCGCGAACCCCCAGCGCGCCTCGCCCCACACCGGGCCCGCCCTGTCGATGACATCGTGGCAGGACCTCTGCCCCGCGCGCTGGATCGGGGAATGTCCGCTCATCAGCGGCGCACGAGCGCCTCGCTCCCCGCCAGCGTGCCGCCCAGGGTCCCCCATCGCCCCGCGAGCTGCCGGCCCGCGATCGCATAGCTGACCACGCCGACCTGCTGGCTCGGCGACCAGCCCACGACGAGCTGATCGCCCGAGCGGATGCCCACCCCCTTGAGCGCGCCGGTGCTCAGCGCCCACGTGACGGCGTACGTCTCGCCCGTGGGCACGATGACGACCGTGCCCTTGCGAGCGCCGTCGACGATCCGGTAGCTGCCGACCAGCCCTTCAGGGCCCTCCAGCTCCTCGGAGATCACCTGGCCGGGCCGGTCCGTGGCGATCCACTGCCCGTGGAGGCGGCCGCCGTCGATGCGGTAGGCGGCCGCGCCGTAGGGCCCGCCGCTCGCCCATCCCACGGCGAGCGTCTGCCCCTGCACGAACGCGATCCCCTCGTAGCCCGCGCCCTTCGTGATGATCCAGGCGATGCGGTACGTGTCGCCGCTCCGGGAGAGGAGGACGTTGCCCGAGTAGCTGCCCTGCCCGCCCGGGTTGCGCGACGATACGATGTCGTAGGTGCCGGCCAGATCGACGTCGCTGCTCGCCGCGACGCTCGATGGCCTGGCCGGCGGCGTCGGCGCGCCGCCCGTGGCCGTGGCCGCATCGCCGCTGCCGTACAGCGGCGCCGTCGGCGCGCCGTCGGCCGCGCGGAGGCGCTGGAAGGCCATGAAGCCGAAGGCCATGAGCGCGGCGACGGCGACCACCCCGCCGCCCGCGATCGCGAGGAGAAGGCCCCAGGGGGCCCTGCGCGGGGGCAACGCCGGCACCGGGACGAGCGTACCGCCGCTCATGCCGCCGACGTCGGTGCGGTAGACCCCCGGCTGGGTCGGCGCGGTGATCGGCCCGGAAGGGCCGGAAACCACCGGCGGCGTGGGCATGGAGGGCATGGAGGGCACGGCCGGCAGCGGCGCGGATCTGTGGGCGGCCGCGGCGAGCACGGGGTCGAGCGCCGCCATGGCCTGCGCCGCGTCGGCGAAGCGAGCGCGGACGTCGCGGGCCAGGCACCGGGCGAACCAGGCGTCGAAGCCGGGGGGGATCAGGTGCGCGCAGCCGAGCTGCGCGGCGCGGGAGGACGGCGGATCCAGCGGGCCGAAGAGCACCTCGCGCATGAGCGACATGACCGAGGCGCTCTGCCCGCGGCTCGGCTCGACCCAGTAGAGGCGCGCGGTGAGCAGGTAGAACGCGAGCAGCCCGAGCGCCCACACGTCCGACGCCGGGACGACCTGCGCGGCGAGCTCGGTCTGCTCGGGCGCCATCCAGAGCGGCGTCCCGACCGACGCGGTGATCGACGTCGTCGCCCGCGCCTCGGCCACGATCTTCGCGACGCCGAAGTCGAGCACCTTCACCTTGAAGCGGACGTTCTGCTGCCGCGGCCGCGCGATGAAGATGTTCTCGGGCTTGAGATCGCGGTGGACGACGCCCGCGCGGTGCGCCGCGCCGAGCGCGTGGCACAGCTGCCCCATCAGCTCGCGCACCTCGTCGGGCGGCAGCGCGCCGCGCTGCGCCATCACGGCCGAAAGATCGGCCCCGTCGAGCAGCTCCATGGCCAGCCAGGGCGTCTGCGTCGCGGGATCGACCCCCGCGGCGACGACCTCGACGACGTGATCGCTCTCGATCCGCGCCCCTACCCTCGCCTCCTGCTCGAAGCGCTCGCGGAACCGCGGCTCCTGCGCGAGCTGCGCGTGCATCAGCTTCACCGCGCGCGGCTTGCCCGTCGAGAGCTGCTCGGCGACGAACACGGCGCCCATGCCCCCCTGGCTCAGGGGGCGGACGACGCGGAAATCGCCCCCGAGGACGGCGCCAGGGGCGAGCGGTGCGGCTGTCGTGGGGTCGGCCATGGCGAACGGGAACCCTCCAGGCGACGTCGGGCGACGCGCTCCGGCAGCGTACCCAAAGACGCGCGATCCAGGGGCTCCGCAGAGCGCCGGCGCGGCGGCACGCGCCATCGCGGGCGTGGGGCCGCCCCCCGGGCGCGGGGCGGGCGGCGCTCAGCCCCCGCCGCCCTCGATCCGCACCAGGATCTGGTTCGTCGCGCTCAGACGGACGGGATAGGTCTTGAGCCCCTCCTCGCCGCTCAGGGCCTCTCCCGTCTCCAGGTTGAACTTCTTGGCGTGCAGCGGGCAGATGAGCGTGCAGCCGCCGAGCAGCCCGTCGACCAGCGGGCCGCCGCGGTGCGGGCAGCTCGCCTGCGTGGCGAACACGCGGCCTTCGCGCGTGACGAACACCGCGATGCGCTCCGATCCGACCTCGAACGCGCGCCCCTCGCCCGGCGGGATCGCCGAGAGAGGGCCCAGGGTGATCTCCATCTCTCGCCCCCTCATTGCACGATCGGCAGGACCGATCGGAACTGGTTCGCCGTCTTCGGGGAATTCGCCTCTCGCCACGGATCGCGGTACGCCTCGACCGTCTTCCGCATCTCCTCGTCGAGGCGCGCAGCGATACCCTCGCTGTCGTCCACGATCACCGCCCGGATCTTCTGGATGCCGACGCGCTCCACGAAGCCGTACGTTCGCTCCAGGTACCTGGCGTTCTCGCGGTAGTACTGGATGAATCGCCCCATGAGCTCGAGCGCGTCCTCGTGCGTCTCGACAACACAGAGCACGTCGCCCTTGCGCACGTGGGCGCCGGCCGCGCCGCCCACGTAGATCTCCCACTTGCCGCCCTCCACCGCGACGGCGCCGACGTCCTTCACCATCGCCTCCGAGCAGTTGCGCGGGCAGCCCGCCGTCGCGAGCTTCAGCTTGGCCGGCGTGTCCATCCCCTGGAAGCGCTCTTCTATCTTCAGCGCGAGCGCGATGCTGTCGCCGAGCCCGTATCGACAGAAGTCGCTCCCCACACAGCTCTTGCACGTGCGGTACGATTTGCCGTAAGCGAACCCCGAGGGCATGTCGAGGTCGCGCCATACGGCCGGCAGGTCCTCCTTCTTCACGCCGAGCAGGTCGATGCGCTGGCCGCCCGTCAGCTTCACGAGCGGCACACGGTATTTGTCGACGACGTCCGCGATCTTCCGGAGCTGCGCGGCCGACGTGATGCCACCGGCGATCTGTGGGATCACGCTGAAGGTGCCATCCTTCTGGATGTTGGCGTGCACGCGGTCGTTGATGAAGCGGGCGTCGCGCTCGTCCTCGTAGTCGTGGTGCCATACCGTGCGGAGCAGCGACGCGAGCCCCGGCTTGCTCCCCGGGTCCTCGTTCCCGCCGGCAAGCTCGCGGAAGACGGCGGACACCGACCGTAGCCTCCTCTCGCGGATCGCCTGGACGAGCTCGGGCTTGCTCAGCGGGACGCCAGGCACGTAGTAGCTGGCCGAGGGGTCCTGCTCCGCCGCGCCCCCGCACGCCCACGCCACGACCTCCGAGACGAGCTGCTTGCAGGCGCCGCAGCCCATGCCCGCGCGCGTCGCGTCCATGATGGTCCGGAGCGTCCGCTTGCCGGAGCGCACGCACGCGACGAGGCCCTCCTTGCTGACGCCGTTGCAGTTGCAGACCTGCATCCCTGGCGGCATCTCCTCGATCGTGGCCTGCGGCGAGGGCGCCCCGATGTCGAACAGCAGCGACAGCCGCTCTTCCGGGAGCGGTGTGCTCTTGTCGAACGCCTGCATCAGGTACGCTGCCTTGCTGACGTCGCCAAGGAGGATGCCGCCGAGCAGCCTGCCGTCGCGGATGATGAGCTTCTTGTACGTGCCCTTCTTCGGCTCGAGGAACTGCACGATCTCGTCGCGGTCGTCGGCGGGCTCGGTGATGCCCATCGAGGCGAGCTGGATGCCCATGACCTTCAGCTTCGTGGCGACCTTCGAGCCGGCGTACGAGGCCTTGTCGTTGCGCTTCGTGATGTGGTCGGCCAGCACCTTGCCTTGCTCCCAGAGCGGCGCCACGAGCCCGTAGACCTGCCCCCGGTGCTGCGCGCACTCGCCGACGGCGTAGATCCTCGGGTCGTCGGGCGAGCGCAGGTGGTTGTCCACAACGATCCCGCGCTCGACGGTCAGGCCGGCGCGCAGCGCGATCTCCACGTTTGGCCGGATGCCCGCGGAGATCACCACGAGATCGCAGGCGAGCGCCTCGTCGTCGGCGAAGCGGAGCCCCGTCACGCGGTCGTCTCCGAGCACCTCCTTCGTGCTCTTGTTGAGGTGCACCGTCACGCCGAGCTGCTCGAGCGTCGTCCTCAGGATGCCGCCCGCCGTGGCGTCGAGCTGCTGCCCCATCAGGTGACCGCTGATGTGGACAACGTGGACGTCGAGACCGAAGTTCTGCAGCCCGCGCGCGGCCTCGAGCCCGAGGAGCCCGCCGCCGATGACCGCGGCGCTCCGCTTGCCCCGCGCGTACTGGGCGATCTTGTGGCAATCGTCCAGGCTGCGGAACACGAACACACCGGGCTTCTCCCTGCCGCCCTCCAGACGAACTCCCTGGATCGGCGGGATGTACGGAGAGCTGCCCGTCGCGATGATCAGGTTGTCATACGGTGCCACGACCCCGTGATCGCCGGTCACCTGGCGCGAGTGCCGGTGGATGGCCCGCGCGCGCACGCCCGCGTGGAGCTGGATGCCGTTCTCCCGGTACCAGGCCAGGGGGTTCAGGAAGATCTCGCTCGGATCCTGGGAGCCGTTGAGCACCTCCGAGAGCAGGATGCGGTTGTAATTGCCATACGGCTCGTCGCCGAAGATGGTGATCTCGAACTGGTCGGCGCCGCCCCGCGCGAGGATCTCCTCGACGGTGCGGACGCCGGCCATCCCGTTGCCGATCAACACGAGCTTTCGCTTCTTCTGCATGGCTCAGATCTCCGCCAGGCCGATGTCGATCGTCGCGAGCCCGCGCGCGCCTTCGGGCGCGCCCACGCACAGCTCGATCACGCTCTCCGGGTGGATGTCCTCCACGATCACGAGGGGCACGTGGATCGCCGCCTTGGCGCCGATCGGGAAATAGCGCATCGGGTGGCCGTCGCGCTTGAGGAGCAGGTAGATGAGCTCGGACGTGGAGTTGCCCGCGCGCAGGTAGATGAGCTGAGCGCGCTTGTCCCGCGGGACGGTGTACCCGACCGCCGGACGAAGGGGCACCGGCTGCTCCAGGCCCTGCCCCTCGAACGAGTAGACACCCTGTATGAACCTCGGTGTTTCCAATGTGGCCTCCCGGGCGGATCCATCGGACCCTCGGATGGGCGTGCGCGCCGTACGCCGCCCGGCGCGCGCCGCGCGGCGCTCTGGCACCGCACCACGTTCATACAGCGAGGACAGTTTCGAGGGTTCGTTGCCCGGCGGCGCGATCCCGTGTAGGTCGAGTTTCCAAGGTGTTTCGATCGTCACTGTCCTCTTCGCCCCGCCCGGCCGCCGCCGCTGAGCTCGTCGTCGTCGGGGCCGGCTCGGCGGGCGCCGTGATCGCCGCGCGTGTCACCGAGCGCGCGGATCGCGAGGTCCTGCTGCTCGAGGCCGGCCCGGACTACCCGGACCCGGAAGGCCTGCCCGCGGATCTGCGGGACGGCACCCGCAACTCGTGGCTCGCGCACGACTGGGGCTATCGCCACCGGCCGACGCCCGGGCAGATCATGTTCCTCTTCCCGCGCGGCAAGGTGGTCGGCGGCTCGTCGGCCGTGAACACGTGCATCGCGGTCCGCGGCCAGCCTTACGACTACGACGAGTGGGCGGCGCTCGGCCTGCCCGAGTGGGGCTTCGACGCCTGCCTGCCCTATTTCAAGCGCCTCGAGGACGATCTCGACTTCGGCGAGCCCTGGCACGGCAAGGGCGGCCCGGTGCCCATCCGCCGCGCCCGGCGCGAGGAGCTCGTGCCGTGGCAGGCGGCGTTCGTCGACGGGTGCAGGGCGCTCGGCCACCCCGAGTGCGCGGACACCAACGATCCGCGCGCGCCCGGCGGCGTCGGGCCGCACGCGATGAACAAGATCGACGGACAGCGCATGAGCGCGGCGCGCTGCTACCTGACCGCCGAGGTGCGCCGGCGCGAGAACCTGCGGCTCCGGCCGCGCACGACGGTGCGGCGGGTGCTCGTGCGGAACCGCCGGGTCGAGGGGGTCGAGATCGAGACGGACGGGCGCGTCGAGGTCGTCGCGACGCGGAAGGTGGTGCTGAGCGCCGGCGCGATCGCGACGCCGGGGATCCTCCTGCGCAGCGGGATCGGGCCGCGGGCCGAGCTCGCGCGCCTCGGGGTCACGCTCGTGTCCGACGTGCCCGCCGTGGGGGCGCGGCTGCTCGATCATCCGGGCGCCGTCATCGGCCTGTGGCCGCGCCGCCGCGGCCTGATCGACGTCCTGCGCCAGCCGCTCGTCCAGACGATGCTCCGCTACACCTCGCGCGGGAGCCCGTACCCGAACGACATGATGCTCCAGCCGGGCTCGTTCTTCCCGCTGCACCCGCGCCTCACGGTGCCGGCGTTCGCGCTCGCGTGCTGCATCGGCAAGCCGCGCGGCGTCGGCCGCATCGAGCACGTGAGCGCCGACCCGCACGCGCGGCCCCGCATCGTCTCGAACATGCTCGTCGACCGGGACGACCTGTCGCGCGCTGTCGACGCGCTCACGCTCGCGTACGAGATCGCCCGCACCGCGCCGATGCGCGAGCTCGGCTGGTTCGTCTGGCCCACGGAGCGCACGCTGATGCGGCGGGAGGCGCTGGAGCGGTGGATCACCCGGAGCTGCGGCTCGGGCTACCACCCGTGCGGGACGGCCCCGATGGGGCCCGAGGGGGACGTCTCGGCGGCGGTCGACGGGCGCGGGCGGGTCCGCGGCGTCGAGGGCCTGGTCGTCGCGGACGCGAGCATCATGCCGACCATCCCGAGCGTGAACACGAACCTGACGGCGCTGATGATCGGCGAGCGGTTCGGCGAGTGGCTCCGCGACGGCGCGGTGTAGCCGCCGCCCGGGGGCGAGAGGCCCGCTGACAGCGTTCGGCGCGCGCTCGAGGGTCGACCGGCGTTAAGGTCGCGCTCATGACGTCCACCGTGACCCGCAACACGGGCTCCACCATCAAGTACGCCGTCATCACGGCGGTGCTCGTCGGCCTCTCGTTCCTCTGTTTCCGCGCGATGATCGGCCGCTCCGGCCTGCTGTGGGTGCTCTGTCTCGCCGGCGGCCTCGGGTTCGCGGTGTTTTCGTTCGGGTCGCTCCTGGTCGCCAAGGACCTGGCCGGCACCGCGACGTGCCCGCGCTGCCGGGCGACGCTCGAGGAGATCGAGCTCAACCATACCGACGACCCGGCGTTCTGCGACAAGTGCCAGGCCGCGTACCTCGTCGACAAGCGTGTCCTCACCGTGCTCGCCGACGACTACGTCCACCCGACGCCGGGCTTTCCGGCGCCGGTGACGAGCGAGACGATCAGCTGGCCGGCCGGCTGCTGCGTGTGCGCGAGGCCGGCGACCCGCGGCGTCGAGGTGAAGGCGCACGACGGCGAGACCGGGACCAACGCGGCCGTCGCCGCGGCCGGGCTCGCGCTCGGGAGCATCGCTGTGCGCACCGGCGGCGGCACGACCTACACGCTGCGCATCCCGCACTGCGCCGAGCACGACGACGGCGCGAAGATCGAGATCGAGAGCAACAACAAGCCGCCGCTGAAGATCCGCTTTCGCTCGTACGCCTACCAGCGCCGCTTCCTCGAGCTGAACCCGAAGCCGGCGAAGGCCGCGTAGATCCGCTTCAAGGCGCCGTCGCGCAGCCGCGACCGCGGAAGACGACAAGACCGTCGAGCTGGACGCCCACGACGTCAGGGCACCCGTTGCAGTCAAAATCGGTGATGCCGATGCCAAAACCGTCGATGTTTTCGAAGGTGCCGGGGAATGGAGCCGCCTCCGCTTCGAACGTGCCCTCCTGGGTCTGGAGGAACGACCACATCTCGGCGGTGTTTCGGCTGACCGCGACGAGATCGCTCCGCCCATCGAGGTTGAGATCGGTGATCTGCAGGCCTCCTGAGACGAAATACTGGTGATCATCGATGGTGAGCAGCGGTTGCGGCGCCGTCAGGTGGCCGAGGTCGTCTTGCAGCAGGATCCAGACCCGCATCGGCCCGTCCGAGTACTCGTGCGTGACGGCGGCGACGTCCTGGCGTCCGTCGTTGTTCACGTCGCCCACCGCGATCGAGACGAACGAGACGCCTGAGCTCGGCGGCGTGGTCTCGAAGAAGACCTGCTGTCCGGTCGTGTCGAACCCGCGCTCGACGTCGTGCGGAAAGACGGCGATGCCCGCGCCCACGCCGGTCATCGCGATCACCGCGTCGGGTTGGCCGTCCCCGGTCACATCGCCGGTGACGATGCCGGACATGAACACGCCGGCCGGCAGCTCGTGGGCCAGCTCGAATCCGCCGCCGCCGTCGCCCCGGTAGATGAGGATCTTGCTGTGATAGCCGAGCCCGACGATGTCGAGGATGCCATCCCCGTCATGGTCCACGGCGGTCGGGGAGAACGTGGTTGGCGCGGCGATCATCCTCGGGGGCTCGAAGGCGCCGCCGCCCTGGTTACGGAGGAAGGCGAGCCCTTCCTGCTGCGCGACGACGACATCGAGCGCGCCGTCGTGGTCCGCGTCGAGCAGCAGCGTGTCCTCGACCGAGTTGGCCGGCGTGGAAGGGGTGTAGATGACTTCGCCGTTCAGCTCCCGTACCCGCGGATGCGTCTGCACGTACAGCGCTCTGCGATCCGTGCTCACGAAGTCGAAGCGCCTGTCCCCGTCGATGTCGCCCAGCGACAGCTGACCCATGTACACGCCCGAGGACTCCGCGGGATAGAGGAGGCCGGGCTTCAGGTAGTAGCCGCTGCCATCGCTCGGCTCCGCGCCGGGGAACGGGCCCGCGCATCGATCGCCCGCGCCGCCGCCGTTCGGCTTCGGCACATCCGCGCCGCCGCCGTTCGACACATCGACGACGCGCTCGGCCGTCCCCCGCCGAGCAACGGGCCTGTCCGGCGAGCCGACGTCAGTCGCCTCTTCGTCCCGCGGCGAATCGACCGAGTCGTCGTGGGGAGATGGCTCGGGAAGGACAACCGAGCTCTCGCACCCCGAGCTGAAGCCAACAAGCAAACAACAAGCTACCACGATGCGTCCGCTGCTGCGTCGCGCAAACCTCATAGATTACCTCCGCAAGACAAGTGAAACCCACGCACCTGAACGTCTCCGGGACATGCCCCTCCCCCACGCCATCGGCGGCTCGGCGACTACGATGCAATGAGCGGGCTGCGCATTCATTGGAGCAGGAAAATCGCGCGTCATCCGGGACGCGGCCGCGCGTTCTTGCCCGGCGCATCGCGTCGCCGAGCCGGTCACGACGGTCTTCCCTGCCGGCAACGCGTCGTGGTGTAATTTTCTACCGCGGCGCGCGTCCAGCGCCGTGAGCCCCCCCGGAGCACCTCTTCCGCGAAGGCGCAACCAAGGACAGACACCTTGCTTTTTGGCGTCTTTGCGCTCTTGGCGTCTTTGCGTTGAACATCTCTCCGCCCGCGCGGAAGAGCCCTGTCAGGATCTCTGACCCACGGGTTCAGCAGATCATCCCCTGGCCGCGCATCTCGGCGAGATCCTCGTCGCTCGGCCGGCGGTGCCGCCCGAGGAGCAGGTCGCCGAGCCAGAGGAGGTTGTAATTGCAGTGCATGTACCGGTGGTGCAGGTAGTGATGCCGGGAGATGAAGCGCACGTAGCGCGTGCCGAGCAGCCACCGCATCGGCCGCGACGCGCGGGCCATGGCCTCGGCACGCGGCATGTGCAGGTACGGGTGGAGGACGAGCGACGAAAGCGGGTAGATCACGAGCGGCAGCAAGGCGCCGACGACCACCGCCGCCGGGAGGAAGATCGCGTACAGCGCGAAGAACGGCAGCACGGGGGCGGCGAACGCGAGGATCCCCAGGCCGGCCAGCGAGACGCCGTATTGCTCGCGGATCATCCGCCGGTCGCCCTGGGTCTCGACGATCCAGCGATCCAGCCGCTCCTGCTCCTCGCGGCTCTCGAACTGCCGCACGTGACTCACGCGGTAGGTCTTGCCGTGATGCACAACCGAGTGACTCGTATGTGCGCGCAAGAGCGGGTGGCCCACGCGACCGAGCCGCTTCGCCGCGCTGCGGACCTTGAGGGTCGCGTGCAGCGCGTTCCGGTGGAGAAACGACTCTGCCATGGAGACCGTGAGATAACCGATCACGACGCCCGCCACGATCTGGACAGCCCCTGTAGACATTGCCACGGGATTCATGGGTATGCTCCTTCGCGCAGACCTCGGGTCTGCAAGGGACGCTGGCGCGGCCGGCGAGCAGCGCGGCCGGGATGCCTTCGTCGATGCCGGTTCGTGCATGGCAACCGCGATGCCAGCCCGCTCCGGCGCGACTCCGCCCGTCCGGCGCGGCGGTTCGGCGTCCGGAGCCCTCACGCCGCGCCGCGGGGGCGCTCCTCACATGGAGGCCCGGACCTCCAGCTGGCGGCTGGCCCCTTTACCCCGGCTGGCCGCATGCACCGCCGGCGGCGCGGCGCGTTGCTCGATCGAGCAAGCGGGTGTCCGCGCCGAACCAGCCTGGGCTCGCTGAAGCCCCGAGGGCGCGTGATGCGCCCGCGTCCGGGCGGAGGGCGGCCCACGAGGCCAGCTGGAGACTGGCATCCTTGCTGCAATGACGCCTCTCGCCGCCGCACCCACGCCGCCCCGTACCGGCCGTGGCCGGCTGTCGCTCGGCCCGGCTCCTCGGCGAACACCCGCGGATCAGGAGCTCGTGCCGGACAGCGCGCCTCGCGGCGGAGAGGAAGAGGTTGAGGACCCATGATCGAGCAGAACGCCCTTCATCGCGCATCCTTGATGCAGCGTCCCGAGCCCCTCACCGCGCAGCAGGGAGAGCGCGCGCCTCTCGTGCGCCTCGCGCGCGGCCACGCCGCGACCATCGCGGGCTTCGTCACGAGCAGCCTCACCCCGGAGCTCACGTCCGCGGTCCCCTGGCGATTCCGCGTCCCTGGCGGGCCGTACGGCGCGGCGACGCTGACCGGCCTGTACTTCCCTTCCCCGGGCAGCCGCGACCTTGTCGTCCTGCTGCACGGCATGGGCGGCGACGTGCGCTCGGCCTACCTGCGCGCGGCGACGGCTGCCCTGCGCGCGCAGGGGCTGTCGGTGCTGCGACTCGGCCAGCGCGGCTCGTCGTGCGACCCGGAGGATCTCCACCACGCGGGGCTCTGGGAGGACCTCGCGGCCGTGCTGAGCGGCGATCCGGTCGTCGCGCGCCACGAGCGGATCTTCGTCGTCGGCTTCTCGATGGGCGGACACGTGGCGCTCCACCTCGCCGCGGCGGGGCACCCGCGGCTCGCGGCCGTGGCCTCGATCTGCTCGCCCCTCTACCTCGATCGCGCCGTGAGCCACATGGATCGCCCCGAGAGCGTCGTGTACCGGCGCCACGTCCTCGGGGGGCTGAAGCGGATGTACCGGGAGATCTCGCGGCGGCGGCGGATGCCCGTCCCGCCGTCGGCCGTCGATCGGGCGGCGACGCTGCGCGAGTGGGACCGCCTGACGGTGGTCCGCCGCTTCGGTTTCCGCGATCCCACGGCCTATTACGAGGCCCAGGGCGCCGGGAGGATCCTTGGCTCGCTGGCCACCCCGGCGCTGCTCCTGTACTCGCGCCAGGATCCGATGGTGCCCCCGGCGACGCTCGCCGGCCTGGCAGCGCGTGGGGGGCTCTCGTCGCCCGTCCGCGTCGTCTGGATGGACGGCGGCGGCCATATCGCGCTTCCCCGCAGGCTCGATCTCGGCCTCGACCCGGCCGTGCCTCGGACTCCGTACGAGCAGATCGCCGCCTGGTTGCGGCGGCACCAGGCCCCCGGGGGCGCGTCATGAGCGCTCGAATCATCACCATGGCCATGACACGCCTCGCTTCGCTCGAGACGCAGAGGACGGAGCTCACGATGAAGACCGATGATGTGTTCTCCCGCGCCGCGCCCGCAGCGACCGACACGGCCCCTCGCATGACCTCGCTCTCGGCCGACGATGCCCGGCGGCTGATGGCGGGCATCAGGGCGATCCGCGCCGGCGCCTCGGCCCGGACGGGCGCGGAGGATCTCCGCCATATCAAGCGCCTGTCCCTGCTGGGCCGCGTCTTCTCCGCCCTCGGGTACGCGACGTCCGCGCTCGGGCCCAACCCGATCTCGATGATCCTCATCGCCCTTGGCCGGTTCGCCAGGTGGGTCGTCGTCGCGCACCCGGTCCTCCACAAGGCGTATGATGGCGTCGCCGGCGGCGACCCGGCCTGGAACAGCCGCACGTTCGCGCGGGGCCGGCGCAGCCTGTGGGACTGGTTCGACTGGCTGGACGCCGACGCATGGCAGGCGCAGCACAACGTCTCTCATCACTGCTACACCGGCGACGAGCGGGACCCGGACCGCGTCGCCGTCAACATGGCGTGGCTGAAGCGTAAACCGAAGCTCGTCCGCGCGCTCGCGCTGTTCGTGACCGCGTGCACCTGGAAGTGGCTCTACTATGGCCCGGCCACCCGGAGCGCCCTCCGCAAGCGGCGCGAGCGCGCGGCCGAGGCCTCGACGGAGGGGCGCGAGCGCGCGGCCTGGTCGCCAGGCGTGCTGCTCGACCGCGAGATGCTGCTCCGCTCGTACCTGCCGTATGCGCTCGTGCACTTCGTCGTCCTGCCGCTCGCGTTCCTGCCGCTCGGCCGCTGGGCGGCGCTCGGCGTGCTCGTCAACAGCGTCGTGGCGGAGCTCCTGTCGAACCTGCACAGCTTCGCGGTGATCGCGCCGACCCACACCGGCCTGGATATCCCCATCTTCGAGGGCGCCGCGCGCAGCCGCGAGGAGTATTACGTCCGGCAGATCGTCGGATCGGTGAACTACGAGAGCCCGAGCAGCGCCGCCGACTTCCTGCACGGCTACATGGGGTATCAGATCGAGCATCACCTCTGGCCGGACCTGCCGCTCCGGCAATACCCTGAGGTCGCGCGGGAGGTCGAGGCGCTGTGCAGGGAGGTCGGGCTCCCGTACCGCAGGGACTCCGTCTGGAGGCGGATCGCCGAGATGGTCCGCGCGGTGATCAGCGACGAGGAGGTGCAGGCCGCGCGCGTCGCGATCTCCGGCGCGCGCCGCGCCGAACGGAAGGACATCGGTGGCCTTGAGCTCGCTTCCTTGCACGGATAGGCTCCGAGGCCCATCGATCGCGGGCTCGCGCGGACGTCACGGACGTCACAGACGTTACAAACGTCAGATTCAGGAACACGGAGAGAGGGAATCATGACGACGAATCAGGAACGACAGCTGGTGGTGACGTGGCAAGATCCTGCGCCGGCGGTGGAGAAGGTGAGATCGATGTCCGGCCTCGCCTACCTCACGGCCATGATGAACGGCGAGCTGCCGATGGCGCCGATCGCGAGCTTCCTCGGGCTGCGGGTCGCGGCGGTGGAGGCTGGCCGGGTCGTCATCACCGGATCTCCCGGCGAGCAGCACCAGAATCCGATCGCGATGGTCCACGGCGGTTATCTGAGCACGATGCTCGACTCCGCGATGGGCTGCGCCGTGCACGCGTCCCTGGAGGCGGGGGTCGGCTACTCGACCGTCTCGCTCCAGGTCAGCTTCGTGAAGGCCCCGCGCGCCGGCGGGCCCGAGCTCATCGCCGAGGGCCGGGTCGTCCACCTCGGCAAGCGCCACGCCACCGCCGACGGGACGCTGCGCGACGCCGACGGCACCCTCTACGCCCACGCCACCACGACGTGCCTGATCCTGCGGTGAGCGCGGGCGCGCCCGTGAGCCGGCGCCGCTACCGGAGGATCTCCTCGTCTGCGGCGTCTTCCCGGGACGCGGGACTCGGCATCTCCTCTCCATGAAGGGGAATCGCAGCGGCGCCGAGGACTCCGAGGGGATCGCAGAGGATCGCTGTGCGCTCCTTGCCCTCTGTGCTCACTGCACCTCCCTGCCCCGGATCCCGGGCGATCGAGCGACGGGGGCGAAAGGCATCTCCCGGAGGAGGCCCGTGGCTTGCTCTCTCCAGCGCAGGTGCGTCGATGGCACCGGGAGGGGCGCATGTGGACTTCGAAGACAGGGAGAACCAGCGGTAGGTCAACAAGGGGGAAAGGCGTCGTCCAGGGGCTCGCCGGGCTTCTCGGGATCGGCCTCTGTCTCGGCATCTCCAGCGCTTCCGCTGCTGACCCGACTCAGGCCATCTCCCCTCAGGCCCCGGCGCAGGGTCGTGTCGCGCCGCCGCAGCAGACCGCGACCATCACGCAGCGCGCCCCGCAGCGGGTCGCGACCGCCACCTACGTCGCGAACCCGCGGAGGGCGCGCTGGATCATCGCGGGCGCGTCGACCCTGGGCGGCTTCTGGGTCGCGTCGGCCGTCCGCGGCGCCGCGCTCTCCCTCGCGCAGCCGGAGGTGCGGATCCGGCTGGTGCCGCAGTGCTCCCAGGGCGCCTGCTTCATCCTCCGGCGCCAAGAACGCACCTCGGCCAACCCCGCCTCGCTGCTGATCCCCCTCGCGGGTCCGTGGATTCACCTCGGCACGGGGCGGCCGACGGCGGCCAGCGCGGTCGGCCTCTCCCTCCTCGGCGCCGGGCAAGCCGTCGGCCTTGGGATGCTGCTCGGCGGCATCGCCATGCCCCCGCAGGTGCGCGTGCCGCTGCAGCGCGGCCAGGTGCTCCAGGTGGGCGCGGCCCCGATCGTCACCCCCGGCGGGCTCGGGCTCTCGATCAGCGGATCGCTGTAGGCGCTCCCGTCACCGCGGGAGGCGCGAGGTTGAGGATCGCCCGCACGCGCAGCCGCTCCTCGGGCGTGAACGAGCCCTCGAGCAGCGCCTCCTCCTCGGCGCGCCGCGCGTCGGGATCGGCCACCGTCGCCTCGATGTCCGCGCGCGCGCCGGCGAACGCGTCGAGGCGCTGCTGCCAGGCCGCCCGCTGCCGGTCGAGCTCCGCGAGCCGGTCCGCGGCCTCGGGGCCCACCGTCGCGACCCGGTGCTCGCGCAGCTCCTCGTCGGACGCGCCCGCGTCCCGGAGCGCCTGCTCCTCGGCCTGCTGCGCGAGCGGGCGCGTCGCCGCCTCCCGCGCCTCGCGGACGGCCTCCGGCAGCGCCGCCTCGACCTCCGCGATCCGCGCGTCGCGCTCCTCCGGCGACAGGGCCTCGTCCGCGAGGATGCGGGACTCCTCGATCGCTGCCTCGATCTCCCGCTCCTCGTCGCCGAACAGCCGCGCCGCGGCCGTCTCGCCGAACCATGCGCGCCGGATCGCGCGCAGCGCGGCGAGGCGCGCCGCCGGATCGGCCTCCTGCGCGACGCGCGCCGCGCCGGCCGCCTCGCGGTAGCCGAGGTACCGGTCGAACAGCGCGATCGCCTGCTCCGCTCCGCGCCCCGCCGCCCGCTCCCGGATCGCCGCCACGACGCGGGCCCGGATCGCCGGCGCCGGCTCCTCGCCGGTGGCGCTCAGGAAGTAGTCGAACAGACCGAGCAGCTCCGGGCCGACGACCAGATCGCCGCGCTCGTCGACGGTCACCGCGCCGTCGACGTCGGTGCCGCGGAGCGAGGGCGGCGCGGCGCTCGCCGGCGGGCGCGGCGCCGCAGGGGGCCGCGGCGATACCGACAGCGCCTGCCGGACGCGCGTGGGGGCCGGCGCCACCGACAGCGCGGGCAGCGCCTCCTTCCGAGCGGGGCGCGCGATCCCGTTCGATCGGACCGAGGGCGCCGCCGGCCGTGTCCGCTCCCCCGAGAGGAGGCGCCCCACGCCGACCGTCGCGACGAGCGCCATGGCCACGAAGAGAGCGGTCCTGCCACGACGCGCCACGAAGAGCCCTCCAGGAGGTCAGAGGCCGACGGCCTTCAGCCGGCTCGCGTGCGACCGGAACACGGACTTCGGGTTCGGGCCAGACAGGTTGATAAACCCGAAGATCTGATTGACCTCGTCGAGGTGGTTCATCGCATAGTCGTCGCGGACCACCTCCCCGAAATGGGAGCTGCACCTGCCCACCATCCCGTCGTTCGACTCCGAATACAGGGTGGAGATGAGCTTGAGCGTCAGGTCCGTCGGATCGATGAGGCTCGTGACGACCGCTGTCCCCGACCACGAGAAGAAGCGCACGCCGCCCTCCTCGGCGGGGCCCTGCCCGCACCGGCCGTCGGGCAGCCCGGCGGGGTAACGCGCGTTGAACTCGCGCATCCCGGCGGCGGACAGCGATCTGACGGCGGCGATCGCGTCCTGAGGCGCCGTGTGCCCGCTGAGCAGGCTGAGCACCGCGCCGAGGCCGTTGGCGAGGAGCGAGAGCGCCCCCTCCGCGAGCCCGCCCTCTCGCAGGTTCTCCTGGAGGAAACTGGCGAGCTCGGCCCCCTGATGCGGAGACCCGATGGTGGTCACCGACGCAATGAGATCCGGCCGCACCGCGGCGACATACCGGGCGTCGAGCCCGCCATGGCTGTGCCCGACCAGGTTGACCTTCCCGCTCCCGGTGCGCGCGACGATATCCTCGACCTGCGCGAGCAACGCCTCCCCCCGCGCCTCGGTGCTGTCGAACTGGGGGACCTCGGCGGCATACACCTCCGCTCCGCCGGAGCGCAGCGCCGACGCGATGCCGCCGAAGTAGTCGATCACCCCGAACATCGCCTTGAAGCCGGCCATCCCGTGACAGAGCACGATCGGATACCGCGTCTGCGCATAGCTCTTCATCGCCAGCGCGGCCTCGCCGACCTCGGCGCGCTCCACGTCCGCCGGCTCGTCCATCGACGCGACGCATCCTGGCGAGAGCAGCACCACGACAGCTCCCGCCGTGCACCGCAATGCGTCAATCCACGTCCGGCGCCCGGCCCATCGTTTTCTCTCGACTCTCTGATTTCGAGCGGGTGTGACGGCGGTGGGTCGTGCAGCGCGCATGCTGGAGGAATGAGCTCGTCTGATCACCTGTCACCTCTGATAGAGTATTTGTTTAATTCGAATCAAGCAGAACTCACAGGCTCTCAGCGCGACAAGCACCTCGCGTATCCTGGACAATCGGAAGGCCGGTGTCCTCCCCTTCACGGGTCACGTCGGTCCAGGCGGCGCGACAGGGCATCAGCGCGGGAGCGCAGAGCCGCCCATGTCGCGGCGAGGCCCGGGGGCACGCGGACGGGCGAGGCGGAGGGCGCGAGCCCTCGGGGCGGCTAGGTCGCCGTCGCACCGCGCGCGCCGCGGACGATGCTCGCGTTCTCGGGCACCGCCGTCAGGAACCGCTCGCGCCGCCGCGGGTCCGCGATCCGCCGCGCCCGCGCGAGCAGGAGCTCCCTGGCCTCCGAGAGCACCGCGGACGCCTCGCCGTGGGCGCCGGACGCCGCGAGCGCCTCGGCGTAGGCGAGCCGCACGAGCGACTCGCCTTCTTCCAGGGATCCGAGCGCCGCGAGCTCGCCGAACGCCGCCCGCGCCGCGCCGAGCGCCGCCGCGACCTCGCCCGCGGCGAGCAGCGCTCGCGCGCGCACCGCCACGGCGGCCGCGCGCAGCCGGGGGGCCACGTGCAGCGCCGCCTCGGCCGCGCGCGCCTCCCGCTCGGCGGTCGCGGCGTCGCCGGAGAGGAGCGCGATCTTCGCGAGGTAGGTCCGCGCCACGCCCTCCATGCGGAGGTCGCCCCGCTGCTGGAACGCCTCCACCGCGCGCCGCTCGACGAGCTGCGCCTCGTCGAGCTTGCCGAGCAGCCCGAGCGCGTGGCCGAGGTTGTGCAGCGCGACCGTCTCGAGCTCGCGCAGCCCCATCCGGTCGGCGGCCTCCAGGGCGGCGCGCAGGACGGACTCGGCCGCCCCGAGCTCGCCGAGCTCGGCGTAGATGAAGCCGAGGTTCGCGCCGATGACGCACGCGCTGCGCCTGTCCCCGGCCTGCTCGAAGGCGGCGAGCGCCGCCTCCAGGCCCTCGAGGCACGCCTCGGGATCGCCGCCGGCCGAGGCGCGGATCGCGCGGAGCTGCTGCGCCATCGCGACGAGCTCGGCGTCCGGCGGCGGATGCGCGCGGAGATCCTCGTCGATGCGCGCGAGCAGCGCGTCGGCCTCGGCGTAGCGGCCGCCGAAGACGAGCTGCGCGCCGCACTCGCAGAAGCACGCGATCCGGGCGCGGCGCAGCGCGGCCGCGCCGGAGGACAGCGCCGCGGAGGCCGCGGATGCCGGCGCACCGGGCGCGAAGTGCGCAGCGGAGGGCGGCGCCGCGGACGCAACGGTGGGAGGCGCCGCGGACGCGAACGTGGGAGGCGCCGAGGACGCGAAGGAGGGCGGCGCCGCGGACATCCCCTCGGCGACGGCGGCCCACCGCGCGACGCGGTCGACCGCGCCGAGCTTCCCGGCCGCGGCGGCGATCTGGGTGACCGCCCGGAACCACCCGGCGCAGCCGGCGGGGAGCAGCTCGGCCGCGGACGCGCCCAGCTCCTCGGCCGCCGCGAGGTCGCCCGTCCAGACGTTGACCTCGGCCGCGACCAGGCGGAGCGCGCCGAGATCCTCGCCCTCGGCGCCGCACGCCTCGCCGCACGCGGCGCGCTCGATCGCGGCGCGCAGGTCGTTCGCCTCGAGCGACTGCTCGGCCGCGCGGCGGTACCAGCGCACCGCGCGGCCGGGCTCTCCGCCGCGGCGGAAGTGCTCGGCCACGCCCCGCGGATCGGCGGAGGCGCTCCGCTCGAGCCACGCGCCCGCGAGCCGGTGGCCGAGGGCGCGGTCGCGCTCGGTCAGCATGGCGTACGCCGCCTCGCGGACGAGCGTGTGGCGGAAGACGTAGTCGGCGGCGTCGGCGAGGCCCGCCGACGCCGAGGCCGGCGCGACGAGCTCGCGGTCGGCGAGCGCCGTCAGCCAGGCCTCCACGTCGGCGAGGCGCTCCTCGCCGCCGAGCAGCGCCGCGACGCCGCGCTTCGAGAAGCGATCGCCGAAGATGCTGGCCGCCCGGAGCACGCGCTTGCCCTCGTTGCCCTCGGCGTCGAGCCGCGCCTCCACCGTGCCGAGCACCGAGTCGGGCAGGAGCTCCTCCTTGCCGCTCGCGACCGCGCGGATGAGCTCTTCCAGGTAGAACGGGTTGCCGCCGGCGCGCTCGACGAGGCGCGCGACAACGCCCTCGGGCACGGGCTCGCCGAGCGCGGCGCGCACGAGCTCCGCGCTCGCGCGGCGCGGCAGCGGGCCGAGCTTGATCGTCTGCACCTCGCGCTCGGCCCACAGGCTCGGGAACAGCCGGTGGACGTCCGGGCGCGCGAGCGCGAGCAGGATGAGCGGGAGCTCGCGGAGGTTCCGCAGCGTCGCGTCGAGCAGGCGCACGGTGGCGGCGTCGCCCCAGTGGAGGTCCTCGAGCGCGAGGAGCACCGGGCGCGCGGCGCACTCGGCGGCGAGCCAGTCCTCCCAGGCGGCCCCCACGCCGTCGCTCATGCCGGTGGCGCTCTGGCGCGCCGCCCGCACCATGCGGGCGTGCTCCGGCGACGGCGCGCCGCTGATCTCGCCGAGGAACGCCGCCGCGCGATCGAGCGCCGGGCCGCCCAGGTGACGCCCGAGCCGCTGCTTCAGCTTGCGCTGCCGCGCCCACGCCGGGTCGCGCGCGCGGAGGCCGGCGGCCCGGCAGAGCACGTCCGCGATCATGCCGAAGGGCGAGCCGGGAGAGCCTGAGTCGGCGCGGCCCCAGAGGATCTCGATCGGCTCGTCCCGCTGCCGCAGGGCGGCGAAGAGCTCCAGGCGGAGCCGGGACTTGCCGGCGCCGGGCGGCCCGAGGACGAGCACCGCGCTCGCCAGCGACTCGGAGATGCAGCCGGCGAGCACGCCGTGGAGCATCGAGAGCTCGCGGGCGCGGCCGACGCACGGGGTGCGCTTCCCGAGCAAGGCGGGGGCGATCTCGTCCACGGCGCGCTCGCCGTAAAGAAAGAGCGGCCCGCCCGGCGCCGAGGGCGCGGCGTGCGCGACGATGAAGCGCGGGCCGAGCATGTCGGCGGTCGCGCCGTCGATGCGCACCGCGCGCACCTCGCGCTCATCGAGCGCCACGCGGAGCTCGGCGAGGCCGCGGTCGATCACGTCGCCCTCGGCGAGGCCCGCGGAGAAGACGCCCCGCCCCGTGATGACGCAGAGCGGTGCGGCCGGGAGCTCGGTGCGGAGGGCGAGCGCGCACTGGGCGGCGCGCTCGGCGCGATCCACGGCGCTGCCAGGGCCGGACATCATGACGATCTCCACGCCCGGGACGAGCTGCGTGAGCCTGCCGCCGTGGAGCTCGACGAGCGAGCGGATCTCCGCGGCCCGGGCGCTCGACGTGGACGGCTGTAGCCTGCTCGATCCGGGCGGCAGCTGCGACCTGCGCGAGGCGGGCGGCTGCGACCTGCGCGAGGCGGGCGGCGGCTCGCCAGGGGCCTCCTGGGCCTGCGGGGCGGGCTGCGGCGCCCGGGCTGCGCCGTGGCCGGGCTCGCCGAGGAGGACGAGGCTCACGACGCGCTGCTCGCCCAGCGTGAGGGCGGCGCGGTCGCGCGGGCCGAGGCCGTGGGCCGGCGCGTCGGGCGCCGCGCCGCCCGCGAGCGTCGGCGCGTCGGGCGGCGCGGTCCACCCGCCCCGCATCGCGGCGATCCGGTCGAGCTCGGCCGCGACCTCGGCGCCGTCGCGCGGGCGGTCGCCGGGCTGCCTGGAGAGCATGCGCGCGACGAGCTCGTCGAGCGGCGCCGGCGCGTCCGAGCGCACGTCGCGGAGGCGGGGCGGGCTCATCAGCAGCACCCTGCTGAGCGCCGCCATGGGGCTCGCGCTCGCGAAGGCGGGCTGGCCGGCGAGGCACTCGAAGAGGACGCACCCGAGGGAGAACACGTCGCTGCGCGGGTCGGGCACGCTGTGCGCCTCGACCTGCTCCGGGGCCATGTACCCCGGCGTGCCGAGGACGCCTCCGGTGACGGTGACGCGCCCCGCGTCGCTGCTGGGCCGCGCGATGCCGAAGTCGACGAGCTTCACCCGCCCGGCGTCCCCGCCCGGTAGGAAGAGGTTGCTCGGCTTGATGTCGCGGTGGACGATGCCGCGCGCGTGCGCGAACGCGAGGGCGTCGGCGGCCCGGCGCACGAGCAAGAGCCCCTCGCTCGCCGGCAGGACGCCGCGCGCGAGGCGCGCGGCGAGGTCCTCGCCGTCGAGCCACTCCATGGCGAGGTAGCGATCGCCTTCCGGGGTGCTGCCGTGCGCGACGTAGCGCACGATGCCCGGGTGGACGAGCGCGGCGAGGAGGGCGGCCTCCCGCTCGAACCGCTCGATCTGGATCTCGTTCCTCAGCCGGACGATCTTGAGGGCGACCGCCGCGCCGCCGAGGCGGTCGTACGCCTTGTAGACGGTGCCCATCCCTCCGGAGGCGGCCTCGCCCTCGACGACGAAGCGCCCCGCGATGATCTCCGCGTGGCCCACGTCAGCGCAGGAACACGGTGACCGAGCCGGGGTTCGGCGTCTTCTCGACGATGAGCTTGCCCGAGCTGTTGCGGACCTTGCCGCGGCAGTTCGGGAAGCTTCCGTCGCTGTTCGGCTCGTCGCACAGGCTGTCGCACGAGCCGGCGACCTTGATCGCGCACGTCTCGAGCGAGGGCCCGCAGGCGCGCGCGAGCGACGAAGCCTCGGGGGGGAGGCACGCGTTGTAGCGAGGCAGCGGCGCGAAGATGTCGCCGTAGTACGTGGCCTCGCGCCTCGGATAGGCCGAGCGCTCGACCTTGTCGGCCCGGAGCTCCTCGCGATCTCCGCGGACGGAGATGTTCACCTTGTGCCCGAGGTAATTGACGCGCGCGAGGACGCAGCCGCTGACCCAGGACCGGCACGCTTCGTCGCAGGCGCCGCCCTCCTCGCCCCAGCTCGCCGCGAGGCCGAGCTCCCCTGGAAAGGAGAACTCGTCGCCGTCCACGGCGACGGTGAAGCCTTCACCCGCGGGCAGCGCGCAGCCCGCGACGTACTTCAGCAGGGTGCGCGCGGCCGGGTCGCGGAGCGCGTCGGCCGTGCGCGGGTTGCCCGAGAGCGCCTCGGCCCTGAGCGCGTTCGACGTCAGCGCCTTCGACGTGAGCGCGTTCGACGTCAGCGCGTTCGACGTCAGCGCGTTCGACGTCAGCGCGTTCGCCGTCTGGGCGGCGTTGGAAGCTGCGTCCCCGGCGTCCTCGGCCGGAGCGTCCGGATCGAGCGCCACCGCGCACGCGCTCGCGAAGAGCGCCGCGATGGCCAGGAGGAGTGCAGCTAGCTTCGGCGAATGCTCCATGGATAACGCCCCCCTGGGATGCCCATGAGCGCATGGCCCACGAGCTCCCGAAACGACCGGCGCCGAGGCGCGGGCCAAGGGGTACGCGCATCGAACACCGGTGCGTGATCTTGTTCAGATGCACGAGCCGCGAAGAAGCCCACGAGTCGGAGCGGCCGATGGGGCCATCTCCGCTTCAGAGACAAATGGAAAGATGTCACTGATACCCCGCTGGGCAAAGACCGACGCGCACGCAATGATCTCTTTTTTTGTGTCGCGGCGCGATCGCTCTGTCGACGCTGTCGGCGCGAGACTCCTGCTCTGTCCAAGGCATCATGGACAGCGATGCTGGCACCGGGGACGGAGGGGCGATGGGGTGCGGTCGAAGTGCGATGGTGGCGACAGGATGGCCTGTCGCTGACAGCCAACCTCCTCGCCGGGAGGCGCCCGGCGGGCTCGATCCATCCGAGCGGACGACGTCCTGGGCCTGCGCCTCCCGGGCCCGCCGTCGACCTCCTGAGCTCCCCCGGCGTGCCCGTAGGCCGCCGCGGCGGTCGGCAGGGGGCGCCGAGGTCGGCCGAGCGGGCCGGTGCGATCGCCCCTCGGCCGTCCGCAGCGGTCGCGCGACGGAGGGCGTTGGGCGGGGGCGTTGCGGAAGGACGGCGGCTGGACGGGCTGCTCGGCGCGGTGCGTTGACGCCCTTGACGTCGCTGCGTGTTGATCATTACATGCCCGGACCATGAAGGGCCATGCGCGCAATCTGATGACCGAGCGCGTTATCGCTTTGGAGCAGGGCACGCCGGTCGCCGACATGCTGCAGCTGTTCGCCAACCATCACCTGAGCGGCGCGCCGGTCATCGACGGGGGGCACCACATCGTCGGGTTCGTCAGCGAGACGGATCTCCTGGGCGTGCTCCTGCGCAAGGAGTACGCGGGCATGACGGCCGCGGACGTGATGAGCACCCCGCCCATCTGCGTGGACGAGTTCATGCCCACGGACGAGGTGATGACCCTGCTGCGCGCGAACCGGATCCACCATCTGCCGGTGGTGCGCGAGGGGCGCCTCGTCGGGATCATCACCCCGCAGGACATCCTGCGCTATTTCGTGGAGTGCGTGATGCCGCTCCCGCCCAGCTCCGCCTGACGCTGCGCGCCTGCCGGCGCGAGGCGTCCAGTCGGGCCGAGGACGCCTCCCCGCTCCGGGCGCCGCCGCTGGCCGCGCATCAGTGGTGGCGAGAGGTCACGAACCACTCCGGGGAGATGTATCCGTAGGGGCTCGAGATGGGGATCGTGCATGTCCCGTCGAGCGCGGTATACGACTCGATCCGCGTCTCCGTGTCGAGGTACCCGACCGCCGACGCGGTGTTGCACTCGTCGTACCCGGGCGGCGCGCCGCCCCCGTCGTCGAAGCGCGCGCACTCGGCGTGGGACAGCACCGTGTAGTGCAGGTGCGAATTGCCTGGGTCGCAGGGGAAGCTGTCCTCCGCCGGGCACTCCGTCCACTTGTTGTCGCAATAGAGGTTGTGTTGCCTCGGGATGTCGTCCCAATAGGCGATCTTCCCGAGCGGCGTGTCGGTGCCGATGTCCTGTCCCACGAGGGTCATCGCCAGCTCATCCACGTCGAGGTGCCCGTAGAAGGAGCAGAACCGCTTCTCCTCGCCGTTCTCCTTGAAGCGGTGCTCGACGAGCGCGATGCCGAGGTACTGCGAGCAGTTGATGCCCGCCCGGAGGAGCTTGCCAGGGGCGATCGGGAAGACGTAGGTGCCCTCCGTCCTGCCGCTCGCCTTGCCGATGTCCTCGCCGAGGTGCCGGCCCTCATTCCAGTCCGGCTTGTGGCCTATGTTCTGGATCATCTTGTGGTCGGGGAACGGGAACTGGAGCTTCCCCGTGGGCGCGATGCACGCGTCGTTCACCCGCTCGTTGATCATGCACCCGAGCGGGCAGTAGGTCGCGTGCTCGAAGCGGTAGACCCGCGTCCTCTCTCGCCCGTTCCGGCCGTCGCCTTCGCGCCCCTCGCACGGCACCGGGCGCGTCGCCGCGCCGTCCTCGCGCTCGCAGTACGCCTTGCAGGTGTAGAGCATCGACGGGTCACCCGCGGCGTGCAGGCCGGGGTTGTGGCCGCAGTAGGCAGGGTCGTTCAGGAGGACGTCATCGCTGTTGTTGCACAGGATCGCCGCCGGGTCGGCGGTGATGTCGCTGCACGTGTTGCCGAAGAACTCCGTGATCGATCTGCAGAACGAGCTCTGGACCCCGTACGGATCCGGGCCGCAGATCCCGCACGCGGTGCCGCACGAGATCCCCGTGGCGTGCCAGCCGTCGGGGCGGTAGAGCTGCCGATCGCGGCACTCGAACACCTGCCCGCCGCGGCCGCAGACGCTCGCGCCCCGCCGCCGCGACGCCGGAGGGACCACTTTGTCCTGGTAATCGCGGATGGCGTCGCAGCGCGACGACGGGCTCGACTCGGGCGCCGGATCCGGGATCCCGAACGGCTCCTGAGGATCCACGGAGGAATCGCACACGTCGTGATGCCCCTTGGCGTCGCGCGGCATGCACGCCGCGGAGCACTGCTCGTAGGGCACCGGACGGCCCACGACGGCGCGCGTGGACTCCGCCGACGGCGGACAGTACGTCCAATTGTCGTAGGCGCACTGGTACAAGGTCCCGACGCGGCCGGTGATCCCGTGTTGACCGCAGAACAGATGGCGGCAGAAGCCGTTGTCGTCCGGCCCCACCCTCGTGTACACCGCGTCGGTGACCGTGGGGCACGCCTCGTCGCAGCGGTCCCAGTCGCGGATCGTCTTGGCGTCGTCCTGGGGCTGCGCGCCGGTGACCTCGTGGTAGTGCATCGCCGGCAGCTCCCGCACGGTCTTGCACTCCCCGGTGCCGCCGAGCGCGGAGCAGTCCCGGTAAGGCACAGGGCGGGCGCCCGGCCCGGGGCAGGCGAAGAGCTGCGTCGCCTTCCCCTTGATGTGGATCGAGGGCTCGCCGAAGCTCCGCGCCAGGTCGTTGTTCCAGGGGCTGCGAAAGACCTGATCACCGCAGAAGGTCTGGCCTTGCTCGACCGACTTCCATTTCCCGTCCTTGTCCTGGAACTGCTCCGGGCAGCGGCCGAACTCCGCGTCCTCCTCCTCCGGCTTGCCCGGCTCGCACGGGCGATTGAGGTCGAGCCACCCCGCTTCTCCGCAGATCCATTCGCTGCGGTTGCCGTGCCCGAGGCCGCAGATCGTCTCGCCGCACGCGGTCGTGGTGACCTCGTTGTCGAAGCTGTCCTGCACCCCGCGGCAGGCGCTGCAGGTGCCCGCGCGCTGCGTGCACGAGAGCCCCAGGCTCTGCCACCCGTCCGCCGTGCACACCATCTTCACCCCGTCGCTGCCAGCGCCGGTCGGGAAACACACGCGTTGCCCGCAGGTGCGCGGGATGTGCTCGCCGCCGGCGACGGGCGGTACCTCGCACGGGCACTCGCTCGTCGCGGCGTCGGTGCACGCCCTGCCGCGGCAGCCCCCCTCGCAGATCGTCCACTCGAGCGGGATCTGCCCTGCGCCCGCGCACTGGTACAGGGCCGCGGGCTCGCCGTTCACGACGTCCGCGCCGCAGAAGGTCCCTGCGTCACGACAGGAGAGATCACCGCACCTGTTCCCCGGGAAGCTGCGCCAGTTGTCGTTCGCGCCGAGGTCGACGCAGTGATAGGCGATGAGGTCGCGCCCGCACACGAAGCTGTCACACCGGGTGTCCTCGATCGGGATCGCCTGGCCGTTGTAATAAACGCCGCCGCTGCACGCGCACGCGTCGTCGTTCGCCTGCGCGCCCAGGGGCGGCGCCGCGACGGCGGGAGGGGGCGGCTCCTGGCCGCAGCCCATGCCGGCCACCACCCCGGCGGCGAGCAGCACGGCGAGCGTCCCGAGGAGGCGCACCGCCGGCGCACGCCGGCGGCGGCTCGAGACAGGGCTTCGGTGCGACGGACTGCCCTCGACGCGATCATGCATGCGCTGCATCTCCCGGCTGCTCTCCAGCTCACTTCGCGATCTTGCGGACGTCGCCCGCCCGGGTCGCCCAGTAGACGAACGCCTCGTCGACGGCGATCGCGATCGCGTCGAGCTGGCCGACGGCGAGCGTCGTCACGGCGCCGCCGGCCTTCGGTACCTTGCGGATCGAGCCGACGCGGTTGGCCCAGTAGACGGCGCCGCCGTCGCCGGGATCGACGGCTATCCCGGCGGGGTTCGGCTGATCGTCGGCGAGCACCGTGAGGCCGGCGCCGTCCTTGGCGAGCCGGAACACGAACCCGTTCGGGCTGCTCCAGAAGAGGTGACCGGCGTCGACGGCGAGGGTGTGAGGCGTGAGGTTCGTCGTGTCCACCACCTGGCCGGACGCGATCTGGCGCCGCTCCGTGCCGTCCTTGCGGAGCTTCACGACGGTGCCGTCGGTCCGGGACCAGTAGAGGTGCTCTGCGTCGCTCGCGAGCGCGCCCCCTGGCTCGGAGAACACGCCGGTGATCTCCTGCGCGCGCTGGCCGCTCGTGAGGGCGTCGACGCGGTAGATCCCGCCCTGAGAGAGCGAGGTGAACCAGACGTCGCTGCCGTCGGTGACGACCGCCCAGGGGTCGGGGATCGCGGTGGTGAGGGGGATCGCGGCGCCGCCCGACAAGGGGTACCGGAGCACGCCGGAGGACCCGGTGACGATGGCGTCGGCGCCGAGCAGGGCGATGTCCTCGAAGCGGTCGGCGCTGCAGCCCACGACCCCGGGAGGAGCGCCGTTGGCGAGGCACGTCGCGCCGCCGGAGAGCTTGTCGACGCGGACGGCGATGCCGCCGGCGTGCTGGAAGCCGACAAGGTAAAGAGCGCTGCTGTCGACGGCGAGGGCCGACGGCACCGCGAGGCCCGAGGCGAGCGACGTGGCGCCCGGGGCGCACTCCCCGGCGTCGCAGAGGCCGCCCGCGCAGTCGTTGCCGCACGCGCCGCAATTGAAAGGATCCGAGGCGAGCGCGACCTCGCAGCCGTTGAAGGCGTCGCCGTCGCAGTCGGCGTACCCGGCGTCGCACGCGACCTCGCAGGCGCCCGCGACGCAGGTGGCGGCGCCGTGGCGCGCGCTGCAGGTGTTGCCGCAGGCCCCGCAGTTGTCCGCGTCGCCCTCGACGTCCGCCTCGCAGCCGTTCGCAGGCTCGCCGTCGCAGTCGGCGTGGCCGAGGTCGCACGCGAGCGAGCACCTGCCGGCCGCGCACGAGGGCGTCGCGTGCTGGTCGCCGCAGACGTTGCCGCAGAACCCGCAGTTGTCCACGTCGCTCGACGTGTCCCCGCAGTCGTCGCCGCCGCCCCCCGCGCCGTCGCTGTCGAGGCAGAGGCCGAACGCGCGGATCGAGCCGGTGAACGCCTCGCAACGGGCATGGACGCCGGACATCGCGGCCAGATCGCACTCGTACGCGAGCTCCGGCTCGAGCGTCCCGCAGCACGTATCGAGCAGCGCCTCGCACGGGGCCGCGCTGAACGGCTCGTCCGGGGCGAGCCTCGGACAGCGGCCCGCGTCCGCCGCGCCGCCGAGGTAGTCGAGGCACCGCGCCGCGTCGGACTCCCCCGCGAGGGCGGCGCAGCGCTCGCGCGCCCCCTCGGGCAGCGAGGGACAGCACCGCTCCGACAGATAACCGCAGCTCCCGGCCGCGGGGTCGACGTCGGCGCAAAAGCCGTTCTCCTTGGCGTCGCTCTCCAGGAACCGGTGACACAGCTGCTCATTGCCCCGGAATCCGGTCGCGTGGCACGCTTCCCTGAGCTGCGCCGGCAGCGCCGCGCAGCACGCGTCGAGCAGGCCGGCGCAGCTCGGACCGTAGGGGACCACCGGCGCCCCACCCTCGCCGGCCCCTCCGGTACAGAGGTCGACCGCGTTGGCGCTCGCGAGGAAATCGTCGCACGCGGCGTCGTTCGCCTGGCTCGCGGCGGCGTCGCAGCCCGCGACGAGCTCTTCGGGGAGCGCCGGGCAGCACGCTTCGCCGAGGTGTTCGCACCCTCGTCGAGACCCGCTCGCCACGGGGGCACACGCGCCGAACCCGGTGCCCTCCGCGTTGCACTGCTGCGCGCCGAGCGACCCGTCGGCGAGGAAACAGGCGGACAGGGCGCCTGGCGAACAGATGGCATCGTCACCGCAATCGGCGCCGAACAAGGCAAGTGCGAGGAGGAGCGCGGGGCGGAGGCGTGAGTCGTCGGGACGCATGAGGGGCGGAGTTAACGCTAAAGCGCCCCGGAATGAGCTGTCAATTGGCGTTCCGAGCCGACGCACGCCTGAAACCGACGATCGGAACCGGGCATTGGAGTGGAGCGGAGCTGTCGGCCGACTCCCGACTTCAATTCCCCGCTCGGGCGCTCTCCGGCCCCTACCGCCGGTCGAACTGGTACCGTGCCCGCTCCGCGCCCTCGATCTCCACCACGATGCGCTTCGGGCCGAGCCGCACGACCGCGTGCGCCGCGGCGGGGCGCCCCGGCGCGTCGTCGTCGAGGTTCTCGATCAGGCTCTGGAGCGTCACGTACGGGATGCCGCGGATGACGTCGAGGTGGTTCCAGTGCAGGTGGCCATTGAAGACGGCGAGCACGCCGTGCTCCTCGAAGATCTTCCGCATCGCGCGCCGCTCGCGCACGAGGCAGATGTGCGGGCTCCCCTCGAACCAGCGGTTGCCCCGGAGATCCTGATCGGCCGCGCTGTGGTGCATCAGCACGATCTTGGGCAGCGGGGAGGCCGCGAGGTCCTCGCCGAGCCAGGCGAGCTGCTCTGGCCCGAGCGAGATGTCGTGATCCTTGCGCTCGCGCGTGTGGAGGACCGTGAAATGGAAGCCGCCGCGATCGAACGAGTAGTGGAGCCGTGTCGCCTCGGGCCTGCCCCAGGCGGACAGCAGCTCGGCCTCGCTCAGGTGGACCACGTCGTGGTTGCCGGCGACGTGGAAGAGCTCGGCCTTCAGGCCGCGGAGCGCGGCCATGCAGGCGCCGTAGCGCTCCCGGTCGGCCTCGGGCCCCTCGTCCTCGATGTCGTCGCCAAGGTTCACGACGAGATCGGGCCGCGTGACCTCGTTCATCCGCTTCACGAAGGCGCGGGTCAGCTCGGGCGCCTCGCCCGTGAGCTTGCGCAGCTTGCCCCCGAACGACGCCTCCGGGCCGAAGTGCAGGTCCGAGACGAGGGCGACGACGAGCTCCATGCGCGCCTCGCCGCTCAGCCCGACTTGGCGCCGGGCTCCGGCTCCGCCTTGGAGCCGCCCAGGCACGGGGGAGATCGGAAGTCCGCGCCCCCCTGCCGCTCCCACTCGTCCGGCGTCATCGCGCGGATCGTCAGGGCGTGCAGCCCGGAGCGGAACTCCTCGCGCACCACGTCGTTGACGCGGCGATGGCGATCGAGCGGGCTCAGGCCCCGGAATGCCTCGCTCACCACGAGCACCTTGAAGTGGGTCTCCGAGCCCACCGGCACGCTGTGCATGCGGCTCTCGTTCTCCACCTCGATGTGCACGGGCTCGAGCGCGCGAACGAGCTTGCCGTGGATCGACTCCTGCTTCGTCCCTGTCGTCATGGCCGCGCGAAGCTTACCCTCCGCCGCGCCGCCGGTCACCCGTGGGACGCGGCCCTCGCCGGCAAAGGGATCGCCCGGCGCCCCCGCCAACGGATGAGCCGCCCGGCGCGCCCCGGCCGAGCGTCACTTCGCCTGCGGATCGGCGCGCGGCAGACCTCGCTCATCGAACAGGAGAGCGATGTCGACGTGGAACTGCGCTCTGCGAGAGGACGGCGGCGCTTGATGGGAGCTCGGCGGCGCGCGGTGGGAGCTCGGCGGCGCGCGATGGGAGCTCGGCGGCGACGCGGAATGACCGCCGTGCGCCTCGCCGTCCTGCGAGCCCATCGCGAGCGCCTCCCGCTGCGGGGGGGCCGCGCCTGGCTGCGGGCCGATGTTCTCCTCCCACGGCTGCGCGTCGCGCTGCTCCCACGGCTGCGCGTCGCGCTGCTCCCACGGCTGCGCGTCGCGCTGCGCGGCAGGCGACGGAGGCACCTGCCGCGGAAGCGCATGCGTCGCCGGCGTATCCCGACGCGGAACCACCCCGGCCTGCTGCCGCGAGCTCGGAACGGCCCGTTGCGACAGCGGCGCCGACGCCTCCCGCCGTGCCGACGTCGCGGCCGGCGCATCCCGACGCGCGTACGCCCCGGCCTGCTGCGAGCCAGCCATCGGCGTATCCCGCCGCACGTAGGCCTCGGCCGGATGCGAGCCGGCAAGCGGCGTATCCCGCCGCACGTACGCTCCAGCCGCCGGCGATGCCTGCACCGTCCTGGACGCGTCCCGGCGCGCAACCACCGGGCCAGCGGCCGGCGGCGGCGGGAGCGGCGTCGGAGCGGGCAGCTCACGGCGCGCCCGCGACGAGGGCGGCCCCACCATGACCCCCAGGCGCTCCGAGCGCGGCACCGGCGCCTCGCGCGGGCGGTACGCCGCCTCCCCCGGCGCCTCCGCGCGTGAGCGCTCCGGCCGCTGCGCAGCCACGGCAGCCGCCACGCGCTCGCGGTACGCGAGCTCCTGCGCTCCTGCGCTGCGCGGCGCCTGCGCGCCCGCGCTGCGCGGCCCCGAGCGCGGCAGCGGCGTCGCCTCGGGGTCGCGCCGCGACGCCGGGTCCGCCTTCATCACCCCGATGGTCAAGCGCTCCGACCGCGGCACCGACGCGCTCTCTTCCGCAGGCATCATCGAGTAGCGGCCGGGCGTCTGCTGCCGCGAGCGCTGCTTGCGGCTCTCGCGCGCCGCCGTGGCCAGCAGCGCCCCGAGATCGTCGTCCACCATCGCCTCGTCGACCCGCACGAGCGTGCTGACCACGTCGCGCGCGATCTCCTCGAACGCCTCGGGAGCGAGCGCGTAAGTCGACGACGTGACCACGATGACCACCGGCCGACGCTCTTCCGCGAGCGCGGCGGCCATCGATACCGGGCACGCCTTGACGATGATCCCCACATCCATCGCCGCCGTCTGGCAGCGCTGGAGCAACGCCTGATCGCCGCCGATGAGAAGGGCCGTCGGGATCTGGGCGCGAAGCGTGGCGTCAGAGATTCGCGGCATCGGTCCCAGGATCCTAACCCCGCTACTGCACGCAGAGGTCAGGAAAATCCTGTCATCGGACATTCCACGTCATGTCTGGACAACGAGCTCAGCCGATGTGGGGTAGTGCGCGCCGCCGGAACACCTCACGGATGCGTAGGTGCCGTGGGCAACTCCGTGAGATGGCAGGCGGCCCAGTGCCCAGGGCGACGCTCCTCCAGCGGAGGGGCCTCGGCGCTGCACCGGTCCATCGTATAGGGACAGCGTGTGTGAAAATGGCACCCTGACGGCGGATTCAGCGGACTCGGCACCTCGCCGACGAGGGGCAGGCGGCGGCGCGTGCGCTCCACGTCGGGATCCGGGATCGGGATCGCCGAAAGCAGGGCCTGCGTGTACGGATGTTGCGGTGAACGGAAGAGCTCGTCCGGGCGAGCGCGCTCCACGATCCGGCCGAGGTACATCACCGCGATCTCGCTTGACAGGTGGCGGACCACGGCGAGGTCGTGCGCGACGAACACGTACGTGAGCGAGAGCTCGCGCTGGAGCGACGCGAGCAGGTTCACGATCTGGGCCTGGATGCTCACGTCGAGCGCGCTGACCGGCTCGTCCGCGATCACGAGCTTCGGCTTCAGGGCGAGCGCGCGGGCGATGCCGATCCTCTGCCGCTGGCCGCCGGAGAACTCGTGCGGATAGCGCCGCATGTACGAGGGCGAGAGCCCGACGAGCTCCATGAGGCGCGCCACCTCGCGCAGCGCCTCGTCGCGCGACGAGACGAGGCCGTGGGTGGAGAGCGGCTCCGCGATGAGATCGTGGACCGTCATGCGCGGGTTCAGGCTCGCGTACGGGTCCTGGAAGATCATCTGCATCTCGCGGCGCGCCTTCCGCAGCGCGCCCGGCTCGAGCGTCAGGATCTCCCGGCCGTCGATCTTCACGCTCCCCGACGTGGGCGGGACGAGCCGGAGGATGCCCCGGCCCGTCGTCGACTTGCCGCAGCCGGACTCGCCGACGAGGCCCAGCGTCGCGCCGCGCTCGACGTCGAACGAGACGCCGTCGACCGCGCGCACCGTGCCGACCTGCCGCTGGAGCAGGCCGCGGCGCACCGGGAAGTGGACCTTGAGATCGCGCACCGAGAGCAGCGGCGGGGGGGTTCGGGCGGTGGTCATGGCGCTCGTCCTGCGACGTCCTCGACGTGGCACCGCACGACGTGCAGCGCCTTCCTGTTGCCCTCGCCCGAGACGACGCGCGGCGGCGGCGCCTCCTCCCGGCACGCCGCGATCGCGTGCGCGCAGCGCGGGTGGAACGGGCAGCCCGGCGGCAGGCGCGCGAGCGAGGGCGGCATCCCGGGGATGGGGACGAGATCCGCGCCGCGCGCGTCGTCGAGCCGCGGGATCGAGCGCGACAGGCCGATGGTGTACGGGTGCCGGGCCGCGTGGAAGATGGCGCCGACGGGGCCCTCCTCGACGATGCGCCCGGCGTACATGACCGCGACGCGATCGGCCATCTTCGCCACGACGCCGAGGTCGTGCGTGATGAGGAGGACGGCCGCGCCGAGCGCCTCCTTCCGCTCCCCGATCAGGTCCAGGATCTGCGCCTGGATCGTGACGTCGAGCGCCGTCGTCGGCTCGTCGGCGATCAGCAGATCGGGGTCGCACAGGAGCGCCATCGCGATCATCACGCGCTGCCGCATCCCGCCCGAGAGCTGGTGCGGGTAGTCGTCGATCCGCGACGCCGCCGCGGGGATCCCCACCGCCTGAAGCATCTCGACGCTGCGCCGGCGCGCCTCGGCGCGGCCCATGCCGCGGTGGAGCTCCAGCACCTCGATGAGCTGCTCGCTCACCCGGAGGTAAGGGTTCAGCGACGTCATCGGGTCCTGGAAGATCATCGCGATCCGGTCGCCGCGGACGCGCTCCATCCGCGCCTCGCTCGCCTCCACGAGGTCCTCGACGACGCCGCCCTCGGACTCGAGGAGGATCTGGCCGCCGACGATCCTGCCCGGCGGGTCGGGGATGAGCCGCAGGAGGGAGAGGCTCGTCACGCTCTTGCCCGAGCCGGACTCGCCGACGATGCCGAGGACCTCGCCGCGATCGAGGCTGAAGGAGATGCCATCGACAGCGCGGACCACCCCCTCCTCGGTGAAGAAGTGGGTCTTCAGGTTCTTGACCTCGAGCAGCATGGTCCGTGCGGTCGCGCGCGTGTCCCGGAGATGGAGCGCGGCGCCCTTCAGTCCTTTCGGATGCGAGGATCCAGGGCGTCGCGGAGCCCGTCGCCGAGGAAGTTGAAGCAGATCAGCGTGAGCGCGAGCATCAGCGCCGGGAAGACGAGCTGCCAGGGGAAGAGGTCCATCGCGTCGGCGCCGGTGGACGCGAGCAGGCCCCAGCTCGACAGCGGCTCCTGCGTGCCGAGGCCGAGGAAGCTCAGGAACGCCTCGGTCATCATCACCTCGGGGATGGTGAGCGTCGTGTAGACGATGATCGGGCCGACAGCGTTCGGCACGAGGTGCCGGAAGATCAGCGCGGCGTGCCCGACGCCGATCGAGCGCGCCGACTCGATGAACGGCTGGCCGCGCAGCGCGATGACCTGGCCGCGGACGATGCGGGCCATGGTGAGCCAGGAGATGCCGCCGAGGGCCGCGAAGACGACGACGATCTGGAAGATGGGGAAATAGCTCGGGTCCGACGGCTCCTTGACGAAGACGCCGAGCGCGACCTTCCAGGCGCGGTAGAGGACCGTCTGGTCGTTCGCGAAGAAGACCATCAGCAGGATGACGAGGATGAGGAACGGGAACGTGTAGAGCACGTCCACGATGCGCATCATGATCGCGTCGACCTTGCCGCCGAAGTACCCGGCGACCCCGCCCCAGCTCACGCCGATGACGAAGCTCACGAGCGTCGCGACGATGCCGACGGCGAACGAGATGCGCCCGCCGAAGAAGACGCGGGCCATCAGGTCGCGGCCGAAGTAGTCGGTGCCCATCCAGTGGGCGAGCGACGGGGGCTGCGCGCCGAGCTTGAGATCCGCCTTGTCGTACCGGTAGCTCGACAGCTCCGGGACGAGGATGCAGGCGAGGATCATCGCGATGAGCACGACGCCGCAGGCGACCGCGGCGCGGTTCTTCCGGAGCCGCCGCCACGCGTCGCGGCCGAGGCTCGATCCCTGCTCCAGCGTCTCGAGCCGCAGCGGGCCGGCCGGGCTCGGCGCCGCGCCGCCCGCGCCGCCAGGGGCGGCGGGCGGATCGCCGGGAGCGGCGGGCTGCGGGAGGGCGGCGTGGAGCATGGTCAGCGCAGCTCCACCCGCGGGTCGATGAAGGCGTACGCCACGTCGACGATCGCGTTGAAGAGCATGAGCAGGAAGCCGTAGACGAGCATGACCCCCATCACGAGGTTGTAGTCGCGGTTCGTGGCCGCCTCGACGAAGTAGCGGCCCATGCCGGGGATGTTGAAGATCTTCTCGACGACGAGGGAGCCGACGAGCAGGCCGCTGAAGCCGGGGCCGAGGAAGCTCACGACCGGGAGCAGCCCGCCCCGGAGCGCGTGCTTCAGGACGACCTTGCGCTCGGAGAGCCCCTTGGCGCGGGCGGTGCGGATGAAATCCGAGCGGATCACCTCGAGCATCCCGCCGCGCGTCAGCCGGGCGATGTAGGCCGCGACCGGGAGCCCGGCGCAGATGACGGGCAGCACCATGTGCCGCCACGTCTCCCAGCGCGCCACCGGGAACCAGTAGAGCTTGAGCGAGAAGACGAGCATGAGCAGCGGGGCGAGCACGTACCGCGGCACGCTGAGGCCGACCATGGCGACCCCCATGGCCGCCGTGTCCTTCCAGGTGTTCTGGCGGATCGCGCCGATGATGCCGAGCGGGATGCCCGTCGCGAGGGCGAAGAGCATCGCCCAGCACCCGAGCTGCATCGACACGGGCAGGCTGAGCGCGATGATCTCGTTGACGGTGCGGTTCGGGTACTTGAACGTCGGGCCCAGGTCGCCTCGGGTGACGAGCGCAAGGAGCCAGTCGCCATACTGCTTCAGCACCGGATCGTTCAGGTGGTACTTGGCGTCGAGCTGCCGCTGGACCTCGACGGGCACGGCCCGCTCCTGGTCGAACGGGCCGCCCGGCACGATGCGCACAAGGACGAACACCAGGGTGGCGACGAGGAAGAGCGTGGGGATGATGGAGAGCAGCCGCTTGATGGCGTAGGAGCTCACGGCGCGCCGCCTCCCGGCCGTCGGGCCGCGCCGTCATCCCGCCGCCTTCCGTGGATCCCGAGCGATGTCACGAGGTGCCTCCGAGCTGCCTTCCTTCAGCGCGGCGACCGCCGTGATCGCCGCGAGCGCGCGCCGCGACCTCCCGCATATCACGGAACCGCCGGTCGACCGCGGCGTTTCGCGCGGCACGCCGCGCCGCGCGAAGCGCAGCGGCCGAGGCGGCCTGCGCGCTGTGTCCCGCGTTCATGCGCGCCCGTTCACGTCTAGCTCACGGCTAGCCCTTGAGCTTGCCCTGGTCGCGGAGCTTCACGAGCTCCGCGTAGCCGCCTTCGAGGACCCCGCCGACGAACACCATCGGGAACGTCGGAAAGCCCGCCCATAGCTTGATGGCGAGCCGCTCCTTCCACCTGGAGAGGTAACTCCCGTACTCGAGGTAGGTATATTTCACGCCCTCTCCGTCGAGCAGCTGGCGCGCCTTCTTCACGAAGGGATTCTGGGCCATCCCGACGACGACCACCCGGTCGCGGCTCACCGCCGCCGCGACCTCGTCGATGATGGACCGATGAAATCCGGCGATCTGCGACTTCACCGTGTCCGAGATCTTCTCGGGAGCAAGCGTGGGACGTTCGGCCATGGAATGAGCACCTCCGGGCCGGGAGCGTACCGGCCCGAAGACGACACGGTCAACGGCCGGATTGGCCGGAGACGGCTCGCGTACAGCGCGCGTCTGCACGCCTGAGCGAGAAGCAGAGAGACAAGGAGCTCCCGCCGCGGGGCCGCACTCCCCAGCTCCTCCGTGCCTCGAATCGCGCCTCCGCGCGACGATTCCGTCCGTTACGGGATGAGCAGCACCTTCCCCGTCGTCGCCCGCCCGGCGAGCGCGCGGTGCGCCTCCGCCGCGTCGGCGAGGGGATACGTGGCGCCGATCGAGATCGTGAGCTCGCCGCGCGCGATCGCGCCGAGCACGTCGGCGGAGCGCTCGAGCAGCTCCTCGCGCGTCGCTGTGTAGTGGCCGAGGCTCGGCCGCGTGAGGTAGAGCGACCCCTTCTGGTTCAGGATCTGCGGGTCGAACGACGGCACCGGGCCGCTCGACTGGCCGAAGAGCACCATCGTGCCGCGCAGGCGGAGCGCGCCCAGGCCCTTCGCGAACGTGTCGCTCCCCACGCCGTCGTAGACGACGTGGACGCCGGCGCCGCCCGTGAGCCGGCGCGCCTCCGCCTCGAAATCGGCCTTTGTGTACAGGATCACCTCGTCGGCGCCCGCGTCTCGCGCGAGGCGCGCCTTCTCCTCGGTCGAGACGGTGCCGATCACGCGCGCGCCGAGCCGCTTCGCCATCTGGCACAGGAGGAGGCCGACCCCGCCAGCGGCCGCGTGGATGAGGCACGTGTGGCCGGGGCCGAGCGGGAACGTGGAGCGCACGAGGTACTGCGCGGTGATGCCCTGGAGCATCGCGGCCGCGGCGCGCCTCGCGCCGACGCCCGCGGGCACCGGGACGAGCTTCGCGGCCGGGATCCGGACGTGCGTCGCGTACGAGCCGGGGCCGCCGGTCCACGCGACCTCGTCCCCTTCCCTCACCTCGGTGACGGACGGCCCCACCGCCTCGACGCGCCCCGCGCCCTCGAGGCCGAGCGGGATGGGCGGCTCCAGCTTGTACTGGCCGCTCCGCTGGTAGATGTCGATGAAGTTCACGCCGGCGGCCTCGACGCGGACCACGGCTTCCCCCGGGCCCGGCGCGGGCGTGGGGAGCTCCTCCAGCGTCATCACCTCGGGGCCGCCTGCGGCTTTCGGTCGGATCGCGAGCATGCCGCCCATGTTGTCGAGCCGCGCTGGGCCGTCAAGCGACCGGCGCGATCACCGACGCGCATCGAAGCCGACGCGCATCGAACCCATTGCTGTCCCGCGCGCGCCGTGGATGATGCCTCCATGGCTCTCCATCCTTCCGAGTCGCTCCCCGCGAGCAACGCCTCTCCCGCCTCGCCCTCCTCCGCGCCCCCGCCTGTGACCGCCGCCTCGGCCGGCACGGGCCGAGCAAACGCGACGGCCGCGCCGTTTCCCGCGGACTTCCTGTGGGGCACGGCCACCGCGGCCTACCAGATCGAAGGCGCCGCCAGCGAGGATGGCCGGACGCCCTCCGTGTGGGACGTCTTCTCGAAGACCCCTGGGAAGGTCTTCGAAGGGCACACGGGAGACGTCGCCTGCGACCACTACCACCGTTACAAGGAAGATGTCGGGCTGCTCGCCGAGCTCGGGGTCAAGAGCTACCGCTTCAGCGTCTCGTGGAATCGGGTCCTCCCGGACGGCACGGGCAAGGTCAACCCGAAGGGGCTCGACTTCTACGATCGCCTCGTCGACGAGCTCCTCCGCGCCGGCATCGTGCCCATGTGCACGCTCTTCCACTGGGACTTCCCCCAGGCGCTCCAGGATCGCGGCGGGTTCCTCCAGCGCGACGTCGCCGACTGGTTCGCGGACTACACGACCGTCGTCGCCCGGCGGCTCGGCGATCGCGTGCCCTGGTGGGTGACGCAGAACGAGCCGCAGGCGTTCATCGGCAACGCGCTCCTCAACGGGGTCTTCGCCCCCGGGCTCAAGCTCCCCTACCGGGAGTACCTGACCGCCGCCCACAACCAGATGCGGGCGCACGGCAAGCAGGTGGACGCCCTGCGCGCCGCGGCCACGGCGGCGAAGATCGGCTACGTGCTCGCCACCCAGGTGCAGCGCCCGGCGACCGAGGACCCGGGGGACATCGAGGCGGCGCGCGAGGCGATCTTCTCGGTCTATGACAAGAACCCGTGGAACAACGCCTGGTGGATCTGTCCGGTGCTCGAGGGGCGGTATCCGGAGAGCGGCCTCCGGCTCTTCGGCGACGACATGCCCGAGTTCCCCGCCAGCGACTTCGACCAGATCAAGCGGCCGATCGACTACCTCGGGCTCAACATGTACTCGGCGGGCACGTGGCGGCAGGGCAAGGACGGCAGGCCGGAGCGCGTCGTCTCCCCGCCGGGCTACCCGCGCGGGACGCTCGACTGGCTGCAGATCGTCCCCAGCACGCTCTACTGGGGATCGAGGTACTTCTGGGAGCGGTACAAGCTGCCCATCGGGATCACCGAGCACGGCCTGGCGACGCGGGACCAGGTCTTCCTCGACGGCAAGGTGCACGACCCGAAGCGCATCGACGTCATGCACCGGTACCTGCTCGGCCTGGCGCGGGCCGTCCAGGAGGGCGTCCCGGTCGTCGGGTACTGGGCCTGGTCGCTCCTCGACAACTTCGAGTGGGCCGAGGGCTACAAGGATCGCTTCGGGCTTGTCTACGTCGATTACGCGACGCAGCGACGGATCCCGAAGGACTCGTTCTCCTGGTACCGAGAGGTCATCGCGAGCGGCGGGCGCTCGCTCCTCGGGCCGACGGCCGTCGCGTGGGACAACGTGACCGGCTGATCCCGGCGGCCCGCGGCCCGGTCCCACCCCGGGCCGCGCGGCTCGCCGCCGCGCTGCGCCGCGGCTCGTCACGCTCGCGATCGAGGCGCGTCACTCGCGCGCACCGGCGTCGGGTTCCGGCTTTCCCAATCGCCTCATCCGTGCTCCGCCTCGAGCGATGATATCGTCGCGGCGAGGGAGGCAGCGATGAACGGAAGAGCGTCTTGCTTGAGGCATCTTTCTCTGGCGGCTGTGCTGGCCACGCTCGGATGCAGCGTCAACGTCAGCGTGGACGACGGGGAAGCGACGTCTGGGACCGGCCCGGAGGCAGGGGAAGGCGGCGCTGGTAGCAGCAGCAGCAACGCCAGCAGCAGCAACACCAGCAGCAGCGGCACCGGCGGTAGCGCTCCCGTGTGTGATGCGGGGTGCCTCGCGCTCGATTTCGCTCGCCAGTTCGACAACGTTGAGCCCTACGCCCTCGCCGTCGACGCCGACGGGAACATCCTTGTGACGGGAGGCTTCGATGGCACCGTCGACTTCGGGGGCGGTCCTCTCGTGGGCACGGGCAATATCGACGCGTTCGTCCTCAAGCTCGATCCGGTCGGCAACCACCTCTGGAGCCGGCGGTTCGGCGATCTCTCCTCCGTGATCGAGGCCCAGATCGGGTTGGCCATCGCGACCGACGCGTCGGGGAACATCGCGATCGGGGGCCGATTCGGTGGAACGACGGATCTCGGCGGCGGCCCCGTGACGAACGAGGGGGACTCGAGCGGCTTCGTCGTCGTGCTCGACGCTTCGGGACAGCACGTCTGGAGCAAGCACTTCGGAGCGGTGTCCGTGGCGGTCCGCAGCGTCGGCTTCCATCCGGCGGGCGGCGTCGTCGTCGCCGGTGACTACGGGCGAACCATGGATCTCGGCGGCGGGCCCTTGGCCGACGCGACAGCAGCGCTGAAAGCCTTCGCCGCCAGGCTCGATGCGTCGGGCGGCCACCTCTGGAGCAGGAGCTTCGGCGGGCCGGGAGGCGCGAGCGCCGAGACCCTCACCATGGATGCGGCGGGGAATACCACCCTCGGGGGGAGCTTCCATGACGTCATCGACTTCGGCGGCGGCCCGCTCCACGTCGCAGGGCCTTCGGGGGAGAACGGGCCGGCCGACATCTTCGTCGCCTCGCTCGATCCAGACGGCGAGCACCGATGGAGCCAGAGGCTCGGCGGCGTCGATGGTGACGATCACCTCGCAACGGTCCTGGACGGGGCAGGCGGCGTTGTCACGCTCGGCTCCTTCTTCACGACGTTCTCGGTCGGCGACACCACCCTGACGGGCGACGGGAACAGCGTGTCCGTGAGCAGGCTCTCCGCCAGCGGCTCCGCGATGTTCGCCAGGAGCTCCGCGAGAGCGCAGGCGCTCGCCACCGACGCCGCCGGCAACACGTGGCTCGCCGGCACCTACCTCGATGGCACGGACCTCGGTTGCGGTCCGCTCACCACGCAGCTCGTGGGCATGTTCGTCGCCGGGCTCGACCCGAGCGGCGATGACTTCTGCAACGTCGCGTTCGAGCCGTCCGAGTACGGAGGGCTAACCCATATCGCTCTCGGCCCCAACGGAGCGCTGGTCGCCGTCGGGAAGCTCAAGGGCACGATCGATTTTGGCGCCGGACCGATCTCGAGCCCCGGTGAGAAGGAATCGATGATCGTCGTGAAGCTCACCCGGTGACCGCGCCGGGCTCGGCGCCGGCCAGGGGCGCCCTTCCCCGTGGACAGCTGCGCGGCCCGTCAGGCGTCGCGTCGAGAAGGAATGCAGCGCGATCCGACAGGACGGGCCGCGCTGCGTTCCTCGGTCAGCGGGGTTTGCGGCCGATCGCGATGTTCGCCGTCACGGGGACACGCACGGCCCCGCCAGGTTCGGCGAAGGACGCGATGGCGGCCCGCAGCGGTCCGCGTAGCCGAGCGCGCCCATCGCCGTCCAGCGCGACGTAGAGGGGCATGAAGCGCAGGATCTCGTCGAGATCCGCCATGACGTGGTCCACCGAAGCTCCGCCCCATGCGCCTTCGACCGCGTGCACGGCGACCTCGCCGCACCCGGCCCCGAGCATCTCGGCCTTCAGGCCCTCCAGTGAGCACAGCACCGTCATGCCCTGGGGCGGCGGCTGGATCGGCGCCTCCGGGAAGGTGCGGCGATAGGCCTGCAGGAAGAGCGGCGCCGGGCCTGCCCCCTCCGCGCTCGACCAGGCCGCCACGACGACCCGGCCCCCGGGCCGGGTCGCGCGGACGAGCTCGGCCATGCCGCGACGCCAGTCGGGGAACATCATGACGCCGAACATGGAGCAGCTCACATCGAACGTCGCGTCCTCCACGTCCAGCGCCTGCCCGTCCATCACCCGCGCCTCGCTCCCGGCGAAGGGCTGCAGTCGCTCGCGCAGGCGCGCCGCCATGCCGCGCGACAGATCGGTCGCGAGCACGCGCGCGCCCGCCTCGGCCGCGGCCAGCGCCAGGGCGCCCGTCCCTGCGGCGACGTCGAGCACGCGCTCGCCGTGCCCGATCCCGCCCGCCAGCGACAGCGCCGCGCGCGCGAAGCCCGCCGTCAACGGCTCGGCCCAGCGCTCGTAGCTGGCCGCCATGGCGGTCCAGTGCGCTTCGTCGCTGAAGTTGAGTGGCTCAACGCGGTTGGTCATCGGCCATTCCTCCTGTCATCGTTCATGGGAGAGGAGCCTGTCACCGCCCGAGGAGCGCGGCACTGGCGGCGCTTTCGGTGGATCTGGCCTCCTTTTCGATCGCCGCACCTCTCCCGCGGCCAGGCCACGGCGACGGCGGCGCGCTCCGCAGGATTGTCGCTGGCGCCCTTTCGTGCTCCCCTGTGATCGCGGAGGAGCCCCGTGGCATCGGTCGCTCCCTCGCCGGCGCGACGCGCAGCTCGGGGTCCTCCCTCACGCTCTGCCGACCGCCGGCCCGTCAACGCAGTCGTGTGGAGGCTCCCATGTCGATCGCCGGTCCCCTCTTAGGAATCGTGATCACCCTCGTCGTGCTGGGCGTCATGGCCGTGGTGTTCGTCACCGTCTTTCTGCCCATGATGAAGAACGCGAACAAGATGCTCGCGGGCGCGAACGAGATGATCCAGGCCCAGACGGCGGCGGCCAACCTGCGCATGACGGGCCTGCCCGCGCAGGCCCGCGTGCTCGTCGTCCAGCCCACCGGCACGATGATCAACTACCAGCCGCAGTGCCGGGTCGACCTCGAGGTGTATCGCCCGAACGCGCCGCCCTACCGCGCGGCCATCCTCGCGGTCATCCATCAGATGGCGATCCCGCGCGTGCAGCCGGGCCTGGTCGTGCCGGTCAAGATCGACGCCGCCAACCCCAACAACATCGCGCTCGACGTCTGAATCCGGGCGGTGGGGGGATTCCCCCACCTCGCAGGAAGGATGGAACCGCCAAGGCGCCATGAGACGCCAAGATGGATGTCGGGCTCACGCCTGCGAGAGGGCGCGGGGCGAGCCCGGACGCCTCACAGCGGGATGTCGACGGGCACGAAGCAGGAGATGTTGGTCGTGACGCGGAAGTTCGACCCGTCGGTGTGGCGCTCCGCGTGGAAGATATCCATCGCGTAGTTGTTGCCCGGGAAGATACCGAGGTCGTCGGCCATGGCGTCGAAGTCGATGATGCCTGTCTCCGGCCCGTGCATGCTCCCGAGGTCGACCGCGAGCTTGCCGTTGATGAAGATCCAGATGTCGTCGTCGCCAACGAAAGTGAACTTCTGACCGGCGACGTAGCCAAACATCAGGTGGATCTCGGTGGTGAAGAGGAAGTTCCGGTCCCTGCCTGCCGGGGAGATCCCGAACCCCTCGTCCGGCGCCAGCGGGAAGAACGCCGCGCTCTCGAACACGAACTGCCCCGATCCGGGCGGCGATTCCTCGAGCGCGAGCTCCTTGGTGAACGTCATGTTCACGCCCGGCACGTCCCGGTACCACTGGTTGAAGGATTCCTCGCTCGTGATGGTTTTCTGGGTGCCGACCCCGTCCCTGCAGCCCAGCTGGGTCTCCCTGTCTGCGAAGCAGCCTACCGAGTCGAGGAACACCGGCTTCCGATCGCCGTCGAGCGTCGGCTCGATGAGCTTGCGGCGGGGCTCGTCGCCCCTGAAGGTGGGCATCTCGAAGTCGGGGTGCGTTTCCTTGAAGTCGCGATACGTGACATCGAGGACGCTCTTGCAATCGCTGCCGCCTGCGCCGCCTGCGCCGGCGCTCGTGTTGCCCCCCGTGATGGTCCCGAAGTCGTCGCCGGTCGAGCTGCTAACGCCGCTCGTCGGCGTCCCGCTGCTGCTCGCGGGCGTCCCGCTGCTGCCGCCGGACCCGGAGGTCGGGCCGCTGCTCTCGTCGGGCGTCGAAGAGCACGCCAGGGCTACCGCTGCGAAGGTCAGAAGAAAGAAAGAACGAGGGTACATGGTGCACTCCTAGGGAGCAGAAGAACAACCATATTTCGCGGCTTTTGTCAACCACGTCTCATGGCGATCGCGCGGTGAAGCGTTGCGGCAAGTGTGCCGGCAAGCTCGGGAAACATGCCTTGTTCGATGGGCCAGGCGGCTGCGGCGCGCCTCCCTCGCTCCCCGCGGTTTTCTTGCTTCCCTCGCTTGCCGTCTCTTGTTTCGTGTTGCGCTCGTGTTGCGCTCGCGTTGCGCACCTGTCGAATCCGGCCACCACCCTGGGCGGGCTCTGGCTCAGACGAGACGGTGTCCCCCGTCGACGCGCAGCACCTCGCCCGTGGTGAACCCGCTTCCCATGAGGAAGAGCGCGGCGTGGGCGATGTCCGCGGGCGCGCCGACGCGCCCGACCGGGAGGCGGCGCGCGTGCTGCGCGAAGCGCTCCTGCTTGGCGCCGCCCGCGAGGGAGTCCCAGACCGGCGTGTCGACCCAGCCCGGCGACAGCGCGTTCACGCGCACCGGCGCGAGCTCCACGGCCAGGGCGCGCACGAGCGCCATGAGCGCGCCGTTCACCGCGGCCACGACCGCCCCGCCGGGCCCCGGCCGCTCCGCCGCGATCCCGGCCGTGAACGTGAGCGAGCCGCCCGGCTCGATCCGCGCGTGCTTGGCGACGTGCAGGGCCGCGACGAGCTTCGCGTCGATCACGCGGCGCGCCGCGGCGATGTCCAGCGCGCGAATCGGCTGATAATGCGCCTCCACCGCGGTCACCACCACATGGCGCGCCGGCGGATGCTCGTTGAACAGACTCCGCACCTCGGCCTCCTGCGTCGCGTCGGCCGCGAAGGTGCGCACCCGGCGCGGCTCCCCGAGCTCGGCCGCGGCGCCCGCGAGGCGATCGCGCGAGCGGCTCACGAGGGTCAGAGACGCGCCGCGATCGAGGCAGGCCCTGGCCACGCCGAGGCCGATGCCCGACGAGCCACCGATGACGACGACATGCTGATCTTCAAGGTCCATGAGCGAGGCGTAGCGCGCGCGCCTCGGGCAAACCATGGGATGCTGTGGCATGCTCCGTCCCATGAGCGGGATGATCTCCCTCGAGGACGTGCGCCTCTTCGCCGTCGTCGCTCACCACCTGAGCTTCGTGGAGGCGGCGCGCCGCACGGGGGTGCCCACGAGCACCGTGAGCCGCCGGGTGGCGCAGCTGGAGGAGGCGCTGGGGGTGCGGCTGCTCCAGCGCACCTCACGCCGGGTCGGCCTCACCGGCGAGGGGGCGCGGCTGATCGAGCGCGCCGGGCCGCTGCTCGACGAGCTCGGCTCGGTCCTCGACCGGGCCGCGGATCGAGAGGACGAGCCCGCGGGCAGGCTCCGGGTGACGGCGCCCGTGATGACGGGCGCGCAGCGGATCGCGCCGGCGCTGTTCTCCTTCGCCGCCCGGCACCCGCGCCTGTCGCTGGAGCTCACGCTCACGAACGCGGTCGTCCCCCTCGTCGAGGAGGGCATCGATCTCGCCTTCCGCGCCGGGCCCGTTCAGGACGCCGACCTCGTGGCGCGGCGCCTGTGGTCGCTCCCGTACGCGCTGGCCGCGTCGCCGCGCCTCGTGCGGGACGCGCTCGAGGGCCGCTCGCGGCTCGCGCGCGCGTCGCTCGGGTCCGTGCCCGCGGTCCTGAGCCACCCGGGCGCCGCATGGCGCCTTCGCCGGCGGGACGGATCCATCGAGGAGGTCCGGCCGCGCGCGCAGCTCTGCGTGAACGATCCGCGGGTGGCGATCGCCGCCGCGGCGCAGGGGCTCGGCGTGGTCTGCGCGCCCCGCGAGGTGATCGAGCAGCAGGGCAAGGCGCTCGTCGAGCTCACGATCACGGGGCGCACGGTCGAGCCACGCGAGCTCTTCGCGGTGTACCCGTCGCGGCGGCTGCTCTCCACGCGGGTGCGGCTGGCGATCGACTGGGTGATGAAGCACCGCTGACCGCCCCGGCGCGCGGCGCCGCCGCGATCAGGACACCTTGAATTCAATCCGCTGCCAGTCCGCCGCGACCTCGATCTCGACGCCCCCGTCGATCGCGCGGTGCGATCTGGCCCCGACCACGGAGCGCGGCGCCGGCACGCCGTGGACGCGGATCGTCTCCACCTCGCGCGCGAGCGGCAGATCGCCTGTCGCGCTGCGCTCGAGCGCGAACGTGGCGCCGTCGAGGACGCCCTCGATCCGGGTGGCGCGCGACGCGCCGTGGCCGTCGCCCTCGTCCTCATGGAGGCGGCCGCTCACGCGCTCCGCCGCGTGGACGTGCCATGTGATCTCCTCCCAGCTGGCGGTCGTCGTGTGCATCCGAGGCGCGGTGAGCGCCACCGCGCCTCCGGCGCGCAGCCACACGGGGACCACCCCGAGCGGCGCATCGGCGATCACGTGGCGCCCGCCCTGGTCCACGCTCCCCGCGCGCTCCAGGTTCGCGAAGTCCATCCATGCGCCGGCGGGCAGGTACACGAGCCGCTTCGACTGCCCTGGCCGCACCACCGGCGCCACGAGCAGATCGCCGCCGAACAGGAGCTGATCGAAGGCGTGGAGCGCCTCGGGGTCGCCCGGCGCCGCGAAGGACAGCGCCCGCAGGACGGGTATCCCCGTCTCCGCCGCCTCGTGCATGAGCGTGTACAGGGTCGGCAGGAGCCGGTAGCGCCGCTCGAGCGCCGCGCGCGCGAGGCCGAGATATGGTTCGCCGAAGCGCCAGGGCTCCTGCGCCGGCCTGCCCCTCGCCGCGTGGTTGCGCATCAGCGGATAGAACAGCCCCGCTTGCATCCAGCGCACGAGCAGCTCGCCGTTCGCGCGCCCCGTGAAGCCCGGGATGTCCGCGCCCACGAACGGCACGCCCGAGAGGCCAAGGCCGATCAGCATCGGGATGGACGCCTCCAGGTGCGTGAAATTGCTGGCGAAGTCGCCGGTCCACACCGCGGCGTAGCGCTGGATGCCGGCGAAGGCGGCGCGCGTCAGCACGAAGGGGCGCCGCTCCGGCGCGTGGCGCGCGAGGCCCTCGTGGGCGGCCCGCGACATGCCGAGTCCATAGACGTTGTGGACCTCGAGGTGGCGCCGGGCGCCGTGGCGCGCGTCGTCGGGGAGCGTGCTGCCCTCGATGGCGCCGAGGCCGGCGGTGCGCCCGCCGCTCGGCGCCGGCAGGCCCCTGTCGGGGCGGACGGAGAAGCACGCCGGCTCGTTCATGTCGTTCCAGATGCCGGCGATGCCCGCGTCGACGAAGGGCTTTTGCAGATCACCCCACCAGCGCTGCACCTCCTCGCGCGTGAGATCGGGGAAGACCGCCGGGTCGGGCCAGACCTCTCCCACGAGGGGGCCGCCGCGAGGCAGCCGGACGAGGTAGTCTCGCGCCCTCGCCTCCTCGTAGACGGCATATCCCTCGTCGGCCTTGATCCCCGGGTCGACGATCGTCACCAGCTTGACGCCCTCGGCCGCGAGCTCGCGCGCGAGCCGCGCCGGGTCGGGGAAGCGCGAGCGGTCCCAGGTCCAGACCCGATAAGCATCCATGTAATCGATATCGAGGTGGACAACGTCGAGCGGGAGGCCGCGCGATCGGTAGCCGCGGACGACGCCGCGCACGTCGTCCTCGGTCTCGTAGCCCCAGCGCGACTGGTGCGCCCCGAGGCTCCAGAGGGGCGGCATGGCCGGGCGCCCGGTCAGCGCGGCGTAGCGCCGGAGCACGTCGGCCGGGTGCGGGCCGGCCAGGAGGTAGACGTCGAGCTCGGGGCCCCGCGACTCCCATTCGATGCGGGTCGGATCGTTCAGGGCGATATCGACCTCCGAGCGCCACGGTTCGTCGAGGAAGAGGCCCCAGGCCACCCCGCCGCGGAGGGCGATGAAGAAAGGGATCGAGGCGTAGAGCGGGTCGGACTCCACGTGCGGCGGGAAAGCGTCGGTGTTCCAGAAGGTGAATCGCAGGCCGCGCTTGTCGAGCGGGCCGACCTTCTCGCCGAACCCGAGGTAGGCCTCGCCCGGCGGCGCCGCGAGCGAGAGCCTGGAGCGGAGCTCGTCGACGGGGAACGCCGGCCGGACCTGCCCCGAGACGGCCTCGCTGCGCGCGAGGATGCGGCCCGCGGCGTCGCTGAAGATCCATGTGCCCGCGGCGAGCGAGATCTCGAGAGAGGCGCCCTCGGCGCTCACGTGAACGGCGTCCCCCTCGCGGCGCGCCGAGAGCGGCAACGCGCCTTCGGCCACCACGGCGAAGGAGCGCTTGGGAGGCAGCTCGGGGTGCGTGAAGCTCGTCACGGCGGACGAGGGGGCGTGGCGCACGCGCAGGACGCCGGGGCCTGGGCAGCGGATCTCGACCGCGGCGCGGGCGCCCCCGAGGAGCACGCGCGCCGCGCCGATCGAGGCGTCGGAGAGGAGCATGCGGCGACTCTACCCGGGCGCGCGCGTCGTGACCACGAATCGGGCGAGCGGCGCTCGACTGCGCCGCCGCAGCTACCTGTCAGAACGGGTTGAGCCCCGTATACAGCACGTTGTGCTGATGGAGCTTGATGTTCTGATCCACGCGGAACTCGTAATTGTTGAGGCGCCGGATCGGCAGGCCGATGTCGAGCTGCAGCACCAAGAGGTGCGAGGCGCGACCGCTATGGGTCGTGGCGCCGATGAAGATGTTCGTGTGCGCCTCCGCCTGCGTCATGGGCTCCTGCGTCAGGTACACAACGCCATTGTGGTTCGGGCGGATCACGCCTTCGTGCAGGATCCCGCTCAGCCCTGCCTCGTCCGTGTAGTGAAGAAAGACGGAGTACTGGGAGAGGATGGCTTCAATGATCTCGTCGCCCGTCATGGTCACCGATCCTATGGCTGTTCTTCTCGTCGTGTCCATAGCCGAGGCGGCGATCTCGTAAGGGTGGGCGCGTCGTGTTAATGTACACGGCCGCCGCAATGCCGGCGGCGAGGTGGCGAGGTGGCGATCTACTTCTATCTGCCGCGGGACGCGTGGGGCTGGATGTCGAACTTCTCGCCGCACGGCATCGCGCTCGATGGCGCCTTCTGGCCGACCGTGGAGCACTTCTTCCAGGCCGCCAAGTTCACCGCGACCGATCCGGCGCACGCGGACGCGATCCGGCGCGTGCCGAGGCCGCGCGACGCGGCGCGCATGGGGCGCGACCGGAGCCACCCGCTCCGATCCGACTGGGAGGCAGTCAAGGACGACATCATGCGGCGCGCCGTGCGTTGCAAGTTCGACACACACCTCGATTTACGGCAGATGCTGCTCGACACAGGAGACGACGAGATCGTCGAGGCGTCGCCGATCGACTTCTACTGGGGGTGTGGAGGCGACGGCTCCGGCCTGAATCGGCTGGGCCAGATCCTGATGGAGGTACGTGCGGCGCTGCGGGCGGCTCCCCCGGCCACCGCGCCGCCGCGGAAGCGCGGGCGCTGATCGCGGTTTCCGCCCACCTCTGCTACACGCGTCGCCGAGCGGCGGTCACCCGCACAGGAGACGGGCCCAGATCGGCGTTTTCGGCGCGCAAGCGCACTCCGGTGCGCTGAGCACCGAAAACGTCGAGGTGGGCCCGTATCCGAAGCGGGTGACCGTCGCTCACCCCCCGAGCCGCCCCGGCGGCGGCAACTCCAGCACGGGCGGCGGCTCTCCGGCCGGTCCCTCCTTCTGCTTCTGCCAGTCCGGGTCGATCCAGAGCCATTTGATGAGCTGCGTGTTCCGCGCGTTGGGGATGAACCCCCTCACCCACGGCTTCACCAGGGTCGGCTTCTCCTCGAAGTAGAGCGGTATCCTGCTCATCCCGTCGAGCGCCCGCCGCTCGGCCGCCCGGAAGCGCCGGATGCTGTCCCTGGGATCGGCCGTCGCGGCCGCCTCGCCGACCGCCTTGTCGAACTCCGCGTCTGCCCAGCCGGTCCGGTTCTGGGGGCTCTGCGACAGGAACGTCCCGAGCCACGTCTGCGGATGGTTGTAGTCGGCCAGCCAGCCCAGCCGGATCACCTGGAAGTTGCCGTCGCGGAGGTCCTTGAGCATCACCCGCCACTCCTCGCTGCGCAGCGTCGCGGAGACCCCGAGGTGGCGCTTCCACATGTCCTGGATAGCCACGGCGACCTGCGCGTGCCCCTCCCCCGTGTTGTAGAGGATCTCGAGCGGCGGAAACCCCTTCGCCCGCAGCTCGTCTCCCTCGCGGGCGACCTCGTACCCGGCCTCGGCGAGCAGCGCGCGGGCGCGCGCCGGGTCGTGGCCGACCTCGGGGCTCGAGAACGGATCCACGCCGCGCGCCCTGTCCTCCGCCGCCTGCTCGGCGTAGCCGGATCCCGTGATGTCGGGCACGTAGTGGGTCGCCGGCTTCCCGAGCCGCGTGATCTTCTCGACGAGCTCCCGCTTGTCGATCGCGAGGTTCAGCGCCCACCGGACGCGCGGATCGTCGACCGGCGGCTTCCTCGTGTTGAGCTCGTAATACACCGTGGAGAGGAACTCGGTGCGCCGGAGATCCTTCTTCCCGGACAGCCAGCTGCGGTGGTCGTACGGGAGCTCGCAGTTGTCTCCCAGGTAGTCGATGTCCCCCGCCTTGTAGAGCTGCAGGGTGGCGTTGTGCTGGGCGATCTCCATCCAGACGATCCGGTGGATCCTGAGCGCGTCGTGGCCCCAGTACGCCGGGTTCCGGTTCATCGTGATCTCGTACCGGAACTTCCACTCGTCGAGCCGATAGGGCCCGTTGACCACCATGTTCTCGGGGCGAAACCAGAGCTCCGGCTCGCCCCGCGCCTCGAACGGCTCGACGACGTCGCGGCGCACCGGGAACAGGGTGACGAAGCTCGTGAGATCGGTGAAGTACGGCGCCGGCTGCTCGAGCTCGACGTCGAGGGTCAGGTCGTCGCGGGCCCGCACGCCCACGGCGGTGTCGTCCTCCACGAGCGAAGACGTGGCGACGAACCCGGTCGCCCCTCCGGAGCCGGAAGGCGGCGCGGCGCGAGCGCCCGGGGCCGCGGCGGGGTCGTACGTCGGGAGGCTCGCGTGGGGCGCGACCAGCGCGTAGGCGGCGGCCTCCACGGGCGCGAGCAGGCAGCCCGGGAGGAAGCCGCGGCCCGCTGGCCCCTCGATCTCGAACCAGCGATCGGCCGCGCCATTGCAGGCGATCGGCGGGCCGGCCGCGAGGAGCGCGACCTCGGCGCCCCGCCACCCGCCGCCCGGGGTGGCGTCGCGCGCCGCGGGCGGCGGGGTCGCGCCGGCCGCGTCGAACGAGAGCCGCTCGCCGGCGCCCTTCGCCTCGTCGGGCTCGGCGTAGGTCACCGAGGTCACCCCGGCGGGCGGCGCCGGCAGGGGCGCCACCGCCGACGTCACCCGGGCGGGCGACTGGCCGAGCACGACGACGAACGCCCCCTTGGGCAGATCGAGCGCGGGCGCAGCGTCGGGACGAGGCGCGCGGCGCAGCGTCGCGCCCTCGCGCAGCGCCTTGAGCTTGCCCAGGTTGAAGAGCTCGCCGTTCTTGAGGACGTGCAGGTTCGTCGCGGCGAGCGACGCCGTTGAGGGGCGCAGCACGCGCTTCCACGCGTACTCGAAGTCGTGCGCCGTCACCGGCTTGCCGTCCGACCAGCGCGCCTCGGGCCGCAGGTGGAACCGGAAGAGCCGGTTGTCGTCGCTCCGCTCCCAGCGCGCCGCGACCCCCTGCGTGGCGTGGAGATCGCCGGGCGCGTAGCTGGTCAGCCCCTCGAACATCTGGTGGAGCAGCGTGATGCTCACGGAGTCCACGGCCTTGCCGGGATCGAGGTACTCCGGCTCGTCGCCGTTGTTGACGTAGAACGTCGTGACGTCCTTGCCGACGCGCGACGTCGTCCCGACGTAGCCCTCGGTCTCGCCCGCGCAGGCCGCGAGCAGGCACGAGAGGGCCGCGAGCAGGAGCGCCCTATCGCGCCTCAGATCCGCGGCCCTAATCGGCGAACCCCTTCGGGTTCTGCTCTTGCCAGCGCCAGCTGTCGCGGCACATGGTCTCGAGATCGCGCTCCGCGCGCCAGCCGAGCAGCTCGATCGCGCGCGCGGGGTCCGCGTACACCGAGGCGACGTCCCCGGGGCGGCGCGGCACGATCTCGTGGGCGACGCGCCTCCCGCTGACCTTCTCGAACGCGGCCACCATCTCCAGCACCGAGTGCCCCCGCCCGGTGCCGAGGTTGACGGTGAAGCTGTCGCCGACGGTGAAGATGCGGTTCAGCGCGGCGAGGTGCCCGAGCGCGAGGTCGACCACGTGAATGTAGTCGCGCACGCCCGTGCCGTCCGGCGTCGGCCAGTCGCCCCCGAACACCCGGAGCTTGTCGCGCCGCCCCACGAGGACCTGCGTGATGAACGGCGTCAGGTTGTTCGGGATCCCGTTCGGATCCTCCCCGATGAGCCCGCTCTCGTGGGCGCCCACGGGGTTGAAGTAACGCAGCGACCCGAGCGACCAGCCCCCGGTGGCCGCCACGTCGCGCAGGATCTGCTCCACCATGAACTTGGACTGCCCGTAGGGGTTGGTCGGTCCGAGCCGGCTCCCCTCGTCGAGCGGCACGCGCTCGGGATCGCCGTACACGGTGGCGGACGAGCTGAACACCAGCTTCCGCGCGCCCCGCGCGTCGAGCGCCTTGAGCAGGCACACGGTGCCTGCGACGTTGTTCTCGTAGTACGAGAGCGGCTTCTCGACCGACTCGCCGACGGCCTTCAGCCCCGCGAAGTGGATGGTCGCGTCGATCGGGTGCTCGGCGAGCAGCCGATCCAGGAGCGCCGCGTCGCGGATGTCGCCCTGGATGAACGTGACCTGCTTCCCGGCGATCCGCTCCACCCGCTCCACCGCCGCCTTGCGGCTGTTGCAGAGGTTGTCGAGGATCACCACCCGGTAGCCCGCGTGGAGGAGCTCCACGCAGGTGTGCGAGCCGATGTAGCCCGCGCCTCCGGTGACCAGGATCGTCTTGCTCATGTCGTTCTCCCGAGAGGGTCTATGCCGCGCTCCCGTCGATGAGGCCACGGCACAGGCCGGCGCGTCAACGGGGACCTCGGGGCGCGGCCAGCCGGCCCAGCGGCGCCGTCAGGGCGCGCCCAGCCGCCCCGGCGCCGGGAACTCGAGCTCCGGAAACGCGGTCTCGTTCGACGGGTTGTCGCGCCAGCTCGGGTCGTTCCACAGCCACTTCACGAGCTGCACGCCGCGCGAGTTGCCCTTGAACCCCTTGACCCACGGCTTCACCAGCGTCGACTTCGTGTAGAAGTAGAGCGGCAGCTTGGGCATGCGATCGAGGGCCCGCTTCTCCGCCTTGCGGAACGCCCGGATGCTCTCCTTCGGATCGGCCGTCGCCGCGGCGGCGCGCATCAGATCGTCGAACTCCTGGTCGGCCCATCCGGTCCGGTTCTGCGGGCTGTACGAGAGCAGCGTGCCGAGCCACGTCGCCGGGTGGTTGTACTCGCCGATCCAGCCGAACCGCACGACCTGGTAGTGCCCGTCGCGCACGTTCTTGAGCATCACCTTCCACTCCTCGTTCCGCAGCGTGACCGAGACGCCGAGGTGGCGCTTCCACATGTCCTGGACCGCGACAGCGATCTGCTTGTGGCCCTCGCTCGTGTTGTAGAGGAGCTCGAGCGCCGGGAAGTTCTTCGCCCGGTACCCGTCGCCCTCCTGGACGACCTCGTACCCTGCCTCGGCGAGCATCGCGCGGGCGCGCTCCGGGTTGAACGCGACCTCCGGCGACGAGAACGGATCGACCCCGAGCTTCCTGTCCTCGGCGACCGCCTCGTCGTAGCCCGATCCGGTGTAGTCCGGGACGTAGTGCGTGGCCGGCGTCTGCCCCGCCCGCGTGACCTTCTCGACGATCTGCCGCTTGTCGACAGCGAGGTTGAGCGCCCAGCGGACGCGGGCGTCGTCGACCGGCGGCTTCTTCGTGTTGAACTCGAACCAGTAGATGGAGAGGTACGGATACCGCTGGAAATCCCGCTTGGTCGACAGCCAGTCCATGTGCTCGGCGGGGAGCGAGGTGTTGTCGCCCAGGTAGTCGAGATCCCCCGCCTTGTAGATGTTCATCGTGGCATTGTAGAGCTCGACCTCCAGCCACACGACGCGGTGGATCTTCAGCTTGTCGCGGTTCCAGTACATCGGATTCCGCTTCATCGTGATCTCGTAACGGAACTTCCACTCATCGAGCGTGTAAGGGCCGTTGACCACGATGTTCTCGGGGCGGAACCAGAGCTCGGGCTCGCCGCGCTTCTCGAACGCCTCGATCACGTCCTTGCGCACGGGGAAGAGCGTCACGTAGCTCGTGAGATCGGTGAAGTAGGGCGTGGGCTGTTCCAGCTGCACGTCGAGCGTATGGTCGTCGCTCGCCCGGACGCCGACAGCCCTGTCGTCCTCCACGAGGAGCGCGTCGGGCACGAAGCCCACGGGGGGCTCGCCCTGCGCGGCGCTGCCGGAGGGCGGCGCCGCGGCGTCGTACGTGGGGAGGCTCGTGTGCGGCGTGACGACGGCGTACGCCTCCGACCGGGGCGCGCCGCCCGCGCTCTCCTTGCCCGGGTTGCCGGCGTTGCCCGCGGGGGGGACGAGCGCGCAGCCCGGGAGGAAGCCGCGCGCGCCGCCCCGCTCGATCTCGAACCACCGGTCGGCGGCGCCATTGCATTTGCACGGCGGGCCCACGCGGACGATGTCGACGACGGCGCCCTGCCAGCCGCCGCCGGGCGCCGAGCCGAGCGGCGCCGCGCCGCCAGCGGCCGCGTCGCCTCCTGCCGCGCCGCCTCCTGCCGCGCCGAACGAGAGCCGATCGCTCGCGCCGCCCTTCGCGTCGCCCTTCGCGAAGGTCACGGCGGCGGAGCCCTCCGGCAGCGCCGCGAGGGGCGCGATCGCGGTGTCCACCTGGATCGGCGAGCGCGCCAGCACCACGACGAACGCCCCCTTCGGCAGATCGAGCGCGGATGGCGCGTCGGGCCGGGGGGCCGCGCGGAGCGGCGCGGCCTCGCGCAGCGCCTTGAGCTTGCCGAGGCTGAACAGCTCGCCGTTCTTGAGGACGTAGAGGTTCGTCGCGGCGAGCGAGGCGGTGGAGGGGCGCAGCACGCGCTTCCACGCGTACTCGAAGTCGTGCGCCGTCACCGGCTTGCCGTCGGACCAGCGCGCCTCCGGCCGCAGGTGAAACCGGAAGAGCCGGTTGTCGTCGCTCTGCTCCCAGTGGGTCGCGACCCCCTGCACCGGGCGGAGGTCGCCGGCGCCGTAGGTCGTCAGCCCCTCGAACATCTGCTGCACGAGCGTGGAGCTCGCCGAGTCGTTGGATTTTCCTGGATCCAGGTACTCGGGCTCGCTGCCGTTGTTGATGTAGATCGTCTCTGTGTCCTTGCCGACGCGCGCGGTCGTCCCCGCATACCCGCCCTCGCCCTCGCTGCACGCCGAGAGCGCGAGGATCGCGAACCCGAGCGCCGCGGAGGCGCCGCGCGCCCCGCAACCGGCGCTCCCGCCGCCCCCCGCGCCGCCGGCACCTCGTCGCTCCGAAGCCCGTCGCATATCGCGCGCGTAGCACGGCGCTCCGGGGGCAGGAAGACAGGGGTGGTTTCGTGTAAGGTCGCGCGCGCGTCATGCTGCACGATCGCGTGTCCTCCTCGCCGCGCGCTCTCCCGCTCTGCACCGCGCTGCTCCTCGCGCTGCTCGCCGCTGGCTGCGGCGGCGCGGCCTCCCCGGGCGCCACGCCCCCACAGGCCGCCCAGTGCGATCCTGCGCACCTCGACGCGTGCGAGCGCGCCCTCGCCGCGGCGCTCGCCGAGGGCCGGCCCCCGCGCGAGCTCGCCCTCGGGTACGTCGCTGCCCGCGCCGCCCGGGACGCCGACGACCCTTGGGCGCTCTTGCTCCGCGACCTCGACCGGCGCGCCGGGCGCGCGCCGCGGGCCGCGGTCATCGTCGAGGCGGGCGCAGAGGCCACGGCGACCGCGCGAGCGCCTGCGGCCGCGGCGGAGGCGAAATGGATCCGCGCCGCGCCGCTGCCGCCCCCCGGGGCCCTGGGCGCGGACGCGCTGCTCCTCGCGCTCGGCGAGGCCCTCGGGTACGAGCACCTCGTCCACGCGCGCGCCCGCCACGGCGCCGTCCAGCTCTTTCCGGCCGATCCGCTCGCGCCGTTCATGGCCGGCCTCGCGCCGATCGCGCGCGGCGACGCGTCGCTCTCGCGGGTCGCGGACGACATCGCGCTCGCCGCGCTCGTCCGCCGCGCCTTTGGCGCCGCCGGCCGCTTCCGCTACGTCGAGGCCGCGGCCGCGGCCGACGCCCTCGCGGCCGCGATGAAGGGGCGCGACCCGAACGACGAGCCGGTCCTGCGCGGCCGCTACGCGCTGCAGCTGCTCGCGACCGCCGGGGTCGCGCTCGAGGAGGCCGAGGACGACGCGACCGGCACGCCCTCGGCCCCCCGGCTGGACCCGCCGCCCGCGCCGGGCGACACGCCTTACGGCGACCTCCTCCGCGTGCGCACGGCCCGGGACGGCCGCGCCGCGTGGCGCGCCCACGGCGCGGCCGTGCTGCGGGCCGTCCCCGCGGACCGGCGCGCCGCGCTCGACGACCTGCTCGGCAAGGCCCCTGGCTGCGGCCGGGACGTCGCGCCGCCCATGGAAGGTCCGCGCGACCTCGTGTTCGCCGTGGCGCTCGCCGGCGCCCTCGCCCAGGGCGATCCTGCCGCTGCGCCCGCCGCGCCCGCGAGCACCGCGGCGTCGCCGGGACGGCGCCTCCCGCTCGACGCATGGCTGCCGCGCTACGAGGCGCTCGTCCGCGCCGTCGACCAGACGAGCACCACGTGGGCCCTCGCGCCCAGCCTGCTCCACGAGCGCGGCCCCGCGCCCGCCGCGAGCCAGGCGGGGAGCGCCGTCCACCGCCGCGCCACCGAGCTCGGCCTCGCGCACCTCGCCGCGCTGCGTGCCCTCGCGGAGGCCGAGCCGCGCCGCTACCGCGCGCTCGCGCTGATCCCCCTCGCCTACAGCCCCGGGGTGCTCGCCGACGAGCCGCTCCGCGACGCCATCGTCGACCTCACGCAGATCGCCGTGCAGCGCCGCATGGCCGAGGCGCACGACCCGGAGGCCGTCCTCGGCGCGGCGCTCGCCGGCGTCTTCGCGGGCATGGCGTACCCGCCCGAGGTGCAGCCCCCGCACTTCCTCGCCCTGCAGGGCGCGCTCACCGCCAAGCTCCGCGGCGAGCTCACCGAGCAGGCCGGCTGGGGCGTCGCCGGCCTCTACGCCGCCGACGCGCTGTACCGGCTGGCCTCCGGTCAGGCGCCGGATCTCGCGTTCTCGTCCGCGCAGATCGAGCGCGCGCTCGCGCCGGCCCCGGCACTGCCCTACCCCGGCCTCGCGGCGCTCGCCGCGAGCCTCTCCCGCTACGCCGCGCTCGGCGCCGCCGGCGCGCTGGATCCGCAGGCGACCGACGCGGCCAGGCTCCCCCCGGAGCGCCGGCAGGCGCGCGACGCGCTCCGGCGCGCCGTCGCGGGGCTCGCGGCGGGCGATGCCGACGCCGGCGCCGCGGAGGCGCCCCCGCCCGAGCTCGTCGAGGACGTCACCGCGCTGGCCGACGGCGTCCTCGCCGTGCTCCTCACCGAGCGCTCGCGCAAGCCGCCGCCGGCCGGGGCCGCCTGCGCCGCCGGGCGCGGGCCGAGCCCCGAGGCCCGCCGCGCCCTCGCGCGCCTCGGCGACGTCCGCCGGCGGATCCTGCGCGCGCCGCGGTACAGGCAGGGCGACGGCCTGTGGGCGCGCCGCGCGCGGCTCCTCGTGACGCTCCTCTCCGACGCCATCGATCTCCTCTCGGCGCCGCCGCGCGCCGCCGGCGCGCCGGCGCGCGTCGCTCCGCCGCGCTTCACCCTCCCGACCGCGGACGCCGAGGCCGCCGTCGCCGCGGGCCTCTCCGGCTGGGTCGACCACGACCTCGCCGACGCGCTCACCGGAGGTTATGCGCTCGCCCGCGCGCTCCTCGAGTCGTCCACCGCGGAGCGCTTCGCCGAGCGGAGCGGCGCCCCGCTCGGCCGGGTGCTCCGCGGGCTCTCCGCGGCGTTCCGCGACGATCCGGCGCGGCGCGGCGGCGTCGGACGAGGCCCCGCCGGCGGCGCGCTGCTCGACGCGCTCGCGTCGCTCCCCGCCGCGCGCGACGGCGGCGGCGGCGGCGATCTGCGGGGCCTGTTCGTCGGCTACGCCCGCGCGTTCTCGGCCCTCGGGCTGCGCGACCAGGCCGATCTCGCGCTGCTCGCCTCGCTCCTCGGCGCCGCCGTGCTGGGCGGGCCGCCGTCGCCGGACGCCATCGCGCTCGCGAACGACAGCGGCAGCCGGGTCGCCTGGGCGCTCTCGTACCTCGGCGAGATCGCGAAGGCCCGGGCCGGCATTGCCCCGGATCCGTCGGCGTACGCTGCCGCCATGAGCAAGGCGTCCGACGACGCCTGCCAGGCGGCGGACACCGGCGACGTGCTCGCCCTCGTCGGCGCCGTGCGCGACTTCGCCGGCGGCCGGCGCGCCGAGGCGCGCGACGCCCTCGACCGCGTCCTCGCCGCCGCCGACGCCCGCGGCCTGCGCGTGCCGCGCATGACCTACCGCTACGAGGAGAAGACCGCGACCCGCGTCTTCTCGCTCAGCTTCGACGTCTCGTACGGCGCAGGGCTCCTCGAAGGGGCGAACAGCTTCCAGCTCGGCCTCGGGCTCCGCACCCGCGGCGAGCCCGAGGGCTCCCTCGCCGCGGCGCTCGCGCCCGAGGGCTCGCCCCGGAGCGACGAGGACGCGGCGCGCGCCTACGTCAGCGCCGCGGCGCTCGCGGCCGCCTACCACTTCCTCGAGGGCGACGCCGAGCGCGGCACCGCGGCGGCGCGCCGGGCGATCGCCGCGCTCTCGTTCGGCCTCCGGCTCGGGCGGCGGGCGCTGCGCCCGGACCAGCCGCTCGCCTGGGGCCGGGACGCCCGCGCGCTGCTCGCGATCGACGCCCAGCTCGCGGCCGAGGCCGGTCACCCGTTCCTCGCCGGCGACCTCTGGACGCTCGTCCGCGGCCTCCTGCCGCCGGACGCGGACGACGCCGCGGTCGCGGCGCTCCTCGATCCGCTCCCGGCCGGCCTCGCCGCTGTCCAGGGGCTCGACCCGCTCGTCGCGAGGACCGCGCGCTCGCTCGCCGCGGTCGCCAGGCCGCTCGCGTGCACCGAGGCCAGGGTCGAGCTCGGCGGCTACGAGGAGCCCGCCTGCGACGCCTACCCGCTCGCGCTCTCGCTGCGCATCGCCGACGTCCTCGGCAAGCTGCCGCACCTCCAGCGACGGGCGCGCGCGGGCAGCGCGGCCGCGTGCCCTGCCCTGCGCAGCCTCGACGGCTTCCTCACGGCGGCGGAGCGGGGGACGTACGACCCCGACGCGTTCACGGCCGCCGTGGAGGCGCTGCGGCAGAGCGGCCGGCTCTACGACGCCGGCGTGATGCTGGCGCGGCAGCGGCGCGAGGGGCACTGCGGCCCCGTCGTGCTCGCCGCCGCGCGCGCGCTCGGCCGCGCTCCCTCGCTCGGCCCCGCCCTGCGCGCGGATCTGCTCAGCGTCGCGGTACGCTGCGCGGCCGCGGCGCTCGACGCGAGCGTCGTCGATGACCTGATGGCGCTCGACGGCGAGACGCGCGCCCTCCCCGACCTCGGCCGCAACCTGAAGGTCGTGCTCTTCGCGACGGAGCTCGCCGTGCGCGAGCAGCGCTGGGACGTCCTCTCACGGCTCTCGAAGCAGCCCGACTTCGTCGGCCGCTTCCGGGGCGCGAGCGAAGACGCGGCGGCGACCGCGCGCCTCATCGAGGCCGCGGCGGCCGTGCTCGCCGGCGAGCCTGCGCCGCGCGACGCCCCCGGAGACGGCGCGTGCGGCGCGCCTCTCGCCGGCGATCGCGCCGCGCTGTGCGCCGAGATCGAGCGCCTGCGCCCGGGCGCGCTGCCCGAGCCGCAGCGCCGGCAGGCCGCGCGCGAGGCGCTCACGAACCTGCTCGCGGCCGCGCGCGGACAGGCTCGCTAGCCTGCCCGCTCGCGCGGCGCCGAGCGCCTACTTCACGCTGGCGGGCTTCGTCTCGGCCGGCTTCGTGTCCGCGGGCTTCGCCGCGGCCGGCTTCGTGTCCGCGGGCTTCGCCGCGGCGGGCGCGGCGGGGGCAGGCGCGGCGGCGGCGGGCTGCGCTGCAGCCGGCGGCGCGGCGGCGGGCGCCGGTGCGGCAGGCGCTGCGGCGGGCTTCGCGTCCGCGGGCTTGGCGGCGGCCTTCGGGTCCACCGGCTTCGGGTCGGAGGCCTTCGTGGGGCCCTTCGGCGCTGTCGCGGGCACGCCGGCCGGCTTGAGGCCCTTGGCGGCGACCGCGGCGCAGGCGAGCTCGACGCCGGTGTCCTTGCCGTCGAGCCGCATGATCTTGATCTCGACGCGGCGGTTCTTCTCCTTCGCCTCCTCGGTCTCGCCCGGATCGGTCGCGCAGTGCGCCCCGTAGCCGGCGGCCCGCACGCGGTTCTTCTCGACACCGAGCGCGGTGAGCGCCTTCACCACCGCCTCGGCGCGCTTCTTCGTGAGCGTCACGGTGGCGGCGTCGTTGCCGACCTTCTCGGAGTAGGCCGCGACCTCGACGAACTGGATCTGCGGATGGTCCTTGAGGATCTGCGCGACGTTCGCGAGGAGCCCCTGCGAGGCGGGCTCGATATCGGGCTTGCCGGCGACAAAGGCGATCTTCTCGTTGAGCTTCACCTCGTTGCCGTCCAGCGCGACCGGCGGGACGTCGGGACAACCGTCCTCGTCCTTGTAGCCGTTCTTGACCTCGGCCTCGGTCGGGCACTTGTCCGCTTCGGCCACGAAGCCGTCTCCGTCCGGGTCGGTCGACTTGCAGCCGTCCTTGGCGTCGGGCGGCAGGCCGTCCTCTTTCTCGGCGACGCACTTGTCGGCGCCGTCGTCGAGCACCCCGTCCGCGTCCGCGTCAGGGGGCGGCGCAGGCGGCGCAGGCGGCGGCGGCGCGGGCGGCGGTGCCGGCGCCTTCGCGGTCTGCTGCTGGGGCTCAACCGCGCAGCCGGCGCTCGCCGCGAGCAGCGACACTGCGAATGCCATTCCAAGCCATCTCGTCGTTCGCATCTCCTGGGCTCCTCTCCTTGGCGTCGTTGATGGCGCCGAGCGCCAGCGTGTTTAGACGACTACGCCGGAAACTGCGAGATGGATTCGTACGGCGGCGCGCGCCGCTCCCCCTCGGAAGCGCGTCGGCCCCCCCGCTCCGGAGGCGACGGCGAGCCGTCGAGTTCGGCTCGATCTCGGCGCGTCGTTCGCCCCTCGGCGCGAGCAGCTAGAGTTTCCCCGACGGGAAATCCAGCTCGTCGACCTTCGATTTCGGCGCTGCTTTCCTCGACTTGAGCATCTGTTCCTTGAGCATCTGCTCCGCGCGCACCGACGAGGTGGGCTTCTGTGCGGGCGGCGGCGCCACCTTCGGGCGAGGCTTCGGCGCGGGGCGAGAGTTGCTCTCGTCCTTCTTGTCGAGCTTCTCGTTGACGGGCGCCGGCGCCTTCTCCGTCGGCGCGCGGAGCGCCTCGAGCGCGCGCTCGCGCGCCGCGGCGATCTCCGGCGCGTCGCGGCCCGCCGGGTCGAGCCGATCGGCCTCGTCGAGCTGGTCCAGGCACCGGCGGAAGGCCGCTTCGTCGCAGGCGCGCAGCGCCTCGGCCCGCAGCGACCGCGCGCGCTCCAGCGCGTCGAGCGGCGAGGGCGGCGCGACGGGCGGCGAAGGCCCGTCGGGCGGCGCGCTCGGCTGCGGCTCGGGCAGGGGCGCGATCAACGGCGCGTCGCTCGTCGACCGCAGGAGCCGGGCGACGATGATCGCGAGGATGGCCAGCGCCGCGACCGCGGCGAGCTCGGCCATCCAGCGCTCCCGCATCCATCGCCGCATCCGCGACACGCGCTGCCGCACCCGGGCGGCGGGCACCTGCTCCTCGGCGGCGATGTTCTCGAGCTTCTCGCCTTCCCCTTCCCGGGCCATCCACGACAGCGTCTGCCGGGCGTCGCGGCTCGCGGAGGCCTGCTCTTCCGCCCAGCGCGCCAGCTCGCGCGCCTCGACGGGCGGCGGTCCGACCGGCAGGTCGGGCAGCTCCGTCGCGGCCTCCCGCGCCGAGCGCCGGTGGTGGTCGGCCACCTTGTGGCGCGCGATCCCGAGGAGCCAGCGCCGGAGCTCCGTCGGGTCGGCCGGGCGCCCCGACGACGCGAGCGCGTCGCAGAGGACGGTCTGCACCACGTCGTCGACCTCGCCGCTCGGGACGCGCCGCCGCACGAAATCCTCGAGGGCTCGGCGGAGCCCCGGCTCTGCCAGGGGGTTCGTCGCGGGGGTGCGGTCCTCGGTGGTCATCGGCGTGCTCATCGACCCTGCATCGCGCCGCGGCCGCGGAGTGTGACGCGCCCGATCGAGAATACTGCAGGCCCCGGCCGGGCGTCACACTCTCCAGCCCGGCGCCGACGGTCGGGCATGCTCCTCAGGCCCCCTCTCGTCCTCGCCGCGGCGTTGCTCGCCGCTTCCCTCACCCACACGGTCCCCTCCCTGACCGCCGCCCGGGGCGGTGCCCCGCCGGTCACCGAGATCCGGATCGACAAGAGCGAGCACACGCTCGATCTCGTCGCGGGCGGCAAGATCGTCCGGTCCTACCGGGTCGCCCTCGGACCGGGCGGACCGGGGCCGAAGCGCTACGAGGGCGACAGGCGCACCCCCGTCGGCACGTACCGCGTCTCGGGCCGCATCAACGGCCTGTTCCATCGGTTCCTGATCGTCAGCTACCCGAACGAGGAAGACCGCGCGCGCTTCGCCGAGCTCAAGCGGCGCGGCGAGGTCCCGCCGGGCCGCGGCGTCGGGCACAGCATCGGCATCCACGGCGTGGGGAGCGCGCAGCTCGCCGGCGTGCACAAGGAGAGCGACTGGACGCTCGGCTGCATCGCCCTCGACGACGACGAGATTGACGAGATCGCGCGTCGAACGCCGGACGGCGCCAAGATCGTGATCACCGACTGAACGGGCGGTGCTAGGGTAGCCGGTCAAATCGACGGGCTGTCCGTCGAGGATGAGAGCGCGACGGCGAGGCCGGCGCCGCCCTCGCGCCTGCCCTGGAGATCGTGCATGTCTCGCCGTTACTGGCTGATGAAGAGCGAGCCACAGAAATATTCGTTCGCGCAGCTCGTGCGCGACGGCCAGACGATGTGGGACGGCGTCCGGAACTTCGAGGCCCGCAACAACATGCGGGCCATGAAGCAGGGGGATCTCGTGCTCTTCTATCACTCGAGCGAGGGCAAGGCGGTCGCGGGCGTGGCGCGCGTCAAGCGCGAGGCGTACCCGGATCCGACGGCCGACGCCGACGAGGACTGGAGCGTGGTGGACATCGAGCCGGTCGCGCCGTTCAAGGTGCAGGTGAGCCTCGACACGATCCGCGGCGACGAGTCGCTGGCCGAGATCTCGCTCTTGAAGCGGTCGCGGCTCAGCGTGGTGCCCGTCTCGAAGGAGCACTTCGATCGGGTGCTGAAGCTGGGCAAGACCAAGATCGCTTGACGCGCGGACCCGGGGAAACGACTAATCCCGTCGTGAACCTCCGCCCCGGAGCCCGACCCCTCGCCGTCTTCTTCCTCGGCAGCTTCCTCGCCAGCGCCGCGTGCGGCGGCCCGCCCACGCCGTCCCCGATCGACGGGGAGCCGATCTGCCCCGATTTCGAGATCGGCGCGACGCGCGCGCACATGCGCGGGAGCCTTCGCTTCCCGGTCACGCTGACGGTGCGCGAGGGCAAGGAGCCGATCACCCGGACGACGCTCACCGGGCGCCGGTCCAAGGACGATCCGCCGAGCCGGATCCTCCTCTCCGATCAGGACGCCGAGTACGAGATCGAGTGGGCCCAGTGCGAGAACCAGCGCGCGCCCCGGACGCGCGTGGTGGCGCGCGAGTCGAAGGACGCCGCGGAGTACGCGTGCGGCAACGCGACCGTGTACAAGACCGACAAGCTCGTCACCCGGAAGGGCGACGCCGCGTCGCGCACGGTCCACTTCGCGGCGCCCCCGAAGTCGGAGTGCTGGGAGAGCGAGCTCCCGCCAGCGCCCGCGCCTCCCGCGCCTCCCGCTGCGCCCGACCAGCCGCCGCCGGACGCGGGCGCCGAGGCCGACGCGGGCGCCGCGCCGATGGACGCGGGCGCCACGCCGGTGGACGCCGGCGCGCCCCGCGACGGGGGCTCAGGCGGTGCTGCGAAGCCTCGCCGCGCGGGGGCCGCGGACGCCGGCACGACCCCGCCGGGCCCGTAGTTCCGCTAGAACATCGATTCACGTTGAAACCCGGAGAATTTTCACAGGGAGGCGGGGAGGCGGGGAGGAAGAAAAAAAATGAAGTTCTCCCTCTTGCCGTCTCTCGCTCCCCGCCTCCCCGACTCCCTGTGAAATTCCTGCTTTCTCTCGTGGTTTCACCCGTTTGTCGCCCTAGGGGCTGTTCCTCTACCTCATGAGGCGATCGGTCGGCGGGCTTGGCCGCCGGCGACACCCTAGCTGCCTTGACCCGTGTGCGACGCGGCCAAGCCTTCTCAGGCTCCCTCCGATCGCGCGATGCCCCCGGGAGAGGCGTCGTAGGCGAGCGGGCTCGGCACGAGAGGCACGCCCGGCGCCCATCCTCGAGGCAATGACGCCGAGAGCCGGCCTCGAGCTCCCGGCAGTGCCGCCTTTTCGCGCCCGCGATGCGGGCGATCTCGTGACCGATCAGGCGGCGCACGAGATCGTCGTTGCGCATCCCGAACACCGCATCATGGTCAGCGGGGCCGTGGGAGCGCCCATGGGCCCGGCGCGCCTCCATGGCCGCCTGGACCTCGGCGGCGCGCCGTCGCCGCGCCGCACACGACCGCTGTTCTCCGGGGCTCCCGTTCCCTAGAACGTGGTCCACCGGCGCTTTCACTCCGGCGCTTCCACCGTCCTTCCAACGTCCCTTTCCGCCCCGGATCCACACACCGTCTCATGTCCGCTCCGCCCATGCCACCGCCTCCGGCGCCCCGCCCGTCTCCTTCCGCTGATTCACACGAAAGCTCCGGTGACCCCCCCCGCGAGCCCTCTCCCCGCCTCGCGCCGCCCTCGTCGCGCGGCGGAGGGCTCGCGTCGCGCCTCGCCGAGCTCCAGGTGAAGCGGCCGGCGCTGCCGCTGCTCGCGACCGGGATCCTCACCGTCATCGCCCTCTTCCTGGCAACGCGGCTCCATGTGCTGACCGGGTTCGAGTCGCTGCTGCCGGCGTCGCGGCCCAGCGTGCAGGAGCTCGACCGGGTCGCGGCCAAGACGGCCGGCGTCTCCACGCTCTTCGTCGTGCTCCAGGGCGGCGAGGGCACGCCCACGGCAGCGCTCCAGCGGGCCGCGGACGCGCTCGTCCCGGAGATCGAGAAGATCGGCCCGCCGTGGGTCGGCAGCGTCGAGGACGGGGTGCACGAGGCCTACCGCTTCCTCTCGCCGCGCGCCGGGCTCTACGTCGACCGCGACAGGCTCACCAAGCTCAGGGACGACATCGAGGCGCGCTACGCTTACGAGGTCAACAAGGCGACGGGCGCGCTGCTCGACGACGACGAGCCGCCCCCCGAGGTGAGCGCCAGCTCGATCGAGCAGAGCCTCGGCCTCCAGGGGGTCGACACGGGGCGCTACCCCGACGGCTACTACCAGTCGAAGGACGGCAAGACCGTCGTCGTCGCCATCCGCTCGAAGGTGATGGCCAGCGATTTCGCCGCCGGATCCGAGGCGATCCGGCGCGTGAGCGAGGTCGTCGAGCGCGTGCGCCCCGCCTCGTTCGAGCCCGGGATCACCTACGGCCTCGCCGGCGATCTCCAGACCGGCATCGCCGAGTACGCGGCGATCAACGAGGATCTGACCGACGTCGGCGTCTCGGGCGCGGTGCTCATCGCCGCTGTCGTGTTCCTCTACTACCTGCGCCTGCGCACGCTCGTCGCCATGCTGATCACGATCGGCATCGGCGTCGCCTGGACGTTCGGCGCCACCCAGCTCGCGCTCGGCCACCTCAACATGGCCACCGGGTTCCTCTTCTCGATCGTCGCCGGCAACGGGATCAACTTCGGGATCATCTACATGGCGCGCTACCTCGAGGCGCGCCGCGGCGGCGCGAGCCTGCTCGAGGGCGTGCGCGTAGCCCACCGCGAGACCTGGCTGCCCACGCTCACCGCCGGCTGCGCGGCCGCGGCCGCCTACGGCTCGCTGCTCGTCACCGAGTTCCGCGGGTTCCACGACTTCGGCCTCATCGGCAGCGCCGGCATGGTGCTCTGCTGGGTCGCCACGTTCGTCGCGCTGCCGAGCATCCTCGCGGTGATGGACCGGATCGTCCCCCTCGAGCAGGAGTCGCCGGGCCTCCTCGGCAGGCTGCGGCGGCGCGCCCAGGGCGGCGTCGCGTTCGGCGCGCCGTTCGCGCGGCTCGCGTCGCGGAGCCCCGTCACGCTCACGCTCGCGGGCCTCGCCCTGGCCGCGGCCGGCCTCGTCGCCACGGTGAGCTACGTGCGCGCCGATCCGATGGAGTACAACCTCCAGAACCTCCGCAACGACGAGGGGGCCCGCGCGGCGCAGATCCGCCTGAGCTCGCTCGCGGAGGACATCACCGGCTACGTCGGCACCGACGGCATGGCGATCCTCGTGGACCGGCCCGAGCAGGTCGATCCGCTCCGCGCCGCGCTCTACGCGAGGCGCGACGCGGCGCCCGAGGGCGAGAAGCCGTTCAAGGAGATCTACGCGCTCCAGGATCTGGTCCCGCGGGATCAGGAGGCGAAGCTCCCGCTGCTCCAGGAGATCAAGGATCGCGTCCTCAGGGCGCGGAAGCGCGGCCTCGTGGGCGACGAGGACTGGCGCCGCATCCAGGCGGTCATCCCGCCGGACGATCTCGCGCCGTTCGGGATCGACGATCTGCCGGCGGGCGTGGCGCGCGCCTTCACCGAGACCGACGGGACGCGCGGGCGCATCGTGTACATCAGCCCGATCACGCCCGAGAGCGTGCACGACGCGCACTACCTCTTCCGGTGGGCGGACGCGTACCGCGAGACGCGGCTCCCCGACGGCAGCGTCGTGCGGGGCTCGGGGCGCGCGGTCATCTACGCGGACATGTGGGCGGCGATCATCGACGACGTGCCGCCGGCGGTGCTCTTCTCGCTGGCCGCGACGGTCCTCGTCGTGCTCGTCGCCTTCCGCGGCGGCCGCCCGGCGTTCGCGGTGCTCGGCGCGCTGCTCGTCGGGGTCTCGTGGATGGCGGGGCTGCTCGTGCTGATGGACGTGAAGCTCAACTTCCTGAACTTCATCGCCCTGCCGCTGACGTTCGGCATCGGCGTCGACTACGCCGTGAACGTCGTGCAGCGGTACGCGCGGGAGGGCGCCGGCGGCGCGCTCACCGCGGTGCGCGAGACGGGCGGCGCCGTGATCCTCTGCAGCCTCACGACGACGCTGGGCTACCTCGCCCTGGTCCGCTCGCAGAACTACGCGGTGCGGAGCCTGGGCGTCGCCGCGGTCATCGGCGAGCTCGCGTGCCTCTTCGCGGCCGTGCTGGTCTTGCCCGCGGCGCTCGTCTGGCGCGACCGGCGGCGCCCGAAGGGCGAGGAGGCCTTCCTCGCGGTCGGCCGCCCCACGACCTGAGCGCGCCCGGCGTGTGGTGCGCTCGGGCTGCCGCCGTGCCGCGATGTTCGCGGCGCGGCGGCAGGATCATGCAGCGCGGCGGCGCTTCGCGAAGTACGCCTTGATCGCCGCGACCTCCTTCGCGGTCAGCGCGACGATGGCCGGGACGACCTGCGCGGGATCGTGACCTGCCGCGACCCCGAACTCCCGTGGAAACTCGAGGAAGGTCTTGCCCGGCTCGGTCGTGACGCGCCGGAGCCGGTAGGTCCCGGTGTACCGTTCGATGCCGAAGATCTGCCCGTGGATCCGGTAGGTGACGGCGTGCTCGGTCTCGGAGCGCGCGACCACCTCCTCCAGCGAGCTCTCCCCCGAGACGAGCGTGAACGCGAACCGCGACGGCACCTTCTCCGCGGAGCCGCCCTCCACGTAGCCGTACTCCTTGACGTTGTCCCCGAAGACGACAGGGATGAGCTTCGTGATGTCACGGACCTCTTGCCAGACCTCCTCGATGGGGGCGTCCAGCACCGCCGAGTCGTAGACGTGATAAAGCGCGTCGATCATGGCTCCCTCCTCCCGATGCCGCGGGCGCGACACCGCCATGCGCGGCGGAGCGATGCTATCAGGGGATGTCGCGGCCTCTCGAGCGCGCCCTCATCACGGCGACGCGCGCTCGGAAAGTGCGAATCGCGCCGACGTGGACGGACGGCCCGGTGGTCGCGCGGCAGCAAACCCGAGCCCTGGCCGCCCTCAGCGGAGTCAATCCGTCGCGTACCAGTGGCTCGCGCGCGCTCCAGCGCACGCGATCCGTCGCAGACCCCCGTCGGCGGGCCCCTCGCGCTCACTCGACCCGTCGCAGACCCCCGTCGGCGGGCCCCTCGCGCTCACTCGATCCGTTGAAGACCCCCGTCGGCGGGCCCCTCGCGCTCACTCGATCCGTCGCAGACCCCCGTCGGTGGGCCCCTCGCGCTCACTCGATCCGTCGCAGACCCCCAGCGGCAGGCTCCTCCCAACGGTTGCGATCCGTTGAAGACGCCCGGCGGCGGGCCCCTCGCGCTCACTCGATCCGTCGCAGACCCCCGGCGGCGGGCCCCTCGCGCTCACTCGATCCATTGAAGACCCCGGCGGCGGGCCCCTCCCAACGGTCGCGATCCGTTGAAGACCCCCGGCGCCGGCTCCTCCAGCGGTTGCCGTCGGACTCAGGCAACCTGCTGCCATCCCATGCGGAGCCGCGGGGGCTCCACCTCGGCCCCGTGCGCTCGGCCGATGCCGCTCGCATCACACCGAGCGGCGGCGCTTCGCGAAGTGCTCCTTGATGGCGACGATCTCCTTCGCGGTGAGGGCCGCGACCGACGGGACGACCTTCTCGGGCTCCTGGCCCGGCGCGACGCCGAACTCCCGGGGCCACTCGAGGAACGTCTTGCCCGGCTCGGTCGTGATGCGACGGAGCCGGTACGTCGCGATGTACCCCTCGATGCCCAGAACCTGCCCGAGCAGCCGGTACGTGACGGAGTGCTCGGTCTCGGATCGCGCGACCACCTCCTCCACGGCCTTGTCTCCCGACGGGTGGAGCGTGAACTCGAAGCGCGACGGGATCTTCTCCGCCGAGCCGCCGTCCACGTAACGGTGGTCCTTGACGCCGTCACCGAAGACGATCGGCAGGAGCGCAACGATATCGCGGAGCTCTCTCCATGCCTCCTCGATGGGCACGTCGAGCACCGCTGAATCGTAGACGTGATATCTGGCTGCGAGCATCGATGGTCCTCCCGGCGGTGTCGCACGAGCGCGACGTCCTCCGGCGCATCGGCCGATGCTACCAGATCGTCCCGCTCCGCCGCGATCGCGCGCCCGTCACGGCGGCGCGCGCACATCCGCGCAGCAGCGGTGCGCTGAGCCTCACGACGACGCTGGGCCTCCTTCCCCTCGTCCGCGCAGGGCCGTGCCGTGGAGCGTCGCTGGCTCCAGCGCCCCGGCGGCACAGTGGAACGGCTCGTTCCCCCGCGGCGCCGCGCGGTCGGACGGAGCCCTGCGGGAGCGGCTTTTCTTGCCTTTTCCCGCGCGACCCAGCAGATCACGCGTTGCCATGGTCATGACGCAGCCGATGGAGCTCCTCTGCAAGAAGGTCTGGCACGGCTTCCGCGCTCCTCCGCTCGCGACCCCCATCGGCCACGGCCCGAACGAACCACGGGCGACCGAGAGGGGCCGCGATGCTTGAGAGGCTGGAGCTGCACGACACCGGACCGGCGCCCGCGATGGAGTTCGAGCTCGCGCCGCGGCTGAACCTCTTCGCGGGCGACAACGGGCTCGGCAAGACCTTCGTGCTGGATGTCGCCTGGTTTGCGCTGACGGGGACGTGGCCAGGGTACCCGGCCGCGCCGCGACGTGGCCCAGCTGTCAAGCCACAGATCGTCCGGGAGACGCGTGACGGGGAGGTCGTGCACCGCGTCTCATCGTCGTTCGACTTCGAGAAGCAGAACTGGCACACCGTCTATCCACCCGGTGCCTCCAGGCGCTCCGGTCTCGTCTTCTACGCCCGGGTCGACGGCAGCTTCTCCGTATGGGACCCGCTTCGACCCGCGGGGCACCTGCGATTCCCGCTCGGCGTGAAATCGTCGGGCCCCGTGCCGGGCTTCCACTTCACGCCCAGCCAGATCTGGAACGGGCTCACCGCGGACGACAGCGACGGCTCGGTGCTCTGCAACGGCCTGATCCGCGACTGGACGACATGGCAGCTCCGGCGAGACAGCACGTTCGATCTACTGACGCGCGTGCTGGAGGTCCTGTCACCGAGGCCAGGGGAGACCCTCCGCCCCGGGGCGATGACGGCCCGGGTCTCTCTTCACGACGTGCGCGACATCCCCACCCTCGACATGCCCTACGGCAACGTCCCCGTGGTGCTCGCGTCCGCCGGGATGAAGCGGATCCTCTCCTTCGCCTACCTCCTGGTCTGGATGTGGCGCGAGCACGTCGAGGCGGCGAAGCTGCGGAACACTTCGCCCGAACGGAGCATGATCGTGCTCGTCGATGAGGTGGAGGCGCACCTGCACCCCCAGTGGCAGCGTGTGATCCTGCCCGCGCTGCTCCGGGTCTCCCGCGAGCTCGAGGCATCCATCGAGACGCAGCTCTTCGTCACGACGCACGCGCCGCTGGTCCTCGCGTCCGCCGAGCCGCACTTCGACGAGGGGCACGATGCGCTCTTCCTGTTCGATCTCGACGGGGCGGAGGTCACCGTGTCGAGGCCCACGTGGAAGCCACGCGGGGATGCCTCGTCGTGGCTCACGTCCGATGTGTTCGACCTCGCGCAAGCGCGGTCCGTCGAGGCGGAGAAGGCGATCCTCGACGCCATGGCGGCGATGCGGCGGCCGGATCTGCCGATCGAGGACGCGAAGCGGATCCACGAGGAGCTGCACGACGTGCTCAAGGACACCGATCCCTTCTGGGCGCGTTGGCTCGTCAGGGCGCGGCAGGCCGGGCTCACGCCGTGATCCACGTCCCCCTCCGGCCCGAGCCCGCGCGCTTCGACGCGCTGGTCCGGCAGCCCGGCTTGCGCGCCCTCGCCGCGAACGCGGAGCCCCTGCCCCCAACCTGGCGGGAATGCCTGGACGATCTCCGGGACAGCTATCGCAGCGTCTGCGCCTACCTCTGCGTGCTCGTTCCGCGAGGCACCGGGGCACGATCCGTCGATCACGTCGCGCCGAAGTCGAAGCGTCGCGAGCTCGCCTACGAGTGGAGCAACTACCGCTTCGTGTGCTCGCTCATGAACGCGCGCAAACGCGATTTCGACGACGTCCTCGACCCCATGGAGATCCCTGACGGGTGGTTCGTCCTGGAGATGTCCTTCCTTCAGGTGCTCCCAGCGGAAGGCCTCCACGACGAGACGCGTGCGCGTGTTCAGGCGACCATCGAGCGACTGAAGCTCAACGACAAGGAGTGCATCGCCGCACGGGAGCTGTACTACACGGCCTACCTGGACGGCGGACTGACCCTGCAGCTGCTCCACGAATGGAGCCCGTTCGTCGCCCGAGAGGTGGTACGGCAGGGACTCGCCAGGCGGGAATGAAGCGCGGGCTCCGCGCGCCCTCACGGGGCCGCGCGCAGATCCGAGCAGCAGCGGACGCCTGTCGAGTAGTCGAAATACGTGAAGTCGTGCGACGCGACGCGCGCCATGCACCCCTCCCGGGTCGCGCGCGCGTAGAACCCGCCGACGAACGTCCCCTCCGGATCGTCGATCCACTCGTCCAGGTTGCCGACCATGTCGGCGATCGCGTCGTCCTCCCACGCGCTCGCGCACGTCGCGGTCTCGCCCGTTCGCCGCAAGAGCGGCGCCCCGGCGACGCGCACCAGGTTGAGCCGAGGGTCGCTGTGCCCGAGCGACACGTCGCGGTGGAGCACGCCGGCCGGGTGGTGCTCGCGGAACACGTTGCACCGCCCGTCCGCGTAGGTCGGCCCGTACGGGAACTGCTCGTCCCGCTCGCCGCGGCACGCCGTCCGCCACTCGTCGAGCGAGCAGAGCCGCTTGCCCGCGTTCCGGCACGCGAGCTCCGCCTGCGCGCCGGTCGTGTAGCCCTGCGGGAGCACGCCCCTGCGCGACACCGCGCGCGGCTCGAACTCGCGCTGCTTCTGCCAGCCGGGCAGGAGCGGCAGCTCCATGCGGCGCGCCTCGTCGTCCCCGAGCTGTAGCCGCATCTTCGACCACACGCGCTCGACGGACGCGGCCGCCTGGCGCGACGGCGGATAGAACGCCGAGATCTCGAGCCCCGTCTCCTTGTCGAGCAGCACCGCCTCGTAGCGATCGACGCAGAACCGGCGCGCGACCCGCACCATCTCCGGCGGACAGCGCGGCTCCACCGGCGGCGCGAGCGCCCTCGGCCCCGGAGGCGCCCCCACGAGCGGCGGCGCCACGTCCGGCGCCCCGGCCCCGGCGTCCGCCGCGCTGGTTCCCGCGTCCGCCGCGCTCGGCCCCGCGTCCGCCGCGCCGCGCTCTGGCTCCGAGCGGCAGCCCGCGAGCGCCGCGGCAGCGAGCGCCGCGGCAGCGAGGCGCCGGCAGGCGCGGGGCCGCGTGGAGCGCTCGGCGGATCGCGCCGGCATCGGGTCAGCAGATCGCGCCGGCATCGGGTCAGCGGATCGCGCCGGCATACGGGTCGATGGACGCGGGCTCGCGGCAGAAGAAGCGGCGGAGCACGAGGTAGTGATGGATCGGCAGGAGCCGCGTCTCCTCCTTCATCGACAGCCCCATCCGGCTGATCTCGGCGCCCGGGAACGGCGTCTTCGGATAGCAGCGGACGATCCCGGAGAGCGCCTCGTACTCGTCGAGCAGCCCGAGCACGTGCCCCACCTCGTGGGCGAGCACGGGCAGCGACCAGCCGGCCCGCATCGCGCTGAAGTACGGCGTCCTGCCGCACGTCGGCGAGAGCGGCACCGCGAGGTCGACCCGGAGCGCCCGCGCGCGCGCCTCGTCCGCCAGCACGAAGTCGAAGTCGTAGCGCACCGGCAGCCCGAAGGCGCGCGCGTCGCGGTTCCAGTACCCCTCGGCCTCGTCCGACCAGCGCGCGAGCAGCGCCCGGATCGCGGCCGGCGTCGCCCTCGCCGTGAACACGCCGGACCCCGGGCAAGCGTCCGTCGATCCCGAGCGCGCGTACGGCGTCCCGCGGCACGCGATCGCGCCCCCGAGCCGGGCGGAGAGCCCGCAGTCGGGCAGCTCGAGCCAGCCCGCGCCCTCCGGCGGGTCGACCGCGATGCGCACGTCGACCTCCCAGGCGCCGCCGCGCCGCCGCACGAGGTAGCTCATCGGGCCGAAGAAGAGGCCGTAGTGCGGCATCACCCCGGCGATCCGCCGCTCCCCCTCCGGCACGTCGCCGCGCGCCCCGGAAAAGACGCGGCGCGGAGCCGGCTGGCACAGGTACGCGTCCTTCGCGATCGCGTCGGCCAGGATGTCCCGGAACGTCGCTTCCCGCCCTTCGAGGACCGCGCCGCTCATCACCTCGAGCTCGGCGGCGATCGCCTCGACCGGGATCTCGCGCCCGGCGGCCGCATCACCCGCCGCGCTGCCCGCCGCGCGCGGAGCCCCCCCGCAGCCGGACGCCCCCAGCGAGAGCGCCGCGAGCACGGGGAGCGCCCCGCGACGCGGGTGGACGAGGACGCGCCACGGCGCCGGCGCGCCGCGCTGGACGCTTTGTCTTGCGCGTACCGTCCGAAGCGAGTTACGTCGTGCATGGAACGCTGCACGCTGGCCGCGCGCCCCAGCCGCAGAGGCTACGCCGCCGGACGCCGTGCGCGCAGGGGGGGCTCGCGTGGGCGTGGAGGTCAACCCCGCTCACTTACGGGGAGTTGAATGAAGAATCAACGCGTCCGAAGTGAAACCGTGGAACCGGCCGGGCGTAGTGACGCGTAGCCGATGGGCTCAGCGCGGTCGAGAGGCCGGCGAGACCCGACGGGCTCCAGCGTGCGGGCGCGCCATTCGGGCGAGGCGCGCGGTGGGCTCGGTGATCGCGACGAAGACGAGCGTGGAGGATCAGATGACGATCGACATGGGCAAGACGTTGGCGTTGACGGCGGTGTCGGGCATGGTGGCGGGCCTCGCGGGCTGCGCCTCGGCGCCTCCGCCCGCGCCCGAGACGGGCGCCGCCCCCGCGGCCGACGCGCCTCCGGCCGCGGCGCCGGAGAACGCCGCGAAGGCGTGCTGTGCCGGCAAGAACGAGTGCAAGGGCAAGGGCGGCTGCAAGAGCGACAGCCACGCGTGCGCCGGCCAGAACGAGTGCAAGGGCAAGGGCGGCTGCAAGCCGGCCGACTGCTCGTCGTAGGTTCGGCGCGCCCGGCCCGGCGGAATCCGGCGGATCCACGCGGATCCGCCAGATCCGCTGGGCCGTCTGGCCATGCCACGCGGAACCGCCGGATCGGCTGGATCGTGAGGCGCCGCGGCGCACCCCTCCACCCCTGAGCAAGGCTCGCGGTGAACCATGGTGAACCTCGAACGGATGCGGCTGGGACTCCCCGACCTCGGCGTCGGCGTCGGGCTGCGCATCCCGCACTACCGGCACATCTTCGAGCACCGGCCCCGGGTCGACTGGTTCGAGATCATCAGCGAGAACTTCATGGTCGACGGCGGCATGCCGATCGCCAACCTCGAGCGCGTCCTCTCGAGCTACCGCCTCGTCCAGCACGGCGTCTCGCTGTCGATCGGCAGCACGGATCCGCTCGATTTCGATTACCTGCGCCGGCTGAAGGCGCTGCTGGCCAGGGTGGGCTCGCCCTGGGTGAGCGATCACCTGTGCTGGACGGGCGCGCACGGGATCAACCTGCACGACCTGCTCCCCTTGCCGTACACCGAAGAGGCCGTGCGGCACGTCGCGGCGCGGGCGCGGGTGGTGCAGGACTTCCTCGAGGTCCGGCTCGCGCTCGAGAACGTGTCGAGCTACCTGACCTTCACGGCCAGCCGGATGAGCGAGTGGGAGTTCCTCTCGGCGATCGCAGAGGAAGCCGACTGCGGCATCCTGCTCGACGTCAACAACGTCTACGTCTCCTCGTACAACCACGGCTTCGATCCGGAGGCCTACATCGATGGCGTGCCGCACCACCGGATCGTGCAGTTCCACCTCGCCGGCCACACGCACCAGGGCGCGTACATCCTCGACACCCACAGCGATCACGTGGTCGACGCCGTGTGGGCGCTCTACCGGCGCGCCGTCGCCCGCGCAGGCGACGTCTCGACGCTGATCGAGTGGGACGACGACATCCCCTCGTTCGATGTCCTCGCCGCCGAGGCGGAGAAGGCGCGGGCGATCCGGCAGGAGGTGGCGCGTGCGCGCGCCGCCTGACCCCGCGCCCCCGGCCGGCCTCGCCGCCCTGATGCGCCAGCTCACCCGCATGTTCACGGCGGGCGCGCCGCTCCCGGACGACGCCGAGCTCGCCGGCCTGTGCCGCGAGCACGTCGCCGGGAGCGAGCGGCTCGCGCCCGCCGAGCAGGCCGACATCTACCGTCGGCAGTTCTGGCTGCGGCACAGGGACGCGCTCCGCGAGGACTACCCCGCGCTGGCGCACGTCCTCGGCGACGACGGCTTCGACGCGTTCGCGAGGGCCTACCTGGCGGCGCACCCGCCCGCGAGCTTCACGCTGCGCGACCTCGGGCGATACGTCGCCGATTTCGCGGGCGCGCACGAGGGGTTCCCCCCTGCCCTGCGGGATCTCGCGCGCGACGTGGCGCGGTACGAGCACGCCCTCGTCGATCTGTTCGACGGCGCCTCGCCCCCTCCGCTCGATCCGGCGAAGGTGACGGGCATGCCGGCGGACGGCTGGTCCACCGCCACGATCGTCCTTCACCCGCTGCTCGCGCTGGTGCGGCTCGGCCACCCGGCGCACGTCCTCCGGAGCGAGCTCAAGCAGGGCCGGTCGCCCGCGCTGCCCGCGCCCCGCCCCGTCCACCTCGCCGTGTTCCGCGGCGCGGATCTCACGATCCGCTTCGAGGAGCTCGAGCCGCCGGCGTTCGCGCTCCTCGAGGCGCTGGGGCGGGGGGTACCGCTCGTCCCGGCGTGTGAGGAGGTGGCGGCCGGAGCCCACGGAGCGGAGGCCTCCAGCGAGCCGCCGGGCGCCGGAGAGGGGGCGGGCGCGGCGCTGGCCGAGCGCGTCGGCGTGTGGTTCCAGCGATGGACGAGCTGGGGGCTCATCGTCGACGTCGTGCCGGGCGCCCGCGCTGAAGGCGGCTAAGATGGCGCGGTGACCACCATCGTCCAGCGCACGCTCGAGATCCGCACGAACGGCCGGGGTTTCGTCGATATCACGCGCGAGGTCGCGCGCGTCGTCGCCGACGCGGGCGTCGACGTCGGGCTCTGCGCCGTGTTCCTGCAGCACACGTCCGCGAGCCTCATCCTCCAGGAAAACGCCGATCCGGCCGTCCTCCGCGACCTGGAGCGCTGGATGTCCCGCCTCGCCCCGGAGGGCCGCGAGTACGAGCACGACGACGAGGGCCCCGACGACATGCCGGGCCACCTCAGGAGCGCCGTCACCCGCTCGAGCGAGGTGATCCCGATCTCCGGCGGCCGCCTCGCGCTCGGGACCTGGCAAGCCCTGTATGTCTGGGAGCACCGTAGTTCTCCCCACGCGCGCCGCGTGGTAGTGACCGTGACCGGCACCACAGCCGGGGGTTGAGTGGTATACTTTGCGGCGTTCGCGTACGGACGAGTACTGGATGAGCCCTGGATGAGCTCGGCGCCCCTCGGGGGTTGCTTGCCCGCCGCGTAAGGCAGGGCCTGCCCGGTCGCCAGCGCGCCACGCGATCCCCTCACCTTTCAGCGGAATCAGCGGGAAGAGAGCGATGAGCCTTCAGACGACGTTCATGGGAATCTTCGACACTGCCCGGATCTGCTTTCCGACCGTGGTGGACGCGATGATCGGGCGTGTGACCCTCGAGCGCTGCGATGAGCGGCTGGACTGGTGGGCGCGCAAGGTGCTCGAGGACGCGGACGTGGATCTGGTGGTGCGCGGGCGCGAGAACGCCTCGGGCACACGGCCGTTCGTCGTGATGTCGAACCACCAGAGCCTCTTCGACATCCCGGTGGTGTTCCGCGCGATCCCCGGCCGGCTCCGGATGATCGCCAAGAAGGAGCTGTTCAACGTGCCGATCTTCGGCCAAGCGATGAAGGCGGCGGGGTTCATCCGGATCAACCGGAGCGATCATGTCCAGGCCAGCGCGAGCCTGCAGGTCGGCGCGTCCATGCTGCAGGACGGGACCCGGGTCTGGATCGCGCCGGAGGGGACGCGGAGCAAGACCGGCGCGCTCCTCCCGTTCAAGAGCGGCGGCTTCCGGATGGCGATCGAGACGAACACGCCCATCCTCCCGGTGGCGATCGACGGCACGCGGCACGTGCTCCGGGCCAAGGATTTCGTTGTGCAGGAGCACCACCGGGTGGTGGTCACGATCATGCCGCCGATCGATCCTGCGCCCTACGGCGCCGGGGGCCGCAACCGGCTGATGCGCGACGTGAGGGCGGCGATCGCAGGGGCGCTCGGCCACGATCCTGGGCTGATCCACCGCGGCGCGGGCGTGGCGACGTCGGCGGCGTAGGGCGCCGGCCGGTCAGCTCGGAATCACTCCGCCCGCCGCTCGGATGCCTGCTCGCCTCGCTGGGCGGCGCTCTCCGGGGCGTCCGCCTGGGAGCGGTGCTCCTCGGGCGGAGACGGCCGGAGCGCCCAGGGGCTGTGCGCCGGCGCCGCCTCGCCGGCCGGAAGGTGCTCCGCCGTGAGCCAGCTCCAGAAGGCCTCGGCCCAGCGCGCGCCGCCCACCTCGTTGGGGTGGATCTTGTCCTTCTGGCGCGGAAGAGGGCCCGGCACCAGCGCGTCGGAGTCGAAGAAGCGGCACGGGGCCGAGTTCGTCCGGATCACATCGATGATGCCGGTGTCCTTGCGCCAGAGCGGCGGCGACACCCACACGCACGGGCGACCGCCGATCGCCTTGACGATGCGGCGGATCGCGCCGGCGTGGGCAGGCGGGTTGACGTTCTCCACCTCGTTGGCGCCCAGGCTGATGATCACGAGGTCCGGCTGGTAGTTCGCGACCAGGAGCTCCATCCTGGAAGCCCACGTCACCGTGTACGAGCTGGTCTCGGCCTTCACCGCGTAGCGCACGCGGTGCTCCTGCATCCGCGGGCGGAGCGCCTGCGCGAAGCCCGCCACCGCGAACGAGTCGCCGACGTGGAGGACCGCCGTGTTGGGCGGAACCTCGAACGCGGGCGGCACGACGGCCGGCGGCGCGGCAGCGGCCTCGGCCGGCGCGGAGGCCCCGGGCGAGCGGGCGGCGGCCGGCGCTGACGCCTCGGGCGGCGCCGCAGGCGCCGGCGCGGCCTCGGGGGATGGCGGCGGCGCCGGTGCGGCGCCGCACGCCATGCCCGCCGCGGCGACCCCGGCGAGCGCCCATCTCCTGACCCAGATCTCCCTGCCCATGCTCGCTCCCGACGCCGCGCGCGGCCTGGAAGAAGGGGCGCGGCGCGTCCTCTGGCGCTCCACGCGCGCCGCGCTCCTGCCTGGCCGCACGCAACGCCGCGCACTCTACGGCCGGCCGCGTCCGTACGGCAATCATTGAGCGAACGGCCCGCACGGCTTATTACATGCGCATGAGCTTCCGTCTGTTTGGAGTCTCGGTCGACGTCCAGCTCTGGTTCTGGCTCTCCGCCGCCCTGCTCGGGTACGGGATCCTGGCCAGTCAGCAGTACCAGCTGTTCCTCGTCTGGATCCTCGTGGTCTTCCTGTCGGTCCTGATGCACGAGTTCGGCCACGCGCTCGCCATCAAGCGGTACCGGATCGAGCCGGAGATCACGCTCCACTTCATGGGCGGGACCACGACCTGGCGCTCGCTCCTGCCCCTCGGGCGGCTCCAGCACGTGCTGATCAGCCTGGCAGGCCCCTTCGCCGGCTTCCTCGTCGCCGGGGTCCTTCACCTCGTGCTCAGCTATGTTCCGGCGCTCTACGCCCTCCCGACCCTGGTGCTGAGCGGGATGGAGATGCTCATCAAGGTCAACGTGTGGTGGGGTCTCCTCAACCTGATCCCCGTGCTCCCGTTCGACGGCGGCCACGTCCTCGAGCACGCGCTCGGCCCGAAGCGGGCCCGGCTGACGGCGGCCATCTCGGGCATCACCGCCGTGCTCCTCGCCATCTTCTTCCTGAGGGCGGGGTTCTTCTTCTTCTCGTTCATCCTCGTCATGTCCGCGTTCCAGAGCCTGCAGCGGTTCCGCAGCGAGCCGGCGGCGCCGTCGCCCTCCATGAACCGCCGGCGAGCGGAGTTTCAGGAGGAGCCGATGCCGCCCGAGACGGCCGTCCTGCTCCAGCGGGCGCGCCGGGCCGTGGAGGACGAGCGGACGGGCGAGGCGATGGCGCTCTCGGCGGAGGTGCTCGCGCAGTCGCCGGCGCCGCCGAAGCGCGCGCTCCGGGAGGCGCACGAGCTCATCGGCTGGTCGCACCTGCTCCTCGGCGACGCGAAGCGCGCGGGGGAAGCGCTCGCGCAGGCGCGCAAGCAGGGCGAGCCTGACCCGGCGCTGGTCGGGGCGGTGCACCTCGCGCTCGGGGAGCTGAAGCAAGCGCGGAAGGTGCTCGAGGCGGCCCGGGAGGCCGGCGACGACCGGAAGGAGGTCGCGGGCCCGCTGATCCGGGTGCTCGTGGAGCAGGGCGAGGTGGCGCGGGCCGCGGCCGTGGCGCTGGACATCGTGGAGCAGCTCTCGGAGGACGACGCGCGGAGGATGGCGGAGATCGCGTTCGAGCGCGGCGCGTTCGACTGGTCGGCGCGGCTCTACGAGGCGATCTTCCGCCGCGTGGGCCTCGGCCAGGACGCGTACGACGCGGCGCGCGCGAGCGCCAAGGACGGGAACCTCGAGGGGGCGCTCGAGCTGCTCCGGCGCGCGGTGGAGGCCGGGTTCTCGGATCGGGCGCGGGCGTGGTCGGACTCGGCGCTCGAGGCGCTCCGGGGCTCGGCGCTCGAGGCGGTGCTGCCGCGCCCGTGACCGGCTAGGCTGCGCCGCGTGCGCATCCAGGTGCCTTTCCTTCGCGTGGGGCCGATCGAGGTCCCTCCCCCCGCCTACCAGTCCGAGGGAGCCGTCGGGCTCGATCTCTGCGCGGCCATCGAGGCGCCGGTCACGCTCGCGCCCGGGGAGCGGAAGCTCGTGCCCACGGGCTACGCGGTCGCCCTCCCCGATGGCCACGAGGGGCAGGTGCGGCCGCGCTCGGGGCTCGCGCTGCACCACGGCGTCACCGTGCTGAACAGCCCCGGGACGATCGATCCGGACTACCGCGGGGAGATCAAGGTCGTCCTGATCAACCTCGGCGCAGCGCCGTTCACGGTGCACCGCGGCGATCGGATCGCCCAGCTCGTGATCTGCCCGGTCGCCCTCGCCGACGTGGTCCTGGTCCCCGCGCTCGCGCCGACGGCGCGCGGCGCGGGCGGCTACGGATCGACGGGCGTGCGGCGCGAGGAGCCCTAAAGCGACAAACGGGTTGAAACCCCAAGAAAGAGCAGAAATTTCACAGGGAGGCGGGGAGCGAGAGACGGCACGAGGGAGAAATTCATTTTCTTCTTCCTCCCCGCCTCCCCGCCTCCCTGTGAAATTTCTCCGGGTTTCAACGTGATCGGCGCTAGCGGTCCGATGAGAACAGCCGGAACACCGCGATCCCGATGCCCAGGACCACGAGGCCCACCGCGACGTGGAAGAGCCCGATGGGGCCCACGCCGCCGATGGGGCCCACGCCGATGCGCTGGCCGCCGAAGAGCAGCGAGGCGGCCGCGAGATCGAGGAGGGTGATGACGACGCCCGCGCCGGCGAGCCGCACCGGCAACGCGAACATCGCCATGAGCTCCCCGGTGCTCAGGCTGGGGCGCGCTGGCGCGCGCTCCATCATCGGGGGCGGCATCCTCGACGGCGCATAGGACGGCCGCGCGAAGGGCGCGGGCGCGGGAGGAGACCAGTCCAGCGCGAGCGGCACGACCGGCTCGGTGGGGAGGCTGTGCGGCGGCAAGCGGCCGCCGCCGCGCTCCGGCAGGTGGAGCTCCCGAGCCGTCGCCTCCGCGAACGCCGTCGGCGCCGCGAGGGCGGTGCCCTGGAGGAGATCCTGCGACCGCGTCGATCCCGGCGACGAGGGCGATGCGGGCAACACCGAGGAGCGGCCGCGGGCGGCGGCCGGCGTGTGGCTCCGGCTGGGCACCGCGATCGGCGGAGCGCTCCGCGGCAGCCCGAGCGCCTGCTCGACCTCGTCCCAGAACGCCCCGATGTCCCGGAAGCGCTCGCGCGGATCCACGGCCAGCGCCCGCCGGAAGGCGGCCTCCAGCGCGTCGGGCACGAAGATGCCCTCGCTCCTCGGGGTGGGGCGGCGCTTCTCGTCGAGCACCGTGCCCATCATCGCCACGTGATCCCCGCCGATGATCTCACGGCCGGCGAGCGCCTCGACGACGGTCACGGCGAGCCCCCAGACGTCGGTCCAGGGGCCCGTCTTGCCGAAGCGCTTCGGCGCCCACTGCTCGGGCGCCCCGTAGGCGGGCGTGAACGCCGTCGAGAGGCCGCCCGACGTGGTGGCGGTCTGGCCGGCCATGACCGTCGCGGCGTCGCGGGCGCGGGCGATGCCGAAGTCGAGGATCTTGACGACCTCCGCGCCGTGGATCTGGGCGAGGAAGATGTTCGCCGGCTTGAGATCGCGGTGCACCACGCACGTGGGGCCGCTCGGCCCGGGGAAGTGGTGCGCCGCCTCGAGCGCGCGCGCGACCGGCGCGAGCAGCCGGATCACCTCCCCCGGCGCGAGCAGCGGCGCTCCCATCGCCGCGCGGGAGGCGATGTGGCTCGCGAGCGTGCGGCCCTCGAGCCACTCCAGCGCGATGAACGGCACGAAGGCGCCAGTCGCGGTCGAGATCACGTCGTGGTGCAGCGGCCTGACGACGGCAGGGATCGCGGCCGACAGGCGGAACAACAGTTCCGCCTCCTCGCGAAATTTTTCAAGAAACTGCACGCGCAGCTGCTCGGGCAGCGTCGCCGGGACCTTGAGGCACTTCAGCGCGACCGGCGCTCGAAACGCCTCGTGGTACGCCCGATAGACGACGCCGAACCCCCCCTCGGCGACGACCCGCTCTACCTTGAACGCCCCCTGGGTCGTGCCGACGATCCCGAACACATCATCGGCCATCCGCCGGAGGGTACACGAGCTCGACGAGGCTTCGAAAGGGCGCGGATGAAGGGGCGATGCACGGACCGTGCTCGCACCCCCGCCCACCCGCCCAGGTCCCGAGGCGCGCCACCCGCCCCGGCGCCACCTCACCCCCGGCGCCACCGACCGTCCGCCCGGGCCACACTCGGTGGTCCGTTTTACGCCGCATCGCGCTAGGCTGGCGCCCATGCCGCCGCGTCGCCGCGAGGTCGATCGACCTCTTCGCAAAGAAGTTCGCCTGCTTGGACGCCTGCTCGGGGAAGTGTTGATCGAGCAGGAGGGAGAAGAGCTCTTCGCCATCGAGGAGCGCATCCGCACGCTCGCCATCCGCCGGCGGCGCGGCCCCAACGACGGCCGCGCGCACGCGGCCGCGGAGCTCAGCAAGCTGCTCGCGGAGCTGCCCCACGATCGCCTCGAGCCCGTCATCCGCGCGTTCACCGTCTACTTCCGGCTCGTCAACCTCGCGGAGCAGCACCACCGCATCCGCCGCGCGCGCGCGTACGCGACGGATCCCGGCGCGCGGCCGCAGCGCGGCTCGCTCGAGGCCGCGATGCACACGCTCAAGAAGGCCGGCGTGCCCGCGGAGCGCGTGCGGGCCGCGCTCAGGACGCTCGACGTCACGCTCACCTTCACCGCGCACCCGACCGAGGCGGCGCGGCGCACCGTCCTCGAGAAGCTCTACCGCATCGCGAAGAACCTCGAGCAGCACGATCGCTGCCAGCTGACGCCCGACGAGTCGGCGAGCAAGCTCGCCGAGATCCGCGAGGAGATCACCGCGCTCTGGCAGACCGACGAGGTGCGCCGCGATCGCCCCACCGTCGGCGACGAGGTGAAGAACGTCGCCTGGTACATCGAGGAGATCCTCTGGGATCTGCTCCCCGATCTGCCCGCGGCGATCGGGCGCGCGTTCGAGGCCGCGTACGGCGAGCCGCTGGACGCCGAGATCGTGCCGCTCCGGATCCACTCGTGGGTCGGCGCCGACATGGACGGCAACCCGTTCGTCGTGCCCGCCGTGCTCGAGGACGCGCTGTTCGCCTACCGCATCCGCGGGCTGCGCCGGCTCATCCGGGCGGCGCGCGACCTCGGCGGCGCGCTGTCGCAGTCGGTCCGGCACGTCACGCCGCCGCCCTGGCTGCTCGCCTCGATCGAGGAGGACGCCGCGGCGATGCCCGAGGTGTCCGCGCACTTCGGCCCGCGCACCGAGGGCGAGCCGTGGCGCCGCAAGCTGCACTTCATCGAGGCGCGCCTCACCGCGACGCTCGAGCACGCGGAGAACGGCCGCGCGGAGGCGCGCGCGCGCTCCGGGCAGGGCCCCACGCGCGAGGGGCGCGCCTTCGTGCGCCCGGAGGAGCCGACGCTCGCGATCCCCTACCGCGAGCCCGCGGAGCTCGAGCGCGATCTCGCGGTCGTCGCCGACAGCCTGCGCGCCGCGCGCTGCGCGAGCTCCGGCGAGCGGCGCGCCCGCGGGCTGCTCTCGCAGGTGCGCGCGCTGGGGTTCGCGCTCGCGGAGCTCGAGATGCGCGCGCCGGCCGAGGACGCGCGCGCTTCTGCCGCCTGCCTCGCGGAGGGCCGGGTCGAGCCGGCGCAGATGACGCCCGAGGCGCGCCGCGTGTTCGAGGCGCTCCAGCGCATCGCCGCGGCGCAGCGCGACGGCGGCGAGTCGTCCTGCCGCACCCTCATCCTGTCGATGACCCAGAGCGAGCACGACGTGCTCGCCGCGCTCGCGAGCGCGAAGGCCGCCGGGCTGTGGGACGAGGCGCGCTCGTGCGCGCGGATCGACGTCGTGCCGCTGTTCGAGTCGCTCGGCGCGCTGAACGACAGCGCGAGGATCCTGCGCGCGCTGCTCGCGCACCCGGAGTATCGCCCGCACGTCCTCGCCCGCGGCGTGCAGGAGGTGATGATCGGCTACAGCGACTCCGGCAAGGAGGTCGGCCTGCTCGCGGCGAGCGCGGCGCTCCGGCGCGTGCAGGAGACGCTGCCGAAGATCGCCGCCGAGGCGGAGCTGCCGCTCCGCGTCTTCCACGGCCGCGGCGAGTCGGTGGCGCGCGGCGGCGGACCGGCGCACCAGGCGCTGCTCGCCCTGCCGGCCGGCAGCGTCGGCGGCCGCTACAAGGCGACCGAGCAGGGAGAGGCGCTCGACCACAAGTACGCGCGTCCCGAGCTCGCGATGCGCACGCTGGAGATCATGCTGAGCGGCGTGCTCCTGCACACGCTGGGCGCGCAGCCGCGGCCGCCCGCCGCGTCCGAGCTGCGCTTCGCCGCGGCGTTCGACGAGCTCGCCGAGACGGGCCGGCGCGCCTACCGCGCGCTCGTCTGGGAGGAGCCCAAGTTCGTGGAGTTCTTCACGGCCGTGACCCCGATCGACGAGATCGCGCGCCTGCCGCTCGGCTCGCGCCCGAGCAAGCGGCGCGCGGGCGGCCTGGAGTCGCTGCGCGCGATCCCGTGGGTCTTCGCGTGGACCCAGAACCGGGCCATCCTCCCGGGGTGGTACGGCGTCGGCAGCGGCCTGGAGGCCATGGGCCAGCGCCCCGAGGGCGCGGAGCTGCTGAAGGAGATGATGGCGTCGTGGCCGTTCTTCCGGGCGGTCATCGACAACGTCGAGATGGTGCTCGCGAAGGCCGACATGACGATCTTCGCGGGCTACGCGGAGCTCGCGCCGGCCGCCGCGCGCAAGGCGGTCGCGCCGCGGATCATCGCGGAATACAAGCGGACGCGGTCGTGGCTCAAGCGGCTCACGGGCAACCGGCGGCTGCTCGAGGGCAACCCGACGCTCCAGCGGTCCATCTCGCTGCGCAATCCTTACGTCGACCCCCTTTCATTCCTGCAAGTCGAGCTCCTGCGGGCGAGCCGCGGCGGGGACACGGGGCGCGATCGCTCGCTCCTGCTCACGCTGAACGGCATCGCCGCCGGCATGCGCAACACGGGGTGAACGGCGCGCCTTCGGCGCCGCGCGCTCGCTCGACGCCGCGCGGCGCGGCGCGCTCGCTCGACGCCGCGCGGCGCTGTCGTCCAACGCCCGGCGTCGTCAAACAACGAGCGCGAACGCGTGACAATCGCTCAGCCAACCTCGTCGTCGCGTGGTAGAAGGCCGGCGCCATGACCAGCATCGTCGAGTTCGGACGTCCCGACACCCTCCCGGCATCGGACAAGCGCCTGCTGCTCGTCTTCGACGGCGGCAACGCCCCTGGCTACTCCTCGGTCGCCGTCGCGCTGACCGAGGAGGCGGCGCGGCGAGGCTACGAGGTGTGGGCCGCGACCGAGGGCTTCCGCTCGCTGACCGCGGACGCGCGCGCCCAGCCCCAGTTCGAGCGCCTCATCATGAGCCGCCGCCAGCGCTACGATCTGCTCGCGCAGGGCATCCCGGCGCGCTCGATGGGGCGGCGCGTGCTCGACGCGGGCAGCGATTTCCGCAGCGAGCGCTACTCCGGCTTCCTCGATCGCGAGAAGCGCAAGCAGGCCGCCGCGACCTTCAAGGCGCAGGGGTTCACGCACCTCATCTGCGTCGGCGGCAACGGCACGTTCGAGGGCATCAAGGCGTGGCTCGACGAGTTCGAGGTGCGGCCGCAGGCCGGCTTCGTGAACGTCTCCATCGACAACGATCTGGAGGGCGATCGGGCGATCGGCTTCCTGTCCGGCGTGGAGACGGGCGCGACCATCGCGCGCGGGCTCTACGAGGACGCTTATACGCACAAGCGCATCTACATCCTCGAGATGATGGGCAACCGCAGCGGGCGGCACGCGCTGCACTGCGCGGTGGCTGCCCGGGCGCACCTCATCGTGCTCCCCTTCTTCCGCTTCCCGCAGGACGTGCTGAGCGAGCTCGCCGACGGCCTCAAGCGCGCCGACTACGCGCTCGTGGTCGTGGCCGAGGGCTACGAGGCCGAGCGCCGCCGCAAGGAGCACCCCGGCATGTCGGCGAGCGAGTTCCTGAAGAAGCAGCTCGAGGGCGCGGGGCTCCGCGACTCGCCGGACAAGCGCGTGATCGCGGAGCCGTTCAGCCGGTATATCCGCGGCATCCGCCCCGCCTTCCTCGACGTCTCGGCCGCCTTCCTCAAGGGGTCGCTGCTGCTCGCGGCGTTCGACGAGGGGCGCACCGAGGTGATGCCGTACGTGCTCGCCGCGAACGACGTCGGCGTGCTCGACTTCGCCTCGATACGCCGCGAGGACGGGGTGGAGCGGGCGTTCCTGCCGCTGCTCGACCGGCTCGACCTGAACCGCTTCAAGACCTGGATCCTCGACCACTTCATCAGCCTCGGGGCGGCCCGACCGAGCCGCGCGCCGTCGCACGTCGGATGAGCGCCGCGCCCGCGCGGGCCGGGTGAGCCCGGCGCGCGGGGCAGGTGGACCGGCGGACCGCGCGCCGGATCGACGCGACGCCCTCGCAGGCTCACGCGACCGCTCGGGTCAGCGCGCCCGCGAGGTGCTCGCGCGCCCAGTCCTCGAAGCGCCGCCACCCGACCTCCGGGTAGGCGGCGCGGAGCGCCCCGAGGTCCACGCCGTGACCTTCGCGCGTGAGCCAGCGGAACATGGCCGCGAGGTCCTCGCTGCGCGCGTGCACCTCGGCGAGCGGCACCTCGGCGTAGCGGATCTCGCGGCCCGCCACGCGGGAAAGCGCCGACACGGCCTCGGCGCCGGTGAGCTCGTCGGACGCGAGCTCGATCCGGTGCCCGAGGAAGTCGCGCTGGCGCTCGAGCACGAGCGCCGCGAACCGCCCCACGTCGTCGGCCGCGATCTGCTGCAGCGGGCAGCCCGCCGGGAGCGGGGCGGCGTACACGCCGCGCCGGAGGCCGAGGCGCGCCGCGGGCGTGAGCAGGCTCTCCATCAGGCACACCGGGGCGAGGATCGTGCAAGGCACGCCGAGCGCGGTGATGTGCCGCTCGACGGTCGCCTTGCTCTCGAAATGGGGGACGCCCGTGCCCCGGTCGGCGCTCGCGACCGAGGTGTACACGAGGTGCGCGCCGCCCGCGGCCCTCGCGCCCTCGGCGGCGGCGAGGCCGAGCCGCAGCTCCGCCTCGACGGCCGCGAGCCCGCCCTCAATGGGCGAGCCCATGGCGAAGACCGCGTCGACGCCGGCCGCCGCGCGCGCGATCGAGCGGGGCTCGTCGGCGCTGCCCTGGACGACCTCGACGCCGAGCTCGATGAGCCGCGCCGCGGTCGGATCGCCAGGCCTGGCGGAGAACGCCCGCACGCGGTGCCCGCGGGCGAGCAGGGCCCGCGCGACCGCCCCTCCCGGCGCCACCGTCGCCCCCGTCACGAGCGCCCGCATGGTCGCGCTATGGAGATCGGCGGCGCGCTTCGTAAGTCCCAGGGCAGGCCGCGCGAGCGAGGCGCCTGCTCGCCTGCGTGGCGTCATGCGGCGCGGCGCCGCGCTCGCCTGCGCGATCAGGGCTGGCCGCTGATGACGTTCGCGATGGTGTAGGCGATCGCGGCGAGGACGGCCGAGGCGGGGATCGTGAAGATCCAGGCCCAGACGATGCGCCCGGCGACGCCCCAGCGGACCGCGGAGAGGCGCCCGCTCGTGGCGCCGACCCCGACGATCGCGCCCGTGATCGTGTGGGTCGTGCTCACGGGGATGCCGAGCGCCGTGGCGCTGAACAGCGTCGCCGCGCCGGCCGTCTCGGCCGCGAAGCCGCCCACCGGCTTCAGCTTCGTGATCTTCATCCCCATGGTCTTCACGATGCGCCAGCCGCCGGAGAGCGTGCCGAGGCCCATCGCCGCGTGGCAGACGAGCACGACCCAGAGCATCGGCTCCGGCTCCTTGCCGCCCTCCTGGAGCCCCGCGGAGATGAGGAGCGCCGTGATGATGCCCATCGTCTTCTGGGCGTCGTTGCCGCCGTGCCCGAGCGAGTAGGCGGCCGCGGAGAGCAGCTGCAGCCGCCGGAACCGGGTGCTCACCTTCTTGGGCGTCCAGCCCCGCGCGAGCCACCGGATGGCGTGCATGAGCGAGAACCCGATGACCGCGCCGAGCAAGGGCGACACCAGGATGAACGCCGCCGTCTTGCCGAAGACCGTCGCGTCGAGCACCGACAGCCGCCCTGCGCTCTTCACCGCGGCCCCGGCGAACGCGCCCATGAGCGCGTGCGACGACGACGACGGCAGCCCCCACCACCACGTGAGCAGGTTCCAGATGATCGCGCCGAGCAGGCCGCCCAGGATGACGTTCGGCGTGATGAACCCCGGCTCGACGCCCTTCGCGATGTTCCGCGCCACCGTGGGCTCGAACAGCGCGAACGCGATGAAATTGAAGGCGGCCGCCCAGAGCACCGCGGTGCGCGGCGACAGGACGCGCGTCGAGACGACCGTGGCGATCGAGTTCGCGGCGTCGTGAAAGCCGTTGATGTAATCAAACACCAGCGCGATGATGAGGATGGCGAGGATGTAGGTCGTCATGCGTGCTCGAGCACGATGCCCTCGATGATGTTCGCGACGTCCTCGCAGCGGTCGGTCGCGTGCTCCAGGAGGTCATAGATGTCGCGCCACTTCATCACGAGGAGCGGGTCGTTCCCCTTCTTGAAGAGCGCCGCCAACCCGTTGCGGTAGTGCGCGTCCGCCGCGTTCTCGATCTTGTTGATCTCGACGCAGAGCTCGAGGAGATTCGGCTGTTTCTTCAGATCCCTGAGGGACTGGATGGCGGAGCTCATGACGGTGCACGCGTCGACGACATCCTGCGCGAGCAGCCGCGCGTCCGGCAGGGCGCTCGTGATCTCGAAGAGCACGAGCCTCACGCTCGCCGCCTCGATGCAGTCGAGCACGTCGTCGAGGCGGGTGATGAGCGCGTGGATCTCCTCGCGATCCAGCGGCGTGATCCACGTCTGGTGGAGGGCGGCCAGGCACTCGTGGGTGATCTTGTCGGCCTCGTCCTCGAGGTCGGAGATCCGCTGCACCAGGGCCGGGGCGTCGTCGAGCCGGTCGAGCATCTCCAGGAGGAGCTCGCTCGCTGCGACGCTCTTTCGCGCATGGTTGGCCAGAGCGTCGAAGAAGACTGCGTCACGGGTCAATCCCATGGGGCCGGGCGTTTACCCCGTTTCCCCACATCACGTCAACGAGTCGTCATGGAACGGACAAAACCAGGTAACGTAAGGATCTTCGCCCACGTCGCGCGCGGCGTGAGCCCGGCGCGCTGGTGACATGGGTATACGAAGCAAGCTCATCGCGTTCGCGGTGGGGATCGCGATCCTCGCGGCGCTGGTGTTCGACGGCTACGTCCTGAAGACGCTCGGGGCAGAGCTCTCGGCGCACACGGAGGACGACCTGGCGACGCGGACGGCGCTCGTCACCGAGGTCGCCGCGAGGTCACGAGACCTCGCGGCCGAGGCGCCCGCCCTCGCGACGGCGCTGTCGAAGCTCGCAGGAGGGCGCGTCACGTTCATCGATCCGCAGGGCGCGGTGCGGGGCGACTCGTCGGTCGCGCCGGAGGGGCTCGGCCAGCTCGACACGCACGCGACGCGCGACGAGGTCGCCGACGCGCGGCACCAGGGTACGGGGCGCAGCGAGCGCGTGAGCAAGACGACGCGGATGCGGATGCTCTACGCCGCGCAGCGGCTCGATCGCCCGGACGGGCCGTGGGTGGTGCGGGTCGCGTTCGAGCCGGTCGCGATCGACCGCAGCCTGTCCGCCGCCCGCACGCGCGTTGTGGAGGGCACCCTCCTGGCCCTCGCGCTCGCCGTCGCCGCGGCGCTCGCCGGGGCGCGCGCCCTCTCCGGGCGGCTCGTCTACCTGACGGGCGTCGCGCGGGAGATGCGGGCCGACCTCGGCCGGCGCGCGCGCATGCAGGGGCACGACGAGATCGCCACCCTGGGCGGCGCGCTGGACGACCTCGCCGAGAGCCTGGAGCTGTCGCGGCGCGAGCTCGGGGGCGAGGGAGAGCGCTTCGGCGCGGTGCTCGAGTCGATGCGCGAGGGCGTGCTGGTCACGGACGAGAAGGGCGACATCACGCTGGTCAACCCGGCGCTCTCGCAGCTGCTCGGCATCCGCAGGGACCCGGTCGGTCGCCCGCCGCTCGAGGTGCTGCGCTCGTCGAGCCTGCACGAGCTGCTCGAGGAGGTCGCGCTCGCGCGCGCGGCGGCGACGCGCGAGATCGAGATCGCGCCCGCGGCGCCAGGCGTGGCCGGGCCTCCGGGGCGCCGCGTCCTGCTCGTGAACGCCGCGCCGCTCGCGCTGCCGGCGCAGAGCCGCGGGGCGGCGGGGGTCGTCGCCGTCTTCTTCGACGTGACGGAGCTCCGGCGCATCGAGGGCCTGCAGCGCAACTTCATCGCCAACGCGTCGCACGAGCTGCGCACGCCGGTCGCGTCGATCCGCGCGAGCAGCGAGACGCTGCTCGGCGGCGCGCTCGACGACCCGGAGGCGGCGCGCGATTTCGTCGAGGTGATCGATCGGAACGCGACCCGGCTGCACCGGCTCGTGGACGATCTGCTCGACCTGTCGCGCATCGAGGGCGGCGAGCGGCCGCTCTCGCCGGGCACGCTCGACCTCTCGGTGCAGGCGGAGGCAGCGGTGGCGCTCCTGCGCGGGCGCGCGATGGAGAGGCACACCGACGTGAAGATCGACGTGGCGCCGGGCACGCTCGTCGCGGCGGATCCGCGCGCGCTGGACCAGATCTTGACCAACCTCGTCGACAACGCGATCCATCACACGCCGAACGGCTCGCACGTGGTGGTGCGCGCGCGGGCCGCGAACGGGCGCGTCGTCCTGGAGGTCGAGGACGACGGTCCGGGCATCCCTGCGGTGCACCAGGCCCGCGTCTTCGATCGGTTCTACCGGGTGGATCCGGGCCGCTCTCGCGCGTCGGGCGGCACCGGGCTCGGCCTGTCCATCGCGAAGCACCTCGTCGAGGCGATGAGCGGCGACATCACGGTGACGACCGGCGCGGCCGGCGGCGCGCTCTTCCGGATCACGCTGCCGAGCGCGCCGGCCGGCGCCCAGAAGAAGTAGGCCCGGCGGCGCTGGAGCCGGCCTCGCCGAGGCGGGGCGGGAGCTACGGCGCGCAGGCGGTGCGGCAGGAGTCGAACGAGCCCTGGCACGCCGCCGGATCGGCGAGCGCGGGCAGGCCGCCGTCCGCGGGGAACTTCGGCGTCAGGCAGGTCTGGAGGATCGACTGGCACTTCGCGGCGCACGCCGCGAGCTTGGTCGAGAGCGCCCCCGCGTCGGCCGTGGTGGCGGTGCCGCCGTCCTTCGGCGCGCCCGCGTCCACCGGCGCGCCCGCGTCCGGCTTCGGGGTCGCCGGGGCGGCTGGGGTCGGGGCGGCGGTCGTGGTCGCTGGAGGCGCGGCCGGGGTCGGCGTCGCGGCCGGCACGGCGCCGGTCGCAGCGGGCGGCGGCGCCGTCGCGGTCGGCGCGGTGACGGCGCCCGGCGCCGGGGCGACCTCCTCCGGCTCATCGCTGGATTTGCATGCCGCGATCAGCAGCGCTGGCGAGGCGATCATCACGGCGAAGGCGGCGAGGAGCTTGTGAGCGCGCATGGGTGCTTCATGCTGCGCCTCCGCCGGGAACGCAACCCTTGCGCGCGCGGCCCGCGAGGCGCCGTGACGATGCGAGGCCCGAGAGGCGAGGCGTCGCGCGGGCAGGCAGAGAGGTCTCCGGCGGGAGGCTCGCTCTGGGCAGGAGGGCTATTCCGTCCTGAAGATCACGTGGAAGCCATAGCGGGTCTCCACGACGTCGCTGAGCTGCTGGACATCGAGCTCGAACGCCGCATCGGCGAAGGGCGGCAGGACGTCGGCGCGCTCCACGGTGCCGAGCGAGCCGCCGCGCGACGCCGCGCCGGCCTCCTCGCTGTACTGCGCGACCACCTCGCCGAAGTCGGCGCCGCCGCGGATCTTGTCGCGCGCCTCCATCGCGCGCAGGCACGCTTCCTCGCGAGTGCGCGTCGTGCCCTCGGCGCGATCGGCGCCGGCATGGCGGACGAGGATGTGCTTCACGCCGATCCGCGGCGGCTCGTCGGGGCGGGCCTGCCGCGCTGCGCTGGCGGCCGCGAGGCACGCCGCGGCGCTCGAGGCGCTCTCCTCGGCAGGGGCGGCGCTGTGCGGAGGGGCGTGCGGCGCCGGCTGAGGCGCGCTGCACGCGGCGGCGAGCGCCGCGCCGAGGAAGGTGAGGAAGCCGAGAGGAGCGGATCGCTCGATCGGGCGCATCGACCGCGAAGCATATCCAGGCGTTCACGAGATCGGAACGCTGGATGGGGCGGTGGATGGGACAGTGGCAGGGGGGTGTGGCGGCCCGGTGACGGGCACGGCGTCAGGAGCCGATCCACCCGCGAGCAACCTGCGAGAGGCGGCGTGCCGCCGGGTCGGCTGGCGTCCCTGGCGCACGTCGGCTGCGTCCATGATGCACGGGGTTTGCATCGCGCGTCGCATCGCTGGTAAGAAGGCAGCATGCAGCGCCTCCTCCTCTCGGCGGCCCTGGGTGCCGCGCTGATCGCCGGTTGCAGCACTCCTTTCCGAGACAAACGCACGCCTTCGGGCGAGTTCTGCAGCGACATGCACGTCGTGCCGGCGGGCCAGCTGCCCGATCGCGAGTACCATCGCCTCCAGCCGATCGCGAGCGATCCGACGGCCCGCACGGAGGCGGAGCGCCTCGAGTCGCTCCGCAAGGCCGCGTGCGCTGTCGGCGGCGACGCGGTCATCGAGGCGGTCAACGAGGAGGTCCGCACCGAGGACGGCCGCTATGCCAGCGTGGCGAGCGGGACGGCGGTGATCTGGGTCCGCCGCACCGAGGGAGAGGCGAAGCCGTTGACGTTGCACCCGGCGACGCCGCCCGCCGACTCGGCGGCGCCTGTCGAGCCGGAGGCGCCGCCGGCGGACCAGCCTGCTGCTCCTCCGGCTGCATCCGACGAGCCGTACGAGGACTCGCCCGCTCCCGCGACCTCGGCCAAGCCAGGCAAGCCGGGGGCGAAGCCCGCGTCGCCCACGCCGCTGTCGTCGGCCAAGCCGGCCTCCTCTGCCCCGCCGTCGTCGCTCCCCCCGTCGTCGTCGGCCAAGCCCGCCACGTCATCGGCGCCCGTGAAGCCGGCGCCGAAGAAGTAAGCGCAGCAGAAGACGTAGAAGACGTCAGCGTCGCGCGGTTCCTACCGCTGTGACGCTGACGTCCGGTTGTCCTCTCCTCCCCTCGCAACACGCGCTCGACCGCCAGCGCGCCCCTTCCATCCACCCCTCGGGCCGGGCCCCCGGATCGACGCCCTCCTAGCGACTCCCCCCGCCTCCCGGAGCAGGCGGCTGGCTCGACGAGGACGGCGCCGGTGCCGGCGGCGCGGGCGCGGGGGTACCGGATCGCGGCAGCACGCCCGTGTTGCTCGGGAGGCCGCCCGCGTTGCCGCGGTTCGGCAGGGGGGCCGCGCCGCCGGGCGCCCCGCCCGCAGGCGGGAGAGAGGATCCGCCGCTCGGCAGCACGTTCGACTTGAGGACCCCCTGCCCCGGCAGCGTGCCCTGATTGGGCAGCGTGCCCTGGGTCTTCTGCGGCAGCACCCCGCCGGACGGCAGGAGCTGCTCGCCCCCGTCGGGCGCGCCGGTGAGCGGCTTCGCCCCCGCGGCGCCGTAGCGCAGGATGCGGAAGACGACGCGCCGGTTCTTCGACGTCATGAACTGGCAATCGGGCGACAGCTGATCGTCGGGCCCCTGGCAGCCGGTGTCGTCGTAGATCGGCTGCGTGTGCCCGTAGCCGACCGCCTGGAGCCGCGAGGATTCGACGCCCTTCGCGATCAGGTACGCCATGACGCTCGCCACGCGGCGCTGGGACAGCGCCATGTTGTACAGGTCGGTCGCGCGCACGTCGGTGTGGCCCTCGATCCGCACCTCGCGGATGTCGGGGTTGTCGATCAGCACCTGCGCGACCGCTTCGAGGGTCGAGTTCGAGTCCTCGAGGATGATGTCCCTGTCGGTCGCGAAGTGGACCTGCTCGGTGATCACGATCTCGTCGCCCCGGATGAAGGCGAGCGGACAGCCGTCCTTCCCGTGCGGACCGGCGGGCTTGTCGGGGCACTTGTCGTCGCGATCGAAGATGCCGTCGCCATCGGTGTCCAGGTCCGGACAGCCGAAGTTCTCGGGGCTCCCGGGCACGTCGGGGCAGCGGTCCGCGGCGCCGATGAGGCCGTCGCGATCCGGATCATCTTGTTCGCGCTGCTGCAGGCGGTTGATCTCCTCCTGTTCCTGGGAGGTCTTCGGCTGCCACGTGATGACGTTGAAGAAGCGGATCGAGGGCGCGCCGAAGCCGCACGCCGCGCCGAAGCTCCCGCCGAAGGTGATCGTGATGCCGTGCTTGGTCTGCCAGCGCAGCCCGAGGAGCGCCTCCGCGGGGATCTGCCCCGGGTCGTCGGGGTAGCTCGTGAGCGAGGGGTACCCGTACACCTCGCCGATGACCGACAGGCCCCAGCTCTGAACGACGTACTGCTCGGCCGCCACGCCGAACTGCGCCATGTCGCCGACGCGCACGCCCGCGAACTGGTTGTCGGGCCGCAGCCAGATGCCAGCGTTCGCGGCGAGGAGCAGCCCGAAGTTGAACCGGTAGTCGCCGATGAGCGTCGCGCCGCCGCTCAGCGCGCCGTCGCTGGTGAACGCGTTCTGATCGCCCGTGGGGAAGTTGAGGTTGCCCGCGATGGCCATCCCGAACCCCTCCTTGACCTGCTCCTTCCGGTTCAGGTACGGGAGCGAGATCTTCGTGGACAGGCGGAGATCGCCGACGGAGGAGCTCTTGACCGACCCCTCGGTGCCAAAGCGGCGGAGGTTGCCGCCCTCCTGGAAGAGGACGAGCGGCATGGCCATCGTGACGTCGAACACGTCGAAGAAGCCGATGCCCGCGAGGAGGGCGAGCTCGAGCCGCCCGGAGATGGCGTCGACGGCCTGCCTCGTGTCGTCGCCCGCGACGAGCAGCACGAGCGGGTCGGCCGCGATGTCGCTGTAGAGGCCGACGGTCGGCGAGAGGTTCCCGATGACCTCCGACTTCTGGACCATCACGAGATCACGCGGGGCCGCGGCCGGGCGGAAGACCTGGGCATCGAAGCGCCCCTCCTCGGCGAGCGCGGGGCGCCCGGCGAGGAGCGCGGACAGCGCGAGGAGCGGGGCGAGGAGCGGACGCGTTCTCACGAGGCACCTCCGGTGCGCCGGCGGCGTGTTCGCTCGATCAGGGCCAGCGCCGCGAGGGCGACGAGCCCGGCGGCCCGCGGATCGGCGCCCTTCTGGCCGACGACCGAGACGCTGCAGATCTCGGCGAGCGTGCCGCCGCACGCGACGTTGTCGGGCATCGGGCCGAGCGCGCACTCCTTGGCGTCCGCCTCGTCGGTCCAGCGGCAGTGCTCGTTGCCGAGGCAGTCGAGGTTCGTCTTGCAGGAGATGTCGCAGGTGTTCGTCGCGAGGTCGCAGGTGTTGCCGCACGGACACTGCGTGTCGGCGTAGCACTCGACGCACTTCTTGCCGTCGCAGTGCGGGGTGTCCTCGGCGCAGGTCGCCATGCACCCCGGGTCGCACTCGTGGGTCTCGCGGTTGCACGTCGTGCCGGCGCATTGCTCGTCCGACGTGCAGCGCACGCAGACCGCGAGCTCGGAGAAATCGCCGAGGCAGAACGGCGTGTCGCCGCCGCAGCTCTCGCAGCGCGGCCCGCAGCGCCGATCCTTGACGCACTCCTTGCACTCGCCGCTCAGACAGTACTGCCCGTCGGCGCAATCCATGTCGTTGCGGCACGCGGCGCACGCCGTCCCGACGGGCCCGGGGAGGCAGAACGGCACCGGGGGCGACTGCGGGTCGTTCGGATCCTCGGGGTGCATGCAGTCGACGCAGCCCTCGCCGCAGCAGTTCGGCTGCGCGTTGCTCGGGATCTCGTCGACGCAGTGGCCCGTCGGGGTGTGGCACTTCTTGCCGTCGGGGCACTCGTCGTCGACGAGGCACTCGACGCACATCGCGACGCCGCCCGGCTCGACCGCGGCGCAGTTCATCTGGGCGCCGTTGATGCCGTTCGGACAGCAGTTGCAGGAGTTGCCGGCGCACCGATCGGCCGTGTCGCACGGGACGCAGGAGTGCTCGACGCAGATCTCGCCCCGCGGGCAGTCCGGGTCGATGTTGCACTCGTACTCCTCCTTGCACTCGTGCGTCTCGGGGTCGCAGACGAAGCCGCCGCGGCAGTCGGCGCTTGTGCGGCACTCGGCGCACGCGCGGTTGCCGTTGAGATCGATGCAGAACGGCGTGTCGTTCAGGCAGCGCGAGCACGACTCGCCGCAGTGGAGCGCCGTGTCGCACGGGGCGCAGAGGGCGGCCTCGTTGCAGTAGTAGCTCCCAGGACAGCCGTTGTTGTTGGGCAGGCCGACGAACCTGCGCTCGCACTGCTGGCACTGGTCGAGATCCGGGAACGACGGCGAGCCGGCCAGCGTCTGGAAGAACTGCGCCGGCCGGAAGAGGGTGAAGCCGTTCTCGCTCAGCTTCTCGACGGGCGGCGACTCCGCGGCGCGGTGGAAGTCCTCGAACTCCCCGACGAAATAGGACATCTCGAGCGCCGCGTGCTCGGCGATCTCCGCGTAGTTGATTTCGAGCGGATACAGGCCTGGCTTCTCGAAGGTGACGGTGTTCGTGAGACGCCAGACCGGCAGGCCGAGCTCCGCCGGCTGGAGAAGGACCACCTTCTCGCTCGTGACTCCATCGTAAAACGCGAGGCTCACGGCATCGTCGGCGTACAGGCCTAAATGGACCGGCCTGCCGGCGAGCTCCTCCGTGACGGCCAGGAACCCGCGAACACGGGAGCCGTAGACGATAGCCGTTTTGTCAGGGCGATCGTCCCACGGGAAGCTGCAGCCGCCGACGCCGCAATCCGGCGACATCCGCTTGAAGTCACCGAAACTCCGCGGGTCGTTCTCGTCCGCGGGGTCGTTGTCGTTGTCGTTGTTGTTGCTCAGATCCAGAAGCGTTCGAATGGTGTACTCGAGGCGATCTTCCTTGTGATCGTCGATGAGTTTATTGGTTCCTCCGATGAAGTCGTTCATGAAGAGGTTTGCCGGCGTCTCCTGCGGCCCGGTCGGGATGACCGACGCGGCGCAGAGCCCAGTGCCCTCGACCTCCGGCAGCTCGTCAAAGGCGGGCGCTGCAATCACGACCGGCCGCGGCTTCGGCTTCTCCACCTGCGCATGCACGGGCAACGGCAAAAGCGCACACAGGGCGGCCGTGACCAGCGCGACGTGTCGAACGCGCACGGCTCGCTCGCGGGTCCTCAGCATCGCCCGCGGGTCCTCAGCACCCCAAGTCGGAAGCACGCTTCACAGGCTAGCCGCTGCGCCCCGCGTCCTGCAAGAGGTAGGCGGCGAAACGCCCGCTCCGATGTAGGGGACGGTCCTCTACCCCCCGATGCTCCGACGTCCCCTTCGCGCGGGACGGCCGGCGAACCGCGCGGGCGATCGACCGCGCCGCGGTGGGGCGCATGAGCCCATTGTGACGAGAACGCCACGAGATCGACCTCTCGCGCGGCGTCGGGGCGCCGCCCGCGCTGGATGATGTACGCATGGCGTTATCACCGTCGTGGCGCGGTGCGGCGAGCCATCCGGCGGTAACGGCCATGGCGCGCCCGTACGCCAGGACCAACAGCCCGCTCGCGATCAAGGGCGGCGCGGCGTAAAGGATAGCGTCCATGATCATGACCTCGGGCCTCGCCATCGTCACAGGCGCCTCGTCCGGCATCGGCGCGGAGATCGCACGGCAGCTCTCGGCGCGCGGGCAGCCGGTGCTCGCCATCGGCCGGCGGGCGCACCGGCTGGAGGAGCTCTCCGCGCAGGCGGGCGCCGCCGGGTACGCGCCGATTCACCCGCTCGAGCTCGACGTCGCCACCGAGGGCGCAGCCCTCCGCGTGCGGGATCGGGCGCGTGAGCTGGGCGGCGCGGCCTGGCTGGTCAACAACGCGGGAACGACGCGGCTCGGGCCCTTTCTGGCGGGCGACCCGGCGGCGCTGGCGATGCTGGTGCGGCTCAACTGCGAGAGCGTCGTCGCGCTCTGCGCGGCGATCGTCCCCGACCTGGTGGCCCGCGGCGGAGGGCGCGTGCTCAACGTCGCGTCGCTCGCCGCGTTCCAACCGACCCCGGGACATGCGGTGTATGGAGCGACCAAGGCGTTCGTGCTTTCGCTCTCGGAGAGCCTGGCCGTGGAGCTCGAGGGGACCGGCGTCACGGTGACGGCGCTGTGCCCAGGGCCGGTGACCACGGAGATCTTCGACGTAGGCGCGCCCGGCGTGCCGCGCAGAAAGCTGCCGTTCGAGCTCACGGCCGAGGGCTGCGCGGCCTACGCCATCGCGGCAGCCGAGCGCGGCAACGTGGTCGCCGTCCCGACCGCATTGAGCAAGGCCACGGCCCAGCTCTCGCGCGTCCTCCCTCGCGCGGCGCTACGCCGGCTCTCGGCACGAATAGGGCTCTCGGTCCTCGGCTATGGTGCTCGGGCGCGAGGCGTCCGAGGCTAGGACGAGAGCCCGGCTCGTCCCGGCGACGATCGAAACCAGGCTCCTGCGCGCCGCGTCAGTGTGATATCCTCCGCGCTAGCGTCGGGAACCTCGCCTTAGGGCTTCCGGGCGCGCACGAGCCCATGCAACGACAAGCACGACCTTACGCGCTGGCTTCCCTCCTCGGTCTGGGCCTGTGCGCCAGCGGGTGCGCGCAACTCCTCGGTCTCGACGAGTTCTCCGACCAGACGCCGGGCGGCACGGGGGCCGGCGGTCTGGGGGGTGCTGACCCCATGGGCGCCGGCGGCGCGGGAGGCGCTGAGGAGGAGGCGCCCACGTGCACGCCGGACGTGTCGGAGGTGTGCTACGCCGGCCCACTGGGCACCAGGAACAGGGGCGCCTGCCGGGAAGGGACGCGTACCTGCGGCGCCGACGGGACCTGGGGCGCCTGTAACGGCGAGGTCGTCCCCGCGGTGGAGCGCTGCGATGCCGCGGACGACGAGAACTGCGATGGATTCCAATGCATCGTCTGGGCGACCGGGTTTGAGCAAAATGGCAGCGCCTGGCCTTTGGCCGTCGAGAGTGACGCTGAGGGAAACGTGTTCGTCAGCGCAAGTTTTTCAGGAACGATCAAGATCGCAGGGGAATTCTTCTCCTCTGCCAGCGGGTCGAGCGATGCGCTGATCCTCAAGCTGAGTCCGACCGGCATCCCTCTTTGGGCGAAGAAATTCGGCGATTTCGGCGTGGACAGTGTCACGGACCTCGCCATCGACGCCAAGGGAAACCTCGTTCTGATCGGCGAGAGCCCTCAAGGAGGAGTCGACTTCGGCGGTGGACCGCTTCCGGAGGGTCCGTACATCGTCCGACTTGACGCATCGGGCAAGCATGTCTGGAGCAACGGCCTGGGAGGCCGCGGCACACTCACCGGAATCGCCATCGACTCGAGCGACGACATCATCGTCACGGGGAGATTCAGCCTGCCCATCGATCTTGGCGAGGGCCCGATCACGCCCGATGGCGAGGACATCCTCGTGGCGAAGCTCGACGGTGCCAACGGGCGCGTGAGCGGCCCGGGCTACTGGGTGCGCACGTTCAATGGCTCGTCATGGTATGAAGCTGCCACTGCGGTTGCGGTCGATAGCTCGAAGAACATCTTCTTTCTCGGCTGGTCGGATGAGACGATCAATTTCGGCACTGACAATGTGCCGCTCCGAGTCGATGGCACCCAATTTGTCGTCAAGCTGACGCCGGCCGGGAAGGCCGTGTGGGCCACAGCGCTCAACGGACCTGGCTCAGGCCACGCGCAGCCGATGGGCATCACGGTGGATCTGTCGAGCCGTCCTGTGATAGTGGGCTCGTTCTCTCAGAAGATGCAACTTGGCGAGCACACCGTAACCGGAGGAGCCGGAACCGACCGCAACGTCTTCGTGGTGCAGCTCGAGGCGACCGGGATGCCCCGATGGTTGCGCGGGTTCGGAGAGGCTGCCAGCGAACAGCACGCGTATGGAGTCACTCGGGATCCTTCTGGAAATCTCGTCGTTGGCGGCACTGCGGCGGGAGAGATCGACTTCGGCAGCGGCCCATTGAAAGCACAGGGACTTCAGAACGCCTTCGTCGCCAAGTTCACGCCCGATGCAGAGCTCCTATGGAATCACCTCACGGAGAACACGGGCGAAGACATACTGCGCGTGGTCGCCACCTCACCGGACGGCGAGACGCTCATCGCGGGCACGACGACCGCTCCGCACGCCGACTTCGGCACGGGACCGCTGCCCGGCACCGGCGACGGGAATCGGACGCGCCTCGTCATCGCGAAGCTGGGCCGGTGATGTTGTTCCGGCAGCAGGCAGGGCTCGGTGCCTCGCGCGGCAGCGACTGGAACGCTTCGCGCAGCTCGCGCAGGTAGGTCGTCGCGAAACGCCCCACTGTGGCGCGTACGCCGCTGTGCTTGCCGCCCTGCAAGCCAAGTCATCGCCTCTCCACGGGAAGATCTCGCCCCGCCGGAGCCCGCAGGATGTGGCACCCACGTTGCTTCGCTCGTCGAGCACCCCGACACGGGGCCGGAGGTCATTCGATGAGCAAGATTCTGCGTGGGATCGCGGCAGGCTACGGCGCGAAGAAGCTCGGCGGCGGGTGCTTCAGCACCATCCTCATCTTCGTCCTGCTCTGGTGGGCGCTCGGCCACTTCGGCATCTTCCGCTGAGCGCCGCCCGCGCGCCGCTCAGCGCGACCGGCCCTTCTTCCGCTGCGCCTTGCGGGCGAAGAACGCCCTCCGCGCGTCCGACGACTTCGCGCTCTGCCGCTTCTTCACCTTCGGCGGCAGCTTCGCGAGCGGCACATCGCTCACGACGTCGCTCGCGCCGCGCGGCCCCCCGAGGAGGCCGCGCGACGTGAGCGACGCGCGCTGGTACGTGATGAGCTCGCCCGCCTTCTCGAACGAGTCCTCGCGCACGCAGACAAGGCCCGCCCGCACCAGCCCGCCGAGGAGGTGCTCGAAGTCGCGCCGCTCGAGCGACCCATCGGCGAACGCCTCGCGGTAGAGCCGGCCCGTCGGCTGCTCGCTCTCGCGAAGCGCCGCCAGGATCTTCGCGATCGCCTGCGCCTCGTCGCGGCTCGGCGCCCGGAACTCCCGCGCGGCGCACGCGGCCGGCGCGCAGACGTCGCACAGGCCGCAGGGCTCGCCCGTGTCCTCCTGGTCGCCGAAATGGCGGACCAGGTGGAGCATGCGGCAGCCGTGGCCCTCGGTGAACCGCGCCATCTGCACGAGCTCGGCGAGCTTGTGGCGCCGCTGCGCCTCGTAAGGCCCGCGCCAGCCCGGCTCGCCCAGGGCGACACCCCCGTCCGGATCCACGCGCGCGCCGCCGTGGATCCAGAGCTTCTCGAGGGCCTTGTCCGCCACCTCGGGATCGATGCCGAGATCGCCCAGGATCGCCTCCTTCGGGCGGGGCTCTTCCGACAGGACCTCTTCGATCCGCTGGAGCATCGCCGGATCAGGGTAGTCGCGCTCGTGGAAGAACTCGTGCATTCGCCGGTCGACATACGAGTGCATCAGCACGGCCCGCGAGGGGAGCCCGTCACGGCCAGCCCGGCCGATCTCCTGGTAATACCCCTCGACGCTCCCGGGCAGCCCGGCGTGGATGACCGTGCGGACATCGGGCTTGTCGATGCCCATGCCGAAGGCGATCGTGGCGACGATGATCTCGGTGCTGCCGTCCAGAAAGGCCGCCTGGATCCGGTCGCGCACCGGGGGGGCGAGGCCCGCGTGGTACGCCTCGGCCGGGAGATCCTCCGAGAGGCCGGCGGCGAGCGCCTCGGCGTCCTTCCGCGTCCCGGCGTAGACGATGGCCGGCGTCCGGCCCTCCTGCCCGAGCAGCGCGCGCACCCGGGCGAGGCGCTCTCCCGGGCTGACCTCGAGGATCTCGATACCCAGGTTGCTCCGCCTGAAGCCGTGAATGAACCGCGCCGCGGACGCGAGGCCGAGCTGCTCGACGATATCGTCCTGCACGACCGGCGTGGCGGTGGCGGTCAGCGCGATGACCGGCGCCGGCCGGAGCGCCGGGAGGCGCTGACCGAGCATCCGGTAATCAGGGCGGAAGTCGTGGCCCCATTTCGAGATGCAATGGGCCTCGTCGACGGCGACGAGCACGGGCTTCCGGCGGGCGAGCATCTCGGGGAACCCGGGCACGCGGAGCCGCTCGGGGGCGATGAAGAGGAAGTCGAGCGCGCCTTCGAGGTAATCGATGCAGGCCTTCCGCGACTCGGCCCGGCTCCGGCCGGAGTGGATCCGCTCGGCGGCAAAGCCGCACGCCCGGAGCTTGGAGGCCTGATCCTCCATGAGGGCGATGAGCGGGCTCACGACGAGCGTCGTGCCGCCTCGGGCGATGCCGGGGAGCTGGTAACAGAGCGATTTGCCGGCGCCAGTGGGCATGACGAGCAGCACGTCGCTCCCCGCGGCCGCCGTCCGGCAAACGGCCTCCTGGTAGGGGCGGAACGCGCTGAAGCCGAAGCATTGGTGGAGCAGCTCGACGAGATCCTCCGGCCGGCGCGCTGGAGACAGGGCGACCGCCGGCGAGGACGCCGTGCCCGCCCCACGCGCCGGAGAGGACCCGATGGCCGCCGCACGCGCGGGCGACAGCGCTGCCGCCGCGGATCGCGCCGGCGGCGACGCCGCTGCCGGCGGCCGCGCGGGCGTCGGCGCTACGGCCACACGTCGCGCCGTCCCTGCCGCCGCGGGTCGCGCTGGCGCCGTCACCGCCGCACGCGACCGCGCCTGCGCCCGAGCCGGCGGCGATGCTGCAGCCGCCGCCACCGCATGCAGCGCGCCAGCCGGTGCATCGCCCGGCTCGGCCCCTGCGCTGCTGCCCGGAGCGCGGCGAGGCGTCGCCTCGCGGCCTCGACCGGTCGCCGGCGCTGCGGCCGCGCCGCGGCCACCCTTCGCGCGCGACCGCGCTTCGCCGCGCTCCTGAAACGGCGACGCCCCAGCCTCCGGGGAAAGCGCACCGTCCCCGGCCGCGCGCCGCCCCGCGCTCACCTCCGCCACCACCTGGCGCACGTACGACTCGATGCCCGCCATGAACGACGGCAGATCGCCCCCGCCCCGGGCCATGCGGGCGAGCTTCGCCTCCCAGGCGCCCGTCATCGCGGGGCTCTTCACGTCCGCGTGGACGACCTCGATCAACCCGACGCCCTTGTCGGTCGCGTGCAGCAGCTTGCCCTGGCGCACGATGTACTCGCGCCGGAGGAGCGTCTCGATGATCGCGGCCCGCGTGGCCGGCGTGCCGAGGCCCGAGTCCTTCATCGCCTCGGAGAGCTCCTTCTCTTCGAGGCTGCTGCCCGCGGTCTCCATGGCGGTGAGCAGCGTGGCCTCGGTGAAGCGGGGTGGCGGACGCGTCTTCTTGGCCTGCGCCTCCGCGTCGAGCACGAGCTGCACCTGCCCCCTCGCGAGGCCCGGCGGGAGCCGCTGATCGGCGGTCTCGCGCTCGCCCTCCCCGCCCTCCCCGTCGCGCGCGTCGCGCGCATCGCGTCCGTCACCGTCCGATTCGCCCTTCTTGCGCGGCTTCGCAGGCGCCTTGCCGAAGCCGATGTCGAGCACCTTCCACCCGACCTTCTCCACGACGCTGCCCGCGCTGTGGTAGCGGTCCACGATCGGCTCGCCGCCGCGCGCGCCCGCGCCGCCGCGCGTGGTGATAGCGGTGATGACGGTGGTGATCGACGTGACGTGATCCTCGTGCCACGCCGAGAGGAGGCGCCGGCAGATGAGATCGAAGATCTTCTGCTCGTCGGTCGAGAGCTCCGCGCGCGAGGACCGAGCCCCCGTGGGGATGATGGCGTGGTGATCCCCGACCTTGCCGTCGTCGACGAAGCGCTTGCCGAGCGGCCGAGCCCCCGTCCCCTGGGCGAGCATCCCCCGATACGAGCCCTCGATCGCCTGCACCACCGCGCCGAGTGTGGCCGCCACGTCCGTCGAGAGGTGCCGGCTGTCGGTGCGCGGATAGCTGATGAGCTTCCTGCGCTCGTACAGCGCCTGGGCCACCTCCAGCGTCTTCTGCGCAGAGAAGCCGTAAAGGCGGTTGGCGTGCCGCTGGAGCTCGGTCAGGTCGTAGAGCAGCGGCGGCGGGAGGCGGCGAGACTCCGACCGGACCGCCTCGATGCGCGCCTCGCCGCGCCGGGCCCGCTCGACGATGCGCCGCGCCTCCTCGCCGTCCGGGGGCAGGCGCCTCCGCGACGGCGCGGTCTCGGGCCGCTCGCCGGCATTCGGCCGCTCGCCGGCATTCGGCCGCTCGCCCGGGAGCGGTTTGTCGTTGAAATACGTGCCCTTGTAGGACTCGTCGGCCGCGCCCGAGCCGTCCTCCCGGAGCGGGCAGAAGGTCGCGACGACCTCGAGGTACGGCTCGGGGACGAACCGCCGGATCGCGAGCTCGCGCTCGACGACCATGGACAGCGTTGGCGTCTGCACGCGGCCGACCGAGAGATCCTGGTCGAAGACCAGGCTGTAGGCGCGCGAGAGGTTCATGCCGACGAGCCAGTCCGCCCGGCTGCGCCCGCGCGCCGCGTCGGCGAGGCCGTCGTAGCTGCGCGCGTCCCGCAGCCGCCGGAGCCCGTCGCGGATGGCGTCGGGCGTGAGGGACGAGATCCAGAGCCGCTCGACCGGCTTCTTGCACCCTGCCGCCTCGTAGAGGTACCGGAAGATGAGCTCGCCCTCGCGGCCGGCGTCCGTGGCGCAGACGACACGCTCGACGTCCCTCCGGCCCAGGACTTTGCGGACGATCTCGAACTGGGCCCGCGTCCCGGGGAGGACGACGAGCGGAAACTGCCCGGGCAGCATCGGGAGGAGGTCGAGGCGCCAGCGCTTCCAGGCGGGGTCGATCTGGTGCGGCTCGGCGATGGCGACGAGGTGCCCGATCGCCCACGTGACGACGTAGCCGCCGCCCTCGAGGAAGCCCTCGGCGCGCTTCGAGGCCCCGAGCACCGCGGCGATGTCACGGGCGACGGCGGGCTTCTCTGCGACCACGGCGATCATGCGGCGATCCTGTGAACCATGCGAAACGCGCGAACCATGCGAAACGCGCGAGAACCGAGGGCGGCGGGCGTCGCCCGCGCCTCGCGCAGGTGCGTTGATAGCGCGAGCCGCGGGCGGGCGGTATGGGGAAGCGAGCGGGCAGCGAGGCCCGCGCCCGACCGGCGCCTTGACACGCTGGCGCCGAGCGGGTTCACGTAGTGCCTGGACGCTCGCCGCCGCGCGAGGGCGCGACGGCTCAGGGAGAGGGGCATCGAGATGCGAGACCTGAAGGGGATCGTCGAGGTGGAGCTGCTCGTCGAGGAGAGCGGCGCGCTCACGCCGACGCGGGAGTACGTCCATCGGGATACGACCTATGTCGAGGGGCGGTCAGGCCAGCGCTATGCGCTGCGCGTGCGGAACCTGACGGGCGCGCGCGTCGAGGTGGTGCCCACCGTCGATGGCCTCGACGTGCAGAGCGGCAAGGACGCTTCCTTCGATGCCCGCGGCATGGTGATCAGGGCGCACGAGTCGTTCGATTTCACCGGATTCCGGATCAGCCAGGAAGATGTCGCGACGTTCCGGTTCGGGAGCATCGAGCAGTCGTACGCCGCGCAGATCGGCAAGCCCCGCAACGTGGGTGTCATCGGCCTGGCGGTGTTCGAGGAGCTCGCGCCCCCGCCGCCGCCACCCCCGCCTCCCTTCATGCCGCCCCCGCCGGCGTTCGGCGGGCCGCAAGGCGGCGGGCTGCCGCCGCCGGCGCCGGGGTTTGGACCGCCCGCGCCCGCGCCCGCTGTTCCGCCGCCAGCCCCCGCGCCGGGCGCCGCGCCGGCCCCCGCGGCGCCGAAGGGGCTGGGCACGACCTTCGGCGAGCGGCGCGAGTCCCGCGTCACGTCGACGCAGTTCACCCGGGCGACACCGAAGCCCGCCGCCGTGCTGGTGATCCGCTACGAGCAGCGCGACGGGCTGAGGGCGCTCGGCATCGACGTGGACGGGCTGCACCAGCGCGAGACAGCCAGCCCCTTCCCCGCCGAGACCGGCTTCGCCAAACCGCCGCCCGGCTGGAAGGGCTGAGCGCCGGCGGAGCTCGCGGCAGACGGCTGCCGGTCAACGCGCGGTTGACACGGGAGCCGTCCTTGCTGTCAAGCACGTCAACCCGTGGTTGACGTCGCGGCGCCACGACGCGCCGCGACGAGGACATCCACGCCACGAGCGCTGCGCAGCCCCCCGGCCACACACGTGAGCCGCCGGCATGCGGGTCGGGGCAAACGGCATTGTCGTTGCTTGTCTCGCGGGGCGCGGAGGAGGCGCGGCGCCGGCCTGGTTCGGCGGCCGCCACCTCACGCGCGACCCGGACTGCGCGACGGCCTGGGCTCGAGTCGCCTCGTGCGTGCATCCAACGCAACGACGGTGAGCCGCGCCATGCGTCGTTGTCGCCCGCGGGAGCTCGGCGCCTTCAGCGTCCACGCGAGTTCTCTCGATTCGAAAGGAATCATCTGATGAAGGCCGCTGTCCTCTCGTTCGTCCTCCTCGGTTGCACGGGGTGCACGTTCCTGGCCGGTTGCTCCGGCGCAGCGAGCTCGCCCGGGCCGAGCGATGAGGCGGCCGGACAGGGCGCCGCCGGAGGTAGCACTCCGGGCGCGGGCGGCCACGGCGGAGGGACTGCAGGCGCCCAGACCGGAGCCGGCGGCTCCGCCACCACAGGCTCCGCGGGCAGCACCGGCGCCGCCACCACCGGCTCCGCGGGCGGCGCCGGGGCCGCCACCGCCGGCTCCGCGGGCGGCGCCGGCGGCTCGGGGCCCGTCGATGGCGTGGGTACGATCCTCAAGGTGACGAACCTCGACGCCGACGGCCCGGGATCGTTGCGCGAGGCGATCGAGACGCGGGGGCCGCGCACGATCGTGTTCGAGGTCGGCGGGATCATCGACCTGAACAAGACGCGCCTCGACATCACCGAGCCGTTCGTCACGATCGCCGGCCAGACAGCGCCCTCGCCGGGCGTCACGCTGATCCGCGGCGGGATGAAGATCCGCACGCACGACGTGCGGATCCGGCACCTCCGCTTCCGGATGGGCGACGCCGGGGCTGCGCCGGCGTCGGGGTTCGAGCCCGACGTCACGACGGACGGCGCCTCGGCGTACAACATCGTGATCGACCATTGCTCCGTGGCGTGGGGCGTCGACGAGAACCTGTCCGTCTCGGGCCCTCGCTTCGACGGTCCCGACGGCACCTCGCGCCGCGTCACCCTCAGCAACAACATCATCGCCGAAGGGCTCCTCGAATCCATCCACGAGAAGGGCTCTCATTCGATGGGCACCCTCGTGCACGACCGCTGCACCGACGTCACCGTCGTCGGCAACCTCTACGCCCACAACAACGAACGAAACCCCTGGTACAAGGGGTTCGCGACCGGGGCGATCGTGAACAACGTCGTCTACAACCCCGGCAAATGGGCGATGCGCCTCGGCCCCGTCCTCAAGGAGTGGGAGAGCTCGGGCGTCACGCCGGAGCCGCCGAGGGTCAGCATCGTCGGCAACTACATGCGGCACGGCGCCAACACCTTGCCGGGCCTCCCCATGATCGGCACCAACTCGCTGGGATCCGCCTACCTCGAGGACAACATCGCCGTGGACGCCCTCGGCGCAGCGGCGCCCATCGCCTCCCCGGACATCATCGTCCTCGCCGAGAAGCCCGCGTGGCCCGACGGCCTCGTGGCGCTCCCCGCAGCGTCGGTCCTCGACGCGGTGCTCGCGCACGCGGGCGCGAGGCCAAGAGACCGCGACGAGGTCGATCTACGCATCGTCGAAGACGTCCTGTCCGGCGATGGAATGTTCGTGAACAGCCAAGACGAGGTAGGGGGCTACCCGACGGCAGCGCCGACCTCGCGACCGCTCGACGCCCCGACCGAGGACATCGAGGGCTGGCTCGATCGCCTCGCCGACGAGATCGAGTAGCGACCGTCGCCCGCGCCGTCGCCGAGCCCCGCTGCTCGTGGCCCCTGTTCGTGGCCCCTGTTCGTGGATCGAGCGCAGGCCCCGGAGCGGTGCTCGCGATGACGTCGCCAGGATTCAGCTTACAGGAGGCATCATGTTGAGAGCATCATCGATCTGTTCCGTCGTCGTGCTGGCAGCGCTATCGGGCTGTACGTCGAGCGATGAAGCCGGCAGCGGAGCGCCGGGCGCCGGCGATCCCCCCGGGTACGGCGACGTCGGCGGTGGGGCCGGAGAGCCGGGCAGCGTGCCCGGAGACCTCGGCTCCGACGGCAGCGCCAGCAGCGCCGGCGACGGCGTGGACTGCGGGCGGCAGAACTTCGACGTCGAGCGCAAGCCGGCCAGCATCCTGCTGGTCCTCGATCGCTCGGCGTCTATGCAGGACGATCCGAACGGAGACGAGGGCACGCCGTCGAAATGGGATATCGTCGTGCCCGCCTTGCAGGAGGTGATCGCGGCGACGAACGAGGCGGCCTCCTGGGGCCTGAAGGTGTTCCCCCAGGGCGACAGGACGGGGAGCTGCACCGAGGAGAGCTTCCCGCGCGACATCCTGATCCCGATCGCGGCGAGCAACGCGCCCACGGTGAACCAGGCGATCTCGAGCACGACCCCCGAGGGCGACGGCACGCCGACCGGCGACGCCATCAACAAGGCGGTCGACTACCTGCAGACGATCCAGAACGACGACCCCAAGTACATCCTGCTCGCGACCGACGGAGATCCGTCGTGCCCCAAGAGCGACTCGGACGAGCTCGCCGTACAGGCGGTGACGGACGCGGCCGCCGCCGGCTTCCATACGTTCGTGGTCGGGATCGCCGCGCAGGCGAGCAAGATCAAGGCGCTCAACGGCCTCGCGGTCGCAGGGCTCGAGCCGCGCCAGGACCCGGATCCGCTCGCGCCGAGGTTCTACCTCGCGGCGACGCAGGACCAGCTCGTGACATCGCTGCTGGCGATCACGGGAAAGGTCTCGACCTGCCTGTTCCCGCTCAGCGAGCCGCCGCCAAACCCGGACCACGTCGGCGTGTTCGTCGGGGAACAATCGATCATGCAAGACACAACAGGCACGGATGGATGGAATTACACGGGGCCCGACATGATGACCATCCAGCTGCACGGCGCTGCGTGTGAGCAGGTCGCGAGCAGCGGCGCCGGCGCCGTCAAGGTCATCTTCGGCTGCAAGGACGACCCGATCTTCTGAGCTGCGGGGCGCAGCCTGCCGAACGCTGCGCTCGGCAGGCTCGCGACGCCGATCGCGGGGTCGCCGCCGCCCAGGGCACGCCCTCCCCCCGGAGCACCTGCGCGTCAACCCGTTCGTCAACCGGTGTCGACCGCGCGTTGACACGAAGGCCCCAGCGCGCCTCCACGCGATGCGCGATGTCCCGCCGCGCACCCTGGATCGCCGCTTGCATTCACCTCGACGAGCTCGACGTAGAAGCCAGCTGAACGGCGCGAAGCGCGAGTTCGTGGTTGCCCCCTCGACGGGTCGCGTCGAGGAGTCGACAGCGCCGTGCACGCGCTTCCGGGCCGCGGGTCGCCCATCATGATGCCGGAACGAGAGGTAATGAGATGAGATCTGGAATGAAGTCAGCCTTCACTTTGCTGTTCGTGATCGGCGCCGTCGGAGCCATCCAGCTCGGCTGTTCAGACGACGCGGCGACGCCGGACGACGGCCAGGGAGGCAGCAGCTCGAGCAGCAGCGCCGCCGCGACCGGGGGGAGCACCAGCAGCACGGGCGGCGCCGGCGGCGGCAGCACCGCCACGAGCAGCTCAAGCACCACGGCCGCGAGCACCACGAGCAGCTCAAGCACCACGAGCAGCGCGACCACGAGCAGCTCCAGCACGACGGCCGCGAGCGCCACGAGCAGCGGCACGGGCGGAGAGGAGCCGCTCGGCGACGAGCTCCCGATGGTGATCCCGACGCCCACGAACGGCAACGGCGAAATCAGGAACCAGACGACGGTGCTCAAGAACGCCGCCCACGGCGGGCAGGACGTTTACGACTTCAACAACCAGAAGATCGGCGTGAACAACACGGAGGACTGCGACGACGGCGAGGGCCAGAAGACCGTGTTCGAGGTCGAGGACGGCGTCACCGTGAAGAACCTCATCATCGCCGGCGGCCTCCCCGGCGGCAACGGCATCGTCTGCAAGGGCGACTGCACGCTCGATCACGTCTACTGGGAGGACGTCTGCGAGGACGCGGCGACGAACAGCGCCGACGGGGCGACGATGCACATCAACAGCTCCATCGCCTTGCACTCGGCCGACAAGATCTTCCAGCACAACGCCAAGGGCGGCTCCACGACCATCGTCACGAACTCGTACATCGCCGACTTCGGAAAGCTCTGGCGCTCGTGCGGCGACTGCACCGCGAACGGCGGGCCGCGTCACCTGATCATCGACAACGTCAGGGTGGACCGCGTGAAGACCACGGTCGCGGGCGCGAACCAGAACTACGGGGACACGGTCACGATCACGAACCTCTACGTCAAGGGGGGCTACGACGCGGACGACGACAAGCCGAAGATCTGCCAGGAGTACAGGGCCGTCACCGATCACATGGGCGAGTCCGAGAAGCTCCACGGCGGCGCGAGCCAGTGGGACACCGCCACGTGCCGCGTGAGCAAGAGCGACGTGAAGAGCTGGTGATCGCGCGAGGGGCAGCGCGCGCCAGCGTCGCCGCCCCCCTGCACCCCGGCGCGGGCCGGGGGCGCGGACCGCCGCGCCCGTGACGACCGCGCCGTCCACCGACGACCCCCGTCCCCGACGACCCCCGCGCAGCGCCGCTACGCGCCCGCGTCGAGCTTCCGGCGCAGGTTGTCGCGGGCGCTCGCCTCGAGGCGGGCGTGGAAGTACGGCGAGAGGAAGATCCGCTCCGCCGCGAGCAGCTTCTCGAAGAAGCGCCGCCGGCCCGCGGCGTAGAGCTCGGGCGGCACGGCGCTGTACTCCGCGGCGATCGCCCGGTCGTACGCGTCGAACGCCGCCTCGTCGCTGCCCAGGATGGCCATGTCGCAATCGAGGAAGAGGGCCTCTTCCTCGCCGACGTCCGCCGGCCCGAGGGCCCCGTGGCGCGCCGTGAGCAGGATGAGCCGCTCGATGAGGCCCTCGTCGAGCCCCTCGCCGGGCAGCCAGCGCGCCACCGCCTCGCGCGCGAGCTCCGCGCTGCGCGCCTCGTTGTCGTGGCGGCCAGGCACGTACACGGCGTCGTGGAAGAGCGCGGCCAGGAACACCTCCCGCGGCCTCCGCCAGCCGACGTCGCGGGCGACCTCGCCCACCCGGCGGAGCACCTCGCGCACGTGCGCCAGGTCGTGGTACGCGCGCCCGGGCTCGCCGTAGGCCGCGCGCACCGTGCCCCACAGCGGCTCGGGCAGGACCAGGCCGTCCGGGGCCTCCGGCGGCGCCTCGCCCGCCGCGATCCCGCCGTCCGGCCTCACGCGAGCACCAGATCCTCGGGGCGGAACAGCTCCCCGTCGTACGTGGCGACGCGGCCCTTCTCCGTGGCCTTCGCGTGGTTCTTCGCGAGGTTGGCGCGCCCCTGGATCTCGCGATCCGTCAGGAAGCAGTCGACGTCGGCGACGCACAGCCCGGCCGAGATCGTCGGCGACCGCTCGACGCGGCGGTAGCGGCGGCGGGCGAGCCGCTCCTGGAGCGCGCGCAGGAAGTCCACCGCCCAGGCGCGCGTCGCGTTGGGCAGCGTGATCATGTACTCGTCGCCGCCGAACCGGTACGCGTGCCCGTGCGCGAAGACGTGCGCCTCGATGCTCTCCATGAGCGGCGGGAGCACGTGGAGATCGACCGCGGTCTCGGTGTGCTGGACGTTGAACGCCTTGAAGTCGTCGATGTCGATGAACGCCACGGCGATCGAGGCGCCGCGCAGCGCGCAGCGCGCCCGGTAGTGCGCCAGATCCGGCAGGAAGAGCCCGGGCGCCTCGAGGATGTGGAACTTCTCGTCGTACTCGCGCGGGCGGAGCGGCGGCGCCTCCGGCGTCACGGCCTCGGCGTGCCGGATCGACATGTAGTCGGTGAGCTGAGGCACCTTGAGCGCGCGCGTGGCCGCGAACCAGGGCGCGGCCATCAGCTGCTCCAGCCCGTGGACCTCGCGCCGGAGGTGCCGGATCGTCTCGGCGTTCACGGCCTTCTGCAGCGGCTCCTCGATCGCCGTGGCGCTGTCGCGCCGGAGATCGATCAGGATGCGCTTGAGCAGCGGGCCCTGCGTGTCGTGGATCTGCGCGTGCGGCGGGCGCAGCTCGAGCTGCCGCCCGAGGAGGCTCAGCTGTCCGATCAGCTCCGTCACCTCCGGCGGCTCGTAGCCGCGGAACTCCTGCCGGATCACGTCCGCCACGTCGCGGCGGAACGCCTCCGTGAAGCGGGTGACGCACTGGGACAGGATCTTGGCCTCGGACTGCGTGAACTCGAGCACCTCGCGAGGATATCCTGACGGCGTGCGTCCAGCGCCCCGGACGCACCGCGCGCTGGAAATCCGCCGGAAATTCGGAGATGCTGCCCCGTCCCCCTCCCGCGCGATCCATGCACGACCCCACCCGGACGATCACGACCCTCCGAAGCGACGCGGTCGAGCTCCCGGACCTGCGCATCCTCGTCACCCCGCAGAAGAGCCCGCCGATCGAGGCCGCCCTCGGCGTCGCGCCGCTCGTGCTGGGAACGAGCGGCGAGTGCGACGTCATCATCCCCGACTCGCGCGTCTCGCGCCGCCACTGCCAGCTCCGGTTCTCGCCGCGCGGGGTCGTCCTCACCGATCTCGGCAGCAAGAACGGCACGTTCATCAACGACGTCCTGATCGTCGAGGGCTTCCTCACCCCGGGCGCCGTCGCCTCCCTGGGCGGCGTGCCCCTCACCGTGCGCGTCGGCGGCGCCCCGGTCGTCGTCCCGCTCTCCACCTCGGCCCGCTTCGGCGAGGCCCTCGGCGGCAGCGTCCCCATGCGCGCGCTCTTCGCCCGCCTCGAGCGCGCCGCGGCCACCTCGGAGACGATCCTCCTGCTCGGCGAGTCCGGCACCGGCAAGGAGGTCCTCGCCCGCGCCATCCACGCGGCGAGCCCGCGCAGCGGCGGCCCCTTCGTCGTGTTCGACTGCAGCGCCGTCGCCCCGAACCTCATCGAGGCCGAGCTCTTCGGCTACACGAAGGGCGCGTTCACGGGCGCCCAGGGCGCGCGCGCCGGCCTGCTCGAGGAGGCGAGCGGCGGCACGCTCTTCCTCGACGAGATCGGCGAGCTCCCGCTCGATCTCCAGCCGAAGCTCCTGCGCGCGCTCGAGGCCCGCCAGGTGCGGCGCATCGGCGCCGCGGCGTACACGTCCTTCGACGCCCGCGTGATCGCCGCCACGCACCGCGATCTCCAGGGCCGCGTGGCGTCGGGGGCGTTCCGGGAGGATCTCTATTACCGGCTCGCCGTCGTCGAGACCGTCGTGCCGCCGCTGCGCGAGCGCAAGGAGGACATCCCGTTGCTCGTCGAGCGCTTCCTCGCGGCGCAGGTGCCGCCGCGCTCGCTCGCCGACCTGCCGCCGAACGCGCTGGAGCTGCTCCGCGGGCACCACTGGCCGGGCAACGTGCGCGAGCTCCGCAACACCGTCGCGCGGCTCATGCTGTTCCCGCACCTCGCCGAGGAGGCGATCGTCAAGGTGGCGCCGCGGCCCGCCGACATGGGCGTCGGCCAGCTCGTCGCGCTGCCGCTCCGCGAGGCGCGCGACATGGTCGTCGAGCAGTTCGAGCGCACGTACATCGCGATGAAGCTCCGGGAGAGCGGCGGCAACGTGGCGCGGGCCGCCGCGTCGATGGGCGTCTCCCGGCAGCTCGTCCACCGGCTGATGGAGCGCTACGGGATCCGAAGCAAGGGCTGATAGCAGGCGCGACGCGCGTGGCTCGGCATTCGCGGCATCGGGAGCCGCGGGCGGAAGCCTACGACCTGGTTGATGTTCTGGGGTTCACCACCAGAGCGAGCCCCTTCCGGTTGAGCAGCAAGCCGTCTCTCGTCGGGAAAGGTTTGCGCTTCCGCTCCCGCCAGGTGCGGAGCGCCGCAGAGCGTTGGTGCTGCGCCCAGGTCACGGGGACGGACTCCATGCATCGCAGAAATCGGGTGCGCCCGCCGGCGTCCATGGCGTCACGCAACATGAAGCGCCGGATGGGCTGCGACACGAGCAAGTATGGTCCGAGGTGATACAGCGCCAGGAGGAGCAGGCAGGCCTCGCCGAGACGCCGGAGGGCGGCGTCGAGGTCCCGGGCGCGCTCCGCATCCAGGTCGATCGAGCGGATGTTCCAGTAGAGGTTCCGGTAACGCGCGGTGGAGCCGTGTACGAAACGGCTCGACTGCTGGTAGGCGTGCTCGATCTCGGAGAACAGGAAGGCGCTTTCGGCGGCGTCGCCGAGCGCGGGCTGGAAGTGTGGAAGGCGCTGGATCTCCTTGAGCAAGTCGGCCCAAACGTCTCTCACATCCTCCTCGGGGAGGACGGAACGCGAGACGAACAGCGAGGGGCGCGAGTCGAAGTAGCAGTGCCGGACGAGGTTCTCCAGGAGGCTCCGGGCGTGAACATAAGCGGTGCGCTCCACCCCGAGCACGCCTGCATGCAAGATGGCGACAATGTCCGCTCGCGCCGCGTTCAGGAACGCCGGGACCGTCGCAAAGCCGCTGCAGTGCCACGCGAGCCAGTTCAGGTAGGCGAGGGTCTGCTGGGAGGCGGCGAGCTCCGAGCCGGAGGCTCCGAGCCGGCGCTCGACCTGTCGGCCGACCTCCGTGAGCAGCCTCTCGCGGGGTGAGTCGCGGCGCTGTCGCCTACTCGCCATGGGCCTTCTTCACGTTCCTTCTGCGTGTCTCCGAGATGGCCCGGTCGGCAGGGCCGCGCAGTCCTTCCGCCAGCAAGCGGGTCGTGATGTCATCGATTTTGTCGGACGCAAGCCGCTCAGCGTCCTCAACAAGCCTCTCCGCGAGGTGCTGGCGCGCCTCCTGAGCCTTGTAGGGCAGCAGACTTGGCGCCCAGATGGTTCGGAGCTGCGCGATAGAGTGCAGCGTCGGCAGCACGATCACGTTCTCCGCTATTGCCGAAATCGCGAGCCTGCGAAGAAGGGACTCGATCCTTTCACGATGAGGAGGTCCCGCGTTAAACGACGCGATACGGAGCAGATCTACGAACCTAAACACCTTTTCAGCAGTAGCGGAATATCTGTTATCCAGATAAAGCAGGGCTTGTTCGACGGTGTCTTCGATAGTTGAATTCGGTAGTGTGACAATAAGTCGATGGAACGAGGCACGGATCATCGGCTCGATCTCGGCATGGGCGCTGGCAAGCTCGATGACTTCTTTCCTGACGATCTCGCGCAACCTTTCGATCGACACAGGCTCCTGATCCTCGGGACGTTGCTGCCGCTTGAAGTCCCGGAGCAGCTGGAGGACCTGCGCCAGCTCCTTCTGCCCGGCGAGGATCGCCTCCGCGGCCTGGAAGTCCTCCGCAGAGTGCTCTTCGACCAAGCTCAGCAGCGCTCGCGCCGCCCGTACTCCGTCACTGCCCGTACGCTCGCGACTCGTCACGGCGCACCTCCAAGAAGACCCACCTCCTGCGCGACGGCTTCAAGCTCGTCGACGAGCCGTACGTGGCCCGGATCGCCAGAGAACGGCAGCGGCTCGTTCCGCTCGAACGAGTCACGATAAGCTTCATTCCTGGAGATCACCGCGGAGAGGCAGCGAACCGCAGGCTTCTGCGCCGCGCACAGATCGCTGATTCCCTTCAGGTATTGCTCTGCCTTGGCTCGTTGAGCGGCGTCGCTCGACGGCGGGAACATGCTGAGCACGACCCCGGCGACCTTCGCCTTGATGTCCAGAACCTTCTTGTACTCCTTGAGCGCTTTCATGAGGAGCGGGAGCCCGTGGAGAGAGAACTGATCTGCCGTCATCGGGACCAGGATCTTGTCCGCCGCCTTGAGCGCCGCCAGGCTGACGCTGCTGATGCTCGGCGGGCAGTCGATGATGACGTGGTCGTACGCATCGCCGGTCCTGGGCAGCCATCTCTTGATTCGCGACACGACGATCTCCGCTGCGATCTCCTGCACCTCGAATAGCCTCGCGCTCCCGCACACGAGCGTGAGCGACCCCCCGCCAGCGCACGTCCGCACGAGCTCCTGGTAGTCGCTCACCTTTCGCAGCGGGCCGTGCGGCTTCCCGCTCACCACGTCGAAGTACCGCACATCGCCGTGAAACAGATCGTGGAGGTTGCCTTCCCGGCGCTCCTTGTCCTCGCGCGTCCTCGCCTCGAAGCGCTGATCGCTGAGCAGGTACAGGCTGGCGTTGCACTGCGGGTCGGCGTCGATCAGAAGGACGCGTTTGTGGTGCCTTTCGGCGAGGAGCGCGGCCAGGTTGACGGCGATCGTCGTCTTGCCGACCCCTCCCTTGATGTTCTGCACCGCGAGGACGCTCTGTTTCGGCCGATCCGGCATGCCGGTGGGAGCATACGCCACAGCCGTACCGCTCGGAAGTTTCAGCGGAAACCAGGAGTACGTCCGGAAGCGGAGCGGCCGAGACCGCACGCCTCTCACGCAGAGCTCACCTGTGCGGGTCCACGTTGGGCCACACCGGGAGACGATCCAGCCACGCGCATCCCGTGAACCTATGAAGATTGTTCACCTTTCCGCCGTTCGCTCCGCCCCAGCGACGCCGTATCGGCGGCTCGGAAGCGTCCCGGCGTCCGGCGCGAAGGCAGACGGGCCTCGCGCCGGCGCTCAGAACGAGCCGCGCAGCGAGAGCGCTGCGCCGTCCGGAAGCAGGGCGGAGCCCGCGGCCGGCGTCGCGGGGACGATCGGATCGAGCTGGAAGTACAGCACCGTGCCCAGCCCCGCAGCGACGAGCCCCGCTCCAGCGCTGATGGCACCGACCTTCCAGACGGTGTCGATCGCGTCTACCTCGTCCGCCCGACACCCGGGCGCGCACCTGCTGCGGAGCTCGCTCCGGTCGAGGTGCCCCTTGATGCCGAGGAACGCGCCCACACCGAGCCCAACCACGCCGGCGCCGGCGAGCACGAGCGGCCAGCGCTGCCGCACGGGCGGCGCATCGGCGCCGAACGCAGGGCGCGACGGCGCCGACGCAGGGAAGCGCACCGCGATCGGCAGCGCCTTGTCGCCCTGCGCCACCGTGACCACGGTGACGACGCGCGTCCCCGCCGCGTCCTCGAAGGTGAGCGTATGGCGCCCGGGATCGAGCTCGATCGGATCCTTCGGGAGCGCGTCGACCAGCGGCGCGCCGTCGAGGAGCACCCTGACCCGGCCCGGTGCGCGGCCGTCCGCGGACGTGGCCGACAGCGCGACGCTGGGCACGTCGCGTTCGACCTGCTCGCTCCAGCTCTGGCAATCGCGGGCGAGCGTCGCCGGGCACGAGCTCACGCAGACGCGAAGCTCGGCCCGCGCGCGCAGCAGCGCCCGGTCGCGAACGAGCTGCTGCGCTTGCTCGTACGAGGCCGCGCACGTCTCACCCACGCCCTGAGCACGGGCGCGCGAGCTGGCGACGAGCGTGACGGCCGCGCCCAGGGCGGCGAGGAGGCCTCGTTTCATCGCGGCGTAGGCTACACGCTTCCACCGTTCACAGGCACTCACGCTTGATCCGCCGGATGCCGCTGGCATCGACGTAGTACGGAGGCACGCAGCGGGATCGCGGCCGCGCGGTGCGCGCGGGGGCCGCGGCGCGCTCCTGCGCGGTGGCGGGCGCGACCGGTTCCGGCGCCCCCGCGGTGCTCGCAGGCGCCGCAGCGGCGCTCGCAGCGGCCGCAGGCGCGGCCTCGGACGCCGCCGGAGCGGCCGCGCTCGAGGCGAGCGCCGCAACCCCCGGCGCCGGGGCGACGGCCAGCGGAGGCGGCTCGCCGGCTCCGGCGCGCTCGGCCTGCGACGCATCGGGCTCTGGACGCACGCTACAGCTCCTGCCGAGGGCCACGGCGAGCACGAGCGCGCTGGCCCCGAGCGCGAGCGTGGAGGCGCGGACGAGCTGCGCGCTCGCCAGCCGCGGCGGCGCCGCCGCGGCGACCGGCGTCGCGAGCGCCGACGCCACGGGCCGCGCCATGTCCTCGACCGTCCTCGTCATCGTCGGAACCGTCACCGAGGTCCGCATCGCGCGCCCGCGGCCGCCCGACGGCTGCGCGAGGCGCGCCTCGAGGTCCCGCGGCGGCGCGTCGTCCACGGCGGCAGATCTCGGCGGCGGCAGCGCTGGGGCCGCGCTCCGCTGCGACGTCTCGATCGCGGCGAGGCTCTTCGCCCGCGCCTCGAGGAGCGTCCCCGCCGTCGCCTCGACCCACGCCCCGACCGCCCGCGGGCTCGCCGGCGGCAGCGCCTCCTCCAGCGCGGCCGCCATCTCCAGCGCGGTCGCGTAACGCCGGGAGGGATCCCTGTCGAGGCCGCGGAGCACCACCTCGTCGAGCGCCTTCGGCACGTCGCCGTAGACGCTCGGCGGCTGGACGACGCCCTCGAGGATCCGCCCGAAGATCTCCGCGTCGCACTCCCCCGTGAACAGCCGCCGTCCGGTGAGCACCTCCCAGAGGACCACGGAAGCGGCGTAGATGTCGGCGCGGCGGCTCAGCGGGGCTCCGCGCAGCTGCTCGGGCGCCATGTAGCTGAGCTTGCCCTTGAGCTGCCCGACGCGGCTCACCTGGCTCCGCACCGCCGCCCGCGCGATCCCGAAATCGAGCACGCGCGGGATGCCGTCCTCGCCGACGAGGATGTTCTGCGGCGAGACGTCGCGGTGGACGATCTCGAGCGCGGCGCCCTCCTCGTCGGTCGCCTCGTGCGCCGCGTGCAGGCCCGCGAGGGCGCCGGCGATGATGGCCGAGCCGATCGGCTGCGGGACCTGGGCCCCTCGCCGGCCGGCCTCGCGCAGCAGGCTCGAGAGCGACTCCCCCGCGATGTACTCCATGACCACGAAGAGCTCGTCGTCGGCCTGCACGCTGTCGAGCGTGGTGACGACGTTCGGGTGGCGGATGCGCACCGCGAGCCGCGCCTCGTCGAGGAGCATCGACGAGAACTCGGGGTCCCTGGCGAACTGCGGGTGCAGGCGCTTGATCGCGACCGTGCGGGCAAAGCCATGGGCACCCACGAGCCGCCCGAAATGGACGGACGCCATCCCCCCGGAGGCGATCACGCCATGGAGCGTGTACCGATCGAGGGTCCGCCGCTCGCGCTCCTGGGCAGGTGCCATGGTGGCTCTGTTCTACAACATCTCGGCAGCGTTGCCGGACGGTAACCTGCGCGCCGCGCTCGCGTCAGGCGGCCAATGACGCCGGGCAGCGGTGAGGGCGCTCGACGCGGCAGATGGGTGTCTGACCGCCCCTGCCGAGGTGGGACCGATGGAGAAGCAACTGCGTGTGTCCACAGTGTCAACTCACGGTTGACATGGATCGGGCTGGCGGCCCGCGCCGGTTACTTCAGATAGGAGCCGCAGCGCCCGTCGCCGGTCTCGACGTCCTTCGCTGTCGCCTTTCCTGGAGGGAACGCCCCGCGATCGCAGAGGGCCGCCAGGATATCGAGGAGCTCCTGCGCCATCTCCTTGCCTGTGCTCCCGCGGACCTGACGGCCCATGGGCGAGCCCGGCTGCCCGTTCAGGATCTTGTGCCAGTCCTCGTACGCCTTCTGCCGCGCGTGGGAGCCGAGAGAGTAGGCGCCATCGTCGAAGAGCACCTTCGTCCCATCGTCCCCATGGCACGACGAACAGCGCTCCTTGATGTGCGCCTTCCCGCGGGCGGCGTCGCCGCCTGGGAGGAGCGCGTAATGTCCCTGAGCCGGCGGCTTGATCGTGAAGATCTGGTCAGGATGCGGGAGCGCGCCGTCACGGACGCCTATCACGAACGCGGCCACGGCCTCGATCTGAGGGGGCGTGAGCACGTCGCCGTACGCGGGGATCTCGCGATCCCCCTTCGTGAGCAGAAGGACGAGATCCTCTTGCGTCTCGCGGCCCCCGAGGAGGCTCCGCGAGACGGCGTACCCCTTCGCCATCGCGCCTGGTCCATAGATGCCCTCGCGCCCCTTGAGATCCCAGCCGAAGAGATTCTTGAGACGATAATCATGGCCGGCGTCGTTGCTCATCGCCTCCCCGGATCCGAGCCTGAGCGTCCCATTGCCCGAGGGACCGCCTTGACCATCCAGGGCCCCTTTGGTCTTCGAGCTATCGGGGACAAAGGCCGAGAACGGGGGCTCTTTCCCATAAAACTTGTCGAAGAGCCGGCCGCCGAGCGCCGTGTCGATAACGGGCGTCGCCGGCGCGGGCAGCGCAGGGGCGGGACTTGCGGGAACTGCGGATGGCGTGGGCGGCACCTCTGCCGGCGTGGCAGGGCCGCAGGCCGCTGCGGCGGCGAGGAGCGCAGGGAACGCGGCCGAGAGGGGAGCGCGACCTACAGCGAGCGAGCGGGATCGGGCACAGCGGAGCAAGAAAGCCTCCTGGCGATGGGGGTCACGCGGCCACTGTATTCAACTCTGACCCGGCGCCGCAACCACGACCCGTCGACCACGCCGAACACCCGATCTTCGCGCTCGCGGTGCGCGGCCATGAGCCAGACGAAGTTGAGCTGTTGCGCGCGCCGCGCGCAGGCGGAGCCGCGCAGCGGGAGCGGCGAGGCATGCCCGCCGCGGTGGTGGTCGTCGAGCCTCCGGCTCACGCGTGCGGGCCGCGCGCTGCCTGGCGCGAGCACTTGGGGGGGCGGCGCGGGAGGTCAACGTCTTGCGTTGCCATGGCCTTCGCGGTAAGGGGGCGGCAATGAGTGGTCCCGAACTCGGCCGCCTCATCGACGAGGTCGATCGCACGGTGGACGTCCAGTTCGCCGCTGCCGGCGATCTCGATGAGCTGAACCGCCTGTATGCCAGCCTGCTCGGGCGCCGCGGGTCGCTCAATGCGCTGATGAAGCAGCTGCCCGGCGCGGCGCCCGAGGAGCGCAAGGCGCTCGGCCAGCGCCTCAACGCCGTCAAGGGCCGCGTGGAGCGCGCCCGCGAGGAGGCGACGGCGAGGATCAAGCGCGCTGCGCGCGATCGCGAGCTCTCCGCGCCGCCCCTCGATATCACCCTGCCCGGCCGCTGGCGCGCGCCCGGGCGGTCGCACCCGATCATGCGGACCCTCGACGAGATCGTCGATATCTTCGTCGGGCTCGGGTTCGACGTGGCCGAAGGGCCGCAGATCGAGCTCGCGCGCTACAACTTCGATCTCCTCGGGTTCCCGGCGGATCACCCCGCCATGGACATGCACGACACGTTCTACATGGCCGGCGATCCTGGCCAGAACGTGCTCCTCCGGACGCACACGAGCCCGGTCCAGGTGCGCGAGATGCTCTCCCACCCTCCGCCGGTGATGATCGTCGCGCCCGGGGTCGTGTACCGCCGCGACGACGACGCGAGCCACAGCCCCATGTTCGTGCAGATCGAGGGGCTCGTGGTCGACCGCGACGTGTCGCTCGCCGATCTGAAGGGCCTGCTCGAGGTCTACAGCCGCCGGATGTTCGGCGAGGCCACGAGGACGCGCTTCCGGCCGAGCTACTTCCCCTTCACCGAGCCCAGCGCGGAGCTCGACGTGTCCTGCCTCGTCTGCTTCGGCGAGAACCGCGCCTGCCCGCAGTGCAAGGGGACGGGCTGGCTGGAGGTGCTCGGGTGCGGCATGGTCCACCCGACGGTGCTCCGGAACGTCGGGATCGACCCGGAGGAATACACGGGGCTGGCGTTCGGCATCGGCGTGGATCGCACGGCCAACATGAAGTTCGCCGTCGACGATATCCGCGCCTTCTACGAGAACGACGTCCGCTTCCTCGGAAGCCTCTAGGCCACTGCCCCTCGCCCGCAGGCCCGATTCCCCATGTTGATATCCTACAAGTGGCTTCAAGAGATCCTCGGCGCCGATCCCGGCGTCGACGCGGTGACCTCGGCGCTCGGCCGCGGCGGGCTCGAGGTCGACCGCGTGACGCACGTCGGCGCCGCGCTGCGCTCGGTGGTCCTCGCGAGCGTCGTCGCGACGCGGCCGCACCCGGCGGGCAAGAAGGGCCTGACGGTGGTCCGCGTGGACGCGGGTGATCGAGAGGTAGAGGTCGCGTGCGGCGCGCCGGTCATCCCGGCGGCTCCGGCGCTCGTCTGTTATGCGCCCGTGGGGGCGCAGGTGCTCGACCGCACCGGCGCGCTCGTGACGCTGACCGAGAAGGCGGTCGCCGGCTTCACGTCGCCCGGCATGCTCTGCGCCGAGGACGAGCTCGGGCTCGGGTCGAGCCACGAGGGTCTCCTGACCGTGGAGGGCGGGCGTCCGGGGCAATCGCTGCTCGACTGGGAGCCTCGCCTCGAGGACTGGATCATCGAGCTGAGCGTCACCCCGAACCGGCCCGACGCGCTGGGGCACCTGGGCGTGGCGCGGGACGTGGCCGCGGTGCTCGGCCTACCGTTCCACCCGCCCGCCGTCGCCGCGGCTCGAGCGAACGGCGCCGGAGCGCCCGCGGCCGTGGAGGTGCGCGACGGGGACCGCTGCCCCCGGTATGACGGGCAGGTGATCGAGGGCGTCGGCGTGGGCCCGTCGCCGCTCTGGGCGCGGGTGCGGCTCGGCCGCCTCGGCGTCCGGCCGATCACCAACATCGTCGACGCGACCAACCTGGTGATGCTCGAGCGGGGGCAGCCGCTCCACGCCTTCGATCTCGACACGCTGCGGCTCCCGATCGAGATCCGGAGGGCCAAGGCGGGCGAGGCGTTCGTCGCGCTCGACGGGCAGAAGCTGTCCCTGGACGAGGACGATCTGGTCATCGCCGACGCGGACCGCGTGGTGGCCCTGGCGGGCGTCATCGGCGGCGCGGACAGCGGCGTCACCGCGACGACGCGGCGGGTGTTCCTGGAGTCGGCGTACTTCGAGCCGCGCGGGATCCGCAGGTCGGCGCGCCGGTACGGCTTCCACACCGAGGCGTCGCACCGCTTCGAGCGGGAGGTGGACCTCTCGGGGGTCCCCCTGTCGCGCGACCGCGGTAGCGCGCTCATCTGCGAGCTCGCCGGCGGCGAGGCGGCGGGCGAGCCGATCGACGCGTACGTGGCGCCGCGCGCGCCGCGCCGCCTGACGCTGCGGCTCCCGCGGTACCAGCGGATCATCGGGGCCGAGGCGCCGGCGCGGGCGCGGGAGATCCTGGAGACGCTGGGGCTCTCGGTGCTGGAGCAGAAGGCGGACCGGCTCCTCGTCGAGGTGCCGGAGCACCGGCCCGACATCGCGGAGGAGATCGACCTCATCGAGGAGGTCGCGCGCATCGCCGGCTACGACCAGATCCCGAGCCGGCTGCCGCGCGTCGGGGCCGCGCCGGCGGGCGCCCGCGGCGATTACCGGCTGCGGCGCAGGGTGCGGCAGATCTGCACGGGGATCGGGCTGCACGAGGCGGTGACGTACTCGTTCCTTTCGCCCCAGGAGCTGAAGGCGGCGCGCTACGACGACGGGTCGCTCCTGCGGCTGCTCAACCCGCTCTCCGAGGAGAAGTCGGTGATGCGGCCGTCGCTGGTCCCTGGGTTGCTCACGGTGGTGCAGCGCTCGCAGCGGTACAACGTGCCGCGGGTGCGGCTGTTCGAGGTGAGCCAGGTGTTCCTGCCGTGGCAGGGCGAGGCGGGCGGCGCGGGCCAGCTGGCGCGGGTCGAGCGGCCGCCGGTGAACGAGCCGACGCGGCTCACGATCTTCCTCGCGGGGCCGCGCGACAGCTACCTGACGCGGCCCGAGGACGTCGATTTCTACGACGGCAAGGGCGCGGTCGAGGCGGTGATCGCGGAGCTCGCGGGCAGCGTGACGCCGGCGTTCGACCTCTCGGGCGAGGCGCCGCCGTGGGCGCACCCGAAGAAGGGCGCCCGCGTCCTGCTCGACGGCCGCGAGGTCGGGTACGTGGCGGAGCTGCACCCGGACGTGCGCGAGGCGCTGGAGATCACGAGCGGGGCCGTCGTGGCGGAGCTGGATCTCGCGGCGGTGGCGGCGGCGTACAAGGCGCCGGTGGCCGCGAAGCCGAGCCGGTTCCCGGCGATGCGGCACGACGTGGCGCTGCTCTTGCCGCTCGACGTGCCGGCGGGAGAGGTGCTCGAGGTGCTGCGGACCACCGCGGGGGAGCGCTGCGAGAAGGTCGAGATGTTCGATCGGTACCGCGGCGAGGAGCTGCCGGCGGGGACACACTCGCTGGGGTTCGCGCTGTGGTTCCGGTCGGCCGAGCGGACGTTGACGGACGACGAGGTCGACAAGTGGACGAAGGCCGCGGTGGACGCGGCGAAGGCGCGGTTCGGGGCGCAGCAGCGCTGAGGGCCGGCGGCGCGCTTGCTCCGCAGCGCCGCCTCGGCCGCTTACCTCGCCTTCTGCTCCTGCTGGGTGGCCTTGACCTGGGCGTGGCGCGCGTCGGCCTCGGGCCGCTGCGCCGTGTCCCGCGCCGTCATCGCCTCGCCCGCCGCCACGCGGGCCCGCCCGGCCTCGGCCTCCGCGCGCTCGCGGGCCTCCTCCGCCTCGCGCTGCATGCGCTCGGCCCGCCTCCTCTGCGCCTCGCTCTCCTGCTGCGCCCGCTCCGCCGCGCTCCGCTGCGCCTCCTCGCTCGCCAGCGCCTTCTTGAGCGTGTCCTCCGTCCTCCGGATCTCCTCGAGCTGCTCCGTGATCACCGTGTTCTGGCGGGTCAGCTTCACGATCCCCGCCCCCGCCGCGACCACCAGCAGCGACAGCGCCGCGATGATCCCGGACACGAGGCGCCGCCTCCCGCGCTGCAGCTGGTCGGCGAACCGGAGCACCTCCTCCAGATAGAGCCTCTCCCGCTCCGGCAGCGCGCCCCGGTAGCGCTCGCGAAAGCCGCGCGCCTCCTCGGCGACCTTGCCCCGCCAGAGCGTGTCCGCGGCGCGGCCGCTCGCGTCCCAGAGCCTCGCCGCCGCGCGCAGCCGGTCCAGGAACGCGGCGTCTTCCTGGTTCTCGTCCAGCCAGCGCCGCAGCGTCGGCCACCGCTCGATGAGCGACTCGTGCACGATCTCCACCGTGCTGCCCGCGCGATCGCTCCCCGTCTCGATCGCGAGGAGCCGCGCGTCGGCGAGCAGCTCCACCACCCGCTCGATCTCGCCCCGCTCCCCGGGCAGCTCGCAGAGCTCGCCCAGGCTGGCCACCGCCCGTGTCCGCTCCGGCGTCACAAGGCGCTCCAGGACGGCCCGCGCGAGCTTCGCCCGGCGCTCGCTCATCCCGGCCAGCACCGTGTCGGCGTGGCTCGCCAGCGCGCCCGCCACGCCCCCGAGCGCCTCGTAGCTCGCGATGGTGAGCATCCGGCGCTCCCGATCGCGCATCTCCCACAGCCGGGCCGCGGTGAACTGCAGGAGCGGCAGCGCGCCGCGCGTCGTCGCCAGCGCGTCGAGGATGCCCTCGATCATCGCCGTGTCCTCGATCTCGTGCCGCGCCGCCTCGATCGGCCTCATCAAGGCCTCGCGCAGCCCCTCGCGCCCCATGGGGCGGAGGAACACGAGGCCGCGGATCATCGCCGCCATGAACTGCTCGTGCTCGGCCATCCGCTCGAGGAAATCCGACCGGACCGACAGGACGACGCGGAGCGGTGAGGAAGCATCGTCGGCGATCCCCTCGAGGCACGCGAGGAACGCCGCGCGCTCACCGGCCGGGGCGCCGAGCGTGAAGAGCTCCTCGAACTGATCGATGAACAGCACGAGGCGCCGCTTCGCGCGGCCCGCCCCCCCGCGCAGCGCGGCGCCGAGCAGGCCGGGCTCGGCGCGCAGCCGCTCGACAAGGGCCCCGCGCATCGCCGCGCCGCCCTGCGGGGAGAGCGCCTTCACGTCGGTGTTGAGGGTCACGGCGGGGTGGTCGAACAGGTCCGCCATCACCGCCATCGGCTCGCGCCCGGGCCGCACGACGAGCGCCTCCCAGCCCTCGCCAGAGCGCTTGAGCGCCGGGATCACCCCTGCCCTCACGAGCGACGACTTCCCCACGCCCGAGGCGCCGGCAATCGTGAGCAGCGGCTGGCTCCGGAGGCGCGCCACCGCGCCCGCGAGGTCCTGCGCGCGGCCGAAGAAGCGGTCGGCGTCGGCCTCCTGGAACGACGACAGGCCGGCGAACGGGCTCTCGTCGCTGCCGAGGAGGATCTCCCGGCGCCCAGGCAGCAGCGGCAAGAGCTCGGTCAAGAGCTCCTGCGCGGAGGCGAACCGGTCGGCCTTCCGCTTGCAGAGGCAGCGATCGATGATCGCGCCGAGCGCGCCGGCCTCCGGATGGCGCGCGCCGACGGTGGGCATCGGCTCGTCGAGGATCGGCACGGCGAGGAGATCCATCTTGCCGCACGGCGCCAGCGGGTGCGCGCCCATCACGAGCTCGTGCAGAATGATGCCGACGGCCCAGACATCGCTCGACGGATCGATGTCGATTCCTCTCCACTGCTCGGGGGACATATACGCCAGCGTGCCGATGATCCCGCCGTCGCGGGTCAAGCCCGTGTCCCCGGCGACGGCGCGACCGGCCGAGAGGACCGCCTCGTCCTCGCGCAGCTTGGCGATGCCGAAATCGACCACCTTGATCGCCCCGGATGCCTCCAGCATGATGTTCTCCGGCTTGAGGTCGCGGTGGACGATGCCGGACGCGTGCGCGCTCGCGAGCGCGCGCACGACGGGGACCACCATGTCGACCGCCAGGCCGGGCGGCACCGGCGCCGTCGACACCTCCTCCCCCGCGTCCACGGGCCTGCGCCGATTCATCCAGGCGCGCAGGCTCTGCCCCTCGATGTACTCGAGCACCATGTACGGGAATCCGTCGTGCTCGTTCACCTCGTGGATCGTCACGATGTGCTCGTGCTTGCAGCGCGCGGTGGCCTGCGCTTCGACAAGGAAGCGCTGGACCCCGGCGCTGCTCAGCATGTTGAGGAGCTTGATGGCGACGAGGCGAGCGAGGCGGGTGTCGCGGGCCAGGAAGACAACGCCCATGCCGCCCCGGCCGAGCTCGCGCAGCAGCTCGTAATGGCCGATGCGGGTGCCGGCCGCAGGCGCCGGCCTGGCCTGCGCCAGCAACGAGGGCGGCGGGTCGAGCGTCTCGGGCTCCTCGTCGCGCTGCGCCTCGCGGGCGCCCGTGACCAAGCGGTCGGCCCCGGCCCGCAGCGCGGGGGTGGGGGGCGCTGCGCCGGCGATCGCCGTGTTTGCGTAGCCCGCGTCCTCCGGCGAACTGCCGCTCATCGCAGGACGCTTCTCGTCATCATGGGGTGCCGCACCGGCCTGGAAGCATAGCCGTGTCCGAGTTCACCAGCACAGCCTTTGCGCGCGGCGGCTCAGGGCCCCCTGCACCGCGACCTCCTCGTGCGGAGTGAAGATCGAGATCCTCCCCGCTGCCTTGCTCGACGCTGCGATGCTGTGGGCCCGTTGAGACCCGGCGCGGGGCCTTCCCAAGAGGAGGTGCCCCGCCGTACGCTCGCGCCGCGGGCGCCCGGCGCTCCGCGGCGACCTGGGCGAACGGTGGGTTGGTTGGACGAGCTGAGGAGCGAGCAGAGGATGCGCGGATTCACCCGGAGATGGGGCGTCGAGCGGAACGGGGACGCCGCGGGTCGCCGGCACGGCGGCAGAGCGCTTTGCCATGCGGCTGCGCTGGCGTCCCTCATCGCGCTGACGGCCCCCCTCGGCGCGTGCTTCGACACCGGATCCGCGTGCGGCGCGAGCTTCTGCCCGACCGGCTATGTGTGCGACCCCGACCGCGAAGGCAACCCGACGTGCTTCGCACAAGCCACGGGCGAGCGCTGCGACGTCCCGATCACACCGGACGGCAATTCCTGCTTGAAGGAGGACCTGCAGAGCGTGTGGGGGAGCGGACCGAACAACATATTCGCCGTTGGCAAGGAGGGCACGATCCTTCACTACAACGGCAGCAGCTGGAAAGTCATGCCGCTCGACCCGATCCCACGGAATCCGCTGAACGCCGTGTGGGGGAGCGGGCCCAAAGACGTGTTCGCGGTGGGCGAAGAAGGCGCCATCCTGCATTTCGACGGCGAACGCTGGAGAATCGTGGAGCACGAGTCGATCCCACGAATCACATTGAACTTCGTGTGGGGAAGCGGGCCGGATGACGTGATCGCCGTCGGCGACAAGGGCACCATCCTGCGCTTCAAAGACGGACAATGGAAGGCCGCGACCCACGAGTCGGCCTCGCAAGCGTCGTTGAACGCCGTGTGGGGAAGCGGGCCGCAAGACATGTTCGCAGTCGGCGAAAACGGCACCATCCTGCGCTTCGAGGGCGAGCGCTGGGAAGCCGTGAAACACGGGTCGATTCCGCCGAGATCATTGAACTCCGTATGGGGAAGCGGGCCGCAGGACGTATTCGTCGTCGGCGAGGGCGGCACCATCCTGCACTTCGACGGCGCCGACTGGACGGCCATGACATCGGCGCCGACAGCACAGAGAACGTTGAACTTCGTATGGGGAACCAGGTGGGACCTCAGCCAACATATCGTCTACGTCGTCGGAGACGATGGCATGCTCTTGCGTTACGGCAGCCTCGGCTGGAGTCACCGCCTTCCAGCGGACGCTTCGCTCAATGCCATATGGGGCGACCCCCTGAAATTCCATATCGTCGGCGACAACGGCGTAGCCATCTCCGAGAGCGTATCCGTGTCACCGTGGTAGCAACAGCGCACCTCCCGTTCAGCAGAAGCGCCCGGGCCACGCGCGGCGCCTCGACGAGGTGCGCCGCCGCATCGGGCTCCGCGCGCGCCTGGGCAAGCGGAAGCCGCATCCGTGACCTGACGCGGCGACCAGCGCGCTCCTCCCCGCGGCGCGCTTCCCATGGAGCCCCCGCTACTTCAACGTCGCGTCGATCTTCCCCACGGCGCGCTCGACGAGCAGCTCCAGCTCGCTCTTGCTCCGCAGCTCCGCCTCGACGGCCCTGGCCTTCTGCTCCTCCGCGGTGGCCTTGACCTCGGCCTTCCGCGCCTCGGCCTCGGCCTTCTGCGTCTCATCCCGCGCCATCCGCGCCTGGTTGGCCGCGACGCGGGCCCTCTCGGCCTCGGCCTCCGCCCTGTCCCGGGCCTCCTCGGCGTCGCGCTGGAGCCGCTCGGCCCGCCGCCGCTGCGCCTCGCTGTCCTGCCGCGCCGCCTCGCTCTCCTGTCGCGCCCGCTCCGCCACGCTCCGGGCCGTCTCCTCGCGCGCGAGCGCCTCCTTCAACGTGATCTCCGCGGTCCGGATCTCGTCGAACTGCTCCATGATCACCTGGTACTGGCGGGTCACCTTCACGTATCCGCTCCCCGCCGCGAAGGCCAGCAGCGACAGCGCCGCGATGATCCCGGACGCGAGGCGCCGCCTCCCGCGTTGCTGCTGATCGGCGAACCGGAGCACCTCGTCCAGATAGAGCCTCTCCCGCTCCGGCAGCGCGCCCCGGTAGCGCTCCCGAAAGCCGCGCGCCTCCTCGGCGACCTTGCCCCGCCAGAGCGTGTCCGCGGCGCGGCCGCTCGCGTCCCAGAGCCTCGCCGCCGCGCGCAGCCGGTCCAGGAACGCGGCGTCTTCCTGGTTCTCGTCCAGCCAGCGCCGCAGCGTCGGCCACCGCTCGATGAGCGACTCGTGCACGATCTCCACCGTGCTGCCCGCGCGATCGCTCCCCGTCTCGATCGCGAGGAGCCGCGCGTCGGCGAGCAGCTCCACCACCCGCTCGATCTCGCCCCGCTCCCCGGGCAGCTCGCAGAGCTCACCCAGGCTGGCCACCGCCCGTGTCCGCTCCGGCGTCACAAGGCGCTCCAGGACGGCCCGCGCGAGCTTCGCCCGGCGCTCGCTCATCCCGGCCAGCACCGTGTCGGCGTGGCTCGCCAGCGCGCCCGCCACGCCTCCGAGCGCCTCGTAGCTCGCGATGGTGAGCATCCGGCGCTCCCGATCGCGCATCTCCCACAGCCTGGCCGCCGTGAACTGCAAGAGCGGCAGCGCGCCGCGCGTCGTCGCCAGCGCGTCGAGGAAGCCCTCGATCATCGCCGTGTCCTCGATCTCGTGCCGCGCCGCCTCGATCGGCCTCATCAAGGCCTCACGCAGCCCCTCGCGGCCCATCGGCCGCAGGAACACGAGGCCCCGGATCATCGCCGCCATGAACTGCTCGTGTTCGGCCATCCGCTCCAGGAAGTCGGCTCGGACCGCGAGGACCACCCGGAGCCGCGAGGAGGCGTCGTCGGCGACCCCCGCGAGGCACGCGAGGAACGCCTCGCGCTCGCCGGCCGGGGCGCCGAGCGTGAAGAGCTCCTCGAACTGATCGATGAACAGCACGAGGCGCCGCTTCGCTCGGTCCGACCACGCGCGCAGCCACGCGCCCAGGAGGCCGGGCTCGGCGCGCAGCCGCGGGGCCAGGGCCGAGCCCGCCGCGCCGCCCTCCGGGACGGGCGTCGGCGGAGCTGCGCCCAGCATCGCGGCGGCATGGCTGGACAGATCCGCGAGCGCTGCCATCGGCTCACGCCCGGGCCGCACGACGAGCGCTTCCCAGCCCTCGCCGGAGCGCTTGAGCGCAGGGATCACCCCCGCCCGCACGAGCGATGACTTCCCCACACCCGACGCCCCGGCGATCGCGAGCAGCGGCTGGTTCCGGAGCCGCGCAACCACGCCCGCGAGGTCCTGCGCGCGGCCGAAGAAGCGGTCGGCGTCGGCCTCCTGGAACGACGAGAGCCCCGCGAACGGGCTCTCGTCGGCGCCGAGGAGGATCTCCCGGCGCCCAGGCAGCAGCGGCAAGAGCTCGGTCAAGAGCTCCTGCGCGGAGGCGAACCGCTCGGATTTCCGCTTGCAGAGGCAGCGATCGATGATCGCGCCGAGCGCGCCGAGCTCCGGGTGGCGCGCGCTGACCTGGGGCATGGGCTCGTCGAGGACCGCCACGCCGAGGAGCGTCCCCTGGTTGACGGGCGCGAGCGGGTGCGCGCCGATCACGAGCTCGTGGAGCATGATGCCGACCGCCCAGATATCGCTGGCTTGGTCGATGTCCGTTCCCCTCCACTGCTCGGGGGACATATAAGGCATCGTTCCGATGAGCGCGCCTTCGCCGGTGAGGCGCGTATTCTTGTGCTCGGCGGCCTCGCGCTCGACCGCGAGCGCGAGGCTCGCCTCGTCCTCGCGCAGCTCCGCGATGCCGAAATCGACCACCTTGATCGCCCCCGACGCCTCCAGCATGATGTTCTCGGGCTTGAGGTCACGGTGGATGATGCCGGACGCGTGCGCTCGCGAGAGCGCGCGCACGACAGGGACCATCATGTCGACGGCCAGGCCGGGCGGCACCGGCGCCGTCGACACCTCCTCGCCGGCGTCCGCGGGCCTGCGCTGCCTCATCCAGGCGCGGAGGCTCTGCCCCTCGATGTACTCGAGCACCATGTACGGGTATCCATCGTGCTCGTTCACCTCATGGATCGTCACGATGTGCTCGTGCTTGCAGCGCGCGGTGGCCTGCGCCTCGATCAGGAAGCGCTGTAGTCCGCTCCTGCTGAGCCTTGTGAGGAGCTTGATCGCGACGAGGCGAGCGAGCCGGATGTCGCGCGCAAGGAAGACGGTGCCCATGCCACCCCGGCCGAGCTCGCGCAGGAGCTCGTAGTGGCCGATGCGGGTGCCGGCTCGGGGCGGATCGGTCCGGGGAATCGACGAGGACGGCGGAGCGCTCGCGTCGCTCACCGCGTCGCGCCTCGCCCCATGAACGCCGGCCGGCACGACGCTGACCGTCGCCCCGGAGACGGCGAGCACAGCCCGCGGGAGCGCTCTGCCCGCGAGCGCCGCGCCGGCGCAGGCGACGTCCACGAGGCTCTCGGTGCTCATGCCAGAGCGCCCTTCAGGCTCGATCGGCGCCACGCCGGACGATCGACGGACCGATTCCAGGGTGATCCGCTCGGTGGGCACCGTCCCTCCTGCCTGTAAAAAGACACGTCTATCGAAACCGTCGCCTCCGCGACGGCTGGAGCCATGGCGAGAGCATAGGCGCCCAGCGGAGCCGTGTACACACAGACCCGCCGCCAGAGCGCTTCACACAGCACATGCGCGGGCATATCCTGGCCCGCGGAGCTCGCTCATCGGCCCGGCGAGCCCGGCGAACGCTCGATGTGGCATGACGGGCGAGCCCGAGGCGAGCGCTTGGCTTTCATGACGACGACCCGTAGACGACCTGTTCACGCCTCCCTTCCGCTGGCGAAGCTCCTCCTGCCCATCACCCTCACAGCCCTCTGCGCCGCTCCTGCGCTCGCCCAGGCGCCGCCGCCGTCATCGTCCTCATCGCCGCATCCTCCGGCGACAGCGGAGTCGCCGTCGCCCCCGGCAGCGTCGGCGCCCCCATGGCATCAGGGCATCTCCGAAGATCGAAAGCAGATGGCCCGCGCGCTCTTCGAGGAGGCCCGGAATTTTCACCGGCGCATGATGTTCGCCGAGGCGCGGGCCAAGTACGAAGAGGCGCTGGCTTCGTGGGAGCACCCCGAGCTCCGGCTCTATCTCGGGCGGGTGTTGAGGAGCCTCGGCCTGCCGGTGCTGGCCTATGACAACCTGCGCCTCTCCCTGCGATGGGGGCCCGGCTCGCTCGACGCCGAGAAGGAGCAGGAGGCGCGCGCGACGCTGCGAGCGCTCGTGGAGCAGGAGCTCGCCGTCATCGATATCCGCTGCGACGAGCCGGGGGCCACCGTGCTGATGGATGGCAAGCCCTGGTTCGTCGGACCCGGCGCCCGGCGCCAGATGGTCACGCCCGGAGAGCATGTCCTCACAGCGAGAAAGGACGGCTACTTCACCGTCGCCAAGACCATCTTCATGGTCGCGGGCAAAGAGGCCTCCGGCCAGCTCGTCCTGAGCGCCGATACCGTCGTCGCCAGGCAGCGCTGGCCCGCCTGGCTCCCCTGGGCCACGCTCGGGGCTGGGGCGGCCATCGCCCTCATGGGCGGCCGGTTGATGTGGCAGGCCGACGACCTTCATGGATATGCGCAGGAGCGGAGCGTGCGCGAGTGCGGTCGGTCGTGCGCTCCGTCCCCCGGCTTCCAGTACGACGCCAGCGTCAACGAGAGCTGGCTGGCCGCCGGCACCCTCCTCGCCGGCAGCGCGACGGTGATCACGGCGACGGCCATGCTCTTCACGAACAGGCCACAGATCTACCGCACCCAGGACCGAGGTGGCGTGAAGGTCGAGATCCGGCCCGCCGCGGCGCCCGATGCCGCGATGGTGTCAACCTGGCTCGTGTTCTGATCCGGTGGAGGGGCGCCCGACGCCGGCAGGATCGAGCGGCGCGCTCACCCGCAGATGTCGATCGCCGTCTTGCACTTGCCAGACTGGCAATAGCCGTGCCTCCCGAGCGCCGGGTCCGGACACTCGACATCTGGACAATCGTCGCTCGTCGTGCACGCCTTGCCCGTCGCGGGGGTCGTCGCGAGCTCCATGGCCCTCTCATAGAAGAAGACGCACAGGGCCCCTGTGTCGGGCTCGCGACGCTGATCCCCCACCTCCTGCAAGGCCCTCTTGTAGCTCTCGTTCTCCTCGAAGCACGGGTGATCCTGCGGGAGATCGGCGGCCGCCATACCGACGTCGCTTTCGCAACCCTCCTGCTGCGCCGCACAGGCGATGAGGCTCTCGATCCGTTGGAAGACCGGCGTGCAGACGTCCAGCTCCTTGACTGCCTGGTCGTGGAGTAGCCCCATCGTGACCGCGCACTGCTCGGCCTCCACGCCCTCGCTCAGCTTCCCGCACTCGGCCAGCTTGTCGCAGCGGATCTCCTCGGGCTTCGCCGGCGCTGCGGGCTCGCTCAAACAACCCGCCAGGGCCACCACGACGACGGAGACGAAGGGACCGCAGAGGAGGATGTTCTGGATCGTTTTCATGATATTTTTGCCTTTCGCTGTCATCTCCGGCGAGCCGGGTCGGCAGAGCGTCATCGCATCCGGCGTGCCGCCCCTGCGCACGAGGGGCATCGGCGGGAGATCGGCCGCGTGATCGAAGAGGATCAGCCGCGGAATCGAGCGATCAGCCCGCGGCGGCGCTCGCGCCCTGGGCCAGCGCGAGGGAGGCAAACTTTGCCGTCGTGGCAAAGCTTGCCAGCCCTCGGGGGAAGACGCGGCAAGGATTGCCATCGCTCTCCGCCCCCGCGCTCCGGAGGCGCCGAGCCCCGGGTGGCATGCCTCCAGGGTGCGAAGAGGGCTCGGCTCGTGTCCTGAGCCCGAGCCTCACGGGCTCCGCTTCCCCTCGCGCGCCGAGATACCGAATTGCTTGAGCTTGAAGGTGAAGGTGCGGACAGGCATCCCGAGGAGCGCCGCCGCCCGCTTCTGGACTCCATCCGCGGCGTCGAGCGCCTGACGCATGCGCGTGCGCTCGATTTCCCGGAGCTCCTCGGCGATGGGCTTGAAGCGGGCGGGCGCCGCGGCGGGCGGGGCCGAGGTGTCCACCGCGGCCCGCGGCGGGACATCGAGCCCGGCGATGCGCTCGGGCAGCCCCCAGGGCTCGAGCGTCGGGCCGTCCGCCGTGGCGGCCGCGTACTCCATCGCGTTCTTGAGCTCGCGCACGTTGCCGGGAAACGGGTGCGCGAAGAGCGCGGCGAGCGCGGCTTCCGAGAGCTCGAGCGCGGGCCGCCCGGTCCGAGCGCACGCCTCGGCGAGGAACAGACGGGCCAGGATCGGCAGCTCACGCCGCCTGTGCCGGAGCGGGGGCAGCTCGACGACGGCGGCGCTCAGGCGGAAGAGCAGGTCTTGACGGAAGCGGCCGGCGTGGACCTCGGCCTCGAGATCGCGGTTCGTGGCAGCGACGATGCGGATGTCCACCTCGCGATCGCGGACGTCGCCGAGGCGGGTGATCCGCTTCGCCTCGAGCGCCCGGAGCAGCTTGGCCTGCGCGCCGAGGGGTAGCTCGCCGATCTCGTCGAGGAAGACGGTGCCGCCGTGCGCCCGCTCCAGCAGGCCGGGCTTGGGCGCCCGCGCCTCCGAGAACGCGCCCTTCTCGTAGCCGAAGAGCTCGCTCTCCACGAGCGCCTCCGGGAGCGCGGCGCAGTTGAGCGTGATCAGCGTCTTCTGCGCCCGCGCAGACCAGTGGTGCACGGCCGCGGCGGCGTTCTCCTTGCCCGCCCCCGTCTCGCCGAGGACGAGGACCGGCAGATCGCTCGCTGCGAGGCGCCGGATCAGCTCGAACAGCCGGATCATGGCCGAGTCGGCCACAACGATGGTGCGATCGCCGATGACGTGCCGGACGGCGGTCTGCGAGGCGAAGGCGATCGCCCCCGGAGCCGCGATCGACGCAGCGGTCCGCGCGCCCGCGAGGAGCGTCTCGGTGTCGCCGCCGTCGAACGGGTAGGAGGCCAGTCCGCCGCGCGCCTCGGGGGCCAGCGGCGCGATGGCCTCGAGCACCTGGAGCACCGCGGCGCGCGCCGCCTCTCCGCCGAGCTCGGGAAACCCGATCGCCAGGTGAGAGGCGCCGTCCCAGGCGACGATGTCCACGAGCCGGAGCGCCGAGAGCGCCCGATGCGCGAGCATCGTGCGCATCTGCACGGACCCGAGGGACACAACCGCCAGGCCGAACGGCCGCGCCGAGTCGGCGGCGCGCTCGATCTCCTCCTCCACGCGCCGGCGCAGCCGGCCCATCTCGATGAGGGCGCTGCCCCGGGGCGGCGACTCGCGCCGGAGGATCAGCGTCGTATCCCCCATGGTGATGACATCGCCGGAGCCGAGCGCGCGCGAGCCCTCGATGCGCTCGCCGTTGACGAGCGTCCCATTGTGGCTGCCGAGATCGGTGATCCGGATCTCTCCTCTGGAGAAGACGAGCTCGGCGTGCCGCCGGGAGACCGCCGCGGTGTCGAGCCTCACGTCGGCCTCGTCGCTGCGCCCCACGACGAGCACGCCGTCGTCGGGCAGGACGCGCCTGTACGATGAAGAAGCGCCGATGACGAGGAGGTAGGAGTAGATTCCCGGGCTGTCCGGGGACTGCCGCAGATCGAAGGTCTGCGTCGTCAACGGCGAGCTCTCGGGGCCGCTCATCAGCCCGAGGCTATAGTCGAAGCCCGCGCGCATGCAAGCATGCGAGCCTCTCGGGTCAGCGACGCGCCACAGCGCTTTTCGCGGCTCAAGCGTAGATGGTGAGTCGCTCGACAACGCGGCTAGGCGCGATGCGCGGCAGCGAGCGCGACGCGCCGCTCGATCCCGAGGAACAGCAGCGGCAGCGCGATCGTGAACGCGATCGACAGCCCCGCGACGACCGGCATGCCTTCAAGACGGTGGTCCGGCAGCTCGTGGAGCATCCTGGCCGCCGCGAACGCCGCGATCGCGGACGCCATGTGCTGCACGGCCGACTGCATCGAGGTGAAGCGCGCCCGCTCGGCGGGGCGCGGCACCTTCGACGTCAGCGTGTTGTACGAGACGTTGCGGAACGTCATGCCCAGCATGAAGACGATGAAGATGGCGAGCACCGGCAGCCCCGGCGTATACGAGACGAACCCCGCGTAGAGGACGCTCGCGAGCACCGCCGCCCCCACCGAGCCCGTCTGGAACGCGCCGAAGCGGTCCACCAACGGTCCCACGGCCCGCATCGCGGCGAAGCTCACCAGGCCTCCCACGAAGTAGAGCAGCCCCAGCCGCTCGCGCGGATACCCGAGGTTGTACTGCACGTAAGCCGAGATGTTGGGGATCACCAGGAACGACGCCACCGTCAGGATCGCCGTCGTCGCGTACGAGAGCAGCACGATCGGCCGGGCAAGGAGCGCGCCGAGCTCGCCGAGCGCGCTGCCCGACGGCGGCGCGCCGGTCAGGTGATCTCGCATCGGCGGCAGGAGGAAGATCGCGAGCCCCGCGACGAGCAGCCCGAGCGCCGCGACCGCGAAGAACGGCAGCGGAAAGCCGCCGCGGCGGGCGAGCTCCAGCCCGGCGGGGACGCCGAGCACCGAGGCGACCGAGAACGAGCCCATCACGACGCCCATCGCCTTGCCGCGCCGCTCGGGCGGGATGACGTCGGCGACGATCGAGAACGCGACCGAGGTCGCGGGCCCGCCGAACGCCCCGGCGAGCACGCGCGCCGCCATGAGGCTCGGGAGCCCCGTGGCGAAGCCCCCGGCCGCCGTGCCGGCGACGAGGCCGAGCATCGCCACGGCGAGCGCGCTGCGCCGGTCGAAGCGGTCGAGGAAGAACGCGCCCGCGAGGCCCGAGACCGCGGCCGCGGCCGTGTAGCTGCCGCCGATGAAGCCGATGCTGGACATCGGGATGCCCAGCGCGACCGCGAAGTCGGGCCCGAGCGGCATCACCATCACGAAGTCGAGGATGTTGATGAACTGGACCGCAGCGACAAGGAAGATGATGCTCGATTCGGAGCGCCGTTTGGACACGAGGGTCGACTCTAGTCGACTCCAGGCGCGCCCGCCCCGCCTCCGCACGAAAAAGCGCCGCGACGCGGCGCGCTCACGCCCGGACGCGCGCCCTCACCGCTCCCCTGCTCTACGCAGCCCGCGCGGCGGCTCGCACGTCGCGCGCGTTGCTCCCGGCGCAACACCACGTTGCGCGCTCGCACCGTTGTCCCTCCATGAGGTCCATCTTACGATGAGACGATGAGCCCCATGGATCGCCGCACCGCCCTCGGCGCCCTCGCCGCAACGCCCGTCGTCGCCGCGTGCGACCCCGCCGCGCCCCCGCCCGGTCGCACCGACGAGGCCGCGCTCGCCGCGGAGGACGTCGTCCGCGACGTCGCGCCGCTCGGGTTCCCCTGGGAGACGCTCGATCCCTTCCTGTTCTGCGTCCACCACGACGACGCGTACCCGGCCGGCGACGAGCGGATGGGGCCGGCCGCCTCGCTCGCGGGCCGCGCCATCGGGCGCGACTTCGCCGGCAAGGACGGCTGGCGCATGTACCACGGTGACGTGGTCCCCGGCTTCCCGCAGCACCCGCACCGCGGCTTCGAGACGGTGACCGTCGTGCGGCGCGGGCTCGTCGATCACGCGGACTCGCTCGGCGCGGCCGCGCGCTACGGCCGCGGCGACGTCCAGTGGCTCACGGCGGGGGGCGGCATCGTCCACGCGGAGATGTTCCCGCTCGTCGAGAAGGACGGGCCCAACCCGCTCGAGCTCTTCCAGATCTGGCTCAACCTCCCGCGCGCCGACAAGCTCGCCGAGCCGCGCTTCGTGATGATGTGGGGCGACACGATCCCCAGGCAGATCGCGCGCGACGCCGCGGGCAGGACGACCGAGATCACGATCGTCGCCGGCCGCCTCGGCGAGCTCCGCGCGCCGGCCCCGCCGCCGAGGTCGTGGGCGGCGCGCGCCGCGTCCGACGTGGCGATCTGGACGCTCAAGATGGCCCCTGGCGCGCGGTTCACGCTGCCGGCCGCCTCCCCCGGCACGAACCGCGCGCTCTACTTCTTCCGCGGCGCCGAGCTCCGTATCGGCCCCCGGCGCGTCCCCGCGGCCCAGAGGATCACGCTCCGCGACGGCGTAGCCGCGCTGCTCGAGAACGGCCCCGACGAGGCCGAGCTCCTGCTCCTCCAGGGCAAGCCGATCGGCGAGCCCGTCGCGCAGCAAGGCCCCTTCGTGATGACCTCGATGGCGGAGGTCCAGCAGGCCTTCCTCGACTACCGGCGGACGGGCTTCGGCGGATGGCCGTGGCCGAGCGACGGCCCGGTCCACGGGCGCGCGGAAGGCCGCTTCGCGCGCTACCCCGACGGCCGCATCGACAAGGCGGGCTGAGCCCCTCACCTCCGCGTCCCGGCGCGCCGATCCCTCACCTCGCGTCGAGCTCGGGCTCGTCGCTCGAGCAGTCGTTCGCGCTCGCCCGGTGCCGCGCGCGGTACTCCGAGGGGCTGACGCCCTCGGAGCGCCGGAACTGCTCGGCGAAGCGAGACGCCGAGTCGTAGCCGCAGGCCGTCGCGACCTCCAGCACGCCGTGGCGCCCCGAGCGCAGGAGCCCCTTGGCGAGATCGAGGCGCTCCTTCCACAGGAGGGCCCTGAACGAGACCCCCTTCGCGCCGAGCCGGCGGCGCAGCGTCGCGTCGCTCACCCCGAGCGCGCGCGCGACCTCCGGGGCCGCCCACGGGCGCGCCGGATCGCGGCGCACCAGCGCCCGCACCGCGAGCGTCGGATCGAGCGCCAGCGTCGAGGAGGCGGCGCGCGCCTCGTCGAGCTGCTCCCGGTGCTGCAGGAGCAAGGTCAGGATGAGATCCTCCAGCCGGTGCTCGATGAGCAGCGCGTGCGCGCCGGGCAAGAGGAGCGTGTTCACGAGGTGGATCAGCGCCTGGATCGACGGCATCGCGGAGCGCAGGAGGTGCGGCCGATCCGCCTCGAAGCCGCCGAGCCCCCGCTGGACGCAGAGCGTGGGATACCGGCGCTGGAGCCGCTCGTCGACCTCGCTCAGGAGCTCGATCGTGAACGAGCGGTAGGCGCCGCGCTCGGGATCGGGCTCGTTCACGAGCTCGAGGGGGATGCCCTGCGGCACGAGCAGGATCTGCCCCTCCCGGGCGACGAGGCGCGTGTTGCCGTCCGGGCCGTCGAGGAAGATCCGCTTCGCGCCGTCGAGGATGAGCACGACGAGCGGCCGGGAGAGCCGCTGAATCGTTATCCGCTCGCGCGTCCGGGTGAAGACGCCGATCCACCGGGCCAGGCCGGCGCCGCTCGCCGAGGACGAGCGCTCCAGGCGGGAGATGGCCTGCCTGAGCGCGCCCCAGGCCTGGGCTTGATCGGTGGGTTCGAGCAGTCGGGTGAGCTGGGTCTTCATCGTCGCTCCTGATGGAAAAGGGCGCTTCTCTCGCCGCGCAGACGCAGCGCGGGGCCGGCCGGGGCGACGCAGCGTAACCGCGCCGCCCCGGGGCCCAAAGCGCTGTTCCACCGGCTCATTTCACGTCGAGCAGGACGATCTCGCCGTCGTTGAAGAGCGGGACGAGCAGGCGATTTCTCGCGCGGTCCCAGCCGAGATCGGCGGGGCTCGGGAGATCCGCCGCGAGCGTGGAGACGCGCGGCGCCGCGTCTCCGGCGGGGTCGATCTCGAAGACGGCGCCCGCGTCCCAGCTCGACACGAGGAGCCGGCCGTCGTCGAGGCGCACGAGGCCGTCCAGCGTGCCAGCGGGCAGGGTGATCTCGCGCCGCGGCTGCGCGGAAACGTCGAGCACGTCGAGCACGTCGAGCGCGTCGACCCGCGCCGCGCCGAGGTAAGCCACCCAGATCTCGCCCTCCGCGCACGCCACGCCGTTCGGGTGCGGCAGCGCGGGATCCGCGATCAACCGGGAGACCTCCCCGCCCGGATCGACCGCGACGAGCGCGTCGGTGCCGATCGAGGTGAACCCGCCCTCCCCGATGGCCACGCCGGAGTCCGAGACCACGATCGACCCGTCGGGCATGGCCGCGACATCGTTGAGCAGGCCGGCGCCGGCGACCTCGATGTCCTCGATGGGCGCGCCGTCGCTCGCGTCGAAGACGCGGATCACGTCGATATCGGCCACATAGAGCCTGCCGCCCGCGATGGCCATGCCCTTCGGGGCGCTCAGCGTCACGCCCTCCGACGCGCCGTCGATCCAGGTCAGGTCGAGGATCTCGCCGTCCGGCGAGACGCGCGAGATGAACGCGCGGTCGTCCTTCTCGACGGGTGAACCGACGATGTTCGAGACGAGGTAAACGTCGCGCTCCTCGTCGTGGAGCACCGACTCGGGCGTGCTGAAGCCGCCGACGCGGCGGAGCTCCGGCGCGGCCGGGGCCTCGCTCTCGGCGCAGGCCGGGAGGACGGCGGCGAGGCAGGCGAGGACCGCGGCGAGGCGTTTCGGTTGCGTTTTCATGGTGCGCTCTCTCGTGGTAACGGGCCGGCGACGCGCCGGCTGGTGCGCCTACCCTGCGCCCGCTCGCCGCGCGGCGCGCGCCCGCGGCGCTCATTGGTACGCCCGAAACGCTCACGCGCCGCGGTTAGCGCCGCTGCCGGCCGAGACGCAACGCCTCGAATCGAGATGCGCGAGACAACGAATCTCACGTCCACGCCGCTTTATCGGCCACGCGCAACGCACAACCATCGTCCGCGTTGTACGAGGCAGATTCCCGCCCTCCGCACGGGCGAGGAACGTCTTGGTCGACATCCACGGGACCTGCCGGCCCCACCGGCGACACGCCGTGAGTCGACAACGGACATCGAGCGCTTGACAAGTGTTGCGCCCCCGACAATCATGCGGTCACCGTGGCCCGGCCAACACGTGGTACCCTGTAATGCAGTGTCTTTCAGACCCAGAGAGCGAGACGTCGCTGCACGAGCAGGTCGCGGCGCTCCGCAGGCGCGTCGCGGACCTGGAGCAGGCTCTGGCCGAGGCGCAGCGGCCGAGCTTGGCCGTGCGCGAGGCGCGGCCCGCCGCGCGGGAGCACGAGCTCCTGGCCAGCTTCTTCGCGGCGGAGGCCTCGGGGTACGCCGCGATGCTCGACGCGATCCCGGCGATGGTGTTCTTCAAGGCTCGGGACCACCGGTACCTCGCCGTCAACAAGGCCTATGCGGAGCACTATCGCCTCTCGAGCGACAGGATCGTCGGGAAGCGCGACGAGGAGATATTCGTCGACGAGGTCGCGCGCAGCTACCGCGAGAACGACGAGACCATCATGTCCGAGGGGATCCCGCGGCTCAACGTGGAGCTCCGGTGGAAGCTCGAGGACGGGAGCGACGGCTGGACGCTGGAGAACAACGTCCCGTTCCGCGACGCGAGCGGGCGCGTGATGGGGATGGTCGGGGTCGTGGTCGACATGACCGCACGAAAGAGGACGGAAGAGGCGCTGCGGAGCACCGAGGCCGATCTCCTCGCCATCCAGTCGCGCCTCCTCGAGACGATAGCCGCGCTCTCGACGCCGGTCCTGCCCATCGACCACGGGGTCATCGTCGTGCCGCTCATCGGCCATCTCGACACGATGCGGGGCACCCAGCTCATGGAGGCGCTCCTGCAAGGCGTGGAGCGCCACGACGCGGAGTTCGTGATCGTCGATCTCACCGGCGTCCCGATGATCGACAGCGCCGTCGCGCTCCACCTCCTGCGCGCGGTGCAGGCCGTGGGCCTGCTCGGCGCCGAGAGCGTCCTCGTGGGGATGTCGGCCAGCACCGCCGCGGCGCTCGCGGCCTTCGGGGAGACGCTGGAGGGGATCGTCCTCCTGAGAGATCTCCGGGCCGGCGTGCGTTACGCGATGACGCGGCGGAAAAGGAGATGACCGGCGTGCAGCGGAGGGCGCCGCCGTAGACGTCAGGCGGCGCCGCTCGGCGCCGAGAGACCTCTCCCTTTCTCGCACCTTGTTCCACGCAGCGGGCGACCTCACGCCCTCTCGAAGTGCTCACGCATCCAGGTCTCGCTTGACCCTCCGGCGAGGCACCGGCTAAATTCCGTTCAGCCTTTTAACGCTGCATTCCCGGCTGATGTAGAGACGGTCGGTTCACCACTTCACCCCACCTCAGCGAGCTCGACGCGCCCGGTGTCCCCTGCGCGCCGAACGTCCAGACCAGCGATGACGCCGCGTATCCGCCCGTTGCCCCTCGACCAGGTCCGCCCCGCCACGACCGCCCTCCTCGTCATCGACATGCAGCGGGACTTCGTCGAGGAGGGCGCGCCCTGCGAGGCGCGCGGAGCGCTCGATATCGTACAGCGCGTCAACGCGCTCGCCGCGTGGGCGAGAGGGCACGGCCTGCCGGTCATCTTCAGCCAGGAGATGCACAGGGCCGATCGGTGCGACTTCGGCATCGAGCTGGAGTTCGAGCCGCCGCACTGCCTCGAGGGATCCCGCGGCGCCGAGCTGGTCGATGGGCTGCGGATCGAGCCGCAGGATCATCGGATCTTCACCAAGCGGCGCTACGACTGTTTTCTGGGCACCGACCTCGACCTGCTGCTCCGGAGCAAGCGGGTGGAGAACCTCATCTGCTGCGGCGTGTGCACCAACATCTGCGTGCTCAGCACCGTGCTCACCGCGAGGAACCTGGATTACCGCGTGCTGCTCCCGGTCGACGCCGTGGCCGGGACCACACGAGAGCTCCACGACGCCGCGATCCTCTGCATGAGCAACGCGTTCGCCTACGTCACCGAGAGCGCCGCGGTGATGCAGCTCTTCGGCTGACGGATGCCCGGCGACCGAGCGCCGCGGGCCCCGTCGCGACAGTGCGAGCGACCGCCGCCGCGCTGGCTCGCGCTCGGCCGCCCCGTCTCCGCCCGGGTCCGTCTCGCGCTCGGCGCGGCGAGCTTCCTCGCCACCCTCGCGGCGTACGCCGGGCTCGCGGGCCGCGACGGGGTGAACACCGCCCTCGCGCCCACGCTCGCGAGCATCGGGCGGGCGACGGCCGACGCGCTCGGCTCGGCGGAGCTCTGGCTCGACGTCCGCTACAGCTTCCTGCGGGTCACGGCCGGGTTCGTGGCCGCCGCGCTCCTCGCGGTCCCGCTCGGCGTGCTCGCCGGCGCGTTCCGATCGATCGCCGCGCTGATCGAGCCGCCGACCGAGTTCCTCCGCTATGTCCCCGTGCCGGCGCTGATCCCGCTCGTCATGATCGTGGCGGGCATCGGCGAGGGCGCGAAGGTCCTCCTCGTCTTCCTGGGGACCTTCTTCCAGCTGCTGCTCATGACCGCGGACGAGGTACGGCGGGTCCCGGCGCCGCTGCTCCAGGTCAGCCAGAGCCTCGGGGCCACCCGGCGGGAGATCGTCTGGCGCGTGCTGGCCCCGGCCGCCCTCCCCGGCATCTGGAGCGCGCTGCGCATGTGCAACGGGTGGGCGTGGAGCTACGTCGTCGTCGCGGAGCTCGTGGCCGCCACCGAGGGCCTCGGCTTCCGCGTCCTCAGGTTCTATCGCTTCATCCAGACGCCCAGCATCTACGCGTACCTGGCGGTGCTGGGCGCGATCGGCCTGGGGCTCGACTGGGCGTTCGGCGCAGCGCACCGCCGGCTCTTCCGCTGGGCCAGGGGGCGCGACGCGTGACGCTCTCCGTGCGCGGCGTCAGCAAGGCGTACGGCGGCCGCGGCGGCGAGACGAGCGCCCTCTGCCCGCTCGACCTCGACGTCGGCGAGGGCGAGTTCGTGAGCCTCGTGGGCCCCTCCGGGTGCGGGAAATCGACGCTGCTGCACATCGTCGCGGGGCTCGAGCCGGCGACCACCGGGACCGTCACGCTCGGCGGCGAACGCGTCCTCGGCCCCGGCGCCGAGCTCGGCGTCGTGTTCCAGCAACAGACGCTCTTCCCGTGGCTCAGCGTGCGGGAGAACGTCCGCTTCCCGCTGACGCTGGCCCGCCACCGCGGCCGGGCGCGGCAGGCCGGCTCCGAGCGAGAGGCGGACCGCGTCGAGCGCCTGCTGCGCCTCGTCGATCTGTGGGACTTCCGCGACAGCGCGCCCGCGGAGCTGAGCGGCGGCATGCAGCAGCGCGCCGCGCTGGCGCGGGCGCTCGCCGCGCAGCCGGAGGTGCTGCTGATGGATGAGCCGTTCGGCGCCCTCGACGCCCAGACACGTGAGGAGATGCAGGGGCTCCTGCTCCATGTGATCCGACATCACCGGATCACGACGCTCTTCGTCACGCACGACGTGGAAGAGGCCCTGATCCTGTCCGATCGCGTGGTGGTCTTCTCCGAGCGCCCCGGCCGCGTCGTGGCCACCATCGACGTGCCCGTACCCCGGGCGGATCGCTCGCCCGATCTCAAGCTCGACGAGGCGTTGCTGCGCCTCAAACGGGATATTCTCTCGCTCCTGCGGGGGAAGGCCCGCCCCGAGGAGCAGCGCCGCCGCTTGCTCCTCGGGCTCACGAATACGCCGAGGGGAGAGGATCCATGAACCGAAGGACCGTCGTGCTAGAGCTCGGGGCAGCGCTCGCCTGCCTCCTCCTGTCGCCAGGCTGCTCGAAGAAGGACGAGCCAGCGCGCGAGATGCCCGCCGCCGCCGCGCCGGGCGAGAAGCCCGGGGCCGCGGCGAACGCGCCGGTGAAGCTGACCGTGGGACACGACCTGTGGATCGGCTATGCGGGCGTGTTCATCGCGAACGAGCTCGGGCTGTTCAAGCAGGCTGGCCTCGACGTCGAGCTCAAGCCGTTCTCGAACCCCGGGGACACGCTGCCGGCGCTGGCCGCGGGCAAGCTCGATATCGGCCTGACGACCCTGCAGAACCTGGCCGTGCTGAGCGGCAACGGCGACACGGACGTCGTGGCCATCGCGCTCATCGACAGCTCGAACGGGGCGGACGCGGTGGTGGCGAAGGAGGGGGTCGCGTCCATGGCCGATCTCAAGGGCAAGACGGTCGCGCTCACCCTCGGCGAGGTCAATCACATGCTGTTCCTCGCCGGCCTGAAGAAGTCCGGGCTCTCCGCGGACGACGTGAAGGTCACGAGCATGAGCGCAGACGACGCCGGGGCCGCGTTCGTGGCGGGGAAGGTCGACGCCGCGGTCACCTGGGAGCCGTGGATCACCAAGGCGACCAAGGGCGGCGGTCGCGTGATCTTCTCGAGCGCCAGCGTCCCCGACACCATCATGGACGCGGTGGCGGTGCGCCGATCGCGGCTCGCCGAGTCCGGTGACGCCTGCTCGAAATTCATCGGCGCCATCGATCAAGGGGTGCGCGTCCTGCGCGGCGAGCCCGACAAGGCGATACCCATCGTCGGCAAGTACTTGAACGCTCCGCCGGAGGACGTGAAGGGCATGTTGAGCGGCGACAAGATCTACGACCTGGCCGACAACAAGCAGCTCTTCGGCACGGCGGAGAAGGCCGGCCCCGTGTACGCCTCGATGAAGGCGGTCGTCGACTTCGCTGTCGAGTCCAAGCTCGTCAAGAAGGCGCCCGCGCCGGAGTCGCTGCTCGACCCGAGGCTCGTCCGATGAGCCGCGACGAGGCGCTCATGGGGCGCGCTCTGGAGCTCGCGCGCGGCGCGCAGCGCGCGGGCGAGCCGCCGTTCGGCGCCCTGGTCGCCGCCCCCGATGGCGCCGTCGTCGCCGAGGCGACCGACGAGGTGAACGGCCAGCGCGACTTCACGTACCACGCCGAGGTCGGCGCCGTGCGCCGCGCCTGCGCGGCCGCTGGGCCGGACTTGCAGGGATACACGCTGTACACGACCGTGGAGCCCTGCCCGATGTGCTTCACCGCGGCCTGGCTCGCCCGGATCAGCCGCATCGTCTATGGCTGCACGATGCGGGAGGTCACGGAGGCGACTGGCGGCGCGCAGCGCGAGCTGGCCGTCCCGGCGAAGTGGATGAACGAGCGCTCCGGCGCGCCGCTCGATCTCGTCGGCGGCGTCCTCGACGCGCAGTGCCTCGCGCTGTTCGGCCCGGCGTGACGCGCTCGCCGGCGCTCCGCTGCCATGACCCGCCCGCGGCGCAGGTCGAGCGAAATCCCGTCACAGATCTCGGCTGTCCCATCACAGCCTGAAAGAGGCCAGAGCGGCCCGGCCTTCCGGTGGCGGTCGGGGCGCCAGCAAGACTTGCTTACCTGAGCAAGCCCTGCGTTCTCCACTCGCCCCTTCTACGCAGCCGTTGCGTACCCGAGGTCGAGGCGCCGCTCGCGCGGCCCGAGGGGCGCCGCGGATGTCTGGCATGCGGGGTGCTCATGGCACGTGACGGGACGCGGACCGCGCGGCGGGGCTTGAAGGGAGACGGCCCTTCCCCGCTCCGGGGCGGAGCTGCCCCGGCGAGACGCTCGGCGCCTTCCCTGGCCGCACGTGGCGGCTCGTTGGGTGAGCTCTGCGCACCGAGCGCGGTCCTCTCTGCGCTGCATTCCGAGAAGGAGACACTTGCAATGAAACGATTCTTTTATCCGTTGGTCCTCGTGGCGATTCCGGCAGCTCTCTCTGCCTGTGGCGCCGGCCATTCGTCGGAGTCGGACGAGCTCGCCGCGCCAGACGAGCTCACCGGGACGGCCGAGGGCGCCCTCGCGTGCGGCGGGCTCGCCCCGGGGGAGTCTCTCGATCGAAGCCAGTCGATCCGGTCGTGCAATGGCCGGGTGAAGCTCGTGCATCAGACGGACGGCAACGTCGTCGCCTACGACGAGACCGGCGCGTCCTGGGCCACGCACACGGCGCCCCGATCGGACACGACGAGGTTCATCATGCAGACCGACGGGAACCTGGTCCTCTACGCCGGCACCCGCGCGCTCTGGAGCTCCAGGACCGCGGGAAACCCAGGCGCGCGTTTCGCCCTCCAGGACGACTGCAACCTCGTCATCTACAACACCGCCGGCAGGCCCATCTGGACGACCTCGACGTCCTGCCGGACCTCCAGCGTCGTCGACCTCTTCGACTACATGACGCCGGGATGCAGCGCGAGCGGCCCCCAGTACACAACGCAGGTGACCGGAGCTCGATGGTACGTCCCGCAGGGCAAGGACCCCTCGGGCCGCAGGCAGTTCGTGTACGTGAAGGGCAGGAACGGCGCCGATTACGAGTCGTACACGGCTGACGACCAGTGGATCCGGCTGTGGAAGGACACCTCGTGGGCGTACTTCGACACCGGCATCCAGACGTACTGCGATGAGCAGTGCGGCGCGCTGAACAGCCCGACCGACTGCAGGCACCAGTGGCGCGGAGACCCTGTCGCGGGCGGCTACGCCTACCAGGCCCCGAAGGACACCACCGACTGGGGAGGAGCGAAGGTGCTGCCGCGCTATTTCGACAAGTCACGCGGCGTCCAGACCTACACGTTCGACATCTACGTCGACGCGCAGAGCGAGACCACCTGCGGCGCCTGCGACTCGTGGCACGAGGGCTCGACGTGGCAGCGGTACACGGTCGAGCACCTGTCCTCCGTCACCGCTCCGAACGGTCAAGTCTACGCGGACGTGATCAAGAAGGTCATCATCGACGGCGCCGGGAAAGACGAGGTGTACTACTTCGCCAAGGGGACCGGCTGGATCGGCTACGAGGTGCAGCACTCGACCTACAAGGACTGGATCAACGGGACCACCACCGGCGTCAGCCTCCCGACCATCTGCCCCGGCGGTGGCCCGGCGAGCAGCTGCTAGCTTGCGCTTCGTCCGGGTGTTGCTGAGGAAGCAGCCGCGCTGAACCGCTGCTCGGATCCGAGCAGCGCGCGCGGCGAGCGCGCCGGAGGGGCGCCGAGATCCACGGTCAAGGGCGCAAAACCCCCCGGCGCCGGCGCCGGGGCACGCGTGTTGCGAAGAGCGTGTTGCGGCGCGGCCCGCAGCCGGGCGCGAGGGGCGACGTTCTACCCGGCAAGCCGGTCGAAATACGCGCGTAGCGCCGCCCCGTCGAGCCCCGCCCCGAGCGCGAACATCAGCGCGAGCCTCGCCTTGGGCCCCGAGAGCGCGCCCGCGGCGATCACCCCGAGATCCCGGAGCCGCCGCCCGCCGCCGGGCGCGCCGTACGTCGGCGTGACCCGCCCGCCGGGGCAGCGCGAGCTCAGCACCACCGGCGTGCCCGCCTGCACCAGCGCGCCGATCGCCCCCTCCCAGCTCCCGCAGACGTTCCCCGCGCCCGAGCCCTCGATCACCACCCCGCGCGCGCCGGCCTCGAGGATCGCGCGCAGCAGGAGATCGTCCATCCCGGACGCCATCTTGACGAGGTAGACCCGCGGCTCGGGCTGCGCGAGCGGCAGCGTCGGCGTCCTCGCGGGGCGCGCGTGGACGCGGACTCCCTCGCCATCGACCCAGCCGACCGGCCCCACGCCCGGCGAGGCGAACGTGCCGAGCGCGGTCGTATGGGTCTTCATCACGCACCGGGCCGCGTGGAGCTCGTCGTTCAGCGCGACGAGCACGCCGAGCCCCCGCGCTGACGGCTCGACGGCGATCCGCGCGGCCGAGACGAGGTTGCGCGGGCCGTCGGTCCCCGCGGTGCTCGCGTCCCGCATCGCGCCGGTGAGCACCACCGGGGTGTCCCCGTCGAGCAGCATATCCAGCGCGAACGCCGTCTCCTCGAGGGTGTCCGTGCCGTGGGTGACGATAATGCCGGTCACCTCGGGATCGGCCTGGAGATCGCGCACGGCGCGCGCGAGCGCCGCGACCCTGTCCGGGCCGAGGTTCCAGCTGCTCTCGAGGCAGAACTCGGTGACCGCGATCTCGGCGACGCGGCCGAGCGCGGGCACGTCGGCGACGAGCTCCTCCGCGCGGACGGCGGGCACGGCGGCGCCCGTCTTCGGGTCGACGCGGCTCGCGATGGTGCCGCCGGTGGTGACGAGGTGAACGCGAGGCATGGATGGTTGTTGGCGTGAAGCCGATCAGCGCATGTGCGAGAGCGGGAGCCCCGCGACGGGCGCGCGGAACGTGAGGAGGTGGGGCATCGCCAGCGACCCCATGTAACACGTGCGGAGATCGGGGCCGCCGAACGCGATGCTCGTGGGCAGCTGCAGGGTGTTTCCCGCGCAGGCGCCGAGATCGGCCGGCTCGATGGCGCCGTTCCTCTGCTTCAGGGTCATCGTCTCGAGGACGGCGGGGCGCGGATCCTCGAAGACGGTCTGGTAGCTGCCGTCGGGGAAGATCACCCCGAGGCCGTTGCGACAGACGGCCACCACCCAGATGTTGCCCTCGGCGTCGAAGGCGAAGCCATCCATGTACCCGCCGATGCCGAGGCTATCGGGCCCGAACTGCTCGGGATCGCCGAGGCTGCCGTCGTCGCGCACCGGGAACCGGAGGAGGCGGCCGGGGACGGTCTCGACGGCGTACAGGAACCGCTCGGCGGCGTCGAGGCGCACCTCGTTCGTCAAGCTGAGGCCGTCGGCCACGATGCGGGCGCCCTTCTCGTCGACGAGCACGATGTACCCGTCGCGGATGCCGCCCGCGACCGCGGGCCACCACGGGAGTTGCCGTGTCGTGACGGAGATCCAGAGGCGATCCCGCGAGTCGATGAAGCAGAAGTTCACGGCGCCGAGCGGCTTGCCGTCGACGGAGTCGAGGAGGACCTCGGACCGGCCGTCGCGGTGGAGCTTGTGGATCTTGCCGCCGGACATGCTGGCGACGATGAGGTTGCCCTGCCGATCCATCGCCATGCCGTTCGGCTCGGGCACCTCCGGGCCGAGGGTCGCCTGCCTGCCATCCGGCTCGATGCGCGTCGCGATGCCGCGAGCGTCCGAGGTCCAGAGCGTGCCGCCTGGCTCGACGATCACGCACTCCGGCCTGACAAGGCCTTGCCCGACGTACTCGATCCGAGACAGCTCGAGGGTGAACCCCCTGACAGATGACATCCAGCGACCTCCCGGCACGGCGCCGCGCCGCGCATTCTCGACGCGCGCGAGCATAACACCCCCCTCGCCGACGGGGACATCTCGAGCAGCCGCGCCGCCCGCGGCCGGCGGCCCGGGAGCGAGATCGCTCAGGAGTTCGCCTTGAGCGCGGTGAACTCGCCTGGATCGTGGATGGTGGGGGGATTGACCCCGCCGCCGATGAAGTCCTCGGTCCTGTCGTACCTGCCGAAGTGGGTCACCGGCCCCGAACCGCCCGGCGCCGGGAAACCATCCGCGCCTGCCTTGACCCCGAGGGCGTTCATCAAGCTGCAGAAGTACTTGTTGATCGGCGCGTTGGCGAGCGACGGATCGGTCCCCGTCTCCTGGGAGATCGCGTCGACCTGGTTCGAGGTGCCTTCGGTACAGGTGAACTCGCTGTTGCCGGTCGTGAGATCGGGCGAGCCATCTTCGACGTTCACGGCCCAGCCGGTCTTGAAATAGCCGCCGGCGCTGCCGGCCTGGATGATCGGCAGGTTGTTGAGGTTGCGGGCGCAGCCGTCCGACACGTCCTGGAACCAGACGGCCGCGCAGCTGTCGAGGAGCGTCCCGTCGCCCTCCTCGAGGCGGCTCAGCTGCTCGACCAGGTGGGCGAACTTCCTTGCATAGTAGTCGTCGATCGTGAGGAGCATGTCGATCGCCCCCGGAACGCAGGTGCCCGTCATGTTCGCGCTGTCCAGGCGGCGCGAGAGGCTGGCGCTCTCGTGGTTCACGCCGAGCCCCTTGAAGATGTAGTTCCCGGGGTATTTCAGGAAGATGACGGGGTTCGCGTTGCACGCCGCCGCGAGCACGGCGAGGTTCGAACAGAGGTCCGCGCCGTCCAGAGTGTCCGAGATTCGCCGCGTCAGCCTGTCGTCGCCGGTCGGGGACGTGCCCCACAGGTTGATGTTTTCTTGCGTCGCGCCGAGCGCCGTGGCGAGGGCCGTGTTGCACTGCGCAGAAGCCATCCCATTCCCTGTCGCGTGGATGAGCTCCTTCCAGGATGCGAGCTTCTGCTTGTCGGCGCGGCTCATGTCGAACCGCTCGAGCCTCTGCAGATCATCCTTCACGATGTCGAGGACGCTCTTGCCGCGCATCGCCGCGTAGGTGTCCGGAGACGTCGGCTTCCCCGGCTCGAAGATGCCCGTGAGGCTGCTGAAGACCTGCGACGCGTTGAGGCCCCTGAAGAGGGTCTCGGCGGCGGAGTAGGAGATCGCCGACTGAGGGCTTTCATTCTGACCCGCCATGTTCAAGAGCAACGGAGTGCCTTGCGGGCTGAGCTGTCGTGCGATGACGTGGTCCAGCGAGGGACCGGTCGGCTTGGCGTTGAACTTCGTCGCGGAGTCGAAGCTGAACGGGTCGTCGCTGTTGGGAGTCACCGGCTGGCAGGTGAAGTACGACCCGAACACCTGCGTGTGGGGATCGTTCCCTTGCCCCCGCGCCAGCGTCGCCGTCCACTCGTTCATCGCGCGGATGCCGCGGGGCATGAGGAGCTTGTCGGCGTGAGGCGCCAGGTGCTTGAGCGTCGTCGACTGGAGGTCCGCGGCGGTGAGCGGGCCGTGCGACTTCTTCGGGAACCACCTTGTCGTGATGCAGCCATAGGGCGTGAACATCACGATCAGCCGCTTCGGCGGCGTGGCCGGCTGCGCCATCACGGATCGGTCGAGGATCGAGCCGAGGAACGGCGCCGCGACGCAAGCTCCGCCCAGCCCCCGGAGGAAAATTCTTCGGTTCATGTGCTTTGACATGGTCGTATTTTTCCCGCCTCAATGAAGACAAACGCCCGGCTGCCCCTCGGATGCCCGAGTTTGCCGCGGCTCCATCCCCCCTAATCTCCGCGGGTCCGTGAACGTATTTGGAATTCGCTCGGCCGGGCGCGTTGGTCGACCGAACGGTCACGTCGGGCTGCGCGAGCGGTTCACGCAGCGCCGCGGATCCTCGGGGAGCGCCGGCGCACGCGCAGGGCAGCGAGCCCTCCGGCGAGGACGAGCCATGTGGGTGTCCCCTGGATTCCGGGCCCCATCTGGCAATGCCAACCACCGCTGCCGCTGCTGGGCGAGCCGCCGCCAGCGCCGCTCTGCGCGCCGGTGTCACCGGCGCTACCCCCCTCGCCCGTCCCGCTGTTGGCGCCGGCGCTCGTGCTCGTGGTGCCGTCGCTACCGCCAGCACCGCTGGCATCGCCCCCGCTGCCGCCAGCACCGGTGGCAGCGCCGCCGGTGCCGCTCACGCCACCTCCGCCGCCACTCGCGCCACTTCCGCTGGCATCGCCTCCACTGCCGCCAGCACCGCTGGTAGCGTCGCCGCTGCCGCCGTTGCCGCTGACGCCACCGCCACTGGCAGCATCGCCGTTGCCGCCGGCGCCACTCGCGCCACCTCCGCTGCCATTCGCGCCACTTCCGCTGGCATCGCCCCCGCTGCCGCCGGTGCCAGCCGCGTCACCGCCGCTGCCTCCGGCGCCGTTCAGCGCGCCCCCGCTGCCGCCGGTGCCACCCGCGTCACCGCCGCTGCCGCCAGCGCCGCCCTCTCCGCCACCGCTGCCGCTCGCGTCACCGCCGCCGCCTCCAGCGCCGCCCTCTCCACCTGCGCTCTGCAAGCACACGCCAGCCTGGCACACCCCTCTGCTGGGGCGCTGCCCAGGAACATAGAGGTGAACGAGGGGGGACGGGTAGGAGATACTGCCGAGCTCGCCGCCCACCATCAGAACGCGTCCGTCATCCAGCCGCACGGGCACGTATTCCGTGATCGGGAGGTCCATCGCAGGCCCCAGCGACCAGATGTCCGTCGCCGGATCGTAAAGCTCGACAGTATAATCGAGCGAATACTGAACACCCAGGTTGCCCGCCAGGAGCACCCTCCCGTCGGCAAGGAGCACGGTCTTGGTTGCATACCGCCGGGCGACCATCTCCGCCGCTGGCGTCCAGATGTCGCTCGCCGGATCGTAGAGCTCGGCCGTCGCGAGGGCGATGCCCTCGGAGTTGCCCCCCACCACGAGCACCCTGCCGTCGGGGAGCAGCGTGGCCTTATGACTCCCGCGTGCCTGGCTCATCGAAGCCACAGGCGTCCAGACGCCGGCCGACGGGTCATACACCTCCGCGCCCGCCACTTCGTCGCCGCCCGCCACGAGCACTCTGCCGTCCTGGAGCAGCGTCGCTGAGTGATGGTATCGCTGCGTATTCGTGGGAGCGACCCAGGTCCAGGCGTCCGCGGCGGGGTCATACACCTCCGCGGACGCGTCGCTGCCGCCCGTGACGAGCACCCTCCCGTCCTGGAGCAGCGTCGCGGTGCCGAGCCCGTGAGTCCGGAGCATGGGCGCGGCGCCCTCCCATTCGCCTGTGGCCGGGTTGAACCGGTCCACGCGATCGTGGCTGGTCACGAGGACCGTGCCGTCGTGCAGCCGTGTGACGTGGAGGGTGACGCTCGACCGCACCTGTGGAATCCCCCCGACGAGCTGCCATCGGTCCATGCTCGGGTCGTAGCGCATCGCCCTCAAGGGCGCGGCGGAGCTGTTCTCCACCCCGATGACCAGCACCGTGCCGTCCTCCAGCAACGTGGCCCTGAGCGCCCGCTTCATCTCGCTCGGCATCCGCGCCGCGGCCTGCCAGGCATCCGGCGTCCCGGCGACATCGCAGAGCGCGCCGTCCGGCTTCTCCGGCGCGGGCCCCGAGCACCCGAGCGCAGGATCGCAGGCGGGAGCCTCGTGACAGCCGTCCGGCGCCTGGCAGCTCGCCGGGCTCGCTCCGACGCAAGCGCCCCCCTCGCATGTGCTCGTCGCGGAGCACATCTCGGCGTCGACGCACGGGGTTCCGTCGGGCGCAGGGGTGCCACCGGCGCAGGTCCCCGCCTCGCAGACGCCCCCCTTGAGGCACGCGCCCGTGTCGTCGCAGGGCGTGCCCGAGATCGGCGTGCAGGCGCCGTCCTTCGTGGCCCCCGCCGAGGCCGCGCACACGTCGCACGGACCGGCACAGGCCGCATCGCAGCAGACCGAATCCGCGCAGAAGCCGCTCGCGCAGTCGCCGCCGGCCTCGCAGGCCGCGCCGAGCGGGGCGCGCTCGTGGAAGAGCAAGGCAGAGGCCGTCGGCGCCGGCGCACCGCGGGGCGAGCCGGACGCGACGAGCCCGCCGGCGATCAGCACGCTGCCGTCGTCGAGGCGCGTCGATGTGTGGTACGCGCGCGCCATCGTCTCCGGCGGCTCGACGTCGAGGGGCCGCCAGACAGCCCAGGCCGGATCATACAGCTCCAGCGCGCCGCCGAACTCGCTGTAGCGCCACTCGTTCAAGATCTGGCCATTTTCGTCGGGGTACCCGCAGATGTACGTCACCATGCCTCCTGTCAGGAGGACCCTTCCGCTGAGGAGCCGCGAGACGCCCAGGCCCATGTCGTAGTCCCACTCCGGGAAGCAGTCGGGATACGGGTCGTAGAAGGGGTCATGCCCCGAGATCGCCACCCAGAGGTTCTCCTCGGGGAGGTAAAGCTGCGAGGGATGCGTGCTCATGAACGGATATCCGCCCACGAAGAGGACGTCGCCGCTGGCGAGCCGCGTCGTGGCGTACGAAGTGGACCCAAGGACGACCCTGGCGGTCGGTGTCCAGGAATCGGTCTCCGGATCGTAGATGTTGGCGCGGCCGTTGCCCGTCACGAGCACGCGGCTGTCGCGGAGCACCGTCGCGCTCCTGGCGATCGCGCCGCTCAGCGATCGGATGGGCGTCCATGCGCCCGCGGCGTCATCATAGATGCTGCCGGCGAGGGAGCCCGACGCCTGGCCGAGCATCATCAGCTTGCCGCTCGGGAGGGCCACGGCGCGGGGAGCCGTGAGGGCCGGCGTCAGGGGCGCCGCCGCTTGCCACTGATCGAGATCCGGCGAATAGACCTCGACATGCTCGCCGTCCGTCGAGAGGGCCAGCCCGCTCGGCAGGATGGCCGTCGCGGCGACCTCGCGGAGCGGGCTGCGGAGCGGCGCGGCAGGCGCCCACGTCTTGCTCGCCGGGCCGTAGATCTCGACCTCCCGGAGGGGCGTTATCCTGTCGCTGCCGTAGCCCCCCGCCACGAGCACCCGGCCATCCTGGAGCAACGTGGCCGTATGCCCGCTGCGCGGGGTGATCATCGCAGGCAACTGCTCCCAGGACGGCGTTCCGTCGGCCCAGACCTCTCCCGCTGGCAACACCAGCGCCGCGCAGGCCAGGGCAACGCCCAGGTACGAGCTCGTTTGCATTCAATTTCTCCTTCGCCGCCGTCTGATGCCTCCCGGTCACGCGACGTTCAGCTCCTGGAGCACCGTCGGGACCAGGGGGCGCAAGCACGCTTCCAGCATCTTGAATTCTGTTGACGAAGCACTCCGCGCGGCCCGGCGGTGTGCCTTCGCGCGCGTCCACGACCACGACCCGGGTACCGCGGGCCTCCCGGGCACGGCGAGCGGGCCGCCGGGGCGGACCGCGTGGCGGCCTGCCTCTCGCGCGGCGCCCGGGCGGCCCAGGCGCCCCTGCGCGCGCTCGGCGTCCACCGGCCGCTCGAGCTCGTCATGCTCCCAGCGCAGCACGCTACGAGGCCCATTCCCCCGAGCCACAATCTTTTTCCACGAGATGTTCTCCAACCCTTTCGATCAGAGGTTTCAAACAAATTCTGGCAATTCGCAGCCATCACACGCAATGGGCTAAACCCGCGGTTCAGCGGGAGCGCTCCCGTCCGGCCCATCGCTTTTTTGGCTCACGACGCGGGAAGCCCCCTTTTCGCCGTCGCCGGCTGTGCAATGGATCTGCGCGTCGATGCCGCTCGTCTTTCTGCCAGGCGATCTCCGCTTCTTCCTCTGGGACGACACGGCCGTGGATCAGCTCGCGGCCCGGTCGCTCGGCGCGACGACCTCGGCGGAGGCGGTCGTGGTCTCCAGGGCGGGCCGCGCCGTGAGGAGGGCTGGGCAGGCCGCGCCGCTCCTCGACGGCCTGTCCGCGCTCGCGAGCATGGCCCAGGACGACCTCGGGCGAGCTCCGCCGTCCGTCGCCGCGTGGAGCCTGGCGAGCAAGCTCGCGCTCGATCTCGTGGTGCGCGAGCGGGTCGTGCCCCGCGTGGTGCCGGCCGGCGCCGCAGGGGGGGCCACAGAGGCCCGCTGGGCGGCGTCGCTCGCCGCCCCGGAGGACGCCGCGCGCGTCGCGGCGCTCGCCCGGGCCATGCCGCCCGCCGCGCACGCGGTGCCGGCGGGCGCGCAGGCCGCCCCCGCTCACGAGGGCCGCGGGCGCTCCCGGGCGCCCGCCGCCGTGGAGGTCTGGTCCGCGGAGGCCCTGCTGCGCGCCTTCCTGGACGCCGCGGCCGACGCGCTCGCGCGCGGAGGCGCCACGGATCGCCCGGCGCGCCCGCCGCACGCCCCGTGGGAGCGCCGGCTGGTGCTCGCCCTGACGGGCCCGCGGCGTGCCTTCGCCGCGGAAGGGCTCGCCGAGCGCGCGCTCGTGACCGATCTCGACGCGTGGGTCCGTCCCGCGCTCGGCGCGTGCGACGCGCTGCGCGCCTGCTTCCGGCTGGAGCTGCCCCAGGGCGACCGCGGCTTCGTGCTCCGCTTCCTGCTGCAGGCGACCGACGATCCCAGCCTGCTCGTGCCCGCCGCCGACGTGTGGAAGACCCAGGGACGCACGCTGAAGGCGCTCGGGCGCGCGTTCTCCGGGGCCGAGGAGGTCCTGCTCGGCGCGCTCGGCGCAGCCGCGCGGCTCTTCGCGCCGATCGCCCGGGCCCTCGGCGAGGCGCGGCCGGAGCACGTGGACATCGCTCCCGCGGAGGCGTGGGACTTCCTCGCGCAGGCCGCGCCGGCGCTGGGCGAGGCCGGGTTCGGCGTGGTCGTGCCGGGCGAGCTCCTTGCCTCGGGGCAGCGCCGCCTGCGCCTCCGCATGCGCGTCGGCGCGGCGCGCCCCACCGCGGGCGTCGTCGCGGGCAGCGCCGGGCTCGGCCTCGACGAGGCGCTCGATTTCGCGTGGGAGGCGGCGCTCGGCGACGAGGCGCTCTCGGCGCGCGAGCTCGCCGCCCTCGCGCGGCAGAAATCGCCGCTCGTCCGGCACCGCGGGGCGTGGGTGGTCGTGGTCCCCGAGGAGCTCGCCGAGATAGCCCGGCGCCTCGAGGCCGGCGGCGGCCGCATCTCGGCGCGCGAGGCGCTGGAGGGCGCGCTCGCGGGCGAGACCCGCGTCGACGGCCTGGCCGTCCCCGTGGTCGCCGAGGGCGCGCTCGCGCGCGCGATGGAGCGGCTCCGCTCCGGCGCCGAGCGCGCCGCCGCGCCGCCCGCGGGGTTCGTGGGGACGCTGCGCCCGTACCAGGCGCGCGGCGTCGCCTGGCTGCAGACGATGGCGAGCCTCGGCCTGGGCGCCTGCCTGGCCGACGACATGGGCCTCGGCAAGACCGTCCAGCTGCTCGCGTTCCTCGTCGGCCGGCAGGCGGCGGCGCCCGGGGACGCGCGCCCGACGCTGCTCGTCGCCCCGACGTCGGTCGTCGGCAACTGGGAGCGGGAAGCGGCGCGCTTCGCCCCTGCCCTGCCCCTCGTGCGGCACTACGGCGAGGGGCGCGCCCGCTCGGCCGAGGAGCTCGCGTCACGGGCGTCCGCCGCGAGCGAGCGGCCCGCCGAGGAAGGCGACGGCGTCGCGCGCCGCGCGGGCGGCGGGCTCGTCCTGACCACGTACGGCCTGCTCCGCCGCGACGCCGCGGCGCTCGCCGGCGTGGACTGGGCCGCGGTCGTGCTGGACGAGGCGCAGAACATCAAGAACGCCTCGTCGCGCACCGCCCGCGCCGCGCGCGCGCTCCGCGCCCCGCACCGCGTCGCCCTGACCGGAACGCCCGTCGAGAACCGCCTCGCCGAGCTCTGGTCGATCCTCGAGTTCGCGAACCCCGGCCTGCTCGGCCCGCTCGAGGCGTTCCGGCGCGCCTACGCGGTGCCCATCGAGCGCTACGGCGACCGGAAGGCCGCGGAGCGGCTCCGGCGCGTCGCCGGGCCGTTCTTGCTGCGACGCATCAAGAACGATCCCGCCGTGCTTCAGGACCTTCCGCCGAAGGACGAGGCCAGGGTCTTCTGCACGCTCACGCGCGAGCAGGTGACGCTCTACCAGGCGGCGCTCGACGAGGCGATGCGCCGCATCGAGGAGGCCGAGGGCAGCGAGCGGCGCGGGCTCGTGCTCTCGCTGCTGACGGTGCTCAAGCAGATCTGCAACCACCCGGCGCAGTGCCTCGGGGAGGCGGGGCCGCTCGCGGGCCGGTCCGGCAAGCTCGCGCGGCTCACCGAGATGCTCGAGGAGGCGCTCGCGGTCGGCGATCGCGCGCTCGTGTTCACGCAGTTCCGCGAGATGGGCGACCGGCTGGTCCGGCACCTCGCGCCTTCGCTCGACACGGAGGTCCTCTTCCTGCACGGCGGCACGCCGAGGCTCGCGCGCGACGCGATGGTGCGGCGGTTCCAGGACGATCCGCGGGGGCCGCGCGTGTTCGTCCTCTCGCTGAAGGCCGGCGGCGCGGGGCTCAACCTGACGGCGGCGAGCCACGTGTTCCACTTCGATCGCTGGTGGAACCCCGCGGTCGAGGACCAGGCGACGGACCGCGCGCACCGGATCGGGCAGCGGCGCGCGGTGCAGGTCCACAAGCTCGTCTGCGCGGGCACGGTGGAGGAGAAGGTCGACCGGATGCTGGAGCAGAAGCGCGATCTGGCGGCGCAGGTGGTGGGACAGGGCGAGGCGTGGTTCACCGAGCTCGACGACGCGGCGCTGCGCGAGCTGTTCGCGCTGTCGAGGGACGCCGTGACCGGCGCGGGCGAGCTCGACGATCGCGAGGAGCCCGAGCCGGGACCTCGGGAGGAGCGCGGCGCCGCGCTGGACGGGCGCGGCGCGCAAGAGGGCGAGCGCGGCGCGCAAGAAGGCGGCCGGGGCGACGCGCCGCGCGCGCGGCAGGTGCGCCGCGTGGAGAGCCGGCGGACGGGCGCGAGGCGCCAGGTGGACCGAGCGCGGGGAGGAGCGCCCACATGAGCCCGCCGGCGCGATGGGCGCCGTTCCCCCGGGAGGCCGGGCCGAAGCCGCCGCCGCCGGCGCGAGGGATCCGGATGAAGCGGGCCGGCGCGACCTGGTGGGGCAAGCGCTGGGTGGAGGCGCTGGAGCGGATGGCGCCCGACGACGCGGGCCGCCTCGCGCGCGGGCGCACGTACGCGCGCACCGGGAGGACGCACGATCTCACGGTGAAGCCCGGCCTCGTGACCGCGCGCGTGACCGGCTCGCAGCCGAGGCCGTACAAGGTGATCCTCACGATCGCGCGGCTCGACGACGCCACCTGGGCGAAGGTGATCGCCGCCATGGCGAAGCGGGCGAGCTTCGCGGCGGAGCTCCTCGCCGGCCAGATGCCGGAGGACATCGAGACCGCGTTCCAGAGCGCCGGGACGAGCTTGTTCCCGGAGCGGCCGGAGGACCTCACCACGGCCTGCTCGTGCCCCGACATGGCGAACCCCTGCAAGCACGTCGCGGCGACGCACTACGTGCTCGGGGAGGCGTTCGACAAGGACCCCTTCCTGCTGTTCGAGCTGCGCGGGCGCACGCGCGAGCAGGTGATCGAGGCGATCCGCGCCGCGCGTGGCGCCCCCTCGCGCGCGCAGGCCAAGCGAGCGGGCGCCGGCAAAGGCGCCCCCTGCGCCGGAGACGCGCCGGCGATCGCGACGGTGACGCCCGGCAAGATGGCGGCGAAGGACTACGACGCCTGGCGCGAGGCGCCGCCGGCGCTCGACGTGACGCTCGAGCCGCCTGCGACCCACGCGGCGCTCCTGTCCCAGCTCGGCGAGCCGCCGGGCTGGACCGAGGAGCGCTCTCCGGCGGATCTCTTCGGCCCACTCCTCCGGGCGGCGTCGGAGCGGGCGCGGGAGATCGCGATGGCGGAGGGCGCGCCGCGGGGGCGAGGGCGCGGCTGAGCCGCGCGTCAGCAGTTCCGCGCGGCGGCGGCGCCCGACCGGGACGCGGCGGCGGCGCGCACGGCCGCCCGCTCCGACTCGGAGAGCACGACGTTCAGCTCGAGCACGTCGCAATCGCCGCTCCGCTCCACGTTCACGCTCACCTGGTCCAGGTCGATCCGCTCGTACTTCGAGATGACCTGGAGCAGCTCCTGCTTGAGCCGCGGCAGGTAGTCCGGCTCGCCCGTCGGGCGCACGCGCTCGCGCGCCACGATGATCTGCAGACGCTCCTTCGCCACGGACGCCGACTTCGGCTGCGACTTACGGAAATAATCCATGATCGACATGGCAGAACTCCCTCAGACGGTCGCCGCCTGGCCGCCAAAGATTCGGCTGAAGAACCCCTTCTTGGCTGGCTCCAGGAAGCGGTGGGGGCGCTCCGCGCCAAGGAAGCGCTGGACCACGTCGAGGTAGGCCTGCGCCGCGTCGCTCGTCGGATCGAGCACAACGGGCGTCCCGGCGTTCGACGCCTGGAGCACCGCCGGCGACTCCGGGATCACGCCGAGCAGCGGGATGCCGAGGAGCTCCAGCACGTCCTGGTGCGCCAGCATCTCGCCCTTGGCGACGCGCGCCGGCGCGTACCGCGTGAGCAGGAGGTGCGTCTTCACCGGCGGCTCGCCGAGCTCCGCCCTGCGGGTCTTCGCGTCCAGGAGGCCGAGCACGCGATCCGAGTCCCGCACCGAGGAGACCTCGGGGTTCGTCACCACGATCGCCTCGTCGGCGAAATACATCGCCATCTGCGCGCCCCACTCGATGCCCGCCGGCGAGTCGCAGAAGATGTACTCGAAGCCCGCGCCCCGCAGCTCGTCAAGGATGCGCCCGACGCCGTCGAGCGTGAGGGCGTCCTTGTCCCGCGTCTGCGACGCGGGGAGCACGTAGAGCGAATCGAGCCTCTTGTCGCGGATCACCGCCTGACGGAGCGTCGCCTCTCCGCGGATCACGTTGACGAGATCGTAGACCACGCGCCGCTCGCACCCCATCACGAGATCGAGGTTGCGGAGCCCCACGTCGAAGTCGATGGCGATCGTCTTGCAACCGACGGCCGCGATGCCGGACGCGAGGTTTGCGGTCGTGGTGGTCTTGCCGACTCCGCCTTTGCCCGAGGTGACGACGACTACCTTTGACACCAGAAACCTCCTTAAGATGGTTCGAGAGACGTGGCCTGTCCTACGGCCGAGCCCGCGCGGATGCCCGCCTCCCGGCGTTGAGGGGGCGGCGTCGACGTGATGGGAGCTCGGCGCCCACCCGATTCCATTGAGGCCGGGGACGCGCTCGACTGGGTACGTCATCGCGAACCGAACGAACAACTTTTTCGCGACGAAACTTGCAGCGTAACCCGGCCGGCGATCTGGATCCAATTTACCTACATGTAGGTGCGCCCTGCCGGCGGCAGGTTCGCGCCGAGCGCGGGGCGATTCGAGGCGCTGGCGCACGTCGTGGCGTTCTTCCTTGTTCATCGCCTCGAGCACGAAGTCGTCGAGGAGGAGCACGAAGTCGTCGAGGAGGAGCACGAAGTCGTCGAGGAGGAGCAGATCGACGGTCGTGAGAGCGATCACCTCGGCGTCGCGTGAATTGATAGGCGGTTGCAGCCAGGAGCGCCTGAGCGCATAAAATGAACCATGGGTCGATTACTTGGTTATCATTCTTACGGGATCATGCTGGCGACCACGCTGGCAGCGGTCGCCGGATGCACGGGAGACGTGGGAGATCCCGACGCCTCCGGGTCGGGCGGAGGCGGCGTCACGCTGCCCGATGGGACGGAGAGCGCGAGCCTCCTCCCAGCGCGCATCCGCCGGCTCACCAACGCCGAATATGCCGCCTCGGTGCGCGCGCTGACGGGGACCACCAAGAACCCGAGCGAGGGGTTCGCGCCGGATTCGCGGCAAGACGGCTTCACGGTCAACGACGCGCAGCGCGTCGATCCGGTGCTGGCGAAGCAGCTCGCCGCCGCGGCGGAGGCGCTCGCGGCCGAGGTGAAGGGCAAGGTCTCGGAGCTCGCCCCCTGCGCCGATCCGGCGACGCTGGCGGAGAGCTGCGCCAGGACGTTCATCACGTCGTTCGGCGGGCGCGCCTACCGCCGCCCGCTCGACGCGGCGGAGGCCGACGCGCTGCTCGCGGTCTATCGGATCGGCGCGAAGGGCGCGACCTACGCGGACGGCATCGAGCTCGTCGCGCGCGCGGTCCTGCAGTCGCCGGGCTTCCTCTACCTGACGGAGATCGGCGATGGATCCGGCGGAGACGCGCTGGCGCTGACTCCGCATGAGCTGGCGAGCTCCCTCTCCTACCTCATCACCGCTGGCCCGCCCGATGATGCGCTGATGGAGGCCGCCGCCGCGGGCGCGCTGTCGACCCCCGAGGGCCGGGAGGCCGAGGTGCGCCGGCTGCTCCAGACGTCGGCGGCGCGCGAGCGCATCGTGCGTGTCGTCCGCGAGTGGCTCGGCGTCGACAGGATCGCGATGACGGCGAAGGACTCGAACGTCTACAAGCAGTTCGCCGACGCCAGGGCGTCGATGGAGCACGAGACGGAGGACTTCGTGACGGAGGTCCTGATGAACTCCACCGGGACGGTCGGCGAGCTCCTGGGCGCCGACTGGAGCATCATCGATGAGCCGCTCTCGAAGGTGTATGGCGTCACCGGCACAGGGCGCGTGTCGCTCTCCGACCGGCGGGGGCTCCTCAACCAGGGCGCGTTCCTCTCCGTGTATGCGCACGCCACGGAGACCGCGCCCGTGCTGCGCGGGGTGACCGTCCTGCGCCGCGTCGCCTGCGTCGGCATCCCGTCGCCCACCGAGCTGAACATCAACGTCGTCCCGCCGGTGCCCGATTCGAGCAAGACGACGCGGCAGCGCTTCGAGGTCCACTCCACCGACGCGGCGTGCAAGGGGTGCCACAACAGCATCGATCCGATCGGGTTCTCGTTCGAGCGGTTCGACGGCATGGGCATGCTCCGTGAGCTCGACAACGACCAGAGGGTCGACAGCGCGGTCACCGTCGCGATCGGCGCCGACTTCGACGGGGCGTACGCCGACAGCAACGCCCTCGCGCAGGCCCTGTCCACGAGCCCGACGGTGCGCTCGTGCTTCGCCCGCAACGTGCTCCGCGCCTCGGTTGGCCGCAGCGGCAAGGCCGCAGCGGAGAGCGAGGAGGCGTTCTTGAAGGCATGGAAGGCCGTCCCCGAGGCAGAGCAGGGCAAGCTCGTCGAAACGCTGATCACCTACGTCAAGAGCAGTCTCTTCAGCCATCGGAGGCCCCAGTGATGCGCCGGTCGACCCGCCGTACCTTCCTTCGCGCCGTGGGGGCGAGCCTCGCGACGCTCCCTTTCGTCAACATGCTCGCGGACTCCGTCGCCCGGGCGGGCGGCGAGGACCTGCCGCTCAAGCTCGTCGCCGTCTACCACCCCCACGGCGTCGCCGCCGAGTACTGGGCCATGCGCGCGGGGGACACCGAGACGAGCTTCGACATCGCGTACGAGAACTGCTCTCTCCAGCCGTTCGATGACGCGGCGACCTACGGCCGGAGCTTCAAGGACAAGATCCTCGTCGTCGAGGGCATCGACCACCTGTCGAACGCCAACGGGCACGACTCGGCCGGCACGATGCTGACCGGCAGCCGCATCGACGGGAAGATGCCGCTCAACCTCTCGCTCGACCAGTACCTCGCCGTGGAGAAGGGGTTCGGCGCGGACACGCGCATCACGAGCGTCGCGCTCGGGGTGGGCATGGATGGGACGGAGTCCGGGCAGACGCTGTCCTTCGGCGCGGGCGGCGCGCCGCTGCCGAAGATCATCCACCCGGTGGAGGCGTTCAACCTGCTGTTCGCTGGCCTCGTCGTGGGCGACGACCCCGAGGCCCAGGCCCGCGCGGCCCGGCAGCGCGAGCTCGGCCAGAGCGTGATCGACTTCGTGAACGGCGACATCAACCGCCTGCGCACGCGCCTCGCGCCCGCCGAGCAGCTGAAGCTCGACCAGCACCTGACGTCGCTCCGCGAGCTGGAGAAGCAGTACGCCGCGCCTTCGGCCGGCGGGCCGTCGTGTGTCGTGCCGCCTCAGCCCGACGCGTCGAGGTTCCCGTCGGTGAAGCAGTACAACGGCGGCGAGCCCTATTTCGACGCCATCACCGACGCGCACGTCGACCTTTTGGCGCAGGCGCTCGCCTGCGGCGTCACGCGCTTCGCCACGCTGTTCATGAACGACCTGTCCTACGCGGACAACCCGCTCGGGTTGCCGACGGACAACCACGGCTCGGTCGCGCACACGTACGACGCCTCGCCGGTCGGCAACAACGGTCGCCCCGGCGCCGGCAAGCCCGAAACCTGGGTGCCGCTCGCGAAGTTCAACCGGTACAGCTACTCGAAGATCGCGCGCCTCATGCAGCGGCTCGACGAGCTCGGCGCCCTCGACAGCACGCTGATCTACGCGTCGAGCGACATGGGGAACCCCGCCCTGCACAGCACGCGCAACGTGCCGACGCTGCTGGCGGGCGGGGCCAACGGGAAGTTCAGGATGGGCCGGCGCATCAAGCTCAAGGCGGATTGCCCTGCCGACGCGCCGTGGTGCGGCGAGACGGACACCACGTTCACGCCCGTCACGAACAGCCGGATCCTCGTGTCGATCGCCCAGGCGTTCGGCGTCGAGATCGAGTCGTTCGGCTCCCAGCCCGACCCGGCGCTCACAACGGGCGCGCTCAGCGAGCTCACGTAAGCCCTTGCACCCGCGCTCCGCCCGCCGGCGGAGCCTCGCCCGTGACGCGCCGTCGGCGCGACGCGTGGAATCGCGCTTCGATGGCGCCCCTGCGCGTGGTGCCTTCGGCCGAGAGCTCCCACCTCGCCTTCACGCCATTCCTCATCGGCGATTTTCCGTGCCTATTGACAGTCACTTCGTCGACGTCGTATCTCAAAATTGCAAACATGGGTTTCAGGACGCCCACGACGTTGCAATGCGCCCGTCGAACCGACATGGTGCTCGCTTATCGCCGATGTCGGCTGCGCTGTATGGAAACCAGGATGCTTGTGGGACTCGCGTCCCAGAACTCGGCATCGTGCTCGCCGGCCGCCGAGGAGGGAATGTCATGAAGATGACAGGACGATGCTGGATGACGGCTCTCGGGCTCATGCTGATGACGGCGGCGTGCGCGGCAGAGGACGCCCCCTGGTCGGACAAGCCGACCGAGGAGGTCCTGCAGATCAGGCGAGAACGGCTCCCGGTTACCGAGTTCATACCACAGGAGATCGAGGCGACGGTCGACCACCTCATCGGCGCGATCAACCAGAACGGGCTCAAGCCGATTCAGATGGTGGTCCTGCTGAAGCACCTCTCCACCTTCTTCGAGCCGATCGCCACCGGCGCGAACCGAGCCATGGGGGAGCTCGAGGCCGTGGGGAACGTGCTCGGCCCCAGCAACCAGACGGGCACGGACAGCGGCACGGAGTCGCAGAACCTCCAGAATCAACAGATCGCGAACGCGATAGAGGATGGCGCCCAGGGCATCGGCGTGTCGCCCTACGATTCTTTCAACGAGGCCTCCATCAAGTTAGCCGTGGCGGCGCAGCTCAACGTGGTGACGTTCGACACCGACCTGAAGGACTCGGGGCGCACGCTCTACGTCGGGGCCACACCGAAATCCGCCGGCAAGTTGACGGCGGAGACCCTGATAAAGATGATACCGAGAGGGCCAGGCACGGTGCTGGTCCACGGCGACGCGTCGACGCAGTGGTACGACGGGTCCCAGCGAACGTTCGGCGCCCTGGAGGCGCTCGGGGCGGCCGGCCTCACGACGCAGGTGGTCCAGGCCGTCTTCATCAACGGCCAGGAAGGCTTTGACGTCGATCAGTTGAAGACCCTGATCCTGAACGCGGACCCGCCCGTCGTGGGCATGATCGGCGTCTTCAACATCTCGTATCGCTGCGTGCTGGCCGCAGAGGCCGCCGGCAGGCCGGAGATCCCCATCGTCGCGTTCGACTTCGATCCGAAGACCGCCGAATACATGCAGAAGAAGCTCATCAAGGCGACGGTCGTCCAGCGGCAGTACTACGAGGGTTACCTCGTGCCCTACATTCTCTATGGCATCCAGCACCTCGGCCTCGAAGCGACGAAGCAGATCCTCAGTCCGCTGATGATCGACGAGAACCAGATGCCCGACGAGCACCGGGTCAACCTCGGCGTCGACGTGGTCCCCGCGGATCGGGTCGACGCCTACAACGACTTCCTCGACCGGATCGGCTCGATCCAGTAGCGGCGCGGTGGACCGTGACGGCGACGGCGGCGGGCTCGCGGCGAGGTTCCACCCCGGCGCCGCGGGGGCCGTGGGGTAGACTGGGCTCATGACCGTCATCCGCTTCTATCGCTCCGGCGACGCTCACGGGTGCTTCTCCAACTTCTCGCGCCACCCGGTCACGCTCAAAGGCAAGGTGTGGCCCACGAGCGAGCACTACTTCCAGGCCCAGAAGTTCCCCGGCACCGAGCACGAGGAGGCGATCCGCAACGCCCCCGGCCCCGGCGAGGCGGCCCGCATGGGCCGGCAGCGGAGCCGCCCCCTGCGCCCCGACTGGGAGCAGGTCAAAGACGATGTCATGCGCGAGGTGGTGCTGGCGAAGTTCACCCAGCACGAGGATCTCCGGCGCGCCCTGCTCGACACCGGGGACGCGGAGCTTGTCGAGCACACAGCGAACGACGCCTACTGGGCCGACGGCGGCGACGGGAGCGGGCGGAACATGCTGGGCATCATCCTGATGGAAGTCCGCGCACAGCTGCGCCGCTGACGCGTCAGGGCGGCTCTCTCTCCTCGGACGGCCCTGGATCGCCGGCGATGAGCAGGACGCGCGTGGCCACCGGGGCACGCGCTTCCCGGCCGCTCAGGCGCTTTGGCGGAGACGCCTGCGCTCGGCACGGTGCTCGCGGCGACGGACCATGCCGCCGTGGCGAAGCTGCCCCAGGGGGCGCTCGTGACGTTCGGGCTGTCCCTTCAGCGGTCGCCGGGAAAGACGGTGAGCGACGTCCTCGGCGCCTTCGACAGGCTCGCCGGCGAGCCCACCGCGGCGTCGGCCGCGGCCGCCCTCGCCCAGGTAGGGCTCGAGCTCGGCGATGTGGACAGGGCGCTCGGCGGCGAGGCCGCGGTCGGGATCTACCGCGATCCGAAGCACAAGCTCGGCCTCGCTGGCGCCGGGCGCGCCGAGACGCTCAGGCACAGCGCCGTGCTGATCGCGCTGGCGACCGCGGATGAGGCAGCGCAAAAGAAGGTGTTCGGCGCGGTCGCCGCGCACATGAAGCGGACATCGAAGAAACTCAGGGCCCAGCCTGGGTCGCTCGCGCAAGATCTCGAGGACGGCAACGAGCTGAGGGCCGAGACCCGGCCCGGGTTCATCCTGATCGGCGCGGGCGACCGCAGGTACCTCGCCCAGGTCGCCGCGCGCTTCGGGAAGGACAAGGAATCGCTGGCCGCGACCCCGTCGTTCGCCGAGGCCCGGGCGCTCGCGAAGGGCGCCTCGCATCTGCAGCTGTACATCGACCGTCAGGCGCTCGCGGGCGTGCTCGACGGCCCTGCGGCGGCGAACTTCGGCGCGCTCGGCGCATCGCCCACGCTGGTCTCGCTCGCGCTCGCGCCGAGCGACCGCGGGCTGGATCTCACGCTGAGCGGCCATGGCGGGGTCGAGATCCTCGGCGCGAGCGCCGCGCTCGCCGTCGCCGGCGTCAGGCGCTACATCAACTCCGCGAAGGCAGCGGCGGAGAAGCTGGAGTAACGCGCCGGGGCCGCGCCCGGCGGGCGTCGCCCTGGACAGCGAGGCTCCGCTGAAGATGGCTGTCGTGCGACCTCGGCGCCGCGCTCAGAACTGCGCCACGCCGAACGGCTTCCCGGAGACCGACCCGTCCGGCCCGCTCCCGGTCGGGTGGCTCTCGGCCATCCCGCTGATCGTGCCGGAGACCGCGCCGCTGCTCAGCGCGCCGCTCAGGTGCACGGTGACGGCCTTGAACTCCGCGGGATCGACCTCGGTGACCTCGTACGAGCCCTGGAGCGCGGAGACATCGATCTTGTAAAAGAAGCTGGCAGCGTCGACCTGCGGCACCCTGAGCGTGACCGCGAACGACTCGTCGAACGCGCCGTCCTCGGTCGAGAAGGCCAGCGGGACGTCGATCTGCAGGTGATCCGCGCAATCCACGGCGAGCGCCGGCTCCTCGCCGCTCGAATCGCCCTCTGCCACCGTCGATCGCACGAAGCGCGCGGCGACGAGCTCTCCCACGGAGACGGTCGCCGTCGTGCTGCCGCCCTTCGCCCATGTGAGCGGGACGGAGCGCTCTCCGGAGATCGCCGTGAGCGCCGCTCGCGCCGAGAAGCCCAGCGGGGAGACGTCGTCTTCGCCGATGTCCTCTTTCTCCTCGTCGCACCCGCCCTCCGCGACGTGGACTCCGCCGATCTGGCCGCCCTGCGGCCCGCCGCTCACGCCATCGACGCAGCCGAAGAGCCCGACGCTCGTCGCCGCCACGATCACCCAAGTAAGCCAACGCCGCTCGCGCATGTTCACGACCTCCTGCGGCGTACCTTGCGTTCGCGGTCGGCGCGACGCCAGGTCAGCTTCGCACATTCCATAGGGCAAACTGGCCTCCACATGTGCGAATCTGCGGTACGTGGACCATGAATCCCTTGCAAAAGAGCTGATCCGCGCCCTGCGCGGCCGGCGCTCGCAGCTCGCCTTCAGCCGCCGGCTCGGCTTCCGCACCAACGTCGTCTACACGTGGGAGTCCGGAAGGCGCTGGCCGACGGCGGCCACCTTCCTCGTCGCCGCGCGGCGCGCGGGGGTCGACGTCGCGGGGGCGGTGAAGCGCTTCTTCCCGTCGCTGCCCGCATGGCTCGCGCGCACCGATCCTGCGTCGGCGGAGGGCGTCGCGGCGCTCCTCTCGGAGATGCGCTCCATGTCGCCCATCGTCGACGTGGCGCGGCGCGCGGGCAGGAGCCGCTACGCGGTCGCGCGCTGGCTCTCGGGCGAGGCCGAGCCGCGGCTCCCGGACTTCCTGCGGATGGTCGAGGCCTGCTCGCTGCGCCTGCTCGATTTCGTGGCGCTCTTCACCGACCCGGCGGCGCTCCCGGCGGCGAGCGCGGCGTGGCGCACGCTCGAGGCCCAGCGCCGCGCCGTCTACGAGGAGCCGCTGCTCCCCGCCGTCCTGCTCGCGCTGGAGCTGCCGGCCTACCGGGCGCTGCCGCGCCACGAGCCGGGGTGGATCGCGCGGCGGCTCGGGTTCCCCGTCGAGGACGAGGCGCGCTGCCTGGATCGGCTCGCGGAGGCCGGCCAGATCCGGAGGAGCCGCGGGCGGTGGATCGTCGCGCCGATCCGGACGGTGGACACGCGCCCCGATCCGGACGCGGAGCACCGGCTCAAGTGCTTCTGGGCCGGCGTCGGGCTGGCGCGGCTCACGCGCAAGGCCGAGGGGCGCTTCTCGTTCAACGTCTTCACGGTCTCCGCGGCCGATCTCGAGAAGCTCTCCGAGCTCCACGTGAGCTATTTCCAGAACATGCGCGCGGTGATCGCGGAGTCGCGGCCGCCCGAGCGCGTCGTCGCCGTGAACCTGCAGCTCTTCCCGCTCGACGGAGGCTGAGCCGGCTGCGAACACCGCCGCGCCGCGCCGCCGCGCCCGGCAAGCCAAGCAAGCGACTCACGCGCTTCCACCGAGCGGCCTGCGCGGCTCACACGATGGCGAACGCCCGGACCGGGAACGTGCCGAAGGCGCGGACCTTCACCGGGACGGCGAAGAGGCGGGCCCCGGCGGCGGGGAGCTTGTCGAGCCCCGTCATGTGCTCGCAGATGGGGATATCCGCTCCGAGCAGGAGGGAGTGGACTGGCCGCGCGGGATCGGCCGTGTCGTCGATATTGTAGGTGTCGACGCCGACGAACACGGCGCCTGCGCCGGCCAGGAGCCGCGCCGCGTCCCGCGTGAGGTACGGGTGTCCTTCGAAATAGCGGTCTGTGCGCCAGTGTTCGCTCCAGCCCGTCCGCACGAGGACGGCCTTCCCGGCGAGATCGAGCCCGTCGAAGGCGTCGGCGTCGATCGCCCTCCCGGACCGGCCCCGCGCCTCGACCACCACGCTCTCCAGATCGGCCAGCGATTCGAGCGGCAAGCCGGCGAGATCCTTGCCGTTCGCATAGCGATGAAACGGGCTGTCCACGTAGGTGCCCGTGTTGGCGACCATGTCGATTCGGCCGATGTGGAATTCGACGCCTTCCGCGTAAACGCCGCGGGACTGCTCGCGCGAGAGGAAATCGCAGACGACGGGCGCCGGAATCCCCTTGTACGTCGTCATGCCGTGCTCGACGTCGTGGCTCAGGTCGACGAAGGTTCGTGAGGCGGGGGTGGTCACGGTCGGCTCCTTGGAAGGGGCTCCGGGCGGTGGAGCCTCCTCTTGCGCCCGGTCGGGGCCCCGAGCCGCCGCCAGTTTCGCGGGAGGGCGCGAGGAGATCCAGAAATCGGGCGCGGGCCGGTCGAGTTGACATGTGCTCACATGCGCCGATACAGTGCGAGCGCGGCGACACCTGGTCCGATGGTTCACGGGGGCGAGCGTCGTGCATGGGTGCCTCGGCGAGGGCCGGGCGTCGTCGCTGGAGTGGTCACGGGAACGGAGCGTCGCGGGGGGTCGAGATCGCCCGCGTGGAGAGGTGGATGTCTGGGATGAGTCGAACCATGCCGCGCCGCGCGTTCGTCCTGTCGGCGCTGCTGCTGTCCACCTTCGCCGCGGCGGGCTGTCGTTCGAAGAATGGCACCGAGAACCCGTCCGCCGCGCCGGAGCGGGCGGCGGCGCCGGGGGGGTCGGCGCAGGCGGCGGCGGCCGCCTCCGCGCAGCAGCCCCCGACGAAGCGGGCCGCGATGGTCACGATCGCGAGGGAGCAGCAGGCCACCTGGGTGCGCAACTTCAACCCCCTGCTCCCCGAGGGCAGCGTGCGCTTCCCGACGGTCGCCGGCATCTACGAGCCGCTGCTCGTCTACAACACGATGCGGAGCGACTACACGCCGTGGCTCGCGACGAGCTACGCGTGGAGCGACGCCAACAAGAAGCTCACCTTCACGACCCGCTCCGGCGTCAAGTGGTCGGACGGACAGGCGTTCACGGCGAGGGACGTCGCGTTCACGTTCGCGCTCATCAAGAAGCACGCGGCGCTCGATCTCGCCGGGGTGTGGCGGTTCCTCGGCGCCGTGACGGCGATCGACGACACCACCGTCGAGTTCACGCTGCGGCGGCCCTATGTCCCCGGGCTCAGCTACATCGGCCACCAGCCGATCGTGCCGGAGCACGTGTGGAAGGACGTCGTCGATCCGGTCACGTTCGCGAACGAGAACCCCGTGGCGACAGGGCCCTTCACCGAGGTGAAGGTCTTCCAGAACCAGGTGTACGAGCTCGGCAAGAACCCGCGCTACTGGCAGGAGGGCAAGCCGGCGGTCGACGGGCTGCGCTTCCCGGCGTATCCGAGCAACGACCAGGTCACCCTGGCGCTCGTCAACGGCGAGATCGACTGGGCGGGCGCGTTCGTGCCGGACATCGAGCGGGTCTTCGTCGCCAGGGATCCGGCCAATCATCATTACTGGTTCCCGCTCGTCGGGGGCACCGCCACGCTGTACCCGAACGCCACGAAGAAGCCGTTCGACGACGTGCGCGTGCGCAAGGCCATCAGCATGGCGATCGATCGCGACCAGATCGTCAAGCTCGCCGCGGACAACTACACCCATGGCGCGGACGCGACGGGGCTGGACGACTCCTACGAGCGGTTTCGCAGCGAGAAGGCGGTGGAGGCGGGAGACTGGGTGAAGTTCGATCCGCAGCGGGCGAACCAGATCCTCGACGAGGCGGGCTATCCGAGGGGCGCGGACGGCATCCGGACGAGGCTCGGCAAGCCGATGCGCTTCGAGATCAACGTCGTCAGCGGCTGGTCCGACTGGGTCCGCGCGGTCCAGATCATCACGCAGAACCTGGAGAGCGTGGGCATCGCCGCGTCGATGAAGACCTACGACTTCAGCGCGTTTTACGCGGCGCTGCAGAAGGGCCTGTTCGATCTGTCGATGGGCTGGACCAGCGTCGAGCCCACGCCGTACAATTTCTACCGCGATCTGATGAGCGCAGATCTCGTGAAGCCGCTCGGCGAGGTGGCGCCGCGCAACTGGCACCGTTTCGGCGCCAGGGAGGCCGACGTGCTGTTCCACGCGTTCGAGTCCGCGACGTCCCCTGCCGATCAGAAGCGCATCCTGGACGGGCTGCAGATGATCTTCGTCCAGGCCGCGCCGGTGATCCCGCTCTTCAACAACCCGTCGTGGGGCGAATACAGCACGAAGCGGTTCACCGGCTTCCCGACGATGGAGAACCCGTACGCGAAGCTGACGCCGAACAACCCGCCGGAGTACCTGCTCGTTCTGACCGAGCTCCGGCCCAGGTGACGCGCCTTACAGCGGTTTCCGCACACCTCTGCACCGTGCAGAGCAGAGCGGCGGTCTCCCGCACAGGAGACGGGCCCAGATCGGCGTTTTCGGCGCACAAGCGCACTCCGGTGCGCTGAGCACCGAAAACGCCGAGGTGGGCCCGTATCCGAAGCGGGTGACCGTCGCTCTAGAGACGTGTGATCACGAGCCCATCGTTCTGCACCGAGATGCGGGCGGGCTTGCCGCGGTGCTCGTCGGGGATCTCGTCGGCCATGAGGTATCGGCCGGCGATCGAGACGAACTCCGCCTCGAGGCTCATGCAGAAGATGCTCGCGTCCGCGTTGTTGTGGGCGCCGGCCATGGCGCGGCCGCGGAGCGGCGCATAGACATGGACGTTGTCGTTCGCGATGAGCTCCGCGCCCGAGCTGACCGGCGAGAGGACCACGAGGTCGCCGTGCGGCACGTAGATGACCTGCCCGCTGCGCACCGGCTGCCGCACGGTGAGCCCCGCCGGCGGCGGCTCCCCGGCCGCGTCCGGCGGCGGCGCGGCGTCCCTCGGGCGGCGGGCGGGCCCCGCCGCGCCGCGCTCCGCCGCGGCGGCCGCTGGCGCGCCGCGGTCCGGCGCGGGCCCCACCGCCACGGGCCCCGGCGTGGGGGTGCTCCCCTCGGCCGGCCCGGCCTGGCGCGAGCGCGTGAGCGGCGTCCGCAGCACGCCGAGGCCGGCGGCGACGGCGCGCTCGCGCTGGGCGTCCGTCGGGTTGCGCACGGCGATGGGCACGAGGTTGTGCTTCCTCAGCAGCCCGGCGAGGGCGCCGAGGTCGACGGGCTCGTCGCCGAGCTCCGCGAGGTCGAGCAGGATCGGCAGGTGCAGGAAGAAGTGCGGCATCTGCGAGATGTGGTCGGCGAGCTGACGCTCGACGGCCGAGACATTCGCCGTCTTCAGACAGAGCATCGTGATCGCAGGCATCGTGCCCTTGAGCGCAAACGCCTGCTGCTCCTGCCGCTTCTCCCCTCGCCTGCCCGACACCATCGCTGTCCTCGCTCGCAAAAAGGTGCTTCCGCGGCGGCACTCTACCCCGGATCCGGGGGCTCGCGCGGGAAAAACCGCTGGGGTTCCGGGCCTCGCCGCGCGGCCGGCGCGTCGCCGCCTGCGGCCGGCGCGCCGCTGCTTGGCTGGCCGCCTCGCGCGGTGCTAACGGTGGTTTGGCCATGCCGACCGCGCGCCGCGCCTCCGTACTGCGGCTCGATCCCCCTCCCGCATCGTCCTCTCCCTCTCCCGCGTCCCCGCGCGCGACGCCCCGGCCGGTCGACGCGCTCGATCGCCACTTCGCGCTGGAGGTCCCGCGCGTGTTCTCCGAGGCGGAGCGCGCCGCGCTCGTCGCGGGCGTCCACGCGGCCCGCGCCGAGTGGACTGCCGACTTCGGAGGCGAGCAGTTCTCGCTCGGGCGCGCCTTCTACACGCACCTGGAGCAGGGGCGCTCCCGGGTCTATTTCGCCGACGCGGCGGCCTCCGACGCCCGCGTCGAGCGCCACCTCCCCGGGCTCCAGCGCCGGATGCGGGAGCTCGTCGCGGCGCTCACCGGCGGGCTCGCGCAGCCCCGGCGCGGCTTCTGCGGGCCAGGCGTCCACATCTTCCCTGCGGGGGAGAAGGTCGCGCGTGAAGGCGGCGTCATCCACTTCGATACGGAGGGGCTCTCGGACTACCACCTTGCCCGCCGGCTCCGCGCGATCACGGTCGTCGTGATGCTTGAGCTCCCCGACGCGGACGGCGGGCTCAAGCTGTGGGACGTCCTCTACGACGGGCGAGACGACCCGGGCGACGAGGCGCTCTCCGCGAGGAGCCTCGTCGCCGGCTACAGCTCTGGCGGCGCGCTGGTCATCGACAGCTACCGCCTGCACCAGATACAGCCGTTCCCGGGCGAGCGCGACCGCATCTCCGCGACGGTGCACGCGGCCGAGATCGACAGCGGCCGCTGGGAGACGTGGTTCTAGCACCACGGTGTCACAGCCGGAGGGACTGGAGCCTGGAGCCCTCGGCGGGTCGACGACGGCAGCTGGTCACCCAGTCACCCAGGTCGGGCCACGAGCCCCGGGCTCTGCGGGCGTTCAGGCGGCGCGGGGGCGCACGTCGTAACCGGCCCCGCGCACGGCCTCGACGAGGGCGTCCACGGGCGCGCTCGCCGGATCGTGCTGCACCACGACGATGCCCTCGCGCAGGCGCACGTCGACCCTGGCCACGCCGCTGCCGAGCTCGCGAAGCGCGCTGTCGATGTGGCGAATGCAGGACGGGCAGCTCATCCCGTCCACCTGGAGCATGGTCTCTTTCATGACGTCTTCCTTTCGGCGACCCACGGGCCGCTCATCCCCGAAGACGCGGCCATCGTGGTTCATTACACCGCAGGAGCCGCCACGTTCGTCGGGGGCGCCGAGCGAAGCCCTCGGCGCCCCGGACATGCCGGCCGCGCAGCCAGCTGCGCAGCGAGCTCCAGCGCTCTCGCCGTAATCCGCGGGGTGGCCCCGCGTCTGCGCCGGTCGACAAAGAGGTGATCATGTCGACCGCATCCGTCTCCATTCCCGCCCCCCAGGACACCGACGAGGGCGCCATCTGCCACGTCGATCTGCCCGTGGAGGGCATGACCTGCGCCGCCTGCGTCCGGCGCATCGAGCGGGCCTTGTTCGCGATCCCAGGCGTCAGCGACGCGAAGGTCAACCTTGTGACCCGCACGGCCACAGCCACGTTCGATCCGTCGGCCGCGTCCACCAGGACCCTCGTCGCCGCCATCGAGGGCGCGGGCTACAGCGTCCCGGAGCGCAGCGCCGCGCCGGGCAGCACCCCCCTTGCTCCTGCCGATCGAGCAGCCGCCGCCGAGGAGAGCCTCGACGGCGAGCGGCGCGTCCTCCGGCGGGACTTCGTGATCTCGCTCGTCCTGTCCGTCCCGCTGCTCGTCCTCGGGATGTCGCACGGCCGCATCCCGGGAGCGGACGGCACGATCGGCCGGTTCGTCCAGCTCGCCCTCGCGACCGCGGTGGTCGTCGGTCCCGGCCGCAGGTTCTTCCGGCTCGCCTGGGCCGCGCTGCGGCACCGGGCGGCCGACATGAACACGCTCGTGGCCCTCGGGACCGGCGCCGCATGGGTCTACTCCGCGATCGCCGTCGTCGCCCCGCAGCTCTTTCCCCACGCCGAGCACGGCATGCGGCCCCATGTCTACTTCGAGGCCGTCGGGGCCATCATCAGCTTCGTCCTGCTCGGCAAGCTCCTCGAGACGCGCGCCCGCAAGCGCCTCACCGACGCGGTGCGTGGGCTCGTCGCGCTCCAGCCCAGGGCGGCGCGGCGCCTGCGCGGCGACGTGGAGGAGGAGATCCCGGCCGCGGATCTCTCGCCCGGCGACCTCGTCCGCGTTCGGCCTGGAGAGCGGATGCCGAGCGACGGCGAGGTCGTCTCCGGCACCTCGGCCATCGATGAGTCGATGCTCACGGGCGAGAGCCTCCCCGTCGACAAGAGCGCCGGAGCGCCTGTGTTCGGCGGTACGCTGAACCAGAGCGGGCAGCTCACGGTGCGGATCACGAAGACCGGCGCCGACACCGCGCTCGCCCACATCGTCGAGGCGGTCGAGCAGGCGCAGGGCTCGAAGGCGCCGATCGCGCGCCTCGCCGATACCGTGAGCGGCATCTTCGTCCCGGTGGTCCTCGGCATCGCCACGCTCGCGTTCGTCGCCTGGGTCGCGATGGATCCGAGCGCGGCAGGGTTCGCTGCCGCGGTCGAGCGGTTCGTCGCCGTCCTCGTGATCGCCTGCCCTTGCGCCCTGGGCCTCGCGACGCCTGCCGCCGTGGCCGTGGGCACCGGGCGCGGCGCCGAGCTCGGCGTGCTCGTGAAGGGCGGTACGGCGCTCGAGGCGGCCAGCCGCGTCGATACCGTCCTCGTCGACAAGACGGGCACGCTCACGGCGGGGCGGCCGCAGCTCGCGGCCGTGAAGGCGCTGGCCGCGGTCTCCGAGGACGAGCTCCTGCGCCTCGTCGGGTCAGCGGAGCTCGGCAGCGAGCACCCGGTCGCGAAGGCGCTGGTCGAGGGCGCGCGCGCCCGCAACCTCCCGCTCTCCGCGCCCGAGGACTTCCGCGCCGACGCCGGACGCGGCGTGGTCGCCCGCATCGACGGCCGGGAAGTGCGCATCGGCACGGCCCGGTACCTCGCCGAGCTCGGGATCGACGCCACGCCGCTCGAGGAGCTCGCCCAGGGCCTCGCCCGGCACGGAAACACCCCGTCGTTCGTCGCCGTCGACGGCCGCCTCGCTGGCCTGGTCGCCGTCGCCGACCTGCCGACCCCCGAAGCCAAGGAGGCCGTCGCCGCGCTGCACCAGCTCGGCGTGCGCGTCGCCATGGTGACAGGGGACCGCGAGGCGACGGCGCGCGCGGTGGCGCAGCAGCTCGGGATTGACGAGGTCTTCGCCGAGGTCCGCCCCGAGGACAAGGCGCGCATCGTGCGCGAGGAGCGGGAGCGCGGGCGCATCGTCGCCATGGTCGGCGACGGCATCAACGACGCGCCCGCCCTCGCCGGCGCCCACGTGGGGATCGCGGTCGCGAGCGGCACGGACATCGCGGTCGCCGCGGCCGACGTGGCGCTGCTCCGTGGCGGCATCGCCTCCCTGCCCACGGCGCTCGGGCTCTCGCGCGCGACGCTGCGGACCATCCGCCAGAACCTCTTCTGGGCGTTCATCTACAACGTGGTCGGCATCCCGATCGCCGCCGGCGCGCTCTACCCGCTGACCGGCTGGCTCCTGTCGCCGGTCCTGGCGAGCGCGGCCATGAGCCTGTCGAGCGTCTCGGTGCTCCTCAGCTCCCTCCGGCTCCGCCGGTTCCGGCACGCGAGCTGAAATCGGCGCTCGACCGTAATGCGGCGGAGGCCCGCGCGTCTTCCACCCAGAACCTCACAGGAGATCCTCTCATGAAGATCACGCACGCAATTCTCTCGATCGCGCTCGGCATCACCTCGGTCGCCTCCGTGCTCGGCAGCTCGCAGCCCGCGAGCGCCGAGCCACAGAAGGCCCAGCGCGTGGTCGAGATCATGGTCCACGGCGCCTTCGTGCCCGACAAGATCGCCGCGGTCGAGGGGGAGCGCCTGCAGCTCAGGCTCGTCCGTCACGACAGCGGCGGCTGCACCAGGGAGGTCGTCTTCCCGAGCCTCGGCATCCGCAAGGAGCTGCCGACCGGACAGCCGGTGACCATCGACCTCCCCGAGCTGAAGGCAGGTGAGCTGCAGTTCGAGTGCGGCATGGGGATGATCAAGGGCACCATCGCCGTCGCACCGAAGAAGTGAGCAGCGGACGGAAGCGGTCCCTGGCTCACGGCGAGCGAGCCTCTCCAGCGGGCGCGAGCCGCGTGCTCGCGCCAGCGCACCGGCCGCGGATGGCGACAGCCTGGTCGTTCGGATAGATGAAAGTGACCGTGCAGGTCACATCGATCCCATCACCCCTCTCGAATCCCATCCGCCCAGATCTGTTCCAAGCATCGCCCTGTGAGCAGCCCAGACGCATGGGCGAGCAGGATGGCACGACACACGCGCGGCGCCGGCGCTGGTTCAGCCTCCATCCGAGCCGTGAATGCGGAGCGCTCCGACATGACGAGCCTGGTGAATTCGACAAGTCTCTCGCCCTGCCCGTCGGACTCATCCCGTGCGCGCGCGAGACGAGCTCACGAGGCATCGAGAAACATCATCGGAACAAGGGAGGGACACATGGCCCACAAGGGGTTCACTCTGAGCACGGCTTTCGTGAGCACGGCCAGCCACGCCCAGAGCTGCGAGTCGATCTGCGTCCAGACGATCCAGCACTGCCTCCATATGGGAGGCTCGCACGCGGAGCCTTCCCACATGCAGCTCATGCAGGATTGCGCCAAGATCTGCGAGACGACCGCGACGTTCCTGATGCGCGGCTCGCACCAACACAGCCAGGTCACGGCCGCGTGCGCGAGCATCTGCGAGCTCTGCGCCCAGAGCTGTGACAAGTTCGCGGGTGACGCGCAGATGAAGGCCTGCGCCGACGAATGCCGCCGCTGCGCCGCCGCGTGCCAGCAGGTCGCGCAGATGCGGCCGGGCGGGGCAGCCGGCGCGGGGCACCAGAGCGTGCCCTGAGACCGGCCTGGGCGCCGCGCGGGGCGGCGTTGAGCAGGACGACCGCGCGCAGCGCGGTCAGCCCTGCGCGGCCTCCTCCGCCGCGGCCAGCGCTGGAGCCGCAGCCGGCGGCGCCGCGGGCGTGGCCCGGCGGAGCTCGAAGCTCCTCCACACCACGTACATCGCGGGGATCACCAGGAGCGTCAGCAGCGTGAGCGAGACCAGCCCTCCCCACATGGGCGCGGCGATGCGCTTGGCCACGTCGGCCCCGACGCCATCGTCGAGCAGCACGGGGAGCAGGCCGAACACGTTGGTGAGCACCGTCATCAGGAGCGGGCGGACGCGCTTCGCGCCCGCCTCCAGCGAGGCCTGGATGAGGTCATCGACGCTCGCCAGCGTGCCGGCTTCACGCCCGCTCGTCCAGGCCTCGTCGAGGTAGACGATCATGACGCTCGCTGTCTCGGCGGCGACGCCGAGGAGCGCGATCATCCCGACCCACACGGCGATGGAGGTGTTGAAGCCGGCGGCGTAGAGCGTCCATATCGCGCCCACCGCGGCGAAGGGCACGCCGGTCATCACGAGGAGCGTCTGCGCCGCGCCGCTGAAGTTCAGATACAGGATCACGAAGACGATGCCGATCGTGAGCGGCAGGATGTACGCGAGGCGCTCTCGCACGCGCTCGAGCAGCTCGTACTGGCCGGTCCACTTGAGATAGTACCCCGCGGGGAGCTCGACCTCTCGCGCGACGGCCACCTTCGCCGACTCCACGTAACCGCCGACGTCGCTCGTGGAGGTGTCGATGTAGATCCAGCCCGTGAGCGAGCCCATCTCGCTCTTGATCATCGGCGGCCCCATGACCGTCTCGATCCTGGCGAGCTGCCCGAGCGGGACGAACGCCGCGCGCGCCGGCCCGTCGGCCTGGCCTCTCGCCATGGCTGCGCTCCCGCCCATCGCGCTCCCGCCCATCGCGCCGCCCCCGCCGGCGGCGAGGCCCGCGATCTCGGCCGGCGAAGGCGCACCTCCCATCGCGCCGCCGCCCATGGAGCTCGCAAGCATCCCTCCTGCTGGGCTCGTGGCCGTCGCGCCCCCCATCGGCGCCGGGGCGCTCCCGATCGGCAGCGGGCGCGGCGACAGCGGGGCGACCGGGACCGGCACGTCGCGCAGCGCCTCGATGTTGTCCCGGAGCTCCCGCGGATAACGCACGCTCACCCGGTAGCGCTCGCGCCCCTCGAAGGTGGTGTCGACATCCATCCCGCCTATCGCGCTCTCCACCACGTCGAGCACGTCGCGCACGCTGAGGCCGTACCGGGCGATCGCTTGCCGGTCCGGCGTGATGTCGAGGAAGAAGCCGCCGAGCTCGCGCTCCGCATAGACGCTCCGCGTTCCGGGCACGTCCCTGAGCACGCGCTCGAGGTCGCCGTCGATCCGGCTGATGACCTCGAGATCGGGCCCGAAGACCTTGACCCCGATCGGCGTCCGGATCCCCGTCGCGAGCATGTCGATCCGCGCCTTGATGGGCATGGTCCACGCGCCCTGCACGCCTGGGGTCGCCGTCTTCTGCTCGAGCTCGGCCACGAGCTTCTCCTGGGTCATGCCCGGCCGCCACGCGCTCTTGGGCTTGAGCTGGACGACGGTCTCGAACATCGAGAGCGGGGCCGGATCGAGCGCGGTCTCGGCGCGGCCCGCCTTGCCGAACACGCGCTCGACCTCGGGCACGGTCCGGATCTGCGCGTCCTGCCAGGCCAGGAGGCGCCGGGCCTCGGCGATGGGGATGCCCGGCACCGTGACCGGCATGAAGAGCAAGTCGCCCTCCTCGAGCGGCGGCATGAACTCCGATCCCAGGCGCGACATCGGGTAGACCGTGGCGCCCATGAGCCCGAGCGCGGCCGCGATGACGAGCCCGCGGCGGCGCAGGCACGCCCGCAGCACCGGCCGATAGGCCGCGATGCAGACGCGGTTGATCGGGTTCCGCCCCTCCGGCGTGATCCGGCCCCGGAGGAACGTCACCATCAGCGCGGGCACCAGCGTGACCGCGAACAGCGACGCGAACGCCATCGAGAAGGTCTTGGCCAGGGCGAGCGGCCGGAAGAGCCGGCCCTCCTCGCCCTCGAGCGTGAAGACGGGCAAGAACGCGATGGTGAGCACGAGCAGCGCCCCGAACATCGAGGGCCCGAGCTCGCGCGCGGCGCCGATGACGATCTCGGCGCGAGGGATCTCGCGCCCTTCCCTCTCCGCAGCCTCGATCTTCCGGTGCGCGTTCTCGACAAGCACGCAGGCGGAGTCGACCATATCGCCCAGCGCCAGGATGATCCCGGCGAGCGACATGATGTTGATCGACAGGTCGAGCGCGTAAAAGGCGATGAACGTCGCGGCCGTCGCCACCGGGAGCGCGATGGCGGCCACCAGCGCGGAGCGCAGGTGGAAGAGGAAGACGAAGATGACAAGGATGACCACGCCCAGGATCTGGACCAGGTTGGTCGAGAGCGTCTTCACCGAGCCGGCGATGAGCTCGCTCCGGTCGTAGACCGGCACGACCTTCACGCCGGCCGGGAGCGAGCCCTTCACCTCCTCGAGCCTGCTCTTGACCCGCTCGATGACGTCGAGCGCGTTCTCCCCGTGGCGCATCACCACGATGCCGCCCACGACCTCGCCGCGGCCGTCGAGCTCGGCCACGCCGCGGCGGAGATTGCCGCCCACGGTCACGTCGGCCACGTCGCCGACGCGGATCGGCGTGCCGCGCGCGTCGGTCGCGACGACAGCGTCCTGGAGATCCTCTATCGCGCGCACGTAGCCACGGCCGCGCAGCACATACTCGTGCTGCGCCATCTCGATCACGCGCCCGCCCACCTCGGTGTTCGCCCCGCGGACGGCCGCGGCGACCTGCCCGACGGACACGCCCCTCGCCTTCATGCGCGGCGGGTCGACCTGGATCTGATACTCCTTCTCGAAGCCGCCCACGCTCGCGACCTCGGCGACGCCCTCCAGGCCCTGGAGCCAGTAGCGCAGGTGCCAGTCCTGGAACGAGCGCAGCTCCTGCAGGTTGTGGGCGCCGCTCTCGTCGACGAGGGCATATTGATAGACCCATCCCACGCTGGTCGCGTCCGGGCCGATCTGCGGTGTGACGCCCTCGGGCAGGCTGTCCTTCACCTTGGCGAGCTGCTCGACGACGCGCGATCGCGCCCAGTAGATGTCCGTCCCGTCCTTGAAGACGACGTAGACGAAGCTCATCCCGAACATCGTGAAGCCGCGAACGGTCTTCACGCTGGGCGCGCCGAGGAACGATGTGACGACGGGATAGGTGACCTGATCCTCGATGAGCGTCGGGCTGCGGCCCATCCACTCGGTCGCCACGATCACCTGGGTGTCGGACAGATCCGGCAGGGCGTCGAGCTGGGAGCGCCGCGCGCTGAACAGCCCGAACGCCGTGAGCGCCGCGGCGATGAGGAAGACGAAGAACCGCTTGCGGGCGGAGAAGTCGATGAGGCGCGCGATGGCGCCCGTAGGCGCCTCCGGCGCGTCGTCGCGGCGCGGCGGCTCAGTGGACATGGCCGCCCTTCGGAGCGCTGGAGGCCTGGAGCCGGCTCTCGGAGTCGAGGAGGAACTGCGCCCCTGTCGCCACCTTGTCTCCCGCGGAGAGGCCGGCGTCGACCCGGTAGCGATCGCCGATGAGCGGACCGAGCTTCACCTCGCGCGGCTCCGCCCGGCCGCCCTGGACCACGAAGACGATGGCGCGCGTGCCGGTCCGGATCACCGCGCTCTCGGGGACCGAGAGCCCCTCGCCGAGCGACAGGTTCATGGTCACGGAGACGAACGCGCCTGGCCGGAGCGAGCCGTCGCTGTTGTCGAGCTCGAACCGGATCTTCATCGTGCGGGTGGCCTCGTCCACCGTCGGCGGGACGAACGCGACCGGCGCGTGGAGCGCGCCTTCGCGCCCCTCCACGGTGAGGTGCGCGTGCTCCCCGGCGCGGACATACGGCACGTCGCGCTCGTACACGTCGGCCAGCACCCAGACGCGGGACAGGTCCGAGAGGGTGTACAGTTCCAGCGAGGGCTCCACGAACATGCCCTCCACGGCCTGCTTCGCCACGACGACGCCGGCGCGGGGCGCGGTGAGGGCGAAGGTGCGCTGCGGCTGCCGGGTGGCCTCCAGCCGCGCGATCTCCGCCTTCGGCACGTCCCACAGCGAGAGGCGCCGGCGGGCGGCGCCGAGGAGCTGCTCGTGGGCGCGCCGCTCCGCGGCCCCGAGCTCTCCCGCCGGCACCGGCCCTCCCGCGGCGCGCTCGATCAGCGCGACGAACTCCAGCTCCGCCGCGAAGACCTCCTGGCTGTAGAGCGAGCAGAGCACCTGCCCGGCCGAGACCTTGCGGCCTACGAAGTCGACGGCGACGCGCTCGATGAAGCCCCGGACCTTGGCGTGCACGTGCGCCGAGCGCGTCTCGTCCAGCGCGACGACGCCCACCGTGCGCAGAGGCCTCTTGAGCTCCCGCGCTTCGACCGTGGCCGTGCTGAGCGAGAGGCCGCCGAGGCGCGCCGGGTCCAGCGCGACCGGGGCGTAGCCCGCCGGGGTCATGGGCGCGCCGGGGCCCTCGTCGGTGCGGCCTCCGGCGGGCTCGGCCCCCTGCTGCGCGCCGTGACCGGCGTGGGCGTCGCCTCCGGCGGGCTCAGCCGCCTGTGCCCGGTGACCGGCGTGGGGGTCGAGCGGCGCCGGCACCGGCGCGGCGGTCGGGGCCGCGTGCCCGGCGTGCCCGTCGTCGGTCGCGGGCGAGGGAGCGTTGCACCCGAGCAGCGCCACCGCGGTGGCGAGCACGAGGGAATGAGTCCGCTTCATTGTCCATCTCCACCGAGCGGTCCGCCAACGGCCCGCTCGATCTCTGCGAGGGCGATCTCGCGACGCACCACGGCCTCTGCGACGGCGAGTTCCGCGCTCTGGAGGGCGCGCCGCGCGTCGAGCACGGCCACGAGGTCCGCGGCCGCCGTGCCGTAGCCCGCGATCGCGGCCTCGAAGCTCTCGCGCGCCTTCGGCAGCGCCACCGCGCGCAGGAGCTCCATCTGCCGGGTCGCGGCCTGCGCCCGGTGCCAGGCGCCGGCGACCTCGGATGCGATCATCGCGCGCATCTCCGCCTGGTCCTCCGCGGCGCCGTCCGCCCGCGCATCGAAGGCGCGAGCCATGTGTCCCTGCTTGGCGGCGCCGAAGAGCGGGATCGTGCCGCCGATCATCGCGCCGAACGACGGCGCAGCGCCGATGTTCTGGTTGAGCCAGACGCCCGTCATGAGGTCCGGATACGGCTCCTTGCGTGCCCCGGCCGCCATCGCCTGCGCCTCGGCGCGCATCGCCGCCATCCCTGCGAGCTCAGGCCGCGCCGCGCCGGCCCGGCCGACGAGCGCCGCGAGCCCGACCGAGGGCATCGGGGAGAGCGCGCCGGTCGGATCGGCGATCGCCGTGTCAACGGGCCGATTCCTGAGCGCGTTCAGCATGGCCACCATCGCGGCGCGCTCGCCCTCCAGGTTGACGAGCTCCACGTCGATCGCCGCGACCTCCACCTGCGCGCGCGCCACGTCGTGGTGGCCGGTTTGGCCCGCGGCATAACGCCCGAGCGCCGCGCCGGCGATCTGGACCGCGAGGCCGCGCCAGGCGCGGGTCACCTCGCGGCGCTTCGCGTTGAGCAACAGCATGAAGTAGGCGCGCTTTGCCTCGAGACGCAGCTCGATCCGGCGCACCGCGAGCTCCGCGGCCGCGCTCTTCTCCTGCTGCTCCACGGCCCGGCGCATCAGATCGAGCTTCCCGGGCCAAGGGACCATCTGCGAGAGCTCGTACCGGATCATGGGCATCTCCTCGCCCATCGGAACGCGATCGAGCATCACGCTGACCGTGGGATCGGGCCACGCCCCCGCCGCCGCCGCCTCGTCCTGGAACGCGCGCCGCCGCAGCGCGCCCGCGCGCAGCGATGGGTTCCGGGCGAGCACGTCGGCGACGATGGCCGTCAGCCCGGCTTCCTCCGCCTGGGCGGCCTGCGCGCCGCCGAGCGACGCCAGCGCGAGCACGGCGGCGAGCAGTCTCGACTTCATGCCGGGGCCCACAGCACACGTCGTGCCGCGCGCTCACCGCCTGTCGCCGCGGGCGATCCCGCCGGCGCGCCGGCGCAGGGCTTGCGCGACACGCGCAGATGGCGCCCCTCGCCCTGCTGCCGGTGTCGGGCTCAGCGGGCGGTTGTGACCGATCCAGTCACTTCCCCATGTCTGATGTGGCCGTACCTGCTGCTCCTCGTCGAGGCTCGCCTCGGCCCGGCGCCACCCCCTGCGATGCCGAGGGCGCCGCCGGCGCCGGCCCGCCGGAAGGCAGGCGCGGCCGCTACTCTTCCGGATACCACGCCGCTCGCCACGCCTTCATCTGGTCGATCTCCCTCTGCTGTGCCTCGATGATGCCGTCGGCGAGCGTCCTGATCTCGGCGTGCTCGGCCTTCTGCTGGGCCATCTCGGCGGCGTCGATCGCCATCTCGTGGTGCGGGATCATGGCGTCGATGAACGCCCTGTCGAACGGCTCCGCCGTCTTCAGCTCCTCGTTCTCCCTCGCCATGTCCATCGTGGCGTCGTGCTCCATGCCGGGGAGCATGGGCATCTCGTCCACGGGCGGCGTCTCGCCGCTTCCCTACCCCTGTTCGCGCCAGCTCTTCAGCTGGCTGATTTCCTGGTTCTGGGCGGAGACGATCTCGTCGGCCATCGCCTTGAGCTCCGCGTGCCCCTCGGAGCGAAAGCGTCTGGACGAGAACCGTCCGTGCGCCGGCATGCAACATGCCATGCAACTTGGTTGATCGACTTGGCATCCCAACGTGCTGATGGGCTATCGCTCGGGCCGGGTCGCCATGCCCCCACGGTGCTCCCGGCACGCACATGTCCATGAGATTTGCCGTCGACGGCGAGGAGATGGCGCCCGACTCGTGCCATCAGGACGGTCCTGGGCTCACGTGCTCAACCCCGCAGAGGGGTCCCGGCTGCGGACACCGGGCGCCGCTGTCTCCGAGCGAGCCGGCGTACGCTGCGTGGTAAAGCTCATGATGCTCGCGGGTGTGCTCGCGGCGGTCCGTCCCCCGGTCTCTCGTGCGGGGAACGACCTGGACCGCGATGCTGCCCGACGCGCTCTCCCGTCGCCTGGCGTGGCGGGGCAGAGGGCGAGCGACGGAGCCTGGCGTGTCTTACAAGGCGACTTCAATGGCGACGGCATGACGGACGTGCTCTGGGTCGATACCACGAGAGGCTCACTGGCCGTATGGCTGATGAACGGGACCCAGGTCCTCTGGTCCGGGCCGGAGCTGCCGGGGCTGAGCGGCGACGGCTGGCGACCCATCAAGCCAGGTGACATGAACGGTGACGGCCTGCGCGATGTGGTCTGGAACAACTCCGAGAGGGGCTCGCTGGCCGTGTGGCTGATGAACGGGACCCAGGTCCTCCGGCCCGTGCCGGAGCTCCCGGGGCCGAGCGGGGACGGCTGGAACGCCATCACCGTGGCGGACTTCGACCGCGATGGCCTGCCCGACGTGCCCTGGTACAATGCCGGGAGGAACTCGATAGCCGTCTGGCTGATGAATGGAACTCAGGTCCTCTGGCCTGGGCCGGAGCTCCAGGGGCCGAGCGGCGGGGGCTGGGAGGCCACCGCGACTGGAGACCTCAACTCCGACGGCATGGCGGACATGCTCTGGCTCAACTCCGGCGAGAGCGCCATCGCCGTGTGGCTGATGAACGGGACCCAGCTCCTCGCTCCGGGGCCGGAGCTCCGCGGGCCGAGCGGCGGCGGCTGGAAGGCTACCGTCGCTGGGGACTTCAACTTCGACCGCATGGCGGACGTGCTCTGGAGCAACCCCGGCGAGAGCTCCATGGTCGTGTGGCTGATGAACGGGACCCAGCTCCTCGCTCCGGGGCCAGTGATCCCGGGGCCGGGCGGCGGCGGCTGGAGCCCCGCGACGTCCGGGGACTTCAACTTCGACGGTATGCTGGACGTGCTCTGGTATAACCGCGAGAAACACGCGATCGCCGTGTGGCTGATGGCGGGCTCCCAGGTCCTCTTGCCAGGGCCCGAGATCCCGGGGCCCGGTGACCGCCCGTAGGGTTGGCCGCGGGTCACGCGCGTGCGCCGCTTTCGCCGACATCCTCGAGCACGTCGCGCGGCATGATGGGCGAGGTCCACGTGGCGAGCCGATCCCGGCCGACCCTCGATGGATCGAAGTGGCCTCCGGAGCGTGGCATTCCTGATGCACCCCGCGAGCTTTTCATGATTCCGTATATTCCCCAGCCCACCCTCGAGCTCGGCCCGCTGCACATCTATTCATTCGGCGTGCTGGTCGCATTCGGGATCTTCGTGGGAGCACAGGTCCTCAAGAGACGCTCGGTCCGCGAGGGGCTCGATCTCGACATCTCCGGACGGCTGCTCGCGTGGGTGCTCGTCGGTGGCTTCCTCGGCGCCCACCTGGTCGACCGCCTCGTCTACTTCCCGGCCGACACGCTGGCCGATCCCTGGAGCCTGCTCCGCATCTGGGAGGGGCTGTCGTCGTTCGGCGGCTTCCTCGGCGCGGTCGTGGGCGCGGCGCTCTTCCTCCGCCGTCACCGCGCCCGGCTCGGGGGCCGCGCGTGGCGCTACGTGGACGCCATCGCCTTCGCCCTCCCGTTCGGCTGGACCGTGGGTCGGCTCGGCTGTTTCCTGGCCTTCGATCATCCCGGCAAGGTCACGACCTTTTTCCTCGGCCAGCAGTACACGGATGGGCTCATCCGGCACAACCTCGGCCTCGAGGAGGCGCTGTACATGATCCCCGTCACGGCGGTGATCGCCGCGCTGGGGCAGAGATCGCGGCCGCCGGGCTTCTTTGCGGGGCTCCTGGCTGTGCTGTACGCGCCCGTCCGGCTTCTGCTCGATTTCCTCCGTATCGTCGACGTGCGCTACGCCGGCCTGACGCCCGGCCAGTACGGCGCGATCGCGCTGTTCATAGCAGGGATCGTCCTGCTGATCCGAAGCAGTCGTGTTCGGCCGGCACCCGATCGGGCGCGCGAGGACCTCGGCCAGCCTCGGCATTCGCCGGGGTGCGCGCCGCGGCCGTCCCGGTGACACCCGCGGTCACCGCGCTGTGACCCCACAGGTCACAACTCAGGAGCGCTGAGCGGCGCTCCGGTCGACGAAAACTGATGCCGCGTGACGGTCCTCTGTGACCGTGGAAGGCACAACGAGTCGGCCGCTTCGCTCCTCCATCGGGGCGATCGAACCGGGTACGGGGACTTCCGTCCTCCCGGCGGCCTTGAAGCCCTGGTATGGCGCTTGCGTGGCCCTCGCGCAATCATGGGGTTTTGGCCCGGATCGGCCGAGCAAGGAGCTCACGATGTTCATCCCTCCATCTATTCAAGGTTCTCTCCTCCTTTTGTCCGCCTCCTCCGCCCTCGCGGCGGGCTGCGTCGCCGACGCGTCGTCCAATGCGGGCGAGCCCGTCGCTGATACTTACCAGGGCTTCGATGAATGGAAGGCCAGCCTCCCGCGCGATCCGAACGACGGCGCTTATCTCGTCGACGGCGACATCGGCGTTCACGACGACGTGACCCTGAAGGAGCTCTCCGCCGTGCGCCGGCAACCGGGGGCGCTCATCGTCAACAAGCGCGACGACGGGAGCGATGACCGCTGGAGCGACGAGCAGAAGATGAATTTGACGTATTGCGTCTCTCCGCGCTTCGGCGACGATTATGACGCGGTGGTCGCCGCGACGCGGTCGGCCGAGTCCAGCTGGGCGAGCGCCGCCGCCGTGCGCTTCGTCTACCAGCCCGACCAGGACGAGGCCTGCGAGTCCGAGGAGCACCCCGTGCTGTTCGAGGTGGTCCCCGCCAGCGGCACCACGTACAACGGGCGAGCTTTCCTTCCGAGCATGGTCGCGCGGGGGTATCACCAGGTCTTCATCGATCTGGAGAACATCGCCCGCTCCGCCTCGAAGACCCTGACCGGGGTCCTCCGGCACGAGCTCGGGCACGTCCTCGGCTTCCGGCACGAGCACGCCCGGCCGGAGGGCAACGGCGCCTGCACCGAGCGTCCCGGCTGGCGGGCGCTCACGCCTTATGATCCGGGGTCGGTGATGCACTACAACGCGGAGAGCCGGTGCGAGGGCACCAACGGGGGAGACTACATGCTGACCTGGCTCGACGTGGCAGGGGCGGCGAAGCTGTATGGCGAGCCTCGATGAGCTCCTCCGCGACGGGTGACCGACGGCGGCCGGTCTCCACGTGGCGCCGCTCGCGGCGCGAACGATGTAACTAATAGGGTTACAGTTCATGTGACCGATGCAGTTACCTGCAGTGGCTCGGGGACCGAAATTCGCGGGGAATTTCGCTGAAACGGCCTGGCATGCACGTTGCGCTCACGGCTGCAAGACTGAATAGAGCAGCCGGAGACTGGATGAGAGGCAGCAAGCGAATGGACAAGACGCACATGCATCACGGTCGTGCCTTGATCCCGACCGCCCGTAACAAGAGGACGCGAGCGCCGTCGATGGCGGCGCCGGCCTTCGAGCGCGCTGAGCCCAGGCCACCGAGCGTCGCGCGCGAGGTGAGGAGGCAGGGCACGCGAGCGCCCGCCTTCGCGCTTCGCGAGCGCAGGCTTCGCGAGCGCAGACCGCGTCTCGCCCGCGACGTGACCGAGGCCATCGGCCATGTCCCGTTCGTCCGCCTGAACCGCATGGGGGAGGTCTGCGAACGACACGACCTGTTCCTCAAGCTGGAGTCGTGCAACCCCGGCGGCAGCATCAAGGAGAAGAACGCCGCGTACCTCATCAAGGAAGCTGAAGCGAGAGGGCTGTTGCGTCGCGGCGGAACGATCGTCGAGTCGAGCTCGGGCAATTTCGGCATCGGTCTCGCCATGGTCGGGGCGGCCCGGGGCTACCGCGTGATCATCGTCGTTGATGCCAAGACCGCCCCGCCCATGCGGCGTATGCTGGAGGCCTACGGCGCGGAGCTCATGGACGTACCGCTCTCTGCGATGGATGCGCACGGATCCATGCAGGTGGCTCGCATGAGGAAGGCGGCCGAGCTCGCCGGAGAGATCCCCGGCGCGTGGTACCCTTGCCAGCACCTCAATCCTTCGAACCCTGAGGCCCATGCGCTCTACACGGCGCCCGAGATCGAGGAGGCCTTCCGCGGCCCGCCGGACGTGATCGTGCTGGGCATCAGCACGGCCGGCCAGCTCGCTGGGGTCGCGAAGTTCTTCCAGCGCTGGTACGCCGGCACCAAGCTCGTCGGCGTCGACGTGGCCGGCTCCGCCATCCTCGGAACGCCGCGCCATCCGTACAAGATGACCGGGCTGGGCCTCTCCTTCGTTCCACCCAATTTCACTCCGGTGGCGCTGGATGCCGCGTATTCCATTTCAGACCAGATGGCCTTCTCCGTCTGTCACGCGCTGGCCAAGAAGGAGGGCCTGCTCCTGGGAGCGTCGACCGGCGCGATCGTGGCCGCTGGCGTGGCCTACGCAGCGCACTTCGCGCGGCGCCAAGAGGTCGTGATCATCAACCCTGACCGCGGCGATCGATATCTGGAGACCGTCTACAACCGGGAATGGCTCGCCGCGCAGGGCATCGAGATCCTGGAGGACGACGCCCTCATGGCGGCGATCCGGAGGCTCGAACCGGTGTCCCGCGAGAAGATGATGGAGAACGCGCGGCATGAGCGAGCCTGAGGCGACGGAGATGACGGTTCGGTCGCTCTGGGCGCAGTTCCTCCCGCTGTCGCTGAGCGAGGTGACGATGGCGGCCGGCGAACCGCTCATCACGACGACGCTCGCCCACCTGCCGGAGGCCCAGGTGAACCTGGCAGCCGCCGGTGTGGCGAAGTCGCTCGCAGTGTTCTTCGAGAGTCCGATCATCATGCTCCTGCACGCCTCGAACGCGCTCTCGGCTGCCGTGGCGTCCCGGAGGGCGCTCTTTCGCTTCATGATGATCGCCATAGCGGTCCTTACGGGCGGCCTCATGCTGTTGGCGTCGCCGCCCGCCTTCTCGTTCCTGGGGCGGCATGTCTTGCGCCTCGACGGCGCAATCGGTGAACGTGCGCAGGTCGTCCTGCTCCTCTTGATCCTCTGGCCGGCCGCGATCGGATGGCGGCGCTACTTCCAGGGCCAGCTCATCCGCGCCGGCCACGCCAGGCAGGTGGGCCGGGCGGGTCTGGCTAGGCTCGCCGTCGTCGCCGCCGTGCTCGCGGTCGGGTTCGCGACCGGCATGCCAGGCGCCTGGCTCGCGGGCACGGCGCTCCTCCTGGGCGTGATCTCCGAGGCGCTGATGGTGACGGCAGCGGCCAGGAAACTCGGCACAGCTCACGCGCCGCAAACCGCAGACGCGCGCGACCTCCCGACGGATGTCGCCGGCGTCTGGCGGTTCTACTGGCCGCTCGCCAACTCCATGCTCGTGGTCTGGGGGGGACGCGCGATCCTCGTGGCGCTCGTGGCACGCGCCGCAGATGCGCCCGTCGCGCTGGCTGCCTGGCCCGCCGCGTGGGGCTTCGTGCTCTTGATCGCGAACACGACGCGCATGGTCCAGCAAGTCATCATCCAGAGCCGCGGCCAGGCGTCGGACGGCCTCCTGGTTCGGTTTGCGCTGAGCGTCGGAGTACCCTGTACGCTGCTTCTGCTCGGCGTCGCGGTGACGTCGCCTGGGCGGCTCTTGCTGAGCGCCTTCCTCGGACATGACTCGTCCCTTCTGGCAGGAGTATTGCCCGTCGTCCTCCTTTGCTCCATCGTGCCGATGGTCATCTCACTTCAAAACGCGGTTCAGGGGTTCCTGATCAGCGAAGGTCGCACGAGCCGGGTCAATGTTGCGACATGGCTCGGAACAACGGTCCTCCTGGGCGCTGCTGCCCTGGGGATCCGAGCGAAGATGCCCGGCGCCACGGCGGCCGCGGTGGCCATGCTCGCCGCCCTCGCCGCCGAGGTCCTATGGCTGAGTCTCGGGCTGCGCCAGCGTGCCGAGCGGGCTCAAGCGCACTGACCGGGAGGCTCTCTTGCCCCCATGCCACGGGCGAACCCGCCCGCCGGCATTCCCGATGCTGCGTGGTCCGTTCTTCGCGGTGCGCGCTTCCGGCGACCTCTGTCAGCTTCGAAACCGATGAGCGACATCCACCAGAGCACTCGCCAAACGATTGACGTCATCGACCGATGTATACAAGGCAGGGGTCACCCGCACGCAGTCACCTTTCGCGAGCCCGCCGCGGCGCACCGTGAAGATCCGGTGCGTGTCCATCAGATAATCGGCGATCGCCACGTTGTCGGCCTCCGAGGTTCGCCCGGCTATCCGGAACGACGTGATCGCCCCGTACATCTCCGGGTCGTCCGGGGTCAGCACCTCGACGTTGCCAATCTGTCTCGCCCGACTGACCCAGCAATCCCGCAGGTAGCGTAGCCGGGCCTGCTTCGCCGCAGCGCCCAGCGCGAGGTGACAGTCCAATGCGACCGGCAGGGTAAGGAAGGGGGCGATGTCGAGCGTGCCCGAGTGAACCCGCGAGCGCACGTCGTCTGCCGGGTGGACCTCGTCGGCGAGGAAGCGGTCGATGTCGGCGGTCCGACCCTTGCGGATATAGAGGAAACCGGCGCCGAGCGGTGCATTCATCCACTTGTGCAACGAGAACCCAGCGAAGTCCGCGTTCAGGTCGCCGATCGCGAAGTCCAGCTGACCCCAGGAGTGGGCCGCGTCGACGATCACGTCCACGCCGGCGTCCCTGGCCATGGCGACGACCTCGCGCACGGGCACGACGAGGCCGGTGCGATTGTTGATATGGGTGAGCAGAAGCAGCTTGACCCGCGGGTGCTCGTGCAGCGCCCTGGCATAGGTGTTGAGGACGACCTGCCTGGTCGGCGGCTCCGGGATCGAGATGGTCACGACGTCCACGCCGCGCCGATCGCGCAGCCAGTTGAAGGCGTACTGGCAGCTGTAGTAGTCGACGTCGGCGTACATGACAGCGTCCCCGGGGCGCAGCCGGTTATAGCCCGCGATGAGGTTCTGCAGCGCCTCGGTGCCGCCCCGGGTGAGCGCGATCTCGTCCTTCGACACGCCCGCCACAGCGGCGAGCCGCTCGCGGACCCGTTCCTCCTCGCCCTTGTAGGTGGTGCGCAGCAGGTACGAGCTCGAGTCGTTGAGCCGCCTGGTGTTGCGCAGGTACTCACAATACACCGGCTCAGGCATGATTCCATAGTAGCCGTTTTCTAGGTTGGTGAAGTCTGGACTCACCTGGTACTGGCGAGCGATCCTGCGCCAGAACCGCTCGTCCCGCGCCAGGGCCATCGGATCGCTCCCCGCCGGTGCGGCCACGGGGGTAGGGTCTTCCACCTCGGGATGAGCTGCCCGGCAGGCTCCAAGGGCAGCGGCGACCGTGGCGATTTCAGCAAACAAGCGACGCCTGGATAAGGTCATCCAGTTCCTCCATCAAATCCGGCATGGCTGGGTGTCCACCCGTCAACTGGCGAGCTCGCCCCTCTATCGCGCACGTCCTCGTGTACCTGGCGAGGTCATCAGGCATGGCGGCGCCAGGTCCCACGGCCGCCGGTATACCCGGCACGTCCTGGCGAGATCGTTAGCTGATCATCTTGGGACCGACCACCGTGAAGTATCCGCTCGGCGCCCCCCTCAGGCCAGTGGACGGGCGCTCGCGTCGGGCTGCGCCGGGCCTCTCACGAACGGGGTGATCCGAGCAGCGTGGAGGCGAAGTCCAGGAAGACCCGCACCTTGGGGTGACGTGCCGCGGGCTCTGGCAATGCGATCTTCGAGATCACGGGTATCCTTCAGGTCATCCCGGCATGGGTCGCCGCCGCGGCGCTCGCGCGACGCCTGCTCGACCTCCGGAGGTGAGCGGGTCCTCAGGGCTCGACGTGGATCTCGCCCATCATGCCGCGCTCGGTGTGCTCGAGGATATGGCAGTGATACATCCACATGCCCGGCTCATCGAAGCGCGTCACGATGCGCACGGTGGACCGCTGCGGCAGGATTACGGTGTCCTTGTTGGCGAGCTCCTCGTCGGCCACCGGCACATCGTCCCTGGCCAGGACCTGGAAGAAGAAGCCGTGCAGGTGGAACGGGTGGTCCATCTCGGCGTCGTTCTTCAGGTCATAGACATGGACCGATCCCTCCTGGACGTCGATCGGCGGCACGTCCGGAAACGCCTTGCCGTCGATCGTGAACGTCAGCTTGCCGTCGACATACCCCTCGTCGAACGTGATCGTCGCCTCCGCCGGCCCGCCCGGCAGCCGCTCGATGGCGGGGCCCGTCTCGGGGAGCGTGCGCCCGGACAGCCCGGGCCCCTCGCCGATCCGCACCCTGGCGAGCGGCATCGGCTCGGCCAGTCCGGTGTGGTGCCCGCGCTCGTAGGGCTCGTTCATCAGGGTGAGCTCCGTTCCCGGCTCGCCGCCGGCGATCAACAGCACGTCGTAGCGCTCGCCGGGAGAGACCAGGAGCCTCTCGGTATCGTACGGCTTCGGGATCAGCCCGCCGTCGGCGCCGATGACGCGGAACGTGTGGCCCGGGAGCGCCAGGTTGAAGAAGCGCCCGTTCGCCACGTTGACGATCCGGAGACGCGTGAGCCCGCCCGGATGCACATCGAGCGCTGGCATCACGTGGCCGTTGACGAGCACGACATTGCCCTCGCGGCCCATCATGATCGTGTCGTCGTCGAGCTCTTCATTGAACGTCCCGTCCTTGTTCAGGAACACGTCCCCGAGCACGGCGATCTTCTCGACATCGGCCTCCGGCTCGTTCGGTCCACGCACCCGGATGAGGCCGAAGAGCCCCTTCTGGATCTGCTCCGGCTCCATCACGTGCGGGTGGAACCAGTAAAACCCCGCGTCCCGCAGCGTGAACTCATACGTGAACGTCTCGCCGGGCGCTATCGGCTCCTGCACGGCCATCACGCCGTCCATCTCGTTGGGCACCCGGACGCCGTGCCAGTGGATGGTCGTCTCTTCCGGCAGGCTGTTCTTGAAGTGGACGATCAGCGTGTCGCCCACGTTGGCCTCGATGAGGGGCCCGGGGACCGTACCGTTGTAGGACCAGACCGCGGTGGTCGTGCCCTCCAGGTAGGTCTTCTCTGCCTCCTTGGCCTCGAGGTCGACCTCGACGATCCTGGGATCGGGGTTCGTGTCGGGCGCGGCGGCGGGCTCGCCCCAGGCATCGTGGGCGGGCGGCTCCTCTACCCGATCGGCGGCACACCCGGCCGCGAGCAGCGACAGCAAGGCGACGCCCGAAAGAGCTCGCGAAAGCCGTATCAATGTTCGCTCTCCTCGTCGGTGGGGTTGCCGGACATCTCGTTGGAGTACCCGGAGTAGGCCTCGCCCTCCTTGCAGCGAAGACGGTACGTGTACTCCATGTCCTCCGTCGCCTCGGAGTCCATGTAGGCCTTCTTCGATCCTGCGACGGTGAAGGCGACGGCGTAGTCGTGCATCGGGTCCTTGCGCTCGGCCTCGATCTGATCGCACTCCGGCTGCGGCACCCACTCGACGTGAAGCACCTCCAGCATCGGCATCACGAACGACAGCACCGGCGCGTCGGGCGCCATCGCCAGAGGCCCGCCGCCGCTCCCGCCTCCCTCTCCCGTACCGCCGTGCCCCCCCGTGCCGCTCGCTGCTCCCGCGCCGCCGCCCCCTCCCGTGGCGCCGGCGGAAGAGCTCCCCGTCTCCGAGCCTCCGCAGGCGGCGAGGGCGAGGCTGACGGCGGCGAGGCCGATGAGTCGAGCGTAAGCCATGACGGTGTCTCCTTGCTGGTTCCTGGTGTCCCCCAAATGTAACCCATCTGGTCACAGCGGCGAGGTGTAACGGGACGTCGCCGCTTGTTCTAGGCACCAGCGGGCCAGGCGTGACGCGCGGACACGTTTTTTTTCGCCCGCGGCGCCCAGAGGCGGATGCCCGCCACGTTCTTCGATCCGTCCGCTCACCGGCAGGGCTGGCCTCCGAGCCTGTCGCGGGGTCGCGCAGTGGTGGAGGAGCTCGCTCCCGAGGCAGGCGAGCTGAGCCTCGGCGCTCGACATGTAATGACGCGGAGGCTCGCGCGTCGTCCAAACAGGGATGAAAGGAGAACCCATCATGTGCTACGCAACCGGCCGCTGGAACGACACCCCCGGGGTCGGCTTCCACGAGCACCACGGAACGTGAGCGGAGGGACACGAGACGATGGCAACCGCGTCGCAACGGGTTCGGCTGATCATCGGCGCGACGCTCGTCACGGGGATCGCGGCGGCGTTGCTTCTCCGGTCCCATCCTCCCTGGCGCGCGCCGGAGCCCGGCGCCGCGTCGGCCGGCGCCGTGTCCGCCGGCGGCAAGCCGCTGAGCGCCCAGGTGCGGGAGTTCGAGGGGTCTTACCCGGAGGCGGCAGAACCGACCGGAGTCGTCCGCGACGTCGCGCTTGAGGCCGGCCCGGTGACCCTGCCGTTGCTCGACGGGCAGCCTCTGGATGTCTGGGCCTACAACGGCCAGGTCCCCGGGCCGACAATCCGCGTCCGCCTCGGCGAGCGGCTCCGCGTGACGTTCACGAACCGGCTCACGCGGCCGACCACCGTGCACTGGCACGGCGTGCGCCTCCCGAACGCGATGGACGGCGTGCCCGGCGTCACGCAGCCGGCTGTGCCGCCGGGAGGGACGTTCGTCTACGAGTTCGCCCCCAAGGACGCCGGCACGTTCTGGTTCCACCCGCTGGATGGGGCGCCTGGATGGTGCTCGGGGTCGGCTCGGTCGCCGCCCTTCGATGCAGCGCGCTGCTGTTCGGCGAGGCGGCCGGGCTGATCGGCGGGCTCGTGGCAGGTGTCGTTGCGGCCAACCTGGCGCGCGCATGGATGGACCGGGGACAGATCGGGGCCCGCAGCTAATACGTTATCGATAACTTATCTATGGTTCGAAGGGGCCGCCTTCACCCCACAGCCTGCGTGGCGACCGGTCACGTTCCAGGAAGGCGACCGCACAATGCCTCATGGGACAGGCCGTGCGGGCCAGCACGGCGAGGGGGCACTCTGATACGCTGCGCTGGACCATGCAACGCGTCCCCTCCGCCATGCCCTCGTATCACAAGCGCCCCTTACCACCGGGCTGCATCGCGTTCTCCTCCGAGGAGGGGCGCGCGGTCTTTCGCGAAGCGCTCGCCCTGGGGACGATGGAGAGTTTCTTCCCTCTCATCGAGCAGTTCCACACTCAGGCTGAGCCTGCCTTCTGCGGCCTGGGGACGCTGGTCATGGTCCTCAACGCGCTGGAGATCGATCCGGGGCGCGTCTGGAAGGGACCCTGGCGCTGGTTCTCGGAGGAGCAACTCGACTGTTGCCGCTCCCTCGACGACGTTGCTCGCGACGGCATCACGCTGACGCAGTTTGCGTGCTTGGCCCGGTGCAATGGCGCCCGGGCCGACGTGAGCTTCGCGGAGACCTCCTCGCTGGAGGCGCTCCGCGCCGCGGTCCGAGAAGCCACCTCGCGCGCCGAGGACAACCACGTGGTCGTCGCCTATGACCGCCGGACGCTGGACCAGACCGGGAGCGGCCACTTCTCGCCGGTCGGTGGAATGCACCCGGACCGCGACCTCGCGCTCCTGCTCGACGTGGCGCGCTTCAAGTACCCGCCTCACTGGGTCCCGCTCGAAGCGCTTCATCGCGCCATGCTGCCTGTCGACCCCACCTCCGGGCGGTCCCGCGGGTTCGTGACGATCCGGCGCGAGCACGCGGTGGCGCCTGCGGCTGCGCTGCACGAGGCCAACTGGGCCGAGGTCGAGCGCTTTCTCCGCGATCTCGACGGCACCGACGTTCTGGTGCTGACCGGCTGCCTGCGCGAGGGAGTCTCCAGCATGCCGCGTCTGCTCGAGCTGCTGCGGCGCCCCGACCTGCCCCAGACGGTCAAGCAGCACCTGGCGCGGTTGCGCGCCCAGGTGGCAGCTCTCGACGCTCGCCCACCGCCGCTGTAGCAGGTATCGAGCTGGCCGTGGTCGTGCTCGTCAACGTGGGGTGCCCCAGTGCGGGCCCAGCCGCACGATGTCTTCGGCACCTGCGGCGCGCCCGGCGGATCCGGCACCGGCGACGCTTGCCTGCGCCTGGTCTCGCCGTCAGCAGCGACGATCGCGGCCAACGACGACGGCGCCGGATCCAGTGGAGCGCCGCTCTACACCACGTTCAGAGGCGTCACTACGGACGCCAGTCGAAGGGGAAGTGCTTGCTGGAACCGCCCTTGTAGGCGTGGGAGAAGTCGAAGCCGGTGGCGAGGTCGTCCTCGACCACGCCCCAGGTGGCCACCTGCCCGGGGCCGACTTCGGCGCCCGGGGCGTTGATCAGCTGCACCCGGCGGTTGGGGTCCGCGGTCGGTCCGGTGAGCGCTCGCGCCCCCACCTTGACCCGCCCCGGGATCTCGGCCCTCCAGTGCGCCAGGTCGGCGGGGGCTTCGAACCTGATGGGTGCGTACTCGATGCTGCGCACCTCGCTGATCAGGGAGCCGAACTTCCCGGGCCAACCACCCTCCTTGCCAATGAAGATGCTTTCCAACGCACGCCGCTGGTCGGAGTCGGCCTTGGCATCGATGTAGAACATCAGCTTCATCATGGCGTTCGGGTCGCCGACCCACATGTTCCCCTTGAACTCGCCGATGCTGACGACCCCGAGCCCCGAGAGGTCGACGCCTGCGTAGTGACCCTCGTGGATCTGCCAGACCAGCGTGAAGAGGCACTCCCCGCGAACAACGCGGCTGTGCGCCTCTTCCGCGCCCGGGAGGCCCTGCGCAAGCAGGTGGTCGCGTCGTGCGGGGCCTGCGCCGACGACGGGTGCGTCGACTGCTCGTGCAGTGCGCCGCCGGCGAAAGGCGATCCCGAGAAGAAGCGGGGTTGCGGGCACGGCGCGGGGCACTGAGCCTCCGCTACCGGGCCGACACATCGACCGGGCGGGCGCGTCGGTTACGGCTCTCTCTCATCGCTCGCCCGGGCGCAGTCCGGCGGATCGAGCTGGCGGTGTAATGCCGCCAGGTTCCCCGCGTCTGCGAAGTGCAGCCCGGAAGCAGAGCGCTCACGGCCGTCCGCCTGGAACCAGGCGCGCGTTGACGATCTGTCTACCTGGGCGACCGAGCTCCCGGCGATGAGCTCTTCAGGAGGAACGACCATGTCGTGGTGGAACGCTCTGACAAACACATCAAGTATCGAGAGGACACTCGCTTTCGTATTGCTGCCGGCCGTCCTCGCCGGCTGTGCGCCGCGCAGCGTCCCGGCGAGCTTCCCGACGTCGTCCCCCTCCTCGCCGGCGGGCGCGGAGGCTCCTGCTCAGCGGGTCGCCATCGCCCTCGCCGAAGATCCGCCGCTGCCCGGCGAGCCGAGCGGCGGGTGGGTTGGGCTCGCTCCAGGGGCGGCGACAGGCACCCAGCCTGCGCACGGCCATGGTCATCACCACCACGGCGCGGGTCACCATCCCGCCGGTGCCGCTGATTCCAAGCCCGCCGGTGCCGCTGATCCCAAGCCCGCCGTCGGCGATCACAGCCACCATCACGGCCCTACGCCGCCCAGCACCTCGGAGCCGAGCCATGCGCATTGATCCCTGGCGCTCACTCCTGCTCGCGGCGGGGCTCTCGCTCTCCGCAGCGGCCGGCTGCGCCGCCCCGTCGGCAGCCTCCGATCTCGGCCGCATCCGCGAGCTGTCCCGTCTGGACCTTCCGTCGAGCACCGCTTCGGAGGACGTCGAGCCGGCGACCACCAGCGACGCGCGGCCGCTGCTCTCGCGACCGCTCACCGCGGACGCCGCCGTGCGGGTCGCGCTGCTCAACAACCGCGAGCTCCGCGCCACGCTCCGCGAGGTCGGTGTGGCCCGGGGCAACCTGGTGCAAGCAGGTGTCTTGCCGAACCCCGAGCTCGAGGTCGAGGTGACGCCGCGGCAGGGGACGCTCGAGCACACGCGCGTCGAGCTCGGGGTCGAGTTCGATCTGACCTCGGCCATCCTGGCGCCGCTCGGCGAACGGGCGGCGCGGGCGGATCACGAGGCCGCGCGCTACCGCGCTGCGGGCGCGGTCGTCGAGCTCGGCTACGCCGTGCGGGCGGCGTTCTATGCCGCGCAGGCGACCCAGCAGCGCCTCGCCCTGGCGAACAGGGCCCTGGATGCGTTCGCGGCTGCCCGCGACGCCGCCCGGGCGCTCTTCGAGGCGGGCAACGTGCCGGAGCTCGACGTCGCGACGCAGGAGGCGGGGTATGAGGCTGCCCGCGTCGCCGTCGCCGGGATCGAGCTGGAGCTCCTCGAGCGGCGCGAGCAGCTCCAGCGGCTGCTCGGGCTCTCCGGGGCGGAGATCTCGTGGCGTATCGCGGACGAGATCCCGCGGCCGCCCGAGAAGCTCGTCATGTCGCCGCGGCCTGAGGCGCGCGCGCTCTCCGCGAGCCTCGAGCTCGCCGAGCTGCGCAGCCGGCTCGAGGCCGCGGCCGGCCGCGCCGGCCTTGCGCGCACGGCGGGGTGGTTACCGGACCTGTCCGTCGGCGTACGCGGCGAGCTGGAGGACGAGGCGTGGCAGGTCGGCGCCGGGCTCCGGCTCACGCTGCCGATCTTCGATCGGAAGCAGGGCGCCACGATGGCGCATACGGCGGAGTTCGACAGCCTGCTCGAGCGGTACCACGGGCGCGCGATCGACGTGCGTTCGGCGGTCCGCGCAGCGCAGAACCGGCTGGCGTCGGCGCACGCGCGCGTCCTGCATCACCAGCGTGTCCTCGTCCCGGCCCGGACGCGCGTCGTGGAGCAGACGCTGCTCCAGTACAACGCGATGCAGGCCGGCGTCTTCGAGCTGCTCCAGGCCCGCCGGGAGCAGCTCGATGCGGAGCTCGCGCAGGTGGACGCATTGCGCGACTACTGGACCTCACGCGCCGCCTTTGACGCCATCCTGGCCGGGCGTCGCGTGGAGGTGATGGGCACGATCGCTCCTGCTCCGATGTCCGGAGCCGCAGAGAGCGGAGGAGGACACTGAGATGGACCGACGTTCTTTCATCCATGTGGGCGGCCTCGCCGCCGGAGCCGCCCTCCTCACGCGAGGCTTGGCCCGTGCACAGGAGCGCCCCGAGCAGACCGCGGGGCAGCCCGCCGGCGCTCGGATCGCGAGCGCGGGGAATCAGCCTGCGGTCGTGACGCCCAACGGCAGCACGCTCCCCTGGCGGGTCGTGGATGGGGTCAAGGTGGGGCACCTCATCGCCGAGCCGATCCAGCACGAGTTCGCCCCCGGACTGAAGACCGAGGCCTGGGGTTACAACGGGAGCACGCCCGGGCCGACGATCGAGGCCGTCGAGGGGGACCGGCTCCGGATCTACGTCACGAACCGCCTGCCAGAGCCGACGTCGGTGCACTGGCATGGGCTCGTGCTCCCGAACGGGATGGATGGAGTGTCGGGGCTCAACCAGCGCCCGATCCCGCCCGGGGAAACGTACGTCTACGAGTTCGTGGTCCGGTACCCGGGGACGTACATGTACCATTCCCATTTCGACGAGATGACCCAGATCGCGCTCGGCGGCGTGGGGATGTTCATCGTGCATCCGAAGAAGCCTCGTGGGCCGCGCGTGGACAGGGACTTCGTGCTCATGACGCACGAGTGGCTGATCAGGCCGGGAGCGCGCCGGCCGGACCCGAACGCGATGAGCGACTTCAACGTGCTCACCTTCAACGGCAAGGCGTTTCCGGCGACGGCGCCGCTCGTGGTCGGCCGCGGCGAGCGCGTGCGCATCCGCCTCGGGAACCTGGGGCCGATGGACCACCACCCGATCCACCTGCACGGGCTCTCGTTCCAGGTCACGGCGACGGACGGCGGGTACGTCCCCGCGTCCGCGCAGTACCCGGAGACCACGGTCCTGGTGCCGGTCGGCAGCACGCGGGTCATCGAGTTCGTGCCCGAGGAGCCGGGCGACTGGGCCGTGCACTGCCACATGACCCATCACGTGATGATGCAGATGGGTCATGGGCTGCCGAACATGGTCGGCGCGAACACCCGCACGCTCGACCGGCGCATGAGCCGCGTGATGCCCGACTACATGACCATGGGGACCACGGGCATGGGCGGCATGGGCGAGATGCCCATGCCGACGCCGCCGAACAGCCTGCCGATGAAGGGTGGCGACGGGCCCTTCTCGTACATCGACATGGGCGGGATGTTCACGGTCCTGAAGGTCCGCGACGAGCCGGGCAAGGCCGACCCGAACGGCTGGTACACGCACCCGGCCGGCACGGTCGCCGGACCGGCCGCCGCAGAGAAGATGCGCGCGGACGGCATCGATCCGAGCGCGCGGAAGTAGCGCGACGGACGAGCACAATCCGCGCAGCATTCATCCCTGATGTTCTGGCCGATCAGCCGACGAGCCGTACTTCCGTGACACCGTGCTGGTCCACGGGCGTGAGACCGTCGATGTCGGCCTGGTTCCTCTCGACGAGGGGCGCTGGATGCTCCATTGCCACATCCTGGAGCACGCCGAGGCCGGCATGATGTCGCTGCTCGACGTGAAGTCGATGTGAACGCGTCGCCAGCCCGAAAATCCGTGGTGCCTTGACGTGCTGGCGCGGTCGCGCCTCACTCCTTCCGCGTCCGTCCGCTCGCCGCGGCCCGCTCGTCCGCGAGGACCCGCTGCAGCAGCGCCGTGCTCTCCTCCGCCATCCGCTCCGGTGAGCACGGCATTCCCTTGTGGACCCAGCTCGTCATCAGCCGCACCAGCGCCGCCGCCGCCGCCTCGCAGCGGAGCATGAACAGGGCCCCCTCCTCCGGCGCCATCCGCGGAGCGTACAGACGGCAGATGCTGCCCTGCAGGATGTCCTCCAGGGAGCGCGTCAGCACCCGCTCGCTCTTCTCCGCGGACAGGAGCTTGTGCACCAGCTCGTGCATCTCGGCGAGGTGGCGGTAAAACGGCAGCAAGTCGAGCGGACGTCCCGCATCCCGCAGGAACAGCGCCCGCAGGTGCTCGTGTCCGAACAGCAGCAGCTGCTCCTTGTTCTCGTAGTGCGCGTAGAACGTGGACCGCCCGACGTTGGCCCGATCGATGATGTCCTGGATCGACACCTCGTCATAGCCCTTCTCCAGGATCAGCGCGACCAGGGCGTCCGAGAGCAGCTTCCGGGTCTTCTGCACGCGCCGATCCTGCACGCGCCGATCCTGCACGCGCCGATCCGCGATCTTGCCGGCGGCCCGCGCCCTGTCGCCGCCCCTGTCCCTGTCCTCGTTTCCGGACTTTTTCGAGCTCTTGTTCATTAACGTTCAATCCGCGGTCCGTGTCGCTGGGTGGAAGAGGCGCCCAACCTCAGCATCCATCGCATGCGAGGAACGCTGATCTGGATGACGAGCCGCCTGCTGTACCCGCTGCTGCTGGCGGTGACCTTGTACATCATCTACGCCGCCGTGACGCAGGGCTGGGACCTGAGCCGCGCCCTGTGGGGCTACCTCCTGGGCCTGATCGTCTTTCTCATCACCGTCGAGCGCCTGCTGCCGCTGTCGCCGGACTGGGGCATGACCCGCCAGAGCTTCTGGCGCGACCTCAAGTACCTGCTGGCCTCCGGCGTCACCATCGCGGTGGTGCGGACCGGCTTCGGCACGCTGGCCCTGTGGCTCAGCGAGCGGCATCAGGGCCCGCTCGCCAGCGCCTCCGTGCCCCTCAGCGTGGGTGTCTTCCTTGTGGTCTTCGAGCTGCTGCAGTACTGGTTCCATCGCCTCAGCCACGAAGGCAACGGAGCCCTGGGGCGCTTCTTGTGGAAGATCCACCTGGCGCATCACCTTCCGGATCGCGTCTACGTGGTGATGCACGGCGTGTTTCACCCCCTCAACGCGCTCATCTCGGCGGTGCTGATCCAGTCGACCCTGCTGTTCTTGGGGCTGTCGCCGCAGGCCGTCTTCGCGGTGATGTTGCTCATCGATCTGCAGACGATGATTTCGCACTTCAACGTCGACATCCGCGCCGGATTCCTGAATTACGTGTTCATCGGCACCGAGCTGCACCGCTATCATCACAGCGCCGACATCGACGAGGCCCGGAACTTCGGGACCGTACTTCCGCTGTGGGATCTGGTCTTCGGGACGTTCGTGTACCGGCCGGACGCGGCCCCGCGCCGCCTGGGGGTCGACCCCTCCGCGGGCTATCCGCCGTCGCAGCAGTTCTGGAAGGTGCTGGCCCTGCCGTTCCGACGCTGACCTCTTCGCGCCTTCGATCAGAGGTCGACCCGGCGCAGCCGGAGGGCGTTGCCGATGACGGACACCGAGCTCAGGCTCATCGCCGCGCTGGCGATCATGGGGCTGAGCAGCAGCCCGAGGACGGGATAGAGGACGCCCGCCGCGACCGGCACGCCGAGCGCGTTGTAGACGAACGCAAAGAACAGGTTCTGTCGGATGTTGCGCATCGTCGCCCGGCTCAGCTTCCGCGCGCGCAGCAGCCCGCGGAGGTCGCCGCGCACGAGCGTGATCCCGGCGCTCTCGATGGCGACGTCGGTCCCGGTGCCCATGGCGACGCCGACGTGCGACTGCGCGAGCGCGGGCGCGTCGTTGATACCGTCGCCCGTCATCGCCACGATGCGGCCTTCAACCTGGAGGCGCTTCACGACCGCGGCCTTCTGATCGGGCAACACCTCGGCCTCGACGTGCTCGATGCCGAGCTTCCGCGCGACCGCCTCCGCCGTCGTGCGGCTGTCGCCGGTGAGCATGATCAGGTGGATGCCCTCCTCGCGGAGGAGACGGACGGCCTCGCCGGTCGAGGCGCGCACCGGGTCGGCCACGCCGACGATGCCAGCCGCCTTGCCATCCACCGCCACGAGCATCGCCGTCTGGCCTTCTTGACGGCGCTCCTCGGCTCGACGCGGGAGATCATCCGGCGGGATACCGAGCTCCTCGAAGAGCTTGAGGTTGCCGAGCGCGACCGAGCGCCCGGCCACCGTGCCCACCACGCCCTTGCCCGTGATCGACCGGAACCCTTCTGCCGGCAGGAGCTCGAGCTCCTGCTCGAGGGCCCCGGCGACGATCGCGCTCGCGAGCGGGTGCTCGCTCCCGCGCTCCAGGCTCGCCGCGAGCCTGAGGATCTCGTTCGTCGGGAGGTCGCCCAGCGTCGCCACGGAGGCGAGCTTCGGCTTGCCCTCGGTGAGGGTGCCAGTCTTGTCGACCACGAGGGTGTCGACCTTCTCGAAGGTCTCGAGCGCCTCGGCGTTCTTGATCAGGATACCGGCCGTCGCGCCGCGCCCCGTCCCGACCATGATCGAGATGGGCGTGGCGAGGCCGAGCGCGCACGGGCACGCGATGATGAGCACGGCCACCGCGTTGACGAGCGCGTGGGAGAGCCTGGGCTCCGGCCCGACGAGCAGCCAGACCACGAAGGTCAGCGCCGCGATCGCGATCACGGCGGGCACGAAGTACGCGGCGACGGCATCCGCGAGGCGCTGGATGGGGGCGCGGCTGCGCTGGGCCTCGCCCACCATCTGGACGATCCGGGCGAGCAGGGTGTCGCGCCCGACGCGATCGGCCCGCATCACGAAGCCGCCCGTGCCGTTGACGGTGCCGCCGACCACGCGGGCGCCGGGCGTCTTCTCGACCGGGATGGGCTCGCCCGTGACCATCGACTCGTCGACCGCGCTGCTCCCCTCGAGGACCTCGCCGTCGACAGGCACCTTCTCCCCCGGCCGCACGCGCAGCCGGTCGCCTGGCTGCACGAGCTCGAGAGAGACGTCCTCTTCGCGGCCGCCCGCGCCGATGCGCCTGGCGGTCTTGGGGGCGAGGCCGAGGAGCGCCTTGAGCGCGCTGCTCGTCCGGCTGCGGGCGCGGAGCTCGAGGACCTGGCCGAGCAGCACGAGCGAGACGATGACGCTGGCCGCCTCGAAGTAGACCGGGACCGCTCCGCCGTGGCGGACCGAGTGGGGGAAGACGCCGGGCGCCAGCGTGGCCACGACGCTGTACGCGTAGGCGGCGCCCGTGCCGAGGGCGATCAGGGTGAACATGTTGAGGTGCCGAGTCCTGATCGAGGCCCAGCCGCGCTCGAAGAACGGAGCGCCGCACCAGAGCACCACGGGCGTGGTGAGGGCGAGCTCGATCCAGACGAGCCAGCGGCCGAGGAGCTGCTGTACCGGCTGGCCCGGGATCATCTCGGACATCCCCAGCACGAGGACAACGAGGCTCGGCGGGACGCTGATCCAGAAGCGCCGGGACATGTCCGCGAGCTCAGGGCTCGGCGCGTCCTCGAGCGTCACCGCGCGCGGCTCGAGGGCCATCCCGCAGATCGGGCAGGAGCCCGGCTCCGTGCGGACGACCTCGGGGTGCATCGGGCAGACGTACTCGACGCGCGTCGCCTGAGCCGGATCGAGCGGCTCCAGGGCCATCCCGGGGACCGGATCCTTCGTCTGCGCTCGGTCCAGGTCGGCAGGAGCAGGGCGGCCGTGCTCGTGAGGGTGGCCGTGGTCGTGGTGATGCCCGTGGTTCATGTCGTCTCCCTCCCCCGCCGACGTTCGCGGTTCGGACTTCTTACATCCCGAGCACCCCGCGGGCGCCGCTCGTCGCTTCGCGCGGCCGCCCGGCGCTCCCGCAGCAGGCGGTGCCCAATGACGCCCGCGATGGCGGGCGAGCAGGTCAATGGGTCTCCGGCGTTCGAGGCGCCGGCTCGCCCATGTTTTCGCGGTGAATGCCCCGCTCAGTTCTTCGAACCGTCCGTGCCCCGGCGCTCCTCGCGGAAGTCGTCGGCGGAGAGGCCGCAGCGGCGGAGGAGCCGGTAGAAGCTCTCCCGCTCGACGCCCGCGTGGGCGGCGGCCTTCAGCACATCGCCGCGAAAGCGGCGCATCACGGCCTCCAGGTAGCGCCGGTTCATCTCCTCGCGCGACGCGTCGACCGCCTCCCGGTACGAGAGCTGAGCGAGGTCCACGTCGCTCGAGCTCGTGAGCCGGAGCGGGCTCGCCCCCTGCACCTCGGACGGCAGCGACTCGAGGCGGATCTCGCTCGTCGTCTCGATGACCAGCGCCCGCTCGACGGCGCTCTTGAGCTCCCGCACGTTGCCAGGCCACCGGTACATCTGGAGCGCGCTCATCGCCGCCGCCGAGAACCCGGTCGCGGACGAGCGCGACTGCGGCGCTCGCTCGGCGAGAAACCGCTGCGCCAGGTGCGGGATGTCCTCCGCGCGCTCGCGCAGCGGGGGCAGCTCGACGACGCAGACGTTGAGCCGGAACCACAGGTCCTCGCGGAGGGCGCCCGTCTTGACCATGGCCCGGAGGTCGCGGTGCGTTGCGCTGATGAGCCGCACATCCACCTTGCGCTCGCGCGACTCGCCGATGCGCCGCACCGCCCGCTCCTCGAGCACGCGCGTGAGCTTCGCCTGGACCGTCGGCCTGAGCTCGCCGATCTCGTCGAGGAACAGCGTGCTCCCGTGCGCCTCCTCGAAGAGCCCCGCTCGATCCGTGGCCGCGCCCGTGAACGAGCCGCGCGCGTGGCCGAAGAGCTCGCTCTCGATGAGCGAACGGGGGATGGCCGCGCAATTGACGGCGATGGGGCGGTGCGACGCGCGGGACGAGTGCTCATGGATGGCGCGCGCCACGAGCTCCTTCCCGGTGCCTGTCTCGCCGAGGATGAGCACTGTCGCGTCCGTCGGCGCCACGCGCTCGATGAGCTGGTAGAGCGCCCGCATCGCGGGCGAACGCCCCGTCATGCCCGCAAAGCCCTGTGCGTCCGGCGTCTCCTGCTCGCCCTTCAGCACCACGGCCTGCGCCATGGCCCGCTCGACCAGCGCGCGCAGCTCGTCCGGGTCGAACGGCTTCGTCACGTAATCATAGGCGCCCTCGCGCATGGCCTGGACCGCGGTCGGGACCGACGCATACGCGGTCATCAGGATGAAGGGCACTCCGGGCCAGCGCGCGCGCACTGCCCGGAGCACCTCCAGCCCGTCCCCGTCGTTCATGCGCAGATCGCAGACGACGGTTGTGACCGGCTCGGTTTCAAGGATCTGGAGCGCCGTTCGCACGCCCCGCGCCGTCAGGACCTTGGCGCTCTTGCCGAGCACCTTGGAGAGCAGCGCCAGCATGTTCGCCTTGTCGTCGACGACGAGCACTGTCGGCTTCATGCGCGCTCCTGGCTCTCCCTTGCTTCCTCGATGAGGACGCCCGGCAAGTCGATCACGAACTGGGACCCGCCTCCCGGCCTGGGCTCCGCCCGGATGCTCCCGCCGTGCGCGGTCACCAGACCATAGCAGACCGCGAGGCCGAGGCCGGTGCCGTCGCGGCGGGTTGTGAAGAACGGCTCGAAGAGCCGCTCGCGCGCCTCCTCGGGAACACCGGCTCCCCGGTCCAGGACCTCGATCCGGTAGCCATCGTCCTGCCGCCTTCCGCGCACGAGGATCTCATCACGTTCCGAGGGTCCAGAGGTCGCCTCGCGCGCGTTGGTCACGAGGTTGACGATGACCTGCCGGATCCGGAGCGGATCCACGTTGATGAAGGACGGCTCGGCGTCCACGAGCGGGCCCTGGTCGCGCCGCCCCGGCCCGCCGTCGCAGTGCGAGGCAGCGTCCCTGAGGAGCTCCTCGGCCTGCACCGGGCGCGGCGAGAGGATCGGAGAGCGCGCGTACATGAGCAGCTCCTCCGCGATCCGCTGGCAGGCCGCCGCTTCCTCGTCGAGGATCGAGAGCTCCTCGCGGAGCTCGGGCTTCTCCGCCTCCTTCGCCATCGTCTTCACGTAGCCGCGGATCACGGCGATGGGGTTGTTGATCTCGTGCGCGACGCCCGCGGCGACGCGGCCGACCGCCGCCAGCCGCTCCGAGGCGACCAGCTCGGCTTCGGTGCGCGACAGCGCGTCCAGCATGCGGTTGAACGCGTCGGCGACCGCCACGAGCTCCACGGCGGCCACCGGCTCGACGCGGGCGCTGCGATCTCCAGCGGTGACGCGCCCGGCGACGCGCTCGAGCGAGGAGAGCGGGGTGGAGAAAGAGCGCCAGAGCCTGCGCCCGGCGATCAAGGCGAGCGCCGCGGCGAGCGCGCAGACGGCCGTCGCGAGGATCAAAGCGAACCGGATGAACTGCTCGGCCCGGCGCTCCGCGGCCATGGCGCGCTCGTCGAAGTGACGCGCCAGGCTGTCCGCATGTTGCGTCATCCGGTCGACGAGCGCGTTCGCGCGGTCGTGCGCGTGGTGGACCTCGTGCGAGTCCTGCCGATCGATGGCGGGGAGGATGACCGTGGAGAAGAGCTGGCTGAGCTCGCGGCTCGTCTTCTCGATGTCGTCGAGCTTCGTGGCCGCCTCGGCGTCGAGGCCGGGCCGCAGCTCGGCGAGCTTCGCGCCGAGCTCGCTCACCCAGACGTCGTGGTGCGCGACGTGGGAGCGGTCGCGCAGGATGATCGTGTGGGCCTCGTGGATGTACTGCTCGCGCGCGGTGACGCTGAGGAGCGCAGCCCGGCGGGAGGCCACCTCGAGGTCGTGGGCCTCCAGGATCGCGCGGCGGGACGCGAGGCCCGTGAGCACGGTGGCGACGCCGCTCACGGCGACCAGGGCGACGAGGAGGCTGATGACCAGGAGCAGCCGGCGGCGGAGTCGATACGGGCGCTGTGGAGCGGGAGGCGGAGCCATGGACGGGTGCATCCTCGCAAGCTGCGTACCGGGGCCGCAATCAGCGCTGACCGGCGCGCTGAGCCGCCGATCAGGCCCGGCCGACGCGGTCCCCGCCCCGGCGGGGGACAGTTTGTGACTGAAGCGGTCACACGATCGTGACCGTCGAGGTCACCGCGGGGACCGGACGTCGCGCAGAAGCCCGGAATTCCGGGCCGCGGCCGCTTGGCGCGGTGATTGCTGAGGACCCCGCTCGCCAGGGCAACAACCTCGGCTCCAGGAAAGCACGATGCGCCAAATCCTTCTCTCTCTGCTCGTCTCGATCCCGCTTGTGGCCTGCTCCACGAAGGAGACAACTGGCCACCACCACGAAAGCGCCGCCTCGACACAAGCTCCCGCCGCGGCGCCGCCCCCCACGAATGCGCCCCAGGACCGCGCCGCGAGCACGCGCCCCCACGCGGATCACAACGCTCGTCACGGAGGCCTGGTCACCATGGAGGGCGACAACCACGTCGAGGTCGTGGTCGGGGCGGACGGCGCCATCGACCTCTACGTCAGCGACGCGATCCGGACGCCGATCCCGCCGAAGGACGTCTCCGGCACCATCACGATCGAGCCCAAGGGCAAGGGCGAGAAGCAGACCCTGACGCTCGCGCCGAACGAGGCGAAGGGCTCGCTCTCGGCCAAGGGCCCGGCGCCGGACAACGGGGATTACACCTGGGATCTGAAGGTCCGCGGCGCGCCGATGAAGATGACGCTCACGGTGCCAGCCAAAGGAACGGCGGCCTTCGCCGACGCGGCCGCCGACCACCACCCGGCGGGCGACCACGCCCACGGCTCGCCCCACGGCGGCGTCGTCCAGTCGCTCGCAGGCGGCCATGTCGAGGTGAAGCTCGAGAAGACCGGCGACATCACGGTCTGGATGCTGGATTCGGCCGAGAAGCCTCGCTCCGCGAAGGGCGTCACGGCGAGCCTCCGGCCCGTCGTCGCGGGGGCGAAGGAGACCCAGCTCGCTTACGACGAGAAGGCCGATGTGCTCCGGGGCAAGATCGACCCGATCAAGCAGGATCACGTGGACGGGGTGCTCAGCATCACGCCGGCCGGAGGGACCGCGACCTCGCTCCGGTTCGCGTTCCACCTCGAAGGCCACGCGGGGCACGACGGCCAGAAGGGGCACGACCACGCAGGGCACGACCACGCGGGGCACGACGACCACGCGGGGCACTGAGATGACGACCCGGCGGCCGCACCGGACCCGATACGCGATGTTCGCGGCCCTCGCTGCAACGCTGACGCTCGTGCCCGCGCCGGGCGCCCGCGGCGAGACGCTGACGTGGGCCCAGGTGAAGGCACGCGCCGCCGCGCGGTCCCCCGCGACCGTGGAGGCGAGCCAGGGGGCGCGCGCTGCACGCGCGGAAGTGGCCGGCGCGGGGCGCTGGCCCCGCACGAACCCCGTGCTCACGGGGGGCGTCGATCTCGGCGCCCCGTTCGGACACCCGGAGGACCGGACCTTCTCGGTGGGCATCGAGCAAGAGCTCGACGTTGTCGGGGTCGCGGCCACAGCGGCGCGCGCCGGCCAGCAGAAGGTCGCCGTCGCGGAGCTGGAGGGGGCGGTGCTGAAGCTCGAAGGGCTCGCCGAGGCGGCCGAGGCGTTCATCGAGCTCGAGCGAGCGCAGCGCGTGCTCGCCGTCTGGACCGAGCTCGACCGGGTGTTCGAGGGCATTGCCGCTGGCACCGCGGCGGCCTCCCGCGCCGGTGAGCGGTCGGATCTCGACGCGATCCTGGCCAGCGCCGAGAGCGCCGGCGCGACGACCGAGCTCGCCGGCGCGAAGGCCGAGCTCGCGCGCGCGCAGGCGCGGCTCGGGGTGCTCATCGCCGCCGCGGAGCCCTCGTCCCTCCGCGTCGCGGAGGCGCCGGTCCGGCCGCCAGACGCCCGCGGCCGCGACGTGCTCGTGGCCGCCGCGCTCCGCAGCCGGCCCGAGGTTGGGCTCTGGCGGGCCCGGATGGGAGAGGCCGAGGCACGGCGCGCGTTCGCCATACGGGCCGCGCTCCCGGAGCCCACGCTGGGCCTCGGGGTCGAGATGGGGCGGGAAGAGCGCGATGCCGCCCTGGCCGGCCCGGACGGGGCAACCGGCGTCCGGCAACAGCGCACGCAGCTCCAGATCACGCTGTCCGTGCCGCTGCCGTTCTTCGACCGGAACCAGGCCGAGCGAGCCCGCGCGCTCGCCGACGCGAGCTCCGCCAGCGAGCAGGGCGCGATCGCCGCCCGGCAGATCAGCGCAGCGGTCACACGCGCGAGGTCCGCGGTCGACGCGAGCTGGGCGGCCCTCGCGCGGTGGCAGGCCATCGCTCCCCGGCTCGACGAGGCGCAGGCGATGGTCGAGAAGGGCTACGCCGCAGGGCAGATCGATCTGTTCGACACCCTCACCCGCGCCGAGCGCGTCGCCCGCGCGCGCGTCCAGATCCTCGAGGCGCGCGCCGCCTACCTGAAAGCCCGCGCGGAGCTGTCCCGCGCGCTCGGAGAAGAACCATGATGCACAAGAAGCACCTCGCGTGTGCCGTGGCGCTCGCCATCGCCATCTACGCGTCGGCCCCGCGTGCCTCCGCGCACGGCGGCGAGGATCACGCTGCGCCCGCCGCGCCGACCGCCGCGAGCACCGGGACAGAGCACGTCGTGTCCGGGGAAACGGCGGTGTTCTCGGTCGTCATCAAGTACCCGGCCAAGAAGGCAGAAGGGCCGTTGCCCGCGCGCCTCTACGTCGCTCGGGCCGACTCCAGCGCGCCGGTCGAAGGCGCGCATGTCCGCCTCGAGCTGAAGGGCGGGCTGACGTTCGCCGCGGACGCGGGGAAAACGGCGGCCGCCGGCGTTTATGAGGTCGCGCTCCCCGCTGCCCCGGAAGGAGCAACGGCCAACGGGGTCGTGTCGGTCGAGGCGGGGGACGCCTTCGACCTCGTGCTCGTCGGGGACCTGCGCTTCGGCGCCATCGCGCCCGCCGCCGCGCCGACCGGGATGACGCCGGGCCGGGAGGTGCCCCTCGGCGGTCTGGCGGCGGCCGCGGGAGCGCTGGCCGTGCTCAGCGGCGGGATCGGGTATGCGCTCGGGCGTCGCTCGAGGCGGAAGCCGCCTGCCGCTACCCGTCGTCCCGAGGATCCCTCCGCGCTCCCGCAGGGGGCCTCGTGAGCCGCGCCCGATCCCTGTCCATCACCGCCGCGCTCGCGATCGCCTCGGCCCTCGCGGTCACGGGCCTCGGGGAGCGCGCCGACGCGCACGGCGGCGAGGACCACAGCGTGCCGGCAAAGCCCGCAGCCAGCGCCGCGGCAGACCCGAACGCGGCCCGGGTGCCGATCGAGACCCAGTTCCTGCTCGGGCTGCGCACCGGGCGCGCGAAGCGCGGCGCGCTGGCCACGAGCCTCGGGCAGATCGGCACCGTGGTCGCGCGCCCCGCGGGCGAGCTGGCCGTCGTGGCCCCGACGTCCGGACGGCTCTTCCCGCCCGAGGGCGGGTTCCTCCGGCTCGGCGACGACGTGAAGAAGGGGCAGCTCCTCGCGACGCTCCGGCCGAGCCTGGGCGGCGCGGAGAGCGCGCAGCTCGGGCTGTCGCGCAGCGACGCCGCGTCCCGGGTCGCCGCAGCCGAGGCGCGGCTCGGCCTGGCCGAACGCGAGCTCGCACGACGCCGCGAGCTCAAGGGGATCGTCGCCGAGAAGGACATCCAGGCCGCCGAGGCCGAGGTGGAAATCGCCAGGGCCGAGGTCGCGCGCGCCCGGGCGGACGTCGGGGTGCTCTCGGGCGGGGCGGGCGCGCAGCGGCTCAGCGCGACGATCGACGGCACGGTGGTCTCCGGCCGCGTGAGCCCGGGCGCCCAGGTCGCGGAGGGCACCGAGCTCTGGCGCGTCGTCGATCTCGCGACGCTCTGGGTCGACGTGCGCATCCCGGAGGCGGACGCGGCGCGCCTCGCGGGCGATCGAGCGGAGGTGACGCTCGTCACGGATCCCGCAGCGCGCTTCGAGGCCAGGCGCCTCGCCGTCGCGTCGCTGGTCGACCCGGCGACCCGCACCGTCCAGGCGCTCTTCGAGTTCGACAACAAGGACCGGCGCGCGCGCGTCGGCGCGCTCGTCAACATCGGCATGGCGGGGAGCGCGCCCGTCGAGAGCGTCGTGGTCCCGGGTTCGGCGCTGCTCGATCGCAGCGGCACACCCACCGTCGTCGTGAAGACCGGCCCCGAGACGTTCGAGCTGCGCGCGGTCGCGATCGGGCCGAAGTCCGCCGGCGCGATCGGGATCACGGCGGGCGTGACAGCGGGAGAGCGCGTGGTCGTCGACGGCGCCATGGCCGTCCTCCTCGCCGCCGGGGGCTAGCAGAAACGATGTTCGACACCCTGATCCGCTTCTCCCTCAGGAACCGCCTCTTCGTCATCGCCGCGGCGGCGCTGGTGCTCGTCTACGGGACGTACTCGCTCCTGACGCTCCCGATCGACGTCTTTCCCGATCTGAATCGGCCGACGGTCACCCTCATGACCGAGGCTCCCGGGCTGGCGCCCGAGGAGGTGGAGACGCTGGTCACGGTGCCGCTCGAGCGGGTGATGAACGGCGCGCCCGGGGTCGAGCGCGTGCGCTCCACCTCGGGCGTCGGCCTGAGCGTCGTGTACGTCGAGTTCGGCTGGTCCACGGACATCTACCGCGACCGACAGCTCGTCGCCGAGCGCCTTGCCACGGTGACGGAGCAGCTCCCGGAGGGCGTCACGCCGCAGATGGGGCCCGTCGCCTCGATCATGGGGGAGATCCTGCTGATCGGGGTGCAGGGCGATGGGGTCTCGCCCATGACCCTCCGGACCCAGGCCGACTGGGTGATCCGGCCGCGGCTGCTCACGATCCCGGGGGTCGCGCAGGTGATCCCCATCGGCGGCGAGGTCCGCCAGATCCAGGTCACCGTCGACCCGGCCAGGCTCGCGGCCGCGGCGGTGTCGCTCGACGAGATCTCGCGCGCCCTGACCGGCGCGAACGCCAACACCACCGGCGGTTACGTTGACCGGCGGGGGCTGGAGTTCCTCGTGCGGACGCTCGGCCGCGCCCGGACCGAGGCGGACATCGCCGCGACCGTCATCGCCCTGCGGAACGGGACGCCGGTGACCCTAGCGCAGGTCGCCACGGTGAAAGAGGCCGCGCGCATCAAGCGCGGCGACGGGTCGATCGACGGCAAGCCCGCCGTGATCCTCTCGGTGCAGAAGCAGCCGGGCGCCGACACCGTCGCGCTCACCGGCAGCATCGACAAGGCCGTGGCCGAGCTGCAGAGGTCGATGCCCGCGGGTGTCACCATCAACCCGCGCCTCTTCCGGCAGGCGACCTTCATCCAGAGCGCGGTCCACAACGTGGTCGAGGCGCTGCGCGACGGCGCGATCCTGGTCACGATCGTCCTCTTCCTGTTCCTGCTCAACTTCCGGACGACCGCGATCACGCTGACCGCCATCCCGCTCTCGTTCATCGCGAGCGCGCTCGTGTTCCGGGCCTTCGACCTGTCGGTCAACACGATGACGCTGGGCGGCCTCGCGGTGGCGATCGGCGAGCTCGTCGACGACGCCATCGTGGACGTGGAGAACGTGTTCCGGCGCCTGCGCGAGAACAGGGCGCTCGCCTCGCCGCGGCCGGCGATCGACGTCATCCGCGACGCGTCGAGCGAGGTCCGGAGCTCCATCGTCTTCGCGACGATCCTGGTCGTCCTGGTCTTCGTCCCCCTGTTCGCCATGAGCGGCATCGAGGGGCGGCTCTTCGCTCCGCTCGGGGTCGCCTACATCGTGTCGATCCTTGCATCGCTGGTTGTATCCCTGACGGTCACTCCCGCGCTCTGCTCGTATCTCTTGCCGTCCATGAAGCGCATGAGCCACGAGGACGGCTGGCTGGTGCGCAAGCTCAAGGCCGCGGACCGGCGCGTGCTCGCGGCGTCGCTGCGGCACCCCGGGGCCGTGATGGTGGCTGCTGGCGCGCTGGTCCTCGCCGCCGCGGCGACGGTGCCGTTCCTGGGCGGCGAGTTCCTCCCGCCGTTCAACGAGGGGACGCTCACCGTGAACGTCATCGCCAGGCCGGGCACGTCGCTCGCCGAGTCGGGTCGCCTCGGCACGCTCGCCGAGCAGCTGATCCACGAGGTCCCCGAGGTCGTGTCGACCGGGCGGCGGACCGGCCGAGCCGAGCTGGACGAGCACGCGGAGGGGGTCCACTACACCGAAATCGATGTCGACCTCAGGGCGTCGGAGCGTGAGCGGGAGGCGATCCTCGGCGACATCCGCGACCAGCTCGACAAGATCCCCGGCGTCGCGATCAACGTGGGCCAGCCGATCTCGCACCGGCTCGACCACCTGCTCTCGGGCGTCCGTGCGCAGGTGGCCGTGAAGATCTTCGGCGAGGATCTCGGCGAGCTGCGGCGCCTCGGGAAGGCGGCGCGCGACGCGATGCAGGGCGTCGCCGGGGTGAAGGACCTGCAGATCGAGCAGCAGGTGCTCATCCCGCAGATCGCCATCAAGGTGAACCGGGAGCGCGCGGCGCAGCTCGGGGTGAACGCGGGTCAGCTCTCGGAGATGCTCGAGCTCGCCCTCGCGGGCGGCACCGTCACACAGCTCCTGGAGGGGCAGCGGACCATCGATGTGGTGCTGCGGTACCCGCCGGAGCTCCGCGAGGACATCGACGCCTTGCGGCGCACGCTCGTCGATACGCCCAGCGGCGCGAAGGTGCCGCTGGCCGACCTCGCCGACGTGACGGAGAGCATGGGGCCTAACCAGATCAGCCGCGACGACACGCAGCGGCGCATCGTGGTCTCGGCCAACGTGGCGGGACGCGATCTGGAGCAAGTCGTGAGCAACATCCAGCGCGCCGTGGACGCGATCCCGAAGCCGCCGGGATACTACGCGACGTACGGTGGGCAGTTCGAGAGCCAGCGCTCGGCGTCGCGGCTCATAGGGCTGCTCTCGATCGCGAGCCTCGCCGGGATGCTGGTGGTCCTCTACTCCCAGTTCCGCTCGTGGAGCGTGGCCCTCCAGATCCTCTTGAACATCCCGCTCGCTCTGGTCGGCTCGGTGCTCGCCGTCGTTCTGACCGGCGGGGTCCTGTCGGTCGCGACCCTCGTCGGGTTCATCACGCTCTGCGGCATCGCCTCGCGCAACGGCATCATGATGATCTCGCACTACATCCACCTCATGAAGGAAGAGGGCGAGTCGTTCGGTGAGGCGATGATCGTCCGCGGCTCGCTGGAACGCCTCGTACCGGTGCTGATGACCGCGCTCACCGCCGCCCTGGCGCTCGTGCCCATCGCGCTGTCCAAGGGTCAGCCGGGCAAGGAGATCCTGCAGCCCGTCGCGGTCGTGATCCTCGGCGGCCTGCTCTCGTCGACGCTGCTCGACATCGTCGTCACGCCGGCGGTGTTCCTGAAGTTCGGCCGCAGCTCCGCTGAGCGCCTGGCGCGCGCCCGGGACAGCGCGGGCGGCGCCCAGGACGACCTCACCGGTGCGGCGCAGCATGAATGCGGGAGCGTCGCCGTAAAGCGTGGGGTCTGCGCCGGAGCGCCTTGAAATGCTCGCGTGGTGCGGGAGCTGCGCCGACCACGGGGACCTCGACGGCTCCTGCACTGCGCCGCTGGCGTATGGCAGTCGACGTCCCGGGGAGCCCAGGCGAGGCCGACGCGCGCGCGCCCGCAAGCCAGCGCCGACGTCGGTGGTCACGGACCATCAGCGCCCGGGCGAGGCGGCTTGCGTCTGGACCTCACGGACACGACGCTGGCAGCGCTCGTGGTCGGCGCGGGACTGATCCTCCGGGAAGCCGAGCAGGCGCTGCCGGATGTCGAGCGGCATGCAGTAGTTGGTCGCGGTCCACAGCTTCGGGTCGTCGGCGCCCGAGAGCGGCTCGAGGTCGCTCCACACGATCACCGTCTTGTCGTCCGAGGCCGTGACGATGCGCCTTCCATCGGGGCTCCACACCGCCGTGTTGACGGCATCGTCGTGCCCAAGGAGCACGAGGGGTTGTCCCGTGCCGTCGACCTTCCACACGCGCACAGTCTTGTCCTGCGACGCGGAAACGATGCGCTGGCCGTCTGGGCTAAACGCCGCCGCGTAGACGCGGTCGTCGTGTCCAAGGAGCACGAGGGGCTGGCCCGAGCCGTCGGCCTTCCACACGCGCACCGTCCTGTCCTCGGACGCGGAGACGATGCGCTGGCCATCGGGGCTCCACGCCGCCCTAAAGACGTCACCGTCGTGACCACGGAGCACGAGGGGCTGGCCCGAGCCATCGGCGTTCCACACGCGCACCGTCTTGTCTTTCGACGCGGAGACGACGCGCCCGCCATCGGGGCTCCACGCCGCCCCATAGACGACAGCGTCGTGACCACGGAGCACGAGGGGCTGGCCCGAGCCATCGGCGTTCCACACGCGCACCGTCCTGTCTTGGGACGCGGAGACGATGCGCTGGCCGTCAGGGCTCCACGCCGCTGGATTGACGCCACCGTCATGGCCACGGAGCACAAGGGGCTGGCCCGAGCCGTCGGCCTTCCACACGCGCACCGTCCCGTCCCACGACGCGGAGGCGATGCGCCGGCCGTCGGGGCTGAACGCCGCCCCAACAACGATATGGTCGCAACCACGGAGCACGAGGGGCTGGCCCAAGCCGTCCGCCTTCCACACGCGCACCGTCCTGTCAGAAGCGGCGGAGACGATGCGCTGGCCATCGAGGCTGAACGCCGCCGCGTTGACGCAGTCGCTGTGACCACGGAGCACGAGGGGCCGGACCGAGCCGTCGGCGTTCCACACGCGCACCGTCCTGTCTTCGGACGCGGAGACGATACGCTGGCCGTCGGGGCTCCACGCCGCCGTAGGGACGCGGTCTGCGTGACCACGGAACACGAGGGGCTGGCCCGAGCCGTCGGCGTTCCACACGCGCGCCGTCTTGTCAAAAGACGCGGAGACGATGCGCTGGCCGTCGGGGCTAAACGCCGCCCCATAGACGCTACCGTCGTGACCACGGAGCACGAGGGGCTGGCCCGAGCCGTCGGCGTTCCACACGCGCATCGTCCTGTCTTCGGACCCGGAGACGATGCGTCGGCCGTCGGGGCTCCACGCTGCCGTAAAGACGAAATCGTCGTGACCACGGAGCACGAGGGGCTGGCCCGAACCGTCGGCGTTCCACACACGCACTGTCTTGTCCATCGACGCCGAGACGATGCGCTGACCGTCGGGGCTGAATGCCGCCGCATAGACGCGGTCGTCGTGACCACGGAGCACGAGGGGCAGTCCCGAGCCGTCACTGTTCCACACGCGCACCGTCTTGTCCCACGACGCAGAGGCGATGCGCTGGCCGTCAGGGCTAAACGCTGCTGCATAGACGACAGCGTCGTGACCACGGAGCACGAGGGGCAGTCCCGAGCCGTCAGCGTTCCACACGCGCACTGTCTTATCTGCCGACGCGGAGACGATGTGCTGGCCGTCGGCGCTGAACGCCGCCGCGAAGACGTGGTCCTCATGACCACGGAGCACGAGGGGCAGTCCCGAGCCGTCACTGTTCCACACGCGCACCGTCTTGTCCCACGAAGCGGAGACGACGCGCTGGCCGTCGGGGCTGAATGCGGCAGACCAGGCCAAATCCTCGTGGAGGAGCACCATCGTGGCGACGCCTGCACCCCGTGCCCACCGCGCAAGCTCGCCCCATCCCGGCGGCGCCGGGCCCGGCTCGATCTCGCGGAGTAGCGCGAGCATCGTGGTGGGGTCTCCCTGGCACTCGCGGGCCGCGGCCATCCGCGTGGCATTCCGGGCGCTCGCGGCGCTGCGCTCTGCCTCGGCCCTCTCCGCCTCGGCCCTCTCCGCCGCCCGCTTCGATTGGACCGCCAGAGCGGAGACCAGGAGCACGACCAGGCTCAGGGCACCGAACAGCACCGCGACGACCTGCCTCCTCCTCCGTCGTTCCCGCTCCCCCAGCGCCACCACCGCCGCGAGGTAGCGCGCCTCCCGCGCGCCCTGCTGCGCGCCCGCCGCCGGGCCCTGCCGCTTCTGCCAGCGCCGGGCTTCCTCCGCCGCCTCGCCTCGCCAGAGCAGGCCGTCGGCGCAGCCGCTCGCCTCCCATTGCTTGGCCGCGGGGCGCACCCGCGCGAGGAACTCCGCCGCCTCCTGGTTGTCGTCCAGCCATCGCCCGAGCTTGGGCCAGCTCTCGATCAGCGACTCGTGCACGAGCTCCACCGTCGGGAACGCGCGCTCTTCGGCGGTCTCGATCAAGAGCAGCCGCGCCTCGCAGAGGCGGAAGACTACCCGGTCCACGGCGTCTACCTGTTCGTCGAGCTCTCGCAGGTCGGGCAAGCTCACCACGGCGCGCGTCCGCTCGGGTGAGACCAGCCGGAGGAAGATCGCCCGGCAGAGGCTCTGCTCGATCCCCGAGAGACCTGCGAGCACCGCGTCGGCATGGGTGGAGAGCGCCCCTGCGACCCCCCCGAGCTTTTCGTAGCTCTCCTGTGTCAGGAGCCGGCGCCTCCGATCGCGCGCCTCCCACAGCTTGGTCGCGGTGAACTGCAAGAGCGGCAAGGGGCTGCCGGCGCTCTCCAGGGCGCGGAGCATCGCCAGGGTCATCTCGGCGGTCTCGAAGCGATAGCCGAGAGCCTCGACCGGCCGCATCAGCGCCGCCACGAGGCCGTTCGGGTCGAGGGGCGGCAGGAACCAGAGCCCGCGGGTCACCTCGGTCATGAGCCGGCGATCTTCGGCCAGCCGGTCGAGGAAGTCCGAGCGCATGCAGAGCACGACGCGGAGCGGGGACAACGCGTCGTCGGCGACGCCCTCCAGGCACGCGACGAACGCGGCCCGCTCCGCCGGATCGATGCCCTGCGTGTAAAGCTCCTCGAGCTGATCGACGAAGACGAGAATCTTGTGCTCGGCGCTCTGGCTGCGGCAACGCGCGCGCAGCCGGGCGCCCAGGAGGCCGGGCTGGGCGCGCAGGGCCGCGATGAGCGCATCGGGATCGCTCGCCGAGGAGAAGGCGTGCGAGCTCGACGCGTCGGGTGGAGCTCCCGTCGTCACCGGCGTGGCCGCGATCTGCGCGAGCAGGTCGGCGAGCGCGTGGAGCGGCCTTCGCCCCGGCCTGCGCGTGAACGCCTCCCAGGGCTCGCCCGAGCGCTTCAGCGCCGGGATCACGCCCGCGCGCACGAACGACGATTTTCCCGCGCCGGACGGCCCGGCAACCATCACGAGCGGCTGGCTGCGAAGACGTCCGACGAGCGCGGCGACGTCGTGATCGCGCCCAAAGAAGCGCCCGGCGTCCACCTCCTGGAACGCGCCCAGCCCGGCAAAGGGGCTCTCGTCCTCGCGGAGCGCCGGCGCCTTCGCGCCCGGCAGCAAGGGCTCGAGCGCCGCGATGAGCTCCTCGGTTCCGCCGAAGCGCTCGTCCGGGCGCTTCTTCAGGCAGCGATCGATCACGTCGCCCAGCGCGCCCAGGTCGGGACGCGTGTCGCTTGCGCGCGGCATGGGCACGTCGAGACGCCGAACCTGCCCGAGTTGCCCCACCGCGAACGGCGCGAGCGGGTGCGTCCCGGTGCAGAGCTCGAAGAGCATGATCCCCACGGCCCACAGATCCGTCCTGGGATCGACCTTCTCCGCCCGCCATTGCTCCGGCGCCATGTACGGGACGGTGCCGACGAGCGCTCCTTCCTGCGTCAACGCCGGTAGCCAGCGCGAATTCGCGCCCTGGGCCGCGAGCCGCTCGATCTCGTCGGCGTCGAGCTGCTTGGCGATACCGAAGTCGAGCACCTTGATCGGCCCCGCCTCGGTCAAGAAGACATTCTCCGGCTTGAGGTCACGGTGCACGATCCCGAGCGCGTGGGCGCAGCCCAGCGCGCGCACCACCGGGAGCATCAGCTCGACCGCGAGGCTCAGCGGCAGCGGCCCTCCTCGCTCGACCAGGAAGGCGCGCAGCGTGCGGCCCTCCAGGTGCTCGAGCACCATGTAAGGAACGCGGTCGACCTCGTCCACCTCGTGGATCACCACGATGTTCTCGTGCTTGCAGCGCGCGGTGGACCGCGCCTCGGCGAGGAAGCGCTCGGCGCTCCGGCCGTCGGACTCGAGGAGGACCTTGACGGCGACCAGTCGGCCCAGCTTGGTGTCGCGGGCCAGGTAGACCACGCCCATGCCACCCTGGCCCAGCTCGCGGATGATCTCGTAGTGCTTGAGGGTGGAGTCCACCTGCGGAGCCGCGACCGCCGGGTGCAGGGGTCGCGACCGCAGGGCTGCGGTGGCGATCCGCGCGAGACCGAGGGCGCCCGTCGCGTCGTCCTGATCGCTGGTCTGGAGGACCTCCCCCGGCGGCGATCCCTCGGCGACGCCACGCAAGGATTCTCCCGGAGGCACCGCCACGCTCCTGAACTCCAGCTCGGCCAGCCGAGCGACGATGACGCGGCAAACCGCACATCCGTCGATGTGGTGCGCGATCGCCTCGAAACCTGATGGATACGCGGCGTACTCTGCGAGCTGGTTGTCCGTGGGGCAGTCCGACGTCGGCTCGATGGTGCCCGACTCTTACCACACGGAGCGGGACTGTCAGGCGACACGCCTTCTTGACGGCGCGCCGACATCAGCCATTCTCCGCAGGTGGATCGAGCGAGCGGTCTCTCCTCTGCGTTCGCGGCGGGCCTCGGCGGGGGCGGGGTGATGCCCGAGGCCGATCCCGGCGCGACGATCGCGGCGCTCTTCGAGGCGGGGCAGGCGGCCTTCCCGGCCATCGCCGTCGAGGCGACCGCGCTGGCGCGCTACCTCGGCGAGCGTTGCTCGGCCGCGGGCGGCGCGCTGCCGCCTCCGTCGCTCGCGGCGGACGTCTACCTGGCGTGCGCCTGCGTCCTCGGGGTACCGGGTGCGCACGCCGCGTTCGAGCGGGAGTTCTCCGGGGTGATCGCGCGCGCGGCGGCCCGCGTCGAGCCGTCGCCCGCCTTCGCCGACGACCTCCGGCAGGTGGTCCTCGAGGGCCTCTTCAGCGCGCCGCCCTCGGCCACGCCGAAGATTGCCGGGTACGCGGGGCGCGCGCCGCTCCGGACTTTCCTGCGCGTGATCGCGGTACGCACCGCGATCAACCTGCGGCGGCGCAAGGCGGACATGGCGAGCACCCCGCTCGACGAGGAGCGGGAGATCGCCGCCTCCGTCGACGTGGAGGCCGCCTACCTCGAGGCGCGCTACAAGGCCGAGTTCGAAGAGGCCGTGCGCGTCGCGATGGGGCGCCTCTCGCCGAAGCAACGCGCGCTGCTTCGCCTCCACCTGCTCGACGGCCTGAGCATCGACGTCCTGGGCGCGCATTACCAGGTCGGGCGCGCCACGGCGGCGCGCTGGCTTGCGGCCGCGCGCGAGGCGCTGCGCGAGGGCACGCGCGCGGAGCTCGTCGCCAAGCTCGGCCTCACCGAGTCGCAGTACGCGAGCCTGGCCAGGTTGATCCGGGGCCGGCTCGACGTGAGCGTCGCCTCGCTCCTCCGCGAGTAGAGCTCCTTTCGCAAACGTACGGCGGGAGGGCTGCGCTTCGCGTAGCGCACGTGGGGTGCCGCCTTGTCTCGGGAGACAAAAGCTAGCCCCGCGCGCGCGAAGGACGTTTGCGGCCGTCGGGGTAGCCATGCCCTCGCCAAACTATTTTTGAGACTCCGTCCACGTCGCAGTGACCTTCAAGTGGGCAGAGCGATGTGGGCCCCGGTCCTCCTCCCGAGGGGAGGGATCTGGCCACACCGCGGGGGGGAGCGCTGTAGACGAATCGGCGAAATCGCCGAGAAAAACAACGATAAGCATCATGCAATCGAAGAGCATCAAGAACGACGCAATCACCCGCGCGCCGCGTTCTCCTCGCTGGGTACCGATGGGCACGCCTTCACGACCTGCTCGCCCTCGCTTCGCCTCCTTCCTCGCCACCGCCGCCCTCCTCGCGTCGGCGCCGCTCGCGTGCTCGCCCGCCCACGATGCGACAGGATCAGATAGCTCGGACGCCGCGAGCGCGGCGCCTTCATGCAGTCCGGCGGAGGCCTCGTGAGCGCCGGCCTCGCCTGGTGGTGGGGCACTTCGCACACGCAAGCCGCCGAGAACTACCCTGGCAACAAATACCTGCGCACGGCGGTCGCTGAATACGATCCGCTAGACAGAAACGTCGCTGAAATGGATTTGAACAGCGTTGAACACCGTTGGACAGCGCCAGGCAGCGCCAAGCAATGACGATGGAAGCTCTCGCCTCTCGGCCAGCCGTGATTGCCCACGCGAGCCCTCACATCGTGCGAGAACACACGCCTCGTAAAGGAGACACCATGAGAAATACATTCGCCTTCGCCATGTTCGGAGCCACGCTTCTCGCCGCCACGGCGAGTGCCCAAGCGAGCACAAAGAGTGTTCGTGTCCTCTACGTCGTGCCGAGCGACGCGCAGCGAAGTGACCGCGCCGCTCTCGTCGCGAACGCCGTCGAGCACAACCGTCAGACATGGCAGAACTACGGCGCCACGATGACCACGGACGACGTCGTGACGGTTCAAAGCCATCATGACACGAGCTGGTTCCTGACCAACCCCGACGGCTTTCACGGCGGCCTGGCAGAGTGGTACTGGCTCGGAAACGCCTGCAACGCGGCCAGGGACGTGTACCCTGACGCCTGCACGGGGGACGCCAACCACAAGTACATCATCTTCCTGGAGGCCGACATCTCGAGCGTGAACGGCAACGGGGCGGCCGCCGGCTTCGGCGCAGCCGTCATGCCCGAGTGGATCATCGATGGAGCCGAGCAGGGGGACCTGGGCAGGATCGGAAGCATCGGCCACGAGCTCGGGCATACGTTCGGCATGCCGCATTCCGACTGCGCGTCGCAATGGCCTACGAAAAACATCATGTGCAATAGCGACTACTACCCGCACAACCGGCTGAACCACCTCGACTACCCCTACCTGTTCAGCGCTGAGCACAGTGCCTATTTCGAAGAGACTCCATCTGATCTGTTCGACGTCGGCCAGGGGAAGGTCCTCGCCGGAGAGATCTGGAAGACCCAGCTCGGGCTCGACCTCGAGGAGTGCGCGCTCTCCTGCCTGAGCGACCCTGACTGCAGCTCCTTCGTTCACTTCGGCACGACGTGCGAGTTCAAGGGAGGTCGCCTGAGCGAGGCCTGGGATGTCTCTGGGTATACCTCGGCTCAGATCAAGATACCCGCCGACGGCGCCGTCGAGAAGAATGTTGCGCCGATCTGGGACCCGAATCACGCGACGCAGGTGTGCCGGCAGGTGTGCGACATCTGGAGGAACGTCCCCTGGACCGAGTCGAGCTGGACGGGGACCTCGTGGACCCCCCCGGAGAATGAATACTCAGTTTGCCTCTGCGACTACAATCCTGACTACAATCCGTGAAGCGATACGCCGGGGCATGCGCTCGCGCATGCCCCGGCGGTGGCCGAGCTCGGCGCGAGCGACGTTGGTATGAATCCCGCTATCGACCCCGGTCCGCCCTACTCCACAGGAGTGTTCATGCACCTTCGTTATGCCTCCAGGTTCCCGTTTGCCGCGGCGGTCATGTGCGCCGCGGCGTCCGCCTCTCTGGCCGCGTGCGGCGACGCGGGCGCGCCCGGCGAGGTCGCCGGCATCGACGCCGAGGAGCGCGCCTCGGAGCGCCGGCAGGCGCTGTCGGCCCCGCTGGATATCGAGCCGCTGCGATCGCTGATCCTCACGAAGGTCACCGACCCGCAAGCCATGACCCGGTTCCCGCTCCAGTTCGTCCTCAATCAGCTCATCATGAGGGCGGAGACCGGGGGTGAACAGACAGCCCTCGATCTCTACCGGCGCTGGTGGGACTTCTTCAACAAGTCCGTGGCGGCTCAGTTCCCCGATGCCGTCCATTGCGACGACGTGACCGACAGCGAGGATTGGGCCACGCTCAACGGCTACCGGATCTCGTGCGGCCGGAGGGAGGGCCGCCTCGCCACGAGCGATCCGTTCGACCCGAATTCGCCGGACTTCGTGGAGCCGATCGCGGTCGTGAACCGCTTCGATCTGGCGCCGCTGGACGGTTCGCACTGCGGCGAGTACCGGATCGTCTACGCCAAGAAGACGGCCGGCATCGCCGACCGCAACCTGTTCATCTTCGAGGCCCAGCTCCCGAACCCCCACCCCGAATGCGGCCTCGCCGCATGCCTCCCGGTGGCCGAGTTCTGGGCGCGCCTCTCGACCCTGGACGCGGCCGAGCGCGCCAACGAGCTCGAGACGTTCTTCACCGTCGGCCTGCTCGACGCCGGCTTCGGTCCGGTGCTCCACCCGGACAACTTCGCCGACGCGGTCCACGGCCCCGGAGGCCGCCGCGGCACGGGCCAGATCCGCACCAACCAGTTCATGGGCAACCCCGGCGCCCCCGGGCAGGTCCAGCCCGGCCAGATCTGGCAGCTCCGTGAGTTCAAGATCGCGAAGACCCCCGACGGGCCGAACGGCGGAGATCGGCTCACCTTCAAGCCGGTCACGGTGAAGGAGAACCCCTTCGGCGAGCTGTTCGGCACGGACTTCGACCAGAGCGACTTCCGCTACACGTGGTTCATGGACGACTTCCTCGAGTCGGTCGACAAGCTCACGACCCTCAGCGGCGACATCAACGACATCCAGCTCAAGAACTCGAGGGAGGCCCTCTACAACGCGGGCCAGAGCACCGTCGACGACAGCAACGACTACCTGAATCAGCTGCTGCCGGAGTTCAATTCGCTGCCGAACCTCGATCTGCGCGACCGGATCCAGGCCGAGCTCGTGCGCCTCGGGCGGGACAGCGTCTTCACGCCCGCGGACGTGGCCAACCGCGCCACCACCCAGTCTTGCGCCGGGTGCCACCAGCTGAGCGCCGGCGACTCGCTTGGCAACAACGTGACGTGGCCCGTGGAGGATACGGCGCTCCGGTTCGTCCATGTCCGGGAGGACGGGGATCTCTCGACGGCGCTCACCGATTTCTTCCTCCCGCACCGCGAGGGCGTGCTCGAGGATTTCCTCGCGGCGCACGCGGACGGGAACACGTGCTCCACGCCGACGACCTCGGCCCCGCTCGCGGTGGAGAGCGACGAGGCGGTCCCCACGCTCGGCGGCGCGACGACGCACTGAACGCTACGCGCGTGTCAGCGCGACGACGAACTCCAGGAACGCGCGGACCTTGACCGACATGAGCTGCGCGGAGTGATGGTACACGTAGAGGGGATACGTCTCTTCGGCCCACTCCGGGAGCACTTGAACCAGCCGTCCGTCGGCCAGGTGCTCGCGCACGTAGAGCTCGATCACCTGCGCGATCCCTTGGCCTGCGAGGCACGCCGCGAGGAGCGGAGCGCGTAGGTAAAAGAAGCCGGATCGCAGCGCGAAGAAGTGGTGCGCAGCAAACCGAAAGGGTGGGACCGCGAGCGTCGTGATGGCTCGGTCCTGGGTCGAAAGAGCGTGGTCCGGGCGGCGCCGAGCGCGCTAGGGGCGCATCGGCGTGCCGCGGGCACACGTGTCCGTCCGGGCGTTGGTCTGGCCCGGGAGGCGCGTCGCGAGACGCTATGCGGCGTCACCGGGCGCCTTGCGGCGCAGAACGGTGCTCTTCAACGCTCGGGGCTCCGGGTCGCCTGCGGCGCCCTGCGCCCCGAACCCCCAGTACGGCGGCCCTCGGTTGGGAGAGCGTGCTGGAACATCGGTCGGCTCGCCGAGCGCGGAGAGGAAGCGGGCGATGTTCCTTGGCTCGGTCACCATGGCGACGAGCTTCATCCGCCCCTTGCAAGCTGGGCACTCGAGGACGTCGATCGCAAATGTGCGGCGCATGCCCGTGCCGCCGAAGGTAACGGAGCATCCGCCCGACGGCGTGCTCTAGGACCTGACCGACCTCGCGTGTTCGCAGGTGACCGAGTTCGTTCCACACGAGCTCGGTGCCGTGTTCGTGATAAGCCCCGTCGAGGAAGACCACGTGCAGATGCGGATTGAGCCGCATGTCGCCGGACGTGCGTTGCACGGCGGTCACCGCGCCGCTCTTGACCGCGCCGCACGCGCCTCGGCGCGCGGCGCGTTTTTCGTAGAACCGCTCCACGCTCTCGACGAAGAGGCGGGTCAGCACGCCGAACAACGCCCCGTCCTGGGCGAGCCTGCGCCGCCACGGAAACGGAAACGTCAACACCCACGGACGGTGCGCCACCTCGGGCAGGATGTCCTCGATCAGGTTCGCCGCCGTGGAACACATGCGTCGGCCCAGACACGACGGGCAGAAACCGCGTCCGTTACAGCTGAAGGCCACCAGCCGACTCTCTTCGCAGCGCTCGCACCGGAGCCGCGCGAACCCGCGGCAGAGCAGCCCGCAGTCGAGGTAGGCTTCGATCTCCTTCTTCGCGTGCTTGGGTATCCGGACCGCGATGGCGCCGTCGTCGATGGCCCCGTACAGCGTCTCCACGTTGTCGCGCACAATCTCGTAGAGCGTCGTCTTCTCGGGGCGACGGCGCTCGTAGACGACGCCCGTGGTGCGAGCCGCGCTGGCCACACGGCGCCGACACCGCACGCCGCACGCCACGCGGTGAGGGCGCGTTTTCGCCGCGAATTTCGACAACCCGCCGGGCTATCGCCCATGGCGGCGCCATGGCGGAGCGGCGGGCCGGGGGGCGGCGGGCCGCGACGCTCGCTGCCGCGGCGGCGGAGGCGCTCGCCGAGCCCCCGCCTCGCGCTCGATATGTCGGCGCGCGAGAACGCGAGAGCGCGAGCGCGCAGCGTTGCAGGAGGAGATCATCCGGGTGCAGCAGAGCCGGCTAGCGGAGCTGTCCACGCCGATGATCCCGATCACCAAGCAGGTGATGGTCATGCCTCTCATCGGGACCATGGATGAGCCGTGCCAGGCTCGTGCTTGACGACCCGCGCCGCCGGCACCGGCACGGGCGCGCCCATGGCCCCGTACAGCTCCCCCGGCCTCCCCGCGCCTGCCACGCAGCTGTCGGGCACAGCAGCCAACATTTCGAAACTATTCAGGTTTATTTCTGCTTCTCCGAATTGTTTTCCCCTTGCAGATGGGCGGCGTCACGACGCAATGCCGTGGCGTCCGATCCGGGCTTCGGCGTTGCTCCTCCCCTCGACCCGGGCTCTCCATGGCAGGATGAGCTCAATTCGACTGGGAGGGTGGCCGGGGGCGGGAACGGCGGTGGGGAGCGGCCGCGGTGTGCGGCTCCTCCTCGTCGCAGCGCTCGGCGTGCTTGTGATCCTGTTCACGGTATCCTACGCGCTCGCGGCGCCGGCCGTGACGATCCAGGCCCCGGTGAACGACCACGCGGGCGTGCTCACGCCGAAGGAGCGAGACGACCTCGCGCGCAAGCTCCTCGCGCACCGCGAGAGGACCGGCGTGCAGATCGCCGTTCTGCTCGTGAGGACCACGGGCGGCGTGCCCATCGAGGATTACTCGCTGGAGATCGCCGAGGCCTGGGGCGGGGGCACGGAGAAGCAGGACAACGGGGTGCTGTACACGCTGGCCATCGACGACCGGCGGATGCGCATCGAGGTGGGTTACGGCCTGGAGGACATCCTGACCGACGGCGTGTGCCGCGCGATCCTCGACGCGTCCCGCGACGACCTCCGGCGCTCGCAGTACGGCAGCGCCGCGGGCTTCGTGGTGGGCAGGCTGGTCGCCCTCACGGCGGACCAGAAGATGGGGCCGGGGGGGACGCTGGCGCTGCTCGGGTCACCGTCGACGCACATCGAGGCGCGCTACATCGCGCATTACGCGCTCGGTGCGCTGTTCGGCGTCCTGCTCGGCTTCGTGGTCCGGCGCGCGCCGCGCTCCCCTGCGACGCTGGGCGATCTCGAAGGGCACATGGCGGGCCGGCGAGGGAAACTGCTTATCGCCGCCACGGCCGTCCTCGCCTTCCTGGTCGTCCCGGGGCTCGCGGCGTTCGCGTCGGTATCGGCTTACGGGGCGCTCTCCCAGGCCGCCGCATCGACCTACCTGACGAACCAGGCAGGCCCGCTCCTCGGCGTGATGCTCATCGCGACGCTGATGGGCCTGGTCGCCGGACGGAGCCTGTTTCTGAAGAGAGCGCCGGAGGAACCCTTCCTACGGCGCGTGAGGTTATCTGCCATCGCCATCGCCATCGTCGTCCCGTTCGGCGCCGGTCTGTTCGGGCTCGTCAGCTCCATGGACGTGTCGCTCTACCTGGCGCTCTTCATGTGCTTCGTGTTCGGCCTGGTCCCGGCCATGACGCTCCTGCCCGCCAGCGGCCAGGCCGCGCCGTCGGGCTCGTCTTCCGCCTCGAGCTCGACCTCGTCGTACTCCTCGTCCTCGTACTCCTCGTCCTCCTCCTCGTCGTCGTCGTCATCATCGAGCAGCGGTTACAGCGGCGGTGGCGGATCATTCGGGGGCGGCGGCGCGAGCTCGAGCTGGTAGGAGGAACGTCGATGAACGAGCGTGCGACAGAGCTCGAAGCGGAGCAGGCGAGGAAGGTCGATTACGAGGACGTCGACGAGGTGATCGCGCTCGCCGCGCGCCTCGCCGAGGCGGACAAGGATCGGCTCCGCATCGAGGATCTCGAGCGCGTCGGCGCCGAGCTCGAGATACCACCCCACCACGTGCGCCGGGCGGTGGAGGAACTCGCGGCGCGGCGGCAGCGCGAGGCGGCGCGGAGGGACGCGGCCCGGCGGCGGCTCCGCTGGGCGGGCGCCGCCCTCTCGGCGATCGCCCTGGTGCTCGGCGGTCTGCTCCTCTCGGCGCGCGCCTCGCTGGAGCAGGGGCGCGCCGAGGTGGAACGCAGGAGGGCGCAGGTCGAGAACGTCGTCGAGCGCCGGGAGCGCACCCGCGCGCGCCACGAGGGCGCGGCGCCCTCGCCCGAGCGCGACGCGGAGCTCGCCGGCGCGGACAACCGGGTGAGCATCGAGCGAAGGCGCTATGACGAGGACGCCAGCGCGTACAACGCGCTCGCCGCGGGGCTCTCCGCGCAGCTCGCCGCGCGCCTCTTCGGCCTGCCGGCGCGCGTGCCGCTCTCGAACGAGATCGACACCTGGTAAGGCAGCGGCCGACTGCTGCTCTCACCTCCTCGTCCCGTGGGATCAGGTAGATGACATCCGACTTCACGCTGGCGAAGCTCACGTGATCGAGGTTCTGGAGGAGTGGCCAAACACGTCGCGGCGCCCAAGGCGGTCCTTGGAACACCCCTTTTCGATGGCGTGCAGATTGGACAGCAGCGCCATCTGCGCCCGAGGGCGGCCCCTCAGCGCCCGGCCGCCCGGCGTGCCCGCAGCGCGTGGTCGATGCCGCTCTCGAGGGTGCTGCGGACGACGACGCCGTGGAGGCTCTCCTCGATGGCGGCGATGACCCGGGCCATCTGCGGCTGGACGCCGGTGAGCACCACCTCGGCGCCGAGCAGGCGCACGGCCTTGGCGATCTGGACGAGCCCCTGGGCGACCTCTTGCCCGGCGCCGGTGACGCCGGTGACGTAGAGGATCGCCGTGCGGGCCCCGCGCTGGACCACGCCGTCGAGGAGGGTCTCGAGCACTTGGCGGGCGCGATCCTTGTCAAAGTCGCCGACGAGGGGCATGGCCAGCACGCCTTCGGCGATGGGGATGAGCGGCGTGGAGAGGGCGCGCAGCGCGGCCTCCCGCGTGCGCTGTATCTCCTCCTGCAGCCGCCGGTTCTCCTCCTCGGCCGCCTGGCGCTCGAAGAGCTCGAGCTGCTGCCGGGTCACGTCGCGGTGCGTCTCGATGACGTATCTTGCGCCGGCCTCGTCGGTGACGGGGAAGAAGAGCGTGTCAATCCATAGCTTGATGTCGTAGGCGCCCGGCAAGCCCACGCGGGATACATCAACGAGCTTCGGCTCCAGCTCGACGATCTCGCCCTGCGCCGCGCGCAGGAACCCGGCCGCGAATCCCCCCTCGACGGCCTGCTCGTCGTGGAGGATGTTGTGCAGCTTGGTCTCCGGCGTCGGCGGCTCGACCCCCGTGGCCGCGTAATGTAGCCGGTTGGCGCCGATGGACGCGCCATCCGCGCGACGGACGACGATGCCGATGGGGAAGTGCTCGACTATCTGGCGATATGGGAGACGAAACGAGAGATCCGGGTCGTCGCTCCCGCGCTCCCTCTCGAGCTCGGCGACGCGCTGCCTGAGGCGGTCGTTCTCGCTCCGGAGCGCCGCGATCGTGTCCAGCTCGGTTTCCTCCATCACGCATCGACCTCGCTCGACCCACCAGACAACGACGGGCGACTCGCCGGGTTACACGGTGTTACACGATCTTCCGCAGGTAGTGGAACTTGGGATCCGTCAGATCGTCGGCCGTCAGCGCCCAGCCCTCGTCCCGCGGGATCAGGTAGATGACATCCGACTTCACGCTGGCGAAGCTCACGTGGCCGAGGTTCTGGAGGATGTGGCCAAACACGTCGCGGCGCCACAGGCGGTCCTTGGGGATGTCGCAGACCGTGCGGAGCATCCGGTCCGTGGGTGAGCCCTGGATCAGCAGGAACGCCATCGTGAAGGTCAGGTAGCGAGGCTGGCCGCGGTACGGGTCCGGCGTCCCCGACGGCCCCTTGCGCGCGCCCTCCTCCGTGATCATGCCGCGGGACCACATGCCGTAATCGTTGAGCGCCCGGGAGTCGTCATCGAAGTAGTCCCAGCACCCCTTCTCGAGGGCGTGCAGGTTGGACAGCAGCGCCATCTGCGCGCGGCGGTACTGGTACCACTTGTATTGCAGGCTCATCTTCTCGAACTGGACCTGGACGGCATCGTGCAGCGCGCGCTGCAGCGTGCTCCCGGGGTCCATGCGCGCGCACACCTCCATCGCGAAGATCGAGTGCTCCACGGTCAACCTCCGTATCCGCCCGAAGCCCGGTTCCACGAGCCGCTCCGGCTGAGGGCCGCGCCGAGGATCACGCCGGTGCCGAGCGCCACGACGACTGGCACCGTCCCGAAGCCGTCCGGGCCCGGCGACACCCCGCTCGACGCGGTGCCGCTCGAGAACGCCGTCGCGCGCTGCGCCGGCACGTACGATTTGGCGGGCCTCGGCGCGCTCGGCTCGACCGGCGCAGGGCGCGGGGGCGGCCCCCACGGATAGTCGATCCAGAACCAGCCGTGCGACGCGGCGCGGCCGCCATAGTAGTAGGGAGGCCAGTCCTCCGTCTCGTTCGCGGGCTTCGGCTCCGCCGGGTCGGCGGCAAAGACGTTCGCGGCCATCAACCCGACGTCGAGCCGGCGCGACCGGAACGCAACGAGGTCGTCGTTGAGGTCGTCCGACTCGGTCGTGTCCCTCTCCGTGGGCACCACGACCAGCACATGGCGAACCCCTCGGTCCCAGAGCGCATCGGCGGACGGCAGCCTCGCGACATGCCGGTTGTCGAACTGCGTGGCGTCGTCCGAATAGGGCGAGAGCCGCTGTCGATCGAGGACGAACATCGTCGCGCGGGGGCCGGGAACCGAGCGAGCGAAGAGCGGCTGGTAGTACGCCGCCGCGGCGAGCGTCAGGTGCGCCTTGACGACGCCCCGCGGGTGCGGCCAGTTGTCGAACGTGAACACCGCGTCGAACGCCTCCGCCGCGCCCGCGGCGAAGGCCACCGACTCGGGGCCATCGAGATCCACGATGACCGCGATATCGCGGGGCAGCCCGCTATCCGTCCGGGCGGCGAGGAGGAGCGACGCGAGCGCCTTACCGCTCCGGTAGGCGCGGTCCATCGCCGGCGTGAAGATCGGCCGGAGCACGTCGCCGAGCGGCGTGATGGGCGCAGGATCCCCCTCGGCGACGAGCGTGGGCACGGCCGACGGCGACTCGAACAGCGCGGGCACGTAGTAAGCGCGCGCGCCCTCGTCCGCCGGCCTGAGGTCGGTGGACATCCTCACGAGCGCGGCCCGATCGAACGGCTTCTTCGACTCGCCGTCGAACGTCACGCTCTCCTGCGCGGCGCCGAAGCTCCAGCCGAACGTCCGCTGCATGTCGAGCGCCCGCTTCCTCTGCACCGCGGTCTCGTCGTCCGAGCACCCGTCCGCGGCCACGGCGATCGCGGCCGCCACGCCGACGAGCCCGACCGCGCCGAGCGCGGCCAGGATCGCGTTCCGCCGCGACGCGTCCTTCGGCGCGTCGGCCAGGCCCTTGTGCCACCAGCGCGCCCCGACGATCCCGGGCTTGTCGAGCACCTCGGCGCGCTCGAACGGCTCGTCCATCTGGCTCACGCGGCGGCCTCCCCCGCGCCCTGCGGCGCGCGCTCGGCCTGCGCCGGCGGCGCGGGCGGCGCGACCCCTGCCGCCCTGGCGTGGTCGCGCCGGAGCACCTCAATGAACTCCGGCGTGAAGGTGCCGTCGATGCGCACCGAGTACCTGAAATACGGGTCCGCCTCGACGCCGTGGTAATCGTGATCGTTGAACCAGTAGGCCCGGCCGGCGACCGCCGTCTTCCGCCGCGCCCGCTCGTCCCACAGGAACAGGCGCTTGTTGCCCGCGGGACAGAGCGTGATGAAGTGGTCGGGCTCGCTGTCCGGCGCGCTCCGCTTCCCCGGGGCCCTCCCCTCCCCTGGCGTCCCCTCCCCGTCGTGGTGCACCGTGCCGTGATCGTTGGCCTCGAGACCCATGATGTTGCAGCGCCCTATCGACGAGAACGGCAGGCGCTTCACGTAGGCGATCGTCCTCGGAAAGAACGACCTCGCCAGGCGGGTGAAATCCTTGCCTTCACTCCGGCTCTTGTCGCTCCAATAGCGGTTCGGGATGAGCTCGACATAGACCTTCCAGGGGAAATAGACCCCATGACGGAACTTGAGCCACAGCATCTGCCGCCGGGAGAGCGGGAGCTCGCGCTCCTCGCCGAACTCGAGCGCGTCGCGCGCGGCGCGATCGATCGACGAGGGGTCGTCCGAGAGGCGCTGGAATGTGGCGAACTCGTCGTCGCCGAGGCCGCGGATCACCTCGCCGTAGTCGGCGAACGCCTCGCCGCTGCGCGAAGGTGGCATGATGCCCATCGCGCGGTGGCTGCCGCCTGTGTAATCGATCGGCACCTGCGTGAGCCCGAGGCAGATCTCCTCGTGGATCTCGTCGAGCGGGGCGAGGTCGAGGTACGGCTCGAGATCGATATAGGGTCGCGCGAAGATGCCCTGGATGCCGGAGTCACAAGGAGGTTCGACCATGGGTCCGCCGCCGGAGCCGGGGCGTCACAGCCCGGCAGGCCTACCCATATCACAAAGCCCGGGGCGCCCCGCAAACCCCGAAACCCGCCTGCGCCTCGCGGCGGCGTGACGCGAGGCTCGGGCTTGTGAGGACGCGGCGCGTTCTGTAGCGTGCGTCCCATGGATCTGTCCTACGTCATGGGGTTCGGGCTGGGCACCACGCTCGCTCTGCTCGCCCTGCTGCGCATCGGGCAGAGGGTCTTCTCACCGGCGCACACGGTCGCCCGCGATCTCACGGAGAGCAACGCCGCCCGCCGGCTGCTCACGGTGGGCCAGGTCCTCGCGGTGTTCCTCGTCGCCGCGAACGCCGTGAAGAACTGCCTCGAGGGGGAGGGCTTCGCGCGCGACCTCCTCTGGGTGAGCGCGTTCGCCGTCGTGGGCCTGCTCCTCGTGCTCGCGACCGGCCAGCTCGGGATCCGCCTTCTGCTCAGGGCGCGGCTCCCGGCCGAGATCGAGCGCGGCAACGCGGCCGCGGGGCTCGCGGCGGGCGCGCACTACGTGGCGACCGGGCTCATCACCTCGCGCGCGATCGCGGGCAAGGATCTCGGCGATCTCGCGATCTCCCTCGGCTTCTTCGTCCTCGCGCAGATCACGCTGCACGTGTTCATCTCGCTCTTCCGGGCGCTCACCACGTACGATGACGCCGAGCAGATCCAGGGAGAGAACCTCGCCGCCGCGCTGAGCTACGCCGGCGCCTCGATCGCGGTGGCGATCATCATCGCGCGGGCGCTGGAGGGCGACTTCGAGGGTCTCTTCATCTCGCTGAAGGGCTATGGCGGGGTGCTGCTCTATCTGTTCGCCCTCTACCCCGTGCGGCAGCTCCTTGTGCAGAGCGTGCTGCTCGGCGCGCCGCTCGCGCTGCGCGGCGGCCGCCTCGACGCGGGCATCGCGGCCGACCGCAACGAGGGGCTCGGCGCGCTCGAGGCGACGACCTACCTCGCGACCGCGATCGCCATCGCGCGCCTCCTATGACCTCCGCTGACCACGCCTACGACGCCTTCGCCGCGAAGATCGTCGACACGGGCCTCATCACCGACCCCTGGTTCGACGGGGCCCCGCGCTTCCGCGAGGAGCCGGTGTTCGTCACGGCCGCCGAGCAGCGCGCCCTGTACCGCGCCGCCGAGGAGGTCGCGGCCGTCTACAACGAGCTTTGCCTGATCGTCGCGGACGAGCCGTCGCTGCTCGACGACTTCTTCTGTCTGACGCCCTGTCAGAAGGCGATGTGGCTCTCGTCACAGCCGCTGTGGCACGGCATCGCGCGCGCCGACGTCTTCCTGACGGACGAGGGCCCGGCGATCGCCGAGCTGAACTGCGACACGCCGACGGGCGAGGCGGAGGCGGTCGTGCTCAGCGCGCTCGCGGCGCCGGACCACCCGGGCGCGCGCGACCCCAACGGCGAGCTCGGCGCCCGGTTCTGCGCGATGGTGGACGAGGTCGCCCGCGCGCTCCTCGGCGAGGCCGCGACGCGGCGCCTAGGCTTCGTCTATCCGACGGAGTTCACCGAGGACCTCTCGGTCATCCGCCTCTACCAGCGCTGGCTCACGGAGCGCGGGTATTCCGTGCTCCTCGGCTCGCCGTACAACCTCGGCCACGACGAGCGCGGCCTGTCGCTCTTCGACGTCCCCTTCTCTGTCCTCTTGCGCCATTACAAGACGGACTGGTGGGGAGAGCGCTCGAGCGTGTGGACCGACGAGCAGATCCCCGACGCCGAGCCGCTCGCCGGCCCGCTCGGCGCCGTGCTGTCCGCCGCGGCCGACGGGCGCGCCGCGATCCTGAACCCGCTCGGCGCCGTGCTGCCGCAGAACAAGCGCTCGATGGCGTTCATGTGGGAGCACCTCCATCGCTTCTCGCCGCACGCGCAGTCGGTGATCCAGCGTCACGTCCCGGTGACGTCGCGGCTGGAGACGGTGCACCCCGAGCTGCTCCTCGCGCAGCGCGAGGAGTGGGTCCTCAAGAGCGATTACGGCGCCGAGGGAGAAGAGGTGATCCTCGGGCGCCACACCCCCGACGAGGCCTGGCGCGCGTCCCTGGCCAAGGCCCGGGAGGGGCGGTGGATCGCGCAGCGGTACTTCTCCGCGCTGGAGAACGCGCGGCGCGAGTCGGTCAACTACGGGATCTACCTGATCGCCGGCGAGGCGTGCGGGATCTATGCGCGCGTCCAGGCCGGGATGACGGACGTGGCCGCGCTGAGCGCGCCGGCGCTCGTGCGGTAGGCGCGTTCGCGGGGCGGACGCGCCCGCGGGCGGCTACTGGGCGGCTCGGGCCGGGGCATCCATGGCGCGCACCGCGCGGAACGCGTCGGCCGTGGCCTGCGTGTTCTGCGTCGTCACGATCTGGAGCCGGCCCCCCTCCGGTCGCGCCACGTGCACAAGGATACCCTGCATGTCGGGCACGGGCTGGCCATCCGGGGTGACGACGCCCGTCAGCTCCCATGCCCAGCGGACGACCGCGAGATCCGGCGCGACGAAGCGTGTCTCGACACGCACGCTGGCGAGCCGGCTCTTTGCAAAGACGGTCTTGTGAATGCCAACGTGATTCGCGCGGATCTCCTCCCGCCCATGCCACCACATCCCGAAGATGTTCACGAAATCGGCGTCCTCCGCTTGAAGCGCGGCGAACGCATCCATGTCGTGCCGGTTCCAGGCGTCGTTGAAGGCGGCGACGAGCTGCTCCCCCAGCGCCCGCTGCTCGCTGGCGTCGGGCGCCGCCGCCGCGATGGCCGGCGCTGGCGCCGCCGGCGCGACGGGCTGGGGCGTCGCGGGGGCGCACGCGAGGACCAGGAGCGGGAGCGCAGCCAGGGCGAGGGCTCTATGCATGGGACGCCACTTACTGCGAACCGGCGCGAGACGTCAACCAGCGGCGCGCTCGATCCTGGCTGCGGGTCAACCTGCTGTCCTCGGGGGCGGTAGAGGTGCCTCGATCACGTGGAACAGGCGTCGACCCGCTCGCACCGTCATCGAGGATCAGCGCTCGGCGGAATCGTAGATTGCCAGGGCGGCCGCGGATAGGTACGTTTGGTTGTCCGCTGGGTCCGCCGCGCGCGCTGCCCGGCCGTGCTGTTGAGGCGATGAGCTGCGCTTGCGATCACAGGTTCTTGAAGGAGCTCGCGTTCACCGCGCACCGCGATGTCACCCTGACGTCATGATGTCGATCGCCGGACTGAGCCGACGCGCGTTGCGAGCCCGGTTCCTGGAGTCGAGGGCGTCCGCCTTCGTGGACGGCCGGCCGGTGCCCTTCGAGTCGTTGTCGGTTCGCGCGATGAACTTCGGCCAGCATTGGCGCACCCCGGACGTGCCCCTGATTTCCTACTCCCTGGAGCTCCCCGGCGCATACTTCGTTGCTTTCCTGGCAGAGCCCGGGCAGCTTCCAGCGCTCATCGAGGATACGAGGCGCTTTCCCGAGCCGACGGAGGCGCTCGACAGGGCGCTCATCGACGCGGACTTCCCCGGCGCGGCAGACGCAGTGAGGAACCCCGTCCTCGCCAGGGAGCTCGCGCGCTTCTTCGCGCACGAGGCGCTCCTCCGCTGGCTCGGCGATGGGCCGCCGGAGCTGGAGCCAGGTTTCGTTCTCAATTCGGTCGACAAGGTTCTCCTTGGCCCCACCGGCTTGTTGCTCGAGGGCCAAGGTCGGACGTCCGGTATCACGGTCGCGTACCAGGATGTCTGAGGAACCCGCCCCAGGTTGGCATTCCCACGACCGGGGCGCGACGACCCGGCCACCCAGGTTGACGGATGAGGAGAGAGATGCATCGATTTGTCTTCAGGACGTGCGGAACCCTGGCCACGATGTGCCTGCTCACGCTCGTGGCTTGCGGTGACGACGAGGGCTCCGACGAGACGTCGGGGAGCGGGGGCGCCGGCGCTTCAGGCCCGGCGGCCTCGACAGGCTCGGGCGGCGCTGGCGGGTCTGGTGAGGGAGGCGGGGGCGGCGGCGCGACGGGCTGTCCAGAGCTCGTTGGCCGCGTCCCCATGCCGGAGCTCGGTCCGTGGATGTATGGGCCGCATCCCGGACCGTGCGCCCAGACGGAGACGGACACGGGACTGGAGATATCGTTCGTTTACGAATACGATGGCCAGCGTCTCGTCGGAGCGGTCGAGACGCTGGCCAGCGAAACCCACACACACACCTTCGACTACGAGGGCGAGCGCATGGTCCGCATGACCCGGACCGGCGCGGCCGACACCCGTGTCCTCGAGATCGACTACGACGACGACGCGCGGGCGATCACCTATGGGAACGACGACTACTTCGTCCGATACGACCGCGATGACCAGGGGCGCCTCACGCAGCTGACGTTCGACCGCTTCACGGATGCTCTGCCGACCATCACGACGGAGATCGTCTACGAGGGTTGTCGTCTCCTCCGCCGGGAGCAGGGGGTGAACCCGCTCGACGGCATGCCGACCTCATCGATCCCGGCCTTCACCTACGTCTTCGACGGCGATCTGCTGGTCGAGCGCCTCGGGGAGACGTCGCGCACGGTTTACGACTACAGCTGCTGGTGATCAGCTCGGCGGGCTCGTCGGCGCGTGGCCGCCGAGCGCGCGCACGTCGTCGGCCGTATCGACGTCGATCGCCCCGCCCGCCCAGTCGATCGCCGCCACGTCCTCGACGCGCAGCAGGCGGCCGGCGCCCTGGTCGCCCTGGAGGCGCGAGAGCGCGTCCCAGCGAGATCGGTCGAACACCGCCGGCGCGCCCACGACGCCGCTGAACCGCGACGCGGCGATCGGCGCGCCCGCGAGCCAGGCGTCCCGCAGCGCGGTGACGTGCTCGACCGTGAGCAGGGGTTGATCCGCGAGCGCGATCAGGAGCGCGTCGGCCTTCGAGGCCTCCGCCCACCGGACCGCGGCGCGGACCGAGGAGGCGATGCCCTCTTCCCAGCCATCGTTCGCGATGTGCGCGACCTCCAGATCGCCGAGCGCGCGCGCGACCGCGCCGGCGCTCGCGCCGAGCACGACGCCGACCGGTCCGGAACGCGCCTCGACGCACGTGGTCGCCACGCGCCGGACGAGCGGCGCTCCGTCGAGCTCGACGAGCTGCTTGGGGCGACCGAGGCGACGTGAGCCGCCGGCGGCGAGCACGACCAGCGCCACGCGCGCGTGCAGAGGCCGGGCGCGGGCGCGGAGCTTTCCCCCCTGCGCCCGGCGCGCGACGGCCTGGAGCTCGCCCACGATCGAGAGCGCGATCTGCTCGGGCGTCTCGGCGCCGAGATCGAGGCCGATCGGCGCGTGGAGCCGCGGATCGTCGCCGGGGTGGCCGATCTCGGCGAGGAGATCGCGCGTGCGGCGCGCGGGCCCGAGCACGCCGATGTAGCGGGCGCGCGACGCGAGGGCGACGGCGAGCGCGTCGCGATCCGGCGTGACCTGATGGTGCATGATCACGACGTACGGCTCGGCCGCGGCGTCGATGAGCGCGCGGAGGCGATCCGCCGCGCCGCCGGTCGAGACGACGCGATCCGCGGCGCGGAACCGGGCGCCCTGGCGGATCGTGGGACAAGCGACCGTGACCCGGAACCCCACCGACGTCGCGAGCGTGACGATGGACACCGCGTCGTGCCCGCCCCCGAGCACGAAGAGCTGCGGCGACGGCGCGATCTTCTCGACGAGCACGGTGATCCCCAGCCCGTCGAGCTCCACGACGCCGGCCGGCCCCCGCGCCGCGGCCTCGATCGCGGAGCGCGCGGCCGGATCGGTCACCGGATGCGCGAGCGCGCACGGCGGACCGAACGCGAGGCGCGCGCCGACCCGGACCACGCCGGCCGTCGAGCGGATCACCGTGACCAGCGTGCCGGCGGTCTCCTCCGCGAAGCAGGCGGCGGCGAACGCGAGCGCGTCGTGGGTCGCGCCGGCCGCGACGTGCTCGAGCAGGACATCGACGACGCCGTTGCAGCCGAGCCCCACGCCCCACGTCTCCCCATCTTCGGTGGTCGAGTCGTACGTCACCACCACGGCGCCATCGCGGCACCGGTGCTCTCCGCGGAGCATCACGTCGCCCTCGAGGCAGCCGCCGCTCACACACCCGGATACCCAGCGATCGCCGGCGACCAGCATCCGCGCGCCCGGACGCCGGTACGACGACCCCGACACCCGCACGACCGTCGCGAGGAGAAACGGTGACCGCTCTGCGACCAATGTCGCCGCTTCGCGCACGATCCGCTCAAGCTCGTTCATGCGCTCGGCATCATTCACCCTTCGTGGCGCTCCCGCCAGGGCGTTCATCCTCGCTGGCGACGCTGGCGACGCTGGCGACGCTGGCGACGCTGGTGACCGATCGCCCTCCACGCCGCTCGGCCGCTCGCGGTCGGGGGGTGCGAGCGTGACAGAGCGCGGGCGAGCCCCGGGCCGATGACCGATGGTAAAGAAATGATAAGAACATGTGCAGTCGCTTGACGGCGCGCCGGCCCAAAAGTATGGCCTGAACGGCCATGAAGCTCGATGTCAACGGCGTTGTTCGTGACGTGGATGCCAGTCCAGAGATGCCCCTGCTCTGGGTGCTCCGCGATCTGCTGGGATTGACCGGCACCAAATACGGCTGTGGCATGGCCCAGTGCGGCGCCTGCACGGTCCACCTCGACGGCAAACCCACGCGGTCGTGCGTCCTGCCGGTGTCCAGCGTCGGCACGCGCAAGGTGACGACGATCGAGGGCCTGTCGCCCGACGGGTCGCACGCGGTGCAGCAGGCGTGGGCGCAGGCCGACGTCGTCCAGTGCGGGTACTGCCAGTCCGGGCAGATCATGACCGCGGTCGCCTTGCTCGAACAGAAGCCGGATCCGAGCGACGCCGACATCGACGCTGCGCTGTCCGGCAACGTGTGTCGCTGCGGGACGTACGTTCGCGTGCGCGAAGCGGTGATCCTCGCGTCGAGGCTCAAGCGAGGTGGCAAGTGACCGTCTCCCGGCGTGACTTCTTGCAAGCGGCCGCGGGCTCGGCGGCCGGGCTGCTGATCAGCTTCTACGTCCCGCAGGGGGTCCGCGCCGCGCCGAAGGCGGCGCAGCCGCCCCCGCTCTCGCCGAACGCGTTCGTTCGCGTCGGTACCGACGAGTCCGTGACCGTGGTGCTCGCGCACTCCGAGATGGGCCAGGGCATCTGGACCGGGCTCGCGATGCTGATCGCCGAGGAGCTCGAGTGCGACTGGTCGAAGGTGCGGTCGGAGCACGCGCCGGCCGCGCCGGTCTACGGCCATCCGGTGATGCAGTTCCAGATGACCGGGGGGTCGACGACGACGAACAGCGAATTCGAGCGCTATCGCACCGTCGGCGCGATGGCGAAGGACATGCTGCTGCGCGCGGCGGCCGCCCGGTGGAAGGTCTCGCCCGCGGCGTGCACGGCCGCGAACGGCGTCGTCACCCACGGCAAGGACAAGCTGACCTTTGGCCAGCTCGCCGAGGAGGCGATGAAGCTCGCCCCGCCGGCGAAGGTGAAGCTGAAGGACCCCAAGGACTGGAAGCTGATCGGCACCCTCGTGCGCCGCATCGACACGCCGGAGAAGATCACGGGCAAGGCGCAGTTCGGGCTCGACGTGCACTTCCCCGGGCTCCGCACCGCCGTGGTGCTCCGCCCGCCGGCGTTCGGCGCCAAGCTCGTCAAGTTCGACGCCGCCGACGCCCTCAAGGTGCCCGGCGTCGAGAAGGTCGTCCCCACCGCGAACGGCGTCGCCGTCGTCGCCGCGCATTTCTGGGCCGCCAAGCTCGGGCGCGACGCGCTCCGCGCCGAGTGGACGCAGCCCGAGGGAGGCGGGGCCGACAGCGCCAAGCTGCTCGCCGAGTTCCACGCGAAGGCGCGGACGCCCGGCACCGTCGCCGCCAGCGTCGGCAAGGTGGAAGACGCGCTCGCCGCGGCCAAATCCCGGATCGAGGCGGAGTACGACGTGCCCTACCTCGCGCACGCGCCGATGGAGCCGCTCAACTGTACGGTCAAGATCGACGGCGATCGCTGCGAGATCTGGACCGGTACGCAGTTCCAGACCGGCGACCAGATGGCCGCGGCGAAGATCCTCGGCACGACGCCCGACAAGGTCCAGATCCACACGACGTTCCTCGGCGGCGGCTTCGGGCGGCGCGCCAGCCCCGTGGCGGATTTCGTCGGGGAGGCCGTGATCGTCGCGAAGGCCGCCGGCGTGCCGGTGAAGGTCGTGTGGACGCGGGAGGACGACATGCGCGGCGGCTTTTACCGCCCCGCCTTCGTCCACCGGATCCAGGTCGGCGTCGACGCGCGCGGCATGCCGTCGGCGTGGGATCAGGTGGTCGTGGGCCAGTCGATCGTCGCCGGCACGCCGCTCGAGGCGTTCGTCACGAGGAACGGCGTCGACTTGACCTCGGTGGAAGGGATCGCCGAGTCGCCCTATGTCGAGCGGACGCCCGCGCTCCGCGTGTCGCTGCACTCGCCGAGGACGCCGGTCACCGTGCTGTGGTGGCGCTCGGTCGGCAACACCCACACCGCCTTCGCGGTGGAGAGCATGGTGGACGAGCTGGCGCACGCCGCAGGGCAGGATCCGCTCGCGTACCGCCTCGAGCTGCTCAAGGACAAGCCGCGGCACGCGAACGCCCTGAAGGTCGCCGCCGAGAAGGCCGGCTGGGGCACCGCGCCCGCGCCGGGACGGGCGCGGGGGCTCGCGATGCACGAGTCGTTCGGCTCCATCATCGCCGAGGTGGCCGAGGTCTCGATCGAGAAGGGGCGCATCCGCGTCCACTCGGTCACCTGCAGCGTCGATTGCGGCACGGCGGTGAACCCGCTCGGCATCGAGGCGCAGATCCAGGGAAGCGTCGCTTTCGGCCTCACGGCCGCGCTCTACGGCAAGATCAACATCGCCGAGGGGAAGGTCCAGGAGAGCAACTTCCACGACTATCCCATGCTCCGGATGTTCGACATGCCGCGCATCGCCGTCCATCTCATCCCGAGCAAGGCCAAGATGGGCGGCATCGGGGAGCCCGCCACCGCGCCGATCGCGCCGGCCGTGGCAAACGCAGTGTTCGCGCTGACCAAGCAGCGGCTGCGCTCCCTTCCGTTTCGCCTCGCGTAGGAACTGACCATGATCCGATCCTCTCTTGTCCTCGCCTCTCTCCTCGCCGCGTGCGGGGGACAGACGCCCGGGGCCTCGCCGGCGCCCTCGCCGTCGCCGGTCAGCCGCGAGACGGCCCTCGCCGCGTTCGAGACCGTGCGCGGCGTGCTCCAGCACCCTCGCTGCCAGAACTGTCACCCTGCCGGCGACGTGCCGCTCCAGGGCGACGAGGGCCGCCTGCACACGCAGTTCGTGCTCCGCGGCCCGACAGGCCACGGCATGCCAGGCGCGGAGTGCACGACGTGCCACGGGCCGACCAACCCGCCCAACAGCTTTGGCACGCACGTGCCGCCGGGCGTCGCGAAGGGCTGGCACATGCCGCCTCCGGAGATGCCGATGGTGTTCGTCGGTGTCGCCCCGGGCGCCCTGTGCGAGCAGATCAAGGATCCGAAGCGCAATGGCGGCAAGGACATGGCGGCGTTGCGCGTCCACCTCGAGGATCCCCTGGTGACCTGGGGCTGGAACCCTGGCGCTGGCCGCACGCCCATCCCGACGCCCTACGCCGAGTTCGTCGCTGCGTGGGAGACCTGGGCCCGCGCCGGCGCGCCCTGCCCGGGTGGATGATCGACGGTCACGCGCTTCGCGGTCGGGCAGCGCCTGCTCCATGATGCGGCGCATGGGGTCGTGTCCCGCCTCGACATCGGGTCCGTGTCGGAGCGCCGGCGGAGCGCGACGCCCCTTGGCCCTGACGCCCCTGCCGACGAGGGCGGGCGTCAATCGACGCTGACGCTTGTCACGGCGGTCCAGTCGTTGCGGCCGTCGGCCGAGACGAAGTGGAAGCGGAGCGTGTCCTCGTGGCGAGCGGTCGAGACGACGGCCGCGCAGGCGCCGACGAAATCGTCCTCGCGGCAGGTGTCGCGGAGATCGCCGCCGTCGTCGAGCACGCCGACGCGCACCGGAGCCGCGTTCTCCCGCAGGTACGGCGCAGCGATGAGCTCGGCGGGCGCCTGCGGTGCGGGGACAGGCGCGTCGAGGTCCCAGAGGCGAAGGTGCTTTGCGTCGGTGAGGTGGGCGTAGAGCCGCTCGACTTCCTTGCCCGCGTCCTCCTCGACGGCGAGGGCGAGAAGCAGGACGCGGTCGTCCTCGCGGGCGCGAGCGCGGGCCTTGAACGAGAGCGGCGCGCGCAGCGTGACGACGGCGGGGAAGCGGCCCTCCGGCGGGCGGAAGCGGACAAGGGTGCGGCCCAGCGGACGAGGAGGCGTGAGCGCCGCCGCGCCGCTCGGGTCATGGGGAACGAGGAGGTACGCGGCGAGGAGGAGGACAGGCTCGGGCGCGCCGCGGAGGAGGCCGTCGTGGCCGGAGGCGAGCTCGAGGGCGGTGATGTCGAGGCGAAGGCGGAAGGAGCGCACGCGCCTCACGGGCGGCGCGGCGGCCGCAGGCGACGCGGGAGACGCCGGGCGAGGAGCGGAGGACGCGCCGCCCTTGCGGGACCTGCCTTTGCGCTTTCGGGCCATCGGGGGAGCCGGGAGATACCACGACCGGCGGCGCTCGGGCGATCGGCCCGCGCGGCGCCGACGCTGAGCGGCGCCGCTACCGGCCGGCCGGGTCCTGGCAGTAGAACGCCTTCAGCTGCTCGTAGAGCTCCGGGTGCTTCGCCCTGAGCTTCCGAGGCTTCTCGAAGAAGGCCTCGGTGACGACGGCGAAGAACTCGGCCGGGTTCGTCGCGCCGTACGGGTCGATCACCGTGCGCTTGAGGCTCGCCTCGTCGCGGAGGAGGCGCTCGTACTCGCGGCCGAGGATGCGCGCCCACGCCGCGTACATCGAGCGCTCGGGCAGCTCGGGCGCGCCGTCGGCGGGCCCTTCCTCCTGGTCGAGCTGGTGCGCGAACTCGTGCAGCACGAGGTTGTGACCGTCGCTCATGTCCGCCGCGCCCGCGAGCACGCCGTCCCACGCGAGCACGACCGACCCCCGCGACCACGACTCTCCGAGCCGCGCGTGATCGCCCTCGACGACGACGCCCCCCTCCCGCACCTCCCGGCCGCGGGCCACGTAGGTGCTCGGGTAAACGAGGACGACCTCGAGCTCAGGGTAGTAGTCGGTCTCGCGGTGCAAGAGGAGGAGGCACGCCTGCGCCGCCACCGTGACCCGGATCTCGTCTGTGATCTCCAGGCCGCCGCACCCCTCGAACGGCTTCTCGTCCAGAAAGACCTGGATATGCCCGAGGAGCTCCTGCTGGTCCTCGGCCGGAAGGCGGCCGAAGCAGGGCACGTTCCGGTCGAGGATCTCGCGCCACGCGGGAGGAAAGGGCTCACGGCGGACGGCGTCGCGCCGCCGCTTCCTGAGAAAGGCCAGCATCGACGACCACCTTACCCGCTCGCGTGGCGCTGTCGGAAGAGCGGTGAGCGGCCCTCGCGGAGTGCCCGTGCCGCAGCTGCGGATCAGCAGCGAATCCCCACCGGCTGCTGCCATGGCAGCAACGAGGGGCCACGGCGCCGGGCGCCCCCGCAATCTGCATCTGCGGAGTCTGCAAGCGGTGCGCCAAAGGCGGGCCAGGCGGAACGCCGCTTGACGCCGCCGCCCCTCGCAGAAACCCTGGCTCCTCCTCCGTGACCCCGCGCCCCGCGACCCAGCCGGCCACGGTCTTCGCGCAGGCGCTCGGCATCGCGGTCGTGACCGCCTCGCAGCGCGACGGCGTCGCGCCGCCCGAGGTGTGCGCGCGGATCGGTATCGATCCCGCGGTGCTCGGCCGCGCCGACGCGCGGGTGACGCACGACGAGCTCTGCCGCGCGTGGGCCGCGTTCTCGGCCGCGGACGAGTCGTTCGGCCTGCGCGCCGCGGTGCTCGTCGACGCCGCGCCTCAGTCGCTCGTCGAGTACACGTTCGCGAGCGCTGGCGACGTGTGCGGCGCGGTGCGGGCGTTCCTGCGCTTCCAGCGGCTCATCCACGACGCCGCCGCGCACACGTTCGAGGAGGGGCCGGCCCACGTGACGTTCCGCTTCGCGCTCGCGCCCGGCCACACGGCCCCGAGCGCGGTGTGGGACTACCTCGCGGCGACCACCGTCCTGCGCTTCCGGCGCGCCGCGACGCCCCCGCGCGAGCCCACGGTCGTCCGCCTCGTGCGCCCTCCGCTCCTGGACGACGCGCTCGCGCGCAGCGTCTTCCGCGCGCCCATCCGCTACGGCGAGCCGCGCGCCGAGGTCGAGTACCCGAGGGCGCTCCTCGACGCGCGGATGAGCACCACCGACCCGATGCTCTACGCGCTCCTCGCCCAGCAGCTCGAGCGCGCGCTCGGCCTGCCCGCGGGCGAGCACCGCGTGCTGCCGCGCGCCGAGGAGGACGTGCTCGCGCGCGTGCGGCGCGAGCTGCGCACGGCGATCCCGCAGGGCGAGGCCACGCTCGACCACGTCGCGCGCGCCGTCGGCCAGAGCGCGCGCAGCCTCCAGCGCCGCCTCTCCGAGCGGGGGACGAGCTTCCAGGCGATCGTCGACGACGCGCGGCGCGCGATGGCCGAGGAGCTGCTCGCGGCGCACCGCGCGACCGTGACCGAGGCGGCGTTCGCGGTCGGGTTCACCGACGTCGCCGCGTTCACCCGCGCGTTCAAGCGCTGGACCGGCGTGCCTCCCGGCGCGTGGTCCCGCCGCCGCTGAGCTGCCCCGGCGTGGGCGCGGCGTCGAGCGACCCCCGGCGGCGCAGGCCCCGAACCACCGCGACGGCCGACGTTCCCCCTCGGGACGCCCGTGACCACGGACCTAAAGGTAAATTTTTCTTATCCCCCTACACAACGCTTCGATAAGACCTTACACAGCGGCGGCGGCGGCTGCCCGGCGCGAAGCGCCCCCATCGAGCGTCACGCGCTCGTGCTAGGATGCGCCCGCCCGCCAAGAAAGGTTCATGATGTGGCTCGATCGGGTCATCAAATCGCTCTTACCTCGTGAAGAGCACTTCTTCGACTTGCTCGAGCGGGGCGCCGACTGCGCGCTGCAGAGCGCCAACGTCCTCTCGGAGTGCTGCAGCGCCCGGAGCGCGAGCGAGAGGCAAGCCCTTGTCTCGCGCATCACCGACATCGAGCACGCCGCCGACGCGGTGATCCGCGATGTCTACGACGCTCTCAACAAGACGTTTGTCACGCCGCTCGATCGCTCCGACATCTACGCCCTGGCGACGGACCTCGAGAACGTCTCGGATCGCGTCCACTCCACGATGATGCGGGTCGTGGTCCACGCCATGGAGGATCTCCCGCCGGTGAGCCAGGAGCTCGCCGCGAAGATCCTCGAAGGGTGCTCCGAGATTCACAGCGCCGTCAAGCTGCTCCGGGGGATGAAGCGGGTGACGGAGATCAACCGGCATTGCAAGGCCATCGCCAAGCTCGAGCACGACGGCGATCAGATATTCCGCTCGGCGATCGTCGAGCTCTTCAACACCGAGAAGGACGCCATCCACCTCATCAAGCACAAGGAGTTCCTCGAGGGGCTCGAGAACACCCTGGACGCCTGCGATGACGTCGCCAACGCGCTGGAGGCGCTGGTGATCAAGAACGCCTGAGGGGCGCGCCATGAACACTCTCCTCGTCACGCTGACCCTCGTGATCGTGGTCGCGCTCGTCTTCGACTACATCAACGGCTTTCACGACACGGCCAACGCCATCGCCACGGTGGTGAGCACCGGAGTCCTCCCCATCCGCACCGCCGTGCTGCTCGCGGCGCTGTTCAATTTCGGGGGCGCGCTCACCGGCACGGCGGTGGCGAGCACCATCGGGAAGGGGCTCATCGTCCCATCGGCGGTGACCCAGGTGGTGGTGCTCAGCGCCCTCGTCGGCGCGATCTTCTGGAACCTCTTCACCTGGTATTTCGGTATCCCGTCGTCGTCGTCTCACGCCCTCGTGGGCGGGCTCGTGGGCGCGGGCGCCGGGCGGGCGGGCGCAGCGGCCGTGCAGGGGGCGGGGCTCCTGAAGGTGATCAAGAGCCTGATCATCAGCCCGCTCGTGGGCTTCGCGATCTCCTTCCTCGGGATGATCGCCATCTTCTGGATCGTCCGGCGCACCCGGCCGGCGGTGGTCAATCGGCGCTTCCGGATCCTGCAGATGGTCTCCGCTGGCTTCATGGCGCTCTCGCACGGGAGCAACGACGCCCAGAAGACCATGGGCATCATCACGATGGCGCTCGTCGCGTACGGCGCGATCCCCTCGGACCATGGCGACTTCCACGTGCCGCTCTGGGTGGTCTTCGCCTGCGCGACGGCCATGGCCCTCGGCACGGCGGCGGGCGGGGTGCGGATCATCAAGACCATGGGCACCAAGATCATCGACCTCAAGCCGATTCATGGCTTCGCCGCCGAGACCAGCGCGGCGGCGACCATCTTGACCTCGTCGTTCATGGGGATGCCGGTGTCGACGACCCACGTGATCACCGGCTGCATCATGGGCGCGGGCGCGAGCCAGCGGGTGAGCGCGGTGCGCTGGGGCGTGACCACGCGCATCCTCTGGGCGTGGGTGCTCACGATCCCGGTGAGCGCCGTCGTGGCCTGGGCCTGCTATCTCGGGCTCTCGTCGATCCTCGGCGGTTGAGCGTCGCCGCGCCGCGCCGTCATCGCTGACAGCTGACCGCTCACCACTCACCGCTGACGCTTCCCAAGGAGGCCCTCCGTGCACCGTCGCCATGCGCTCTGGATCTTCATGCTCTGCCTGGCTCCCCTGCTCGCCGCGTGCGGGCACCCCTGGAAGACCATGCGTGAAGCCGTGCCGAACCCGTTTTACGGCCAGGGGCGCTTCGGGGTCGTCCCGATCGTCTTCTACGGCCTCCAGGTCGGCGACGGCTCCGAGGCCGAGTGGATGGCGGAGAAGGACGCCGAGCAGCAGCAGAGCTGGCAGGAGGACAAGGCGGCGATGAACGAGGAGTTCACCGAGGCGCTGATCGCGACGGCGGCGTCGGAGGGCGTCGCCATCGTCAGGGCGAGGAGCGCAGCCGACGCGCCGTTCTTCCTCCGCGCGAACGTGACGTTCTACGAGCCCGGCATCTTCGCGGTCGTGCTCAACAAGAACACGCGCCTCAAGGCGATGGTGCAGCTCACCGATCCGGCCGGGGGCGTGTTCGACGAGTTCTTGATCGACACCGCGGTGCCAGCCTCGTTGACCAACCCGTCGAGCGGAGGGCGCGCGCGGACCGCGGCGAGCCAGCTCGGGAAGCTCGCCGCGAGGTACATCATCCATCGCGTCCAGGGCGAGGACTGAGCGCCGCGGGGCGCGGTCAACGCGCGATCTGCGCGAGCGCCGCCTCGGCCGACGGCGCGGCGAGCCCCAGCTCCGTCGCCCCGTAGCGCGCGAGCGCCCGGCGGTCTGCCGGCGAGAGCGGCCGCGCGTGGAGCGCCTTCGCCGCCGCGGCGGCGCCCTCACCGCAGGACGCCGGTACGCTCGATCCGTAGCGCAGCGCCCGGTGCGTCCTGATCATCGCGAGCACGTCGAGCGACGCGCCCGCGTAGTGCGCCACCTGATCGAGCAGGAACGCCGCCAGGGGCCGCGGCACGGGCACGCTGTCGAGCGCGTCGGTCACGCGGAGCTCGTAGACGAAACGCTGCTTCGACGGCAGGAACGTGGTCCGGTCGAACGTCGCGTCGCACGAGAGGAAGATCTGCGACGTCGGGACCAGCACGCGGACGGACGGGGCCACGTCCCACGCGGCGATCGTGTGGTTCCACGTCGGCCAGAAGAGGCCGACCCCGCGGACGTCGAGCCGGCGCGCGAGCCCGGCGAAGAGCGCCGAGAGCTCGTCGCACTCCGCCGTCGCCGAGGGCCCGGCCGACGACGCGAGCGGAGGGCTCTGCCTCCACGCGGCCCAGATGTGCCAGGCGGTCGGGTTGCGATCGGTGATGCTCCAGCGCAGCCGGAACGGACCGCCGTCGCGCGTCATCTCGAAGAGCGTCCGGACGCGCACGTAGTCGCGGACCCGCCCGGCGCCGCACTCGAGCCCGTGCTCCGCGCAGAAGCGCTCGGCGTCGGGGCGCCGCGCGTCGGCGGCGCACGCGTCGATGCGCTCGCCGAGGCGGGCGGCGAAGTCGCGCATCGGCAGCGCGTCCGGGAGCGCCTGGCTCTCGGTGGCGGCGCAGGCCTCGGCGCGCGCGGTGGCAGCGGGCGCGGTCAGCGCCGCGGCCAGCGCGAGCGCGAGCAGGTGATGCGGTCCGGGGAGCGAGCGGCGGTTCGGCATCCCCCTTCATCGCGCGGCGGCGGCGGAGTGTGACCGGATGCGGTCACGGCCGGGCGCCCGCCCTCGGCGCGTGCTCCGCCGTCGCGGCGCCGGCGGCGCCCACCGGGCCCTACCGGCCGCCCTCACTCGATGGTCGACGCCGTGACCATGATCGGCGTGTCATCGTGGTTCGAGATCTGCGGATAGGTCGGGTACCACGACCCGCCGATGTTGTTGGTGATCACCGACCGGTCGATGACGATGTTTCCGGTGTGATCGTTGCTCACGAAGAAGATCGCGCTCCCGTGGGCGTTCACCTCGTTTCGCTCGATCCGGGTCCCGCAGAGCGTGAGCGTCATCGTGGTGCCGTCGTTGTAGATGGCCCCGCCGCTGCCGCCGCCCGGCGTCCCGGCCATCGGGGGGTTGCCGCCGTTGCCGAGCGCGCGGTTGTGGGAGAACAGGCTGTTGATGACCGTCCACGAGACGCCGATGCTGCTGATGCCGCCGCCGTTCGCGCACTCGTTCCCGTAGCCTTCGGCGCCGCCGAAGGTGCTGTTCACCACGTGGAGCGGAAGGCCGTTGTACTGCATGAACGCCCGGATCCCGGCGCCGCCGATGTCGGGGCCGGTCGGATCACACGTGTTGTTGAAGAAGCGTGAGTTGACGACCTTCAGGCGCCCGCCTTGCGCGAAGATGGCTCCGCCGCCCTCGTCGTCATCGTTCGTCGAGTTGCCCCCGAAGAACGTGAGGTTCTGGACCGTCAGGCGCGGGTGGTCCTGGTTGTCGCAGTTCGGCGTCGTCCAGACTTGCGCCTCGTCGCAGGTGTTCATGTAGAGGATCCGCCGCTGCCCGCCCCCGCTCAAGGTCACGAGCCCGCCGCCGTCGATCACGATCTCGGGACCCGTATCGTTGAAGATCTTCGCCGTCTCCTCGAGCGTGATGGTGATCGGCTCCGGGCCGCAGTCGAACGTGATGATGCCGCCGGCCGCGACGGCGCTGACGACGGCCTCCGAGGTGCAGCTCTCCGGCGTCCCGTCGCCGATCACCGTCGTCGGTGACGAGGTGTCGGCGGCCTGGGCCTCGGCCGGAACAGCGCAGCTCCCCTCCGGGTTGCCTGCCGCGGGGCCATCCCCCTCATGCACCGGAGGCTCCGGCGTCGAGCCGCCCGAGCCCGGGCCGGCTCCCGAGGAGCTCGTCGCTCCGGCGCCGCCCGTGCCTGTCCCCCCGTCACCCCCATGCGGGTCGTCCCCGCAAGCCGCAACTACGGTCGCCATCGACAAGCACAAGATCAGCCCCAGCGATCGCCGCATCACGCCCTCCTCGATCCGAAAGGTTTTGCTCAGCGGCGTGGACACCTCTCGGGCCGCTCGCTCCTCGCGTGGCCAGTCGCCAGCATCATCGCAGCGTACCTCCGTCGTGCGGCGGTCCGCTCATCGATCCCACAGCGACCGAAGAGCCCATGGCACACCCGCGACACGGATGTCCCCCGCGATCAGCCGCTGCGCCCTGTGAGGTTGGGGGCACACACCAGGCACACACGTTGCTATGAGAGCTCACCGGAGGGACGAGATGCACAACATGGCGTGGACGGTCGCGGCGCTCCTGGTGGTCGGCTGTGGAGGGGCGGACTTGCCCGCGGGCTGGGAGGATGCAGAGGCGATCGAGGGCCTCACCCAGAGCGAGTGCAAGGCGGGCGTGTCCGAAGACACGGTGCAGGAGGCGCTCGTGGCGACGCCCGAGCGCGGCGCTGTTCACATCGAGTACCGCGCCGCGCATTTCCGCTGCGACCAGGGAGTGGAAGGGTTCGTCCGGACCGCCGGCGGCAGGGTGGATGTGCTCGTGCAGCCCGTGGACATGGACCCCGGGGCCGTGGCCGGGTGCGACTGCCGCTATGATATCGACATGGCCATCAAGGGCCTGAGCAAGGGGGCTGTCGCCGTCGAGCTATACCGCCGCTGGGACAACCTCAACGAGCCGAACGATCCGAAGAAGATCGGGTCCGCCGAGGTGCAGATCCCCTGAGATCGCCGCGTCCCATCGAGGGCGAGGCGGCGCCTCGCGCCGTCGGAGGGGTGAGCGGCGGCGTCCCTGCACGCCTGCGCTGGAACATTCAGACGTCGCGCGGGCCGGACCGCTCGCCCTCGATCTCCACCTCGAGCCCACCTGGCTCCGACGGCCGCAGGCTGAGGCGGAAGCCGTGGAGCTCCGCCGCACGGTAAGCGATGTGCAGCCCGAGCCCCTGCCCGTCCGGCGCGCGCGTGCGCGCCTGATCCGCGCGCGCCCCCCGCTCCACGAGCCTCGACAGCGCGCCGGGATCGATGCCCGGTCCATCGTCGAGCACGCGCAGCGAGAAGCGATCGGGCGCGGTCGGCTCCAGGATGACGGCGACGTGCCCGCCCGGCCGGTTGTAGCGGATGGCGTTGTACGCGACATTGCTCACCGCCTGCTCGATCAACGTCACGTCCGCCTGGATGATGAGCGGCTCGGGGGGCACGGCGCCCTCGATCGCCACGCCGACCTGGCGCGCGATCGGGCGGTGGCGGCCGATGACCCGCAGCACGAGCGCGTTGAGGTCCACGTCGCTCCGCTGGAGCGCCGCCTCCGCCGCGTCGAGGCGCGCCACGGTCGCGAGGTTGTGCACGAGCGACGCCATGTAATGCGCCTCGTCCATCGCCGAGACGAGCACGCCCACGTCGACGGGCTGGCCCTCGGCCGCGCGCTGCCGGAGCGTCGCGAGGTGTCCCTGCAGCACGGTCAGCGGGATCATCACGTCGTGCGTCGTGTTCGCGAGGAAATGGCGAAGCGCCTCCTCGCGCCGATCCTTCTCCTTGAGCTGCGCGCGGATCTCGCCGCCCGCTGCGTTGAACGCCCGCGCGAGCTCGCCGATCTCGTCGCGGCCGGCGACCTCGACGGCGCTCCCATAGCTCGTGGAGGCCGAGCGCCGCACGGCCTCGGTGAGCTTGCGGATGCGCCGCACGACGGGGCCCGCGGCGAGGAGCACCGCGCCGAGGACGACGGCCATCGGGAGGAGCCAGAGCTCGGTCGCGGGGAGGATGGATCCCCACGCCGGATCGGTCGTCCCGCGCGCCAGGACGAACGCGCACGGCCCCGCGCTCCAGGGCATGCGCACGAGCACCTCGACCTCGTTGCTCCCCCACGCGAACGGCTGGACCGCGACGTCGTCCTGCTGGATCGTCGCGGCGAGCGTCTCGGGGATGACGGGCGCGGCCGGGTTTTGAGCGCGGAGCTGCGCGTCGTACGCGAACAGCACGGCCGGCCGCGCGCGAGGTCGCTTCCCGAACCCATCCTGCGAGGGTGGTGGCGGGGGCGGGAGCCCGGCGGGCGGCGGGCCCTCAGCGTCCGGGCGCTCCCCCGGCGGAGGCCCACGACGCGGTGGAGGTCCACCCGGCGGGCCAGGGCGGCCCGGGCGCGCGCCCGGGCCGGGGCCGCGCGGGGTCTCGCCGCCCCAGGACGCCGGAGCCGCCTCGCATTCCTCGCGCCCCGTGGCCATGCGCGCGTGGACGAACTCGGTGAGGATCCGCTCCGCGGCGCGGTGCTGCAGGACCGCGTCGTACCAGGAGAGCGCGAGCATCACCGGGAGCACCGCGGCGATGGTCGTGACCGCGAGCCGCTGGCGGAGCTTCACGCTTCCTGCTCGGCGACCAGCCGGTAGCCGATCCCCCAGACGGTCTCGATGAACGTCCCGCGCCCGAGCTTCTTGCGCAGCCGCGACACGTGGACGTCGAGCGTGCGCTCGGTGCCGTCGCGCTCCGGATCGAGAGCGCGCTCCACGAGCCACCGTCGCGTCGCGGCCGCTCCCGGCCGCTCCGCCAGCGCGGCGAGCAGGCTGAACTCCACGCGCGTGAGGTCGACGCGCTGGCCCCGCACGTGGACCTCGCGCCCCGCGCGATCGATGCGCAGCGGACCGACCTCGATGACGTCGCCGCGCTCGAGCGCCGGGCGGCGGAGCCGCGCGCGCACGCGCTCGACCAGCTCCTCGGGCCAGAACGGCTTGGTCATGTAGTCGTCCGCGCCGAGCTTCAGCGCGCGGACCTTGTCCGCCGTGTCGTTGCGGGCGCTGAGCACCAGGACCGGCACATCCGAGCGCTCGCGCAGGTCCTTGAGCATGTCCATCCCGTGGGCGCCCGGGAGCATCAGATCCAGCACGACGAGCTCGACCTCCGGCAGCGTGCCCGGCGGAAGGCGGCGGCCCTCTCTCCACCACGTCGGCTCGTACCCGGCGTCCCGCAGGCGCTGGACGACCTGCGCGCCGAGGTCCTGATCGTCCTCGATCACCAGCACACGCTTCGACATACCCTTCCTCGCGCCCCGCGCTCGTCCGGAGCGCGGACGATCCTAGCGCGCCAAGGCCTCCTGCGCGGCGCAACGCGCGTGCACATCACAGATGTGACGTTTGCGACCGGCGCTTCAGAGTTCCTTAAGAGATGAGTTCCATGCTGCGGAGGTGTCGAGGAGCGGCGCACGCAGCGCGCACGCTCGGACACCGACCATCGAAGAAGGAGCCAGGATGACGAGCGACGCGATGAACGACCCCTCACCTCACCCCCTCACACGCCGGACCCTCCTGCGCGGCCTCGGCGCGGGCCTGGCGCTCGCGCCGCTCGGCGCGCTCCCCGCCTGCGGAGGCGCCGACTCGACCCCGGGGACGGGCGGCGCAGGCGGAGCGGGCGGCGGCACCGGCGAGGCGGGTGCCGGCGGCCAGGCGGGCACCGGCGGCGGGGGTGACTGGGCTTCGGGTGGCACGGGCTCGATATCGGACGATTACCGGGATCCGTTCACCGATGGCCGAGGCGCCGCCTGTGCTCTGACGTGCGCGATGACGCTGGGTCCCTGTTACGCGCAGACGATCGAGCGGAAGGACATCAGCGAAGGCTACCCCGGCTTGCCCGTCCGGCTCGCACTGCGCGTCGTGGACGAGGCGTGCGCTCCCATCGAGGGGGCCACCATCGACATTTGGCACACGCGCAACACCGGCCTCTACTCAGGGGACGACGCGGTGGACATGTGCACGGGTGGGGATGAGGACGCCCTGAGCCACAGGTACTTCCGAGGCATGCAGCCGACAGACGCGCAGGGACGGGTCGATTTCGACACCTGCTATCCGGGCTGGTACTCCGGTCGCGCCATCCATATCCACTTCACCGTGCGCGTCGGAGGCGAAGAGTACGTGACGTCTCAGCTCTTCTTCCCGGAAGAGCTTACCGCCGAGCTCTTCGCGGGACACCCCGATTATGCGGCGCTCGGACAGCCGGATACGACGAACGCGAGCGACTCCATCTATGGCGGCGAGGAGTACCTCCTCTCGACCGAAAAGCAGGCGGACGGATCTCTGCTCGCGTGGAAGACGCTCGTGATCCGCTCCTCGCTCGCGGACGAGCTCTGCTCGACAGGCGGTATGGGAGGGCCGCCCGGCGGCGGCATGGGCCCGCCACCCGGCGGCTGATCCAGGCGCCAAGACCGCCTGGGCGCAGCCCACGACGCCGGGCGAGCCCGACGTGGACCGCTTGCACCCGCGGGAGCGGCCATACAGACTGGTCCGCGCACCATGGTCGAGCTGAGCCATCAACAGATCGAGCGCTTCATCGCCGATGGATTCGTCCGGATCGATGAAGCGTTCCCGCGGGTCCTCGCCGACGAAGGCCGCGCCATCCTGTGGCGTGACACCGGGATGGATCCGCAGGATCCGAAGACCTGGACGAAGCCGGTCGTTCGACTCGGGATGTACGGCCAGCGACCGTTCGCTGACGCCGCGAACACGCCAGCGCTTCACTCCGCGCTCGATCAGCTGGTCGGCCGCGGGCGCTGGCAACCGCAGAAAGCGCTCGGCACCTTCCCAGTTCGCTTTCCGTCTCCCGACGATCCAGGGGATACCGGCTGGCACGTCGACATGAGCTTCGGCACCGAGAACCCCGACTTCATGTCGTGGCGCGTGAACGTCGCGTCGCGCGGCCGCGCGCTGCTCATGCTGTTCCTCTTCTCGGATGTCGGCGAATCCGACGCGCCGACGCGCATCCGGGCAGGGTCCCATCTGGACATCGCGAGGCAGCTCGCGCCGGCGGGCGAGCCGGGGCTGACGTTGCGAGAGCTGGCCGCGAACGGCTTCGCCGAGACGGCCCACCGACCGCAGGTGCTCGCGACCGGCGAGGCGGGGACGGTCTACCTGTGCCACCCGTTGCTGGTCCACGCAGCGCAGCCGCACCGCGGCACGCGCCCGCGCTTCATGGCCCAGCCGCCGCTGCTCCCGACCGAACCGCTGCGGCTCGATCGCGAAAGCGGCGAGAGCTCACCGGTCGAGCAAGCCATCCGCACGGCGCTGCGCGGGGATCCGTGAGCATCGGACACGCCTCGACACACCGGCCGCGCGCGTCGGATCACCGTCAGCCCGCGGCGGCGCGCGCCCCGCGCGCTCGCCGCACCCGGTCGACCGCGACGGCGACGACGATGATCGCGCCCGTCGCGATCTCCTGCACCCAGCTCGGCAACCCGAGGTGGACGCCGCCTGTCCGGATGACCGTGATGAGCAGCGCCCCGATCACGCTCCCCGCGACGCTCCCCTCGCCGCCCGAGAGCGGCGCGCCGCCGATGACCACCGCCGCGATGACCTCGAGCTCCAGGCCGATCGAGTCGGTCGGGTCACCCACCGTCAGCGTCGAGAACTCCATCACCCCCGCGACGCCGGCGAGGAGGCTCGACAGCGTGTACACCGCGATCTTCACGCGCCCCGTGTCGATGCCGCACAGGCGCGCCGCGGCCTCGTTGCTGCCGACCGCGAACACGTGCCGCCCGAAGCGCGTGAACATGAGGACGGCGAAGACCAGGATCGCCAGCGCCGCCGTCATCCACAGCCCGGGCGCGGTGAGGTCGGACGACAGCAGCGCGTCGAGACCGCGCGGATCCGCGTCGATCTTCTGCTCGGACGCGAGCCCCTTCGCGGCGCCGCGCAGCGCGCTCATCGTGCCCAGCGTCACGACGAAGGGCACCATCCGCGCCCGCCCCACGAGCGTCCCGACGAGGGCGCCCACGAGGCCCGCCGCCGCCGCGGCGACGAGCGCCGCCGGGAGCGCCGGCACCCCCGCGCGCAGGAGCTTCGCGAGGACGACCGTCGTGAACGCGACGAGCGAGCCCGTGGAGAGGTCGATCCCGCCGGTCGCGATGACGAGCGTCATGCCGACGGCGCAGATGCCGACCACCACCGTCTGCCGCGCCATCGTGAGCAGGTTCTGGCTGCGCAGGAACGTGTCGGGCGTCAGCGCCGCGAAGAGCGCATAGACGAGCAGCAGCGCGACGAGCGGCCCCACCCACGGCGGACGCTTCTTCACGAGGATACCTCCAGGAGGAGCGACGCCTCGGTCCATGACGACGCGGGCCGCGGCGGGTCGAGGGTCCCCCGGCGGAGGACCGCGATGCGATCGCAGGTCGTGACGAGCTCGTCGAGCTGGCTCGACACGAGCACGATCGCCTTGCCGGCGCGCGCCAGATCCCGGAGCAGCGCCAGCACCTGCGCCTTGCTCGCCACGTCGATGCCGCGCGTCGGCTCGTCGACGAGGAGCACGTCGAAGTCCTCGCGGAGCAGCCGCGCGATCTGGACCTTCTGCTGGTTGCCGCCCGAGAGCTCGCCGGCGCGCTGCTCCGGCCCGCGTGCCCGGATCGCGAGCTCCTCGATCCAGCGCGCGCCCTCCGAGAGGACCGATCTCGGCCTGGCGAAGCGCGGGGCGCGCGGCGAGAGCCAGACGTTCTCGGCGAGCGAGCGGCCGAGCATCAACCCTTCCCCGCCGCGATCCTCGCTCAGCAGGCCGATCCCGCGAGGAGCGCGCAGCGCGACCGTCCCGCCGCGCCTCGGATCGAGCCCCGCGAGGATGCGGAGGAGCTCCGTCCGCCCCGAGCCCACGAGGCCGGCGATGCCAAGGATCTCCCCCCGGCGCAGCGTCAGCGACGCGCGCTTCGGCCGCTTCACGCCGGAGACGCCCTCGGCCTCGAGCACCACCTCGCCGCCGTCCGGGCGCGCCGCCTCGGACACCGCGCACGCGCGCGTGTCGGCGCTCGCGCGCGTGTCATCGAGCGCGCGGCCCAGCATCTCGCGGACGATCTGCGCCGGCTCGATCTCGCGCGGATCGCCCTCTCCCGCGACGCGGCCGTCGCGGAGCACCGTGTAGCGATCGGCGTGCGCGCGCACGTCCGAGAGGAAGTGGGTCACGAGCAGCACCGCGAGGCCGGCGTCGCGCAGGGCGCCGACGCGCTCGAACAGGCGCGCGGCGTCCGACTGGCCCAGGCTCGATGTCGGCTCATCGAGGACGAGGAGCCGCGCCGTGAGCCGCCCGTCCTCGCGGAGGCCGCCCTGCGCGAGCGCCCGCGCGATCTCGACGAGCTGCTGATCGGCGACGCCGAGCTCCCCGGCCCGCGCGTCGAGCGGCACGCGGCCCGGATCCGCGGTGACGAGCGCGATCGCCGCGCGCGCCACGGCGCGCGCGCGCGGGCGGTCCCGGATCTCTAGCCCTAGCCGCGCGCGCGCGAGCGGCTCGATCCCGAGCACCACGTTGTCGACGACCGTGAGGTGGGCGCAGAGCGTCCGCTCCTGCGGCACCAGGACGACGCCCGCGCGGCGCGCCTCCTCGGCCGACGCCGGCGCGTACCGCGCCCCTCCGAGCAGGATCGCGCCCGCGTCCGCGCGCTCCATGCCGAGCAGGACGCGCGCCAGCGTGCTCTTGCCCGCGCCGTTCTCGCCGAGGAGCGCGTGGATACTCGCGGGCGCGACGAGCAGCGAGACGTCGCGCAGCACCGGGTTCGGGCCGAACGCCTTCGCGAGGCCGGTCACCTCGAGGAGGGGCGCGCGCTCTCCGCCCACGGGCCGCTCACTCCCCGAGCCACCTGGCGAGGTCGGGTCTCACGATCTCCTGCACCGCCGGATCGTCGAGGTCCTGCCTCGTGACGACGCGCGAGCCCGTGTCGATGCGCGCCTCGACCTTCTCTCCGTGGAGGTGCGCCACCATCGTCTTGACCGCGACGTACCCCATGTTGAACGGGTTCTGCACGACGAGCGCCTCGATGTCGCCGTCGCGCAGCGCGCCGAGGAGCTTCTCCGACGCGTCGAAGCCGACGAACTTCACCTTCCTCGCGACGTTCGTCTTGCGGAGCGCCTGGAGCATCCCGAACGTCGTCGACTCGTTCGGCGTGAACACCCCGGCGATGGCCCCTTCCGCCGCCCTCTGCGCGAGCAGCAGGCTCTCGCTCTTGTGGAACGCCGACTCCGTGGTGGCGCCGCCATACTGGTTCTCGCTCGCGATGGTGACGCCTGGACTCGCGCGGATCGCGTCGAGGAACCCCTTCTCGCGGTGCTGCGTGCTCGCCGAGCCCTCCTGGTAACGGAGCACGACGACCTTGCCGTCCTCGCCGATCGCCTTGCCGAGGTGCTCACCGGCGAGCCTCCCGGCCGCCTCGTTGTCGGTCGCGACGAAGCTCACGTGATCGTCGCTGGCGAGATCGGAGTCGAACACGACCACCGGGATCTTCGCCTGCCTCGCCGCCCGCACCGGCGCCCTCAGCGCCGCGGCGTCGAGCGGCGCGAGCACGATGCCGGACACGCCCTGCGCGACGAAGCTCGAGACGACATCGACCTGCGCCTTGAGGTCGTCCTCCCGGAGCGGCCCTTTCCACACGACGTCGACGTCGAGCTCGCGCGAGGCCTTCACCGCGCCTGCGTGCACGCTCTTCCAGAACTCGTGTGTCGTCCCCTTCGGCACGACGGCGATGCGGAGGCGCGCGCCGCCCGTCGCGCCCGGGCCCGCGTCCGTCGACGTCGTCGCCGATGACGACGTCTTGGAGCACGCGGCGAGGACGGCAATCGCGAACGCGCACACGACGACATGGACGCTCATGGGCGCGAGAGGATAGTCGACGGATCGCGGCCACGCTCGCGCGGGCGAGCATGTCGTCGGCGGAGATCCGTCCGACAAGCACCATGGGAGTTCTCGGCTGCACCCGGCGCAGGCAAGCTCATCCCGGCGCCACGCTCGCCTGCAGCTCGTCATTCACCCGGGTCGAACCGGCGAGCGTGCGCGCAGGTCGAGCCGGGTCGGACGGCGCCGCTCAGTCAGCTCGGCGGCGCCGCCTTCGCCTCACAGGCCGAGGAGCTCCTGGAGAAACACGCCGCCCTTCCCGGCCCCTGCGTGCGTGAAGAACAGGCGCCCCGACGCGAAGTCGCCGCCCTCCGCGACCCACTCGGCCGCGTGAGCGCGCAGCCGGGCGACGGCGCGCGGCGGGAACGCGAACGGCGAGCGCGAGCGGTAGACGAACGTGGCGTCGTAGTCGACAGGATAGCTAGTGAGCGTCAGGTAAAACCACCCTTTCCGCTCGAACACGAACGGCGACTCGGTATAACCGCTGTTGCGCATCGCCGTCTCCGGCCCGAGCGTGAGCGCCATGGCCGGCGGGCTCCAGTGGAAGAGATCCAGCGACGTGCGGTAGGCGACGCCGCTCAGGGGCGACTCGATCGACGCGCAGCGCGTATAGTACACCACCCACAGATCGCCGAGCCGGGCGAGCATCGGATCGCGGGCGACGCAGATGTCCTCGAACAGCGTCCCTCCCTCGCGGCTCCAGGTAAACCCGTCGCGCGAGCGCGCGATCCGGAAGCCGGATCGGTCGGGGTCGTGCGTGCCCACGTGAAAGATCATGACCAGGCTGCCGTCCCGGTCCCGGACCATGTGCGGGGCCCAGATCCAGCGCTCGTCGGAGAGGGCGCGAATCGAGGAGCGCTCCGGCGCCAGCGTGAGGCTCGGTGAGACGGATTCCATCCAGCTCACCGGCCCGGGGCCAGGCGCGGTGGCGAGGACGAACTCACGCTCGGCGTCCGGTCGATAAGGCTCGAGGTGAAAGATCCCGCTGAGGATCCAGCGGCCGTCGGCGAGCTGGATCATCGAGTGATCGTTCACATAGAACGGCCCTCCGGGGATGCTCTCCGAATCGAAGATCTTCACCGCGGGCCCCTGCGTGAGCTGAGGCGTGGGAGGTCCGGAGAAGAACCGCAGCGTGTAACCCCGCTCGCTCCAGGGCGCCGGGGAGCGTGTCGCGTCGATTTCGAGGACCGGGCGCCTGCCTGCGCCGCACTGTTCGGGGAGGAGGTCGATCCAGAGCGCGTCCTCGGCGAGCGACCGGACAGGGTTCGCCTGCATCTCGTGGAGCACGCCGACCTCCCGCCCGTCGAGCCTCACGCGCGCCGTCTGCGGGGCGTTCGCCGCGGAGTACGCTCGGAGCAGCAGCAGGCCGCGCGCATCGGACGGGCAAGCGACCTCGATCCGGGTGATCCCGCGGCCCTCGCTGGACCAGGATCGCCGCCGGAGCTCCAGCCGCTCGGCGTCGACGGCCGAATGCACGAGCCGCCGCCGCCCGGCCGCACGGACCTCCTGCTCACCGATCACCTGAACTTCCGGGAATGCGTAAGAGAGGCCCAGCGAGCGCACCCGCAGCGGCGTGTAGGCGCCGGTCGGCCCGGCCTCGATGCCGAAGCGCAGACCGGAGCGGCTCACGATGGGATCGGCCACGTGCAGGCGGTACAGGGAATGGACGAACGTGGCGTTCTTCCATCCATCCTCGGGATCGACGACGAGGAAGCGGGGCAGCCCGCTGAAGGGGTTATGGTGCGCGCCCAGGAAATAGAAGCCTCCATTGAAGTAGTCCTCGGTGCCGGTCCCTATCTGCAGCGGGTGCGACATCCCGTCGGTGCGGATCATCTCGTCGCCCTCGAGGTACGTCCGATCGTTCGGCCGGCCGCCGCTGATCTCCTCGAGAAGCGCGACGAACTGGAGCGGCTCATCGCTCTCGAAGAGGGGCATCGTCGTCTCGCGTCCGGGGGCCATCTGATCGCGGTATTGCGCGATCAGCCGCACGCCTCGGCGGGCGGGCGCGAGGTCGACGGCCGCCTCGACACCCGCGATCTCCTGCCCGGGCGCGGCCTCGAGCGAGAGCACCTCGCCTTCGGCCAGCGGGATCGGCAGGCGCGTCGCGAGCCTGCCTGCCCCTCTGGCGTCGGGCGTCCAGGCGGCGTGCAGCGCGCTCCGGAAGGTCGTCCATCCGCCGTCGGCGTCGGTGCCCGAGCTGGCGAGGCCGAAGAAGAACGACGCTGGTATGGGCGGCTGTCCGCCGATCCTCACTGAGAGGTCGTTCAAGCTCCCCGCCGGGATGTGAACGTCGATCCCTGATACGGTCGCGGGGCCTGTCGCCAGGACGAGCGGCGCGCTGGCGCTCAGGCTCTCCCGGCGCGGCGGGGCAGGCAGGGTGGCTGTCCAGTCCTCCGTCATGAATCGCGACAGCTCCTCGGGCGTCGGTCCCGACGCGGCCCCGGGGCCCTCGCGGTACGTGATCTGGTAATAGATGGGAACGCCCCGGAAGCGGACCTTGGCCTCGCTCGACCAGGCGAAGGGGACGTAGCTGGTATACGCGCCCGAGCTCGCGTCCACGTCGAGCACGAGAGGCGATCTCCAGGGGCCCCTGCCTCCGAAGAAATCGCCCGGCGACCCGCGGAACGCCGTGTGTCCGTCGATCTCGATCCAGATCTCCTGGTCCTGCCTCTCGAGCTCCGCGCGGGGGGCGGTCATCCAGATGCGCGCGATTCTCCCCTCCCCGCGGGCGTGAAACAGAACCCGGTGGTCCCCCTCGAGCGCGACCCCCGGGCGATATCCATCATCGTTGCCCCCTGCCGGGTCATGCGTTGTCACGCTCCGTGTCATCCACCCGGGATGAAAGGAGAGGAGATCCTCCAGCACCGGCGTGATCGACGCGGCGCCCGGCGCAATGGCGAGGGACGCGCCGAGGAGATGGCGGGCCGCGCTCGAGACAAGGCGGTCCAGGAGCGCGCCGCGCCCATCGAGACTTCCGGCGTTCATGATCGAAACCTAATGGCGCGAGCGACGCCAGGGGAGCGGGCTCGGCGAGGCATTACGCTTGCACCGCCGCGAAGCGAGGACATGCGCGACGCACCGATCGCGCACTCGAGGGGGGGGTAATTCATGCGCACCCGCCGCGATCGACGCCCTGTCGAAGGCTCGCCCAGCGTCGGGCCACGCGCATGCGCGCGCGGCCTCCTGCTCGCGCTCCTCTCTCTATCGCCGCTCGCGGGCGCCGGCGACGCGCCGCGCCGCGCGCTCGCCGCTCCCATGGAGCAACGGGACGCCCCGGGAATGTCCCCGAGGCCGCGGCTCCAGCTCGATCGCGCAGCCTACGCCGAGCGGCTCCGCGCGATGTGGATTGGCGCGTGCATCGCCAACTGGACAGGGCTTCGCACGGAGGGCGTCCGCATCGAGCGCCCCTTCTTCACCGACGCTGACTGGGGAAAGCCCCTGGGGCGCGACGGGGCGCCGATCGACTTCGTCCTCCTCGACCCCTGCCCGGCCGACGATGACACCGACATCGAGTATGTCTACCTCCACCTCATGACCGAGGCGGGGACGCTCTTCCTCTCCCCCGAGCGGATCCGGGACGGATGGCGCGCGCACATCAACGACTTCATCTGGGTCTCCAACCGGAGGGCGCGCGATCTCCTCGAGCGCGGCCTGCTGCCCCCCGCGACGAGCGATCCGGCGCTCAACCCGGACGCGCTCCAGATCGACGCCCAGCTCACCACGGAGATCTTCGGCGCCCTCGCGCCCGGCATGCCGGAGTTGGCGCTGCGGATCGCCGACCTCCCCATCCGGACCACCGCGCGCGATCACGCCGCGCACGCCGCAGAGTTCCATGTTCTCCTCTTCTCGCTCGCGACGACCGTCGATCTGGAGAAGCCGCGGCGACAGGAGATCGTGCGGATCGTCCGTGAGGCCAGGAGCTACCTGCCGGCGGAGTCCAAGGCCGCCGACGTCATCGACTTCGTGCTGTCCGCCTATCTATCGACCAGCGATCGCGCCGAGGCTCGCGACGACTGGGAGCGCGCCCGCGACGCCATTGCGGATCGCTACCAGGAGCGGGCCTCGGCGCATGGCTTCGTCTATCGGGGGTTCACGGAATCCGCGATCAACCTGGCGACCGCGACGCTGGCCCTCCTGTTCGGTGAGGGGAGCTTCCGGCGCACCGTACAGATCGGTACCCTGTCCGGCTGGGACTCCGACAACGGCACGGCGACCATGGGCTCGCTCGTTGCGCTCATCGGCGGGATGGAGGAGCTGCGCCGCGCCTTCCCCGGCGCGCGCCTGTCCGACCGATATCGTATCCATCGCACGCGCCCCACCCTGCCGGACCGGCTTCCGCAGGATCGCGAGGCCGAGGACACCTTCACGGAGGTAGCGACGAGGATGGCCACGCTTGTCGACCTCGCCGTGCGGGAGGGAGGCGGCCAGGTCGAGCCGACCCGATGGGTCGTCCCGCCTCGCGCCCGCGACGGCACAGCACCCGGCGCGCGCGCCGCGCCCGGTTCCGAGCCGCGGCCTCGCGCTCCTCGCCCGGCGAGATGACCTGGCGCTCAAGGCGCCTCGGGCCATCCGCGAGGTAGCGCCGGTGGCCGGTACCGATGCATCTTAATCGGTCCAGCGGTCTTCCAGAGGCCCTCTCCGGTCGGCACCTCCTCGGTATTCTCGGTGTACTTTGCGAACCCGAATCGCATCTGTTCTCTCCCGGCGCGCCGCAGCGCCGCCGGGGCAATTCAACACGTGGATGAATCTTTGCGTGGGGTCGATTTTCCAGAAGGCGACCGGCGCACGCGAGCTGCTCTTGACGACCAACGCGTGCAGCGTCGCTGCACGATGAAGACGTTTACCGCAAGGAGCTCCGCCAGACCGTATCCCGCGCAAAGATCAGCGTCATCGATTATACTCGTCATCGATCCCGGGGCTCCGGCGAGGCATGCACTGGAAAATTCCGCCTCTGGAGACCTCTCGTCGCGAACTAACTTCGTGCCCGCGGACCGCGCTGGCACGCGTTCCAGAAGGAGTCGGCTCATGAGATTGCCTAGGATAGCCATTGCATTGCCAATGGTGGCTTTGATCGGCGCGGGGTGCGGCGGGGCCAACGACGGCAACGGGGACAGCGCCGGCTCGCAGAGCAGCACCGGCACCGGCACCGGCAACGGCACCGGCAACGGTTCCGGCTCTGGCTCCGGCAATAGCACCAGCACCAGCACCGGCTATGACGACACCTTCGGCAACGGAAGCGGCGCGGGCTCGGGCGGGGGCTCCGGCGCGACCGGAAGCAGCAACGGGAGCTCGACGGGCGCGGGGGAAGCGTGCGCCACCCAGTCGTCCCAGGCCGGATTTCAACAGGTGTACCTCGCGTTCGCGTTCGACGTATCGGCCAGCATGACAGCGAGCGACGTGGAGTGGCGCAGGAAGGATCTCAAGTGGGATCCCGTCGCGATCGCGACGAAGCAGTTCTTCGTGGATCCCTCGTCCGCCGGGTTCCAGGCGTCGCTCACGTTCTTCCCAGGCGCGCAAGCGGCGCGTCAGGCGTGCCAGGCCGACATCTACTTGACCCCGCATGTCCCGATGACGCCGCTGCCCTCCCCGGCGTTCGGCATGGCGATCGATGCCATCGAGCCGGAGATCAGCAGCTCGAGAACGTGGCGCACCACCACGCCGACGGTATTCGCGGTCGAAGGCACCCTCGCCTTCATCGAAGCGCAGCGCCAGCAGAACCCCGGGAAATATGCGATCGTGCTCGTGACCGATGGCTATCCGCAGCTGTGCGGGGGCGCGGCGGACACGCTCGAGGCCGTCGTGACGCAGGTCAACGCGGCGCGCGCCGCCAACATCCCGACCTTCGTGATCGGGGTCGACAGTCCGCAGGGGGAAGCAGACGCGCCGCCTAGCCTCACCAACCTGCACCAGATCGCCGAGGCGGGCGGCACGGGAGAGGCATCCATGCTGAACACCGGCAACCCAGACGAGACGATCGCCGCGTTCAAGACGGCCATCGAGAAGATCCGCGGCGCCGCCGTCTCGTGCACGATCCCGATCCCGCCGCCGCCCGACGGGAGGAGCTTCGACAAGCAAAAGGTCAACGTGACCTACACGAGCGCCACGAGCAACATGCCGACGACCCTCACGTATGACCAGGCCTGCGCGGCCGCGGGGACGTGGCGCTACGACGACCCTGCGAACCCGACGGCGATCGTCCTCTGCGACGATACCTGCGCCGTGGTTCAGGCCGACGTCGAGGTCTCGCTGGGCGTCGACTTCACCTGCGAGGACGTGATCCAAGTGCCCCAGTGATCGACGACGCTCGCTGACCGACACGGGTCTTCGCGAGGAGGCGCCAACCAGCTGCTCGCCTCGCGATACGCAGCCAGCGAGCGGGTTCACGATCCAGGATCGGATCGTGAACCCGGCTCAGGCCAGAGAGACCGACGCAGACCTGGAGGGAGCGCGCCCGCATCCGTACGAGATACGAGCGCGCCCGAGCTCATCCGGTCGAGGAGCTCGTCCAGCTCAGCGCGCCGGCTCCGCGTCAGCCACCACGGTCCAGGAAGTCCATCAGCCACTGCATCGCCGGCCGCATGGTGCCGTTCTCCTGCTGGAGGCCTGTGCCGTTCCTCCACGTCTTGCCGACGATGTAACCCCACAGGGTGATCCCCGGGATCTTGGGGTGATTCCAGAACATGGTGAACTGCTCCTCCATGATCTGCTTCTGCCGGTTGTCGTTCGCTTCGCCGATGTCGTACTCGGTGATGTACACGGGCTTGCCCAGCTCGGCGAGCGAGTCGATGTATCCCTTGACCGTATTGGTGTTGATCTTGAAGGCGTCGTGCGCCTGCGCGCCGAGGGCGTCGACCGGGGCGCCCGCCTCGATCACCTTCTTCGCGATGTCCTTGAAGTGCCTGTGCTCGTTCTCGTACTCGATGTTGTTGTAGTCGTTGAGGATCAGAACGGCGTTCGGGCAGAACTCGCGAGCCCACTTGAAGGAGTTGACGATCCAGTCCCAGCCGCTGGCGCCGTTGCCGCCGAGGCCGGCCGTGTACGAAGGCGTGGTGTGGGGCGGCGGCTCGTTGACGACGTCGATGTACTTCGTGTCCGGGTAGCGCTTGCAGAACTCCTCCATCCAGCTCCGCACAGCCTTCTTCTGCTCATCCGGCGAGAGGCTCCCGAGCCAGGAGGGTTGCTGGCTGCCCCACACGAAGACGTGGTGCTTGAAGATGATCTTGTTGTCCTGCGCGTACTTGTAGGTCCTGTCGAGCGAGCTCCAGTCCTTGTTCCCGCGGGAGCTCTCGACGGAGCCCCACTTACCCTCGTTCTCGGGCGTGATCTGGTTCCAGTACTTCGCGAAGCCGTCGCGCACGGCGCCGCTCGTCGTGATGTTGCCGACGAACTTCCCCTCGGGCTCGGTTCCGCCTGTTCCGGTCGACGCGCTGGTCGACGCGCTGGTCGAAGCGTCCCCGCCGCCGGCCCCCGTGGTCGCGGCGCCGGAGGTGGCGCTGGTCGTCCCCTGATCGCCCGAGCCGCTGCTGGTGGCGGGGCCGACGCCGGCCGTCGTGCTGGCGCTGGAGCTGCTGTTCGTGCCGTTGCTGGAGCTCGTGCCGGCGCTGGTGCCGGTGCTCCCTGCCCCGCCCGAGCCGCCCACGCCGTCGTCAACCCCGTCGCCCCCATCGCCACATCCAAAGAGGGTCGCCATTCCGAGCGCGATCCACGCCGTGCTGCACAGCAATCGAGAAGAAAGCTTCTTGTTCATGTTGGACTTCCGGAAGTCGGACGATTGTCGTTGGTGAAGCGGGGAGCGAGAAAGCCGGGGGGCAGCGGCACGAACGGCGGCGCCCACACTTAGCGATACGCACGCCGTGCAACTCGCGACGGATGATTCCCGCCACACCTGGAAGTGATCACGACACGCGCGCGAAGCTTCCTACATTTGCAGTTCCTGGCTGACAGGAAACGTGCATCGACAGCGCATGTTGCAATCGCGAGGCAACTTTGCGATTCAAGCGGCAGCCCAGCTCGGTACCCATGACTTAACCGATAAAGTCCCGGTCCGTGAACACATCACGGAGCTGGTACGGCAGAGCGCGCACGGTCTCACCGGCGCCGGGGGACGGCCGTGCTCTTGCGCACGACGAGCTCGGTCTCGACAACGACCCGCGACCACGAGCGCTGGCCGCTCTCGATCTGCCCGAGCAGGACGTGGAGGCACCGGCGCCCGAGCTCGGAGAAGTCCTGGCGCACCGTGGTGAGCGGCGGCGTGAAGTAGGCCGCCTCCGGGATGTCGTCGAAGCCGACGACGCTGAGGTCGCGCGGCGTCTCGCGCCCGTTCTCGTGGAGGAAGCGGAGGAGGCCGAGCGCCATCTGGTCGTTGGCCACGAACACGGCGGTGACGCCCGGCGTGCGCGTCAGCTGCGGGGCGAGCTCGTAGCCGGAGCGCGCGCTCCAGTCCCCCCGCAGGAGCGGCGGGACCTCGGCGCCGGCCGCCTGCAGCGCCGAGCGCCAGCCGTCGATGCGCTGGTCGGCCTCGAGCCAGTCGGTCGGGCCGGCGATGTGCCACACGGTCTTGTGGCCCAGATCGAGCAGGTGGCGGGTCGCGGACACGGCCCCCCCGAGCTGGTCGACCGCGACCACCGGCACCGAGTCGTCCGGACCGCCCTCGACCGCGACCACCGGCACATCGGAGGTGACGTGGCGCAACGCGTCCACCGCAGACCGCTGCGGGGCGATCACGACGATGCCGTCGGCCCCCTGGTCCCGCAGCCGCTGCACGGCCTCCAGCACCGGCGCGCGGCTGAACGATTTCAAGCTGGAGATGCTCACGCCATAACCTGCGTCGTGCGCCGCCTCCTCGAGCCCCAGGAGCGTCGACGCCGGACCGTAGAGCGTCGTGTCGAAGCTGACCACACCGAGCGTCCGCGACCGCCCTGTCACGAGCGCCTGCGCCACCGAGCTGGGCCGGTAGTCGAGCTGGCGGATCGCATCCAGCACCCGCTCCCTCGTGTCGCGGCGCACGTGGGGGCTGTCGTGCAGGACGCGTGAGACCGTCTGATACGAGACGCCAGCGAGCTTGGCCACGTCGACCATGACCGCGGCCCGCCGCCCGCCGCCCCTTTTGACGCGGCGCTCCGGAAGAGATTTCTCAGCCATCGGCGCGGGAGGATAGTCGCGGGCCGCTCGATTGGAACGGAGTTCTTCAATGTGAGCGTTCACAAATTGTTCGGGATTCTTCATTTCACTCGGCTTTCGCGTCACGGGGCGGGTGCGCGCCGGGGATCGTCGCCATCGGACTGGAGCGCGGCACCGACGCTGGTCGTTCGTCGTCGTAGATGCCATTCCCGGTGGAGCCGCGATCGATCCCGCAGATTTCACGCCGGCTGTCAGATTTGGCCCATGCGAACGGCGTGCCGACGGCTGCCGGCCGGCCTGGCCACGTCGACAGGGTCCGCGGCCAGGCCTCTCCTCCCCACGAGGGCGGCGCTCCGGAGGAGCGCCGCCGGCCCTCGTACTCAACCGGTTCAGAAATCGCTGGGCATCGGTCGATTCTAGTTGACATTCGATATGTGAACGTTCACAATCTGGGAAACATCCTTAGGCATTGCGCCGGTCAGGTCGTCGTCGTACGTCATACGCACCGGGGCATTCGTCATTGATGTCAGCGCGAGGAGAGGCGGCGGGTCTAACCTGCTGCGCGGTGCGCTCGCCTCCCGCGCCACCGACCCATTGGGGTCGGCCGCGCGGCAGCGGCGGCTCGTGTAGGTGTTACGCGGCGCGGCGCCAGCTCATCTACCGCAGCCCCGGACGTCAGGAAGGCACTTTTTCACACAGCAGGGCGGACTCACAGGAGGGATCGTGTGAAATTATCTTCTTTATTGGTCGCCGCCTTGAGGCGCGCGCCCCGCAAAGCGCCGAGGTGGCTCGATGGCCGAGGTCGCGCAGCCGGAGCCATGAAATCTTCCCACGATAGCGGTCCTGACACCGCGTGTGATCGATGGAAGGTGGAAACATCCATTCACAGCGGGATAGCCTCACGGCTGCTCCGAGCGGCCGCGTGCACTTCGCTCCTCGTCGCAGGGTGCGTGGGCGACATCGGCGCCGGCGGCTCGGGCTCCTCGGGCTCCTCGAGCGCCGGCGCGAACCCGACGGGCGGCGGTACGAGCTCCTCGGGCGGCGGAGACGCCGTGTGCAACCCGCGGCTCGAACGGCGGGTCGTGCTGCTCGCCGACCTGCAGTTCATGAACGCCATCCGGGATCTCCTGGGGGACGAGGCCATCGAGGCGGAACAGGCGCCGGACGCGCGGACGAAGCCGTTTGCCAAGAAGGGCCTTGTCGTGGGGACCTCCCTTGTGCATACGCGGCTCGCGAGGGCTGCCTACGCGGCCGAGAGCATCTCGGGGCGCTTCGAGCAGGTGACGGGGTGCGCCCCCGACGGAGACGACGCCTGCGCCAAGACGTTCCTGACGAAGTTCGCGCAACGGGCGTTCCGCCGGCCCGTGGACCAGACGGAGCTTGACAACCTGTGGTCGGTCTACGCGCTCGGGAAGGAGCAGAGCTACGAGCGGGGCGTCTCGCTCGCGCTCGAGGCGCTCATCGCGTCCCCCTCCTTCTCCTACCGCACCGAGCTCGGCGGCGCCGCGGACGGTGACGTGGTGAAGCTCGCCGCGCACGAGGTCGCGAGCGAGCTCTCGTTCTTCTTGACGGACAGCCTGCCGGACGCGGAGCTCGCCGCCGCCGCCGACTCCGGCGCCCTGAACGATCCGGAGGAGCTGGCGCGCCAGGCCGAGCGCCTCCTCGATAAACCCGAGACGCGCAGCAGCCTGAACACCACGCTGATCGCGGCGTGGGGGCTCAGCAACCTCTTCGGCACGGAGAAGGATCCAGGGCTCTTCCCCGAGTACACCCCCGCGCTCCAGGGGAGCATGTTCCACGAGACCGAGCTGCTCCTGGAGGACCTGCTGTGGAGCCGCGAAGCCGACGTGTCGGCCCTGCTGACCACGAGGGAGACGTTCGTGAACCGCGTGCTCGCGGAGGTCTACGGCGTGGAGCACACGGGCGCGAGCCCGGAGGAGTTCACGAAGGTCGAGCTGCCGGCCGACGAGCGCGCCGGGATCCTCACGCAGCCCGGCCTGCTCGCGGCGCTGGCCCGGACCGACAACACGAGCGTCGTGGCGCGAGGGCTCTTCGTGCGCGGCGCGCTGCTCTGCCTCGGGAAGATCCCGTCGCCCCCGGAGGAGCTCTCGGACGCCATCAAGGAGCTGCTCGAGGCCGACATGACCGAGCGCGAGCGCGCCGACGCGCGCGCCGCGAACTCCACCTGCGCCGCGTGCCACGCCCAGTTCGACGCGTTCGGCCTGCTGCTCGAGAACTACGATCCGGTCGGCCGGTACCGCGACACCCTCGACGGGGAGCCGATCGACGCGCGCGTCAACCTGGGCAACATCGCCGAGGTCGCGGGGAGCTACTCGAGCGCCGTCGAGTTCGCCGAGGCCGTCGCGCAGAACGACGGGTTCGCCGCCTGCATCACCCGGCATCTGCTGACCTACGGCACGGACGATGAGGCGCTCCAGACCCGTGACTGTCAGGTCGAGCGCGTGATCGAGGCGCTGCCTGAGGGCCAGCGGACGCTGACCAACGTCGTGAAAGCCATCGTGGCGTCGCCCGCGCTGACCGAGCGCGCCAGGGAGGAATGACCGTGGGCTACAACCTTTCTTACGGATGGTCTCGCCGCCGCTTCCTGCAAGGCATCGGCGCCGCCGCGGGTCTCATGACGGTGCTCAAGGGCCTCGAGTCGGCCGCCGAGGGCGCGGCGCCCCCGAGGCGCCTGTTGATCGTGCAGCGCCCGGTGGGCACCGTGTACGAGAACTACTGGCCGCAAGGCAACGGGACCAACTTCACGCTCTCCCGCATCCTGACCCCGTTCGAGGCCATGAAGTCTCGGATGGTCGTGATGCGCGACCTGAAGCTGCCGCACGAGGGGTCTGTCGGCGGCGGCCACGAGCGCGGGACGGTGCTGATGTGCACGGGGACGCGAACCAAGCAGCTGTACCCGGGCAACGGCGGCGACGATCCGATGGCCGAGGCGCCCAGCATCGACCAGCTGCTCGTGAAGCAGGCGGCCGAGCTCCAGGGCACGCCCATCGCGTCCCTCCAGGTCTCCTGCGACAACCGCGCCGACACGCCCGAGGTGTCGACCCGCCACATGTCCTACTCGGGCGCACGCGCGCCGATGAAGCCCTACTACCAGCCGCAAGAGGTGTACCGGCGGGTGTTCGGCACGCTCATGCCGGGCGGCCCGACGGACGACAACCTGGACGCCCTGGCGCGGGCGCGCCTGCAGAAGAAGAGCGTGCTGGACTTCGCAATGAAGGACCTGAAGCGCCTTCAGAGCCTCGCGCCGAGCTCCCAGCGAGACGCGCTGGAGGGGCACGCCGCCGCCATCCGCGAGGTGGAGGCGGAGTTCGACGCGGACCCGAGGGATCCCGCGACCTGCGGCATGCCCCAGGAGCCCGAGGTCATCCAGGTGAGCGGGCACATCGATCCCTACGGCAGCTCGCACGTCGTGAACGAGCGCGACGACGTGAAGCACGCGCGCATCGGCGCCCTGCACTTCGCCGTGATCAAGGCCGCGTTCCGCTGCGACCTGACGCGCGTGGTCACGTTCCAGTGGTCCCCTGGCACGAACCACGTGAGCTTCGGCGAGCTGTGGCCGCCCAACTCCGCCATCTTCAAGGTGCACCACACCACGAGCCACGATCCCGATACGCCCGACACGCTCGAGTTCCTCACGCGGGTGGAAGAGTTCTACGCCGGCTACGTCGCCGGCTTCCTGAAGGAGCTCGCGGAGACGAAGGACGTGGCCGGCGGGACGCTGCTCGACACCACGCTGGTCCCGTACATCACGGAGGTCGGCACGCGGCATCACAACTGGGACAAGATGGCGTGGGTGCTGTTCGGCGGCGAGGGCACCAAGCTCCGCGGCGGGCAGGTGTGGACCAACGGCAACCGCGGCGGCCGCTCCACCAACGACCTGTGGATGGCGATCGCGGGCTCCTTCGGGGTCCCGGATCTCGTGATGGGGGACAACGACACGCACACCACGGCGATCGAGGGGCTGTTCGGGTGACCGTGGGCCGGACGTAGCCGTCAACCTAGCCTCGCGCCGAGTCCTCCCACATCCCAACGTTTACGTGAACGTTCACGTGGTTGTGGTCGTCAACGGTTGGCCGTAAACGACCACGACCACGTGAACGACCACGACCACGACCACGTAAACGTTCACGTTGGTGAACGAGGGTGGGTGAAGGGGGCGGGTTTCGTGCCCTGCGTGACCGAACGGGCTTGGTTGACGCCTGGGGAGCCTCGGGGATGGGATACGGTGGAGCTCGGCGTGGACGTCGCCTGCGAAACGTCGTGAGGTGAACATGATGAGGTCGAGCTTCCACCTGCACCTCTTGAGCGTCGTGGCGCTCTGCGCCTGCGGAGAGGCGTCGGACAGCCCCGCGGCGACGACCGACGGCGGGGGCCCGTCGGAGGGCAGCACCTCCTCTTCCGGCGGCTCTGTGAGCAGCGGAGCAACAGGCAGCGGAGCTCCGGGCTCCGGCGGCGCAGGCGGCGCGGCCCAGAGCGGCTCGACCGGCACGGGCGCAGGGGGGAGCTTCGTGCCCGGCGGCACAGGAGGAGGCGACTCCGCTTACGTGCTCGATTGCGGCGCGAACGGCGTGGCCATCGAGAGCGCGGGCCCACCAGAGAACCGCATCAACTACGTCATCGTGGGCGACGGCTACGACGCCACGACCGTGAACACCACGTACCTCGAGCACATCGAGGAGGCGATGGCCAAGCGCTTCAGCAGCCCGATCGGCGAGCCGTACGGCAGGTATCGCAAGTTCGTCAACATCTGCGCCGTCAAGCTGGTCAGCCGCTCGAACGGCATCCCTGGAGCGCTCGGCTGCACGGGCGACGACGAGAGCCGCCTCGCGGAGTGCGACACCCGCGCGGCGGATCAGGCGCTCAAGGCGAACCTCCCCGAGGACTTCGAGGTCGACTGGCACGCCATCGTGTTGAACAACGATCGCTGGTGGAACACCGGCTCGGCCTGGATGCTCTGGTCCGGCGGGCATGAGGAAGCCGCCGGAGCGGCGCTGCACGAAGGCGGCCACGGCTTCCATCAGCTCGCCGACGAGTATTGCGCCAAGGCGACGGGCTCTGCCTGCGGCGCGAACACGTGCAGCGGCGGCGGCACGGAGTACGTCGAGGTGAACACCACGGGCAACTGCACGACGACGGCGGGCAAATGGGACAAGTGGCTGGAGTACGACGCCACCGACGCCACGGGTGTCCAGGGCACGTTCATCGGCAGCCGCTACGTGGATAGCGGACAGTACCGCCCGTCCTCGAACTCGATGATGAACAGCCTGTTCGGAGACAACAAGGACACGAGCTTCAACCCGGTCTCGCGCGAGAAGATGATCATGGACATCTGGATGCGCATCAGGCCGATCGACTCGGTCGAACCGCCCGCAGGGGCCGTCACGGATCCGGCGACGCTCGCGGTCAAGGTGATCGATCCCGACGTCATCAGCGTGGATTGGACGCTCGACGGCGAGGTGATCGCGACGGACGGCGGCCCCGTCTACAACGTCGCCGCGGCGGGCCTCGCTTCGGGCACCCACACCATTGTCGCCAAGGCCTACGACAACGCCGGCGAAGAGCTCGTGCGCTACCGCAGCGGCGAGTGCCTCGACCCTCCTCCCTCGACCAATCCCCGCTACTACGATCCCTGCTGGGGTCGCGACAACTGGCCCCGCTCGCAAGAGACGGTGACGTGGACCGTGACGATTCCATGAGGTCGGCGCGCACGCGCTGGTCCGTCGCCGCGCTGCTGCTCCTCGGCGCGGCGCTTTACCTCGTGCATCGCTCTCGAGAGCCCGACGCGCGACGGCTGCCTTCCTCTCGGCAGGAGACGTCGCGAGAGGAGGCGCCGCGCGAGGCAACGTCGCGCCGTGGGTCGAACGAACCACGGGCGTCGGCCGGCAGCACCGTGCTCGCCGCGGCGATCGACGACCTGCCCGTCATCGGGCCGAGCCCTGACGACCGCCACGAAGGCCCCGCCCACCCCCACCCCATCACGCAGCGCCACGTCGAAATCCAGCATGAGAACGGCCTGATCGGGCTGCTCAACGACGCGATGAGCGCGCGGAACGGCGCGCGCATGCGGGAGCTCGTGCACGAATATCGTCGCACGCATCCCGGCGACCCGAACCATCTCCAGGACGGCTACGAGATCATCGCAAACTGCCTCGACGCGCCGGGCGAGGCGTCGAGAGCGGCCGCGGATGGCTACTACGCCGAGCATCGCGCCTCGACCGTGAGGCGCTTCGTGCGCAGGATCTGCCTCGAAGGCGGCTGAGCCGCTTCCCCACAGGCGTTCGCCAAGCTCGTTCGATCACGCTCAGGGCGCGAAGCCCCCCTCCACCACCATCGGTCACCAACGTGAACGCTCACGTGGTCGTGGTCGTGGTCGTGGTCGTCGCGTGAGCCGGCGGACCATCGCCCCCTCCCGGCCTCACCGCACGAGAAGAGAGTTGCAGCCTGGTTCATCCTCCGGGACGGCAGAAGCGTCGCGATCCAGCAGATTGTGATTGACAGTCACATTGTGAACGTTCACATTTAACCCGGGGCACATCCTTACTGGCTTAGCTCGGTTTACGGGTCGTCATGCGCAAGGGAACATTCGTCATCGGGATCGATTTCGGCACCGACTCCGTTCGGGCGGTCGTCGCGGACACGCGGAACGGCGAGCTCGCGGGGGCCTCGGTCGCGCCCTACCCGCGCTGGGCGCAGGGCCTCTATTGCGACGCGCGCGCGCACCGGTTCCGCCAGCATCCGCTCGACTACCTGCATGCCATGGAGGCGTCCATCCGCGCGGCGCTGGACCAGGCGGGCGGCGACGTCGCCGCGCAGGTGCGCGGGATCGCGGTCGATACGACCGGGTCCACGCCGGTCCTGGCCGACGCGAAGGGCAGGCCTCTCGCGCTCAGCCCACGCTTCGAGGAGGACCCGGACGCGATGTTCATCCTCTGGAAGGACCACACCGCGGTGGCCGAGGCGGCGCGGATCAACAGCGTCGCCCGGACCTGGGGCGGCGTGGACTACACGAAGTACGAGGGCGGGGTGTACTCGTCCGAGTGGTTCTGGGCCAAGGTGCTCCACGTCCTCGAGACCAACCCGGCGGTCGCGCGCGCTGCGGTCACCGTCCTGGAGCACTGCGACTGGATCCCCGCCGTCCTGACCGGCACCGACGACCTCCGGCAGATCAGGCGGAGCCGCTGCGCCGCCGGGCACAAGGCGATGTGGCACCCCGAGTTCGACGGTTATCCCTCGAACGAGTTCCTGGCGAGGCTCCATCCGCGCCTGCCCGCGCTCAAGGCCACCCTCGGCTCGCAGACCTGGACCGCCGACGTGCCCTTCGGGACGATCTCGGCCGGGTGGGCCACGACGCTCGGCATCCCGGACGACGTCGTCGTCGCCGTCGGCGCCTTCGACGCGCACATGGGCGCGGTCGGCGGCAACATCCAGCCGAACCGCCTGCTCAAGGTCATGGGCACGAGCACGTGCGATATGCTCGTCGTGCCGAAGACCGGCGCGCCGGAGGTCCTCGTCGCCGGGATCTGCGGCCAGGTCGACGGCTCGATCATCCCGGGTGCGATCGGCTACGAAGCGGGGCAGTCCGCCTTCGGCGACGTCTTTGCCTGGTTCAAGCAGCTCCTTAGCTGGCCGCTCCTCGCCATCCTCCCTGCCCTGCCCGGCGAAGGCCACTCGCTCCGGACGACGGTCGCCGACGTGACGCTCGCCGATGCGGCGATCGAGCGGATCATCCCCGAGCTGGAGCGGGCGGCCGCGGAGATCCCGCCGGCGCGGAGCTCCGTGCTGGCGCTCGACTGGCTGAACGGGCGCAGGACCCCGGACGCGGACCAGCGGCTCAAGGGCGCCATCGTCGGCCTCGATCTGGGCACGGACGCGCCGCGGATCTACCGCGCGCTCGTGGAGGGGATCGCCTTCGGATCGCGCGCCATCGTCGAGCGGTTCCGATCCGAGGGGCTCCGCATCGACGGCATCATCGGTGTCGGCGGCGTCGCCCGCAAGAGCCCCCTCACCATGCAGGTCCTCTCGGACGTGCTCGACATGACGGTCGAGGTCCGCGCCGGCGAGCAGCCGGTCGCGCTGGGCGCGGCGATGTTCGCCGCGACCGCCGCCGGCCTTCACGCCACCGTCGAGGACGCGCAGCGCGCGATGTCGCCTGGAACCGAGGCCCGGTATCTGCCGGATCCCACGCGCGCCAGGCTCTATGACGCGCTGTACCGGGATTACGTCGCGCTGGGATCGTTTGTTGAGAGGGAGTTGACGCAATGAGCGGGATCGCCATGCAGGATCTTCGAGAAGGCTTCGAGGTATGGTTCTTGACCGGCAGTCAGGACCTCTACGGTGAGGAGGCGCTGAAGCAGGTCGCCGAACACGCGCGGGAGATCGCCGCGTCCCTCGACGCCTCGGGCAAGCTCCCGGTCAGGGTCGTCTGGAAGCCGACGCTCAAGAGCCCCGAGGCGATCCTCGCCGTCTGTCGCGAGGCCAACGCGTCGCCGCGGTGCGCCGGCGTGATCACGTGGATGCACACGTTCTCGCCCGCGAAGATGTGGATCGCGGGGCTCAAGCGCCTGGAGAAGCCGATCGCGCACCTGCACACGCAGTACGGCCGCGAGCTGCCCTGGGACAGCATCGATATGGACTTCATGAACCTGAACCAGTCGGCCCACGGGGACCGCGAGTTCGGGTACATCGGCGCTCGCCTGCGCATCGACCGGAGGGTCATCGTCGGCCACTGGACGGACGACGACGTCCTCGCCAAGCTCGACATCTGGGCGCGCGCCGCCTGCGCCATCACCGACGCGCGGCGGCTCAAGATCGCGCGCTTCGGCGGCATGAACATGAGAGAGGTGGCCGTCACCGGCGGCGACCGCGTCGAGGCGCAGGTCAAGTTCGGCTGGTCGGTGAACGGCTACGGCGTGGGCGATCTCGTGGGGCGCATCGCAGAGGTCGACGAGCGCGAGGTCGATCGCCTGGTGGCGGAGTACGACGAGGCGTACACCATCGCTCCCGCCCTGAGGAGGGGCGGAGATCGCCACGGGGATCTGCGGTACGCGGCGAGGCAGGAGGCGGCGATGCGCTCCTTCCTGAAGGAGGGCGGCTTCGGCGGCTTCACCACGACGTTCGAGGATCTGCACGGTCTCAAGCAGCTCCCCGGCCTCGCCGTGCAGCGCCTCATGAACGACGGCTACGGCTTCGGGGCGGAGGGCGACTGGAAGTCCTGCGGCCTGGTCCGCGCCCTGAAGGTCATGGCGACGGGGCTGCGCGGGGGCGTCTCCTTCATGGAGGACTACACGTATCACCTGGTCCCGGGGCACGAGCGCGTCCTCGGCGCCCACATGCTGGAGATCTGTCCGTCGATCTCCGCCGGGAGGCCGTCGCTGGAGATCCACCCGCTCTCGATCGGCGGCAAGGGGGACCCGTGCCGGCTCGTCTTCGACGCCGGGATCGGGCCCGCTGTGAACGTTGCCATGATCGACATGGGCGGCCGCATGCGGATCGTCGCCAACGAGCTCGAGTCGGTGGCGCCCGACAAGGCGATGCCGAAGCTGCCCGTGGCGCGCGCGGTGTGGATCCCGAAGCCCAATTTCAGGCTCGCCTGCGAGGCGTGGATCCTGGCTGGGGGCGCCCATCACTGCGCCTACAGCCGCGCCGTGAGCATGGCGCACGTGGAGGACTTCGCCTCCATCGCCGGCGTGGAGCTGGTCCGCATCGGCGAAGGGACCGACATCCGCTCGCTCAAGAACGAGCTCCGCTGGAACGATCTCGCCTACCGGCTGGCGCACTGAGGGCCACGACGTGAGCGCGACCTATCGAGAGCTGCGCGAGCGCGCCTTCACGGCGAACATGGAGATCCCGCGCCGAGGGCTCGCGATCTACACGTTCGGCAACGTCTCGGCGTTCGATCGAGATCGGGGCGTCCTGGCGATCAAGCCCAGCGGCGTCCCTTACGATCGGCTGTCGGCCGACGACATGGTCGTGGTCGATCTCGAGGGGAAGGTGGTGGAGGGACACCTCCGCCCCTCCTCGGACACCAGGACGCATATCGTTCTGTACGCGAGCTTCCGCGGGTTGGGTGGCGTGGTGCACACGCACTCGACCTACGCGACCGGATGGGCGCAGACAGGCACGCCGATCCCGATCTACGGTACGACGCACGCGGATCACCTGGCCGAGGACGTACCCTGCACCGAGGTGATGCGGCCGGACGCCGTGGAGGGCGACTACGAGACGGAGACGGGGAAGCAGATCATCGAGTGCTTCAGGGATCGTAACCCGCTTCACACACCCATGGTGCTGGTGGCGGGACACGGTCCGTTCGCGTGGGGAGAGGACGCCGAGAAGGCCGTGTACAATGCGGCGGTGCTCGAGGAGATCGCGAGGATGGCGTTCATCACCCGCACGATCCACCCGGGCGCCGCGCGCCTGCCGGACGCGCTCGTGCGCAAGCACTTCGACCGGAAGCACGGGAAGCAAGCGTATTACGGGCAGAAGTGACGCCGGACGTCGGGGGACGACGGCGAGGATGATTCAGGTGCCTCATGGAACGAGGCGATGGACGAGAGGAGACGAGCTGCGCCATGAAGAGGAGAAACTTTGTCACCACGGGGATGGTGGCGCTGGCAGGGCTGGCGCTGATCCTGGTAGGGCCGGGCTGTCAGAAGGAAAATAAGCAGATCACGCTCGGGTTCTCCCAGATCGGCGCGGAGAGCGAGTGGCGGACCGCGAACACGAAGTCGATCGAGGAGTCCGCCAAGGCGGCCGGGATCGATCTCAAGCTCTCCGACGCGCAGCAGAAGCAGGAGAACCAGATCAAGGCCATCCGGTCGTTCATCGCGCAGAAGGTCGACGTCATCGCCTTCTCGCCCGTGGTCGAGACCGGCTGGGAGCCCGTCCTGCGCGAGGCCAAGGAGGCCAAGATCCCCGTCATCCTGACCGATCGCGCGGTGGACACGAAGGACGACACCCTCTGGGTCAGCTTCATGGGGTCGGACTTCGTCGAGGAGGGCCGCCGCGCCGCGAAGTGGCTGGTCGAGAAGACGAAGGACCAGAAGGACCCGGTCAACATCGTCGAGCTGCAGGGCACCGTCGGCTCGGCCCCCGCGATCGATCGCAAGAAGGGGTTCGAGGAGATCATCAAGGACAAGCCCCAGTTCAAGATCATCCGCTCGCAGACGGGCGACTTCACGCGCGCCAAGGGCAAGGAGGTCATGGAGGCGTTCCTCAAGGCGGAGGGCAAGAACATCAACGTCCTCTACGCCCACAACGACGACATGGCGATCGGCGCGATCCAGGCCATCGAGGAGGCGGGGCTCAAACCCGGCAAGGACATCCTCATCATCTCGATCGACGCGGTGAAGGGCGCGTTCGAGGCGATGATGGCCGGCAAGCTCAACGTGACGGTCGAGTGCAGCCCCCTCCTCGGGCCGCAGCTGATGACCGCTGTGAAGGACCTGATGGCGGGCAAGCAGCTGCCGAAGCGCATCGTCACCGAGGAGGGCGTCTTCCCGATGGAGACGGCCGCCCAGGAGTTCCCGAAGCGCAAGTACTGAGCGCGCGTGACGGCGGCGCCGCGAAGGCCGCCGGGGAGGACGTGAGCGATGCAGAGCGGAGCCGTGCCCGTGCTCGAGATGAAGCGGATCTCCAAGGGATTTCCTGGCGTACAGGCGCTCTCTTCCGTGGATTTTCGGATGCTGCCCGGGGAGGTGCACACGCTCATGGGGCAGAACGGCGCGGGCAAATCGACGCTGGTCAAGGTCCTGACCGGCGTCCACCCCCCGGATGACGGGCAGATCCTGCTCGAGGGCCGGGAGATCAGGCCCTCGAGCCCGCAGGACGCGCAGGCGCTCGGCATCAGCGCCGTGTTCCAGGAGGTGAACCTCTGCCCCAACCTCTCCGTGGCCGAGAACATCTTCCTCGGGCGCGAGGACGCCGGCGTCTTCGCGATCCGGTGGGGGGAGATGCGCCGGAAGGCGAGCGCCCTGCTCTCGGACCTCAACATCCACGTCGACGTCACCGCGCCGCTCTCGACCTTCTCGATCGCCGTGCAGCAGCTCGTCGCGATCGCCCGCGCGATCTGCGCCCAGGCGAAGATCCTCGTCCTCGACGAGCCGACCTCGAGCCTGGCCGAGGACGAGGTGAAGACGCTCTTCTCGGTCATCCAGCGGCTCAAGGCGCAGGGGATGGCGATCCTGTTCATCTCGCACTTCCTCGACCAGGTGTTCGAGATCTCCGACCGGATCACGGTGCTGAGGAACGGTCAGCTGGTCAGCGAGACGCCGGCCGCCGAGCTGTCGCGCATGGAGCTCGTCACGCGGATGGTCGGGCGCGAGGTCGCGGAGGACGGTCCGACCCGGGCCGAGCGCGCGCGGGCGCCGTCGGCGGGCGGGCAAGCGCCCCTGTTGCGGGCGCGAGGGCTCGGCAAGAAGGGCTCCGTCAGCGATGTCGATCTCGACGTGCAGCGCGGCGAAGCGCTCGGCCTCGCCGGGCTCCTAGGCGCCGGAAAGACGGAGACGGTGCGGCTCTTGTTCGGGCTCGACGGGGCGGACCAGGGATCCATCGAGATCGACGGGGAGCCGGCGCGCATCGGCTCGCCGCTCGACGCGATCGCGCGCGGCCTCGGCTTCTGCCCCGAGGACCGGAAGGTCGAGGGGATCCTCGGCGACCTCTCGCTGCGCGAGAACATCGTCGTCGCTCTCCAGGCCAAGCGCGGCATCTTCCGCAACCTGTCCCGGGACGAGCAGGACGACATCGCCAGCCGCTACATCGAGCGGCTCGGCATCGTGGCCGCCGACGCGGAGGTGCCCATCTCGAAGCTGAGCGGCGGCAACCAGCAGAAGGCGCTCCTGGCGCGCTGGCTGGTGACCGATCCGCGCATGCTCATCCTCGACGAGCCGACCCGCGGCATCGACGTGGCGGCCAAGGGCGAAATCATGGGCAAGGTCATGGAGCTTTGCGATCGGGGCATGGCGGTGGTGCTCGTCTCCTCGGAGATGGCCGAGGCGCTGCGCTACTCGGACCAGGTCGTCGTCCTGCGCGACCGGCGCAAGGTGGCGGAGCTCGCCACGGACAAGACCGACGAGCAGGCGGTCTACCAGATCATCGCGGGAGGTCAGCCGTGAGCGCGGCCGCCGCCTCCCTGCGCCGGCTCGCCAGCGGGAACGCGTTCTGGCCGCTGGCGATGCTCGGCTCCCTCCTTCTGTTCAACCTCGTCAGCAATCCGCAGTTCTTCGCGATCACGGTCAAGGACGGCCACCTCTACGGCAGCGTCATCGACATCCTGAACCGCGCGTCGCCGCTCATGATCATCGCCATGGGGCTCACCCTGGTGATCGCCACCCGCGGCATCGACATCTCCGTCGGCGCGGTCGTGGCCATCTCTGGCGCGGTCGCGGCGGTGCTGATCGGCGGCGAGCTCTCGCCGAGCGGCGGGACCGGCATGGTGGACGCGACGCGTGTCCCGCTGCCGATCGTCCTCTGGAGCGCGCTGGGCGTGGCGCTGGCGCTCGGCATGTGGAACGGCACGCTGGTGTCGATCTTCGGCATGCAGCCGATCATCGCGACCCTGATCCTGCTCGTCACGGGGCGAGGCATCGCCCAGCTCATCACGGGCGGCCAGATCATCACCATCTACTACAGCCCGTATCACGTCATCGGGAACGGCTTCCTCCTCGGGATCCCGGTCTCGCTGTTCATCGTGGCGGGCGTGAGCGCCGTCGTCTGGCTCTTGACCCGCAAGACCGCGCTCGGGATGTTCATCGAGGCGATCGGCGTGAACCCGGTCGCCTCGCGGCTGGCCGGGATCCGCGCGCGCACGATCACCTTCGCCTGTTACGCCGTGTGCGGCCTGTGCGCCGGCATCGCCGGGCTCATCGTGAGCTCGAACGTCAAGAGCGCCGACGGGAACAACGCGGGCCTCCTCTTCGAGCTCGACGCCATCCTGGCCGTGGTCCTGGGCGGGACGTCGCTCTCCGGGGGCAAGTTCACGCTGGCGGGGAGCGTCGTCGGCGCCCTGATCATCCAGACGCTCACCACCACCATCTACTCCGCCGGCGTGCCCCCGGAGGTCAACCTGGTGGTGAAGGCGCTCGTCGTCTTCCTGATCACCATCCTGCAGTCGCAGAAGGTCAGGGATCTCATCGCAAAGCAACGGACGAGGAGGCTGGTCACACCATGATCGACACCGCCGCCGTGACCGGACGGAGCGGCACCATCGCCGCGCCCGGACGGAGCGGCACCACCGCCGCGACCGGGCGCGCCGTCCGGATCGACCCGAGGCACCTGCCGCTCGCGGTCACCAGCAGCCTGTTCGTGCTCATGTTCGCGGCCGGGTCGTACCTGTTCAACGGGTTCTTCTCGCTGCAGGTGTTCCTCAACTTCTTCATCGACAATGCGTTCCTCTTGATCACCGCCATCGGGATGACCTTCGTCATCCTCTCCGGCGGGATCGACCTCTCGGTCGGCTCGGTCATCGCGCTGACCACGATGGTCTCGGCGTCGCTCGTCGAGAAGCACGGCGTGAGCCCTGCCGTGGTCATCCCGCTCGTGCTGGCCATGGGCTCGGCCATCGGCCTCGTGATGGGGGTCGTCATCCAGTACTTCAAGGTGCAGCCCTTCATCGTCACGCTGGCGGGCATGTTCCTGGCGCGCGGGCTCTGTTACCTCATCAGCATCGACTCCATCACGATCCGCAACGGTTTCTACGTCGACGTCTCGTCGCACCGCATTCCGTTCCTGTTCGACACCTCGATTACCTGGAACGTGGTCATCGCGCTCGCGCTGTTCGCCGCGGCCATTTACATCGCCCACTACACGAGCTTCGGCCGCACGGTCTACGCGATCGGCGGCAGCGAACAATCCGCCCTGCTCATGGGCCTGCCGGTGCCACGGACCAAGGTGCTCATTTATACCTTGAGCGGGTTCTGCTCGGCGCTGGCGGGCGTCGCCTTCACGTTCTACATGGTGTCCGGCTACGCGCTGCACGCCGGCGGAATGGAAATGGACGCAATCGCCGCCGTCGTCATCGGCGGCACCCTGCTGACCGGCGGCCATGGTACGGTCGTCGGCACCCTGTTCGGTGTGCTCATCTACGGCACCATCCAGACCCTCATCATGTTCGAGGGCACGCTCAGCTCCTGGTGGACCAAGATCGTCATCGGCCTGCTCCTCCTGGTCGCCTGCCTGCTCCAGCGGCTCTTCGAGCGGCGCGCCCGTACGGCGTGACACGACGGGGATGAAGTGCATTCCGCCAGGGTCCGAGTGGCTCCGATAGGCACTTTCGTGCCCGTTCATTGATCATTTCGGACGCCCTCGGGAATTCAAGGGTCCACAACAAGGAACTGAGAGGTCATCGTGCGCTCTTATGCAGCAGGGATTGTCACTTTCGTTGGATTGATCGCGATCGGGTGCGGCTCGGACGAGCCCAATCCCAGCCCGGCGGGATCTAGCACCTCGTCCGGACCTACCTCGACAAGCTCCTCAAGTCAGGGCGGATCGGGAGGTGGAACTGGCGGCGACGGCGGCGGCGACGGCGGCTCCGGCGGCGACGGCGGCGCGGGTGGCTCTCCGAACGCCGGCGGCGGTGGGGCGGGCGGCGACGGCGACGCGGCCTTCGAGGTGACGACCTACCAGAACCCCGTTCTGCCCGGTGATCACCCGGACATGAACATTTACCGGGAAGGCGACTACTTCTACCTGGTCGGGTCGAACTTCCACATGATGCCCGCCTTCGAGATCCTGCGCTCGACGGATCTCCTTCACTGGGAGCGCATGAACCGGGTGGTCCACTCCACCGCTCCCGCGCTGGAGGCGCAGCTCGGCCCGGGCCAGGGCACCTGGGGCGGCTTCATCGTCAAGGCCGGCGATGTGTACCGGGTCTATTACTCCATCGGGGCCACCCAGCATTTCTCCTCGGCGCCGAGCCTCGAGGGCCCGTGGTCAGAGCCCACCAAGGTCGACATCTTCCCCTACACGCCGCCCGGCAGCGAGATCTCGTACGAACGAGGGACCGGCTCCGACAATTCCGTGTTCGTCGATCCCGACAGCGGCAAGACGTACATGATCATCAAGAACGGTCTGTGCAAGTGGGACGCGGAGCACCCCAACGACTTCGGCATCAACCTGGTCACGGAGATCGATCCCAAGACCGGGATGCTGCTGCCCGAGTCGAGCATCGACATGAGCTTCATCAATTGGGATCAGGAGACCGGCGGCTGCGGCGACTTCACGAATCCTGACTGGAGCAAGTGGGCCGAGGGGCCGACGATGGCCAAGCGCGGCGACTGGTACTACTACTTCGTCTCGACGCACACGGCCTGCGGCGGCCAGCTGCACGCCTGGGCGTCGAAGAAGCTGGTCGGCAGCACCCCCGAGGACTGGACGTGGCTCGGCTACGTCCTTACCGGCGAGGAGCCGTACGCCGGCGTCCAGCACACCACGTCGCCGATCGCGCTGGAGGACGGCTCGTGGTGGGCCTTTGCCCACTCGTACGACTGCAGCAACGTGGGCACCGACGACACAAAGACCTCGAAGAACGGCGACTGGCAGGGGCTTGGCCGCGAGGGGCTGCTGCTGGAGGTGACCTGGGTCGACCAAGAGGTGGACGGGAAGACGATCCCGGTCCCGCACTACCCGACCAAGAAGGGCGATCTGCCCGCGCCCAAGCTGCCGCAGAGCGGCGTGCCCTTCCTGCTGCCCGTGAACGACGATTTCTCGTCGGCCACGATCGACCCCGCGTGGACCACCTACGGCGCGTCGGAGGACAAGTACTCGGTGGTGGATCGCCCGGGGTGGCTGCGGATCACGCCGGGTACCGGAGAGACCACGTGGGTCGTTCAGAAGGACGCGCTGCACTCGAGCAGCATGGTCGCGAAGGTCGAGTTCGCGCCCGCGGCCGACGGGGACGCGGCCGGCATCCGCGTGGGCAACGGCTACTGGCAGGACGAGCAGGTGCTCTCCTGCCCGACGTGGATGAACGACAGCGAGAAGTTCAGGCTCCCCGCCATCATGGACGTCTCGGTGGCGCGGGTCATGGAGGGCGAGGAGGACATGATTCGCTTCTCCTTCCGGTCGCGCTCGGTGCAGGCCCCGGCCGAGGCGGGGGCTGCGTACACCGAGCTTGCCGAGCCGGTCGTGGTGGGCGCGTCGGTCCCCGCACCCGCCGGGAAAGCGGTCTGGCTGAAGCTGGTCCGCTCCGAGCACAAGGCCACGGGCTGGTTCAGCACGGATGGAGTCGAATGGACCCAGGTAGGCACCGAGATCGACGTCTCCACGCTCGACGGGTTCTATGCCATGGCTCACACCTGGATTGGCAACCAGGCCGGCATGTTCGCGACCAATAGCCGTGCCTACTTCGACCTGTTCACCTATCGTGACGGATTCACCCCGATCCCGGCCGCGGAGGCGGACCAGCAGTCCGGCGCCCAGGTCGTGTCGAGCACGTCGGCGGGACCGGTGCTGGGTGATCTGGAGAACGGCGACTGGGCCATGTTCGGGAGCGTCGACCTCGGCAGCGGGGGTGTGAAGTCGAAGGCGATCGCGCTGGAGGCCTCGAGCGCCGGGGCCGGCGGCACCGTGGAGGTCTGGATCGATCCGCTGGCAGGCGGCGAGAGGATCGGCACCTGCGCCCTCCCCGGTACGGACGGCTGGGAGAAGTGGACGACGACGACGTGCAACGTGGCGCCCACGTCGGGCACGCACGAGGTCTACTTGAAGGTGAAGGGCGGCCAGGGCGAGCTCGTGCGCCTCGCATCGCTGCGCTTCGTGCCCACCAACTGACCTTGCCCGCCACCGGGTGGCAAAGCCGCCGGCGGAGTCGCCGGCGGCCGCCCCCTTCCCGGCCGGCCTGACGGCCGCGAGCAGCGAGGAAGCTGCGGCTGGACCTGAACCTCCAAGAAGTGTGGCGCGGCCCCGTACGCCCGCCGGAGCCGGCGCGCTCGGGGCCGACGGGCCTGCCGATCTCGCCGTGCCAGGCAAGCTCGTGGTGGACACGGGCGGGCTCAAGCCGAGCTACCTGGGGCCGCCGGAGAGCTACCGCGCGACGACGTAGCGAGGCGCGCGCAGCAGCAGTGCAAGCGCCGGGGAGGCGGGGGGTCGATTCCCAACCCGGGTCGGACTGAAGCGCTCAACCTGGGTCGGGTCGCCGGCATTGTTGCCACACCGAGACACTTCGCGACGTCCGTCCACGGCACGTTAGGTCCTGCCCGTGTCGCGAGCGCCGAGCCAGAAGCCTGGCATACAACTTGCGAAGCTTGCGATCGTGAGCTGAGGCCGACACGATCGAGGCCGCTCAACCCACCATGACCAATCGCTTTGACAGTCTGATCGCGCGCCTGCGCAGCGCCTGGAAGCGGACCAAGCAGCCCACCGCCCCGCGCGCTTACCGCTGCCAGTGTCAAAGGCCGGTGTTCTTCCGCAACAGCGAATGCCTCGCCTGCAAGACGCCGCTCGGCTACGAGCCCGATCGCGCCCAGGTCCTGCCGCTCAAGGCCGGCCCGACCGAGGGTACGTGGCAGATAGGGCACGACACGGCGGACGCGCCGCAGCTCTACAGGCGCTGCGGCAACTTCGACCTGGCGTCGGGCTGCAACTGGCTGATACCGGCGGCGGCGGAGGCGCCCGCGCTCTGCGCCGCGTGCCGGCTCAACCGCACCATTCCAGATCTCTCCGTCGCCGAGCACCAGGCGCAGTGGCGGCTGCTCGAGACGGCCAAACGACGGCTCGTGTCGCAGCTCCTGGCGCTGAACCTGCCGGTGAAGTCCAAGATCGGCGAGGATCCGGAGCGCGGCCTCTGCTTCGACTTCCTCGCCTCGCCGCCCGACGGGCCCAGGGTGATGACCGGCCACGCCGACGGCGTGATCACGCTGAACATCGAGGAGGCGGACGACGCCACACGCGAGCGCACCCGCGCCGCGATGCGCGAGCCTTACCGCACGCTGCTCGGGCATTTCCGCCACGAGGTCGGCCATTATTACTGGGACCGCCTGGTGAAGGGCACCGGGTGGCTGGCCCCGTTCCGGGAGCTGTTCGGCGACGAGCAGCAGGACTACGCCGCCGCGCTGAAGGCCAACTACGAGCAGGGGCCGCCGGCGGACTGGCCCGAGCGCTTCGTCAGCGCCTACGCCAGCATGCACCCGTGGGAAGACTGGGCCGAGACCTGGGCCCACTATCTCCACATGGTCGACACCGTCGATACGGCCCTCAGCTTCGGCATCGAGGCCGATGATGTGGAGCTCGACGTCGAGCCATGGGGCGCGGACGCGCTGTGGCGGCCGGACGACCGAGGGGCCGAGACCTTCCTGGGCTTCTTGAACGCCTGGGTGGAGCTGACGGCCGTGCTCAACGAGATGTCGCGCAGCATGGGCCAGCATGACTTTTACCCGTTCGTGCTGCCGCGCCCCGCCGTGGCGAAGCTGCAGTTCATCCACCTCGTGGTGAACGGCGCTCCCCCCGCGGCTGCCGCTACGCCGCCCGCGGCTGCCGCGGTGCCATAGAAGATCCTATCCCGGCACGGCTCCCGCAGCCGAGCGACCCCTGTGAGGTGCGCCCGGTGCCACGCTCGTGCTAAGCTCCACAGTGCACCATGTCGCAGCATGAGAGCGATCTACTGGCCAAGATCCTGCGGCTCCCGCCATCCGTCCGCGCACAGTTCGCGCACGAGATCCTCGCCAGCCTGGACGACCCGGCAGAGACGGAGGTCGAGGGGCGCTGGACGGCTGAGATCGAGCGTCGGGCGGACGAGGTCCTTTCCGGACTGGCCGAGCTGGAAGACGCGGACCTCGTCCATGAACAACTCGCCGCGCGGCTCGCCGCCACTCGCCGGTGAAGGCGCACTACCACCGCGAAGCGCGCGAGGAGCTCACGGCCGCGGCGGAGTGGTACGAGGGCCGGCAGCCGGGATTGGGGCTGGACTTCGTCGCCGAGGTCGCCCGAGCGGTAGCATCAATCCGCGAGCATCCCGAGGCGTGGCCCCGCTGGCAGGGGCTCACGACCTCCGTCCCGATTCGCAAGTTCGTCCTGCAACGATTCCCCTTTTCTCTTCCGTACCTGGTGCATGACAAGACCCTTGTCGTGCTCGCCATCGCGCACGGACAGCGAAGGCCGGGATACTGGCGCGCGAGGCTGCCCAGCCTGGAGGCGCCCTGAGGCCGCCTTCCAGGAAGCGGTTGGCAATGCGCCGCGCTTCGCGGCGGTATGTTCCCGTCGCCTCCGCCACAGGCTCGCGGTGGTACGCGGCTGCTCCCTCGCCCGCACCTACCGCCCGTACAGGCGCTGGAGCTGCTTCACGAACTCCGGCTTGAACACGCCGTCCACGCGGATCGAGTACCGGAAGAACGGGTCCGGCTCGACCCCGTGGTAATCCATGTCGTTGAACCAGTAGATGGGCGCGCGGACGACCGTGCGCTCCTCCCCTGCCCTGTCACAGACATAGAACCGCTTGTCGCCGCGCGGGTCGAACGAGATGGACTGCGCCGCGCCGATCGCGCTCCCAGGCTCGGTGTCCCGGTGCGCGGGCGCATGATCGTTCGCCTCGAGGCCGAAGATCACGCACCGCCCGATCTCGACGAACGGCAGGCCCCGGATGAACTCGACCGTCCGGGGGAACGTCGCCCTGGCCTCCGCCGAAAAGTCCTTGCCCGCGCCAGAGTGCTTGTCTTCCCAGCGATCGTTCTCGAGCAGATGATAGCAGACCTTCCAGGGGAAATAGACGCCGTAGCGGTACTTCAGGTACAGCATCTGCGCCCGCGTGAGCGGGTGATCCGTCTCGTCTCCGAACGTGTACTCGCGCCGCCGGTCGGGATCGAAGGCGGACGGGTCATCGCCGAGCGCGATGAAGTCGCAGAACTCGTCGCGCGAGAAGCCCCCGATGACCTCCCCGTAATCCACGTACGGGTCGTCGCGCACCCAGGGCGCGACCACGCCCATCCATTTCAGGCTGCCGCCGGTGTACGAGGGCTCGACGCGGCAGAGGCCGCGCACGATCTCGCGATCGAGCTCGGGGAAGCACGCGGCGTCGATCAGCGGCGACAGGTCGATGTAGGGGCGGCCCCACAGGCCGCAGAGCTTGCTCATGCCGTCCTCGCTCCGAGCGGTACCCGCGCGCGACCATGCCGTCAAACGTGTGGGCGCCGTCCTCCACCAGGGCGCAGGTCGACGGGGCGCGGCCCGGCGCGCGGATCCCGCGCTGCCGGCGCGCGCAGATGGCGCGGTCCTCCCGGTTCGCGGCGTCCCAGGAGGCGCCCACGTGGCCCGGATCGAAGCCTGGCGTGAACCAGCACGGGCGGGGAGCCGGGCTCGGGCGTGGAGCGCTCGGGACCGAACGCCTCGGGGGCCTCCCAGAAGGATGGGCCGTGGCGCAGACACCGAATTCGACTCTCGCCCGAATTGTTCAATCCACCAATATGGCCGTGACGTCTCGCATCGAGGCATAGGCGAGTATGCCTATACATCGCGTCAGCCGGCTTGGGTACGACGTCGTGGCAGTCACCTGCATCGGTCGAACGCGGCCCTTCGATGCATGGCTGAATCGTCAATACAAGGCAATGAGTGGCTTTCGCCGCTTGAAACCTCGGCGCCAAGCGGACACTGGAGAAAAAAAATGAGGTCGACACGTTCCTACGTCGCTACGAAACTGAGCGTTCTCGGTCTCCTGAGCATCGGCATCTGGGCCTGCGGTGAGGCCAATGACGGTGGTACGTCCTCGGCCGGCGGAGGCGCCCCTGACGAGACCACCTCCAGCAGCGCGGAGACCACGGCCACGGTCGGCTCGGGCGGTGCGGCCACGACCGGCGCCGGAGGCGCGACAGCCGGGAGCACCTCGAGCAGCAGCAGCAGCAGCAGCGCAAGCACCGCGGAGGCCAGCAGCTCGGCCAGCGGAGGAGAGACGGTCGGCACGGGCGGTGAACCGGGCGAGTGCGTCAAGGGCCAGACCAAGGGGAATCAAGTCGCGGTCATCGGAGAATCGTTCATCGCCGCGACTCACGGCATCACGCAGCAGATCGAGAAGCAGGCCAAGGCCAACGGCTCCCTCGCCCAGAACGACCGCTACATCGACAACTCCGTCAGCGGCACGACGCTCGCCAACGATCAGATCCCCAGCCAGTACCGCAAGGCCGCGGAGAACGGCATGATCAAGTACGTGCTGATGGATGGCGGCGGGAACGACTGCTTGTTGAGAGGGGACGGCGACGGGGCCCTCGCGGCGGCGCAGTCGCTGTTCGAGACCATGGAGAAGGACAACGTCGAGAAGGTGGTCTATTTCTTCTATCCCGACCCCATCGGAAACAACTTCTCGTCGCTCAAGAGCTGCCTCGACACGCTCCGGCCGAAGATGAAGGCGTTGTGCGACGGGCTCACGGCGCCGAAGTGTTACTGGTTGGACCTTCGTCCGACCTGGAACGGACACAACGAGTATACGCAAGACGGAATCCACCCCACCTCTGCCGGTAGCATCGCCACCGGAGATGCAGTCTGGGAAGTGATGAAGGAGAACTGCGTCGCGCAGTAACCGGAGACCGATCTACCGGCGACCACGCCGGCCGCAGCGCTCGCTCACGCCGTCCCCGCGCGGAGCGCCGAGAGGTACCTGCGCGCGACCATGCCGTCGAAGGCGTGGACGCCGTCTTCCACCATGGCGTAGGTCGACGGCGCGTAGCCGGGCGCGCGGATCCCGCGCTGCTGCCGCTCGCAGATGGCGCGGTCTTCCCGGTTCACAGCGTCCCAGAAGGTGAACACGTCGCCCGGATCGAAGCCTTTCGTGAACGCCGCGGGGTGGAAGTATGTGTCGGCGATCACGAGCGTCCGGTCGGGCGCGCGCGGGGCGAGCCGGTACGTGAGCAGGTAGTCGGGCTGGAGGCTCGTGAGCAGGCCCGGGAAGAGCATGGCGTCGCGCACGCGCCGCCGCTCCGCCTCGGGGACGATGAGCGGCCGCGCGCCGGGCGCCGCGCTCGTCGAGACGGTGTCGGCACCGGGCGCGAGGTCCATGACACCGCCGAGCCACGGGCCGCCCCGGCCCCAGGACACGGCGTCGTCGCACGGGGTCAGCCGCTCCAGCGCGGGGTGTACGCGCGGGAAATGGTGAGACTCCTGGAAGTTCTCCGCGCAGAGCTTCCAGTTCGCGGCGACCTCGTACTCCACCCGCCTGCCCCGCCGGAGCGAGCGCAGCCCGGGGCGCGAGAGCCAGGGAGGCGCCTCGCCGATCGCGCTCTCGAGCGGCGGCGCGCCGGGATCGAGCGTCACGAAGAGGAAGCCGAAGAGGGCGCCGGCGCGCGCCGGGAGGAGCCCGTGCGCGCCGCGGTCGAAGCCGGGCGGCGCGTGGGGCGCGGCGCGCAGCGCGCCGGAGAGCTCGTAGGTCCAGCCGTGGTACGGGCACTCGAGGTGCGCGAGGCGGCCGCACGGGCCGTCGAGCAGCGTCGCCGCCCGGTGGCGGCAGACGTTGTGGAACGCGCGGATCTCCAGATCGGCGCCGCGGAGGACGACGACGCCCGCCGGCGTGAGGGGGGCGAGCAGCCACTCTCCCGGGCGGGCGATCTCGTCCTCGCGGCCGACGCAGAGCCAGGAGCGCCCGAAGATCTCGGCCTGCTCGAAGGCAAAGACGTCCTCGTCCCAGTACGCGCGCGCGGGCAGCGGCCGGGCGCTGGGGAGCGGCGCCAGCACCGCGTCGAGATCGGCGGGGGTGAGAGGGAGCTCCGGCAAGACGGGCGATGTTACCAGAACGAGGGCGCGGAGGGCGGCGCGGGCCGAGAGCCCGCGAACGGTCCGTCGATCAAGCAGGCTCATCCCCCCGCAGCGCTGGGATGAGCCCCGGATCAGCACCCGCGGATGCTGGCGTTGCCGCACGAGTAATAACACTCATCGCAGTTCACGCATCTGTCGTAGTTGAGATAGAGCTCCGCGCCATCCGGAGTTTTGTCGATGCACGCGGTGAAGCAGGCGTCGTCCCCGTCCCTGCAGGTCACGGCGCACTGAGCGAACCGGGGGCACTCGTCGTCGAGGGTGCACGCATCGAGCTCATCGGCGCAGCTCCCCTGGACCGCGCATCCGATGCACCCGCTCGTGTCGCTGCCGCACTCGTCGAGGTCGTCGCAGGCCATGGTGGCGTTGCAATCGGCGAGGTCCGTGCCCTCCTCGCAGAGACCGGTGCCTTCGGGCTCGTCGCACTCGCCGTTGTTCGTGGAATCGCACGGCTCGCCCGCCGCGCAGTCCGCGACGTCCGTGCCCTCCTCGCACTCGCCCGTGCCCTCGGGCTCGTCGCAGACGCCGTCCTGCACGCGGTCGCACGGCGCGAGCTCGCAGTCGTCGACGTCCGTGCCCTCCGGACACCGGCCCGTGCCCTCGGGCTCGTCGCAGGTGCCGTTGCCGGTCGAGGGACAGTGAGAGAGGCAGTCGGCGCGGTCGGTCCCAGCCGGGCAGTTGCCGGTGCCCTGGGGCTCGTCGCAGGTGCCATCACCCGCGCTGGGGCAGTGGTCCGTGGGATCGAGACAGCCCATCAGGGCCGCCGCATGGACGTCGCAGACCTCCGCCAGGTGATGACCGTCCACGCACCGGCCCTCCAGCCTGACACAGTCGATGTACGCCGTGTGCTCGTCCTGGCAGCGCTCCTCGGCTCGCCTGGCGATGGCTTCCTCCTCGGCCTCACACAGGCCCTCTTCGTCGCCAGAGCAGTCCTCGCAGGCGCAGCGGGCCTCGCAGACCGTCCCGTAGACCGGCTGCTCGGTCTTGCCACCATCGCTCCCCGAGCTGGCGCAGGCCGCGAACAGACCGGCGATCGCTGCTGTGATCATCACGTGTCGGACACGCATGGGGTCTCCTCATCCTCTGGCTGAAATGAGAGGTCGTCCGCCGAGGCGCAGGGCGCCGACGCGACGCGGCAAAGGCAAGACGACATGGCTGGCACTGGAAGCACCAGGGCACCCTTCACCTGCGCACACCGCGCTCGACCGCCTTTCGCTTCGACTGTGACTGAAAAATTCAACTCAAAGAAAACGGCTACCTATACCAGCCCCGGCGGCGACCGGTCAATCATCGCAAGGCGAAGCTGGGGCCGACAACGCGTCGCGAGGCGACGCTGGGGCCGACAGCGGGCGGGGCAGCGGCCGCCGCTGCGCTCGTGGCGACAGGGGCGGAATGGCCAACGCTTCACCGAACTCAGGAGGTGCGCTCGATGCGCTCGGGCTTGCCAACGAGCTGAGGAGCGGACGCCCGAAACCTCACGGACATCGGGAGGTGCACTCGGGCTCGGGAAGGTGCTGAGAAGCGAAACGCGCTGGTCGGCAAGGACGGCTCGCCGGACGGGTGCAACGGGTGAAAACGAGTGGAGAAGAGAGCGTCGCGACCTCCAAAACGCGCTCCACAAACGTGGAGCGGACGCGACAATCGCGCGCGCTCGGCCGTCGAAAAGCTGCTGCGTTCGTCGTTGGCCCGGGGCGAGGATGAGCGTGGACGAGGTAGGACGCGGACTGCGCGGGCGCCCTCCGCCCGAAAGCGCCGTGAAGGAGTAAAGAGGCGTTGGCATCCGCATCGTTTCGACAGAAGATGCGTGCGCGCGGTTCGCGCTGCGGCTCCTCGCCTCCGACGGCCGGCGCCGCGTCACTGGACCCCTACCGGCTGGAGAGCAGCGGATGAAGATGCGATCTTTGGTGTGTCTCTTCGTTCTTGGACTGATGACGACGGCGTGCGGCGACGACGACGCGACGATCATCGGGACTGGGGGCGGCGGGGGTGCGGGCGGCGGCACCGGCGGCGAAGGCGCCACCTCGGCCAGCAGCACGTCAGGAAACGGCGGCGGCGATACGGGCGGCGGCGGTACCGGCGGTACCGGCGGCGACGGCGGCGGCGACACGGGCGGCGGCGGTACCGGCGGCGACGGCGGCACCGGCGGCAACGGCGGCGGCGACACGGGCGGCGGCGGTGCAGGCGGCGACGGCGGCAACGGCGGCGGCGACACGGGCGGCGGCGGTGCGGGCGGCGGCACCACCTCGAGCTCGGCCTCATCGAGCAGCGCGGCCTCGACCTCGGCCGCGGCCACCACCGGCGCTGGCGGCGACGGCGGCGGCAGCGCCTCGTCGACCTCGGCCGCTGCCACCACCGGCGCTGGCGGCGACGGCGGCGGCAGCGCCTCGTCGACCTCGGGCGCTGCCACCACCGGCGCTGGCGGCGACGGCGGCGGCAGCGTCACCTCCACGACCTCGGCCACCACCGGCGCTGGCGGCGACGGCGGCGGCAGCGTCACCTCCACGACCTCGGTCACCACGGGCGCTGGCGGCGACGGCGGCGGCGGCGTCACCTCCACGACCTCGGTCACCACGGGCGCTGGCGGCGACGGCGGCGGCGGCGTCACCTCCACGACGGCGGTCACCACCACCGGCGCCGGCGGCGGCGAGCTCGGTGGCCCCGGCGCTGCCTGTGCCAGCGATGCGATGTGCGCCAGCGACATCTGCCTCGAGGAGGACGATACTGGCTGGCCTTCCGGCTACTGTACCGCCGGCTGTCTGTCGGACGACGACTGTGGCGACGGCGTCTGCACCCAGGTGAGCCAGACACTCGCCATCTGCATGGCCGCGTGCGAGACGTCGGCGGACTGCCGCGACGGCTATGCGTGCGACGACGGGGTCTGCTGGATGGGCTGCACCAGCGATGATCAGTGCACGGAGGTGGGCTCGTGCCACGAGGCGTCCGGCGGCTGCTACCTCCCGGACGGCAGCGCTTGCGAGACGGACGCCCAGTGCGGCGGCTACCTCTGCGCCACCGAGGCCGTCGACGGCTATCCGGGCGGCTTCTGCACGGGTGAATGCGAGGATGACAGCGACTGCGACGGCGGCACCTGCATCGACGCAGGCTTCTGCCTCGTCGAGTGCGGCACGGACGCCGACTGCCGCGACGGCTATGGGTGCGACCAGGGGCTCTGCGCTCCGGCCTGCACCAGCGACGCTCAGTGCACGGGCGAGGGTGCAACCTGCCTTGTGGACGTGGGTCGCTGCGCCCCGCCGCCCGGCGAGGGCGCCGACGGTGACCTTTGCACGGCGGACGGCGACTGCGCCGGCCTCTTCTGCGTCCTCGAGGAGTGGGGCTGGCCCGGCGGCTACTGCTCGGGCTACTGTGACGCATCGAGTCCCTGCGCCGGCGGCGGGATCTGCGCATCGGACGACACCTGCAACAGCGCGTGCGAGACGGACACCGACTGCCGCGAGGGCTATATGTGCACGCCGGAGGGCTGCCTCCCGGCGCCCCCGGCGCCGGCCGAGAGCGCCGACGGCGACGCTTGCACCGCCGACAGCGAGTGCATCAGCGGCATGTGCTACGGCGGCTGGCCTGGCGGCTCCTGCACGGGCGACTGCGAGACGGACGCCGACTGCGCCGAGGGCGGCATCTGCGCCGCAGTGGACAACACCTGCAACCACGCGTGCGACACGGACGCCGACTGCCGCGACGGCTATGGGTGCACGGAGGCGAACGGCTGCGTCCCGCAATGATGACCCGATGACCGGCAGGCTCGCATGCTGGTCCGTACGACCTGACGACGGACCCCTGCGGCTCCCCTGAAGCGATGAGCCTCCGCGTCGCCGTGAGGCGACGACGAGGCCTCTCCCACGAAGCGCGGCGCGGCTGCTCCACCACTCCTGGCGCAGCCGGCGCGCGCCCCCTCCCCGCTCCACCAGCTCTCCACGAGGCGCCGCTCGGCGCTCAGCCCTGCCCGTACCCGCGCGAGCGGCGGCGGCGCAGGCCCGCGAGCGCGACGAGCGCGAGCGCTGCCGCTGCCCCGGGGCCCTGGCCGGCGGCGGTACGGCAGCCGCAGCCGCCGGCGCTCCCGGGCGCGACCCCGCCCGAGCTGGCCGCGGCCTCGGCGCTGCCCGTCGCCGCCGCGCTCCCGCTCGATACGGCCGTGGCGCCGCTCCCGCCCTCGCCTTCGCTCCCGGCGCCGCCCGCCGTCGCCGTGCTCCCGCTCGATACGGCCGTGGCGCCATCTCCGGTCGCGCCGCCTCCCGTGGCGCCCCCTCCCCCTGCGGCCGCGCTCCCGGCGCTGCTCGCCGACGACGCGGTCGACGAGCCCTCCTCGCGGACGAGCGCGAGGTACGCCTCGGCGAAGCGCTCGCCGAGGAGCTGGTACGCGGCGGAGTCGAAGTGATACGCGTCGTCGGGCGCTCGCACGGTGAAGTCGTCCGTGTCGACCCATGCGGCCCGCGGGTCCTCCTCGGCCACGGTCACCTGCGCCGCGCGCACCGCGTCGATGTTCGCCTCCTTTCCGGCGGCGATGGGCCCGCCGTTCGCGGGGTAGAGGTTGTCGCTGACCCTGCCGAGCACGACCGGGAGCCCGGGGACGCCGAGGTCCGCGCGGATCGCCGCGATGAAGCCGCGCAGCGTATCGCCGTAGGAGAACGCGGCCGACCACCCCGCCTCGTTCTCGCCCTGCATCCAGACGAGCGCGGCGATCTCGTACGGGTGCCCCTCCGACTCGAGCCTCGCCAGGGCGCCGTCGAGCCGCGTCACCTCCTCGGGATAACGGAGGGCGCGGTCGCCCTCGTACGTCGCGGAGTCCAGCTTGCCGAGGAGCGCGTGGTAGAGCTGCGATTTGTAGAGCACCTCGGGATCCGGCGCGAGGCCGCGCCCCCAGTGATCGACGAGGTTGGTGCCCCCCTGGGCCATCTTCACGATCGCGATCCGGTGCTCCGGGTACGCCGCGGCGATCGCGCGGCCGAACGTGATCTCGGGCCCGTAGCGGCGGGCTTCGCCCTTCGGCTCGAGCGGCCCCCAGTCGGCGCTCGTCGCCGCGGCGTACGGCCCTCCCTCGCGCGCGTCGGGGTTGTAGTGGTCGTACCAGACGTCCGGCTGGCTCTGGAGCTCGACCGGGAGCTGGCGGCCCACGCCGTAGCCGACCATGTTCGACTGGCCCGCGAGGACGAACACCTTCACCGGCTGCGCGATCGCGGGAGCGGAGAGGGACAGCACGAAAGCCGCCAGGGCGATGCAAGACCGCTTCATGGCGCTGTGTATCCCCCGCGCGCGGTGGAACGTCAACGAACGTCAACGAGCGTCAACGAGCGTCAACGAACGTCAACGCGGCGGGATCGCGCTCGCCTCGCGTCCTCACGGCGCGTATCGGGCGCTTGTGTGCATGACAGACGCGCGGCCCCGTCGAGCTCGCCGCGCGATCACGTCGCTTCGGGCGTCGACTGGTAAGCCGCGCTCGACGCCGCGTAGACCCCGTTGGTCGCATACGAGTAGCGGTGCGGCCGGACGTGGTGCTCCGAGTGGCGCGCGCACCAGAGCGCTGCGCCGCCCGTCTCTTGCCGGTGCCTCACGCACTCCGGGCAGGGCGGCTCGATCTCGGGGACCCGGCCGGCGGTCGCGTGATCCTTCGGCCGGACGATCCACACCGGGCAGCGCGCGAGCCGGGAGACGCGCTCGGCGACCGAGCCGAGGAGCAGCCGTTCGAGCCCGCGGTAGCCGTGCGAGCCGACGACCACGAGGTCGGCGTCCAGGTCGGCGGCGAGCTGGGCGATGTTCTCGGCCGCATCCCCGCGGCGGAAGTGCACGACGACGCGCTTCAGCCGCCCCCCGTCGAGCTTGTTGCCCATGGCGCTCACGCGCTCGCTCGCGCGCTGCTGGAGCTGCTGGAGCGCCACGTCGGGCCTGGTGGCCACCATGGGCGCCCGCGAGAGCCCGACGCCGACCCAGCTCTCGGGCTCGACGTAGACCCCGTGCACCTCGGCGTTCTCGCGACAGCAAGCGGACTCGAGCGCCTGATCAAGCGCACGGTTGCTCGGCTCCGAGAAGTCGATCCCGACGACGACGATGAACCGATTCGTTGCGTTTGCGCTCGACATGACAGCCTCCTCAGCCTCCATGCGAGGCCCCGACCCGCGGTCGCCTCGCTCCACCCATCTGCTCGTTTGCCCAATACTCAGCACGCCGCATGCCAGGCGTTCCGGGCGCCGGAGAGGAGGGTTTCGCGCGCGCTGGCTCCCTCGCGCGAGCGGGGCTCTCCCCGCGCGCTGGACGCTTCGCGCGGGCCGGGAGCGAGCTCCTCGCGCCGCGAGCTGCGGGCGGGCGCCTCGCGAGGGAGCCGGCAGCCGTTTGCGCCGCGGCGCAAACGGCGCGCGGAGGCGCAGACGCGACCGCGGCGTACCAGGGCCGCCGCCGCACGCCCGGGATCTCGAGTGCATGGCACGAACGGTGCTCATCCCACGGCACACCTCGAGCGAAGGACGCAGAGGCGAACGGGAGACGACGATGACAACCCTTGGACCTACCGGCGGAGAGCACCAGCTCCGGCACCACACGATCCGCAGCACACGCATCGTTGGAGACGACGGCGAGGAATCGGTCGTGGCGACCGTCTACTGTCCGGTGCGGGAGCGTTCGATGGCGGCGCGCGAGTGCGAGTCGTGCAGCCGCTTCCATGCGCTGCACTTCGACAAGAGCTCGCGCACGACGTCGGTCGTCTGCCACACCAGCCACGCGGCGCCGGGCACGGGGGAAGCGGCTCCGCTGCGCAGCGTGGGCGCCGACGTGGCCGTGAATCCGGAGGCGCCGCTCGCGGAGATCATGACCAAGGACGTCATCTGCATCCGATCGGAGGTCTCCCTCGACGACATCACGGCCCTGCTCGTCCGCCACGAGATCAGCGGGATGCCGGTCGTGGACGCGGCGGGCAAGCCGGTCGGCATGGTGTCGCGGGCCGACGTGCTCCGCGCAGCAGAGGAGCGCGGCGACACCGAGGAGTCGCGGCGGGTGGCCTCGCGGTCGGACGAGGTCGCGCCGCTCGAGATGGATCAGGGCTTCCATGTCTACGAGCCCGTCAGGGTCACCGCGCGCGACGTGATGACGCCCGTCGTGGTGCAGCTGCACGAGAGCGCCAGCATCCGGCAGGCCGCGTCGCTCATGGCCTACGAGGGCGTGCACCGGCTGCCGGTCGTCGCGGACGACGGCAAGGTCGTCGGCATCCTGTCGTCGCTCGACGTGCTGCGGTGGTTCGGGCGGTGCTGCGGGTACCTGATCCCGCCGGCGCGCAAGCGGGCCTGAGGAGATGTCGTGGCAAACCGAGCTTGATCGAAGGGCGCCGGTTCGCTCGGCCCGACTCGTTCATCGCGGACGTCCAGCGCCAGGGGAAGCACCATGAGCTCTTCCACCATTCGCATCCAGGACTGCATGACCCGGAGCCCCCACTCGATCGGCGCCGATCAGAAGGTCGGCCTCGCCCGCGCGCTCATGCGCGGACATCGCATCCGGCACCTGCCGGTGCTGAGCGGCGGCCGGCTGGTCGGCATCCTCTCCGAGCGGGACATCTACTGGATAGAGACGCTCAAGGAGCGAGAGGGGGACGATCTGCTCGTCAGCGAGGCCATGTCGCCGTGCCCCTACGCCGTCGCGCCGAGCGCCCCGCTCTCCGAGGTGGTCCGCGAGATGGCCGAGCACAAGTACGGATCGGCGGTGGTGCTGAGCGGCGCGCAGGTCGTCGGCGTCTTCACGACGACCGACGCGCTGGCCGTGCTGGCCGCCCTGCTCACCGAGAGAGAGATCTCCTGACCCGAGGCGCGACCTGCGTGACGGCGCGGCCGGCCGTCGCCCGCCCCGACGCCGGCAAACACGCTCCGTCCATCCACCCAAGAACACCGGAAGAAGGCACACGATGCAGCAGACGATCACGGACTGGCGATCGCGCTTCGGCGACAAGATCAAGACGGCCGAGGAGGCCATCCGCGCGATCCCCCCGGGGCGGCGCATCCTCGTCGGCTCGGGCGCCGCGGAGCCGACCGATCTCGTGAACGCCATGGTGGAGTCCGGCGACCACCTCGCCGGCAACGAGATCGTCCACCTGATGACCGAGGGCCCCGCGCCGTATGTCCGCCCCGGCCTCGAGCGGCGGTTCCGTCACACGGCCTTCTTCATCGGCCAGAACGTCCGCGAGGCGATCCACGAGGGGCGAGCCGACTTCATGCCGGTCTTCCTCTCCGAGATCCCGAGCCTGATCCTCTCGGGCCGGGTGGGCATCGACGTGGCCCTCATCCAGGTGAGCCCCCCGGACGCCCACGGCTTCGTCAGCCTCGGCGTCTCCGTCGATATCGTCCGCGCCGCCGTCGACTCGGCGGCTGTGGTCCTCGCCGAGGTCAACCCGCGGATGCCCCGCACCCACGGAGACTCGTTCTTGCACGTGGATCGGATAACCCACCTCGTCCCGGTCGACCGCGAGCTCCCCGAGCGCGCGAGCGAGCCGCTCGACGACGTCGACCGCGCCATCGGCCGCAACGTGGCGGCGCTCGTGCCCGACGGCGCGACGCTCCAGACCGGCATCGGCAAGATCCCGAACGCCGTGCTCGCCGCCCTGGGAGGCAGGAGCGACCTCGGCGTGCACACCGAGATGCTCTCCGACGGCGTGATGGATCTCGTCCAGCGCGGCGTCATCACGAACCGCAGGAAGACCCTCCTGCCGGGGAAGCTCGTGACCTCGTTCCTCCTCGGCAGCCGCGCCCTCTACGCCTGGGCCCACGAAAACCCCGTCATCGAGATGCGCGGGTCCGCCTTCACCAACGATCCGCTGACGATCGCGAGGAACGACAGGATGATCGCGATCAACGCGGCCCTCGCCGTCGATCTGACGGGCCAGGTCGCCGCCGACACGCTGATGGGCCGCTTCTTCTCCGGGATCGGGGGGCAGGTCGACTTCATCCGGGGCGCGGCGCGGAGCGCCGGCGGCAAGCCGATCATCGCGCTCCGGTCCACCGCGAAGGACGGCACGATCAGCCGGATCCAGCCGGTGTTCGAGCAGGGCGCCGGCATCGTGACGAGCCGCGGGGACGTGCACTACGTGGTGACGGAGCACGGCGTCGCCGATCTCTGGGGCCGGAACATCCGGGAGCGCGCGCTGGCGCTCATCGAGATCGCCCACCCCGATCACCGCGCCGACCTGCTCGCCGCGGCCAAGCAGCGCCGCTATGTGTTCGGCGATCATGTCCTCTCGCGCGCGGATTGCCCCTGACGGGCGCCGGGCTCAGCCACGCATGACTCGCCGCGTCCAGACGGAGAGCGCCGCGCGAGCCGGTCGAGGTGGCCGCGGCGACCCGGCCCAGCACCCCGTGCCGCGCCCCACATGCCGGCGCGCCCCACATGCCGGCGCGCCCCACATGCCGGCGCGCCCCACACGTCGGCGCGCGCCTCGCCGGGCGCGCGAGGTGCGCCCCCGGACCCTGCCATGACCATGATATAGAGCGCCTCGCCCGTCCATGAGCCCTCTTGATCACAACGATGTCGCCGTGAATCCCTCCGCCCTCGTGCCCTCGCTCGACGATCCGCTCGACGAGGGCGCCTCGGCGCCGGCCGCGCCCGCCTCGGCGTACGACGCGGCGCTCCGGGAGGCCGAGGAGCTCCGCAGGCGCCCCTATGTCTCCGCGGGCCCGGAGAGCATCATCCGGCAGCACGGCAAAGGCCGGATGACGATCTGGGAGCGCATCCGGGTGCTCACGCCCGAGCCGCCGCGGGTCGTCTTCGAGAACTGGGGGCCCAACCTGGACGGCGCCTCGCTGGTCACCGCGATCCTGCGCATCGGCAGCCGCGACGTGGCGCTGTACGGCCACGACTTCACGGTCCGCGCCGGGTCGATGGACGCGACGAACGGCCGCAAGCTCGCGCGGCTGTTCCAGCTGGCGGGAGAGCGGGGCATCCCGCTCATCGGCCTCAACGACAGCGCCGGCGCCTACGTGCCCGCGGGCGTCGGCGGGCTCGACGGCTACGCCGAGGCGTTCGCGGCGCTGCGCAAGATCAGCGGCGTGGTCCCGAGCATCATGTGCATGTTCGGGTTCAACGCGGGCGGCGGCTCCTACCTGCCGCGGCAGGGCAGCTTCGTCATCCAGCCGGGCGGCACGTTCTTCGGCCTGACCGGGGCGGCGGTCGTCAAATCGGTCCTCGGTGAGGTGGTCTCGCCCGACGACCTCGGCGGCCCGCGCGTCCACGGCGCCTCGGGGGTGGCCGATCTCACGGTGCCAGACGAGGTGGGCGCGCTGCGCACAACCGTCCGGCTGCTCGGTTACCTGCCGAGCAACAACCGCGAGAGCGCGCCTTTCCAGCGGACGAGCGATCCGGTGGGCCGGGAGACGACCGAGATCGACACGCTCCTCCGGAGGACGATCTCGTCGCCGACGGGCTACAACACGCCGCTCGATATCAACATCATCATCCAGCGCATCTGCGATCACGGCGACTACTTCGAGGTGCAGCCGCAGCGCGCGCGCAACACGATCACCGCGTTCGGGCGGGTCGGCGGGCGCGTCGTCGGCTTCGTGGCGAACAACAGCGCTGTCGCGTCGGGTCAGATCGACGTGGCGGCCGCTTACAAGAACGCGCGCTTCATCCGCTTCTGCAACCTCTACAACATCCCGCTCCTCTTCATGGAGGACACCACGGGGTTCCTCCCGGGCAGGGAGCAAGAGGCGATGGGCATCGTGCAGGCCGGCCGGGCCATGCTCGACGCGATCATCGACGTGCGCACCCCGCGCATCCTGCTGCTCGTGCGCAACGCGTTCGGCGGCGCCTATGCCTCGTTCAACAACTACGCGACGGGCGCGGACGTCGTGCTCGCGCTCCCCACGACGCGCGTCGCCGTGATGGGCCCCGCCGGCAAGGAGTTCGTCTACAAGGACGAGCTCCGCAAGGTGCGCGCGCAGGCGAGCGCCAGGGAGAAGGCCGGCGTCAAGGAGCGGCTCGCCCGCGGCCTGGACGAGGCCAAGGCGAAGGCGGAGGCCCGCGACGAGGCCGCGGCGTGGCTGAAGGCGAGAGAGGCCGAGTTCAGCGCGCGGTACGAGCGGGAGCTCATGAACCCGCGCGAGGGGCTCAGCCTGGGCTCCATCTCGCGGCTCGTGATGCCGCGCGAGCTCCGCTCGGTGATCGCAGAGAACCTCGAGTTCCTGCTGCGGCACTACCAGCCAGGGCCGTTCACCGGTGTTCAGCGGGAGTTCCATTGATCATGGACGGATTCGAGACCAAGCGAGGTTACGACCGCAACCCGAGGGTGGTGCGCGACCGCAGGCTCGGCCGCTCGAGCTCGGCGTGGGCGCGCTCCTTCGCCGCCGACGACGTGCGGCCGCTGATCGTGTGTCGGGGCCCGATCCGGAAAGAGGCGATGGATGTCTTCGCCCAGATGGGGATCGAGCATTACGGCATCCTCCTCTCGGAGAAGGACTCGATCGTCTACACGCACGCCCTGGCGCCGGAGCTGCGCTGCGTCCACCCGGCGCACGTGCACCGCGTGAAGGACTATACCGGCGCCACCAAGGACGAGCGCGTCAAGCTGATGCAGGAGATCGTCGCGATCGCCCGGGCCGGCGGCTACACGCACGTGTTCGCGGGCTACGGCTTCATGGCCGAGGACGGGGAGTTCGTGCGCACGCTCGAGGAGGCGGGGCTCGTCTTCATCGGCCCGCGCTCGTCGGTGCAGCGCGCCGCCGGGCTCAAGGACGAGGCGAAGCGGACGGCGCTCGCGGCCGCGGTCAGCGTGACGCCCGGCATCGACGACGCGACCCGGCGGATCGTGCTCCGCAAGTGGCCCGATCACGCGGCGCTGCGCGCGGCCGCGGCAGAGCGCGGGCTGCTCGGCGCGGGCGCCGCGGGCGCGGGGCTCGCCGACGGGATCCCGCTCGCCGAGGCGGCGGACGCCCTGCTCGCGGCGGCGTACGCGCAGCGCGTGGATCTCTACACGACCGACGAGCTCTGCGAGGAGCTCGAGCGGGGCGCGGCCGAGCTGCTCGCCCGCCACCCGGGGCGGCGGATCCGGCTCAAGGCCATCGGCGGCGGCGGCGGAAAGGGGCAGCGGCTCCTCGCCGGCATCGCGCCCGACGCGGCGGAGCCCGAGGCCTCGGCGCGCGCGCGGGCGACCAAGGTCCCCGCGCTGGCGCGCGAGGTCCTCGCGGAGGTGAAGGCCGCGGGCGTCGGCGACAACAAGAACATCGTGCTCGAGCTCAACATCGAGGAGACGCGGCACAACGAGATCCAGCTGATCGGCAACGGCGCGTGGTGCGTCGCGCTGGGCGGGCGCGACTGCTCGCTGCAGATGCACGAGCAGAAGCTGCTCGAGGTGGCGATGACGCAGGAGGGGCTGCTCGAGGCGATTGAGCGGGCGCGCGCGGCCGGCGAGGCGCCGCGCGCGGCGTCGCTCGAGCGCGAGCTCGCGTCGCTCGCCCGGATGGAGGCCGAGGCGGAGCGGTTCGGGCAGGCGGTCGGGCTGAACTCGGCCTCGACGTTCGAGTGCATCGTCGAGGGGGATCACCACTACTTCATGGAGGTCAACACCCGTATCCAGGTCGAGCACCGGGTGTCGGAGCTCTGTTATGGCCTCCGCTTCGAGAACCCGGCCGATCCGGCCGACGCGTTCGAGGTGACCTCGCTCGTCGAGTGCATGGTCCTCCTCGCGCGCCACGGCGAGCGGCTGCCCCGGCCGATCCGCGTCCGGCGGGAAGGGTCCGCGGTGGAGGCGCGCCTCAACGCGACGAACGGCGCGCTGGAGCCCCACGCGGCCGGCATCATCGTGTCCTGGAGCGATCCGCACCCGCACGAGATCCGCGACGATCAGGGCATCTGCGTGAAGAACCCCGACACGGGGGTGTTCATGCATTACCGGGTCGCCGGCGCCTACGACAGCAACATCGCGCTCCTCGTGACCTACGGCGCCTCGCGCGAGGAGGCCTACCAGCGGATCTGCGAGATCCTGCGCACGACCACGCTGCGCGGCAGCGATCTTCACACGAACCTCCTGTTCCATTACGGGCTCGTGCACTGGTTCCTCGCGCGGAGCGTGTGGACGAAGCCGACGACGCGCTTCGTGGTCCCCTACATCACGCAGGTCGGCCTGCTCGCGGTGGAGCTCGGGGAGCTCGATTTCGATGCGATGTGGGCCGAGCTCGGCGCCCGTCACGAGCGCCGCCTCGCGGCGCGGGCCGGGGCCGCGGAGGCGACCGGCGCAGGCGCGTTGAAGAAGGTCTTCACGCTGAAGGACACGCTGGTGCGCCGTCCCGTGGAGAAGATCTGCGCGGAGCCGCACCTGCTGTCGGCGTGGCTCAGCCGGAACATGGGGTCGTTCGAGATCCGGTCGGGGCGGGTGCGCTGGCTCAAGAACCCGATCGAGGTGCTCGCGGACACGTACTGGCTGCTCAACATGACGCCGCAGCCGCAGGCGCCCGCGGCCCATGTGATCTGGGATCACGACCAGGAGGTGCTCTCGCGGGCGCTCGGCTTCTACCGGCGCGTCGGCGAGCGGATGGGCCAGGCGGGCGGCGCGCCTTCGTGGCCCGAGCTGCGAGCGCACCTGTCCCGGGATACAGCGCCTCAGGGCTACGACGCCGAGCTGTGGCGGCGGGTCCGCGGCTCGCACCTCGGCTTCCAGGCGGGCCTTGAGCTCCTCGACGCGCTGGTCCTCGCGGGCGACGCCGCGCGCTTCTTCGAGCTCCGCGCGCGGGAGGACGGCACGGTCGACATCCCCGAGCGCCTGCTCGATCGCGAGCTCTCGGCCCGCATGCGCAAGGTGCTCGCGCCGCCGCCCGCCATGCGGGCCAACGAGATCGTGGCGGTCACCGGCGGCATGTTCTATGCGCAGGAGGCGCCGGATCGGCCTCCGCTCGTGACGAAGGGCAGCCATTTCGCCGCGGGCGATCCGCTCTACGTGATCGAGGTCATGAAGATGTTCAACAAGGTGCTCGCGCCGTGCTCCGGCACCATCGAGGAGGTGCTCATCGACGGCGGCGAGGGGACGATCGTGCAGAAGGGCCAGCCGCTCTTCCGCGTGAAGCCCGACGAGGTGCTCGTGGAGGAGGACTCGGCCGAGCGCGCGCGCCGCCGGCGCGAGGCGACGCGGCGGTACGTCGACGCGATCTTCGACGCCGAGGGCCCCTGAGGCCGCGCGTGGGCTGAGGCGCCGCGGGCCGCGTCGGCCCGGTCAAGGAGCCCGAGGCCCCGGCGCGGCCGTCGAGGACCGGTGAGCGGCGCGCTTCACGGCGTCGCGCGCCGCGGCGAGCCCATCGAGCAGGCGCGCCACGGCCGGCTCGGGCAGCTCCCGGTCGGCCCACGGATACAGCCCTTCCTCCTCGTGGGCGGCGTGCTGCCGCAGCGCCCGGACGAACGCCTCCACCCGCTCTTCCCGCAACGTGTGGAGCTCGATCGCGACCCCCATCTCCGCGATCAGCTTGCGGATGCCGAGGTGCTCGGCGCGAACGGTGCCCGCCTCCTCCGGATCGAAGCGATCGAGCACCGGCAGGAGCACCGCCTCCTCCGTCTCCATGTGCGCCGAGAGGTCGCGCTCGAACGCTCCCCACATCTCGCGCGCCGCCTCCGCGTCGCCGGCATGCATCCGGTTGAGCAGGCCCTCGAACACCTCGTCCAGCCGCTGATGATCCAGGCGCAGCGCGTCGTACAGCCCCTTCTTCATGATGTCCTCCGATCCAGGGACCGAGCATGAGACGTACCAGCGCCGAGCCCCGCCGGCAGCGCGGCGCCGCGCGGCAGGAGGTGCAAACGCCGCGCGTCGGCGCAACGCGCCCGGCGCTCGACCTCGAGAGGGAGCGGCACAGGGGATCGTCGCGAGCAGGACAGCCCGCTCACGCCGCCGGAGGCGGGGGCGCCGGCCCCGCGCAGGGGAGCTCGACGATGAAGGTGGCGCCGGCGCCGGGCTCGCAGTTGCACCGGATCGAGCCGCCGTGGTCCTCCACGATCTTGCGGCTGATGTACAGGCCGAGGCCCAGCCCGCCGTAGTGCCGCTCCGAGACGGCGCGCTCGAAGCGCTCGAAGATGCGGCCGCACTGCGCCGGATCGATGCCGATGCCGTGGTCCCGGACCGCGAGCCGGGCCACGCCGTTCTCGACGCCCACGACGATCTCGATGGGCTTGCCGGCGCCGAACTTGATCGCGTTGCCGAGGAGGTTGGTGACGACCTGGTCGAGGCGGGACCTGTCCCAGCACCCCACGACCGGCCCGTCGCCGCGGATCGAGATCGCGCAGCGTGCCCTCGCCAGATCGGCCTCGAAGCGCAGAGCCACCGCGCGGACGAGGGCCCCGAGGTCGACGTCGCCGAGCTCCAGCGCGCGCGGCCTCGACTCGATGCGCGAGACGTCGAGCAGATCACTGATGAGCCCGGTCAGCCGGGTTGTCTGCCGCGAGAGACGCTCGAGCCGCTGATCCATGACCTGCGGATCCACGGGGCGCCCCGCGCCTACCGCGCGGCGGAGGGACTGCACCAGGAGCGTGAGCGAGGTCAGCGGCGTATTCAGCTCGTGGGACGCGACGGAGAGGAACTCGCTGCGGGCGCGGACGGCCTCCTGAGAGGCGCGGTAGAGCCGGGCGTTGTCGATCGCGATCGCCGCGCGATGCGCGATCTCCTGCGCCAGATCGAGGTCGGCGCGCCCGTAGCGGCGCCCCGGCTCGCCCGAGGAGAGGGTGAGCGCCCCGAGCCTCTGCCCGCGCACCACGAGCGGCACCGAGAGCCGGGTGCGCGTACCGAGCTCCCGGAGCAGCCGAAAGTGCTCGTCGTCAACACACATCGTTCGCAGGATCTCCTCGGGCAGCTCGGACATGAGGAGCGGCGCGCCGGTGCGGAGGACCTCGACCGACGGGTCGAGTGAGCCCCAGCGCGGCGGATACCGGAGCTGAAGCTCCTCGAGGACAGGCGCCTTCTCGGGGTCTCCGTGCGCGCCGGCCAGGCGGCGGAGCTCTCCGTCTTCCACGATATCGATCGAGCACCAGTCGGCCAGGGTCTGCACGCAGAACTCGCCGAGGCGGGCGAAGGTCACCTCGTACTCGAGCGATTCCGACAGGACGACGCCGGCCTCGGCGAGGAACGCGGATCGGCGCTCGGCCGCCTCGGCCGCCGTCCTCGCCGTCCGCTCCCTGGCGAGGAGCCGCGCGTTCTCGAGGGAAATCGCCGCTTGCGTGGCGAGCAGCTCCAGGGCGGCGAGCCGATCGGGGGTGAAGGCGCCGGCGAGGAGGTTGTTCTCGAGATAAAGCAGCCCGACCGCCTGGGCCTGCCTGAGGATGGGCATGCAGAGGACCGACCTGGGCCGGCTCCGAGCGAAGTAGCCGTCGCTCGCGAACTTGCCCGCGTGGGCGGCGGCGTCGCTCAGGATGACCCGCTCCTTGGTCCGGCTCGCGTAATGGATGAGCGACGCGGGAACGCGGAGCGAGCCGTCCAGCGGCTCCGAGCCGAGGAGGGTCGTCGTCGCCCCGCGCTCTCCGAGGGCCGCCTCCGCCTCGATCGAGAGGCCCTGGTCCTGGCACAGGAGGAGGCAGGCCCTCTCCGCACCTCCCTGCTCGAGCACGATCCTGAGCAGCGTGCGGATGAGCTCGTCGAGCACGATCTCACCGGAGATGGTCTGCGAGGCCTTGGTCACCGAGGAGAGGTCGAGCTGATCGGAGCCCACCGCGACGGTCGCGGTGGGCGGGGGAGACCGCCGCTCGACGAGGTGGGGTGTCTGCAGGTCGAGCTGCCTCACCTTGCCGTGGGCGCCCCAGCGGGCGTAACAGGCACGGGCATTGCGGAGGTACAGATCGGCGAACTCCTCGAGCCCTCGCGCCCGGTAGAACCGGGACGCGACCTCGTAGGCCACGGCTTCGTTGTGCGCGAAGCCGTTGTCGCGCGCCGAGCGGATGGCCTCGTCGAAGAGGCGCTCGGCGTCGAGAGGGCGGCCCTCGATCCGCGCGACCTCGGCCTGGACGAGGGCGCGGCGGTCCTGGAAGTTCGCGGGGCAGTGCTCTGCCCAGAAGGACAATTTTTGCAATTGCACCTCGAGCAGCTCCGCGAATCGACGTTGTTCCACGGCAGGCGCATCGGCGTACATCGCCGTCAGCGTGAGCGCGTAGTAGACGTGGTGCGTCGCCTCGTTCGCCAGGGACATCACTTCGCGCAGCATCGGCGCAGCGCGGGCCGCGGCCTGCCGCGCCTCGGCAACTCGTCCATCGATGAACGCCGCGACCTGCTTCATGATGTGAAAGAAGGCGACCCCGATCCCGAAGCCGGCCTTCTCCATCGCGAGGACACACTCCGCCTCGTCATAGGTATCGTCGTTGAAGCTCGTGGACGCCTGCGTCACCCCCCTCAGGCTCGCCGCGAATTGCTCCTCGGTCCGGAGGAGACGGCGCGCCAGGTCGTGGTGGCTCTTCTCGGCCAGCGACGCGTACTTCCGCGAGGCCTCGATGACTTGCTCGATCGAGCCGCCGCTCTCCACGACGAGCCACACCAAGTTGAAGGAAGCGTAGCCGGCAAAGATGAAATCCCCGACATCGAAGCAAGCGACATGAGCCTGCTCCATCATGGGAAGGAGCGTCGCGAAGCGCATGCGCCAGACGCTGACGAGGGCCGCGTGGTGAAAGAGCAGCCTCCCCTTCAGCGCCAGGCCGTTGAACCTCTCGTTCAGCCTGAGCGCCATCTCCGAGAATTGACACCCCCAGGAGATGTTGCCGTACCTCGACACCAGCAGGGCTGCATAACAACTGTAGACGAAAGCGGACTCTTCGCAGTTTCCATGCTGCAGGGAGAGGCTCAATGCCTTGGCGATGACCAGGGGCCAGTACGCCGGTCGCGTGCTGTACGTCGGAGCCATCGCCTCGACGAGCAATCCGACGACGGCCCGCACGCGCTCGTCCGTGGTCGTCGGCGCGAGCGCGAGGTCGGCGATGGCGCGCCCGCCCAGGAGGATGGGGACCGTCTGGAGCTCGGCCTCCACCGCGGCCTGGATCTCGCCTTCGGACTCCGGGAAGGTCACCCCGAAGAGGCGCACCGCCTCGAACATGGTGCTCACGGCGTCACCGAGCCGTCCGGCGATCTGATAGAGGCGCAGGCGGAGCCGATGGGCCTTGGCGCGGTCGAGCGGTGAGCGTGCGCGCGCGAGGATCAGGTCGAACAGCGCGTCGGCCCGCTGGAAGTCGCCGAGGAGGCACTCGCATTCGGCGAGATCCAGGTGGATCGCGAGCGTCTCCTCGTACTTTCTGCTCCAGGCATCCTCGGGCAAGAGGGATAACGCCTGGGCGAGGTAGCTCCGCGCAGACGCATGGGCGATCGCGGCCTTCGCCTTCGTCCCTGCGAGGAAGTCGAGCCGGCAGAGCGCCTCCTTTTCGCGCGGATCGGTGAGGAGATGGGCGCCGCGGTTCCACTGGTTCGCGACGTCGAAGATCCGCTCCGCGACCGCCTCCTCGGGCAACCGCGACGCGAGGAGCCGGCCGATCCGGAGGTGCTCTGCGGCCCGCTGCTCCTCCGGCACCAGCGAGTAGGCCGCTTCCTGGACGCGGTCATGGAGGAACTTGCACGTGCCGTCCAGGTCGAGGACCAGCCCCGCCCGGACGGCCTCCCAGAGGTCCGCCCGCGTGCCCTCTTCCAGGCCGCCGTGGACCATCGCGAGCAGAGCGATCTCCGCGGTGTTCCCCAGACATGCGAGCTGTTTCAGCGCCTCCTGCGTCGCCGGGGCCAGCCTCCGGAGCTTTGCGACCATCAGGTCGACCACGTTGTCCGTGAAGCCCTTCTCGCGGATCCTCGCGACGTCCCACCGGAACCGGCCGCTCCGCTCGTCGCGCTCGATCAGGCGCTCGTCGTGGAGCTCGGTGAGGAACTGGATGGCAAAGAACGGATTGCCCGCCGTCCTGTCCTGGATCAGCGCGGCGAGCGGAGCGACCTCGTCGACGGCGCAGCGCAGGGCCTCACCGACGAGCGCGGCGAGCGCCGCGGGCGGGAGGGGACCGAGCACGATGTCCGAGACGCGGGCGCCCGCCTGCCGCACCTCGGAGAGGCTGCGCATGAGCGGGTGAGAGGCGGACACCTCGTTGTCGCGGTACGCGCCGATGACGAGGACGTCCTGCACCTCCGCGTGGGTCAAGATCTCCTGGAGCAGCCCGAGGCTGGCCGAGTCGGCCCACTGCAGGTCGTCGAGGAACAGCGCGAGGGGGCGCTCGTGGCGGGCGAACACCCCGATGAAGCGCTGAAACACCCTGCGGAAGCGGTTCTGCGCCTCGACCGGCGGCAGCTCCGGCGCCGGCGGCGGCCGTCCGATGGCGAGCGCGACCTCCGGGATCACGTCGACGATGAGCTGGGCGTTGATCCCGAAGGCCTCGAGGAGAAGCCGCCTCCACGCGGCGATCTGCTCCTCGCTCTCCGCGAGGATCCAGCGCACGAGCTCCCGGAAGGCCTGGACGAGCGTGGCATAGGGGATGTCGCGCTTGTACTGGTCGAACTTCCCCGAGATGAAGAAGCCCCCCTGCCGGACGACAGGCGCCTCGATCTGGTGGACAAGCCCGCTCTTGCCGATGCCGGAGTACCCGGAGACGAGCACGAGCTCCGGTGTCCCCGTCGCCGCCACGCGGCCCCACGCCTCCTTCAGGACGGCCATCTCCGCGTCCCGCCCATAGAGCTTCTGGGGGATCTGGAGCTGATCGGACGCGTCGTGCTCCCCCGGTGTGAACGGTTTGATCGTCCCGCTCCGGGTCCACTCGGCGAGGCATCTCTCCAGATCGCGCCGGAGGCCGCGAGCGCTCTGATAGCGATCCTCGGGCGTCTTGGAGAGGAGCTTCAGGACGATCTGCGCGACGGCGCCGGGCACCTCGGGGGCGACGTCCGAGGCGCTCGGCGGGGCGTGGGCGACGTGACAGTGGACCCACGCCACGGGATCCTTCGCCTCGAAGGGGAGCCTCCCGGTGAGCATCTGAAAGAAGGTGACGCCGAGCGAGTAGAGATCGGCGCGGCTGTCGATCGCCCGGTTGGTCCGCCCCGTCTGCTCCGGCGCGAGGTAGGGCAGCGAGCCCTCGATGAGGCGCGCCGGCTGCGTTGGCCGGTGTTCCCGGGGGAGACGGGACGCGAGGCCGAAGTCGGTGATCTTCACCTCGCCGCTCGCGGGGCTCACGAGGATGTTCTGGGGCTTCAGGTCCTTGTGGATGATGTCCTTGCCGTGGATCTCCGCGACCGCCCCGGCGATGCGGATGGCGACCGGGAGGAACCGATCCATGGGCATCGGCTCGCCGAGCAGGCCATCGAGGGAGTCAGCGCCCTCGTCCTCGAGGACGAGGGCGTGCATCCCCTGGTACGTCTCGAGGGCGAGCGGCCGGACGACGGCGGGGGTGTCGAACAGCGTTCCGAGCTCATACTCGCGCCTGAGCTGCTCGAGCTCCTTCGGTCCGCTGCGCCGCGGGTCGAGCACCTTGAGGATGACCGGATGGCCATCGGCGTCCCTCCGCGCGCGATGAACGACCGCACTCCCCTCGCCGGAGAGCGTCTCGAGGATCGTGTACCGGGCGGCGGGAGTCATGGGTGAGGGCCTGAGGGGCGAAGCGCCACGTCGCTCGGGGCCCGCGCGGGGCCATGGCTGCGCCTGCCGGCCCCTCTGAGCTCCTCTCCAGCGTGGTGGCCCGGTTGGGCGGGGCCATCCGCAGGGCGGGCCGCGCGAAGCTCGAGCGGCTCAGGCTGCACCATGCAGGAGGCGATTGTACTCTTCAATGCCGGTGTGGAGGGCAACAAAATCGGACATGCCAGCCAGCCTCACGTTGATGCACGGTGGCCGAGACGCGGTAGTCATGCTGCCGATGCTCGCCGCTCGACCAGGCCCGCAAATGCTCAGGCCGCCAGGCCATCCCCGGACACCCGGCGCTGCATCTCGCCCGAGCACGCCGGGCAGCTCGGCTCGCCGCTCCATGATGGTCGCTCCGACCGGCGCTCCCTGAAGAGATGATGCGCCCCTCTGTGTCATTGCTCAAAGCGACGCTCGAATCGGCGGCGGACGGGATACTGGCCGTCGATCTCGCCCGGCGCATCGTGCTCTTCAACCGCCGCTTTGCGGAGATTTTCCTCATTCCGGACGAGGTCTTGACCCGCGGGGACGACATGTACGCGCTGGATTTCGTGCACGATATCATGCGAGATCCCGATGGGTTCCGGAGCAGGATCGAAGCCATCTACGCTCACCCGGACGCGACCAGCTTCGATCTCTTCGAGCTCAAGGACGGGCGGCTCATCGAGTGCTACTCGCTGCCGCAGTACCTGGCCGGGGCCGTGGTCGGGCGGGTCTGGAGCCACCGCGACGTGACGGCGCGCGTGCGCGCGGAGCAGCAGCGCGACCGGCTCCTCCTGGAGGAGAGGCGGGCGCGCGCCGAGGCGGAGGAGGCGGTCCGCGTGCGCGACGAGTTTGTCGCCATTGCCTCTCACGAGCTCCGAACACCGCTCACGAGCCTGCAGCTCGTCATGCAGGGCCTGGAGCGGCGGCTCGCGCCGGGGATGGACGTCGGGCGCGCGCGCTCGGCGCTGCTCCGATGCAACCGGCAGATCCGGCGCCTCGCGGCCCTCGTGGACGGGCTCCTCGATGTCTCTTGCATCCAGGCGGGGGGGCTCGATCTCAGGCTGAGCGAGGTCGATCTCCGCACGGTGGTCCGCGACGCCGCCGCGCGGGTCGCGGACCAGCTCGCGCAGGGAGGCATCGAGCTGATCATGCAGGCGGAGGGGCCCGTGGTCGGCCGCTGGGACGGCGACCGGCTGGAGCGGGTGGTCACCAGCCTGCTGACCAACGCCGTCAAGTTCGGCGGAGCGAAGCCGATCCAGATCGCGCTCGCGTCGGATGGTCGAACCGCCCGCCTGTCGATAACCGACCACGGGATCGGCATGGATCAAGAGACCCAGTCGAAGCTGTTCGAGCGATTCGGGCGCGGCGTTTCGGTGAGGCACTACGGAGGGCTGGGGCTCGGCCTCTACATCGCCCGCTCTGTCGTCGAAGCGCACGGTGGCCGGATATACGTGAAGAGCGAGCTCGGGCAAGGAGCGACCTTCACGGTCGAGCTGCCGCTGCCGCGAGCTGCGCCTGAGTCGCCCTGAGGCGGGCGCGTCACTGCAGCGTCCCCCGAGGCCGCGCGCGCGCCGAGGCGCCGCCTCGGCCGGTCAACGGTCAAGGAGCCCGAAGCCGCGGTTCGCGCCTGCCCGGGCCCGTCGCTGCCACCCTGGGCGCTGGCCTGCCCCCGCGGGATGCGGTACCCTCCTTGCCGAGCGCGCTCGCGCGATGGGATGACCGACGAACCGAAGGTCAAGGGGGTGGCGTTTCGCTCCGTGGTGGCGAGCTTTGGCAAGCTGCGCGGCGAGCCTGTCCAGAAGCGCAGCCTGGATGAGATGTGTGAACCGCTGCGCAACGGCATCCGCTACGGAAGCCTCGTCTCCACCGGCTGGTACCCGATCGCCTGGTACAAGGACCTGTTCCAGGCCATCCGGCGCACGACCGGCGAAGGCAAGGAGCTCATCCACCAGATTGGCCGCCAGTGCACGCACGACGACATGAGCGGCATCTACAAGGTCATCGCGAACCTCATCTCCCCTTCCACCCTCTTCTCCCTCGGCCAGCGCGTCTTCTCCAACTACTATTCCGCCGGCCACGTCCGTGTCCTCGAATCCCGCCGCGGCTTCACCCGCGCTCTCTGGATCGGCTGCCAAGGCTTCGACGAGAACATGTGGACCGAGGTCATCGGCTCCTGCGAGCAGCTCCTCGTGATCGGCGGCGCCGACCACGTCCGCCAGCGCATCATCTCCGGCGGTGGCGACAACGACGATCACCTCGAGTTGACGGCTCACTGGAGCTGAGGCTCCGCGCGGGGCGCCGGTGAAGCGATCGCGGCCACGCGAGCGCGACGTCGCGCTCCGCATCCACGAGCCGGAGCGCTGCGACCCGGGAGCCCGGCGCTGGGTCAGCCCCGGTGAGGGCGCGCGCCTCGCCGTGCGCGTGGTCGGTCCGCTCGCTCTTCGGTGGAGAGCCGGGATCGCGTTTTGATGAAGGACCCGTCGGATGCCGGCATTCAGACGAGCGGGGCACATGAGCGAACCGAAGCGGTGGATCGAGGAGGAGGGAGGCGCCCCGGCCGGGGCGCGCGAGCTGCTGCGTTTGGCCGCGCGCCCGCGGCCGATGACGCCCGTCGGGTGCGCCGCATTGGCAGGGCCCCTTCGGGCGCCGCCCCTCGAAACGACGCGTTCACATGAGCTTGCCTGCCGGACCGGCAAGCTCGGAGGCATCCATGCGACAGGAGACGATCTCGATGAAGCTAGCCCAGCCCACGGCGGCCACCCGCGCGGGCACCCCGCGATTCCTGGCCGTCCTTCTCTCGACGGGCACGGCGCTCGCGGGGTGCACCACCGAGATCGCCGTCATCGGTCGCGACCTCGGCGCCACGACGTCGTCGTCGCCCGCCTCGTCCTCGTCCACCGCCGGCGGTGATGACCCCGGCATCCTCGATCCCGGCGCTGGCGGCGGCTCTCTCCAAGGCACCGCCGGCGCTGGCGGGGACGAGCGTTGCGAGCCGAAGCTCGCGGGGGTGGTGCGCGACTTCAAGGCCTTCAGCCCTGACGGCGGGCACCCCGACTTCGAGACCTTCGTGGGCGACGGCCTGAAAGGCATCGTCGAGCCCGAGCTCGGCCCCGACGACAAGCCGGTCTATGCCCATGAGGGCGGGACGGAGCACACGACCGGGCCCGAGGCGTTTTATCAGTGGTATCACGACGACCCCACGGTCAACGTACCGATCCGGTACGACGTCCCGCTCCAGGTGAGCGAACGCGGCCTCGGGCTCTTCTCGGGAGACCAGTTCTTCCCCATCGACGATCAGGGGTGGGGCAACGAGGGGCGGGAGCACAACTTCGGCTTCACGTACGAGCTCCACATGACGTTCGACTACCAGCGCGGCGGCGTCTTCTTCTTCAACGGCGACGACGACCTCTGGGTGTTCATCAACAGGCGCCTCGCGATCGACATGGGCGGGCTCCACGTCCCGACCTCGGCGCTCCTCGAGCTCGACGCGCACGCCGAGGAGCTCGGCATCGAGGTCGGCAAGGAGTATCCGCTCGACTTCTTCTACGCGGAGCGCCGCGGCAGCAGCGCGGTGTTCACGATGATGACGTCGTTCAAGTTCACGAACTGCGACCCGATCCTGAAGTAGCATCGACGGTCTTCATGCGATGGAACCCAGGGAAGCGGGCACCTATGCCGCACAAAGTCTGCGTCGCCACGCCGTTCGCGCTGGCGTCCGCCTTGCTCCTCCAGGCCGGAGCCGCGCGCGCGTCGGGCGCGCTGGAGATCACCGGCGCTCCCACGAGCGCCAACGGGCTGAACGCACGGGCGCTCGCGCGGGGCCCGGAAGCCGCGTTCTTCAACCCGGCGCTCCTGCCGTACGCGCCCGCGACGACGCAAGCGGGCTTCTTCGTGCTCGTCACCCACGGCGACATCACCCTGGCCCCGCGCCCCCCGGGCGTCGACGTGCCCGAGTCGGTGTACGATGGCCAGATCCGGAATCCGGACGGCTCGACCTCTCGGCTCACCCACCGGCCCTTGCCCGGGTCGAAGCTCCCGAGCCCGCGGGGCGACACGCGCGACCGGCAGATCAACAGCTACGCGACGCTCGGGTTCGTGCGGCCGCTCTACGAGGACCGCCTCGTCCTGGGCTTCTACGCCCTCTTGCCGCTCAGGAGCTTCCAGGAGCAGCGGGCCTTCTTCGCCGACGAGCGCGCGCAGTACTTCTCGAATCGGCTGGAGTTCGAGCTGCTGGGAGATCGCTTGTCGGTCACCAGCCTGGCCGTGTCGATGGCTGGCCGGATCACCCGTTGGCTGTCGGTCGGGGCGGGCGTCGACGTCACGATCGGCACCAGCGCGCGGACCGCCGTCCACGTGCCCGACGCCAGCGACCAGCGGACCGCCCTCATCAACCCCGACGTGGAGGTCGAGAGCGTCTTCGCTCCTTACTTCGCCTTCGCGACCAGCCCGGCCCCCTGGCTGCGCCTCTCGGCCACGCTCCACCTCGCCTCGGCGTCGGACACCGACGGCGAGAACAGGATCCGCTTCTGGAACACCACCTATCCGGAGGGCGAGACCTCGGTCCCGCAGGCCTATCGCTTGACGCTCGGGCACCAGCCGACCCGCGTCGGCGTCGGGGCCTCGGTCATGGGCCCGCCGAGCGAGGACCGAGGGGCCGAGCGCGCAGCGCGCTCGAAGAGCCCGGCGCCGCCCGCCTGGGAGATCGGCGCGCACGCGCTCCTGACGCGGTGGTCAGAGTACCGCGATCGGCACGCGGAGACTCCGCCCGACCCGTGGTCGAGCGCGGTGTCCGTGGGGCTCGGCGGCGCGGTCGTGCTGGGGAGCCGCAGGCTCTCTGCCGACGTTGCCTTCACGCCGTCTCCCGTGCCCGACCAGACCGGCAGGACCAACTACGTCGACAACGCGCGCCTCGCGGCCAGCGCCTCGTTCGAGACGCCGGTGTCGCTCTTCGGCGCCGACTTCGGCGTGGGGGCGTTCCTCCACGGCCAGCTGCTCCTGCCACGGGAGGTGTCGAAGAGCCCGTCCGCCAGGAACCCCGTGTTCGACGAGGTCCCCGACAACCTCGTCGACATCGTGAGCGGCGAGCCGCTCGACGGCGTGGAGGGGCTGCAGACGAACAACCCTGGTTATCCCGGCTTCTCCAGCGGCGGCTGGCTCGCCGGCGCCGGCTTCGTCCTGCGGCTGCCCGAGTGAGCAGCGCAGCGAAGCCGGTGTCCTCTCGATGGGAGGCCCGGTGGCGCTCGGTCACGCGGAGCGCCGCGACCGCCGGGAGGGGCTTCACTGGAAGAGCGTGTCGGCCCTTTCCTTGATCCAGGCGCAGTCCGCGTCGTCAGTTGTACGGACCATCACGAAGGTGCTGTTGCACTCCTCCGGATCGGGATACGTCCTCGAGGCAGCCATTGTCGCCTTGAGGCTCGGAGGATCCGTTTCGAGCACGCTCTGCTCCGACACGAAACCGAGCCGACCCTCGATGCGATCGGTCGCGACCGCCACGCCGTCGAGCTCGGTCCGCGCCCGCTCGGCCACGTACACCGACCCGTCGATGAGCCCCTGGAGCTGAACCGTCATCCCCGGGTGCCCATCCTCGTCCTGATCGACGACGCGAGCGTCCGCCGGATCCGTGGGCAGCTCGTCCTGCGCCGGATCGCCGAGCGCCGCGCCGATCACCTCGTGGAGGGGCCCGAGCTTGTAGCGGAGCCCGCCTTCGCTCGCCGCAAACGTGCCCTCACGGGTCACCGGCGCGAGCGCCTCGCGGAAGCTGTCCGGGATGACGGCGTGCACGATCGCGTCCGGGTCCTCGGTGTAATGGTCGCAATACGTGCCCTGCAGGGAGATGGCGTCTCCATTCTGCTGCTGCGTGATGAGCATCACGCTGACGATGCGCGTCTGGAACGGCGGGAGACCCTGCGCCTGGGTGAGCTGCGACCCGACGGCGCGGTACGCCCACGTGCCGGAGACATCGGTGACGTCCGGGGCCGCGGCCTGCGCGCAGCCCGGCGACTCCCCGCCCGCACCTCCCGTCCCCGCGGAGCCCGTGCTCGTCGTCGCGCCCGTCGTCGTCGCGCCCACCGTCGTCGCGCCCTCGTTGTCAGCAGGATCCGATCCGCAACCCAGGAGGGGCAAGGCAAGCAATCCAGCGAACAGGTTGTACCTCATTCAAAGCTCCATGCATCGCCGGCCCGCGCGTCGAGGCGGCCGTGAGGAGGACCGCCTTCGGTCGTCCATGGCCAGCTCGTCTGCGTTCGGACGACCGGCGCGGTTGTTAGCATGAGCGCGCGCGGTGGAGGTGCGCCGACGCGCCGGCTCCTCATCTTTTTTTTCCGCCGCATCCGAAGCGCACGGCGAAGAGCAACACAAGGAAGGCTGCGTAGAGCAGAGGCCCCGTCGCGTCCTTTTTGCGCCGGGGAAGTCCCGAGCACCTTCACAGCGCCACCCCGCCACGGAGTCGTGTTTCTGGCAGGGACCGCGCCAGAGCTTCGCATGCGACACCGACCCGCGCATCCGCCTGGCCTCCTGAGGCGCATGGCTCGCGTGCTCGGCCTTGTATGTGGCGGTCGCCGTCGTCCTGATACGTGCGCTGCTCGAGGGTCTCGACGTCCCCGGGCGCGACGACTGATTCGAAGAGCTCCTCGCTGCGTTCGACAGAATCGTGGCCGATCTTCGTACTTCTCGCGAAGTTTTCGCGGGTATTTGAGGGGATCTTTCTCGAGCTCGTTCCCCGCGTCGGAAATCCCGCCAGAGATACCGGTCGATGACGAGCGGCCGCCGAAGAACAGCAGCGATCGCCGTGGTTTCCGTCTGGTTCGCTACCGAGGGCGACTCCGGTGTGGCCCAACGGGGCGCCCATCGCCGCCTCGCCCGCGGTAAAGGGCCGCGGCATCACCGGTCCCACCGTACAGCCACGCTGCACGCGCTGGTTGACATAGAGAACCCTATGCGGTCCGGCCCTCCTGGAGAAACGACGCTATAGCACCAACTTATCCATGCATCGATCAAAGAGGCCGCCTTCACTCCACAGCCTGCGGGGAATCACGGGCCGATGGCCCGGAGTCGCCGCTGCAACAGCGCTTTCACCGCAGGAGTGGGCGCGGATTTGACCGCCACATCCCGATAGCGCCGCGCCGCATCGTCATTTCCGCAGCGCCGATGCAAGTCGGCGAGCACCGCAGCCCACAAGTATGAGCCGGTCAGCCAAGTGGGCGGCTCAAGGCCTTCGAGAACCGCGAGCCCCGCGGCAGGCCCCTGCCACTCCGCCGTTGCGACCGCGCGATTCAGCCGGTGTATCGCGGAGGGGCCGAGCCGCTCCAAGAGGGCATAGCAGTCCACGACCCTTTCCCACCGGGTTTCTGCGACAGACGGCGCGAGACAATGCTCCGCGGCGATGCCGGCCTCCGCGTGGTACCTGGAAAACACATCACCCTGCGCAGATTTGGCCAGCCACGAAAGCCCAACCTGAATTTCCTGCTGGTCCCAAAGAGATCGGTCCTGCTCTTCCAGGAGCAGCAACCCGCCGGAGGCATCCTGGCGAGCGGTCATCCGTGCCGCGTGCAGATGCATCAGCGCCAGCAGGGCAAACGTTTCCGGAGTCCGGCCTACCGGGTGTTCCGCCAGGATGGCCGCCAGCCGCATCGCTTCGTCGCAGAGCTCTCGGCGGATCGCCGTCTCCGCGTAGGAAGCGAGGTAGCCCTCCGTGAACAGGAGGTAGAGGATTGCGTGCACGGCGGGGAGCCGCGAGGCGCACTGCTCTCCCGTGAGCTCGTCGCGGAGCAGCGGAGATTCCCGCAAGCGGCTGCGGGCACGACCAAGGCGCTTGTACACATTGGCTTCGCTGGCAAAGAGCCGCTCCGCGATCTCGCGGACATCGAAGCCGCAGAGGGTCTTCAGGGCAAACACAAGCTGCGATTCAACGGGGATCGCGTCGTCGCAGCAGACGAACAGCATCCTGAGCAGATCGTCTCGCACATCGCCCGCGAGGAAAGGGTCAGGACCGTTCTCCGGCGCACCGGGGTCGTCCAGGGCGTGCTGCTCCGCCTTGCGATCGCGGCGCGCTCGTCGGCGCATCTCTCCCACAAGGTGGTTGTGCGCCACGCGGAAGAGCCACGCGGATGGATTGTCCGGCAAGCCGGCAATCGTCCACGATTCAAGGGCAGCCATAAGCGCCGACTGAACTGCGTCCTCGACAGCCTCGATGTGCTGCAGTCCTACGCGGCGCGAGAGCATGGCGACCAACCGGCCGTATTCGTGCCGGAAGGAGTGCTCAAGCAGCCGAGGTGCGCTCAAGGAGCGTGGATCTCGATGACTTCGACGCCTGAACCGGGCCGCACGAGCCCTGGACATTCACGGGCCACTTGGATTGCCTCTTCCAGCGTCTGCGCCGAGACGATCATGTAGCCGCCGACCAGCTCTTTGACCTCCACGAAGGGCCCGTCCGGCGCAGGCTGCGTGGTGACGAGCCTTCCCGCGCCGAGCTTGCCTCCCATATCAGGCAGGTTCTTCTGGAACTTCTCCCTCCAATCGTTGAACTTGACGTACATCGCTTGCATTTGGGCAGGCGAGGGTTTCTCGCCATCTCCACCGGGCAGCGCTCGCTGCAAACACAGATATTTGGGCATGGTTTCTCCTTTGAGAGCTCCGCCGGTCACCTCGACCGGCACCCCCATGACGCTCGCGCGTCGGGGTTTTGGACACTCCCGGTCGTTTTTTGTCGAGGGCCCTCAGGTAGGCGGCGACGTCTTCCCGGGAGCAGGTCCCGGATCGCCGCGGCTCGCTGCGATCCCGAGGCGCTCGATGAAATGCGGCCATCCGATGGCGTGCTTCGCCGCTTCGGCCGGGATGAGACCGCTGTGCGCTCCACAGTGAGTACTTCTATACTACTGCACCGTCTGGTACACTACAAGCACTCACTTGTGGAGATGTCACGACGACGCTTCATCACAATTTCCACACCTGCCTGCCCGAGCTGAACCGCGACTTCGCGCAGGTGGTCGCCACGCTGGAGCGCGAGGCCGGTGTGACGCGCGGGAAGATGTTCGGCTCGGAGGGCCTCAAGATCGGAAAGAGCGTCTTTGCCATGGAGATGAAGGCTAGCGGCCCGGATTTTTTCTGAGAGGGACCTGTCGTGGCGCGACCCGCTCGAACGTCTCGGTGTTGGCGCCCAGGGCCCAGTCGGCGCGGGGGCGCAGGGGGTCACGCTCCTCCAAGCGAGCGGCGGGCTCGACATTCGGCCCAAGCTTGCTCACCCCTCCGGTGCCGCCGACAGCCCGAGCAGCCGACCGAGCGCCTCGTGAACGACCCGGACCGCCGCCTCGTCCCCGAGGGCGACAGCGCGGCTCAGGGTGCTGGCGAGCGAGGCGACCACGGCCGCCCGAGGCGACGGATCGTTCACGGCGAGCGCCCAGGCCCTGGGCTAGACGCGAGCCCCCGGATCCGCGCCACCCCGCGCGCCCCGGGCAAGCGCATCTGAAGCCGTGGAGCCGCCGGATTCACGTGCTCGAGCACGATCCACTCATCGCCTTGCAGGAATGTGATCCGCTGGTCCTCGGGCGCCGCCTGGAAGTACGACCAGTCGAAGCCCGCGAGGATGTCGGCGTTCGGCCCCTCGAGCGCCTTGCGAGGCGTGCTGATCGGTCCGCCACATCACCGCATCGATCGCGAAGGCGAAGCTCGCCTTGGCGATGACGGTGACGTAGTGCCGGCCCTGCGTGCGCCAGGCGATCGCGGCGGCCGCGGCGCCTTTCAGCGGCGTCACGGCGCCGCGCAGGAGCGCGCTCATGATCGTGCTCTCCGACGGCCGCTCCCGGCCATGGCTCGCCTCGGCACCATGAATCGCCTCCCTCGCTGAGTGCCCTCGCTTGTGTGAAGAGCGCGCGGCAATCTCGCGATCTATGTGTGACTAAAATTCTGGCGTCTTTTGTCGGGGTTTGGCGTCTTCTGGCGTCCCAACTTCTCGCTGTTTGCGTGCGGCTTCAACCCGTTTGCCGCTCTGGCGGTGATCGATGAGGACGATCCCCGCGCTGCTCACCATGACCAGGCGATCGGCGTCTTATCACGAACATAGCAGCCGTCGCCGTGGTTGTAGCAGCGCGCGACCCAGTTCTGGCAGGCCCATAGGGCATCGTTGGGAGTATGGCCCCACCAGATCTTGACATGGCCGACGTCAACCCATTTGCCCCACCATTGCCAGCAAATCCATTCGCTTTGGGTCACCGCTTGCTGCGCGCTTCCAACCGCCTCCACCGCGTCGGGGTCGATCGCGTCCGCTGACTCGGGATCAGCCTCCGCCGTCTGGGTCTCCTGCTCGTCGTCGCCTTCGAGGGAAGCGTCGCCAGCGCAGCCACCGAGCGCGGCTGCGGCACCGAGGAGCGTGAACGGGAGGACCCTCTTGCTGAACAAGCTCATCTCTTTACTCTCCTGAGATTTTTCCAGGAAGAGACCGTTCGCATCTCGGTCTCTCTCACGCCTGATGGATGCTGCGATGGCGAGCCATCCTTCACGCAATCGGGTACGGCCATCTCTTTTTTGAAAAAAACATCCTGTCGCGCTGGCGATCTCGCTCTCTCCAGGCCGGAGCTCCCGGAGATCATCTCTCGTCGGGCCCCCTCCCCGCCTTGAAGCTACGATGACAGCGCCGTGAAATTTCAGGGGCATCAGGCCAGGGCGAACAGGGCAAGCGGAGCGATCGGAGTCCGCGTCCGGCGCGCGATGTTGGCCGGCAATGGCGGCTCGCCAGCGGAGCGCGCCTTCGGTCAGGCCTCCACGCGCCGAGGACGCTCCGCGCTCGCGGGCTCGCGGCGCGGCGGCCGACCCTCCCTGGAAAAGACCATGGTGCCGTCGTCCACCGGACCGAGCTTCATCGCGAGCAGATCGAGCACGTAGTTCTGGCGGAAGTACCACGGCGCCTTCGATCCTTGCTTGGGCAGGTGGTCCACCGAGCGCCGCACGTAGCCCGACGTCAGGCCGAGCAGCGGCCGAGGATCGAGGATGGATTCGTCAGGGCGCGGCAAGCACTGCCGGTAGCCGTGTCGATCCATGTGGTTGAGCAGCCGGCAGACGTACGTCGAGGCCAGCTCGGCGCGCAGCGTCCACGACGCGTTAGTGTAACCGAGGCAGAGCGCGAAGTTCGGGACGCCGCCCAGCATCAACCCCTTGTAGATGAACGACCTGCCGGGCTCGAGGACGTCACCGTCGACGGCGAGCCGGATGCCGCCGCAGAGCAGGAGCTCCAGGCCCGTCGCCGTCACGATGATGTCCGCCTGGAGCTCCTTGCCCGACTCGAGCAGGACGCCGCTCTTCGTGAAGGTCCGGATGCTGTCGGTGACCACCGAGGCGCGCCCCTCCTTCACCGCACGGAAGAGATCGGCGTCCGGCACGAGGCAGAGGCGCTGATCCCATGGATCGTAGCGAGGGTTGAAGTGTGTATCGATGTCGAAGTCGGGCGGCAGATGCCGGGCGACGCCGCCGCGGAGCATCCGCCGGGCCAGCTTCGGCGCGCGCTGACAGACCTGGTAAATCAGCAAGCTGAGCGCGACGTTCTTCCAGCGGGCGACGCGGTGGGCGATTTGCTCCGGCAGGTGCTCGCGGATCGCGTTGGCTATCGGGTCCTCCGAGGGCAGCGAGGCGATGTACGTCGGCGAGCGCTGGAGCATCGTCACATGCGCCGCGTCGGCGGCCATCGCGGGCACCAGCGTCACGGCCGTGGCGCCGCTGCCGATGACGACGACGCGCTTGCCCCGGTAGTCGAGATCCTCCGGCCACTGCTGGGGGTGCACGAGCTGTCCCTGGAAGTCGTCGCGGCCAGGGAAGCTGGGCGTATACCCGCTCTCGTAGCGGTAGTAGCCGCTGCAGACGTACAGGAAGCTGCAGGAGTAACTGGCGCGCTCCTCGCCTGGGCCGACGTCCACCTCGACGGTCCAGCGCGCCTGCTCCGACGACCACGACGCGGCTCGAACCCGGTGATTGAACCGGATGTGCCGGTCGATGCCGAGCTCCCGGGCCGTGTCGCGCACGTAGTCGCGGATCGACGACCCGTCCGCGATCGCCTTGGCCTCCTTCCAGGGGCGGAAGGAATAGCCGAGCGTGAACATGTCCGAGTCCGAGCGGACGCCTGGGTAGCGGAACAGGTCCCAGGTACCGCCGATCGCGCTGCGCCCCTCGAGGATCGCGTACCGCTTGCCGGGGCAGCGCGTCTGGAGGTGGTAGCCGGCCGCGATGCCGGAGAGGCCGGCGCCTACGATGAGAACGTCGAAGTGCTCGGTGGACATGCTGGGTTCCCGGGGGCGAGCGCCGTGGCGCTCCAGGACCCGAGCATAGCGTGGCGGATCAGGGCTGGGCTCGACGCCACGCGCACATTTCGGGGCGCCGCGCGGCGCTGCGGCGAGGAGGCGCGCCAGCGCCCGGCCGGGCGCTGGCGCGCGGGTGCTCAGACCGCCGGCGCGCCGCTCGCAGCCGGCGCGGCCATCCCTGCCGCCTCACCTTCGGGCGCGGGCTTCGCCGAGGCAGCGCCCGCCGGCCTGCGGGTGAAGAGCCCCGCGACGAACCCGACGAAGGCCAGGACGCCGACGATGAACAGGGTGTCTCCGACGAGCCGCATCCAGCGCAGCGCCTCGAGGACCGGCTGCTGCATGAACTCCGCGCTCCGCGCATACCACAGCCCGCGCTCGACGCTGGCCCACGCCTGCGCCAGCCCGATCGGCAAGAGGCTCAGGAGGATCATGAGGCCGAGGCCGCCGTTCATCCCCCAGAACGCCACCCGGAGCCGCGCCTCGTTCCACACCGCGTCGGGGCGCAGGCGGCGGAGCATCACCAGCACGAGGCCGAGGGACAACAGCCCGTAGACGCCGAAGAGGGCGGCGTGCGCGTGCACGGGGGTCGTGTTGAGGCCCTGCATGTAATAGAGCGCGATCGGCGGGTTGATGAGGAAGCCGAACACCCCGGCGCCGACGAAGTTCCAGAACGCGACGGCGACGAAGAACTGGATGGGCCAGCGATAGGCCTGCATCCACGCGCTCCGGTGCTGCATCTGCCAGGTCTCGTGCGCCTCCATCCCCACGAGGACGAGCGGCACGACCTCCAGGGCGCTGAAGCTCGCGCCGACCGCCATCACCGAGACCGGCGTGCCGCTGAAGTAGAGGTGGTGAAACGTGCCGGGGATGCCCGAGACGAGGAAGATGCAGGTGGACAGGAGCGCCGCCCGCGCCGCGCTGTCGGGCCGCACGAGCCCGAACCGGGTGAACAGGAACGCGATGGCCGCGGTGGCGAACACCTCCATGAACCCCTCGACCCACAGGTGGACGACCCACCAGCGCCAGTACTCCATGACCGAGAGGTGCGTCTTCGCGCCGTAGAACAGCCCCACGCCGTAGAACATCCCGATCGCCACCGTCGCGCCGGTGAAGAGCAGCACGATGTGCCGGCTCATGTCGCGCCGCGAGAGCGCGGGCCAGAGCGCGCGCAGCATCAGGAAGAGCCAGAGCGCGAGGCCGCCGAAGAGCGCTATCTGGAAGGCGCGGCCGAGGTCGACGTACTCGTACCCCTGGTGCCCGAACCAGAACGAGTGCTCGAGCGCGAAGCGCTGCTTCACCGACAGCCACTCTCCGGCGAGCGAGCCGAAGACCACGAGGACGAGCGCCCCGAAGAGGACGTTCACGCCGAGCCGCTGCCCCTTCGGCTCGCGCCCGCCCACCGCCGGCGCGAGGAACAGCCCCGCCGCGAGGAACGCGGTCGCGATCCAGAAGACGCCGAGCTGGACGTGCCAGGTGCGCGTCACCGCGTACGGCAGGTAGTCCGCGACAGGCAGGCCGAAGACCTCGTGTCCTTCCACCGTGTAGTGCGCGGTCAGGGCGCCGAGCGCGACCTGGAGCACGAGCAGCGCGACGACGACGAGGCAGTACTTCCCGACGGCCCGCATCGACGGCGTGAGCACCCACCCCGAGAGCGGGTCGCTCGCCGGGGCGGCGACGGCCGGCTCCTCGCTGCGGCGGAACGCGTGGTACCAGACGAGCGCGCCGATCCCGGCGAGCAGCAGCACGATGCTGACGATCGACCAGATCACGTTGGCGGCCGTGGGGACGTTGCCGACGAGCGGCTCATGAGGCCAGTTGTTTGTGTAGCTGGCGCCGGTGCCAGGGCGCTCCGCGGCCGTGGCCCACGAGGTCCAGAAGAAGAAGGCGGTCAGCTTGTCGCGCCGCCCGGCGTCGGGGACCGCGCCCGTGTGCAGCGCGTAGCTCTCGCGCAGCCCGGTGAGGCTCGGCTCGTCGCCGAAGAGCGCGCGATAATGCGCCGCGGTCTGCTCGATCGCCAGCGCGCGATCCTCGGAGACCGTGAGCGCGCCGGTCGCGGCGTCGTAGCCGTTCTGGCGCATCGTCCGCTGGAGCCGCGCCTTGAGCGCGGCCTGCGCCTCGTCCGGGAGCGCCGCGAACGCCGCGCCGTGCTCTCGCTGGCTCCAGAGCGCGAGCTGCGCCTCGGCCTCGCGATGGAGCCAGTCGGCCGACCAGTCCGGCGCCTGGTAAGCGCCGTGCCCCCAGACGCTGCCGACCTGCTGCCCGCCGATGCTCTGATAGACGAGCTGCCCGTCCAGGATATCGTCCTTCGTGAGCAGCACCCGGCCGGCCGGCGTCTGGACCCGCTCGGGGATCGGCGGGGCCTTGCGGTACACCTCCCGACCCATGAAGCCGAGTATCAAGAAGCCAGCGGTGATGACGGCGGCGAGCGCCAGCCAGAGTCGTCGTAGGTTATGCATAGCGACCTCGTTGTTCGCGTGAGCCCCCGGCGCGCCCGCGCCTCCGCGGCGCGACCTCGAGGGCTCCGGTCGTGACGCCCGGCCCTGAAGCAGCCGGCGTGCCGCTGCCATGCGCCCCCTCGTTTCGTGCCTCCAGGCGGGTGGTGTTGCGATTTTCGCAACATCCGTACGTTGTCAAATCGACAACCACGTTGTACGATCGACAACATGGCGAAGCCGAACCTGGAGGCGCTGCTGTCGGTCGCGCTCGATCTCACGACGTCGCTGGGCGCCGAGGATCGGTACCGGCGCCTGCTCGAGGCGGTGCGGCACGTGGTGCCGTGTGATGCGGCGTGCCTGATGCAGTATCAGGACGGCGTGCTGGTGCCGCTCGCGGCGCACGGGCTCGCGCCGGAGGCGCTGGGGCGCACGTTTTGCACGAAGGCGCACCCGCGGCTCGACCTCCTCTGCCACGCGGAGGCGCCGGTGCGTTTCGCGCCGGACACCGAGCTGCCGGATCCGTTCGACGGGCTGCTCGCGTCGGACGCGACAGCGCTGGCGCACGTGCACGCGTGCCTTGGCTGTCCGCTGCGGGTCGAGGGCGCGCTCATCGGGCTGCTGACGGCCGACGCGCGCGACCCGCGGGCCTTCGAGGGGGTCGACGCGGCGACGCTCTCCTGGCTGGGCGCGCTGGCCGGCGCGGCGGTGCGCACGAGCCAGCTCATCGATGCGCTCGAGCACAGCGCCGAGCGGCTCGGCCTGGTGGCCGACGATCTCCGGCGGGCGGCGGAGCGGGAGCGGGGCGCGAGCCTGCTGGGGACGAGCCAGGCGATGCAGCGGCTGCGCGACGAGATCGCGCTCGTGGGGCCGTCGGATCTCACGGTGCTCATCACGGGCGAGACGGGCGTGGGGAAAGAGCTCGTGGCGCGCGCCGTCCACGCGGCGTCGGGGCGGCGGGGCGAGCCGCTGCTCCACGTGAACTGCGCGGCGCTGCCCGAGTCGGTGGCGGAGAGCGAGCTGTTCGGGCACGTGCGCGGCGCGTTCACCGGGGCGGAGCAGAGCCGGCCGGGGAAGCTCGAGGTGGCGGACAAGGGCACGCTGCTCCTCGACGAGATCGGCGAGCTGCCGCTGTCGATCCAGCCGAAGCTGCTACGGGCGCTGCAGGAGGGCGAGGTGCAGCGGGTCGGCGCCGATCGGTCGCTGCGCGTCGACGTGCGCGTCGTGGCGGCGACGAACCGCGATATCGAGCGGGAGGTGGCCGAGGGGCGCTTCCGGGCCGACCTGTTCCACCGGCTCAACGTCTACCGCCTCGCGGTGCCGCCGCTGCGCGAGCGGAGGAGCGATATCCCGCTGCTCGCCGGCCACTTCTGCGACGAGGCGCGCGCGCGGCTCGGCGTCGGGCCGGTGCGGCTGACGAAGGCGGCGCGAGAGCTGCTCGCGGGCGGCGCCTGGCCGGGGAACGTGCGCGAGCTGGAGAACACGGTGTTCCGGATGGTGCTGCAGGCGTCGCGGGGCGTGCCCCGCGGGGCGCCCGTGGTCGTCAAGCCGGCCCACCTGGGGGTCGACGTCGCCGCGGCGCCGGAGCCCGCGCCGCGCGAGGACGACGCGGAGAAGGCGGCGCCCGCCGCGGCGGCGGCGCCGCTGAACGAGCAGGTCGACGCGTTCCAGCGCGGGCTCATCGAGCGGGCCGTGGCGCAGGCCGACGGCAACTGGGCCGCCGCGGCGCGATCGCTCGGGATGCACCGCAGCAACCTGCACCACCTCGCGAAGCGGCTCGGGCTGCGCTGAGGAGAACGGAGACGGCGAGGCGCCGCCGTCGCGCCGGGGCCTCCGGGTGGGGTATCCTCGGCGGCGTGCGCCGCTCCCCTACCCCGGCGCCGTCGCGGAGGCTCTCCCCATGTTCACACGCATCGCGCACGTCTGTCTCAACGTGAGGGATCTGCAGCGCTCGGTCGACTTCTACGGCAAGCTCGGGTTCGCCACCAAGTTCAGCTTCACCCGCGAAGGCGCGCCGTTCGGCGCTTACCTCGAGATCGCCGACGGCAACTATATGGAGATGTTCGAGGACCGGAACCTCGGCGAGGTGGTCAATACCGGGATCGCCCACTTCTGCCTGGAGACCGACGACATGGACGCCGTGATGGCGACGCTGAAGAGCCGCGGCGTCCCGTTCACCGAGAAGAAGCTCGGCTGCGACAACACGTACCAGATCTGGCTGGCGGACCCCGACGGCAACAAGTTCGAGGTGCACCAGTACACGCCGACCAGCACGCAGTACACCGGAGGGGTGATCGAGGCGGACTGGTAGTCGGCGCAGGGGCGGCAGCCGGGGCTGGATGGAGGGGCGCTCCCCCGTCTGCTCATGGCGAGAGGCGAGGCGATCGGCGGGCTCATCGGTCCAGAGAAGCGGTGGAGCGGTGGACAGAGGAGCAGCCGAATGGCAACCCGAGTCCATGGACAACCGAATCTCAGGTCGCCTGTGGCGCCGGCGTGGGGTGGCTCAGGTGCTCTTGGTCGGCGCCGGCGCGGGCGCGCTGGCCTCCTGCTCGCCCAAGCGCGCCGAGGTCACGCCGCAGCCGGCGCCCACCGACAGGATCCTCACCGGCGCCGACGCGCTGGGCGACTGGACGACGGACGCGCCGGGCGTGAAGCGCAAGATCACCGTCGCCGACCTCCCCGCGCCCAACGAGGGCGAGTCGGTGACCAACAGCCCGAACAGGGCAGATCGTCCAGCCGGTGCGTTCCCCAAAGTCCCGTCGGGATTCACCGTCACCGAGCTCACCACGGGTCTGGAGAAGCCGCGCGTGGTGCAGGTGGCGCCGAACGGCGACGTGTTCGTGGCCGAGAGCGCGGCGGACCGGGTTCAGGTGCTCCGGGACACGGACGGCGACGGCAAGGCCGATGTCCGCAGCGTCTACGCCGAGGACCTGAACCGCCCCTTCGGCATCGCCTTCTATCCGAGCGGGACCGAGGCGCCGACGCACGTCTACATCGCGAACACCGACAGCGTTGTGCGGTTCCCTTACAAGGCGGGTGACACAAGGGCCAGCGGCCCGGCCGAGGCGCTGGTCACCAACATCCCCTCGGGCAGGGAGGCCGTGGGCGGCGGCGGCCACTGGACCCGCGATATCGTCTTCAGCAAGGACAACCAGCGAATGTTCGTGTCCGTGGGCTCCCGCTCCAACGTCGATGACGACGAGGACGAGATCCGGCGCGCCTGCATCCTGGCCTTCACGCCCGACGGCAAGAACGAGGTGCTCCATGCGTCAGGCATCCGCAACCCGGTCGGCCTGGCCATCGAGCCGGCGACGGGCGCGCTCTGGACCAGCGTGAACGAGCGCGACGAGCTGGGCGACAACCTGGTCCCCGACTACGTGACGCGCGTGCAAGAGGGCGGCTTCTACGGCTGGCCCTGGTACTACCTCGGCGGGCATCAGGATCCGCGGCACGAGGGCAAGCACCCCGAGCTCCGGGACAAGGTCATCGTGCCGGACGTGCTGATCCAGTCGCACTCGGCCTCCCTCGACCTCTGCTTCTACACGGGCCAGCAGTTCCCGGCCGACTACCAGGGACACATCTTCGCGGCGGAGCACGGCTCGTGGAACCGGTCGCGGCGCACCGGATACAAGGTGATCCGCGTCCCGGTCAAGGACGGCAAGGCGGCGGGATATTACGAAGACTTCATGACCGGCTTCGTCACGAGCACCGGTGACGTGTGGGGTCGCCCGGTCGGCGTCGCCGTGGCCAGGGACGGCGCGCTGCTGGTGACCGACGACCAGAGCAACACCGTGTGGCGGGTGGCCTACGGCAAGTGAGACCCTGGTCTTCCCGTGCGCTCAGCGCGGGCGGCGCTTCGGGCGACCGAGCAGCAATCCCAGCGCCGCGAGGAGGAGACCCGCCTGGGCGCCAGAGTCGCTCGCGTCGCTGCCCACGGCGCAGCTGCAGCCGGAGCTGGAGCCTTCTCCTTCTGTCGAGTCGCCGCTTCCCGAGCTGGCGTCCTGTCCGTTCGCCCCCCCGGACGCGGTGTCCATCGCGCCGCCGCTGCCTGAGCCACTTCCCATGACCCCGCCCGCGCCTCCGGTCCCGGGCTCGCCACCTGCGCCTCCGGTTGCGGCCTCGCCACCCGCGCCTCCGGTTGCGGCCTCGCCCCCCGCGCCTCCGGCTCCGGGCTCGCCCCCCGCGCCTCCGGCTCCGGCCGCGCCGCCCGCTCCTCCGGTGTCGTTGCCGCCGGGGACAGCGCCGGGACAAGCCGCCGTCTCTGGATCCTGACCACCGGCCCTGTCGAGTCCGAAATAGGCGGCGACGGCGGGTCCATCGAACGGCACGGCGTGCCCGACGCCGTCCATCGAAAAGGCCTCATAGACCGTGTAGCCGCAGGAGCTCTTCCAGGACTGGCGCGTGGTTCCGCGCTTCGGCGTGTCGGTCCCACTCGGGGTTTCGCTCAACCCCAGGAGGTTCGTCCACTCCTTGACGTCTTCAGCCATGTTCTTGTAGCTGAGGATCGTGTCGGCGGTGCCATGCCAGTGCTGCAGGCGCGGGCGATGGCCGGTGTAACCGGGAAAATACGAACGAACGAGGTCTCCCCACTGCTGCCCGGTCTTCGTGACGTTGCCGCCCCCGCAGGGCCCGCTCCACTGGGCCGAGCTCCCCGTCCCGGTGACGTCGTTGTAGCCCTCGGCCCAGCAGCCGCACGGAACACCCATGAGCGACACGCCGGCCATGAACACGTCCGGATACACACCGAGCAGCGCCTCGGTCATGATGCCGCCCGACGACCCGCCGACCGAGTACACGCGGCCCGCATCGCCGCTGTACTTCGCGAGCGTGTATTTCACCATCTGGACGATGGCCCCCGTGTCGCCGCCGCCGCCGTGGTTGAGCGATCTCGTCGATCCCGCGTCCCAGCAGTTCTGCCCGGTGGCCTCCGGGAAGATCATGATGAAGCCGCTGGTGTTCGCTATGGACACCAGGCTCGACATCTCGCTGAACGTGCCCTGGCCATTTCCCTGGCAATGATGGGGAGCGACGACGATGGGAGGCTTGGCCGCCAGCTTGTCAGGCACGTAGATGTACATGTTGACGTAGCTGGGCAGGCCGTCCGCCCCCCATTCGCTCTGGTTGACTTTCTGCAGCGATGCCCCGCGCGCAGGCAGCGCAACGAGCAGCGCCAGCGAGAGCGACGCGAGCCCGAGGACGTGACTTTTGAATTGGTCCATCGAACAGAGACTCCCTATCAACGACAACCTGGCACGCGAGCCAGCGCCGCTTTGTTTCGCGCACTCTAGAGCGACAAGCGGGCTGAAACCCCGAGGAACAGCGGGGATTTCACAGGGAGCCGAGGAGGCGGGGAGCGAGAGACCGCGGGTAAGGAGAGCTGCTTCTCTTCTTCCTCCCCGCCTCCTCGCCTCCCTGTGAAAATTCTCCGGGTTTCAACACGATCGGTGTTCTAGAACTGACTCAGGAACGTCCACACTTCCTGAGGCATCCATGACATCTGCTGCCCGCCGTCGTTCGGCGACGGGGTATGACCGCCGTCGTAGTCACACCAGCGGGTGGGGTGCCCCGCGGAGCAGCCCTTGTAGTCCGAGCAGGCGTGGCCACCTCTGGGCGCCTTGGCCAGGGACTCCACCATGCATCCATTTTGCTTGGCGAAGAAATCGCTGTTGGAGGTCTGTCCGGCTCCGCCGCTCTCCTGCTGACCGAGCGAAGACATGAAGGCGACCGGCTGACAGCTCGCCGGCCGGGGGAGACCGCCGCCGGAGTGCACGACCGCGGCGCGGTAAACGTCCGGACGCGCGCAGGCCAGCGTCCACGCCATCGCCCCCCCCTGGCTGAAGCCTTCGAGCTCGATGCGCGAGGTGTCGATGCAGAGATCGCCCGTGACCTGCTTGAGGATGTCGTCGACGAAGGTCACATCGTCGGCTGACCAGATCCCGCCGACAGCGTCGGGCGCGATGAAGATGGTGCTCCCTTCGGAGAGCGACCAGAGCCCGAAATAAGAGGGCGCAACCTGGCCGCTGTTGCCCGTGGCCCCGTGGAAGGAGAGAATGAGCCGGTACGGGTGGTCGCTATCGTAATCATCGGGGGCGCGCAGGGCGTATTTGCGGCTCTTTCCGCCGCTCTGCACGGTGCCAGCGCCGTTCTGGAGCGTGCGCATCTTGCCGCAGCCTGCGGACTTCACCGCGTCACCTCCACCTCCGTCACCGCCGGCCCCGCCTGTCCCGGCGCCGCCCGCGCCGCCCGCGCCGCCCGTTCCACCCGAGCCCGCTCCACCGGCGCCGACGGTCGCTCCGCCGCTACCGGCGGCTTCGCCGCTGCTCGTGCCACCGGAAGCGCTGCTCGACCCAGCGGTCACGCCGGTCGACGCCCCGCTGGCGGCTGACACGCTCGAGCTGCCCGCGCCCGCAGCTTGTGCCGCGTCGCCGCCCTCATCGCCGCACGCCAGCATCGCGACGCTCGAGAGCAAACAGAAGACATGGATGCGACTGACGGCTTTCTTTTCGTGGTGCACAATGCCCCTCTGGTTGCGTTGCGCCTGCGCGAAGCGCTCACTTGAGACCGACGACGGCGAACTGCGAGATTGGCAGACAGTGGTTGCCAGATGTTCCGCGCTTGGAGTGCGCCCTGGTGTCATCCCAGCCGAGCCCGACCGCTGCTCCTCCTTTCCCCCGGCATGCGCCTCGTCCGGGGCCATGGCGCGACCGTCGAGGTGAACGCGCACGACGCAGGACCCGGTGCGCCTGGCGGCCCATCCAGGGGAAGGCAAAAGAATATTCGGAGTGCCGAATGTGAACGCTCACATAGCCGGCGTCAATCACAAACTGGCGCGGCGAGCGCGAGGCCCGCGCCTGGGGAGGACCGGAGCTGGTGGCGCGGGGTGACCGCGCCTTCGAGCCTCACGCTCGCGTCGCTGACGGCAGCCGCACCGACGCGTTGCGGCGCGGGCCTGCCGCGCCGACGCCGCTCGAGGGGCGAGCCGCGGCGGGTCCAGGGCGCTGCGGCGTGGTGGTCACGGCGGGAGAGCGCGCAGGCGACCGGCCTGCCCGCCGCGTCACGCTCACTCCGTCGAGGCTCCGCACGCGTGCTGCGGCGCGCTGACGTAGGCTTGACCGAGCTCGTTGAGCTCGCCGTCGTCGCCGAGCAAGCTCGCGTGCCGGACGTTGTCGGCGCGGCCCGAGAACCACGCGTACTTCGCGATCCGGGGCTCGTTCTCGAGGTACGCCAGCGCGTCGACGAGGAACTCCTTCTGCTCGGCGAGGGAGCCCGCGCTGTCGCACGCGAACTCGGTGAGCCAGAGGGGCTTGTCGAACCGTGACTTGTACGTCTCGACGTGGTTGATGAGCCACTGAGCCTGGTTGTCGCCTTCTCCCTTGCAGCCGGTGTAGATGTGGATACCGATGTAATCGACCCGGCACCCCCTGCACGCGGCGAAGAAGTCGTCCAGGTACTTGAAGGGATCGGTCTCCTGGCAATCGCCGCCGCAGAAGTTCACGGCCGGCGACACGAGCGCGAGGCCGCGCGCGTCGGCCACCGCCTCGACGTGCGGCCAGAGAGCCGCGGCTTCGGCCGCGGAGAGGTCGGCCTGCGCCCCGAAGTTCGGCTCGTTGAACCCCAGCAGGAACCTCGCCCCCTCGGGGATCTCGGAGGCGATGCGGCCGGCGGCGGCGCTGTCGAGGTTGCCCCCGCCCCACACCATCGGTACGTACTCGACGCCGAGCGTCCTGTAATAATCGGGCCGGACACCCTCGTCCGGAACATGAGTCCAGTTGTACCACCAGGACACTGCCGGGGAGAGGACATCCATGTCGGCCTTCGAGTGATAGCCATACGCGAGGCCGCGCTTGCAGCCCGCCGGCGCAGGGCCGCCGCTGCCGCTCGAGCTTGCGGCGCCGCTGCTGCTGCTCGAGCTGCCCGCGCCGCTGCCGCTCGAGCTTGCGGCGCCGCTGCTGCTCGAGCTGCCCGCGCCGGCGCCGCTCGAGCTTGCGGCGCCGCTGCTGCTGCTCGAGCTGCCCGCGCCGGCGCCGCTCGACCCCGACGACGCCTGTGCCTCGTCGTCGCTGCTCGAGCACGCCGGCACCGCGGCGAAGGACGCGATAGCGGCGATGTAGACCCACCGCGCCGGAAGCTGACGGAGATTGTGCATGGTGTTCCTCGGTTTCATGGGGCTCACTCCGGCAGGCGCATCGAGATCATGGCGTCGATCGAGCCGCGCGAGAGCCCGCCCGGCAGATCGGGGAGCATCTCGGCCGCGGCGGAGGGGATCCTCTCGGGGTGGATGACCGCGACCTGGATCGTGCGCTGCGCCTCATCGAGCAGGATCATGAAGTAGCGATCGCCGCTGGGCCGGCGCCATGTCGGGCAGCCGTCCGAGGGCCCGCCGGCCTCGATGACGGGCCCCTTGTCGTAGGCCTTTTGCGCGCACGCATCGACCACCTCGACGTCCTCGGCGAACTCGTCGCGATCACAGCCGGTCCCGCAGACGCTGCCGCCGATGTGCCCCTCCTGGTACGAGCGGACACCGGTGCTCATGAACTCGCGGTTGCTGTACTCGTTGTTGTCCATCACGACCTCGAACACGTTGATCTCGCCGCAGCCGTCGCCGACGGTGCCCGTCTTCGAGTAGCAGTTGCAGAGCCCGTTCCACTTGCGGCCGCCGTCGCGAATGAGCTCGGAAGCGACGAACGCGACCCACGGGCCGGGGTGGCCCTGCCCATCGCCGTCGCATTTCTCGACGCCCGCGTCGTCGAACGTCATCGACGCCAGGAAGACCACGAGCTTCGAGCCCGCCCAGCCGAGGTGCATGATGCCCGGATCGTCGGGACAGTAATAATCCTTGCCGTCACCGCACGCGAAGGGCTTGTCCTGCGTGAAGTACGTGACGCAGTCCTTCTTCGTGAGGTCGCCCGTGAAGTCGGCGGAGGTGGTCTGCCCTTCCGTGACGAGCAGATTGGAGCCTGCGCCGTTCTTCGCGTCCCACGACGAGACCATCTGCCATGCGGCCGGGTCGCTGCCGGGCTGGTAGACGGCGAGCTGCTTCACGCGGATGGCCTTCATGATGAGGGTCATCTCTTCATCGAACGGGGCGAGCCTGTCGCTCGTCGTCTGATGCTCGGTCATGCAGCAGTGCCCGCCCCAGGTGTCGTCGCCGTCCTTGTAGTCGCACGCCGGGTCGCCCGGCTCGCGGTCGATGCGGCGGGGCCACCAGCCGGGCGCGCCGATGTTCGTGAACGTCATCGTCCCGCCGCGCGTGGGCGTGCTCGGCTCGGGGACGTGGGGGCCGAGACCTCCGCCGGCGCCCGTCGTGCTGCCGGACGGGCCTTGGCCGGCGCCGGTGGTGCTGGCGGACGAGGCTGCGCCGGCGCCCGTCGTGCCGGTGGAGAGACCTCCGCTCGCCTGGCCTCCCTGACCGCCCTGCCCTCCGACATCGCCTCCGTCACCGCAGGCGCACGCGAGGAGGACGAGGGCAGCCTGCACCATCAACGAGGAGCGCTTCATGCCCGTGACTGTCTCCGGAGCGCGCGCGTTCCGTGATGGAAAACGGAGGGGTCGGAGCCGATTGGTCATCGAGAGGCCCACATGGGCGCCGCTCGGGCCCGAGCCGATCGAGCGCGGTCTCGCAAATCGGACCGACGGGCGGCGGAGACAGCAAAGTCGACTCCCGAGTTCTCCCGCGAGAGGGGCCATCCGGCGGTGGGGTATTTTGGCCGAAGGTGGGGTCTTTTGAACCGAGAGGACGTGCGATCGTCAGACGCGTCGTCTGCTAGAGTGCGCGCGGGAATATCGGTCTCGCGATCCACCCGGCTCGGGCAGTAGGGGGAAGTGAGGACGGAATTCTTGTGCTGTGAATTTTCTTGCTGAGCAGGAGGCCTATGAACCAGCATGTCCGATGCGCCCTTTCGGCGTTGCTTGCGGCGGTGTCAGTGAGCGTGGCAGTGCCGGTCCGGGCGGATGTGACCATCTCGGACGATGTATTGCCCTCGAGCCCGTCGGACCCGTGGGACCTCGGGGAGAGCCCTCTGCTGGTCGGCGGCACGATACGGGGCATGCCCCGTTCGGGGGGCGTGCGCGTCTTCAACAAGGGGAGGATGCTCAGCCCCGGCGCCCTCATCGGCGGGCCTTACGAGGGCTCCGGTAAGGTCGAGGTGGTCGGGTACGGATCGCAGTGGACCAACAATGGCTCTCTCGCGGTCGGCGCGGGCCACTTCGCCTGGGGCTGGCTCATCGTACGGACCGGCGCCAGCGTCATCACCGACGATCTCCTGGTCAGCGGGCCGTACTTCCACGCCTACGGCGACGTGCTCGTCGAGGGCTACGACGCGACCCTGACGAGCCGAACCAACGCGTACATCGGTGACCTGTGGGGCGGCAGGTTCGAGATCCGAAAAGGAGCCAGCTTCTTCTCGCACAACGTCTATTTCGGTGCCAACGCCCCGGATGGCCCTTTCCGCCCGATCGAGGCGTTCATCACAGGCTCCGCGACGAGGTGGGTGAGCACGGGGGAGTTCGTCGTCGGCGCCGGCAGGGCCGCGCAGCTGACCGTCTACCGGGGCGAGCTCTCCACCGTGAACGCGCAGGTCCTCGGCAACGAGCTCGAGAACAGCGTTGTCAGCGTGAGCGGCTGGGGCGGCACCTGGACGAACGCGGGGCTGCTGTCGGTGGGGGGAGACGATGGAATCGGCGGGATCGCCCTTGGAGCGCTGGGGACCCTGGCCACGGAGGAGGCCGAGATCCGCTCGCGAGGCGGCGCGGCGTACGTCTACGTGACCGACGTCTATGCGTCGTGGATCAACAGCGGTGACGTCACGATCCTCGCGTCCACCGACTCGTCGGTCTATCCGGCGCTGCAAATCGACGGGGGAGGATCCGTCCGCATCGGCGGCCTCCTCCGGCTCGCGCCGCTGCCAGGCGCTCCCGGCGGCCCGATGTGGGCGGTGCGGCTCGCGGACGGCGAGCTCATTGCGGGAGAGATCGAGGTCCAGGCCGGCTACGTCATCGATTTCTACCGGGGGCGCCTCGAGACCAGCAGCTTCACGGGCGATCTCGCGAACCCCTCGCTCGGCACGCTGGTCGTGGGCGAGGTGTACCCCTCGACGAGCGTCGCCGGGAGCTACAGTCAGGGCTCGTTCGCGAGGCTGAGCGTGACCGTCGCCGGGCCGAGCGCCGCGCCGCTCCTGTTCGTGGACGGGGACGTGACCCTCGACGGGGCCCTGGAGATCCACGTGGAGGACGAGGCCATGCCCTTCCAGGCCGGCGACACAGTCGCCGTGCTCGGCTGGAGCGGCGCCCTCCTGGGGACGTTCTCCGAGGTGAGCATCGATGTGCCGCTCGCCCCCGGGCTCGCCTGGGACACCTCGGCGCTGTACACGACCGGCGAGATCGTCGTCGTGCCTGGTTGATCTAAAAGCGCCCTCGAACACCTGCTGACAGGACGCCCACCGTGAACTCCGCATCCATGCCGGGATCCCGCGGCGGCGGCGCAGCGGGAGCGGCGGCGCCAAGGCCCTTCGGCTCGTCGAACGCGAAGAGCCCGAACCCCACGGCGGCGGCCAGGAGCGACACCCCGCCGGCGACGGCCGCCGCCGCGCCGAGACTTCCGCGCGCGTCGACCGCCGCGTTGTAGCGATCCCGCTCCGACGGCGCGAGCGAGCCCGCGTCCTTCCTGTCCCGCAGCTCGACCGCCTCGCTCTGGCTCGCGAGGGCGAGGCCCCCGAGCACGCCGGTCGCGACGGCGCCCGCGGCGCCGACGCCGAGCACCGTCCACGCGGCGACGCGGCGGGACGTCATGCGGAGATCGGCGTCGAGCCCCACGGCCTGCTCGCGCGTCACGCGGAGCCCTCGCCGGAAGAGCTCGTATCCAGGCAGCGAGACCTCGACCACATGAACCCCCGGCTCGATCGCGATCGCGCCCGCCGTCGGCACCGTCCCCCTCACCTGCCCGTCCACCGCGATGCGCGCGCCGCCCGTGCCGGTCACCCGCAGCTGCGCCGGCTTCACGCGCAGCACGACGTGCCGCGGCATCAGCTCACCGGCGACCGCGACGACCATGAGCTCTTCGTCGTCGTGCCCCGCCGCCTGCACCCGCACGCGGTGCGGGCCAGGCGCGACCGGCGCCACGAGCGGCGCCGCGACGAACGGCTGGCCATCGACCGACACCCGGGCCCCCTCGGCAGGCGACGACAGCAAGAGCCGCGTCCCGCCCGCAGCCGGCCTCGCGGCCGCCGCGGCGCCGCCGCCCGCCGCCGTCGCGCCCTCGCCGCCCGGCGCCTCCGCGCCGTCGCCGGGGAGCCGCGCCTCCAGCGGCACGAGCGACCCGAGGGCCGTCACCGCCTCCTCGCGGCGCGCCGCCTTCGGATCCTGGCGCAGGTACTCGCGGTAGAGGGCGATCGCGCGGCGCAGCGCGTCCGGCGACGGCTCCGTGAGGTACTGCCGCCGGAACGCCTGCGCCGCCGAGAACAGGAGCGACGGGCTCGGCACGCGCTCGTGCGCCTCCAGGAACGCCTCCGCGGCGACCTGGTACTGGCCCGCCTCGTAGGCCTGCGCGCCGGCGTTGAAGTAGCTCTCCGCCTGCGCCACCTGCTCGGGCGTCGGACGCGCGTCCGCCTGGGCCGCGGCGGGCGCCGCGGCGAGGCTCAGCGAGGCCCAGGCGAGCAACGGGCCGAAGCAACGCACCGCCGCCCTCATTGCAGCACCGGCTTGCCGCGGAACACCTTCAGGAACGCGGAGCTCATCCCCACCGCGAGATCGGCGACGCCATCCCCGTCGACGTCGCCCGCGACCAGCGCGACGAAATCGCTGCCGGCCTCCGGCGGAGGCCCGGGGAACGCGGTGTCGATGCGGCGCAGCGCCCGCGCGCCGGCGTCGAGATCGTAGAGCTCGAGCCGCCCGGGCCCGGCCACGGCGACCTCGAGCGCGACGTCGGCGTCGGCGTTGAGCAGCGCCACGGCGAGGCCCGCGCAGGCCCGGTCGCCCTCGCAAGGCTCCGGCGCGACGAGCGCCGTCTCGTCGAAGCCCCCGCCGGCGCGGCCCCAGAGCGCGACGATCTCGCCGCTCGCCGCGCGGGCGAGGAGATCCTGCCGCCCGTCGCCGTCCAGATCCGCGACGAGCGGGCGCGGCGCGTACTTCGGCGGGTTCACGTCCTCCACGATGGCCTTGAACACGTGCGCCGTCTCCTGCCGGGCCGTCTCGACCAGCTTCTCGCCGTCGGCCGCGTACAGCGCGAGCTCGCCGTCGTTGAGCCACACGAGCTCGTCCCGGCGGTCGCCGTCGGTGTCGATCGGCGCGAGCACGCACGCCTCGCACGGCGGCGCCCCCTCGCCGGGCCGGCCGGACGCCTCGGCGCGCAGGTTGTCCCCCTCCGGTGAGACCGAGATCAGCCAGATCTGCGTGCCTTCGGGCACGGGACCGGGCGCGCCCTCGACGGCGAGCTCGGTGATCGCGGCGAGGCGCTGCTGGGGTTCGCCGGCGGCCCCGACCGCGAACATGCCGCCCGCGACGCCGAGGAGCCGCACGGGCAGGATGGAGCTCGGCGCGCCAGGACCAGGCGGCATGCCACCCGGCGCTCCGGGAGGCGCGGCGAAGTAGAACGGCGCGCGGATGAGGCGATCACGGCCCCCCTCGATGAGCGCCAGCCCGGAGCCGGAGCCCACGGGCGCGTCGGGCGGCCGCGGGAGACCGCGCAGGGCGAAGAGCTGCGCGCCCGTGGCCTCCTGGAGCACGCGGCCCGCGACGAGGCCGCTGGCGAGATCGAGGCGGCCGTGCCCGGCCGGCGCGGAGGGCGCGGCGAAGGCGTTGCCGTAGGCGATGTCGAGCCGGGTCGAGGGCTGCGGCGACGACGGCCGCGCCTGCTGGTCGAAGTAAGCGATGTCATTCACCCGATCGCCGTCGAAGTCGCCGACGGCGAGGTAGTGGGGCGGGCACTGCGTCGCGACGCGCTGCGTGTAGAACGCGCCGTCCGAGGCGCCGGTGTACACCGTGATGTCGGGCCGCTGCGTCTCGGTGGCGACGATATCGAGGTGGCCGTCGGCGTTCACGTCGGCGGCGATCGCCTCGCACCCTCCGCCGATCGAGCCGCAGACCGGAGACTGGAACGGCGCGCTGGGGCGGCAGTCGAGCGGCACGAGCTCTGGCCCGGGACGGTCTTCGTCGAACTCGCCGGCGACGAAGATCCGGTCCGGATCGGCGAGCGCAGCCTCGAGCCCCGCGTCGTCGAGCGAGAGCGCGCCCGTGCGCTGGTCGGGCAAGCCGCCGGGCGGAAGGCCCGGCGTCGCGTGGAAGCGCCCGTCGCCGAGGCCGTACGCGACGTGGAGCTCGCCGCGGTCGGCGCGGACGGCGTTCACGACGATGTCGAGGAAGCCATCGCGGTTCTGATCGTGCACGGCGAGCGACGCGTTGACGTCGCGGATCCTCGCGCCGCCGCCGAGCTGCACCTCGGGCAGCGCCGCGAGCGCGCTCGAGCCCGCGGGGCCGCAGACGGCGTAGATGCGGATCCGATCGTCGCCCCGCTTCGCCACGATCGCCTCGTCGCAGGCCTCCGGGTCCGCCGCGGCGTCTCCGTCCAGATCGGCGGCGACAGCGGCCGCGATGTCGCCGGGGGCCACGACGTCGCCGTCGAGCGTCTGCGGCGTCGCGGCCGGGTCCGACATCACCGCGATACGGCCGGGGCCGCCGCTCGCCGGCGGCTCGCCGCCCGTACCGCCGCCGCTCGATCCCCCCATCGCGGCGGCTGCTCCGAGGAAGATCAGCGCGGCGTCGCGGCCGCGCAGCCGCGCCGACAGGAGGCGCGCGGACTCGCTGTCGAGGCGCGTCGTCGCGTAGAGCGTGGGCGCCATGGCCCCGCTCTCCGAGGCGGAGAACACGAAGAGGCCGTTCGCGGCGCCCCCCGGCGCGGAGACCACGTCCCCGCGGCCGGCGACGATGAGCTCGAGCTGGCCGTCGCTCGTGAGGTCGCGCAGGATCGGAGCGGGCGACGTCTCCTCGCTCGACGGCGCCCGGGCGATCGGGAGCGCCTGCTCCGCCTGCGCGCACAGCCCAGGCGCCTGGCTGGGGAGCGCCGTGATCGTCGTGCTCTCGAGCGTCGTGTGCACGAGCTCGTCACAGCCGTCGGCGTTGATGTCGCCGGCCGAGAGCTCCATCGCCGTGACCATGGTGCGCGCCGAGAGCTCCTCGAACACGCCCGTGGGGCGCCGGCAGACGCCGTCCGCGCCGCACCCGTAGCCGCCGGGGCACACGAACCCTTCGGCGCCCCCGCAGAGGTAGCGGCACTGGTGCGCGCTCCCGGGCGCGCCGCAGCCTTCCTGCCCGTCGCAGGCCTCGTCCGGCGCCTCGACGACGCGGTTGCCGCAGACGTCCTCCTCGAGCAGCGAGAGGTTCGCGCAGCCCGCCGCCGCGATCGCCAGGACGATCGACGCTCCGTGAGATGCCTTCATGGTCAGGGTGCTCCGCGGAGGCTGTCGAACGCCGGCTTCTCCAGATCGGTGTGGTGCTTGCGCGGTCGGGTCCCCCGGACGCCCGAGGGCGCCGAGGTCGACGCCGCGCTGGCCGGCCCGGCGGCCGGTGCGGGCGGCGCCGGTCCATCCGCGGCTGCGCTCGGAGCCGCCTGGGGACCGAGGGGCGCGGCGCCTGCGACGGGCGGCGCCCCGGAAGGATCCGCGGCGCCGGACGGCACGCCGGTGGCGCCCGCGCCGGCCAGCGGCGCGCCGAGGGGGCCCTGGGTGCTGGACGGCCCGCCGGTGGCGTCTGCAGCGCCGAGCGGCGCGCCCGTGGCCGCTGCCGGGGCGGCATCGCGGGTCGAGGCAGCGTCGCCGCCAGGGCGGAGCCACGCGATCGCCCCGGCCACCGCGCCGCCGAGGAGCAGCGCCGCGAGCACCCCTGCGCGGCGGGCCTCGGCTCTCGGCGCACGCGCGGGCTCGGTGGGCGGTGCGAATGCCACCGTCCGGCCGATCTCGGCGGGCGCCACCGAGCCCGGCGGCATGGGCTGCGTGCGCCCCACCGCGACGGCCCCGCTCTCGCCAGGGCTGCGCAGCGTGCCGGAGGAGCCGCCGTTCCCGGAAGCGCCGCTCCGGGACGCGCCGCCCCCGTCCGCGCCGCTGCCCTCCTCCGGATCGAGCGCGTCCACCACGTCGGTCGCCGCCTCGGAGCTGACGTCCTGCGAGCCGACGGACACCACGCGCGCGCTGCTCCTGGGCCGCGCGGCGCCCGCGCTGTCGAGCCCCTCGAGGCCGAGCTTGCGCACCTGCTCGACGAACGCCTGGACCGCCGCCCCAGCGGAAGGCGGGCGATCCTCGGCGAGTTTCCCCAGCATCGCCGTCACCGGGGCGTCGAGCTCGGGCGGGAGGTCCGCGCACACCTCCGACGCGCGCGGCGGTGGGTGGAGGAGGTGCATCATCATCACGTCCATCATCGACTCGCCCTGGAAGACGAGCGTCCCCGTGAGCACCTCGTGGGCGATCACGCCGAGGGCGTAGATGTCCGAGCGATGGTCGACGCCCTTGCCGCGGACCTGCTCGGGCGACATGTACGCGGGCGTCCCGACGGCGACCCCCGTGGCCGTCTTGTGGGCGAGCGCCTCGTCGGCGAGCTTCGCCACGCCGAAATCGAGCAGCTTGGGGAAGTAGCGGCCGCCCTTCTCGATCGCCACGAAGATGTTCTCGGGCTTCAGATCGCGGTGCGTGATCCCCGCCGCGTGCGCGGCGTCGAGCGCGTCGGCGATGCCCTCGAGGATGGGGACGGCGCGGCCCGGGGAGAGGCGCCCCTCGCGCCGGATCAGCGCGCCGAGCGTGAGCCCGTCGAGCAGCTCCATGACGAAGTAGTGCCGCCCGTCGACGACGCCGAAGGAGAAGATGTCGATGATGTTGCGGTGCCGGATGCGGTTCACCGCGCGCGCCTCGCCGACGAAGCGCGAGACGACGGTCGGATCGGACGCGAACCGCCGGTTCAGCACCTTGATCGCGACCCGCTTGCCGATGAGGGGTTGCTCGCCCGCGTAGACGTCGCCGAACGTCCCCGCCCCGAGCAGCCGCTCGACGCGGTACTCGCCGAGCATCGTGCCCGGCGCCAGCTGCGCGTCCTCCTCGAGGAAGGCCTCGTCCGGCAGCAGCGCGTCCCCGTGCTCCGGACAGGTCGCCACATCCTGCGGATAGACCGAGCGACACGCGGGGCAGGTGGCCATCGACCGTCACGCCAGTCTAGGAGCCATCGGCAATCATGAACAGCGCGGCGAAGCGCGCGCCCGCGCGGGCCCGGCTCGCTCGCACCGCCGGGCGACCACGGCGCTAGGGTGAGCCCGTCGCGCGCGGCGCTCGATCTGGCCGCGGCTCACGCTAGCTTCCGGGCCGAGCCCCCCTGCTCCGGTCCGACCCATGCGCCCCTCTCTCCTGGTCCTCGCGCGCCACGGCCACACCGCCGGTAACGGCGCCGGCCCCGCGACGCCGATGAGCGGGTGGACCGACACGCCGCTCGACGCGCGAGGGCGTGAGGAGGCCGAGGCGCTGCGCCGCCGCCTCGCCGGAGGCCCGGCGTTCGACGCCGTGTATTCCAGCCCGCTGAGCCGCGCGCTCGAGACGGCGCGGATCGCGGCCGGCGCGTGGGGCCCGGTCCGCCCCCGCGACGGGCTGCGCGAGATGGGCTGCGGCGACGTGGACGGCCTCCCGATCGAGGAGGTCAAGGCGCGCCACGCCCCGCTCTGGGCGGCGCACCTGCGCCAGGCCGACGACGATTTCCGCTGGCCAGGCGGGGAGAGCTACCGCGAGCTGCGCGCGCGCTGCCTCGCGACGATCGCGGCGATCGCCGCGGCGCACCCGGGGCAGCGCGTGCTCGTGGTCACGCACGCGGGCGTCATCGGCCAGATCCTCGGGGCGCTGCACGGCGTCCCGCCCGCGCGCTGGGAGCCGTTCCGACCGGGCAACGCCAGCCTCACGTCGCTCTCGTGGCAGGGCGAGCGCGGCGTCCTCTTGCGCTTCGACGACCGCGAGCACCTCAGCTCCAGCACGCGTCGGCCCGGCGGATGACGCGCAGCCAGTCCGCCGCGTTCCGTGCCGCGGCCTCGAGCGCGCCGGGCGCGCTCGCGCCGCAGGCCACCGCGAGGTGGTGCCCGAGCGCGCCCGCGAGCGCGTTGGACGCCGCCGCGAACCAGTAGACGTCGCGCAGCGGCCGGGTCAGCGCGGGGGCGAGCCCGCGCGCCGAGAGGTAGCCGGCGAGCAACGTGTCGTGGCGGCGCCGCGCCTCCGGCTCCCAGTACCCGAGGGCCTGGAGCCACGAGCTCACGTCCTCCAGCGGCGAGCCGATCCGCGCGCGCGCCCAGTCGAGCAGCACCGGCTCCACGACGCCGTCGCGCCGGCGGACCATGACGTTGCCCGGGTGCACGTCGCCGTGGATCACCGCGCGGCCGAGCGGCTGGAACGCGAGGAGCTCGCGGCGCATCGCGGGCAGCGCCGAGACGACCCGCCGCAGGGCGGGCAGCGTCCGGGCGAGCGCCGGGACCTCGCCGCGGGGCAGGCGCTCGGCCAGCGAGAGGGTATCGCGCGCCATGGCCAGGTTCTCGGCCTCGTAGTCCCAGGCCGGCAGCGCTGCGCCCTGCGCCGTCTCCTCGTGGAGGCGCGCCAGCCGATCGAGCACACGGGCCGTGTGCCCGCTGTCGGCCCAGGGCCAGGCATGCGCCGGCTCGATCCGCTCGAGGTAGAGCAGCCAGCGCCCGCGCCCGAGCCGCTCCGCGCCGAGCAGCTCGGGCGAGAAGCGCCGCCCGACGGACATCGAGAGCCGCCGGTACACGGCCGCCTCGCGCGCGGCGGTGCCGTGCACGAGCTTGGCCACGAGCGTGACCCGGCGAGCCCGCGCGCCGCCGCGCAGCCGCGCGGTGACGAGCGCGACCTCCGAGCAGAGCCCGCCGGGGAGCGGGCGAATCTCGATGGCCGAGTCGCAGACCGCATCGCCGTGGCGGGCGACCAGAAAGGCCGTCACCGCGGCGCGCTCCAGGGCATCTCGCGTCATCCGCCACCTCCCGGCCCCGACGATGCGCCGAGGCCAGCTCACGATCCACCCTGCGCCTCGAATCCCCTCCAGACGCCTGGCCGTGCCGGAGCGACGCGCCCGGCCCGGCGCGCCCGTTCGCGCTGGATCCAGTCGCCTGAACGAGTATTCTCCCGCGCGGGTGTCGCGGCCGTGGAGCGCCGCGACAGGTCTTCTTGGGATGGTCGGGCCGCCTTCCCCCCTCGCGCGACGTCGCTCGCGCCTCGGTGGTTCATTGCGTCGATCCCCCTCTCAGGAGCTTGCCCCCGGAACCTGGGCCCCCGCGCGCCGCATCGCCGAGCGCGTCCTCGGCCCGATCGAGCGCTTCTTGCACGTCGAGGCCGCCAGCGGGATCGTCCTGCTGATCGCGTCCGCCGTCGCCCTCGCCTGGGCGAACTCGCCGTGGGGCGACGCCTACGAGCACCTCTGGCACGTCCCGATCACGCTCAGCGCGGGCTCGCTGGCGTTCACGCAGCCCCTCCACTTCTGGATCAACGAGGGGTTGATGACGATCTTCTTCTTCGTCGTCGGCCTGGAGATCCGGCGGGAGATGCACGAGGGGGAGCTCTCGGATGTCAAGCGCGCGGCGCTGCCGGTCGCCGCGGCGGTGGGCGGCATGATCGCGCCCGCGCTGCTCTACCTGTCGCTCAACGCCTCGCCGGTCTCGCGGCACGGCTGGGGCGTCCCCATGGCGACCGACATCGCGTTCGCGGTGGGCGTCCTGGCGTTGCTCGGCAAGCGCGTGCCCCCTGCCCTGCGCGTGCTCCTCCTCGCGCTCGCCATCATCGACGACATCGGCGCCATCATCGTCATCGCGCTGTTCTACTCGTCCGGCGTCGCGTGGAGCGGCCTGCTCGTCGCGGCCGGCGGGGGGCTCGCGGTGCTGCTGCTCCAGCGCTTCGGCGTCCGCTCGCCCGCCGCCTACGTGGCCCCCGGCGCCGTCCTCTGGTGGGGCATGCTCCGCGCCGGCGTCCACCCCACGATCGCCGGCGTCGCCGTCGGGCTCCTGACGCCGGTGCGCTCCTGGTTCGGCACCGAGGGGTTCGTCGCCGCGGCGCGCGACGCGGTGGACAGGGTCGCCGCGCTCACCGAGCGCGACGGCCACCGCGCGGACGAGCTGCTCAAGCCCCTCGGGCGGATCCGGCAGGCCCAGCGTGAAGCGCTGCCGCCCGTGGTCCGGCTCCAGGCGGCGCTCCACCCGTGGGTCGCGTACGGCATCATGCCGCTGTTCGCGTTCGCCAACGCCGGCGTCCGCATCGATGCTTCCTCGCTCGGCCACCCGGCCTCGGGGACGATCCTGCTCGGGGTCACGCTCGGCCTGGTCGCCGGCAAGCCGCTCGGCGTCTTCCTCGCGAGCTTCGCGATGGTCCGGCTCGGCGTCTGCGCCTTGCCGCGCGGCGTCGGCTGGCGCGGGATCGCGGTCGTGGGCTGCGTCGCGGGCATCGGCTTCACGATGGCGATCTTCATCGCGGGCCTCGCGTTCGGCGACGCCGCGATGCTCGCCGCGGCGAAGCTGGGCGTCCTGCTCGCCTCGGGCGTGGCGGCCGTGGTGGGGCTCCTCGTCGGCAGGCTCGCGCTGTCCGAGGCCCCGGCGCCCGGCGCGGCGCTGACGCTCGAGGAAGCCGAGACGTCGACGGAGCAGTAGCCGCCGCGAGCGACCGCCCCCGCGGCGGGCCTCAGCGGATGCCGGAGCCCGCGCCGGCGTCCGCCGGAGCGCCGGCGTCCGCAGCGGCGTCGGCCGGCGCCGCTGCGGACGCCGGCGCGCACGGCGAGGTCGAGACCAGCGCCCGCCATCGCGCGCCCTGACGGACGTGCACCCGATCCGAACGGAGGGCCGGCAGCGACCGGAGCGCCACGAGGACCGCGTCGAGCTCACCGCTCGGCTTCTCCCCGGGGTTCGGGGGCACCTCGACGCAACCGTGGAGCGCCGCCACGTCGTCCACCCAGGCGAGCGCGCGCCCGGCGGCCTGGAGCCAGGACCATCCGCCCGGCGGCTCGGCGACGATCGGCTCGGGCGAGATGGCGCGGTCCTGCACCGCGACCTCCGCGCCGAGCTCGCGCGAGAGCGCGCGCCCGAGCAGGTCCGCCGCCGGGGCGCCTAGCTCGGGACCGACGTGCACCACCTCCACGACGGCCGGCTCGTTCTCCGGGAACCGGAGCCGCCACGCGACGAGCGGCCCCGCCGCGTGCGGCCACGCGCCGGCGAGCGACTTCGCGAGCTCCTGGCGGACGAGCGCGAGATCGGGCTCCTTGGGCGCCACGTCGATGGGCGCCGAGCTCGCCCTGACCGACGCCGCCACCTCCTGCAGCGCGCTCGCGTCGAGGACGGCGATCACGTCGACCTTCGGGGTGATGCCCGCGACGGCGGCGATCTGGTCGCGCAGGTCGCGCTCGATCCGGTCCGCCTCGTCCGCTCGGCCGAGCATGACGAGGCGCACGGCGACGCTGCCGTGATCGACCGAGACGTTCGACCGCACCGCGCTCTGCGGCAGCGCGTCCAGCATGCGCACGATCGCCGTGCGGACGCGCACCTGCCACGACACCCGCGCGAGCGCCTCCCGGAGCGGGAAATACACCGCCCCGAGGAGCGCGAGCGGCATGAGCACGCGGAAGATCCACCCGTGGCGGAGCTCGAAGAAGACCTGCAGCGCGCGCGCCACGCGGCGGATCGCGCCCGGCTTCTGCTTCGCGAGCTCCGCGTGCTCGAGCTCCGCGGTGCTGACGGCGCTGTAGCCGAGGAGCAGGAAGGAGAGGATGGCGAACAGGAGGATCGCGCAGAGGTTCGCCGTGAAGAGCAGCGCGGCGCCGCTCGCGACGCTCTTCATCCGCGTGCCGATCCCGTAGCCGATCACGCAGAGCGGGGGCACGAGCGCGATGCCGATCGCCGTGCCCGCGGCCGTGGAGGTCGTGTCCGAGCCGGGCCGCGCGGTGGTGTAGGCGGCCGCGATCGCGCAGAAGATCGCGATGAGCAGATCGAGCGCCGTCGGCGACGTGCGCGCGGCGATCTCCGAGGTCACCTCGTAGAACGGCAGCATCAGCGTGAGGACCGTGGCGCTCGTCACGACCATGACGACGCTGAAGGCGACGCGCGTGAAGGAGCGCAGCGCCAGGAACGGCGAGCCGATCGCGAGGCCCATCCCGAGCTCGACGATGGGCCCCATGAGCGGCGAGATCAGCATCGCGCCGATGACGACCGCCCCGCTGCCGAGGACGAGCCCGAGCGAGGCGATGCCCATGGCGAGGAAGAGCTGGAGCCAGTAGCCCGCCGCCCCCCGGGCGCTCCGCTCCAGCATGCTCCGGACGATGGCCTCGCGGGCCTCGGGCTCGATGCCGAGCGCGGCGGCGATGCGGTCCTGCAGGGGCGCCCCTGCGGGCCGCCCGGACGGCCTTTCTTCGGGCCGTTCACGGCCGGGATCCTGATCCATGGCGCGCGTTATAACGCGCCTCTCCGCCGCGCTCGCCCCGCGAAACGCGGGCCGGTGCTGGACAGCGCCGCGCCGCGAGCGGCGGCGGCTTCGGGCCGGGAAGAAAGGCATGAATCAGGCGTAGAACGAGCGTGGAAAGCGCGTGGACCCCGGCGCGGGTCAGGCGTGGATCCCGGCGTCGAGCCCCGCGGGGCCGGCGTGGCCGGCGGGGCCGGCGTGGTCAGCGTGGCCAGCGTGGCCAGCGTGGCCAGCGTGGATCGAGCGCAGGAGGCGCCGCACCGCGCCTGCGTCGGGCAGCCGGTAGGCGGCGCGGCTGCTCTCGTTGCCGACGTGGATGGTGTACGCGGACGGCGGCAGCGCCGCGAAGATGTCCTCGTCCGTGCGGTCGTCGCCGATGGCGATCACCGCCGCCCTCGCCGGGACCTGGTCCAGGATGAGCGGCACCACCCTGCCCTTGTGGACGCCGCGCGGCCGGACCTCGACCACCTTGGCGCCGGCGAGCAGCTCCAGGGTATCCATGGGGAGGCGCTCCTCGAGGCGCGCGCGCAGCTCGCGCACGTGCTGGCTCGCCAGCTCGGGCTCGGCCGTGCGGTAGTGCCACGCCAGGGTCACCGTCTTCTCCTCGATGAAGCTGCCCGGGGTGCGCCGCGTGAAGCCCTCGAGGATCGCCCGCGCCTCGCCCTTCCAGGCGGCGGCGTCCGTCTCGATCGCGACCCAATCGCCGCTCGCCTTGGGCCGCGACCAGAAGCCGTGCTCGGCGTGCAGGTGGAGCGGCAGCGCGCCGAGCCAGCGCTCGAGGTCGGCGCGCCGGCGGCCGCTCACGACGTGCACGCGGTCGCGCTCGGACAGCGCCCCGAGCAGCGCGAGCAGCTCCTCGTCCGGCGCGGCGAGGTCAGGCACCGGCGCGAACGGGACCAGCGTGCCGTCGTAGTCGAGGATCCACACGCGCTGAGGCGCGAGGCGCATGCGCTCGACGACGCCCTCGGGCATCCCTCGGCGCGACGGCGCGGCGACCCCCGCGGGCTCCGGCGCCGCGGCGCGGCCGAGCTCATCGAGGAACGCCTGCGCCCAGGCGTGGACGTCGTGCGTCGCCACGCGGCGGCGCAGCGCCGCCATCCGGCGCTGCTGCTCGGCGGGCGGCATGGCGATCGCCTGCTTCACGGCAGCGGCGACCGAGCCGATGTCGTACGGGTTGACGGAGATCGCCTCCGCGAGCTCGGAGGACGCGCCCGCGAACTCGCTCAGGATCAGGGCGCCGTCGTCGTCGACCCGCGCGGCGACGTACTCCTTCGCCACGAGGTTCATGCCGTCGCGCAGCGGGGTCACGAGCATCACGTCGGCGGCGAGGTAGAGCGCGACCACCTGCTCGAGCGGCAGCGAGCGGTGCATGTAGTGGATCGGCGTCGCGTACGTCGTGCCGTGCTGCCCGTTGATGCGGCCGACCATCTCGTGCACGAGCCGCCGGAAGTCGGCGTACGCGCCGGCCATCTCCCGCGTGGGCACGGCGAGCTGGAGGAAGCGGACCTGATCGCGCAGCTCCGGCTCGCGCTCGAGGAACCGCTCGATCGCGAGCAGGCGGCGCGGGATCCCCTTCGTGTAATCGAGCCGGTCGATCCCGAGCACGATCTTGCGGCCGCGCGCCTCGGCGCGGATGCGGGCCACCTCGTCCCGCACGCCGGGGTGGCCCGCGAGCCGCTCGATCTCGGCGGCGTCGATGCTGATGGGGTGGACCCCCAGCGCGACCGCGCGCCCGTCGTGCTCGATCACCGCCTCGCCCGGATCGACGCCGAGCACGTGCGCCGCCGACGCGGCGAAGTTCCTGCGGTAGGCGGCCGTGTGGAAGCCGATCAGGTCCGCGCCGAGCAGGCCGCGGACGATCTGCTCCCGCCACGGGAGGATGCGAAAGACCTCGGCGGACGGGAACGGGACGTGGAGGAAGAAGCCGATCCGGGCCCCGGGGAGGCGCAGCCGGAGGAGCGCCGGGAGGAGCAGGAGCTGGTAGTCGTGCACCCAGATCACGTCGCCCGGCGTGTACTGCGCGGCGACGACGTCGGCGAAGCGCTCGTTGACGCGCTGGTAGGCCTCCCAGTCGAGCTCGGCGTCGAGGTTCACCTTGTCGAGCAGGTAGTGGAGCAGGGGCCACAGGACGCCGTTCGAGAAGCCGTCGTAGAAGCGGTGCTGCTCCGCGGCGCCGAGGTGCACGGGCACGGCGCGCATCCCGGCGAGCGCCACGTCGGCGTCCCGCCGCTGCTCCGGGGAGAGGCTCGCGACGCTGCCCGGCCAGCCTATCCAGATCGCGCAGTGCCGCTCGTGGGGGCCGCGCATGGCGGCGGCGAGGCCGCCCGAGGAGCGCGTGAGGCTGAGCGCGCCGCGGTCGACGCGCACGCTGATCGGGAGACGGTTGGAGACGATGAGCAGTCGGGCCATGGAACTCCCCTCCTCTGCGGCGGCCCGGCGCCGCCCGCCGGGCGCGAGGCGCGGCACCTCCCTCATCCCGCCGGGCGCGCGCCGGCGCGGCGCCGAGAGCTGTCGGAAACGAACAGGGCGCGACGCCCCCCCGGGATCGCCGCGGGCGAGCGGCGGAACGAATCCTTTGAACTCAAAACATATTGCGCGGCGTCGCGCAAGCTGATCCGGCACGCCGGAGGGCGTCGCGCGTCGATCGGCCTCCGACGTCGCGGCGCCCGTCGCGGCCTACCCAGTGCGCGCAGGCGTCATGATCGGCCAGGCGAGAGATTGCCCACCAGATCGCCTCCCCCTCGACGGATGGGCGCGAGCGCTGCGGGGCGCAAGAAGCGGCGCACGGCGGAGATGCCCGAAAGGCTGGGGATCTCGCCGCGCACGCCGACGCCTTTGACCACGGCGATCACCGCTCTAGGTGTCCACCCGGGGGTGACGCGTGTCGCTGACAAAAAGGCGCCTGCGCGCGCGGCTGCCGCGCTGGATTCCGTACGTGCTCGCGCTCGTCTCCGCGCTCGTCGCCTCGATGGCGCGTGCCGGGGCCGCGCCGATCGTCCATGTCGCGCCGATCCAGGGCGAGATCGACGCGGGGCTGTCCGCCTTCGTCCAGCGGGCCATCGACACGGCCGAGAGGGCAGGAGCGAGCGCGCTGATCCTGCCCACGAACACGCTCGGCGGCCGCGTCGACGCGGCCATCGCCATCCGCGACGCGCTGCTCGCGACCCCGCTCCGCACCGTCGTCTTCGTCGATCAACGGGCGATCTCGGCGGGCGCGCTCATCGCGCTCGCGGCAGAGCAGATCGTCATGGCGGAGGGCGCGACCCTGGGCGCCGCGGCGCCGGTGCACGCGGGGCCGGAGGGTGCGGAGCCCGCCGGGGAGAAGGCGACCTCGTACGTCAGGAAGGAGTTCCGCTCGACCGCCGAGCGCCGCGGCCGGCCGCCGGAGCTCGCCGAGGCGATGGTGGACGAGGACGTCGCCGTCGAGGGGGTCGTGGGGCCGGGGAAGCTGCTCACGCTCACGACCGCCGAGGCGCTGGCGCTCGGCGTCGCGGACGCCCAGGCGGACGGCATGGATGCCGTGCTCGCCCGGCTCGGCCTCGAGGGGGCCGAAATCCGCCACCTGTCGCCGAGCTGGGCAGAGCGCGTGCTCAGGTTCCTGACGACGCCTGTCGTGAGCTCGCTCCTCCTGAGCCTCGGGATGATGGGCCTGCTGATCGAGCTGCGCACGCCGGGGTTCGGCGTCCCGGGCCTCGTGGGCGCCGCCAGCCTGGTGCTGTTCTTCTGGGCGCATTGGCTGCTGGCCCTCGTCGGCTGGGAGGAGATCGCGCTCGCCGTGGCCGGCGTGCTGCTCCTCGCCCTGGAGGTGTTCGTGATCCCCGGCTTCGGCGTCGCCGGCGTCCTCGGCACGGTCGCGCTGCTCGCCGGCCTGAGCATGAGCCTGGTCGGCGCGGGCGTGACGCTCGGGCGCGCCCTCGAGGCCGTCGCCCAGGTCACGCTGTCCATCGCGCTGGCGCTGACCGGCATGCTCATCGCGCTGCGCTTCCTGCCGCGGCTCCCCTTCGGGCGGCGCCTGGTCCTGTCGACGAGCCTCGGCGCGGGCGTCGACGGCGGCCCGCCAGCCCAGGCCGGAGGACCGCTGGTGGGCGAGCGCGGCGTCGCCGCGTCGCCGCTCCGGCCTGCCGGGATCGCCCGCATCGGGGGAGCGCGGATCGACGTGGTCTCGGAGGCTGAGTACATCGCGGCCGGAGAGGCGGTCGAGGTGATCCGCGTCGAGGGCAACCGCGTCGTCGTGCGCCGGCCAGCGGCGCAGGGGATGGAGGGATGAGGGGATGATGGGGTTCGATCTGGGCCTGTTCGGGCTCGTCCTGCTGCTGCTCGCGGCGATGTTCATCGGGCTCTACATGATCCCGATACCTCTCTGGATCGCGGCCTGGGCCTCGGGCGCGTATGTCGGGCTGTTCACGCTCGTCGGGATGCGGTTCCGGCGCGTCCCGCCGGGCACGGTGGTCACCGCGCGCATCAGCGCCGTCAAGGCAGGGCTCGACATCTCCGTCAACGACCTCGAGGCGCACTTCCTCGCCGGCGGCAACGTGGTGCGCGTGGTCAACGCCCTCATCTCGGCGGACAAGGCGAACATCCCGATGCCGTTCAAGCGCGCCGCGGCCATCGACCTGGCCGGCCGTGACGTGCTCGAGGCGGTGAAGATGTCCGTGATCCCGAAGGTCATCGAGACCGCCCGCATCGCGGCGGTCGCGAAGGACGGGATCCAGCTCATCGCGATCTCCCGCGTGACTGTCCGGACCAACATCGATCGGCTCGTGGGCGGGGCGGGCGAACAGACCATCATCGCCCGCGTCGGGGAAGGCATGGTGAGCACCATCGGCTCGGCGGCCACGCACAAGGAAGTGCTCGAGAACCCCGATCACATCTCGAAGAACATCCTCTCGCGGGGGCTCGACGCGGGCACGGCGTACGAGATCCTCTCCATCGACATCGCGGACGTCGACGTGGGGGCGAACATCGGCGCCAAGCTGCAGATCGACCAGGCCAACGCGGACAAGCAGATCGCCCAGGCCAAGGCGGAGGAGCGGCGCGCGATGGCGGTCGCGCTGGAGCAGGAGATGCGGGCGCGGGTCGTCGAGGCCGAGGCCGAGGTGCCGCGCGCCATGGCCGACGCGTTCCGCCGGGGGAACCTCGGCATCATGGATTATCATCGGCTGAAGAACGTCCAGGCGGACACCGACATGCGCGGCGCCATCGCCTCGGACATGACCGGCGCCGACGGGACCACGGAGGTGCTCCGCGAGCGGAGAGGGCACCCGTGACGCTGGCAGACCTGCTGCTGCTCGCGCTCTTCCTGCTCTTCGCGCTGATCTCGTGGCTCGGCGCGGCGCTCGGCAGGACGCGAGAGCGGCCTCAGGAAGGCGGGGCGCTCCCGCGCGCGCCGCGTGGCGGGGTGCTGCGTGCACCGTACGACGAGACAGCGACCGGCCGGCCAGCGCGCGCCGCGCCGCCGCCTGCGGCGCAGAACGGGGCGCCGCCGCCGACGGGCGTCTCCGACGCGGGCGCCGGGGCGCGCGTGTCGCGGCGCGCGAAGCTGCGAAGCGCGCTGCGCCATCGGGGCAGCTTGCGACAGGCGTTTGCGCTGGCGGAGATCCTGGATCGCAGGCTGGACCGCGACGGCTGAGCGGACGAGCTGCGCTCGCCGCACGTGTCTGCCGTCGCCGCAGCTTCGTGTTGGTGTGGAGGACGGGCGCGCCGCGCCGTAGGTGACTATCCGGCGGAAGACGGCGACACGGGCCGGCCGGCGTTCGAAGCCGCCGACGCGATACGGGGCCGCTGTCATAATGCCTCCCATGCCCGCGAATCATCAGCGCCCGCCCGACGATGGACAGCCGAGGTCGGGCGCGGAGGCGGGCGGGGCGAGCCTCCGATCCATCGTTCGGAGCATGATCGCGCTCATGGCCGTGCTCCTGTTGCTCTCAGCAGCGGGAATGGGCCTGCTCACCACGTTCGTGCACCGGACGGCGCTCCTCATTGACGACAGCGTGGAGAGCGTACGACTGGCGATGGATCTGCAGCAGCAGATGACGCAGTACAACCGCCTCAGCAACCTCGCGCTGGCGTCGGCGGAGCGCGCGCCCGCGTCCGCCAAGGACGCCCGCCCTGCGCTGGGGGCGATCGTCGCCGGCGCGGAGCGGCGCCTCGTCGAGGTCCGCAAATACGTCGGCGGCCGGGAGGAGGAGCTGCTGCTGCACGAGGTGGAGCAGCGCATGCACGACTACTTCGCCTCCCAGGGAGCCCTCCTCGAGCGCGGCGTGACGCCGGGCGAAGCCATCCGGACCGCCGGGCCCCTGCTCGACGCCGCGATGACGAGCCTCGAGGACTTCGTCGACCAGAATCGCCGGCAGGCCCAGGCCGCGATGCGCCAGGCCGTCGCCTGGGACACGACGGCGAACGTGCTGAGTATCGGGGTCTCCCTGTTCGCCGCGATCGCGATCGTGGCGTCGCTCGTCGCCCTGGAGCGCTTCATCCATTCCCCGCTGTCGGAGCTCGAGCGGGCCATCGAGCGCTTCGCGCGCGGGGACAAGACCGCGCGCGCCCGGGCCACGGGGCCCGCGGAGCTGCGCTCGATCGCGGGCGTGTTCAACCGCATGGCGGACACGCTGGTCTGCCAGGAGGAGAATCAGCTCACCTTCATCGCCGGCGTCGCCCACGACCTCCGCAACCCGCTGACGGCGCTCCAGATGAAGGTCGGCAGGTTCGACCCGACCGGCCCGGCGCCGACCGCGGAGCATGCCCGGCGGGCGAACGATCTCGTCGCACGGCAGGTCGCGCGGATGGATCGGCTCGTCGGCGACCTCCTGGACGCCACCCGGATCCACGCCGGCCGGATCGAGTTGAAGCTGGAGGCCTGCGATCTGCGCGAGCTCGCGCGCGAGGCGGCGGAGCTCTTCCAACCTCTGTCATCGGCTCATGAGATCATCGTCTCGAGCGCCGCGGGACCGGTGGTCGCCCGCTGTGATCCGTCGCGCATCGCGCAGGTGCTCAACAACCTCATCAGCAATGCCATCAAGTATTCTCCTCAGCGAGGAGAGATCACCGTCTCCGTGGGAGAGGACGGCGATCGTGCCTTCGTCACGGTCGCCGATCAGGGCATCGGCATCGAGCCGGAGGACGTCGAGCGGATCTTCGAGCCGTTCCGCCGCGTCGGCGCGTGCCGCGAGCTGGTGCACGGCGTGGGGCTCGGGCTGTGGCTGGCGCGGCGGATCGCCGAGGCGCACGGCGGGTCACTCGGCGTGAGCAGCGCGCCCGGCCAGGGATCGGTGTTCCGCCTCGAGCTACCCCTCGCGGAGGGCGAAACGGGCGCGATGTCGCCGAGCGCTCGGGGTGGCTGCTCGGTCGATTGACCAGCGGGCGAGCGCGCAATCGTCGCACGCCGCACAGGCAGGCACACCTTTCGCTGCTCCACGGCAGTCCATGCCAATCGTCTGCGACACCGACTTCTCTCCAGCCGCACAGCAAGCTGGGCGGGCCGCTGCGTCCCTCGCCCAGCGGCTCGGCGAGGAGTTGCATCTCGTCCACGTCGTCGACGAGCTCGGCTCCGAATTCCTGATCGGCCACGAAGAGAACGCGCTGCTCGATCCAGAGCGCGACATGCTCGATCGGCAGACTGCAGCGCTGCGGCAGCTTGGAGCGCGGGTCGAGGCGCGGCTCGTCGCCGGGCTCCGGCACGTCTGGCTCGCCGAGATCGCGAGCGCCTGCCGAGCCCGCCTGATGGTGATCTCGCGCCGCCCCGGGAAACGGCTCGAGAGGCTGTTCGGGGACAGCGTCGAGAGAATACTCCGGAGCTCGCCCGTCCCGGTGCTGGTCACCGAGGGCTCCGATCGCCTGGTCGATTGGCTGCAAGGCGAGCGGGGGTTGCGCGTCCTGGTAGCGCTCGATCCCTCTGACGCTTCTCGAGCCGCTCTGGGCTGGCTCACCGAGCTCGACGGCGCGGGGCCGCTCGAAGCGCTCGTCGCGACCTTTCACCGGGAGCTCGGCCCCGTGAGCTTCTGGACGCGGGTCGTGTCGGCCGCGGCGACCCGAGGCGTCGTGCATCCCTACCGCGACAGGCCCCTGGCCGGGGCTCGCAGCACGGTTGAACCGCGCTCGCTCGACGGGCCGACCTCACAGATCGAGATTGTCACCCGTCATCCAGCCGCCGAGCTGCTCCGCCTGGCCTGGCGAGAGCAGGTCGATCTCCTGATCCTCGCTCGCGATCCGTCGCAAGGTCGCCCGTGGCGCGCGCCCGTCTGGCGCGCCATCCTCCAGCCGAGCCTGCCGTGCAGCGCCGTGTGCGTGCCCGCGACCTATGCGCCGGCAGAAGCCTCGAGCTCGCGCAGCGAGCCCGCGGCGCACCGCATGCGGCGCCGGCGCCCACGGGCGCGATGGTCTGCGCGGAGCGCGCGCGGAGATCGGAGAGCCCATCGCGGCACGCAGGGCAGAGCGTAGCCGCATGCCAGGGGGGGCCTACCCCGTTCGGCAACAGGGGTTCTCGCATGCTACCGACCCTCGCATGGACCATCGCTATTCCCTTCCTGGGCGCGGCGCTCGTGCTGTTTCTCTCGCCGCGGTGGGCTGGACGCGTCGCGCTCCTCCCCCCTGTGCTCGTGCTCTTCCTCATGCTTCCGCGCTGGCCCGAGGTGTCCGCGGGTGCATCGACGACGATCCCGATCGCGTGGCTCCCCTCCGTCGGGATGACGGCGAATTTGCGCCTGGACCGCCTCGGCGCCTTCTTCGTGCTGCTCGTCGCCGGCGTGGGCCTCGGCGTCGTCCAGTACAGCCGCGCATACCTCGGACCGAAGGGCAAACCCGCCTACTGGGCGACGCTCCTCGCGTTCATGGGGGCCATGATCGGGGTCGTCCTCTCGGACTCGCTCGTGCTCCTCTACGTCTTCTGGGAGCTGACCACCATCGCGTCCGCTCTGCTCATCGGGATGGACTTCACCGATCCGGAGGCGCGGAGCGGCGCGGTCCGCGCGTTCCTGGTCACGGGCGCAGGGGGCCTCGCGATGCTCGCCGGCGTGGTGTTGCTCGGGCAGCTGGCCGGCACTTACAACCTGTCCGATCTCGCCCCGCGCGCGGGCGAGATCGTGGCGCACCCGGCCCATGTCCCCGCGCTCCTCCTCCTGCTCGTGGGGGCATTCAGCAAATCGGCGCAGTTCCCGTTCCATTTCTGGCTCCCGGGCGCCATGGCCGCGCCCGCGCCCGTCAGCGCGTATCTTCACTCCGCCACGATGGTGAAGGGCGGCATCTTCTTGATAGGCCGCCTGTTCCCGGTATTTCATGCGTCCCCCGTCTGGCAACCCGTCCTCGTCACCGTGGGGCTCACCACCTTCGTCGTGGCCGGATGGGACGCCGTCCGGGCCTGGGACCTGAAGAAGCTCCTCGCATACAGCACGGTGGCGTACCTCGGCGTGCTGACCGCGCTCTACGGCCTCTATGCGAGGGCGGGGACGCGCGGTGAGCTGCTGAATATCGCGAACCACGCGCTGTACAAGTCCTCTCTGTTCTTGCTCGTCGGCTGGATGGAGAAGGTGACGGGGACACGCGATCTTTCGGTGCTGAAGCGGGAGCACTGGTTCCGGCGCGAGCCGGTCGCCGGGGTCTCGATCGGGTTCGGCGCCGCTGCCATGGCGGGCTTTCCCTTCGTGTTCGGCTTCATCAGCAAGGAGGTCCTCTTCGAGGCGCTGCTCACCGATCGCTCCCCGGCCGGCGTGGTCGCGGTCGTGGCGGCCGTCGTGGGCGGGGCCCTCGCGGTCGCCTATGCGCTCAAGCTCTTCGTCGGCTCGTTCTGGGGCCCCGACATTCCGCCCGAAGATCGCGGCCATCCGAGACACCAGCTCTCGCCATGGCTGCTGGTCGTCCCCCTCCTCCTGCTCGCCCCGCAGGTGATCGGCGGCGTGGCTCCCGGGCGGCTGGGTTCTCTGCTCGAGCCCGGAGCCGAGCGGCTGGGGTGGCTGGCCGTGTGGCACCACGCGGACGCCCTCTTCGCCCTCAGCTTGATCACGATCGCGCTGGGGGCAGGCGGTTATCTGCTCTGGAGGCGGCACGCGGAGCCCCCCAGCGAGCCGGAGACGCAGATCCTCTCCGACCGCATCTCCGGGGTCGTCCTCCGCCTCTCGGGCTGGGCCGGTCGAGCCGTACAGGCCGGGGGACTGCCACGTCACCTGGCGGTGATGCTCCTCTTCGCCGCCGCGGCGTCGTGCGCCGCCGCCGCGCTGGGGGATGGGCGCGGCGCCACGGGGACGTGGGGCCCCGATCTCGGGGTCGCCTGCCTCCCGGCGTTCATGATCGTCGCCGGCGCCGCGCTGACGCCCTTCGGGACGAGCCGCGTCGCCAGGATCGTGACCATGGCGGTCGCGGGGTACGGCGTCGCGGTCTTCTACATCCTCTTCCGCGCGCCCGACCTCGTGCTCACGCAGATCCTGGTCGAGACCGTCTCTCTCATCCTGCTCCTGCTCGTCTTTCGCAGGCTCCCCAGGCTCGCTCCCGACGCGCGGCCTCGACGGGTGCGCATCGCCCACGCCGCCGTGGCCGGCACCGTGGCGGCCCTCGCGGCGAGCCTCGCCTGGGACACCGGTGTCCATCCTCCGAGCGCCCCTGCCGGAGCGGATCAGCGCGCGCTGTCGCTCCCCGAGGCCCACGGAAGGAACGTCGTCAACGTCATCCTCGTGGATTTCCGGGGCGCCGATACGCTCGGCGAGATCACGGTGCTCGCCGTCGCCGCGCTCGGCGTGGCGGCGCTGCGCCCGCGGCGCGAGCCGGCGCCGGCGTCCAGGCCAGGGGGGTCCGGATCATGCGATCGCCCTTCCTGAGCTACGTCGCCACCGGGGTGCTCCCGTTGATCGTCGTCTTCGCCCTCTTCCTGCTGCTCCGCGGGCACGACGCGCCGGGAGGCGGCTTCATCGCCGGGCTCGTCACGACCATCGCCTTCGTCCTGGCGGCCCTGGCCTTCGGCGCGGGCACCGTGCGGGCCGCGCTCCCCCCGCTCGCTTGCCGGATGCCCTGGATCGGCCTGCTCGTCGCCGCGGCGTCGGGGCTGCCAGCCGTCGCGCGCGGCCAGAGCTTCTTGACCCATTACCACGTGCCGATCGGCGCCGCCGAGGCGCCCGCGCTCCGCCTCTCGACGACGCTGCTCTTCGACGTCGGGGTCTATCTCACGGTGGTAGGCGCTGCGATCCAGGTGCTCGACGCCTTCGCCGCGGAGGCGCCGCCGTGATCGGAGCCGCCGCGATCGCCGCCGGGGTGCTCCTCGCTGCGGGTCTGTATCTCATGCTGTCCCGCGACGTGCAGCTCGTGGCGATCGGCTTCTTCCTGCTGTCCAACGGCGTGAACCTCTTCGTGCTGACCGCCTCGGGGATGCCCGCGGGCGCGGCGCCGCCGCTGATCCCGGAGGACGAGCCGGCCGCCGCCCTCGCCCGCCCCACGGCCGATCCGCTCGCGCAGGCGTTCATCCTCACGGCGATCGTGATCGGCTTCGGGATGGCCGCCTTCCTGCTCGCGATGGCCGTCGACATCCACCGGAGGAAGGGGGGCGATGAGCCGTCCGGGAGGGACGACGCATGAACGCCGCGATCGTGGCGGTCCCGGTGCTGCTGCCCCTGTTCACCGCGGTGCTCCTGGCGCTGTTCTCCGGGCGGCCTCGGCTGGAGCGGTGGCTGTCGCTCGCCAGCGGCGCCCTCCTCTTCACGACCGCTCTCTCGATCACCGCCCGGACGGCCCGCGGCGCGATCCTCGTGCTCGCCATCGGGAGCTGGAGCCCGCGCGTCGGCATCGTGTGGGTGGCGGACGCGCTCTCCGCCCTCATGCTGCTGTTCGCGTCGATCGTCGCCCTGGCCGCGCTCGCCTACGCGCCCGGATCGCTGCGCGGCGCGCGCGAGCGGCGGTATTTCTATCCGCTCCAGCAGCTCATGATGGCGGGGGTCGACGGCTCCCTCGTGACCGGCGATCTCTTCAATCTCTTCGTGTTCTTCGAGCTCATGCTCCTCTCGTCCTTCGCGCTGCTCGCGCTGGGCACCCGGGCGGAAGCGCAGCGGCATGCGCTCGCGTATGTGGTGATCAACCTCGTCGCCAGCGCGGCGCTCCTCGGCGGCGTCGGCGCGGTCTACGGCACGGCCGGCACCGTGAACATGGCCGAGCTCGCGGTGCGCGTCCGCGAGGGGGGCCTGCCCTCCGCCTTCTGGAGCGCGGGGGCGCTGGTGCTCGTCGTCTTCATGGTCAAGGCGGCCCTGGCGCCGGTGTTCTTCTGGCTGCCCGACGCGTACCCGGAGGCGTCGGCCGTGGTGAACGGCCTCTTCGCCGGGCTCCTCACCAAGGTGGGCGTCTACACGCTGTTCCGCGCCGTCCCGCTCCTGGGCGACGCCGCGCCCGGCGCGCTCCGCCCAGCGCTCCTGGTCATCGCCGCCATCACGATGGTCATCGGGGTCGTGGGGGCGCTCGGGCGAAGCACGGTGCGCGGCATCCTGTCGTTCCACATCGTGAGCCAGGTCGGCTACATGATCTTCGGGCTAGCGCTGTTCAGCCCCGTCGCGGTGGCAGCGGGGCTGTTCCACACGCTCCACAACATGGTCGCGAAGACAGCGCTCGTCTTCGCAGGAGGCGTCGTGGAGAGCATCGGAGGGCCTGGGGCGCTCGGCCGCGCCCGCGGGCTCGCGCGCACCCACCCGTGGGTGGCCGCGGGCTTCCTCGTCCCTGCCCTGTCGCTGGCCGGACTGCCCCCGCTCAGCGGGTTCTGGGGCAAGCTGCTCCTCGTCGTCGCTGGCTTCCGGGCCGGAGCCGTCGTCGCCACCACGGTATCGCTCGTCGTCGGTCTCCTCACGCTCGCGTCGATGCTCAAGATATGGACGGCCGTCTTCTGGGGAGCGCCCACCTGCCTGCACATGCCTCGCACCGGCCGCGACCGGGGCATGCTGGGCGCGACGCTCGGCCTCGGCGCGCTGACCGTGATCCTGGGCCTCGCGGCGGCGCCGCTCTTCGCGCACCTCGAGCAGACCGCGACCGCGCTCCTGGAGGTGACGCCGTACGTGGACGCGGTCCTCAGGGAGCGACGATGAGCCGATGAACCACCTCGCGTTGAACCTGCTCCTCGCGATCGTCTGGGTCCTGCTCCAGGTCGAGTTCTCCCTGGGGCGCCTGGTCGTGGGCTTCCTCGTCGGCTTCGGCGCGATTGCGCTCACCGAGCGAGCGCTCGGCAGGAGCTTCTACGCGCGCGCTGCGGCGGGCGTGCTCGCCCTGGCCTGGAGCTTCGTCAAGGAGCTCGTCCTCTCGAATCTCACGCTCGCGCGCGACATCCTCCGCCCGCGGCCCGTGTTCCATCCGGCGTTCGTCCGCCTCGATGTGCGCGCCCTGAGCCCCGTGCAGACGATCCTCCTCGCCAGCCTCATCTCCCTGACCCCGGGCACGCTGACGGTCGACGTGGGCCTGGAGGAGCAGGCGCTCTACGTCCACTCGCTCTACGCGCGCGATCCCGCGGAGCTGCGCGGCCGGCTGCGCCGGTTCGTCCGTCTGATCCAGCGCGCCGCAGGCCGCGGGCTACCGCAATCGCTGGAGGAATGACATGGGAGGCGTCGATCCGCGGTCCGCCGTCCTCTTCGCCTCGCTCTTCGTGCTCGGCGTCGGCATCGGGCTCTGCACGATCCGCGTCGCGCGCGGGCCGACGAACTTCGATCGATTGCTCGCGTTCGATTGCCTGTTGATGAATGTCGTCGGCGTGGCGCTCGTGGCGTCGATGCTGCTCGCCACGGACGCGTTCATCGACATGGTGCTGGTGACCGCGCTGTTCGGGTTCATCGGCACCATCTCGCTGGCCGCCTACCTGGAGGGCTCCCTTGCTCGCTAGCGCGCTCGAGATCGCCGCCGCCGTGGCGGGGACGTTCTTCATGTTCGTGGCGTCGCTCGGCGTCCTGCGCCTGCCGGACTTCTATGCGCGCATCCACGCGCCGACCAAGGCCGCGACGCTGGGGCTCGCGTTCCTGCTCGCCGCGCTCGCGCTGCACTTCAGGGAGCTCTCGAGCGTGACCAAGGCGGCGCTGGCGCTGCTCTTCGTGGCCGTGACCGCGCCCCTCGGCGCGCACATCCTCGCGCGAGCGGCGTACCGCAGCGGCGTGCGGGCGCCCGGAACGCGGGTCGACGAGTACGGGCCTTCCGTGCAGCGCCTGCGCAGCGAGCCCGAGCGTGACGAGGAGGTGAAAGGAAAGGAGGACGGGTGAGCCAACGCCGACCGGAAGACGCGGTGACGAGGTCAAGGCGCGCCCCCGTCGGTGCACGCCCTCCACGCTCCGGAGCGCCTCCAGGATGAGCGCCCTGGCGCGCTCGACGTCGTCGCCGTAGCCGATGCCCACGTCGTATTCGAGCCTGCGCACCTCGAAGGCCGTGTTGACCACCACCGAGTTCGTGAACAGCTCCGAGTTCGGGATCACGACGCGCCGGCCGTCGTACGTCTTGAGGAGCGTCGCGCGGGTCTGGATCTCCTCGACCGTGCCCTCGTAGCTGCCGAAGCGGATCTGGTCGCCGATGCGGAACGGCTCGGTCAAGAGGAGGAGGATGCCCGCGAGGTAGTTCTGGAGCACGTCGCGGAACGCGAAGCCGATCGCGACCGATCCGATGCCGAGGAACTGGAGGAGCGAGGCCGGCGTGAAGTTCGGGAAGACGATGACGCAGCCGACGAGGGCGCCGAGGATGAACATCGCCCCCTGGGTCAACCGCCCGAGGACCAGCCCCAGGTTCTGGTTCCGGCGCCGGGACCGGCGCATCCTCCCCCTGGTTCACCGTGGTGTCGCCCAGCACGCCCTCGACGTAGACCCGCTTCGCGAGCACGACAATGACGACCAGGATCGGCGTGGCGAGGACGACGCCGAGACCGCCGGTCAGCGTGCCCATCAGCACCTGCGTCACCAGGATGAGCCCCGGCGGCAGCGACACCGTGCTCCGCTGGATGAGCGGCGTGATCAGGTAGCTCTCGACGACCTGGATGCCCAGGTAGAGCGCGATCACGTAGCCTGCCATGGCCGGGCCTTGCAGCAGGCCGAGCAGCGCGGCGGGGACGGCCGAGAGCGCCGGTCCGACGTAAGGAACGAACGTCAGCACCGCCGCCAGGATCGCGAGCGTCAGCGCCAGGTGGATGCCGAGGAGCGCGAGGCCGATCCAGGTCATGACGCCCACGACGGCCATGGAGAGCAGCCTCCCGAGCAGCCATCGGCGGAGGAGGTGCCCCATGTCATCGAGCACCGTCGACGCCTGGGCCCGCCGCGCGACGGGGACGAGGCGGAGCAGGCCCTTGCGGTAGGCCGCGGGCTCGGCCGCGAGGAAGAGGCCCAGGAACAGGACGACCACCGCGCCCGCAAGGGCGCCGAGCGTGGTCGAGAGCAGGCGTGTTGCGCCGAGGAGGGCCTGCCGCGCGTGCGGGAGAACCTGCACGTCCGAGAGGCGCTCGGCGAGCTCACGGCCCCAGGCGTACCGCCCGGCGTGCTCGGCCGCGCGGCGCGCCGCCTGGGGCAAGCGCTGCGCGAGCTCGTCCACCTGCGCCGCGAGCGACGGCGCGATGAGCCAGGCGCCCGCCGTGACGGCGGCGGCGAGCGCGGCGACGGTGACGGCCAGCGCCCAGCCGCTCGAGAGAGGGGAATGGCGGCTCAGCCAGTCCCCGATGCCGCGCAGAACGATGGCCAGGAGGAGCGCCGCGAAGACGAGGAAGACCACGTCGAACACGGCCCCGAGCACCCAGAGGAGCAGCCCGCTCACCGCCACGATCGCGACCGCGGCGATAGCGCTCGATCGCGCCTGCCCGAGCCTGTCGGCGTCCGAAGCCGGTTTCCGCTCCACCATATCGGCTCCGCGGGCGCGCCGCTGCGCCTCTGCACACGCCTATTCCGCCGGCGGGGTCGCACGTCAAGCCACCGAGGGCGCGCTCGTGCCAGCCTGGCGTGCGGCGGGCGTGCGCCGGGGCTCTCGAGTCCAGCTCACGAGTGCGCATGACGGTGACGGCGCTCGGCCGTGCCCGGCGCCGCTCCGGGAGCACCGTCGCTTGCAGGCTTGCCCGTCGCTGGACGGGCGCGGCGTTCCCTTGCGGGCACCGAGGCGTCTGCGGCAGCGCACGTCGAGCCTGTGGCGGCGCTGCCGGCCCGGCGTCTCGCCCCGGCCGATCCCTGCCGGCGAAGCGCTCCGCGGTGTCCCTGGCGTGCGATGGCCGAGCTCGGCGTCGGCAGAGGCACGCCAATCGCAAGATGTCGGGGCATGTTGCGAAGAACCAGCACGCGGATGCTCTGGTCGGGGACGCTTCTGATCGTGGCCGTCGCCGGCTGTCGAACCGATGAGCCGCGCGGAGAGGCCCTCGGGGAGAACGTGCAGAAGGAACCTCCGGCGCAACAGCAGCAGCGCGGCGCGCAGGAGCCTCGGGAGAGCGCAGCGCGGCAGGCTCCTCCGGCCGACGTCGAGGTTGGCGGCGTGCTGTCTTGCCGCCCCGAGGCCGAGATCGAGGCCACCATGACCCGCCTCATCGCGCTGGCGGACTCGAACGAGGACCGGGCGCTCTCGAAGGACGAAGCGCTCGGCCTGACGAACGTCGTGGTCGGCGGCTTCTTCTTTCGCGCCGACGAGAACGGCGACGGGGTGGTGACGCCCGAGGAGGGCCGGAAGGTGCGAGCGGAGTTCATGGACCAGAACCCCGCGGCCGCCGCGCTCTTCCAGGAGGCGCGCAAGACGACCGGCAAGAGCCCCTTCGCGACGCTGGCCCGGCTGTTCGACGTCGACTACGGTAAGCCGCTCGCCATCGCCGAGGCGCGCGACGCGGCCCGCGGCGCGGTCGAGGATCTGTACCGCGCGGCCGATCAGGACCGCGACGGAATCCTCTCGCGCGCCGAGGCCAACGGCGTGGCGTGGGAGGGCGCGCGGGCGCTGGGCCGGTCGGCGTTCGAGGCAGCCGACGGCGACCGGAACGGGCGCCTGACGTCGCAGGAGTTCCAGGCAGCGCTCCAGGGGCCGGCCAAGGTGGCATTCACCATGGCCGATACCAACAACGACGGACAGCTCACAGAAGAAGAGGCGGCCAGGGCGATGGGGCAACTCGTGCAGCGGCTCGGCGTCCAGCCGCCCGCGGCGCGGTAGCAAGTGACGCGCTCGCCACGGCCGGCGTGCCCTGCTGGCGCCCGCCTGGATCGCGATGGCGCGGCCCGATAACGCCGTCCAATCCGGGATGTCGCCATCGAGGTGGATGTACGCCGGCCGAGAGGCACCACCATCGCGCGTTCGCCGCGCGCTGGACAGCGCCCGATCTGCGCGATCGGGCTGGTTGGGGAGGAAGAGATGATGCGAACGAACCATGGGACATCGGTAGTAGGCCTGGTCCTCGCGGCGGCGGCGACCCTGCTCGCGACGGGATGTGATCGAGAAGAAAGGGCGCTCGGGACGACGCGCCCCCCGGAGGGCTCCCAGGTCCAGGCGCGGACGGCGGTCGCCAGCGCGGTCGATAGCATCGTCGCGGCGCGGTGCGACCGCGAGGCGCGGTGCAACAACGTCGGCCAAGGCCGCGAGTATGCGAGCAAGGAAGCCTGCGCCACCAGGATCCGAGCCGAGTGGCGCGACGAGCTCAACTTCGTCGAGTGCCCGGGCGGCATCGATTCCAAGGAGCTGAACGAGTGCTTGCAGGAGATCCGCAACGACGACTGCAACAATCCGTTCGATACCCTCGGCCGGATCGTCGCCTGCCGCTCCAGTGATCTCTGCCGAGCCACTCCCTAGCCGCGCTCTCGCGGCACGGCAATCGCAAGGTACGTAAGGCGCGTCAAGCGTACGCAACGGAGCGCGATGCGAGCTCATGAGGTGCGCGGGCTCACCGTGGCAGACGGCCGCGTCGACCTGGACCTCCGCAGGGCTGGAGGCGACAGCGTCGAGGTCGACGTGCTCCGGGTCGAGGACAACATCGATGTCGTGGTCGAGGAGCGCTGAGCCGCACCGGCCGCTGCGCTCCATCGCTGATGTGACATGTGACGAGAAAGAGAGAGCGAGAGAGGGGGAACCATGCAGATGATCGTTGGGAGACCGGTGGTGGGCCTGATCCTGGCTTCGGGGATGAGCCTGTTTGTGGCGTGTGGCGGAGAGGACGGTTCTCAGGGGGCGCGAGCCCCGGACGGCGCCCGGCGCGAAGCGCCGGTGCCGGTCGGCAGCGCTGTGGATAGCATCGTGGCAGCGAGGTGCGAACGCGAGGCGCGGTGCAACAACATCGGACAAGACCGGGAGTACTCGAGCAAGGATGCGTGCTCGAACGAGATCCGATCCGAGTGGCGCGACGATCTCAACTTCACCGAGTGCCCGGGCGGCATTGACGCCGAGGAGCTGAACGAGTGTCTGGAGGGGATCCGCAACGAGGAGTGCGGCAATCCGTTCGATACCCTCGGGCGGGTCGTCGCCTGTCGCTCCAGCGATCTCTGCCGCGACACGCCCTAGAACCGATCACGTTGAAATCTGGAGAATTTTTCACAGGGAGGCGGGGAGGCGGGGAGGAAGAAAAAAAAATGAATCTCTCCTTCTTGCCGTCTCTCGCTCCCCGCCTCCCCGCCTCCCTGTGAAATTCCCGCTTTCTCTCGGGGTTTCAACCCGTTTGTCGCTCTAGGGGCTGGTCGGACCGGGCGCCGCTCCGGTGATTGTTGTGAAAAGGGGAAAGCGGACATTCCGCCGCTCTGCTGCGCCCGGGAGAGGCTCATTCTTCACGGGCGAGCGCAGTGTACAACGCGACGAGCGCCCGCTCGGCAGCGCGCAGCGCGATCAGGATCTGCTGGTCGGACACGGGTACGCGGTCCGCGGGGTGAAGGCGCGCCGCCTCCGCCCGAAACTCCCGCACGGCAGCGGACACGCGGCTCGATCCACGGTACGGACCGGCCGCGAGCGCCTGCATGCCGGACGCTGCGTCGCGGAGCGCGCGCTCCGTCGCGGCGCGGAAGCTCGCGTGCCGGGCGGCGACATCGAACCAGGCTGCAGCGGTCCGGCGCGCGTCCGGCCGCCCGCCGTCCGACCGAAGCCGCAGGGCACCTCCCGCCGATCAAGGGTATCGTTGCTGCCAGCGCAGGAGGGGCGGCAGCTGCAGAGCCGCGGTGTGACCTTGCAATCCAGCCACATCGGCTCTCTCGGCCATCCCTGGACTTTCACGGTCCGACCGTCGGGTCTATGGATGTGGTTGACGTCACGCGGCCACGCCCGGTCCGCTCAGGACGGGTCCGGCCGCGCCGGGTTCTCTCCCTCCGATAAGCGTCGCGGTGGAGCTGCGCTGCAGGCTGCCGCCCCATGGATCACGGAGCATGTCGCGTGTTCTTCAGCAACTGGAACAGCCTGGGTCGGATCGTGCTGGTCGGCGGCCTCGCCTACGTGGCGCTGGTCGTGCTCCTCCGGGTCTCCGGGAAACGCGTGCTCTCGAAGATGAACGCCTTCGACCTGGTCATCACCATCGCGCTCGGCTCGACGCTCGCGACCGTGCGAGCGCCCAGTCGACCTTGAAGACCCCGGGACCGTAGCGATAACGCTCCAGGCGGCGGACATAACGCGCGGGGAGCCGGTCCCCGGCGATCCTCACGATCTGGCGAGGCGTCAGATCGAACAAGATCGCCTTCGCCGCCGGCAGCTCGTCGACGGACACGACGCGCCGCCCCACCTCGATCTCTCCGCCGAACGAGCGAAAATAGGCGGAGAGCGCTGCCGTGATCGCCTGCGAGCCGCCGCGCGCGCAGGGCCAGCCGCGCGCGTGGCCGGCCACCGCCAGCGCCAGGCCGATCGCCGACGCGCCGCGTTCACCAGCGCGACGCGCGAGAGCGCCTGCGGGAAGCCCCCGAGGAGCCTCTTATCACGCGGATGGTACTCCTCGGACAGGACGCCGACGTCGTTCTTCAGGGTGAGGAGGCCACCCAGGGCGCTTGCCTACCGCGCTCGCGTGGTGAAGAGGGACGTGATGGAGTCCAGGATATCCTGGATCGACAGGGCAGGAGGCGGCTTGTCCGGGTTGTCGAGGGCCCTGTCCACATAGTGCCCGAGGTACTCGGTCGTAACGAACGCCGTGATCGCGTTCGTCACCGCGCCGGCCAGCGGGATCAGCCCCAGCGTCATGGTGACCACGACCGGGCGCGGGCTCTCGATAATCGGCGCGAGCAGCCTGAAGGACGCGCGCTCGCCCGCCGGGCCGAGCGCCTCCAGCCACCGTTTTGCCGCGTCCTCTGTCTTCACGGAGATCTCCTGTTCATCGATGGCACGCCGCGCGGTGCCTGAGCCGCGCCTCACTGGATCCGGAGATCGATCGTCATGTCCTTTCCCCCCCGCTGGAGGGAAATCGCGAGGTTGTTCGCCGAGCGCAGCCGGGCGTAGGCTTGAAGCGCGCTCTGCGGGTCGGTCATGTCGAAGCCGTTGATCGAGCGGATCGTGTCCCCCCTGCGCAGGCCGACCGCGGTCAGCAGCGAGTTGGGCGCGACGCGGGCGAGGCGGACGCCGACCACGCGCTCCCCCTCCCGCGCAGGTACGATCCGCGCGGAGCGCATGAGCTCCCCCTGCTTCTCCAGGACCAGCTCGATCGCCGTCCGATCGACCACGAACTCGCGGTCGCTCACCTTCCGGATCTTCGCCGCGATCTCCGGCGGGAGCGCGCCGGGCTTCGGCCGCGGCGCCGCGGGCGGCGGCGCGGGCGCCGCGCGCGGCGCGCCCCGGTTGTCGCCGATGCGGAGCTGACACCGCGCCCCCGGCTCGGCGAGCCAGACGCGGTCCCAGCCGATCGCGACGACCGAGCGGCCCTCGACCGCGTCGCCCTCCCGGCGCAGGAGCGGCTCCCCTCGCCCGGCCGCGATCGTGGCGAAGGACCAGGAGGGATCCTCCGAGGCGGCGATCAAGAGGACGCGCGCGCCCTCGCAGATCGGATCCAGCAGAGGATCGCCGCCCACGGCGGACACCTCGTCGTCGTCCTCCTCCTGGCTGGCAGGCTTCGGCGTGAGGGGCCCTGTCACCGAGTCGAACGGGTTCCGCGCCACGATGGCTGCCGCGCTGGTCGTGTGATCGCCGTCGTCCAGGAGGGGCCGCGGCTGCGACAGCGGTTGCGGTCGCGCCGGCGGCAGCCCGGAAAGCCACGCTTCTTCCACCAGGTACGAGATCCCGGAGGCCTGCTGGTACGCGGCGATCATGATCATCCCGCCGAGGATCACCGGGAAACATCGCTTGATGAGGAGTTCCGGAATCACCGTCGCCTTCCAGAGCGAGCGTGCACGCGAGCGTCGGTGCGCCCCGCAGCCCGCCAGCAATCGTCGCCAGCACACCTTGACGGAGCGCGGAAGCCCCTCCGGGCGGCCGTCGCGCGCCGGGGCCCTCGCGCCCGAGAGCAGCATTGCCCGTGCCCACGCCGGAGCAGCATCCGTGCCCAGGTGGCTCGGGAGTTGCTGCCCGCCGATGCATGAAGAAAAGGACGGACGCCGCCCCGCTCGCCCTGCTCGCCGCGCTCGCCGCCACGGCCGGTTCTGCGGCGGCGGGCTGCGCTCCGGACCCGCGCGGCGTGGCCTGCGCCGACGACAGCGAGTGTCAGCGCCCCGACGGGGGACTCGCGTACTGCATCAACTCCCGCGGCGTCGAGTGCGTCTCGAGCTCGCTATGCAGCGCGGAGGACCGGTGCATCGGGGGTCGATGCGCGCCCCGGTGCCGGGACACGCGCGACTGCCGGTCCGACGAGCTCTGCCGCGAGGGAACCTGCGAGGCCCGCTGAGATGCGACATCGTGTCGCATCTGGGACAATGGATCGCATGAACGCGCACAGCCACGAGGGACGGAGCGCGATGGGGCTGACGCTCCAGCTCTGGCTCGTGCTCCTCGTGCCGATCGTCCTGGCCGTTGCGCTCTACGGGGCGGCGATCCACACGACGCGGCATCAGTTCCTCCGCAGGCAGGCGTCGGCCGAGCTGCGCCACCACGCGAGCCTGGTCGAGGCGGCGATCGGCGGGGCCGTCGAGCGCGGCCAGGTCGAGCTGCTCAAGCAGCGCATCGAGCGGCTCGCGCAGGCCGAGCGCATCCTCGGGATCGCGGCGTTCGACGAGCGCGGGGGCCCGATCCTCGTGACGGATCCCATCGCCGGCGAGTCGGCCGAGCTCGCGGCGCTCGCGCGCAGGGCGCTCGCGACGGGCGCGGAGATCGAGGAGGAGCAGACGCTCGGCGGAGGGCCGGCGCTCGTCCGCACGGTCACGTTCTCGCAGCGGGGTCTGTCGGTCGTCGCCGTCGTCGTCCGGGAGCTCCGCTACCTCGACGCCTTCGCGCGGAGCTCGAACCGGGGCCTGGCGCTCGCCGGGGCCGGGCTGCTCGCCGCCGTGGCGGTGATCGCCGCGTTCGCGAGCCGGGCGACGGTCGGGCGCCCGGCCGGCGCGATCGTGGCGGGCGTCGAGCGGGTGGCGCGCGGGGAGCTCGAGGTGACGGTGCCCGAGGCGGGCGCCGAGGAGCTCCGGCGGCTCGCGCGGGCGTTCAACGCGATGACGGCCTCGCTCACCGAGGCGCGCGCCCGCCTGGAGCAGGAGCAGGCCGCCCGCGCCGCCGCCGAGCGGAAGCTGCAGCAGGCGCACGCGCTGTCGGCCGTCGGGCAGGTGGTCGCCTCGATCGGCCACGAGATCGGCTCCCCGCTCAGCGTCATCCTGGCGCGCGCCCGCCGCCTCGCCGATCAGCCCGGGTGGCCCGAGCCGGCCCGCGGCGAGCTGGAGACGATCGCGACGCAGTCCGAGCGCATCTCCCGCGTGGTGGCGCGGCTGCTCTCGGTCGCCCGGCCGCCGAGGCTCCTCGGCGGCGGCAGCGACGTGGCCCGGGTCGCGCGCGAGGTGCTCGCGTTCCTCGGGCCGGAGTGCCGGCAGCGCGGGATCGCGACCCGACTCGAGCACGACGGGGCGCCGCTGCACGCGGTGCTCGACGCGGACCACCTGTTCCAGGTGGCGTTCAACCTGTGCCTGAACGCGGCGCAGGCGCAACCTCGCGGGGGCGAGATCACGGTGCGGCTCCAGACCGTCGACGCCCGCAAGGCGGCCCTCGAGGTCGAGGACCGCGGGCCCGGGATCCCTCCCGAGGTCGCCGAGCATATCTTCGAGGCGTTCTTCACGTCGAAGGGCGATCGCGGCGGCACCGGCCTCGGCCTGGCGATCGTCGAGGGGATCGTGCGCGAGGCGGGCGGCTCGGTCGAGCTCGTCCCGACGGACCACGGCGGCGCCTGCTTCCGCGTCACCCTGCCGCGCGGCGTGTCCGCGCCGCTGCCCGCGCGCGCGGAGGCTCGACCGTGAGCGCCCGCGCGAAGGTGCTCATCGTCGACGATGAGCTCGAGATGGTGAAGCTCGTGGCCGACATCGCCCGCGACGTGGGCCACGAGCCGGTGACGCTGACCGCGCCGCTGCTCGCGCTCCCGCTGCTCGAAGAGCGGGAGTTCGACCTCGTCGTGACCGACGTGCGCATGCCCGAGATGGACGGGATCGAGCTCATCGAGCGGATCGCGCGCTTCGACCCCCGGACGGCGATCATCGCCATGACCGCGTTCGGCTCGATCGACACCGCGGTCCGCGCCATGCGCGCCGGCGCGTTCGACTACCTGCCGAAGCCGTTCCAGCCCGCGGACATGGCGCTCCGGATGGAGCGGGCGCTCGGGCAGCGGGCGATGACGGTGGAGCTGACCGAGCTCCGCTCGGAGGTCGCGCAGCGGTTCTCGATCGCCGGGATGGTCGGGCGCAGCCGGGCGATCGAGGAGGTGATCGCGCTCGTGCGGCGCGTGGCCGACAGCCGCGCGACGGTCCTCGTGAGCGGCCCGAGCGGGAGCGGCAAGGAGCTCGTGGCGCGCGCGCTCCACGGCGAGAGCCGGCGTCGCGGGAGGAAGTTCGTGGCGGTCAACTGCGCGGCGATCCCGGAGTCGCTCATCGAGGCGGAGCTCTTCGGGGTGCGCAAGGGCGCGTACACGGACGCGCGCAGCGACCGGCCCGGGATGTTCCAGGAGGCCGACGGCGGGACGTTGTTCCTCGACGAGGTGGGCGAGCTCGCGCTCCCGCTCCAGGCGAAGCTGCTGCGGGCGCTCCAGGAGCGGGAGGTCCGCCCGGTCGGCGCGGTGTCCTCGGAGCCGGTCGACGTGCGCGTCATCGCGGCGACGAACCGCGATCTGCGCGCGGCGGTCGCCGAGCGCAGCTTCCGCGAGGACCTCTTCTACCGGCTCGCGGTGATCGAGATCGCGATCCCGTCGCTCAGGCACCGCACGGACGACATCCTGCCGCTCGCCGAGCACTTCCTGGCCCGCGCGGCCGCGCACGCGGGCAAGCCGATCGCCGGGTTCTCGGGCGCGGCGGTGAAGCGCCTGCTCGCGTACGACTGGCCCGGCAACGTCCGCGAGCTGGAGAACGCGATCGAGCGGGCGGCGGCGCTCTGCGACGGCGCGCGGATCTCCCCGGACGACCTCCCCGAGGGCGTGCGCGCGCGGCGAGGCGCGCCGGATTTCCTCGATGCCGCCGCGGATCGGCTGATGACGCTCGACGAGCTCCAGCGCGAGTACGCGCAGGTCGTCCTGCGGCGCGTGGGCGGCAAGAAGCAGCGGGCGGCGGCCCTGCTCGGCGTCGATCGGCGGACGCTCCAGCGCTGGTTCGGCGGGAGCGACGGCGAGCAGGAGCCCTGAGGGTCGCCCTGGAGCGCTGCGTCCACTCCCCGCTGGCGGCGCTCGAGCGGGCCATCGAGCGCTTCGCGCGCGGCGACAAGACCGCGCGCGCCCCGGCCAGGGCCCGCGGAGCTGCGCTCGATCGCGGACCTGCTCGATGGCCTCTTGCGCATCACGGAGGGGGCATCCGAGTCGGATCACGTCGAGATCATGGACCTGTAAGCGCGCGTCCCGCCGGAGCTCACTCCTTCGACAGATAAGCGATCACGAAGCACATCTCCTGATTCGTCCCTTCCCCCCAGGGCACGTCCACTGGCGGGAGCGAGAACTGCCCCTCGCTGTCCACCGTGTTGTCCCATGTGCACTCGGTGACGAAGCGATCCCCTGTCCCCCAGCGCATCGGCTCATCGAACATGTAGAGCGCCTGGTGGTGGAACTCGAACTCGCCGCGCGCGGCGCACTCGTTCTCTCCGCCGTCGCGCTCGATCCAGGCCCGGTAGGAGCGGCCGAGCACGTGCATGTGCGGCATGACGCCGTACACGAGCAGCGGCGGGCCCTCGTTCGGCGCGGAGCTCTGCTCGGTGTGCGCCTCGGCGCCCGCGGGGATCGTGAAGGGGACCGGGCCGAAGACATCCATGTAGACCTCGGCGCGAGGCGCCTCGCGCGCGAGCTCCAGGCGGTAGCCGGACCGATCGCGCGCCTCCGAGTTCCTGCGCCCGAAATAGTGCATCTGCAGCACGAGCTGCTCGCCGGGCTCGACCCGGACCCCGGCGCCCTCCGGCAGCCGCGTCACCCCGACGCCGGGCGCCCAGCTGTGGAGCAGCTGCCAGTCGAGCTCGATGACCGGATCGCGGCACGGAAATGCGCGCGTCCCCGGCGCGACGCCATAACCGATGCCCGCGTCGCCGCCGAGATCCCGGTACACGGCCATGTGGTGCACAACGGCCGGATTGCCGACCTCCGCCTCGAACGCCGTGATCCAGGCCGGCTCGGAGAACGGATTGTCGATGATCGTGCAGAAGTACTCGTTGCCGTCGTCGTCGAGGGAGACCTCGTGCTCCTCGGGCATCCCGAGCGTGGCGTCGGGCACCTCGATGCTGTCCGCCCGGCCCCGCGGCGGCGGCGAATCGACCGGATCGCCGAGCGGGGCGCCGTCGCGCGCCCATGCCTCGAAGAGGAGGCGCTCCTCTTGGCTGAGGCTCATCCTCTCCGCGCCTTCGTAGCTGCGGCAGCTCGGGTCCAGCACCGGCGGCGGCATGTCCCCCGCGCTCACCCGCAGTGACATGAGCGCGGCCAGCCGCTGCGCCGTCGCCGCGTCCGTCAGCGCCACACCGCCGACGCCCGCGCCGTCATGGCAGGAGGCGCACGAGCGCTCCACGAGCGGCTGGATGTCCCGGTACCACGTCACCTCCGGCCCCGGCGACGCGGGCCCCTCCCCGTCGCCACCACACCCCGTCATCCCCACCGCCCCGAGCACGAACACCACCGCGCTCCGTGCCCTGCGCACAGCTTCGCCCCTCGTCATCCCAGGCCTCCTGTCGTCACGGCCGGCTCAGGAGCCGCATCTCCGCGAGAGCTCCCGTCAATCGACCGTTTCAAACGATTGTTTAATAGCCAGTCGGCGGTGTGTCAAGGGCTGGGCTCGACGATGGCCGCGGCGGTCCTCGAGCGGCGGCGACGTGAGAACGGAGCGGCGCGTGTCGGCGCGCGTGCGGATGCCGGCGCACATCCAGCACCGGGGGGCCGAGCCGCGCGCCCTCGGCTAGGATCGCCAGCATGCGCAACCCCCGCCTTCTCCTGCCGCTGGCGACGGCCCTGGTCCTGGGATCCTTGCAAGGTGCCGGCTGCTCCGGCGAGACGCCCGCTGAAGGGTCGTCGGGCCCCGATGGGTCACGCTGCGAGCCGTCGGGCGGCGGGCCGCACTGGCTCCTCGAGGGCGAGACCGTGACGTTCCCCGTGACGTGCGCGACCGGACTCGCGCTCCCGGACGGCGCGATCGAGGTCGGCCCCCTCCCCGACGGCGCCACCTACGACCCGGTCGCGCGCGAGGTGACGTTCTCACCCGGGCTCGACCAGGCCGCCGTCTACGAGATCGAGATCCGCGTCGCGCAGACGTCCGAGGTCGGGCGCGTGAAGATCGGCGTCGCCGACGCCTTTGCCGATCCGGCGAACGTGCCTGTCGTCGATCCGGCCCGCTATCCCGAGGAGTACGGCCTGCCGGTGCTCTTCCTCTCGCCCACCCCCGAAGCGAAGGAGTACGCGCCGGCCACGGTGGTCTACCGCGGCCACACGTACACCGCCGAGGCGGAGCTCCGCGGCGAGAGCTCGCTCGGGTATCCGAAGAACAGCTTCACCCTCAAGTTCCCCAAGGAAGACAAGTTCAACGAGCCCGACGAGGCCGGCGGGTTCACCGATCGCCGCAAGGTCGTGCTCATCACGACGTTCGACGACAACTCCTATGTCCGGCAGCGCCTTGCGTACGACCTCTGGAATCGCCTCGATCCGGAGCACATCCAGATCAAGACGTACAGCGCCGTCGTGTACCTCGACGGGCAGTACGCAGGGCTCTACACCGTCGCCGATCACGTCAACGGCTACCTCATGGAGGACCACGGGTACTCGCAGGACGGCAACCTCTACAAGGCGGTCAGCCACGACGCGAACTTCGCGCTGACCGCGCACGACGACGAGCCGAAGGAGACGCTGCACGACGGCTTCGAGAAGAAAGAGGGGACGCCGCCGGAGGGCGAGCCGGAGGCGTTCGCGGACCTGGAGGACCTCGTGAGCTTCGTCGCCACGTCCGACAACGCCGCGTTCGCCGCCGAGATCGGGTCACGGATCGATCTGCGCGATTACGAGGACTGGTGGATCTTCGTCACGTTCATCATGGCCGACGACTCGGCCGGAAAGAACAGCTACCACTACCGCGATCCGGTCGCAGACACCGTGTTCCGCTACGTGCCGTGGGACTTCAACGCGAGCTTCGGCCAGGCGTGGCAGACGGAGCGCCAGCCGGCCTCCGATCGCGTCGAGTACCTCGGCGTGAACCTCCTCTTCCAGCGCCTCCTGGAGGAGCCGTCGATCGGCGATCCGCTGCGCGCCCGCTATGGCGAGGTCCTGCGCGGCGCGTTCGACGAGGCCGAGATCCAGGCGATCGTGGACGGCTACGTGGCGCGCATCGACGCGAGCGCGCGCCGGGACGAGGCGAGGTGGGGCGAGGCCTACCGGACCTACGAGGAATGGAGCGGGCGCGGCGACTTCACGACGTACGAGGAGGAGATCGCGTACGTGAAGGCGTGGATCTCGGAGCGGTGGCAGCACCAGGACACGCTCTACTGATCAGCCCGAGACGAGCCGCTGGGCCGCGGCGGCGCCGGATGATAATGCGTCCCCGTGCTCCTCCACGCCACGCAGCTCCTCCTGGGCGGGCTCTTCCTCTATCTCGGCGCCGAGTGGCTGGTCAAAGGCTCGTCTGGCCTGGCGCTGGCGTTCGGGCTGCGGCCGCTCGTCGTCGGGCTCACCGTGGTCGCTTATGGCACCTCGGCCCCGGAGCTGACCGTGAGCCTCGCGGCCGTGCTCGAGGATCGGGGCGCCATCGCGCTCGGCAACGCGGTCGGCTCGAACGTCGCCAACCTCGGCCTCATCCTGGGGTTGACCGCGCTCATCTGCCCGCCCCGCGTGGAGGGCGGCCTGATATGGCGCGAGATCCCGGTGCTCGTGGGCACGGCGGCCGTGGTGCCGCTCCTGCTCCTCGACGGCGTGATAAGCCGCCTCGAGGGAGCGCTCCTGTGCGCGGCGTCGGTCGGGTACACGGCGTGGGTCATCCAGAGCGCCCGCAGGGGCGCGCCGGGAGGCGCCGCGGCCGTGGCGCGCCCGTCGCCGCCGTCCCCGGACGAGCGCGGCGCGTTCGCGGCCGCCCGCGAGATGGAGATCGACGCCGAGCGGGCCGGCGCCCCCGCGGGCCGCGGCAAGCGGCGCCTCGCGCTGATCACGGCGGTGGGCCTCGGCCTCCTGATCTTCGGCGGCAAGGTGTTCGTGAGCGGCGCCGTGGGCGTGGCGCTCGGCGTGGGCATGAGCGAGCGGCTGGTCGGGCTGACCATCGTCGCGGTGGGCACCTCGCTCCCGGAGCTGGCGACCAGCATGATCGCGGCCGCGCGCGGGCACTCGGACATCGCCGTCGGCAACGTGGTCGGCTCGAACATCTTCAACGTGCTGATCATCCTCGGCGCCGCCGCCCTGGCGCGGCCGCTCGCGGGCTCTCCAGCCGGCATGGCCGTCGATCTCGCCGCCCTCGGCGGGGTGACGGTGTTCGCGGCGATCGCGATGCGGACCGAGCGGGTGCTCCGCCGCGCGGAGGGCGCCGCGCTGCTGGTGATGTACGCGGCCTTCCTCGCCGCGCTGATCCTCGCCGCCTGATCGGCGCGCCCGCCCGGCGCCGGACCGCTCGCCGCGCGGCCGGAGCGGACGTTGACATCCTCCAGCGCGGCGGCGTGAATGCTGCGCGTGGATCCATCACCTCCCCCCTCGTCCTGGCCGCGCGCGCCGCGCGCCGACCTGCCCGGCAATCGCGGCGATCGCGCGGAGCCCTCGCTGACGGTCGCCTCGCTGGTCGCGCAGTCCGTGCCGCCGCCGCCCTCCGCGGCCGCCAGCGCGGCCGCGGTCGCGCCCCGGCCGCGCGCCGCGTGGATGCGGCCGGCGCCGCTGCTGGTCGGCAGCGCCGTCCTCCTGGGGATCGACCTGGCGTTTGCGATCACCCCGCGCGCCTCGATGGCGCTCACCGCGCTGGAGACGCTGCTCGTTCCTGCGTGGGTCGCGGCCGTGGTCTCGCTGGAGCGCCTGCGCAGGGCGCTCGCGGGCGCGAGGATCGAGGCCAGGCGGCCTCGGCTCGCGCTGTTCCTGCTCGCGTTCAGCCTGCTGCTCGTGTGCATCGGCGAGAAGTGGCTCCTCGTCTGGCAGCCGGCCGACGACCCGGGGAACCGCGGCGTCGTGCTCTACCGCGCGTACACCGTGCTCGCGTTCCTCCTGGCCATCGGCGGGCTGCTCGGGCGCCGGCCGCTCGAGCGGCTCCTCGCCACCGCCGCGGAGCACCCGGCGCGGCTCATGGCCGTGTCGTTCGGGGTCGCCACGCTGATCGGCAGCTTCCTGCTCACCCTGCCGCAGTCGCTCCGGAACATCGCCGACGCCTCGTTCATCGACGGCCTGTTCATGTCCGCGAGCGCGGTGTGCGTGACCGGGCTCGCCGTGCACAACGTCGCCGAGACGTACACGCCGTTCGGCCAGGCCGTCCTGCTCCTCCTGATCCAGATCGGCGGGCTCGGGATCATGGTGCTCTCGACGTTCTTCGCCATCCTCGCCGGCAGGAGGCTCAGGCTCCGCGACGCGGCCGTGATGGCCGAGATGATCGACGCCGAGTCGTTCGCCCGCCTCCGCCGCAACATCGCCGCGATCGTCCTGTTCACGCTCGGCATCGAGGCGGCGGGCGCGCTCGCCCTGCTGTTCAGCTTCCTGCCCCACCACGAGATCGCCTCCGGGCCCGTCGCCGGGGAGCCCCTCTCCGGCGCCGGCGATCACCTCTGGGCGGCCGTCTTCCATGCGGTCAGCGCGTTCTGTAACGCGGGCTTCTCGCTGTTCAGCGGGGGGCTCGTCCCGCTGGTCGGCTCGCCCGCGGTCTGCGGCGTGGTGATGGCGCTCGTGATCCTGGGGGGCCTCGGCTTCCCGGTGCACGACGAGCTCCTGCGCCGGCTCAGGCTCCGGCTCCGCGGCGAGCGGCCGCCGCGGTTGTCGCTGCACAGCCGGGTCGTCCTGCTCACGACCGCGGTGCTTCTCGTCGCCGGGGCCGCGGGCTTCCTGCTGCTGGAGCGGCGCCGATCGATGGGGGACCTGTCGTGGCCCGTGACGGTGCTGGCGAGCTTCTTCCAGTCGGCCATGACGCGGACGGCGGGCTTCAACACGATCGATCTGGGCCTCATGGGCCCGGCGACGTGGATGCTCACCTGCATGCTGATGTTCATCGGCGGCTCGCCGGGCTCGACCGCGGGCGGGGTCAAGGTCACGACCGTCGCCGCGCTGTTCGCGACGCTGCGCGCCGAGCTGCGCGGCGAGGAGGCGCCACGCCTCCTCGGCCGGACCCTCCCGGCGGCCACGGCGCGCCGCGCCCTGGGGGTCGCGTTCCTCAGCGTGGTGCTCGTCTCGGGGTTCTTGCTGATCATGCTCGCCCTGGAGCCGCACGACCCGATGGGCCTCGCGCTGGAGACGGTCAGCGCGTTCGCCACGGTCGGGCTGTCGGCGAACCTCACGCCGTCGCTGAGCGCGCCGGGGAAGGTGGTCATCACGCTGGCGATGTTCATCGGCCGCATCGGGCCGCTGACGCTGGCGCTGGCGCTCGCCAACCAGGCGAGGGCGCGGAGCTACCGGCTGCCGGAGGAGCGCGTCGGCATCGGGTGAGCGCGCGGCCGGGCGGCGGCCCGGCCCCGGCGCCGCCGCCCGGCCCGCGGATCAGTGGCGCTTGCCCCGGATCCGTGAGACGTTCGCGGCGCCGCGCCGCCAGGAGGCGGCGCGCGATACCGGACCATGAGATCGAAGAGCGTCCTCGTCATCGGGCTCGGCCGGTTCGGTACGTCGATCGTCGAGACCCTGTGGAAGGCCGGGGCGGAGGTCATCGCGGTCGACAACAACCCCGAGGCGGTCGACGCGGTGAAGGACAAGACCTCGGCCGCCTTCGTCGGCGACGCGACGGTGCACAAGGTGCTCGAGGGGATCGGCGCTCAGTACGCCGAGACCGCCATCGTGACGTTCGGCGAGCACTTCGAGCCGTCGGTGCTCTGCGTGGCCTCCCTGGTCCGGATGCGCGTGCGCGAGGTGATCGCCCGCGCCGCCACCGATCGCCAGGCCGACATCCTGCGCGCCGTGGGCGCCACCCGCGTGATCCAGATCGAGACCGAGATGGGCCGCCGCGTCGGCGCCGACATCACCATGCCGCTCGCCCAGGATCTGCTCGACCTGGCCAGCCACTACCGCGTGGTGCCCTGGAACGCGCACGGCCCGCTCGTCGGGCAGACGCTCGCCGGCTCGAAGATCCGGCAGCGGTACCGGATCAACGTGCTCGGCGTGCGGCCGCACACGAGCAAGCAGCCGGGCGACAAGCCGCGGCTCGAGGCGCCCACACCGGACTACGTGATCCGGGATGGCGACACGCTGCTGCTCGTGGGCGACGCCGACGACGTGAGCCGGTTCGTGGCCGAAGTCGGGGGCTGATCGGCCTCCGTGCCTCCGGCGTCGAGGCGCCCCGAACAGGCCACCCGAGCACAATCCTGGCCACCCATTCCCGCTTCTCCCCTCGTCCTCGATGTGCGAGAGCGCCAGGCACATGCGTTCTTTCAAAGCGCCCTCTGCGATGCGCCTCGCTGTCTCGGAAGCGCTGCTGCTCGCGGTCGCGGTGACCACCAGCGCAGCGCGCGCGCAGCCCGCCGACGAGCCTCCGCCTGAGGGAGACGTGGGCGGGGCCTCCGTTCCTCGCGGCGGAGCCGGCGCGGTCGTCGTCCCCCTGCCGGGCACGGCCCAGCCGGCGCAGCCCGCCGCCGTCAGCCCGCCGAAGCTGATCACGTACGCCCCGCCCGTGTATCCGGAAGAGGCCCAGCGCGCGGGCGTCGAGGGGAGCGTCATCCTCAAGCTCGACATCGACAAGACCGGGCGCGTCACCAAGGCCGAGGTCCAGACGCCGGGCGGACACGGCTTCGACGAGGCCGCGCTCGCGGCCGCGCCCGGCCTCGTGTTCGAGCCGGCGCGGCGCCCGGACGGCACGCCGGCGCCGGCGCGCATCCTCTACCGGTACGGGTTCACGCTCACCCCCAAGCCCGAAGGCACGGCGGCGCCGGCGCCGCCCGCCGACGTCGAGACGGTCGTCGGGACCGTCCTGTCCGCGAGCACCGGCGAGGGGCTCCCGGACATCGCGGTCAGCCTCCTCCGGCCCGACGGCGGCCGCGAGGACGTGAAGACCGACCAGCGCGGCAAGTTCCGCTTCAAGAACCTCCCTCCCGGCAAGTACCGCGTCGAGGTCGCCGCCGCGGGGTTCGAGCCGTTCACGGCCGACGAGGACATCGCGGAGGGCGAGGCGATCGAGGTGCGCTACCGCATCTCGCTCGCGAAGCCCAAGGACGGCGCGGCGCAGGGCATCGAGGTGACCGTGCAGGGCGAGCGCCCGCCGCGCGAGGTGACCCGCAGGACGCTCGAGCGCCGCGAGATCGACCGCATCCCGGGGACCGGCGGCGACGCGCTGCGCTCGCTGCAGAGCCTGCCCGGCGTCGCGCGCAGCGGGTTCGGGCTGCTCATCGTGCGCGGGTCCGCGCCGCAGGACACGCTCACGTTCATCGATCGCACCCCGGTGCCGATCATCTACCACTTCGGCGGCCTCTCCTCGGTCGTGCCGACCGAGATGCTCGAGAAGATCGACTTCTACCCGGGCAATTTCAGCGCCGTGTACGGCCGCGCCATGGGCGGCATCGTCGACGTCGGGCTCCGCTCGCCGAAGCAGGACGGCAAGTACCACGGCGTCGTCCAGCTCGATCTCATCGACGGGCGCGTGCTCCTCGAGGGGCCCGTCCCGTACCTCAAGGACTGGAAGTTCATCGCGGCGGGCCGGCGGAGCTGGGTCGACGCGTGGCTCGGGCCGGTGCTCAAGGAGGCGGGCTCCAGCGTGACGCAGGCGCCCGTCTACTACGACTACCAGTTCGTCCTCGAGGGCCGCCCCTCCGCCAGCGAGCGCGTGCGCGCGAGCTTCTATGGATCGGACGACGCCTTCAAGATCACCCTGGACAAGCCGCCGGAGGACGAGCCGGCGCTGACGGGCGACTTCGGGCTGCACACCGCCTTCCAGCGCTTCCAGGTCAGCTACGAGAACCGCCTGGGGAACCGGGACAGGATCCTCTGGTCGCTGGCCCTCGGCAGGGACGTCTTCGACTTCGGGATCGCGCCCTTCGCCTTCAACATCACAACGGCCTCGCTCGACCTGCGGCTGGAGTACTCGCACCGGTTCGCCAGGTTCCTTACGATGAACGTCGGCACCGACCTGACGAGCGGCATCGCGACGGTCAAGCTCCACGCGCCGACGAGGGTGCCTGCAGGCCACCCGTCGAACCAGCCGTTCTCGACGCTCCCCGCGCAGGACCAGTCGTTCGACGGTCCGTACTCCCGGCCGGCCGCCTACGCCGAGTTCGAGGTGGTCCCCTCGCAGCGCGCGCGGATCGTCCCCGGGGTGCGCGTCGACTACGCGCTCGACACGCGCACGCTCGACGTGAGCCCGCGGATCAACGCGCGCTACGACATCCGGAGCGGCTTCCCGCGGACGACGGCGAAGGGCGGCGTGGGCCTCTACTACCAGGCGCCCCAGTTCCAGGAGAGCGTCGAGCCGTTCGGAAACCCGGATATCAAGTCGAACCGATCCATCCACTACGGCCTCGGGGTGGAGCAGGAGATCACGCCGCAGATCGACGTGACGGTGGACGGGTTCTACAAGCAGCTCGATCGGCAGGTCGTCTTCTCGGCCGAGAAGGACGGATATGCCAACGACGGCACCGGGTACGCGGTGGGCGGCGAGGTGCTCCTGAAGTACAAGCCAGACGATCGCTTCTTCGGCTGGGCGGCGTACACGCTCTCGCGGTCGGTGCGCACGGACGGCCCCGGCGAGGAGGAGCACCCCACGCCATGGGACCAGACGCACGTGCTGACCGTGCTCGGGAACCTGCAGCTCGGCCGGGGCTGGGAGGTCGGCGCGCGCTTCCGCCTCGTGTCGGGCAACCTGGAGACACCCTATGTCTGCGATCCGGAGCAGAAGGGGTGTGATCCGAACCGGGTGAACGCGATCTACCATGCTTCCTCGGGCAAGTACTCGCCCTTCCCGCTCGGGGGCGACTACAGCGAGAGGATGCCGCTGTTCCATCAGCTCGACGTCCGCGTCGACAAGACGTGGCGATTCAAGAGGTGGCAGCTCGGGCTCTACCTGGATGTGCAGAACGTCTACAACCACCAGGCTGCGGAGGGCATCAGCTACAACTTCAACTTCACGAAGCGGGAGTACGTGACGGGGCTCCCCTTCCTGCCCACGCTCGGGCTGCGAGGAGACTTCTGATGAAACGGACCCGACTGCCCGCGCGCCGCGCGCTGCTCGCCGCGCTCTCGACCCTGGCCCTCGGCATCCCCTGCTGCTCGGGGAGCGACCTGGCTCCGTCGTCCGAGGTGGAGGGGCTCCGCATCCTGGCCGTGACGGCGGACAAGCCGTACCCGGCGCGGGGCACGCCCGTGACGTTCCAGATGACGTACGCCGACGCGCTGGGCGACGCCAACGGCGACCCGCGGAACGTCGAGGTCATGTGGATCGGGGGCTGCGTGAACCCGCCTGTCGGCGTGGACGCGCAGATCGGGTGCCTCGGGCAGTGGATAGGCACCTACATGGCGGCAATGGCCCGGCCGCCGGGAGGACAAGGTGCCAGCGGCGGCGCCAACGACGGCGGCGGTAACGGCGGCGGCGGCGGTAACGGTGGCAGCGCCGACGGCGGCGGCGGCGCCAACAACGGCGGCGGCGGCAACGGCGGCAGCGCCGACGGCGGCGGCGGCGCCAACAACGGCGGCGGCGGCAACGGCGGCAGCGCCGACGGCGGCGGCGGTAACGGCGGCAGCGCCGACGGCGGCGGCGGTGCCAACGATGGCGACGGAGGCAACGATGGTGACGGAGGCAACGGCGACGGCAATGGCGGCCAGGAGGAGCAGACCGCTCTCTTCAAGCGCCAGGAGCTCGAATCGGAGCTGAGCGGCAAGCCCAACGCAGCGTCGTTTACGTGGACGCTGTCCGGCGACATCCTCAGGCGGGAGGACGCAGGAACCACGGTGGCCGGAACGAAGTACTCGTCGGCCTACGTGTTGTTCGCCGTGTGCGCCGGCAAGATGCGGCCGACGCCGGCGCTGTCCGCGGCGCTGGAGGCGATGCTGGCAGGCGATGACCCGCTCGCGGCGATGTCCGCGGCGATATCCGCGGCGCTGGCCGGCGGCATCGAGATTCCACTGGAGTGCGTCGACGAGGACGGTAAGGTGCTCGGTCCGGACAGCTTCGTCGTGGGCTACACGCAGGTGTTCGTGTTCCAGGATTCGGATCAACGAACCAACACGAACCCGCCCATCGACGGCTTCACGCTGAAGCTGGACGACAAGGAGGTCGCGCTCGGCGAGAGCGGCCTGCCCGTCGTGGAACCGTGCATCCAGCCGGAAACGAAGGCGCAGGGATGCGGCCCGGCAGAGCCGGACGCCGACGACTGCACGACCTACGACATCGACGTGATCGTGCCGTCCAACGCCGCCGACGTGGACGTGGAGGCCGCGGGGCTCGGGGGGCCGCCCGCGCACGAGGCGATCTGGGTCGACTACTACACGGACGGGGGCGGATTCGACGGGGCGAGGCGCCTCGTGAGCGACGCGGTGACGGGCCCCGGCGAGCGCCACGGGACCACCTGGACGCCGCCCTCGAAGCCGGGACGCGTGTCGCTGTGGGCGGTCGTCCACGACACGCGGGGCGGATCGAGCGTGAAGCAGATCGAGGTCGAGGTGCGGGAGAAGGAGTAGTCATGCCGCCGCTCGATCTGCACGTCGCCCTGTTCGGCGCCTCCGGCGCAGGCAAGACGGTCCTCCTGGCGGCCTTCTACCGGGCGCAGACGCAGCCCTCGTTTCAGCAGGAGCACGCGTACAAGATCCAGGCGGTCAACAAGGCGCAGGGCAACCAGCTCCTCGGGCGCTTCTACCGCCTCGAAGAGGGCAGATTCCCGGACGGCAGCACGCGCTTCGACGCGTACGAGTTCGACTTCTTCCCGAGGGACCTGCCGGACGCGGCGGTCCGCATCCACTGGTACGACTACCCCGGGCGCTGGTGGGAGGACGAGCCGATCGACGCGGAAGAGCGGGAGGCGATGCGCCAGGGCCTGCTCAAGCTCGGCATGAGCCACGTCGGCATCCTCCTTGCGGACGGCGCGAAGTACCGGAGCGAGGGGACCGGCTACATCCGGTGGCTCTTCGAGCACTTCGCCGACGAGTGCGACCGGCTGCGCCGGACGAGCGCCGCCACGGGCGACGAGGTGAGCTTCCCCCGCGAGTGGATCCTCGCCCTCAGCAAGGCCGACCTGTTCCCGCCGGAGTACAGCGCGAGCGACTTCGAGCGCGAGGTCTGCCGCGACGCCGACGATCAGCTCGCGAAGCTCTGCGCCGTGCTCCGCGCCGAGCGCGCGTTCGGCCACCGCTTCATGCTGCTCTCGTCGGTCGCCGCGCCGCTCGACGCCGACGCGCCGGTCGACCCGGGCACCTCGCTCGGCGTGCGCACGCTCGCGCCCGCGGTCCTCGTGAGCACCGTCGAGGGCGCGGTCCGCGAGGCGCAGGCCACGCGGAAGGAGAGGTCGGCCGGAGAGACGTTCTTCCAGGGCCTGCGCGATCTGGTCACGTTCGTCGACTCGCTCGACGACTTCCTCCCGAAGCGATACCAGATCGTGAGCAAGATCCTGCGGTTCGTCTCGATCAAGGACTTCGCGACAACGCGGCTCGACAGGCTCCAGAAGACCCGCGAGGGCGCGATCCGGAGGGGCGACGCGTTCACGGCGGTCCTGAGCGCGATGGCCGCGGCCCTGCGCAACGACGAGGGGGCGCGGGCCTACCACCAGAACCAGTAGGACAGCCATGCTCGCGCCCGCGCCAGCGCCCGTCGTCGAGACCTCGCGCCTCCTCTGGAGGACGCGCGGCGAGCACTGGGATTACGAGTTCATCTGCGTGCCCGAGCACCCGGCGCTCCCCGCCTGGCTCACGGCGCTCGAGGCCATGATCGGCGACGCCGACGCGGGCGCCGGAGAGCTCCGTTATGGCCTGCTCGAGATCGACGAGCCCGGGCCGAGAGGCCCTCTCGTGTTTCCCTACGTGGCGACGCGGTTCCTCGATCCGGCGCGGAAGGACTGGACCGGAAGGCAGGTCCAGCACTTCGCCGTGTGGTTCCCGCCGATCCCGGAGGCGGCGATCGAGGCGCTGCCCGCGGCGATCCCCGCCGACTGGCACCTTCGCGTGCTCGAGGGCCTCGCGGGGACGTACGGCTCCGGCGAGGTGTTCGGGCTGCCCGAGGCGGCGATCCGCGCGTCGAGGCGGGGTGCTCCGGAGAGCCGGGCGGCGCGCGCGATGGGGATCGTGAAGCGCACGCCCCCGGTGGCGCTGCTCGAAGGCGAGGCCGCGCCCGCGCGGTGGAAGCGGGTGCCCACCGTAAAAAAAAAGTGCCCGGATCCTCCTGGCGCGGTGGGCCTGAAGGTGGCGGGAGCAGGCGATAGCGGCAAGCGCCCGGGACTCGGCTGCTTCGCGGTCAGCCTGCTGGTGATCCTCGCCGTCAGTCGACTGATGATCGGATGGGCGGCGGGCTGAGGCGGCCTCGCGGCGCGCGCGCCTGTCAGCCAGCGCGCATGGTAGGAGCGGCTGCGGTGACATGCAAGCCATCCGTGGAGGTGGCCACTTCACGCTGGATGGTCGTGGCCCTACCCGCCGGCGCCCACTATGCTCGCCCCGATCGCCGCGCCAGAGGCGGCGCGCCATCAACGCATGACGGAGATCTGCTGTGAATGACCATCCCGCATTGACACCTGGCCGCGCCGCCGTCGTGACCGGCGCCGCCAGCGGCATCGGCCTCGCGGCCGCCGAGCGCTTCGCGCGCATGGGCCTGAAGGTCTGTCTCGCCGACCTGGACGGACCGGCGCTTCACGAGGCCGCCGCCCGCGTCGCCGCCGCCGCGCCCGGCGGCCAGGCCGACGTGCGCGCGGTGCCGACCGACGTCGCCAGGCTCGAGGACGTGCATCGGTTGAAGCAGGCCGCCTACGACGCGTTCGGCGATGTGGCGGTCCTGATGAACAACGCCGGAGTCGGCGGCGGCGGCAAGCCGTGGAAGGACATCGATCGCTGGCGGCGGCTCATCGAGGTCAATCTGTGGGGCGTGATCCACGGCGTGCAGGCGTTCACCGAGGCGATGATCGCGCAGGGCACCCCCTGCGCCATCGTCAACACGGGCTCGAAGCAGGGCATCACCACCCCGCCCGGCGACGCTGCCTACAACGTCTCGAAGGCCGGCGTGAAGGTGCTGACAGAGCAGCTCGCCCACGAGCTGCGCAACGTGGCGGGCTGCAAGATCACCGCCCACCTGCTGATCCCGGGCTACACGTTCACCGGGATGACCGCGCGAGGCCCGGAGAAGCCCGCGGAGGCATGGACCGCCGATCAGGTGGTGGATCGGATGATCGGCGGCATGGCCCGCGGCGACTTCTATCTGCTCTGTCCCGACAACGCGGTGACGCGCGAGATGGACGAGCGCCGCGTGCAGTGGGCGGCCGACGACCTGATCCGGAACCGACCTGCGCTGTCGCGCTGGCATCCAGAGTACGCCGAGGCGTTCGCCGCGTTCATGGCGGGCGCCGCGAAGCCCTGAAGGGGCAGGCTGCCCGGAGCGCGCGCCGCCCGCAGGCGGGGCGGGGCTCGGCCCCGGGCAGCATAAAGATCCGTCGCTGTAACAGGAGAACTGCACAGGTTCTTTTCGGCCGCCCGAATTGAATGTTTCACTTCGCGTGATGGTCGGGCTTCTCACAACACAACAGCGCAGAGATCCTGGCCCGTTGCGCTGCTCCTCCTCTGGATGCAGATCGTGCGACGAGGTCCTCGACGAAGGGTCGCCCGCGGCCCAGTCTACCCGCCAGCTGTATGGTCCCGCTCCCTGCCCGCCCGCTTCAGACCCACTGGTGCAGCGAGGGCACGGTAAAGATCTGGTGTCCCGCGCCGGCGCTGATGGTCACGTGTGTCACCGGCGTGCTGGTGGAGGCGGGCGCCGCGGCGATCGAGGAGGTGATGTTGCGGCGGGTGGCCGCGGAGGGCCGAGTGCTGGTCTTCAATGACTGGGAGGCGATGACCGATTACGAGCACGTGACGCGCACGCGGCTGACCGCGGCGACGATTTCCGTCCTCCATGCGGTCGAGGGAGCTCACTTCCTGCTCCAATCCAGGGTGGTCATCTTCGGGGTTCAGATCGCGAATACCGCCATCCGGAAGCTGACCGTCCATCCGTCGCGCGCGGTGTTCGAGCGCGCGCTGGAGGACGCGCTCCGCCAGCGCGCGCCGGAGGGCACGCTCTAGTCCTCGGGTTGGCCCCCACGGCTGGCGGGAAGTTACGATCCGGATTGATCTTTATCTGTCGGCGTCCACGCGCTCCAGCGCGCCCCACCGCGTCGAGCGCTCGCCGCGGGGATCCCCGTTGATTTGGGGCATATTTTTTGGCAGCCCGACGGATTCGGTAGTAGGGTGTCCCGCCATTCACAGCCCACGATAAGATTGTCGGCGTATTGAAATCGCTTTGCGCGGACCATGCTCTCGGGAGACCCACGTGAACACCAACATGACAAGTGGCGTGGTCGACGGCGGCGCCGATGCGGCCCTCGTGGATGTCGGAACGTGAACCCGCGTGTCCGATTCACCGCCGTAGGAGATTGATCATGAGCACTTGGAAGACGCCCAGCGCAACCCTTGTCGTCACTCTCTCGCTGGCCGGGATCGCTGCGCCGGCCACGAGCAACGCGCAGCCGGCGGAGCCGGCTCAGCAGGCTGCGCCCGGCGCGGCCGCGCCGACGCCCGTGGAGGCGCCCCCTCCTGCTCCTCCTCCGCCGCCGGTCGAGCAGAAGAAGGCCGATGACAAGCCTCTCGTGCGTGTCTACGGGATCCTCAAGCCCACGGTCGTCGTGGGGAACGGCCTTGAGTCCTTCGGCAACCCGAACTACTCCGCCCCGACGGCCGCGGTGAACCCGCTGTTCCTCGCCGATCCGGACGCCGTGGGCCTCACCTTTCAGGCGCAGCAGACGCGCGTTGGCGTGGCCGTCGGGGAGGGCTCGCCCGTGAAGGGGCAGGTCGAGCTCGATTTCATCGATTTCGGCAAGTCCTCTCCGGCCCAGGGGATGAGCCTTCGCGTGCGTCAGGCGTTCCTGGATTGGACTCCCGCCGAGGGGCACAAGCTCACGCTCGGCCAGACCTGGGATCTGTTCTCGCCGCTGAACACGCACACGTACAACCTCGTGGGTGGGATGTTTCAGTCCGGAAACTCGGGCTTCATGCGCCACCAGTTCATGTACCTGGCGAACGTCGGCAGCCTCGAGGTGGGCGCCGCGCTCGGTCTGGTCAGCCAGAACGTCACGGCCATCCTCAACAACGTCGAGTACTCGCGCACGCCGACCGTCTCGCTGCGCGCGAGCTATCGCGCCGAGAAGACCGCGTGGGTGGGCGCCTCGGTGATCGGGACGCGGCTCGCCTTCGACGCGAACCTGCCGACCGAAGAGGGGCGGCTGGCGCTCGGCGGCAACCTGTTCGGCGAGATCACGAGCGGTGCTCTGAACGTGCGGGCCGAAGCGTACGGCGGGAAGAACCTCGCCAACCTGGGCCTCCTGACGCTCGGGCAGGGCTATCGCACGGACGACGTCGCCGAGGTGGGCGGCTGGGTGTCGGGGAAGGTCACGTTCGACAAGCACTCTTTGCACCTCGTCGCCGGGACCGCGATGGTGCTCAGCACGGAGGAGATGCAGCTCGGCTACACGCCCGGAACCCCCGCGGCGGGCGGCACGCCGGCGACCGCTCCCGCGCGCGTTGGCGCCAATGGTCCCGGCATCGAGCGCAACGTGACCCTGCGCGCGGGGTATGCCTTCGCGCCCCTGAAGGGGCTCTCGATCGTGCTCGAGCCTTCCCTGTTGCTCACGCGCCACAAGCTCGATCCGGCGGCCGCAGCGCAGCATGACGCCGACCGCACGGGCTTGGCCGTCGAGGCGGGCGGGCTCTACCAGTTCTGACAGCGCTGACGGCCCCCGCGAGGGGGCGCTCAACGTCGCCCGCTCCGCCGGCGCTCTCCCCGGCGCTGGGGCGAGGGTGGAGCGAAGATCTCCGCGAGAAAATCGACGAACACGCGCACCTTCGGCAAGAGGTGCCGGTTCTTCGGGTACAGCGCGTGAATCGGCCAGGTCGTCGTCGGGAACTCGTCGAGCACGGTCACGAGCGTCCCCTCGGCCAGCGCGTCCTTCGCCAGGAAGTCGAACATCGCGATGATCCCGCTCCCGGCGATCGCGAGGTGCCTCAGGACATCCACGTCGTTCGCGTGGAACGGCCCGGAGATGGGCACCTCGAGCACGGCGTCGCCGTCTCCGGTCAGGAAGCGGAACGCTGTGGGCCGCCCGTCGCGCAGGTACCCGACGCAGTCGTGGCCCGAGAGATCGGCCGGCGTCGCGGGCGCGCCGCGCCGCGCGATGTAGGACGGCGCCGCGCAGTGGACGATGCGGCTCGCGCCGAGCCGGCGCGCGACGAGGCTCGAGTCTCCGAGCGGGCCGATGCGCACGAGCAGGTCGAGCCCCTCGGCCACGGGGTCGACGTGCTGATCGCGCAGCGTCAGGTTGACCCGCACGTCGGGGTAGCGCGCCGCGAAGCGCGGCAGGCCCGGCGCGATCACGCCCCGTGCGAGCGCCACCGGCGCGTCGACGCGCAGGAGCCCCACCGGCTTCTTGCTCGCGCGCGCGATCGCCTCGGTCGCCTCCCCGAGCTCCTCGACGATGCGGACGCAGCGCGCGTAGAAGGCCTGCCCGTCGTCCGTCAGGCGGAGCGAGCGCGTCGTGCGCGCCAGCAGCGCCACGCCGAGCTCCTGCTCGAGGCGCATCACGCGCCGGCTCACCGCGGACGGCGTGACGCCGAGCCGGCGCGCGGCGCGCGAGAAGCTACCGGTCTCGACGGTGGCGACGAGCAGCTCGATCGCGGCGAGCGAGATCATGATCTGTGCTGAAATAGCACAAGTGACGTTCCCTCGCGCGGACTGATGCGCCCGGATGGCTCGATCCAGCCATTGGCTTAGCTGGATTCATTCTCTCGATTCTTGATACCATGCCCTGCGTTCCGATACGTTCCGAGGAGGCGCGGAATGTTTGCGAACGCCACACCCTATGCTGCTCTGGCCGTGCCCCTGCACGATGAGCGGGGTGTCGACGTCGTCATCCTTCTGGCCAAGGCCACCTTCGCCAGGCGCGGTCCCACGCTCGTGCTCCTGGACGAGCAGGCTCCCCTTCGCCTGAACGACGTGCCGACGGACGAGGCGGCCGTCCGGGACGGCCGTGAGTCGAGCATTCGCTATCCCAGCGACGTCTGCTGCGAGAAGCCGGGGGCAGACGTCGTGATCGTCGGCAGCGCGGTCTCCTCGAAGGCCGTCAGCAGCCTCGACGTCGCCGTTCGCGCGCCGGGCCGCTCGATGTCGCTCACCGTGCACGGCGAGCGGGTCTTCTACAAGAGCGGCCTCGGCATCAAGATCTCCCCGGCAGCGCCGTTCGAGCGCGCCGCGATCACCTACGAGCGTGCGTACGGAGGGACATCGAAGGACGGCACCGTCGTGGAGTGGCACAACCCCGTGGGGCGCGGCGCCCACCGATCGACCTCGGAGCTCGATGGATCCCCGGCCCCGTGCGTCGAGGATCCCGCTCACCCCGTCACGGGCACGGACGCGACGCCTCCGGCCGGATTCGGCGCCATCGCGATGTGGTGGCTGCCGCGGCGCGCGCTGTCGGGGACGATGGACGCGGCCTGGCAGCGCGAGCGCATGCCGCTGCCGCCGCTCGACTTCGATCGACGCTTCTATCACGTCGCTCATCCCGGTTTGCAGCTGGATCGGCCGCTCGCGGCGGGCGACGTCATCGCCACCCACGGGCTGTGTCCAGAGGGGCTGTTCGACGTGACCATTCCCGAGCTCGCGATCGTGGCGCACCTCCGCCGGGCGACGGGGCGGGCGGTGTCCCTGCCCCTCGCGCTCGACACGGCCGTTCTCGAGCCCGACACGGCGCGCGTCGAGCTCACGTTCCGGCGCGTCGTCCCGCTCGGCAGGGGCGACACGATGCTCCGGGAGGCGCGGCTCGATGTCGACGCGTGACGCCCTCCTGCTCTCCCTGCCCGCCGACGGGCGGATCCCCGGAGCGCTCCGCGCTCCCATCGAGGGGGTCTCCATCGCGCACTACCTCGTCGTGGAAGCGGCGCAGCTCGACGGGCTCCCCGTCCCCGCCGTGCTGGAATGGCTCGGCGTGCCGCGACGAGCGTTCGCGCGGGCCGAGGAGCTCTGGAGCGAACGTGTGGCCGACGCGCTCGGGGGCGAGGACGGCAGCTTCGACGCGCTGTACGAGGACGTCATCGGCCGAGCGCTCTCGCTCTGGGCGCGGGCCGTCGACCCGCTCGATCGGGAGTTCGGCGCCTGGATGACGTTTCAACGCCACGCGCTCGAGGCCGACGATCCGGGCGAGCTCGCCCGCCGCGCGGGGCTCACCCGGGGTGACGAGCTGCGCCTCGCGCGCCTCTGGCGCGGGCGGCTGGTCGAGGCCGAGCCCGAGATCGTCGCCCTGGCCGAAGCGGCGATGTCGGGCCCGCTCGCGCCCCTGCCCGCGCTCACCGTGTCTCCGTTCGTCTTCCCACCGGCGGAGGAGCGCCCGTGATCAACCAGGCAGAGCTCCGGCTCGATGGGCTCGAGGGCGCGGAGATCGTGCGGGTCCGCGGGCGTGAAGCCATGAACGAGCTCGGCGCCTTCGTCGTCGATATCCTGCACCCCGACCCGCACCTCGACCCGGCGGCGCTCGTCGACAAGGACGCGACCCTCGGGCTGGCCGACGCGAGCGGACACACGACGACGTTCCACCTGATCGCGCTCGAGGCCTCCCACGGCGGCCACTTCCGCGGCAGCGACCGCTATCACATCACGCTCGGGCCCGCGGCCGAGCGCCTCGCCCTGCGCGTGAGCCACGCGATCTTCCAGGACAAGACCACCCAGGAGATCGTGGCCGAGCTCCTGCTCCGCGCGGGCATCCCCGCCGCCCAGGTGAAGTGGCGCCTCGCTGGGCAGTACGCGAAGCGGGACTACACGGTGCAGTACGGAGAGAGCGAGTGGGCGTTCATCGCGCGCCTGCTCGCCGACGAAGGCATCAACCACTGGCTCGATCGAGAGGACGACGCTCCGCTCCTCGTCTTCGGCGATCACCCGAGCTCCCATGAAGGGATCGAAGGGCCGAGCCCCGTCGTGCCGTTCGAGGACGCGAGCGGCATGAGCTCGATGGCGTTCGCCTTCCATGCCCTGCGGCGAAGCTGGTCCATCACCTCGACAAGGGCGAGCCTGCGCGACATCAACGTGCAGAACCCCGGCGTGCCCGTGGACGGCGAGGCAGGCGAAGGCGCGCTCGAGGTCTTCGAGTATCCCTCGAACCTCATGATGCCGACGGCGGCGACCGCGCGGGCCAAGGTCCGCCTCGAGCAGCTCCGCCGCCATCGCTCGACGCTCGTGGGCGAGAGCGGCAATGCGCGCCTCCGCGCCGGACGGGTCGTGCAGATCACCGGCGCCGCGGACGCCTGCTTCTCGGGCAGGTTCCTGATCACCGCGGTGGAGCACGAGCTCGAGCAAGCCTCACGGGAGCAGCCCCGGGGCACGCCGTACCGCAATCGCGCCACCCTCGTCCCCTTCGCCCCGGACGCGCCCTACCGGCCCGGGATACCGCGCTCACGGCCGGTCGTGGCAGGAATCGAGAGCGCGGTCGTCACCGGCCCTGCGGGGGACGAGATCCACGTCGACGATCTCGGTCGCATCAAGGTGCGCTTCTTCTGGGACCGCTCGGGCGTGGGCGACGACAAGAGCTCACGCTGGGTCCGGGCGCTTCAGATGAACCTCACGACGCCGCAGATGCTGCCCCGCGTCGGATGGGAGGTCCCGGTCATCTACGAGAACGGCGATCCGGACCGGCCCTTCGTCCTCGGGCGCGTCTACAACGGCGGGGCCGCGCCGCCCTACGGGCTGCCGGACAGGCGCGCGACGAGCACGCTGCAATCGGCCACCTCGCCGAGCGACGGGACGACGCAGGAGATCCGGATGGGCGACGACGGGGGGAGCGAGCAGACCTTCGTCCACGCGACGAGGGATCAGACGGTATCGGTCGGCGGCGCTCACGCGATCGAGGTCGGGGCGAACCGGCTCGACACCGTGCAGAAAGGGCAACAGCTCCTCGTCGACGGCACCCAGACGACGACGATCGGGGGCAACCAGTCCATCGTCGTGGGCGCCGACGGGAACATCGTCGTCAAGGGGGCGCGCTCGGAGAGCATCGGCGGCAGCGAGAACATCGGCGTGACAGGCACCTACAAGACGACCGTCGATGGCGCTTACGTCGAGCTGATAGGCGCCCTCTACAGCCTGCGCTGCAACGAGTACAACGCGAAGATCCAGGGGGCGTTCACGCAGGTCATCGGCGCGGCGCTCTCGACAACGGCGGGGCTCGGGAGCAACCAGTCGGTGGCGGGCGCGCGGACCGAGGTCGTGAGCGGCGCCCGCAGCTTCACGGCCGGTCTCGCGTACGCCGACGGGACCATGGGTCGAAAGAGCATCACCGCCGGGGCGGCGAACGAGAGCGCGAACGCCAAGGTGGCCTTCAACGCGGGCGCCCGGGCGACCCTCCAGGCGGGCGGTGTCCTGTCGATCGAGGGCGGCGGCAAGGTCGTGTTCGAGGCGAGCACGATCTCCGTCAAGGCTGCGACGCTCACCGCGAAGGGGGGGAGCACGATGAGGCTCGCAGGGGCGATGAAGTCGACGTCCACCGTCAAGCTCGACGCGCCGACGGTCAAGAAGAACGACAAGGTCAAGGTGGGGCCGTGAGGGCCGCGTTCGATCTGACCATCGAGGGGGCCCCGCCGCTCTCGGTCCAGTCGTTCGATGCCCACGAGAGGACGCATGTCGGCGGCAGCGTGCGTGTCCTCGCGCGCGTCGCTCCAGGGCGGGACGAGGCGCTCGTCCCCGACGAGCTGCTCGGCAGGAAGGCGACGCTGGAGATCACGCCGAAGGACGCGCTGCGCGACGTCCCGCGCAGGTTTCACGGGGTCGTCGACGTCATCGAGAGCTCGGGGCAAGGCGCGCTGCTGACGATCGTTCCGCGCCTCATGCCGCTCGAGGACGGCTCGGATCACCGTATCTTCCTGGAGCAGGACTCGGTCGCCATCGCCGAGGGGCTGCTGCGCGAGGCAGGCCTCGCCCTCGACATCCGCGTGGCGACCCGACCCGAGCCGCGGGTCCAGTGCGTCCAGGCCTTCGAGTCCGTGCTCGCGTTCGTGCGGCGGATCCTCGCCGAGGACGGGATATCGCTGTGGGTCGAGCACCAGGAGTCGGAAGACGTGGTGGTGTTCGGCCAGGACGACTCGGCCTGCCACGATCTCCCGGGCGGCGCGCGCGTCACGGTGGCGCACGACGGAGGGCTGACGACGGGCGAGGTGGTCACGGATCTGCGGCTGCTGCACCGCGTGACGCACGACGGCGTCGCGGTCTCAGACTACGATCCCGATCATCCCGCTGTCGATCAGGCCGCGTCGGTGGGTGGGCAGCGCTTTCAGCGCTTCGCGTACCCTGGACACCATCGCTCGCCCGAGGCAGGCGCCTCGCGGGCGCGGCTCCTCCTGGAGGAGGAGCAGACCGAAGGCGTGGTCCTCCGGGCGCGCACGACCTGCCGGCATGTCGCAGTGGGGTACATCGTGGAGCTCGAGGGCGCCCCGCGGGACGATGAGAACGGGCGCTTTCGCGTCCTGGAGGTGCGACACCAGGGGCGCGACTTCGCCGCGAACGGCCCGGGCGATCTGCGTTATGAGGCCGAGTTCACCGCGGTCCCCGCGGCGCGACCCGTGCGGCCGAGGCGGCAGCCGGCGAAGGGGCTGGGCGGGCTCCAGACGATGACGATCATGGGGCCGCAGGGCGCGGAGATCCACACCGACCCGCAGGGGCGGGTCAAGGCGCGCTTCCGCTGGGATCGCCTCTCACCGGACGACGACACGGCGAGCGCGTGGGTCCGGCCAATGCAGCCGCCCTTGAGCGGTGGGTTCTTCCTGCCGCGGGTCGGCTGGGAGGTGCTTGTCGGGTTCATGAACGATCCTGCGCCGACGGGGGATACCCCGCTGTCGCTCGGGCGCCTCGACAACGGGCAGGCGCCCCCCGCCGAGAGCCTGCCGAAGCAGAAGGTGCGGTCGAACTGGGGGACCCAGAGCACCGGGGGGAGCGGGAAGCAGAACCAGATCCGGTTCGACGACGCCGCGGGCAACGAGGGGATGCACTTCGCGGCGTCGAAGGACGCGAACGAGAGGACAGAGAACGACAAGGTCGTCAGCGTGACGGCCGACGAGGAGAACGTCGTCGGGGGCAACCACACGAGCACGGTGACCTTGCAGCAAGTGACAGCGGTGAAATCTGCCCAGACGTACTCGGTAAGTGGCAATCGCGACGTGACGACGACGGGCGCGCTCGGGATCTTCGCCGCGAGCGAGAGCGTCAGCGTGGGCGCGACGCGGAAGCTCACGGTGGGGGGCGATTACGAGATGAAGGCGGCCACCGTCAGCCGCATCGTCGGGGCCGCGGAGAACGTCGTCGCGATCCAGGGGACGAACCGCCACGTGACCGGCGCCTCGACCATCGCCGTGGGCGGCACGTGGACGGAGATCGGCGGCATCACGGCGTCCACCGGCGTGCTCGGCGCCAGCACGCTGACCGCCGGCGGGCCCCTCTCGGTGAGCGCGAGGAGCGTGTCGATCAACGCGTCGGTGCTCTCGGAGACCTACGCGGGGCTGTACAAGGCGCACGCCGGCGCGGATTTCACGGTGGGGGCTCCCATCGTGAAGCTCAAGGCGGGCGGGGCCATCCGGGCCAAGGGAGCCGACGTGTCCTTCAAGGCGAAGTCGAGGATCGTGCTCAAGGCGGGCGGCGTCACGGTCACGATCACGCCGGCGTCGATCACGGTGAAGGGAAAGCTCAAGGGCGACTCGACGAGCGTCGTGACGACGAGGGAGGAGGTCAAATGAGGGCGACGAGGACCATGAACCAGGGCGCGAGCGCGCGGCCTGCGCCGAACAAGGGCGCCGCGCGCAAGGCCGGGCCGGGCAAGGTGGTGAAGCTCGGCCGCCGCGCGGAGGCGGCGCCGCCGCTCGGCGGAGGAGCCCATTTCGCGAAGCTGCTCAGGAAGCTCGCGGAGGGGCGGTACGAGGCCTCGCTCTTCGGCGGAGAGCCGCGCGAGGTCGGGGTGCTGCCCGAGGTGGATCTCGAGCTCGCCGACAGGTGCCTCGCCGAGCAGGGCATCGTCCTCGTGGGGATGGTCGGCGACGACGCGGTGATCTTCGGTGCGCTCCAGACGAGGGAGCGCAGGGCGGAGGAGATCGTCCTGGAAGCGCCGCGGAGGCTCGTGCTCAAGGCGGGCAAGTCGAAGCTGGAGCTCCTGGCCGAGGGCCGGGTGAGGCTGTCGGCCGACGCCGTGACCGTGGACGCCCCCCGCGAGGTGCGGCTGGCGAGCGCGCACGTGGAGATCCCGTAGGCGGGGCCGCCGGAGCGACGATGAGCAGCGTCGGCAAGAAGGAGATCGCCACCAAGAAGAGCGGCCACGGCGCGGTCGCGCCCGGCGCCATCAGCCCGGTCAGCCCGCCGGCGCCCCCCGTGCCGACGCCGTTCCTGTACACGGCGCGCAGCGCCAACAAGACCGGGACAGAGCACAACTCCAGCTACTGGATCTGGGACACGCAGGCGCTGGTCGAGGGCAGCCAGATGAGCGTCGACCCGCCCGCGAACGCGCCGTCGAAGACCGCCGGCGGCGACCTCGTGACACACGCCGACACGAAGATCGCCGTCATGAAGACCGGCTCGATGGTCGTGAAGGCGGCCGGCAAGAACGTGTGCGGGACCGGCGATCTCGTGAACATGAACGTGCTGACCGCCGAGCAGAGCATCGCTCAGATGGTCGTTCCCCTGCTCAACAAGGTCGATCTCGCCCGTGCATCGAAGTCGACAGCCCACGCGCACAGGGTCAACGAGGAGTACTATCGCGCGTTCCACCCCGAGCGCGCCAACCAGACGAACGTCGGCGATCCGATCGACGTCGGCACCGGCTTCGTTGTCGACGAGGGCACGGACCTGAGGCTGCCCGGACCGATCGAGCTGGTGTGGCGGAGGACGTACTCGTCGGGCTACCACAAGAGGACGACGGCGCTCGGCAAGGGCGGTTGGGTGCACTCCTTCGAGCAGTGGATACAGCCGAGCGAGCGGGTGATCCGGCTCCACGACGAGGAGGGGTTGCCTGTCGACTTCGCCGTCCCGCCGCCGGACGGGGTCAGCTTCCACCGGGGCCGGCGCCTGGAGCTCCGCGCCGTGGGCAAGCGCTACCAGGTCCGGAGCCTGAAAGACCGGCTCGTCCGGGAGTTCAGCGCGCTGCCGAACGGCCGCTTCGCGCTCGCCGCGATCACCGATCCGTACCAGCACCGGATCGAGCTCGAGTACCGCGGGAGCTCGCTCGTGCGCATCGCCGGCAGCTGCGGCCGCGACGTCCGCGTGATGAGCAACGAAAGAGGCCGCGTGGTCCGCGTCGAGGTCTGGGCGCGCGCCCCGGGGAGCGACGGGGCGCCTGCGCTCCAGACCTGGTTCGATTACGGCTATCATGTCGAGGGGACGCTCGCCTCCCACACCAACGCGCTCTCGCACGTCAAGCGATGGGAATACGACGGTCTGCACCGCATGGTGAAGACGACGGCGCGGAACGGGATCTCGTTCCGCTACGAGTACGACGAGGAGACAGGCCGGTGCGTGCGGACCTGGGGCGACGGGGGCCTCCACGACGTCCGCCTGGTGACCGACGACGACGCGGGCGAGGCGCGGACCCACGGCACGAGCCGCGCGCGGCGATATCACGTGAAAGACGGCATCGTGGTGCGCGAGGAGACGTTCGACGGCGGCTGGGCGTCGGAGCGCGAATTCGATGCGGACCGGCTCGTGATCCGCCGGGGCAACGCCGCCGGCGAGGCGATCACGTACGAGCACGACGCGCGCGGGAACCTGGTGAAGGAGACCAACCCCGCGGGCAACGTCACCGCGTGGGAGATCGCGGGCGACGCGCCGGTGCGGCGGGTCGACGCGGCGGGCCTCGAGACGCGCTACGGGTACGACGCCCACGGCGCGCTGGTGAGCGTCACGCTCCCGACCGGCGCGTCCTTCAGCCTGGCGCGCGACACGGACGGGCGCGTCGCCGGCGCCTTTGGCCCGAACGGCACGCTCGCGACGTTCACGTACGACGAGCACGGGAACGTCGCGTCCGAGACCTCCGGGCGCGGCGAGACGACCTGGTACCACCACGACGCGCTCGGCAGGCCCGTGGCGCGGATCGAGGCGTCGGGCCATGTCACGCGAACGGAGCACGATCGGCTCGGCCAGGTGCTGGCCAGGGTGCGGGCCGACGGGACGCGGCTGGCGGTGACGTATGATCCGGTGGGAAACGTCACCAGCACGACCGACGCGGCGGGCAGGACCACCCGCTTCGAGTACAGCGGAACAGGGCACCTGGCGAAGATCGTCCCGCCGGATGGGCAGGTGGTCGCCCTCCTGCACGACGCCGATGAGCGCCCGGTCGAGATCATCAACGCGCTGCTCGAGCGTTATCGCCTGGAGTACGACCGCGCCGATCGCGTGGTGTCGGAGCGGACCTTCGATGGCCGGCTGATCACGTACCGCCACGATCGTGGGGGGCGGGTCGCGCGGATCGACCATCCCGACGGAGAATGGCGGGAGTTCGCGTACGACAAGCTGGGCAATGTCGTGGAAGACCGCGGGCCCGACGTGCAGATCACCTTCGAGCGCGACGCGCTCGGGCGGATCGTCCGGGCGGTCTGCGCCGACGCGACGGCGAAAGTGGTGACGGAGCTCGAGCGCGACCGGTTCGGTCAGGTCGTCGCCGAGCGCCAGGACGGGCGCACCGTCCGCTACGAATACGACGCCTGCGGCCGGCGCACGGCGCGCGTGGCGCCGGGGGGCGAGCGGACGGAGTACCGCTATGACGACGACGATCTGCTCGTGGGGATCATGCACGAGGGACGAGCGGTATCCATCCAGCGCGACGCCGAGGGGCGGGAGCGGCGCCGCGATTTCGGCGCCTGGCGGATCGAGCAGGACCGCGACCCGCTCGGGCGCGTCGTGCAGCAACAGGTGATCTCCGCGGACGCGGCGGGCGCCGCGCGGCTGACCGTGAGACGGCGGTATGGCCACGACACGGCAGGCCGCCTGACGTCGGTGAGCGACGGGCCCGACGGGCAGGGCGGCATCACCACGACGTACCGCTACGATCGCGCGGATCAGCTGCTGGAGGCGGCGAGCAGCAGGCTGCGGGAGGCGTTCGCGTACGACCCGACGGGCTCCCTCGTGGGCGCGGTGCGCGGCGCCGGGTCACCGGATCTCGCGCAACGCTGGTCGCTCGGCCCGGGGAACGTGCTGAGAGCGGCGGGCGGCGCGCGCTATCTGGTCGACGGTCGCGGCAGGCGTATCCAGCGCATCGAGAAAGGCGGGGCCGGCGGCGGCGGCGAGAAGGTGACGCTCTACGGCTGGGACACCAGGGATCGGCTCAGGGAGGTCGTCCTCCCCGACGGCAGGCGGGTGCGCTTCACGTACGACGCGTTCGGCCGGCGGGTCCGGAAGACCGTCCTTTCGCCGTGGGATCGCGCGTCCCTCGAGGCGGGCCTCGAGGGCGGGGCGAGCGGGGGCGCGAAGGTGGAGGCGTCGGTCGATTTCCTGTGGGACGGCGACGTCGTCTGCGAGGAGAGACACCGCACGAAAGAGAGCGAGCGAACCCGGATGCATGTCCACAAGCCAGGAACGTTCGTTCCCCTGCTGCAGGTCGAGGCCGGAACGGTCTTCGGTGTGGTCGTCAATCAAGTCGGTACGCCGACGGAGCTCATTGACGAGCTCGGGCGCGTGGCGTGGCGGGCTCGTCATGGGGTATGGGGCGACATCGTATCGGTCGAGCGCGATCCGAATACCTTGCCTGTCGAGAGCCCGTTTCGGCTGCTGGGCCAGATCGCGGACGACGAGACGGGACTGTGCTCGACGAGGTTTCGGTACTTCGATGCGGCGCGCGGGCGGTGGCTGTCGCCGGACCCTATCAACATCGAGGGTGGGTTGAACCTGATGGCGTTCGACGGCGCGCCGACAGAGGTCGTGGACCCGTGGGGTCTGGCCGATAATTGGGAACCGCATTCGGCCGGTACCCAGGACTGGAGCGACGGGAAAGGCACGCATTTTTATACGCCCGGCGGCGGTGTCGAACTCGGGGTTCGAACCAACAGCAGTGGCGGGGTCATATTCAGCAGAGTCGCCGGGACGGAGTCCAGCACCGACGAGATAGACCGCAGGATCACCGCCGCGGACGACCGGTTGAAAAGCAACGCGGCCTGGCGGTGGCAGCTGCTCAGGAATCTCTCCGAGGGCATCCAGAGTGCTTCGACCGGGAGCGCGACAGCAAGGCGCACCGCAGCGGCGATGGAACCGGTGAGAGCCGCCCTGGCGAGGTTGATCGCCCACAAGGGCCACTGACATGCGTCTACCTCACCCGACGGTCGAATTCATGGATGACCTCGTTGTACGCCACGCGCCCGAGGTCGAGCTCTACGAGCGACTCGGATTTCCTGACTGGTTTACAGAGCTCAACATCGAAGCCCAGTGCCTGACCTATGGCCCCCCGGAGTGCGAAGTCACCGTCAAGGGGAGTCGAGTGCTTTGCCGTTCTCACGGCCTCACGATGGAGGAATCAGGCGCGTTCGAATGGGATGGCGTGCATCGGCCGACCAACTTCCGAGATTACCGCGCGCGCGTGCAGTTCCTTGCGCCGTCGGTCTCGCCGAGATCGCCCCTCGGTCGTGCGCTCCAGGACTTCCGGCCGACGGACTGGCGCGATCGGAGCGGAGAATGGCTCCGGCTGGTCGACTGGTGGGCGCTGAGCCGTGTGACGCGCGACCGGCACCTGGAGCCGCTGCTGAGGAGCGCGCTGCCGCAGGTCAGCGCGCTTCTCCATGGCGGCCGTTTGACCCCTCTCCGGCTCGCCGCGGAGCTGGTCGCGCCCGGCTTTGCCCGGGATACGCTCGTCGCCGCGGGCCACTGGCCGCCTTCGCGCCTCGGCGTCTCCACGGCACGCCTGGAGGCCGCGTTTCCGGCGCGCTACCCCGACCGGTACAGGGTCTATTGCCGCGCGACCGGGGAGCACCTCGGTCCCTTGTACAAGGTGCGGCCTCGGCTCGACCGCGATCTTCAGGAGGAAGAGCTCTTCGCGGAGGAGGATCGGACAACGAGCTGGCGGCTGGGTATCACCGGCTACGTCCTCACCGGCGATGGCAAGCTCTGGCGACGGGAGAAGCACGGATGGCGTTGCTTCGGCCCCGCGCTGGACGCGCTCCTCGTGCGGCCCCCGAAGACCGAACGAAGGCGCTCGGGCTGACTCCCATGCACGTCACGCTCTCCCTCGATCCCCCGGCGACGACCCGCGCCATCGCGCTCCGGGTCGCGAGCGCGCTCGGCGGCGCGACGCGCGCCGAGATCGACGTGTCCGCGCCGGAGCCGCTCGACTGCGAGGCCCTCACGGGGACGCCCGTGCGCATCGAGATCAGCGGCGACGACGGCGCGACCGCGGTGCACCACGGCATCGTCGCGGGCGTCACCGCGAGCGCCACCGTGGACCCGGGCGCGCAGCGGCTCTACACGCTCGACGTCCGCTCGGCCATCGAGTGGCTGACGCTGCGCAAGGACGCGCGGGTGTTCCGCAGGACGACCGCCGCGGCGATCGTGGAGGAGCTCCTCGCCGGTGTCGGCGTCCGGGACGACGCCTTCGTGAACGAGGCAGAGCCGCCGCCCGAGCGCGACCACGTGACCCAGTGGAACGAGACCGACGCCGTCTTCCTGCGCCGGATCTGCGAGGAAGAGGGCCTGTTCTTCCGGTTCGATCCGAAGGAAGGGTTCGACGCGTTCGTCCTGTGCGACCGGTCCGACGCGGCGCCCGACGGCCTGCCGGATCCCCTGATGTTCGTCGATGAATCGGGCCTGGTTCCGGGGCAGCGCGTGGCCTTCGCCGCCAGGCAGATCCGCAGGCGCCGGCCCGGCAAGGTGGCCCTCCGCGATCACGACCCGGCCAGGCCGGCCGTGAAGCTCGAGGCCAGGGCCGAGGGCGGCCTCGAGCCGGAGAAGGCCGTGGAGGTCTACCAGGCGCCCGGCCGGTTCCGGACCGACGGCGAGGGGCAGCGCGAGGCGACGCTGCGGCTCGAGGCGCTGCGGGCCGACGCCGATGTGCTCGAGTTCGACACGACGGCCCTCGAGCTCCGCCCCGGCGTGCAGTTCGAGGCGGACGCGACGCTCGCCGTGGGGCTGGCGCCGAGCGGCAAGTACTTCGTCGTCGAGACCTCGCTGACGTGGCGCGCGGGCGAGCCGGAAGGCCGGATGTCCGTGAAGGCGATCCCGCTCGGCGTGCCGTACAGGCTCCCGCGTGCCACCCCTCGCCCGCGCGTCCCGGGGATCCTGAGCGCCACGGTGACCGGGGCGAGCGGCGAGGAGATCCACACCGACGCGGCCGGCTGCGTGCGCGTCACGTTTCCCTGGGATCGCGGGGGCCCGAAGGACGAGACAGCGAGCCTGCCGATCCGCGTGATGCAGGCCCATCTCCCGGGGTCCATGCTCGTCCCGCGCGTGGGCTGGGAGGTCCTTGTGGGCTTCGAGGACGGCGATCCGGATCGGCCCTACGTGCTCGGACGCTCCTTCAACGGCCGGCAGCTGCCAGCGTTCGGGTTGCCCGCCAACAAGACGATGACGGCGTTCGGCACGGTGAGCTCTCCCGGCGGCGGCAAGGCCAACATGGTCACGCTGGAGGACGCCGCCGGGCGGCAGCACATGGTGTGGAACGCCGGCTTCGGCAAGACGACGACGGTCGGGGCCGACATGCAGAACCAGACCGTGGGGTTCGAGAACATCCACATCAAGGGAGCGCAATCGTGGCAGATCGGCGGCAATGAGACGCTGTCGCTCGAGAACGCGTGGACGGTCGGCGTCGACAGCCAGACGGCTTCTGTCGGTGGCAATCAGGACATCACGATCAACGCCACCGGCATGACGAAGGTGGGGAGCGAGACCGTCTCGATCGGCGCGAACCTCATCGAGCAGGTGGGCGATCCGATCAGCGGGCTCAAGGGTTTCGCGGAATCGGCGGTGCTGGCCGGGGTCGGCCAGATCCCCGGGGTCGGCGCCGCCCTCTCGAGGGGCTACACCTGGGGAAAGGCGCTGGGCGAGGGATACCGTCGAGGCGGGTGGAGCGGCCTGGGAACGGCCGCGGTGCGGACGGGCCTTGGCGAGATCGCCGGTCGGATCCCCGGCGGCGACGCCATCGTCGCGGCCGCGGACAGCGCCGGGCTCACGCCGTGGTCCGAGCAGGCCCAGCAACGCGCGGCCGAACGGCAGGGCGGAGGCGGCGCAGCGGGCCCCGGCGGCGCGGGCGCCGGTGCGGCCGCCGCCGCGCCGGGGCACCGGAAGCTGGTCGTGAACGGCACGACAACCGAGGTGATCGGCGCCGTCCACGCCATCCAGACGCCGGGGTCTCTCAAGTGGACGACCCTCGGCGCATCGAGCTTCGCCATCGGAGGGAGCCACGCCACCTCCGCCGTCCGCATCTCGCGCCTCACGATGGCCGCGTCGGCGGACACCGCGGCGGCGACCTCCCTCCGGGCGAGGGCCGGGCTCGGGCGCAACGTCAAGACCGCCCATACCCTCAAGGCGGGCGGCGCCATCCAGCTCGATGCCGGCGCGGAGTTCGCCGTGAAGGCCAGTGGCGCGCTGTCGATCCAGGCGGGCGGGGCCATCACGCTCGACGGCGGCACCGTGGTGTTCGACGTCGGCGACGGCGCGTCCACGGTCTCGGTGCACGGCGGCGGGCTCACCCTCGAGTCCGCGACGATCACCATCAACGGAGAGACCCAGCACACTGGCAAGGAGAACGCCGGCTGATGGCGCTCTCCGTCGCCGAGATGGCCCTTGTCTCGCCGCTCGGGTCGAGCCCGAGCGAGCACGTCTTCTTCCATCGAGCGGAGGTCAATCCGCACGCGAGCGGCGCGTTCACGACCCGCGACGGGGAGGCCCTCCCCGTCCACCACTGCCCGTGGATCGCCGCTTCACGCCCGTGGTCGTCGCGGATCCGCCTGCTCGCGAAGCAGGCCCTCGCGCGCGCGGCGCCCGGGTCGAGGAAGACACCCATCCTCCTCGTCGCGCCCCGCGAGGCGCTGGAGGGCGAGGCGGACGTCGCGCGGTTCCTGACGCTCGCGGGTCACGCCGTGGTGAGCCAGCGATCGGGGGCAGCGGGGTATGTGCTGGCCCTGAAGGAGGCGGAAGATGTTCTCCGGCAGGATCCAGAGGTGGTGGTGCTCGCTGTCGACTCTCGGATCCACCGGCCGGACATCGAGCGGTGGCTCGAGCTGCGCTATTCGGCCTTCACGCGCAATCCGCTGCCCCCCTCGGAGGGCGCGGCCGCGATGCGGCTCGTCGCGGGCGCGCAGGCGCCGCTCGCGGGCAAGGTGCACTCGTACGCCGTCGCGGAGAGCGAGGCGCGCGACGACAACGATCTGCCCACGGACGGCGCCGCGCTCACGCGCGTGTTCGCGGCGCTCCGGCTCCGTCCGACGGTGCCGCTGGTCGTCGGCCCTCGCGACGTGGATCCGCTCCGGATCCGCGATTTCCACCTCGCCTCCGTGCGTCACCACGCGAGGCTGGAGCGCGCGGAGATGCCGAGCTTCGAGGGGCAGATCGGCGCCCTCGGCAGCGCCGCAGGCCTGATGTCGGCGGTCTTCGCGCTGGCCTGGCTGCGGCACGGGCTCCCTCTCCCCGGGCCGGCGCGCGAGCGTGTCGCGCTGGCCTGGGCCCGATCGCACGATGGAACCGTGGGCGCCGCGCTCGTGGGAGACGAGCGGTCATGAGCGTCCGGCAGGCTTCTGCTGGGCTCCGGCGGGTGCTCCCCTCCCCGCCCCTCACCGAGCGAGAGCCGCCGCGCGCGGATCGGGATCTGCACGCGCTCGCGTGGCAAGGCGAGGTCCGCCTCGACGCCGAGCGGGCAGCGGGGGTCACCGCGGCGCTCTGGCAGCGGCACGTACGGACCGGTCTCCTGGAGCGGGCGCTGGTGCTGGGGGCCGATCACCGCGCGGGGCCGCACCTCGATCGGCCCGAGGCCGCGCGCCGCCTCCTCGCGCACATCGACGCGCTCGCGGAGGCCGGCCTGACGCCCGTCGAGCTCGCCGCGTTCGCGGAGGAGGCGGACCTCGAACACCCGGGCACTTTGTGGGCGCTGGCGCTCCTCTTCGGCTGCCTGGAGGTGCATGGCGTGGGGGACGCGTTCGAGGCGTGGCTCACGTCCCTGGACGGCTCGGCCTTCCCCACCTACCGAGGCATCGTCGAGCTCGCCGACGCGATAGCGACCCAGCCGAGCGCGGATCTGCGTGAGCGCGCGCGGCGCTGGGCGGCGCGCCTGGAGCAGCCGGTCCTCTCCGCGATCGCGCTCGAGGTGACGCCTCCCGGCGAGCTCCCGGGTGACGCGCTCGCCGCCCTGGCGCGGGCGCAGAGCCCCATCGTCCAGGCGGCCCTCGAGCGGCATCTCTCGCGGGCGCCGCGTGGCGCCGCGCTCGCCGCGCCGGGCCGCGCGTCGTGGCTCGACGTGGCGACCCCTGCGTTCGCCCACGAGGTGGCGCGCGCGCGCATCCTCCAGCGGGACTTCGAGCCGCTGCACCGGGTACGGAGCATGGATCCTCGCGCCGTCGCCGCGCTCGGCCCGTACGCGCTCGACGTGATCGCGCTCGCGGGGGATGCGGGCGATCAGGCCCTCGCGCGCGATCTCGCGGCGGGGTTTCCCACGACCCCGCGCGCGCTCGACGCCATGGGGCGGATCGGGCTGCCTTCCCTGTTTCCGCGCCTCCTCGCGGAGGTGGGGAGCGACGAGCTCCACGAGGACGCGCACGGCGCGCTCGTGACCGCGCTCGGATCGCGCGTCGCGTGGCCCTCCGTGAAGGCGTGGGAGGAGGTGATCGCGTCCCTCCCCGCGACCGCCGCGCCGGCGCGCCTCCGGGGGGGCGAGCCTCATTCTCCGCGATCGGTGCTCGAGGAGATGAGGCGCCCGGACCTGTCCGCCGAGGCCTTGCGCGTGCGCGCCGACGAGCTCGTCGCGTGGGCCGGCCGACCGGCGCAGGTGGCGTGGGACGCGTTCGGGGCGACATTGGAAGGAGCCTTGTCCGAACTGGCTCGCCTCGCGCGCTGAGGGCTTATGTCACAGGAGACGGTCATCTCGCTGGAATCGTACGCTGCCGTGATGGCCGGCCTCGGGGCGGGGCTCGACCTGCGGCGAGCCCTCGCGCACGCCGGCGTCGCTCCGGCGGCGTGGGAGCAGGCTTCCGAGCAGTGGCAGGCCAGGATCGACGAGAGCGCGGCGTCGGATCTCGCCGTGCTGGTGGCCTTCGACGCCGCCCTGCTGACCGCGAAGCGGCGGTTCGAGCCGACGTTCGAGCCCATCGAGTCGGATGTCCGCGCGTGGGCCCATTTCCGCCGGCACTTCGTGACCGCGGCGGAGCCGATCGCATTCCTCGCGCGCCACGACCTCGATCTCGGGACGTACGCGCGCATCGAGGCGGGCTGGGCGAACCGCGTCCTTCTGGATGAGATGCTCGCCGCGACGCTTCGAGGCCACATGGAGGGCGCTCTCGAGGACTGTCCTGCCCTGACGAGGACACCTTCGCCGCTGCTCGCCGCGACGGACGCGGAGCCGGCGCCGGCGATGGTCGTGGCGTCGCCGGCGGTCGTGGCGTCGCCGGCAGTCGTGGCGTCGGCCGTCGTGGTGCCGCAGGTCGTGGCGCAGCAGGTCGTGCAGCCACCCGCGGTGGTTCAGGCGCAGGTCGCGAGCGAGATCGTGGAGCCGCCTCGGTCGCCTCCGCCTCCGACGCCTCCGTCGATGCGCGACGCTCGTGCTGCCCCGGCGAGCATCCAGATGGGGACGACCGTGGCGGTTTCGGCCGTCCCGTTCCCGGAAGGCCTGCCGTTCCAGCGGCCCGCCCCGCCGGGTCAGGCGAAGGCGGAAGAGGCACCGCCGCCCATCCCGCTGGAGCGGTATGCGGTGATGCTCGCCGACCACACGCTCTTCGGCATGACGGAGGCGCAGCTCTGCGAGAAACACCAGCTGACGCCGGCGCAGCGGGCGCAGGCATTCCAGTACTGGAAGGGTCGAGTCGACTCGGACGCCGCGCTCAGGGGCCGCGTGAAGGTCGCGGTGGATCGTTATCAGGCAGCCCGCGCCAAGGCGGGACAACACGCTCCCGAGCGCTCGTCCCCACCACAGCCGGCCATCGCGCAGGCGCCCAACCCTCCGGCCGCCGAGCGGCGCGTCGACTTCAACAGGACCGTCGATCCGGGCGAGGTCGTGATGTCGCCCATCTTGCCGTTCGTGGCCGGTTCCTCGCCCGCGCCGAGGCCGACCGCGAGCGCGAGCGCCGAGCCGCAAGGCGGCGCCGGCGGGCCCGGTCAGCTCTCGCTGGAGCAATACGCGTCGCTCACCGTCGATCTCTCGCTCGATCCGGAGCGCACCCCGGAGACGCTCCGTCGCTACGGCCTCACGCCCGCGCAGAGGACGCTCGTGGACGCCACCTGGGCGGCGAGGCTCGCCCAGAACGCCGCCGAGCGCAGCGCGTTCGAGGCGGCCCGTGCCTCGTACCGAGCGTGGCGCCTCCGCAACACGAGCAAGCCGTGATCGTGCAGGCGCGCGGCGCGCGGTACGCGGCGCGCGAGAAGCTCCCGGTCTCGACAGTGGGCGGCGACGAGCAGCTCGATCGCGGCAAGCGAGACCATGATCTGTGCTGAAATGGCACAGGTGACGTTCCCTCGCGCGGACTACTGCACCCGGAGGAACGGATCTACGGATGGGGTGTCCAGGGAAGATTGGAGGACACGCCATGAAGACTGTCATCATTCGGAAGAACGCTTCGGAGTCCGACGCGTGGACGCTCGCCGAGCGCCCCGCACCCAGGCCCGGTCCGGGGCAGGTGCTCGTGCGCGTCCGCGCCGCGTCGCTCAACTACCGTGACCTCATGGTCGTGCGCGGCCTGTACGGCGGGGAGCGCAAGGACGAGCTTGTCCCGCTGAGCGACGCGGCGGGCGAGGTGGTCGCCGTTGGAGCGGGCGTGCGGCGCTGGAAGGAGGGAGATCGCGTGATCTCGACGTTCTTCCCGGCGTGGGCCTCGGGGCCGTTCCGGAGGGAGTACAGCGCTGCGACGCTCGGTGCGGGCGGGAACGACGGAGTGCTCGCGGAGCTTGTGGTGTTCGGGGAGGACGCGATCGTCCGCGCGCCGGCGCACCTCGGGTTCAACGAGGCGGCGACGCTGACGTGCGCCGGGGTGACGGCGTGGACCGCGCTGTTCGAGTCGGGGCCGCGGCCGGCGCCGGGGGCGACGGTGCTTGTCCAGGGGACCGGCGGGGTGTCGCTGTTCGCGGCGCAGCTGGCGCGCGCGGCGGGGCTGCGCGTGATCGCCACGTCGTCCAGCGCAGCGAAGATCGAGCGGCTGCGCGCGCTCGGGGTGACCGAGGCGATCGATTACCGGAAGCAGCCGGAGTGGCACGAAGAGGTGCTGCGGCTGACAGGTGGCGAGGGGGTGGACCGGGTGATCGAGGTGGGCGGCGCGGGGACGCTGCCGCGATCGATGCAGGCGGTGAAGACGGGGGGCGTGGTGAGCTTGATCGGGCTGCTCAGCGGGGTTGGGAGCCAGATCGATCCGATGCCGATCCTGTTCAGGGCGATCCGCGTCGAGGGGACCGTGGTTGGGTCGCGGCAGGCGACCGTGGAGCTCGGGGCGGCGCTCGAGCTGCACGGGATCCGGCCGGTGGTTGATGAGGTCTTTCCGATCGAGCGGGCGAACGAGGCGCTCGCGAAGCTCGCGGCGGGGAAGCACTTCGGCAAGGTGGTGATCGGGCTCGACTGAGGCGAAGCGGCGGTGAGGAGGGAGTGGCAGCGATGGCCGAGCCACCTCACCCTGGAAACGCCACCAGCAGATGCGCAGCGGTCCCGCGTACTCGATCGCCGTGTCCGAGAGCGTCAGGGGATGGTCGGCTCGCTGCGCAGGGGTTCACCGCGGCTCGTGGTGCACCACCTGCCGTCCGCTGCCCCTTCGAGGATGCCGAGCTCGCCCAGCACACGCAGAAGGCGGCGCGCCCGCTCCTCCGGCAGGCCACAACGCGCCGCCACTTCCGTCTCCGTCGCAGGCAACACATCGATGACGCCGAGCTCCACCGCTGCCGCCAGGGTCTCGGTCTTCCAGAGACCCACCAGATCCGCAGAGAGCGCCGCGAGCTCGCTTCGCAAAGAGGCCCGCAGCACGTTCACCGTGCGCCCCGTCTCATCGATGATCTCCAGCGATCCATCGAGGCGCTCGACACGCGCCTGGCCATTATAGAACGGCTCCACCATGGCGAACCGCTGAGCATACGCAGGCTGCCCGCGGCCATCCACGTGCATCCACCCCCGCTCGTCGCGGGCGCGCGCAAAGCCCTTGTGGAACACGTCCAGGTCGAGATAACGGCGACCGTGGACGAGCTCGCCGCGTGCATCGATATGCGTGGAGCGGCCATCCTCGCCCTGTGCGACCGCGATGCCATCGCGGTAATCGCCCGCGTAGCGCCACCGCGCCGCATAAACAGGACAACCGGCCTGATCGATGTGGCCATAGAGTCCCTCGCTGTCGCGGACCACGCACCGACCGTCCTGGTAGTTGCCGCACCAGGAGTACCGCTCTGGATAGAGCTCGGCGCCATCCGGCAGGATGTGATGCCAGCCCTCGGGAGCCGAGACGGCAGCGCGCCCTTCATAGAAACCGAAGGTCCTCTCGAACCTCCGCGCGTAGGCGGGCTCCCCGCGCGCATCGATGTGCCAGGCCGTGCTGCCGCACCGCACGGGCGAGAGGCCCGGGGCGTGGAACGCGAGCACCTCCTCGAAGCGTGCGGAGTAGAGCGGCTCGCCGTCCACGAGGTGGTGCGTCCTCTCCGGGGCGACCCGGGCACATCGCCAGTCGTTCATGGCTCACCGGCCGGCCGCCGCATGTTGCACCCAAGGCAGAGCGCACGGCTCCGGTAGGTCTTGAGCATCCGCAGGTAAGGCTCACCGTTCCATATCTCCATCAGCCCCGCCTCGTGGAGATTGCCGAAATCGCCGAGCGCCCTGCGCTCCGCGTCGGGTGCGCAGCACGGGTCGAAGCGTCCCTCGGCGCTGATCCACACCTCCTGGCCAAGAAACGGGCAGCGACCTCCCGGGGCCAGGTCTTCGGGGGCCGACTCGTCGAGCAGGAAGAGGTTCTCCAGCAGCACGTGCTTGCCGTTCGGCAATGCGCGCTCCGACGCCGCCTCTCGCGCGGCCAGCACGGCCTCGTTCCAGCGCCGGATCGCCGAGGCATCGCGGCGCATCGAGAGCGGCTTGATCTCCTCGAAGTGCGCCCACAGGTGATGTCCCTTGACGCGGTCCACGCCGAGGCGGATCGCGAGCCGCACGATGTCGGCGAGCTCGGCGACGTTCGCCTCCAGGAACGTGAGCTGGAACGTGACCCTGCAGCGGTTCCCGCCGTCGGCGGCGTGCGCGTCGCGGACGGCGATGAACGCCTGCACGTTCTCGAGCACGGCCTCCCAGCGGGCTCCAAGCATGATCAGCTCGTGCGTCTGCCGCGTGGCCCCGTTCCAGGAGATTTTCACGTCGGAGGTGATCGGCACGAGCCGTTCGGCCCATTCCCGGGCCCCCCGTCGCGGGAAGGTCCCGTTCGTGGTCAGGTTGAGCTTGACCCCGTGCTCCCGGCAGATGTCGACGATCTCGTCGAAATGGTCGTACAGGAGCGGCTCGCCCATGGTGGAAGGGATCACCTCGCGGAGGCCACGGCCGGCCGACTGGGCGATCACGCGACGCACGAGCTCGATCGGCATCAACCGGCGCGGCTTTCCAGCAGCCTTCCGCGCCTCCTGCAGAGGGCTGTAGGGCGAGTGCTCCTCGCACATGATGCAGCGGAGGTTGCAGGTGTCCGGGTTCGTGTCGAACGTGATGCGCCACGGCCCCTGGCCGGGCTCGATCCGAGCGGCGTCGCGGCGGGCGATGACCTCGGCGTAGATGCGCTCCATCGCCTCGACGTGGCCTGCAAGGTCGGGCACGTGTCCGGACTCGGACTGCGCATACCCGCGCTGGCCGAAGCGGCGGGCGAGCGCCGGATCGTCTGCGAGGCGCTGCATCTGGCGCGACATCGAGGAAGGGTCGCGGTGCTCGAAGAGGAGGCCGTTGACCTCGTGGTGCACGTACTCGGCCATGCCGCCGGCGTTCGCGGTGATCACCGGCACGCGCGCCTCAAGGGCCTCGTGGATGACGAGCGGCGAGTTCTCGACCCAGATCGATGGCACGACGATGCAATCGACCCTATCGAAGACGTCGCGCACGATATCCTCGTTGCGGTACTCGGGCAGCCACTCCACGCGAGCAGCCGCGTCGCCCGGCAGCCTCTGCGCGATCGCGCGGAGCGCCTCGGTGTCCTGCCCGCGCGGCCGACCCCAGATGCGGAGCCGAGCGTCTCCCCTCACCTGGCCAAAGGCCTCGAGGAGCTGGTGGATGCCTTTCGCGGGGATGTGCGTCCCGATGTACCCGAAGGTGAACGGCTCCCCCGGGGTTCGCGCGCGCCCGACGAGGCGGGAGAGATCGAAGCCATAGTCCAGGTAGACCAGCTTGCGCTCGGGCAGACCGAACGCCTCCCGGTACCGGCGCTCCAGGTAGCGCGCGGGCGCGATGAACAGGTCGACGAGATCGGCCATCTCGCGCGCGTGGCGCATCCGGCGCGCGACCCAGCCTGTCCAGTACGCGACGTCTTCCTCGCGCTCGTCCGGCGCGCCCGAGAAGAAGCGCGCGTAGCAGCGCTCGGCGCACTTCCGGTCCTCCTGGCCGTCACACGCCGCCCACAGATCGTCCGGGCTCGCTGGGTGCGTCTGCATGAACTGCCCGCGCGGGCACATCACCCAGTAGTCGTGCAGCGTGTACACGATGGGGATCCCTCGCCCGGCGGCCTCCGCGACGAGCGAGGTCGAGAGGTGATTGAGGTGGCCGATATGGACCACGTCGGGACGGAGGCGGTCGCAGAGCTCGGCGAAGCGCTGGTCGACACCGGCGTGCCGGTAGCCGTCTCGAACGCGCGGCGTGTTGACGAGGTGGAGCGAAATGCGCGGATCGCCGGTGTCCTTCTCGTGGCGGAGCGCGAAATCCGGCGCGAACGGGTCCTCCTCGCGCGTGAAGACGTGGACCTCGTGGCGGCCGGCGAGCCCGCGACAGAGCGTCTGCGTGTAGACCTCCGAGCCCGCGTTGTAGCGCATCGGGTAGCCGTGGATGACCTTCAGGATCTTCATGTATTCTCCTCTGCATCGCCACGCCCCGAGGTGCTACCTGGACGCCTTAGCAACAGCGTAAGGCTCTCGCGCGGGGGGTTCTCCGCCTGTCAGCAGCAGCCGTAGAAATGGAGTATGCCGGACTCGCTCGCCCGCGCTTCACAGAGCCATGCTCTGACACCCGAGATGTAAGCGGCCACAGCTGCAAGCTGGGCGATGGAGGTGTGCATGCCGGTGAGAAGTTGAATAGGAGAGATATTGAAGTACCCCAAAACCGGAAGTGTCGAGCGCGGACACGAGCGCGCTGCTGACCGACCCCTCAGAGCCGGCCACGGTAATGATTTGGATCACCGCATGCTCCGACAGGAATGGGGCGAGCTCCCCCACTCCGCGCGACGCGGCGGGAAGCTCCCCCTCGGATTGCCTACCGATGCTTGCCGCCAGAACGTCGCACGCTGGCGGGCCTCGCCTTGGGGGCGGACTGCGCCGAAGGCCGCGCAGACTCGGCCCGCGCCTCAGACGCTAGACGTTGCGCCGCTTCGGGCGAAGCGCCGCGCGAACGATGATAGTCAGGGTGCTGTTCGTTGAGCTGGTTAGCGTGGTTATCCAGCTCGTGCTTGGAGGCGGGATCCTGATTCATTGTGGGCTCCGTTCCGACGTTTTGTCGGGATTGCCCATCCCATCTACCATCTCCCCCATCATGGCCGCCCGGAGCGAGAGCACACGCCGCATCGTGCGACGTGGGAGAGGTATTAGGACGGCGGGTCGCGGAATACTTCCGGCACCGGTACATCCTCAGCCGAGCAAGCCCGGTCGCCCTGACCCAGAGGCGCATAGAGGTGTAGCGGCCCGCTCGTAACGTGGCGGAGTGACGGCGCCGCGTCAAGGGGGTCACACCCAGCCTACGAGACGAACGCGGCTGTAGCCGGCGCACAATCGTGCTCCTCCGGGCCAACGGTGCGGCTAGCGGAGATACGTTACCCTGGAGCAGGACTCATCCGGAATCCGTCCTAAGCGTCACCATCCGGCATTGAACGGGTGGCTCTCAGCCGACGAGTGCGATCCGCACAGCCTCAGCCAGAGACTGAACCGGCCGAATATCGAGCCGCGCCGCGATATCCGGCAGCCGTGCGAGCTCTGGCGCATTCGCGGCCGGCATCATCACGGTCCTTCGACCGTGCTGCAGAGCTGCACTGAGTTTCTCCGGAATACCACCCACGGGATTCACATTCCCATGGATGGACAGCTCACCAGTCACCGCGAGTGCCTTCGCTACCCGGCGGCCGGTCGCCGCCGACAGCATCGCCAACGCGAAGGCGAGGCCCGCGCTTGGCCCGTCCTTCGGCTGGGCGATGTTCACGAGGTGCACGGACATTCTCTTCGCCCGGAGCCGTTCGGGCGACAGTCCGAGCTCGGGGCCGAGGTTCAACAACGCGTCGTAGGCCGCCCGCACCGAGTGCTCCAGCACCGCCCCTCGCAAGCCCGTAACCGAGAACCCGGAGCCCTCCACGTGTGCACATTCCACGAAGCCGACGTCTCCACCGCCGCGCTCCGACACGAGCAAGATCGTGATCTTGCCGACGAGCTCCCGTTGGTTTGCTTCAACGTCCTGCTCCATGAGGAGGTGCGCTTGCGTGACGTCCGGCGCGTCGTGTGGCCGCATCCCCGGGAAGACGATCATCTTGGGGCGATACTCACCCGGGGCCATCTTCACGAGCTGCTCGTGGACGCGCTGCCGCAGCTCGACGGCCACCTGGAGCACCTCCTGTCTCCCCGCTTCCTCAATGCGGCCATCGGGGTAGATCATCTTAAGCAGCCCCGCGGCGACCCGATGGATCGCGGTCTGATCGCGAATCGTCGCGCCGTCCAGGGTGACGTGCTGTTTCATGTGGTCCTGAAAACGCACGTCCCCACGGAGCTCCCCCAGCACTTCGCCGAAGTAATCCGACACCAGCCCCATGCCGTCAGCGAGCACATCGTCGGAGATCTTGGGAAGTTCCCAGCCAGGTATGAACCCATGGATCCGGTCGGCGATCGCTGTATCGCAGAGGTCTCGCGGGAGCTCTTCGAACAGGTGCGTGTACGCGCGGCTCGGGGACCGGCCGTCGGCGTCTAGGTCGAGGTTGCCGGTGAACAGAAAGCTACAGTCCCCGACGAGCGAGCGGCCGCCCCGGGAGATGTGCCCGGACTCCATATAATCCTTCAGTGAAGCGATTAACGACTTGTCGGGAAACGCCGTGGCGCCGATCTCATCGAAGATCACGACTTTCTTCGTACCGACGATGCCCACGCGCCGACGCATGAGATCGTAGAGGAGGACGGCGGGCGTGGCGCGGGCGCCGGCGAGCAAGTACACGCGAGCGCTGAGATTCCTCAGGAGGTAGCTCTTGCCGGTGCCCCGGGGCCCCATCTCGATGAGGTTCACGTTTGCTTGGACCAAGGGGACGAGTCGGCTCAGAGCGAGCAATCGCAGGCGCGTCGTAGGGAACGCCTCGGGGCGATAACCCGCGCTCGTGATGAGTAACTCGATCCACTCCTCGAATGAGAAAGAAGCGCGTGCCCGGCGGAAGAGGTCCATGTCCGCGCGCGTGAGCTGATATGGCGTAAAATCCTCGACGAAGATGCGCGGCTTCGGGCCCTGGGTATCGTAGCGGAGCGCCGTGCTTCCCCAGAGACCGCCATAGAGCAGCTCGGGATACTTTTCGACGAGAGACGCTGGGATCTGGAGATCCTGACCGTCGAGCTGGGCGATGCGAGCGATGTGCTCGTTTCGCTCGGGCTTCGGTTCGACATCGAGCAATGCGATGAGCTTAGCCTGTCCTTCCCGCATGAGCCGCGAAATGAACTCCCCCTTCCGATCGGCGTCGACGCTGAAGCGGCGGATGCGATCTCGCACCTCGCCGACGCTGAGCGCAGCGTTCTGAGAGCGGGCTGTGGCTAGTAGAAATTCGGTAACGAACCGAGGCATCAGTTCGAAGCCGGCTTGAAGCGCCTGGCGCTTGTCGACGACTAGAGTTCCGAAGACGCCTTCAATTTTTTCGCGCAGCGCTATGTCCATAGATTGCTCGTCGTTCCTCGCATCATCGGTCTACTTGAAGATATCGTCGAGCGCCCCGAGGTTGCGCTCGTTCACCGGCGTCTCGGCACGTCCGGTTCGTCCGGGCGCGTCTGCGGCGCGGACCGCAGGAGCGCCGGACGCGGTGGCCGACGGAGCGGCGTGATGCGTTGCGGGCGTAGGAGCGGTGGCGGATACTGCCGCGCGCGCATATCCCGTCGGTGCCGAAGTGTACATTGCACGTGCCGGGGTGACGTGTACCGACGCGCCGTGCAGGAGATCGAACACGTGGTGCACGATCATCTCCACCGCCTCGGCGACATCTTCGTCGGCGCCGGCTGCCTCCAGGTTGAGGCGCCGGAAATCCACGAGGAGCTCATCCCACTCGTGAGGGGAGAGCGTCCTCATGAGGCTTGCGATGGTCGCTTCCGGGCTCGAGCTACTGCGGGACCAGCCGCGCAACTGGAGCGCTAGCATATTCGCGTCCAGCTGACCGACACTGAGCCCACGCATTGCCGTCTGCAGATACGCCTCAGGCCAGCCCGGCGACCTGTCTCGATAGACGGACGGTGCCGCGGTCAGGAACTGAAGCCGCAAGGCCGCGAGCTCATAGTCCGAGATGCGGAGGCGTGGCGTAGCCGCCGGGGCAGCTTGTGGTGCGCTCGGTACGAAGATGATCGGCGTCAGCACGTCTCGAGCTGGAGACGCCGGGACGGCGCCGGTCCGACCCAGCGGCTTACTACCAGCACGCGGCGGCGTGGACCGGGCCGGGAGGGTCGCAGGCGGCTCCGAGGCGAGCCGGAGACGAACCTCTGTATAGATGCCAGGGCTTTCGTCCTCGAGCGTGAGGGGCTCCTCGGAGCCATCCAATGCCATTTCCAGGCCGACCTCGTTCAGCGCAGAGACCAGCGCATGGAAACGCGTAGTGCGGAGGCGTTGCGGGACGTCGAAACCGAGGCGTTCTAGCACGTACGCCATCGGGCGTGGGCTACTCCAGACGCCATGCCCTAGCCGATGAATGCGGAGCTGCCAGCGCGCGCGGGCGGCGGCGTCGCTTGCGCCCGGCGTGCCATCGGCGTCTTCGCGATTTCTGTCACTCTCCTCGCTCTCGCCATCCTCATCGTAGTTCTCGTCTGGGTCGTCGGCCTCGTCGTCCTCATCGGCCTCGTCCTCGTCACCATCGTCGTCTTCGTCAGCCTCGCCATCGTCACTCTCGTCAGTGTCACCCTCGTCTTCTTCCGACGCCTCCTCACCTTGATCGAGCGGTGCGGCTTGCACTCCGCGAAACGGCTTCGGGATGCAGTCGAGCGCCAGAACCTGGTAAGCCAGGCGCTCGAGCAGGTCCTTGTCGCTGCCGGTATGCCCCTTGATGTAGACCCACTCGCCCTCCACCTGGACCGGCTGAGCGAGGACCGTTAGGAGGTCCTCACGCCGCAAATTGCTTAGAAACGTATCCAGATCGCCACGGTAGGAGCGCGAGAGCGACGTTCGACGGTCGTCGAGCGCACGGGGGCAGCGTAGGCCACGGGTTTCGCAGAGCCTGGCGAGAGCCTTGCCATCCAGCCGATCGAGACAGAAGCGGATCGCAGACGCCATATCCTTCCTTCCGCGTCGGCACAGCCCTGGCCTGGCGCGACGCTCCCGAGCAACCCATGGTCGTCCTGCCGACACCCGTCAGCCGGCCGATCCTGGGACAGCATACGCGAACCACGTCGTTCGGGTGAAGGGATGACAACGGCTGCGACGGAGGGTCGCTCTCGGACGAATGGTGCCTGGTGACCTCGTCGCCGAAGCACTCCTGCCGTTCTAGACTCCGGCGGAGGCTGATTGCCTTCATTCTCACACCTCTCCGCCTAGGCACCACTGAGCGGCGCTGTGGAAAGAAGGGCCCGCCATCGCGGTAACAGCGTGTCGAGCGAGAGATCGTCCGGAGCTAGGTAGCGTCCGTCCGATCGCCGTCCCCGCGCCGGGAGCGTGACCGTCCCCATTGTTCCGCAGGGTTCCGCCCTGGTAGCCTCCCCACCACACGGTGGCGGCCATCCTCGGGGCTAGGCTCCGGGGCCGAGCTGCCCCTTCCCTGGTCCAGCCATGTCCCTCCGCCTCAGCCCCGCCCATCTCGACGAGATCCTCGCGCTTCAGCTCACGGTGGCGTGGGCCGGTGAGGCTGCCGGTGAGCCGCCTCGCCTCGGGTGGTGGAGGTCCGACCTCGTTGATCCCGAGGCCGGGGGCGATCTGTTTGTTCGACTCCTCCCCAAGACCGCACCCTGGGCGAGCCTCGCGCTGGTGCGCGAGGCCGCGCGACGCGTGGACGAGGCCGGGCGGGAGAAGCTCGCGCGGGGAGACGCGGTCTGGAGCCTGTTCCACCTCGGCTTCTCGGTGGATGAGCAGCTCGCCGATCGTCTCGCGCAGCACCGGCACCAGCGGCGCCCGCCCGCCGAGGTGCTCGGCGCGAGGTTCCTCGTCGGCCGGCCCTGGTCGAAGACCACCTTCGAGTCGATGCTCGCGAGCCTGGGCCAGCCGAAGGTGCAGATCACACCCGCAGGGCGGCGGCTCGACGTGACCGCGGCGTCGCCGGTCGAGGCCGCGGCGCTCCTCGCCGCGGCCCTGCTTCCGCTCTCGGCCAGCTATCCGCTGCCGTTCCTGGAGGCGGTCGCTTGAACGCCGGATCGGTCGAGATCCCGGTCCCCGCGGGGGCGGCCCCGCGAAACTCGATGCCGGATCCGACGCCGGGCGGCGCTCGCCCAGCGGAAGCGACGGAGGTTCACACACGGCTTCTGCGCTGCATGCTGGCCGTCGACGACTGCTACGCCTACTGGCAGCACGTCGATGCGGACGTCGCGCTCGACGCGGATCGGGGCTACGCGTCCGCGGGTCCTTCCGTCGCCGACCGCGCTCGCATCGCGTTCGAGCGCCGCTGGTTCGGTACGAAGAGCGAGGCGCGCGTCCGCACCATCATGACCGACATGATCGAGCGGTTCGACGCCTACCCCGAGGCGCTCGCGCTGTTCCGCCGGCTCGGGACCGTGCCGTCGAATCTGCGACCCTTCCTCTGCCACGTTCACACGCAGCTCGCCGATCCCATCTACCGCCGCTTCACCGGGGAGCTGCTCCCGACGCGCCGCGAGCACGGCCTCACGGCCATCGACCGCGACACGGTCGCCCGGTGGGTGGACGGGCTCCAGGAGGGGCGCTGGGGGGCGAGTACCTGCATCAAATTCGCCTCGAACCTCCTCGCGACGGCGCTGGATGTCGGGCTCGTCAGCGGGCGCCGCGATCCCCGCAAACTGCCCCCGCTCCACGTGCCGGACGAGATCCTCGGGTACGTGCTGTACCTCCTGCGCGACGTCCGCATCGATGGCTCGATCACGGACAACGCCTACCTCCGTTCCTTGGGCGTCACCAAGGCCGCATTCCACTCGTTCGCGGCGCGCATCCCAGGCATCCGATTCGCCGAGCTCGGAGGCGTGATCGACCTCGCGTGGCTCGAACCAAGCCTGACGGCCTGGGGGCTCCGCTACCTCGGGGCAAGCGCATGAGCGGCTACCAGCACCCCACCGAGCTCGATCAGGCACTCGACGCATTGCGCAAGGACCTCTTGCGCGACGAGGGCCCGCAGATCAGCACCGTTCGCAACTACAACTTCGCCATCCTGCCGTACGATCCCGAGGACGAGTTCAAGCTGCGCCGGGCCATTCACGAGCTCTCGGAGACGCTGCGCGACGCGGGCTGGAATACGGGTACCATTCCGCTGAACGCGCTGCTCCTCGCCCGGCTCCGCGCGCAGGGCAGCGATTTCCTGGAGTCGATGATCCAGCGGGAGAAGCGCCTCACCATGGCCAGCGATCCTGGACGAGGCCTGCGGACGCTCAAGGAGCGCGTCGTCACGCTGCTCGAGGGCCCCGAGGGCATCGCAAAGGACGTGATCCGGGAGATCGATCGCATCCTCAACGAGCGATCGAGCAACCCCGATCGCACGGTGATCTTCCTCGGGCGCGCCGGGGCGCTCTACCCGTTCTTCCGCACCTCCGCGCTGCTCAAGCATGTCGCCGGGCACACCCGGAACGTGCCGGTCGTGCTGCTCTATCCCGGCAAGGTCGTCGGCGAGACGGGGCTGTCCTTCATGGGCGTGCTCCCGGCCGACCGCGACTACCGCCCAAGGATCTACCGGTGACCCGATGCTGATTGGAGACCTGTTCGAAAGAGACGTCACCCGCACCATCCCGCCGGTCGTGTATTTTCACGAGCAAGAGCCGGCCGAGCTGAAGCGCGAGGTGGAGGAGTACATCATCACCGGCGGCTACCCGGCCGGCGACCCGCGCGCGACAGAGGGGGGGATCCACGAGCAGTTCGTTCGCCTCCTGTCCGCGATGCACCGCGAGCTCCAGAAGCCCGGGGGACCCGAGCTGCCCGCGAGCTGGATATCCGGCTTCTACGGCTCCGGCAAGTCGAGCTTCGCAAAGCTTCTGGGGCTCTCGCTCGACGGCCGGAAGCTCGCCGGCGGGAAGCCCCTCACCGAGGCGCTGCTCACCCAGGATCACTCCCCTAGCGCGCCCGATCTGCGCGCCGCATGGCAGCGCCTGGTGAGCGGCATCCAGCCGGTCGCGGTCGTCTTCGACATCGGCAGCAAGGCGCGGGACGACGAGCACATCCACGCCGTCGTGGTGCGTCAGCTGCAGCACCGGCTCGCCTACTCCACGACCAGCAATCTCGTCGCCGAGTACGAGCTGAAGCTGGAGCTCGAGGGGCTGCACGCCGCCTTCATGGACAAGGTGCTCGCGGTGCACCGCAAGCCCTGGGGCCAGCTCAAGGACAGCCAGCTCGTGGAGGACTACTTCTCCGCAGCGCTGCACGCGCTCCAGCCGGACCTCTTCACGCACCCGATGGCGTGGGTGGACAGCCGCACCGGATCCCGCTTCGAGGGCAAGCGGTCCGCGGACGAGGCGGTGCAGGCGATTCAGCAGATGATGGACCAGCGCTGCCCTGGGCGGACGTTGTTCTTCGTCGTCGACGAGGTGAGCCAGTACGTGCACGACGACGACGACCGGATGCTCGCGCTCCAGTCCTTCGTCGCCGCGCTGGGGCAGCGGATGAAGGGCAAGGCCTGGTTGCTCGCCACCGGACAGCAGAAGCTCGAAGAAGGCACCGGCGTCGCCGCGCCCATCCTCAAGCTGAAGGATCGCTTCCCGTCGTCCTTGCGCGTGCACCTGGGCGTCGCGAACATCCGTGACGTCGTCCACAAGCGCCTGCTCCGGAAGCAGAGGCTCCTCGAGCCGGACCTCAAGGAGCTCTTTCACGCACACCGCACCGAGCTCGCGCTCTACGCCTACCGCGGCGACGAGATCTCGGAGACGGATTTCGTCGAGGTGTACCCGTTGCTGCCGGGGCACATCGACCTGCTGCTCGACATCACGACCGCCCTCAGATCGCGCTCGGCGAGGACGCAGGGCGACGCGCACACGATCCGCGGCTTGCTCCAGCTCCTCGGCGATCTGTTCCGCGAGCGGGACCTCGCGCGCTACGAGATGGGCCGCCTCATCACCATCGACCTCGTCTACGACGTGCTCCACAGCGCGCTCGCCGCCGACGTCCAGATGACGATCGCCCGCGCGCTCGATCTCGCCGCCAAGCAGAAAAACCCGCTCATGGCGCGCGTGGTCAAGGCCGTCGCGCTGCTCGAGCTGGTGCAGGACCACCAGAAGACGTCGGCGGAGCTCATTGCGCGATGCCTCTACGAGCTCGTCGGGCAGGGCAACCTCCAGCCGGAGGTCCAGAAGGGGCTCGACGTCCTCGCCGGCGAGAGCCTGCTCGGTTACTCCGAGAAGACCGGGTACAAGATCGAGAGCTCGGCCGGGCAGGAGTGGCAACGCGAGCGCGAGAGCTACGAGCCAGGCGCGGAGCAGCTCTCGGAGCAGGTCGTCAAGGCGCTCGATCTGCTCCTCGGCGACGCCGAGCGCCCCTCGCTCCAGGGCCTTTCGCTCCCGTGGCTCGCGCTCTTCTCGGACAGCGTCCGGTCGAAGGACGTCCACATCAAGGACGAGCGCAAGTACACGGTGGTGACCGTGGACTTCCAGTTCACGAAGGGAGAAGGCGCCGAGCAGTGGGTGCCGCGCAGCGACACCCAGGCGTACCGCGACCGCATCGTATGGGTCGCGGGGGACGTGGACGCCGCGCGGCACGCCGCGAAGAAGCTCGTGCGGTCGGAGCGCATGATCGAGCGCTACGGCGGCCGTCAGAGCTCGCTGTCGGACGACAAGCAGCGCCTGCTCATCGAGGAGCGGAACCGCATGGATACAGCCCGGCGGGAGCTCACGGAAGCCGTGAAGGGCGCGTTCATGGCGGGTCAGCTCTATTTCCGTGGGCGCGAGAGGTCGCCGCGCGACGTGGGGGCCACCTTCACCGCGGCGCTCTCCGCGTTCGGCAACCTGGTCGTGAGCGAGCTCTACCCGCACCCGACGATGTTCTCCGTCTCCGAGAAGGACATCCTGTACCTCATCGAGAACGCGGAGCTGACGGCGCCCCCCCCGGTGCTCGGCCAGGATCGTCTCGGCATCCTCAGCCTGGACGCGGGGCGCTACGAGGTCACCTGTACCGGCCGCGTCCCCACGGACGTCCTCGCGTACGTGAGGGAGCACGGCGGCATCACCGGCGCCACGCTCCTCGCGCATTTCGGCGCGCCGCCGCACGGCGTGCCGCCGGACGTGCTCCGCGCCGCCGTCGTCGGCCTGCTGCGCGGCAGGAAGCTCCGCATCGAGATCGCCGGGGCCGGTGAGATCACGAGCCCGCGGGACGAGGGCGCGCGGGAGCTGCTCAAGGAGACGGGGCTCCGCAAGGCGAGGCTCACCGAGAACACGGTCGAGCTCCTCACGCCGCGTGACCGGACCGCCATCTGCGCCCTGTTTCGGGACCTGCTCGGCAAGGACGTGGCGCGGGACAACGACGCCATCGCCGACGCCGTGGCGGAGCGGTTCGCCCGCGTGCGCGAGCGGCTGACGGAGCTCGGGACGCGCTTCCGCCGCCTGCCGAAGAACGCCGTCTATCCGCCGGCCCTGACCCACCTCGAGGGCGCGCTCGAGACGTGCCGCCGGGATCGGCGGGTGGAGCCCACGGTCCTCGCCGTCAAGCGCTCGCTCAACGTGCTGAGGGACGGGCTCACCCTGATCCGCCGGATGGAGACGGATCTCACGGACCAGGCCATCGAGGTGCTCCGCCAGGCGGAGGACGTCCTGAACTACGCCTGGCCCGGCCTCGAGGCGCTATCCCCTTCGGAGGAGGCACGCGCGGCCGCGGGCGCCATCAAGGCGCATCTCCGCACCGAGCGCGCCTGGGAGGACACGGCGGAGCTCATGCCGCACGTGGAGCTCCTCCGCGGCGAGTACCGCGCCCGCCGGCGCGCGATGCTCGACGCGCACGCGAAGGAGGTCGAGCTCGCAAGCGAGCGCCTGAAGCGGAGGAACGGGTTCGAGCGCCTCAATCCGGACCAGCGGCACAGCGTCCTCCGCCATCTGAGCGACGGCGCCGCCGCGAACACGGACGAGCGCGCCGTCGTCCCGGCCCTCGACGTCCTCGAGGGCCAGCTCGCGATGCGCCGCCAGGCGTCCGAGGCGAAGGCCCTGGCCCAGCTGGACGCGCTGCTCGAGGGCCTGGGCGACACGCCCGTCGTCGAGGTGGCGCTCCAGCTCAGCGGCCGCGAGGTCGACACCGCCGCCGAGCTGGAGCGCCTGCTCGACGAGGTCCGCCGCCGCATTCTCCACGAGCTCGCCGCGCACCACCGCGTGCGACTGCGGTGAGTCCGAGGCAGCGTTCGCGCTCTCAGCCGTCCATCTCGCCCAGCTCGTTGATCTCCGGTGTGCGGGAAACCTTGTCTCCCCAGCTCGTGTAGAGCTTCGCGAGCTTGCCCTCCTTGGTGAGGATGCCGGCGCGCTTGAGCAGAGCGATGTCCTCGTCGACCGTCGTGGTCTGGAGAGCCTGGGTCAGGGCCTCGACCGTCCACTCCGGGCCAGTCGACGGAGGAGCGGCGGCCGGCCCCGGCTGCGTGCTCGCCGCCGCAGGGGTTGGAGCCTTTTTTCGCTTCGTGGTCTTTTTCAGCTTAGGGGCCTTTGCCATAGCGACCATCCTTTCGCACCGACCAGACAGCCAGGATGTTCCTGGGCTCCCGCACGCTGATCTGAATATGTCCGCCTTCGAAGACACCGCTCCGCTCCCACAACCTTGGCATACCACCCGCTCGTAGCGGGACGAACACCGCCCGGACGCTCTCGTAGTGGTAGCCGGCCTCATCGAGCTTCGAGAACAAGTACTGGAAAACCGCGCAATCCAGGTACTTGTGGGTGTTCGCGTTCCCGGGTGCCTTCTGTCCGGCTGCGGCAAGCGCGGCAAGTAGATTCGCGTGCGCCGTGCCGAGGAGCCGAGCGTTGGCAGGATCGAGCAGGTCGAGGCACCTCCCGAGGTGGATCATGGCGCCCACGACGGCCGCGTCATCCTCCCCGTACCGGCGGCGCGCCCACCACCAGGCTTGCTGGGGTGCGTACTCCCAGAAGTAGATCCCATGCCCCAGCCAGTCGTCGTCGTTGGTGCTGGCGGTGAAGGGGGCGCCGTCGACGAGGGCCTGCGCTGTGGACCGGCGCGTGCCGTGGTAGCCGATGACCGTCCGGTGGTAGTCGAAGAACGCCTGCGGCGTCGCCGGTGCGGAGGGCGTGGAGGGTGGCGCCGCGGGAGCCGTCATGCCCTCGCAGTTTAGCCTCTCACAGACGACGTTCCCACCAGCTCGGGCGGCGATTTTCTCGCACCGGCACGCTGGGAGGTACGCAAGAGGTCGTCTTTGACACCTGGCGAAGTTCGTCCGGGGTCCCTCACCTCCGTGGCTGTATCCTCCACGGGCTCGCCGCGATGCCGCGTGCCGTTGCGCTCACCATGACCCAGACCTTCCTGACCAGCGACGCGAAGGAAGCCCTTCGCAAGGCCGTTCGCGGGCTCCGCGCCCGCCTCATCGACCAGCTCACCGAGGCCGCCAGGGGCGAGTATCGCCTCGACGTCGCGCCCTCCAAGGCCCAGCTCCCCGAGGCCCGCCGCTGCCGGCGGGAGCGCCTCGAAGCGTGGATCGACGAGCAGGTGCGCAGCGCCCGCAAGCCGAAGGACAAGAAGGCCGGCAAGGGCGCGGACGCGGAGCTCCGCCAGCGGTTCCTGCAGCAGGCCGCGAAGGAGGCGGCGCACACGCTGCTCAACCGGCTCGTGCTCGTGCGCATCCTGGAGCACCACGGCGTGCTCCGCCCCGCCGTGGTGACCGGCGGCTGGAGCAGCCCTGCCTACGAGCAGGAGTTCGTGCACTATGCCGGTCCGCTGGCGAGCGACGACACGCGCGGTTACCGCGCGCTGCTCGAGGCCGTCTTCGCCGAGCTCGCCGTCGATCTGCCCGGGCTCTTCGGCCCCGTGGGCCTGACGCCGCTCTTCCCGGTGCCCGCCGCCGTGCTGCGGGAGGTGATCACCGCGCTGAACGATCCCGCGCTCGCGTCCGCCTGGGGCGACGACACCACGCTCGGCTGGGTCTACCAGTACTGGAACGACCCGGAGCGCGAGCAGCTCGACGCGAAGATCGCGGGCGGCGGCAAGATCGAACCGCACGAGATCGCCAGCAAGACGCAGATGTTCACCGAGCGCTACATGGTCGAGTGGCTGCTCCAGAACAGCCTAGGCCTCACGTGGCTCGCGATCTGCCGCAAGCCGGAGAACGGCTGGACACCCGAGGCCGAGGCCGTGCTGCCCGTGCTGGAGGCGCGCCGGGCCGCGTGGCGGGCGAAGCGTGAGGCCGGCGAGGTGGCGCTCGACGCGCTCATGCCGATCGAGCCGGGGCTCGAGAGCGCATGGAAGTACTATGTGCAGCAGCCCATCCCGGAGGATGCGGTGGCGAAGGCGCCGGCGTCGATCCGGGAGGTGAAGCTGCTCGATCCCGCGTGCGGCTCCGGGCACTTCCTGGTGATCGCCTTCGGCTTGCTGGCCGAGCTGTACCGCGAGGAGGCCAGGCACCGGGGCGAAGTGTGGCGCGATGAGGAGATCGCGGAGAGCATCCTTGCGAACAACCTGCACGGCATCGACATCGATCCGCGGGCCATCCAGATCGCGGCGGCGGCGCTCGCGCTGCGGGCCAGGTTGTTTGCCCCCGAGGCGCAGCTCAGCCGGATGAGCCTGGTCGCGCCGAGCTTGCGGCTCGGAGACCTCCCGGACGACGATCCGGCGCTGCTGGAGCTCTGCCGCGAGCTCGAGCGGGAGGCCGGGATCGCCGAGGTGCTCACGCGCAAGCTGGTCAAGGGGATCGCCGGCGTCGACTACCTGGGGTCGCTGCTCAAGGTCGACGACGCGATACGGGAGGCGCTGAACGAGGCCACGCGGCAAATCGAGCGCGGCAAGGCGGGCCAAGGAGACCTGTTCCGGGGGTTCGCGATGCAGCAGGTGCAGCTGTCGTTCGAGGCGGCCAGGGAGGCTGTGGTCGAGAAGCTGAAGCGCTTTCTGGAGGCGCACTCGGCATCGGAGGACCTGGGACTGCGGCTGCATGGGGAGCAGGTAGCCTCGGGCGTGAGGTTCGTGCAGCTTGTAAAGGAGTGGAGTTACGACGTGGTCGTGGGGAACCCGCCGTACCAGGGGATCAGCAAAACGGCGCAGTTCGAGTACGTGGCGAAGTACTATCCGCGGGGGAAGGCCGATCTGTATGCAGCATTCATGGATCGGGGGTTGGAGCTCGCGCGCGAGGGAGGAATCTGCGCTCTCATCACGATGCGGGGGTGGATGTTCCTAGGGCAGTACGAGGAACTGCGCAAATGGGTACTCTCGAAATTTGACCTTCGTTTGATCGGTGACTTCGATCGGGGTGCGTTTGACGAAGTGCCGAACGAGGTTCTCGCGGTCGCTGCACCGATCATTCGTCGTGCACGCCATCCAGGAGATCCGAGCCTCGGAGTGCAGCCAACCCCCTTCGGCGACAAGTCCTACGATCGGCAGCGCACAAACAGGAAGCGTGCCGCGGTGCTCGCGCAGGTGGGGCGCTACGAGTTTGATCCGAAGAACTTCGAGGTTATCGAGGGTGAGCCTATCGTGTATTGGTGGACGAAGGAGTTCCTCGAACGGTACGCCGCAGCGCCGAAGCTAGGGGGGGAAGGCCCCTCCAGGATTGGTCTTCGCACCTCCGATAATACACGTTATCTGCGGTGCCCTTGGGAACTTCTGCAGCATACTGTCGAACTATCCGCGACCGTTCTAAACAACGCGAAACCGAGACGCTGGCTGCCCTACATCAAGGGTGCAGCCGGAAAGAAGTGGATCGATCCAGTCGGAACTGCCATCAACTGGGGAACCGCGGGACTTGCTGTAAAGGTATCTCTTGATTTTAGATACAATGCCTACCCCCAGAGCTCTGAATTCTATCTGCGTCCGGGGGTGGCATTCACGATGATTGGCGCTCACTTCGGCGGGCGCACGCATCGAGTCCCGAGCATCATCGGCGACATGGGAGCCTCGACCTATCCACCGAACGTGGCGGACTGTGTATGTTTATTCAACAGTGCACGTGCGACATTCGTCCTGGAGAGCTTAAATCCCACAGTACATTTCCAACCCGGGGACACAGCTCGGTTGCCGATGTGGAGTGTACTTGGATCGGATGAAGTGTTCGGCACCCTAAATGGCGCCTTCACCGAGCACGAATCCCACCGTGAGCCCTCCGTCGAGTTCCGCCGCCCCGGCCCCTCCCCCTGGCGCCACGCCCAGGACTGGGCCCAGCGCGCCGTCGATCGCCCCGACGACGCCCCGCTCCCGCCCTACGAGCCCGTCCACGACCCTCCCGCCCCGGAGGCCCCCGTCTCCTTCGCCCTGGGCGTCGCCCTCGGCCGCTTCAGCGCCGGCGGGGAGGGCATCCTCGACGCCGCGCCCCCGGACGCCCTCCCCGCCGGCATGCTCTTCGTCGGCCCCAGTGATCACCTCCCCGACTCCCTCCCCCACCCCGCCGCCGCTCCCGTCCTCCGCGCCTGGGCCGAGCACCAGCACGCCATCTGCACCGGCAAGAAGCAGCCCTTGCGCGACTGGCTCCGCAAAGACTTCTTCGCCTACCACAAGGCCCTCTACGAGAACCGCCCCATCTATTTCCCGCTCAGCAGCGACAAGCGCAACTTCGTCGCCTGGGTGAGCATCCACCGCTGGGCGGACAACACCCTGCAAGCCCTGCTCGCCGATCATCTGCACCCGCTCCTGCGCAAGCTCGACGGCGAGATCGCCGACCTCAGCCAGGCCCGCGCCAGCACCGACAAGAAGACCGCCATCGCCGCCGAGAAGCAGTACGCCACCGTCAAGCGCCTGCGCGACGAGCTCGCCGACTTCATCGAGGCCGTCACCCAGTGCGCCGAGCGCGGCGCCCCGCCCACGGACCCGGCCTGCCCTCCCCGCGCGGCGGACGCGACCTTCCGCATGGACCTCGACGACGGCGTGATGATCAACAGCGCCGCCCTCTGGCCCCTGCTCGCCCCGCAGTGGAACGACCCCAAGAAGTGGTGGAAGCAGCTCTGCCTCGCCGACGGCCGCAAGGACTACGACTGGTCCCACCTCGCAGCCCGCTACTTCCCGGCCCGCGTCGACGACAAGTGCCAGAAGGACCCGAGCCTCGCCGTCGCTCACGGCTGCTTCTGGAAGTACCACCCCGCCAAGGCATACGCCTGGGAGCTCCGCCTCAAGAACGAGATCCGGCCCGACTTCACGATCGACGAGCCCGGCTCAGACGGCCACCGCAAGCGCTTCCTCCTGGAGCACGCCGCCGAGGCCCGCGCCATCGAGGCGGCGGAGCAGAAGCGCCGCGAGCGCAAGGCTGCCAAGACCGAGGCCGACGAACCCGAAGAGCCCGATGCGGGTGAGGCGGACGACGCGGAAGATGCCTAGAGCTGGGTGTCCGAAGTCGCTCCCGGGTGAAATGTAGTGTAGTATCCTGCGCCGCGACACAGCCGACTCGATGCCCTCCCAGATTCCTCCTCCGGACGATTGGAAAACGCTCGAGCGAACGATTGCCCGGTTCGCCCGCGATTACCTCGGGGATCCGCACGCCGCCCTTTACGGTCGACAAGGCCAAGGGCAGCACGGCCTCGACGTCCTGGCACGGGACAGACGACCGGCCGGCACCGGTCGGCTATGGGCCTTTCAGGCAAAGAACTATATAGCGAAGCGCCTGATACCGGCAGAGCTCGAGAACGTGGTCCGGTTACTCCAGAGCTTCCAGAACCGTCAGGACATCGACACGGTTGTGGTCGTGACGACCGCGCCGGTTTCGGCAAAGGTCCAGGACAAGGCGCGACAATTAAGTCGCAATCACCAGGTCGACCTCCAAGTCTGGGACTGGGAACATTTTTCCGAACTGTTGCTCCAGCACTGCGGCAGCGGTCCGTGGTTGTCGCAGCAGGACCGGACGGGGTTGCGGCAGGGATACTGCGCGCAGGCGTGCCGCGAGCTGCGGCAGGCCGGACCGCTCTACCCGCTCCCGCTCCGTCGTCCAGGAGCTGGTGATATCCGCCTCGAAGAGGTGCTGGTCCAGCAGGTCCTTCGGCTCGCGTCCCACGGCGGGGCGCTGCCTGCCGAGCCGCAGCGCGCGTCGGGCGATCGCTCGCCGGGCAGCACCCGGCCACCAAGGCATGAGGGAACGCTCGTCGAGTGGCTCACCCCTCGGAGCACCGGTAAGCCGCTCATCCTGGTCCTCGCGCCCATGGGTGCCGGAAAGACGGTCGCGCTCCTGCACGCGGCGTCGCAGCTGGCCGAGCGGGCTGCGAGCGATGAGGCTGCGCCACTCCCCTTGCGCATCCGAGCTGCCGAGCTCGCCGGAGCACAGCTCGACAGCCTCATCGCGCACATGCCGTTCGACGGCCTGGCTCGGCTCTGGGCCGATCCCCTGTGCCAGTGGATCGTCTTGGTCGACGGGCTTGACGAGGTCGAAGAGCGAATCCAGCACGCTGTGCTGCAGAAGATCACCGCCCTGCATGGCCGCCGCTCCGTCGAGGCTGTCGCCGTGACCTGCCGGACGTCTCACCTGCATCCGCTGCTGCTGCCGGAGGCAACGCAGGTCGAGCTTCCGGCATGGCGGGAACAAGACTGGCAGGAATTCTCGTCCCTGTGGGCACGCCACATGGAGAGGCAAGGGCGTGGGGCTCCCGCGAAAGCGGCCATTGCCTCATCGTCGATGCATGAGAACCCGCTGTGCAGCACGTTGATCGCTCTGCAGCAGCCGGAGCAGACGAGCGAGACCGCGGGAAGGGCGAGACTCTTCCGGCGCCTCACGGACGACCTCTTCCGCCGATGGGCGGAGGATCGGGATCCCTCCGCATGGCAACGGCTGACCGAGGCTTTCGAGCAAGTCGCCCTTGACGCGCTTGCGCAGGGAGGCCGCCCGCTGCCGCGGTCGGTTCTTGAGGCCGCCCTCGCGCAGGTCGTCCGGGTGGCGGAGGTAGAGCCGGCGATCGAGACCGCCGAGCTCACGCTCGGCCTGATCCGCCAAGTGCACGGGGATGCATGGGAATTTCCGCTGCGCCCCATGGCAGAGTACCTCGCAGCCGGGGCCCTGCTGCGCAGAAGCGACCAAGAGTTCATGACCACAGCCGGAAAGCCCTGGGCCGGCGAGGTGACGCGCCTGGCCCTGGACCGCTGCTGGGATACCGATCCAAGACGTGCGTTGAAATTGCTCTCGGGCCTCCTCGATCCCGTCCCCACGGATGCTGGCGACGCCCGCTTGCGGCGAACTCTTGTGGCGATCGAGGCGGCCCGGGATCGTGAGCGCGCCTCCGCCCCGATCGCGAGCAAGCTGGCTTCGGCCTTGTTCGTTTGGGTAACCGATGAGACCTCCGCGTGGCAGAGACGCCGCGTGGGCGCCGAGGTCCGGAGAATCGCGCTCGATGGCGGTCGGGTCTGGGAGGAACTGTGGCCGAAGCTGAAGCCTGTCCTGCTCGCCTCGGGCCACCGGGCCTCATGGCTCGCAGAGCACGGCCAAGGTGACGCCGAGGCGTGGGCCGAGAGGCTCTACGAGCAAGATCCGACGGTCCGCGCAGTGGCGATCTCGCGGCTGGCGCACTGGAAAGAGGAGGCGGAGGTCCGCGATATCCTGTTCTGGGAGGTTCAGGACGAAGGGTACTCTATGGAATCCTCAGCCTGGGGGCGTCCGGCCTTCGTGGCGGCCGAGGTGCTTCGTCATGCGCCTCGCAGCGACGGCGACCGCGAGTACCTGCAGGTGCTGCTCGCCCATGGCAGATGGCTGTCGTCCGAAGCTGCAGCCCTGGCATTGCTTCCTGGTGAAGCAGATACTCACGCGCTCCTGACGAAGCTGAAGGAGCTCGTGTCTCGCGGCGAACACCGGCCTTCGGCCTACCGGGCAATCGAAGCCCACGGGAGCATACCGGAGGGGCGAGCCTGGCTGGAGCGCCACTGGCCCGAGGCGCTACGACCGGATTTTGCGCCCTCGCGGCCCGCCGTCGAGCGCACCGCCGGCGACTCCTCCTTCGCCCCTCCATCGAGCCTCGTCAGACAGGAGCTGCTCCAGATTGTCGCCGAGGGCTTCCTGAAGCGCGATGTCCAGGAGGCGCTCGCCCTGATGCCCGCCTGGCCCAACGATCGGATGCACGCCCTCTGCCTGGCGGCTGAGCATGTTCCGGAGGCTGCCCTCCACCTGCTGGAGAGCTCCGGGAGCATCGCGATGCCGGCAGGCTCGCAGGACGCCCTGGGTCGCGCGGCCCTGCGACACCCTGAGATCAGCCGGGCTCTCGTGGCGAGATGGCGGAACGGCGTCGACGTCGAGGACCCCTCGTCTTTCCCTGGCGTGGCGCTCGAGCCGCTCGCCGCCAGGGGGGAGCCCGATGCCGTGGCGGTCTACGCAGCGTGGCTGCCTCACAACCCGTTCATGGCGCCGCTCATCCCGTGGTGCCCACCCTCTCAGAGAGCCCTGCATCACCCATCGATTCGGGCAGCTGCGATGGCTTCTGCCCGAGACGCATGGGACTACGCCACGCGCGGACGGCCCGATTCCGACGGCAAGATGGTGAAGCTGCACCCTGCAGGCCTCGGCCTCCGGTTGCGTGGCTTGTGGCCGGCCTGGGAAAACGATCGAGAGATCATGGAAGACCTTATCGCCTGGGCGCATGGAACAGATCGCGACAGGTTCGATGCGTCCTTGCAGGCCTGGATGGAAGGAGATTTCCCTGAGGAGGTGGCGTCGGAGCTCGAGAGGCGGATCTGCGACACGGCCGGGTGGCCCTCCGAAGAGCCGTTCTTCTCGTTCGATCTCTCACGCTGGTTGAGCGCCGCCGTGCGCGCGCGGATGTTGCCGAAGATCGAGCGAATGCTGGCCCTGCTCGTGGCGAGCACCGACCCGAACCCGCTGATCCATCAGGCCACCTCGTACCTCATCCTCTTGCACCCCGAAGAGGCAGCGCTGCTCGCAGAACGTGCGGCTTCATTGCGTCCGTTCCTGAATGACGACGATCAGGGCCTCGAGCCCGACGACGCGCAGCGCCTCCTGGCTGCAGCTCCCGAAGCGTGGGGAAGGGCCTGTCTGGAGGCGCTCCGGGACCATGATCAAGCTGTTGCGCTCCCCTTCCTCCGCATGGCGCGCCGCCTCTGGAGCCATCTATCGGACTCCGCTTTACGGGGCGAGCTCGTGCGGGCCACACGCAGGCTCACCGATGACGACTTGCCCTGGGTTTCGACCGACATCCGCTGGCCTTGCGTCCGTCTGAGCGATGCAGCCGAAGAGCTCCTTTTTTTCATGGGGGAATCCACTCCGAGCCTGCACGACGAGCCCTGACGCGATGGGCTCAGCACCGCGGCCTGGTGTCGGGATCCGGCTCACAGGGAGACCGCGCATCGCGAGCGATCGCGCCGTGGCCGCTGAGCCTACGACCTCCGTGCCGGCGCTCCGCCGCCTTCAGACATTGCGCGCAACGTGATAGCGTCACCGCAGGATCATGCCCAGCGCAGAGCCCCACCGAGGCGCGGCGAGCCGCGCGCTCGCCGCCGAGGTCAGCAAGAAGGTCCGCGAGCGTGGCCTCGTGGTGTGGGTCGACGCGGACCGGCAGTACACCCCGCTCGTCGACGCCCTCCGCGGAGGCGCTTTCGGGTTCTCGTACCCCGTGGTGGCGTACCGCGGCAGCTACCTCGAGCTGATGCTCGCGCTCGATCCGCACGGGAGCGCGCTGCATCCCGATCACGTCCTCATCCACCTCCCCGGCGTGAACAAGGAAACGGTCAAGGAGACCCCCGTGTTCGAGCTCTACAAGGCGGGTGTGGTCTTCGAGAAGAGCCTGAGTACGCTCGTCCGCGAGGCAGCCGTGGGGGCGGCGACGCTGGAGCAGACCGACACCTTCGTCCGCACGCCGGGGCTCAGCCTCGACAAGGCGGATCGCTGGCTCGAGGAGCTGCAGGCGCAGCCCAAGGGAGAGATCACGCTGCTCCTGGAGAGCCGGGGGCTCGATGACGTCGTCCTCGGGCTCTTGGCCGACGATCCGCGCCTCCGTGCCCACCTTCCCGAGCACGGAGAGCAAGTCGTCGCGTTCCTCGAGAAGGGCCTCGGGCTCAGCGCCGCCTGGCGAAACTACCGCATCGGCGAGGCGCAGCTCACCGCGACCGCCGTGGCCACGCTGGTCGCGAGCTGGCTCATGGCCGTGGAGTTCGTCCACGATCTGAAGGAGCCGCCGGTCACGCCGGAGCTTCAGGCCCTGACCAAGCTCGGCCCGCTCGAGAAGGACTGCCGCCGCCTCGCCGCACGCTTCCGGGAGCAGCACGCCGACGCCTACGAGCTCTTCGCCAACGAGCTGCAGGAGCACCTGCGGCAGGAGCGCACGAGCCACCACGCGGGCGCGCTCGGCGCCATCGACACGTTCCGCTTCGAGGAGGCCACGATGCGCGCCGCGGCGCTCGGCGCCCTGCGCCGCGGCGAGTGGGACGGCGCCGAGGAGCTGGCCGGTCCCCGGACGCCGGAGACGTGCTTCTGGGTCCGTCGCTCGCCCGCGCTGCAGCGCACCTGGGAGATCCTCCGCCGGGCGGCGATCACGGGGCGCGCCCTCGCGACGACGCGCAAGGGGCTGGACCGATGCGGCTCGCTCGACGAGGCGGTGGAGCGCTACGCGGAGAAGCTCGCCCCGGTCGACCGCCAGCACCGGCTGTTCGAGCAACGAGCCCACGCGCTGCTGGCCTCCGATCTCGACGACTACGACGCGCTGCTGGAGGTCCGCAAGGCCGTGCGCCGCGCGTACCGCGACTGGGCGGACGCGATCAACCGGGCCTTCTTCGAGCTCTGCGTCGCGCACGGCCCGTTGCCCGGACGCAGCTTGCGGCAGCGGGCCGTCTACGAGGACGTCGTGCACCCGCTCGTGGAGCAAGGGGGGCGCGTGGCGTTCCTCCTCGTCGACGCCCTCCGCTTCGAGATGGCGCAGGGCCTCGCCGAGGAGCTCCGGCGCGAGAAATACCGCGCGAGCCTCGGCGCGCGGCTCGCCGAGCTGCCGACCGAGACCGCGATCGGCATGAACGCGCTCGCCCCCGTCGAGCGGAACGGGCGGCTCCGCCCGGCGATGAAGGACGGCAAGATCGACGGATTCGTCGCCGGGGAGTTCAGCGTGCGCGAGCCGACGGAGCGCGTGCGCGCTATGAGCCAGCGGAGCCTTCACGGCCCGGGTCACAACGCCGAGGACATCGAGCTGGAGGAGCTCCAGGACCTGAGCCTCACGCAGCTCAAGCGTCGCCTCGGCGGGAAGCCGCCGCTCGTCGTGGTACGCAGCCGGGAGCTCGACACGGCCGGCGAGCACGGGCTGCACCTCGGCACCTTCGATCACACGCTCGCGCTGCTGAAATCGGCGATCTCGCTCCTGTCGCAGGCCGGCGTCGAGCGCTTCGTCATCGCCTCCGATCACGGCTTTCTGCTGCAGGACGCCACGGCGGCCAACATCCCGTTCGGCGCCAGCAAGCAGGTGCCCGAGCGACGGCACGCGCTCCTGTCAGAGCCCTCCGGGATGCCGGACGTGCTGGAGATCCGGCTCTCCGCGCTCGAGTACGAGGTGGAGGAAGATCGCTACTTGGTGCTGCGGCCGGACACGGCGCTCTGGCAGACGAAGGACAAGATCGCGCCGTTCGTGCACGGCGGCAACAGCCTGCAGGAGCGCGTGATCCCGGTCCTGGTCCTCGACCGGCAGGTCGTTCGCGGCAAGACGACCTCCCGGTACGAGGTCGTCGCGCACCCCGAGCCGGCGCACCTGGGGCGCCAGCGCCTGCGCGTGGCCGTGCGGCTGCAGAGCCGCGAGAACGCATCGCTCGGCTTCCTGGCACCGAAGAGCATCAGCCTGGCGCTGCGCGTGCCGGGTCGCCCCGACGTGCTCATCGGGCTGCTCGACGCAGGGCCGCCGGCCGCGCTGTCGGACGGGCGCGTCCTGATTCCGCCGAACCGCGATGAGGCGATCGTCGAGTTCGAGCTCGAGGGGCAGACCGACGAGAAGGTACGCATCGAGGTGTACCACCCGGATGCGGTCGAGGAGGTGACGTCGAAGGTGGTCGAGGGCTTCTTCGACGTGGCGCGGAGCCGGCACCTCCCGAAGCTCCGTGCCACCGGGGGCAGCGTGCCCCCTCCGGGGCAGAATCGCCCGCCCAGCGCGCCCCCTCCGGGGCAGAATCGGCCGCCCAGCGCGCCCCCTGACGCGCAGGCCCAGCAGCCCAGCGCATCGCCGCCGGTGCAGCCCGCGCCTGCCACGCCGGCTTGGGGTGAGCTCGTCGCAGACGACGCTTACCGGCGCGTCCTCGAGATCATCGCGGAACGCCGCACGATCAACGAGGCCGAGCTCGCGCAGGTGCTCGGCTCGCCGCGGCGCGTGCGCACCTTCGCCCGGCACTTCGACGAGCTCGTCCGGCGGCTGCCCTTCGAGGTGGAGGTGCTCACGGTGAATGGCATGAAGGCGTACGCGAGAAAGGACTGACCCATGGCATTCCGCGACGCGGCTCACATCTTTCAGCGTCTGCGCAACGGCACCGTGCCCGACCGGGGCCTGGAGGCGTTCGCCGTCGGGATCGAGCGGCACAGGAAAGAGCTCCAGCGGAAGCTCGACGAGGTGAAGAGCGGCGAAGGGGACGTGAAGTTCCTCCGCGGCGGCTACGGCTGCGGCAAGACGTTCATGGCGAACCTGGTCGTCCACGACGCGCAGAAGAGCGGCTTCGCGACGAGCTTCGTCGTGGTGTCCGACAACGATCTTCACTTCCACAAGTTCGACGAGCTCTACCGCAAGGTCGTCAGCGGCCTGAGCACGCCGGCCTGCGCTCAGGGGGCGCTGGGAGACGTGCTCGACCGATGGATCGGCGGCATCGAGGAGGGCCTCGTGGAGCTCGGCCTGAGCGAGGACGATCCGGCCTTCGACGAGCGGGTGCTCGCGAAGCTCGACGAGCAGCTCGTGGCCCTCACCGGCGGTCGGGCGCCCGCCGACATGATCCGCGTGATCAGGAAGGTGTTCGAGCTGAAGCAGGCAGGGCGCGTCCAAGAGGCTTCGGCCCTCGTGTCGTGGCTCTCCGGCAGCTCGAACGTCGCTGCCAGCCTCAAGAGCATCGCCGGCGTGAAGGGCGACATCTCCAGCAGCGACGCGATGGCGTACCTCCGCGGTATCCTGGAGATCATCAAGAGCGCCGGTTACACCGGGCTCGTCATCGTCATCGACGAGGCGGAGACGATCCTGCGCATGCGCGGCGACGTACGCGGCAAGTCGCTGAACGCGATCCGTCAGATCGTGGACGCCGCGAGCAGCTATCCGGGGCTGCTCTGGGTGTTCACGGGCACACCTACGTTTTTTGACGATCGGCAGGGCGTGAAGGGCGTCGAGGCGCTCTACGCCCGGATCAAGTACGAGGAATTCAACGGAGTTCCGAGCCTGCGGCAGCCTCAGCTCGCCCTGAGGCCGTTCGACCGCGAGCGCCTGCTCAAGGTGGCGCTCAAGCTCCGCTCACTGCACCCCGATCTCGCGCCCGAGGAGGCCGAGCGCCGACTACCCAGGGAGCTCGTCGAGCAGCTCGTCGACACGGTCACGGCGGGCTTCCGGGGAGACGTGGGCGTGGTGCCGCGCCAGTTCCTGCGGACGTTCGTGAATGTGCTCGACGTGCTCGCGGACGACCCGGACCAGGACGCGCAGGGCCTGCTCGGGTTCGAGCCAGCGGGGCTGACCCCCGAGGAAGAGGCCGTGCTGGCCGGACGCAAGCTCGAAGACCCGCCGCCGGACGACGCCTTCGGCGGCGCCGGCGTCGCGATGTGAGGCTGAGGCGACGATGAGTGTGTTCTCGCGCTTTCCGGAGCGACTGCAGCACGCCATCGCGCACCAGCTTGGCTTCACGTCCCTCCGTGCGGTCCAGGAGCTCGCGGGCGAGGCGATCCTGGACGGCAAGAACGCCGTGGTCCTCGCGCCGACGGCGGGCGGCAAGACCGAAGCCTCGGTCTTTCCCGTCCTCGCCGGGCTCCTGGCGGCGCCGCCCTCGGGCGTGGGGGCGCTCTACGTCGCGCCCATCAAGGCGCTCCTGAACAACCAGGAGGTCCGCCTCGGCGAGTACACGCAGATGGTCGGCCTGCGCCGGTTCGTCTGGCACGGCGACGCACCGCAGAGCCAGAAGGAGGCCTTCTGCCGGGAGCCCGCAGAACTCCTGATGACGACGCCGGAGTCCCTCGAGGTGATGCTCATGTCGCCGCGGGTGCCGGTGCGGCGGCTCTTCGAGGATCTGCGCTATGTCGTTGTAGACGAGATCCACGCCTTCGCCGGAACGGACCGGGGCGCGCACCTGATGAGCGTCCTCGAGCGTCTCGCAGCGCTCTCGCAGCACGACGTGCAGCGCATCGGCCTCAGCGCCACGGTCGGGAACCCGGAGCACATCGGCCGCTGGCTGGCCGGGAGCTCGGCGCGACCGAGCGTGGTCATCGATCCCCCTAGGCCGAAAGCTCAGCGCCTCATCAAGGTGTACCTTCGAGAAGAGACGAGTGACTTCGCGCGTGAGGCCGTCAGGGAGGGACGCGGCAGGAAGAGCCTGTTCTTCTGCCAGTCCCGGGCGCTCACCGAGGCCGTCGCCGACGACATGCGCGACGACGCGATCGAGGTCTTCGTACATCACGGGTCAGTCTCGAAGGAGGAGCGTCACGCCGCCGAAGAGCGCTTCGCCCGCGGCACGAACGCCTGCATCGTCGCCACGTCCACGCTCGAGCTCGGCATCGACGTCGGGGGCCTCGACCTCACGTTTCAGGCGAACGCCCCGAGCACCGTGTCGTCGTTCCTACAGCGGATGGGTCGCACGGGTCGGCGGCCGGGCACCGTGGCCAACATGACCTTTCTGTGCGAGGACGCGGTGTCCATGGTCCAGAGCACGGCGCTGGTCCTGCTCGCCGCGCGCGGGTGGGTGGAGAGCGTCAAGGAGGAGACGCGCGCTTGGCCCGTCGTGGTGCACCAGGTGCTGGCGATGACCCAGCAACACGGCGGCATCAGCGCGGAGCGCTGCTGGCAGATGCTCGAGCGGGTGCCGGACTTCCGGGGCATCCAGCGGGAGGAGTACCTGGCGCTCATCGAACACATGAAGCGCGAGGGATATCTGTTCGAGTCCGGAGGGCTCCTCGGCATGGGGATGACAGCCGAGCGTGTCTTCGGCAGGAAGAACTTCCTCGAGCTTTACGCGGTGTTTTCGAGCCCGGTCCTCTACAAGGTGCAGACCGAGTCGAAACGCGATCTGGGCAGCCTGGAGCAAGCGTTCGTCGATCGCCTCGTGGAGGAGATGAGCACGTTCCTGCTCGGCGGGCGCGCCTGGCTCGTCGTGTCGCTCAACCACGAGGAACGTCTCGTGCGCGTCCGCAGCGCTCCCCGCGGCAAGAAGCCGAGCTGGGGTGGGTTTGTCCCGCAATTCCTCGGATTCGAGGTGTGCCAGGCGATGAAGGACGTCCTTACCAGGGACGAGGAGTACCCGTTTCTTGACGCCAAGGCGAAAGCCGCCCTTGCCGAGTGGCGCGGCGACCTCGGCCAGCTCCTCCGGCGCAGCGGGGACGCACTCCAATTCGACGGTACGACAGTCACCTGGTGGACCTTCGCCGGCGGTCGGATCAACCAGACGCTCAAATATGCTATCGAGTGGAAGGGGGGATGGAAGGTTGTACCCGACAACTTCTCCATCAAGGTGCAGGGTGACGGTGTGAGCTTCGACACGGTGAGCCGTCTGTTCGACGAGTTGCGATCACCGAGCTTCTGGGAGTCCGCAGAGACCCGCCGCCGGCTTCTTGCTCTCGTACCCGAGTACCGTCTGAGCAAGTTCCAGCGCGTTCTTCCCGAGCCCTGGCAGGTCGAGATGGTGGGCGGATACCTGCTCGACTTCGAAGCAACGGCACGGTTCTTGGCAAGTGGAGCGGGGCCTACCGGTAACGTGGATGATGTCCGGCAGCGGCCGACCGTGGAGGTTCGCGAGACCAACGATGCAGATCCGACGTAGGTCTGGCTGCTGAGGCCAGCACTCCAACCAATCTCCACGATGGGGCAGGCGCCCAGGTGTTACTGTCGACCAACTCAAGACGGGCCAGCGATCACACCAGAGCCGCTAGCTGGGACAAGGATGGGCGGCTCGCGTACCATGGCCGGCCGGCGTCGAGCGCGCTCGCCGTAGCAGCTCGTACGCCAGGTGCCGTGTTTCCGCGATCGCTGTCACGATCTGCTCCACCCCTTCCCACAGGAGCTCACCATGCGACATTACATGCAATACCACAACACCGAGAGGATGGGGTACGGCTGCGCCGAAATCAGCACAGGACCAATCGGAATTGTCACACAGAAGCGCATACCAGATGTTCTTGGAGACGTCGTGTGGATCATCTGCGGCGAAGGCAAGCCGAGGAGGTACGGGCTCTGCGCCCGCTTCATCGCGGAAGAGATTCATTCGGAAGACGAGGAGCCCGAGACAGTCGTTCGTGGAGAGGGAACGCTGTTCACGCCGGACATTTCCCTGTCCGACGAGCCCTGGTTCAAGAACTTTCTGGCCGATTACCAGAATTTCAGCCTCGGTTTTCGAGAGATTAAGGAGCAGAAGTACATCGACCGTCTGGAGACCCTGGCCAGAAGCCAACTTCGCGCCGACTCGGGCACTGAGCCAGCGTTACTGCGACGCGCCGCGAAGAGGGCTGGCGATGGCGGCGGGGGGTTCGGGGAGCCAGAGGCCAACGCGGAAGTCGAGCGCCTCGCCATGTGGTATGCCACGGAGCTCTACCAGAAGGACGGCTGGAAGGTCGTGGACGTCTCAAAGGAGAAATGTGGCTACGATCTGAAGTGCCTCAAGCGGCGAGCGGAGGACCACGTGGAAGTCAAAGGCGTCCGCGGAGCGCAGGAGTCGTTCATCATCACGAGAGCAGAGGTGGCTCAAGCCAGGGAGGACCCGGCGTTCGTGCTGGTGCTTGTCACGAGCGCGCTCTCGAAGCGTCCGTTGTTGCGGCGGTACTCTGGTCGTGAAATGCTCGACAAGTTCGAGCTGAAACCGCTCGCCTTCCAGGCGAACTTGCGCCGCTCGTGAGCACGCAGCACGCTTTCGTGTACTCGTTCCGAGCGACGCCCCCGGGGAGCTCCCCGCGCCGCGCCTATCTAAAAACCTATCCCAATAGGCAGCATTCTGGAACGCGCAGCGCAAGCGGGCACTCCGTCCACAGAGCGGGCGCGATTCACTTCACGCCACCGCCGCGGCGAACGACGCGAACAGGTCCCCCGGCAGCGCATGCTTCAGCCGCCACGTGATCGCCATCGGCAACTCCGACTCGTGCCGCACATAGCTCGCCGGCCCCAGGAACCAGAAGGCCCGTTCGTCGCTGCGCAGCCGCGCGAACAGCATGACCGCCGTGCCGAGCTCCTCATGCTGCTGGTAGCGCTGCCCCGTCTCGCTCTCGGCGCGGGTGGTCGACTGGCTCTCCCAGTGGATCAGCTGCCGGTTGATGGCATGGTCGCGGTAGCGCGTCGTCGGCGAGAACTGCCCGTTCGTCTTGTCGAGCGTGAACGCGAGCAGGTCGGCGCGGGCGTCCTTCGCCCAGTACACGCCTGTCTGCCAGGGCGCGACCTTCGCGCTGCCCCCGACGCCGAACGCCGCCAGGATCTCGATGCGCGAGTAGCGCGCGTGCACCTGGAGCGGTACGTCCGGATGGGTCGCGAGCTCCCGGTGAACGTGATCCACGCGGGCAGCGAGCACGTCCATCACCTCGACGAGCTCCGCGCGCACCTGCGGATGCGCCCAGACGAGAGCGCACGCCTGCGCAAGGGTGGTCGCCTTGTCGATGGCGCGATCGGCCACGGTCGCGACGAGCATGCGCAAGATGCGGCGCTCCCGCAAGCTCATCGCCCCCGGATCGGGACACGCGTCAGACGCGAGCAGCCGGCGAACCGCCTCGATCCGCACGAAGTCGTCGACGTGGAGCAGCCGCCCGCACGCGCGCCGCAGCACCTCTTCGTGCGGGCCCACGCCGAGCGACGGGAGCCCAGCGTCACCACGGAGGTCTGACCACGAGCGCTGCCCGGCATAGACGTCCTCGAGCTCAAGCCCGGTCTCTTCGAGGAATCGCGCAAGGGTCACGTCGCCGCTGCGGGCGAGCCGCCGCAGCTCGTCGACCTTGGCCGTCCACCCCGACGGCACCGCTTGCCGGATGTTGTCGAGCACGAGCTCCGATGCCTTCTGGTCGAGCTCCATGTGGCAGCCCGCGGGCAGAAACGGGAACCCACCTTCGATCTGCTGAACGAGCGCCTTCCGGCTCCCGCCGAGCAAGGCTGCGAAGCGGCGATCGAAGCGGAACTCGCGCCGATGGTGCCCGACGAAGTCGAGCACCGTGCAAACGGTCTTGCCGGCGCTGCGCCGCAGGCCGCGCCCGAGCTGCTGCAAGAAGAGCGTCGGGCTGTCGGTCGGGCGCAGGAGGATCAGCGTGTCTACCGCAGGGACGTCGATGCCCTCGTTGAACAGATCCACGGAGAAGACAACGTTGATCCGCCGCGCGCCGAGATCCGCGAGGGCCGCGCGCCGCTCGTCATCGGGGCTGTCCCCCCACACCGCGGTCGCCGCGACACCGGTTTCGCGGAAGACGCGCGCCATGAACCGCGCGTGCTCGATGCTCACGCAGAATCCGAGCGCCCGCATCGTTCGCGTGTCATCGACATGCGCGGCGAGCTGGGCCACCACCTGCCGGGCCCAGACATCGTTGGCTGTGAGCAGCTTGGAGAGGCCATCGACGTCGTAGCCGCGCCCGCGACGCCAGGGCACATCGCGCAGGTCCAGCCCGTCGTGGATGCCGTAGTAGACGAACGGAACGAGCCGGTGCTGATCGATCGCGTCCCAGAGCCGCAGCTCTGCGGCGATCCGGTCATCGAACCAGCCGAGGAGCGGGAGCCCATCGCTCCTCTCGGGCGTGGCCGTGAGCCCGAGGAGCTCGACGGGACGCACGCGCTCCAGCAGCGCGCGGTACGACGGCGCGGCTGCGTGGTGAAACTCATCGATGATCACCACGTCGAAATGGGACGGATCCAGATCATCGAGCCCTGCTGCCGAAAGGCTCTGGATCGACGCAAAGACATGCTCGAAGCGCCGCGGGTGACGGCCGCCGACCCACAGCTCGCCAAAGGCATGATCGCGCAGGCCTTGACGAAAGGTCGCGAGGCTCTGCTCCAGGATCTCCCCGCGGTGCGCGACGAAGAGCAGGCGTGCGCGGGGGAGCGCCTCCCGGAGTCGGGCGTAGTCGATGGCGGCCATGACGGTCTTGCCGGTGCCGGTCGCCGATACCAGCAGGTTGCGGTGATGCCCGCGCTCGCGGGAGAGCGCGATCTGCTCGAGCAGACGCTCCTGGAACGGCTCGGCGCGGAGCTCGATCGGGCTGAGCATCACCAAGGGCGCCGCGTTCGTCGCCAGATCGACGCGCTCAAGGAACTCCGCGCGGTCGTACGGCACGAAGTCGCCGCTGTTCCAGTAGCTCTCGAAGACGGCGGCGACCTTGGCGATGACATCCGGGTTGCGCGCGCCGGACACGCGAACGTTCCACTCGAGCCCGCTCGTTTGCGCGGTGTGCGTCAGGTTGGAGGAGCCGATATAGGCGGTAGAGAAGCCCGACGCGCGATGAAACAGCCAGGCCTTCGCGTGCAGGCGCGTCGTCCCCGTGTCGTACGACACACACACGTCGGCGCCGATCTTGCGGAGCGCATCGAGCGCCCTCGCTTCGGTCGATCCCGTGTACGTGGTCGTCAGCACACGCAGCGCGCGGCCCGCCTGACAGTGCACGCGGAGCGCCTCGAGCAGCGGGGCGATGCCGCTCCGGCGGACGAACGCCATGACGACGTCGATGCGGTCCGCCGAGCGAACCTCGGTCAGGAGCTGGTGGCCCACCCTCGGCTCGCCAGGCGCGTTGGTGAGCAGCGCCGTGTCGAGGAGCGGGATGAGCGGCTCGGGGATCGTCTCCGGCCTGCCGTCCGGCTGGCGCCCGACGATGGCGTGGAGCACCGTCGCCGGCTCGACGGGCGCCTCGGGCTGAAGCTCCGCGCCGGCGATCACCCGATCGATCTGCTCGACGAGCCTCCGCGCCAGACCCACGCCGACGGCCACACGCTCTGCATCGGGCACGCCGGAGATGGCGCGCTGCACGAGGCGACCCAGGTGCAGTGCGATACGGTCGGCGGCCTCAGCGGCCCGGAGCCCCGCGGTGCGGACCTCCAGGCTGGCGTCGAGCTCGCGCAGGCCGGACGCCAGCGCCTCGGTGATAAGATCCTGGTAGAGACCGCGCCGGCTCGCCGTCATGGCCAGCGAGTCTACGGCAGGCGAGCGCACATCCAAGAGGCATCACAAGACAGGGGCTCGTCCACCGCCGAGACGGGTGCCACTCGTCTTTTGCTGGCAGATGGTGCTCGGCTGCCTGGGTGCGGCGACGCCGCCGTTCTCGGCTCGCGCTCGTGGCGGTCGAGCCATCCAGCGCTCGACGCGGCACATCTCGGTGTAGAACGCGCGCGCGAGGGGAGCCTCGAGCGGCAGCAGGAGAACGAAGTGGCTCCAGGTCAATTGTCGCGACAGCGCCGCGACAATCGGCTCCTCGGGGAAGGCCTCGGCGAACTGGACCATGCGCTCAGGGGGCCTTGGTAGACGGGGGAAAGCTGTAGACGAGGGGGCTCGTCGCAGGGATGCGGAGCTCCGAGCGCTCCTGATCGTCGAGAGGCCATTTGCTCTCCAGCAGCTCGAAGATCCGGCCGTGGTAGCTCCACAGCCAGATCCAGGCATGCGACGAGCGATCGAGGACGGTCGCAGCTTCGAGCTTGCGCGTCACGAGCCGGCGATGGTCCTTGAAGAAATCGAGGTACTCGGGCGGCTCATCCACCTCCGAGCTGATCGCCCACAGATAATCGACGAACCACAGGCCGTCCCTGTCCTGGCGGAGAAGCTTGCGAATGTAACCGAGCTCCTCCATGACCGAATGTTGCGGAGCGCGCAGGACGGCGTTCTGCTCGACCTCGCGGAGCAGACGGGGGTCGACGATGACCCGCGGGACGTGTGCGACCTCGTCGCGCAGGCGCTCGGCTTCCACGATGCCGCGGCCGATGACGAGATCGCCGTTCGCGGCGGCCTCGCCGAGCGCGATCGCGCCGCGCACGAGCACGCCGAGCGGCACGAGAGCCGCCTGGAGGTGGACGATGTTGAGCGCCTGCCAGAAGAAGAGCATCCCCGCTGGCCTCACCGGCGCGACGTGGAGCACGCGAGGGGCCGCGAGGAACATGTGGCTTCCCCAGAGCTTGGGTAGCTCGGAGTCGCCGAGGTGGCGCTGGACGATCGATAACGCCTGGCGCGCCCTTCCCTCGGGCATCTCGGGGTCGTCGACCCCGAGCAGCTCCAGCGCCGTGACGATGCACGGGCGCGGTCTGGGCAAGGGGGTCGCCTTCACGCAGGCGCCTCCGACAGCAGGCGGAGCGCGGCGGCCAGCGTTTCCAGCCCGACCCGATCGAGGAGCCCGCCCAGCTCTGGATCGGTGTCGTCGGTCACGAGCATGCACCCCTCGGCCCGGGCGTGCCCGCCGACGAGCCAGTCGACCGTGGCGCCGCAGGTCCGGCCGGTGCCGGGAGCCTCCGCGGCGCTCGGGGACAGCCCCAGGCACGAAAGGCAGCGGTCGCGCTTGGCGCGCTGCCAGGCCGCGTCGTTCGGATACCGCTCGCCGAGCCGCGCCGCCGTCTCCAGCGCGTGCCGGGCGTCGAACGACTGCACCTCGATCCCCTTGGAGCGGAGCCCGTCGAGGATGACATCGAGGTTGAAGGTCCCTCGCCATCGCTGCTTGAGGTCGAACAGCTTCTCGGCGTAAGCGACGGCGGAGATCACGAGGCGAACCGGCGCGCGGCCCTCGGCGGCCAGGCGGAGGTTGTGCCGTGCGATGCGGTCACAAAGATCGTTGAGCCGCCGGTCGCGGTACACCGCGTTGGTGTCGAACGCCAGCGTGACGGCGCCCTCGCGCAGCCGCGCCGCGAGCTCGTCGGCCGTCACTGCTGTGGCCCCCGCTCCTCGAACAGCTCGGCATACTGGTCGTTCGTCAGCATGCGATAATGCCCGTCGTTATCGCGCACGAAGACCACGCCGCCTCCGTGCGAGAGGCCGAGCTGCTGCTGGACCTCGGGCGGGACCTGCACCACCCCTTCCCTCGTCAGGTATCCGCGCGGCGCGCGCGCGCCCGAGGGCGGCGGCGGCGCCGCAGGCTGGGTGAACTCCCAGGCCTCCTCGGCAGACACCTTGTGGATCCGCGGCCCGTCCTCCGAGCGCGTGAGTAGGTAGAAGGGGGGCTGCTTCTCGAACTGCCCGGAGTGGCTCGTGATGAGGAGCTGTGACGGGGCTTCGGGGTCGGCGGCGAGCTCGTCGAGCACGTCGCGCAGCGCACGTTGCGCCGTCCAGCGCAGGTTCAGCTCCGGCTCCTCGACTGCGATGATGTCCGCGCCCGTCATCACGAGGCGCGCACAGAGGACCGCGATCTGCTGGATGCCAGAGCCCATCAAGCGCAAGGGCAAGAGCTCCGATCCGGTATCCAGGACCAGCTCCGCGCGATCGGCCTCGGTGTCGAAGCGCATGCGCCATTGCCCGGGGCCGACCAGATCCCCGAAGCGGCCGAGCGCCGCCACGAAACGCTTGAAGCGCTCGCGCGGTGCGCCGGTCGCGCTCTCGGCGTCGTGCAGCGCCTTGCCGAGCGCGCGGGGGAGCGGCTCGCGCGTCGCGAGCGGCGACGCGCCTTCCGATGCGTCGCGCGTGAGGGTGCGATCGGCGCGCACCAGCGCAAAGCGCGGCACGACCTCCTTCCGGCGCACGCGCTGCCCGAGCCGCTCCAGCACCAGCGCGAACGCGGCGTCCGTCGCCGCCTTGTCCCCCGCTCCGGCCGCGAAATCCGCGCCGTCCGTGGTACGCCGGAGCGTGGTGATCCGGACGGTCACCTCCTCCTCCCCGCGCTCGAGGCGGACCTGGGCGATGATCGGCTCATCGAGCCAGGGCGGATCGTCCTTCTCGCGATCGAGCTGGAGCTCCGCTTCGAGGACGATCGGCCCCGCGTCCTTCAAATTGAAGATCTCGGCCGGCGGGTACCCTTGCTGGGCGAAGTGCTCATACCCGCGCACGGCCTCGCGCGGCGGCCGCTCGTCCGGCGCGGCCTGGGGCGGCGGCGCGGTGCGCGCGTAGCGCTCCATGAGGCTCGGGCCGCCCCGCGCCTCCTCCCGCAGCGCCTGGATCGCCGCGAAGAACAGCCCGATGCTCTCCAGCAGGTTCGACTTGCCGACGTTGTTGTCGCCGTGCAGCACGTTGAGCCGGCCGAGATCGGCGAGGCACACCGGGGCGCGGAGGTTCTTGTAGCCCTGGACCTGGAACCGCTGGAGATGCATCGTCGGGTCCAGGGCATCCTAGGCGACGATCCTGCGAACGGCCAAGCCACGGCCGGGTAGGCCGCGATCGGACCGGCGGCGGTCCGGACGACCCCGCTAGATGCTCGTCGTCGGCCAGAGGTACACGAGCCCGACCGGCGCGAGCCGCTTCAGGCTCACGCGGTAGAGCGCCTCGAGCTCCGCCGGCTCGTCCCGGATCTCGTCCTTGATGGCAGAGCTCCGCGCGGAGCCAGCGCAGGAGCGCCGCCACCTTGGCGTCGGGCCGGTGGCGGTGCTGGCGGGAGAGGTCGAGCATGCGCTGGAGCAGCTGCCGGGCGCGCCCCTCGGGGGATGGGAGCGCGGTTGACGCGCGGAACGGCGCCTGGAAGAGATCGGCGCGCGTGGCCGTGACGCTGCTCCACTTGAGGGCGTGGAAGTAGGCCGCGAAGCGGCGCGGGGGGTCGCGCGAGGCGACCGCGCCGAGCCCCTCGGCCTCGGGCTGCAGGACCTTCGCGCCGAGCTCGATCTCCCAGAGCACCGAGAGGCGGACGCCCTGCGCATCGTCGTCGAGGCAGACGAGATCGACGCGGGTGGCCTCGCTCGGGGCTTCGGGCGTGATGACGTCCTCGACGAGGTACTGGCGCTGCCGGACGAGCGTGATGTCCCCCTTCACGGGCTCGTCAATGACCGACGACGGAGAGAGCCATCACCACGCAAGCGAGAATGAGCGCCGAGCAGATGGGCAACACGAGCCAGAAACCGAGGTACGGCGTGGAAGGGTGACGGACGCGAACGAGACTGACGACAAGGACGTAGAGCGCAGAGGTCAGCGTCAAGGCAAACGCCAACGGCTTGAGCATCTTCGTTCCTTCAATCGAAAAGACGTAGAGGAAAAACACAGTTGGCAGCGCGAGCAAAAGGACGATGAAAATCTTGAGGAACATGCCGAACGCTCGTCGTGCCGATCAGGGTTTCAGGTTCACAGCAACAGCAACGTTGCGCGGAATCCAAGTCTCAAGGTGGGCCGTCGACGCGTCCGCGCTCCGGCGGACACGGAGCCCTGCCGACTTCTACCACTCTACCATACCCGTCGCCCAGATTGGATCGCAGCGTGACATGTCACGATCACGGCGTGACATGTCACGGATCGCAGCGTGACATGTCACGCTCACGAACCACCGCCCGCCGGCGGCTCACGAGAGCCTGCGGGCGCTGGCGAGCGGCAAGGCTCGTGGAGCGTTCGAAAAGCTCGTGAACATGTTCTCGAGCGCGCGCCTTTCGTGCGCGAGCCTCGATCGGGATGGATCGCTGGGATAGCGTCGAACGGTCGGGCGACCTCTTCGAGGCCGGTCGTCGCAACCCCAGATGGGCGGATCGCGGAAGCCCGCTCTGCGCCGGAGCCAGATTCGATGAAGAATACCATGTTGAACACGAGAGCCGCAGCGATGCTGGCAGCGATCATCGGAGCCGGCACCATCGGCTCAGGCTGCGAGCAGCGCGCCGGCGAAGTTCCGGAACATGTGGTGTGTTACGCGTCGAGCTGTGGTGTCGTCCTGGCAGACGAGCAGGCCTGGCCCGGTTTCATTGCGCTCGACGGCGCCAATGTCTACTGGCTGAACGCCTCCAATGGCGAGGTCATGAAGTATCCTCTCGACGGCGGCGCGCTTACCGTCCTCGACGAGGGGGATATCTCATGGGGCCTGGCGGTGGACGCCACCCACGTCTACTGGACGAGCAACGTCTTCGTGTACATAAGCGCCGAAGAAGAGCGCCGGAGGACCCGGTTGATGAAGGCGCCCATCGGAGGCGGCGCCCCCGTCATCATCGCCGAATTGGACGAAGTGAGTGGCGACCCCCTCGATATCGAGGTCGACGCCCGCAATATCTACTGGACGGACGACGAGACGGTGATGAAGATTCCGATCGAAGGAGGCACCCGTGTCATCCTCGCGGACGGGCAGCGCTATCCAGAGGATCTCGAGGTCGGCGCCGACAGCGTTTACTGGACGAACGGCGTCGGCGACTCGGTGATGAAGGTGCCGATCGAGGGAGGCACCCCTGTCGTCCTCGCCGGCGAGCAGCCGTACGCAAGGCACATCGAGGTCGACGCCACCAGCGTCTACTGGACGACCGCGCAGAACCAGCATGAGGTCACGCACTCGGTGATGAAGATGCCTATCGAGGGGGGAACCCCTGTTGTCCTCGCTGACAAGCTGGCGCCGATCGCGGGGCTGGCGGTCGACGACGCCAGCGTCTACTGGACGGACCTGGACGGGGCGGTGATGAAGATGCCTATCGAGGGTGGCGATCCCGCCGTGCTCGCGCTCAGGCAAACGGACGCCGGGAGCATCGCGGTTGACGCGACGAGCGTCTACTGGACGAACTCGTACTACGGCGGCGCGGTGATGAAGATGCCGAAGTAGCGCTGCCGGGGGCGCTGCGCGTCGACGCCCGCTTCCGCCGGCGCCCGGGGGAGCGCGCGTGGTGCTAGGCGTGCGGCCGGCCATCGGTCGGCCCGCCGTCCTTGGCGAGCACCACGGTCGTGAAGCCGTACGCCTCGCCGAAGCGCGCGTGGGCGGCGACGAGCTGCCGGTAGTGCCGGGTCCCGCCGAACTGCTCGATCACCACCTGGGCGCGCTCCTCCTCCAGCGTCTTCATCCGCTGCACCATCGCGGCCCACTGGACCCGCGGCCGGCGCGTGATGAAGCGAAGCCCCTGAGCGCAATGCCCCGTCATGCTCCGCAACGGATTGCGCCGTTGCGCGACGCTCCCGCCGACGAGGTCGGCATGGAGGGCGTGGACGAGGTGGTCTCGAGGAGCGGTCACGTCGGGCATGCGCGCCCGCGTCCAGCTGCGCGAGACGGATCAGAGCTCGTCGCCGACGATGCGCTCGAACCGACCTGCTGATGCACCCCCGATCGAGTCCGGCACGACGCGGACGCTCCCTGGCCCCTGCTCGACCTTCGGAGGTCCGCCGTCGGGTGGGATCGACACAAGGACGTAGCAGTCGGGGAAGCCGGTCGTCGTCGGATCGAAGGTGATCGTGTCGTGCGTTCGCAGCTCGGTGAGCGTGCGGGCCTCGGCGCGCCCGGACTGCTCGGCATGCGGCCGCGGCAGGCCGGTGAGGTAGGACTTCCCGCCATGAGACACGACGCGGTGGGCCCCCTCCCCAGGATGAAAGCGCGGAAGCCGGCTAGATCCGTACGGTGTGAAGACCCGTAGCGGTTCGGGCACGCGGCTCCTCGGTCGCAACACCTCGTCGTGCAGCGCCTGGTCAGAACCATGATGCGGCACCTTGAACAGATCGTGATCGCCGAGCTCGGGCTCGAGCACGAGGGTGTTACTCCAACCGTAGCCGGGGCTCTCGACCAGATCCGAGCCGAGCAGGATGCGCCTCCCACGCCATGTGAGGAGCAGCGCGGTGGAGATGACGTTCCTGTCGAACGGCTGTCGCGTCCTCCACAGGTCGAGCTGCTGCTCGCGCACATCCGCGCGGGGGGAGAGCACACGCAGCGTGGCATCGCCGAGCAGCTCGAGGTCGGCGGCGTTGACATCCCAGCGGCATGCCGGTGATTCGCTCCAGCGCGACTGGACGGCAGCGATAGCCCGGCGCGTGACGCCGGCGATGAAGCCGGTGGACCGCGCGGCGATGTCGGCTCCCGGCGGAAGCACCATCCCGATGCGAGGCCACGTCTCCTTGCGATCGCGCGGCGTCGAGGCCTCAATCACCCTGGCGACACCCCAGCTATGATCGTCGTGCGGATGGGTGAGGAGCACGATGCGCGGGCGGGCTTAAGAGCCTCGGCAGGTAGCTCACGGCGTCGAAGGATGAGGCGCCGCGAGGCCACGTCCGCAATACCTTCGTGCCGTTCATGAACTCGATCCGCTCCACGAACGTGCCCACGCCAAACCAGGCCGGCTGCGCGTGCCACTCCGCGGACAGGGCGCGCAGCTCAACGATCACTGTGGAGAGCGTCACCTCCGACGGCTCAGCGAGGTGTTGCGCGATCCGGAGCACGACGCCTCTCGCGTCTCGACCTATCACCCGCCCAGGCTGCCAGCTCTTCACCTCGAGCGAATCCTGCTCCTCGGTCAGGTGCGGCCCCTTCCAGCGGTCCTCCAGCGCAACGGTCGGCGGAAAGACGAGCCGCTCGTCGCGATCCTCCTCGAGGCAAACGAGGAGCTGGCGCAGCGCTCGCCACCAGGGGGCTGCCCGAATCGCGTCGGGTACGTCGTCCAGCACGCCCTCTGCGAAGTCGAGCTCGCTCTGCGCCAGCAGATGCCGCGCCACCTGGCCATGGAGCTCCTCGTAGACCGCCGGCGTCGACAAGCCCCCTGTCGCCGCGAGATCGTCCAGCGCACGGTCCCAGGCCGCGCGCGCGTCGCTCATCCAGGCCGTCGTGATCAGAAAGCAGACGTACCGACCATGATACCAAGGATGCGCCGGGTCGATGTCCCGCGCCTCGGTGTACTCCCGCTCGACGCGCTCGGGCTCCGTTCCCAGAATATCGAGGTTGTAGGCGATGTAATGGTGGGCGTAGGCGTCCCGCTCATCGTGCTCGATGGCCCGCTCGTACGCCCGGACCGCGTCGCGGCGGAGCTTCTCCTCCTGCTCGCGCGGAGCGCGGAGCGCCTTCTGGCTGAGGCTCTTACCGAGCGCGTCGTATTGCTCGACGAACTGGAGAGAGCGGGAGAGCAGCGCCGCGGCGTCGCCTGCCTCCGTGAGTTGGTGGATCTCTTCCATGTCCTCCCGGACGGCGGTGACGACGTCCCCACGGTCACGAGCGGCCTGAAACCGCTCGCGGTGGTACGCGGCTGCGAGGTGGTGCGCATCTCCCTGCGGCTCATCGAGCGCCCAGGCTGAACTGTCGGTGAGGAGCGATGAACGGATCTCTCGCGCCAGAGCATCCGGGACGACCTTGGATCCATCGTCGAGCACCTCGATCAGCGGCTCGACGATCGTCCTCGTCCGGTCGGAGAGCGCCATGAACCCCGCGCGCTCGAGCAGTCTGTCCGCGAACGGGACGCGTAGGGCCGCGAGGCGTAGGACGACGCGCCTCCCTCCCGGGTCGTCCGAGAGCAGGTCTCCGAGCCTCGGGACCAGGCGATCCAGCCGGAGCTCACGCGCCGGGATGCGCTCCACGTCGATGCCTCCTGCCGCGAGCGCCTCGAGCACCTGCTGCACGACCGGCGGTACCGCAGGCTGGCGGCGGCGACCGCCGGACAGCCGGACGGTCGCGTCGCCCGCCTCTCCCAGGGGCGGATCCCGAGCCAGCGGGAGCCGGAAGCTCGCATCTTCGGCGATACCCTCGGGGATGCGTGGACCAGCGAGCACGAGCGTGCCGGCGCGTGTGCCGAGGAACGTCTCGGTCACCTCGACAGCGCGCCTTGTGAACAGCTCACTCTCGGGGCCCAGGGCCGTCGGGAATCGGGGCCCATCGAGGAGGAGCAGAAGATCGTTCCCTGCGCGAGACAGCGCCTCCCGTACCGAAGCGATCCTGTCGGCCCATGCAACGCGGGCGGGCTCGTGCCGGGGCACCACGCGATCCATCAGCGTCGCCCCGTCGAGCTGCGCGGCCGCCTCGACGAGCGCCACCAGCGCCGCGTCGTCGCCATCGGGCACCTCGATTCGGACGACGCGCCGGCTCCCGGCGAGCGCGGCGGCGAGCCCCCGGAGGACCGCCGTCTTGCCGAAGCCGGGCGGCGCCTGGATCGCGATCCTCGGCGCGCCGGCTTCGATGCGCTCCCGAAGCTGCTGGATCGCTTCCTCGAGGAGGACGGCCATGCGCCAGCTGATACCATGGCACTTCGCGCGAGCCAAGCTGGCGCCGGCCGGCGCGTTTGCCTCGGCCGCCTGAGGATATCCGCTCTCCTAGATGTCGAGCTTTCTCTGGCCGTCTGCTTCCCGCTTACGGCCGCCCTTGCGGGCCGGCATCGGGGGGCCGCGCTGACAGGCTCTTCAGGAGCTCGTGCTGTTTGGGCTGGACCATCATGACGCCGCCGCCTGATCCTCGCGGCCACTCCCCCTCCCTTCGTAGTCTATTGCTGCGAGCGCTGATAGGTATTCCCGAAGTCGTCCTGCACCACGACGGCGAGCCCGTCCACCGCCTCCACCTCGAGCTTTTCGTCGATCATCCGCGTTCGAAACGCCCAGCCGGCGGGAAGCGTCAATGTCTCGCCGAGCTTCGCGAGCGACGCCTCGTCCTGCTGCACCTCCTGCACGCTGTACGACTGCATGTCGTAGACCGCGCCCTCGGGATCGACGAGCTCGTAGACGCTCTTGCCCGCGTCGTAGCCCCACGTCGTGTCGCGCCGCACGGTGCGTGTCTCGTAGGGCTTCGCCTTGCCCGACGCCTCGGCGAGCGCAAGCGTGAGCGTGCCCGTCTTGCGCATCTCGATGCCGCCGAGCGTGCGCACCTCCGGATCGAGCACCTTCGAGCCCTCGAAGCTGTCGATCATCCAGTGCCGCGGGCCGTTCACGAGCACCACGTCCGCCATCGTCTCGGCCTTCACCTCCGCCTCGTCGACCGCGACCCACGCCGCCTCGGGGCACTCGTTCAGGCCCTGCGTGTTGTACACGTCGATCGTCACCGATCCCGCGACGAGATCCGCGTCGCCGAGCAGGATCTCGCAGTAACGGCTCCCCCGCAGGGCCTCCGGCGCGGGCACGGGCGTCTCGGTTTCGACGGGCTCCTCCTTTCCGCAGCCGGCCGCGGCCAGAAGGAGCGACAGGAAAACGGAGAGCGACGACGGCTTGTTCATGGCGTGTACCTCGGGCAGAAGGCGTTCGTGGAGCGCGCGGAGCGCGCCCTCTTTCCCCTACTCCCGCAAAAGGTCCCGCGGACCCGACACGGCCTCGGTCGATTTCCCCCCGCTCCCTCCCGTTGAATTGGCCTGGATCTCCAGGGAGCGAGGAGATCATCCCCTCTCCGCGGCCCAGCCACGCCCCCTCTCGCCGCCCCCTCGCTCCGGCAGCTCCGGCAGCTCCGATGGGCGCCTGTCATGGCGGCGCAACACCCGCTGTCCGCGCGGCGGTCACCTGTAACGCCGCCGTACCACCTCGCCGGGAGACGCGCGGCCAAATCCGCCGCCGCCGCGCCGCTCCCACGCGTGGCACGGCGCATGCTCCTTGTCCCCGGCACGCAGCGCGGCGATCATGGCCGCTTGTGTCCACGCTCGGCGAGCTCGCCGTGGCCGTGAACGAAGGCTCGAAACTCTCTTGACGAGGAGATCGCGATGAAGCGCTCTGCTGGTGCGCACGGTATGGTGATGGGCGTCGGGCTCCTCATGGCGGCTTGCGGGCCGGCGTCGGAGTCGGAGTCGGAGATCGAAGTCGAGGTCGCCGGGCCGGGGCTCGAGGCGACGGTGATGAAGCCCGGTATCCCGGATACCAACGGGACCCCGAAGCTCGCGTGGCACACCTGGAAGCACGCGGTGGTCACGGCGCTGCGGAGCCCGCTGCTCAAGGGCGACCAGATCCACCCGAACATCATCAGCACCAAGATCCTCGACGCGGCGCCCCCCGGGGGCGTGGACGGCAAGGAGGTCTTCGATCACACCGTCCGCTGCGCCGCCGCCGCCGGCACCGTCGTGCGCCACGGCGAGGAAGTCTACCTGGGGCGGGGCATGGTGAGCACCGCGTCGGCCTGGACGGAGGAGGGGCTCTCCGATCCTGTGATCGGCAACGTGCTGGAGTGCGTGATCGCGTACGTCAACGACGTGGCCGACAACATCCGCGTCCTGCTCACGGGCGAACACGTGACCGACGACGGGGATCCTCACGACGACTACATTCACCGCGAGGCGCTCTGGTGCGCGGTCCCCTCGACCGCGTTCGGCGCCGAGGTGTTTGTCTATGCGACGGCCCCGTTCATCGGCCACTGCGGTATCGACCCTGAGTCGGCGCTGGAGCAGCGGTACTGCTACAAACCGGAGAACTGCGGCCTCAACTACATGGGGCCCCTGGCGGACAGCATCGCTGACGGCACCTGCCGGCCCGTCAGGCCGCTGGGGCTCAGGCCCGGCCAGTTCATCTGCGACGGAAAGCCGTGCACGATGACGTGGCTGACGGACATCGAGCCCGACTGGTGCCGTGAGCCCGAGCGCGAGCCCGGGAGCGCGCTCTTCCCCCGGTGAGCGCCGCGGGCCGCGGGGGCGGTCAGGGCGCGGCGGGGTCGGACGCCTGGCCCGCGAGCCGCCGCGCCTCCGCGAGGCGCGCGCCCTCGGTCCGGGCGCGCAGCGGGTTCGCCCGGAGGGCCGCCTCGAGGGCCTCGGCCCCGCGCCCGGCGGCCTCCCGCCGGGCCGCCGCGCCGGGTGCGGCCGCGGCGCGCAGCAGCCAGAGCCCGCCCTGGGTCACGAGCGCCCGGTCGAACCGCGGGTGGAGCCCGAGCGCCGCGTCCACATGCCGGAGCCCCTCCGCGATGTCGGCGGCGGCGTCCCCCCCGTGGTCCGCCCGGTGGGCGGCGCGGGCCTCGTGGATCTCGGCCAGCAGCGCTGGGAGCCGGGGATCGGCGCGCTGCCCGCCGAGCAGGGGGTCGAGCACGGCGAGCGCCGCGTCGAGCCGCGCCGCGTCCGGCCGGCCGCGCTGCGCGCTCCACCGGTAGGCGAGCAGCTCCACCTCGGCGCGCTGCAGCCGGTCCGACACGTCCCAGGGCGCCACCGCGATCTGGCGATCGAGCGCCTCGCGCGCGATCCGGATCGAGGGCGACGGATCCTCACCCCGCGCGACCCCGACGCGCGCCTCGAGCACCGCCAGCATCGCCCGCAGCGACTCCGGGAAGGCCGTCGCGTCCGGCGCCACCTCCAGCGCGCTCGCCCGGACGCGGGCGAGCGCCGGGCCGGGATCCGCGCCCGCGTCGAGCGCATGCAGCGCGAGCGCGTGCTCCAGCCAGACCCGCCAGTAGGGCGCCCAGCCCCAGGAAGGGTCCTTGTGATGCATCGCCTCGATCACCTGCTGCGTCCGCTGGACCGCCTCCTCGGGGGAGCGGCCGGCGCGGACGAGGTGCTCTGCCTCGTAGACGCCGGTGACGAGCCGCGAGGTGCGCGCGCCGTCGAGGCCCGGGTCGAGCGCGAGGACCTGGTCGCAGCGGGCCTCCGCGCGCTCGAAGGAGCGGCTCGGGTCGCGGCCGTGCAGGGAGTCGTGGCGGCCGAGCTCGGCGTGGACGGAGCAGAGCTCGGCGAGGGCCCAGGCGAAGTCGGGCTCGCGCTGGAGCGCGGCCTCGTAGCCCTGGATGGCGCGCTCCAGGTCCGCGCGCTGGTCGCGGCCGAGCATGTCGGCGTGGTACGCCCGCGCGCGGGCGACCGCGGCGGCTACGTACCGGGCGAAGGCGTCGCCCGGGCTCCTGTCGAGCGCCGCCTCGGCGCGCGCGGTCGCGGCGCGCAGGGCGGCCTCGGCGTCCTCGCCCGGCTGCATGCCGCTCGCGGCCCACCAGGCGAAGCAGTTGTGGACCCAGGCGAGCTTGACCAGCGCCTCGGGGCTCCGCGGGCTCGCCTCGAGCGCCCGCTCGCAGGCCGCCCGCGCGCGCTCGAAGCTCGGGCGCATCGAGTCGCCGCGCTTGCCGGCGGCGTTCATGGTCTGGGTCCAGAGCTCGCACGCCGCGGCGTGGACCGAGGGGTCGGACCGGCCGTGCTCGGCGGCGATCCGGTACGCCTCGGCGGCGCTGTCGAAGTAGCCCTTCATCCGGTCGAAGTCGAAGGCGGCGGCGTCGTGGCGGTGGCGGCTCCCGAGGGCGAAGAGCACGTCGCCCTCCAGCTTCTTCGCCTCGTGGAGCCACGGCGCCGCCGCGAACGCCTCCCGGGCCCTCTCCAGCGCCTCGTCGTGCCTGCCCTCGGCGAACGCGAGCAGCCCTTCCACGTAGGCCGGCGCCTCGATGGCGCCGTGCGCCGGCGCCTCGCCGGCGCCGCCCAGCGCCGCGCGGAGGTGCCGGACCGCCGGGGCCTTGTACTCGGCCTCGAGCGCCGCGATCCGGGCCTCGCGCTGCGCCGGGTCGCGGATGCGGCGGGTCTCCTCCAGGGCGCGGCGGTAGAGCTCGGAGAGCGCCACGCCGGCGGCGTGGTCGAGCCCCGGCGATCGGTACCCGGCCCGCTCGGCCGCGTGGAGGTGGTCGAGCGCGGCGCGCGGCTCCTGGAGCGCGAGCAGGCCGCGGCCGAGCGCGTACTCGCCGGGGCCGCGGCCGACCTCGCCCGCGGTCGCCATCCGGGCCTCGACGGCCCCGAGCCGGGCGCGGACCACGTCGCGCTCGCGCTCGACGTCGTGGAGCGGCATCGCGTGGGCGGCGCGCAGGAAGAGCTCCATCTCCTTCACGGTCTCGCCGAGCTCGCGCGCGAGCTCCGCCTGCTCCGCGGCGGCGCGCCGGCCGCGGACGAGGAGGCCGGCGACGACCAGCGCCACGAGCAGCAGCGCGGCCGCGCTCGCGAACGCCGCCCGGTGCCGCCGCGCATGCCGGGCGAGGCGGCGGCCGAGAGAGGCGCGGCGCGCGAGCACGGGATCGCCGTCCAGGAAGCGCTGCAGGTCCTCGCCGAGCGCGCGCGCCGACTCGTAGCGGGCGCCGGGCTGCTTCTCGAGGCAGCGCATCACCACCGCCTCGAGATCCTGGGGGATGTCGCGGTCCAGGGTCCGGAGCGGCGGCGCGTCCTCCTCCAGCACCTGGCGGAGCACGTCCATCACGGTGCCCCCGGTGAACGGCGGGCGGCCGGCGAGCAGCGCGTAGAGCGTCGCGCCGAGGCCGTAGACGTCGGTCCGCCGATCGAGGGCGTGCACCTTCCCCGCGGCCTGCTCGGGCGCCATGTACGCGGGGGTTCCGAGCAGGGCGCCGGTGAGGGTGGGCCCGCTCTCCCCCGCCTCGCGCGCGATGCCGAAGTCCATGAGGTAGGGGCGGTAGGCGCCGTCCGTGCCCCGCTCCAGCATGATGTTGCTCGGCTTGACGTCGCGGTGCACGAGGCCGAGCCGGTGCGCCTCGTGGAGCGCGGCGGCGATGGCCCGGGCCACGCGCACCTTCTCCTCGAGGGTCAGGTCGCCGCGGGCGTCCTGGAGGGAGGGGCCGTCGATGCAGCGCATGACGAGGAAGGGCACGTGATCCGCGACGCCTGCCTCGTGGACCTCGCAGACGTTCTCGTGGCGGAGCCGCGCCTGGGAGCGCGCCTCGCGCAGGAAGCTCCCGTCGATCTGCGCGCCCGCCGAGAGGAGCTTGATGGCGACGCGCCGGCCGAGCCGGAGGTCCCGCGCCCGGTAGACGACGCCCATGCCGCCGCGGCCGAGGAGGTGGAAGTCCTCGAAGCGGGCGTGGAGCGAGGGCGGTACCGGCGAGGGTGGGATCGACGAGGGCGAGGGCGTGGACCCGCGCGCGTCGGCGGAGCGCCGGCTCTCCTCGCCGAGGCCGAGATCGGACGTGGCCTCGGGCGCGGCGGGCGTGGCCTCGAACGCAGCGGGCGAAGCCCCGGGCGCGGCGGGGGGAGCCCCGGGCGCGGCCGGGCCGGTGACGGTCGCGTCGTCGCGCCCGCGCCGCGGCCACGGCGGGGCGTCGACGCGGGGCTCGTCACCGTCCACGGGCACGATCATCGGGCCCGGAGGCCGTGGCGCTGGAGCAGCCGGTGGACGAGCTGGCGGGAGACGCCCATCGCGTCGGCCGCCTGCGAGATGTTGCCCCCGTGCTGCCGGAGCTTCTCGGTGACGTAGGCGCGCTCCAGCTCCTCCAGCACGACCTCCCGCGCTTCGGGCAGCGGCAGCTCGAGGAGCCTGCGGAGGCGGGCATCGCCGGGCCCTGCCGGCGGCGCGCCGGAGGGCGCCGCGCCCGACGAAGCCGCTCCGGAGGGCGCCGCGCCCGAGGGATCGGGCCGCGCCGCTTCCGCGCTGACGCTCCCCTGCGGCGCCGGCGGCGCGGCGCCGAGGATCTCGTGGAGCAGCTCGGGGAAGAGGACGAGCCGCGCGACGGTGTTCCGGAGCTCTCGCACGTTCCCCGGCCAGTCGTACGCCTCCAGCAGCGGGAGCGCCCCCGGCGGCAGGTCCGCGAGCGCGCGCGGCGGATCCCGCGCGACGAGGAAGCGCTCGACGAGGAGCGGGATGTCGTCCTTGCGCTCCCGGAGCGCGGGGACATGGACCTCGACCACCGAGAGCCGGAAGTAGAGATCGGCCCGGAACGAGCCGTCCTGGGCCTTCGCGCGCAGGTTCCGGTGCGTGGCCGCCACGATCCGCGCGTCGAAGGGGACCCACTCGTTCGAGCCGAGCCTCCGGATCTGCCGCCCCTCGATGGCGCGGAGGAGCTTCGGCTGAAGCTCGAGCGGGAGCTCGCCGATCTCGTCGATGAAGAGCGTGCCCCGGTTCGCCTGCTCGAGCAGGCCTGGGCGCGCCGCCGCGGCGCCCGTGAACGCGCCCCGGGCGTGGCCGAACAGCTCGCTCTCGACGAGGTTCGGGGCGATGGCGCCGCAGTCCACGACCATGAAGGGGCCGTCCTTACGGCGGCTTTGCGCGTGGATCGCCCGCGCCAGCACCTCCTTGCCGGTGCCGGACTCGCCCAGCAGGAGCAGCGTCTCATCGGTCGGCGCCGCGCGCTCCAGCCGGGCGAACATCGCGCGCATGGGGAGGCTCCGCCCCGCCGCCTCGCCGAACGCGTCCGCGGCGGAGAGCGGCAGGACGGCCGCGGGCCCCGCGGGGCCGACGACGATCTCGGAGCCGCCGACCGTGGCGGGGACGCGCGGCGGGAGGAAGGCCTCGCGGATCCGGACGTCGCGGATCAGCGTGCCGTTCTTGCTGCCCAGGTCGCGCAGGAGCACGCCCTGCTCGGTCAACCGGATCTCGCAGTGCCTGCGCGAGGCGCGTGGATCGGCGAGGACCAGATCGCAGTCGGCGCCCGCGCCCACGACGAGGGGGCGCAGATCGAGCGGCGCGGTGAGCGTGCGCCGGTCCGGGAGGGTGACGGCCACCGAGACGGCCGGGAGCCGGAGAGAGCGCCCCTCATCGAAGCTCGTGAGCGTGCAGGCCTCCCCGGAATCGTCGCCCATGATCGCCATGGTGCCCCTGGAGGGGGCCGCGTCAACCCGGAACCGGCGCGCCCGCGGGCCGCGCCCGCGTCTGCACCGCACGCGCACGCGCACGGGTGGAGCGCCTGCAGGACGGCTGTCACGCCGCCGCGACAGCGCCCGTCGCGCGCGCGTGACAGCTGTCCCGGCGGCGTGTCGGCGCGGGGCGAAGCGCTCGCCGGAGACGCGTGGATCCGCCTGGAAACGCGGCGATTCGCGCTGCTGACCGATCCCGGCACACGCGTTGCGATGCGCCCCTCGAACGCGGCGAAACGCGGATTGAGGAGGATGCGGACATGACGTCTCGAAACAGCGGCGCGGGCAACGTGGATCACCAGGGGATCGCCGGCGCGCGCCGATCGGCGCGGCTCGGGCTCGTCGCGCTCGCCGTGCTGGCGAGCGCCGTCTCGGCGAGCCGCCCTGCGGCCGCGGTGAGCGCCGAGCCCGGGCTGCGCGAGATCCAGCTCGACGCGACCGGCGCGACCTTCCGCGCCGAGGTGATCGGCGACGAGCACTTCGATTACCTCCGGATGGCGGACGGCACCGCCGTCGTGCTCAACGCCCTCTCGGGCGACTACGAGGTCGCCGAGCTCGGCTCGGACGCGCGCGGCGCCCTCAGGCTCGTCCCCTCCGGGGTGCTGGTCCGCGATCTCCGCGGGCACGGCGGCCCCGTGGATCCGTCGCTGCTCCAGCGCATCGACGACGAGGCGCTCGATACCCTCTGGGAGGCCGAGATCGCACATTCCCGGGGCGCGCTCTCGTTCGCGGCGAATCCGACCGTGATCTCCGGGATCCGGCGCCCCCTGCTGACCATCCTTCTGGAGTTCACCCAGGGGGGCGGGCTCGCCGCGCCGGGCGCGTTCACCGGCAACTTCAACACCGACTTCGCGTACTGGAAGCAGACGATGTACGGGAGCCTCCCTGGCTCGGTGAACCATTATTACGCCGACATGTCGCGCGGGAAGTTCTCCTTCACCCGCGCGAAGGAGACCCAGGGCACCGCCAACGACGGCATCGTCCGGATCAAGCTCCCGTTCGCGCACCCCAACAGCAAGAAGGATTTCTCCCTCCTCCAGCTCTACCTGAAGGAGGCGCTGGTGCTGGCGGATCCCTTCGTCAACTTCGCCTCTTACGACACCAACGCAGACGGCAAGGTCCGCGGCGACGAGCTCAACACGGTCTTCATCGTGGCTGGCTACGAGACAGCGAACACGAGCAAGACGCCCTCGATCTGGGCCCATGCGAAGGGCTTCGAGGACCCGATCACCCTCGACGGGAAGGTCCTTACCGGCTATGCCGCGCTCGGCGAACGGCAGGTCCACTCGGTCGGCGGCGTGCCCACGACGATGCCGGCCACGGTGGGTGTCATCGTCCACGAGCTCGGGCACTCGGCGGTCGGCCTCCCGGATCTCTACAAGGGCCCTACCCCGCTCGGGTCATGGTGCGTGATGGCGAGCGGGAGCTGGGGGAGCACGAGCGGCTCGCCCGCGGGCTCGGTGCCCGTGGCGATGGGCGCCTGGAGCAGGATCAAGGCCGGATTCCTGGCGCCGACGGTGATCGAGCCCGGGTCCCCGCCGCAGGACATTGCCATCGTCCGGACGGCCGGCGCGGAGTTCCTCGGGCAGGGCGTCGCGCCGACGATCTACAAGGTCGAGACCTCGGATCCGGACCAGTACTTCCTTATCGACAACCGCCAGAACGAGGGATACGACCGCGGCCTGCAGCGCTGGCTCGACTTCGATGACGTCTCCGGCGGCGTGGCCATCTACCGCGTCGACGAGGCCAGGAAGGCGGGCGCCGGGAAGATCGCGGTCATGGCGAGCAACCCGAGCTCACCGAGCTCCCTCGCCAACCTCTACAACGAGGAGGGGGGCCGCACCTTCACGCCGTTCACCGACCCCAGCAGCGACGACGCGGACGGCCAGTTCACCGGGCTCTCGGTCACGGACTTCAACGTCTCCGGGCCGATCATGCTCGCGCACGTCAGCTATGTCCCCTTCGCCTGCAACGCGATCACCGCGTCGGTGGCGGAGCACGAGATCCACGGTCGCGCCCACAAGCAGATCGTCGACCTCGGGGACGACCAGATCTTCCTTGGATACCGCACAACGGGCGTGCAGCAGGCGCTCGGGTTCGACGAGGACGAGATCGTCACGCTCCACGTCGAGGCGCCCGGGATGTGGAGCGTCGGGGAGTGCGACTGAGCGGCTTGGCCTCCTGCCCGCGGAAGCTCGTGACCGTCTCGATCAGCGCGCGGAGCTTCGGCTGCTCCTGCGTGCGCGCGGGGAAATAGAGGCAGAAGCCGGGCCCCTTCGTGATGAACGCCTCGAGCACGCGCTCGAGCCGTCCCTCGGAGAGGTCGCGCTCGATGGCCTGATCCGGCACGTAGGCGAGGCCCGCCCCCGCGCACGCGAGCGCGACCATGAGCCCGATATCGTCGGTGACGACGCCGCCGGGGACGTCGACCGTGATCGTCTTGCCCCGGCGCTCCAGCTCCCAGCGATAGACGACGCCGCTCGCGAGGAGGCGCTGGCGGATCGCGCGATGGCGGACGAGGTCCTCCGGCGAGCGCGGCCGCCCCGCCTTCGCGAGGTAGGCCGGCGAGCCGACGATCGACCACGACGAGTGGCTCGAGATCGGGACCCGCACCATGTCCTTCTCCACCGCGTCGCCGAGCCGGATGCCCGCGTCGAAGCCGGATGCCACGAGGTCGACGAAGGCGTCGTCGAGCGAGACCTCGATCGACAGCTCCGGGTACGCCTCCCGCATCTGCGCCACGAGCGGAGCGACGAGCCACGCGCCGCTCACGCGCGGCGCGGTGATGCGGAGGTTCCCGGAGGGGCGCCCGCGGTAGTCGCCGAGCGCGGCGAGCGCGTCCTCGACGTCGGCGATCGCGGGCCGCAGGCGCTGAAAGAGGCTCTCGCCCGGCTCCGTGAGCGCGACGCGCCTCGTGGTCCGCTGGAACAGCACAACGCCGCACCGCCGCTCGAGGAGCTTGATCTTCTGGCTCACGGCCGTGGGGGTGACACCGAGCGCGGCGGCCGCGGCGGTGAAGCTCTTGAGGCGGCCCACGGCGAGGAACGTCGTGAGCCCGTCGAGCGCGTCGGACATGCTGGATTATGAACCAAATGTTCATAAAGCATCAACCTCTTGGCGCATTCTCTTCATGCTCGGGATGTTGCATCTTCCGTCGTGTGAGGGGCGCAGCGCCCCGGCGACGAAGAGGAGATCCCCATGGAAACGAGCAAGCACGAGCGGGTGTGGTTCATCACGGGCGCGTCGCGCGGCATCGGCGCGGAGATCGCGAAGGCGGCGCTGGCCGCCGGAGATCGGGTGGTCGCCACCGCGCGCGATCCGAAGAGCATCACCGACCGCTTCGGGCGGCCCGAGGCGCTCCTCCCCGTCGCGCTCGACGTGACGGACGAGGCGTCGGTCGCCGCCGCGGTGGAGGCGGCCATCGCTCGGTTCGGCCGGATCGACGTCCTCGTGAACAACGCCGGCTACGGCGTCGTCGGCGCGATCGAGGAGACCTCGGGCGACGAGGTCCGGCGCGTCTTCGAGACGAACGTGTTCGGCCTGCTCGCGGTGACGCGCGCCGTGCTCCCGCAGCTCCGGAAGCAGCGCGCCGGCCAGATCTTGAACATCTCGTCGCTCGGCGGCTACCGGTCGGGCGCCGGGTTCGGCGTGTACTGCTCGACGAAGTTCGCCGTCGAGGGGATCTCGGAGGCGCTCCACACCGAGCTCGCGCCGCTCGGCATCGCGGTGACGATCATCGAGCCGGGCTACTTCCGGACGGAGTTCCTCGAGGCGAAGTCCGTCGTCGAGACGGGCAAGGTCATCGCCGATTATGCGGAGACCGCGGGCAAGGTCCGGAGCTACGCGAAGACGGTCAGCCTCCAGCAGCCTGGCGATCCGGAGCGGCTCGCGCGCGTGGTCGTCGAGCTCGCCCGCGCGAAGAATCCCCCGCTCCGCCTCCCGCTCGGCAGCGACGCCGTCGCCGCGATCGAGGCGAAGAACGCGCTCGTGGCGCAGGAGCTCGCCGCGTGGCGCGCCGTCTCGGAGTCGACGGACTTTCCGAAATGAAGCGAGGTTGACACCCCCGGAGGCGCGAGGGCGCAGGGAGAGACGGGGGTCACCCGCCCGCCCCCTCCGGGTCGTTCACCAGGGGCGCCTCGATCTCGGGCCATCCCGACATCGGGTCCGAGAAGTCGAAGAAGCGGATCTCGTACGGGAACGCCCAGATGCACCCCTCGACGACGAGCATCGCGGCCAGCGGCTCGAAGCGCATGTCCGCCCAGCAGAAGGCGATCCCGTCCTTCGCCTCGTCCGGCAGGTGGTCGCGGCGCCTCCCGGTATCGAGCTCCACCACGGTCTGGCCCTGGTAGTCCTCGCCGCACACCAGGTAGTCGTGGCCGTTCGGGTGCGCCTCGACGAACAGGAAAGGGAACCAGTCGAAGTTCCTCTGCACGACGGCGATGGGATCGGCAGAGGCGGTCCTGTAGACCTCGCCTTGGGCATAGTCCCAGGTGCCACGTCCGGTCGAGAAGCTCGACACCACGAGCCTGTACTTCCCCGTGGGGCTCGAGATCTCGCGGCGCGAGCCCTCCCGCTCGTTCTCCGGTCGGAAGAACGCCGCCTTGTCGGGCGCGCCTGCCGCGGATTCGTCCGTCATGTCTCCTCCGCGCCCACGGGCCTCGTCCGGCTGTGCTGCTCCGGGTGGTACAGGTACGCGATCAAGCCGTCTCCGCGCCAGCCGGAACGTGGAGTCTGGGCTCAGGCAGAGGTCAGCAGCTCAGGCGGAAGTCGTGGGTGAACGCTCCGAAGGGCTCCGGGACGTTTGGTGCTGGCTAGCAGCGTCCACGTCCGATGCGCACCCCGGGCGCCGGGCCCTTCGCTGTACCGGTCGCGCGACTGACACAGTGCTTTCGTGCGGCGCGTCCCCTGTGCCTTCACCGGCGAACACCGCCTCCTTACGCTCCGGTCCATCCCCGACCGGAGCGATCTGCGATGACCGAGCTGCTGCCCCTCCTGACCTATTGCTTCGTGATGTCGAGCACCCCTGGGCCGAACAACATGATGCTCACCGCCTCCGGCGCCAACTTCGGCTACCGCGGATCGCTGCCGCATCTCCTGGGCATCAGCGTGGGCGGCGCGGTCCAGACCTTCTTCGCCTGCCTGGGCCTGGGCGCGCTCTTCGCCGCCTACCCGGCGCTGCACGCCGTGCTGCGTGTGACCGGCGCGCTGTACCTGCTGGTGCTGGCGTGGAAGCTGACCGGCGGCGCCGCGGTCAAGGGCGCCGAGGTGCCTCGGCCGCTGTCGTTCGCGCAGGGGGCGCTGTTCCAGGCCGTCAACCCGAAGAGCTGGGTCAAGGCGATCACCGTGGCCTCGGTGTTCATGCCGGCGGGCATGGGCGTGGCGAGCGGCGCCCTGCTCGTGTCCGTCGTCAGCCTCGCCATCACCTTTCCGTGCACCTCCGCGTGGGCGCTGTTCGGCGTGGCGATCCGGCGATTTCTGACCGACCCGCGACGGCAGCGGCTGTTCAATGGCATCATGGCCGGCACGCTGGCGGTGCTGGCGCTCCTGCTCCTGCGTTGACCCATGTTCTCGCTCGACCGCGACTCCGCCGTTCCCCTGGCCGACCAGATCGAGGCGCGGCTGCGCGCGCTGATCGAGGGCGCGCAGCTGCCGCCCGGCGCGCGGCTGACGTCGATCCGCCAGCTGGCGGGTCAGCTCGGCGTGAGCCCCAACACCGTCGTGACGGCCTACGATCGGCTGGTGGCGGCCGGGCTGCTCGAGTCGCGCGGCACGGCCGGGTTCTTCGTGTGCGAGGCGGCCTCGGCCATGCCGAGCGAGGCGTGGCTCGAGGCCGGGGAGGAGCAGGAGCCGGTGTGGCTGGCGCAGCAGTCCAACGACCAGCGCGCCGGCGTGCTGCTGGCCAGCAGCGGCGCGTTGCCGTCGACCTGGCTGAGCGACGCCATCCCTGCGACGGTGCTCCAGCGCGCGCTCGCCCGCAACGACGCCGGCATGGCGGCGCGCTGTCCGCCGCAGGGGCTGCCCGAGCTACGGGAGCGCATCGCGATGCTGATGCGCTCCCAGGGCATCGCGGCCGATGCGGGCCGCGTGCTCACCACCTGGGGCGGCACGCACGCGATCGACCTGATCTGCCGGGGCTACCTCCAGCCAGGCGACGCGGTGCTGGTGGAAGACCCGGGCTATTTCCTGCTGTTCGGCCGCCTGCGGCAGGCGGGTTACCGCCTCGTGCCTGTAGCGCGAAGGCCGGACGGCGTGGATCTGGCGGCGCTGGAAGCTGCGTGCCGCGAGCATCGGCCCAGGCTGATGTTCCTCCAGAGCGTGCTGCACAACCCGACCGGCTGGGGATCGAGCGCCGCCAACCTGCACCGCGTGCTGACGATCGCGCACCAGCACGGTGTCCTCATCGCCGAGGACGACGTGCACGGTCACTTCCACCCCGGGCATCCCACGCGGCTGGCGCAGCTCTCCGGGCTGGACGGGGTCGTCTATTATTCGAGCTTCTGCAAGGCGCTGAGCCCGGCGCTGCGCCTGGGCTACATCGCGGCCGAGCCACGGCGGCTGAAGCCGCTCCTGCGCGAGAAGATCTACTCGGTGCTGACCACCGGCGCGCTGAACGAGCTCGTGCTCCTGGAGGTGCTGTCGGCCGGCAGGTGGCGCAAGCACATCGACCGGCTGCAGCAGAAGCTCGGCGCGGCGCGGAACGCGGCGGCGCGCCGGTTGCGCGACGCAGGCGTGCTGCTGGACCACCCGGGTGAAGGCGGGCTGTTCCTCTGGGGCACGGCGCCGCGCGGGGTGGACGTCGACGAGCTGGTGAAGGACGCGTACCTCAACAAGATCCTGCTGGCCCGCGGGGCGACGTTCATGGCCGATGGGGCGGCCGATCCGCATATCCGGTTCAATGTGGTGTTCAGCCAGGATGTGCGTGTGGCGGAGTACCTGGGGCAGCGGTTTGCGGCCGTGGCGAGCGCGCGGGGAGCGATGGCGAGGACGGGCGCGGTGGCATGACGGGTCGGGAGGCGACGCCATCGACGTCACGCCTGAGGGGTGTCACACGCCGTCGGCGGTGTTGGCGCTGGCTTGTTCGCCCTCGACCACGCGCGTCTCGCGGAGCTCGTAGTGCTGCGAGCGGGCGTCGAAGCGCGCGAGGACCTGGCGCGCCTTGGCTGGCACATAGGCGGTCTCGTAGTCCTCGCCGGCGAACGCCTTCACCGCCTCGATCGAGTCGAACCACATGATGGTGACGAACTCGACCTCGTCCCCGAGCGGGCGCCGGAGCAGCTCGATGCGGCGGAAGCCTCGCACCTGCTTCGCCAGGATCCCCGGGAAGATCTCCGTCTTCAGCAGTGCCTCGTACGTGTCTGCGTTCTCGGGGGTGGTCCAGCCGTGCCAGATCCGTCGAATCATGCGACCTCCTGCAAGAGAGCGCGGGGGGAACGAGTCCGTGGTCCGCGCTGCGGGCCACATCTGGTTATCAGGTCACGATGACTCGAGCGAACCAAGGATGCGCTCGAGGTGCGCGACCGGGGGGCTCGCCCGACGGACCCGGCAGCTCAGCGCACGAGCGCCGCCTCGCCTGCGTGTCCGAGTTCGCCGCCAGCAGCGAGCCGGCGCCCGAACCGCCGCGCGAGCAGCGCATCCAGCGAGAACCGTCCAGGTCCCGCGCCGAGGAGGAGGACCGCGAAGGCGATGAACAGCGACGCGAGCTCGGAGGACCCTGATCCCATGGCGCTCCGGCCGCCCGCGCGCACGAGCCACGTGGGCAGACCGCCGAAGGGGAGGCCGGGCCCCGCGTCGACGCCCTGCACGGTCAGACGGATGAACGGCTCGCCGGCGGGGACGTGAGCTATCGCGATCCCCACGATCATGGTCACCCCGATCCCGGCGGACGCGAGCGGCGTGGCCAGGCCCAGGATCCAGGCGATGCCGCCGCCGAGCTCGGCGAAGGCGGCGAGCGCCTGGAGCCATCCCGGCACGGGGCCCGGACCCATCCAGCTCGTCGCGGCCATCATTTTCGGCGCCCCGTGCAGGGCCATGGCGGTGCCGGCCACCAGGCGAGCGAAGAGCAGGCCCGTCGACGTGGAGCGATCGAGCGCGCGAGGGAGAAGAACTCTCAGCATCCGGTCCATGGTCATGATTCCTCCGCCGCCGGCGCTTGCCGGGATCGGCACGTCACCGCGGCTCAGGCGACATGGATGCACCCGATCCGGGCGCGTGATAACGCACCCCGCGCTTGAAGGACCTTTGCGCGATCCTGAAAGATGGTGGAGCCCGATGGACCGCTTGACCAGCATGGCCGTGTTCACGAAGGTGGTCGCGACCGGGAGCTTCTCGAAGGCCGGGCGCGAGCTCGGGCTATCCCCCGCCGGGGTGAGCAACCACATCCGCGCGCTCGAGGACTGGCTGGGCGCGCGCCTCATCCACCGGACGACGCGGCGGCTCAGCCTGACGGAGGCGGGCGAGGCCCTTCACGAGCGCTGCGCGCGCATCCTCGCGGAGGTGGAGGAAGCCCAGGCCGCCGCCGGCGCGCTCCACGAGGCGCCGCGGGGCCGGCTCAGGATCTCGGTGCCCATCACCTTCGGGATGCGCCACCTCGCGCCGGTGATCACCGATTACCTCCTCGCGTATCCGGAGGTGGCCGTCGACGTCTCGCTGAACGACCGCAAGGTCGATCTGCTCGAGGAGGGCTTCGATCTCGCCATCCGCATTGGCGCGCTCCCCGACTCGAGCCTGGCCGCGCGCCGCATCGCGCCGAGCCGCTCCGTGCTCTGCGCCTCACCGGCCTACGTCGAGCGCCGCGGCGCGCCGGCGGAGCCGGCCGACCTCGAGCGCCACGAGTGCCTCGAATACACGTACCGTGCGACGCCGGGCCAGTGGCGGTTCCGCGGGCCCGGCGGCGAGGAGGTGTCCGTGCGCGTCCAGGGCCGGCTCACGGCGACCAACGGCGAGATGCTGCGCGTCGCCATGCTGAGCGGGCTGGGCATCGGCGTCGCGCCGACATTCATCACGGGCGAGGACCTCGCCGCAGGCCGCCTGGTCCCGCTGATGCCCCGCTACGCGCTCGAGGAGGTCGGCATTCACGCCGTCTACCCGCAGGGGCGGCACCTCTCGGCGAAGGTCCGGAGCTTCATCGACTTCGTCGTGAGCCGCTTCGGGCAGGAGCCCGCGTGGGACGCCTGGGCCCAGCGCGGCGCGGCCGCCCCGGCGCAGCCGGAGCGCAGGAGGGAGCGGCGGCGATGAATCGGCGCGCTGCGGGAGCGCGCGCGGTGCTGCTGAGACGTTGCAGGATGGGCAACGTGGCTGCTGCGGAGATCTGGTATGATCCTCTGTTGCGCTCGTGGCGGGTTCCCACAGCGGACGGCCGCCCCCTCCCCCTAACTCCTGACGAGGTCCTACCATGTCCACCATCGGTCGTTGCCATCGCGGTCTGCGCGCGCTCCTGTCCTTCGCTGCGCTGACGGCCGCCGGCTGCGCTTCTGCGCCGGAGCCCGCGCCGCCCGCGGACGATCCGCTCGAAGAGGCGGCGCTCGAGGCGCACGCGGCGCCGTCGTCGGCCGACCATCACGCGAAGAAGAAGAAGTGCCGCCGCCACGTCGGTGTCCACGCGGAGTGGTCGTCCGTGGCGCCGCTGCCAGAGGCGCGAGAGCGGCACATCGCCCTGCTCATGCCGGACGGCCAGGTGATGGTCGCCGGCGGCAGCGGCGATTACCCCTACCCCACGACGGTCGACTTCTACAATCCCGCCGCTGACACGTGGACGACCCGTCACACGCTGCCCTACCCCATGTCCCCCGTGGGCGCGGCGCTCCTTCAGGACGGCAGGGTGCTCTTCAGCCCAGGCGGGCTTGTCTACGATCCGATCACGGGCACGACGGCGAGCGTCCCGCTCACGCCCGGCGAGGCGGCCCGTGGTTGGGAGTTCGCCTATACCGCCCTCACGCTCCTGCCGGACGGGCGGGTATTACGCACGGGCGGCAGCGACGACGACAGCACCCTCAAGGAGGCCGTGCTCTACGATCCTGCAACGAACACGTGGTCCAGCGCAGGGTCGATGTCGGTGACTCGCTACCTGCATACGGCGACGCTGCTCCAGGACGGGCGCGTGCTCGTCGTCGGCGGCTACACGTTGAACGGCAACGAGATGCCCCAGGGCCGCACCAGCGTGGAGATCTACGATCCCGCCACGGGCACCTGGACGGCGGCGGCGCCGACGAACCTGCCCCGCATGCAGCACAAGGCCACGCTGCTGCCGAGCGGGCGCGTGCTGGTGGTGGGCGGCGGCGGCAGGATCTACGGCGGCACCGAGGAGGAGATCGAGATCCTCGTCGATGCCGGCGAGACCGCCGAGATCTACGATCCCGCGAGCGACACGTGGACGTCGACCGCGCCGCCGAACTTCCTCCACACGTGGGCGTCCGCCGTCGCGCCGATGTCCCATGGCCGCGTGATGGCCGTCGGCAGCGACGGCGCCGAGATCTTCAAGGAGGCAAACGGCAGCTGGACCCCGATCGACGAGCCGATCCAGAGGGGCTTCCCCACCGCGACGACCCTGCAAGACGGCTCGGTCCTCGTCACGGGCGGGTATGACGCGACGTACTTCAGCAATCCGCCAACCCTCGCCAGCGTGGAACGCTACGGGGGCTGCAAGAAGAAGCATTGATGCGCACACGCCGCCGCGCGCTGCTCGCCTCGCGTGAGGAACGAGGCGGCCTATCTCACGCCTCGCGCTCGCGCCCGTCGCGGCCGTGCCAGCAGGAGACCTCCAGCCTGTCCCCCAGCGGGATCTCCACCGACCCGTAGCCGCTGCCCGCGCCGCGCACGTACTCCAGGTACGGCCGCAGGTCATCCGGCGCGATGTCGAGATCGTCCGCGACGATGAGCGCGCCCCTCCGCAACCGGGGCTCGAGCATCCGGAGCACCGGCAAATAAAGGTTCTTCCATCCGTCCAGCAGGACGAGATCGATCGGCCCCTCCACGTCCCGCAGCGTCACCAGCGCGTCTCCCTCGCGGATCTCGACGAGATCGCCGAGCCCGCTCTCATCGAGGTTCTGCCGCGCCCGCCGCACCTTCTCCGGGTGCAGCTCGCTGCCGATCACCCGCCCGCCGCCTCCGTCGCGGATGGCCGCGGCCAGGAACACCGTCGAGATCCCGAACGACGTGCCGAACTCCACCACCGTGCGCGCCCGCGCCGCGAAGGCGAGCAGGTGGAGCAGCCGCCCGACCTCGCGGGAGACCGGCAGATACGCGTCGGCGAGCGTGTGGGCGAGCGTCTCGGGGTCGGGTCTCGGGCCGAGGCGCTCCCAGTCGGCGCGGACGCGGGCGATGATGCCCGGATCGCCGCTGTCGGCGTCCTGGAAGAGGCGGTCGAGGGTGCTTTGAACGCGCGGCGAATCGAGCGTCGTGCTCATGATGGCATGTCTCCTCCGGGCAGGCGCGGCGATGGCTCCCCTGCCCTCGCGGCTGCCCTGGTCGACACCGAACTTGCGCCCGAACAGACATGACTTCCAGTGCATGTACGGTAAGTTATTGCTGCGTCCCATGCACTCCATGGATCTGAACCTGCTCGTCGCGCTCGACGTGCTCCTCGAGGAGGAGAGCGTCCTCCTGGCCGCGAAGCGGATGCACCTCAGCCCCTCGGCGATGAGCCGCACGCTCGCGCGCGTCCGCGAGGCCGTGGGCGACCCGATCCTCGTGCGCGCCGGCCGGCGGCTCGTGCCCACGCCGCGCGCCGCCGAGCTGCGCCCGCGCGTGCGCGCGGTGGTCGCCTCGGCCAGCGCGGTCCTCCGCGAGCGGGGCGCGCTCGACGTCGCCGCGCTCACCCGCAGCTTCGCCGTCCGGACCAGCGACGGCATGCTCGGGCTCGTCGGCGCCCCGCTCCTCGACGCGCTGAGGGCCGAGGCCCCGGGCGTCACCGTCCGCTTCCTGCCCGAGGGCGACGAGGACGTCGCCGCGCTCCGCGAGGGCCGGATCGATCTCGACCTCGGCATCATCGGCGACATGGGCCCGGAGATCCGCGTGCAGGCGCTCGTCAGGGACCGCTTCGTCGGCGTGGTGCGCCGCGGCAGCCCGCTCGCGTCCGGCAAGGTGACGCTGGAGCGGTTCGTCGAGCACGCCCACCTCGGCGTCTCCAGGCTGGGCAAGACCTGGGGCCCCATCGACGAGGCCCTCAAGAAGAAAGGGCTCGCCCGGACCACCGCGGCCGTGGCGTCAGGCCATTACGCGGCGCTGTGCCTCCTCGCCAGCTCCGACCTCGTCGGCGCGTTCCCGTCCAAATGGCTCGCGCACGCCGCCCCGCGCTTCGATCTCGTCACGTTCCCGCTGCCCGTGACCACGCCGGCCATCACCATCTCGCAGGCGTGGCACCCCCGCTTCGACGCCGACCCGGCGCACCGGTGGCTGCGCGACCGGCTCCGCCGCGCCTGCCGGTCGCTGGCGGAGTTCAGGGCGTAGCCGCGCCCGACCCGGCAGCGCCGATTCGGGGCGTGTGAACGTCGATCATGTCGACCGCGTCGACCCGTGAGCGAGCAGCGCTGTGACGTGAAGGCGATCCCCTTCGACACATGAAAAGATGCCGGGATCACGCGACTTTTCCAGAAGAGCCGGATCGCGGTTGTCACGGTGTCCTCTCACCCCGAGGCAGGCCCGGCAGTTGGGACTTGACGCCTCCGAGCGGTTGGATTTCCTTCTCACCCATCAGCGTCATCACGTGGACGTCGCCAGCGATGTTCACGCCGAGCGCCTCCTCAGAGGATGCGAGCTCGAACACGAGGATAGCGATGAACTTGCGAATGCTAACGTCTCCCGTCGCATCGGCATGGTTTGCGGTCACGGTGATCGCCTGCGCGCCCAGCAACCAAGGCACCCAGGTCGGCTCGCCCGATCCGGCGAGCTCCGCGAACCCGGCCGGCAGCGCCGCTCCGGCCAGCACCGCGACCCCGAGCGGCGCGGCCCAGGCGCCCGCCCCGGCGGAGCCCGCGCCCCTCGGTCCGCCGCTCAAGCCCGCTGCCAAGGGAGCGTTCGTCACGGGGGAGTACCGCAACCTGTTCGCCGAGCTGGGACACAAGCCCGAAGAGATCGACGCGAAGATCGCGAAGGCCTACGAGCAGCTGTTCCACGGCGATCCCAAGGAGCAGGCCGTCCTGTTCCCGGCGGGAAAGAACGCGAACGGCCCCAAGGCGTACATCATGGACATCGGCAACAACGACGTCCGCTCCGAGGGCATGTCGTACGGCATGATGATCGCCGTGCAGGTCGATCGCAAAGACGACTTCGACGCCCTGTGGAACTGGGCCAAGTCCCACATGTACCGCGCGGATCCGAAGCACCCCGGCTTCGGCTATTTCTCGTGGCAGATGCGCCCGGACGGCACGGCCATCGATGAGAATCCGGCCCCGGACGCGGAGGAGTATTTCGCCACCGCGCTGCTGTTCGCGTCCAACCGCTGGGGGAACGGCAAGGGGATCTACGACTACAAGAAGGAAGCCTTCGCCATCCTCGACGCGATGAAGAACCGGAAGCCGATCACCGGTCCGGTCAACAAGGACAAGCGCAAGACGACGCTGCACTCGCTCTTCAACGCCGAGCACAAGATGGTGCGGTTCACGCCCGACGCGGACAACTTCGCGAAGAACGGCGATCACACCGATCCGTCGTATCACCTGCCGGCGTTCTACGACGTCTGGGCGGCCTGGGGCCCCGAGGCGGATCGCGCGTTCTGGGCCGAGGCGGCCAAGGTGAGCCGCGATTACTTCGTCAAGGTGACCCATCCGAAGACGGGGCTCGCTCCGGATTACGCCAACTTCGATGGCACCCCCAAGCCTGCCTCCTGGGACGCGGGGACCGCCAACTTCCGTCAGGACGCGTTCCGCACCGCGATGAACTGGTCGGTGGACGCGGCGTGGTGGGCGAAGGATCCGCGGCAGACCGAGCTGAGCGATCGCCTCCTCGCGTTCTTCGAGGCGCAGGGCCCCAAGTACAAGGGCAACTTCACCCTCGAGGGCAAGCCCACCGTCGACTACGACTCGCTCGGGCTCGTGTCGGCGAACGCCGTCGCGGCGCTGGCCGCGACCCATCCGCGGGCCTGGCGCTTCGTCGAGGAGCTCTATCAGCGCGAGGCGCCCACCGGCAAGTGGCGGTACTACGACGGCATGCTGTACACGATGTCGCTGCTGCACCTGAGCGGGAAATTCCGCATCATCACCCCGCAGGCGCAGGCCGCGGCGCCGGCCGCCGCAGCGAAGGCGCCGGCCGCGGCGCCTGCTGCCGCGGCGCCTGCTGCTGCGAAGAAGTAGCTCGGCCGGCGTGGGGGCGCCCGGGATCACTCCGGTGATCGCGGGCGCCCGACGCCGACTCCCCTCGCAAGGCCTGTCCCGCCGGGAGGTAGCGTTCCCGGACCTGCACCGCATCGCCGCGGAGCCGGCCTGCGCCCCCGGATCACCGGGCGACGCCGCGGAGCTCCAGCTCGCCTCCCGGTGAGCGCGCCGCGACCACCGTGATCGTCGCAGAAGCGGACGGCCCGAACAGCTCGAACGCCGAGAGCCCGGGGACCTCGGCCGCGGGCGCCGAGAGATCGGCCGGCCTCCGCCGCAAGGACGCATTGCTGTCCGCCGGCCGCTCCACCCACTCGATGAGCTCGCCGCGGACCTCGGGGAGCACGTACGGCAGGCCCGACTGCTCGATGCTCGCGGCCAGGGCGTCGCCGTCCGCAGGAGCGGTGATGTCCCCGATCCGCAGATCGAACTGCTGGTACTTGGGCTCCGGATGAAACGGCGCCCATTCGAGATAAGCCACCACCCTCTCTCCGGCGCCGAGCATCGGGAAGGACTGTTTGCCTTCCCGGGATCGCGGGACAGCGCGCCTCGTGCGCCGGTCATAGACCACGATGTCCGCGAGATCGCGCTCGTCCTCGTCGAAGCGGCCGTCGGGATCCTCGGAGAAATCGGCGAAGGCGACGTGCGTCGCCGAGACGTCCGGGAAGCGCTGCTGCCCCGGGCCGGACGCGATCGGGACCGCCTCCGCCTGGCCGATCTCGTACAGGAAGACGTCCGTGTCGCCGCTCTCGTCCGCGGTCAGCCAGCCCGTCAGGACCACGGCGTCTCCCGCCACGCGCGGCTCGCCCGCGTGATCGAACGGGCCGCGGATCGTCTGCGTCTCGCCATCCCGGCGCACGCGCACCACGCGTGCTCCGTTGTCCGTCGCCTCCCAGACCACGACGTCGCCGGCGAGCGCAGGCCGGCGGGGCGTCTCGGCGGCCGGCGCGAGGAGGAGCTCCTCGCCCGTACCGAGATCACGCAGCCTCAGGGCGCCGCTCACGTCGCCAGCCTCGCGCGGCGCGACGTAGGCCAGCAAGCAGCCGTCGATCGCGTAGGGCGGAGCGCCGGGCGCCTGCGGGGCGCCCGTGTCGACGCTCGAGGCGAAGACGGCGACGCCATCGGCCGCGGAGGCATCACACGCAGCGGGTGAGGGCGGCTCGGCGGGGGCGCCGCCTCCGCCGTCCGGCAGGGGCGCCGGCGATCCGTCGACGGCCGCGGGCGAGCAGCCCGCGACGAGCAGCGCGAGAGCGAACCGCCCGCTCCATCCACGGCGAGAGCTCGGCCCTCGATGGCAGGGGCGCGGGGAGATCGGAAAGACCGTTTCTCCTGCCGCGGGGCCCTGTCGGCGCTCCTCCTCGAGCCTCGATGTGTTCAGTGCTCCGGAACCGCTGCCCTTCATAAGGAGTCCTCCACGACTGCGTTTGATTGCCTCTCTGTCAGCGGCGCCTTCACGAGGGGATTCACTCCGCTTTCCTCTGCGACCCGGAGGGAGCGCGCATGCCGAGGCGCGCCATGCGCTTTTTCAGACCGTGGCGCGTGATGCCGAGACGCTCGGCCGCGCGGCTGATGTTCCCGCCGGTCTCCGCAAGCGCGCGCCGGATCGGCTCGCGCTCGTCGTCCTCGGCCAGCGCGTGGCGCGCCTCGCCCGAGTTTCCGCGCCCCGCGGCCGGCGGCGGGACGGGTCCGGCCATCGGCGGCCGGGACGGCGACGCGGGTCGCTCGGCGGCGTCGGGCGCCAGGCGCGCGCTCGCCCGCGGCGCGCTCGCCCGCAGCGCGCTCGCCCGCGGCGCGCTCGCCCTCACCCCCCGCGGGAGGTGCTCCAGCTCGACGCGGCGCACGCCCAGCGCGGCCAGGCGCTGGACCAGGTGCGCGAGCTCCCGCACGTTGCCGGGCCACGCGTAGGCATCGAGCGCCGCGAGCGCGCGCGGCGCGATCTCGATGGGGGCGCCCGTCCGGGCCAGATACCCGGCGAGCAGCAGCGGCACGTCGCCCTCCCGGTCGCGGAGCGGCGGCAGGTGGATCTCGATGGCGTTCACCCGGAAGAGCAGGTCCTGCCGGAACGCCCGCTCGGCGACCGCCTGCGCGAGATCCCGGTTCGTGGCCGCGACGATCCGCACGTCGAACGGCCGCTCGTCGTCGCTGCCGACAGGGCGATAGCGCCGTGACTCCAGCGCCCGCAGCAGCGCCGCCTGCCGCGCGAGCGGCAGCTCCCCCAGCTCGTCGAGGAAGAGCGTGCCGCCCTCGGCCCGGGCGAGCAGGCCGGGGCGCGCGCGCTCGGCCCCCGTGAACGAGGCCCGCGCGTGGCCGAAGAGCTCCGCCTCGAAGAGCGCGTCGGGTACGGCGCCGCAGTTGATGGCGACGAGCTCGCGCGAACGGCGCGGGCCGAGATCGTGGAGCGCGCGGGCGAAGAGCTCCTTGCCCGTGCCGGTCTCGCCCATGAGGAGCACGGGCAGATCGCTGTCGATGGCCGCGTCGAGGCGCGCGAGCGCCCGGCCCAGCGCGGCGCTCTGGCCCAGGATGTCGGGGAAGCTCCTCCGCGGCTGGGCCGCGGGCACGACGGTCGTGTCGGCGCGCCGGAGATCGGGCGCGGGCTCGGCGAGCGAGGCGAGGCAGGGAGGCGCCGGGCCTTCGCGGCGGGGCTCTTCCGGCGCGCCGGGGCGGGTGAAGAGCCGCAGATCTTCCGGCGCGCCGGGGCGGGCGAAGAGCCGCAGGAAGAGCCCCGCGAGCGACGCCCAGCGAGCGGCCCGCGCCTCCGTGACGGCGTCGAAGCACGCCGGGCGGAACCGGTGCTCGATCACGATGAGCGCGCGCGGAGGCCCGGGGAGCGCCGGGTCTGGCCAGGCCGCGCTCGCCGCCGGGGCGCGCGCGCCCATCGAGGCGTGGCCCGCGCCGACGCGCAGCACGAGCCGCGAGCCGCGGCCGCCCGGCGTCTCCACGTCGCGCTGGTAGTGGACGGGCGTGGCCTGGCTCAGCGCGAGCTGCGCCAGGTCGGGCGCGATGCGCCGCGCCGCCTCGGCGATCTCCAGCCCGTCGAGGTCGGCGCCCCAGGCGGCGACCACCCGCCCCTGCTCGTCGACGACGGCGAGCAGCGCGCGCTCGGCCCCCGACTGCTGCACGAGGGCGCGCGCGAGCCCGACTGCGGCCTCCGCGGCGCCGTCCGCTGTCGCCACCGACGCGAGCCACGCCCAGAGCGCGTCGTCTTCTCCGCTCGCCGCCGCCGTCATGCCTGGGCCAGCATACGCGCCGCCCGCCGCCGCCGGTGCCCCCTGCGCAGCCGCCGGTGCCCCCTGCGCAGCCGCCGGTGCCCCCTGCGCCGCCGGTGCCCCCTGCGCCGCCGCCGGTGCCCCTTGCGCCGCATGCGCGCCGCCCCGCGCCGTCGCCGCGGCCGGCGACCGCCGTGCGCCCGGCCGCGCCGAGCGCAGCACGTCGAGCGCCTGCGCCTCCACCTCCGCGAGCATCGCCGCGCGCGCCCGCCGCGCGGCCCGGATCGCGCCCCGCGCCGCCCGCCGGGGCTCCGCCGGCAGCTTGGTGAGGTACACCTGCGCCTCCGCCACCTGGGCCCGCGCGTCCACCAGCGGGTCGTTCGCCCGCACGCCCGGGTCCAGCGCCGCGAGCGCCGCGAGCGCCCGCCGCCCGTCGCCGTCGAGCAACGCCACGTTCGCCCGCGCGATCACCAGATCGGCCTGGATCGCCGCAGGGAGCGACGCCGCGAGCGCCCACGCCTCCTCGATGCAGCGCTCCGCCGCGCGCGCGTCGCCGCGGCGCACCTCGATGTCCGCGCGCGCCGACAGGCACCAGCCGCGCCCCGCCACCTGCCCCAGCGATCGCGCGAGCCGCATCGCCTCGTCGAGCGCGCCGAACGCCTCCTCGTAGCGCGACGCCTTCCCGAGCGCGATCCCGAGGTTCATCAGGCACGAGCGCATGCCGGCGCGGTCCCCGAGGGTCCGCTTGACCGCGAGCGACGCCTCGAACGTCCGCACCGCGCCGTCCACCTGGCCGCGGTACAGGGCGACGATGCCCGCGTTGTGGTGGAGCCGCGCCACCTCTTCGACATCGTCCACGCCGTCGGCGCGCTCGCCCGCCGCGGGCAGCTTCGCCTGCGCCCCCGCGAGCCACGCCTCCGCCTCGCCCCAGTCGGCGCGCATCAGCGCCACGAGCCCCAGCGTCGACAGCGCGAACGCCTCGGCCGTCCCGCCGCCGAGCCGCCGCGCCGCCGCGAGCGCCGCGAGCGCGTGCTCCTTCGCCGCCGTCGCGTCTCCATCCCGCGCGCGCTTCTCCGCGCGGCGCCGCAGCGCGAGCACGAGCACCCGCTCGTCGCGCTGCGCCGCCTCGTCGAGCCACGCCACGACCTGCGGGTGCGCCGCGCCCACGCCCGCGTCGCGCGTCAGCCGCTCGAGCCTGCAGAGGAGCGCCGGGGTCCTCCGGTCCGCGTCCTCGCCGAGCGCGAGCAGCGCCTCGATCTCCTCCGACCGCAGCCCGGCCTCGCGCGCCTGCGCCGCGGCCCGCTCGTGGAGCTGCGCGCGCCGGGCCTTCGTGCACGGCGCCGCCGCCGCCGAGAGGAGCGCCGACGCAGGCGCGCCGGGATCCGCGAGCAGCGCCGCGGCGACCTCCTCGGCGACCTCCGGCGTGGCGAGCGCCGCGGCGAGATCCCTCGCCAGGGCGGGAGCGGACAGCGTGGTGAGCGCGCCGGCCGCCGCCTCCCGCCGCGCGATCAGCGCGCCCGCGAGCAGCTCGCCCAGGGCTCGCTCGCCGGAGGCGCCCGGCTGCGCGCCACCCCGCGCGTACGCCCGGCCGCCGCGCCCGAACCCGAGAGCGCAGCGCGCCTCGGGCAGGGCGCCGCCCGCGATGGCGATCGCGGCGAGCGTCGCGCAGGCGTCGGCCGACAGCTCGCGCACGCGCTCGATCGCGGTGTCCTTCGTGAGCGGCACGCGGCCGAGCGACGCGAAGAGCCACCCCGGGTTCTTCCCCGACGCCACGGCGGCCTCGCGCACGCTCGCCTCGTCGTCCACGCCGAGCGCGCGGCACAGCGCGCCGAAGCTCGCGTCGCCGAGCGGCCCGAGCGCCACGCACGCCGCGCCCTCGGGCGCGCTCCGGGCCGTCGCGACCACCTCGATCGCCGCGCCGCCGGGCGCCGCCGGCCGGCACCGGTACGCGTCGAGCGCGGCGCGCAGCTCGGCCGGGGCCTGATCCAGATCGTCCAGCAAGAGCAGGAGCGGGGGCCCGTCGCCGGGCGGCGTCACGAACGGCGGCGCCCGCTCGGCGCCCCGGAAGAACGCGATGAGCCGCTGCAGGAGCGGGTCGGCCTCGCGCGGGAACGCCACGTACCTGGCGCTCCGCCCGGCGAGCAGCGCCCGCGTCACGAGCTCGCGCCCGAGGTGGCTCTTGCCGGCGCCGCTCGGCCCCGTGACGTAGCGCACGCGGCCTGACGGTGACGGCGCCTGCTGCAGCGCCTCGAGCTCGCGCTCCCGCCCGATGGGCGCGGGCGGCGTTCCCACGGCGATGCCCGCCTCCGCGGCCGCGACGCCGAGCTGCCGGAGCACCTCGCGGGCCTCGGCAGGGCGGTCTCGCGGGTGCAGCGCGAGCAGCGCCTCGATCACCTCGGCCACGCTCGGCTGCACCCACGACGCGGCGTCGCGCAGCGGGCGCCGCGCGCGAAGGGGCCCGGGCGGGCGGCCCGCGGCCGAGCACCACGCGAGCGCCCCCAGGCTGTAGAGGTCGGACGCGGCCGACGGCGCGCCCCCGGCGAGCAGCTCGGGCGCGGCGAACGCCGAGGTGAACGCGACGGCGCCGCCCGGCGCGCGCGCCCTCGACACCGCCGCCCCGAGATCGAGGAGCACGGCCTCGGCGCCGCCCCCGCCGAGGGGCCGCATCCGGACGTGCGCCGGCTTGAGATCGCTGTGCACGAACCCCGCGTCGTGCAGGGCGGCGAGCGTCCTCGCGACGCCGGCGAGCACGCCCGCGAGCCGCGCCGGGCGCTCGACGGCCGGGGCCCCCTGCACCCACGCCCCGGCGTCGTCGCCGGCCACGTACTCCTCGACGAGGAAGGGCGCTCCCGTCCGCTCGTCCCGCCCGAGATCGTGCGCCCGCACCACGCCGGGGACGCGCAGGCGCGCGAGCAGCGCGAACTCGCCGAGCAGGGTGTCCTCGCGGAAGGCGCCCTGACGGAACACCTTCGCGACGAGCTCGCGCCCCCGCGCCTCGCGGTCGATCACGCGCCCCACGACGCCCTGCGCCCCCTGCCCGAGGATCTCGCCCGGCTCGTACCGAGCATGGGCCACGAAGGGCTCGCGCCGCGGGGCGTGCATGGCCGAGAGGTTACTCGCGCGCGGCGCTCGCCGTCGCGCCGGCTGCGATGCGGGCGAGCAGGGGCTGGCCGTACGTGGGCTCGCCGAGGATCGTGAGCGCGCGGCGGAGGCGCGGCTCGGCGAAGCGCCCGAGATCGTCGAAGTGGCGTTCGGCGCCCCCGGCGAGGGACGGATCTGCGAGCCGCCGCGCCGCGCCGACGTCCGCTGCCTCGAGCTCGGGCGAGAGCACCTCGACGCGGAGCATCATGACGCGCACGACATCGGCAGGCGTGGGATCGATGGTGATCGGGATCGAGGCGTCGGTCCACGCCTCCGGAGCGAGGTAGAGCACCCGGACGCCGGGCGTCCGGAACCACTGGCGCTTCCAGGTGTTCACCATGGCGACGGCTTCGTCGTGGTACAGGCCGGTCGCGTCGAGGGTGTCGATCATGCTCGCGCCGAGCGACTCGACGAACTCGTCGAGCGGCGGCGCTCCGTCGAGCGAGGGGGCGCGCTCGACGAGCGTGCCGCCCGTAGCGATGCCCTTGGGGTGGGCGACGAACGCCCCCGTCGAGGCGCCGACGTTGAGGACGAAGACGGCGCCGATCGCCTCGTCGAGGGTATTCTCGGCGGAGATCGCCCCGCCGGTGCCGGCCGTCACGCGGACGGGCAGGTCGAAGTTGCCGAGCCCTCGATAGAACAGGAAGCGCTCGTGCTGGGGCGCCTCCATCGCGCCGGGCACGCCTGCGATGCGGAGCGGGTTGGCGCCGACCTGACGCGCGTGCGCCCACGTGAACCGATCGAGCGGCGCCTCGGGCAGGGGGATATCGCGGTCGCGCCCGAGGACCTCGATGTTGCTCCACTCGAGGAACCCGCGCGCGTTCGGGCCGTAGATCTCTGAGCACATCGGCGAGCCAAAGGGGAAGTCGGGGTCGAACGCCGGGTCCGCGTACGTCGTCAAGTCAGCAACGCTGCCGGGCGCGATGATGGGCGGGTAAAACTGGCGGACGGCGGGGTACCACTGCGTGAAGATCCCTTTGGGGAACCCTATCTGGACATGCGCGTCGAGCGGCTCCTCGGCGTAGAAGTAAGTGACCGGCGTCTCCATCTTCACGTTGACGCTCGTCGAGATCGAGCCATCGAGCGTGCCGGCTCCGAGCCGGTCATAGACGAAGGCGGGGAGATCCTCCTCCTCGTGGTGCAGCCCCGCTTGAAGCGAGCCGTCGGAGCCGACGACCACGGTGTCGGTCCCCCATTCGTGGACGATGAAGCCCTTGCCGGGGTACGCGAGATCCGGCGCCGAAGGCACGGCGGGCGCGGCCTGCTGGCCGGAAGGGGCGCCCTCGTGGGGCGCTGGACCGGCCGGATCGGCCGGGGCGTCGCCGGTCGAGCTGCCGCCGTCGGCCGTTCCGGCGCACGCGGCGAGCAGGGTAGCGAGGAGCATGGGAAGCGTGAGGCGGTGGGATGTCGGTTCGGTTACCATGGTAAGGTCTCCTGCCAGCCCCTGAAGCAGCTCTCGGGCCATCGCGCCAAGTCATTGAATTTCAATGGATTGCGCGCGTCGCAACGGGGCGGTTACCAGGGGACGTGGTAACCGGGACGGCGGGGTGACCAGGAGCTGGTAACCGTGGACGACCGGCCGAGCGAGGAGTAAGGCGGGCGGTTGAAGTGAAACGCATGGCCACTTTGCCGATCGCCGACCGCTGGTTCGAGATCACGCGCGTCAGCGATGACATCACGCTGCTGATCGAGCCGCACGTGGTGCCGCTGATGCGCTGCAACATCTGGCATGTGCGCGGTCGCGATCGCGACCTGATCATCGACACGGGGTTGGGCATCGTCAGCCTGCGGGAGGCCATGAAGCACCTGCTCGACAAGCCGGTGACGGCGGTCGCGACCCACACCCACGCCGATCATGTGGGCAGCCACCATGATTTCGAGCACACCTTGGTGCACCATCTCGAGGCGGAGAACCTGCGCTCACCGACCGACCGCGGCACCTTGCTGGCCTCGGTGATGGGCGCCGCGACAATTCGCAAGCTGGGCGACGCTGGCTATCCGATCGAGGGCGATGTGATCACCGCCCTGCCCTACGCGGAGTACGACATCGCAAGCTACGCCCTGCATGGCGCGCCGGTCACGGAGGTCGTCGCCGAAGGCGACGTCGTGGATCTCGGCGACCGTCACTTCGAGGTGCTGCACCTGCCCGGTCACTCGCCGGGCAGCATCGGTCTGTGGGAGGCGGCGACCGGAACCTTGTTCTCGGGCGATGCGATCTATGACGGGCCGCTGCTGGATGAGATCGAGGGCGCAGACATTCCCGCTTACGTCCGCACCATGAAGCGGTTGCGGGAGCTCCCAGTCCAGATCGTGCATGCAGGCCACGACCCCAGCTTCGGCCGGGCACGGCTGATCGAGCTGGTCGATGCCTACCTGGCGAAGCGCGCCTAGAATACCGAACACGTTGAAACCCGGAGAATTTTCACAGGGAGGCGAGGAGGCGGGGAGGAAGAAAGAATGAATTTCTTTCTCTTGCCGTCTCTCGCTCCCCGCCTCCCCGTCTCCCTGTGAAATTCCTGCTTTTCTCGTGGTTTCAACCCGTTTGTCGCTCTAGCGTGCGCCGGCAATGCAGGCGATCGTCGAGGAGGGTCGGCTGCCCCGTCGCTTGACAAAATAGAACGGTCGTTCTATCCAGTCGAGGTGGCGAAAGGTGAAGATACCCGGCAGGCCATCCTGGCCGAGGCGCTGGCGCTGGCGAGCGAGGTCGGGCTCTCGGGCGTGACCGTCGGCGCCCTGGCCGAGCGCGTGAAGATGTCGAAGAGCGGCCTCTTCGCGCACTTCAGCTCCAAGGAGAACCTGGACGTCGCCATCCTCGAAGAGGCCAAGCGCCGCTTCGTCGACCTCGTGGTCGCGCCCGCGCTGCGCGAGCCGCGCGGTGAGCCGCGCGTGCGCGCGCTCATCGATCGGTGGTTCGTCTGGACAGAGCAGGACTTCATGCCAGGCGGCTGCGTCTTCCATGCCGCCGCGGCCGAGCTGGACGACAAGCCCGGTCCGGCGCGCGACGCGCTCGTCGCGTCGCAGAAAGACTGGCTGGCCACGCTCGCCACCGCCGCGCGCATCGCCGTCGAAGAGGGCCACTTCCGCTCGGACCTCGACCTGGCGCAGTTCGCCTTCGAGGCCTATGCCATCGCGTCCGGCTCCCACGCGCTCAGCCGCTTGATGCCCGACAACGCGTCGAAGCGCCGGGCCCGCGCCGCCTTCGAGAGGCTCGTGACCGACGCCCGGCGCTCGCCCCGCCGCTCTGCCTGATCCGTCTCGCAATCCCCCGAGGAGGTCCCCCCATGCAGGAAGCCAATCAGGTCCATTCGTCGCCCAATAATAGAACGATCGTTCGTACTGATCCGCGGCAGGTCCTCCTGCGCGGTGGGATCCGGTTCGGGTTCAAGCTCCTCAACAAGGCCGCGCCGGATCTGGCCTCCCTGGCGGCCGAACGGCTGTTCCGCTCTCCGCGCCGGCACGCGCGCCCGGCGTGGGAGGAGGAGATCCTCGCCGGCGCGGCGCGCTTCTCGCTGCCGTGGGGCGCGGAGGCGCTGCCCGCGTGGTCGTGGGGGGACGGGCCGACCGTGCTGCTCGTGCACGGCTGGGAGGGCCGGGGCAGCCAGCTCGGCGCGTTCGTGAGGCCGCTCGTGGAGCTGGGCTTTCGCGTGGTGACGTTCGACGCGCCGGGGCACGGCGATGGGCCGAGCCGGTCGGCCACGCTCGTGGAGCTGGCCCGCGCGGTCACGGTCGCGATGGACGAGGTCGGGCCCGTCCACGCCATCGTCGCGCACTCGCTCGGGAGCGCCGCGACGACGTATGCCCTGTCCCGCGCGGCGTCGGTCCGGCGCGCGGGCGCTCCGGCGCCGAGGCTCGTGTTCATCGCGCCGCCGCTCAGCGCGGTCCGCTACACCCAGCATTTCGCGAAGCTCCTCGGCATCGACGAGGCCGTCCGGCGCCGCATGGTCGCCCGCCTCGAGGCGCGCTACGGCGTGCCGCTCACGGACCTCGACGCGCTCTCTGCGGCCCCGCGGATGAACGCGCCGCTGTTCGTCGTGCACGACCGCGACGATCGCGAGGTGTCGTTCGAGGCAGGCGCGGCGCTCGCCGATCGCTGGCCGGGCGCGCGGCTCATGTCGACCCGCGGCCTCGGCCACAGGCGCGTCCTGCGCGCGCCGGAGGTGATCGCCGAGGTGGTCGAGGTCGTGACCGGCACCCCGTGGCCGGTCCGGACAGGGCTCGAGATGTTCGAGCTGGAGCGCGAGCTGTTCGAGCGCGACCGCCGGCGCGTGGTGTGACGTGGAGAACGCTGTTCATCGGCGCCTCGATCCCGCGTCGGGCATCAGGCACGCCTCCAGCGTATCGCAGATCCTCGATAGCTCTTCGCTCGTGTGCGCCGCGAAGCCGAAGCGGAATGCGGGCACGGCCCCGGCCGCGACATGAACGGACCCCGGGGTGAGGGCCAGGCCGCGTGCGTGCGCGCGCTCGACGAGCTCCTCCGAGGTCAGGTTGCGCAAGCGCATCCAGAGCGCCAATCCCCCGCCGGGCGGGTCGCACTCGATCGCGGAACGCAAGGGCGGCCTCGACGCGAGCTGCTCCAGCAGGTGGTCACGACGCTGCCGGTAGAGCTGCCGGGCGCGCCGCGCGTGACGCTGGATCTCGCCGTCCTCGATGAGCTCGGCCACGGCGCGCTCGAGGGCGACATCTCCCTGACGATCGAGCAGCTCACGGACCGCCCTCAGGCGCGCGACAACGGACCTGTCCGCGATGATGTACCCGAGCCGCAGGGCCGGAGCGATGAGCTTCGAGAGCGAGGCCACGTAGATGCAGCGCGACGACAGGTCCTTGGTCGCGGCGAGGGGGAGCAGCGGCGCGCCCTCGAAGTGGTACTCGTAGTCGTAGTCGTCCTCGACGATGTAGAGGCGAAACGACTCGCAGATTCGTCGCAGGTGCATTCGACGCTCGGCCGACATGGCGACGGTCGTCGGGTATTGATGGTGAGGCGTCACGTACACGGCCTTGAGGCGCCCCTTGAGCTTCCTGGCGTGCGCCTCCAGCTCCTCCGTTCGAAGGCCGTGGGCATCGACCGGCACATGAACCACGTCGGCCCGGGCGAGCTGGAACGCGCGCCAGGCCGGCGTGTACCCAGGGTGCTCGACGGCGACGACATCCCCGGGCTCCAGCATCGCCAGCGCGAACAGGCTCAGCGCGCCCTGGCTGCCGCGCGTCAGCACGACCTCCTCCGAGGAGCACGACAACCCGCGGGCGTGATTGACGAAGCCCGCAAGGACCTCCCTGAGCACGGGATCGCCCGCGGCATCTCCGTAGCCGAGGCCCGTCCGCGCCAGCGCTCGGAGAGCGCGCCGCTGCGCGCGCGCGAGCTCGTCGACGGGCGCGATCCGGGCGTCCGGGATCCCGTCGTTCACCGCGATCATGGCGCCGCGGCGCTGGGCGAGGACCGTATCGACCGAGCGGCGGCCCTCCGCATCCGCGACGGCGAGCGTCGGAAGGTTGAGCGCGACGCGGGTGCCGCGCGCGGGGAGCGCCTCGAGCCACCCCTGGGCCACCAGCTCGTCCACGGCGGCGACGACGACCTTCCGGTTCACGTTGAGCTGCGCCGCGAGCGTCCGGCTGCCCGGGAGCGTTGAACCCGGCAGCAGCCGCCCGCGCTGGATCTCTTGAACGATCGCCCTGCTCAGCTGGGTCTGCCGCGGCACGGACGCGCCGTCGTCGAGCACCAGGTCGAAGCGCCAGGGCCGACCAGCTGGACCCGTCGACATGTTCGTTCTGGAGCCTGTCATGGGTCCAGCTTCGCGCTATCCACTCTCCTGCGCAAGGTGCCTTTTGCGCTGACAGGGAGCCGACATGAGCGAACGATTCCATTCAGCAGACTTCGACAAGACGCCGCCGCGGCCTCGCGTGGTGATGCCAGAGAGGCTCGCGCACCCCGCGGTCGAGTCCGCCGGGCGTCACGGTGAGTATTCGAAAGCGCGGAAGCATCCGGTCTTCTTCGTGGACCTCCCGTCGCACGCGATCAGCATGACCATCGGATGGCTCGATCCTGGGCAATCCTCCAACCGGCATCGGCACACGTACGAGACCATCCTCTACGTCCTGGAGGGAGAGGGCTACTCGTACGTGGGCGGGAGGCGTGTCGACTGGAAGCAAGGGGACGCGATCTACGTCCCTGTCTGGGCCTGGCACAACCACGTCAACACCGGAAAGGGTCGGGCCCGCTACCTCGCCTGCGAGAACGCGCCGATGCTGCAGAACATGGGAGGTGTCGCGCTGCGCGAAGAGGTGCCCGACCGGGGAGATCAGCTCTTCGACCGGGATCACGAGGCGGAAGGAGGCGTGCGATGACATCGTCTCTCCGTGGAATCATCGCCTACCCCATCACGCCGTTCACGGAGGCTGGACGCGTCGACGAACAGCTCCTCGGGCGCATCGTCGACGACATGCTCGCCGCGGGGGTCCATGCGATCGCCCCGCTGGGCAGCACCGGGGTGTTGCCGTATCTCTCGGACGCGGAGCGTGAGGCCGTCACCGACATCGTCGTGAGGCGCGTGGCGGGCCGGGTCCCGACCCTGGTCGGCGTCTCGAGCCTCACCACGGAGCGGACGGTGCACCACGCGAGGTACGCGGAGCGGGCCGGCGCCGCCGCGGTGATGATCCTCCCGATGAGCTACTGGAAGCTCTCGGACAGGGAGATCGTTGCGCACTTCGAGGCCGTCGCGAAGGCCATCTCCCTCCCCATCGCCGTGTACAACAACCCGGCGACGGGGGGCCTCGACCTGAGCCCGGACGCGATCGCACGGTTGCTGCAGATCCCGAACGTCACGATGGTCAAGGAGAGCACCGGGGACGTGAACCGGATGCACCGGCTCGTGCAGCTCTGCGGCGACCAGGTTGCCTTCTACAACGGAAGCAATCCGCTCGCGCTCGCCGCGTTCGTGGCCGGGGCGCGCGGCTGGTGCACGGCTGCCCCGCACATCATCCCTCGCCTCACCGTCGAGCTCTATGACGCGGTGACCCGTGGTGATCTCGAGGCCGCTCGGCGCTCTTTCTACCGCCAGCTGCCGTTCCTTCAGTTCATCGTCGCGCATGGCCTGCCGCGGGCCATCTCGGCGGCCCTCGAGCTGATGGGCACACGGGTCGGGCCGCTCCGGGCCCCGCTGCAGCCCCTCGAGAAGGCGCGGGTGGAGGAGCTCCGGCGGATCCTGGTCGATCTCGCCGTACTGCCATCGGCGTGAGCCGTCGGGAGTCTTTGCTACCGCTCGTCACGCCATCGCTCGCGCCTTGATCGCGTCTCGCACAGCAAGATCCCGGCGATGCGTCCTCTGTTCCGGTGGGGTGCGTCCTCGCGTACACTCGATCCCACGATGAAATCTCCTGGCTTGTTCCGGTGGATCGGGTTGCTGTTGGTCGCCGCGGCCGCTTGCGGCACGTCTCCGAATCAGCCGCAAGTGGCGTCCGGGACCGGCGGGGCGGGCGGCAGCCAGCCCGACGGGTCCGGTGGAGCGGGCGGCCAGGCCGACGCCAGCGGCGCGGGCGGCGCGGGCGGCGCCGGCGGCCAGGACGAGGCCACCTGGCCGACCGGTTGCGCAGAGCAGCCGGCGTCCATCAGGACCGAGGGCACACTCGTCGAGCTCGCGTTCGAGCTCGTCCTCGGCGGCGCGCCGTTCCTGTTCGGCGAGCCGAACGTCGCGCCGGACGGCAGCACGGTCACGCCGCTCAACGTTCGCTTCTACGTCTCACACGCGGCGCTGATCGGAGAGGACGGCGACCTCGTGCCCGTCGATATCGTCGGCCCGGACGGCGCCGCCACCCCTTACGGGGTCCACTTCTACAACGCCGAGGAGCCGGGCTCGGCCACGCTCCGGCTGCGCGCTCCGGCCGGCAGCTATGAAGGCGTCAGCTTCGTCTGGGGCTTGCACAAGGCCTGCAGCACCTCTCGGCCCGAAGCGAACGTCGCGCCTCTGTCGGAAGCCTCCCAGATGACGTGGCCGCACAGCGGTTACCTCTTCCTGCGCTACGAGGGCAGCGTGGCTCCGCCGGCCGAGGGTGAGGGTGGTTCCGATGATCCGGACGGAGAGACGGCCGCGGTTCCGCCGGCGGTCCACATGGGGGGCAACCTGGCCGAGGATCTCGCCCCCAGGGTCGAGGTGCGAAGCGCGCTGTCCGTGCCCGCGAGCGGCTCGACGGGCAAGGTCGTCCGGGTCGCCATGGACGAGGTCTTCGCGGGCGCCACGGCGGACATCGACTTGACCGGGTTCGTCGCGCCGCCCGGGCCCGTGGGAGACGAGCTCCTCGCGGGTGAGCGCCTGCGGCGCGGCCTCCCCGATCTGACGGTGTTCGCCTTCGCTCCATGACGCCGCGCTCCAACCGTGGCGGGGCCATCGGCCTGGCGGCGCTGCTCCTTGCGGGCGGATGCGGCGACGACGGGCCGGCGGCCCCTGGACCTCTGCCGCCGCTCGTCACGGACGCCATCCCCGCCGGGTTTCCGGCGCGCACCGCGGCGGCCAGAGCGCCGGCCGACAACGCGCTCACCGAGGCGAGGGCCCAGCTCGGCAAGAGGCTCTTCTTCGACAAGCGCCTCTCTCGCACCGGCGAGGTAGCGTGCGCGAGCTGCCACCGTCAGGAGTACGCCTTCGCCGATCCGGACCCCGTCTCCCGGGGGGTCGACGGCCGCCTGGGACAGCGGAACGCGCCCGCGCTGGTGAACCTGGCCTGGGGCGAGAGCTTCTTCTGGGATGGCCGCGCGGCCACCCTGGAAGAGCAGGTGGGGAAGCCCATCGAGAACCCCGACGAGATGGATCTACCGCTCGCCGAGGCCGTCGCTCGTGTCGCCGGCGATGACGTCTACGTGAAGGCGTTCAAGGATGCTTATGGCAGGCCTCCCGGGGAGGAGTCCTTGCGCCATGCCCTGGCCAGCTTCGTCCGTTCGATCGTCAGCGCCGACAGCCCTTACGACCGGCACAAGCGCGGGGACGACACGACCTTTGGAGACGCCGAGCGCCGCGGCGAGGCGCTGTTCCTGAGCGAGCCAGCTGGCTGCTTCCATTGCCACCCGTCCGGAATGCTCACCAACGAAGGCTTCTTCAACAACGGCACCTACCTCGACGGCGGCGACGTCGGGCGGCAAGTGATCACCGGGCGGACGGGAGACCTTGGCAAATTCAAGGTGCCCGGTTTGCGGAACATCGCGGCGAGCGCCCCCTATATGCACGACGGATCGCTGGCGACGCTGGAGGAGGTGGTCGACCATTACGATCGCGGCGGGCTGGGCCATTCCTCCACCGATCCGCAGATCGAGGAGCTGGGGCTCTCTCCGGACGAGAAGGCCGATCTGGTGGCGTTCCTGCGGTCGCTGACCGATGCCGCCTTCCTGGACGATCCGCGGTACCGTCCGTGAGCGGCAAGGCACGGGCGTGGCGCCATGTCCCCGGATGCCCCCAGCCTCCTGCGAAAAACGCCGTCGAAGAGCTCGCCCCCTCCTTCAGCAAGAGTGCGGGAGGGCCGAAGTTGCTGTCGCTCGACATCCCTCACCTTGGCTCCCCAGGTCCGCGTGCACAGCGAAACCCAACGCGGCTGCCATGCCACGACGGTTCATGGTGCTCGCGGTCGGCCGCGCGCACCCACACAGGGCTCATGCTGAACCACGACCCCCCGCGCAGGACACGGAATTCTCCTTGCGCCGGGCCAGTCGGATTGACCTCGGGATCCATCATTTTCCTGTACGGACCGTAGCGATCCCAGCACCACTCCAGGACGTTGCCTGCCATGTCCAGGAGGCCAAATGGCGAAGCGCCGCTCGGATACATCCCGACAGGGCTCGGGCCGGCGCGCTTGCCGCGCCCGAGCTCGTTGTCATCCCCATCCCAGCAGAGCTGGTCGGAGGGAGGCGCGTTGCCCCAGGGGTAAATCCGGCCGTCGTGCCCCCGAGCCGCATACTCCCACTCCGCCTCCGTGGGCAGGCGGTAGCCCTCAGCGCTGAGGTCCCAGTGGACCTCGCCGCCATCGACCCGGTATGCCGGCGTCAAGCCATCCCGCTCGGACAGGGCGTTACAGAAGCGGATTGCATCCTCCCAGCTCACGTTGATCACGGGCAGCTCATCGCCCGCGATCGAGCTCGGGTTCTTTCCCATCACCTCCCGGTACTGCCGCTGGGTCACCGGCACTCGCCCCATCTGGAACGCTGCGATCACCACCTCACGGCGCGGGTGCTGGTCATCGAACGCGCCGGGCTCCCCCGCGTCGCTGCCCATCCAGAACCGCCCCGGCGGGATGGGCACCATGTCCAGCCGCGGACGGTGGGCCGGCGACTCGGACGGGGGCACAGGCGTCTTGCGCGGTGCCTCTCCGAGCCTGTCCTGAATGACTTGCAGAAGGTCGTGCGCCACGCCGCGGCGAGCCAGGCCATCTTGCTTGAGCCACGTCCCGGGCGCGCCGCTCATCTGATGCTCCAGGGCTGCGCGAAGCGCCTCCAGTGAGCGACGTTCGAGCTTCTTCAGCAAGCGCCCAGCGGCGATGATCGCCCAGTATTGCTCGAAAGCGGAGCGCGATGGATCGATCGCCCGCCGCACAAAATCGAAGCACGCAGGATCCGGTGTCTCGAGCACACCCGCGATCGCGACGATCCGATCTCCATCACCGCCGGCATCAAACCTCGTCGAGAGCTCGTCGGGCGTGAGCCCCGCGTCCTGCAGCGTCTTGCCCATCTCGCCGACCAGCCCGTCCAGCAGATCCGTCCGCGAAGGGCCTCCTGGCGTGACGCGCCGGATCTCCTCGTATCGCCTCGCGCTCGCGTCGAGGCGATCGAGCAGCGTCCGTGCCGACCTGAACCGGCCCTCCAGCAGCTCTCGGACGCGCTGACGATACCTGCCGTCCGGATCGGCGCGCTCCTGCACGTCGAGCAGCTGCGCCGTCCGCGCGAGCCCCGCCGCCGCGCGTCGCGATGGGGTGCCCTCGTCGAGCCCGGGCAGCGTCTCGTAACAGGCGAGGATCTGCCGGAGCGCGCTCGCAGCGCCGCGTTCCTCCACCTCCCGTCGCTCCAGCTGCAGGCACACGTCCAGCGCCTCGGCCGAGACAGGGAGATGGAAGGTGCGGCAGACGATGTATCCTGCAACACGCGTTGCTGGGTGCTCGGAATCCAGCAACGGGAGCACGAGATCGAGCCGCGGCGCGAGCTCGGCGGCCTGCAGCGCGCGCACGATGCCGTGGACGATACGGTCGCCCTCGGTCGGCAACCGCTCCGTCAGGTAAGCCTCCGCCCAGCGGACGGCGATGTCCTGGACCCAGCGCTGATGCTCGTCGGGTCCGAGGACGTGCCGGGTCGCCACGATCCAGGCGAGATGCGAGGGGGCGAGCTCGGGAGCGGGAGACATGGAGTCTGCGCCGTGGTCGAAGACGCGGCCGATCACCGCACGGGCGAGCGGCTGTGCGTGCCGCGCGAGCAGCGGTGTGAGCAGCGCGAGCGCCCTTTCCCTCGCAGGCCATCCCTTCACTCCCTCAAGCCTCGCCCAGTCGGCGACGAGCCAGGGGGCCATGGCCGGCAGGGCCGCCTCGATCTCCGGGATCGCTGGCTCCGGATCCTCCGAGGTGTCGAGCACCTCCACGTCGGCCGCCGCGAGCAGCTCGGCCATGTACGACCGGATCGGGGACGGGTCGGCGACGTCCAGGTCCAGGCTTCCTACGAGTCGCGCCAGGCCGCGCGCGAGGCCGCGGTACGCCCGCTCCGCGGCAGGGTCCTGCAGCGCCAGCACGGCCATCGCTCGATCGACGAAGAAGCGCGTGTCCGATCGAAACCGAGGCCCCCCCTCCAGCATCCGGAGCGCGCGCGCCTGGGTCGTCAGAGGCGCGCTTGTTCCCCCGGGGCGAGCCCGCGCGCCTTCGGCGAGCTGATGCGGCAAGACGCCCGTCCATGGCAGCGGAATCACCGGCCTGCCCCGCTCCTGCGCGGCGGCCGCGAGCTCCGCCACGAGCTCGGCCCCCCCGACGATGACCAGCGCGTCGCACCTGCGAAGCACCTCTCGCGTCCAGGCGTCGCTCGGGGAATCCGCCACCTCGACGGTGCGGCCACCCCGGAAGACGGGCTGCAAATTGCGACGAACCACGTGCAGGAGGCGCTCCTCGACCGGCCGCCCGTGCCGCTCGACCTGTACGGCAAACGCGCGCGCGGTGATCTCGTCCACCCCGGGAAATCCGCCCGTCAGGAGCGCATGGTCGGCGTCGGCGAGCGCGTGGCCGAGCGCCTCGGCGGCCGAGATCGTCACCTCATCGAGCGGCCGGCTGGAGAAGTGCCCCGTGCCCGCGACCAGCACCCACAGCCCACGCCACGGCTCCGCCGGTCGAGCGTCCTGGCCGAGCGCCTTGAGCGCAGCGGCCGCCTCGACCGCCTCGACCGGCAACGGCACGGCCATGCGCACCCCCGCCACCTCCGGCGCAGGGCCATGCTCGGCCACGAACGCCGCGAGCGGTCGCGGCTCCCCCCGGCCCCACGCCGCCATGGCCCGCGCGAACTGCAGCAGCGCCGGGAAGGCCGCCAGCGGCTCGGCCAGGCCCTCGATCAGCGACGCCAGGCGGATCCACGACGAGAGATCGTCCGCGCCGAGCTCCGCCAGCATGCTCACGAGCAGCGCCGCGGTCCGCGCGGGCGCGCTGTAGGCGAGCGCCGTCAGGCGCTGCGTCTGGGCGAGGGTCCGGTCGTAGGCGTCCTCGGCGTGCAGCGCCGCCGCCGCGGCGTCGAGCAAGAACCCGGAGAGCTCCTCCACGCGCTGCGGTCCCAGGCGTGGCTCCTCGGTGAGCCGCCGCCGCAGGGCGGCGCGGACGTCCGGGGCCATCTCGTAGAGCTCCTCGCCGATCTCCGCGCAGAGCGAGGACAGGAGGAGGTCGGCCACCGCGATCCAGGGGACCCCGAGGGGCTGGCCCCGGACGTCGGACCGGAAGGCCGCCCAGAGCTGATAAGCGAGCTCCGGCGTAAGCGCAGCGGGGAAGGCGGCGTGGCAGGCGAACAGCTCGTGCGCGGGGCCGAAGCGCGCGCGGAACGCGTCGAGGAGCCGCGACACGCGGTCCGGGCGCGCTCGTCGGCCGGGCGCGGGCTGCACCTCAGCGGCCCCCGTGCGGCTGGGGGCGCCTGCCGCGCAGCACCCGGAGCGCCGCGTCGAGGCCGGCGCGATCGGCCTCGAACATCGGTACCAAGGCGCGGATGGCCTGCGCGCTGGTGCCCGGCCATCGATCGCGCGGGACGGGGTTGATCCAGGCCACGCGCCGGAGCTGGGCGCGTAGCTCGCCGAGGAAGCGGCGTGTGGCCTCGATGCGCTCGGTGGCGTAGTTGCGGCGCGCGGCGCCGGCGTCGCTGACGATGAGCGCGCCGGTGACGGCGCGGGCGCCGGCGGAGAGGACGTCCCGCAAGAGGACGAGCTCGCTCCCTGGTCCTTCGGGGTGGACGGCGAGCCCTGCTTCGAGCTCGAAGGGCGTGTTGTTGAAGTACCAGACGCCCACATGCGCGAGACGGCCACCCCGGCGAGCGGTCTCCGCAAGACGGCGCGTCACGACCTGGAACGGCGTCATGGATCCGTGACGATCCACGAGCAGCAGGAGGCGCTCCACGTTGGTCCGGCGCGCCACGAGCGCGGGGCCCAGAAAGACGCCATCCCGGGCGATCTGCGCGAGGGTGGCGTCGAGATCCGGCTCGGTGCGAGGGCCACGGCGCTCCATGCGGCGCAGGCGGCGCCACGCCTGCCGCATCTGCCGCGGGCTCACGGGCAGGTATTCGTCCGGCAGCGCGCGGCGCAGGGCGGTCGGCTCCACCTCGCCCGGCGCGCCGCGGAGCATCGCCATGGCCAGCTCCAGCGCGCGGCCGCGCGCCGGCGGAGGGCGCACCTCAGGCGCCTCGTTCGCGGCGGCGACGCCGGGAGCAGCCGCCGCGGCCGGCGGCGGGACAGCAGGGATATTTACCGGCGCAGGTGGCTCCGGCGCAGGCCCGGGCGCGGCGGTGGATAGCTCCAGCGCCGGCCTGCTCCGGCGCGCGGCCGCGTCGACAGCCCGCTCGAAGAGGCGTTCCAGCAATCGGGCCTCCTCGCGCGTCCCTGTCCAGAGGAGCTGGCACAGGCGCAGGAGCGCCCTGTTGTCGTCGAGCCCCTCGCCCATCCGCAAGGCCCGCAGGAGCTCCAGGTAGTCACGGGTGCCGAGCGGGAGCCCCGCCTCGCGCAGGTCCTGGAAGAGCTCGACGAGGGGCAGCTCGTCCACGGCGAGCGGCGGCGCGGACGAGGGCGTCGCCCCGCCGCTCACCGCGCGCCCTCGTCGGCCGCGCGCTTCGCGAAGCGCGCGTGATCTTCCCAGCTCTTCAGGAGGACGCCCGGGAACGGCAGCGTCCCCGCGAGCAGGCGCAGCGCCTCGCCCTCCGGGCGATCCGCGAGCACACGCACCCAGTCGAGCAGCTCGCTCGTACCGACGCGCTTGCCGCCCTCGCCCTTCTCCGCGGCCATCCTCGCGCGGAGCTCGCGAAACCGCCGGATCGCAGCATCGAGGAGGTCCTGCTGCAGCCCGGGGTAATGGGCCCGGACGATCGTGGCGAGCTGCTGCTCTGCCGGGAACTCGAGGTAGTGGAAGACGCAGCGCCGCAGGAACGCGTCGGGCAGATCGCGCTCGTCGTTGCTGGTGATCACCACGAGCGGCGCGTGCTTCGCGATCGTCGTCTCGTCGATCTCGTCGATCCGGAACCGCCGTTCATCCAGCTCGACGAGCAGGTCGTTGGGAAAATCGATGTCGGCCTTGTCGATCTCATCGATGAGCACCACGGCCGGCTGCTCGGAGAGGAACGCCTGGCCCAGCGGGCCGAGGCGGACGTAGCTGCGGTCGTCGCGCGGCTCGGCGAGGCGAGCGGCGACGAGCTGCGCGTCGCGGAGGCGGCCCACGGCATCGTAGGTGTAGAGGCCATCGCGTGCGCGGCTCGTGGACTTCACGTGCCACTCGAAATAGGCGAGCCCGAGCTCGGCGGCGACGGCGCCGGCGAGGCGCGTCTTGCCGCAGCCCGGCTCGCCCTTGAGGAGGAGCGGGCGCTCTAGCAGCTGGGCGATGCGCACCGCTTCCACGAGCTCAGGGCTGGGGATGTAGGGACGGACGCCGAGGCCCCCGCCCGGCGCTGGCTCACGCCCCTGATAGGATCGTCTGGGCTGGCTCATGGCTGGAACCACTCTTTCTGGAGATCGCTCTGGCTATACCAATCGTAGGGCCACCGCCGGCAGAGCTCGTCCACGACATCGCACGGCACGCCGCCGCAGTCCTCGACGATGTCGACAAGCAACTCGGGGTCGTTCAGGTCGGGCGGGACGCCGCCCGCGATGTGTGCGTTGATCCACTCCTCGAGGACCCGTCCATCAAAGCGCGGGAGATCCATGCGCAGCGGTCTGCGGGGGCAGTCTTCCTGTCGGGCCAGCGCGGAGAGACCGTCCGGCGGGTTTGCATGGTAGAGAAGGAAGGCGGCGATGCAGGTCCTCCCCGGCGGCCGCGCGCGGGCCTCCACGGCGTCGACAAGCGGCGACCAGAGGCCATCCAGCAGGGCCGTGAGGCCCGCCGTGCCGAGCTGGTCGACGTTGTCGAGGACGAGGACGACGCTCTGCTGCGGCCAGAGCCTGCAGATCTCGCCGACCACGCAGCGGGTGAGATCAGCCTCCTGGCCCCTCGGCCGGAGCTGGCGCTTGAGCCCCGTGAGCAGGCCGTTCAGCGTCTGATCCACGGCGGCGGCGCGGAACGAGTGCCGCAGGATCATCGGCTTTCCGGGGCGCACGAGGTCGCGGAGCCGGTGGGAGAGCCAGTACAGGCCGTGCTCGGCGTCGCCCTGGATGAGGACCGACGCGAGCCGGCGCGTATCCAGGCGCCGCTTGAACTCGGATCGTTGCCGCGCGAAGTCGAGCGCCCGGATCACGCGCGTGAACTGCTCCCGCGCGACGCCGTCGCGCTCGGACCTGAGCGCCACGATCTGCCCCTCGTACTGGAGCCGCGCGGCCTCGTCGGCGCTCTCGGCGTGCGCCGCGCGGAGGCGCACTTCCCTCGTGAGCAGGTCGCGGAGGTGCTCGTCGCGGTCCAGGCAGCAGGCGAGCAGGGCGTCGAGCCCGGCGAGCAGCTCCTCGAGCTCCCGGACGGTGTCTTCGAGCTCCCGGATCCGGCGCTCGATGGCGAGCTGGTGGTCCGGGCGCGCCAGCACGTGCTCGGCGCGCAGCCGCCTCAGGATCTCGAAGATCCTGTCGATGGTGGACTGGAGCAGGTCCTCGATCACCCCTGTCCTCGCGCCGCTAGGCCTCGCCGAGCTCCGCGTGGAGGCGATCGAGCCGCCGCGTATCGGACTCCTCCGTGCGCTCGGCGTCGTCGATCTGGCGCTCGATCCGCAGCTGCTCCACGGGGTCGGTGGAGAGCGCGCGGGCGGTCCTGAGCCGGCCGATCAGGGTGCGCCGGAGCTCGAACGCTGGCATGAGGCTGTCGATCTCCAGCTGGATGCGCTTGCGCCTCCACGCGGGTGCCGGTGATGGCGCCGCCGCGCCCTTCACCGACGGCACCCGGCACAGCGTGAAGCTCTCGGTCCTGTCGGCCCAGCTGAGCACCGGGTGCTGCGGGGCGGGCGCGCGTCCGGGGACCTCGCGGAGCAGGTAGCTCACGACGTCGAGCGCCCACACGAACCCGAAGTACGACGGCGCTCTGCCGTCGAGCGCCTCGAGGAGGCACGCCGTGAACACGCTGTTGGCGTCGCCGTGCCGGATGTACGACTTCTCGTCTCCGCGGCAGGAGGTCAGGATCATCTGCCCCGCGCCGCTGCGAAGCCCATCGAGCTCCGGCAGGCCCTCTTTCGCGAACTTTGCGAAGCTCGCGCCGTCCTTGGGCCTCGGCAGGCCGGCGGCGTGGCAGCAGTCGAGCAGCACGAGCAAGCGCTTCGCGGGCACAGCGCGGATGCGCGCGGTGAGCTCCTCGCCCGAGACGCCCGTCTCATCGCGGCGCGACTCGTCCCAACCATGAGGTAAGAGGTAGTACCTCGCCAGGCCGGCAGAAGGCCCGAAGCGACCGCCGTGCCCTGAATAATAGAGGATCGCCGTCGCATCCGGATCGCCCAGAGTGCGCTGAGCCAGCCGGTCCAGCGCCGCCAGGATGCCTTCCCGCGTGGCCTGCGGGCCCGTGAGCACATCGACCTGGTCTTCGGGGTAGCCGGCGCGCGCGGGGTCTCGCAGCAGCGCGGCCAGGTCCTCGGCGTCCCTGGCCGTGACGGGGAGGTCGCCGCCTGTCCCCACGAGCAACGCGTACCCGCTCGAGAAGGCCGCGCTCATTGCGCCTGATACCGAGAGACGCTGAACGCGATGTAGTTGTGGGCGATGGGGACCGTCGGGTTGTCGCGCTCCACGAGGTGCTGGGCCTGCGCGTTGTAGGCCCACTGCTGCCAGCACGACGCGGTGAGCTCTTCTGGCGCCTGCACCGCGAAATAGGTGCCCTCGCGAAGCCGTGCGCCGGTCGCCGAGGCGCCGAAATCGAGCCCCAGGTAGAAATCCTGAACCGAGACGTTGCGGTGGCGGCCCGCCAGCGCGCGGGTTATCCCCACAGCCATCGTCGAGAGCGGCCCCAGCGCGGGCTGCACGGTGGCGAGGAGCTGAAGTCCCTGCCGCATGGAGTCCGACTCGAGGACGCCGAGCAGCGCCTCATCCTGCTCGTTCTTGACGTTGACCGTATGGCAGCGGAAGCCCACCCCGCCGTCGCCGACGCCCAGTCCGAGAAAGATAGGGTAGCCCACCACCGCTGCGCTCTGCCCCTGCTGCGCCCGGAGGACCATGTTGAAGTGCAGGTCGTCTTCTCCGCCTGCCCGCTGGTTCCGGGCATAGAAATCGAAGAGGATCCGGTGCACCCCGCGGCCCGGGTACGCGGCGACGCGCAGGCGGTCGAGCCGTACGGCGATGCGCGCGTTCTTCAGCGCAGGATCGGCCTCGATCTGGCTTGCAGGCTTCACCTCGACGAGGCCTGGCGCAGAGACACCCGGCGGGAGGAAGCCGAAGGCGTGCGACGTATGCTCCCACGGGTCTGGCACGGACGAGAAGAACCCCTTCGCCTGGGCCCGCACCTCGGCGTCCGCAGGCGGGTCGAGCTCGCGGAGCACCGCCGCCCGTTCTGCGGCGGGGAGGCGGCCGATCACGGGGAGGTCATCGAACCAGCGTTGCTCCTCGGCCATGGCTCCACCCTCGTCCCGCGGCGCGCCCGACGTGCACGTTTCCCGGGGATTCCCATTGTTTGGACCACATGCGCCGCGGTTCAGTCAAGTGCATCGGACCCCGGTCCACCTGCGACCATCGCCGCCACGGGTTCGCGTGTCGTGAGGGACCGACACGTTGGATCGCGACGTTCCTGTGAACGAGGCCGGAGCGCGGCGCCCTCGTCCTATCCCCAGGGGGCCAGCACCGCCTTGCGGAGCGTGAGCGCACGGGCGAGCTGGTGATCGAGGCCCTCTCGCCGCAGCTCCGCGATGATGCCGGAGAGCTCGCGGACGGCGAGGTTCGCGTGCTCCTCCTGGAGCGCCCCCAGGAAGGCGCCGACATTGCGGAGCAGCCCGTAATCCTCCCACACGGCAAGCTCGAGCAGGTCGCGCAGGATCCCGTCGAGCCCGGCATGATCGCGGGCGAGCGCGAGGTACGCGCGCTCGCTCGCCGCGAACACCTCGCTCATGTCAGCGAGGGAGTCGTCGATCAGATCCATCATCTCGATGATCACGGTCATCGCCGCTCGATGTAGCGCGAGGCGCTCCAGATCCGAGGCTGCCGTCGCTCCGAGGAGGTCGACCTGGCTCTCGAGGAGGTGCGCGACCAGATCCGTGGCGCGGTGATCGTAGTACGCGTCGTCACCGACGACGCGGCGGAGCTCGGGCTCGAAGCGCGCGGGCGACACCGGGAAGCGCGGCCAGTTCCCCCGGAGCGCGTGCGCCTCGATCCGCCGGCGAGGGGTGTTGCGCATCGCGTCCGTGCGGCGGTTCGGACCGTCATGCCAGACCCGCTTCCAGGCTTTCTTCAGCAGCCACCCGCTCGCTCGCTCTTCCGCATCGAGGACCTCTTCCGGAGTCCGCGCGAGGCGTGCGAGCCGGCCACGCAGGTCGACCACCTGCGCGAGCATCGCCTCGGCGGCCTCGCTGCTGACGCGTCGACTCGCCGCGCGCGCACGGAACTCACGCGCGATCGCATCGAGACCGTGCGGCTCCGCCAGCGCGAGCCGCAGGAGCCACCGGTCCCAGTGGGAGAAGGCGACGCCGTCGATCTCGCGCCAGGTCTCCGGGCCGTAGCGCGCGCCGTCGTCGAGCGGACGCTCCGCTGGCTGCGGCAGGCGCCTCGCTCGGGCATCGTCTCTTTTCACCATCGCCTCGGCTCGTTCTCCCGCTTCCAGCGGTCGAAAAAGCTACGGCGCCGCGACTGTTGCTTCCGCATCGCCTTGAACCTCTCCGTGAACGCTGCGTTCGTGCCGTCGCGGGCGGCAAGGTCGCGAAGGTCGATCGCCAGCTTCAGCGCCTCGTCGTAGGCGCGCTTCGCGACCAGGGCCTCCAGCTCGCTCCACGCTGCGTCGAGCCGCCGCGCGAGCGCGTCGAGCTGCTTCGCCCGGGCGGCCTCTGCGGCCTTGCGCGACCGCTCGGCGCGGAGCGCCACGGCGCGCTCTCTCTTCTCGCGACGCTCCTCGGCCGCGGCACGCAGCTCCGCGACGGTTCGTGGAACCCTGGTGGTCTTCGCCTTCACCCGAGCACGGAACACGCGGCGCAGCTCGGCGCCGAGCGCGAGCTCCGGTTCGTCCACCGCGCGCCGTAGCCACTGATCCTTGGTGCGCGCGGGGAGCGCGCCGACCCACGCGCGGAGGGCGTCGGCATCCTCCGGCTCCGCGCCGCTCGGCTCCGCCGCGGCCGCCAGGAGATCACCGTCGAGGCGGAGGAAGCCGACCATCGCCTCGAGCGGCGCGGAGAGCTCGCGGAGCCCCGGCGGCAGCGGCGGCTCCGTTTCGTCGTCCTCGACATCGTCCGCCTCGACTGCGAGGAGCCAGGCGAGGTACGCGGCGCGCAGATCTCCGCGCAGGAGCTCGCTCCGCACGGGTGCCAGCGACGCGAGCGACACGCCGCTCGTGAAGTCGTCCTCGGGCTCCTCGGTGTCGCTCACCAGCTCGATCACGACGTGCTCGCCGGCCTTCGTCATGCGCGCTGCGCCGCCGGGGAAGTACGGGTGGAGGTGCTTCTCGTCGACGCGCGCCGCCGGCAGCCGGAACATCAGCCGCCGCGTACCCCAGTTGGCGAAGTAGAGGTGCGCGTCGAAGTAGCGCTCGAGGAGCTTCGCCGGGTCGGCCTTGAGGTTGCCCCACTGGTACTCGTTCCAGAAGCGCGTGGGCGTGATGTCGGCGCGCGTCGAGATGTCCCTGAGCTCCGCCATCTGCTTGGGCGTGAGGGGACGATCGAGCGCGACGAACTCGTAGCACTGGTACTCGCTCATGTGCGCCAGGTCGTCTCAGCGAGGAGCGCCTCGATGTTGTGCGGCGTCACGTGCTTACCTGTGCGGAGGTCGTGAGCGACCTGGATTTCGATGTTCGCGTTCATGAGCCGTTTCAGGCCACTCCTACCCCACGGGCCAACGCGATGGACACCAAAAATCGTCCGCACAGAGCGAGCGCGACATGAAAATAGGATGGCTACAACGAGAAAATCAGTCGGCTTCTCGCAATGCTTTGTGAGCCGCAGGCGGGGTGGGCAGCTCACCCGGGCTTGGGCAGTTGACCCGTGTTGCCGAGGAGCTCCTCGGGAAGGCCGGCCCGGCGACGCGTAGATTGCGGCGATGGATGCGTCGAAGCCTCGACTGCATAGAGCACGTCGCGCAGATCGTCCCATCGAATCGTGAGCACCATCGAGGCGACAGCCTCGTTGCGCCGGCCGTCATCCATGGCGGCCTGTTCGCTGCGTACGTGGCGTCGGGACGCGCGCCCTCAAGGCCTGTCAGCGACTATGGCCCGGTGGCAGCTGCGAATACGCCGCGGAGATGAGGCCTGAAGGGCTCGGCGCGCGACATCTCCACGCGGACGCTCAGGGAAGCCACCGCGCGACATCGACGATCTCCCGGGCCACCGCGACGACGCCCTGCGGTCCAGCGATGCGGGCGAACAACGGCGCCAGGTGCCCGAGGTCGTCCTTCGTCCAGTCGTCGAGGAGCTCGGGCCGCGGCTTCCAGCCGAGATAGTTCAGGAGTCTCTGGCAGACGCGGCGCGCGTGCGGTTCGGTCATCCAGGCGGCCAGCGGGATCAGCGCGAAGAGCGCCTCGTCCTCATCGCTCGACTGCTCCAGAGCACGCTCGACCAGATCGCGCGCGATCGCCGGCGCGTCGTCCGGCGAGGCCACGGCGATCGCGACCAGGTCTGACCACGGGGCGCCGATCTCGCGGGACAGGTCGAGGACCGCATCGGCCCCGAGAGCCCGGGTCCACGCAGCGGCGTTCCGCTCGAAGAGCATTCGAGCGCCGTCGCTCGCCCGCAGATCGCCCGACAGCTGGGCCCAGGCGGCCCCGCGGACCGCGGCGGGCAGGTGCGCGAGCAGCGCGCATCGCGCCTCGATCCGGTCCGACGGCTGGGGCAGCGTGTCCACCAGCGCGAACGCATCCTCCACGCGCCCCAGATCGCAGAGGCGCGCGGCGACGGCCGTCACCACCGGGAGGTAGAAGCTGCCCGCAGCCGCGCACGCCTGGACCAGCGCGGACGCGGCGCCGGCAGGTGCATGCGGCGCGAGCGCGCAGACGCTCCAGCACGCGTCCGGTGGAAGCCAGTCGCCCGAGAGCAGCGACAGCGCGAGCCCCAGCGCCTCCGACGCGCCCGCTTCCCGCTCCTCCGCGGGCAGGCCCGAAGCGAGGCGAGCGAGGACGATGTGCCGCTCCGAGGGGGGCAGCGCCTCGGACCATGCCCAGAGCCCGCGCACCGCCGCGGGAGACCATCGCGCGGCGGCCTCCGAGAGCCGCGGCAGCTCGTTGCTCCTCTCGTCGGCCGGGACCTCGGCGAACGCCTCGCGACCGAGGTCGCGCGCCTCGTCCTCGGGCAGCAGCGCCGCCAGGGACACGCGCGCGAGACGGCTCTCCCTGGTCGGCTCGCGACCGAGCCGCGCCGCCGCCTCGCGCGCGGCCGTCACGCGCGCCTGCCCGTCGAGCGCGTGCGCAACGGCGGCGAGCGCGCCCCCCTCGGCGTGCTCCTCGCTGGCGGCCTCGAGCGCCCAGTCGAGCACGACCGCGCGCTCGGCGTCGGGCAGCTCGTTCGCCAGCCGGATCAGGGCGCCGGCGCGCTCCGCGGCGTCGGCGATCGGCCGCCCGGCCTCGAGGACGTCCTCGCCAACGCGCGGCATCTCGATGTGGGGTCCGCCGGAGCCCTCGCCTCCCTCGGCCCCTTCCTCTTCCTCCTCGTCGTCGTCCTGCGCCGCCAGCGCGGCCCGCGCGCGCCGCGTCTCCTCGAAGCCAAGGATCTCCCGCACGGAGCTCGTCACGAGCAGGCAGCGGACCCGCGCGGCCAGCACCGCCACGACATCGCCTCCGGCCGCGGCATCGACAAGAAGGCTCGCCGCGCACGCCGCCGTCGCGTCCACGTCGGCGATGAACCCGGACGAGCCATCCGGGCGTGTCCTCCACATGTCGAGCCACGCCCTCGAGACCAGGTCGAGCCGCTCTGCGAGGCTCGCGCCGACCCGCTCCAGGTGAGCGCGCCAGTTCCGGCACACGTAGTCAGAGACCGTGCCCGAGACGAACGCGCGCTTCCCGTGCTCGGCGAACCGGCGATCGATCGCCGCGCGCTCGTGCGGCGCGAGCCGTCCGTCGATTGCCTCGGCCCAGGCCGGGTGACGGAGCGCGAGGCCTGTTTCTCCGGCGGCGACCAGCGGTCCGCTCAGCTCGTTCCAGGCGCCGGCGTTCATCGTCGAGATCGCGAGGAGCTCCTCCACCTCGATCGGCGCGAGCGCGCCTGCAAGCCATGGCAATACGGGGCGGATCGTGCCGCCGGCGCAGAGGTCCAGGACGCCCGGAGCTCCGGCGGGAACGCTCGCAAGCGCCGGCGCCACTGCCGCGGAATCCTGCGCAAAGGCCTCGACGAGCGCCTCGACGAGGAACGGCTCCCCACCGCTCACCCGTGCGACCTCGTCCTTCACGCTGGCCGGCAGATGGCCGAGCCTCCGCCCGATCGCCTCCGCGACCTCGTCGACCGCGATCGGCGGCAGCGCGACCACCTCCGTCCCCTCCCGGAGCCCTCCCAGCGCCTCAATCGAGCGCGCCGACAGCACGGCGCGCACGCCGGGGCCGAGGTCTCGCAGGAATCGCTGCGCTGCATCGAGGGTCCAGGAGACTCCCTCGTCGAACCCGTCGAGAATGACCACGAGCGGCCTGCTTCCGGGCGGGCGGCCCTCCGCGAGCATGATCGCGAGGTCGCGCCGCATCTCCTCGACCCCGTGCGCCCGTTCGCCGATGCGCCGCGGCGTCCTGAGGAACGGAGCCACGCGAGCATAGAGGAGGTTCAGCGCCGTGGACTCCAGCGCCGTACCGAACCGGCGGCTCACGGGGACGAACGCGATCTCGTGCCGGCCCGCGCGGGCCAGCTCCAGCGCCCACGCGCCCAGCAGCATCGACTTGCCGCGCCCGCTCGGTCCGAGCAGCGCCACGCGCGCACCGCCACGCTCCAGCCACGCTTCGAGGCCCGCCACGGCGCCAGCGCGCGCTCTCCCGCCGAGGGGGGCGCTGCTGCAGCGCTCGACCTCGCGCCAGAAGTCGAGGACGCCGCGCTCCGCCGCCGCCGGGCCAGCGGCCGGCGCATCCGGTGCTCGCGAAGGAGGGCTCATGTCCCTTCGAAGGGCGGAGTGCTCGAGGGAGCGGTCCTGAACGGCACGGAGCGTCCCGCTAGCCATACATTGCCGTTCCACGCCTTGCCATCCGAGCCGATGACACCGTTCTTCTTGCCAGTACCGCCGTTGTTCGCCGGGTGAAGGCCGAGCTCACGCAGGACCTGCGCGCAGAATTTGCATAGATCCATGAGCTTACCGCGCTTGTCCGTCGTCGTCATCTTGCCCTCCTTCACCTGTTTCTGCAGCTCCTTCCTGATCTCGATGTCTTCGGCCGCGGGGTCTTTCAATGTCTTACCGTTCTTCTTGCGGTCCTGCCGGATGTCCTTCGCCAGGTTGTCCAATGCATCGATCTCGGCGCAGTGCCCGGCGCTCGATGGCGCCGGCCCCGCGCAGTGCGGGCCATGGTCGTCTCCCGCGCCTCGTGCGGTCTTGCTGCCGCGTGATCCAGGCGAACGTACATCGCCTGGCCCCCGGATGCACCAGCACGCTCGCAGGCCGGGCAATGCGCACCGACGAGGAGGATGCCCGTGAATCTCAATGGTGGGATGGCAATGAACGGCAGAGGGCGAGTGCTCCGCTTGACGACTCCGATCGAGCCACTCAAAGCTTGGCGCGAGCTATGAACCACGCCCGCCACGCGAGCGCCGAGATGGATGAGCTTGCCCGCGCAGCGCAGCGGGATGGGTTCTGCCTGATAAAGAACCTCATTCCGAAGAGCCTGCTGCGCTCGTGGCGTGAGGCCTTCGCGCCGCTCCTCGACGCCCACATCGCGCGTCAGGGGCACCTCAAGAACCGGGGGCCGGGTCGCTATTACGTGACGCTCCCGTTCAACGCCCCCTTCGCGGAGCCGCGCAGGAGGTCCACCGCGATGCGCCGCCGCTCTTTCCCGAGATCGGGAAAGAGACGCCCGCGTTCCAGCTCGCCGTCAACTTCCCCCTGGTCGACGTCACCGCCGAGAACGGCCCGATCGAGATCGCACGTGGCACGCACATGCTCTCCAAGGCCGAGGGGATGCGGCGCCTCGCGCAGGGCGAGGTCGCGCTCGAGCCGATCGCCATGGAGCTCGGCGACGTCATGGTCCGCGACGTTCGCGGCCTCCACCGCGGAACCCCGGCACCTCGGCCACACGTCGATCGCCTCGACGGTTTGCCGTTGACTCTGGTCGGCTTTGACGGAACCATCGGCGCGGGCACTGGAGGAGAGACAAGACCATGATCCTGAGCCAACTTCTCGATCCGAAGATCTACTCGACCCTGACCGCGGACGACGTCGACAAGCTCGAGGCCGTGCTCACCGCCGAGATCGCCTCGAACCCGGAGATCCAGAAGCTCCTCAAGGCGCGCATCGACAAGTTCGTTCCCCACTTCAAGGGAACCATCAAGGGAACCAAGAAGATCGGCGGCTGACCGGGAGATCGCGCGCAGTCACGAGCCACGCACTGCACGGGCGACCGATGACCGAAGACATCGTTGCCAGCTCGTCGTACCTGCCCATGCGCGACGGCACGCGGCTCGCGGTGTACGTCTTTCGCCTCGCCACCGGGCGATCGTCGCCGGTCGTCTGGATGCACAATCGCTATCACGCAGGGCATCCCAGCACGGATCAGCTGCGGCAATGGGCGGCCGCCCACCAGTGGCTGCGGGAGCTCGCCTCGGCGGAGATCGCCGTCGGCGAGATCTCCCTGGATCCCTGGCTCGTGGGCCTGGTTCGCCGCGGGTACGGCGTCGTCCTGGTCGACGCGCGGGGAACCGGAGCGTCGTGCGGAAGCCGCCGCGGGCCCTTCGCGCCCGAGGAGGCACGCGACGCCGCGGAGGTGACCGCTTGGCTCGCATCCCGCCCGTGGTCCTCCGGCGCGGTGGGGATGTTCGGCCGGTCGTACATGGGTACCAGCCAGTATTTCGCGGCCACGGAGGCCCGGGCGCTCGGCGCCATCTTCCCCGAGATGCCCCTGTTCGATCTGTACGATCTGGTGCGGCCGGGCGGCGTCTTCCGGCACGTCTTCGGACGCCAGTGGACCGATGACGTGACGCTGCGAGATCGGGGGGCTTCGGTCTCGCCGGTGCAAACCGATCCGGAGGGGGCGCTGCTCGAGGTGGCGCGCGCGGAGCACGCGGCCAACCTGGACAGCCACGATCTCTTCGCTCCGCTGCGCTGCCGGGACTCGCTGGACCCGGTCACCGGAGCGCGCCTGTTCCTGGAGCGCAGCCCCTCGTTCTGGGCGGCCGACCGGCGGCCCGCGACGCCGGTGTTCCTGCTGGCAGGCTGGAACGACGCGTTCGTTCGCGACGCGCTGCTCTGGTATCACAACAGCCCCGGGCCGCGGCGCCTGGTCATCGGCCCCTGGGCGCACACGGGGAGCGCGGGGTTCGACCTTCTGGAGCAGCACGCGGCCTGGTACGACCGATGGCTCGCGGGCGTCGAGCCCTCGGGGGAGGAGCCGCCCATCTATTACTACACCGTCGGGGCCGACCCTGGTGAGCGCTGGCGCTGCACCGAGGTGTGGCCGCCAGAGGAGATGGTGGCCACGCCCTTCCACCTTCGAATCGGGCGCTCCGGGAGCTGCCGGTCGATCAACGATGGCCGCTTGACGTTGCAGGCAGCCGACTCCGGAGAAGGCGCCGACGACTACGACGTGGATCCGACGACGACCACCGGCACCGCGACCCGCTGGGCCAACACCGCCGGAGGGCCCTTTGCTTATCCGGACCTCGCCTCCAACGACGAGCGGGCCTTGACGTACACGACGGCGCCGTTGACGGCCGCTCTGGAGCTGACCGGGCATCCCATCGTGCGCCTTTGGGTAAGCTCGACGGCTCCCGACGTCGACGTCTTCGCCTACCTCGAAGAGGTCGCTGAGGACGGCCGGTCGCTCTACGTCACCGAGGGTGTGCTGCGCGCTTCCCATCGCGCGCTCCACACGCCTCCCCACGAGCACTTGGGCTTGCCTTACCACCGGAGCTACGAAGAGGATCTCTCGCCCCTGCCCGATCACCCGGTCGAGCTGGTGTTCGACATGCACCCGATCTCCCGGAGGATCGCTCCAGGGAGCCGGCTCCGGCTCGCGGTCACGGGGGCCGATCGCGACAACGCGCTCACCGTGGTGCCGCCCGGCGGAGCACGGCTCCGGATCCACCACGAGCCGGGCTGTCCATCGAGGTTGATCCTGCCCGTCGTGGGTCCATCTGCCGCGTTCTAGGGAGGCTCGTGCGCGAGGACGAACGCCCTACCACCGCAGCGGCCGAGGTGCTGGACGTCATCGCGCGCGAGGCCGGGGTGCCCCCGGAGCGCGTCGATCCCGATGCGTCGTTCACCGAGCTGGGCCTGGACTCGCTCGGCATGATGACCCTGAGCGAGGCCCTGGAAGCACGCCTCGGCCGGAGCGTCCCCTTCCGGCGGCTCATGGAGGATCTCTCGACGCTGCGGCGCCTGGTGGACCACGTCGAGAGCCTGGAGGCCGAGCAGCGAGCGACGCCCGCGGCGCCTCCGCCGGTGCCGGCCTCCGCCGGTGATCCGGCGCCCGCGCCTCCGGCCGCGCTGACGGCGGCCCAGCTCGCGGCGATCCGGGACATCGGGGCGCGCCACGTCGCGCGCACAGCGACGTCACAGCGGTTGCTCGATGGATCGCTCGGACGGCTCGCCGATCCGCGCATCGCGGGCCGCACGCCGGATGGACGGCGATGGGCCTGGCCCGTCCTCACCGGGCCCGCGGGAGGCGGCAAGATCCGCGACGCCGACGGGAACGTCTATGTCGATCTGAGCATGGCGTCGGGCGCCTGCCTGTTCGGGCACGCGCCGCCGTTCCTCACGGCGGCCGTCCGGCGCGCGCTCGACGACGGAGCGTTCCTCGGGCCAGAGCACCCCACGACAAACGACGTCGCCGAGCGCCTCCGCGCGCTGACGGGGGTCGAGCGGGTGGCCTTCTGCATCTCGGTGACGGAGGCTGTCATGAGCGCGCTGCGGCTCGCGCGCACGGTGACACGCCGCCCTGGCATCGCGGTGTTCGCGGGATCGCACCACGGGCACTTCGACGGCACCCTGGCACGACGGGCCGCCGATTCTCCCTGGGGGACGCCGCTGTCCCCCGGAGTGCCCCGGAGCATGGTCGCCGACGTGGCGGTGCTCGACCACGGCGCGCCCGCCTCCGTGGAGGCGATTCGTCGGCTCAGCGACAGGATCGGCGCAGTGCTGGTCGAGCCCGTCCAGCCCCGTGGTTCGAGGGGGCCCCAGCCCGGGTTCTTGCGCGACCTCCGCAGAGCAACCGAGGAGGCGCGCATCGCGTTGATCTTCGACGAGACGACCACCGGCTTCCGCTGCCATCCAGGAGGCGCTCAGGCGCTCTTCGACGTCCGGGCCGACATGGTCGTGTACGGGTCGCTGCTGGGAGGCGGGATGCCCCTCGGCGTCGTGGGCGGCCGCGCGCGGTTCCTGGATACGATCGACGGAGGCCCCTGGGCCTTCGACGATGCCTCCTCACCGCAGGTGGAGCAGACCTTCTTCGGAGGCACCTTCTACAAGCACCCCTGCTCGATGGCCGCGGCGTCCGCCGTGATCGATCGCCTGATCGCCGAGGGGCCGGAGCTTCGACACCGCCTCGACGCCCGGGCGGCGGCGCTCCTCGGGCGCTTGCGGGCGGTGCTGGCCGCGAGCCGATCGGGCCTGCAAGGGTACGGGTTCTCCTCGGTCCTCTGGTTGGATTGTCCGCCGGGGCTCGAGGACGCGCTCTCGCAGCTCCTCCTGGAGCGTGGCGTGTACGCGCCGGCGCACCTGCCGTGGTTCCTGTCCACGGCGCACGAGGACGGCGATCTCGATACCGTCGTGTCTGCGGTGGAAGGGGCGGTGAAGGCGCTGGCCGGCAGCGGCGCTCTGCCGCGCGAGGCGATCGTGGAGCGGCCGCTCGACGCCCGGCAGCGCCAGCTCTGGATCCTCGCGCAGCTCGGCCCCGAGGCCTCGATGGCGCACAACGAGTGCGGCGCCCTGCGCCTGCGCGGCCGCCTCGACATACCCGCGCTGCGCGCAGCGCTGTCCCGGCTCATCGCGCGGCACGAGGCCCTCCGCACCACCTTCCGCGCGGACGGCGAGGCCCAGATCATCCACCCGGCCATCGACGCCTATCTCCCGATCCACGTCCTCTCCGGCGCCGAGGGAGAAGCCCTCGCCGAGGCCATCCGGCGCCGGGCCGCCGCGCCCTTCGATCTGGAGCGAGGTCCGCTCTTTCGAACCGAGCTGATCCAGCTTCGCGACGACGACTTCGTCCTCGTGATCGCGCTGCACCACCTGATCACCGACGGATCGTCCATGAGCGTCCTGCTCGGGGAGCTGACCCGGGAGTACACCGCCGCGGCCTCCGGCGCGCCGTCGCTGCTCGAAGCGCCTGCCGCGGCGCCGGCGCCAGAGGCGTGCGACCTCGACGAGCGATTCTGGGTCGGCGAGCTCCACGATCCGCCGCCTCCGCTCGCGCTCCCGCTGGACCGGCCGAGGCCGCCTCGGCGGACGTTCGCCGGCGCGGTCACGCGCTGCCGGCTCTCGCGGCCTCATCCGGCCGACGTGCGCGCGCTCGCCGCGGCTCACGGCACCACCACCTTCGTCGCTTTGCTCGCCGCGTACACCGCGCTTCTCCACCACCTGACCGGCCAGCCGGATCTGATCGTCGGCATCCACGCCGCGCCGCGCGCCGCGGGCGGCGCGCCGCGCGTCGGGTACTTCGTCCGCCTCCTGCCGCTCCGCAGCGGCGTCGAGCCGGCGCAGCGGTTCTCCGATCACCTGGTGGCCACGAGCCGCCGCGTCCTCGCCGCGCGCGATCACCAGGACGTGTCGCTGCCTTCCCTGAGCACGAAGATCGGCGCGCGTCACGAGCCCGGGCGCACCCCGCTCGTCGCGGCCACGTTCAACGTCGATCGGCCGGCGCCGCCCATCTCCCTTCCGGGGCTGACCGTCGAGGTGGACACCGTGGGGACCGGGTTCGCCAAGCACGAGCTGAGCCTCAACGCCGACGACACCAGCCTGACCTTCGACTGGACCTTCAACACCGATCTCTTCTCGCCCTCGACCATCCAGCGATGGAATGCGCAGCTCGGCGCGCTCCTCGCCGAAGCGGCACGAAATCCCGACAGCACCCTGGCCGAGCTCGCGGCCGTGCTCGACGGCGCAGCGAGAGAGCGCCATTCCCCCGGGCCGGTGGGGTTCCTCGACGGCGGCCCTCCCCTTCGCGACGGCCCGCCGGTGCACCAGCAGGTGGAGCAGCGCGCCGCCGCGCTCCCCGCCGCGATCGCGGTCGTCGCGGGCGAGGAGCAGATCAGCTACCGAGAGCTGAACGCCCGCGCGAACCGGCTCGCGCGCGAGCTCCTGGCGCGCGGGGTGAGGCCCGGCGTAACGGTCGCCGTGCTGCTCGATCGTGGCATCGACGAGGTGGTCGCCGCGCTGGCTGCGCTGAAGGCCGGCGGGGCCTTCCTGCTCCTCGATCCCGAGACGCCTCCCGATCGCCTCCGCGTGCTCCTGGCCGACGCGGCGCCCGCCGCAGTGATCACCTGGCAAGGCATAACCCCCCTTCTCCGTGGAGACGAGGTCGTGCTGGCCCTCGACGCCGACGCGCCCGCCATCGCCGCGCGCTCTCCGGCTCCTCTGGCCCTGCGGGTCGATCCTGCCGCGGCGGCCTACGGGGTGTACACGTCGGGCTCCACCGGCACACCGAAGGCCTCCATCAACACCCACGCGGCCACCGCGAACCTGGTGGCCTGGCTCGCGCAGCGCCTCGACGTCCAGCGCACCGACCGGGTGCTCCGCAAGGCCCCCGGGGGCTTCGACGTGGGCGTGTGGGAGATCTTCCTGCCCCTCGCTGCAGGCGCGACCATCGTCGTGGCGCCGCGAGGCGCCCACCGGGACATGGCCGCTCTCGCGCGCCTGATCCACGAGCAGGGCGTGACGATCGCGCACTTCGTCCCGTCGCTGCTCGGGCCCTTCCTCGACGAGCCCGGCGCCGCGGCCTGCCGGCTATCGCACGTTCTTTGCGGCGGAGAAGCGCTGCCCGCCGAGACGCGGAGCCGGTTCCACGATCGCCTCTCCGGGGCGACGCTGCACCACCTCTACGGCCCCAGCGAGACAGCCGTGGACGTCACCGCGTGGCGCGATCCGGCCGGCCCCTGGGAGGGCAAGATCCCGATGGGATCGCCCATCGCGGGCGTTCACTTGCACCTGTTCGACGAGGCCGGGCTCCCGGCGCCCGCGGGGGTGCCCGCCGAGCTGTTCATCGGCGGGGTGGCCCTCGCCCACGGATACCATCGCCGTCCGGGCTTGACGGCCGAGAGCTTCGTGCCCGACCCCTGCTGCGCCGGCGGCAAACGCCTGTACCGCACCCGGGATCGGGTGCGGCAGCGCGCGGATGGAACCCTGGAGTTTCTGGGGAGGATCGACGACCAGATCAAGCTCGGCGGCGTGCGCATCGAGCCCGCCGAGATCGAGGTGGCGCTGGGTGGTTTGCCGGGCGTGAAGCAGGCCGCGGTGGCCCTCCAGCCCGGACCCGCCGGCCCTCGTCTCGTCGGTTACGTGGTGGGCGATCCCCGGCTCGATCCGGCGTCGCTCGCCGAGGGGGTATCGAGGCTCCTCCCGAGCGTGATGATCCCGTCCGCGTGGGTCTTCCTGGATCGACTGCCCACGCTGATGAGCGGCAAGATCCATCGAGCGGCGCTCCCGCAGCCCGCCGCCGGCGCCGGAGCGCACCCGGGCGCCGCGCCCCGATCGCCGGTGGCGCAAGCCCTCGCGGCCATCTGGTCGCGCCTCCTCGGCGTCGAGGGCCTCTCGGTCGAGGACGGCTTCTTCTCCGCGGGCGGCCATTCGCTGCTGGCCATGCGCCTTGCCGCCGAGGTGCGCGACGCGTTCGGCGTCGAGCTCCCGCTGGGGGCGCTCTTCGATCGGCCGCGCCTCGGCGACGTCGCCGAGGCCATCGCGGAGCTGATGGAAGGCGCCGGCGGATCCAGCGCGCCGATCCCCGATCTCGCCTCGAGGGAGCGAGCGCCCCTCTCCCTCGTGCAGGAGCAGATCTGGCTCGCGCAGCGCGTGGACGCCGGCTCGGCGGCCTACAACACCGCCGAGGGGCTCCGGCTCACGGGCGACCTCGACGTCGGCGCGCTCCGCCGATCGCTGGACGAGCTGCTGATCCGCCACCCCATCCTCGCGACGACGATCGCCGAGATCGAGGGCCAGCCGTGGCAGGTCGCGCAGCCGGGCGCGACGATGCCGCATCGCTTCGAGGATCTGACGGATCGCGCGCCGGAGCGACAGCCCGTGGACGCGCTGCTCGCCGAGGTGATCGGCGCGCCCTTTCACCTGGATCGCGATCTCCCCGCGCGCGCTCTGACCGTGAAGATGTCGCCTTCGTGCCACCTCGTCGTGCTCGCGATCCATCACATCGCCTGCGACGAGGGATCGCTGTCGGTGCTGCTCCGCGAGGCGCTGGTCCTGTACCAGGCCTTCGTGGAGGGCCGGCGGCCGGCGCTGCCCGCCCCGCGCGTCTCGTACGCCGCGTTCGCGGCGTGGCAGCGCTCCCGGCTCCCCGACGTGCTCTCGCGGCAGCTCGGCTACTGGAGAGAACGGTTCTCCACCCCGGCGCCGCCGCTCGCGTTTCCAGGCGCCGAGCCGCTCTCGTCCCCCGCGGCGCGACGGCGGGCTCGCGCGCTCGCCGCCGGTCAGGGGCACGCCGTGAAGCGACTGACCAAGGCGCTCGGCGTCACGCCCTTCGTGGCCTACCTGTCGGTGTACCTGATCCTCCTGCAGCGGGCGTGCAGCGAGAGCGATCTGGTCGTGGTCACCCCGGTGGACGTGCGCGCGCAGAGCGAGCTCGACGAGGTGGTCGGGCCCTTCGTCAACCTCCTGCCCCTCCGGGTGGATCTCGGCGGAGCGGCGACGTTCGCCGACGTCGCGTGGCGCGCGCGGGCCGCGACCCTCGGCGCGCTGGCGCACCGCGAGATCCCCTTCCAGTCGATCGTCGCCACCGTGGCCCCCGAGCGGAGCGGTCCCGCGGCGCCGCTCGCGCAGGTCGGCTTCGCGTTCTACGAGCGACCCGTGCCCCCCTTGCACCTGCAGGGGCTGACCATGAGCCCACTGGAGCTCGATCCTGCGGCGCCCAAGCTGGACCTGCTCGTCACCGTCGACGTCACCGCGGCCGAGCCCGTGGTGACGTTCGAGCACGCCGGCAGGGCGCTCGATCCGGATGCGGTCGAGGGCCTGCTCGACGGATGGGTGGCCTTGATCGGGGCGATCGTGGAGGATCCGCAGACGCCCCTCTCGAACCTGGCGCTGACCACGCCGCAGGATCAGCGGCGGATCGTCGACGACCACAACCCGGTGTCCCCGCCCTTGCCCGGCCCCGGGCTGCTGGGCCGCTTCCGCGCCATCGCGGCGCGGCGCCCCGACGCGCTCGCGCTGGAGTTCGCCGACGGATCGTTCAGCTACGCAGGGCTCGCGCGGACCGCCTCGGCCATCGCGCGGCGGCTCAAGGACGCAGGCGTGGGCGCCGAATCCCCGGTCGGATTGCTCTTCGAAGGATCGGCGTGGCTCGTCGCGTCGCTGCTCGGCGTCCTCGAGGCGGGGGGCGCGTTCGTGCCGCTCCATCCCTCCGATCCGCCCACGCGCATCGCTCAGATCGTGCGGGAGGTCGGCATGTCCGTGATCCTGGCCCCGTCCGAGGTTACCGTCCTTCCCGGGCTAACGGTGATCGACGTGGGATCCATCCGCATCCCCGCGGCGCCCTCGCCTCTCCCCGCGGAGGCGCCGGATCCGGCCACGCTCACCGCCGTGCTGTACACCTCGGGATCGACGGGGCAGCCCAAGGCCGTGGGCATCACCCACGGAGGCCTCCTGCGCATGGCGGTGGGCCAGGAGCCCCTGGAGCTGACCGCGCAGGACGGCGTCGTGCAGCTCGCCGACCCACGGTTCGATGCATTCCTGTGGGAGGTCTGGACGACCCTGCTCGCGGGAGGGCGGCTCGTGGGCATCGAGCGCGACGACGTCGCCCATCCGAAGCGCCTCGCCGGGCATCTCGCCGAGCGCGCGATCACGGCCGGCCTCTTCACCACCGCCTTGCTCCACCACGTCGCGACGATCGATCCTGCGGCGTTCGCCGGACTTCGCTTGGTGCTCTTCGGGGGCGAGGCGGCGGACTCCGCCGTGTTCGCGGCCGCCTGCGGCGCCTGCCCGCGGACCAGCTTCGTCAACGGCTACGGCCCGACCGAGGCGACCACCGTCGCGTCTCTCTTCACCCTCGACCGGGTGGACCCGGCGCGCCGCGTGCCCATCGGCGGGCCGATTCGCGGGGCCCGCCTGCACGTCCTCGATGACGCAATGGCGCCCGTCGCGCCCGGCGTCGCGGGCGAGCTCTACATAGGCGGCGAAGGGCTGGCACGGGGCTACCTCAGGCAGGCGCGGGCGACGGCCGCTCGCTTCGTCCCCGATCCCTTCGCCCGCACGCCGGGGGCGCGTCTCTACGCGACCGGAGACCGGGCGCGGCGTCTGAGCAGCGGCCTCCTCGACTTCCTCGGCCGCGCCGACGAGCAGGTGAAGATCCGGGGCTACCGCGTGGATCTCCTCGAGATCGAGCGGCGACTGGAGCAGCACCCGAGCGTGCGCGACGCGGTGGTCCTCGCCATCGGCAGCGCCGGCATGGAACGGTGGCTCTGCGCGCACCTGGTCCCCAGGGCGAGCCCCGTCGACGCGGCGGAGCTGATCGACTTCCTGCGGGCCCGTGGGCCTTCCTTTCAGGTCCCCGCGGAGATCGTCTGGCACGCGGCGCTCCCGCTCACCTCCCGGGGCAAGGTGGACCGGGCGGCCCTCGCGGCGGCGTCGGCGCGCACGCCCCGGAAGGGCGGCTCCGGCGGCTCGCCCGAGACGCCAACCGAAGCGCTGGTGGCCGGCGTCTGGGCCGCCGCGCTGGGAGGTCCCGTCGGGCGGCACGACGACTTCTTCCATCACGGCGGGCACTCGCTCATCGCCGCGCGCATCACGGCCCAGCTCGGCGAGCGGCTCGGTCTCCAGATCCCCCTGCGCCTTCTCTTCGACGCGCCCACGGTGGCCCGCGTCGCGGCCGCCATCGACGCCCTGCGCCACCAGCGAGCGGGCGCCGCGGCCCTGCCCGGGCCGAGCACCGAGCCCGTGCCGTCCCGGCTCCAGCTCGCCCTACAGCAGCAGCAGATCTGGCTCTTCCAGCAGCTCTTTCCGAACAATCACATCTTCCACATCCACCTCGGCTTCCGCGGCCGCGGCCCTGTCGATGCCGATCGGCTGGCCCGTGCGGTGGACGCGCTCGCCCGGCGTCACGACGCGCTTCGGACCGTGTTCGCCTTCGACGAGGAGCAAGGCCCCGGGCAGGTGGTCCTGGAGACCGTCCCCAGCGCCTTCGAGGTCTTCGATCTCCGCGCGCTGCCCCCCGAGCGAATCCCCGACGAGACCCGGCGCATCCTGGGAGAGGTGCGCGACCGTCCGTTCGATTTCGACCGAGGCCCCCTGTTCCGCGCAGCGCTTCTCCACGACGGTCCCGACAGCTTCCTCGCCGTCCTCGTGATTCACCACATCGTATGCGACGGCGCGTCGCTCGCCGTGCTCGCCCGGGAGCTCGGCGCGACCTACGCGCAGCTCGGTCGGGGCCAAGGCCAGCTGCCCGCGGCGGCGGTGCAGTACGGCCACTTCGTGCGCTGGCAGCGCGAGCACCTGACGGCGGAGCGGCTGCCCGCCGACATGCAGCACTGGCGCGACGTGCTGGAGGGAGATCTCGCCCCCTTGCCGATCGGCAACGTCCACAGGAAGCAATCCATCGTCTTCCGCTTCACGAGCGTCGAGACCTCCCTCGACGAGGACGTCGCGCGGCGACTGCAGGCGGTCCTCTCGCGGGAAGGCGCCACCCTGTTCGCGGCGGGCCTGGCGGCGCTCGGCCGGGCGGTCCTGGCCGAGACCGGCGCGACCAGCCTCCGCGTCAGCACGCTCGTGGCCAACCGCCACCGCGCCGAGCTCCTGGGCGTCGTCGGGCTGTTGGCCACGGTGACCATCCTGCGGCTGCGCCTCCCGCCCGGCGGAGGTCCCCTGGAGGCCCTCCGCGCTGCCCGCGAGGCCGTCTTCTCCGCCTTCGACCACCTGGATCTCCCCTTCGAGGAGGCCCTCCGCGTCCTCGAGTCGGAGCGCGAGATCGATCGGAGCGCGCTGGCTCAGGTGATGCTCCTCGCGCAGGAGACGAGCGAGCTCCCCCTCGACCTGACGGGCCTTGCGGTGGAGCCGGCGGAGATCGACGGGGACGAGCCCGGTCCCACGGTCTCGGGGCACGATCTCCTGGCGCGCCTCGACCATGGCGCGCGGGGACTGCGTCTCCGGCTGCAGTACGAACAGAGCCGGCTCGACACCGCCCTCGCAGAACGAATGTTGAACCACCTCCGGCGTGCCCTCGAGGAGATCGCCGGGCTCTCACCGGCGGACCGCGCCGCGCCCGCGACGGCTCCCCTGCCTGGGTCGGCGCTTCCACAGAAGGAGACCTGACCGTGACGGATCGAGCGCAGCGAGTGACCGAGTTCTACGAGTTCCTGTGGCCCTTCCTCGCGGAGATCGCGGAGGGCGACGCCGCGGCGTGGCTCGACGCCGACCCGGGGGGCCGGCCCTACAGCGAGTACCTGCCGGAGATCCCGGAGCGCCAGGGGGTCGGAAAGGGCGACACCCTGCTCGATCTGGGCTGCGGCAAGGGCCGGCTCACCGTCGAGTTCGTCAAGAAGCTGGGCTGTCGCGTGATCGCCGTCGACCCGCTGGAGCAGAACATCACCCTGGCCGCGGAGCGGTTTCGCAACGAAGGCGTACAGGACTCTGTCACGCTGCTGCGCGGGGCGGCCGAGGCCATCCCGCTGCCGGACGCGTCGGTCGATTTCATCTGGTGTCGCGACGTCTTCAACCATATCGACGATATCGAGCAATCCGCCGCCGAGTGCGCCCGCGTGCTGCGGCCCGGCAAGCGGATGATGAACTACAGCGTGCTCGCCACGCCGAACCTGGAACCCGGGGAGATCCCGCGGTTCGCCGAGCCGCTCGGGCTGAACGTCGACACCCTCTCCGAGGACCGCATGATGAGCGCCTTCAAACGCGCGGGCCTCCGGGTGGTCGAGTACGGGACCACCAACATCGAGACGTCCCCCTACTACGAGGCCCTCGGCGAGGACGGCGGGCGCGATGCCATGCGCCTCGCGCGCGCGCTGCGCGCCCGCTCGCGCACCATCGCCCGGCTCGGGGAGCGCAACTACGCCTGCCTCCTCGGCTATTACTACTGGAACCTCAACCTGTTGATCGACAAGCTGACCTACGGCGTGTGGATCCTCGAACGAGAGCAGCCGTGAGCGAGAACCGAGACGGCATCTTCCGCGTGGTGAAGAACCACGAGGAGCAATACTCCCTCTGGCCCGCGGACCGGAGCCTGCCGCTCGGGTGGAGCGAGGCGGGCAAGACGGGAAGCTGGGCCGAGTGCTGTGCCCACATCGATGCGGTGTGGACCGACATGCGCCCGCTGAGCCTTCGCAAGCGCATGGAAGCAGCGCAAGGTGCGGGGCTGCCTGCCGTGGAGGATGTCGATCCGGCCCTGCTGGGAGAGGATCTGGTCACCCGCCTGTGCCGCGGGGACCATCCGGTGGTGGTGCTGCCGCCCTCGGGCGCGACGCTCGACGACGTGCTCCGGCGCGAGTTCGTGCGGATCCGGTTCGTGGGCACGGAGGGGCCTACGGAGCTCGGCGTGCGCCTCGCGCGCGAGGCGTCCACGCCGCCGGCTTCCGGCCTCGCCCGGACCCACCTCGAGGGGGCGTTGACGCTCGACGGGGTGCGGGTCCGCTGCACGGTGGACGTCGACGCGATGAGCCTGGAAGGACGGGGGCGCCTCTCGCGCCTCGACGAGGGCTGAGCCGTGCTGGAGAGCGGCGCCGGAGGGGATCTGCAGGTCGCCGACGTCCTGTTCCCTGAGCAAGAGCTCGCGGCGCTCGTCCTGCCATCGCGTCCAGGCGAACGCCTCACCGAGATGGCGATGCACCGGCGTGACGCCGTGGAGGCCGCGCTCACGCGCTACGGCGCGGTGCTCTTCCGGGGCTTCGCCCTCGCCGGCGCGGCGGACTTCCAGGCGTTCATGACCGCGGTCGCGGGCAACGTGCTCCCGTATGTCGAGCGATCGTCGCCCCGGCGGCAGGTGGAGGACCGGGTGTACACCTCCACCGAGCACCCCGCCGAAGAGGCCATCTTCCTCCACAACGAGCAGTCGTACAACGCGATCTTCCCGCAGAAGATCGCGTTCTTCTGCGTGAAGAGCGCCGCCGCCGGGGGGGAGACGCCGATCGCGAGCTGCCGGCGCGTCTTCGATCGGATCCCGCGCTCCCTGCGCGACGCGCTGCTGACCCGCCGCTACCGCTACGTGCGTACCTACCACAAGAACGTCGGCGTCTCGTGGGAGACGGCTTTTCAAACCACCCACCGGGGCGAGGTGGAGGCGTACTGCCGCGCCAACGACATCGGGCTCGAGTGGCTCGATCGCGGCCGGCTGCGCACCTGGCAGGTGCGCGACGTGGCTCTCCGGCACCCGCGAAGCGGCGACGCGACGTGGATGAACCACCTCACCTTCTTCCACCCATCGACGCTGCGGCCCGAGGTCCGCGCGTTCCTGGCGCAGCTCTGCGGCGCCGACGGCCTGCCGAGCCAGACCCATTACGGCGACGGCGAGCCCTTCGAGCCCGACGTGCTCGCCACGCTGCGCGAGGCGTACGCGGCGGAGACGTGCGCCTTCCCGTGGCGCGAGGGGGACGTGCTGCTGCTCGACAACAGCCTGACCGCCCACGGACGCTCGCCGTTCCGGGGTCCGCGGGTAGTGTGGACGGCGATGGGTCAGCCGTGCCGCTGGGCCGACGTCGCGTTGCCGTCGAGCGGATCCGGCGCCGCCTGAGTCAGAGGAGCCCATCCTGGCGCATCGCGCCCACGCCCGCTTCCAGGGCGCTCGCCACCCGATCGAGATCCGCGTCGGAGTGCGCGGTGGAGACGAAGCACGTGCCGCCTTCCCACACGTAGACGCCCTGCTCGATGAGGTGGCCGAGGAGCAGCTCCGCGTGGGCCGCTGCGCCCTGGAACGCGAAGTTGAAGAACGATCCGAACGAGGCCACCCGGAGCGGCGCCCGAAGCTCGGTGAGGATCGCGTCGAGGCGCCGGGTGAAGTCGCGGGCGCGCCGGTTGAGGTTCTCCTGGAGGGCGGGCCCCTGGGCGGACAGCTCGTCGAGCACGGCGCGAGCCGCGGCCATGGCGAGGGGATGCTGGCAGAACGTGCCGTCGTAGAAGGCCCGGAGCGCCGCACCGTCGATGGCCGCCAGCAGATCCGCCCGGCCGCCCACGACGCCGATGGGCAGCCCTCCGCCCAGCACTTTTCCATAGGTCACGAGATCGGCCTCGACGCCGAGCCAGGCCTGAGCCCCGCCGGGGTGAATTCGAAACCCTGTGATCATCTCGTCGAAGATCAGCGGCACTCCGGCCTGCCGGGTGACCGTTCGAAGATCCTGGAGCAGGGCCTTCGGCACGAGATCGGGACGGCGGCTCTGGATGGGCTCCACCAGCACGGCCGCGAGCTCGTGAGCGCGCTCGCGCACGGCGTTCACCGACGCGGGGCTCGCGTAATCGAGCACGATGGCGTCCTCGATCATGCGCGGAGGGATTCCCGGCACGGCCGGCAGGGTGATCGATCTGTCCCCCGAGAGTCCGCTCCGCGCGAGCAGGCCGTCGTAGCTGCCGTGGTAGGAGCCCGCGAAGAGCGCCACCTTGTCCCGCCCGGTGACGGCCCGCGCGACCCGCAGCGCGAGCATGACCGCCTCCGTGCCGGTGTTGCAGAACGCCACGCGCTCGACGCCGGTCATGGCGGAGATCCGCTCCGCCACCTCGCCCGCCGATCGCACGTCGGGAGCGCAGTTCATGCCGGAGACGAGCTGCCTGTCCAGCGCGTCGCGCAGGAACCGGGGCGCGTGGCCGAACAGGTTGACCCCGAACCCCATGGTCAGATCGACGTACTCGTTGCCGTCGACGTCCCAGAGCCTCGACCCTTCGGCCCGCCTCGCGACGAGGGGATAACAGAGCTTCTTCCAGGCCGACCGGAAGCGCACCATCGACCGGTTGTCCGCGTGCGTCGAACGATGGCTCTCCGCGAGCCGCCTCGACGCGCCGGTCCGCGCGGTCAAGCGGGCGATCAGCGACTCCACGTGTTCCGCGACGCGCGACTCCTTCGCTCGCCTCGAGCCCTCGGCCGGCGGAGGCTCGGGGTCCGGACGCAGCCAGTGGCGCTCGCGCCGAAGCGGATGGATGGGCAGCTCCACGCGCAGGCGCTTCTCCCCGTCGTAGTAGCGGTGCACGAGGACGGGGACGCCCTCCATCCACAGCTTCACCAGGCCGTCGAGCAGCGGCGAATCGTCCGGTGCTCCGCCGGCGCCGGCGCTGGCCAACGACGGGAGCCAGCTATCGACTCCGGAGCCCGCAGGACGGTCGGCAGCTCCCGCGCAGACCACCAGCCAGGATCGATGGGCCTGCGGCGGCGGAAGATCGGGGCTCGGGCCTTCCACGCTCCCATCGGCTGAGGCGGCCCGCCGGAGGCCTTCCTCGAGCGAAACCTCGCCCCGGACGACCGCGGCGACGATCTCCCCGACGCCGCTCCCGGCGACCTGGTCGGGCTGGAGGCCGCAGTCCAACCAGAGCTGACCGAGCGCCCACGCGAGGGCGAAGGACGCCGCCCGGTCGCGGGCCGCGCCGTCGACCCCGCGCGCGGGACAAGGCGCCGCGCCGGGAGCAAACCCCGGCAGCGCGATGCCGAGCTCGGACGCGAGGAGCTCCGCGCAGGCGGTGAGGTGCGCGTGAAGCGGATCGCAGCGCCGATCGAAGAGGCGCGCGATCCGCGCTGCGGCCGCGGCGTCGCCCGGAAAGAAGAGCAGCACCGGGCCGGGCGATCCGGAGACGCGGACGGACGGCCCGCCGCGAGGCTCACGCAGCGCCGCGACGGCCTCCGCGGACGTCCTGCACAACACCGCCCGGCGATGCGCGTGCGCCGTGCGACCGACGCTCAACGAGAACGCCGCGTCGGCGACGTCGACCTCGGGGTGGGCCTCCAGGAAGCCGGCCATGTCGGCGCAGAGCGCGCGCAGGGCGGCCTCGGACTTGGCCGACAGGATCAGCGCGTGACGCTGCCGCGACGACGCCTCGCTGCGCAGAGGATCCGTCCACTCCTCCACGATGACGTGGGCGTTGGTCCCGCCGATCCCGAACGAGCTGACGCCCGCGCGGCGGGGCCCCTCCGCCGTCCACGGGCGCAGCCGGTCGTTCACGAAGAAGGGCGACGATTCGAGGGGGATCTCCGGGTTCGGCCGCTCGAAGTGCAAGCTCGGCGGGATCATCCGATGGCGCAGGGCCAGCACCGTCTTGATGAGCCCCGCGACGCCGGCCGCCGCGTTGAGGTGCCCGATGTTCGTCTTGACCGAGCCGAGCGCACAGAAGCCCGTGCGGCTCGTCTTGCGCCGATAGGCCTGCGTCAGCGCCTCCACCTCGATGGGATCGCCGAGCCGGGTCCCCGTGCCGTGGGCCTCGACGTGCGAGATGCTATCGGGCTCGACCCTCGCCACGCTCATGGCCTCCGCGACGACGCGGGCCTGCGCACGAACGCTGGGCGCCGTGTAACCGACCTTGTCGGATCCATCGTTGTTGACCGCCGTCCCACGGATGATCGCCAATACCTGGTTGCCCGCGGCGAGGGCGTCGGCGAGGCGCGCCAAGAGGACGATTCCGACGCCGTTGCCCCCGACGGTCCCGCCTGCCCGATGGTCGAAGGCGCGGCAGTGCCCGTCGGGAGAGACGATGCCGGGTTGGTAGAGGTATCCGGCCTTGAGAGGCACCGTGATCGACACGCCCCCCGCCAGGGCCAGATCGCACTCGCCCGCGAGCAGCGCCTGGCAGGCCAGGTGCACCGCCACGAGCGACGCCGAGCACGCGGTCTGCACGGTGATGCTCGGGCCGACCAGGTTGAGCTTGTAGGAGACGCGCGTGGTCAGGTAATCCTTGTCGCTCGCCAAGAGGGCCTGAAACGTGCCTGATCCGGCGCCGATGCGGTGGTAGTGGGGCAGGAGGTTGTGCACCAGATAGCTGTTGAAGTCGGCGGCCGCATAGACGCCCACCACCTCGTCCCGCCCCTCGGCGCCGTGGCCCGTGCGATCGAGCAGCTCCCAGGCGTGCTCCAGGAAAATCCGGTGTTGCGGGTCGAGCAGCTCGGCCTCGCGCGGGGTGAGGCCGAAGAACTCCGCGTCGAACAGATCGGCGCCCTCCAGCGCGCCCGCGGCGGGCACGTAGCCGGGCGCGTCCACCAGGTGGGGCGGGACGCCCGCGGCGATCAGCTCCTCGCGCTGGAAGAACGAGATCGATTCCACGCCGTCGCGCAGGTTCTCCCAGAACTGCGCGGCGTCGCGCGCGCCCGGCAGGCGGCAGCTCATGCCCACCACGGCGATGAGGTTCTTATCGTCCGCGGCCGTCATCTGCCTCGCTTTCGACGGGCCTCACCGAGCGAGAAGCCCTCTCGCCCGGCTTCGCGGAGGCGCCGCGCGTCCGCCTGCTGATCGCGCAGCGCCCGCCGGGCCTCGGCGTCCGCGGGCTCCCGGCGGCGGGCCGGCGAGGCGCCGGGGCTCCGTTGAGCCAGGAGCTCGGCGAGGCCCGCGATGGTGGGGCACTGGAACAGATCGACGATGGCCAGCCGGACGCCCAGCGTCTCGACGATGCGCGCGTGGGCGCGCGCGATGCGCAGCGAATCTCCGCCGCGATCGAAGAAGTTGTCGTTCCGGCCGACGGCATCCACCCCGAGCACCTCGCGCCAGATGGACGCCAGGGCCGCCTCGACCTCGCTCCGCGGCGGCGCGAAGGCGGCCGCGCTCTCTGCGTCGAGGGCCGGCGAGGGCAGCTTTCGCCGATCGATCTTGCCGTTCGGATCGAGCGGCAGCTCGGGCACGAAGAGGTGATGGCGGGGGCGCATGAAGTGAGGCAATCGATCGGCCACGTGCGCGCGGAGCTCCGCCACGGACACGGTGGATCCGGGACGGGCGACGACGTACGCGACGAGGAAAGGGTCCCGTCCCTCAGGTTGGAGCGCGACCACGAAGGCCGCCTCGACGCCAGGGTGCTCGCTCAGCGCGACCTCGATCTCGGCGGGCTCGACGCGAACGCCCCGGAGCTTGATCTGCCGGTCGGTCCTGCCCAGGAAGACGATGGTGCCGTCGGTCCGGTATCGGGCCGAGTCCCCCGTGTGGTAGAGGCGCGCGCCCGGCTCGCCGGAGAGCGGATCGGGCAAGAAGCGAGCGGCGGTCGCCGCGGGGGCGCGGAGATAGCCGCGGCCGACGCACGCGCCGCCGATCAGCAGATCGCCCGGGGCCCCGATCGGCGCCGGCGCCATGAGCCCGTCGACCAGGTAGATGCGGGTGTTGAAGATCGGCCGCCCGATGGGCGCCGACGCCGGCCACGCGTCGGGCGGGCCCTCCATCCAGCACGACGTGACGACGTCGCACTCGGCGGGGCCGTAGTAGTTGCCGAGCCGCGCGCGCGGATGGTCCTGGAGGAAGCGCCTCATCTCGGCGGTGATGCGCAGCTCCTCCCCGGTGGACGCGAGCTCCCGCAGGTGCGGGAGGCGGAGCCCGTGGAGCTGGGCCGCCTGCGTGAGGTGATTGGCCATCGCGTACGTCATGACCGCGCGCTCGACGGCCAGATCCGCCATGGCCTCGCCGAGCGCGCGAGGGTCGGCGCGCACGTCGTCCGGGATCGTGACGAGGGTCCCGCCCTGGCAGAGCGTGCCGAACACCTCGAGGTACGCGATGTCGAAGCTGGGCGAGGCGAGCTGGATCGTGCGGAGGGGGCCGCGCGTGGGGCTCGCCTCGTGGTGCCACGCGATCTCGTTGGCAAGCGACGCGTACGTCATGGCGATGCCCTTGGGGCGCCCCGTCGTCCCCGAGGTGTACACGACGTAGGCGAGCCCCTCGGGGCGGCTGAGGTCGCGCGGGTTGGTCGCGCCGTCCGCGGAGGACGAGCCGTCGTCTCGAAGGGACAGGACCGGGCAAGAGGCCCATGGAAGGTCGGGCAAGCCCGGCTGCGCGAGCAGCACGGCGGGCGCGGCGTCCTTCAGGATGTGCTGCACGCGCTCGCGCGGGTAGGTCGGATCGATCACCAGAAAGGCGGCGCCGCGCTTGACGATCGCGAGCAGCGCCATCGCGGCCCACCACGACCGCTCTACGTGTACGCCCACGATGACCTCGGGCCCCACGTCGAGCGCCGCGAGGCGCCTCGCCAGCCGGTTGGCACGGCGATTCAGCTCCCGGTAGGTCAGGCACTCGTCCCGGCCCGCGACGGCGACGGCGTCGGGACGCCGGCGCACCTCGGCCTCGAACATCTGCTGAAGGCTCGCCCGCAGCGCAGGCTCGGAGCGCGTGTCGTTCCACACGGACAGCGCGCGGACGCGCTCCGCCTCGGAGAGCAGCGGCAGCGACCGGACGTCCCGATCGGGCGTGCTCGCGGCCGCCGAGAGCAGCGCCGCGAAGCTCGCGATCATGCGGTCGATGGTGCCCTCGTCGAAGAGATCGAGGCGATATTCCATCGCGCCGTGGAGGCCGTCCTCGGCCTGCTGGACGGTCAGCGTGAGATCGAACTTGGACGTGCCCGTGTCCAGCTCCTCGACGGCGGCGGTGAGCCCCGGCAGATCGAGGGGCGGCAGCGGCCGATCGTGGAACACGAACGCCATCTGGAACAGCGGGGGATGGCTCGGATCGCGGTCGGGGCGCATGGCGTCGACGACCTTCTCGAACGGAGCGTCCTGGTGCGCGTACGCGTCGAGCGCGCCGCTGCGGACCCGCCGGAGGACCTCGCGGAAGGACGGATTGTGCGAGAGATCCGTGCGCAGGACCATGGAGCTCGCGAAGAAGCCGATCAGGCCTTCGAGCTCTGGGCGGGGGCGGCTCGCGATGGGGAACCCGACCACCAGATCGGTCCCGGCGCCGTAGCGGTGGAGCAACGACTTGAAGGCCGCGAGCAGCACCATGAAGAGCGACGCGCCCTCCTGCTCACCGAGCGCGGCGAGCGCCGCGGCGACGGCAGGGGAGAGACGAAACCGGCGCGTGGCGCCGTCGTGCCTCATCACCGGGGGACGGGGCCGATCGGTGGGCAGCCCGATGAGCGGCGGCGCGCCCGCGAGCACTCTCGTCCAGTAGGCCAGCGCGCCGTCGAAGCGGCCCTGTTCGAACGCCTCGCGCTGCTCCACGGCGTAGTCGGCGTACTGCAGGGGAAGCTCGGGCAGCCCGGGAGGCTCGCCCCGCGCGATCTGGCGGTAGAACGCGGCGAGATCGGCGGTCAGGACACCCACCGACCACCCGTCGCAGAGGATGTGATGGATGGTCACGAGCAGCTCTTGCCGGCGGTCCTCCAGCAGGAAGAGCGTCGTGCGCCACAGGGGACCTGCCTCCAGATCGAACGGGCGGCGGGCCCGCTCGCGCTGCGCCTCGGCCAGGGCGCGGCGTGCGTCCTCGGGGGGCCGATCGCGGTAATCGACGATCTCGAAGGGCACCTCGATGGAGGGCGCGATGACCTGCGCCGGCCGGGTGCCATCGAACGAGAAGGTGGTGCGCAGGATGGCGTGCCGCTCCGCGACCAGGCCCAGGGCCCGGCGCAGCGTGGGGATCGGGAGATCGCCCTCCAGCGACACGACGGCCGCGGCCACGTAGAAGGGGCTCTCGGGATCGAACCGCGAGAGGAACCACAGGCGCTCCTGTCCGAGCGAGAGCGGCGAATACCCCGTCCTGGGGACGTGCCGGCGCGGGGGCGGCGCAGCCTCGGCCGGCGCGCTCCGCGCCTCGAGCGCTCGCTCGATGATCCCGGCCTGCGCCCCCAGCGTGGGCCCATCGAAGATGTCGCGGACCGAGATCTCCACGCCCCAGGTCTGCCTCACCCGCGAGGCGAGCTGCGTCGCCGCCAGGGAGTGCCCTCCGAGCCGGAAGAAGTCGTCGTGGACCGAGACGTCGCCGACGCCGAGGACCGAAGCCCACAGCGCGGCCAGCGCGCGCTCCACGGCGGTGCGAGGAGCGGGGCTCTCCCCGGCGCGATCGGGGAGCGATGGAGAGGGCAGCGCGAGATAATCCACCTTCTCGCTCTCCAGCATGGGGAGGGCGTCCAGGAGCACGAAGCGCGCGGGCACCATGAAGTCGGGGAGCTGCTCCGCGAGGCGGCGCCGTAGCGACGCTTCTGCGCGCGCCCCGCGGCGCGCCGGCGCTGGCACGGACGCAGAATCGAAGAGGCGCTCGTAAAAGGGAGATCCCCGATAGGCACTCTCGTAGGGCTGGCAGGCGTGGTGGAACTCGACCGGAGCCTCGCGCCGCCGCAGGAGCTGGCCCCGCAGCTGGTAGTCGCGCAAGAGCCCGTCGGCCGCGGTGCGGCCGGAGCAAACGGCGGTGATCCGATCTCCCGCCTTCACCCGGACACCCGGGTAAAAGGCGGGAAAGAACGTGGGCATCCAGCAGTGCTGATGATGGAGGGTGTCGAGCGCCTCGCCCTCCATGGTCGCGACCGACAGCCAGAGGACGAAACCGTCGATGCGCCCGTCCTCGGTGACGGTCATGTCGATGGATCGCTCGTACGAGGCGCCGATCGGACCGCGAAAATCCAGGTCTTCGAACACCGCCGGCGTCGACGCCACGAGCGAGGGCGGATAGCCGCGGACGCCCACCGGCACGTCGAAGCGGCGGCCCACCCGCCGGAAGATCGCCTCCACGTACGGTCGAGCCAGCGCCCCGAAGCGTGGCTCTTCGTGCAGATCGTCGGGGAGCCTGGCGGCGGCGATGAAGGTCGTGCAGCGCTCCGGAATCATCGCGGCGCCCGGGCGCAACAGCCGGCGCGCGTCGTCGAGCAGCGCGGCCGCGCCCTCGCAGCCGCCGATGCCGCCGAGCAGCTCCGACACGCAGACATCGGCGGGCTCGGGCAGCGTGACCTCGCGCGAGTCCCCGTGGATCACGTGGATGCGATCCCCGAAGCCCAGCGACGCGACCAGGTCACGTGCCGCGCGGTAGGCCGCGTCGAGGGTCTCGATCGCGTAGACGCGGCGGGCCCCGGCCTCGACGCACATCAGCGCGAGCACCGCGTCCTTTCCCGTGCCCACGTCGACCACCACCTTGCCCGGCACGTGTCGCCGGATGGCCGCCGCGTAGCGGCGGTTCCGCTCCACGTCGTTGGTCATGGCCTGGTAGACGAGCTCATCGTAGACGAGGTACTCGCCGAGCGAGGGCCACAATTCCGCAGGAGGTTCCTTAGCCTTGGGGGCGCCCCGCAGCGCGACATGAGCGACGATCTGCCCGGCAAAAGGGGCCTCGCACGCGAGGGTGACCGCGGCCGCGGCGACCTCCGGAAGCGCGCGCAGGCGCGCCTCCACCTCGTCGAGCTCGACGCGGTGGCCTCGCACCTTGACCTGCCGGTCCGCGCGGCCGAAGAACTCGATGGCTCCCCCCTCGGCCCAGCGGCCTCGGTCCCCCGACCGGTACATACGCCCGCCGTCGTCCCAGACGCTCGGCACGAAGCGACACGCCGTGAGACCGGGCTGGTTGCGATAACCGCGCGAGACGGGCGATCCCGCGATGTGGATCTCGCCGGCCACGCCCGGAGGGACGATCTCGTCGTCCGCGTCGAGCACGAGGACGCGGGCGTTCGGCCTCGGGGCGCCGAGCAGCGAGACCTCGTCGTCGCGCGCGCCGTCGAAGCGGTGGGTCAGGACGATCGGGCTCGTCTCCGAGGGGCTGTAGCCGTTGAGGATGATCCCCGTCCGCGCGATCAGCCGGCGGCATTCGCGGACCAGCTCGATGGAGATGGCCTCGCCTCCCACCGAGAGCGTGGCGAGATCGGCGAGCGGTGCCTCCCCCGAGCCAGCGAGGTAGGCGCAGAGCTCTCGCAGGAGACTGGGCACCTCATCCACGCACTGGATCTGCTGGTCTCGCAGGTAGGCGACGTAACGGGGGATCTCCAGGCGAAAGCGGGGATCGACCACCAGAACCGTGCCGCCCGCGGCGAGAGGGGGAAAGAGCTGGAGGATGGTTCCGTCGTACGCCACTGAGGTGCCGAGCAGGCACCGGACCCCTTCCCTGTGACCGTATTCGCCCGCGGCCCAGCGCGTGAAGCTGGAGAACGCGCCGTGCTCCACCATGGTGGCCTTGGGCGAGCCGGTGCTGCCTGACGAGTAGATGAGATAGGCCAATTGGGCTGGATCGACGTCGGTGCCCGCGAGCGGCGGCGCGTCCGCGCCGAGGCGGTCGTCGAGCGCGAGCACCCGGCCGCCGAAGCGCGGCGGCGAGGTGCCGGGGGGAATCACGAGGAAGGCGGCGCCGCTGTCGCGGAGCAGAAGCTCCAGCCGATCGGCGGGGAGCCGCGGATCCAGGAGCGTGAAGGCGGCCCCGGCCTGGAGGACACCGAGCGTGGAGACCGCGAGCGAGGTCGTGTACGAAGCGAAGATCGCCACCACGTCCTCCGGCCCCGCGCCGGCCTGCACCAGCGCGCGCGCCAGCCGGCTGCTCCTCGCGGCCAGCGCCCGATAGCTCAGGTGTCCGTCCTCGCCCACGACCGCGATCACGTCCGGCCGCAGGCGGGCCCTGTCGCCGAAGAGCTGGTGGACCGCGCGGAAGGGAGGCTCCACGGCCGAGCGGTTGTAGACGGTCCGGATGCGCGCCTCCTCTTCGGGACCGAACCACCGCAATTGCCCGATCGGGGTGCGTGGGCGCCGCAGGCCGTCGGCCAGCACGTGGAGGACGCGGGCCACGAACGCCTCGGCCTCGAACGGGCGGAGCGACGACCCGTGGCTGCCTCGCAGCGCGGCGGAGCCACCGGCGATCGCCGGGTGGAGGTCCAGATCGAAGGCGTCGACGAAGGGGCTCTCCGAGCGGCCCAGCGCGATCCGGAAGCAGTCCGGATCGAGGGCCTCGCCTCGCTCGCGGAGGCGGCCGATCAGGGCCTCGAAGGGCAGCTCTCGATGCGCCATGGCCTCGAGAAAGTCCTGCTCGACCCCCTGCACCAGCTCTTCGAACGGCGTGTTGGGATCCATCGAGCGCTGCAGGAGCAGCAGATCGGCGGCCGGCCCCGCGGCGAGCTCGTCAAAGCCGGCCAGGCCGATCGTGGCGGAGTCCCCATCAGCGGAGCGCCGCCCCGTGGCCAGCAGCGCGCTTGCGAGGAGCACCAAGAGCCCGAGCTCCGAGCCCTGGCAGGCCTTCTGCGCAGCTTCGAAGAGATCCGGAGGGATCGCGATCGCGAACGCCCTCCGGGGCGCCTTGGGAGCATGGCGAGGATCGACGGCGGCTCCTCGCCGGATCACCGGCGCGAGCTTGCGAAGCCAGTGATGCTCCAGGAGCTTGAGCCGAACGGGGTCGGCGCTCATGGCAGCTCGACCTGCTTCTTGCAGTAGAGCCGCTCGGCCACGAGGCCCCTGCGCCTGCACGCCTCGACGAGCCGATTCGACTCGACGATGGGGCGGGACTCGGCGCCCTGTTCGAGGCTCATGAGATAGTAGAGCCACGGCTCCTGCCCCATGGCGTAGACGTACACGTGGGAAGGCTCGAAGCGGGCCACGAGATCGAGCGCGCGCGCGCAGTCGGATCCACGAAAGCGGCGCGACTCGCGGTGCTCGGCCAGAAGGGGCGTGGTCAGCACCGGACCGTACAGCGAGGTGAGCGGCGATCCCTCGCACTCCATGCCCAGGAACATGGCGTCGACCGGCCCCACGTGGGCGCGCACGGACGCATAGACCCGGGGCTCGACGTTGTCCGAATCGGCCATGAACAGCACCTTGCGACCCCCGCCTTCCACGAGGTACGCGGCCTTGCTCCGGATGGCGAGGTCGCCGTGCTCTCCCATGAAGGGAAGCGCCGTGATGGCCCCGCCCGCGCACTCCAGCCGGTCGAGATCGTCGACCTCGACGATGTCACGGAAACCGGCGGCCCGCAGCAACAGGCGCAGCGAAGGATCCTCTAGGCGGCCCCCGCCGCTCTTGGGGACCACCACGCGCCGCACCTTGTGCCTGAGCTCGATCAGCGTCTCGAGGTGCAGGTGGTCCTCGTGGCCGTGGGTGATCACCACGTCGTAAAGGACCTCCGGGAGATCCTCGAAGGAGAAGTACGGCTCCCGGCTCTCGTAGCGATGATTGATGAGCGGGTCGACCAGCGCATTTCCCCCGGCCCATTCGAGCAGGACGCAGGCGTGGCCGAAGTAGCGGGCGCGGATCCCGGGGCCCGCGTAGGCCTCCACGGGGCGAGGGGCGGTGTCCGTGAGGAGCGCGGAGAACCGCTCCCGCGCGCCCGCGTCGAGGCCGAGGCGCTCGGCCATCTCCTCGGGCCGGCGCGGGGCTCGCCGCATCGCGAACAGCTCGTCGACGAAGGGCGCGTCGAACGGCAGGGAGAGCTCCACGACGCCCTCGCCGGGGAGGCGCGGCGTGCTGAGCGCCGGCGGCCGCCGGTGGCCGGAGACGATCGACAGCGACATCCCCTGCCCGGCCCGGGGGTAGAGCGGGCTCTTGTACAGGAGGGCTTCGAGGAAACGCATCGACGGATGGTTCTCCCGGTCATACACGAGCTCGACGTAGCCGCGGAGCGCGGAGGGCACGCGCTCGTACACGCGGTCCAGGCTGCCTCCCCGCGCCTCGGCGCCGAGGATGTGCTCGAGCTCCGTGATGCCGGAGGCGAGCTCCAGCAGCGGGGCCTGCTCGGCCAGCGTCCTATCCAGGAGGGCTCGAACGGCGTCGGTCTGGATCGTGTCGAAGGCCACCACGGGCGCGCCGAGATCGAGCTTCCCGCGGGCCGCCTCGGCGTGCGCGTTCGGGTCGGCGAGGTACGAGCGCAAGAGCGGCAGATGCGCGTTCGCCAGGTACAGCGCGGCCGAGGGCGGGAACAGGAGGTAAGACCAGGCGTACCAGCGGTCGACCAGTGGCTCGGCGCGCACGTCCGCGCGGAGGAACGACGAGCGAGCGGCGCGGCTCATCGCCTCCGGAGCCACCCTTCCATGCGCGACATGGCCTCGGAGAATGAGGCCGGCGGAATGCCGAACCCGATGCGGAAGTGCCCCGGCACGTCGAACACCTCCCCCGGGAGCACGAACACCCCCGTGCGCTCGACCAACCCGCTACTGAAGGCCTCAGTGGTCATCCCGGGGGCGCTCAACCGGGGGAAGGCCACCACGCCGGCCTCGGGCGGGATCCAGGACAAGAGATCGGGATTGTCGTCGACCAGCTCGCCGAAGCGCGCGACGTTGGCGCGAATCCAATCCCGGTAGCGAGCCACGATGGGCCTCCAGTGCGCCAGGATCGTCGTCGCCAGGAAATCGCTCATCGGAGACAGCGTGTGCGTGGTGTAGTCGCGGAAATCGCGGCACCGATCCAGCAGCTCGGCGGGGCCCAGGATCCAGCCGACCCGCAGCCCGACGCAGCCGCAGCACTTGATCATGGATCCCACCGCAACCACGCGGTCGGAGGCACCGTAGAGGGAGGGGATGGGATCGTCCCCCGCGTAGGGCAAGAAGCGATAGTGCTCATCCACCAGCACCTCGGCGCCGTGCGCTTCGGCCAGGCGCAGGATGGCGTCGAGTTCCCGGGGCGTGTAGCGCACGCCGGTGGGGTTGTGCGGATTGTTGACCACGATGGTCTGCGTCCGATCGTCGACGAGGCGCGCGAGGGCGTCGAGGTCGGGCCGGAAATGATCGTCCGCGCGGAGAGGCAGGGTGCGGACCTCGTAGCCGAGGTAGCGCGGGACCTCGTACAGCGTCTGGAAGGCGGGCACCGGCACCACCACGTTGGCCCCGGGCCGGTGGCGGATCTGGAAGTAAATGAACAGCGCCTCGCTGGTCCCGGTGGTGACCAGGACCGACGCCGGATCGACCCCCGCGTAGGTGGCGGCGACCTGCTGCCGCAGCTCGAGTGATCCCCGGGTGTCGCCGTTCCGGAGGCTTGTGCGGAGCAGCCTCCGGGGATCTTCACCCGTGGCGGCGAAGATGTCCTCCACGGTCTGGTCGAGCACGCCGCTCTCGCCGAGGTTGTACGGCACGTCCTGGTACTGGATGAGCCAGGGCTCCATCTGGTGGGTCGGGATCTTCACGGCGGCTCCGCGGCGGCTCTGGCGGGGGAGAGCGCGACGAGGTGATCGAAGATGCGCTGCACCTGCTCCTCGAGATCGCCTAGGGCTGCCACAGTCGCGATCTCCGCGAGCCAGTCGGCGCGGCACGCGCAGCCGAGGGATCCGAACGACGAGGCGTCGAAGCGGTGATTGTAGGCCTCGATGGCCCGCACCACGGCGGGGGTACACTCCCGGCAGTTGGCGGCGTGGGCCAGGGAAGGCACGCTGTAGTTGGGAGGGCTGATGTAGACGGGCGTAGTGAGCCCGAGGGTCCGGCTCCGCTCGACCACGGCGATCACCGACCAGAGCCGCGGAGGCTGGTAGAGGCCGTGCCGGTAGAGATCCTGGACCAGGGTGTGCGCCTCGACGGTGGCCATCTCGAGGTCCACCCGCGGCAGACCGAGGCCCTCCAGGAACTGCAGCGTGCTCACCACGTCCTCGATGGCCTGCGCCTCGGTCAAGAAAGGCGGTTTGACCATGACCAGCGGGACGAGTTGCGCACCGAGGCTCTTGACGAGTGCCGACTTCTGCTCGAACTGGCGCAGGCTGAAGCTCTTGTTCACGCACAGATCCCGCACGTCGGCGTTGGCGGACTCAAAGCCCACCGCGATCTCGATCTGCTTCGGCGCCGCAGCGTCGACCAGCTCGCGCACCAGATCCTCGCGCAGGTCGGACACCTTGGCCTCGATGACGACGCGCCGGACGGTGGGGAGCTCGGCGATGCGCCGCACGATCGTCGTCACAGCGCCCCTGCCGATCTCGGCCTCGTCAATCAAGCTCCCGTCGTTGTAGAGGCAGACGATGGGATAGCGGGCTATGCGCGCCCCCTCCGCGTCGACGGCGGCCTCCACCTGCTTTCGATACTGCTCGTCGGTCACCCGCTCGCCGAAGCGCGTGGCGTCCCAGAATCCGCAGAAGGTACACCCGCCGCCCTGGCTGACCCACGCGCACCCGGTGCCCCGCAGGAACAGCACCAGACGGTCCACGCACTCCCCGTCGAGGTGGCCCTTGCGCGGATCGGTGAAGAGGAGCCGGTCGAAGTCGTCCGGGCGCAGCTCCGCGGCCCGCGCGCGGCGGGCGTCGTCGCGCAGGCCCCGCATGTACTGCTGGATGCCGCGGCGAAGGCGCGCGCGGGAGGGCCGGGCGAGAGAGACCAGCTCCGTCACAGCCGAATCTCCAGCGAGGGCAGCGAGGAGAAGCTCTTCTCCTCGGGCAGCGTCAGGTCGCACGCGGAGAGGGGCCGCTCCGGATGGGCCGTCACCCCGGCCAGCGACAACAGATACTTCGCGTGCAGGATCCGGAGCGTCGTCACGTCGTAGAGCTCCGTGCTGCCCTCCAGATCACACCAGATCTCGCCGTCCGTCTCCATCATCGACAGGCACAGATCGGCCATGGAATAGCGCGTGACGTGCGGCAAAAGGGTGGTCCTCACCGCGGGCAGGGACAGCTCGTCCCCGGTGTGCCGTAGGAAGCTGAACATCACGCGGGAGCTGTCGTGGGAGGGTATATCGCGATCCGGTGGGGCGTCCTGCGAGTGTCGATGGGCGGCGAGGACCACGTCGCGGACGCGCTCGATCAGATCGAAGAAGGTGGGATCGCCCGTGACGTCGATGGCGAGGGAGAGCGTGCTCACCAGGACGCCCACCAGATCCTGAAGCTCGGGGCGGCCGCGATTGGAGAACGGACAGGCGATGGTGAACCGCGGCGATCCCGTGTAGCGATGAACGAACACGGCGAACGAGGCCAGGCCTGCGATCGCGGGTGTGGCGCGAGCCGCCCGCGCCGCGGCGCGGAGCGCGTTCGAGACGGACGGACGGAGCACGGCGGACTGGCTCGCGCCGACGAACGTTCGCGTGCGGGGGCGCGCGCGATCGGCAGGGAAGATCGGCGAAGGGGGGAGCGTGGCCGCGCTGGCCCGCACGGACCGCGCGCCCGCCCACACCTCTCGCTGCCATCGCGCGAAGTCGACGGGACCGAACGCAGGAGCGGGGAGATGCGGGGCCTCGCCGCGCGCGAGGGCGCGATAGAGGGCGGAGAGATCTCTCAACAGAACGCGCAGCGCCTCGTGATCGCAGATGATGTGGTGGAGGGCGAGCTGGAGCCTGTAGATACCTGCGGACAGCGCGGCGAGGGTGACCCGGAAGAGAGGGCCTCGCGACAGGTCGAAGGGACGTCGCGCCTCGGCGTCGAAAAGCGCCGAGCACGCAGCCTCAGCGTCGGGTCCGCGGCCGGTGAGATCCACCGTGTTCAGCGGAGAATAGGCCTCCTCCGCGATCACCTGGACGGCCTGGCCGCCCCGCTCGGGAAAGGCGGCGCGAAGGGCGGCGTGGCGCGCCACCAAGGCCTGCAAGGCGGCATCGAGAACATTTGCATCGACGGGACCTTCCAGGCGCGCAGCCACCGTCACGACGTATAGCCCGGTGCCCGGCGCGATCCGTTCGAGGAGCCACATGGCCTCCTGTCCGAACGCGAGAGGCCCGCTCTGGGCCGTGCCGCCGGACGCGATCGGCGCGGTGGGCGCGACCTCGCCCGCGGCGGGTTCACTGATTTTCGCGGCGAGCTCCGCGATGGTCGGATGCTCGAAGAGGTCCGTGGTGGATAGCTGGACGTGAGAGACGCCCTGGAGGCGCGCGACGATCCGGAGGGCGTGCACCGAGTCACCCCCGAGGTCGAAGAAGCTCTGTCGGACTCCGACGCTGTCCCTCCCGAGCACCTCGGCCCATATCACCGACAACAGCTCTTCCATCGAGGTGCGCGGTGGGGAGTCGCCGAGCCCCATTTCCGGGTCGGAGGCCCGCCAGGCATGGAGGGCGTCGAACGAGCCCGCGAGGTAGGTCTCGCGACAGAGCCTCCTCCGCACCTTGCCGCTGGTGGTGGTCGGGATGGCCCCGGGCCGGACCAGGAGCACGGCGCGGACGGGGATCTCGTGTACCTCGGCCACCCGGCGGCGGATGGCGAACGCGGCCGCCCGGAGATCGCCGGAAGCGTGGGAGCGAGCCTCCTGGACGATCACGAGGCCGCCGCCCTCGTCCGGCTCGGCGTCGAAGGCGGCGCTGCCGCGGCAGAGCGCAGGATGGCATGCGCTCGCCGTCTCCTCGATATCGGAGGGGTGGAGGTTTTTGCCATGGAGAATGATCAAGTCCTTGAGCCGGCCCGCGATGAAGATTTCCCCGTCGAGGGAGAACCCGAGATCGCCGGTGCGCAGGAAAGTATCGTCGGATCCGCCCGCGAGCCGGGCCTTAAAGGTCTCGCGGGTGTCGTCCTCGCGATTCCAGTACCCCGCGGACACGCTGGAGCCGCGGACCCATATCTCGCCCACGGCATCCGGCGGTGAAAGAGCACGAGTCTGTGGATCGACGAAGCACACCTGCTCTCCTGGGAGCGCGCGGCCCGACGCGATCAGGGTCCTCGCACCGGGCTGCGTGGGCGCACTCTCGATGATCCGGCCCTGGGCCAGCGCCTCCCGCTGGAAGGCACGAGGGGCGCCGGGGGCGCCACCGGAGACGATCAGGGTGGCCTCGGCGAGGCCAAAGCAGGGGCGAAACGCGTCGAAGCGGAAGCCCGCGGCGGCGAAGTGACGAGCGAACCGCGCCAGGGTGGCCGCGTGTACGGGCTCGGAGCCGTTGAACGCGACGCTCCAGGCGGAGAGGTCGAGCTCGCGTGGAGGACCGGCGGGGAAGGCCTCGACCGAGAGGTCGAACGCGAAGTTGGGCCCGCCGCTCGTGGTGGCCCGGAAGCGCGCGATGCCCTCGAGCCAGCGCTGGGGCCTCTGGACGAAGCGCACGGGATCCATGAAGACGCAGCGCGCCCCGAGATACAGCGGGTGGAGCAGGTTCCCGATGAGGCCCATGTCGTGATAGAGCGGCAGCCATCCGAACACCACGGGATGCTCCGGTGTGCCAAAGGCATGCTGGATCATGCGCTGGTTGTGGATCAGGTTCCCGTGAGTCAACCGCACGCCGCGCGGGTCTCCGGTGGAGCCCGAGGTGTACTGCAACAGGGCCAGCGCATCCGGATCGCTCGGAGGCTCCCGCCAGGAGGCGGGTGAATCGCCGCGCTCCTCCGGAGCGATCCAGGAGAAGGGCGTGGCCTGTCCTGTCTCAAGGAAGAGCTGCTCGACGCGGGCGCGCAGCGTCGCGGGCGCGATCGCGAACGCAGGCCGGGCATCCGATACAATGGCGAGCAACCGTGGGAGGGTGTTGCGGCCGCTCGGCGGACAGGCGGGCACCGCGACAGCCCCGGCGTAGAAGCAGGCGAACAACCCCCGCACGTAATCCAGGCCCGAGGGGCAGAGCAGGATCACGCGCTGTCCCGTCGCGCCGAGCGCCTGGAGCCTGGCGCCAAGGACGCGGGCCGCGCGATCGAGCTCCGCCCAGGTGCATGTGTCCTCGCCGGTCTCGCCGTCGAGGAGAAACGTGTACGCGGGGGCATCGGGGGCGAGGGCCGCGCGGGTGCGCAGCAGATCGACGACGGTGGCTCCCTCGGAGGCGCGCGCGGGCTCGGAAGGCGGCGGGGGGCGGCTTCGCGGGGCGGACATGATGGGCGTCAGGAGCGCGTATGTTGGAGGGTCCCGAGCCCGGGTGTCAACGGCTTGTAGGCGGCCGCCGAAATCCGAGGAAATCACCGCCCGGCTTCAACGGTCGACGCGCCCGAAAATCCTGCACGCCGCCGAAGACCTTTGCCGGGGGCACGCGCCGGCCCTTCGCCAGCACCGTCGATAGACACGAGGGGGCGCGCTCCCTCATTTCGACGGTGCGTACGTGGCTCGGCGTGAGCTCGGCCCGCTCGGCGAGCTGCTCGAGCGTGAGTTCAACGGCCTCGCGCCGCCGCCAGACATCCTTACCGAAGCGCATCCCGGCCGTTTCGGAGAAACCGTGTCGCCTTCCACGGATCCCCGCACCCAACCCAGCACGCCTCACCCCACGCCGACCTTCGGCGTCGTGCTCTTGGCGCTCGTCACCATGACAGCGCTTGGTCGCTCGAGCGAGCCGACGAGGATCGTCAAGGGCCGCTCGCCGCGTTCCAGGCGCAGCGCACGAGGAAGCTGGCGGGGCCGATCTTCTTTTACCTCCGCGGTTGTAGGCTTCGAGCTCGGCGGATCAGCGGAGCATCTCGCCGCAGAAGAACAACAAGCGCAACCCTCGGGAAGTTACGAGGCATCAACGCGTTGCCGTCCTCCGCGTCGTTCGCGGAGGCCACCGTGTACCGGAAGAATATCTCCTCGATCTTGGCCGGGGTTCTTCAGGAGAAGCGGGACATCCTGGCCACCGCCTTCGGAGGCGATCCACCGGCGGTCGTTGGAGAACAACTTCTCCGCGGACATGTTCGGTCCGACGCTGGTCGTGAATCAGGCACAGAGCACTCGCCCACATGAACTACATATAGAACTACACTCAACATAGGCTCCCAATAGAAACATTCCGAACCCCACGGCGACGATCCACCTCCTCGTCGATCGGCCATCTCCCCCAGCATCCGAGGAGCACGGCTTCCCTCCTATAAGGGCACTTACTTCGGATAAGGGCTCTTACTTCGGACATCCTGGCGTGGTACTTGTCGTGGCTCTCGCCGTCCGATCAGGCCCGCGGCGGTCCTTGAACTTCAAGGGACGGCCGTGAAGAACAAGAAGCCCAGCCACGACGCCGGCGATCTCCTGCCAGTGTGCAGGACGAGCTCGCCGCCCCCTACGCGAGGTTCAGCGACCTCGTACCAACGGCGGGGGCAACGAGTGCTGGTACCGGCTGGGTGCGGTGAACGATCGCGGCTACGGTGTCTTCCGGCTCGGAAGTCGCATCGTCATGGCCCACCGGCACATGTTCGCGATCGAGCACGGCCGCCCTCCCGCCAGGATGGTCCTGCATACGTGTGGCCAAGAAGACGCGCGTCAACCCGCGTCACTTGTACGAGGGCGCTCGGGCATGTACCGCACTCCGGGGGCAAAGAACAACGCCGCCCTCCGGCGCGTCCGGGCTAGAAGAGACGGGCCGCACCCATCCCATCCCCCCGATGTCGCTCGGGCGGCAGCCCCGTCGCCCGGTGGCGGGCACCCAGTCGACCGTGTACAGCGGGCTTGCGCCGGCGTCGGGAAACGCATGGCGACAGAGGCACGAGCCGCACGCCGTCGCCTCATCGTCCGCAGCGAGCGCAGCGCGGACCTGCCCCCCTTGCCAGAGCGCCACCGCTTCGGGCAGCGTCGCGAGCGCCCGCGGGTGAGCCGGGTCGCGACGCAGCCACGCCTTCAGCAGCGTCTCGCAGCAGCGTCTCGCTCGCTCCCAGCGTCGCGATGGTGCGCGTTGCCCTCGGACTCGGGGCGATCGCCATCCAGATTGAGTCCATCTCGAATCTCCTCACCGCCCGTCGTCGGCGCCGTCGTGGAGCTCCGTGCGGGTGGTGACGAGAGCGTCGGACAAGGCGCCAACTTCTCCGCCGCCTGGGTGCGTTGTTCTTCGGCGTCGCTCTCGGAAGCGGCCCTGCCGACGCGCGGCCGCACGGCCCTTGAAGCTCCTCGCGTACCGCGCAGCAGCTCCACGAGGAGAGCGGCTGCGCGCCCTGTCGCGGCGCCCCGAGCGGCAATAGCGGTCGCCGCGGTCGCACCGCGAGCAGAGGAAGAAGACCTGGCCGCAAGCCCACCCCCGCGCGGATGACGAAGCGAACGGCTCGTCAAGAGCGTCCGGCAGGTCGGCTGGCGCGCGCACCTGATGGCGCTCCTCGTCGCCGAGGCGGGGCTCCGCCAGGACGGTCCGTGGAGAAAACCTGAAACAGGCGGGCATGCTGGCTGAAAATCTCAGCAATTCCGCGTCGTTACGTGGTGGGTCGACAGGGACTCGAACCCTGGACCTACGGATTAAAAGTCCGCAGCTCTACCGACTGAGCTATCGACCCGATCCAGCGGCCGGCGAAGCTAGCAGAAGCTCCTCGCAGGTTCCACCTTTCCGTTCCCGCCGCCTGCCAGCTCTCCGCTCCCTCTCGCCGCCTTCCACCCCTACCCGGCGCTCCACCCCTACCCCGCCTTACGCACCCTCCCGCTCCTGCCACCCCTCCCGCCTTTCCCCTCGCTTCCCGCTCACCGCCGCCTTCCTCGCGCCCTCGCCTCGCGCTATGAGGTCGCGCCATGTCGTCGTCACGCCCTTCCGCCGCCTCCAAGGAATCGTTCGCTTCGCTCTTCGAGCAGTCCGAAGGAGCTGGCAAGCAGCGCCGCCGCCAGTACCACACGGGGGAGACCGTCGAGGTGACCGTGGTCGCGATCGCTCGCGAGGCGGTCTTCGCGGATCTTGGCGGCAAGCAGGAGGGCATGTTCGAGCGCGTCGCGCTCGCCGACGGCGACGGCAAGCTCCGCGTTGCGGTCGGCTCGCGCGTCTCGGCCGTGGTCGCCGGCGTCGACTCGGGCACCGGCCAGGTGCGCCTCACGCCGGTCGTCGTGCGCGCGAGCGACGACGGAGACGGCGGGACGTCGCTCGCGGTCTCCGCGCCTGCCGCGGGCGGCGCGCCGCTGCTCGTCGAGGGAGCGCGGGTCAAGGGCAAGGTGACGGGCATCGAGCGTTACGGCGTCTTCGTCCAGATCGCGGGCACCTCGGGCCGCTCGGGCCGCGGCCTCGTCCCGACGGCCGAGACGGCGACGCCTCGCTCCGCCGACCTGAAGAAGCACTTCACGGTGGGGCAGGACGTCGAGGCGAAGATCCTCAACGTGGACGAGTCCGGCAAGATCCGCCTCTCGATCTCCGCGCTCCGCGTCGACGAGGAGCGCGGCCAGTTCGAGTCGTACGCGAAGGGCGAGCGCTCCGGCGGCGGCAACGACAAGGGCGCGAAGCCTGCGCCTCGCAACTTCGGCACGCTGGGTGACCTGCTCGCGAAGAAGGTCAAGCGCTAGCGCTTCTTCCCCCTCGTCCCGTCTCCGGCTCTCCCTCCCGTCTCCCTCTCCCTACCCTCCCTCCCCGTCCCCAAGCCGCCGGCAGGAGATTGCATCTCCGCCTCGGTTCAGCATACACCTCGCCCGCTCAGCCCTTGCGGCTCCAGCTTCGGCTCCTCGTCGCTCGCTGGCTCGCTGGCCCCGCGCGCCTTCGCACCTCGGGCCTGGGTGTCCCTGCCTCCGCCTTCGCGTCGATGCCTTCTCTCGCTCGAGCCTCCGCCCCCGCGTCGCTGCCCGCACCGCAGCGCTCTCCGCGCACGCGCGCTCGCCCCCGCGTCGGCTCTCGCGCCACGGCGCCCTACCGCTCGCTCTCCGGCGCCCTGCTCCGCGCTGGCGCTCTCGCCGTCGCCTTCGCCGGCGCCTCCCCGCTCGTCCTTTCGGCCACGGCCTGCGCTCCGTCCCAGGATCCGCCCGGCAGGGCCACCGACGATCACCGCTCCGGCGCTGCTCGCGCGCCCGCCCCGTCCGCCACCGGTGCCGCCCTCGCGGCCCCGGGTCTCCCCTCGCCCGAAGCGCTGGCCCCCTCTCCTGGATCCACCGCGCCGGACGCCGTGTCCCCTGCGTCGCTCGCGTCGTCGGCCGCCGCATCACCCTCCTCGAAGGAGTCCACGCTCCCGGGCCGGGGCGCGAAGATCGCCAGCATCGCGATGCGCACCTGGATCTATGTCGCTCCCGACGAGCGCTCGACGAAGCTCGGTTACCTGCGCGCCGGCGCGGTCGTCGATCGGGCCGAGCTCCCTGCGGGCACCGATGGATGTGCCGGCGGCTGGTACCGGATCGCGCCGCGCGGTTACGTCTGCGTGGGCAAGGGCGCCTCGCTCGCGCTCGAGCACCAGGTGGTCGCCGCCGCCGTGCGCGGCCCGCGCCGTGGTGCGCCGGTGCCTTACTACTACGTCATGTCGGGCTCGCCCCCGCCGCACCTCTACTTCCGGCTCCCGACCGTCGAGGATCAGCGCCGCGTCGAGGGGTCCACGCTCGGCGTCCACCTCGCCCGCGCCGCTGTCGCGCCCTCGTCGTTGCCGCTCGATCCCGTGCCGGAGTTCCTCCTCGCCGGCCGGGATCTCCCCAAGCCGTACGGCGCCGAGGAGAAGCTCCACTACTCGGTGCATACGGGCCGCACCAAGGAGAGCTCCGCCTTCGGCCTGATCACGACCTTCGAGTGGACCAACCGCCGCTTCGGCCTCACGACCGAGCTCGATCTCATCCCGCTCGATCGTACCCGCCCCGCGCGCCTCAGCGCGATGCGCGGCGTGATCATCAAGGATCTCGACGCCGAGGGCGCCGAGGTCCCCGCGAGCGCCTCCGACACGGCATCGGCGGCCGTCGCGGCGTCGTCGGCATCCCCCACGTCCTCGGCCGCCCCGACGCCCGCCGCCGCTCCACCGGCCGACACCGCGAGCTTCTCCGTCGCCGAGCTGCCTGCCGACGAGCTGCCTCCCCCGCCGCCCGGCACCGATCCCCGCCCCGATCCCGCCTTGAAGGGCGCCCCTGCCTTCGTCCGCGTCCACGGCACCACGCGGCAGCGCCCGTCCGCGTCGGGCCGCGCGCTCGTCGACGCGGGCCTCGCGCCGCACCGCTCGGGCTGGGTGCTCACCGGCCGCACGCGTGGCGGCGTCAAGGGGTTGCTCGAGACCACCGAGGGCTCATGGCTCGCCGCCGACCACCTCGTCATCGCCGAGCTGCGCAAGGACCCTCAGGGGTTCGCGCGCGACGGCAAGAAGTGGATCGACATCTCGATCCGCCGCCAGATGCTCGTCGCTTACGAGGGCACGCGCCCCGTGTTCGCGGCGCTCATCTCCAGCGGTCGCAGCGGCATGGCCGATCCCGAGGAGACCGACGCCACCGTCCGTGGCTCGTTCTACATCCACGCGAAGCACGTCTCGACCACGATGGACGGCGATGACGAGGCGTCCGAGGCGGCGTTCGACCTGCGTGACGTGCCGTACACCCAGTACTTCCACGGGGGTTACGCGCTGCATGGCGCGTACTGGCACGACGAGTTCGGCAAGGCGCGCAGCCACGGCTGCATCAACCTGGCCCCTGCCGACGCGGCCTGGCTCTTCGAGTGGACCGAGCCCGCCGTCCCGCCCGAGTGGCACGGAGCGATGAACATCGAGGGCGGCGGTACGCTCGTCTATGTGCACGGCTGACGGCTCCGTGCACGGCTGACGGCTCCGTGCACGGCTGACGGCTCCGTGCACGGCTGACGGCTCCGTGCACGGCTGACGGCTCCGTGCACGGCTGACGGCTCCGTGCACGGCTGACGGCTCCGTGCACGGCTGACGGCTCCGGCTGCCCCGGCCCCCTCAGGACAGACGACCGGCCCAGCTCGCCAGGTGCATCCGGCAAGCTGGGCGGGAGGGCCGCTCACCCGAGCGCTGCCGGCCCTCCGGTCCGCCCCGTTACCCCGTTACTGGCAGGACGCCGGCATCTGCGCGCCGACCAGGAGGCCGCGCAGGGTCGAGAGCGCTTGCCGCCCCTGCGGCGAGTTCGCCAGGCCGTCGCACGCCGAGGCGGCCGCGAGGTAGCCGCCCTGCTGCTCGGGCGGGGCCGACTTCGCGTTCTGGCGCAGCGCCGCGCAGCACTTGCGGATCCCGCTGGAATCGCCCGTGCCGACCACCTTCTTTCCGGCGTCCGCGTCCGCCGTGTCGGCGTCCGCCGCATCCGCCCCGGCGTCCTCTTCGGGCACGATCTGCGTCGTGGGGGTCGGCGTCGGGGCCGGCGTCGGCACGACGGGCGGAGCCGAGGGCACCGGCGGCACGTCGTCCTCTTCCTTCTTGGGGCACCCGCTGGTGACCAGAGCCACTGCAAGGGGGAACATCAGCGCCCCCAGAACCGTGAAGAGCCGTGTAGGTTTCATCTCACCTCAAGTATCCGATTCGCGTTTGCGTGGGAACTTCTGTTCGACGAGGAACGCCCCGATCGCAACCAACTTCCCCGAGCGCACGCGGTCATGAGGCCCGCCGGCTGCACGCCCTCGGCGATCCGAGCGGTCGAAGTATGGGCGTCACGAGCCCGCTCGCAAGATCGTGAACGCCGCCGACGGGCGCGCTTCAGGTGCTCCCCGACCTCGGTAGCAGGCGCGTGCGTCGCGGCGAACACGGCGAGCGCGACGGACGCGAGGCACGCGGCGAACGCCGGCGCGCGCGCGGGGCGGAATCGCTCGCAACGCTGAGCGACCGCCGCCGATCAGCGTGGGCCTGGGCGCACGGCGGGCCCAAGCACGCGCGCGTGTGCATGTCCAAATCTCGAAAGGACACGCCGACCGGCCGGCGCTGGCGCGCGACTCCAGCGCTCGACCGATACGGCTGAAGCGGGAGCAACCATGAAGTACACGCAGCACGAGGAGTGGACGAACGAACCGCGAGCCGCCGCCGCCAGCCCCGGAGAAGACACCTCGGTCTCGTTCTCGGTGGACGCGCCCTCGCTGGACGCGCCCTCGCTGGATACGCCGGCGATCGCGGAGGATGCCGCCGTCACGACGCCGCCCGCGGCGCGCGCCGCGAGCGAGGAGCGCGACGCGTCCTCGGGGCAGATCGACCTCACCGCGCTGAAGGCCGGCGAGGAGGGCGCCCGCCCCCAGGTCCTCGACCTCTTGCCGATCTTCCCGTTCGGCGAGCCGCCCGCGTCCGCACCCGTGCCTGAGGCGCCGGCGCTCGACGTGCCGGCGCGCGCGTGGCGCGCCCGCTCGATCGCCGTCCTGCTCGCCGGCGCCACCGCGATCGCGGCCCTCACGGCGGGCATCTCTGCCCCGGATGCCGCCGCCACCGGCCCTCGCGCGGCGGCCGGCCTCGCCACCGCGGCCCGCGCGGTCGAGGCGCGGCTCCCGCGCGTCGAGGCGCGGCTCCCGCGCGTCGAGGCGCGGCTCCCGCGCGTCGAGGCGCCCGCCGAGCGCGCGCTGGTCGCGCCTCCTGCCGAGCGCGACAGCTCTGGCGACGCGCCCGACGGCGTCGCCGCCTCGCCGCGCGCACCCGAGAACCGCGTACGGGCCCCGGGCGCAGCCGCGCCGACACGCGCCAAGCCGGGCCCTGCGGCGCCGAACACGACCGACCGCCGCGCTCCCACCGACCCGTGCCGCGGCGACCTCCTCTGCGCGATGCGCCGCGCCACGGGCGGCTGATCCACCGCCGAGCCCCTCGGCAGACCGCCGCGGCCTCGGTCGGGCTCGCTCCCGGCAGGACCCCGCTCAGATAACTCGTTCAGGCAGCGCGCCGGGCTCGCGCCCGGCAAAGCCCCGCTCAGACGGCGCGCGGGGCTCGCGCCCGGCGTGAACCTCGTCAGGCGGAGGCCGGGCTCGGGCCGGACGGGCACCCCGTGTGCGCCGCGATCGAATCGAGCAAGCGGTTCAGATCGAACGGCTTTGCGACCGACGCGCACGCGCCCACCTCGCGGGCCCAGGTGCCGGCGTCCACCGCCGCCGTCATCACGAGGATGGGCGCGCGCGGACCAGGACACGACGCGTACGCGCGGGCGAACCCCCAACCGTCCATCACCGGCATGCGCATGTCGAGCAGGATGAGATTCGGCCGGTTGCGCTCCAGCAGCGCGAGCGCGGCCTCGCCGTCGCTCGCCGAGAGGACGTCATAGCCCTCCTCCTCCAGCGTGATCTCGAGCATTTCCCGGATCTCCTGGTCGTCGTCCACGATCAGGATCTGCTTGCGCCGTGTCACGCGGCTCCTTTCGGTTTGCAGCTTGGCCCGAGGCTCGGCGCTCGCCGTCCCCTCCGCTCCGATTCCACAGTACCCGTCTGCCACGATATCCCCCCACACGGGCGCTTCCCATGCGCGACCACCACTCAGGCAAACGATGTCACGCCCGCGTCCCATGTCGCACGCGACGAGCGCAATATCGACTGCGGAGCCCGTTCGGGTCAGACGCTCAGGGCCGCGAACGCGCCCCGGACGGCGGGGGCGGCGCGACATCGCCCGCGATCTCCATCCTGGGCAGAAGCGAGGCGTCGATCTCGGTTCTCTCTCCGCGCATGAGCTGTTCGATCGCGGCGGCTGCGCGGGTGATGTCGTCGACGAGCAGCGGGATCGCCAGCCCGCCCATGCCATCCGGCGTGCCCGCGAGCCGAGCGCGCGCCTTGTCGAGCAGGCGCAACGCCCCCGGTGGGCTCTGCATCCTCGTGAGCTTGTGCAGGGCCGCGGCGACGAGGATGAGCCCCTGGAGAAACGTCTTCCTCACGGGGTCCCGCTCGTCTCGCCACCCGGACTCCCACAGCTCGTGCGCCTCGAAGAACCGCCCCGCGCGGTAAGCCTCCAGCCCGCGTTGGACGATCGCTTCGAGCGCGGCGTCGGTGGAGGAGCTCATGGCGCGGAGCGACAGCGGACAGCGGAGCGTACCACGCGCCCCGGACGCCCGCGCTCCGGCGCTCCGGTGCTACGCTCGGCGCGTGCAGCGGTGGATCCTCGTCGCGGTGATTGCTGGGCTCCACCTCCTGGCGTTCGCGATCGGCATCCTCCTGCGCCGCCGCAGGCGACGGCGGCGCCTGCAGGCCGACGAGGCGCGCGCCATCGCCGCGCACGCCGACGCAGCGCGCGCCCGAGCCTCCCGCCCGGGCTGACCCCGCTCGCCCGCGCCGAGGCCGCGCGCGCCCGCGCCGCCCGCCCCTCAGCGCGCGAGCAGGCTGCGCAGCCGATCGAGCGCCGCCGCGTGCGCCCGCACCGAGAGCCGGCCGCCGACGTCGTCGTACTCCTCCGAGAGCACGCGCGCGTTCTCGTAGATCTCCCCGATGAGGCCCTGCTTCGCGTACGGCAAGAGCAGCTCGGCCTCCACCATCGACTGCTCGAAGAAGGCGATGATCGCCTCCCGCAGCGCCGCCACGTCGTCCGGGATCTTCGCCGACAGCTGCGTCGCCTCGGGGAACTCGAGGCGCAGCGCCTCCCGCTCCTCCTCGGAGAGCCGGTCCACCTTGTTCAGCAGGAGCCGGCTCGGCACCTCGCTCGCGCCGATCTCGGAGAGCACGCCGCGCGTCACCGCGAGCTGATCGCGGAACGTCGGATCCGACGCGTCGGCCACGTAGAGCAGGAGCGACGCCTCGAGCGCCTCGTCCAGCGTCGAGCGGAAGCTCGCCACGAGATCGTGCGGCAGCTTCTTGATGAAGCCGACCGTGTCCGAGACGAGGATCCGCGGGCGCACCTCCGGGTGGAGCGCGCGCACCGTCGTGTCGAGCGTCGCGAAGAGCTTGTCGGCGACGAGCACCTCGCTGCCCGTCAGCGCCCGCATCAGCGACGACTTCCCCGCGTTCGTGTAGCCGACCAGCGCGACGCGGCGCTGCCCTTGCCGGAGCGCGCGGCGCGTCGACTGCTCGCGCTGGACCGCGACGAGCTCCTCCTTCAGCTCCGCGATGCGATCGCGGATCTTGCGCCGATCGAGCTCGAGCGCGCTCTCGCCGGCGCCCTTGCCGCCGATCCCGCCGCGCTGCCGATCCCCGCCGCCGCCCGTCTCCCGGAGCCGCGGCGCGACGTAGTTGAGCCGCGCGATCTCGACCTCGAGCTTCGCCTCCCGGCTCCGCGCGTGGCGGTGGAAGATCTCGATGATCACGCCCGCCCGGTCGAGCACCTGCGCGCCCGTCGCCCGCTCCAGGTTGCGCGCCTGGCTCGGCGAGATGTCGTGGTCGACCGCCACGACCGTCGCCAGGCGCGCCGCCTGCCCGGCGCCGCCCGCGCGCGGCTCCACGCCGTCGTCGTCGCCCGCGTCGTCGCCGTCGTCTTCGCCGAGCTCGACGTCGTCCTCACCGCTTTCACCGCTCTCTGCGGCCCGGCGCGCGCGCGCCTTGTTCTTTCGCTCCGGCGCGCCCGAGGGCACGACGCCGCTGCCGCCCGTGAGCTCCGCGAGCTCCCTGAGCTTGCCCTCCCCGAGCACCGCGGCCGCCGCGAGCGCGCTTCGCCGCTGCGACACGGTCGCGATCACGTTGAAGCCGAGCGTGTGCACGAGGCGGCCGAGCTCGGCCAGATCGGCGGCGTGCTCTACATCGTCGACGCCGGGGAGCTGCACCCCGACGAGCACAGCGAGGGGACGTTCTTGGTTGGTGGTGGTCATACGGTCGTGTGCGAGGGCGGGAGCTTCGCCTCATCCACCCCCGCGACGCAAGCCGCCGCGCGCTCGCCCGCGCATCGCTGCGTCGCCTCGGACGAACCCGCCGGGCTCGCTCCGGCGAACCGCCGAGCTCGCCCCGCCATGGACCACGAGGGCGGGCAGGGACAGCCCGACGCCGGCGGCGGGCGTGGCCTTCCGGGCACGCCCGGGGCACGCGCGTCACATCCCGAGGCGCACGAGCGGCGTCACCTCGCTCGCGCCGCCTCGCCGTGCAGCCGCGCGCTCTCGATGGCCAGCGACGCGAAGCGCCCGAGCTCCGCGGCCACGCCCGTGTCGTCTTGCCGGAGCTCGCGCTCGACGGTCCAGAGGCTCAGCAGGCCGAGCTTGCGGCCGCGCGCCGCGAGCGGCACGAGGATCGCCGAGCGGGCGCCGAGCTCTCGCAGCGCCGAGAGGTGCTCCGGCCCGCGGGCGATCCGCTGCAGCCACGGATCGGTGACCAGCGGGATCAGCGTGGCCTCCCTGCGGGCCGTCGCCTCGGCCAGCGAGGCGGCGTCGCCGAGCAGCAGCGGCGGGTGCTTGAGCAGCCTCGGCAGGAGCGCCCGCGCCTCGGGCAGGCGCGCCGACGCGACGAGCCGCGGGGCGCCGCCGTCGTCGAGATCGAGCGCGCAGAGGTCCGCGAAGCGCTCGCCGCCGAGGCGCACCACCTGCTCGATCGTCCCGTCGTGATCGAGCGACTCCGCCATCAGCGCGCTCGCGTCGATCAGGATCTGCCGCGCGCGCTCGGCTTTCCTGAGCTCGGTCACGTCCTCGACCGTCATCACGGCCGCGGTGATGCGCCCGTCGGCGTCGCGCACGGGGGCCACGCTGAAGCTCCCGAGGCGGCGCTCTCCGTCCGCGCGGACGAACTCCATCTCGTCGCGGGAGACCGTCTCGCCGCCGTGCAGCGCCCGGTGGAGCAGCCAGCGCGCGCGCTGGTCGTCGTCGGTCTCGCTGAGCAGCGTCCGCAGCGGCGCGTTGCTCGGGGTCTCCTCGGGGCCGCGGACGATCTCCGCGAACCGCCGGTTGTTGAGCGCGACGGCGCCCGACGTCCCCTCCGCGACGACCACGCCGACCGGGAGCCGCTGGATCGTCGCCTCGAACCGGCCGCGCTCCGCGGCGAGCTGCTCGCGCAGCTGGGCCTGGGTCGCGAGCGCGGCCGCGCGCTCGGCCGCCTTCTTGAAGAGCAGCCGGTCTCCCTCGGAGAACTCCGGCACGCGGCGGGAGCTCACGACCGTGACGCCGACGAGGCGGCCCTCCGAGAGCATCGGCACGCCGTAGAGCGCGTGGAGCGCGTCGCTCGGGCGCTCGCTCTGCGCCCCCGACTCGGGCCCCGCCGCGCCGCCCCCGGCGTCGGTGGCCAGCGGATCCGGCGCCGCCGAGCGCAGCGCCACCGGGCGCCGCTCGCGGACCACGCGCCCCACGAAGCCCTCCGCCAGCCTGTAGGCGCGCAGGCCCCACAGCGCCTCATCGACGCCGATGCCGGCGCGGATCCGCAGCACCTCGCCCTCGAGCAGCAGCATCACCGCCCAGTCGACCGACCGCGCCGACTCGACGAGCACCTCGACGAGCCGCCGCAGCAGCCGATCGATGTGGACGTTGCCCATGCCCTCGGCCGACACGCGATCGAGCGCGCCGAGCGCGCGCTCGCGCAGCGCGGCGCTCCGCGTCGCCGGATCGATGATCACCTGATCGAGCACCTCGTGCAGGATCGTCATCTCGACCCACGACGGCTGCGTGCCTGTCCGCTCGAGCATCCGGAGCACGCAGCGGCGCAGCACCGAGTACTGGGCGGCCACGTCCTCCAGCTCGAACCCGTCGCGGAGCTTGTCGAGCACGCGGAAGCCGAGCAGCGGCTCGGGGAACTCGACCGACACGGACTCGACGCCGCTCCACGCGTCCTGCTCCTGGTCGCCCGGCGGCGCAGCCGCGGCCGACACGGCCGCCTCGAGGCGCTCGGCGAGGCGCGCGAAGATGGAGGGCAGCTCCTCGCGCAGCGCGATGTAGCCGGGGGACTGCTCGCCCGGCGCGCGGCGACGCTCGGCGCGCTCCCAAGCCTCCAGGATCTCCGCGCTGTGGGCGCGCAGGAAGACGGCGAGCGGCGATCTGGGAAGGTCTCTAGGGGCCATTCACGCGCTGGCCGGAGCCGCGGCGCCCTCAGTCTACGCCAGCCCACGAGGACGTAGATCCAGAAACGAACCGGCGGCGGCTCGCCCGTCCGGCTCTCCCGCGGACGGCGCCGAGTCGGTCCGCCCTCTCCGTCCGTACCCTTCTGCCTGCGCCACGCGAGCGCTCTTCCATAAGCGGTTATGTTGCGCTCGTCTGCGCGCCTGCGCCGTCGCGCTCGCTCGTGTGCCGTGGCGCCCGTGCTCCCTGCCGCCGGCGCGCTCGCGCGTGTCGCCGCGCTAGCGTGCGCGCCGGCGGCGCCGCGCGCTCGCGAGGCCCGCCGCGAGCGCGAGCCAGACCGCGCCGCCGGCGGACGGCGCGGCGTCCTCGCCCCGCGCCGCGCCTGCCGCGCCGATCTTGCACCCGCACCCGTCCGAGGCCTCCTCTTGTGGCGGCTCGGATCCCCCGCCGCCGCTGCCGGCCGCTGCGGCGCCGCCGTCGCACTGCTGCGAGCCGATGGTGAGCGCCGTCGCACCCCACAGCGGAGCGCAGGTCGAGGTCGCCCCGCTCTCCGGCGCGCACTCGATCGGCCCGCAGAGCCCGTCGAGGTGCAACAGCGCGGAGAAGCTCTCGCCGTCGTCGATCGATCGGCCCACCGTGAAGCCGTCGGCGAACTCGTCGCCGCAGGCGAAGAGCGCCGCGGCGGTCCAGGTCAAGCACCGCGCGCCGACGTCCGAGATCTTCTCGAACTCGAGCGACGCGGCCGGCGCGCGCCAGATTCCGTCCTGGGGCCCGCCCACGATCACGGTCGCGCCGTCCGGCGAGAGCGCGAACCCGAGGAGGTCGCCGGCGCTCTCGAAGGCGGTGGTGAAGCTGCGCCCTCCGTCCTTCGAGACGAGCAGCGCGTCGGTCGGATCGCCGTCGAGCCGCACGTAGACGATGTCGGGGTCGACGGGATCGATCGCGCCCAGGAACGGCAGGCGCATGTCGTCGCTCCCCGGGATGTCGAGCCGCTCCCAGGTCGCGCCGCGATCGTCGGTGCGCTGGAGGGCCCCGGCGTAGTCGGGCGCGCCGTAGCGGCCGCTCACGTAGACGCGCGCGCGGTCGGAGGGCGCAGCGTCGACCGTGTGGGCGAGGAAGTCCCCGGGCAGATCGACGCTGGCCTTCGTCCAGCTGTCCGCGTTGTCGCTCGTCTCCCAGAGCTGGGTCAGGAACTGGCCCGCCCCGAGCCCCATGCTGACGACGAGCACGGCACGGGAAGGGTCCTCACGATCGGCCGAGAGGTCGATGACGTAGCGGTTCATCAGATCGCCCTGAGCGAACGACCAGTCGCAGCCGCCGTTCTTCGACGCGCTGAGGCCGTCGAAGACCCCGGCGATGATCGTCCCGTCGGCGAGGAAGGCGAGCATCGGATCCTCGTTCCCGCCGAAGCCGACGACCGGCTCGCAGATCCAGCGCCAGCGCTCGCCGTCGTCGTGCGTGGCGAGCAGGCCGTAGGTCGCGCGGACCATGAGGCGCGACGGGTCGCTCGGGTGCGACGCGATCAAGCCTGCGGCCGGGAAGCGGCCGTTGGCCGAGGCTGGCGCGGCGAGCGCCGCGACCGAGAGCAGCGCCGCGACCGAGAGCAGCGGCGCCGCGCAGGACGAGAGGGGGCCACGCCGCCGCGCGCCTGGCCCGCTGCGGGAGTGACGCGTCAGCGCTGGGAGGGCTCGCACGGAGCGTTCTGTAGGGACTCGCACGAGGGGTGAGCCTAGTGGACGTCGAACTCGAATGCCGCCTCGTCGATGAGCGACGAGGTCAGGGCCCGGCATTGCACGTCCCAGAGCCCCCCCATCCCGAAGGGCACGTCGGCGACCTCGTACAGGCCGGGCTCGATCTCCGTGCCCTCGTGCACGGACCCGTGCCCCATGCTCGTCATGCTGGCGTAGCAGCGGAGCTTCATCCGCTGCGCCGGGTCCCGCGAGTCGGTCCAGGTGAGCCGCACGTGGAAGGTGTTGAAGCCTCGCTTGATCGGCGCGGTCGACTCCACCGCGAACTCGATGCGCCCGTTCGCACCGACGTCCAGCCGGTGGCCGTCGTCCGGCGCCACGTCCTGGGATCCGCAGCCCACCGGCGAGAGGACGGCGAGCGCCGCGATGAAGGCGGCGCGGGCGCGCGCCCAGCGGCGCCTGGGAGGTGACTTCGGCGAAGGCTGTTCACGAGGTTCAATCACGTCTTCCCCACACGTAGCGGAGGCCTGCGGACAGGGCGGCGAACGCGCCCTCGTTGCGGCCGATCCCGGAGATCGGCACGTCCACCTGGAGGTTGCCGACGGCGGTCCAGCGCGCGCCGACGTCGTGGGCCAGCACGGCGAGCAGCGCCGTCCGCACGCGCTCCTTTCCCATGGGATCGCGCGGGCCCGGGCCAGGCTCATCCTCGCGCGGCTCGCCCTCGCGCTCGTGGAGCGCGCCCACGGTGAGCGAGGCGCCGGAGGGCCACGAGGGCCCCGCCGCGGCGAGGATCTGCAGGCGGGGCGCGGACCGCGCCGCGTCGCCGTCGGGGAGACGGTAGCTGGTGCGGACGCTGGTCGAGGCGGAGAGCAGCGCGTGGAACGAGCCCCACGACTTCTCGAAGACCATCCCCGGCCGGATCTCGGCCACCCCGAGGCCGGTCGTGTCGGCGCCGGTGATGTCGACGCCGTCGACGCCCATCGCGCGGGCGCCGCTCGCGCCGCTCACGCCGGCGTCGAACGGCGCCGTCGCGGTGCTCGGGCCGCGCCCGGTCGGGAGCGTCACGCCGAGCGTGAACGCGGCGGACGGGATCCACGGCGACGCCGCGCCGTCGATAAGGTCGATCCTGGCTGCCGCGCCCAGGTCACCCTGCCCGCCGCCGGACGACGTGGCGCCGAGCCCCACCCCGCTCCAGGTGACCATCATCGGAACGGAGACGGCGAGCTGAAGGTGATCCCCGGCCCGCACCAGCCACCCGGCCTCGGCCCTCAGCTCGCGGTGGTAGACGCCCTCGCCGGACGCGTCGAAGCCTCCGTCCACCGCCCACGCCCCGAGCTGCTCGGAGAGCCGGACGGAGAAGCTCGCCGCGGCGCGCTCCGAGGGAGCGAGCCACTGGGCCATGCCGTGGCCCGCACCGCAGCAGGCCGACGCGCGCGCGGCCCTCGGGTGCACCGCGACCGACAGCAGGAGCACCACAGCGGCGACGGCTCTGGCCAGCACGGCCGCTCCTATAGGCGAGGCTCCTGCCCCGCGCCAATGCGACACGTTGTCGCGCGGAGGGCGCCTGATCTCGGTCGGGCCGCACCTTCAGGCGGTGTCCCGAGCCGTTTCCGTTCCGCGCGCAGCGCCTCGCGACCGCGCGCGCGGGGCTCGGCGACGGCGCGGCGCTCAGCTGGCGAGGGCCTGGCGGTAGACCTGGACGTAGCGGCGCGCGGGACGATCCCAGCCGAGGTCGAGGCGCATGATGCGGCGCTGGACCGCGGGCCAGCGGGGCGACGTGAGGGCCGCGAGGGCGCGCTGCACGCCGCCGAGCAGCGACGTGGCCGTCGGCTTGTCGAACAGGAACCCCGTGCCGGTCTCCAGGGCGGCGTCGATGTCGACGATCGTGTCGACGAGGCCTCCGGTCCTGCACGCCACCGGGGCAGCGCCGTAGCGTTGCGCGTACAGCTGCACGAGGCCGCACGGCTCGAAGCGCGACGGCACGACCACGAGGTCGGCCGCGGCCATGAGCCGGTGCACGACGGCCTCGCTCACCCCGCCGAGGAACTTCGCCCGCTCGGGCGCCTTGGCCGCGGCGGCGGAGAGCTTCTCCATGAGCTCGGCGTCGCCCTCGCCGGCCACGACGACGCTGACGTCGCCCTTCAGGATCTTCGGCATGGCGTTCGCGAGCAGGTCGCTGCCCTTCTGCGCGACCACCCTGCCGATGGACACGAGGAGCGGGCGATCCGGCCGGATCTCGAGCCCGAGCTCCTGGAGGAGCGCGCTCTTGCAGCGGCCCTTGTTGCTCACGTCCTCCGCGTCGTAGCGGGCGATGATGGCCGGATCGGTCATCGGGTTCCAGACGGCGTAGTCGATGCCGTTGACGATGCCGGACAGCTGGTTCGCCCGGGTGCGGAGCACGCCGTCGAGGCGCTCGCCTTGCTTCGGCGTGAGGATCTCGTTCGCGTAGGTGGTCGAGACGGTGGTGAGCGCGTCCGCGGCCAGGATGCCGCCCTTGAGGAAATTGAGCTGGCCGTAGAACTCGAGCCGCTCGGGCCGGAAGTGGTCGTCGTCGAGGCCGAGGTACGGGAGCGCGTCCTTCGGGAAGAGGCCCTGGTGCGCGGCGTTGTGGAGGGTCAGCACGGTCCGGCCAGGCGCAGACTGCTGGTGGCGGAGCAGGTACGGCACCATGGCGGTGGGCCAGTCGTGGGCGTGGACGATATCGAACGGCGCGCCCGACCGGGCGCGCTGGCGGACGAGCTCCACGACGGCGCGGGAGAACAGGGAGAACCGGCGCGCGTTGTCCTCGTAGTCGCGCCCCTCCTCGCCGTAGATGCCGGGCCGATCGTGGAAGCCTGGTACGTCGAGGACGACGAGCTCCACGCCCGTGCTGAGCCGCCCGTCGAAGAGCGTCACCTGGATCGGCCCGCCCGGCGACACCTTCGCGTCGACCTCGAGCGGCATCGGGGTGAGGCGGCGCGCCATCATCAGCCCGCTCGAGTCGAGCGCCTGGTAGCGCGGCAGCGCGATCGTCACCTTGTGCCCGAGCAGCCGGAGCGCCTTCGAGAGCGACGAAACGACGTCGGCCAGGCCGCCGACCTTGACGATGGGCGCGATCTCGGACGCAGCGAAGAGGATGTCCATGCGGGCGCCGTGTGTAGCACGAACCGGGGTGCGTACAGCGCGGCTTCCGAACCCACAGCTGCGCTGAACGCTGGCCAGCGCCCGGGTGTCGCCGCAGAGGCAGCGCCGCGCGCGCCGTTTTGGAGCAACTTTCCATCCGCGCCACACCCCCTTCCAGGGCCCTACATGGCGGATTCCAGGGCCCTACATGGCGGAGACGGGCCGTCCTGCCCTGTGTATCGTTTCTCCATGAGCAGTACGCTTACCTTTCCCAGGCTTTCCTTGGTCCTCGCCCTCCTCGCCACCGGCGTCGCCGTGAGCTGCAGCGCCACGAACGACGGCGGCGGTTCGTCCCAGGGCTCCGGCGGCATCGGCGGCAATGGCGGCAGCGGCGGCAGCGGCGGCAGCGGCGGCGCCGACCCCGGCACCGGTTCGGGCTTCGGCGAAGGCGGCGCGGGGCTCGACTTCGCCGGCTCGCACGGCTCGAGCGGCACGGACGGCGGCGGCGGCGGCGCCTGCCAGCAGCTCGACATCACGTTCGAGCCGCAGACGCCGACCGTGATGATCGTCGTCGATCGCTCGGGCAGCATGTACGGCAGCGGCTTCTGGGATCCGCTCAAGACCGCCGTGCTCAACGTCGTCGACAGGCTGCAGGACAGGGTGCGCTTCGGCTTCGTGACGTTCACCGGGATCGAGAACATGCAGTGCCCGCTGCTCGCGAGGGCCGACGGCATCGCCCTCAACCACCACGCCGCCATCTCGGCCGCCTACGAAGAGGCCTCCACGGTGCCGCCCGGCAAGCTCGAGACGCCCACCGCCATGACGTTCAACGAGACGGTCGTCCCGGAGCTCCTCGCGTTCCCGGAGCCCGGCCCCAGGTACATCCTGTTCGTCACCGACGGCGAGCCCGATCGCTGCGACGACGTGCTGGCCGTGTGCGCGCGCGACGACGTCGTCGGCGCGGTGCAGGACGCCTACGAGCAGGGCATCGGCACGTTCGTCTTCGGCCTCGGGTCGGGCGCGCTCGCGCAGCACCTGCAGGACGTGGCGAACGCGGGCGCAGGCCAGCCCGTCCAGCGGCCCCGGAGCGGCACGAACGAGGATTGCTTCGCCGGCGCGGGCACTTACGCCGACGCCGGCGGCACCGCCACCTACTACACGCCGGACCCCACCGACGCGTCCTCCCTGGAGGACGAGCTCGACGCGGCCATCGCCGGCGTCAAGAGCTGCACCTTCGACCTCCAGGGCTCGATCGAGGTCGACCTCCGCAACGCGTCGCTCGGCCAGGTGCTCCTCGACGGCGCGCCCGTGCCCTACGACGCGCAGAACGGCTGGACGATGGAGAGCGCCACCCAGCTCACCCTCGTCGGCGACGCCTGCGAGCAGCTCAAGGGCGCGCAGGAGATCTCGTTCGACTTCCCCTGCGAGATCCTCGTCCCCCAGTGAACCCAGGGAGCAGCGCGCCGGCGCGCGCCGCCCCTTTTCCGCGCCGCGGGCCGGCGCTTTTGCTAAAGGCCAAGGCCGGCTCGGCCCATGACCAGGATCAGCGCGCGAGAGCTCGCCGGCACGAGCGGCCCCTTCGGCCGCGGCACGCCGGTGGTGCGCCCCGCGGAGGTGCCGGAGGGGTCGGTCGTCACCGTGCTGCGCGTGCCGCCTGAGTCGGCAGGCATGCGGCTCGACCGGTTCGTCCAGACCCAGCTCAAGCGGACGAGCCGCACGCGCGCCGCCGAGATCGTCGCCCGCGGCGCCTACTCGCCCGAGGCGCGGCGCCTGCGCGGCAGCGATCGCGTCCGGCCGGAGCAGTGCATCCTCCTCTGGCGCGAGCCGTGGGACGAGCAGGCGCCCGACACCCCGATCCCGGTCCTCCACGAGGACGACGCGCTGCTCGCCATCAACAAGCCGGCGGGCCTGCCGGTGCACCCCACGGCGCGGTACCACAAGAGCACCGTGATCAAGATGATGGAGGCCGCGCGCCCCGACGAGCGGCTGTTCCTGGCCCACCGGCTCGACCGGGAGACGAGCGGCGTGCTGCTGCTCTGCCGCACGCCCGAGGCCGACCGGACCGTGAAGGCGCAGTTCGAGGAGCGCACCGGCGTCGTCAAGCGCTACGCCGCGATCGCCTGGGGCTGGCCCGAGCACGATACGTTCCGGGTCGAGCTGCCGCTCGAGCTCGACGACGCGAGCCGCTACAAGGTCAAGATGCGGGTCGCGCCGCCGGGCCGCGGCCTCGCGTCGGCCACCGCGTGCGAGGTGCTGGGCCGCCGCGCCGATCCCCTCACCGGCCGGCGCTACACGCTCGTCCGCTGCACGCTCGAGACCGGCCGGCAGCACCAGATCCGGGTCCACCTCGCGGCGAGCGGCCTCCCGCTCGTCGGCGACAAGCTCTACGGCCCGGACGAGGGCATGTTCGCGCGCGGCGCCGACGGCGAGCTCACCGACGACGACCGCCGCGCGCTCGAGCTCGACCGTCACGCCCTCCACGCCGGGCTCCTGGAGCTCACGCACCCGATGACAGGCGAACGCGTGCGCATCGAGGCGCCGCTCTCGGACGATCTGCGCACCTTCTGGGACGCGCTCGACGCGTGATCCACGCGGAAGGCGGAGGATCCAGCGCGGGCCACCCCTCCGCTCGTGTGTGTGCGGGGTGACGCTTGCGGGACGCGATGACACCGGTGGGCGAGGCGGCGCCTGCGGCGCGCCATGGACGCTGCAACCGGAGCCCCGCGCGAGCGCGCTCGAGCGCCTGCGGATCTTGTGCCGAAGTACCGACTTACGTACGATGGCCGAGATGACGCGTGCGCGAGACGACCTCGAGGCGCTGCGGGATCCAGCGCTCCGGTCCACACCGCTCGAGGCCGAGAGCACCGCCCAGAGCACGACATCCGGGCCGGTGCCTGGTCCGGGAGAGACGAGGCAGGACGCGGCGGCGCCCTCTCCAGGAGAGCCTGCCGGCGCCGGAGAACCGCGGCAGGCAGGCCCGGAGCGGGCCGCAGCGGCCTCATCGGCCGGCGCCGCGCCGCTGCAGGCCGCCCCGCGGGACCGGGGCGACGAGAGCCTGGATCGGGAGCGCTACGAGCGGTACGCGATGCCGGCGAGCGACCTGCCCGCGGCCAACGTGCAGGCCTTTCGCGGCGACGCGAGCGGGGTGCTCGCGATCGTCCGGCGCGCCGTGCAGTCCGTCACGCGCGATCCGGCGCGCCACCGGCGCCGGCTGCCCAAGTCCCGCTTCGACGCGATCCGCAGCTTGCCGGAGCTCGCGATGGCGCTCGACTACGCGGTGACGCGCATGCAGCCCGAGAGCGCGCCGCCGCCCGAGGTCGTCGAGAAGCTCGATCTGCTCTACGGGGTGCTGCGCCCGACGCTCGCCACGGCCGAGGTGTACTTCCCGCGCAGCATCGTCCCCGAGACCTTCGGCATCGTCCGGCGCGCGCTCGTCGCCGGCGATCCCGCGAGCGCGACGGCCGCCATCACCAACCTCATCCTGGACCGGTGGAGCCACGTGCAGAGCCGCATCCCGATCACCAGGGAGGAGCTGACCCAGCTGAACAGCACAGCGAAGTGGCTGGTCAGCAACACGCGCCCGCCGGAGCGGCTCGACTCGAGGGACATCCGCGATCGGCTGTGGTCGCTCCTGCGCGAGCGCTACGAGCAGCTGCGGGCGATCGCTCAGGAGGTCTCGGGCGACGACTCGCGGGAGTACGCGCCCGAGCGGCTCGCGGCCGATTGATCCGGCGCGCGGGGCCGCCCCGGCGCGGCGTGGAAGCCCGGCCAGGTCCGGACGGACTTCCGGGGGGCGGGGCGGGTGTACCGCACCGCGGGCCCGATCTACGCTGCCGCCATGCAGGAGCTCCGCAAGACGACCTGTAACCGCGACTGCCCCGACGCCTGCAGCATCGTGGCCACCGTGGAGGACGGTCGCGTCATGCGCCTCGGCGGCGACCCGGACCACCCGATCACGCGGGGCTTCCTCTGCTACCGCACGTCGCGCTTCCTCGAGACCCAGTACTCGCCCGAGCGGCTGACGACGCCGCTGCTCCGCAAGGGCGGTGAGCTGACGCCCGTCTCCTGGGAGGAAGCGCTCGACACCGCGGCCGAGCAGCTCCTCACGATCCGGCGCGAGTCGGGCCCGGCCGCGATCTTCCATTACCGGAGCGGCGGCTCGCTCGGGATGCTCACGGGGATCGCCGACGCGTTCTTCGCGCGGTTCGGGCCGGTCACGGTCAAGCGCGGCGACATCTGCTCCGGCGCGGGCGACGCCGCGCAGCTCACAGATTTCGGCGAGGAGGACAGCCATGATCTCGCCGATCTCCGGAGCGCCCGGCACATCCTCCTCTGGGGCAAGAACGTCTTCACCTCGAGCCCTCACACGCTCCCGGTGCTGCGCGAGGCGAAGGCGCGCGGCGCGGAGCTCGTGCTCATCGATCCTGTGCACCACAGGACGGCGTCGCTCTGCGGGGCGTTCTACCAGCCGCGCCCCGGCGGCGACTTCGCGCTCGCGATGGCCGTCGCCCGCGTGCTCTTCGACGAGGGGTGGACCGACCCGCGCGCCGCGGACTACTGCGATCACCTCGACGCCTTCCGCGCGCTCGCGCGCCGGAGCTCGGTCGCCGCGTGGTGCCGCGAGGCCGACGTGCCCGAGCGCGCGGCCCTGGACCTCGCGCGCCGCCTCGCCGAGAGGCCCACGGCGATCCTCGTGGGCTGGGGCATGGGCCGGCGCACCACGGGCGGTGCGATCGTGCGCGCCCTCGACGCTCTGGGGGCGGTGAGCGGGAACCTCGGCATCCCGGGCGGCGGCGTCTCGTTCTATTTCAAGCGGCGCCGCGCGTTCGACCTCTCGCCGTTCGAGGGTGAGCGCCCGGCGCCCCGCACCGTCTGCGAGCCCCTGCTCGGGCGCGAGGTGCTCGGGATGAGCGACCCGCCGATCCGAGCCGTCTGGGTGACCGCCGGCAACCCGGTCGCCATGCTGCCCGAGTCCGACACCGTCGCGGAGGCGCTCCGGACGCGTGAGTTCGTCGTCGTGGTCGACTCCTTCCTCACGGACACGGCGCGGGTCGCCCACCTCGTGCTGCCCACGACGACGCTCCTCGAGGCGGACGACGTGGTCGGCGCCTACGGCCACCATTACCTCGGCGTCGCCACGCCCGTGGTCCCACCCCCGGCCGGGGTGAAGAGCGATCTCGAGATCATGCAGGCGCTCGCGCGGCGCGTGGGCCTCGGCGGCGCGCTCGACGGCAGCGCCCGCGACTGGAAGCGGCGGGTCACCGAGCCCAGGCTCGCGCCGCTCGGCGTGACGCTCGAGACGCTGGAGCGCGGGCCGGTGCGCAACCCGCTGGCGCCGAAGGTGCTGTTCGAGGACCGCAAGTTCCCGACCCCGAGCGGCCGGGTCAACCTCATCACCGAGGCGCCCGATGAGCGCGTGGATCCCGACGCGAGCGAATTCCCGCTGCTGCTCATGGCGCTCTCCACCGAGAAGTCCCAGTCGTCGCAGTGGGCGCGACCCCAGCGCGGTCCGGCCGTCGTCACGGTCCACCCGGACGCGGCCGGCGGCGTGCCCGACGGCGGCGCCTGCCGGATCACGTCGCGCGTCGGCGCCATGACGGCGCTGCTCCGCCACGATCCTGCCCAGCGCCGCGACGTCGCGCTCCTCCCGAAGGGAGGTCACCTCCGGGACGGCCGCTGCGCCAACGCGCTGATCACCGCGCGCACCACCGACATCGGCGAGGGCGGCGCGCTCTACGAGGAGCGGGTGCGCGTCGAGCCGATCGACCCGCCGGCGCCCCTGCCCTAGCGCGCGGCCCGCGCGGCGGACGCGGCGCACGCGAGATCCCCTGGCCCGCGCGGCCGGCGGTCTCTTACGCTCGCGCGATGGCGAAAGAGCTGCCTGCACGGTTCGGTATCACACCGCACGCGGCGCGCCGCCTCGCGAACCGGCAGATCGCGATCGGCGCGTCGATGGCGCTGGTGGGCGCGGGAGTGAGCGTGACGGGGCTCGGCAGCGTCGCGGCCGGAGTGCCCTTCGGGATGGCCGGCGCGCTCCTGATCGCGATCGGGCTACGCGCCCGATCGATCGGCGTCGCCGTGCAGGTCGTCAACAAGGCGTACAACCTCGCGGCTTCCGGCCAGCGCGAGGACGCCGCCCAGCTGCTCGACTACGCGGAGGCGACGTGCCGCTCGCGCTACGTCCTGCGCGTCATCGACGTCCAGCGCGCGCTCGCCGCCATGCAGCGCGGCGATCTCGCGGGCGCGCTCGCCCGCGCCGACGCCGCGGTGACCCGCCGCACCGACCCGCTCTCCTTTCACCTGGAGCACGCGACGATCGCCGCGGCGCGCTCGCTGAGGGCCCTGCTCCGCGCCTCGACGAGCGATCGCGACGGCGCCGCGGCGGACATCGAGTTCGTGCGGACGAGCGCCCTGGCGTCGCCCGAGGTGCGCGCCCGCGCGGAGCTCGCGGCCGCGGTGCTCCTGGAGCGCTCGGGCGACAGAGAGGCGCTGCGGGCGCACCTGCTCCGCGAGCGGGGCCTCCTCGTCGAGCACACGCGCCCGCGCGAGCGCGCCCTCGTCCGCGCCTACCAGCGCATGCTGAAGGCGAAGGCGAGCTCGGTCTACCGCACCGGCGCGAAGCGGGAGCCGGAGGCGGGAGGCGAGCTCTCGGCGGCGGACTGGGCGGCGCGCATCTCGCCCGACGCGGCGCCGTTCATGCGCGCCCCCGCGCTGGCGGCGGGCGGTGTGGAGGAGCTGTCGCGCGCGGAGGTGGACCGCGCCGACGCCTCCACGCGCGCCGCGGCGGAGGGGCGCGCCGGGAGCAACCGCCAGCCGGCGACGAAGGCGGCGCGCCGCGCGGTGCTCCTGTGGGTGACCCTGGTGATGCTGTTCCTGGGGGTGTGGCAGTTCTTGAGCCCCGATCAACCGCCGGTGGCGCCCGGGCTCGAGCGTTTGCCAGCGAGGCTGATCGTCCGACCGCTCTCGATCGTCGTGGCGTTGCCGATCTTCTTCATCGTGATGCTCGTCGGGGCCGTGCTCGTGAACATGGCGCGCGCGCGCAAGCTCTCGCAGCGCTTCATGGCCGCCCAGATCGCCGTCGCGAAGGGCGAGGAGCAGCGGGGGAAGGGTGAGCTCGAGGCCCTCACGCGAAGCAAGGTGCCCGCGGCCGCGGCGCAGGCGCACCTCGCGCTCGCCGAGCTTTCGGAGCGACAGGGAGAGCTCTCCGCGGCGCTCGCGGCGTGCGAGGCGGGGCTCGCGCGGCTTGGCACCGAGGCGGCGCGCGCGACGGCGGCGGACATCCTGTTGCCTGCGCTCCTGGCCGAGCGCGCGTTCCTGTTCGCGGCGATGGACCGGCGCGCCGACGCGCGCGCCGAGATGGCGCTGCTCGCGGAGCGGTACGCGTCGTACCCGTTCCTGGAGAGGGCCAGGATGCGGGTGGCGCTCGCGCTGCGGGCGCGGGAGGGCGACATCGCCGGGGCTGCGCGCCTCACCGAGCGAGACGCGGACCTGCCGCTGAACGCGCGCGACGAGCTGCTCGCCGACATGTGCCGCGCGGCGGCGAGCCCGGGCGCCGCGGGCGCTGGCGAGGTGGAGCGGCTCCGCGAGGAGCTCCGGCTCGACGCCGCGAGCCGGCGCTGGCTCTCGGCGGTCGCGCCGGCGGCGCTCGCGGCGTTCGAGCGCCTGAGGGAGCAAGGCGACGCGGACGAGCTCGCCGGGGCCGAGGCCCTCGCGGAGAGGGAGGCGCTCGCCGAGGCCGAGGCGCTCGCGGAGCGCGCCGGGGTGCGCCCGCGGGACGCCGGGGCGGCGTGAGCGCCGCGGCGCCGCGGCGTGGGAGCGGCCTCAGGCGCAGCCGCGCAGATCCTCGCGCCGGACGAGCGCGGCGCCCGATCGATCCACGGCGCGCGTCGCCGCTCAGTCTTCTCGAGCAGGCGTCCGCATCGGCTCCCTCGGCCTGGTCCGCTCGGGGGGCGCGGCGGCCGAGCCCTCCACGGCGTCGCCGATCTCGCGCGCCACGTCCTCCACGGTGCGCAGGCTGATCCTCCCGGCGAGCACCAGGGTCGCGCCGATCTCGCTGCAGTCGATGGGATCCAGCCGCACCGGCGACGCGAACGCGTTGACGGCGGCCATCTGCCCGGCGGCGTAATCGAGGCGCGCGCCGAACACGAGGTCGCCGTACCGGGTATAGGAGACCAACCCGAGCGACGCGTGGGCGCCGCTCATCCGCTCGAAGAAGAGCTTCGACTCGGCGGACATGGGGCCTCGCAGGCTCGACAGCGCGTTGAAATCGGAGGCGACGCCGCCCACGAGGCTGAGGTCGCGCGTGAGGAACACCTCGGCGCCGAGCCCGACGTTGACGAGGGGCGCCGCCGCCTCGACGATGTCGAGGCGGCCTTGCGCCCGGCTCGTCACCGCGCCCCCGGCGATCGCGATCTCCTCGCGATCGGCGGTGATCCGCGCGAACTCGCGCTGGCCCATGTAGAAGAAGCCGTCGAGCTCCAGCCGCAACCTGCTCCACTCCGCGCTCGCGCCGACCGCGACGCGGGCTGGAGAGGGGGCCACGAACGCCCCTTCACCGGCCCAGTAGCGCGCCGCCGCCGTCCCATCGGCGCGCGTGTCGACGTAGCTCGCGTCCAGGGAGTCGACGGCGTGAACGCTGGGCGTCCGCAGGCTGATCCCGGCCGAGAACACCCGGCTCAGCCGGTACGTGACGCCGAGGTGGGCGAGGAGGTCCCATGAATCGCCCGAGAGCGCGGCCTGGTAGGTCGCGTTGCTCGCCGAGCCCGCGCTGGTGTCCTCCACGAGGCTGGCGACGCCGAGCGAGCTCGTGTAGCGGGTGCGCACGAGCGAGAGCGAGGCGCCCACGGCGAGGCGCGAGGTGGCGCTGTAGCTCCAGGAAGGGCCGGCGCTGAAGCGACCCCACGCGTAGCGGAGCGTCTGGGCCTGGCTCACGCGCCGCGAGGCGGACTCCCCCGAGAATCGCAGCGCGTCGAACCCGAACTCGTTCTCCTCCGTCTTGCCGAGGCAGGCGGCGACGACCTGGCGCCCGACCGGCACCCGCGTCGAATCCGCGCCTCGTGCGCCGCTCTTCCAGTTGAAGAAATAGCATGTCGCGTCGGGGAGGCTGTCCACCCCATGATCGCTCACCGACGTGCGATCGAGCCGGAGATCGCCGTAGAGGCCGGGGTCGACCGGCCCTGGCTGGTGCCACCGTTGCAGTGTGCGGTGCGCGTAGCGGAAGAACGCCGACGAGAACGCGATGTTCCGGTCCTCGATGCGGACGATCGTGGCCGGGTTCAGGAAGGGCGCGGCGCCGTCGACGCCCAGCACGACCCCCGTGCCCCCCAGGAGCGCCGATCGCCCGCCGAGGAGCGCGGATTCGTACCTTCCCTGCGCGCGCGCCTCGCCTCCGTCGATCGTCCCGAGCAGCGCGCTGGCGAGGCCGAGCAGCGCTCGGCGCGCTCCGGAGCAGCGAACCAGGGCGCGCGGGCTCGGCATGGCAGGCGCCAGCATGGATCACAGCGCCGTCGCCGCAATGGCGGCAGCGCCCGCCCGTCCACGGCCCCCTCCCGAGGCGACGTGCTCCTGCCCGATCCTCGCCCGCCGCGCCGCGTGTCCCTGCGACGCCGCCCCGCGGTCTCTCTTGAGTCGCCGCTGGAGGGTGCGAGAAGTAAACTGCGAGGGATGTCTGATCCGCTTCGCAGAGATGGGTCCGCCATGCCCGCGCCGCCCCTTGCCCCGCTGAAGGCCGTTGATCTCGAGGACGAGCGGCTGAAACGCTTGAACGCCCTCGGGCATTTTCTGGACAACTCCATCCGTATCCCTGGAGTCGGCTACCGGGTCGGCTACGACGCCGTGATCGGGTTGATCCCTGGGGTCGGCGATCTCATCGGTTTCGCGCTCTCGATTTACATCGTGCTCGCGGCGACGCGTTACCGTCTCCCCGCCTCCGCGGTGCTGCGCATGGTGCTCAACGTGGGCCTCGAGACGCTGCTCGGCACGGTCCCACTCGTAGGCGATCTCTTCGATGCGACCTACAAGGCGAACGCGCGCAACCTCGACCTGCTGCGCGCCCACCTCGCGGCGCGAACGCAGGGCGGCGCGCCGCCCTCCAATCTTCGTTTCTACGCCGGCCTGTTCCTGGCGCTGGCAGGCATCCTCGCCCTGGCGGCTCTCATGCTCTTCTCGCTGACAAGAGCGCTACAAGCCCTCTTCGCTCCCTGAGGCCCCATCTCGGCCCCACGCCACCCCACCCGCGCCCCCCGCGGCGCGCCCAGCTCAACCCGCCTCCCCTCTTTCTCCACCACGGCCGCCCCCCGATCTGCCACGGCCGCCGCCCGAGCGGGGCGCACCCGCACAGGAGACGGGCCCAGATCGGCGTTTTCGGCGCGCAAGCGCACTCCCGTGCGCTGAGCACCGAAAACGTCGAGGTGGGCCCGTATCCGCCGCGGGTGCGCCCAGCTCAGTTGCGGGAGCTGATGAAGAGGCGGAGCACATGCCAGAACAGCATGGCGACCGACGCGAAGAGCTCGAGGGCGGCGCCGACGTACCGGTCCTCGGGGAAGTGGTGCAGGATGTTCGACGTGTCGTACAGGATGGCGGCCCCAGCGAACGCGACCATGGCGACGCTGAAGAAGGTGCCCAGCTGGAAGCCGAACAGCGCGCCTGCCGCGATGAGGACGAGCGCGCAGATGGCGCCCCAGCGCAGGAGCGCCCCAAGGAACGAGAAATCCTTGCGGGTCACGAACGCGATCGCGGTGAGCCCGGCGAAGCCGGCCATCGTGGCGAGCCCAGCGCTCTGGATCGCGCCGGGAGCGACCATGTCCGCGATGTAAAGGAGCGGCACGAAGACGATCGCCTGGGCGAGCACGAAGCCGCCGAGCGCGGCGTACTGCGCAGGCTTCGATACCGACGTGTGCGCCGCGCGGCTGGCCAGCCAGCTCACGAGCATGAACGCCCCGAGAACCAGCAGCCAGCTCGTGCCCATCATCGCCCTGGCGATGACCGAGGCGACGCCGGTCTTGAACAGCGCGACCTCGATCGCAGCGAAGAGGACGATCGCACCGAACAGGTGGTTATAAGTTCGCACGATGAAGCGCTCGCGCGACTCGGCACCGGCGCGGAGCACCGACGAGCGTGTCCCGTATCCTACGTAGTTCTGGTCCATGTTCCCTCTCTGGTAGGCCTCGACTCTAGCACGTGAAGCACGCTGCATGCCCGCGGCGAGGCGGCCGGGGGACGAGGCGCAGCGCCACGACGTCGCGAGCGCCGGCGCCTGTGCAGGGGCCCTCCGCCGCTCGCCGGCTCCCGGGAAAGCCGGCCGGCCCGCAGGTCCCCCACGGCACCGCTCAGGGCCCCCCGGAGCCCGCGGCGCCCGCCGCACGATGATGGAAATGCGGACGTCGCGCCCTGCGTCCTGTCGAAGTCTCCCTGGAAGAAGGGATTAAATCCCCTTCGGGATCTTGTCGAGGTCCACCTGGGAGAGCGCATGCCGGATCAGCGCGCTCCTGTTGGCCTTGGTCATCCCGCGCGCCTTGAGCGAGCTGACCATCTCGTCCAGCCGCTCGAGATCCTCGGTGTACATCGAGATACAGATGACCTTGTAGTGCTGCGGTCTCTCCGGCGCCGGCGCAGCACCGGGCTCGGATGCGGCGCCGCTCGTCCGGGCCTTCGCGCGCACGCGAGGCGCTTCCGTGGGCGTATAGAACGCCCCGGACAAAACACCTTCCACTTCATCGCGATCGAGCAGCGCCCGCGCGGCGCCCCCGAGATCGCCTTCGCTTTTCATTGCTTCCTCCAGCTCCCCTGCCCGGTCGAGGCTCCGCGACTGCGGGCCCTTCATTCAGCGAAACCCCGCGTCCGCGGGTCCTTCATCCAGCGGGACTCCGCGTCCGCGGGTCCCTTCATCCAGCGGGACTCCGCGTCCGCGGGTCCCTTCATCCAGCGGGACTCCGCGTCCGCGGGTCCCTTCATCCAGCGGGACTCCGCGTCCGCGGGTCCCTTCACGCCCCCGCCGCCGCAGCGCCCGGCCGCTCGGCGGCCGCATCCCCCCGGTCGACGCTCCACGCTGTCCCGTCGCGCGCCGCCCCTGCCTCGGAGCCCGCCGTGCCGCGCTCGCGGCTCTCGATGATGCGATCGACCACCGCGAGGTAGTCGTCCGCGGCAGGGGTTCCCGACGCGTACTCGAAGATCGTCTGCCCTTGCGCGGGCGCCTCCTTGACCTTGATCGCCTGCCGGATCGGCGCGAGGCAGCGCTCACCGAAGTGCTGCTTCATCGTGCTCACCGCCTCGCGCGCGATCTTCGCGCGGCCGTCGTAGAAGGTCGGCAGCACGCCCCAGATCTGCACCGGGTGATGCAGCAGCGCGTTCACGTTCTTCACCGTCTTGATCACCTGCCGGACGCCGACGAGCGACAGATAGTCGCACGCGACCGGGACGAGCACGCTGTCGGCGAACACCAGCGCGTTCTGGTTCATCAACGACAGGCTCGGCGAGCAGTCGAGCACCACGTAATCGTACTCGGCCGCCGCAGCGGAGAGGCGATCCGAGAGCACGCGGTCGCGGTTCTGGCGCCCTGCCAGGTAGAGCTCCGCCGCGGCGAGCGTCTCGTTGGACGGCAGGAGATCCAGGTTCGGTCGCACCGTCTTGGTCGCGTCCGCGACCCGGAGCCCCATCACGAGCACGTGATAGAGCGACCGCTCCGCGCCCGCGCCGAGCGAGACAGAGACGTTCCCCTGCGCGTCGGTGTCGACGAGGAGCACCCGCTTGTCGCGCGCCGCGAGCCCGGCCGCCACGCTCACGGCCGTCGTCGTCTTGCCCGTACCGCCCTTGTGGTTGAACACGGCCAGGCAGCGGGGCACCCCGGCCGGGCGCTGCGGCGGCTGCGCCGGCCGCTTCGCGCCCCCTGCCGGTGACAGGGGCACCGCGACCGCGCCCTGCCCTTTGAGCTCCGCCGGGCGAGCGGCAGACGCGGCCGGCGCAGCCCGCCCCGTCGCCTCGCCCTGGGCGCTCGCCCGAGCCGCCGGCTGCGCCGGCTCACCTGCCGCCACGGCGGAGCGCGACCCGCCTCCTGCCAGCGGCGCTTCGTCCACGGTCGGCGTTGCTCCCTCGGCCGGCGCCGCGGCCGCCGCCGCGATGTCGCCGAGCCGCACCCCCTTCGCCTCACGGACCAGCTGCGTCCGGCACCCCAGCGAGCACGCGTAGTGCCGGCGCCCGGCGACGTAGAGCACCTGGGACACGAGATCCGGTGGAAACCGCTTCGCGCACGCGTCGCACGTGGCGAGCGCGGCGCCATCCTCCCCGCCGAGCTGGCTCTTTTCCAGGCATTTCTGCGAGCAGAAGAAGGAGAAGCCGCCGTCCTTCTCCTCCATCTGGTACCGGAACTGGACCTCGAATCCGGTCCCGCACACGCTGCACGTCTCGCTGATTCCGCCCACAGCTCGCTCCTTCGCGCCGCGCACAGCGCTTTGCCCAGGCGCAGCGTTGACCATCATCACAGTCAAGGCGCAAAGGTCAACTTTTCTGCGAGCGTGACCCACCCTTCCGGCGCAAGGGCGTGGGAGCGCACGCATCCCGGGACAGAGGCGCGAGGCGGTTCAGTCACGGGACCTCGGCGCCAGACCAGCTCAGTGACGGAAGTGCCGGGCCCCGGTGAACACCATCGCGATCCCCGCCGCGTCGGCCGCAGCGATGACCTCCGCGTCCTTCACGCTGCCGCCTGGCTGCGCGACCGCCGTGATCCCGTGCTCCGCGGCGAGCACCACGTTGTCCGGGAACGGGAAGAACGCGTCCGACGCAAGGACGCTCCCACGAGCCCGCTCGCCCGCCTTGCTGCAGGCGATGCGCACGCTCTCGACCCGCGACATCTGTCCGGCGCCGATCCCGACCGTCCGCCCCGGCATCGCGAGCACAATCGCGTTGGATTTCACGTGCTTGCAGACGCGCCAACCGAGATCGAGCGCCTCGATCTCCTTCTCTGTCGGCGCGCGCTTCGTCACGACCCGACCGCCGCGCACCTCGCCGGCCGCCGAGGCATCCCGCTCCTGGACCACCAGGCCGCCGCCGACGCGCTTGAACGTCAGCTCCCGGTGATCCGCGGGCAGGAGCGCGCCGGTGGCGAGCACCCGGAGGTTCTTCTTGGTGCGGAGCACCTCCAGCGCCTCGGGCGTATAGGCGGGCGCGACAACGCACTCCAGGAACGTCTCGACGAGCACCTCGGCAGCAGCGCGGTCGACCTCGCGGTTCAGGGCGACGATCCCACCGAAGGCGCTCACGGCGTCCGCGTCGCGCGCCGTCCGGTAGGCGGCCGCGAGGCTGTCGCCGGTCGCGACGCCGCACGGGTTCGTGTGCTTCACGATGACCGCGGCGGGCTGCGCGAGCTCGCGCACCGCCTCGAACGCGGCGTCCACGTCGACGAGGTTGTTGAACGAGAGCTCCTTGCCGCCCGCGCCCAGCGACTCCGCCAGCGCGAGCGACCCCGCGGCCGCGCCCCGCTCACGATAGAAGGCGCCGGACTGGTGCGGGTTCTCGCCGTACCGGAGCGGATAAGCCCGCTCGAGGGCGAGCGTGAGGAAGCGCGGATAGGCCTCGCGCTCCGCCGCGTTCGGCTCACCTTCCTCGGGGAGCGAGGAGAGGTAACCGGACACCATCCCGTCGTAGGCCGCCGTGTGCGCAAACGCCTTGGTGGCGAGCCGGCGGCGGGTGGCGCTCGACACCTCACCTTGCCTGTCGATCTCGGCGAGCACAGCATCGTAGTCGGCCGGATCGACCACCACCGCGACGCGCGCGTGGTTCTTGGCCGCGCTCCGCACCATCGACGGCCCGCCGATATCGATGTTCTCGATGATCTCGGGGTGCGTGACCCCCGGTTTCCTGACGGTCGCCTCGAAGGGATAGAGATTGCACACAACGAGATCGATCGGCGCCCCGCCGAGCCGCGCGAGGTCCTCGTCGTCGATCGCGCCGCGCATCAGGATGCCGCCGTGCACCCGCGGATGGAGCGTCTTCACCCGGCCATCCATGACCTCGGGAGAGCCGGTATAGGCCTCCACCCCGATGACAGGCACGCCGGCGTCGGCGAGCGCCCGCTGCGTCCCCCCGGTCGAGAGGATCTCCACGCCCTTCTCCGCGAGCCGCCTGGCCAGCGGGAGCAATCCCGTCTTGTCGGATACCGAAATCAGTGCGCGTCGAATCATTGCGACGCACAGCTAGTGCGTCTCTGCGGCGACCGCCAGCCCATCCGACGACGCCGCGCTCACGCGCCGGGCGGCGCGGCCGGCGTCGGCTCGCCCGCCGCGGCCGGCGGCGCCTTGACCGGCGCCGCCTCGGCGACGAGCTCGCCGTCCCGGTACTCCAGGACGCCCTTGGGCGGCCCGAAGATCGCATAGGCGTCCGGCAGGATGAGCGCCTCACGGAGCACGTCGTCGACGTGCTCGACGAGCACGAGCCGCAGCGCCTTCAGCACCCGCCGCGGCACGTCCCGGAGGTCCTTCCGGTTCTCCTTCGGCAGGATGACGGTCGCGATTCCGCCGCGGTGGGCCGCGAGCAGCTTCTCCTTGAGCCCGCCGATCGGCATCACGCGCCCGCGCAGGGTGATCTCGCCCGTCATCGCGAGATCCCTCCGGACAGGCACCTTCATGAGCGAGCTGACGAGCGCGGTCACCATCGTGACGCCGGCGCTGGGCCCGTCCTTGCGGACGAAATCCGGGAAGTGAATGTGGATGTCGACCTTCTGATAGACGTCCGCCTCGAGCCCGAGGCGGTCGAGGCGCGAGCGGACATAGCTCATCGCCGCGTGCCCGCTCTCCTCCATCCCCTTCTCGAGCAGCCCGGTGATCACGAGCTTGCCCTTGCCCGGCACCACCGTCGCCTCGGCCGGGAGCAGATCGCCCCCGACATTGGTCACGGCGAGGCCGTTCACGAGGCCCACCTCGTCGCGCTCCTCGCGCCGGCCGAGCCGGTACTTGGGGACGCCGAGGTACTTCGGGATGCTCTTCGCGACGACCTCGATCGGCTTCTCCTTGCCGTCGGACACCACCCGCCTGGCCACCTTGCGGCAGACGCTCGCGATCTCGCGCTCCAGCGAGCGAACGCCGCTCTCCTTCGTGTAGTGGTGGATGATCGTCCGGAGCGCGCCCTCCGTGAAGTCGAGCGACACGTCCTCGAGGCCGCACTCCTTCCGCTGCCGGGGCACGAGGTACTTCACGGCGATGTTCAGCTTCTCGAACTCCGTGTAGCCCGAGAGCTGGATGACCTCCATGCGGTCCTGGAGCGGCACCGGGATGCCAGAGAGCGTGTTCGCCGTCGTGATGAACATCACGTCGGAGAGGTCGTAATCGAGATCCAGGTAGTGGTCGTTGAACGTGTGGTTCTGCTCAGGATCGAGCACCTCGAGCAGCGCAGCCGCCGGATCCCCGCGGAAGTCGGTCGACATCTTGTCGACCTCGTCGAGCAGGAACACGGGGTTGTTCGTCCCGACCTTCTTGAGCGACTGGATCAGCTTGCCGGGCAGCGCGCCGATGTACGTCCGCCGGTGGCCGCGGATCTCCGCCTCGTCGCGCACGCCGCCGAGCGACAGCCTCACGAACTTGCGCCCCGTCGCGCGCGCGATCGACTTCGCCAGGCTCGTCTTGCCGACGCCGGGCGGCCCCACGAAGCAGAGCACCGGGCCCTTGAGCTTCTTCGTGAGCGCCTGGACCGCCAGGTACTCGAGGATCCGCTCCTTGATCTTCTTGAGGCCGTAATGGTCCTCATCGAGGATCCGCTCGGCCTCGACGAGGTCATAACGCTCCTCGCTTTTGTCGTACCAGGGGAGCTCCAGGATCCAATCGATGTAGTTGCGCACCACGGTCGCCTCGGCGCTCGTGGGGTGCATCATCTTCAGCTTCTTGAGCTCCTTCTTGACCTTCGCGGCGGCTTCCTTGCTCATCCGCTTGGTCTTGAGGGCCTCTTCGATCTCCTGGATCTCGTTCTTGAACTCGTCGCGCTCGCCGCCGCCCAGCTCCTTCTGGATGGCCTGCATCTGCTCGTTGAGATAGTATTCCTTCTGCGTCTTCTCCATCTGCTTCTTGACGCGACTCCGGATCTTCTTCTCCACCTGGAGAATCTCGATCTCGGCCTGCATCAACTCGATGAGACGCTCGAGCCGCTTCTGCGGCTCCTCCATCTCGAGCAGCGCCTGCCGGTCGGTCAGCTTGATGGTCGGCAGGTTGGCGATGATGGTGTCGGCCAGCCGCGAAGCCTCGTCGATGGCCTGCACCGCCATCAGGACCTCGGGCTGGATCTTCTTGTTGAGCTTGACGTACATCTCGAACGTCGACTGGACCGAGCGCATCAGCGCCTCGACCTCGACGCTCGCGACCGAGCTCTCGACGATCTCGTCGTACTCGATCAGGAAGTACGCATCGCTCTGGACGTAGCGGCGGATGCGCGCCCGGCGCTTGCCCTCGATGAGGACCTTGACGGTGCCGTCCGGGAGGCGGAGCAGCTGCATGATCGCGCCGACCGATCCGACGCCGAAGATGTCGTCCGGCGTCGGATCGTTCGTCTTGGCGTTGCGCTGCGCGGCGAGGAAGATCTCCTTGCCGCGGTTCATCGCCTCGTCGAGCGCGGCGATGCTGCGCTCGCGCCCGACGAACAGCTGCGAGACCATGTGTGGAAAGACGATGATGTCGCGAAGCGGGAGCAACGGGACGATCCCGCGCTCGGGTGCGTTCTTGCCGCGATCACTGTCGTTCTTGAAGAACATCCGCCGTCTTTCCGGGAGTATCGGGAGGTCGGGGCACCCCCGCCTCGGTTGTCACAAATGCCTTGATCTGATGCTGAACTTCCGCCGGGTCGTCCCGCTGCCCCTCCAGGGACACGCGGCGCCGGCATGCTCGGAGGCGCCTCCGGGGGGTGAGGGCGCACAGCTCGGGCCGCGCCTGCGCCTCGCCCGCCGCCCCCCGGGGGCGAGCGCTACGCGAGCTCCGCCTCCTTCGTGTACACGATGAGCGGAGGCTCGTGCTTCACGATCACGTCCTCGCTGACGACGACCTCCTTGATCCCCGTGCGGGACGGGACGTCGTACATGATGTCGAGCATCGCCGACTCGAGGATGGCGCGAAGACCGCGGGCGCCGCTGTTCCTCTCGAGGGCCTGGCGAGCCACCGCCACGAGCGCGCCGCGGGTGAACTTGACCTTCACCCCGTCCATCTCGAAGAGCTTCTGGTACTGCTTGACCAGGCTGTTCTTCGGCTTCGTGAGGATGTCGATGAGCGCCTCCTCGTTCAGCTCGTGGAGCGTCGCCACGACCGGCAGGCGCCCGATGAACTCCGGGATGAGCCCGAACTTGAGGAGGTCCTCCGGCTGGACGACGCTGAGCAGGTCGCCCAGCTTGAAGTCCTTCTTCGCCTTGATGTCCGCGCCGAAGCCGAGGGTGTTCTGGCCGATGCGCCGCTGGATGATCTGATCGAGCCCGACGAACGCGCCGCCGCAGATGAACAGGATGTTCGTCGTGTCGACCTGCAGGAAATCCTGCTGCGGGTGCTTGCGCCCGCCCTTCGGGGGGACATTGGCGATCGTCCCCTCGATGATCTTGAGCAGCGCCTGCTGCACGCCCTCTCCCGAGACGTCGCGGGTGATGCTCGGGTTGTCGCTCTTGCGGCTGATTTTGTCGATCTCGTCGATGTAGACGATGCCGCGCTGCGCGCGCTCGACGTCGTGATCCGCGTTCTGCAGGAGCTGGACGATGATGTTCTCGACGTCCTCGCCGACGTACCCGGCCTCGGTCAGCGTCGTCGCGTCCGCGATGGCGAAGGGGACGTTGATGATCTTGGCGAGCGTCTGCGCGAGCAGGGTCTTGCCGGACCCCGTCGGCCCCAGCAGGAGGATGTTCGACTTGGACAGCTCCACGTCGTCCGAGGACACCCGGCTGTCGATGCGCTTGTAGTGGTTGTGCACCGCTACAGCGAGGATCTTCTTGGCGCGGTTCTGGCCGACGACGTACTCGTCCAAGGTCGCTTTGATGTCGGCGGGCTTGGGCACCGGGGTCGACCCCGCGTACGGCTCGTCCTTCTCGACCTCCTCCGCGATGATGTCATTGCACAGCCCGATGCACTCATCGCAGATGTACACCGTGGGGCCCGCGATGAGCTTCTTCACCTCTTTCTGCGACTTGCCGCAGAAAGAGCAGCTTAGATTGCCATTCGAGTGATCGTCCCGCCTTCGCTCCACTTCGACCCTCAGTGCGGTCTGCCGACGCTACCGCTTCAATGAGAGGTGGGGTCCCGCCGCGGCGGCGGCCCCTCCAACTTGCGGCGGGAACGGCTTCCACCGTCCCCTGTATTTTCAGCGATGCGCAGCCAAACGCCGCGCTCGGATTCTAGTGCGGTGCCCGTACCGTCGCAAGCTAACGGGGGTGGTCTCCAGCCTGTGGCCGAAGTCAGGGAATCACCCGATGGCGCCCCGCAGTCGGCCACCGACACGCCCGCGCATCGCGCGAAAAACGCGAAAAGCAGCGGATCGAGCGAGCGCAGCGCGGCGCGTGAGGCGCCGGGCCCGCGTGCTCCGCTGCTGCGCGCCCGCGCGCAATGCCCCGCCCGCCACAGCGGCGGGGCGTGGAGCGGCATCGCCACGCCGCGCCGCGGCGCGGCCCAGGGCGACGCCGCGCCGGCCTTCACCCCGAGCACGCCCGCCGGACGCGGCGGCGCGGCCACCTACTTGTTCCGCTTCGGGAAGACCTCGTCGATCAGGCCATACTCCTTGGCCTGCGTCGCGCTCAGGTAGAAGTCGCGCTCGATGTCCTTCGCCAGCTCGTCCCGGTTCTTGCCGGTCGCGTCGACGAGGATGTCGATCAGCGTCTCCTTGATCTTCTTGATCTCGCGCGCCTGGATCTCGATGTCCGTCGCCTGGCCGCGCGCGCCGCCGAGCGGCTGGTGGATCATCATCCGCGCGTGCGGCAGCGCGAAGCGCCGACCCTTGCGACCGGCGCCGAGCAGCACGGCGCCCATCGACGCGGCCTGGCCGATGCACATCGTCGACACCGGGCAACGCACGTACTGCATCGTGTCGTACATCGCGAGCCCCGACGTCACCACGCCGCCCGGGCTGTTGATGTAGACCTGGATCTCCTTCTCGGGATCCTCGCTCTCCAGGAAGAGGAACTGCGCGATCACGGCGTTCGCGACGAAGTCGTCGATCTCCGTGCCGATGAAGACGATGCGATCCTTGAGGAGACGGCTGAAGATGTTCCACTCCCGCTCGCCGCGGTGGGTCACCTCGGTGACCGTCGGGAGGATGTAGGCCTTCTCGCGTTCGAGAAACTCGATGGCTTGGGTGCGGGTTTCGACTCGTCGGGTCATCCGGTGCTCCGGGGGGTTCGCTGCCGCGCGGCAGGGGCTCTACTCCTGGGCCAGACTGCGTCCGATCGCAAGACCGAACGCGCCCGAGGTTACCGGAAATATCGGCCGCTCGCCGCGCGGCGCACGGAACACGCGGCGCGCCGCGGCCCGCTCGATCCAGCCGCGCGCGCCCGACGTCGCTCGAGAGCGCGAGAGGCGCGACCTGGACAAACGGCGCACGCCGGCGCAGCAGAGCTGAGGCGCCGGCGTGCGGGGCAGGAGTCCGGCCATTCCGCGCCGGACCGCTGCTGGACGAAGCTAGCTCGCGTCGGCGACCTTCGCCGCAGCCTCGATGATGTCGAGGATCTTGTCCTCGAGGATCATCCCGGCGAAGAGCTCGCGCTTCTGGGGCTCGCGGTACTCCGCCTTGATCTTCGCCACGTTCTTGCCGGTCTGCTCGGCGAGCTCCTCGTAGCCCTTCTCGAGGTCGGCCTCGGTGATCCTGACCGCCTTCGCCTTCGCGATCTCGGCCATGACCAGGCCCGCGCGCACCTTCATCTCGGCGTCGAGCCGCACGCGGGCGCGGAACTCCGGCGTCGGATCGACGCGCTGCCCCTGCCTCCGCGCCGTCGCGAGCAGCTCGCGCTCGGCGAGCTGCGCCTGCTGATCGACGAGCGACGGCGGGACCGGGATCGGGTTCGCCTTGCAGAGCTCCACGACGAGCTGCTCGGCGACGGCGTCGCTCGCCCGCTGCGTCAGCTCCTTCTCGAGCTTCTTGCGGAGCGACTCGCGGAGCGCGGACAGGCTCTCGTCGCCGCAGTCCTTCGCGAACTCATCGTCCACCTCGGGGAAGATGCGCTCCCGCAGATCCTTCAACGTGATGTGGAAGGTCGCCTGCTTGCCGCGCAGATCCGCGTTGGAGTGCTGCTCGGAGAACGTGACCGAGACGTCCTTCGACTGGCCGGGCGTCATCCCGGCGAGGGCGTCCTCGATCTCCTTGAAGACCTGGCCGCTGCCGAGCTCGGTCTCGATCTCCTGCTCCTTCGTGTCGCGCAGCGCGCCGCCGACCTCGAGGGTGAACGCGATCGTCGCGACATCCCCCTTCGCCGCGGGGCGCTCCGGCTCGGGCGCCTGCAGCGTCGAGTGCTCGCGCCGGAGGGCGGTGATCTCGGCGTCGATCATCTCGTCGCTCGGCGTGGTCGAGGGGCGCTTCACCTCGAAGCCCTCCCACTTCACCTCGGCGATGTCGGGGCGGACCTCGAAGCGGGCCTTGTAGGAGAACGCGTCGTCAGGGCGGAGCTCGGTGGGCGCGATCGCCGGCTGGGACAGGGGCTGCACCTGCTTGTCGGCGAGCGCCTGGTTCAGCGTGGCGTCGACGAGCCGCTGGGCGACATCGGCGTGGATGCGGCCGCCGTAGAGGTGCGCGAGCACCTGGCGCGGCGCCTTGCCAGGCCGGTAGCCCCGGACCCGGGCCGTCCGCTGGAGCGCCGTATAGGCCTTGTCGACCTCGCTCCGGACCCGGTCCGCGGGGACCTCCACCTGAAACTCCATCAGCACGGGAGAAAGCTTTTCGACGTTGACTTGCATGGCGGTTTTTTCGAAGGGCGGCACTCGTGCCACGCGTCGCTGGGGGGGTCAAGACGAGCGACAGGACGCTGCTTTAAAAAAAAGGAGCCCCGGCGGAGAGGCGGCCGCCGGGGCTCGGATCCCGGGAGGGATCGTGCAAGCTGATGTTCAGCGCCGCGCAGCGCCGGCGCTGGTGATGCGACGGAGCAGCAGCGCCGAGCGCGACCGCGAGGACGTGCGAGGACGTTGAAGCCATGCCGCACACCACGCCGCCGCGCCGCCGCGCTCAGTCGTCGTCCGCGACGTCGAAGGGGTCCTTGTCGAAGTCGAGCTCGGCGTCGAAGGACCCTTCCTCCTCGACGATGTCCTCGAGCGAGAAGCCGACACGGCTCGGGCGGAGAATCTCCCGCTCGAACTCTGAGAAGCTCTGATACGACCTGGGAAGCGGCATCTGTCCTCCTCACATGTGCCGAGGCGACGTCGGTGCGTCGGTCTGCTCGGCGAAGCTGGGCACCACGTCCGTGATCAAGGGGCGGTCGACGTCGTCCCGCGACTCGAGGTCGAGGGCGGACGACGGCGCGAGCCGATCGCCGACCTGCGTTGAAGCGAAGGCGAAAGCACGAGGACCTGGGCAGGGGCGAGCGGCGCAGGGCCGCGCCCGTCGCCCCAGAAGGCGCGAGCAAGGACCCGGTCGACGGGCCCCGGGTCGCAGCAGGCGAGCAGCGCCCCGCCGAGGCCGAAGCAGCGGCCTCGCCTCGAGGCTCGACCGCGCGCCCATGCCTTCGCCGTTCGGCTACCTTTGCCTACATCAAGCGACATGTGGGCACTGTAGATATCCCTGCCGTTCAGGCCAACAATCCGGCAAGCGATCGATGGGAGGGCGACGAGCGGGTGACGACGCCCCGCGCGGGTCACGCCCCCGAGGGCGCTCCAGCCCGGCGTCCAGGGCGAGTCCTCGGCGCCGCAGCCCAGCGTCCAGGGCGGCCCGCGGCGGCAGCGCGCCGGGTCCGCGCGCTGGGCCGACCGCAGGACAGACCCGCACGCTCGGTCGAACGTTTGTGTCGAGGCGCCCGCTTCTCTCGACGTGCCGATGGGGGTCGTGTAAGCAGCCTGGTCGGACGCGACACAGCACGATGCCATCGCCCAACGAGGGGGGCGCGCCCGGCAAGCCCGGCTCCGCCCCCAAGCCTTCGCCTGTCATCTTCGCCGTCGCCAACCAGAAGGGGGGCGTCGGCAAGACCACGACCTCGGTCAACCTGGCCGCGAGCTTCGCCGCGGCAGAGTGCCGTACGCTGCTCGTCGACTGCGATCCGCAGGGGAACGCTTCGAGCGGCGTCGGCGTGCGGCGCGGGAGCTTCGAGCTGTCCCTCTACGACGTCCTGATCGGGCGCGCGTCGCTGAAGGACGCGATCGTCGCGACCGAGGTGCCGCTCCTCGGCGTGGTGCCCGCGACCCAGGACCTCGTCGCGGCGGAGCTCGAGCTGGTCGACGCGGACGACCGCGCGGTGCGGCTGCGCAACGCCCTGCGCCCGCAGCTCGCGGGTTACGACTACGTCGTGCTCGACTGCCCGCCGTCGCTCGGGCTCCTGACGCTGAACGCGCTCACCGCGGCGCACCGGGTGCTCGTGCCGCTCCAGTGCGAGTACTACGCGCTCGAGGGGCTGACGCACCTGATGGCGACCATCGACCGGGTGCGGAGCGCCTTCAACCCGGAGCTCACGGTCGAGGGCGTCGTCCTCACGATGTACGACGGGCGCAACTCGCTCACCCACCAGGTGGCCGACGAGGTGAAGGCGCACTTCCGCGTCTTCGACGCGATCATCCCGCGCAACGTGAAGCTCAGCGAGGCGCCGTCGCACGGCAAGCCGGCGCTGCTCTACGACGCGCAGTCGAAGGGGGCGCAGGGCTACCTGAGCCTCGCGCGCGAGATCCTGGACGGCCCGCCCGCCGCCGCGGCAGACACGAAGAAGCGGCCGCGCGGGGACGCCGCCGAGGCGGAGCCGCCGGCTGAGCCTTCGCCCCCGCAGAACCCCGGAGAGCGCGCGAGGGACGCACGACCCAGATCATGAATGCCGATCAGAAAGGGGCGCGGCGCGCGCTCGGACGGGGGCTCGACGCCCTGCTCCCCGCGGCGCCGCCGGCGACAGCGACTGCGGCCGAGGGGCGCAGCGTGTTCGTGTGCGCGATCGAGAAGATCGTCCCGCAGAAAGGGCAGCCGCGGCAGCACTTCGACGAGACCGAGCTCGAGGAGCTCACCGGCAGCATCCGCGAGCACGGGCTCATCGAGCCGCTCATCGTGCGCAGGACGCAGGCGGGGAACGACGCCTTCGAGCTCATCGCGGGCGAGCGGCGGTGGCGCGCCGCGCAGCGCGCGGGGCTCAGGGAGGTGCTCGTCGTCGTCAAGGACGTCTCCCCCAAGGAGGCGTTCGAGCTCGCGCTCGTCGAGAACGTACAGCGGGCCGACCTCAACCCGATCGAGATCGCCGAGGCGTTCGATCGGCTGCTGCGCGAGCACAGCTACACGCACCAGACCCTCGCCGAGCGCGTCGGCAAGGACCGCACGACGATCGTCAACTCGCTCCGGCTGCTCCGGCTGCCGCCGCGGATCCGCACCATGGTCATCTCGCGCGAGCTCAGCGAGGGCCACGCGCGCGCGCTGCTCGGCGCGCCCAGCGACAAGGTGATGGCCGACGTCGCGGAGCGGACTGTCCACGGCAAGCTCCCCGTCCGCAAGGTCGAGGCGCTGATCAAGGCGGCGAAGGAGAAGGAGCTCCGGGCCGCCGAGGGCGAGGAGCCGGGCGAGAAGAAGCGCGGCGGGAAGTCGCCCGCGATCAAGGACCTGGAGGCGCGGCTCGCGCGCCGGCTCGGGACCCGCGTCGAGGTGCGCGACCAGGGCGGCCACGGCGAGCTCGGCATCACCTACGGCTCGCTCGACGAGCTCGACAGGCTCATCGCGCTGCTCGGCGCGTGAGCCGGCGGCCGGGCGCTACTTCAGCCTGGCGCTGAGCTCCTTCACCTTGGCGCGGGCGCGCTTGCCGATCTCGGTGTCGCCGCCGTGCTTCCCGGCCTCGGTGAGCGCGGCGATCGCGCTCTGCGGCTTGCGCTCGGCCAGGAACGACAGGCCGAGGTAGTAGTGCGCGGCCGCGAACCGCGGGTCCACCTTGATCGCCGCCTGGTAGTCGGCGCGCGCCCCCGGCTCGTCGCCGAGTTCGTGGCGGCACGTCCCGCGGCGCACGTGGAACTCGGCCTCCGGCTTCAGCTTGATGGCGCGGTCGAACGCCGCCACGCAGTCGGCGTAGGCCTTCGCCGGCCCGAGCATCCGCCCGATCGTCGCGATCGTCGCCACGTCGTCGCCTGTCGCAGCGAGCGCCTTCCTGAGCTCGGCCGCGGCCCGGTCGAGCACCTTCGCCTCGAACAGCATCGCGCCGTAGGCGAAGCGCGTGGCGGCCGAGTCCTCGGCCTTGAGCGCCGCCTCGTAGTGCTTGCTCGCGTTCGCGACGTCGCCCTTCAGCCCGTACGCGTAGCCCAGGTTCTGGTGGAGCGCCGCCCGGTCCGGCGCCTGCTCGATCGCCTTCGAGAGCACCGCGATCGCCTCGTCCGGCCGAGGCGGCTCGTCCAGGTAGAGCGCGGCCAGGTTCAGCGCGGCGGCCTCGAGCTTGGGATCGCTCGCGAGCGCCTTCTTGTACGACGCCTCGGCGCCGGCGCGATCGTTCGTCTTCTCGTTCGCGAGGCCGAGGTAGTAGTGCGCCTCGGCGCTGCCCGGCTCGTGCTCGATCGCCTGGAGGAGGTGCTGCTTCGCCTCCTCGTACTTCTCGTTCTTGATGTACGCGATGCCCCGGTCCAGCGCCGTGGACGACGCGCCCTTCGAGGCCGCCGCGTCGCTGCCTTCGGGCGGATCGGCCAGGAGCGGGTCGCGCTGGGGCTCCTGCGCGCCACCACACGAAAGGGCGCACGCCGCGACGCACGCGGCGAGCGCCATAGCCGAAAGGACCCGCTGCGCGGCGGGCCTCGCCGTCGTCGTCCACACCGCGCGCGTAAACCACCTCTCGTTCATCCGACACTCCCTTCGCCGTCCAGGCCCTGGAGGACCGCGTGCAGCCGCTCCTCCACCTCTTGCGTCCGCTTGCCGTTCGGGATCTTCGTCCCGTCCGCGTCGCTCACGTAGAACACGTCGGCCACGCGCGTCCCCTCCGTGTTGATCTTGGCGACCGAGATCGAGAGGCCGAGCTGGTAGAGCGCGTCCGAGATCGCGAACAGGAGGCCGGGGCGATCGCGCGTGAGGACCTCGATCACCGTGTGGTGCGAGGCGCGATCGTCGATGGATATCTGCGTCCGGACCTTCGGCGTCGGGCGCTCGCGCAGCGCGCCGCCCCGGCGCTTCTTGGCGAGCTCGGCGCCGGAGAGCTGCCCCGAGAGCACCGCCTGGATGTCGGTCACGAGCTTCGGGATGGCGCGCGCCACCCCCCCTACCCCTTCGCCGCGGTCGCGCACCCAGAACAGGTCGACGGCCTGCAGGCGCACGCCCGCCGGCGGGGACGAGCCCGCCCTCGCGCGGATCACGCCGCCGTCGTCCATCCCTTCGTCGTCGCACGCGCGCGAGTGGATCTGCGCCGCGTGGACCTCGAGGCGCGAGGCCGCGAGCGCGGCCGTGATCGCCGCGAGCAAGCCGGGGCGATCCGGCGCCACCACGCAGACCTCCGCGGCCTCCGGGTGGCGCGACGGGACGAGCGCGACCGAGACGGTGTTGGCGCCGGACTGCTGCTGCCGCGCGAGCTCCGAGTGCGCGGCGATCGCGGCCGGGCTGTTCGCGAGCAGGTAGCGCTCGGGCATCGACGCGAGGTAGCGGGCCAGGAAGTCCCGCTGCGCGCGCCGCTCGGCCTCGCTCGCGGCCGGGAGGTCCTCGAGGGCGCCGACCGTGCCGCTGATCGCGCGGGCCATGCGCTGGTCGTCGATGTCGAACGACCCCGCGTCCTCGCGCGCGCCGCGCAGGGCCCTGTCCGCGGAGAGGTACAGCTCGTCGAGCATGCGCGCCTTCCACGACGTCATCGACGTGGGGCTCGTGGTCGAGATGTCGGCGACCGTGAGCAGGTAGAGATCGCGCAGCCCCTCGCGGCCGTGCACCTCCTGGCAGAACTCGGAGATCGTCGCGGGATCATCGAGATCGCGCCGGGTCGCGATGAGGTACATCACGAGGTGCTTCAGCACGAGGTGGCACGCCTCGTCGATGTCCTCCTGAGGGAAGCCGAGCCGCGCCAGGATCTTCCGGGCCATCTCGGCGCCGCGCCCGCTGTGATCGGTGCCCCCGATCGCCTTGCCCACGTCGTGCAGGAGCGTGGCGAAGAACAGCATCGTCGGCCGGGTCGCCTCGGCGGCGAGCCGGCACGCGAGCCCGAACTCGCCCGCGAGCTCGCCCCGCACGAGCGCCGCCAGCCGATCGACCGCGGCGACCGAGTGAACGTCGACCGTGTACACGTGGTAGACGTCGTGGTGGACGCGCCCGACGACCGGCAAGAACTCCGGGATCATCGCGAGCAGGAGGCCGAGGTCGTGCAGCTCGCGGACGACCGAGCCGCTCTGCAGCTCCGTCTCCTTGCACGTGGCGACGAGGGTCCGGAACCGCTCGGCGGCCTCGGGGCTCTCGCGGAGCGCCGCGCAGAACGCCGGATCGCCGGCGGCGCGGACGATCGCGCCGCGCGCGTACGGCAAGAGCGGCACGCCGCGCTCGACGGCCTCGGAGACGAGCCGCAGCGCGATCGCCGGATCGGTCCTCAGCAGATCCGGATCGCTCATCGTGATGCAGCCGTCGAAGAGGCGGACCCCGGCGCCGAGGTCCTCGTCGCGGCGGCGGCGCCGCGTCAGCGTCGGCGTGGCGCGCGAGACGATCATGTCGAGGGAGCGCGAGATGGTCCGGGCGCTCCGGTAGTAGTCGCTCATCATCCGCTCGATCGCCTCGGGCGACACGGCGCCCTCGCCGGGGGGCGGCGCGCCCTTCCGGCCGGCGTCGGCCGGACCGGCGCCCTTGCTGTAGCCGAGCGCGCCCGCGCAGAGCTCCTGCTCGTCGAACGTCAGCCGGTCGGTCCTCCGCCCGGAGTGCGCGTGGAGCAGGTTGCGGATGCGCCAGAGCATCTCCGCGGCGCTCCGGATCTCCTCTGCCTCGCGGGCGACGAGCGCGCCGAAGCGGACGAGCGCGTCGAACTCGCCGACGCCGTAGCGCGCCTTCGCGGCCCATCGGGCGACGTCGAGATCGCGCAGCCCGCCCGCGCCGTTCTTCACGTCCGGCTCCAGGAGGTAGACCGAGCCGCCGAAGCGCTCGTGCCGCTGCGAGATCTCCTTCCCGAGCCGCTCGATGAAGCGGGGCAGCTCCGAGTGCGCGAAGATGCCCGACGAGGCGCGCTGCCAGAGCGACTCCGACAGCGACGCGTCGCCGACGACGTGCCGCCAGTCGAGCAGGCTCGTCGCGGTGGGCAAGTCCTCGCGCGCGCCGTCGATGAGGTCGTCGATGGTGACGACCTGGTGCCCCACGGCGACCCCCATGTCCCAGAGCGGGTAGAGCAGCGCGTCCGCGATGGCGCTGGCGCGCTGGGCGTTGTGGGCGAGGATGCGCAGATCGAGGTCGCTCCGCAGCGCGACAGCGCCGCGGCCGTAGCCGCCAACGCCGGCGATCGCGACCGAGTCCCACTCCTTGCGGCTGGGCCCGCCGGACTCGCGCAGCAGGTGGAAGAGGCGCGCCAGGAGATCGTCGAGCAGGCGCGCGTGGCGCCGCCCAAGGGCGACCCCGACGGCGGCCGGGTCCGCGGCCGGCGTGGGGCCGCTCGGCGCCGTGCGATCGAGCTCGGCGCGCTCGCGCGCATAGGCGGCGCGGAGCTCGACGAGCCCGCTGGGCCTGGACGTGGGGGAGAGGTCGACGCTCATGCGGTGTCGTTCTGCTTTCTCAGGCGCCCGGGGCGCGGAAGGCGGTGACGTGCGCGTTCACCTTGACCGGCGTGAGGCCGGCGCCGCAGAGGCGCGGCGCCTCGCTCGCGGCGGAGAACAGGAGCCCGCCCGGGCCGAGCTCGGCCGCGAGGCGGCGCGCCACCGCGTCGCCGGCGGGCTCTGCGAGATACAGGAGCACGTTCTTGAAGAAGATGATCTGGAACCCGCCGCTCGGCACGGCGTGCACCAGATCGCAGACCTCGAAGGACACGACGTCGCGGAGCTGCTGGCCGACGTGCAACGCTCCGCCCTTCTCTTCACAGTACCGCTGAACGAAGGACGGGGGGAGCTGGTCGACGGCCTCGGCGGAGTAGACGGCCTCGCGCGCCGCCTCGATCGCCGGAGCGGCGCGGTCGACCCCGAGCACGCTGAAGCGGCGGCCCGCGCTCGCGAGCACCATCGCCAGGGTATAGGCCTCCTCGCCGGTGCTGCACCCGGCCGAGAGGCCGGCGATGGGCAGGTCGGGCGGGAGCCTGGGCAGCACCGAGGTGGCGATGGCCTCCCAGATGATCGGGTCGCGGTAGAAGCGCGTCTCGCCGACGCGGAGCGCGCTGACGATCTCCTCGATGGCCTCCCTGTCGTCCCGCAGCCGCTCGGCGGCCGCGAGCGGCGACACGCCGTGGCGCGCGGCCACGGCGCTGAGCACGGCGAGGACCCGCTCGCGCACCCAGCCCGGGGCGGCGAGGCTGCGGCCCAGGCCGAACCGGCGCTGCAGCTCGGCGAGCGCGAGGTCGACGGCCCGCTGGGCGGACCGCGCCGCAGGACCTCCTCCCGCTCTCGACGATCGGGCCATCGAAGGTCGTCGCTATCAGCCGAGGAAGCCGGCTTTCCTGGCCTGGGCTCCCTTGCCGCCGCCGTCGAGGGCGATGGCGAACACGTCCTTCAGCGCGAGCACGAACGTCTCGCCCTTGGTGCTGCGCGCCTTGAGGAGCCCGCCCGCGCTCGACACGGCCTCGATCTTGGTCACCGGGAGCGACACGCCGTCGTGCGCGGCGTAGATCGTGAGCACGCGCCCTTCAGGGAGCTCGGCCCAGCCGTCTTTGTCGGTCTTCGCCTCTGCCGTCTCGAGGGCTGCCTTGAGTAGGTCGTCGGTCATGAGCAACGTTTCCGTCCCGCGCCCTGCCGCGTCAAGCACGTGCTCGCCCTTACCGTGATGCAAGGCGATCGGCGTCCTGCGGGGCCCCCTCCGTGGTACCGTACTGTGCGGATGTCGAGAAGGCCGCCCAGCCAGGTCTCTCCCCCCCCGCGCGCGACCCCCTCGGAGGCGCAGCAGGTGGGCAACATGCCGCCGGGGTGGCAGCCGGAGGATCACCTCTTCGTCGACGACATCAAGAAATCGTTCGGGGCGACGAAGGTGCTGCACGGCATCACGATGCACCTCCGGCGGACCGAGACGGCGGTGATCATCGGCGGATCGGGCGCCGGCAAGACCACGCTGCTCCGGCTGCTCATCGGGCTGGAGCGGCCGACCACCGGCCACATCTGGGTCGACGGCGTGGACATGGGCGCGCTCGACGATTTCGAGATGAACCGGATGCGCCAGCGGTTCGGCATGGTGTTCCAGTACGCGGCGCTGCTCGACTCGCTGACGATCTTCGACAACGTGGCGTTCCCGCTGCGCGAGCACCGGAAGCACATGTCGAAGCGGGACATCCGCGACAAGGTCGTGGGCATGCTGAACTCGCTCGGCCTCGAGAACAAGGAGGACCGGATGCCGTCGGAGCTGTCCGGCGGGCAGCGCAAGCGCGTGGGCCTGGCGCGCGCGCTGATGCTCGAGCCCGAGATCCTCATCTACGACGAGCCGACCAGCGGGCTCGATCCGCTGACGAGCCGGATGGTCGACGACCTGATCGAGGAGACGCGGGCGCGCTTCAAGGTGACGAGCGTGGTGATCTCGCACGACATGGCGAGCACGTTCCGCATCGCGCACCAGGCGTTCCTCGTGATCCAGGGGCGGGTCGTCGCGTCGGGGACGCCGGACGAGCTGGCGCACGGCGACAACGAGCAGGCGCGCCAGTTCATCGCGGCGTCGGGGGTGGCGACGGACGAGGTGTCGCGGGTGAACCGGCCTGCGCTGGCGGACAGCACGGGCGGGCGGGTGATCGAGTTCAGGAAGGCGGCGGAGTAGCTGCCGGGTCGAGCGCCGCGCGACGAGCACGGTCTCCTCGGGCCTACCCTCGCTCGGGGGATGCTTACAGGCGGAGCACCGCGACGCGGCGGCCGCGGGGTGTCGTGGCCTCGCTGAACCGGGGCGCGGTTCGGGCGAGGCGCCCGCGCGCGTCGAAGATCACGAGCGTCCCCCGCTTCTGGCGCAGGCGTGCGAGGTAGTCGTCGAGCTGGGCGAGGCCTTCGAGGAGCGGGTCCTTCTGGCCCTTGCGCCACACCTTGAGCTCGATCGCGCGCCGCTGAAGGGCCCGGGAGCCATCCGGCTTCTCGTACGGGAAGCGGACGAGCAGGTCGATGCGCCCACGGCCGACGCCGTACTCGCGATCGATGAAGCCGCCGCCGTTGACTGCGCGCTGGAGGAAAGCCATCAGGACGAGCTGCGGGGCGACCTCGGGGTACGGCATCCCGGAGGCGAGCACCTCGCCGTGCTCGTGCCAGAAGGCCGCGAACGCGCGGAGCAGTCGCCGGAACGCGAGGCGGCCGTCGGGCAGGCGGAAGCGCTCGGGCGGGGCGTCGATCCGCTCCTCGGCCGACGAGGACAGGACACGGGCGATCACCTCGCGGTAGATGGGGTTCGCGACGCGCAGCGGCTTGTCCTGGGCCACGAGGCCGAGATCGCGGACATAGGAGGCGTCATCGTCGTACGTGTCGCCGCCGCCCTCGTACGTCCCCGCGATCAAGGGCTCGAGCACGCGGCGCACGCGGGGCTCGGCGAGCTTGCTGACGAGCGAGTCGAGATGGGTAGCGCGGGCCAGGATGAGGCGCTCCTTGGCCTGCTCGACGTGCGCGCGGGTGATGGGCTCGCTGGGCGGGACGGCCATCTCCTCGACGATCTCGCTACCGAGCGCGTTGGCGAGCCAGGGCTGGCCGGCGGTGAGCTCGAACGCTCGCGTGAGCGCTGCATCGAGGAAGACCTGACCGGTGTCCTCGGTGTGCTGGGCGTAGAGCGCGCGGAGCTCCTCCTCGGAGAAATCTCCGAGCCGGAGCGACTTGAGCTTGATGTTGAACGGGCTCGCGGTGCCGAGGCGCCCGGGATCGCCGCCGCTCGCGGCCTTGTAGTCGCGCACGTCGCGCAGCCCGCAGAGGATGATCGAGGCGGGGAAGTGCTCGGGACGGCTGGGGAAGCCGGCACGGAGCTGGCGCAGGACGCTCAGGAGGCCCTGTCCGCGCAGGGCGTCGATCTCATCGAAGATGAGGGCGAGCGGGCGCGGACAGGTACGCGCCCAGGCGGTAAGCGCGGCGGAGAGGAGACCCTCGTCGCCCTCGAGGGAGAACGGAGGCGGCTGGAGCGCGGGGGGCAGCGCGATCTGGGCCGCACGCGTGAGCTCTCGCAGGACGGCTCGCTGGGCGGAGCCGTAGTCGTCGCCGGCGGCGCTGCCCTCTTCGCAGGAGAAGAGGACGGCGGCGTGTCGCCCCGAAGCCGTGAGCCGCTCGGCGACGGCGCGCAGGGCGGTGGTCTTGCCCGTCTGCCTGGGGGCGTGGACTACGAAGTAGCCCATCTGCTCGACGAGCCCTGGGGCCTCGGGCAGGCGGCTCTCGGCCGGGATCATGTAGTGCAGATCGGGGCGGCACGGCCCGGTCGTGTTGAAGCGGCGCTTCACCCGCGCGAGCGTTGGGCCAGCGGCGGCGAGAACGCAAGGACGCGGTCGCCGAACACGGTGAGCGCGACTCGAGCGAGAAGGTGAAACCAATGGATCGGTGGTTCTGGATCGGCCTCGGCGGTGCAGCGGGGACCCTCGCCCGCTACGGGCTCTCGACGTGGTGCCAGCAGCGCTTCGGCGCCGAGTTTCCGTATGGGACGCTCGCGGTCAACGTGATCGGGTCGTTCTTGCTCGGCGCCATCGGAGAGATCGCCGCGACGACGGAGCTCCTGTCACCGACGCTCCGCCTCAGCCTGAGCACCGGCGTCATGGGCGGCTTCACCACGTACTCGAGCTTCAACAACGAGACGATCCGCCTCATCGAGCACAAGTCGTGGGCGGCGGGGCTCGCCAACATCGCGATCACGCTGGTCGCTTGCCTGCTCGCCGGCGTCCTCGGGATGGTCGTCACGAGGCGGCTCATCGCGAGCTGAAGGCGTGGATACGGGCCGTGGAAAGCGCCGGCGACAGGCGGCGCCGCCCGTGATCCTGGGGGATGAGGCTCAGCCGTCGGCGCCGAGGATCGGTGTCGTCTCGCCCTGCGCCGGCAGTACGGCGCCCGGCGCTCCGCCGGCGGCGGGCGGGGGCGTCTCTGCGCCGGACGAGGGCTTCTCTCCGGCGGGCGGGGGCTTCTTGCCGGAGCTGCCGGAGCGGGCCTCGAACATCCATGCGGCCTTGTTCAGCTCGGGGACCAGGATCGTTCCATCGACCCGGCGCGCCGCGCGGAAGGCGCGGAGGATCTTCTCGATCACGATCGCGACCCGTCCGTCCTGCAGATCGAGCGCGCGCTGCGTCACCCGTCGCCCCGCGGCGATCTGGACGCTGGCGACGCCGCGCACCCGCTGCGCCGTGGCCCGGAGCGCGGCCGCGCACTCGGCGCCGACGCCGTAGTCCTCGAGGACCTTCGCGTCCTGCGCCGGATCGGCCCTTCGGGTCTCGTCGATGAAGCTCGCGAGCGCCTCGAGTCCCTTGGCGAGGCTCTCGGGGGAGTCGGCGCGCCCCACGACGGCGTCGACCCGCGCCATGCGGCGAGCGCCGAGCGCGTTGCGCAGGCCGTCGTAGCAGAGATCGCGCTCGCCGATGCCGTCGCGCATCGCGCTCCGCCCCTGCACCTCGAGCGCGGCCCTCGCGCCGGCCGCCTCGGTCTCCGCCGCGTCGTGCGACCGCTTCATCGCCTGGAGCCTGCCCGCCTCGGCGACGAGCAGCGGCAAGAGCGCCGCAGGCATGCGCACCTTGCCGCGCTGCGCCTCGGACAGCGAGCCCAGGATCCGCCGCGCCGAGGCGACGAAGTGCGGGGCGTCATCGATGAGGCTCTGCGAGTCGATGCGCGTCCCTTCGGCGACGAGGTCCTCCTCGGGGACGCCCGCGTAGGTGCGCGCGGCGAACGCGCCATCCGCGGGGCCGAGCTCCCTCGCGAGCGCGTCGAGGGTGACGGTGGTGGGTGAGCTGATCGGTACCTCGGCCGGCGATGCCGCCGGCGCGGGCTTCTTGGTCTTGGAAATAGCCATGAGAAGAGAGGCTACGGGAGAGGGTAAAGGAAGGGAAAGCGGGCACATCGGCGACGCAAGATCACGTCGCGACGATCCGGTTCGAACGAATGCATGGGGGCCGGGAAAGCGGCGCAGGGTCGGCCGCTGCGGCGCGCTTGGCGGGATGCGACGTGCGCACCAGGCGAGATCAACGGCGCCACGACGGCGGGCGGCGCGCGCGAGACCGGGGGGCAACACGCGCAACCCCGGTCGCGCCGGCGCACCACGGGCGCGGGGCGCGCGCACGGCGCCGGGCGACGCACGGACAGGCGCCTGGAACGCGCGCACGACACGGAGGCAGCATGCGGCAAGCCCGTCGCCCCCGCGCGCCAGAGATCCCGAGCACGCGCACGACGCGCCGGGAAGGCGCAGACGACGCACTGCATCAACCATCTCCCCTACCCTCCGTCGCCCGCGATCACCGCGCCGCAGGCTCGCCGCGTCCCGCTCCCCGGGTCACTCCACGAGCCCGCGCTCCCGGCTCGCCTCGTCCAGCCGCACGAAGCTCGCCCCCCCACGCGCGAGCTCCTCCACGAACGCCCCCAGCGCCTCGATCCGCCTGCCCAGCGCGATCCGGAGCTCCGGCTGGTACGGCGCGAGCGCCTCGAGGCCGTCGCTCCGGTCGAGGAAGTCCATCCCGTGCAGCTCCAGGTTGACGAGCGCCTCCCCGGCGCACGCGCGCGCCAGGAGCCGCGCGCCCGCCGCGCCCGCGAGCGCCACGCTGCCGCCAATGACCGGCAGCCGGAGCCCCGGTGTCACCTGGATCGGCAGCTCGACGAAGCGCCGGCCGCCGCGCCGGTACCACGGTCGCCCCGGCCGGTACGGCCGGCGCGGCGCGGCGAGCACTCGCGGGGTGTCCAGGATCGCCGACGACCCCCGCCCCTTCACCCGCTGCACGCCCATCGCGAGCGCCTTCGCGGCGTAGTACGGCGGGCACGGGAACACCGAGGAGTCGAACGCGACCCCGACGGCGTCGAGCGCGTCGAACAGCGCGTCGCTCACCGTGTACCCCGGCGCGCGGAAGCCCGTCGGACGCCGGCCGACGGCCTCCGCGATGGCCTCGGCGCCCAGCAGGACCTCCCGCGCGATCGCGGCGCGCGGGAGCCGCGAGAGGTCGTAGCGGTGCCCATACGAGTGGTTCTCGACCGCGTGACCGGCGTCGCTCAGCGCGCGCAGGGCCGCCGCGCTCTCGGGGCGCGCGAGGTCGCGGCCGATCGCGAACAGCGTGACGGGGATGCCGTGGGAGGCAGCGAAATCAGCGATGCGCGGCAGCGCCGTGTCGTAGACGGCGCTCAGCGCGGCCGCCGCCCCGGAGCGATCCGGGACGGCGAGCCCGTGGATGGCGAAGTAGTTCGGGACCTCGTCGAGGTCGATCGAGACGGCGGCGAGGCGCCCCCGCATCGGACCGCGTCAGCTCGCGGCCATCTTCGCCACCTCGGCGGCGAAGTCGTCCTCTTTCTTGGCGATGCCCTCGCCGCGCTCGTACCGCACGAAGCGCGTGAGCTTGAGCTCGCCGCCGGCCGCCTTCGACGCCGCCTGGAGGAGCTTCTCGATGGTCTGGCCGCTCTCGCCGCGCGAGGCCGCCTCCACCGACTCCTGCTCGAGGAGCGCGACCTCCGAGTACCACTTGTTGAACTTGCCCTCGATGATCTTCGGCCACGCCGCCTCGGGCTTCGGCTTCGGATCCTCGCGCAGCTGCGCCTCGAAGATCTCCTTCTGCTTGGCCTTCAGCTCCTCCGTGACCTCCTCGCGACGGAGGACGAGCGGGCTCATCGCGGCGGCCTGCATCGCCGTCTCCTCGACGAACTTCTGCACCGCAGGGTGCTCCGCCACCGCCTGGCTCGACGTCTCGACCGCCACGAGCACGCCGATCTTGCCGCCGAGGTGCACGTACTCGTGCGCCACGCCGTGCTTGCCCGCCGGGATCGACACGCGATCCCAGCGGCGCACCGCGATCTTCTCGCCGATGCGCGCGGTCAGCTCGGTGGCCGTGTCGGCGATCGACTTGCCGCCGATCGAGAGCTGAGCCGCGTCCGCGCCGTCGGGCGCCTTCTCGACCGCCGCGAGCACGTCGCCGACGAACTGGCGGAACGCGTCGTTGCGAGCGGCGAAGTCGGTCTGGATGTTGACCTCGACCATCGTCGCGCTGCGCCGGTCGGCCGCGACCACCGCGCGGACCTCGCCCTCGGTGGCGGACGCGCCGGCCCGCTTGGCGCTCTTCGCGAGACCCTTCTTCAGGATGATCTCGACCGCCTTCTCCATGTCGCCCTCGGCCTCCGTGAGGGCGCTCTTGCAGTCGCTCATCCCCGCCTGGGTACGCTCACGAAGCTCCTTGATCGCCTGCGCATTGATGCCGGCCATGGCTCTTTCTCCTTCAACCTGAACCTAGATAGGAAGAGGCCGCGCCGAGCGGCCCCCGTTCACCACACGTCCGACTGCTGTTGCACGAACGGCCCAGCGAGGGCGGGTCGAACCGCAGAGGCACAGAAGGCGCAGAGGCGTGAAATTTTCATTTCTGTCCCTGCGCCCTCTCTGCTCTCTCGCGGCTGCCACACCGCCCAGACGAGCAGCGACGTCGTCGTCACCGCGCCGCCCGAGCGCTGGGCCGCTCCGTCGCGGCTCGCGCCGCGCTACGACGCCTGCTGCTGGCGCGGACCGCCGCCGCGGCCGCCGCGGCCGCCCTGGTAGACGTTGATCTCGTCGCGCTGGCCGCGACCGCCGCCCGCCGCCTGCTGCCCGCCCTCGCCGTGATCCTTGCGGCGCTGCGCGCCCTCGACGCACGCGTCCGCAACGCGGGCCGTGATCAGCCGGATCGAGCGGATGGCGTCGTCGTTGCCAGGGATCACGAAGTCGACGAGATCCGGGTCGCAGTTCGTGTCCGTGATGGCCACGACCGGGACGTTCAGCTTGCGCGCCTCGCTGATCGCGATGGACTCCTGGTGCGGATCGATCACGAAGATCGCCGCCGGGAGGCCACCCATCCCCTTGAGGCCGCCCAGGTACTTCTCGAGCCGCTCGCGCTCCTTCTCGAGGCGGACGACCTCCTTCTTGAGCAGCTGCTCGTAGGTGCCGTCCTCCTTCATGCGCTCGAGCGTGCGCAGGCGATCGAGGCCCTGCTTGATCGTCCGGAAGTTCGTCAGGGTGCCGCCGAGCCAGCGGTTCGTGACGAAGTACATGCCCGCCCGGCGGGCCTCCTCCTGCACGATGTCCTGCGCCTGGCGCTTCGTGCCGACGAACAGCACGTGGCCGCCGCGGCCGACGGCGTCGGTCAGGAAGTCGTACGCGCGCTTGAAGAGACGCGTCGTCTGGTCGAGGTCGATGATGTGGATGCCGTTGCGCGCGCCGTAGATGAACGGCCGCATCTTCGGGTTCCAGCGCTTCGTCTGGTGGCCGAAGTGCACGCCCGCGTCGAGCAGCGAGCGGAGCGGAAGCGGGAAATCCCCCGGCTGGGGGGCGGCGGCCTGCATGGTGTCGGCCGCGGGGACGGATGCGGAGAAGCTGGTATCAGTCACGGCAGTGCCCTTTCGGTTGGTCCGCCGCTCCCCCTCCCGCGACCAACCCCATGCGCGGACAGGAGCGTCCGTGCTGATGGGGCACCGGGCCGCGGAATGCCGTGGGTGCCAGGAGAGCGTGTGGATTCGGTTCTGCGGCAGCGAAGGCGAGGATTCAGCCTCCGCTGTCCCCCTCGTCACGAGACCGCAAGAAGGGGGCGGTTTGCTACCCCGAGGCGCCTCGCTTGTCAAGCGATGAAGCCGCCACCCCGGCGTGCACGATTTCCGTGTGTTTGCGTGTGTCTCCGCGCGGTTGTCCTCGCAGCCACCCACGCAGTTGTCTTCGTGCAGTTGCCTTCGTGCAGTTACCTTCGTGCAGTTGCCTTCGTTGCGCCAGCTGCGCCGGTGGGACCACGCGGCGCGGAGCACGGGAACGCCGGGCCACGCCCCCTGGCGCGCCGTGGCCCGGCATCCGCGATGGCGTACACTCGCCTCGTGCGAACCGCATCACGAGGCTTTCTTACCGCACGCTTCGCTTCAGTCTGCGCAGGGCTCGCGATCGTCTCTGCGTGCATCGCCTCGGCGCCGGAGGGCATCCGCCGGCAGACCGACGGCGATGGCGGCGATTTCGGCGTGGACCCGCAGACCACGTCGACGTCATCGTCCGCCGGCGCAGGGCTGCCCGGCGGCGATCCGCACGCGCTGCTCGGCGCGGACCCGACGCACGGGCCGTTCAACGGAGGCCAGCGCGTCCTGCTCCACGGCAACGGCTTCAGCTCCCAGGTCCGCGTCTGGTTCGGCGACGTCGAGGTCGATCCGTCCGCGATCGTGCCCATCGATCCCAGCCGGGTCCAGGTGGCGGCGCCGCCGGGCGCGGCGGGCCCGGTGGAGCTCGCCGTGCAGAACGGCGACGACACGTCGACCCGGCGAACGCTGCCGGGCGGCTACGTGTACGACGCGCTCTATGCGTCCCCGTCGAGCGGGCCGATCTCCGGCGGGACGACCATCGAGCTCGTCGGCCAGGGCACGCGCTGGAACGAGAGGACGGTCGCGAAGATCGATCAGAAGCCGTGCACGTCGCTCGCCGTCCAGGAGCCGACGCGGCTCCTGTGCACGGTGCCCCAGGGCACGCCCGGCGCGAAGACGATCTCGGTGACGACCGGCGGCGAGACGATCCTCGTGCTGGACGGCTACACCTACGAGGACAGCGAGAACGGCTACAAGGGCGGGCTCAGCGGCGCGCCGCTCGCCGGACGGCTGAAGGTGCTCGTCTACAACAACTTCACGGGTGATCCGATCCCCGGAGCGAGCGTCGTCGTCGGCACCGACACGACCTCCCCGATCGAGGTCGACGCGTCCGGCGTCGCGGTGATCGAGGACGCGTCGCTCGATTCGCCGCGCACCGTCACCGTGGCCGCGACGTGCCATAGCCCGATCTCGTTCGTCGACGTGGCGGTCGACACGGTGACCGTCTACCTGGATCCGGTGCTCACCCCCGCGTGCGGCGCGTCCGGCGATCCGCCCCCGCCGGTCGGCGGCAAGGTCGGCAGCGCGGGGGCGATCGAGGGCGAGCTCGTCTGGGACACGTCGCTGGACCCCGGGAGCGTTGCGTGGGGCAACATCCCGAGCCCGCGCCGCGAGACCGAGCGAAAGGCGGCGTACCTGTTCACGACGGGCGCCGATCCTCTCGCGACCTTCAAGCTGCCGTCCGAGTTCCAGGCCATCACGCCGGAGACGTCGGGCGAGCTCGGGCACGGGTTCACGATGTACGTCGCGCCCGGCAACCGCACGATCTACGCGCTGGCAGGCCTCGAGGATCGCTCGACGACCCCGCCGCGGTTCACCGCGTACGCCATGGGCGTGGTCCGCGGGATCCCCGTGCTCCCGAACGAGTGGACGAGGGAGGTGTTCGTGCGGATCAATCAGCCGCTCGACCACGCCCTCTCGATGGACGTCAAGGCGCCGGCGAAGGGGCCGAAGGGGCCGGATCGGATCCAGGCGAACGTGTCGCTGATGATCGGCAACGACGGGTTCGCGACGCTCCCGATCGGCGCACAGAGCCCGCTGATCCCGTTCGACGGGGGGCTGACGTTCGTCGGCGTGCCGCCGCTCGCCCGCGACCTGCTCGGCGCGAGCTACCACTCGTCCGCGCGCGCGGTGACCGGCCAGGCCGGGCTCGCGCCGCTGTCCGTCGTCGGGCGGGTCCTCTCGACCAGCACGAGCGAGCCCGTGCGCATCGGCGACTTCGTGGGGGTGCCGACGCTCGAGGCGCCCGCGCAGAACACCGCCTGGGATGGGTCCCACCTCGCGACCTCGTTCGGCGCGGGCGCGCCCGTCGACCTCAGCGTCTACGACATCGCGAGCGGAAACGGCCTCATCCGGTGGACCGTGGCCGTGCCGGCAGGGTCTCACGCCGTCGAGGTGCCGGACCTCCGGCAGCTCGGGCTCGAGCACGGCGCGCTGCCGCCGGGGCCGCTCACGATCGGGGTGTACGGGGCGCGGATCGACGGCTTCGATTACGGCAAGCTCGTCTACCGGCAGCTCAAGCCGGCAGGGATGACGGCCTACTCCCTCGACAGCTTCAACGCACACCTGTGATGAACGCCCCGCCCCACCCGACGCGAGCGCGCAGGCCGACGCGCGCACGGAAGCCAGGACGCCGCGCCCGATCGCGGCACGCTGCAGCCGCCCTCGTCGCCGTCGCCGCGGGGCTCGGGCTCGCGCCGAGCTGCTTCGACAGCGGCACGCGGTGGGGTGAGCGGCCGGAGGAGCCGCCGCTCTGCACGGCCGGCGACGTGCGCTGCGGGGCGGAGCTCGCGCGCTGCGAGGAGACCGGCGCAGGGCTGGCCTGGGTGACGCTCGACGACTGCGCCGCTCGAGGGCTCGTCTGCGCGTCGCTCGAGCTCGGCTGCCGGCCCTGCGTTCCCGCTGCGCGCTCGTGCCGCGAGCAGGACGTCGTCGTCTGCGACGCGGACGGCCGCTTCGGCCGCGTGATCGACACGTGCGACACGGAGGCCGGCGAAGCGTGCCGGAGCGGGAGCTGCCAGCAGCTCTGCGCCGTCGCGGAGCTCGAGCGGAGCAACGTGGGGTGCGAGTACTGGGCGGTCGATCTGGACAACGCGCGGATCGACGCGACAGGAAACGCGGCGGCGCAGCAGTTCGCGGTGGTGGTCTCGAACCCGCAGCCGGACGTGCCGAACGAGATCCACATCTTCCAGGACGACGGCGCGCCCGGCGACGAGCCGGCCCCGGTGGAGATCGCGAGCGCGCTCATCGCGCCGCTCTATCTGCAGGTGTTCAAGCTCGGGCCGCGCGAGGTCGATGGCAGCCCGGAGGGCGAGTACAACACGGGCACGCACACGGCGCTCACGCGGCACGCGTACAAGATCACGTCGAAGTTCCCCATCGTCGCCTACCAGTTCAACCCGCTGGAGAACGCCAACGTGTTCTCCAACGACGCCTCGCTGCTGAAGCCGCGCGAGGCGCTGACGTACAGCCCGGGCGCGATGGCGACGGCGTACGTCGTCACAGGGTGGCCGCAGACCATCGCGGTCACGGACGATCCGGACACGAACTTCGATCCGCAGAACCCGATCGACCTCCGGGCGTTCCTGACCATCGTCGGGACGCGCGAAGGGACGACCGTGCAGGTGACGACGAAGGCGAAGGTCGTCGGGGGCGGGCCCGTCCCGGAGACGCCGGAGGGCGGGTCGATCGAGGTCAAGCTCGGCGCGTTCGACGTGCTCAACCTGGAGAGCGGCGGGTTCAACGCGGACTTCACCGGATCGATCGTGAAGGCCGATCAGCCGATCGCGGTCTTCACCGGGAGCGAGGCCTCGGACGCGCCGCACTTCGAGGTGCTCGCGGATCGCCGCTGCTGCGCCGACCACCTGGAGGATCAGCTCGATCCGACCCGGACCGCCGGCAAGCGGTTCGCGGTGCCGCACACGCCGAGCCGGTCGCTGACCGTCAAGGAGGCCGGCGCGCGGATCGAGGCCGTGCCCGAGCCGGAGTACGTCAGGATCGTGGCGGCCAGCGGCAAGGGCGCCGTGATCGAGACGACCCTGCCGCCGCCGGACGATCGGATCACGCTGTCGGCGCTGGGCGAGTTCCGCGAAGTGACGGCGTGGGGCGACTTCATGATCGAGAGCTCCGAGCCGGTCATCGTGTCGCAGATCATGGCCAGCCAGAACGCGACGGGGGTCAAGCAGGGGCTGCCAGGCGGAGACCCGAGCCTCATCATCCTGCCGCCCATCGAGCAGTTCCGGCCGGACTACGTGTTCCTGACCCCGGACAAGTACGCGTTCGACTTCATCTCGGTGGTCGCTCCGAGGTCGGCCGTCGTGCGGCTCGACGACGCGACGCTCGGGCCGGACGAGTGCGAGATCGCGCCCGCGGACGGGCTCACGGAGGAGCAGCGCGGGGGCGGCGCGCCGTCGTTCGTCGTCTACCGCTGCCAGCTGAGCTTCGCGGCGATCGATCCGGCGCGGCAGGCGCCGGACAACGTGCTGCCCGGGATGCAGCGCGACGGGGTGCACTGGCTCACGGCCTCCGCGCCCGTGGGGCTGCTCGTGACGGGGTTCGACTCGTTCGTGAGCTACGGGTACGCGGGCGGCACCGAGCTCCGCGAGATCGCGCCGCCGGACTGAGCCGCCGCGGTCAGCCGCCGCCGCCGCCGAGGAGCCCCTTCAGCTTGGCCACGAGCCGCAGCGCGTCGAGCGGCGCGAGCCGATCGATGTCCACGGCGCGCAGCGTCTCGATGACGGCCGACTGCTCCGGCGGCACCGCGGCCTGCGCGGGGACGAACAGGTCGAGCTGCGCGGCGCCGCCGCGCGTGCGGCCGCGGAGGGAGGCGTGCTTGCCGCCCGGCAGCGCGGCGCCCGACTCCAGCGTCGCGAGGATCGCGCGGGCGCGCGCGAGCACCCCCTCGGGGACCCCCGCGAGCCGCGCGACCGCCACGCCGTAGCTGCGGCTCGCGGGGCCCGCCTCGAGCTTGTGGAGGAAGATCACGTCGTCGCCGTGCTCGCGCGCGGCGACGGAGTAGTTCGCGATGCCCGGCGCGCGCGCCGAGAGCTCCGTGAGCTCGTGGTAGTGCGTCGCGAACAGGGCGCGGCAGCCGATCGCGTCGAACAGGTGCTCCGCCACGGCCCACGCGATCGCGAGGCCGTCGTACGTGCTCGTGCCGCGGCCGATCTCGTCGAGGATCACGAGCGATCTCCGCGTCGCGTCGCGGAGGATCTCGGCGGTCTCCCGCATCTCCACCATGAACGTGCTCTCGCCGCGCGCGACGTTGTCGCTCGCGCCCACCCGCGAGAGGATCCGATCGACGAGGCCGATCTCCGCCTCGCGCGCCGGGACGTAGCTGCCCATCTGCGCGAGGACCACGATGAGCGCCACCTGGCGCATGAGCGTCGATTTGCCCGCCATGTTGGGGCCCGTGATCAGCCAGAGCCGCTCCCCCGAGAGATCGAGGCGGGTGTCGTTCGGCACGAAGTGCCCCGCGGCCGCGTAGCGCTCGACCACCGGGTGGCGGCCGTCGCGGATCGCGAGCGCCTCGCCCGTCGTGACGTGCGGCCTCACGTAGTCGTTGCGGTGGGCGACGTCGGCGAGGGCGGCGGCGACGTCCCACGCCGCGAGCTTGCGCGCGAGCGCGCGGAGGCGGCCCTCGCTCTTCGCGACGAGGGCCCGCAGCCGGTCGAAGAGCGCTGTCTCCCGCTCCAGCGCGCGCGCCCCGGCGTGCTCGATCTTGTCGGCGAGCTCGTCGAGCTCGTCGCTCGTGTAGCGCTCGCCGGTCGCGACGGTCTGCTTGCGGCGGAAGGTCGCCGGGACCTTGGCGATGTGCGCGCGCGTCACCTCGATGTACCAGCCGAAGACGCGCGTGTACTTGACCCGGAGCGAGGGCGCGCCCGTCTGCGTGCGCAGCTTCGCCTCGAGCGCGAGGATGAGCTCCGTCGCGTTCTTCTCCACGCCGCGCGCGTCGTCGAGCTCCTTGTCGTACCCCTCGCGGAAGATGCCGCCCTCGCGCGTGTTCGGGGGCGGCCGCTCGATCAGCGCGGCGGTGAGCTCGGCGCACACGTCGGCGACGACATCCAGCGACGCCGCCTCGGCGAGGAGCGGCTCGGAGCCCGATCCGGCCGCTGCAGCGTCCTTGCCCCGCGCAGCTGCGCCTTCCTTGCCCCGCGCAGCGGCGCCGTCGTCGCTCCGCGCCGCCGCCTTGCCGAGGTCGGGGATCGACCGGACAGCGGCGATCGCCGCCGGGGCCGCCGTGAGGCCGTCGCGCAGGAGGCCGAGGTCGCGCGGCGTGGCCTCGCCGAGGAGCGCGCGGACGCTGAGGCGCTCGAGGTCGCCGACGCCGCCGAGCGCTTGCCGCAGCTCGCCGCGGGCGCGCGGGTGCGAGACGAAGAGCTCCACCTCGTCGAGGCGCCGGCGGATGCCGGCCAGGTCCGCGAGCGGCGAGAGCAGGCGGCGGCGCAGGAGCCGGGCGCCGCCCGGGGTGACCGTGCAGTCGATGACGTCGAGCAGGGTGCCGCGGCGGCCGCCGTCCGCGGCGCGCACGAGCTCCAGGTGCGCCTGGGCCGTCTCGTCGATGCGCAGCGTGCCCGAGGTGTCGTGCGGGGCGATGCGGCGCACCGGGATGCGCGCGCCGGGGCTGCAGCGGCGCGCGAAGCGCAGCGCCCGGGCCGCGGCGCGCACCGCCGGGAGCGGGTGCTCGGCCAGCGCCGCCGCCGAGATCGGCTCGATCGCGGCGTCGTCGAGGATCGACGCGACCTGCGCGCTGTCGAGCTCCTCGTCGTCGCGCAGCGCCGCGCGGCAGGCGAGCGAGGCGGCCGCCGCGCGGACGTCCGGGAGGTCCCGGGCGATGAGCGCCTCGCGCGGATCCGCCCGGGCGAGCTCCGCGAGCAGCGTCGCGGCGTCCGGGACCGAGGTGGCCGAGAGCTCGCCGGTGGAGAGATCCAGCAGCGAGAGGCCGTAGGGGCCCCCCGCTCCGAGGGCGTCGCCGCGGGGCACGCCGCCGCCGTCGACCGCCGCCAGGTAATGGTTGGCGCGCGCGTCGAGCTGATCGGTCTCGGTGACGAGCCCCGGCGTGACGACGCGCACGACCTGCCGCGGCACGAGCCCCTTGATCTTCGACGGATCCCCGCACTGCTCGCAGATCGCCACCTTGTGGCCGAGCGCCAGCAGCCGCGCGATGTACCCGTGCGCCGCGTGGTGCGGGACGCCGGCCATCGGGGATTCGTCGGGCTCGCCCTTGTTGCGGCTCGTGAGCGTCAGGTTCAGCGCGCGCGACACGAGGACCGCGTCGTCGTTGAACATCTCGTAGAAGTCGCCCATCCGGAAGAAGAGGATGGCGTCGGGGTGGAGCGCCTTCGCATCCTCGTACTGGCGCATCACCGGGGTCAGCTTCTTCCTGGCCGCAGGCTGCTCGGACGGCTGCATCGCCGGCGTCTTAGTCTCGACCGCCGGTGAGGTCTACGCGTGATTCGCGCGTTTGTTCCGCTGTTTTCGTGGAAATATCGGCGCCGAAGCCGCAATGCCGCGGGGCCGGCAGGTGGCTCAGCGGTACCGGCGCGTCACGGCGACGTCGCGTGAGCTCAGCAGGAACAGGCCCTGGACCGAGCCGTCGGTGACGGCGAGCTGGCCCGTGGCCGGAACGAGCTGGATGGACTGCGGCTGGAGCTCCGATGTGTCGCTGATGTCCGCGAGGTCCAGGGCGAGCGGCGTGAACGCCCCCTGGGTGGTGAAGCGGAACTGCATGTCCTGCTCGGGCACGCCGCCCGTGACCGCGAACCGGAACATCGGGTTGAGGAACGCACCCACGTCACCGTCGGTGACGCGCCCGTCGCGCGGCGTATGGGCGACGCGCCCGTTGAACCGCGAGAGGCGCGTGTCGCACGAGTTGCGGCAGTAGCCGCCCGCAGGATCGGCGATCACGTGGTGCAGGAAGCCGGCGCCGTTGCTCCGGACGACCCACTGGCCCCCGGCGCGGATGTCGAGCTGCACCGAGCCGGCGAAGCAGCACGCCGCGAACCCGACCTCGTCCGTCCGCTCGAGCTCGAGGTGGTCCTCGTAGGCCTCGACGATGCGGAGCGCCGGGCGCGACGTGATGACGCTGCCGTACTTCGCGTTGCAGGTGTCGAACGAGCAGACGGCCGAGTCGACGCTCTTCCAGTAGGTGGCGTCTTCGTCCGGGAGCTCGGACGTGATCTGCGCGAAGTCGGCGAGCTGCTCGGCGCGGGTCTCGGCCTCGCCCTCCGGGACGCCCGCGGCCTTCAGCTGCGCCTTCACGCTGGTCAGGCTCTGCACGCCGCGGCGGCAAAAGCGGGCGTCGGTCCCCCTCAGGTCGAGGTCCTCGTCGAAGGCGACGGAGGCCCGGGTGATCGACGTGAGCACCCCCTCGTACGTCACGGCCCACGTCTCGTTGGCGATGTGCACCCGCGGGTCCTCGAGGTTCATCGTCAGCGCGTGCTGCGGCCCGCCGGACCTCAGCACGAGCCCCCGCTCGTCGAGCTCGCTTTCAGCGCTGTCGCTCGACGCGATCACCTCGCGCTGCACCCCCACCGCGAGCGCGAGGTCAGGCGCGGCCCCCTCGGACGGGAACGTGGCGCGCATCTTCGGGCTCTCCCCGGAGAGCGGCACGACCGCGCCGATGCGATCGTAGAGGATCGGCAGGCCCTGCACGCCGGGCTCGATCTGGCCGGAGCCGTCGCTCGCGACGATGTAGGTCTCCGAGCGGACAGCGTGCGGGAGGACGACGTTGCAGGACGCCTCGCCGCTCGTCTCGAGCAGCGGGCTGCTCGGCGAAGCGTCCGCGTCGCAGCCCGCGCGGACGCTCTGGCGCTCGGGTCCGCGGCAGGCCGCGTCGAGGTCGTCGATGTCGACGATCGCGACCTGCCCGTTCGTGAGCGCCATGTACGCGAACGTGCCCCGGAGCTTCAGCGGGCCGGCGCCGGAGTCGCGATCGCTCGACGTGCGGTACAGCGTCTCGAGGTCGCACGACGTGACGCTGCTGTCGCACGTCCTGAGCTCCGGGAGGGGGCTGCACCGGATCCCCCTCGGCACCACGCCCGTCGCCGGGAGGCTCCTCGGGACCTCGCGCTGCACGATCGCGAGATCGCGGACAGGCGCCGGCAGGCGGATGCGGTCGGGCGGCTGGAACGGGTTCCAGTCGGGGTTCTCGCGAGAGAGCGGCGATCGGCTGGACGCGTCTTCGCCGACGTCGTCGCTGATGTCGAAGACCATCACGCTGCCGTCGCCGGCGTCGACCGCGTAGAGGTAGCGGTTGAACTCGGGGGGCGACGCCTGGCTCACCGCGAGGCGCCTCGTCGTGACGACGCGCCCGGGCTCGAGCGTCGACGCGGGCAGCAGCGGGGGCTGCTCGCGCGGCTCGCAGGGCGTCGGGAGGTCGACGACGTGGATCACAGGCGCGTCGAGATCGGCGATGAACAGCCGGTCGCCGGAGAGCGCGAGCCCCGCGGGCCGGGCCTTGTCGGAGGCCTGCTCCGGGCTGGCCGCGACCGCCGGCTGAGCGCACGACACGTCGTCGGGCGGCACGTCGCCGGGCGGCGGCTCGTCGGGCGGCGCGGCCGGCGGGAGCGAGACCTGGAGAGGGACCCACCGCTCCACATCACACGCCGCGAAGCCTCCGTCCTGGTACGCCGTGTCCTCGAGCAGCTTCTGCGCGTCGATCACGACGAAGCCGCCGAGATCCGGCAGGGTCACGAGGAGCTTCTGCCGGCCGCCGCCCTCCATGGCGAGGCTCCCGTTCGACGTGGAGCAGACGTCGTCCACGAACGCGCCGGGGGGGTCGCCAGGCGGGGTTGGCTCGACGTCGTACCCGTCGTCGTTGCACGAGCTCCGCAGCTTGGCGCTGCTCTCCGGGTCCGCGTCCGGGTCCGGCGGGTCGGCGACGAGCAGCATCTCGCCCGGCGCCGAGGGGAGCGAGCAGGCCGGCCAGGAGCTGAGCGACGGGACCGGGCAGCCCTCGCGCGGGAGCACCTTCGCCGACGGGAGCGCGTAGATCCCCGCGCGCCCCGGCTCGGCGACGGCGACGAACGACGCGGTCCCCCCTGGCGTCGCGACGATGTCGACCGGCTGCGCGCCGACCGGGAGGAAGCTCGGGGCCGGCGTGCCCGTGTCCCGATCGACGATCAGCGAGGACTCGGTCGTCAGGTCGACGACCGCGACCTCGCCGCGCGTGGTCTGCGTGACGAGGCCGTAGAGGTGCGGGAGCGTGGCCCTGCCCCCGTCCTTGGCGTCGACCTCGTAGTCGGTGGACGACTCGACGGTGCCGTACGAGCAGTCGGTGATCGGCAGCGAGCGCATCACGCCCGGCTTGTTCGGATCCGGCCGGTCGATGGCGAGGCAGACGAAGGCGCTGCGGCCGGACTGCGCCAGGGCCTCGACAGGGACCGGCGTGGCCTCCGCGGCGCACCCGGCGAGCGCCAGGGCGGAGGTGGAGGCGACGAGCGCGAGGCGCGGCTTCATTGGGACTCCCGGGGCGGGACGGGCGTGCCCACCGTGAGGATCATCGTTCCGAACGTGTTCGTCTTGCGCATGTCGAGGTTGACAACGCCGAGGTACGAGTCGGTGAAATGCGCGATGTACATGAGGGAATAGGGGTCGCAGCCGGCGCTGCCCTGCTCGCGTTCGCAGCGCTTCTTGTCGGCATCGTCGCTGCGCGTGGAGCCCGTGTCGAACGCGAGCGCCTGCGGCCCGCGCCCGGTCTTGATGACGGCGTCGACGCGGCGCGCTTCCGGGTCGTAGGAGAACGCGAGCCCAGAGTCGAACGCGAGCGCGAAGACCCTCCGGCGAGGCACGCCTTCCAGGTCGATCACCTCACCGATCTCGATCCGCGACGGGTAGGCCCCGAGCACGGCGGCGTCGTGGAACCCGATCGAGTAGAACACCGAGGCCCGCTTCGCCGCGGGGACGTCCGAGTCCTTCTTGACCAGCGTCGTCGTCAGCTCGCCGATGAGCAGCGAGTTCGGGCCGCGATGCGCCACGTACACTGGGATCGGGATCTCCACGCACCGCTCGAGGCACGCGACCACGTCTGCGTCATCCGCGCAGCCGTCCTCGCACGCCTTCCGCTCGCTCGCGTCGAACGCGATCCCGCGGGAGTCGGTGCCGCTCGCGAGCGCGGTGATCAGCGTCGGGGTCGACTCGTACAGGCGCGGCGCCCCGCCTGAAGCGGCGTCCTGATAGCGGAGCAGGCCGAGCTCCGGCGCCGCGAGGTACGTGAGCGCGAACGCGGGCTGGTCGTCGATCGCCCACCCGCCCTGCTGCAGCGCCCCGAGCACGCTCGGGCGCGGCACGGCCGCGAGCTCCGTCGGCCCGAAGGCGAGATCCGTGAGGACGTGCGCGAGCTGCGGCCGCTCGTTCGCTTCCCAGGGGTTCACGATGACGCTCGCGGCGCTCTCCGTCTGGTGCGAGACGACGATGCTCGTCCCGCCCGGGCCGGCGGCGATCCCGAACGGCTCCAGCGGCAGCTTGCGCCGGATGAGCTCCTGGCCCGGGTCCTCCCCGATGCGGTGATCTCTGCTGCAGCGCCCGCCCGCCGCGCTCGCGCCGCAGTCCAGCTGGAAGCAGGCGTCGCCGTCGCAGCGCTGCGCGCCGGCGCCGTCGGACCGATCGTCGGCGACGTCGAAGAAGGTCACCGAGGGGTCGCCGCGCACGGGCACGAACAGGCGCGCCTGCCGCTCCGCGCCGGGGTCGGCGCCCTCGCCGCTGAGCGGCCTGTGCACGAGGAGGAGGTTGGACGCGAACGCGCCGATCACGGCCGAGCTCCGGACGACCTCGTCCTCGCCCTCGAGGGCGGAGATGTCGAGCGGCCCGCACGGCCCCGGGTAGAGAGACGACGCGGCGTTTGTCGCCAGCCCCACCTTGTTGCACGCATCGCGCACGCTGGCGCTGGCGTTCGGCCCGCCGGGAGCGAGCGCCGACTGGAGCGTGAGCGCCCGCCTGCGCAGCCGCTGGAGATCCAGCGCCTGGACCGTGCCGCCGTTGAACTGGAGATCGAAGTCCGAGTTCGCGACGTAGAGGACCCGTCCCCCGGGAGACACCGCCAGGCCCGTCGGGTAATAGAGCCCCTCGACGGGCGGCGGGAGGCCCTCGCCCTCGACGAAGCAGCCCACGACCCCGAGCCCGCCCACGCCCACGATCGAGGCCGCGAGGCCCACGCCAACGATGCGAGGTGTCTGGAGAAGTGTGCGGGCGAGCTTCATGCGGGCGCGGAGACTAGTCAGCACCAGGAGCACTGGCAACCCGCTCCGCTCGGTGGGTTCGTTTGCGGCGGACACGCGCCGGGCGCGGCGCTCGCAGCGGGCCTCCTGGCGAACGAGCGGCACACGCCGCTGCGAAGACCCTCGTTTCTCGCGCGCACCTGCCGCAGCGCAGCACGCCCGCACGGCCTGCCCGGGGTGAGCGCGCACAGCCCGCCAGGCGCAGCCTCTTCGTGGCGAGGCGCGCTGCTCCAGGCGAGGCGCCCTGCAGCGGTCGCCCGTCACGGGGTGGCGAGCCCTGCGGCGGGGTAGAGGTGGCGCTCCCCTGCGCCGGGTGGTGCCCAAGGTGCGCCCCTGCAGTGTGGGCTCCGCAGGTCAAGGTCGACCAGGATCGATCGCCGTCGTCCGTCCCCCTGCACGTTGATCTCGGAGACGCGGCGCGCCTTTGCTACGTTGGTCGCCGGGACATGGCCGATCTCGCAGCCGCCCTTGTCATGGGAATCGCCCTTCTTGGGCTGATCTATTGGTATTTTCGCTCGAACAACGGCGACCGGACCCGTCCTCGCGCGGCGACGACGCTGACGCAGGGGGGCCCAGGAGCCCAAGCCCTCGACGAGGGGGAGGGAGATCTCGAAGATTCAACGACCAGGCCAGGCGCAGCAGGGCTGCGGGGCGGCGCGCCCGCGAGCGAGAGCGCCCACGCGAAGACCGCAGGAGGTCACGGCCGCACCGAGCGGGTCTCGAGCGCCGACTGGAAGCGTTCGAACGGCCCATCGCGCCGCGACGACGACGACGCGTTCGACGACGATGACGACGACCTCACGCTGATCACGCTGGCGCCGCCGGAGGTGCTGCAGAACACGATCAAGCGCGCGAGCGTCCCGTCGTACGGCGGCGACGATGACGACGACGATGATGACGATGGGCACGAGCGCGAGGAGCCGTCCGCCGTCCCCATCATCTACGACGACGAGGCCGCCGTCGACGAGCCGACCAGCTCGTCGCCGCTCCTGCTCATCAGCGCCGTCGGCCAGACGGACCCCGGTCAGAAGCGCAAGAAGAACGAGGACTGCTACCTCTGCCTGGACGAGCACTACCTGTTCGCCGTGGCGGACGGCATGGGCGGCCACGCGGGCGGCGACGTCGCCAGCCGCCTCGCGGTCGACACGATCGCGCGCGCGTTCAAGGATCAGTCGTTCGTGGACAGCGACGCGGAGAGCCCCTACCCCGACGTCCCTCGTCGCGGCAGCGAGCTCGCGGTCGCGATCCAGCAAGCGAACCAGGCGATCTACGAGCGGGCCCACGCCGAGCGGAGCCTCACGGGCATGGGCACGACCCTCGTCAGCGCGCGGTTCTCGCCCAACAAGCAGCGCCTCTACATCGGCCACGTGGGCGACAGCCGCTGTTATCGCCTGCGCGACAACGAGCTCACGCAGCTCACCACCGATCACACGATGGGCGCCGCGGGGATCACCGGGCCGATGGCGAACCACCTGAGCCGGGCGATCGGAATCTCCCCCGCAGTCAAGGTCGATCTGATCATCGCCCGGCCCCACCCCGGCGACGTCTACCTCCTCTGCTCCGACGGCCTGTCGAAGATGACGACCCACGAGGCGATCCGCGACATCCTGCTCGCCGAGCCCGATCCCGAGAAGGCGTCGCAGGCGCTCATCGAGAAGGCGAACGCGGGCGGCGGGCGGGACAACATCACGGTCATCCTCGTCCGCGTCAGCGATCCCAAGGACCTGGCGCGGCTCGCCTCGCGCGCTGGCGCCAGCGCCGGCGCCAGCGCTGGCTGATCGCTCGCCGGCCCCCTCCCCCCTCCCCTCCAACGAGATCGACCGCGCACGGCGCTGACCGAGAGGTCCGCGCGGCCGGCGGAGCATGCCCGCCGCGCGCAGGCCATTGCAGACAGCGTGTCTGCATTGCCACGAATCCCGACGGATTCTCATGCTCCGCGCCGGTCAGCTGCCTGCGTGCATACGGGCGAGTGGTCACGCTCGTCACGGATCCGGATCCCGCTCGTGCGCAATCGCGATTTCGCGGCCATTACCATTCACGAGCTTCGATTATCACGTCAATTGACGCCTGCCGGGATCGGCAAGAGAAGCGACGTGAGCTCTTGACGTGCTTTGCCTCGAGAGCGCTTCATGGCGGCCACGGATGGCTCGTCCAGCGGAGCCGCTGACCCGGGATATGGCACGCTCCTTTCTCTGCATGATCGTCTTCGCCTCTCTGCTGCTCAGCGCGCCATCGCGCGCGGCGGAGCCGGCACGCCGCGCGCTGCGGCTGCGCTACAGCGAGGATGCGCAAGCGGCCTCGTGCCCCGGAGAGCGCGCGCTGCGCGAGCGGATCCGGCTGCGCGTCGGGTACGACCCTTTCCGCGAGGACGCGACCGAGGAGGTCGACGTCGCGATCAGGCCTCACGGCGCCCACGTCGTCGCGACGACGACCTACCGGAACGCCGACGGGCGGGTCTCCGGCCGAGGCTTCGACCTCTCGCACGGAGACGGCGCCTGCGAGCAGCTCACCCATACCGTCGCGGTCGCGATCTCCTTCACGCTGACGCCGTTCGCGGGCGACAAGCGAGCGCCCGACGCGCCGCCTCGCCCGGAGATCGCGCCGGCGCGCCCGGAGCCCGCGAGCAGGCCCGACGAGCCGTGGAGCTCGGCGCGGGTCGGCATGGGCGCGATAGCGGGGCTCGGGGTGCCCGAGGGGCTGTTCGGCGGCGCCTCCTTTCTCGTCAGGGTTCGCTGGTCACAGAGCCTCTCCTTCTCGCTGGAGAGCCGGGGCACGTTCGTCGTCTCGAAGCCGAGCGCGCTCGGACACGGCGAGGTGTCGAGTCCGTACGCCCCGAGCCCCGGCGGGAGCACGAAGGCGCGATCGCCGTACCCGCGCACGCACACGAGCGGCGCCTTCGCTCCGTGCCTCCACACGGTCGACCTGCTCGTCACATGCGCTCTCGTCGAGGTGGGCGTTGCGCAGGTCGGCGATCGGACCACCCCCGCCGGCGACGTGTCCCTGCTGTTCATGGCGCTCGGGCTCCGCGGCGGGATCGAGCTCGCGCTCAACGACACGCTCTCGTTCTATACCCACGCCGAGGTCCTCGCCGCGCTCGGGCTCGTCGACCACCCGCTCGCCGGCGCGCTGAGACCTCTGCGTCCGAGCGCTTCCCTCGGCGCCGGGCTACTCGCGGGGTTCTGAGCGCACGGAGGGCCCCGCGCGGGCAGGATGACGGTGCGGACGGCGCGGCGGCGCGGATGCTGGCTGGAATTTTCGAGCGCCGTGCCCCGATCGCGCCGCTCGTGGCGGCGCTACGCTGCGGAGCAGCACGATGACGGCGCGCGATTCGGGCTTCGGCCCAGGTCGCCCGCCGGCGCTGCGCGCCGCGCAAAACGCCTTCTCGCTGGCATGAAGACGCGAGGTTCGCGTAGCCTATCCGGACGGTGCTCCCGGAGTTCACCGACCCGACCGACCGCTTCATGATCGAAGCCCGCAGCCGAAGCGGCGGCATGGGTGATATTTTCAAGGGCACGGATCAGACCACCGGCGCCCCGGTCGCGCTCAAGGTCCTGCGCGCCGCCGCGTCGCACCAGGAGCGCGCCCGCTTCGCGCGCGAGATCTCGATCCTCGCCGATCTGCGGCACCCCAACATCGTCCAGTACGTCGCGCACGGCACCTGGCTCGACGGGCGCCTCTTCTTCGCGATGGAGTGGCTGGACGGCGAGGATCTCGGGCAGCGCCAGCGGCGCGCGCCGCTCGGCCTGCGCGACTCGGTGGAGGTCGTCCGGCGCAGCGCCGCCGCGATGGCCGCCATCCACGCCCGCGGCGTCGTCCACCGCGACCTCAAGCTCTCCAACATCTTCCTCGTCCGCGGCAAGGGCACCGCGATCAAGCTGATCGACTTCGGCGTCGTGAAGCTCGCGGTCCCGGACGACTGCCCCACCGAGCGCGGCACGATCATCGGCACCCCGCATTTCATGGCGCCCGAGCAGGCGCGCGGCGAGGCGGTCGACGCGCGGGCCGACGTGTACTCGCTGGGCGCCGTCCTGTTCCGCCTGGTCACGGGCAGGAACGTGTTCGAGACCGAGAACGCGATCGCCCTGCTCAGCCGCCTCGTGGTCGAGGACCCCCCGCGCTCGCAGCAGATCCGCTTCGACGTGCCCGAGGCCCTCGACGAGGTGCTCGCGCGCGCCATCGCCCGCGATCGCGAGCAGCGGTACGAGAACGGCGGCGAGCTGGCGCGCGCGCTCGCGCGGGTCGGGGAGCTGAGCAACGATCCCCCCGCGACCGACAGGTCCGCCTCGATCGTCCGGCGCGCGGCCGCGCAGGAGATGATGCCGAGGCCCGCCGGGCCGGGCGACGAGCGGCCGCAGGTGCGGCTCGCCAACAGCGAGCGGCGCGTGGTCGCCTGCGCGCTCTTCGAGCTGGGCGCCGGCCCGCTCCGCCCCGCGGTGGACGCCGCGCTCCGCGAGGTCCTCGGCGACGACCCGCGGTTCGAGCCGCTCCCCGACGGGAGGCTCGCCGCGGCGCTCGGGGTGGAGCGCTCGCGGGGCGACGAGGCGGCGCGCGCCGCGCGGGCGGCGCTGACCGTGGCCCGATCGACGCCGGGCGCGCGGGCCTCGGTCGCGGTCGGGCACGCCGTCCGCGGCAGGGCGAGCCTCGCCGGCGAGGCGCTCGATCGCGCCGCGCAGCAGCTGGAGTACGCGGCGCCCGGCGCGGTCCGGATCGACGCCCACGCGACAGCGGCGCTGGAGGGGCGGTTCGTGATCCAGGAGGACGCGCGCGGCGGCGTGCTCGTCCACGAGGACGCCGCCGGCTTCGACGCGCGCAAGCTCGCCGGGCTCCCCACGGCCCCCTTCGGGCGCGAGCACGAGCTCGCCAGGCTCCAGGGCATCTTCAAAGAGATCGCCGAGGGCGGCGCGCCGCGCGCGGCGCTCGTGACCGGCCCCGCCGGCATCGGCAAGAGCCGCGTCCGCGCCGAGCTGATCCAGCACCTCGAGACGGCGCCGCACGCGCCGATCATCCTGCTCTGCCGCGGCGACGCGATGAGCCAGGGCGCGGGCCTCACGGGGCTGGGCCGCGCCCTGCGCGCGCTCATGGGCATCCGCGAGTGCGAGCGCCTCGAGGAGCAGGTGCAGAAGGTGAGCGCCCACGTGGCGATGCGCCTGGCCCGCCCGCTCCGCTTCCTCGCCGGCTTCATCGGGGAGCTCGCCGGCGTGCCCTTCCCCGACGAGGGCAACGAGCCGCTGCGCGCGGCCCGCGAGAGCCCGCAGCTCATGGAATCGCGCACGCGGATGGCGGTGGAGGCGTTCTTCCGCTCGAAGTCCGAGACCACGCCGCAGATCCTGGTCATCGAGGACATGCACTGGGCCGACGGCACCACGGTCGAGCTCGTCGACTGGCTGCTCGGCTGCGCCGATCTCCGCTTCGGGGTCTTCGCCTTCGCGCGGCCCGAGCTCTCCGCCCGGTTCCCGTCGCTGTGGGAGCACCGCGACGTGACCCGCGTGACGCTCCCGCCGCTGGCCCCGGAGGCCGCGGATCGGCTCGTGGCGAGCGCCCTCCCGCAGGCCGACCCGGCCACGCGCGGCGCCATCGTCCAGCGCGCCGGCGGCTACGGGCTCTTCCTGGAGGAGCTCATCCGGTCGGCCGCGGAGGGGCGCGACGGCGTGCCGCTCAGCGTGCAGGCCCTCGTGCAGGCCCGCGTCGATCGCATGTCGAGCGGGGTGCGCGGGGCGCTGCGCGCCGCGTCCGTCTTCGGCCAGGTCTTCTGGACGGCGGGCGTCGCGGCGCTGCTCGAGCGCGCCGTGGGCGCGGAGCTCGCCGAGCTGGAGGCGGGCGAGATGATCGCGCGCCAGCTGGAGCCGCGGGTCCCGGGGCAGGTGCAGTGGACGTTCCGGCAGGCGATCGTGCGCGACGCGGCGTACGCGTCGATCCTCGAGGAGGACCGCGCCGCGCTCCACCTCGCCGCGGCCGCCTGGCTCGAGTCCGCGGGCGTCGATCCAGGGCTGATCGCGCGCCACGCCGAGGCGGGCGGCGACAAGGCGCGGGCGGCGCTGCTCTACGCGCGCGCGACGCGGGACCCGGCGGCGAGCGGCGCGGAGCTCGACGAGGCGCTCGAGCGCGCGACGCGCGGGCTCGCCTGCGGGGCCGAGGGGACCACGCGCGCCGCGCTCCTGGTCCGCCGGGCGGAGATCCTCGAGCTGCTCGGCCGCCTCGGCGAGGCGCTCGACGCCGCGGAGCAGGCGTCGCGCCTCGCGCTGCCCGGCTCGGATCTGTGGGGCGAGGCGCAGGTCGTCGCGGTGACCTGCATGATCGAGGCGGGCCAGGGCGCCGAGGGCGACGCGCGCGCCGCGTCCGCGCTCTCTCCGCAGTTCGCGGCGGCGCTCTCGCCGTCGATCCGCGCGAAGCTCCTCGCGTCGCGCGTCCGCGCCCTGGCGGCGCTGGGCCGGCCCGCCGAGGCGCTCCGCGCCGCGCACGCGGCGATGGAGGCCGCGCGCGGGAGCGGCTCGACCGACGCGCTCCTCCTCGCCAGGGAGGCCCACCTGGCCGCGCTGATGCACGCCGGCGATCTGGCCGCCGCGGCCTCTCTGGGCGCGTCGCTCGTCGCGGACGCCGACGGGGCCGGCGACGCCGTCATCGCGGCAAGGGCCCGCCTGAACACCGGCTCGGCGCTGAACCAGCTCGGCCTGTTCGAGGAGGCGCAGGCGCTGCTCGAGCGCGCGCTGCTCGACGCGCGGAGCCGGAAGCTCCGGGCGATCGAGGGGTTCGCGCTCCACAACCTCGGGATGTCGTACGCGCGGCTCGGCGACATCGAGGAGGGCGTCGCGCTCGAGCGCCAGGCGAGCGCGATCGCCGACGCGTGCCAGATCTCCCGCCTCAGGTTCGCCGGCCGGCTGTACGAGGCGCTCTTCCTCGTCTGGCGCGGCGCCCCCGGCGACCACGCGACCGCCCACGCCGTCGCGCGCTGGCTCTGCGAGGAGGCGGCGCACCACGCTGCCGCGCTGCAGGCGATGGCGAGCTTCGCGATGGCGCGCGTCCAGCTGGCGCGCCGCGAGCTCAGGGCCGCGGTCGACGCGGCGCGCGAGGCCTCGCGCCACCTCGCGGGTGGGCCCATCGAGGAGTGGAGCGACGCGATCCGCGTCACGCTCGTCGAGGCCCTCCTCGCGATCGGGGAGGAGCGCGAGGCGAACGCCGCGCTCGACGCCGCGTTCTCCGCCCTGGCCGCGCGCGTCGAGGCCCTGCGGGATCCCCGCCAGCGCGACGCGTTCCTCCGGGGGAACGACGACGTCGGGCGTCTGATCGCCCTCGCTCGAGAGCGCCTCGGCCGGTCGCTGCCCTCGACGCAGCGGCCGCCGCACGCGGCGGACCCGTCCGCCCAGCGGGCCGCCGGGGCGCCGTCGCGGAGCAAGGTCGCGAAGACCGCCGGCGCCCTGGGACGGAAGGAGCGCGCCGAGGCGCCGAGCAGCAACGATCCGGCGGCGCACCGGAGCGCGAGCCCTGCGCAAAACAAGGACGCGCACCCGGAGGGCGCGGCGGCGGCAGCGCACGAGAAGGGCGCGCCACGTTCTTGACGTTGGGTGGCCGGGTAGCTAAGGCCATCCGCGATGCGAAACAACGCTCCTGAGCGGCTCGTCGCGCGCTGTTCCACGTTCTCCACCCCTGCGCGTCCGGCCGGCGCGAGCCAGGGTGCTGCGCTGGCAGCCCGCCCGACCTCGGGCCGGTGGCTCACGGCGCGCGTCCTGCCGCTGCTCGCGGCCGCGGCGCTCGGCAGCGCGGCGCTGCTGTCGCCCGCGATCGCGTCCGCGCAGTCGAAGATCGCCGTCGTCGACGTGCGCCGCGCCATGCTGGAGACCGAGGAAGGGCTCCGCGTGCAGGCGACGCTCAAGAAGCTGTTCGACAGCCGCCAGGTGGAGCTCGACACGAAGCGCCGCGCGCTCGACGACGAGCGGGACAAGCTCGACAAGGAGGCCCAGGCGGGCAAGACGCCGAAGGACGTCCTCCAGCGCAGGTTCGAGACCTGGCAGCGGCAGGCCGCCGAGTTCCAGGCGACGACGCTCGACGCCCAGCGCGAGATGCAGCGCAAGGAGAGCGAGCTCACGACGCCGATGCTGCAGAAGGTGCTCGGCCTCCTCCGGCGCCTCGCGGCGCAGGAGGGTTACGACCTCATCCTCGACAAGTCGGCCGTGCCCTACTACCGCGCCGATCTCGAGCTCACCGATCGCGCCATCCAGATGTACAACAGCGGGCAAGCCGGCGAGGCGCCGCCCGCGAAGGGCGCGCCGCCGGCAAAGGGCGCGCCGCCCGCCGCCCCGGCGAAGCCGGCCGCGCCCGCCAAGAAGTAGCCGCGCAGCGCACGTCGCTCGCGGGGCGCTCGTGGCTCACGCCGCGCGGCGCGATATCCTCTGGGCGGGGGCACGCAGCGCGAACGGGCGCTGCGGGGCCACCTGGCACGGAGGTGGTTCGGTGGGCTCTTTTCTCGTCGGCCGGGGAGCGCGCCTCACGGCCTGCATCGGGCTCGGCGCCGCAGGCGCCCTGGCCGCTCCCGCCGCCTGCCTGTACCCCGAGTACACCTTCGATGAGCCCGAGCCTTCCGGCGGCGCCGGGGCCATCAGCAGCGCCAGCGGGGACGGGGCGGAGGACTGCACGAACGGCGCCGACGACGACGGCGACGGCCAGATCGACTGCGCGGATCCCGCGTGCGGCGACTTCGTGTGCACGGCGGCCGTGCCGGAGGGCTGGAGCGGCTACTTCGCGCTGTTCGACGGTGAGCCCGCGATGGACCCGGGCTGCCCACCCGAGTTCGCCGCGGGGCCGCCGTTCGTCGGAAACCGCGGCCTGTCCGCGCCGCCGGCGAGCTGCGCGTGCTCGTGCGGTCCCGCGGAGGGGCAAGCCTGCGGCCCTGTGGACGCGATCACGATCACCGTCGCCGACGCGCCTTGCGGCTCGGAGCCGCACTGCCTCTTCCCGCTCGCGACGCCCGGCTGGGCGGCCCAGGTGTGCAGGGGCCCCGATGGAGTCTTCAGCGACAGGCTGACCTGCGGCCCGAGCAGCGACGCGGAGTGTTCGGCGACCACCGGCGCGCCGTGCGCCGTGTCGGTCAGCGTGAGCCCGCTCGCGGCCTCCGGCGGCGCATGCGCGCCGAGCGCCGCGCAGGTGCAGAGGCCGGACCCGAGGTGGACGCGCCTCGGCCGCGCGTGCGCCGCGGCCGAGCCGCTCGGCAGCGGCTGCAACCTCGGCCAGGTCTGCGCGCCGAAGCCGGCCGCGCCGTTCGAGGGCGGCCTCTGCATCGCCAGGGACGGCGACGCCGCCTGCCCGCCGGGCCCCTACACGGAGCGGCGCGTCTTCTTCACCGACATCGAGGACAGCCGCGGCTGCGACGACGACTGCGCGTGCGGCGCGCCGTCGGGCGGGACGTGCCCGGCGACCGTCGCCCTCTACTCCGACGCGCAGCTGCACACCTGCTCGATGCAGGTGACGGAGCTGCCCGCGGGAAGCTGCGTGGACCTCGAGGACAACCCTTCCGTCGTGGGCCGCAAGGTGACGTCGCTCGGCGCGCCCACCGGCGGCGCGTGCCGGCCGAGCGGCGGCACGCCCAGCGGAGAGGCCCGCGGCGCGAGCCCGCGGACGTTCTGCTGCCGCACCTGATGCGCCCGCCGGCCCGGACGGCGCCCGGCCTCAGAAGCTGCCGGCGACGCTGAGGCCCGCGAGGTCGGCGCCAGGCGCCTGCGGCAGGACCTCCGCGCGGCGGACGCCCGCGCGGGCGCGCCGCCCGGCCGCGGCAGCGGCTGCGCGGGCGCTCGCGTCCGGCTCGGCCGCGGCCGCGCTGCCGCTCATCACGAGCAGCGTGATCCCCGCGGCGACGCCGACGACACCGAGCCCGATCGCCGCCTCGGCGACGCCCGTGTAGAGCCGGCCCCGATCGGCGACGGGCCTGGCGGAAGGAGGGCAGCTCCTGTCGCCGCCGCACAGCGCGTCGAGATCGCTCAGCGTGCCGGCGCGGAGGCCGAGGAAGACCCCACCCACGGCGCCGCTCGCGATCCCCGCGCCGAGCACGGCGAGGCCCGGCACCTTCGACGGACGCGTCGCCGGCAGGCGCGCCAGCGCGGCCCTCGGCGGCACGTCCGCGGGCGCGCCTCCCGGCGACGCGCTCGCCGGCCGCGGCGCCGCCGGCGGCTCGGCGATCGCGATCTCCACGGTCTTCGCGTCCCGCTCCGCGAGCGTGACGGTCTCCCGCGCCGCCTCGCGATCGCCGACCCAGGCCGAGACCACGTGGGGCCCTGGATCGACCGGGATGTCGGCGCTGATCTCCGAGGCGCCGAGCGCGGCGCCGTCGAGCAGGATCGTGGCGGTGAGCGCCCCCGCGCCCCGGCGGATCGCGAGCCTCGGGATGCGCGCCTCGAGGTCCTCGATCCGCGCGCCGACGTTCGCGCTGACGTCGTTCGCCCGGGGGTCGCCGTCGGCCGCGGCCGCGGCGATGCGGTAGTTGCCGAGCGCCGAGACGAGCTTGCCGAGCCGCGCCTCGCACTCCGCGATGTTGAACAGCACCTGCGGCGTCCGCCGCACGCTCGCGACCGCGTGGAACTTCGCGAGCGCCGCGGCGCAGTGGTTCGCCGCGCTCAGCGCGACCCCCTCCTGGAAGAGCGCCCGCGCCTCCGCGAGCTCCTCCTTGGACTGGGCCCGCGCCGAGGGCGACGCGATCAGCGCGGCGCCGAGCGCCGAGGCCGAGATGACCCGCCGCCAGCTGCTCGTCCGAAGTCCGCGTCGCTCCATGCGTCCCCCCTTGCCGGGCACCGCGCCCCTCTTCGCGCTCGGCTCGGCTCGCCGACGTCCGCGCGCCGTTTACCCTACGCGCCGGCGGGGCCGCGTCCAGCGGCCCGGGGCGCCGGAGGCGCGCGCCGCGATCGGCCGCCAGGCCTGGATCGCCTCCTCCTGCGCCACCACGAAGTCGTGCGGATCGAAGCGCACGAAGTGCCCGGTGCGGAGGATCAGCTCGCGCTGGAGCAGCCGGCGCTCGCCCGGGGTGACCCGCCCCGTATCCAGCTCGTCGAGCACGACGTCGGGTGTGTAAGGGCGCCCGCGGCGGTAGCGCGCGCTCATGTCCCAGCCCTGGCAGCGCTCGCGCCAGAAGGCCCGCCAGCGCGCGGCGTCCACCGTGGGCTGCTCCGCCATCTCCGGCGCCGGCGCCTCGGGCAGGTCGTTGGGATCGCTGACCAGCTGCGCGAGCTTGAGCTCGCGAGGCTCGCCCACGTCGGGCTCGGGCGGATCGGCGACGAAGATCTCCTCGTCCTCCACCGCGACCTCCTCCCACATCCCCGCGCCGGTGATCCGCTCCAGCGCGTAGGCCGCGGCGAGCTTCACTTCCCCGTCCACGTCGCGCTCGAGCAGGTCGATGAGCAGCGGCACCGCGGCGGCCGCGCCGGCCCACCCCACGGCGAAGATCAGGCCGCGGCGCGGCGCCTCGGCGGTGCGCGAGGCGAGCAGCCGCGCGTCGGCGTCGTCGCCCGCGAGCGCGAGCAGGAGCGCCGCGGCGTCCGCGCCGTCGGCCTCGTCCAGCGCGCCGCGCAGCGCGAGCGAGGCGTGCGGGTGATCCGAGAGCGCCATGGCCGTCCAGGCGGCCTCGCGCAGGGCCTGGTCCGGCGCCGCGAGCGCCCGCTGGATCAGCTCGGGCAAGCGGGGGCCCGGCGTGCAGCCGAGGTGGTGGAGCGCGCACGCCGCCACGGGGGCCTCGTCGTCCGACGCCGCCGCGACGAGCTCGTCCTCGGTCGCGAAGCCGCGGTAGGCGAGGACGTCGATCGCCATCGCGCGGACCAGCGGCTCGCGCTCGCGGAGCAGGCTGCGGAGCGCGAGCGGCAGGAGCTCGTGCGGGACCAGCTTCAGGGCAGCGCCGAGCGCGTCGATGAACGCCCTGTCCTTGCCGCTCCGGAGCAGCGCGAGCTCGGCCGCGGCGAGCGCGTCGCGGCCGGCGAAGCAGCCGAGCACCATCGCGCTCGCGAACGCGACGCTCGCGTCCTTCACGGGCGCGTCGGCCACGAGCCGCGGCACGTGCTCGAGCGCCGGCGCCCCGATCGCCGCGATCACGTCGATGGCCGCGAGCATGCGCCGCTCGAGGATCAGCGCCCCGCGGAAGGGATCGCCGAGCAGCGGCGCCCGCTGCATGCCGACCATCGCGACCTCCTCGAAGCACTCGCGGGCGCGGGCGCGGAGGAAGGCGAGATCGTCGATCGCGTCGCCGATCTCGGGCGCGAAGCCCGGCGGCACGGGGCGCGCAGCTCCCTCGTCCGGGCGCGCCGCGGGCGGCCGCACCTCCGCCGCCGCGGGGAGCGCGCCGGGCGCGGGCGCCTGCTGCTTCAGCGCCTCGACGGCGGCCTTGAGCTCCTCGAACGTCCGCGGCGGCGGGATCGGCGGCGGGGGCTTCGCGACGAGCTCGGCCGGGGGCGGCTCCGGGACCTTGAGGAGCGGCGCGAGCGACGCCCGCTGGACCGCGTGCAGCCGCGGCCGGTCGCGGCTCGCCAGGATCGGCGGCAGGTCGAGCGGCGGCGCCGGCGGCACGAGGGCGAGCCGCGCCGCCGCTTGCTCGAGCCAGCCGCGCGCGCTCCGGAGCAGCTCGTCCACCGCGGCGAAACCCGCGTCGAGCCCGATCGCCTGCTCGATCCGAGCGGCGATGTTGTCGGTTTCCGCCAGGGCGGCACGCACGGCGCCGAGGGGTTCGGCGCGGCCGTCGAAGGCGTCGTAGATCGCGGCGAGGGCCCGCTCCAGGGCGCGCGCCGGCCCGGTCAGGTCGGTCACCGGCTCGACGTCGTGCTCGAGCGACAGCGCTGCGCGGCGGAGCGCGGCGTGCGCGTTCTCGAGCTTGTCGTGGGCGAGCACGTCCGTGCCGGCGGGCGCGGAGGGCTGCCCCTCCTGACCGCCGGGCGCGACGAAGGGCAGGTATGAGAAGGACACGCGCCATGAATACACCTGCGCGAAGGAGGCCCCAAGACGCGCGCTGAGGTAGCCTGCCCGGACGATGAAGGATCCTCCGCAGAGCGCGCAGAACGTCGACGACGTCGAGGCGTACGCGACGCTGGCCGCCCAGCTCGCGGACCCGAGCGCCGACCGCGCGGCGCTCCTCGCGGCGCACGGGCTAGACGAGGCCGGCTGGGAGGCGCTCGACGACGCGTGGCAGGCGCGGCTCTCCGAGGCGGACGACGACGACGGCGAGGAGGTGGGCGTTCCGCCGCTCGTCGTCGCCTACGCCGAGACGTTCGCGAGGGTGCAGCGCGCCCGAGCGAAGAGCGAGCTGTCGTTCGAGCGCTTCCTCGAGGCCGCGCGCGGGTTGAAGCGGGGCACCGACATGGCGACGGTGCTGAGCCGCCTGGACCTGACGCTCGAGGACTACCTGAGCGCGCAGCAGCGATGGACCGCGGCGATGCTCGAGGACGAAGCGCTCATGGCGCGGTTTCAGCGGGCGATGAGGTAACCGGGACGGCCGCGGGGCGACATCGGCCGGGCCGCGGCAGCGCGCCGCCCGACGGCGACGAGGGGGTATGTTCGTGGACATGGTGGAGGGCGACGAGGAGGTCCGATCGATCCGGCTCGAGGAGCTCGCCGCCGTGGCCGGGGCCCTCGAGGCGGGCCTGCCGCGCGACGAGGTGCTCGCGGACGCGGGGCTCTCGGCCGCGGCGTGGGAGGCGGAGCGGGAGCGGTGGATGTCCAGGCTCGCCGCGCAGGCCGCGCGCGGGCAGCTGCGATCGAGCCGCCGGTACCTGGAGCTCGTCGCCGCGCAGAAGCGCCGCGCCGAGGAGAAGGCGCGGGGCGCGCGCAGGAAGCTGGAAGGGCCGATGCCGGTCGCGCCCGCAGCGCGCATCGCCCCGCTCCAGGGGGCGCCTCGGGATGGGACGACGCCGCCGCCTGCCGCAGGCGTGAGCGACGAGGGGGCTGCGCGATCTCCCTGGGCCAGGCTGAGCGCCGCCCCGCCGCCGCCCGGGGTCGTGCAGCCTTCGCCGTTGCCGCCGGCCATGCCGTCGCCGTTGCCGCCGGCCGTGCCGTCGCTGCTCTCGGCGGTGCCGTCGTCACTGCCCATGCCGAGCCTGGAGCGGCCGTCCACGGCACCGCGAGCCCGCATGACGCTCCTCGGCACGACGTCTCTCCCGAGCCGGGATGCGCTGCCGTTCCGTCAAGACGTGTCGGGCGCGCCCGCGGTCGAGGGTACAGCGACGTCACCGGCAGGCAGCCCGGAGATGGAGGCGACGAGCATCGGCACGGTCGGCGCGCTGGCGGCCGACAGAGCCTTGCCCTTCTCCGGCACGGCCCCTGTGCCCCCGCTCGATGCCGCTCTGCCGTTCTCCGGCACGGCCCCCGTGCCCCCGCTCGATGCCGCTCGGCCCTTCTCCGGCACGGCCCCTGTGCCCCCGCTCGATGCCGCTCTGCCGTTCTCCGGCACGGCCCCCGTGCCCCCGCTCGATGCCGCTCTGCCCTTCTCTCGCCCGGCCCCTGCGCCTCCGGCCGACAGAGCCTTGCCCTTCTCTCGCCCGGCCCCTGCGCCTCCGGCCGACAATGCCTTGCCCTTCTCTCGCCCGGTCCCTGCGCCTCCGGCCGACAGAGCCTTGCCCTTCTCTCGCCCGGCCTCCTCGCCGCCGGCCGCCAACCCCTTGCCTTTCTCTCAACCGGTCTCCTCGCCGCCAGCCACCGATCCCCTGCCCTTCTCACGGCCGGCCTCCTCGCCGCCCGCCGGCAACCCCCTACCCTTCTCGCGACCGGCCTCTTCGCCGCCGCCCGATAACGTCCTGCCGTTCTCGCGACCGACCCCCTCGCCGCCGGCAGACAACGCCCTGCCCTTCGCTCGTCCGGGCCAATCGCCCGCGCCACCGCGGCCTGCCAGGGGAGAGATCGCGCCGCAGCCGCCCCAGATCCCGACGGGGAGCTGGGCCCTGCCCTTCCTTCAGCCAAGCGCCGTCGAGCCGTCCACGAGCCCCTCGCCCGCGGAGCCCACCGCGCAAGCGCACGCAGGCGCGGAGGACGACGAGATGATGCGCCGCGTGGAGCGGATCTCCCTCGCGCGGTACGCGAGCCTGTGCGCCGACATGCGCGACCATCCGAATCACATCCCGCAGATCCAGAGCCACTATGGGTTGACCCCACAGAGCTGGATCGCGCTCCACAGGAGTTGGCACGAGCGCCTCGAGTCCGATCCGGCGCTCAAGGCGCAGTGGCAGGCGCTCATCGACCAGAGCGCGCGGAGCTGAGGACACCAGCGCTCGAGTCGGGCGCCGTTCAGCGCTGGCGTCGAGAGGTGTCGAGGCTCACCTCGCGCGGGTCCATTTCGATTGACATCGACCATGTGAACGTTCACAGTGCGGTCCCGGGGCATCCTTTTGCTTCGCCCTGGACAGCCTGCGCTCGTGACCTCGCCTTCTGCACTTCGGGCGCGAAGCGGCGCCATGGTCGGAGCCTCTTCCGATCCCTCGACGGGAGCGGGATTCGCGGACGGCGGAGCGGCGGCAGACGGCGCCGCCACCACCGATGGAGACGGCGGCGACGTCTACCCCTCGATCGACACAGCGAACCGCGACGCGAGAGGGACGGTCTCCAGCGCGCCCGGCTCGACCATGAAGGAATCGGCCTCGGCCGCCCGAGCGGCCGTGATCAACGGCTCTGGACCAACAGATAAGGTGAACATGCGTCGCTCACGTACATTGGCGAGAATGGCTTGTTGCGGGGTTGCGCTCGCCTCGGTCGGGCTCGTCGCGAGCCCCTCCGCGCTGGCCGATTACCCCATCGCCTCGCACCGCTACCTCGCCGACCCGGCCTCGCTGGTGCACGACGGGCGCGTCTATCTCTACGGCTCGAACGACGACGACAACGTCAAGGCGGACGGCTCGGACGACGGCTACAAGATGGCCTCGTTCGTGGCCATCTCGAGCAGCGACATGAAGAACTGGACCGACCACGGGGAAGTGATCCGCGTGCCCCGCGACGCCTCCTGGGCGGCCAACACGTGGGCCCCCTCGCTCGTGGAGCGCAACGGCAACATCTACATGTACTTCGCCAACAACGGATCAGGTATCGGCGTCGCCAAGAGCGACAGCCCGACCGGACCGTTCAGAGACGCGAAGGGCAGCGCCCTGATCACCTCGAGCACCCCCGGCGCCTCGGGCCAGAACATCTGGCTCTTCGATCCGGGGGTCTTCATCGATGACGACGGCCAGGCGTACCTCTACTTCGGCGGCAACGGCGAGCAGAACGCGCGCGTCATCAAGCTGAACAACGACATGGTGAGCGTCTCGGGCTCGGCCTCCACGATCACGATCCCGTACTTCTTCGAGGCCTCGTGGATGCACAAGCGGAACGGCGTTTACTATCTGTCGTACTCGACGAACCCCGCGAACGGCATGCGGATCGACTACCTCACGAGCTCGAGCCCCACCTCCGGCTTCACCCACCGCGGCACGGTGGGGCCCCAGCCGCCGAAGAACAACAACAACAACAACCACGCGGCAATCTTCGAGTTCGGCGGCTCCTGGTACCACGCCTACCACAATCGCTCCGTCGCCAACGACGCCGGCGAGCCCCCGGGCTATCGCCGGAACCTCGGGATCGAGTCGTTCACCTACAAGGAGGACGGGTCGATCGTGCCAGTGACCTACACGACGGACGGGCTCAAGCAGGTCAAGAACCTCGACCCCTACGCGCGCGTCGAAGCCGAGACCTTCAACGCGCAGCGCGGCATCGAGACCGAGCCCTGCGAGGAGGGGGGGATGAACCTCTCCAACATCGAGGACGGAGACTGGGTGCGTCTCCGCGGGGTCGACTTCGGCGAAGGGGCGGAGAGCTTCAGCGCGCGCGTCGCGAGCGCCGGGCAGGGGGGCAGCATCGAGCTCCACCTGGAGACGCCCGACGGCACGCTCGTGGGAACCTGCGCGGTCGCGGCGACCGGGGACTGGCAGACGTGGGGCGACACGTCGTGTGCGGTCGACGGCGCCACCGGCGTTCACGACCTGTACCTGGTCTTCACCGGCGGCGATTCGTACCTCTTCAACGTGAACTCCTGGCAGTTCTCGCCCATCGGGGGCGAGGGCGCCGGCGAAGGTGCCACGGTTGGAAGCACGAGCGGCGGTGGCGACGGCAGCGTCAGTGGCGTCGGGGGCGGCGTCGGCTCCGGCTCCAGCTCCAGCGCCGGCTCCGGAGGAGCGGCCTCGACGGGTACGGCCACGGGTGGAGGGTCCCCCAGCTCAACGTCAGCCGCCCAGGCGTCGTCGGGGGGCACCTCCGGCGGGGAGTCGGGCGATCCGGCTGGTTGTAGCTGTCGCGCGGCGAGCCGCGCGCCGTCCGGAGGTGCCCTCGCGCTGACAGCGCTGCTCGCGGCGTCCCTGGGGCTCCGGCAGCGCGGCCGGAGGGGGCGTCGTCCGGGAGTGACGAGCTGAACCGGTAACCCCGGCGGCGATGGCCACATCGCCGCCAGCGCGTGGGGTCAGCCCTCTTCGGGTCCGGGCCCGATCTCCGAAAACCAGTCGTCGAGGCCGGCGAGCGTCCTGGCCCAGGCCACGAGCGCGGCTTCGCCCCCCAGGCGCAGGAGGAGCGTGTCCAGGCACGCGCCGTTGTCATACCTCCGATCGTACGTGAAGAGAGGCGTGATCTCGGCGACCGTGGGGCGCCACGCCTCGGGTGAGGCGCGCTCCCGCCACACGTCGCACAGGCTCTCTTCCGGCATCCAAGGAAACATGCTGCAGAGCGTGTCGTCCGACTCCTCGGGGGGCTCGCGGAGCACCTCCTTCACCGTGTCGGCGACGGCGGCCGACAACCTCTCCCTCGCTTCCGGGGAGAGCGACGGGAACACGGTCGCCCACGCGGACAGCCTGTTCGACGCTCGGGCAGCGCCACGCACGAGCTCCGCGAAACGCTCCGCGTGCTCCTCGCCCTTCAGCGCCTTCCCTACCATCTCGAGCATTCCAGACGCTTCCTCGTCGTCCAGGTCCGGGCGCACGAGGCGCTCCACGTCGGAAAACGGGCCCAGCGCGAGCGCGATCTCCAGCTCGGCCTGATGTCGGTCGTCGTCCCCTTCCATCGCGGCGCAAAAGCTGGTCGCAAGGTCTCTGTCACCGAGCTCCACCGCGCGGAGAGAGAGCGCCGCGAGGGCATCGTCAATCTGAGAGCCCATGCACGGCAACACCTTCTGGTGAATGTAACGCAGCTCCTCCAGCGTCGCCGATTCCGCCCAGTTCTCGATGGCGCGGCCCTCGCCGCGAAAGGCTTCTGGAGGCACCGAGAAGAACATGCGTGCCAGCTCCGCTCGGACGTCCACCGTGACCAAGGAGACGAGCTCGGAGGCGACGAAGTTACGGTCGGAGACGTCCGTTCGCTCTTTCACCTCCGCGAGGGGAGCATCCTGCACCTCGGCCACGAGCCACGGAGGCAGCTGCCCGCAGCGGAGCGGCCCGAGCGAATCCGCGGATCCTCGCGATTCGCCTTGCCAGCGACGGACGAGCGCTCGGGCCTCCTCGGGAACGAGCCGGTTCCATTCACTCTCGGGAACATGAAAGAGAAAGCGCTGCGCTGTGAGCGGAAACCGTTCGGAGGACAGCAGCCATCCCATCGCTCGTTGAACGATCGCGCTCGCTCCCGCCGAGCTCCCCAGGAGCCGCTCCGTCAAGACTTCAAGGCGATCTCCGAGCTCCGGCAAGGCGGAGCTCTGCGCATCCACGTCTTCGAGTCGCTCGGCGCGGCGCTCCTCGGGGTAGAGCGGCGCCAGCAGAGCAGCCCAGGACGCACGGCGCTCTGGATGGAGCCCAGCAAGGCGCCTGGCCGCCAGCAGCAGAACCTCCTCCCGCGCGGGGGAGCGCAGCCGCTCGGCCATACGCCGGAGCGCGCCGATCACGAGCGCCTTCACGACACGACGTGATTTCAGCCCGCCCAGTACGAAGCGTCTGCGGTCTAGCTGGTATGCCGACGGGGGCTCGGTCGCGCCGGCGGCTTCGAGCCCTCCGACGGCGCGGTCTGCTTCGTGCAGCAATGGCGTTGGCCATGCTACATCCGCCTCGGACACGGCGGGTCGAACCGCCCGCCACAGCCGAAGCCTGTCTTTCTCGTTCAGCGGCTTGGCGAGCTCGATGCCTGCGTCCGGCCGAAAAATCCCCTCGTGGATGGCACCGGCAACCACGTCCGGGAGCGCATGCACGAGCAAACTGATGATCTGCTCGAAGATCGTGCGCAACCGCAGCGCCTGCACCATGCAAGGGCCACGCGAGGCTTCCGACGTCGCTTCGCAGAACGCCGCGTGGCTTCGACGCCATGCGGCGACGACGAGCGCACGAAAGCCGAACGCACCGCCGTCCAGGGGTTCCCAGGCGGCGCGCATCGGCTCGGAGATCACGCGATCGAGCTCTTCCGCCGTGGCATCGTGTCGCAAGAAATGCATCGCCCCGTATCGAATGACGTATTCCGATCGAGTGACAGGGGCGATGCTCCCTTCGGAGTAGCTATCGAGAGTCGCTTGGACATGTGCGGTCAAGAGCGCCTGACCACGGGCATCACCCAGATGGCTCAAGCGCAGAGCGAGAGTTTTCCCGAGACTTCGATGCAGGAATGCGGCGCCATGGGTTGTGTGACAGAGCCAAGGCTCGAGCTTCCGCAACGTGGCAGACACTCGTGCCTCGGCCCGATCTCCTCCCACGATCTGGGCCAGCTCTGCCTCGGAGATCGGCCCGCTGGCAGCGCTCAAGACACACACGGTATCCGCGTCGACGTCACCGGGCAACGCGGTGGCGGAGCGCTCCGACGGCATCTCCAGGACGAGGTCAGACCAATCGTTCAACCAATGAAGGGCCTCACCCCATCGGGCGGCCGTGACACCGGGGTCATTGTCCGCAGACACCCACATGCGGACGTTCCCGGGCAGCCCGGCTGACCATCCGATGCGCGACCATACCGTCGGATCATCGTTCTCGTGGGCACGGTCGAGCACGATCAGCAGCGGCGTCTCGGGGTTCTCGTCACCGTCGAGGATCGGTCGGATGTCATCGGCCACGCGCGGAGCGAGCGCGCGCTCGGATGCCTTCCTGGAAGTCAACGCTCCGAGCCGCGCATGCAGCGCGGCGACCCATATCGAGGGATCCGCCATGCCGCCGTGGACCGAGATCGGGATGAATGCCACGCGGGCCAGCCCTCGCCGCGTGAGATGAAGACAGAACGCACCGAACAAAGAGCTCGCGCCAGAGCCCGCAGGAGCTCTGATCAAGGCCCTGTCGCCTGGGCGGGAGCTCGCCCAGAGCGCTTCCAGCGCTGACCACGGGCGCTGCTCGGGCGAGTCGGGAGCACGCGGCTCGCCGTGACGCCAGGCCGCCACCGCCGGAGAGGCGAGGAGGGCCCGCGTGGCCTGCCAGACCCCGTCCGGCGCGCGCTCCAGCCCGCCGAGCAAGCCCGAAATCGCAGCCTCTTCGCCGATGTCTGCCATCTCTACTTCCCGGTCGGGTCGGTGTTGTCGTCCTCGGGCGGCACGAACTTCGGCTCCGGCGGCGGCGGCGGCTTGTCCGGTCGCCTGTAATTGCCTTGCTCGTCCTGGAATGCGTTCGGATCGCGCGAGTTTTTCTGCTGCGAACCGTCCGGGTTCAGCTTGGGAACGACGTTGGTCGCGGAGGGATTCTCCCGCGCCACGTTCTTCCCCGGATCATTCCTGTCCGGATCGTAGACGCCGTCGGTCTTGTGATCCCATTTCTTCCCATTGTACATGACGCCGCCCTTGGCGTCACCCGTGGTGAGCCCAGCTCTCTTCTTGGCCTCGTCGGACACATCCTTGTTCGGATCAGCATTGATATTGTCCGGATGGATGCCCAGCTCGCGGAAGACCTGCGCGCAGAACGGGCAAGGCTTCTCCGAGGAATTCTTGGGTTTCCCTTTCTTCGAGTGCGCCTCGATCTTCGCGCCCCGACGGTACTCCTCGCGCAGCTCGTTCCGGACTCGGGCGTTCCGCTCGGCCTCGGACATCTTCGCCCACTTCTCGCAGTCCTTGCCGTTCGCATCCTTGCTAAGGCGCTGCCGGATGTCCTTGGCCTGCTGGTTCAACCCGTCGATCTCGGCGCACCTGCCCGCCTTGCTGGACGCGTTCGGCTTGACCTTGTTGTCGGCGTCCAGGTTTCGAGGATCGCTGTCGGGCTTGTTGGGGTCCTTGAATTTCTCGCGAGAGTTCGATACCGCGTCCCTCAGCGCCGGGTCGAGGTCGTCGTCGCTCTGGACGGTCGAACTCTTCCCCTGGATGTCCGGCAGCGGATTGCCATTCGCGTCCTTCCGCCCCGTGGTGGTCGAGAACATCAACCCCATCGGGTCCACCATCTTCGTGGGCCGATTCCCCGCATAGGAGAACCCGTTCTGCCCGCCGAGCAGCCCGACCGGATCGACGCTGATGTACCGTCCTACCGCGGGGTCGTAGTAGCGATAACGGTTGTACGCGAGGCCCGTCTCGTCATCGTAGTACTGCCCGAGGAACCGCAGCGGCGTCTCCGTGCGCGCGCCTTCCCGCGGGCGCGCGGCGCCCCACACCGTGCGGTCGAGCTCGCAGGCGACATTCCCGGCGGCGTCGAGCAGGCGTTCCGGTCGGCCGACAGGGTCGTTCAGGTAATAGTACCACTCGGCCGACACCGCATCGCCGCCGCTCCTGGCGTCCTTCTGCGCCCACGGCGCCGACGTCTCCTCGTCGGTGCAGTACGTCCTCTCCTGGGTGACCCGATCACCCTCCGGGCCCCACTCTCGCTTGATCTCATGAACGAGCGTGTCCCCGTCCCAGATGAACCGCGTCGTGGATAGCGTGTCCATCCGCCCGCCTTCGTCTCGCCTGAGCACGCGCTTCTCGAGGCGCCGGGCAAAGGGATCGTAGACATGCTCGATCCGGACGCCGTCGGGGCGCACCACCGCGCTCAGGAGACCCGCGCCGTTCCATTCGTAGCTCGTCGTGGCTTCCTGACCGCTCGGCATGACCACGCGGCGCTTGATCAGCCTCCCGTCGCCATCCCACACGTACGACACGGGGCCGCGCCGGAGCAGCACGTTGCCGCGCCCGTACTCGCGCTCCGGCGCGCCGGCGCCGAGCTCGCGCACGTTCCCCTCCGCGTCATACCGGAAGTGCTCGCCCTGCCCGTGGACGTCGGTGCGCGCCAGCACCTGCCCGCGCGGGTCGTGCTCCCATCGCTCGGCGCCCGAGCGATCGTCGTCGATCGCGGCCACATCGCCCTGCGGCGTGTAGTGAACCGCTTGCCGGAGGGTGAGGTCATGGGGGAGCGCCCCGATCCAGTCGGGCTGCCCTGCAGCCACCACGGGGCCTGCGACCCCGCGAGACACGGTGCGCTGGACCATGCGGTCGAGCCCGTCATAGACGACATCCACACGCCCGCCGCCGGGCAGATAGCGAGCGGTCTCTCGCCCGAGCGCGTCGCGGACGACGCCGAGCTCCTCGTTGCCGTCGAGCGTCACCCGCAGCGCGCGGCCGGCGACGTCGCGCACCCAGGTCTGGCGGTGTCCGCGGGAGGTCTTTCGCTCGACGGCATTGCCCATCAGGTCATGTTTCGTCTCCACCGAGAACGTCTCGCCGCCGCTCACCTGCCGCTCGCACGTCACCCAGCCCAGGAGATTGCGCTCGAAAAAGATGTCTCCTGTGGGGCCGTGCGCGGCGATGATGTAGTCCAGCTCGTCGTACTCGAACGTCTCGACGCCGCCGTCGGGATACTGGTGCTCCACGACGCGACCGACGAGATCGTACACGTACCCCGTCTTCTCGCCGAGGCCGTTCTCGAACTGCACGACGCGCCCCATGGCGTCGTAACGATAGCGAAGGGTGCGGCCGTCGAAGGTGACCTCCTCCGAGACGAGCCTGGCGGCGTTCAGCCGGATGCGGTGCACCTCTCCATGGCTGTTGTGCACCTCGACCAGGCGCCCTTCGCGGTTGTATCGATATTTGCCGATCCGCCCGTCGGGCTCCCGCGTCTCGACGATCCGGTTGTACCCCGCATAGCGGTGCGTGGTGGTGTGGCCGTTCGGGTGCCAGATCGACGTGCAGTTTCCGGACGGGTCGTACTCGTAGCGCGTGACGCCGCCGTCCGGCGTTCGCTCGGATCGGAGACGGCCGGCGTCGTCGTGGGCGTACGTGACCATCGCCCCCGACGCGTCGCGCATGCTCTGGCGGCGGCCCCAGTAGTCGTACGTGTACTGCGTCACCGCGCCCGTGGGGTCGGTCCGCTCGATGAGGTTCCCGTGATCGTCGTACCGGTACAGCGTCTGCCCGCCGTTCGGCGCGACGGTCCGCGTGGTGAGCCCGCGGCGATCGAAGTGCACCTCGAAGGTGGCGCCGATGGCGTCGCGCCACACGAGCCCGCCCGTGAGGCGCCCCGTCTCGATGACACCCCCTGCAGGATCGACCGCCCTCCGGATGTGTCCGTCGGCGTCCCGCTCGAACGTGGTCACCCGGCCGAGAGCATCCGTGATCCGGAGCTCCCGTCCGCGAGCGTCCCGCTCCCAGCGGGTCGTCGCTCCCGTCGCGTCGGTGAACGACAGCAGGTTTCCCCACGCGTCGTACGTGCGGCAGAAGACGCCGGCGGCCGTGACCGCCTTGTCGATGCTCCCGAAGTCGTTGCCGAAGAAGCGCTCGACCGAGATCGAGTCGGCCGCCTCCACGTAGTTGTCAGGCCCGTACTCGAGCTTCGTGTGAAAGATGCCCTTCGCGGCCGTGGTCCCGTCGGCGAGCACCGCCGGGACGTCGGCCGCGAGGCTCTCGTCCTCGCGCCCCGGGTACGCACCCCAGGTCTCGACGCACCGCCCTGCCCCGTCATAGACGAAATAGAAGCAAAGGCCGGTCGGGTGCTCTTGGCACGTCAGGAGATGATCCGTATAGGTGTACCTGGTCGCCGCGCCCATCGCGTCCTCGGCGAGCACCAGGTCCCCCGCGTCGTCGTAACGATACCGCGCGAACGGGACCAGCTGGCCCCGGTGCGCCGCGTTCTTCACCTCGAACGACGCGATGCGCCCCTCCCTCGTGGAGCGGACCTCGACCCTGCGACCGACCGAGTCGACGATCTGCGCCAGGACACCTTCCTTGTAGAAGAACGAGATGCGGTTGTCGTGAGAGTCGGTCTCCGCCGACAGGAGGTACCGGTCTTGCCAGGCGTGCTCGAAGACGAGCCACCGGCCGTCGCCCCGATCGAGCACGAAGCCTGTCTGGCCGCGGACGAGCAGCCACCCGGAGGGGCCCACCGCCGACTCGCCGACGCGCATGGGCGTGAAGTCGACGTACATGCCGTTGCCGGTCCAGAGCCTCGTCCGGCCGCGATGCACCTCCACCTCCCACGCGTACGAGTGGTACCAGCCGCGCCCAAGCCCGACGTCGCGGTCGCGCGCGGCGCTCGTGTAGCTGCGGGTCAGCGTCAGCGGCAGCGGCCCCGGCAAGTGCACGTCGGTGACGGGGATCGTGAAGACACGGCCTGTCACGATGTCGACAGGGTCTCCCTTGGAGCCTTTGCCGCTCCCCTTCTTCCCATGATGGTTGGGGCACGCCCCGCCGTTCTGGCCGGAGCCGCAGGCGCCTTTGCCGCCCCCCGACGCGCTGTCGCCCCCGTTCTTGCCGTTCGCGCCTTGCTTGTCCTTGCCCGCGCCGCCTCCGCGGCCGCCAGCCCCGCCGCCGTCACCGCCGCCGCCGAGAACGAAGACTCCGGGGTTCATCCCCGGGATGGCCGGGATGTTGGGGACAGGTGCCGTTCGCATTGCTGTTTCGACGCTCCCTGAGTGAAAGCTATGACAGCCGAGCCTTCCAGCGGACACGCGGCGCGTGCCGTCAATTCAACCGCAAGAGCCTCCCGACGATCCGGAACAGCCCCCGCGACGCGGCGCTGATGCGGCTGCCCACGACCTCGATGTCGCCGTCCTGGCGAATGCGGACCGCGCCGCGGCCGGAGCGGAGCAGCAGCTCCTGCTCTGCCTCGATGGCGACGGTGGTCGCCTTGAGGTGGAGCGTCTGCGGCCGCTGCGTCGTCAGGGCCGCGACGATCAGCGGGGGCTCGCCCTCGCAGAGCTCGACGAGCACGGCGTCGCCGCGGGCGCGGGCGTCGGCGATCACCTCGGGATCGACATCGGGCGCGATCTGGGCGTCGACGGGCCCCTCGGCGCCACGAACATGGATCGACGCCTTCCGCCCCGCGATCGAGGCGACGCGCGCGGTCCGCATGGCCGCGCCGAGCGGCTGCGCCTTCCGCGCCGGGAGCGGCGCCGCAGCAGGCTCGGCGAGCACGTCGTCCAGGGTCACGCGCGGCGACCCGGACGCCTCCTCGGCCGGGGCCCCGGCGTCCGGCTCCTCGAGCGAGAGCGACGCGCCGGCCTCCCGCGAGCCACCGTCGAACTGAGTCGCCATCAGACCTCCGAGACCTTCTTCGGCAGCTGGATCTTCGGCGCCAGGATGGTCACGAGCGGGGACGTGATGGTGACGCCGGCGCCGTCGATCACCACCTCGCTGGCGCCGCACTTGAAGACGATGGCGCCCTTCGCCTCCACCTTGTGGAAGGCCCCGATGAACGTCGCGGGCCCGACGGCCTGCACCACGTGAGACCCCTTGAGCTTGTCGACCACCGCGCCGCCCACCATCGCGGTGCGCGAGCCGGTGACCGTCTCGCTCTCGCCCCCGTTGCTGAGGACGACCAGGCCCGTCGCCCTCTCGCTCTTCGAGCCCGTGACGCTCTCCGCGTAGCTGCCGAACGCCACCTGCACCGTGGCGGCGCCGACGTCGATCGTCTTCTTGCCTGTCACGTTGTTGTCGATGTCCTGGATCGCGCCCAGGACCTTCATCGAGCCCACGTCCTCCTTGTGGGTGCCCGTGACCTTGGCGGTCGTGTGCCCGGGGCCCTTCTCGCGGTCGGTGGCGTCGATGCCATCGACGGCGCCGTCCGGCCCGCCGACGTTGGCCGTCGACCCACCGCCGCCACCGCCCCCGTCCATGCCGAGGGCCGAGGCGAGCGCCTCCGGCTTCACGAAGACCTTCCCGGCGAGGCTGCTCTGCGCCACGTTCGACGCGATCGAGGCGAGCATGTTGGGCGGGCCGGCCGCGCCCGGCGCGCCGCCGGCAGCGCCGCCCCCGCCTCCGCCGCCGCCCATCGAGGCCGCGAGCTGGCTCGCGCCGGGGATGCCCGACGCGCCCGCGATCATGCCGGGCATGCGGCTCATGTCCCCGCCGGCGACGGCCTTCATCGCCCCTGAGACCCCCGCCGCCTTCTGGGTCAGCCCGTTGATCGGCGCCATCACCTGGTTGATGGCGCCGTCGACCTGCCCCTGGACCGCCGCGATCGCGTTGTTGGCCATCACGCTCGCGAACTGCACAGCCGCCTGCGCCGCGAGCGCGAGCATCGCCTCCAGGGGGTTGCCGTCCATCTCGAACTGGTTGCCGCCCACGGTGGTCGTCGCGTTGCCCTTCGCCGTCAGCGCCGACACCGCGTTCACCTCGACGTTGCGGTTGCCTCCGACGCTGATCGTCTGGTTCGCGCCCACCGTGTTCTGCGAGCCCTTCGTGATCTTCGTCGTCTGGTTGCCGCCGACCTCGAGCGACGCGTTGTTCCCGACGACCGACGTCTCGTTGTTGCCGATGTTCCGCTTGGCGTTGTTCGCCGCGACCGTCTTCATGTCGCGCTGGGCGTGCACCATGATCTCCTCGGAGCCCGCCTTGTCCTCGAAGCGGATCTCGTTGGCTCCGCCGCCGCCCGGCGTGCTCGAGGTCTGGATCGCCGTGCGAGTCTTGCCCTCCGGCAGCGCGTACGGCGGCATGTAGACGCCGTTGTAGAGGCGCCCGGTGACGATCGGCCGATCCGGGTTCCCCTCGAGGAACTCGACGATCACCTCCCAGCCGATGCGCGGGAGCATCATCGAGCCGGAGGTCTGGAGCTGCACGACCCGCATCCAGCACGACGCCTTGTCGTCGATCACGTCGCTGCGATCCCAGTGGAACTTCACCTTGCAGCGGCCGAGCTCATCGGTGTGGATCGCCTCGGTCTGGGAGCCGGCGGGCGCCACCACCGTCGCGGTCTGCGGCCCCTCGATGAGCGGGATCGGCGTGATGCGCCGCGGCCTGTACTTCACGGAAGCCGGCACGAGGCGCGCCCGCGCCCTGGAGCGCGGCGTCGCGCGCTCGCTGCCGCCGTGCGCGTCGTCGTCCTCGTGGACGTAGGTGTGCTTCACCGCGAAGAGGAAGTACTCGCCGTCGAGCTCGCCGGCGTCCGTGATCGTGAGCTTCTGGCCGACCGCGAGGCGCGAGCAGACGGTGTCGATCTCGATCGTGTGCCGCTCGACCTGCTCCTCCTCCAGCCGGATCTGCGCGAGCCGCTGCCCCTCGCTCGGCTCGAAGTAGCCGCCCGGGTAGTCGTAGCGCTCCAGCGCGTCGTTCTCGCCCGACGTCGCGGTCGCCGTGAGGTCGAGCTTCGGCCGCTTGAAGTCGAAATCGCGGAGGACGAACTTGCCGGAGCGCACCCGCTCGAGCTCGCGGATCGCGTAGATCGCGTCGCGCTCGTCGGCCGCGCTGAGCCCGGTGCGCCGGCGGAACGGCAGCGCGGGGTCGCCCTGGATCGGCCCGGCGACGGTGCTGTCGTCGTCGAAGACGAGGAGCTCGCCGTCGGCGTCCACCTCGACGAAGCTGTAGATGCCCTCGTGCTCCATGAGCCGCGAGATGAACGCGAGCGCGCTCTCCTGGTACTGCACGCAGTACTCGCGCTTCGGACAGTCGCCGCTCAGCCGCCACGCGACCTTGGTGATCCCGTGATCCTCGAGCACCTTCGCCACGATCTCCTTGGCGCTCATGTCCTGGAAGATCCGCGAGTCGACGCTGCGCGCGAGGAGCGCGAGCGAGGAGACGACGCGGACGGCGTAGCGGACGCCCAGCAGCCCCTCGACGCCGAGCTCGGTGGTGCCGATCGAGGTCGCGGCCTCCACCGTGCCCGCGATGACGCGCGGCACCTCCCCGGGCACGCCGAAGGAGAGCGCCGCGGGCTTGCCGATCATCGCCTCGAGCTCCTGGTACGTGTGGAGGTACACCTCGACGTCGAGGACGAGCGGCCTGCCGGCCTCGTGGGTCGACTCGAAGCGGAGCACCCGGGCCGCGGGGACCTCGTCGATCGTGAAGTGCGCAATCATCTCGCGTGCCACGTTCACCTCCTCCTCAGTTGTCGAGCACCAGCGCGGCGGTGTCGGAGACGTCGCCGTCGAGCTTCGCGGAGACGCCGATGATCGCGACGCTCGCGGGCGTCAGCGAGAGGATCGACGCCCCCATGACCAGCGTGAGCGCGCCGGTCGCCTCGAAGACGGCGTTGTTCGCCTTGACGATCTGCGCGCCCCCGGCGAGCTCGGTGTACGTGCCGAGCGAGCTCTCCACGCGGTTCCCGTTCGCCACGTTGACGATCGCGCCGCCGACCTTCACGTTCATCGATCCGCCGACCTGGACGCCGCGGCCGGACTTGACCGCGATCACCTTCGCGCCGGTGGCCGTCTCGCTCCGGTCGCCCTGGACCGTCACGGAGCGGTGCCCCAGCGCGAGCTCGACGAGCGCCGCGCCGACCTCGTGGTTGAAGCCGGCCAGGGTCTGATCCGTGACCGAGCCGACCACCAGATCGATCTGGTTGCCGGACACCGTGAGCGAGCTGTTGCCGGTGACGTCGCGCTTGTGATCCCCGCCGATCTTCATGTCGCGGTTCCCGCCGATCGAGAGCGAGTGATCGCCGCCCATGTCGTCGACGTGGAAGGTCTCGATCTTCATCGACTGGTTGCCGGAGACCGAGAGCGTCTGGTTCGACCCGATGCTGGTCGTCATGCTGTCCGTGACGTTCGTCGTCTGGTCCGCGCCGATCTTCTTCTTGTGGTTGTTGCCGATCGACTCGGTCGCGTTGTTCTTCACCTCGGTGGACATGTCCTTCGAGGCGTTGATGAACATCTCCTCGCCGCCCTTCGTGTCCGACATCCGGAGCTCGTTGGTGCTGCCCCCGCCCGGCGTCGTCGCGGTCTGGAGGGAGCTCTTCCCCGCCTCCTTCGGGAGCGCGTAGGGCGGCGGCGTGAGCGCGTTGTACATGCGGCCCATCACGAACGGCCGGTCCGCGTCGCCCTCGACGTGGCGCACGGTGACCTCCCACCCGACGCGCGGCAGCAGCATCGATCCGCCCGTGGGCACCTGGCTCGTGCGGATCCAGCGGCTCGAGGTGTCGTCCTTCTTTCCGGAGCGATCCCAGTGGAAGGAGACCTTCACCTGCCCGCTCGCGTCGGTGTGGATCTCCTGCCCCGAGGGCCCGGTGGTCATCGCGGTCTGCGTGCCCGGGATCACCTGCTCGCGGGCGCGCCGCGGGGGCCGGTAGCGCGTGGTCCCGGTCGGCACGCCCCAGAACTCGCAGCTCGACCGGAGGTCGCGCGCGCCGTCTTCCGCGCCCGCGCGGCCGGAGAGCTCGAAGTTCCGCGGCCGGCTGCCGGCGATGCGCGCGCGCACGACGAGGTACTCCTGGTTGAGCGGGTCGTAGGGGTGGCCGTCGACCGAGAAGCGCCGGCCCGGGAGCAGCGCGAGCGAGCCGGTCTCGCCGTGCACGACGTCGCGCTCCGCCTGCACCGAGTCGAGCAGCACCTTGGCGAGCCGCTCCGCGACGCTCGCGTCGGCGGTGCGCGCCGGGTGCTCGTAGATCTCGAGCACGTGCTCCCCGGGATCGCTCCCCTCGGCCAACGCCTCCGGCTTCGTCGAGGGCTTCTCCGGGTCGTAGTCGCGGACGAACACCTTGTCGCTCCGCACGGAGACCTCCCGCGAGAGGCGGACGACGCGATCCCCGAAGCCCTCGACGCCGAAGTCCTGGAAGAACGGCAGCGACGTCGCGCCCTCGATGTCCTCGAGGCCGGTCGGCGAGTCGCCGAAGACGAGGACGTCCTCGTCGTCCTTCATGTGGATCGCGAAGTAGATCCCCTCCTCGGCGAGGAGGCGGTGCACGAAATCGAGGTCCCGCTCGCGGTACTGGACCGTGTAGACCCGCGTCGGGTGGGGCTCGGTCACGCGCCAGTCCTGCTGGCCCGCGGGCACGCCCGCGCCCTCGAGGACCTCCTTCACGATGTCGACAGCGCTCTTGTCCTGGAAGATCCGGCAGTCGGAGCGCTGCCCGAGGTTCCAGAGCGCCGGCGCGACCTCGATCCGCAGCGTGGGCACGTCGTCCGGATCGGGCACGAGCTCGGCGAGGACGATGGTCCCGGCGAAAGTGCGCGTCTGCGTGTCGTCGCTGCGCGACAGCGTGAAGACGGCGCGCTTGCCGAGGACCTCCTTCGGCCTCGGCAGCGCCGCCTCGTCGTCGAGCAGCTCGCACTCGAGGCGGGTGAGCTCCGAGAGCTGCTCCGTGAGCTCGAAGCGCAGCACCCGGTAGATCTTGCCCTCCACGCTGAGGGAGGGGATCGCGAGGACATGATGATCAGCCACTCTTCACCTCTCTCTTCACGTCACTAGCGCTCATGAGCCCTCACGATCCGAGCTTCATCGACGCGCCCATCTTGACGACGAGCGCGCCCTTGACCGCGATCTTCGACCCCTTGATCACGACGGGCCCGCCGCCGAGCTTGAGCTCGCTGCCGCCGCCCTTGAAGGCGCCGACGGCGCCGAGGAGGGTGATGAGCGGCGCCTGCACCACGAGATCGCCGTCCAGCTTCTGGTAATGGAGGCCGCCGACCATGTTGGTGACGCCGAGCGCCACGTGGGAGAGGGAGCCCTTCGTGAGGTGGAGCTCCGCCGCCAGCGAGGTCTGGTCCTTGTTGGCCGTGATCTGCTCTCCGTGGCTGCCGTTGATGATCTGCGCCTTCACGGCGCCCACCGTCTCCGTCATCCCGCCGAGGACGTTGTCGTTGATCGAGCCCAGGCTGCCGGAGAGCTGCAGCGCGCCGACCTTGCGGCTCATGTCCCCGGTGATGGAGTGTCTGACGCCGTTCGAGATCGTGATCTGGTTGCCGCTCACCGTGTAGGAGCGGTTGCCGGTGACCTTCTCGACGTAGTTGCTGATCGCGTTGGTCGTGTCGTTGCCGCCTATCGAGATGCTCTGATTGCCGGTGATCTTGTGCGAGAGCACCGCGCCGACGTCGAGCGACTGGTTGCCGGCGACGGAGGTCGAGTCGTCGACCTTCACCGAGCGGGAGCCGTTCACGCTGATGTGCTGCTCCTCGTTGACCGTGACCTCCTCGACCTTGTCGTTCTTGATGGTGACGTTGAGGTCCTTCTGGGCGTGGATGCCGAACCCCTGGCTCCCCGCGGTGTCGGACATGCCGATCTGGTTGTGGCCGCCTGCGCCGGGCGACGACATGCTCTTCAGCGTGCCGGACGCCTTGGCGGCGGGGAGCGCATCCGGCGGCGTCTTCTCCGCGTTGTACGTGCGCCCGAGCACGAGCGGCCGGTCCGGGTCGCCGTCGAGGAACGCGACCGAGACCTCCCAGCCGACGCGGGGGAGGATCATCGAGCCGCCCATCGCGATCTGCGAGACGCGCAGCCAGCAGCTCGATGTGTGGTCCTGCTGGCCCTGCCGGTCCCAGAAGAAGCGGACCTTGATGCGGCCGTACTTGTCGACGTGGAGCGCCTGCTCCTGGGTGCTCGACCCCGTGACGACCGCCGTCTGGATGCCGCGGATGCGCGGCCGCCGCGCGCGACGCTCGGCCGCGAAGGGCGCGCCCTTGGGGACGCCGCGGAAGTGGTTCTCGACGTCGTAGTTCGTCGCGCCGCCGGTGAGCGTCTGGTTGCCGCGCGAGACGAGGCGGGTGACAACGAACTCGCCGTTCAGGCACGGCTCCGCGGCGCCCTCGACGACGAACGGCTCGCCCACCTTGAGCCCGGCCGCGCGGCTCTCGCCCTCGCACACGTCGGCGTCGGCGGAGAGCTCGCGCATGCGGGCCTCGGCGAGGCGGCCGCCCACGCTCCCCTTCGTGAAGCCGGCGGGGTACTCGAAGTAGGGCGCCGCGATGGCCTCCTTGCGGGGCAGCGCGGACTCCGGCTTCACGTCGGGCTTCTCGAAATCGTGGTCCCGGAGGTGGACGAGGCTCGTGCGCAGCGCGCGCGTCCTCGTGAGCTTGGAGAGCGGCAGGCTCCCGGGCAGGCCGCCCTGCGCCATGCGGAAGCTCACCGGCATCCCCTCCTCCACCTCGAAGGCGGCGGGGTCGTCGGTGATGATCATCGTGTGCCCGGCGGCCTCGTGCCGGAAGTAGTAGAAGAGGCCGTTGTCCTCGAGGAGCCGCGAGACGAAGTTGAGGTGCGACTCGCGGTACTGGACGATGAACTCGCGCGGCTCGTACTCCTTCGCGATCCGCCACTCGACCTTGTCGCCGAAGCCGGCGTCCTCGAAGACCGACTGCGCGACCTGGACGATGGTCTTCTCCTGGAAGATGCGGCACCCCTCGCGGTGCGCGAGCGCGGCCAGCGCGGGCCGCAGGCGGACGTCGAACTGGCGGCTCTCGCCCACGATGTGCGCGAAACCGGCGCGGTCCACGATGCCGTCGTACAGCCGCTCCTGGCCCGACGTGTCGACGACGCGCAGGCAGAGGCGGCTGCGCAGGCAGTCCTCGACCCGGAACGAGGCGTCCAGCGTCGCGAAGCGCACCTCGACCGTGTAGGGCGTGGAGATCGCCTCGACGGCCTCGAAGCGGGTCACGGAGACGTCCGCGGGGAGCTTGTCGCCCTCCAGGGAGAAGGTGGCGAAGGTAGCGGCCATTGGGGGCATGGTAGGCGATCGGCGGACGGCGCCAAGCCCTGGCGCTGGAACCCGACGCGGCGCCGACGCGGTGGGAGCGGTATGGGGGGCCGGATCGTGCGGAGATCCGCGCGGTTGGTGGTGGGGTATTGATCCCACGCTGGCAGAATGATCGAGCCACCAACACGCCCTGAGACGCCAAGATTCGTGTGTTCATTGGCGTCCTTGGCGGCTTGGCGATTCAAAAGACCCCACCTACGGCCGAAGGGTGGTGGTCAACTTTGCCCGAGAAAGATCACATGTAGACGGTGGAATTTACTAAGTTTCCGCCCCCGCCTCCCCGTCTCCCTGTCTCCCTGTTCAAATTGGACCAGTACCGGCCAAAGCCCCAATCACCCCGACGCGGGCGGAGAATGAACCGGTATCCAGGAGCGCCGATCACTCGATCACGATCGGCCGCGCCGGGACCACCGCGCGCGGCAGCTCCTCCTGCGCGACCCGCGCCTGCGCCTCGGGCGCCGTCACCTTCCCGGCGAGCGCGAAGCGCACCGGGATCTCCACCAGCGTCGCGAGCCGGCTCGCCTCCAGGGAAGCCCGCAGCGCGAGGACGCCGTTCACCTGCCGCACGCCGCCGAGCGGCTCGGCCAGCGTCACCCCTGGCGGAAGCGGAATGCGCACGTCGACCTCGACCGGGCGGCCCAGCGTGTGGCGCAGCGAGACCGCGAGCTTGCCCGTCGTTCCCGCGCGCGGGCGCTTCGGCCAGGAGATCTCCGCCTGCACGGGGCTCGCCGCCGCGGCGGGCGGCCGGCTCCAGCGGCGGAGCGCCGGGCGCTCCAGGCGCGCCACGACCGCGGGCCCCGCTACCTCGACCGACGCCTCCGTCGCGCCCGCGTCGAGCGGCACCACGAGCCGCCCCGACGGCCCGACCTCCACGTCGCGGCGCACGCCGCCCGACGTGACCGTGACCCGTGCCGCCCCTCGGCCCTCGCCCCCGTGGGCCAGGAGCGCGCGCACCACCGCGCGCGTGCTGGCCGGCGCGCCGTAGCCGCCGCGCACGTCCCGCTGCACACCCACCCAGCCGAGGAGCTTCGCGGGCGGCGCCGCGCTCCGGCCGAGCCCGGCGGCGCGGAGGAGCGCCGCGTAGACCACGGCGCGCGCGCTCCGATCCTCGGCCTGACCCGGCGGCAAGGTGATGCCGCCGGTCGGGAGCAGCGCCACCCAGGCGCGCAGCCGGTCCGCCACGTTCGCGGCCAGCGCCGCCCGGTGCGGCCGCTCCGCGAGCGCGAGCAGGACCCGGGCGAGCGCCACGCGATCGCCGCTCCGGATCACCTCGTCCAGCGTCGTCGTGACGAACGCGTCCCAGCACGCGTTCACCGCGCCCCCCGCCGGCGAGGGCTCGACATCGAGCGCGTCGAGCGCCGCCGCGGGCTGCAGGGGCTCGGGCGGGCAGCGCGCGTCGATCTTCGGCAGCTCCTCCGCCACGGACGCGGGCGCGAAGGTGCGCGCCCGGAGCGCCGGAGGCCAGAAGACCAGGTCCTTCTTGCTGCCCTTGTACGCGAGCAGCCGGCCCACGGCGCGGCGGCCGATGTCCTCCGCGCGCGCGGCGAGCGGCGCGCCCTCGCCCCCGCGCGCGGCGGCCCAGCGGCGCACGAGCGCCGCGACCTCCACCGCGTCCGCCATCGCCCCGGCAGACGGGAGCCGATCGGGATCCATCGCCTCGAGCGCCGCGGTGAGCGCGCCCGCGAGGCCGCGCTCGACGACGAGCCGCGGGCGGCCGGTGGGCTGGTAGCGCTGCGCGTCCGCCGCGACGCTCAGCGTGGCCGTGGCGCCGCCCTCGACGATCTGGGCGATGTTCAGGTCGGTGGGCTCGCCCGCGGGGCGCACCTCCCACGTGTGCACGAGCGTGTCGCCCGCAATTCCCTGCGCCTTCACGGCGACCGCGAGCTCCGCCCGCCCCGCGCGCAGCGCCCGCACCCGCGCGCGCACCGGCGCCGCGCCCCCCGCGGGCACGTCGACCGCCACCGCCCGGCGCCGCGGGTCGGCGAGGGCGGCCACGCCGCGCGCCGTGAGCTCCACGAGCGCGCGGAGCGGCCTCGGCGAGCGGTTCCGGACCGAGACCTCCACGTCGACCTCGTCGCCCTCGACCCACGCGGCGCCCGCCTCCACGCGCGCCGAGAGCGGCTGCGCGGTGGGCACGTCGAGCGTGGCCGTGGCCGGCGTGGCGCCGTCCGGCACGCCGACGAAGACGAGCCGGAAGGTCGTCTCGACGTCGCCGAGCGGGACGCGCATCCGCAGCCGGCCGTCCTTGTCGGTGCGCTGGGGCGGCGACCAGAAGAACACGCCCCGCGGCGCGCCGTACGAGGTGCGGTGGGATCCGCCCAGCTTGCCGTGGCCTGCACCAAACCCGCCGCCGGAGCCCGTGCCCACGCCGGAGAGGCCGAGGCCGCCCAGGCCGATCCCCTCGCCCAGCGACGTGCCCGTGAACTCCTCCAGGAGGCTCTCCCACGCCGACACCGTGGCGTCGCCGACCTCCATGTCGAACTTCGCGTCGACGAGGCGATCCTCGCCGACCGCCCTGGCGTACGGCGTGCCCGAGCGCAGCACGCGCTCGAACGGATCGCGCACGTCGTCGCCCGTGCCGATCCGGCCGTCCGGCCCCGGCGCGTGCAGGGCGAAGCCGCGCCGCACCGTGAGGAACGGCGCGGGCGGCGCGGTCGTCGGGGTGAACTGGATCGTGCCGCCCCAGGGATCGAGCAGGAGCGACTCCTCGAGCTGCGCGTCGCGCACCAGGCGGCGGAGCAGCGCGTTCGGATCGCGGAGCGCCGGCTCGTCGGGGTCGAGCAGCCGCTCGCGCCGGAACGCGCGCGCCGCGGCGAGGATGCGGAAGAGCTTGAGGCGGGTGACGCGGCGAGCGACGTGATCGAACGTGACCTGCGGGTCCACCGCCAGGAGGTCCGCGAGCGAGAGCGGCTCGCCGCCGGGCGTCTCGGGGGGCGCATTCATGGCGGCCGTGACCAGGGTCATCAGCTCGGGGTTCCATGCGTAGGCGCCGCCCGGCCCGCGGCGGCGCACGTCGCGCAGCCGCTCCGGGTCGCTTGTGGCCTCGAAGACCGCCCCCTCGAGCGAGCGAAGCACCTGGCCGAACGCCTCGTCGAGCGCCGCCCGCGCGGAGCCGGCCGGATCGTTCGCCGGCGCGATCGCCTCGCGCGCCCGCGCGCCGAGCTCCGCGCGCCGGAGCGGATCGAGCGCGGGATCGCCCTGCAGGAAGGCGCCGCAGCGCTCGGGCTCGACCAGGCCCAGGCAGAGCCGCGCGCGCGTGTCGAGCGCCGCGAGGCCACCGACGCTGCCCCCGCCGTGCAGATCCACGACGACGGCCGCGACGGTCCCGGGCAGGCCGCGGCTGCCCCCGTCGGTGAGCGCGAGGTCCACGTCGACGGCGCCCCGCGGGGCCGCACGGCCGCCCGTGATGCGGGCCTCGAGCCGAGGGAGGACGCGCGGCGTGACGAGCACCGCGCCGCCCGCCTGCCGCGCGGCGGCGCCCGGCCGAGGAGCGGCGGCGCTGAGCGTCCAGACGCCGGCAGCGCCCTCGGGCAGGCCGAGCGCGCCGCCCTCCGGGCCGCCGGCGATCCAGGCGCTCGCCGCGCGGGCCGAGTTGCCGGCCTGGACGATCACGCTCCAGCCCGCGCCGTCCGCCGCGCCGCCGCCCTCCGGCCGCCGGCCGGCGCGCGGGCCCGCGCCGCCGGCTTCGCTCACGCGGAGCGCGAGCGCGTCGCCGGCGCGGGCGAGGAGCCGCTCCGGCCGGAGCAGCGCCGAGGCGTCGCGATCGACGGAGACGCACAGCGCGAACGGCTCGCGCCGCGACGCGAGGGCCGGGAGCTCGCCTGCTGGCCGCACGCGCACCGCCGCGGCGACACCGCCGGCGCACGGCCCGACGTTGCGAAAGGCCCCGAGCTCGACGGGCGCGTCCCAGGTCACCTCGGCCTCGCCGTACGCGTCGGTGGTCACGGCGGCCTGGAGCCCGTCGCCCTCGACCGTGAACGGGCCCTGCACCGGCTTCCGCCGCGCATCGCGGACGCGCAGGAGCATGCGCTGAGCGACGCCGGGAACGATCGCGCCCGCCTCCGGGAGCAGCGTCGCCTCCGAGGTGGGGCTCTCCACGGAGACGGTGGCCTCGCGCTCGAGCTCGTGCCCCTCGAACGTCGCGCGTGCGACGACGCGCAGCGTGGTCCCCGCGCCCTGCACCACGGTGGTGGGCGCCACGGCCGCGCCGCGGACCTCGCCGGCCGCGTCGGTGCGCGCGGGCGTGGTGAGCTTCTCCCACGCGGCCCTGTCCTCGGGCGGGCTCGTGCCCTTCGGCCCGGTCCAGGTCCGCACCGGCAGCCCGGCCACGGGCTGGCCGGCGCCGTCGCGGATCCGGATCACGTAGCTTGCGCGATCCCCGGCGCGCAGGTCCTGCTCGGACCACTCGGCCAGCATCTGCGGGGCGCCGGGCGTCTCTTCGCGCGGCGAGAGGGAGATCTCCGCGGCGTTCGACGAGGCCCCCGCCGCGCTCCGCGCGCGGGCGCGGAGGATCCAGCGCCAGCCGGGCTCGTCGATCCAGGGGACGGGCACGCGTATCATGGCGACGCCGGCCGCGTCGGTCGTGACCACGGCCGTGTGCCGGGCGACGCCGCCCTCGAGCAGGCTGACCTCCACGGGGACCCGCGGGGCCGGCTGCCCCGAGGCCTGGCTCTGCACCGTGATCCACGCCGACATCGCGCTGCCCGGCACCACGCGCGTGTCAGGGACGTGCAGGTCGACCTGGAGCGGCGCCAGTCGGTGCACGGTGAGCGTCCGCGTCCGCTGCCGGTCGCCGGCGCGCACGCCGAGCAGCAGCCGGAGCTCGCGCTCGGGCCCTTCCGGGATCGGGACGTCGAGGTGAGCGCGCCCCTTCGCGTCGGTGGTGACCCGCACGGGCGGCGGGACGGCGCTGACCTTGCCGAGGTGCTCGGGATCCCAGGTCGCCTCCACGGTGACCGCCTCGAGCGGCCGGAGCGTGATCGCCGTGGGGAAGCCGAGCGCGAGGACCTGGACCGGCAGGGTGGCGCCGGGCGCGCCGCGGTCGGGCGCGTGAACGAAGAGGTCGAGGCCGCGGGCGACCGCGTCGCGGTCGTCCGTGGCCGCGTCGGAGGTCGTGGCGGCACCTAGGGCGGCGACGAGGAGGAGGCCGGCGAGCGGAAGGGAAGGCCTGGGCATGGTGCCTTTCGACACCGCCAAGGGGAGCAGGTTCCTGCGCTGCAGGCGGGCTTGGGTCTCGGTCGGCGTCAGATCGGTCATGACGCCGAGTCCTTCTTCAACACGTCGTAGGTGGAGAGCGAATGCGGCGTGACGACGAGCTCGGCGTGCCGGCCGCGGGTAACGGGGATTGAGACCGGAGGCGGCAGGCAGCGTTCGGAGCGGTGCCGGTCGAGCACCTGGCGGACGGCACCGACGTGGATGGTGTCGCGCTCGAGCACTTCGACGAGGACCTCTTCAAGGTCGGCGGCGCCGACGGCGTCGAGCAGTCTCGAAAGCCGGGCGCTCGCGCTGCCGACGTTGCCTCCACGCTCGGCGACGATGCGGAGGAAGGCCTGGCTGCTGCGGGCGGCGCGAGCGAGGCGATCGAGGCCGCGGTGCTCGCGGACGCGGCGCTTCTCGTCGGCGAGGCGCTGGAGGTGCTCGGCCTGCTCGATCTGTTGGCCGCGGTCCCACGAGCGGACATGGGTCGCGACGATCTCGTTGCCGTCGGCGCCCTGAGCTGGGAGGTCATCGCCGTAGCCCGTGCGGGACAAACAGAAGGCAGCTCGCCGCCTCCCGAGCCCGCGGGAAGAGAAACCGTGCGACGACCACGGCGAGGCCGGCACCGAGCACCGCGCCGCCGAGCGCGGATAGCAGGCCCCCTGTGTCGTGCTCGCCGCGCACCACGAAGACCGAGAGAACCAGGAGCGGATTGCCCACGGTCGCGTGGCCGGTCATCCAGAAGCTCGCCGTCGCGAAGGCGTCGAGGGCCAGCGGAACCTTGACATCGCGACGCTGTGCCACGCCGAGCGCGACGAGCACGAAGCCGAAGCTCGCCATCGCCTCGCCGAGGCCGCGCGCGCCGGCCACGGTCGCGTTCCCGGCAGCCCAGAGCGGCGCGAGCTGTGACGCGACTGACGTCGCCGCCCCGGCCCCACAGAGCTGCGCGAGTACCCGTGCTCCCGCGCTTCTCCAAGGCTGCCCGCCCATCGCGGATGCGATGAGCGTGATGAGCGGGTTGGTCTGGGCGCCTGAGAGCCCGCCGAACGACCAGAGCACCAACCCGTAGCCGAGGCCCAGCGCGATGGAGCCCAGCAATGCGCCAGCCATCGTTCCGGCTCCCAGCTGCCCCCGGACCGCGCCCGACCCGAACATGACGGCGACGAGGAGCGCGCTGCCCAGCAGCTCTCCGATCACCGGTCGGAGCCAGGCGGGGCCGCGCATGTGCTACGCCAACGCCGTAGGTTCGAGGTTCTCCGGCTTCTCGGCGAGCTCGTCCGGCGTGAGCCGGGCGTAGATCTCGACGAGGTTGCCGTCAGGGTCCTCGAGCCACAGCTCGTGGAGCGGCGTGCCACGCCAAGTCGTGCGCGGCGGCTTGCTCACCGTCAACCCGGCGGCCGTCGCCAGCTCGTAGGACCGAACGACCGCGGCCTTGCCGGTGACGGCAATACCGAGGTGGTAGAGCGTGTCTCGGTGCAGCTCCTTGCCGTCGGAGACGACGAGCACGAAGTTCGTGTGCAGCTCCGGCCGAACGAAGGTCGAGTAGCGATGCGTCCACTCCTTCGGCTCGGTGCCGAGGAGCCAGGCGTAGAAACGCGTGCTCTTCGCGAGATCCTTCACGCGCACGCTGGCGTGGAACTCCTGCGCCTGTGGCCCCTCGGGGAGGTCGAGCAGCGCGTCGAGCACCTCGAGCCTCGCCAGGATCTGGTCCCGCGCGGTCCGGAACCGCGTCAGCATCTCCTCGCGTGGGATCGACGGATCCTTGCTCGCCGGATCCTGAATGGGCCAGTGCAGCCGCCGCGCCTTGCCGAGGAAGACCGGGCAGACCTCCTCGGCGCAGAGCGTGATGACCGTGCCCACCGTGGCGGCGTCGATCGTCTGCACAGACTTGGAGTGGTGCGTCGTCAGGTCGACCCCGACCTCGCGCATCACCTCGATCGCGTACGGGTTCACCTTCGACGGCTCACTCCCCGCGCTCTGCACGGCGATGCGCGAGCCGAAGAGCTTGCGAGCAAGGCCCTCGGCCATCTGGCTGCGCGCCGAGTTGGCGACGCAAAGAAAAAGGATCGTCTTGCCGGTGTTCATCGTGGTCAGGCCTTGCTCTCGGGAGTGCTCGGGCCGGCGCATGCGGGCGGCGCGACATCGAGCGGGGTGTTGGGGAAGAAGCGCCTCTGCGCCCACAGGGCGACGTTCACGAGGCCGATGAGGACGGGCACCTCGACGAGAGGACCGATGACCGCCGCGAACGCCGCGCCACTGTGAATGCCGAAGCTCGCGATCGCGACAGCGATGGCCAGCTCGAAGTTGTTCGACGCAGCCGTGAACGAGAGCGTCGCCGACTGCTTGTAGTCCGCGCCGACGCGCTTGCTCATGAAGAACGACACCGCGAACATCAGCACGAAGTAGATGAGCAGCGGCACCGCGATGCGAAGAACGTCGAGCGGCAGCTGCACGATGGTCTCGCCCTTCAGCGAGAACATCACCACGATGGTGAACAGCAGGGAGACGAGCGTGATGGGGCCGATGCGAGGCACGAACGCCTTCTCGTACCAGTCACGCCCCTTCGTGCGCACGAGCACCCGTCGCGTGAGGAACCCGGCGGCGAAGGGCACACCGAGGTAGATGGCCACGCTCGTCGCGATCTCGCCGATGGTGATGTTCACGACGGCTCCCTCGAGTCCGAGCCAGGTCGGCAGGAGCGTGGCGAAGAAGTACGCGTAGACCGAGAAGAACAGGACCTGGAAGATCGAGTTGAAGGCCACGAGCCCGGCGCAGTACTCGGTGTCGCCCTTGGCGAGATCGTTCCAGACGATGACCATCGCGATGCAGCGCGCGAGCCCGATGAGGATGAGGCCGAGCATGTACTCTGGCTTGTCGCGCAGGAACACCACCGCGAGCCCGAACATCAGCAGCGGACCGATGATCCAGTTCTGGACCAGCGACAGAGTGAGCACCCGCTTGTTGCGGAAGACCTTGCCGAGCTCCTCGTAGCGGACCTTGGCGAGCGGCGGGTACATCATCAGGATCAGCCCGGCCGCGATAGGGATCGACGTCGTGCCGACGCTCATGTCGTTGAGCGCAGTCGTGAACCCGGGCGCGAGGAAGCCGAGGGCGACGCCCAGGCCCATCGCGAGGAAGATCCAGAGCGTCAGGTAGCGGTCGAGGAAGGAGAGATTGCCGAGCAGGCCGGCTCTTGCGTTGGTCATGCGGGTTCAGTTCCTTGTGGTCGTGCGAGGCGTCGTGTCCGTGCCTGGAAGCGACGCGAGCCACGACTCGATGCGAGCCCGGAGGCGCTCGCGCACCTCGATGACGCGCGCGAGCTTCTCCTCGTGCGAGCCGGTGAACGTGGCCGGATCGGGGAAGCTCCAGTACAGGCGCTGTGTGACGCCGGGGAACAGCGGGCACTTCTGACCGTGATCCTCGTCGCAGACGCCGATGACGTAGTTGAAGCGGCGGCCGGCCTTGAACAGCTCGAAGACCGACGGCTGCGTCGCGGTCGACGGCAGGGAGAGGCCGATGCCGGCCAGTGCCTCGACGACGAGCGGGTTCACCTCGCGCGGCTCGAAGCCGGCGCTGGTGACCTCGAAGCGAGGTCCGCCGAGCTGGCGCAGGAGGGCCTCGGCCATGCGGCTGCGCGCGGCGTTGTGCACGCAGACGAAGAGCACGCGCACGTCTGCTTTCATGTTGCCCCTCGGGGCGCGGCGAAGAGATCGAGCCGGGCATGCGCGGACTTCGGTGCAGCCCACGGCACCACAGCCACACGCGAAGCGAGGTCACGAACCTCAGCGTGGAAGCGCCCCTCGTTCGCGCGTCGACGGACGAGCACCGGATCGGTGACGCTGAGAAGCACGAGGCTCTGGTTGATGACCCACGCGAAGGGGCGGATCTGCGCGCGCTCCAAGTCGCGCTGCAGGGCTGCCGCTTCGTGTACGGGCGTGGCCTCGGGGAGCGTGACGAGGAGGATCTTCGTGAACTCCGCGTCCCGCAGGCGTGGCAACAGCCGGCGCACCTCCTCGGGTGCAGACCCGGACGTGCGCAGCACCTCTCGGTGGTACGACTCGGCGGCGTCGAGCAGGAGCAGGGTGTGGCCGGTGGGCGCGGTGTCGATGACGACGAAGCCGTGTTCGCCTTCATCGACGATGCGTGCGAAGGCTCGGAAGACTGCGATCTCCTCGGTGCACGGGCTCCGGAGATCCTCCTCGAGCAGCGCGCGCCCCGCGGCGTCCAGGCTGGCTCCCGCCGTGCGCATGATTTCGTCGGCGTAGGCGCGCGTCTCGAGGACGGGGTCGATGCGGCTCACCCGGATCCCGTCGACCGCTGCCCCGAGCGCCTCTGCGACGTGTGCGGCGGGGTCCGTCGTCGTCAGGTGAACCTTGTGTCCACGGCGGGCGAGCTCGACGGCGATATTCACCGCCACGGTCGTCTTGCCGACGCCCCCCTTGCCCATCGTCATGATGACGCCGCGCCCACCTGCTTCGAGCGACGGCACGAGCTGGGCGAGTGGAGGAATCGACACCGCGGGCACGAGAACGACAGCCGATTCGACTGCGCTCGGCGTTCGCTCACCGAACAACGTCCGCAACGCGGCCATGCCGACGAGCCCGAACGGGAGCAGCGGCAGCTCGGTGCGCGCCAGCTCACGGAGGCCCGCAGGCATCCCGGCGAGCACCTCCTCGCCTCGACGCTGCATGCCCACGGCGACGGCGTCCCGGGTGTCCTGCGCACGGAAGAGGCCGTTGATGACCAGCTCCTGTCGCTCGATGCCGAGGGCCGCGAGCTCGCGGCGCGTGCGCTCGGCCTCGCTGAGCGAAGGCCGCTCGGCGCGTGAGACGAGCACGAGCGCGGTGCGCGTCCCATCGACGAGGGCCCTGCGCGACCCGGCGTAGAGCGCCTGCTGCGCCTTCAGACCCGCGAGCGGTCCGAGGCAGGACGTGCCGCCCACGTTCGACTCGAGGAACCCAGTCCACGCCGCCGGCAGCTCGAGGAGCCGCAACGTGTGCCCGGTGGGAGCGGTGTCGAACACGACGTGGTCGAAGTCGGCGGTCGCGCGCTCGTCGCCGAGCAGCTTCGAGAACTCGTCGAACGCAGCGATCTCGACGGTGCACGCGCCCGAGAGCTGCTCCTCGATGCTGCGAACGGCGGCGTCGGGGAGCACCCCGCGGTAGGGCCCGACCATGCGCTCGCGGTACGCGTGCGCCGCCGCCTCCGGATCGATGTTGAGCGCGAACAGCCCCGGCGCGCCGGCGATGGGACGAGGCTCGGCGCCGAGCTTCGTCTCGAGCACCTCGTCGAGGTTCGAGGCCGGATCGGTGCTGACGAGCAGCACCCGCCGCCCGCGCGCCGCGAGCTCCACCGCGGTCGCGCACGCGACGCTCGTCTTGCCGACACCGCCCTTGCCTGTGAAGAAGAGGTTTCGCGGAGCGCGATCGAGGAAGTGCATCGCGGACTCCGTCAGCAGCAGCTGGTCTTCGACTTGGCGGAGGTGGCCGGTCCGCAGCAGCCGCTCGACGCGGCGGGCGCCGTCTCCAGCTTCTTCACGACGACGCCGGCGAGCGCGGCAAGCGTCTCCCGCGACGGGTACGCCCCCTCGACGGCGATGCGATCACCGACCAGCACGAGCGGGAGCACCTCGGTCCCGCGCGCGAGCGCCTCCTTCACGGCAGGCGTCCCGGCGAACGCGGACGGCTGCTGAGACAGGTTGTAGCGCTCGACGGTGACACCCTGCTTCTGGAGCCAGTCGACGTCGGCGGCGAAGCGGGCCAGCTCGGGATCGACGCTCGGTCCGCAAACGCCGGTGGAACAGCACATGGCGGGGTCGAACACGCGGATGGTCGTGGACATGGGAACTTCCTTTCGGTAATCGTCGATATACGATGACATGGACGTGCGACGGCCATCAGAGCCCCCCGACGAGGGCCTTCAGACGCCGGAGCACCCCGGGCTCGATGCAGTAACAGACGCGGGGGCCGTCGACGTCGCCGCGGATGAGGCCGGCCTCCTTGAGCACCTTCAGGTGCTGCGAGACCGTCGACTGGGCGAGCGGCAGCTCGTCCACGATGTCGCCGCAGACGCAGGCGTTCTTTCGGATCAGGATGCGCACGATCTTCACGCGCGCCGGGTGTCCGAGCGCCTTCGACAGGCTGGCCAGCTCCTCGTCGGCCTCGTCGCCCTCGATCGGCCGGAGGTCTACCTGCTCGCGCGCAGGCGGACAGCAGCGGTCGGCCGCCTCGAGCTTCGCTTTCATCGTAAAGCAACGATAGGAGATGATGCGCCCTCTGTCAACCGGCGGATTTCGCGCCCTGATCCTCGCCGTGAGACGCTCGGGCGTCGAGGAGAGGAGAGCACAGCCCGGAGCGGGGTGGCCTCAGGCGAGGCCAGGCCGCGCGAAGCGGAGCGCGACGGGGCGCAGCCCGAGCACGACGTGCACGAGCGCCGTGAGCGCCGCGCCCGGGAGCAGGTTGAGCGCGATGGTGTGCGTGAGCGCCGGAAGCGCGGTGTCGAGGACGACGGGCGCATCGAGCGACCAAGCCGAGGCGGGGCGGGCGGCGAGGACGAGCGCGACCGAGGCGGCGTAGAGCGCGATCAGACCCGCGTGGAGCGCGTATTCACGCGGCGTGAGCCCGCCGAGGTCCTCGCGGGAGCGCCGCTCCTCGAGCACGTCGAGGATGGCGACGACGAAGGAGGCTGCGACGGCGCCCAGACCGGCCCAGAGGAGGAGACCGGCGCTCGGAGCGAGGTAGAGCGTGCCAACGACGATGGCGAAGAGCGCCGCGTGGATCGTGTGAAGGTGGTGCTCGCGGCGCGAGGCCTCCTGGGCGAAGAGGCGGTATTTCCAGAGATGATAATAGATCCCGTCGATCGCGCCGACGGCGGCGTAAACGGCGAGCAGGATGGATGCGATCTCGTTCATGTCGATTACCTCCGCCGAGGAGGACGGGGTTCGAGCGACGAGGACGCAGGAAATCGAACGAGACGCAGAGCGTCCGAGGAGATGAAGAGGAGCGAAGGGATGGACCGCGAAGGGGGCGGGAAAGCAGCGAGCGCTGGGCCAGGCAGGGAGCGGGAGCTTGTAGTGGACCGGCCAGGAGGACGGGTCGCGCGTCAACCGCAGGAGCAGCGGGGCCCGTTGCCGGGAGCACGCGGCACGCAGTCGATGACGTGCCCGCGCGCGTCGATGGCCACCTCGCAGCACTGCTCCACGAGCGAGCGCAGCTTCTCCCGCCCGCGCTGGACGCGGGACTTCATCGCCGTGAGCGAGATGCCGAGCATGTCGGCCGCGGCCTTCTGGGAGAGGCCTTCGAGCTCGGTGAGGGTGAGGGCCTCACGGTAAGGCGACGGGAGCATGGCGACGAGCGGACCGATCGCCAGGGCGAGGAGATCGGCGGCCCCGTCCTCACCGCTCGGGGGTTCTGCCTCCATCTCGGGGACGTCCCCCTCGACGAGGAGATGCCGCGCGCGGGCCCGGTGGTGCTCGGCGATGGCGCTGCGGGCGACCTGGTAGACCCAGGGGCCGAAGCGCTCGTCGTCGCGCAGCCCACCCACGCCCCGCTGCATGCGCAGGAACACGTCCTGCACGACGTCATCGACGTCGGCCGCCGTGGAGACGCGACGCACGACGAAGGGGCGGAGGCGCGCCTCGAGCTGATGCCAGGCGCCGCGCGCGTCCGCGTCGATCATGCTCGAGCCTCCGGCCGAGCGGGTTTGAGCGCCTCGATCGTCGCGGAGGTGATGTACTGCTCGGCGCCCGACCCGGGCACCCAGTCACGGATGAACTCGCGGCTTTGGGGCTTCACCCCGATGCGTATGTCGGTGAATCCGGCCTGATGCAAGAGCCCCTGGAGCTCGTCGGCCCTCACCGCCCCCGCGACGCACCCGGTGAGCGCGGCGACCTGCTCGCGCAGCGCGGCAGGAAGCTCCGCGGTCGCGAGGACGTCGGCGATCGCAAGCCGGCCGCCGGGCCGGAGGACGCGATAGGCCTCGCGGAACACGGCGGGCTTGTCCGGGGAGAGATTGATGACGCAATTGGAGAGGATGACATCGGCGGTCGCGTCGGCGACGGGCAGGTGCTCGATCTCGCCCAGGCGGAACTCCACGTTGTCCGCGTTGATCTTTCGCGCATTCTCCCGCGCCTTGGAGATCATTTCCGGGGTCATGTCCACGCCGATCACCCGCCCGTCGGGGCCGACCTGGCTGGCGGCGAGAAAGCAGTCGAACCCGCCGCCGCTGCCGAGGTCGAGCACGGTCTCGCCCGGCCGGAGGGCGGCGATCGCCTGGGGGTTGCCGCATCCGAGGCCCATCTCCGCGCCCTCCGGGACGGCGGCGAGGTCTTCGCGTGTATAGCCGAGCTTGAGCGACGCCGCCTGCGCTGGCGCGCAGCAGCTCGGGGCGCAGCAGCCCGTCCCGGCCACGGCTACTTTTCCATAATGATCTCGGACAGCTTCACGGGTCTGGTCGATGGTTCGGTCGGTCATCTCGGGCCTCCTGCCTGGAGGACGGGGATCCGAGCGGATGGACGCAGGAAATCGACCTGGCGCTCGTCGAGCGGCGCGCGAGGCCGGCGCGGAGGCGGCTCCATCGTGGGGCAGTGTGGCTCATGTGCTCCCTGAGGACGCGGACCATCACCCCCCGGCACCGTCCTCCCGCGGCAGAGACCACCACCGCCACCGACCTATTCCTAAGGAACGCGCCGCTGCGGTTCGTTGTCACGCGCCAGCGCCAGCAGGCGGGCGGGACCGGCCGGCTCCTCGGTCACCCAGGGCACGATCGCCACCCTCTTCGCGTGAAGGGTGCGCACGACGTCGATCTGCTCGAGCTCGGCGGCAACACGCTGCTTCAGGCACGGGTCTGCCGAGTCGGTGGCCGCCAGGCTGCCGTTGATGACCCATCCGAACGGCTCGATCTGAGCACGACGCAGATCGGCTTGGAGGCGGGCCGCTTCGGAGACGGGCGTCGTTTCGGCGAGCGTCACCAGAAGAATCTTCGTGTAGCCGGGATCCCGCAGCCTCATGAGCGGTGTGACGAGTCGCATGGACGCCTGCTTCGGCTCCGGACCCGTTCCGATGACCTGCCGGTGATAAGAGCCCGTCGTGTCGAGGAGGAGGAGCGTGTGCCCGGTGGGAGCGGTGTCGAGGACGACAAAGCTCGAGCGAGCCTGGGAGACGATCCGCGAGAACGCCGCGAAGACGGCGACCTCCTCGTAGCACGGCGACCGAAGATCCTCGGCGAGCAAGGCTCTTCCGGCATCATCGAGGCTCGCGCCGCGCGTCGCCATCACGCGGTCCACGTAAGCCTTCGCCTCGGTGGCCGGATCGATGCGGCTGATCGTCAGGTTCTCGATCTGCCCATCGAGCGTCGAGGCGATGTGGGCCGCCGGATCGGTGGTGCTCAGGTGCACGTGGTGACCGCGCGAGGCCAGCTCGGCGGCGATCGAGGCAGCGATCGTCGTCTTTCCCACACCGCCCTTTCCCATCACCATCACGAGCCCTCGGCCGGGCATCGCGATCTCGTCGATGAGGGACGAGAGACGCGGGAGCGATGGCCTCGCGATCGGGGAAACGGCATGTGACAGGGCTTCGGCCGCGCGCTCGTCGAGGAGCGCGCGGAGCGCCGGGAGGCCGACCATGTTGAACGCGCGCAGAGGGATGCGCAACGTGGGCAGTCCCTGCAACCGAGGAGGCAGCGCGCGGAGCGCCGCTCGCCCGCGCTCCGTGAGCGCAGCAGCGACGGGATCGGCCTGATCGGCGGCCTCGAACACCGCGTTGATGACGAGCTGTTGGTTCTCGATGCCGATGGCCATCAGCTCACCCGACGTCCGCTCGGCCTCGCGTAGAGCGGCTCGATCAGGCCGTGTCACCAGGACGATCGTGGTGCGAGCGCTGTCGGCCAGCGCGCCCATCGCCGCGGCGAATCGCGCCTCCTGCATCCTCAGCCCCGTGTGCGGACCGAGACACGAGGCTCCCTGCGCGGTCGACTGGAGGAAGCTGGTCCAGGCGCGTGGCAGGCTGAGGAGCCGCAACGTGTGCCCGGTGGGCGCGGTGTCGAATAGCACGTGGTCAAACGCCGCGGACGCCTGGTCGCCGGCGAGCAGCTCGGCAAACTCGTCGAATGCGGCGATCTCGACGGTGCACGCGCCGGCGAGCTGCTCGCGCAGCTCGGCGAGCTGGCCCTCCGTCCAGAGTTTGCGATACGGCGAGATGACGCGCTCGCGGTAGTCGCTGGCTGCCCGCTCGGGATCGATGTTGAGGGCCCAGAGTCGGTCGACACCGGGAACCTCGGTCGGTCGGTTCGAGAGCGCGACGCCGAGCATCTCGTCGAGGTTCGAGGCCGGGTCGGTGCTGACCAGGAGGATTCGCTTCCCTGCATCCGCCAGGCGGATCGCTGTCGCACACGCGAGAGCCGTCTTGCCGACACCCCCCTTTCCGGTGAAGAAGAGGAAGCGACCCGGCTGGTCCAGGAAGATCGTCATCGATGTGGCCTCCGTCAGTCAGATTTATGAGGAGGCGCTGCGCGCGTCGACCGGCTCCTCGGCTCGACGTCGAGCGGACGCGCGCACGCGGGCGGCGCGCTCGCCGTCACCCAGGCGCCACGACCACCATCGCCGCGCGCTCCCCGCCGTCGCTCCCGGCGAGGGAGACGGCGCACGGGTGCGGCGCGAAGCCGCGCGCGAACGCCTCCGACGCGATGACGAGGTGCAGCGGCATGGCCGCGGCGCCGAGCGCGCCGATGCGCTGGGCGGGGCACTCCAGCTGCTGCGGATCGCAGAAGAGCTGCTGCGTGCGCACCGACGCGGCCTGGAGCTCGAAATGGCGGAAGGTCTCGAAGCTGATGTCGGTGAGCATCCAGCCGGCGCGCAGCCCGCGCTCGGCGAGCGGCGCGAGCGCGGCGCGCAGCGCTGCGGTGAGGCCCGTCGCCTGGAACGCGGACTCGTCGTTGTCCGGGCGGGCCCGCTCGTGCGCGGTGGAGAGGCCGACGATCTGCCCGAGCTCGCGGAGGAGCGCGCGCCGAGCGACGTCGGGGCGCGTGAGGACCACGAAGGCCGCGCACTCGCCGGGGACGAGGGCGTCGAGGTTGTCCGGCCGGAAGAGCCGACCCGCGGCGTCGAGCGCGGCGATGCGCGCGGGGTCGTAATCGGTGTGCACGCCGCCGAGCAGCGCCGCGTCGATCGCGCCTCGCGCGAGCGCGTCGCAGAGCTCCGGCAGCAAGAACCCCGGCGCGGCGGGGCCGCGCGTCGAGACCTTGACCGCGATCTCCGGCGCGCCCCCGTACGACTGCGCCCGCGCGGCGAGCTCGGCGGCGACCCGCTGCGCCGGGGCCTCGCCGCCCTGCGGCCGCTGCCCGAGGTGCTCGTCGAGGCACAGGCCCATCTGCAGGCGCAGCCCCCGCGCGGCGGGGCCGAGCTTCTCGAGCGCCTCGCCGAGCGCGCGCTCCGCGAGCAAGACGGCGCGCGCCGCGCCCGTGACGCGCGGATCGAGCGTGGGCAGGAAGCACATCGTGACGCGCTCGCCCTGCCCGTCCACGAGCGGCGACTCGCGCATCGCCGCGGCCGAGGCGCGGTGCGAGAAGGCGGTGTCGATCGAGCGCAGCCCGACGGGCGTGACCGCGCCCGCGGCCACCATGACGGCGAGGGGCCTCACGCTCGCCCCCGCTCGCGCACGATCACGCGCGCGTCCTTCATCCGCCGGGGCGCCTTGACGTGCGCGCGCCAGACCATCTCGACGGCCACCGGCTTCTGCGGGCCGGTGGCGTAGAGGTCGACGAGCACGGTGTCGAGGTGGGGCGCGAAGGCGACCGGCGCGCGGTCCTTCACGTGGAACTCGATCTCCACCTGCACCTTCGGGAGCTCGAAGCTGAGCGCCCCCTCGGGCGTGAGGTTGAGCGTCCGCACCGGCTCGCCGCCCGCGAGCGGAGGATCCGCGATGAGGCCCGGCGAGGCGCAGAGGTTGAAGCGGTGGTCGAAGTCCTCGGGCAGGAACGGCGCGCGGTTCTCCCGCCACGCGGCGTCGTACGTCCCGGCGTACCCGCGGCGCGGCTCCCAGTGCCGGCCGACGGCCCCGATCCCCGCGGGCGGCGGCGCGGTCTTCGCGGTCCGGATCGGGTACGAGGGATCCTCGATGGCCGGCGCCGGCTGGTGGGTGAGCGAGGCCGGCACGCGCGTGACGCCCGTGCCGATCGGGTTGCGCGGCTCCTCGAGGGGCGCCGCGGGATCGTCGTCGTCCAGCCCACCCCAGGCGTGGTCGTAGCGCATGTCGATCTGCTCGATGGGCGCCGGCGCGGTGAGGCCGCCGCCCTTGTCCACCCAGAGCCGCTTGCCGAACACGACGAGCGATTTCCTGAGCGGGCCCACCTCGACGCGCACGTCGAAAGACGGCACCGCCTTGCCGTTCGGCGCGTACGCCGTGGCCACGAAGATCACGTCGGTCGCCGGCTTGAACAGGCAGATGTCGGCCGGGTACGCGACGCTCTCGGGCTTCTTCTCCTCCCAGGGCAGGTCGGCGAGGCGGACCCCGCGCGTGCGCTCGGGGGGCGCGAGCTCGAGGCTGCCGTCGCCCTGGAGCTCGAAGCTCGCCTTCACGATCGTGACCAGCTGCTCGCCGTCCCGGTCGACGAGCAGCTGTGGGTGCGCGGCGAAGTCGGTCTTGTTGTCGAGCGGGGGCTGGCTCATCGCGGGCGCATTATCGACAGGATCGGAGGCGATGTCTCTCCGAGTTCGACGGAGGCGCGCGCGATCACCCGGCCATGGCCGCCTCGGCGGCGTACGCGTCGAGGCCGTGGCCGCGCAGCATCGCCTCCACGAGCGCGATCGGCTCGGCGCAGGCCGGGTCGTCCGCGCCCTCCCCTGCGATGACCGCCGGCAGCGCCCGGGCCACGACGAGCCGCACGGCGCGATCGCGGAGCGCGAGCGAGAGCGGCAGCGCCCCGAGCAGGCGGTGGCCGTGCAAGGCCGCGCGGAGGGTGAAGCGCTCGCGGTCGCCGACGCGCGCGCGCACGGGCGAGAGGAGCAGCGCGCCGAGCAGGTCGGGCTCGCCGAGCGCCAGGGTCGCGTCCGCGATCCACCGCGTGGCCCTCCGGGCGAGGTCCCGCTCGCTCCGCCAGGAGGCGTCCTCGCGCGCCCGCCGCGCCGCGCGGCCGTGGAGCGCGGCGAGCCAGGGCGCGAGCGCCGCCGGATCATCCAGCGGATCGGGCCGCTCGAAGCGCGCGATCGCCCCGACGGTGAGCCCCTCGGCCTCGAGCGCGCCGGCGAGCGAGAAGAGGCCCGCGGCGACGTCGGGCGGGGGCGCAGCCGCGGCGAGGCGCCGCGACCAGGCGACCACCTCGGCGCGGGAGGCGGTCACGCCGGGCGCCACCTGCGCGCGCTCCGGCAGCCGGGCGACATCGATGCGCTCGTCCAGATCCCCCCGCGTGATGAGCCGCGGATCGAGCAGCGGCGCGCCGCCGGGGCGGCCCACGCTGGCGAGCACGCAGGCGCACTCCACGGCGACCGAGACGCGCACCGACTCGCCGTCGTCGATGAAGCTTGTCGGGAAGGTGCGGCACCCCAGCGGCTTGGCCTCGGGCCCGCCCTTCGCGTGGAGCGAGCAGCGCCCCTCGCCCTCGAGGTAGGCGCACCGGCCGTCCCGCATCGCCACGACGGAGGCCGCGCACGGCCACGTCCCGCGCTCCGGCGTGAAGGCCCGCTCGTGGCGCGCGCCCCCGCTCAGCACGTCGGGGCGCAGCGCCCGCGCCCGCGCGGCCTCCTCGGGATCGAAGAGGATCGAGGCGTAGATCCGGCAGCAGCTCCCGCGACCGTCGCAGTGCAGGCCGAAGTCGGGCAGCACCTCCAGCGGGCGCTCGCGAGGATCGCGCTCTCCCGGGTCGAGCGCGGGCGCCGCGGGCGCCGCGGCACGCCACGGCCCCGCGTCCTCGCCGGCGTCATCCGCTCCGAGCAGCCCCGCGGCGTGCAGCTCGGCGAAGAACGCCTGCGCGGCGGGCACACGCGCGTGTGCGCCCTCGCGGGCCGCCGCGATGACGATGCCCTCGACATCGCGCGTCCCGTCGGCCGCGGAGAGCAGGACCCACTCCCGTGGGCCGAGCTGGAGCAGCTGCCCGGTGCGGACGTCGTGGAGAATGACGCGTTCCTCCTCGCCGACCACGTGGCGCCGCGCGAGCACGTGGTCGGCGAGGCGAGGGCGCGCCGGCGGCGTGCTCGGGCTCACCCGAGCGACGCTATCCGACGCCGGCGGCAGCGCGCCACCGAAACGAGGCGCGGCGGCGCAGGCCGCCCCCGCCGCGCTCTCCCCGGGCGGCGCGCGACGGCCGCGGCGGCGCCCTCAGCGCACGCACTTCACCCATTGGGCGTTGCTGACGATCCCGTCGCTCAGGTTGAGTACGCCTCGGAAGGAGGGGTCAAAACACATTTCCTGCCAATCCACAGAAATCGCTCAGCACCGCCGTCTCAGCTCCTGCTCGATGTGCCGAGTCGCAGACCCTACGCGCCTTTGGCAGGCGCAACGCGCCTGAACGCACCGGGCGACCGCGGGTTCCCGTGCCCTGACAATTCTTCGATCAGCCTTAACCCGTGACGTCCCGCGCGCAGAGCACCCACCGATCGTAGTTGACACCGAAAATGTGAACGTTCACAGTGCATTCCTGCGGGTGTCCTTTGTCCTCCAGATCCATTCCGATGGTAAGACCAAGGAGTGGTTCGGGCTCCAGGGACGCGGAGGGTAGACCCCAGCCACCGGGGCGCACTGTGGGAAGAACGCGCCGCCAGCTTTGCGGCAGATCACGGGGACAACGGCCGGGTAAGGGCGACGCCGCGCGTGATGTCAACACGTTCTTGAATGTGAATCAGCAAGGAGACCAGCCGTGAAAGAGACGAAGTCCTGGCGCAAGGGTTGGGCGGTCGTGGCGCCCTTCGTGTTGGCGCTGCTCGCGATGACGGGGTGCAACGAGAAGAGCGAGGGGACGGGCGCCGCGCCTGCCGAGGGCGGCGGCGCGAAGCCGAAGATCGTCAAGCTCGCCTTCGTCACCAACAACGCGTCCGAGTTCTGGAAGATCGCCCAGGCGGGCGTCCGGAAATATGAGCAAGAGAGCAAGGTTCAAGTCGACGTGAAGATGCCGTCGAACGGCACCACGGAGGAGCAGAACCAGATCCTCGAGAACCTTTCGAGTCAGGGCTACGACGCCATCGCCGTGAGCGCCATCGCGCCGGCCGATCAGGTCCCGGTGCTCAACAAGGTGGCCGGGAAGAGCAAGCTCATCACGTTCGACTCGGACGCCCCGGCGTCGAGCCGCCTTCTCTACATCGGGACCAACAACCACGAGGCCGGCAAGGCGCTCGGCGCGCATATCGTGAAGCTGCTCCCCGAGGGCGGCAAGATGGCCGTGTTCGTCGGCACGCTCTCCGCGGACAACGCGAAGCAGCGCCTGCAAGGCATCCAGGACGCGATCGCCGGCAAGAAGATCGAGATCGTCGACAAGCGGGAGGACAACACCGACCGCGCGAAGGCGCGCTCCAACGTGGAGGACATCATCAACGCGCACCCGGACCTGAAGCTCGTCGCAGGCCTGTGGTCTTACAACGGCCCCGCCATCGCGGCCGCCATCGAGGCGCTCGGGAAGAAGGGCAAGGTCCTCGCGGCGGTGTTCGACGAGGAAGAGGAGACGCTCACGGCCATCGAGAACGGCACGATCTCGGCCACGGTCGTCCAGAAGCCGTTTCAGTTCGGTTACCTGGCGAGCAAGTGGGCGCATGAGCTCTCGGTCAAGCCCGACACGGCGATGGGGCAGATCCCGGCCAACAAGAGCATCGACACCGGCATCGACCTGATCGAAAAGACCAACGTGGCGACCTTCAAGCAGCAGCTCGCCGAAATGAAGAAGTGAGCGTGACAGCGTCGGCTCCGGATCTGCTCGCGATGCGCGCGATCACCAAGCGGTTCGCCGGGGTGGTCGCGCTCCAGGGCGTCTCTCTCTCGCTGAAGCCGGGCGAGGTGCTCGCCCTCATGGGCGAGAACGGCGCCGGCAAGAGCACGCTCATGAAGATCCTCGGGGGCGCCCTGCAGCCCGACGAAGGCGAGATCCGCATCGACGGGAAGAACGTCGCCATCGAGAGCGTGCGCGCCGCCAAGCGCCTCGGCATCGCGCTCATCCACCAGGAGCTGATGCTGGCGCCGAACCTGGACATCGCGGCCAACATCTTCCTCGGCAACGAAGGCGGCGCGACAGGGCTGCTCCTCCGTCCGCTGCCGAAGGGCGACATGGCCGCCCGCGCCAGTGAGCTGCTCCTGCGCGTGGGCTTGCGGCTCCCGCCCTCGACCCCGGTGTCCGCGTTGACCGCCGGTCAGATGCAGATGGTCGAGATCGCCAAGGCGCTCGCCCTGAGCGCGCGCATCCTCATCATGGACGAGCCGACTTCGTCGCTCACGAGCGGTGAGTCCGAGCATCTCTTCGGGATCATCCGCAAGCTCCGGGCGGACGGCATCGGCATCGTCTACATCTCGCACCGCATGGAAGAGGTCATGACGCTGGCCGACCGCGTGACGGTCCTGCGCGACGGCCGCCACGTCGGGGACCTCACGCGCGCGGGAGCGACGCGCGAGCGGATCGTCTCCATGATGGTGGGCCGCGAGCTCAGCGCCCACTACTTCCCGGAGAAACGGCCCCGTGCGTCGACCGAGCCCGTGCTGGTGGTCGAAGGGCTCGTCGTGCCCGGCGCGCCCGCGCAGATCTCTTTCTCGGCCGGACGCGGGGAGATCCTCGGCTTCGCCGGCCTGGTCGGCTCGGGCCGCACGGAGCTCATGCAGACGATCTTCGGTGTCACGCCGGCGCTCGGGGGCCGCATGACGCTCGAAGGCAAGGAGTTTGCTCCTCGAAAACCCAGGGACGCCATCGACCGCGGCGTCTACCTGGCGCCGGAGGATCGCAAGCGCCACGGCCTCGTGCTGCCGCTCAGCGTCGCAGAGAACACCTCCCTGCCCGACATCGGCAACTACAGCCGCTGGGGGTTCCTGAACAGGGAGACGGAGCGCCGGGTCGCCGAATCGGAGGTGGAGCGCTTGAGGACGAAGACGCCCGGCATCCGTCAGCCCGTCGTGAACCTCTCCGGCGGAAACCAGCAGAAGGTGGTGCTCGGGAAATGGCTGGCCATGAACCCGCGCGTGCTCATCCTGGACGAGCCGACGCGGGGCATCGACGTGGGCGCCAAGGCCGAGATCTACCGCCACATGACCGCCCTCGCGGATGAAGGCATCACGATCTTGATGGTCAGCTCGGACATGGAAGAGATCATCGGAATGAGCGATCGCGTCGCCGTCATGCACGAGCGGCGCATCAAGGGCGTGCTGCCGCGGGAACGGCTCAGCCAGGAGCGGATCGCGACCTTGATGACGGGGCACGCCGACAAGGAGGATCTGTCGTGAGGCGCGAGCTCGGGATGACCATCGCGCTCGTCGTGATGTGTCTGGGCCTCTACATCTCGAACCCGGATTTTCTCGGGCAGTCGAACTCGATCAACACCCTGCGGCAGATCTCGATGCTCGGGATCTTCGCGATCGGCATCGGGTTCGTCATCATCGCCGGCGGCATCGATCTGTCGATCGGGTCCGTGATCGGCCTGACGGGCGTCCTCATCGCCAAGCTCTCGTCGACCCAGCTCGGCGGCCTGGGTTACCCGCTCTGGATCGGCATTCCGGTGGCGCTCGGCGTGGCGCTCCTGATCGGCCTCGGCCAGGGCCTGTTGATCACGCGGCTCAAGCTGCAGCCGTTCATCGTCACGCTCGGCGGCATGCTGTTCTTGCGCGGCGTCTCGCAGACCATCGCCGGCGGGGGCACGCTGAGCCTCGGTGGCTCGCCGCTGCTCGCCCTCGCGAACGGCGGGCTGCTCAAGAGCGGGAGCGACGCGCTCGTCCCGTATCCGCTGCTGATGTTCCTCGCCGTGGGCGGCGTGGCGGCCTATGCGCTGCACTTCACGGTGTTCGGTCGTTACGTTTACGCGATCGGCGGCAACCGCGACGCGGCCGAGTACTCCGGCATCAACGTGAGGCGGGTGGAGACGTCGACCTATGTGATCTCGGCGGGCCTCGGCGGCGTGGCTGGCGTCTGCTACGCGTCGTACATCGGGCAGATGTCGCAGCAGGTCGGCATCGCGTACGAGATGTACGCGATCGCCGCGGCCGTGCTCGGCGGCTGCTCGCTTCGCGGGGGTGAAGGCACGGTGCTCGGCATCATCATCGGCTCCGCGGTGATGCGCGTCATCGACAACGGCATCAACATGTTTCAGCTGCCGTACGAGGACGCCGACCGCATCCAGCGCATCTGGCGCCTGGACCCGAACTGGACCTTCATCATCATCGGCGCCGTGATCCTCGTCGCCGTGATCCTCGACCAGATCGTGCACATCGTGCAGACGAAACGGCGCATCCGGCATGCCTCCGCGGGCGCCGCCGAGGCGGCGCCGAGCCTGCAGGCGGCCGCGGCGGTCAGCGCAGCTGGGCCGCCCGCCGCGAGAGCGCCCGATCGCGAGAGCGTCTGAGCTTTCCGGCGACGGGAGACGAACCGGCAGGTCGCCAGGAGCGCCCCGCCCTGACCCTCAGAGAAGTCGTTGCCTCCTCAGCCCGGCGGTCCGGCCTGACGGGCGCCGGAGCTTAAGACCCCTGTCGCCCGCCCCGTCTCGGCGCCATGACGGGTCCATGTCAGTCCACTCGAAGAAGACGTCTATCGGCCTGTCCAGCAACAGCAGGCCGAAGAACAAGAACAAGCGACATCACTGGAAGCGCTACCGCGGCCAGGGCAAGTCACACCACGGGTGATCGCGTCATGGCGAGGTGAGCCGGCGAGCATAGCCCGCCGCCGGGCCCACGAGCGCGGCGGCCGCGATCACGCCGCGCGCCCGGAGCGTATCCCGGGGCGAGCGCGCCTCCGGCGGCGCGACAAACGCCTCGAGCCAGGCCTCGGCCGGCGGCCGCGCCAGCACCCCGCCGAGGTCGAACAGCGAGAGATCCGAGACCCCGGCCGCCTCGGCGGCGGCCACGTCCTCGCGGAGCTCGGCGACCGAGCGGTAGACAGGCTCGTCGCCGAGCGCGCCTTTGCCCACGGCGCCCAGCGAGGCGCCCGCCCTCGGACCGAACCGCCGGGCGGCGGCGCGGCACCCCCAGGCGAGCAGCGCGAGCGCGTCCTCCCGGCCGAGCGCGCCGCGCGAATACCCCTCGAACAGCGACGTGTACAGCATCGCGCCGACGCGCCCCCACGACGGCGCGGACACGGGCGTCCCGAGCAGCCGCTCCCAGCCGCGTTCCGGCCCGTCGCGCCCGTCCGCCAGGACGAGCGGCACGATCGCCGCCGAGGTCGCCACCCCGCGCGCGTGCACCGCGCCCGCCAGCTCGGTGTACGCGCGCTGCGCCTCGTCCCACCGCGGGCTCCCCCGCGCTCCCCGCGGCCCACCGCCGAGCAGATCGAGCGCGCCGCGCCCCCCCGCGAGCGCCCGCCGCACCGCCTCGATCGGCGGCTCGAGATCGAACACGACCTCCGTCGCGGCCAGGCGCCGCGCGTCGAGCGCGTCCAGCAGCCGCGCGACGAACGCGCCGAACGCCGCCGCATTGCCGGCGCTCGCCCAGCGCCCGTCCTCGTCCGCGATCATCGGCCACACCGCGACCGACACCCCCGCGTCCGCGCACGCGGCCACGAGATCCGGCAGCCCCGCCGCGGTCTCCGGCCGCACCGCGATCGAGAGCTCCAGCGCATACCGCCGTAGCAGCGCGAGCGTCCCGGGCGCCCGCACCACCTCGAGCGGCAGCAGCTCGCTCCAGATCCGGCGGCGGGGCGTCACGCCCCCCGCCCGCGCCGCGGCGCCGCCTGCGCTCGGTCGCCGCCCGCGCCGCCCGCGCCGCGGCGCCGCGGTTTCCTTCCGAACGCCCCAGAGCCCCCGCTACACTCGCGCGTCATGAAGATCCTCTATGGCGTCGTCGGCGAAGGGATGGGGCACGCCATGCGCTCGCGCGTGGTGATCGAACACCTGCTCGCGCAGGGACACGAGCTCGAGATCATGGCGTCGGGCAGGGCGACCGACTTCCTGTCCAAGCGCTTCGCGGGGGTGAACCGCATCCACGGGCTCCACATGATCTACGAGGAGAACCGGGTGCGTCGCGGCAAGACGCTGTGGTCCAACGTGCTCTCCGGCGCGACGGGCACGCCGAAGAACATCGCCGCGTACTTCGAGCTCATCAAGGACTTTCGCCCCGAGCTCACCGTCAGCGACTTCGAGTCGTGGACGTACCTCTACGCCAAGCTCCACCGGCTGCCGATCCTCTCGGTCGACAACATGCAGATCATCAACCGGTGCACCCACGACGCGGAGATCCTCGCCGGCCACGAGGCGGGTTTCCAGCTCACGCGCGCGTTCGTGAAGAGCAAGCTGCCGTTCTGCAACCACTACGTCATCGCCACGTTCTTCCGCCCGCCGGTCCGCAAGCAGGAGACGACGCTCGTGCCGCCGATCCTCCGCCCCGAGATCATCGCCGCGAACCGCCGCCCCGGGGAGCACCTGCTCGTCTACCAGACCGCCGAGGGGAACGACGCGCTGTCGGCGACGCTCGCGAAGACCGGGCTCGAGTGCCGCATCTACGGGATGCGCCGGAACATCACGGAGGAGCAGGTCGAGGGCAACCTGCGCTACCGCCCCTTCAGCGAGGAGGGCTTCATCGACGACCTCGCCTCGTGCCGCGCCGTCATCGCCGGCGGCGGGTTCACGCTGATGGGGGAGGCGGTCTACCTGCGCAAGCCGATGCTCGCCGTCCCCCTCGGCCGCCAGTTCGAGCAGGTGCTCAACGCCCGCTACCTCGAGCGCGAGGGGTTCGGCCGCGGCGCCGATTCGCTGGACGACCCGGCCGTCGTCGCGGATTTCGTGAAGGCCATCCCGGCCTGTGAAGAGAAGCTCGCGAGCTACTCCCAGGACGGCAACCGGAAGCTGTTCGAGGTGATGGACGGCCTGCTCGATCGCGCGCACGCCGGCGTGCTCTGAGCGCGGAGCGGCGGCCGGCGCGCCGCGCTCCGCCGGGATCCCTCCCCTACTTCGGCCTGCAGCCCTTGAGGTCCGAGCCGGAGACGCCGTTGCACTCCTGGTCCGCGGGGCAGTCCGTCTGCTCGACGCACGTCTTCAGGCACTCGAGCGCCGCGCTGTCGTCGGGCTTGCCGCAGACCGCACCGCTCTCACACTCGCCGTCGGCGCCCTCTTCCTCACACGCCTCGCCGAGCGCCGCCTCGCCGCCGCAGCCCCACGCGAGCAGCGCGCCGACGAAGAGCCCCATCCCGATCCACCTGGTTCGCATGCATGACCTCCCTTGTCTTCAGCCCACCTGCAGGCGGCAGGGGCGCGGCGGCGCCGCTCACCTGATGGCGCGGCGCGCGCTCGGCCCCCTCCGCACGCAGCCCGATGCTACCGCGCGCTGCGGCTCTTGACGCCCTGGCGCTGGCTCCACGACGCCGATGCCGTCTCCTCGATCCGGATGAGCACGGCGGTGATGTTGTCGCGGCCACCGTTCTCGTTGGCGCAGTCGATGAGCTTGCCGCACGCGTCGGCGAGCACGGCGTTGTCCTCGACGATGCGCGCGATCTCGCGATCGTCCACGAGCCCGTGGAGGCCGTCGGAGCAGAGGAGGAACACGTCGCCCGCCTCGACGCGCTCCGCGCGCAGATCGATGTCGACGCTGGGGCCGATGCCGAGCGCCCGGGTGATGACGTTGCGGGGCAGGTAGGCGAGGTCGCGCTCGGTGAGGTCGGGCCGCTCGAGGAGCGCCTCCGCGATGAGCGAGTGGTCGCGGGTCAGCTGCGAGATATCGCCGTTGCGGAGGAGGTAGCAGCGGCTGTCGCCGGCGTGGGCGACGTAGAACTTCCGCTCCCGCGGCGAGAACGCCGCGGCGACGACCGTGGTCCCCATCCCGCGGTAGAACCGCGAGTCGTCGGCGTGCGCGAAGATGCGCGCGTTCGCGTACGTCACGGCGGCGCGCAGCCTGTCGCCGGTCGACGCCTTGCGCCGCTTGCCGTTCGCCTCGCGGAAGTAGCCGGCGATGGCGCTCGCGGCGATCCGGCTCGCGACCTCGCCGGCCTCGTGCCCGCCCATGCCATCCGCGACGACGTAGACGTTGAACTCGGGGAGGAGGATGTATCGGTCCTCGTTGTGGACCCGCTCCCTGCCGACGTCGGATAGACCTGCCGCGGTGGCGCGCATTCGCCCCGAGTCTAGACGACGCTTGGCCCCCCAGGGAACTAGGTTAATCTCCCCGCCATGTCCGACCTCGTGATCGACAACCCGTATACCCTCGAGGAAGCCGTCCGCCGGCCTCTTGCAGACGAGGCCGCCGTCGACCGCCTCCTCGACACGGCGACCGCCGCCGCGCGGCGCTTCTCGCGCACATCCATCGCCGAGCGCGCCGCCCTGTGCCAGCGCGCGGTCGAGCACATCGAGGCCAACACCCCGTCGATCGCCGCCGACATCACCCGCATGATGGGCAAGCCCCTGCGCCAATCCCGCAATGAAGTCGCGGGGATGGCCAAGCGAGCCCGGCACATGATCGCGATCGCCGAGGGCGCGCTCGCCGATGTGATCCTGCCGGAGCTCCCCGGGCTCGAGCGGCGGATCGTGCGCGCTCCCCTCGGTGTGGTCTTCAATCTCCCCGCCTGGAATTATCCGCTCCTCACCGCCGTGAACGTGGTCATCCCCGCGGTGCTCTCGGGCAATGTGGTGCTGCTCAAGCACTCGCCGCGCTCGCCGCTCTGCGGAGAGCACTTCGCGACGGCGTTCGCGGAGGCCGGCGCGCCGCCCGGCCTCGTCCAGGCCTTCCACTGCAGCCACGCCACGTCCGAGCGCATCGCGTCGGACCCGCGGGTCAACTTCGTCGGTTTCACCGGTTCCGTCGAAGGCGGACGCCGGATCTATGCGGCCACATCGAAGAAGGTGGCCGTCGACGCCGGCCTGGAGCTCGGCGGGAAGGACGGCGCCTACGTCGCGGCCGACGCGGACCTGGAGAAGGCGGTGGACGGGATCGTCGACGGCGCCTGTTACAATGCCGGACAGAGCTGCTGCGCTGTCGAGCGCGCGTATGTTCACCGCGACCTGTATCCGAAGTTCGTGGAGGCCGCGCTGGAGCTGATGAAGCGTTACGTCCTCGGCGATCCGACCGATGAGCGGACGAACCTGGGTCCGATGGCGCAGCCTCACGCGCCGGCGTTCCTGGAGGCGCAGGTGAAGCAGGCGCTCTCCCGGGGGGCGAAGGCGCTCTGCGGCGGCCGGGCGACCCAGGTCGACGGCCGCGGCCGCTTCTTCGAGCCGACGCTCCTCGTGGACACGGCGCCCGATCTCGACGTGATGCGCATCGAGTCGTTCGGGCCGGTGCTGCCCGTCGTGCCCGTTTCGTCCGACGAGGAGGCGCTCGCGCTGATGAACGACAGCGATCTCGGGCTCACCGCGTCGGTCTGGACGCGCGACCGCGAGCGCGCCGCGCGGCTCGCGCGCGAGCTCGACGTCGGCACGGTCTACATGAACCAGTGTGACACCCTGGATCCGGCGCTCCCGTGGACGGGCGCGAAGAACAGCGGCAAGGGCGCGACGCTCTCGACGCTCGGGTTCCTGCACCTGACGCGGCCGAAATCGATCAACTTCAAGATCGGCTGAACTCCCGGGCGCGCGGCGCGGCGCGAACACCGCGCCTCGCGCAGCCCGCGAGCAGATGAGCTCGAAGGGACGGCTTGCGCCGGGGGGGAAGTGCGGTATCCCGAGGCGATGGAAACTCAAGAGATCTATCGCGGGCGCCTCATCGATCACGTTCAGCTCGTCGTGGCCGACCTGGCGGCGAGCAAGAAGTTCTATCGTGCCGTCTTCGAGGTGATCGGGATCCCGATCGCAGGCGAGGCCGACGATTACTTCTGGGCCGACGAGCTCTTCATCTCGAGCGCGGACTCGCCGGCCGCGACCGGCGTGACCACCGGCCGGACGCACCTCGCGTTCCAGGCGAGCGACCGCGCGACGGTCGATCGGTTCCACGCCGCCGCGATCGCCGCGGGCGGCAAGGACAACGGCGCTCCGGGCAAGCGCCCATACCACCCCGGCTACTACGCGGCGTTCGTGCTCGACCCGGATGGCAACAACATCGAGGTCGTCCACCACGGCCAGGCAAACAGGTCGGCGGACGCGATAAAGATCACGTTCTGATCGCGAAGATGTCGCGAGAGCGTTGAAGAGCCGACACAGAATCGATTGAGATCGGCACGGGCGCCAGCGCATCGCCGCTGCTCCTCCCGCGCTTCTTTCCCTGCTCCCCCTCTCGGCGCCTGCTCGTCTCTCCTCAGACGGACTGCCCTGCTGGCTCTCCATCGATGCAGACCCGCTTCCTGGCGACGGGCCTCGGCGCGACGTCGTTCAGGACCACCCCGAGGATGCGGCGATCGCCGAGCTGCTCGGCGGCCCTCGTCAGCGACGACGCCCGGGTCAGCGAGGCGCGCGCGACGAGGACGATGCCGTCGGAGGCGTCCTCGATGACGTTGGCGTCGCCCGAGCCAAGGACCGGAGGGCCGTCGATGACGACGTAATCGTGGTAGCGCCGCAGCGTCCGCATCGCGGCCTCGAAGTGGACCGAGTGGAGCGCCGCGGGATAGCTCGCCTCGGGCGAGGGCTCCGCGAGCACCGAGAGCGACTGGCTGACCGCGATGACGCCCAGCGGGCGGATCTCGCCCGCCATCCGCCGCCGGAGCTGCTCCGAGAAGCTCGCGTGCGCGGGCAGCCGCAGGCCGAGCGTCGCCGCGACGCGGGGGCACGCGAGGTGGCCGTCGACGAGCAGCACCCGGGCGCGCTCGGCCTCGGCGAGCGTCATCGCGAGGCGGACCGCGAGCGCAGTCTTGCCCTCGGCCCGGCCGGGGCTCACCACCGCGACCGCGAGCGGCTCGCCCGCCCGCCGCTGATCGAGCCGGTGCCGGAGGACCCGGAGCGCCGCGAGCGCGGGCGCGGGCGCGCCCCGGAGCAGCTCGAACACGCCGTGCCCCTCGGGATCGAGGTCCGCGCCGATGATCTCCACCTCGGGCCCATCGAACGCGGGGCCGCTGGCGCGCGCAAACGAGCGCACGCCCATGCAGGCGAGCGGCGCCTCGGGCGCGCTCCAGGACGACCGGTCGGCCACCTCGCAATCGCCGAGGTCGAGGCCGTCCCGGAGCGTGTCCTCCGGGGCGGCGGCGGCCGGAGCGGCCTCGTCCGGCGCGCCGGACGGCTCTGCGCCGTGCCCGAGCCCCCAGGGCGGCGAGGCGCCAGGCCCAGCCGCGCCAGGCGGGTCTGCGCCATGCCCGCGCCCGTCGGGCGGCTCCGTGCCGTACTTCGGCTCGACGGGCGGCTCCGCGTAGTACGCGGGCACGATCGTGCGCTCGCGGAGCGGCGGGCGCGCCGGGAGCTCCGGCATCGCGGCCAGCAGGGCGGGGCCGCCGAGCGCGTGGATGTCGCCGCCGTCGTAGAGCGTGTCGTTGAGCAGCACCCGGGCCCCGGCGACGCCGAGCGCGAAGAAGAACGTCACCGCGGCGCCAGCGAAGAAGACGCGGCCACGCCCCCGGTCAGGGCGGCTCGGCAGGTAGGCCTGGTCGAGCACGTCGAGCTCGGTCTCGCTCTTGTTCTCGGCGGCGTCCGCGGACAGGTCCGCCGCCCGCTCGTTGGCCTGAACGGTCTTCAGGTACTCGCGCGCCCGCTCGAGGTCGAGGCGGAGCCGGTGCCACTCGGTCTCGAGCTCGATCACGCGCTCCTCGGCGCCCCCGTCGGCCGCCCATGGCGGCGCGCGCGGCGCCTCGCCCCTGGCGGCGCTCTCCGCCGGCGCGCGCGGCGCCTCGCCCCCCGCCGGCGCCCTGCCCCCTCCCCCGCGCGCGCGCAGCCCCGCGATCTGCCGGAGGAGCGCGGTCCGCTCCGCCGAGAGCGCCGCGCGCCTCGACGGGGTGAGCGCGCGCGCCTCGCGCGCCTCGCCGATCGACGCCTCGGTGACGCCCGCGCGCACGAGCCCGAGCGCGCTCTCGGCCGCGGTGAGCTGGCTCTTCGCCGCCTCGACGCGGCGCTTCGCGGCGACGGCGTCCGGGTGGATGGGGGTCACGGTCGTGAGCTTCTCGGCGAGCGCCGCCTCGGCTGCCGCGACCGCGGCGACCGCGGCCGTGCGGGCCCGCTGCGCCTCGACGACGCTCTGGGGCAGCGGCTGCCCGGGCGCCGCCGCTGGGGATCGCCCGGCCCCGAGCAGCGCCTCGACCCGCGCGAGCTGCCGCTCGAGCGCCGCGAGCTGCGGATCGACCGGGCGGACAGGCTGCGCTGACGACAGGGCGCGCCCCAGAGCCGCGGGCGCGGGGGCGCCGGGCGAGCCGAGCGGCTGGGGCGCCGGCGCATACGGAGAGTCGTTGAGCCCCCACTGGAACTGCGGATTCCTGGCGAGGAACGTCGCCAGCGCGCGGCTCGCCGCGTCGACCTTGGAGCTGGCCTCGGCGAGCTCCTTCCGCAGGAAATCGCGGGTCATCGTCGCCGTGCCGAGGCTGTCGCGGCGGTAGTCGTCGAGCAGGATCTGCGTGAGGCGGGCGGCGACCTGCTGCGCCACGTGCGGATCGTCGTGGGTGAACGAGACGACGTACGTATCGCTGCTCTGCGCGCGGAAGCCGACGTGGTTCTTCATCTCCTCGACGGCCTCGACCATCGAGCGGGCGGTCTTCTCCGGGTAGAGCCCGAACGCCTCGACGACGCCGGCGAGCGTCCCGCGCGCGGTGAGCGCGTCCTTGAGCTTCGACCCGAGGCGCGCCGCGCGCGCGGTGCTGCTCTGGGGATCGCGGCCGGTCTGGATGGTGTCGCGGTAGAGGATCGTGGCCTCGCTCCGCCACACCCGCTTCGTGGCGAGCGCCAGGGCGAAGGAGATCGCGAGTCCGACGGCCAGCATCGCGGCCGCTCCGCGCCAGTACATCCGGACCCTGCCGAGGACGCTGATCGCGCGATCCAGGCGCTCCCGGGGTGTGCTCTCCGTGCTCAGGCTGGCCATGGTGTTCCTCGCCCCGCGGGCAGCGCGTCCAGCGCCGCGCGGCGCGGAGGGCGCGCGCGCGGGCGCTCCGCCTCCGCACGGCAAGGCGCGTGCTCGCGGGCGCGTCACCCCGGGACGCACCCGGCTCGGCGCCACCACGCGGGCTGACCGCGTGAGAGAGGGCCGATGCCGACGCACGCCATGGACATTCGGCGTCCGGCGCGCGCGGCTCGCTGCGCGGACGCTCCCGGGAAGGCGGGCGCTTGTCGCGACCGCCCCGCGTCGAGGGAGGCGGGCTCGCCAGCGCGGCGAGCCCTGGTCCTCGTCACAGCCGCTGCGAGTAGTACTCGATGATCAGCTGAACCGCGATGGGGAACGGGATGCTCGTCTCGTCCGGGAGCGCGGCCACGCGCGCCTGCCGGGCGTCCTTGTCGACAGCGAGCCACGTGGGGGCCTCCATGTCCGTCCTCGCGAGGCCCTCCACGACGGTCCGGTGGTCACGGCGCTTCTCGCTCACGCTCACCGTCTCTCCGGTGGTGACGCGGTAGGAGGGGATATCGACGCGCTTTCCGTCGATGAGCACGTGCCCGTGCGCCACCAGCTGTCGCGCGGCCGGGATGGTGCGCGCGAAGCCCGCGCGGAAGATGACGTTGTCGAGCCGCCGCTCGAGCAGCTCGATGAGCTTCGCCCCGGCGGCGAGATCGCTCCTGCGCGCCTCGAGCATGAGCGTCTTCAGCTGCGTATCGGTGAGGCCGTAGTTGAGCCTGACCTTCTGCTTCTCGCGGAGCCGCAGGGCGAACTCGCTGAGCTTCTTGCGGGCCTGTCCGTGCTGCCCGGGCGGGTAAGGCCTCCGCTCCGTCTTCCTGGCCGACAGCCCGGGGAGCTCGACCCCGAGCGCGCGCATGACCTTGACGCGAGGTCCGGTATAACGGCTCATGCCCGGGCCCTCCCCAGGGACGCGCGCGCGTCGCGATGGTGGAGCGCGGCGCCGCAGGGCGCCGGTGCGTCAACGTAGTCCTGGATGTTCATCGAGCTTCTCTGTCCTTGTGCATGGGTCTTGCTGTTACTTGTTATGGAGGTGTTACCGAGGGTGCCATCGAGGGCTCACACGCGCCGGAGGTGGCGGAGGATCGGGAACTGCGCTTTACGGAAGAAGCGCGCGAGTCCATTCGTGGTCCGGATGCGGGCGCCGAGCGGCTCGGGATAGTCGTTATCGCCCAGGACGCGCAGCCATGGAAACGTCTCGACGATGCCTCCCTCTCGGTGGAGCTCGACGTGACGCGCGCCCCTCGCCGCGGTGGGACGGAGCTGGAGGCACGGGCTCGCGTCGAGCAGGAGCTCCACGTCCTTGGCGAGGCGCAGGGAGACCTGGGTCAAGAAGGCGCCGATCCGCTCGGGGCCGAGATGGGAGAAGAGGCCGAGGCCGAGGATCAACGTGGGCCAGTCCTGCGCGTCGGCGAGCTGATCGATCCAGTGATCGCAGCCGGGGGACGCCGTGGCCAGCGCATACCGTGACGTCTGCGGGGCGCGCCGGGACTTCCACGCGACCACGCGGGGAACGTCGATGTCGATCCAGTGGAGCTGCCCGTTGTCGACGCGCGAGAACCGGGTGCACGGCCCGGAGAAGAGCCCGATGGCCAGCCCGTCCGGGTGACGGCGGAAGAAGTCGTCCACGACGTCGTCGACCAGCCGCGTGCGGGTCGCGAGGGGGCGGAGCTCCTGTTCCGTGAAGCCGGCGCGCTCGACCTCGAGCACGCGGGCGAGCTGGCGCGCTTCCTCGTCGTGGAGCCCGAGGTCGGGAAACGCGTCGGAGGCGTACGCGCACGCGGCGACTCCCGCGAGCTCGCGTCGAGCAAACGAAGGGGCAGCGTCGATACTGAAAATCATTTTCACTTTCGTTACAGGGACGAGCGTCACGTGTCAAGCAGCGAACAGCCGGCGATCAGCCGCGACCCCACCCAGGTTGAGCCCGGCGGACCTCACCCAGGTTGAGCCCGGCCGGCGGACCTCACCCAGGTTGAGCCCGGCGGACCTCACCCAGGTTGAGCCCGGCGGACCTCACCCAGGTTGAGCCCGGCCGGCGGACCCCACCCAGGTTGAGCCTGCGACCCAGGTTGAGCCTGCGACCCCACCCGCCCCGCCTCTTGACGGCCGACAGTCGAGAGCTATCTTTTAGATATATCTTTTAGAATATCGACCCGGCCGCCACAGGGCCGCCGGGCCGTGGAGCCGGGGCGGTCTGCGCACGAGCGCGCGGCAGCTGAGTGTTCGCCGCCGTGGTGGTCCGCCGCCTAGCCAGAGAGGGATTTTGTCTATGTTCTGGGGATACGAACACCATCACTGCGCAGGCCCGCGAGGGCCGAGGGGGGGTCCGTTCGGGAGGGGTCGGCCCGGCATGGGTGGCGGCCCGCCGGGCTGGTGGGGCGACTGGTTCGGAGGGCCGCCGCTCCGCGCCGATCGCGGCGGCGTGCGCTACCTCGTGCTCGACGTGCTCGCCGAGCGAGCTCGCCATGGCTACGAGGTCATCCAGGCGATCGAGCAGCGCAGCGGCGACACCTACCGGCCGAGCCCCGGTGTCATCTATCCGACGCTGCAGATGCTCGAGGAGCTCGGCCACGCGCGCGTCATCGAGGCCGAGGGGCGCAAGATCTACGAGATCACCGACGCGGGGCGCGAGGACCTCAAGGCGAACCGCGAGTACGTCGACGAGTTCTACGAGCGCTTCGTCGAGACCTCGTGGGAGCGCTTCGCCGAGGATTTCGGCGACGTCATGAAGCGCATCGGCTCGCTCATGAAGATGCTGCGCCACGCGATGCGCCGGGGGCGCATCACGCCGGCTGTGCTCGCGCGCACCGTGAAGGTGCTCGACAAGGCGGCGGCCGAGATCGAGGAGCTGCTCGCCGAAGATCCGGAGGGGCGCGCCGGCCGGCGCCCGTGATCCGCGCCGCCGTGGAATCAGGGCGCGACGCGCTCAGGCACGCTCTCGAAGCAGAACACCCGCCAGGCGTGTGGCTGGCCAGGACGCACGAGCTCCGTCACAGCGCCGCGCGTGAACTCCGCGACGACACCGCGCCAGAACGCCAGAGCGCCCCGGTTCCCCTCGGCGACGCGCACGGTCCACTTCCCGGGGAGGCCGTTCCATAGGAGGCACGCCGCCTGGCGGCCCACGCCAGAGCGGCGATAGCGGCGAAGGACGAAGAACTCGGCCACATCCAGGGTGTCCGGGTCCTCCACCGCCGGCGAACCGCGCGTCACCAGCACAACCCCCGCGACGCGCCCGCCGCATCGAATGAGAAACGCGAACCGCCGCTCCCGCTCCGACCAGTAGAGAGGGAGCTTGGGGTAGCCGAAGCGCCCGTCCTGCCCCAGCTCGATCGCGGGGAACACATCGCTGAGATCGTGAATGTACAGCTCGAGAAGGTTGGACAGGATCACCGCATCCGCCGGCGTCGCCGCGTCCAGAGAGACCGTCTGCGCATCTGCCATATCCAGTTCTCCCATCCGCCAGCGCGCGCTCGGGCGCTCCTCGGCGGCGCGCAACGCCTCGTCGCACGCGTCGATTCACGACGACAAGCACCTTCGCTCGCCAGCCGCGCGCCGAGCGACGCGGCCTGCGCTCCTCGGCTCAGCCGAGGAAGCCGCGCGCGCGGGCGATCGCCTCGATCGCCGGCCTCCGCCGCTCCAGCTCCTCGACGTCCTTGACGGGAAGGAACCGGGCCGCGAGGCCCTCACGCGGGACGCGAACGAACCGGGCCGGCAGCCCGAACGTGACCTCGTTCAGGATGCGCTCGAACTGGATCGCCTTGCGGTCGTCCACCTTCTTCTCGACCTCCACATAGATCCAGTCCAGCGCGAGCGTGCTGAGCGCCTCGGCGCTCGCCAGGAAGGTGTTGGTGTTGAAGACGGGCACGACCTTCGGATCGAACCCGACCGGCAGCCGGAAGTCCTCCGCCATCACCGGTCGGCCGTTCCACCGGAACGGCCCACCGCCCTTGTCGCCGCCCTTGTCGACCACCTCGACGGAGAGCGGCCCGCCGTGGCCGAGGTGCCAGCCGAGGAGGACCGGATCGACGGTCGCGCCGAGGTTGTCGAGGTTGGCGATCCAGACGATCTTCCCGCCGCGGGCGATGAAGCGGCCGAGGAGGCCGCTCTCGCGGAGGGCATCCGGGAGATCGCCGTGGCCGGTGGCGTAGACGCTCGGCTCGCCCGCCTCGTCCAGGAACAGCCCGCCTTCCGGCGTCAGGCGCAGCGAGACGTGCTGCTCGAACGTGGCGCACAGATCGCCCGGCTCGTCGAGGCGCGGGCCAAGCGCCGCGCGGATCGGTCCGTTCGTCGCCTCGCTGGTCATCAGCCACAGCGGGACCGGGACCCCTGTCGTGCGCCGGAGGTGATCGCTCTCGGCGAGGCGCAGATCGAGGAAGGTCCGACCGGGCAGCACCTCGACGAGCGCCTTGACCACGCCGCCCATCCGGGTGGCCATCCCGCCGGCGAGGACGCAGAGGGCGACCTCGCCCCGGCGCAGCGCGGCCAGGCCCGCCTCGCGGCAGCGGGCGTGCTCGGGCGTGCCCTCGGCGGGCAGGTCGGCGACATCGCCGGGCGCGGGCGGCTCGACCGTGCCCTGGAGGCGGTTGCGGGCGTCCCGGTCCTTGCCGATGGACGCGGCCCACCGGGCGACGCGATCGGGGTCGAACCCGCGAGCCCGGAGGCGAGCGAGGAGAGGGCCAGGGAGCGCGGCGATCTGCTGGGTGAGGGAAGACACGGTATCCTCAAAAGACCACGAGGCGATGCGCGTGGCAACGGCAGTCAGCGGCCGGTCGACTCCAGGAACAGCTCCTCCACCGCCGCCGCGGTTGCCGCGCGCTGGAGCCAGCGTCCCAGGACGTCCACGTCCGTCTCGCGGAGGATCCGGCCCCGCGCCTCCTCGCTCGCCGGGACGCCGCGCGCGTCCAGCAGCATCAGGATCGCCGCCGACAGCCGCCCCACCGCCTGCTCCGCCCGCGCCTGCTCCTGCTCTGCCCGCGCCTGCTCCTGCTCGATCCGAGCCTCGGCGGCCTCGATCATCCCCTCCAGCTTGCCTACCAGCTCGCTGGCGGTGACCAGCTCGGCGGTATCCGCGTAAAAACGGAGACGCCCCGCCTCCACCGCCAGATCCAGATCGAGGACCTCCGATCGGTACCGCCCGGCGCGCGAGGGGATGCTCTCGTAGCGCCGCTCTCCGGTGGACGGTAACCGGTGAGCTTTGAGGTGCCCGCGCGGGATGTCGTAGATGAAGTACTCACGGATCCCGAGGGTCGCGTAGCGCACGACGTTGTCGACGAAGTCCTTGCGCCAGTTGCCGGCGTAGTGCACCTCGATCGCGAGGTCGATCCCCTTGCCCTCGGCGCTGACCATCCAGCAGAGTCGCGGGGTGGGCTCGACGTCGGTCACCGCGATCACGTCGGGCGTGAAGCCCTTCTCGCCCGGATAGTGGACCTTCATCTCGGCGCCGATGTAGACGCGCCGCCCGCGCCGGCCGAACCAGGCGCGGAGCGTGTCGCGGGCTTCCACCTTGGCGTCGAAGTGCGGGTCCCCTTCGGCCATGGCCAGGCGCTCGTCGATCTCCTCCTGGGACATGGAGTCGACGAGCGCCGCGATCGCCTGCTGGCGCTGAGCGGGCGACATCGCGGCCCACTCGGCCTCCGTCGGGGCGCGCGGCGCCTCGGCCGGGATGGGCGCCGCTGCGGGGTCGACGGGCTTGCGGATGGGAGCCGACATCCCGCCCAGCATACCACCATTCCAGGGCGCTCCCGTCGGACGACCTGCCAGGCCGCGCCGCGGCCATCCCAGGAGCGCCCGGCGCTCGCGGCGCGCTCACCCGAGGAACCGGAGCAGGACGTTGAGCAGCACGAGCACCAGGGACATCCCGCCGCACACGAGCGCGACCTCCCTCCCGGACACGCGCACCACGACGCGGCTGTCCTCGGCCCGCGCGGCGCCGTAGAGCGCGGCGGAGGCGCCGAACACCATGTAGAGGATGTCCTTGTAGGCCCACGAGAGGAAGAAGATGCCGATCAGCGCGCCGCACAGGCTCACGAAGATCGCCGGCGCGAACCGCCTCGCCGTGGGGCCGACATCGACGTCGCCCAGCCAGATCGACAGCGGCACCTTGATCGACGCGTACAGGACGAGCGCGAACAGGCACATCCCGAGCAGGCCCGTCTCGGCCGCTGCGAGGAGATACGAGTTGTGGGCGGTCAAGCCGAGCGACGACTCGTCGCCGAACTGCCCTGCGCCGACGCCGATCCCCTTCGTCCGGCGGATCATCTCGAACGCTTCCCGGAGCAGCTCGACGCGCTCGCCCGAGCTCTCGCTCGCCTCATCGCCGCTCCGGCCCCCGAGCAGGAGCATGGGCGGCCCGACGAAGCAGGCGGCGATGACGCCGAGGGTCCCGCTCCGCCGGATGAAGCTGATGCCGAGGACCGCCAGGTACACGATGACGCCCGAGCGCGAGCGCGACAGGACGACCATCGCGCCGATCGCCGCGATGACGGCCGTCACGGGGAGCGCGCGGAGCGCCCCGGCAACGCGCGAGATCAGCCGATCCGTGAGCAGGACGGGAAGCGTCAGCGCGCGGCGCGCCCCGCAGGCCCGCGCGGGCCCTGGCGCAGCGCCGCCGGGCGGCGCGCCAGCCGACGAGGGTGAGCCCCCGCGGACGGACCTGCGCGGCCGGCGCGGGCCGAAGCGCCGCTCGGCGAGCGCGATCGCGAGCGGGATCGACATTCCGGCCATCAGCGAGAGCTCGTTGGGATCGGCGAGCGAGCCGCGGTAGCGGACGCGGCCATCGATGGTCGACGTGCCGAGCGGCCCGGGGCGCTCGCACCGGTAGTTGCCGTCGGGCACGGGCGCCTCGATGCGGCAGTCGAGGTTGGTCTCGCAGGGGCGCCCATCCGGCTCGAGCTCGCCCTTGCCTTCCCAGTCATCGGGAGCCGCGATCATGCAGCCGTGGGGCTGGAACGCCTGCACGATCGCGACCACGGTCGTGAGGACGGCGCAGCCGACGAGCGTGATCGCGAGCGCCCGCAGCCCTCGCGGCGAGGCGGCGGCGACGGCGACGGCGACGAAGATGCCCGCGACGGTCGCGAGCTGCATTCCGCGCTCCTCGAGCGCGGTCGGGCGCTTCAGCGCGGTGGTCAGCGCTGCCCAGGCGAGGAACGCGAGCGCATAGACGACCTGAGGCGCGAGCGTCGGTTTGAGCCGGCGCCACACGACGTCGAGGGCGACACAGAGCAGGGTGATCCCGAACGCCGCGTGCACGAGCGGAATCCCCGAGAGCGCGGGGATGAACTCCTGCGGCTTGATGATGACGAGCGCGCACAGCGCGCACACGACCCACGCTGCCATGGTGTGGCGCGCCGTTCGCGTGGCGCGCGCCGCGCACGGGCGGCCCGCGCCGCGCCCTCGTGACGGCCGCGCGGAGGCGCCCTGCGCGGGCGCGATGAGGCGCGGCGCGCATTCCCCCCTTCCGCGCGACGGATCTAGCACCGCGGGCCCGAGCGGCACGCGGGAAGAGCGCCAGTGCGCGCGCGAGGAGCAGGCGCGGAGCGCGGCGGCGGGATCGGCGCTTGCTGGAGCGCCATCGCATCAAGGAGGCTGGAAACCGCATGTGCTCCCGCTGTGTCCGGATTGCCCTGCTCTGCTCCGCGCTCACGGTCCTCATGGCGCTCCCGGGCTGCGGCGCGGGCGCGCGCGCACCACGCGTCGATTTCGATGCGGAGCGTCGCGCGACGAGCGCCTATGCGGTCGGCCCCGGCGACGTGCTGGAGGTGCGCGCCTGGAAGAACGAGGCGCTGAGCCAGCGCGTCACGGTGCGACCCGACGGGTTCATCACGATCCCGCTCGTCGGCGACGTCCTGGCGTCGGGGCGCACCGTCATGGGCGTCGCCGAGGACATCGCGACGCAGGCCGCCAAGTTCTATCATGAGAAGCCGGTCGTCAGCGTCGAGGTGGCAGAGCTCCACAGCTACCGGGTCTACGTGATGGGCGAGGTGTCGCGTCCTGGCGAGTTCACGCCGAGGGCGCAGATCACCGTGCTCCAGGCGCTCGCCCTCGCGGGCGGATTCACGCGCTTCGCCGATCCCGACGAGGTGGTGATCGTCCGGCGCGACGCGATCGGCGAGCGCAGGATTCCGTTCGTGTTCGATGAGGTCGTCGGGAAAGGCGATCTCCGCGGGGATCTGCCGCTGCAAACGAACGATACCGTGGTGGTGCCGTAGGAAGGCCCGCGACGAACGCGCATCGAGCCCAGCAGAGCGTCAGCCGGACGCAGAAACTATCTGACGAGCCGGAGCTACCCTGACCGCTCCCGCTCTGCACGCGAGAGAATGAGGCGAATCAGAGCGGCGAGCTCAGCCGGCGGCTCCCGGCACTGGTCGAGGTAGCGCTCGGCCAGATCCATACGGTCCGGCCGCTTCCGCGCGCAGGGAATCGTGCGATGGAGCTCCTGGAACACGAGCTTCCCGGAGACGTGCTTCCGCAGCTCGTCGAGATCGTCCTCGCGGGCTCGCAGGAACGCGAGCCGCTCTCGAAATACCTCGCGCGCAGTGTCTTGCGCACCGAACGCGCTCGCCCAGGTCGCGAGCGCATCCTCGGCGTTCACGGTCGCGAGCGCCTGCACGGCGGTGAGATAGCTTCGGCCGACGAAGCTCGGCTGCGCTCCGTGGGCATCGGCCAGGCGCCGCACGGTCCAGTTATGCGCTCCGATCGGAAGCGCCTCGCGATAGAAGCCGCGGATGCGATCGGCCACCGCGTCCACCGTGTCCCATCCCTCAGCCACACGGCCTTCGCGTCGCCACAACTCCCTCCGCAGCACGCTGAGCCACCCTTCCGGATCCAGCAGGTAGCTCTCCAGGTCGTAACGAGAAAGCCGGTAGCAGGTGCCGTCGAATGACGGCTCCGACTGGCGCGCGAGCTCCTCGTCCGGCGTGAAATCCCTGTCCAGAATGCCGTATACGGGCACCGGCGTGCCGCGCCGCCTGAGCTCCTTGACGGCGTCCTGCACGTACTTCCAGCCATCCTGGGCGTGAAATGTGACCATCCGTCCGAGATCGCCGAACCATTCCTTGTAAAAGAACTCGTCATCTCGGTAGTCCTCGCCCTCGCAGATGATCGCGATGCCTGCGCCGCTCCGCAGGACAATTTCGAGCTCGTCGAGGCTCTTGTAGCCGCTCATGGTGCGCCCTCGTCGGGCACGTCGAAGCGACTTTCCGGATAATCGAGGCTCTTCACCTCCACCGGTGGAACGCTGCGCACGATCTCCGGTGAGTGCGTCGCGAGGAACACTTGCATCTCGAGGAGGCGCGCGACACGCCGCAGCTGGGCGAGGAGCTGACGCTGCAGGGTCGGGTGCATGCTGATCTCGGGCTCATCAATGAACAGCACGCCGTGCGGCCGCTTGCGTCGCGCGATCTCGCCGAGGAGCATCACGCACTGCCGCTCGCCCGAGGGGAGCTGGTCGAGCATCACTTCCGCGGGTTTGCCGGATGCGTCGTTCCAGGGCGCCGTCACGCGCACCCTTCCCTCGCGAACGAACACCTTGCGCCCGGGACCGAGCGCTTCTTGGAGGAGCTCGACCGATCCCGCCAGTTCCCCGGGGTCCTCTCCGCGGCTCTTTCGTTCGAGGTCCAGGTAGTTCTGCCAGACCCAGAGCTGCTCGAGGGAGCCAGTCCACTGGCCCGATGGACTGTACCGGGAGAGCCACCGCGTCTCAGCGGGCGGGGGTTCGATGGTGCCGCCACGGACAGAGCGGAGCTCGCGGTCATGGGGAAAGTAGATCAGGCCGCCGACCGGCTGTGCCCTACCCTGCTCCACCTCCTCGAGGTGACGACGCAGCCCTTGGATGTATGTCCTCGCGGACAACTGGCTCGACGCACCGCCGTCCTCCATCTTCACATGGAGTCTGCCATCGATGAGGTGGAAGCCTCGCGGGGAATAGCGAGGTGCCTTCTCGTAGACGATCGTGCAGGGCAACTGCTCGCCTACAAAGCGTTCGCTCGGCGTTGGCTCGATCGTCAACGACACGAGCCCAGCCTCGTCGAGGATCGGCGCCGGTCTCTCAGGCTCGACAACAACGGCGAGCATGGCTTCGATGACGTCGAACACCGTCGTCTTCCCCGACCCGTTGCTCCCGACGAGGACGACGCGATCCCGGGCGTCGCCCGTGACCGGATCGGTAAAGTCGAGGACGTGCTTGCCCCGGAAGCAGCGCAGGTCGTGGATCTCGAGGCTCCTCACGCGCATGACGGTCCTCCCTCTACCTCAGGCAGTACCACGGCAGAAGGGCCATGGGCCGAGCGAGCGCCTCATGAACGCCGATCTGCGAAGCCGATCTGAAAAACGGACGAAGTCCACGTGGACACGCGACCGCTCGCCCGCAGCGCGCAGGTGTCGAGCTCCGCGACTGGCCCCCCCACCCGCCTCGACGTCGTACCGCCGCAGCGCCCGCCACACACCGGCGGCGGGGCGTCTACGGCCGGGCGTCTGCTGATGATGCGCGGCCGCGATTTTGGCATCCTGGACAGGATGCGCCCCGAGGCCACGCCGCTCGTCGCCGTATTGACCCTCGCGTTGCCGGTGATCCTCGCGGCGTGTGCCCCCGCGAGCCCCGGCCCCCCGGGCCCCGCCGGCAAGGCCGCGGCGGCGCCAGGCACGCCAGCCCTCGCGGTGGCCAGCGCGCCTTCTGGCCCGGGAACCCCTGGGCCTGCCGGCGCCGCGTCCGCGGGAGCGGCGCAGGCCGATGGCGCGCACGGCGCCGCGCCCTCCCCCGCCCCAACCGAGTCGGCCCCCGCCATCTCGGCCGACGAGGCCGAGGCGATCCTGTTCCCGGGCGACGCCGCCGCCCACCGGGACGCCATCGACGCCTGCCGGCGCGGGAACGGCGGGACAGCGGCCGCGCCAAGCCCAGCGCACGAGCGCATCCGCTGCCTGCTCGCGCTCCGCTACCAGGGCGACCCGCAGGCCGCAGCGAGCGCCACCGCGCTCTTCGACCAGAACGGCAGCGTCGCCGGGCTGGAGCGGGAGCACATGATGGATGGCGGTTACCGCGGCATGCTCCACCTCGTCCCGGAGCTGCCGGTGCGCGCCGAGCGCCGCCATCTCGAGTGGACGGTGTCGGCGATCGCCGACTTCGACGCCTTCGTCGCGGATCTCGCGGCCACGGCCAGCTCGCCCGTGCGCTACCGGCACCGCGCCCTCGCGCTCCGGTACTTCCGGTCCGTGCGGGCGCGGACGCCTTCCGCGTATGCCTCGGGCTGGACGGTCGCGTACAACCTCTCCGGCTCGCTCCACCGCTCCGCGGACGACGTGCGGGAGACGCTCTTCCACGAGCTCTTCCACCTGAACGACGGCGCGCACGGCGGGTGGTCGCAGGCGGCGCTCTCGCCGATCTACGACGGGATCGTCGCGCGCTGCGGGACGAGGATCACCTGCCTCACGCCGTACTCGCCGAACGAGACCATCGTGAAGGGCGGCACGTATTACTCGTTCCAGCCTGGAAACGGCGTGGTGGAGTACGCCGCCGAGCTGGCGATCCGCTACTACCGCGAGCAGCGCGCGGCGCTCCGCGGCAAACAGCTCGCGAAGGCGCCGTTCAAGTGCGGCCCGCCGGAGAACGCGCGGGCGTGGTCGCTGCTCGCGGGAGAGTTCTTCGGCGGCGCAGATCGGGTGGCGCCCTGCCGGGAAGGACCTCCGGCAGCGCCCTGAGCCACACCGCAGCACGCGCTTTCATCCTCCAACATGCTGGGCATGCCGTGACGAGGGGGCGCAATCCCCATCGGAGGCCCGGTCGCGCGCAGGCGCGTCACCCCAGCTGCGACCGGTGGACGATCGAGGGTCGCGGCAGCTCGAGCGGCGGCATCGGATCGAAGAGCGAGCGCTCCGCGTCGGCCACCTCCTCGGCCGAGAAGGGCCGGAGGGTCTGGCAGAACTCGACCATGATGCCGTTGGGATCGATCGTGCAGATCGAGCGGCAGAACTCGCGATCTCGCTCGGTCACCTCGAGGCCGTGCGAGAGCCACCGCGCGAGCATCCGACCGTAAACCTCGCCCGTCGGGGCGCTGAAAGCCAGGTGGTTCATCCACACCGGCAGCCCGAGCCCTGTCGAGAGATCGGTCCTGAAGCGGCCCCGCACCGTCTCCTCGTGCAGATCCCAGAACGCCAGCAGCGGACCATCGGGCTCGCTGGTCCGATACAGGGCGTGCCTCGCCCAGCCCCCGTCGCGGCTGCCCTCGTAAGGCACCGCGATGACCTTCACGAGACGGAACCCCATGGCCCGGGTATAAAACCGGTGTGTGGCGACCAGATCGCTGGTCGCCAGCGCGATGTGATGCACCGCCATCGTCCCCCCCTTTTCGTGCATGTCGAGGATGCCACGAGCCGGAGCGCTCGTTCAAGCTGGATTTCGAGCGCGGCGGGATCGGCGCTGAGCCCCCGGGCGTCTGCGCTATCCTCGGCGCACGCCATGTCCGACGGCGATCTCGTGTTCGCATCCATGCCTGCCGGGCTCATCGCCTTCGCCTCGTCGTGCGGAGTCCCGCAGGAGGATCTCCTCCGGGCGGCCGGCGTCTCGCCCGAGGTCCTCGCCGCGCCCGACGAGCTCGTGCCGTATGCATCGCTCTTCTCGCTGTGGGAGGTCCTTCTCCAGCGCCTCCCCGGCGAGCCGCTCGGGCTGCGTTATGCGCGCTGCATCCCGGTTTCGGTCGTCGGCATCGTGGGGCACGTCCTTCGCCACAGCGAGACCGTGCGGCAGGGCGTCGCCGTCTATGGCCGCTTCTGCCGGCTGATGGACCCGCACCTCCGCATCACGCTCGAGGAGCACGGCGGGGTCGCCCGGCTCGCGCTCGAGCACGAGCCGCGCGTCGTCGCCATGGCCGAGCCGATCGAGATGATGATCGCGACGCTCGCGCGCTTCATCGCGCTCTACCTCGGCGGCTCGGCGCGGCCGATCGAGGCGCTGTTCCGCCATCCTCGCCGGCACCCGCCGTCTCTCTACGAGGAGGCGATCGGGGCCCCCGCCCGCTTCGACGCGGGCGCCACGGGCCTCGTCTACGATGCGCGTTTGCTCGACGCGCCCCTCGTCGGCGCGGACCCGTCGGTCCGCGATTACCTCGTTCGCCACGCCGAGCAGCTCCTCGCCGCGCGCGCCGCGCCCGCCAGCGCCGCGGCGCTCGACGCGCGCGTGCGCGCCCGCATCGACGAGCGGCTCGACCGCGGCGACGTGGACCAGGAGGGGGTCGCGCGCTCTCTGGGCATGAGCACGCGCTCGCTCCAGCGCGCGCTCAAGGACATCGGCACGTCGTTCACGGCGCAGCTCGACGAGGCCCGGCGGGAGAAGGCGCTCGATCTCGTCCGCCGGCCTGACCTCGCCCTCCAGGAGATCGCGTTCCTGCTCGGCTATGGCGAGCCGCGCCACTTCTACCGCAGCTTCCGTCGCTGGACGGGCACGACCCCGGGAGAGTACCGGCGCGCCCGCGCCCGGTAGCTCCGCAACCCCGAAAGACCTCGACGGCCTGGTCGATGAAATCGAGGTGCTGCTGCGTGAGGGGCAGGCCGGCGCGCTGGTTCGCGGCCATCTCGCCGAGCGTCCGCGCGACGTCGCGGAGCTGCGAGAAGCGCGAAGCTCGACGAGAGGGGCATCGTGCCCTTGCCCAGCCCGTTGATCATGACGTGGCTCGCGATCCGCTGCGTGCCGGCGCGCAGGCAAAGCGCGTGCTCGCCGCCATCCCGTGAATGGCCGCAAAACCGCGATCGATCAACGCGATGAACGCAGCGTTCGCCTTCTTCGCCGAGCCTCCGCGCTCGAACACGCGGATGGCTTCGCCGTACGCCGTGCGCCACGTCAGCACGACCATGCCGGCGACGAGCCGCACGACGCCATCGGGCTTCGGACCAGCGAGCTCGACCGCGAGCGCCTCGACCGTCTCATCCCCGATTTCGCGGAGGCGCGCCTGGAGCGACGGGCTCGCCGCGACGACGCGCCCCCAGCCGACCGTCTGGCTGTCGATGCGAGCGAACGGATGTTTCTGCTCGCACAGCCTGTCGACGAGGCGGCGGAGCGCGTCGATCGGCGACTGCCCTTGCGGCCTCTCGCCGATCGCCTCGCGCAAGAGCCGCTTCACCTCGTCCTCGCGATCGAAGAGGAGGTCCTCCTTGCGCGCGAAGTAGTTGAACACCGTCATCTTGGAGACATGGGCGGCGGCGGCGATCTCCTCGACCGTCACCGCGTCGAAGCCGCGCGCGAAGAACATCGCCGTCGCGACGTCGGAGATCCGCTGCCTGGTCTCGCGCTTCTTGCTTTCCCGGAGCTCGCCCATGGATCGAATCTTAGACTAAGACAAATATTTGACTTGCGCAAACATTTACCGAGTCTAACATTTGGATCATGACGCACGACGTGGTCATCGTAGGCGCCGGCCCGGTCGGGCTCTTCCTCTCAATCGAGCTCGCGATCGCGGGCGTGAAGCCGCTCGTGCTGGAGCGGCTCGTGGAGCCCGACCGCACGATCAAGGCCGCCGGGGTCGGCGCGGTGGCAGCCGAGGCGCTGGAACGACGCGGGCTCGCGCGTGCGCTCGACGACGAGCGCCGCGCCACCATGGCGCGGATGATGCCGGCGCTGAAGGCGCGCTTCGGATCTGGGACGATAAAGAGGCCAGGAGGCCATTTTTCTGGGATGTTCTTGATTGACCAGGACCTCCAGCGCGACCCGGAGCGCCTCATGCGTCTCGTGCCGCAAGAGGCGCTCGAGAGGATCCTGAGCGCGCGCGCGACCGAGCTCGGGATCGAAATCCGTCGCGGCATCACGGTGGAAGGCTTCGAGCAGGACGACGACGGCGTGACCGCGCAGACGAGCGCGGGCCCGCGGAGCGCGAAGTACCTCGTCGGCTGCGACGGCGGCCGGAGCCGCGTCCGCAAGCTCGCCGGCTTCGAGTTCCCCGGCACGGATCCGACCATCACCGGCTATCAGGCTGTCGTCGAGCTCGATGCGCCCGAGAAGCTCGCGATGGGTTGGCATCGAACGCCGCGCGGCCTCGTCGCGTCCGGACCGATGCCGGGGCGCGTCTTCACGGCGGAGTTCAACGGGCCGCCGCCCCATCGGGATGCGCCGATCACGCAAGCCGAGGTCGAAGCGGCGATTCAGCGCGTGAGCGGCACCGACGTCAAGATCCTGTCGATGACGATGGCGACGCGCTGGACCGATCACGCGCGACAAGCGACGAGCTACCGAGCTGGCCGCGTCTTTCTCGCCGGCGACGCCGCGCACGTCCACTCGCCCTTTGGCGGCCAAGGCTTGAACCTCGGCCTCGTCGACGCCGCGAACCTCGGTTGGAAGCTCGCCGCGGCGGTGAAGGGGCGCGAGCATCTCCTCGACTCGTACACCGCCGAGCGCCATCCTGTGGCCGCGCGCGTCCTCGAAAATACCCGCGCGCAAGTCGCGCTCATGCGACCTGACCCGCTGACGAGCGCGCTCCGCACCATCGTGAGCGACCTGATGAAGCTGCCCGAAGGCAACCGCTACCTCGGCGAGATGCTCTCGGGCGTCGGCATTCGTTACGACCTCGGGGACGACGACCCGCTCGTCGGCACGCTCGCGAAGGACCAGCTCCTCACGCTCGAAGGCGGCAGCGAAGAGCGGCTCTACGTGCTGATGGAGAAGGGCGGCGGCCTCTTCATCTCGCCTTCGGAACGGTCACTCCCGCGCGACGTGCACGTCGCACGCACCAACGACGGCCCGTCGATGCTCGTCCGTCCCGACGGCTGCATCGCGTGGACAGACGCGTCGTCGAAGTCGCTCGACGACGCGCTCGCGCGCTGGTTCTGAAGGAAAGCACCGGATTGCGACGGTTCGCCCCTGCGGAATCGTCCCGCCGGAGATTGCTGGCGCGCGGAACCTGGGCGGCCGCGAAGCGGGATGCTCGGAAAAAATCTACAATCGCCGGCGCGCGCGAGGGCCCATGGTGCTTGCATGACCCGACACGAGCCCCACGCTTTTCATCTCTCCGACACCTACGTGCAGCTCCTCGACGGCGGCGCCGCGAAGCTGATCCCTGTGGACGCCGAGTTCTGGGCGAAGATCGGCGAGCGCGAGGAGCTGCACGCCGGCCGCATGGTGGGCCTCTTTCACATGAACGAGAGCCCCGATCACCGCGAGGTCCACCCCCGTGGCGACGAGATCCTGATCCTGCTCTCCGGCTCGGTCGACGTCGTGCTGGAAGACGAGGGCGGCGAGCGCGTGATCCAGCTGCGCGATCAGGGCACGTGCATCGTCCCTCGCGGCGTCTGGCACGGGCAGATCGTGCGCTCGCCGAGCGTGATGATCTTCATCACGCCCGGCGAGGGTACTCAGCACCGCGCGTGCTGATCCCACGCGATGACCGGTAACATCACGCTTTGGAGCGCGCTGGAGCGCGTTGACGCGAACCAACGATTCTGCGTCGCGGCTTGACACTGAACCACGGCGCTCGCTTGACAATCCATGGGGGATTTGCTTCGCTCGTCGTGGGCGTTGCGCCCATCCTTGGACGTGACTACGGCGTCCGCCGAGCTGAACGACTTCGCATGATCCACGATGCTCCGCCTGGAGCGGTGAGCGACCGCTTCGACATGGTCACGCGCGCAGAGCGCGCAGATCTCGGCGCCCTGATGGATGTCGTCGTCGCGCAGGCATGGGCCGCGACGCCGTTCATCTACTCCAACGACGTCGAGGACGCCTATCTGGAGATCCTGCGGGAGACCCCCGCGTTCACGTTCGGCCTCGTCGAGAGGGCGACGGGGCGCCTGGCCGCGGTCGGTAACGCCGCTCCGGTCGCCGTGCTAAGCGACGATCTGGCGGCGCTGCCCGACGGCGGCTGGAGGTGGCAGGTCCTCCGTGCGAAGGCGGTCCGCGACGGCGACCCGCCAACGCACCTGGGCGCCTTCACCGCCTCGGTGTCGCCGCTGTTCCGCGGCCAGGGCGTGAGCGCGCTCGTGCTCGCCGGCTTCAAGGCCCTGGCGAGGCGATCGGGCCTCGCCGGCGTGCTCGCCCCGGTGCGCCCCCCGTCCAAGGCATCCTGCCCAGGCATCGACATCGAGGAGTTCCTCGATCGCGCCCGAGAGGACGGCTTGCCCACCGACCCGTGGATCCGAACGCATGTCCGCGTTGGGGGCCGGATCGCCGGGACTCCCCGTTGCGCCCTCGTGGTCGACCTGGAGCTCGATTTCTGGGAGGTCTGGCTCGGCAGGCCTATCCTGCCTTCCGAGCGGTCTTTCGAGATCCCCGGCGGCCTTGCCCCCGTGTACGTCCAGGGTCGGCGCGGACGTTATGAAGAGCCAGCCGTCTGGATCGTTCACTCGCTCTGACCCAGAGCTGCTGGACCCGACTGGCGATGTGGATTTCGGGCCCTATGGCCGCCCAGCACAGGCCTCGTCGCTGTCCCATCGGGGGTGCACCAGCCGCTCGGCGGTCGCAACCGTGCCTCGCGCGTCGGTCACCACCCCCCTGATCCGGAGCGGTTGGCCGATGGCACAAGCTGGCTCGCGGAGCACGGCCGGCCATCCGATGAACTCGCACCGGCCGTCCTCGAGCTCCTCGAGCTCGATTCTCCCCCGGCTGGTCGTCGCCGAGGACGGATCGCCGATCACGGTCGTCGTGACCTCGAGCTGGGCGCCCTCCGGCTCCAGGCCGAGCGTCCTGACGCTCGTCCACACGTGCCAGCCGCCCTGCGCGCCGTGGGCGAGCTCGACCTCCTGGCCGTCGGCGAGCGGCTCGAACTGCCACTCGCCGGTGCCGAGCTCGGCGATGCCCTGCGCCGGCGGCTCGTCCCCGCCGGCACAGCCAGGAGCGAACGCGAGGAGCACGACGAAACCGGCGGCGGAGGTCGAGCTGGCCACGGCGTGGACTCCTACGAGCGCCGGCGGCGGCGCGCGGCCGCCAGCAGCCCGAGAAGCGCGCCGCTGAGACCGACGGCGCCGCCAGCATGACCGCCGGCGTTGCAGCCTCCAGAGGCGGCCCCGACGGCGGGCGGCGGCACATCGACCGGCCGGCCGCCCGGCAGCGAATCGGGCAGCGGCGGGACGCGCCGGTCGTAGAAGGACGTGGGGACGGGCTCGTCGGGAAGCACGCAGGTCGTCGTGCGGCTGCCGTCGGCGGCGATCGTGCCTACCGCCACATAGCCGGTCGAACAGCGGCAGGTCGGCGTCATGTTCATCGGCACGCACTCGCCGTTCCCGCCGCAATCGAACGTCGCGCAAGGATCCGCGAGCGGCGGCGCGTCAGGGAGCGCCCGGTCACCCGGGTTGAGGAACGACATGCGGAGGTCCTGGCAGGTCACCGTCGGCCGACCCGACGGATCGAACGTCGTGCGCGCGGTCGTCCCGGGCACGCACGCGCAGGCGGCGACGGGCTGGGCGCCGTCCGCGCCCTCGACGACGCGGCACAGGCCGCCTGCGCCGCACGCCGCGAAGTCGCACGGCGACGCAGCGCCGGCAGCCTCGGCGCCCGGCGGGCCCACGCACAGGTCGCGATCATCGACGTAGCGCGGGAGCAGGCGGGTGTTCGACACAACGGGACCGTCGGTGCGCCGGAAGATCGGATCGACGGTCATCTCCTCGGGCGACAGGCGGGTATAGAGCCGGGTGATCGTCGCGTTGCCCTCCAGCAGCGGCAGCAGCGCGTCGCGCGCGGCCAGCTGATCCTCGTCCGAGGTCATCGTGTTGCGGACCTGCTCGGCGATGTCGGTCGTCGGTCCGCTCATCTCCGTGACGAACCCTCGACCGCCGGCATCGTCGACGCCGCGCGCGACGAGCGCCGTCCAGTTCGTCTGCACCGGCCACTGGTTCGCGCTCCAGACGATCTGGTTGTCGTCGATCTCGACGTCCGGCCAGTTGGCCGGCCCATAACGCCGGTCGCCGAGGATCATCACAGTGATGCCCATCTCCGGCTCGGCCGCGATCGCCGTCAGCCGGATCGGGATCGACGGCGACCCCGACGGAAGCGTGAAGCGGAACGGCTGGATGTCGGTGACCTCGGCGTCCGGCTGGAGCCGCAGCGCGAGGAACTTCATCCCCTCGCTCGTATAGATGCGGATGTACGGCACCATCGCGTCGTTGACGCGGAAGTTGTTGTCGCGAAGCCAGGCGACGAGCGCCGTGGGATCGGTCGACTCGACAACGGCCACGTCGTACGGGCCGACCTCTTCCCGGATGTGCACCGTGACGTCGCCGTCGTCGGCGCCGTCCGCGGTGCCCCCGCCCCCCGCGGATTCGGGGAAGGCGGGGTAGCAGCTCGGGTCGTCGGGCCACTGGAACTGCGGGCCCGTCGCTGTATCGAGGGCGGTGAGCGCAAGCTGCGGGAACACAGCGAGGCTCTCCACCGCCGGCACCTCGGCCAGCGGGACCACCCAGGCGAAGTCCGGCGCCGCGCCGGCATACTGGATCTGCGTCACCATCGTGACCGAGCCGTCCTGGTTCGTCGCGAACAAGATCCGCTCCGCGGTCTGGTCCACCGGCTGTCGTCCGCAAAAGAATCCGCCGCACGCCTCGGCGGGTCGTGGCGCAGTCATCAGCGCCGCCGCCGCCATCACCGGAGCCATCCATAGCTTGCGCATGGTCTACATCCTCCTCGCCCGACCGATCGGGCGAACGCCCCCCAGGCAAACACAGTGCCATGCACAAGAAAAGGCGATTCCTGAGTACGACGCCGGGGGCGACCGATCCAGGCGAGCGCGCGTCAGGCCACCTCCATGGCCCGCATCTCGACGAGCTGACACCAGCGCGCCAGTCGACGTCGACGCGCCACACGCGCGGCGCCGTCTCGATCTCCTCCCAGGCCGCCGTCGACGTCGGCGCTGGCGGCGATGGTCGCTCCGGCCTGGATGCGGAACCCATCCGGGCCCACCGCACCCGCGAGCTCCTCGCGCAGCGTCACCGGCGCCGAGAGGCGCGCGCCGCAGGCGGCCGTGCCGCCGCCGCCAGACTCCAGGATCGAGAGCACGTGGGTCAGGCACTACGGGGCTGTGCCCATTCGCATGCTGCCGACCTTGTGCGTCCTCGGCCTGTTCGTATAAGCTTGGCGCGTGGACCTGCGCGATTTGCGCCACGTGTTGGGCGAAGTGGTCACTCCTGCCTTGTTCGCCGCTCAAGAAGGGCGGCCGGGCACGCGGCCACGGCTGGCGAAGCTCCATCAGGCCGCGCAGGAGCTGATGCCCGAGGCGTGGGTGGATTTCGAGGGGCGAGCGTTGCTGGCGGAGATTATAGCGCACACGCACGAGACCGCGGACCTTCACGCGCTGCGCGAGGCGAAGCTGGCCGCCTTCGCAGACCTGCTTCGACGGCGGATCTCTCAACTCGAAGCCCAGGGAGCCCACCCGTCGGCGTCCGAGGCCCCCGGCGCTGCGCCACGCGCCCCGGCCAAGCCAACGACCAACGACGAGGCGAGCGCGGACGGGGCGCCCCGCTCGACAGAGCCCGCCGGCACGGGGCTGAAGGCGCGGAGGCCATGGCTGCTCGGCGCTGGCCTGGGATCGTTCGTCGTGTTCGGCGCGCTTGGCGCGCGCGCCCTCATCTCGCGTTCAGAGGAGCAGGATTGCCCCTCCGGGTTCTACCGGCGCGGCGACGCCTGCGTCAGTCCAGACGACCCGCTCGAGCGCTACGCGAATTGCATCCTTCGGGACGTCAAGACCTCCACGTCGAGCGACAAGGGCACCCTCGTGCAGGTGAAGGTGGACGAGGCGAAACGCGGCGCGGCCAGCGCGCTCGAAGTGAAGAACAAGTTCGAACAGAGCGTCGAGTCGAACACGGATCGCTGCGTCGTGCTGGACGTCTCGGCGCGCTGCTTCGCGCTCGCGACGGGTGATAAAAACATGCCCGCGCTCCCGCGTAGTTGCATGGAGGGAGCTCTTCCGGAGCAGCCCTCGGCGCAACCTTCGGCCCAGTCGCCGAGAACCCAGCATCCGAGCGCGCCGCCGTCGCCGCCTTGCGTCGTCGACCTCGCCACGTTCAACCTTGGCAAGCCGGAGTGCCCAGACAAGTCGAAGAGCCGTGCGGCGACCGACGCCGAAGCGAGACAATTGGCGACGATCCACCGGAACTGCGGCGCTTTCACGGTCGTCTCCTGTGAGCCCTGACGCATGAGCCGCGCGCTCTGCGTCCTGCTGCTCGCGGCCCTCTCGTTGGTGGTTCGCCGTGCGCACGCAGACGGCTTCATTTCCCTCGAACTGCAGGTACCTCTCAAAGAAGAGCCTGCTCATCTGTGTATCGTCACGGCCCGCGCCACGAAGCTCGTCAATCCGGACAAGAAGACGTCGTCGTACAGTTCGTTACCGCTCAAGGCGTTAGCGCTCGACGAGCAGGGGCGCATAACGGCCATCCCACAGGAGGCGGAGAGCAATCCCGCGCTCGAAGGGGTTTCGCGAGCACTGACGATGGCGCTCCCCGCAAGAGCTTCGCCGGGGGCCGACGGGGATGACCAGGAGCTCTCTGCCTGTGCCGAGCCCTTCGCCGAATGCGACGCGCGGCTAGACCAGACTCCCGCCATACGCGAGTGGTTCGACAAGGACCTTCTGGACAAACAGAAGCTCGATCTACACGTCACGTGCGGATGGAACGTCGCGCGTCCCAACAGCAGAGGCTCGGTGGTCTTCGTTGGTCTCAACCTGATCCACGGCGCGGATGCTCCCATCACCGAAATCAGGCTCGACGGGACCGTAGCGGCGATCCGCTTCGCCGGGACGCTCGGAGGCGCCGAAGCCGCTGCGGTCCGGGTAATCGGCGGCCACTACGCGCCTAGCCTGACGGTGTTCACCACCAGCGGGCGCGCCGTGCTCCCGCTGCAGCCGCGCTGCCTGACCTCGGTTGCACAGCTCCCTCTGGTCTCCGGTATTGCCACCCAGATTCGTCGCGTCACCCTGGAGCGGCAGAACGCAAGCGCCCGACCGCTTCGCGTGTGCAGACCTGAGATTACCGAGCAGTCGTTCGTGATGCGCCTGCCCGTCCACGACGAGCGCGTCGAGACTCGCATCAAGGCGGAGCTGGGAGCAGACGCGACGCTCGAGGCGCACTGGTTCGAACCGACGCCGCCGTCACAGCTCAGCATGCAGCTGAAGCAGGTCGGCTTCTCCTGGCGGCCCGACTGCGCCTACCCGTTCAGCTCTCTTGGATGTCCGCGAGCTTGGCTGGAGGGCATCGAATGCTCCCAGCGAGAGCCATCGACCGAGGGGACGTGCGCTTATGCGTGTAGCGCCGCCGGGTCGTTCAAGCTGCCTACATCCGTGGAGTTTTCAGCCGATGAGTCTCGACAACGCTGGCCCGATCGGCTGGGGCGTCCGGCGGAAGAGCTGTTCGGCCTCCCCGATACTCGCGTACGGCAAATCGCAGTGGATTTCTCGAGCTGGCGCAATCTACCGGACATCGAGCGCGCCAGCATCGATGGAGTAGAGGTTCAGCTACCTGATCGCAGCACCACGTTCATCGACCTGCGTGGAAAGATCTTCAACCTGAACCAGACCCCCGGCCAGAATGTGGAGCTGCCAAACCAGGAAATCTCGGCGGTGAGCTTCGCCTGTGGTGCCCCAGTACAGTACCGCGTGCGCGGCCTCCCGCGCTACTCGCCCCACGGAACAGTCGACGTCGAGGATGGCCGAGTTGTCGTCCGCTCCCCCGCGTGCGACGATTTTGCCCACTGCTCGAGCATCGAGTCAGCGCTGAGCCTCGGGCTCCTCAGCCGCGGCCCCCAGGACGGCATCGCTTCGTCCAAATTTGGAACTGGACTCTACGTCCAAGGCGACTTGATGGCCAAGTACATCCCATGGGGCGGATGGTGGTTTGGAGGCGCCGGCTATACGTTCGGCATCGGGAGCCGCGAGTACGTCGCCGCCGACGACACCGGATATCATCAAAAATGGGCACCGTACGGCCGCATCGGATATCGTGTTGCGATAGGTGTGCGTTCCCTGGATCTTCGCCCCGTGATACCGCCGGCGCAACTGGGGATAGGCATCGAGGGGGGCTATGGCCACGTGCTCACCCTCGGCCGCGCGAGCGCCATGGGAGGTGACTTTTACCTTTCGCCCAACGCTTTCGTCCGCTTTGGGCGCGCCGCGATCGCCTTCAGAATGCTCTGGTTCGAAGAGCTTGCATTCATCGACGAGCGCGCGTCCGAGCTGCTGCGCGCCTCATCGACCACGTACTACGGCTACGAGCTTCGCTACCACTTCGACCGCAATCCTTGAGCCGAGATCGTCGGCCAGGACGAGGCGTGAGCGCGACGGCCGCGCTCCGCCTCCGCGGCGGATGTGGGGCAATGTGCTGGGAAACGGGAGCGAGAAGCCGCCCAGCGTGTCGTGGACGGGCTCCCTCAATGCCTGGATGGGTTGCGAATACAGCGTCACCATTCCGGGAGGGAGCCATTCGCTCGGGTTGAGCAACTGGGTTGGCGCCGCGCGCCGCCGCGTTGGCATGGAGCGCGCTTGGCCTCCTTCGGATACCGCGGGAATAGCGCGCTTGTCGGCCTGGAGAGCGGCGCCCTCGCTGGTACGCGTGTTGCCAACACCGCCCGTGATGTGGCCAATGAGATCTGTTCATCTCGCATGGTTGACGCTCGCCGCCGTGGCGTGCGGCACGGATCCGGTGGCGGTGGACCCGCGGACAACCTCGCAGCTGGTCCTCGAGGGAGGGCTCGTCGCGGAGTCTCCGAAGGTCATCGTGCTGGTCGTCGATGACGCGGACACGGCCGAAGCCGCGCAGCTCCGCGAGCGCGTCGCCCAGAGCGTGCGCGCAGGCCTCCTTGCCGTGATCGAATCGCGGTGGGGAACATGCGGCAGCGCGGATCCGGCCCAGTGGCACCCCGGCGATATCCGGGTGGTCGTCGCGCGGCCGAGCGCGCCCGACGCTGCGGCGCTCGTCACGTCGAGGGAAATCCCCGCGCTCGCGTGGACCACGCAGACCTCGCACGAGGAGGAGGTCGAGGCGGTGATGGCAGGCGTGACAGAGGCGCTGGGACAGCGGCTCGCCGAGCCCGGGGAGGAGTACCGCCCGCTACGGACGGCCACGCGCGCGCTGGAGCTCGTCACGGGCGCGCGCGCACCCGTGGGGGATGCCGAGGTAGCCCTCGTCAGGTCGCTGCCCCAGGACAGGATCGCGAGGCTGCTCGTCGCGAGCACGCGCGACGACGAGGGGCCCGGGCTCGTCGCCGACGAGGTACCCAGCCAGACAGCGCTGTCGATGACCCTGGACACGGAGGTGGTCGGGCCTTTCACCGCGCCCGATTGGACCTGTCACGCCATCGACGAAGGCGGCGGGCGACTCGCGGCGTGGAGCGAGCTCGTGAGCGCGGAGCCGATCGCCTCGAGCTGCGACGATCAGCACACGTGGGACATGCTCCTTCACCCGGGCTTCGCCGATTGCGGCCCCATCTGCCAGGCCCACCCGCTCGCCGTGGACGCCGGAGGCGTGGTCGCTTGCAAGATCATGATCGATCAGGCCGATCTCGAGCGCTGCGATGCCGCGCTGGGTCGGCGCGATCCAGGCGAGCAGCCCACGCTCGTCGAGCGCGGCGGCAAGGAGCTGCGCCGCTGCGAGGTCGTGCAGCTCGCCGGCGCCGACCTGGAGAGCTGCCGGCATTCGCTCGATTGTCCAGGATGCCCGAGCGGCTTCTGCGCGACCGAGGTGCCGGAGCTCGTGTCGCAGTGGCGCTGCGGGCCCTCGGAGCACCCATGGCCGCTCCGGTTCATCGGCGGCGCGCTCGAACGCCGTGGAGGGTGGATCAACATCACCTGCAGCACCGAAGCAGCGGAGTGAGAGACCACACCGTCCGGCGCGCCGTGTCCGGTCGTCGACACCTCGTTCCGAACCTGACAAATCCTCTCATTTTGTTGACATTGCAGCGAAGAATAAATTGAACAGGGAGACGGGGAGATTGATGGGATTCTACTCCCCGTCTCCCCGCCTCCCTGTGAATTCTCCCGGAACGGAACCAGCGGAGTCGGGTTCAGTCGATGAGGGTCCAGGTGGCCTTGGCGGTGCAGCCGTAGGCGTCGAGCGCGCCGGGGTGCGAGAGGGGGACGAGCTTGGTCTGGCCCTTGGCGAGCGGCCCGGTGACCGAGCGGGTGTAGGGCCCAGGATCGCCGTAGTAGTGCGTGACGGTGAAGGTGATCTTCGCCGTGTCCGGAACGCCAAAGAGCGAGGTGTTCTTGATCGCCGCGTTCGGGTTGAAGATGCTGGGAAAGGTGATCGAGCAGGAGAGGTTCACGGTCTTCGTGACCGGGCCGCCGCCGTCATCCCCCCCGGGGCCGATGATCGCCTCTGCGCCCTCACCCACGACCTCGGCGACGTCGCTCGCGCCCTCGTCAGCGCTGTCGGCGTCGAGCGGCTCGGCGACGCAGCCGACGAGCGAGAAGGACGAGATGAGCGAGCAGAGGAGCAGGTTCTTGAGTTTCATGGTGATGTCTCCTTGGGTCGGGGTTCACGCTCACGAGATCACGTGTCAGCGGCCTCTGGCGATACCGAGTCGCCCGGGAGGCCCTTGTCGCTGTCTCGCGGCGTCGCATTCCGATAGAGCAACCGGCGGGCCAGGTTGTCGGGGCGCTTCGGAAGGCCGCCCGGCGCGCCCAGGATCCACGGGGAAGACGGCTTTTTTCGGGGTTTTCGCGCTCGTCCGCGCGGCGCCGGGGGGGGGCACCCGCGCGGCGCGGTGGAGGTCAGAGCCCCCACGCCGACGGCGCGAGCCTCCACCACGTGACTTCTCAGGTGCTCTCTGGCCCGGGAGGCCGGGGCCGGCTCAGGCTCTGTGCTCGTTCGACGGGTCGGCGCCGCCCGCGTTCCGCAGGCTGTGGAGGGAGCGCGGCGCCTTCGATGCACGAGCCCGAGGAGTCGAGCGCCCGTCCGTCGCGATCCGGCGGCCTCCTTGACGGCGATCGGCGCCCCATGGGATCGTCGGACATGCAGGCCGAGGCGCGATTCTCCGAGGCGCGCAGCGTGCAGCGCGCTGCTCGGCGCCCGGGTGGTCCTGCCGTGGGCGGGGCACCTCGGTGAAGCTCGAGGAGCGTTGATGCTGGCGCCGAACGATCATCCCCCCTCTTTCTCGTCGGCGCCTCCGAGGGTTCACGCCGCGTGCGTCGGTGTCCTGGTTGGCCCCTGCGTCGTGCTCGCCGTCCTCGCGGGCAGGGAAGTGGCCGTCCCGTGGTTCGTGATGGAGGCGGGCTTGCTCGTCGCGCTCCTCTGCGTCGCCGCCGCGGCCCGCAGCGCTGCGCTGCGCGTCTCTCTCCCCCTCTTCGTTTTTCCGCTCGCGTACCTGTTCTTCCGCATGACCCGGGAGGGGATGACGTGCCCCGACATCCCCCCTTCCTGGTACGCATGGCGAGAGTGGTTGCCGATGATCGGGCGCGTGTTCGGGCTCCTGTCCGCCGTCGTCGGCGCCTTCGGGGCGGTGTTCTTCGCTGCCATGGCGAGCACCATGGTCCGCGTGCCGCCGCGCGCTCTCCACGCGGTGAGCGTCGCCGTCCTCGCGCTGACCACGGGCCTCCTTGCCGTATCGACCGCTCACGCCGTGCGAGAGCCCGATCCGGAGGATCACATCGCGTCCCTCCCGACCATCGGAGTCGTCCCGCCCATCGAGGGGGAGCCCTCGATGATCGACGAGGGCCCGTCGGACCCGTCCGGACCGCCCCTCGTGACGCGCATCCACGACGTGACCATCGGCCGGCTGGGCGTGCGCCGGTTGTGCCCGAGCCTGTCCGAGAGGTGTTTTCTCGATGTGGAGGAGGCCGGGAGGCCTTTCGACGCTCACCTCGTGACGTGGCTGTCTCAGCGCGGCACGTACACGATGGTCGACCCCGAGGCGTGCCGGCAGCAGCCGGGCTGGGTCAATCCCCGCGATTCTTTCATCATCCGCCAGGCGTCGCCGCTCGTTCGCGAAGCGTCTCTGTTCGCCAAGGACCGCGAGCTGGGCGAGCTGCTCATGCTCGACGGAGCGATCTACGATGCCCATCGCGGCGGCGAAGCAGGTCCGGTCGTCCTCGCGGCGCCGCGGTTCTTCGCGATGCCCGCGTCCATGCGCCTCGTCGCAGGCGTGATCGGCGCCCACCGGCGCGCGATCGCCGTCGCTGCCTGCGGAGCGCTGCTCTCCCTGGCGCTGCTCCGCCATCGCTGGCGCGCCCGCCGCGCCCTCGCGCGGATCGCGGGGGCGCGGGCCGCGGTGCTCGCGGAAAACGGCTGGCTCGACTTCGCGGACGGCTCGCCTCCCGTGCGCGCCGCAGACCGCGGCTTGCCGCCCGGACCGGTGGTGGTCCTCGGACCGACGTCCGCGGGCACGTACCGCGGAGGGGCTCTCTCCGGCGCCGAGATCGTCGCCGGAGAGCAGGCCCGGCTGCTCGAGCGAGGGAGCGCGCGGATCGCGCAGCTCGACGTCCTCGTCTTCTTCGTCGCGGTGCTCGCGCCGCTGCCGCTGCTGACCGTCGCGGTCACGCTGGGCCTCTGGTAGCGCCCTGCCCGCCGTTGCGCGCCCCATGCGGGTGCTAGGGTGGCGCTCATGTCGAACGCGCTCCGAGCGACGCTCCTGAGCCTCTTCGGCAGCCTCGCCCCGAGCTGTGCCTCGCCGGGCCTGCTCGCCGCGACGGCGGCGCCCGAGGCGCCCGCCGATCTCGTGATCTCCGCCGGCGTCGTCCGGACCATGGACCCCGGGAACCCGCGCGCCGAGGCGGTCGCCGTGCGCGGCGAGCGGATCGTCTTCGTGGGCAGCGCGGCCGACGCGAAGGCCTTCGTCGGGCCGGGGACGCGCGTCGAGGAGCTGCCGGGGCGCGCGGTCGTGCCCGGCCTCGTCGACGGGCATGCCCATCTCTACGGGCTCGGGGTCGCGCTGGAGACGCTGAGCGTGCGCGGCGCGAAGAGCGCCGAGGCGGCGGCGGCGCTCGTGGCCGAGGCGGCGAAGGCCCGCCCGAGGGCCGAGTGGATCACCGGGCGCGGCTGGGACCAGAACCTCTGGCCGGGCGCCGCGTTCCCCACGCACGCCCCGCTCGACGCGGCGGCGCCGGAGCACCCGGTGGCGTTGCGCCGCGTCGACGGGCACGCGCTCTGGGCGAACGCGGCGGCGATGCGCGCGGCCGGGGTCGGCCGAGGCACGCAGGATCCGCCGGGCGGGCGCATCCTGCGCGACGCCGCGGGCGAGCCGACAGGCGTCTTCATCGACAACGCGATGGGCCTCATCGAGGCCGAGGTCCCGGCCGACCCGCCCGCCGTGCGCGAGCGGCGCATCCTGCGCGCGGCCGAGGCGGCGCTCGCGTCCGGGCTCACGGGCGTGCACGAGATGGGCATCGGCGACGAAACCGTGGCCGTCTACCGCGCGCTCGCCGCCGCCGGGCGGCTGCCGATCCGCGTCACCGCGTACCTCGCCGGCGAGGGGAACCTCGATGGGCTGAAGGCGCGCGCGCCCGACGTGGACCCGACGGGCACGGCGATGTTCGTGCTGCGCGGGGTCAAGCTCTTCGCGGACGGCGCGCTCGGCTCGCGCGGCGCGGCGCTGCTCGCGCCGTACGCGGACGAGCCCTCGACGAGCGGGCTCCTGCTGATGGATCGCGAAGCGCTCGCGCGCGCAGCGCGGATCGTCGCGGACGCGGGCTTCCAGCTCGCTGTGCACGCGATCGGCGACCGCGCCAACCGCGCCGTGCTCGACGCGTTCGAGGCGCTCGGCCCGGAGCGGGCGGCGGCGCTGCGGTTCCGGGTGGAGCACGCGCAGATCCTCTCGCCCGACGATCTGCCGCGCTTCGCGGCGCTCGGGGTGATCGCGTCGATGCAGCCGACCCACGCGACGAGCGACATGCCGTGGGCGCCCGCGCGGCTCGGCGCCGATCGCCTGAAGGGCGCCTATGCCTGGCGATCGCTCCTGTCGTCGGGCGCGCGCGTCGTGTTCGGCTCGGATTTCCCGGTGGAGGACGCCTCACCGCTGCTCGGCATCCATGCCGCCGTGACCCGGCAAGATCTCTCGGGCCACCCCCCGGGCGGGTGGATGCCCGAGGAGCGCCTCGACCTCGACGAGGCGCTCCTGGCCTTCACCAAGGCGCCCGCGTACGCGGCCTTCGCCGAGGGCCAGCGGGGCCGGATCGCGCCTGGCTACGTGGCCGATCTGACCGTCCTCGGCCGCGATCTCTCGCCCGATCGCTCGCTCGTCGACACGCCGATCGACATGGTGGTCGTCGGCGGCCGCGTGGCGCACGCCCCGGCGCCGCGGTGAGCGGCGCGCGCTGCGCTTCGTCCGGACCGCCATGAGACCTCACGGCCGACGCATGCAAACGACGAACGAAAGGAGGAATGAGCACCGATGCTTGCACGCTACCAGATCGTCCGCGGGCGCCGTCCGGAGGGTGATCCGCTGCCAGAGGGCAAGCGGTACGACACGCGCAAACACACGCACCACGTCCTGAGGCCCACCCCGGAGATCGTCGAAGAGTTCCTGTCGGATCCCTCGCAAGCTGGCTTCAAGAGGTTTCGCGCCGCCTACTTCGCGGTGCTCGACAAGAGGTTTGCGGAGCAACGACCGTACTTCGACGCGCTGGCGCAGGAGGCCCTGCAAGGCGACGTGTTCCTCGGCTGCAACTGCCCCACGGCGCGCCAGCCCGAGGTCCGGCATTGCCACACGTGGCTGGCGCTGGAGTACCTCGCCCGCAAGTACCCGGACCTGGACGTGAGGTTCGATGCGCGGTGAGCGGCGTTCACTCACGCCCGCGGCGAGCGAGGCCGCTCGGACGTCGCGCGTTCGCAGGGTGCGGCGAGGGCCCCGCGGTTCAGCGCCGCATCCGTGAGCAACAGTCGTCCGCCTCGGGAGCGGCGACCGCGGGCCGCGCGCCGCTCGAGTCGGACAGGTCGTCCTGCTCGTCGGGGTAGCGGATGCGCTCGTCGCCGGCCTTGGCGCGCAGCCCGGTGCTGCGCCCCTTGGGCTCCTCCCATTCCTCCTGGCGCCCGAGCGCGGTAGCGCCGGCCGACTCCGACGGGGTGGTCACGGGGCCTTGGTCGGACGGACACCGCGCGGCGCGCCCCCGCCTGGCGCCGTCCGTCGCAACATTGGCGCCCGACGCCGCTGCCGCAGCGGCGCGCCGAGCCCATCCTTGCGTCGATCCCGGTGAGGCGCCGCGCGCCCCCGGGATCGAGCCCCCCGCCGAGGTACGCCATGAGCCAGTTGCCCCGAGGCCCGCGCAGCCGACTTCTTACGACCTACAAGTTCCTCACCCGTCCGTTCGAGCTCCTCACGCATTGCGCCGCCACCTACGGCGATGTCTTCAACGTCCCCGTGCTCAGCGGCGACGTCGTGATCGCCGGAGGCCCCAGGACGGTGCAGGACGTGATGACGGCGCCGCCCGAGACCTTCCTTCCCTTCGCCACCAAGGCGATCGCGCCGCTCGTGGGGGAGCACTCGCTGCTCATGCTCTCGGACGAGCGCCACAGGCGCGAGCGGAAGCTGCTGACGCCGCCGTTCCACGGCGATCGCATGCGCGCCTACGCGGCGGCGATGGCGGACACCACCGCGCGACGGCTCACCGAGGCGGCGCGCGCGCCCCGCGCCATCGCCCAGGAGCTCACGCAGGCGATCTCGCTCGACGTCATCATCCGCGCCGTCTTCGGCGTGGAGGAGCCGTCTCGAACGAGCGCGTTCGCTCGGGCCGTCGTCGCCATGACCGACGCGCTGACCCCGGCGCTGACCTTCCTGCCGCCCTTGCAGCGGGAGCTCGGCGGCCTCGGCCCCTACGCGCGCTTCCGCCGGCGCGTCGGCGACCTGGACGCCCTGTTCCGGGCGCAGATCGAGCGGGCGCGCGCGGCGCCGGGCGACGACATCCTGAGCCTCATGGTCTCGGCCCGTTACGACGACGGATCGCGCATGAGCGATCAGGCCATCTTCGACGAGCTCCGGACGCTGCTGTTCGCCGGGCACGAGACCACGGCGCTCGCCCTCGCGTGGGCCCTCGATCACGTGCACCGCCACCCCGGCGTCCTCGCGCGCCTCCGCGACGAGATCGACGCCCTCGGCCCGGAGCCCGACCCCGAGCGCCTCGCTGCCCTGCCCTACCTGGAGGCCGTGTGCAAGGAGGCGCTGCGCATCTATCCGATCGTCACCGAGTCCCCGCGCCTCCTGGCGCAGCCGTTCCGCCTCGGCGAGCACGAGCTCCAGCCGGGAACGGGGGTGGCGCCCTGCATCCTGCTCGTGCACCACCACCCCGAGCTCTACCCCGAGCCGTCCCGGTTCAGGCCAGAGCGCTTCCTGGAGCGCAAGTTCTCGCCGTTCGAGTACCTGCCCTTCGGCGGCGGACACCGCCGCTGCATCGGCGCGGCCTTCGCGATGTTCGAGATGAAGATCGTGCTCGGCGTGGCGCTGTCAGCATGGGAGTTCCGCCTGCTCGACGAGCGTCCGCCCCGCCCCGTGCGCCGCAATCTGACGCTGAGCCCCTCGGGCGGCGTCCCGCTCGTCGTACGCGCCCGGGACCGCAGCCGTCTTGATGCCGTCGCCGCCTGATCCTGGCGCGAGGAGGCGCACGGGAAGCCCCGGCACGGGAGCGCGCCACCGTGGATGCGACGACACGGCGGACATGGAGGAGAGCGAGAAGATCACGACATAAAACCTCCGTGCTCTCAGCGCTTCGGCGATCGTCGGGGGTGGTTCTGGAATAGAGGGGCTCCCCCGCTTGCCGCATCGCCCCCATGCCGAGACGCCTCCTCCGCTCGACCGCCGCCTCCTCTCCCTGTGCATCTCTCTCTGGACCGGTCGTGCCGATCGGCGCGGCCACGGGCGCCCCTCGGCAGCGCGCCCCGGGCCCATCGCGTCACGCGCGGCCGCTCACCCGGCTCGGATGGGCTGCCGCGCTGCTCCTGGCGGCGCCCTCGTGTGAATCGGTCACCCCCTCGGGTTCGCCGCGCCCCTCCGCGGCGGCGCAAGCCCGGCTGGAGCTGCACGCCGGCGATGCCGACGTCTGGGCCTTCAGCGCGCGCGTCCAGGGCGCCCTCGCCGGAGCGGGCACGCTGGAGGACTGCGCGATCCGGGTGGGCGGCGACGTGTTCCCCGCGGCGATCGAGCAGCAGCGGTTCTTCGCGGACGTCCCGCTGCTCGAGGGCGAGAACGAGATCGTCGCGCGCTGCCGGGTGGCGAGCGCGGGCGACCTGGACTCTCCGCCCGTCACCTACCGCGTCCGGCTGGAGGACACGCCGCGCGCCCGCGCCCGCGCCGCGCTGGCCGGCGGCAAGCTCGTCCTCGACGCGACGAGCAGCGAGCCCAGCGAGCGCTCCCGCGCCGACATCGTCGCCTTCGACTGGTTCCGCGTGCGCGGCGGCGCGGCGCCGGAGCCGCTCGGACAGGGCGCTCGCCTCGAGCTGCCGGCGCCCGACGCCGGCGGTCAGGCGCTGGTCGAGCTCAGGGTGCGCGACGAGCGCGGCCGAGGCGACGCCGCGCGGGTCGCGCCGCCGCTCGAAGCCGCCTCCGGCAGGGCCGCACCGGCGTGGATCGACGACGCCGTCCTCTACGGCGTCGTACCGCCGTTCTTCGGCGATCCGCCGCTCCGGAGCGTCCGCGCCGCCCTCCCCGCGATCGAGCGGCTCGGCGTCACGGCGATCTGGCTATCTCCACTCTTCGCCGCGCCCGAGGGCGACTTCGGGTATGCCGTCACCGATTACTTCAGCGTGCGCCCCGACTACGGGACCGAGCAAGATCTCCGCGAGCTCGTGGACGACGCGCACCGGCGCGGCCTGCGCGTGCTGCTCGATCTCGTGCCCAACCACACCTCGGCCGAGCACCCGTATTTCCGGGAAGCCGAGCGGCGTATGCGCCACGCGCACAGCTTCGCCTTCTACGATCGCGACGACGGCGGGGAGCCGACGCATTACTTCGACTGGGAGCACCTGCCGAACCTGAACTACGACAGCGCCGAGGTGGCGCGCTGGATGCTCGAGGCGTCGCTGCACTGGGTGCGCCGGTTCGACATCGATGGCTATCGCGTCGACGCCGCGTGGGGCATCAAGCAGCGGCGGGGCGAGCTCTGGTCCCCCTGGGCCGCCGAGCTCCGGCGCGTGAGCCCGCATGTCGCGCTGATCGCCGAGGCCTCGGCGCGCGATCCGTACTACCTGCAGAACGGCTTCGACGCGGCGTATGACTGGACCGAGGAGCTCGGACACTGGGCCTGGAAGGACGTGTTCGGCGCGCCGCGGGGCATCGCGGCCCGGCTCGGCGCGGCGCTCGCCGCCACGGCGGCGCGCTCCGCGCGCCCCGAGCGCACGCTCAGGTTCATCAACAACAACGACACGGGCGCCCGCTTCGTCACCCGCCACGGGCCGGGCCTGACGCGCGTCGCCGCGGCGGCGCTGCTGACGTTGCCGGGCATCCCGTGCGTCTACACGTTCGACGAGCTCGGCGCCGAGTACGAGCCTTACGGCGGCCTCGCCCCGGTCTCACGGCCCCCGCGCGGCCAGCTGGCGCGGCATTACGAGCAGCTGATCCGGCTCAGGCGCGGTGTCGCGGCGCTCCGGTCGCCGGGACACATCACGGTGCACGCCGGGGGGCCGGACGACGAGGTCTTCGCCTATGTCAGGCACGGTGACGACGCGTCTCGCTTCGCGCTCGTGGTCCTGAATTTCAGCGAGCGATCCGTGAAGAAGCGGCTCACCGTCCCGGAGCCGTTCGCCGCCCACGCGCGAGGCGGCCTGCGCGACGCGCTGAGCGGCGCCGGCGCGCATCTCCGGGCCGGCGCCCTCGCGCTGGACCTCGCGCCCTGGGACGTCCGCGTCCTCGTGCCGCGCTAGGACGAAGAACGAACCCCGCGCGTCAGCTGGGCGCTCCTCGCGCCCTGCCGCGCCGGGCCACAAAAAAACAGAGCGCCCATTCGACGGCGGGGGGGGGAAGCCGTCACGGGCGCTCTGCCGTGGTTACCTAGCAGGACACGGGCCAGGGCTTCTCCGTACTTATTTCAAGGACTTACCCATCAGGAAGTCCCTGAAGCTTTCGATCCTGAGAGCTCCGCTTGCAGACCTGACGGATGCGCTCGCGTCGCGGCCCAGGGCGGGGTGCGGTGGCGGTCCAGCGCGATCACCGCTCGTCGTCGCCGGGCTCGACGCTCGCGCCACGTTTCGCGCCTTTTCACGGAGCTCGTGAGCGCCTCGCTTCAGGTCGTGATTTGCTTGCGCGCGACCAGGAGCGAGCGGCCGTTCGAGCCAGGTGGGAGCAGCTCGATGTCCGTGAAGCCGGCCGCGGCGACCAGCGCATGCAGCTCGCTCGGGCGCAGGCTCGCGCCGTTCGAGGCGAGGAGCAGGCATAGCGAAAGCATGGCCGGCACGACCGGGCCGGGGACGTCGTCGGAGAGCAGCGTCTCGCTGATCACCACCCGGCCGCCCGGATCGAGGGCGGCGTGCACGTTGCTCAAGATGAGCGCGCGTTCGTCGGCCGACCAGTCGGCGAGCACGGCGGACAACAACACGACATCGGCGCCGCCAACCTCGCGCGCCCATGCTGCATCGCGCGCGTCCCCGGGGATGCAGCGAACGCGCTCGGATGCGCCGGCACCGCGGATCCGCCGCTCGGCATACGCGCAGGCGAGCTCGAGATCGACGAGCGTGATCGCGAGCTCGGGTAGCGCGGCGGCGAGCTCGAGCGCGACGGCGCCTCCCCCACCGCCGAGATCGACGAGGCGACGGCTCGACGTCAGGTCCACGCGCGCCGCCAGCTCGGTCCCGGTCCCCGCGCTCGAGCGATCCATCGCCGCCAGGAAACGCTCGAGCTCGGGCGCGCTGTTCGCCATTGCCCGGTAGCCGTCGTCCTCGCCTCGCGCGAACGCCCACAGCGACGCCTGCGGCCTCCCGGCGCGGATCGAAGCCGGCAGGTGCGCGAACAGCGCGTAGAAGTGCTTCCATTGGTGACTCAGGACCGGGACCAGCGAGGCCGGACCATCGACCGTCAGCGCCGCGCGCGCCAGCTCGGTCGCGCGATAGCCGTCCTCCGTGCGATCGAGCAAGCCGAGCGCTGCGAGAAGCTCGAGCAACCGCTCGAGCGGAGCGGGCGCTGCGTCGAGGCGCGCCGCGAGCGCCGCCGCGATGGCAGGCCCGCCCGCCGTCGCGTCGAATACTCCAAGCTCGACCGCCGTGAACAGGCTGGCCGACAGCGCGTAGCCGACGACGAGACGCTGGAGCTCCGCAGCCTCCACTACGCCACCCGTCCCTTCCTCGGGGCGCCCGCGCGCTCCAGCGCGGCCGCGAGGGCGTCGACGACGAGATCGCACTCCTCCTCGGTGCAACACGGGTGAGGCCCGATCCGCACGCCGGCATTCGGGCGCGCGTCGACGTCGATGCCCTGCTCGCCGAGCGAGTCCACGACCGCGCCCGCGACGGCCTCGTCCATCGGCACGCACACGAAGCCCCCGCGCGCGGAGGCATGCGACGGCCGTCGCATGAAACCCGCCGACGTCGCGGTGCCCGATCCATCCCGGATAGGCGGGTTCCCATCCCGCGGCGAGCTCGGGGCGCACGTAGGCGAACGCGAGGCCGGTCCCACCGCCGCACATCCACTTGTAGAGGCCGCCCACCAGCACGTCGGGATCGAGCACGCCGACGTCGATCGGGACCACGCCGACGGCCTGGAACGCATCCAGGATCACGAGCGCACCCGCGCGCCGCGCCGCCGCCACGAGCCGAGCGGCATCGAGCAGCGCGCCGGTCCTCGGCGACACCATCGCGATCGCGATCGCGGCGACGCGCTCGTCGAGCACGGCGGCGAGCTCCTCGGGCTGGAACCCACGACCGTCAGCCGGCGCGATCTCGACGATCTCGAACCCGCGCCGCTCCTGCGCGGCCCACAGGTAGCGCGACGAGTGAAAATCGATCGTCGAGATCACGATACGCCGGCGCTCGCCCCTCGGCTCGAGGCACGCCGCGATCGTCCCCTGAGCCGCCGTCGCGCTGCCGTGCAGCCCCACCGACCCCGGCGCGGCGCCGAGCAGCTCCTCGATCGCGCGTGTGGTCTCGAACATCGCCTGGATCCACGGGCCGATCGAGCGGCTGCGAAGGTGGAGCGTGCGGACGTACTCGTCGAGATCCTGCTGCACATCGCGCGGCAACGGCCCCAGGCACTGCGACGCGAAGTAGCGCCGCTCGCCGAGCAGCGGGAACCGCGAGCGGGCAGCGAGCACGGCGTCGGTCATCGCGGATACCAGAGCTGATACATGGCGTCGAAGAAGCGCCACGACGCACGCGCGACGGCCTCCGCGCCGCGCCACGCGCGCTCGGCCTCGCTGGCCCCCGCCGGGACGAGCCTGGCCAGCTCGCGCGCCTCGTCGACGTGCTCGATCTCGAGCTCCTCGTGCAGCGTGAACCACGGCATCGCATCCGCCGCGATGAGCTCCTGGCGGCGCAGCAGGTCTCCTACGCGCGCGTCCACCTGCCGGCCGTACACCTCGATCAGGATGCTGGCGCCGATGCCCACGTGGGGATCGGGATCGGCGTAGACCGCGTCCAGCTCCTCGAGGAGCTGCCGGCCCGGCGCGAACATGTCGACGCCGTCCTGTTCCGGCGGCCGGTGCGCCTCGAGCGCGGCCACCATGCGCTCGAACAGCACGCGGTGGGCCTTGTTGTCGTAGTCGCCGTGGCCGAGCTCGTCGTCGAGCTGCTTGGCGAGGACCGATCGCGCACGGTCGTCGCTGATGCGCGCTACGACGGCGGCGAGCCGGCGCGGAAACGGCCACCGCAGCGCGGTAGCCATCGGTGGCGACGGCTCCCGCGAGGTAGCGCTCGACGCGGTCGCGGACGACCTCGTCGTTCGGCAGGTAGTGCGAGATCGGGACGTGCAGCGTCGCGACCCCGGGGCGCGCATCGCCGGCCACGAGCGAGAAGCAGGAGCCGATCGGCTTCGACAGGAAGGGGCCACGGTGGCCGACCACCGCGTCGAAGTACGCCGTGGCGGCACCCGGCGTGTACGTGCGCGCCGCGGCGAACGCCCGCTCGAGCTCATCCGCCGTCACCGCGTGGTGGCGGTAGTAGATCTTGACCCGCGCCGTCGGGCCATCGCTCAGATCGAGCGAGAAGAACGCGAGCCGATCGAGATCGGGACCGCGCTGCCCGGCGACCGTGGTCAGCGCCGACCAGGCGGAGCCGAGCCGGAGGCGGTGCAGCGCCTCCTCGACGAGCGCCGCCGCGCGCGCGGGGCCGCGCACGTTCGGGTTGACGTAGACCTTGAACTCGGGCGCGCGGCCCGGCCAGAAGGAGACGGCATGCCACAGCGCGAACACGCCGTCGGGGTCGTCGGGGAGAAACAGGTCCTCGATCGCGGCCAGCCGGTCGGTGGCGGCGCCGTGCTCGCGGGCCAGCCGCGCCGTCAGCGCCCGCGCCGCGCGCAGGTTGGCGGCGTTCGACGGTGGATCACCTTGCGCCTCGAGCAGGATGCGGAGCTCGGGCCGATCACCGCCGACGACGAACGACAGCTCGAACGGCGTGTGATCGTCGCCGATGTCGGAGGCGTATGACGGCCGGCGGCCGACGGGCCGATCACCCCACGGGCGCAGCAGCCGTTCGAACAGCGCGATGATCTCGTGCTGGCGCTCTTCGAAGCCGAGCGCGCGGCACACGGGGAGGAGCAACGATCGGCCGAGTTCGATGTGGGTGGGGCCTTCGTGCGAGTGGATCATGGTACGTCTCGTCCTGTGATCACGTGGGCGCAGTCCCGTCGGTGATGCGCAGCCCGCGACCGAGCCGGTGCTCGGGATCGAACCGTCGCTTCGCGGCGACGACCTCGGGCCAGCGCTCGCCGTAGTGCCGGCGCCAGTCGTCGGGGGTCAGCTCCACCGCGCTGATCGGGTAGAGCGTCGCGCCGATCGCGAGCGCGCGTTCGTAGAGGGCGCGGTTGTCGCGCGCGAGATCGGCCGCACGCGCGGGCGTCCCCGGGACCGCGTTGCGGAGCACGTCGAACAGCAGCAGCTGCTCTGCGTCCGGGACGCGACACAGCGGCGCACGCAGCCGTGATCGTGCGAGCGGGGTCAACAGCACGAGCCCGCCGCCGAGATCCGCGCGCTGGAGCGCGGCCAGCTCGGCGGCGATGAACGCCTCCGCGCGGCCGGCGGGCACGATCACGTCGATCCACGGGTGCGGCACCGTCCACATGCCCGCGCGCTGGAACTCGGCGACCACCGCGTCGGTGCGCGCGACGAATGTGGCGAAGTCAATCCGACGATGCCTGTCGCGCGAGATGTTCGGCGTCGAGCCACCCGAGCGCGTTGATGAGCTCGAGGCGCGAGCGCACGCGCAGCTTGGCCTGCGCATGCGCGAGATGCGTGTTGACGCTGGAGACGCTGATCCCGAGCTCGTAGGCGATCAGCTTGTTCGAGTGGCCGAGCGCGGCGTACCCGGCGACCTGGCGCTCGCGCGTGCTGAGGACGCGGGCCGGACGCGCCGCGGGATCGTTGCGGCGCGCGATGAGAAAGCGCCGGCCGTCGCTCTCAAAGCGCTCGAGGAGCGACCACCGGCCTGCGACGAGCCCCTGCCAGATCTCGACGGCCTCGTCGGCGTCGCTCCGGCGCAGCGCGCCGCGCGCACGGTCGATCGCCAGCGCGGCCCGGCGCAGCTCCTCGCGCATCGGCGCGGGCTTGGCCGCGATCTCCGCGTGAAGCACGGATCCATCAGGCGCGAGCACGGCCTCCGCGGTGTCGCGCGCGACGAGGCTCCGCAACCGGAGGCCGGCCGCCATGTGGGCGGACAGTCGGGTCCACAGCTCGCGCCGGCCGGCCGCGAGCCGGGTCTTGCGAGGCAACGCGAACCCCAGCACCGCGAACCGCGGCCCGGGATCCGCCGCGATGAGACCGAAGCCATCGCGCGCATCGACCGATCGCAGCCTCGGGCGCTCGTCGACGGGACGCGCGAAGTGGTCGCTGAGCAGCGCCACCGGGAACGAGCGCAGGCGTCGCCAGATGTGGGCGTCGTCGAGCGCGAGCGCCTCGCGTACGACAACCTCCGGGTAGCCACGCAGGTCCGCTGCGAATGCACGGAACGTCGCGCGTTGCTCGTCGAACTCGGCGATGAAGGCCGCGACGGCGCGCGCCGAGCCCCAGGCCGGGCCCGCGGCATCGACGATGCCCTGGAGCCACGCTTCGTTGCCCCCTTCTACCCGGTACGCCGCCTCGATCACGTTGACGAAGTCGAACCGCCGCCGCATCTGAACCGCTCCACAATCGTATCGCGATAGCGCCGCAACCTCCGCGTGACGCCCGTCCAGATCCAGGCGGCCGGCGACGAAAGCCCCATGCGCGCCCGCTCTCGACGCCGACAAGCCGAGGAATCCCGACTACTTCGCGTGGACGCTCGAGCTCTCCCGCCGCGGCAGCGTCATCGCGATCGACAACGTCGTGCGCAAGGGGGCGGTCATCGACCCCGAGAGCGCCGATCCCAACGTCCAGGGGGTGCGCCGCCTGAACAAGCTGCTCGCCGCCGAGCGACGCGTGAGCGCGACGGCGATCCAGACCGCGGGCAGCAAGGGATACGACGGCCTCGCTGTCGCCCTCGTCACCGAGGATCCGTAGCCGCAGCGGCCGAGCCTCTGCCGGGCGCTCCTCGCGCCCTCCCGCGCCGGCCCACAAAAAACAGAGCGCCCATTCGACGGCGGGGGGGAGCCGTCACGGGCGCTCTGCCGTGATTACCTAGCAGGACACGGGCCAGGGCCTTTCCGCACCGTTTTCAAGGATTTACCCCTCAGGAAGTCCCTGAAACTTTCGATCCTGAGATGATCGCTTGCAGACCTGGCGGATGCGCTCGCGCTGCGTCCCCAGGGCCGCGCGATGACGGTCCAGCGCATCACCGCTCGTCGTCGCCCGGAGCGACGTCTTCCGCCGCCTCGGCATCGGGCTCACCCTCTGATGAGCTGCTGCGCGGAGCTCGCGCTCGAGGAATGCTTCGGTCGCGTCGGTCGGGGGTGGCATGAGCGCGGAGAGTCCGGTGATGCACGAGAACGTGGAGGGCCTGCGGGCGGCTCTGGAGCAGCTCCGGATGGTGACGGAGCGGATGGCCGCCGCGGTCACGTACTGCAGCCGCGACCTGCGTTACCTCTGGGTGAGCCCGGAGTACGCCGCGTGGATCGCGCGGCCCGTAGCGGAGATCGTGGGGCAGACGATCGTCGAGGTCCTCGGCGCACAGGCGTACGATGATCTCAAGCCGTACTTCGACCGTGTGCTCCAGGGAGAGCGCGTGGAGTATGAGCAGCAGCTCCTCTTCCGAGGCCTGGGCCTGCGCTGGATCAAGGCGATCTACGTCCCCACCCACGACGCACACGGGACGCCGGATGGCTGGGTCGCCGTGGTCACCGACATCACGCGCCGCAGGGAGCTCGAGGAGATGCTGCGGGAGTCCGATCGTCGCAAGGACGACTTCCTCGCGATGCTGTCGCACGAGCTCCGCGGCCCGCTCGCGCCGATCCGCAATGCGGTGGCCATCATGCGCGTCCTCGGCCTGGAGGATCCAAAGTTCGTGTACGCGCGCGACATCATTGATCGGCAGGTCTCCCACATGGCGAGGCTCGTCGACGATCTGCTCGACGTCTCACGCATCAGCCGGGGGAAAATCGCGCTCCAGCGGGAGACACTGGAGCTGGCTGACCTGGTACAGGAGGCGGTCGAGGCCACCCGCCCGGTCATCCAGACCCCTGGACACACGCTCTCGGTCACCCTCCCGGCCGAGCATCTCCGGATCGAAGCGGATCGGATCCGCATCCTCCAGGTGATCGTCAATCTGCTCACCAACGCCGCCAAGTTCACGCCGCCGGGCGGACGCATCGGGATCGAGGTGAGCCGCGCGGAGACCGGAGAAGCCGTCATCCGGGTGACGGACACCGGGGTGGGCATCGAGGAGGCGATGCAACCGCGCGTGTTCGAGGCGTTCGTGCAGGAGACATCCGATCTCGCGCGCTCCCAGGGCGGGTTGGGCGTCGGCCTCTGGCTGGCGAAGCAGCTTGTCGACCTGCACAGCGGGCGAATCGACGTCGAGAGCGCGGGACGGGGGCGGGGGGCCGCGTTCACCGTGACGCTGCCGGCGCTCCCCAGGAGCGCGCGCGAAACGCAGCCGGCCGGCCTGCGCGAGCCGACCGCCGGGAGCCCGCTGCGGATCCTCGTCGTCGAGGACAACCTGGACACGGCCGAGAGCCTCAAGATGCTCCTCGAGCTTCATGGCCACGAGGTGTGGATGGAGCACGATGGGCTCGCTGCGATCCATGCGTTTGGCCGTCTATGCCCCGACATCGCCTTCATCGATCTCGGGCTGCCGCTCCTCGATGGGTTCGAGGTGGCGAGAAGGGCGCGCCGGGAGCACGGGACGGCGGGCTGCCTGCTCGTGGCGCTCTCCGGCTACGGCCGCGACGAGGACAAGGCCGAGGCGCGGCGCGCCGGCTTCGATCTTCACTTGACCAAGCCGGCCGACACAGAGGCCATCGCCGAGCTGCTCGCCAAGCGCTGCGCGGCGCGCGGTGGGGGCGCGGACCCGTGACCGCAGCGGCCCAGCGGGCGCTCCTCGCGCCCTCCCGCGCCGACCCACAAAAAACAGAGCGCCCATTCGACGGCGGGGGGGAAGCCGTCACGGGCGCTCTGCCGTAGTCACCTAGCAGGACACGGGCCAGGGCTTATCCGTACTTGTTTCAAGGACTTACCCATAGGGGAACCCCTGAAGCTTTCGATCCTGAGATGGTCGCTTGCAGACCTGGCGGATGCTCTCGCGTCGCGACCCCAGGGCCGTATGGCGGCGGTCCAGCGCGATCACCGCTCGTCGTTGTCGCCTGGATCGACGTCTTCCGTCGCCTCGGCTTCCGTCTCGCCCTCGTCCGCCTCCCCTTCCCCGGCGGATGCAGCACCGCCAGAGGTGGGAAACGGCGCGTAGCCTTATCTTGTCGGTGCCGGCGTACCAGTACTTGCATCCCCACGATGCGGGAGGAGTGGCTGCACCGCCTGATGGATGCCTTCGAGCGGCTCGTCCGCGAGCACGAGTTCTTCAGCCATCCCTTCGATGGTCAAATGGGGGAATACCTCGGGACCCGATTGCCACGCTAACCGGGATCTGCACCCATCAACGTTGGGGGCCTATAGCGGTCATGGCATACCGGGCGGAAACGGACGCATCTCGTGTGGCGAACGTGACGACGGGCGTGGATCAGTGGAAGTCGATCGTGACAACCCGCAAGCCACTGATCGAGGTCGTGCTCGAAGCTAAGTTCGCAGCGAACTTGCGCAGGTGCTCGGCAATGCCTTGAAAATCAAGCTTTCCGAGCGAGGGCTGCTCCCAGTGCTTCCGTGGTCCTGAAGAACACAGAACGAGGACGCCGTACTTGGAATTGTTCGCCTTCATGTACGTGCCCACGAGCTGATCACGAATCGCCTCTTCCAACTGAGGAAGGGTCCAACGTTCCGCGATCTTCACCTCGAGCGTCACCGGTCCTTCGCAGCGAGGATTCGCGACTCGAATGTCCGGTTTCTTCTTTCTGGTGACCTCGGGTTCACGAGCGACAGTGTACTGCTGACGGCGAGCGTCCTCAAGGCGTTGAGCAAGAAGGTTCTGGACAGGCTCCTCCAGGATGGGCGCCTTTGCCGGGCTGTAAGCGTCCCGAACGCTGAAGTCGTCGTGAGCGAGGTTCAGCCGAATATCCTCAAGGCGGTTGAGGACAATGCCAAAGAGTTGCGCGACCGTCGTGGGTTCGAGAACAAGGTTGCGCACGAATGCTGCGGCCTGCGTGACCGTCAGCGCACGTGCGGTCGCATCATCAACCGCCCGCACTGCGGCGAGGTGCCGGATCCATTCGGCCCCCTGGGCGAGCCACGGCTCCGTCGCGAGGTGCTCCAAGGCCTCGACGGTCGGGGTCCCTTCCACGCCAGAGAGCCAGGGCAGGAGAGCCGCTCGTAGGTCCTGACAGTGGTCTCGCCGCTCGACGATGTGGGCCCCCTGGTGGACAATGTCGTCCGCCGCCCGGATGTACCTGAAAACTATCGGAATGAGGCAGATGAGTGCGTCCCGATTCGACTTCAGCGGGACGCGTCCTTGCGCCGAGCGCGAGTCCGTAAGCATCCACAGCCGCGAGAACGTCTCTTCAGCGAGTTCGCGCGGCCCGGGGTGCGCGCCGAGGAGTGCCTCGAGCGCGGCGAGAGCCGGCATAGCGTCGAGAGCGAACCACTGACACCACCAGATCGCAAACCGCGCCGGATCGTTCGCCGAAGCCCGACAACGCTGCTCAGCCAGCGCGATGAACTGTATGCGAGGGATAGCGCTCACGCCATCAATAACATCGAGAGTATCCTGGAGAACGCGAACGTACGGAGGGTCGCTGACCAGGAGCAGTTCGGTGAGTTCCGGAGCGCATGCTTGGCGAACAGCTTCTGGCGCTCTCGAAATCTTGTAGAGGACGCGTCCAAGCTCAGGCTCTTGCTTCGGCGGGAGCGCTGCATAGTCAAGTTGAATCGGTGGCCTCAGAACATCTCGAACGAGCTGCGCATGATCTCGCGCCACATTCTCGAACCATTCGGGAAAACGATTCAGACTCCATGGGGCATACTCAACGACGGCGCGCTGGAGCTCGTAAGAGAGCGTCGACACGCTCAGGCCATCGGCGACGTCGAGAGCGATGCCCAGGAGCCCGATGATCGCGTGAAATGGAACCGAATGAGGCTCATGGTCTTCAATGCGTATAGGGCGATTGATCCGCCAGAATGCCTTCAATCCCCGCCGGGTAGCCTCAGCAACTGCTGAGCCATAGCGCTCCGATATTGCCGTGAACGAAATGGTGCCACGCCCTCCGGGCTCTCGAGATCGGCACCGTTCAAACAGGTGAAGCAGCACATCAGATCGCGCGCCGGCAGCGATCTCCGGAAGGATACTATTCAGGATTTGCCGATTCGACTCCAAGGTACGTGTTTCACGAAGAGCTCGGGCACGCTCTCGGAGTCTCATGCGACTGAATGCTTCGCGGGGCACATAGAATGGCGGATTCGCTTTTCGTTGAAGCTTTCGGACCAATGCCTTGTCGCCATGTGCCGCGTCTGACTCCTGTGCGATGCGGCTTAGCACGGCTTCTCTTTGAGATGCGTCTTCGATCCCTCGCTGTGAAAGATGCCATAGACAGTCGAAGGTCAACGCACGCTCTCGTGACTGAGCACGCAATAGGGCGTCTTCAGCAAGCCATGCAAGGTCTTGCGTTCCAAGTCGCGCGCATGCTGCTGTCGCATCCCAATACGTCCGAGCTTGTCGCCGCTGCTCGTCCTCGAATGCACCGATCGCACGCCAGAAAATCGCACGACGTAGCTGCGGATGTCGGTCCAGAGCCGCCGAGACATGAGGCATCGGAGGTCCATCAGGATGGTACCGCGCCTCGTCAATCAATTCGAGCGCTTCTGGTGCCTCGTCCGGAAGGGGTGTTCCATCCTCCACGATAAGCCCCAGGAGTTCGGCAACGCATTCCGCAAGCCAGGCTCCTTGCGGTTCGAGCACCGGTCGACCTGGGCTGCTTGCGGGGGCACGCAGAAGGAGAATAAGACCTGCGAGGAGCTCTCTCCGTTGGTCTGGTGAGCATCGTTCCGGAAGCTTCGGCACGAGGACATCGATACTCGTGATCGTGGATCGCGGTAGACGCGTCACGCGCTGCAGCAGCGCAACCGCGTCGGGTACCGCGAGAAGAGTTGGGAACAATGCTTCCAAGAGAGCGGCTGCCACCTCGGGGTCCTGAGCAGCGGAGGCCGTCAGGAGGTTCGCCAACTGAGCGCGGTCAGCATCTCCTCCGGAATCACGAACCGCACGAATCGCAGCAAGACGAACAATAACCGACGTTGCAGGGCTGAGGGCAATCGTTAGCGCCACATCCGTGAGAATAGCCAGACGACCTTTCGCGATCAGACGCAGGAGGAGCTCACGTAGATGCTCGGGTTCTCCCGACGCAGTCAGAAGCTCTCGAATTGTCGTCGTGAGCTCAACGCATGCGAATCGTCGAAGACCGATGGAGTCGAAGTGATGGAACACGCGTTCGCGATCACGGAATCTATCCGCGTATGCGCGGAGGATGTTACGCCGCTCATCCGCGGGAATGCCTGATGGATCCCCCTCATCGACAAGGTACTCGGGGGCGATCCGAGTTGCGAGTCGTCGAATCTCCGGATCGAAAAGCGCGAGCCACGCGAGGATCGCCGTAAGGTTCCGCGGAACGACCGTGCGTCCGGAGCTTTCACGAAAGAAAAGGGCATTGAGATCGCTACGTGGGAATCCGTCCTTCAGCATCTGCGCGAGACGCGCGGCGGCCAGGTACTCGTGGACGGTACGGTGGTGCACGCGAACACGGCCGTATGTTGCTTCATCAAAGAGACCGCGGGCGAGCAAATCTTGGAGCTCCTCGTTTCTCCAGTCGCTCAACACATCCTTCGGGTCGAGCGCATCAACCGCGCGCGGATCAACGTCGTCCCCAGGCACGAGGAAGGCGCTGCGCCGAGCGAGCGATGCCACGAGCGATATAGTCGCCGCGCCGTCTTTGGCCCTTGCGGCAGCGATCAGAGTTGGCCGCCCCTGTTTCTCTTTGAGTCGCTCATCGATATTGAACTCCACGAGATCGCGAAGGCTGCCGAGTCGACCCTCCGTGGTCCAGTAACGGCTAAGCCAGCGCACGTCGAGCGGTCGCTCGAGGAAAGACCAGGCATTGGCATCGCGAACGGCTTGAAGGAACGCGGCAACATCAGTCATACCCCAGTGAACGCAAAGGGCCGTCACCTGTGCCTCGGTCAGCGGCGCGAGCTGGACCAAAGCGAACAGTTCGGCGCCGCGCAATGGCGGCGCCAAGCGCTCCGCGAGCGTGCGAAGCTCGGCGTCGTCGGCCGAGCGCCAATCACTCGCCCGGCTCGAGACGATGAGACGGGCTCGCGAGAGGTTGTGATCGAGTTCATCGCACAGGTTCGAGAGCGCGTCCGAAAGTGTGCGACCACGCAAGGCCGACTCGTCGACAGCGTCGAGCATGAACCACGCCTCTCCATCCGTCGCGCTCCGCCACGTCCGGAATAGCTGCGGATCGGCCGCAAGCGTTCGCTCTGCTCCGCGGGACGCTAGGGCATCGACAGGTAAAAAAAACGCCGCGTTACCAGATTGCACGATCGATGTGACGCACCCCCGAAGCTCGGCCGTCTTACCAATGCCGGCCTCGCCGAGGACGACGACACACGACTGCTCGAGCAGCTGCGCCCATCTAATCGGGCCGACGCCGAAACGCCGACGATCAGTGAATGCGATGACATTCGATACGTCGTCCGGGACGCGGACGAAGGTCCGGTCGAGGGGGATTATCTGGGATTCCTTAGGTCGATTCATGCCCGTGAGCGAGGTCGAACCTCGGCCGCCTCACTCCACGAATGAGCTGACCACTGAGCTGAACGCAAGTCAAGTAACAGTCGCATCCCGCTCTCTCGGTACGCGGGGTGACGACGCTCAACGTGGTCTCGAGAGGTTGGCAGAGGACGTCGACCGTCTCGCCCGTCGCCGCGCTCAACCCGACCGGAAGCGCCCGTCTGGGCCACGGTACCGGTCCACGCTCGGGTCGTAGCGGGAGCGCCCCTTCGCTAGCGCACCGACACCCCAGGTGGCGAGACTAAGAAGACCAAGGCCGAACAGCACATCTCCGGCCGAGGTCGAGGTGCGTGGCGGTGTAGGAGGAGCCGGAGCGGGTTGACGAAACGCAGGCGTGACTGGCGTACGTGCGAGCGCAACACGCAGCTTTTCGACAGCCTCGCGCATGCGGGCCGCTCGGAGACTCGCGTCGTACTGCGCACGCTTGGTCGGGTCGGAGAGCACGTCGTGCGCCGCATTGATCCTCTTGAAGCGATCACCTGCTGCCGGATCGCCACCGTGCAGGTCGGGGTGATGCTCCTTCGCCTTCGCTCGGTACGCCGACCTGATCTCATCGGCGGTTGCGTTCTCGGCCACGCCTAATATCTGGTAGTTGTTATTCATCGGGCCCTCCTTTTCGCTGATGGCTGCTTTTCATACTGATCCAGTTCATCGTCCCCGAGGAAGTGCGCTATCGTGGCGACCCCAGTCACCGCGGCGACACCCGCCAGTATCGAAGCCGTGCGACTCGACTTCTTCGCCTCCCCGAGTTCGTTCTGCAGATCGCCGACCCGCTTCTTGAGCTCGGAGAAGTCGGCGACTGCGCGCGCGAGCGCCCGCTGGTAGCGAAGTAGCTCCGCGGTCTGGGCCGCGTGCAGCGTCTCGAGCTCCTTGAGCCGTCCGCTCGCGCGCTCGGCGATCACGGCTGCGTTCTTCCCGCTCTCCTCGGCGACACGGCGCGCATGTTGTTCACGTTCCAGCGTCTCGTTCAGGGAGCGGACACGCGCGTCGAGATCGCGGTTCTTCTGCTCGTACTCAATGAGGCTCTTGACTGCTTCCTCGTAATCAGCACGGCGAACGAGACCCTCACCTTCGCGAAGTCGCTCCTCCGCCGTCGTCCCCCGGACGAGCTCCGCCAAATCCACGCCCAGCGCCGGCGCGAGGCACTGCAGAGCCTCTAGCGTGGGCTCGCGGTTACCTCTGATCACGCGCGAGATGAGCGATCGATCGAGCCCAGAACGCGTGGCGAGCCAAGCCTGAGACGCGTCCGGGCCGCGAGCTTCAAGTAGCTGCCGAAGTCGCTTCCCGAAGGGCAGAACTGAACCATCGTCAAGCATGCAGGGGGCAAGCTAATTGCCGCCGGCATGAAAGCAAGTACCTGGACGATGACGGTCGTCAATGACATCGTCAACCATCGGATAACACTGTATTTTTATGGCGAACCTAGTTTCGCAGAGCAATCTTTCGGGCCTCTGTGCCTGTATCCGCGGGGATCGGATGGGCGCTCAACACCTCGTTACACTCTTCGCGTGCCCGCTCGGCCTCCGTTCGGCGTCCTCGTTCCGGGCCCGTCTCGATCCCGCACGCCGCGCATTGAGCGCGCGGCTCGGCGCGATGCGCCTCTCGATTTCCGAACGCGACGAGGCTGGAGGTCGCCATCTTACGCCTCACCTGAGTACGGAAGCCCTCGTGACCGCGGGGCTCGATGCGCTTCTTCGGGCGTCCGGAACACGCGGAGCCTCGCCTCGCTCGCGGCCCGCTCCCGAAACCGTCGTGCACTGGGCGCACGCTTCTCGCTCGGCTCTCGCCCGACGGTTTCGCCATCGCTCTCGTCACCGCGGAGCCGTAACCGCCGCGGCCCGGCGCTCCTCGCGCCCTCTCGGGCCGGCCCACAAATAACAGAGCGCCCATTCGACAGCGGGGGGAAGCCGTCACGGGCGCTCTGCCGTGGTTACCTAGCAGGACACGGGCCAGGGCTTCTCCGCACTTGTTTCAAGGACTTACCCGTAAGGGAGCCCCTGAAGCTTTCGATCCTGAGATGGTTAGTTACAGACCTGGCGGATGCTCTCGCGCCGCGGCCCCAGGGCCGTGCGGCGGCGATCCAACGTGATCACCGCTCGTCGCTGTCGCCCGGATCGACGTCTTCCGCCGCCTCGGCCTCCGTCTCGCCCTCGTCCGTCGCGCCGGCCTCGCCTTCCTCCCCTTCCCCGGCGGACCCGGCGCCGCGGGAGGTGGGACGCCTTGTGGATGGCCTCCTCGTGCTCGGCGCAGAGCAGGAGGCGATCGGAAACGTCCTAGACCAGACCAGCGTAGCCGTTCCCCGCGCGGATCGCCATGAGCCGCTTCTGGCCCTGGGGCTCTTCTTGACGCAGCGATCGAAGAAGCGGAGGAGCGTTTGCCGGTGCAGGGCGGCCTCGACTGCCGGCTTCTCGAAGGTCGCGGCGGCCCGCTCCTAGTACAGCGTTCCCCAAGTTCGTCCCTGGATCGGCGATGTGCCAGCCCCGCTACGAGCTGAGCCGGCCGGGCTTACGAACAAGGCGAGTTCGTCGCTGGCCGTCGATGCAACGCCAGCGGCGCAACGTCAGCGCCGGGCCAGCTACTCGATAGGCGCGAGCGTCCAGGGGAAGTCGGTCATCATCAACTTGAGCAAGTCCTGCCACAGGCCGCGGAAGCCGGTCTTCTCCCACTTGCCGGTGTGGGTTGCGATCTCGAGCGTCCAGAGGTGGACGGTGTCACGGCGCAGTCTGGCGTGCGCGATTGGGTCGGTTTCAGGACCCGACTCGATGATCACCAGCTGCCCGTACTTCCGGGCCCTCAGGTGGGGCAGTCCGTGCGCTTCGAGGTAGGAGCGGACCGCGGCGGCGTGCTCCGGGGCGGCGTGCGGCTTGGACATCGGCCCGCACGGAAGCTCAGGCTGCGTACGATGGCAAGGTCGCCCTCCACTGGCCGCGGAACTTCCAGCGGAAGGGCCGGGCTTGGTGCGCGTTCCAGTGGCGCACGAAGCCGAGCACGCACCGGCTCAGCTCCTCGGCGGAGGCGAAGGAGGCGTGCTTGAGAACCCGACGGCTCAGGATGCTGAACCACAGCTCGATCTGATTGACCCACGACGCGTGGATGGGCGTGTAGACGAAGTGGAAGCGCTCGCCGTGCCGCGCATTGAACTCGTTCCACCTGGCGCCGTGGTGGATGTTGAGGTTGTCCCAGATGATGTAGACCTCGCCCGTGGGGTAGCGCTTCGCCACCTCGTCCATGAACGCGAGCAGATCGGCGGCGGTGCGTGTCGGTCCACAGCGCGACACCACCTCGCCCGTCTTGACGTTGAAGGCGCCGATCAGCGTGAGCGTGCCGTGGCGTTGGTACTCGAACTCCCGGCGTGCGGCTTTTCGGCTGCGGCACGGCTGCATGGGGAACCGATGCTCCAGCGCCTGCATGCCGGTCTTCTCATCGACGCACAGCACGGTCGCGCCTGCGGGAGGCTCCAGGTACAGCTTGCAGATCACCTCGACCTTGGACCGGAAGTCCGGGTCCGGGCTGTGCAGCCACAGCCGGACCCGATGCGGTCGGAGGCTGGCTCCCTGCAGCACGCGCCAGACCTCGGTGCGGCTCAGCTCCACCTTGGTCTCGAGCTTCAGGGCCTTGGCCAGCTGGTCCAGGGTCCAGACCTGCTCGAACGGGACCTTGTGCTCATCGGGGCGGCAGCAGGCCAGCTTGATGAGCTCGTAGTGCACCGCGGTCGCCACGCGCGGCGGTCGGCCCGTGCGCGGCTTGTCCTGCAGCACCGCCTCGTCCGCGATCGCTGCGACCCGGTTGCGCCACTTGCGCACCGTCTTGATGTCGCAGCCTACGGCACGCTGGATCTGCTCGTTGCTCCATCCCTCGTCGGCCAGGAGCGCGATCCGGGCACGCTGCGCTTCGCGCTGCGAGGTCTTGGGCGAACGCGCCGTCTGCTGCAGCTTCTGGCGCAGCGGCGCGGGCAGCAGGACGGTTTTTGCGCGAGCTCGGGGCACCTACGCGCGTGGGACCTGCCCCGAGCCGAGGGCTTCAAAAACGCATGCGGTCGCAGGTGACCCGGCAACCTCGCCTCGCAGAACTCAATGCGCTGCGCGTGCTCGCCACGCTCTGGCCGCGCACGACCCCGATGGGCTCGGCTGGCTCACCTCGGATCCAGGGACGAACTTGGGGAACGCTGTACTAGCGCTGCTGCGCAGCTTGCCAGCGCGATTGCGCGACGCGCAGGAGCTCGAACAAGCCTTGCGCCGTGACGACGAATCAGCGCTTGAGCCCGGTCCGCGCGAGCCCCTCCACGAAATACCGCTGCGCGAACAGGAAGAGCACCACGAGCGGCAACATCGCGAGGGAGGCGCCCGCCATGAGCACGGCCGGCTCGCCGCCGTAGGCGTTCTGGGTGCCGGCGATCATCTGCTGGATGTTCATCTTCTGCGGAGAGGTGATGTAGACGAGCGGCCCGAAGTAGTCGTTCCAGGCGGCCTTGAGCCCGAGGACCGCGAGCGTGGCGATGGCCGGCCCGGCGAGGGGGAAGACCACCCGCGTGAACGTCTGGAAAGGGTTCGCGCCATCCAGCGTCGCGGCCTCGATGAGCTCGTCCGGAATGCTCGCGAAGTACTGCCGCATCAGGAAGATCGCGACCGCGCTGCCCGTCGCGCCCGGCACGATGAGCGGATAGTAGGTGTCGATCCAGCCGATCCGGGCGAAGCCAACGAACTGCGGGATCAACGTGACCACGCTCGGCAGCATCATCGTCGACAGGAGCGCGGCGAAGATCGCGTCGCGCCCCGGAAAACGGAGCTTCGCGAAGGCGTAGCCGGCGAACGAGGCGGTGAGGAGGCCGCCGAGGGTGGAGGGGACGGCGATGAGGAGCGTGTTCCAGGTGCCGCGGAGGATGTCGATCTCGGCGAAGGCCTGCCGGTAGTTGGCGAGCGTCGGGCGCGCCGGGATCCAGCGGATCGGGACCGCGTAGATCTCGTCCGCCGGCTTCACGCTGGTGCTGATCATGAACGCGAAGGGCGCGAGCACGAAGACGGCCACCAGCGCGAGGACCGCATAGGAGAGGAGCCGGAGCGCGCGGCGCCCTCGGGACCTCCGGCCGCTACTCATCGTGCACCCAGCGCCGGGCGAGGCGGAACTGGAGCACGGTCACGATCATCACGAGCGCGCCGAGCACCCAGGCCATCGCCGACGCATAACCCATCTGGAAGTACTGAAAGCCGGTGAGATAGAGATAGAGCATGAACGTCGCCGAGCGGAACTCCGGGCCGCCGCGCGTCATCACGTAGACCTGATCGAAGCTCTGCAGCCCGCCGATGACGCTGGTGACGGCGATGAAGAACGTCATCGGGCTGATGGCCGGCAGGGTCACGTGCCGGAAGCGCTGCCAGGCGTTCGCCCCGTCGAGCTCCGCCGCCTCGAGCAGCGATCGCGGCACGCCCTGGAGCGCGGCCAGGAAGAGGACCATGTTGTAGCCGAGCCCGCTCCAGATCCCCATCACGACGAGCGCGGGCTTGACGAGGTGCGGGCTCGAGAGCCACGCGGGCGGGTCGGCGACGCCGAGGGCGCGGAGGTACGTGTTGATGAGCCCGTAATCGGCGTTGTAGATCCACTTCCAGAGCAGCGCCGCGGCCACGATCGAGCACACGGAGGGGATGAAATAGACGGTGCGGAAGAACCCCTCGAGCCTGAGCTTCTGGTTCAACAGGAGCGCGAGCAAGAGGGAGATGGTGATGCCGATCGGGACGCCGAGGAGGTAAAAGGCCGTGTTGGCGAGCGTCCGCCAGATGAAGAAATCCCGGGCGAAGAGGCGAGCGTAGTTGTCGAGGCCGACCCACTGCGGCGGCGTGAGCACCTCGAAGCGGGTGAAGCTCAGATAGAGCGACGCCAGCATCGGGCCAAGCGCGAACACGACGAAGCCGAGCACGGGGATCGCCACGAACGCACAACCCCAGCGCGCGTCGGCGCGGGCGCGCGGTATCTGCTTCTTCAACGCGCTGCCTCCGGTCCGGGGTTGTTCTCCCGCATGGTTTGCTCGACGAGCGGCGCGAGGGCCGGGAGCAGCTCGCGCGCGCGCAGTTCGCCGCGCCAGACCTGGGGGATGAAGCTCGAGAAGACCTCGTGCCAGAAGGCGTTGGGCATCTCGGTCTCGGGGCTCGGGCGGCTCGTCTCGGCGGCGCGCAGGAAGACCTCGGCGTGGGCCGGCCGCTGCCCGGGCTGGAGGAAGGCGGCGGTCGCGGCGACCGATCGCTGATTGGGCACCTGGAGCCCGGATCGGGCCAGCTCGCTTTGCCCCTCGGGGCCGGCCAGGTACTCGATCAACGTGAACGCCTCGGCGATGCGCCGGCTCGCGGCGCTGACGGCGAGCCCCACGGAGCCCGACCAGCTCACCGAGGTCATGCCCGGCTTCGGCACCGGCACGGGCGCGACATCCCAGTCGAAGCGCATCCGGCGGTACCGCGGGACCATCCAGCGACCGTCGATGTGCATGGCGACGAGCCCGGCCTCGAAGAGCTCGCTCTGCCCGGCGCCGCCGCTGCGGGCGAGGTTGGGCGCCACCTGATGGCGGAGGGCCAGATCCGCGCACCACTGCACCGCGTCCATCGACACGTCGGAGTCCATGAGCCACCGGCGCTGCACCGCGTCCACGATCTCGCCGCCCGCCGACCACACCGCGGCTTCATAGGGATATCCGGTGATCCCCCAGTGCTGGACATACCCTTCGCGGTACGTGAGCGCGCGAAAGGCGGCGATCGCCTGGTCCCAGGTCATCGGCACCTCGGGATCCGGCGCGGGCACGCCGCGGCGGCGCAGCACGTCCTTGTTGTAGTAGAGCACCGTGGGGCCGATGTCCTTCGGCAGCGCGTAGAGGCTGCCCTCGTGGAGGACGCGGCCATTCCAGCGATAGCGGTCCAGGGCGGTCGGCCAGATGTCGGCGAGGTCGAGGGTCCGACTCTCCTGCACGAGACCGTCGATGTCGCGCAGGACGCCCTGACTGACCATCTCGCCGAACGCGCCGTCGGGCACGTAGAAGACGTCGGGCGCGCGCTTCGCCACGATCATCAGCCGGAGCTTGTTGAGGTAGTCGTAGCCGACGCCGGGCACCTGCGTGTACTCGACGTGGATCTCCGGGTGGATCCGCTCGAAGGCGGCGAGCGCCGACCGCATGATGGCCCGCTCCTCCGGCATCCCCCAGCCGACGAAGGTGATGGTCGTGCGCGCGACGTGCGAGGGGGGATCGGCCTTCGAGGCGCATCCGGCGGGCGAGATGGACGCGCACAAGACCACGAGCCGGAGCGCGCGACGGGCCATCTCAGACCCGCTCCTCGGTGCGCGGATCGAACAGGTGGACGTGCTCCGGCGCGGCGGCCAGCGCCACGCGCGCGCCGACGGCCGGCGTCGTGCCGCGATCCAACCAGCGGCACACGATCGCGGCCTCGCCGACGCGCAGGTGGACGTACGACTCGAACCCCATCGCTTCGACCATCTCGACGTCGCCCTGCACGCCGAGCGAGGCGCCGGCGGGCGCCGGGCCGAGGTGCTCGGGCCGGACCCCGGCGATCACCCGGCCCTCGCGGTGCTCCGGTGTCCTCGGCAGCGCGAGCCGCACGCTCGGCGCCGAGAGCACCGAGGTCGGGCCGTCGAGGCGGAGCTCGGCGGGGATCAGGTTCATCGGGGGTGCGCCGATGAACGTCGCGACGAAGACGTTGGCCGGCCGGTCGTAGAGCTGCTGCGGGCTGTCGTGCTGGAGGAGCGCGCCTCCGTGGAGGACGGCGATCCGCTCCCCGAGGGTGAGCGCCTCCGTCTGATCGTGGGTCACGTACACGAACGTCGTCCCGAGGCGACGATGCAGGCGACGGAGCTCGGCGCGCATCGAGCTGCGCAGCGCGGCGTCGAGGTTCGAGAGCGGCTCGTCCATGAGCAGCACGCCCGGCTCGCGCACGATGGCGCGCCCGATGGCGACGCGCTGCTGCTGGCCGCCCGAGAGCGCCCGCGGCTTGCGATCGAGGAGGTGATCGATCGCCAGCGCGCGCGCCGTGGCCTCCACGCGGCGCTTCACCTCGTCGCGCGGCACGCGGCGGAGCGCGAGCGAGAACGCCATGTTCTCGAAGCACGTCATGTGCGGGTAGAGCGCGTAGCTCTGGAAGACCATGGCGACGTCGCGCTGCTTCGGGGGCACGTCGTTGACCACGCGGCCGCCGATGGAGAGCGTCCCGCCGTCGACGTCCTCGAGGCCCGCGATCATCCGGAGCGTCGTCGACTTGCCGCACCCGGAAGGCCCGACGAGCACGAGGAGCTCGCCGTCCTCGACGCGCAGCGACAGGTCCTCCACGATGGGCGCGCCCCCCTGGTAGCGCTTGTACACATGCTCGAACGCGATCGCGGCCACGCTTCCGCCTCCTCGGCGCCGCTGCTCGTGAACCGCGGCGTGGGCGAGATCAAGCTGCCGGGCGAGCGCCGCCTTCGCGTCGCCGGGCGAGCCCCCAGCTGAACGCCGAGCCGATGATCTCGGCCAGATCCGCGACGTCGTGACCGCGCGCGACGATCTCTTCCGTGATCACGCTGCCAATGTGGCCGGCTACGCCGGTGACCAGGACGCGCATGAAACCTCCTAACTTTGTGGCCGGGGCTCACGCTCCGCGACGTAGCGCGCGAGCGCGTCGTCGAGCGACGGCAACAAGAGCCCGCGGCCGCTCCCGAGCGCGCTGTACCGCGGGCGCGGCGCGGCCAGGCCGAGCGCGCGGCTCGGGCAGCGCACGAGCCGCGTCGCGGGGACGCGCGCGAGCGCCGCGCTGCGCGAGGCGAGCTCCGCCCAGCTCGTGGCGTCCCGGTTGGCGAGGTGCCAGATGCCGCGCTCGCCGTCGATCAGCAGATCGAGGGTCGTGTGCACGAGATCCGGGACGTAGGTCGGCGAGACGATCACGTCGTCGGCCGCGTGGAAGCTCCGGCCCTCGCCGAGGGCGCGCAGCGCGGCGCCGACGAAGTTCGCTTCGTCCCAGGGACAGAAGAACGCGGCGGTGCGCACCACCAGCGCCTCCGGGAGGATCGCCAGGACGTTCCACTCCGCCGTCGCCTTGCTGCGGCCGTAGACGTTGAGCGGCCGCGCGGGATCGGTCTCCACGTACGGCGAGCGCTGCGCGCCGTCGAAGACCAGATCGGCCGAGAAGGTCACGAGCCGTGCGTCCCGCCGGCGACACGCGATCGCGAGCACGGCGGGCCCCAGCGCGTTCTCGCGCTCGCAGCGGTGCGGCTCGCGCTCGGCCTCGTCGACGCGCACGAACCCCGCCGTGTTGACGACCGCCCAGGGGGCGAACCGGTCGAGGGCGCGCTCGACCGACGCGGGATCGGCGATGTCCATCTCGTCGCGCCCGATCGTGCGATGGGGCAGGCCGCGCAGCGCGCACAGGCGCGCGAACGCGCGGCCGAGCGTCCCCTTCGCGCCGGTGATCAGGATGGGCGGGCCGGCGGCGGCCGCCTCGGGCGCGGGCGCGACGGCCGCGGCCGGACCGTACGTCAGCCGCTCGGGGCGCCGCCACCAGCCCGGCGAGGCGAGCACGGGATGCTCGAAGCGATCGCCGCGCGCGAGCGCGGAGACCAGCCGAGCGAGCGCCGTGGGCCGCGGCTCGGGGCCGCGCACATCGAACACGCCCGGCTCGTAGTGCCCGCGCTCCTCGGTGACGAGGCAGCTCCAGTCGAAGCAGCCGAGCAGCGACCACGCGGTGACCGCGCGCACGTCCGCGCCCGCTGCGCGCGCCGCCTCTGCGGCGCGGAACGCCTCGACCAGCCAGCGAAGCTGCTCCTCGCGCGGCCCGCCGAGGTGCACCTCGCTGATCGCCACGGGCCGGCGGTAGCGATCCCAGACCTCTTGGAGCCGCGCGCGGTGCCCGTCGATGCCTCCGGCGACCGCACGCACGGCCTCGACGTCGGCATACGCGTGCTCGCCGTTTCCGCCGTGCGACCAGGCGGGGTAAGAGGCCAGCCGCTCGTCGAGGAAGCGCTCGCTCGTGATGTAGTAGTTGATGCCGAGGATGTCCGGCGGACAGGGATCCTCGACGAACCACGCGAGCTCGGCGGGCGAGGCGCCCCACCCGAGGAGCAGCGGAAACAGCGGGTGATCACCGTCCACGCGCCCCGTGAGCAGATCGAAGCTGAGCCAGCGCCGGTGATTCTCGTGCTCGGCCTGGTACGCGAGCAGCGGCGTGCTCATCGTCTTGCCGACATCCTCGGTCTGGATCAGGCGCGCCCGGGGGATCACCTCCCGGATGGCGCGCATGGCGAGCGCGATCGCGCGGCACTCGGTGAGCAACGCGCGCACGAACGTGCGCGGATCGCGGCCGTGCGGGTACCAGTGCCCGTAGAGGCCCGAGAAGCGGGCCGTCGTGAGCGGCTCGTTCACCGGCGTCCAGTCGGTGACCCACGGATAACGCTCGGCCGCCGCGCGGGCGAAGCGGGCGAGCCCCTCCGCGAAGCCCGGATCGACGAGGCTCGTGTAACGCGGGCCGCTGCCGTGGTGGACGAGCCCGACAATGGGCCGCACCTCGAGCGCCCGGAGCCGCTCGATCCGCGCGTCGGCCCAGCCGAAGTCCAGGCGCTCCGGCCGCTCGGGGGCCGTCCGCTCCCAGAGCACGGGCATGCGCAGCGCCTGGATCCCGAGCGCGGCAAAGCGATCGAGATCCTCGAGGCGGCGCGCGTGCCCGCTCCGCTCGAGCTGGTGGTGAACCACGTCGCCGACGCGGTTGACCGTGCACTCCACCCCGCCCCAGATCTCGAGGGGCGCCCTCGCCTCTTCCGCCATGGTCAAGCCGCCTTGGCCGCGGCGAGCTGTCGGTTGGGCACGCCGGCCAGCTTGGCGTAGAGGGTGAGCGCCTGCGCCACCACCTGGTCCATGTTGTAGTAGCGATAGGTCCCGAGCCGCCCGGCGAAGTGGACGCCGGGCGTCTCCCTGGCGAGCTCCTCGTACCTGCGGTAGAGGGCCGCGTTCTCCGGCCGCGGCACGGGGTAATACGGATCGCCCTCGCCCTTCGGGATCTCGTAGACGATGGTCGTCTTCGGGTGCACCTGGCCCGTGAGGTGCTTGAACTCGGTGACCCGGGTATAGGGGTTCTCGTTCGGATAATTGATGACCGGCGCGTCCTGGAACCTCTCTTGATCCTTGGTCTCGAAGTGGAACTCCAGGGATCGATACGGCAGCCTTCCGAAGCGATAGTCGAAGAAGGCGTCGACGGGGCCGGTGAAGATCACCTCGCGATGAGGGATCACGCTCTGCATCTCGCGAAACGGGGCGTTGAGCAGGATCTTGATGTTCGGGTGATCGACCATCCGCTCGAACATGCGCGTGAAGCCGTGGAGCGGCATGGCCTGGTAGGTGTCGGTGAAGTACCGATCGTCGCGGTTGCTCCGCACCGGCACCCGCGCGGTCACCGCGGCGTCGAGCTCGGACGGGTCGAGTCCCCACTGCTTCCGGGTGTAGTGCTTGAAGAACTTCTCGTAGAGCTCGACGCCGACCTTGCTGACGATCACGTCCTCGCTGGTGCGGATCTGCTCGCGTCGCACGGCCCGGGACGCGAGGAACGCCTCCACCTCGGGCGCGCTCAGGCGCAGGCCGTAGAGCTGGTTGATGGTGTCGAGGTTGATGGGGATGGGGACGAGCTGCCCGTCCACCCAGGCGCGCACGCGGTGCTGGTACGGGCGCCACTCGGTGAACTGCGAGAGGTACTCGAAGACCTCCCGCGAGTTGGTGTGGAAGACGTGGGGGCCGTACCTGTGCACGAGGACGCCGGCGGCGTCGTGGTGATCATAGGCGTTGCCGCCGATGTGCGGGCGGACATCGCAGAGCACCACCTTCTTGCCCGAGCCGCGCGCGAGCCGCTCGGCGAGCACGCAGCCCGCGAAGCCGGCGCCGACGATGAGATAGTCAAACATCGGCGCCCTGCCGCGCCGCCGGGCGCCGGCCCACCATCAGCACACCGTCGAGCAGCTTCTCGATCTTCGACCATGTGGCGTCCCACGATCCCTGCGCGAGCAGCGCGTCGGCCCGCGAGAGCCGCGCGGCGTGGTCGTCGGCGAGGTACGCCTCGACGGCGGCCACGAAATCGCCCGCGGTGTCGGCGATGCGCGCGAGGCCGAGCTCGCCGTAGGGCCGGACGACATCGCGGATCGACGTGGAGACGACGGGCTTGCCGCCCGCGAGGTACTCCGGCGTCTTGGTGGGGCTGATGAAGCGCGTGGCCTCGTTGCGCGCGAACGGAAGGAGCGCCACGTCCCAGCCCGCGAGGTAGGCGGGCAGCTCCTCGTAGGTCTTCTTGCCGAGATAGTGAATGTTGGGCGCGCGCGGCAGGCTCGCCGGCTCGATCTTCACGACCGGACCGACGAAGACGAGGTGCCACCCAGGCCGGGCGGCGGCCACGCCGGCGATGAGATCGAGATCCATGCGCTCGTCGATGACGCCGAAGTAACCGAGCCGCGGGCCCGGGATCGTGGCCTGATCGGCGGGTGGCGCGAGCGGCCGGCGCGCCGCCGAGAAGTGGGCGATGTCGACGCTGCTCGGGAGCAGGTGCACGTTCGCGTGCAGCGCCCTCTTGGACTCGTAGAGGCTGCGCCCTCCCGTGAAGACCACGTCGGCGCGGCGGAGCAGCTCGGCCTCGTGATGCTTGAGCGCGGGCGGCGCCCCGGCGAACGCGGAGAGCTCGTCCATGCAGTCGTACACGACCGCGCTGGCCGCGAGGTGCCGCGAGAACAGGAGCGCCATCGGCGTGTAGTACCAGAGCACGTGATCGTCGATGCCGAAGCGATCGAGCATGTCGTCGACGAGATCGCGCTGTAGCGCGTGGATCCGCGCGTCGTCGAGGCCTTTTGGCAGGTGCGGCGTGACGACGCGCACGCCGTGGCGATCGACGGGCGCGGCCTCGATCCGCGGCGGCCCGTCGCTCCACATCGGCTCCTCGAAGAAGAACACGCGTCGCGTGCGCGCGCAGCGCGAGAGGAGGTGCTGCGGGCGCTGGAAGACGAAGCTCCAGCGCAGGTGCGAGAAGCAGACGACGTCCGGCCGCCGTTTCGGGCTCATGCTTGTCCTCCTCGGTGGCGGCCGCGGCGCGGCTGATGTGCACGAGCGTGCCGCCGGGGAGGGGCAATACAAGGAACGTACCTGAGGGCCACGTCCATCGCGGAGCTCGGCCGCCTCTCAGCCGCCCGGTTTGGCGAGGCTCCGTTTGAACATCACTCCTCCCCGGCGATCACCTCGTCCATGATGATGCCTTCCTGGCGCGGGCCGGCGCACTCCGCGAGCTCCATCGGGTCGGGGTGCACCTGCCCGACGACCCGGCCGCGCGTGGCGGCGGCGATGGCGTCGATCAGGAATTTCGGCGTCCGATCGGCGTAGAGAAGCCCGTTGGCCTCCTGGTAGGTATCGGTGAGCTGCGTGTAGCAGAAGCCCGCGAGCAGCGGTGTCGCGCGCACCACGGCGAGGAGGCGCTCGTACGCCCGCTCCAGCGCCGCGGGGTTATCGGCGGAGGTGTATCCCCACGTGCCGGGGCGGCGGAGCGCGATACCGCCCATCTCCGAGAGCACGATCGGGTGCTCCAGCTTGCGCGAGTGGCCGTCGAGCACGAGCACGCGGCCCCCGGGGCGCTCGCGCCGGAAGAGCCGCGGGCGACACTCGCCGCCGTCGTAGCGCTGGGCGATCCGGGCCGGATCAGGATCGTAGTCATGAATACCGATGATGTCGGTGGCCACGGCCTCCCAGCCGTCGTTGCCGATCACCGGGCGCGTCGGGTCGAGCGTCTTGGTGAGGTGATAGAGCGCCTTGACCCCGTGCCGCTCGCGCGCGCTGTCCGGCAGGTTGGGCACGCCCCAGGACTCGTTGAAGGGCACCCAGGCGATGACGCACGGATGGCTGAAATCGCGGTTGATCGCCTCCGTCCACTCGCGCGTGAGGCGCTCGATCGAGAGGGGCGTGAAGCGGTAAGCGCTCGGCATCTCCTCCCACACGAGCAAGCCCAGCCGATCGGCCCAGTAGAGATAGCGCGGATCCTCGATCTTCTGGTGCTTGCGTGCGCCGTTGAACCCCATGGCGCGCGTGAGCTCGATGTCGCGCCGGAGCGCGTCGTCGTCGGGCGCGGTCATCCCGGTCTCGGGCCAGTAGCCCTGATCGAGCACCATCCGGAGCACGATGGGCCGCCCGTTGAGCACCACGCGGTCGCCCTGCACCGCGATGGACCGGAGCGCTGTGTAGCTGTGCACGCGATCGATCGTCTCGCCGTCGCGGGTGACGAGCTCGATCTCGGCGTCGATGAGCGTGGGTGACTCGGGGCTCCAGAGCAGCTGGTTGCGCGAGTCGTCGATGCCCGGATCGGAGAGCGCGATCCGGCGGTGGACCTCGCCGAGCACCACGGCGTAGCTGTCCTCGGCGAGCAGCGCGCCGTTCGCGGTGAGGCGCAGGCGCAGCCGCAGTCCGTCCCGGCGCTCGCCGCCGATCCTGGCATAGAAATCGAGCTCCCATCGGTCGAGGCTCGACTGCCAGCGGAGCGCCGCGATCGAGCTCGCGGGCACGCGCTCCATCCACACCGTCTGCCAGATGCCGGTCGTGCGCGGGTACCAGATGGAGTGCGGTTCGAGCTGCCAATCCTGCTTGCCGCGCGGCTTGGCGAGGTCGAGCGGATCGTCCTCTGCGCGCACGACGATCTCGACGGCGCGCGCCGAACCGACGAGGTCGGTGATGTCGACGCTGAAGGGGGTGTAGCCGCCGGTATGATGCGCCGCGCGGCTCCCCGCGACCCAGACCGTCGCGTCGTAGTCGACGGCTCCGAAGTGCAGCATCAGCCGCTCTCCACCGCGGAGCTCCGGCACCGCGATGGTGCGCCGGTACCAGACGGCGCGGAAGAGGCCGCGCGCGCCCACGCCGCTCCGTGGGGTCTCCGGCGCGAAGGGGACCTCGATGAAGCCCTCCCAGCCGACGTCGGCCGGCTCCCGGAAGCGCGCCTCGGGATCGAGCGCGAAGCTCCACGTACCGTTGAGTGATTCCCACCCGGCGCGCCGGAGCTGCGGCCGCGGGTAGCCATGCGCGCGCCCGCCGGCGGTGGAGAGGTCTGCTCCAGGGGGGGGCTCGGCGGAGACGGACGGGCGGTTCATCCTTCGAGGTGCTTCCTTTGCTGTACGGCGGGGCAGACCTTACAGCGCCTCAGGCGTCACGCCATGCCGCCAGCGCGGGTTTTGATCCGCGCGGTGGCGCAGACTTCATCGACGCGAGAATACCGGACAATCACCGTCTCTCCATGAGTCCGGGAATTCCGGCTATGGGGGCGGGCCGAGCGGCAAGCAGGCAAGTAGCCTCGAGCGGTGGCTGGCTCTGACAGGGAAGCTGCTCGCCGCGAGCTGGTCGAGCCTCACTCGGCGTAGACGGCCACCGTCGCGGTGCACGAGGCGTTGCCGACGCAGCCGGCGCGGAAGGTGTAGTAGTCCGAGAGCGCCGCGACGTGGGTCGTCTTCGGCATCTCGGAGCAGCCGATCGTCTCGGCGGAGTCCACGGCGACCTGGACGCCGTTGCGATCGAAGAGGCGGATATACGACATGCCCGAGCGGCTTGCCCCGTAGAGCACCGCCGCGCAGGTGCCGAAGGAGATCGTCTCTCCGGCGTTGAAGAAGTACGCCTGGTCGACATAGTTGGTCGTGGCGTAGTTCGTGCTGCTCCTCGAGTACGAGAAGGTGCCTTTGCCGTGCGCGATCGCGACCGTGCCGCTGCACGAGGAGAAACCGTCACAGCCGGCCCGGATCTGGAAGGGCCAGCCCGTCGACGACGTCGTATAGCGGATCTGCGCCGAGATCGACCCCGAGGGGCCGTCGTTCGCCGAGGCCACCTGCACGGGCGACCCGGAGCTCAGGTCGAAGAGGCGGAGGAACGTGTCGCCCGAGGAGCTGGCGCCGACGATGCCGGTCGTGCCGATCATCACGCGCCTGTTTGGGTTGATATTGAGGTTGAAATTGGCCGTGTTCACGGTGGCGTTGTTGGTCGCGCTCCGGCTGAAGGAGAAGAGCGATATCGCCTCCTCCGCCTCGCCGACGACCTCGCTCTGCTCCTCTTCGCTGAGCGCCTCTGCCGCGCAACCGGCCGAGAGCGTCATTGTCAGGGCCAAAAGGACTTGTTCAAACGAGCGGGTGTTCATGTTCTCCTTCGCTGCCTTTCTCTGGGGTCGCGCGGGCGCGTGAGCGGATCTCGCGGGCGCGCGCGTGCGGGGACTCTGTTCGTTCCTGCGCGGGCGGAACCCGCGGGCGCGTCAGGGGACGTCACCTCGAGAGGCGTCGCGTGGCCTGCGCGGTAGCTCGATCGGATTCAGCGTACCGCCAAGCACAGCCGTAGCAAAGCCCTTGCGATCACCCGACCAGCGGGCGAAGGAAGTCTTCGAGTTGCTCGAGCGTGCCCGGGGAAGCGCGCCATCCGATGTAGCCGTCCGGGCGGACCAGCACGAGCGCATCGCCGTCGACGCCATAGCCAGCGCGCGCGTGCCTGTCCGTATCGACGAGGGCGCGCCGGCTGGCTGGCTCCCCCGGCTGCACCACGGCGCGCGCGTGCACGGCGGGGCCGTACCGGGCGTTCACCCGAGCGACCATGTCCCCGTGGGCCGCGCCGAAGGCGAGCAGCGTGAAGTGCGGACCACGGAACACATCGAACAGGCGGACGGGCGCGCCCTCGGCGTCATGACAGGGCGCATCGGGCGCTCGGTCCCCGGCGAGGACGCGCGCCGGCGCGCCGTGATCGTCGCTGGCCGCGTCGCGGGCCAGCGAGCTCCCGCGGTAGCTGATGTCGAGCTGCTGTGTCTCCGGGCCGCGCCGCACCTCGCCCGGGCTTCCCTCCGCGGTCCGGCGATGCAGCCTCGAGGTGAGGCCGAGCATCGCCGCGGCGACGGGAAGCCGCTCCTCTTCGTAGGTGTCGAGCAGCGCCGCGGGCGCTCCCGCCAGCACCTGGCCGAGCTTCCAGCCGAGGTTGTAGGCGTCCTGGATGCCGGTGTTCAGGCCCTGCCCGCCGGCCGCGGGGTGCACGTGCGCGGCGTCGCCGGCCAGGAACACCCGGCCGACCCGGTACCGGTCCACCATCCGCACGCTGGGCCGGTAGAACGACAGCCAGCTCGCGTCGTGCAGCCGGACATCCGTGCGGCCGGTCCGCTCGTGGAACAGCCTCTGGACGGCCTCCACCGTCAGCTCGGGCGCCTCGTCGCCATGGATCGGTATCAGGATCTGGAAGCGCTCCGTGCCGGGCAGCGGGCACAGCGCGACCGGGCCGCCGAGCGCTTTCGGCCACGCGTGCCAGCGCTCGCGGTCCAGCCCGTCGGCGCGGACGTCGCCCACGAGCGCCCGGTCCGCCTCCAGCGTCTCCCCCTGAAAGCCGACGCCGAGCGCGCGTCGCACGAAGCTGCGACCCCCGTCCGCGCCGACGAGGTAGCCGGCGCGGACCCGCTCCGTCTCGCCCGCCCGGACCAGCATGGCCGTCACGCCGTCGCCGTCCTGCTCGAAGCCGGTCAGCTCGGTCGCGAGCTCGACACGGACGCCGTGCTCCGCGAGCCGGGCGCGCAGGATCTCCTCCGTCTGCCATTGCCCGAGGAGCAGGATGTTCGGATAAGGCACGTCCGGCGCCGGCGCGCGGCGCTCGAACATGGCCCAGTCGCCGAGCACCGCGGCGCCGTCGTAGGCGCGGATCAGCGGGTAAGGGGCTCCGGCGGCCATCGCCGCGTCGACCACCCCGAGATCGTCGAGGACCTCGAGGGTGCGCGGCTGCACGCCCTTTCCGCGAGAGCCGGCGAAATGGGCAGGCGCCTTGTCGACGATCCGGCACACAACGCCGCGGCGGGCCAGATCGCACGCGAGGGTCAGGCCGGTGGGCCCCGCCCCCGCGATGAGGACATGCGTGCTCAGCGACGGATTCATTGGCTGTCTCCTGTCAGGTGAAGTCACGCCATCTTGGAAGCTGTCGCTTGCCTCGTCAGCTTGCGTTCTGCCAGCATGGTGTCATGCGCAAGCGGGACGCTGTCACGCCGCGGAAACAGCCGACGCAGGACCGGTCGCGCGCGACGGTCGAGGCGATCCTGCAGGCGACCGCTTACATTCTGGTACGGGACGGGTACGCGCGGCTGACGACGAACCGCGTGGCCCAGCGGGCCGGGGTGAACGTCGCGTCGCTGTACCAGTTCTTTCCGGGCAAGGAGGCGCTCGTGGCCGAGCTCCACCGCCGGCACATCGAGCAGGGCCGCGCGGCCGCGGCCGCGGCCGCGGTGCTCGCCGCGCATCAAGGGCAGTCGCCCGATCGGGTGGTCCGGACGATCGTGGAGGCCGGCATCGCCGCCCACGCGGTGGAGCCCGAGCTGCACCGCGTGTTCCTCGAGCAGATGCCGCGCATCAGGGCGACCCGTTCCGCGGCGAGCGAGGGCTTCCTTCTCGAGGAGGCAAAGCAGCTCCTCGCGGCGTGGGGCTGCCCGGCGCCGGACGTGGAGCTCGCGTGGTGGATGATGCAGACCGCGGCGCACGCGGTCGTGCATCAGGCGATCGTCGAGCGGCCCGACGACGTGCGCTCCGGCGCGCTGGCCGAGGAGCTCGTGCAGCTGCTCGAGCGCTACCTGCGAGGGAAGCAGACCCCAGGGCCCCGCGCCGGCGGGGGGCGGGAGGACATGTGATCTCGCCGAGGCCGCCGAGGGCGACTGCCCCGCGCGACGTCCGCGTGCTCAGCCGGGCGTGGCGATCTCGTCGTAACCGCGGCCGCTGAACTGGAGGAGGCAGACGCCGTGGCCGAATGGATCGGCCAGGCGGAGCATGCGCCCCCACGCCGCCACCTCGATCTCGGCTTCGGGGACGGCGCCTGCCTCCTGCGCGCGGCGCGCGGCGGCATCGAGATCGTCGACCACGAAATCGAGGTGGACCGGCGTCCAGTGACGCCGGTAGTCGCGCGGGGACGCGCCGGCGGCAGGCTCGCTGCCGGCCGGCTTCACAAGGAGGTAGATGGGAGCCGCCGCGCCGAGGAGCTCGACCCCGGAGGCACCAAAGCGCCGCCCGACGCGCAACCCGAACGCACGCGTGTAGAACGCGATGGCAGGATCGAGCGCAGGAACATCGATGTTGACGAGCAGGTCAGACATGGGATGAGGGTAGCAGCAGGGCACGTCGCGACCCAGCCTCCGGTTCACGGCCGCCCCTCGGGTGCACGCCGTTCGGGGATCGCGCCGACGACCTCGCCGGGTGTTCCCTTCGTATTCGCTCAGGTGGGTGCCTCGTCCAGGGCCCCCTCCGCGACCTCGGCGGAATACAGCTCCGCAAGCGCGGCGAAGCCAGGCTGACACGCGTCCATCAACGCCCGGCGCTCTCCGGGCGCGAGCTCGCTGAAGCGCGAGCGCGCCGGACGCACGATGCCCGCCATGCGTTCGATCCAGGCGTCATCGGCGTCGACGCCGATGAACTCCATCAGGCGAGCGATGGTCGGGCGCGGCGCTCGACCGAAGTCCTCGTAACGAAGCGTCAAGAGCCGCCCGGGCGCGACGCCCGAGAGCTCGTCGAGCCCGGTCACGATCTCGCCGGACCAGTAATGACCGCACAGCGGCAGCGGCGTCTCGTAGCGCAGGAAGGCTTCGCGATCGAAGCGCTCGGGCAGGAACGGCATCAGCTCCTCGGGCACGTCGTCCACATAGGCGCGGTCCCTCGATTCCCACGGGTCGACGCCGAGGATCTCGGTCAATTGAACCGCGATCAACGCCATACGAAACCCCAGGTGACGGCTCATCGAGATCGCGCAGGTGCGGCCGTCGCGCACCAGATGCACGAAGCGAGCGTCGGGAAAGCTCTTGATCAGCCGGCGAACCAGCCGCAGCGAGCCCCCGGAACGCTCGACCCACGTTCGCTTGCCGAAGCGGCGAGCGAGGAACCCGAACACCTGCTGATAGTGCTGGCCGACCGCCGCCGTCGGCAGGGTGGCGACGAAGCGCTCGAGGTCGTCGAACAGCGCCTCCGGCTCGTCGCACAGGTGCGGAAGCGCGGTCTCCAGGATGGCCGGCACACCCGGCACGCCGCCGAAGCGCGAGAGCGCCGCCGGCCGATACAGCACCTCGTCCATCATGACGTCGTGGCGCCGCATCGTCGCCAGCTTGGGCTGGATGCCCGCGACGATCCGCCAGAGCTCGTCCGCGCCGATCGGAGGGTCGGGGAAGCACAGGGAGATCCGTCCACCGAGGTCGGTGGCCAGCGAGAAGAACTCCGAGATGCTCAGCAGGTCCGGATGCCGGCGCACGAGGTTCGACAGCATGGTCGACCCACAACGCCCCGTCCCCACGATGAAGAGCGGCCCCGGCGAGCTCATGTCAGCGTGCCACCGGGAGGTTCTTGCGGGTCTCTTCGAGGACCTGAAAGTACCACTGGCAAAGCGCCACGAGGGGCACCTCGGCGTACGCAAAACGCTCGCACCCCCGGAGCGCCGCGTCCGTCCGGGTTCGCTCGAAATGCTTGTGACCGATGATGTACGAGCCGTAGAAGTCCATCCGCTTGTCGAGCTGCTGATCGAGCCAGGAGAAGTCGTCACGCCGGTCGATGAACATGGGCGCGTGCATGCCGAGCAGCTCGAACATCGCGCGCACCGTCGCGCCGGTCTTCCATGGGAATGGATGCGTCAGATGAAACACACCATCGCATGCGTCCTGCAGGGCAATCGCGACGGCCTCCTGGACGACCGCATCGACCGGAACGAGGTTCAGGTCGCCATCCGGGTCGACCCTCATCCGCACGGGGGACCGCGAGAGCAGGCCCCTCTGGGTGCGCTCGATCATCCCGCGGAATTGCACGAGCTGGCGAAAGAAGCCATAACAGCCCGAAAACGAGGTCGCCCCGAGCGTGCGGCTATGCCCCACAACGATGCTGGGGCGAAAGATACGAACGCGACCGTTCGCCCAGGATGCGACGAGCGTCTCGGCGTCGATCTTGCTTTGCTCGTAATGGTTGTTTGTCGCGTTGCCGCGGCTCTGCACCTCGGGGATCGCCCCCGTCGCTCGCCCTGCGACGTACGCCGTGCTGATGTAATTGAACGTCCTCGCCCCGAGCTGCTCCGCGAGGGCGAGGACGCGGCGGGTGCCCTCGACGTTGGTCGCCTTGATGACGTCCACGTGACGATCCTCGTATTGCAACGATGCTGCGGCATGCCACACCTGCGCGACGCGAGCACCGATCGGCTCGCGGATGCCGCAATCTTGCTCGACGACGTCACCGGCGACGACACGGCACCTGTCGACCTTCGCGAGCACATCGGTCGCTTCGTAAAGGGTTGCAGCATGGTGGATGGACTGGCGGAACCTCTCGACCGCTCCGGTGTCGCCGGGTCGGACCAGCGCCACGATCTCGTCATCGGTCCGCCGCAGCAGCTCCAGGACGAGCGCACCGCCGACAAACCCGGTCGCCCCGGTCACGAGATGCGCTTCCTTCATGGCGGAGAAGGAGCGTATCGCGTGGCCAAGGCGACCGGAAGGGCCCTTCCCCTCAGGCCGTCATCTCGCTCTGGGCCGCTTCGTCCGGGCGCCCTGCCAGGAGCAACCTCGAGGCCGGCCGCACGATCTCCTCGATCGCCCGCGCGGCCGCCTGGCTGCGCGCCGCGGCGCCGAACCGCCCGTGCGCCTCGAGCTGCGCACCTCCTGCGCTGTCGCCTCCCTCGAGCTCCGCGCGCCCGAGCCCCGCGAACACCTCTTCCACCGCCGCCCGCACCCGCTCGCCGCCCGCGCGGATCGCCCACGCCACCGTGCCCCACGCGAGCTCCGCGTGCCGCGCCTCGTCCGCGGCGATGATCGCGAGCGCGCTCCGCACCGCCGGGTCCTCCGCTGCGCCGAGCTCCTCGGCCGCGACAACCGCCGCGATGGTCTCGCCGATGCAGCCTTCCTTCGCCGCGCGCGCCGCGATCGACGCGAGATCTGCCTCGACCTCCACCCGCCCGTCGAAGGGAAACGCGCCCGGCGCGATCGCCTCGCCCGCATAGGCGCTCGCGAGGGCGAAGCAGAGGCGCGCGTGACGGGCCTCGTCGAGCGCCGCGCGGTGCGCCTCCTCCACGAGATCGGCCGGCGCGCCCGCGGCGAGCAGCTCGAGCGCGAAGCGGCCGAACGAGGCCACGGACGCGTGCTCGAAGAGCGCGTCGCGCGTCCACGCCGCGGCCAGCGCCGCCCGCAGATCGGCGGTGAGATGATCGATCCTCGGCGCGACGGCCTCAGGCGCGCCCCACCCGGCGCCGCCGCGGGCGCGGACGAACGGCGCTGTCCGCGCCGCCTCCTCGACGAGGTACGGGCGCCCCTCGCACATGGGGATGAAGTACGTCTGATAGCAGCACTGGCCGTCCTGCAAGGCTCCATCGCTCTTGACGCTGTGAGATCCGAAGCCGGACTGATTGAGGATTTCCTGCCCTTCCGACCGCGAGGGGCACGCGACAGGCTCGCTCCCGCCGGCACCTCCGCCGCCCCCGGCACCCCCCTCGCCGCCAGCATCTCCGAGGCTGCTCGCATCGTCCTGCGGCCATGCGAAGCAGGCCACCTTGGACACGGGTTCGGGATCCTCGGGACAGCTGCTGTAGGTATTGGTGCAGCCGGCCGCGCCCGCCGCAGCGGGGAGCGCGAGCAGGGCGAAGAGGCGATGGGCAAGCGTGCGTCGGAAGGTATGTGCGGTGTTCATCGGGGACCTCGTTGATGAAGAGCAGGGCTTGACGCGCTTGCACGACGCATGCCTCCGCGAATCCAGGCCCAATTCGAGCCCTCCGCGCCGGCAGAGTATGGTCGGACGGTCATGGGGGGCGCGCAGCTTTACGCCCTCTCGCGGATAGGGCACGTCCCCTTCCATGGAGGAGCCCCGAACACCGACCGACGCGCAGCCCCCCGCCCCCGAGGCCGAACCGCCGGAGTCGCTCGAGGCGCTCGTGCCGAGGCGCAGGCTCTGGCCGGTCTTCGCGGTGCTCGGCCTCGTGATCGCGGCGGCGGGCCTCCTCGCCTTCCGCTCGATGACGGCGACCGATCCGCTGCGCATCCTCGTGGCCATCGATCTCGACGGGTACTGGTGGGAAGGGTCGCAGCCCGCGGGGAGGCTGGCCGACGAGCTCGGCGAGCACCTCGCGGAGCTCGGGTTCGATCCCGTGAAGGGCGGCGACCCGAAGGTGATGAAGGCGCTCGAGAGCGCCAGGGACCCGAAGGAGGCCGCGAAGGCGCTCGGCGCCGGCTTCATCATCGAGGCGCGCCTCGCGCCCGAGATCGTGGAGCACCCCATCAAGGAGGGTTACTTCGAGCTCCGGGTCGACGCGCCGGTGACGCTCACGTTCCTCGACAAGGGCACGTCGACCGAGCGGCGGATCCGCGGCTACTCCGGGGCGACGAAGAAGGACCGCGCGATGGCGCTGCTCGCGAACTCCATGGCCTCCCAGGCGCTCGACGCGGTGATCGCGCAGCTCATGGACCACCCCTCGGTGCGCGAGATCACGGAGGGATCGGACATCAAGCTGCTGGAGCGGCTGGCGTCGGCGCGCAGGTTCGTGAAGGACCGCGCCGCGAACCTCGACCGGGCCGCCGGCGCGTACGCCACCCGCGCCAAGGAGATCGAGGCCGAGGAGCAGGGGCGCGTGACCTTCCTGTCGCCCCAGGCGGCGGAGGACCTGCTCGTGGGCACGGCCGAGGGCGGCTATTTCGTCAAGACGGCCGATGTCTCGGTGTTCCACTCGGTGAGGTCCAAGGACCTCGCCCGCAGCGAAGCGCTGGAGACGGTCGAGTGGCGGCCGCTCGATCGGCCGGCCGTCCCCACGACGGATCCCGGCGCGGTCAAGCCGACGTGGAGGGGTTATCACGTGTACTCGTATCCGTCGTCGCAGCGCGACGGCGACCGGGTCGCGCTGGTGGAGGACTTCTTCGGCTGGGCGAAGACGATCACGGTCGTCGACCGATCCGGGCAGAGCAAGCGCGTGCGCGTCGATCCGGAGCACCGCTTCGTCGACCCGAAGCTCGCCCCCGGCGGCAGGTTCGTGGCGGTCTACGATCGCCCGGAGGCGGACGCGCAGGCCGATCTGATGGTGCTCGACACCGACGGCGGCAAGGAGGTGTTCGGCCTCCACACCGAGAACGAGTCGCTCGGCGGGTTCGCGTGGCTCGACCAGACGAGGCTCGCGTTCGTCTACGTGCCCGACGCGTCGGAGGGCGACGCGCCGCACCTCGCGGTGGTCGACGTGGGCAAGCAGCCGCTGTCGATCGAGCGCCCGTTCCGCGCGAAGCCCGGGGAAGACCTGCGCAACCCGGCGGCATCGAGCGACGGGACGAAGATCGTGTGCGTCGTCGACGGCGACGAGCCGGGGATCGCGGTCATCGACACGACGACGTGGCGCCGGAAGGTGTACGCGGCCCCGGGCGGGGCTTCGTGGCCCGCGTTCTCGCCCGACGCCGCGCGCGTCGCGTTCGAGACGCGGGGCGCGGGCGGCACGGACATCGCGGTGCTGGCGCTCTCCACGGGCGAGATCAAGAAGCTGACGGTGGGCTCCGCGACGGAGCGGGTGCCGCGGTTCTCCGCCGACGGGAAGCGCGTGCTGTTCGAGGTGCGGTACCGCGACCCGGTGTTCCCGCAGAAGCGGTCGATCTCGCGCATCGCGAGCGCGGCGGTCGAGCCGTGACCGCGCCCCTCCTCCCTCCGCAGCACGGAGCCAGCGCCCCGCCGCCGGAAGCCGCCGCCCCGCCGCAGAACACCGGCGCCCCGCCGCAGCCGCAGAACACCGGCGCCCCGCCGCCGGACGCCGCCGCTCCTCCCGGCGAGGAGAGCGCCGCGACCGCGATGTTCTACCGCATGTCGGCCGAGCGCCTCCGCGCGCGCTGCCTGTGGAGCGGCCTCGCGCTCGCGCTGTCGGCCCTGGTGCCGTACGAGGTCGCTTACGGCCACGGGATCTTCGTGTGGAGCGTGCTCCCCGAGCTCGCGCCCGCCGCCCAGGTCGCCGCGCTCGCGCCCGCGATCGCCGGCCTGTGGCTGCTCTTCCTCGGCGCGCGCACCGAGCGGCGCGCGGGCCTGCTCGTCGAGCGGCCGACGTCGCGCGCCATCGCCGTGCTCGCCGCGTTCGTGGCCGTGAACGTCGCCGTGTGGATCGGCCGCCGGAGCTCCGCGTGGGACATGCTGCCGCTGCCGGACAGCCTCGTGACGCGGCCGGCCCCGTTCCTCGCGGTCTTCGCGTTCACCGCGGCGGGCGTGGTGCTGCGCTTCCACGCGCGGGCGCGCAGGGGCGGCAGCGCGCTGCTCGTCGCGTCGCTCGCCGCGGCGCTCGTCTTCTACCTCTGGCCATCGCGCGGCGAGATCCCCGCGCAGACGATCGCGCGCGCCGCCGTGCTCGTCGCGACGCTGCCCGACGCCCGCTTCCAGCTCGGCTACGGCATGGTCCTGCTCTTCGTGCTCGGCCCGCTCGCGATCGCCCTGCTGGGCCTCGCGTACGCGCGCCGCGTGCCCCGGCGCGAGCACCCTGGCCTCGCGATCGCGGCCGTGTGGGCCATGCCGGGCCTCATGCTGCTCTTCGTGTACCGCGCGTTCCTCTCGGGCGGCTGGGGCGTCGAGGCGGGCACCGTCGCCTTCTTCGCGCTCCTGCTCGCCGCGGTCGTGGCGGTGCTCGCGTCCGCGATCGAGGTGCTCGCGCTCGGCGTGATGGTGCCCGAAGCCGAGCTGGAGCCAGGCATCGGGGCCAGCGCGGGCGGGGCCCGGCCGATCGTGGCGGCAGGCGCGGCCGCGGCCTCGGTCGCCGCGCTGCTCGGCGCGCTGCTCGTGCTCGGCCGCCCCGCGCCGAAGGGCGTCGACTGGAGCCTCGGCGCGCCCACGGCCGAATGGGACAAGGTGTACGGCGAGCTCTTGCCGAGCTGGGAGCGCGCGCGCATCGCCCGCGACGCGCACGCGCGCAGCGGACGCGCGCAGGGCACGGGCGCGGAGGCGCAGGTGCTGACCAGGGCGCGCAGCCGCGAGATGCTGGCGGTCGCCAGGGCGCAGCCCGACGGTAAGGACGTCGCCGCGGCGCTCGCGACGCTGGCCGCTCAGGTGGACGATCTCGAGCTCTCCGGCCGCGCGTTCGGCCGGCTCGTCGCCGAGGCCAACGACGCGGCGCGACGCGCCGGGCTCGGGTACTACCTCGACGCGGCCGTCAATCTCGGTGTCACGGCCGACGGCGCCACGCGGCGCTTCTACACAACGCCTTACCGGGTCAAGGAGGTCCACGCCTACCGCGTCGGCGGCGACCGCTTCGCGACGCTCCTCGTGGAGCCGATGACGGACGAGCGCCGCGTCCACCTCGGCTTCTCGCGCGACCAGGATCCCTTCGCGCTCGTCCTCGGCTCCGAGGTCCGATCCTATGCCGAGCGGTTCGATCAGGAGGGCGCGACGTGCCACGCGGCGGCGGACGGCGCGGACGGCGCTCGCGCCGGCGCCCTCGCGCGCTGCGACGCCGCGCTCGCGAAGCTGCGCGAGCGCCTGGGCTCCACGCTCGAGCGGGCCGTGCTCGCCGGCACCGAGCGGCACGAGCTCCAGCACCAGATCGACGGCCCTCACCTGCCCCTCTCGCCCGCGGTGACCGAGCTGCTCGCCGGCTTCTCCGACGAGGCGCAGGACCGCGTGAGCCGCGAGCTCTCCGCGTACATCGCCGAGATGACGGCCGGCGACGCGCCGCCGCAGCTCACGCTCGTGCACCTGTTCCCCTTCGGCGTCGTGGCCCGCGGCGGCGCCGAGCACCGGGTGGCCACGCTCGTCCTCGAGACGCTCTCCGGGAGGAAGCTGCGCTTCGGCGCGCGGCAGGTCGATCCCGAGACGTACGCGCAGGCGTTCGACGAGCAGGTCCGCCGCGGCGACGACGAGCTGCGCGAGGCCGCGCGGCGGGGCTACCGCGAGCACTTCGGGGTAGATCTGCAGGAGCCCGTGCGCGAGTGACCGCCCCTCTCGCCTGGAAGCGCCGGCGCCGCAGCCAGCCCCGCTTGGAAGCGCCGGCGCCGAAGCCAGCCCCGCTCGCCTGCGCGCCTCAGCGCAGGACGCGCGTCTCCCGCGCCGCCGACAGCGCCGCGCCGCCGGCCCACGGCTCCACCCGGTCTCCCAGCGAGGCGCGCACCTTCGCGACCTCGTCCCGCGTGATGGCGGGCGCGCTGTTCCCCCAGCTCGACCGGACGTAGGTGAGCACCAGCGCGACGTCCTCGTCCGACAGCGTGACGCCGAGGTTGGGCATCACGTCGTTGTAGAGCGCGCCGTTCACCTCCATCGGACCGGCGGCGCCGAGCAGCGTGATCCGGATCGGCGTCTCCTTGTCCTCGAGCAGCCATGACGAGCCGGTGAGGGGCGGATAGCGGCCCGGCTTCCCCTCCCCCCTGGCCTGGTGACAGTTGGCGCACGAGCGATAATAGATCTTGCCGCCCTGGGCGAGGTCCTCGGCCGGGACGCCGGAGGCCGCCACGCCGCCCGTCGGCGTCCGGGCGTCCAGCTTCCGGAGGACCATCCACGGCAGCGCGAGCACGCCGAAGGCCACGATCAGCATGATCACCACGACGTGCGCCGTGCTCTGCGCTCCGTCTCGAGCGTCGTCGCGCTTGCTTGTTGGACCCACGGGGTGCTCCTCCGCCGCAGGTGAAGCGCACACGTCCGCGGCCGTCAAGGATCCCCTGACGCCCGCGGACGCGCCTCGGCTCGACGCGGCTACGCGGTCGCCGTGGCGACGGCGACCCCGGCGCTCTCGCTCCTCGCGGCGGCGGCGCGCGGCGCCTTCTTGCGGGTGACGCTGCGCCGGCCGTCGATGCTGACGGGCGCGTCCCCGTCCACCGTCACGCGGCGCACCACGCGGACCTGATCGCCGTAGTCGTTGATCGCGTAATGCTGCGTGGCGCGGTTGTCCCAGACCGCCACGTCGCCCGCGGCCCAGCGCCAGCGCACGGTGTTCTCGAGGCGCGTGACGTGCTCCTGGAGCACCTGGAAGAGGTGCGTCGAGTCGTGGGACGAGACGCCGAGCAGCCGCTTGACGAAGTGGCCGAGCACGAGCGACCGCTCCCCGGTCTCCGGGTGGACGCGCACGACGGGGTGCTCGGTCTCGTACACGGTCGACGTGAACACCTCCTGGTAGCGCCGCACGTCGTCCGCCGACGAGTTCGGCTTCCGCGCCTGGTAGTCGTACTCGTTGCTGTGGACCGCCCACAGCGTGTCGGCGAGCGCGCGCAGCGCGGGCGGCAGATCCTGGTACGCGGCGACCGTGTTGGCCCAGACGGTATCGCCACCGTACGCCGGGATCACGAGCGCCCGGAGGATCGAGGCCCTCGGGTAGGCGTCCACGAACGTGACGTCGGTGTGCCAGGAGTTCGCGCGCCCGCCCTCCCGCGAGTCGAGCTCATGGATGGTTTCGGTGCCATTGACCACGGGCACCGTCGGGTGCGCGACGGGCTTGGCGCCGAACAGCGTGGTGAGCGCCTCCTGCGAGCCGTCGTCGAGGTGGTGCTGGCCCCTGAAGAAGATGACCTTGTATCGCAGCCAGGCTTTCCGGATCTCGCTCACGGTGGCGGCGTCGAGATCGCCGCTGAGGCGCACGCCGCGCACCTCCGCGCCGATCCGGCCAGCGACGGGGACGATCTCGAGGACGTTGTTGCTCTGGTTCTGTGGTGCGCTCATGCGGAATTCTCCTCGTGGCAGAGAAAGCGAAAAGGGTGCTGGGATGGCGTCGCGGTATGGTGGTCGGCTATCGACCAGTCGGCTCAGTGCGACGCCGGTTTGTGTGCGATGGCGAAGAGGCGCTTCCCCTCGAGCCGGATGCCCTCGGGCGTCCGGAAGGCCTCGAGCTCGCGCTGGATGTCCTCGATGGCCTGGCTGCGCACCGACTCGGGCAGGTGGCCGAGGAAGTTGCCGAACGAGCTCGCCTGCGAGAAGGCGATGGCGGCGCGCCCGTCCGGCTGATGGTGCACGTTCTCCTGGGCCTCGATCTTCTGCACGGTGAAGCCGGCGCCCCCGAGCAGCCCGGCGAGCTCCACGGCGGTAACCCAGTGGGGCGTCCCATCCCGGGACTCCGGATAACGCGCGTAGGGCTCGCGCGAGAGCACCTCCCGCTTGATGGCCTGCAGGCGGTTCGGGTGATCCTTCGCGCCCGTGGTGAGCCCGATCCGGCCCCCCGGCTTGAGCAGGCGGTGGATCTGCCGCAGCGGCTCGGTCTTCTCGGGGAGCCAGTGGAAGACGGCGTTGAGGTACACGACGTCGAAGCTGCCGGAGGGGAGCCCGTCGAGCGCGTAGGCGTTGCCGACCTGGAAGGAGAGGTTGGCCTTCGCCTTCTGCTGGGCGATCTGCACGCGCAGCGGCAGCGGGTCGATCCCCAGCACCTTCCCGGTCGGCCCGACGAGGCCCGCCACGTGCTCTGCGAGCAGCCCGGTGCCGCTGCCGACGTCGAGCACGTGATCGCCGGGGCGGACGCCGAGATCGGCGATCAGCCGCTTTCCATGGAGGAACTGCCGATCGGCGCTGCGCACCTCGTAGTCCTGCGCGAGCTGGGGCGTATCGAAGACGAGACTGAGACCACTCATGCAACGGCTCCGTGAAAAGGTTGTTCTCTGGCGCGCTGGGCGGGGTCACGACCCGGGCGGCGCACCACCGCGGGCCCGGGCGGCGCACCGCCCAGCGCGCCCTCCGTGCCGGGTCGCTTCTCCGACGCGCGTCGTCGTCGTCGGCGGCGTATCGCACGCGCCGTGCCAGGCATTTCCACGCGCTTCGGCCGGACTTCGGGCGCCAGGTGCTGCGTCACGAGCACGCGGTCAGCAGCGCCTGCTGCCGAGGCCGCACCGGGCCCGCAGCGACCTCGCGAGCATGGCGCCGGAGCGGCGCAAGAGCGCGGCGGACAGGCCATGCCGGGGGTCCAAGCCGTGAACGATCCGGCGCTGGACGCGCGGTGTACAGCAAGAGTGGACCATTCGATAGGTTCACTTGTTTCAGAGGGCGCCCTGCCCTCATCGGGCGCTGTCGGTTCCAGCGCTCCTGTCCGCCCGATCGTCGATTGATCGACGTTCACATCCCTGCAAAGGCAGACGACCGGTGACCGGATGAAGCGCGCGATGCGGGGCGATGCGCGATGCGGCATGGCGAAGGCGCGACTCCACGCTCCCAAGCGCTCCTCTCCTGTGGCAGACTGCGCGCATGCTTTTTCATGTCGTGAGGAACGGTTCACTCGTCGGCGCGCTGCTGCTCGCGGCGGGGTGCAGCTCGGGCGGCGGGCAGGCGCAGCCCGAGGGCGAAGGGGGGTCGGGCGCCACGGTGGGCAGCGGCGGATCGGGCGCGCAAACGAGCGGCGCAGGCGGCGCGGGTGGCGCCGGCGGCGCGGGCTGCGCGGAGTTCGCGATGCCAACCGACGTGGACTGCGCTGCGCCGCTCGACGGCGTGCTGCCGGTGGACCTGCGCTGTACGGGGCTCTACGGGAACTTCGATCAGCGCGAGCCCGCATGCGGTGTGCTCGAGTACAAGCCTGCCGTGGAGCTCTGGAGCGACGGGGCCAAGAAGCGGCGCTTCGTGTCGATTCCGAAAGGGCAGCAGGTGGACACGAGCAATCCGGACGCGTTCATCTACCCCGAGGGGACGCAGTTCTGGAAGGAGTTCAGCGTGACGGGCGCGGGCGGCGCGCAGCGGCTCGCGGAGACTCGCCTCCTGCGCAAGACGGCCGCCGGCTGGGTCTACACGAGCTATGTGTGGTCCGAGGACGAGAAGCAGGCGATCCAGATGCAGAACGACTTCGGCGTGGACGATCTCTACGGCACCGGCCACACGGTGCCGAACCGCGATCAGTGCCAGGAGTGCCACGTCGGACGCGCCGATTACGTCCTCGGCTGGGACGCGCTGATGCTCGGCACTGGCGCCCAGGGGATCTCGGCCGAGACGCTGGTCGAGCTCGGCGTGATCGCGGACGCGAGCAATCTCGCCCTCACGATTCCTGGCAACGAGGTGGAGCGCCAGGCGCTCGGCTACCTGCACGCCAACTGCGGCGTGAGCTGTCACAACGACCTCCCCGAATCGGCGGCCCACGATACGGGCCTGTACCTGCGGCTCGAGGCGGGCGAGCTCGGCGACGTGATGGCCACGGACGCCGCCCGGACGGGCATCAACAAGCGCCCCGCGGAAAACGCGAAGTATGAGGGCCTCACAAACCCCGATCCCGCCAACTGGTACGACATCCGGCCGGGGGACCCGTCGCGCAGCTTGCTTGTCGCCCGCCAGGTGCTCCGCGGCTTCGAAGGGCAGATGCCGCGCATCGGGACGCACGAGGTCGACGAGACGGGAGTGGAGGTGGTCTCGCGCTGGATCCAGGAGATGAAGGAAACCTACCCGCCGCCTGGACCCTAGTACGGTCACGCCCAGGTCCGTCTCCGGTTGCGTACAAAGTGGTGCCGAGCTGCCCGGCCCCGTGGAGTGCCCCTCACAGGCGCCAACCAAGCTCGTTCGGTCACGCTCAGGCACGAAGCCCGCTCCCCCCCCCACCATCGGGCCCCCACGTGAACGTCAACGTCAACGTCAACGTCAACGTCAACGTCAACGTTTACGTGAACGTGGTCGTGGTCGTGGTCGTGGTCGTGGTCGTGGTCGTCAACGGTCAGCCGTAAACGACCACGACCACGACCACGTAAACGTAAACGTTAGGAGATAGGAGAACGCGGCGCGAAGCGTGGTTAACGCCTATGCCACGGGGAGAGCAACGGGATCGATGTTCGGGATGCCAGAAGGGAGGCGGAGCGCCCCGGGCATGCTCTGACGCCTCGGGGTGCGGTGCGGGGCGGAGGGCGCTGATGTCGCCCCCCGATCCCCGAATGTCGTGAGGCCCGCAGCTCGGATTCCCGCCGGCCTCAAGCGTTCGCCAGGATCAGGTCGGTCCCGGGGCGCCGTCCGTGATCCATTTGCGCAAGATCTCGAGCTGCGCCGGGCTGACCGTCGGCCCCCCCGTGCTGGGCGGCATCACGCCCGAGATGCACTGCGCCGTGGAGGACTGCTGGCAACCCGCGGCTTCCGCCTTGCCGGCGGCCTTGAGGTAGAGCCAGCTGTGGTCGGGGTCGCCCGGGACGACGAGCTTGAACTGGCCGCCGCCGCGGGAGGCCACGTTGACCAGACCGTCGACGATCTCCTTGGAGCTGAGGCGGCCACCGAGCGACAGCCCCGCGTTGGGGCCCGACTCGGCGTGGCAGCCGCTGCACAGGTTCGTCGCGCTCTCGAAGATGGGCCGCACCTTCTCGTGGAAGTATCCGGACTCGTCCGGCAAAGGCGCATTGGGATCCCTGACATCCTCGGGGTCCAGGTTCTCCTTGATGATCTTGATCTCGGTATCCATCTCGCGGCACTGCGCGACGAGATCATCCTTCAGCTTCTGATCCGTCGGCAACAACCCCTTGGCGCGCCGGTACTTCTCCCACACGTTGTCGATCCAGCCGTGGAGCTTCCAGAACATGTAGTTGTCGATGTTCGCGTTGGTGTTGTTCACACCGTGCGTCGTGTTGCCCGGCCGCGCCCACTTGGCGTGCAGAACGAAGTGGAGGCCCACCCACGGCATGTTGGTCGCCCCCGCCAGCTTCTGCCCCACGTTGCACTGAAGCCAGAAGCCGAGCTCGCCTTCGTCCTTGAACCTCGCGAGGTTCTCGGGCTTGTCGATCTCATCGCCGATCTTCCCGGCTTCGAGGGCGGCCGAGTCCCAGTTCTTCCACGCGGAGCGCCACTGGGACGGCACATCTTCCGCCTTGGTCGGGAACTTGGTGAAGCCCGTGAACTGCTCTTTATGATTGGGCCAGAGCTGCTGCAGCGCCTGGATCATGTGGCGGTGGAACACGAGGAACTGATAGCCGTCACCGGCGGACTGACAGTTCTGATCTTGCGGGACCAGCTGTTTGAATTTGCAGATGCCCACCTTGCTCCCGGCGCCCCCGAAGTTGCAGGCGCGGATCGCGTGCCACTCGACGTGAGCGTCCTGCCACCGGTTCTCATACATCCAGTCCAGCACCTGGGGCTGCACCGTCGTATCAACGATGTCCGGGCTGTTGTTGCCGGGCGGAAAGAACTCCGCCGGGCCATCCTTCATGTTGGGATCCGAGTCGCTCGGGTGGGGCATGTACCCGCTCACGCAGTGGTCGTACGCGGGATGGTCGTCCGGACCGCCGCCGACACCGGCACCTCCGGTGCCCGCGCCTGAGCCCGAGCCCGAATCCGCGCCCGTGCTCGCTTGCGAGCCCGCGCCGGTGCCCGCGCCAGAGCCTGAGTTCACGCTCGATTGCGAGCCCGCGCCGCCCGTCCCGCCCGTCGCGTCGGGTCCTCCCGCGCCGCCCTCCGACGCGCCGCTCAACGAGTTGCCATCGTCGCCGGCGCACGCGCTGAGCAACAACGCGGCCAGCGCGGCGAGCGTGGCCAGGCCCCGCCGGGATGAACGGGTGTCGGTCGCAGAACCCTGGTGCAGGTCGATAAATCGCATGTCGCTCTCTCAGGCTCTCAGGCCGTTAGGCTCAGTCCGTCAGGCGCAACCCGCCTCACCTCGGGCAGGTAACACCACTCTACCAGCGGCACGCGAACTTCGTCAACGGTGTTAACGAATGTACTGTACTCGTGTATTTATAAACCTTGTGAACGCTCACAGGCAGTCTGTGCAGTGAGGGCGGCCCTTTCGACGCGTGGTGACTCGATAGCCGGGCCGTCGGCTTCAGATGTCGAGTCGAGCGAGGCGACGTGCTAGCGCCGGTGTCTCAGCGGACGTGGATATCCGGCTTCGGCGCCGCGGCCATCCCCTCCCCGATATGGAAGCTCGGGTGAGGCGGCTGGTTGTAGGCGCCGTTTTGCCACGAGATGGCAACGCGGTACTGCGGATCGTGCATCAGGGTGTAGATCCGGTTCGTCGCGACCTGGTTCGTGGTGAAGATGCGTATGGAATCGCCGCAGCGGAAGATCACCTCTTCACGCCAGTCGCCCAGGATGTCGGCGCTGAGCGTCGGCGAGCTCTTCGTACCGTTGTTCGAGGTACACCCCGCGGCCGTGAAGTTCCCCCCTTGGCCGTCGGCCTGGCGGATGCCGTTGCCGTCGAGGAGCTCCCGGCTCAGGTCCGCGTCCCACCAGATGAGGAAGTTGCTCGACGCAGGGCGGCTCCCGACGCGATCGCCGTCCGAGCCGCGCAACAGCTCGCTGTTGTTGACCCACGCCTCGCTGCCGGGGCTGCGCGGGTCGACATCCGCCGCCACGCCCCGGCCAGGGCCCTCCTCGCCGCCGTTGCCTGGCCCCTTCCATACGACCTCGCACGTCCGGGCGTCGCGCATGGCGTAGGCGGGCGACTCGCCGCCCTCGTACGGCTGGAACACCTCGAGGCCAGGGCGCGACGGGATGTGATCCGTGACGTGCAGCGCGTCGCCGTGAGCGTAGTAGTCCACCGCGCAGAGGCCCTTGCCGTCGTCGTCGAACGTGGCGCCGCCGTTGATGATCTCCTGCTGCGGGTCGTCGTCCACGTTCGCGACGCTGATGGAGTGGCAGCCCTTGCCGCCGAACGCCTCGTTGGCGCGGCTCGAGCTGGAGTCGAACGTCCAGAGGTTCGAGAGCGCGCCGTCGCGGTAGTTCCAGGCCGAGAGCGTCGTGCGCGCGTAGTATCCGCGCCCGAACACAACGCTCGGGCGCCCCGTGTCGTCGAGGAACGCGATGGTGCCGACGAAGCGGTCGACGCGGTTGCCGTAGCACTCGTTGTTGCCCCAGCTGCACACGTCGCCGCGCCCGACCTTGAACTCGGTCGTGGCGAGCTCTGCGCCGGTGTCTCCGGCGAACACGGTGAGGTACTCCGGGCCGGTGAGGATATAGCCGTCGTTGTTGCGGTAATCCTTGGAATCGTCATCGCCGGCCGCGGGCCCCTTGCTGAGGTACTCGCCCCTGCCATCGCGCGTCCCCGGCGCCGTCTTGACGGCCACCTCCGCCTTCCCGTCGCCGTCGAGATCGTACACGAGGAACGGCGAGTAGTGCGCTCCGGCCCGGATGTTCACGCCGAGATCGATGCGCCAGAGCCGCTTGCCGTCGAGCGAGTACGCGTCGAGGTAGGTCTTGCCGGTGCGGCCGGCCTTCGAGTTGTCCTGGAGGTTCGAAGGATCCCACTTGAGGATGATCTCGTAACGCCCGTCGCCGTCCACGTCTCCCACGCTGCCATCGCCGCTCGAGTACGTGTAGCCGTCCCCTGCGGGCGGCGGCGTCGTCGGGATGGACAGGGCTCCATCCTTCCACACGGTCGCGGACTCCGACTCGCCCTGCTCGACGCCGCCGATGACGGGGCGCACTGTGTAGACCGAGCTCGGAGAACCGTCGCGGTCCACGAGGTTCGTGGAGTCCGCGAGCGGCGCGGCGTTGACCTTGGCGCCGTCGCGGTAGACGTTGAACGCGATGTCGTCGGGGTCGTAGCCGAACAGGCGAAAGCCCACGTACGTGCCGCCTTCCGTGGGCACGGCCACGACACCGCGATCGAGGTCTTCCATCTGCGCGAACCCCGTCGGTTCGCCCGCGCCCGCGCCCGCGCCGCCGCTGCCGGACGCGGCGCTGGTCCCGGCGGTGCCGCTGCCGGACGCGGCGCTGGTCCCGGCGCCGCCGCTGCCGGACGCAGCGCTGGTGCCCGCGCCGCTGCCGCTGGACGCCGCGCCGGTCGCGCCGCCGCCCGTCCCGGCGCCCTCCCCGCCGGCCCCGTCCGAGCCGGTTCCGGGTTCACCGCTCGATCCGCATGCCAGGTGAGCGGAAGCGAGCGAAAAGCAAATCAAGAAAACAGGTCGTCTCATGCATACCTCGCGCGGCCCCTCATCGTCCGGTCGGCGCCTTGCCTCCCGGCCGTGAGCGGAATGGTGGCCTCGTTTCTCACCCAGGTTGTGAGAGCAGGGCGAAGTCAGTCATGAGAATTGCACGGGACGCACGATTTCTCGCGCATTGAAATTTTACCGCCACGCACCTGAGGACAATAACGCCGCACCGAGCGATGCCCGAGCAGCGCCTCGATCACCTCGTTCCACTGCGCGAAGCGGGGCGCCGGTCCCTCGCCGCCGTGCCGCTCGCCGAAATGCGCCACGCCGCGATCACTCATCGGTCTGCTCCTTGCCATCCCTGCAATCGATCGTCTCTCGCAGCGCGGGACGGGCTCCCCTGCCGCGATGCCAGGCTGTTCCCTGCGCGCCTCGGCGCCGCGCTCGCACAGCGCGACGATCCGTGGAGGCGCGCCAGCCGAACGCATCCGTTATAACGGATTTTATCTCCGCCATGAAGGATAGAACCGCGCTGCTCGCCGGGTGAGCGGACCCCCTCTCAAGAAAATAAGTCGTCTCATGATACCTCGCGCGGTCCCTCATCGTCCGGGCGGCGGCTCGCCTCCCGGCCGTGAGGGGCAAAGTCCGTCGCATGAATCGCACGGGCCGCACGATTTCTCGGGGCGTTGGAGAGTTGCCACCCCGCACCGCACCTCCGCCAGGACAACGGGCTCGACTGGCCCGAGCCGGTCAGGGCAGCAGGTGCTCGCAGTCGAACCAGCTCACCGCGAGAACCGTTGCCGGGGTGGCTCTCGCTGCGGCCTTGACGTTCTCGCGCCGGAGCCCAAGCCAACCCCCGAGCTGCCCGCCATGAGCCCCGTCGTGTATGCGACCCTCTGCGTCCTCGTGCCCCTCGCCTGGGGGGTGATGGTCGTCTGGGTCTCGAACCGCGTCGAGGCCATCGTGGCGCGGCGGAGGGCGCACGCCGGCAAGGCGGACCCGCCGCTCCCGCCCACTGAGTACCATATCTGAGCGGGGCGCCATGCTCGAGATCAGCCTTCATGCTGGCGTGGGACACCCCGTCTCGCTGGTGATGCTGGCGCTGATCGGGCTCTTCATCGGCTACATCGCGGGGATGTTCGGCGTGGGCGGAGGCTTTCTGCTCACGCCGGTGCTGATCGCGATCGTGGGCGTGCCCGCGCCGGTCGCGGTCGGCTCGGCGCTCTGCCAGAAGTGCGGCACCTCGATCGCGTCCTTCCTGAAGTACCGCCACCTCGGGCGCGGCGAGCCTCGCATCGATCTCGTGATGCTCGGCGGCAGCCTGATCGGCGTGGACGCCGGGACGCGCCTGCTCGCCCACCTCTCCGAGCGCGGGAGGTGGGTGGTGCTCGGCCGCCCCGTCCCGGCGGTGACGCTCGTACTGGACCTGGTCTTCATCGTGCTGCTCTCGCTCACGACCGTCTACGTCGCGCGCGACGCGATCCGGGCGCGCGGGCGCGAGGCGCCCCGGGGCGACGTGACCATCCCGGGGCCGCTGGTGACCCGGATCCGGATCCCGCCGTTCATCGATCTCCCGGGCGTGGGACTCGAGCGGGTTTCGGTCCCGATGATGGCTTACCTCGGCTTCGTGCTGGGCGCGGCCTCGGGGCTCATGGGCATCGGCGGCGGCGTCCTCTTCATGCCGATCCTGCTCTACGGCTTCGGGCTCTCGGTGCGCAACGCCGCAGGCACGGGCGTGCTGCTCCTCTTCGTGACCGTCGCCGTGGGCACGTTCGAGCAAGCGCTCCATGGCTTCGTCTCGCTCCGCCTCGCCCTGGCCCTGCTCGTCGGCTCCTCCGTCGGCTCCCAGCTCGGCGCGCTCACCACCAACGTCCTCCCGAACCGGATCCTCCGCCTCCTCTTCGCCGTGCTCGTCGCCGCGACCGTCGTCATGATCGCGGTGGACCTGGGTCATCTCCTGATCGGCCACCAGGGGGGCCGCTGATCCAGCTGGCCCGCGCATCCGCCGCGCGGCGCGCGCTGGCGACCGATGTACGCCGTCACGAGCAACAGCCCGGCTGACATCGCCAGCGAGAGCGCCTTCTGGCAGCCCCATGCCGATCTGCCCCTCTCTCCGAGGCGCCTCCTCGTCGCCGTCGTGGCAAGCGCGGAGGAGGCAGAGAGGGCAATGAACAGATGAGCCCGCTCACCCTCTGTTTTACGGGCCGTGATCTCCGCACAGCTCGCCCTGCTCTCTGCGCGGCGCCCCGCTTGCCGTCGGCCGGTCCTGGCACCAAGCCAGTCGTATGAAGTTCTCCGTTCTCGCTCTGGCCGGCCTCGGCGTCGCCATGCTCACGACGGCGTGTAGCAAGGAGGACCGAGCCCTCGCGGAGGAGCGCCCGGTGCAGCCCGCGAGGGTCGAGCGGCAGCCCGTCGAGCCGCCGCTCACGGCGACCGAGGTGCCCGTGCCAGGCGACTTGCCGGCGTTCGTCGTCACCGGGCCGCTCGGCGCGTGTCCACGAATGGTGTTCCTTCACGGCATGTGCGGGCACGGGCTGGGCTACGTGCAGGCCTTCACGAGGACGGCGCGGGAGCACGGCGGTGTGCTCGGGCTCCAGGGCGACGTGCCTTGCGGCGCCGACCGGGTGTTCAGCAAGTACTCGCCCGACGCCGAGGAGCAGGACGGCCGCATCCGGAGCGCGCTGGCGGCGTGCGGCGGCGAGGCGGAGGACCTCGTGATCATCGGTTACTCGCAGGGCGCCTATATCGCGGAGCGGCTCGCGGAGCGGTGGCCGGAGCGGTACTCGCGGCTGGTGCTGCTCGGCGCGCCCACGACGCCCTCGGCCGCGCGCCTCCGGGACATCCGGGGAGCGGTGATGATCAGCGGCGAGCTCGACGCCACGTACCGCATGAAGGAGGGCGCGAGCGGGCTCCTCGCCGCCAAGATACCGGCCGTCTACCGGGAGATGCCCGGCGCGCACCACGGAGCGCTGCCGGACGCCGAGCGGGTGATGGACGAGGCGCTCGACTGGCTCGACGAGAACGCGCGGCCCCGCCTCTGACATGGGACCCGGCGCGCGTGTGTTATGGATCTCGCGCAGCTGGTCGAGCGCGCGCCCTCCGAGGTGCCGCGGGACGTGGCAGGCAAGGAGAGCAGCCGTGGAGCGAAAGAACTATCCTGCGCTGGGTGATCCGGTGGGTCCGTACGTTCATGCCGTCGAGCACCACGGCTTTCTGTTCCTTTCAGGGCTGACGGCCTTCGGCTCGCCCGCTCAGAAGGGCAGTGTGTCCGAGCAGGCCGAGGCGATCTTCTCCCAGATCGCGAGCATCGCGCGCGCCGAACGGGTCGGCCTGGACGCGATAGCCAAGGTGACGATCTTCGTCACGAGCCTCGACGATATCGGGGCGCTGCGAGAGACCCTGTTACGAATCTATGGCACCGCGCTGCCGGCGAGCTCCCTGGTCCGTGTCGCCGGGCTCTTCTCCCCTGATCTGAAGATCGAGGTGGAGGCCGTGCTCGCCGTCTCTTGAGCGCCCGACCGGCGGCGCGGGCCGGGATCACACGGCGGGCGCCGCGCCTTCTGCGCGGGAGCACGCATCGACGTCCTCCCAGAACGTCGGGTACGTCTTCGCGACGCAGGCCGGATCCTCGATGGTGATCCCCGGCCGGCACAGCCCCAGGATCGCGAAGCTCATCGCCATGCGGTGGTCGCTGTAGCTGCGCACGAGCGCGGGCGTCAGCGGCCGAGGCTCGATACGGAGCCAGTCGTCGCCGTGGGTCACCTCCTGGCCCAGGCGGCGGAGCTCCGCGACCGTGGCGGCGAGGCGGTCGGTCTCCTTGATCCGGATGTTCGCCACATTCCGGATCGTCGTCGGCCCCTCGAGGAGCGGAGCGATCGCGGCCAGCGTCATCACGGTGTCCGAGATGTGGTGCATGTCGACGTCGATGCCGCGCAGGCGCCCATCGCTGCGCACGGTGGTGGCGTCGGCTTGCCGGCTCACGCGCGCGCCTGCCTGCTCCAGGAGCTCGACGAACCGGTAGTCTCCCTGCAACGCCCCCTCGGCAAGACCGGGCACGGTGATGGCGCCGCCCGCGGCCGCGGCGAGCGCGAACGGATAGCTCGCGGACGACGCGTCGGGCTCGATCGGGTACGCCCGCGGGCGGTACCCCGCGGCGGGATGGACCGTGAACCCGCCCGCGGCCTCGTCGATGCGACCGCCGAAATCCGCGACCATGCGCCGCGTGATCTCGACGTAGGGGCGACTGACCAGCTCGCCGGCGACGCGCAGGTCGATGGCCGCGTCGGCGAAGGGGCCTGCCATCATCACCGCCGAGAAGTACTGGCTGGAGCGATCGCCGCGCATCGTCATCGTGCCGCCCTTCAGCCGGCCGCCCCGGATCCTGAGCGGCGGGCACCCGGTCGCGCACTCCACGTCCGCCCCGAGCTGCCTCAGGCCGTCGACCAGATCGGCGATCGGCCGCTTCGCCATGTGCTCATCGCCGACCAGCACCACCTCGCCCGGCACGAGGCACGCGAGCGCCGCGAGGAACCGCACCGTGGTGCCGCTGTTCCCGATGAACAGCTCGCGCCCCGGCGCGCGCAGCCGGCCCCGCCCCCCCTTCACCACCAGCGTGTGCGGCCCGGCGTCCTCGATCCCGATCCCCAGCGCTTCCAGCGCGGACCGCATGTGCCGCGTGTCGTCGCTATGGAGCACCCCCTCCAGCGTGCTCTCGCCGTCGGCGAGCGCAGCCAGCACGAGCGCGCGGTTCGTGATGCTCTTCGAGCCAGGGACCCGCCAGATCCGATCCGGCGGCGAGGACAGCGGGGTGATGGGCAGAGGACCGGCAGGGATCATGGGGGCGGCGGACTATAGCGGGGCGCAGATTCGTGCGCCACGGGCTCATCGCCTCGCGCGACGGAGCCCGGATCACACGAATTGTCGCGCCGCCGCGCCTCACTGCGGCGCGTACGCCTTGAACTCGCCGCTCGCGTGCAGCAGCGCCATGAAATACAGCATGCCGTCGTCCCCGTGGATCGGGCACCGTTCAGGCCGCCTCGCCGTGCATGACACGCCATGATCCGACGCGCGCAACAGCGCCGCGGCTTGGTTGCGAACACCCCAGCTCAGGACGAACGCGGACGGACAGTGATGCTCACGACCGCACACGCGAGAGCGCCAGGGGCGTCACGCAATGAACAGTGACCATGGAACAATCTGGGCTCTCTGCAAGGCGAATTCACACACCGCTTTCCTCGCCCCAATCGCCGACCGCCGCCCACGACATGGTCGCGGTCGATCGCGCCAGCCCGAACCGCCCAGCCCGATCGAGCGCAATGACGCCCCCGGTGATGTCGAGGCGCTCCGCCAGGTGCGCGATGATCCCGCTCGCCGCGTCGACCGCGCCGATGCCCGCGCGCATCCGCTCCACGGCCGAGTGCGCCACGGCGAGCCGGATCATCCCCTCGCCGTGGCCGGTCGTCGACACGGCCCCGGCCTCGTCGTCCGCGTACGTCCCTGCCCCGATGAGCGGCGAGTCCCCCACCCGCCCGACCCGCTTGTTGACGGTGCCGCCCGTGCTCGTCGCCGCGGCGGTGAGCCCGCCCTCGTCGAGCGCCACCGCGCCGACCGTGTTGCCCGCCCAGGAGGTCGCGCGGATGCCTTGCTGGGCCGCCGCGAGCGCCTCCCGGGCCGCCTCCGTGATGAGCGCCGCCTCGCCCACGGGCGTGAACCCCTTCGTCCGCGCGAACCGCGCGGCGCCGTGCGCGGCGTACAGCACGTGCCGGCCGTCCTCCAGCGCCGCGCGCGCGATCGCGATCGGCTCGGCGAACTCCGAGAGCGCGCAGACCGCGCCGGCCCTGAGCCCGCGGCCCTCCATGATCGACGCGTCGAGCTCGACGTGGCCCTCCTCGTTGAGGCACGCGCCCGTGCCCGCGTTGAAGAGCGGATCGTCCTCGAGGACGCGCACCGCGCGCTCGACAGCGTCGAGCGCGCTGCCTCCCTCGGAGAGCACGCGCGCTCCCTCGCGCGCCGCGCGGAGGCACCCCGCCGCATGCAGCGGCCGCCGCTCCGGAGCGACGTTGCCCGCGCCGCCGTGGACCAGGACGGTGCGCCGCCCGCCGCGCCCGCCCAGAGAATGGATGACGTGCTTCACGACCATGGCACCCTACCGCGGCGCGCGCCCGGAGGTCCACGCCCAGCCGACGCTCACTCGGGCGGGAGCGCGCTCCGCTTGGCCTTGAGATCGTAGGCCATGCCGCACGGCAGCGCCGCGACCACCGGCGCGACGCTGAGCTCTCCGGCGACGAGGTCCTCGCACCGAGACCCCGCCGTGGGCACGAACTCGAAGGACATCGTCGCCTTGAACCCCGCGACGTCATCCCCTCTGCCGCCGAGCTGCCCGAGCGCCCGGTCGCGGCGCTCGACGGAGCACGGCGGCCCCGGCGGCGCGTCGCCGGCGCGCATGTCCACCACCACGCGCCCGTCGATCGAGAAGCCCACCTCGTCGTCGTCGATGACGCCTGCGATCACGCTGGCGCCGTTGTTCCAGTAGAGGGCGCCGTCGCCGCGCGCGAGCTCGACGTCGAACTCCCACAGGCGCTTCGCGCCGAGCGCCCCCTCCCCGCACGTGTTCGCCGTCTGCGTCCCGACCACGTGGAACTCGCCGAGCGCGGTCCCCCGCTCCGGCGCCTCTCGATCCCCGAAGGCGTCGGCGCACGCTGGAAGAAGGGGCAACGCCGGCAGCAGCGCGAGCAGCAGCATCCGCATCGAGCCCGCGTACCAGACGGGCACGGCGCAGGACAAAAAAGCGCTCCCAGGCAATGGAAATAAAAACGGGTCGGGTGCTTTGCTCGCACCCGACCCGTCCCGTGGGCCTCTACCGGAGGCCTTCTGGACCCCGCTTGATCCCGCCTGTGCGGCGCCCCCCCTGTCCCATCGCGACGAGCATTCGGCCCCGGAGCACCGGTGAGAATCGTTGCCGGAAGACCTGAGTCTTCCTCGATTCCCTCTCTGCCGGCCTCGCGGAGGTCGCGATGGCAGTCAACAGGTTATCGAGCGCCGGACCTGGCCGAGCGCGGTAGCGTTTTGCAAGGCCCCGATGACCCTGCGTCCACGCTCCACGAGGGTCAGCCGTTCCCAGCCTCCGGTATAGAAGAGCCACTGGTACTGTGCATGGTGTCCATCCCTCCTCCGGCTTGCCGGCACCCCGCGCCGGATCGAAAGGGATCGTCCGGCATGGCAAGGGTGTTCGATTGCGGATCAGCGGAGAGCCCGCCGATCTGGTGTCGACCCCGGCACCGTGGTGCTCCACGGCAGGACCATCCTGGAGCTGATGCTCCGTCCGAGGCCGAGGACCAGCGTATCACCGCTGTTCAGGCGAGCAAGGGGCTCACGCACCGAAACATCGAAAGCGATTCTCTTCCATTCCATCCATGTCCACCCCATGTCCACCCACGGTCCGCATCGTCCCACCGCTCCCACCGCGTCTCGCAGCGCAGCCGGGCAGGCGTCGTTCGACAACGCACACTCCACGCCGCACGCCGCACGCCGCCGGGCAGGCGTCACCGGAGAAGCAGCCAGGCAGGGCGAGGTTCAAGGCGCGTCTCGGCAGGACGAGGCGCGGCGCGCTCCAGCGAGACGACGTGCAGGACGCAAGCGCGCAGCTCTGCCGGAACAGGTCCGGTGGAACAACGGCGAGGACGTCGCGCGGCGGATCAGCGCGCCGTGACCGGGCCCCGCGCGCGTCAGACGTGCGCGAACCAGCTCGCCTCCTCGCCCTCCGGCAGCGCCGTGGCGAGGACCGCGAGCATCGCGTCGATCTCTTCCTTCGTGTGGACCCCGCTGCGCAGGATGGCCGCCGGGCCGTCGCCCCCGGGCACCACGACCGACTCCACGGCGAGCGCGGTGTTGACTCCGTAGCCGTAGGACGCCAGCGTCACGACCGCGGTGGCTTCCCGGTCGTCGAGCAGCCGGCGGATCGTCAGCGTGCGCCGCACGCGCTCGCTGTCCTCGGCCCACGACGCGAGCCACGCGCGCGCCGGCTCGTCGAGGCCGACGAGCACGAGCTGCGCGGGAGGCAGCGCGTCAGGGTCGGCCGCGGCGACGGCGGCGCGGTGAAAGCCCCGCACCTCCCGGCACCAGAGCGGCGGCGCGCCGTCGACCCGCACGAGAAAGCCGTAGGGGCCCCGGGCCCCCTCTCGCTCCGAGCCCCCCGAAGAAGCGGAAGAGAAACTGTCGTTCGACACGAAGGGAGACGATACACGAGCTCTGCTCGGCGGAGGAAGCCCGCTCAATTGCGCAGCACGTCGAGCCGACATGGCTCCGCCCCGGTCACACCGGTCCCACGCACGCCACCTGGGTACGCCCGCCGATGCCCATGGCGACCACAACGAGAGCGCCACACTCCTGGGATTTCGGCTAAGGTGGCCCCGCCTCCCCCGTGGAGCCCGTCCGGGACGGGGTGCGTCCTGCACCTACGGCGTCGCCCCGGCCGACGGGCTCCAGCCCGCAGCGGCGGGTCGGGGCGGCGGCAGCAGCGCCCGACGCCGGGCGCGCTGCCGTGGAAGGCCGGCGAAGAGGCCCGCCGGCGCGTCCCGCGTCACCTCGATCCCGATCCGAACCGCAGGCAATGAAGCTCACGTCACAACAAGTCATCGAGATCGTCATCGCGCTCTGCGCCTACTTCGGCGTCGCGTTCGCGCTCAACTGGTTCGCCCCGTCGCGGCTCCGCATGCTCGCGCGGTACAGCACGGTCGCCGGCGGCGTCGCGCTCTTCTTCTATGGTCTGGACCGGTACATCGACGAGCACGCCCGCGCCGTGGACATGGCGAAGGTGGCGATCGCGATGGGCGCCGCGCTCTGCGTCTTCTACGAGACGCACCGCGAGGGGATGCGCCGGCCGATCGCGGAGCGCTGGAAGCGGTTCGCCGGCGTGGCGCTCGGTGTCGCCGCCATCATCGCGTACTTCAACGGCTTCCGCTTCGGCTATCCCAAGTATTACCACCGCTGGGATCAGTTCCATTATTACATGGGGGCCAAGTACTTCCCGGAGATGGGGTACGACGGCCTCTACAAATGCGCGCTGATCGCGCAGGACGAGCTGGGCCTCGTCACGTACACGAACGAGGACACCGGGCGGCAGGTCAAGCTGGACATGGCGAAGGAGGTGCGCCACCCGGACAAGAAGATCCGGAACCTCGGTGGCGACAACCTCCTCATGCCGGCGAGCGAGGTGCTCAGCACGCCCGAGATCTGCAAGGCGCACTTCTCACCGGAGCGCTGGGACGCGTTCAAGGCCGACGTGCAGTTCTTCCGGACAGCCTCGGACAAGGGCTACTGGGAGGACATGCAGAAGGACCACGGCTACAACCCGCCGCCGGTCTGGACGATCATGGGTAAGTTCTGGGCGGACCTCCAGCCGGCCAGCACCCGCTACCTCCAGTTCCTCGCCGGCTTCGATATTTTCTATCTGCTCGGGATGTTCGCCGCCCTCTACTGGGCCTTCGGGTGGCGGGTCTTCGCCGTCGCGGCGATCTTCTGGGGCTGCCAGTCGTCGGCGCCGTTCTACTGGACGGGCGGCGCGTTCCTCCGGCAGGACTGGCTCTTCTACCTGGTCCTCTCGGCCTGCCTCATCCGGAAGCGCTACTTCAAGCTCGCGGGCGCGAGCATGGTCTACGCGGGCCTCCTGCGCATCTTCCCGGGCCTGCCCGTGATCGGCTGGCTCACCGTCGCCGGGATTCACCTCGTCCGCCACAAGCGCATGGCGAGGTCGCACGTGCAGGTGCTGATCGGCGGCGTCCTCGCGGCCGCCGTGCTCATTCCGGTGAGCATGAAGGTCTCGGGCACGGACTCGTACCGGCAGTTCTACGAGCACACGCTCAAGGTGCACGACCAGACGCCGCTGACGAACCACATGGGCCTCCGCGTGCTCGTCGGCCACGAGCCCGGCACAGGCGTCGAGTCCGGCCGCATGAAGTACACGAAGGACACGAAGCTCGTCGATCCGTTCGAGGTCTGGAAGCGGATGCGCAACGAGCGCTACGCGAAATACCGCTGGATCGCCTACGGGATCATCGCCGCGACCCTGGCGGGCTTCGTCTACGTGTGCCGGCGGGTCCGCTCGCTGTGGGTGGCCCAGTGCCTCGCCCAGATCTTCGTCATCCTGCTCTCGCAGCTCACCTGTTATTACTATTCATTCATGATCTTGAGCGCGCCGCTCACCCGGGTGAAGCGCCAGATCGAGGTACCCCTGTTCGGCCTGGCGGCGCTCAGCCAGTTCATCTGGATCACGTTCAACTACAACGACGACAAGTACACGGTGCTCACCGCTGTCTCACTCGCCTTCTGCTATTACCTGCTCTGGATCTTCTCGGGTAAGACGATGCCGTGGGCGCGGCAGCCCGAGCCGGCGAGCGAGGACGGCGGAAAGCCGACGGCCCAGCAGGCCTGAGGCGCTCGCCTCCTGCTGGGTCGCCACGGCAGCGCCTCCCATGCCTGGAAGTGCCTGGAAACGAACGATGACAGAAGCAGCGCGAGAGCACCCCGACGAGCGAAGCGACGTCCAGGGAGACGAGGCCCGGCCCAGCGATCCTGGGGCGGCGGCCGACCGGGGGAACACGCCGGCCCCGCCGCGCGGCGACGACCGGGCGGTCCACGCTTTCCGGAAGGTCCCGCGGACGGGCGTCATCTACGTGACGACCGAGGCCGCGCGCCTGGGCTTCAAGGCGGGCGCCGACGAGGGGACGGACGGCTGGTGCAACCTCGGGCAGGGCCAGCCGGAGACGGGCCCGCTCCCGGGCTCGCCCGCGCGCTGCTCGGCGGTGCCGATCTCCGGAGACGACCAGGAATACGCGCCCGTGGCCGGCCTCTGGGAGCTGCGCGAGGCGATCGCGTCGCTCTACAACCGCGCGTACCGGCGGGGCATGCCGTCGCGCTACACGGCCGAGAACGTGGCGGTGTCGGGCGGGGGTCGCATCGCCCTCACCCGCGCCGCGGCGGCGCTCGGGCAGATCAACCTCGGCCACTTCCTCCCCGACTACACCGCCTACGAGGAGCTGCTCGACGTCTTCCGGCTGTTCTCGCCGATCCCGATCCTGCTCGAGGGCGAACGCGGCTACTCGTTCTCCGTCGGCGACCTGCGCCGCGAGATCCTGGGCCGCGGCCTGAGCGCGATCCTCGCCTCGAACCCCTGCAACCCGACCGGGAAGCACGTGCGGGGCGAGGAGCTCGCCGCCTGGGTCCGCACCGCGAAGGAGCTCGATTGCGCGCTCCTGCTCGACGAGTTCTACTCACACTACATCTACGGGATGGGCGACGTCGCCCCCATGGAGAGCGCCGCGCGCTACGTCGAGGAGGTCGACCGCGATCCGGTCGTGATCTTCGACGGCCTGACCAAGAACTGGCGCTACCCCGGCTGGCGCGTCACCTGGACGCTGGGGCCGCGCGAGGTCATCGAGGCGGTGGCGAGCGCCGGCAGCTTCCTCGACGGCGGCGGCTCCAAGCCGATGCAGCGCGCCGCGGCAGAGTTGCTTACCATCGAGCACACCCGCGCCGAGACGACGGCCATCCACCGGACGTTCTCGCACAAGCGTGAAATCATGCTCGAGGGGCTGCGCAGGATCGGCGTCACGGTCGACGCGGAGCCCGAGGGCACGTTCTACGTCTGGGGCTCGGTCGCGGATCTGCCCCCGGGGCTCTCCGACGGCTACGGCTTCTTCCGGGCGGCCCTCGGGGAGCGGATCATCGTCGTGCCGGGCGAGTTCTTCGACGTCAACCCCGGCAAGCGCCGGGCGGGGCGGCCGTCGCGGTTCCGCCACCACGTCCGCTTTTCTTTCGGCCCGAGCGAGGATGTCCTCGTCCGGGCGCTCGGGCGGCTCGAGCGCATGGTAGGCGAGCGTCGCCGGGCCTGACACCGGCGGCGCCGCGCAGGGGAGCGGGAAGACGGGGCCGAGCGCCAGGTCTTGTCGCGCTGCACGTCTTCCGACATGGTGGGGGAGCGCGTGGCCAAAGATCCGTGGAGTGATTGGAACGACGACGACCCGGGGAACTTCCAGCCGGGCGATACGATCGGCCCCTATGAGCTGCTGTTCCCTGCAGCCGTGGGCGGCATGGCCGCCGTGTGGGCTGCGCGGCTCAGGCGGCCCAACGGCTCCGTCCAGATCGTCGCCGTCAAGCTGCTGTCGGACGCGATGCGCGGGGATGACGACGCGCGGGCGATGTTCCTCGACGAGGCGTGCACCGCGTCGCGGATCCTCCACCCGAACGTCGTGCACATCCTCGCGTACGGCGAGGTCCGCGATCGGCCGTACCTCGCGATGGAGTGGATCGACGGCGCCCCGATCGCGAAGATCTTCTCGAACCAGAAGGCGAAGCGCGCGCTCTTGCCGCTCGGCTGGGTGCTCCACGTGATGATCGACGCGTGCGCCGGGCTGCACGCGGCGCACGAGGTCCGCGACGACACGGGCGAGCTCCTCAACCTGATCCACCGCGACGTCACGCCGGAGAACGTGATGGTGACGTTCGACGGCATGGTCAAGGTCGTCGACTTCGGCGTCGCGAAGACGCGGGCGCGCGCGCAGACCAGCCGCGTCGGCGCGATCAAGGGCAAGACGGGGTATTTCTCGCCCGAGCAGGTCATGGGCGGGGCGCTCGACCGCCGCAGCGATCTCTTCTCGATGGGCGTGCTGCTCTACCTGCTGGTGACGGGCCACACGCCGTTCCGCGGCAAGGGCCCGCTGGAGGCGATGCAGCAGATCGCCAACCGCAACCCGCAGCCGCCGCGCGAGATCATGCCCGAGGTCCACCCGGAGCTCGACCGCATCATCATGCGCGCGCTCGCCAAGAACCCGAACGAGCGGTACCAGACGGCCGCGGAGCTGCGCCGCGATCTCGAGCAGGTGAGCGCCGCGGTCCGCGAGAGCTACACCGACAAACAGGTGGGCCAGCTCGTCCGCGATCTGCTCCCCGGGGTCGCCGAGGCGCGCAAGGAGCGGATCGATCAGGCGCTCGACGAGCTCGACCGGATCCTCGCCGAGCGCGCCCACCCTCAGAAGCCGCAGGCCTCGCGCCCCGAGGACGCGACCGAGGTGATGCTGCGGCGCATCTCCATGCTGCCGATCCTGCAGGACGGCCCGGAGTCGACGGAGGGCGGGGGCGCGGCCGACGCGGCGCCGCCCTCGTCCCCGGCAGGCCCCGCGAGCTCGCGCATGTCGGGGCCCGCGAGCTCGCGCATGTCAGGGCCCGCGAGCTCGCGCATGTCGGGACCGGCAAGCTCGCGCATGTCGGGGCCGGCCAGCTCACGCATGCCGGCGCCGACGAGCCCGCGCCGCGCGAACGCCGACCCGATGCGCAAGTCGAACCCGGACGCGACGCGCAAATCGACCCCGGATGCGACCCGCAAGTCGAACCCCGACGGAGCAGGCTCGCCGCTCGATTTCCCGGCGGGGCTTTCGCCGCTGCCGCTGCTCCCGCCGCCGCTGCAGGTGGGGCCGCCGGTGCCCCCGGGGCCGGCGGGTTACGTCGGTCCGGCGGCGCACGCGAGCGGCCCCGCGAGCGCTGTCGCGTCCGCGCCCGAGCGCCGCGCGTCCCCGCCCGCGAAGGGATCCTCCGTCCGCGTGGCGTTGCTCGCGCTGATCGTCCTGGGCGTGGTCGCAGCCGTTGCGCTCCTGCTGCTCGCGCGTTCCGGCCGCATGCCGCTCGGCGGTGTGGTGGTGCCTTCCGCCAGCCCCAGCGCGTCCGCGCCGACGGTGCAAGCGCCCGATGCCGGCGCCGATGCCGCGGCGAAGGCGGACGCGGCAGCGACGGCGTCGACGGTCGCGAGCGACGCCGTCGCGGACGCCGCGGCCCCGACCGATGCAGCCGCAGCCGAGCTGATCACCGACGCGGCATCCGCGGCCGCCCCGGCCGACGCGGCCGCGGATGCCGCGGTGCCCGCCGATGCAGCCCCCCCTCTCCCGAGCGGGCAGCCGGCGTACGTCCCCGGCGCCGCACCCGCGCCGGGGGCGCCGTACCCGGGCTCCTCGGTCACCCCTGCGCCGCGCGTCCCAGGGCCCCTGCCCACGCCGTCCGTCACCGGGTGGCCTCCGCCTCGGCCCGCGAGCCAGCCCGGACTGCCGGCGACTCCGCCCGTCTCCACGCTGCCGCGCGGGCCCGTCCCCGGCCAGGCGCCGCCTCGACCGCGCCCCGCTGCGCCCCCCCTCGACCTGGCGCCGCGGTAGCGCCTTCGGACCGGGCGCGGCTGCCTCCCCCGCAGCCCGCGCGGCCGGCGCGTCGCGCTCAGTCCTCCTTCGGCTTCTCCGGCTGCGCCTCGTCGGGCGGCGGGGGCGGGGTGGCGCGGGCCGCAGCTTTCTTCAGCGACGACTCCGCGAGCGACACCAGCATGGCGAGGTTCACCGGCTTCGAGAGCAGGAAGATCGCGTGCCGTCGCAGCGCGCGGATGCGCGCCTGCTGCGACTCATCGGCCGTCACGACGAAGACGGGCGTGTCGCGGTTCAGCGCTCCCTTGGCCGAGAGCGACTCGAGCACGCTGAAGCCGTCGATCAGCGGCATGTGCAGATCGAGCACCACGAGATCGAACTTGCGCGCGGAGAGCCGGCGCAGCGCCGGCGCCCCGCCGTTCGCCTCCTCGACGTCGCCCAGCGTACGGAGCGAACGCGCAAACATGGCTCGGATTGCGGCGTCGTCGTCGATGACGAGGATGCACGTCACAGCGTCATGATCGCACGGACGCAGAAGCCCTGGAAGCCCGCCGCCAGCCCCCGCATCGCCCGGAACGCGCGTACGCAACCGTGCACAGCGCCGGTGGCGCGCGCAACGCAGACGGACGCGTCGCCAGCGCAGATCCCGTGTTCAGCGGTCCTGGTCGAGACATGGACGCCACGTACGGGCTGCGGTAAACGCGGGGCTGGACGTCATCGACCCCGCGCACCGCAAAGGAACGATCCCATGGGCAAGTTCACCCTCACGCACGAGATCAACTGCAACCTCGAGACGTTCTGGAAGCTGTTCCTGGACAAGACTTTCAACGAGGAGCTCTACAGGAAGGAGCTCGGTTTCCCCGAGTTCACGATCACGGAGCAGGTCGAGACGGCGACGGAGATCATCCGGAGGTCGGCCGGGAAGCCGAAGATGAATTTGCCCGGCCCCGTCGAGAAGCTGCTCGGCTCCGGGTTCCGCTACACCGAAGAGGGCAGGCTGAACAAGGCGACGAACGTGTGGACCTTCAAGCTGACGCCAAGCACGCTGGCCGACAAGATGCGCAACGAGGGCGTGGTGCGCGCCGAGGCCATCGGCGACAACAAGGTGCGTCGGATCGCCGAGATCACGATCGAAGCGAAGGTGTTCGGTGTCGGCGGCATGCTCGAGAGCAGCGCCGAGAAAGAGCTGCGGCAAGGGTGGGAGGTCAGCGCGGTCTTCATGAACAAGTGGATCGCTCAGGGCAAGACGGCTTAGCCGGGCCAGCGGCGATCGGCCGGCCCCTGCCGCGCACCGCCTGGGGCGCCTGACGCCGGCGCTGCCCGACGAACGGACGGCGACGCCGACGAGAGGGGGACGAGAGGGGGACGACGGGGATCACGAGCGGCCGTCTCGCGGCCGCCATCCCGCGAACGAGCGAGGGCGCCCCCCTGCACGTCCAGGGTCAAAGCGGGAGATCTGCGGCTCCGGCTCTTGCTGCGGTGGCGTACGGGAACCAGGGCCACGGCATGGAGCACGTCGTCATCATCGGTGCCGGCTTCGGCGGCCTCTACGCGGCGCGGGCGCTCCGGCGCGAGCCGGTACGGGTGACCGTGATCGACCGGCACAACCATCACACGTTCCAGCCCCTCCTGTATCAGGTCGCGACGGCGGGCCTGAGCGCGAGCGACATCGCCACGCCCATCCGCCACGTGCTGCGCAAGCAGAAGAACACGAGCGTGATCCTCGCCGAGGTGAAGGCGATCGATCCCGTCCAGAAGCGGGTGATCTTCGAGGACGGCGAGCTCGGCTACGACAAGCTGATCATCGCGGCGGGGGCGTCGCATTCGTACTTCGGGAACGACGCGTGGGCGGCCGTCGCGCCCGGGCTCAAGACCGTCGAGGACGCGCTCGAGATTCGCCGGCGCGTCCTCCTCGCCTTCGAGGCGGCCGAGCGCGAGCCGGATCCGGCGCGGCGGAGCGCCTGGATGACGTTCGTGGTGGTGGGCGCGGGCCCGACGGGCGTCGAGCTCGCCGGCGCCCTCTCGGAGCTCGCGAGGCACACGCTCGTGCGCGAGTTCCGACGCATCGATCCGAGCAAGGCCCGCATCCTCCTGCTGGAAGGGGCCGGGCAGGTGCTGCCGTCGTACGTACCGGAGCTCGGCGAGAAGGCGCGACAGCAGCTGGTCTCGCTCAACGTGGAGGTGCGGACGAACTGCCGCGTCACCGACATCGACGAGGAGGGGGTCTCGATCGGCGACAAGCGGATCGAAGCCAGGACCGTGCTCTGGGGGGCCGGCGTGGCGGCGTCCGCCCTCGCCCGCACCCTCGGAGCGCCGCTCGACCGGGCAGGGCGCGTGCTGGTGGCGCCGGACCTGACGGTGCCGGGTCACGAGGACATCTACGTCATCGGCGACCTCGCGTCGCTGAAGCAGGAGGACGGGACGCCCGTGCCCGGCGTGGCGCCCGCGGCGATCCAGGGAGGGCGCCACGCCGCGCGCTGCATCGCGCGCACCCTGCGGGGGCTGCCGCGGCTGCCGTTCCGTTACAACGACCGGGGATCCCTGGCGACGATCGGGCGCGCCGCGGCGGTCGCCGACTTCGGCAAGCTGAAGCTCTCCGGGTTCCTGGCGTGGCTCGCGTGGCTGTTCGTGCATATCCTCTTCCTGATCGGCTTCCGTAACCGCTTCCTGGTGCTGTTCTCGTGGGCCCTGTCCTACGTGACCTACGAGCGCGCCTCGCGGTTGATCACGGGCGAGATCCCGCCGCTCCTGGAGGACCATCACGCGCCGGCGCTCGAGGCGCGCATGGACGGTGGCGCCGTGAGGAGGCACCAGCCGATGGAGCCCGCGCGCACGCGCGCATAGCCGCCGCCCGAGAGCACACACGCCGCCCGCCGGCGTCCTGCGCTCGTCTGGACCTTGGCGACGGAGCTGCGTTAGCGTCATCGACCATGACGACCCATCCCGGACAGGGCGCCTCGACGCACCCGTGGCGAGCGCTCCTCGCCAGCGCAGCACCCCTCGCCGCACTCCTGCTCAGCGCCCCCTCCGCCTTCGCGCAGGCGCCTCCTGCGTCCTCGCCGCGCGCAGGCGCCGAGCCGCAGCCCGCGCCCCACGGGGCCCCCGCTCCGTACGGCGCGCCTGCCCCGTATGGGCAGCAGCCCGGCTACTACCCGCCGCCGGGATACGCCCCGCCTCCGGGATACGCCCCGCCGCCGGGATACGCCCCGCCTCCGGGATACGCCCCGCCTCCGGGATACGCCTCGCCTTCCGGCTCGTATCCGGTTGGCCCGAGGATCATGAACTACGAGGAAGGGCAGGCCGTCCCGGAGGGTTACCGCGTCGAGGAGAGGGCGCGCCGCGGCCTGGTCATCGGCGGCGCCGTGACGTTCGGCGTCACCTACATCCTCTCGGCGATGGTCGGGCTCATGGCGGAGAGCGTTGACAGGGCGAGCGGCGGAAGCGGCGAGAGCTTCCTCCCGCTCTACATCCCGCTCGCCGGCCCCTTCATCACCGTCGGCACCGCCGATGCGAAGGGCGGCGGCGTCTTCGTCCTCATGGTCGACGGGCTGGCTCAGGTCGCCGGGGCCGCGATGTTCATCGGCGGCCTCGCCGCGCCGGAGAAGAAGCTCGTCCGCAACGACGTCGCCCTGTCGGTGAAGCCGATCGTCACGGGCGACACCGTCGGGCTCGGCGTCTCCGGCTCGCTCTGAGCGCGCGCCGCCCGCGGCCCGGCGTCACGGCGCGACGGGCGGCGTCTCATCCATCGTCTTGACGGCGCGCTTGGCCCTGCGGCGCACGTCGACGTGCAGCGACTCGTCGAAGTTGATGGCCGAGAACGCCGCCCGCGCCTCGATGTTCTTGCCGAGCGCGGCGTACGCCTCGGCCTCGTTCCACCGCAGCTTCCAGTCGCGCTTCGCGAGGTCCGGGAGCTTCGCGGCGTCGGCGATGATGTCCGGGTACCGCTGCTGCTTCCCGAGCTCGGTCCAGTACTCGGCCCGGAGGTCGTCGTCCCCGGGCGCGAGCGCGACGGCCGCCGCGAAGCCCGCGAGCGCGTCGTCGATCCGGCCTGCGACCAGCTCGGCGCGGGCGAGCGAGCGGCGCGCGCCGGCGCTCTCGGGGTGAGCCGCGACGAAGGCGGCGAGCGCGGGGATCGCCTCGTTGACCTTCTGGATGTCCGCGGGATCGCTCGGCCAGAACCGGAGCGAGAGCGCCGCGAGGTCGCCTGGGTCGCTCTCCAGCGCGCGCTCGACCGCGGCGGGCACCTCCGCGCCGCGGCCCGCCTGGGACAGGCACTTGGCGAGCTCGACCCAGGCGCCCGACGAGGACGGCGCCGTCGCGACGAAGGCCTCGGCCGCGGCGAGCGCCTCGTCGGTGCGCCCGAGCGAGCGGAGCGCGGCGATCCGCGCGAGGTGCGCGCGCTCGCGGCTCGCCCCTTCGCCCGAGGCGGCGACGGCGCGCTCCGCTGCAGCCAGCGCGACGTCGTGGCGGAGCTCGCGCTCGTGGTAGGCGAGCTGCTCGAGATAGAACGCGCCGTCGCGGGGCGCCGCGTCCCACTGGCCCGCGAGGTACTCGAGCACCGCGTCGGAGCGCACGTAGACGAGCGAGGCCGCGTCGCGCGGGTTCTCGTAGATCGGCAGGAGGACCCCGAGCTGGACCATCGCGTCCAGCGCCGGCTGGCAGTCGGGCTTCGCCTCGAGCGCGAGCACCATCTCATCGAGGGCGGCGTCCTTCTTCTGCATCGCCAGGTGCACTTGCCCGACCGCCACGTGGTAGTCGGCGTCCCCCTGGAACGTCTTTCGGATCGCCTGGAAGCTCTTCAGCGCCGCCGGGTGATCGCCCATGTTCGCCTGCGCCGAGGCGAGGTTCAGCCGCGCGGCGTGATCGTCCGGATCCATCGTGATGATGCGCTTGAGCGCCGAGATCGCCTTCTCGTAATCGCGCTCGCCGAACGCCTTCTGCGCGCGCTCCCAGACCGGAGCCTTGTCGAGGAACGCCTCGAACTGCGAGACGAGCGTGCTGTTCTGCTTGCGCCAGACGCCGCTCTTGCCGGGCTCGGAGTTCGTGAGGAAGTCTTTGATCCACTTGCGGGCGGCGTCGATGCTGAGCCCCTTGTCAGCCAGCCCCTCGAACTCCCCCCGAGGCACCGGCATGCGCGCGGGGATCCCCTGCCGGCGCGCCGTGGTCTCATCCAGGCCGATCAGCACCCAGTCGCTTTGCTCGCTCATGATCCAAGGACGGTAGCCGCCGTGCCCCGCCGGGATCAAGCGACGTCTCGGCGCGTCGGGCGCGCTCGCGCGCTCCCCGCCAGCGCGCGCAGCGGCGCTTCAGGAATAGAACCAGGCCAGCAAGACGAACGCCATGAAGGCCGCCGCCGCGACGGCGAGCGCGAGCGCGCGCGGCACGCCGAGGAGCATCGGCCGGAGGCTGGCCTGAAACGCGACGGCGTCCGCGGCCGTGGGCGGGCCGATCGCGTCGCCCGCAGCGTCGCCCCGGACGGCGAGCGCGGCGTAGGGCACGCCTGCCGCGTCACGCCTCGCGGGGTCGGCGCCCATGAACGGCTGGGCCGCGCCCGCATCCCCGGGCGCCGGAGTGAGCCGATGCTGGGCAGCGCTCACGTCCCCGGGCGCCGGCGTGAGCCGATGCGGGGGCGCGCCGAAATCCGAGGGCCTCGACGCGGCGGGGGACGCCAGGTGATCGAGGCCGAGCTGGGCGAGGATGGCCCGCTGCTCGTTGCCCCACGCGACAGGCAGCGCCGTCATCTCGGGCGCGAGCGTGAGCGGCGCGGACATCACCTTGTGCATCGCCCGCTCGAGCGCGAGCGCCTCGTCGAGGCGGAGCGACGCGCGCTCCGGGGCGGCGCTCGCGGAGAGGCGCAGCGCCTCGGTGGCCATCTCGGAGAGGTGAGCAGCCACCTTGGACAGCGCCAGCTTGCGCTCGGCGTGGGCGACCGCGAAGCGGGCCTCCTCGCGGAGCCGGAGCGCCTCGGTCGTGAGGCGGTCGACCTCCGCGTGCAGCGGCCTCGCCACTCCCGGCGCGCCCTGCGCCGTGAGCGGTGTGTCGGCGTCGTGATCCACGGAGAACACGGCCACGGCAGAGATCGAGGGCGTCGCCTCGTTCCCGGACGTCGCGCGCAGCTCGTTCCCCGACACCAGCAGCGGCTCGCTGTCCCGATCGGTGAGCGATCCATACGAGGGCAGGCTGCTGCGGCGCCGTGCTCCGCCCGAGCTGGAGGACCCGGGATCTGCGCGCACCCTGCCGTTGCTGCCGACGACGACCGTCGCCTCCTCGGCCGTCTCGGAGGCGATCGGTCCGCGCCGGTCGAGGTCGTCGTCCGCGGCGTCCGCCTCGCGCGGCGTGAGGCCGGTCGGCGGCGGGGACAGCGTCCCGCGGCGCGCCTCGATGTCCGTCGCGTCGTCGTTCTGAGCGCGCGCGTCCCCGCCCCCGCGGAGCCGACCGGGGGCGTTCGCCCCCCTGCCCCGCGGATCGGCCGAAGGCCGGCGCGGGATCGCCTCGGCGGTCGAGAGCGAGGGGCGCGGCGCCTTGGCGACCCCGGCGAAGCCGCCGGTGACGGCGCGCTCGAACCAGCGCATCTGCCTCATCGCGTTGCGCCGCACGAAGCGCCCGAGCGCCTCCTCGTTCCCCTCGTGGTACCCGTGGCTGTGCAGCCAGCCCTCCAGCCGAGCGAGGATCTCGTCCGCGCTCTGGAAGCGCGACGGCGGGTCCCTCTCGAGACAGCGCATCACGATCGACACGAGCTCCTTGTCGATCTTCGGCCGGAGCTCCCGCAGGTCGGCCGCTGGCTGCGTCGACACGTTCCGCAGGAGCTCGTAGTCGCTCGTCGACGGCCACGGGTGCTTGCCGGTGAAGAGCTCGAACAGCACGACGCCGAGCGAGAACAGGTCGGAGCGCCTGTCGGCGGCGCCCCCGCGGGCCTGCTCCGGCGCCATGTACGTCGTCACGCGCCGGCGCGCCCCGACGGCCGTCGTCATCACGCGGAGCGACGATTTGGCGAGCCCGAAATCGGCGATCTTCACCTCGCCCTGGAACCCGACGAGCACGTTGCCCGGCGTCAGATCGCGGTGCACGAGGTTGAGCAGCGCGCCGGAAGGCGAGCGGAGCTCGTGCGCCGCGCTGAGCCCGCGGCAGAGCGTCGCGCCGACGTGGACGACGAGCCGCTCGGAGAACATCTCGCCGGTGTCGAAGACGGTCTTCATGAGCCGCGCGAGGCTCACGCCCTGCACGAGCTCGACGGCGAAGTACCACCCCTGCTCGTCCGTCCCCCAGCCGGCGACCTCGACCACGTTCGGGTGCTTGAGCGCCGCGGTCGTGCGCACCTCGTCGAGGAACCGGGTGGAGACGTTCTGATCCTCGGCGAAGTGCGGGTGCAGCCGCTTGACGGCGAGCAGCTCCCCAGGCCGGTGCGGACCTGCCGACCTGCAGAGATCAACGCGGGTGGTGGCCCCGGATGCGATCTCGGCAAGGAACTGGAACGAGAGCGCAGCCGGCGCGGGCTCGGGGAGCCGAGACATGCAGGGAGAAGTCTAGCGGGCGACGGCCCCCACCGGAAAGAGCCTCAGACGCCCGCGCGCACCGCGGCGATCGCGGCGGCGACCCCGGAGGGGGTGGCCTTGAGGTGCACGTCCAGGTGGTCATCCTTGGTCTTGAGCGCACGGACACCGAGCACCGGCGCGCAGATGCGCAGCACCCGCACGACCGCCGGATTCCCGCCGAGGGCCGGGATTTTGAGGAGATCCAGGGTAATCCTGTCCCCCTTCGCGTCGATCAGCGCGGCGGGCCGCTTGGGCATGAAGGAGACGAGATCGCCCGGCTTGTTCAGGTCGATCGCCCCCGAGCCGATCAGCCCGGCGATCGGCGAGGCCTCGTCGCCCATCACCTGCAGCTTGAGGTCGGCGATCCGCAGGCCGACCTGGATCGCGTCCGCGCGCACGTCGAGCTCCTCGGCGAAGGCCGTGAACGAGGCCCGGATCGGGGCGCCCATGATCTTCACCGTCAGGGCGAGGCGCAGGCCCGGGGGCGCGGCCTCGATCACGATGTCCTTCGGCGCGCGCTTGCCGCCGCTGAGCTCTCGCGCCAGATAGCGCAGCGCATCGATCGGGACGCCGAACCGCAGGCGGAGCGCGCCGCGGAGCGCCCTCGCGATCTCCTCGGGGTGCGCCTTGAGATAGTCACCGGCGTGGCGAAGCAAGACCTTCGGATCGGGCTTGGGCATCGTTGGGGCCGCTACGATTGCCCGGAGTCGGGCCAGCGCGCAAGGGGCGAGCGCGGTCCGCCGGGAGGCCCTCGACGACCGGAGGTCGCTGTTCGAACGGGGGCGACTCGGTCACACTCGGGCCCGATGCAGACCAGGATCCTACTTGTCATGGCGACAACAGCGCTCGCGATCGGCTGCGGATCGGCCGACGCGACGCTCGAGTGGACGCCGAACGGAGGCGGGGGCGGTGGCCAGGGAGGCGATGACGATGGCCGCGGCGGCGATGGCGACGGCCAGCACAGCGGCGGGGGCCAGAATGAGGGCGGGGGTAAGGGCGATGGCGGCGGCGGCGCGCCGAGCGGCGAGGACGGCGGTTCGAGCGGCGGCGGGGCGCCGGGAGCCTCCTGCAACCCACCTCCGGCGTGCGACGCGGCGCCGCCCGATCCGGGCGAGGAGCTCGCGTGGAATCACCCGTCTTCCTACGTCATCGCGGGCGCTGGGAGCCCCAACCACCGCGGACGCGACCTCTACCTGACGCCGGACGACCCGCAGTGGATCATCGGAAAGTTCTCCTACGGGATCACGGACAAGGACCTGAAGGATGAGCGGGTCGACGTCTATCTGCTCCGCGGCTGCGGCGGAGAGTGGGAGCGCCTCGGCTCGGCGACCACGACGGAAGCGGACTCGGCGCACCGCGCTGTCGAGGGCGTCAGCGACGACGGCGGCCGCGTCTACTTCGAGATCCCCGCGGCGCAGCGGCTCGGTCCGGGCCGGCACCGGGTCCACCTGGTCGTCCGCGGTGACCTCTCGAGCACCGACCTCTTCATCGAGGTCGTCCCGCGGGGCGCGCCGATGTTCGTCAGCGACGTCGATGGGACGCTCACCGGCACGGAGACCGAGGAGTTCACCTCGCTCCTCCTCGGCGAGCTGCCCGGCGTGCACGCGCACGCCGCGGCGGCGTTCCACCGGCTCACGTCGAAGGGCTATCGCCCGATGTACCTGACCGCGCGGCCGGAGTGGCTCGTCCAGCGCACGCGCGATTTCCTCGAGGCGTATGGCTTCCCGCCTGGCATCGTGCACACCGCGCTGAGCCTGACAGGCGCGACGGGCGACGCCGCCGCGGAGTACAAGACAGCGGAGCTGGAGCGGCTGTTCGACGGAAGGGAGATGCTGCCCGCGTGGGCCTTCGGCAACACGGCGACCGACGCCGAGGCCTACGACAACGGCGGCGTGATGCCGGTCGCGCGGCGCGTGTTCTACCGGTTCGACGATGAGGCGCACGGCGGCCGTCGCATCGACGGCTACAACGAGCTATTCGCCGAGATCGACGCGCTCCCCAGCCTCTGCGATTGATCCGCCCCGCCGGCGCGTCGACCCGTCAGCCGGACGCCTGCTCGGTCCGGGCGCCGCTCGCCGGCGCCTCCGAGGCGGCCGCGGCGCCGGCCGGCGCTTCGACGCGACCGCCGATCGAGCGGAGGAGCTCGCTCACCGCGGCGTGGGCGCGCTCGCGCAGGTCGTTGACCCGCGCGCCCTCGCGGCCGTCCTGGCGCACGGCGATCGGCGCGCCGACCCGGACGCGGACGATCCGCAGGGTGCCGTCGCCGGTGTCGAGGGCACCCTTCTTCATGAGGAGGTGCGTGCCGTCGATGGCGACCGGCACCACGGGCACGCCGGCGCGGACGGCTGCATAGAAGCCGCCGTTCTTGAACTGCCGGAGGATGCCGTCCTCGCTCCGCGTCCCCTCGGGGAAGACGAGCAGCGGCTTGCCGCTCTTGAGCACCTCCTCGAACCGCGAGATCGCCTCGACCGCGGCGCGGGAGCCGACCGTGCGATCGACAGGCACATGACCCGCGAGCCGGAGGTGCCAGCCGAGGAATGGGATCTTCATGAGGGAGCGCTTGGCGGCCCACTTGAAATCACCCGGCAGCACGGCGCCGAGGGCAAGGATGTCAAGCAGGCTCTGGTGGTTGGAGCAGTAGACGAACACCCCGGGAGGGACGTTCTCGAGTCCGCTCGTCTGGATCTCGATATCGAGCCCTCGCGCGCTCGCCTGACACCAGCGTCGCATGGCCCACAGGCTGGCCGAGCGCTGCGGCGTGAGGGGGCCCAGCGTCAGAGACACGGTGCCGTACGCCATGGTCCTGAGGGTGAAAGGGACCCACTGGCGCGTCGCCAGCCATGCGCTCCTGAGATCCATACTACAGCGCTTACCACTCTCCATGTCGGGCGAAAACGCGTAGCGTCTTGCGCACTGGCGCTGCGTGCGAGCGGCGTTGCTCGACTCCGGATCGCCGCTTCGCGGCCGGAGAGATCCGCGATCCGGCGCTCGCCCACCTCGGAAGTTCGCCATGGGCCAGGACCGCTCCGCGGGCCAGGGGGGCGGCTCGAGCGACGCGCTCTTGCGGTGGCGTGCGGTTACGGCTCGAGCGGCGGCGTGAGCAGCCCCCAGCCGACCGTGGCCGGCCGCCCGGCGCGCTCGAACTTGACCGTGTACAGGCCTGTCTCCTCGGCGCTCTGCACGACGGCGGGGCGCAGCGCGCCGACCCATTCGGCCCAGACGCTCGCCCCGATCTTCAGCTGCGGCTTGACGGGGAGCGGACGGAGGGCCGACTCGTCGGCGAGCAGCGCGGCGCCACCATAACCGAGGGCAAACCACCGTGCGGAGCTGCTGGACAGCGACGTCAGGACGGCGCCTGGCTCGGCCGCGGGACCGCCGAGCCGCGACACGAGCAGCACGTGGCGCCACGTGTCGCCGTCCTTCCATGCGGCGAAGTTGCCGGGGGCGAGCCCCGCGGTCTGCACGACGAAGCGAACGCCCTTGAGCTGCGCGAGCGGGGTCCGCGGGTCCATGTCGGTGTAGCGGACCTCGATCTTGTCCTTCACGAAGCGGGTGAGGACGGCGTGCTTCATGACGCCGTTCCACTCCGTAAGCAGCGGGTCGTGGGGCCGGAGGCGGGGCGCGTCGGGCACGGGGATGACGTAGCCCGGGTGAACCTTGTACGAGGGTCCACCCCTCCCCTCGACGATGAGGTCGTCGCCGTCGAAGCCGACCACGGTCGCCGCATACAGCACGAGCGTGGACCCGAGCTTTGCCCCGGCGAGCATCCGCTCCGAGAAGGTGAACACGCGGCGGCCTGGCTCGAGCTTGATCGGGTACGGCGGCAGGCCGAGCGGGTTCGACGCGTGCGCCGCGCCGGTCGGCGTCGAGGTCTCCGCGAACGCAGGCCGCGGCAGCGCAGCGACCGGCGGACTCTGAGAGGGCATCGGCGTCGGGGTCGACACCGGCGCCGACTCGCACGCGGCCGCGAAGCTCGCCGCCAGGAGGCAAGCGAGCGCCGCGAGCACGCCGCGGGAGCGCGGCGCTCGGGGCCCGGGGCATCGCATCGCGCGGCGCTCGCGATCCTTCGCGGTGGCGCGACGCAGCCTGCGGGACCCGGCCCCGAGACCGCCGGGACGTCGGTCAGCCATCGCGGGCGAGCATGGACCGCGAAACGGACGACGGCGAGCAGAAAGGGACGGGAGAAGGACCCGGCGAAGCGTCGCCGGTCGACGTGACCGCCCGCGTCAGAGCCGGAGAAGGAGGGCGCCGCGGTGCGGCGGAGCACCGCGCTCCTCGCGACGTGCTCGGCGTCTCTGCGCTACCCTGCGGCGCGATGAAGCGCGCGTTCAGCGTCGATGAGCTCAAGCAGACCGCGCCGCGCCTCGCCGTGGAGCGCCGCGCCGTGCGCTTCCAGGACGTCGACGCGGCCGGGATCGTCTTCTATCCGCGGGTCCTCGAGTATTTCAGCGACGCGTACATGATCGCGCTGAAGGAGCGAGGCATCGACCTTCCAGCGATGATCGCGGGCGGCACGATCAAGCTGCCGCTCGTCCACGCCGAGGCGGATTACCTCCTGCCGCTCCGGTTCGGTGACGCCATCGAGGTCGAGGTGCTCGCGCCGAAGCTCGGCGACACGTCGTTCACGGTGGGTTACCGCGTGACGACGGCGGGCCGGGTCGCCGCCATCGGGCAGACCGTGCACGTGTGCATCGACGGCGCGCGCTTCACGCCGTGCCCGCTCCCGGGCGATCTGCGCAGCGCGCTCGCCTAGCCACGCCGAGCGACGGCCGCTGGACGGCGCGCCGGGCGCTAGCGTGGTGGGAACGGGGCGAGCGCTGCCGCGAGCTGCGCCGCCGCGCCGGCGCGATCGAGCTTGCCCGCCGCGGTGAGCGGCAGCGCCGCGACGGCGCAGAGGCGCCGCGGGCGTTTGTGGGGGGCGAGCCGCGCCGCGACGACGGCCGCGAGGTCGCCGAGCAATGCGGGCGAGGGTGCGGCGCCGCCCGCCTCGCACGGCGCGGCCTGCTCGGGGACGATCGCCGCGGCGACGACCTGGCCCCAGCGATCGTCCGGCACGCCGAACACCACCGCGCCGGCGACGCCCTCGCAGGACGCGAGGACCTGCTCCACCTCGGCGGGATAGACGTTCTCTCCGCCGGTCACGATGAGATCGCTGCGGCGCGCCGCGACGTGCAGCCGCCCGGCGGCGTCGAGCGCGCCGAGATCGCCGGTGACGAACCACCCGGCGCCGTCGACCGAGAGCTCCGGCGCGCGGTCGGGGCCGCGGTAGTAGCCACGGAACAGCACCGGGCCGCGGATCTCGATGCGGCCCACGCCGTCGCTGCCGGCGCCCTCGATGCGGAGCTCGACGCCGGCGATCGGGGAGCCGGAGCCCGGCTCTGTCGCGCGCGGATCGCGCGGGCGTTGCACGGTGACCTGCGAGCACGCCTCGGTGAGGCCGTACGTGGTGAGCGCGGGGACCCCGCGGCGCGCGCACTCGTCGAGCGCCCGCTCCGGAGCGCCCGCGCCGCCGACGAGCACCGCGCGGAGCCGGGCGAGGACGTTGTCGCGATCGGTCTCCAGCAGCGCGAGCAGCATCGTCGGCACCACGGAGAGCAGCGTCGCGCGGTCGCGGACGATCGAGGCGAGCACCGAGGCGGGCTCGAAGCGAGGCGCGAGGATGACAGCGCGGCGCGCGAGCAAGCAGCGGGTCACGATCGAGAGGCCGCCGACGTGGCAGAGCGGAAGGCAGAGCAGCCAGCGATCGTCGTCGCGCACGCCGAGGTTGGCCGCGCTCCCCTCGGCGGCGGCGAGGAACGCGCGGCGCGAGAGCACCGCGCCCTTGGGACGCCCGGTGGTGCCCGAGGTGTAGACGATCGCCAGATCGCCGGAAGGGTCCGGCGGCGGGACGCGCGAGGCCTCGGCGGCGCGCGCCCCGCGCTCGCGGAGCGCGCCGATCTCCGGCGCGGCGTCGTCGAACAGGGCGGCGAGCGCAGGCTCGCGCAGCACGAGGTCGGGGCGCGCGTCGTCGATCAGGAGGCTCGCCTCGCCGGCCGTGAGCCGGGGATGGATCGGGACGAGCACGGCGCCGAGCGCGAGCAGCGCGTGGAGGACGATCACGGTCCCGAGCGCGTTCGGGGCGACGAGCGCCACGCGGGCTCCCTGCCCTACCCCCGCGCGGGCGAGCCGGGCAGATACGGCCGCGACCGCGGGCGCCAGCTCGTCGAAGCGGAGGGCGCCGCCGGGGCCGACGCCGAGGGCCGGGACGTCGATCGCGCGCGGCGCGTCCTCCTCGGCGCCGCCGAGGACGATCGCTGTCCGGGCGGCGATCGCGGGATCGCGCACGGTATCGAGGAGGCTCAGTCCGTCCATGGCCGGATGCCGAGGCCGGGCTGATCGCTGGCCGCGACCAGGCCGCCCTCGCGGAGCTGCGGGATCCGGATCGCGGGCCACGCCTCCAGGCCGGCGTGCGCGTCGAGGCCGCACGCGAGCGGCGCGCGCGGCAAGGCGAGCGCGAGCTCACACGAGGCGGCGAGCGCGATGGGCCCGTCGAAGAGGTGCGTCACCACGGCGTCGATGCCGCGCGCCTGCGCCCTGCAGCCGAGCGCGTGCGCGCGCATCAGGCCGAGCATCGCGGGCTTCAGGATGAACGCGGCGCAGCCTTCCGCTTCGAGCAGGCGCTCCGGCATGCCCTCGACCGCGAGCGACTCGTCGGCCGCCCACGGGACCTCGCGCGCGCCGAGGTGATGGAGGAGCTCGGGCGCGACCGGCTGCTCGACGAAGCGCGGGCCGAGCGGCGCGAGGAGCGCGAGCCGGCGGGGCGCCTCGTCGAGCGACCACGCCGCGTTCGCGTCGAGCCGGAGCTCGACGCCCGGGTGCTCCCGCCGCAGCGCGCACAGCGCCTCGAGGTCGCGCGCGAAGCCGTCCTCCCCGCGCGAGCGGAGCTTCACCTTGATCGCGCGGACGCCGCGCGCGGCGAGCGCACGCGCGCGCTCGAGCATCTCCGGCAGCGCCACCGAGGTCGTGAGCAGCCCGTTCACCTGGACGTCGGCGTAGCGCCCGTGTCCGCCGAGGCACGCCGATAACGAGAGGCCGAGGCGCTGGCCCAGCAGATCGAGCAGCGCCGTCTCCAGGGCGAAGCGCGCCGCCGGTAGATCCCGCAGCCGCGATGTCAGCGGCGCGAGCGCGCGCAGGATCGCCGTCGCCGTCGCCGTCGGCGGAGCGCCCTCGGCCGGCAGGTCGATCGCGCCGAGCGCCCCCGGCAGCTCGGCGAGCGCGCGCTGGTCGTCGTCGGCCGCGTCGGGTGAGAAGCCTGGGAGCGGCGTGGCCTCACCCAGGCCGACGCGCCCCTCGTCGTCGGTGAGCGACAGCACGAGGCCCCTGCGCGCGCCCTCGAGGACCCGGGACGCGAGGCGGGCATCGACGACGCGCATGATCCCTACAGCTGGGCCGCGAGGCCGAGCGAGAAGAGCAGCGCATAGGCGAGCAGCAGCTTCGCCGTCCCGGCGAGGCAGTCGTTGAGCGGCCGGCCGTCGGTCGTCGCCAGCACCCGGAGCAGGCGCACCGCGCGAGGGAACGTCGCGAACACGAGGAGCGTCCACCGACGGCCCTCGCCGACGGCGAGCGCGACCGGCACCGCGTAGGCGACGGCGAAGAGCATCGCGTATTCGATGACGCCCGCGCGGCGCCCGAGCCGGACGGCGAGCGTGCGCTTGCCGGCGACGACGTCCGTCTCGCGATCGCGGACGTTGTTGACGACGAGCACGGCGGTGGCGATGGCGCCGATCGGCACGGCCGCCGCCCACGCGAGCGGCGGGACCGAGCCGAGCTGGACGAACGCCGTACCGCAGACGGCGACGAGGCCGAAGAACACGAACACGAAGAGGTCGCCGAGGCCGTGATAGCCGAGCGGGTACGGACCGCCGGTGTACGCGACGCCAGCGAGGATCGAGACGACGCCGATCACCACGATGGGCCACCCGCCCACGAACGCCAGGTACACGCCGAACGGCAGCGTGAGCGCGATCGTGACGAGCAGCCCGGCGCGCACCTGACGCGGGGTGAGCAGCCCCGCCTGCACGGCGCGCGTGGGGCCGAGCCGCTCGTGCGTGTCGGCGCCCTTCTCGTGATCGAAGACGTCGTTCGCGAAGTTCGTCGCGATCTGGATGAGCATCGCGCCCGCGAGCGCCGAGAGCGCCGGGCCGAGCCGCATCCCGCCGAGCGCGTAGGCGACGGCCGTCCCGACCATCACCGGCGCGAGCGCCGCGGTGAGCGTCGCCGGCCGGCACGCGAGGAGCCACGCCCGGAGCGAGCCGGGGCGCACGCCACCCGGGGCCGCTGCGCCCGCCGTCTGAGGGGCCGCCGCGGCGCTCACGATCCCCTCTCCAGCTCGCGGGGCCCGCGCGCCCTCGCGGCGGCGCGAGCGCTCCCGCGCTGCGCGGCGCCCTCGCCGGACGCGCCGCGCGCGACGTCGTCGGGTGCGGGACTCGTGTTCGCGTTGACCTGGCTCATGATCGTGGATCCCTCTCGGCAAGCTCGGGGTTCTCGGCGCGCGCGCCGCTCATGGAGTCTGCAGATCGGCCGCCGCGCCGTCCGCGGCCGGCGCGCTGACCAGGACCGCGACGTCGCGACGAACGTCGGACCAGAGCCGCGCCACGCGGGCGGCGCCGTCGTGGGGCGGCACCACCGCCTCGATCAGCGTCGCGCCCGTCCGCTGGTACCCCGCGGCGAGCGCGCGGGCGAGCTCCCCGGCGGTGCCGGCGCGCTCGTAGGCGAGCCCGAACATCGCCGCCGCCGGCGCGAAATCGAGGTGCTGCGGCATCGTGAAGCACCGCTCGAGCAGCTCGGCGCCGCGCCTGGCGATGGGGAGGTGCTCGAAGATGCGGCCGCCGTCGTTCTGGACCACCACGATGACGAGCGGCGCTCGGCCGTCGCCCGCTGCCTTCGCGGCGAGGAGCAGCCCGGTCAGATCGTGCAGCAGGCTGAGATCGCCGAGCAGCAACGTCACCGGCGCGGCGGCCGCCACGCGCGCGCCGGCCGCCGCCGACACGAGGCCGTCGATCCCGCTCGCCCCGCGCTGGTGCAGCACGCGCAGCGCGCGCGCCGACGGCGGGCAGTACGTGTCGAGGTCGCGCACCGGCATGCTGTTGCCGATCGCGAGCAGCGAGCCCGCAGGGCACGCGCTGGCCACCATCCGGGCGATGGCGCCCTCCGTCAGCTCGTCCCCGGCGCAAGCGCGCGCGGCGTGCGCCGCCGCGATCTCGCCGGCGCGCGCGAACGTCGCGGCCCAGTCCCGCCGCCCGCGCCCCAGGCTCAGCGCCGCCCCGGCGAGGCGCGCCGCGAGCGCCTCGCACACCTCCACGGGCTCGCCCATCACGAGGGCAGCCGCGGCGCTCGTCGGGTCGTTCCAGCCGTGCGCGGAGACGACGACGCGGCGGGCGCTCGTGTGCTCGGCGATGTAGGTCGCGTAGCCGGCCGACGTCGGCGGGGCGCCGAGCTCGAGGATGAGGTCGGGCACGTTCGCCGCGCGGAACTCGGGCGCGCGGAGGAACGAGTCGAACGACGCCGGCATCACGACGCCCTCGGTGAGGCCGCCAAAGCAGATCTGGCTCGTGCCCTCGACGAGCACCGGGAAGCCTGTCGCGCGCGAGAGCGCGAGCACCGCGCGGCGCGCGCGCGCGTCGTCCTCTCGGCTCTCGGCGGGGCCGCACACGATGAGACCCCGCTCCGCGCGCGCGCAGCGCGCGGCGAGCTCCTCGATCGCGCGCCCATCGACCCCGGCGCGGGCCGACACGACCCGCGTGCCGGCGCGGCGCATCAGCGCCTCCCAGTCTGCCTGCCATGGCTCGGGCCCGGCCGCGTCGACAGGCTCGAGCGGCTTTCGGAAGCGCGCGTTGATGTGGACCGGGCCCGGCGTCGGCGACAGCGCGCGCGTGACCGCCTGGGCCGCGATGCGCGTCACCGCGCGCAACGCGAGGGGCGACGGATCCGGCAGCCCGAGCTCGGCGAAGTGACGGACGTGGTCGCCGAAGAGCTTGGTCTGATCGATGGTCTGCGCGGCCGCGGCGTCGGCGAGCTCCCACGGGCGGTCGGCCGTGATCGCGATGAACGGGGTGAAGCTCTGGCGCGCCTCGATGATCGCCGGGAGCGCGTGCGCGCCGGCGGTGCCCGAGGTGCAGACGAAGACGCTGGGCCGTCCGGTGACGCGCGCCTGCCCGAGCGCGAAGAACGCGGCGGCGCGCTCGTCGACGACGCTGTGGCAGCGCACCTCGTCGCTCTCCATCGCCGCGATCGCGAGCGGCGTGGAGCGCGAGCCGGGGCAGAGGACCAGGTCGCGCACCCCGGCCTGCGCGAGCGCGCGGACGAACAGCTGCGCCCAGGCAGAGTGGAGGTTCGACCCGCCCATCACCGCCCCCAGAGGCCCTCTCTCGCGCGCACCTCAGGCCCCCTCGGGCGTCGCGACGAAGAGGCACACGACGCCCATCGTGAGCGGCTCCACGCGGAGCACGCGCAGCCCCGCGCCGCGCATCAGCTCCGCGAACTCGTCCGGCGGCGGGAACCTCGCGATCGAGTCCTGCAGGTACCGGTACTCGTCCTTGCCGGAGATCGCGCCGCCCACGTACGGGACGACCGTGTGGATGTGGAAGCGCGCGAGCTTGCCCATGAGCCCGCTGCGCGGCTCGCTGAGCTCGAGGATCGCGATGCGCCCCCCGGGCCGCGTGACGCGCGCCATCTCGCGGAGCGCCCGCGCGCGATCCGGGACGTTGCGGATCCCGAACGCCATCGAGATGGCGTCGACGCTCGCGTCGCCGAGCTGGAGCTGCTGCGCGTCGCCGACCTCGAGATCGATCCGCCCGGCGAGCCCCGCGGCCTCCACCTTCCGGCGGCCGACGCCGAGCATCCCCTGCGACGGATCGACCCCGATGACCTTCACCTCGTGCTCCCGCGCGATCGCGATCGCGAGATCGGCGGTGCCGGTCGCGAGATCGAGCACCGTCGCGCCGGGCGAGAGCTCGAGCGAGCGCACCGCGCGCCGCCGCCAGCCCTGATCGAGTCCCAGCGAGATGACCCGGTTCAGGAGGTCGTACCGCTCCGCGATGCCGTCGAACATCTCGCCCGTGCCGAAGCGGCGCCCGCCGCGCGGCGCCTGATCCTGGCTCGCCTCGCTCATGTCCCGCTCCCCGCCTGGTGCACCGCGCGCGGCGCCTCGGCTCGCTCTGCGGCGAACCGCTTGCCTTCGCCGGACGGCGGCGGGGCGGACTCCCCGCCCGCCGTCGACGTGCCGCCGATCGCGCGCTTCCGCTCGTGGAGCCGCATGTGGCCTCGCTGGATGCCCTCGCTCGCGAGCGCGCGCAGCGCCGCCAGGTTGGACGCCAGCCCGACGGACGCCAGCACCACCGCGAGCTCGCGCGCGCTCTTCGCGCCCACGAGCTGGAGCGCGGCGCGCACGCCCGCGTGCACCTCGGTCGCGCCGCCCACCGTGCCGACGGCGAGCGGCAGCTCCGCCCGCCCCACGAGCCCGCCGGGGATGCGCTCCCACGTGCTCAGCGGCCGGTACCGGCCGCCGATCGCCGCGTACGCGTGCGCGCCCGCCTCGATGGCGCGGAAGTCCTGCCCGAGCGCGACCGCGGCCGCGTCGAGCCCGTTCATGAAGCCCTTGTTGTGGGTCGTCGCCCGGTACGGATCGAGCTCCGCGAAGCGGCTCGCCCGCGCGATGCCGCTCGCCACGTCCGCGCCCCCGAGCGCGTCGTCCGTCACGGTGGCCGTCACCCGGACGAGGCGACGGACGGTCAGGTTGGAGAGGATCCTCAGGCCCAGCGTCCCGCCGGCGATGCGCTGCACGAGCGGCGCCACGGCCTCTGCGACGGTGTCGACCAGGTTCGCGCCCATGGCGTCGCCGACCTCGACGTAGAGGTGCACGACGAGCACGCCGAGCTCCGCCGAGAGGACGCGCACCTCGAGATCGCGGCAGCCGCCGCCGCGCGCCACCATCCTGGGGATGGCCGCGTCCCCGGCCGCGAGCAGGCTCGCGCGGGCCGCCTCCAGCCGGCCCGCGGCCGCCTCCGCGTCCGGCACGTCGTCGAGCTGGACCTGGGCGGTCATGATCGGCGGGTCCGCCTCGCCGGAGAAGCCGCCCGACCGCCGGACCATGCGCGCCGCGTTCGACGCGGCGGCGATGACGCTCGGCTCCTCCACCGCCATCGGCACCAGCACGTCGCGCTGGTTCACGCGGAAGTTCAGCGCCAGGCCGAGCGGGAGCGCGTGCGTCGCGATGACGTTCTCGCACATCCGATCGGCCACCGCCGTCGGCAGCCCTCCCCCGCTGGCGAGGTGCGCGAGCGCCTCCTCGTCGAGCAGACCGAGCGCCTGGATCGCGCGGAGCCGCTCCTCGAGGCACCGCTTGTAGAAGCCGCTGATCCGGCTGGACACGTGTTGGCTCATCGGGTGTCTCCGCGCGCCGCGCGCGCTCGCGAGCGGGGCGCGCGCCCCGCGCACTGCATCAAGGGGTTCGTCATCGCCGCTCACCGCTTCCGCCGGGGCGTCGACATCGCGACCCCCTCCAGCGCCGCCTTCGCCGGGCTCTCCGGGAGCGGCTCGATGCTCCGCACCGCGTCTCCGCACAGCCGGGACGCGAGCTCCAGGCAGTCGTCCACGACGCGCTTCTCGACCATGATGTGCGCGATACGCCGGCCGAGCTCCGGCTCGACGGCCGCGTCCTCCGACGCGCAGTGCGCCTCGAGGGCGGGCGTGAGCTCGCGGTCGCGCTCCATGGCGAGGAGCAGCGGGTACGTCATCTTGCCCTCGCGCAGATCCGTGAGCAGCGCCTTGCCGGTCGCCTCCGGGTCGCCGGCGAAGTCGAGGACATCGTCGACGAGCTGGAACGCGACCCCGAGGCTCGTCCCGAAGCTCTCGAGCGCCTTGCAGAGCGGCTCGCTCACGCCGCCCGCGCGCGCCCCTGCGAACATCGCCCAGCGGAACAGCGACGCCGTCTTGCCGTCGACGATCTGGAAGTACTCGCTCGTGCTCGTGCGCACGCGGCCCCGCGACGCGAGCTGGAGCGCCTCGGCCACGACCATCTCCTTGATCACGAGGAGCACCCGCTCGAGCACGTCGGTCATGCCGACCGCCTGGATCTTGGAGAGCGCGTCGAGCAGGAGGTAGTCCCCGCCGAAGATCGAGGCGGCGTTGCCGTAGATGACCCTCGCCGCGTCCGCGCCGCGCCGGCGGTCGCCGAGGTCGACGACGTCGTCGTGCAGCAGCGTCGCGTTGTGGACGAGCTCGACCGCGACCGCGAACGTCCGCGCGGCGTCGTTGAAGCCGCTCCCGATGTGGGAGGCCAGCGCGACGCAGATGGGCCGCAGCCGCTTGCCGTTCAGGCCGAGCAGGTGCCGCGCGCTCTGGTGCGCCGGCGTCTCGCCGTCCAGCCCGACCTTCTCGATCTCGCGCTCGATGTCGCCGAGGTCCCCGTCGAGCAGGCGCCTCAGCTCCGCGAGGCGCGCAGCGAGCGCGTCGAGCCCTCGCCCAGCGCACATGCCTCCGAGGCTCGAGACGACATCGCTCCGCTGGACCGTCCCAGTAAACGTTGTAGTCGCAGTCATCCCATCTCCACCTGGAAGCACGAGCGCACGCTGCGCCCCGCACCGCGCGGGGCCCCCGTGACGGTCGAGCTCTCCGAAATCACGGTCCCGCTAGGCGCCTCGCCGGGAACGCACGGCGCGGATGGGGAACCGGACCAGATCCCCGAACCGCGAGAAATCCACGGTCCTGCTCTTGATGAACCCGTCGAGCGCCGCCTGCGCGACGATCACGAACGAGAGGAGCCGCTCCACTCGATCGAGGCTGAACCGGGCGGCGTCGGTGGGAGGCAGGCCCTCGAGCAGCGCCGAAGCCCGCTCGAGGCGCTCCCTCACGGAGTCGGCGATCAGCCGCTCGCGCTCGGCGAACACTTTGGAAATCATCTTCCAGAAGTCCGTCTCGGCCTCGAAGAACTCCTTCCGCTCGCCCGGTTTCCATACTCTTCGTACTACACCCCACCTTTGCAATTCTGTCAGCGACATACTCATTGCGCCGGAAGAAACCTGCAGCCGCTCGCCGATCTCGGCGGCGGAGAGGGCTCCGCCTTCAATGAACAGGACGGTCCAGATCCGCCCGAGCACCCGGCGGAAGCCCCAGTGCTCGATGACGTCGCCGATCGCATCCGCCGCGAGCAGCTCCGCCTGGCGATGGATGTCGCTTGCGTGGCTCATGAAAGTTTCAAAATTTTCTGAAAGAACTGTGTGGGCCTGGTTGCGCCGGCGTCAAGACATTCCCGACCGTTCTCGCCACGCAGCGCGGACGAGCGGGGTGATACGTGGCGTGAATCGCGCGTGAATCGCGCGTGAACCCCGCGTGAACCGCTCTCGACGGCGCTAGCTCACGCCCGGATCCGGGCCATGAGCTCCCGGTTTTGCCGGAGCAGCGCCTCGGGCATCCGCGAGCCGAACGACTCCAGGAACGCCTCGCGATCGCGCGCCTCCTCCAGCCACGCGTCGCGATCGATGGCGAAGAGCTCGCGCATGGCCTCGTCGTTCACGCCGAGGCCGCTCGTGTCGAGCTCGCCGTCCGTGGGCATGATCCCGACGGCTGTGTCGTGTCCCTTCGCCTCCCCGCGCACGCGCGCGACGATCCAGCGCAGGACGCGGAGGTTCTCGCCGAAGCCTGGCCAGAGGAGCGCGCCCGCCTCGCCCTGCCGGAACCAGTTCACGTGGAAGATCTTCGGGAACGCCGCGCGGTTCTCGCCGAGCTCGATCCAGTGCCGGAAGTAATCGCCCATGTTGTATCCGCAGAAGGGGCGCATCGCCATCGGGTCGCGGCGGACGACCCCGACCTTCCCGGTGGCGGCCGCGGTCGTCTCCGAGGCCATCGTCGCGCCCAGATAGACGCCGTGGGCCCAGCCGCGCGCCTCGCAGACGAGCGGCGCGAGCCGCGCGCGCCGTCCGCCGAAGACGATGGCCGAGATGGGCACGCCCGCCGCGGCGTCGAACTCCGTCGAGATGGACGGGCACTGGCGGGCCGGCGCGGTGAACCGGCTGTTCGGATGCGCCGCAGGCTCCCCGCTATCGGGCGTCCACCGGCGTCCCCTCCAGTCGGTGAGCACGGGCGGCACCGGACCGTCGAAGCCTTCCCACCACGGCGTCCCCTCCGGCGTGAGCGCCACGTTCGTGAAGATCGAGTTCCGGGCCAGCGTCGCCAGGGCGTTCGGGTTCGTCCTTGAGCTCGTCCCCGGCGCCACGCCGAAGAAGCCGGCCTCGGGGTTGATCGCCCAGAGCCGGCCATCCCGGCCGATCCGCAGCCAGGCGATGTCGTCGCCGACGGTCCACACCTTCCACCCCTTCTGGGACGCCGGCGGCACCAGCATGGCGAGGTTCGTCTTCCCGCAGGCGCTCGGGAACGCCGCGCAGACGTACGTCACCCGCCCTCCCGGGTCCTCCAGGCCGAGGATGAGCATGTGCTCCGCGAACCACCCTTCGTCGCGCGCCATCGTGCTCGCGATGCGCAGCGCGAAGCACTTCTTCCCGAGCAGCGCGTTGCCGCCATACCCGGAGCCGACGCTCCAGATGAGCCGCTCCGCCGGGAAATGGCAGACGAAGCGGCGCTCGGGGCTCAGGTCCCCGAGCGAGTGCAGCCCCCTGCAGAAGTCATCGGAGCTGCCCAGCGCATCGAGCGCGACACGGCCCATACGGGTCATGATCCGCATGCTCGCCACGACATAAGGGCTGTCGGTGATCTCGATTCCGACCTTCGCCGAGGGCGACCCCACTGGGCCCATCAGGTACGGGACGACGAACATCGTCCGCCCCTTCATCGCCCCGTCAAACAGCCGTCCAACCCGCTGCGAGGCCTCGTCCGGCGACATCCAGTTGTTCGTCGGGCCCGCGTCTTCCTTGTCGCGAGTGCAGATGAACGTGAGGTGCTCAGTCCGGGCGACGTCGGTCGGGTCGCTCCGGTGAAGATAGCAGTCGGGGTATCTCTCCCCGTCGAGCGCGAGGAGCGTACCGTCGCTCAGCATCCCCTGGATCAGCGTTCGGTTCTCCGCCTCGGAGCCGTCACAGAAGACGACCCGATCAGGCCGCGTCTGATGGGCGACCTCGTCCACCCACGCTGAAAGTTTCCGGTTTTGCATACGACTGCGAGCCTAGCCCGAGCGAGAACCTCCGCCAAGTGACAGTACTATTGTAGTATTTCGTCAAATCTGGACGATCTGGCAGAGGGCGTGGCGTGGCAGCCGGCCGGCGTTCACGGGTCGGATGGGCTCAGTTCACGCGAGGCGAACGCAGGGACGTTCGGCTATGCTGGAGACGTGCAGCGTGTCGTCGACCTCCCTGATCGGGGCAGACTGATCGTCGCCACCGACTTCCAGGGCAATGTCGCGGATTTCGAGCGAATCGCCGATGTCTTCGAGCAGGCGGCGACCGGCCGTGACGGCGCGGTCCTCGTGATCACGGGCGACCTCGTCCACGGACCCGAGCTCGACGAAGGTGAATGGCCCGACTACCTGGGCTCGTTCTATCGAGGCGATTCCGTGACCTTGTTGAAAAAGGCGAGGAGTCTCGCGGAACGCCACCCCGGCAGGGTTCACTACCTGCTCGGAAACCACGAGCACGCGCACGTGGGAGGTCCGGTGGTGGCGAAATTCTTCCCGGACGAGGCGCTGCGGCTCGAAGATCTCCTCGGCCCGGAAGACACGCTGGCGATGCGAAGCTGGTTCCGCGGGTGGCCGTTCGTGGCGGCCGCGCGCACGGCCCGGCTCGTCATGCTCCACGCGGCGCCGCACGCCCGCATTCACAGCCGGCAAGATCTCGATCGGCTCCCGCTCGACGGGTTCCTCGACGTGCCGCTCTCGGAGATGAGCCTGCACGGGACGCTCGGCGCGCTGCTCTGGGCACGGAGCACATCGAGCGACCGCGCCTATGCCTTCCTCCGCGCGATCGACCCGGACGCTCGCGTCGCGATCTACGGGCACGACGTCGCGCGCGAGGGGTATGCCACCGAGCGCGAGCCGCTGCTCTGCCTGTCGACGAGCTTCGGTTGCTACGACGGCGACAAGCTCTACCTGGAGTGGGATCTCGCCGAGCCCGCGGAGAGCGCGGCCGACGTCGCCTGGCGCGGGCTCCGGTCGCTGTACCCCGACGCGCCGCGCGTCCACAGCGAACCCTGATCGTCCCGACGAGAACGCCGCCAGGGCGCTAGCGACCGAGCTCCTCGACGAGGGCCGCGACGCCTTGGTCGATCTCGGCGTCGGTGAGGTAAGGCGCGGGGCCGATGCGGAGCACGTCGCGCCGGGCGTCGACGAGCACGCGCCGGGCGCGGAGGCGCTCCACGACGTCGCCCGCTCGCGCCGAGCGAACGGCGACGAAGCCGCCCCGGCGCTCGGGCTCGCGGGGCGAGACGACGTCGCCGCCGCGGCCCGCGGCGTCGAGGAGGTCGAGGATGCGCCCGGTCTGCCGGAGCGATATCGCGCGCAGCCGCGGGACGGTGAGGCCGAAGCGATCCCAGTGCTCGATCACCGCGGCGGCGCGGTAGAGCGCGGAGGGGTCGAACGTGGAGCCCGCGAATCGCGCGCCCCCGGGCGCGTACGCGACGCCGCCGCTGCTGCCCGCGAGCGAGCCGAAGTCGGCGAACCAGCCGGTGAAGACCGGGCGCAACCCGCAGCCGCGCGGGACGCGCATCCAGCAGACCCCCTCGCCCATCGCCGCGTACTTGTAGCCCCCCGCGACCGCGAAGACGTGAGGCGCCGCGCTTCCCCACGCGAGCGGGACGACGTTGAACGCGTGGTAGGCGTCCACGAGCGGGACGGCGCCGATCTCGGCCGCGCGCGCGACGACCTCGTCGAGCCGCGGCACCACCGTCGCGCTCTCGAAGAGCACGGCCGAGATCGCGAGCATCGAGGTGCCCGGCCGGAGCGCGGCGAGCAGCCGGTCGGCGAGCGCGTGGCGCGGCTCGACGCTCACCCAGTCGATCTCGACGCCCTCCTCGGCGAGGCGGGCGAGCTGGCGCCTGAGCGAGTGAAACTCGCCCTGCGTGGTGACGATCCGGAGCCGCTCGCGCCGAGGGAGCGACGTGATCAGCCGGTAGACGAGCTCGTGGGTGTTCTGGCCGAAGGCGATGGCGTCGCCGCGCTCGAAGCCCATCCGCTCCAGGATCGCCGCGCCGACCGCCGAGAGCCTCGGCAACACCGCGGCGTCCCACTTGCCGTCGACGAGCCGCGCGGCATCGTCGAAGCATGCGGAGAGCGCGTCGCGCGCCACATCCGGCCAGGCCTGGTGGGAGTGCCCCGTGAGCAGGATGCGCGGCGCCGCGTCCCCCGCCGGCGCGAGGAACCGCGAGTACGCCGCGCGAAACGCGTCGAGGTCGAGAGAGAAGCCCTGTTCCACGTCTCCTTGCATTCCAGCTCTTCGGTCGCGACATCGCGCGGCGAACACGCAGGGCGACGAGGCCCCGTACGCGCTGCCGCTTAACCCACTTCGATGCCCACTTCCACCCAGTCGGTCCGTGGGGTGCGGTGCGTTGCGCAGGATGCGTGGATTGCGTCCTCAACGCGCGTGGCGCGGCCTGGAGCGCTCTGCCACTTGCCCCACGCGCGCGCCGACAGCCCAGGCGGCCGGACGCGAGAGGACCCGCTTCTGCACGAAATCGAGCCTCAACAGGGCTGGCTCCTCGCCCCGCCATGACGTGCTCGCCGGGGCGAGGCGGCGGGACGCGCGGCGGGGGCGCGCCTCCGGCCGGTCCGATCATCGTAGGGGGAGGTAGCTCTCTCGGAGCCATGTGGAGCGGCATGCGCTCCGGATCGAGGTGGGAGGTTCCATGAAGGGCGAGGATTGCAGCGGCGTGGGAGGGGGGCCGGCGCGTCGTCGCGCTAGACTGCGCAACCTGCCGATGCGACCGCGCGCGGAATACCTCGAAGGGCTCGTCGACCTCACGTCCCACGACGACCCGAACGTCCGGCGCGCGCTGTTCCGGCAGACGATCGCCTCGCTGGCGCTGGTCGATGCGCTCGATGGATCGACCCCGCTCGACTCCCTCAGCCCGGATGGCCTGCTCCGGAGCGTCCAGACCGCCATGGCCGACGGGCTGCTCGACGATCTGAGCTGGCTCGCGCCGGCCGCGGCGAGCGTGGCGCTCTATGAGATCGCCGGGGCGCTCCCGCTCGGGCCGGAGCGGCGCGAGCTGGGCAGGCGCGTGCTCGGACAGCTCTATGCCGGCAACGCAGCGACGTTCGTCGCCCTCGCGACGCGCATGGCGGCCGGCTCGGCCCGCGGCCTGTCCGGGGCAGGGATCCGCGCCCGCGTGATGCTCTCGCTCTGGCTCCCCGCCGGCACCGACATCCCGGTCGAACCGCTCGCGCTCCTGCTCGCCTCGCGGCGCGAGCTGTCGCGCGACTGGATCGCCGCGCCGTCGACCGGCTCGCTCCCGGAGCGACGGCTCGCCGCGCGCCTGATCGAGCGCGCCGCCCGCGAGGCGACCCGCCGGGCCATGCAGGGCGACGATCTCCCGCTCCGGCTGTTCCGCAACGTCGGCGACGGGCGGCGGCGCGACCTCGACCGCAGCGCCGACGGGATCGCGCTCGCCTGGCAGACGCTCCTCGCCGATCGCGAGCCGCTCGTGTGGCGCCACGTCGCCGCGGCGCGAGGGCTGCTCGCCGGGGTGCTGCCCGACTTCGCCGAGGAGGTGCGCGCGCTGCTCGCCCAGGATCTCTCCCCCACCGAGTGGCGGCGCGGCGCGGCGTCGCTGGCCGCGAGCATCGCGGTGGATCCGGACGGCGCGCTCGGACGCGCCATCGAGCTGCTCCGGAGCCCGCTGCTCGCCGCGGACCCGGGCATCGCCACGGCGATGGCCTGGGGGCTCCCCGTCGCGGCCGACGCGGAGCCCGAGGCCGCCGACGCGCTGCTCGACGAGATCGCGCGCACGTCCCCGATGGCGACCGCCGAGGCGATCGTCGAGCTCCGGCGCGAGCTACGCGGCGTGATGAGCCGCGGCGAGCCGCTCGGCGCCCGCGCCGCGGCGCGCTGCGCCCGCGCGCTCGAGGACGCGCTCGAGGCCCCGCCCAGCGCGCACGTCCGCGACGACGGGCTCGCGGCGCTGGCGCGCGTCATCCACCGCGACCTCTCGATGGACAGCGCCGGGGTGGCGCTGCTGCGCGGCGCTCTCGACAGCGCCGTCGCGGCGTTCGTCGAGACCGGCCCGCGCGACGCGCACGGCCGCGCGCTCGAGGCCTACGCCCTCGCGACCGAGGTGGTGGGCGCGCTCGAGGAGATCGAGCTCTGCGAGCACGACGACGCGCAGAGCACCGCGGCGCGCAGGGCCGCGGTGGGGCTCGTGCGCGAGCTGGACGCCGAGCTGCTCGGCTCCGGCCTGCTGAAGAGCCTCCTGCTCCTGAACCGGCGGCCGAGCGACGACGCCACCGGGGTCGCGTCCCTGGATGATCTCGACGAGCGGCTCGCCCGCTGGCTGCTCCGCGCCGAGGGGCCCGCCGCCCGGGCGAGCGCCTCGCCGCCCCTGCACGTCACCGTGCACCAGCGCAACCTGCGCGCGCTCATCCACCTGATCGACGGCGAGAGCACCGACTTCGGCAGCGAGCCGGAGCTCAAGGCGCGGGTGCTCGCCCGCTGGACGGGCGCCATCGGCGTGCTGCTCGACCGGCTGCGCGCCGAACGCGGCTCGTCGCTCCGCCGCGCCATCGCCGCCTCGGTCGCCCGCGGCCTCGACGCGCTCGTGCGCGAAGGCGCCGCCGACGCGGCCGACATCTTCTTGCACGCGGCGATGCGCGGCGGCGACCCCGACGACCTCGACGTGCTCGGCCAGGCGAGCATGCACCCGGACGTCGCCCAGCTGCTGCGCGCCTACGCGCGGTTCGCGCGCGGCGGGCGCGAGGGCGGCGCGCGCGCGCCGGAGGGCGACGCCGCGGCGTCGCGCCGGTCGACCCGGCAAGGCGGCCTCGACGCGGAGCTCGCCGAGGCCGAGCGCGCGCGCGTGGCGCTCGAGCGCATCGCCGCCATCGAGGCGCTCGTGACGGCGCTCCCTGCGGGCGCGTCGCAGCGCACGGAGATCGTGCGGGGCGCGCTCGCCCGCCTCGCGCGCGCGCTCGGAGCGATGAACGCGGCCCGCGCGCTCAGCGCGCTGACCGGCGCGGGCGACGGCGACGCGGACGCCTCGCCGCTCGCCGCCCTGGACGAGGCCCTGACGCGCCTCGCGCAGCTGACCGCGGGCGCGCGCCGGCGCTGCGGGGAGCACCCGGCCTCCGCGCCCTCCGGCGCGACCGAGCCGCTGCGCCTCGCCATCGAGGTCGCGCTGCAGGAGGAAGGCGACGCGGAGCCGAGCGTCGCGGCGCCGATCGAGGCGCTCGTCTCGGCCGCGCGCGCGAGCATCCCGAGCGCGCTCGCCGACGTGGTCGCCCTCGTCGTGCCGCGCGTCCTGCTGCTCCCGGTCCGGCGGCAGAGCGCGCCGAGCGCCGTCGCCCTGCCCGAGCAGCCGCTGCCGGCGTGGCTGCCGAGCCGGCGCACGCTCGGCGGCTTCTACGTGCACCGCCAGCTCGGCGGCGGCTCGCTGGGGACGGTGTTCGTCGTCACCCGCACCGAGGAACGACACGATCCGTCGGCGGAGCGCTTCGCCCTCAAGGTGCCGGAGTACGATCACACGGCGGCCAGGAGCGTCTCGGAGGCCGACTTCCTCCGCCTGTTCCGGGAGGAGGCGGGCGCGCTGCTCTCGCTGCCCGATCACCCGAACCTCGCCGGCTTCGTGACGTTCGACGCGGGCGCCCGCCCCAAGCCGATCCTCGTGATGGAGCTCATCGAGGGCATCCGCTGCGACAAGCTGCTCGACGCTCGAGGCCTCACCTCGCGGAGCGCGGTGGCGCTGCTCGACGGCATCCTCGCCGGGCTGGAAGCCATGCACGCCGTCGGCGTCGGGCACCTCGACATCAAGCCGACGAACGTGATCCTGCGCGGGGGACGCGAGCCCGTGCTCGTCGATTTCGGCCTCGCCGGCCGCCACATCCGCCCTGGCTGCGCCACCGGCTGCTACGGCGCCCCGGAGATCTGGGGCGTCGTCCCCGCCGGGGTCACGCCGACGCCGCTCACGGCCGACGTCTACAGCTTCGGCTGCCTCGCCTACGAGATCCTCACCGGCAAGACGCTGTTCGACGCGCCCACCGAGGTCGCGCTCATCACGGCGCACGTCACGCACGACGGGCTCCCTGCGCCCATCAAGCGCATCGCCGACGATCCGAGGACCGCAGACATCGCGGCGTTCATGTATGCCTGTTTACGACACAACCCGAACGATCGCGCGAACGCCTCCTCCCTGAGGGAAATGCTGCTGCGGATCACCGGCCAGCTCGCCGACCTGAGATGGCCGCTCGACGACGAGCGCGCTGCCAGGCCCAGCATCGGTGGACATCGGAAAGTCCATACAGGAAATTCCTGATGCGTTTTTCCTCTGAATCCTGTCGGCTCAAAGAAGGATTTAAGCAGTAGGTTGTTTCTCGGCGGCGCGTTCGGGGGGCCGCGTATCAGGCCGCCATGGCCCCCGGGTCAGCGCTGCTCGATCCCCATCGACGTCCCGGCGCACCCCGGCGGCCAACCTTTCTCGATCGCGGCTGAGCGCTGGAATCGCGCCCCGCGATGCTCTAAGGGCGGCGTCGTTGGTCTCTGCGCTGAAACCGCCTCGCGACGAAGCCGAGCTCCGGTGCCGGGCGGCCGCGCTCGCCGGCCTGACGCTCGCCGATCTCGCACGCGCGCTCGATTGCGCCGTGCCCCGAGGCGGCGTGCGCACGAAGGGCGCCGCCGGCACGCTCGTCGAGCGCGCGCTCGGCGCGACGGCCGGCTCGACGTCGAGGCCCGACTTTCCCCACCTCGGGATCGAGCTCAAGACGATCCCCGTCGAGGTCACCGGGGCGCCGCAGGAGTCGACGTTCGTCTGCTCGATCTCGCTGTCGGACGCCGATCGTGCGGAGTGGGAGACGTCGCGCGCTCGCGCGAAGCTCGCCTGTGTGCTCTGGGTCCCGATCATCGCCGCTCCGGGCCGGCCGAGCGAGGAGCGACGGCTGGGCGCCCCGCGGCTCTGGCGGCCGACGGACGCGCAGGAGCGCGTCCTGCGCGCCGATTTCGAAGACCTGATGGGGCTCATCGGCATCGGCGCCGTCGAGGCGCTCACCGCGCACGCGGGGCGCTGGCTCCAGGTGCGGCCGAAGGCCGCGAGCGGGCGCTCGCGGACGCTCGCGTTCGGACGCGACGGGGAGATGATCGCCGCGCTGCCGCGCGGCTTCTACCTGCGCCCCAGCTTCACCGGCGCGATCCTCAGCGATCCGGCCGCGATCCCGGCGTGACCGGAGAGCCCCCGCCGCGAACGGGCGGCCCGGCGCGCGTCACTTGCAGGGGACGACCTTCTTGGAGCCGTCCGGCATCGTGGCGGTGCACGTCTCCAGCGAGAGATCGTCGTTCACGGTCGGCGTGACGGTGCGCGGCGCCGGCGCATCCACGGCAGCCCCTCCAGCTTCCGTTGGGCGCGTGCGCCCTCGGCCGCCCGCGCCGGCGCGCGGCGGCTTGCCAGCGCTGGCGCTCGGCGACGTCGTCCCCGCTGCGGACGGCCCGCTCCCCGCGTCCGCCGCTGTCTCGGTGGAGCTGACGCCCGCATCCAATGCGCCTGCGTCCACCTCGCTCGCGCTCGCCGCGCCCGCGTCAGCGGTCGCTGCGGTGGCCGCAGGGACAGCGACCGTCGGGATCGCGGCGGCCGTGTCTGGCGTCTGCGGAGCCGTCGCCGTCGGCGCGCCGGGAGCCGCGGTGTCGCCTGACGAAGGCGCGTCCGCCGGAGCGGTCGCCTCGCTCCCTCCCACGGCGAACCGGCTGCGCTGGAACTGGAGCGCGCCCCACGCGCCCACGAGGACGGCGACGGCCCCGACCCCCACGTAGAGCAGCGTGCGCCTGCGGCGCGGGGCCTCTTCCTCGACCGGAGGCGTAGAGCTGCCCGTGCGCGCGCCCCTGTCGCTCACCGACGGCCCGCCGCTGCTCGTGCGCGAGGCGCGCGACGTCCGCGTCATGGCCGCCCGCGAGGCCGGCGGAGGCATATCGAGCTCCACGGCGTGCTGGCGAAGGATCGCGCCGATGGTCGTGCGCGTCCCCGGAGCGGCGTACGGCGCGAGCGCCTGAACGAACTCCGCGATCGACTGGAAGCGATCCTCCGGCTCGCGCGCGATCGACTTCTCGATCACCTCGACGAGGCCCTCCGGCACCTCGGGGCGGAGGTCCTGGAGCGCCTCGGGCGGCGACGTGTAGATCTTCGCGCACAGCTCGGGGAAGCTATCGGCGACGTACGGCGGCCTGCCGCCGATGATCTCGAAGAGGCACACGCCGAGCGCGTAGATGTCGGTGCGAGGATCGACGCTCTTCGAGGAGCGCATCTGCTCGGGGGACATGTAGAGCGCGGACCCGAGGATCGTGGTCGTCTGCGTGAGCGAGACGTTGCCCGTGTCGCCGGTGAGGATCTTCGAGACGCCGAAGTCGAGCACCTTGATGTGCGGCGCGCCGTCCGGGCGCGTCGTCAGGAACAGGTTCGCCGGCTTCAGATCGCGGTGGACGATCCCGAGCGCGTGCGCCTCCGCGAGCGCCTCGCACGCCTGGACGATGTGATCGATGCACTCGCCGATCGCGAGCGTGCCCGCCTCGGCGGCGTGGCCCGCGAGGTCCACGCCGTCGAGCAGCTCCATGACCATGTACGGCTCGCCGCTGTCGAGGGCAGCCACGTCGAGCACGCGCACGACGTGGTGCGTCTGCAGCTTGGCGACCGTACGCGCCTCGCGCATGAACCGCTCCGACGCCTCGGTGTACGACATGAACTCCGGGAGCAGGAACTTGATGGCGACGCGCGTATCGAGATCGAGGTGCAGCGCCTCGACCACGAGGCCCATGCCTCCACGGCCGATCGTGCGCTCGACGCGGTACTTGCGCGCAATGACGGTGCCAGGCGCGATCGTGTAGACGTTGTCAGCCTTCGGTTCCCCCGGGCCGAGCGGAAACGCAGCCGTCTCCGGGCCGACCGAGACTTCTCCTTCGGTCGAGTCCGGCTCACCAGAGGAGGGCGCCATCGAGCTAAGGTATACACGTCGCGCTTCTCCGAAGCGATTCCCCTCACGCCGCAGGAATGCAAAGAGCTGCGAAAAACCGCCTCCCAGGTGGGACGCGGGCGCGGAACAGGCGGAATCAAGCGCAGCCCAGGGCCAGCCTGCGCGCCGCACGCACCGCCGCGCCGCGGACGAAGCGCCCCCGCGCTCCGATTGTGAGCGCCGATGACCGAAAGGCCGTTCCTTCAGGTTCGGCTCGGCGGTCAGCCCGCGCTCATGGCCTCTCGCCTCTCAATGCCGGTTGACAGCGAGCTCAACGGGTGCGCGCAGGCGGAGTTCGGGATCGGCGCATGTTCGCCGTCGAGGAGGTCCGGTGCGGCCCCTCCGTGCCGTGCGCCGGGGTTTGCCGCGTCGCCTTGAGATTGCCGAGATCGGCCTCGATCTCGACGCCGAGCGCGCGGCATCGACGGATGAGCCGCTCCAGATCGACCCCCGCCTCGATCAGCAAGCCCGAGGGGGGCGACGGATCGACGAACATCTCGGCCGCCGGCCTCCGCGTGCGGAGCAGCTCGCGGATCTCGGGATCCTCGATCCAGAGGAAGCCAGAGGCGCCGACGAAGCTCGCCTTGCCGATGACGACGCTCGCCTGGATGAGCATGCGCGAGATGGTGTCCGGCAGCGGCGCGACCGCCTCGATGCGAGCGCGCAGGGCGTCGCTGTCGAGGCCCACCGACAGCGCGCGCGCGATCGACGGCGGCGTGAGCAGGAGATCGACCTGATCGCCGACGCGGCCGATCTCGGCGAACGACGAGAGCCCGAGCACGGCAGCGACCTTGGCGCTCAGGCCGACGCGCAGCGCGTGCGCCTCGACGAACTTGCTCTTGCTGTTGTCCGAGCTCGGCGCGGAGCCCGCGAGGAGCGCCCGCCCGCGCGGCGTCAGCCGGAGCGCCAGCTCCGCGCTGGCCACGTCCTCGGCGCCGCCGAGATCGATGATCCCGAGCGCCGGCAGCGACTCCAGCGCGATCCGCCGCGTGATGTCGGGGACCTCGGGCGCCTCGACCGAGGCGCGCTCGGCCCAGCGACGGACCAGCCGCTCGACCCCGGCGATGCGCTCGTCCGCCGCCAGGTAGCCCTGCAGCGACTGCCAGGGGACCCAGCGGCCCTCGCCGAGGTCGTGCAGCGCATCGAGCACCATCTCGCGGAGCGCGCCGATGGGGCTCGCGTCGCGGTTGTCCGACGCGACCCGGAGCACCTCCCGCTCGGCGCGCGCTTCATCCCACGCGCCGCCGCGGCGCCACGTCGTGAATAGGAGCGGCGTCAGCTCCTGCACCTGGAGCGAGCCGGGCGGCGTCGCCGGCGACGCGGCCGAGGCGTCCCAGAGCCCAACGGCGCGCGACAGCGCCGCGACGAGCGCGACGCCCTCGACGTCCCGCCCGAAGCGCTGCGCGAGCCGGACGAGCAGCGATCGCGGCGTCCCGACGCCGGGGCGCACGTCGCTGCCGGGCTCGCGCACGCAGTACGCGAGCGCCAGCGCGAGCATCCCGGGATCCGAGGCGAAGCGAGCGCGCCGCGGGGCGTGATCCTCCTCCAGGACGAACGACCGGATCTGCTCGCGCCGCTTCTCGCGCATGCGGCGGCGATCCGCGCCGACGATGGCGGCCACCTCGGTCGGCACGACGTGCCGGTTCGGATGGATCGGGATGAGGAAGGCGCGGCGCTCGAGCGCGAAGCCCGCGCCGCGGCGGCTCGCCGTCACCCCGCTCGCGCTGCGCAGGCGCATCGGCTCCCGCTCCAGATCGAGAAGCTCCTGCGTGTCCACCTCGCCGCCGACGGCCTCGATGGACTCGAGCAGGCGGCGCTCGACGGGCGCGAGGCGATCGATCTCCTCGCGGAGCCGCTCCGGATCGCTCAGCGTCTCCCACGCGTTCTCGAGGGACAGCGCGATGGGCGGCGTGGCCGGGCGGCCGAGGTAGTGCGTCGCGATCGCGCTCATCGTCTCGAAGGGCGCCTGCGCCAGCAGCGCCCGGATCGCCCGGGGGTCCTCGCTCTCCCAGCTCTTCAGCTGGACGAGGAACGCCGCCGGGAGCACGAGCTCGATGCCCTCGTCGGTCTTGCGCGCGTAGACGACGCCACGGGCGATGAGCGGCTCGAGGCCGGCCGGGAGCGAGGGGACGACGAGCACGCCGCCCGCCTCGGCGATGCGATGGAGCAGCTCGCGGCTGGCGGTCGGGAGCCGCGACGGGTCGCGCACGTCGGGGAGGCCGACCAGCGCCCGCGCCGCCTGAGAAGGCGCGTCGATGCGCTTCGCAGCGTCGATGCGGATCCCCATGCGTGTGATGAGGCCCTTGAGCTCCGACTCTGGGAGGGCGCGGAGGATGGCGTCGAGCCGCCTCGGCGACTCGTCGAGCTCAGCATCATCACTGCTCGCCATGCCTCCCGATTCGCGTGTCACCCGACCTTGCTCCTCATCTGCAGGATGCTCCCGCCCCGACTGCCGTCCGTTGGTCGTGGTCATGCGCTCGACTTGATCTCCCGGATATCCGATGACCCGCGTTAACCAACGGAATAGTCAGCCTCCTACCGTACACCAGGATGCTCGTCCAGCTTCAAGAAATCGAGCACTTTCCTCCTCCGAACACAATTTTCTCCGATCACAATTTCGCTCGCGCTGGCATCGCGGCGCCTCCTTTTCGTTTGTTCTTCGTCTGTTCACCCCGCTGTGGTTCACGTCGTCCTCACACGTTCCTCACACGTTCCTCGCACGTTCCTCGCGTGGTCACGCGCTGTTCGCCCGATTCGCCTCAGGCATCTCGGCCGCGCATCTCGCGCGCTCGTCTCGTGTACCGCGACCGCACGCAACCGCACGCAATCACACGCGCTCGTACGCAATCGCATGCGGCCGCGGGGCAGCGTTCGCGGTCCCGTGGTGCGCCACGCGCGCCTTCGCCTCACGCAACGCCCGACACGATTTGCCGCTCGCTCGACGTCGGCGACGTTCGCGACGTGGGCCGCACAACGTCCGCCGCGCGATTCCGCCTCGGCGTGGCTGGCCCCCATCGCGCGGATTCCGTCGCACGCCACGCTCATGACGCCCCGATGCCGCGCGCCTGTCGTCCTCGTCAGGCGGAGCCGACCGGTTCGCTGGATCGCTCACGAGGAAGGCTCGGTGACGAGCCGCGCTTGCCTTCCCGCGGGCCCACGTGGGAACGTCGCATACCTCCTTGATTTCCCGCCCCTGTTCGAGGCGCACCATGCTGTGCTCCACGCCGCACGCCCGAAGCAATGAGCCCTCCCCCCCGCGCGCACGCCCGCAGATCGACGCCATCAGGCGACTCCTGAGTGACTCGGCGCCGTTTGCGCCCATGGCGTCGAGTGGAGACCCATCTTGATTCTGCGCGACCCAGTCCACGGCTTGATCGAGTTCGAGAGCGGCGAAGCGGCCATCGTTCCGCGCTTGCTCGGCGCTCGCGAGGTGCAGCGGCTGCGGCGCATCCGTCAGCTCGGGCTGACGTCGCTCGCCTTCCCAGGCGCCGAGCACACCCGCTTCTCTCACGCGCTCGGGGCCGCCCACGTGATGCGCCTCCTGATCGCGAGGCTCCGTCAAATCGATCGCGACCTTCCGTTCTGGCAGAGAGTGACCAGCGACCGCGCCCGCGACGCGATCGCCGCAGCGTTCCTGCACGATCTCGGCCACGGCCCGCTGTCGCACCTCTTCGAGGAAGCCATGCCGGGGGCGCTCCACCACGAGCGCTGGACCGAGCGCATCCTGCTCGACCCGTCCTCGGACGTGCACCAGGTGCTCGTGCGCCAGGATCCCTACCTCCCGCAGCGGGTCGCCGACCTCATCGGCGGGCGGCACGAGCTGCCGTACCTCGCCAAGGCGGTGAGCGGCACCTTTGACGTCGATCGCTGCGACTACCTGCTCCGCGACGCGCACGCGACGGGCGTCAGGTACGGCGAGTACGACCTGCCATGGCTGCTCCGCAGCCTCAGGTTCAGCGACGTCCAGGTGGAGATGCCCGGCGGCGGCGCCGCGTCTGCCCCGCCAGCGCCCGCGCTCGCCATCGACGGGACGAAGGGGATGAGCGCGATAGAGTCGTTCCTGCTCGCTCGCTTCTTCATGTTTCAGCAGGTCTATTTCCACAAGACGACGCGCAGCGCGGAGTGGATGATCGGCGCCATCCTCCGGCGCGTCGTCACCCGCCTCGCCGCCGGGGACCGGATCCCCGAGGTCCCCGCGGCCGTCGCGGCGATGGCCGTCGGCGAGATGCCCACCCTGGAGCAGTACCTCGAGCTCGACGATCAGGTCCTGCTCGGGTCCATCCATGCCTGGGAAGCGGCGCCCGATCCCGTGCTGTCCGATCTGGCCCGCCGCCTGCGCGTGCGCTCGCTCTTCAAGTCGGTCGAGCTGTTCCCGGAGCCCGGCGAGTCGCCGTCCGAGCGCGACGCCCGGCGCGCGGCGGCGCTTGAGACCGTGCGCGAGATCGCGCAGAGCGCCGGGCTCGACCCGGAGGTGTACGTCGGCGTCGACGTCGCCGAGGACACGCCCTACGCCGAGGACGCGTCGCTCATGGTCGTCTACTCCAGAGGGCGCCCGCGGCGCCCCGCCGAGGTGTCCTTCTTGCTGGATCGGCTGCGCAACGAGACGATGACTCGCACCCGGATCCTCTTCGCGCCCGAGCTGCGGGATACGGTGCGGGAGGCGCTGATACGCTGATGACCACCAGGAACAAGGCAGCCCGGGGATCGTCCGAGCCCGCGCGCCGCGCCATCACCAGAGCGCTCGCCGGCGTCGCAGCGCTCGCAGCGCTCGCGGGGGCGTCCACGGCGCATGCGGAAGGCGACGGCGCGTACGGCCGGCTGGACGGAGACCTCGATCTGCGCGCGGGCGCGGGCGCCTCGTTCGCGGACGGCGGTCCGGCGCTCTGCGCGCGCGGCGCAGCGGTGTACCTCTCGACCGCCGGCCTGTACGCGCACTACACCGACGCGCTCGGCGCAGAGGGGGCGCCCGTCGCGCGCTCGATCGCGAGCGGCGTCTTCATCCAGCCGCTCTTCCTCGCCCGCTATGCGAGCAATCTCGAGCGCAGCGCCCCCTGGCTCGACCTCTTCATCGATTCCGTGGCGCTCGGCGTGGGCTCGTTCTGGGAAGCGCCGCCCGGAGCCGGGCTCGCCGCGGAGCCCGGGCTGGAGCTCTCGCTGTCGCTCGACGTGCCGCTCCTGGGAGACGCCACGGGCCCGTTCCTCGGCCTGCGGGGCGCGCTCCGCTTTCGCGGGCCGGAGCTCTCGGGCGGCGACGGCCCGCGCGACGCGCAGCGGGCGCTCCTCTCGGTCACGCTCGGCTGGCATCACGTCCTCCGCGCGCACCTCGTCGACGCAGGCGACCGCGCCCCCGCCCAGCGGGCGGCGCAGCGCAACGTGGTCGGCGCGAGGACCCGCTGAGCGCCGCGCTCGACGAGCTGCGCGCGGCGCTGGTGGCCGCGTTCCGCGCCGGGCTGGCAGAGCTCGACCCAGCCGGGCTCGTCGAGCGCGCCCTCGACGCCGAGGCCGAAACGCACCGCGGCCGCGTGTTCGTGATCGCAGCGGGGAAGGCGGCGCCCGGGATGGCCCAGGGCGCGCTCCGCCGCTGGGGTGACAGGATCGCCGGAGGGCTCGTCATTACCGTCGCGGCCCCGGCGCTCGCCGCGCGCGATGAGACGACATCGAGGGCCGCCCCCGAGGAGGCCGCGCTGCGCCCGCTGCGCGTGATGCGCGCGGCGCACCCCATCCCCGACGCGCACAGCGTGGACGCGGCCGAAGCGGCCCTCGCCATCGCGGCCGCGCTCGGGCCCGAGGATCTGTTGATCGCCCTCCTCTCCGGCGGCGCCTCGGCGCTGCTCGCCGCGCCGCCTCCGGGCGTGTCCCTCGCGGACAAGCAGGCCGTCGTCGCAGAGCTCCTGGAAGCAGGCGCGCCGATCCAGGACGTCAACCTCGTTCGCCGCCACCTGTCGCGGATCAAGGGTGGGCGGCTCGCAGCGGCGGCGGCCCCGGCGCGCGTGCTGACGCTGCTCATGAGCGACGTCGTGGGTGGACTCCCGCACGACGTCGGCTCGGGCCCCACCGTCCCGGACCCGACGCGCGTGGAGGAGGCGCTCGCCGCGCTCGATCGCTGGGCCCCTCGGTTCGCGCGGCTCACGCCCGCGTTCAGCGAGTCGCTGAAGCCAGCGGACGCGCGGCGCCTCGAGGCGCGCGTGCTCGCCGATCCGGACAAGCTCGCGGAGCGCGTGGCGGCGGCCCTCGCCGACAGGGCAGGGCTCCGCGCCACCGCCGCCCCCGCCGAGGACGGCGACGCGCGCGCGATCGTGGAGCGTCGCCTCGCGCTCGCGCGCACCCTCGCTCCCGGCGAAGCGGCCGTGATCCCATGCGAACCGACGCTGGCGCTGTCGGCTGACCGCGGGGCTGGCGGCCGCGCAGGATGGATCGCGCTCGCTGCCCTGCGCGACTTGCCACCGGACGTCGCGCTCCTCTGCGCGGCCTCCGACGGCGTCGACGGCAGCTCCGGCGCCGCGGGAGCGGCCGTTGCCCGCGCGGCAGCCGCCGCGACGGACGACCGCACGATCGACTCCGCGCTCGCGCGCTTCGACGACGCCGTCGTTCACCGCGCGCTCGGCACGCGCGTCGAGACGGGCCCGACAGGTCACAACCTCACGGACTTGCACATCGTCGCGCGCGACTTCCTCGGAGGCGCGCGTGTGCGCTGATGCGGCAACGCGCGCTGCGGCGCGGCAGCGCGCGTGAGCTCACGCGGCGGCGCGGGCTGCGCGGCGAGCTCACGCGCGCGGGCGCGATGAGCGGCACGCCCGCCGCGGGGGCGGCGCGCCTTACTGCGGCTCGGTGACCGCGGCCGTGGTGTCGCCCATCGCTTCGCGCACCGCGAGCGCAAGCGCGCAGCTGTTCGCCTGCCGCTGCCGTGCGTCGAGCACGCTCCCCTCGACCGAGGGCGTCCCGCCGATGAGGTTGCCGCTCGCTTCGCGGCGCACCCGCAGGATGGGCTTGCCATCCGACAGCCGCCACACCCCGACCCGCGCCATGTGCGGCACCCCGAGCAACGCCTCGGTGCTCGCCGCTCCCTCGGCCGGCTCGTCGAGAACGAGGAGGTAATACTGCGCCCGCGTGAGGAGCTCCGCCGCGAGCGGAACATCGTCGCGCATCGTGTCCTCGAAGCTGGACTCCAGCAGCCGCAAGCGGAGCTCGCTCGAGGCATCCTGTGCGTCACGCACCCACTCGTCCGAGAGGACGTGCATCGTCCGGTAGGCGACGCGCAGATTGAAGGGCTGCGCGGGCCTGGAGCAGCGCTCGGCCTCGTTGCAGTACTCGCCCGCGGGGCAGTCCCGCGTGCGCTTGCACTCCGCGCCGGCCAGCGGGTTCGGGTTCGGCACACGCAAGAGACACGCAGTGAACGCATCGCGGAGCGACTGCTGCGCGTTCTTCCGGACGGCGTCGACGCCCGTGGCCTCGTCTACCCGGAGGCGCAGGTAAATACCCGCAAGCTCACGGAAATTCCACGTCTTGAGCGCCTCGCGATCCACGAGATCGGCGCCGGCGCTCCGCGCCAGATCGAGGGTCCAGCCCTCCACGCGCTCGCGCATGGGGAACCAGCGCGGGCCGAGCTCGACGGCGACCGCACGCTGGCGCGCCATCAGCTTCTGGCGCGCGCTCTCCATCTGCCCCTGCGACCATTTCCAGTGGAGGATCGCCGAGACCGCCAGGACGAGGGCCGTGTAACCCCAGAACTTCGCCGGGGGCCAGCGCATCTTGGAGCGCGCCTCGCGCGCCTTGTAGACCGACGGCAGGCCGCGCTCGCGGGGCGGCTGTTCAGAGGACATAGCAGAGGCTCCACGCAGGAGGCCCCAGCCCGATCACCCGAGCAAGGCAGCCTCCTCCACGCGAGCCGCGTAGAGGCGAAGGCCGCGCCGAGCGCGCCGCTGGAGCCACCACGTTCCATGGTGACCGAGGCCGCCGGGGGTCGCCCGGCGTGCCCCATCCTTCTGTGCTCGATAGGTCAAGAAGCGGGGATCACTGCGACTTCGGGAGCTTGCTGACCATGAAGCTGACGTTCGGGTAACCGGCGAACGCCGCGGTCTGGAACACGCTCTTCACGACCAGCGCGGGCACGTTCTGATCGACCTGGAGGATGCACACGCCGGGGAACGGCTTGTTCGGCTGCACCTGCTTCCACAGCTCGCGCTTGTTCTTGAGCAGGTTGAAGAGCTCGTCGATCTTCTGAAGCCGCCCGAGCTCCTCGATCGCGCGGGTCGACCCGGCCAGGGCGCCGTCGACGAGGATCTGGTTGCCGTTCACGGCGACCATCGGCGCGTCGATGACGTCCTCGACGTTCTCCGCCTTCGGGAGCTTGACGTTCTTGTCGACAGCGATCTCGCCTGACGCCGAGAAGGACATCAGGAGGAAGATCACGGTCACGACGAGGAAGTCGATGAAGCTCACGAGGTTGAGCCCCGCGTTCGGGCTGCGAGCCCCGTGTCCGGACACCTTGTTCCACACGAACCGGAGCGGCACGCCCTTCATCAGCCGGCGGCCCGGCTGGTGGATCACATGGGCGTGGGGGTTCTTGTGGTGCTTCGGATTGAACCTATCCATGTGCGCGCTCCTGCCTCAGCGGACCGAGAACGTCATGTTGAACACGGGGACCTGCTTGTTCCCATCGGGCAGCCGCATCTCGCGCTTGGGCGCGTAGAGCGCGTCGAGCACCGCGACGATCTCCTTGAAGGGCGTCCGGTTGTCGGTGTGGAGGATGGCCTGGTCGAGCTTCTTGTCGCTCGGATCCCGGTGGCCGCCGTGGGTCTTCCACTCCTCCTCGATCCGCTTCGCCAGCTCGGGGTAGCGGACGATCTTCGAGCTCGCGTCGCCGATCTCGACGGGCGACTTGTTCACCTTGACCTCGTTGACCACCGTCGCGCCCTGCTTCCACACGAGCCCGAACTCGCTCTCGCCGATGTGCAGGTTCAGCACCTTCTCCGGCGTCTGCGGGGTGAGCTCCTTGTTCGGGTCCGGAGGGCCAGGGACCTGGGCGTCCGCGTTCATGCGCGAGTTGGTGACCCAGACCGCCGTGATCAACAGGAATGCAATCGTGACCATCAGCAGGTCGATGAACGGGATCATGTTGATATCGCTGTTCGTCGACCGCTTCTTGCCGCCACCGTCGCCGACGTCTACGCCGCCCATATTGCCTTCCCAACGTGAGCCTGAGCCCACCTATCCAAGTTGTTCCGGGGAACGCCCTGCCCGCAGCTCGCGGTGGGCCACCATGCTGGGTCTGACTTCGTCGCTCTTCCGAAGTTCCCGGGACCCCGGCGGCGGAACCCGCCGTCCGGGGCTTCGAGGCGCGAGAGCGGGCCCAGGCGACATCGCGCGCGGAGGGCGCTCGGCGACCCGGGCCCGCCGAGGACCATCAGGCAGCCGCCTGACCTACTGCTGCGACATTCACCTTCTGACGGTTCGCGACGACGAGGTTGAGGATCTGCACCGACGCCTCGTTGATGTCGTCCTCGATGTGCTGCGTCTTGCCGTTCAGCACGGCGAAGCCGATGAGGCCGATGATGGCCACGCCGAGGCCGAAGGCGGTGCAGTTCATGGCCTCGGAGATCCCGAGCGCGAGCACGCGGGCCTTCTGGCTGGGGTCGACCGACTCGCCGGCGACGGAGCCGAACGACTTGATGAGGCCCGTCACGGTCCCGAGCAGGCCGGAGAGCATCGCGAGGTTCGCGAGCAGCGCGAGGTACGAGGTGCGCGCCGAGATCTTCGGCAGCTCGCGGAGAGCCGCCTCGTCCATCGCCGCCTGGACCTCCTCGTCGGGACGGTTCACCTTGACAAGGCCGGCCTGGACGATGCGGGCGAGCGGGGCGTTCGCCGCCGAACACATCTTCACGGCCTTGGCAACGTCACCCGCCAGGATGCACTTCTGCATGGTGGCGAGAAAGACGTCCTTGTTGATGGACGAGCCGAACAGGTAGAGGGCGCGTTCGACGATGATGCCGATCGTGAGGATCGACCAGAACAGGATGGGCCACATACCCCACCCACCCTCTTTGAAAGCTTCATACGCTCCGTGCATTGCTTCTGTCCTCCAGTTCGCCTCGCGTCCCCGGGATGAGGTTTCGCGCAACTCGATCGGTTCCCTTTGTCAGACTCGTGTTGCCGAGGGGCGGCAGTCTTTCACTCACACGTAAAGACGGATGAGAGGCCTGTTTTGCTTGGCGGCGCTGGCCGTGGACGGCGTGCTGCTGTCGCTCTCTGGCGAGATGCCCACGGGACGCTAGCCGAGCGGCGCTGACCTCTGCAAGAGTCCTGATCGTCTCTTCTGGTGCCGGCGCGCGGCGCCGTCCCAGCTCTCCCACCTGTCGTCCAAGACTGACTTCGCGTCGTCGCGCCAGGGGCCCTTTCATGGCTCTGGGCGCGGCTCCCCGTTCACCGCAGAGCGTGCCGCCTTGTGGCCGAGCTACGCCGACGCGCCCGGGGGACTCGCGCATCTTCGCGATTGAGACCCGGCGCCGTCAAGAGAGATTTGGCCACACGTGAGCGCTCTGATACGGGCAAAACTTTACAACAATCGCGGGGTTATGTCATGATCGGCCGGGAGCGATGCGGGCCGACCTGCGGCAGATGCTGCGAATTTCAGCGGGCGCAGCGCCCGCATGGACCATCGCCGGCCGGATCGCGCGCCGCGGCAGTGCGAGCCGCGTCACCCGAAAGCGAGCGCAGCGACTCATCCGCCCGGACGACGCGGCGATGGCAGAGCACGGTGGCCCGCTCAGACGCCGGCAGCCGGAGCGATTCAGGGGTCTCCGGACCACCCTGTCCGGCCTCGGCGCCGACGGCGCCCGTCCGCGTGGCCGGGGCGAGCTCGCCGTGAGATGCGCTGGTTCTTGCGGGGATTTTCGGCGATCCCGGCCTCGCGGCTCGGGGCGCGGCAGCATCGCCGAGCTTGCACACGGGATCGGGCGGCAGTTATAGTCGCCGCGCCTGGAGATTGTCGGGCTTCTGACGACGCTGAGAAAGGGACTTCGAGGATGCGTCATCTGCTGATGTTGGCGGCCGAGGGTGGTGGCGAAGGTGGGATGTGGGAGGCCATCAAGCACAATCCGACCTTCCTGATCGCGAACCTGGTCGTCTCCGCGGTCGTGGTGACCATCATCATCGAACGAACCGCGTTCCAGCTGGGACGCTACCGCGTGAACTCCAAGGAGTTCTTCGCGCAGGTCAAGAAGCTGGTGGCGGCCGGCAACATCGACCGCGCCATCAAGCTCTGCGACGCGAGCGACTACCCGATCCTGCAGCTCGTCAAGGCCGGCCTGACCCACGCGAACAAGGGGGCCGACGAGATCGACGCCGCCCTCAGCGAGAAGCTGTCCGAGCTCAAGCCGGCCGTGGAGAAGCGCATCGGCGCCCTGTGGTCGCTCGCGAACATCGCGACGCTGATCGGCCTCATCGGGACGGTGTCCGGCCTGATCAACACGTTCGCCTCCATCGCCGCCCAGGGCCTCTCGCAGGCCGACAAGCAGCGGATGCTCTCGAACGGCATCGCGGAGGCCATGTACAACACGGCGTTCGGCCTCGCCATCGCGGTCGTGTGCATGATCGCGCACGTGCTGCTCCACACCCGCTCCAAGAACATCCAGCACGATCTCGAGTCGACGACCGAGCGCGTCTTCAACCTGCTCACGATCAGCAGCAAGCCTGGCTACTAGCCCATGGCGGACACGCAAGACGTCCCGCTCAGCTCGGCGCAGCGATCGAAGATCCGGCGCCTATCGCAGCCCAAGGAGCCCGAAGCCGGGGAGGAGGCCGGCGAGCTCAACGTCGTTCCGTACCTCGACATCATCACGAACATCCTCATCTTCGTGCTCGCCAGCGTGTCGGTGACATTCGTGTCGTCGATCGACACGACCCCGCCATCCATCGGCGGCGGCAAGGTGCGCAGCGAGCTCTCGAGCAAGGCGTTGAACCTCTCCGCGTTCATCACGAGCCAGGGGATCTCGCTGAAGACGTCGAGCGGCAACATCGCGACCGGCTGCCAGGACGTGGGCGGCGGGGTCACGGTGCCGAAGGCGAACGACAGCTATGACTACCCCGCGCTCACGGCGTGCGCGAAGCGCCTCAAGAACGCCCGCCCCGAGTTCAAAGAGGAGACGCAGGTGACGATCACGGCGAACCCGGGCATCGACTACAAGACGATCATCGACGTGATGGATGCGCTGAGGAGCGACGACGGGGAGGTGCTGTTCCCGGAGGTCCACTTCGGGGTGGCCAGATGAGCGCCGAGCAGCGACCTGCCCCGCGGCCGAAGGCGAGCGTCGTCCGCTACAAGGCGGCCCTCCGGAAGGCGATCCGAAGGAACCGGCGGGACCCCGAGATCGACTTCTTGAACATCACGGCGATGCTCGACCTGATGACGATCATCCTCGTCTTCTTGCTGAAGAGCGTGGGATCGTCGGCGGCATCCATCCCGCAGTCGAAGGACCTCACCCTTCCGAAGTCGGTGATGCAGGCCGAGCCCTCCCAGGAGGGCGTCGTCGTCATCGTCTCGAAGTCGCAGATCCTGGTCGGCGAGGATCCGACCCCGATCGTCATGCTGCCCAACCGCGAGCAGCTCGCGCAGTCGGGCGTCGACGCAAAGTACAAGCGCAGCGGCCCGAACGATCTCTACATCGTACCGCTGGCGAACGCCCTGTCCCACGCGCGCGAGACGGACAAGGCCATTCGCGCAGCGAAAGGGCTCGATCCGTCGTCGTCGGAGGCGATCATCGTCGCCGACGCAACCACGCCGTATCGCCTCCTGATCGAGGTCCTGTTCACCCTGGGGCAGAGCGAGTTCGGCAAGTACCACCTGATGGTCCTGAGCGGCGGCCGCAAGCCGTAGCCACCCCTCCCCCGCCCTGCGGTGCCGGAAGGCCCCGCGAGCGCCACTCCAAGCGCGGTTATGGATCCACCCGTGCCCCCACGAGGGCGCGCTCCCCTGCGCGCCCTCATGGCTCGGCCGGTGCTCCTCGACCGGCGCGCTCCCCGTGCGCGCCGTCGTCCGTTCAGTCTACCGCGAACAGCTCTTCCAGGTCGGCCTTGGTGAGCTTCTTCGCGCCGCCCGCGTCCTCGCTGAGGACGGAGGCGACGAGCTGACGCTTCTTGTCCTTGAGCAGCAGGATCTTCTCCTCGATCGTCCCCTCGGCGATGAGCCGGTAGGCCGTCACCACCTTCGTCTGCCCGATGCGGTGGGCGCGATCGGTGGCCTGCTGCTCGACCGCCGGGTTCCACCACGGATCGAAGTGGATGACCGTGTCGGCCGCTGTGAGGTTCAGGCCCGTGCCGCCCGCCTTGAGGCTGATGAGGAAGACCGGCACGCTCGGATCGTTCTGGAAGCGGTCGACGCGCTCCGCCCGGTCCTTCGTGGAGCCGTCGAGGTACTCGTAGGCGACACCATCCTCCTTCATCGCCTTCTCGATGAGCCTCAGCATCATCACGAACTGGCTGAAGACGAGGACCTTGTGCCCGCCCTCGACGGCGTTCGCGATGAGCTCCCGGACCGCGACGAGCTTGCCCGAATCGTCGTCGCCGAACTCCCGCGGCAAGCCGAGCAACCGCGGGTCGCAGGCCGCCTGCCGGAGGCGGGTGAGGCCGGCGAGGATCTGCAGCTGGCTCTTCGCGAGGCCGACGCGCTCGACCTCGCCGAGGACCTGCGCCCGCACCTCGCGCGCGACCTGCAGGTAGAGCGCCCGCTGCTCGCCGGTGAGATCGCAGATCTGATCCATCTCGATCTTCTCGGGAAGATCCTTGGCGACCTCCTGCTTCGTGCGGCGCAGGATGAACGGGTGGATGGCGGCGCGGAGCCGCTGCGCGGTCTTGTAGTCGCCCGCCTCGATCGGGCGCGAGAAGCGGGCCTCGAACTTGTCGAGCGAGCCGAGCAGGCCCGGCGAGACGAAGTCGAAGATGGACCAGATCTCCGAGAGCCGGTTCTCGATGGGCGTGCCCGTCAGCGCGAGCCGGCGCTTCGCGCGGAGCCGCTTGGCCGCCGCGGCGGTGGCGCTCATCGGGTTCTTGATGTGCTGCGCCTCGTCGAGGATGGCGTAGCTCAGGTCGAGCTGCGCGAGGAAATCCTCGTCGCGACGGAGGAGCGCATAGCTCGTGATCACCACCTCCGCGGCCTTCACCTCGTCGATCTGATCCTTGCGATCGGCGCCGTGCCAGAGGGCGACCGACAGCGAGGGCGCGAACCGGGCGAGCTCGCGCTCCCAGTTCGTGACGACGCTCGTCGGGGCGACGATGAGCGCGCGCATGTGCTTCTCCTCCTGCTTGACGGCGAGCAGGAGGGCGAGCGTCTGGACCGTCTTGCCGAGGCCCATGTCGTCGGCGAGCACGCCGCCAGAGCCGATGTCATGGATGAACTTGAGCCACGAGAGGCCCGCCTCCTGGTAGGGACGGAGCGTCGCCTTCAGGTTCCTGGGCCGCTTGGTGCTGCCGATCTCGTCGATGTTGCTGAGCTTCTGGAACAGCTCGCGCGCGGAGGCGGTCACGCTCGATCCGCTCGCGTGCTGGAGCAGCTCGTGCACCCGCCCGGCCTGCGCGAGCGGCAGCCGGCCGTTCTTGCCGGACGCCATCATCAGCTCGACCTCGCGATCGAGCATCGCGCGCACCGCGTCGGGATCGAACGCGGCGAACGACCCGTCCTCGAGGCGGACGTAGCGCTTGCCCTCAGCGAGACAGCGGCGCAGCTCGTCGCGATCGACGCCGACGCCCTCGCTCTCGAAGCTGAGCTTGACGTTCAGCCAGTCCATCCCCGAGGTGACCTTGGCGAACACGCCGATCGGCCTGCCGCGCACCTGCGTGTCGACGAGATCCTCGGGGACGAAGAGGTCCCAGTCGTCGGGGAGCTCGGCGAGCCCCTCGGTCCAGAAGGTGAGCGCCTGGTCGCCGTTCGCGATGAAGCCCTGGCCCGTCTCGTCCGGCCTGAGCCCGAGGGCGAGCAGCTTGCTCGCCGCCTCCTGCTGCGCGGCGATGTCCACGCGGATGCAACGGGCGCGCTTCATCCCCTCCTCGGGCGGCTGAATGAGCACCGGGGGCGACATGCCGTCGGCGCGCACGGCGACCTCGGCGTCGCCGTAGGCGGCGGTCAGCGTGACGCGCGCCTCGATGAGCGAGCCGCCCGCGCGCATGCGGAACGTGGGCACGAGATCGACGACCTCGGCGATCTGGTTCAGGTCGGGCAGCTCCGCGCCGACCTCGAGCGCGATCTTGGGCAGCCCCTGCATGATGATGCGGGCCAGCTCGCTCATCGGCTCGCCGATGGTCGGCGAGCGGAGCAGGCGGCGCATCGCCGCGGGGGATACGCGCTTGTCGATGCGGCGCGCGAGCCCCTCCTGCGTGTCGATGTGCCAGCCCGGCCAGCCCTCGAACCACCCGCCCTGCAGCAGCGAGAAGCGGCGCTTGTCGTTCCCCCGCTCGAAGCTCGTCTTCACGATGATGGTGTCGCCGCCGACGGTCTCGAGATCGAAGCGCGGCCGCAGGCTGTCGTCGCCGAAGCGGAGCTGCATCAGCGCCGGCTCGAGCAGCACGCGCTGGCCCTCGAGCAGCGGGAGAAGCTCGGCCACGTCCTCGCCGCGGATGTCGACGGCCGGGTGGCGCGGGTTGCCGCTCTCGAACCGGGCGAGCAGCCGGAGCGCGTCGCGATCCGGCGTGGGATAGAGCGCCTGCCAGGCGAGCGCCGCAGAGGGCAGCACCGGGACGCGCGCCTCGGCGTCGAGGACGGTGACGGTCAGCGCCCCTTGCCGCACGTGGAGGCGGAACTCCACGCGTCGTGCCCCGGTGACGCCCTCGGGCGGCAGCCAGGCGCCGATCCCGGTCTGCTTGGCCGTCGCGTCCAGGATCGGCGCCGCGAGGGCGACGGGTGAGCCCGGCGGCCCGTGGGTGCCGACGACGGTCGGGACGGGCGCCGCCGGCGTGATCGCCAGGCGCCCGCGGCGGTCGCGACGGCGCACGCGCTTCAGGGCGTCACCGCCGGCGTGGGCGGTCTGCGGGACGAGCGCCGGGATCGGCGGCTCGCGCCGCGGCTGCGCGCCGCGCGCCTGGTCGCGGATGCTGATGAGCAGCGCCGCGACGTGCTTGCAGTGCTGCCCAGCCTTCTGGAACGCCGGACAGGAGCACTGCGACTGGATGCCATCGGGCGATAGCTCGACCTTGACCGGATACGGCTCGGAGTCGGCGGCGCGGACGGTGCCGCTCGCCATCGTCTCGTTGATGGAGATGTCCTCGACGACACGGCGGCGGAAGTACTCCAGCCCGCGGAGGAAGGTGCGGGCGCCAAGCAGCCTTCGCAGGCCACGATCGCTGAGGGTGGAGAGTGCGTCGGAGATCGGAGGCGGCACGTCGTGGGCTCGGGATACGGGTGCGGCGGTGATTCGCCGGGATGGGTCGGGTGAACGGGATCTCTTGGCAAATCCCGCTGGGTGAAGAACCGTCATCAGATGAAGAACGGCAAGAACACGATGATCACGGCGGGTAGCATCTTGATGAGCACGTGGATCGCGGGGCCGGCCACGTCCTTGAGCGGATCGCCGATCGTGTCGCCAACGACGGCGGCACCATAGGTGGGGTTGTCCGCCCGCGCCCCCGTCTCGTCGACAAGGTAGCGCCCACCGTGCGCGCCGGTCGCGATGTACTGCCTCGCATTGTCCCAGATCGCCCCGGTATTCCCCAAGAAGAGCGACCCGAGGACGCCTGCGACCGTCCCGGCCATGATCAAGGCCGCGACTGAATCGGCCGCGACCAGAGGATTATCTTCCGTCCTTGCAAAGCGCAAGGCAAGTCCCACGACGACGGGCACCACCGCGGAGACGAGGGCTGGCGCGATCATATGGCGCAGCGCGGCCCGAGAGACCATCTCGACGCAGGGCTCGTGGTCGCCGACGAAGCCCGGCGGGCGGGCGCGGGCCTGGCGCCTCACCTCGTCGAGGACGCGTCGGCCAGCCTGGAGGACGTTGCGAATGCAGCGGCCGGCCAGCCAGAAGACAAGGAGGATCCCGACCAGGGCGCCGAGATAGACCTCGGGCCGGTCGAGGCGCAGGACCATCGCGGTCGTCTCGCCGCGGATCGGCGCGCTCGACGCCAACGCGCGGCGCCGGGACTCATCGAGGTAGCCGGCGACGAGCAGCAGCGAGGCGAGCGCGGCCACGCCCGCCGTGTACGCCTTCGTGAGCGCCTTGGTCGTGTTGCCGACGGCATCGAGCACGAGGGTGCGGCCACGCACGTCCGGCCGCTCGCGGGCGACGGTCACGGCGACGATGCCGCCCGCGTTGTCCACGATGGGGCCGAACGCATCCATGGCGAGGACGTACCCCGCGGTGCCCAGCATCCCCATCGTCGCGACCGCGGTGCCGAACAGGCCCCCCCCGGCGAGCCCGGAGCGGGCGCCGAGCAGGTAGGAGCCGAAGGTGGCGCCGACGACGACCAGGAGCGGGAGCACCGAGCTCTCGAGGCCGATGGCGAGCCCGCGCAAGACCGCCATCGCGGAGCCGCTGCGGGCCGCCTCGGCGAGCTCGCGCACCGGGCGGTGCCGCTGCTCGGTGTAGTACTGCGTGACGTGCAGCACGCCGATACCGGTGACGATGCCGATCACGCCGCAGGCGAAGAAGATGACCCAGTGGGCGCCGAGCAGCCACTTGGCGGCCCCGGCGATGCCGACGGCGTGGAGGGTGGCCGTGACGTAGAGCCCCCGCACGAGGGCGTTGAAGGCGTCCTCGCGGTCGTCGGTCTTGACGACCATCACGCCGAAGAGCGTCGCGATGAGGCCGAACGCGCGGCTGACGAGCGGGAAGAGCACGACGGCGAGGGCGCTCGGGAGCCCGGCGTTGTTGCGGAAGAGCATCGCGCCGACCACCATGGCGCCCGCGTTCTCGGCGACGGTGGAGGCGAAGACGCCGGCCGCGCGCCCGGCGCAGTCGCCGACCGTATCACCCGCCAGGTCGACGATCGTGGCCGGGTTCTGGAGGTCGTCCTCGTCGAGCCCGACCTCGGCGCCGGCGAGGTCCGCGCCGAGGTCGGCCGCCTTGGAGAAGGTGCCGCCGCCGAGCTGCGCCATCAGGGCGGCGAAGGAGGCGCCGAGCGGGTAACCGGCGATGACCCAGGGGATGGTCGGGGCGAGCGCGAGCGCCTCGGCCGGCTCGGCGCCGAAGCCGCCACGGAACGCGAGGACCGCGGCGAACAGGCCGCCGAGGCCGAGCAGGCTCATGCTCGCGACGAAGAGCCCCGACACGGCGCCGCCGCGGAGGGCGATCTGCAGGGCGAGATCGAGCGAGCGGCGGGCGCCGCTCGCGGCGCGTACGCTGGTGCGGGGCGCGATCCAGGCGGCGACGCGGCCGGTCGCGACCGCGCTGGCCGCCCCGACCGCGAACGAGAGCGTCAACCAGACACCGAGCTCCAGCGCTGGCACCGGGTTGTTCTCCCCGGCGCGCCGGAGGAGGCCGTAAGCGAGGAAGATGGCGCCTCCGAGCATCGCGGAGACCGCGCCGATCACGCCGCTCTGGCGGCGAAAGTACGCCTCCGCGACCCCCTGGATGATCGCGGCGACGCGCTGCATCTCGGGCTCGACCGCGGGGCGTGCGACGACCCAGCGAGCGAGGTAAGCCGCAAAGGCGAGCCCGAGCAGGCCGCCGCTGAGGATGAGCGCAAGCTCCGTCATGACGGGCGGACCGGGCGCGCACCGTGGACGCGCTGCCTCGGCCGGTGAGGGATGATGCGGGTGGTTGCCGTGGTGTCGACAACGGCGCCGCAGGAACCCGCGGTGCAGCGGCGCACGCCTTCCCTACTCCGGCCAGGAGGGCCGCGCAAGCGAAGAAGACGCGCGCGGCGAGGTCATTTCAGGTCCTTCACGTCGCGTCCGACCACGTGGTCCAGCCGGGTCTTGGCGACGAGCGCGCCGACACGCGCGTTGAGCTGCTGGAGCCGCGCGCGCGTCACCTCGCCCTCGGCGTCGACCACGTCGACGCTCGTGGCCCGCCCTGCCCGGAACAGCTCGGATCGGACGCGCATCGACTCCGCGGCCGCCGCGAGCTGGCGCTCCGCTGACTCGATGCTGCTCGCGGTCTTGCTCAGCTCGGAATACGCCGAGGCCACCTCGAGGCGGAGGGCGTCGCGCAGCGCGGCCTTCTGCTCCGCGATCTGCGTGGTGCGGGCGTTCGCCTCGGCGGACGCGCCCGCGGTGGTGAAGATGTCGTTGACGACCCACGTGGCGCGGACGCCGGCGGACCATGTCAGAGCGAACTTGTCCTGCGTCGGGAAGACACGCTGGTTGGGGTTCGCGTAGGTGAGATCGGCGAACCCATCCACGCGCGGAAAGTAGCCGGCCCTCGTGACCGCCTCGGCCTTCTCGAGCGAGTACTGCGTCTCGTCGAGCGCGCGGATCTCGAGGCGCTTCTGGAGCGCCTCCTGGACCAGCGCCGGGAGCGCCTCGGCGGGCGGCTTCGCGGGCGCGCTGCCCATCACGTCGATCCCCAGCGTGAGCGGCCTGTCCTGTGCGGCGCCGAGCGCGATCCGGATCTGGTCATCCGCGACAAGGAGCGCGGCTTGCGCCTCGTTGAGCACCTGCTCCGCGCCGGCCACCTGAGCCTCGAGCCGGAGCACGTCTGCGCGCGAGAGCAGACCCACCTCGAAGGTGCGGCGCGCGTCCTCGACGTGCGCCTTCGCCTGAGACACCGCCTCACCTGCGACGACGACCTGCCCCCTCACGCGGACCCAGTTGAAGAAGGCGACCTTCGCGTCGGCCGCGGCCTGAAGGGTCTCCGCCTGGAGCTCGAGCTTCTTCGCGCTCTCCGCGTGGGACGCAGCCGCATATCCCTGGGAGATGCGGAACACGTAGTCCGAGATGGGGACGGCGAGATTCGCCGCGAGCGAAATGCTGTTGAGGGGCGCCGGAAAGGACAGCGAGGCTGCCCCCACCGGCTGACCGCCGCTGTCGACGACACACTGCCCTTGCACGCCAGGCGGACACGGACCGACCTGGATCAGACCCGTGTTCTGCGCGCCGACCACGCCCCCGAGCCCTGCGCTCTCGACCTCAGACAGACGCGTGTACGTCGCTGTCAGGGTCACCCGCGGAAAGAAATTGACCATCGCCTGGTCGACCTTCGCAGCCGCCGCGCGGAGATCGGCCTGCTTGGCGCGGAGCGACGCGCGCGTCCGCAGCGCAGCCTTCGCGACGTCGTCCGGCGTCAGCCCTCCCGGCTGCGGCGCAAGCGCCGTGGCGAGCGGATCGGCCTTCGGCGCCGCCGGCTGGGCCGCAGCGACAGGAGCGCCCGGGGGCTGCGGTTGGCCCGCGGCAGGAGGCGCCGGGGCGGGCGGCGGGGTGACCGGCTGCGGAGCCGCCGGTCGGGGAGCGGCCGGCTGCCCCGCGGCCGGTGAGGCGATGAGCCCGAGGGCGAGCAGCCCGGCGAGCGTCGAAGCCAGCGAGATGCTGCGTCGAGACGAGGGTGCGGTGCTTTTCATGACCGGTCGGTCACTTATGGGCGGCGAGAGCACCCGTCAAGTCACAGGCGATCCCACGCATCGCGTCTCGGCGATGGCTCGCCTCGCGGTCCGGCGAAGGTGACCGGGCAGCCCGCGCTCTCGGCCCACGGGATGCTTGCGCCCCAAGGCCCACGTCCTACGCAGACCGCGCCACACACCGTCCGGGGCCACGCCGGGCCCGATGGTCTGGTGCGCTCGTCATGCCGTGCCGCAATGGGCCACGACAGCAGGGACGGCGTCACCGATGCGCATCACGGGACTCTCGCCGGACGCGCCCCCCAACCCCGCTCACGCGCGTTGTGGACGGCAGGAATACGTCGCTCTCTCCTCGGCAACACGTATTGCCGCGCGCGATCGGATGGAAGAACATCGAATGAAGTGGCCGCCATCTTGCTTGGCGGCGGACCGGAGGCCCTCATGCATAGACTGCTTGCGTCGCGCCGCAGCTTCTCCCCGTTCCTCGCCATCCTTGTCATCGCATCACCCTTTGCCGCCTGCGCTCCGTGGGAGCTCGGTGAGGACGACACCCCCGACATCGGCGATCCGGGGAGCGTCGCGGTCGCGGCGGAGCCGCCGCCCGCCATCAGCGGCGGAACGCTCGCCGTGAGCAAGAGCGCCCTCCGGGCGGTGGCCGCGGATCCGGATCGCGACCGGGTCTGGATCGTCGATCTCCAGGCGCAGCAGCTGACCGCGGAGATCGCCCTGCAGAAGGGCGACGAGCCGGGCAGGGTCGTCGAGGACAACGCGGGTCGCTTCCACGTCGCGCTCCGCCGCGGCGGCGCGATCGTGACCGTCGACGCGGAGAGCGGGACGATCGTCGACCGTCGCGACGTGTGCCCGGCCCCGCGGGGGGTCGCCTACGATGCGCAGACCGACGCGCTCCATGTCGCGTGCCTCGGCGGCGAGCTCGTCACGCTCCCGGCCGGTCCCGGAGCGGCGACGCGCCGCCTGAAGCTCGATCGCGATCTGCGCGACGTGATCGTGGACGGGGACCGGCTCCTGGTCAGCAAGTTCCGGTCTGCCGAGCTGCTCACCATCGGGGCGGACGGCATCGTCATGGAGCAAAAGAAGCTCCCGAAGTTCAACCTGTTCGGGCAGGAGTTCGCGCCGACCGTCGCCTGGCGAACGATCAAGCTGCCGACAGGCGGTGTCGCGATGGTCCACCAGCGCGCCTTGATCGCGCCCGTCGAGATCGTGGAGGGGGGCTACAGCTCCGGCGGATGCGATGGGAGCGTCGTCCACACCACGGTCTCGGAGGTCGGCACGCCCGACTCCGACGGCCAGCCGAACCTGGCCGCTGCCCTCCCCTCCGCGACCCTGCCGGTCGATGTCGCGGTGTCCGATGACGGTCTCTCGTATGCGGTCGTCGCGGCAGGCAGGAGCGAGATCCTCATGACCAGCCGCGCGAACTTGAACCTGACGGCTGATGCCTTCGAAGGAACCTGCGTCGAGGCGGAGCAGCGCGTGGTCGTGGAAGGCGAGCCCACGGCCGTCGCGTTCGCCGGCGGCTCCGTGGTGGTGCAGACCCGCGAGCCGGCGGGCATCCAGGTCCTCGGGGCTCCCAACACCGCCGGCACCCGCGTCGCCAAGGTCATCACGCTCCCCGGGGAGAGCCGGAGGGACACCGGCCACGAGATGTTCCACCGGAACGCTGCCGGCCCGATGGCGTGCGCGTCATGCCATCCGGAGGGAGGCGACGACAGCCATACCTGGCACTTCAACCCCATCGGAGCGCGGCGCACCCAGTTCGTCAGCGGCGGGATCCTCAACACGGCCCCGTTCCACTGGGACGGCGATATGTCGGGTATCGAGGCCATCATGGACGAGGTCTTCGAGCGGCGCATGGGCGGCATGCACCAGGGACCGCGCCGGGTGAAGGTCTTCGCCCGGTGGATCGACAGCCTCCCCGCTCCGCCGGCGTCGTCGGCGCCCGACGCAGAGGCCGTCGCGCGCGGCGAGGCCCTCTTCCACGACAAGGCCGTCGACTGCGCGAGCTGCCACGCGGGCGCTCAGCTCACGACCAACGACTCATTCGACGTCGGCACGGGCAAGCCCTTCCAGGTGCCGTCGCTGGTCCGCATCGGCGCGCGCGCGCCGTTCATGCACGACGGATGCGCGCCGACGCTGAAGGACCGGTTCACCAACCCCGCCTGCGGCGGCGGCGACCGGCACGGCAAGACGTCCCAGCTCTCGGACGCCCAGATCGACGATCTGGTCGCCTACCTCGAGACCCTCTGACCCCTCCCGGCGGGATTTTCCGCCGGTGAGCCCGCCCGATCGCGCCCCTTCACCGCGAATGATGTAACGAGCGCCGAGCCGCGATATGCTGGCGCGGCGTGAACGTCGCCGAAAAAGTCGCCACCCTCGAAGCGCTCCTCCACCGGGTGCAGCGGAACGCCGCTGCGCCCCGCACCCGGGCGCAGCTCGCGGCCTCCGCCGAGCTCGTCCCGCATCGCGGCGAGGCGCCCGGCGCCATCGCCAACGACACGGCGGGCGCGGCCTCGCCCGACCCCAGGTTCAGCTCGACGGAAACGTCGCCGGCGAACGAAGCACGGCCGGCCGCGAGCGCGATCGCCGCGGGCGGACCGTCTGCGCCGCGCTCCCTCGAGCCCGCCCTGGACGACGTCGGTGGCATCGACGCCTTCAGCCCGGCGGCCGCGCAGGCCTCGCAGAGCGCGGCGGCCAGCGCCGCGAAGCAGCCCGCAGCGGCCGCGAAGGCACCGCAGCAATCTCCGGCGAAGACGCCGCAACAGCCCCCGGTGAAGACGCCCGCGGCGGCCACGCCCGCAGCGAGCGGGGTCAAGGCCGCGGCCGTCAAGCCGGCCGCGGCGACGCAGGCGCGCACCCCTGCGCCGCCTCCCAGCTCCCCCGGGAAGCCGGCCGCCAGGCCCGCCGCTTCGATCGATTTCCCGCGGGCTGACGCCGGCTCCCCCGCCGGTGCTCAGGAGACCTTCCGTCCTCCCGCGGAGGCGGCCGAGCTGAAGCCGAGAGAGGCAGCCAGGACGGCGGCCAAGGTCACCGCGCCTGCGGCCAGGTCAGCTGCCCTGGGCAAGGACGCGCCCGCTGCAGGCGCGGCGGTGCCCCCGGCCCGGGGCTCCAGCCCGCGCGCAGAGACGAAGCCGTTCTTCCCCCACGAGGACGTCGCTGCGCGGCCGAAGGTGGTGGAGAGCGACAGCGAGCTCTCGTTCGCAGGGCTCCTCCCCGACGAGCCGGAACCCGGCCAGAGGCCCGCTGCAGCGCTGAAGCTCCCGGCCGAGCGCAGGGCGGCGCCGGATGCCGAGGCGCGCGCGGAGCGCAGATCCCTGCCCGACCGCGCGGAGGTACACGCCACGGCCGCGTCGGCCGCCGCGGACGACGCCTCCACGCTCGAGGTGGTCACTGCCCGTGGGCCGTCCTCTTCTGGTGAGCCGGTCACCCCCAAGGCGCCGGATCCGATCGCCGCCGCCACGCGGCGCGCGATGGGGGAGCCTTCCACCGAGCGAGAGTTCAGCCGCGAGATGGTCGACGACGAGCCGACCGTGATCCGCGGCATGCTCGAGGACGAGCCCACCGTCATTCGTTCTCGCCCCGAGGGCCTCGAAGACGAGGAGACGGCGGTCCGTTCCGCGCGGTCCGAAGCTCAGGCTATCGCGCGCTCGGTCGCGGAAGAGACCGGCGATGCGTCGCCCGGAGCGCTGTCCAGGGACGCGAGCGACGAAGCGGATCGCAGGTCCAGGCCGAAGGCGGCCGACCGCGACCTTCTCCCGAAGGTCATCACCAAGGACCCGCCCCTCCCGGCCGACAAGGACGTGAAGCCTTCCGACCACGTCACGACGCGGCCGGCCGCGGACGCCGGCATCACCGTGCGACCGCCGCCGCGACCGCGCTCCCGCGTGGGCATCGTGATCGCCGCCGTGGCGCTCCTCGTGGGCGGCGCAGCGGTCGCGTACCGGCTCAGCATGTCTGACTCCGAGCCCGCGCCCCTCCCCAACGTCGCCCCCGACACGTCTGCGGGAGCGACCCAGGGCGCGACAGCGCAGCCGCCGACCACCGAGCCGACGCCCACCGCCGCGCCCACCGAGACGGCGCCCGCTGCACCGTCCGCGGCCGAGACCGCGACGCCGGCAGCGAGCGCTGCGCCCGAAGCGAGCGCTGCCCCCGAGGCGAGCGCTGCCCCCGAGGCGAGCGCTGCGCCGGCCGCAGGCAAGGCCGAGGATCTGCCGCCGGGCCGGGGCCACCTGATGGTCAATTCGCCGGAGCGCGCGTCGGTGTATGTGAACGGCTCGCTCGCCGGAAGCACCGGAGAGACGCTCGACGTGCCTTGCGGGACGCGTTACGTGCGGCTCGGCAAGCTGACGACGGAGAAGACGTCGGACCCCGCGTGGCTCTCCGCCGGCCAGGCGGTCATCGTCGGTTGCCGCAAGCAAACGATCTTGTCGATCACGCCCTCCGCGGCGAGCCCCACGCCCGACCGGCCCACGAAGCGGAAAGGCAGCCCCGCCGGCACCGCCACCCCGGACGGTGAGGGCGCTGCGCCCGCGCCCGCTGAAGAGACCGCGCCCGCACCTGATCCCGCTCCGTAGAAACCCGCGCCCCCGGCCGGTCCGGTCGGGGCCTGCTCCCTCGGGGTCGCCACATGCCCCATGCAGAGGGGCAGGAGCGCGGTGCTAGGCTCCGCGCCCGATGGATTCCGAGACGACTCCCCTTCCCCACGAGGCCGGCGCCGCAGCTGGCGACGCGGCGTCGTCGGCGTCCGTCAGGGCAGCGAGCTCCGGTCCCTTCCCGCTGCGCAGCCCGGCAGGGGGAGCGCCCCTCGACGACGTGGCGGAGACAGAGCTCAGCGACCTCGCGACGATCGTCGCCAGAGCGCGGGCGGCGCAGATCGCCTGGGCGGAGGTCCCGATCAGGGAGCGCGCGGAGCTCATCGCGCGCGTCAAGAAGCGCCTGCTCGCGCGGGCCGAGGAGATCGCGACGCTCGTGCACCGCGAGTGCGGCAAGCCGATCGAGGAGGCCGCGCTCGCCGAAGTGCTCCCGAACGCGGATCTCATCGACTACTGGACCCGGTCCATCGAGGAGCTCCTCGACGACTCCACCGTCGCGCTCGATCCGCTCGCCTACCCCGGCAAGGTCGGGCGCATCCAGAGGGATCCGCGCGGCGTCGTCGCGCTCATCACGCCCTGGAACTACCCTGTCGCGATCCCGCTGCGCACGATCGTGCCGGCGCTGCTCGCGGGCAACGCCGTCGTCCTCAAGCCGAGCGAGGTCACGCCGCGCTCCGGCGCGCTCGTCGCGTCGCTGTTCGACGGGCTGCTCCCGGACGGCGTCCTCGCCGTCGCGCAGGGCGGCGGCGACGTCGGCGCCGCGCTCGCCGGGGCCGGCGTCGATCTCGTCGTCTTCACGGGCAGCGTCGCGACCGGCAAGAAGATCGCCGTCGCGTGCGCCGAGCGCCTCATCCCGACGTCCCTGGAGCTCGGCGGGAAGGACAGCGCCATCGTCCTCGGCGACTGCGATCTGGAGCGCGCCGCGCGCGGCGTCCTCTGGGGCGCCTTCACGAACGCCGGACAGAACTGCGCCTCCATCGAGCGCGTCTACGTCGAGCAGGCGATCGCGGACCGCTTCGTCGCGCGCGTCGTCGCGCTCACGGGGCAGCTCCGGGCCGGCATCGACGTCGGCGTGATGACGACGGCGCGGCAGGCGGAGATCGTAAGGCATCAGCTCGAGGCGGCCGTCGAGGGCGGGGCAGAGATCCTCGCCGGCGGCGCGCCGGAAGAGGGCTCGCTCGCCTTCCCACCGACGGTCCTCAGGGTGGAGCGCGAGGACACGCCGCTGCTCCGGGAGGAGACCTTCGGCCCCGTGCTTCCCATCCTCGTGGTGAAGGACGCCGAGGAGGCGATCGCGCGCACCAACGCGTCCCGCTTCGCGCTCACGACAAGCCTCTGGACCCGCGGCTATGAGCGGGCCCACGCGCTCGCGCGGCGGCTGCGCTCCGGCGTGGTGACGATCAACAACCACGGCTTCACGGGCGCGCTCCCGGCCGCGCCGTGGACGGGGGCGGGAGACAGCGGCTACGGCGTCACGAGCAGCCCACACGCGCTCGCGGAGCTCACGCGGCCGCGCTTCTTGCTCGAGGACCGCAGCAGGGCGAAGAGCGAGCTGTGGTGGTACCCTTATACGCCCGCGCTCCGGACGGTCGCCTTCGCGATGGCGCGGGCGCGCGGTGGAGCCGGATGGTTCGGCCGCGTCAGCGCCCTCGTCGAGCTCGTCGCCGCGCTCGCGAGGCGCATGCTCGGTCGCTGATCCAGAGACCCATCGAGCGAACGCATGCGCCCTCTGATCCTCCTTTCCAACGATGACGGCTACTCAGCCCCGGGTCTGACCGCGGTGCGGGACGAGCTCGCCCGCCACGCCGACGTGGTGGTGTGCGCCCCCGCGGTCAACCAGAGCGCGACGAGCCACTCGCTGAGCCTGCACCGCGTCCTCCGGCTGCTGGAGGCTGCGCCCGGCGTGTTCGCGGTCGACGGGACGCCCGCCGACTGCATCTACGTCGCCCTTCACGCCGGCACGCGCGTGCTGCCGCGGCGCCCCGATCTGGTCGTGTCGGGCATGAACCACGGGCTCAACCTGGGCGCCGACATCTTCTACTCGGGCACCGTGGCCGCCGCGCGCGAAGGAGCGCTCCGCGGCGTCCCCTCGATCGCGCTCTCCGCCGATGCAGGCGCGTCGCTCCCTGCCGCAGCGGCGCTCGGCGTCAAGCTCGCCCTCGCCCTCCACCGCGCCGCCGGGAAGGAGGGCCGCCGGCCAGCGCCGCTGCTCAACGTCAACATCCCCGCGGGCAGCAGCTGGCCCGTGCGGGCCACGCGCATGGGCGCGCGCCTGTACACCGAAGAGGTGATCTTCCGCCGGGATCCGCGCGGGCACGAGTACCTCTGGATCGGCGGCGCGGGCGTGCGCCACGACCTCGTCCCCGGCTCGGACACCGAGGCCTACGACGCAGGGGCCGTCAGCGTCACGCCGCTGACCCTCGACCTCTTCGCCGCGCAGCACGAGGGCATCGCAGGCCTCCTCGCCGCCGAGCTCAACGACGGCCAGGTCACCTGACGTAGCTCGCGTCGCGACGCGTGGAGCGCTTTCCGGCTCGAATGCGCTCGCCTACGCTCGGCGTCATGTTCAACCACGACGCCCTGCCCTCCGAGCACGCGCTCCGTTATCTGAAGGCGCACCTCCGGAACGTCCCGGATTTTCCGAAGCCCGGGATCCTCTTCAAGGACATCACGCCGCTCCTCGCGGATCCGCGGGCGCTCCACATCACGCTGGATCTCCTGGCCCAGCGCTTCGTGGGCGAGCACGTCGACGTCGTGGTCGGCGCCGAGTCCCGGGGCTTCATCTTCGGCGGCGCGCTGTCGGCCCGGCTCAACGCCAGCTTCGTGCCCGTGCGCAAGCCAGGCAAGCTCCCGGCCGCGACCGATCGCGTGGCGTACGCGCTCGAATACGGCAAGGCAGAGCTCGAGATGCACAAGGGCTCGATCAGGCCGGGGGCCAGGGTCCTCATCGTGGACGACCTGCTCGCGACCGGCGGCACGGCCGCGGCCGCGGCCGAGCTCGCGCGCAAGCAGGGCGGCGAGGTCGCCGGCTTCGCCTTCGTCGTCGAGCTCGATTTCCTCGGCGGTCGTGCGCTCCTATCGGAGCGCGCCGGCGACGCGGCGCGGGTCTTCTCGATCGTGCACTTCGCCGCGGGCGAGTGAGCGTTCACTCCTGGCCCACGCCGACCTGCAGCTTGCGCGCGACGGTGCGGCTCGCGGTCGTCGCCCGGGTCGGCCCGCCGACGGGGAACGTGATGACGACCGCGCCTGTCCCGCCCTTGGTGATGCCCCCGCCGTGCGCCCCCACCAGCTTGCCCAGGCTCGCGGCATCGAGCGAGGCGCCTGCGCCGCGCAAGGCGTCGATCGGCCCCACCCCTGGCAGCGCGGTGAGCGCCCCTCGATCGACCGCCGACATCTCGGCGAAGAGGCCGGACGCATAGACGAGCGCCGTCGCCGCCGCGGCCGGATCCGAGCCGCGGAACCAGGCGCCGGCGTCGTGGTAGGGCAGGTGCGCGCAGCGTGCGTACAGGGCGCCCAGCGCCGCGTCGGCCGCGTCGGCCATGCGATCGCCGAGCGCGACGAAGCGCGCCCGGTGCGCGGGATCGAAGTATGCCCGCGCGTATCCGCCGGAGAAACGCGCGGTGATCGCGCGCCACGACGGAGAGCGCCTTGCCTCCTCCGCATCGAACCCGGGGACGATCTCCACGACCCCGTCGGTGATCGCGGCGAGCTCGGCGTCGGCGCCCGACGTCAGCTTGCCCTGCGCGATGAGCGCGCCGAGCCCCACGGACTCGGCGGTCAGAGCTGGTGGCTCCCCGGCGCCGGAGGCGACCTCCGCAGCAGCTGCGCCGCGAGGCATCGCCAGCCAGAGCTCGGCGACCCAGCCCGCGAGCTCGAAGGGCCCCATGGAAGCGCCGGCGTAGATCCGCTTGCGGGCGGCCTCGCAGGTGCGCGCGTTCCGCGCCGCATCCTCGCCAGACGTCGTCTCCGGCTCTGTCGGCGAGGCGGCCGGGGCCTCCCGCGATCGGAGCATGCGCGACGCGAAGAGCGCGACGACGACGACCAGCGCGAGCGCGCCGACGGGGATCACGAGGTGCCGCGCTGGCCGGACCCGGGCGACCGGCGCAGGCGGCGCGAGCGAGCTCACCGCGCGGTGCGCCTGAGCGAGCCGCCGCGCGATGTCGGACGCCTTACGCGTGCGCAGCTCTTGTGGCAGAAGCGGCCACTGCTCGACCAGCTGCTCCAGATCGATGGCAACGGGCGCACCGCGCCCGCGCAGCGCGATCTGGCGCCCCTGCACGCTCACCGAGCCCGATGTTCCAAACAGGCCAAGGGCCTCCTGTACAGCCGCCTCGATCTCCCGCGCGCTGGGGTCGTCCACGATCGCAGGGTAGCCGGATTCGCCGCCGGCATGCCGCCGCTTCTTCACGCCGCCCGGCTGTCACGGTCGCAGGCGCGGGCGGCGACGGAAATGCCGCGGAGGGCCGGCGGACATGGCACATTCCCGCGCGTGCAGAAGACGCGCGTCTACCTGTCGCCGGGCATGTTCGGCTTCGCGACCCTCGCCTCCCTCGAGTATTTCGAGCATTTCATCCGCGCGATCGAGGAGCGGTTCCGCGATCGCGGCCGGATCGTCGAGATCCACGTCTGCGAGGTCCACCCGACGGCCTCCATCCTCCGCCGAGCGGCGAAGCTCGCCCGCCTCGTGGACGAGAGCGCCGGGGACGACGACGGCCCCATCCACATCGTGGGCCACTCGACCGGAGGCCTGGACGCTCGCCTCGTCGCTTCGCCCACGTCACGGCTCCCCGGGAACGCTCACCGCCGGCTCGGCTGGACGAGCCGGCTGCGGTCCGTCACCACCATCAACACGCCCCATTTCGGCACCCCGCTCGCCGCCTTCTTCGCCACGGTGAGCGGCCAGCGCCTGCTCTACGCCGTCACCGCGCTGACGGTGGCCGGCCTCAAGCTCGGCGCGCCGCCGCTCGCCGCCGCGTCGGCGCTGGTCGCCGCCTTCGGCCGGGCGCAGCTCGGCTTCTTCGAGGTCGAGCTCATCGATCGCGCGGTCGAGAGCTTCATCCGCGTGCTCGACGACGCATCGAGCCGCGAGCTGCGCGCCTGGCTGAAGCTCTTGCGCGACGACCAGGGCGCCATCGTCCAGCTCATGCCCGAGGCGATGGATCTGCTCCACGCCGGACTCGAGGACCGCGCGGGCTTGCGGTACCAGAGCGTCGCGACGTACGCGCCACGCAACGCCGTCCGCGACTGGGTATCGGCGCTCCGGTCGCCGTGGGGAGCGATGTCGGCTGCCATCTTCACCGCGCTGTCGAACATCACCGCCCGCCTGAACGAGCACTACCCTTGCCGCTCCCATGACGGCTCGATCGAGCAGAAGCTCGCGCGCGTGCTCGGGGAGCTGCCGCCGCCGGACGCCAACGACGGCGTGGTCCCGCTGGCCTCGCAGGTCTGGGGGGAGCTCATCTGGGCCGGCAAGGCCGACCACCTGGACATCGTCGGCCATTTTCCGGGCAAGGGCGGGCACATCGACTGGCTGGCGAGCGGAGCCCGCTTCAATCGCCTGCGCTTCGACGCGGTGCTCGACCGCATCGTGACCGGGATGGTGGCCGGCGAGCAGAGCGGCCTGACGGAGCACCCGGCGGCGCCGCCGCGCCCGCTCGCGGAGGCGCGCGCATCGGAGCGCGGCGTGGACGTGGGGCAGAGCAGCGCATCGACGAGCTCGGGCGGCGAGCCCGCCGCGTGAGCCGCGGCGGCGCGGCGCGCGCGCTCGATCTGATCACGGCGGAGCTCGTCGAGTGCCGGCGCTGCCCGCGGCTCGTGGCGTGGCGCGAGGACGTCGCGCGAGAGAAGCGGCGCGCTTACCGGGACCAGACCTACTGGGGCCGCCCTGTGCCGGGCTTCGGCGATCCGGACGCGCCGCTCGTGATCGTCGGGCTCGCCCCGGCGGCGCACGGCGGGAACCGCACCGGCCGCATGTTCACGGGCGATCGATCGGGTGACTTCCTCTACGCGGCGCTCTATCGAGCGGGGCTCGCCTCGCAGCCGACGAGCACCTCGCGCGACGATGGGCTCTCGCTCCGGGGCGTGTTCATCACCGCCCCCTGCCGCTGCGCTCCCCCGGACAACAAGCCCACAATCGCCGAGCTCGCGGCGTGCCGCGGGTGGATCGACCGAGAGCTCGCGGCGCTGCATCGGGCGCGCGTCTACCTCGCGCTCGGCAAGATCGGCTATGACGCCGTCGGCGCGCTCGCCCGCTCGCGCGGCGCGTCCGCGGGGGATCGCGCGGAAGCTCACCCGCGCCTCCCGCCGTTCGCGCACGGCGTGGAGGCGGCGATCCCCGATCCGCGCGGCGGCGCCGGGGCGGCGCTGCTCTTCGGCAGCTACCACGTCAGCCAGCAGAACACCCAGACGGGGCGGCTCACCGGCGACATGTTCGACGAGGTCCTGCGCCGCGCCGTCAGCGCGGCGGGGCTTCGCTCCCCCGAGCGATCCGGACGTTAGTCCTGCTTCGACAGGAGCTTCTGCAGATCGCCCGACTGGAACATCTCCGTCAGGATGTCGGAGCCGCCGATGAACTTCCCGTCCACGTAGACCTGCGGGATCGTCGGCCACTGTGAGAAGTCCTTGATCCCTTGGCGCAGCGAGGGATCGGACAGCACGTTGACGTCCTTGAAGTCCACGCCGCACTTTTTCAGGATGTCGACGGCCCGCGCCGAGAACCCGCATTGCGGGAAGGTCTTGGTGCCCTTCATGAAGAGGACGACGCGGTTGCTCTCGACGGTATCCTTGATCGCCTGGTGGATGTCGCTCATGGCTCGTTCCTGATCTCCCGCCGCGAGCGGGATCGCCCATTGTTCAATCTACACAGAAGCGGCGCGTGACTGCCGGGCCGCACGCCGTGGCGTGCCGGCCGGGCTCGCGACGGGACCGCGCTGGGCTCGCCAAGCGGACCACGTGACCGCCCCGCCCCGCGCGCGGTTGTGAACGGGGTTTCTGGTGTCGCCCTCCGCCCGCGTCAACTGGGCTGGAGCGCCGCAGGGGTCCCATGGAGGGCGCAGGGACCCGTGGTTCCTCCGGCGGGTGCGCCGACGGCTTGGTGCGTCTTCGCGAGGAATGGGGGGCGGTAGGCGGCGCCGGCCAGGCTCAGCGCATCCATCGGGGGGCTCGACGGCCGCGGCCGTGTGGGGACACGGGGGGCGCTCGACACCGCGCGCGCCCGCCCGCGAACACGGAAACGTCGAACGCTGGTCGACAACGTGCTCCAGGACCTGTGTGCCCAGGCCGCGGCGACGCCGCTTTCCGCTCGCTGGACGCGCCTCGTGCCATCTGCACCGCAGCGTCTGGCCTCGCGCAGCCAAGTCGTTGTAGAACACGCCCCCACCTCGGCCGTCTTACCGACCGTGACCAGCGGCGGTGAGCCGCCGCGGGTGCGGCGAGCGTCCCATTCTCGCGGCCTCACCCGCACAACCCTGAAGGAGCCTCGTATGCGCTTGCACGTCCTCATCCCAGCGGCCCTGCTCGGCCTCGCGCCCCTCGCCTGCGGCGGCAGCGACCCGGAGCCGAACAACCCGTCGCAGATGCAGAACCAGTACGGGGCGTCAAACCAGTACCCCCCCGGACAATACCCGCCCGGACAGTACGGTCAGCCCACCCAGCCGGGCCAGTACGGCCAACCCACCCAGCCGGGCCAGTACCCGCCGCCGGCCAACACGACCCCCACCCCGGCGCCGACGACGCCGACCGCAACGGGCACGAGCACCGGCCAGGCGACCCCGATCGCGCCGGCCGCGGTCAGCGCAGCGACCCCGATCCTCACCGCCATGGCGGCCTCCGAGGTCCAGGGCATGCAGCCGGAGGGCGGCGCGTTCGCCGGGCAGTTCCAGGACGGCCAGACGCTCGAGCAGCCGTTCAATATCCAGCCGGGCAAGTGTTACTCGGTGATCGGCGTGGGCCTCGGCGTCCAGGAGCTCAACCTGCAGATCGTCGCGCAGCCCGCGCCGATGCTGCCGCCCGTGGTGCTCTCCCAGGACAACACCACGGGACCGAACGCCACGCTCGGTGGCAAAGGCTCTTGCTTCAAGAATCCGCTCCCCGTGGGCGGCCCCGCGAAGGCCATCATGACCGTCAAGGGCAGCGGCCTCGCCGTCGCCCAGATCTACGTGAAGTAGTCGCGCCCCTGCAGGCTGGCGCCGTCTGCCTCAGGTATCGAGGCGCGGCGCCGCCGGTCGCGCCCAGGGACGTCCGCTGCCCTGCGGTCGTCCGCTGCCGCCACGCAGCCCCGGCACCACCGCCTCGCGGCACAGCTCGCGACGGCACGATTGTGCGACCCTACTCACCCCAAGCTCTGCTCGGCAGCGTCGGTGGCCGACGGGCAGGGCTCACCCGGAATGCCGTCGTACGTTTGCCCCTCCACTGTTCGCTGGGGGAGATGCAAGGTACACTCCAAGAGTGAGCTTGCCTTTGAAGTACTCGGCTCCCTGGATCGCCATCGTCGGACTGGCGTCCTGCTCTTTTCGTATGGCCGATGAGTCGACGGGCGGCCGCGACATGCCCGGGGACACCGCTCAACCCACGGTCCTGGCGTTCGAGGAGGAAGGCACGCTCCAGCTCGTGCCAGGGGAGCTGCGCACGGTCTGGGTCACGGGACAACCACCGGCGCCCTACGAGGTGAGCTTCACCCTCCTCGGCGAAGCTGCCGGTGCATGGGTCGACCGCACCACGGCCGTCGCGGACGAAAATGGCAGGGCCTCGGTTCAGCTCCACGCGTCGACCCTGGGAAGCACGTTTCGGCTCCGCGCCGCGACAAAGGGCGGGCCGTCCGCGGAGCTCGGTGTTTCGGTGAGCGCGGAGGGCTTCGGTACGCTCCGCGTCATCCCGGTCTACGAGGGGACGCGCGTCGCGAAGGACTGGACGGCGAGCGTCGTCGCGGAGGCCACCTGCGAGGAGATCGCAGCCGCTGCGCCCGAAGCACCCGTGGGCGCGCTCGTGGCGCACGGCGGTCCGGACGAACCGGTGGTCGTCAAGGGCGCGCCTGTAGGGCCGAGCCTTACCGTCGCCCTGCACAGCGGTCGGATCATGTGGGGTTGCGTGGGCGAACGAGAGCTGCAGGCCGGCTCCGCGCGCGACGTCCGCGTCCCGATCAAGGACCTGCCGATCGATATGGCGGCGGCGCGCCTCGACACGAAGCTGACCCTCGTGACGGCGGAGGGCCTGAGCGCGATGCTCGAAGCAGCGACCGAGCAGCTGCTCGACGCCTTCTTGCCTGCCGGCGCGGAAGCCGCGTCCCTGCTCGACGCCATGCAGCGCACGGCGCCGCCGGACCAGGCGCGCGCGCTCGCCGCGCAGCGGGTCGAGCGTGACTGGGACGCCGCAGCACAGGCGCACCTCGCCGCGCTCCCGATCCCCCTGCGCGACAGGTGTCGTGGATGGGCGCGTACCGGGCTCGCGGGGACGCCGCTCGCGCTCGACGGCCAGCTGAGCGGCGTGGCAGACATGCAGGGACGCGCGCTCTTCGAGGCGAGCTGGCTCGGCAGCGTGACCTCTGACAACGCGGGCGTACCACCGGCACATTTCATGTCGTGGACGGCGGATCCCGGCGACGTGCTCCGGCTCGCGGGGACGCTGACGTGGTCGCCAACCCGAACCATCGGCGGGCTGACGGGGCTCGGGGTCGCAGCGGAGACGGCCGCGGAGTCCGTCCCCGCGGCGCTCGCCGCTGCCGCAGAGTGCCAGGCGCTCGGCGAGCTGCTCGGCGGCTACTCCGACTGCACGAGCGACTGCATGGCGATGCTGTGCGCTGACGGGCTCACGCTCCTGTGGCGTGCTGGAACCGAGGCATCGGAGACAGCCGGGAGGATCGGCGAGATCGTCGTGAACGCTTCAGGCCCTGCGCAGCTCGACAGCTCCGCCGCGCCGATCGCATGGACGGCTGACTGGCTCGGGACCATCCGCGACGGAGGAGGCGAGGAGGTCGGCGTCGAGGGACGGGTGAACGCGGTTTCGCCGGAGGCCATCACCCACTAGCGGATCATCTGGCGGCGTCCTTCGGCTCGCAGCGCAACCGCCACCTCCGGCCCGTTGCGCGCTCGGTCGCAGCGAGCGGGATCGCGCTGGCGCCAACGTCGCTCTGCTTCTCGGGTGCCTTCGCGAAGGCGCCCTGCAGCCTCACCGCCATCGCCTCGACGCACGCGCTGCCTGGATCCAGGCGAAGCCGGAACTCGGCGCCGTCGACGGAGGGAGAGCTTCCGCCGACGTCGAAGCTCGGCGAGCCCTCCAGGCTCGTGTCGAGGAGCCAGCCGTCCTGACCCGGAGCGCAGCGCTCGATCCGCGTATCCGCGAGGTCCTTGCGGCCGAGCGGCACGGCCTCGCCGAGCGCGCCGGTCTCGCGGTCGATCGGGAGCACGTGCCAGGAGCCGGCGCGCACGCCAGGGTCCGGAGCCGCCGAGATGAGCAGGCCGACGCCGCCGCCCAGCGCACGCCGGACCAGGCGCGGAGGATCCACGCCGTAGCCCGAGCGGCCAGGGCGATAGTAGGTCGCCAGCTGCCGCGCGATCCCGAGGTCGGCGCGCCACAGCGCCACGACGTCATACGAGCCGCCGGGCGTCGCGAAGAACCACGTCTCGCCGAGCCGCACGGCGCCGTTCGGAAACGGCCGAAGGAAATTCCCGGCGCGGCCTGCGCTGTCGCGCAACGGAAGGATCGGCAGCCCTTCAGAGGCCGCGAACAGGCTGCAGCCGGCGCCGCGACACACGTGGGTCAGCGCGGCCCGTCCGCCAGGATCGAGGTACGCGCCCCAGGACGCCGCCCCCTGACTCACCACCCCGAGCGCCTCGGCGGCCGACGCCTCATCCGACCAAGGCGAGGCGCTCACGCCGCTGGAACGCACCCCGCCATCCGGGTCGAAGCGATCGTCGAAGCGGAGGAGCCAGCGCCCGGCGCGCGCCCAGTCTGCGCCTCGCTTGCCCCATGCGTAGGCGCGCATCGTCACGATGTCGTACGGAGCCCCGTTATCGAGGCCTATCTCGTCGGCCCCGCGCTTGGGCGGCGGCGTGTTGCGGAAAGGAGCCCACGGCGACGTCGGTATCTCCGTCGACGCCGAGCGCGTGACCGACGAGGCCGGGCGCGCTCCCTCGGCGCGCGCGGCAGGCGCGGCGGGAGGCTTGTCCGGCAGCGGCGGCGTCGAGGAGCCGAGGGCCGCGCAGCGCATCGCGATCGGGCTCCCCGCGCGGAGCGGCGTCTGGAGCACCGGCGGCGGCTTCGCCTCGGCGAGATCGTCCGGCAGCGCCGTCTTGCCCCAGCCGACCCGGATCCAGCCCCTGAAGACGCAGCCGACGGGGCCGCACGCGCGCGTCCTCGACGCCGCGGTGTCGGCGTCCCGCTCGGGCAGATCGAGCGAGCGCCAAGTCATGCCGCCGTCCGTCGACTCGGCGGCGCGCTCGCCTTCTCCGAGGGAGAACGCGAACCGCCCAGACAAGAGCGCGCCCGTGCCGTCCTGGCGCGGCGCCCCCGCGGTCACCTTCCCGCTCTTCGCGTCGATCCGAACGCCCACGATCGGACCGCCTGCCTCTACCCAGCCGCCGATGACGCCGGGCTCACGCTCCTCGAACCCTTCGATCCACATGCCGTGCTGCAGATCGCGCGCGGTGCTGCGCGGCTTGGGCGGGAGGATCAGCGGGACGGTCGTGACGTCGCTCCCCTTGAGCAGCGTGAGCTGCCCCGACGCGTCCAGGCGAGGCGGCGAGAGGACGGCGATGCGGCCGTCGGACAGCGCGACGACGCGCTCGATGCCGACGTCTCGCGCGGGCGCGCGGACGTGGATCTCGCGGGTGCGCCCGTCGGCGGCGACGACGCAGTACGCACGCCCGGCACGCTCCGCGCTGTCTTCGCTGCAGGAGCCGCGGATCACCAGCGCGCCGTTGCCGCTCGCGACCACGAAGCGGGGCTCGTCGAAGCGCATCAGCCGGCGCATGCCGAGCGGCGGCTGGAAAGCGTACAGGGTCGTCGGCCCCTCGCGCTCGCCGCACACGAACCCGAACGACGCCCCCGCGCGGATCGCATGGCAGGCCGCCTCTCGCTCCGGATAGGCGTCGGGCGCGACGTCGATGACCGCCCCGTCGCGCAGCGAGACGCGCGCCAGGGCGCCGCCGCGAGCCACCACCGCGGTCGTGCTCGAGTCGGGCCACCCGTCCTCGACCGCGGCGCGGAGCGGGCGCCTCCCGAGAGGCCCCTGCGCGCGCGCCGGCGGCTCCTGCACGTCGTCGGAAGCCTCCAGCGTGCGGTACGTCACGCCGCCGCGTGCGTCGACCGCGTAGAGCCCGCTCGCGGTCATGACGGCAGGATCGCCGCCGACGACGGCGACAGAGGTCGGCCGCGCGTCGATCTCGACCTCACGCCAGGTGGCCCCTGCGTCGAACGTGACGAGCAGGCCGCGCAGATCGGCCTCGACCAGGGCGCGCCATCCGTCGGCGAACGCGATCTGGCCGTACGTGCTCGCCGGTGGGAGCGGGCCGAGCGGCATCGCCGCGCCCGTCTGCGCGTCGATCGCGAGGAGCCGGTGGCTGTGCGAGAGCCGCGCGTAGAGGCGATCGAACCCCGCGAGGATCTCGTTCGCCTCCGACGGCAGCTGCACGAGCGGCTCGAGCGGGGCGAGCCACGCCTGGGCCCGCCAGAGCTGCGCGCTGCCGCGGCTCGAGGCGTGGAACAGGTACCCGCCGCCCAGGCGCGTCGGCAGCTTGAGCGAGGTGATCTGACCTGACGGCAACAGGTCGGCGGCGCGCTCCAGCGATCCATCGTCGTGCGCGACGACGCGCATGCGATCGATGAGCACCCGCTTGGCCCCCGCCTCGCTGGCCACCACCCCGCGCTCTCCGACGAGATCCGGGAGCAGCCGCGATGGAGTGACCATGGTCACGAGCGCCCCCTGCGAGGATCGCCCGCCCGTAGCCGGGCGCGACGCTTGCCCGGAAGCGCTGCGATCGCTCGACGCCGGTCCTCCGGAGGGCGCCATCGCCGCCTGTCCACCGCACCCTGCCGCGCTCGCGCAAAGGAGCAGCGCCATCGCGGAGCGCCGCGCCGCGCCCGGCATCCGCCGAGGAATCGGCGCGCGCAGCCGCCCGTCGGGCTCACTCATGACGGACGATGCTAGCGCGGCGGTCCAGGCGCCGCACCGTCCTTGCGGGCGCCCGCGTCAAGGTTCAGCCGCGGCTCGCGTCGCGCGTCTCTGCAGCGGTGGCCCACGCCGGTCGCGCATCGCACGCCCAGCGCCGGAGCAGCCGCTGCACGCGCGGCTCCGGCGACGAGCATCTCCGCTCACCGATCGGACGACGGCCGACGCGCGTTCACTTGCCCTTTGCGGAGCACTGCATCGCGCACATCAGATCGCCGACCGCGCACCCGCAGCCGCCGCGCTTCGCGGGGGCCGGAGCGGCCGGCGCCGGGGCGGCCGCAGCAGGCGACTGCTTGCCTGCGGTGCTGCCGCCGGTGTTCGGTCGCGGCGTCGGCCTCGCGTTCGGGCGCGCCCCTGCTGCCGTCGGCGTGGCGCTCGGCGCGGCGCTCGCGACCGGCTCTGCCGTCGCGGTCGCCGACGCCGTCGCCGGCGCGGTGGGCGCGGGCGCCGGCGCCGTGTCGAGGGGCGCCGTCGTCGCCGGCGCGGCGGCCGTGGGCGGCGCGGTCTCGACCGCGGTGGGGGCCGGCGTGCTGCCCCCGCCCTTCATCAGGAAGAAGACACCTGCGATCGCGATACCCGCGATCGCGATGCCCGCGGCGATGATCAACGGGGCGCGGTTCTTGGAAGGGGCCTCGCCGACGTTCGGCGGCGCGACCGACGGCGCTCGCGCCGTGGTGACGATCGGCGCGCTGAGCTGGAACAGGCCGCCGTCGTTGGCGACGATGCTCGCGACGGGCGACGGCGCTCGGACGCCAGCTCCCGACGCGAGGGCCTTCAGGTCGATGAGGCCGGAGTCGTCCGAGGCGCTGACGGCCGCCCGCGCCGGGGCCGGAGCGGCGGCCTTCGCCGTGAGGGCGCTCAGCGAGAACAGCATCGAGTTCTCGTCGCGCTGGCCAGGCGCGGCGCCGCTCTTGAAGAGCGGAGCGCTCGTGGCCACGTCGTCGGAGCTGGGCCGGTGCGCCTCGACGCCCGGGCTCGCGCCGAAGAGATCCTGCGTCGGACGCGCCGGATCGCGACGCACCGCCGCTGCTCGAGGAGCGGCCGCCGCGACCGACTCGACGCCCGGGGAGGTCTGCCCGAGGGCCGCTCCCCCGCTGGGCGCGGACGTCGACTGCACCGGCGCCGCTTCCTGCGCGGCCACGGAGGCAGGAGCGCTGCCTGCATGCAGGGCCGCGACGATCGTGTCGATCTGGCCGAGCGGCTGCCAGTCGGCCATGCCGTCCGCCCAGACGTACGTCTCGGCGTTGATCACCCCCGACTGGTAGCTCGTGACGATCTCGGCCAGCGCCATCGAGCGCTGATCGCCGTCCGCCACGTTGACCAGGTACGTCGTCCCGTCATTCGGAACGCTCGTGCCGGAGACCGGATCGGCGACCCCGCCGTTGGTCGTCACGCCCGAGCTGTTCACGAGGATCGTCGCGCCGCATTTGCGGCACTTGATCTTGACGGTTCTGCCTTGGACCTTCTCGTCCGAGACGGTGTATTTCGACTGACAGGACTGGCAGGTGATCTTCATTGGGGGCTGGCCCGCTGGGGTGTAGTGCCGGCGAGGCGTCGCGTAGAGTTTACCTTGATGCCGCGCCGGTGGCTCGCTCTCTGACGTGCCAGTCGCGCGTCTGATCTCGCAGCTCCGCTTTACGATAGCCGAGGTCGTCGTCCCTTCGTAAAGCACAAAGGGACGGACCTCCAACGAGACCGTTGTCGGGGTGCGGCGCAGCAGCGCCCAGATCGGGCTCCGGAGTGCGACCAGCCGCCTCGCGGGGCGGCTCAGGGGCCCATCCGCGCGGGGAGGCGCCTCACACTCGACGCGCCCGCGCGACCCGTGATTGCTGCGGCACTGCGAACCTGCGGTGTGGCGGTGTGAGCTCGCGGCGCGGCGCGGTGTGGCCTCGCGGCGCAGAGCGGCAAGGAGGCTCCGTCAGGCGTCGCCGCGCGCGGAACCGAGCTCTTCCAGGACGGGCTCGTCCGTGACGACCGGCACATCGTCGACCGGGTCTTGCGGCTCGGCGCTCTCGCTGTGCCCCTGGGCCTCGTGGCTCCCCACGTGCTCCCCGTACGCCTGCAGCTTCGAGTACAGGCCGCGGCGGCTGATCCCGAGCACGCGGGCGGCGCGCTGTTTGTTGCCGCGCACCGCCTCGAGGGTCAGCAGGATGAGCTTGCGCTCCGCGTCCGCCAGGCGCGTTCCGACCGGAAGGCGCAGCACGAGCGGGTGCTCGGCCGCTTCGCCGGCGTCCCGCGACGGCTCGGCCTCGTGCGCGCCCGCCTCCCCCGGCCTCCGCGGCATCGAGGCTGGGCCGATGGAGGACGGCACGGGCTGCGCGCCGACGTGCGACGGCACGGGCTCGGAGGGAACCACCAGGTCGGCGGCATGAACGATCGGCACCGAGAGCGGCTCGGCCGGCTCGGCAGGGACGACCGGAGCCGCCACCCTCGCCGACGGGATGCTGTCGTAGGAACGCCGGCCCGAGCGCCGCTCGATCCGGCCCTGGCCGAGCTGGACGTCGTTGGCCGAGACCAGCTCGTTCGAGGCGAAGAGCGCCGTCTGCTCGATGACATTGCGCAGCTCGCGGACGTTGCCCGGCCAGTCGTGCTCGGTCAGCCGCTCGACGGCGGCGTCCGAGAGGCGGCGGGCCGGGGTGCCGTAGCGCTTGGCGAACTTCAGCAGGAAGCGCTCGGCGATGGGCAGGATGTCCTCCCTGCGCTCGCGCAGCGGCGGCAGCGTCACCGTGAACACGTTGAGCCGGTAGTAGAGGTCCTCGCGGAAGACGCAGTCGTCGACGAGGTCGAGCAGGTCCTTGTTCGTGGCGGCGACGACGCGGACGTCGGCCTCGATCTCCTTGCGGCCGCCGACGCGCGTGAACCGGTACGTCTCGAGCACGCGGAGGAGGCTGACCTGCACGGCCGCGTCCATCGTGCCCACCTCGTCGAGGAAGACGGTGCCGCCCGCCGCCGCCTCGAACTTGCCCTCCGCGGCCGCGAACGCGCCGGTGAACGAGCCCTTCTCGTGGCCGAAGAGCTCGCTGCCGATGAGCTCGCGCGGGATCGCGCCCGTGTGGACCGGCACGAACGGGCCCGCGCGGCGGCGGCTCCGGTTGTGGATGGCGCGCGCGACGAGCTCCTTGCCCGTGCCGCTCTCGCCGACGATGAGCACGGGGGCCATGGTCGCGGCGACGCGATCGATGCGGGTGAAGACCTCCCGCATCCGCGGCGAGCCGCCGATCATCCCCTCGAACACGAGCTGCCCATGGAGGGGATCGTCGTCGTCGAACTCGGTCGGCGGCGACGAGAGGAGCTCGCGCACGAGCAGCACGAGGCGCGCCGGATCGAGCGGCTTCTGGAGGTAGTCGGCCGCTCCCAGCTTGAGCGCGTCGACGGCGCTGGTGATCGACGCCGCGCCGGTGACCATGACCACGTGGGGCGGCGGCGCCTTCGGCTCGGGCCCCTCGAGCTCGCCGGGCGAGAGCCGGCGCATCAGATCGACCCCCGTCATGCCCGGCAGGTTGAGATCCGTGACGAGCACGTCAGCCGGCGTCCGCTGGTGGATCTCGAGCGCTTGCTCGCCGCTCGACGCAACGACGACGTCGAGCCCTTCATGGCGCAGCACCGCCTCGAGGATGGCCGCCTGGTCGGGCTCGTCCTCGACGAGGAGCACACGGCCGTGATGGCTGTGGCTCCGATGCGGCGAGCGCGCTTGTCCGCGCGGAATTGCAGCTGAAACTGCGTTCGGTCCCAAAGCTTCCCTCCCAGCTCGGCGGACGGACGGCTCGGCCCCGTGCGAGTTGAAACGTGCCGTTAAACTTGTACCTCGCGGGGCCTCGTATCAACTCGGGAGTTGCCTCCTTCTCGGGTGCAAAGCCCCCCTCACATACCGTCCGCGACATGCCGTGCCTGCCCGACGGATGTGGCGCCCCTGGCTCACTGACTCCTGTGGTGACACGCCGCCGCGCGCATCACCAGCGCTCGATGATGCCGCATGCGATGCGATCGGCCAGCGCCATGCACGTAAGCATCGGATTCACTGCCGGACTTCCAGGAAAGATGCTCGTGTCAGCGACGTACACATTGTCCAGATCGTGGCAGCGCCCCTCCTCATCGACCACCCCGTCCCGCGGGCGCCTCGACATCCGCGCCGTACCGAAGGCGTGATTCGCCGCGGTGATCGTGTCGCGCCCGTCGAGCCGTTTGCTCTTCAGGATCTCGGCTTCTTTGGGCGACGTCAGCTCGTCGGGCACGCCGTGCAGCCCGGGCAGTATCGACGAGGCCCCCGCCGCCCAGCAGATGTCGGACAAGATGCCGAGACCGCGCTGGATCTTCTCGACGTCGCGCGGTGCGTAGTCGAATCGCACATCAGGGTCCCAGCTGCCGCGCTTCGGACGCACCGTCCCGCGCGACTGCTCGGCTGCAATGATGACGTCGAACGGCGCCATCCGGTTGTATGTCCGGAGATGACGCTGGTAGTCGTGCCCGAGGCCGGGAAATCGCGCGGCGAGCACGGCCGGAGGCGACCAGAGGACCTCCAGCTTGATCCCTTGCTCGATGAAGTGGAGCGAGTGATAGCCCTGGGTCGCGCCCTCCCATGGATCGATGGGCTCCGGGAACACCGCCATGATGGCGAGCCCAGGGTGGAGCTGCAGCTCGTTGCCCACATGGCCGCTCGAGCCGGCGGCGCCGCTGCGGAGCAGGATGAGGGGGGTCGCCATGCAGCCGGCCGCGAGCACCACGAGCTCCGCCCGTATCTCGACGGGCGCCCCCTCGCGCCAGGTGAACGGCTCGATCGTGCGCCCGCGCATCCCGGTTGCGCGCCTGCCGGCGAGCAGCAGGTGCTCGGCGCGCACGCTGGTGAAGACGCGGGCGCCCGCCCGGATCGCGGCGGGGACGTACGAGACGTCGGTCGACATCTTTGCGCGGTTGCGACACCCCGTGAAGCACTCGCCCGAGCCGCGGCAGCCGCGCACGTTGCGGTGGGTCGGCTCGCTCGACAGCCCCAGCGCGTCGCAGCCGCGCTTGAAGCGCAGGTTGCGCTCGCCCTGCACCTCCATCGGCGTGGGCGAGACGCCGAGCAGGCGCTCGACGCGATCGTAGTGGGGCAGCAGCGCGTCCAGGGTGAGCGAGGACGTGCCGGTCCGCTCTGCCCACTTGTCGAACACCCAGGCGGGCGAGCGCGCGCAGATGGCCGAGTTGACGACCGAGCCGCCCCCGAGCGCGATCGCCTGCATGGTCGGGATGAGCATGCGCCCGCGGGCGGCGCGCATCCCGCCCTCGCGCAGCGTGCGCGAGAGCGACTCGCCCGGCTCCTGGCGGAAGTCCTCCACCCCGAACGGCGGCCCCTCCTCGACGAGGATCACGTCGCGCCCCGCCTCGGCGAGCTCCTTGGCGACGACCGCGCCGCCCGGACCGGAGCCGACGACGAGCACCTCGCACGACGCCCGCACCTCGCCCTCGTAGTCGGCGAACACCTTCACCTGCGAGCGCGGCTCGTCGGGCGCGAGCGGCTCCACCGCGCCCCGCGATCGGAGCGTCGCCTCGGAGAGCGAGCGCCGCTCGCGGGCCACGGCGCGAGGCGGCTCCGGGAAGGCGGGGAGCTTCACGCCGTCACCCCCGACGCGAGCGACGGGGGCGCCGCGGCGGCGGGCTCACCCGCCGCTCCGCCGGCGGCGCGGCGCTCGAAGGGCGTGGCGCAGCAGGCGACGCCGATCGCGCCGGCGACCTTCTCGTTCGCGAGATACCCCATCGAGAGCATCGTCCGCAGCGAGAGGAACGTCACCCGCCGGAGGTAGATGCAGCTCTGCGCCATCGACGCGAGCACCGCGATGCGATCGGCCTGCGGGAGGCGGGTGAAGCGCGCGCGGCGCGGCCCGAAGACCCAGGGCGAGAGCTCGACGAAGTGGAACAGCAGCCGCATGTAGGGCCGGAGAGGCCGCGGTGTGCGCGCGACGTAGCGGTCCACGTACTCGACCAGCCCGGCCTCCGTGCCGGAGACCGGGATCGGGCCCCCGGCCGGGAACAGGGCGTCAGCGCAGGCCGCCACGATGGCCCGCTCCTTCACGGACAGCGCGGAAGAGGGCGCACCGGGGGCCGACGCCCTGCGCACGAGGAAGACCGCGGCGAGGGCGAGCGCCGCCAGGACAACGACGGGAACGATCACGGGCAGGTGCGCAACGAGCTCGCTCATCACTCGACTCCTTCCTTGTCAGCACGGGAAGCCGTCGCCGTGGCTGCCTCGACAGCGTAGCCCTACAGTCAGAGTGCGCAATTTCGTTCGCACTGCGTCCGGGTGTTCGCACACCATCCTGTCCCGATTTACGCAGCTCGACGTTGTGGCTGTGACAATCGCGGTATCGTCGGCGCCCGATGAGCGACGAGCCCGTGACCGCAGTGGGGAGGAGCGAGGAGGTGGGACACGACGAGTCCATCGAAGGCGAGGAGCCGTCCGGAGCCGAACGCCACAGCTCGCCGGCGCGCGATCTTCGAACCTGGCTCGCTGGCGCTCCCCTCCCCGCCTCGCTGGAGCTCACGCTCGGGCTGCTCGCGCCGATGGTGATCACGATCGCGGCTGCGCTCCGCGTCGCGAGCTTCACGATCGACGACGCGTACATCTCGTTCCGGTACGCGGAGAACCTCGCGAACGGAAACGGGCTCGTTTACAACGTGGGCGAGCGCGTCGAGGGCTACACGAACTTCCTCTGGACGGTGCTCCTCGCCGCGGCGGTGAAGCTCGGCGCGGCGCCGGCGGCGGCGGCGAAGGTGCTCGGCGCCGCGTGCGCCGCAGGTGCGCTCGTCCCGACCTACCTCCTCTCCCGGCGGCTGCGTCCGTTCTCGAACGTGCCCTGCCTCGCGACGTGGCTGCTCGCGATGAGCGTCCTCTTCTCCGGCTACGCGGTGTTCGGACTGGAGACGCCGCTGTTCCTGCTGCTCACGCTCGCGGGGACCGAGCTCTTCTTCCGCGAAGAGGACGCCGCCAGCGACGACAGCGGCGCTCGACCCGCGCTCGTCTCATGGCTCCCCTGGTCCGGCGCGGTGTTCGCGCTCGCCGCGCTCACCCGCCCGGAGGCGCCGCTGTTCCTCGGGTTGCTCGTCGTCTGGCACTCGGAGCAGGCGCTCTCGCGCCGGAGCGTGCTGCGCCTTGTCGCGTTCGCGCTCCCGGTCGCCGCGCACCTCGTGTGGCGGCACAGCTACTACGGCGCGTGGCTCCCGAACACGCTCGCCGCGAAGACGGGCGACTTCGCGCAGCAGATCCAGGGAGGGGGCGACTACGTCCGCAAGTACGCGCAGCACGCCGGCGCCTTCCTGTGGCTCGGGATCCTCTCGGTCGCCTCATCCATCGTCCACCGGCGCCGGAGCGGCCTCGCGATCGCGTCGATCGCGCTGCTGTTCGGCGTGTACGTCGTCGCGGTGGGCGGCGACTGGATGCCTTACTTCCGGTTCCTCGCGCCCGCGGAGCCGTTCGCGTTCCTGCTCGCCGACGACGCGGTCCGCGCGATCGCCGCGCGCCGCGAGCGCGTGGCGTCGCTCGCGATCGCGGCGTTCGGCGCGATCACGATCGCGACCCGCGCCGGCGAGCTCGTGCGGGCCCAGCGGAACCTCCTCGTCAACGACAAGGGCTTCTGGGACGACGCCGCAGGGCGCTCCGCGGAGTGGCTCGTCCAGAACGCGGAGCCTGGCCCCATCGCGCTCGCCGACATCGGCTACATCGGTTACCGCACGGGCTTCCCGGTCGTGGACCTGCTCGGGCTGCTCAGCCCCGAGGTCTCCCGCCTGCCGGGCGCGTACACGCACAAGGTCGGGGCCGGCTACACCGACGCGATCTTCGCGAAGAACCCGCGTTACTTCTTGCTCATCTCCTCCGCGATCGACTGCAAGAGCCCGACGGTGCCCTCCTCCCGCGCCTCGTACGACGACCCCAGGTTCAAGGCGGACTACAGGCTCCGCCAGGCCATCGCCCTCCGGAAGGGCGGCGCCTGGTGCATCTACGGGAAGACGTCGTATCCCTGACGAGCGCTCCGACGCAGCCCGCGCGTCGCCGGAGCGCGCGCCTCATCTCGCGCTTCGCCTCGCGGCCCCTTCGCGCCGCGCCTCACGTCCGCGCCGGCGCTCCGCCTCGCTCCGCTTCCGCGTCGGCCGCGTGGGCCGCCCAGAAAGCGCGCACGTCCTCGATGCGGTCGGTCCGGCGCGCGTCGGGCAAGCTGTCGAGCAGCACGCGGCCGTAGCCGCGCGTGCGGATCCTGCGGTCCAGGATCGCGACGATGCCGCGATCCGTGCGCGCGCGGATCAGCCGGCCGAAGCCCTGCTTCAAGGTGATCGCGGCCTGAGGCACGCTGTAGGCGATGAACGGGTTGCCGCCGCCCTGCTCGATCGCCGTGCACCGGGCCGCGACGACGGGATCGGTCGGCACCGCGAACGGGAGCTTCTCGATGATCACGAGGCGCAGGGCCTCGCCGGGGACGTCCACGCCTTCCCAGAAGCTCATCGTCGCGACGAGCACCGCGTGCCGCTCTGCGCGGAAGCGGCGGAGCAGCGCGCCCTTCGGCGCGTCCCCCTGCACGAGCAGCGGGGCCTGCCGCCCCGGAGCGCTCCCATCCGCGCGGGCCACCGCCGCGGCGCGCCCGAGCCGGACGCGGAGGGCCGCGGCGAGCGCGTTCATGGCGCGGATCGACGTGCAGAGGAGGAACGCGCCGCCGCCCGTGATGCCGATGAGCTCGGCCGCGCGATCGGCGACCCGCTCGACGAACGCCGCGTCGGTCGCCTCGGGGAGGTCGCGCGGCGTGTAGAGCAGCGCGGCGGTCGGGTAGTCGAAGGGCGAAGGGACCTCGAGCTCGTCGACAGGGACGGACACGTCCTCGTCGAGGCCCATCCGCGAGCGGAGGAAGCGGAACCCCGCCCCGGCGGAGCCGCCCGTCGTCAGCGTGGCGCTCGTCAGCACCACGGCGCCGATCCGCTCGAAGACGTGCTCCCGCAGCATGTCCCCGAGATCGACCGGCGACGCGCCGAACGAGACGGCGCGGCCGCGCACCTCGACCCACGTGACCTGGTTCGTCGCGGGGTCGACGATCCGCGCCGCGTCGTCCCGCAGCTGCGCGGCGCGGTTGCCGACGAGCTGCACCGCCTCGCTGATCGCGTTCGCGCTCGCGTACGCCGCGAGCGCCTCGAGGTGGTCGTCGAGGCGGTGGTACGCGTCGAGCAGCTCGCCGGACCAGGCGTCCCTGGCGAGCGGGCTCCGGGCTTCGCCGCGATCCCCGCCGCCGGCGGCGCCGCCCAGCGAGGCGAGCCGATCGAAGAGCGCGTCCGCGGACTCGCGCACCACGGCCGTGATCGCCGTCCCCTCGCCCCGCCCGAGGATGCGATCGGCGAGGCCCGACGCGATGAAGGCCCGGTCCGCGTCGCGCAGCATCGAGTCGACCCGCGCGCGAGAGACGCGGACGCCGAAGAAGCCCGTCGCGATGTCCTCGAGCTGGTGCGCCTCGTCGAAGATGACCGCGTCGTACGGCGGGAGCGCGCCGGCGCCGGCGAAGCCGCGGCGCGCTCCGGCGATCTTCAGCGCGAGATCCGCGAAGAAGAGGTGGTGGTTGACGACGAGGAGGCGCGCCGCCTCGCTGTCGCGCTTCATCCGCGTGACGAAGCACCTCTCGAAGTGCTCGCACGAGGCGCCGAGGCGCGTCTCGCTGGACGACGCGACCTCTCGCCAGAGCGGATCCCCCTCGGCGAGGTGGGCGAGCTCCGCGACGTCGCCCATCTCGGTCTCCTGCGCCCACGCCTCGATCAGCGGCAGCGAGCGCCCCGCGATCCCGGCGCCCGCGCCGGGGCTGGTCCGGAGCTCGCTGAAGCGCCGCAGGCACAGGTAGTTGCCGAGCCCCTTCACCAGCGCCGCGCGCGGATCCAGCCGGAGGTGCTCGGCCACGAGCGGCAGGTCCTTCGTGTAGATCTGGTCCTCGAGCGCCTTCGTCGCGGTCGAGACGACGACCTTGCGACCGCTCAGGATCGCGGGCACCAGGTAGGCGAGCGTCTTGCCCGTCCCGGTGCCCGCCTCGCAGAGGAGGATGCGGTCCTCCGCGAGCGCGCGCTCGACGGCGCTCGCCATCGCCACCTGCCCCTGTCGGTCCTCGTACCCGTCCAGGCCGCGCGCGAACGGGCCCGACGGCCCGAGCAGGCTCGCGGCGCGGTCGAAGGGCATCGCGTACCGCTCAGCGCGGCAGGGCGGTCTTCTCCAGCGAGAGGGCGAACCCCACCTCGCTGACGGCGAGCTCGAGCGACGCCACGCGCTTCTCGAAGTGGACCTCGCACCACGTATCGAGCGTCCGCTCGGCGTCGCCGGGGTCGCGGACGTGGCGGAGGGCGGCCTCGGCCTCGGTGTAGCCACGCGCCACGGCAGGCTCGGCCATCCCGCGCGCGCGCTCGAAGAGCAGCTCGTCCGCCGCACCCGGGAAGTCGTTGCGCTGCGCGCGCACGACGAACCCGACCCGCAGCGGCTCGGCGCCCACGACGATCCCCGAGTCCATGAGGAGGTTCTCCCGCACCCGCTCCGCGACCTGCACGGCGTCGCCCCGGGTGCGGTAGACCTCGAATCCGGCCTGGAGCAGGGCCTTCTTTATCTCCGCGGGTGTCGGCATCTTCCGCTGGTTTCCGGCTACCCCCAGCTGTCAGCAGGAACATCCATCGCAAAATTGCGGGTGCCTCGTCAAGCCGACAGCGCCTACCCCGTGTGGCGCTCTGGCGCGCCGGCGCGCTCCTGTGGGCTCAGGAGCTCGATCGCGGCGACCTCGAGGGGCCTCCTTCCAGGCCCCCCAGACCGTTGATGCCCTCCCGACCCTCCAGGCCATCCAGGAAGCACACCCCAACGATCGATCCATCGGGCTCGTCTTGCACCCACATTATCCTACCCGGACGTGGGCTTCTGCCGTCGAGCCAGACCGTTAGCTCGGTACCGGGATCGAGTGAATTTTCTATCACCACCCTGAGCCCGCCGACGCTCACGTTCAGCGTCCAGCCGGCGACGGCGCGCTCGCCGGTCTCCAGGCGTACCCGTTCGCTCAGCTCACGGCGTGGGCTCCTGCGACGGTTGGCCAGGAGCTCAGGCGGAATCTGGAGTGACGGGGGTGTGAGGGTTCTGCGTCGAATCACGAAAGAAAATTACAAGCACACGCCGTGCCCGGGGACAGAAATGTGAGCTCCGGTCGATATTCAGTATGGACGGGAGCTGCGTCCTGCGCGGTGCACGAGGATGCGCCCTCTACGGCGGTCCTCAGTGCGCGTCGGCGTGATCGGGCTGGTGGCCGGAGCCGTCGCTCGGCTCCTCGAAGACGGAGACGGGCTCGAGCAGGGAAAGCTGCTCGCGCTTGATGCCTACGCCCTTGTCGGAGAAGAAGAGGTCGTTCTCCTGAAGCCGCGAACGCACACGGGCGATGAACAGGATAGGCATGCCCGCCTGCGTGTAACCGAGCTGCACGAGCGTGCCCTTCGGCCAGTTGCCGCCGTCGAACGCGAGCTCCTTGCGAAGCGTGTAGAACCCTTCGGCGGGGAGGCGCTGCAGGGAGTCTGCCCACGTCGTGCCCCGGAACGCGACGGCAGGGCCGTGGAAGTGCCAGCGGTTGTGAACGTTGTGGTCGGGCGTCGTCACCGTCGGCAGACCGTTGTCCGAGTGGTTGTGGAAGGAGACGATGGTGCCAGCAGGCACCTTGTCCTCGTGTCCGGGGAGCGGCTTTGTCGTCAGGTAGAGGCCGCAATCGGGGAGGTGTGACTTCGAGCTTGCCATGGCATGTGCCCCTAGCCCCGCTCCCGACCGCCGTAAAGACACGCCGTCGACGCCGTGCTATGCCGCGCCAGGCCAAGGCGGGAGGCCGCTCGAAGAGCGAGCGGCGCACGCCCCGGGAGCGAACCCTTCGTGAACAGACTGAGCCAAATCTTCGGCGCCGCCATCATCATCGCGATCGCCGTCGTCTTCATCGTCCAGTTCCGCCCGAGCACGGGGCCCGTGCAGTCGGCCGGGAACACCTGCGCGGTCGAGGTCCGAGGCAGCTGCATCTCCTCGATCGACTTCAACGCGTCGAAGAACCTGCTCGCGATGCGGAGCCCCGACGAAAACCGCCTCCGGGCGATGGGTTACCGGCGGCTCACGGCGGAGGGGCTCTACGAGCGGTGGCTCCTCAACGAGGACGCGAAGCGCCTCGGGATCACCGTCTCGGACGACGAGCTCACGAGCGAGCTCGTGGCTGGCAGGGTGCATGTCTCGCTCCCGGCAGACAAGATCCGCCAGGTCGGTTACGCCCTCAGCCTCCGGGAAGACCTCACTCGCTACCTGGACGTCCGCAACCGGCAAACGAAGAAATTCGACAACAAGCAGTACGAGAAGCAGATCCGGAACATCACGAAGATGAGCCCCACGGACTTCCGCGATTACCAGCGGAAGGAGCTCATCGCCGCCCGGATGCGCGAGCTCATCCGGGCGCGGGTGCGGGTCGGCGAGAATGAGGCGTTCGAGCAGTTCTCGCGCGAGAAATCCACGAGGACGCTCGCCTATGTGCGCTTCGACCGGCGCTTCTACAGCGATCTCATCGTGGACACGTCGGAGAAGGCGATCCAGGCCTGGGCCGACAACAACAAAGAAGAGCTCGACAAGGCCTGGGAGGGGCGGAAGGCGCAGTATCAGCCCGAGTGCCGCGTCACCCGAGTCCTCAGGGTCGAGGTGAAGCCCGAGGAGGCCGAGCAGGGGCCGGAGGCGGGCAAGGCCGCCGCGAAGGCGCGGATCGAGGGCGCGGTCCAGCGCCTCAAGAAGGGCGAGAGCTTCGCCGACGTGGCCCGCAGCGCGAGCGACGATCCGAGCGCGGCGCGCGGCGGCGAGCTCGGATGCGTGGCCAAGGGGCGCCTGAGCAAGCCTGTCGAGGACAAGCTCTTCGAGATGAAGGCGGGCGATGTGTCCGACCTCATCGAGACCGAGGATGGCTTCCACGTCATCAAGCTCGAGCAGATCGCGAAGGACGCCGAGGCCGAGAAGATCGGCCGGCAGGAGACGGCGCGCGACCTCTACATCGCCCACGAGTCGGAGCGGCTCGCGGCCGAGGCCGCGAAGCAGGTGCTCGCCGCCGCCGCGGGCGGCAAGTCGCTGGAGGACGCGCTCGCCGCGTACATGGCCCAGCTCACGCCGGCGAAAGCGAAGGAGAAGGAGGGCGCCGCGGCGCCGGGCGCGAAGGCGGGCGGCGCGGCGAAGCAGGACGGCAACAAGGACGCGGGCGCGAAGGAGGGTGGCGAGGCCGGGGAGGCGCGAGCTCCCTACACGATCGCGACGCACCCGAACCGGCCCACCGTCGAGACGAGCCTGCCGTTCAACGTCTCCGGCTCGCCCATCGCCGACGCGAGGGACAGCACCGAGGCCGCGCGCATCGCCTTCCAGCTCGACAAGCCGGGCGACCTGCCCAAGGACGTCGTGGCGCTGGCGAACGGTTATGCGGTGATCCAGCTCAAGGAGAAGACCTCTGCGAGCCAGGAGCAGTGGGACAAGGATCGCGAGTTCTACACGTCGGCCATGCGCGCCGCGAAGCAGAACGACGCGCTCATCGGGTACGTGCGCCTGCTGAAGTCGACGATCGGCAGCGAGGTGAAGTACGACCAGAACCTCCTCAAGGAGTCCAAGCCAGCCGAGGACGGCTCCGGCGAGCCGCCGCTGCCGCTCGAAGACGAGGGGGAATGACGTCGCTCCCGCTGCGTGACGCGCGCGACGTCGTCCTCTCGAACGGCCTCAAGGTCGTCCTCGTCCCGCAACCGCACGTCCACCGGGCGGTCGCGTCGCTCTACCTGCGCGTCGGCTCGCGGTTCGAGAGCCAGCAGAACAACGGGATCTCCCACTTCCTGGAGCACATGGTGTTCCGGGGGACGCCGACGCTGCCGACCGCGCACGCGCAGGCGCTCGCCTTCGAGCGCCTCGGAGGGACGCTCTACGCGGCGACCCACGTCGACCACGGCGTGATGAGCATCTCCGTACCGCCGACGAACCTGGAGCCGGTGCTCGCCCTGCTGGGCGAGGTGGCCACGTCGCCTCGCTTCACAGCGATCGAGGTCGAGCGCGGCATCGTGCGCGAGGAGATCCTCGAGGACCTCGACGACGAGGGACGCGACATCGACGCGGACAACAACGCGCGCGCGCTCATGTACGAGCGACACCCGCTCGGGTTCACCATCACGGGCGACATCGAGGCGCTCGATCGCTTCGACGAGCCGATGCTGCGCGCCCACCACGCCCGGCACTACACGACGGCGAACGCGGTGCTCTGCCTCGCGGGGCGGCTCGATCCCGAGGCGTGCGCGCGGGTCGCCGAGCGGCACTTCGGCGCCATGCCGCGCGGCGAGCAGGTGCCCGCCGCGCCGCCGCCCAACGCGCAGAAGAAGCCGAGGTTCCGCTTCATCGAGAACCAGTCGAGCCAGACCGATCTGCGGATCGCGTTCCGGGGCGTGAGCGAGCGCGATCCGCGCGAGCCCGCCGTGGAGATGCTGCTCCGCGTCCTCGACGACGGCATGTCGACGCGGCTGTACGAGCGGATCTGCGATCGGCTGGGCCTCTGCTACGACGTGTCGGGGATGTTCGAGGCCTACGAGGACGACGGGGTCGTCGACATCGCCGCGGGCGTCCAGCACGACCGCGCGACCGTGGTGGTCCGGGAGATCTTCGCGCTGCTCCGCGAGCTCGCCGAGGTCGGCCCGCGCGAGGACGAGCTCGCCAAGGCGCGCGACCGCCACCTCTGGTCGGTGGAGGCGATGCTCGACGACGCCGAGGCGACCGCCGGCTTCCATGGGCTCGCCGCGCTCGCCGACATCACGCGCACCCCGGAGGCGCGGCACGAGGAGCTCGCGCGCGTCAGCGTCGCCGACGTGCGCGACGCCGCGCGCGCGCTGTTCCGGCCGGAGCGCCTCACCGTGGTGGCCGTGGGCCTGCTCCGCTCCTCGGAAGAGGCGAAGCTGGAGAAGGTCGTCCGCTCGTTCGGTTGACCCAGCGCGAGCCAGGAGCCGCGGCGCACCACGGCAGCGGCGATCGAAGAGGAAGCAGGAAGCAGAAGGAGCCCCGGTAAGGAGGCGGCCGTCGATGGGCGCCCCCGTGCGCATGGCTGGCCACGGCTGCCCGCTGCACGGGAGCCTGCTCCGCCGCGCGACCCGAGGGTGCCCACGCATGTCAGCGGGGGCCTTCTCGGTGAACCGAGCGCGTTCAGGGCCTTGCTCAAACTATTTGCATTCATGCGCATCAACACATATACATGAGCCATGGTCTCGGTCGCAGAGACGCCGGCCCAGCCGGAGGAGGCGGTCGCGCGGTGCGAGCTGTACCGGCTGCTGGCGGATCCGGTGCGGGTGCGGCTCCTCGGCCTGGCCGCGGCGGAGGAGCTCGCCGTCGGGGAGCTCGCCGAGCTGCTCCGCGAGGGCCAGCCGAAGATCTCGCGCCACGCGGCCGCGCTCCGTGAGGCGGGGATCCTGCTCGCCAGGCGCCAGGGGACGTGGACGCTGCTCCGCCTGGATCCGCGCGCGACGACCGATCCCGTGGTCGACGACGCGGTGCGCGCGGGCCAGCGCGCGTGCGCGGCGGACGGGACGCTCGCGCGCGTCGAGGAGGTGCTGGCCGCGCGCGACGCCGAGACGCGCGAGTTCTTCGCGCGCGGGGGGCGGCCGTTGCGCCCGGGGCCGCCGGCCGAGCTCGCCGCCTACCTCGCGGCCCTCGCGCCGCTCCTGCCCCACCGGCGGCTGGCGGTCGACGCGGGCACCGGCGACGGGGCGCTGCTCGAGGTGCTGTCGCCCGTCTTCGATCGCGTCGTCGCGCTCGATCGCGCGAGCGCGCAGCTGCAGCTCGCCGGGGAGCGCCTGCGGCGGCGCAGCCTCGAGAACGTCGAGCTGGTGTGCGGCGAGATCGACGGGCCCGAGGTGATCCGGGCCGTGGCGCGCGCGCTCGGCGGCGATCCTCCGGAGGCGGGCGAGGCCCTCTCCGGGGGCGCCGACGTTGTCTTCGCGGCGCGCGTGCTGCACCACGCGCCTCAGCCGGCGAAGGCGATGCGCGCGCTCGTCGAGCTCGCGCGGCCGGCCGCGCCCGGCCGCGGCGACGGCGCTCACGCCCGCGGGGGCGCGGTGTGCGTGCTCGATTACGAGGCGCACCACGATCAGGCCCTCCGGGAGCAGGAGGCGGACATCTGGCTCGGCTTCTCGCCGGGCGACCTCCGAGGCCTCGCCGAGGAGGCCGGGCTCTCCGGCGTCGAGCTCCGGCGGCTGCCGTCCGCATGGCAGGGCGAAGGCCCGGATCGACACCTGGTTTGGCAGCTGCTCGTCGGCTGGCGCGGCGCGCGCACAAGCGCATTCACCGAAAAGGCAAAGGGACACCATGACTGCTGAGAAGAAGCTCTCCTACAAGGTCGCCGACATCACGCTCGCGGACTGGGGTCGCAAGGAGATCCGCATCGCCGAGAAGGAGATGCCCGGGCTGATGGCGCTCAGGGCGGAGTACGGCCCGACGCAGCCGCTCAAGGGCGCGCGCGTCGCCGGCTGCCTCCACATGACGATCCAGACCGCGGTGCTGATCGAGACGCTGGTGGCCCTCGGCGCGGAGGTCACCTGGACGAGCTGCAACATCTACTCGACGCAGGACCACGCGGCGGCGGCGATCGCGGCGGCCGGCATCCCGGTCTTCGCGTGGAAGGGCGAGACCCTCGAGGAGTACGACTGGTGCATCGAGCAGCAGCTCTACGCCTTCAAGGGCGGCAAGGGGCCCAACATGATCCTCGACGACGGCGGCGATCTCACGATCGTCGCCCACGAGAAGCACCCGGAGCTCTTCACCGGCGCCGACCCGATCCGCGGGCTCTCCGAGGAGACGACGACCGGCGTGCACCGGCTCTACGAGATGCACCGCGCGGGCAAGCTGAAGGTGCCCGCGATCAACGTCAACGACTCGGTGACCAAGAGCAAGTTCGACAACCTCTACGGCTGCCGCGAGTCGCTGGGCGACGGGATCAAGCGGGCCACCGACGTGATGTTCGCCGGCAAGGTCGCCGTCGTGTGCGGCTACGGCGACGTCGGCAAGGGGTGCGCGCAGTCGCTGCGCGGCCTGGGGGCGCGCGTGATCATCACCGAGATCGACCCGATCTGCGCGCTGCAGGCGGCGATGGAGGGCTACGAGGTAAAGCGCCTCGAGACCGTCGCCCCGGTCGGCGACATCTTCGTCACGGCGACCGGCTGCGAGGACGTCGTCCGCGCGGAGCACATGATCGCGATGAAGGACGAGGCGATCCTCTGCAACATCGGGCACTTCGACTCCGAGATCCAGATCGCGTGGCTCGAGAAGAACCCGGAGATCAAGGAGGAGAGCATCAAGCCGCAGGTCGATCACTTCATCTTCCCGGACGGCAAGCGGCTGATCGTCCTCGCGCGCGGCCGGCTCGTGAACCTCGGGTGCGCCACTGGCCACCCGTCGTTCGTGATGTCGACCTCGTTCTCCAACCAGGTCCTCGCGCAGATCGCCCTGTGGACCGAGAAGCACACGATCGGCGTGCACCTGCTGCCGAAGAAGCTCGACGAGAAGGTCGCGGCGCTGCACCTGCCGAAGCTCGGGGTCGAGCTGACCCAGCTCACGACGGAGCAGGCGAAGTACCTGGGCGTCCCCGCCGAGGGCCCCTTCAAGGCCGAGAACTACCGCTACTGAGCGGCGGGCTTTCGGCGCCTCCGCCGCTGGGGTAGGCGGCCGATCGATGGATCCTCGCCATAGCAAGGACGAAGCCCAGCGCACCCTCGACACCTACGCCTCGACCTGGGGCGAGGATCTCGCCCTCCGCGTCTACACCTCGCGCCTGCTCGGCGCCGATCCGTCGCTCGTCCTCCACGGCGGCGGGAACACGAGCGTCAAGAGCACGGCCGTCGACCTGCTCGGCGATCGCGTCGAGGTGCTCTTCATCAAGGGCAGCGGGTGGGACCTCGCGACCATCGAGCCGCGCGGCTTCCCGGCGTGCCGCCTCGCGCCGCTCCAGCGCGCTTGCGCGCTCGAGGCGATGACCGACGAGCAGATGGTCGCGCTGCTGCGCGGCCAGATGCTGGATCCGGCGAGCCCGACGCCGTCGGTCGAGGCGCTGCTGCACGCGATCATCCCCGCGAAGTTCGTCGATCATACGCACGCGGACGCGGTGCTCGCGGTCATCGATCAGCCCGGCTCGGCCGAGGTCGTCCAGGCGATCTACGGGGACGGCGCGCTCTTCGTGCCGTACGTCATGCCCGGCTTCGCGCTCGCCCGCCGCGTCGCCGAGCTCGTCCGGGAGCGCCTCGCCCGAGGGGCGCTCCCGTCGCTGATGATCCTCGACAAGCACGGCGTCTTCACGTGGGGAGACACCGCCGAGGAGAGCTACACGCGCATGATCGACGCCGTCACGCGCGCCGAGCACTACATCGCCGAGCGCAGCGTGATCGTCTCGCACCCCACGGTCGTGGCGGATCCGGACCTCCGGGCCGCCATCGGGCCGGTCGTCCGCGGAGCGCTCGCCCGCGCGTCGGGGCGCCCCTGGGTCTGCACGCTCCGCACCGGCCTGGAGCTGCTCGCGTTCTGCGCGCGCGACGATCTGGCCAGAGTCTCGCAGATCGGCTGCGCCACGCCGGATCACGTCATCCGCACCAAGGCGCGGCCGCTCGTCATCCACGGCCACGACATCACCGACACGGCGCGCTTCCGCGCGACCGTCGAGCAGGCCATCGCGAGGTACGTGGACGAGTACCACGAGTACTTCCGCCGCTCCTGCGCGGCGCGGGGCGTCGTCCGCGACGAGCTCGATCCGTTCCCGCGCGTGCTGCTGTTCCCCGGGGCGGGCGCGCTGTGCGTGGGCGGCTCCCGCGCCGAGGCGGAGATCGTCGCGGACGTCTACGCCCATACCGTCTCCGTGATCGAGGCCGCCGAGGCGCTCGGCGGGTACCAGCCGGTCCCGGAGCTCGATCTCTTCGACATGGAGTACTGGAGCCTCGAGCAGGCGAAGCTGAAGCTCGGCGCAGGCCCGCGGGGCCAGCTCGATCGACGGATCGCGCTGATCACGGGCGCCGCCTCGGGGATCGGCCACGCGACGGCGGCGGCGTTCCTCGCCGCGGGGGCGCACGTGGCGCTGGCCGATCGCGACGAGGAGTCGCTCGAGAAGGCCGCCGCCGAGCTCGGGGGCCGCTACCGCGGCCGCTGCATGAAGGTCGCCTGCGACGTGCGCAGCGAGGCGAGCGTGCACCGCGCGTTCGCGCAGTGCGCGGCGCACTTCGGCGGCGTCGACGTCGTCGTGTCGAACGCCGGCCGCGCGTTCTCTGGATCCCTCCACACGTCCGAGGGGCACGAGGCGCTGTGCGCGTCGCTCGAGCTGAACCTGCTCGGCCACCAGAACGTCGCCCGCGCGGCGGCGCGGGTGCTGCTCGCGCAGGGCTCAGGCGGCGCGATCCTGTTCAACGCGTCGAAGAGCGCGTTCAACCAGGGGCCCGATTTCGGCCCCTACGGCGTCGCCAAGGCGGCGCTCGTCTCGCTGATGCGCCAGTACGCCGTGGACCTCGGGCCTCAGGGCATCCGGGCCAACGCCGTGAACGCCGACCGGATCCGCACCGCGCTCTTCGGCGCCGGCTTGCTGGAGGCGCGCGCCCGCGCCCGCAACGTCTCGGTCGACGACTACTTCCGCGACAACCTGCTCCGGCGCGAGACCACCGCGGCGGACGTGGCGCAGGCCTTCCTCTACCTCGCGACCGCCGAGGCCACGACGGGCTGCGTCGTGACCGTCGACGGCGGGAACGCCGCCGCTTTCCCGCGCTGAGCCGGTCGGCTCAGCGCGCCTACGCGCTCGCCCCGCCGCCGCCCTCGCCGAGCACGGCCTCGTCGAGGGGCTTCTGGGCGTCGAGCCGGATCTTCTTCCAGTCCCCCGAGCGGAACTTCCACACCATGGTCGCGGCGAGGAGGACCACGTAGACGACGCCGGCGCCCCAGATGCCCATCAGGCCGAAGCCGAGCGTGATGCCGAGCAGCCACGCCAGCGGGACGAGGCAGGTGAAGTGCAGGATGAGCTCCACGACCATCACGAACATCGTGTTGCCCGCGCCGAAGAGCGCCTGCGTGAGGATCATGCCGACCGCGACGAGCGGCGTGCAGATGCCCATGATCTGGAGCGGCCGGAGCGCCGCGGCCTGGACGAGCTCGCTGCTGCTGGCGAACGCGAGGATCTGCGGCGCGAAGATCGCCTCGAGCAGGCCGACGACGCCGAAGATCGCGAGCCCCAGCCGGACGCTGGTCCAGCCGAAGCGCGCGGCCTTGTCGCCGTCCTTCTCGCCGAGCGACTGCGCGACCAGCGTCGCCGTCGATGTGCCGAAGGCGAGGCAGGCCGTGAACGTGAGCTTCAGGATGCCGACGATCACCGTGGTCGCGGCGCCGTACACCGGCTCCGCGCGGCCGCCGGGACAGAGCGGCGAGACGACGCCCGCCGGCGCGACCTGGTCGAGCTTGCTGGCGATCGCGTAGAAGAGGGCGAAGCCCGTCATGATCGCGACGGTCGCGACGGCGCTCGGGATCGACAGCCGGAGGATGGACCAGACGAGCGGGGCCGAGAGCTTGCTCGTGGCGAACGGGCGGTAGCGGCGCCGGTACTCCGGCAGGAGCGCGTACGCGAGCATGATCGCGAGGCCGACGTAGGTCGAGATGAAGCCGGCCATGCCCGCGCCGGCGATGCCGTACTTCGGGATGCCGAGCGAGGCGTTGCCGAAGATGAGCAGGAGGCAGAGCACGATGTTCAGCGCGTTCATCGCGAGGGCCGAGATCAGGTGGATGTGCGTCTTGCCGATCCCGTCGAAGAACGCCTTCAGCGCGAACGTCGCCGCCATCGACGTCACGCCGAGCAGGCGCCAGCCGAGGTAGTCGAGCGCCGCCTGCCGCGCGTCCGGCACCTTGATGATGACGGACAGGATGTACGGCATCGTCAGGTACCCGATCGCGGAGAACACGACGCCGGCGACGATCGCGAAGAACAGGGCGTTCGCGAGGACCGCGCCGGCGTCCCCGGGGCGATTCTCGGCGAAGCGGCGCGCCGTGAACGCCTGCGTGCCCACCGAGATCGCGCTGAGCGAGCCCCCGAACAGCCACAGGACGATCAGCGACGGCAAGAGCGCCGCGTGCGCGTTCGAGGACTCGGGGCACGGCAGGTGCGCGAAGAAGACGATGTCGACCTCGTTGACGATGCTCTGGGTGAGCATCGCCGCCACGGTCGGCAGCGCGAGCCGCAGGATGGCGCGATGGGGTGGGCCCGAAGTAACGGCGTTCGAACCCGGCGCGGACAAGGCGATCTGAGCCATCGCAGGCTGCGCGGTATACAACGCCGCGGCCCATGCGCGAGCGAAATGCGCCGCGCGACGCGCGGCTACTCCGCTTTCGCGACCCGGGACCGCCGCTTGTGACGGCGCCGCTTCGCTTCGCTGCGATCCTCGTGCGCGTCTTTCGCCGCCGTGTCAGCCTCGCCACGCGCGGGTGTCGGGGCGGCCGACTCGCGCGCCGCGGACGAGGACGATCGCTCGCGCGCCTTCGGCTCGCGCTTCGCGACCTCGCGGGAGGCGCGATCCGCCGCGCCGCGCGCCGCAGGTTTGTCGGCCTTCGGCGCCGGCGCGCGCGCGGTCATCGCCGAGGCGCGCCGGGCGGGCTCGTCCCTCACGGGCGGCTTCGCCGCGTCGCTCTTCGCGATGGCGGCCTGCGCAGGCGACACGAACGCCGCAGGCTGCGCGGCTCCCTCTCGGAGCGCGGCGGCATCGGAGCCGGCGGGCACAGCCGCGAGGGCCGAAGGCGTGGCGCTCCCCTGCCCTGCCGCGCTGGCCGCCGCGAGCGCTGCCGCGACGGACGCCGGCGCGTAGGAGGCTGCCGCGAGCGCGCCGCCCGCCGGCGCCTCCGCGGCTGCGGCGAGCGACTGCGCCTCCGCAGCTGCCGCCGGCGCCTCCGCGGCGACCGCCGGCGCAGCGGGCTGCGCCTCGTCGCCCGACGACGCGGCCGCCTCGCCCGCAGCGCCGACGAGCGCAGCGACCGCGGGGACACGGGCCACCAGCTCGCGCCCCTTGCCGACGACCAGCACGCCCGCGAGCGTCATCGCGGCGGCGACCGCGGCGAACCCCATCGCGCGGCGGCGGGTGCGCGCGCGAGCAGGTCGCCCCAGCGCCTCCAGGATGGCCTTTCGCATCTCGGCGGCGCTCTGGAAGCGGACGCTCGGGTGACGGGCCAGCGCGCGCATCACCAGATCGTCGACGAACGTCGGGATCTGCCGGGTCGGCGCGCGCTCGCGGAGGCGCTCGGGGCTGCCCTTGATCTTCGCGTCGATCAGCGCGACGAGGCTCTGCTCGACGAACGGCAGGCGCCCCGTGAGCATCTCGTAGAGGACGCAGCCGAGCGCGTAGAGATCGGCGCGCCCGTCGATGCGCCCCGACGCGGCCTGCTCGGGGGCCATGTACTCGGGCGTCCCGACGATCGCGACCGCGGCCCGGGCCGGCCCTTCGCCGGCGCCCGTCTCGTCCGCGACGCCGTCGGCCTCGCCGCGATCGTCGGCGAGGCGCTTCGCGAGCCCGAAATCGAGCAGCTTCAGGCCGGCGTCCGCGAGGGAGAGCGCCCCCTCGGCGCCGCGCGGGCGCGTCATGAAGAGGTTCTCGGGCTTGATGTCCCGGTGAACGAGCCCCTCGGCGTGCGCGAGCTCGAGCGCGCTCAGCACCTTGGCGGCCATCGCGAGCGCGTCCCTCCAGTCGATCGCGCCGCCGCGGACGAGCAGGGCGTCGAGCGTCTCGCCCTCCAGGAGGTCCATGGCGCAGAACAGCCGGCCGTCCGCGGCCATGCCGAAATCGTGGACCTTCACGAGGTGCTCGTGGGAGAGGCGCGAGAGGACGCGGGCCTCGCGGCGGAAGCGGCTCGCGATCACGTCGGTCGCCGACTGCTCCGCCGAGACGACCTTGAGCGCCACGCGGCGCGCCAGATCGACGTGCTCCGCCTCGTGGACGGTGCTGCTCGCGCCCGTCCCGATCTCGCGCAGCAGCCGGTAGCGCGTGCCGGGCAGCGTGCCGTCGTCCACGCGCTCGGCGGAGGCCATGGCCTCGGCGCGCGGGCTCACCGGCGTGACGGCCGTGGCGCGATGGGCCTTGGCGGCGGCGACGAGGGCCGCGAACTCGCCGCGCGAGCGCCCCGGCTCGCCAGGGAACAGGCGCTGCATCAGGTGCGCGGCCCGCGCGCGCACGCCGCGTTCGCCGCCAGGCAGGGCGACCGCCGCCCCGAGGAGCGCGGCGAGGTCGCGCGCGGCGGCGCGGCTCGACGGGTACCGGGCCTCGCGGTCGAAGGCCGTGAGCCGCCCGATGGCGGCGTCGAGCGCCGACGGGGCCCCGAGCGACAGCGCGATCGGCGGCGGGTCGTTCTGGTTGCGCGCGACCGCGGCCATGTGCGTCTGCGCGTCGCCCTGGAGGAACCGGCGCCCGGCGCACAGCTCCCAGAGCATGATCCCGAGCGCATAGAGATCGACCCGCGCGTCGCCCGGGTCGCCGTTGGCGACCTCCGGCGCGACGTAGCCCGGCTTCGCGAAGACGACGCCCGCGACCGTGTGGCAGCGCCGGTTCTGCCCGCGGGCGGTGCCGAAATCGATGATCTTCACGTCGCCGGCGAAGCCGAGCATCACGTTCTGCGGCGACAGATCGCGGTGGACGATGGCGAGCGCGGCGCCCGACGGGTCCCTGCGCTCGTGCACGTGGGCGAGCGCCTCGGCGATCATCGTCGCGATCGCGACCGCCTCCGCCCAGTCGAAGCGGTGCCCGAGCTGCACCGCGCGGGCCCGGACCTCGCCGAGGCTCCGGCCCTCGACGTGCTCGACCACCGCGTACGGCTCCCCCGTCGCGGGGTCGACGTCCGCCTCGATGACCTGCGCGACGCCTGAGTGCTGGAGCTGCGCCTGCACACGCGCTTCGTCCAGGAAGCGGGCGATGTAGCTCGGATCGGACGCGTGCTCGCGGCGGATGATCTTCACGACGACGGGGCGCTCGGCGCCTTCCAGCCCGGTCGTGGAGGCGAGGAACACCTCCCCCATGCCTCCCCGAGCGATGCGCCGCAGGAGCACGTAACGGCCGAGCGGCCGGGGAACATCATCCGCGGCGAAGCCGCTCTTGGTGGGCTCGTGCGAGGGCGGAGGAACCGGGCGAGGCACGGTCGCGGAGGAGTTCGCCATGAAGCGAACCTACCGGATGTAGGACAAGGTGGGCCAAGTTCGCGCGAAACGCTGCGCGACGTGGAAATCGCCCGTGCTCCTGCTGGCGCGGGCCGCTCGAACCACCGTTTCGACACAGGGGATCTTCAACTTATCCACAGAGTTATCCACACCCTGTCGACAAGTGGCGTCCTCCGGGCGGTACCCTGGAGAAGCGTCGGGATCCGTCCAGGAAGACCCCGAAGTGCCGCGTTCCCGCGGGGATCCGGGCCATTGCTCTCCCTGCACGCCTCGGCTAATCCTTGGCGAGGGATGTCGCGACACGCTGTCCAGCGCCTGATGACCGTGCTGACGTTCGCGTTGGCGCTGGTCCTGCCGCTGACAGCGCGCGCTGCGATCGTCCCCGTGTGCGAGGACGACCGGATGACGATCGTCGCCCCGCCGGACGAGCCGTCGTGCACCGTCTTGACCAGCGTCGACGATGCGACGGGCGAGACGAGGTACGCGCCCATCTGCGATCCCCGCGGAGCTTCCTCGGTCGCTCCGCCCCGCACCCTCCCGATCACCGACGCGCGGATCGACGCGGCGCCAGGCTGCGCTGGGAGCGATGGCGGGCCGATGGTCGGGCCGAACTCGCGGCACCCCGGCCCTGTGAGCGAGCTCTCCAGCGCCCCGCAGCAGGCGTTGCTCCTTCCTGACCTCGTCCTCCCTGCTCCGCACGCGTCGGTCTCGCTCTCCTCGTTCGCGGCGGTCTCCGGAGGACCGCGTCCCGGCGTCGCGCAGGGCGTCTACCACCCGCCTCGATGAGGCGAGCTCGCCGGCAGCCCGCCCCCGATCGCGCCGCGTGGTCTCTCGTGGACCGCAGCTCTCGGCGCGAGGGCGGCGCTGCCGCGAGGTCCGGAGCGCTTGCCGGTCTGACCCGAGCCTCCTAGGCGCTGGTCCGGTCCCACGTCGCGCAGGCTCGCCCTCTCGAGGGCGACGTGCAAGCCGCGCCCGAGGCCGGTCGCTGGCGCCGGCGTGAGGGGTCGAGAGCGGTCCTGGCGCTCCGCCGGGGGCTGCGCCGCGCGCACGCGGCGGAGGCTCCCTCGGCCCGGGGTGGCTCGCCGCCCCGGGAGGTCACGATTGGCGATCTTGTCGCGGGCGCTGCACCCGGTGCCGCGCCCGCGTTGAAGGAGGGGCCCGCCTGGCGGAGCCCCACCATGTTGAGAGAGGAAACATCATGAACAAGGGAACAGCCATCGTCGGCTTTCTTCTCTGCTTCATCGCAGGGATGGGGCTGATGTGGAGCATCGATCGGAGCGCCGGCTCGCGCGGACCTCACGAGATCGTGAGCGCTGACGACGGTCAGCCGTGGACCGACGAGGACGCGGCGGTCCCGGTGTCGTCGAAGGACCCCATGTGGGGCACGCGGGCGGCGCCGGTGACGATGGTCGTCTTCAGCGACTTCGAGTGTCCGTTCTGCAGCAAGGTCGAGACGACGATCAACCAGCTCAAGGACAAGTACGGTCCTGAGAAGCTGCGCATCATCTGGAAGAACAACCCGCTCCCCTTCCACAAGAACGCGCGCCCGGCGTCGCTCGCGGCCGAGACCGTGTTCCGCCTCGGCGGCTCGAAGGCGTTCTGGAAGTTCCACGAGCTGGCCTTCCAGAACCAGAAGAGCCTCACGCCCGAGAACTTCGAGAAGTGGGCCGGCGACGCCGGCGTCGACAGGGCGAAGTTCAAGGCGGCGTTCGATCGGCAGGAGTACATGGCCAAGATCGACGCCGACATGGCGGTCGGCAAGAGCTCGGGCGTCACCGGCACGCCCGCCTCGATCATCAACGGCGTGTTCCTGAGCGGCGCTCAGCCGATCGACAAGTTCACGTCCGTCATCGACGAGCAGCTCAAGGCCGCGCAGGCGGCGGTCGCCGCCGGGACCAAGCCCGACAAGGTGTACGCGAAGCTCGCAGCGGAGAACAAGGCGAAGGCGCCGCCGCAGAAGGACCGCGAGCGCCCGCAGGAGGACGACAAGACCGTCTGGAAGGTGCCCGTCGGCGACGCGCCGGCGAAGGGCCCGGCCACCGCGCTGGTCACCATCGTCGAGTGGTCCGACTTCCAGTGCCCGTTCTGCTCCAAGGTCGTCCCGACCCTCGACGAGATCCTCACGACCTACGGGGACAAGGTCCGGGTCGTCTGGAAGAACAACCCGCTCCCGTTCCACCAGCGCGCCGAGCCCGCGGCTGAGCTCGCCATGGAGGCCCGCGCGCAGAAGGGCGAGAAGGGCTTCTGGGACGCGTACTACCTGCTCTGGAAGAACCAGCAGAAGCTCAACGACGAGGACCTGCTCGGCTACGCCAAGGAGCTCGGGCTCGACGTCGAGAAGGTGAAGGCCGCGATCGCCACCAAGAAGTTCGGCGCGTCCATCGCCGCCGATCAGGAGCTCGCGGACGACCTGCAGGCGTCCGGGACCCCGCACTTCTTCATCAACGGCCGCCGGCTCGTCGGCGCGCAGCCGCTCGACAAGTTCAAGGCGATCATCGACGAGGAGATCAAGAAGTCGGAGGCGCTGCTCGCCAAGGGCGTCGCGGCCAAGGACCTCTACGCCGAGATCATCAAGGACGGCAAGGAGCCGCCGCCGCCCGAGCGCAAGGAGGTCTCCGCGCCGGCGCCGAACAGCCCGTGGAAGGGCGGCGAGAAGGCCAAGGTCGTGATGCAGGTCTTCTCGGACTTCGAGTGCCCGTTCTGCAAGCGCGTCGAGGACACGGTCTCCCAGATCTCGAAGACCTACGGCGACAAGCTGAAGATCGTGTGGCGCCACCGGCCGCTGCCGATGCACAAGAACGCGCCGCTCGCGTCCGAGGCCGCGCAGGAGGCCTACACGCAGAAGGGCAACGCCGGGTTCTGGGCGTACCACGAGGTGCTCTTCAAGAATCAGGGGCAGCCGGACGCCTTCTCGCGCGCTTCGCTCGAGAAGTACGCCGAGGAGCAGGGCCTCGACATGACGAAGTTCAAGAAGGCGCTCGACGCGAACACCCACAAGGCGTTCGTGGACTCCGAGAACTCCGTGGCGGACAAGGCGGGCATCAGCGGGACGCCGGCGTTCGTCGTGAACGGCTACTTCATCAGCGGCGCGCAGCCGTTCTCGAAGTTCAAGAAGCTCATCGACAAGGCCATGAAGGAGGCCGGCGAGACCGCGCCCGCCGGGCTGCCCGCCAAGAGGCCGGCGCCCGCCACGCAGCCGGCCGCCGCCCCCGCCGCGCCGAAGTGAACCGCCGCTGCGCGGTTCGCTCACTCCCCTTCCCCTGACCCTCCCTGAAGCCCACCCGACGGGCGGCTCCCGCTGAGCGGCCGAGCCGCCCGCCTCCCCGCGCGACGCGGGCTCAACCTCCTTCTGCGCGCGTCGCTCGTGAGGCGCCGGCGCGCCGCTCCCACGGGAGGCGGCGCGGCGAGCCGCCCGCCCGCCGCCACCCGCTCCATGGTTGCGGCGTCAGCCGGTGGTGCGGAACCGCGAGCGCCCCTCGGAGATCCACCACGCGCGGTAGCGCTCCTGGGCGGCCTCCCGCTCCTGCCGCGGCAGGTCCTCGTAGTACCCGAAGTACTCCTTGGTGACGCCCTTCAGCTCGTCGATCGCCGCGCGGCGGATGGCGGGCTTCTCGTGCGTGAGCGCGTCGATGATCCACTCGATGCGATGGCGCTCGCCGTTCCTCGACCACCACGACAGCCACCTGCGCGCGTCTCGGCCGAGATCGTCCCGCGTGACGACGACCAGCGCCCGCGCCGCCGCCTCGACGATCGCCTCGTGAGGGTCGGTGAGCGCGCTGATGAGCGCCGGCACGCTGGCTCCCGAGCGGATCTCGGTCATCGTCTCGATGGCCGCGAGCCGCCGCGCGGGCGCCTCCTCGCGATCGCGCGCGATGTGGTCGAGCCCCTGCAGGATCGGGCCGCCCGCAGGCGGCGCCGCGATCAGCGAGGCGGCCGACTGGATCGCGATCCGCCGCACGGCGATGCTGTCGTCGAAGAGCCGTGGGAGCAGCGCGTTGGCGGCCTCCGGGTACGTCAGCTCGCCGAGCACGTGCGTGGCCCACAGGCGCACCTCGGGATCGGGCGAGGAGCTCCGCACGGTCATGAAGGGCAGCGCCGGGCGCCGGATCGCGACGATGAGCTCGAGCAGCGGCCCGCACTGCGAGGCGGGGGGCACGGTGGCGACGATCGCGGCGCCCTCCGGGCCGGCGAGCTGCTCACGGAAGCGCTGGCGATCGACCCGGAGCGGACCGGGAAACCGCGCGGCGACGACCGAGATCGCCGTGTCGCCGTTGCGCACGAGCTCGGCGAACGCCCTCGCGCCGGCCTCGCCGCCCGAGAGGACATGTTGAAGGAGCGAGGTGTATTCCGCGCGCAAGTCGCCGGCCGGCGACGGCGAGACCGCGGCGCGCCGCTCGGACGGGGGCCTCGCGTACGCCGTGGCGGTCTCGACGGCAACAGGCGTACGGCGGCGCCATGAAGGCCGCCCCGTGGCCGGCGCCGGCCCGAGCTCCCGGTGCTCTTCTGCGCCCGGCGTGATCGAGCTGTCGAGCATCCACGGAGGCCGTGAGTACCGCTTCGTCCGCGCCTCTTCCGGCTCGCCGAAATCGAGGTCCTCCGACGCCGAAGGGACCGGCGCGGCGGGGATCTCGAGGTCGGGGATCTCGTCGATGATCGCCGGCGCCGACGACGCCGCGGCGCGCGGCGCAGGCAGCGGCGTGATCGCCGGCATCATCGGCGCTGTGACCGCCGGCATCATGGGCGGCGTGATCGCCGGCATCATCGGCGCCGTGACGGCCGTGCCGGAGACGACGTCCGCGTCCACCTCGAGGCCCGACCGGAACTGCGGCTCGGAGCCCATGCGCTGCGCGTGCGGCGTCGGGGCCGGCGGGATCGTCGAGCTGAAGGCCATCGCATGCGCGACACCTTCGTCCGGCCGCACGGGCTCGGTCTCCACGCCGGTGCCGCGAAGGCCGAAGGCCCGCGCGACGGCGTCGATCCCGGAAGCGCCGTCCTCCGTTGTCCAGCCGCCCTGCGGCCGCACGGCCTGCGGCGCGGCGTCGGAGGGCTCGGCGGGCGGGGGCTCTCCCGCGTCGCGGTCTGCATCCGCCGCAGGCAGCTGCGCGCCCGCGGCGGCGACGTGCGAGCCGTGCGCGTCCGCGCGGACCATGCTGCTCAGCTCCATGAGCGCGGCGCGGGTGCGGAGGGAGAGCGGTCCCTCCGTGGCCTGCTCGTCCATCGGCGCAGCGGCGTCGTCAGAACGGGCGGGCGCGGGATGCGGCGGCGCGGGATGCGGCGGCGCGGGCGCCTTCTGCTGCGGCGTGGCGGCCTCGTGGGGCGCCGGGCCGTCGCTTTGCTGGGCTCCGCCGCTGCGGTTCTGCTTCTTCCGCAGGATGAGCCGCTCCAGCACCGTCGCCGCGATGCCGGCGAGCGCGATGAGGTCTCCGATGCTCGAGAGCTCGACCGAGGTGGCGCCGTCGTCGCCGTAGACGAGCGCGACGACGCGGCTGCGCACGACGATCGGGACCACCGCCACGGCGGCCGCATGGACCTTCCTTCCGAGCTCGCGCTGGAGCTCGGCGTCAGGCGCGCTGCCGGCGACGGCGGTGACGACCGGCGCGCGGAGCGCACGCGCCCTGGCGAGGGCGCTCGGACGTTCGAAGGGCACGGCGATCTTCGTGACGCGCTCGCGCTCGGCGCCTGGACCTGAAGCGTTGCGGCCTTCGGCGCGCTCGCCGTGCACCGTGAACAGGACCGTGTACTCGAAGTACTGTTGAGCGAAGTCGAAGAGGACCCCGAGCACCTCTTCGCTCGATCCGACGGCGGCGAGCGCCTGCTCGGCCATGGCCAGCGTGAAGGGGCCTTTCCGCTTCGGCGCGGCGGACGCAGACCGTCCCGCCTCCCGCATGGCGACCTTCGCCGCCGGCGCGCTCGAGGAGAGCTCGCGTCGCTCCGCCGGAGTTGCCGCAGGTGCCGACACTGCGGGCGCCGGCGCCGCAGGCGCTGACGGCACGGGTACCGGCGCCTCAGGTGTCGAACCTGCGGGTAGCGATGCCGCCGTTGTCGACGCCGTGGACGCGGATCCGTGGGGCTGCTGCTGGAGCGCCGCAGCGGCTCCCGGCAGCGGCTCTTGCTGCGGCCGGTGTGCAGCAGAGGCCCGCTTCAGCCAGCCCGTCAGGAGCCGAGTGCCTGGCGCTGGCGAACGCACGCTGGACAGCGCCGACGCCGGCGAAGCCGCTGCTTTCGGGGCCGGCTCCGGGATTTCGACGGGCGGCGCCGGGGCTTCCACGCGCGGCGGCGTGCGCGCGGCCTCCGATGGCGCCAGCGGCGAGAGGTGCGGCGCGAGCTGCTCGGAGCGCGGCGTCGGCACTGCCGGCTCGATCGCCGGCTCTTCCTGCAGCGCGGCCGCCTGGCCGGTAGGCGCGGCCGCTTCACCAGGTGCTGGCGCGGCGCGCTGTGAAGCGACCGCCTCGACCCGAGGCATGTGCGCCTCGGGATTGCGGAGCAAGGAGAGATCGAGCGGATACGCAGCGACGACCGTCGGCTCGTCATCCATCTCATGAAGCGGCGGCTTCCTCGGCGTGGGCACCGCCTCGTTGAGCGAGACGTCCGCGACGACCGTGTCCTCGTCGTAGATCGAGGTCAGCGATTCGACCGTCGGAGCATCCTCGATGCTGGGTCGCTGTTGCTGGGTCTCAGCGGCATCCTCGGGCTCGTCGACGCTGGCCAGCGAAGCCGCATCGACCCCTGGAGGTGACGTGGGGCGGACCCCTGCCGGTGAATCCGCATCGGCGCCGAGGGGCGAGGCGGCAGCGAGCTCGGCCGATGGATCCGCGACGACCTCGGCAGGCGAACTCGTGTCGATCTGCGCGGACGAGCTCGCGTCGACCGCCGCGTGCGGAGCCGCGTCGGTGCCCGCAGGTGAGGCGGGCGGCGGCGCCGGCGCCGGCGGGACCGCAGGGCCAGGCTCGTTCGCCGGGTGCGGCTCGTTCGACTCGTCGGGGCTCGGCTCGGCGCGCGCGTCGAGCTGCTTCACCAGCCGCGACAACCGCCGCTCCAGGGCCACGCCGTAGTGCTCGGCGAGCGCCTGGCGGATGCGCACCAGCGGCGCGGCGAGCTGCCGCAGGCTGACCCCCAGCGCGAAGCTCAGCTCCTCCGCCACGGGCAACGCGAGGGGCTCTGCCGTGGCGATGACGAGCGTCGCCTCGCGCTGCGGGGCTCCCGTCGCTGCCACGTCGAGGCCTGCGCGTACGTCGAGGGGGAACACGCGGTGCTGGACCGCAAGATCGACGGGGATCGTCCGGAGCACCTCGGGCGACGCGGGCCGCAGCCGGCCCACGGCGGGCGGGAGCCCGAGGCTCTCCGCGAGCAGCGCCGTGAGCTCTCGCTCACGCACCGCACCCAGCTCCAGCACATTCGTGGCGAGATCGCCGCCGTGGAGCACTTGGCGGGCGATCGCCTCCTCGACCACCCGCATCGAGGTAACCCCATGCTGCACGAGGAGAGAGCTCAGCGTCGGCATCGAGGCGCATTCATCGGTGGGCGGTGGAAGTTGGAGCACGCTCGCGACGTGCGGCCCCGTCCATCCTAGACGAAGTCTTCATCGGACACGATCCGCGCGTTGCGAGCCCAGGGCAGGATCTCATCCGTCATCGCCGCTCGCGCTTGCCGCACGGCCGCGATCCGTCGTTTCGGTCGAGCCGGGGGGCGAGCCCCGCCGAACGCCGCCGAGAGAGCACGTGAATCGCAGCCCCGTCGCGGAGAGCCCCGAGGCCGGCTCCGTGGAGCCGCCGTCCGCGCGCTCGGACGACGGCTCCACGGTCAGCCCGCCCCCGTGCGCGCCGAGGATGCCACGCGCGATGGCGAGCCCGAGGCCCAGCCGCTCTCGACGGCGCGGCGCGACAGGGTCGGCGGGGATCGCCGCCCGCTCGCCGAACGGATCGAGCAGCCGGGCGAGCGGCTCGGGCGCGACGGGGCCGGCCTCGTCGATGACGGTCACCATCGCCTCGCCGCCAGAGATCGAGACACGCATCTGCACGGGGCGATCGCGCGAGCGCAGGATGGCGAAGCCGAGCACGTACTCGAGCGCCACCCGGAGCAGCTCCGGATCCCCCTCCACGGGCGCGCCCCCGTCGGGCTCGGCGTCGAAGGAGATGCGCACGCCGCGCGCGGCGGCCGCTTCCTCGAGATGCCCCGCCGCGCGGCGGGCGAGCTCGCCAGCATCACACGAGGCGATCGCCATGGGACGGCTGGCGTCCTGGCGGAGCCAGATGGAGTTGTCGAACTCGTCGAGCAGCCGCTTCAGCCGCTCGCCCGCGCCGCGCACGCGCTCCAGCATGTCCCGCGGGGCCGCCCCGAGGTCCTTCTGGTAACGCAGGAGATAGTGGACCCCGGCCAGCATGGTCGCCAGCTCGCCCCGAAGATCGTGGCCCACACGCGCGAAGAACTCGTCATCCATCCACATAAACGCCTGCTCCGAATATGCAGCAGCGCGGACCGCGAGCATCAGACGAGCAAGCCAACTGTCGTCGGGGCTCCCCCGAAACAGCGGTCGCCGGAGGCTGGGGGTGAACCGCGCAGAGACCCCCATCTGCGCTGGACAGTTGATGGTTGCGGATAAGCGACCTGGGCACAAGGTGTACCTGGGGTTCAGGTTCCGCCTCCACCAGCGCAGGGGGGCCTTTCCAGAAACGCCGGCGGGAGGCCGTTGCTCTTCGTTGCTCTCCTTCCACGCTTCCGCGCATCACAGCGCATCGAAGCCCGAGCACCTGGGGAGCGCTGTCAGCCGAGCCGCGAGCGGGGGAGCATGTCCGAGGCAGAGCGCAGAGAGTTCACCGAGCATCACGACGAGCAGGGAGACGAGGATACCCTGGTGATCGAGCGGCGGCGCCGGGTCCTCATCGTCGATGATGATCCCGATTTCCTCGTCATGGCGGAGGCGGCGCTCGCTGCGCACGGCTTCCTGGTAGAGCGGGCAGCCGGCGGGTTGCGTGGCGTGTTCCTCGCGACGCAGGACGTGCCGGATGTGATCCTGTGTGACCTGAGGATGCCCGGCATCGACGGCTTCGTCGTCGCCGAGGCGCTGCGCGCCGATCCGGCGACCCAGCACGTCGCCATCTTCGCGTGCACTGGCCGGCGCGATCTCGAGGCCCGCGCCGCCCTCAACGCCTCGGCGTTCGACGGTGTCCTCGTGAAGCCGGTCGACTGGGACAGCGCCGCTCGTTTGCTCCACGAGATCGTCGGCGTCCGCCGCCCCTACGGACCCACCTAGGGCACGTCAGGAGCAACCTGAAACCCCTTCAGGGCAAATGCAGGATAACCCCTGCGCGGGAGGGGAAATGCCCGGCATTGTGCCCGCAATCAGGTATACAAACATGACGTGACCCGAGCGGATCGCCCCCCTACATGACCCTGCGTGAGAGGCCGGCCGAGCGATGCCGGAGCCCCTTACGATCGATCGGGCGGCGCGGCGCGCCGAGGAATGGAAAGGTTCACTGGGATGGAAGTGAAGTCTGATGACAACGCGGTCTCGCCGCTCGTCCTGGTCGTGGACGACTTCCAGGACAACCGGGAGATGTTCGCGGAGTACTTGTCTTTCTCCGGGTTCCGCGTGGCCGAGGCGGCGACGGGGCGCGAGGCGCTCGACCGCGCCTTCGAGCTGATCCCGGACCTCATCCTGATGGACCTCTCGCTCCCCGAGATCGACGGCTGGGAGGCGACCCGCCACCTCAAGAGCGATCCTCGCACCATGAGGATCCCCATCGTCGCCCTCACCGGTCACACGCTCGCGGGGCACTCGCGCGAGGCGAAGGACGCGGGGTGCGACGCCTTCCTGACGAAGCCGTGTCTGCCGGACACGCTCGTGCTCGAGATTCGCCGCCTCCTGTCGCGCGGCAGCGCGTCATCGCAGCCGGAAAGCGCGCCCTGACGCGCCGCGAATCCCCCTCCACGGAACCGGCGAAACCTACACAGCGCGCACGAGCCCGCGAGATCCGCGAGGCGCGTGCCCTCCGCGAGACCGCGGCGAGACTGCGGCGAGACTGCGGCGAGACTGCGAATAACGCACCTGCGCTCCCGCGCTGCCAGGACTTGACTGCGGCACCACCTGACTATTCTCGGCCCGGTCTTTCTGGCTAACTGAGTGCTTGAGAGGCACGAGGGGACAAGAATGGCGGGGGTGACGAGAAAAAAAGCCGGGAAGAACGCGGCGGACGGCGCGGACGCAGCGCACGGCCGCACGCTCCGCGGGCGCACAACGGCGGCGCCCCTGCGCGCTCCGAAGCGGGGCTCGACGTCCGCCGCGGCGAGCGGGCCTCGATCCGCGGGACCGGCGACCTTGCGCGCCAGGGCGCCCAGGCGATCGAAGGCGGACGCGGAGCGGCTCGCCCCGCGGGGCGACGCGGCCAAGCGCGAGCGGATCATCGAGGAGCAGCGCCAGCTCCTCGAGCGCCGCGCGGAGGCGGCAGAGCGCATCCTGCGCGAGACCGTATCCACCATCTCTCACGACCTCAGGAACTCGCTGAGCGTGATCGTCGTGAGCGCCCGCATGCTGATGCGATCCGTCCCTCAGGAGGGCCCGGGCAGGCGGCAGCTCGAGGCGATCACCCGCGCGGCGGACGAGATCAACCAGCTCGCGCAGGACCTGATCGACGCCATGAGCATCGAGAGCGGATCGCTGAAGGTCGGCAAAGGCGCGCACGAGGTCGAGCCGATCCTCGACAAGGCGATCGAGCTCATGGCGCCCACGGTCGCGCTGAAGCCGCTCGAGATCGCGAAGGAGCTGCCGCACGAGCTGCCGCCCATCGCGTGCGATCGGGAGCGCATCGTCCAGGTCATCGCCACCCTGCTCGGCAACGCGATGCGCTTCACGCCGAAGGGCGGACGCATCACGGTGCGCGCCGAGCCGTCGGGCACCGACGCGCGATTCTCGATCTCCGATACAGGGCCTGGCATCTCCCCGGAGCAACGACCGCTGCTCTTCGCTCGCCACGCGCCCCCTCGAAGGCCCATGGGACAAGGGATGGGGCTCGCGGCGTTCGTCACCAAGGGCATCGTGGAGGCCCACGGCGGTACGATCTGGGTCGAGAGCTCGCCCGGCCAGGGGAGCACGTTCTTCTTCACCATCCCCGCCGCCGGGCTCTCGGTGCGCACGGCCACCTGAAGGGCACGAGCGTCACCGGGGCGCGCCCCGAACGCCGCGCGCGATCAGGCGGCTCCCCCTGACACCGAGCGCGCGCAGCGGGTGCGCGCGGCGTCAGGCCGGTCCGAGCGCCGAGAGCCAGCGGCGGAGGATCGTGCGACCCTCGGACAGCTTTCGGAGCGACGACCACTCGTTGCGCTGGTGCGCCTGGGCGTTCTCGCCGGGGCCGAAGTTGACCGCAGGCACCCCGAGCTCCGCGAAGCGGGCCACGTCGGTCCACGCCTGCTTCGGCTCGACCGCGGCGACGCCCGCCTCGCGCAGCGCGACGACGAGCGGGTGCGACGCGTGCGGCGGCGCCGAAGGGCTGAGGTCGCGCCAGGCGATCTCGGCGCGGCCGTCCACGAGCGCCTCGATGGTCCGCTGCGCCTCCTGGATCGACGTCCCAGGCGGGAAGCGGTGGTTCAGGTTCATCGTGAACTCGTCGGGAACGACGTTCCGCCCGCGCCCGCCCTGCGCCATCGTCGCCGTCGTCACGGCGCGGTAGACGAAGCCGTCGATCTCGACCTCGCGCGGCGCGAGCGCGGCGAGCTCGCACAGGAGCGGGCCAGCCTTGTAGATGGCGTTCTCCCCTTGCCACGGCCGCGCGCTGTGCGCCGTCCGCCCGCGGAACGTCAGCCCCGCGTGGAGCGACCCGCTCGCGCCGAGGCTCAGCCGGTTGTCGCTCGGCTCGAGGCACACCGCGAGATCGAGCGCGCGCAGGTCCGGCTCGCGCTCGATGACCAGCGCGAGCTCGTTCTCCAGGTACGGCCCCTCCTCCCGCGCGTAGAACACGAGCGTCAGATCCACGCCCGCGATCGCCTCCCGCTCGCCCTCGACGAGGTCGAGCATCAGCGCGAGCCCCGACTTCATGTCGCTCGCGCCGGGGCCGTAGAGGCGATCCCCCTCGATCCGCGGCGGCCCGTCGTGCGAGGTGCGCACCACGTCGAGGTGCCCGGCCAGCGCGATCTTCGGGCCGCCCGTGCCCTGCGTCACCTGCACGACGAGCGAGTCGCCGTGGCGGCGCACCGGCGCGGCGAGCCGAGCCCGACCGAGCCGCTCCGCCACCGCGCAGCACAGCTCCTGCTCTTCGCCCGTGGGCGACGGGACGGAGCAGAGCCAGAGCAGCGTGTCCGCGAGATCGGCCGCGGCCGCCGCGTCCGCGTCGGCGCGCGCGCTCACACCGGCACCGCGAAATCTCGCAGCGCCGCGTTCAGCGACACCTTGCGATCCGTCGCCTCGCTCCGCTTGCCGATGATGAGCGCGCAGGGGATCGAGAATTCCCCTGCGGGGAAGCGCTTCGGCCGCGTCCCCGGGATCACCACGCTGCGCGCGGGCACCCGGCCGCGGTGCTCGACGACCTCCGGCCCCGTGACGTCCAGGATCGCCGTCGACGCGGTGAGCACCACGCCGGCGCCGAGCACCGCCTCCTCCTCGACCACGACGCCCTCCACCACGATCACGCGGGAGCCCACGAAGACGCCGTCCTCGATGATCACCGGCCGCGCCCCCGGCGGCTCGAGCACCCCGCCGATGCCGACGCCCCCGGCGAGGTGCACCCCTCGCCCGATCTGCGCGCAGCTGCCGACCGTCGCCCAGGTGTCGACCATCGACCCCGAGCCGACCCACGCGCCGATGTTCACGTAGCCGGGCATCACGATCGCGCCCTGCTCGAGGAACGCGCCGTAACGCACCGTCCCCGGCGGGACGACGCGCACGCCCGCCTTGTCGAGGCCGCGCTTGAGCGGGATCTTGTCGTGGAACTCGAAGGGGCCGACCTCCATCACGCTCATGCTGCGGAGCGAGAAGTAGAGGAGGATCGCCTCCTTGATCCACGCGTGCGTCACCCACCTGTGCGGGGCGCCCTCGCCGGTGGACGCCGCGCCTTCGCCGCCCGCCTGCGCGGTCTTGTCGGGCTCGGCGACGCGGAGCAGGCCTTGATCGAGGCTCTCGATCGTGCGGAGGACCGCGGCCTCGTGCGCGGGCGAGCGGAGGAGCTCGCGGTCGCGGAACGCCGCCTCAACGAGGGACTTCATGGATTCTTCGGTGGCCATGGCGCCGCCTTTAGCACGGCCGAGCCAGCACCGGCACCGGGGTCAGAACGTCATGGTGACGACCCGCCCGCCCGTCCCCTCGACGAGCTCGATGCGCGCGCGGCGCGCGACGACGCGGGCCACGGCGGCCGCCCGCTCGCCGCCGTCGCGCAGCACCACGTCGAGGGCGACCGCCGGCGCGCCCTCGCGCGGGCCGCGCTCGGCGATGCGCACCGTCGAGCGCCCGTCCGAGAGGCGGGACACGGCGAGGTGCGGGCTGGCCACGCCCGCGGCGCTGACCATGCCGACCGCGAGCTCCATGAGCCCGCTCACGGCGCGCACGTCGCCCTCCACCTCGTTGGCGCGGCCATCGGAGGAGGCGACCGAGATGCCGACAACGGGCCGCCCCTCGGCCGGGGCGGCGCTCCAGTTGCGGAGCACGTCGATGAGATCGAGCGGCGTCGGGCGCAGCTCGAGGGTCGCGATCACGAGCTCGGACAGGCGAAGCGCGCCGCTCAGCTCCCGGGCCGTCCTGCGCACCGACGCCTCGAGCCCGAGGCGCTGCCGCGCGTCGATGCCGCGCTCGGAGCCGCCGCGATCCGCGCGGCCGCGGCCAGAGCCGCGCGCCGGCGGGGCGCCCGCCGCGGCGCGGGACAGCTCGTCCGTGAGGCGCGCGACCTCGACGCCCGCGTGGCCGAGGACCGCGCAGGCGGCGTCGGCCGCCGCGGCGTCGGCCGCCACGGCGGCGTCTGTCTCGACGAAGCCGTCGCGGACCGCCGCGGACAGGCTGTCGAGGGCAACGACGAGCGCCGCGCACCCCTCGCACACCTCCGGCAGCGCGAGCGCGACCCCGCGCGGCCCGACGCGGCGCGAGCCGAGCAGGTGCGCGAAGCTCTCGATGCCTGCCGCGCCGTCCCGCGCCGCGCCGAGCGCAGCCGCGAGCCGCTCGCCGAGCATCAGGCCGTCGCGCTCGGGGCGACCTCGTAACCCGCGAAGAAGTAGCCGATCTCCCGCGCGGCGGTCGCCGGCTTGTCGGACCCGTGGACCGCGTTCTCGCCCACGTTCGCCCCGTAGAGCTTGCGGATCGTCCCCTCCGCCGCCTTGGCCGGGTCCGTCGCGCCGATGACCTCGCGGTACTTGGCCACCGCGTCCTCGCGCTCGAGCGCCATCACGAGGATGGGGCTGCGCGACATGAACGTCACGAGCTCGTCGAAGAAGCCGCGCCCCCGGTGCTCCGCGTAGAAGCCCTCGGCCTCCGCGCGGGTAAGGTGGATGCGCTTCATCGCTTTGACCGTGAAGCCCTCCTGCTCGAGGCGGGCGACGATCGCGCCGGCCGTATTCTTTTCCATCGCATCAGGCTTGATGATTGAGAGTGTTCGCTCGAGGGCCATGGGCGGCCCAGTTAGGCGAAAACGCCGAGCGTTGCAAGCGCCACGCATTCCGTCCTGAAAGGCCGCCGCCCGCCTCGCTGCACGACCCGCCGCCCGGCCGCGCTTCCGTCATCGCCGTCGGTCCCCCCGGACCGCTCCAGGCTGCTCTCCCGGCCGCGCCCCCCGGGTGAGGATCGGCCGCGTCCGATGCGCCCGCCGTCCGTCTCGGATCTCCGCGCTCTCCTCGCGCTCGCGCTGCACCTCGTCCTTGTCGCAATTCCGTCTCGCGAGGGCGACGCGCGACACGCGCGATCGCCATCAAGCTGTCACAATGCGCTGCTAGATACATCCGCCATGCCGAGCCATGTGCTCATCGTGGAGGACGAGCGCGACCTGCAGCGCGTCCTCACCTACAACTTCCGTCAGGCTGGGTTCGATGTGGTGTCCGCGGGGAGCGGAGAGACAGCGCTCCGGGCGGTCAAGGAGGAGCGGTTCGATCTCGTCCTGCTCGACCTGATGCTCCCGGACATGTCGGGCACGGAGATCTGCCGCCGCCTCAAGCAGAACCCGCAGACCTCGGCGGTGCCCGTCATCATGGTCACGGCCAAGGGCGAGGAGATCGACCGGATCGTCGGCTTCGAGCTCGGGGCCGACGACTACGTCGTCAAGCCGTTCAGCGTGCGCGAGCTCATCCTGCGCGCGCGGGCGATCCTCAAGCGCTCGGAGAGCCCGGCGTCGGCGCCGGAGAAGTTCGATTTCGGCATCCTGCGGGTCGACCGCGCCGCGCACCGGGCCTGGGTGCAGGAGGCCGAGATCGCGCTGACCGCGCTCGAGTTCCGCCTGCTCATGATGCTCTACGATCGCCGCGGGCGCGTGCTGTCGCGCGATCTCCTGCTCGACGAGGTGTGGGGCTCGCACGTCGACGTCACCGCGCGCAACGTCGACACCCACGTGAAGCGCGTCCGCGAGAAGCTCGGGGCGGCGGGCGACTACATCGAGACCGTGCGCGGCGTCGGCTACCGGTTCCGCGCCGAGCCCGAGATCGCCTAGAGGGCCCATGCGCTTGCCGAGGGGGCTGGGTATCGGCGCGAAGCTCGCGGCGGGGACGGTGCTCGCCCTCCTCGTCGCTGGCGTCCCGATCGAGCGCCTCGCCGCGCGCGACATGGAAGCGGCGCTGCTCGCGGAGCACAGCCCGCGCGCGGCCGTCGACGCCGCGCTCCTTCGCTCGCGGCGCACCCTGCTGCTCGGCATGGGCACCATGATCGTCGTCGCCGTCTCGGTCGGCTCCGCCACGGCCTTCTTCGTCACGCGCCCGATCCGGAGGCTGACCCGCTTCGCGCAGGCGATGTCCGAGGGCGACCTGTCGACGCGCGCCCCGCTGCGCGGCTCGGGCGAGCTCCGCCAGCTCGCGCGCGCGCTGAACCACCTCACGAGCGAGCTCTCCCGCTCCACCGCCGAGGTGCGGACGGAGCGCGCCCTGCTCGCGGGCATCCTCGACGGGATGAGCGAGGGCGTCCTCGTGCTCGATCGCGACGGGAGGATCCTCCTCGCCAACCGGGCGCTCCGCGCGATGGCCTCCCTCGGCGAGGACGCGCTCGGCCGATCGGTCATCGAGTCGATCCGCAACGCGCGGCTCACCGAGGCGATCCAGCTCGCCGGCCAGCGGGACGAGCCGGTCGACGCCGAGGTCGAGCTCGGGCGGACGCTGCCGAGGCGGCTGCTCGTGCGCGTGTCGCGCCGGAAGGGCCCGGAGCGGCTCGGGCACGATGAGCGCGAGGCCCTCGCCGCGTGGGGCGCGGATCACGACGGCGCGTCCGCCGAGCCGGGGCTCATCGCGGTGTTCCACGACGTCACCGACCTCCGCCGGCTGGAGACGATCCGGACCGACTTCGTCGCCAACGTGTCCCACGAGCTGCGCACCCCGGTCACCGCGATCAGCACCGCCGCCGAGACGCTGCAGCTCGGCGCGCTGAAGGACCCCGACGAGGCCGCCGAGTTCGTCGACGTGATCGATCGGCACGCGAAGCGCCTCCGCCACCTCGTCGACGACCTGCTCGACCTCTCGAAGATCGAGGCGAAGAACTTCCGCCTCGCGCTGTCGGAGCTCGACATCGCCCCCGCCATCGAGCACGTCACGCAGCTGCTCGCCGAGGCGGCGCGCCGGCGCAGGGTCACGCTGACGGTCGACGCCTCCGCGCTCCCGCCCGTCCGGTGCGACCGCCGCGCGCTCGAGCAGGTGCTCATGAACCTGCTCGACAACGCCATCAAGTACGCGGGCGAGGGAGCTCACGTCACGGTGAAGGCGCGCTCGGCCGATCAGCAGGTGACCCTCGCCGTCGTCGACGACGGCCCCGGGATTCCGCCTCACCACCTGGGCCGCATCTTCGAGCGGTTCTACCGGGTCGACGCCGGCCGTTCACGCGATCTGGGCGGCACCGGGCTCGGCCTCGCCATCGTGAAGCACCTGGTCGAGCTGATGAACGGCTCGATCGAGGTCGAGAGCGCCATCGGCCGCGGCACCCAGTTCACCGTCCGCCTGGCGCGCGCCGGGTGATCCACGCGAACCACGCAAAGCCAGGAAAGCGCGGTGCTCGCTGTTCCACCTTGCCGTCACCGAGCTGTCACAAACCTCGATTACGCCTTGCTGTGCATGGCTCGAATTCTGCTCACCCTGGCGATGTTCCTCCTGACCGCGGCGTGCGGTCGCTCCGATGCCCCCCAAGACACCGGCTCGCTCCCCGGCGCGAAGAAGGACACCGCGCCGCAGCCGACCGCTGACGGGGACATCACCTTGACGGGCGCGGGCGCGACGTTCCCGTACCCCCTCTACACGAAGTGGATCGCTGAGTTCCAGAAGGCCAACTCCAAGGTCAAGATCAACTACCAGTCCATCGGCTCCGGGGGTGGGATCCGGCAGATCACCGAGCGGACCGTCGACTTCGGCGCCACCGATGCCCCGATGAACGAGGAGCAGCTCGGGAAGGCCGCCGGCATCCTTCACCTGCCGACGTGCCTGGGCGCGGTCGTGCTGACCTACAACCTCGAGGGGGTCCCGTCTGGCCTGAAGCTCACGCCGGAGGCGGCCGCGCACATCTTCCTGGGCAAGATCAAGAAGTGGAACGACCCGGCCCTCCAGAAGGAGAACCCGGACGTGAAGCTCCCCGACAAGGAGATCGCGACGGTCCACCGCTCGGACGGCAGCGGGACGACCAAGATCTTCGTCGACTACCTGAGCGCGGTCAGCCCGGACTGGAAGAGCGGACCCGGGAGCGGGACGAGCGTCAACTGGCCTGGCGGCCTCGGCGCCAAGGGCAACGACGGCGTCTCCGCCCTGATCACGAGCACGCCCGCCTCGATCGGCTACATCGAGCTCGCGTACGCGATGCAGAACAAGCTCACGTTCGCCTCGCTCAAGAACAAGAGCGGGAAGTTCATCACCCCGTCGCTGGAGAGCACGACCGCCGCGGGCGCCGGCGCCGCCGCCAAGATGCCGGACGACCTCCGGATCTCGCTCGTGGACGCCGAGGGCGAGGACGCATACCCCATCGCCGGCTTCACGTACCTGCTCGTGTACCAGGAGCAGAAGGACCTCGCGAAGGGCAAGGTGCTCGGCAGCTTCGTCAAGTGGGCGATGCAAGACGGCCAGAAGTTCACGAACGACCTCCATTACGCCCCGCTGCCCGCGGCTGTGGTCGAGAAGGTCAACAAGAAGCTCGCCGCGCTGGTCGGCCCTGACGGCAAGCCCCTGCTCGCCCCATGACCCCAGGAATGCGCGCCAGCCGCGCGAACGGCGCCCCGCCGTGCGCGGCTGGCGTGCGCGCAGGAGCGCAGGATAGGTCCATGAGCACCGTAGAAGTCCCGATGCAACAAGCCGCCTCGCCGGCGCCGCACAGCGATGCGCCACATGGCACGCGCGGAGCCGATCGAGCGTTCCGCGCCATCCTGACGATGTTCGGCCTCACGGTGCTCGCGGTGCCAGCGCTGATGGTGCTGGAGCTCATCCGATCGTCGCGGCTCGCCATCGACAAGTTCGGGCTGGGGTTCCTCGGCGGGAGCGTGTGGGACCCTGCGCGCGAGGAGTTCGGCGCGCTCCCGTTCGTCTACGGCACGGTCGTCACCTCGCTGATCGCCATCGTGCTCGCCGTCCCCGTCTCGCTCGGCCTCGCGATCTTCCTGTCGGATCTGGCCCCCCACCGGATCCGCAAGCCGCTCGGGTTCATGGTCGAGCTCCTCGCGGCGATCCCGAGCGTCGTGTACGGCTTCTGGGGCATCGCCGTGCTCCGCCCCTGGCTCCGGGACACCGTCGAGCCGGTCATCATCAAGTACTTCGGCTACATCCCCCTCTTCGAGGGGCCGCCGCTCGGATTCGGCATGTTCGCCGCGGGCGTCATCCTCGCCATCATGATCGTCCCGACGATCACGTCGGTGTCGCGGGAGGTGATGCAGGCGGTGCCCCAGCTGCACCGGGAGGCGGCGGTCGGCCTCGGCGCGTGCGCGTGGGACACGATCCGCTACGCGGTCCTCCCGTCGGCGCGCTCCGGCATCATCGGGGCCATCATCCTCGGGCTGAACCGGGCGCTCGGCGAGACGATGGCGGTCACGATGATGATCGGCAACGTCCCGAAGGTGAGCGCGTCGATCTTCCACCCCGGCTATTCGATGGCGAGCGTCATCGCCAACGAGTTCGTCGAGGCGACGAGCGACATGTACGTGTCGGCGCTGTCCAAGATCGCGCTGCTCCTCTTCGGGGTCGCCCTCCTCCTCAACCTCTTCGCCCGGTGGCTCGTGAGCTCGACCAAGAGCAAGCTGGAGAAGCGCGCATGAACAGCGACACCCCTGTCCCCGTGGCGAGCCCCACGAGCGCCCCCCGGCGCACGCTGCTCGAGCCCGCGCCCGGCGAGACGCTGCGCCGCGTACGCAGCTACTTCTTCGAAGGGCTCTGCGTGTCGAGCGCCGTCGTCGTCCTGGTCCCGCTGTTCCTGATCTTCATCTACGTCGTCAGCAAGGGCCTTGGCGGGCTGTCCCTCGACTTCTTCACCCAGCTGCCGAAGCCCGTGGGCGACGAGCGGAGCGGCATGGGCAACGCGGTCGTCGGCACGCTCATCCTCGTCGCCATCGGCTGCGGCATCGGGTTGCCGACGGGCATCCTCGCCGGCATCTACCTGGCCGAGATCGGGCGCGGCAAGCTCGCTGCCGCCATCCGGTTCATCGCCGACGTGCTCGGCGGCGTCCCCTCGATCACCATCGGCGTGTTCGTCTACGCCCTCGTGGTGGTCACGATGAAGCGCTTCTCGGCGCTCGCGGGCGGCATCGCGCTCGCGATCGTGATGCTCCCGACGGTGACCCGCACGACGGAGGAGCTGCTCAAGCTGGTGCCCGCCCACCTCCGCGAGGCGTCGCTCGCCCTCGGCGTGCCGGAGTGGCGCACGAGCCTCCTCGTCGTGCTCCGGACGGCCTCGCCCGGGATCGGCACCGGCGTGATGCTCGCCGTGGCCCGCATCGCCGGCGAGACCGCGCCGGTGCTCCTCACCGCGCTCGGCTCATCGTACTGGAGCTTCGCCATCGACCGCCCCATCGCCTCGCTGCCGGTGCAGATCTGGCGGAACGCCACTTCGCCCTACCCGAAGTGGCAGCAGGAGGCGTGGACAGGCGCCCTCGTGCTGATCGTCATCGTCTTCCTCCTCAACCTGCTCGCGCGCATCGTCACGTCGCGGAGCGTCAAGGCGCGCTAAAGGCACTCGATGAGCTCGTTTGACTCACTGCACCACAAAGTACGGTCCGGGGAACGCCGCAGCGGGCTCGACACCGATGGCATCGACAGCCGCTCCATGGAGCCTGAGGACGAGGCGCCGCCAGCCAAGATCAGCGTCACCCGGCTCAACGCCTATTTTCACAAGTTCCACGCCATCCACGACATCACGCTGAACATCCCCGACGGCCAGGTCACAGCGGTGATCGGCCCGTCCGGGTGCGGGAAGTCGACGTTCCTGCGCTGTCTCAACCGGATGCACGAGCAGGTGCCCGGGGCCTCGGCGAAGGGCTCCGTCATGATCGACGGCGTGAACATCTATGACAAAGCCGTCGACCCGGTAAGGCTGCGGCGCCGCGTCGGCATGGTGTTCCAGAAACCCAACCCGTTTCCAACCATGTCCATCCGCGAGAACGTCCTCGCCGGACACAAGCTGAACGGCATCTCCGTCAAGGATCCCACAGGCCTCGTCGAGAAGTGCCTGCGCCAGGTGGCGCTCTGGGACGAGGTGAAGGACAAGCTCGATCAGTCCGGGCTATCCCTCTCGGGCGGCCAGCAGCAGCGGCTCTGCATCGCCCGCGTCCTCGCGGTGGAGCCGGAGGTGATCCTGCTCGACGAGCCGTGCTCCGCGCTCGATCCCATCGCGACAGCGCGCGTCGAGGAGCTCATCGACGAGCTGAAAGAGCGATATACTTGCGTGCTCGTAACACACAACATGCAGCAGGCCGCGCGGTGCTCTGACTATACCGCCTTCTTCTACATGGGGGACTTGGTGGAGTTCGACAGGACCCAGACGATCTTCACCAACCCCAAGGAGAGCAAGACGGAAGACTACGTCACCGGGAAGTTCGGCTGATGGAAGCGGGGGATAGAGTCATGCCGACGTCGCACACGAGCAAGGTCTACGAGCACGAGCTACGCACGCTTCGCGAGAAGCTGCTGCTCATGGGCAGCCTCGTCGAGGAGATGATCCAGAAAGGCTCGACCGCGCTCGCGACGCGCGACACGGGCCTCGCCAAGGCGACGATCCGGCTCGATCGCCGGATCAACCGCCTCGAGTGCGAGGTCGACGAGCTCTGTATGAGGATCCTCGCGACGCGCCAGCCCGTCGCGTCCGACCTGCGCTTCGTCACCACGGCGCTCAAGATCGTCACCGATCTGGAGCGGGTCGGCGACCTCGTGGTGAACGTCTGCGAGCGCGTGCAGGAGCTCAACGAGGAGCCGCCGCTCGCGCCGGTGGCGGATCTGCAAGGCCTCGCGGACGAGGCGATCGAGGTGGTGCACGAGGCGCTGGACGCGCTGGTCGCCCGCGACTGCGAGCGAGCGAACCAGCTGCTCACGCGCGATGACGTGATCGACGAGCACTACGCCCGCATCTTCCAGGAGGTGCTCCTCGTCATGAGCCGCGACCCGAGCACGGTGTACAGGGCCACACGCATCCAGTCGATCGCCAAGTACCTGGAGCGCATCGCCGATCACGCGATGAACATCGCCGAGTCGGTCGTCTTCCTCGTCAAGGGGACGGACATCCGGCACCACAACCGCCTGAAGGAGAACGACCCGCTCTCCTCGCCTCCGCCCGCCGGGCTTCGCCTGCGCTAGGCGTCAGGGCCGCCCGGCCGGCGCCTGCGCTAGGCGCCAGCGCTGGCTGGAGGCGCCGTCCCACCGTGGCCGTGGGGCCCCTCGTCGCCGTGTGGGTGCCCGTGATGCGCCTCGTGCCCGTGCTCGCCGACGCAGCGGGCGTCCTCCCATCCGACCCAGTAGGGGCCGTCCGGCCCGTGCTCACGCTTCCAGATCGGCAGGCGCTCCTTGATGCGGTCGATGAGCAAGCGGCACCCGCGGAACGCCTCTCCCCGGTGCGGCGCGCTCGCGGCGCAGGCGACGGCGACATCGCCGACGTGGAGCGCGCCCACCCGGTGCGTCGCGGCGACGCGCACGCCAGGGATCTCTGCGGCGAGCTCCGACAGGATCCGCTCGAGCTCGGCCTCGGCCATCGTCCCGTAGGCCTCGTACTCCAGCAGCGTGACCGAACGGCCCTCGTTGACGTCGCGCACCACGCCCAGGAACGTGGCGATGCCGCCCGCGCCAGGGTGAGACACGGCGGCGATGAGCTCGTCGAGACCGAGCGGCTCGGCGCGGATCCGGCTCACGGCGCGCTCCGCTGGAAATGGCCGGAGCGGCCCCCGCTCTTCTCGAGGAGCTTGATGTCCGAGATGACCATCTCGCGATCGATTCCCTTGAGCATGTCGTAGATGGTCAAGCACGCGGCGCTCACCGCGACCATGGCTTCCATCTCGACCCCTGTGCGATCCACCGCCTCCGCGGCGGCGGTCACCCGGATCGTCGCGGAGGGCTCGTCCACGTCGAGCGAGACCGAGACGTGCGTGAGCGCGATGCCGTGGCAGAGCGGGATGAGCTCCGGCGTGCGCTTCGCCGCCATGATCCCGGCGATCCGCGCCGCGGCCAGCACGTCGCCCTTCGGGGCGTCGTCGCGCGCGACCCGGGCGATGGTCTCGGGGCGCATCATGACGGCGCCGGACGCGACAGCGCGTCGGTGCGTGACGGGCTTGCCTTCGACAGGCACCATGCGGGCCTCGCCGCTCGGAGAGAGGTGAGTCGAGAGCGCTTCGCCCTCGCCGGGTCGATCAGGGGTTCGCGGCATCGCCCCGGAATCTGACACGGCAGCCGTGAGGACCGGAAGCCGAACGTGATCCGGCCCCGCTCGGCTCCGCCCGCTCCGTCAGCCGCCGATCGCGCGGATCGACACCGTGGAGGCCGTCTCTTCGGTGCAGCCCTTCCAGACCTTGCCGTCCGGCTTGAGGCGCCACGCCTCGTCCAGGCGCAGGCGGATCGCCGCCCGATCGCCGCTCTTCGCCTCGCGCGAGGCGTCGACGCCATCGTCGGTGGCGAGGCACGGCCGGAGCACGCCCGTCGAGGAGACGCGCAGGCGATCACAGCTCTCGCAGAACGTGTCGCTGGTGCCCGTGATGAAGCCGACGCGGAGCGACGGGTCGCGGCGAGCGCGGACGTACCTGGCCGGGCCGAGGCCGGGCTCGCCGGCCGCCTCCTCCGGGAGGAGGTGATCGGCAAGGCGCGCCCTCATCTCGGCCGCGGTGACGAGGTGCTTGCCGACGAGCCGAGCGCCCTCGGCGATCGGCATCACCTCGAGGAAGCGCGGCACCATCCGGCGCTCCCAGGCCCACAGCGCGAGCCGCTCGATCTCGTCGTCGTTCACGCCGCGGAGGACCACCGTGTTCAGCTTGATCGGCGAGAAGCCCGCCGCGATCGCGGCGTCGATGCCGTCGAGCACCCGGGCGAGCTCGCCGCCCCGGGTCATCTCGCCGAAGCGCCCGGGATCGAGGGTGTCGATCGAGACGTTCAGCCGGTGCAGCCCGGCGGCGCGAAGCGCCCCGGCGAGCCGCGCGAGCTGCGACGCGTTCGTCGTGAGGGCCAGATCCTCGAAGCCGAGCGCGGCGAGGCACTCGATGATCGACACGATCTCGGGGTGGAGCAGCGGCTCGCCGCCGGTCAGGCGCACCCGCCGGACGCCGGCGTCGCGCAGCGCCTCGAACATGGTGCGCCAGGCGGCCGTCATGAGCTTGCCGTCGGCATAGCCGTCATGCCGCGACGGGCGGCAGTAGGTACACGCGAAGTCGCACCGATCCGTGACCGAGATGCGCACGCTCCGCGGCGCGGGCCCCGCGTGCTCGCCAGCTGCCTCGCCGGCGCCGTCGCGGTACGGGATCACGGCGGCGCGTCGGCCAGCGTCTCCGCCGCCGACGAGCGGCAGCGATCGCCGCCGCGGAGCCGATGCGTCGCCCGCGCTGCGCGCAGGATCGAGGCCGCCGATAGAAGAAGGCATGGCGCGTCCCTCTCGGGTCCTCTCGCTAGCCGCCCGCCACCGGCGGGATCAGCGCGACCTCGTCACCGAAACCTACAGGATCGCTCGGCGTCGCATAGACGCCGTTCACCGCCACCCGGATGGATCCCTTGTAGGGGCCGAGCCCGGGATAACGAGCACAGACGTGCTCCAGGAGCTCCGCTGCGGTGCAGGGGCCAGCCAGCGGCAGCGCCACTTCTCCGGTACCCAGCACATCCCTCGCGCCAGCGAATGCGAGCACGCGTACCGCTGCATCCATCACCGCAACCTAGCATCGCTCCGCGGACCCGACACGACGAACTGCCGCCAGGCGACCTCGGGCCGCCCTGGCGCCAGGCGCCTGGCGCCGCGCGCCTCGCGAGATTCGAGTCTACCGGGCCCGGCCGGCACGGCTATCATCGGGCGGCTCACCGTCATGTCGGAAGAAGGCTTTTTACCGGGCACGATCCTGGCCGGTCGCTATCAGGTCCGCCGAGAGCTGGGCCGCGGCGGCATGGGGGTCGTCTATCTCTGCCGCGATCTCGTGCTCGACGAGCGCGTGGCGGTGAAGCTGCTCGACCGGCCAGGCGCGGCAGCCCGCCCCGAGGACGCCTGGTGGTTCCAGGAAGAAGCCCGGGCGCTCGCCGGGCTCTCCCATCCGGCGCTCGTCAAGGCCCGCGACTTCGGGGCGCTCAGCAACGGGACGCCGTACCTCGTGATGGACGCCGTCCCGGGTCGATCGCTCCACGAGTGGCTCTACCTCGCGCGGCTCGAGGACCCCCTGCCCTGGCCGATCATCTGGAGCGTCATCGACCAGGTGCTCGGCGCGCTGGCGCACGCGCACGCGCGCGGCGTGATCCACGGGGACCTGAAGCCGTCCAACGTCCTCGTCGATCTGCAGCACGGGGGCGAGCCGCCGCTCGTGCACGTGCTCGACCTCGGGCTGGCCTGGCTCATCCAGGACCGGGTCGATCACCGGCTCGACGGCTCCAGGGAGAGCGAACCCACGGTGCGCTGGGGCGCGGGCACCCCGGGCTGGATGGCGCCCGAGCAGATCCGCTTCGCGGCGCCCCACGTCGGACCGCCGACGGACCTCTACGCGCTCGGCTGCATCCTCTACGCCCTGCTCGCCGGCGGCGAGGTCTACGACGGCAACAACGACGAGCTCCTCCAGCAGCACCGGAGCGCGTCGATCCCGGATCTGCCGCTCCCCCCGCCGGTGCCGGGCGACGTCGCGAAGTTCGCCAAGCGGCTGCTCGCGAAGCGGCCCTGGCACCGCTTCGACTTCGCGGGCGACGCGCGGCGGGTGTGGAAGCGGTTCGAGCCGCGCAACAACGCGAACGTGACCGCGACGCCGCTGCCGATCGCCCTCTTGACGAGCGGCCGTCTGCCCCCGAGCCGCAAGGAGCTGCTCACGCCCGAGCTCATCGAGCCCCCAGACGACGACCCGCCGCCGTCCGTGACGACCACCGGGCTGCTCGCGCTCCGGCCGAGCCCGTTCGTCGCGCGGACCGGGGAGCGGGCGCGGCTCATGGAGGTCGTGGCCGAGATGGTCGACGCGCCGAAGGCGATGCACCGGTTCGTCCTGCTCGCGGGCGAGGCCGGCGTCGGCAAGAGCCGGCTGGCCGAGTGGCTCTGCGAGGAGGTCCACGAGCGGGCGCTCATGGTGCCGCTCCGCGCGCGCTACCGGCGCATCGCGGCGCCGCTCGACGGCGTGCTCGGCGCGGTGACCCAGCACTACCGGCTGGAGCGGGCCGAGCGCGAGATCGTCGAGAAGGTGCTGATGAACCTCTGGGAGGTCCCGCCGGAGGACGAGGTCGGCAAGACGTGGGTCGCGGCGACCGCCGAGTGGATCAAGCCGTCGCCCCCGGGGAGCGAGGCGGTCGGCCCGACGGGGAAGCGCTTCCGCCTGGATCGCCCCGAGCTCCGCTGGCTGATCATCCGCAAGACGCTGGAGAGGATCGGCCGGGACAGGCCGGTGCTGCTCTGGCTCGACGACCTGCACTACGCCTCGTCGACGACGTTCGAGGGGCTCCTCACGCTCCACCGCGACGCGCCGAACCTGGGCCTGCTCGTCGTGGCGACCGTCAGGAGCGAGGCGGTCGAGTGCGATCCAGTGGCGGCGAGGCGCATCGAGGGGGCGCTCGCGGCCTACGTCGGGGAGCGGCTCGACGTCGCCCCGCTGAACCCCACGCAGACGCACGCGCTGCTCCGGGAGACGCTGCCGCTCGACGACGCGGCGGCCGAGGCGGCGACGGCCCGCAGCAAGGGGAACCCGCTCTTCGCGCTGCAGCTGCTGCACGCGTGGGCGGGCGGCGGGCACCTCCAGCTCCGCGCGGGCAAGTACTTCGTGCCGAGGGCGTCGATGGCCGTGCAGGCGGCCACGACCGCCGACCTCTGGGAAGAGCGCCTCGCGGCGCTGCCCGAGGAGCTCCGCACCGGCGCGCGCGCCGCCGCCGCGCTCGGCGGCGACATCCGGCGCGAGATCCTGCGCGCGCTGCTCACCTCGCTCGACATCTCGGCGGACAGGGCGATCGCGTCCATGCAGCGTGCCCAGATCCTCCTCGCCGTGGGCGATCGCCTGCGCTGGCCGCACGCGCTGCTCCAGGAGCACCTCCTCTCGCAGCTCTTCCTCGAGCCGGACGCGGCACGCGTGTTCCGCGCCGCCGCCGACGCGCTCGGGGCGCACCCGGCCGCGTCGAGCCGCCGCATCCTCCGGCACCGGGTCGTCAGCCTCCTGCGCGCCGGCGACACCGACGAGGCCGCGGCGCTCATGCACGCGCACGTGGCGGCGCACTGGCAGAGCTCGCGCGACATCGCGGCGACGCTCCGCGATCTCGCCGTGCTCGACGGCAAGCTGCCCGGGGGGAGCGACTCGCGCCCGGGCCTCCGGGGCGGCGTGGACGCGCGGCCCGTGCTGACGGGGACGCGCCTCGGGACGCAGCTGCGCTTCCGCGCCGAGGCGCTGCGGCTGGCGGGGAGGCTCGACGAGGCGCGGCGCGACGCGGAGGACGCGCGGCGCATCTTCGAGCAAGCCGGCGACCGCGAGAACCAGGCGCACTGCCTGCGCCTGCTCGGGCACATCGCGTCGGACCTCGGCGCGGAGGCGCAGGGCCGGCGGCTCGTGGCGCGGGCGCACGCGATCTTCGACGAGATCGGCCACGGCCACGGGCAGGCGCAGTGCGAGGTGCTGCTCGGCGAGATCGACTACCTGCTCGGCGAGCACGCGCGGGCGCGGGCGGTGCTCGCGTCCGGGGCGTCGCGGTTCATGGAGGTCGGCGATCGGCTCGGTCGGGCGCAGTGCCTGCTGCTGCAGAGCATGGTCGAGCAGGCCGGGGCGACCTCGGACGCGGCGCGCGCGCTGCTCACGACCGCGCACGCCGACTTCGACGCCATCGGCTACCGGCTCGGGCTGGCGCAGTGCGACCTCGCGCTGTCGCACGCGGACCACCGCGTCGGCAACTTCGAGGCGGCGCGCTCGGGCGCGCTCGCGGCGCGGCAGAGCTTCCGCGACGTCGCGAACCCGCGCGGCGAGGCCGGGTGCGAGCGCCTGCTCTCGATGGTGGCGCTCGACGCGGGCGCGCCGGAGCTCGCCGAGGAGCACGCGCTCGCCGCCGGCAGGCTCTTCGAGCGGCTCGGGGATCCGTGGGGCCTTGTGGAGGCGCGGCTGCTCTTCGCGCAGATCGCGCTCCACCGCGGGGAGGCGGAGCTCGCGCGCGAGCACCTGATGGCGTGCGAGGCGGTGGCGCTCGCGGAGGCGGAGCCCCGGCAGCACCGGCACCTGACGCTCGCCTGGCTCGCGTACCACGAGGGGCGCTTCCACGAGGCGGCGCGCGAGCTCGACGCGGCGCGCGCGGCCTTCAAGGACAGCCGCACCGGGGACCACACGCCGCAGCTCCTCGAGCGCTTCGCGCGGATGGGCTGGCCCAAGCCGGCGGGCGCGCGGATCAGCGGCTGGATGCGCACCCTCGAGAACACCTGAACCGGAGTCCGGAGACGGGGGGGCGCCCGCGCACGGCAACTCCCCTCCACGAGATCTCTCCAAGGGGATCAGAGGCCGTCGATAGCTGACGTTCTCACGAGCTGCGTCGCCGAGCGGGTCTCACCCGCACAGGAGACGGGTCCAGATCGGCGTTTTCGGCGCACAAGCGCACTCCCGTGCGCTGAGCACCGAAAACGCCGAGATGGGCCCGTATCCGAAGCGGGTGAGCCCCGCTCAAAGAGGGAGCCAGAAGTCCGGTCCGAAGAGGCGGCGCGCGTCCTCGATGGTGCGGAGGGCACGCGGCAGATCGAGCCTCGCCTGGTGCTCGGCCAGCTGCACGACGTAGGGGATCCAGAGCGGCCTGCAGACGACGAGCGCGGCGAGGTGGAACTCCGCCTCCTCGGTCTGGCCGAGATCCATCGCGACACGCGCAAGGAGGCTGTGCACCGGGACGGGCGACCCGAGCGGCGCGATGGCCGTGGCGCAGCGCCGCACGCTCTCCGCGGCCTCCTCGCTGGGGTGCCGCCGGAACTCCTGGAACGTCTCCTCGAGCTCGTGCTCGTCGCTCACCTGCTCCGGCAAGTGCTGCGCGACGAGCGCCTTCCAGTGATCGACGAACGGCAAACCGGCGAGGGCGCTCGAGCTGTCGGCGTGGGCAAGGAGCATATCGGCCTCCTTCCAGTCGCCAGCCTCTCGGGCGAACTCGAGCCCCGAGACGACCCGAGCCTCCTCGTGGAGCCCAGGCTCCTTCGTCAGGAGCCAGCGCTGCCAGTAGAGCGCGCCCCGGAAGGCCACGCGCGCGAGCGGCTCTTTGTCGTCCGCACGCATCTGCAGCGCCATGTCCAGGAGCGCCCCCTTGTGCCGCTGCACGTCGTCGACAACGAGGCTCGCTGGCCAAGCGCAGAGCCCGCACGCCTCCGAGATCATCGCACCCCCCTCGCACCGCGCGAGAGCTGCCTGCCGAAAGGCAGCGCAGAAGAAACCCCCCGCGATACAGGCCAACGCTACCACGGCGCCCGCAGCAGGCGAGAGGTCGTCGTCAGCGGGTGGCAGGCAGACAACATCGACGAAGGCGACAGCGCTCGAATGCCGCCGCGCGAGCGGCCTGCACCGGGACGGATCCCGGACCAGGGAGCGGACGAAGGGCGAAACCGACGAAACCGACGAAAGCGACGAAACCGACGAAAGCGAGCGGGACGACGAGGACGGCGAGGACGACGACGACAACCACCCGCGCCGAGCCGCGCGCGGGCTCATGGACCTCGATCTCCACCGAGGCTTCCTGCACAATGCGCCGCTGGCGGCAGCGGCAGAGAGGGGTGTCGGCGGCCGCTCGAGGTGCTGATTGGCGATCGAGATCGAGAGGACAACGCGGCGGCACGGCGCTCCTGACCCCCTGCGGCGCCCACGATGAGCCAGCCTGATCTCCACCGGGCCGCATTCGATGCGGCCGAAGACGCGATCCTCCTCCTGGAGAACGGCCGCGTGATCGACGCCAACCCGAGGGCGATCCAGCTGCTCGCCGGATCCGCGGACGGCCTCGTCGGACGGGAGCTCGCGGACCTCGCGCCGCTCCTGCAGCCCGACGGACAGGCCTCCGCCGAACGCCTCGCGCAGCGGCTCGACGCGGCGGGCCGGGGCGAGCCGCAGCGGTTTCGGTGGCTCTACCGGCGCCCGGGCGGGGACTTCGTCCAGGCCGACACGCAGATCGCGCGGCTCGCCCTCGCTGACCGCGCAGGGCCGATCCTCCGCGCGGTCTTGCGCGAGGAGGACAAGGAGCAGCGGCGGCTCTACGCGCTCGCCGTCGACATGCTCGGCGCCGCGACGCTCGACGGGCGGTTCAAGGAGCTGAGCCCCTCGTGGGAGCGCACGCTCGGGTTCAGCCGCCAGGAGCTGATGGCGCGGCCCTACCTCGAGTTCATCCACCCCGAGGACAAGGCGCGCACCCTCTCGGAGACAGACACGTTCTCGACCGGCGCGCAGACGATCACCTACGAGAACCGCTTCCTCTGCAACGACGGCTCGTACCGGTGGCTCGAGTGGAACGCGATGCTCGCGCTCGACGAGGGGCTCGTCTACTTCGTCGCCCGCGACGTCACCCGGCGCAAGACCGCCGAGATCTCGCTCCGTGAGTCCGAGGAGAAGCTGCGGGCGCTGTACGACGGCATCCCGCACTACCTGGTCGTCGTCGACAAAGACGCGCGCATCGTCTCGGTGAACCGGCCGTATCCCGGGGTCCGGGAGGAGAGCGTCGTCGGCCGGAGCCTCTACGATTTCACGTCGCCGGAGTACCACGCCACGGTGAGGGAGGCGCTCCAGACGGTGCTCCGGGAGGGAGGCCGCGCGAGCTACGAGGTGGTCGGCCTCGGGGCGAACGGCGGGCGGGCGTGGTACGCGAACCACGTCAGCGCGATCCGTGGGGCGGACGAGGTCACGAACGCGCTGATCGTGGGGGAGAACATCACCGAGCGCCGGCGCGCCGAGGAGGAGCGCCGGGAGAGCGAGGCGCGCTTCCACGCGGCCGTCGAGGCCAGCATGGACGCGTTCCTCACGCTGGCCTCCCGCCGCGACGACAGCGAGGAGATCGCCGACTTCGTGATCACGGGGCTCAACGCGCGCGCCGCGACGATGCTGTCGTCGATGCCGCGCGAGCAGCTCCTCGGTCGGCGCCTCTCGGAGCTCGTCCACTCGGTCGAGGCCGGCGTCCTCCTGGAGAGGTGCCTGCGCGGCCTCCGGAAGGGGGCGCCGATCGAGGAGGAGATCCTCCTGCCCGCGCCGAACGCCCAGGCGTCGCGCCCGAGCGTCTGGGTGCACCACCAGATCGTGCCGATCCAGGGCGGCGTCGCCGTGACGATGCGGGACACCACCGAGCGCAAGCGGCTCGAAGATCAGCTGCGCCAGTCGATCGAGCGCCTCGAGGTGTACGCCGAGGAGCTGGAAGGCAAGAACCGGATGCTCGCCGCGGAGAACGCCGAACGCGAGCGGACCGCGAGCGTCCTGCGCCAGCAGCAGGAGGCGATCCGCGCGCTGTCGACGCCGATCATCCAGGCGTGGGAGGGCGTCCTCGTGCTGCCGATCATCGGCGCGCTCGACCGCGCCCGGGCCACGGACGTCATGGAGAAGCTGCTCGGGGAGATCGTCCGCACGCAGGCCCACTTCGCCGTGCTCGATCTGACCGGCGTGGAGGACGTGGACACGCCGACGGTCGACCATCTGTTCCAGGTCGCCCGGGCCGCGAGCCTGCTCGGCAGCCGCTGCCTCGTCTCCGGGATCTCCCCCGGGGTCGCGCAGGCCATCGTGACGCTCGGCAGCGACGCGCGGACGCTCGAGACCTTCGGCGCGCTGGAGGACGCCCTGCGCCACGCGCTTGTCGTGTCCGGCGCCCGGCTGCCGAGCGCGCGCGGCAAGGCGCTGTAGCGGAGGCCTCCCTACGCGTCGTCGGCCGCGAGCTCGTCGTGGAGCTCCCGGGCGCGCGCCGCGTGGCGCAGCGCCGCGGCGCCCTCGCCGATCGCGGCGGCGTGCGCCGCGGCGCGGTCGTACGCCGCCGCGGCCGCCCGCAGATCGCCGCCCCGCTCGTAGTGGTGGGCGAGGAGGGCGGCCCCCTCGTCGCGCGCCTCCACGTTCGACGCGCGGTGCTCGATCCAGTCGGCGACGAGCAGGTGGATCCGCCGGCGGATCTTGAGGCTCAGCATCTCGTAGGCGACCTCGCACGTCGCCTGCTCCACGAACACGTACTCGCGCTCGCCGGGGAACGACGCGGGGGAGCGGAGCCGGATCAGCTGGCGCTCGCAGAGGCGCGCGAGCAGCTCGGCGGTGGACGCGCTGCCCCCGTGGCGCACCGAGAACGGCGGATCGAGATCCTGGAGCTCCGCGAGGATGCGCTCGCTCGACATCGGCGAGCGCGCCTGCGGGGCGTCGTTCCGGAGCCGCTCGACCGCGCCCTCCCAGAAGGTCCGGCCGACGACCGCGGCCTGCGCGAGGAGGCCGCGCGCGCCTTCGTCCAGGCGGTCGAGGCGCGCCTGGACCACGCCGTGCACCGCCGGCGGCAGGCTCAGCGCGCCGATCGCGTCGTCACGGACGTGCCACGCGCCGTCCTGGGCCTCGATGGCGCCGGCGTCCACGAGGAGGTGGAGCGTCTCCTCCACGGTTCGCGGGTTGCCTTCGGAGCGCTCGGCGATCGCGCGCACGAGCTCGTGGTCGAGCGCGGAGGCGCCGCGGAGCCGATCCCGGATCATCTCCTCCGCGTGCCGCCGCGCGAGCGGCGACGCGTCGACGCGGACGTACGCTTCCTTCCCGACGCCCCAGTCCGGGCGGCGCTCGTAGAGCTCGGGGCGCGCGGTGCACACCATGCAGAGCGGCAGCCCCTCGGCGTTCGCCACGAGCTCCTCGACGAGGTCGAGCGTCGCGTCGTCGGCCCACTGCAGGTCGTCGCACACGATCACCATCGGCGTCCGTTCGAGCGCGAAGGTGACGAGCAGCGCCAGCGCGGAGGCGATCCGGCGCCTCGCCAGCACGCTGCCGCGCGCCGCGGCCTCGAGGAGCCCGGCGGGCGCGGGCCGCGCGCCCAGGATGGCCGCCAGCCGGGCGAGGATCTCCTCGAGGTCGCTCCCCCCCGTCGGCCTCGACAGCGAGGGGGACGGATCGAGCTCGTCGTCGTCCTCGTACCGCGCCGCCCCGGCTCCCCTGCGCCCGCTGACGGTCGAGCTGATCGGCCCTCGGAGCGGGACGGACGAGGTGCGGGTCACGATGGGCGACGCGCCCCCGAGCGCGGCGGCCCTGGCCCCCGCGCCGGCGGCCTCCCGCTCGGCGCGGACGCGGGCGCGCGCGGCGCGCAGCCGGATCCAGCGCAGGCCGCGGCGCAGCTTGCGCAGGATGACCTGGGCCGGATCGGCCTCGTGGATCCCGAACCAGCGGCGGAGCAGCGCGCCGGCCAGGCCATAGCTCGAATCCTGCGCGAGCGCCGAGCACTGCGCCGACAGGACGAGCAGCCCCCCGGGCGGCGCCAGCGCGTACCCGCGCTCCGAGGAGGGCGCGCCGCCCCCGGCGCCGCCGTCGCGGAGGCCCGCGAAGAGCTCTGCGAGCATCCGCGTCCGTCCCACGCCGGGCGCGCCGACCAGCGTGATGAGGCGCGGCCGCCGCTCGTGGAAGGCGGTCTCGACGAGATCACACAGGCGCTGCATCTCCGCGCCGCGCCCGACGAGGCGCGTCGAGAGCCCATGGAAATCGGGCGGTACGAGCGCGTGGTGGAGCGGCGCCTCGCCGAGCACGCGGTAGATCGGCGGCGCCGCGCCGTGCGCGGTGGACGCCGGCGGCGCCGCCGGCGCCCGGACCGCGCCGGCGCTCGCGCCCGCGTCGAGCGCCTCGACAAGGAAGCGCCCGAGGACGAGGCGCCGGGTGTCGCGGCCGATCACGATCGCGCCGCGCGGCGCGAGCTGCTGCAGGTGCCCCGCGCCGTCGACCGCGTCGCCGATGACGGCGAGATCTTGCCGCGCCGAGCCCCCGACGCCGACGAAGGCCCGCCCCGTCGCGATCCCGAACCGCACCGAGAGGCGGACCGAGCGTGCGGCGCGCGGCAGCGTGAGGCGCGGGATCGCGGCCTGCGCGCCGAGCGCCGCGACGATCGCTCGCTCGGCGTCGCTGTCGGTCGAGCGAGGGACGCCGAAGACCGCCATGACGCGCCCGCCGATCGGTCGCTCCACGATCCCGTGCATCTGCTCGACGTGCTCCGCGAGCACCTGATAGCAGCGGTCGACGACGTCCTTGACGTCCTCGGGATCGAGCCGCGACGAGAGCGCGGTCGCCTCGGACAGATCCGCGAAAAGGACGGTGCAGACCCGGTGCTCACCGCCCTCGAACGGCAGCGCGGCCCGGGTCCGAGGCGAGCCGCGATCGGAGCTCACGCTCCCCCTCATCCCGCTGCTGTCCGGCGCCCGCCACGGCGTCGACGACGGCGGCAGCGACGGCGGAGGGACGGACAGCGCCGGCGGCGGCGGCAGCGGCGGCAGGTGGACGGCGGCGAGGTCGAGCAGCCCGTCATCCGCGTCGTCGTTCGCGTCGCCCTGGCCGAATGCGGGCGCGCGCAGGGTGTCGCGCGCCACGACGACGACGCTGGAGCGGTGGGCGGCCTCCAGGGCGGCCCACATCTCGCCGAGGTTGTGGAACCGCTGCGAGGGGTTGATCGCGAGCGCTCGGCCGAGGACCGCCTCGACGTCAGCGTTCGCGTTCACCCCGCGGGCGCGGAAGCTCGGCCGGATCGCCTCGTCGCTCGAGGCGACGAAGAGCTGGATGACGTCGCCGCCCGAGAGGGCGGGCTGACCGCTCGCGACCTCGATGAGGATGAGGGCCATCGCATAGACGTCGGTCCAGGGCCCCGTCGCGCCGAACCGCGGGCTGAACTGCTCGGGCGCGCCGTACTGCGGCGTGAAGGCGCGGAACGTTCGTCCCGTCTGGACGAGCGCCTCTGCGAACGTCGGCGTCTCGGAGAAGACCTTGGCGAGGCCGAAGTCGAGCACCTTCATGCGGTCGCCGAGCAGGAACAGGTTGGCCGGCTTGACGTCACGGTGAGACACGTTCTCGTCGTGGGCGACGGCGAGCGCGGAGGCGACCGGCGCGAGGAGCCGGATCGCCTCGCCGAGGCTCCTCGGCGGGAGCTTCTCGGCGCTGCGGCGCTTGAGATCCTGCTCGAGCGTCTCGCCCTCCAGCCACTCCATGACGATGTACGGCGTCCATGGCCCCTTCGGAGCGGCGGCGGCGCCGATGTCGAGCGCCTGGACGATGCCCATCGTCCGGCGGGAGAGCTGGTGGAGCAGGCGCGCCTCCTCGCGGAACTTGGCGAGGAAGCCGTCCTGCTGGTCAGGGCTTAGACCCGCGGGGATCTTGAGACATTTGACGGCGACCGGCGAATCGAAGCCGAGGTGCCGGGCCCTGTAGACGACGCCGAACGCTCCCTCGCCCGCCAGCGCCTCGACGGCGAACTGGCCGTCGATGATCGACCCCACCCAGCCGAACGGGTCGCTGGCCTGCATCGTTGCCTAGGCTACCTGTTGCGCCGAACCCCGAGCAAGAGAAGCAACGGCCGCGGGCGAGGGGATGTGCGAGGCGGGGCGCGCGTGGGGCCCCGCCGACCCGCGGCTCCAAGGAGGGAAAGGGGCCATGACGGCCGCAGCGGGCGACTGGCATGGATCCATCTCCGCTGGCCGGCTAACGGAGGCAGGAGATGCGAGCTCGACGGCGCCGATCTGCCTACATGAGCGCTGCGGCGCCGCGGCAGAACTCGGACCGCCGGACCACCGCAGATCCGGTTCATCGAGGCGCACTGCCGTCCTCGCGCTTCTCTCATCGCCACGCGCACCACGCGGCGCGTACCGGTGGATCGAGCACGAAGACGAGTCCCCTGGATCGGAGACAGGCAGCTCATGGGCGCTCCTGCCTGCCACGGTCGGCCTGCGCTGCATGCCCTCACGAGCCCGCAGCGTCGCCGAAGCAGCCGTATCCCTTGCCCCACAGCGGGAATTCAGAAGGGCGAGGGAGAGCGCGCCGCATCGCTTCGCCGTCGACCGCCGCGGACGGCGGCGCCATCCTGAACGCATGAACTTCCTGCTTCATCGCCACCTCGCCGCGCGCGACCTCGGCTCGGCCGCCGCGGGTGCGGCGGCGATGCTCCCGGACCTCTGGCGCATGGCCGACCGGCGCGTCAGGCCCTCGCGCGCGCCCGATCGTCCCGCCGCCCCGCCGGCCCGCCTCGCCGAGGTGCTGGCCGGCATCGACCACCACGTCGCCGCCGACCGCTGGTTCCACGCCGCCCCTGTCTTCGTGGAGGGCGAGCGCCGCCTCGCCGCCGCGTTGCGCGCCGCCTCGCTCGGCGCGCCCCGGCTCGCGCTCTTCGCCCACGTGCTCTGGGAGATGTGCCTCGACGGCGCGCTCGTCCGCAGGACCGGCCTCGCGCCCCTCCTCGACGACCTCCGCGCCGGCCTCGAGGCCATCGACGGCGCCCCGACCGAGGCCGCCGCCTCGATCCACCACTTCCAGCAGCGCGCCCCCTCCCCCGCCGGCGCCCTCGCCGATCGCGCCGCCTTCGAGTCGCGGCTCCGTCGCATCTGCGACGAGCTCGCCCGCGGCCCCTGGATCGCCGGCTACCAGGACGGCGCCGGCCTCGTCCTCCGCCTCTCAGGCGTGCGCGCGCGCTTCGGCATGCCCCCGTTCACCCCGGACCAGCACGCCCGCCTGGCCGCGCTCCTCGACACCCTCGCCGCCTCCGCAGACGAGGCGCTGATCGACCTCATCCACACCGCGCCGAAGCACTGAAGCGCCCCCTCTTCTCCCTCATCGATAACAGCGACCGCCTCACCTACTCGTGGACGATGATTGTGGTCCCTTCGCCCAGCTCTTCGCCTGTGTTGATCGCGTGCCATCCGGGCGGCACCGGGGGATCGGTCCACAGGAACAGCCGGTGGGCGTCGATGGGCGACAGGTTGATGCAGCCGTGGCTGCGCGGCGTGCCGAAGACGTCGTGCCAGTACGCTGCGTGGAGCGCGTAGCCGCTCGCGAAGTACTGGATGTACGGCACGTCCTTGAGGGCGTAGGTCCCCTCGCCGCGGCGCCGCGTCACGCCGTACTCCCCGTCGCCCTTCCGGGGGACCACCTTCTCGCCCGCCGCGGGCTTCGCCGCCGCGCTCGCGCCGGGCTTCTTCGAGGCGCGCTCCTTCGACGAGCCGCCCTTGTCCGGCTTCGCGCCGCGCGAGGCCGACGGCGCGTCGGCGGTCGTCTCCGCGCGGCCGCCGACGCTCGACGACTCGTTCGAGTCCATCGTCGCCGTGATGTGCTTGTTGCGGATGCGGAAGACGCCGCGCACCGTCGCGGTCGTGGTCTTGGGATCGGCCACCCCGGCCTGGCCGGTCGAGACCAGCGTGGCGTAGACCGGGCGCTTGCCCTCCCAGAGGACCAGCGTCTGGTGCGTGATCGACACCTCGATCCACTTCTCGCCCTTCTCGGCGACCTCCGGCCACGCGGACGGCGCGACCGCGAGCCCGACGTCCAGCTGGCTCACGTACCGCTGATCCCGGGTGCGGTAGTACTTCACGCCCTCGATCCGGCGCATCCTGCCGGTCAGCGGGACGATGTCCCGGAACGGCAGCTCCTTGCCCGGCGTCGCCTTGTCGCCCTGGATCTGGACGTCGCGAGCGCCGCGCGCGCGGACGAAGGCGAGCGGCAGCGTGAGCGCATCGGTCAGCTCGACCCCGTGCCAGGGAGAGCCGGTGTCGGGCTTGATCTTCGTGGCAGGCGCGAGCCGCAGATCGGTCGTGATCGCGAACCGCCGGCTCAGCGACTCCGGTCCGGTCGCGAACGATCCGATCAGCGACAGCCCGGTGAAGCGCCGCGCACGATCGGCGAAGACCGCGTAGTCCGGGACCTTGAAGTCGCTGATGTTGCGGATGAGGCGCTTGCCGCCCTCGAGCCAGAACGGGATCGGGTCGCCGTCCCCTTCCCCGCCGAGCAGGGCGCCCTCGCCGAGCTCGAGCGAGTTCTTCCCCAGGCCGAGCTCACCGAGCTGCTTGCCCGGAAGCGGCACGCCGCGCGCGTCGATCGCCACGTCGTTCGCGCCGAGGATGACCCGCTGCACGGTCGCCTTGTTCTCCTCGAACCACGACAGGTGCTCGTCGAGCTTGAACTCCGATTTGCGCTGCTCCTCGGCGGTGGGGACGCGCAGGTAGAGCGGCAGCACAGCGCGGACGAAGGCGTACCGGTACGGGAGCGCGGTCCTCAGGTTCGGCCCGGGGCCGGCGGCCTTGAGGATCGGGTCGTTCAGGTCGAGCGTCGCGTCCTCGCCCACGCAGAGGTAGCCGTGGGGCTCGATCGCGTACCAGCCGCCCGGACAGCCCGCGGTGCCGGCGGGCTCGGCGGCGCGGGGCACCCTGGAGCCGACGCGCAGGTACCCGAGCTTCTTCGACGTGTCGCGCGGCTCCTTGTAGACGGTCGCCACGAAGGCCGTCACGCCGAGCAGCGGCTTGTCGCTCGGCGGCCACGCGGGCGCCGCGAGCTCCGCGGGCGCGGCCTGCCCGTCGGTCGCCGTGAGCGCCGCGGGGGCCGCGCCTTCGCCCGCGGCGCCGGTGGGGGCCGCGGCCCCCGCGTCCGCCGGGACGTCCGCGGGCTTGCGACAGCCGCACGCCGCCGCCGTGAGCGCCGCGAGGTGAGCGAGACAGAGAGCGAGGCGCGCCGCGCGCCGCGCGCCGTGAGGCTTCCCGGAGGACAGCAGGGCGCCCATGCGGGCGTACTTGCCAAAATCGGCGCGCGACGAAAAGCCCAAAACACGCCGCGGCGCGCGCCGGCGCTGGTTCCTCGAGGCTCCGCCCCGAACCCCGGCGTCCGCTTCGCGGCCGCTCTGGTTGCGCGCTTCAGCGAGCCCTGGCGGGATTTCCGGCGCGCGCACCTAGGCCAAGAGGCCCGGCAACACCCCCGTGCAGTAGGCGGGGTTGCCGAACGTCGACACGTCCACGCCCATCGCGTTGCACAGCGCGACGAGCAGGTTGTTGTGGGGATCGCCGGTATAGCGCAAAAATCTTCCAGTCCTGAGCGCACCGCCGGCGCCCCCCGCGATCACGTACGGCATGTCGCTCCGCGAGTGGCTCTGCCCCTCCGAGATGTCCGTGCACCAGAGCACGAGCGTGTTGTCGAGGAGCGTGCCCGTGCCCTCCTGGACGGCGTCGAGCCTCTCGAGCAGGTACGCGAGCTGCTCCGCCTGCCAGCGCCCGATGTCGACGAGCTGCTGCTGCTTGTCCGCGTCGCCGATGTTCGAGTGCGAGAGCGCGTGGTGCGTCTCCGACTGGCCGAGCCACGTGAACACCTTGCCCGCCTGGGTCGCGCTCCACTGGATGGACGCGACCCGCGTGAGATCGCAGGCGAGCGCCATCGCGAGCAGATCGGTCTGCAGCCTCCCGATCGCGGGGAAGTTGTCGTTCGCGTAGACGTCGAGCGGCTCGCCCAGCGCCGGCAAGGCGCACGCGCCGCCGAGGAGCGCCGGCACGTCGAGCCGCTGCTCGATGTCGTTCAGCGCGTGGAGGTGCTGCTCCAGCTTCCGCCGGTCCTCGCCCCCCAGCTCGCGCGCGAGGGCGCCGTAGTCCTCCATGACGCCGCCGAGCACCCGGCGGCGCAGGACGCGCCGCCGCGCGAGCTCCGCCGGGTCGGCGGTGAGGTCCAGGAACAGCCGGTCGAACGCCGCGCGCGGATCGTCCTCGGGCGGGACCGGCTGGCCCGGGCCGAGGTAGGAGAGTCGCGACGAGACGTTGGCGTACTGGACCTGGACGCCGAGCTCGAGCGACGAGAGCTTCGTGCGATCCCCGAGCCTCGCGGCGAGGAACTGGTCGACCGAGATGCCCCCGCCCCAGCCGACCCGCGCGGCCGGGTTGCAGGCGTACGGGAAGAGGGTCCCCTCCTGGAGCTCCGTGCCCGTGAGCGCCTGGCCGATGCCCTGCTGGTGAGAGTCGCCCGGCCCGTGGTAGGCGGACTCCATGTCGATGCCCTCGACGACGAGGAGCTTGTCCCGGTAGGGAGAGAGCGGCGCGAGGATCTCTCCGAGCTCGAACGACGTCTCGGTCCCGGTCGGCTGCCAGGCCTCCTTCACCGTGCCGAGGCCGGTGAAGAAGACGACGAAGCGCTTCGGGAAATCGACGGCGCTCGCCGAGCCCGCCATGGCGTCGAGGAAGGGGAGCGCGAGGGCGAGCCCGCCGGCCCCGCGCAGGAAGGCGCGGCGATCGAGGCGCCCCCTCGACGCCCGGCGCTGTGCGGCGCCGCTCACGGCGCGCCCCCTGCGTCCGGCGCCGCGCGGCGGTAGCGGAACGCGTCCGTCTGGGTCAGCGCCACGAGCAGCGCCTTGATGTTGTACCCGCTCTCGGCGAACGCCGCCTCGATCTGGCGCATGCTGCACTCGTCCTCCGCCTGCTCGGCGCGGCCGTAGCCGAAGCGGAACCACTGCGTCGCGACGCACTGGCGCACCTCGTCGCTCTCCGCCAGGCGGTGCGCCAGCTCCACCGCCCCGTCGAAGGGCCCATCGACACTCCGGCTCGCCACGATCTCGCCGCTCGCGTCGACCGGGACGCCCTGGTCGACCTCGCGGTAGAGGCCGATCCCGTCGTAGCGCTCGAACCCGAAGCCGATCGGATCCATGAGCCGGTGGCAGCCAGCGCAGGCCGGGTCCTGCGCGTGCTGCTCGAACTGCCGGCGGGTCGGGATCCCTTCCCGCACCGGCGGCGGCTGGATGTCCACGTCGGGCGGCGGCGGCGGCAGGCTCTGGCAGAGCAGCCGCTCCCGGACGAACTTGCCGCGGTGGACGGGCGAGGACTGATCCGGCTTCGCGAGCACCGCGAGCACGCTGGCGTGGGTGAGGAAGCCGGCGCGCTGCGCTGGGTCGAGCGGCACGACCGAGAGCTCGCCGGGCGCCTCCGCGCCGCCCGCGGCGCCCAGGCCGTAGAACGCGCGGAGCTCGGCGTTCATCAGCGAGTAGGGCGCCGTCAGCAGCGTCGCCACGTCGCCGGCGCCGTCCTCGAACACGACGTGATCGAGGAACGCCTCGGTCTCCGCCCGGAGGAGCGCCGGGAGCCCGGCGTGGAAGCCGGGGTAGACCGCCGGGTCCTTGGTGAGGGTGTCGATGTTCGAGAGCTGCAGCCATTGCGCGTGGAAGTTCGCGACGGCGGCGCGGGCGCGCGGATCCTCGAGCATGCGGAGGGCCTGCGCGGCGATCTGCGCCGCGGAGCGGAGCTCCCCCGCGTCGGCTGCCGCGAACAGCGCGTCGTCGGGCATCGAGCTCCAGAGCAGGTACGAGAGCCGCGAGGCGATCTCGTGGTCCGAGAGCGCCACCACGCCCTCGCCGGCCGGATCCGGCATGCCGTGCTCGACGCGGTAAAGGAAGTGCGGCGACTGGAGCAGCGCCTGGATCACGAGCTCGACCCCGGTCGAGAAGCCGTGCTCGTCGCTCCCGAAGGCGAAGAGCCGCGCGAGCCGCTCGCTCTCCGCGGGCGCGAGGGGCCTGCGGAACGCGCGCTTCCCGAGGCGCTCGATGAGCTCGGCGGCGCACGCGTCGGGCCCCTGCACCGCCGGGTCGCACCCCGGAAGGAGCTTCCCGAGATCCTTCGCGGCCCGCGCCGCGATCGCCTCGGAGGCCTTCATGAGCTGCTCGGCGAGGAGCTGCGTGACCCCGAGCGCCGCCGCCTGGTTGTTGAACCCGAGCGCCTCCTCCTCGACCACGAAGGCGTCGGCCGGCGCGCTGTCGTCGCCGAGGAGATCGCGGATCGTGTTGTTGTACTCGAAGCGCGTCATCCGCCGGAGCGGCGACGCGCCCGGCCGGATCTCCGCGCAGCGCGGCGCCTCGCCTTCCGGTCCCCCCGCGGCCCCGCCGCCGCGCCCGCCGGAGCAGGCGGCGGCCGCCGCCACGACGATCGCAAGCCCGAGAGAGCCGCCGGGGCCGCGCGCCGCGCGGCGGTGCCGTCCTCTTGACCGATCCATCTGCCCTCTCCCCTGGGGGACGCGCTGGCCTGCGATGCGATGCGGCGCTGCGCATCGGGCGACGACATTTCTCACGTCGCAGAGGCCCGTCAAGGCGCCAAGAAGACGAGGCTCGGCGCGCCCCGCGAGTTCGATTGTAGCGGAGTCTCGTAGCGACACTGCGCGTCACCCGAAATGTCGCTGAGCCCCTCGAAAGACGCTGGATCCAGCCGGGACATCGCCTGTAGGCTCGCCGCGTGCAAGCTTCGTTTGACGCCGCTGCCGGCAAAAGGCCCGCGCGGAAGCCGACCAGGTTCACAACGCTGTCCCTCTCTTTGAGCCTCTGCGGGAGGATCCTCCTCGGGCTCTCCGCCGCGACGGTCACGACGTTCGCGCTCTCGCCCATCGCGCTCGCCGCCCCCAAGGGGTCGAAGTCGATCGCGATCTACATCGAGGGGCCGAACGCGGACGACATCCGCGAAGACATCGTGTCCCTCGTCCCGGACACGCTGAAGGTCGTGGACGACGACGCGTTCTCGAAGTCGCTGCGCAGCGCCGGCCAGACCAAGCCGGTGGGCGACGCGCTGGTGATGAAGGCCCAGCGGAAGAAGGCGCTCGACCGCATCCGCAAGGCGGGCAAGGCCGCGAAGGTCGAGGGTGTGATCTACGGCGTCTCGCGGACGAACAAGAAGAAGAAGAAAGAGGTCTACCTCGTCTACGTCGACGAGAACGCCGGCGACCTCGCGGTGGACAGCGCTGTGCCGCTGGGCGGCTCGCGGGACGACCGCAAGAAGGCGCTGGAAGAGCTGCTCGGCCCGACGCTCTCGCAGATCGCGCCCGCGGCCGCCGCGGCCGACGACGACCAGCCGAAGGACGGCGGCGACGACGGCGACGGCGAGAAGGACGGCGACGAGAAGGACGGCGACGGCGACGAGAAGAGCAGCGACGACGGCGACAAGGGCGGCGACGACGGCGACAAGGGCGGGAAGCGCAAGCCCCACGACCCCCGCTCGGCGCTCTTCTCGATCGAGGCCGGCGTCGAGTTTGCCGGCCGCTGGTTCGACTACTCCGATCCGGTCACGCAGAACCTCCGGCCCTACGACGTCTTCGGTCAGCCCGCGCTGTCGATCTCCGGCGAGGTGAACCCGCTCGCGTCGACGGACATCCCGGTGCTCAAGGGCCTCGGCATCACCGCGGGGTTCATGATGGCGCCCGGCCTCAACTCGGCGGTGGGCGAGGGCGATCCGCTCGCCACGACCTACCAGCGCATCAACCTGGGGCTGCGGGAGCGGCTGTCGATCGGCGAGTCGTCCGTGCTCGGCATCTCCGCCGGGCTCCGGCTCCTGACCTTCGAGGTCGAAGCGGCTGAGGCCCTCGCCAGTACGGTGCCGAACGTCTCCTACACGCTGGTCCGGGCCGGCCTCGACGCGCGGGTGCCGGTCGGCCCGGTCGCGCTGGCGCTCGGCGCCGAATACCTGTTCCCGCTCTCGTCGGGCGAGGTCTACGATCGGTTCGAGGGCGCGAGCGTGCAGGGCATCGGCGCGATGGCCGGGGTGCTCGTGCCCGTCACGACCGGCGTCGAGGCGCGGCTCCTCGTCGAGTACGCGCGGTTCTTCTCGTCGTTCGAGCCCGCAATCGGCGACCGGTACGTCGCCGGCGGGGCGATCGACCAGTACCTTGGGGTGCGGCTCGCCGGAGCCTATATTTACTGAGCGAGAGAGAGAGGTAGCACGTGACGTACATCGCTTTCCTTGGCGGGCGCACCGCGCTCGCCGCCGCCGTGATGAGCGGCGCCGCGTTCATCATCAGCTGCGCGGGGACCCTCGAGGACAAGGACCAGTACCTCGCCGGCGGCGACGGGCCTGGCGGCGGAAACGGCCAGGGCACCGGCGCGGCGACCGGCGGCGGCGGCGACCCTACAACCACCACCGGCGGTGACGCCGCGACCACCACCGGCGGCGACGCCGCGACCACCGGCGGCGACGCCGCGACCACCAGCGCGAGCAGCGGCGGTGGCGCCGGATGCGCTGAAGCGCAGGCGCTGGTGATGGCGAAGTGCGCCACCGAGTGCCATGATGCAGCCACGCATCTGGCGGAGCTCGATCTGTCGTCGGGGTGGGAGACCAGGGTCGCGGGCGAGGCGGTCGACTGCGGCGGCAACGCCATGGTGCTCGTGCCGGGCGACCCGGACGCCAGCTTGCTCTATCTGAAGGTCACGGAGAACCCCCCGTGCGACAACCGGATGCCGCTCGGCGCCGGGGCGCTCATGGAATCCGAGATAAAGTGTCTCTACGACTACATCGCGGCGCTCCCGCCGTGAGGTAGCGAAGGAGCGTCTGGCCGCGGCAGCGGCGCGGGCGGCGCGGTCGTCCCCTCGATGAGACCGCCTCGTTGGCGCCCCCGTGGCCAAACGCTACGCTCGCCGCGATGCTGCGCCGGCGCTCGTTCTGGATCGCCGCGGCCGCCGTCGCCTACACCGCCTTCGCCGCGCTCCGGGCGTCCGGCGGCCACGGGCCCGCGTGGCTCGCCCTGCTCGGGCTGCCGGTGTTGCTCGCGCTTGGCCTCCGCTGGGTAGAGCGGCCGCCGCGGGGAGAGGACCGGATCGAGCCGGCGGCCCGCCGCGCGGCCGCCGTGTGCCTCACCGGCGCCGCGATGCTCGCCGCCGCGCGGAGCGGCCCCTCCGGGCTCGCGCTGATCGCCCTCGGCAACCTCGGCGCCGCGGCCGCGTCGATGGCCGCCCTGGTCGGGCTCGCGCGCATCGCGGGCCTCGGCGGCCTGCTCGAGCCTCCGCCGAGCACGCGGCGCCTCGACGCGGCGGCGTTCGCGTCGCTCTTCTGGACCGTCGCGGTCGCCCTGCCGGCCGTCTCCGCCGTGGCGCCCGAGCGCGCGGCGGATCTCGATCCGCTGCTCGTCCACTACGCCACCTCCGCAGCGTCGCTCGGCTCGCTCACGGTGACGCTCGTGGCGATCGCGCGCGTCCGCATCGCGCGGCGGCTCGAGCTCGGCGTGGCCGACCGGGTCGAGGCAGCGCTGCTGCTCACGGCGACCGCGCTGGCGGTCGGCCTCGCGGCGGCCTTCGTCGGCGTCGCGCCCCCCGAGTCGATCCTGCCGGTCACGAGCGCCGTCGCGGCGGTCTGCGTCGCGTTCTGCACCGTGGCCGCGGACGCGGCGCAGGTCTCGCGCGCGCTCCGCGGCACGCTCGCCGTCGCGACGCTCGCGACCCCGCCGGCGCTGCTCGCGGTCTACGCCGTGCACCAGGCGCCGCGCGGTGATCTCGGGCTCCGCGGCGCGCCGCAGTCCTCCGTCGGCGTCGCCGTGTTCGGCGCGTGCGCGCTCTGCGCGCTCGCGGGGCTCGCGGCGCCGGCGCTCGCGCGCCGGTTCGCGCCGGAGGGGGCGCGCTGGCTCGGGGCGTTCGACGCCGCGACGCGCGCGGCGATGAACCCGGAGCCGGAGGCGGCGCTCGAGGCGGCGCTCTCCGCGCTTCGCGAGGCGTCGGACGCCGGCGTCGCCGGGCAGGCCCCGCCCGCGCTCTACCTGCTCTCGCCGCCGGAGCAGGTGACCGTCGATCGCGCCGGTTACAAGCACACCGAGCCGGCGGAGGTGCCGGCGCGCCTCATCGAGCTCGCCCAGCTCGAGCCGGAGCGCGTCCTGCGCGTCGAGGCCGCCGAGGCCGTCGAGGTCCGGCGGCCGGAGGTGCGCCCGCTGCTCGCCTGGCTCGCGGAGCGCGACGTCGGCGTGGTCGCCCTTGTGAACGACGCGGAGGGCCCGATCGGGGCCCTCGCCATCCCCCGGGCCCGGCGCGCGTCGCCGATGACGCTGGAGGAGGTGAGCGGCCTGCGCGCGGTCGCCGACCGGCTCGGGGCGGTGATCGCGGTGTCGGCGATGCTGTCGGGGTCGCGCGGCCGCGAGGTCGCCGCCCGCCGCGAGGCCGAGGAGCGGGCGCGCGAGGTGAGCCGGCTCGAGCGCGCCGTGGCGCAGGGCGCGGGGCGGTTCCGCGCGATCGCGGCGCTGCTCGCGCGGCCGGCGCGGGCGGCCGCCTACAGCCCCGCCGCCCGCGCGGCGCTCGAGCAGCTGGAGCGGCTCGGCGTTGCCGGCGGCCCGGTCACGCTGCTGACGGCGCCCGGGATCGACGCGGTGGCGTGGGGCGCGGTCGTCCACTTGACCTCACCGCGCGCGGGCGGCCCGCTGGCGATCGTCGACGGCGCGGCGCCCGTCCCCGAGGGGTTCGCGCAGGCGTTCGCGCAGGCGCGGGGCGCTGCGCCGGCGCGCGACGAGGCGGCTGCGATCGAGGGCTCCGCGGGGACGCCGAGCGCGCTCGCGCTGTGGCGCGATCCGGACAGCTCGCCCATCGAGGCGGCGCGCGGAGGCACGCTGCTCGTGCTCGACGCCCAGGCCTTGCCGTCCGAAGTGCAGAGCTACCTCGGCGCGGCGCTGCCGGACGACGTGGGGCTCGTCGTGGCGGTGCCTCAGACCGTGGACGCGCTCGCGGCGACCGGTCAGCTGAGCGAGCGGCTCGCGGACCGGCTCGGCGACCGGGCCGTCGCGCTGCCCTCGCTGTCGTCGCGCGCCGAGGATCTCCGTGCGCTCGCGCTGGATCACCTCGCGCGCATCGGCGTCCGCCTGCGGGGCCGGCCGTTCGGCCTGGATCTGCGCGCGCTGCAGGCGGTGCTCGACCACCCGTGGCCCGGCAACGACGCCGAGATGGGCGCGGTCCTGCTCCGCGCGGCGCTCGTGGCCAAGGGCGACGTCATCGGCGAGAAGGATCTCGCGGCGATCGGCTTCGCCCCGCCGCCCGAGCCCGCCAGCGGGGCGGACAGCGCCCGCGGCGAGGCGCGCCGCGCCCGGCGGCGGCGCGCGGACCCGAGGGGCTAGGCTACGCCTCGGGCGGGGCCCGCCGCGCTGCCCTGGGTGGCACGCCGGGGCGGAGCTGCGCGGGCTGCAGCATGTTCTTCCGGAGGAGGTGATCGAACATGTGCTGGCAGCTGGGACAGGGCTCGTCGGGCACCGAAGCTCCCGGTGCCCTCACCCGGGCGCCCGGCAAGAGAGCGCGATGGGTCGCGAGGCCGCTCAGTAGAAGCGGTAACCGAGGCTCGCCGGCGCCGCGAACACCCAGCCGTCGAGGCCCTTCATGATCGTCGGCGAGACGCTCAGCAGGAGCGCGCCCGACGTCCAGCCCGCGCTCGGAAGGTCCGCGAGCACCAGGGACACGTCGACGCTCCCGCCGAACGCGAGCGTCTGAACGAGCGCGCTCTCAGGGAGGCTGCCCTCGCGCGCGTTCACCGCGACCTCGCTCCGACCGTAGTTGAGATGGACCACCTCGGAGGGGATCTCCCCCTTGATCCCGGTGACCTTCGCCTGCTGCGCCACCGGGCCCACGAGCCCCGAAAGGCCGAGCCAGAGACGCCCGAGGCGCATCGAGACGGAGGGGCCGCCGACAGCGAGATAGCCGCCGCCGAACCGGTAGCCGCCCAGCACACGCGCGCCAAGGTGCAGATCCTCGGAGAGCGCAACCCCGATGAACGCCTCCCCGCCGGCAAACGGCCCGATCGCCGGATCGAAGCTCGCATGGCAGACCTCATCGTCGCAGGGCGCGATGAGCTCCCCCTCCGGGATGTTGTAGCTATACGAGTACGCGCTCAGATCGCCGAAGCTGCCGGAGTCCATCAGGCCGATCAACGCGCCGCCGGCCACCCCGGCCTGGATCACGAAGCTCCCTGTGTGCCTCGGCGAGGATCCGGAGCTCGGCTCCTGCTCCTCGGCTGCAGGAGGTGCCGCAGGCGGCGCATCGGGCTCCGGCCCCGCAGCAGCCTTCCCCGGCCCCGCAGCGCCCTTCCCTGGCCCAGCAGCGCCCTTCCCTGGCGCCGCAGCAACCGCGCCCTTCTCAGGCGCCGCAGGCGCCGCGGCGCCCCTCCCGGCCCCTGCAGCGCCCTTCCCCGGCTCCGCTGCGCCGTCCCCGGCCCCCGCGCTCCCCTTCTCCGGCGCCGCCGACGCGGGCGCTTCCGCCGCGGGCGCAGGCTGCGCAGCGGCCGATGCGTCCTTGGCGAGCGCCGGCACCGCGACGGTCTTCCGCTCGCCCCGCTTGATCGTGACCGACTTCTCCCACGGCTTTCTGCCAGGGGCGCTCGCGCTCACCTTGTGCTGGCCAGGATCGATCGGCCTCGCCTGACCCCAGAGCGCGCCGTCGACCGGCGCCCCGTCCAGCGTCACCTCGAGCCCCTCGATCGCGGCCGCCCGCGGCACGCTCAGCGTCAGCCGCGGGAGAGACAGCTCCAGCTTCGCTCCCCTCGCCTTCGCGTCGGCCTCCAGGCGCTTGTTGCCCTCCTTGCGGGCCGCCGCGCCGAGATCGATGTACTCGGACCACGCCGTCGCGACCTTGCCCTGCTTCTCGTGGCACATCGCCAGCGCGAGGAGCGTCGCCGACCTCGGGCTCAGCCTGTAGCTCTCCTCGAGCTTCGGGCAGGCCTCCGCGACCTTGCCCTTCTTCATCAGGCTCTTGCCCTCGTCGAGCAGCGCCTCCGCCTGCGCGAACGCGAGGCCCGGGCTCACCGCGAGCGCGAGCGCGAACGCGACGCCCGCAAGACGCGCGCAGCAGCGCCCGGCGCGCGGCAACGCCTCGAGACAGGAGCCGCGGCGCCGCGCGCGCCAGGGAGAAGCAAGCAACTTGTCGGAAGTCTCAGCGTCTTGCCGGTTCAAACGGTTCGTCGCTCCCAGGGCCATGCCCGTGAGGTGATGTCGAAGGCGCGGGCGCGATGACAGCGCGCCTCTCCAAGGAGGACGGAGCGTACCACGCCCCGTTTGAACCGAGCAAAGCCGCGCGCGGTGCGTGGAGATGACAGGACGGGCGCGTGGCGAGGCGCGGGTCAGCCGGCCGCAGAGCGCTCGTCGAGCAGCTTGATGCCGGCGGCGACCTCGCTGGCGAACGACTCGGCGAGCGCCCGGGCCTGGCCGAACCGCGGCGGGACTTCCCGGGCGGCGCGGGCGAGCGCCGCGACGGCGAGGTCGTGGGGCTGGCGCACGAGGACGCGGTACGCGAGGCTCCGGCCAGGAGGCGTGGCGACGACCGCGAGCGTCGAGGCCGACCACGCGAACGGTGGGTCCTTCCGCGCGGCGGTCGCGAGATCCGTGAGCGGCGTGCGCGTCATCCAGAGGGAGAGCGCCTCGGCGAAGTCCGGCGGGGCGAGCCCCGGCACGCCGTGGCCCATGTCCGCGAGGCCGACGCGCCGGGTCTCGACCTGGACGCCGCGCAGCTGCCGCCACCGGAGCAGCCGCGGGGGCGGGCGCTGGCCGCGGAAGCTCGCGCGGCCCGTCCACCAGGCGACGAGCGCGTCCGTGCGAAAGCAGTCGAGCACCCGCGCGAACGTCGCGTGCCGCGAGAGCGCGGACCCGACGTCCGCCGGCGCGGGCACGAGCTCGCAGAGGTCGCGCACGCTCGCGAGCAGGCGGGGATAGCGGCTGCGCGTGAGCACGCCGGCGAGCTCGTGGTTCGTGAGCTGGAGCAGGTCGTTCAGCGCGGCCAGGAGCGCCCACTCGGCCGCGCCGAGCTCGGGGAGCACGTCGATCGGGGCGATGAGGCGGGCGACGCGGACGCGGACCAGATCGATGCGCGAGCCGAGGTCGCGATCGATCGCCGGCGCGCCGTCGCCGAGGAGGAGCGCGAGCCGGACGCCGAAGGGGCGCACAAGGCGCAGCGGACCGCCGAGGACGAGCGGCGCGAGCACGTCCGCCTGGAGCTCGGAGAGGCGCTCGGCGATCGCTTCAGGCTGGGTCATTGGGGCGTCCGGCCAGGGCCCGGCGGCAGCGCCCTCGGCTCGGCCAGCGGCTCGGACGGAGCCAGGTCGCGCAGCGGCCGGATGCCGACGCCGCCGAGCACGACCTCGGGCAGCTCGGTGGCCAGCGCCGCCGTGAGGCCCGCGGACGACACGGCCACCGCCGACCATTGCTGGGCCTCGAGCAGCGCCGTCTCGAGGGGGACGAACGCCTCCTCCGGCACGCCGATCGCCCCACCGTCGCGCCCGATGAACAGCGCCTGCCCGGCGGGGGCGCCCAGCGCGCGGAACAGCACGCCGGGCGCGACCGCAGGGACCGCGTCGTACCCGGCAGGGATGTAGAGGCCCGGATGGACCTCCCGGAAGAACTCGCCGACCGGGATCCCCTCGATGCCCGTCGGGTGCCGGAGGAACGCGCCTGCCGCGGTGAAGGCGATGCGGGCGCGGCGCAGGGTCTCGGGGCCGAGCGCATAGGCGACGTGCCGCAGGAGCGGCATCTCCTGCGGCCGGATCCACGACGCCGTGACCGACCGCCACGGCTCGGAGCTCGGGACGAGGCGGAGCGAGAGCACGACCGACGCCGGGCGCTGCGCGTCGCCCTCCGCCGCCACCTTCGCCGCGACAGGCTCGCGGCCGAGCTCCACCCGGGCGAACGCCGCGACGTCGCCCATCGCCGGAAGCTTCGCGATCTCCAGCGCCTCGCGGCCCCCGCCCCGGAAGAGCACGAGGCCCGCCTCGCCGAACACCGGGCAGGCGCGGAGGTTGACCGGGTGCCGGAACCCCACCTCCACCGCCGCGCCCGGCGCGACCGGGACGAAATAGCCGAGCCCCGGCGTGCTCGTGAGCAGCGGGACCATCCGGGCAGGGATGGCCGGCACGCGGAAGAGGTACCGGAGCACCGGGGCGTCATCGAAGCTCGACTCCGGCGGCCACTCGCACAGGCCGACCTCGGCCTCGACGCTGCTCCGGGAGAAGTAGCGGATCAGCGCCGGGCCGAGCCCCGACTCCGCGAGCAGCCAGCGCGGGCCCGGGTCCTGCCCGGCGGACGGATCGAGGTGCGGCTCGAGCCGGAGCAGCAGCGTGCGCACGTCGACGCGCCGCTCGACCTCGTACGTCTGCGAGAAGGCGTTGTGATAGAGCGAGAGCGCCGCGTCGCTGGGCAGGATCTGCGGGACGTCGTACCCGAACGGCGCGGCCGCGTCGCGGTACTGGACGAAGTGCCGGCTCGTGCCGGTGAAGCTGTAGCCGCCCGCGAGCCGCGCGATCTCGGCGACACGGTCGAGCCGATCGCTGCTCTCGGCCGCGAACAGGAGGGTGACCTCCCGCGCCCCCAGCTTCGAGCGCACGATCTCGACGACGAGCGAGCGGAGGATGTCCGCGAGCGAGCCCTGCCGCGTGTAGAGCGCCAGGAAGGCGACGAGCCGATCGATCGACGGCAGGAGGACGAGCCCCTTGGCGCCGAGCGCGACCCCCTTGGCGTCGAGCCCGAGGCCGGGCGTGCGCAGCCGGGTCTGGTGAACGGCGACGCGATCGAGCATCGAAATGGCTCCCGCCGCTCGAACGTAACGTGACGGTGAACGTAACGTTGAAGGAGCAGCGGAGCCGACGACCGTAGGAGGAGCCGCCGGATCCGTCAAGGGAGGCCCGCCGCGCGCGCTGCGCGGTCGACGACGTCTCCGGCCGGCTCGCCGCGTCCGCGACGCTGCCGGGTTCCCGTGACCGCGACACTGGAACTGCCATGAGCGACGGCGTAGTCTCTTTCGCGAATGCGCCCTGTCGGAACACCGCAGGCCCACGCGGCCCGGCGCCATGAGATCGCTTCTCCGCTGCGCCGGAGCCCCCCCGGCGCCCCTATCCTACGGACCACGTCGGCCAGCGCATGAGCTCCGCGCGCATCGAGTCCGCACGGCCGCTCGTCGCAGGCCGGTTCCACATCGAGCACGAGGTCGGCCGCGGCGGGATCGGCACCGTGCACCGCGCCTTCGACGTGCAGACAGAGCGGTACGTCGCGCTGAAGATCATCACGGCGGTCGGCGTCGACGCCGAGGGCCAGGCCCGGCTCTCCCGCGAGGGGCAGGTCCTCTCCGAGCTCGATCACCCGGGGATCGTGAGGGTCGTTGCGTTCGGGACGCTCGAAGCGAGCGCTGTCGACGCGGAGGGCCGGCGGATCGAGGAGGGCGCGACCTTCATCGCGATGGAGTGGCTCGACGGCGAGGACCTGGCGGCGCGCCAGAAGCGCTCCCCGCTCTCGCTGCGCGAGGGGATCGAGGTCGGGCGGCAGGTCGCGAGCGCGCTCGCGGCCGCGCACGCCGCGGGCGTCGTCCACCGCGACATCAAGCCTTCGAACATCATCCTCCTGCGCGGCTCGCCGGACGCCCCGCTCCGCACGAAGCTCGTGGACTTCGGCGTCGCGGCGTCGAAGGAGCTCGTGCTCACGACGGACGCAGGCGGCCTCGTCGGCACGCCGGCGTACATCTCGCCGGAGCAGGCGCGCGGCGACGCGACCGTGGACGCGCGCAGCGACCTCTACTCGCTCGGCGCGACGCTGTTCGAGCTGGTCGCCGGCCGGCCCCCGCACATGGGGCCGACCTCGATCGCGACCCTCGTCCGCCTGGCGACGACGCCCGCGCCGCGCCTCTCGGAGTTCCTGCTCGACGTGCCGCCGGCGCTCGACGACCTGATCCACGCGCTCCTGCTCGCCGACCGGAAGCTCCGGCCGAGCTCGGCGCACGAGGTGGCGGACAGGCTCGCGGCGCTCGCCGAGGAGCCCTACCTGCCCACCCCGTCGCCGCTGCGCGTGAGCGACAACCCGCCGGGCGCGATGGGCACGCGGCTCGTGACCACGATCGTGGCGCTGCACGTGGCGACCGGCGAGGAGCGCCAGCGGGAGCTCGAGGCGCTGCGCCGCCGCGGGGCCGACGCGCTGCCGCTCGGCACGGACTCCATCGCCGCCCACCTCGGCGTGCGGCAGGCCCACGGCGACGAGGCGTCGCGCGCCCTCGAGCTCGGGCTCGCGCTCGGCGGCCGCGGCGGCCGCGTCGGCGTCGCCTCCGGCCGCATGCGCGTCGACAGGACGCGCGCGGCCGGCGAGGTCGTCGACCGCGCGGTCGCGCTCGCGCGCGAGGCGGGCCTCGGCAGGGTCCTCGCCGACGCCACCACGGTGGAGCTGTCCCGCGGGCGCTTCATGGGCGAGCCCCTGGAGAGCGGCGCCGTGCGGGTGCTCTCGCGCGCGCCGAAGCGGCCCGACGCGCAGACGCCGTTCGTGGGGCGGGACGCCGAGCTCATCACGACCGTCGCGGCGTTCGAGCGCTGCGTGGAGGACGGGACGCCGGTCGTGATGAGCATCTCGGGGCCGCCGGGGATCGGCAAGAGCCGGCTCGCGCGCGAGTTCGTCGCCCGCATCGTGGATCGACCGGATCCGCCGCGGCTCATCCAGCTGCGCTGCGAGTCGTTCGGCCGCGCGCAGGCGCTCGGCGTCGCCACGGACGCGCTGCGGGTCCTCATGGGCCTGCCGAAGGGCGCGTCGCTGGAGCAGGCCGAGGACGCGGTGCGCGCGCGGCGGCCGCTCCACGGCGACGGCGGGCTCCTCGCCCGCCTGCTGGCGAACCAGCCGTTCCCCGACGGCGTCGACCTGCGCGGCGCGCGCGACGCGCTCTACCTCTCGATGACCGACATCGCCGTCGACGCGGCGTCGAGCGAGCCGTGCGCGCTGCTCGTCGAGGACGCGCAGTGGGCCGACCCGGAGAGCGTCGCGTGGCTCGATCACCTCCTCGGGCGGGCGACCGGGAGGGCGCTGTTCATCCTGCTCATGGTGCGCCCCGCGTTCTGGCGCGACCAGGGCCAGCGCTTCGCCGGCCGCGACCACGTGCGCGTGGAGCTGCGCCCCATCGCGCGCCGGGCCACGCGCGAGATCGCGCGGGCCGTCTTCAGCGCTGCCGCGGCCGCGCGGCCGTTCGAGGACGCGACGCTCGACCGCGTCGCGCAGCAGGCGGCCGGCTCGCCGCTCTTCGCCGAGGAGCTCGCGCGGGTCATCGCCTCAGGCAAGGACGCCGCCACGGCGCCGACCATCGAGGCGGCCATCCAGGTGAGCCTCGACGCGCTCGACGAGCCCACCCGGGAGGCGGTGGTGCGCATGAGCGTCTTCGGCCTGTCGGTGTGGGACGTGGGCCTCGCCGAGGTCGGGGTGGCGGAGCCCGCGACGGCGCTGAAGAAGCTCATCGCCGCGGAGCTCCTCGTCGCGCAGCCCGCGTCGCGCTTCCCTGCCGCGCGCGAGTACCTGTTCAAGCACGCGCTCGTCCGCGACGTCGCCTACGCCTCCGTCGGCGACGAGCTCCGCCAGAGGCTGCACGCCGCGGCGGCGCGCTGGCTCGATCGGCTCGGCGAGGACAGCGCGACGGTGGCGCAGCACTTCGACCTCGGCGGCGAGCACGAGGAGGCCGCGATCCGCTGGGAGGCCGCGGCGCGCCGCGCCCTGGCGACGAACTCGCTCCGCGACGCGGTCACGATGGCCGATCGCGCGCTCGTGTTCTCCCCCGACAAGCCGACGGGGTTCGCGCGCGCGGTCCTCCTCGAGGAGGCGTACTCGCGGCTCGACGCGCGCTCGCCCGAGCGCGACTCGGCGATCCGGGCGATGTGGGAGAACGTCTTCGACGAGGCGAGCGAGCTGCGCACGCTGACGGCCCGCGCGCGCTACGACCACGCGTGCGGCTCGGGGATCGACCTGGAGGAGCGGCTGACGGCGCTGCGCGACCGCGCCCGGTCGATCGATCTCGTCGAGGAGGAGGCGCAGTGCTCGGCGACGCTGGCGCAGGTCCACGCGTTCGCCGGGCAGCTGGCGATGGCCGAGCAGGAGGCCGCGCACCTGCTCGACCTCGCGGCGCGGCGGAACCTCGTCTGGGCGGCGGTCGACGCCTGGCAGACGCGCGCGGTCGCCCACCAGACCCGCGGCGAGCCGGCCGCCGCGCTGGGGGCGCGCCGGAACGCCGCGCGGGCCGCGCGCCGCGCCGGGCTGCAGGAGCGCGAGGCGATGCTGACGATGAACGTCGGCTTCGCGCTGACGACCATCGGCGCCCGGGAAGAGGCGCTCCAGGAGATCGAGGGGGGCATCGCCAGGGCGCAGGCGATCGGCAGCTCCGGGGCGGCGCGGCACGGGCAGATGATCCTGCTCTGCTGGGCGGCGACGTTCGGCCCCGAGCCCCGGCTCGACGCCGTGCTCGCGGAGCCGCGCGCGAGCGCGGACGAGGCCGCGGGGAGCATGTGGGTCGTGCGCGACCGCGTGACGCTCGGCATCCTGTTCTACCGGGGCTGCGAGCTCTTGCGCCTCGAGTCGTCGGGCCTGGCGCGGGCGCGCTCGCTGCTGAAGAAGGCCACCGACGCGTACCGCGTCACGGACAACCGCGACGTCCTGCCCGTGGCGCTCGGGTTCTGCGCCGAGGCGGAGCGCCGCTTCGGCGACGCCGAGCAGGCCCGCGAGATCGCGCGGGAGGCGGCGGCCCTCGTCGAGGCGGGCGCGCCGAGCCTGCTCAACGAGGCGCCGATCTACCTCGCGCTCCACGACGCCTGCGTGGACATGGGCGATCTGGAGGGCGCGCGGGCCGCGATGGAGCGCGCGATGCCCCCGCTCCTGCGCCGGCTGAAGGGCCTCGAGGGGACGCCCTACGCCAGCTCGTTCCTGCTCAACCTGCCGCAGAACTCGGCGCTGCTCGCGGCCGCCGAGGCCTACGGCTGCGTGCCGCCGGAGCTCGAGGTGATGCTGAGCGGCCGGCCGTAACGCCCGGCGCGGCGCTCCCGGCGCCCTCTCGCGCGGCCTCCGGCGGTCACGCCGAGCCCGCGGCCCTGCCGGTCACTTCCGAGGCGCGGTTCCGCCGCCTGCCTTGGGGGACGTCGACGGCACCGGGCGGAGGTTGATGGTCAGCACCTCGTCGCGCGTGAACACCACGAAGCGCGCCTCCGGGGTGTACCCGTCGGCGGTGACCCGGATGCGGTGCCCGGTGCCATCCCGGCTGAACCTCGCGAAGAACGGGTTGCTGGGGAGCTCCACGTCGTCGAGGTAGATCTTCGCGTCCAGCGGCGTGGCGATGATCCGGAGCTCGACGAGGTTGGCGACCGGGGGCGCGTAGGTCGGAGGAGAAGGGGGCGTGGCCTCGCCCCCCCTGGTCTCCGCGGGAACATCGCCCTCCGGCGGGGTCGCCGTGGGGCGGAGCGCGAGGACCGCCCACGCGCCGCCGATCAGCAGCACCGAGAGCACGGCGATCCCCGCGCTCCAGAGCGCCTTTCGCCTGGTGGACTTGGTGTTGGCGACCATGATCGTGGGGATCGTCTGGCGGTTCGAGATGCTGTCCTCGCGCGACGGGTCGTCGCCCAGCATCTGGTCCCCCACCGGCGCGGAGAACTGCTGCGACATCTGCGAGAGCGGCATGCGCTGAGACCACGGCACGGCGCCGCGCTCCTCGAGCACGGGCAGGATCTCGAACTCCTCCCCGCCCTCGGCCGCGCCGGCGTGGAGCCTCCCCAGCTGGTCGCTGATCGCGGACCTCACCTCGGCGCGGCGGTGCGCGAAGGTCTCACCGATGAGGCGGCCGATCTCGGCCGACGAGGGGCGGCGGCCCATCGTCGCCAGGTACGCCTCGACGTCGTCACGCATCTGGGCCGCCGTCGCGTACCGCTCCTCGGGCGCCATCGCGAGCGCGCGCGAGCAGATCCGATCGAGGGCGTCAGGCGCCGCGGGCCACCGCTCGCGCAGCTTCGGGATCTCGCCGAAGGTGAGCCGCTGGAGGATCTGCACGTCGGAGAGATCTCCCCAGAAGCGCTCGCCCACGACGAGCTCCCAGAAGATGAGGCCCATCGAGAAGATGTCCGCGCGGCGGTCGACCATCGTCGCGAGGGCCTGCTCCGGCGCCATGTACCGGATCTTCCCCTTCACGACGCCGGTGCTGGTGTCCGCGTCGCGCGTCGCCCACTTCGCGATCCCGAAATCGACGACCTTCGCCTGCCCGTCGTAGGTGACGAAGATGTTGTGCGGGCTGATGTCGCGGTGGACCACATGGAGCGGCTGGCCGTTGAAATCCATGAGGTCGTGCGCGTAGTGAAGCCCGGCGAGCGCGTCGGCGAGGATCGCCAGGTAGACCGCGCGGTGACGCGACGGGTCGATCTTCCTGCAGATCCGATCGAGGGAGTGCCCTTCCAGGTACTCCATCACGATGTAGTACTGGTCGTCGATCTGGCCGCACTCGTACGTCTGCACGACGTTCGGGTGGTTCAGCCGCGCCGCGAGCCTCGCCTCGTCGAGGAACATCGCGTTGACCTCGGGCTCGGTCGCGATCCCCGGCTTGAGCCGCTTGATCACGACCAGCTTCTCGAACCCGAGCGGGCCGCGATGCGCAGCGAGGAAGACCTCGGCCATCCCTCCCTGCCCAAGCTTTGCGATCAGCCTGTATCTCCCGAAGCCTCTGGCGGACTGCACGGGGAGCCGGACGATCATCGATGACGAGGTCACAGCACCTGATCGTTCGTAAGGATTGCTGACTCGTCAAGCAGACTCATGGAGATGTGCATCCCTCCGGCACAGCGGAGCCCCGGGGCGAGGAGCGCACGCGCGCTCCCCCGAGTGCCCCGGGTGCTCCGGTTAATGAGGTGAATTCCGCTACTTAGGCCCTGCTGCCGCGCGGGATCACCCCTCGCCGATGGCGATCCCGAGCGCCTGACGCAGCGCGAAATACTGATCGCTTGTCGAGAAGACGATCAGCTCCTTGAGCCTGTCCTGGGGCGGGAGATCCCCGGGCTGCTGCGGCTCGGCGGCGATGATCTTCTTCGCGATCTCGAGATCGCCCGAGAGGAGCAGGCCGGTGCGCGCCGCGGTGATGTCGACGCACTGGACCCACCGCTTGATGTTGGCCTTCGCGCCCTCCGCAAGGAACTTCTTGACCACCATGCGGAGCCCCTCGAGCTGCATCGGCTGCATGAACCCGCGGAGCGTCTGCGCGGTCGCCGTGATCTGCTTCTCGATGTCCGGCGGGACCGACGTGTCGGGCGCGACGAGCTTGATCCCGGCGAAGAGGAGCACCGTCAGCTCGGTGACCGTCGGGAACAGCGTCTTGATGTAGTGCTCGCCGCGGTACATCGCGAGGTGCTTGCCGACGATGAACGTGAGCTCCTGCGGCGAGAACCCGGTCAGCACGGTCTGCCCTGCGACGGACGCCGGCTGCTCGTTCGCCACAGCGACGAGCGCGCCGGGCACGTCGCTCCGCACGTAGAGCCGCGGCGCCGGCAGGCCGAGGACGTTGGCCGCCCACCCGAAGGTCCGGGCGAACGTCACCGTCGAGGTCGCCGGATCCTGCAGGAAGCGCTGATCGAGGACCGGCAGCTCACGGCGCTGCTTGAGCGTCTCGATCTTCGCCCTGAGCGCGGCCCCCGCGATCATCTCGAAGATCTTGCCGACGTAGAGGTTCTCCTCCTCGTGGAACAGGTTCCTGATCCACTGCTCGTTGTCGAGCCGGCTCTTCGCCTGGATGAGCCCCTGCGGGCGGTAGTCCTCGAAGTACTGCTGCTCGTCGGGATCGGCCTTGCGGAGGAACGACAGCGCCGCCGCGACGCACCAGGCCTGGTCGTAGCGCTTGCTGTCCACGTACAGGCGGTAGAGCCGCTTGTACGGGTCGATCTTCATCGGATCGATCTTGACCATCGCCTGGAACTCGCCAGTCGCCAGATCGAACTGCTCCGACTGCTCGTAGAGCTCCGCGAGGATCAGGTGCTCCGTCGCGTCCTCGGGCTTGAGCCGCGACGCCATGCGGAACGTCTCGAGGGCGGCCGTCCTGTCGCCGAGCCGATCACGGTAGATGAGCCCGAGCGCGTGCCAGAGGCTGTACTCGAGGTCCGTGTTCCCCTTGCCGGCGACCCTGTGCAGCATCTTGCGGTACGCCCGCTCGAGCTGCTTCCACTCCTTCTGCGCCGTGAGGATCTTGTTGATGCGCTCGAAGGCCTCGAGGGAGTGCGGGTTCAGATCGAGCGTGTCGTTGAACAGCTCCACCGCGCGCGCCGGGTCGTCCAGCTTGTCGCGGTAGATCTGCGCCATCGTGTAGAGGTAACGGCTCTTCCGATCCGGCTGCGGCTCCAGCTCCGCGATGCGCTGGAGGCAGTCCACCATCCGCTCCCACTGCCCCGTGCGCTGGTAGAGCTGGAGCAGCTTGTGGAGCAGCACGTGGTTCTGCGGCTCCAGCTCGAGCGCCTCCTCCAGGGCCTCCACGCCCTTCGGGATGTTGTTCTCCTTGTCGACCCAGATGTCGCCGATGTCGTTCAACATCCTGAACCGCTCGGGGCCGTCCATGATGTTGTCGAGGATCAGCCGCTTGTAGTGGCAGACCTGCTTCCAGTCCTTGAGCGCGTCGTAGACGGCGACCATCGCCTCGAGCGTCGGCCGGTGCGCGGGATCGGCCCCGAGCGCCTTCTCGAAGTTGTTGACCGCCTGCTTCGACTGCCCCTGCGCCTGCTTGATGCAGCCGAGCTTGTAGTAGACGGTCGCGCGCTCCTCGGTCTCGGCCTCGTCGAGGCTCGTGAGCACCTTCTGGTAGTTCGTCAGCGCGCTCGCCCAGTCGCCGAGCTTGAAGCTGACGTCCGCCAGGCCCCGGATCGTCTCCTGATCGGCCAGATCGAGGTTGTGCGCGGCCGTGTACGCCTTGAGCGAGGCGTCGTCCTTGCCGAGCCGCTCGAGGACCCGCCCGAAGGTCCGCTGCAGCCGGTGCTGCTCTGACCTGTCGCGCTTGCCGCTCTTCCTGACGAGCATCTCCGCGAGCGGCTCGGCCTGGGCCCACCGCTCCGTGGAGACGTACTCACCCAGGAGCGGCATCGCGGCGTCCTCGTTGTCGGGATCGCTCTGGAGCGCCATCTCGTACGCCTGCACCGCGAGCGCGTGCTCGCCGAGCATGTCGTCCCGGAGCTTGCCGAGCTCGACGAGCAACCGCGCCTTGGCGCGGGGCGCGTCGGTGTTCATCTGCTCCTGATCGAGGTAACGCGCCGCCCGGTCCCAGTCGGCCGCGTCGATCGCGATCACCCGCAGCGCCGCCAGCGTCGGCACGTGCGACGGCTCGAGATCGAGCGCCATCTCGAAGCGCTCCTGGGCCAGGACCCGCTCGCCGAGCTTCTCGTCGAGCTGCCTGCCGATCCGGAAGTACATCTCGACGCGCTGCTTGCCGTCGGCCGTCAGGTCGGCGACGCGCGTCATGTACTCGATGGCCTTCGACGAGTTGTCCTGCTTCTCGTAGAGCTTCGCCAGCGCCTCCAGGGCCGGGATGTGCGTGTCCTGGATCTCGACGATGTTCAGGTACGCGTCGATCGCGCGGTCGAGGTCCTCGATCTCCTCTGCGTAGACCTTGGCCGTGTGGGACCAGAGCTCGATCTTCTTCTGCCGATCCTCCGCCGCGTTGATGTGGCGATCGTAGGTGTTGATGAGATCGTGCCACTGGCGGAGCCGGCGATAGCAGCGCTCCAGGGCCTCGAGCGCGGGCTCGTGGCTCGGGTCGATCTCGACCACCTGCTCGAGGCGCGCGGCCGACAGATCGGGCTTCAGGAACTGCTCCTCCTGGAGGGTCGCGATCTTCATCAGCACGTCGATGCGCTCGCGCTCCGTGGTGACCACGTCGAGCTGCATCTCGAGGACGCGCACGAGATCGGGCCACTGGTGCGTCGCCGTGTAGACGCGCTCGAGCCCCCGCATCGCGAGGAGGTTCGAGGCGTCGATGTCCAGCACCTCGCGGTAGACCGCGCCGGCCTTCTCGATCAGCCCGAGCTTGGACTCGTAGAGGCCGGCGGTGCGCAGCTTCACGGCCGCGACGACGTCGGACTCGTTCACGGCCCGCGCCTTGCGGAGCAGGACGTCGACGAGATCGTTCGACTGATCGCGATCCGTGTAGATCCGCTCCAGCGCCTCGAGGGCCGGGAGGTGCAGCGGATCCACGTCGAGGGCGCGCCGGTAGAAGCTGAGCCCCTGCTCGACCTCGCCCATGTGCCGCTCGAGGACCTCGCCGAGCTCGGTCAGGACCTCTTTCCGATCGACGTCGGTCACCGCGACGTTGAGGGCGCTCGTCAGCATCTGCCCCTGCTGCTGCCACTGGCCGGTCTTCTTGAAGAAGTTCGCCATCTGGCGCAGCACGGCGACGTTGTTCGGGTCGTGCGCGAGGATCTGCTGGTAGTACGGCTGGGCGTACTCGGGGTGGCCGAGGTCCTCCGCGTACCACTTGGCGAGGCGCAGGCAGAGCGTGATCTTCTGGAGCGGGGCCGTCTGCTGCTGCAGCCACCCGTTCACCGTCTGCACGAGCTCCGGCCAGCGGTTCGTCGCCTGCGCCATGCGCTCGAGGTAGCGGACCGTGTCCATGTCGGAGAAGTCCATCTCGAACGCCGTGAGCAGCGCGTCGAAGGCCTGCGGCTTGTCCTCGAGCTGCTCCTCGAAGACCCGGGCCACCTTGCGGAGGATGTCGGTCTTGTCGGAGACCTCCTCGCGCGAGTCGAGCCGCGCGAGGTAGAGCTCGATGAGCGGCTCGCTCCGCCGGGCCGCGTCGTGGAGCTGCTCGAGGGCCGCGAAGGCCTGGTCGTGCGTCGGCTCGAGCTCCAGGACCTTCTCGTACGCGAGCGTGCCCCGGTCCCTCTCCTCGACCTGGTGCTCCCAGATCTGCGCCACCTCGAGGTACTCGCGCACCTTGTCCGCCGGCGACTCGTAGGCCGCGGCCCGGCCCATCTTCACGTCGATGACCTCGACCCAGCGCCCCTCGGCCCGGAGCAGGTTCTCCAGGGCGGCCATCGCCTCGAAGTCCTTCGGGTCGACCTCGAGCAGCTTCCTCCAGGCGTCGATGGCGTCGTACGCCTGCCCGAGGACGTGCTGGTAGGTCGTCCCGAGCTCGCGGTACAGCGCGATCACGTTCTCGGCCGGCAGCACGTCCCGCGCCCGATCCACCGTCTGGTGGAGCGAGCTCACGATCTGCTCGGGCTCGTTGCGCAGCCGCCAGATCGCCGCGATGGCGTAGAGCGCCTCGAGGTTCGCGTAGTCGATGTCGAGGACGCGCTGGTAGTCGTCGAGCGACGAGTCGTCGCGGCCGAGCTGCTCGTGGAACAGCTTGGCGCGGCGGAGCAGCACCGCGACGCGCGACTCGTCGTCGATCGCGATGTCGTAATGCCGCTCGAGGACGTCGCAGAGCTCGGACCACTGCCCCACCCGCTCATAGAGGTTGGACAGCGCCCCGAGCGCCTCCGGGTCCTCGCCCCGGAGGTCGAGGACGCGCTTCCAGGTCTCGACCGCGCCCTGGACGTCGTTCAGCCGATCGGCGAGCAGGTGCGCCATCTTGGCGCGGATGTCGGCCTCCTGGCTGTCGCCCATCGCGTTCTCGAGCTCCCGCTCCAGCACGACCTTGAGCTGGGTCCAGGCGCCCTTGGCCGTGTAGATGCGCTCGAGGGCGCTGATCGCCTGCTCGTTCGTCGTCTCGAGCTCGTCGAAGATGCGCCGGAACGCGCGGATGGCGTCGTCGAGCTGACCGAGCCGCTCCTCGTACGTCTGCCCGAGCCGGAGGTACAGGTCGACGAGCTCCGGGCGATCCTCGGTCGCGCGCACCCGCTGCTCGAGCACGCTCGCGAGCTCCGGGTACTGCTCGAGCTGCGTGTAGATCCGATCGAGGTTCGAGAGCGCCTCGGCCTCGAGCGGCTCGATGCCGAGCACGTACCGGTACGTCTCCTCGGCCTTGGCGACGTCGCTGAGGTCGGTCTCGAAGACCCGCGCGAGCCGCTTGCCGATGCCGGTCTGGACGTCCTTGTCGCTGTGGATGCCCAGCACATCGGCGTACGCGTTGGCGAGCATCTCCCAGCCGCCGTCGACCGAGCCGGCGAGCCGCTCGACCTCCTCGAGCGTCTTCTCGTCGCCCGGGTACTCCTTCAACGCCCGCATGAAGACGGCGAGGGCCCCGTCCGGCGAGATGAGGCGCTCCTCCTGGAGCTCCCCCAGCCGGTAGTACATCGCCTGCCGCTCCTGCGCCTCGGTGAGGTGGGTGAGCTCCGCCTCGAGCACCCCGCCGAGCTTCTCCCACTCCGCCGCCGCCTGGTAGAGCGGCTCCAGGATGGCGCCGATCTCGATCTGCTTGATCCCGGCCGCGAAGAGCCCCTCGAGGGCCTCGAGCGTCGGCGAGTGCTCGGGCGCCGCCGTGAGCACCTCGCGGTACGCCCCGATGGCCGCGGGCAGGTCGTTGAGGCGCGTTTGATAGACCACGCCGAGCCGGTACTTGAACTCGAGGATCTCGTCCGGCGACTGCGCGATCTCCGACTCGCGCGACAGGATGGTGACGAGATCGCCCCACCGCTCGGTCGCGGTGAACAGGCGATCGAGCGACGCGATCGCGGTCTGGTTCTCCGGCTCGACCTCGAGCACGCGCCGGTAGCGCGCGACGGCGCTGTCGATGTCGTCGAGCTGCGTCTCGAAGATCTGCGCGAGCCGCAGCCCGAGCTCCACGAAGCGCGCCGGCTCCTCGCCGAGCCGGCCGAGCTCCGCGTCGTACAGCGCGGCGACCTGCGGCCAGCGGTTCACCATCATCGCGAGCCGCTCCAGGTTCGAGAGCGACTCCTCGTTGCCGATGTCGCACGTCACCGCCCGCGCGTACGTCTCGAACGCGGTGACGTGGTCGCTCAGCATCTCCTCCGACAGGCGCGCGATGCGGTGGAGCAGATCCACCTTCTCGTACGGGTCCTCGGCCACCTTGACCCGGACCTCGAGCACGCTGATCAGCTTCTGCCACTCGCCGGACGCGTCGTAGATCGGCTCGAGCACCAGCGCGGCGCCGAGCGGCTCGCGGCTGCCGTCCTTGATCTGCTCGAGCGCCCGCAGCGTCGGCTCGTGATCGGGCATCTGCTGCAGGAGATCGCGGTAGAGCTCGATCGCCCGGGACACGTCGTCGAGGTGCTTCTCGTAGAGCTCCGCGATCCGGTACTGGTAGCTGATGCCCTCCGCCGGGTCCGCGGTGATCTCCGCCTCGTGCTGGAGCACGCTGAGCAGCTCGAGCCAGTTCTGCGACGTCTGGTAGAGCACGTCGAGCCGCCCGAGCGCCTGGAGATCGTCCGGATCGATCTCGAGCACGCGCTGGTACGTGTCGATCGCGCTCGCGACGTTGCCGAGCTCGCGCTCGTACACCGCGCCGATCTGGTAGTAGATGCGCTTCTTCTCGTTCGAGTCGAGGACGAGATCGGCCTTCTTCGCGTAGACCGAGAGGAGCTCCTGCCAGCGTGAGAGGCTGAGGTAGAGCTTCGTCAGCGCGTCGATCGCCCGCAGATCCTCGGCGTCGAGCTCGAGCACCTTGCCGTAGACGGCGATGGCCTGATCGTGCCGCTCGAGCACCTCCTCCTCGAGGCTCGCGGCCTGGAAGAGGGCGAGCTTCTTCTCGGTCAGGTCGTCGAGGATGTCCGCCTTCTGCTGGAGGATCTGCGACAGCTCGTTGTAGCGCTCCGAGGTCCTGAACAGCCGCTCGAGCGACTCGGCGGCGTGCAGGTTGCGCGGATCGATCTCGAGCACGCGCCGGTAGTGCCCGACGGCGCTGTCCATGTCGCCGAGGTCTCCCTCGTAGATCCGCGCGCTCATCGTGTAGAGCGAGCTCGCGAGCTCCGCGTCCGTCTGCTGCGCAGCCAGCGTCTCGAACACGCGCGCCAGGTCGGCGAAGCGACCGGTCGCGCGCGCGAGCCGGTCGAGCCCCTCCTGCGTCGACTCCGAGGCCGGATCCTGGCTCAGCGCCCGCGCGTAGGTGTCGAAGGCCGAGCTGAGGTCGCTGCCCGCGTCCTCGTAGAGCACGGCGATCTGGTGGAGCAGCTCGACGCGACGGGTCACGTCGTCGCTGCGCCGCACCTGCACCTCGTGCACCCCGATGAGCTTCTGGAAGTCGCCCGACTGGCGGTACAGCGGCTCGAGGATCTCCGCGATCGCGAGCTCGTGCTCGGCAACCTTCCCGAGGCGCTCGAGCGCCCCGAGCGCCTCGACGTTGGTCGGCTCGCGCTCGAGCACCTGCCGGTAGATGTCGATCGCCGAGTCGACGAGCCGCATCCGCGACTCCCGCAGCGCGGCGAGCCGGAGCATCAGCCGGATCTGCGCCTCCTCCTCGACCGCGATGCCGAGCTGCGCCTCGAGGTTGTCCGCCAGCTCTTCCCACATGCCCTGGCGGCTGAAGAGCCCGTCGAGCGCCGTCAGCGCCACCAGGCTCGTGTTGTCGATGGAGAGGACCTCGCGGTACGCGGCGATCGCCTCCTCCGGCTGCCCGAGCCGCTGCTCGTAGACCTCGGCCATCTGGGCATAGAGGCCCTCGCGCTCGGTCGGCTGGTGCACGAGCTCGATGCGGCGCCGGTAGACGCCGATGAGGTCGCCCCAGCGCTCGGTGCGCCGGTAGAGCTCGTCCATCGCCTCGAGCGCCTCCGAGTCGGCGGGGTCGATCGAGAGCACGCGGAGGTAGCCGTTCGCCGCCTCCTCGACCTTGCCGAGCCGCTCGTGGATGCTCGCGAGGCGCATCCAGTACTCGCGGCTCAGCCGCGCGTCGCTCAGCGAATCGGCGATCTCGCTGAAGATGACGTCGAGCTTGTCCCAGGCGCCCGCCTGCGCGGCGAGCGACTCGAGCTCCGCCCGCGTCTCGGCGTGCGACGGGTCGTCCTTGAGCGCCCGCGACTGCGCGTCGAACGCGCGGCCCAGGTCGCTCAGGCTCTCGGCCGCCGTCCGCGCCACCTTCCGGAGCAGCGCCACGCGCGTCGCGGTGTCGCCCTCGGCCGCGGCGAGGATCTCGAGCGCCTGGATCAGCTTCTCCCAGTCGCCGCGCCCCTCGTAGATCTCCTGCAGGATGGCCGCCGCCTCGGCCCGCAGGGACTCGTTCGAGAGCAGCGCCTCGAGCGCGAGGCGCGCGGCGTCGTTGCCCGGATCGAGGATCAGGATTTCCTTGTAGTTCTCGAGCGCTCCAGCCGCATCGTTCAGGTGCTTCTCGAGGGTGCTCCCGAGCCGGAACTTGAGGTCGATGAGCGCCTGCTCGTCGAGCGGAGAGTCGATCCGCTTGCGGAGCACGTCGACGTAGGACTCCCAGTCCTGCTGCTCGCGGTAGAGCTTGTCGAGCGCCGCGAGCGCCTGCGGGTCCGTCGGCTCGTCGTCGAGCACCTGGCGGTACGTCCCGATCGCCTGCGCCGCGTCGCGCAGCTCCCCTTCGTAGAGCTCCGCGATCGCATAGAGGATCTGCTTGCGCTCCTCCGGCTCGGTGACGATGCCGAGCTTCTTCTCGTAGATGCCGAGCAGCTCGCCGAACCGGCCCGTCTCGCGGTAGAGCCGCTCCAGCGCGCCGATCGCGGCCTGGTTCTCGCCGTCCGCCTCGTACACCGCGCGGAACTGCGAGAGCGCCTCGTCGATGCGCTTCACCTCGTCGAGCAGCACCCGCCCGAGCCGGAGCCGGAGATCGACCCCGAGCGCGATGTCCCCCTCGCTCTCCGCGCGCGAGATAGCCGACGAGTAGGCCTGGATCAGGGCGTCCCACCCCTCGGTCGAGCGCGCGGCGCGCTCGACGTCATCGATGCACTGCTCGTCCTGCGGGGCGATCTGGAAGGCCGAGAGGTAACGCTCGAACGCCCGCTGCGGCTCCTTGAGGCGCGTCTCGTAGAGCGCCGCGACCTGCCGGTAGAGGTCGAGCCGGGAGACGTCGTCCTGGTCGTGCGAGAGCTTCACCTCGATGGCGCCGGCGAGCCCCTTCGGGTTGTTCGCCTGCGTGTAGATCGGGATGAGCGCCTCGGCCGCGGCGAGGTGCGAGCCGTCGATCGAGAGCACCTTCTCGTAGGCGCGCGCCGCGCGATCCGCCTTCTGCTTCTGGACCATCCAGAGCTCGGCGATCTTGACCAGCAGGCTGATCTTGGCCGCGTCGTCGGTCTCCTTGGCCTCCTGCGACTCGAGGACGCGGATGAACTCGTCCCACTTGCCGCTCTCGGCGTAGAACACCTCGAGGTCGTCCCAGCGCTGCAGCTGGAGGTACGCCTTCTTGAGCGCCTCCTGGGCCTTGCGGTCCTGGGGGTTCAGCGCGATCACCTCTTGCCAGGCCTTGACGGCCGCCTCGTCGTCCTTGAGGCGCTCGCCGTAGAGCTGCGCGAGCTTGCTGAGGAGCGCGAGCTTCTGGGTGCTGTCGAAGGTCGTGTCGACCTGCTTCTGCAGCACCCTCGCGAACGCCTGGTAGTCCTTGTTCTTCTCGTAGAGCCCGGCCAGCGCGTTCAGCGCCTCGGGGTTCTCCGGGTCGTTCGCGAGGACCTCGTCCCAGAGCTCGATGCAGAAGTCGACCTTCTTCACCCGCTCCGACGCGAGCTTCGCGATCTCGAGGTACTTCGCGGCGCGCTCGCCGCCCTCCGGGAGCGCCGCGGCCTCGCGGCGGAGCAGCCCGATGAGCTTCTCCCAGTCGCGCCGCTTCTCGTAGCTCTGGCGGAGGAAGTCGATCGCCTGAGCGTGCTCGCCGTCGATCGCGAGGATCGACTCGTAGCACTTCACCGCCTCGGCCGCGTTCGAGAACTTGCCCGAGTAGAGCTCCGCCGCCTTCGCGTAGTTGTCGATCTTCTCGGCGGGATCCGAGACCGCCTCGGCGATCTCGATCAGCGTCTTGACGTACTCGTTGTACCGCTTGGCCTGCTCCTGCTTCTGGGCCTTGGCCTTGAGCTCTTCGACGCGGCCCGCGGCCTCCGCGGCCGGAGGCGGCGGCGCTGTCGGCCGCCGGCCGACCTCCGAATCCGCAGGCCTGCTCTCGGCGGGAGCCCGCGCAGGGGGCGGCGGCTCGATGTCGGCCACCGAGGACCTCGCGTCGCGCTCGTCCACCGACGAGGTCGACACAGGAGCGCTCGCGGGCGCGCTCGCCCTGCCGCTCACCGGGGCCGGCGCGCTGAGCGGGGCCGGCGTGCTCACCGGGGCTGGCGCGCTGACGGGCGCAGGCGCGCTCGCGGGAAGCGGCGTGGCGTCCGCAGGCGCGGCCGGCGCGACCACAACAGGCGCGGGCGCGACGACAACGGGCGCGGGCGCGACGACGACGGGCGCGGGCGCGACGACGACGGGCGCGGCAGCAGCCGGCGGAGGCGCGGACGGCGCGACAGGCGCGGCCGTGAGGCGCTCGCCGATCTGCGCCTCGAACGCGCTCACGCTCGGGTGCGTCGGGGCGACCGCAGAGAGCTTCTCGAACCAGCTCCTGGCCCGGATGAGGTTGCCGAGCTGGCGCCATGCGACGCCGCCCGCCTGCGCGATCATGTACGGGGAGCTGCCGTTCTGGTTGGCAGCGCTCTCCGCCAGCGACGCGACGCGCTCCCAGTTGCCCTCCTTCGTCCCCCAGAGCTCGCGCAGGTAGGCGAACGCAGCCTCGTTCGAGGGATCGAGCCGGAGCGACTCCTCGAGGAACTTCGAGCCGATCTCGACGTCCTGGTGCCGCGTGGCCCAGCGGACGCCGAACTTGAACGCCGCCTCGCCGCGGGCCACGCCGGCGCGCGCATCGAGGATGCGGCGCTGCGTCTCCACGATCGCCTGCTTCCGCTCCGCCTCGACGAGGAGCCCCTCGAACATCGCCGCGGCCTGCTTGTCGGAAGGCGCCGCTTCGTACGCCCTCCGGAGCAGGTCCTCGAGCTGACCGCGATCGAAGCGCTTCGCGAGCCGCGCCGCGCGGAGCAGCAGCCGCTTGCGCTCGTCGGTGCTCGCGGCCGCGTCGGCCGCATCCACCAGCTCCGCCATGCGCGCCGACCACGACGACTGATCGACCTGCATGTCGAAGAGGCAGGCCCGCGCCTCCTCGCTCGTCCCGCCGGACGCGGCGAGGCCCTTCGCGTACATCTCCGTCGCGCGCTCGAAATCGCCCGCGTCGCAGAGCACGTCGCCGAGCTCCACGCGGAGCTCGGCGGCCGCGGTCCCCTCGGGGGCGTTCCTCAGCTCGAGCTCCAGGAGCTTCTGGACCATGTTGGTCTTGCCGAGGTCCCAGTAGATGGAACGAGCCGACTCCAGCGCCTCTAACAGCGCTGGATTCAGCTTGTAGGCGTCCTGGAAGTGCTTCAGCGCCTTGACGGCCTGAAGGAACTTCTCCTCGAGCAGCCGCCCGAGCTTCAGGTGATATGCCGCCTTCCGGGTCGCGTCCCCTTCGGCCGCAATCCCCTTCTCGAGCTCCTCGACGAGCCCTTGCCAGTCATGAACCGACTCGAGATGATTGAGACGCTGCGCAAGATCCATTGATTATCGACCCTCGGCCCCGACCTTCGAACGAATTGAAACGCTTAGGTGCCCCGTGCCGCGCGCGGCATCACGGCTATTGACCGCCGAGCCGCGCGACGAGCGTGTTCGCCGTCTCGCACTCGGTCTTGAAGCTCGCCGCCTTCGAACCTTTGCAGGCGCGCGTGGTGAACCCCTTGAGCATCTGGATTGCCTCCTGCTTGCGCGGCGGATCCAGGGTCGCGTAGGTGCTCCCGAGACTCCAGAGAATCTGCACCGACTCGGGACCATCCGTGGGCGCCACCGCCTTGGCGGCCTCGAGCTCGGACACCATCTCCGCCGTGGACCCGCGGTCCTGGTAGACCGACGCGAGCAAGCTGTGGACGCCGAAGAGGTACTTGTCCCCCGGCTTCGCGAACGACTTCGCCTCCTTGAGCACCTGCTCGGCCTCCTTCGTGTACCCGAGACGGGTGTACAGGTCGGCGAGCGCCGCGTAGTAGCGGATTTCGTTCGGATTGTGCTCGATCGCCTTGGTGAGGTTCTCGAGCGCCTTCTGCTCGTCGTCCGTCCAGAGGTAGACGTTCCCGAGCTGGGAGTAGCAATCCGCGAAATTGGGGTCGTTCTCGATACACTTCTGGTAGGGCTCTTTGGCCTCTTCGTACGAGATCGTCTTCTTCTTCGCTTGCTGCTCGAGCGCCCAGCCTCGTTCGAACCAGTAGTTCGCGAACTTCGGGGCGATCTGCGTGGCGCGCGCCAGCGTCGATGCGACCTTGTCCCACGACTCCGACTTCTTGTGTGCCATCGCCAGCTTGAAGAAGATGCGGTGGTTGTTCGGGTCGAGCTTGGTCGCCTGCTCGTACTTGTTGGCCGCACCGTCGGGGTTGACGGCGACCTCCTTGTCGGCCTGATTCGCCAGGATGACGGCCTCCTGGCGATGGCGGCTGCAGCCCAGGCCCGCCGCGCTCGCCGCGACCAGGCCAACCATCAAGAATGCCCCAAGCTTCATCTCGCTCACCTTTCGAATGGCCCCGGCATCGCCGGCCTCTGAGTGACCTGGGCGTCGCGTCGCCCCTCTTCAACGTCCCGGAGTCGGCTGCGCCGCTCCTTCACAGCGTCCCGGAGTCGGCTGCGCCGCTCCTTCACACACAGCGTCCCGGAGACGGCTGCGCCGCTCCTTCCAGCGTCCCGGAGTCGGCTGCCCCGCTCCGTCCCCAATCCCGGAGCCGGCTGCGCCGCTCCTTCAGCAATCCAGGAGACGGGCTGCCCCGCTCCGTGTGGCACCGTCACAAGCGTCCCGAGGTGGCGCGCGTTGAACCTCGCGCGGCGACGCGAGAATAGGCGGAGGCAACCGCGGAAGTCCAGGGCTTCAGACCCCGCGCATGCGCCTCGCTGCAGCGCCTCACGCAGGGCCCCGCCCTCCCCGCGCGGCGGACGCCGAGCTGGCCACCCCACGGCGCTCGCCGCAGACCGCTGGCCGCGCCCGGCGCCGGCCGCGTCCAGCGCTGAAATGGAAAACGCCCCGCACTTCGCGTGCGGGGCGTTCGCTCGAACCGAGCGGCGAGGCGGGCTCAGCCGCCGGGGCTGAGCATGATCGGGTAGACGACGGTGACGATACCGCCCTCGGGCTGCGGGAACGACAGGCCGTAGAACGCCCGAACGACGCAGGAAACCACGCCGTTATCGGGCAGATCCGAACCGCCGTTACCCACGTTGGAGACCGCACCGTCACGCCCGATGACGAAGCGCACCGCGACACGGCCCTGCAGATTCGGGTTGTTCCTGAGCCCGTTCTCGTAGCAGAGCCGGAATCGACCGAAGTTCTGGCGGACGATACGCTGGATGACCTCGGGGGGCAGACGGCCGCTCACGCTGGTCGCACCCATGCGCACCTGCGGCGGCTTGGTGCGATGCGACCCGCCGAGTCGGCCATGGCCGGAGCCGAAGCCCTGGCCGGTGCCGGTGCCGGCGCCGTGACCGATGGTGCCGATCGAGCCGAGGCCGATGCCCTCGCCGCGCCCGCCACCGCCCTCGCCGATGCCGGAGAGGCCGAGGCCGCCGGCGCCGAACGAGTCGCCGATCTGATCGCCCCACATGTTGCCGCGGGCGCTCAGCGGATCGTTCCCGAGCGAATCGTCGCGTCCCCACGGCGCGGTCGGCGCGTTCGGATCGCCGCCAGCGCCGGCGTTCAGCAGCCCGATCATGCCGAACTCCGCGGCGTCGCGGAGCGCGGCCTGGCGCGCGATGTGCGGGTCCGGGTTGTCGGCGGGCCCCTGGACGCCGTAGCGGTTGCCGGTGGCCTTGGTGTTCGGGTTACCCATCGAACCCTCTTCACCCTTGGCGCGGGTACCGGTGCCCCCCTCCTTGTTGTCCGCCGCGTTGTCGGCGACCTGCTCGGTCTCCTTCTCCTCCATCTCCTTCTCGGCGGCCGCCGCGAGGTACTGCTGGATGAGGAACTGCTGATCAGCGGAGATCCCGTCCTCGCCGGTATCGCCGAGGGGCGGCATGAAGAAGGCCATCGCCGCGAGCAGCCCGAGATGAACCGCCATCGAGAGGCCCGTGTACAGCAGGCTCTGCGTGTCCAGCTGGAGGTGGCCGGCCACGACCTTGCCTGCGTTCACGGCGGACACCTGGAAGACGATGCCGTCGAGCTCGACCTTCGCCTTCCCGCCCGACGGAAGCGCCATCTGGTAGGCGCCAGAGAGCTCGGAACACGGCTGCGTGAGGCCCTGATCGATCGCCTGCTGCACCGTCATCTTCGGCCTGCCCGGGATCTCGATGGTGCCGGTCGCGCGGGGCAGGAGCACCACGGAGACCGAGCCTGAGCGATCCGCGAGGATGATGGGCGCCCGCGTCGTGCCGAGCTTCTCCGAGGGGATGAAGTAGTCGCACTTGAAGTTCTTCCCCGCCTCCTCACCCACGTAGAAGGAGCGCGGCGGCGTGAGGTGCTCGACGTGGAGCACCGCGGCATCCCACAGAATCATGACCTCGACCGAGGCCGCCGGGACCTCGGTTTCGTCGCTCGGCACGTCCGGCCCGTTCTTCACGAGCGTGTACGTGTAGGAGCCCTCGGGCGCGTCCGGGGGCACCTCGTCGACGGCCGGCGCCGACTGCGCGAACGGGTTGTTGTAGGAGAACGGGTCCGCGCCGCCCGCGGAGGCCGCGGCGAACGGGTTCCCAGGCGGCGCGGCCGCGAACGGATTCCCGGGCGCCGCAGCGCCGAACGGGCTCCCACCAGGCGCCGCCGCAAACGGGTTGGCGGGGACCGGCTTCGCAGGGCCCGCGGCCGCGGCGACCGCCACCGGCTCCGCGCGCTCCAGCATGATCTTCGTGCCGCCGATCTGGAGCTGATCGCCTGGGCTGATCTTGCACTTGTTGACGCGCGCCCCGTTCACCATCGTGCCCGGCTCGTTGCCGAGATCGATGAGCGTGATGTCCTGCGGGGAGGCGACCTCGATGACCGCGTGCATGCGCGAGGCAAGCTCGTCATCGACACGCAGATGGCTCTTCGCGTCCTTGCCTACCTTGACGATATCCTGGGTGATCGTCTCCCGGCGGACGAGCGCCTCGTTTTGGTAGAGCGCAAATGTGAGAGCGACCCTTTGCTTGCCTTCCATCTCCGCCAGCCTTCCCTATGCGCCGCGCGGCGCACGCCCCCAGCACCGGGGGGTAAATCGATAGGGCAGGTGCCAAACCTGCCCGTCACATCAGAGGTTCTCGACCGACTTGAGCATCTCCGGAACGAACGAGGTGCGGGGCCTGATCAGCGTCGTCCGGACAGGGCCGGGCCGCACGCGGATGGTGGCGTCGTTGGGGCCGAACCCGCCGGCATTCAGCGGATCGTCCGAGAACTCGTACCCGTACCCCTCGTCCTTCTTCCCACCGCCAGGAGCCGCTCCCTGCGCGAACGCCGATGAGGCGACCACGCTCGCAAGAACGGCAGCCACGACTCCCGCACCCAATCGGGTCAACCCTCTCATTCCAGCCTCCTCACAATGTTCCGACGCGGTTACAGTGCCATTGTACCGCCTTACGCGGCGGCCGGTCAACCAGCTTCGCATGCTATCGAGGCGTCGGAGAGCACGACCCACACACGCCTCGACAACCGATTCCACCCAAGGTTCCCAGAGAGCTGCGACGACGACGAAAAAAGGAAGCCCCCTTCTCCTTGATGCAGCTTCGTGCAGCGAGAGAAGAGGGCTCCAGGTGCCGTTGTCTGTCGCACCGCCACGCGGTCCGACCCGCCCGTCGAGCTCGCCCGGAATACTACCGTATCCCTTGCTCACTGCGCGCCGGACGAGGCTCCGCTACTGGGCAGGAGCCGGGGCCGGGGTCGTCGCTTCGCCCCCTTCGCCCTCGCTCCCGGCAGCTGCCTCCTGCTCGGCTTCCTTCGTCTTCATGTCGGCCTCGGCCGCCTTCCGCTCGGCCTCGGTCTGCTTGTTGAAGGCGATGATCTGGTCGATCTCGCTCATACGCTCCTTCGACCGCTTCACCGCGTCGGCGAACTCGGCGCTCGCGCCCGCCTTCTGGATGAACTGACCGAACAGCCCCTTCGCCGACATGAGGGCGCCCTCGGCCCCCTTGCCGCCCGACTTCGCCTTGTACTCCTGGGTCAGGATCGCCTCGTTGTAGTAGGTCTCGGCGCGCTCGGGGGCGACCTTCTTGGCGGCTTCGAGCTCAGCGCTGGCGGCGGCCACCATGCTGTCGAAGTTCGCGTCATCGATCTGACCGCGTAGGGCGAGCGCGAGGCCCAGATGAGCGTCGTAGTCGTTCGGACGCATCTTCAGGGCCGCGCGGTACGCCTCGTCCGCCTGCTGGAACCCGCGGAACTGGAGGTTCACCGCCGCGTAGTTCATCTGCGCCTCGTAGAAGGTCGGATCGAGCCTCCTCGCGAGGTTGAACTCCTGCACGGCGCCGTTCAGGTTCGCGAGCTCGACCTGGATCATCCCCGCGGTGTTGTGGATCGGCGCGTAGTTGGGGTTCTTGCGGATGGCCTGGGAGCAGACAAGCGCCGCGAGCTCCAGCGCCTGGGTGTCGACCTTCTTCTGCTTGCTGACGTTGGTCGCGACCGCCTTGCCGGTCTTCCTGCCCGCCTTCTGCTTCGCCGTCTCCAGGTAGTAGATCGCGAGCTGGTTGAACGCGGGCATGAAGGCATCATCGACGGCCAGCGCGCTCTGGATGTACCGCTTCGCGCGCTGGAAGTCGTTGGGGCCATCGTTGTCCGCGACCTGGTTGCCGCGCTTCATGTACAGGAGCGCGAGGTGCACGAGCGCCTCGACGTTCTTGTACTGAGCATCCACGACGGCGGCCTGGCGCATCTCGCTGATCGCCGCGTCGAGGTTCCTCTCGCCCGACTCCGCCAGGTTGTAGAGCGCCACCTGGACCCGCGCGGGGTGGAACTTCGGGTTCTTCTGAAGCGCTTGCGTGAAGTACTTCTTCGCCTCCGAGTCCTTCTTGCAACGCTGGTACGCGAGCCCCGCGTTGTAGATGGCCTCGGCGAACGTCGTGTCCCCTTGCTCGTCCGCCGCGTCCAGGAACAGCTGGGCCGTCGAGCTGCAAGTCGCCTCAGACCAGTCCCCAGCCTTGTCGTGCTGGACCATCGTGTCCATGGCGGTCTTGAACTTGTTGGCCGCCTCGACCGACACGGCCTGACCCTTGCTGTCCGTGATCGCCTTGCCCGTCGTCGGGTCCTTCGCCCCGTGAGCCGTGCCGCCGGTGGTGCCGCCGCCACAACCCGTCGCAGCCAGAAGGAGCACCGCAACCGCTGCCAATGAGGTGATGCTTCTCATGTTTCGCTCCATCACTTCCTGGGTCGGGTCGTGGCCCGATCGAGCGCCGAGCCTTCCTTGGACGCGCCAGCCGCCGCCGGCGCCGCCTTCTTGTCCTCGCCCGCCTTCTTGTCCTCGCCCTCTTCCTTGTCCTTGCTCGCAGCCGGCTTGTCGGTCGCGGTCAGCGCTTCTCGGAAGGCGGTCCCGTCGAGGTTCAGCGGCGCAGGGCGTTCGCTCATGCCGGAGTTGACCCGCGACGGGGAGCCACGGAATTCGTCGATGAGATGGTACTCGGCGCCGTAGTTCTTCGACAGCCACACCTCGCAGGTACGCGAGTAGTCGTCGAAGTACTGGTACTTCACGGACAGGTCGAGGCAGGTCTTGAACGCGCCCTTCGCCATCTGCTTCTGCGGCTCGCTCGCCTCGTCGAGGCGCGAGTAGTACTCACCCCGGATCTCGTCGTACGAGACGTCGGTGCCCGGGACCATGCCGTGCCCCTTCCATTCCTTCGGGATGGGCGCGGCCCGGAACTCGGCGACGAACTTGCCCCACATCTGACCGACGCGCGCGCCGGCCGCGATGACCCACTTCGGCGGAGGCGTCGGCTCCAGCTTGAGGATCTTCTGGTACTCGACGTCGGCCGCCTCGATCGCCGGGCGCTTCTTCTTCACCCAGTCGGCGACCTTGGTGTTGATGTGCTTGAGGACGTCCTCGCGGTTCCCGGAGCCCTTGTACTCGGGGAACTTGATCTTATCGACGTCCTTCCGCTTCTGCTCGGCGAAGTGGAAGTAGGCCTCGCCGACCGCGGTCAGCACCTTGCCGAGCCGACGCAGCTTCTCCGGCTCCTCGCCGCCGATCGCGTCGAGCTTCTTGAGCGCGGCCGCAGGGTCCTTCCAGTAGCCGCGGACCTTGTTGTACTCGCCGTTCGCCGGGGTCACGCTCTTCGTCTGCAGCAGGACGCGCGCGTACATCGCGTGCGCCTGCACCTGGACGTCGAACGTCGCGTTGCGATCGATCTGCGGCATCGCCGTCGACAGCCGCCGGCGCGCCTGATCCCAGTCCTCACGGTCGATGTAGTGCGCGCCGATCGCGAACGCGATCTGCGCGGTCTGCGCCGGCTTCGCCTTGCCGTAGTTCTTGTTGAAGAGGTCGGCGTCCTTGATCGCCTGGTCCTCCTGACCGAGGCCGAGCCGCAGCACGACCGCGTCCTGGAGCGCCTCCGCGGCCTTCTCCCCCTTCGGGTTCTCGCGGGCGTAGCGCTCGTACCAGTTCGCCGCCTCGTCATAGACCGCGATCGCCTGGTAGTTGCCGCCGATCTCGTAGATCGACGTCTTCGCCAGCTCGGTGTTGTGGAGGTTGTACCGCGGGTCGAGCAGGATCTTGCGGGCCGAGATCGACTTGGCGATGAGGCGGGCGGCCTGGAACGCCTTCGCGGCGTTGTAGAGGACCTCCTCGCTCTTCTCGCACGCGGGCTGCTTCGCCTCGCAAGCGGCCTCGCCGTACTTCTTCCACATGTCCATGTAAGCGACGGCGGCCTTCTCATAGTTCTTGAGGGCCTCGACGCCACCGGCCGCGTCAGCAGCCTCGACGAGCTTCTGCGCGCGCAGGCGCTCGATGTCGCGCTGGATGCGGATCAGGATGCCGCACTGCTCGGCGTTCTCCTTCTCCTTGCCGCCCTTGCAGTAGAGATCGATGAACTTGGGCACGTCCGCGGCCATGTCGTCGTAGCAAGACGGACGCGGCGGGTCCATGTTCGCGCCGAGGACGTTGAGCGACTCGAGGTAGAGCTGAGACGCGTAGATGCCGACCTCCTTGTCGGCATGGTTCAGCGCCACGTCGCGGAACGCGAGCGCGGCCTCCTCCCAGTGCTGCGCCTCGAAGTACGTGCGGCCGCGCGCGTACTTCACCTCGACGTACTGCTCCTGGGCCTCCTTGTCGTTGGCCGCGGGCTTGATGTAGCAGACGTACCGGTTGAAGGCGGTGATCATGCCCTTCTGGCTGTCACTGAAGTCCTTCGGCTGGAACTTCGCCTTCTCCGCCTTCTTGTCGCCCTTCTTGCCCGTCCCCCCGTCGGGGAGGTTGCCGGACCCCTTCTTGTCGGAGCCGTCCTTGTGGGTCTCGGTGTAGATGTTCTGGTAGCAGAGCACCGAGGCGTACGCGGCCTCAGCCGCCTGCGGGCCGTTCGGATCCTCGGCCACGACCGAGTCGAACGCGGGACCGCACTTGGCCCAGTCCTTCTGGAAGTACAGAAGGTCGGCCATCGCGTACTTGATCTTGAAGATGTTCGGCCAGTCCTCCTTCAGGATGCGGGGGAACTCGAACTTGGCGAACTGCTCCTGCTTGAAGTTGTTGACGACCTTGTCGTAGAGCTGCGCGGCGAGCTGCATCGTCTTCTTGTCGCCGGTGCCGCGCACGCCGCCCGAGCCCACCGCCTCGAGGTGCCAGGCCATCGCCGTCTCGGTCAGCAGACCGGCGGTGATGTTCGAGCACTTCAGCTTGGCGTCCGCCGGGTGCCCCTCGCCCTGGAACTTGTTGTGGACGTCGAGCTGGCGCCCGAGCTCGCCGATGATCTGGTCCTTGTTGCCAGACTTCATGGCGAGCGTCGCCTCCGCGATGTGCCCCTGGTAGACGCAGTACCTCGGGCCCCGATCGCGGGTCATCAGGTCGGTGTAGAGCTCGATGCCCTCCTTGTAGTGACCGGTGTCGAGGTAGTTCTGCCCGAGGTCGTCCATCATCTTGAACGTCTTCTCGGAGCTGCCGCCCGCGTCGCCGCTGAGCGGACGGAGGAAGTCGTGCGACTTGCGCGGGTCGCCCGCGAGCGCGTAGACGGGGATGATGTCGCGCCGCGCAGAGACGGCGAGCTGCGCAGCGTTCGGCATCTGCTGGAACTGCTGCCCGTACTCGATCGTCTTCTTGAACTCGCTGATGGCGCGGGCGAAGTCGCCCTTGTTCCAGTAGACGTACCCGAGCTTGTAGTGGGCGTAGCCCCAGACCTTGTTCTCGGGCGGCGGGTACTGGGTGACCTTGACGTACGACTGCTCCGCCAGGTCCCACTTGGACGGGTCGCCCTGCGCCTCGTTGAAGAAGAGCTCACCGAAGGCGAGGTACGCGTTCGGGATGTACTTCGAGTTCGGCCAGTTCTTGATGAGCTCGAAGTAGACCTTGCGAGCGTCCTCGAGCTGCTGGGCCTGCTCGTACTCATAGGCGAGGTAGTAGAGGACCTCGTCCGTGCAGCCCGTGCTCTTCGCGGGGTCGGCCGCGTTGGTGCTCTGGCAGTACTTCGGATACTGCGTCTTCAGGTCCGTGTAGTACTTGATCGCCTGCTTGCGCGCGAGGACGAGGATCTTGTCGGCCTTGGCGATCTCGGCTCGGATCCCGGCGACCGCCTTCGGGTTCTTCCGCTTGGCCTCGTCCGCCTTGATCTGCCCCTCGGTCTTGTCGCGGAACGCCGCCGACTCGAGCTCGACGTAGCCCTCGGCGAGGCGCCGCATCAGCTTCGGCCGGTCCGGCGCGTTCTTGGGCGTCGAGGAGTACAGGCCCTCGAGCCCCTGGATCTCCGTCACGAGCAGGCTCCTCACCTTCGGGGCGAGGCGATTGCGCCGCTCGTCGCGCTGCGCCGAGGCCTGTGAAGCGGTCGGATTGGCCGGCTTCGTCAAGTCCTCGCGCTTCTTCAGCTGGATCCCCTGCGGGGCTGACTTGAAGCTAACCTGCGGCTTCTTGCCCGCCGACACCTGGAGCTTGCCGCCCGGACAGGCGGCGATCGCATCCTTCGCCGGCTGCGTGATGCACGCGTCGGCCGCCGACGCGGGGCTCGTTGTGACCGCGCACGCCGCCACGGCCAACGTACCCGCCGCCGCGCGGAGCGCATGCAGTACACCGAACTTCGACTGCTTCATCTCCATCTCCGTCCCTCCGCCACGGACCCCCGTGAGGAAGCGCTGCCTGCCCCGCGACCTCTGGCCGCGGGGCCAACCATGATGAAATCGCTCACTTGCTGCACTTCGACGTCACGACCTGCCGGTAGAAGCCGAGCTCGTCGCGCCAGTACTCGCCGTCGAACGGCCAGAGCACGTGCTCGTCGTCGGGCTTGACGACGCCGTACGTGAGCGCGTCCTCCTTCGACAGCTGGCCGCTGACGACCTGCTGATCGAGCTTGTTCCTCTCGGCCGCGGTGATGTCGATGAGGATCTTCGACGAGTCGCGGAGGTGCTCGTTGAGCTCGTCGAGGTTGCGCTGGTAGCGCTCCCGGCCGAGCGTGCCGGCGTTCCGGATCGCGAGGCTCCTCGCGAACTCGAGCGCGTCGGTCACGTCGCTGCCGACCGGAGAGTTGCGGAAGTTGGCGGGCGCCTTCTTGAACCGGTCCGCCTCCTCATCGAGGATGCGCACGTACTCCATGTTGCGGCGGAGCTGGCGGTCGGAGAGCGCGTTCTCGACGATCGGCCGGACCCTCGGCGGGATGTCGCCCTTGCCGGCGCCCACGTCCTTCAGGAACTGGAAGAAGCGCTCCTCGTTCCCCTCCCCCTGGTACCGCGTGAGGATCGACTCGAGGTCCTTCTTGATCGGCTCGTACTTCTTCTTCATCTTCGCGACGATCGTGGTCGCGTCGCCGTACTGGCAGATCGTGAACGAGACGACGGCCTTCAGGATGTCGGCCTCGGGATAGAACGAGTTCGGGAAGTAGGGCGACTCGATCGTGTGGATGTTGCCGAGCGCCTGCGGGTACAGCCCGGCCATGAAGTACGCCCAGGACTGCTCGAAGAGGCTGTCCAGCCAGTACTCGCTCGCGACGTCGACGCGGTTCCAGTACTTGACGGCGGCCGAGAGCTTCGCGGCGTCGATCGTCGGAACGTTGTTGTCGTCGAGGCGGACGGAGGCCGAGTAGTAGGTGCGCGCCATCGAGAGGAACGCGAGGTCGCGCATGCGCGCCTCGTCCTCGAGGCCCTCGACGCCCTCGTCGATCGCCTGGACGATGCGCTGGAACGACTTGACAGCCGGCACCGACTTGCGCAGCTGCACGTACGAGATGCCGCTGAAGAACTGGGCCTGGACGTAGTACTTGCTGTTCGGGTCGACCTTGGCGAAGAGGCTGATGGCCTCCTCGTAGTTCCGGTTCCGGTACTTGTAGCGGCCGAGCAGGTAGTTGAGCTGCCAGTAGAGGTCGCGCTGCTGGGGGTTGTTGAACCGCGCGATCTGCTCGGTCTTGTACTTGCCGACGCGCTCGATGATGTCCGCCGGCTCCGGGAGCTGCGTCGCGAGCTTGGACAGCCAGAGCAGCGTCTCGTTGAACTTGAGGTGGTTCGGCTTGTCGGCGATCTGCGAGAAGATCGCGTAGCTCGCCTGGTAGAACTGCATGCGGTAGAGCGCGATCGCGAGGTGGTACTGGGCGATCTGCTTGTTGCCATCGTCATCGCCGGTGTCGCCGTCGACGACGCGCTTCAGCTGCCGCGCGGCGTCGCTCCACCGCTCGCTGTCGAAGAGCCGCTTGCCCTGCGCCGCCTCCTCCGTCATCTGCCCCGCGGTCACGGGGCCCGCATCCTCGTCGGCGCTGACCTCTTTGCTGGGCTTCTTGTCGCCCTTGGCGTCCGCCTTTTCAGCCGCGACGGGCTTACCTTTGCCGGGCTGCGCATGCCCCACGGCGGGGGATAGCAACAGGGCAGAAGCTACAAGGCAGATACTCGCCACCCGGTTCCGCATCGTCGTTCCTCGCTTTCGGCGACGTAAAGATCGTGGCCCCTTCGCCCCGTTCGCGGCTCCACACACGGAGAACGCGCGCCGTAGACCCCCGAGGCAGCTCGGTCAGGAACCAAAAAGTTCAATGAGAATCAACGGATACTTGCGTGTGGCGGGGGATGGTAGGATTGTGGCGCGCAGCTTGTCAAGCGATGCCGGGCGAGGGGCCCCCTCTTGCATTCCCGTCCTGAGACACCGGGCGCCGGGCCGACCTTGGGGTTGCGCACTGCGTAGGAGTCGACGGTGGAATTATCGAACGGAGGCGCGCTCGCTTCCTTAAATGCGATCGTCGCGCCGTGGCCGCGCCGTCGCCGCACTATTGCCGCCCAGGCGGCAGCCTGACCGTCCGCTGCCAAGGGACCAGCGCGCGCAGGGTCGAACGCCTCGCACCGGCGGCGCCCGCCCACCTCGGCGACGTGGACGGGCGCGCCCCATCCGGCTGTTGACGCTCGAGGCGCGCTTCGTCTAGGGTCCAACCGCTGACGTTGTGCCTTTGAGCACCTCGACTTGAGCGTTTTCTTGCCTCCCGTCCGCGCGCCTCTGCCGAAGCGGTGGCGCGCACCGCCGCCGAAGGAGCACGTTCTGATGACCCGTTCCATTCTGTCCGGCCTGCTCGGCCTGCTCAGCGTCGTCGCAATGGCGAGCCTGCCCTCCGCGTGCGAGAGCGGCGGCGTCGGCGACCCGTGTCTGCCCGAAGACGAGTACGATTCGCAGTTCGCTGGCTTCAAGGTGACGGAAGAGAACATCGAATCGCGATCCTTCCAGTGCCAGACGCGGATCTGCCTGGTGAACCACTTCCAGGGGCGCGTGAGCTGCCCGCTCGGCCAGGAGGCGCCCGCGACGTGTATCCCCGGGCAGGCCGGGTGCACAACCTGCGAGGAGTCGGGGACCTACGCGCCCGACTGCGAACCGTCGAGGCCGGACGGCGGCAAGAGCCAGTGCCTCAGCGGCATGTGCGACCCCGCGGGCGCCTTCTGTCGCTGCGGCGGCGACGCGGACTGCCCCGGCAGCGGCTGGATGTGCCAGGAGGGCGTCTGCAAGCTCTACCTCTGCCGCGACGGCTTCACCGGCTGCCAGGACCCGACCAAGTCGGCGGCAGAGAACGAGGGCAAAGCCTGCTGCGTGCCGGGGACCGACGACCAGGTCGCGTCGCCCGTGTGCGGCCAGTGCGCCGCCAACTCGAACCGGAACGCGCAGCAGGCGGTGTACTGCTCCTGCCGGTGCGGCGTGGCCGACGGCGAGCCGGACGACCCGAACTTCAACTTCTGCGAGTGCCCGCAGGGCTTCACCTGCTCGGAGATCCGGCCGAACGTCGGCCTCGGGGACCCGAACATCACCGGCAAGTACTGCATCAAGCAGAACACGGGGTTCGAGAACGAGGGGGCCTGCGGCGACGTGCAGGGCCGCGCCAACTCGGACCAGTGCGAAGGCTTCTAGGCGTCGGGTGACCGGTCGTCGCGGTTCGCGAAGCCCTCGCCCGACGACGGCCGATCTGGCCGGCACCTCCCTCTCCCTCCCTCCCAGCGATGATTCGGGCTCACACGACGGCCGTCCGCCCGGGCGCACCGCCACGCGCAGCGCGCCGGCGGCTTCGGCGACGAGCCGGACCGCGATCGGGCGCGCTGGCGCTCCGGCGGCCGACGCGCGGCGAGCGCTCGGCGCGCGCGCGGAGGACGCGGTGGTCGCTCACCTCGCCGCGCAAGGCGTGGAGATCGTCGCGCGCAACGCGCGGGTCGGGCGGCTGGAGATCGACGTGGTCGCGCGCGACGGCCCCGTCATCGTGATCATCGAGGTGCGGACGCGCGGCGCCGGCTCCTACGTCCGCGCCCTCGACAGCATCGACGCGAGCAAGCGCGCCCGCGTGCGGCGAGCGGGCGAGCGGCTCTGGCGCGCCACGTTCTCGCGCGTGCGGGGCGTGGAGCGGATGCGCTTCGACGCCGCGTCCGTGACGTTCCTCCCAAGCGGAGAAGCGACGGTCGAGATCGTCAAGGCCGCCTTTTAGCGCGGCCTGAACTCTTCCTATTTTTAGCTTGATTTCGCGCTGGATTCGGATGGCGCGTGCATCGTTCGACCGCGCGCGGGCGCGATCACGCGTCGAGCTGCTCCTGCATCTCGCTGCGGAGTCGCTTCAGCTGGGAGAGGCCCTCGGGGTCGATCTCCATCGTCCCCTTCTGGGCGTGCGCCCCCGCCTCGAGCTTCTCGAGGATCGCATCCATCTTGGCGATCTTGCCCTGCTGGCGCGCCCTCAGGTCCTCGACCATCTTCTCGAACGCCTCGAAGAAGTGCTGGAGCTCGTCGCCCTTCCGGAGCTTCTCGCGCACGATCAGCTTGCCCTCGCCGACCTGACGGAGCAGCCGCTTCATCTTGAAGATCGGCCCGGCGATCTTGTGCGTGAAGACGATGCCCGCGACGCCGACGCCGAGGACGAGCAACGACAGAAGCGCGACGATGAGGCGGAGCAGCATCTGCTGGTTGTTCGCGACGTCGGCGGCCTGCCGCTCGAGCGCCTCCGCCCGCTGCTGCAGCGTGGCCGCGTCGCGCTCGAGCCGCGACTGCTCGTCCTTGAGCTTGCTCTCGTCGAGCTGCGCCGCCTCGCCGAACGTCTTCGCGAGCTCGGGGTCGTCCTTGTACTCCTTCGCGATGTTCATCGCGACGACCTCGCTGACCCGACGGCTCTGGACGAGCACCTCCTGGCCGCGCTTGACGGTCTCCTGACCCTGACGGACGGTCTCCTGACCCTGCTGCACGGCGCTGCGGCTCTGCTCGATGATCTTCGAGCTCGCGTTCCAGAGGAGGATCCCGAGCGCCACGGAGAGCGCAAGGCTGATCCCCACGAGGAACCCCGTGTATTTCAGCTGGAAGTTCTGGTCGAGCAGGTAGTTCCGCGCGCTCCGCTGGTAGCGCGCTCTGACCTCCGGCGCGGAGGTCTGCGGGGCCGTGCTGGAAGCGTCGCTCATGGGATCCTCGAAGCTGGCTGGAGATGACAAGGGTCGTGAGGCACTGGAAAAGCCAATATCGAGCAGCGAAGGTGCGTCACAGCGAGGCGACGACCTTGTGGAAGGTCTCGACCGCGTTCTCGACGCACATCTTCATCAGGATGTTCTCGCTCTGGACGTCTTTCTTCGGGGTGCCGCTCTGCGTGAGCTTCGGCGCGAACTCACCCTGGAGCGACTTGGACGGATAGGTCCACATGCTGACGCGGACCACCTGGGTGAGGTTGCCGCCCTGGTACACGGCGGGCTCGACCGTGGCGAGGAGATAGAAGCCCTTCAGCTTCTTGCCGTTCAGAATCTTCTTGCCTTGCGCCACCGTCTCGCCCTTGGGGGCGACCGCGTAGCCGGCCTTCGCGAGGATCTTCGACTGTATCGCGGCGCGCACGAGCGGCTCGATCTCGGACTCAGGGCGGCCGCTCTTGTTCGTGATCTCGATGGCCACGTAGTACTTCGTGTCCGCGCCCGGAGGCGGCGGCGCCGCCGAGCCGCTCCCGCCGCCGCCGCCGCCAGCGGACAGCGCGGCGATCGACTTCTGCATCTGCGACTTGACGGCCGGCGTCTGCTCGCGGCCCTCGGCGCGCTCCAGGCACGCGAGCCCCGCGGGCTTACCGAGCTTGCCGAGCGCCGCTGCCGCCGCGACCTTGACGGACGCGTTGCCGTCCGTGAGCGCGTCGCAGAGCGGCCTCGTGGCGGCGTCGTCTCCCGACGCGCCGAGCGCGAGCGCCGCCTGCGTGCGGACGCGATAGTCCTCGTTGGTCCTGAGCTGGTCGGCGAGGTAGCTCGTGCGCTGATCCGCGTAGAGCCTCGTGGGTATCAGCGAGAGTACAAGCGTCACAACCAGCAACACGAGCACTGAAAAGGGCCGACGCATTCCACGTCCGACGATACACGAGCGCATCGCCGCCGTGGCGATCGGATCAGCGGGTCTACACCCGAAAATTGGTGCGCACACGCTCGCACTTTTGCCTTGCATTCGCTCGCTCCTCGCTGCGACCAGACTGGACGGTTTGACGCGGCCTGCTCGCGGCGCTTCAACCCGTGAACCATGTTGGGCTCACGGCGAACACGGCTTCACCATCCGCTTATCTACCCACCGCTGCCGTCATCGACCCGACGCGCTGCCGCGAGCTCGCGTGCACGTCCGCTCACGTCCGCTTACGTCCGCACTCGCCGCTTGCTCGCTCGCTCGCGACACGCACACGATGCCCGCCGGGCGAGCGCGAGCTCGGCACGACTTCGGATCGGCTTCCTCTTGCCCGTGCCGCGCCGGCGTGACCGATAATGCGTGACCATGACGAGGAGCTCGCCGGAGGCGTTCGGGAGATGCGCGGACTGAGACGATGCCTGCCGTGGGCGCTCCTCGCGGCCACGGCGCTCGCGGCGGCGCCCGCGGCGCACGCGCAGACGCAAGGTGCGCCGCTCCGCATCCATGTGCGCGGAAGCGCGCAGATCGAGGCGGTCGCATGGACCGAGCCCGACGGGTTCGTCGTGCGCGGAAGCGTGGTCGACGACGCGCGGAGCGCGATCGCGGAGGCGCCGCTCTCCCTCGATGCCCTCACGAGCGCCGGCGCCCCCGCGGTCCTGCCGGCGGCCTTCGGGTGCGCGGCCGACGGCGCGGCGCGCGCACGCGAGCCCCGCCCCTCGCAAGGCGGCTACGTGATCGCGACAGACGAGCGCGGCGGGTTCTGCCTCCGCGGGCGCGCGCCGCTCGCGGACGCGACGCTGCGCATCCGGTTCGCAGGGGGAAAGCTCTACGACGCGGTCGAGGCGAAGATCCCGCTCGAGGCGCGCGCGGCCCCGCTCGCGCCGGTGATCCTCCGGTTCGATCCGCCGGTCGACGCGGTCGATCTCGATCGCCCGACGGTGAACGTCACCGTGGCGCTCCGGCTCGATCGCAGCGGCGCGCGCGGCGTCGGGAGCGGCGCGCCGTTCGAGCGCGAGCGCCTCCCGGTCGTGCTCGAGGACGAGCGCGGCGCGCGGCTCGCGGAGGCTCCGACCGGCGGCGACGGCCGCGCGCGCTTCGAGCTCCCGACCGAGCGCCTCGACGGCGCCGGCCAGGGCGTGCTGCGCGCGCGCTTCGATGGCACCGCCACGCTGGCGAAGGCGAGCGTCAGCCAGAGCGTCGTCCGGTACGCGCAGGTCACGCTCGATCTGTCGCATCCTGTCGAGCCGGCGCGCGCGGAGGACGGCGTGCCGATCGACGTCGAGGTGCGCTCGTCCCGCGGCCCGGTCGAGGGCGGCGTGGTCGAGGCGCTGCGCGCGGGCGAGCCCGTCGGGGCGGCCACCGTGACGGGCGGCAAGGCGCGGGTGATCGCCGCGTTCACCGCCGAGCGAGCGGGGACGGTCCCGATCTCGCTCCGCTACGTGCCCGCCTCGCCTTGGTGGATCCCCGGCGCGGAGCTCGCGATCGACGTGCCCGTCGCCGGCCCAGGGGCGTGGCGGCAGATCGCGCTCGGCGCCGCCGTCCTCGCCATCGCGGGCTGGGTGCTCGGCGGCTGGCGGCGGGCGCCGAAGCGCACCGCAACGACGCGCGCGGGCGACGAGCGGCCCGTCGCGCCGCCCGGCCGCGCCGGCGTGCGCGTCATGGGACCGCTCGAGGGCGCGACCGGCTGGCGTGGCGCCGTCGCCGACGCGCATGACGGAACGCCCATCGCGCGCGCCGAGCTCGTGATCGTCGTCCCCGCCTTCGACGGCAGCGGCGTCATCGCCCGCGCGCAGACGGACGACGTCGGCGAGTTCTCGATCGAGGCGCCGTACCGGAGCGACGCGAGGCTCGTGGTCCGCGCGCCGATGCACAGCAGCCATGAGCAGGCGCTCCCGTCGCCGAGCAAGCTGGGCATCGCGCTGGTCACGCGGCGCCGCGCCGTCCTCGAGCGCCTCGTGCGCTGGGCGCGGCGCCAGGGGGCGCCCTTCGAGGGGCCGCCGGAGCCGACGCCCGGGCACGTGCGCCGGGTGGCGAGCAGGGTTCAGCAGCGCGAGGTCGAGCTCTGGGCGAGCCGGATCGAGCACGCCGCCTTCGGTCCCGATCCCGTGGACGAGCGGATCGAGCAGGACCTCGGGGCGTCGGAGCCCAAGCCGGGCGCCGCGCCGCTGGCCCCGTGAGCCAGGCGCACGGGGCCCGCGGAGCGCCGGCCCCGTCGCCGCGCCGATCTGCCGTTTCGCTGGTCGGATCGCGCCCCCGCGCGACCGCACGTTGACGTATGGGGTGCGTCCCATATAGTCGGCTCCCTCGCCGGAGAACGCCAACGTGGAAATCGCCCTAATTATCGTCGGCCTCGTCGTGGTGGCGGCGATCGTCTACTTCGTCACGAAGAAGGCGCCGCCACCGGAGATCGCAGCGCCCCCCGAACCGAAGAAGCTCCAGGAGAAGGCGAAGCAGCCCTCCGAGAAGCCGGCGGACAAGCCGACCGAGAAGCCGCGTGCCCCGAAGAAGCCTCCGGCGGAGGAAGCTCCTCCGGCGAAGGCGAAGGAGCCCGCGCCGCAGGAGGAGCCGCCCGCGGCGGCGCCCGCCCCTGTCGAGGCGCCCGTCGCGCCGCCGCCCGCCATCGAGCCGGCGGCGACCGCGGCCGCGGAGGCGCCCATCGCGCCCGCGATCGAGGCGCCGGCCGTCAAGCCGGCCGCCAGGCCAGCGCGGGAGACCGCGCCTCCGGCCGCGCGCAAGCGAGACATCGAGGGGCTCCGCAAAGGCCTCACGAAGGTGCGGGAGAGCGAGGGGTTCTTCGGCCGGCTGAAGGCGCTGTTCGCCGGCAAGAAGGAGATCGATCCCAACGTCGTCGAGCAGATCGAAGAGGTGCTGCTCACCTCGGACGTCGGCGTGAAGACGACAGAGCTCCTCCTCGACGAGATCCGGTCGGCGCTCAGCAGGAACGAGCTCGCCGACACCGACAAGGTCTGGGACGCGCTGCGCGAGCACGCGAAGCGGATCCTGCGCGTCGGCGCCGGCGGCGGGCTGCCGCTGAAGGCGCAGCCCACCGTGGTGATGGTGGTCGGCGTGAACGGCGTGGGAAAGACGACCACGATCGGCAAGCTCGCGACGCAGCTCAAGGCCGAGGGCCGGACGGTGGTGCTCGCGGCGGGCGACACGTTCCGGGCGGCGGCGGTGCAGCAGCTGAACGTCTGGGGCAAGCGCGTCGGCTGCGAGGTCGTGCGCGGCAAGGACGGCGCGAACCCCGGCGCGGTGATCTTCGACGCGATCCAGAAGGCCAAGGACACCGGCGCCGACGTGGTGCTCGCCGACACCGCCGGCAGGCTGCACACGAAGACGAACCTCATGGAGGAGCTGTCCCGGGTCGCGCGCACCATGAACAAGGCGCTCGAGGGCGCGCCTCACGAGACGCTGCTCGTGCTCGACGCGACGAACGGCCAGAACGCCATGCAGCAGGCCGCGCTCTTCAAGGAGGCGCTGCCCATCACCGGCATCGTGCTGACGAAGCTCGACGGCACCGCCAAGGGCGGCGTCATCCTCGGCATCTGCGCCGAGCACGGGCTGCCCGTCCGGTACGTCGGCATCGGCGAGCGCGCGGAAGACCTCCGCGAGTTCGAGCCCGACGAGTTCGTCGAGGCGATGCTCGGCCGCGCCAGCGGCTCCGAAGACGCGGCCGCCTGACGCGCGGTCCGCGGCGTGAGCGCCGGCGGCGCTCGATCTCTCCTCACCACCCAATCGCGCGGCTCGACGCCGGTCCAACCAACGGGCGATGGCTCCGATGTCTCAGCACGCCGCGCCTCTGCCGCTGAACCCGTCAGGCGCCACCATCGTCGCCCTCGGCGCAAGCACACCGGCGATCCGGGCCCGCGGTGATTGTGCAGCGAGTCTGCCGCTCGCCGCGTGTCCACCCGGCGGGTCCCCTCTGCGACGCCGCCGGTCGTCCGTGGCAAAAGGATTTGGTTGTTGATCCTTTTATTTTCGACGTGATATAGTCCGTCGGGCTTGGCGGTTGACCGAATTATTTAATGAATTCGAGTAGTTAGGAAGCTGTACTACCTGGGCGATCGATCGCTCGCATCGCACGGACTTCGGAAGGGATGGCGATGAACCAGGCTCGCGTGGGGCTTCTCGTTGCGGCTGCGCTGGTCGCGATGCCGCTTACGGCATCAGCTCAGCCAAAAGGGCAACCCAAGGAAATCAACCTCGACGAGCCAGAGACTCCTGCCGAAGGCACGGAGCCGGTGGAGGCGCCCGCAGCCCCTGCCGAGGGCGGCGAGACGACGGGGCTTGGGGACATCTGTGCGATCGATCCGACGGCGTGTCCCACGATCAATTTGGAGAAGGAAGCGGCGAAGGATCTCAGGAACGAGACCTACGCGGTGCAGCAGATCTACGCGCTGCGCTACCACCGCTTCGAGGTGAACCCGTACTTCGGGCTGACGATGAACGATCAGTTCGTCGGCCACAACGGGCCGGGGCTCGCGGTCAACTGGTACCTCACCAACGTCCTCGCGATCGGGGTCAACGGCAACTGGTACGGTGCCCTCAACACGCCGTCGGACTTCAACTTCCAGACGAGCAGGGCGGCGCGTATCGGCGAGCCGATCACCGAGTATCAGTGGAACGCGAATGCGAACTTCACGTACGTCCCCGCGTACGGCAAGTTCGCCGGGTTCAGCGACTTCATCTTCCACTACGACTTCTTCGTGCTGGGCGGTGTCGGCGCGATCTCGACGAGGCCCATGGCCGTCGTCGATCCCGACAACCGCACCTTCGACTGGAAGCCGAAGCTCTCGTTCCACGTCGGCGGTGGCCTCCGCATCTTCTTCAACCGCTGGTTTGCGGCGATGTTCGAGGTCAGCGACTACATCTTCTTCGACGAGCTCGAGAACCCCAGCGTCGACACGAACAACCCTCAGGACAAGAGCACCTGGCTCGCCGAGGGGAAGAGCTTCACCAACAACGTACAGGCGCAGGTCGGGCTGTCGGTCTTCCTGCCGTTCTCCTGGGAATACCGGCTGCCGAAGTGAGGACTTTGGACGCGGGGACGCGCAGACGCCGAGCGCGAGACATAGGATGATTCAGCCAAAGACGGGGACAGGCATGATGCGTCGATTCGTCCAGAGCCTCTGCACCGTGGTGGCAGGGCTTACCGGCTGTGCACTTCTGATGACGGCTGCGCCCGCTGAGGCGCAGGAGATTCAGCTCACGGGCCCTCTGGCCGGCGCGCCGGCCGTGCGGAAGCTCCGGCTCCACCGCGACGGGCGCTTCGAGGTGGCTCCAGGCGCATCGTTCACGCTGCTGGACGAGTACCGGCGGACGATCATGCCGGGCCTGCGGCTCACCTACCACTTCACGGACTGGCTCGGCTTCGGCGCCTGGGGCGGGTACGGGTTTCAGTACAACACCGGGTTGACGGACGAGCTCCAGCGCGTCGCGATCGACGGGCGTAACTGCGACACCCAGCCGTTCACGAAGGCGTGCCAGCTGACCAGGGTCAACCTGACCAAGGGCGACCTGACGAAGGATCAGCTCGGACAGATCCAGTGGGTCGCAGCGCCACAGGTCACGGTCGTTCCCTTCCGCGGAAAGCTCGCGCTGTTCGCCGAGCTCTTCGTTGACACCGACGTGAGCTTCTTCGCGGGAGCCGCGGCGATCGGCGTGAAGGAGCGCAAGGAGTGCGGCACGACCAACCAGAACGCCTGCGCGGAGACCTTCGGGCTCGAGAGCCGCATGGCCTTCGCGCCGACGTTCGGCCTCGGCTGGAACTTCTACCCGTCGGACTTCATCGGCTTCGGCGCGGAGTGGCGCGCCCTGCCGTTCGCATGGAATACTTCGGGCTTCGACAACCACGGGCTCGGAACCGACGAGGCGTTCCCTGACCGCAAGGTGGACGACAAGGACCGCGAATTCCACTTCACGAGCATGGTCACCGTGAGCCTGAGTATTCAATTCCCCACCGGCATCAAGACGACCGAGTAGACGGCTGCGCCGGCTCGCGGTGACCGAGCCGGTCCGCCCGGGATAGCTCGGGCGGGAGGCCCCCTCTGCCGGGAGCCACTCTGGCGGGGTGCAGGTTCGCGTGATACGGGCTCAGCCGCTAGGCAAGCGCGTGGGCGTACGAAAGTGCGCCGCAGCGAGCCGAATTACGCGGATGAGCCCGTAGCGCACGAAGATGCGCCCCGCTATAGATCGGGCCACGATCGCCGGGTAGCTCGGACCGGGCGGCGGGGACAGCCACCAGAGGTCAGCGTTGGGTATTTTCGATTTTCTCCGCAAAAGCAATCCCCCTGCCGGGGGCGCCCCCTCCGACAAGAAGGTGGCCGGGCCTGCGAAGGTCGTCGCGGACAAGCGCGCTCAGACGTACGACCGCCTTGACGCCATCCAGTCGCTCGCCGCGATGAAGAGCGCGGATGCGGCGGCGGCGCTCCTCAGGCGCTTCACGTTCTCGATCGACCCCTCCATCACGGATCAAGAGGAGAAGGATCTGGCCTTCCGGGGGATCGTCGATGCGGGCAAGGACGCGGTGCCCGCCGTGGTCGAGTTCTGCATCAAGGCCGAGGCGCTCACCTGGCCGCTCAAGATCCTGCGGGCGCTGCTCGACGACACCGGGTACCGGACCGAGCTCGTCCAGCTGCTCGACCGCTTCGACACGGAGTATGCGCGCAACGTCGAGCCGAAGCAGCAGCTCATCATGGCGCTGGGCGACATCAAGGGCGACGACGTGCGGGTGGCGGTCGAGCGGTTCCTCGACGACGTCAACGAGACGGTCCGTTTCCACGCCGTGCAGACCATCTTTTCCCAGGGCGATGAGGCGAGCGTGCCAGCGCTGGTGAAGATGCTCGCGACCGAGGAGTCGGTCCGGGTGAAGAACAAGGTCGCCGAGGGGCTGATGACCCGGGGCTGGACGGTGCCGGCCGAGCTGCGGAGCAGCGCGAGCCAGGCGCTCCAGGACTCGAACGGCTTCAGCGTGGGCTCGGACGGCAAGCTCCGGAAGGGCGCTGGATACAGCTGACCCGGCGCGCGTCGTGACAAGTCCGTTCGTCCTGCGATCGGGTTGACAGCATCACCGCACGTGGACGAAACTCCACGCCATGCTTGTTCAGCCCTCGGCGGTAGCTGAGAGCGAAGCCGCGCAGACCGGCCCGCACAAGACGAAAGCGAGCGCAGTCCGTGATTGAGCACCGCTCATGGATGGCGGAGCTTCCGTCACGACCTCGTCCCCGGCGCTCCAGCGACGCGCGCCCAGGCACGCTCGTGGGGAGCGCCCGTCGCGTCCTCCTCTGTCGCCTCCCCCTGTCACGCGCGCTCGCCGCGGCGTGCCTGCTGCCTTGCGCGCTCGCCGCGCGCAGCGCGGCCGCAGCCGACTTCGAGGTCGAGTCGACGACCGGCGTCCAGGCCTACGAGGTCGCGGGCCCCTGGGGCGACACGAACATCGAGCGGCGGCGGCTCCTTCAGACGCTGGGGCTCGCCGTCTACAACCTCCAGGGCGACTCCGCCCCAGGCGAGGCCGACTACTCGGCGACCGTGCGGCTCCGGCTCGACGCGGACTTCGGGATGAATGGCCACCTCGACGGCGCGCAGCGGGGCGGCGAGACCGACTACAGCATCGATGGCGGCTCGCGCTACATCCCTGGGCTGCGCGAGGCGCCCCTCGATCTGATGTACGCGTACGTCGAAGGGCGGAACGTCGCCAGCGGGTGGCTCGGCTTCCGGGTCGGCCGCCAGTACGTGAGCGACGTGCTCGGGTGGTGGTCGTTCGACGGCGCGCTCGTCCGGGTGACGACGCCCTACTACGTTCAACTCGAGGCGTACGGCGGGCTCGAGCAGCGCGGCGGCCTCCCGCTCTCGACATCGCGCTTCGAGCGGCAGGGGATCTGGCGCGGCAGCCACCGGGGATTCGGTGACGACCGGACGCAGCCCGGGAGCGCAGCCGATTTCCCGTCGTACCAGGAGGCCGATCTGGCGCCGGCGTTCGGCGTCGCGCTCGAGAGCGCCGGTCCGAACTACATCCACGGTCGCCTGACCTACCGCCGCGTTTACAACCTGGGAACCTCTGTCACCCAGCAGTTCCCGGATCCGGACGGAGGCGTCCGGACGTCCGATGCGTCGCGCATCTCGCAGGATCGGCTCGGGTACGCCGCCAACCTCAACAAGCCCGATCTCGGCGGCATCAAGGGCGGAGTGACCTACGACTTCTACAACCAGCTCGTCGGCTCGTTCTACGGCGGCCTGGAGGTGTACGCCGGGAGCCGGGTCACGCTGGGGGCGGACGTCGACTACTTCGTTCCGACGTTCGACGCTGACTCGATCTGGAACTGGTTCACCCACGATCCCATCACCACGATCACCGGACGGGCGGCGGTGGACATCACCCGCGAGATCGATGTCGCGGCCTGGGGCGGCACGCGGATGTGGATCGCCGAAGGCAACCCGGAGGAGTTCGGCGCTGGCCAGTGCGAGGCGGTGGAGCGACCGGGCTGCGTCGGCGCGACGTCGCTCGATCCGAACGACGGTGCTCTCCGCGACTACGCGCGCGACGAGGAGAACCGCGCCGCGACGATCTCGACCGATGTGCTCGCGAACCTCGCGGGCCGCTACCGCACGCGCACGACGTCGGTCGAGCTCCGCGGGATGCTGCAGACGGGGGAGCGCGGGCGGCGGACGGGGGCCGATCTCTCGGGAGAGAAGCGGCTGAGCGGGCAGCGCTACGCGCTCGGAGCGCGGATGTCGCTGTACAACTGGGAGGATCCGCTCAGGCCGGACCGGGGCGCTACGTCGTTCGGATATGTCCTCGGGGCCGGGTATCGGCCGGGCGAGGCTGCGGATTTCAAGCTCGAGTGGGAGCACGACATGAATCGGCTGGTGGGCCAGCGCTTCCGGGTCGTCGGCCTCGTGAACCTGCGGGTGGCGCCGTGAGCGAGGATCGCATGGACGCAAGACAGGACGCACGCCGCCGCGCTCGGCGAGACGAGGCGAGGTTCGTCCCTGGGTGGGTCGCGATCGTCGCGTGCCTTGGCGCGCTGGCGCTCGCGATCGTGGGCCCCGAGGCGGCTGCCCAGCCGAAGCCGCCGGCGGCAGCAGACGACGACAGCGCCGAGGCGGCAGAGGATGACGCGGAGGAAGGCGACGCCGAGGGAGAGGCGCCCGCCAAGGCGCCGCGCGGCGGGTACACGTCGGGCCTCCACCCGATGCCCGACGACGCGGAGGTGCCGCTGGCGTGGATGCCGCCTGGGACGAGCGCGACCCCGGTCCCGAGCGACGAGATCTACCCCCCGCAGACGCTAACGATCCGGTTCAACCACAAGAAGCACGTCAAGGGGCTCAAGCAGACGTGCAAATCGTGCCACGGCGCGGCCTACACGAGCGGCGCGGTGACGGACCGGCTGCTGCCGAAGCCGAGCGAGACGTGCGACAACTGTCATGATGTCGATCACTCCGACCTCACCCAGGTGAAGGCGGGGACGAACGAGAACGGACAGTGTGTGTACTGCCATATCGGGGAGAACGCTGGCAGCGACGGAAAGGTGGCGCCGCTCGTGCTGCCGCACGCGAACCTCCGCTTCCCTCACGCGAAGCACGTGAGCCGGAACATCAAGTGCAGCCAGTGCCACGGCCGCGTCGACCGGATCGAGCTCGCTACCCGTGATCAGCTGCCGCGCATGGCCGGCTGCTTCACGTGCCACAACATGAGCGGCGCGGCCCAGGGTGAGGCGAAGAGCGACTGCGACGTCTGCCACCTGACCCGCCCTGACGGGCGGCTCGTGACGGCGTTCGCCACGGGCGATCTGCTGCCGCCCGCGTGGCTGCACAGCGCGGGGCACACGCCCGACTGGCTCGAGCGGCACAAGCAGATCGCCGCCAACGACAGCGCCTTCTGCGGGTCATGCCACAGCGCGAACTACTGCACCGACTGCCACGACGGGAAGATCCGTCCGCGCAACGTCCACCCGAACGACTTCCTCTCGATGCACCCGCAAGCGGCCCGGCAGGACAATCCTCGCTGCGTGAGTTGCCATCAGGAGCAGACGTTCTGTGCGGACTGTCACCGGCGGACGGGCGTGGCGCGCGACGCGCCGAGCGCAGCGCGGCCCGCGGGGCGCCGCTTCCATCCCCCGCCGGCGGAGTGGACCACGGCGCCGCGGAGCGCGAAGCACCACGCCTGGGAAGCAGAGCGAAACCTGAATGCGTGCGTTTCCTGCCACACCGAGCGGGACTGCGCGACCTGCCACGCGACGCGCGGGGCGTCAGGCGGGCAAGGGCTGAACCCGCACCCGCTCGGGTTCGAGAGCAAGTGCAAGACGGCGTTCTCCCGGAACCCGCGTCCGTGCCTGGTGTGCCATCAGTCGAGCGACAGGTTCGTGCAGCGGTGCCAATGAAAAGTCAAAATCCGTCAGTATATTCCTTGCCCTGGCCTTCCAGCGACGGGTATAGCGAAGTGCGCGCGGCTTCCCTAACGATCGCCGCGAACGCCAAGGAGAACGGGCGTGAAGGAGCTGATCAAGTACCTGATCGACAACCTCTATCTCGATTTCCAAGGGGAAATCACGCTGGAGACAGTGCGGGGCTTCCTCCGCGAGGACGACGGACGGGAGGCACGCCAACTTTTGTCGAAGCTCATCGAGGAGAAAGGGGTAGACGACATGCTGATCACGCTGGCCGACTGTCTCAAGGAGCACATTCAGTCCGGGGTAAACGAGAAGGTCGTCCGCGAGCAGCTCTCGCTCTACTCCGAGAGCTGAGCACGCTGGCTCGCGCCACACGCCTCACCCCCCTCCCCCTCTGCCTGCAGGCGGCCCTCGCGACGGCCGGCTGCGACGTGGGGGAGGCCACGCTCCAGCCGATCGACGCCCCTCCTGTCCAGCTGATCGAGGCGCGCGCCACGACCAGCCTCGACCAGAACTACCAGCCCGTCCGAACCGCGCTCGATCCCGCCGGCACGACCGAGGTCCTGTCGACCGCTAGCTTCGTGCTGAAGTTCGATCGTTACCTGCTGCCGAGCTCGGTGAGCGCCACGGTCGGCGCCGAATCCGTGTGCGTCTCGGGCGATCTGGCGACGGTCCAGACCTACGCGGACTGCGTCAATCCGATCGCCCTGGCGCCCACGTACAACCCTGTCCAGCGGGAGGTCATCTTCCGCCAGATCGAAGGCATGCCGGGCCTGGTTCCCGGGACCCGGTATGCGCTGACGGTCTTCAAGCCGGCGGACGAGGCTGCGCCGTCCGGCATCCGCGCGTTCGACGGCGCGCCCCTCGGCGGCAACACGCGCATCGAGTTCTCCGTCGCGGCGACGAACCCGCCTCAGGCGATGCCGGAGCGCCCGCCGAGCGGCGACTTCTTCTGCCAGCGAGACCTCGAGTGCGTCACGCGCACGGAAGCTTGCCAGGGCGACGCTCCCATGGATCCGACGTGCGTCGCCTGCGTGAGGGGCGCCGCGTACTACCTCTTCTACGGCTGCTTCGGGTGTCACAACGGCGCGAGCGCCGCCGCAGGGCTGGACCTGAACCTGGGCACGGCGTTCAACCAGCTCGATCCGCTGTTCGAGACCGCGATCGGGCGCACCGCGCACCAGACCCAGATGGGCGAGAAGGCGCACGTGGGGGAGGCATCCCCGGAGCGCTTCGGCAGGGCCATGCCGCTCATCGACCCTGGAAACCCGGGGAACAGCTACCTGCTCTACAAGATCCTCATCGGGCCGAGCGCGGTCGACCCCTCCTTGCCCGCCGATGCGGCGGAGAAGCTCCGCCAGGAGAACGAGCGGCTTCAGGCGGCGTTCGTGGTGGGGATGCCGATGCCGCCCCCGCCTGCAAACCCGATCTTCTGGTTCCACCCCCAGGGGCCGGACGATCAGAACACAACGCCCTACGTGGACGGCATGGACATCCTGTCCGCGTGGATCCTCAACGGCGCCGCGCCGCGAGACTGCTCCGCCCCGGCTGCCTCGCCCTGACGGCGCTCGCGGAACGTCACATCACGCGATTCCGCCCGGCCTTCTTCGCATGATAGAGCCGCTCGTCGGCGCGGCGGTAGAGCTCCATCGGCGAGACCGGCGCGTCCGGCGTGACGCCGGCGACCCCGAAGCTCGCGGTGACGGCGACCTCGCCCTCCTCGAAGCGGAACGGCGTGCGCTCCACGAGCGCGCGCAGCTTCTCGGCCACCAGGCGGGCGCTGTCGACGGCGATCTCCGGCACGAGCAGGGCGAACTCCTCCCCGCCGACGCGCGCGAGGATGTCGTCGCGGCGGACGTTCGCCGCGGCGAGCGCGGCCATCTGGCGGAGCACGGCGTCGCCCGTGAGGTGCCCGCGGGTGTCGTTGATGTTCTTGAAGTGATCGATGTCGAACATGATGAGCGCGAGGTGGCGATGGTAGCGACAAGCCCGCGACACCTCGCGCTCCAGCGCGACCTCGAAGGAGCGCTTGTTGTGGACCTGCGTCAGACCGTCGAAGGTCATCAGCCGGTAGATCTCCTCGTGATACGAGAGCTCGACGTTCCCACCCTGGATGAACTTGAAGATCGTCCGGCCGATCTTCACCTGGTCACCGTCTTTGAGGGCGCGCTCATCGACGGAGACGTCGTTCACGTAGGTGCCATTCGTCGAGCCGAGATCGCGGACAACGTAGCTCATCCCCGTCCAGGAGATGCGCGCATGGCGCCGGCTCACCGCGTCGTCGTCGAGCGGGATATCGGTCTGTATCGCGCGCCCACACTCGATCGCCCCGGTCCCTAGCGCGATGCGGCGCCCGAGCTCGGTGCCGTAGATCACCACCAGGCACGCGGTGCCCGGCGCCGCCGGCAGCACCGGCGGGGCGATCGCGGTGCAGGTGACGAGCGTCTGCCGATGATCGTTCTCTTGCTTCGCCACGCTAGGGGACCCAAGTACACCAGAGCCGACGTGCCAGGGCAACGCGCGTCGCGCGTCGGACATGGTAGGCTTCGGCCATGAAACACTGCGGTTTCGCGCAGATGTGTGTCGCTGCCACGATGGTCGCCGGGCTCGCCGTTCCTCTGAGCGGGTGTGGCACGAGCTCGCCCCCGATCGACGAGGGCGACGCCGCGCCCGCGCCGCAACAACCCGAGACCGTCACGAGCTTTCCGGAGGCCCCGCCGCTCCCGGGCGAGACCGAGTGCAAGGTCGTCGTCACGACGGGGATCCCCGTCACGTCGGCGCAACACGTGGCCACGTGCGCGCCTGTCCAGTACGCGACCAACCCGCCGAGCGGCGGAGATCACTGGGGCCTGTGGGCCGAGTACAAGCGCTTCGAGTCCGAGGTCCCGCGCGAGGTGTACGTCCACAACCTCGAGCACGGCGCGATCGTCCTCGCGTACCGGTGCGCCTCGTCCGGCTGCGCAGAGGTGAAGGCGGTGCTCGACGAGGTGCGGGCCGAGGCCGCCTCCGATCCGAAGTGCCTCATGGTGCCGGGAGGGCCGGAGGCGCGCCTCGTGATGACGCCCGACAGCGCGCTGGACACACCGGTCGCGGCCGCGGCCTGGGGCGCGACGTACACCGCGACGTGCCTCGACAAAGCGTCGCTCGCGCGCTTCGTGGCGGACCACTACGGCAAGGGCCCGGAAGACACCTGCAGCGACGCGGGGGCCGTCGATATCGATCTGCCAGACGGCGGCGCGCCGAGCTGCGGTGACGGATCGGGCGGAAGCGGGGCAGGCGGGGCAGGCGCGGCGGGGGGCGCTGCGCCGGATCCGTAACCGGGTTGACAGGTGGCTCCTTGCCCGGGAGCATTCCGGGGATGAGCGAGCCGTCGACCGTGACACCTCGGTTGGCAGAGCGCTTCCGGCTGCTGGACGCCGCGGGGTCCGGCGGGTCGGCCGAGGTCTGGAGGGCCGTCGATCAGGAGCGCGGCGGCTTGGTGGCGCTCAAGATCGAGGCGCGCGGGCGCGGAGCGTCCGCGGCGCAGCGCGCCTCCGTGCGGCGGGTGCTCGGCCGCGAGGCGCTGCACGCGGCGCTGGCGCTCTCGCCGCGGCTGCCAGAGCTCGTCGACGTCGGGTGGCTCGCGGCGCCACCAGGCGTCGCGCGCGTCGAGGGCGCCGCCGGCGAGGAGGGGCGCGCGTTCGTCGCGATGCGCTGGATCGAAGGGCGAGCCGTCGCCGACGCCCTGCGCGGGCTGCCCCCTGGCGAGCGCGCGGCGCTCGCGCTCGCCGCCGCGCGCGACGCGGGCGAGGCGCTCGCCGACCTGCACGGCATCGGCCTGGCGCACGGAGACCTCAAGCCGGAGAACCTGATCCTGACGCCGGAGGGGCGGATCGCGGTGATCGACCTGGGGCTCGCCTGCTCGATCCACGAGACGTCCGTGGACGGGGCGACGCTGCGGTACATCGCGCGCGGGGACGCGGAGCTCGGAGACGCGCGGGCGAGGGACCTGCTCGCGCTGGGGACGCTGCTCGCCGAGATCGCCTTCCCCGGCGTGGCGGACGCGGACGATCCGATCGGAGCGGCGCGGGCCGCGTCGGCCGCGGAGAGCGCGGCCGGGCCGCCGCTCGACGCGATCTGCCGGGCGCTCCTCTCGCCCTCCCCCGCGGCGCGCCCGTCGTCCGCGTGGGTCACCGAGTCGGCCCGCGCCGCGATCGCCGGCGCGCAGCGGGGGCGGCCCCCGTTCGCCGCGCCCGCCGCGGGGCGCGCCGGCCGCGACGCGGGGGCGCCCGGCGCAGAGCGCGATCGACAGGACCGCGACGCGCGCCGCGTGCGCGCCGCCTACCTGCGCCTGCGGCGACACGAGCTCGAGGCGGCGCTCGGGGTGCGCGACGATGTCGCCCCCTGGCTCGTGGACGCGTTCGCGGTGGTCGAGCGGGTGCGCGCGCTCTCCGGCGCGTCGCTCCGCGCGAGCGACGGCGCGGCGCGCGTGGGCCCGCCGCAGAGCGACGCGGCGTGGCTGGGGCGGCTCGGGCCGGACCGCGTCGCGCGGTGGCTCACCGCGCTCGCGGGGACGAGCGCGGCGGCGTGGCCGATGGGGCCGCTCGCGTCTGCGCCGGAGAGGGCGCTCGCGGACGCGCTCGTCGCGCTCGCGCGGCAGGTCCCGCCGCGCGCCTGGACGTTCGCGGACATCGAGGCGGCCGTGCTGGGAACCCCGGGGAGCAGCGCGCGGCGGCGGGCGAGCGCGGCGCCGAAGGACCGCGGAGCGGCCGAGGGCGCCGCCGAAGCGCGCGCCCTCGGCGCGGCGGAGGCGGCGGCGCTGGCGCTCGCGATCGCGCGGGTGCCGCCGGATCCACTCGCGCTCGAGGCGATCGAGCAGCGCGACGACGCGCCGGCCAGCCTGGTCGTCGCGGCGGCCAACGCGCTCCGGCTGCACGGCGACGCCGGGCGCGCGCGGAGCCTGATGCTGCGCTCGTGCGTTCGCGGCGCGACGGAGGCCGCGGCGCTCGCGGCGGAGGTGCTGCGGCGCGCCGGCGATCGCGCCCTCGCGGAGGAGCGCGCGCGCGCCGCGATCGACGCCGGCGCGGACCCGGAGGGGCGCGCGCGCGCGGTGCTCGCGCGCGTCGCGATCGACGCGGGGGCGCTGGAGGCGGCCGACGCGCTCGCCGGGGACGCGGTCACGGCGCCGCTCTGCGAGGTGCGCGCGCTGCTCGCCGTGCTGCGCGGCGACACCGCGCGGGCGCTCTCGGAGGTGGCGCGCGGCGAGGCGCTCGCGAGCTCCGTCGAGGAGCTGGCGCGGATGGCCGCCGTGCGCGGCTACGCGTCGCACGCGAGCGATCCGGAGCGAGCGCACGCGTCGTTCAGCGCCGCGGTCGACTACGCCGTCCGCGCCGGCGCGGTGGTCGAGGAGGCGACCTACCGGACCGGCGAGGCGGCGGCGGCGGTGGATCTCGGCGATCTCGACGGCGCGATCGCGACCTCGACCCGCGCAGCGCTGCTCTGGGAGCACCTAGGCCGGCCGGCGCAGGGCGCCCGGGCGCTGCTCGCCTGCGCCGCCGCCTACGCCACCGCGGGCCTGGTGCACGAGACCTGCCGGACCGCCGAGGACGCCATCGCGCGGGCCCGCGACGCGGGCGACGCGAAGGCGGAGGCCTACGCGCTCTGGGCCATCGCCGACGTGGTCGCCGCGCGGGGCGACGGCGTCGTGAGCGCGGACGCCGGATCGCACGTCGACCCGCGCGCGGCGGCGGCGCGCGCGGCGGCGCTCCTCGCCGGAGGCTCCGCGGACGACACGCTCCGGGCGGCCGCGCGGCTCCTCCGCCACGGCGCGGGCGAGCTCGATGGAGCACGCGTCGAGGAGCTCGACGAGCTCGCGAACGGCCCGGAGCCCGCGGCGGCCTCGCGGCTCGACTGGTGGGGAGCGCGCGCCGCGATCGCGCTCGCCGCGGACGACGTCGGCGCCGCGGACGACGTCGGCGCCGCGGACGACGTCGGCGCCGCGACCGCCGCGGACGACGCGCCGCGCGGCCCGGCGGGCGCGTCGGCGTGGCGCGGCCGCAGCGACCGCATCCTCGCCGCGATCGCCGCGATCGCGGGCGCCCGCGCCTCGATCGCGGCGCGCGGCCCGGCGCTGGCCGCGGCGCACGCGCTGGCCGTCAGGGCCGGGCAGACGGACGTCGCGCACCGGGTGCTCGCGGCGCTCGCCGACGCCGCGCGCGAGCTCTGCGGGCGCACCGCCGGCGCAGGCTCGGCGGGCGCCTCCGCTGCGTCGCCAGGGGCGTCGGCGCTCTCCGGCGCGGTCCGGTCGCTCCCGTGGGTCGTCCGCGCGCGGGCGCTGCAGGAGAGCGGGCTTCGGCCCGAGCAGGCGCGCGATCTGGAGGCCCTCGTCGGCGCGCTCGGCGAGCGCGAGCGGCTCGCGCCGCTGCTCGACCGGGTCGTCGACGCGCTCGTGCTCTGGACGGGGGTCGAGCGGGGGCTCCTGCTCCTGCGCGCCCCGAACGGGCGCCTCGTCCCGCGGGCCGCGCGCAACCTGGCGCGCTCGAGCCTCGGCGCGGAGCAGCTCGCGCTGTCGGAGACGCTCGCGCGCCGCGCCCTGGAGGCGCGCGAGCCGGTGGTCGCGGTCGACGCGGCGGGGGAGCTGCCGAGCGTGCACCACAGCGTGCACGCGCTGAAGCTGCGGAGCGTGCTGGCCGTCCCGCTCGTGGCGCGCGGCGAGGCGCTCGGCGTCGTCTACCTCGACGACCGCGTGCGCCGCGGCGCGTTCGGCGCGCAGGAGCTGCGGTGGGCGCGCGCCATCGCGTCGGTCGCGGCGCTGGCGATCTCCGACGCGCGCGCGCAGGTCGAGCTGCGCCGGGCGGCGCGCCGCGCGGAGCGCGCCTCGTCGCGCCTCGCCGAGGAGCTCGCGCGGCGCGAGGCGGAGCTCGACGCCGCGGCGCTCGAGCTCGCCAGGGCGCGCGGCGGCCGCGACACGCGCTACCGGTACGACGCCATCATCGGCGAGAGCGAGCCGCTGCGCGCGATGCTGCGCCTCGTCGATCGGGTGACCGCCTCCGAGGTGCCGGTGCTCGTGTGCGGCGAGTCCGGCAGCGGCAAGGAGCTCGTGGCGCGGGCCATCCACCACAACGGCCCGCGCGCCGCGCACGCGTTCGTGAGCGAGAACTGCGGCGCGATCCCCGAAGGGCTCCTCGAGTCGGCGCTCTTCGGGCACGTGCGCGGCGCGTTCACGGGCGCGGATCGCCCGCGCGCCGGGCTCTTCGAGGTGGCCGATCGGGGCACGCTGTTCCTCGACGAGATCGGCGAGATGAGCCTCGCGATGCAGACGAAGCTGCTGCGGGTCATCGAGGACGGCCTCGTGAGGCCGATCGGCTCCGAGCGGGCGCGCAAGGTCGACGTGCGCGTCATCGCCGCGACCCACCGGGATCTGGAGGCGCTCGTCCGGGCCCGCGCATTCCGGGAGGATCTGCTCTACAGGCTGAACATCATCACGATCCGGGTTCCGCCGCTGCGCGAGCGCGCGACGGACGTGCCGCTCATCGTCCAGCACCTCGTCGAGAAGCACAGCCGCGGCTCGGTCCGGGTCACGCGCGGGGCGATGGATCGCCTCTCGGCCTCCGCGTGGCCGGGCAACGTGCGCCAGCTGGAGAACGAGATCCGGCGGGCGATCGTGCTCTGCGACGGGACCATCGATCGGGAGCATCTCTCACCGGAGATCGCGCACGGCGGCAACGCGACGCCCCGCGAGCTCGGCCTCAACGTCCGAGCGAGGATCGACGCGCTGGAGACGGAGCTCGTGCGCGACGCGCTCGAGCGCACGCGCGGGAACCAGACGCAGGCCGCCAAGCTGCTGGGCCTGTCCAGGTTCGGCCTTCAGAAGATGATCAAGCGGCTCGCCATCGAGGCGTGAGGAGGGCGCGAGCGGGTCACCTCGACTTCACGAGGGCGCCCGCGTCGCGCAAGACCGCGTCGATCCCGTCGTCGTTCGCCTCGTAGTAGCCGCGGATCACGCCCTGCTGGTCGACCAGCACGAGGCGCTCGCCATGGAAGATGCTGAAGAGGCCAGGGCTCGACTCCTTCTTGCCCATGGCGATCTTGAAGCCGTCGAGGACCGTCGACTCTATCTGATCGAGGGGGCCTGTCAGGAACGTCCAGCGCTCGAGCGGGAGACGCTGCGACGCCGCGTAGGCCGCGAGCACCGCCGGGGTGTCGTTCTCCGGATCGACAGTGAATGTCACGAGGTGGAGCGCGTCACCGAGATCGCGGCCTCGGCGCTCGATCTCGCTCATGCGCTGCGTGAGCTTGGGACAGACGGTCGGGCAGGTCGTGAAGATGAAGTCCGCGATCCACACGCGGCCCCGGAGCTGCTCCAGCCCGAACCGCGCGCCCCGCTGATCCGTGAGCTCGAAGGCGGGCAGAGGGATGCGGATCGCGGGCGTCTCCGCCGCTTGGCCGTGGAGCGCGCGCCCGGCGACCCCGATGGTGATGAGCGCCACGAGCCCGACCAGCGCGAGGAGCGCGGCCCAGAACACCGGTGTGCCCACGAGCCCGCCGCGCCGAGGCCTCCCCGCGTCGCCGCGGTCGGACGGAAGTGATTGGCCGGTCGGCTCCGCATGCGACAGAGCGCCGTTCGTGTGGCGCGTGGGCTCCGTTGAGACCATCCGGTGACGCTTAAGGGCCTGTCGCCAGTGAGTCAAGGCGACGAGGCGCCGCTCAGGCGCCGATCATCAGCGCAGCGAAGAGGAGCACCAGGTAGACCATGGAGGCGAAGAAGACCTGACGCGCCCAGCGAGCGCCGGTGCCCGCGCGGAGACCGTAGACGCCGAGCCCGAAGAACGCCCCGCCGAGGAGGATCGCGGCGCCGAGGTAGACAGGGCCCGCCACGCCGAGCGGGACGAACAGCACCGAGGACAGCACGAGCAGCGCCAGGTAGCCGACGATGTGGCGCCGTGTCGTGAGATCGCCCTTCTCGAGCGGCAGCACCTTGAGCCCCGCGCGCTGGTACTCGTCCTGACGGAAGAGCGAAATCGCGAGAAAATGCGGGATCTGCCAGAGGAACATGACAGCGAAGAGCAGGAAGCCGGGCGCGTCGATCTGCCCTGTGACGCTCGTCCACCCGAGCAGCGGCGGAATGGCGCCGGGGATCGCGCCGATCGGCAGCGACAGCGTCGTCCTTCGCTTGAGCGGGGTATAGACGAGGACGTAGCTGAGCAGCGCCACCGCGGCGAGCACGCCCGTGATCGCGTTCACCCCGAGAAACAGCACCGGAATCGAGGCGGCCGAGAGCGCGATCCCGAACCAGAGCGCCAGCTCCGGCGAAAGCCGCCGCGCCGGCAAGGGGCGGCTCCGCGTCCGCGCCATCAGCAGATCGGTGTCGCGCTCGATGTACATGTTGAGCGCGTTGGCGCCGGACACGACGAGCGCCGTCCCCAGCAACGCCAGCGCGAGCTGCGCCGGCGGCACCGCCGCGCGCTCGATCGCGGCCTCTCCCGCCAGTCCGGCGCGGAGATAGCGGCTCGCGACCCACATGCCGCCGAGCATCGTCGCGACCACCATCCTCGTGATGCGCGGCTTGGTGAGGCTCACGAGATCGGCCGCTCCCTTGAGCAGCGGGCGCGCGCTCGTGGGGACCGCACAGCCGCCGCCCTCGGACGGCTCGGCCTGGCGAACGTAAGGGACCGGGGCGCGCTCGGCGGCCGGCTCGACGCTCATGGTCACGCGCGCACCTCGCTGCTGTGCCCGGCGCCCGCGCCGCGCGCTCGCGCGACAGCTCCGAAGATCCCTGGTCTCGGGACAGCTACACTGAAAAACGACGTCGTCACCGGAGCGCGGGAGGCGGGAGAAAACAGCATCGGGGCCGGGAGACTAGCGCGCACAACACGGCTCGGGGAGTCGAGTTCGTCAGTTGTCGCCCGCCACCCTTTAGGGCACGAGTCGCCTTGCGGCAACCGTCGTGGCGTGCTCATCCGTTCTTTGCGCGTCGAGTGAGCCTGGAAAGGTCGCTCCACCGCGCCGCTCGCCGCCAGCCGGGCGGCCCGGGGCGGGGCGACGCCTGCTGCAGGCGCTGCCATGGATCTCACCAAAGGCCCTTGAGCTCGTCCTTGTTTTCCGCCGGCTCAGGCTCGGTGCCGGCGTACGTGAACGTGACCTGGGCGGGCTTGTCGTCCGCGACCGTGACGTCGGCCGTCTTCAGGCCATGGTGCGGGTGCCACGCCTCGAGCTTGTACTTGCCGGCAGGGACCTTCTCGATCGTGAACGAGCCGTCATCGCCGCTCACGGCGAAGAAGGGGTGATCCGTCACCACGACAAAGCCGCGCATCCACGGGTGGACGTCGCAGGTGAGCTTGATGATGCCGTCCTTCCACGCCTTCGTCAGCGGCGCGGCGCCCCCCGGCTGCGCCTGGTTGAACAGCGTCTCAGAGCCCTTGTAGGTGTGCACGTTGTGCAGCGTCCGGTCGCTGTTCTTGATGTCGACCTGCTGCTCGGAGACCACGCCCTGGATGCGCGGCACATACATGCAGTCCTGCTGGTCGACCACCGCGTGCGCGTCGGGCGCCTTCCAGGTGCCGGGCACGCCTCCGACCGCGATGCGGACGAAGGTGTCCTTGAGCTTGCCATCGTTGACGACAACAGCGTTGTACAGGACATCTTTGTCCTGGCAGACCGGGGCGTCCTTGCGCGCGGTGGGGACCTTCATCTCGACCGGCTTGCCGGTGAACTTGACGACCCCCTTGATGATCCCCTTGCCCGCGGGGGCCGCCGGGGCGGCCTCCTGCGCCGTGGCCTTCGGCGCTTCAGACCCCTGCGGGGCCGCGGAGGGCTTCTCGACCGAGGCCGCCGGGGGCGCCGCCGCGGTGGCGGTCGCGGCCGTGCCGCCGCTGGGCCTCGAGGGCTCCTCGGGGCACCCTGCGAGCGCCAGCGCGGTGAGCGCGAGAGCAGAGAGCGAGGCGAGATCGCGACGATGCATGAGGACTCTCCCGCGCCCGCGGCGCGCCACGCGAGCCTGGTTCGCGCCCCTCCGAGCCTGACCTGGCCTTTTGAGGAGGGACCGTCTGGACCGGGCGGCGGCTCCCACCGCGTCCTTCTGGCGAGCAGCGGGTGGAATGCCGCGCGCTGTTCTTCCGCACAGCGAGGGCGTGCTTAACGAGTGTCGTCGCTCGCGTCAACCTGACGCGCCGCCGGTGATGTCCGGCTTCCCGGCGCCCGGGAGCGAGCTCGAGGTGCGCTCGCGCTCGTTCGCGAGCATGGCCGCCCAGAAGCCGCGCTCGTCGCGGGCCGCGAGCGCGATGCAGAGGGCGGCGATCACCAGCGACAGCGCGCCGAGCGGCACCTCCGGGGCGCTGCCCGCGACGAGCAGCAGCGCGAGCGCGCCGCCCAGCGCCGGCAGCCGCGGCGGGGCGACGAGCGCGAGCGCGACGACCACCACCGACAGGGCGGCGACGAAGAGCTGGATCGAGAGCGGCACGACCGGAGCGGGGCGAGTGAGCAGCCGGTCGAGCGCGCGGCGGAAGAGCGCCTCGACCATCGATGCGTCGTCGGCGGCGCCCGCGAGCGCCGCCCGCGTGGCGAACAGCGCCGACGCGAGCGCCACCAGCGAGAGCGGGCTCACGAGGCGCGGCGGCGGCGGCTCGGCGTCACGCGGCCGCGCCTCGCGGCCCGCGCCGAGCGCGACCGTCGCCGCGAGGACGGCCAGCGCATCGAGCGCGAAGGCTGCGGTCGCGACAGAGCTCGTCGCGCCGGCGAGCGCCTTCGAGCCGCGGTCGTTCGCCCAGACGGCCAGGAGGACGCCGGCGAGCCGCACGAGCGCGGAGGCGCCGATGAGCCCGAGCGCGGCAGCGACCGGACGCACGAACGGGACGCGGAGCGCCTCCCACGCGCTGCCGAGCGCGAGGATCGCGGCGCTCACGCCGATGAGCGCGGCGGACAGATCGGGCACGCGCTGCACCGTCGCGTGCAGCACGACCAGGATGACGAAGCTGCCCGCGACGATCGCGCCGATCCGCAGCGCGTACGGGACGCGGCTCCGCACGACCGCGCTGATCAGCGCCATCGCGACGACGATGGCGCCGATCGCGAAGAGCTGCGAGGCGCCGGCGCCGGCGAGCTCGATCGTGTGGACAGCGCGCTCGATGCCCACCGCCAGGCCGACCATCGCCGGCGCGACCATGCGGCCGAGGATCATCGCGAGCAGGGCGAGGACCGCGAGCGGCCGGATGAGCGCGAGCACAGGCAGGCCGGCGAGCGGAGGCCGCCCGGCGGCGGAGGACCGGCGCTCGGCGGGCGGAGGCTCGCCGCCCTCCTCGCGACGGGGCGAGGCAGCGGTGTCCGGCGCGGCGGAGGGAGGAGGGCCTTCGGGTGGGAGATCGATGGTGAGGAGCATGAAGAACAGCGCCCGTCGCTCAGCCCTTGTCCCAGGCGCGGGGAGCTTCGAGATCCGTGAAGACCGCGGCGGTCGCCGAGGCGTCGATCAGGTCCTGCATCCGCTGGCCGCCGGCCTCCTCGACGATGCGATCGTCGTACTCGTCCGCGAGCACGGACAGATCCCGGAGGGCGACAAGGATCTCGTCGGCGTCGAGCGTCTCGCCGCCGAGGAGCGTGTGGACGATGACCACACACGAGCCCTGCGCGACGTAACCGAAGGCGCCGAAGCGGATGCGCGCGTTCAGGCGGAGCAGCTTCATCGCGAGGTCCGGCGTCATCTCGACGCCGCGGGCGAGCTGCGCGACGAGCCGCACGAGCGCGCGATCGGGCGCCCAGGGAAGGACATGAAGGTAGACGTACGCTGTCCCCTGGCGAACGACGTAGAACTGCGGCTCGACTCGGGTGAACGCCGGGGAATCCGCGAGCGCCGCCTCGATGCGCGCGTTGGTCACTCGAACGGCCTCGTCGGAATCCTTCGGCATGACGCGGAGGATACATCGCCGCGGTCCCGGTGCAGAGCCGGGACCTAACGCCTGAGCGGAAGCAGCGGGCCTGGCGGCGCTGGCGCCCCCTCGTCGCCCGGGACGGGCCGCGGCCCCTTGCGCACAGGCGCCGGCTCGATCGGGGCGGCGCCGGAGGGCGCCTTCAGCAGGAACGGGCGGGCGTTGCGGGTCGAGCACGCGTCGTACGGATCCCGGTGGAACTCCCAGTGCAAGTACACGTTGCCGTCCGGCGACACGATCGCGTCCGGCGCCTTGCCGAAGGGCGACGCGCGGTGCACCGAGTTCAGCGCGACGATGTCGAAGGCCGTCATCCCGCTCGGCCTCGTGACCCCGAGGCGCACGACGCTGCCGCTGTCCTTGTTCAGGACGATCTCCACGTGCGTGACCCGGTTCTGGTTGAACGCGTGCCCGGAGGGCAAGCTCTCGAGCGACGCCAGGAACTCCTCCGCGAAGATCGGGTGGAGCCGGTTGTGGATCATGTTGATGTACGTCGCGAACGGCACCCGCGCGGCGTTGAGCGAGGTCTGGTTGCCGGGCTTGACCGAGGGGTCGTAGTTCTCGATCGCGGCACGCCATTTCTTCCACTTGTCCGTCGTCTCCCACGAGCCCCGGTGCGCGCTCCTGCGGGAGGCGCCGTCCGAGGCCCGCTCCGCCCTGAGCTTCTCGTTGCCGACGGCCGCCTGCACGCCGGCCATGTCCAGGTTGAGGTTGGGCCCGCCGGGGAGCCCCGGCGCGCCGAGGCCGATCGAGCCGACACGGACCGGGCTCTGGTAGGGCTGCGGCGTCGCCTTCTTGCCGGCCACGCGGCTCTTGCCGTCGCCGCCCGGGTTCGCCGGATTGAGGGTATAGCCGCCGCGCGCGCCGTCGATCACCTCGGGCGACGCCGGGCCGGAGCCGCCCGCGGCGCCCTTCTCCGGCGGCGGAAGCGCGGGAGAGACCTGCGCGACGCGAGCGCCGCCGCTCGCGCCCGGCATGCTCGGGGGGGGCGCCGCCCGGGAGGCCTGCGCTGCCTTCGCCGGCGACGCCGGGCTGTGGTGCTCCGCGCTCTCGCTCTCGGGGTTCCCCTCGCCGGGCGCGTGCTTCTCGTTGCCGGCGCGCTCCTCGCTGTGGCCGCTGTGATCGTGGTCGCTGTCGCCGACCCTGTCCGTCGGCGCCTTCGGCCCCGACGGCGTCCCGGGCGTCGGCTCGGGGTCGTCCTGATCCTTCGAGCGGATCTGCGCCATGGTCTCCTCGTCGACCTTGTTGGCGTCGTCCGCGATCCGGTTCGCCTCGGGGTTGTCCTGCTGGTCCTTCTGGACGTGCTGCCGGACGGCGATCCGCTGATCCGCCGGCGGCAGCGGCGGCGGCGGCGCCGGCTGGACCGGTACGATCTTGGCCGCCTCTTCCTTGGGCGGCTCAGGCTTTGGCGGCGCGAGCGGAGGCGCCTTCGCCTGGCGCGGCGGCTCGGCCTTCGGCGGCTTCCGCGGCGGGATCGTCGCCGCCTTGGTCGGCTCGGGGTTCGGCTGCTGCGGATCGGGCGTCGCGTCCTTGTCCGGCTCGCTGTCCGACGGTCGCTCGGGCGGCGCGAGCGGGGCGGGGGGCGGCGTGAGCGCCGCGCCGTCGGTCAGGATCTCGAACGTCGTGTCGCCCGGCCGGAGGCCATCCCTCACCGCGTGGACCATCTGGCGGAGCTGGGCGCGATCCTCGATGACCTGCGCCACCTCGACGGCGCCGCCGCCGCCCGCCATGTGCGCCACGATCGCCGCGCAGATCCACAGGGCGAGCGGGATGTGGGCGTCACGCGACACGGCGCTCAACGCCTCCGCGCTGCAGAGGCCGCACCGCGCGACATGGCGCAGGCGTAACAGCAGCGAAAGACGGTCACCGGTGGCACCTCCAGACTCCGCGTGAACGACCTGCTCGAACAGTGCGCCGATGCGCCAAACGTACCCCGGAAGCGGTTCGAACCTAGCATCCAGGGATCAGCGCAGCAACGGTCGGCTCACGCGCAGCCGCATCGTCCGCGCCGGCGCTCCGGCCGCGCCCGCCCTCGGCGAGGCCGCCCTGCGCCGTCGCCACGATCAGAGCTTGATGATCGCGTCCCAGTGATCCGCGATCTCCTGCGCCGTCCAGACGCCGCCCTCGTCCTTGAACTTCCCGGGGCTCTGGACGACCTTGTAAATGTACATCTGTGCACCGGCGACGGCGAGGACGTTGCCGGTCTTGTCGGCGCACAGGTCGGACGCGAGGAACAGCGCCGCAGGCGCCACGTGCGACGGCGTGAGCGTGTCGCCCGCCGATTGGAACATGGGCAGATCCTCCGTCAACCGGGTCTTGGCGATGGGCGCGATCGCGTTGACGGTGATCCGTTGCTTCTGCAGCTCGATCGCGGCGGTGCGGGTGAGGCCGTAGATGCCGGCCTTGGCAGCCGCGTAGTTGGCTTGCCCGAAGTTGCCGAGCATCCCGGAGACGCTCGTTGTGTTGACGATCCGCCCTCCCCCGCCCTGCGCGACCATCTGCTTCGCAGCGGCCTGCGTGCAAAGGAACGTCCCCTTCAGGTGAACGGCGATGACGGCGTCCCACATGCCCTCATCCATCTTGAGGAGCGTCTTGTCGCGGACGATCCCCGCGTTGTTCACCAGGATGTCGACCCGGCCGAACGCATCGACGGCGGTCTTCACGATCTTCGCCGCGCCCTCGGGGGTCGCCACGCTGTCGAAGCTCGGCGCGGCCTGCCCGCCCGCGGCCTTGATCTCCTCCGCGACCTGCGCCGCCATCGCGTCGCTCGAGCCCGACCCGTCGCGCGTCCCGCCGAGGTCGTTGATGACGACCTTCGCGCCCTCCCGGGCGAAGAGCAGCGCTTCCTCGCGGCCGATCCCGCCGCCGGCTCCCGTGATGATCGCGACCTTTCCGTCGAGCAAGCCCATCGCAGATTCCTCCTGATCCGCGCGCCGGCGCGGTGCGCCGTGCCGTTTTCGCGCGGAGCTTCGCACGGCGGGCCTCGGCCCGGGCACACATTCGTGCGCGCAGGCGCGCGCAGCGCAATCGAGCGAGCGCCGAGCGAGCGCCGAGCGACGGTGCGCGCGAGCGGGCCCGTCCGACGAGGGTGATGGCCGCGCGCCGGAGCGCCCGCGCCGCTTCTTTGGCCGATCGAGCGCGGCAGTGATAACGCCGCCTTCGATGCAACTGCCCAGCCGCCTTTCCACGTCGACCCTGGGAGACCTGCTCGGCGCGCTGCACCGCGAGAAGACCACCGGGCTCCTGGAGCTCTGCGAGCTCCGGACGCCGAGCGGCTCGACGGTGCCAGGCCGCCAGCACCGGATCCAGCTCTTCTCCGGCCTCGTCACGGCCGTCGAGACGCCGCTCCGGGTGCCCCGCCTCGGCGAGATCCTCGCGAAGGAGGGCTCCGCGCCCGAGCCGTCGATCCAGCGGCTCGCCGCGCTCGTCGCCGCGCACCGGGGGCGCCGGACCGGCGAGGTGCTCGTGGCGGCGGGGCTCATCCCGGCGACCGCGGTCGACCGCGCGCTCCGGATCCAGCTCCGCGCGCGCCTCGAGGCGCTGTTCAGCATCGAGGAGGCGACCATCTGCTTCCACACGGCGAGGCCCCTCGCCGGGTCGCTGCGGCAGACCGGCCCGCTCCCGCCGAGCGATTTCCTCCACGGCCGCCCGCGCGCGCGGGATCGGCAGCGGCGCGCCGGCTCGTCGGCGCGCGCCGCGCACAGCGGGCCGACGGGCGCGCCGCCGCGCGCCGCTCGGGCGGACGAGCCGCGCCGCCGGGCGCTCGATGTGCTGGGCCTGCGCGAGGGCGCGAGCGAGGCCGAGATCCGCCGCGCATTCCGCCGCCTGGCCGCGTCCATGCACCCCGACCGCGCCGCCGCGCACGCCGGCGACGGCGCCCAGCGCACCGCGCGGTTCGCCGAGCTCTCGGCCGCCTACCACCTGCTCGTCGCCTGACCGCCTACGCCTGACCGCCTACGCCCGGCCCACGAGGCGCTCGATCAGGAACGACGCCACGGTGATCGGCTTCGTTCCCGGGCCGAAGCCAGCGTCGAAGCCGAGCTCGACGGCCAGGTTGTGATCGATGCGCGGACCGCCGAGCAGCAGGATCACCTTGTCCCGGAAGCCCTGGCGCGTCGCCAGGTCGACGAGCGCCGCCGCGTTCTCCTTGTGGCAGTTCCGCTGCGTGATCACCTGCGAGACAAGGATCGCGTCCGCGCCGAGCGCCTTGGCCTTCTCGCAGAGCTCGGCGTTCTCGACCTGCGCGCCGAGGTTGTGGGCGTCGAAGCACTTGAAGCTCTCGAGCCCCTTCTCGCCGGCGAACCCCTTGTAGTTCAGGATCGCGTCGATGCCGACCGTGTGCGCGTCGCTGCCGGTGCACGCCCCGACGACCACGATCTTCCGGCCGAGCTTCTTGGCCTGCGCCTCGATGTCGTCCCGGGTGAGCGGCTGGGCGGCGAGCTCCTGGACCTCGATGTCCGAGAGGTCGACCCCGTGCTGGGAGTGCCCGTAAACGACGAAATACGTGTGCTCCCGGCTGGCCTGCTCCATCGCCGTGACCAGCGGCTCGCGCAGGCCGTGCGACTCGGCAAAGCGCTTCGCCGCCTCGCGCGCGCGGTCGCCCGGCAGGACGCGGAGCGTGAACGACATCTGGACCATCCCGTCGCCCTCGCGGTCGCCATACGCACGCAGGATGTTTCGCGGTGTCATGCTCACCTCCGTCTACAGGCTACAGGGGGCGGACTGCGCCGATCCCTGGTTGACAGTAGCGCCAGGCAGCCTCGCGCGGCTAGGGCGATCGCGCCGCAGAGAGCGAGCGAAAACGACACGAAAGCTCAGAGAGCATGCCTTTTGAAGACTCCAGTGACGCGGCTTCCCGGAGCGGTTCGAGCCCGACTCTGGCGCTGTGCTGGGACGAGAAGGGAGTGAGACGCCAGGATGTAAGGAGGAGAGATCCAGGGGTTCCTGGCGTCCATGGCGCTTCGGCGGTCCCTTCTCCGATCGTTCCGTTCCCCTCGATCGGCGCGTCAGCGCTGGAAGGAGAGGGGCTCGTTGCAGCGCGGGCATCGACCCGACCAGTACCGCTCGTGGTGGGCCGGCTCGCTGGGGTCCGGGCGTCGGATCCGCCGCGCGCAGCGGGCGCAGTGGACCCGATCGACGAGCTCCTCGATGAAGCCGTGCGCCGGGTGGGCGTCGACCAGCTTGCGCAGCTCGGAGAACACCTCCGACGAGGGAAGGCGACCCGCGCGGCGCAGGAGCTCCTCGGCCGCGCGGCGGACGTCGTCCCTCTGCGGCGGCTCCGCCTTCGCGGGGGGCGCGGGCGCCGGGAGGTGAGCGAGCTGAGCGCGCATCCGCTCGAGCTCCTGCCTGAGCTCGTCGATCGCGCGCTGCTGTCGGTCGAGCGCCTGCCGCTGCTCCGCGACCCGATCCTCGAGGATCTCGAGCCGCACCGCATCGGTCGCGTCGCTCCGGTAAGGCGAACCGCGGCGCCGTGTCTCCTCGGGCGTCCTTCCGCTCATGCGCCCATGCTCGCAGATTCCGGTCGGCTTATGGCCGCTCCAGCACGTCGAGGATCGGATTGAGGTACTCCGGGTGCCGCACCACGACGCCCGAGTACCCCTTCCCCCCGGTGCGCGTGCGCTTGACGTCGCCGAACGCGCCACGCCCGATGGCGTCCCAGACGGTCTCCTGCTCGACCTCCCGCAGCAGCTCGTGCGCCTTGTCGAGGACCTCGCGGGCGCGCCGCTCGACGATGCCGCCCGGCTTCCACTGGATCTCGTCGCCGAGGTGCCGCGCCGCCGTGAAGATGTAGCGGGCGCTCTTCAGCGAGAGATACCGGTCCATGAGGAGCGGTGTGTGGACCGCCTCGCTGAACATCCCGAGCAGCTCGATCGACTGGCCGGTCGTGATCCCGACCAGGTTGAACATCGCGTCGTGGACGTGGCTGTGGAAGATGTCGCCTGTCTTGAACTTGGTGGGCGGCATCCACTTGATCGGGTGCCGGTCGAAGATCTGCCGGACGAGCTGGGCCTGGGCGAGCTCGAAGAGGAGGCTGTCCTCGAGCCAGGGGTCGATCTCGAAGGCGTGGCCGAGCCCCATCTGCTCCTCGCGGAGGCCCGCGCGCCGCGCGAACGCCTCGTTGATGAACTGCGACGCGAGCACCGTATGGGCCTTCTCGACCGCGTCGGCGGTCGTGAGGTAGTTGTCCTCTCCCGTGTTGATGACGATGCCGCTCCTCGCGATGATCCTGCGGGAGAAATACTGATCGATGAACGTCCGCTGCATGTTGATGTCGCGGAACAGGATCCCGTACATCGCGTCGTTGAGCAGCATGTCGAGCCGCTCCACCGCCGCCATCCAGGCGATCTCGCTCATGCAGAGGCCGGACGAGTAGTTCGTCTGCGCGAGGTAGGTGCCGGTGTCGCGGGTCGCCTCGTCGGCGGCGCGGCGGATGATCCTGAAGTTCTCCTGGGTCGCGTACGTGCCGCCGTATCCCTCGGTGGTCGGCCCCTCCGGGACGTAGTCGAGGAGCGACTGGGCGGTCGCGCGGATCACGGCGACGATGTCGGCGCCGGCGAACCCGGCGGCCTTGGCCTGCACGGCGTCGTCGTAGATGTTGCCCGTCGCGACGATGACGTACTTGAGCGGCGCGACGCCGACCCGGTGCGCCGCCTTGGTGGCCTCGCGCTCGTCGCGGGCCCTGTCGATCCGGGCGATCGCCTCCCGCGTCGCGGCCTCGAGCGCGCCGCGCGCCTCGGCCGCGGAGGGCCCCGGGCCGAGGTCGGCCGCCTCGCTGAACGCCAGCATCTCCGCGGCCTCCTGCACCGAGCCGGCGCCCTCGCAGAGCGCCCGGCCGAGGTGGTACGCGACGCCGCGGCCGGCTTGCCCCGCCCTGTGGATGCGATCGACCAGCGCGTTCACGAGCGGCGTCCCCTCGGCGTCGGCGCCGACCACGCCGTAGGCGCGGGCGACGGTGCGCTCGACGCCGACCGTCGTGTGGCGGTCGATGAAGCGCTGCACCTCGTCGGCGATGTCGGCGGCAAACGCGCGGCACGCCTCCACCTTTTCCTGCTCCACGGGGACAGTCGTCATGGATTTCTCCGGGGCAAGCGCTCTTAGCGCACTCTCACCGCGGCCGGTACTCCGGCGCAGGATCCATGGCGGAGCATGGAACAGCCGGCCTCGCGGGACTCAGCGGTGGCCGATGACGGCGCGGCGCGGCGCGTGATGACGGCGCACGGCGGCGGGCGGCCTCACGCGTGCGCGGCGCGGCCGGGGGCGCTAGACGACGGGGGTCATGGGCAAGCTCATCCTGCTCTTCACGGCGCTCCCGATCCTGGAGCTCTGGCTCCTGCTGTCGATCGGCGACGTCATCGGCTTCTGGCCTACGGTGGCGATCGCGCTCGGGACGGCGGTCCTCGGCGCAGCGCTCGCGAAGCGCGAGGGGCTCAAGGTGCTCGCCTCGTGGCGCGGCGCGATGGCCGGGGGGCGCGTCCCGGACGAGGGGCTCACGGGCGGGCTCCTTGTGCTCCTCGGGGCGGCCCTGCTCGTCACGCCGGGGGTGCTGACCGACGTGGCAGGGCTCCTGCTCCTGCTCCCGCCGGTGCGCCGCCGCGTCGCGGCGGTGGTGCGGGAGCGGTTCGAGCGACGGGTGGCCGAAGCGAGCGCCGCCGGCATCGGCGTGGGCGGCCCCGGCAACGGCGCGTTCTTCAGCATGAAGGTCATCGACCTGAGCGGCGGGCCGTTCGGCGAGCGCGCCGAGGGGCGCGCTGGCGCGTCCCGCGGGCAACCGGCGTCGTGGCAGGTCATCGACGTCGATGCGGAGGTGACCGAGGGCGCCGAGGAGGATGAAGCCGGCGGGCCAGCGCGGACGTCGCGACGACTGCCCGGCTGACACCCCGATGTCACCGATGCCCCGGCGAACGCATGCGCGCTCGCGCCGGAGCACCAGCGACTCTCACGCACGACACCCGAACACCGGCGTCAGGAGCTCGGCGAGACACGCGAGCAACGACGCAGGACAATGATTCACGTCCGAGCTGCACGACTGAAACGACAAAGAAACAGAGCGCATTGTAGGCTCATCAACGTCGTCGGCGCAGCCCGACATCTCAGGAGAAACGACATGAAGATCTGAACCCGCGCAACATCACGCAACAACGCACAACGACACCAACGCAGCAACCTCTATGAAAGATCCAACTCGAACCTCGATCCCGTCGACCCGGCCGCGCCGCCCCGGCAGCAGCGCGAAGGACGACCCTGGCACGACGTCCAGCCCTGAGCAGCGCCGACGCGCTCGCCTGAACGCCCGGCAGGCGCTGCTCCAGCAGCCCCGCCGCACGCCCTCGCGGAGGGTGCCGAGATGAGGCTCATCAAGTCGATGGCCGGCTGGCTCCTCGGGTACGTCGATCCACGGGAGCCGCTCGGCAGCTCGCTCATCAACGCTCTTTCCCGGCTCCCCATCCACCTCGCCGCGGACGCCGTATGCCTCCGGAGGAACGCGGACTCCGGCGCCCTCGAGGTGCTCCTGACCCAGCGCGGAGCGTCGGCGGCAGGCCCTGGAGAGTGGTGCTGCCCCGGCAGCGTCCTCTCGCCGGGCGAGCAGCCCGAGCACGTCTTCCACCGGGTCGGGATGACGATCTCCGACTTCACGTTCGTCGGCGACTACTTCTCGGCCGCCACGCGCGGCTGGATGCTCTCCCGGGTCCATCAGGCGAAGCTCGCCGAGGTCCCGGCGACGGGCACCTGGTGGCCAGTCGAGCAGCTGCCGAACAACCTGGTACCCAAGCACCGGGAGCTGGTCATCCCGATGGCGGTCAAGGCCTTCCACGCCCAGCGCGCGAAGCGCTCGCAGGCCCAGCGCGCGAAGCCCTCGCAGAAGGTCGCCGGCGCGCCGCTCACGTGAGGACCCGCGCGGGGCCCGGCCACGCGCGCGGGCCCCGCTCAAGGCACATCTCGGACGCTCGCTCCGAGAGGCGCCCGCGGGATCACAGGAGATGTGCGATCATCCGCCCTTCAGCGTACAGCCATCTCCAGCGCCAGCTGCTCGACGGAGCGCCGCGGTCGTCCGTCTATGCTGCTCCGGGCGAGCGCGGCGCGTGACTGGACACCGACAGAGCATGTAGCGCCCAGACACACCAGGAAAGGAAGCGTGGGGGAGCCGCGCCGTCGGTCCGCTCGCGCCGTGCGCGGCCGGCCGCTATGGTTCGCGCGCCGCTTGCGTTACGCTGCGTGGTACGGCTGTGGATCCCCGCGGCGGCGCTCTCCGCGGGTGATTCCGCACGGACATGGAAGACATGACGGTCGACAAGACAGCTCTCATCGTGGGAGGAACGGGCCTCGTCGGCGGCCACTGCCTGCGCCTCCTCGTGCAACAGCCAGCGTACACGAAGGTCGTCGCCCTGCTCCGCCGCCCGGCCCCGATCGACGATGCGCGGCTCTCGCAGCGCATCGTCGACTTCGACCGGCTCGAAGGCGCGGACTTCGCCGGCGTGAGCGACGTGTTCTGTGCGCTCGGGACGACGATCGCCAAGGCCGGCTCCGAAGAGGCCTTCTACGAGATCGATTATCGCTACCCCATCACCGTCGCCAGGCTCGCCGAGAAGGCCGGGGTGAAGCAGTTCGTCCTTGTCTCCTCCGTGGGCGCCGACCCGCGCTCGACCAGCTTCTACCTGCGCGTGAAGGGCGAGCTGGAGCAGGAGCTCTCGGCGGCGAGCTTCGCGGCGGTCCACGTGCTCAGGCCGAGCCTGCTCCTCGGCGAGCGGGGCGAGGTCAGGAAGGGCGAGGCCATCGGCGTCGCGGCGGCGCAGACGCTCCGGTTCACGATGAAGGGCGGCCTGCGCAGGTACCGGCCCATCGACGCGAGGACCGTCGCCGGCGCGATGGTCGCCGCCGCGCTCGGCGGGCGCAGCGGTCGCCACGTCTATCACTTCGACGACATGGAAGCGCTCGCCAAGGGCATCGGCGTCGTCCAGGCCTGATCACCGCCATGGCGCCGCCACCCACCGGGCGACGCAAGCGCGCGAAAATGCTAGGGCTCTCGGCAGGCACGGCGCTCGCTCGATGACGCCGCCATGGTCTTCGCTCAACGCCCCTCGCCGATCGTGACCGAGCGCCTCGCCCCCTCCCCGCTGCGCCCGCCGGAGAGCCCGCCGCCGTCGCTCGACGCCGTGCTCGCGGAGCGGTTCGGCATCGCCGCGTTCCGGCCGTGGCAGCGGGAGGCGATCGAGGCCCTGCTCGGGGGCGCGGGCCGCGTCCTCGTGGTCGCCCCGACCGGCGGCGGCAAGTCGCTCTGCTACCAGCTCCCGGCCGTCGCCCTGCCCGGCACGGCGCTCGTCCTGAGCCCGCTCATCTCCCTGATGGAAGATCAGGTCCGCGCCCTCGAGGCGCGCGGCATCCCGGCGACGTTCATCGCGTCCAGCCTCGCGCGCGAGGAGAACGGCCGCCGCCTCGCCGCCCTCCGCCGCGGCGAGTACAAGCTCGTCTACGCCGCGCCCGAGCGCCTCGCCCTCGACGGGTTCCTCGAGGCGCTCGCCGCGAGCCGCCTCTCGCTCGTCGCCGTCGACGAGGCGCATTGCATCGTCCAGTGGGGGCACGACTTCCGGCCCGACTACCTGCGCATCGGCGCCGCGCTCGCGCGGCTCCGGCCGCCCCGGGTCCTCGCCTGCACCGCGACGGCGACCCCCGACGCGCGCGACGAGATCATCCGCCGGCTCGGCTGGCCGCTGCCCGCGCCCGACGGCGCGGGCGACGGCGGCGGCGGTGCGGTGAGCGGGCGGGGCCCCGAGCAGCCGCCGCCCAAGGTGATCCTGCGCGGCTTCGCCCGGCCCAACCTCCACCTGCAGGTCTCCGCGGTCGACGGCCCGCGCGAGGCGGGGCGCCGCACGGCGCGCGCGCTGCTGGAGGCCCTCGGCGATCCCGGGCGGCCCCGCGGGGCGGGCATCGTCTACGCGGCCACCCGCAAGGGAGCCGAGCGCCTCGCCGAGGCGCTCCGCGACGCCGGCTGGAACGCAGAAGCGTACCACGCCGGGCTCGCCCCCGAGTCCCGCGCGCGCATCTCGGCGGGCTTCGCCGATCGCAGCCTCTCCGTGGTCGTGGCCACGAACGCCTTCGGCATGGGGATCGACCGCCCCGACGTCCGCCTCGTCGTGCACGCCCAGCCGCCGTCGTCGATCGAGGCGTACTACCAGGAGGTCGGCCGCGCCGGGCGGGACGGCGCCCCGGCCCGTGGCCTCCTCCTGTTCGCGCCCGCGGACATCGCGCTGCGCCGCCGGCTCTGCCAGCTCGGTGAGGGGGGCGTCGAGGCGAGCGCCGACGACGCCGCGCGCGCCTGGGGGCTGTTCCGCGAGCTGCTCCGCTACGTCGACGCCGCGACGTGCCGGCACGACTTCATCCTCCGCTACTTCGGCGACGAGGCCGAGTCGCTCGGCGGCTGCGGCCACTGCGACGTCTGCCTGGAGGTCGACGCCCTCGAGGCGAGCGACCCGGCCGCGCTCGCCCGCGACAACGACCTCGTGCGCCGCGCGCTCGCCGGCGTCGCGCGGGTGAAGGGCGGCGCCGGGATGCAGGCGGTCGCGTCGATGCTGATCGGCGAGTCGAACGAGCGCGTCCGCCGCATGGGGCTCGACAGGCTCTCGACGTTCGGCGTCCTCGAGAAGAAGAGCCACGACGAGGCGATGTCGATCCTTCGTGCGTTGCTCGCCAACGCCTGGATCGATCTCACGACCGGCGAGTTCCCCGTCCCCCTCATCACGCCGGCGGGCTGGCGCGTGATGCGCGGAGAGGTGCCCGCGCGGGTGCGGCTCCCGGTCCCCGCGGCGCGGCGCCGGGCCCATCGCCCGCGCCGCGCGGCAGCGGGCCCGTCGCCCGCCGCGCGCTCGCCGGCGGCCGCGCCCTCCCCGCGGGCGCGCGCGCAGCCGGCCCCGCAGGCGTTCGCGTCCGCAGCGACCCACGACGACGCGGCGCGCCCTGCGCCGGGCGCCCCCCTCCCCCCCTCGCGCGCGCAAGCGGAGCCCGGCGTCGAGCTCGAGGAGCGCGACGTGCCGCTGTTCGAGGCGCTCCGGGCCCACAGGGCCGCGCTCGCGAAGGAGAAGTCGCTGCCCGCCTACGTCATCGCGCACGACCGGACGCTCCGGGAAATCGCGCGGATCCGGCCCGCGTCGCTCGACGACCTCGCGCTCGCGCGCGGCATGGGGCAGGCGAAGATCTCGAGCTACGGGGAGGGCATCCTCCGCGTCGTCCGGGAGTTCTCGGGCCCCTGATGGGCCCCGGACCTCAGGCGAGACCGGCGACGCGGAGCTCCGCGATGAGCTGGCCCTCCAGGCTGACGAACGTCGTCAGGCGCCCCTCGACGTTGATGAACACGTCGAGCATCAGGCCCGCGCCGAGATCCAGGACATGGAGGTCCCCCTTGAGGACCACCGTCGGGGCCTCCCCTCCCCTCGGCGGCCGCCTGGGTTCCCTCTCCATGGCCTTCTTCGAGTTCATGCCCGCCTCCGCCCGGCCCATCCGCTCCCAGGACCGCCGCCGCACGCCGCGCGGTCGACCCGGACGCGACCGCACGCGCGAGGCAGCCCGCCCGCCGGCCACCACGTCAAGCGCGTTCCATGCCGTGCTCGCACGGCTGGAGTGATCCTTCCCTTCACGCAGCCCCCTTTCTCGCCCGCTCCTCACCCGACCGGCGCTGCCTTCATTTCATGGGATCGGCCTCACAGGAAGGCATGAAGTTCAGCGAGGATCGGACTTTCTTCCCGGCTTCCCATCCTCCCGATCGAGCCGGGCAACCCCGGTCGAGCTGGGCAGCCGCGATCCATCACCTCTCCCTGGCCCAGGACGAGAGCGACGCTGCTGCGCCCACCGAGACCCGGCCCGACGCGAGCACCGGCCCCAGCGCTGGCTGCTCCACGAGCAGCGCCTCGACCCGCAGCAGCGCCGGCAGGTAGACGACCTCCCGCGCGAGGCCGCCGCCCCGGTGGACACGCGCCGCGATGCGCAGGGCGTCCCCCGTGGAGCGCGCGCCGCGCGCCTCGAGCAGCCGCGCGGTCTCGACGAAGCCCGCGCCGCGCTCGACGCTCCGCGCGGCGAGGTGGCGCAGCCCGAGCTCGATCCGGCGGGCGCCGACCAGGTACCCCGCGGCGCGCTCGCGCGCGAGCGCCCAGCCCTCCTGATCGTCGCCCCCGTTCGCGGTCCCGATCGCGAAGATCCCGAGCGGGAGCGCCGCGGCGCGCACGCTGGGCGCCGCGTGCCCCTCGATCTCGTGGAGCACCGTGCGCTCGACGTCGTCGCGCGTGAGCATGCGCCCCCGCGCGACCTGGATCACCCCGTCGCCCGTCGCGGCGAGCGGCGCGATGTCGGCGATCACGACGCGGAGGGGCAGGCGCCGCGCCCCGATCTCGCGGCGCATCCGCGACACGAGCGACCGGGGCGAGCGCGCGTCATCGCTCCGCACCCGCTCCTCGTCGCCCGACGCGGCGCCCGCCTCCTGCTCGACCCAGGCCGCGGCGAGCGCGTCCGCCTGCTCGTCGAACGCGTCGCGCGCGGCGTAGCGGCGGCGCGCGGCGGCCCAGCACCCGGCCCCGCCCGCGGCCTCGCAGATGGCGGCCTCCGCGGCGAGCTCGCTCGCGCGGCCGGCGTAGACCGCGCCGAGCTCCCCTTGCCCCGCGAGCCGCTCGGCCGCCGCCTCCATCGCCTTCCGGAGATCGCCGTGGTCCTGCGCGGGCGCGTAGGCGAACCGCGGGAGCTCCCCGCCGCTCCGAGCCCAGGAGGCGGCGAGCCGCGCGAGCTCCTCGACGAGGTTCACCGGCGTGCTCGACCCGACGACGCGGATCCGCCGCGCCGCGGCGCCGAGGAGCCGATCCGCGTCCGGCACCCACGCCGGAGGCGCCGGCCGCTCAGCCGACCTAGCTCGATGACGCCGCGCCACCGCCCGCCGCTCCTTCCAAGTACGCCCCCGCCCCGTGTGCCCCTGCCCCGTGAGGGCGCCGCGCGCCCGGTGCCGCCCGCCTCAGAGCAGGTTCGCCGCGAGCTCCGCGAGCTCGCTGCGCTCGCCCTTGGCGAGCACCACGTGACCCGCGATGCGCTCGCGCTTGAACCGCTCCGCCACCACGAGCAGGCCGTTCGACGCGTGGTCCACGTACGGGTTGTCGATCTGCTGAGGGTCGCCGGTCAGCACGATCTTGGTCCCCTCGCCGCACCGCGTGATGATCGTCTTCACCTCGTGCGGGGTGAGGTTCTGGGCCTCGTCCACGATGAGGTACTGGTGCGGCAGGCTGCGCCCCCGGATGTAGGTCAGCGGCTCGACCTGGATCTGCCCGCTCTCCAGGAGCTCCACGAAGCCGCGCGCGTCGCGCCCCGGCCTCGCGCCGCCGTTCGAGAACAGGAACTCGAGGTTGTCGAAGATCGGCTGCATCCACGGGTTCAGCTTCTCGTCCACGTCGCCCGGAAGGAAGCCCAGATCGCGCCCGAGCGGCATGATCGGCCGGCTCACGAGCAGCCGGCTGTAGGCGTTGTCCTCGGTCGTCCGCTTGAGCGCCGCCGCGAGTGCGAGGAGCGTCTTGCCCGTCCCGGCCTTGCCGATCAGCGTGATCAGCCGGACCGAATCGTCGAGCAGGAGGTCCAGCGCGAACGCCTGCTCCTTGTTGCGCGGCCGGACCCCCATCACCCCCTCCCGCCCGACGCGGAGCGCGACGATCTGCCCGCGCGCCGCGTCGAACCGGCCGAGCGCCGTGTGGCTCGGCGCCCCCGCGTCGCGGAGCAGCACCGCAGAATTCGGCAACAAATCCGAGAGGTTGGCGCCGGCGAGAAAGCCGTTCTGGAAGAACGCGTCGACCTCGGCGCCGGGCACCTCGAGCTCCACGACCGACTGCTCGATGGCCGGGTCGTGCACCCGCTGGTTCTCGTACGTCTCCGCCGGGATCCCGAGCGCGTCGGCGCGGATCCGGAGGTTCGTGTCCATCGTCACGAAGATGGTCGGCCGATCCTTGTGCCGATCGCGGATGTCGATCGCCGTCTGCAGGATGGCGTTGTCCTGCGATCCGGACTCCAGCCCCACGAGCAGCTCCGGCCGCCGCTCCGGGATCGCGATCCTCAGCGTTCCGCCGCTCTCGAGCAGCACCCCGGTCGCGAGCGTCCCGGCGCCGCGGACCTCGTCGAGCAGCCGGGCGATCGTCCTCGCGTTGCGCCCGCGCTCGGAGCCCTCCCGCTTGAACTGATCGATCTCCTCGATCGCGTAGATCGGGATGATGACGTCGTTGTCCTCGAACCTGAAGATCGCGTGTGGATCGTGGAGGAGGACGTTCGCGTCGAGAACGTAATTCTTCTTCATGGGGGAGCGGGACGACGTAGCCGCCTGAAGCGACGGGCGCAAGAGAGCTGTTCTGCCGCCCGCGCTCGGTTGTGGTCCCAGCCGGCCCGTCGTCGTCAGAGATCGATCCGGTAGTCCTTGATCTTGTAGAGCAGCGCACGGTGGCTGATCTCCAGCACCTCGGCCGCCTTGGTCCGGTTGCCCTTCGTCTTCTGGAGCGCGCGCCGGATGAGGATCTCCTCGATGACGCGGGACGTCTTCTTGATCGACAGCTCGCCGCTCGTCAGCTGCATCTGGATCGGATCGCGCGCCTCGCGGATCCGCTCGGGCAGGTCGGCCTCGCCGATGCGCTCGCCCTCGCAGAGCACCATGGCGCGCTCGACGGTGTTCTCCAGCTCCCGCACGTTGCCCGGCCAGCGGTACTCCAGGAGCAGCCGCCTCGCCTCGGGCTCGAAGCCGCGGATGTTGATGCCGAACCGCGCGTTGTTCCTCGCGAGGAAGTGATCCATGAGGATCGGGATGTCCTCCCGCCGCTCGCGGAGCGGAGGGATCGCGATCGGGAGCACGTTGATCCGGTAGAAGAGGTCCTCGCGGAACCGGCCGGCCTGCGTCTCGGCCATCAGGTCGCGGTGGGTCGCCGCGAGGATGCGGACGTCGACCTTGATGTCCTTGCTGTCCCCCAGCCGGCGGAGCGTCTCCTCCTGGAGCACCCGGAGCAGCTTCACTTGCAGCGGGAGCGGCAGCTCGCCGATCTCGTCGAGCAGCAGCGTGCCGTGGTTCGCCTGCTCGAACAGCCCCGCCCTGTCGTTCACCGCGTCGGTGAACGCGCCCCGCTTGTACCCGAAGAGCTCGCTCTCCAGCAGGTTCTCCGGGATGGCGCCGCAGTTGACCGCGACGAACGGACCGCCGCGGCGGCCCGACCGCCGGTGGATCGCCCGGGCCACGAGCTCCTTGCCGACGCCGCTCTCGCCCGTGATGAGCGCCGTGGTCTTGTAGTCGGCGACCTTCGCGATCGTCTTGAAGATCACCTGCATCGGCGGGCTCTTCGCGAGGATCTCCTCGAAGAGGTTCTCCCGCCGGATCTCCTGGCGCAGGACGCGGTTCTCGCGGCGGAGCGCCTCCCGCTCCTCGGCCTTGCGGAGCGTGAGCAGCACCTCCTCGGCCTTGAACGGCTTCTGGAGGTAATCGTAGGCGCCCGCCTTCATCGCCTCGATCGCCAGGTCGACGTTGCCGTAGGCGCTCATCACGATGACCGTGGCCTCGTTGCCCTTGGCCTTCAGCGTCGCCAGCAGATCGAGCCCGCCCATCCTGGGCATCCGGACGTCGGTCAGGATGACGTCGGGCCCGAACGTCTCGACCATCGCGAGCGCCTCCTCGCCGCTCGAGACCGCCTCGACCTCGTAGCCATCCCGCTTGAGGAAGGTGCGCACCACGAGGCGCAGGTTTTCTTCGTCGTCAACGACTAGGACACGGCGCATACACCCTGAAAACTTTTCCTACACCGGCGCGCACCACTCCGCAACGAGTTGCGTCTTTTCCCCTGCCGCAGCCTGTCCTCCGCGGTGTTTGGGAGTCGGGCGCGGCGCGCGCGGGCCCCCGGCGGGCGAGCTCTGCGAACGTCGCCGCGCACCGCGCGAACGCCCCTGCGCGACGCGGAATGCGCGTGCGCGGCGACGGCGCTTCGCGGCGCTCGCGGCGGGCCGGGGCGACGCGGTGGTGGCAGTTGACGCGGCCAGCTCAGGCTGCTTTAGCGGCGACACGCGCAGGGAACCAGCAGGGGCTCGAGAGGCCTCGATCCTGCACGCCGGAGCGGCTTTCGCGGACAGGACCGCGCCCCTTAATTCGATCGCGTGAGGAGCCAGGGCATGAGGATGAAGGATCGTCTGGTCGACCAAGCAAAGAAGCTCACCTCGTCGGGCGTGGTCGTCCGTGTCGTCAGCAACGATCGCGTGATGCGGCTCGCCACGGGGGTCATGGACGCGAAGAACCGCCTGCGCGCCGCCCGGGAGCGGGCCGCCGAGGCCTGGGACATCCTGCTCAACGGGCACGCGCTCCCGAACATCGATCCCGCGCTCGACGACGAGGCCGGGGTCCACGTGGCGACGCCGTCCCGCGCCGCGGCCCGCCAGCCCGCCGCGGGCGGCGCGGGCGGCGCGGGGCTGTCGGTCGTGGAGGAGACGGCGAGCAGCGACGCGCCGCGCGAGCGTACCGCCGCCCGCACGCACGTGAACGGCGTGGGCTCGAACGGCGCGGGCTCGAACGGCGCCGGCACCTACGTGGCCGCGGCGGCCGAGCAGCAGCTCGCGACGCAGATGGCGGCGCGGACGTCGCTGTCGCGGATCGGCGGGCGCGACGTGTTCGAGAAGGCGTACAAGTTCATGACCGCGGACAACGCCCGCGCCATGGGCGTCTACCCGTTCTTCCGCCCGCTCGACTTCAACAACGGCCCCGAGGCGCAGCTCGAGGGCCGGACCGTGATCATGCTCGGCTCGAACAACTACCTCGGGCTGACGACCCACCCGAAGGTGCGGGAAGCCGCGCGGAACGCCATCGACAAATACGGCACCAGCATGACCGGCTCGCGGCTCGTGAACGGGTCGATGCGCCTCCACAACGAGCTCGAGCAGAAGCTCGCCGCCTTCCACGGCAAGGAGGCGGGGCTCGTGTTCACGACGGGCTATCAGGTGAACATCGCGACCATCTCGGCGCTGCTCAGCAACAAGCGGAGCGTCGCGATGATCGACAAGGACGATCACGCATCCATCTACGACGGCGTGCGGCTCGCGCAGGCGTCCGGCGCCCGGATGGTGCGCTACAAGCACAGCGATCCCGCCGCGCTCGACAGCGCGCTCTCCGAGATCGCCGACACCGAGGGCGCCCTCGTGATCACCGACGGCGTCTTCAGCGCCCAGGGCGAGATCGCGAGTCTGCCCGGGATCGTCGAGGTGGTGAAGAAGCACAAGGCGCGGCTCCTCGTCGACGACGCGCACGCGCTCGGCGTCATCGGCCCCGGGGGCCGCGGCACCGCCGCGCACTTCGGCCTCGAGAAGGAGGTCGACCTCATCGGCGGCACCTTCTCGAAGTCGCTCGCCTCGATCGGCGGCTGGCTCGTCGGTGAGCGAAAGGTGCTCGATTACATTCAGCATTTTGCCTACAGCTTCCTCTTCGCGGCGAGCGCCGCGCCGCCCTGCGTGGCCGCCGCCATGGCCTCGCTCGAGGTCATGCAGGAGGAGCCCTGGCGCCAGGAGAAGCTCCGCGAGAACTTCACGTACATGCGCACGGAGCTGCAGCGGCTCGGCTTCGAGCTCGGCAAGACCGAGACGGCCGTGATCCCCATCTACATCCGCGACGATCTCAAGACCGTGATGATGTGGAAGTCGCTCCTCGACGACTACTCGCTCTACGTGAATCCGTTCATCACGCCCGGCGTCCCGCCCAAGCAGCAGGTCCTCCGCACGAGCTACATGGCGACCCACGAGCGCAAGCACCTCGATCACGCGCTCGAGGCGTTCGAGAAGGTCGGCAAGAAGTTCGGCGTCATCTGAGCCGGTGAACCGGTGAGCCGGGAGGAGCGCCCTCCGGGCCCGCTCCCCGGCCGAAGCGGCGCCCTCCGGGCCCGCTCCCCCTCCACGACGCACGCCCGCCACGTTCGGCATTTTCGCCGCGCGGCGGGCGTGGTCAGCTGAACGGTCATGGATCTTCGACCGTTCGCGCAAGGTGTCGCCGGTGCGCTGGGACCTGCGCTCCGCTCTTTCTTCCTGACCGCCGCGGCCATGTCGTTCCTGGCCCTCGTCCTCGCGGGCTCGTCGTATGCCATCGCGGCCGACGGCTCGGCGCTGCGCGGGGGGCTGGCGGCCGTCGCGGCGCTCGCGCTCTCCGCCGTGATCGGCTTCACGCTGTCGTGGAAGCGGGCGCTCGGCACGGGCATCCTGCAGATCGTGCGGGCGAAGCGCCTCGGCGGGACGCTCGTGACCGCCGTGTTCGAGCGGCTGCTCGGCGTCTCCGAGCACGCCGAAGCGGGCGCCCGCGGCGGGCGGATGGCGCAGGCGGTGGAGCGCGTCCCGCTCAACGAGGCGGTGAAGCGCCTGCGCCTCGCCGTGATCCACAGGGTGCAGGCTGCGCCGACAGGGGGCGGCCTTCGGGGGTTCCTGCGGCGCAGGATCGAGGCGCAGCTGCTCGGGACCATCGAGACGCTGACGCTGGCGCGCTTCCGCAACGAGGCCAACCAGGGAGGCGGCATCGACCTGCTGAAGGTGCGAGACGAGCTCGCTCAGGGCGTCGACGGCCTCGTCACGGACCAGATCGAGGGGACGCTGCTGAAGATGACGCTGCTCCTCGTCGGGGCCGCCACGCTGGCGTCGCTCGGGGCGGCCGCGGGCATCCAGCACATCCCCCTCTGATCTCCCGCTCAAGCGAGGCGCAGCCCCTCTCCCCTGCGCGCCCCCGGCGAACGGCACGTCGCCCAGTCGAGCGCCGCCAACGGCTCAAGCCGCTCCCCTGCCCGATCGACGCCTCCTGTGGCCAGCGATGTGCGCCGCCGGGGGGAAACACGCCGCCGCGCGCCGCTCGGGGGCTCCCCGTGCACATCGGCTTTGCCTAATTGCTCTCCATTACGTTAGTGTCAACCGACTGCCGTTACGTTTCATGTTGCTCTCACGTTTCATGTTGCTCTCACGTTTCATGTTGCTTTCACCTCATGCTGCGCAGAGGAGGCAATTCGATGATGGAGAACGATATGCGGAGATGTTGCTCGGCGCTCGCTTGCGTCGTGGGCTTGCTCGCGTCGCCGGCCGCCTGGGCTCAGGATCCCGCGCCGCCCCCGGCTGATCCGGGCGCAGCGGCCGCGGCGGGGGCGACGGCCGCGCCGGCGCCCGCGGCGGAGCCCGCCGCGCCGGCGCCGATCCCGAGCTGGTTCCGCTTCGACGCAGACAGCCTCGGTCTCCAGCTCTGGGCCGGCGCCACGCACCAGGTCGGCCCCATCAGCCTCTCGAGCGACATCTACCTCACCACGCTGGGAACCGCGGAGTTCGACATCGGGCCCGCCTTCACGATGGGCCCTGTCACCCTCAACCCGATGGTGGGCTTCTCGTTCAACTTCATGACGATGGAACCGGCGGCGCTGGTCGCCCCGCAGCTGTTCACCTACGTCGACGCAAAGCCCGTTTACTTCGAGTCGTGGATCCTGGGGTCGTTCTCCAGCATGTTCAACGAGAGCGTCCAGAACTACGTCTACACGCGGGACTTCCTGCTCTACTACCCCATCGACGACTTCGGCATCGGCCCGCACCTCGAGGCCACGATCGACCTCAACGAGGTCGTGACCTCCGTGGACGATCCCTTGACCGCCGGTGTGGACGAGGGGAGCGTCGACGAGAGCGGCCTCGCCAGCCTGCAGGTCGGCGGCGTGATCGGGCTGAACTACGGCACGGGAAACAAGCTGCTCCTTTACCTGGGCTACGAGACGCAGGAGGAGAGCCAGGCCGGCGGGAACAAGCTCGCTGGCCGGTTCACGTTCGTCCACAACTTCTGACGTCGCGCGGCGCGCGGCGACGCCCGCCGGCGCGGTAGGGGCGCACGCCCTCGCCGCCTTCCTCCTTCCGGTCGAGCTTCCCGCCGGCCTGGCGCGCTGGTACCGCAGCGCCATGGCCAGACCGATCTCGTTCTTCACGACCGCGCTGTGCACGTTGCTGGGGCTCGGGTGTCAGGCCCGGGACGGCGCCCCGCCGGCCGCGCCGGCCCCGAGCGCGTCCTGGTGCGGGCCCGCCGACTGCGGCCCCCTCTCGGTGCCCGTCTGCGACGATGGCTCCAGCGGCGCCCCGCAGTGCGTGCGCGCCCAGAACGGGGCGTGCCAGTGGGTGCGCGTCTGTCAGGGCCCGGAGCCGGCCGCCGGGACGGCGACCCCTGGGCCGAGCGAGCCCGCCACGCCGGACGCTCAGCAGGCCGACCCGCCGCCGGCCCCGGCGCTCGCGGACACGAACGCCGCGTTCGCGCAGCGCCTCTACGGCAAGCTCGCCGCCACGAAAGACAAGCTCTTCTTCTCGCCGGCGAGCATCTCGACCGCGCTGGCCATGACCTACGCCGGCGCCCGCGGCGAGACCGCGGCTCAGATGGCGAAGACGCTCGAGTTCACCCTCCCGCCCGAGGCGCTCCACCCCGCGTTCGCCGGGCTCCTCAAGGAGCTGGCGCTGGCGACCGGGCCCAAGGGGCCCGAGCTCCGGATCGCCAACCGGCTGTGGGGCCAGGCCGGGCTGCCGATCGAGCCCGCGTTCCAGAGCACCACCCAGCAGCACTACGGGGCCGTGATCGAGCTCGTCGATTTCAAGGGCGGGAGCGAGCCGGCGCGGGGGCGCATCAATCAATGGGTCGAACAACAGACGAACGGGAAGATCAAGGACCTGATGCCCGCCGGCAGCATCACCGGTCTCACACGGCTCGTGCTCACGAACGCCGTCTACTTCAAGGGGAAGTGGGCGACGCCGTTCGACAAGCAGGCCACCAAGAACGAGCCGTTCACGGTCAAGCCCGGGACGGCGCCGGCCGTGCCGATGATGCGCAAAACGCTCCAGGCGGGCTTTGGAAAGACCGCTGACGCGTCGGTGCTGGAGCTCGCGTACGAGGCGCAGAGCCCCGAGCGCCGGCTGGCCATGGTCGTCGTCCTGCCCGCGCAGGTGGACGGGCTGGCGAAGGTGGAGCAGCGCCTTGCGGCGGGAGAGCTCAAGGCGTACGTGGAGGCGCTCCATCCGGCGCGGGTCGACGTGGCGCTCCCGCGCTTCAAGATGACCGCCGAGCTCGAGCTGTCGGCGACCCTGAGCGCGCTGGGCATGCCGCTCGCGTTCGACGACAAGAAGGCCGACTTCACCGGGATCACGAGGGCGGAGCCGCTCTTCATCTCCCAGGTCCGCCACAAGGCGTTCGTGGAGGTCAACGAGGAAGGGACCGAAGCCGCCGCGGCCACGGGGGTCGTCGTGGCGACACGGTCGGCCCCGGCGCAGCCCCAGGTGTTCCGCGCGGATCACCCGTTCGTGTTCCTGATCCGCGACGTGGCGACAGGCGCCGTGCTGTTCATGGGCCGCGTGACCGACCCGCGATGACGTTCCTCCCCGCGGAGGGGGGCTGAAAGTCCGCGCGGGGCGCCAGAACCGCCGTACGATGAGCCGTTTTGCCGGGCCTTCACAGGCTCCACCACCCCCCATCTCGAGGAGCGAGCGATGAAGAACGAAGACGCCGCGAAGGTGCTGCATGCCGTCCGTGACCTGGCCCCCGCGATCGCCTCACGGAGCGCGGAGATCGAGGAGGCGCGGCGCCTCCCGGCGGATCTCCTCGGCCAGCTCAAGGCGGCGGGTTGCTTCCGGATGTTCGTGCCGAGGAGCCACGGCGGCCACGAGGTCGATCTGCGCACGGGGATGGACGTCCTCGAGGCGCTCGCCCGGGCGGACGGGGCCACCGGCTGGACCGTCATGATCGGCTCGGAGAGCCCGAACCTCTTCGCGCTCCTGCCGCGCGAGCGCTTCGACGCCATCTACGCCGGCGGGCCGGACGTGATCATCGGCGGCGGCTTCAACGCGCAGGGGGAAGCCCACGCGACGGACGGCGGCTACCGGGTCACCGGGCGCTGGAGCTTCGCGAGCGGCTGCGAGCACGCCAGCTGGCTGTTCGGGAACTGCGTGATCATGGACGGCGGCCGCCCGCGGATGGGCCCGGCGGGCGAGGTCCCAGAGATGCGGGGCATGCTGTTCCCGGCGAGCGAGGCGCGCATCCTCGACACCTGGTCCGTGCTCGGCCTGCGCGGCACAGGGAGCCACGATATCGCGCTGGAAGGGGCCTTCTGCCCCGAGGCGAACACCTTCGATATCTTCGGGGGCCAGCCGTCGGTGGCCGGGCCGGGCTTCGTCGCGCCGGTCCTGCACTTCGTGCTCCACATGGGGGCCGTGGCCGTGGGGATCGCCCAGGGGGCGCTCGACGACGTCGTGACGCTCGCGAGCTCGGGCAAGAAGCGACTGTATGCCCGCGCCCAGCTGGCGGACTCTCCGCTGTTCCAGGTGAACCTCGGCCGCGCCGAGACGAGCGTCCGCGCGGCGCGCGCCCTGCTGCGCGACACGGGGGACGAGCTCTGGGACGCATGCGTGAACAACCCGGGCGCCGCCCTCGCGATGGCGCCGCGGCTCTCGGGCGCCCTGGCCTGGGTGACGGAGGTGACCGCCCGGGCCGTGGACGCCTGCTATCAGGCGGGCGGAGGCGGAGTCGCCCGGAACGCCTCGCCCGTCCAACGGCGGTTCCGGGACATTCACACCTTCTCGCAGCACGCCGCCGCCGCAGAGGGCTGGTTCGGCCAGGTCGGCGCCGCGCTCCTGGGGCAGCCGACCGGCTTCTGGACCTGAACCTTAGCGACCACGACCAACGCGGTATACGTGGACATGGTGCGCCCCGCCCCGCTCGCCCCGCTGGTCCTCGCCGCCGTCTCGTTCGTCGCCTGCGCCGGTGCCCCGCGCCACGCTGACGCTCCCGCGCCGCCGCGGCCCCGGGCGGGCGCCTGCCCGGCCCGCCCGGCTTGCGACGCGCCGCCGCCGGCGGCCCTGCCGCGCGGGTTCAGGCACACGCGCTCGCGCCTCGTCGCGGCCGGGTGGCCGCGCCACCGCGGGCGCGACCTCTTCGCCCGCGCCGACGGGCCCCAGTGGGCCATCGCGAAGCTCGCTTACGGGCCGCAGGACGACGATCTCGAGGACGAGGACGTCGAGGCCTACCTGCTCCGCGGCTGCAGCGGCGCCTGGGAGCGGCTCGGCACCTTCCGGACGAGCGACGACGACCACCCGCACCCGACCACGGAGGGGATCCCGGACACCGGCGGGCGCGTCTACATCGACCTCGCCGCGGGCCGGCGCCTCGAGGTCGGCCGGCACCGCGTCCACCTCGCCGTGGCCGGCGACGCCACGAGCGCGGATCTGTTCATCGAGGTCCTCCCGTCCGGCGCGCAGGTGGCCGTGACCGACGTCGACGGGACGCTCACGTCGAGCGAGGCGGCGGTCGTCAGCGAGCTCGTCGGCGGCGGCCCGCCGGCCGCCCACCCCGGCGCGGCGGAGGCGATGCGCGCCCTCGCCGAGAGCGGGATCTACCTTTTCTATGTGACAGCGCGCCCCGAGTGGCTCGTGGGCAGCACGAGGGTCTGGCTGCGAGAGCAGGGCTTCCCGCCGGGCATCCTCCACACCACCATCGGCGTCACCGGCGCGTTCGGCGGCGCGGCGGCCGAGTTCAAGACGATCGAGCTCGGATGGCTCAAGGCGCGCACGGGCATCGTGCCCTCCTTCGGCTTCGGCAACATGCCGAGCGACGTGGCGACGTACACGGCCGCCGGGATCCCCGCCTCGCGGTGCTTTTATTACAAGCTCGGCGGCGATCTCCGCGGCGGCGTGCCCCACGAAGACTACCGGGGCCTCGCCCCGGCGCTCTTCAGCCCTCAGGCCGCCTGCGCGCCCTGAGGGAAGCGCTCGCGACGCGTGCCTGCGCGCCCCGCGCCACGTCAGCGGCGGGCGCGCCCGGATCAGGGAGCGCCCCCGCCGCCGATCATTGCGGGATGTCGATCACGTCCTCGCAGGTGAAGTCGACGCCCAGGGACGCCTGGGGATCGGACTGTATCGCGCCGCACACGCTCTCGCAGAGCTCGATCTGCGTCGGGTTCGACGGATTGTCGTAGCGCCAGGCGTCGGCGCTCGCGCACTCCTGATCGTACGCGACGGCCTTCGGCTGGCCCCCTCCGCTCGTGTAGGTCACGCGCACCCGCTGCTTGTCGAACGTCCGCCCGTCGGGAGCGGCCGGGATCGCGACCGTGCACGACACCGCGGCGCCGCGGATCTCGTCGATCGCCGCCCTGAACGCGGTCGCGGTCGCGTCGGGGTTGCCGGTCTCGATGATGAACGCCTTCCCCGTGCCGCCCGCCACCGCGATGTCGCGCAGGTTGTCGACGTTCCCCGGCTCGTCCTCCGGAGGGTTCGCCACCCCGATCACGTAGGTCGGGACGTTGTCCTGGCGCGCCCCCTCGACGCGCTCGACGACGGCCTCGATGCTGTCCGCGTCTCGGCTGCAGCGCTGCGGGTAGCCGTCGGTCACGAGCACGAGCGCGTACTTCCCGGGGTTCTCCTGGCGCTGCGCCTTGATGAAGGTGACCGTCCCGTCGACCACGAACGCCGTCGGCGTGCTCATGCCCCAGTCGTCGTCGTTCGCGGGCGTGACATCGTCGATCGCCTCGCCGAACGCCTCGGAGGGCAGCGGCGTCATCTCGACGTCCGGCGTGCGGTAGGTGCTGGCGTCGCACATCCGCCGCTCGCCGGGGAAGAACGTGAGCGAGGCGGTGAGCCCAGCGGACGCCGGATCCTTGAAGAACTGCTTGGTCGCGGCGACGACCGGATCCCACTTGAGCTCCTTGCTGTGCGAGGGCCTGTCGTTCATCCCCATGCTGCCTGACACGTCGAACGCGACAGCCAGGTACACGGGCTGGAGCCCGGCCTGGGCCGATTGCGTGGCGCACGCCTCGCCGGCCCCGGTCGAAGGGCCTGCGCCGCTGCTGGGGCCGCCTGTGCCGGCGCCGCTGCCCGAGGTCGCCCCCGCTGAACCGAAGCCGCCGTCGTCGCCTCCGGTCCCATTGCCCGAGCTGTTCCCGGCGCCCGAGCCGCTCTGATCGAGATTCTGGTCGTCACCACCGCCGCACGCCGCGCTGGCCACGGCGACCGTGAACAAGGCAATGCCCATCGCAGGCAATCTCATGGCCTGACTCCTTTTTAAGTAAGTACCGGCGCCGCGCGCCGGTAGATAAAGCAGACCAGCACACGAGACCTCAGGAGCCGGCGCATCGCCGGACCACGCTCCTGAGAACTCGCCACCCATGCCCAGTATAAGCCATCGCGCAGCGCATGGCGAGATGCGCTTTCTCAAAGTTCGTATCGGTTTCGTGACATCGGGTTGGTTCGCGTTGGCTCGCGTTGGCTCGCGTTGGCTCGCGCGCCCTCAGCGCAACTCACCCGTGTGGTCGCACGCCTGTGCGCCTGTGTGACCTGTGTGCGCACACAGGCGCGCGCCGGTGCTACGGTTCGCGACTGATGGTCCGCGCAGTGTGTTTCGATCTGATGGACACCGTCCTCTACGACCCGTACCGGGAGGCGCTCGCCGCGGCGATCCGGTCCGCCGCGCCCGCCGCGCCCGCGCCCCCCGAGATTGCAAAGCACCGCGACCCCACGTGCTGGCCTGCGTTCGAGATCGGTGAAATCGATGAGGCCGAGTTCGCTCGCCGGTTCTTTCGTGAAGGCGCCGCGGGGTTCTCGTTCGACCTCGACGCGTTCAACCGGGTGCGCCGCGCGGGATACCGCTTCTTGCCCGGCGTGCGCGAGATCGTCGCGTCGCTCGAGGGCCGCGCGCTCCGGTTCGTGGCGAGCAATTACCCCGTGTGGGTCGAGGAGGTGCGCGAGGCGTTCGGGCTCGACGTCCTGTTCGAGGGGGTCTATTCGAGCCATCACCTGGGCGTGCGCAAGCCGGCGCGCGAGTTCTTCGATAGGCTCATGACGCGCATCGGGATCGGCGCGGGCGAGTGCCTGTTCGTCGACGATCGCGCCGAGAACTGCGAGGCGGCGGCCGCGGTCGGGATGCGCGCGCACGTGTTCGACGGGGCCGCGGGGCTGCGCGCGCGGCTGGTCGGCGAGGGGCTGCTCGGCGGGTAGCGCGCTCGCTCTGCTCCGCCCCGCGCGTCAGAGCGCCGCGCAGAGCGGGCACGACGCGCCCGCGTGCGGCGCGTCGCCGCGATGGAGATCGAGGATGGCGCGGGAGATCTGCGCGAGCTCGCGCCGCACCTCGCGGCGCATCCCCTTCACGCGCGGGATGGACATCGAGTCGTAGGCCGTGGTCTGGTGCCGCATCCAGGCGATCACGGCCGACTCGGCGCGCTGCGCGACCGGGATCCGCTCCGTGCGGGCGACGGTGCCGCTGCCGACCGGCGTGGCGTGCAGCGTCACCTTGGTCGCGACCGCCCGCGCGAGCGCCGCGTAGCGCGGCGAGAACCGGAGGAACGCGGCCACCGCGGCCTCGAACTCGCGCACGTACTCTTCCTGGTCGCGCTCCCTCCGCCGGGCGTCCGCCTCCCGCTTCTTCGCGTACGCGGGCGTGCTGCGCTCCGCCTCGAGCGCCGCGCGGGCGGCCTCGATGGTAGCGGCCGGCGCCCAGAGACCCCCTGAGAACGTCTTCCTCCCGCGCTTCTCGACGACCATCCAGGACGGGCCCGCGAGCTTCACCCGGCGGGTGAGCCCGGCGTCGCCCGGGGGCAGGCACACCCAGCCTTCGGGCGGCGAGAGCAGCGCGCCGTCGGGCGCGCGGAAGCGGCGAGGATCCGGGGTCGGGGCCAGGGTCAGGCACTCGTGCATGGCAAACCGCCGGCGTGCTAGGCCAGGTCATGCCGCGCGTCCAGAAGACGCCGGCCGGCGCCGTCGCCCCGCGCCGGAGCGACCCCGCTGGAGGATGGTACGCTCCGCGCCAGCGAGGGGCGCTCGCCGGTGTTCGCCCCGGCGCGGCCAACAGCACAGGAGGACAGCGTGTCGGACGACGATCGCACGAGGTGGGACGCCCGCTACCGCGAGGGCGGCGGCGATCCGGGGGAGCCGTCCGCCGTGCTCACGGCGCTCGATCCGCTCCTGCCCCGGCGCGGGCGCGCGCTCGACCTGGCGGGCGGCGCAGGTCGTCACGCCCTGTGGCTCGCGCGGCGCGGGCTCGACGTGACGCTGGCCGACATCTCGGAGGTCGGGCTCGGCATCGCGCGGACCGCCGCGGCGAGAGAAGGGCTCGCGCTGCGCACGGTGACGCTCGACGTGGAGCGCGATCCGCTCCCTGCCGGACCGTGGGACCTCCTCCTGATCTTCTACTTCCTCGAGCGCAGGCTCGCGGCCTGCGCGGCGGAGCTCGCTCCGGGCGGCCACCTCGTCGTCGTGCACCCGACGCGGTCGAACCTGCTGCGGCACGCGCACCCGAGCGCGCGCTGGCTGCTCGATGACGGCGAGCTGCCGGGGCTCCTCGGCGAGGCGCTCGAGGTGGTCCGTTACGAGGAAGGGTGGCTCGAGGAAGGGCATCACGAGGCTCGCCTCGTCGCGCGACGCCGGGGCGTCGCGGCGCCTCCTCGGTGACGGCGGCCCGCCGCCGACGTCGCGCGACGACCACGACGCACGAGCTCCGCGCTGGCGGGCGCCCGGCGCGCGCACGTCGCGGCGCGAGGGTCCCCGAGGCTTGCCGCGACGCGAAGATCGCGCTTTGCTCGCGCCATGCGCTTCGCTCGCCTCGCGCCTCCCGATCAGGATCGCCCAGCCTTCTTCGCCCGCCTCGACGGCGCAGCCGCGCTCGTCCTGGACGCCCCGCCCTGGCTCGGCGGCAAGACCACGGGGGAGGCCGTGGCGTGGACCGACATCGATCTCGCCTGCCCCGTGGCCCCCACGAAGATCGTGTGTGTGGGGCGCAATTACGCCGCGCACGCGCAGGAGCTGGGCAACGACGTCCCGGTCGAGCCGCTCCTCTTCCTCAAGCCGCCGTCGGCGCTCATCGGTCCTGGCCAGTCCATCGTGCTCCCTCCGGAGAGCCAGCGGGTCGAGCACGAGGCGGAGCTCGGCGTGGTCATCGGCCGCCGCGCCCGGGCCGTGCGGCCGGAGGAGGCGCTGGATCACGTGCTCGGGTACACCTGCGTGGGCGACATCACCGCGCGGGATCTGCAACGGAAGGACGTGCAGTTCACGCGGGGCAAGGGGTTCGACACGTTCTGCCCCGTGGGGCCGTGGATCGAGACGGCGCTCGATCCCGCGGCGCTCCGCGTGCGGGCAGTCGTGAACTCCCAGGTGCGGCAGGACGGGATGACGTCGCAGATGATCTGGGGAGTGGCCGAGCTGGTCGCGTACATCAGCCGGGTGATGACCCTGGAGCCTGGCGACGTCATCGCGACCGGGACGCCCCAGGGCGTGGGGCCGATCGTGTCCGGCGACGAGCTCGTGATCGACATCGCCGGCGCCACGGCCGAGGCGCGCGGGATCGGCGCGCTGCGGGTGTCCGTGGCCGCGCGGGGAGACGGCGCGAGCGGGCGCTAGCTCGGCGAGCGGCCCGCGGGCGGGCCGGAGCGACGCTCCGACCCCGGCGCTCATCTCAAGGAAAAGCTCACCTCAGCCCTTCCGCTGCTCTGATATCCTTCCACGAACATCGAGACCTCGCTCAAGGTCCCCATGTTCATCCCCAGACTCTGCCATGCGTCGAAGTGGTTGGCGACGGTGATGGTTCCGCTCGTGCGCTTCTGCGTGCGAACGCTCCAGAACTGGGGAGGGGCATTGACGCCATCGATCCCAATCACATCGGATCGATCGACTCTGTAGATGTCATAGACGCCTCCGTCGCTCGTGACGGTGCCCATGGTTCTTGTACCGCCAGGGGGGCGCCAGGTGCCCCAGCCATCGACGATATAGTATTCGACGTCCGGCTTCTTCGTCCAACCATAGACACCCAGGTAGGCGTTGCCGTTTGGCTGAAAGTCAGCCTCGTAGGTCACGATCTGGTTCGCCGACCCGGGCCTCAGGCCTTTGCGGCCCAGCAAGTTGTTGATATCGCTCCATTCCACGCTGAAGCCATCCGCGGTGCTGGTCAGGCAGCCGGTCCCCCGTTCCGTCCAGAGTTGATAGGTGAAGCCGCAGTGGTCGCCGGTTTGATTGCTGCAGACCGACGGTTCGGATGTCGTGCACGCGTCGGGTGCGCCGCCGGCCCCGCCGGCCCCGCCGCCGCCCGTCCCCGAGCTGCTGCTCGACGACGAGCCTCCGCCGGCCCCATCGCCGCCCGTCCCCGAGTTGCTGCTCGACGAGGAGCCCCCGCCGGCCCCATCGCCGCCCGTCCCGGAGCTGCTGCTCGTCGACGAGATCGAGCCGCTGCTCGACGACGACGAGCTGCTCGACGAGGAGTCCAGGACGTCGAGATCCTCGCCCACGATGCGCTCGGCGTTGCACGCCAGCAGGCCGCATGCCATCGACGCGGATAAGTAGCCGAGCAAGGGAGCGATGCGCATTGAAAGGTTCTCCATGATGGACCGGCGAAGCCGCAGGCTTCTGCTCGAGATGAATTACTGAACCATCGAGACGCCTGCGTACCCTCGAACCATGGGTCAAGATTCAAATTTTTCGACCAGCGCGCTCGTATTCGCGGTGTTCACGAATGCACCCACGAGCCTGCGCCGACCACATGCCCGGCGATCACGACGCTCGCCAGACAGATGCTCACACTCGAATACGCCGTGTGATGGGGCCGGGCATCACCACGGAGAAAGCAAGACCCACTCGGACGCGCAGCTGCAAGAAGCAAATAATCCCGACAGTACCCTCACTCGGAGTCGGCCCTTGCGCGATCTCGCGACCGACTGCGGCCCCCGGCGGAGAGAGGTCCGGACCGTCAAGGGAGGGTGGAATACTCTTACGATCAGGAGGCGAAAGTCAAGGGTCCTTTCTTCATCGCGACAGGTGGCGACGTCAGTCGATCGCGATCGCAACCGCCGTGTCGTCCGGGTACGTGAAATTCTGCCTGACAGTAAACGGAGCGCTGGGGTTATCGCATTGGCTGCTTAGTCCACACTTGGCCGCGCCGAAGAGCTCGATGGCGATCTCGAGCGCTCCGGGCTGCACGGCGACGGCGCGCTCGCAGAACGCGACGAATGGATTGTCCGGCCGAACCGCGCAGGCGCTCGGCATCTGCTGGCGCTCGTACAGCACGCCTGTCCAACCGAACGTCGCGCTCTGTCCGGCCGCGATCTCGATCACGGTCGCGTCGTGGCAGTCGAGCGGCCAGTGTTCTGCCGTCTGGACCTCCTCGCAGGTCATCTCGATGTTCGAGAGCTCCGCATTGCCGAGTTGCCCACCCTCCGGAGCCACGCGGAAGCGGTCGGAGCACTGGTCGTTGTGGTAATAGATGGGCGTCGCGCGGTTGTTGGTCACCGTGAACGTCACCTGCGGTCCGGGCTCGTCGTCCTCGAACGCCGAGCAATCGACCGCGCCGCCGCCGGGCCCCGGGCCGGAGCCGCCGTCCCCCCCTTGGCCGCCGCCGGAGGAGCTGCTCGTGGGCCCGCCAGGGCCCACCGTCGTCGAATCGACGCAGGCGGACGCCAGAAGACCAATTGAAACCATCGCCAGGATCCTCGACATGAGCATCACCTCCTGAGGGCACGGACAGCAAAGGTTGGTCCAGGCTGAGGGATCCCGCAGATCGCGTGGTTTCGCCGCGTCGCAAGATCGCGCGTGCCGCAGTGAGCCTTTCTGTGCCGGACACGATGCCGTTACCGTGTGCGGCGGCGAGCAGCGCCAAGGAGGCCGCGCCGACTCCCCTGCGCGCTGCGCCCGCTCCGCACGCGCAGGCCCCCAGCCCGTGGGCTTCCTGGCCAGGGATGCTCCGTATCACCGGCACCGCCTACCTCGCCAGACGCCCGGAGGAAGGGGCAAGCGGACTCCGGCACGGCCGCTGCGGTCCAGAGGCGCCTCGACGCCGAAGGCGGCGCGATGACGGCGGAGGTACTTGGACGCAAACTGAGCAGCTAGCTCCACAGCATGGAGTGGGTCCACACCAGCCAGCGGCCGATCAAATGCGTTCTCCGCTCCCCATACGATCGTCACATCGATAACCCAAGGCGCGGGATCGTCGGCATCGCGCGCCGGCCTGACATCGGCCAATCGCACAGCAACATCCCGAGAAGCATCACCATGAAATCGATACTTCAACTCGATCATGACCACCCGCAACCTCTATCTCTCACAATTCCTGAGGTAGCGACTGATACGGGCGCCATGTAGCGCCACGCTGGCGCGCTCCGAGCTCACCAGCGCCCCCGTCGATCCCGCGACCGCCCCCCGGCATGCTCTACCGGGCCGACGGCGATCTCGATCCGGCCTCTTGCTCGCGAACCTCACCCCGGCCATGCTGAAGAGCTCGCCGGCCACATGGCCGAGCTCGACCGCCGCCCCGAGCGCGCGGCGCCGAGCATTGGTGTCCACCATCGCGTCCACTCGCTCAAGTTCCCCATGTCGTGTTCCAGATGGGTGGGTCGAGGGTTCCGCCGCCCGCGTTCTCGACCTTGTCGTTGACCCTCCGAGCGATGAATTGGGCACCATCCGCGATCGCCTGTGTCCAGTCTACCTGTTTCAGCCGAACCCTGTCATCATCCTTGAACCCGAGAATCTCCACGGCAACAGACCACGAAGCGCCATCGGAATCGAGCCGCACATCACTGATTCGAAGCGTGATGGTCCGCTTCGGACTACCGTCCACTGGGGTAAACATCGTGGTCAGCTCAAGCATTGAACCTCACTTGCAGCTATCCTCGCATTTGCGAAGACACTTGGAATAGTCGGCATTACACTTCGCGCGACACGTTGACGTAGGATCGCGTTTTGTGCAGTCCTCATGACAACCGTCGTGAACTGCGTCACAGTTCAGCTTGCAGCGCTCCTTGCAATCCCCATTCGCGCCATTCACCCACCGGCACGAGCCGCACGACTGCGCTCCCGAGCGGAGGTGCACCCCGTTGGCGATACTCACATCGCTCCTTGGCCTCGTCCAGGCTCGCATGATCGCCCTGGTAGAGCGAGGTGCAGGCGCCTGTCTCTCCCCAGTTCTTGCACTGAATCGAGCCAGCCTTCCACGTGACCGTGCACTCGGCGAGCTGTGAGCCGCCGCTGCACGGGTCCTCGTCGTAGCCGGTGTGATTCTGCGGCTGTAGCGGGACATACCCGAAGCCTCCGACCCCGCCGGTAGGGGTGACGATGCCCCCGCCGGCCCCCTCGGTCCCATGACCCCGGACGTGGCACTCTCCCATGTCGAAGTTGCACCCCGTGAGACCGAGCACCAGAAGAACGATCCGCCTCTTCATTTCGACTCTCCCCCGAACCTCCAGATAGGCCCAGCGGTGACCATGAGGACCATGCTGCCGGGAAGGACACGGCTGCTCCCGCCGGCCCAGTCCACGTTGACGCTCGTGGACGCGCCCAGGCGCCCGGCGAAGGAGCTCGATCTTGTCGCGGAGCCCGCGGATCTCGTCGCTCGTGAGCGGGAGCTCGTCCTCGGCGAAGATTGCGCAGGAGACAGCCAGAGTCGCGCTCCCTCAGACCCCGGCGCCCTCCCGGAGCACGATCGTCACGTGCGACAGCCCTGTCCCGCCGAGGAGCATCGCCTTCACGAGGAACTCGACCATCGTGTCGAGGCACTCGGCGGGCGAGAAGCCCGCTCGCCCCGCCCCGAGCAGCGGCAGCGCCATGCTCCGGAGCTTCATCGTGTCCGCGTGATAGAAGCACCCTTCCAGGAGCCGCAGGATGAGATCGCGCGTCGGCCTGTAGGTCGCCACGTGATCCCAGTCGAGCGTGATCGCGTGGAACACGAACCGCGCGTTCAACCTGCCACCGGAGCTGACCACCACCCCGCCGTGCCGCACGGGAACGTACTTGCGCGTCTCCATGTGGCACACGCCGCCGCTCGCGTGGTTCAGGGCGAGCGCCACGCCGCCCGACATGGTGAGCTGCCCGTCGTCCGCGCTCACGAGCGCGTCGGCCGACACGCCTGCGATGTTCGCGCGCACGATCGAGAGCGTCCTGTCCCCGTGGAACTGGAAGGCCGTGACCAGCCCGGCAGCGCCGCCCGACAGGAGGGCGGGCCGGAAGCGCGTGTACTGCTCCATGTACACGCGGAGCGTCAGGTCGTGCGGGTCCCCCCAGCGGGTGCTCTGGGCGCCCACGAGGGCGGTGTCGATCTCGTCGAAGGACTGGAAGCGGTCCTTCGGGTCCTTGGCCAGACACCGCTCCAGGACGGCCTGCACGTCCTCGTCGAGCTCGGGACGGAGCGCCCGCGGCCGGGCCGGGATGTCCTGCCGGTGCGCGAGCAGGAGCGGCAGGAGCTCCTGCTCCTCGAACGGCCGCTGGCCCGTGGCCGCGTGGTAGAACGACGCGCCATAGCTGTAGATGTCCGCGCGCGTGTCGCTCTCCTGCGGGCTCCACGCCTGCTCCGGCGCCATGTAGAACGGCGTCCCCAGCACGGTGCCCATCGCGGTGAGGGGCTGCTCCCGGAGCGCCGAGGGCCCCGTCGTGGCGGTCAGGCGCGCGAGGCCGAAGTCGGCGACCTTCAGCTCCCCTGACGGCGCGATCAGCATGTTCGACGGCTTCAGGTCGCGGTGCATCACGCCGAGCTCGGTCGCGGCGGCCATCCCCCGCGCCGCATGGAGCATGTAGCGCCGCAGATCGTCGAGCGGCAGCGGCCCATCCTGGAGCCGCGCGGCCAGCGACGGGCCGCCCACGTACTCCATCACCATGAACGGCGATCGGCTCGAGAGGAAGCCGAAGTCGTAGCAGCCCACCACGTGCGGCGACTTGATGAGCGCCGAGATGCGGGCCTCGCGCAGCATCCGCTCCCCGGCGTTCGGATCCGTGTGCCCGGTGAGCACCTTGATCGCGACGACCCGCGCGAGCGCGAGGTGGCGCGCGCGGAAGACGGCCCCCATCGAGCCCACGCCGAGCAGCCCCTCCACGCTGTACCGGCCCGCGAGCTCCTTGCCCAGCGTCGACGCGTCGATCATGAACGGACCATCGCTTGCACCAGCGATGATGTTCGGAACCCCGGGCGCCGCGGTCAAGGGGCACGGCGCGCGACGCGGATCAGACGGCGTACGCCGCGGGTGCGCCGGCCTGCGCGCGCTGGCGGGGCGCCTCGCGCAGCCTCGCGATCTCGGCCTCGACGCGGGCCCTGAGGCGCGGATCGTCGGCGAGCCGCCTGGCCCAGAGCCGCTTCATGCGCACCCACACGGTGCGTCGGATCGCGCGGTCGCCGAGCGCCGCGGCGCCCCCGCTGCGCTCGGTCGCGACGAGCAGCCGGGCATAGTCGGCCGCATGCAGCGGGCCACAGACGGCTTCCCACGCGCCGACGTAGGCCGCGTCGAACCTGTCGCGGAGCGCCCGCTCGCGGCGCCTGGCCTCTTCTGCCATCGACTCCCGCCACCGCCGCTCGGCCTCTGCCCAGCGCACCTCCGACAGGCCGTGCGCCCGGAGCACGTCGGCGCGGGGGACCGGCTTCTCGGCGAGCTCCGCCGTGACGATGGCGCACCGCTCGAGGCTCACCTCGTCGCCGTCGCCGAGCGGGGGGAGCGACCCGGAGGGCGATTCGCCCTCGCGCCGGAGGACGTGAAAGAAGCGGGACGCGGCGGGTCGCTCGGGCTCACGCGCGAGGACGCCCGAGGCCGGGGCGGCGTAGGACGAAGACGACGAAGACTCGACGGGCGGCGGCACCACCTCGGCGGGCGCCGGCGGAACATCCTCCTCCAGCGCGAGGGTCGCGAGCCCCATGGGCGGGCCGGGCGCCGGTGAAGCGAGCGCGCCAGACCAGGGCGCGCCGGGGATCGGCGCCCTGAGCTCGACGCGCGGGGCCGGCCCCGGGTCGAAGAAGAACGGGATCGCGGGCCGCTCGCCGACGCGCACCTCGTCCTCGCTCGACAGCGCGAGCGTCGCGCTCGCCACGGCATCGATCTGCGGTCGCGCTGGCTCGGGCCGGCCCTGCCGCGCCGATCCCGGCGCGGGCGCGAACGGAAGCGCCGGCGCGCGCACCGCCGCCTCGCCCTGCTCGTCGGAGAGCGCGACCGTCTGCAGCGGCGACGGGCGCTGGATCAGGTCGATGAGCTCGATCTCGTCGTCCGAGAGGTGGATGGTGCGCCCCGGATCCCCGTCCCGCTGGCGCGCCTGACCGGGCGCGTCCTCGATGTGCACGGTCCCTCGCGGGCCGATCGGGAGCGCACCTGGAGCCGCTCCCGCGGCGCCGGAGGCCCGCCCGGGCCGCAGGTCGGGCCACGCGAGCTCCTCGCCGTCGACCGCGACGCCGGCGGCGATCCGCACGGCCGCGAGGGCGTGGCCGTCGGGTACGGGGACGATCTGACGCCACACGACCGTGCAGCGCTGCTCGGCGCCGTCGATCCTGAGCGTGTCCGCGTTGAGCTCGATGACGTCGCCCCCTGTCGCAGGAGGCGCGGCGAGCCCGTGGATCCGCGCCACGCCGCGCGCTCGGGGCAGGCGCATCTCCAGCCGGCGAGCGGCCGGGTGCAGGTTCTCGAGCACGATCCACTCGTCGCCGCGCAGATAGTCGATCCGCTGGTCCGGGGGCGCCGCCTGGAAGTACGACCAGTCGAAGCCAGCGGGGATCTCCGCGTTCGGTCCCTCGAGCGTCTCGCGCCGGGTCTTGCCGAGCAGCCGCTTGCGCACGGGCCAGGCGCGCGCGATCGGGCCGAGCCCCGCGGGCCGCGCGGGGTCCTGGGGATCGAGGACCCTGGCCTCGCCGTCGCTCGCGTCGATGCCGAAGGGGTTCTCCCACCCGTTCGCGCCGCGCGCTGCCTTCTCGTACACGAGGGGCATCCGCTGGAACGGCTTCTTGTCGCGGACGAGGAGGCGTTTGTCGAGCGCGCAGCCGCCCGCGCCGAAGACGGCGAGCCGCACCGGCAAGCACTCGACATGCGCCCCCTCGGGGGCGTGGGCGTCGCCCGTGAAGAGCACGTCCGCGCGGCCCAGGTAGGGCGCGAGGTCGCCGGTGAACCGCACGCTCCGCGCGGGGTTCTTGCCGTGATGGACCTCGGCGCGGAGGATCTCCTGCGGTTCCGTCCGCCACATGGCCGCGCCGGGCGTGAACGCGAAGCTCGCCTTGACGATGATCGTGATGTAGCGCTGGCCCTGCGTGCGCCACGAGACCGCGGCGGCCTCGGCGCCCGGGAGCGACGTCACGGCGTCGGGCGGCAGCGCGCTCACGACCGCGTCCTTCTGCACAAGCACCTCGCCATGGTTCGCATCGCGTCAAGCATCGCTCGGCGACCATTGAACCCGCGCAACGTGAACATCGCGTTGCAATCGCGTGATCTGCGTGTGGAGCCGGCGCGGCGGCGAGGGCGTGAGCGGGCGTGGGCGGACGTGGATCGAAGCCGCCGCTCACCCGCCGCACGGGTTCGCCCGGCATGCCCGAACGAAGCCGATCTCGCTCTGCCCCGCCTCGATCCGCTCGATCCACCAGGCGAGCCCCGGGTAGGTGGCCCGGATGAACGCCGCCGCCTCCGCGAAGCGCGCCGTGTCTCCCCGCGCGGCGTAGATCTCGGCGCGGAGCGCGTGGGCCTCCGGCTCGTAGACGCCGCGGAGCACGTCGAGGAGGGCCGGGTCCACGTCGCCGAGCGGCTGCGGCCCGTACATCAGATAACGCAGGATGTGGTCGAAGCGGAGCGGGTCGCCCGGCTCCACGCGGCTCGTGACCGCCGCGCCGCTGTCCGGAGGGAGGCTCGTCCAGCGGCCCCAGGAGCCCGCGCGTGCGGCCTCGGGCGCGAGGCGCCCGAGCTCGCGCTGCTCCTCGGGGCTCGGCGCCGCGAGCTCGATCGGCGCCGGCGCGCTCTCCGCGCGGTCCGGCGGCCCGACGTAGACGATCGCCAGCGTGTACTGCCCGGGATCGAGCCCCGCCGGGAGGTACGACGAGACATCGATGAGCATGCGCCTGCACTCGCCCGGGCACAGGCGGAACACCGGCGTGCCGTGCTCGGGGAGCACGACCGGCGCGGGCTCGGTCCTCACGACCTCCTCGCCGGTGCCCGCCCGCGCGAGGCGGACGCCGATCGCGCCGGCGTTGCCCGCCCAGCTCGGGCGCGGGAGCCGCAGGATGCAGGCCCCAGGGCGGTCGGCGCACAGCGTGATGGCCACGTGCAGGGGAAAGCCGAGCACATAGCGGCGATCGTGATCGAGTGAACGGAGCACCAGCCCAGGCGGGCCCACCGGGTCCCCGGCGCTCCGCGCGTGTTCATCGGACATGACAGCCCCTCATCTCCATCGAAGTCCCCTGTTGTTCTCGAGGCGCACGCGCCGGGTCTCCTTCACGTGGCGCCCGCACAGGTCGTTGCCGACCCGCCCGTCGGTTCCAGGGATGAGCTGCTGGTCGGCGTCGACCATCCAGTGGGACCGATAGTTCATGCAGCACGTCGTCCGGCGCGGCTGCCGGTAATCGAAGTAGCCGCACTTGTGCGGCATCCCGAACGCGTGCGTGAGCTCGTGGACGATGGTGTGGAGCGTGGCTCGCTCGTAGCCGCGACGGGGCTGCGCCCCCTCGGGGTCCCACCACGCCCTGTGATGGGTGAAGAGGATCGTCCTGCCGGCGAAGTACCTCGCCGGCCCGATGTCGATCGTGGGGCTCATGCCGGCGGTGTAGGCGGCCCCTGGGCCCCGCACGTCGGCCTCGACGCGCGCGGGGATGCCGTAGCCCGGGGGCTCCCACGCCCCGTCCCTGCGGCGGGCCCGGGGGAAGAAGAAGAGGCGCCGCTCGTACGCGTGCGCCAGGGAGCCGTCGCCCGCGGTGAACTGGCTCTGGATGTCGTGCGGCGCGAGCCAGAGGCGGGTCCGCGGCGGGTCGTCGAGGACTGCCGCGCTCGCGACCGAGAAGCTCATCTGCCAGCCGTCCCAGCGAAACGTGACGTAGCTCGCTTCCGGGTGGGCGCCGGGGATCTCCACGTACTCGCCGCGTCGCTCGCCCTCGCCGCCGTCCAGGATCGTGACGCTCCCGGAGAACAGCAGGTCGCCCCGGACCTCGGGCACGGGGTGCGGCTCGAGCGCGGCGATCAGGCAGAACCAGCCAGGGTCCCCGGCGTGCTCGAAGTGCTCGCTCACGAAGCGCGAGGCCATCTCGCCGAGCGTGCCCGCGTCGAGCGCCATGTGCTGCAGGTCCTGGATCGCGCGCGCCTCGGTGAAATCGAGCTGGGTGAAGACCGGCTCGAAGTGCGCCGGCGCCTGCTCCACGGGCACCGGGGGCGCGCTCTCCATCCGGATGTACTCGACGTCGATCCGGCGCCAGAGCGTCATGATCCCGGTCTCGTCGCCGGCCGCCTCGGCGATGCCATCGGCCTCGAGCTCGGCGCTCACGATCAGGTTGTCTCCGGCGATATCGGTCATGTGGCGCCGGATCGTGCTCCGCGCCCCCACGATCGCCGTGCTCGCGCTGGTCTCCGTCGCGTCGGACAGCGCGTAGCCCTCCACCTCTTCCCAGCCAGGTGCCCTGTCCTGCGTTCCCTCGTTGTCGTCTTCAGCCGGGGCCACGTAGTCCCCCGCGGCGTCGTAATCGTTCTCGTCGAGGGTGGCAGCCCAGTCCGGGTGCACCTCCGGCCGCTCATTCGAGGGATCGTCTGGATCGCGCGCGCTCCAGCGAATCCGGGCTCCTTCTGGCAGCTCGCCCTCGGAGCTCGTCACCTCGACGGTGATCTCGACGAGCTGCGTATTCTTTGCCCACTGCCCATCGAGATCTCGGTTGATGTAGACGCGTCCCCGGTTATCGAGGCTCTTGTAACCGGGCTTGTATCCAGCCGCCCGCGTCGTCCCCGGCGGCGCCGTGCTGTCGGGAAAGCCCGGCAGATACAGGCCCTTGATGTCGACAATCCGGACCGAGATCATCGGGGCAGAGCATTGCAAATGCCGCGCTCAGCTCGGCCGCCTCCCGGCGTCTCATCCGCCGGCGCGCGCGCCTTCCGCTTGTCGCTTTCTCCCGGCGCGCGTTCGTGCGTAGACTCCGCGCCCTCATGAGCTTCGAGCCAGTTGCAGGGTTTCGCTTCGGCGCCGTCAGCGCCGGGATCCGGAAAGACGGGCGCATCGACGTCGCGCTCGCGGTGGCCGATCAGCCGGCGATCGTGGCCGGCATGTTCACGCGGAACGTGGTGCGCGCGGCGCCCGTGGACATCGCGATGCAGCGCGTCCGGTCGGGGCGCGCTCGCGCCGTCGTCGCCAACAGCGGGTGCGCGAACGCGTGCACGGGCGAGGCAGGCTGGAAGGCGACGCTCGACACGACGCGCGCCGTCGCCGAGTCCATCGGCGCCTCGGAGGACGAGGTGCTCCCCGCCTCGACCGGCGTGATCGGCGCCGTCCTGCCCGCGCACCGGATCATCGAGCGTGTCCCCGAGCTGTCGGCCCGCCTGTCGCCGAAGGGCTACCTCGATTTCGCCCAGGCGATCTGCACGACCGACCGCTGGCCGAAGCTCGCGCAGCGCAAGCTCGGCGCCGGCGCGACGCTGCTCGGCATCGGCAAGGGCGCCGGGATGATCCACCCCGACGTGGGCCCGCCCCACGCGACGATGCTCGTCTTCCTGTTCACCGACGCCGTGCTCGACGCCGGCGAGGCGAGCGACGCGCTGGCGGCCTCGTGCGACGTGACGTTCAACGCGTGCAGCGTCGACGGGGACACCAGCACCAACGACACGGTGCTCCTCTTGTCCTCCGGCGCGTCGCAGCGCCGCGTCTCGCGCGACGAGCTCTCGGCGGGCCTCACCGAGGTGTGCGGCGAGCTCGCGCGCTCGATGGTGGCCGACGGCGAGGGCAGCACGCACGTCGCCGAGATCCGCGTCCGCGGGCTCGCGACGCGCGACGGTGCGCGCGCCGTCGCGCGTACGGTGGCCACGTCGATGCTCGTGAAGACGGCGCTGTTCGGCAAGGACGCGAACTGGGGGCGGCTGCTCGCCGCCGCGGGCCGCGCAGGCGTCCCCTTCGACCCGCGCGAGGCCCAGATCCTCGTCGGCGGGATCCCGATCGTGCGGAACGGCGCGCCGATCGGGGCGGAAGCCGAGCTCAAGGCGAACGAGGTGCTCGCGCGCGACACCTACGTCATCGAGCTCGTGCTCGGCGGCGGCCCCGGCGACTTCGCGTACCTCACGAGCGATCTCGGACACGGCTACGTCGACGTGAACGCGGGGTACCGCTCCTGATCCTCACGGGGTGACCGGCCGGGCTGCTCGCAGGGAGCGCCCCCGCGCCTTCGCCCCGACCGGAAGCGCCGGCTGCGGCCTTCCCCATCGCTCCCCGGCCCCGAGCGCCGGCCGTCCCCCGCCTCACACCGCGCGACCCCCGCGGATCAGTGAACCTCGCGCGACGAGCGCAGGTGAACGCAGGTTCACAAGCGGGTTCACAAAATGAGCGCCTCGTCGGGCTTCCCGGCGCTCCTCTCCTGCCGCCCCGTGGCACGCTGCGTGTTAGCGCGCGTCATGGTAGTCGTGCGGGAAGGCCGCGCCGGTGCCGGCCGCCGCTGGAGGACTTCGATGCTTCTTCATTCCCCCCTTGCGAAGATCCTGGGCCGAGGCGCGCTGTTCCTGATGATCGCCGCGACCTCGACGGGCTGCGGCGGCTGTGGCGATGCGTCGCTCCAGTGCGACCCCGATGGCGAGAACTGTTTCCTCTGCGACGGTTACGGGTGTCGCCCCGTGGAGCCGGACATCGACACCGGCAGCAGCGGGGGTCAGGGCGGCGCGGGTCCGGTAGACCCGGGCCAGGGCGGCGCAGGCCAGGGCGGCGCGGGGGGCGCGGAGGCCGAGTGCGACGCGGAGCTCACCACGTGTCCCTGCGACGGCGACGGCGCATGCGAGGACGGCACGCGGTGCGTCGACGGGCTCTGCATCGCGGCGTGCGAGTTCAGCTACGAGTGCGGCGACGGCAGGGTGTGCGTGAACGGCGAGTGCGCCGATGGCTGCTCCAACGCCGCGCCCTGCGCGGAGCCCGGCACGCGCTGCGACCGCGGGGTCTGCGTCCCCGACCCCGCGAACCCCGAGTGCGGCGACGCGGCCCCGTGCGAGGGCGGCGCGGTCTGCGTCGACGGCGCCTGCACCACCGGCTGCGCGACGCACGCGGACTGCGCGCCCGGCGAGGTGTGCAACGCGGCCACCGGCGCGTGCATGGACGATCCCTCGCCTCAGCCCGGCTGCGGCGCCAAGGCCTGTGCGGCGCAGGGTCAGGAGTGCATGGAGGACGGCTACTGCCACTACCCGTGCGAGAACACCCGGGCCTGCCAGCTCATCGACAGCCGCTTCGTCGGCTGCGAGGACGGGTTCTGCAAGACGCGGGAGGAGGTCGCGCCGGAGTGCTCGCTCGACGAGCCTTGCCCCGACGGCGAGAGCTGCATCTCGGGCAAGTGCCTCTGATTCCCCGCACACCTTGACCGTCCGTCACGCGGCGGGTAATCGCCTCCAATGGTCTCCCGCTCTCCCGTCCATCGGCCCGCGCCGCTCTTCGCTCGGATCGCCCGCGCCGCCGCCGTGTCGCTCGCCCTCGTCGTGCCGAGCGTCGCCGCCGCCGAGACCCGGATCGCCGTCGTCGACGTGCAGCACGCCGTCATGCAGACGGAGGACGGCATCCGGGCGCAGGCCACGCTGAAGAAGCTCTTCGACCGGCGGCAGCAGGAGCTCGACGCGAAGCAGACCGAGCTCCAGCGGGCGCGCGAGGACATCGAGAAGCAGTCGCGCGTGCTCTCGCGCGAGTCGCTCCAGAAGCGGATGGAGGACTGGCAGCGCCAGATGGTCGAGCTCCAGACCGTGTTCGTCGACTACAACAAGGAGCTCCAGAAGAAGCAGGGCGAGCTCACCGGGCCCATCCTCAAGAAGATGATGCTCATCGTCGGCCGGATCGCGAAGAAGTCGGGCTACGAGATCATCTTCGACAAGCAAGCGGCCCCGTACGTCCGCGCCGATCTCGATCTGACGGAGCAGGTCATCCAGCTCTACAACACCGGCGGCGGCGAGGACGACGCGGGCGGCGACAAGGCAGAGAAGAAGGACGACGCGAAGTAGCGCGCCGCCCGCGCGCTCCGCACCGCGGAAAGGAGCCGGCCTTGCCTGAGCGAACCCAAGCGCCCGTCACGCTCGACATCCATCAGATCCTGTCGATCCTGCCGCACCGTTACCCCTTCGTGATGGTCGACCGGGTGACGGAGATCACCGCCAACAAGTGCATCCGCGGCTACAAGTGCGTCGCTTACAACGAGCCCTGGTTCCAGGGGCACTTCCCCCAGCGGCCGATCATGCCCGGGGTGCTGATCCTGGAGTCGCTCACGCAGCTCGGCGGCATCCTCGCCTATGCGTCGGATCCGTTCGACGCCACGTCGAACCTCATGTTCTTCCTTGGCATCGACAAGGCGAAGTTCCGCCACACCGTGACGCCCGGCGACCGGCTCGATCTCTACGCCGAGGTGCTGCACCACCGCTCGAACGTCTGGAAGCTGCGCGGCGAGGCGAGCGTCGACGGGACGCTCTGCGCCGAGGGAGAGATGCTCGCTTCCATCGTGGATCGCGAGCCCTGATCGGGGAGGGAGATCGCATCATGAGGCCCAGTCCATCGCCGTCGTTCGCCCGGGTCCTCGCGGCCCTCTGCGCCTCGCTCGCCCTCTCGCTCGCAGGCGGCTGCGGCGGCGCCGCGCCCATCGCGCCCCCTGCGCCCGCGACGGGCGGCGGCCTGATCGGCTCGGCGGCGCCCGAGCTCGCGGCCGAGGTCGTGAGCGGCGAGGGGCCCTCGACGCTCAAGGACGCGCGCGGCAAGGTGGTGATCGTCGATTTCTGGGCGACCTACTGCCGCCCCTGCAGAAGATCGTTCCCCAAGTACCAGGAGCTCGTCGACCGCTTCGGCGGCAATCTCGCCGTGCTCGCCGTCTCCCTCGACGCCCCCGAGGACGTCTCGACGGAGCAGCTCGCGGGGTTCGCGGACGAGGCGGGCGTCAGGTTCAAGATCCTCTGGGACAAGGACCAGCGCGCGGAGAAGGCGTACAGGCCGCGGAGGATGCCGACCGCGTTCGTCGTCGATCGGGACGGCGTCGTGCGCCATATCCACGCGGGCTACGAGGACGGCGAGGAGGACAAGATCTCCCGGGAGGTCGAGGCGCTGCTCGGCCCGGCGGCGGCTCCGCCGCCTGCCGACGACGGCCGCCGATCCCCTTGACGCTCCCGAGGAGGCGACGCTCGTCCTGATGACCCCCACCCTGATCCGGCGCGTCTCCGTCGAGGCGCTCGACATCCCGCTGCACGAGCCGTTCGGCATCGCCGGCGGCGCGCAGGAGCGCGCGGCGAACCTCCTCGTCACCGTGGAGCTCGCCGACGGGACGCTCGGCTTCGGCGAGGCGGCGCCGCTGCCCGCGTTCAACGGCGAGACGCAGGACGGGTCGCGCGCCGCCGCCCTCTCCTTGCGCGAGGCCGCGGTGGGCTCGGACGCGCGCGCGTGGCGCGCCGTCGCGCGCGCGCTCCGCGAGGCGTCCGGGGGCGGCGCCGGCGCGGCGCGCTGCGCGATCGAGACCGCGATCCTCGACGCGCTCACGAAGCGCGCGGGCATGCCGCTCTGGGCCTTCTTCGGCGGCTCGGGGACGGCGCTCACGACCGACATCACCATCACCACCGGCTCACCGGAGCGCGCGGAGGAGGCCGCGCGGCGCGCCTCGGCCATGGGCTTCCGCGCGCTCAAGGTGAAGGTCGGCGGCCGCCTCGCCGCGTCGGACCCGGCGCGCATCGAGGCGATCCACGCGGCCGCGCCCGGGGCGTCGCTGATCCTCGACGGCAACGGCGGGCTCACCGCGAGCGAGGCGCTCGCGCTCGTCGCGCACGCGCGCCGGCTCGGCGCGGACGTCGCGCTGCTGGAGCAGCCGGTGCCGCGGGACGACTGGGACGGCATGAAGGAGGTCACGCGGCGCGCCGGCGTCGACGTGGCCGCCGACGAGAGCGCCGCCTCCGCGGAGGACGTGCTCCGCGTCGCGGCGGAGCGCGCGGCGACCGTGGTGAACATCAAGCTGATGAAGGGCGGCATCGCCGAGGCGCTCGACATCGCGGCGGTCGCCCGCGCCGCGGGGCTCGGGCTCATGATCGGCGGCATGGTCGAGTCGGTGCTCGCGATGACGGCGTCGGCGTGCTTCGCCGCCGGCCTCGGCGGGTTCTCGTTCGTCGATCTCGACACGCCCCTGTTCCTCGCCGAGAACCCGTTCGACGGCGGCTTCGTCCAGCGAGGCCCGGCGCTCTCCCTCGAGGGGATCCGCGCCGGCCACGGCGTCACCCCGGAGCGCCGCTCTCCAGGGGCGGGCTAGCGGCCGCGTCGCCGACAGCGCCGATCCACGCCGGCACGCCCAGCAGATCGAACGGGCCCCGCAGGTCGTCGGGCAGCGGCGCGGCGAGGCGCAGCGGCGCGCCCGTCTCGGGGTGGGCGACGGCGAGCTCGGCCGCGTGGAGCGCGAGGCGGTGCAGCGCATACCGCTCGCGGAACAGGCGGTTGTGCTCGCCCTTGCCGTAGTTCACGTCGCCGATGATCGGGTGGCTGATGTGCTTGAGGTGCCTCCGCACCTGGTGCAGGCGGCCCGTGCGCGGGCGCGCCTCGACGACGGCGTAGCGCTCGAGCGCGTGGAGGCGCTCGAAGTCGGTGACGGCCGGCACGCGCGGCCCCCCCTCGCGCCGCGGGATCGGGTGATCGACGCACCCGCGCTCGGGGGGGACGCCGCGCACGAGCGCCAGGTAGCGCTTCCGCGCGAGGCCCTGCTCGAACTGCGCGCAGAGCAGCGCCGCGGCGGCGGCGTCGAGCGCGACGAGCAGCACGCCGCTCGTCGCGCGGTCGAGGCGGTGGACCGGGTAGACCTTCCGGCCCAGCGCGCGCTCGGCGAGGTCGACGAACACGACCGGCGCGTCGCCCCAGCCGCGGTGCACGAGCAGCCCGGACGGCTTCGCGAAGGCCGCGACACGATCGTCCAGGTGGAGCAGGGAGAGCTGCATCTCGGCCGCGCTCATCCCGTCCCGAGCGCGAGGTACCGCGCGAGCCGCTGGTACAGGGCGGCCGCGAGCTCCGCGTCGTGCTCGCAGACCTCGGCGAAATCGTCCTTGCGGATCCGGATGAGCCGCGTCCGCGCGGCGGCGACCGGCAGCTCGCCCTTGCGCCGCGCGCCCACGAGCGACTCCGGGAAGAGCAGGCCGGAGGACCCGACGCGCCGCCCGTCCGGCAGATTCACGGCCCCGTCGAGCACCAGGTAAGCGACCAGATCGCTCGCGACGTCGCGCGGGATCCGATCCCCCGCGCCGAGCTCCACCTCCACGCCGGCCGCGAGCGCCCCGAGCACCGCCGCGGGGCTCATGCCGGCGAGGAGCGGGCACGCGGAGAGCACCGACAGATCGCGCGAGGACGGGCCGGCGTCGTCCGCGCGCTTCACGAAGCGCTCCTTGATGTCGATGACGATCACGCTCGCGTTGTCGTGGCCCCCCCGCTCGCGCGCGTGGCCGAGGAGGCCGGCGGCGACCTCCTCGGGCCCGCCCTTCGAGCAGAAGCGGGAGAGCGACGCCTCGCTGTCGATCGCGTTGTGCACCCCGTCGGTGCAGAGGAGGATGCGGTCGCCGCGCGAGAGATCGACGAACACGGTGTCGACCGCGACGGTGCCCGCGAGCCCGATCGCGTTCACGAGCGGGTTCCGTTGCGGCTTCCTGGCCGGGGTCGGGTTGCCGGCCGCGCGGAGCGTATCGTAGAGAGCGTGGTCCTGGGTGAGCTGGACGGTGGTCGTCGGGCGAACCAGGTACGCGCGGCTGTCGCCCGCGTGGGCGAAGAACGCCCGGCTGTGCGCGAGCACGACGAAATCGAGCGTCGTGCCCATCCCCTGGTAGCTCGGCTCCGTGCGGCGCGCCTCCAGGATGGCCGCGTGCGCGGCCTCGGCCACGCGCCGGAGCAGCGCGAACACCTCGCGCCGCGCCTCGATGTTCGGGTCGGCCACGTACGCGTCGAGGATGGCGGCGGCGGGCGGACGGAGCACCTCGCCGCGCACCGTGTCGACAGCGATCTGAGCCGCGACCTCGCCCGCGGCGTGGCCGCCCATCCCGTCGGCGATGCCGAAGAGGGCGAGCTCGGGGCAACAGAGGATCCGGTCCTCATTGCTCGGGCGGACGAGGCCGACATCGGTCGATGCGGCGAACTCGATGCGATAGTCGAAGCGTGGGAGGATCCGGGACACCGCGACCAGGATAGACACCGTGCGGGCGGCGTCAAAATGGCGCGTCTGTCGACGACCGCGCGGCGGCTCCACGCCCGCTCGCCTGCGTCGGCCGGCCCTCCCCCTGTCCCTGCCGCGAGCGCGCGCCACGTCGCCGCCCCGCTGCCCCCCTCGCGGCGGCGCGCAGCGGGGCCTCGCCCTGCCCTGGCCCCGCTGACGCGGGCCGGCGCGCCCTGCGCACCGGCCGAGGCGAGGCCGTGCCTCCGGCGGACACACCAGCGTGCAACGCGCACGGATCCACGGTTGGCCCGACTCTCGCGTCTTCGGGGAGCATGCAACTCATCGAGGTGGACGTCGGGCGCTTTCGGCTCGAATTCGGCGGAGGGCTCGGGCTGGAGGTCATCGTCCTGTTCAGCCGCTCGGTGGCCTTCTGGCGCTGGGGCGGCGAGCTCGTTGCGGAGGTCAGCGTCGGCGTGAGCTGAACCGGACAGCCGTCGTCTCGCCCTGAGCCCCGCCGGCCACAGCAGATTCGGGGCGCGCAGCGGAAGAGCCCCAGACGAAAAATTCCGGTAGGATTCGGCTCGACCGCATGAGGCCTCGCCGCTGCCTGACATCCACCACGCTCGCTCCTGCCGCGGCTCTGCCGGAGGCCTGCGCAGCGACTCGGCCGTTCACGCTCGAGCTCGGCGGTCCGACGCGGACTGCGGGGCGCGCGACCTCGCGCCGCTCGTGGAGCGCGCGATGACGGTAGAACCGCGGATCGACGTCGCCACGATGCGGCGCGCGCTGTCCACCGCCGAGGCGGTGATGGCGCTGAACCCTCCCGAGTCGCCGATGACCGAGGGGTACCGGCTGTTCCGGGTGTCAGGCGGTGACGTCGCGTGGCTGGACCTGCCCGCGAACAGCGGCGCATATGCCGTCTTCGGCTCGCACCCGCGCTGCGACATGAAGTTCGCGTCGGGCGACGACGTCTGCGTGCGCCACCTGGTCGCCACCTGCTGCAACCTCCCCGACGGCGGCTTCGGCCTGCGGCTCATGGATCTGCAGACCTCGATCCCCTTCTTCGTGGACGACGACGTGCCGCGGCGGTCGATCGTCGTCAGCGGCCCGCTGCTCGTGCGCATCGGCAAGCACGTGGTCGGCGGGCTCCCGGTCGGGCCGCGCGCCTCATCGAGGGTGCTCGAGGTGAGCTCGTGCGGGATGAGCGAGCCGCCGCGCGGCCTCGAGAGCGTCGCGAGCAAGGCCGTCAGCGAGGGCGCCGCGCCGCCCCCGGCGACCGAGGGCATCACGACCAGCCACCGCTTCGCCCGCGGAGAGATCTCGCACATCACGTCGGTGCGCCCCGTCTCGCACATCGAGGAGATGGTGGCGCCGCGCGCGAAGAGCGGGTACGTGCGGCTCACGCTGCAATCGAGCGAGCGCAGCGCCGCGGTCGAGCTGCCCCAGCAGGCGCTCGACGACGGCGTGCTGCTCGGGCGCGCCGACAACTGCCTCGACCGCGGCCTGCGCGCCGTCCTGAGCACGCACATCTCGCGGACCCACCTGCTGCTCCTGCGGGACGGCGCGGAGATCATGGCCCTCGATCTCTGCTCGACGAACGGGACGAGGTTCGCAGGCCAGAAGGTCCGCCGCGTGATGGTGCCCGCCGAGGGCCTCGCGCTCACGCTCGGCCCCGAGCTCACGCTGGTCTGGCACCCGCAGACCTGACGCGGGTCGCCCTCGCGGCGCGCTACGCGAGGAGCTGGCGCGCGATGACGAGGCGCTGGATCTGGCTCGTGCCTTCGTAGATCTGGAGGACCTTCGCGTCGCGCATCATCTTCTCGACGGGGTACTCCTTCACGTAGCCGTTGCCGCCGAACACCTGCACGGCGTCCACGGCGGTCTGCATGGCGCTGTCAGCTCCGTAGGCCTTCGCGAAGCTCGAGACGATCGGGTCGCGCACCCCGTGATCGAGGTTCCACGCGGCCTTCTGGTAGAGCAGGCGCGTCCCCTCGACGCGGATCGCCATCTCCGCGAGCATCCACTGGATGAGCTGGTGGTTGCCGATCGGCTGGCCGAAGGTCTTGCGCTCCTTGGCGTAGGCCACGCACTCGTCGACGCAGCGCCGCATCAGGCCCGTCGCGGCCGCGCCGATGTCGGGGCGGGTCTGGTTGAAGGTCTCCATGGCGAGCTTGAAGCCCTGCCCCTCGGGCGCGAGCAGGTTCGCCTTCGGCACCTTCACATCATCGAGGAACACCTGGGCGGTGTCGCTCGCCCGCTGGCCGAGCTTGTCCTCCTTCTTGCCGACGCGGACGCCGGGCGTGTCGCGGTCGACGATGAACGCCGCGATCCCCTTGTGCCGCAGCTCCGGGTTCGACGTCGCGAAGATCACGTAGTAGCGCGCGTAGCTCGCGTTCGTGATCCAGCACTTCTGCCCGTTCAGCACGTAGTCGTCCCCGTGCTTCGTGAAGCGCGTCTTGAGGCCCGCGACGTCGCTGCCCGCGTCCGGCTCGCTCGTGCAGTAGCTCGCCATGATCGGCTCGGCGGTGAGCATGCCGAGGTACTTCTTCTTCTGATCCTCGTTGCCGGCGAGCTTGATGGGGGTCAGCGCGAGGCCGTTCGCGAGGAAGCTCGTCTGGATCCCGGTGCATCCGTACGAGAGCTCCTCGGCGAGGAGGGCGTTCTCGAGCTCGCCCATCCCCGGGCCGCCGTACTCGGCCGGGCACGTCGGGTTGACGAGGCCGATGTTCCAGCCCTCCACGAAGACATCCATCGGGAAGTACGACTTCTGATCGCACTCGGCCGCGATCGGGAGGATGCGCTCCTTCGTGAAGCGACGCGCCGTATCGATGAGAGCCTTGTGCTCTTCGCTCACAGAGAAATCGACCACCTTGTGACCTCCGGCTAGTGGGGCGGGGACGGCGCTCGGCGGGCCCGCCAGCTACGCGGGACGAGGGCCTGCGCCCCCGTCACTCCTTCATTCTGCGCCTGCGTCGCTCGAGCTCGGCGCGCACGGCGCGGCTGCCCAGAATGTAGCCGACGATCAGCCCAAGCATCAGCACCACGGGGATGTAGAGCGCGTGCTGCGGGGTCATCTCCCCCAGGTTCGGCATCAGCCCGCCCCCTGGCCCGCTCCAGCCCGCGCCTTCTGCACGGCGGCCTCGAGCGCGTCGATGCGCCGGTCGATCTGCTTCTGCCGGCGCCAGGAGACGAAGACCAGCGCGAAGAGGATGAGCCAGATCGCGGCGTACGCCTCGACCAGCAGCTTCTCTCCGCTCTGCATGTCGTTCCCCCCCTGAACGGGGCGGAACGCCTGCGCTCGGTCGTCCGTCGTGGTGCTCGTCGGCTGCTGCAACGCCGCATGGGAGAACAAGGAATGATTGGATTGCATGTTGTCAGTCCTCTCCGATGCCGGCTTCGAGGGCCTCTTGCTCGAGCTCCGCGAGCCGCGCGGACGCGAGATCGACGCGGTAACGCGCCCACACGAGCGCGAGGGTGAGCAGGGTGAACGAGAGGAAGCCGAAGCCGAGCGCCATCTTCATGTCAGGGTGCCCGAGGCCGCCGCCTTTGCCCGTGATGACCGTGGGGTGGTTACCGCCCCACATCTTCACCGAATAATGGATGATCGGCAGGTTGGCCGCGCCGAGGACGCCCAGGGCCGCCGCGAACTTGCGCTCGGCGTCGCTGTCGCCGGTGAAGGCGCGGAGCACGACGTAAGCGATGTAGATAAGCACGCTGAGCAGCGACGTCGTGAGGCGCGGATCCCACGTCCAGTACACGCCCCACGCCTTGGCGGCCCACAGCGGACCGGTGACGAGGACGATCAGCCCCATCGCCACGGCGACCTCGGCGCCGGCCTTCGCCAGCGAATCCCAGCGCTGGGTGCCGCGCGCGAGGTAGCCGGCGGAGCCGATGAAGCAGATGGTCGCGCCGATGTACATCGCGTACCCGGCGGGGGCGTGGAAGTAGAAGATCTTCTGCACGATCCCCATCGAGGCCTCGGTCGGCACGACGTAGGCCACGAAGTGGAGAGTGCCGATGACGGCGAGGGCCGACGCCGCGAGCAGGACGTAAAACGCGATGCTGGCGCCCGCGGATGCGCCGCTCGCCGCGCGCCGCGCCGCATCACCGTTCGCTGCCAAAGCCACCTTGTGCGGCGCCCGCTCGACGTTGACGTTGGCTCCCATGCTGTCGCGCACCGTACTGCCAAGGACGGTCGCGTTCAAGCCGGGGTGACGTTGAGCCGAGCGGCGCCCGAGCGGCGCCCGAGCGACGCAGCGCGTGCCTCAGCGCGGCCGCCCCCTCGCTCAGGTGCCGTCCGGCGCGATGGCGTCCCAGCCGGTCGCCTTCGCCAGCCGCGACATCGCCATGTCGAGATCCATCGTCGCGTTCAGCTGGTTGAATCGGTTCGTGGCATATGCCTTGGCTGGATCGATGAGATCCTTGTCCGCCATCGTCCCGACGTCGATTCCTTGCTGCACCATCACGAGCCAGCGCTTCCCGTACTTGGCCGCCTTGGTGTACGCGTCGAGCCGCTTCTGGGCCTCCACGACCTCGGCATAGGCGGTCTCGACCTCGGTCGCGACCCCGCCCATGGCGAAGCGCTGCGTCGCGGCCATCTCCTCGAGCTGCGCCTCGGCGGCGCGGATGCGCGCCGATTGCGGCAAGAGGTCGAGCTTCCACTGCAGCGCGAGCGCCGCGCTGTAGTGAAAGAAGTTGCCGGGGTCGCTGGTGAACGGGTTCAGCTGATCCGCGACCTCCGGGGCGGCGCTCACCCCGACCTGCAGGGCGATGCCGATGTCGGGGAACAGCTGCGCGCGCGCGAGCCGCACCTGCGCGGACCTCGCGTCGAAGCCGGCGCGCGCCTGCGCGAGCTCCGGCCGGTACAGGCGCGCCGCGGTCAGGTAACGGGTGACGTGGCCGAGCCGGTGGTTCGGCGGGCGGATCGGGACGTCGGGGATGTCGAGCTCCGCGACGCCCGTGTAGAAGCGCAGCCCCGCCAGCGCGACCGAGATGTATTTGTCGACCTCGGCCCCGCGCGCCTCGAGCTCGGCCCCGAAGGTCTGCAGCTTGAGCAGCTCGATGGGATCGCCCTCCTCGCGCTCGACCTGCTCCTCGAGGCGCCGGAGGGCCTTGTCCATCTCGGCCCTCACGTCGACGAGCAGGCTCCGCGAGTCGCGCGCGAGCTGGAGGCCGAAATAGGCCTTGCGGACGTCGAGCCGCACCGCGTCCCGCTCCTTCTCGACGCTCGCCTGGTTCACCCGGACGTTCGCCTCGGCGGCGTCCCAGAGGTTCGTGATCTTCCCGAACGTCCAGAGCGGGACGACGCCGTCGATGTTCACGCGCCAGCCGACCCCGAGGCTCGAGGTGAGCGAGACGTCGGTGTTCGGGCTGAAGACGTTGTTCCCGCGGACGGTCGGCGCGAGCGCGACGCCGCCCGTCAGCTTGAACTGCGAGAACGGGGCGTACCGGGCCTCGTCGAGCTGCGCGCGGACCTGGTCGAGCTTCGCGCGCGCGGCGGCGACGTTCGGGTGATTGCGGTCGGCGAGCGCGAGCACGCCGGGGAGATCGTGGACCACCGCCGCTCGCCGCCCGGGCGCCCCGCCGGTGTCGGCGGCGGCAGCAGGGAGCGGCGCGAGCCGGACCGCGAGGGAAACGGCGGCGGCAGCAAGGGCAGCTCGTGCAGCGCGTCGGGCCATTTTCGGCGCAACGTAGCACGAGCCGGCCGCGCGCTTCTGCGACGTGCGCGCGCGACGTGTGCGCGCGACGTGGGCCGCGACGTGTCCGCGCGTCAGCCCGCGCCGCCCTTGCTCGGCCCCGCCCCGTCGCTCTCCCCCTGCGCCGGCTCGTCTCCGCGCGACGCGACTTTTTTCTTCAGCCTCCGGAAGTTCGAGCGATCCATCCCCGCCTGCCGCGCCGCCTCGCTGAGGTTGTTGCCCGTGCGCTCCAGCAGGCGCCCGACGTAGATCTGATCGAACGCGTCGACGGCGCGCTCCTTGGCCTCCGCGTAGGCGAGATCGCAGAGCTCGGCCGGCAAGACGAGCGCGTCCCTCGGAGGGCGAAGCGGCGGCCCGGAGCGCCCCGACACCGAGGGCGGCAGATCCGCGGGCAGGATCGCCTCGCCGCGCGCGGAGATCACGGCGTGCTCGATGGCGCTCTCGAGCTCGCGCGCGTTGCCCGGCCACGCGTGCTCGCGGAGCAGGCGCGCCGCCTCGGGGCCGATCCGCTTGACGTCGCGCCCGTGCCTGCGCGCGCACCGGTTCAGGAAGTGGCTCGCGAGCAGCGCGACGTCCTCCTTGCGCCGCCGGAGCGGCGGCAGCTCGACGACGATGACGCCGAGCCGGTACGCGAGATCCTCCCGGAGCTGGCCGGCGGAGGCGAGCTCGCGGAGGCCTTCGCACGCCGACGCGATCACGCGCACGTCGACGCGGCGCGGCTCGCCCCCCGCCCTCGCGATCTCGCCGTGCGTGAGGACCCGGAGCAGCCTGGCCTGGGCCGCGGGCGGCAGCGCCGAGACCTCGTCGAGGAAGAGCGTGCCCTTGTCCGCCGCCTCGATCAGGCCCCCGCGGGCGCGCCCGTCCGGCGAGGCGTCGCCGCCTTCGCCGAAGAGCTCGTCCTCGGCCCGCGACCCCGGCAGCGCGCTGCAGTCGACGGCCACGAACGGCCGCGCGGCGCGCGGGCCGCGCCGGTGGACGGCGCGCGCGACGAGCTCCTTGCCCGTCCCGCGCTCGCCGATCAGCAGCAGGGGCGCGCCGACGGCCGCCACGCCGAGGGCCTTCCTGTAGGCGTCCTGCATCGCGGCGGAGCTCGTGATCACCTCGCCGAGCTGCTCGTGCTCGTCGACCCGCTCCTCGAGGGCCCGCGCGCGGCCCTCGAGCCGCCGGCGCTCGATCGCGCGCTCGATCGCGATCGAGACCGCGGCCTCCGCGTCGACGGGCTTCGTCACGAACCCGTACGCGCCGGCGCGCACGGCCGCGATCGCGGCGTCGAGGTCGGCGTGGCCGGCCATCACCACGACCTCGACGTCGGGGTACGTGGCCCTGATCCGATCCAGCACCTCGGCGCCGCTCATGCGCGGCATGGCGAGGTCGAGCAGCACCGCCTCGACGCGGGTCGTCGCGAGCAGCCCGAGCGCCGCGGGGCCGTCCTCCGCGGTGAGGACGTCGAAGTCGCGCACGAGCGCGCGCGCCAGGCCGCGGCGCAGGGCCGGCTCGTCGTCGACGAGGAGGATACGGGCGCGATCTGGGGCGTTCACGAGGCGGAGCGGCGAGGCGCGACTACAGCGGCTTGCGTGAGGCGAAGGGCGGGAGGTCGGTGCCCCGGCGCGTCTGCGGCTCCCTCGGCTCGTCCGCGGGCGCATGCCCCGCGTGCGTCGCGGCGAAGGCGGGATCGCTGGAGCGGCGGAGCTTCCCCGGCGGCGGCGAGGACTGCGGCTCGCCGCTCGCCGCCGGCGTGTAGATCTGGCCGTGCTGCTGGAAGACGCAGATCCGGTTGCCGCCCTCGCGCTTCGCCTGGTTGAGCGCGCTCTCGGCGGCGCGGATCAGCCCGTCCTTGGAGCGGACGTCGCGCGAGGGGTAGAGCGCGACGCCGATCGAGACGCTGCACGGCCTCGCCTCTCCGCCGAACTCGACCGGGTTGCCGGCGGCCTCGCGCCAGATCCGCTCGGCCACCGTCAGCGACCCGGCGAAGTGGGTGCTCGGCAGGACGATGAGGAACTCCTCGCCGCCGTAGCGCGCGACCACGTCCACCTCCCGGACGGAGCGGCGGATCCCATCGGCCACGCGCCGGATCACGGCGTCACCGAGCGTGCGCCCCCCGGTCTCGTTCATCACCTTCAGCCGATCGATGTCGACGAGCACGCAGGCGAACGGCTCGTGGTAGCGCTCCGCGCGCTTGAACTCCTCGTTGAGCCGCGTGAAGAGGTAACGGTAGTTGTAGAGCCCCGTCATCTCGTCGTGGATGGAGAGCTGCTCCAGGTAGGCGCGCTGCGCCGCGACCTGGTCGTGCAGCCGCTTGATCCGGAGCATCGCGCCGACCCGCGCGAGGAGCTCCTCCTCCTCGAACGGCTTGCAGACGTAGTCGTCAGCGCCGATCTTGAGCCCCTCGACCCGGTTCGCCGTGTCGCTCTTCACGGTGACCAGCACGACGGGGAGGAACGACTCGGAGGTCATGCTCTTGAGCAGCCTGCACGCCTCGAGGCCGGTGAGCCGGGGCATCACGATGTCGAGGAGCACGAGATCGACCCCTCCCCGCCCGATCAGCTCGATCGCCTCCTGACCGTCGTCGACCGCCTCGACCTGGAAGCCGGCCTTCTGGAGGATGCTCGCCAGCATCTGGCGCGCGAGGCGGTCGTCGTCCGCGACGACGATCCTGGCCGGTCGACCGCTCGGTAGCTCGATCGGCGCGGAGAGCGGGGCGCTTCGGAGTTCGTCGCTGTTCGGCACCGGCACATCCTCCCTTCAGCCGGGGCCGGGCGCAACGAGATCGCGCTGCGGCGGACGCCGCCTCGCCGAAGGTCGCGCGCGGTCGCGCGCAATCACGAAGGCAATCGCGGGAGTTGCCCGGGCAAGTCGCCCCTGCGTCGCCGATCTCGCGCGGGCTGCCGTCGCGCTGGTTTCGCGGTAAGGACCCGGCATGACTCAGGCGCGGTTCTGGAAGCTCGCGGCGCTCGCGCTGGCCTTCACGCTCGGCGTGATCCTGTGGGGCGCGTTCGTGCGCGCGACCGGCTCGGGGGCCGGCTGCGGCAGCCACTGGCCGACGTGCAACGGCGACGTCATCCCGCGCTCTCCGAGCGCGGCGACCTTCATCGAGTTCACGCACCGCGCCACCTCGGGCGTCGCGTTCCTGCTCGTCGCGCTGCAGCTCGTCTGGGCCTTCGTCGCGTATCCGTCGGGCCACCCCGTGCGCGGCGGCGCGGCCGCGTCGATGCTGTTCATGATCACCGAGGCGGCGGTCGGCGCCGGGATCGTCCTGCTCGAGTACGTCGCCCACGACGCGTCGGCGGCCCGCGCGCTCTGGATGGCCGTGCACCTCATCAACACGTTCCTGCTGGTGGGCGCCATGACCTGCACCCTCTACTGGGCGCGCGGGGGCCGGCGCGTGCGCTTGCGCGGCCAGGGGGTGACGGGCGCGCTGCTCGGCGCCGGGCTCGCGGGGGTCCTGGCGGTGGGCGTGACCGGGGCCATCGCCGCGCTCGGGGACACGCTCTTCGCCGCGGCGTCGCTCCGCGAGGGCCTGGCGCAGGATTTCTCGCCCGCGGCGCACTTCCTGCTGCAGCTGCGCGTGCTGCACCCGACCGTGGCGGCGGCCGTGAGCGTCTACCTCCTCTTCGCCCGCGGCGCCGTCGCTGCCCGGCGCCCCTCGCCTGAGATCGCGCGGCTCTCGGCGGCGACCGGAGCGCTCGTGCTGGTGCAGATCGGCGCGGGGCTCCTCAACCTCTTCTTGCTCGCGCCGGTGTGGATGCAGCTCGTCCACCTCCTGCTCGCCGATCTCCTGTGGATGGTCCTCGTCACGTTCGCCGCGGCGGCGATGAGCGAGTCGGCCTCGCCGGCGGACGCGAGCCCGCCCGGGGAGAAGGCCCGGCGGGAGGCGGTCGCCCTCTAGTTGCCCTGAAGCGGTGAGCTCGGCCTCGGCCCGGGCCCCCGCCGCGGCCAGCCGGAGCCCTAGAGATCCGAGCTCTCCTCGTCGCTCCCGGGGTCCTGCGAGATCGTGCGGCGCTCCGAGCGCTTGCGCGCTCCCTCGGCCGGCGCCGCGGAGCGCTGCTCGGGGACGGACGGGGGGAAGTCGACCTGGAGCACCATCCCTTGATCGGTCTCGAGCACGCGGTAGGTCGCGTCGGCCTGGGTGCGCAGGTCGATCACCATGTCGAGATCGTTGCCCTGGCCGACGAGCTGCACCTGGGTCACCGGGGTCGCGAAGAACGACGTCACGAGCGGGAAGCGGTTCGTCTGGATCGCCCCCGCGCCCTTCAGCCGGTAGACGAGGCGTCCGGCAGCCTTCGACTCGGCGACGTCGACCTTGCCGCCGTGGATCTGCACGAACACGCGCGAGCCGCCGGTCGGGAGCATGCGGAAGCCGGGGAAGGTGGCGACCGGCCGCCCGGCGAGGCTCGCCTGCGCGTCCTTCTTGGGCTTGCGCGCGCGCCCGGGGCGCTTCGGCGCCCCGGCGGTGCCGCCGCGCGGCTTGTTGACCGCCGGCTTCTGCGGGGCCGCGGCCTTCTCCGGCGCCGCGGGGGCCTTCGGGGCCGGCTGGGCGGTGGCGCCCTGCGCGAGGGCCAGCGACGAGGCGAGGCCGAGGGCCAGCGAGAGGCTCAGCGAGAGGTGCCTGGAAGGTCGCATCCTAGCAGTACAGCACGACCGCCTGGCCCGGCAAAGGCGGCAGCACGGTAAGCTCCGCGTGTGCCGGCCCGCGCTCCACGCTTCTCGCATGTCATCGGCGTCGACGACGCGCCGTTCGCCCGCGACCACCGCGGCGACGTGCAGGTCGTCGGGACCGTCTTTTCGGGGCTGCGCCTCGAGGGCGTCCTCTCCACCCGCGTGAGGCGCGACGGGCGGAACGCCACCCCCGCGATCGCCGCGATGATCCGCGGCTCCCGCTTCTACGCCCAGGCGCAGGTGGTCATGCTCCAGGGCATCGCGGTGGCGGGCTTCAACGTCGTCGATCTCGCGGCGCTGCACGAAGCCCTCGCCCTGCCGGTCGTGGTGGTGGCGCGGCGCCTCCCCGACCTCGACGCGATCCGCGACGCGCTGCTCTCGCGCGTCCGGGGGGGACGCCGCAAGTGGGCGCTCATCCAGCGCGCCGGCCCGATGGAGCCGGTCGCGGGCGTGCACGTGCAGCGCGCCGGCATCTCGCTGGACGACGCGAGCGCGCTCATCGCGCGGCTCTCCGTGAACGGCCGCCTCCCCGAGCCCCTGCGCGCCGCGCACCTCATCGCCGGCGGGCTGACCACCGGCGAGAGCCGCGGGCGCGCGTGACGGGACGCTGACGAGCCGCGGACGGGCCGCGACGGCTCGCGCGCGTCAGAGCGCCTGCCGGCGCGGAGCGCCGGCGGTGCCCGCCTTCTCGGCCTTCTTCCCGCGGCCTGTCACCTTCGAGTAGATGACGTCGAGGTTGGCGTTGATGTCGAGATAGAACTGAGCGTCAGGGCTGTAGAAGAAGTTCCTCCGCTGGCCGCCCTCCCCGAGCTGCCTCGTTGTGTTGTTGTAGCCGAGCGTGAGGTCGACAACCTCGTAGACCGGGTAGTTCAGGTTGATGTCGAACGACGTGCTCGGATGGTAGGTCTCGCCGCGGGACTCGACCGGGGCGCAGCCGGTCGCGATCTTGGCGCACAGGTCCTCGAACCCGTGCTTCCACTGGGGGAGCAGGGCGAAGCTCGTCGCCATCGAGAGGTCCTTGTAGAGCGGTAGGCTGAAGTCGAGGCTCACGGTCAATCGGTCCATGACGAAAGAGGTCCCGCTCAGCTGCTCATCGGGGGCCACCTCGCCGCTCGGGTTCATCCGGGGCCGGTTGAGGTCGCCGTTCACCGGCGTGAATGACCTCGAGAACAGGTGCGCATACATCACACCAAGCCTCGCCGTCACATCGTTGAGCCCGCTGGCCTTCGAGCCGAGCAGCTTGACCTTCTGCGTGATCTGCGGGCCGAGCGACAGGGTGAAGTACTTGCCGGAGTTCCAGCTCGCCGGCGAGGTCGGCAGGATCACGCGCAGCCGCATGGCGGCGTCCGTCTTGTAATCGCCTTTGTTCGCGCCGCCGCTCTGCCAGAGCTCGCGCCTGTACTGGGCGCCGAGCGAGGCGTCCTTGAGCTGCGTCTCCCGTCGGTCCGCCGTGATGTCGCTGTTCGTGAGCTCGACCAGCCAGCCGATCTCGGCTGACAGGGACACCTTGTCCTTGGGGCGGTCGAGCAGGTAGTAGCTCGGCCTCAGCGTGAAGTCCCAGCCGTAGACCTGGATGTCGGGCGCGTACTCGCCGCCGACGCCGAAGAGGGTCGTGCTGCCGGCCTGGTTCCAGGTGAACGTCGTCCCCCGCCAGCGCAGGTTCGTCTCTTCGTCCTCCTCCTGCATCGAGTCCGCTGCGGTGGCCTGATTCCACTGCACCACCGGGGAGACCGCGCCTGAGTCCGGCCGCGAAGTCTCCGGGGGTGACGGCGCCTCCGCCGGAGGCTGAGGCTGCGCGGGGGGCGCCGGCTCCGCGGGCGGAGCGGCAACCGGCGCAGCAGCAGGAGCGCCGGGAACCGCGGCAGGAGCGCCGGGCGCTGCCGGCGCCGGGGCGGCCGGTTGCTCGGTCGGCTGGAGCGGCGTGGGATCGACCGGCGGAGCTGTCGGCTGGGCGGGCGGCGTCTGCGCGGACGCTACCGAGATGCTGCCCAGGACACCGGCAGCCACAAGCAACGATCGGAACGTCATCTCCACTCCCTCTCCTGGTCGCCTCGGACCCTCGCGCTCCACCGCGCGCTTGGCCAAACGTCGGCCCCACTCCGCGCGCCCCCGGCGGTCAGCGCGCCGGGACACCTGCTCGGTCCGCCCCTCTGCAGAAAACGTACCCTGCTGCAAAGACCACCCAAGCATTGGTAATCATTCAACAACCACGGCCGCCGCCGCGCGCCCGTTACGGGGCTGACGCGCGCCCCCGTTGCGAATGTGACGATGCCTGAAGTAAGCCAGCGGGCGATGGAGCCGATGTCCTTCCCGGGCGACAGGGATTCGCCCCTCTCGCCGCGATCCCCAGGAAGCCCCCGCGGCGACGACGGCGGGGGCCACCGGCCCACCGAGATCAACGCCCTCCTGGGCCGCGGTACGCACTTCGAAGGCAAGCTCTTCTTCGAGGGCCGCGTGCGCATCGACGGCAGCTTCCGCGGCGAGATCCGCGGCGAGGACGTGCTCGTGATCGGCGAAGGGGCGCTCGTGATCGGGGAGATCCACGTCGTCACGTGCATCGTCACGGGCGGCGAGGTGCAGGCGAGCATCCGCGCCCGCGATGCCATCGAGCTCTACGCTCCATCCAAGGTGACCGGCGCCCTGCACGCGCCCGCCATCTTCATCGACCGCGGCGTGCAGTTCGACGGCTCCTGCAAGATGGCCCCGCTCGACGAGGAGCCAGGCGAGCGGCCCCTGCGGCCGCCCGCGGCGTCGTCCGAGCCCGACGCCGACGCTGCCGGACAGGCCGCGAGCGCCGCGCCCACGACGCCCACGACGCCCACGACGCCCACGACGCCCACGACCGACGACAGCGGCGGCAGCGCGCAACGCGCGCGTGAGCGTTGAGCGCGCCGACGCCGACCGCTGAATTCCGCCCTCGTCCGAAGAAAGCATGTTTTCTGTAGTGCGCAGGCGTGCGGCCGCGTGCTGACGGAGTTACATCTAGCGAGGGGCTGCGGTCTCGCCGCCCGAGGCGCATGTCCGCGACGTGGGGGGGAGCCCGCGCTGACGGACGTCGCTCGAACAGGAGAGTCCATGAAGAAACTGTGGTCCCTGTCCCTGATCGCCTTCTCGCTCGCCGTCCTCGCCCTCTCCCTCTCGCCGCGCGCGGCCCGCGCCGCCGACGCCGAGTCGGAGAAGCTCGCGTCGCTCGGGAAGGCGCTCCGGTACACGCTGAAGACCACCGGGCCCGTCGCCGCGATCGACACCGGGGGCGCGGCGATCCTCGTGAAAGCGCCCCTGTCGACGGTCCGGAAGATCGTCACCTCCTACGGCAACTACAAGACGTTCATCGGCCCCTTCGACCAGAGCCGCGTGCTCACGAAGCGCAAGGGAACGAGCGAGGTCTATCTCCAGGTGCCGATCCTGAACGGCGCCGCGCACATCTGGACGGTCGCCGACATGTCGCCGCCCACCAAGGACGGCGCCGACGAGGTGATCTCCGGCCGCCACAAGCGCGGCAACGTCGCCGACTTCCGCGCCCGCTGGCGGCTCCGCGCCGTCGACGAGCACCACACGATCCTGAAGCTCGAGATCTTCGTCGCCCCGAAGCTCCCTTTCCCGCCCTCGGTCGTGACGACACAGCTCGTCAAGGCGGCCGACAAGGCGGTGACCGCCGTGCGGAATCGCGCACAGTCCGAGGCGCCCCCCGCCGGGGCGACCACCGCCGCCGCCACCGACGTTCCGCCGGGCACCGCAGCGAGCACGTCCGCCGCCGCGTCCGCTGGCTCGGCTCCCGCCGCGCGAGGCGACGACCAGGGCAGCGGGACGGCAGCCCCCGCCGTGCTGCCGGCGAGCGTGGCCGATCTGCCGCCGGCCGACGACACAGGCGTCCGCCGCGACAAGGACGTGGCGCACCGCTAGCTCTCCTCGCAACCGACCCAACCGACAGGGCGCCTCGCGACAGAGCGTCCAACCACCCCTCCTCCGTTTCCCTCCTTCCGTCCGCCCTTCCCCGCTCGATTCTACCGGGGCGGCTCACGCGCCCGTCGTGACGCCCGGTCGCCTCCGGTCGCCTCCGTTCACCGCTGAGCCTGTTGAAAACCCCGGAGCGCCCCGGGCGTGCTCCGGCGCGCGCTTGCTGGGTGCAATTCCGCAGATCTACGGAGGCTACGGCCTGGACCGTCCAGGGTTCCCAACAGGTTTTTCAACACGCATTCCGATTTCCCCACAAGAATTCCCACATTCCGCGAGACTTTTTCAACAAGGCGAGCCCCCGGCGGAGGTTGCGAGGGGACGGATGCATGAAGTAAAGGGTCTGCCGTGAGGTACCCCTTGCTGGACGTGCATTCAGATGCGCCGGCGCCCTCTCAGCCCCCTGCCGTGGCGGGCGCCTGCGCTTCCCGGGAGCGGCGCTCGGCCGTCTCGCGGTGGTGAGCAGAACATCGCTGCTCATTGTCCCGACCGAGCGGCACGTTGAACGCGAGCTCGCCTCTCTCGATCTGCGCGACGCGCGCACCGCGGACCAGGAAATCCGCTCACGGTGGAGCTTCGTTTCCGAGGCGCTTGCCCTGCTGGCGCCGGACACCGCCATAGCGAGCCCTCACACAACCCGCCTCGCCACCCGGCTCGCCCTCGACGCCCTGCCGCCGGATCGGCTGCGGCAGCCGGCCGAGCCTGCCGCGCGCGTCGCGCTCGCGCACGCCCTCGACCGCGCCCTCGGGAGCTTCCGGCGCGCCGGGACCTCCCCGGCGGAGCTGCGGGCGCTCGGGACCCCGTACGCGATCGCCATCGCCGAGGTCCTCGATCGGGCGGACGCCGCCCTGCGGGCAGCGCGCCTCGTCGACCCGCGCTGCGCGGGGTTCCTGCTCGCGCGGGCGCTCCGCTCGGTCGGCGCATCCGCCGCGCTCCCGCTCCCGCACAAGGTCACGATCCGCGGCGCCGTGGCCTGGGAGCCCGACGATCTCGCCTGGGTCGAGGCGCTCCACGCCGCGGTCCGCGCCCGCGGCGGCGCGGGCGTCACCGTCGAGCTGCCCGCGCTGCCGGACGACGGCGCGGCGCCGGTCGCCGACGCCCTGGAGCGGCGCTGGGCCTCGCTCGGGGACGCGCCCGAGATCGCGTGGGTGCCCGACGGCGGAGCAGAGCCTCTCGCCGCCGTCGCGGCGAGGACCCCGGAGGGCGAGGCGCGCGCCGCCGCCGCCGAGGTGGCCGCCGCGCTCGGCCGCGGGATCCCGCCCGAGCGGATCGCCGTCGTCGTGCCGGCGCTCGACGACGCCGCGCTCGAGCCCCTCCGCGCCGCCCTCGCCGACGCGGGCGTCCGCTCGTCGGAGCCGCGCGGCCGCGCCGCCGCGAGCTGCCCCGACGGGCGCGTCGCGCTCGCCATCCTGCGCCTCGCCGTCGGGCCGGTGCGTCGCGAGCAGGCGATCGAGATCCTCCGCGCCCCGGGGGTCCACGCCGGCGCCTGGATGGACCGCACGTCTGCCTCCGAGGCGGAGCGGCGCTCGACCGACCTCGCCCACCGGCTGCGCGACGTGCCGGTCGAGGTGGATCGCACGGGCCGGCTGCTCATCGACGGCCTCATCTCGGTCGTGGCGGCCCGCCGCGCGGACCGCCGCGCAGGGACGGCGCGGACGCCGCCGGCGACCGCGCAGGAGGAGCTGAGCGACGCGGAGCTCGCCCTGGGCCTTTCGGTGCTGGGCGGCGCGCACGGCGACGAGGACGGCGACGACGAGGCGTGGATGCCGCACGCGCTGGAGCGGCTGCTCGCCAGCGCCCGCTGGATCGGCGAGGCGACGACGCGGCCCGAGATCGTGCGGCGCTTCCTGTCGCTCCTCGACAAGCTGGGCTTCGGCGAGCCCGGGATCGAGGAGCTCCGCGCCGCGCTGCGCGGCGAGCGGCGGAGCGGCGGCGCGCTCGCGCTCGAGGCGGTGGGCGCGATGGGTCAAGGCGCGCGGGCCGCGCGCGCGATCCGCGAGCAGGCCGAGGCGCTCGCGCGGGCCGCGTACGACCTCGGCTGCGAGGAGCGCCCCGCCACCGCGGCCGAGATCTACGCGGAGCTCGAGCGGGCCGCGGCCGAGCAGGGCGCCGGGCCGCGCGGCGACGCCGGCCGCGCCGGCGCGGTGCGCATCGACGTCGCCGCGGGGTTCACGGCGCTCGAGCACGACGTGGTGGTGGTGACCGGGCTCGACGCGCGCGCCTACGGCGGCAGCCCGGGCGCGGACGAGACGCTGCTCGGCGAGGCGCTCCGCGGGAGGCTGCCGGCGCCGAGCCGCCCCGCGTCGGGGCGCGAGCGCCAGGCGGCCCAGCGCGCGGAGCTCGGCTGGGCGCTCGCCGGCGCCCGCCGCGTCGCCCTCTGCTACACGCGCGGCGTAGACGACAGCGAGCCGAACGAGCCGCACCCGCTCTTCACCGCGGCCGCGGCGACCGGCGCGCACCAGCGGACGGAGCCCGCCTCGCGCGTCGCCCCGGACGCGGCGCCCCTCGGCCCGCGCGACGCGGAGCTCATCGCCCTCGCGGGCGGAGGGCGGCCGGCGGCGGACCTCGCGGAGCGGATCCGGATCGAGCGCGCCCGCGCGGACTTCTTCCTCGATCCGCGCGCGCCGATCGACCTCCACACGGGCCGCGTCCTCGTCGACCGCGACCCCGCGCTCGCCGCGCAGCTCAGGGCCGCGATCGGCGGGGCGCACCCCGGCAGGCCGATCGCCGTCACCCACATCGAGCGCGCCGTGGGCTGCGCCTTCGCCGCGTTCGCCCGCCGCGTCCTGCACGTGCGCCGCGCCGAGGATCTCGCCGAGTCGGCCGACGCGCGCGAGCGCGGCACGCTGATCCACCGCGCCCTGCAGGCCTCGTTCGAGGCGCTGCGCGAGCTCGGCCCGGAGCGCGATCCGGCCGAGCAGCTCGCGGCGGCGCGCGCCGCGGCCGAGGCGGCGCTCGGCGCCTCGGCGCCCATGGCCCCGCTCCGCCGCGAGGCCGTCGAGAAGGCGATCGCGGACGTGATGGAGGTCGTGGCCCGCACGCTCGACGGAGACGGGGAGGAAGCGTCGCCGGAGCTCCGCTTCTTCCTGGCCGAGCGGCGCTTCGGCGCCGGAGAGCCGCCCCCGTGGCAGCCGCTCGAGCTCCCCCCGCTGTCCGACGAGGAGGACGGCCCGAGCCTGTGGGTCGACGGCCAGATCGACAGGCTCGATCGATCGACCGACCAGCGCGTCGTGCGGGTCGTCGACTACAAGACCGGCAAGCTCCCCGACGCCAAGGAGCGGCGGAGGGCGCTCCAGCTGCCGCTGTACAGCGCCATCGCGGCGCGCGCGCTCGGCGCGGAGGAGGTGCGGGCCGTCTACATCGGCGTGCGCCAGCGCGGGCTCATCGAGCTGTGGCCTCGCACGGCGGACGAGCAGCGCGCGCTCGCCGAGGGCTGGGCCGAGGCCGCGCGCACGGCGCGGGCCGCGATCGTCGCGCTCTGGGAGGGCAAGGCCGCGCCGCGGCCGGCGCTCTCGACGATGTGCGCGCGGTGCGACGCGCGCGACGTGTGCCGCCGCCCCGCGGTCGTGCCGAGCGACGAGGCCGCGGAGGAGGTCGCGTGAGCGCCGCGCCGCGCGGCGCGGCGCTCGCCGAGGGCGACGCGCTCATCTACGCCTTCCGCCGCAACGTCGTGGTCGCCGCGAGCGCCGGCACCGGCAAGACCCACCGCCTCACGGCGCTCTACGTGCTGCTCACGCTCGGCCTCACCTCCCTCGGCCTGCCCGACGCCGCGTCCGCCGCGCCGCCCGTGCCGCCGGACCGCATCGTCGCGACGACGTTCTCGCGCGCCGCGGCGCGGGAGATCGCCCACCGCGTGGAGCGATCGCTCCGCGAGATCGCCCGCTGGAACGGCGAGGCGGACATCCCCTTCGCCGACATCCTCCGGGCGCGGCAGGCGGCCGTCGCCGGCCTCGCCGGCGCGTCGCTGCCCGCCGCCGAGCTGCGCAAGCGGGCGGAGGAGGCGCTCGCCCGCCTCCCCGCCGCGCGCATCGACACGCTCCACGGCGTCGCCAAGCAGATCGTGGACCGGCACGCGATCGCGATGGGGCTCTCGCCCTCGGCCCGGATCCTCGACGAGGAGGAGGCGCAGGCGCTCAGCGACCTCGCCGTCGACGAGGCGCTGAGCCGAGCGCTCGCCGACGGGGGCGAGCGCGCCGAGGCCGCGCGCGCGCTCATCGCCGCGACGGGCGGCGTCGAGGCCGCGCGGAGCGAGGTCACGCGGCTGCTCGACCGGCTCGACGAGGACGGCCTCGCGCCGCGCCGGCTCGCCGTGTCCGATCACGCCGCCGAGGCCGGCGCGCTCGCGCGGGAGCTCCGCCGCCTCGCCGTCGGGAGCGCCGCGCTCGGCAGCGCCGCCTTCCGCGCGCCGGCGGCGGCGCTCGTGGCGGCGCTCGGCCGCGAGGACGGCGGCGCGCCCTTCCCGGCGAGCGCGGCGAGCGCCCCGCTCATCGAGCTCCTGACGCAGCGCAAGCCGCACAAGAGCAAGTCCACGCCGGCCGACGAGGCGCTCATCGCCTTCCGCGAGGCGCTGCCGGGCGAGACCCACCGCGACAAGGCGCAGCAGCTGCTCGGCTTCCTCCGCGAGGCCCCGGCCCTGTCGCGCCGCGAGGCGCGGATCGTCGAGCTGCTGGAGGAGATCCGCGAGCGGCTCTCGGCGATCCGCCGCACCGAGGGCGGCCTCGGGTTCGGGGACCTCCTGCGCGCCGCCCGCGACGGCCTGCGGGACGATCCGGCGATCGGCGCGGCGGTCCGCGGCTCGGTCGACGTGCTGCTCGTCGACGAGTTCCAGGACACGAGCGCGGTGCAGCGCGATCTCGTGTACCTCCTGCGCGAGCGGGACGACGCCGCCCTCTCGCGCCCGGCCGGCGCGGCCCCGACGGCGGCCAGCCTGTCCGGTCATGGCCTGTTCCTCGTCGGCGATCGCAAGCAATCCATCTACGGGTTCCGCGGGGCCGACGTCTCCATCTTCTGCCGCGTCTGCGCGGAGCTCGCCGGCGCCGCCGCGGGCCGCGCGCTCGAGCTCGCGCCCGCGCTCTGGTCGCCGGACCCGAGCGCCGATTTCGTGGCGCTCCGCGAGAGCCGCCGGTCGACGCCCGAGCTGCTCGCGTTCATCAACGCCTTCTCCGCGCGCGATTTCGCGCAGGATCGCGGCGCGGGCGACGGCGACGCGGGCGCGCCCCGGGCTTCGCCGCGCGAGTTCGAGATCGCCTACAGCGCGGCCGAGCACCTCGTCGCGGCGCCGGGCAGGGCCGCGGAGGGCCCGACGGACGTCGTGCTCGTCAGCGACGGCGGCGGCGCTCCCGACGGGGTCGACGCCCTCGTCCGGGACGCGCGCGGACAGCTGCGCGAGGCGCTGATCGCGGCCGCGTACATCGCGCGGCGCGTCCGCGGCGCGGGCGGCGACGGCGCCGCGACCGGCGACCTGCGCTTCCGCGACGTCGCCGTGCTCACCCGCCGGAGGAGCACGATCCCGCTCGTCGAGCTGGCGCTCGCGCGCCTCGAGATCCCGTACGTGGTGGCCGGCCGCGCGCTCTTCGACGCGGCCGAGGTCCGCGATCTGGCCGCGATCCTCCGCCTCCTGCTCGATCCGCGCGATCGCCTGGCCCTGGCGACCGTCCTCCGCGGCCCGGTGGTGGCGCTCTCCGACACGTCGCTCGCGCTCCTCGCGCCTCCAGGCCGCGGCCTCGCGGTCCCGTTGCTCGGCCGCTGGCCCGCCGCCGCGCTGGCGCAGGGGGTCTGGTCGCCCGCGCCCGACGACGCCGAGCTCGACGACGGGCGCCCGCTCCCCGTCCTCGCGCGCCTCCCCGCGGGGGATCGCGAGCGCCTCGAGGCGTTCCGCGCCCGCTATGCCGGCCTGCGCCGCGCGGCCCTCCGCTCGACGCCGGGCGAGGCGATCCGCGCCGCGGTCACCGCCTTCGATCTCGACCGCGTCATCGCGGCGCTCCCTCGCGCCCAGGCCCGCCTCGGCAACGTCGATCGCCTGGTCTCCATCGCCCGCCGCCGGGGCGGCTCGCTCGCGAGCTTCGTCCGCTGGCTCGACCGCCGCATCCGCGACGAGGCGGACGAGCCCGAGGCCGCCGTCTTCTCGCCCGAGGACGACGCCGTGCGGCTCACGACGATCCACGCCAGCAAGGGGCTCGATTTCCCGGCCGTCGTGCTCCTGGATCTCAACGCGGAGCCCCGCGCGGCGCAGCCTGGCCTGAGCTACGTCCCCGCCGCGGGGGACCGGCCTGCCGCCCTGCTCGTGCGCCACTTCGCGCGGGTCATCGACGGGCGGTCGCGGACCGGCTCGCTCCACGACGCCGAGGCGTCGGCGCGCGGGCCGTTGTTGCCCGTCAGCACGCCCGCGCTCCTGGCGGCGCGCGCCGAGGTGCGGGCGCGGGAGCGCGCCGAGCGGCAGCGGCTCACGTACGTCGCGATCACGCGCGCCCGCCGCGAGCTCGTGCTCGTCGGCGCCGAGGCGAAGCCGCGGAGCGGCTCGGCGTGGCTCACGCTGAAGGCGGCGGTCGACGCCGAGCCCCGCGCCACAGCGGAGGCCGACGGCGAGCCCCGCATCGCCGCGGCGGACCTCGTCGAGGCCTCCACGCCGCTCGCCGGCGCCATCCGCGCGACGCTCGACGCCTGCGCGCTGCTCGCCGGGGCGAAGGCGCCCGCGCCTGGCACCGACGCGTACGCGCGCGCCGCGCCGGCCCCCCGGGCGCCGCCGGCGACGGGGCCTGCCCGCGCGCAGACCGTGCTGGTCGCGGCCGCGTCCCTCGCGGCGTTCCAGGCGTGCCCGCGCCGCTTCCGGCTGCGCCACCTCCTCGGGATCGGCGAGCCTGCCGGCGAGGGCCAGCTCGGCCTGTTCGACGTCGAGGGCCCGCCCGAGCTCCCGGGCGAGGAGCGCGTCGAGCTGGAGGACGGCGCGGATCCTCGCCCCCCTGGCCGCGCCGTGCACCGGGTGCTCCAGCGCTGGCCGCGCGCGCGCTGGGGTGAGCCGACCGAGGCCGAGGAGGTCGTCGCCCGCCTCACCTTCGAGGGGTTCCCGCCGCACGGCCCGGACGTGCTGCGCACCGCGGAGCGCGTCGCGCGCTTCCTGGACGGCCCCTACGCGCGGCAGGTGCGCGCCGAGGAGGCGTCGCTCCTCCGGGAGGAAGCGCTCGTGCTCGACGTCGAGCCCCAGCGCTCCGGACGGCGGCGCGGCGCGAGGCTCGCGCTCTCGCTCGCCGTCGATCTCGCCGTCCTGCGCCCGGGCGGCCTCATCGACGTCGTCGAGTACAAGCGCGCGCGCCCCCGGGCGGATCTCTCGCCGTACGAGCTCCGCCTGCGCGCGTATGCGCTCGCGCTCAGGAGGCGCCACCCCGACCGCCCCGTCCGCGCGGGCGTGCTCTTCGTCGGCGCCGAGGTCGAGCCCGTGTGGCTCGCGGCCTCGGGCCCCATGGGGACCCTCACCGACGACGAGCACGCGCGGTTCGAGCGCGAGCTCGCCCGGCTCGCCGATCGCTTCGCCGAGGCGAGGGCCGAGGATCGCTTCGACGGCGTCCCGGTCGAGGCGTGCCGCAAGCTGCGCTGCGGCTTCGTGAGGGCCTGCCACGGCTAGCGTCGCCGCAGCCCCGGAGCGCGCTCGACATCGAACGAAGGCGGGAAGGCGCTCGTGGAGCGCCCTCCCTCTACACCCCCGCCTGCTCCTCGACCTCCTCCTGCGACGCGCTCTGCGCCGGAGCGCGCCGCGGCGGCTCCAGCACGAGCGGCAGGATCTCCTCCATCGACGACACCATCGTGATCTTGATCTGATCCTTGACGTCCTGCGGCACGTCCTCGAGGTCGCGCCGGTTCTTCGTCGGGATGAGCACGTGCCGGATCCCGGCGCGGTGAGCCGCGAGTAGCTTCTCCTTGACGCCGCCGACCGGCATTACCCGCCCGCGCAGCGAGATCTCCCCCGTCATCGCGACGTCGCTGCGCACCGGCGCCCCGAGCAGCAGCGACGCCACCGCGGCGAACATCGTCACGCCCGCGCTCGGCCCGTCCTTCGGCGTGCCGTGCTGCGGGATGTGCACGTGCAGATCGATCTCCTTGAGCCACTCCGGATCGAGGTGCAGCCGATCGGCCTTGCTGCGCACGAAGCTCACCGCCGTGCTCGCCGACTCCTGCATCACGTTCCGCATGTTGCCGGTGAGCACCACGTTGCCCTTGCCCGGCATCTTCGTCGCCTCGATGAAGAGGATCTCGCCGCCCGCCGGCGTCCACGCGAGGCCGGTCGCGACCCCGGGCTGGAGCGTCCGCTCGGCGATCTCGGGGCGGTGCTTGTGCGGGCCGAGCACCTGCTCCACGTGCTCGGGCGTCGCCACCTCGCGCACGTCGTTGCCCTCGGCGACCTTCACCGCCGTCGCGCGGCACACCGCGGCGATCTGCCGCTCCAGGCCGCGCACGCCCGCCTCGCGCGTGTAGTGGTCGACGACCGCCTCGATGCCCGGCTCCGTGAACTCCAGGCGCTCGTCCGTGAGCCCGTGCGCCGACAGCTGCTTCGGCACCAGGAACTCCCGCGCGATCCCCAGCTTGTCCGTCCGCGTGTAGCCGGGCACCTCGATGACCTCCATGCGGTCGACGAGCGGCCCCGGGATCCCGTCCCAGTTGTTCGCGGTCGCGAGGAACATCACCTGCGACAGATCGAACGGCAGGTCGAGGTAGTGGTCCTGGAACGTCGAGTTCTGCTCCGGATCGAGCACCTCGAGGAGCGCCGCCGCCGGATCGCCCCGCAGATCGACGCCCATCTTGTCGACCTCGTCGAGCACGAGCACCGGGTTCCTGGTCCCCGCCTTCTTCAGCGCCTGCAGGATGCGCCCGGGCAGCGCGCCCACGTAGGTGCGCCGGTGCCCGCGGATCTCGGCCTCGTCGCGCACGCCGCCGAGCGCGATCCGCTCGTAGCGGCGCCCCATGCTGCGCGCGATCGACTTGCCGAGCGACGTCTTGCCGACGCCGGGCGGCCCGATGAAGAGCAGGATCGGCCCCTTCTTGTCCGTGCGAAGCTGCCGGATCGCCGAGTACTCGACGATCCGCTTCTTCACCTTCTCCAGCCCGAGGTGATCCTCGTCGAGGCAGCGCCGCACGCTCTCGACGCTCAGCTTGTCCACCGTCGTCTTGGACCACGGCAGATCCGCGATCCACTCGAGGTACGTCTTGGTCACGTTGAACTCGGCCGACTGCTGCGCCATCGAGCGCAGCCGGCTGAGCTGCTTGCGGACCACCTTGTCGACCTCCGCCGGCACCTTGGCGCGCCGGATGCGCTCGCGGAGCTCCTCGATCTCGTCGTCGTCGCCGCCCTCGCCGAGCTCCTCCTTGATCGACTTCATCTGCTGCCGGAGGATGTACTCGCGCTGCGACTTGCCCATCTCCTCCTGCACCATGGAGGAGATCTCCTTCTTGACCCGCAGCACCTCGAGCTGGCGGCCGACCATCGCGAGCACGAGGCGGACGCGCGCCTTCACGTCGAACGCCTCGAGGATCTCCTGCTTGTCGCCGACCGAGGCCTGCGCCTGCGGGAAGTTCGAGGCGATCAGATCGGCGAGCGCACCCGGCTCGCGCACGTTGTCGAGGATGCCCGCCGTGTCGCGCGGCAGGTTCGGCATCAGGCCGAGCACCTCGCGCGTCGCCTCGCGCAGCCCCGCGCCGAGCGCCTCGAGCTCCACGTCGCGCACGAGCGACTCCGGGATGCGCTCGATCCGCGCGCGCATGTACGGCTCCAGCGAGAACGCCGACTTCACCCGGAAGCGGCCGAGCCCGTTCAGCACGACCGAGTAGTTGTTCGGGCCGAGCCGGATGACCTTCACCACGCGCGCGACGGTCCCGACGGAGTAGAGCTCCTTGAACGTCGGCTCGTCCACGTCGGGCGACCTCTGGCTGATCACGCCCACCAGCGCACGCTCGCGGCCGAGGAGATCCTCGACCAGGCGCACGCTCCGCGGCCGGCCGACGTTGATCGGCACGACCGACATCGGGAACAGCACCGAGTTGCGCAGCGGGAGGATCGGGACGCTATCCGCGTCGGGCGAGGGGGGCGTTCGCGAAGAAGGATCGCCGGTCGGCATGCAGACAACCCTAGTACAGCGCTCTTCTCGAAGCCATGACGCGGGCGCGCCGCTAGAAGTCCTTGATCTTCCAGACCCCGTGCTCGCGCGTGAAAGCGACCGTGCCGCCGGCGCCATAGGCCATGGACGCGCTGTCCCCGGTCTCCTCGATGGTCGCGGTCGGCAGCGCCGCCTTGATCGCCTGGACGACCCGGTTGATCTGCTCCTTCTGCGGCCCCTCCCAGGCGCTCTTCAGCTTCTCGGGCGTGAGCTGCCCCGCGTCGGCCGCGGCCTTGACCGTCCCGGGTCGACCGCCCGGCTTCTGCGCCGCGTCAGCTCCCGCGCCGGGCAGCGCGGCTCCAGGTCCGGCGGGCTGCGCCGGGCCCTCGCCGCCGGCGCGCGCGGAGCCCGCCTCGCCGGGCGCGCCCGCCTCGTCGGGCGCGGCGCCCGCGGGCTCGACGAGGCCCTCCTTCTCGGCGTCGGGAACGTAGCGCATGATCACGTCGTAGCGCCTGCGCTCGAAGGCCCGCAGGAACCCCACCAGGGCCTGCCGGGGCGTCGCCTGACCGTAGAGATCGACCGCCGCCGCGTCGAGCCGCCAGCGGCCACCCTCGAAGACGAGCAGGAGCTCCTCGCCGTTCGGCATGGTGACCGTCGCGGTCACCACCGGATCGGCCGCGGGCCGCGCGATGGCGCGGGCGATCTCGAGCGCGTCGTCCGGGTTGTCCCGCACCGCGCGCCGGAAGGCCTCGAGCGACATCGACCGCTTGGCCTCGTCCGAGAGCAGCCGGTAGGCCGCGTCGACGCGCCCCTCCTGGAGCGCCTGCGCGTAGGCCCGGAGCGTGTCGCTCGGGCCCTGCTGTGCGTAGCTCGATCCGCACGCCGGGAGCGCGAGGGCGAGCAGGAGAAGCGCCGTGCGTTTCACGGATCGCGCCATAGCACACGCGGCGGCGAGCGCGCAGACGGCGCGGCGCCGCCCCCTGCGCTCGCCGCCGTCCCCGTCACTTCGGGCGCTTCAGCACCGCCCCGTCCCTCACCGGCGCGCCGTCGCTGCCGTCCGGCGATCCCTCGTTGATCCAGTAGACGGTCGCCTCGTCCACAGCGATGTCGCCCGGCCGCGCCTGCCCCGAGGCCAGGACCTCCTGCTCCCCGCCGCCCTTCGGCATGCGCACGACCGTCCCCGCGTCGCGCCGCGTCCAGTACACGTGCCCCTCGTCCACCGCGAGGCCGTTCAGCTGGCCCTGATCCGAGGCGATCTCCTCGGGCGCGCCGACCTCCGCCCCGCTCAGATCCGACCGGAAGACGCTGCCGCCCTCGAAGCTCGCCCAGTAGACCGCCGCCGCGTTCCCCTCCCCGTCCACGTCGAGCGCGATCTCCCGCGGGGTGAGCTGCTCCGCGGCGATCGTCACCGTCGCCTCTCCCACGCGGCACGCCACCGCGCCGTCGGTCCTGCCCAGCGTGCCCTGGTACGTCCAGCACACGGTGTCCCCCGCGCTGGCCACGCGGTAGGGCGACGAGAACGCCGTGCCCGGCGGCGTGAGGTCCTCCGGCGCGCCGAGCGCGACCTCCGCGCCGCTGCCGCTCAGCTGCGCCCGGAACACGCCGCCTCCCCAGAGCTCGGTCCACGCGAGCGCGTCGCCCGAGAGCGCGAGCCCCTCGGGCTGCTCCAGATCGGCGAGCAGCACGCGCGGCGCGCCGCCCGCGAGCGGGACCACGCTCAGCGTGCCGTCCTCCGCGTTCGTCCAGAAGGCCACCTGCCGCGCCTCGTCGATCGCGAGATCCCGCGGCGAGGCCTGCGTCCCGCCGAGGATCCGCGGATCGCCGCCGCCGACGGGCGCCGTCTTCAGCTCCCCGTCCTCCTGGGCCATCCCCTCCCCGTCGAACGTCGCGCCCGCGATCCACGTCACGCTGCCCCCCGCCACCCGCAGCGACACAGGGTGGACCTGCGCCACAGCGATGGGGACCGGCGCCGACGCGTCAGGCCTCGTGGACTCGCCGCCCAGCAGCGCCGACCAAGGGCCGCACGTCGGCAGATCCGTGCCCTTCCTGCGGCACTGCCCCTCGCCCGCCGCCGCGATCGCGAGCCCCGCGAGCTTGCCGCTCTGCGCCCGCCGGCACACCTCGACCGGCAGCCGGAGCACGTTGCCCTCCTCCACGCGGAAGCCCGCGTCGCTCTCCGCGTCGAGCGGCACGAAACACGCGCTCTCGCCGCAGATGCCGCCGCCCTGGGTGAGCAGCGCGACGTTCACGTCGCCGCTCGGCGCGGCGGCCCGGCAGACGGTGCCGTCCGCGGCGAACGCCTCGAGATCGACCGGCGCCGACGCGGCGCCGGCGAAGCACTGGAGAGTGTCGAAGCAGATCCCGTCGCCGTCGCCTGCCCCGCCGCCGAACACGGCCACGGCCTCGTAATCGGGCAGCTCGCGCGAGTCGACCTCGCGCGGCACGCACGAGCCCGCGACGCAGCTCTGGCCCTCGGGGCAGCTGTTCTTGACGAGCACGTTGCCCTCCGCGTCGCGCAGCGCGTTGCCCTGCGCGTCGCGCTCGACCTCGGCCGAGCCGTCGCACAGGAACTGGATGGGCATGTGCAGCGTCGCCGTGCGCCCCTCGGGCACGGTCGTCAGCACCTCGCGGAGCAGGCGCACCCCGTCCTTGCCGCCGCGGCTCGCGATGACGCGCACCCGGAGCGCCTGCGACGGGTCGTCGGGCGTGAGGAAGCCCAGCGTCGCCGGCAGCAGGATCGACCCCTCGGTCCCGAGCCGCTCGAACGTCTCGTCGTAGACGACGGACCCGTCGAGCGTCGCCTCGATCCGGACCGTATCGATGTCCTTCGGCAGCGACATGTCCGTCTGGAAGACGACCATGAGCTGCCCCTTCTCCCCGCCGCAGGCCGAGACCCCGGCCACCGCCGCGAGCGAGAGCAACACCACCGCCGACATCGGTCCCGTCCGCTTCGTCCGCTTCGTACGCGCCGTCCGTTTCATCCGCATCAACGTCTCCCTCCGAAGCCGAGCGGGACCGTGCCCAGGCTGCCCTGCTCCGCCGGCGTCCCCGGCTCGAAGAGCAGCGAGCCCGCGACGAGCGCGCCCGCGAAGATGGCCGCGCCGCCGCCGATCCAGAGCCACTTGCTCGCGCCGCCCCGCTGCGCGGCGCGCTCCAGCGACACGTCGATCCGGCGGCGCTCGTCGTCGCGGACCAGGATCTGCGCCTCGTGCGGCGTCATCCCCGGCGCCGTCACCCGCAGCGCGTGGGTCCCGCTCTGCACCGAGCCCTCCCAGCGGCCCTTGCCCACCACCTTGCCGTCGATCGCGATGAGATCGTCCTGCCCCGCGGCGATGGCGAGCCGCCCCCGGTGCACCGCCCGGTCGAGCCGCGCCACGAGCGCGACGCTGTCGCCGCCCACGACCTTCTCCTGCCGGACGAAATCGACGAAGCCCGGCTTCGACACGCGGATGCGGCGCTCGCCGATGTCGATCGGCACCGGCGCCGCGAGCGGCGTCGTCCCGACCGGCTCGTCGTCCACGAACACCGCGGCCCCCGGCTCGCTCGACGTGATCTCGAGGAAGGACACGAACGCCCCGGCCGCCTTGATCAGGTCGGCGATGTCCTGCTTGTCGCGGGCCGACAGCGCGGCGCCCGCCTCGGCCTCCATCCGGCGCAGCGTCGCGATCATCTTCGCGTAGCGCCGCAGGTTCTTCTGGCAGAGCGCGACCTTCCAGAGCAGCCGGTGATCGCGCGACAGCTCGTAGGCGCGCTCGTACCGCGCGAGCGCGCCCGCGTAGTCGCCGTCGTCGAACAGCGCCGCGCCCGCCCCGTGCTCGGCCCTGGCCATCCCGGTCAGCGACTCCGCGAGCGGCGTCTCCGCCGGCGGCGGCGCGGCGGGCGGCGTCGCGGCGGGCGGCGTCCCTGCGGGCGCGGAGCGCGCCGGCTGGGCCGCGGCGACCCCTGCCGCGAGCCCCACGCCGAGCGCGGCCGCGATGGCGCGCCCCCAATGGCCCAGCTGCTTCCCTCGCATCGATGCTCCTTGCTGGCGGAGGCACACCGCGATGGCCGTGCTCCGACTCTCCGACGCTCCACCTCGGATCACCGCGATGCTATCCGATGCACGCGCCGCACGAGCAACTGTTGGAAACGTCTCGGACAAATCGCCTTTGCTCCGCTCGCGGTGGCGGGGATACCATCCGGCGCCCATGAGAGGCTTCATCACGGTGGGCGCGGCGCTCGCGGGCGCGCTGATCGGCATCGCCCTCGGCCCGTCCTCCGCGCGCGCGGAGGGGCCTGGCGCCGTCGCGCTCAGCCGGTTCGAGCCGACACCCGCGGGTGATCCGCTCTTCGGTGTGCCGTCGCCGTTCATCGGAGGGCACCTGGTCCCGCGCGGGCTCGCGCTGTTCGACCACGCGGAGGATCCGCTCACGCTCGGAGGCGGCGCCTCGCCCGAGCGGGCGATCGTCGGCAGCCAGTCGCTCCTCCACGTCGGCGGCTCCCTCTCGCTGTGGGATCGGCTGCTCGTCTCGGCGTCGCTGCCGCTCGCGCTCGCCCAGAGCGGCGACGGCGCCGCCGCGGCGGCCGGCGCAGGCGCGCCCGAGGCGCCCTCTTCCCCGGCGCTCGGCGATCTGCGCCTCGGGGTGCGCGTCCGGCTGCTCGGCGACGAGGGCGACCCCTTCCAGATCGGCACGAGCGCGTCGCTGCACCTGCCCACGGGCAGCTCGGACGCGTACGTCGGCGAGGGCGCGGTCCGCGTCACGCCGCAGCTCCTGCTCGGCGGGCGCGTCGCGCGCGTCGTGTGGAGCGTCGCGGCCGGCGCGGTGATGCGGAGCTCCGAGAGCCCCTCGACGCTCGCTTATGGCGGCGGCGCGGGCGTGCTCCTCTGGGACGAGCGGCTGCAGCTCGGCCCGGAGGTGGTCGCCGAGACGATGCTCCAGGGCGGCTCCCTGTCGCTCACCGCGCGCGAGCGGGTCGAGGTGGAGAGGACGACGAGCGCCGAGCTCCTGCTCGGCGCGCGGTTCCGCCCGTTCCGCCCCCTCGCTGGCCTCGTCGTCGGGGCGGCCGCCGGGCCGGGCATCGGCGACGCGATCGGCACGCCGTCGTTCCGCGCGATGGGGACGGTGGCGTGGGCTCCCCCGGCGCCGCCGCCCGCCGGCGCGGCGGCGGGCGCGGACGCGAACGCGGATCCGGACATGGACGGCATCCCCGGCGCGCGGGACGCGTGCCCGTACGCTCACGGCCCGGCCAGCGCCGACGCGAAGAGGAACGGCTGTCCCGTCGAGGACGAGGACGAGGACGGCGTCGCCGATCAAGACGACCTCTGCCCCCATGCGGCCGCGGGCTCCGGGGGCGGCGACCCGTCGCGGCGCGGCTGCCCCGCGGACCAGGACGGCGACGGATTGCCCGACGCGCTCGACGCGTGCCCGACGGAGAAGGGCGACGCAGCGGGCGGCGCGACGCGGCCTGGCTGCCCCCCTGCTCCTCGCCAGCCCACGGACCAGGACGGCGACGGCCTGCCCGACGACGCCGACGCGTGCCCGCGCGAGAAGGGCCCGGCGAGCGGCGACGCGCGCTCGAGCGGCTGCCCGACGCGGGTGCGGGTGCAGGGCGAGCAGATCGTGCTGCTGGAGCCCGTCGTGTTCCGCGTGCTGAAGAATGACCCGGCGCCGATCGATCCGAAGAGCGAGGCGGTGCTCGCCGAGGTGCGCGACGTCATCGAGCAGCACCCGGAGTGGGTGAAGATCGAGGTCTCCGCGCACACGGACGGCGCCGGCAACGCCAGGTTCAACGAGACGCTCTCGACCGCTCGCGCGGAGGCCGTGCGGCGGTGGCTCGTCGGGAACGGCATCGCGGCCGAGCGGCTGGTCGCGAAGGGATACGGGGCGAGCCAGCCGATCTCGGACGACAGGAGCGCGGCCGGGCGGGAGAAGAACCGGCGCGTGCAGCTCCTCGTCCTGGAGAAGAGATAGCCGGCGGGCGACGTCCGGGCGCTGACGAGCGCGGTCAAGCCGTCAGGCGCGGCCCGGGGAGCGAGAGAGTGATGATGATGAAGCGAACCCTCATGGCCGCAGCAGTCGGCGCCGCGCTGGCCCTCGCGGCGGCGCCGCGGAGCGCGGCGGCGCAGTGCACTGTCACAGGGCCCGTCCAGGCGCTCGTCGATGGTCTCAGCTTCCGGTGGGACGTCGGGACGGAGGGGGTGATCAGCGACGGGACCGATGACGCCTTCGACAGCGGCATGCTGCTTCGGGTGGACGGGGTCGCCTTTCCTGCCTCGGCCCGGGTGGAGGAGATGGACGGGCGGCAGTTCGTCCACGGGCCGGCGCTCCTCGGCGAGCTCGAGGTCACCCGGAAGGTGTACGTGCCGACCGACGAGGGCTGGGCGCGCTTCCTGGAGATCCTCCACAACCCCACCGCCCGAGAGCGGGCAACGGTCGTGCGGATCGAGACGAACGTCGGATCCGACCGCGCGACCACCATCACGCAGTCGCACACCGGCGATCTGGAGTTCACGCCGGCGGATCGATGGCTCGCCACCGACGACGCCAACGACATGGCGGGGGATCCGAGCCTCTTCTTCAATTTCTACGGGCCTTCCGCGGCGATCGCCCCGGGGAGCGTCGGGATGGCCACCTTCGACTGCGCGGAGACGCAGGGGCCCGTCGTCGAGTTCACCCTGAACCTGCCGCCCGGAGAGACGCGGGTCGTCATGCACTTCGGCGGCCAGCGCGCGAGCCGGGCCGATTCCCACGCGGGTGCGGCCCACCTGGACGCGCTCCCGGCGCCGGCGCTCGCCGGGATGTCGGTGGCCGAGCGGGCCTTCGTCGTCAACTGGGACGTGGACGACGACGGCGACGACGACGGCGTGAAGGACCTCGACGACAACTGCCCGTCCGCGCCGAACCCGGCTCAGGCCGACGCCGACAGCGACGGCGCGGGCGACGCCTGCGATCCCGACGACGACGGCGACGGCGTGCCCGACGGCGACGACAGCTGCCCGCTCACGCCGAACCCCGATCAGTCGGACCTCGAGGGCGACGGCGCGGGCGACGCCTGCGATCCCGACGACGACGGCGATGGCGTGCCCGATGATGTGGACAACTGCCCGTCGGCGCCCAACGCGGGGCAGGAGAACAACAAGGACGAGTCGCCGCCGGACGAGAGCGGCGACGCGTGCGACGACGACGACGACAACGACGGCCTGGGCGACGAGGCCGACAACTGCCCGCTCGCCCCCAACCCCGATCAGGCCGATGCCGACACGGACGGCCGGGGCGACGCGTGCGATCTGAACGCGCTGGACAGGGACGACGACGGCGTGGAGGACGGCGTGGACAACTGCCTCTCCATCCCGAACCCCGACCAGTCCGATCTCGACCGCGACGGCCAGGGCGACGGGTGCGACGGCGACGACGACGGCGACGGCGCGCCCGACGACGGCGACAACTGCCCGCTCACGGCGAACCCGAGCCAGAGCGACGGCGACGACGACGGCTACGGCGACCGGTGCGACGACGACGACGACGGCGACGGCGCGCCCGACGCCGACGACAACTGCCCGTTCCTCTCGAACGAAGGGCAGGAGGACGCGAACGGCGACCACGTCGGCGACGCGTGCGACTGCAGCGCGCCGGTGAAGCCCGACGGCGCGCCCTGCGACGACGGCGACCCCTGCACCCGGACCGACGCCTGCGACGGCGGCGTCTGCAAGGGCGCCGATCCGGTCGTGTGCGCGCCCTCCGGGGACGTCTGCACCTCCGCGCAGTGCCACCCGAGGCACGGCGAGTGCGCGCTCTTCCCCAACGAGGGCGCCCGCTGCCCCGGCGGCACCTGCGTGGCCGGCGGCTGCGTGCCCGATGACGCCGGCAGCGGAGGCGGCGGCGCGGGCGGCAAAGACGGTGCGGGCGGAGGCGACGCGGGCTCGGGCGGCGGCGACGCGGGCTCGGGCGGCGGCGACGCCGGGGCGGGCGGTGGCGGAGGCCACGGCGGCGAGGACGGCTCGGGCGGCGAGGGCGCCACCCCCAGGCCGCTGCGCGGCGACCCCCGGGCGCACGGCAACGGCTGCGGGCTCGCGGCGGGCGCCGACGGGGCGGCGGGCTCGGCAGCGGCGTGGCTCGCCGCCGCGGCGCTCCTCGCGCGGTGGCGGCGGCGGCGCGGGTGACGCGCGCCGGCGGGCCGTCCGTCACGAGATCGGCGCCGGCGCACACGCGCGATGCACCGATCCACACGCGCCTGCGGCCCTCGTTGCCGGCCCCGTGGGTACCGCGCGCTGCCTGCCGTGGTAGGGTGAGCGCGGTGCGAGACCCTGACGAGCTTCGCCGGTTCGCTCGCCAGGACTGGGCGGCAGCCCAGCGCGACAAGGAGCTCTACTGGCGCGACTGGAAGAAGCAGCACGGCCCCGCCGCTGGAGTCCGGATCGCCGATGAGCTCCGCAAGCAAGTCCTCGCGCAAAGGCCAGCGTGGCCGAGCGACGGAGAGCGCGAAGAAGACCTCGCCACGCACCTCCGCGTCCTCGAAGCGCTCGATCGCCTCCCGCCCCGCCGCCGTCGCGCTGCTCGCTGACTTCGCCGCAGCGATGCGCAGGCGGCGCCTTGACTGGTACGTCTTCGGCGCCCAGGCAGCCGTGGCCTACGGGAGACCCCGCATGACCGCGGACGTCGACGTCACCGTTGCCATCGAGCAGCTGGGCACGCTCACGCTCGTCGACGAGCTCTCGCGTGCCGGGTTCGACCTCCGGGTCGCCCTCGGCGAGGACTTCCTGCGCGACGCTCGACTGCTGCCGCTGGTGCATCGCTCGACCGCCATGCCCGTCGACGTCGTGCTCGCGGGCTCCAGCCTGCACCTCGAGTTCCTCGCGCGCCGGAGGCTCGTCGACGTCGGGGGCGTGCGTGTGCCGATGATCAGCCCGGAAGACCTGATCGTCACCAAGGTCCTGGCGGGCCGACCCAAGGACATGGAGGACGTGCGCGGGGTGCTGCTCGAGCAGCCCCGCCTCGACCTCGAACGCGTCCGCGAGCTGCTCGGCGAGCTCGAGGTCGCGCTCGGCGACGACCAGCTGATCCGTCGTTTCGAGCGCCTGATCCGTCGACCACGCGTGACGCGCGCTCGCGCGAAGTGACCGCAGGCCGGCCCGCGCTCGATCCCGGCGCGCGGCCTCCGCATGCGATATGCGCCGCCCAGCCGCGTCACTCCACAGGCGGGCTGGCGACGGACGCGCCCCCGGCGGCGGCGCCCCCCTCCCCCGCTGCCGCCGGCTGGCGAGGCCCCTCGGCGCCGGCGCTCCCGGCCTTGCCGCCGGCGTAGCGCCTGCCGGCTCGCTCGGACGCCTTCAGGACGGGGCCGCGGATCGTCTCGATGGCTTCCGCCGGAGCGCTGGAGATCTCCAGGTTGGAGAGCACCGCGGCCACGACGCGGAGCCATTGATTGCGCGCCGCCAGGATCGTCGCGTTCACGACCGGCGCGGTCTTCTCCTTGGCTGCGAGCGCGTCCCGCCGGTGCTCGATCGTCGAGAGCTCCTTGCCCGACGCGATCCACCGCTGCACGGTGTGGAGCAGCGTCGTCTTGCCCGGCGCCGGGATCGCCTTGAGGAACGCGGCGGTCGAGGGCTCCTCGTCGAGGAGCCGGGCGATCCGCGCCGTGTTGCCCGACTCCGCGGTGGGCGACGCCTTGATGATGGCGAGCCCGGTCGGGAACAGCCTGGCCTGGGCCTGATCACACGCCTCCGCCCCCCCGACGTCCGGCGGCTCCTCCGCCAGACAGTGCTCGCGGTGCGCGTCGATGCCGTACGAGACCGCCTTGGCCAGGTGATCGTGGCGCTCGTCGACCTTCGAGAGCTCGTCGCTCAAGGCCGTCATCCCGGCCGACACGCCCGCCCTGCTCGGGCGAACCGCCAGCACGGCGCCGTGGACCTCGGCCACCTTGTCGTGCAGGCCGGCGATCTCCGGGATCGACAGGAACAGCCGCTTCCGCTGGGCATCCTCGATCCACGGAGCGACGAGGGCGACCATCTCTTCGATCATCAGGTGTTTCAACATGGGACAGACCTCCACGTGGGGACAGCGCGCCGTGCCAGGGAAGCGCCGGTCTCGTGTCCTGTCGATGACACCCGATTACAGGAGCAACCGCGGAGCGCGCAGCGCAGCCCCAGGCCGCGCCTCGGGGTGACCGACGCGATGTGACAGCCCTCACCGGCGCCCGTCAGGGGCCGAGGCTCACAGGAGCCGGAGGAAGGCGGCCCCGATCTGGCGCGCAGCGTAATTTTGAAGGGAAGCCCGGGTGTGAACCTGGGCACCCCGTTCGCAGCAAGGTCCTGGGAAGATCGCGATTTTGCTGGCACGTCGAGCTCCGGCGCTCGGGCAGATCGCGATCTGGGCGAGCGCCTGACGACGTGCGTCAGCTCAGGTCACGTTCTCGACGGGACACCCGAGTTCGGGTGGTGTCCGGAACCTCGCGTGGTAGCGGAGGTGACGTACACTCCGCGCAGGCGATCCCGTACACCCGCGTCTACTCAGTAGACGTCGTGCCTGCGCGCGGGGTGTCCACGGGCCGAATCGCATGGAGAAGTTGCGAACGCCATTGACACCGGAGCGCGCTTGTGCGTTCGCGCGCGTCGATCACCTGGCGCAGGCGTCGATCGGCGCGCTCGGGTGTGTCATTGAATGGCCGCCCGCGCCCCGGTTTGCCGGGAAACACAGCGGTTTCGTGATACGCTTAGGGCACAAAGCAAAGCGCCCCGCTCTCGGCTGCAACCGGGAGCGGGGCCGCGAAACATCCGGCGGTGGGCCCGCCGAACGCGCATCGCATCGCGATCATGGGCCAGCGCCGGGAGAAAGGCAAGCTGTGCCCGGACCTCTCCCTGCTGAGACGCGCGTCCGTGTCGTTTCTGCGCTCTGCGAAGGAAACTCGATCCGCGGAACCGCTCGCATGGTCGGCGTGGACAAGGAAACCGTGATGAACGTTGCCCTCCGCATCGGCGAGGGCTGCGCCCGTCTCCACAACCGGATGATGCGCGACATCGCCGCTCACGTGATTCAGGTGGATGAACAGTGGAGCTTCGTCCAGAAGAAGCAGTCTCGCGTGAAGCCCGACGAGCCGGAGGAGCGAGGTGACGCTTATCTGTACGTCGCGCTGGACGCGAACACGAAGCTGGCGATCTCGTTCCACGTCGGCAAACGCGACGATGTGAACACGCATCTCTTCATCGAAGATCTGCGGTCGCGCCTGTCCGTCGTTCCGCACATCACGAGCGACGGGTGGCAATCGTATCCGAATGCCATTGGATGGAACTTCAAGGGCTCCGTCGATTACGGCCAGTGCGTCAAGAACTTCCACAAAGGTGGGTCGCAACGCCCGGATTATCGATACGAGCCGCCGCGCGACCCGTTCATCACCAAGAAGCAAGTCTTCGGAGCGCCGCGCGATGAGCTCCTGTCGACGTCCTACGTCGAGCGTTTCAACCTGACGACGCGGCACACGGTCGGCCGCACGCGCCGCCTCTGTCTCGCGTTCTCGAAGACGCTGCGCGGGCACCGGGCCGCTGTCGCTCTGGGGGTCGCGTATTACAACTTCGTCCGGCTCCACGGCGCCCTGGGGACGACGCCGGCTGTCGCGGCGAGGGTCGTGCAGAACCCTTGGACGCTCGCGGAGCTCGTGACCGCTGCGCTTGCCGAGGGCGAGACGGCGCCGCCCGAGCCGCAGCCGCTCAAGCTTCAGGTGCGCCCTGGGGCGGCCGAGAAGCCCGCGCGCGAACTGCCGGGCGGCCGTGGGTTTCTTAGGCTCGTGTAGAGGAGGTGCGGGATGAGCGTTCGGAGACAGCGGGGACCGCAAGAATGCACTTACCTCATGGGTCGGTGGGTCATCGCCCACACCGCGCTTAAGGACGCGCGGCTTGAGCCGAGCCTATACGACACGGTTGACCGTATAGCTCAGGAGCTAACGATGAGGCAAAGCGCCTCGGCAACAAGCCCCTCAACTGAGGTGAGATCGTCAGAGGCAACGCTTCCCGCCACCTCATAAACTAGCTTCTCAGGCTTTCCTTGTGTATAGCCGTGCGTGAAGTGCACGAACACGCGCTTGCCGTCTCGCGCGCCAGACACAGATATACGCGCTTGAAGTTTCTCGAAATGCGGCAGCGGATGAGTGAACCTGATCTCTATGGCAGTGTCTAGCCCTGGGCCTATATCGTCAAGGCTTGCGCGTGGAACCACGTTGGCCTTTACGCCAACAGGCTCCAGCCCATTCTTGATCGCCTCAAGCGGCTCCCGCAGCATCGCCTCTATTTCTTCGCACCGCCTCTTTCTGGCCTCATCCTGAGTTTTTACCTCGGCACGCGCGCGAGTGACAGACTCGCGTACCTGCTCGATCGCGTTTTCTATAGTTCTCATGCCAGTGCTCCTGTTTACAGACGGGCCATTGTGCGATGACCATTGACTCGGCCGACGCGATGGCGGATCGTTGATCCGCGAGGTCATTATGTTGCGCACGATCCGTAATATGTTGAAGAAGCTGATCCGAGAGGCCGTGGCAGAAGCGCTTCATGACGCAGAGTCAACGCGCAGCGTCATCGCACGTCGTGTTGATAGCACGCCCGAGCCGCGTATCGGCTGCGGCCCATCGTGTCCGCCTCGATGCCTCAGAATGCACGGCCTTACCTAGACTCTATCTTTCTCTCGATCCGCTCAACAGTTTCGACGATGGACGAGATCGCATCTCCGGTCCTCTCCGACCATTCGGCAAAGCTGTTCGATAGTCCCTTGAGTCTGGTTTCCACGTCAGAGCTGCCGGACGTTTGCGAGCCAGTCGGGCTTAGCGTGCCGACCACAACGCCACAGCTTCTGCATCTGACGAAGTCTATGGCGTGCGACGACCCTTCAACGTGGGTAGTGGACAGCTCGAAGTATCTGCCTTCGCATTTCTGATTCGGGCATTTGCTGACGTTGGCCATTGCGCAGAATCTCCCGCCCGTGAGGGGCCGTGCGGAGGCCTTCCCCTTGACGCCGAGAGCGCAGGCGAGCACCATGATGGCGCGCGGAAGCGCCCGCCGGCTGAGGGGTCGGCGGTGGAAGGCCGGGATGCAGCCCCGGCCTTTCGCTTGCTTGGAAGACACCGTCATCCGGGCGTTCCGTCAAGCCGTTCCGCTCGCCCGCACGGTCGATTTTTGTCTGAGAAAAGCGGGTGAAATCGGACAGATAGGTAGTTCGAGAAATTCCTCGCGACGCTCGCGGCCGTTCAGCGGCGCCATCTCCGGAGCTTCAGCGCCAGCGCCTCCCGCGCGATGCGGAGCCGCGATGCCGCCGTGCTCGGGTTCATGCGGCGCCGCTTGGCGTACGCGACGAGCGACTCTGGGTCGTCCACGGAGAGCAGCGCCTCCAGCTGCCACGGCGGGAGCTCCGTCATGGCGTCGAGCACCTCACGCGCCTCGATCTGGGCGTGCATGTCGATGCCGGCGGGTTCACGGAGCAACCCGAGCGGCGACGGATGCAGCACGGCGCGGCGCGCCCACGCGCTGTGAACGTAGTGCGAGGCGAGGCGCCACGCGATGCCGTGAAGCCACTTCTTCAGCGCGTCGCGCGGCTTGTCCCGCGGGTCCGGTCTGTAGAGCCCGCGTCGGACGGCGTTCCAGGCGTTGAGCAGCACCTCGGCCTCCACGTCGCGGCGGTCGCGCTTCGGGATGCCCGCGAGCGTCGCCAGGACGATGCCGCGTTCCGCGAGGATCGCCTCCATCGTCGGCTTCTTCCTGGGATGTCGTGCGGCAGGCTGGCTCTTCGCCACCTTCCGCCGCTTCGTCACCCGCTCCTCCCGCAGGTTGGGCAGCGGTCCGCTGCGGCGAGCCCGCCGAGCAGCTGCTCCACGGTGATGCCCGCCGCCTTCGCGGCGCGCTGCACGGTCCCGGGGGAGCCGTGGTCACGCCCGCGGGCGATGCCTTCAAGGCACGCGACGGAGACGTCCATCACCTCGGCGAGGCAGGACCAGCTGCCGTACGCCACGCGTAGGTTCTTCAGCGCCGCCCGCAGGCGCTTGCGCTGGGTAGGTGTGAGTGAGTTACAGGAGGCGGATCGGCGGCGGCGCCTGGGCGCACGTCCGCCTTCTTGCTCACCTTCGGGTGAGCGGACTACGGTCAGCATGTCGGACCTCGGTCGTTCGGGGTTCGGCCACGCAGCCCGGACGATTGCCGTCGTCGCGGGCTGCACTTCCTTGCGCCGAATCTACGGGCGGATCACGAGGTCACAACAGATATCGACATTCCGGACACTCCATCTTCGGATGCCGGACACTCGCGGTTTCAAGGCTGCAATTCCGGACACTACCCGAGTTCGAGCGTCCTCCCAGATCGCGATCTGCCGGAACGCCGGACGACGGGTGGTGGCCTTCTTTGAAGAAGACTGGCCCTGTTTGACTCCGACCCTCGCCTGAACGGCTAAGTTCGGCCGGAAGTAGTGCAGCCCGCGACGGGGCCAACCGTCCGGGCTGCGTGGCCGAACCCCGTTCCACCCGGAGTCCGACAGTGCAGCTATACCTGATCCCGCCCGACGGCGGGCAAGGCGAAGGTGCGCCCGCGCGCCGACGTCGCCGATCCGCCTCCTGTCTCTCACTCACACCTACGCAGCGCAAGCGCCTCCGGGCGGCGCTGAAGAACCTGCGTGCCGCGTACGGCTCCTGGTCCTGCCTCGCCGAGGTCATGGGCGTGTCCGTCGCGTGCCTTGAAGGCATCGCCCGCGGACGTGACCACGGCTCGCCCGGAACCGCGCAGCGCGCTGCGAAGGCCGCGGGCATCACCGTGGAGCAGTTGCTCGGCGGGCTCGCGGCGGCGGACCGCTGCCCAACCTGCGGGAGGTCAGGGTGACGAAGCCGCGGAAGGGGGCCGGACGCCCGCCTGCCGCACGACACCCCAGGAAGAAGCCGACGATGGAGGCGATCCTTGCCGAGCGTGGCCTCGTCCTCGCGACGCTCGCCGGCATCCCCAGACGCGACCGCCGCGACGTGGAGGCCGAGGTGTTGCTCAACGCCTGGAACGCCATCCGTCGGGGGCTCTACCGGCCAGACCCGAAGGACAAGCCGCGCGACGCGCTGAGGAAGTGGCTCCACGGCATCGCGTGGCGCCTCGCCTCGCACTACGTCAACAGCGCGTACGTCCGTCATGCCGTGATCCATCCGAGCCCCCTCGGGTTCCTGCGCGAGCCCGTCGGCGTTGACCTGCATGCCCAGATCGAGGCGCGCGAGGTGCTCGACGCCATGGCCAGCCTGCCGACGTGGCAACTGGACGCACTCCTCTCCGTGGACGACCCGGAAAGCGTCTCGGCGTACGCCCGGAAGCACCGCATGAGCCCGCACACGGCGCTCAGCAGGCTCCGCATCGCGCGGGAGGCGTTGGCCTTGCGGCTCAAGAGGTGGCGCCGATGAGCGACCGAGCCGAGAAGCGCCGCGTCCTGACCGAGGAGGACATGACCTTCATCGCGGAGCAGTTGCGCATCCTCGACGCCTACCCCGGCGTGGTCCCCTGGAGCCGCGCCGAACTCTGGGCCGCCGTACTCGACGCCCAGATGAGCGCTACGACCCGCCGCGAGCGCGAGGCCGTTGCGGAACTCGTCGGCGCCCTGCGCATGCTCGACGTGTTGGAGCGGCACTTCCTCCGCAAGTAGCCCGTCTCTCCCCGCCGTCACCTCGCCCTCCGCATCGCCATCCCACAGCGCCCTGAACGCCTGCCCCTGGACAGGCGGCGAGTTACAGCGCGAGCCGCTCGACGATATACGCGTATGCATGGCCAAAGGCGGCAAGCGCGATATCTCAGAGACTGCCACAGTTGCATGCTGGAACTGCGGGGAACTCGTGAAAGTCAGTAGCGATGCCCTGCTCACCAAGACCCAGCCACCTTGCAATTGCGGACAAGAGATAAGCTCTATAGCTCTATTAAAGAGCATGGGCAGCTTCAAAGATGAGTCACCAGATGTGCCGCGCCCCAAGATCAGGCAACCAGGGATGTCGACGGTCGAAGTGGCTAAGGCTGGCTTGCTCAGCAAGCGCATCCAAGCGGATATCGACGCCGAGAGGCCATATCGTGAGCGCGTGGCCCCATTACACGCGACCATGGTCATCCTTGAAAAACTCATGAAGAAGCGTCACAAGGCGTAGGGTCTTAACCCTACATATGGCTGTGGCCATCACGAGCATGGCGCGCGTGTTCCTGATGTCCTGCAACGTAGAACGGACCCCCGTCAACAGTGCAACTGCTTTCGCGTCGGACGATTCGCGCTCGGTCGACTCGTCAACCTCGCGCCTGATGTCGCGCAGGGCCGCCACTGAGTCCAGCGCCGCGCGCGCTGCCATGTAGACGCCCGCGTCGTTGCCAACGGGATCGCTCACCGCGCACCGCCCGCGCAACGTGCCAGTGCCGCTATGACATTCCCTGTCCTTTCGAGCCCTCTTCTGCGCGCTTCCGAGCGGTTTTCCTCGGCAAAAACGCTATAATCAGAGGACCTTAGACGAAAACGCCCCGCTCCCAGCGGCAAACTAGGAGCAGGGCGGCAGAAGCCGAGCGGTGCGACCCGTCCGACGTCCTGGCAGACCGGATCGTGGGTCCTCCGCCGGGGAAAGGCAAGGGTCCCGTGGCGAACGTGCTCCCGCGAGAGCGGCAGCTTGCCGTGCTCGCTGCCTTGGTGGACGGCAACAGCGAGCGCGCCGTGAACCGGATGACCGACGTCAGCCGAGGGGCGATCGGCCGCTTCGGGCTCGCTCTCGGTGCCGGAGCGGAGCGCCTCCATGACCGGCTGGTGCGCGGGCTCCGGTGCGAGTCGGTCCAAGCCGATGAGGTGTTCTCCTACGTCGGCAAGAAGCAAGCCCGTGTGACGGCTGCCGATGCGCCCGGCATCGGGGAGACGTACTCCTTCACGGCCTTGGACACCGCCTCGCGCCTCGTCATCGCCTGGCGCGTGGGCAAGCGCGACATGGACACGTGCAGCGCCTTCATCGGTGACCTCCGGTCGAGACTCCTGGTGATGCCGCAGATCACCACGGATGGCTTCGCGCCGTACATCGCCGCTGTAGCGGCGCACTTCGGGCTCAGCGTGGACTTCATGCAGACTGTCAAAAACTACCGCACTGGCTCCTACCGGGGCCCGGACCACCGCTACGAGCCCCCGCGGGACCCGTTCATCACGAAGCACACCGTGTTCGGCACGCCTGACCCGAAGAAGGCTTCCACGGCGTACGTGGAGCGCCTGAACGGCACCACGCGCCATCTGCTCGGCCGCATGCGCCGGCTGTCGTACGCCTTCAGCAAGAGCCCCCAGCACCACCGTGCCGCCGTGGCCCTGCACTACACCTACTTCAACCTGTGCTGGACCGTGCGCACGCTGCGGGTGACGCCCGCCATGGAGGCGGGTCTCACCGGGCACGTGTGGAGCCTGGAGGAGCTCCTGGACGCCATCATGTCCGAGCCGGCCGGCGAGAAGCCCCAGCCGCAGCCCTTGGAGCACCGGCGGCCCGACACGCCCGCCAGGGCGTTGCCCGGCGGCCGTGGCTTCCTGCGCCTCGTCACCGCCCCGACGCCCGCACTCCGCCGTCCGACCGTCCAGCCGGACCCGCCACCCGTCGCACCGGTCACGCCCGCTCATGACGCGCCTCCGGCCGGCTCGGCGCAGCTCGATCTGCTGTCGTGGCGCCCGAAGCCGAGGGCCCCCGAGCAGCTCCTCCTCTTCCCAGAACCGCCGCCCGAATGAGGGCCAGTTTTGCGGCCACCGCAAAGAGGGCCACGACCGGACGACGAGTGTCAGCCCAGGTCACGTCCTTGACGGCATGTCGCTATCGACCGCTTTCCCACATCGCAACCTGTCGGAACGCCAGACGACAAGCGTCCTGTCAGGTCACGCTCTCGACGGCACATCGATATCGACCGCTTTCCCAGATCTCGACCTGCCGGAACGCCGGACGGCGAGCGTTCGAGTGGGTGGAGGGGTACTTCGGCCAAGGGTAGGGGCTTTTGAACCGTGAGGTCGCCAAAAGACGCCAAGAAACGCCAGAAGACGCCAGAATTTTTGTGTTTTTTCTTGGCGTCTTCTGGCGTTTTTTTGGCGTCTTTTGGCGACTTCACGGCTTCGCGGAGCCCGACGCCGACCACGGCCCGCACGTCGGCAGGCCCACGGTCTTCTGGACGCAGGCGGCCGTCACCGGCGACGTCACGACGGCCGCAATCCTGCCGGCGGCCACCTGATCACAGACGGCGGTCGGCAGCTGGATCCGCCCGTCCTCCGCCACCTGGAAGCCATCGGCGCTGCCGGCGTCGAGCGCCACAAGGCAACGTTCGGCGTCATCGCAGATCCCGTCGCCCGCCGCGGTCTCCAGCGCCACGTTGAGCGGGACCCCGGCCTCGCCCGCGATCGAACACGCCGCGTCGACCTCCGCAGGCGTCGTGCCCTGGAAGCAGGCCGTCACGTCGAAGCAATCGCCGTCGCCGTCGCCGTCACCGCCGCCATAGACGTTCGCGGGCGCGTAGTCGGGGAGCGCGCCCGCATCGACCTCGCTCGACGCACACGCCCCCGCGACGCAGGTCTGCCCTTCCAAGCAGTGCTTGTTCACAACGCCGCCGCTCCCGTCGCTCTCGCCCGAGTCGTCGCAGAGGAAGTTGAGCGGCAGCGTCAGCAGCGCGACGCGGTTCTTCGGGATCCTCGTGACCGCCTCGCGCAGGATGCGTATCGCGCCGAGCTCGTCCCCGATGAGGGCGCTGACCTTGATCCGGATCGAGTCGCCCCCGCCGCTCGAGGAGTAGAAACCGATCGTCGCCGGCAGACGCGCGGCGGCGTCGGCCTTGCCGAGCCGCTCGTAGGTCGCCGAGAACTTGGGGGTGCCGCCCTCGAACACCTGCACCTGGAGAGCGCCGAAGTCCTCGGGCATGCGGAGATCCGTCGAGACGGCGAGCATGATCTCGTCCGGCGGAGAGCACCCGCAGGCCGCGACAGCGACGAACGCGGCGAGCGCCGCCCGGGCGACGGCGCTCATCGGCCACCTCCGAAGGGGATCGTGAACTTGGCGCCGCCCTGCCGGGACAGGGAGACCGAGCCAGGCGACGTGCGGCCGTCCACCGGCGGCTCCGGGCCGAAGACCCCCGTGGCGACCAGGACCGCGCCCGCGAGCACCAGCACACCGCCGCCGATCCAGAGCCAGGTCTCGACGTTCCCTTGCTTGGGCTGCGGGACCAGCGTGACCTGCACGCGGCGCGTCTGGTTGTCCTGGATCATCACCTCGGACTGGTGCGTCACCATGCCGGACGCCGTGACGCGGAGCGCGTGACCGCCGCTCGGCACAGGACCGTCGTAGCCGCCGCGGCCGACCACGCGACCATCGACGGAGATGACGGCGTCCGGCGCCGCCGTGACGATGAGCCGCCCTTGATGAACCTCTTTCTCCAGCGTGGCCGTGACCGTCACCTCGCCGCCGCCCGTCACCTGCTGGGAGACCTCGACGTCCTTGAAGCCCTTCTTGGTCACCCGGATCTTCCGGGTGCCGACGTCGAGCAGCACGGGCTCGCTCAGCGGCGTCTGGCCGACCTCCTCGCCGTCGACGAAGACCGTGGCCCCCACCTCGCTGGCCTTCAGATCGAGCCGGCTCACGTAGGCCTTCGTCGCCTCGATGAGCGCAGCGGCGTCCTTGCGATCCTGCTCCCCGAGCTGGGGGCCGGCGTCCCTGAGGAGCTTCTCGACCGTCCCGAGGAGGCGCGCGTAGCGCTTCAGGTTCTTCTGGCAGAGGGCGATGTTCCAGAGCAGCCGCGGGTCGCCAGAGAGCTCGAAGGAACGCTCGAACTTGATGATGGCGTTGCGGTAGTCGCCGTCGTTGAAGAGGATCCGCGCCGCCTCGTACTCGGCCTTCGCCTCGCCGGTGAGCGTCGCGGACAGCGGCCCCTGGACGGCAGGCGCGCCCGCGGCAGGCGCCGGCTGCGCCCCCGCAGGCGCCGGCTGCGCCCCCGCAGGCGCCGGCTGCGCTCCCGCGGGCGCGAGGGCCGTCAGCACGGCGCCGCCGAGGGCGACCGCGGCGCCGACACGACGGCTCCTGCTGCTCCACAGCGGGAGCCGTTCGCTTCCTGGCCAACTCATCTGGGCTTACCTTTGTCGTTCAGCACATCGAAGATGCTCCCCGGCTGCGCGGCGGTCGCGGTCGGCGCGGCTGTCGCGGCCGGTGGGGCCGAGGGCGCGGCGGTGGGCTTCGGCCGAGGGCTCGTGGCGACCGGCGCCGCGCTCGACGGCGCCTTCGGCCCGGCGGTCGACACCGGCGCCGCGGTGGCCACCGGCGCGGCGGTCGACACCGGGGACACCGTCGCTGACGGCGCCGCGGTCGCCGGCGGCTGCAGCTCCGCGGTCACCTCCGGAGGCGCGACCGGCGGGGGCGGGGCCGGCGTCGCGGGCGCCGAGGGCTCGGCGGAGGCGGTCGCCGCCACGGCCGACGGGTCGGCGGGAGGAGCGTCCGCGCCGCCATGGAACGTGACGAAGCGCAGGATCCCGCCGATCACCACGGCGACGCCCACCACGGCCAGCGCGAGCACGACGCCGCTCCGCGAGCGCGGCCCGGGCGCGGCGCCCCCGGCCGTCCAGCCGGGCGCGGTGCCCGCCGCGCCAGCGGTGTGGCCGGCCGCGCCGACCGCGCCGCCCGCCGTCGCGCCGGCGGGCGGCGCCGCGCTGTGCCGCGCGGTCGCCGCGGGGACGCCGCTCACGCGCTCCTGCGACGTCTGCCAGGCGGGCGGCGTGCTCATGCGCTCGCGCACGGAGCTCGCCCGGTCCCGGAAGGAGACCGCGGGGACGAGCCCCAGCGTCCGCTCGATCCGCTCCAGCGAGGCCAGCGCGAGCGGAGGCCCGAAATCGACGATGGCGCCCGCGAGTTCGGCGACCGACTTGAAGCGCTTCGCGACGTCCCTCTCGAGGCAGCGCAGGATCGCCGCCTCGAGGCCCGGCGGCAGGTCGCGCCGGAACGTGGTCGGGGGCGGCGGCGACTCGGTGTTGATCATCAGGATGAGCTCGGACAGCGAGCTCGCGTCGAAGGGGACACGCGCCGTGAGCAGCTGGTAGAGGATGGCGCCGAGCGACCAGATGTCCGCGCGCGCGTCGACCGAGCGCGCCGAGCGCATCTGCTCGGGCGCCATGTAGAGCGGCGAGCCGAGCACCATCGCCGTCTTCGTCAGCCCGAGCTCCGGCTCGGCCCCGGCCGTCGACGGGTCCGCGAGCGCCTTCGAGATGCCGAAGTCGAGCACCTTCACCATGCCGGTGCCGTCCGCCGCGCGCGTGAGGAAGAGGTTCGCCGGCTTGAGATCGCGGTGGATGATGCCGGCCGCGTGCGCCTCGGCGATGGCCTCGCAGGCCTCGAGCACGTAGCCCACGGCCTCCTCCAGATCGAGCGGGCCGCGCTGCCGCAGCGTCTCCTGGAGGTCGCTCCCCTCCAGGTACTCCATCACCATGAACGGCGCGCCCGTCTCGAGCGTCCCGACGTCGAGCACGCGCGCGACGTGCTCGCTCTTCAGGCGCACCGCCGCGCGCGCCTCGCGCACGAAGCGCTCCACCATCTCGTCGTTGGCGCCGGGATGGAGCAGCTTGATGGCGACCCGCTGGTGGAGCTTCTCGTGCAGCGCGGCGACGACGACGCCCATGCCCCCTTGCCCGAGGATGCGCTCGACCCGGTATTTCCCCGATAGAATTTGACCTTCGGTGACCGGTGAGCTCACGGACGCTCCCGCGCTGGGGCTGCCTCGAGGGCGCCACCACCGCCACGTTATCCAGGGGGCCACCTTATGCGATCCGGCGCTCGCATCCAAGGCCATTGCCGCGCTACCTGCCACGTGATCGGGATCACGTCGCTTCCCTTGCGGCCGAGGGCGACTACCCTACGCGCCATGCCCCGCATCGCCAGTGTCGAGCGCAAGACGCGCGAGACCGACATCCGCATCGAGATCGATCTCGACGGCCAGGGCCGCTCGGAGATCAAGACGCCGCTCCCCTTCCTCACGCACATGCTCGATCAGATCGCCCGCCACGGCCTGTTCGATCTCACCATCCACGCCGAGGGCGACGTCGAGATCGACGGCCACCACACGACCGAGGACTGCGGCATCACCCTGGGTACGGCCGTGCAGAAGGCGCTCGGCGACAAGGCGGGCATCGCCCGCTACGGCGAGGCGACCCTCCCCATGGATGAGGCGCTCGCGCAGTGCGCGCTGGACCTCTCCGGCAGGCCGTACTTCGTCTGGCGCGTGCCGCTGCCCAAGGCGAAGCTCGGCACCTGGGACGTCGAGCTCGCCCCGGTGTTCTTCGAGGGCTTCGCGCGCGGCGTCGGCGCGAACCTCCATGTCCGCCTCATCGAGGGGGACAACCTGCACCACATCGTCGAGATCTGCTTCAAGTCGTTCGCCAAAGCGCTGATGAAGGCGACCCGGATCGAGCCGCGCGTCGCCGGCATCCCGTCCACCAAGGGGAGCCTCTGAGCCATGCAAGCCATCGCGCTCGTCGATTTCGGGATGGGCAACCTGCGCTCCGTGGAGCGGGCGCTCCTCCAGGCCGCCGAGGACGCCGGCGCGCCGTGCGCGGTGACGCGCACGGGCGACCCGGAGATCATCGGCCGGGCCGACAAGGTGGTGGTGCCCGGCCAGGGCGCCTTCCGCGACTGCGCCGCGGCGCTGCAGAGCGGCATCGGCGAGGCGCTGCGCGCGCAGATCCGGAAGGGGACGCCCTACCTCGGCATCTGCCTCGGCATGCAGGCGCTCTTCGACGGGAGCGAGGAGGCGGAGGGCGCGCGCGGGCTCGGCGTGTTCCCCGGCACCGTCAAGCGCCTCACCCCACAGCCGAGCGCGGCCGAAGCGGACGCGGCTCCCGGCGAGCCCTGGGTCGGGATCAAGATCCCCCACATGGGCTGGAACCGCATCGCGTTCGCGCGCGAGGTAGAGGGCCCGCTCGCGGTGTTCGCGGGCGAGCGCCCCTTCGTCTACTTCGTCCACAGCTACCACGCCGTCCCGCTCGACCCCGCGCTGGTCGCGGCGACGACGGAGCACGGCCCGCACCGCGTCACCGCCGCGATCGAGCGGGACAACGTCACCGCGACGCAGTTCCACCCCGAGAAGAGCCAGGCCGCCGGCCTGCGCCTGCTCGCCCGCTTCCTGGACGGCTGACCCGCCCGCCCGCGCGTCAGTGCGGGCGCAGCAGGCGCTGGTGCACCTGCTTGACCTGCGCGAGCTTGAGGTGCGCGCCCAGGGGAAGCTCGGGCGCGCGCGCCACGCCGCGCCCGCGCCGCGGCCGCGCCGGGCGCGAGGGGGGGATCGGCGAGGAGATCGACGAGGAGCGCCGCGCCGCCCTCACCCGCTGCGGCCGCCGCGGGGCGAGCGGGAGATCGACGATGAACGCCGCGCCGCAGCCGAGCTCGCTCTCGACCCGGATCGCGCCGCCGTGCGCGCGCGCCGCGACGTGCGCGATGTACAGGCCGAGCCCCAGGCCGCCGAAGCGCTCCACCGGGACGGCCCGCTCGAAGCGCGCGAAGATCCGCTCGTGGTCCTCCCGCGCGATCCCCATGCCGTGGTCGCGCACGATGAGCCGCGCCCGCGCGCGCGTCCCGCGCACCTCGATCGAGATCGGCTTGCCCTCGCCGAACGTGAGCGCGTTCTTGATCAGGTGGAACGCCATGCGCTCGAGCTGCGACCGGTCCCACCAGCCGATCACCGGGCCCTCGGCCGCGACCGAGATGGCGCCGCACGCGGCCGGCCGGTGCGCGACCGCCGTCGCGACCACCTCGCGGATGAGCCCGACGAGGTCGACGGGCTCACGGGTCGGGGCGCCGTGGGCCAGGCCGCCGTGCCTCGCCTGGAACATGTCGTCGCAGAGCCGGGCGAGACGGCCGAGCTGGCGGTCGAAGACGATCAGCATCGCCGCCGCCCACGCGGGGGTCTTCTCCGGCTCCTGCTGGCTCATCCGCTTCGTCAGCTGGAGCTGCAGGAGGAGCGAGGTCACGGGCGTCCTGATCTCGTGCGCGGCGAGCACGAGGAAATCCTCCCGGATCCGGGCGGTGTCGCCCCGGATCGGGACAGCGGGGATACGAGGGTCGAAGTCGTCCAAAAACGCGGTCATGGCAGAGCCTGCTGGGCGGAGTTGTGGTGTGCCCCCGCGCCCGCGAAGGCATGGAGTGTGCCGCCCAGGAGGGCCCGCAGATTGGCACTTCTGGCAGCAGGAGAGCGCCCCATCTGCCGAGCGGACGCGCGTCAAGGCGTCGCATCGCGCCGTCCACTGCGCAAAAAACCAGCGATGGTGAGCCGAGCCGCCTGGACCGTTTTGCAGCGCGCGGCGCCTCGGGTCACGCCGGAGCGCCGCCAGGCTGCTGCAGTACACGGGTCAGGGCGCACCCCTGCTTGCGGGCCAGGGTCCGCGGAGCAGCTTTGTCCGCATGCAACACCAGAGTGGAGAGCAACACCGGAGTGTGGAGCCGGGGGCCCGGGTCCAGGTCCGCGGATCCATGAGCGAGCTGCACGCGCTCCTCAGGGAGTTCGACACCGCCATGCTCGTCACGATGACCCCGGAGGGGCTGATGCGGGGGCGGCCGATGGAGATCCAGGAGCCGGCCGAGCTGATGGACTGCGATCTCTGGTTCGTGACGGAGGACGAGGCGGCGAAGACAGGCGAGATCGCCCGCGAGCACCAGGTGGCGGTCTGCTGCTACAGGCCGCGGGATCGGGCGTACGTCTCGATCTCGGCGCGCGCGACGATCGAGAGGAACGAGGAGAAGATCCGGAGCCTCTGGAAGCCCTCGTGGAAGGCGTGGCTGCCGGCCGGCCCCACCCACCCTCACGCCGCCCTCCTGAAGCTCTATGTCGAGCGCGCCGAGTACTGGGAGCCCGAGGGCGGGCGGCTGCGGGTCCTCTACGAGAAGGCCAAGGCGCTCGTCCAGCGGAGGTCGGCGGAAGACAAGCTGAACCCGCCGAAGCACATCTGAGCCGCGCCTGCGGCGGCGATCGAGCGGGCGTACCCCGAAGCGAGAGGGTCCCTGGGCTGGATGAACCTCGGATGGATCAGCCAGGTGCCGGCGTAGCGTCGGCCGCGCGCTGCGCGCGCTCCCCGTCAGGGGTGCCGCCGCCCTCGAGCGCCGCGCAGATCTCGGCAAAGCTGTCAAAGGGTGTGCACGGTGTCCCGTCGCGGGAGCAGAGCGCGTCGAGGGCGCTGTCCCGCACCGCGAACACGCGATCGCAGCACCGCGCCGCGGGGTAATCGAGCCGGCCGTCGCCGATGTAGACCGTGGAGGTCTCGCCGGTGGCCGCCTTCAGCTGGTCGAGCACGCGGATCTTGAAGTCCTCGCCGGGACCGAGCGGCACCGTCTCCGGCACGGTCACGCGCCAGCGCCCGTCGAAGACGGCATCGAAGCAAGAGAACGCGGTGCCGGGCGGCAGGAACTCGCGGATGTAGAACGGCAAGCCGTGGCTGATCACGTGGAACACCCACGACCGGCGGGCGCACAGGGCCAGGAGATCCTCGAAGCCCGACCGCAGCCCGGCGTGCGGGCGCAGCTCGGCCAGGAGCTCGGCGGCCGGGCGATCCACGTCGGCGTAGCCGCGGCGGAGGAGCTCGAACGGCGTGAGCTCGCCGGAGGCGGCAGGCGCGAGCAGCACCTGCCGCCAGTCATAGCGAAGGTGGGCGTCCCAGACCCGGTTCGTCAGGTCGTCGCGGGTGATGGTCCCGTCGAAGTCGCAAAGAATGAGCACGACCGCTGATTTGCACGCCGCCACGCCGGACGCCACCGCCGTGCTGCGCTGACGGGCCCTCGCCACGGGATCGCCTCCCACGGCGAGGGCGCGGCGCGCGCCCCCGAGCCGGGCCTCCGCGCAGGATCAGCCGCCGGTCGCGGCCAGGCCGCGACCGTCAGAGCGCGACAGGGAACGGATTGCGCTCGCTGAACCCGGCCTGGTGAAAGTAGGGATAGGGCAGCTTCGTCTTGCTCGCGGCGTCCAGCTTCGCGATGTGCTCTGGCGCGAGGTTCCAGCCGACGGCGCCGAGGTTCTGTCGAAGCTGCTCCTCGTTGCGAGCGCCGATGATCACGTTCGCGACGCTCGGCCGCTGCAGCAGCCAGTTGAGCGCGATCTGCGGGACGGTCTTGCCCGTCTCCTTCGCCACCGCGTCGAGCGCGTCGACCACACCATAGAGGTACTCGTCGTCGATCTGCGGCCCCCCCTCGGTAGACAGCTTGTTCCGGAGCCGGCTGACCTCGGGCAACGGCTGCCCGCGCCGGATCTTCCCCGTGAGCCGCCCCCAGCCCAGCGGGCTCCAGACCACCGCGCCGACCTTCTGATCGAGCGCCAGCGGCATCAGCTCCCACTCGTAGTCGCGCGCCACGAGCGAATAATACGCCTGGTGCGCCACGTACCGAGAGAGACCATATTTCTCCGACACCGCGAGCGACTTCATCAGGTGCCAGCCGGAGAAATTCGAGCAGCCCAGGTAGCGGATCTTCCCCGCTCGCACGAGATCGTCCAGCGTGCCGAGCGTCTCCTCGAGGGGCGTGACCGCGTCGAAGCCGTGCAGCTGAAAGAGATCGATGTAATCCGTCTGCAGCCGGCGCAGGCTCCCCTCGATCGAGCGGATCAGATGATACCGCGACGAGCCGACGTCGTTGGGGCCCTTGCCGCTCCGGAAGGTCGCCTTCGTGGAGATGATGACCTTGTCGCGCCTGCCCTTGATCGCATGGCCGAGGATCTCCTCGGCGAGCCCGTCGGAGTAGATGTCGGCCGAATCGAACATGTTCATCCCGGCCTCGAGCGAGACGTCGACCAGCCGAGTCGCCTCGGCCACGTCGCTCGATCCCCACCCCCGGAAGAACTCGTTGGAGCCACCGAACGTCCCCGTCCCGAGGCTCAGCACCGGTACCTTGAACCCTGACCCGCCGAGCTGTCTGAACTCCATGAATCGCCTCCGCGCCAAATGGGGACAACCTCGGAGCGCGGGGGAGAGGAGCGCCGGACATCAGGCTCTCGCCCCCTTGCCGCGGTCGTGGACGGTTAGGAACTCCAAAGCGATCCGGAAGTCAAGCGCCACCGCGATCATAGGCCGAGATCGAACCGGAACGCCCGCAGCGCCTCCGCGCTCGCAGAGCACCGGAGGCGCTCGTCACGCGGCATCTGCCCGAGCGTGCGCGTGTGCCCGGCCGGGATGAACATCGGCTCCCAGTGGATGCCCTCGTCTCCCCGCCGCTCGACGGCGATCTCGCCGGGGACGCGGCCCGTGTAGACACGCAGCGTCCGGCCGTCGCAATAACACACCTTCTGGACCACGTGCGCGGCGCGCGACTGCCCCGGTGGGATGAGGGAGCAAATCCGGTCCTGCAGCCGCTCCCAGAACGGCATCACGAGCGGGCCCGGGAAGCCGTTCAGGTGCTCGATGAAGAGGCCGCCGTGCTCGACGAAGAGCGGCACGAGGGAGAGCCGGTAGGCGGCGAGGGCCTCCTCGCGAACGACGGTGTCGAGATCCGAGGAGAGGATCTGGGGCACGTCGAGCCGGAGGACGCGGAGCGGCGTCGGGGCGTCCTTCCATACATACGTCATGTCCGCGATCTTGCGGTGGTTCGACGAGACGAAATAGACCATGACCACCGCCCTCACCCGTCCCCTCACGCGTCCCCTCACCCGTCCCCTCACGCGTCCAGAGCGTCGAGCAGGTCCACGACGCTCTTCGTCTTGTCGTTCGGGTCGAGCTCGATCACGTCGATGTGCCAGTCCTCGAGCAGCGCCGGCTGGACGAGCCCGGCGCCGAACGTCGCCCAGTAGCCGCGGCGGTTCGAGGCGCGCCTCGCGAGCTGCGGGCTGCCCTCGATGCGCATCTGCTCCATGCGGTACCAGATGTACCGGATGTCGACGTCGCCGAAGCTGTAGCCGAGGAAGAGGAAGCTGTTGCTGAGCAGATCGGCCCGCAGGCGCTGATCGGGCGCCGCCTCGAGCCGGAGGCGGCTGAAGTACTGCGATTCGGTGAGCACCACCGTCTCGGGCCACTCGAGGTCTCCATGAAACTTGATGACGTGGCACGCCCCCTGCGCCGGGCACCGCGCGAAGTCGTCGAACCTGGCGAGCGCCACGGCCTCTTTGCCTGCGTCCCGCAGCGCCTCCTCGATGTGGTGCTCGAAGTTGGTCGTGTAGATGGTCGAGAAGTCGCGGCGCGCCAGGGCCTTGTGCTGGCACGAGCTCCTGCGCCGCTCGTCCACCTCGCCCGCGTGGAAGCGCGCGCGCATCTCGGCGATGAAGCTGTCGAGGCCGCCCGCGCACTCGCGGGCGAAGAAGCCGGCGAGCTGCGGGGGCAGGCCGTGCAGCTCGAAGAGCGCTGGCTCGAACCCGAGCGCGGCGCCCATCCACCCCATCAGCTCCTTCCACATCGGCAGCCGGAGCGGGGCAGAGAAGCCCGCGCCCAGAAAGGGGATGAGGCGACCTTCCCGGTACGCCTGCCGGAGCGGGATCGCCGCTTGCTCGAGCGTGAGTACAGCCATCTTCAGCGAGCGATGGTATCTGCCCGACGACCTCGCGCAACCAGCGCCCGCCGGGCCGGAACGCCTCGCCCCGAGCGGATGTCGGCGCGGATGTCGGCCGGCGCGCAAGGACAGAAGCCGCGATGCATCAGGACACACGCGGCAGAGCCCGGCGCTGCGGAGGAGGGCGCCGGTCGCACCTCGCTCCCCACGGCGCCAGAGCGGCGTCGAGCGGGCCCTCTTCGCGGACCTCCAGCCGGGCGGGTCGAGGTCGCCGCGGGGAGACGGGCGGTGGGGACACGCGGATCTGGGGGGAAACGTGTGGGAGTGGGTGCTGGATTCGTTCGCGGCGGACGACCCGCTCGAATGCGATGACTGCGCCGTCCTCACCCCCGACACGAACCACATGATCTGGGGCGGGGGCTGGCGCAGCGGGAAGGAGACATTGCTCACCTCAGCCTTCCAGGAGCGCCCGCCGACGGGCCACTTCGCGGGCGCAGGGCTGCGGTGCGCACGGGCGCGGTGATGCGCGCGGTCGGACGTCGCGGCGTCGCGGCCGCGGCTCCGCGCTGCGCGCCCTTCGCGGGTCCCTGGATCCTTGACGCGACAGCCGCCGCGCGCGACCCTCCCGCCGTGTCGGGCACGCTCGCGGACGGAACGGTCTTCGCGCACCGCTATCGCGTGGCGCGCCTCCTCGCCGTGGGCGCGATGGGGTCCGTCTACGAGGTCGTGCACATCGAGACGAACCGCCGCCGGGCGCTGAAGGTGATGCACGCGTACCTCTTCCAGAGCGAGGAGATGCGCAGCCGCTTCAAGCGCGAGGCGCAGATCACGGCGGACATCGAGAGCGAGTACATCGTCGACGTCTTCGACGCGGGCATCGACGAGGCGACGGGCATGCCGTTCCTCGTGATGGAGCTGCTCCGCGGCGAGGAGCTCGGCCAGCGCCTCAAGCGCCTCGGCAGGCTGCCTCCCGGCGAGGTCGCGACGTACCTCCAGCAGACCGCGTCGGCCCTCGACCGGACCCACGCGGCGTCCATCATCCACCGGGATCTCAAGCCGGAGAACCTGTTCGTCACCCAGCGCGACGACGGGACGCCCCGCATGAAGATCCTCGACTTCGGCGTGGCGAAGCTGCTCGCCGAGGGCGGGACGGGGGCCGGCATCACGCGGAGCCTCGGGACGCCCATCTACATGGCGCCCGAGCAGTTCCGCACCGACACGAAGCTCACCAGCGCCGTGGACATCTACGCGCTCGGGATGATCGCGTACACGCTGCTCGTGGGGACGCCGTACTGGAGCCCGGAGGCGCTCAGCGCGAACGACGTGATCGCGTTCGCGCTCGTGGCCGTCAACGGGCCGCAGGAGCCGCCGGTCCACCGGGCGATGTCGCAGCGGGTGGTGCTGCCGCAGAGCTTCGATGGCTGGTTCGCTCGGGCCACCGCCGTCGATCCGGCGGCGCGGTTCCGCCTCGCGAGCGAGGCGGCGCAGGCGCTCTCCGAGCTGCTCGGCCTCGCGCCGGCCAGCAGCGGGCGTTCGCCCCGCCCGACCACGCCGCCCTGGGCCCTGGCGAGCCCCTCGGCGCACGCGCTCACCGCGCCCGCGATCACCGCGCTCACCACGCCCGCGATCACCGCGCTCACCACGCCCGCGATCACGGCGCCCGCGATGATGCCGCCGGTGGCGACGAGCGTCGGCCCGATGGGGCCGGAGCACCCGTCTCGCTCCCCGGTCGCACCCCTCGCGGCGACCATGGAGACGTCGGTGACGTCCGTCCCTTCAGGGAACACCACGCCGATCGCGCCAAACCGAGCCCCGCTCGTCGCCGCCGCGGTCGTCGTCGGGCTCGGGGTGCTTGGCGCAGGGACCTGGCTCCTGATCCGCGCCGGGGCCCAGGCCGATCCGGCGGTGGCCGCGCCGCCTTCGGCCCCCGCGCCGGACGCCGCCTCGGCGAGCGCCGCCGCGACCGCTGCGCCGAGCGCGACGCCGCCGGCAGAGCCGCCCGCGCCGGCGCCCAGCGCCTCCGCGCCGGCGCTCGCCGCGGAGCCCACCCCGCCCGCGACCAGCGCCAGCGCCAGCGCGGGGCCGGCCGCGCGCGGGGCGGCGGGCGCTCCCCCGAAGGTGGCGCCGAGGCCCGCTTCGACCGGGCGAACAGGCGCCGCCTCTCGCCCCAAAGTCCCTTTGCTCGGACGAGATTGAGGCCGATGTCCGCCGCGCTGCCGGTCCGATCCTCGCCGACACCCATCGACACCTTCGCCTGTGGATGCCCCAGAACATGACACGTCGCCTGCGCCGGATGGCTCCTCTCGCTCTCGTCCTCTGGCCGCTCGCCGCCGCGACGCCCGCCGCGGCGCAGGACAGCGCGGCCGCGGAAGCCCTCTTCAACCGGGGGCTCGCCGAGATGGAGGCGGGCCAGTACGAGACGGGCTGCAACGCGATCGCCGAGAGCCATCGGCTCGAGCCCAAGCCGGGGGCGCTCTTCACGCTGGCCATCTGCGAGTCGAGGTGGGGCCGCGTCGCGAGCGCGTTCGCGCACTTCGGGGAGTACCTTGCGCTCCACGAGCAGCTGACGCCGGAGCAGAAGCGCCGGCAAGGCGAGCGGCCCAAGGTCGCCCGGGAGGAGCGCGAGAAGCTGGCCCCGCTCGTGCCGGAGCTCGCGCTCTCCCTGCCGCCCGGAGCCCCCGCGGGGACGGTGGTGAAGCGCGACGGTCGCGCGGTGGACAGCGCCGCGCTGGGCGCGAGCGTGCCGGTGGATCCCGGAGAGCACGTCGTGTCGACGCAGGCGCCGGGAGGGCCTGTCCAGGAGACGCGGATCCACCTCGCGCACGGCGAGAAGAAGCGCGTCGAGCTGCAGGTGAGCGGCGCCCCGCCGCCGTCCGCCGAGGGCCTTTCAGGCCGGCGGGCGGCCGTGTACGTGGCCGGCGGCGTCGGCGTCGCGGGGCTCGTGCTCGGCGGGGTGACGGGCGCGCTCACGCTCGGCAAGAAGAGCGTCGTCCGCGAGCACTGCGGCAGCAGGATCGGCCTGAGCGACCCGACGGCCTGCGACCAGACGGGCCTGGACGCGGCCGAGAGCGCGAGCACCACCGGGCTCGTGAGCACGATCGGCTTCGGCGTGGGGCTGGCCGGGCTCGGGGCGGCGGCGGTCCTCTACCTGACCGAGCCGGAGCAGAGCGACATGACCGCCGGCGCGACGTCGAGGCGGATCCGCGCAGGGGTGCTCGCGGCAGGCCCTGAAGGGGTCGTGCTCGGGGCGAGCGGGTCGTGGTGACGCGGCGGGGCCGTTCACCTTCGCGACCTTCGCCGCCCTCGCCGCCTCTACCCACCGGCGCAGAGGCGCGCTAGACCCGCCGCGTGCAGCTCATCCCCGCCATCGATCTCCTCGGAGGCCAGGCCGTGCGCCTCCATCAAGGGCGCTACGATCAGGTCACCGTCTACGACCAGGACCCGGCGGCGCTCGCCGCTCGCCTCCGCCGTGCCTGCGCTCGGCTGCACGTGGTCGACCTGGAAGGGGCCCGCGCCGGCCTGCCCGTCCAGGCCGACGCCGTCCGCGCCGTCATCGCGGCCTTCGGCGCGGAGGGCGGCAGCGTGCAGGTGGGCGGCGGCATCCGCTCCGCCGCTGCGGCCGAGAGCTACCTCGCGCTGGGCGCCGAGCGCATCGTGCTCGGGACCGCCGCGGTGAACGATCCCGCGCTCGTACGCGACCTCGCCGGCCGCTTCCCGGGGCGCGTCGTGGTCGCCGTGGACGCCAAGGACGGGCGCGTGGCCGTGCAGGGCTGGGAGCAGGTCTCCTCCGTCACCGCCCTCGACGTCGCCCGCGCGCTCGCCGGCGCCCCCGTCGCGGCGCTCCTCTACACCGACGTCTCCCGCGACGGCACGCAGGTCGGCCCCAACCTGGAAGCCACCCGCGAGCTCGCCGCCTCGTGCGGCTTCCCCGTCCTGGCCTCCGGCGGAGTCGGATCGCTCGCTCACCTGCGCGCGCTCGCGCAGATCCCCGGCGTCAGCGGCGTCATCGTGGGCCGCGCGCTCTACGAGGGGGCCTTCACGCTCGCCGAGGCGATCGAGGCGGCGAGCGCCTGACGGCGTGTGTGCGTTTTCGTGTACGATCCCCCCGACAATGCACGAGCGCGACGACCCACGGCCCTCCTCACGCGAAGTCGCGGCGGAGGAGTTCCTGTTTCACCTGCACCGGGGCAGCGAGCTCCTGCAGGACAACCGGGTCCACGCCGCGAAGGCGGAGCTCGAGCGCGCGCTGTCGCTCCAGCCGAGCGATCCCAAGGGGCAAGACCTGCTCGGGATCGTCTACTTCCGGCTGGGGCTCTACCCGCGGGCGATCGCGATCTATGAGCGGCTGATCCAGGCCCACCCGGAGGCGGTCGAGCCGCGCATCAACCTCGCGCTCTCGTACCTCAAGACCGGGCAGCCGGCGCAGGCGCGGTCCGAGCTCGAGAGGGCGCTCGAGCAGAACCCGAAGCACCAGCGCGCGTGGGGCTACCTGGGGCTCGCGTTCCAGCGCATGGGCGACTACGAGCGCGCGAGCCACGCGTTCGCGGCGGGCGGCCACGACGCGATGGCGCGCCGCCTGCTCGACATGACGGGCGGGGCCACGGGCCGCTACTCGATGGAGCCGCCCGACACCGAGGATCAGCCGCCGGTCGAGGCCAAGGTCGAGGTGCAGCGCGCCGCAGGCGAGGCGGTGCAGGCGCTCGATCGCGCCGGCGCGGGCTTCCGGCACGACTCGGATCTGCCGCGCATCCCGTCAGGGACATGGTCGGCCATCGAGCCTGGCCGCGAGATGATGCCGACGATCCCGGCGCCGCCGTCGTTCAAGAGCCTCGGGGCGGACAGCCGCGCGGGAGGCGCGACGAACCCGCCCGGCGCGAGCAGGGCTCCCGGCCCGAGGGTCGGCGCGGCGCCGACGGTCCCGTCGATGCCGGCGGTGCAGGCGCCGCCAGGAGGGAGCGTGGCCCCGACCGTGCGCCGCAGCACGGTGGCGCCCGAGGAGCCCTCCGCGACGGGCCGCTTCGCGATCGCCGTCCCCGCGGCGGCGGACGCGGCGGCGGCGAGCAAGAAGGCGGCGGGGCGGCCGTCGTCGTCCTCGCTGCCGCCTCCAACGGCGGCGCCCGCCGCGCCGCCGCCGGCCGCGACGCCGTCCGCGACGCCGTCCGCGGCGCCGCCGCTGGAGACGCTCTCGGCGCTCGCGCGCGAGCGGCTGCTCGTCTTCCCGCGCGAGGCCGCGGTCACGCGGCACCCGAGCGGCATCGTGCTCGTGCAGTCGGCGAAGGGCTTCGTCGCCCGGCTCGACGCGCTGCGCACCATGAGCGTGCACTCCGGGACCGCCACGCACGTGCTGAAGCGGCAGGCGCGCGGGCGCATCTTCGACGAGCCGCTCGGCGGGCCGAGCACGCCCTTCATCGAGATCGGCGGGCGCTGCGAGCTCGTGCTCGGCGCGCCGGAGGGGCGGCGGCTCCACCCGGTGACGCTCGGGGAAGAGTCCATCTACCTGCGCGAGGACGTCCTCGTCGGCTTCGATCTGCCGATCGGCTACGAGAACGGCCGCCTGCCGGCCGGCGAGGGCGAGGCGGTCGCGATGGTGCAGCTCCGCGGCCGCGGCCACATGGTCCTGTCGGTGCCCGAGCGCGCCGCCGCGCTGGAGATCACCCCGTCGCGGCCGACGTCGACGCGCGCGACCGCGGTGCTCGGGTGGATGGGCCGGCTCCTGCCGCGGACGCTGCCCGCCTCCGAGGCGCCTGGAGGGATGCAGGGCTTCGTGACGTTCGGCGGAGAGGGGATGGTCCTCATCGATGGTCGCTAGCGCGGGCACGTCCCTGCGGGGCATCAAGGCGCAGCGGCGGCGCACGCTCTGGGAAGACGCGCGGAACCTCCCGAACCTGCTCACATTCGCCCGGATCCTCATGATCCCGGCCGTCCTCTTGCTCCTGTCGAGGGGCGCGCCGCGGGACTGCTTCTGGGCCGCGGGCGTCTACTCGCTCGCGGCGATCACCGACATGCTCGACGGCTACCTGGCGCGACGGCAGGGCCTCGTGAGCGTGCTCGGCAAGTTCCTCGATCCGCTCGCCGACAAGCTCATCGTCGCCGCCACGCTCGTGTGGCTCGTGCCGATGGGCCGGATCCCGGCGTGGGCGGTGGTGCTGCTCATCTCGCGCGAGATCACGATCACGGCGCTCCGATCCATCGCCTCGACCGAGGGGCTCGTCATCGCGGCGGGCGACGGCGGGAAGATCAAGACAGCGCTGCAGATGATCGGGATCGTCTGCTTGATCCTCGGCTACCCGTACCACATCCACCTCGGCGTCGACTTCGGAGAGGTCGACGTGGTGCACGTCGGACGGCTGCTCATCTATCTATCGCTCGTCTTCTCGATCACGAGCGCCGCGCAGTACATGGGCCTGTTCATCGACGCCATCGACGCCAAGAACCGGCCTCCCCCTCCGCAGTAGATGGGCAATAGGCAAGCCCGCCTGGTTCTGCTAGACCAGCGCGCGTGAAAGCCCCGAAGACATCGCGCAACGCGTTGCGCCCCGCGCTCCTCCTGGCCGCGCTCGCCGCAGCGATCGTCGCCTCCGCCGCGAGCTGCAGCCGGCAGCAAGAGGGCGAGCCCTGCGAAATCCTGAACGGCAACGATGACTGCGCCGATGGCCTCGAGTGCATGGGCATCGGTCAGCAGCAGCAACAACATCGTTGCTGCAGACCGGATGAGATCACGCAGGTCTGCGATCCCAACCAGAACCCGACGACGAGCGGCGCGAGCAGCACGAGCGGCGCGAGCAGCACGAGCGGCACGGGCGGCGGCGGCGGTGGCACCGGCGGCAACGGGACGGCCGGGGGCGGCGGTACGGGCGAGGGCGGAAGCGGGGGCGGTACGGGTGGCGCCGATGGTACGGGTGGCGCCGGTGGTGGTGGTACGGGCGGAGGCGGGGGCGGCGCGGGTGGCGGCACCGGCGGCGCGGGCGGTACCGGCGGCGCGGGCGGCCGCTAGCGCAGCGAAGGCAGCCCCCGCATCCCACCCACAGAAGCGACAGGCGCGAGCGCTCCAAGCCTCGCGCTTGTGTCGGGGCAGGCGGCGCGCGTCGATGCGCCGCCCGCCGCGTGACGCCAGCGGCCTCAGGCCCTCACTTCAGCCCAGCTCGCGGCGCGCCCGCGCACGCCGCCTGAGCACGGCAGCTCCGGCGAGCGCGACCCCCGCGAGCGCCGTCCACGGCGCGACAGGCGCGCTCGGCTCGGCGGCGCGGCAAGCGCACCCCACGACCGTCTCCGGTTCGGGATCCTCGATCGGATCGGTCGGATCCGGCGTCGCGCCGCCCGTGGCGCCGGCGGGCTCCGGCTCGACGGGCTCCGTCGGATCGACCGGCGGCTCCAGCCCGAGATCTTCGCTCTCCACCGTCACGGACGAGGACGGACAGTTCTTGTGGCCGATCACCAGGTAGTACGTCTGCGTGGGATCGAACGGCGGATCCGAGGTCTCGTCGATGACGAGCTCGCCGTCCGTCTCCGTGATCCCCTCGACGCTGTAATCGTAGTTCGTGGCCTCCGGCAGGATCTCGCCCAGCGTGAAGCCGACGTGCCGGCGGGCCCTCACGTAGATGCTCCACTCGACGTCGCTCCCACGGTCGGGATCGAGCTCCACGGTGAAGCGGACGCCCTTCGCGGCCGGATCCGGCTTGCTCTTGAAGTGGAAGAGGCTCTGCAGGCTGAGCTGCGAGCGGTAATCCGCGCACGACGCCCCCGAGCCGAAGACCAGCGAGTCGATCCCGAACATGTTCGTCGTCTGCGACTTGCCCCCGGTCAGATCGAGCACCTCCTCGCAGTCGTCGAGGCCCCGGCTCTCGAGCAGCGCGTCGACGGCGCCGGCGTCCGCCTCCGTGAGCTCACCGGCGGTCACCAGCTTGCCGGTCGCCCGCTTCAGCGCCTTGGCGAAATCGCCGAACGAGGCGTTGGGGGTCAGCAGCGTCACCGTGCCCCAGACGAGCTTGTCGCCCACCTTGGCCCCGAATTTCTCGCGCAAGGACCACGCGAGGCTGCCGATCAGCTCGCCGTCCTCGTGCACCTCGCCCACCAGATCGCCGGGGCACGTCTTGGTGTCCTTCGCGAGGTCGCGCGCCATGCCGAAGGGCGCCAGCGTCGCCTCGCCGAGCGTGGAGTCGCCGTTCACTGTGCAGGCGAAATAGTCCGCGATGCCCTCATCGATGCTGCCGGCCCAGGGGGAGAGCCCGTATTCGTTGATCGCGAACTGGCCCCCATTGTAGCCGACCGCGTTGGCGGAGACGTAATGAGTGAACTCGTGGAGGAACACGTCAGAGTCGTCCGAGAAATCGAAGAACGAGCCCTGGCCGATGGCGATGAGGTTCGGCGCGCGGAAGGGCTCGCCCACGCCCTCTCCCGAGAAGAACGCGTTGTCCATGGGCCGGCCCGCCTCCAGCATGTTGGCGACCGCGACGAGCTTCCAGCCAGGCGCCCCCATGTCGATCTGGTGGGTCGACACGAAGTAATCGCGCATCCGGGTGAGGTGGTAATAGATGCCGACCTGCGCGAACTGGTCGTGCGCATCCTCGGCGCTCGTCGGCGGATCGTAGAGGAAGTCCTCCCCCGCGTTCGGCCCGACGCTCTGCTCCACGGTGAGCGGGACGCGGCCCGTGAGGTCGCCATCCACGTAATTCACCACCTTGAAGTTGCCGTTCCAGCCGCTCAAGGTCTGGGGATCCGCCGCGTCGAGGCTGGTGAGCTCGAGATCCTGGACCTCGGGCGTGACCGCCGAGCTGATGGGGTAAACGCGCCCTCGCGCGTGCACGGCCAGCGAGCGCCTGTGGACGAGCTTGCCTGTGTGCGCGTCGACGAGGTAGCGCTCCCCGCCGCGATCCGACCGGACATCGACGACCCAGACGAGCTTGCCGCCGGTCTCCGCCTCGGGAAACACCGCGAGCGCCGCGTTCGGCCGCTCCGCGAGCGTCATCCCGTAGGTCGCCTCGACCGCGCGCCGCGCGGCCTCTTCCCCGTGAGTCGGCGTCGTCGCGACCGACAGGTCCCGCGCCACGTCGAGCACCACGACCTCCGCGCGGTTCTCCCGGGTGAGATCGATCGCCACCGCGGCGCCGAGCACGGGCAGTCCGGCGTGGACCTGCCCAAACCGGACAGTGCGGTGATCGCCATCGACGAGCTCGCTCTGGTAACGCAGCGAGACGCCCTGGAGGCGGAGGTCTGAAGCGGCGTGCGTCAGCGCCGCCTCCGCCGCGCCTCGCGCGCCATCCGCGCCGCGGAAGGACAGCGCCGTTGCTGGCGAGCCCTTCGGCAGCGTGTGCCACTCCGACGCGGCGGCGGGCCCCGCAGAGGCCAAGGCTGCGAGTGCGGTCAACGGAAGCAAGAGCGGCAGTCGTCTCATGGGTTCATCTCTCCGGCTGGATTTCTGCTGGCTTTCTGCAAGCAGCGCTCGCGTGAGGCGCGGCAGGGCCGGACCGACGAGCGCGACCAACGTAACGAGTTGCGTTGGCTCATCAAGGAGAAGCGACGCGACGTCCTCGCGGAAAATCAAGGAGTTGTGGCCGCGATTGCCTCGTTACGTGACCTCCCTGGTCAACCTGCGTGGTATGTCTCCGGCACCTTCAACGCAGGCTCCCGTGGCTCTCTCTGAAACAAACACCTCCATTGGATTCCCGGCGACGTTCGCCCCGAGCGACATCGCCTCCGCCTGTTCCCCGTGCCCCCCCGGTCCCTCCGGTGCGCCGCTGCCCAGCAGGGTTCGCGTCGGCGGCCGCGTGCTCGAGGTCGCGGAGGGCGCGGTCGTCCTCGGCGACGCGTTCGGCGCGCTGCGCGTCGCGCTCGAGGGCGCGCCCGCGCCGCCGCTCGAGATCGGCGATCTCGCGATCGTCGAGGGCGCGCCGGCGCCGGCGCCGACCGACTGCGCGCTCGCGTCCGCGCGGCTCGTCGAGCGGATCGCGCCCCGGAGGCCGCCGCGGGCGCGCGCGGGCGCCGCCGCGCCGCCGTCGAGCGAGACGGAGCGCGCGATCCATCGCGGGCGCGGCGCGGCGCTCGCCCAGCGCGCGGCGGCGCTCGCCGCGGTGCGCGCGCTGTTCGCCGAGCGCGGCTTCCTCGAGGTGGAGACGCCGAGCATGGTCCCCTCCCCCGGGCTCGATCTGCACCTCGACGCGTTCGCGGTGCAGGCGGCGCGCCCGACGTTCCTGATCACGAGCCCGGAGTACCAGATGAAGCGGCTGCTCTCGGGAGGCGTCCCGCGCTGCTTCCAGCTCGCGCGCTGCTTCCGGCGCGGGGAGCTCGGGGACAGGCACAACCCGGAGTTCACGATGCTCGAATGGTACCGCGCCTTCGCCGGCGTGGACGAGGTGATGGCCGACACCGAGGCGATCGTGCAGCGCGTCGCGGGCGCGCTCGGCGCGGAGGGCACGATCTCGACGTCCGGCAAGCAGGTACGTTTGGAGCGGCCGTTCCCGCGGATCTCGATCGGCGAGGCGTTCGCGCGCTGGGCGGGCGTGCCCGCGGACGACGCGATCGCGCTCGCGTCGAGCGACGAGGAGCGCTTCTTCCGCCTGCTCGTGGACGCGGTGGAGCCGGCGATCGCCGCGCTGCCCCACCCGGTGTTCCTTGTCGACTTCCCCGCGCCGTTCGCGTCGCTCGCGCGGCTCAAGCCGAGCGATCCGCGGGTCTGCGAGCGGTTCGAGCTGTATGTCGCGGGCGTCGAGCTCTGCAACGGCTTCGGCGAGCTGACCGACCCGGTCGAGCAGCGCGCGCGGCTGCTCGCCGATCAGGCGGCGCGGGCCGCCCAGGGCAAGCCGGTCTATCCGATCGACGAGCGCTTCGTCGACGCGCTGGAGGAGGGGATGCCGCCCGCGGCGGGCAACGCGCTCGGGGTCGATCGTCTCGTCGCGCTGTGCCTCGGCACCGCGTCGATCGGCGACGTCCTCGCGTTCCCTCACGGCTGGCTGTGACCGGCGCGGCGGTCCCCGACGGCGACACGCGCCTCTCACCGGAGGTCCTGTCGCAGCTCGCCCGCAAGTACCTCACGCTCGCGGAGCTCCGGCGCGCGCGGGCGGCCGGGGAGCCGATCCCGGGCAAGGAGGTGTTCCGCGCGCTCGCGGGGGAGTTCCCCGGCGCGCTGAACGAGCTTGACAACCTGCCCTTCGACGAGATCGAGCGGCGCCGCGACGCGCTCTCACGGGCCCTCGCCGGGGGCCCGGAGGAGCGCTGGATGGCGTGGATGCACGGCTATCACGCGCTGATGCGGGCGGCGCTCTACGTGAAGATCCGCGTCGCGCGCCGTGAGGAGCTGTCCGACGTCGCCGCTGCGGCGCTCGCGGAGCGGGCGGCGAGGCACGCCGGCACCCCCGTCGACGTCGCGTTCGTGATCGCGGTCAGGTCGCCGCCGGACGGCCGGCTGAACCGTCTCGTCCTCGGCCGGCTCGCGACGACGTTCGGCACGTCGATGGCGGAGATCCGGGGAACGATCTTTCCGCGGCGGGGGGCGGAGGGTGGTTGAGGCGCCGCGCGCTCGGGTGGGCGCGCGGCGCTGGCCGGCCGAGCGCGCGGTGGGTGGCCCGCTGGACGGTCAAGAGGCCGTGGTAGTGAGCCACATCGACAGATCGTCTGCGGAGAGGTCGAGCACCACGTCGCCCACCTTCTCCGGGCCTTCTGCGTGCAGGCGCTCGTAGAGCCGGCTTCGCTCCTCTGCCGTGAGCCGGCGCCCCAGTCGCCGCTCGACCTGGTGCGCAAGCAACGCGAGGCCCTTTTCTAGCCCTTCCTTGAGCCCGGCCGCCTTGCCTTCCCTGTAAATCGAGTTCTGCATGACGATCTCCCGCGGCAGCAATGATTTTACCACATCTGCCAGGCCACGCTCACGCGTGTCCGCTTCGGCCAGGGCCACCATCGCCGCTCCGAGCTCCGCAAACTGACGCTCGCCGGAGCAGGCCCGGAGCTCCTCGATCACCTGGCTCAGCTTGCTGCGATCCGCATCCGCTGCCAGGGGCGCAAAGATCAGCCAAAACGGGCTGCCACGCGCTGCCAGCTCGGCCACCGTCCGCTGATAAACCGCCTCGATACGGAACTGCACGCCGGAGAAGGGCTCGTCCGATGACGATGTCCGATATGCGCCGTGCGTTGGCCACGGCGCTTCCCGGCCAGAAAGGACCACCACCACGCTGTCGATCGGCGTGGGTTGCCGAGCCGGGGCGCCCTCGTTCGCCCGCGCCTCGTCCGCCACCGCCAGCGCCGTCAGGCAATGGTACTCGAACACGCGGAACGGAATCTCGTCGCCCATCACCAGCGACCACTCTGCGTGGAGCAGCCGCCGCTCACCGCCCACCTTCACGGCGAGCGCCCGATCGAGCCGCCGCTGGCGGCCGGTGACCTGCGTGTCGACCCAGCCCAGCGGCTCGATGGGCCCGGCCGCGCCGAGCAGAGCGCGCGCGACGTCGTGCGGGAATTGCCGCGACACGTGGCGGAGGATCAGATCGACATCGTCCTGCTCGTCGTCCTGCCTCGTGTTCTCCTTCGGCGCCTGCGGCCTCGCTTGCCCATGTCGACGGACCGTCCTCCTGCACCTCGAACATCGACGCGAGCCCGCCGCAGTTGCGCGGACGCCGAGCGCCCCGTGACGAGCTCCGGCCATCGGCTAAGCTCCGCGCCCGATGGAACGTCTCTTCTTCGTGCTCTCGGGCGTTTACGGGTTCCTCGCGGTGGCGCTCGGCGCCTTCGGCGCCCACGGGGTCAAGGCGACGCTCGACGCGGAGCCGGACGGCGCGCTGCGCCTCTCCTGGTGGCAAACGGGCGCCCAGTACCACCTCGCCCACGCGCTCGCGCTGGCGCTCGCCGCCCACCTCGCCGCGCGCACCGGCGGCACGGCGGCGACCGTCGCCGGCTTCTGCTTCGCGGGCGGCGTGCTCCTCTTCTCCGGCAGCCTCTACGTGATGACCCTGACCGGCGTCCGCGTCCTCGGTATGGTCACGCCGCTCGGCGGGCTGCTCCTGCTCGCGGGCTGGGGCGCGGTGGCCGTGGCCGCGCTCGGGATGGCGAAGGGCTGAGGCCCCCGGCAGAGGGGGCCGCCGCGCCTACGTCGTCCTGCGCGCGAAGAGCCGGCCGAACCGCGCCGACGCGCGCTCGCGGAGGGAGGCCACGCGGGACCGGACCCGCCCCCAGCGCTCGCTGCGCGCGAGATCGTCGAGCAGCGAGTACGAGACCGGCGTGACGATCAGGGTGAGCAGCAGGCTCAGGGACTGGCCGCCGATGACCACCACGGCGATCGTCTGGCGCTCCTCGGCCCCGGGCCCCGTGCCCAGCCAGAGCGGGAGCATGCCCGCGACAAGGGCCAGCGTGGTCATCAGGATGGGCCGCAGCCGATCGCGGTTCGCCTGGAGGATCGCCTCCTCGCGCGGCACGCCCTCGCTCCGGAGCTTGTTCATGTGGTCGACCTGCAGGATCGAGTTCTTCTTCACCACGCCGAACAGCACGAGGAAGCCGAGCGCAGAGTACAGGTTCAGCGTGTTCCCGGTCGCCCACAGGCTGAGCAGCGCAAACGGCACCGACAGCGGCAGCGAGAGCAGGATCGTCACCGGGTGCACCAGGCTCTCGAACTGCGACGCCAGGATCATGTACATGAGCACGATCGACAGGAGGAACGCCCAGATGAACTCGCCGAACGTGCGCTCGAGCTCCGCGCCGCGGCCGCGCACGCTTGTCGTGTACGCGGCGGGCATGTCCATCTCCCGGGCGGCTCCGCGCAGCGCCTCCAGCCGGTCGGCGAGCGCGTAGCCGGGGGCGACGCCGGCGCGCAGGCTCGAGACCCGCTGGCGATCGAGCCGGTCGATGCGCGACGGGCTCCTCGCCTCCTCGATGCGCACCAGGTTGTCGAGGCGCACAAGGTCGCCCCGGAGCAGCGGCGTCGCGGCCGAAGGCGCCGCCGCGCCGCCAGTGCCGCCCGGCTGCGGTGCGGCCGGCGCGCGCGCCGTCCGGGGCACGTACAGGCGGCGGACGGCCGCCACCCGATCGCGATCCTCCTCGATGAGGCGCAGCTGCACGTCGTAGTTCTCGTTCTCGGCCTCGTCCCGGAAGCGCGAGACCGCCTGATCTCCGCCCACCATCAGGCGCAGCGCGGTCGCGATGTCCTGCGTGCGGACCCCGAGCTGCGCCGCGCGATCGCGCTCGATGAGCACCCGGAGCTCGGGCCGGTCGATCTTCAGCGTCACGTCGGCGTCCACGATGCCGCCGAGCTGCGCGGAGCGCTCGCGGAGCTCGTTCGCGTACCGCTCGAGCTGCTCGATGTCGGGGCCCTGGATCGCGAAGTCGATCTCGAAGTTCCCGCCGCCGATGTTGAACGACGGCACGTTGCGCACCGAGATCCGGAGATCGGCGTACTTGCGCAGCTTGCGCCGCACCTCCTGCATCACGTCCTTCTGCGAGGTGTTGTCCTTGAAGGCGCGCCATGGATGGCCGGAGAGCGTCTCCCGGAGCAGCCGTGTCAGGGAGAACGTGCGCTCGTCGTGCGGGGCGATCCGCACGAAGGCCTCGCCCGCGCTGACGCCGCCCACGAAGCCGCCGCCCGCGGTGGCGAGCACGCTCCGCACCCCGCGCACCCCGCGGACGTCGTCGCTGATCTGGCGCATCACGTCGTCCATCGCGCCGATGCTCGCGCTGAGCGGGGCCGTGACGCGGATCTCGAACTGGGCGTCGTCCGCGCCCGAGGGGATGTACTCCTGCTTCACGAGCCCGTAGAGCGGCACGGCCGACGCCATCACCAGCGCGCCCGAGACGGCCACGAGCGCCCGGTGCCGCATCGCGAACGCGAGGGCGCGCGTGTACCTGGCCTCGAGCCTCCCGTAGAAGCCCTCTCGCGTCGCCGCCCCGCCCCCGCCGCCGTGCGCTCCCGCCGCCCCTGGCCCGTGCGCGCGGGCGCCCTCCTCGCGGAGCAGGCGCGCGCTCATCATCGGGGTCAGCGTGAAGCTGACGAGCAAGCTCACGAGGATCGCGACCGTGGCCGTGATCCCGAACTGGAACAGGAACCGCCCCGAGATCGACGACATGAACGAGACGGGGACGAAGATGACGACGAGCGACAGCGTCGTCGCGAGCACGGCGAGCCCGATCTCCTGCGTCGCGGCCCTGGCCGCCTCGAAGGAGTCCATCTTCTTCTCCTCGACGAAGCGGAAGATGTTCTCGAGGACGACGATGGCGTCGTCGATGACGATGCCCACCATCAGCACGAGCGCCAGCATCGTCACGCTGTTCAGCGTGAAGTCGAGCAGCCACATCATGCCGAACGTCGCGACGACCGACGTCGGGATGGCGACGCCCGCGATGATCGTGGACCGCCACGACCGCATGAAGAGCAGGACGACCGCGCACGCCAGGATGCTGCCGAGGACGAGGTGCACGTTGATCTCGTGCAGCGCCGTGTAGATGTAGCCCGACTGATCGCGGATCACCTCGAGCCGCACGTCCTCGGGCATCTGCTCGGAGAGCTTCGCCAGGTTGGCCTTCACGGCCTCGATCACCGCGACGGTGTTGGCGCCCGACTGCCGCACGACGTCGAGGACGACGGTGGGCTTGCCGTCGAGGCGGGCCAGCGAGCGCTGCTCGTAGGTGCCGTCCTCGGCGCGGCCGATGTCGCGCACCCGGACGGGCCGCCCGTCGACGGTGGCGACGACCAGATCGTTGAACGCGCCCGCGTCCTCGATGCGGCCCATCGTGCGCAGCGTCCGCTCCTCCTCCTTCCCCGTGACGTTCCCCGCGGGGATGTTCGCGTTCTGCTGCACGATCGCGTCGCGGACGGCGGTGATCGGCAGGCCGTACGCGGCGAGGCGATCGGCGTTCAGCCAGATCTTGATGGCGCGCTGCTGCCCCCCCACGACGCGCACCTCGCCGACGCCCGACGAGCGCTCGAGCTGCACCCGCACGAGCTTGTCGGCCACCTCGGTGAGCTCCCGGATCGAGCGATCGGCCGAGAGGGCGATCGACATGACCGGGGTCGAGTCGTTGTCCTGCTTCGCGATGACGGGCGGATCGGTGCCCACGGGGAGCCGGCGCAGCGCCGCCTGCACGCGATCGCGGACGTCCTGCGCCGCCGAGTCGATGTCCCGGTCGAGGTTGAAGGTGGCGACGACGACGGAGGTGCCGCTCGTCGAGATCGAGCGGAGCTCGGCGATCCCCTCGACGGTGTTGACCGCCGCCTCGATCTCCTCGGAGATCTCCGACTCGACGTCCTCGGGCGCGCCGCCGGGGAGCGTGGTGCGGACCGAGACCGTCGGCAGGTCGACGGCGGGGAAGCGATCCACGCCCAGCTTGGAGTAGGCCACGGCGCCGACCACCACGAGGGCGAGCGTCAGCATGGCGGCGAAGACGGGCCGCTGGATGCAGATCCTGGCGAGCGCTTGCACCCTAGCCCCCTTCCACCACGCGCACCGGCTGCCCTTGCTGGAGCGATCCGGGCTTTGCGACGACCGACTCCCCCACCGCGACGCCGGACACGATCTCGATCCGATCCCCCGACGTCTTTCCGGTGGTGACCTGCTTCTCCTTCGCCTTGCCGTCCTCGACCGTGATGACCTTCGCGAGGCCGGCGAACCGGACGACGGCGGTCGCCGGCACGGTCGGCACCGGCCTCGCGCTCACGACGATCTGCGCGCTGACGAGGCTCCCCGGCCGCAGGTGGCCGGGGTTCTTGATGTCGCTCTCCACGAGCAGGGTGCGGCTCTGCGGGTCGAGCGCGGGCGCGAGGCGCGCGACCGTCCCCGGATAGACGGCGCTGTCTCCCTGGAGGGTCACGCGCACGGGCTGGCCCGCGCGCACGCTGGCCGCCTCGAGCTCGGGGATGGCCACGCGCAGCCGCAGCGGGTCGATCCGGACGACGTCCACGATCGGCGCCCCCGCGGCGAGGTACTGGCCGACGTTCGCTCTCCGCACCTGGACGACGCCATCGAGCGGCGACCGCACGAGGGTGTCGGCGAGCTGCTGCCGCGCCATGCGCAGCTCGGAGCGCCGCTGGCGGACGGCGGCCTCGCGGATGCGCACCTCCTCCCGCGCCGACTGCACGGCGGTCTCCGCGCGGACCGCCGCCGCCTCGGCCGCGTCGAGGTCCATGCCCGACATCAGCCCTTCCCTGGCGAGCCCCCGCGCCCGGACCTGGTTGGCCTGCGCTTCCTTGAACGTCGCGAGGGCCTGCCTCACGACCGCCGTGCCCTCGATATCGAGCTCGCTGTCAGGCCCGTCCGGGGGCAAGCCGAGCTGGGCGCGGCTCTGCGCCAGCGCGGCCGTGGCCTGCTCGATGCGCAGCTCGTAGTCCCGCGCCTCCAGCTGAGCGATGACCTGATCCCGCTGGACCGGGCTCGCCAGGTCGACCGAGATCGAGGCGAGGCGCCCGGCCACCTTGGCCCCCAGCGTCACCTGCTCGTCGGCGTCGAGGGTCCCCGAGATGTCGACGGCCTGTTCCATGACCAGCTCCGTCACGGGGGCGAGCGTCACCTCCTTGACGCTGGCCGCAGGCTTCTCCGCCTTCGCGCCGCCGGGCTGGGACGCTCCCTGATTGCACGCGAGGCACTGCAGAGCGGCCGCGAACGCGACCGCCGATGTCCAGAGCACCCTTGGCGGGCCGGAGGCGCGGTGACGGGAGTTTTCGGGCTGGCGAAGCTCGGGAAGGACAGTCCACATGGCGGCGGCCTCAGATGACCAGGAACGCCCCCCCGAGCGCGTGTTCGCCGCAGGATACTGACGGCATCAGGGTTGGAGCGCAACGTGCGCTCGAGCACGCCGCAGCGGTGTCCGCTTCGCGAAAGTGGCTGGGATCGGGCTCTCGACGTGTCGGATCGCTGCCGTCAGGTCGATTCAGGCTCAGGCTCAGGCGCTGCCGGTGTCGGGCTCGATCCGGTCGTCTCGGGCTCATCCTGCTTCACTGCGCGCCGACGCGCGCGGGCACGCGCGCTCGATGTGCGGAAGAGCGCGAGCAGCTTGCGCTCGTCGCGGTAGACATAGCGGCCTGCGGCGCGGATCTCGTCCATGGCCTCGCGCAACCACCAGAAGGCGCGATTCCGGAGTGCCATCGCGGCGTCGCCTCCGGGATCGACGGCGCGCTCCGCCGTGCCGCTGCCGAGCGCCGCGGCGAGCTCACGGGCGCGCTCCGGGGCGCGCTTCGGAAGATCGGCCCTGGCCAGCGCGTCGCGGTGCTGCTCGAGGAGCTCGGCGAGCTGGCTCAGATCGCTCACCAGGTCGGCGACGCCGGTGCCAAGGAGGATCCCGTCGACGCGCCGCTCCACCTCCTCGTCCGCCGCGAGGAAGTAGCGGAGCGCCGCGATGGCGTCGCGCTTGAGGGCTTCCGCGTCCTTGCGCTGCGCGCGCAGCTCCGAGGAGAGCGGGAGCGTGCGGACCTCGGTCCAGGCGGACTCGGCGGCGGCGAGCAGGTCGCGCCGGGCAGAGATCGAGGTGCCGACCTCCTTCGAGAGCCTGCTCTTCTTGTAGATCTCCTTGCCGAGCTTGCTCAAGGCGACCTCGAGCTCCCGCGCCTCCTGCAACGTAGTGGAGACGGGGTGGTCGATCGGCGCCTCATAGGCAGGATCTAGATCGAGCAGCTCCTGCCGCTGGGCGGCCGTGAGCGTCGACTTCTTCTTGCCGCCGCGCTGCGGCTCAGCGGAGGGCTTCTCGCCCTGCGTGTCCGCGTCCGAGGCGGCCTCGGTTCGTGACTTCTTCTTCTTTTCGCTGGCCATTGGCGTGAGCGTACGGCAGCTCACGCCATGCGGTCGAGCGTCAAGGGCGCGTGCTGCGCCGGCGGCCTGCTGCGCGGAGGAGCGAGCTCAAAATCGAGCGCTGCCAGCGCGGGTGCAGATGATTCTCAATCTCATCGAACCGCATGATGACCTAGTACAGCGTTCCCCAAGTTCGTCCCTGGATCCGAGGTGAGCCAGCCGAGCCCATCGGGGTCGTGCGCGGCCAGAGCGTGGCGAGCACGCGCAGCGCATTGAGTTCTGCGAGGCGAGGTTGCCGGGTCACCTGCGATCGCATGCGTTTTTGAAGCCCTCGGCTCGGGGCAGGTCCCACGCGCGTAGGTGCCCCGAGCTCGCGCAAAAACCGTCCTGCTGCCCGCGCCGCTGCGCCAGAAGCTGCAGCAGACGGCGCGTTCGCCCAAGACCTCGCAGCGCGAAGCGCAGCGTGCCCGGATCGCGCTCCTGGCCGACGAGGGATGGAGCAACGAGCAGATCCAGCGTGCCGTAGGCTGCGACATCAAGACGGTGCGCAAGTGGCGCAACCGGGTCGCAGCGATCGCGGACGAGGCGGTGCTGCAGGACAAGCCGCGCACGGGCCGACCGCCGCGCGTGGCGACCGCGGTGCACTACGAGCTCATCAAGCTGGCCTGCTGCCGCCCCGATGAGCACAAGGTCCCGTTCGAGCAGGTCTGGACCCTGGACCAGCTGGCCAAGGCCCTGAAGCTCGAGACCAAGGTGGAGCTGAGCCGCACCGAGGTCTGGCGCGTGCTGCAGGGAGCCAGCCTCCGACCGCATCGGGTCCGGCTGTGGCTGCACAGCCCGGACCCGGACTTCCGGTCCAAGGTCGAGGTGATCTGCAAGCTGTACCTGGAGCCTCCCGCAGGCGCGACCGTGCTGTGCGTCGATGAGAAGACCGGCATGCAGGCGCTGGAGCATCGGTTCCCCATGCAGCCGTGCCGCAGCCGAAAAGCCGCACGCCGGGAGTTCGAGTACCAACGCCACGGCACGCTCACGCTGATCGGCGCCTTCAACGTCAAGACGGGCGAGGTGGTGTCGCGCTGTGGACCGACACGCACCGCCGCCGATCTGCTCGCGTTCATGGACGAGGTGGCGAAGCGCTACCCCACGGGCGAGGTCTACATCATCTGGGACAACCTCAACATCCACCACGGCGCCAGGTGGAACGAGTTCAATGCGCGGCACGGCGAGCGCTTCCACTTCGTCTACACGCCCATCCACGCGTCGTGGGTCAATCAGATCGAGCTGTGGTTCAGCATCCTGAGCCGTCGGGTTCTCAAGCACGCCTCCTTCGCCTCCGCCGAGGAGCTGAGCCGGTGCGTGCTCGGCTTCGTGCGCCACTGGAACGCGCACCAAGCCCGGCCCTTCCGCTGGAAGTTCCGCGGCCAGTGGAGGGCGACCTTGCCATCGTACGCAGCCTGAGCTTCCGTGCGGGCCGATGTCCAAGCCGCACGCCGCCCCGGAGCACGCCGCCGCGGTCCGCTCCTACCTCGAAGCGCACGGACTGCCCCACCTGAGGGCCCGGAAGTACGGGCAGCTGGTGATCATCGAGTCGGGTCCTGAAACCGACCCAATCGCGCACGCCAGACTGCGCCGTGACACCGTCCACCTCTGGACGCTCGAGATCGCAACCCACACCGGCAAGTGGGAGAAGACCGGCTTCCGCGGCCTGTGGCAGGACTTGCTCAAGTTGATGATGACCGACTTCCCCTGGACGCTCGCGCCTATCGAGTAGCTGGCCCGGCGCTGACGTTGCGCCGCCGGCGTTGCATCGACGGCCAGCGACGAACTCGCCTTGTTCGTAAGCCCGGCCGGCTCAGCTCGTAGCGGGGCTGGCACATCGCCGATCCAGGGACGAACTTGGGGAACGCTGTACTAGCCTGGATTTTCACCGAGATAGTTCGCCTAACGGCGCAGCATGAGGCCGGCCCTCCGGTTCGGTAATCGAGGGACACGGTTTTACGCCGAACGGCGTGAGACAGACAAGCGGTGGCATCAAGGATGCCGTGAGGGAAAAGGGTGCGCTATGGGCGAATTTCTCGTCCGTCAGCCTCTCCCCCTCAGCGGACGCAGCTGATGCGCCGGCAGCGCCGATCGACCTTGAAATCCAGCAGAAATCGGCTTCATCGCTTCTCTGCACCGCTCTTCTCACCTTGACGTGATGCCTTATGTGTGGGTCACGTTTTTTACGATGAGCGCACCAACTGCCCTAACTGACCCCGCCCGCTTCTTCCTGGCGCCCACCCAGGCGCGGCACCGCCAGTACGAGGCGCTGCGCGCCTACTTTGTGGAGCGTCGCTCGAGCGCCGAGGTCGCGAAGGCCTTCGGCTACACTTCCGGCTCGTTCCGCGTGCTCTGCCATCAGTTCCGGCACGATCCTGACCGTGCCTTCTTCGCCGAGCCGATGCGCGGCCCGCACGAGCAACCGAAGAAGTCCCGCGCCCGGCGCCTGATCATCGCGATGCGCAAGCGCAACCTGTCGATCTACGACATCGCCGAGGAGCTCCGGGGCCAGCACATCGAGCTCAGCCCCACGGCCATCACCGAGGTGTTGCGCGAGGAGGGCTTCTCCAGGCTGCCGCGTCGCAAGGACGACGAGCGCCCCGCCAGGACGCGCCCCGAGCGCGCCAGCCGCGCCGATGTCCGCGATTTTCAGCTCGTCCCTGCGACGTTCGAGACCCATGTCGGCGGTTTGTTCGTGCTCCTCCCGCTGCTCGTCAAGGTGGGCCTTGATCGGCTCGCCGACGAAGCAGCCCTGCCTGGCTCGAAGGCGATCCCGGCAGCCCACGCGCTGCTTGCAGCGCTCGCGTTGAAGCTGACGTCCATCGAGCGCAAGAGCCACGTGATGGATCTGGTCTTCGACCAAGGCCTGTCGCTGTTCGCGGGGCTCAACGTCATCCCGAAGACGACCTTCCTCGCGCAGTACTCCGATCGCCTGGGCCGCTCCAGTTCGGTGCGACTGCTGCGCGGCTGGCTCGAACACCTGCGCGCGCATCTCGCGCTCGCGGGCGCGTCGTTCAACCTCGACTTTCACGCCGTTCCCTTCTTCGGGCAGGACGAGTTCGTCGAGCGCCACTACCTTTCCAAGCGCAGTCGCCGCGACAAGGCCGTGCTCACCTTCATCGCCCAGGACGCCGACACCGACGTGCTCTGCTACGCCAACGCCGACCTGCGCAAGGGAGAGGAGAGCGATGAGGTCCTGCGGTTCGTCGACTTCTGGAAGAAGGCGCACGGCCAAATGCCCCCGCACCTCGTGTTCGATTCGAAGCTCACCACCTACAAGAACCTGAGCCGCCTCGATGCCCAGGGGATCACCTTCGTCACGCTGCGCCGCCGCACGGATGTCCTCAAGCGCCACGTGCTGAACGCTCCGGCTGCAGCCTGGCGCCGGGTGGAGCTTGATGTACCGCACCGCAAGTTTCGCAACCCCAAGGTCCTCGACGAGACGATCCGGATGGGCAGGGACTATCCCGCGCCGATCCGCCAGATCTGCGCGCGCGATCTTGGTCACGACGAGCCCACGGTCCTGCTGACCAACGACACCCGCTCGACGCCGCGCACGATCCTCGAGCGCTACGCTCGGCGCATGCTGATCGAGAACAACCTCGAGGACCAGGTCCACTTCTTCCACGTCGATGCGCTGTCGTCTGCGGTGGCCATGAAGGTCGACTTCGACGTGACCTTGACCGTCATCGCCACCGGTCTCTACCGGCTGCTCGGCAAGCACCTGCACGGCTTCGAGCACGCCAAGGCGCGGCAGATCTTCCGCCGCTTCCTCGACACGACGGCGAGGGTCGAGGTCAGCCCGCAGCGCGTTCACGTGCGCCTCCCTCGTCGGGCTCACAACCCGATGCTGCTTGAATCCGGCTTGCTCGCGACGCCCGTCGCTGTCCCCTGGTGGGGAGGAGCTTCGCTCGAGGTCGCGTTCGCTTGACCGCCGTCAGTGGCCTTTATGTTAACCGATCTTCTGCTGTGAAAATCCAGGCTAGAACACCGACGATGAGGCAACCCCGAGGTCAAGGGCTTTAGCGCTCTCTTTCCGCGGCTGACCGGCTTCGAAGCGGCAGCGGTAGCGCTCGGCGTCGTCAGTGCAGGTCGTTTCGGCATGGACGTCTCCCTTCGCCCTGGTGGGCGTCGTTACGGTTGTGCTGGAGCGCCGCGTCGCGTCCGCAGGAGCGAGCTGTGGCTCAATCGACGATCCGCATTCACAGGCCGGCGGTTGCCCTGGTGGCCTGGATGCAGGCTGGGGTCCGAAACGGGATCGTGGAGGCGCAATCTATCAAACGGCGTGTTCTACCCAGAGGCGGATCACCCTCGGTGTTCCCGCGCTCATCCACGTAGCCCTCTTTCACGCTCCCAACGTGGCGCGCTCGTGGCGCAGGTCCCCCGTGTGGGGGAAGTCAGTGCATCGAGGCCCTCCTTGAGGTCGAGCTCGGCCTCGATGGAGCCGCTGCCGTGGCGGCATTGAGTCCCTTGTCGACGGACCGCTGCCGGCGGCGCGCCTTGACCGTGGCTCGCTGCAAGGCGTGCGCCTGCTGCTCGACCGACTGCGCCTGCAGGCGCAGGCCCTTGGCCGAGGCAGCCGCTGCGCTCTGCGCGTCGTAGAGCGTGCCGTCGCGCCACATGGCCCACAGCACCCCCGACAGCCGCCGCGCCAGCGCCACGACGGCGATGTGGCGACCCCGGCGTTCGGCAATGGCGTCTGCCCATCGACGCAGTGGGTCGTCGCCGCTCTTGTTCTTGTGCCGCAGGATAGTGTGCGCGGCCTGCGTCAGCAGCATGCGCACGTACGCGTTGCCTTGCTTGGTGATCGAACCCAGCCGCCGCTTGTCGTGCCCGCCGGAGGTGTCCTCCAAGGGAACCAGACCCAGGTAGGAGGCGAGCTGGTGGGCGTGGCGAAAGCGCTTGGCTTCGTCCACGACCGAGACGAACGCGGCAGCGACGACCAGCCCCACGCCGGGCGCCGTGGTCAACCGCGCGATCACCGGCTCGTGGGCGCACAGCTGCTCGAGCGCGGCATCGACCAGCGCGATCTGGGGGTTGAGCACCTCCAGCGCGGTCACCAAGGGCCCGACCAGCTGACGGGTATCGGCTGGCAAAGAGGCCTCGCTCAGCCGCGCGAGAAAATCCTCGGTCATGCATGTCGCGACCTTGTGTCCGCAGGCGCGCAGGATGCCGCGCACGGTGGTGACATACTGGGCCCGCGTCTCGACCAGCGCGCGTCGCACGGCCAGCTGGTGGCGTATGGCTCGCCGGTGGGGCGACAGCACGTGAGCGAGCGGAATGCCCCCGCGCTCGACGGCGCGCGCCAGCGCCTCGGCATCGAGGCGGTCATTCTTGCGGCCGTGCTGGCCAACGCCGAGCTGACGTGCTCGCGTGGTGTCGACGACCAAGACGTCGTGGCCCCAATCGCGGAGCTTGTCGTGAACCACCCAGGCCTCGCGGCACGCCTCGAGCGCCACCCGGGCCGGCGAGGACGACGGACCGAGGACGTCCTGAAGCGAATCAAACGAGCGGACCGTGCGTCGCAGCGCCACCTGCCCGCCCGCTACCTCGCAGAACGAAATCTCGTTGACCCCCAGATCCAGCGCTACACTTCGCATGGCTGACCTCTCCTGGGCCCCCGTCGACTGCGTCTTCGAACGCGTGGGGGTGCCCGCAGGCAACCCTGCAGGCGAGAGGTCAGCCATCTTGCTTGCTGCTCCGAGTGGCTCCTTCTTGCGCGCTGCTCTCCGGAGCTTGGAGCCCCCGCCGGAGGCCTCCGTCCGCCCGTCGCCCGCAGCTTTGTCCGGCTGGAGCGCGCAGGGGGAGTCAAGGGCGGCCAAGCCGGCGAGCTCCGCTCGCGAACCCTTGACGCCCCCGAGCACTCCAGCACGCTCTGCTGCTGCCGATGGGCCGACCTCCACGGTGCAGCGGGCTGTCTTCGCAGGCCCCGCCGCGCGGACACGTCGAGCAGACGCACGGGTCGGTGCGGTCGGCATCGTGGATCCAGGCTCCGCTTGGGTTGCCTCATCCCATCTATCCCGTTCAAACCCGGAGAATTTTCACAGGGAGGCGGGGAGGCGGGGAGGAAGAAAGAATGAAGTTCTTTCTCTTGCCGTCTCTCGCTCCCCGCCTCCCCGTCTCCCTGTGAAATTCTTGCTTTTTCTCGTGGTTTCAACCCGTTTGTCGCTCTAGTTCCGCCTGCCAGGAGTCCGGCCAGAGATCGGGAGAGAGAATTCAACGCAAAGGCGCAAAGGCGCAAACGAAAGAACAATTGTCGTGCATTTTTGCGGCTTGGCGTCCTGGCGCCTTGGCGTTGAATTCTCTCCGCTGGCGAGGCGAGAAGGCTGGGGCCGCCGCCCTCACATCGCTGCTCCCGCGGCAGCGGACATCGACTGTCCCGGCCCGCCAGGCGCGGCCGCGGCCACGGGCAGGAGCGGCACGCCGTCGCGGTAGATGACCACGTTCCCGAGCGCAGCCGGCACCCGCGGCCCCGGCGTGACGATGCCGACCAGGTTCAGCGGGTCGCACGCCGAGAGCTGCACGATCTCGCCGGACAGGGGCTCTCGCCGGACGGCGCGGAGCGCGTCGAGCGCCTCGGGCAGCGCGAAATGCTCGCCAACGAAGCCGGCGACGAGGTGCCCTCCCCGGAGCTGACCCGCCATCTCGAGCCGCCGGTAGACCCGGAGGAGGTCGCGCCACGCGGGCGGCCGCGGCTCGCGCGCGAGCAGCTCGCGACAGACCACGCCGTAGCGGCGGAGGTACTGGTGCGCGAGCGCCTCGACGACGTCGGGGCCCTCGGCGCCCTCGCCGACAGCGGGCGCGAACGCGTCCGGCCGCGATCGCAGGAGCGACCACCTGCCCGACGCGACGGGGCCGCCCCGGCGCGCCCCGCCGCGCAGGCGGCCCGCGCCCAGCGCGACGGCCGCGCCGCCGCCGAGCAGCGAGCGCAGCGCCGCGAAGCCGTCGCCGGTCACGAGCCCCGCGGCGACGAGCTCCCAGAGCGCCTCCTCGACCTCGTCCCGGGAGCGGCCCGCGCCGCCCGCGCTGCCCACGCCGACGGCGAGGTCGTCGAAGAACGACGCGCCCGCGCGCGTCAGGAACGACAGCACGCCCTGCGCCGCCTCGGAGAGCGACGCCGGCGGCGGCGCGCCCTCGGCCTCCCGCGGCGCGAGGAGCCACGGGAGATCGCGGCGCAGCGCCAGCGTGATCGGCGCCGCGCGCGTGGGCGCCGCCGCGTCGCGCGGGACCACGCGGCCCCACGCCACCTCGCCGGACAGGCAGAGCGCGTCGAGCAGCCCCTCGTCGTAGCCGGCCACGCGCGCGGGCAGCACCGCCTGCTCCCACGCGCCGGCGGCGAGCTCGAAGCCCTGTAGCTGCTCGATGACCCGCCCGAGGCCCCCCGGCCCGCGCGCCTGCGTGCCCGGCCGCACGCCCTGCCACGCAAGGAGGAACCGGAGGAGCTCCGCCGCGGTCGCGGGCTCGATCGCCTTGCGCAGGCCGGTGACGGTGCGGCGGTGGATGCGGGCGAGGAGATGGCGGTCGCACCACTCGATCGACGGATCGCCGCCGCCCGCGGCGGCCTGCGCCGGATCGCCGCCGCCCGCGGCGGCCTGCGCCGGCCGCGAGGGCGCGCTCGGCAGGAAGCGCCCGCGCAGCGCGCCGCCGGCGAGCTCGATCCGCGCGAGCGCGGACAGCGCCTCGTACGCGGGCACGTCGAGCCGCGACGCGAGATCCTCGGTCGAGATCGGCCCCGCGGCGCTCAGGAAGCCGCGGACGAGCGCCGTGATCGCGGCGCCGCGATCGACCGCCCCGGCGGCCCCGCGCACGGCGGGCGGCACCGCGACGTCGGGCGCAAACACCGCCTCCGGCCAGATCACCTCGACCAGCGGCCGCCGCTCGGTCGCCACCCAGCGCGGCGCGCGCGGCACGCCCGCGCCCGGAGCGGCGCCCACCTCGGCCGCGCGCCCCGCGGCGCAGAGCGCCTCGAAGTGCCTCGCGAGGCCGCTCCGGATCCCCTCCTCCGCGGGGAGCGCGACCCGGTCGAGCAGGAGCTCGTGCAGCTCGTCCGCGTCGCGCACGTCCGGCCGCGCCTCGGCGACCACCTCGGCGACGACCTGCGGGTCGAGCCCGCCCAGCCGCTCGGCGACCTCCGCCGGGAGCCCGCGCCGCACCCGGACCGCCCTCGCGCGGCGCTCCTCCAGCGGGGCGTCGTCGAGGAACGCATAGGGGTTCGCGTTCAGGATCTCGTGGGAGAACACGCTCGGCTCCGGCGTGTCGAGCGCGACGACGCGGATCGCCCCGCTGCGCAGGCCGACGAGCAGCGCGCGCAGCCCCTCGACATCCATCAGCTCGGTCAAGCAGTCGCGCAGCGCCTCGCGGACGAGCGGGTGATCCGGCGGATCGACGTGCGCGAAGAGCCCGTGGTTGTCCTGGCAGCCCTGCTGCTCGGGGAAGATCGAGAGCAGGAGGTCGTCGGCGCGCATGCGCTGGAGCGCCGGAGGCACCCGCCGGCCCCCGCGGAACCGGAGCAGCGCGAGCGCGCGGGACGCGGCCCAGCGGAAGCGCGTGCGGAACATCGGGCCCTGGAGAGCGGCCTGGACGAGCACCTCCTCGAGGCCCTCGGGGCGGACCAGATCGAGCACCTCCTCGATCGGGATCCCGTGCTCCGCCGACAGCGAGAGCAGCACGCCGTCGTCGGTCGCCGCCGCCTGGAGCTCGAAATCGAACGAGCGGCAGAAGCGCTTGCGCAGCGCGAGCCCGAGCGCGCGGTTCACGCGGCCGCCGAGCGGCGTATGGACGACGATCTGCTGCCCCCCGGCCTCGTCGAAGAAGCGCTCGACCACGACGGTCGCGCCGCCCGGGACCGCGCCGAGCGCCGCGCGCCCCGCCTCGATGTAGTCGCGCACGAGCAGCGCCCCGCGCGCGTCGAGCGCGCACGCCTCCATGAGCCAGCGCGCCGCCCGGGACCGCGCCGCCCGCGCTGCCTCGCCGCCCTGGCCCCGCTCGGCCGCCGGCCGTGCGCCCTCGGCCCGCTCCTCGTCGAGACGCGCGGCGACCTCGGCGCGGAGCGCGGCGACCTCGGCGGAGAGCTCCGGCGTGCGCGCCGGCGCCTCTCCGAGCCAGAACGGCACCGTCGGCGCGGCGCCGTGGGCGTCCTCGACCCACATCTGGCCGCCCTCCAGCCGGAGCACCCGCCAGGAGGTGTTGCCCAGCAGGAAGACGTCGCCCCCGGACGACTCGATCGCGAAGTCCTCGTCGAGCGTGCCGACCTTGGTGCCGTCGGGCTGGAGCACCACGTCGACGGCCGCGATGTCGGGGATCGCCCCGCCCGAGGTGAGCGCCGCGAGCCGCGCGCCGCGCCGCCCGCGCAGACGGCCGCCGATCGCGTCGCGGTAGACGAGCGACCCGGCCCGCTGCCGCGCGCCACGGGCCGCGGACGCGCCGTCGTCCGCCGCGGCGGCGCCGCCCGAGACCATGGCCACCACCGCGTCGAAGTCGCGGCGCGAGAGGCCTTCGTAAGGCGCGGCCCGGCGGACGAGCGCGTAGAGCCCCTCCTCGTCCCGATCCTCGCACGCGCACGCGGCGATGATCTGCTGCGCGAGCACGTCGAGCGGCCCCTCGCGCGACGTCATCCGATCGAGCTCGCCGCGGCGCGCGGCGCGCACGATCGCCGCGCACTCGACGAGCTGGTCGCGCGTCAGCGGGAAGAGCCGCCCGCGCGGCGTCGCGGCGAGGGCGTGGCCCGAGCGGCCGATGCGCTGGAGGGCGACGTTGATCGACCGCGGCGAGCCGACGAGGCAGGCGAGATCGACCGCGCCGACGTCGATGCCGAGCTCGAGCGACGCGGTCGCGACGACGACCCGGAGCTCCCCGGCCTTGAGGCGCCGCTCGGCCGAGAGGCGCCGGGCCCGCGAGAGGCTGCCGTGGTGGGCCGCCACGACGTCCTCGCCGAGCCGCGCGCCGAGCGCGTGCGCGACCCGCTCGACGAGGCGGCGCGTGTTGACGAACACCAGCGTCGATCGCGCTCCCTCCGCGAGCGCCGCGATGCGGTCGTAGATCTCGGTCCACTGCTCGTGCGTACAGACCGCGCCGAGCTCGTCGCGGGGCACCTCGATGGCGAGATCGAGGTCCCGCCGCTGCCCGACGTCGACGATCTGGGGCAGCTCGCGCGCGCCGGCGACGAGCCGGGCGGCGATCTCGATGGGGCGGACCGTGGCGCTGAGCCCCACGCGCTGCGGCCGGGCGCCGCCCTGGCCGACCACGAGGTCCTCGAGCCGCTCGAGCGAGAGCGCGAGGTGGGCGCCGCGTTTGTCGCCGGCGATCGCGTGGACCTCGTCGAGGATCACCGTGCGCACCCCGGAGAGCGCGCGCCGCCCCGACGCGCTGGTCAGCAGGATGAACGCCGACTCCGGCGTCGTGACCAGCACGTGCGGCGGCCGGGCCGCCATGGCGCGCCGCTCCTGCGCGGGGCTGTCGCCGGTCCGCACGAGGGCCCGGATGCCCGGCGCGGGCAGGCCCGCCGCCTCCATGGCCGCCGAGATCTCGGCGATCGGCTGCTCGAGGTTGCGGTGGACGTCGTGGGAGAGCGCCTTCAGCGGCGAGATGTAAAGGACGTCCGTGCGGTCCTCGAGGGCGCCTCGCGCCGCGTCGCGGACGAGCCGGTCGAGGCAGAAGAGGAAGGCCGCGAGCGTCTTGCCGGCGCCGGTCGGCGCGCTGATCAGGGCGTCGCGACCGGCCGCGATGACCGGCCAGGCGCGCTCCTGGGCGGGGGCGGGGGCGCCGAAGCGGTCACGAAACCACCGATCGACGACGGGGTGAAACATCCCGTCGAGGGTAGCCCGCCGGGGGGAGAGGCGAAAGCGAGAGGGGCGGCGGCTGGCGTGCGGGAGCAGCGCCAGGCGAAGGCCCGCGGCGACCTGGGCGAGCGCTCGACGAAAGAAATCGACAGATGCCTGTCGGGTTCTCTTCTGGCCTTCCGGATGAAGGGGTGAAGCGCGCGGAGGGCGGGGTGAGATGCCCCCGAGACCGCACATGCTGCCGGAGCGAGGCTCACAGAGGCCTGTCTCCAACCCCGAGAGGAGAGCCCCGATGTCTACCCCCTCGTGCGCCTGGACGGCGACGCGAAGGCGGCCATTCACCTCGACGTGAAGCGCTCGGACATCGATATCAAGCTCGAGGGGAGCCGGGGCCCGCTCGATTTCGACCGCAGGTCGCTCAACAAGACCATCAACGCGCTGCTGGACGCCGTTTCAGCGCGCCGTCTTCGACGCGGAGTCCGGTCAGACCTGGTCAGAGTGGGAGTTACGATCATGGCCATCGAACATTGGGGCGAGTGGGCACTTGCCTTCGTAAAGGCGTTTAACCCCCCACCCACCGCAAAGGCGGTTGGCCCCCCTACCCTACCGTGCCGAATCTCCCCGAGCTCTGACGCGCGGCTGCGTCACACGCGCCGCTGGCTGCCGTTCTGCCAGGCGATGAGCGCGAACCAGACCATCATCAAGATCGACGCCGGCGCCAGCACCGTCGGGGGCAAGAAGGGCGAGACGAAGCTGTAGGCGAAGAGCCAGGCGCCGGCGGGGACGCCGACGAGCTTCACCGGCAGCGAGGCGGCGCGCGACGCCGTCACGATCCAGATGCCGGCGAAGATGTGGGCGCCGAGCCGCACCGGATCGGCGACGGCGTGGGGCACGTCGTTGAGCGCCATCACGCCGGTGGTCACGTCGAGGAACAGCCAGCCGTAGCCGGCCATCCGCGCCCACTCCGGCGCGCGCAGGCTCGGGACCAGCGCGAAGACCGCGAGGTGGAAGGCGAGCCCCGGGTACTCGGGCCACCGCGCGCCGGGGGCGACGGCGAAGCTGACCATGACGGGGGCGAAGCACAAGAACGCGGCGCTGGCGGCGACGCGCGGCGAGCATGGGGCGGCGGACGATTCCTGCATTGCGTGGGCTCCTCGCTATCGAGCGCGAGCATGCGGTCCGACCGCGGCGTCGTCTTGGGCTTCCTTGCGCCATTGCGCCAACGTTGGCGCGCGCGCGACCGCCAGCGTCGTTCTCGGGCGTTCGTGCGCAAACTCCGGAGAGCGCGACCGCTGGCGTCGGTTTACGCTCGGTGGATGCCTAGAGACGCCGCGCCCGTGCGCACCGAGCTGCGCGCCTACGCCGACGTGCCCGGGGTGCGCTCGCTGCTCGTCGACGCCGACGAGCGGCTGTGGTGCGCGGTGAAGGAGACGTACGCGGTGGCGCTGATCCATCGCGGGCACGCGGAGTTCTGGTCGCGCCGCGGCGGCGTGGCCAGCGCGCCGGGCGACCTGCACTTCGACGCGCCGGGCAGCGTGCACAAAGATCTGCGGCGCGACGGGCCGGCGCGCTTCCAGATCGTGACGTTCGACGTGGCGCTGGTGCGCGAGCAGGCCGAGCGCCGCGGCCTGCGGCCGAGCCTCTCGCTGCGGGTGCCGCTGCTCGAGCGGCGCCATCCCGATCGCCGACCGTTGCTCGCCCTCCACCGTGCGTACCGCGGGCGGCCCGATCCGCTCACGCGGCAGGTCGTCGTGGCCGAGGCGCTCGACGCGCTGGTGCGCCAGCTCGACGGCGCCGCTGCGCGGCCACACGCCGGCGTGGCGCGCGGCCGCCTCGGGCGCGCCGTCGAGCTCATCCACGCGCGCCTCGGCGAGGCCCTCTCGCTCGACGAGCTGGCGGCGGCGGCCGGGCTCGATCGCTACCAGCTGTGCCGTGCGTTTCGCGCCGAGCACGGGATCCCGCCGTACACCTACGTGCTGCGCATGCGCATGGCGCGCGCGTACGCGTGGCTGGCGGCGGGCAGGCCGGTGAGCGAGGTGGCGAGCGCGCTCGGCTTCTGCGATCAGAGCCAGCTGCACGGCCATTTCCGGCGCGCCTTCGGGATCACGCCCGGCGCCTTCGCCCGCGCCGCCCGCCGTGGCCACGCGCCGCTCGCGCCGCTCGCGGTGGTCGAGCGATAGGCCACGCGCCGCTCCCGAAAAGTTACCGCCACACGTGCGGCGCCGCGCCGTCAGCGCCCGCCGCGGCCTCGCCGGGCCGCGCGCTCCGCCTCTTCCTCGCCGAGCTCCTCCGATTCGGCCTCGTCCGCGTCGAGCGGCGCGATCCGCGACCTCTTCGACGCGCCCTCGACCGGCGCCGGCGGCGGCGCGCTCCCGCGGATCTCCTTCGCGATCCGCGAGAGCACCGTCGCGACCCCCTCCTCGACGGCGTGCCCGAAATCCTCCGCGCTCTGCTCGAGGCGCTCCTTGCGCTCGCGGCGCTCGGCCTCGCGCTGCTCCTTCAGCCGCCGGTGCTGCTCTTTCCGCGCCTGCGCGGCGCTGCGCTCGAGCTCCCCGCGGATCTGCGGCGGGGACACGTCGCTGGAGAGCGCGCCGAGCGCGTGGAAGGCGAGCCCCAGGCCCCACCCGAGCAGCGGCCAGAAGAACCACCACGGCCCGTCCGTGAGCGCGTTCACCGCGAAGAGGAACGCGTTCACGAGGAGGTACGAGAACAGGTGCGAGCGGAACTCCTTGCGCCGGCGCGCGAGGATGGCCACGCGCGCCTCCTCCTCGCCTTGGACATGCTCGATGTCGCGCGACGCGGCCTCGATCGCGGCCCGGGAGATGCCGATCTCCTCGGCCGCCGCGACCAGCTCGTCATGGCTCACGTCGCGCGTCTGCGCGTCCCGGAGGGCGCGCTCCAGGATGGCCCGCACCTCGGCCTCGGTGTACTGCCGCCCGCTCTGCTTGCCCGGTTTCACCATCGCTCTCCTCGCGACCGCGCGGAGCATACGCTTGACCGCGTGCGGCCGCGCCGCTTCCATGAGCGGAAGGACCCCATGAGCAGCGAAACCGCCTCACAACGCGTGGGGACCACGATCCGCAACAAGTGGACGCTGGAGCGGCTGCTCGGCGCCGGCGGCATGGCCGCCGTCTACGTCGGCGTCCACCGGATCGGCCGCCGGGACGCGCTCAAGATCCTGCACCCGCAGGCCGCGAAATCGAAGGAGATCTGCGACCGGTTCGAGCGCGAGGCCCAGGCCGCGAACCGCTTCCGCCACCCGGGCGCCGTCGAGATCCGCGACATCGACGTCGCCGAGGACGGGGCGCCTTTCCTGGTGATGGAGCTCCTCGAGGGCGAGTCGCTCGCCGAGCGCGAGCGCCGCCTCGGCGGCCTCCCGCTGGCCGAGGTGCTCCGCTTCACAGCGCAGGTGCTCGACACGCTCGCCGCGGCGCACGCGCAGGGGATCATCCACCGCGACATCAAGCCGCCCAACCTGTACGTCGTCGGCGACGGCGCAGCGGACTCGCCCGCGCACGGCGGCGTCCCGCGCATCAAGGTCCTCGATTTCGGGCTCGCGCGGATCCGCCAGGACTCCAGCCTCCAGGGGGAGCTCACGCGGATGGGCCTGGTGCTCGGCACGACGCCCTACATGCCGCCGGAGCAGGCGAAGGGCCGCGACATCGACACCCGCGCCGACCTCTTCGCGGTCGGCGCCACCATGTTCCGGCTGATCGCCGGCCGCCATGTCCACGAGGCGAGCACCGACTTCGACCTCCTGCTGAAGATGGGCAGGGAGCCGGCGCCGCCGCTCGCGCAGCGCGCGCCCCACGCGCCGCGCGACGTGTGCCTCGTCGTCGATCGCGCGCTCGCCTTCGACCGCGACCAGCGCTACCCCGACGCGCGCCAGATGCTGGAGGACGTGCGCGCCCTCCTGCGCAGCGAGCCGCCGCCGCGCGCGTCGCGGTTCGCGCACGCGCTCGCTCCGGACGCGATCACGCTGCGAGAGCAGCCGTCGCCCCGGGGCGCCACGGACGAGAGCGGGCCCGCCACGATCCCGGTGCACCCCGCGAGCGTCTCGACCGCTGTCGAGGGCATCACGGGCATCACCGTCGACTGGAGCGACGAGCCGCCCGTGAGCGGCGCCTCCATCACCAAGGAGTGGGTGCGCCCCGAGGCCGCGAAGGAGGACTCGATCGCCGTCGACTGGAGCGACGAGCCGCTGGACGGGGGCGCGCCCGCCTCGCGCCCGGCGCGACGCTGACCGGACGGCGGGCGGATCCATCCGTCGGGGCGAAAGCGCCGCTGCCGCCCGAGCAAGACGGGAGCCGCTCGGCTAGGATGCGCCGGCCATGCTCGGCGAAGCGAAGCGGATCTACCTGGCCACGCGGAAGAAGCACGATCAGCTCTTCAACACCTACCTGATGCGCCCGCTCGCCGGCGGCGTCGTCGCGCTCCTCGCGCGGACCGCGATCACGCCGAACCAGGTGACGCTGCTCAACCTCGCCGTGTTCGTCGTCGCGGCGGCGCTGCTCGTCGCGCTGCCCACGGCGGCGGGGGGCCTCGTCGCCGTCGCCGTGCTCGAGCTGAGCTACCTGCTCGACTGCGCCGACGGGATGCTGGCGCGCCACAAGCAGCTCGCGTCGAAGGAGGGCCACCTCTTCGACTTCTTCACGGACGAGCTCAAGGCGGTGCTCCTCTCGGGCGCCCTCTCGATGCGCCTCTTCAGCGCCGGCGGCCTCGGGCTGGACGGCGGCCGCTGGCCCGGCGGAGACCCGCGCTTCCTGCTCGCCGGCGTCGTCGGGGTCGCGGTGATCGCCTCGGCGATCTCGCTCACGAACTTCGTCCGCCGCCCGGAGATCAGCGGCAAGGAGACCTCGGTCTCCGCCTATTACGAGACCGCCACGGAGGAGCGGCCCCGGTCGCCCGCCGCCCGGGCGGCGGGGCTCGTGATGACGTTCCTGCGCTTCCTGAACCACTACCCGAGCCACATCTGGGCGTTCGCGCTCGCGGACCGGCTCGACGTGTTCTTCTGGGTGTATGTGCTGATCAACCTCCTCTACCTGGCGAAGGGCTGGCTCGGGCTGCTGCTCAGGTTCGGACGGTCGTAGCCCCTCATCGCCCCCACCGTGGGGCCATGTCACAGGGAGAAGGCGTCGAGACGACCCACCCTGCGTTCCTGTGTGCGATGACCGAACAGCGTGATCTGCCCCGACGGACCGGTGGAGATCCTGGGCCCGGTTGAGGTATGAACGCGCGATGGAGATCCAAGATCTTTCCGACTTCATGCGCGCCGACCCTCGCTTCGCCACCCGCCGCAAATGGCTGATCCTGAGCGAGACCGTGTACACGCCCACGGGTGAGAAGGTGGAAGAAGGGTTCCGCTACTTCACCTGCCCGATCGGAGCGCTCACTGCCGCCCTGGAGAGGCGGGACTTCGCCGCCATCGCGAAGCTCCCCTTCGCCCTGGATGGGGAGGGCGAGCCGGACACCTCCGCGGTGCGCCTGGATCTCGCCTATACCGCGTCCGGTGCGCTCGCCGCCTTCCAGCCCGTGGAGTATCGCGACCACGCGCCCACGTGCGTGTCGGCGCCCCTGGTCCTCGAGCGCGCCGAGGCCCAGGCGCTCCGCGACATCCTGCGAGAGCTCGACCAGTCCGCCTAGCACGACAGCCGCGGTGAGAGGGCAGCACCTCTGGCACGCACGCAGCCGGGTGCTGCTCCGCTGCTCGCCCAGCGCGGCCATGCTGGCGGCCGCTCCTTGCAAGCTCCCTAGAGGCTCGGTTAAAGCGCCTCGATGCGGAGATCCCTTCCCTGGCTGGCTTGCTTCACGCTCGGCCTCGGGCCCGTCGGCTGCGGCACAGAGGGCGATGACATGACCCCGGCCACACCGTCGGAGTACAAGCACCCTTTGCCGGAAGGCGAGAGCATCTGTGGGCGAGCCGACTTCGAGGAGATGTTCCCTTTCTCCCTTCGATCCTCGACCCTCCCCGTGCTCGTGCACCATTACAAGGCGGAAGAGCGCGACACCGCGCGCCAGGTCCTCGCGTTCGTCGAGGAGGGCTGGGACTATCATGTGCGCCAGATCGGCATGCGCCCGCCCATCGGCGATGGCGGAGAGTGCGGGCCGGACGACGCGCTCGATGTGTTCGTGTGGAGAGGCCACCGCAGCTGCCTCGTCGACGTCCTCGGAGGCGAGCCGTCGACCTCATGGGACGACCGGCACCCCACCATGATCGTCGATCCGTGGGGGCCTTACGGCGGCTCCGCTCTCGAGGAGACCGTGGTGCACGAGATGGCCCACGCCTCGCAGGCCGCGGACGACTGGAGCGAGAGCCCCGTCGTCTTCGAGATGTCGGCGACGTTCCTCGACCAGGTCCGCGCGGATCGCTATGCGGGCGAGGGCCTGGCCGACTTCCAGAGACACCCGGAATGGGCGATCGACCACAACGACCATTACGAGACATGGTCGATGTACGGCGCCTCCATGGTGCTGCTCTACCTCAAAGATCGGTTCTTCGACGGCGATCCGCGGTTCGTCTCGCGCATGTGGCTCGGGTCGCGCGACGCCCCCGCCGCAGGCGACGGCGCGCAGCCCAACGAGCCTGACTTCGTCGATGCGCTCGATGCGATGCTCCGAGAGGCGGCGGGCATGAGCTATGTCGAGGCCGTCCCCGAGCTCGCGCGCTGGCGCTGGTACACCGGCGATCACATCGACGATCGCCATTTCCGGCACTTCGCGGGCGGTCTGGAGCACCTCGCGGCGGCCAAGCTCTCGCTTGCGGCCCAGGTCGAGGCCAGGCCGGGCAGGATCGACGTCCGCGAGCGCGCGCCGATGTTGCTCGGCACCAGCTATATCGAGCTCTCGGCAGGAGCGGACACGCCGCGATCGCTCCGGGTGTCGCTCGAGGCGCCCGGCGACGCCAGGCGCCGCTTCGTCGTCCAGGCCGTCCCCGGTCTGACGCCCGACTCGGACGGCGAGATCCTGGACCTGTCGTCCGGCTCCGCGGCGCTGAAGCTCGCGGCGGACGGGAAACGAACGCTCGTGGTGACCGCGCTGCCCACCGGGGCCTACGATCCCGACGCGAGAGGTGAAGAGCGGTATCCGTTCACCCTGATCGTGCGCGACGACGCGGCCGCCGTCGCCGACGTCGCGGCGCATCGAGGGCGGCTCTCGGCGCCTGATCCGAGGTGAGGCGCCGAGAGCTCACCTCCAGCCGACCGCCGAAAACTGGCCCTCCTCCCCCTCCTGTGCACTAGGGTCGGCGCGCCATGGACACGCCGCCTCGAACGCGCGCCGCAGCCACGCTCGCGGCGAGCCGCCATGCGCTCGCGCTCCTCGCGCTCGCCGCCTCCCTCTCGGCCTGCGGGCGCTCCGGGAGCGCCGCCGACGCGCCCGTCGAGCTCCCCGGCGCCGCCGGAGGCCAGAAGGCCCAGGGCGCCTCCGCCGCCGCCCTCGCCTCCCCCGCGGCCCTCGCCTCCCCCGCCCCGGCCGAGGATGAGCCGCCGCCCGGCCTGCCCGCGGGCCCGCCCATCGTCTCGCTCGGCGGCGTCGCCACCCCGCCGGCGCCGGTCCCCGAGGGCCGCCCGCGGCTCGCCAGCACCTCGATGCTCACCCGCGTCCTTGCGCGGCCCAGCGCCGACGCGAAGCCCGTCGGCTTCCTGCGCGCCGGCGCGGTCGTGGAGATGGATCCCGAGCCCGCCGGCACGTCCGGCTGCCCCGGGGGCTTCCGCAAGATCAAGCCGTTCGGCTACGTGTGCGTCGGCCCCGATGCGACGCTCGACCTCGACGACGAGATCGTCCGCGCCACGGCCCGCCGCCCCGACGTCACCCACAAGCTCCCGTACATGTACGGGACCGTCACGCGCGGCGGCCCGGCCTACGCGCGCATCCCGACCGAGGACGATGTCGCGCGCTTCGAGCCGAGCCTCAAGAAGCACCTCGATCGCTGGGCCAAGGACGAGGAGAGCGGCGCCACCTACGGCCTCGACGTCTGGCTCAAATGGAGCGCCGAGCCCGCCCCGCCCGCGCTCGACGCGCTCGCGCAGCGCATCACCGATCGCGAGATCCCCTGGTACCTGCGCGACGGCCGGCGCGCCCCCAACCTCTCCGGCCTCATCAAGGCCGCTGACGCCGTGAAGATCGACGAGGTCTCGCGGCGCAACGGGATGGCCTTCCTCGAGTCGTTCCTCCACGAGGGCCGGCGCTACAACGTCACCACCGATCTGCGCGTCGTCCCGGCCGACCGGTTCCGCCCCATCCGCGGCTCCGAGTTCCACGGCGTCGAGATCGGCAAGGACATCGACTTCCCGTTCGCGCTCGTGCGCCGCGCCGGGGGCAAGCGATGGCGCGTCGAGGGCAAGAAGCTCGTCGACGGCGGAGAGCTCGAGTGGCGCTCCGCCGTGCCCCTCACCGGCAAACAGCAGTTCTTCGGCGGCAAGCTGCACTACGAGACGAAGGACGGCGACTGGGTCGACGACCGCCACGCCGGCCGCATCGACCCTGCCAAGAAGATGCCTGCCTGGGGCAAGAACGGCGAGAAGTGGCTCGACGTCAACATCACGAAGCAGGTGCTCGTCGCCTACGAGGGCACGAAGCCCGTCTATGCGACGCTGATCTCGAGCGGCGAGGCGGGGCTCGAGGACCACGAGTCCAGCACCGCGACCAAGCGCGGGATCTTCCGTATCCACACGAAGTTCGTCACGAGCACCATGGACTCGGACACCGTCGGTGAGGAGTTCGAGCTTCGCGACGTGCCTTACGTGCAGTACTTCGAGGAGGGGTATGCGCTGCACGGCGCGTACTGGCACGACAAGTTCGGCCGGCCCAAGAGCCACGGCTGCATCAACCTGTCTCCAGAGGACGCCCGCCGCCTGTTCTTCTGGACCGAGCCGGCCGTCCCGCCGGGATGGCACGGCGCAGCGCGCTCGCTGACCGGCACCGTGGTGTTCGTCCACCCCTGAGCCGCGCGGCGCCACGGCGCCACGACCGCCAGGCGCCCGGCAGCCCCTCGGCTCGCGGGCAGGGCAAGGGCAGCACGAAGGCTCGGCGCGCGCTCGCACGCGAGAGGAGCGGGACAGATCGATCGGAGGCCACACTCCGTGCGACTGCCGGCTCGAACGGCGCCGGGGTCGTGGTAGCGTCCCGCCCATGCAGCTTGCCGTCGTGGGAACAGGGTATGTCGGCCTCGTCGCCGGCGCGGGGTTCGCGGATTTCGGGAATGACGTGGCGTGCGTCGACGTGTCCGCTGCCAAGATCGAGATGCTGAAGCGCGGAGAGGTGCCGATCTACGAGCCCGGCCTCGACGTGCTGATCGCGAAGAACACCCGCGACGGCAGGCTCCGGTTCTCCACCGACGTCGCCGGCGCCATCCGCGACGCCGAGATCGTCTTCATCGCCGTCGGTACGCCCCAGGCGGACGACGGCTCCGCCGACCTCTCCGCCGTCGAGGCCGTCGGCGAGACGATCGGCAAGAACCTGAACAATTTCAAGGTGATCGCCACGAAGAGCACGGTCCCCGTCGGCACGGCGGACCGGCTCCGGCAGATCATCGGCGCGAACGCCACCCAGCCGTTCGCTGTCGCGTCGAACCCGGAGTTCCTCAAGGAGGGTGACGCGGTCAACGACTTCATGAAGCCCGACCGCGTGATCATCGGCTCGGACGACCCGAAGGCCCGCGAGATCCTGCGCCACCTCTACAACCCGTTCGTGCGGGCGAGCGACCGCATCCAGCTCATGGACGCGCGCTCGGCCGAGCTCACCAAGTACGCCGCCAACGCGCTGCTCGCGTCGCGCATCTCGTTCATGAACGACCTGGCCGTGCTCGCGGAGAAGGTCGGCGCGGACATCGAGCTCGTGCGCAAGGGCGTCGGGGCCGACCCGCGCATCGGCACGAAGTTCCTGTTCGCCGGCCCGGGGTTCGGCGGGTCGTGCTTCCCCAAGGACCTCTCGGCCATCCTCTACACCGCGGGCTCCGTCGGGCACGATCTGGAGATCGTCCGGGCGACCGAGCGGATCAACGCGCGGCAGAAGCGGCTGCTCGCCAGCAAGGTGAGCGCCCACTTCGACGGCGCCCTGAAGGGGAAGACGATCGCGGTCTGGGGGCTCGCGTTCAAGCCGCAGACGGACGACATCCGCGAGGCGCCGGCGCTCACGCTCATCGACGCGCTGCTCGAGGCGGGCGCGACGGTCCAGGCGCACGACCCGCAGGCGATGCCGAACGTGCGGGCCATCTACGGGAACCGCATCCTCCTGAGCGACGGCATGTACGGCGCGGCCGAGGGCGCGGACGCGCTGGTCGTCGTCACCGAGTGGCACGAGTACCGGCGCCCGGACTTCCACCGGCTGAAGCGCATCCTGAGCTCCCCGACGCTCTTCGACGGGCGCAACATCTGGGAGCCGGACGAGCTCCGCGGCATGGGGTTCGTCTACACGGGCATCGGCAGGAAGTAGCGCGCGGCGCCGCCGTTGGCGCGGCGCGTCACGCCGCCGACGTGGCGCGCCGCGCCCCTCAGGCGTCGTCGTGGTCTGGCGGCGGCGCCTGGCGGCGGGTGCTCGGCGCCTCCTCGCCGACATACCGCGGCAAGCTCACGGGCGTGTGGTTGCGGTTGCCCGATAGCTCCTCGCCGAGGTGCCGCGTCCCGTTCGCGGGCGTGTGCCGCCGGCTGCTCGGCGGCTCCTCGCCGAGGTGCCGCGCGGCCATCGGCGTCGGCATCGACATCCGGCGGCTGCTCGGCGGCTCCTCGCCGGTGTGCCGGTCCCAGCGCCGCTCGAGCATCTTCCGATCGACGCCGATCAGCCGCGCCGCGGCCGCCTTGTTGCCGCCGCAGCTCTCGATCGCGTGGTGCAGGACGGCGCGCTCGATCACGCGGAGCTTCGATCCCAGCCGCTCGGGCAGCGCCAGCAGGGCGCGCGCCAGCCGGTCGATCTCCGCGGTGGCGTCCACGACCGGCCGCTCGCGCGCGAGCTCCTCGAGCGTGGGGACGTCGATGAGATCGTCGTCCGCGAGAAGCCCCAGCCGCTCGACCACGTTCCGGAGCTCACGCACGTTGCCGGGCCAGGGCCGCCGGACCAGCCACGCGATCGCGTCGTCGGTGTAACGCAGCTTGCGCGGGAGCTCCGCGCTGAACGCGAGCAGGAGCTCGATGAGATCGGCGTCGCGCTCGGCCAGCGACGGGACGTGCACCGTGACGACGTTGAGCCGGTAGAAGAGGTCCTCCCGGAAGCGCCCCTCGCTGATGCGCTTCTCCAGGTCGACGTGGGTCGCGGCGAGGACGCGGGCGCGCAGCGGGATCTCCGACTCGGCGCCGAGGGGGCGGAAGCGGCGATCCTCGACGACGCGCAGGAGCTTCGCCTGGAGCTCGCCGGGCATCTCGGCGATCTCGTCGAGCAGGATGGTGCCCGCGCCCGCGAGCTCGAGCTGGCCGCGCATGCGCTTCTCGGCGCCGGTGAAGGCGCCGCGCTCGTGCCCGAAGATGAGCGACTCGATGAGCGTCCCCGGCAGCGCCGAGCAGTTGACCGCGACGAACGGCTCGCCGCGGCGCGAGCTCATCTCGTGCAGCGCGCGGGCGACCATCTCCTTGCCGCTGCCGGTCTCGCCGCGGATGAGCACCGTCTTGCTCGACTCGGCGACCCGCTCGATGATCCGGCGGACGCGCTCCATCCCCCCGGACGAGCCGAGGAGCGCCTTCGTGCCGAACGTGCGGTCGACCCGCTCGCGGAGCCGCACCACCTCGCCCTTCAGGAGCAGCCGCTCGCGCTGCCCCTCGATGATCGGCAGGAGCATCTCCGGGCAGAGCTCGTCCTTCAGCACGTAGTCCTGCGCGCCGAGCCGCATGGCCTCCCGGATCTCGGAGAGCTCGCTGACCGACGTGACCATCAGCGCCGGCGTGCTCCGCCCCGAGGCCCGCACCCGCCGCAGGATCTCCAGGCCGCCGCGGTCGCGCGGATCGTCCGACAGGCGCACGTCGAGGAGCAGGAGGTCCGGCGCGCTCCGCTCGACGACCGTCATCGCGTCGTCCAGGCCGACCGCCTCTAGCACCTCGACCTCGTCGAGCGCGGCCAGGATCTGCCGCAGCGTGCGGCGGCCGCTCCGCTGATCATCGACGATCAGGATCTTCACGCGACCTCGTCCTCCGCGGTCATCGAGACGTCTGCGGCGGGGATCGAGATCACGAACCGCGTCGTGCCGTCGCGCCGCTCCGGCTCGATCAACCACCCGTGGGCCCGGACGATCCGGTGCGTGATGGCGAGCCCGAGCCCGGTCCCGCGGGGCTTCGTCGTGTACCAGGGCGCGAAGAGGCGCGACGCGTCCCCCGAGATGCCGGGCCCCGTGTCCCACACGACGAGCTCGGCGCCGCTCTCGGTGGTCTCCCAGACGACCCCGATCGTCCCCTTGTCGCCGGCCGCGTCGAGGCCGTTCGAGAGGAGGTTGACGAGCACCTGCGTGGCCTGATCGGGATCGCAGCGGAGCCTCGATCCGGCGCTCACGCGCGCCTCGATCCGCCGCTTGCCGAGCTGATCGCGCAGGAGCATCTCCGCCCGGCTGACGAGCTCCTCGACCGCGAGGCGGCGGCGCTCGAGCTTCCTGTGCGTCACCCGGCGCAGCCCCATCACGAGGCGCTCGAGGCGCTCGACCTCCTCGCAGCCGATGTCGACCTCCTCGGCGTCCAGGCTCTGGTTCTTCGATCCGCGCTTGAACACGGAGCGGAAGAAGTTGATCGGGTAGCGCACCTCGTGGGTGATCTCGGCCGCGAGCGTCTCGATGAGCGCCGCGCGCTCGTCGCGCCACGCGGCGGCCTGCTCCCGCCGCCGCCGCTCCAGCTCCGCGTAGCTGTGGGCGTGCGCCATGGCGAGCGCGGCCTGGTTGCCGATCGTGCGGAGCAGGTCGAGATCCTCGCTGGTGAACAGGGCGCCGCCGCGCTTCTTGCCCACCTCGAGGACGCCGAGCAGCCGGCCGCGGAACATGACGGTCAGCGAGAGCTCGCTCGCGCTCGCGCTCGCCGTGGAGGGCTCGACCTCGATGACCCGCTCGCCGCTCGACTCGTCCGCCGTCGGCGCCGGCTCGCCGGGCGCGGCGCCGGCGCTGCCCGCGCCGTCGGCCGCGTCGACCGCGATGCGGCGGAAGGTGACGCGCTCGCAGGAGAGCCAGCGCGCCACCGTGCGCTCGACCGCGAAGGCGACCTCGTCGGGATCGGCGACGAGCGTCAGCTCCTCGCTGAGCTGCTCGACGGTGGGCTTGTACTCCGCGCGCGCCGGGAAGAGCTTCCGATCGCCGGCGCCGAGCGCGAACACGACGAGCGCCGCGCTGACGACGGCGGCCGGCGCCGCGACCTTGATCGCGCCGAGCAGCGGGAGGCCGGCGTACCCCGCGCACGCGGAGCAGAGGATCACCGTGAGCGCGACCATCATGCAGGCGATGATGACGCGCGTGAGCGGGCGCGACAGGAGCGCGCGGCTCCCCCAGAGGTCGTAGCGGATGAACGCGACGACGCTCGAGACGGGCGTGAGGGCGAGCGCGGGGATCGCGAACCACGCGAGCGTCGACGCCGGGGCGCCGAGCATGGCGAGCATGAAGCCGAGGGCGATCACCACGTGCGGCGGCGCCATCGCGAGGAGCAGCGCGCGCAGCGTGCGGCGGCGATCGCCCTCCGCCGCGGCGAAGCGGAGGATCAGCGTGATCGCGAAGAAGAAGAACGACGCCACGAACAGGATCGCGCAGACGCTCCGGAGCGCGACGGTGGTCCAGCCCATGGCGTGCGAGGCGAGCAGGGCGGCGGCGAGCAGGCCGCCGAGCCCGTGCGCGATCCGCGCGAAGACGGGGTAGCGCGCGATGAGCGGGACGTCGTCCGGCAGCCGCAGCGCCAGCGTGAAGAAGCTCATCGGGACGAGCGCGTAGGCGACGTGGAAGAACGGGACGAGGTGGCGCGAGCTGTGGTAGTCGAACAGCGCGAACTGGAAGAGCGCGGCGAACAGCGCGGCGCTCGCGAAGGCGCGGGCGAGCTTGCCGTGGGGGCTCGCGCTGAGGGCGATGAGCGCGGCGCCCACGTAGAGCGAGGCGACGACCATCAGCCCGCCGGCGTAGAACCACCAGGCGAGCGCGTCGAAGGGGACGAGGGAGAGCTCGACGTCGCGCAGCCCCTCCGCCGTCTCGACGCGGGCGTGCACCGAGCGGCGCCCCTCGTGCGCCGCCCGCTCGACCGCGGCGTCCCAGGCGCTCGCGCGGTAGCGCCCCGCGGTGCTCTCGAGGCGCCAGCCGTCGACCTCGACGACGCGATCCGGGTACCGGAGGCCCTTCTGGAAGCCCTCCCAGGACGGCAGGCCCACGCTCGAGACCACGCCGTCCGGATCGACGAGCACGCCGGGGAACGGGCGCTCGTACCAGCCCAGAGCGCTCCTCATCCCCGAGCCGCCCAGCACGAGCGCCGCGAGGACGACCACCGCGAGGAGCCAACGGCGATTCTCGATAGCTGGCATCGGGAGAGCCGACGGCGCGCAAATTGCGCCGCCAGCCACTCACGATACGCTGGAACTCCGGGTGAACCAACGGGGCTCGCGCGCCGGACGGGGAGCTACGCGCCCGTCACCCGCGATCCCGGCGCCCCAGCGGCGCTACTACGCAATTATCATTACGTTTTCCCGCGGAGATGAGAGCGGGATCACCCCGCGGCGGGACGGCGGCGCGCTCAGGCGGCGCCCTCGTGCGCGTCGCCGTCCGTGGTGTCCGCGAACACGACGTCCGCCAGCGCTCCGAAGCGCGACTCGACGTCGGCGACGGCGGCGGCGTCGGTGGCCGATCGCTCGAGCCGGTCGAGCAGGGCGGTGATCTCGTCCCGCACGCGCGGCGAGGGCGGCGGCGCCGCGCGGCTCGCGGCGAGGGCGCGGACGACGAGCGAGAGCTGCCGCAGCACGGCGCCAGCGCCGTGGGCGCGCCGGCGCCGCGGGTCGCCCGCGGTGAGGCGGGCGTGGCGCACGAGCGCGCAGACGCCGTGGCAGAGGCTCGGGTCGGCGAGCAGCGCCCGGACGGCCCAGCGCGCGAGGCGGCGCGAGTACAGGCGGCGGACGAGCGGCCCCTCGGCGCGGGCGTCGTGCCAGATGCGCGCGGCGCCGTCCTCGCCGACGGACACCAGCGCGAGCGCGATGGGATCTCCGGCGGCGAGGCAGGCTCGACCGGCGTCGATGCGGCCGTAGCCGTGCTTGGCGTTGTGGCCGTCGCGATCGCGCCCGTCGGGGAGCACGTCCCACGCGTCGGCGATCGGCTCGGCCGACGCGGGCGCCGCGGGAGGCACCGGGGCGAGCGTGCGCATCACGAGGGCGTCGAGCTCGGGCAGGCGGAGCGACGGGTTCTGCGACAGGACGAGGAGCAGCGAGCCCGCGGCGAGGGCCGAGGCCCCGCTCGACTCGGCGTGGCAGAGCCGCTCGAGCGCGGGGGTCGCGCTGGACGCGGACGGCAGCGGACAGGTGATGTCGTCCCCTGGCGCGAGCCACCGCACCGCCGGGCCGCGGTTGGCGAAGGGGCGGCTGCGCCCCCGCCGGTCCCGCCAGAGGAACCACCCTTCGCCGCGGGCGCCCGGGCCGACGCAGAACACGCGCGGGTCGCTCGCGGGCTCGCCGAACCCGAGCGAGAAGCTCGCGTGCAGCGACTCGGGGGGGCTCGAGGCCTCACGGCCCGTGGGGAACACGACAGGGCAGCCCCTGCCGCGGCGCCCGAGGCGGGCGGCGAACTCGAGCGCGTCGTCGAGCATGGGCGTCGTCGAGCCCTCGACGTACGCGGCGCACACAACGACGTCGGCGCCGTCGCTGACCGCCCGGACGATCGCGACCGGAAGGGCGAGGACGCACGATCCAGGCTTCGGGATCAGGTAGAGCCGGGGCGACGCGTCCGGCGCGACGCCGCGGAACCCGCCGGGGCGACGGCCCCCCACGGCCCACGCGACCATGAACGCGCCGTGCGCCTGGCTGCGCGGCGGCTGCTCCATCATGACGAGCACCTCGCGCTCGAGGCCGAGCTCGTCGGCCGTCCACGCGTCGTCGTCGATGACCCCGAGGCGCGTCCCGGCGCCGCCCCCGCAGCGGCGGCGATCGACGCCGATCCCGCCGCCCTCGTCGCGCAGGAACCAGCGGCCGGGGGTGACGGGCTCGTCCTCGACCGAAGCGCGGCGCGCCGTCCAGCCCTCCGGGCGCGCCGCGGCGCCGGCGGCCGCGTCGAAGCGCGGGGCGACGGCGGCGCTCGGGCGCCGGGCCGACGCGACGTAGCGCACCGGCAGCGCCGCGGCCGAGAGCGCCGCGGCGACGTCGGCGCGCCGCCCGCGGTCCGGGGATCGGACGCGGAGCCAGAAGATGGGCGTCCGTTCGATGACGCGCTCGACCGCGACGCCAGGCCAGCGCGCCCCGAGCGCCGCGGCGACCGCGTCGGGCGCGACGGGGCACCGCGAGGCGACGACGACGTCGAGGGGACCGTCGTCGTCGTCGCCGGCGGCGGTGGGGACCGGGGCATAGCCGAAGTCCCACGGCGGGCGCCGCGGGCGCGCCCTGGGCGTCGCGGACGACGCCGGGGGCGGCGCGCTCTTGCGACCGGGCGCCGGACGCGCGCGCGCGGACCCCTCCTCCGGAGAGCCCGCCCCCCCTCGCGCGGCCGCGCCGCGGCCGCGGCTCATGCCAGCACGGCCTTGGCCCAGGCGTTGAGCGCGTGGGCGCGGTTCGCGAAGCCGGGGCTCTCTGCCTCGCACCGCGCGAGCTCCTGCGCCTGCGCCGCCTTCCCCTCCGCCCAGGCCGCGACGCGGCGCGCGCCGAGCACCGCGGCGCGCCGCCGCGCGGCGCGGAAGCACCGGCGCTCGCCGTCGAGCATCGCCGCGAGGACGCCGGAGTCGAGCACCATCCGGCGGACGGGGAGCAAGGACGAGGGCGCGTCGGGGATCGGCGGCTCGCCCTGCGCCTTCGGCGTCACCGCGATCCCCCAGGGCGGCGTGCCGAGCGGCCCGTACGCGACCGCGCCGCGGTGGCGCGGCTCCGAGGCGCGCTCCCGATCGCGCTCCTCGGCCCGGGGCTCTCCGTGCGCGCGCGATCGGAGCTCCGAGGCCAGGACGACGGCCCAGGCGCCGCCTCGCTGGTAGTCGTCCTGCCAGTCCATGACGTCGTCGTGGAGCTGCAGCCCGAGCCACACCGACGACAGCAGCCGCGCGAGCACCTCGCGCCGCTCGGCCGTCCAGCCGGCGGCGTGCGCGAGGGCGATCGACGCCGGGAAGCCCACGCTCTGCTTGCCGAGGGAGAGCGCGTAATAGCGGCTGAAGCCGGCGGGCCCGCCGCTCGCGAGGAGGCTGCGCTCGGTCTCGATGGCGAACAGCGTCGCGTCGTCCGCGCGCGCGAAATCGATGGCCGGGTCGTCGACCCCTGGCGCGACGCGGCGGAGCGCCTCGTCGCGCGCCCGCCGGGCGTGCGCCAGGATGGCCTCGAGTTGCCAGGTCGGGCGGACCTGCTTGTCCTTGATGCGATCGGTGCCGAACGCCTCGATGACGGCGAGCAGGTGCGCGAGGAGCGCGTCCTGCACCGTGGCCCCGCGGACGCCGGGCATGGCCTCCGCGAGCAGCGCGGGCGCGGCCAGCGTGATCTCGTTGCTGAACACGGCGCTCCAGGGCACGTCGCGCGACGGCGACAGGCCGAGCGTGTAGGCCAGCCCCTGCGCGTCGGCGTGCAGCATCCCGGGGAGGGTCCGCCAGAACGCCTTGTAGAGCTCGTCCACCCAGAGGGCGTCATCCATGCGCGGGCACCTCCCCCGCCCGGCGCGGCGCGCCGGGCCCGGCGCTCGCGGTGCGCGGCGCGCTCCGGGCGCCGGTAGATGGCACCGGGGCAGAGCCGCGCCGGTGAGACGTACGCCGATGGCGGTGCAACCCCGCCTGTCGCCTGCGCCGCAGCATCAATAGACGTTCGACTCCTTCCAGGGCGACAGGCACACGTTGAAGCGCTCCTCGACCACGATCGCGCGCCACTGGAGCACCTGGGAGGCGCTCAGCCCATCGAAGAAGCCGCCGATCCAGGAGCGGATGCGGCCGTTGAGCTGCGCGCGGATCCTGGCCGCGTCCACCGGCTCCTCATCTGCCTCGGGCGCGACGACGTAGAGGGCGAGCAGCTGCTTGAACTCGTCGAAGTGCTCCTGGTTTCGGAGCAGGGAGATGTAGAGCGCACGCAGCTGTGCGTGCGGGTCGATCGAATTCACCGTTTGCATGGGCCTCCGCCGCCGGTCCACCACCGGCGTCGGACGGCACATTGCACGTCACGGGCCGCCGTGAGCCAGCGTGTAACCCATTGAAATTACTCGATCGACGGCGACGGCCGGAGCGGGTCGATACCCGAAACCGACCATCATCTGCCCGAATCCGACCGCTCCGCTCGACGCGATGTCGCCTTTCCACGGAGGTGGACATAGATATGTCCAGTGCTGCACGTGCCCGACTCGACACCAGCCGGGATCGCAAAAGACGCACCGGCACATGCCGTTCATTTCATGCGTAGCCGAATCGAGCAGTGGAGCTGGATCACTTCCCGCCGCCGAAGCTCGGGCTGCCGCCCCCGCTCGGAATGAAGAGGACGCCGCCGCCCCCCCCACCGCAGTCGCTGAGCGCGATGAGAATGAGGAGGACGACGATGACGACGACGACGATGACGACGATCCGGCCGGCTCCGGCGCTCGTCCCGTCACCGAACGAGGGGCTCGGCGGGGGTGGCAGGTGGAAGGCGGCGGCGAGCTCCTTCCCTGGAAGCGGTGAGCAGAACGACACGCTCACCTCGGTCGGGGCCTGCTCGATGCTGACCTTGCCGCCCTCGCCCTGGTACTCGGTGGCCTGCACGGCCTCGCCGATCTCGACCTTCCAGTAGAACTCGCCGATGACGTATTCCACCTCGGCGTGGACGCTCTGCTTCAGCGCATACGTCCGCCCTTGATAGCTCGCCGTCGAGCCCATCGGCTGGACCTCGCCGGGCGAGAGAGGCGTCACGAGCTGCCACGCCCCGTCCTCTTCCATGAGCCACAGGTAGCCAACGCTCGGTCCGCCGTAGAGCAGGTACTCGCGCCAGCGGTAACGCTCGCCCTCCACGGTGCAGCCCCGGATGACGAAGCCGATGCAGAGCACGCGCATGCCGCGGAGCTGGCCCTCGGCGCCGAGCGGGACGTACGGCTCCATGGGCGGCCTGGGGACCTGGCCGAGCGCGACGAGCGTGCCCTTCGTGAGATCGCTCGCAGTACCGCAGTACCGGCAGACGATGCGCTCCGTGGTGCCGGGCGCGGCGAGCGGCAGGTTGCCGCCGCAGTTCGGGCACACGACGGCCGACACCTGCGCCGTGGGCTGGTCCACGGGGGCCCCGGTGTCGAGCTGCATGATGGCCGGGTCGATCTGCCGGCCCAGGTAGAGCTTGGGCGGGATCGTCCGCCCGTCGCCGTAGTCGAGCGTCCCGAACTCGCCCCTCGGCCCCGCGATGTCGGCGAAGCCCGTCACCACGCCCGGCGCGGCGACGTAGGGCATCTCTCCTTCGGCCGAGATCACGCGCCGGCGGCCGACCTCGACGACGGTGAACATGCCGTGCCCCTCGAGGTGGACACGGCCGCCCGGCTGGAGGGAGCTCCACGGCGGCAGCCCGTTCATCGGGAGCGGCGCCTCGGTGGTGGCGTACCAGCGCCCCTGGGCGAACGCGACCCACGTCCAGCGGCCGCTGGCCGGGAACGCGACGAAGATCTCCTGCCAGGGCGCGCCCGGCGCGCTGGCCCGATCGAGCTGGACGCGGCCGTCGACCACGAACGGCTCGTTGCCCCAGCGCCCGGTGACGCCGAGCTGGAGGGGCGTGGGAATCTCGACCAGGTCGGCGACGCGCCCGACGGCGCGGAGGTCCCGATCGGTGCGCGCGACGACGAATTTGCAGTGCTTGCACACCTGCGCCATCGCGCCTGCGAAGCGAAACGTGATCGGCGCGCCGCAGGAGGGGCACGCGGCTGCTCGGTCGAAGGGCGTGCTCACGCGAGCACCATACTAGAAGCCTCGACGACGAAAGAGGAAGCGTTTCAGGTGCGCCGGCGAGCCCGAACAGGCTGTGGTCCAGCGCGAGCGGTGCTAGGACCGCGCCGATGCCGGCCGTCGAGGAGAGCCCTGCGGGCGCTCGGGGCGCCCCTCCCGGGGACGCTCCGGCGCTCTTCCCTGCGGCGCAGCCGCTGCCCCGGCTCGTGCACCCGGCGCTCCTCGCGAGCGTGTTCGTCATCGCCACGTCGGGGCTCGTCTACGAGCTCATCACCGGCACGCTCGCGAGCTACGTGCTCGGCGACTCGGTGACGCAGTTCAGCTTCGTCATCGGCCTTTACCTGTTCGCGATGGGGATCGGCTCGTACCTCTCCCAGTACATCGAGAGCCGGCTCCTCGAGCGCTTCGTCGAGATCGAGCTCGGCCTCGCGCTGGTCGGGGGGCTCTCCGCGCCGATGCTCTTCCGGGTCTACACCGCGCTCGGGTCGTTCCGCGCGCTGCTCTACTCGCTCGTGCTGCTCATCGGGATGCTCGTGGGGCTCGAGATCCCGCTGCTCATCCGGCTGCTCAACTTCTCGCTGGATCTGAAGCGGCTCGTCGCGCGCGTGCTCACGCTCGACTACATCGGCGCGCTGGCCGCGAGCCTGCTCTTCCCCTCGCTCCTCCTGCCCCGCCTCGGGATCCACCAGACGAGCCTGTTCTTCGGCATGCTCAACGCGGCCGTCGCGCTCACGAGCACCTTCCTGTTCCCGCTCGATCGCGCCGTCATCGTCCGGCTGCGGGCGCTCTGCCTGATCGTGATCGCCGGGCTCGGGGTCGCCTTCGCGCTCGTCTCGCGGTTCGTCGAGCGCTCGGAGGCGCTCTATTTCGGGGCGCCCATCGTCTACGCCGCCCAGTCGCCGTACCAGCGCCTCGTCATCACGAGGAGCCCGCGCACGACGCGCCTCTTCCTCAACGGCAACCTGCAGTTCTCGTCGGACGACGAGCACCGGTACCACGAGGTGCTCGTGCACCCGGCCGTCGCCGCGCTGGGGCGCGAGCCGCGGCGCGCGCTGATCCTCGGCGGCGGCGACGGGCTCGCCGCGCGCGAGCTGCTCCGTTACCCGTCGGTCGAGCAGATCCTGCTCGTCGACCTCGACGGCGCGGTCACCGGCGCCTTCCGCGATCTGCCGCTCGCCGCGGACCTGAACCAGGGCTCGCTGCACGACCCGCGCGTCGCCGTCCGCAACGAGGACGCGTTCAAGTACCTTGAGGAGTCGACCGAGTCGTTCGATCTCGCGATCGTCGACTTCCCCGATCCCGGCAACTACGCCGTCGGCAAGCTGTACACGGACGCCTTCTATCACCTGCTCCGGCAGCGGCTCTCCGTGCGCGGGCTCGCCGTCGTCCAGGCGACGTCGCCCCACTACGCGCGCGAGTCGTTCTGGAGCGTCGTGACGACGCTCGAGGCGGCCGGCTTCAAGACCGCGCCGCTCCACGTGTACGTGCCGAGCTTCGGCGAGTGGGGCTTCATCCTGGCGGGCGGCGAGGGGCTCGCCGCGCCCGGCGCCCTCCGGATCGATCCGTCGAGGCTCCGCTACCTCGACTCGAGCGGCCTGCCGGAGCTCTTCCGGTTCCCCCGCGATCTCGGCCGCGTCGAGGCGCCGATCAACCGGCTGAACGACCAGAAGCTCGTCTCCGTGTACACGCGCGAGTGGGCCGAGTGGACCCGGTGATCCGGTGAACCGCCGCGGCTTCCTGAGCTCCGTGGCCGCGGGCTGGGTCGTGCACACGGCCGCGCCGGGGCGCGCGCCGCTCGCCGGCGAGATCGTCGGCGCGGCCCACGGCGCGGGCCACCTGCTCCGCGGCGGCCCGCTCCCCGCGGCGAGCGGCCCCGCCGAGCGCGCGGACGTCGTGATCGTCGGCGGCGGGGTGAGCGGGTTGTCGGCCGCGTGGCGGCTCGCCGGCGCCGGGCTCGATCTGCGGGTCCTCGAGCTCGAGCCGAGGCCGGGCGGCACGAGCGCGTGGGGCGACGACGGCGTCGTGCCGCACCCGTGGGGCGCGCACTACCTCGCCGCGCCGAACGTCGAGGCGCGCGCGACGCTTCGGCTGCTCGATCAGATGGGCGTCGTCACGGGGTGGGACGCGGCGGGGCGCCCCGTGTTCGATCCGAGGCGGCTGTGCCACGCGCCGGGCGAGCGGCTGTTCTACGAGGGCGCGTGGCACAGCGGCCTCGCGCCGGTCGACGCGCTCTCGAGCGAGGCGCTGGACGAGCTCGAGAGGTTCCACGCGCTCGAGGAGGAGCTCACGGAGCTCACCGGCAGCGACGGGCGCCCGGCGTTCCAGATCCCGCTCGATCGCTCCTCGCGCGACCCCGAGCTCCTCCGGCTCGACCGGATGAGCATGGCGGCGTGGCTCGATCGCGAGGGGTACCGCACGCCGTTCGTGCGCTGGTACGTGCGCTACGCGATGCTCGACGACTTCGGCGGCGAGCCCGAGGAGATCTCGGCCTGGGCGGGGCTGCACTACTTCGCGGGGCGCAAGGCGCGCGCGCCCGAGCTCGCGGGCAGCCGCTACCTCGTCTGGCCCGAGGGCAACGGCCGGCTCGTGAAGGCGCTGCTCGAGCGCGCGGCGCCGCGCGTGTCGCTCGGCGCGCTCGTCACGTCGGTGCGCCCGCAGCCGAGCGGCCGCGTCGAGATCGACTACGTCGACGTGCAGCGCGGCGAGGCGCGCCGTATCGAGGCCCGCGCGGCGATCCTCGCGGCGCCGGCGTTCGTCGTGCGCCGGATCTTCGCGGGGGGCGCGGCGGGCGAGCTGCCGGAGCGGGTCGCGTCGGCGTGGCTCGTGGCGAACCTGCACGTCGAGCGGCCCATCGATCCCAACCACGCGTGGGATTCCGTCCTCTACGGCGCGGAGGGGCTCGGCTACGTCGACGCGCGCCACCAGCTCACCGATCTCGCGGCGGCGACGACGCAGCGGTCGCGCCTCGCGACGCCGGTGCAGCGCACCGTGCTGACGTACTACCGCGCCTTCGGCGGGCCGGACGTCGCCGCCGCGCGCGCGGCGCTGCTCCGCGCGCCGTGGGCGTCGCTCGCCGACGGCGTGCTGCGCGATCTCGCGCCGGCGCACCCGCACCTGCGCGACGACGTCGAGCGGATGGACGTCATGATCTGGGGGCACGCGATGCCGCGCCCGCGCCCCGGCTTCCTCGGCCCGCGGCCGTTCGAGCCGCGCTGCGCGCTGTCCGAGCGCGTCGCCTGGGCCCACGTCGATCAGCCGGGGATGGCGCTCTTCGAGGAGGCGCAGGCCTGCGGCGTGCGCGCCGCCGAGGCGATCGCGGCCTCGGCGGGGATCGCGATCGGCGAGAGCTGGCTCTGAGCTCGATCGCCCGTCGCCTCGGCGCGCGCCGCGCGGCGGGGAACCCCACGTCCTCTCTCATCTTTCAAGAGCAAAGTGCGTCCGGCGAGCGGGCGCCTCCGGAACGGTCCTTTACCCCTGCCGCCGGCCGCTTCCAGCGGCCATGGAGCGGCCGCTGTGGGAGATCCAGCCCAGGATTTCAGCTTTGCCCTCGCCTTGAACTTGCGCTGCCCCCCTGCTCCGCGTCTACTCTCTGCCCATGTTGCGGACCCGGTTTGCCGGGATGACGGATACCGGGCTCCTCCGGGACCACAATGAGGACAACCTCCTCGTCAGCGAGGAGTACCGTGTCGTGGCCGTGGCGGATGGAATGGGCGGACACCGCTCGGGCGACGTCGCGAGCCAGCTTGCCGTGAGCACGCTCTCGGACTTCTTGTCCGTGACGGTGGGGAGGGACGCCACCTGGCCTTTCCCTGCCGATCCGAACCTGACCGAGGAGGAGAACTACGTCGTCACCGGCCTCAGGCTGGCGAACCGGCGCATCTTCGATCGCTCGCTCAAGACGCTCGCCGACTTCGGCATGGGCACGACGATCGTGGCGGCGATGTTCTCCAAGGACGCCGAGCACGTGACGGTGGGTCACGTCGGGGACAGCCGCTGCTATCGCCTGCGCGACAGCCAGATCACGCAGCTCACCCGCGATCACTCTCTCGTCAGCGACGCGGCGCACATGGCGCCGTGGATGACCGAGGAGGAGGTCAGGCAGCTGCCGGCCAACGTCATCACGCGCGCGCTCGGCATCCGCGAGGACGTCCTCGTCGATCTCGTGACGGACGAGACGCGGCACGGTGACGTGTACCTCCTCTGCTCGGACGGCCTGTCCGGGCTGGTGAGCGACGATCAGATCCTCGAGCTCGTGATGTCCAGCGGCTCGCTGGACGCTGCGTGCACGGCGCTCATCGATCGGGCGAACTACTTCGGCGGCACCGACAACATCACGGTCGTCCTCGCCCGCGTCGAAGAGGTGCCTGACGGCAAGCGCCCCTTCAACGACGAGCCCACCCAGGAAAGCCGCTAGCCCGCCGCGGCGCGCCGCTCTGCGGTCGCGCCGCTCTGCGGTCGCGCGCGAGCTCCCGACACCGCCGCCGCGCAGGCCTCACCCCTGCGCGGCGCGATCTCGCCCGGACCAGCGAGCGATCCCCCTCGGACAGGACAGCTCGGCCCCACGATCGCGTCGAGCGGAGCGCCGCCATTACCCGCGCGCGCACCACGCTCCGGACGCCCCGCCCCGATGCGTCGGCGATGCGTCGGCTACAGGACGAAGTGATCCATGAGCTGAAGGACCTCCAGGTTCAGCCCCTTCAGCGCGGCGCACTCCCGCTCCACCTCGGCCTGGAAGACCGGCTTGATGTGGTAGAGCATCGTCGGCAGATCCCTCGGCGCGCGGAACTTCTGGAGCTCGAGGGCGAGCGTCTGCGGCGTGTGGTGGCCGCTCACGGTGGCGAGGCGCTGCTCCCGGTTGGGGAAGCTGACCTCCATCAGCAGCGCGCGGAGGTCCTGCTGCTGGTTCAGCACCTCCCACAGCCGCTCCGTGGGCCCGGTGTCGCCGCTGTACGCGATCGCGCCGCCGTCCCCTTCGATCACGAACGCCGACGCGTCGATCGTGTGCGTCACGTGGACCGCGCGCACGAGCCGACCGGCGACCGGCGTGGGGCGCTCCGGCTTGAGCTCGAGGTACTGGATGGTCGGCTGCCCGGCGCTCGGGATGACCGCGAAATCGGGCCAGAGCACGTTGTTGAAGAAGTGCTTCTTGAGCGTCCGCAGCGTCTCGCGCGTGCCCGCGATCACGAGCGGCGGGCACCCGAGCTGGCAGCGGTTGTCCGCGATCGTGGCCAGGTCGCGGATGTGATCGAGGTGCGCGTGGCTCACCAGGCACGCCTCGATCCGCGCCTGGTCCTTCACCTCGAGCCCGCTGGTCAGCGAGCCGGCGTCGATCGCGAGGATGTCGTCCACGACGAACGCGCACGTGCGATGCCTGGGGGTCTCCCCGCCGTGGCAGCCGATGACACGCAGCTCCACTGGTTCAGCTCTCTCCGCCGAACTTCTGCGGCATGTCCAGGAACTCGATGAAATCCCTGAACCTGCGCATGTCGGTCACCATGATCGCCGCGGGTCCAGGCGGCCCGTACGAGAGGAGCTTCAGCCGGCGGAGCCGCTTCATCACCTCGTCCACCGTCTCTTGCTCGACGTCGACCTCGCGCGCGATGTCCTCGGGAGAGGAGCGGACGCGTATGCCTTCAGGCGTCTCCTCTCCGAAGGCCTCGGCGTGGCGCGCGAGCGCCAGCATCACGCGCGCCTTCGGGTCACGGTGCATGAGGATCTCGACGAGCGAGTTCGCCGCGTCGAGCCGCTTCGCCAGCTTCTTGAGGAGACGGAGCGCTATCTCGACGTCGCGCTGCAGCATGACCTCCAGCTTACGCGCGTCGATCACGAGGCAGCGGGACGGCTCGCTCACCGTCGCCGTCGCGTTCCGGGGCTTGCCGTTCAAGATCGCCATCTCGCCGACGAACTCGCCGGGCCCGAGCACCGCGAGCACCTTGTCCTCGCCGACGACCGACTTCGTGATCCGCACGGCGCCCGACTGGATGACGAACATGACGTCGCCGGAGTCACCCTCACGAAAGAGCACGTCGCCCGGCACGTACTCGCGGCCATAGCGGGCGAACGACGACTCCGACATTGCCCGGGAGTCTAGCGCCCCACGTGACCGCGGGTCAAAAACCCGGGCAAGAGCGCTGGCGCTCACAAAACACAAAACGCGAGAGGCCCCCCAAGCCAGCATGCTTTGGAGGGCCCCTCGGCCCGCTTCGTCGGGGCAGCGCGCCCGGCGGGCCGCCGCGCGGAGGCGGCGGCAGCCCGAGAGCGGCGCGGACAGGCGATCAACCCATGTCGAAGTCGCCCATGCCGCCCATGCCGCCCATACCCCCCATGCCGCCCATACCCCCCATGCCGCCCATGCCGCCGGGAGCCCCGCCGCCCGCGGCCTTCTCCTTCTTGGGCTTCTCGGCGACGAGGGCCTCGGTCGTGAGCATCAGCGCGGCGACGCTGGCCGCGTTGGAGAGCGCGTGCCGCACGACCTTGGCGGGATCGATGACGCCGCCGGCGAGCAGGTCCTCGTACGAGTCGGTCGCGGCGTTGTAGCCGAACGTCGGCGCGCCCGTCCGGACCTTCTCCGCGACCACCGTCCCGTCGACCCCCGCGTTCTGGGCGATCTGGCGGAGCGGCGCCTCCACGGCGCGGCGCACGAGCCGCACGCCGACGTCGCGCTCGTCGTTGAACTTGAGCGACTCCAGCGAGGCGGCCGCCCGGAAGAGCGCCACGCCGCCGCCGACCACGATGCCTTCCTCGACGGCCGCGCGGGTCGCGTGGAGCGCGTCCTCGACGCGCGCCTTCTTCTCCTTCATCTCGACCTCGGTCGCCGCGCCGACCTTCACCACCGCGACGCCGCCGGCGAGCTTCGCGAGCCGCTCCTGGAGCTTCTCGCGATCGTAGTCGCTCGCCGTGTCCGCGATCTGCTTGCGGATCGCCTCGATGCGGCCCTTGATGGCGGTCTTGTCGCCCTGGCCGTCGACGATGACGGTGTTGTCCTTGTCGATCTCGACCCGCTTGGCCGTCCCGAGGTCGCGCACCGTGGCGCTCTCGAGCTTCTGGCCGAGGTCCTCCATGAACGGCGTCGCGCCCGTGAGGATCGCGATGTCCTTCAGCATGTCCTTGCGGCGATCGCCGAAGCCGGGCGCCTTCACGGCGGCGACCTTGATCGTGCCGCGCAGCTTGTTCACGACGAGCGTGGCGAGCGCCTCACCCTCGATGTCCTCGGAGAGGATGAGCAGCTCGCGCCCCTGCTTCACCACCTGCTCGAGCAGCGGCAGGAGGTCGGCCATGGCCGAGATCTTCTTCTCGTGCACGAGGATGAGCGGGTTCGTGAGCACCGCGGTCATCTTCTCGGGGTCGGTCACGAAGTAGGGCGAGAGGTAGCCGCGGTCGAACTGCATGCCGTCGACGGTCTCGAGCTCCGTCGTCATGCGCTTGTTCTCCTCGACCGTGATCACGCCCTCCTTGCCGACCTTCTCCATGGCGTCGGCGAGGATCTGGCCGATCTCCTTGTCGCCGTTGGCGCTGACCGTGGCGACCTGGGCGATCTGGTCCTTGTCCTTGGTCGGCTTGGCGGCCTTCTGCACCGCCTCGATGACCTTCGCGACCGCCGCGTCGATGCCGCGCTTCAGATCCATCGGGTTGTGGCCGGCCTCGACGAGCTTGAGGCCCTCGCCGAAGATCGCCTGCGCCAGCACCGTCGCCGTCGTCGTGCCGTCGCCGGCCTTGTCGCTCGTCTTCGAGGCGACCTCGCGCACCATCTGGGCGCCCATGTTCTCGAGCTTGCCGGCGAGCTCGACCTCCTTGGCGACCGTGACGCCGTCCTTCGTCACGACCGGGGAGCCCCAGCTCTTCTCGATGACGACGTTCCGCCCCTTCGGCCCGAGGGTCACCTTGACCGCATCGGCGAGCGTGTTCACGCCCTTGAGGATCGCGGCGCGGGCGCCGCGGCTAAAAACGATCTGCTTCGCAGCCATCTCTCAATCCCCTCGCGGCCGCGCGGCCGCGTGTACTAACGCTTGCGTTCGGTTGCCTCAGACCTGGTTCACGAGGCGGACTCGGTCACGGCGAGCACGTCGTCCTCGCGGATGAGCACGTGCTCCTCGCCGTCGAGCTTCACCTCGGTGCCGCTGTACTTGCCGAACAGCACCTTGTCCCCGACCTTCACATCGAGCGGGCGAACCTTGCCGTCCTTCAGGACCTTGCCGTTGCCCACCGCGACGACGCGCCCCTCGATCGGCTTCTCCTTCGCGGCGTCGGGGATGATGATGCCCCCCTTGGTCTTCGTCTCGCTCTCGACGCGCTTGACGACAATCCGATCCTGCAGCGGCCTGATTTTCATGCTGGCTCCCTCGTCCTCGGCTTGTTGACTGACCATCGGCTCGCCGGAGGTCCCGTTCGCCCCCCCGCTGGGGCGATCCGCCCGCGCGACGAGAGCTAAGTGCCCGACATCGCAGTGTCTTGGCACTCTCCTAGGCCGGTGGCTAAACCGCGGCCGAAAGTAAATCAGTCACCCGGCGCGTCAAGGGCACGCAGCAGGGAGCCGCGACTTTTCCGGGGCCGAAAGTCCAGGGCGGCGAAGCCGAGATGGCTGGAGAAGCGACGGGCGACGGCGAGAGCGCGGTCGCGACATCGTGGAGCCTCCCCAGGGACGAGCCCTCCGAGAGTGCGAAGACAGTACGGACGGATTATGGCGAGAGCGCGATGGCATCAGCGCGACGACAACGGACGGCATACAACGAGGGCGGAGCGGGTTGAGCGAGGAGCCGAGCAGGGGGAAGGGCTCGCTCGATGCCCGAGTCGCTCGAAACACGCGAGAACTGGGCGATTTTTGGCGGTGAGCATTTTTCTTCGGCGGGTCCGATTTTGATCGCTTGACAATCCAGGCAGCCCGAGTAGATTCCGCGGCCCGTGGCGCTGATGAACACGGCGCTGACCCCTTGGGGGATCGTCTAACGGCAGGACGCAAGATTCTGGCTCTTGCTATCAAGGTTCGAATCCTTGTCCCCCAGCCAGGCCGCTCAGCTCTGCTGTCGGTCTTCTCCACAGAACAAGGTCCCATCGTCTAGCGGTTAGGACATCGGCCTCTCACGCCGGTAACGCGGGTTCGATTCCCGCTGGGATCGCCACTTCACACCTCTCGCCTCGTTTCCTGCTGCTTCCGTCTGATGTCGTGCGTCGGGCACGGCAAGAAGCACAGCGTCATCGAACGAGCGAGCACGCAGATCAGCGAAGACGTCTTGCTCCGTTCACGTTGCGCTACCCTGTGGCGCATGGCGGCGCAAGACGAAGAGGAGCTCTTCGACCTCCTCGATGACGGCGGCCGGCCGCTCGGCATGCGCAAGGCGCGCAGGCTCGTTCACCGCGACGGCGACTGGCACCGGAGCGTTCACGTGTGGGTGCTCCTCGAGCGGGGGCCCGATGGCCTGGAGCCGGACGGCGGCCGGAGCGCCGCGGAGCCCTGGGTGCTCTTCCAGCAGCGCAGCCCCGACAAGGACACCTGGCCCGGCGCGCTCGAGGTCGCCGTGTCGGGGCACTACCGCGCCGGAGAGGATCTCGCGGGGGCGCTGCGCGAGGCGGAGGAGGAGATCGGCCTGCCGCTCTCGCCGCGCGACGTTGTCCGGCTCGGCACGCGCCGCAGCCAGGACGATCACGCGCCGGGCATCGTCGATCGCGAGCTGCAGGACGTGCTGCTCGCGACGACCCGCCGCGCGCTCGAGGAGCTGCGTCCCGATCCGCGCGAGGTGACCGCGCTGCTGTCGCTCCCGCTCGGCGCGGCGCTGCGCCTCGTCCGAGGCCAGGTGCCCCGCGCGAGCGGCCTCGTGCGGCGGCCGCCGGACGCCGCGGGCGCCGTGAAGGTCGAGCCGCGCGACGTGCGGCTCGATGAGTTCGTCGTCGCGCGCGACGGCTACTTCGAGCGCGCGCTCGACACGATCCGCAGGCGCCTCGCGGGCGAGGCGCCGGCCCCGTGGCTCCTCGGCTAGGACGGCGGCGCTCTCTCCTCGCGCCCGTGCTGTCAGCCTGAGCCGCGGCGCCCGTCCGCCGGCCGCCGGGGCTTCTCGGGGGGCACCGCCGACGCGACGAGGAACCCCTCGGCGCGGTGCGGGGCGAGCCCGCAACGCGCGTTCATGCGCTTGGCGATCTCGTCGCCGGCCCTGACGAGCGCGTAGAACCACCGGATCCCGAAGCGATCGTGCCCTTCCCGGAGCGCCGCCGCCTGCAGGGGGGCCCCGAGCCCCCGCCCGCGGTGGTCCTCGCGCAGCGAGGTGCAGATCGGCATGGCCGTCCACGAGGGCGCCTCGCCCACGTCGGAGATCCAGAGCGGCGGGGCGCCCAGCAGCCCGAGCTGGGCGAGCGCCTCGCGCCCGCCGATCTCGGCGGGCTGTGGCCGCGTCATGACGCACAGGGTGGCGCAGCCGATCAGCGCCCCCGCGCCGTCGCGCAGCGCGAGCGTCAAGGAGCGCCCCTCGCCGCCGCGCAGGTACCACCCCGGGAGCGGCGCGTGGCCGCTCTCGGCCTGAAGCTCCTGGATCGCGCGGATCGACGCATCGTCGTCGTCCGGCGACACCCTGGACAGGCGCAGGCCCGGCGGGAATGAGCGAAACCGGCTGAGCCCCTGCACGGCGGCGCGCACCTCACCGGCCGGGGCGCCCATCACCGAGAGGTCCTCGTCCACGGAGAGCCCCGCCTGGCGCAGCGACGCCGAGAGCGCGGCGAGCTCCGGCCGGGGGGCGTGCAGGATCACGCGCTCGAAGCAGCGCACGAGCGCCTCGCGCCGCTCCGGCGGCGTCCGCTGGGCGTGCAGCAGGATCAGCGAGCGGCCGTCGGTGGTGATGCCGTCCTGCTCGCCGATCCAGTCGCGGGCGGCGTACAGGATCCGCTGAGCACGGTAGTCCGCGGCTTCACCGAAACAACCCGGTCCGTCCGCAGGACCGGGGCCGCGCTGCTGCGGGGCGTCGTCGCGATCGAGGTCGAAGGCAAGCATCATGGCGGCATCCCTCCTGTCGAGAAGCAACGGCGGCTGCCACGAATGGCGGCCCCTCGAGGAGCCGCCACCCGGCGCGGGACGCCCGCGCCCAGCGCCCGAGCGAGCCCCTGCCGCGCCGCGCAGGTCCACCGGCGAGATGGCCTGACGCGGCGGTGCGCGAATGCGGGAGAGCGCCGCTCCACCAGCGGCTGTTCAGCCCGCGTGTCGAGACTTCAACTTATCCCTGCTCGGCGATCGCGCAAGCGGCGACATGCCATGATCCGGGCAGCGCTCCAGCGGGGACACGCACGCTCATGCATGCTTACAAGCAATCGGAATCACTAACGAATCAGGCCAACATCCACTGTCGATCTCAGGACACATCGCCGCCCGACGGGGCCGCGGCATGGACATAGAAAGACCTAGCCTGGAGAGACCCATGGCCCCGGGCACCCGCGCGTCGGGGGCGGACCGGCGAGGCGCGTCGGACGCGTCGGACGAGCGCGCTCGCTCGCGGCGGCCTTCGGCGGTTGAGGACGATCGCGCGCCCTGGTAGGTTGGCGTCCAGTATTGCGCGATGACCACCGCCCTTGTCACCGACCCCGACGACGACGCGCCCGTGACGCCACGCCCGTTCCTCAAATGGGCGGGCGGCAAGGGCCAGCTGCTCCGCCAGTTCCAGCCGCTCCTCCCCGCGTCCTACGGGCGCTACTTCGAGCCCTTCATGGGGGGGGCCGCGCTCTTCTTCTGCCTGCAGCCGAAGCGCGCGGCGCTGACGGACGTCAACGCCGAGCTCATCGACTGCTACCGGGCGGTGCGCGATCGGGTCGACGAGGTGATCGCCGCGCTGGGCAGCCACGCCTACGAGGAGGCGCACTACTACAAGGTTCGCGACGTCGATCCCGCCTCGCTCTCGCTGCCCGAGCGCGCCGCGCGGACCATCTTCCTGAACAAGACGGGGTTCAACGGGCTCTACCGGGTGAACAGCGCCGGCCGCTTCAACGTGCCTTTCGGCCGCTACGTCAAGCCGGCCATCTGCAACCCGCCCCAGCTGCGGGCCTGCTCGGCGGCGCTGCAGGGCGTCGAGATCGAGGTCCGCGACTTCGAGCGCGTGCTCGACCACGCCCAGGAAGGCGACTTCGTGTACCTGGACCCGCCGTACTCGCCGGTCTCGTCGACCGCGAACTTCACGTCCTACAGCGCGGGCGGCTTCGGCTTCCGCGACCAGGAGCGCCTCGCCGCCCTCTTCGCCGAGCTCGACGCGCGAGGCGTCCAGGTGATGCTCTCGAACTCCGATGTTCCGGAGATCCCGCCGCTCTACAAGCGGTTCAAGATCGACCGCGTCGCGGCGCTCCGGAGCATCAACGCGAAGAGCGACGCCAGAGGCCGCGTGGGGGAGATCGTGATCCGGAACTACGGCGCCAGGCGGAGCCGCAAGGCGGCGCCCGCAGACAAGGCGGGCTGAGCCCGGCGCCGCCGCGCGGCGCGCGGCTCAATCGACGGTCTTGCCCTCGTGCTTCTTCGGATCGGGCGCCGCGCGCTCCTCGGCGTACGCCATCGCCACCTCGATCTCCTCGTGGATCTCGCGCGAGGTGACCTTGTTCCCCGAGGGATCGACGGCCTCCCACACGAAGCCGCGGACCTCACCCGGACGCTCGGGTATCCAGCGGACCCGCAAGGTCCAGCCGTGCAACTCCGCCGTATAACCGCCTTCCTCGTGATCCCGCTGCCACGCAGAGACGGTCGGGTGCTTCACCATCGCGATGTCTCCGGCGCAGAAGGTCGAGAGGACAGAAGAACTGTTCCCGAATGGCCGCGCTCCCCCCCCGAGCAACGCCGCCGTCCGGGAACACGGGGAAGATAGCAGGCGCCCGACGCGCGGCGATCAGGCAGGCGTGTGTTCCTCATGCGGATGCACCTTACCCGAATCCCAGCGCGCGCCGAAAGGTCCTCGCCTTCCGATGGGGCCGTCAGCGCGAGCAGCGTGAACAGCACAGGCATCATCGCGCGGACGGGCGGCGCCTGCGATGCGCACCCCATGCTACGAAGCATGCATGGGGGCAGGAATCGTCGTCTTCTTCGGGCTCGCGCTCGTCGCCTATCTCCTGGTTGCCCCGCTCGTCGCCTTCGTGTTCGCCGTCCGGGCCAACCGGCGCAATGAGGACCTGCTGCTGCGGATCCACGCGCTGGAGCACCGGGTGGCCGAGCTCTCCGGACAGCGCGGCCGCGCAGCGCTCACCGCAGCGGCGGAGAGCCCTCGAAGCACACACGGCCTGGAGCGAGAGCGGATTGCCCAGGGCGCGCTCCCGCCCCCAGCGGCGGCGCAACCCGCGCTCGACGCCGAGGGCGCAGGTGCACCGCCCTTGCTCGACGCGGCGACCGCCGGCGCGACCCCCGCGCTCGACATGGCGACCGCCGGCGCGCCGCCCTTGCTCGACGCGGCGACCGCCGGCGCGCCTCCCGAGATCGCGCATCCGACCGCCCCCGCGCCCCGGGCGGTCGCGTCCACGGCGGTCGCCGCCGCGGAGGCCGCGGCGCCCCCCGCGGTCGCGTTCCCGGGTCCCGCTGCTCCTCCGATGCCTCGCGCGCTTCGCCCCGCGGCGACGCTCGACGCAAGCGCGTCCGGCGCCGGCTCGGCCGCGCACCGCGAGGCCCCGGAGCGACCCTCCATCGAGGAGCGGCTCGGCCTCACCTGGCTCACCCGCGCAGGCGCGACCACCTTCTTGCTCGGCGCGCTCTTCTTCTTCAAATATGCCTCGGACAACGCCTGGATCGGGCCGTTCGGGCGCGTCGCTGTCGGCGCCGCGATCGGCGCCGCGCTCCTCGCCATCGCCGAGGTGCTCCGCGGGCGCGCGCAGCGTCGCTTCGTCCACACGCTCATCGGCCTCGGCCTCTCGGTCCTGATCGCGTCGGTGTGGGCGAGCGCCGCGCTGTACGAGCTCGTCCCGATCCCCGCGGCATTCGCGGCGGACACGGTGCTCCTCCTGCTCGGCGCCGGCCTCGCCCTCCGCCACCGCGGCGAGGCCATCCTGGTCCTCAGCCTCGTCGCCGGCTTCCTCAACCCCGTCGTGCTGTCGACGGGGCAGGACCGGCCGCTCGTCCTGTTCGGCTACCTCCTGCTCATGACGAGCGTCGCCCACGCCGTCGCAGCGAGGCTCGGCTTCCGCGTCGCGCCGTGGCTCGCGATCGCAGGCCATACGGCGCTGTTCTGGGGCTGGTACGCCACGTACTTCGACGCCAGCGCCGCCCCGGCCGGCGGAGACCCGGACGCGGCGCCCTGGCTCGACTCGCCCGCGCAGGCGCTCCCGGGGCCCTACTTCCCGCTCGCCGCGCGCGCGGCGCCCCTCGCGTTCGTCGCGCTCGCCGCGGCGCAGGGCATCCTGCGCGCGCTGTGGCTGCGCCGCGCGCCCGCCTCGAGCCCCGATCGAAGCGCCGCGCCGACCGGCGCGGCGGCGACCGGCGTCCTCCGCGTCGCGGCGCGCGCGGACGCCACGGCGACAAGCATCGCCGCGCTCGTGCTCGCCCACGCGGGCGCGACCGCGCTGCTCTTCGACGCGCCGCGCGCGCTCACAGCCGCCGCCATCGCGCTCGCGCTCGCGGCGCTGGTCGCCCTGCGCGCGCCGGTGGAGAGCGCCTGGCTGCTGGCGCCGATGGGCGCCGCCTTCCTCGCCTTCGCGGCGACGTTCGCGGACGCGCCCGCCGCGCACCGGACGACGCTCGTCGCGCTCGTCGCGGCCTGGACGCTCGTCTACCTCGCGGGGTGGCTCCGCGGCGCCGGGCTCGCGCGCCAGCTCGATCGGAAGACCGCCATCGCGTGCTCCGCCGGCGCGGCGCTCTTCGCCTGCACCGCGGGCATGCTGTTGATCGAGGCCGATGCGGCGCTCTTCGCGCTCGCGCTCGCGGGCGCGGCCGCCCTCGCGGCGTGGACGGCCGCGCGCGCCGCGCTCCCCGCCCTGCTCCTCGCCGCGGCGATCGTCTCGGCAGGCGCGCTCGCGGCGGCCGCGCATTTCGCGATCACGCCGGCGGACGCGGGCGCATCGGCGGCCGCCGGTGCCGTCGACGCCGTCGACGCCGTCGATGCAAGCTTCCTCGGCGCATCGGCGCTCGTCATGCTGGTGTTCCTCGGCGCCGCGGGCGCCTCGGCGCGGCGCCCGCGCGAGCCCGGCGCGCCGGCGCTCTCGTGGTCCGACGCGCTCGCCGCGTGCGTGGCGACGCTCGGGTTCGTCGCGGCCGCGCTCGGCGCCACGCCGGAGGACACGCCGACGCTCCGCGCGCTGCTCACCGCGGGCGCCGGCGCCCTGGACCTGGCGCTCGGCGCCGCGCTCCTCCGCGCCGGCGTGACCCGCGCGGGCGCCGCGCCCCCCGCCGATCGCATCGCCCTGCTCCTCGGACAGGCGCTCGCCCTATTCGCCGCGGCCGTCGCGTTCGGGCTCGGCGGCGCGACGGTCACCGTGGTCTGGAGCATCCTCGCGGCCGTGGCGGCCGCGATCGCGGCGCGCACCGGCGAGCGCGCCTGGCTCGCCGTCACCCTGCTGCTCTTCGCCGCCGCCCTCGCGCGGGCGCTCGTCGTGGATCGGGCCGAGGCCGAGGCGCTCGTGACGACCTGGTTCGCCACGCACGGCCGCGATGGGACGATGGCGATTCCCGTCCTGCTCAACGCGAGGACCTATGCGTTCGCGGGCGTGAGCGCCGCCCTGCTCGCCGCGGGGCGGCTGCTGTCGCGCGCTGCGCTCGCGCGCGACGTAGACGCCGCCCGCCCCCCGGACGCCGCGCGCGCAGAGCTGCGCGGCGCCGCGGTCGCGGCGCTGGGCGCAGGGTATGCCCTGCTCATCACGACCGTCGTCCTCGAGGTGCGGAGCGCGATCGCCGCGCTCCCCGCCGCCCCCCCTGCCCCGCTCGACGCCGCCGAGTTCGCGGAGCTCACCGTGCAGCACCGCGCCGCCCTCGAGGGCCAGCAAGGCAGCCTCGCGATGGCGACCACGCTCGTGCTCGCCCTCGCGGCGATCGCGCTGCTCACCGCGGGGTTCGCGGCGCGCGACGCCTTCCATCGCTACGCCGGGCTCTCCCTGTTCGCCGTCACCATCGCGAAGCTCGTTGCCTGGGACGTCTGGCACGTCGAGCGCATCTACCAGATCGCCCTCTTCACGGGCGTCGGGGCGCTGCTCGTCGGCGGAGGGTTCCTCTACGCGCGGTTCGGCCGGCGCCTCGTGACTCTACTGCGCGCCGGATCGCGGGGCGCGGCCGGGCCGCTCGCGCTGCTCGCGGCGATGAGCCTCGCGCGGCCCGCCGAGGCCCAGACCGGCGCGGCGCTCCCGACCGAGAGGCACGCGCTCGTCCGGCCCATCGAGGGCGTGGACGCCGCCGGCGACCACCGCGTCGACGTCGATCTCGACCTCTACCGCGAGAGCCGCGCGGAAGAGGTGCTCGCCGACGTCCGCATCGCAGGCCCCGACGGCGCCGAGGTGCCCTACGTGATCCGCGAGCCGGGCGCCGCGCACGCCCCCGGGCGGATCGCGGCCACGATGCTCGATCCGGGGGTCGACGCCGCCGGCGTGGCGCACGCGACCTGGGCGCTCGACGCGCCCGGCACGCGCCACTGCCGCGTCGAGCTCAGCGTCACCGGCGGCAGCTTCCTCCGCGAGGCGCGGGTCGAGACCGGCGCGGATCCGAGGGCGCTCAGCGAGGTCGCGCGCGGCGCCTACGTGTACCGCGTCCCCCAGGGCTCGGAGACGGTCGAGCACCTGTCGGTCCGCTATCCCCTCTCGCGCGCCGCCCTGGTCCGGATCCGCCTTGTCCCCGAGGGCGCCCCGGCGCGCGGCGCGGCGGCGGACGTCCGGATCACGGGCGGCGCCGTCTCGTGCGAGCCGCAGGCCCCCACCGAGTCCCCCGCGCTGCTGCCGCTCGCGATCGTCGAGACGCAGCGGGACAGCGAGGCGAAGACGACGCTCGTCACGCTCGACGCCGGCGCCGACGGCGCGCCGCTGGAGGCCGTCCTCCTCGACGTCGCCACGCCGGAGTTCAGCCGCCGCGTCGACGTCGCCTCGACCACGTACCGCGCGGTCTGGCCCGCCGTGGGGAGCGGCCTGATCCATCGTATCCGTCCGCGCGGCGAGTCAGGGCCCTCGCTCGCGTCGACGCGGATCCCGCTGAGCCCGACCCGGAAGCGCTTCCTCCGGCTCACGATCCACGACGGCGACTCGGCGCCGCTCTCCCTCTCGGGCGCGCAAGGCGAGGTGCGGGCGCGCGAGATCGTGTTCCGCGCCGCGCGGCCGGGGCCGCACCGGCTCTACGTCGGCGACGCGCTCGGCAAGCGCCCGAGCTACGATCTGGCCGACCTGCTCGACCCCACCGTGCGCGAGCGCCCCCCCGCCGCGAGGCTCGGCGCCGCAGCGGCGAACCCGGAGCTCGGCGCCGCCCCGGTCGCGCGCGAGCTTCCGTTCACCGAGCGGCACCGCGCGCCGATCGGGGGCGCGCTGGCCGTCGGGTTGCTCGCGCTCTCGCTGTGGGCCTCGCGGCTCCTGAAGCGAGGGGAGCGAGGGGAACGGGAGCGAGGCGCGCCGCCCGACGACCCCGCGCCGCCGAGGCAGCGAACAGAAGACAGCGAGCCCAGGCCGTGATGTGCTCGCATGTTGCCGTGGGTCGCCGGGGACGCGGCGCTCCGGCGGTCGGGACCAACCATCGAGGTGGATGCACCATGAGAGGCGGGCGCTTCGTCTACTTGGGTCTCTGCGCGAGCGTCGGGGCGGCGCTCTGGGCCTCGGGCGCGTGCTCCGCGACGGCGCGCGACCAGCAGGCGCCTGGCGAGGGCGGCGGCGGGGGCGCGACCAGCGCCAGCGCCACGACGGCGGAAGCAGGCGCCGGCGGACGCGTGGAGTCGACGGGCTCCTGGGCTGATTTCGGCGGCGGCGCGCCGGCGGAGGAGGGCCCGTCGCCCGACGAGGACGGCGACGGGTTCACCATCGAGGACGGCGACTGCAACGACGGCGACACGAACGTCAACCCAGGCGCCGTCGAGGTCGTGATCACGGAGCCCGACCCGAGCGGCGCGGTGCCCGAGCCGGCCGACGAGGACTGCGACGGCGTGATCGACAACGCGCCGTCGGCCTGCGACAGGAACATCGCTCCTGCCGATTTCGACGCCATCCACGGGGCCCACGCGATCGACCTCTGCGCCAAGGCGTCGCCCGGCGACAGGAAGTGGGGCGTGCTGAGCGCGCAGTACGTGCGCGGGGACGGCTCGCCCGCGGAGCCCTCGCCCGCGGTGGGCGTGCTCGATTCCTTCGGGCCGAACGTGCGCCCGCAGGGCGGGACCCGCCTGCTCGTCCTGTCCTCGGGTCGCGCCCGGATCGCGGGGTGGCCGGGCGCGTGCAACGCGGATAGCTGCGAGAACTACGGGCCGGGCGACGCGCCGCCCGGCTTCCCGCAAGGCCCCCCCGAGTGCGCTCCCTCGGCGAACATCCACGACGACATCGCCCTCGAGCTCGTCATCCGCGCGCCGACGAACGCGACAGGCTACGAGTTCGCGTTCAAGTTCTACACCTTCGAACACCCCGAGTTCGTCGGAGAAGAACACTGCTTCAACGACCAGTTCGTCGCCCTGGCGACGCCGGCCCCGCCAGGGTCGCTCGACGGCAACCTCTCGTTCGATAGCCTTGGCAACCCCGTCAGCGTCAAACTCAGCTTCTTCGATGTCTGCGAGGAGTGCCCGCTCGGGACGGACGAGCTCGAGGGCACCGGCTTCGGGCTCTGGGACGACGCCGGCGCGACCGGCTGGCTGCGCACGCGGGCCCCGGTGACCGGCGGCGAGGAGCTCAAGCTGCGGTTCATGATCTTCGACGCCGGCGACGAAAGGGTCGACTCGACCGCGCTCGTCGACGGTTTCAAGTGGATCGCGAACGGCGGCACCGTCCCGCTCGAGACCGCGCCCGTCGAGGATCCCCGGTAGCGCCCCGGGGTCCGGACGACGCGAGCCCTCCGGATCACGCGCGCCGGCCGCAGCGCGAGGTGGACCGCGCGCCGCGGCCGGCGAGATCCCGTATTTCATGGCCGGGATTGTTGCGCAAAACGATACGATCCCGCGATGCTGCTCCCTTCCTTGGAGAACCTCGCCTGCTTCGAGGCGGCGGCGCGGACGCTGAACTTCCGGACCGCGGCGCGCGCCGTCGCGCTCAGCCCCGCCGCGTTCGGCCAGCGCATCCGGCAGATCGAGGAGCAGGTCGGCGCTCCGCTGTTCGAGCGCACCACGCGCCGGGTGCAGCTGACGCCGCGCGGGCTCGCCTTGCTGCCGCGCGCCCGCCAGTGCCTGGCGCTCGCCGAGGACTGCCTCCGCAGCGCGATGGGCCCCGCGCCCGCGCCGGTCGAGCTGACGCTCGGCACGCGGTTCGAGCTCGGGATGTCGTGGATCGTCCCCCAGCTCGGCGCCCTGACGCGGCGGCGCCCCGAGCTGACGCTCCACCTCTACTTCGGCGCCTCCGACGACCTGCTGAAGCGCCTCTACGACCGCAGCGTCGATTGCGTCGTCACCAGCGCGCGCTGGACCGCCACGAGCCTGGCGGCGGAGACGCTGCACGAGGAGCGCTACGCGTTCGTGGCCTCCCCCAAGCTGCTCCGGCGCGAGGCGTTCGCCCGCCCGGAGCACGCGTCGCGGCACTGCCTGCTCGACATCGACCCGACCATGCCGCTGTTCCGATACCTCGCGGATCAGGCGGGCGGCGCCGGCTGTTTCGCGTTCGCGCGGCACCGCTGGGTGGGGCTCGGCGCCGCCATCAAGGCGCTGGTGCTCGCCGGCGAGGGCGTCGCCGTGCTGCCGCGCCACATGGTCGCCGCCGAGCTCCGCGGCGGCAAGCTGAAGCGGCTCCTGCCGTCCGCGCCCCTCGCGCGCGATCATTTCCGGCTCATCTACCGGCGCGACGACCCGCGGAGCTCGCTCTACGCGAAGCTCGCCGAGTCGCTGCGCGCGGTGCCGATCCAGTGAGACGCGCGCTCGCCGGCGCGGCGCGGAGCGGGCCGAACGGCGTAGACTCCCGCCCGAGGACCATGAGCGAGCTCCCCGGCGCCAGCGCGCGCCTCCCCGCGACGCCCATCACGGCGCAGGACATCAACGGCGGACCGGACCCGGAGCGCCGCGTCCCCTTCGTCATCACGGCGCCCGGCGTGTATACCCTCGTGGAAGACGTCGACTGGGTGGCGCAGGACGCGGGCGCGCGGGCCATCACGATCGCGAGCGACGACGTCACCCTCGACCTGTGCGGCAGGACGCTGCGGCAGATCGACCCTCCGGCGCCCGTCGTCGCCCCCGACCCGGGCGCGAGGCCTTGCCGGGGCGAGGTCGTCTCCGGGAACGTGGGCGTGTTCGCCGAGGGGAGGACGCGGCTCGTCATCAGGAACGGCAGCGTTCTCGGGATCCAGGGGGTGGGGATCGCCGCCAGGGCGTGCAGCCAGCTGGATCTGCTCGATCTGTCCGTCCGGCGGTGCGGCGGCGACGGCGTGATCGACACGGGCTTCCTGTGCCGCAACGGCGGGATCTTCGTGATGGGCGCCCGGGACGCGGCCGGCGGCGTCGCCTTCGCCGAAGGCATCCGGATGATCAACTGCGTGTGCTCGGAGAACACGAGCCGGCTCGACTTCGTCGTGACGCTGGGCGCGCTCGTCCTGTTCTGCGACGACGTGCAGGTCAGGCAGTGCGTGTTCAACCGCACGGCGAACACCAGCGCCCAGCCGAGCGGCGTGCAGTTCAACGTCGTCGGCGCCGACTTCGTCATCTGCCGCAACGTGCTCGTGGAGGACTGCGAGGCGCACGACAACACGTCGGGCGGAGAGCCGGCCGGCTTCTTCGCGTGGGGAGAGAACTACAAGTTCCTGCGCTGCAGGGCGAACCGGAACTTCACGCTCACCGGGAACCGCGCGTGCGGGTTCAACATCTCGACAACGAGCAACCTGGAGATGGTCGAGTGCGAGGCGGACGGGAACTACAACGCGAACCCGGCCGCGTCCGCCGATGCGGTCAAGGACTTCTCCGCGCTCGGCTTTCGCCTCGGCAGGGCGGTGTACCGCGGGCTGCTCGAGGGCTGCCGCGCGATCGGCAACCACGGCGCGAGCGCGAGCGCGCCCGCCGGCGGCTTCGCCCTCCACTCGACCCGCCACGTGGTGCTGAGGCGCTGCGTGGCCGTGGGGAACAGGAACGCGAGCGGGGCCGCCGAGGACGACGGGCTCGCGGCCGGGTTCATCGCGTCGACGCCGCTCGCGGATCCGCAGGGCGGCCTCGTGGGCGGCGAGGGCAACGCGTTCATCGACTGCATCGCCGACGGCAACACGGTCCACCGAACGCCCCTGTTCGTGCAGCCGCCGGCCCCGCCCGTCGACGCCGGTCCGTCGCGCGGCGACCCGCAGAAGGGCGCGGGGTTCCTGCTCGAGGGGCAGAGCGACGCGAGGATCATCGGCTGCCAGTCCGCGAACAACGACGGCAAAGGGATCTGGCTGAGGGCCTGCGCGCGCGCGCTGGTCGAGGGAAACACGCTGTCGAGGAACACGCTTTACGGCATCCAGAACGAAGATCCCGCGGGGCTCAGCGCCTTCACCGGCAACCGGGCGCACCTCAACGGGTCCCGGCATCGCCACAACTACGTCGGGCTGCCGCCGGGCACGCCGGTCCGCAAATGGACGCTCGGCTCCCCTCCCCTCGACGGCCCTTCGGACGGGATAGCCAACCTCAGCACCCGGCTGCCCTGAGGGCCGCGAGCGCCTCACGCCGCCGGGCGGCGATCAGCGGGTACGGGCGAGCGCGCCCGGGGTGATCCCGAACCGCCGCTTGAAGAGCCGTGTCAGGTGGCTCTGGTCGGCGAAGCCGAGCGCGCGCGCGAGCTCCCCGATCGGGCGGTCGCCGGCGAGCAGCGCCTCGCGCGCGCGATCGAGCCGCCGCCGCGTCACGTAGGCGAGCGGCGGCTCCCCCAGCGCTCGCTTGAACTCCCGCGCCATGTGCGCTGGGCTCAGCCCGGCCACCCCGGAGAGCGCCTCCAGCCCGAAATCGTCGCCGAGGTGCGCCTCGATGTAGTCGAGCAAGCGCCGCAGCGTCGCAGGGGAGAGGCCGCCCCGGGCCGGCCGCTCCGCCCGGACCGCATGGCGGGCGCCGAGGCGCGCCGCGAGCCCGGAGAGCATCGCGTCCGCGAAGAGCGCGCCCGTGGCGCCGCCGCGCGAGACCTCGACCAAGAGCGCGCGGAGCACATGCTCGATCTGGGCGTCCACGAGCCCCACGCAGGGCTCGATCAGCAGCTCCCGCACCCCTGCGAGCCGCGCGAGCCGCGCGGGGTCGAGCACGAGCGCGCCATAGATCGTGGGCTCGCTCACGCGATGGGAGAAAGGCACCTCTGCGGGCTGGAGCCAGAGGCTGCCGGGCGGCATCTCCACGCGCTCGAAGCCGCGCTGGCCCTTTCGCTCGAAGCGCAGCGGCGCGTCCGCGAGGTTGATGGCGATGTAATGGCCGGCGACGGCGAGGTGGTCTGTCTCCCAGGACGGGTTCACGCCGAGCTCGGCCACCACGCCGGTCCAGCGCAGCGAGCGGCTGGACGCGCGGATCTCCGCCTGCCGGAGCGCCTCGATGGGCTCGCGGGTGCCGGCGCGGACGAACGGGATGGCGCTGCGGGAGACGCGGGAGATCATCGGAGAGCCGGCCCCAGCATGCGCCCGCGGCGCGGGGCCGGTCAACGCAGCAGCCCGGTTCCAGGGAGCGCAGCGGCGTTCTATAGGGCCCTTCCCGCCCGCCCTAGGATGCCCGTCGCCGGGCGACGACTTCGCCCGAGGAGGACGACCATGGAGATGCGTTACAAGCTGCTCGGCGGCAGCGGGCTCAAGGTCTCGGAGATCAGCCTTGGCACCATGACCTTCGGCGAGGACTGGGGCTTCGGCGCCTCGGCCGAGGCGTGCCGCGGCATCCTCGAGGCGTACCGCGCCCGCGGCGGCAACTTCATCGACACCGCCAACAAGTACACGAACGGCAGCGCCGAGCGGATCGTCGGTGAGCTCGTCCGCGGAGACCGCGGCGCGTGGGTCATCGCGACCAAGTACTCGCTCTCCATGAACGACGCCGATCCGAGCGCGAGCGGCAACGGCAGGAAGAACCTTGTCCAGTCCGTCGAGGCGAGCCTCAAGCGCCTGGGGACGGACTACATCGATCTGCTCTGGGTCCATGCGTGGGACTGGACGACGCCAGAGGCCGAGCTCATGCGCGCGCTCGACGACGTGGTGCGCGCGGGCAAGGTGCTCTATGTCGGCATGTCCGACGCGCCTGCCTGGGTCGTCTCCCGGGCGAACGCGATCGCCGAGCTCCGGGGCTGGTCGCAGTTCGTCGGCATCGAGATCGAGTACAGCCTGATCGAGCGCACGGTGGAGCGGGAGCTCGTCCCGATGGCGTCCCGGCTCGGCCTGGGCGTGCTCGCGTGGGCGCCCATGGCCGGCGGCGTGCTGACGGGCAAGTACACGCGGGGGGGCGGCAACGACGCCGCGCGCGCGGCGATGAACCAGGGGCGCCTGGACGAGCGGGGCCTGCGCGTCGCGCGCGCGGTCGACGCGGTGGCCGAGGAGCTCGGCTGCTCCTCGGCGCAGGTGGCCCTCGCGTGGCTCAGGTCGCGCCCGGCGCAGGTGATCCCCATCATCGGCGCCCGGAAACCCGAGCAGATGCAGGACTGCCTGGGCTGCCTCGACGTCGTCTTGCCCGCCGCGGCCCTCGAGAGGCTCGACGCGGCGAGCCGCGTGCCGCTCGGCTTTCCCTACGAGTTCCTGGGCGACCCCGGCACCGAGCGGGTCGTCTACGGCGCCACGGCGGCGCGGCTCGACGTGCCCAACCCCGTCCGGAGGCTCGCCTCGGGCGGGTGACGCCGGCCTCGCCGCCTCGCTCCGGCGCGCGTCAGCGATTCCCGTCCTGCGCCTGCTCGACGCGCGCCCGGATGGCCGCGACGGCGCGCGCCGAGCCGTCCAGGTTCTCCGCGTTGAGGAGGCTCTTCGGAAGCGGCAGCTTCGGCCGGAGGAACACCTCGAGGGACAGGCGCGTCGACTGGGCGTCGATCTTCTCGAGCCGCCAAATAGCCTGGAGATCTTGCACATTGCCGGAGATGAAGCGGGACGAGTACGTCTCGACGCCATCCTCGACGACCGGCTTCTGGATCTCGATGCGCGCCCACATCGTCACCGCGCCCGAGAGGGCCGAGACCTCCATGTAGAGATCCCACCCGCCCGCGGGCGTGCGCCCGAGCAGGCGGCACTTCTTGTAGTGCGGCATGAACTCCGGATACCGCTCGAACGAGAGCACCGCGGCGCGCACGCGCTCCAGCGAGCCCTTCACGACCACCGTCGACCGTCCACGGGCCAATCCGGTGCTCCCGATCGGGACTGCCATGCTCGTGATCCCGGCCGTATCGGGCGCCGGCTGCGCGCGCTCGGCCTGCTCGCCGTCGCTCGTGACAGCCGGCAGGACATCGCCTCTGTCGCGCTGTGCCGGCAGGCGCGGTACATCCAGGTTGATCCCCCGTTCCCCCGTGCTGCACGCGGTGGCCGCGAGGGCGAGTCCCCCGGCGAGCGCGCGCGGGATCGATGCGCGATGGCCGGTCGTGGTCGAGCGAGTTCTCCGCATGACGGCCCAGCTTGCCAGCGACGTGCCGGCCGCCCCCATCGCCCCGATGATACCGCGCAACACATCCGCTCGGGCCGCCCCCCCACCCCGGCCACCAAGAACGGATCACCCGCCCATCGAGCGCGGAAAACACGGGCTCCTTCCCGATTCTCCACGAGAGCTCGGAAGGCCCCCTGTCTCCTCCTTCCCGCTGCTATCGGTTAGGATTCGCCTGAAAGATAGGCTGTCAAGCTGGGAATCGGGACGCCTGTCGGGCGGCCGAACTGCCAGTCCGCCGACTCGACCCCGACGCCGCCGATGTCGAGGTGGATGAACGGCAGCGCCCCGCCCTTGAGCCCCGAGGCGATGTCGAGGAACGCGAAGGGGAACTGGTGCCCGCGCGGCGTGTTCACCGAGGCGAGGCGGTTCGAGGAGACCACGTCCTCGGCGCTCGACCGGGGCGCCACGAACGCGTAGTCCTCGCGCCGCGGCCGGACGCGCTCCATCGGCTCGCCCCAGCGCTCCGCGAGGACGTCGAGCCGATCGAGCTCCGCCCGCGCGGCGGAGTTGCCGATCGCGCCGGTGTAAGGCCCGTGGGCGCGGTAGACGTGCCCGGTCAGCGTCGCGACCGAGAACACGATAGGATCCGGCGCGCCGCTCATGGCGAGCTCCCGCCCGAGCGCGAGCAGGTCAGCCAGGATGAGGCGCCCCTCGGCGTCGGTGTTGCCGATCCGGACGCGCACGCCGGCGCGGCTGCGGATGATCTCGTCGCTCACATAGGACTCCTCGCCGATGCTGTTGCGCACGAGCCCGAGGAGCCCGACGATGCGCACGCCCTCCAGGCCGAGCGCCGCGGCCGCGCGCACGAGGCCGGCGACCGCGCCGGCGCCGCCCTTGTCCCGGGACATGCCGGCCATGTGCCCGTCGGTCTTCAGGTCGACGCCGCCCGTGTCGTAGGTGACGCCCTTGCCCGCGAGCAGCACCGTTCGCCGGATCTCCCCGCGAGGCCTGTAGTCGAGCCGCACGACGCACGGCCGGTGCCGCTCGACGACCCGCGACGCCCGCGAGACCGCGCTGATGAGCGGATAGTCATCGACGTTGCGCTCGATCTTGACGAGCACCCCCGTCCTGGCGAACGCCGCCTCGCACAGCTCGGCGACGCGGCGGGGCGCCATCCGCTCCGGCTCGGTGCCCGTGATGTCGCGGCAGAGCGCCCGACCGACCTCGACGGCCGCGATCTCGCGGGCGCGCGCCTCCGACAGCCCGAGCACCGCGACCGACTCGGCCGAGCGCGGGGCCATCTCCGCCTCCCGCGCCTCGAGCGGCGTCCACTGGCTCCCGAGCGCGGCGAGCGCGCCCACCTCGACGGCCCGCGCGAACCGCGGCGCGGCGCCCACCGGAGCGCGCACGACGAGCAGCGGCCGGCTCGCCCCCGCGTCCACCGCCCGCGCGAAGCCGGCCGCCGCAGCCTCCGCGACGGAGCGGACGTCATCGACATCTTCCGAGAGCGGCCCCATCGGCGCGAGCACCAGGCGCCCGCCAGGCACCCCCGGCGCCGGCAGGACGAGCGGAGCGCTCTTGCCCTCGAGCGCGGAGTCGACGCGCGCCGCAGCCTCGACCACCGCGCCCACGGCGGACCCGAGCCCCCCCGCGTACTTCGCGATGGGCGACGGCGCGACGAGGACGACAGCATCGCACGCCGCGATCGCCGCGTTCGGCTCCGCGAGGGCGTTGGCGGGCAGCCCCGCAAGGGAGGTGACATGGACCATGGCGGCGAATGATGTCACATGGGTCAGCATTTTTGCAGCACCCGTCGCCGCCGATAGGGCACCGACATGGCACCGACATGCGCCCCGAAGAGCAGGCTATCGCGCGGGCATGGCGCACGCGCCGCGCTCGGCGCGCGCCAGGCCCGCGCGCCGAGCGGCCTAGTGCGCTCGTCCGCCCCTGCGGTCACGCGCGAGGCGGCCGGCGTCGAGCGCCGCTTCAGGAGAAGAGCACGACGCTGCGGATCGACTCGCCTTCGTGCATGAGGTCGAAGGAGCGGTTGATGTCGTCGAGCGGCATCGTGTGGGTGATCAGCTCGTCGATCTTGATCTTGCCCTCCATGTACCAGTCGACGATCTTGGGAACGTCGGTGCGCCCCTTGGCGCCGCCGAACGCGGTGCCCTTCCAGACGCGCCCGGTGACGAGCTGGAAGGGGCGCGTGGCGATCTCCTCGCCGGCCCCGGCGACGCCGATGATGATGCTCGTCCCCCAGCCCTTGTGGCAGCACTCGAGCGCCTGGCGCATCACCTTGACGTTGCCGATGCACTCGAAGCTGAAATCGGCGCCGCCCCGGGTCAGATCGACGAGGTAGGGCACGAGATCCCCCGCCACCTCGCTCGGGTTGACGAAGTGGGTCATGCCGAACCTCTCGGCCAGCTCGCGGCGCTTCGGGTTGATGTCGACACCGACGATGATGTCGGCGCCGGCCATCCGGGCGCCCTGGATCACGTTCAGCCCGATGCCGCCGAGGCCGAAGACCACGACGTTGTCGCCGGGCCTCACCTGCGCGGTGTTGATGACGGCGCCGATACCCGTCGTCACGCCGCAGCCGATATAACAGACCTTGTCGAACGGCGCGTCCTCGCGGATCTTGGCGACGGCGATCTCGGGCAGGACGGTGAAGCTCGAGAAGGTCGACGTGCCCATGTAATGGTGAATCCGCTCCTTGCCGATCGAGAAGCGGCTCGTTCCGTCCGGCATGAGCCCGCGCCCCTGCGTGGCGCGGATGGCCTGGCAGAGGTTGGTTTTTCCGCTCGTGCAATAAGAGCACTGCCGGCACTCCGGCGTGTAGAGGGGAATCACGTGATCGCCTTTCTTGAGGCTCTTCACGGACGGCCCGACGTCGACGACGACGCCCGCGCCCTCATGGCCGAGGATCGCGGGGAAGAGCCCCTCCGGATCCTTTCCTGAGAGCGTGTAAGCGTCGGTGTGACAGACGCCCGTCGCCTTGATCTCGATGAGGACCTCGCCCTCGCGAGGGCCCTCCACCTGGACGTCCTCGACCGTCAGCTTCTCGCCGGCCCTGTGGGCCACGGCTGCGCGCGCTTTCATGATCGGTGGTTCTCCTCCCGCAAGCGGGGCGTTCGGGGCCCGAGCGGCGCCCGAACCCCTCCCATAGCCGGGCGGGGAAGCAGGTTTCAAGGGGAACCCCGCCGGCGCCGCCCCGCCTCGCCCGCCGTCCAGCCTGCCCGCATTGCGCCGCCCTTCCTGCCCGCGTCGCGCAGCCCGCTCGCTGCCCGCGCCGCCACCCGAGGATGGCGTTCGCGTGACAGCACGCGTACGATCACCCTGCTGTCCTTATGAACACACTCCGTTGCCCACCGGGTCTCCGCGCGCTCATCGCAACAGCCGCGCTGGTCCTCGTCGCCTGCACCGGCGAGAGCCCGCCTGCTGGCGGGGCGGCCGGCAAGGGCGGTGGCGGCGCCGGCGGCGGCGGCGAGGGCGCTTCCTCCGAGGGTGGCCACGGAGGACAGGGAGGCGCGCCGATCGACAGCATGGAGTGTGTCGACGAGTGCCCCGCTGAGAGCGCTGGTATCACGATCGGCTGCAAGAAGCGCTTCATGTTCGGAATGAACTATGCGTGGCACAACTTCGCCGGTGACTTCGGCGGCATCGCCGCGTGGGACAAGCGCGGCGTCGCGGACGAGGCGGAGACGCACGCGAAGAACCTCGCCGACATCCGTGCTCACGGGGCGAGCGTCGCGCGGTGGTGGATGCTGCCGGAGATCCGGGGCGAGAGCGTCGTCTTCGACACGAGCGAGAACCCGACCGGCCTCGGCGGGACGACGCGGCGCGACGTCCAGAAGGCGCTCGAGCTCGCCGAGGAGGCGGACGTCAACCTGGTGTTCTGCCTGTTCTCCTTCGACAACTTCCACCCGACGCGGATCGACGCCGACGTGAAGACCGTCGGTATCACCCCCATCGTGAAGGACGCAAAGCGGCGCGCGAAGCTGATAGACAAGGTCGTCCGGCCGATCGCCAGGGCCGTCGCGCAGAGCCCCTACCGGCACCGGATGGTCGCGTGGGACGTGATCAACGAGCCCGAGCTGGCCATGACCGGACCGAGCCCGGACGACGGCCCTCGCTACGAGCCCGACGCCCAGGTGGATCCGATCGAGCACGCGCAGATGGCGGCGTTCCTCGGCGAGGCGATCCGGGCGCTGCGCGCGGAGAGCGCGGCGCTCGTCACGATCGGCTCGGCGTCGATGAAGTGGGCGCGGTCCTGGCGAGACACCGACGTCGATTTCTACACCTTTCATATCAACGACCGGGTCAACCTGTACTGGCCCTACAACCAGTCGCCCAAGGACTACGGCATCACGGACAAGCCCGTCATCATGGGGGATTTCCCGATCGCCGGCCTGGCGACGGCCGCTTTGCCGACGCTCCTGGAGAGCTGGTACAGCCAGGGATACGCGGGCGCGATCAGCTGGGCCTACAGCGACGCGACAACGGCCGAGCTCGAGACGATCAAGGCCTTCGCCGACGCGAAGGGCTGCGGCGTGACGTACTGAGAGCCCCTCTCACGACAGCCAGTAGTCGACGAGGGACGCGCCCGTCACGTCGTGGGCGACCCCGGCCGCGATCGCCCACTGGGCCAGCGCGCGGCCGAGCGCGGCCATGGTCGTGAAGCGCCCATCAGGGTCCTTGGCCAGGCCGCGCTCGATGATCTCCCAGAGCCGCGGGTGCAGCTCGAGGGCCTCCGGGCGCGGCGGGGCGGCGCGCAGCACGTCGTGCACGATGGAGATGCTGCTCGGGCCGCCGAACGGGCGACGGCTGCTCACGAGCTCGTAGAGCACGACGCACGCGCTCCACACGTCGGCGCGCGCGTCCGACTCCTGCCCGCCGCGGACCTGCTCGGGCGCCATGTAGGCGGGGCTCCCGACCAGCGCTTCCCTCCGCTCGTCGCTCGCCGCGCGCTCCGCGGTGAACGCGATCCCGAAGTCGATGAGCTTGGGGACCGTGCGGCGGCCCTCGCGCACGAGGACGATGTTCGCCGGCTTCACGTCCCGGTGCACGACCCCCGCGCCGTGCGCCGCGCCGAGCGCGCCGATCACGGGGAGGAGCAGCTGGACCGCGGAGATGGGCGACATCGGGCCCGACTCGGCGAGCGCCTGGGCGAGCGACCGGCCCTGGAGGAGCTCCATCACCGCGAACGGCTCTCCCTCCTCCGTGAAGCAGAGATCGAAGATCCGCACCGTGGCGCGGTGCGACACCCGCGCCGTCGCCTGCGCCTCCCGGATCAGCCGCGAGGCGGCCTCGGGGACGGCGCAGTCGCGACGGATGAGCTTCAGCGCGACATCGAGGCTCAGGGAGAGATTCCGCGCCTTCCACACGGCGCCCATGCTGCCCTCTCCGAGGAGCTCTGTGAGGCGATAGCGCCCCCCGAGGACGTCGCCTGGGGCGTAGCGCCGCAGCGCGGCGGAGCACGGGTCGTTCGCAGGAACCGCCCGGGCGGCGGCGGGGGGCGCGCCGGCAAGACCGGTCCGCAGCGTGGCGGGCGGTACGCTCGCCGGGGTGGCCGGAGCGTCGCTCGGCGTCTCCAGCGGCGCGACGTCCCCGCCCTGACGGAAGGCCGAGCCGGACGGCCTCGACAGGCGGCCCGATGTCCGGAGGTCGACGGGCTCGAACGGAGGGCGGTGAGATGCGAGCCAGCGCGGAGACCGCGGCGAGCGGTACGCACGCTGAGAGGCTCGGCCCCCGCTCGGGGGGCGGGATCGATTCGACGCGGGATCCATCGAGCCGCCATGTGGCGTCGTGGAGCTGTCAGTTCGGTGGCTGTCCATGTCCTTGCCCACGTGTGCTGCAAGGAGCAGGCCGATGGAAATCGCCGCAGATCCGCCTCTTTCCCGCTCGCCGCGGCGCCGGATTGCGGTGTGGAGGCATCAGATCCGGCGCCCGCGGCCATCGACTCGCCCCGGGGGCTGCGCGCCGTCCGCCGCGACCGGCGCGCGCATCGTCCGCAGCCGCGGCGCGTCGTCCGCCGGCGCGGTCCCGGGACGCGCGCGCGACGGATCCGTCGGCGCAACGGTCGTCGCACGACGCATTCCCTGCGCGCCACACCGGCGCTCGACGGGTACATCGACAGCGGATGTCGTTCAGGATCGCCCGATAGCCAGCGAGGCCCCCCGGGGCGCGCGCCGGGATCGCCACGGCGCGGTCGCCCCTCGCGCCGCTCAGCGGGCCGAGCCGGGCACGACGCGCCCCTTGAACGCGATCGGCACCTCGAGGGCCGTGGCCGCCTCGACGAGCAGCGCGTGCTCGCTCTCGTGAATCACGCCGTCGGCGGCCACGAGGCGGACGGCCAGCTCGATCGCGGCCTCGCGCATCCGCACGTCGGGCAGGCGGACGCGAAGCGCCGCGAAGCGGCCGCTCCTGCCCTCGTCGCGCACCGAGCGCTCGATGATGGAGATGAGCGACTCGACGAGGTCGGCCCCGAGGCGCCCCTCGCTCATGGCCGCCGCGTGCCGCGCGAGCTCGGCGCGCTCGGCCTCGTTGATGGACCCGTCAGCGTATGCGGCGAGGAACATGATCTCGACCATCGCCTCGAGCCTGTTGAGCTCGAGGTGGCGAAACGAAAGCTGCGTTTCTTCCATCATGCGGTCCTCAGGATAGCGTATCGCGGCCGCGCTTGACACAGCGCCCCTGGGCCCGCCCGGTAATGGCGCTCGCCGCTCGGTAACGGCGCTCGCCGCGCGGCAACGGCGCTCGCCGCGCGGCAACGACGCTCGCCGCGCGGCAACCACGCTCGCCGCGCGGTAACCACGCTCGCCGCGCGGCAACGGCCTCCGGCAGCGCGCGGCGAAAGTTCTCGTCGAGCGCGACGCCGGTCGGTGCTCAACTCTCCCCACCATGAGCACCACCACCCCGACCGACCTCTTCCTGTCGCTGACGCCGCACAAGGTGATCGAGGCCGTCGAGGCCGCGGGCGTCCACTGCAACCGCGTCTGCTACCCGCTGAACTCGTTCGAGAACCGCGTCTACGAGGTCGAGCGCGAGGATCGCACCCGCGTCATCGCCAAGTTCTACCGGCCGGGGCGCTGGACGCGGGAGCAGATCCTCGAGGAGCACCGGTTCCTCGCGGAGCTGGCGGACGCCGAGATCCCCGTCTGCCCGACGCGCCCGTTCCCCGACGGCGAGACGCTCAAGCAGATCGACCACATCCCGTACTGCCTCTTCGAGCGCATGGGCGGCCGCGCCCCCGACGAGCTCGGCGACGAGCTGTTCGTGCGCCTCGGCAGGCTCGCCGCCCGCATCCACAACGTGGGCGCGGCCAGCGCCGCCGAGCACCGCGTCCGGCTCTCCGCCGACACCTATGCGCGCGAGGACCTCGGCTGGCTCGTCGAGCGCAAGCTCATCCCCGCGGCCGTCGAGCGGCGGTACCTCGCGGCCGCGCGCGCCGTCGCGGACGCGGCCGAGGAGCGCCTGCGCGGCGTCGACGTGCACCGCATCCACGGCGATCTGCACCCCGGCAACCTGCTCCTGCGCGACGGCGCGCTCCGCGTGCTCGACTTCGACGACATGGTCGTCGGCCCCGCCGTGCAGGACCTGTGGCTCCTCCTCCCCGGCCGCGACGAGGCCGCCCGGCAGCAGCGCGAGCTCTTCATCGAGGGCTACGAGGAGCTCCGCCGCTTCGACCGCTCGACCCTCGGGCTGATCGAGCCGCTCCGAGGGCTCCGCATGATCCACTACGCGGCATGGATCGCGCGGCGATGGCACGACCCCATCTTCCCGAGGACCTTTCCGCACTTCGGCACGGAGGCGTACTGGCGCGAGGAGGCGAGCTCGCTCGAGGAGGTGCTCCAGCTGACGCGCGACGGAGACGCGGGCGGCCCCGGCGGCGGCGCGGACGAGCCGCCGCCGAGCGGGGGCAAGTACTTCTGGGATATGAACTGATCGCGGCCGCGCGCGGCTTCGATCGATCAGAGGCGCTTCAGCACCAGGATCAGCCGCCACGCCGCGGCGTGCTCGAACGGCACGTCGACGTTGAAGTCGCCGAGCGTCGCCACCAGCGAGAGCTCCGGCACCCGCTCCGCGACGCGCCGCCACCCGGCGAGGTCCGGGACGTACCACGTCGCCTCCTGCCGGATCGACGAGAGCTCCCTCGGCGCGCCGCCGTTGCGCCGGGCCGAGCACACCACCTCGAGGGTCACGGGCACCACGCGATCGGGCGTCGACCGCTCGATATGGATGCGGAACCGCGCGTCGATCGACTGCTCGCCGCGCAGCTCGGTCCACTCCGTCCTGTTCACGCCGGACGGCGTGAGATCGGCGGGGTGGGTCGCCTCGATGACGTGGACGCCGCCCGGCAGGAGCAGCGAGGCGGCGAGCCGGAGGTGGCGCTCGAGCGCCGCCGGCGTGGCCAGCTGGTGGATCGCCGAGAGCGGCACGAACGAGAGATCGACCGGCGCGACGTCCGGGCGCTCGTCGAGCTCCGCGCACGAGAAGCGGATGCACGCCCCGGCGCCGCGGGCGCCCGCGGCGCGCTCCGCGAAGGCGATCATCGCCGCCGAGCCGTCCGCGCCGGCGCAGCCGACGCCGAGCTCCGCGAAGGCCTCCAGGTGCCGCGCGGGCCCGCAGGCCCACGAGAGGACGCGCTGCACCGGGCGGCCGCCGAAGCGGCGCGCGCACGCGAGCAGGAAGTCGCGCTCGGCGGCGTAGTCGCGGTAGCCGAACGCCGCGTCGTAGAGCGCAGGCTCGCCCGGCGGCGTGTCGCCGCGTGCGGGCGCGTCGCCGCGTGCGGGCGCGTCGCCGCGTGCGGGCGCGTCGCCGCGCGCGCGCGCCGGCGCCTCGCCGCGCGCGGACGCCTCGCCGGCCGAGGGCGCCGCCGGGGCGCGCGCCGGGGCGACCCGCCTCGTGTAGATCATGAGATCGTCGCCCGGCGCGTAGAAGTCGGCGAGGACCGCGGCCCGCGTGAACTGCACCGCGTCGTAGAAGCGCACCGCCGCGCCGTGCCCCTCCCGGCTGCCCGTCTCCACGCGCACGAGGCCGCCGCCCTCGCGCGCGATCTCGCTCTCCATCGTGGCCACGAGCCCCCGCGCCACCCCCGACCGGGCGAAATCGGGCGAGGTCGCGATCCAGTACAGGTCGTACGTGGACTGCGTCATCGGCGTGCGGCCATAGCAGAGGTACCCGAGGAGCCGCGGCGCCCCGTCGCCGCCCGGGGCGCCCAGGAAGCTCAGCACGAACCGGTAGCCATAACCGTCCGTCGAAGGCTGGCCGAGCGTCACGTCGACGAGCTCCAGCGCCACCGCGCGCTCGTCGTCGGTGAACGCCGGGACCGAATCGAGCAGCGCGGCGATGAGCGGCCGATCTTCCGCGCGGAGGCCGCGCTGGGTGATCACGGCGCCTCGGGCGCGGCGGCGAGGGCGCCGCGGGCAGCGGAGCGCGCCGCGGCGCGGCCGCGCGCCGGCGCGCGGCCCCGCGCGCGGAGCAGGTCGTCGTGGCGCGCGCCGCGGGCGAGCGCCGCGCGGAGGATCTCCCAGACGACGTCGGCGTACGACAGGCCGGCGCGCGCCGCCGCCCGCGCGAAGCCGGCGTCCGGCGAGAGATCGCAGTTCGGGTTGACGTCGATGACGTGCGGCGTGCCGCGCTCGTCGAGCCGCACGTCGACGCGGCCGTAGTCGCGCAGCCCGAGCACCTCGAACGCGCGGCGGCCCACGGCGACGACCCGGCGCAGATCGAGCGGCCGCAGCACCGCCGCCGAGGAGGGCGTCCCGATCGACGCGGCGGTCTCCGGGCGCCACTTCGACTCGTACGTGACCACGTGCGGGTGCCCCTCTGGCAAGCCCTGAAACGTGATCTCGCCGGGCGGCAGCACGCGCGGCGTCGGCCACCCGAGCAGCGAGACCGAGATCTCCCGCCCGTGCACGTAACGCTGCACCACCACCGGCTGGCGGCACTGCGCGACGACCGCGGCGACCTGGTCGCGGAGCGCCCTGCGATCGTGGACGACCGAGCCACGATCGATGCCCATCGAGCCGTCCTCGCGCTCCGGCTTGACGATGACCGGGAACGCGACCTCCGGGATGCGATCCGGGCCTTCGACCCGCACCGTCGCCGGCACGCGCACGCCGGCGCGCGCGAGGATCCGGTTCGCCTCGGCCTTGTGCAGGCAGCTCCGGAGCGCGACGTGATCGCTGCCCGTGAAGCGGAGATCGAGCCCCGCGAGCAGCCACGCGCACATGACCTCGTGGCGGCTGTCGCCGTCGAGCGCCTCGCACAGGTTGAAGATCACGTCCGGGCGATGGTCGCCGATGGCCGCGAGCACCTCGCTCGGCCGGAGCACAGGCCGGTGCGCCACGCGCACGCCCGGGGCCGCGGCGAGGGCCGCGAGCACGCTCTCCGCGACCACCGCGCTGCCGTCCTCGCGACCGAGCCGGAGCCGCCCGCTCCCCACCCGCTGCGCGAGTGGCGGCTCGTCGACGACTTCCTCCGGATCTCTGTTCGACAGGATCAGTATCCGAGGCTCAGGCACCGCACGCCTCCGAACCGACGCGGGGCAGGAGAGCCCGCGACGGCCGCGCCGGGCTCAGGGAGCGGCCCGTGAGAGGCCTGGCCATCGGCGAACACGGAGAGGGTGCCCTGTCGAGAGACACGCGAACGAAACAGAATCCATGCATGCAAGTGGCCACACTTCACCAGCTTGCCCGGCAATCGCAAGGGGAGATTTGACCTCTCCGGACGGAAAGGAAGGCGCGACGCGCCGCGGCTCAAAGCCCCGCGCCGGGATCGGATCCGGCGCGCGCGGCCGGGAAGCGAGCTTTCCGAGCACAACGTATCTCGGACAACAGGCTCTTCACACGCCAGCCACACGCGCGGGAGCGTCGGAGACGAGAGGAGACGGCTGGGCTGCAGGGGGAAGAGTCGAGTCCGGCGGGCGAGAGGGGAGAGCGGAGAGCGCCGGACGCGCGCGGCGAGCGGGCGGCCTGCCGCCGAGGACGCCTGAAAGGACTTCCCTTTCCGGCGTCCTCGAGCCTCCGCCGGTCAGGCGGCCTGGCCTTCGGGGCGCGGCCTGCGATCGGCCGGGAAACAGGCCTGTATCTCGTCCATGCCGAGCGTCTCCTTCTCGAGGAGCGCCCTGACGAGCGCCTCGATCTCGCCGCGCCGGGACCTCACGATCTCGATGGCGCGCGAGAGCTGCGCTTCCGTGAGCGCCCGCGCCGTCTCGTCGACCCGGTCGAGCAGGGCCGGGCTCCGCGAGGGGTGCCCGTCGCCGACGCAGATGGGGCCGAGGTGGCTCATGCCGAGCTCCGCGACCATCTTCCACGCGATCGTCGAGGCGCGCTGGATGTCGTCCGAGGCGCCCGCCGTCATCGTCCCGAGGACGACCATCTCGGCGGCGCGGCCGCCCATCAGCATGCAGATCTGATCCTCGAGGTACTCTTTCCGGTACATCAGCCGATCCTTCTCGGGCAGCGCCTGGGTCACGCCGAGCGCGCGGCCCCGCGGCAGGATCGACACCTTGTGCACGGGATCGCAGCTCGGCGCGAGCAGCCCGACCGCGACGTGCCCGGCCTCGTGGACGGCGGTCGCATAACGCTCGTCCTCGTCGACGAGCACCCCCTTGCGCTCGAGCCCCATGAGCACCCGGTCGCGCGCGCGGTCGATGTGCGTCGGGTCCACGGCGTCGGCGCCCTCGCGGGCCGCGAGGATGGCCGCCTCGTTCAGGAGGTTGGCCAGGTCGGCGCCCGAGAAGCCCGGCGTGCCGCGGGCGATGTAGCTGAGATCGACCTCCCCCTGGAGCGGGATCGGCCCGGCGTGGACGTTGAGGATCTCCTCGCGGCCGCGCACGTCCGGGAGCGGCACGGTGACCTTGCGGTCGAAGCGCCCCGGCCGGAGCAGCGCCGGGTCGAGCATGTCGGCGCGGTTGGTCGACGCGATGACCACGATGCCGGTCTCGTGGTCGAACCCGTCCATCTCGACGAGCAGCTGGTTCAAGGTCTGGTCGTGCTCCGCGGAGGCGGAGTCGCCGTGCCCCTTCGCGCGAGCCCGCCCCACGGCGTCGATCTCGTCGATGAAGACGATGCACGGCGCGGACTTGCGCGCCTCGGCGAAGAGCGCGCGGACGCGGGAGGCGCCCACGCCGACGAACATCTCCTGGAAGCTCGACCCCGACGCCGAGAGGAACCGCACGCCCGCCTCGCACGCGACGGCGCGCGCGAGCAGCGTCTTGCCGGTCCCGGGCTCGCCCGTCAGCAGCACGCCGCGCGGCGGGCGGCCGCCGAGGCGCGCGAAGCGATCGGGGCTCTTCAGGAACTCGACCGTCTCGGCGAGCTCCTGCTTGACCTCGTGCATCCCCGCGACGTCGGCGAAGCGCACCGCCGCCCGCGCCGCCCCGGCCTTCACGTCGGAGAAGACCTTCGGGCTGCGCCGCCGGCTCACCGTGAAGAGCGCGAAGCCGACCGCGGCCAGCACGACCACCGGGAGCACCGCGGACGCGGCGCGCGACGGATCCTCCCGGGAGGCGAAGTCGACAGAGGCGCCGGCGCCCGCGAACCGGGAGACCAGCTCCTGCCGGAGCGTCGGCTCGTCGACGACGGCCGTCACCGCGGCGCCGCCCGCCTGACGCACGAGGAAGCGATCCCCGCTCACCTCGACCGCGGTCGCCTGCCCCGCCTGCGCGATCTGGAGGAGCTCGGTGTACGTCGCCGTACGCTGCGTCGACGACTCGCCCGCCGCGCGCAGGGCGAGCCCGAGCGTGACCGCAAGCACCACCCCCATGAACCCAAGCACCCAAAGCCGGCGCCCCGCGGGCCCCAGCCGCTTACTCACCTGCAAGAACCAGGAATTCACTGCTGCGCCACCTTACTGCTCCGGCGTCGGGCCGGAGCGGATCTCAGGTGTAGCAAGGATACGAACCTCAGGAAGTTCCTTCTGCAATCATTCTGACGATCTGAGCCGTAGAAACCTGCGAAAGGATGGCAGCACCGCAAAACGGACTACGGAGAACGGACAGCGACGGGATAAACGTCTCTGCGATCTTGGGAGGATTGGGACGACCCATCGACGAGCTCGCCGATGGCAATTGACGAGCTCGCCTGAAAGCCCGCTTCTCGGGATGGGGTCGCCGGTGGAGCAGGAACCAGGAGCGAGGGGCAGAGAGGGGTAGAGAGGGGCTGTCTGCGCGCTACGCCCCGACGGCTCGCGCGGTATCGGGCGCGAACGGCAGCGAGAAGCGGAATGTCGTCGCGCCGCCGGGGCTGCTCTCGACGGAGATGCTGCCCCCGTGGGCCTCCACGAGGCCCTTCGTGATGTAGAGGCCGAGACCGACGCCGCGGACGCTGCGCGGAGCGGCGTCGGGCGCGCGCCAGAAGCGCTTGAACAGGTACGGGAGCGACGCCTCCGGGATACCGCCGCCCCAGTTGGTCACCGCGACGTGCGCGCTGCCCGGCCCGGCGTCGACCGCGACCGCGATGTCGCCCTCCGGCCGACCGTACTTGGCCGCGTTGGAGAGCAGGTTGGTGACGATCTGCTCGAGCCGCCCTGGGTCCGCCAGGACGGCGGGCACATCGCCCTTCACCTCCAGGCGCAGGGCGTGACCCGCGGTCACCTCGGCCGACTTCTCGAGGATCTCGCCGAGCTGGGCGCGCAGATTGACCGGCGAACGATCCAGCGTGAGCTGCCGCGCCTCGATCCGCGACGCGTCGAGGAGGTCGTCGATCATGCGGCGCAGCCGCTCGATGGACGAGGTGATCCTGTCGAGCTGTTTTTGGCAGTCCGCGACGGGCCGCTCGCCGGCCGCGCGACCCAGGAGCCGGCTCGCGGTCGCGATGACCTGGATGGGCTGGCGGAGATCGTGAGCGATGACGCCGATCCACTCCTGGCGCTGCCGCTCCAGCTCCTTGAACGCCGAGATGTCATGAAAGACGGCGACGGCGCCCTGGAGCTCACCGTCGTTCGAGCGCACTTGAGCCGCGTTGACCAGCACCGGGACGAGGCCCCGGTCGGCGCGCCGCAAGAGCCCTTCGGCGCCCGTCACGCCCTCCCCGCGCTGAAGGGCCCGGAACAGCGGGCGCTCGTCCCAGGCGAGGGGCTCTCCCGCCGGCGTCCTGTGCTCGAAACACAGCCGGTTGCCCCAGGGATCGGGATCGTCCCCGGCGCCCGACGCGTACTGGAGCGCTAGTTTGTTGCAGCTGATGAGCCGCCCCTTGGTGTCGACAAGGACCGCCGCTTCAGGCAGCTGCTCGATGACCGCCTCGAGCTGCGAGCGGATGCGCCGCTCCGCCTCGTGCGCGCGCGAGACCTCGGCCTCCATCGCCTTGCGGCGCCCGATGTCGCGGCAGATCGTCGAGACGCCGGTGACGCGCCCCGACGCGTCCACGATCGACGACACCGTGACCTCGATGTCGATGCTCTTCCCGTCCTTGGTCCGGCTCACGGCCTCGAAGCGCTCGACGCGCTCGCCGCGGCGCAGGCGCGCGAGGACGGCCTCTGCCTCGGCGGCGCGCTCGGGCAGGCACAGGAGGGGCAGCTTCTTCCCGATCGCCTCGCAGATGCAGTAGCCGTAAAGGCGCTCCGCCGCCGGGTTCCAGGTCAGGATGGTCCCGTCGAGCGAGGTGCCGATCACGGCGTCGTCCGAGGCCTGCGCGACGGTGGCGAGGAAGGCGCGCGCCTCCTCGGCGCGCTGCCGCGCCTCGTCGAGGAGGTTCATGCGCGCCGCGCTGACCCAGAGCATGGCCCCGAGCAGGAGCGTCGTGATGGCGGAGGCGAGCGATAACGACGCCGTGATGGGGTATGCCCCGCGATCCGCGCCGAACAGGAAGAGGCGGCCGATCACGAGCGGAACGAGGACGACGTAGGGCAGGAAGCGCCGCAGCAGGATGCCTCCGGACCGGCTGGCCGTCAGCGTGGCGAACGTCGTGCAATCGGGCCGCGCCATGAGGAGCCCGGCGCAGAGAGCGAGGAACGCGATCGCCGCGTGGAGCGCCATGCCCGTGAACGGAAAGAGCGGCGGCAGCCCATAGAAGTAGCCGACGCCGAACACGTAGCCGGTCAGCGCCGTCAGCGCGAGCGCCGCGGCCAGGAGCGCGCTCCATTCCGAGAACAGGCACGCTCGCCGCGTCTTCACGCGCAGCGAGAGGAGCGAAAGGCCGATCAGGACGCAGCAGAGCGCGGCGTTCGGCGGGGGCCTGCCCGGGAACTTGCTCGGGAAATCCACGCTCCCCGCGAACAGCACGCGATCGATGCCGAGATCCGAGGCGAAGATGTACTGCGCGAGGACCACGAGGCCGAGCGCGAGAATGACGGCGGCGCACGCATGTCCCAGCCGGCGTAAACGCGCCGGACACTCCCGCGCGCCGAGCGCCCAGAGCGACACCCCCGCCAGGACGAGGGCGACGGCGGTGTTGGGCATCATGCGCGGCAGGCCGTCCGCGATGGCGACGAGGGCGGTCGCCCCGATCCACCAGCCGAGCAGCGTCACGCACCCAACGGCGAACGAACAGGTCGCTGCGATGACGACTCCGCGCCGCGCGCTGCTCGAAGGCGCCATCGCCTCGGCGTCTCTCATCGGGTCCTCCCGACCGGAGCATAGTGTCGGGACGGCGCGGCTTCACAGGCGCAATTCAAGCGCGCACATGGGTCGGCGCACGCGCTGTCCAACCCAGATGGATCAGGGCGCTCCAGCGCGTGCCGACATCCTCCGCCCGGCCGGACGCAGCAGGGCAGCGCGGCTCCGATCGGCCGCGCGAGAGCGAGCGGCGACGCCCTCGCGCGGACCGCGCGAGGGCGCGCGGACCGCGCGAGGGCGCGCGCGAGAGCTCAGCGCTTCGTCCCGAAGACCGCCGCGTCGACGGAGAGCCTCCCCGGCCCGACGAGGAGGAGCGCAACCGAGATGCCGAGGTACACCGCCGCTGCCTCGTAGGAGGGTCCGCCCATCGCGACGAACGGATCGCCGTTTCCGACGTGAACCGCGACCGCGACGGCCATGGTGGCGGCGAGGCCCAGCGACGCGAGCGGCGTCAGGAGGCCGAGGATCCAGGCAAGGCCACCCCCGAACTCCGCGAGCGCGGCCAGCCCTTGCAAGAACCCCGGAACGGGCGCGGTGGGCCCCATCCAGCTGAAGGGGGCCTGGATCTTCCCCCAACCGTGAAACATGAACGCGACGCCGATAACGACGCGCAGCGCGAGCAGCCCGACCGAGGCCGAGAACGGCACGTCAGTCACCCGCAGGAATCTCTTGAGCATCGGGAACACTCCTCTCGGCTCGGTAGTAAGGAGGAACGCCCGGGACATCAAGCGCGTACGAGAGGACCGGAGCCGCCGGACCCGAGGCGCCGCGCCCCCGCGGCCCTGGCACGGCGCGCCGGCCCGCGCCTCACGCGCTTGTCTCGGCCTCCAGGTCGTGGCGGTGCGCGACGGCGGCGCGCTCGTCGCGGAGGGCCTCGAGGCACCGCCGCTTGATCGCCGCGAACTCGCCGGAGCCCACGATCGCCGCGGTCCTCGGCCTCCCGAACGGCACCGCGATCTCCGCGCCGACGCGGCAGGGGCGGCGGGTCATGAGGGCGATGCGGTCGGACAGGAAGATGGCCTCGTCGATGTCGTGCGTGACGAACAGCACCGTCGTGCGCACCTGGCGGAAGACGTCGAGCAAGAGCTCCTGCATCGAGAGCCTGGTCTGGGCGTCCAGCGCGCTGAACGGCTCGTCCATCAGCACGACGCGCGGCTCCGTGATCAGCACGCGCGCGATCTCCACGCGCTGCTGCATGCCGCCGGAGAGCTGCGCCGGGTAGGCGTCCTCGAACCCCGACAGCCCGACAAGCGAGAGCAGGCGCCGGGACGCCTCCCTGCGCTCGCGCTCGGGGACGCCGCGCACCTTGAGGCCGAAGCCGACGTTGTTCAGCACCGTCTTCCAGGGGAGCAGGGAGCTCTGCTGGAAGACCATGCCGCGCGCCGGCCCCGGCCCCTCGACCCGCTCGCCGCCGACGACGATGCTGCCGCGCTCCGGCGCCACGTACCCGGCGACCGCGTTCAGGATCGTCGACTTCCCGCACCCGGACGGGCCGAGCAGGCTCACGAGCTCGCCGCCCTCGACGCGGAGGTCGAGGTCGCGCACCGCCTCGACGCGTCGGGCGCCCGTCCCGAGGGCCACGGACAGGCCGCGGATTTCCACGGCGCCCCCCGGGCTCTCCCGGCGCGCCGCGCGGTTCGCGTCGAGCGTCATCGGCCCTTCTCCTGGGGCTCTTGCCACGGGGTGAGCCACGCGCCGACCCGCAGGACGAGCGCGCTGCTGAGCATCCCGAGCAGGCCGATGAGCAGCATGCCGAGGACGATGTCCGGGTAGCGCTGCAAATTGTACGACTCCCAGGTGAAGTAGCCGATGCCGTACTGCCCCCCGATCATCTCGGCGGTCACGAGGCAGAACCAGGACGTCCCCATGCCGATGCTCATCCCCGTGACGATGCTCGGCAGCGCGCCCGGCAGGACCACCTCGAGGAACAGGCGGAGCGGGCGCGCGCCCAGGCTGCGGGAGCTCGCGATGAGCCGCGGATCGAGCGCGCCCACGCCGTGGATCGTCGCGATCAGGATCGGGAACAGCGCCCCCATGGTCGTGATGAAGATCATGCTCAGCTCGGCCGACGGGAACATCAGGATCGCGAGCGGGAGCCAGGCGACGCCGGGGATGGGGCGCAGGATCTCGAGCGGCGGCAGCAGGGTGTCCTCGGCGAGCCGCGACCTGCCGATGAGGAGCCCGAGCACGACCCCCGTGACGCCCGCGGCGGCGAACCCCGCGAGGACGCGGAACACGCTGTTCCCGAGGTGCTGCCAGAGCTTCGGCGAGGCGAAGAGCTCCCGCGCCGCGCCGAGGACGTCGGTCGGCGCGGGCACGTTGAGGAACGTGACGACGCCGAGATCCGCGCGGGTCATCGACGCCCACTGCCAGAGGCCGACGCACGCCGCCACGGACAGGGCGCGCAGGAAGGCACGGCGTAGGTCGCGGCGCGGGCGCCCGTCGCGGGGCGCGCGGCCCGGCGCAGGGGGCGGGGCGCCCCGCCGGGCCGCGCTCGCCGCTGCGGGCGTGAAGGCCGCGCTCGCCGGGGCGGGCGCGAACGCCGCGCTCGCCGGGGCGGGCGCGAAGGCCGCGCCGCCGGCGAGCTCCGCCCCGGCCGGCGCGCTGCGCTCGGAGATCATCGTCATGGCGCCGCCGCCGTGAGCTTCGCGCGCTCGGCCCGCAGGGTCGCGAGGTCGACGACCGCCGCGCCGTTCTCCGCGGCCCACCGCTCCGCGTCCTCCTTCGCCAGGAACGCCGACAGGCCGCCGTCCGGGCGCCTCGCGTACCACGCGCGATCGGCCAGGAGCTTCACCCCGCTCGCGCGATCGTGCACGAACACCGCGCGGATCTCCTTGCCCTCGATCGTCAGCTGCCCGAGCGCGGCGAGCGCCGTGCCCGGGCTGGCGTACGCGCGCACCTTCGGCTCGCCCGCGACCCAGATCTGCGCGACGAGCGTCGGCTCGGCGATCGGCTCCCCGGACAGGGCGTCCTTCCCGGACAGCGGGAGCTTCGCGTAGCTCGCGAGCCGCGCCTCGTAGTCGAGCCCGAGCTCCGCCGCCGCGCGCCGGATGTACCGGTCGTCCACGAACGCGCCGACATCGAGGGTCGTGTCCGTGCGCTTCAGCAGCGTGAGCGTGTCGACCGCCACCTGGAGGGCGCGGCGGACCTCGGGCTTGATCGTGAAGTCCCGCGTCTGGATGCCGAGCGGGCCGTGGAACATGTAGGCGACCTCGGCGTCCACCCCCGTCACCTTCTCGATGAGCTCGCTGTACTTCTCGGGCTCCTCCGCGAACAGGCGGTCGGCCTCGAGCGCCGCCTTGAGGAAGGCCACGACGATCTCCGGGTATTCCTCCGCGTACGCCTCGCGCACCAGCACGCCGTGCGCCGTCGGCACCTTCACGCCGGAGCCGTCGTAGATCTTCCGGGCGAAGCCGCGGAAGGGGAAGAGCTCAGCGAACGGGACGAAATCCGCGTGCGCGTCGATCTTGTTCGCCTTGAGCGACGAGCCGCCCACCTCCGGCGACTGCGAGACGAGCGTCACGTCCTTGTCCGGGTCCCAGCCGAGATCGCGGATCGCCCGGAGCAGCATGCCGTGGGCCGACGACCCGAACGGCACCGAGATCTGCTTGCCCTTGAGGTCCTTCAGGCCCTGAGCCGGGGAGTCGCTCGGCACGACGATCCCGTTGCCGCTCCCCAGCGCGCTGCCGGAGAGCGTGGCGATGAAGCGGCTGCGGTTCCCCTGCTTCTGGAACGCCACGCCGTTCAGCACGCCGGGGAAGTCGGCCATCGCGCCGATATCGAGCTTCTCGGCCACCATCTCGATCGTCAGCGGCGGCCCCGAGGTGAAGTCCTTCCACTCGATCTCGTAGGTGACGTCCTTGTACTTGCCGTCCCTCGGCAGGTGCTTCTCGAGCAGCTTGAGCTCCCGGATGAGCAGCCCGCCTGTGGCGCAATTGATCGTCGTGTCCTGCGTCCCGATCGCGATCCGGATCGTCTGCTTCGCCTCCGGCTTGCACGACAGCCCGGCGACGACCGCAGCGAGCAACGTGAGGAAGACGAGCGCGCGAAGTGCCCTGGTCATCGGTTCAATCCCTCGCAAAGGTCTCATGTCGTTCGTTGCCGCGTCCGATCCCCGTCCGGATGGCCTCGAGCGCGCGGCCGGCCGCCTTCCGCACCTCGACGTCGGCGTCGCCGAGCAGCCGGCGGAGCGGCGCCTCCGCGGCCGCCGCCTCGATCTCGCCGAGCGCCTGCGCGGCCGCCTTGCGCAGATCCGCGAGATCGCTCCCGAGCAGCCCGACGAGGTCCTCCGTGGCCGAGGCGGCCCGGAGCCGCCCGAGCGCGAGCGCCGCCTCCTTCCGGACCTGCCAGGCGCCGTCGTCGAGCGCGCTCCGGAGGTGCGGCGCCGCGAGGCCGTGCGCCGAGCGGCCGAGCACGATGGCGGCCTCGACCCGCACCCGCCAGTCCGGATCGGAGAGCAGCCCCACGAGGTCCTGGACGAGTCCCGGCGCGCCGAGCGACTCGAGCGCGCCGATCGCGACCTGCCGCACCCGCGCGTCGGGATCGCGCAGGCTCGGGCGGAGCGCCGGCGCCGACTCGGGCCGCCGCAGGTAGGCCAGGGAGAGGACCGCCTCGCGACGCACCTCGGGATCCGGGTCGCCGAGCGCCCCTTCGAGGGGCACGAGCGCCCTCGGGTCGCGGATCTCGCGGAGCGCAACGATCACCGACGTGCGGACGAACGGGCTCGTGTGCCCCAGCGCCTCGATGAGGTGCGTGGCGGCGTCTGCCCCGCGGATCTCGCGGAGCGCCGTGGCGGCCGCCTCCCTCACGCGGGCGTCCTCGTCGTCGAGCGCCCCGAGGACGGCGGGCACCGCGCGGGCGTCGCCGAGATCCTCGAGGTGCCCGAGCGCGAGCGCCCGCACCGTCGGATCCTCGTCGCGGACGGCCGCGATCAGGGGGTGGATGATCTCCGGATCCGAGAGATCCTCTATCTGCGTCAGCGCGAGCTGGCGCGCGCCGGGGTCGGGATCCCCGAGGATGCCCTCGAGATCCCGCGCGAGCGAAGGCTGTGTCATGTCGTCTCCGCCGTGGTGTCGCTATCGGATGAGAAACGGGATCTTCACGGTGATGGCCTCTTTGGGGCAATCGATCTCGCACGCGAGGCAATACCAGCACTCGTCGTAGGCCATGCGGGCCTTCTTCGTCTCGGGATCGATCGCGAGGCAATCGACCGGGCACGAGTCGATGCAGATGCGGCAGCCCTTGATGCACGACGCCTCGTCGATGACGACAGGCAGATCGAGCCGCACGGCGGCCTCGGCGTGGCCCACGGACCTGGCGCTCTGCGCCTTGACGGATTCGCGGTTGAGCAGGTGACCCATCGCTTGATTGACCTCGTGTTCTCGCGTTCTCGCGCGCTCGTCAGGCCGACGCGCGCTGCTCCTCGGCCGGGATGCGCAGCCGGTGGTAGGCATTGCGCTCGCCGTCGTCGATCGGGAAGAGATAGGGCTCCACCGGCCTCTTGAAGGCGACCATCTCGCCGCGCTCGTCCTTCTTCAGCTGCACGTGCGTGAACCAGCTGCGGTCGTCCATCTCGGGGTAATCGAGCCGGTAGTGGTAGAGGCCCCAGCGGCTCTCGGTCCGGTACAGCGACGCGCGCGCCGCCATCTCCGCGCAGTCGCGGATGAAATGGCACTCCATCACCCGCATGAGCTCGTGGGGGCTCTCCGCGGTGACCTCCTCGAGCTCCTCCTTCGCCCGCAGGAAGTACTCGAGCCCGAGCGCCATCTTGTTCCCCGTCTTGGGCGGCTGGAGATAATCGTTCACCAGGCGCCGCACCTTGTACTCGTACTGGTGCGGAGGCACCCCGCTCCGCCGCGACAGGGGGGCGAGGATGCGCTCCCGCTCGGCGTCGACCGCGGCGGCGAGCGGCTCGACAGCGGGCGCGCGCGTGAGGTAATCGAGCGCGCTCTGGGCGCAGATCTTCCCGTAGGTGAGCGCGCCGAGCAGGTAGTTGTGCGGCACGCACGCCATGTCGCCCGCGGCGTAGAGCCCGGGCACCGTGGTCTCGCCCTTCTCGTTGACCCAGACCCCCGACGCGCTGTGCCCGCTGCACAGGCCGATCTCGGAGATGTGCATCTCGACGAGATCGTTCGCGTAGCTGTGCCCCCTCCCCTCGTGGAAGCGCCCGCGGCTCGGGCGCTCCGTCTGGTGCAGGACCCGCTCGACCTCGGTGATCGTCTCCGGGGCGAGGTGGGTGAGCTGCAGGTACACGGGGCCGTTCGCGGAGTGGAGCTCCCGGTAGAACTCGAGCATCATCTGCCCGCTCCAGTAATCGCTCTCGATGAAGCGGTGCCCCCGCGCGTTGACCGTGTGCCCGCCGAGCGGGCCTGTCACGTACGCGCACGCCGGACCGTTGTAGTCCTTGATGAGCGGGTTCACCTGGAAGCACTCGATGCCCGAGAGCTCGGCGCCCGCGTGGTACGCCATCGAGTAGCCGTCTCCCGCGTTCGACGGGTTCTCGTACGTCCCGTGGAGATAGCCCGACGCCGGCAGCCCGAGCCGCCCCGAGGCGCCGCAGCACAGGATGACCGCCCTCGCCTTGATGATCTCGAGTTGTCCTTCCCGGGTGTCGAAGCCGATCACCCCGGCGACGTGGCCGTCGGTCACGAGGATCCGCGTCGCCATCACGCGGTTGACGACCTTCACGCCGGCGCGCTTGACCATGCGCGTCAGGATCTTCTTGAGATCGTAGCCCTCGGGCATCGGGAGGACGTAGCTCCCGTTATGGTGGACCTTCTTGACGTCGAAATCGCCCGATCGCGTCTTCTGGAACTTCACGCCCCAGGAATCGAGCTCCTGGATCATCGCGAAGCTGTTGCGCGCATATTCATAGACGGCGCGCTGGTTCACGATGCCGTCGTTGGCCACCGTGATCTCCTTCACGTACTGCTCCGGCGTCGCGTGCCCCGGGATGATGGCGTTGTTCAGCCCATCCATGCCTATCGCGATGGCGCCGCTCCGCTTGATATGCGCCTTCTCGAGGAGGACGACCCTCCCCCGGGGCAATCGCTGCTGCGCCTCCACCGCTGCAGTGGAGCCTGCGCTGCCGCCGCCCACGACGACGACGTCCGCCTCTGTCACGCGAATGTCCATTACAAGCCCTCAAGGTTTCGGGCGCGCACACGACGACCCCACCGCCTCTCGGCCCAAGGGGCCAACGGCCAGCGGCCGGGGTCGGACGCCCGGCGTCTCTCATCACAGACGCGGCATCCGTTTTAACAGACGGCCTGTACTTCGGCAACAGCTTTGTTGTTGCTGGCGCAGCACCGGCCAGGTGTCGGGCGCCGTGGGAGGGCGCCTTGCAAGCGAAGCGTCAGAGCGAGGGTCTGGCGCCGCCATCGCGGATGTGGGGCGCGCGGGCAGGCTCACCCCCCGCGGGGATCCCCGAGCCGCCCAGAAAGATTCGCCTTTCCACCCTGGTTGTCTCCCCGGAGACGCGGGCGGGACGCTACCATGCGGGTCAACCCGTAGTCCTCCCATGGATCGGGGGAACCGAGCGCGGACCTCGTTCATCACCGGTCACCCGATTCACCGCGCTCGGCGCCTCCCAGCCAGGGCGCCCGCGCGCCGCTTCGCTGCATGGCCAAGCACCCGTCCCAGCTCGCCGACCTAGAGATCCAGCGCCGCCTCGGCGCTGGCGGCATGGCGGAGGTCTTCCTCGCCAAGAAGCGGGGCGCCGAGGGGACGTACAAGCTCCTCGTCGTCAAGCGCATCCTCCCCGCGCACGGGGCCTCGCGGCGCTTCCGCGCGATGTTCGTCGAGGAGGCCCACCTCGCCACGCGCCTGAACCACCCGAACATCGTCCAGGTCTACGAGTTCTCCGACCACGGCGAGGACGGGCTGCTCCTCTCGATGGAGTACGTCGAGGGCTTCGACCTCGGCAAGCTGATGCGGGCCGCCCAGCAGAAGGAGTCGCGGATCCCGCCGCTCGTGTCGGCGTTCATCGTCTCCGAGGCGGCGAAGGGGCTCCACTACGCCCACGAGCGCAAGGACGAGGGCGGCATGCCGCTCGCCATCGTCCACCGCGACGTCTCGCCGCAGAACATCCTGCTCTCGCTCGAGGGCGTCGTGAAGATCGCCGACTTCGGCATCGCCAGCGCCAACCTCTTCCGCGAGGAGCCCGGCGTGCTGAAGGGCAAGTTCGGGTACATGTCGCCCGAGCAGGCGCGCGGCGAGCGCGTCGACCGGCGCAGCGACATCTACGCCCTCGGCGTCGTGCTCTACGAGCTGCTCGCCATGCGCTCGCCGTACGGCAAGCTCGACGACGAGGCGCTGCTCCAGGCCGTGAAGGAGGGCCGGTTTGACCCCCCGTCGTCGCACGCGCGCGACATCCCCGCGGAGCTCGAGGCGATCGTGATGCGCGCCATGGAGCGCGAGCCCGAGGCCCGCTTCCAGACCGCGCGCGACCTGGCCGGGGCGGTCGCGCGGGCGCTGCTCGCGCGGCAGGAGCTCGTCGACAACGCCTCGGTCGAGCAGACCGTGGCCCACCTGCTCGGCCGCGACCGCGCGGAGGAGGCGCGCGAGGGCGCCGCGCGGCGCGTGGAAGGCGCGGAGGGCGCGGAGGAGCAGCCCGCCGACGACGGCTCCGTGGCGCAGCCGCAGACGCTCGCGGCGGTGCCGGCCGCGCGCACGGGCGGCGACCCCGAGGGCACGGGCGCGCCGCGCGCCGTGCGCGAGGTGCGCCACGTCGCCGTGGTCACGCTGCGCATCGAGGGCGTCGACGCGCTGCTCGGGGCGCAGGGCCGGCTCGCCGGCAAGCGCAGCGGGCGCTCGATCCGCACGACCCTCGACGCGATCGCCTTCAAGCACGGGGCGATCTGGTCGTGGGAGTCGCACGCGAGCGCGCGCGCGGTGGTCGGGCTGCTCGCGAACCCGTCGCGCGCCGCGGCCGACGCGGCCTCGCTGGCGGTCGACGTGCACGAGGCGCTCGCGGGCGCGTCGGAGGACCTGCCCGTCGAGCTCCGCGCCGCGATCGGCATCGTCCGCGGCATCGCGTACGGCGAGCGCGACGAGCAGGGGCACCTCATCAACCACGCGCTCAAGGAGCCCGCGAACTTCCTGGCCGAGCGCCTCGGCAGCCGCACCCCGTTCGGCAAGACCTGGGTCGCGGGCGGCGTCTACCGCCTCGTCCGCCGCGACTTCCGCTGGGGCGACGCGCCCTCGCTCGACCTCGACGACGCCCGCGGCTACCCGGTCCCGCACCAGATGCGGCTCTACGCGCTGCAGCGGCCGCTCACGCGCGAGGAGCGGATGGCGGAGATCGCGCTCTCGCCGAACGACCTCGTGGGGCGCGACGCGGAGCGGGCCGATCTGCACGCGGCCTACCACCGGGCGATCTCGCCGCCCGTGAAGGGCAACGTCGAGCCGCCCGCGCGCTTCGGCGAGAGCGAGCCGCCGGGGAGCCGGCAGAGCAGGCCCCCGAGCATCTCGAGCAGGCCCTCGAGCCCGCCTGTCGGCGCGCTCCGCGGGCAATCCGTGGCGCGCGTCATCGTCGGCGAGATGGGCATCGGCAAGAGCGCGCTCATCTCCACGTTCCTCTCGGAGCTCCCGGGCGACGCGCGCGTGCTCCACGTCGAGTGCTCGCCCGTGAAGAGCGAGCTGCCGCTCGCCACGGTCTGCGACGTGCTCCGCGACGTCACCGGGATGGGGCTCGACCACGCGATCGACGACGCCTCCCACGTGATCCGCGCCCTGCTCGGGCCCATCGCCCGCTCGCCGCTCGGCGCGCGCATCGTCACGCGGCTCGCCGAGCTCGTCACCGGCAAGCAGCTCGAGCACCCCGAGGAGGAAGCGGCCGCCTACGGCCGCGACGTGGTGGTGCGGGGCGTGAAGTACCTGCTCGGCTCGCTGGCGCGCCACCAGCCGCTCGTCGTCGTCATCGACGGCCTCCAGTGGGCCGACCGGCCGAGCCTGGAGCTGCTCTCGGAGCTCCTGAAGCAGCGCGCGGAGCGGCTCCCGGTGCTGGTGCTGCTCCTCACGCGCCCCGAGGAGCGCGTGACCCCGTTCATCGAGGGGCTCGTGCGGATCGAGCTCCGCGGGCTCAGCGCGGAGGAGCAGATGCGCCTCGTCGAGGCCCGCCTCGGCGTGCGCGACGGGGTGGCGGCCGTCTGCGGCGAGCTCGTGCCGCGCGTCGCGGGCAACCCGTTCTTCCTGCTCGAGATGATCGACGCGCTCCTCGAGCGGGGCACGCTGGAGATCGTCGAGCACCCGGGCGGGCGGCACGAGCTCGTGCGCCACGACCGGACGGGGGATCGCGGCGAGCCGCTGCCCTCGACGCTGGAGCAGCTCATCGGCGACCGCCTGCGCGAGCTGCCGCCGGCGGAGCACGACGTCGTGAACTGGCTGGCGGTCGCGGGGGGGCCGCTGCTCAAGGACGACATCCTGAACCTGACGCGGCTCGCCGACGACGAGGCGGTGACGCGCCTCTGCGCGCGCGGCCTGTGCGATCGCCGCGCCGGGGCGGTGGACTTCCGGCACCCGCTCGTGCGCGACGTGGCCTACCTCGCGCTCGACGGCGCGAGCCGCGTGCGCATGCACCGTCGGCTCGGCGAGCACCTCTCGACGACGCCGCTCTCGCAGGGGCTCTCGGCCGCGATCGTGGCGCAGCACCTCGCGCGGGGCGAGGCGCCCGGGCCGGCGGCGGAGCTCTACCTCGACGCAGCGCGGGCCGCGCGCGCGGGGCACCAGGCGCAGCTGTCGCGGCGGTACTACGAGCGCGCGCTGTCGCTCCTGCCGACCGGCGACACGCGGCGGATGATCGCGCACGAGGCGCTGGAGGCGATCTTCCGCCACCTCGGCCGCCGCCGCGACCGGCGGCGGCACCTCGCGGCGCTGCGCCAGCTCGCGAAGGAGAGCGGCCACGCCCGCTGGGCGGCGCTCGCCCTCGTGCGCACCGCGCGGTTCGACCTCGACGACGGCTACCTCGCCCGCGGCCTGCCGGTGGCGCAGCGCGCGGCCGAGATCGCGCGCATCGCGCGCCGCCCCGCGCTCGAGGTCGAGGCGCTCACGATCCTGTCGGAGGTGCTGCGCGAGCTCGGCGACGTCCAGGGCGCGATCAGCGCGTCGGATCGCGCGCTCCGGGTGACGCAGGCGGGCGGGCTGACGCCGCGGGCGCGCGCGGAGGTGCTGCGCACGAAGGGGGTGCTCCTGCGCCGGGTCGGCCGCGTGCAGGAGGCGGTGGAGGCCTACGCCGAGGCGATCGCGGTGTTCCGCGCGGTGGGGGCGCGCCGCAGCGAGGCGCGCGCGAAGAACTCGCTCGCGGTGGCGATGTTCGTGCTCGAGCGCTTCGAGGACGCGATCGCGGTCGGGCTCTCGTCGATCTCCATCGATCTCGCGATCGGCGGCCGGTTCCAGATCGCCAAAACGTTGAGCAACATCGGCCACGCCTACGCGAAGCTGGGGGACGTACCGCGGAGCCTGGCGTACATGAAGCGGGCGCGCGAGGCCCACGAGCGCTATGACGATCAGGATGCGCGGGCCGACACGCTCCTCTGCTCGGCAGGGATCCTCCTCGAGGCGGGCGACGTCGACGCCGCGCACACGCTCTGCGCCGACGCGGGCGCGCTCATCGCGGTGACCGGCAGCGTCTACGACATGATCCACGAGCGCAACGTCCGCGGCCTGCTGGCCAGGGCGCGAGGCGACATCCAGGGCGCGATCGCGAACGCCTCCGAGGCGCGGCAGCTCGCCGAGTCGCAGGGGCTGATGAGCTACCACGCCCACGCGACGGCGATCGAGGCGGCGTCGCGGGTGGACGCGGGGGAGGTCCACTCCGGGGTGCTGCTCGCGCGGACGGCGCTCGGCGCTGTCGAGGCGGGCAGCTCGGAGTACGGCATCGAGGTGCGCGACCTCTGCTGCGAGGCGCTGCAGAAGGGCGCGCCGGCGAGCTCGACGGACGCGTACCACCGCGCGGCGGCGCACGTGAGGAGGGTGGCGGGCTACATCCGCGACGCGCGGCTCAGGGCGCTGTTCCTGGAGCGCACCGTGGTGCGGCGGGTCCTCGCCGCGGAGGCGGACGGACCGGCGGCGGCGCACGACCCGCTCCGCCGCGGGGAGATGGCATGACGGGAACGGGCGCGAGGACCGGGGCGAAGCCGCGGCGCAAGGTGGCGGTGATCCTCTCGGGCGGAGGCGCGCGGGGCGCGTACGAGGTCGGCGTGCTGTCGTACGTCCTCGACGCGTTCGCCCGCCTCCGCGGGGCGCCGCCGCGCATCGACATCCTGTGCGGGACGTCGGTGGGCGCGGTGAACGCGTGTTACCTCGCGGCGCACCTCGACGATCCGACGCTGGGGGTGCGGCGCCTCGTCAACCTGTGGACGCAGCTGAAGCTGGAGACGGTGCTCGGCTTCGGGGTCCGGCAGGCGATCTCGATGCCGAAGCTGCTGTTCGGGGGCGGGTCGGAGGGGGTGGGCCTGTTCGACGTGTCGCCGATGCAGCGGCTCGTCGAGCGGGAGATCCCGTGGCGCGCGATCGCGCGGACGCTGCGCCACGGCTACCTCTCGGCGGTGAGCGTGTCGGCGACGGAGATCGGGACGGGCCGCACGGTGATCTTCATGCAGACGGGCCCGGACGGGGCGCTGCCGACGACGGCGCCGCCGCGGACGATCATCCGGGGGGCGCTGATAGGCCCGCAGCACGCGCTCGCGTCCGCGGCGATCCCGATCCTGTTCCCGCCGGTGCGGATCGGCCGCGATCTGTACATGGACGGGGGCGTGCGGCAGAACACGCCGATCGCGCCGGCGCTGCGGCTGGGGGCGACGCACGTCCTGGCGATCGGGCTGTCGCGCGAGGTGCGGAGCATCGACGCGGGGGACAGCGGCAAGCCGCCGGGGATGGCGCTCGTGCTCGGCAAGGTGCTGAACGCGTTCCTGCTCGACCACATCCAGACCGATTTCGAGGTGCTGACGCGGGTGAACCACATGATCGAGGACGGGGAGCAGGCGTTTGGCCCGGATTTCCTGCAATCGATCAACGGGGCCGCGGCGCTGCGCGGGGCGCTGCCGTACCGGCGGGTGGAGACGCTGGTGGTGCGGCCGAGCGCGGATCTCGGGCGCCTGGCGGCGGAGCACGTGAGGGCGGGCAAGCTGCAGGGCGGCCCGGCGATGATGCGGAGGCTGCTCTCGCTGGTGGACGTCGGCGCGGAGAACGACGCGGATCTCGCGAGCTACCTGCTGTTCGACGGCTCGTTCACGCGGAAGCTGATCGAGCTGGGGCGCGCGGACGCGGAGGCGAGGCGGCACGACGTCGCGGACTTCTTCGGGAGCGCGGCGGAGGAGGCGGAGCCCCGGCTGTCGGACAGCGCGGAGTGGTCGATCCCGCCACCGGTGGGGCCTGGGAGATCCGTGTAGCGCGGCGGGGGCGGAGGTCGGCGCTGGGGGTGTGGGAGGGAGTACCGAGCTGCCCGCCCCCCCTGGCGGCGCCCCCTCCCAACGGATCAATCCGTTGCGCTCCACGGCGGCGCCCCCAGGCCGAAGGCACAGTATCTCGGGGCACTCGCTCTCAACGAGATCGTCGACGATATCTCCTTTGTGAATGACATGCTTGTCGAGGAACACGGCCTCGACGTGCAAGCGCTGGCCGACGGCCCGCATCGTCACGGCGTCGAGGTCCGCCTCGTCGGCGAAGCGAAGCACCGACCGCAACAGCCGATCCCGCGAAAGAGGCATACGCGGGTCGGCCCCGCGGCCACGCTCCTGTGCATCCATCGGCCGAGCCTTGCTCGGCGTCCATGGCCAGCGCTCCCGGGAGTTCGACCCAAGCCTGCTGGGTATGCCTTCATGACGCCATGACCTCTCCCTGCTTCGTCGTTGACAAGATTTCACAACAAACCCATTGTCTATCGCCTCGTCACTCGAAGGCTCACACAACGCCAGCACGCGTGTCCTTCACCGAGGCTGACGCCGCACCGAGTGCCAGTGTGACGGCGTTCAGAGGCTGCACGACGTCGGGAAGAGCCGCGCGGACAAACGCGTACTCGTCGGCGTGCGCGACAAGATCGTCGTCACCGGCTGACGGCTCGGATTGGAGCGAGAACCATGACCATCAACTCGAAGATCCTGATCACGGCGCTGGGGGTGGGAATCCTAGGTTGGGCTTCCGTGGCGCGCGCCGAGGCCCCCTCCGCAGCACCCGAGGCGGATGCCGCTCCGAACGAGTTCGCCCCGGCGCTGCGCCGCGGGGAATGGCTCTCGACCCTGGGGCTGCACGCCTCGCTCGGCCTCGCCTTCGGCGGCGATGAGCTCGCCGAGCTCACGTACTCGGACGGCTCCACGACCACCGTCCACGCCGGAGAAGGGGTCTCCCTCTCCGGTGGACTGACCTGGACGCCTCTCTGGCTCGGGGATCGCGTGGGACTCGGTCTCGGGCTGGACGCCGGGTGGAAGTACAAGAGCACCCTCGTCGACGCCGATGGCTCGATCAAGCTGGAGCGCATCCCATTGATGGCCTCCGTCCGAAGCCTGGTGGCGATCGACAGCTCGTGGCACGGCGTCGTGGCCGCAGGCGGGATCCTGGAGCTCAACCCGCACCTCTATGGCGACGGCGTCCTCGGCGGCGCCGATGCTCGGTTCGACGACGCTCTGGGCGGCATGCTGGAGCTGGGCGTTCTGTGGGGTCGTCCGAAAGGCTTCGGGTTCGAGATGACCGGGCGCTGGACGATCCTGAGCTACGAGTACATGGGCGAGAGCAGCAACGCCAGCAGCGGGTCCGTCAACCTGACGGCCCACTTCTTCCTCTGAGGAGGAGAAGAAGGAGCCGGGCCCGGACTCGAACGGTTCAGGGCTCCCCGGGGCGCCCCTTCGACCGGCGTTCGATCTCATCCGCGGTCAATTCCAGCGCCGCACGCAGATCGAGCACTGCGCGCTCCAGCTCTTCGACGCGCCGGCGGCTCGCCGCGAGCTCCGCCGTAAGCGTCAACTCCGCCTGCCGTGCGCGCCGATAGGCCACCAGCTGCGGGCGATTCAGTCGCAGGCGCTGGACGAAGAACTCGCCTGCGGGGGTGAGGCCAACGAGATGTCCGTCGTCGCTCTCGTGCAGGTGCTGCGTCAGGTTATCTCGCCCGGGATGAAGCAAGCGGACATAAGGAGGATCCTGCTCGTGCCAGTAGGCACCTTTGTGTTCGTTGCACCTGGCACAACAGTAGACGAGGTTGGCCACGTCATCGGTGCCTCCATGCGCGCGCGGGCGATGGTGGTCGACCGTCAGCGTGGCCCCGACCGCATCCTCGTGCCCCCCGCAGTAGGCGCAGCGCGCTCGAAAGCCATCCCGGACCAGCGCGCGTAACTCATCGGCCACGCGACCACGCCCTCAGCGGGCCGGGGCGAGATCGTGCCCCATGAGGCGCCGGTAGTCCTCCGCCAAGGCCGCGTTCTTCTCCCGCAGCTTCTGGAGGTAGGCGGTGGCATCTGCCAGGAGCCCTTCCTGCTCGGCCACGATGCGCGCCAGCGCGTCAGCCTGGGATTCGAGCTGTGCCTTCTGCGCCGCGAGGTCCTCCGCGCGTGCCGCCGCCAGTTCCATCGCCGGGCGCAGCGCGTCGGCCTCCTCCGCGTCGAGATCCTCGAACAGACGAGAGAGCTCCGCGCGCTCGGGGTCCGTCAACGTCCCCCGCGCCTCGGCCGCGCGGAGCGCCTGGAAACGCCGGCTCTTCTCGTCGTTCCACCGCACCCCAGGAGAATGCCACGCCGAGTGCGGCGCGCCAACCCGGCTAGTTCCGCCCGGCCCGCGCCCCTCAGCGCTCCTTGTCCTTCTTGCCGCTCCCCTTATCGCTCTTCTTCTTGGCGTCGTCGGCCTTCTTCTTCTCGTTCTTCTCGTTCTTCTCGGGCTTCGACTTCGACGCCACCTTCTTCGACTCGCCGCGGCCGAGCGAGATCTCCAGGCGATCGCCGCGCGCCTTCGCCTTGTAGGCGGGCACGCCGTCCTTGAACTGCAGGGTGACCTCCGCGCCGTGCGCCGTGTTGACCACGCGCACCGACGCGATGCGCTTGTCCTTGCGGGCGAGACCGCTGCCCGACGACAGCGCCCGCCGATCGGGCAGCGATACCGTGAAGCCCATCGCGCCGGCCGCGCCGTTCAGCTCCTCGATCGGGCCGTCCATCTTGAGCTTCAGGACGATGGGGTTCCGCACCGATCCCTGCCCCCACTCCCGCGGCCCCTCCTGGTCGCCGTCGTCCGCCGCTTCCACCTCGTCGTCCTCGCCCGGGCCGCCCGGGACCGCCGCGCCCGGCGCGAGCGCGTCGCCGGCCAGCGCGCTCGGATCCGTCGGCGGCGTCGGCGGCACAGGCTCCGTCGTCGACAGCGGCGTCGCGCCGAACAGCGGGACGTTCGCCGTGAGCGCGCCGCCCGGCGCTGCAGCGGGCCCCGCGGCCGCCGCGAGGGCAGGCGCGCCGGAGGACGCCGACGCTGGCAGCGCCGGCACACCCGCGGCCGACTCGGCCCCGGCCGAAGGCGCGTCGCCGCCCCGCAGGCCGAGGAAGCGCGCCGCCCCGAACACCACGAGCACCGCCGCCAGCCCAAGGAAGCTGCCGACCGCGGCCGCCTTCTTGTTGAAGCGCGGCGGCTCCCCGCCCTCGCCCGCCGCCTCCTCGGGGTCCTCGCGCACCAGCCGGCGCCCGCCGGACTTCAGCGCGCCAGCCGGCGGCGGCGCCGTCTTGCGGCGCGGGCCGCCGTCCTTGCCCGACCCGTCGCCGTCGCCTGCGCGCGCGGCGCGCCGCGCCTTGATCCTCGCCACGAGGCCCGCCATCGCCGTGGCCGCGCGCGCCCCGGCGCCGGCGAGCGCGGGCGCGATCTTGCCCGCCACCGCCTTGCCCGCCATCGCGGCCTTCTCGCCGACCTCGCGCAGCCGGCCCGGCTGCGCGTCGGCAGCCGCCTCGGCGCCCGCGTCCTCGGCCGCGCTCCCCGCGGAGGGCGGCGCTCCGTCGTCCGCGGAGGGCGGGGCCGCTTCGGCGCCCGCGCGCGCCTCCCGGGCCGAGAGCGCCGGCGACACGTCGCTGTCGTGCTCGTCGTCCGCGTGGGCCGCCGCGCCGCCGCTCGCGCCGCCGCTCGCGCCCGATGAGGCGCGCTCGCCCCGAGGCTCGGCCGCCGGCGCCGAGGAAGGCCGCGCCGTCGCGCGCTCGCCCTGAGGATCGCGCGCCGGAACCGTCGGCGCGGTGGAAGGCCGCGCAGCCGCGCGCTCGCCCTGAGGATCGCGCGCCGGGACGGTCGGCGCCGACGACGGTCGCGAAGCCGCGCGCTCGCCCTGCGGCGGCGACGACGGCGCCCGCACCGGCGCGCCGGCGTCGTGGGAAGATCGCGCCGGGGCCGGGGGGAGCGCCTCGGGCGACGAGGGCCGCGGCCGCGGCGCCCTGGCCGCGCGAGGCGCCTCGTAGCACAGCGTGACAACGAGCTGCGGCACGCTCGTCGCCGGGTCGACCTCGACCTTCACGTGATCGATGTACGCCTCGCGGCGCGTGCCCTGATCGACCTCCTCCAGCTCGAGGGAGCGACCCACCTTGAGGAACTCCAGGTTGGAGCCGACCTCGAGGTCGTCGAGCCCGCCGCCGCGCACGCGCGCCTTCATCGGCGAGCCGAGCCCCTCGATGTGGAGCCGCACGCGGGAGCCCCGCTGCGCGGCCCCGAGCGACGCGGCGGCGGCCTGGACGGTGAGCGCCGGCGCGGGGCCCGGGGCGCCCGCGTCGATCGACGAGCACATCGCGCGCACCGCCTCCTCCGACTCGGCGTCGAGGCCGGTGAAGCGCAGGCCGAACTCGCCGCCGCGCGCCTGCTCGGCGCGCCAGCAGACCTCGCCCTCGACGACCAGCTCCTTGCCGAGCCCGTCGAACCGGCAGATCAGGGCGTCGCCGACCCGCGGCAGGTACGCCGTGCGCAGGCGCATCCCCTCGGGGGACATGTCGATCGACTCGGCCTCGAAGCCGCCGCCCGACGTCTCGCCGACCGCGACGAGCGCCTCGACGCGGACCCGCTGCCCGGCGCCAGCGCGCCGCTCGCCGCCGCCCTCGCGCTCCCTGTCCAAGGATTCCGGCGCCTTGCGAACGCCCTCTCCCTCTGCGCCTCGACCGTTCATACGCCCATTCCTCCGCCGCGAAGCCGCGTCCGCCATCGCGGGCCCTCCGCGGTGCAAAGGGCCCATTGGCCGGCAGTACGGCGTAAGCCACGCGCTGGCCAAGTTTTGGAGGCCCCGGCCACGCGCCATGCACCACGTGCCCCGTGAACACGCGCCGCCGTGATGCGCAGCGTTGCGGCGCGGGGACCGACGGAGCAACGGGAGCAACGGGGCGGAGGCGGGGTGCGATGGGCGGCAGGCGGTGACAGGCGGTGCCGGGCGGTGCCGGGCGGTGATCGACCGCTCGCTTCACCTGGCGCTCGGGGGGGCAAACGTGGGAAACTCTCGCGATGGGCAAGGACGAGCCCCCGCAGAACCAGGACACGCCCGCGCCCGCCGCGAATCAGGATGTCGTCTTCATCCATAGCCCCGTCGAGCAGGGGGAAGGCTTCCGGGTGATCCGGAGCCGGGAGGACCGGCTCGAGATCGGCGAGCTGCGGCCCACCGAGCACGGGCGCCCGCTGAACGGGGAGCTCGTGAAGCTGACGCAGCGGTCCGAGCACGCGCGGCTCTTCGACGTGGAGGTGCTCCTCCCGGCGGCGCGCGGCGAGTCGCCCCGGTCAGGCCCCGCGCAGGTCGCGACCGACGCCTACCGCTCGAACTGGGAGGCGATCTTCGGCCCGCGAGAGGCGAACAAGCTCGCCAACTGAGCGCCCGCGATCGCGGGCCGTCAGCGAGGGGCCATGGCGGCGAGCTGCCGCGCCTGGCCGGTCTTCCGGAGCGCGTACGCGATCCCGCGCTGGAGCGTCCCCTGGACGACGGTCTCGCTCAGGTCGATCCCGAGGCTGACCAGCGTCTGCGACACGTGGCCTCGGATCCCGGTGATCACCGCCTCGGCGCCGAGCAGCCGCAGCGCGGTCGCGGCCCGGACGAGCGTCGCGGCGACGCTGCTGTCCACGCCCTTCACGCCCGTGATGTCCAGGATGACGACCTGCGCCGACGTGTCCGCCACGCCGTGCAGCGCCGTCTCGAGCGCCTCGTCCGCCCGCTCCGCGTCCAGGGTCCCGATGAGCGGCATGACCATGATCTGGTCGGTGATCGGGATGAGCGGCGTCGACAGCTCGGCGAGCCGCTCGCGCTGCACGCGGATGAGGTCCTCCTGGAGGGCGGCGCGCGCCCGCTCGGCGCTCTCCCGCTCGACGAGCTCCGCCTCCAGCTGCACCTTCGCCGCGAAGAGCTCCGCGGTGCGGGCGGCGACGGCCGCCTCGAGCGCGTCGTTGGCCCTGCGGAGCTCGTCGCTCGCCGCCTGGACGCGCGCATAGAGCAGCGCGTTCTTCACGGCGATGGCGGCCTGCGCGGCGACGAGCTCGAGCACGTCGAGGCGGGCGGGCGAGAACACCTCGGGCGCGGCGTTGTTCTCCAGATAGAGGACGCCCGAGATCTCCCCCTGGCTCACCATGGGCAGCGCGAGCACCGATCGCGGCTTGCGCGCCGCGACGTAGGGGTCGCCATCGAACCGCCCGTCCTGAGCGGCGTCGGCCACGACGACGGCGCTCCCGGTGCGCATCGCGAGCTCGATCACCCGGGCTGCGGCGGCGCCGCTCTCGCGCACGGGCGTGGACGGGCCGACGCGCACCTCGCCCTCGTCCTCGGCGACGGCCTCCACGCGCGGCCCGCCCTCGTGGTCCAGGATCAGCGCGCCCCGCTGGGCGCCGACGCTCTCGATGGCGAGCCGGAGCAGCCGCGTCATCACGCGGCCGAGGTCGATCTCGCGCGCCACCGCCTGCGCGGCGCGGATGAGCGCCGCCGCGTCGAGCAGCGCCACGCGCCGCGCGACCGCATCGGTCGTCGACGAGGCAACCGAGGTCAGGTTCGACAGGACGCTCGCGGACGCGGGCTGGCCCGCCGCCGCGCGGGGGAGCAGCTGGACGTACGCCTCCTCCATCTGCCGCAGCTTGGCCGTGGCGCCCCAGCGCGCGTAGGCCTGGTAAGCCTCGACGAGGCACGAGCGCGCGAGCCACGGCATGCGCCTCGCCGCGAGGAACCTGCCGCAGAGCTCGCTGACGAGCGCGCGGTAGCGCACGTACCCCGCCTGCTCCGCCGCGTCGCTCGCCTGCTGGTAGAGCTCGAGGATCGGCTCCAGCGCCTCCCCGGCGACGCGCGCGCGCTCCGCCCGGACGAGCAGCTCCAGGTGCCGGAGCTCGGGGCAGTCCCGCGCGAGGACGGCGAGCTTGTCGTGGCTCGACGCGAGCATCTCGGCCAGCGCGCCGCCCTCTTCCCCGCTCGCCCGAGGGCCCAGCGCCAGGAGGGTGAGGCAGGTGTAGAGCGGCAGATCGACGATGCCGATGTACTGGCCCGTCAGGGCGCGGGCCCGCTCGTGCGCGCGGCGCGCCATCCGCAGCGCGCCCTCGTGATCGCCGTAGAGGTACGCGAGCGCGAGCTTGTTCGTGTAGTAGAAGCCAGCGACGATCGCGAAGGCCATCCCATCGAGCTTCGGCACGAAGGCGTCCTCGTCGAAGCCGGCGTCGCTCAGCGTGCCGCGGTCCAGCGTGCGCCCCTCGAGGTTCTGGATCACCTGCCGCGCGACGGTCTGGACCGCCGTCGACAGCGCGTCCTTCGTGCGGGAGGTGAAGCGCAGGAACCCGCCGACGTCCTCGCGCACGCGCCGGAGCTCGCCTTCCAGGCTGAGCTTCATCTGGGCGATGATGTTGGAGGACGCCGACGCGAACATGAAGTCGCCGGTCTCCATCCCGGCGATCCGCGCCCGCTGGAGGACCTCGAGCGCCTCGCGCTGCGGCCTCGAGAGGTTCATGACGACCCCGTAGTTGAAGTCGAGCTTCGCCCTGATGGCATCGACCCGGTACCTGTCGTTCAAGGCGACGCCCATCCGCACGATCCTGTAGCCCTCGTGCGGCTGGCCCCAGAACGCGGCCAGGTAGAAGCCGTGGTACGCGTACGCCACGCTGGCCATCGGCGAGTTCCCGTGCCGGAGCGACAGGTTCGTCATCCTGACGGCGAGGAGCTGGGCCAGCGGCGGGTTGAGGAAATACGCCGATGGCGAGCCGTAGCCGAGCATCTCCACCACGGCCCTGACGCGCGGATCGGCGAGCTCCGGGCCCACGCCGACGTCCTCGCCCCGCCGGGCGGCGAAGCCGCGCTCGGCTTCGGCGATCTCCGCGCGGAGCGCGGCGGCGAGCGCCTCGCCCTCGGTGGGCACCTCCATGCCGAAGAGGCGCAGGCCCTGGAGCGCCAGCGCGAGCGTGTCCGCCCAGCGGTGCTGCGCGTTGTAGAGGACCATCCGCGTGCAGTACACGCGCGCGCGCTGGACGTCCGAGGCGGCGCGCTCGAGGAGGGCGTCGAAGAGCGCCTCCGCGTCGTCGCAGCGGCCGCTCAGGTACGCGCACTCGGCCTTCACGGCATGGATGTCGAAGACGTCGAAGGCGAGGCCCGGCTCGCCGGCCCATGGATCCGGGCCGAGCGCGGACGCCGCGGCGCTCAGGTAGCCGAACGCGGCGTCGTACGCGGTCGCCGCCTGCGCGCGCCGCCCCGCGGCCACGTTGAGCCGCACGAACTCGCCGCGCTCCGCCGGATCCTCGACCAGGGCCGCGGCGACGTTCAGGTGCCCGACGACGACGAACAGCTCCTCGTCGCTCGGATCCTCGCCGAGGCTCGCCGCGAGCAGCCGGCCGATGCGGTGGTGCAGCCGCTTCCGCTCCGGCTCGTCGATGAGCGCGTACGCCGCCTGCTGGACGCGATCGTGCAGGAACCGGTACGAGACGCGGAACGAGGGGTCCTCGAGCAGCCTGCCGGCGACCGCCGCGTCGCCGGCGTGGACGAAGCGGTACTCGGGATCGAGGGGCACGACGAGGCCTCTCCGCAGGGCCTCCCAGAGGGCCGCGGCCACCTCGCCCGGGGGCTGCTCGGCGACGAGCGCGAGCGTCCGGAGGTCGAAGCGGTGGCCCACGCAGGCGGCGAGCCGGAGGGCCCGCTGCGCGCCGGGCGCGAGCCGCCGCAGCTTCGCGGCCATCAGCTCGACGACGCCCTCCGCGCCCTCCGCGCTCCGGGCGCGCTCGAGGCTCCACGCCCACGCCCCCGCGGCCGGATCGAAGCGCACGATCCCCTCGCCGGCGAGGGCGTGCAGGAGCTGGTGGATGAAGAACGGGTTGCCCGCGGTCCGCTCCAGGATGAGCGCCGCGAAGGCGTCCGTGTCCTCGAGGCGGCAGCGCAGGGCGTCGGCGAGGAGCTGGCGGATGTCCTCGATCTCGAGCGGCCCGAGCCACACCTCGCAGGCGGACGCGCCCGCCGCCCGCAGGCCGCCGACGAACCTCGCCAGCGGGTGGGCGTCGTCGACTTCCTGGTCGCGGTAGGCGCCGATCACGAGCATCCCGCGGACGTCGGGATCGGTCATGAGGAGCTCGAGGAGCTTCAGCGAGGCCGGGTCGGCCCACTGGAGATCGTCGATGAAGAGCGCGAGGAGGTGCTCCTCCGTGACGGCGCGGACGAAGGTCTGGAACGCCAGGCTGAAGCGGTTCTTCGACTCGCTCGGCCCGAGCGGCTGCACGGCGGGCTGGGGTCCGACGACGCGCTCGAGCTCGGGGATCACGTCGACGACGACCTGCCCGATCGAGCCGAGCGCGGCGCTCAGCCGGGCCCTCCAGCGCGCCACGGACTCCTCGCCCTCCGACAGGATGCGCTCGCACAGCTCGCCGAACGCCCGCGCGATGGCCGCGTAGGGGGTGCGCTGCTTGAGCTGGCCGAACTTGCCCGAGACGAAGTACCCGGGCCGCCGCGCGAGCACCTTGTAGACCTCGCGGACGAGGGCGGACTTGCCGACGCCGGCGTGGCCGGAGATGAGGAACAGCTCGACGGCGCCGGCGCCGGCCGAAGCGCGCTCGCACGCGGCCACGATCGCCTGCGCCTCGGCCTCGCGCCCGTAGAGCTTCTCCGGCAGCCAGAGCCGGCCGCCCGCGTCGCGCTCGCCGAGCGGAAAAGGATCGACGCGGCCGTCGGCCTCGTACCTCCGGAGGCACTCCTCGAGATCGGCGCGCAGCGCCTCGGCGCACGGGTACCGATCCTCGGCGGCCTTGGAGAGGAGCTTCATGACGAGATCGGAGACGACGCGCGGGATCTCGGCCGACACGGCGTGCGGCGGCGTCGGCGTCCTGGCCAGGTGGCAGTGCACGAGCTCCATGGCGCTCGGCGCGGTGAACGGAGGCGCGCCCGTGAGCAGCTCGTAGAGGGTGACGCCCAGGGAGTAGAGGTCCGTCCGGCAGTCGAGGCTGCGGTTCATCCAGCCCGTCTGCTCGGGTGACATGTACGCGAGGGTCCCCTCCACGGCGCCCGGGTTCTCGGCCCTCGGCGCCTCCTGCGACAGGCGCGTTGCGATCCCGAAGTCGGAGAGCTTGACCACCAGCGGATCGAGGCGGACGAGGATGTTGTGCGGCTTGACGTCCTTGTGAATGATGCCCGCGTGGTGGAGCGACGCGAGGGCGTCCGCGACGTGAATGCCGATCCGCAGGATCGTGCCCAGGCCGAGCCTCTCGCTCCGCGAGACGATGTCGAGCGACGCGCCGCCGAAGTCCTCCAGGACGAGCACGGGCCCCCCGTCGCTCTCCTCGACGTCCAGGACGCGGAGGACGCCCGCGTGCGCGATCTCACGCGTGATGACCAGCTCGTGGCGGAGCCTCGCGATCGCGCGCGGCGACGCCCGCCCGGCGCTCGGCCCCTTCAGCACGACCGGCTGCCCGTCCGACGCGCGGCGCGCGCGGCACACGGTGATCATCGTCCCCTCGTGGAGGATGGCCTCCGCGGCGTAGCCCTGCGGTGAGCTCGCCGATCCGATGACATGAACCACCCCGGGTGTCGTCATGCGTACAGGTTACAACCGATACGGAACCTGCCATGACGGCGTTCGCCGTCGCGCCGGGAGCCGCCGCGGCCGAGATCTGTAGTCCAGATCACATGTAATCGATATTCCTCAATCGTTACCTTGTCTCGATCTCCTCCGGTGCGCGGGCGTGCCGAATCTTGAGCCGCGGTGGACCTCTGGAGAACACTGCTGGGCGTGTTCCCGACGCGCCGGTCGACCGTCCCGCCCTTGACAGCGGTCGCGCCTTTCACGCAAAGGCGAGGCGTGCAGGCGCTACCGCTGGCGGCGACCGACGACGAGGCGCTCGCGCGCGCCGCAGCGCAGGGGCACCCGGGCGCCGCGCCGATCCTCTGGCAGAGGTTCGCGCCGCTCGTGCGCCGGATCCTGACGCGCACCCTCGGGCCGGGCGACGAGATCGACGATCATGTGCAGGACACATTCCTGCGCTTCTTCCGCGTGGCGAAGGACCTCAGGGACCCTTCGCTGCTCTCGAGCTTCATCGTCGGCATCGCGGTGCGCGTCGCGCGCGCCGAGCTGCGGCGCAGGCGTGTGCGGCGCTGGCTCCAGCTGTCGCCGTCGGGCGAGCTCCCGGACATGGGGGGCGCGCAGCAGGATCCGCAGGGGCGCGCGGCGCTCACGCGGCTCTACCGCATCCTCGACCAGGTTGACGACAGGTCCCGGACGCTCTTCGTGCTGCGGTTCATCGAGGGGCTCGAGCTCACCGAGATCGCCGCCGCGCTCGGCTGCTCCCTGGCCACGACGAAGCGCCACCTGGCGCGCGCGTCTCACCGGATCCTCACCGCCGCGGAGCGCGATCCCGCGCTCTCGGCCTACCTCACCAAGGCCCCGCAGGACCTCGATCGGCCCGGGACCCTCCCCGCCGACGGAGGAGATCGCGATGAATGAAGCGGAGAAGCTGAGCCGGCTCGCGGACATCGTGCGGAGCGGCGTCCCCGCGGACGTCGACGCGGCGCACGACGCCGCCGAGCGCGCCCGCTTCGTGGAGGCGGTGAGCCGCGGCGCGGGCCGCGCGGGAGCCCTGGGCCGCGTGGGCGCGTGGCTGCGCGCCTCGCCCCTGTGGAGCGCGCTCACCGGGCGGCCGCGGTGGAGCTTCGCGCTCGCCGGCGGGGCGGCGCTCGCGCTCGCGCTCGTCACGCTCTGGCCGGCGCGGCCGCTCGACTACGCCGTCGAGGGCGCGCCTTCCGCCGCGGGCCGGTACATCGCCGCGACGGCGGGCGGAGAGGCGCGGCTCCGCTTCACGGACGGCACCTCCGTCGCGCTCTCGCCGGGCAGCGCGATGCGCGTGGTCGACGTCGACGCGGCCGGGGCGCGCATGCTGCTCGAGGACGGCCGCGCGTCGCTGCGCGTCACGCGGCGGCCGAAGGCGCGCTGGTCCGTCGAGGCGGGGCCGTTCGCGGTGCTGGTCACCGGCACGGCGTTCGACGTATCCTGGAGCCGCGGCGACGGCACGCTGCGCGTCGATCTGCACGAGGGGAGCGTGACCGTGCGCGGGCCGCTCGCGCCCGACGGGCTGCCGCTCCGCGCCGGGCAGCGGCTCGTGGCGCGGATGCGCGAGGGCGACGTGCAGATCTCGAGCGGCGACGCCGCGAGCGCGGCGGACCCGGCGCCGAAGGCGCTGCCGCCCGCGGGCACGGCGGCGCAGCCCCGGGAGGAGAAGACCATCGGACCTGGCGACGCCGGGGGCGGCGACGCCGGGGCCGTACGGCCGGAGGGTTCGCGGGCAGAGGGGGCGCCCGCGAGCCCTCCGACGGACGGTGCGGGGCCGGCGGCGCCGGCCGGCGCGGCGGCGGCGGCGCCGAGCTGGGCGCAGCGCGTGGCGGCGGGAGATTTCCGGGCGGTCCTGGCCGAGGCGGAGCAGCGCGGACTCGGGGGGGTGCTCGAGCGGGGCTCGCTGGACGACCTTGTCGCCCTCGGGGACGCGGCGCGGTACGCGCGGCGGGGCGACGTGGCGCAGCGCGCGCTCTCGGCGACGCGCAAGCGGTTCCCGGGGACGAGCCAGGGCAAGGCGGCGGCCTTCCTGCTCGGCCGCCTGATCCACGACGGCGGCTCGCCCGAGGCGGCCGTGGCCTGGTACGACACGTACCTCGCCGAGTCGCCGGGCGGCCCGTTCGCGGCCGAGGCGCTCGGCCGCAAGATGGTGGCGGTCGAGCGCACGGCCGGCCGGGCGGCGGCGCGCCCCATCGCGGAGCTCTACCTGAAGCGCCACCCGCGCGGCGCGCATGAGCCCGTGGCGCGCGATCTCCTCACGCCGTGAGGTGGTGAGGTGCTTTGGCCGAAGGTGAGGTCTTTTGGCGTCCTGCCGGTTCCATCACTCCGGCAGGGTGGGGGAAATCCCCCACCACTCGCCGTGACGCCCGGCGGGTGACTTACGCCGTCCTGACACCCATCGTTTGATCTGATCGGGAGAACGTTCCCTGAGAAGTGCGGAGGCCCGAGGAAGGCAATCCGGCGCGCCCTCGCGCGCGCCGCGCTGCCCACCTCGGACCTGTGAGCTCGGAAGTGAAGGTGCTAGTTCGAGCGGCTCAGCGGGTACTTGTAGAAGTTCTGCGCCCACTCGATGGTCCAGATCGTCGGCTCCACGTACACGTTCTTGTCCGCGCCGAGGACCATCGCCCGCTTCATCTTCGCCATCGCCGTCAGGAAGACCTTGCGATCGTCCTCCATGCGCGGCCGCATCACGGTCGACGGGGGATACAGCTCCTTGACCTGGGCCACCGTCGCCGCGTCGTTGATCCACCCGTCGACCCCGTGCTCTCCCTTCGGGAGGCGCGAGCCGCCGGCGTCCAGCCAGTCGCGCAGGTCGTTGTTGCCTCGGTTCATGCCGTCGGCATGGCAACCGATGCAGGAGCTGCCGGTGTTCAGGCGGCGGTCCTGGGTGGCGAAGCCCAGCGTGCTGTTGATCTGCGCGTCCGAGGCGTTCCGGAGGAGGCGCGGATCGCGCACGATGTTGCCGAACGCGTCGACGCGGCGCTGGTTGATGCCGCCCCAGAGGGAGTACCCCTGCAGGCCGTTCGGCAGATCCCAGATCACCTCCTCCGCCGACTGCTGGAGCCCGTCGGTCCCTGTGTAATAGCGGCAGTTGATGTAGCTGCCGCCCGCGTAGCTCGGCGCCCCGTCGCACCCCGCCGGCTCCGTGCCGTTCGGCTGAGCCAGCGTCGCGATGAAGCTGTAGTTGCTCGCCGAGCCGCCGGCCCCGCTGATGAACTTGGGGATCGGGTGCGCCCAGAAGGGGAACCGGATCTGGCCCGTCTCGTACGCCTGCTCGATGGTGGTCACGCCGTCGAGCTGCCCGGAGAAGACGTCCCACGTCTTCCAGTAGTACCCGCCGCTCTTCGTCCTGGCCCTGTAGTACATGCGGGAATCGACGGTGATGGCCTGCTTCGTGAGCATGTACTCGTACGACTTGATCCCCGCGTCCTTGATGACGCCGAGCTCGGCCTCGAGATCCTGCGCGTACCAGGGGATCGCCATGATGGCGTTGTAGACGTCCGGGCGCGTCAGCGTGTAGACGAGCTGGCCCGCCTCGATGTAATCGGTCTTGAAGCCGTTGACGTTGGGCGGCAGCACCTGGCTGTCCGTGGCGCCCTCCACGTTGCCGGCGAGGACGCGCCCCCAGACGAGCCTGGCGAAGCTCGGATCCACCTGGACCGTCGAGGTGTATCTGTACCGCTCCCTGAACGTGACGTCGGAGCCGACGGGCTCACCCAGGTAGTTGACCGAGGTCCTCCCGAAGAAGACGTCGTCGTCCGATCCACCGAAGTGGAGCTTCGTGACCCCCTTGTTGTAGCCCCAGTAGTTGCGGGTATCGAAGCGGTAGACCATGCCCTTGCCGTTGATGTCCACCGGGTTGACGATCGTGGGAGCCCAGCGCGCTGTCGAGTTCAGGGCCTTGGACAGCCCCACGCGGGCCACGTTGAGCTCCTCCGCGCTGACGCCCGCGTTGTGGAGCTCGTGCAGCGAGGCGTACTTGATGAACTCCGCGTCCGCCGCGGCGACGGTGGCCTTGTCCGCCGCGATCCACGCCTTCACCTGGTCCTCGGTGACCTTCTCGCCGGCCGCGACGGGGCGCGGGGTGGCCGGCAGGGTCGGCGCGACGGCGTTCGCCCACGCCGTGACGGCGTTGAGCATCTGCGTGTTCGCGTCTCTGCAGCTCGTTCCGAAGCAGTTGTGCCGGTCGATGCCCATCCGGACCACGAGCTTGGAGTCCGCCGGCTTCTTGAAGTTGACGCGCGTGAGCGCGTACTCGTGGGCCAGCGCCGGATCGACGTCGGCGTGCATGGGCGCCTGGGCCTTGCCCGTCGAGCTGTGGCAGCCAGAGCAGTTGGCGGTCAAGAGCGGGTAGACCGTCGTCTTGAAGGCCTCCAGCGACGCGGCCATGTTGAAGTTCATCTCCTTCGGAAGGCAGACGGCCTCGACGTTCTTGCCACCCTTCCCGTCCGGGATCTGGCTGTAGCCGAGCGTGCAGCCCGACGCCGGGTTGACCCCCGTATCCGCGTCGCCACCGCCCGAACCGCCAGCGCCGCCCGAGCCGCCAGCACCGCCGGAGCCACCAGCACCGCCCGAACCACCGACGCCGGTGCTCGCGCTGCTGGAGCTGCTGGAGCTGGTCGAGCTGGTCGAGCTGCTGGAGCTGGTCGAGCCGCCAGCGCCACCAGCGCCGCCCGAACCACCGACGCCGGAGCTCGCGCTGCTGGAGCTGCTTGAGCTGCTGCTCGCGCTGCTCGAGCTGCCCCCCACGACCTTGAACGTGAACTTCTGGTTGTCGCCGTTCGCCCAGCTGTACTGCTGGAGGCCGGCGCCGTCCGCGGTCGACCGCCCGGTGACGTCGAGCGCCTTGTTGCTGTTTCGGGCCATGATCCGCTGGGCGTTGTTGCCGACGTCCACGAACGAAAATTGCTGGCTCGTGGCGTTGCCGCAGCTGGATTGGACGACGGTGGCGCCGTTCGCCGTCGATCCACCGTTGATCCCGAGGCAGAGACCGCTGTTCACGTTCCGCAGCCGGAAGTATCCGCTCCCCGTGGACTCCGCCCGGAACTGCTGTCGCGTGGCGCCGTTGCACGCGGCGATCTGCGCAACTGCCGCGCTCGCCGTGCTGCCCCCGCGTATCTCGACGCACTTGCTGCTCTGCACGCCGACGAGCGTGTAGACCGCGTTCGGGTCGATCGTGAGGCTCTCCTCGAGCGCGTCGCCTTGCTCGCTGCCGGTGTCGTCCAGACCAGCGATGCATGAGACGGCGAGAAGGCTCGTCGCGGAGGCAAGCAAGGCGCTCCTTGATGCGAATCTCATGTTGTTCTCCTCTGTCAAGTAAGAAGTACGGTCTATCTACAGCTCGACGCTGCCCTTGCGCTGATCAGGGGCTCTCGACACGCAATGCGCGATGGAGGCTCCGGAGGGACGGCCGCGGTAATCATCGGTCATCGCCCCCCCAGGGGATCTCGATCACGAGGTGCGGAGCTGGAGGACTCGTTCGACAGGCGGTCAGGCACCGCTAAGAGGATCACTCTTGTCCCGTATCGTGTTGCGAGTCAAGCCCATCATGCGTCCCGCCGCGTCATTTGCATGTTGGTTTACGTGGTCATGCGTGGTCATTTACGTGTTCGTTCACATGGTCTTTCACGTGAGCGTTCACATGTTCGAACACATGCATGATCGTTCGCGTAATCGTCTACAAATCCGCGCAAACACGCACGAACTTGCGCATCTCCGCGCCGATCTCCCGCCGTCGATCCTCTTCACTTTGCCGCGCATCTGTCCATCTTGTTCAGTTTGTCGGCATTTATGAACGACTATTTACGAAGCCACGACCACAGCAGTTGATGGCCAATGATCTGTGCCGCAATGTCCCACATCGACCGAGACATTTGGCTTCTCGCGCCCTCTTCGCCCGTGTCACTGAACGGGTCGAGTCTCGCCTGAACGAGAGTTGCCGCGGCACCCCTGGATCATCGGATGACCAGGGATCCGCCGTGCGTCGATCCCTGCACACATCCAGGCAGGTCGCTCCCCCGAGGCGGTACCCGGAGGGACACGGGGTGAATCGCCGAGGGGCCGGGGCAAGGAGAGAGCGTCAGGCGATGGTCAACATTGACAAGTTGAGAACAATTTGTCAAGTTCAGGCCTTGACGGTCGGCGCGCCGATCGCAAAGCTCGTCCGGTGCGTGAGCGAGCCACCCTGGCCGAGCGCGCGCTCCAGCAGGAGGAGCCCACGCCTCCTCCGGCGACCAGGCCGCGGAATGGTCGCCTTCAAGGTCGTGTTCCGTCTCGCCAGACACCGCGCCTGGCAGGAGGTCGTCCCCTCATGAACGATTCACGGCGTCGCAAAGGGCTGCGGCTCGAGCGCGCGCGCGCTTCAGCCCAGTTCAAGGACGGCAAGTTCGAGAACCCATCGGGCGCCGGCCCCAGCATGACCAAGGGCTCGACGCTGCCCGTGCTCGGCGAGTTCTTCTTCCGCCGCGGCCGACGGGAGCCGCCCGCGCCGCTGCCCGTCGTGCGGCCCCACGAGACGTGGGCCCGGCAGAGCGACACCGGACTGCGGGTCACCTGGCTCGGCCACAGCACCGTCCTCCTCGAGCTCGATGGCCGCCGGGTGCTCACCGATCCGGTGTTCGGCGAGCGCGCCTCGCCGGTCTCCTTTGCCGGGCCGCTGCGCTTCCATCCGGTCCCGGCCGCGCTCGACGAGCTGCCGCCGCTCGACGCGGTCCTGCTCTCCCATGACCACTTCGATCACCTCTGCGCGCCGACGATCGAGGCGCTGGCCCGCACGCGCGTCCCCATCGTCACGCCCCTCGGCGTGGGCGCGCTCCTCGAGGCGCTCGGCGTCGACCCGGCGCGGATCACCGAGCTCGACTGGCACGAGCGCGCGGAGATCGGCGGCGTCCGCTTCACCGCGACGCCCTCTCAGCACTTCTCGGGCCGCGGGCCGACGAGCCGCAACGCGACGCTCTGGGCTTCCTGGGTCATCGAGTCGGAGCGGCGCAAGGTCTTCTTCTCCGGCGACACCGGGCTGTTCCCCGGGTTCGAGGACATCGGCAAGCAACACGGCCCCTTCGACCTGGTGATGCTCGAGGTCGGCGCGTATCACCCCGCGTGGGGGACCATCCACCTCGGCCCCGAGAACGCGCTGACCGCGTTCGAGATGCTCGGCGGCGGCACGCTCCTGCCCGTCCACTGGGGCACCTTCAACCTCGGGCTCCACGACTGGGACGAGCCGGCCGAGACGCTGCTCTCGCTGGCCACCGAGCGCGGCGCGCGCGTCGTGACCCCCCGGATCGGCGCCGCGTTCGAGCCCGAGCGCGTCGGCGCGCCGACCCCGTGGTGGCGGGCGGTCGCGGGCCCGCGGTGACGGACAGCGGCCAGCCCCGCTCCGCCGGAAGGCCGCGCCACACCTCGCGCGGTCACGCCGCCTGGGGCCTCGTCCCGGCCGAGGGCGGCGTGAGCTGCTCGACGGTGTAGGCGTATTCGTAGGTCTTGCGGAACTCGCGCCAGCTCCGGAGCTGCGGCATCCACTCGTCGTCCCGCAGCGCGCTGAGCAGGAGCAGGATGCGCGACTCGGAGGAGAGCCGTATCACGGCGTCGCGCGTCTCCTGCGTCGCCATGCAGAGCTCGAGATCGGTCGCCGTGCGGATCCCATGCGCCTTCAGCTTCGAAAGGATGCTCGACGGCGCGTTCCGGGCCGGCTCGGCCTCGTCTCGCGCGTGGAGATACAGGATGGCCTGATCCACGAGGTCGACAAGGCGCGGGGCCGGGATGCGCGTGCGCAGGATCAGCTCGATCAGGTTGTGGTGCGCGAGGTTCTCGATGTTCTCGATGCCCTCCTCGAGCAGGCGCGCCTTGTCGTAGAGCGTGATGCCCTCGAGGTGGGTCAGCGGGTCGCGGTCCTTCAGGGTCGGGACGAAGAAGGTGACCATGCGCGTCTTGAGCAGGTCGTGGAGCACGGCGAGCCCGGTGTCCGGGACGATGCCAATGAAGAAGGCGAGCAGGAGCAGGTGCCAGGGCGCGTTGTCGATGGGCGCCGCGCCGCCCGAGAGCGCGGCGCCCTCGAACGTCTTGCTCATGACCCAGGCCAGGATCGTGGCGATGATGATGCGCACCGAGATGTGGCTGTACGCCTTGGGCCCGAGATCCGCCCGCACATAGCGGCGGAATACCATGTTGAGCGCGAAGAAATACGTGCCGAGGAACGCGAACGTGAAGGCGGTCCGGTTGGGGATGAACAGGGAGTGGAGCTCGACCGGCTCGTCCCCCAGCGTCTCCGCCACGGACGCCACCGTCGGCAGCGCCGAGATCACCCAGCCGACCGAGAGGAGGAACGTGCTGAGGATGATCGGGACGAAGAACAGCGGACCGCGCCGGGTGTCGAGCGCGTCCTTCATCAGCGGCGAATAGGCCCGCTCCGCCTCGTCGATCGTGCGGAGCGCGGGGTCGAGCCGCAGCACGTCGCGGTGAAACTGCTCTTTCACCACGTTCCGGCGCTGCTCCGCGAACAGAAAGAACAGGAGCGCGGGCAACGTCGCCGCGGCGCCGATGAACAGCGCAAAGAGGAGCAGCAACGCCATGCTGCGCATCGATAACGTGAAGATCTCGTGAAGGCGCTTCTCGGCCTGCAAGAGGACGGTGGCGGCGGGGATGCCGAACCCCACGAGGCACACCGCCAGCATGCCGATCGCGCGCCAGAACTGGTCGCGCAGCATCAACGCGGTGCTGCGATGGCGATGCCGGGCCCAGCGATCCAGCGACGGGAACACGGTGAACGCGATCATCCCGACGCCGACCGTGCCGAAGGCCAGGCGGGCCCAGCCGTCCAGGGTGACCACGAACAGCGACGTGAGCCCCCCGAGGACAAGCACCCCCGCGATGGCGGCGGCGTCGAGGCTCGGCTCTTCGGCCTGGACCGGGGCGCGCTTCTCCACATAACCACGCTCGAGCCAGACGCTCAGATCCAGCCCCTGCGCCGCCGTCTCCGTCGTGCGCACGACGTCGAAAGGCGCCACGACGAGGTCGCTGCCATCGCGCCTGATGCAGATCCGGCGAGCCGTCTTGTTGACGAGCTCGATCTCCTCGGCGGGCGGCGCCTGCCGCTGCAGATCCTCGAGCTCCCCATCTGCCATGGCGTTTCCCCTCGATCGGCGCGGTCGCCCCTGATCCCTGCGGCGGCGCATCGACGGCAGGTTGGGGCCCAGTCGAGCTTATGCCCATCGACGCTCCTCCGCGAGAGCGCGCCGCATCGTGGAGGTCCTCCCGGTCGTGGCCCGTCCGGACGGACGCTGCGGGCTCTGGCTCGGCTCCTCGGGTGCGTCGCCGGGCCCGGGTGCCCCCTCCCCCTGGCCCCCTCCCCTCTCCCTGGCCCCCTCCCCTCTCCCTGGCCCCCTCGCCGTTCACTGCGATGCGCCTCCACCCCCGCCTGCGATCTGATAGAGCCCTGGCGCGTGCGCTCCCTCACTCTCCTGCTCTGGCTCCTGCTCGCGTCGGCGCCCACCGCGGCGCGGGCCGACGCGGCGCCGCCCGGCGCGCCCTCACGGAAGGCCGAGGCGGCCGCGTCACGGGTGGTGATCGTCGAGGCCGGCGTGGACGACCCGCTCGTGCTCGAGGCGGCGACGCGGCTGCGGGCCGAGCTCGGCGCGGCAGGGTTCGAGGTGGTGCGCGTCCTGCGAGCGCCCGAGGGCGATCTGCGCGCAGGGCTGGAGCGCGCCGCGAAGGAGGCGGACGCGTTCGCGGCCGCGACGATCGTCCGCTCGCGGACGGGCGCGACCGCCGACCTCTGGATCGTCGATCGGGTGACGCAGAAGACGGTGGTGCGCGCCGTGGAGGCGGCCGGCGCGGCGGCGCCGTCGGTGATGGCCGTGCGCGCGGTCGAGCTCCTGCAGGCGAGCCTGCTGGAGGCGAGCCTGCAGGAGCCGCAGGGGCGCGCCGCGGAGGACGGCGGCGCCGCCGTTCCCGACGACGTGCGGCGGTGGATGGCGCCCGTCCGGCAGCGGGCCGGGATGCCCCCTGCGCCGGAGCGGGCCGGGATGCTCGCGGGCGTGGGCGTGGAAGCCGGCTTCGTGGCGCTCCTGAGCGCAGACGGCGTCGGGCCGGCGCTGGGGCCCGCGCTGCGGCTGTCGTACGGCGTCGGCGCGGACGGCCGCGGCGGCGCGCTGCCCGCGGGGCTCGCGGCGCGGCTGACGTTCGCCGGGCCGACGCTGGGGCCGACGCTCGATGGCGAGCTCGGCACGGTGTCCGTCCGTCAGGAGATGGCCTTTCTGGAGGCGGTATGGGCGCTGGACACGGGCGGCGCGATCTGGCCTGTGCTCTCGGCCGGCGTGGGCGGAATTCACCTGTTCGTCAGCGGTGATCCCCTGCCGCCGCTGCGGAGCGCGACGGGCGATGTCTGGTCGGTCGCCGCGGCCCTGGGCGGGGGCGCCGGGCTGCGCCTGACCGACCGCGCGGCCCTCCTGGTGGATGCACACGCGATCTTCGCCGAGCCCCGCGCCGTCGTGACGCTCGGCGGCGAGCGGCTCGGCACCGCGGGGAGACCGACGTTCGCCGGGTTTCTTGGGCTGCTCGTGCGGCTCTGAGGCGGGGCCGCGCCCGCGTGGCCCGGCGGGGGGCAGCGAACGCCGGCACAAGGCGGTTTGCCGATGTTGGAGAGGCGCCGATTCCGGTACCGTCTGTGAATCAGTCGATGGCGCGCCCGATGGGGGCACGGCCTCCTGGTTCGGGTGACAGCGATGAGAGTGCGAAGAATTGCGGCGGCTTTGCTCACCACGGTCGCCGTTTCGACGGGATTTCTCGGCTGCTCTGACGATTCCGACGAAGGCACGGGAGGCACATCGACGAGCGACGGCGCGGGCGCCGGCAGCAACGGCGCGGGCGCGGCGGGCCATGGCGGCTCGGGCGACGGCGGCTCGGGCGACGGCGGCTCCGACGGCAACGACGGCGGCTCCAGCGCCCAGAGCGGCGCCGGGGGCGGCGACGGCGGCTCAGGCGACGGCGGCTCAGGCGACGGCGGCTCAGGCGAAGGGCGGGGGCTCGGCGCCCGGTGCGAGAGGGACGCGGACTGCGGCCGGCGCGGCTTCTGCTTCACGGAGTCGGGCGACGAGTTCCTCGGCGGAGGCCCGGCGGGCGGGTACTGCACGACCACGTGCACGGGAGACAGCGACTGTGAGGGCGAAGGCAGCGCGTGCTTCGACGGCATCTGTCTTCTCGGCTGCACCCCGGCAGAGCCGCCCCTCGAGACCATCGTCGACGAGCTCGATCCGACGAAGTGCCGCGGCCGCGAGGAGCTGCGCTGCGAGGAGATCGACGATGTGTTCGTGTGCATGCCGAACTGCGGATCGGACAGCCAGTGCGGCGGACGGGTCTGCGATCCCCGCATGAACATCTGCGTCGACGAGCCCACGCAAGGGCTGCCGGTGGGCGCCGAGTGCGCGCTCGAAGCCGACGGCACGGATCCCTGCGCGGGGTGGTGCATCGACATCGGCGCCGACGTCGGCGTGTGCGCCGAGCTGTGCGGGCTCGGCGGGGACGTCGCCAACGAGGACTGCGGAGGGCTGGAGAGCGGCCTCTGCCTGTATCCTCTGACAGCCGAGCCCGGGGTTGGTGACCTCGGAATGTGCGCGCCCGCGTGCAACAGCCACAGCGACTGCCTGCTGCCGCACGCCTCGTGTGTGTTCTTCGGCGTGGAGACCAACGGATTCTGCCTCTTCGACGTGACGAAGTGCCCGAAGGGGCAGAGGGCCTGCGCGAAGGGAGAGATCTGCACCGCGACGCCTGAAGGCCGTCTGTGCCTCGACGAGAATTTCCCCCTGGAGGACCCCGACACAGGCGGTACGGGTGGTGGTGGCGGCGCCGGTGGAACGGGCGGCGCGGATGGCACCGGTGGCGCCGATGCCACGGGCGGCGCAGGCGGCACGGATGCCTCCGGTGGCGCAGGCAGCACGAGTGGCGCAGGCAGCACGAGTGGCGCGGGCGGCACGGATGGCACCGGCGGCGCTGGCGGCACGAATGGCACCGGCGGCACGGATGCCGCGGGCGGCGCTGGCGGCACGAATGGCGCGGGCGGCACGGATGCCGCGGGTGGCGCTGGCGGCACGAATGGCGCGGGCGGCGCTGGCGGCACGAATGGCGCGGGCGGCGCTGGCGGCACGAATGGCGCGGGCGGCACGGATGCCGCGGGCGGCGCTGGCGGCACGAATGGCGCGGGCGGCACGGATGCCGCGGGTGGCGCAGGCGGCACGAATGGCGCAGGCGGCTCCCTCGATGGCTCGTCGGTGTCTGCCGGGGGCGCCGAGTAGCGGGAAGCGCGCTCAGGGCGCTGGCCGCTCCTGTCCAAGCAGCAGCGTTGTCGCTTCGGGCGCTCGCCAGTCCCTCGCGCCCGTGAAGCGGAGGGACATCCTGCCGTCCGCCTCCACCAGGAACGTGTCGGGCAACGTCGAGACCCCGAACCGCTGCTGCACCGCAGGGGATCCGGCCCGCACGACGCCGGGAGGGACCTCGCCCCCGAAGAAGGCGCGCACGACCTCCCAGTTCTCGTCGACGCTCACGGCCACGACCTGGAGCCTCCCGGCCTTCTCCAGCTCTTGGCCGAGCTCCAGCAAGCGCGGGAGCTCGGCGCGGCAGGGGGCGCACCAGGTGGCCCAGAAGTGGAGCAGCACAGGCCGGCCGCGCAGGGCGGCCGCGCGAAGCGAGGTCCCGTCCGGTTGCTCGAAAGCAGCGTCGGGCACGCGCTGGCCGTCGTGGAGCCGCTCGACCGCGAAAGGGCGACCTGGCCGCTCGGCGCCGCGGCGGCGCTCCACGGCCCAGTAGAGCCCCACGGCGAGCGCCTGGACGAGGATCAGGACGCCCGCGGCGGCGGCGATCGCGCGGAGGCGGGAGCGCGCGCTCACCGGCTACTCCGCCGCAGGCGACAGGGCCGGGCCGGCGGGCCGCGGAGGCTCGGAGGCGCCCGCCTCGCCGGCGGCGTCCGCGCGGAGCCTCCCGCCGACCACGCTGTAGAGCGCCGGCAGCACGAGCAGCGTGAGCAGCGTGGAGGAGATCACGCCGCCGATCACGACGGTCGCGAGCGGGCGCTGGACCTCGGCGCCGACGCCCGTGTTCAGCGCCATCGGCACGAAGCCCAGGGAGGCGACGAGCGCCGTCATGAGGACCGGGCGGAGGCGCCGCTCGGCCGCGAGCTCGATGGCGTCGCGCACCGGCATCCCGGCCGCGGTGAGCTGCCGGATGGTCGAGACGAGCACCATGTCCCCGAGCACCGCGACGCCCGACAGCGCAACGAACCCGACGCCCGCGGAGATGCTGAACGGCAGATCGCGGAGCCAGAGCGCGACGACGCCGCCGATCGCGGCGAACGGGACGCCCGTGAAGACGCGGACCGCATCGAGGAGCCGCCCGTACGTGAAGTAGAGCAAGAGCAGGATCAGCCCGAGCGCGATGGGCACGACGACGAGCAGGCGCGCCTGCGCCCGCTCGAGGTGCTCGAACTGCCCGCCGAAGCGGACGTAATAGCCGGGCGGGAGCTCGACCTCCCGATCGAGCCTCGCCCTCGCCTCCTCGACGAAGGTGCCCACGTCGCGGCCCCGGACGTTCGCCTGCACGACGATCCGGCGCTTGGCCCACTCGCGGTTGATCGCGGCCGGCCCCTCGGTCGTGCGGATCTTCGCGAGCCGCGCGAGCGGGATGCGCTCCCCGCCGGCCGCGGTGACCAGGATGCGGCCGATGGAGGCGGGGTCCTCCCGGTAGCGATCGTCGATGCGCAGCACCACGGGGAAGCGGCGCTCGCCCTCCTGGAGCTGTCCCACTTCCCGCGCGCCGAGCGCCTCGACGACATCCAGGACGTCGGCGGCCGCGATGCCGTGGCGGGCGATGGCGGCGCGGTCGACCTCGATCTCGAGCACGGGCTGGCCTGTCACCTGCTCGGTCACGACGTCCGCGGCGCCGGGGATCGTCTTGAGGGCGGCCTCGATCTCGCGCGCCTTCTGCTTGAGCGTGTCGAAGTCGTCGCCGAACAGCTTCACCCCGAGATCGGCCCGGATCCCCGCGACCATCTCGTTGACCCGCATCTCGATGGGCTGCGTGTAGATGACGCGCATGCCCGGCATCCCCGCGAGCTCGGACTCCATCGCCTCGACGAGCTCGTCCTGCGTGGCGGCGCGCTTCCATACCTCCCGCGGCTTGAGCGTGATGAACATGTCGGACAGCTCGAGCCCCATCGGGTCCGTCGCCACCTCCGCGGTGCCCGTGCGCGTCCAGACGCGCTCGATCTCGTCCGGAAACCTGTCGAGGAGGACCCGCTCGAGCCGGGTGCCGTAGCGGATCGACTCGCCCGCCGAGACCCCCGAGAGCCGCACGGTGTTGGCCACGAGGGTGCCCTCACGGAGCCGCGGCACGAACTCGGCGCCGAGCCGCGTCGCGAGGAAGGCCGCGTTGCCGAGGAGCAGCACGGCCCCGGCAAGCACCGCCCAGCGCCAGCGCAGCGCGAGCTGCAGCGCGGGCCGGTAGGCCCGCTTGAGGAGGCGCACGAGCACGTTCTCGCGCTCCTTCATGCGGCGCGGCAGGAGCAGGCTCGCGAGCGCCGGCATGAGCGTGAGCGACAGGATCATCGAGCCGATGAGCGCGAAGATCACGGTGAGCGCCATCGGCCGGAACAGCTTCCCCTCCGCCCCCTCGAGCGCGAGGATCGGCAGGTAGACGATCATGATGATCAGCTCGCCGAACATCGTCGGCTTGCGGACCTCGATCGAGGCGTCGCGCACGACCTCCGTCGTGCTCCGGTCACTCGAATCCTCGGAGAGCCGCCGGACCGAGTTCTCGACCATGATCACCGAGCTGTCGACGACGAGGCCGAAGTCGATCGCGCCGAGGCTCATCAGGCTCCCCGCGACGCCCGCGCGCAGCATGAGGTCGAACGCGAAGAGCATCGACAGGGGGATGGCCGAGGCCACGATGAGCCCGGCGCGGAGGTTGCCGAGGAAGGCGAAGAGCACCGCCACGACCAGCAGCGCGCCCTCGAGCAGGTTCTTCTCCACGGTGCCGAGCACCCTGTCGATGAGCTCGGTGCGGTCGTACACGACGGCGACGTCGACCCCTGGTGGCAGGCTCTTCTCGACCTCCGAAAGGCGCGCCTTGAGCCGCGTCGTGACGTCGTGGCTGTTCTCGCCCATCAGCATGAAGCCGAGGCCGAGCACGACCTCGCCCTGGCCGTCGGCGGTGACAGCGCCCCGCCGGATCTCGCGCCCCTCGACCACCCGGGCGACGTCGCGCACCCGGATGGGCGCCCCGCCCTTGGCCGCGACCACGATGTCCTCGATGTCGCTCACGCGCGTGGCGATGCCGATGCCCTGGATCAGGCTGGATTCGCCGGCCTGGTCCAGGTTGCCCCCGCCCACGTTGGCGTTGTTGCGCTCCAGGGCCTCGGAGAGATCGTGGAGCGAGAGCCCCCGCGCGGTGAGCTCCGCCGGGTCGACGAGCACCTGGATCTGCCGCTCATCGCCGCCCCACGCGTTCACCTCGGCCACGCCGCGCACCGAGCGGAGCTGCGGCGCGATGACCCAGTCGTGGACCGTCCGCAGCTCGCTCAGCGATTTGCCCTTGCCCGTGACCACGTAGTGGAACACCTCGCCGAGCCCGGTGGCGACCGGGCCGAGCTCCGGGCGATGGATCCCCGGCGGCAACGTCACGGTCTGGAGCCGCTCCATGACGACCTGGCGGGCCAGGTAGATGTCCGTGTCGTCCTCGAAGCGCGCCGTGACCTGCGAGAGGCCGAAGCGGGAGAGCGAGCGGACCTCCTCGAGCCTGGGCAGCCCCGAGATCGCCTGCTCGACGGGCGCCGTGATCTGGCGCTCGATCTCGACCGGGGAGAGGGCAGGCGCGACGGTGTTGATCTGCACCTGCACCGGCGTCGTGTCAGGGAAGGCATCGATCGGCAGGCGGCGGAAGGCGAGGATGCCCGCCAGGGAGAGGCCTATCGAGGCCAGGATCACGAGAAACCGGTGGCGGAGCGACCAGGTGATGACGGCGTTCAGCATGGCCCGCGGCTCAGTCCTCGCCGCAGCAGCCGGCGCCGATGCTCTCCTTGAGGGTCTCGGTCTTGAGCAGGAAGCTCCCTTCGGTCGCGACCTCCTCGCCCGGGCGCACGCCCCTGGTCACCTCGACGACATCGCCCTCGGTCGCCCCGATCTCGACCCGCCGCGCCTCGAACTGGTCGTCCGCGAGCCGCACGAACACGAGCTTCACCGTCCTCGCGCGCTGCACGGCGGCGCGGGGCACAACGACCGCCGCGCGGGACGGGGCGAGGATGCGCGCCCTGCCGAACATGTTGGCCCGCAGCGCGCCGCCCGGGTTCGCGAGCGGGACGCGCGCCTTGGCCGTGCGCGAGGCCGGGTCGATGGCCGGCGCCACGTACGTGATCTCCCCCTTGAGCTCGCGCCCCTCGATGCCGTCGACCTCGAGGACCACCGGCTGCTTGAGCGAGACGGCCGGCAGATCGGTCTCGGGGACGTCGAGCTCGGCCCACATGCTCGAGACGTCGACCACCTCGAACAAGGTCTCCTCGACGCCGACGAGCCTGCCCACGGTCGCCTTCCGCTGCGTCACGACGCCGGCGAGCGGGGTCGTGAGCGTATAGCCCCCGCTGCCGCCCGCGCTCGCGCCCACGACAGCCAGGGAGGCCGCGAACGAGGAGCGCTCGGCGCGGGCGGCGTCGAGCTCCTGCTGCGCGGCGAGGACGCTCCGGCGCGACGAGATCCCCTCCTTTTCGAGCTGCTCCTCGCGCTTCAGGTTCTCCTCGGCGATCTTCAGGCGCGACTGCGCGCCGGCCAGCCTCGAGCGATCCGCCCCCACGTCGGCGCTGTCGATGATCGCGAGCGGCGCGCCCTTCTTGACCTCCGCGCCGACGTCCACGTGCAGCTGCCGGACGACCCCCGCGGCGCGGGCGTTGATCTCCGCCACCTTGAGCGCGTCGTAGACGATCCTGGCGGTCACGGGGATGCCGCCGCCACCCTGACGCTCGACGGCCTTCGCGGTGAGGATGCCGGCGAGCCGGGCCGTGTCCTTGGTCTTGAGCTTGACCTTCGTGCCGTCCGCCGGCGCGCCGTCGCTCGCCACGTCGGCCGCCGGCTTGCCTCCACGCTCGGGGTGGCAGATGGGGCAGATGGATTCCGGGAATTCGTGCTCTTTGCACCAGTCTCCCTTCGCCTGGAAGATGGGGGCGAGCCTCGGATTGCACTTCGTGCAGAGCGCTTCCAGCACGCCGTGCTCCTTGCACATGGCGCCCTCGACGGCCGCCGCGGCTCTGGGCTTCGCCTCGGCCTTCTCCTGCGCGGCGCGATCGGTCCCTTTGGCCCCGCACGCCGAGAGAGCCGCGAGGAGCGGGAGCACCACGATGTGAACACGGCGGGGCATGTCAGCTCCCCTTCGGCGGCCTGACGATCTTCAGGTCGGGGTTGCACTTGAGGCACTGCGACTCGGGCATCCCGTGCTCCGCGCACCAGTCGTTCGTGGCCTTGAAGGCCGGGATCAGATCCGAGTTGCAGCGGGTGCACTGCGACTCGGGCACCTGGTGCTCTCCGCACCAGTCCTCGTGGGAGCCGGGCTTCACGTCGGCCGGCGCGTGCGCCGCGGGCTTCGCCTGCGTCTGCTCGGGCGCCGCCTTGCCGGCGCTCGGCGCCTCCTTCGAGCACGACACGGCACCGAGGGCGAGGGCGCAGAGCACGATCGAGATGGAACGAATCTTCATGGGTCTACCCTTCCTTGTTGTTCGCAACGTCACGTGGCGGACGAGCCTCGGGCACGCTGTCGCTCGCACGCGCCAGCGCGCCGCCGCTCAGCGCAGCACCGCTACCATCGCCGCCGACTCGCCCGCGAGCGTGATGCGCGAGCTAGGTCGAGCAGCGCTGAACGGACGCGCTGGAGCGGGCGCGCGACCTCGCGTCGCGAGCATGCCCTCCGCTCGGACCTGGCAGGGCGCTGAACCACGCCGCGATCGCCTGAGGCCATCGAGGGCTGACGGGGCCCACGTGGAGCTCACAGGAGCGCGATCGACGGCTCGGGCCGCGGAGCGGCCATCAGCGCCGTGCCTAGGCGAGGAGCCTTGGGACGTGGAGCACCTCGCGCGCCTCGGGCGATGGGGGCGCGCGCTCGGGCACGAGCAGCAGGAGCTCCACGGAGAGGGGCGCGAGCAAGACGGGGACGATGGGCGAGGGCGGGACCGCTGGCGCCCTGACCGCGCAGCACCCCGAGGCGCAATCCAGGGGACAGTGGCAGTCCCCTTTGTCGTCGTCGTCGGGACACGACTCGCCGCAGTCGTCGATGGCCACGAAGGCGTACGCCACGGTCAGCTGGCTCATGACCAGGGCGAGCACGATCATCGAGAGCAGGCGGACGAGCCGCTGCGTCCATCGGGATCGGGGATGCTGCCTTCGCCGCCGAGTCACGAGCCGACAGAGCCTACCATGTGGACCGACGGGTGCGAGCACCAACAGCCGCAGGGCCGACCAGGAGACACCTTCAGCAGCAGCCGTGCTCGCCGCGCCACGTGGCAACGCCCTCCTTGGCGACGAGCGCGGCGATGACCAGGGCAGCGATCGGGTCCGCCCACCACCAGCCGAGCGCCCCGTTGAGCCCGATCCCGACGAGCGTCGCGAGCGAGAGCCAGACGCATGCGGTGGTCTGGAAGGCGTCCGCTTCCATGGCCCGGCTGCCGATCTGTCGAGCGACGCGGCGCTTCGCGCGCGCCAGCCAGCGCATCACGAGGAGCGACAGAGACGTGATCCCCACCCCGACGAGGGTGAACTCGGGCCGCTCGCCGCTCCAGAGCGCCCGACCGGCGTCGAAGGCGACGTAGGCGGCGAGCAAGAACAACGAGGAGGCTACCAGCCGCTGAGCTCGGTGCTCGAGCGTGTCGAGGGCCTGGCTCGTCAGCCGGCGCGCCGTCTCCGCGCGGAGGCGCCAGATCATCACGAAGCCCGAGGCGCACTCGACGAAGCTGTCGATGCCAAAACCGAGGAGCGCGACGCTCCCGGCGAGGACGGCCGCCGTCACGGCGACGATGCCCTCGACGATGTTCCAGCTGACCGTCAGGTACTCGAGCCGCAGCGCTCGCTTCACGTGCTCCTGGCGTCCTTGTTCCTCCGTATCCGCGGAGCAGCTCGTGCAATGGTCGCAGCTCGCCTCGTTGATCATCTCCATCGCAGGCCTCCACCTCGCAAGGATCGACGGACCTCGCCGGCTCGGCCCGGCCCGCCGCCGCCCGCCGTCTTCACACGCCTGCACCCTTGTCCGAGAGCGACTGGATGCACATCCGCAGCCCCTCGCGGAGGTTCCGCAGCGTGGTCACGGCGGACAGCTCGAGGCCGAGCGACGTGATCAGCGCGGCCACCGCGGGGCGCACGCCGGTGATGACCCCCTTCGCGCCGAGCAGCTCGACCGCGCGGATGATCCGGATCACGTGATCGGCGGTCTCGCCGTCGATGCTGTCCACGCCGGTCATGTCGAGGATCGCATAGCGGGAGCCTGTCCTGACGATGGCGTCGAGCAGCTCTTCGGTGATCACCCCGGCCCTCACGCCGTCGAGCGTGCCGATCAACGGGAGCGTCAGCACGCCGTCCCACACCTGGATGATCGGGGTGGCGAGCGCGCGGAGCTCGTGCTGCTGCCGCTCGATGAGCGACAGCTTGTCGCGGAGCTCCTGCTCGGTCCGCTGGAGCTCCTCGGCGATGCGGGCGCGCTCCTCGACCTCGCGCTTCAGCTTGTGCAGCGCGATGGCCAGATCCGTCTTCGTCGCCCGCTCCTCGTCGAGCAGGTGCTGCAACCGGTCCTCCAGGCTGGTCGTGGCGGGGCGCACCGTGAACTCGTCGTGGGCGTCGCCCCGCGCGGCGAACGACGTCTGCTCGACGTCGCACTCCTCCCCGAAGAGCCGGGTGCAGTATCCGGCCAGCTTGCCCGCGATCATGCTGCTGCCCCAGCAGACATCGAGCTCCTTCTGGTAGACCGACTCCCACCCGTTCACCACGCGGAAGCGGGCCTCCTTCCGCTCCCGGTCCAGGGAGAGCACGTGCCACACACCCCAGCCCGCCGTGGCCGCGCCGACGCCGAGCGCCTTGAAGCCCTCCTCGAACGTCGGATAACCGGAGATGTAGGTCCAGTCGTCGTCGATGCTGAGCCGCCCGCCGCTCTCCACGGCGAGGTTGAAGCGCTCGGTCCCCGCCATCCGCTGGAAGCCGGACATCAGGCCAACCACGCTGCTCGGCAGGAACATCGACACCGAGGGGACGCCGGCCCAGGTGCACTGCCCGTTCTCGAGATCCCACTCGATCGCCATTCCCCCGACGTCGACGCGGATCCTCTTGTCCAGAAGCTCAGAGCTTGTGCTCATAAATTCTCCGGGTCCACGAGCGCCCCCGCCCGCCTGCCGCAGTGTACCGGCTCGACCCGGCGCGCGTCGCCCTCGACGGGCGAGCCACGACGGCGCTCTGGGGCTCGCGCGGGAGCGCACGTCCGTGACGGCCCGTCGGGAGGCGGGGCCAGAGCCGCGGCGACGGTGCAGGCGGCGGCGAACAGGCCAGAGGACGAGAGCAAAGCGCTGCTCGTCCCGCGGAACCCGCCGCTCGTGGCCGAGAACCTGGCGCTCGTCGATTCGTCCCTGATCTTCGCGAGCCCGGCTGGCAGCCTGGCGCGGCATGAAACCAATCTCGCAATGGCTGATGACAGCCGGCCTGGTCACGCTGGCTGTCCCACAAACTGGGTGCAGCGGGGATTCGACCGCACTTCCCGAGCGGGACGAGCTCCGCGAGGAGCTCGAGCGTCGCCTCTCGGACGCGGCCGCGGCCGGCTTCTCCGGATCGGTGCTGGTCACAGTCGACGGGGCCGAGGTGATCGCGAGCGGCTACGGCCTGGCGGATCGAGACAGCAACATCCCCAACGTCGCCGGTACGGCGTACGACTTCGGCTCCGTGATGAAGGACCTGACCGCGACGGCCATCTTCAAGCTCGAAGGCGACCACAAGCTCGCGGTCACCGACTCGCTCGCGACCCTCTTCGATGACGTGCCGGCCGACAAGGCCGAGATCACGCTCGTTCAGATCCTCCAGCACCGCGCCGGGTTCGACGAGTACCACGACACGGAGGGGGACTTCGAGCCGATGACGCGGCTCGAAGCACGCCAGCGGATCTTCGCGCAGGAGCTGCTGTTCGAGCCCGGGAGCGACGAGCAATACTCCAACTCCGGCTACACGCTGCTCGCCGACGTCGTGGAGACCGTCTCGGGACGAGCGTTCACGGACTACGTGCGTGACGAGCTCTTCGCTCCCGCCCACATGCGACAGAGCGGGTTCTTCGGTGACCCGATCTGGGAGCAGGTCGACACAGCGATCGGATACGACGCCTCGACCTTCGGGGAGAACGACCCCGCCGGATGGCCGTACACCTGGTCGCTCGTCGGCAATGGCGGGCTGGTGACGACGGTGTCCGACCTCGAGCGCTGGCTGGTCGCCGTCTGGAAGGGGGAGGTGCTCGGTCCGGCAGCATTCGCGTCGTACGAGGCGCATTACCTCTCGGGCGGCGCCCACGACCTGGAGGGCAAGACGGTCTACGCCGTGGCCGGCGCCGGGGACTATGGCCTTGGAGGGGTTGCGGTCGACTGCCCGGCGGCGAACACCCGCGTGATCCTCGGGACGAACACGTACGACGTGTTCGACATCGAGGGCTTCGGGGTCGAGCTGGCGAAGATGGTCCTCTCGGCCGAGAGAGGCGAGCTCAGTCGGGCAGAGTGATGCCGACGGTGTTCTCCAGGAGCCGCTGCCGGACCTCGCGCGCGCGATCGCGCGAGACGGGCACGCGGAGACTTGGACCGACCTCGAGGATCAGCTCCCCGTCGAGCCGGCCGAGCCCGCGCACGTACGCCGGGGCGACGAGCCAGTTGCGGTGCACGCGAAGGACCCGGTCGCCCAGCGTGGCCCCGAGCGCGCTGAGCGAGAGGTCCACCGAGAACACGCCGTCCACGTGGTGGAGATAGGTGAGCCGCTCCGCCGCCTGAAACGCCAGCATGCCGTCGAGATCCAGGAAGACCAGGCGGTCGTCTCTTCGCGCGACCAGGCGCGGCTTTCCCGCGCTCGGGGACGGCGCCCGGCGTCGCTCGAGGAGCCGCGCCACACACGTGGTGACGCGGTCGAGCGTGAACGGCTTGAGGAGATAGTCGACAGCCCCCATCTCGAACCCATCGAGCGCGTGGTGCGCCAGAGCGGTGGCGAGCACCACCGCCGGCGGGCTCGCGCGGGCCGAGAGGGAGCGGGCGAAGTCGAGGCCCGACGTGTCTCCAGGGCGATCGACGAGCCGGATATCGACGAAGACGGCGTCGATGCCGAGCTCTAACCGATCGAGCGCCTCTCGAGCCGCCTCGACGTCCGTCACCGCGGCGATGTACCCGAAGCTCCCTGTATCGCGCAGCAGCTCGACGAGGAAGTTGCGCGCCGGCCACTCGTCCTCGACGACGAGAGCAGAGAGCTGCTTCATGCGGTCCTCCTGGGCAGCGTGACCTCCAGGCGCGTCCGGCCGGGCTTCGAGTCGATGCGCAGCGACGCGTCGGCCGACTCCAGGGCGACGCGGCGCCGCACCAGCGCGAGCCCCCGCCCCTCCGGCGGGACAGCGGCCAGGTCGAAGCCGGGGCCCTCGTCCTCGACGGCGCAGCGCAGGTGTCCTGCCTCCCCGGTGATCTGCAGGACGACACGGCCGCGCTCCCGCCGGCGCAGCGCGCCGTGGTGCACCGCGTTCTCGAGCAGGGGCTGGAGCAGCAGCACCGGGAGCACGCAGTCGTCCACCGAGGCGTCGACGTCCCATTCGAACGCGAGCCGCCCGAAGTGCCGGGACTCCAGGATGCGCGCGAAGCCCCGCAGCCAGCTCACCTCCTCGCGGACCGTGTGATGGGATCGCCGCGATCCCTGCATGATGTCCCGCAGCAGGTCGCCGAGCGTCGCGATCAGGGTGCGCGCCTCGGCCGGCTCTTCTGTCACAAGGCCGGCGATCGTGTTGAGCGTGTTCAACACGAAGTGAGGCTCGAGCGCGGCGCGGATGTGCGCGAGCTCGACCTCCTGGCGCAGCGCGCGCCGCTCGTCCTCGAGCCGCCGCTCGGCGCCGATCTGTCGAGGCAGCTCGATCAGGAGGGCCCAGAAGCCGAACAAGGCGTCGCCGTCGAAGAAGCCCACGACGGCGGTGGCCACGAGCGACCGTCGCGGTCCCTCTGGAAACACCTCGGGCAGCGCCGTGGCGACCAGGGAGAAGGAGGTGTTGGCGATGGAGCTGGCGATCCCGGCGGTGAACGCGAGCACGACGAGCTGACGCCAGATCGGCGCGCGCCGCGGTTCGATGCGGCGCGCCACCAGCGTGAGCGCGCCGAGGACCGCCGCGACCCACGCCGCGGTGCCCAGCCCGCGCCAGGGCTCGAAGCTTCCATGGTCGATCCAGTCGAGGAGCCAGAGCACGGCCGTGGTGATCACCACGGCCTTGCCGACGTGAGCCTTTCCCTGGCTTGCGGGCTCCTGCGTCACCCGTTCAACGCTAGCAGCGCCGGGGCCCCCGCGTCGGGGAAGCCGCCTCCGTGCGGTCGCGCCGAGCGTGTCGCTCGTCGTCCCTCTCGCGTAGACTCGGGCCCCCGATGCTCCTCACGCTCACCACCACGCACCGGCCGGCGACCGACCTCGGTTACCTGCTCGTCAAGAACCCGGCGTACACGCAGTCGTTCCCGCTGTCGTTCGGCAAGGCGCACGTGTTCTATCCGGAGGCGACCGAGGAGCGGTGCACCGCCGCGCTCCTGCTCGACGTCGACCCCGTGGACCTCGTGCGCGGGCGCGGCGCGGGCGAGCCCGGGACGCTCGCGCAGTACGTGAACGACCGGCCCTACGTCGCCTCGTCGTTCCTCTCCGTGGCGATCGCGCAGGTCTTCGGCTCGGCGCTCGGCGGCAAGTGCCGCGACCGCCCGGAGCTCGCGGACGCGCCGATCCCCCTCTCCGCCACGATCGAGGCCCTGCCGTGCCGCGGCGGAGAGGCGCTGCTCCGGCGGCTCTTCGAGCCGCTCGGCTACGAGATCGCGGCCGAGCGCCTCCCGCTCGACGAGGCGTTCCCGGAGTGGGGCCAGAGCGCCTACCTGCGCGTCTCGCTCGCGAGGACGTGCCGGCTCAGGGAGCTGCTCGCGCACCTCTACGTGCTCGTGCCCGTGCTCGACGACAAGAAGCACTACTACGTGGGCGACGCCGAGGTCGACAACCTCCTCGCCAAGGGCAAGGGGTGGCTCCCGGAGCACCCGGAGCGCGAGGCGATCGCGCTCCGCTACCTGAAGCACAGCCGGCCGCTCTTCCGGGCCGCGCTCGCGCGGCTCGTGGCCGACGACGAGGCGAGCCCCGAGGAGGCCGAGGACGAGAAGGCCGCGCCCGAGGACCGGGGCGAGGCGCGGATCAGCCTCGACGAGGCGCGGCGCGAGGCCGTCGTCGCGGCGCTCCGCCGGGCCGAGGCGAGGAGCGTGCTCGACCTCGGCTGCGGCGAGGGCAAGCTGCTGAAGCGCCTCGTCGACGAGCGCGTCTTCGAGCGCGTCGCGGGCGCCGACGTCTCCATGCGCAGCCTCGAGATCGCCAAGAACCGCCTGCGCCTCGACGACCTGCCCGACAAGCAGCGGCGGCGCATCCAGCTCTTCCAGGCGTCGGTCACCTACCGCGACGCGCGCTTCTCGGGCTACGACGCCGCGACCCTCGTCGAGGTCATCGAGCATGTGGACCTGTCGCGGCTCGGCGCGCTCACGCGCAGCGTCTTCGAGCACGCGCGGCCGCGCGTCGTCCTCGTGACCACCCCGAACGCCGAGTACAACGCGCTGTTCGAGGGGCTGCCGCGCGGCGCGCTCCGCCACGGCGACCACCGCTTCGAGTGGACGCGCGCCGAGTTCCACGCCTTCTGCGAGGGGGTCGGGGCCGCGCACGGCTACGCCGTCGAGCACCTGCCCATCGGCCCGATGGATCCCTCGCTCGGCGCGCCGACGCAGATGGCGATCTTCACGCGCGAGGGCGGCGCGGGCGGCACGAGCAGCACCAACGGAGCGGGCGGCGGAGAGGCCCAGGACGGCGGCGCGGGCGGCGCGGACAGCGCCCTCGCGCAGGCGACGGAGGTGGCGTCATGAGCGAGCAGGCCCCCCTCATCGTCCCTTCCCTCTCGCTCGTCGTGCTCGTCGGCGCGTCCGGCTCCGGCAAGAGCACGTTCGCGAGGGCGCACTTCAAGCCGACCGAGATCCTCTCGTCCGATCACTACCGCGGCGTCGTGTCCGACGACGAGAACGATCAGGCCGCCAGCGCGACCGCCTTCGAGGTCCTGCACTTCATCGCGGGCAAGCGGCTCGCCTCGGGGCGGCTCGCCGTTGTCGACGCGACCAACGTGCAGGCGGACGCGCGCAGGCCGCTCGTCGCGCTCGCGCGCGAGCACCACGTGCTGCCGGTGGCCATCGTGCTCGACATGCCGGAGAAGCTCTGCCACGCGCGCAACGCCGGCCGGCCGGACCGGCAGTTCGGCCCGCACGTCGTGCGGGGCCAGAGCCGCGAGCTGCGCCGCTCGCTCAAGGAGCTCCGGCGCGAGGGCTTCCGCTACGTGCACGTGCTCTCCTCGCCCGAGGAGGTCGCGGCGGCCACGATCGAGCGGCAGCGCCTGTGGACCGATCGCCGCGACGAGCGCGGGCCGTTCGACATCATCGGCGACGTCCACGGCTGCTTCGACGAGCTCGTCGAGCTGCTCGAGGCGCTCGGCTACAAGCTGGAGGGGCTGCCTGACGCGCCGCGCGTGTCGCCCCCCGAGGGCCGGCGCGCGATCTTCCTCGGCGACCTCGTGGACCGCGGGCCGCGCTCGCCGGACGTGCTGCGCCTCGCGATGGCGATGGTCGCGTCGGGCGCCGCGCTCTGCGTGCCCGGCAACCACGACGTGAAGCTGCTGAAGAAGCTGCGCGGGCGCGACGTGAAGCCGACGCACGGGCTCGAGCGGACACTCGAGCAGCTCGAGTCGGAGACGGACGCCTTCAAGGCGAAGGCGGCGGACTTCATCGACGGGCTCGTCAGCCACTACGTGCTCGACGACGGCAACCTCGCGGTCGCGCACGCGGGCGTGAAGGAGGCGTTCCAGGGCCGGGGCTCGGGCGCGGTGCGCGAGTTCTGCCTGTACGGCGAGACCACGGGCGAGACCGACGAGTACGGCCTTCCCGTGCGGTACAACTGGGCCTCGGAGTACCGCGGCAAGGCGATGGTGGTCTACGGCCACACGCCGACGACGGTGGCCGAGTGGGAGAACCGCACGATCTGCATCGACACCGGGTGCGTGTTCGGCGGCGCGCTCACGGCGCTCCGCTACCCGGAGCGCGAGCTCGTCGAGGTCAAGGCGCGCCGCGTGTACTACGAGCCCGCGAAGCCGCTCGCGCCGCTCGCGGGCGAGCCGAAGGCCGGCGCGCGGGGGCAGGCGTACGACGTGCTCGACATCGACGACGTGCGCGGCCGGCGCGCGATCCGGACGCGGGTGCACGGGATGGTGACGATCCGCGAGGAGAACGCGGCGGCGGCGCTCGAGGCGATGAGCCGCTTCGCCGTGGATCCCCGGTGGCTCATCTACCTGCCGCCGACGATGTCGCCGAGCGAGACGGCGAAGGACGGGGGCATGCTCGAGCACCCGCGCGAGGCGTTCGCGTACTTCCGGCAGAACGGCGTGGGCCGCGTCGTCTGCGAGGAGAAGCACATGGGCTCGCGCGCGGTGCTCGTCGTGTGCCGCGACGAGGCCGCGCGGCGGCGGCGGTTCCGCCTCGACGAGGGGCCGCTCGGGGTGTGCACGACGCGCACGGGCAGGCCGTTCTTCTCGGACGAGGCGCGGAGCCGGGAGCTGATCGACCGGGTGCGGGCGGCGATGGATCGGGCCGATCTGTGGGCCGAGCTGCGCACGGACTGGGTCTGCCTCGACGCGGAGCTCCTGCCCTGGTCGGCGAAGGCGCAGGATCTCCTGCGCGGCCAGTACGCCGCCGTGGGCTCGTCGGGCCGCGCGTCGCTCGACGCGGCGGTGCGGGCGCTCACGATGACCGCCGCGCGCGACGAGAGCGCGCGGGAGCTGCTCGATCGGCACGCGGCCCGGAAGGCGGCGATGGACGGGTACGTGGCCGCCTACCGGCGTTACTGCTGGCCGGTGCGGTCGCTGGCGGACATCCGGCTGGCGCCCTTCCACCTGCTCGCGAGCGAGGGCGCGGTGCACGCGGCGCGGGACCACGGCTTCCACCTGCGGCAGCTCGCGCGGCTCGCCGAGGTCGATCCGGCGTTCTTCGTGGAGACCCCGCATCGCGTCGTCGACCTCTCGGACCCGCAGAGCGAGGCGCAGGCGGTGGCCTTCTGGACGGAGATGGTCGAGCGCGGCGGCGAGGGCATGGTGGTCAAGTCGTGGGAGTGGGTGGTCCGCGGCCCGCGCGGGCTCGTCCAGCCGGCGATCAAGTGCCGCGGCCCGGAGTACCTGCGCATCATCTACGGTCCGGAGTACCTGACGCCGCAGCACCTCGCGCGGCTGCGCCACCGGAGCGTGTCGGGGAAGCGCGCGCTCGCGCTGCGGGAGTACGCGCTCGGCCTGGAGGCGCTCCACCGCTTCGTGGAGGGCGAGCCGCTCCATCGCGTGCACGAGTGTGTGTTCGGGGTGCTGGCGCTGGAGAGCGAGCCGGTCGATCCGCGGCTGTGAGGGGCGGATTGCCGGGCTGCCCGGCCGCAGGAGCGGGTGTTCGTCGCGCGGGGTGGGGCCCCGCCGAACTCCCCTGGGCTCAGACATCGGCCCATCCCCGCCCCGCGCGACGAACACCCTCTCCTGCGGACTACCCTCGTCGAAGCTTCCATCGATAACCAGCACGCTGCGACTGCTTGACGACCACTCGTACGCGCAGCAGAGATCGCTCATGATCCCTCCACTGGGGCCCTCAATACCGACATGCTGGGGAGCCTGGATGGAGGGGCTCGACCGAGGGAGGGGACGATGAACGTCGCGCGTCGCGTAGGGGTGATACAGATCGTCAGCGCCGCCTTGCTCCTGTGCTGCGCCGCTGCGTGGGCAGCCCGCTCAGGAAAATCGGACGCTGTCGGCGGGGACGCCACTTGCACCGTCTCCCCGGATGGTCGCGGCTTCTGTGCTCGATGCACGCTGCGCGACACCAAGGCCGACGGAAACTATGTTCGTCTCGAATGGTCAGGCCCTGGCAAGAGCGGTAAGGACGACCTCCGGCGCGGAGCCGGGAGTACCGAGAAATACACGCATTGCTTCGACAGCAGGGGGGACTTCCGGTTCAAGGCCGTGGTCGATCGGGGGCTCATTCCGGACAGCCGGGGGAGAAACATCACGCTCCGCCTCTGAACGTGAGCTCCGCACCAGGCGGGTGGGACGAAGACGACGCCCCCGCGGCGCTCCGGCTCCCACGCACGACCACGGAGGCAGAGAAACCGAGAGCTCGCCGCGCGCCGTTGAGCGCGATCGAAAGGCCCCAGGACGTGCTCGGCCTGGAGCTCGCGTTCCTCACGGTCACGTTCGCGCAGTACCCCTCCCCCAAGACACCACATTGTAACCGCGAAGGACACAGAGCTCCTTCGCGGGAGGCGGGGGGGAATTCCCCTACGCTGCCGGGGCCATGAGGACGCCAGAAGACGCCAAGAAGCGCCAGAAGACGCCAATATTATTATATTATTCTGGCGTCTCTTGGCGTCTCTTTTGGCGTCTTCTGGCGTCCTTTGGGGTTTCAAAGACCCCATCGTCGGCCAAGCCCCCCACCGCCAAATCGCGCTCTCGTCCGTGCCCTCTGTGCCTCGCTGATTCCTTCTCTCACGAGGCCAGTAGCGAGCTGCAGCCGCTCGGCGACAGAGCGCTCCGCGGCTGACTCGGATCCGGATCGCTCGGACAGCGCGCGTCGCGGCGGGAGGAGGCCCGCGGGGCGCGGGCCCGCTTCGTCACGGCGACAGCGTGACGGACTTCGCGTCGAGCGCGACTTCGTAGTAGCCGTGCGGATCCCAGTTCAGCGGAACACCGTTCTGCTTGAGCGTGCCGCCGGTGACCGTCACACGCAGGTACTTGCCCGGCGGGAAGTTGGCGGGGAGCTGCCACGTGTAGGTCGTCGCGCCGCCGGACGTCGAGGTGGTGGCGGACGAGACCGCCTTCTGGCCGCGCCAGTAAGCGCCGACGTTGACAACGCTGTCGAGCCACATGTCGCCGAGCGCCTTCGAGTGCTTGACGTGATCGACGAAGGCCTGGAGCCCGATGGGCTGATAAGCGCCGTCGGAGCCGCCGGTGAAGCCGTGCACCAGGACGGTGCGCCACTTCTTGGCGTCCCGCGCGCTCGTGACCTGCTGGTCCAGCACCGTCGTGGAGGCGCCGGTCGGCGGGATGTAGCAGGGCAGCGTGAACGGATCGGTCGAGTCGTTCGGCCCGATGAGGTTGTTGGCCACGCCGCGGTTGATGAGGAAGCGCGTCCTGGCGATGCCCGTGTACACGGACGAGCCGTTCGGAGCCGCCATCGTCCACACCTTGGTGCCGAACCTGCTCTCGATGAACTGCGTCGCGGCGTCCGTATCGGCGCCGCTGTCGTTGCTCGAATGGCTCTTCGTGTGGTTGCCGAGCTCGTGCCCGTCGCTCAGCGCCCTTTGCCACACCGAATTGGTCGATTCGCTCTTGCCCGTCTGGAGGTAGAAGGTGAACGGAACGTCGAGCGCGTTCAGCGTGTCGTAGTTCTGGATCTGGCTCGAGTTCGAGTCGTCGAACGTGTACGACACGGCGCCCGTGAAGCCGGCCCAGTTGATGACCCTGAACCCGCCGGCCGCGCCGGACGGCTTCGCCACATTGCTGGAGCCTGGGGGTGTCGGAAGGCCGGAATTGACCACCGGGCCTCCACCGCTGCCGCCCGCGCCGCCGCCACCTGAGCCCCCGCCCCCGCCCGCGCCGCCTGCGCCAGAGCTGGCCGAGGAGCTGCTGCTGGAGCTACTCGATGCGCTGCTGGAGCTGCTCGAAGCGCTGCTGGAGCTGCTCGAGGCGCTGCTGGAGCTCACCGACGTCGAGCCTCCATTCCCGTTGCCGTTGACCGACGAGATCGATGGCTTCCCCGTGCCGTTCGCGCAGAACCCCCAGGTCGTCGACGCTCCCGTCGACGCTCCGGCTCCCGTCGACGCTCCTGCTGCCAGCGAGCCATTGTAGCTCTCGTTGGTAGCGTTCAGCTGCCCGTTCGACTGCGTGATCCGCGCGTTCCACGAGCTGGACAGCGTCGCGCCGTTGAGCGCGATCGAAAGGCCCCAGGACGTGCTCGGCCTGGAGCTCATGTTCTTCACGGTCACGTTCGCGCAGTACCCCGTCGACCACTGCGACTGGTACGACAGCTCCGCCGACATCGTCCCATCCGAGCTGAGCAGCTCGCCTTCCAGCGACTGGATCTCTTCGTCGTCCGGAGACGCGGCGATGCAGGCGGCCAGGCAGCAAGCGATCGAAACCGAGCCGAAGCTCAGCAGGCTAGCAAAGCGCATGAATTTTCTCCTAGGGGCGGCCGAAAGGCCGCAAGCAAGTTCCGTAAGGTGCCACGCCGACGCGCCGCGCGCAAAGCATATGACACGGCGCGCTCAACCTATCTTTGTCTCGTGGTCCCCCGATTTCGGATTTCCCATTCTCGATGCCGACCAGCGACCCTTCGATCACACCACGTACCGAGTCAAGAACAATTGCTCTCTCAAGCCCGCGACGAATCAAACACCATGCTGTAGTTCAATGTAGCGAAGCCGCATGGGGCACATCCGCGAGCCACAACCTATCAGTGGCAACGAAACTATTCATCGACGCGATTCGCCGACATCGCGTCTCCCATGGCCATCCGGGTTCCTTGAAGATGAATTATTTGAACCACAGGCGCACAGAGCACACGGATGCTCCTCTGTGCGCTCGCTGCCTATGTGGTTCGTGCGCGAGATCAAGGCCGCGCATCGAGCGATGCGGTAACAGCGCGCCCCTCAGCCGAATCGGGCCAGGGCGACCCGCTGCCAGGTCTGCGTGAACGGTGGACGGCGCCCGCGTGCGGCGCCGCGCCCGTGAGGGCGCCGAGGTCGCCGCGCGCGCCGGCTCGGTTGCCGGGATGACAGGGTTGTTACGGCGACAAGGTGAGCGCGCCTGCGTCGAGCGCGATCTCGTAGTAGCCGTGCTCGTTCCACGCCAGCGCATTTCCCCCCTGCGTCAGCGTGCCGCCATCCACCGTCACACGGACGTACTTGCCCGTCGGGAAGTGCTCCGGCAGCGTCCACGTCCAGGTCGTCTCGTCGCCAGAGGCATCGCTCGTCGCCTCCGCGAGCACCTTCTGACCGACCCAGTAGGCCCCGACGTTGACCATCGTGTCGATCCACACGTCATTCAGCCCTTTGGCGTGCTTCATGCTATCGGTGATGCTCGTGAGCTCGACGTCGGCGTACCAGTGATCCTCGGTCGGCAGGATCGTGTGGAACAGGAAGTTGAGCCACTTGCCGTCCGACCTCGCCGCGTCGATGGCCGTGTTGAACGGCTCGGCGGTCTCGCCCCCGTTCGCCATCATCGTCGGGAGGTTCCACGGATCCGAGTTGTCGTTCGGCCCGACCGTCCCGCCCTGGACGCCGCGGTTCAGGAAGAACCGTGACTTCGCCGGCTCGTTCCAGCCCGCGTCACCGAAGGGAGAGGCCATCGTCCAGACGTCGCTCTGGCCGTAGTTCGAGACGATGTAGTCGGTGCACTCGTCGATCTCTTCGATGAGGCTGCCGGCCGACTCGCCCGCGCACTCGGTCATGTCGTCATGGCAGTGGTGCGCCGTGTGGTTGCCGAGCTCGTGGCCGTCCTGGACTGCCTTCGTCCACGTCTCGTCGAAGTTCGCCAGGTCGTTCCTCCCGCTGTTGACGTAGAACGTCATCGGGACCCCCTCGGCCTGGAGCGCATCGTAATGAGCGATGTGCGACGGCTGCGCGTCGTCGAAGGTGTACGAGACGGCGGCCTTGAACCCGGCCCAGGGGAGCACGACCACGTTCCCTGGCGTGCCGGACGGCCTCGGCATGCTGTCGCCCGGCGGATGCGGAAGCCCCGACTCGACAGGAGCGCCGCCACCGTCGCCGCCACCTCCGCCAGAGCCACCGGTGCTCGTGCCGGTCGTCACCTGCTCGCCGCCGCCGGAGCCGCCGGAGCCCGACGTGGCGCCGCCAACACCGCTGGTGGCGCCGCTGGTCGTCGCGGCAGTGCTCGAATTGTCGTCATCACCACCACAGGCCACGAGGAAGATGGCGCAGACACCTGGAAACAAGAGCGGAATACGCATATGACTCCTGTCAGACTGAAAAATTCCAGGTCCTTATACACGGATGTTTCCGCGTGAGAAGCACGCCGATGGGCGTCGATCGCGCTGCCGTGAGCCCGATGGGTACGTTGCTGTCCTGCCGCGCGGAGCTCGTTTTGTGATGGCGGGGCACACCGGCGCGCACTCTACGGGCTGACCGCTCCCCTCATTTTATTGGCATTTTCGAGAAGAAAAATTGAACAGGGAGACGGGGAGGTTGGTGGGATTCCACTCCTCTCCGCCCCGCCTCCCTGTGAATTTTTCCGGAATTTCGAGGGAGGTTTCAGCTCTACGGGCTCATCCACGTCGTGCGGCTCGCTGCGGCGTACTTTCGTATGCCTCGCTTCAGCGCCTGACGGCTGAGCCCGTATCCCACGAATCTGCGAGGAGCAGGAGGCGGCGGACGGCGCGCGAGCAGCGCTCCGTCCGCCGGGAGATCGCCGTCAAGCCGGGCGATCGAGCTCGTCCCAGAGGCGCACGTCGCTGCGCTCTTTCAGGAAGATCCCGCCGACGACGACGGTGATGAGCGCCACCGCGATCGGATAGAGGAGCCCCGCGTAGATGTTGCCCGTCGCGACCGTCACCGACGAGGCGATGAGCGGCAAGAGCCCGCCGAACACGCCGTTGCCGACGTGGTACGGGATCGAGAGCGACGTGTAACGCACCTTCGCAGGGAAGGCCTCGACGAGGTAGGCCGCGATCGGGCCGTAGACCATCGTGACGAACAGCACGAGCACGAACACGAGCGCGGTGAGCACGACCGGGTTGTCCGCGTTCTGCTTCATCGCCCAGAACACGGGGAAGAAGCCGATCGCGCCGCACAGGTTGCCCGCGAGCATGATCTTCTTGCGGCCGATGCGGTCCGAGAGCGCGCCGAAGAACACGAAGAACGGCATGCCGAGGGCGAGCGCGGTGGCGATCACGATCGTGGCCGTGATGAACGGGACCTTGAGCGTGTTCTGCAGGAAGTAGAGGGCATAGAACTGCCCCGTGTACCAGACCACGCCCTGGCCGGCCGTGGCGCCGAAGAGGGCGATCAGGATGACCTTCCAGTTGCGCTTGTTGCCGAGGCTGTCCTTGATGGGAGCGGTCGACGTCTTCCCCTCGGCCTTGAGCTTGGTGAAGATCGGCGACTCCTTGAGGCGGGCACGCACGTAGAAGGACACGCCGACGAGGAGGACCGACAGGAGGAACGGGATGCGCCAGCCCCAGTCCTTGAAGGCCTCCTCGCCCACGAGGAGGCGGGTGCTGAGGATCACCGCCAGCGAGACGAACAGACCGAGCGTCGCCGTGATCTGGATGAACGAGGTGTAGAAGCCGCGCTTCTCGTCGGGTGAGTGCTCGGCGACGTACACCGCCGCGCCGCCGTACTCGCCGCCGAGCGCGAGGCCCTGGACGAGGCGGATCAGGACGAGCGCTATCGGGGCGAGCAGCCCGATCTTGTCGTACGTCGGCAAGAAGCCGATGAGCGCCGTCGCGCCGCCCATGAGCAGCAGCGTCACGAGGAACGCGTACTTCCGACCCACGATATCGCCGATGCGCCCGAATACGAGCGCGCCGAACGGGCGGACGACGAAGCCCGTGGCGAACGTGCCGAGCGTCAAGAGGAAGCTCGCCGTCGGGTTGTCCTTCGGGAAGAAGTGCGTCGAGATGATCGCGGCGAGACTCCCGAAGATATAGAAGTCGTACCACTCGATCATCGTGCCGCCAGCGGACGCGAAGATGACCTTCCAGAGCGTGGAGCTGCTGACAACCTCACGCCCGGCCGCGGGGGCCTGGTTCGTGGGCGTCACGGCGAAGGTTTGGGGAGACGTCTGTGCCATGAGAACGGTTCCTCGGAGGAGTTCCAGCGCTCGTCGAGAGGGCCGGAGACGGGCTTGGAGGCGCGCCGAGCGGAAAGAGGCAGCCAGGGTGTTCTTCATGGCTCCTCCTCACCCCGCACGCGGGGGAGGAGGAGGGGCCGGGCAGCGCGTGGGTCGATGCCCTGTCACCCCCGGCTCGCGGAATGCTGCTCTCTTTGATCTCAATACCACGCAAGCAGCCTTGAGAATACCTGTTCGTCCACGGAGCAAGCACGTTGGCGGGCTCGTTCGGCCAGGTCTCGTTACGATCGGTAACACCCGACGTCCCGCGCCGACCGCTTCACCCCGCGCCCGCGAGCGGCAGCCGGACGACGACCGTCGTCCCCCGCCCCACCGCGCTCCGCAGCGTGAGGGTCCCGCCGTGGTCCTCGACGATCGAGCGCGAGAGCGGCAAGCCGAGCCCCGTGCCGCTCGGGTCGCGCTTCGTCGTCACGAACGGCTCCAGCACCGCGGCGAGGAGCTCCTCGGGGATGCCGCTGCCGTGGTCCTCGACCTCGACGACGATCTGGCCCGCGTCGATCCACCCTCGGACGGCGATGAGCGCGCCGGCCTCGGACGCGTCGCGGGCGTTCGCGAGCAGGTTGACGAAGACCTGGACGAGCTCGCGCCGGTCGCCGATGACGACGAGCGACTCGGGGCAGGCTTGATCTACCCGGACGTGGGGCGCCGCGCGGTCGAGCCGGATGAGCCGCACGGCCTCGGCGACCACCTCGGCGAGCGCCACGCGCCCGACCCGCGCGCGCGCGCCCTCGCCGGGCTTCGGCACGGCGCCGGTGCGGCTGTGGTCGAGCAGCGAGCGCAGGATGGCCTCGATGCGCGCCGCCTCGCCGAGGATGAGGCCCGCCCGCGCGCGAATCTCGTCGCTGTCGGACTCGGCGCGGAGGTTCTGCGCGAGGCAGGCGATGCCGGTGAGCGGGTTGCCGACCTCGTGGGCCACGCCGGCGGCGAGGCGGCCGAGCTGGGCGAGGCGGTCGCGGTGGGCGAGCTGCGCCTCGAGCGCGCGCTGCTCGGTGCGGTCCTCCACGAGGAGGACCACGCCCCCCGAGGCGGCGCGCGCGTCGAGCGGGTCGAGCGCGGCGCGGTGGACGCGCAGCGAGCGCGCGCGGCCGGCCACGTGCGCCTCGATCTCGTCCGCGCCGGCCTCGCCCGCGGAGGCGGCGCGGGCGGCGCGCGCGAACAGCTCCGCGAACGGGGCCGGCAGCCGGTCGAGCGGCGCCCCGACGAGGTCGCGCTCCTCGGCGCCGACGAGCGCCTCGAGGCGCCGGTTCACGAGGCTGATCGCGCCGTCGGAGCCCACGGCGCAGACGCCGAGGGGGAGCTGCGCGAGCACCGAGCGGAGCCAGCGCCGCAGGAGGTCGAGCTCCTTCGCGGCGCCGACGAACGTCGTCGTGGCCTCCCCGCGCGCGAGGCGCCGCTCCAGCCAGCGGAGCTCCTCGGTGAGCGCGCCGCTCGCCGCTCTGCCGCCGAGCGCCCCGGGGGCGGCCTGCGTGTCCGCCTCCGCGACGGTCCTCGCGAGCACCGGGCCGACGAGCGGCGACAGGTTGCGGTGCAGGCGCTCCTGCAGCGCGTGGAGCTCCGTGGGCCGCGTCTCGTCGCGCGGGATGTCGAGCTCGATCCGGGCGCGCGTGACCTCGAGCGCGGCCGCCTCGCGGCCGAGCAGCCGCGCGAGCCGCTCCTCCAGCGCGCCCACGCTCGAGGCCACGGTCGCGCGCTCGACCGACGGGCCGATCTCGCGGCGGGTGCACAGGCGCGCCGCCTCGCGCTCCTCCTCGGCCGGGGGGCGCAGGAGCGAGACGAGCCCGAGCGTGGCGCCGTTGACGGCGAGCGACACGAACGTGGGCAGCGACCAGGTGTCCGTGGCCGTCACGTACAGGGCGGGGTCGGCCTGGCCCGCGCCCTCGCGCAGGAGATCGAGCCACCCCGGGTCGAGCCCGGACAGCTCGGGCAGGAAGGGCGCGAGGCAGGTGGCGGTCCAGGTGCCGATGCCGGCGAGGAGCCCGGCGAGGAACCCTGCGCGCGTCGCGCGCTCCCAGAAGAGCGCGGCGAGGAGCCCCGGCAGGAACTGCGCGAAGGCGACGAACGACACGATGCCGCTCTCGACGAGCAGCCCGCGGTGCGGCTGCGCGCGGTGGAAGAGCCACCCGCCGGTGAGGATGACGATCAGGAGCCCGCGGCGGAGCCACAGCACGCGCGCGTAGACGTTGCGGCGCAGCGTCCTCCGGGCGATCGGCAGGAGCAGGTGCGTGGCGCTGGCGCTCGCGAGGGCGACGGCGGTGACCATGACCATGGCGCTCGCCGCGGAGATGCCGCCGATGAACGCGGCGAGCGCGAGCCAGCCCTGGCCGAGCAGCTGCGGCACGAGCAGCACGTAGCTGTCGGCGGGCTCGGCCGGCGCGAGGCGGGTCCCGGCCCAGAGGACGGGCAGCACGGGCAGGTTGAGCGCGAGCAGGAAGAGCGGGAAGGCCCAGGCCGCCTTGGCGAGCGCGCGGTCGCCGGCGCCGCCCGCGAACGCCATGTGCCACTGCCTCGGCAGCAGGAAGGCGGCGGCGAAGCTGATGACGAGCATCGACGTCCAGCCGCTGTCGTCGCGCACGGGGCGGCCGAGCGCCTCGACCTCGGCGGCGTGATCGCCCAGCCAGTCCGCGAGCCCGCCCGCCCCGCCGAAGGCCCCGAGCACGGCGACGAGGCCGACGGCCGCGAGCACGGCGAGCTTCGCCGCCGACTCGAACGCGACCGCCGCCGCGAGGCCGTCCTCCCGCCCCTGCTCGGCGGCCGGGCGGGCGCCGAAGAACGCCGTGAAGAGCGTGAGCAGCGCCCAGAAGACGGCGCCCACGGCCTCCTCGTGCCCGGGCCCGGAGAGCACGCGGACCGACTGCTCTGTCGCGCGGAACTGCTGCGCGACGTAGGGCACGCTGGCGACGACGGAGAAGGCGGCGACGACCGCCCCCGCCGCGGGGCTCTGGAAGCGGAAGGCGAAGAGGTCGGCGAGCGAGGAGAGGCGCTGCTCGCGCGTGATCCGCAGGACGCGCGACCAGAGGAGCGGGGTGGCGATGCACGCGAGCGTCGGGCCGAGGTAGACAGCGAGGAAGACGAGGCCGTGGCGCTGCGCGAAGCCGACGCCGCCGTAGTAGGTCCACGACGAGGCGTAGACGCCGAGCGACAGGGCGAGGACGAGCGGGTGGCGCGCGACCGCGCGGGGGATCCGCTCGCGCTGCGCGGCGAGCGCGATCGCGGCGAGCACGGCGAGCCAGGCCACCGTGGCGAAGAGCAGGACGCCGACGTCGATCACGGCGGGCCTCGATCAGCGTCACCGGGCGCCGGGTCGCCGCGCTCGCGCTCGCCGCGGGCGGGATCGCCGCTTGGCAGGTCGCCGCGATCGCCGCGGTCGGAGCGCGTCGCGAGCACGGCGAGCGCGATCAGCGCGGCCCAGACCGCGAAGACCGCGGCCACCGCGAGCAGGCCTCGGGCCCAGAGCAGCCGCGCCGGCGACACGAGCAGCACCGTGCCCAGCAGCATGAGCACCAGCGCGCGATCCGCGGCGCCGGCATCCGCGCCGTGTCCTCCGGTCATGTGGAGAGGCTACTCAGGGCCGCCGCGGCTGAACATGCGCGGGCTCACAACGCAACGCATCATCACCATCGGTGATGGGGTGCGACGCGCCGGCGCTCACCCGCTCTCGGCCACGATCCCTGCGAGCAGGTTGCGCGCGTGGGTGATCACGCCCTCGTCGCCGGACTCGACTCCCCACTTCGCCGCGATCGCGGGGAACGCCGCCCAGCGCTCGCCGGCGTGGGCCGCGAGGCCCGGCCACGTCGTGCCGCCGGCCGCCTCGAAGCGCGCGATGCACGCTTCGAGCGCGGGCTTGCCGAAGGCGCCGACGAAGAGCGCGAAGTCGACCGAGGGATCGCCGATGTGGGCCTCGGTCCAGTCCAGGATCCCCGTGAGCCGGCCGCCCTCGTCGAGGAGCATGTGGCCGGGGTGGAGATCGCCGTGCACGAGGGCGAGGTCGCGCGGCCAGATCGCGTCGTTCTCGAGCCAGCGCTGCCATCGGGCCCACAGCGCGTCCGGCGGCGCCAGCGCGGCGCGCGTCTCGTCCATGGCCCGCGCGTGGAGCTGGCGCGCGTCGTCGATGGACTTCACGGGGACGCCCGCCGAACGGGCCGCCGCCGCGTCCACGCGCTGGAGCGCCGCGAGCGCCTCGGCCACCGACGCGATGAACACATCGGACGGCGCCGCCGGATCGACGCGGTTCCAGCGCGGGCCCGCCTCGGGATCGAAGGAGACGGCGGGCACGTCGCCGAGGCGCGGATAGGCGATCACGTGGTCGGTGTGCACGCGCCAGTCGGGCACGGCCACCGGCAAGCGCTGGCGCACGAGGGCCAGCACGCGCGCTTCGACGCGCGCCGACGCGACGACCGCGATGCGGCGCGGCGTGCGCACGACCCACGGAACGCCGTCCTCGTCGTGGGCGTGCACGACGAGGAAGTCGAGCCCGCTCCGGTCGAAGTCGGCGTGGGACGTGACGAGACGGAGCCCCTCGCGGCGCGCCGCATCGAGGAGCGCGCCGACGGCGTCGATGGGCGCGAAGGAGGAAGAAGCGGTGGGAGAACCGGTGGAGGTGTCTTGGCGTTCGGTCATGATCGCGAGCCTCTTGGCGCGCCGCCGGCAGGGCGGCGCGCGTGAAGGGGGGAAGACTCGCGGCGCGAGCTCACGACCGATGCGCGTGGCGTGCTCCATCCAGGCTCCCGGGCGTGAGTCGACGCGCCCCGGTCTTCCACGTTTCGAGCGAACTCGGAGGAAGACAGGGCACGGACAGGCACCCGCGCGCTCGCCGCGTGCCCCCGGCGGCGCCGGGGCTACGGGGAGGACGAGGATGCCGGGCTCAGCGGAACCGGATGGAATGCACGGACGGAGAATCTCATGCGGCGCCCCGCGCGGCAACGTCGTCTTCACCCGCGAGGTCGAGCAGGCGCGCGAGGACGACCTCGAGCCACCCCACCGTGCGCCCGGCGCGCCCGCTGCCGCGCGCCGCGGGCTCCCCGGCCAGGAGCGCCTGCGCGCCGTTGGCGATGCCGCCGGGCCGCCGGCGCAGGTGCCGCGCGCAGAGGTCGCGCAGGTCGAGGGAGGGCGGGCGCCCGAGGCCCTCCTGCGCGAGCAGGTCCAGGGTGAAGGTGCCCCAGGCGCCCAGCACGCCGCCATCGCCGACGAACGCGCGGAACCGGGCCAGGGCGGTGCTCACGTCCTCGCCGCCCCGCAGGCGGTCCTCGGGCACCTCGAGCTGGTGCGCGACGCTCGGGCCCAGCGGCCGCCGCGGGCGGAGGAACGCCTCGAAGCGCTCGCCCGACGGGCGGCAGGCCACGAGGTGCACGAGCTCGGACGTCGGCTCGGCCGCGCCGGCGCCCGCCGGCCACCCGGAGCTGGCCCCGCCGTCGACGAGCACCACCCTCGCCGGCTCGACGCGGTAGGGGCGCAGCGGCGCGAGCGGCGAGGCCGCCTGCGCGCGCCGCCGCCGCGGGGCCTTGCTCCGCGCCTGGTGCTCGATCTGCCGGTCGACCATGAACGTGAAGGCCCGCAGCATCTCGTCGAAGCGCGCGGGCTCGCCCTCGAGCGCGGCCAGCGCGCTGGCCACCGCCTCGACCGTGGCGAGGCACTCGGGCCGGGGCTCCTTGCGGATGCGGTAGTTGCCGGGCGCGCGGGGCGTCACGCCGATGCGCCGCACCGAGGCCAGGCGCGGGTTCAGCGCGAGCATCTTCCTCGCCTGCCACCATGTGCCGTCGAGCACGATGAGCGAGCGCACCGGCGCCCCGCCTGCCGCGGGCGCGTCGCCCCCGGGGAAGAGCACGGCCGTGGTCGGATCGCTCGCGAGGGCGGCGATCCGGGCGTCGTCCTCGAAGACCACCCCCTCGTGCAGCTCGGAGTTGGGCAGCGCCAGGTGGGCCATGCGCGCCGTGCCGATGCCAACCTTCCGCTCGCGCGGGTGCTGGAGGAGCACGACCCGGGTCCTCGTCGGCAAGGAAGGCAGGAGCGCGCAATAGCAGACCGGACGGGGGCGCCGGCAGCGCCAGCAGACGTCGCGCATGGGAGGGGTACCCTATAGGCTGCGCTGGCCGCGAGGTCCATGACCTGCAACTCCCGGTTCTCGTGCTGCGGCAGGCCCTGGTGAGAAGAGGAGAAGAAACGCAAAGTCGCAAAGACGCAAAGTCGCAAGGGAGAGGGATAGAGCTCATCCCTGCTCTTTGCGTCATTTCATTCTTGCGTCTTTGCGCCTTTGCGCCTTTGCGCCTTTGCGTTTCTTCTCCCTCTCGAGCTCTCGCAGCGATCGCCCCCTCAGCCCTTCCCGGCCGGATCCCACGCCTCCAGCAGCTGCCGCGCGGCGCGCAGCGGGCTGAGCGATCCCGCCTCGACGAGCGCCTCCACGCCAGACAGGCGCTCGCGCACGGCAGCGCTGCGCAGGAACGCCTCCCGCAGGTGCCCCTCGATGAGCTCGAACAGCCAGCGGCGCGCCTGGCCCGCGCGGCGGCGCAGGAGCCAGCCGCTGGCCTGCATGTGCGCGCGGTGGCGCAGCACGCTCTCCCACGCTTCGCGGACGCCGCGGCCCTCCTGGGCCGAGCAGACGGAGGCGACGGGCGCCCAGCCGTGAGGCGCCGGCGGGAACAGGTGCAAAGCGCTCTCGTAATCGCGGCGCGCTCGCGCGGCCCTGTCGACGTTCCCGCCGTCGGCCTTGTTGATGATCACGAGATCGACGAGCTCCATGATGCCCCGCTTCACGCCTTGCAGCTCGTCGCCGGCCCCAGGCAACATGAGGAGCAGGAAGCAATCCGTCATGTCGGCGACCGCGACCTCGGATTGCCCGACACCGACCGTCTCGACAAGGATGTTGCGGTATCCGGCCGCCTCGCAGAGCAGGATGGCCTGGCGCGTGGCCCGCGCGACGCCGCCGAGCGAGCCGCCCGACGGTGACGGGCGGATGAAGGCCCGCGGGTCGCTCGCCAGCCGTGGCATCCGCGTCTTGTCGCCGAGGATGCTCCCGCCATGGACAGGGCTGCTCGGGTCGACAGCGAGCACGGCCACCGTCTCCTCGCGATCGCGCACGAGGTGAACGCCGAGCGCGTCGACGAACGTGCTCTTGCCGACCCCGGGCACGCCGGTGATGCCGAGGCGCGTGGCGCCGCCGGCGTGAGGCAGGCAGCGCTCCAACACCTCCTCGGCGAGCTCCTTGTGGCGGGGGAGCGAGCTCTCGGCCAGCGTGATCGCGCGCGCGAGCGCCGCCCGGTCGCCCGCGAGGAGACCGTCGACGAGCTCCCTCGGGCTCGCCTTCAACCTAGCGCGCCTCCTGCGACGAGAGGCTCCCAAGGAGCGTCCTGACGATGCGCGCCGCGGCCTCTGGGATGACCGTCCCGGGCCCGAAGATCCCCGCGACGCCGCGCTCCTCCAGATACCGGTAGTCCTGCGGCGGGATCACGCCGCCCGCCACCACGAGGATGTCCCCGCGGCCGGCCTGCCCGAGCGCTTCGATGAGCTGCGGCACCAGCGTCTTGTGGCCGCCGGCGAGCGAGGAGACCCCGACCACGTGCACGTCGTTCTCGACGGCGTGGCGCGCAACCTCGTCCGGGGTCTGGAAGAGCGGACCGATATCGACGTCGAACCCGAGATCCGCAAAGGCGGTGGCGATGACCTTCATCCCCCGGTCGTGCCCGTCTTGACCCATCTTGGCGACCAGGATGCGCGGGCGCCGGCCCTCGAGGGCCGCGAACTCGCGGACGAGCGCCTCCACCTCGCGGCCCGCGCCCGCATCGCGGATCTCCGCGCCGTACACGCCGCTCACCGTGCGCACCGGGGCCTCGTAGCGGCCGAAGACGCGCTCGAGCGCGCCGGAGATCTCGCCGAGCGTCGCGCGGCGGCGCGCCGCGTCGACGGCGAGCGCCAGCAGGTTCCCCTCGCCCGTCTCGGCAGCGCGGGTTAGCGCGGCGAGCGACTCGCCCACGGCGGCCTCCGCGCGGGCGGCCTTCACCTCGCGGAGCCGCGCGAGCTGCTTCTCGCGAACCGCGGTGTTGTCCACCTCGCGGACCGCGATCGGCGCCTCTCTCTCCAGCCTGTACGCGTTGACCCCGACGATGACGTCGCGGCCCGCGTCGATCCGGGCCTGCTTGCGGGCCGCGGCCTCCTCGATGCGCAGCTTGGGCAGGCCGTTCTCGATGGCCTTGACCATGCCGCCCAGGGACTCCACCTCCTGGATGAACTGCCACGCTCGCCGCGCGAGCCGGTCTGTCAGGCGCTCGACGTGGTGGGAGCCGCCCCACGGGTCGATGACCCGGCAGATGTCGGTCTCCCGCTGCAAGAAGAGCTGGGTGTCGCGCGCGATCTTCGCCGAGAAGTCGGAGGGGAGCGCCAGCGCCTCGTCCAGGGCGTTCGTGTGCAGCGACTGCGTGCCGCCGAGCACGGCCGCGAGCGCCTCGATGGCCGTGCGCGTGACGTTGTTGAACGGGTCCTGCTCGGTGAGGCTCCAGCCCGACGTCTGGCAGTGGGTCCGCAGCGCCATCGTCTTCGGGTTCTTCGGGTGGAACCCCTTCACGATCTTCGCCCACAGGAGCCGCGCGGCCCGCAGCTTGGCGATCTCGGTGAAATGGTCCATGCCGATGCCGAAGAAGAACGAGAACCGCCCGGCGAAATCGTCGATATCCATGCCCGACGCGATCCCGGTGCGCAGGTACTCGAGGCCGTCGGCGAGCGTGTACGCGAGCTCCAGCTCGGCGGTCGCGCCGGCCTCCTGCATGTGATAGCCGCTGATGCTGATCGAGTTGAACCTGGGCATCTTCTCGGCGGTGTAACGGAAGATGTCGGCGACGATCCTCATCGACGGCGCCGGAGGGTAGATATAGGTGTTCCGGACCATGAACTCCTTGAGGATGTCGTTCTGGATGGTCCCGGAGAGCAGCTCGGGGCGCACGCCCTGCTCCTCGGCGGCGACGATGTAGAACGCCATGACGGGGAGCACGGCGCCGTTCATGGTCATCGACACGCTCATCGTATCGAGCGGTATCTGGTCGAAGAGGATCTTCATGTCCTCGACGGTGTCGATGGCCACGCCGGCCTTCCCCACGTCGCCGACCACGCGCGGGTGATCCGAGTCGTAGCCGCGGTGGGTCGCGAGGTCGAAGGCCACCGAGAGGCCGGTCTGCCCGGCGGCCAGGTTGCGGCGGTAGAACGCGTTCGACTCCTCGGCCGTGGAATACCCGGCGTACTGGCGGACGGTCCACGGGCGGACCACGTACATGCTTGTGTACGGCCCGCGCAGGAACGGCGGCGCGCCGGCGGAGAAGCCGAGGTGCTCGAGCGACGCGACGTCCGACGGGGCCGCGCCCGGCTCCGGGATCTCCCTTGTGTCGCCGAGCTGCTGCATCGCCGCGCGCGCGAGGCTCCGCGCGAGCTGCTCGATGGTCCAGGCGCCGGCCGCAGGGCTGTCTCGCGGGTCGAAGCGGGCCTCCTCGCGGAGGATGACCCGTGCGTTGCCGAGCAGGCGCTCGGGCGGCGTGACGACGATGTCGTCCGCGCCGCCCGCGATGGCCGCCATCATCCCGACGATGCCGCGGAGGAGGTTCTTGTGCTCCTCGTCGCCAGGGACCGCGGCCGACGGGATGACGGCGGTGATCGTGGCGCCCGGCCGCAGGCGCTCGGCGAGGAGGCGCGCGGCGCAGAGGCGGGCGATCTCCAGGAAATAGCTGCATCCCATCGTGAAGCGCAGCTCCGGCGCGCCGCTCCGGAGCTCGGCGACAAGCGACGCCACGAGCGGGCCGCCCGTGGCCGGCGGGAGCGGGGGGCTGTCCGGCGCGAAGATCGGCGGCACGAGCAGCCCCTCGGCGCTCGCCCAGGAGAGGTCGTCCGCGGTCTTGCCCTTGAGATCCCGGTGGAGCGCCTGCTTCCACGTCGCGAGCGCGACCGGCGCGAAATCGCCGAAGAGCCTGTCATCCATGGGACTGCACGACCTCGATGAGGTGACCGAACGGCGCGTCCTCGCGCGATCGGGGGTGCACGAAGAAGATCGTCGTGCCCCGGGAGCCCGGCCGCGGCGCCGCGTCGATGATGCGGAAGCCGCGCGCCTTGAGATCGTCGAAGGCGGCCTGGACGTCGCTGACCCGGTAGGCGACATGGGCGAAGCCCCCGCGACCGCCGTTCTTCTCGATGAGCTTCTGGACGGGAGACTCGGGGGAGAGCGGCTCGAGGAGCTGGACGTGGTTGTCGCTGTCGCCGATGCGGAGCATCACCTCGCGGACCTGATCCGTGCCCCGCACCTCCTCCCGGTGCACCTCGCGGAAGCCGAGCATCTCGTACGCCTTCACCTGCGCGTCGAGCTGCCCGGCGGGCACCGCCATGGCGATGTGGTCGATGAACAGAAACCCGGGAATCTGGTCCTTCATGGGCTCTCCTTGAATCGGGATCGCGCGGCGAGGATCTGGCGTTGTGGTCGGCCGCATCCGGGAAGCTGCCCGGATCGAGCAGTCCGCCAGGGGGCCAAGGATACCCTTCCGGCGTGCAAATCCTGTTCCTGACGTCCTTGGTGCCCTCGTGTTCCTGTGCCCGTCTCGTTCGAGCGCCGCATCGGCACGGATCGCCGGCGTCGATAAAGCAGAAGGGCCTGGAAACGCCGGGGCCGGACCTTCTGCGGCGCGGCATGACGACGATGTAGGTGTTTGCCCTTGCCTCGCGGGGGGCGTGTCGGGGCGGCAGGGGCCGGCCGTGCCGAGGGGCGCGCCATGCGCACAGCTTGCGTCGCGACGCAGGGCGGGGGCAAGCACCGCGCGCTGACGCGGGCCCCTCTGCGGAGCGTGCTCAGCGCTCGCCCCGCGCGGCCCTGGTCCTCTCGCGCAGGCTCCCCGCCGAGGCGGCTCTCCGCAACGCCGCCACCGCGCCGGGCTGCGAGCGTGGGCCGGGGCTGTTATAGACCGCGAGACGCGCAACGCAGCGTGAGCGCGCCCGGGGCAACACAGGGGGAGCTGCGTCATGCAGGGACGGGAGCACGAGGAGCTCATCGCGGAGATCGAGCGGCTGCGCGAGCGAGTGCGCGCGCTCGAGAAGGACATGATTCGTCGCGACGCGAGGGTGGGACGGATCGAAGAATACCTGCGACTCCTGACAAACTACATGCCGGCGGCGGTAGCGTTGTTCGACCGCGACATGCGTTACCTGCTGACGAGCAGGCGCTGGCTCGAAGACTACGGCCTTCCGTCGGGCGAGCTCATCGGCCTCTCGCACTACGAGGTCTTCCCCGAGATCCCGCAGCGATGGAGAGACATCCATCAGCGCTGCCTCGCAGGCGCGAGCGAGCGCCACGAGGAGGACCCGTTCCAGCGGGCCGACGGGCGCATCGAGTGGGTGCGCTGGCAGGTCTTCCCGTGGCACGACGAGCACGGCGAGATCGGTGGCATCATGATGTTCACCGAGGTCATCACCAGGCAGAAGGAGCTCCAGGAGCGGCTGCGCGTGCAGTCTGCCGCCCTTCGCGAGCTGTCGACGCCGATCATCCCGATCTGCGACGAGGTGCTGGTCCTGCCGCTCATCGGCACGCTGGACGAGCGCCGCTCGCACCAGCTGGCGGAGGCGCTCCTCCACAAGATCTCCGACAAGGGAGCGCAGATATGCATCGTCGACCTGACGGGTGTCTCCGCCTTCGACACGCCGGCAGCGAGCGCGCTCGCGCGGATCGCGCAGGCGGTGCGGCTGCTCGGCGTCGAGGTGGTGTTGACGGGCATCCGGCCCGAGGTCGCTCAGGCGCTTGTCAGCCTGGAGGTGGAGCTCAGCGGCATCGTCACGCGCCGCGACCTCTCGCACGGGATCGCGTTCGCGATGGCGACCAGGAAGCGCTGACCGCCCGGGCCCTCCGGGCTCACCGGACCCGCCACGCCGGGTGCTCGTCCCCGAGGGCGGGCGCCTCCACAAGGCCGTTCTCGACCGCCCCGTCGTCGCTCTCCGGCTCGCACAGGTACACGGCGATCGCGCCGAGCGGCTGCTCGGTGTCGACCTGGAACCAGCCCTCGGGGGCCCGCCGGGCCTCCTCGCGCCACCGCACCGACACCTCGCCGACCCGGGCCGCCTCCAGGATCGCCCGTCCCCCCTCGGCGCCGAGCGACGCCACCCGGGCGACCTCGACGTCGTGGACGCCCCCGGCCGGCTCGACGCGGAGCCCGTGCCGGCGCAGGGCCTCGGCGATCGCCGGCGGCACGAGGTAGGCCCGCGGCCGATCGACCACCGTGGTCCCGACGAACCGCGCGTGGTGCGGGATCCGCAGGGTGACCGGCTCGCCGTCGAACGCCCGCGGGCTGCGCGTCAGGATGTCGATCGGGGTCCCGGTCGGCTCGAGGTGGTACCGGACCGCGACGCGCTCCGGCGGCCGGGCGCTCGCGGCCACGACCTCGCGGACCGCGTCGGCGTGGGCGGCGACCCAGGAGAGGGCCTCGATCTGCCACGCCGAGGCGGTCTGGACGCGCTCCTCGAACGGGAGATAGCTATAGCACTCGAGAAGCAGGTCGAGCCGCCCCGTGAGCCCGCGGTAGTTCGAGCCGAACCGCGGATGGTGCGGGTAGGTCATCCAGCCGAGGCCGACGGGCGCCGCCGGATCGACCTCGCCGTCCGCGTCGAGCACGCGCTCGTCCTCGACGAAGTTGCCGTACCAGCCGCTCTCGAAGCCGCGCCGCCGGACGGCGGCGATCACGTCGGGGACCAGGCGGTCGCGCACCATCGCGATCGGCTCGGGGCGGCCGGACTCGATGGTGTGCGGCACGTCGACCGTCATGTGGAACCGGTGCACCGACCCGTTGGTCGCGTGGTTGTCGATCGTGAGATCGGGCGCCCAGGGGATGCACACGCGCTGCTGGAGCAGGCGCATCTCGGGCGCGGCCTGGCGGAGGTAGTCGCGGTTCAGGTTGATGCCCTGGCTCTGGGTGCGGGTGCCGACGACGGGACCTGGCTGGCCGGTGAGCTTCCTGAGGTCGAGGCGGCGGTTCCGCGGATCGAGCGCGTCGTTGCCATCCGCGTTGAACAGCGGAACGACGAGGAGCACGAGCGCGTCGAGCCAGTCGGGGTGGCGGCCGTCGAGCAGATCGCGGACGAGCGCGAGGCTGGCCTCCTTGCCCTCCACCTCGCCGGGGTGGATGCCGTCGAGCATCAGCACCACGGGGCGCCCGGCGCGGCGGGCCTCGTCCGGGGATCGCACGCCGTCCCTGGACAGCACGAGCAGCGGCAGCTCCCGCCCGCCCGGGCTGGTCCCGAAGGTGTTCACGTACAGGCGCGGGTCGTTGCGGCCTTCGAGCGCGCGGACGAACCGCATGACGTCGGCGTGCAGGGAGGTCTCCCGGAATCCGGTGGCTTCGGCGCGGGTGAGCAGCATGGGCCCGATCTCTACCCCGCCGCGCGCAGGAGGGGGCCGTGATCGGCGACGACGGCGCGACGACGGGACGACGGCGCGCCCCGCCGGAAGAGCCCGCACGTGGGGTCGTGTGGTGGGTGTGGTGGACGAAGCGACGGAGTCCTCGTGCAGGCTGGTCAAATCGACAGGACAGGATGCGACCCGAAACCATGGAAGGCTCGGCAGGCGCGTCAGACACGCATGTCTTCACGTCGCCACGGTGGCCGGCGCGCGCGGTCGGCGCGGTCCCCACGGGGAGTGCGCAACGCGGCTCATGCGGCGACGCGGCAACAAGACGCCCAAAGAACGGATTGTCATTTTGGCAGGATGAGCCATTGTACAGGTGGCGGACGTGTCAGCTTTGGCAGAGCGGCGCAAGAAGCCCCTCGATCCATGCGCAGGTTCCAGCGGATGGCTGCTGGCACGACCCTCGCATTGGCAGGAGATGTCCCACAGACGCTGGCAGCGAGCGGGCGCTGCGAACGAGGCAGGTAGCACCATGTTGAAGATCCTCCGGAAGTTGAATGAAGGGAGCCTCCTCCAGCGCACAATGATGCATATCGCGGTGCTCGTCGCCGGTTCTGCGAGCGTCGTCGCGTTGACCAGCGTGCTGCTCGTGTCGACCGCGAGGACCGTGCTGCCGCGCCACGATGCGACCGAGGCCGACGCCGACAAGGCGGATGAGGAGCAGGGCGCGGACTCGGATGCTGATCCGGGCTCGTCGGAGGCGGCGGCGAGCCCCACCGGCCCGAGAGGCGCGCCGAAGGCGCTGGCGCAGGCGCGCATGGCGAACCGGCGCGAGAGCGCGGTGGCGCGGTAATCACCGCATCACGGCATCACGGCATCTCCCTCACGCGAACGCGCGATTGTCGTCGCCTCGCCGCGAGGGCGTGAGCGCTCCCAGCTTCGCAACAGGACCTACGAAGGACATACGAGGGGACGAACCCGGACTGCATGAAGCATGCGCTGTCGACCCGTCACCGGGTGCGCGGCTGGTGCTTGACACGCCCGAGAGCTTTTCGGTCTCCTTCTCTCCTGCGTGAGCCTCTTCATCACCCACCGCCGCCCGAAGCTCTGCGAGACCCCTGACCCGCGGATCACCCCGCGCTCGGAGGGACCTGTGAGGGTCACGGCGCGCGCGTGACAGCGGTGCGCTGGACAGGCTGGTTCACGCCGGAGCGGCGCGCCGCCGCGGCTCTGGTCGCGCTGGGCGCCGCCTTGCGGGCCGCCCTGTTCGCGGCGCAGCCGGAGCCGAGGGTCTGGTTCGACAGCGGGACCTATCTCTTCCGCTCGCTGCCGGGCGCGGCTCCGGCGTTGGACCGGCAGCAGGGTTACTCGTGGTTCCTGCGCGGGCTCCGGGCGATCTCTCCGGATCTCCGGCTCATCCAGGCGACGCAGCTCGTCCTCGGCCTGATCACGGCGCTGCTGTTCTACGGGATCGCCCGGCGGCTCGCGCCGCGCCCGGGCTGGGCGCCGCTCACGGCGCTCGGGCTGTGCCTGTTCTGGCCGACGAACCTCCTGCTCGAGACCCATGTGCTCTCCGAGGCGCTGTTCCTGTTCCTCGTCGCCCTCGCGGGTTATGCCGCTGCCGAAGGAGCCCACCGCGGCTCCCCGTGGCTGCTCGGCGCGGCGGGCCTCGCGGCCGGCGCGAGCGCCTCGGTCAGGGTGGTGGGTCTCGCGGTCTGTGGGCTGCTCGCCGCCCTCACGATCGCCAGCGCCCTTCGCGTCCCGACCGCCAGCGCCGGCGAACGCGCCCGCCGCCTGCTCGCCCCCTGCGCCTTCGTCATGGCGGCCAGCCTGATCGTGCTGGCCTACATGAGCCATTACCGGAGTCATCGCGGCGCGTGGGCGATGGAGAGCTGGGCCGGAATCAACCGCTATTGCATGCTCGCTCGCCTGATCCGACCCGAGCACGCAGCCCCGGATGAGCGCGCCGTCGCGTTCCTCCGGGAGCACGGGGACGGCAACCTGCGCGGCTTCGATTTCGTGATGTGGGATGACGAATCCCCCCTGGCCATCGCCGCCCGCGAGCTCCACCTCCCGCCGCCGGCGCTCGATCGCTGGGCGAGCCGCGTCGCGCTCAGCGCGGCGCTCGACAGGCCTGCCGACGCGGGGAGTATCCTGCTTGACCACCTCCGGGAAGCGACGCTGTCGGTGGGCAGACTGGACCGGCACGTCAAGCTGACCCCGGCGTCCACTGCGCACCAGGCGGTGAAGCAGATCTACGGCATCGACGTGTCGACCTGGCACGAGACGCACTCCTACACCCTCCCCTACCGCCGGCCGCTCACCGTGCTCAAGCCGATCCTCGCGGCGGCCGCGCTCGGGGCGCTCGTGCTCCAGCTGTCGAGACGGCATCGCCGCGGTGTTCAGCTCCCGCTGGCGGGGAGCGCGCTGCTGTTCACGGCGGCGGTGTCGATATCCATCCTGCCAGAGCAACGGCACGTGCAGCTGGCGGAGAACCTGATGCTGCTCAACATCGCTCTCCTCGCGGGGCAGGTGCTCCAGGGGCGGCGGGCGCACGAGGGCACAGCGCGATGAACGCCGCGGCCACGGGGACGCCGCGCCGGGACGCCTGCTGCTGGATCCGCTCGGCGCACACGTGGTAGCACAGTCGCCGATGACCCAGCCCCCGAGCCCCCTCGCCACCCCCGTCGCGTGGAACCTGGTCGCCGACGACTACGCGGCCGATATCGTCCCTCACTTCGAGAGGTATGCCGCAGACGCGCTCCGGCTCGCCGGCGTGGGCCCGGGCGCCCGCGTGCTCGACGTGGCCGCCGGGCCAGGCACGCTGTCCCTCCTCGCCGCCGGGGAGACGCGCGTGACCGCGATCGATTTCGCCCCCGCGATGGTCGAGCGGCTGCGCGAGCGTGCCGCGGCCGCGGGGCTCGCGGTGGACGCCCGCGTCGGCGACGGCATGGCGCTTCCCTTCGATGACGGCTCGTTCGACGCTGCTTTCTCGATGTTCGGGCTGATCTTCTTCCCCGACCGCGACCGGGGCTTCCGCGAGCTCCTCCGGGTGCTGCGCCCCGGCGGCCGCGCGGTCGTCGCGAGCTGGGTACCGATGGACAGGACGCCCATCCTGGGCGAGCTCTTCTCGGCGATCGGCGCCGAGCTCCCCGGGCTGCCCTTCGGCGAGGGCAAAGCGCCGCTCGGAGACCCAGGCGAGTTCCGGGCCGAGATGGAAGCCGCCGGGTTCCGGGACGTCTCGGTGCACGAGGCGGAGCACTCCCGCGAGTCGCCCTCGACCGAGGAGTTCTGGCGCTCGGTGAGCCGGAGCAACGCGCCGCTGGTGCTCCTGCGGGACAAGCTGGGCGACGAGCGCTGGGAAGCGCTCAGCAAGGCGATCCTCGGCAGGCTGCAGGCGCGGTTCGGCGACGGTCCTCAGCAGCTCTCGATGACCGCCCTCCTGGGCGTCGGCGTGCGGTAGCGACGCCCATCTGGAGTCCGTCCAAGGATCCGGAGAGATTTCAACGCAACGTCGCAAAGCCGCAAAGCCGCGAAAAAGAACGAATCATCGCTCGTCGCAGCGCGGCCGCACCGGCTACGGCGCGACGCGGAGCGTCCGCGACGCCACCAGCGCCCGGCAGAGGGCGATCCGGTCGTCCAGGTCGAGCCCGGGCAGCTCGCGCACGTAGAAGATGCCGTGCCGGGCGATGAAGCGCAGCGCGGGCTCGCCCCAGGCGTCGACGCGGACGAGCACCGCGTCGCCGTCGACGAGCTCCGCCTTGCCGTCGCTCAGCCGGACCGAGACGTCGCGATCACGGATCACGCGGCGCGGGCCGCAGACGGACGAAGCGTCGCTCCACAGCTCGGGCGGCGGCTCGCCGTACAGGGCGCTGTACGCGGCCGCGAACTCGTCCCACGTCGCCTCGCGGCAGGCGTGCGTGACGGGCGCATTGCTCGGCGCGTGGTGCAGGAAGCGCCCGAAGAAGCGCTGGCAGAAGTCGGCATACTCGATCGTGAAGAGGGCGAACTGGTGCCAGGCCTCGTCGACGCGCAGCGAGAACATCGGGTAAGCGCGGGAGCGGTCGGAGTCGACGAGCCAGAGGTAGCGCACGAGCTCCCGGAACAAGGCCTCTGCCTCGCGCTCGGCGGCCACGGTCTTGTTCATGAGCAGCTTGCTGATGACGAACGGCGCCCGGTAGGCAACGAGATCTGGCCGCCTGGGCGCGCCCGGCGTCACGACGTCTGTTTGCGCCGGCTGCGCCGGTTGCATGGATTGCATGGGTCAGTTCTCCTGCGCTTCGAAGGGCTGAAAGGTCCCCCAGTCGACGAGGGCGCGGGCGAGCGTTAACTGCGCCGCCTCCGCGAGGCCGGGGATGTCGGTGGGGCGGAGCTCCCGGGCGGCCGACACCGCGCGGAGGGCGGGCCTGGCCCACGCGTCGACGCGGAGCAGGACCTGGGCGCGCCCGCCGCAGCGAGCGACGAGCTCGGCGCGGCCGGCGCGGGGCGCCACGTCGAGATCCACGCCCGCCCAGCGGCGCGCGAGGACGGTGTGCGCGCCGAGGTCCTCGGTCCGGCCGAGCGCCCGGGCGGCGCGCCGCCGGGTCCCCGCGTCGCCGCGGGCGTGGAGGCGCGCGAGGAGCGCGGCGGCCTGCGGGCCCCGCCGCCCGATGGCGTCGATCTGCGCCCGGCGAACGCACTCCTGCTCGTGCGCGAGGAGCGCCGCCGAGAGCGCGTCGTCCGGCTCGGCCCGGGGCGCCATGGGGGTCAGGCCCTCGATGGGGCCCACCTGCGCCTCGATGACCGGACCGTCGTGAGGGCCGAACAGGTGCAGCGAGATGGACCAGCTCCCCGTCGGGTTCCGCGGGTCGTGGATGCACGGCCCGTAGATGTGACCGACCCGCCCGGCCTCCGCGGAGAACAGCCGCTTCGGCACGAGCCGCCGCGCGCGGGCCGTGGCGTCCCAGTCGAAGGTCGCGACATCGAGCGTGTTGTGGACGACCGCCGTGACCGTCCAGTCCGAGTGTTCGTGAGCGCCGGCCGCGCGCCCGGGCCGCCAGTACGCGAACGCGAGGCGCACGCCGAGCTCGGGGAGGACGTGGAACGGCGCGAGCTCCGGCGCGCCGTCGCGACGCTCGATCTCGAGCGCGAAGAGGTCGAGCAGGAGCTCGTCGTCCGCGAGCCCGGCGCGGACCGCGCCCTCGAGCGCGCGGACGTGATCGCGCGGCGGATGGCCGCGGCCCTCGGGGCCCGGGAAATCGAGCCGCCCGAAGAGGGCGGTGAGCTCGGCGAGCCTCATGGCGCGATCCGGAGGTAGTCGCCCTTCACGAGCGGACGGCAGAGCGCCACGCGTTCGCCGTCCTCGAGGCCGGGGAGCTCGCGGACATAGAAGTGCTCGCAGTCGACGATGAACTGCAGCGCGTCCTTCGCCCACGCGTCGATGCGCAGAAGGACGCGCTGCGGCTCCACCGACCACACGAGCTCCGCCCTCCCCTGCTCGACCCGCACGAAGATGGGGCGGCCGAACTTGACGCGGATGAGGCGCGTGTCGGGCGTCACGGCGAGCTCGTCGCTCCACGCGGCGGAGAGGGGCCCAAAGAGCGCCTCGTACTCGGCGCGATACTCGGCGAGGGTCATCTCGGGGCGCGCGCCAAGCTCGCCGCGAGGGGCGGTGTTGGCGGTGTGGTGCACGAACTCGCCGAAGAAGCGATGACCGAACGCCGCGTACTCCTCGGTGAAGAGGACGAACTGGTGCCAGACCTCGTCGATCCTCCGCGAGAACATGGGGACTTGCCGGGTCCGATCTGCGCGGCAGACGAAGATGTATTTCTTCACCTCGTCGAAGAGCCGCGCCGCATCTTCGCGGGAGGAGGCCATCCGGTCCTTGACGAGCTTCTCCTCGAGCCACGGCGCGCGGAAGGAGAGCAGTTCGGGGATGATTGACGTGTCCATCACGCGGGCCCGTTGCGAGCTTCATGCCGAGGGGCGCTCACCCGCTTCGGGGACGGGCCCATCTCGACGTTTTCGGTGCTCAGCGCACCGGAGTGCGCCTGCGCGCCGAAAACGCCGATCTGAGCCCGTCTCCTGTGCGGGTGAGCGCCGCTCGGGGATCCCATCGCGTGCGCCGGCGCTGACCCGATCGGGAAGGGCGATGCCAGACGGATTTCCCCAATTGGGAAAGGGGTTGCTCAAGCGCGGCCGGTACCGCGCCAAAGCGGCCGATACCGCGCCCAAAACGGCGTGGCACGGCGGCTGCAATAGCCCTCCTCGCGGGACGTCGAGTCCCCGAGTGAAATAACCAACCCATCTACGGAGCAATCGCCATGAACGAGCAGATCAAGGTCGAGGTCGAGGTCGAGTCGAAGCAGGAGACCGTCGAGGAGCGCCCCGCGCGCCTGACGGTGGAGGTCCCCACGGAGCTCCAGGCGGGCCTTGCCGCGCCGGTTTGCACCTGTCCGCCCGGCTGCTGCTGCTGAGACGCCGACGAGGCGCGCGAGGAGCCGAAGACCGCAGCCCGCGGCGACCGGCCCCTCGAGCCCGACGACACGACCGCGGAGGCCCGCGCTGCGATGAGCAGCGTCGGGCCTTTCGCGTTCAAGACGCACGATGCGCCGGCGAGGCCGGCCGTTCAGGCCGAAGGCTCACAGATCGAAGCGACCCGACGCCTCGGGCTGATAGACGATGCGCTCGATCCGGAGCCGCCGGGTGCGGCTCGGCGTCGGCCACTCCACCTCGTCGGCCTCTCGACAGCCGAGAAGCGCGAGCCCCATCGGCGCGAGCACCGAGATGCGGCCGCTGTTCACGTCGGCGATCCCAGGAAACACCACGGTCATGCAGAGCCGCTCCTCTGTGTCGAGATCGAAGAGCTCGACCCTGGAGTTCATGGTGACCACGTTCGGCGGGATATCCGCCGGCTTCACGACGTCGGCGCGCTCGATCTCGATCTCGAGCGCCTCCAGGTTCGGGGAGTCTCCCCCGGGCCGCGCGCGCAGCGCCTCGAGCAGCCGCGCGAGGCGATCGCGGTCAAATTCGGTGAGGACGATTGGGTTCGTGTGAGGTGCCATGAGCTGGGATCTCCTTGTGTCGTCAATGCGTCAGTGCGATCCGGGCTTGGCCGAAGGTCCGCGCCGGCGAGCTGGACGGCGTGAGTGCTCGCCCAGGTCGCCCGCTCAGGCGCCCTCGACGCCAGGCCCGCTTCCTTCAGGGAGCGGCCAGCGAAAGACGCCGGAAGGCCGCTCCCCTACGAGCGTGCGGGCGACCTCCGGCAGAGGAGCCGGGATCGCAGGGGAATGAGCGCGCTACGCGCGCCGCGGCAAGGCCACGAACGCGACGCGACGGGGTGCAGGCAGGCGCTCATTCCTGGGCATGGTAACACGACGGTGCCCCCCGGGGCCATGACAAGGGGACGCGCACCCGGGAAGCGGTCCTCATTTGCCGTTGTCGTCCCCCCCGACCTTGCATCACCCCCAGGCGGGCTCGGCCATTGACCGGGTTGGTGCTGGAGGGGCGTCACGACGCGCGAGGAGCGAGTATCGCCGGAGAATGCCAACGGGTTTGAGACAGGCCGGACGAGAATCCTATGAGGGGATCGCGCTGAGGGGCGCGTTCCGGCTCTGGGCCCCAACCGGTCGGGATCGGGGCGGCCGCAGCACGGCGGAGGGTGCCGCGGCGGGCTCGGGCGCGGCGCTGGTCGTGCCCGTGTGCGGCGGCGCCGCGTCCTCGCATGCGGCGGCGTCGACGGACAGCGGGTTGATGGCTACCGAAGCAGGCGGCCTGCGCACGACGGGCGGACCGTTCGGGAAGCGTTCAGGATGCGCGGCGTAGGCCGTGTCGAGGGCGACCTGGCGCTGAGCCGCGATATCGTCGACGCGGCCGTAGAATACATCAGCAGGTGTGAAGAGCGCAAGGCCAGAATGCTGATGAAGGTCGTTATACCAGGTGAAGAACTCCTGGCACCACGCTCGTGCATGAGCCAGGGAGGCAAAGCGGTCCGGATAGTCTGGCTGGTACTTGAGCGTCTTGAACTGCGACTCGGAAAAGGCGTTGTCGTCGCTGACGTGAGGCCGGCTGAAGCTACGAACGACGCCGAGCGAGCCGAGCAGCTGAGCGAGCCCCTCCGACCGCATCGCGGAGCCGCGGTCGGCATGCACCGTGAGCGAGCCGGGCTCGACGCCGTGGCGGGCGACGGTCTCTGCGAAGAGGTGCTCGGCGAGCTCCGCGCTCTCGTGCTCGGCGAGCAGCCAGCCAACGGTCATGCGACTGAACAGGTCGAGGACGACGTACAGGGAGTAGAAGACGCCAGGCAGCGGCCCGCGCAGCTTGGTGATGTCCCACGTCCAGATCTGGTTGGGGGCCGTGGCGGTGAGCGTCGGCTTTGCATGCTTCATCGGCCCACGCTGCGCGCGTCGCTCGCCGCTCTCGCCGGATGCCGCGAGCAGGCGGTACATCGTGCGGATGGAAGCGAGGTAGACGCCGCGCGACAGCAGCGTCGCGTAGACCTCCGGCGGCGGCTGGTCGACGAACTCGTCGCTGTGCAGCACGTCGAGCACGGCTTGCCGCTCGGGGTCGCTGAGCCGGCGTGGGCTCGGAGCGGCCCCGGTCAGCGCGGGGAGCTTCGCGGGCTGGGTCTTCCGGTAGAGCGTGGCGCGGCTGACGCCGAGTGCCGCACACGCCTGGGCGATGGGGACGTGCGGGTCATCGAGCTCTTCGATGATGTCCATCAGCGCTCTTCGTCGTTCGTGAGGTTGATGCCCAGAATGGAAGAGACTTTTTTTTGGAGATCGATGAGCTTCTCAGCCAGCGCGAGCTTCTCCTCGAGCCGCGCCGAGCGCTTCTCGAGCTCGGCGATGCGCCGGTCCTTCGCGTCCTGCTTCGCCTTGCGGCCGGGCTTGCGTCCCGCGAGAGCCTCGCTGCCGTGGAGGGCGAGTTGCTTGCGCCACGCCGTCAGGAGGGAGCTGTAGATGCCCTCGCGGCGCAGCAGCGCCTCGATGTCGCCGCGCTGGGTGCACGCGGCCGCCTCGCGAACGATGCGCAGCTTCTCCGCCGCCGAGAACTTCCGCCTCTTGCCCGCCTTCGGCATGGTCTCGACAGCGACGCCACTCGGGCGGGGAGCAGTGCCCTGCGCCGCTGGGGCGGGGGTAGGATCGACGGATCGGAGATGGGAAGGCTTCGGCACGGGTCAGGTCCATTCTCCGCCCTCTCACCACAGATTTCCAGGAGAAGCCTGTCTCACTCGACATTGGCACAGAGGGCGCCGATGTGATCAGTGACTGCGTTGTCCACACCGCTCACCTGGTGACGCTCCGCGGTGGATCGATGCGGAAGAAGAAGGCGGTGGCTCCCGAGGTGACCGAGACGAAGACCTGACCGCGCTCGTCGCTACGCTGCGGTCCACGTCGCGCCGGACCGGCGCCGTAGCGTCACGCCGGAACGAGCCGTCACGTCCATCGGAATACGCATCTGGTCGCTCCTGCGCCTCAGGCTGGAATCGATTGGCAGATGGCCGTGCAGAATCTGGGAGGCTTTGCCGGGCGGCGCTGATGCCGGGGCGGCACAAGCAACGCGTGGCGAGCCTGGCGCCGCGTGAAGCCAGGGGTATGCCCAAGGCGTGGCGGCACTACGGAACGCAGGTATTGGGTAGCACGCTCACGGTGTTGCTGGAGAAATTCGTGACAGCGAGCTCGGGCTTGCCATCTCCGTTCAGGTCCGCGGCCGTAACCGCTTCGGAGTCATCGCCCGTTTCGTAGTCGACCTCGGTGGCGAAGGTGCCGTCGCCGTTGTTGAGCAGCACGCTCACGGTGCCTCCGCCGGAGTTCGCAACGGCGAGGTCGGGCTTGCCGTCGCCGTTTAGGTCCATGGCCGCAACCGAGCCGGGGCCATCGTCCGTTTGGTAGTCGAGCTTCGGGTCGAAGGTGCCGTCGCCGTTGTTGAGCAGCACGCTCACGCTGGCGTCGAACCGGTTCGCGACGGCGAGGTCGGGCTTGCCATCGCCGTTCAGGTCCGCCGCCGCAATCGAAAAAGGTTCATCGTCCGTTTGGTAGTCGAGCTTCGGGTCGAAGGCGCCATCGCCGTGGTTGCGCAGCACGCTCACGCTGTCGTCGAACCGGTTCGCGACGGCGAGGTCGAGCTTGCCGTCACCGTTCACGTCCACGGCCGAGGCCCAACAAGGACCAGCGCCCGTTGGGTAGTCGAACTTGGGGTCGAAGGTCCCGTCGCCGTGGTTGCGCAGCACGCTCACGCTGGCGTCGAACCGGTTCGCGACGGCGAGGTCGGGCTTGCCGTCGCCGTTCAGATCCGCGGCCGCAACCGAAGAAGGGTCGACGCCCGTTGGGTAGTCGAACTTGGGGTCGAAGGTCCCGTCGCCGTGGTTGCGCAGCACGCTCACGGTGGCGCTGCCCGAGTTCGCGACGGCGAGGTCGAGCTTGCCGTCGCCGTTCAGATCCGCCGCCGCAATCGAAAAAGGATCGGCGCCCGTTGGGTAGTCGAACTTGGAGTCGAAGGTGCCAGCGCCGTGATTGAGCAGCACGCTCACGCTGTCGCCGTCGACGTTCGCGACGGCGAGGTCGACCTTTCCGTCGCCGTTCAGGTCCGCGGCCGCAATCGAAAGAGGCCCGGCGCCCGTTGGGTAGTCGAACTTGGAGTCGAAGGTCCCGTCGCCGTGGTTGCGCAGCACGCCCACACTGTCGTCGTCGACGTTCGCGATGGCGAGGTCGGGCTTACCGTCGCCGTTCAGGTCCGCGGCTACAACCGAGGTGGGATGGTCACCCGTTCGGTAGTCGAACTTTGGGTCGAAGGTGCCGTCGCCGTCGTTGAGCAGCACGCTCACGGTGGCGCTGCCGGAGTTCGCGACGGCGAGGTCGGGCTTGCCGTCGCCGTTCAGATCCGCGGCTACAACCGAGTTGGGATAATCACCCGTTGGGTAGTCATGCTTGAGGTCGAAGGTCCCGTCGCCGTGGTTGAGCAGCACGCTCACGCTATTGTCGATCCGGTTCGCGACGGCGAGGTCGGACTTGCCGTCACCGTTCACGTCCGCGGCCGCTACCGAGGTGGAAGAAATACCCGTTGGATAGTCGAACCCGGAGTCGAAGGTGCCATCGCCGTGGTTGAGCAGCACGCTCACGGTGGCGCTCGGGTAGTTCGCGACGGCGAGGTCGGGCTTGTCGTCACCGTTCACGTCCGCGACCGCTACCGAGGTGGGAAAACTGCCCGTTCTGTAGACATGCTTGCCGTCGAAGGTGCCGTCGCCGTGGTTGAGCAGCACGCTCACAGTGGCGCTCGGATAGTTCGCGACGGCGAGGTCAAGCTTGCCATCGCCGTTCAGGTCCGCGGCCGCTACCGAGCTGGGATCGTCACCCGCTGAGTAGTCGTGCTTGAGGTCGAAGGTGCCATCGCCGTGGTTGAGCAGCACGCTCACGCTGTGGCTGCCGGCGTTGGCGACGGCGAGGTCGGGCTTGCCGTCGCCGTTCAGGTCCGCGACCGCTACCGAGGTGGGCAAACTGCCCGTTAGATAGTCGACCCTAGGGATGAAGGCTCCGTCACCATTGTTGAGCAGGACGCTCACGTTGTCGTCGAAGCGGTTCGCGACGGCGAGGTCGAGCTTGCCGTCGCCGTTCAGGTCCGCGGCTGCAACCGAGCTGGGATGGATACCCACAGGATAGAATAGCGAGCCGGAGAACACGGGATTTTCACAGATGCAATTTCCATTACCGCAGCTCTCTCCCACCCTACAGACCACGGGGTCGCTTGTCTTGCACGCAGCGGTAGTTGGGTCGCAACCGACACAGGGATCACAGGCAGCACCGTTAAGCTGCCAGCTCCCGCTTATGTCGCAGTACTGCGGGACGTTTCCCGAGCACTGCAAGTCCCCCGGAGCACAAGTCTGCACGCAGTCGCCTCTCGAGCAATGAAACCCATGGTTCGAATCGCATGGTTCACCCGTGCTTTGCCATCTCCCGTTCTCGTCGCACGCCTGGGGCGTCAGTCCCTGGCACCGCTTACCTCCTGAAGCACAATCCCCTACGCACACGCCGGCAACGCAGGTCTGACCAACGCACGGGTCCTCTGACATGTTCCGCCATTGTCCCATGGTGCAGACCTGGGGCCAGTCGCCGCTGCACTGCCTGGCGCCTTCCTCGCACACGGCCGACTTGAACGCGCCGACCCCCAGCACCCCGTTGCACGCCCACAGGACAACGCTGACGAGGACCGCCCCCATGATCCAAACGCCGCGCGAGATCCCACCTCTCTTCGGCTGACCCATCAGAACCTTCCTTTCACCTCGAAGCCCCGAGCCCCACGCCCGCGCTCACGCTCGGGCCGGCACCCCTTTCACCGCTTTCCGACCGCGTGAGCAGCAGCACGGTCGTCCCCGCCGCGGCCCCCAGTCCCCCCGCCACCAGGCCGATGGTGGCCGCCGTTCCCAGCGACAGCGCGACGCGCCGGTTCCGTGCCTCCGTGGAAAGGCATTGCTTGGTCGGACAACGAGCCTCGAGTCCATTGACCTTGTCGAGCGCCAGACCTCCGGCGACGGCAAACACTCAAGCTCCGCCGCCCCCACGCCGTAGCCTAACCCCACCCCGATCTTCCTGTTCCTCGTTGCTCTTCTCGCTCACCACGAGCCGTGCCTTCCTCGACTGCGCCGCAAGCTCCGCCACGCTCTCCTTTCCGGCCTTGACCTCCACCGTCGTCCTCAGCGACGTGAACCCCTCTTTCTCGACCCGGATGGCCCGGCTGCCCACACTCACCCGCAGCGGCTTCTCCAGGGGGAGCTTGCCGCGAAGGCGATCGTCGATGAATATTGTATCTCATGACCGGATTGGGACCGTGTCCGACGTGGCGACAACGGTTACCAGCGTCTGGATGATGTCGAGTTCTGGATGCGCTGAACATTCTGAAACCGTTAATTCCTCCTGCACCCCGGGCTGGGAGCGGTCTGCAGATGGTCGTGTAGGACCTGGCCCGGGCTTTGCCGGGCGGCGCTGGTGCCGGGTCGGCACAAGCAACGCGCGGCCAGCCTCGCATTGCATCGGGCCAGTGGCGCGCAAGGCGTGGCGGCGCTATGGGATACAGATGTTGGGTAGCACGCTCACGCTGGCGCTATCGCTGTTCGCGACGGCGAGGTCGCGCTTGCCGTCGCCGTTGATGTCTACGGCCGCTACCGAGGCGGGGCCCTCGCCCGTGGGGTAGTCGACCTCTGGGGCGAAGGTGCCGTTGCCGTTGTTGAGTAGCACGCTCACGTTGTCGCTGCCGACGTTCGCGACGGCGAGGTCGGGCTGGCCATCGCCGTTCAGGTCCGCGGCCACTACCGAGTAGGGGCCAGCGTCCGTGTAGTAGTCGACCTTGGGGGCGAACGTACCGTCTCCGTTGTTGAGTAGCACGCTCACGCTGGCGCCGCTGCGGTTCGCGACCGCGAGGTCGGGCTGGCCGTCGCCGTTCAGGTCCGCGGCCGCTACCGACTCGGGGTAATCGCCCGTTGAGTAGTCGACCTTGCCGGCGAAGGTGTCATCGCCGATATTGAGCAGCACGCTCACGCTGGCGTTGCCGTAGTTCGCGACGGCGAGGTCGCGCTGGCCGTCGCCGTTCAGGTCCGCAGCCGCTACCGAGTGGGGCCCAGCGCCCGTTGAGTAGTCGACCTTGCCGGCGAAGGTGCCGTCTCCGTTGTTGCGCAGTACGCTCACGCTGGCGCTGCCGACGTTCGCGACGGCGAGGTCGGGCTGGCCGTCGCCGTTCAGGTCCGCGGCCGCGACCGATGCGGGGTAATCGCCCGTTGAGTAGTCGACCTTGCCAGCGAAGGTGCCGTCTCCGTTGTTGCGCAGCACGCTCACGTTGTCGCTCCCAGAGTTCGCGACGGCGAGGTCGGGCTGACCGTCGCCGTTCAGGTCCGCGGCCGCTACCGAGTAGGGCCCAGCGCCCGTTGAGTAGTCGACCTTGCCAGCGAAGGTGCCGTCTCCGTTGTTGCGCAACACGCTCACGTTGTCGCTGCCAGAGTTCGCGACGGCGAGGTCGGGCTGGCCATCGCCGTTCAGGTCCGCAGCCGCTACCGAGTGGGGGAGCTCGCCCGTTGAGTAGGCGACCTTCCCGGTGAAGGTACCGCCTCCGTTGTTGCGCAGCACGCTCACACTGGCGCTGAGGTTGTTCGCGACGGCGAGGTCGGGCTGACCGTCGCCGTTCAGGTCCGCGGCTGCTACCGAGTAGGGCCCAGCGCCCGTTGAGTAGTCGACCTTGTCGGCGAAGGTGCCGTCTCCGTTGTTGAACAGCACGCTCACGTTGTCGCGGCCATGGTTCGCGACGGCGAGGTCGGGCTGGCCATCGCCGTTCAGGTCCGCGGCCGCTACGGAGATGGGGCCAGAGCCCGTTGAGTAGTCGACCTTGGTGGCGAAGGTGCCGTCTCCGTTGTTGCGCAGCACGCTCACGCTGGCGCTGCTGATGTTCGCAACGGCGAGGTCGGGCTGGCCGTCGCCGTTCAGGTCCGCGGCCGCTACCGAACAGGGTTGCTCGCCCGTTGGATAGTCGACCTTGGTGGCGAAAGTGCCATCTCCGTTGTTGCGCAGCACGCTCACACTGGCGCTGAGGTTGTTCGCGACGGCGAGGTCGGGCTGACCGTCGCCGTTCAGGTCCGCGGCCGCTACCGAGTAGGGCCCAGCGCCCGTTGAGTAGTCGACCTTGCCAGTGAAGGTGCCGTCTCCGTTGTTGCGCAGCACGCTCACGTTGTCGCTGCCAGAGTTCGCGACGACGAGGTCGGGCTGACCGTCGCCGTTCAGGTCCGCGGCTGCTACCAAGTGGGGCCCAGCGCCCGTTGAGTGGTCGACCTTGTCGGCGAAGGTGCCGTCTCCGTTGTTGAACAGCACGCTCACGTTGTCGTGGAACTGGTTCGCGACGGCGAGGTCGGGCTGGCCGTCGCCGTTCAGGTCCGCGGCCGCTACGGAGATGGGGCCAGAGCCGAAGATGGTGCCAGAGCCCGTTGAGTAGTCGACCTTGGTGGCGAAGGTGCCGTCTCCGTTGTTGAGCAGCACGCTCACGCTGGCGCTGCTGAGGTTCGTGACGGCGAGGTCGGGCTGGCCGTCGCCGTTCAGGTCCGCGGCCGCTACCGAGTTAGGATTGCTACCCACAGAAAAAAACCATACGCCAGTAAACCCGGGCTTTCCACAGACACACGTCCCATTACCGCAGCTCTCTCCCAACCCACAGACCACGGGGTCGCCGACCTTGCACGCAGCAGTGGTTGGATCGCAACCGACACAGGGATCGCAGGCAGGACCGTTATTCTGCCAGCTCCCGTTCTCGTCGCAGTACTGCGGGAGCCTTCCCGAGCACTGCAAGTCCTCCGGCGTACAGGTCTGCACGCAGTCGCCGCCCGAGCAATGAAATCCAGCATTCGAATCACACGGCTCACGCGCGCTTTGCCATTCACCTTCCTCGTCACACTCCTGAGGCGTGAGCCCCTGGCACCGCTTCCCTCCTCGAGCACAATCACCCGTGCACCCGCCGGCAGCGCAGGTTTGATCAACGCACGGATCCTCTGACGCGTTCCGCCATTGTCCCGAGGTGCAGACCTGGGGCCGATTGCCGCTGCACTGCCTGGCACCTTCGTCACACACGGCCGACTTGAACTCGCCGAGCCCCAGCACGCCGTTGCACGCCCACAGGACAACGCTGACGAGGACCGCCCCCACGATCCAGACGCCGCGCGAGATCCCACCTCTCTTCGGCTGGCCCATCAGAACCTTCCTTTCATCTCGAAGCCCCCAAGCCCCACGCCCGCGCTCACGCTCGGACCGGCGCCCCGTTCACCGCTTTCCGGCCTCGTGAGCAGCAGCACGGCCGTCCCCGCCGCCGCCCCGAGCCCCCCCACCACCAGGCCGATGGTGGCCGCCGTGCCCAGGGACGCAGCGGCGCGCTTGTTCCGCTCCTCCGTGGAAGGGCATTGCTTGTCTGGACAACGAGCCTCGAGCTCATTGACCTTGTCGAGCGCCAGCCCCCCGGCCACGGCAAACACCCCGAGCCCCGCCGCCGCCACGCCATAGCCCAACCCCACCCCGATCTTCCTGTTCCTCGCGGCGCGCTCCGCCGCCACACGGTCCGCCAGCGATACCGACAACTCCCGCTGCTTGCGCCGCTCGATGCGCACCGTGCGCTTCGCGGAATCGAACCCGTCCGCGCTCAGCTCGATCACATGCTCCCCCAGCGGCAGCCGCCCTTCCCACGGCGCTTTGCCGACCACCCGCGCATCGATGCTCACCGTCGCCCCCTCCGGCGTCGACTCGACCCGCAGCGACGCATCTTGCTCCTCCGCCCCCAGCACCACCCGAGTCTCCTCGTACAGCCGCACCGACGCCATCTCGACGCCCGAAGCCACCTTCGCCCCCTCCTCCACCGCCGCCCCGGGCGCCTCGCACGCGGCCAGCGCCTCCACCCCCATGAACCCGTGCAACCGCACCTTGTGCTGGCCCGCGTCCACCAGCCCTTGCCAGGGCGTCACCCCGACATCCTTGCCGTCCAGTTCCACGCGAAGCACCCAGTTGTGCTTCTCGCTCACCACGAGCCGCCCCTTCCTCGACTGCGCCGCGAGCTCCGCCACGCTCTCCTTTCCGGCCTTGACCTCCACCGTCGTCCTGAGCGGCGTGAACCCCTCTTTCTCGACTCGGATGGCCCGGCTTCCCGCGCTTACCCGCAGCGGCTCTTCCAGGGGGAGCTTGCCGCGCAGGCGATCATCGATGAACAGCAACGCCCCGGCTGGCGCGTCTCCCGTCACCGCCAGCGTCCCCACCAGGGCGGATAGCTCCGTTATCTCGGCTGCCACCATCGCCTCGATCTTGGCAGGCATCCGGGGGAACTCGCGGCGCATCTCCTCGTACTGGTCCAGCGCGTCATCGAACTGGCCGACCTGCTTGAGGCACGAGGCGATAAAGCCCATGGTGTTCCGGTTCTTCTTGTGCCAGAGCGACCTGCGAAAGGCCTCCAGCGCATCGCGGTACTCCTGCTTGTCGAAGTAGGCAACGCCCGCCTGGAATTGGGCCCGAGCCTGGACCTCATCGCCGTAGACCTCCGCTTGCGAATCCTTGCCCGACGGCGCCGCCCTCGCTTCGACGTCGATCAGCCCCAATGCAAGGACCCAGCCAGCCAGTGTTCTCGAATGAATTGGACGCACGAGCTTCGCCCTCCTCCCGGCCGTCATGACACCCGTCACAGCATCCCGTCGTCGAACTCGCCGAAGCGCGCCGGTAACTTCAGCTTCACTGCCGGTTTCGCCGGCGGAGCCTCGTTGAAATCCACGAGCGGCGGGGAGGGCTGGCTCTCTTGGATCGTCACATTCTTCTCCAGCGCCTCTTTCGCCCCCTTCCACACGCGCACGCGGCGCACCTCGCCGACCTTGCCGATGAGGTCGATCGCCCCATCCCGGCGATACGCCGGTTGGCCGTCCACCTCCACCAAGGCGTCGCCCGGCACCACGAGGAGGGGCACCCGGCGCTCGTCCGGTCCGAGGACGGCCATCCCGGGGCGAGCCGCTGCCCTGGGCGCGGCGCCCTTCGCCGCGCTCGACGCCGGCGACGCGCCGCCGCCAACGCCCGACGGCGGCCGTTCACAAGCGACTAGGCACATCGCCGCCGCCATCACGAACGCCCCCGCGACGAACGCCCCCCCGCGATGGACGCGCCCCCTGGTGCCGATGCTCATGGTCCCTGCCCCTCCCCGAAGAACGGCGTCCTCGAATGCTCGCGCTCGCACGCGGCGTGACGCTCCAACGCTCCGTCCGGCGGCTCGTCGAGATGGAGCATTCGCAAGCTCGCGGGAAGGCAATCCACATTGCTCGACAGCAGGCCCCGCCGGAGCTCGGCGACGTCGATCGTGAAGGTGCGGGTTGTGTTGTCGGCCGCGACGGTGAAGAGCCGCTTCCCGCCGTCAATGAAGGCCATGGAGATGATCGCCGCCTGCGTGTCGAGCAGGACAGGCTCGCTCGTCCCTGGGCGTTGCCACCCATCGCGGCTCCACAGGAGGACGCCGCCGTGCCGCAACGAGAAGGCGATCTGGCCGCCGTCAGGGCTCCAGATGGCCTTCAGAACGGCGACGCCGCGATCGAAGGATGCAACGACCGCGCCGCTCGTCACGTCCCAGACCTGGACGGTGCCATCCCCGGATCCGGTGACGATGCGCGCCCCGTCAGGGCTCCACGCCGCGCTGTACACGGCGCCTCCGTGCCCTTTGAACACCACGGGCTCCTGAGCGACCGAAGCCAGCCAGACGCGCGCCGTGTGGTCCATGGACGTGGTGACGATGCGCTGTGCATCCGGGCTCCACGCGGCCGAGGTGAGACCATCCGTGTGCCCGGACAGCATCAGAGCATCCCCCGTGCCGTCCACGGAGACGACGCGCGCGGTCCGGTCGTCCGATACGGTAACAAGGCGCGTTCCATCCGGGCTCCACGCGGCAGCGCGCACGGCGGCCGCGTGGCCCTGGATCGATACGGCATCTCCCTTGCCGTCCACGCGGACGATACGCGTCGCCCCGTCGAAGCACGCCGCGGCGACGCGCGCACCGTCGGGGCTCAAGGCCGCGCCCGCGATCCATGCGCCCTGCTGCGCGAGCACGACGTTCACGCCTGTGCCGTCCGCGCGCCACACACGCACCGCGCGGTCGTCGTACGCGGAGGCGACGAGCTCGGCGCCGGGGCCGATGGACGCGGCGTGGTAGACTTCGCGACGCTCGCGCGGCAACGATTCGAGCAGCGCGGGCCGCCAGATCCGGGCCGTGCTGTCTCGCGAAGGCCCCCCAACCAGCGGCGCCGCCGCGGTGAGCACCCGCGTCCCATCCGGGCTCCACGCGGCCGACAACACCGGGGCGTCGTGCCCGGCCAAAATGAGGTCCTTGCCTCCCTCCGACGGCCAGAGGCGCGCAGTCTGATCGAGCGAGGCCGTGGCGACGTACCTGCCATCCGGCCGGAAGGCCAAGAAGGTGACAGGACGGCTGTGCCCCGCGAGAACGACCGGCTGTCCGGTGCCGTCGGCGCTCCAGACCCGGGCTGTCTTGTCGGCCGACGCCGTGGCAACGCGCGCGCCGTCGGCGCTCCACGCAGCGAAGAGGACGCTGCCCTGGTGGCCCTTGAGCTCGACCGGTTTGCCCTCGCCAGAAGCATCAAAAATCCGCGCGGCGCCGTCGCTCCACGCGGTCAGGACGCGCGTTCCATCGGGGCTCGGCGCGGCAAACAGGATCTTCGCATCCGGCCCTTTCAGGATCACCGGCTGCCCGACGCCATCGGCCGCCCAGACACGCGCCGTCCCGTCCTCGGACGCAGTGAGCACGCGCGCTCCGTCAGCGAAGAACGCCACGGCGCTCAGCGCTCCCGTGTGGCCTCTCAGCTCGACCCTGCCGTCGCCGCCGGCGACCGCATAGACCCGAGCCATGTTGTCAGCCGAGCCGGTCACGACGCGGTCTCCCTCGGGGCTCCACGCGGCGAGGCGCACAGCCCCGCCTCCAGCCTCGAGCACGGCGATCTGGCCGCCGCTTTCGCCCCACAGGCGCGCTGTCCCATCCTCCGAGGCGGTGAGCACGCGCTTGTCGTCGGGGCTGAAGGCGAGCGCGTTGATCTGCTTCTCGTGCCCGGAGAACACGACGGGATCGCCCGTCCCGTCGGCGCTCCAGAGCCTCGCCGTCCTGTCATCGGACGCGGACAGAACCCGCTGGCCGTCATGGCTCCACACGACAGCGCGAAGTGGCTGCTCATGGCCGCGGAGCGTGACGAAGAGCGCGTTCTGGCCGAGCGCATCGCTCGCCAGCCCGACCCAGCCGCGCGCTGCCTCGGGCCGCTTCACCTCCGGCAAGAGCTTGATGCCCCACGCGATCTGGCCGCTGTTCTTGAGCTCGCGAAAGCCCGCGAGCAGGCGCGCGTCGGAGGCCTCGATCTCCTTGTCCTTGGCGTTCTCCTCGGCCGCCCGGGCCTCCTTCGCCGCAGCCTGGGCGGCAACCCGCTGGCGAAAGGCATAGAGGCCCAGCGCCATGGCGCCTGCCGCCACCACGACAGCCACGAGAGCCAGGACCGCGAAGAATCGCCGCTGCTGCCGCGCCCTCGCGAGCCGCTCGGCCGCCTCGCTGCGCTCGCGCGCGAGCTCCCTCTCCTGCTCTTCCTCGCGGCGGCGCTGCGCTTCCTCGCGGCGGCGCTGCTCCTCCTCGAGCTCGCGCTGCTGCCGCGCCTCGGAGACCCTGCGCGCCAGCCAGTCGTGGCCTATCTCGAAATAGCGGCTGCCCTGGTGCTCCTCTGCGTGGAGGATGGCGGCGCCCTCGAGCGCCCTCAGGATCGGCCCGAGCTCCTCGGCCGGCAAGAGTCGGAGGAGCTCCTTCTCGGTGCGCAGGGTGCGGCTGCCATCCGCCGTGATGAGGTGATCTTCCAGGAGGCGCCGCGCGGCCGCGCTGAGCGCGCCGAGCTCGTCGAGCGTCGCCTCGAGATATCGCCGCAGGATCGGCTCGGCCTCGACCGCCTCCTGCTCCGCCGCGCCGCTGCCCTGCGCCCGCTGCTGAAAGCGCGCCCGGCAGACGATCTGCGCATAAGCAGCCTGCGCCTCGGCGTCGTCCGACTCGGCCTGGCCGGGCATACGCACCTGGAGCATGAGCGCGCGCACCGGCGCGAACTCCCAGGTCTGCGGCGGCTGTCCGCCGGCCGCGGCCTTGCAAACCGCCTCGGAGAGCTCGGCCACGGTGAGCGGGCCGACCCGGAAGCCGTGGCTCAACAGCCGGCGGTGCTCGCGCAGCCGATCGCGGAAGCGGCCAAGGTAATCCTCGCGGAGCAAGATCACCACGCGCAGGCCGCGGAGCGGCGTGTCCACGAGTCGATTCAATGCCGCGAAGAACGCCTCCACCTCGGTCGTGCTTCGGCTCGGGTAAAGGAGCTGCTCGATCTGGTCGAGGTACAGGAGCGCGATTCGGGGCGACTTGCGCGCGGCGCGCTGCGCGGCCGACAGCAAGGCCTCATCGGCCGACAGCTCGGCCGGCCGCGCGCCGAACGAAAGCGCGGAGTAGACAGCGTCCGCGAGCCATCGCGTGGGCTCCTTGTCCTCGGGCCAGGCATCGATCCGCACGACCCGGAGCCGCTGCGCGTCGACGAGCGCAGGGATCACCGACGCTTGCATGAGAGATGACTTGCCGGCTCCGGACGGCCCATAGACGGTCACGCAGCGGTTGGCGAGGACGCTCGCCTCGAGGCGGTACGAGAGCTCTCCGCGACCGTGGAACCGATCCCGATCGGCAGCGCGGTACGGCTGCGGGCCGGGGAACGGGTTCGGCGACACGACGACGCTCGCGGGCTCCGCCACGTCCACGACCGAGGGCCGGTCGACGGACGGCGGAGATCGGCTGCTGCGCGCTCCATCTGCCGCCTCGGCTTCCGGCGGCGTGCTCTCGCTCATGGCCCCTCGTCGGGGGTGAACGCCTCGAGCTGCGGGACGAGCGCTGGCTCCTCGATGACCGAGGCGATGCGCCCGCCGCCCGGGAGCCCGCAGCCGGCCTCCCAGATCTCGGGCTCGCTGGCGTCGACGTCCGACGTCAAGATAACCAGACTGTCGCTTGGCGCCTGCCGTTGATCGTAGAGCCAGCGCATCAGCATGCGATGGCGAAAGTCGAGCGCCGAGAGCCCGACGAACAGGCCTGGCTGAACGCGCGGCCGCGAGAGCAACTCCTCCATCCACACGGGCGGGTCGAGCCCGATGGCCCCAAGAAGACCGTGGATGTGATCGTCCTCGGTGAGCACGGGGTGGGAGAAGATGGGGCGGGGCCCGGCCGAATATCCTCCGTAGAGGCGCAGGATCACGACGTCGCCGTCCAGCTCAAACCGCCTCGGAAGGACGCGCTCCATCTTCCACACGGCGGCCCCAGCGGCGCGCTTCACCACGAGCGGTTTGCCGCTCGCGCTCAGCAGCGATGGCTGGATGGCGAACACGTTCCGCCGCGGGTGAGCCTCGGCGATGGCGCGCTCCATGTGCGGCCGCCAGAGGAGCGTGATGTGGACGCCGGGCGTGACGAGGCGCGCGAGCGTCCGGGCGAGCGACGGGACCGGCTCCTCGAGAGAGGCCATGAGCGCTTGCTGGAAGAGCACGTGCAAGCTCTCCTGCCCGAATCTGAGCGCGCACCGCTGCGTGAGCGCGCTCAGCGAGAGGGCCGCGGTCGCGGTGTCGCCGCCCGCCTCCATGAACGAAAGAAGCTCGGCCTTCAGCGCGGCGCGGTCCTCCTCGAAATCGCCGAGCACCATCGTGAACGGCCTCTCGAGCAGGCTTTGCAGCGCCGGTGAGAGGCCCCTGGAGCCCCGCCGCGCTCGCTGCTGAGAGATACGCCGTTCGCCGAAATCGAAGATGGCCGAGCCTGTGCCTCGTAAAAAGAGGATGGGAGAGAACGCCTCGGCGCTCTGCGCGAGCAGCGTCCTGCGCGCCGCCGCCACGCTCGCGCCGATGTCGCCGAGGCCTCGCTCCGCGCCCGTGAGGGACCGGTAGATCTCGGACGAGCAGAGGCGCGCCACGTCCGCCTTCACCGGCCACAGGTGGGCCACCACCGCGTCCGCGCCGGCGCTCGCCAGGATCTCGGCCGCGCTGCCGAACGCGCCTGCCTTCGCGCCCTCGCAGGCTTCGAGGATCACGAGGCGCAGCTCCTCGCAGAAGCTCGCGGAGAGCTCGCGCCCCAGGGCCTCTGCGGTGATCCACGCCTCCTCGCCGTCCTCGTCGTCGGCCACGCGCAGGACAGGCTTCCCCGAAAGATCCACCCCGCCGTGACCGAGCCAGTGCAGCACGTGAGGGGTCTTGCCGCGCCGCAGTCGGTCGAAGAGGACTTGAGCGCTGATGTCCGGGCCGGCGATCGGGTCCAGCCACTCGACCTCACCCGCCTCGATGGATGGCGAGAGGGCCTCTTTCAGCACCACGAGGCTCCGCTCGTCGCTCCCCGGCGCGATCGCCAGCACGCGGACGGCTCCCAGGACGTCGCGCGGCTCCCAGGGATCCGGCGAGGTCACGCCGCGCGCCAGGAGGACCTTGGGATCCGTCCCCAAGAAGCCCTCCATCGTACCCGGCCGGCAAAGGGCTTCCCAGGGGATCCCCAGGAGCGCGCGGTCGCGCAGGAACAATCGCACGAGGAGCGGGCTGTCTTTCGACGCCTCGCGGAGCCTCACCAGCACATCCCGGAGATCGCCCTGGAGCAATTCGCCGTAGAGCGCCTGGGCCTCCTTCACGACGGCGGGATCGAGCGCCCTTCCGCTCCGGACCGCCCTCCCGACCTTGCTGGCGAAGCTTTGCAGCGCATCGATGCCCAGCTCGGACGAGAGCGTGTGCGCCGGGGGGCGCTCTCCGCGGCTCCCGCGCGCGCCCACACGCACGCCCTGCCCGCCGGAGTCCACCTCGATCTCGATCCACATGGGCATACTCCGATGCAGACGTCACTGCATAGGCGAGCCGCCTCGTCTACTGCGCCAATCGCGGGAGAACGACAATGAGCATGCGGATTCGCAACGACAACGCGAGGTCACGACGGCACACCCGCGCTCCGATCAATCGATAGTGATGGGTGCGGCCCGCTCCTGCGCGGTGTGCATCCCATCGGCGGTTACCCGCCTCGGGCTGCGCGTCACGGAGGAGCACGCTTGTCCCAGACTCGAGCAGATACCATGCCAAGCACCAGAGGCCCCGGTCCCGCCTCGTGCCCCTCAGGGACCGAACGAGCCTTCCAAGAACGTAGGGCCGCACGATCTGCACCCATCGCGGAGCTCTCCACGTCCGAGCGCAAGCGGCATGGGTCGACGCTCGGCGCGTCGGCGGCTCATCCGCGCCCGGCGAAGCGGGCCGCAGCACCCATGACGTGTCAACAGGTCCCGGACGCGTCACGTTGACGCGTCCGCAGCTCCCGGACGCGTCAACGTGACGCGTCCGCAGGTCCCACGCGTCAACGTGACGCGTCCGCAGCTCCCGGACGCGTCAGTCCGACGCCGGAGGCGAGCTGTCGGCCGCCACCGTCGTTGAGGTCGGCTCGCCGCCCTCGCCGCCCCCCAGCGCCCCTTCCAGCGCTTCCTCCACCGACAGCACCTCGATCCGCCGACCCCAGTGCTCCCGCGGTATCCCGTGCACGAGCCCCTGCACCGCATCCCTCCACGAGTCCCTCGCCTCCGGGAACGCCGGCCCGAGCAGCCCGAGCGCCTGCACTCCGATCCCGGGAATGCGGCACTGCACCGCGAGCGCGGCGAGCGACCGCACCTCCGCCTCCTGCGCGCCCGCCCCGCATGCCAGCGCCACAGACCGCGCCAGCAGCGCCCCCCACGGCCGCGCCATCTGCCGCCACAACCACGCCGCCCTGTCCGCCAGCGCCGCTGCGAGCTCCAGCGCCCCGGCCCGGTAGGCCACGGCCGCCTCGTTCAGCCGCACCAGCGCCTCCAGCTCCTGCACGCCCACCCGCTGCACCGCCTCGACCAGTTCCAGGTCCGGCTCGTGCGCCTCCCCCATGCGGTAGCGCGCGGCGCGGAGCAGCCACTCTGCGCGCCCTTCCCAGTACGCGTGCCGGGCCCGCGCGGCGAGCTCTCGTCCGACGGCCGCGCGCTCGGCCGCTTCCTGGTGACGGAACGCTTCCAGCAGCGCCGAGGCGCAGTTCACGGTCGCCGCGATCCGCGCGGTCAGCCGCGGCTCCTCCTCCGCCGCGACCGCGTGCAGCGCCGCCGCTTCCTCGAACCGTCCCTGGCTATAACGCAGCAGCGCCTGCCCCTCGATGAAGCAGAGCTGCGCCATCGGCTCTCCGGATCGCTCCGCCCACTCCCTCACCGACGCAAGAACCTCTCCCAGCAGCGACGGCGACGACTTGGCCGCAGCCACCACAACGCGCACCCGCTGGCGCCTCCGCTCCAGCTCGGCATCGGCGAACGGGGGAATCCCGTCCGCCAGCTCCAGGGCCCGCATCCCGTTCGCGCCCGGCGCCGCGAGCCCGGCGCGCACCAGGGCCTCCAGGTGCTGCACCTTCGGGGTGCGGCGCACCGCGCGCGACAGCTCGTACAGCACCCGATCCAGCGCGTACGGCGTGCCCTCCGCGAACGCCAGCTTCACCCACTCGGCGAGGAGCGCGTCCTCGTATCCGGCCTCCACGTGGTCTTGCTGCCGCACGACGCGCAGCCCCTCCGCGAGCGCCGTCACCGCAGCGGCCAGATCCCCCTCGCGCCCGCGCCGCTGCGCGACCTCGATCGCCTCCGCCCACGCCTCATGCACGTCCTCGGCGGCGAGCCAGTGGAACAGGCGCCCCTCCTGGCCGGGGCGCAGCGTCCGAGCGATCGCCCGGTGCGCCGCCAGGCGGCGGCTCGACGGCCACGGGATGTCCACCTGTCCGCGCGGCACCATGCGTCCACCTGGCAGCCGCCGCGCCGCGCCGCTCGCCTCGATCGCCTCGCATTCCGCCTCGATCTTCCACAGCGGCTGCTCCATCACCTGAGCGAGCTGCGGCAGCTCCAGGTGATGTCCACCGACCGCCAGCCATCGCAGCAGCTCCTCCTGGTGCGGCTCGCGCACTATCTCCACCGGAGATTCCACCGGGGATGACCGCGCGCGCATCGCGCCGAGCATGCCGGCGCTCAACCGCACCAGCCCGTCGCGGTCGATCCGTAGCTGCGCGCTGTCCCAGCGGGCCAGCCCGAGGCGCACCCACAACGTCACCTCGGCTTCGATCCACAAAGGCAGTCCTTCGGTCCGCTCCCAGAGCGCCCGCGCCCCGTCCTCCCGCAGGTGAAGCAGCCGGTCGGGCCCCGCGAACAGCGGGCGCAGCGCCGCCTCGTCGAGCGGGCACAGCCACGCGATGTCCGCCGCCCCCTCCCGCGCATCGGAAGGCGCCGCCAGGAGCGCCCGCACGATCGTGCCTTGCCCGGAACGGACCCGATCCAGCACCGCAGCCGACCACCGATCGAGCCCTTCCGCGTCGTCCGCGACCACGACCACGCCCCGCGCGAGCACGGACCGAAGCTCCGCCTCGACCCAGGCCGTCATGTCAGCGAGCCCGAGCGCCACGCCTTGTTGAGGCACTCCGACCACCGCGTGCACGCTCGCCAGCGGCGTGCGGGCAGCGCGCGTCCACGCCACCTCCCGCCCCTCGCGCGCGAGCGCCTCGGCCGCGTCGCCCAGGCAGCGCGAGCGCCCGGAGCCCGGCGGGCCCACCACATCGACGGAGCGCCCCGCCCGCGCGGCCGCGAGCACCTCGCCGAGCGCGCGCCCATCCCCGAGGAGCGGCAACGTCGGTCCGGCCCGCGCTACGGCCGGCTGTCCTCGGAAAGCGGCCAGCACCTCGGTCGCCGTTCGGAACCGCTGCTCCTTGTCCCTCGCGAGCAGCCGATCGACGATCCCCGCCACGTCCGCGGGCAGGTCGGCGGCGAGCTCGTGCACCGGGGGCGCGGGCTCCAGGAGCCGCGCCCGCAGCATCCTCTGGAGGTCCTCCCCGTCGTGAGGGATCTGCCCCGTGAGCGCGTCGTAGAGCATCACCCCGATCGCGTAGAGATCGGTCCGTGGATCCACCGCCTTGCCCAGGATCTGCTCCGGGGCGAGGTAGAGCGGCGTGCCGAGGATCTCTCCGGCTTCCGTCAACCGATCCGACGGATCGCGCCAGAGCGAGACGCCGAAATCCAGCACCGTGGGGCGCCCCTCCCGGCTCACCAGGATGTTGTCGGGCTTGAGATCCCGGTGAACGATGCCCGCCGCGTGCACCCGCGCGAGCACCTCGAGCAGCGCCATCGTCGGGTCGACGAGCGCGGCCCAGCTGCAGCGGCGTCGTTCCCCGCCCCGGCGCGCGACGCTCCCCGGAAACGGCTCGCCCTCGACACGCTCCATCACCAGGAATGGCCTGCCCCCCTCCATGCCGTCGTCGAGGAGCTGCACCACGCCGGGCACGCGGAGCATCCGGAGCGTCGTTATCTCCCGATGGATCCGCGAGAGAAGCTGGCCCCCAGCATGGCGCATCCACTTGAACGCCACCTGTCCGCCGAGAACGAGATCGTCGGCCGCCCAGACCTCACCGTGCGCGCCGGCGCCCAGGCGCTCGACCAGGCGGTAGCGGCCCGCGATCACGCGGCCGATCTGGCTCGCCTCGCCGGGAGGTGCTGCCTGCAACGACGCTGTCGCCTCGGCGCTGGCGCGCGTGCCGCCTGCTCCCGGCAGGAGCTCACGCGCTGCGCCGGCCGCGTGGGGGTTGTGATCGCGCTCGGTCGTCGGGAGGAGCGTGTCATCCCTCGGCGCCATGCGCCCAATCTAGCGCCAGCGCCCGGGCGGCGTCTTCCGCAAACGGGTCGACCGCGGCACGCGCGCAGGCCGCCGAGTCTCGACAAGCGGCGCTATCGCGCGGCCGGGACCCGCTCTCCGCGGTAGTTGATGCACCCCGTGATCACGAAGGTGCTACCAGGGCCCCATCCCCGGTTTGCCACATCGATGAACTCCTGGAGCGACTTCGCTTCCTGCGGTCCTGTCTTGACCGCGACCGCCGCGCTCTTGCCGGCTGGCTCGTACGCCGCGGGCAGCATCCAGTACTCCGTGCTCGCCGGATCGAGCAGTCCGTTCACCACGTAGGCGAGGCCCCGTGCTTCGAGCGGCATCGCCGCGCTCAACCTCACTCCCGCCGCTTCGAACGGCTCGTTCCGCGCCAGTACGAGCCCGCCGACTCTCTGCTGCAGCACCTGGAACAGCCTCCCTCCCGTGGGATCCAGCTGGAAATCGCAAATTCCCACGTCGGGATACGTGGGCGCCGGCAGGCGCGAGGCCGGCGGGATCTTCGTCCATGCCTTCTGCCTGGATGCGTCGTCGTAGCGGTAGACGTCGGCCTGGGCCCACACATAGAACGAGCCGGGCCGCCACAGATGGACCACGTTCGTCTGCCAATCCGAGAGCGACCATTGGACCATGTGCTCAGGCGGCGGTTCGATGTCGAGCGTATTGTGCGGGTGCTCGAACAGGAGCCAGCGCTGCAGCTGGCCACGCTGGGTCTCCACGCTGAACGCGTAACCAATCACCTTCCTGCTCTTCGGGTTGACGACCTGAACAGCCCCAGGTTGGAGCAGCCCCATGATGCTCATGAACTCTTCCTCCTCATGCTCTCAGCGCAGACGAGCGCCCGCTCCGCGAGCCAGTGCAGGCGCGATCGGCGCGGGTTCGCGACGCCGGGTTCAACCGCGCTGGTGCACCCGGCCCGAGCGCCTCTCCGCCGCTCTATCCTTGCACGTGCAGGGCCTGTGCCAGCGACGTCCGTCGAGTGCCGTTCGAGGAGGGCGGAACGCCGGTCGCGGCAGGGTGCCCCCGGATCGCTATCGCGTGGTTCCCTGGTTCTTGCGGCCGCTGCGCGCCATGTTCAACATGCCGTGCCAATGGAGCCTGGAAGCCGAGCACTGCTCGAGAGGTCGACGCTCATTGGCCGGCACACCACCGGCGGCGCGCGAGGCAGCGCCGCAAGGCGGATGCTGACGATCCTGTACCACCCCTGCCTGGATCGCATCGGAGATCGAGCGCTGCTCCCCGAGCTCGACGCCGGCGGGGCAGCGCCGCTGTCGCGGGTGGAGCCGGCCTTCGCGCCGCCTGGTCGATCGGGGGGCGAGCCGCTCGCCGACGAGCACCTGAGCCGCAAACCCTTGCGCTTGCTTCCAGCCGTCGACGGCGGAGTACGTCTCGAGCTGGGCGACAGCAGCACGGTGGTCGTGGTCCACGGCAAGCGCCTGCAGTCCGACGCCCACGTCTCCGCCGCGCAGCTCCGGCGGGGTGTCGTCCTCGAGCTCGGTCATCGCGTGGTTCTCCTGCTCCACGCTTCGGCTTCCCGGCAGGACCTCATCACAGGCACGAGCGTGCCAGGCGAGGAGCGCGAGCTGATCGGCGACAGCGACGGTTTGCGGCAGCTCCTCTGGGAGGTACGGAGTGTCGCGGACATCGAGCTGCCCGTCCTGATCCGCGGAGAGACCGGCAGCGGCAAGGAGCTCGTCGCACACGCCATCCACCAGGCGGGGCCGCGGCGCGGGCGTCCCTTCGTGGCGATCAACTTCAGCGCCATCGCGCCGACGCTGGCGAGCGCGGAGCTGTTCGGTACCGAGAGGGCATCCTTCAGCGGCGCGGTGCAACGAAAGGGCTACTTCGAGCAGGCGCACGGGGGCACCCTGTTCCTCGACGAGATCGGAGACGCCCCGCTCGATCTCCAGATTGCCCTGCTGCGTGTCCTCGAGACCGGCGAAGTGCAGCGCACGGGCGCGCAGGTCCGCAAGGTCGACGCCAGGGTGATCGCGGCCACGGACGCGGACCTCGAGGCGAAGGTGGCCAGCGGGATGTTTCGCGCCCCTCTGCTGAACCGCCTCTCGGCGTATGAGCTCAGCGTCCCGCCGCTGCGCGAGCGCCGGGACGATATTGGCCGGCTCCTGATCCGCTTCTTCCGCGAGGAGCTCGATCGGGTCGGTGAGATGCACCGGCTCGCTCCCCCCGCGCCGGAGGACAAACCGTGGCTCCCGGCCTCGCTCGTCGCGCGGCTCGCCGAGTACGATTGGCCGGGCAACATCCGACAGCTCCGGAACGTCGTACGGCAGCTCGTCATCGGGAGCCGCGGCAGGGACCGCCTCGAGGTCACCCCCGCGGTGGAGCGCCTCCTGGCCGCGCCCTCGAGCGCGGGCGCCGAGCTGCCCGAGGACGATTCGCCGGCACGGCACGCGGCCCGTTCACTCACGCGACCGGAGCCGGCCGCGCCCGCGCCTCCGTCGGGCCAGATCGCGTCCGCGCCGGCCTCCGCGACCCACGCCGCGTCCCACCCGACCCGGCGCTCGACGGCCGACATCACCGAAGACGAGCTGGCTGACGCGCTCCACGCGAGCCGGTGGAACCGGGCCGAGGCGGCGAAGCGGCTTGGCATCACCCGCCCCTCGATCTACGTGCTCATCGACCGCTATCCGCGGTTCCGCGCGGCGCAGGATCTGACGCTCGAAGAACTCACCCGCTGCCACCGGGAGTGCGAAGGCGATCTCGGGCGCATGGTCGAGCGACTCGAGGTATCGGAGGAGGCGCTGGCGCGTCGGGTACGCGATCTCGGTCTCGGTCAGGGCGCCGTGTTGGCCCGCCGGGACACGGACATGCCCCGCCGAGAATGAGGCAGGCACGCCTGGGCTCGCTCGCGGATCTGCCATAGCGCGCGCTTCGACGGGGAATCGGGCTCGAACCCGATCACCCATGGGCGCCAGCGTTCGAGCACCAGGCTCTTTTCACCAGCGCAGCTCAGGTCGACACGCGCCCGGTGGCTTTACGCGTCCGGTCGTCACCGACGCGTCCGGTCGTCACCGACGCGTCCGGTCGTCACCGACGCATCACCTCGTCGCCGACGCGTCAAGTCGTCACCGACGCGTCAACCGCCGGCGCGGCGACCCCTCCAAGCAGCAGTGAGCAGGGCGCGGCTTCACCTCGGCAGCAGCTCCACCGCATCCATTCGCGCGTCTTCCGGAGCCGACCTTCGTTCCTCATGATTCGTATCAGGTTCTCGCGGCGCGGATCGCAACGCCGGGCGAGCCCAAGTCAGTCGGTTCCCTCGCTGACGAGGTGACGCAAACGACTGCGCCTCACGCGGCGTCCGGCGTTCGACATCCTGCACTGCAGCCTGTCTGCACACTGGCATGGCGAATGCTATTGAGCCCAGCCGAAGACGGCTGACGCCCACCATGAGCCGGCGGGCATCGAGCGCCGCAGAAGGTCATGGGGCGGATCCTTCGCCAGCGACGCACGCCCTGGCTCACGGACAGCAGGCCTCGCAATCTCATCACAGCATCCGATTTCTGGCTCTCGAAATTCGATCACGCAAACAGTCATTTTTCTGCACAATGCAAGGAGTGATAAAATGAAACGTGGCAAGTTGAACGTTGGGTTCGTCTCTGCAGCAGCGATCATGATCGCTGCCGGCACCGCGAGCGCCGCCCCCACCATGGAGCTGACGCAACTTCCGGTGTCGCAGTCGCTCCGGGAGGCGTTGAAGAGCAAGCGCGGCATGACGGAGACGCAAGTCGACGAGTTCATGGCGACGCTCGCGAAGATCGCCTTCTACGACGATCACAAGAACCCGACGGACGAGAGGCGCAACGACCCCTCGGTCGCCAAGGTCTACTGGGCAGCGCCTTTCTTCGCGCCGAACCCTGCGCGGAGCGCCGTCGGCGCGGACTCGTTCGCAGATTACGCCCTCGCGATCCTGGACGCGGCCGACCAGCTGCTCAATTCCTTCGAGCTGGAGGCCCAGGAGTACCTGCGGCTGACCCTCCGCCAGAAGGATATCGAGGACAAGATCGACAAGATCGATAAGGCCCTCGCCGGATCCATCGATCCGATCGCTCGCCAGAGCCTCGAGCAGCTGCGCCCGCAGCTCGAAGACGAGCTGGCCGCCGTCGAGGCGGAGATCGCCGCGCTCGCCAGCGCGGGCGCCGAGGGCGCCGCCAGCCTCGGGAGCTCGCTGCGGCGATCCATCGCCAACAGCTTCGTGCTGCAGATGTCCCGCATCGGCGTGGCGCCCAACGCCCAGGAGCAGACGCTGCTCAATTCCAGCAATCCGCAGAGCTGGGTCGCAGGCCTGACCCAGCTGCGCGCGCGCGCGGGCAATGGCCAGTTCGGCCTGCGACAGGCCATCCTGGAGAGCGGCTACACCGCGGAGCAGCGCGACGTGCTGCGCGTCTACCTCGAGCTGCGCCCGGACGTCGTCGCCAAGAACCTGTCGCCCACGAAGGTGTACGCCCGCCCGACGGCGCAGACAGTCTTCGATCAGGAGGACGGGCTCATTACGCGCCGGAGCGCCGAACAGATCCGCGGCGTCAACCTCGGCAGCGGCGGCGCGTGCGGCAGCGTCCGCTCCTGCAGCGTCCTCATCGAGTACACGAACATCGGCGTGAGGCCCGCGCGCTTCTCCCACGGCGGCCCCACCGAGGTGACGTCCGTCATGCTGCCGGTCCGCTTCGAGGCCGACGTGACGGTGGCCGTGCCCGACTTCGTCGGAAGCATCGAGTGCGACTTCAAGACCGGCTGGACGGCCCAGGGCCGCGCCGACATCAAGGACGGCGCCATCGTCTATGACGGAGACCTGACGAACAAGATCAAGTATGACAGCATCGACTCCGGGTTCGGCGGCTGCCGACTCGACATCCCGAAGGGATCCGAGGACTCGGCATTCTATCATATCCTGACGGACCTGGACCGCTACTACACCAAGCTGCACAGGGAGCGGCAGCAGGCCGCCAAGCGGGAGAAGAACGCGTACCGCAAGTCGATCGAGGACGAGCTGCGGTGGCACCAGGCGAACGCCCAGCGCCCCAAGCGCGGAGGCTGGTTCGGCGACGTCTTCGGCCTGTTTCTCGGCGGGGGCATCTTCCCTGGCATCGGTGCCCGGCTCATCGGCGAGACCCGCGGTTTCTACTGGCACACGACCATCCTCGATACCAGCAGCATCGATGCGATCCATGTGCAGCAGAGCTATAACGTGCGTAATCTCACGGGCACCCGGCGCTACTCGTTCGACGGGTTCCCGCAGGTCTGCTGGACACCGGCCGCGGGGAGCCTCACCAAGGTCATGAAGGCATGCCCGGACGCGCTATTCCCGGAGGCGACCACGGAGGTCGACGTGGGCGAAGAGGCCTGCGCGGAGACGGACGTCTTCGGCGACTGCGTGGACGCGGAGTCGACGGAGATCTGATGGATCGCACGGCGGCGGGGGTCGGCGGCACCGGCCCCCGCCGCTGTGTTGCGCCGCTCAACGGAGATTTCAGCGAGGAAGTCATGCGAAACATGTTGAAGAGTCCGAAACACGCAGGGGTGGTCGCGGGCCTCGTCGCCCTCTGCGCCTCCGGATCCACGGCAGCGCAGGCAGCGCCGCAGGAATTCGAGGTGCGCTACACGGCCGCCGCGGGCGGCAGCACGGAGCTCGCGCCCATGCCGACGGTCGCCGTCATTCCGAAGGGGAACGCAGCGATCTCGTCCGATCTGTCCACGCAGCTCACCGACGCTGTGACCGCCGCGGGAGACGGCGCCGCGGACGGCGATCGCTTCTCGGCGACGGCGCGCCCGTCGGGGAGCGCTGTCCGGTGGGGCTACAACGCCCTCACCCAGCCGCGCTCGGCCAACAGGAATCTCACGGAGGCGTACCTCAACAATCTGCTCTCGTGCCTCCACTCGCTCGCGGAGGATAGCGTCGAGATCGCGGCGCTGAACCTCCTGCTCGCCGGCGGTGCCCTTCCGGGCGAGACCGAGCGCGAGGCCGCCAAGAACGGCGGCCGGCAGATGTTCGAGAACTGGAAGGCCAACCGCTGCCAGACGAGGCGAAACTCGCTGCCGTTCTTCGAGCGGAACAAGGCCGACATCCGGGCCGCCACCTCGGGCATGCTGACCGACGAGTTCGACGCGACCGTCTTCAACGGTCAGCCGCTGCTCGATCTCATCCGGTCGCTCTATCCGCTGTTCTATCATCCCGGCGGCCTGTGGGCAGTCGACCGCAAGGCGCGGCTCGATCCCCTGTTCGTCACGGCCGTGGACAGCGGCTTCCTCACGGTCGACGAGGCGAAGAACGTCGCCCAGATCGAGTTCAGCAGCTACTGGGATTGGGTGGTCTACGTGAGCGCGAACAAGCCGACGCTCTCGCGCGCTTTCTTCTCGGCGGTCGCGGAGCACTGCGTCGGGAGCATCGACGGGCTCGGCGAGCCGTTCCAGTTGCAGCAATGCGTGGACGGCGGGGATCTCGAGCTGGCCACCCTGCGCGTACGGGGCAAGGACTACGTCGCCGCGCAGGCGGGAGGGGCGCAATGAACCGGAGGCGATGGATCGCGGCGGGCGCTGTCGCCGTCGTCGCGGCGCTCGGGCTCGTCGTCGCGGGAACACGGGGCGATCTCGGCCGCGCGGCAACGGCGCTCGGGATCGGGGACGTGTCGAACGAGGGTGCGCAGGCGGGCGAGCATCCGCAGGCGAAGGAGCGCGCCGCCGCCCCCTCACGCCACGCGCGACCACGCGCGCGACTCCGACCGGGCAGCGCAGCCGCCGGGGCCGCGGACGCGCCGTCCGAGGACGCCAGCCAGCGGCCGAAGGTCGACGTGGAGAAGGTCGAGGCGGCGCTCGAGCGTTTCAACACGATATCCAGCCGCATCACGCAGGAGCAGCTGGACGCGGAGCAGAAGCGCATGCTGGAGGCGAAGGAGAAGCTGTCGGCCATCGAGGCGCCGGAGCCCAGCGCACGAGAGATCGTCGATGATCACGGGTTCCAGTGGGTCGAGCTGACCTATCCCTCTGGCGACGTCCGGTACGAGCTCCCGCAGGCGCGCCCGTGAGCTTGCACGGCCGGGGTCGCGAGGCACCGATCCCGGCAATGCAAGCGCGCTCCTGCGGCGGCGCTCCAGAGGAACATCCCGTGGTGGCACTCCAGAGGAACATCTAATGAAGGACCGGCTGACCGCCGGCCTGCAGACGCAGACATCAGGAGAGGGCACATGCGCCAGTCAAGGCTTTGGTTCGTGGTCGTCGCGCTCGCAGCCGCACTCCCGGCGTGCGGAGGGACATCCGGAGGCAACGCTCCAGGCAAACCTCCTGAGGAGGCGGGCCCGACCGAAATCGACGAGGATTCAGGCAACGCTCCGGGCAAACCTCCTGAGGATGCGGGCCCACCCGGGATCGACGAGGATTCCGGAGTGTCGCCCACCTGCATCGAGGAGCAGGTGACCTACGTCCTGGCTCTCCTGCCGCTTGGGGAGAACCTCAGCGTCGCCGAGGCAGTCCAGGCCGTGCTGGCTCACCCCGAGTTCACCAGGGAGATGCCCTACTGCTCCGGCAAGCGGCCGTAGCCGCTCGTGTCGGGTGGTCGATGCGGCTACTTCGCCTCTCCCGCCGTCCCGGCCCCCGCGTGCGTCGGCGTGCGCTCGGCCGCAATGGCGCTCTCGTCTCGATCCAGCAATCGATATCGCCTCCCGCAGGCCGTGGAGTGAAGGCAGCGCCTCCGATGCTCGGTCTCGCTCAAGGTGCGGTGTTGGCCCGCCAGGATGCGGACGTGGTCCGTCGCGGATGAGTGAGGCGCGGCTCCCCGTCGCTGCCGCAACCCAGGCGCGCCGCCGGAGCCAGCCGCGACACCGTTTGCCAGCTGGCGCCGCGTTCGGAGTGCATCCGCGCGCCCAAGCCGCGGGCCACGCGCGGCCCATCGGCAGGTTGAACGCGAGCGTCCCGGAAAGCACGTGGCTATCGTGGAGCTGCGGCGCGCTCGCCACGCGGCTGCGTCACGCCGCCCCGCCCAGCGTCCGCCGGTCGAGGCCGCGCAGCAGCACGAGCCCCGACGACGGCGCGTGAAGGCCGCTGTGCACGGCAGCGAGCGTCGACTTCACGAGCGGCCTCCGCGCGAGGTACGGCGCAGCGAGCACGCGCGCCCCGCCCGCGCCGCCCCAGCAGGCTCCGGGCGCGGCGGGTGTTATCGCAGGATGCCGAGGGCGGTCTCGATCTGGTTGCGGGCGACGACGCCGTGCTCGTCGACCGAGTAATCGTCGGCCTCGAGCCGGAAGGTGCGCGTCGCGGTGACGTCCGCCCGGCCGCTGAAGCGGTACGGGATGACGGGCGACGTGAGCGTCTCCCGGAGCAGCTGGAAGCCAAGATCGACGGGGACGCTGACGGGGACGCGGACCTGGGTCGTGCGGTCGGAAGGGAGCCATACGCCGTCGCCGTCGGCCCGGAAGTCGACCGGCAGCGGGTAGCGGCCGGCGAGCACGACCTGGCCGCGGACAGCGCGCACCGCCACGTCGTACGAGTTCGGGTTGTGGACGTTGACGACGACGGTCATGAGGATGCCGAGGCTCGGCGGGAAGGCGATGCGGATCCCTGTGATCTCGGCGTGATCGAGCTGCATCGTCGGCTTGCTGACGCAGGCGGCGCCGGCGATCGCCGTCAGCGCTGCGAGCGCGAGCGCGGGCAGGCGGCGCAGGGGGTTGGTCTTCCGGGTGAACGGCACGAGGGCGAGCTTAGCCGCGCAGGGCCACGCCGTCACCTCGCGGCGTGGCGGGGCGGGCGCGGCGGCTGTGTCCACCGCGGCCAAAGACGATCTGGTGGCTCCGCCCCTCGGAGGCCCCCGCCGCCGAGCGCCTTTATCATCTCGTCGTGTCGCGTCGTGCCGCGCCCCTTGCCGCGCGCCTCGGAGAGGCCCTCGGCGCCTTCGACGGGCCGGCGGGTGGGCCCGCTCGCTCGCCCGGCGAGCTCGACATCATCGAAAGAGCGACTGGTCCGGAAGTTGCTCTACACGTGCATGTGATGCCGCTGCCCAAGATCTGCGCCGCCGAGCTCATGACCGAGAACCCCCGGACCGTGCGGGTCGACGACCCCATCGGCGAGGCGGTGAACGTGCTCCAGACGATGGACTTCCGCCACGTGCCGGTCGTCGACGAGCAGGGTGAGCTGGTCGGGATGCTCAGCGATCGCGACCTGCGCGCGCTCCAGTCGCCCTACGCGGAGGACACCGCGGGGGCCGGCGCAGCGCCGCGGAAGGCCGGCGCGCCGGTGTCCACGATCATGAGCGGCAATGTCGTGAGCGCCAGTCCGGACGCGGACGTGACCGAGCTCATGGAGCTCATGCTCGACAACAAGATCGGGGCGCTCCCGGTCGTCGACGGAGAAGGCGCGCTGGTCGGCATCGTCAGCTACGTGGACGTCTTTCGCGGGCTCCTCAGGGAGGAGTGACGGTCGCTTCAGCGAGGTGGGCTCGGCTACCGTGGCTGACCTACCAGCAGGCCGATGACGGGGAACGACAGCAGCACCGAGAAGGAAATTCCCATCGTCCAGCGCAACCATCTCTTCTCCGGATGATGGACCCAGGTTGACAGCAGCAGCGACAGAGACAGGGACTGCAGGAGAACCTCTGGAAGACCCCTGAGGTGGACCCATGTCGGCAACGTCGTATAGAGCATCCCCTCGATGGATCCCGGAGACGGTCCGAACGTGCCAAGGATGCCTATCACCACCAGGGCGATCCACATCACCAGCCACCCGTTCCTCTTCCCGAAGAGCGGCTCGCGCAGCAGATAGAAGACCCCCCCGAACATCGCTCCCCGGATGGGCTGGAAGAGCGGTCCCGCCATCACCCAGGGATCGCTCGTCGGCCGCATCAGGAGGTTCAGGCTGGACTCTGCGAAGAACCGCGTATAATCGAGCAGCGAAGACGCCAGGAGACCCACGATGGTGTAGGTGACAGAGTGGGTCACGGCCGTCTTGACCACGATCTCGAAAAGCGTTGGTCGCACTGGACTCACGACGTGCAATCCGCGCGCCGACGTCCCGCCGGGCTTCATCGCGAGCTGGCAAGGTGGCGTTGCCGAGGATCCGCGGCCAGGATCATGGGCAGCGACCTGCATTTCTTGCGTCAACGCGAACGACACGCGCATGGAGCAACAGGGCCGCGCTTCGGCTTCACGCCGGCGCGGCCGCGCGGAGGTCGACCACGGAGCGCGCGAGCTCGGGCCCGGCGCGCCGGAACACGACGAGCTCCCCGGTGTCTTCGCCCTCGACCGCATAGCGAAGGACAGGACCGAACACCTCGCCGAGCTCGCCAGCGTTGCACGTGGGCAGGTAGGTGCGCAATACCCGCGGGTCGTAGTAGCGAAAGAACATGGCCGCTCCGTCCGGGCCCAGGACGCGGAGCAGCCGGCGCAGGTGCCGCCGCACGGTCTCGAGGGGAGACGGCGTGGCGAGGAAGATACCCCAGCTCTTCCCCCACCCGAGCCGGAGCAGGCGTCGCGTGAACTCCCCCGATCGCTGGAGCCTCACCAGGTAGGGCGCCACCTGGGCCAGCTCCGGGCCCAGCTCGCCCGCGAGGAGGCAGCAGTGCGGCAGGTCCGAGGAGCGCACCGAGCCGGAGATCGCCGTGTCGCGCGCGCCGTCGAGGACGGCGTAGACCAGATCCGCCTCCGCGCCCCAGAGGTGCTGAACGATTCGATCGAGCGCGGCGTCATCCATCCATCACCTCGCGGCGGGGCCGCCCGGCGCGGCCCCGGGCATGATAACCTGCCTCCGTGCTGCGGCTGCGGTTGAACGAGCGTTTTCTCGACCTTGTCTCGCCGGAGGGCGGCGGGCCCGCGAGGCCGGCCGAGGAGCGGTGGATCGATCTCTTCTGGTCATGGGAAGAGCCGCCCCAGGGCGATCGCGTGCCGCTTCGCGGAGATCGGCTCGCGGCGCGGCGCACCATCGCCTCGCTCGGCGCGCGCGCCGAGATCCTGCACGAGCTGCGGCGGTTCCTCCGCGAGGATCGGCCCTGGCTCTCGATATCGCCGGACGATCGCGAGGTGATCGACCACCTCGCGGCCGCGCTCGCGGCGGGGCAGGTGCACCTCGCGGAGGCCCCGGACCAGGGTGGCTCCGGGAAGGACTTGGCCCAGCCCGCGCCCTCTCCCGCCGCGGCGGTCCCGGCCCAGCGCCCGCGCGCCGCGGCAGCGCCGGTGGAGGATCCCGACGACGCGCAGGAGCCGTGCTGGCCGTGCCTGCAGCGGGCCGCCGCCTCGGCCCAGGCGTTCCGGGACGCGGCCGCGGCAGGGCTCCCGTTCATCGCGGACAGCCCGCGCGCCTCCTGACGGCGCGGAGCGCCGCGCCTGACCGAATCCAATCGGCCGGAGTGGTGGTACCGTCGGCCCACCTATGGATGTCGTCTCCGACGGGCCGCTCCCCGTCGCCTCGCTCCTCTGGCAGGTGCGCTCGTTGACCTGGGTGCTCACCGTCGTCTGCAAGGCGACGTTCACGCTCGCGCCGGGCGAGTCGCCGCTCGCGCCCGCGCAGGAGCCGATCCGCGAGCGCGACGCGCACCTGGACGACGACCCCGCGCGCAGCCTGATCGAGGCGAGCGATCTCGCGCCGCTCAAGCAGGGCGCCGATATCGTCCTCGTCGGCCACGCCCACGCGCCCGGCGGCAGCCCCGCGCGGTCGCTGATCGCGCGGATGGCGGTGGGCGATATCGACAAGCCCATTCAGGTGTTCTGCGATCGCCTGTTCACCCAGGAGGGCGAGCTCCAGGAAGGAGCGCACTTCACGGCGATGCCGCTCGCCTACGAGCGCGCCGCGGGCGGGCCGGACACGGACAACCCTGCGGGCATCCATCGCCAGGCGCGCGACGCCCGCGGCAGGGCCGCCGTCCCGAACCTCCTCCCCGTGGATCGGGCCGTGGCCAGCCCGGACGACCCCATCGCGGCGGTGGGCTTCGGGCCCATCGCCCCCACCTGGCCTTTGCGGCGCAGCAGGCTCGGCAGGCACGCGGCGGCCTGGTCGTCGGGAGCGCTCCTCTCGAGCCCGCTGCCGGAGGATTTCGATCGCACCTTCTTCAACGTCGCTCCGCTCGATCAGCGCCTGCTGCAGCTCCGCGAGGACGAGCAGATCGTGCTCGAGAACCTCCATCCTCGCCACCCGCGCCTCGTCACAAGCCTCCCCGGCGTCCGCCCGCGGGCGACCGTCACCGGCCGCGCCGGCGGGCCGCGCGATCTCACCATGCGCTGCGACACGCTCGTGATCGACACCGATCGCCTCCTCTGCACGCTGACCTGGCGAGGCCAGCTCCCGCTCGCGAGCCCCAAGGAGTCAGGGCAGATCCGCGTCTCGCTGGAGCGGCCCGCGAGGCAGGCGCCGGTCGAGGCACCCACCCCGTCGGCGCCGGGGCCCCAGCCGCCGCCGCGGGTGGCCCCGGCCGCGCCCAGGGTGACGCCTCCCTCCCTCGGCCCGTCGAAGCAGACCGTCGACATGCCGGCGAAGTCGCTCGACGCCGTGCAGGCGTCGATCATGCCCTTTCGCGCGGTGCCGCCCGCGCCGCCTCCTCCCGAGGCGCCCGCTCCGCGGCCGGCCGAGCCGCCCGGTGTCGGGCCGAAGCCGAGCTCGGCCGAGGGCCAGACGGGCGATCTCACCGAGGATGCGACGAAGGTGCCTCTCCCCTTCGTCGCCCCGTCCTCGGCGCCGCCCCCCGCGGCCGCATCGAACACCCCTCCTTCGAACACCCCTCCTCCGAACACCCCTTCTCCGAACACCCCTTCTCCGATCCCTGCCCCGCCGATCGCGAAGGCCTCGCCCGGCGAGCCGGTGAGCCCCTGGGCGGCCGGCGCTCCGCAGCCCGGGTCGAGCGCCATGGGCATGATCCCGCACGCGCCGGCGGCGCCGCAGACCATCGGCGCGATGCTCGCGGGCACAGGCGGGGCAGCAGACGCCAGCGCCGCGCTCGCGCCGGCGCAGCGGGACACGCTGGTGCTCGTCTGGTTCGATCGGAAGAGCGTGCCGCGCATCGTCCGCAAGCCGGCCTGGCAGCGCCTGCTCGACGCCATGGAGGCCGAGCCCCTCGACCCGGAGGCCGACGATCCGGCCCTCTCCGACGAGCCCGCCGAGATCGAGGATCGGGCGCAGGTCTTCGAGATCCTCGATCGCGGCGCGGCCGCCGACGTCGCGGGCGTGCACGGGGCGCTCGCGCGCGCCGCCGGCAAGCGCGGCATGCCGGTGCCGCCCCTCGAGCTGGTCGAGGGCGAGCTGTCGCTGTCCTTTGACGAAGTGGAGACGCTGAAGGCGCTGGTCTCCACCGCGACGCCGCTCGCGACAGGCGACGACGCGCTCGCGGCGGCGCTCGGGGCCGCCGAGAAATTCCTCGCCACGCCGGGCGTCACGACGGCGCCCGCCGTCGCCGAGGCGCTGTGCGGGAAGATCCGCGAGGCGCTCGGCCACGGAAAGAGGGGCCGGGTGGAGCTCGCGAACGCGCAGGTCGAGCGCGCGCTCCTGGAGCAGCGTCACTACCAGAAGCGCAAGGTGCTGGGCGGGCCGCACCTGCGCGGGCTGCTGCGCGTCGCGGGAGAGACGCAGCCGCTCGTCATCTACCTGCCGGCCTCGATCGCCGAGGCGCTGCCGCTCTCGGCGCGCTTCCGAGCGCGGGTGATCGCGGCGGTGCACCCGGCGATGGACGAGCGGGAGGCCGAGCCGGTGGCGCTCCAGGCGGCGGCGCTGGGGCGCGTGGTGCAGGTCAGGCAGCGGCGCGCATCCTGAGGATCCGGACAGGCGCCGTCACGCCCCCCCGAGCCGCAGCACCTCGCCCGTCTCGCCCTCGATGACGAACCCGCCGATCTCCGTCCCCAGGATCTCGCTCCGCTGCCGCGCCGAGCACGACGGCAGGAACAACCGCAGCACCCGCGGATCGTAGAACCGGAAATAGAGCCCCTTCCCCGTCTCTTCGTCCCTCACGATCAGCGACCGACGCAATCTCTGCCGCACCTCTCGAAGAGGCCTCCGCCCGGTCAGGTAGACTCCCCAGCTCTCGCCCCACCCCTCGTTCACGAGCACCGGCAGGAGCGCCGACCCCTTCTCTATTCTCACCAGGTGCGGCGCCGCCCGAGCCATCGCCTCGCCGGCGACGCCCTCGAAGAGCGAGCGATTCTCGTCCTCGCAGCCGCGCAGCAGCGTGAGGATGCGCCGCTCGCGGGCGGCGTCGAGGAGGGCGAAGAGCGGCTCCGGCTCGCTCTGCAGCGCCTCCAGCGCGACCGCCCGCGCGGCGAGCAGCTCCCGTGACGGCGGCGGGCGCGGCAGCGCAGGCGGGAGATCGGCGCCCAGCTCGTCGGGCACGAGCCGCAGCAGGAAGTGGGTTTGCCCCGCGACGACGAGGGCGCCGTCGCCGATCGTGGCCTCGGCGACCGCCTTGCCGCCGACCTGCGTCCCCCGGCGGCTCCGATCGACGAGCCGGCACGCGGCGCCGTCCCACGCGATCTCGAAGTGGACCGGCGCCATCTGCTCATCCTGCGAGATCACGAGTTCGGCCCGCCCGAGGCGCCCCACGCGCAGCGCCTCGCCGGCCTGGAGGCGCACGCGCCGCCCGGCGAGCAGCCCTGATGTCACATAAAGCAGCGCCTTCACCCGGCGCCGTCCATCCGGCAGCTCTCGCAATCGAGGAACGGAGTCCCCGACACGGACGCGGCGAGCAGCGCATCGATGGTGGGGGTCGAGCCGATGTTCACCGTCGGACACCCCGTCACGATCGCGCCCTTCGGCGCCGTCTCGTCGCCGAGCCGCGCGGCCATGGCGCCCTCGATGAACACGGTCGCCGAGCCCTGGACGATCGCGGCGCTGGCCGGGCACGCGGCGCGATCGCCGACCCGCGCCGCGGGCAGGAAGCCGATGTTCACCGTCCTGGCCGACGAGACGAGCGGCGTGGTCCCAGGGTGGGTCTGGCAGGTGTGCAGATCGGTGAGGCGCGCGGCGGCGGGCATGATCTCGCTCCTCCTCGTCTCAGGGAGACGGCGTGTCCTTGGGGTGCGCCTCTTCGGCCTCGAGCGGCGCCGCCGGGTTCGCGCCCTGGCCGGCGCCCGGCGCGCCGCCGCTGTTGATGTTGACGATGGATCCCACGATATCGACGCCCCCCGGGTGGATGTCGATGAAGCCTCCTGGCCCCTTGATGGTGAGCCGCTGGCCGGCCTCGAGCACCAGCGTCGCGCCCGCCTTGATGTGGATCTGCTTGCCGGCCTCGAGCGCGTGGTCCGCGCCCACGCGCTCGTCCCGGTTCACCGCGACCGTGAGCGACACCGAGCCGTCGACGGCGGTTCGCTGGTCCAGCTTCACGTGCACGTGGTCGCCCCCGTGGACGAGCTGCCTTCGCGCGCCCTTCACGACCACGTGCTCGTCGCCGCCCACGGTGCTCCGCTTGTGGCGCGCGGTGCGCTCGACCTCATCGCGCTTGACGAGCTGGTTCCTGTCGCGCTGCGCCTGCATGTAGACGAGCTCCTGGCCCGCCTGGTCCTCGAACTTGATCTCGTTGTAACCCGCGCCGCCGGGCGACGAGCTGCTCTTCCAGGTGCTCACCGTCTTGTGATCCGGCAGCTTGTACGGCACGAGCTCGCGGCCGTTGAAGGCGCGCCCGGCCACGATCGGGAGATCTGGATCGCCGTCGAGGAAGGCCACCAGCACCTCCTGGCCGACGCGGGGGAGCATGAACATCCCGAACCCGGCGCCCGCCCAGCCCTGGCTCACGCGCATCCAGCACGAGCTGTTGTCGTCGAGCTTGCCCTCGCGATCCCACGGGAACTGCACGCGCACCCGCCCGAGCTCGTCGGTGTGGATCTCGGCGCCCGGCGGCCCCACCACGGTCGCGCTCTGCAGCCCGGACGCGACCGGCCTGGGCGTCTTGCGCGCCGGCCGGTACGGGACCTTGGGATCGGCGAAGAGCGCGCGCCCGCGCACGCTCCACGGCTCGCCGAGCGAGGCCACGATCTCGAGCTCGGCCACCAAGAGCGGCCCTCTTCCGAACTCCGGGTGCGGGTGCTGATCGACGGCGAAGACCCGGCCGGGGTAGAGGTCGATCACGTTGGCCTCGAAGAGCACGGCGCGCTTGTCGGCGCGCATCGCCGCGAGGACCCGCGTCGAGAGATCGGCCCCGTGCTTCGGGTCGTGGCGGTAAACGCCCTTGGCGTCGCCGACGGGCGCGCCGCCCCCGGCGCTCGCCGCGAGGAACGCGCCGGGCTCGTAGCGGTACTGCTCGTATTTCGCCTCGGGCGCGGGCGCCGGGGGCGCCTCGCCGGTGAGCGCGAACGAGGGCTTGCGGAAGTCGTGGCCGCGGACCGTGCTCGCGCCGGGCCGGACCTCGTGGCCGAGCCGCACCCTGGTGACGAACTCGCGCTCGGCGGTCTCGATGGGGTTGTCGACGTACGGCAGCGGCGGCCCCGGCCGCAGCGGCTCCGCCTCGAGCTTGTCGCTCAGCGTGAGCTTGGTGTCCGCCCCGTGGTCCGGGAAGGTGTAGGCGATGCCCGCCTCCTCGAGGAGGCGTGAGAGAAAGGCGTGATCACTCTCGCCGTGCTGCACCTTGTACTCGAGCCTGGGGTACGCGCCGCGATCGATCTTCCACGCCGGCTCGATCGCCCACTCGCCGAGGAGCGCGTCGACGATGTCGGGGATGGAGAGGTGCTGGTAGACGCGGTGGCCGCGGCGCTGGGTGAGCAGCCAGAGGCGCGGCACGATGCGGAGGTAGTACGTCGAGAGCCCCGTCGGCTCGGCCTGCACCTGCTCCACGTGGCTGCACACGCCTTGCCAGAGCCTGCTGCTCAGCCAGTGGAGGTGCGCAGCGTCGGGCTGGATCTGGAGCGACGCGCTCTGGCCGACGAGCGACTCCAGCTCGAGATCCGAGAGCCTGGACCGGGCCCACACCGAGACGGCGAAGAGCTCGGAGACAGCCTCCTGGACCACGACACGGCGCACGGAGAGCGAGGCCTCCCCGGACTGGAACGAGAGCTCGAAGATCGACATCCGGATCGGTCCTGGGTGCGGGCGCCGCCGCGGGAGGCTGCGGAGAGCCGATGGTAGCCCACCTCGGAAAAGAACGGGGCGCGGCGACCAGGAGCATCGCGTCGTCCTGGCCCCGAGACCAGACAAACGTCGACGCAATCCAGAAAAGACCCTCGAGATTCAGGGGGTCAGCCTTCGCGTCCCCACGAGTGCGCCGGGGCGAGCCGCGCCTCGAACCAGCAGAACGTCTCGCGCACCCGGAACACACCGCCGTCGCCGTGCTGCTCGGCGAACCGAGAGAGCGCCGCGGGCTCGATGGCCCGTGGGTCGAACCGCTCGTGGGTCGTCGCCTGCCACCACCTCAGCAATGCGTCCAGCGTCGGATACACGTGAGTTCCATGCTGCTCCTCCAGGCGGAGCAGCTGCAGCCCGGCGCCCTCGACGTGGTGCCCGAGCGCCGCGGCGTCCTCGAAGGCGAAATCCCGCAGGATCTTCTCCCCCGAAGGGTCGGCGAGCCGCGAGAGCTCCCCGACGAGCGCGGGGAGCGACGAGACGCACTGGACGAGGATGCGGCCTGAGGGGCGGAGCAGGTCGCGCATCCGGCGGAGGACCGCGCGCTTGTCGCGGATCCAGTGAAACACGAAGTTCGAGAAGACGAGATCGAAGCGGCGGTCCCGGGCGACCTCGCCGAGGCTCTCGGCCGCCGCCACCTGGAACTCCAGGTTGGGCGCGCCTGCGGTGCGCCGGGCGAGCGCGATCCGCGCCTCGTCCGGATCGAACCCAAGGACGCGCCCGTCGGGGCCCACGAGCTCGGCGAGCTGCCGCGTGAGGCCGCCGGTGCCGCAGCCGAGGTCGAGCACGAGCTCGCCCCGCCTCACGCCGGCGAACGCGATGAGGCGCTCGCCGCGCCCCCTCTGCCAGAGGCTCCCTCTCCGGTAGGCCTGCGCGGCGCTCGACGCCGCCACGGCGGGCCTCCTGACGCCGGCGTCCTTGTCGAGGCTCCGAGGAAGGTCACGTCTCATCTCGCCCCCCCGTGGTCGAAGCGCGCGGTGATGAAGTAGCCAGAGCCCCGGACCACGTTCGCCGAGTGCGGGACGCCCGGCGGGATCCAGATGCTCGTGCTCTCGGTGACGTATTGGACGCGGGAACCGAGCTCGACGCGGTACTCGAGGCCCGCGGGATCCGGGAGGATCAGGTTGATCTCCGGGCCGTCGTGGGTGTGCAGCGCCGTGTAATCCCGGCGCGCCGCCTCGGCGCTGTCCACCCGATGAACCGCCAGGTGAACCGGGAACCCCGCGGCGAAGAACCTGCGGATGCACTCGACGTCCTCATGGAACGCGACCGAGGACAGCGGGCTCGGCACGTTGGCGCAGAGGACCGCCTCGTCGATCCGCTCTTCGACAGAGAGGGACCTCGAGAGGAGATTCATTGTCGTCATCGGTATCGGCGCAGACATCATGGCGCTCAGCTCCGTGTGATGGCGCGGCGGCGCCGCGCGCCCGTGGATGGGTGTCGCGAGCGAGCGTTCACGCAACGCGCATGCCGCCTGCCGCGCCCTCCCCGGCGTGACATCCATGGACGCAGCGCAAGCGCACCAGCGCGCCAAATTCGACCCCCATGGGCGAGCCGCGGCGCGCGCCGGGCCGACGGCTCGACCTCTGCGCCGGGCGAGCCTCCGTGACATGTCACACCCCACAGCGTGACATGTCACACCCGACAGCGTGACATGTCACGCCCGCCGCCACACCCTGACCGTGCCATCGCGCGCCGCCGGGGCGTCCTGTGACCTGTGGCAACCACCGCACCACCGTCGTCAGTCGGTGATCGTCTCGTATTGAAGCATCGTCCCGCACGCCGCCGCGAAGTAGCCGAGGAGCAACATCATGTCCACGCCTGGCCCGAACGCGGTCACCTTCGCCGAGGAGAAGAACGCGAACAGGATGTCTCCCACGGCCATGAGCGCGCAGCCCGCGAGCAGCCATCCCCAGATGGCCCACACCTTGCCGCCGCGGAAGGCGCGCGCGATCCGCAGCATCACCAGCGCGGGGACGAGCGCGATCAGATCGAGGATGGGATAGGCGATGTTGATGAGCCGCTCGCCGAGCGGCACCGGCGCGCGCGCGATCGGGGCGAGCAGGGGATAACCGATGATCGCCATCGCCGCCGCCGCGCCCGCGGCGATGCCGAGGTGCTCGCGCGCGCCGCCGACGGGGAAGCCGGACGCGCGGTACACGAAGACGAAGCGCACCGACGCGGCGATCAGCAGCGCATATCCCAGGAGGAACGCGGCGTCCGCGATGGACGGCAGCGGCGTGGGCGCGCGCGCGACGAGCGGATAGTACACGAGCCCGACCTGGCCCAGGGTGAAGAGCGCGAGCCACGCGCCGAGCAGGAACCACGGGCCGCGCGCCGGGTTGTCGCGCTCGAGGCGCGCGGCGCTGCGCAGGCCGAACACGGCGGCGACCGCGAGGCACGCGAGCCGCACGAGCGGGCCCACGGTGTCGACGACCGACGTCGGGAGGAGCCGCTCGGAGAGCTCGGCGGACTGGGGCAGCAGGCGCGGGACGTACACCGCGCACACGATCGTCACCACCACCGGCGCCACGCGGCGAACGGGGACGCGCGTCATCAAGCCCCTCCCTGCGCCCCGATCGCGGCGCGCGCCTCGTCGAGGATCCGCTGGGCCTTGTCGCGCCCGACGAACACGCCGAGCCCCGGCGCGACCGCGTCGAGCAAGCGCTCCACGTCGGCAGGGGAGAGGCGCCCGTGCTTGAACTCCAGCTTGTCCGCCTGGCTGCGCACGGCCGCGCGCGCCATGTTCTCGCCGAGGTACGGCGCGAGCACGTCCACCAGCTTCTTGATGACCTCGTCCGCCGGAAGCATCGCCCTCAGCAGCGACGCGCCATGGCGGCCGGAAGCTCGCCCTGGCGGACGACGTGGATGGTCATAAGGCAGATCGCACCGCGCGAGGGGGTCAACGAGGCAGAGGACGCGCCCGCGGGCCGCTTCACATGCTCCGTGACGATCTCCGAGAGCTCATCGAGCTGCCCGCTCGCGGGCCGGCGCTCGAGAGCCGCGGTGTTCGCGCCGCAGCGCAAAGGCGATACCCTCCTTCAGGGTTTGAAGCGTCACGAGGTCGCCGAGGCCGACGCCCTGTTCGATCAACGACTGCGCGATCCGCGGCTGGATGCCGGTGAGCACCGCCTGGGCGCCGAGGAGCTTCACCGCCTTGGCCAGCCGGATCATCGCGTCGGCCACCTGGGCGTCGAAGACCCCCACACCGGTGATATCCACGACCACCGTCCTGGCGTTGTACGTGGTGACCCCCTGGAGGAGGGTCTCGAGCGCCGCCGCGGCGCGGGCGGCGTCCAGGAAGCCGACCAGCGGCATCGCGATGACCTGATCCGCCACCGGCATGAGCGGGGTCGATAGCTCACGAACCAGCTGCTCGAGCTCGCGGTTGAGGCGCCTCACCTCGTCCTCCGCCCGCCGGCGCTCGGTGACATCGACTCCGATGGACTGGAACTCGGCGTGCAGCCCCTCATCACCGACCGGGGCGCGGTTGGTCCACTGTAGCCAGCGGACCGATCCGTCCGGGCACAGGACCCGGTGCTCGGTGTGGAGGATGGGGTTCTCGGGGCCGACGGTCGCGAACTGCTTCTCTAGTAACCGCTGGTCCTCCTCGGGGATGAGTGGTGTGAAGCGATGGCCGACCAGCTCCTCCGGCGTCTTGTCGAAGAATCGGCAGTAGACCTCGTTGACGAAGGTCAGCGTGCCATCCGGCCGGAAACGGCAAATGAGCTCGGTCTGGCCCTCGACGATGGCCCGGAACCGCGCCTCGCTCGCCCGCAGGGCGGTCTCCACGCGCCGCCTCTCGGCGAGCTCCCGCTCGAGCTCAGCATTGCGCCGCCGGAGCATCTCCAGCTCCGCGCCCGCTGCAACACCACCATTCACATGGCTCTCGTTCATGGTCCCGTGCTCCCCCGAAGCGCCGGTACGCACAGCAGCGCCCCGCTCGGCCAGGCTATCAAAGGCGCAGCCGTCCCGGGTCAACTTCGGATGAGGTCGCTCGCCGCGTCCAGCATCGCTGGCCTGCGGAGCTCGCCTTCCCATGGAGCCCTCGATCTCGCAGGTCAGCGGAACGGTTGGGCAGCAACGGGCAATTTATGGCCTCACTGAACGGGATCAACCATCGATACAGCTTCACTTTTCCAAGAGGAAGGCGGATGGCGCACGGAACCCTCGTCACCTGGGGTGATCGGGGATCACCCTTGACTTATTAAAAACTCTTTACTTTCCCTCTCCCCGCGGCTCATCCAACGACGGCGATGATCGTTGTGGAGCAAATTTACACCCGCTTCTCTGCTCGGAAGCCTCGTGCTACGCAAATGACACCGGCGGTCGGCCGATGCTCCCTCTGGCGTCTAGCTCAGCGGCTGCGCGGAAGCATGCATCCGGCACCCAGCGGTCCGGCATCCAGCGGTAACGAGGAGCACCATGCGAATCAACGATCAGGCAGGTCCGTCCACCGTGTCATTGGGCAAGATGTCTCAACGCACGTTCGGTTTCCTCTCGTGCGTCACGGCCTTGCTGCTGGGCGCCTGTGGCGGCGAAGATCCCGAGGTCGGGGGCTCTGGTGGAGCAGGCGGCGGCGTGTCGTCCACCTCCACCACGACCTCCTCGTTGACCGGCACCAGCGCCGGCCCCGGCAGCAGCAGCGCCGGCGCGGGCGACCCCTCCAGCGCCGCCGCGACAACGGGCTCCTCCTCGTCGAGCGGAGATCCCGCCGGTGGCACCGGCGGCTCGAGCGGGACGGGCGACACGCACCCGAAGGATCATTGCGTGGATGGTTACGATCCCCATCCCAGCGACGCGACGATGAAGGACGGCGCCGCGGAGTTCGTGAAGAACAACCAGATCGATCTCACGGTCCAGCCGGAGGTCATCTCCTGGATGGAGCAGAACGAATGGCAAGCCGCCCACTTCGAGTGGCACAGCATCCGGCGCTGCAATGGCGGCATGGGCATGAGCAGGGTCAATATCTGCAGGTCGGCGGTCCCGGTCCCGGCGGACCAGGAGTGCAAGAGCACGGGCGACGGCTTCCAGTTCCTCGCCATGCACCGGCACATGATCCAGTCGCTGAAGCAGCTCTGGCCGAAGCACTCGGAGCAGTTCGAGGGCTTCAAGAAGTTCCCCACGACGGCGGAGGAGGTGCCCCAGCAGTGGAGATCGGACTTCAGGGCCTGGAGCGCGACGACGCTCGCCAACGCGAAGATCGGCGACGAGATCGACAAGCCGGAGAACCTGAGCCGCTTCCCGGACGAGGGCGCGCTCGGTATGTGGCTCCAGTGCTTCGCCGGCCAGGCCATCCCCGGCACCAGCCTGCAGGCCAGCGGCCTTCACGGGGATCTCCACTTCAAGTGGGTGCGCCCCCAGAACACCGATCACGGCCTCGGCAACCAGTTCACGAACATCGACAACTACATGTTCTGGAAGCTGCACGGCTGGATCGACAACGTCTGGGAGAAGTACCGTGTCGCCAAGGGCATGTCGCCCACCGACCAGAAGCTGAAGGACGCGGTGGCCGCCCAGTGCTACGAGATGGACGCGATCGCTCAGGTCATCAATCCTGACCTGAAGCCGGATACGGATCCGGGAAACCCCCTGCCCGAGGAGTCCGGCGTGTTCCACGAGACCATCCGTCCGATCTTCGAGAGCGCGATCCACAAGTGCAGCGGTTGCCACGCTGCGCCGTCGACCGGTCCCGCAGCAGGCCTGTCGCTCGGCGGCGACATCAGCTCGACGGACATCGTCGCGGGCCTCGTCAACAAGACCGCCAAGGGCGGTGGGCAGTTCAAGCTCATCGTCCCGGGAAATCCGGACCAGAGCTGGCTCTACCTCAAGGTCGCAGGGACGGCCGCGAGCGCCGGATGCAGGCCTTCCGCCGGCGGCACCTGCCAGACGGGCGTCATGCCGCAGGCCGCGGACGGCAAGCCGAGCGTGACGAGCGCCGAGCTCGCGTCCCTCCGCCAGTGGATCCAGAGCGGCGCGCCCGCGCCGACGAAGAACTAGACTCGCCCCGCTCCGCCTCCCCCACGGCCCGCTCGCCCCTGCGCAGGAGCGGCCCGAGGGAGCCAACCGCCCGTCGAGGCACACCTCTCCATCGTCATCGAAGAACGCCGCCGGCCCGACGCCACCCCGTGCGGTGCGCGAGCCGGCGGGCGCGCCGGCGCGTCCCGGAGCGGGCCCCTGGGGCTCTCGCTCTCGGTCACGCCGATGACGATGCAGGCGGCCGGCTCGCATCTTACGGCTTGGTTACCTCGAAGGACGCGACGTTCACCGAGCCGCCCAGGGACTGCGTGGCGTAGTTGAAGATGCCGAACCGGTAGCCGAGGAAGTACTGCCAGTTCTTGTTCATGTTGAGCGTGTTGCCCAGGTTGGTGAACCGAGCGCCGTCCGTGCTGTAGGAGAAGCGCGCTTGCGCTCCGCCGTTATCCGTGCGGACGTTGGCCTCCACGCGCAGCCAGATCTTGTTGCCCGACACGTCGGCGCCCGCCGCCTCGGTGCCCTTGCCCGTCGTGGCCCAGGAGGTGTTCATGTTGACGCCGTTGGTCATCACGACGCGCGCTGCCCCGTTGGTCTTCTTGACGCCGATCCACGCCGACACGTCGCGCAGGGCAGCGAGGCCGGCGACGTCGCCGTTCTGCATCTTGCTATAGTCGAGCTCGATCGTCGCGATCGAGACGGGTCCTTCGATACGGCGCGTCAGCGTGTTTCGAGCGGCGTACAGATCGTCGGTCACCGTCGCCGTCTGCAGGGTCAGCCCGGCCCCGGACGACCACTTGGTGCGGTCGGGGTTGTGGTTCCACTCCCACTCGGGGCGCAGGGTCGCCTCCGCGAAGGTGTCCTTGGTCACAGGCGGCTTCACCCGGTTCGATCCGCAGGGCAGGTTCGGGAAGGGGTACGTACCTCCCCACTTGCCGTCCACCAGGGTGAGCGAGGGCCAGCCGTCGGCCCAGGTCATCGGGGCCATCACCGGGATGCGGCCCGCCGGGTACGAGTCGTTGAACCCGAGGTAGTACCAGTCGCCGTTCTGCGTCTGGACGACGCCGCCCTGGTGCGGGGCGCCGCCGGAGCCCGGAGCGCCGGCGTAGGGCAGCTTGACCGCGAAGGGCCGCAGCTCGTAGGGACCGAAGGGCCCGCTCGTCGAGCGAAGCACGTACTCACCGTTCGCGTATTGCGTGGTGAAGATGTAGTAATTCCCATCCTTCTTGATGAAGCGAGAGCCCTCCAGCGGTCCGGAGAGGTTGCCCGGCGTCTGGAACACCGTCTGACTCTTGACCTGGCTGAAGCCGTCTGCGCTCAGCTGCGCCACGCTGATCGTGTTGTTTCCGGAGGCCACGTACATGGTGTCGTCGTCGTCGATCAACAGCCCCATGTCGTAGTAGCAGCCGCCCTTGTGCTTCTCCCAGGGACCTTCGGGGGACTTGGCCGTGAAGACCCAGCCGCCTCCCTTGTTGTGCATGCAGCCCATCCAGTAGAAGGTCTTGTTGCTCTCCCGGTACTGGAGCGTGGAAGCCCAGATGCCGTTCACATAGGATCGACCCCCGTTCAGGTCGTACGACGGGTCGACGTCGAGCAGGGGAACGGAGTGGGAGACGTATTCCCAGTGGACGAGATCGTAGGAGCGGAGCAGGGGCGCTCCAGGCGAATGGTGGAACGTGGACGCCGTGTAGTAGTAGGTGTCGCCCACGCGGATGACCTCCAGATCGGGGAGGTCTTGCCAGATGAGAGGATTGGAGTAGGTCTCGGGGCAGACGGCCGGGGCGCCGCCGCCGTCGCCTCCATCGCCGCCGCCGCCGCCGGTACCGGGGTCACCGCCCCCGGACGCGGCGGAGCTTCCGCTGGCGCTCGTCGAACCGCCGCTCGTCGTTTGCCCGTCGCTCCCGCCCGAGGCGCTGCTGCTCGAAACGCCCGTTCCAGGGCCGGTCGTCGCGCCCGTGGCGCCGCCGCCGCCATCACCGTCGCCCACCTGCGACTCCCCGCTACAACTTGCGACGAGGGCGAGGAGACAGACAGCAGACGCCGTACCGCCTGCGCGTCGGTTGAGAGAGCGGGTGTTGGTAGTTCGGGAAGGAAGGTGCATGGTGATGGCCTGATAAGAGGTGTCAGCGAGAGCGCGCGGCGCGCGGCTGCCAGAAAAAGAAAAACGAACGCGTCGAGGCGACGCTGCTCCTCGATCGTGACGACCCGGCGTGGTCGCGCGGTCGCCGTCCAGAAGCATTCGCCCGAATCTCTCGGGAAAATTCACAGGGAGGCAGGGAGACGGGGAGTAAAATTCCACCGATCTCCCCGTCTCCCCGCCTCCCTGTTCAAATTTCCGCGAAGAGCAAACCCAGGGGAGGCGTTGTCAGGTCACCGCCCTGCCCGAGCGTGCCTGAGTCAATTGTGAACGTTCACATTCGACGAGTCAAACAAAAATTGACGAGGGCACGCCGCCGTCGACGGAGGCTCAGGAGCGCGGCCGGGGGATCCCGAGCCGCTGCCGCCGCTCCCACAGCGCCTTGCGGCTGATGCCGAGGCGGCGGGCGATCTCGGTCTCCGTCAGCTCGTGCTGGTGCTCGAGGACGAAGCGGCGGAAATAACCCTCGAGAGAGTCGGACGGGGGCTCTCCCTCGTGCGCGTCCGCGAGAGGCGCGGGCGAAGGCGGTTGAGGGGGCGCGTCGAGCCCGAGCAGCTCCAGCCCGATCTCGCTCGCATCGGCGAGCACCATCGCGCGGTGAACGGCGTTCTCCAGCTCCCGGATGTTGCCCGGCCAGGGGGCCGCCGCGATGGCGGCGCGCGCCTCCGGCGTCAGCGTGAGCGGCGCGCGGCCCATCGCCCACGCGCGCCGCCGGAGCAGCGACTCCGCGAGGCGCACCGCATCGCCCGGCCGCTCGCGCAGCGGCGGGAGGCGGATCTCGAGGACCCGCAGCCGGAAGTAGAGATCGCTCATGAACGATCCGTCGCGCACCATCGCCACGAGATCTCGGCGCGTCGCCGCGATGAGGCGCACGTCGACGCGCCGGGCGCGGGTCGCGCCCACGCGCCGCACCTCGCCCGTCTGGAGGAAGCGGAGGAGCCGCGCCTGGACCTTCGGCGGCAGCTCGGCGATCTCGTCGAGCAGCAGCGTCCCGCCCTCCGCGGCCTCGCAGAGCCCCGCGCGGGCGGAGATCGCGCCGGGGACGGCGCCGCGCTCGTATCCGAAGAGCTCCCCCTCGATCTGCCCCTCGGGGATGGCCGCGCAGTGGACCGGGACGAACGCCAGCTGCCGGCGCGGGCTCAACCGGTGCACGGCGCGGGCGAGCGTCTCCTTGCCCGTGCCGCTCTCGCCGAGGACGAGCAGCGTCGCCTCGCTCGGGGCGACCTTGCGCACCCGCGCGAACACCTCGCGCATGGCCGCAGAGCCGCCGACCATGCCCTCTAGCTCGTCGTCTTCAGAGGTAGGCGGCAGGGGCGGCGCGGACGGCACGGGCACCGAAGCGCCCGGCGCGACGTCGGGGAGCGCGCTCCGCGCAGGCCGCGCGCCGGGGAGGTGATGGTCGAGGAGGGCGACGAGCTCGGCATGATCGAACGGCTTCGACAGGTAATCCGCAGCGCCGCGCTTCACGGCGTCCACGGCCGCCTTCACCGTGGCGTAGCTCGTCATGAGCACGACCGGCGCGCCGCCGCACTGCCCGACGAGCGCGGTGCCCGGCGCGCCCGGCAGACGCACGTCGGCCAGCACCAGATCGAACGCGCGCAGATCGTGATCCGCCGAGGCATCCTCGACCGACCCCGCCTCGATGACGTCGTGCCCGTGACGGACGAGCAGCCGCCGGAGCTCCGTCCGGATGACGACCTCGTCCTCGACCAGCAGGATCCGGCTCACGGCGCCACCTCGAGCCCGCGCATGAGACAAGGCTACTCAGGACCGGTGCGGCTGAATACGTGAGGACGCATAGCGCAACGCGTTAACACTGGCGGCTCAGTTGTCCAGGTTACTGATCGCAGCGCCATGCGAGGGCCGAGGCGCGTTCTCCGCCGGAGGAGCGGGTGGTCTTCGCCGGGCGCGCGGCAGCTCGGAGCTCCGCGCGCCCGATCGGGCCCCCCACGAGCGGCCTCCGCTCTACTTGGGCTGGGGGACGAACAGCAAGAGGTCGATGGCGTTCGCCAATGCTTCCAGGCCGGTCGGGTTGAAGTGCAGCCCGTCATCCTGGTAGTCAAGGTCAGCCTTCAGCTTGGTAGGATCGCTGGGGTCGACGACCGCCGGCTCGAAATCGATGACCTCGTCGAACTTGCCGCTCATGCGGATCCAGGTGTTGACCGTCTGGCGGGTCGTCTCGCGGGCTGCGGAGAAGTACCCGGTGCCGAGCGGCGTGATGGGCGCTCCATAAACGAGCATCCCTTTCTCCTTCGCCTTGGTGATGAACTCGCCATAGGCCGCGATCAGGTTCTCGGCGACGGGCGGCTGGCTGTCGGTGCCGATGTCGTTCACGCCGATGAACGTGATCAGCCATTTCGCGCCGCGCTGGTCCAGGACGTCACGCTGGAAGCGGGCCTTGGCGGTCGGCCCGAGCCCGCCGGTGAGCACGTTGCCCCCGCCGATGCCGAGGTTCAGCACGGCGACCTGCTGGGTCCCCTGATTGGACCGCAGCCGGCGAGACAGGAAGTCCGGCCAGCGGGTGTTCCCGTCCGTGTCCGAGCCGCGGCCATCGGTGATCGAGTCCCCCAGGATGACGACCGCCGCCGCCTCGGGAGCCGCATCGACGTCGAGGCCCGTGATGTAGTACCAGTGAGGGGTGGACACAGGGGAGGTCAGGTTCGCCGCCGAGACCCCGTTGCCGGTCTGGATATACGAGTTGGTCCGCGAGCCGGGGTGCCCGGTGATCCCGGCCGGCACGGCGCCGAACTTGATGGTCACCGCCATCTTGGTGTTGGGCTTGATGGTGTACTCGATCGGATCGGAGAAGACCGTCTTGCCCACCGCGATGGTCACCGCATCGGCCCCGGCAAACTTCAGGGCATGGTCGGTGGCCACGTTGATGCCGTCAGCGGTCGTCGACTCCGCGATGTGGACCGACTCCATGGTCACCGGCCCGTCGCCATACTCGTTCGAGAGCAGCAGCCGCACGCCCTTGCCGCCGATCGACGTATAGATCACCTGGCGCAGCGTGTTGTTGGCCAGGCCCGGCGCGGGCGGGTTGTTGTTGGGCTCGGTCAGCTGCGGGCCGGTCGTCCACGTCCCGACCCAGTGCGCCTCCGCCGCGCCGCCGGCGCCACCACCGCCGCCGTCGCCGCCACCGCCCGTGGCCCCGCCGCCGCCGGTGGCGCCAGCGCCGCCCCCGCCGGTGTCGCCCCCGCCGGTGTCGCCGCCGCCAGCGCCGCCGCCGCCGGAGGCATCACCCCCGCCGGAGCTCGCCGCGCTGCTCGAGCTGGACGACGAGCTCGACGTGCTGCTGGATGTCGTGGTGTCCGTGTCATCGCCGCAGCCGGCGACAGCCAAAAACAGAAGAGCACAAAGTATTCTTCGCATGGTCCTCGACGCTCGAAAGATTGCTGTGTTCGCGATCGTTCGAATAGCCCCTCGGCGCACCGCCCCCGCCGACCAGCAGCTCCTTCAGCGCATTCGAACTTTCGATTTTTTTGATTTCAGCGGATAGCGCGCCGGTTCGCTCGTGCGCGCAACGTCGCCCGGATCGAGCCCCGATCGATCGAAGAGCTCATCAGGATGGCTGCGCTGCCCACCGTCGATGTCCGGAGGCGCGCGGGAGAACGCGGACTGATGCCATGTCCCTCACACGCGCCATCGAGTGTGTCACACGAGGGGTCGAACTACTACTCGGTTCATCGCCGGGAGGACGCCCGGGGCGCGCCGTCCGGCCACGTGGCGTTACGTTCGGTAACGCTTCGATGCGCTCGCGTTACGTTCGGTAACACCCGGCGCAACGCGTCGTAGGGGCGCTTCGACCCGTGACCCGAGGCCGCCGTGGGTCGCGCGGGCGGCGCTCCGGCCAGGCCGGCGCCCACCGCCGAGCAGGTCGCAAGAGCACCGCGTCACGGGACCGGCTGCGATGGCATTCGCGCCGGCTGGGCGCCGGCTGGGTCGACGGGTCAGCGGCGCTCCATGCACTCGCTCACCCGGGCAAGCACCGCTCCGTGATTGAACTCGTCGAACCTTCGGCGCTCGCAGATGCCCTGGTCGCTGCTGCACCGCGTGGCTACCCGAACGCCGCTACTGAGGTCGCTCACGTCGTAGCACACCGCGACGTCCTGCGATGCGCACGAGTCGTGGCAGTCGAGTGGTAGGGATTCGCACCGCTCGCGGAGTCTCAGCTGGCACCCGTCGCTCGAAGAGAAGCACTCCTGAGACTGTCGGCCGCAGAACCAGGGAGGGTCAACGGATCGCGCGACCGGTTCCCGACCGCACCGGAAGCGGAGCCGGAATACGATGCCGCGCTCCGTCCTCATGCCCGTTCCCTCGTTGGAGGACAGCACGGTATAGCCCTCCGGACATGCCTCGCGGGCTCTCTCGTGCGCCTTGGCGATCGTGTCCTTCTCCGTGGCGAAGAAGATCCCTTTGGCCTCCACGACGAGGCCGGCGTCGGTCGACTCGATGACGTACGCGTATGTCTACCCGCTCGACGCACAGCCGGCCATCGACATCGCCGCCATCACACGCAACCACATGCGTGCCAGGCTATCGACGCGCGTTCTTCGCTGCAAGGCGGCCGTACGCCACCCAACCAGGCAGCTCGTCGGCGTCTTGATGGCGACCGGCGTGCCGGTGCCGGCGGTGTCCGATGGTAGGATGCGGCGCATGTCCCTGCCCCACCTCGATCCCGGAGCGCTCAAGGCCATCGTCGAGTCCCCCGATGAGCCACACCCGACCGAAGCGGTCCGCGCGCAGCGGCGCTCGTTGCGCCTCGACGCGTGATGCGCGCTCCCATGGACCGAGAGTGGCCGCTCGACGCGGACGACTTCTCTGCCTACTACGCCTTCGCGCCCGCGGCGCTCGCCATCCGCGAGTGCGTGCGGCTGCGCGCCGTGCGCGAGCTCGATCTGCCGGAGCCGCTGCTCGACGTCGGCTGCGGCGATGGCCTGTTCGCGCGCCTCGCCTACCCGGACAAGCAGGCGTGGGGCATCGACATCAACCCGACCGAGGTGCAGCGCGCGCAGCGGACCGCGTCGTACCGCACGCTCATCTGCGGCAACATCGTCAATGTCCACCTGCCCGAGGGGTTCTTCGGCAGCGCCATCGCCAACTGCAGCCTCGAGCACGTGCCCGATCTCCACGGCGCCCTCGTGAACATCCGGCGCGCGCTCAGGCCCGGGGCGCGGTTCGTGCTCATCGTGCCCACGCCCGACTGGACGTACCAGCTCGCCCTGCCCGAGGCGCTCCGCTCCGTGGGCCTGGTCGGCCTCTCGCGGGCGTACGGCGACGCGCTCGACCGGGTGTTCTCGCACGTCCACCTCTACGACGAGGCGGGCTGGCGCGATCACCTCGCGCGCGCGGGCTTCGACCTCGTGGAGACGCGCCCCATCGCGGGCCGGCCGACCTCGTGGGCGTTCGATTTCATGCTGTACCCGAGCTTGCTCGGCTACGTGATGCGCAAGCTCACCGGCCGCTGGATCGCCATGCCAGCGCTCCGCCCGCTCACCGTCGACGTGGCGCGCGCCCTGGTCAACGCGCTCGGGCGCCTCGCGCCGGGCGGCGACGCGGCCGCCGAGTACCTGCTCGTGGCGCAGGCGGGGCCCGATGGCTGAAACGGCGGCGCCGCCCGGGGACTACTTCTCGAACCACCGCCGCCGCGAGCGGTTCCCGTGGTCGCTCTACCACGGCGCGCTCACCCGCCCCCTCGCCCGCGCCATCGCCGCGCGCGGCCCGCGACCGCGCGTGCTCCTCGTCGGCTGCGGCCTCGAAGGGGAGATCCCCGGGGCGCCGCCCGCGACAGAGCTCTACGGCTGCGATCTCGACGCGCGCGCCATCGAGGCGTGCCGGCGCCTCTACCCGGCGCGCGCGGAGCGCTTCGCCGTCTGTCCGGGGCCGTACGAGCTCCCGACGGGCGGAGGGTTCGACGGGCCGTTCGACGTCGTGCTCGCGAAGGAGGTCGTCGAGCACACCCTCGATCCGTCGCGCTGGGCGCGCGGGCTCTCGGCGCGCCTCGCGCCGGGCGGCGCGCTGCTGCTCACGACCCCGAACTACGGCCGCCTGTCGACGCTGCCGCTCCTCGAGGCCACGGTGCTCGAGTGGATCGCGCGCCGCGACGGCTTCTCGCGCAAGCACATCCACCCGAGCAAGTTCGACGAGCGCAGCCTGGCGGCGCTCGACGTCGGGGAGCGGATGCGGCTCGTGTCGGTGCGGCGCACGCTCACCGGCTGGTCGCTCCTCGGCACCTGGCAACGCGCCCCGGGCTGACCCGGGCGACGGCGAGCTCTGTCGATGCTCTACCTCCTGCTCGCGCTCGGCGTCCTCGTCCTCCGGCTGGCCGAGCTCCGCGCCGGCGCGGCCGCCGGGCCCGCCGCGCCCTCGCAGGCCGTAGCCGCCGCGCCCGGGCCCGCGCCGCGCCTCGCCTGGCTCGCCGCCGCCGCGGCGGTGGCGGTGGCGCTCCTGCCCGCGCTGCGCGACGCGCCCGCGCTCGCCGGGCCCGGCGCCGCGCTGTCGAAGGACACGATCTCGCACCTCGCCATCGCGTACGACATCGCGACGAGCGGCCTGCCGCACGGGTGGATCGCCACGAACAACGGCGGCTTCCCGGTCGCGCTGCACTACCCGCCGGTCGGCTGGCTGCTCGTGGCGGCGCTGATCCGCCTCGGCGTCGCGCCGGTGGTCGCGGTGAAGGGGCTCGGCTTCGCCGCCTTCGTCGGGGCCCCGCTGGTCGTCCTCGCCGCGGCCCGCGCGGTCGGCGCGCGGCCCGCGTCGGCCGCCGCCGGCGCGGTGGCGCTCGCGTGGATCGCTCCGTACGTGCAGTTCGCCGGCGGTTGGCCGTCGTTCTTCCTCCTCGGGCTGCTCTCGCAGATCCTGGTCATCCCCCTCGTCATCGCGTGGGCGGCCGCGGTGATCCGCCCCGCCCGCTTCGAGCTCGGGCCGGCGCTCGCCGCCGCCTGCGCGGCGACGCACCCGCAGATCTTCACGGTGAGCGCCGCCGTCCTCGGCGCGGCCGCGATCGCCGCGTGGGACCGGCGGCTGTGCGCGCGCGTGCTCCGCTCGCTCGCCGGCGGCGGCCTTGTCGCGGCGGCGCTCTACGGCCCCGGCATCGCGTCGATGGCCGCGCCCTTCGGGTGGCCTGCAGGCCTCGGCTGGCGGCACATCGGCTTCGGGCCGGAGCGCGTGCTGCCGTGGATGCTCGATGGCGACCTGCTCGACTTCGCGCACGCCCCGGTGATCGGCTCCGCGTGGATCGCCGCCTGCTTCCTGCACGCGACGCGCCTCCGGGCCCCCGCGTCGCGGGCCGTCCTCGCGGCGTCGGCGGTCGCGCTGCTCCTGTCGATGAGCGGCGGCTGGATCGCCGGCGCAGGCCCGCTCGGCCGCGCGCTGCTCTCGCTGTTCCAGCCGATGCGCGCCCTCGCCCTCCTGCCGCTCGTCGCGGCCGCTGCCATCGTCAGCGCGCTCGACCTCGCGGCCACGGCGCTCGCGCGCATCGGCGCCGCGCTGGCAGCGCGGGGCGCGCGCCGCTCGCGCCCCGCGCTCGCCGTCCTGCCGGCCGCGCTCGCCGCGGTCCTGCCGGCCGCGCTCGCGCTCGTCGCGGCCGTCGAGATCCCCGCCCGCGCGGCCGAGCTCCACGTCCTTGCAGAGAAGCAGGCCGCGCTCGTCGCGTCGCGCCGCTGCCCGCCGCCCGCCGAGGGCTTCAATCCCGATCTCATCGCCCGCTGGCTCGCCGAGGCGCCGCACGGCCGCGCGAGCTACGCCGTCGAAGACGAGTTCGCGACCTGCTCGATGATGCACGCCGCCGATCTCCGCCGCGCGGTCCCGATGGCCTTCTCGACCGGCGCGGGCGCGCATGTGGGCGTTCACGCCGCGGCCTTCCTCGAGGTGGCGCCCGAGCGCCCCGGGAGCGCCGCGCGCGCGGAGGCGCTCGGCATCCGCACGCTCATCCACCTGACAACGCAGCGGCCGGGGCCGCCCGAGGCGTGGGCGCTCGTGGACAGGCGCGGCGAGGTCGAGCTGTCCCGGCGGGTGGGCGGCACGGATTACGTGGGGCTCGGGTGCGTGCGCGAGGTGTGGCGCGGGCGGGAGGCGGATCTGCTCGCGGCGCTCTTCGAGCACCTGGAGCAGCCGCGCACCGTGCTCGACACACCTGGCGAGCTCGTGGCGCTGGAGGCGGCCCGCGGCCCGATCGAGCGCGTGGCCGTGGCCGACGACGGCTGCGACGCGGCCCGCGCCAGCGTGCGCGAGGCGCCGCGCGAGCCGGGCGCGTACGAGGCGATCGTCGACGCCGAGGCGCCGGTCGACGTGGTCTTCCGCGCCACGGCGTACAGCGGCTGGCGCGTGCGGGACGGCGGGGTCGAGCTGGCCACGAGGCGCGTCGCCCCGGGCTTCTTCGCGGTGCGCGTCGGGCCCGGCCGGCATCACCTGGAGGCGGTGGTGGCGCTGCCGCGGTTTTACCTGCCGGCGCTCGCGCTCGCGTGCGGGGCCGCGCTCGCGCTGGGGGCGCCGCGGCTCCGGCGGCCGATCTTTCGCCGTGGCCGGATGCCTGCCAGCACGCGCCGGTGACTGGCGCGTACCCGAGACCACCGTACGGAGCTACCCACCGCCGTTCCAGCGCCCGGTGACCGGGATGTCTCCGGGCGCACGCCACCCGATCTGCCGGTCGGAGGTGTCGTATCCCTCGCCGTCCACGTATTTCACGTAGAGTACCGCGGTGAGCAGCGGGTGAGGAGCGCACACGCGCGTCGAGCTTCGGCGGAGAGCGAGCAAACGAATGCGGATGGCTGCGGGGGGAGCGATGTATACGCGGGTTGCTGTCGCGCAGCTCGCCTATTACCCGGCGATCATCGTCGATCGGCGGTCTCCGATCGAGGATCCGCTCTTCGATCCGAGGACAGCAGCGGACTCGCTGCTCCCGACGCGCGCCGACGTGCCCGACGCGATCAAGCCGAAGCTCGAGGCCCTCCGGCGGCGCATCCGCGAGACCTACGACGCGCAGCTCTTCGCGCGGATCCGCGCGGTGCTGTCGGCGTGCCTGGAGTACGGGGCGAGGATCGTCGTGTTTCCCGAGTACAGCATCCCCTGGGAGATCCTCGGCGGCGTCGCCGACGCGGCGGGCGACATGGTGGTCGTGGCGGGGACGCACTCGGTGGATCGGGCGGCGCGCCGCTCCGGCATCTACGAGCGACTCGGCGCGGGGCTCCCCGCGCTCGGACAGTCGGTGTGCCCGGTGCTGCACCGGGGTCGGCTCCTCGGCCTGCACGCAAAGCGAGCCACGGCGGCGGTGGAGCGGAGCGCGATGCGCCCGGGCGAGACCTGGGCGCCCGTCGAGATGCCGGACGGGATCCCAGGCCCCATGGGCGTGCTGGCCTGTCTCGATTTCCTCCTCCGGGACGGCGCGCACGAGGTGGCGCCCATCGCCGAGCGCGTCGCCGAGTGCCTCTTCCTCGCCGTGCCCAGCGCGACGCCGCACACCACGCTGCCGGAGCTCGCCGGAGCGGTGTGGGAAGAGGCGCGCCGATACGGGCGGCCCACGCTGTATTGCGATGGCGCCGAAGGCGGCGGCACATCGATTTATGTCGACGAGGCCCAGGCCCACGAGCTGCGGCGGTTCCCGGACCGGGCGGGGTACCTCGAGCCGGGCGACGAAGGTGTGATCGTCGCCGACGTCGACCTCCGGTACGAGCGGGCCAGCGCGCACCTCGCTCGCTCCACCCGCCCCGCCGCGCCGCCGCCGGTCGTGCCGGTCGCCGAGGCGACGCTCGTGTACCGAGGGCACCCCGCGGGAGAGGCCTATGCGCGGTGGCTCGACGGCGCGAGGGAGCTCCTCCGACGCGACGACGACGAGGCGCTCGAGACGCTCGTCGCGCGGCTCGAGGAGGCGCGCGACGTGCTGCTGAACGCGGGCGCCCTGTCCGGGGCGGCGGCGCGCGGGAGGCGTCTGCGTCGACTCTATGGCGAGCTCGACAAGCTGACCCGCGTCGAGGAGATAAGGCAGTTCACTCGGGAGATCCTCGTCCCCGCCGAGGTGCTGCCGCTCGAGGCGCTGCGCGCGGCGACCGCGGGAGCGGCCGCCGACGTCGTGTTCGCCTGGATGGCCGAGCGGGAGGCGCGCGAGGCCGGGTTCGTGGAGGTCGAGGCGCGGCTCCGCAAGGCGGTGGACGCGAAGCGGGGCAACGGCGAATGGACGCCCGACGGGATGGCGGCGCTCGGCGCGGTGGCGCAGGCGGTGCGCGGCGCGCCGGAGGCGAGCGACGAGGAGCGGGAGAGCACGCTGCCGCCGGACGTGCGGGCCGAGCTGCCGCGAAGGCTCGCCCCGGCGGCGCTCGGAACACAGCAGCACCTGGGATGGGTGCTCTCCTTCAAGCGACAGCCATCCGACTTCCGCGCCCCCATGGACGACGCCGCGCCGCGCGCCTCCGGCGGCGCCCGCGCGGCGCTGGGCCCCATCGACGAGCCGAGCAAGGAGGAGCTCGCCCCGCGGTTCTCCGAGCACCAGATCCTCTCGGCGGAGACCGTCTTTCTGCTCGCGCTCGCAGAGGGGTGGGAGCACGTGGCGGCGGTCGGCGTCTGGCCTGAAGAGCGGCCGGCCTGGTGCACGCTCATGGTCGCGGCCCTCCGGGACGAGGGGTGGACCTTGCTGTGGATCGAGGGCCTCGAGCGCTGGACAGACCCCCGGCGAGCGCGGGAGAAGCTCCGCGCGGCCGCCGTCCGGTCGGGGCTGCTCAACGCTGCGCTCGAGGCGATCCCGGAGGACGCCCTGGCTCCGCGGATGGCGCTCCTGTCACCGCGCTTCGACGGCGCGCGCGACGTCGTCGCGGCGCTCCGCGAGCAGCGGCTGCGCGAGGTCGCGGGGCGGTTCGTGGAGCCCGAAGCCTGCATCGACGGGCGCGACGAGCCCACACCCCTGCTCGGCGCCCTCGACGCGTGGCTCTCGTCCGGCGAGAAGATCGCGCTCGTGCTCGGCGAGTTCGGCCTGGGGAAGTCCACCGCGCTCGCCGCGTGGGCCGAGCGGCGGTGGGCGTCCGCCGAGGGGCCGAGGCCCCTGCTCGTCAACCTCGCCAGCGCCTCGCCCCACGTGAGCCCGGAGCAGCTCCTGCTGCAGGCGGCCGGGGCCGAGGACCTCCCCGCGAACCGCGCCGCCCTGCGCTTGCTCATCCGCCACCGTCTCGTCGTCCCCTGCTTCGACGGCTTCGACGAGATGGCGACTCGCCTGGAGGCCTCCGAGCTCGCAGGGCGGCGCGCCAGCCTGCTGGAGGTCGCGGCCGGCGGCGGCAAGGTGCTCGTCTCCTCGCGAGATGACCACTTCCCCGCCGAGGCGCACCTCCAGACCAGCGCCGAGAGCGTGTCTTCCCAGGCGCCCGGCACGTCCGCGGGGATACGGCGGTTCGCCATCCAGCCGTTCACCGAGGCGCAGGTGCGCGAGCTCGTGCGACAGATCCGCGGAGAGGAAGGCGCCGCGGCCGCGCTCTCGCGCATCGCTGCGATCTACGACCTCAAGGACCTGGTGCACCGGCCGCTGCTGCTCGGGATGGTGCTGGCCACGCTGGACGAGTTCGCCTCCGGCGCGAAGGTCGGGCGCGCCGATCTGTACGAGGCGTACCTGAAGCGGTGGCTCGACAATACCCGAAAGGGCGACCCCGACAGCTTCACCGACGAGCAGAAGAAAGAGTTCGCCGAGGCGCTCGCCGAGCAGCTCTGGCGGTCCGGCCGGCCGGCGTGCACCTGGCAGGAGCTCCAGCAGTCGGTCCGCGCTCGGCTCTTTCGCTTCCTGCCCGAGGGCATGCCGGCAGGCGCCGCGTTCCTGGAGATCCAGGGCGGGACGTTCCTCGTGCAGGAGGGCAGCGACGGATACCGCTTCGCGCACAAGGCGTTCCTCGAATACTTCCTGGCGCGCGCGCTGGTGGCGACGCTGGCCGAGCGGCCGCTCGAGGCGCTCCGGACCAAGCCGATCACGCGGGAGGTCGCGGCGTTCGTGGGCGAGATCCTGAGGACGTTCGGCGAGCCGAGGCGCGCGGCGGCGGTGCGCGCGGTCCAGTCGTTCCTGAGGATGGACCGGCAGCTGGCCCCTTCGACGAGGGAGTCGGCCGAGAACGCCCTCCGGTTGCTGCTCGGTCTCGCGCGATGGGCCGAGGAGACGGCCGGATGGATCCCGGAAGGGGCAGATCTCCAAGGCGTGCAGCTCGCCGGCGAGGACCTGCGCGGCGCGCCCCTCGCGGGCGCAAACTTGCGGGACGCCAACCTGTCCGGCGCCGACCTGTCCGGCGCCGACCTGACGGAAGCCGCGCTGAGCGGGGCGATGCTCTCCGGCGCGAAGCTCGACGGGACGATCCTGCGGCGCGCGATCGCGCACCGGGCGGACTTCACCCAGGCCGAGGCGAAGGGGGCCATCCTCGAGCTGGCGACGCTGAGCGGCGCCATCCTGCGGCAATCGGCGTGGACCGGGTGCCGCTGGAACGGCGTGCTGGCCGAAGGGACCGACCTGAGCGCCTGCGTCATCGCGGGCAGGGGGGCGCTCCTGGATCACGCGCGCAGGCTCGCCGCGACCCCGCCCTCGGCGCACGCAGACCTGGTGTCCGGACACACCGGCACGATCAACACACTCGCATGGTCGCCGGACGGCCAGCGCCTCGCGACCGCCGGGTACGACCAGACGGTGCGCCTCTGGCACGCGGACACCGGCATGGAGCTCGCCCGGTTCGAAGGACACTCCGACTGGGTCCTGGCCGTGGCGTGGCGCCCGGACGGCCAGCGCCTGGCCAGCGCGGGATACGACCTGACGGTGCGGATCTGGCACTCCCTCACGGGCAAGGAGATCGCCCGACTCGAGGGGCACACCGACTGGGTGAGGGCCGTGGCCTGGCACCCGGACGGCGAGCGCCTGGCCAGCGGGAGCGACGACCGGACCGTGCGCATCTGGGACACGAGCACAAGCGAGGAGGTCGCCCGGCTCGAGGGACACGCCGACTGGGTGAGGGCCGTGGCGTGGCACCCGGACGGCAGGCGCCTGGCCACCGCGGGCGTCGAGAGCACGGTGCGCATCTGGAACGCGAGCACAGGCAAGGAGATCGCCCGGCTCGAGGGCCAGGCGCGCGGGGTCACGGCCGTGGCGTGGCACCCGGACGGCAGGCGCCTGGCCATCGCGGGCGACGGGAACACGGTGCGCATCTGGGACGTCAGCACGCGCGGCGAGATCGCCCGCCTCGAGCGCCGCTCGAGCGGGGTCCGGGTCGTGGCGTGGCGCCCGGACGGCAGGCGCCTGGCCACCGCGGGCGACGAGAGCACGGTGCGCATCTGGGACGCGAGCACCGGCAGCGAGCTCGCGCGGCTCGAGGGCCATACCAACTCGGTCAGGGCCATGGCGTGGCACCCGGACAACCGGCGTCTGGCGAGCGCGGGTGACGGAAACACGGTGCGGATCTGGGACACCGGCACGGGCAAGGAGCTGACCCGGCTCGAGGGCCACTCCAACTGGGTGCTGGCCCTCGCCTGGCACCCGGACGGCGACCGCCTGGCCAGCGCGGGAAACGACTCGATGCTGCGGATCTGGGACACCGGCACGGGCAAGGAGCTGACGCAGCTCGAGGGCCACTCCAACTGGGTGCTGGCCCTCGCGTGGCACCCGGACGGCAACCGCCTGGCCAGCGCGGGAGACGACCAGACGGTCCGCCTCTGGGACACGAGCACGGGTGAGGAGCTCGCGCGGCTCGTGGGCCATTCGAACGGTGTCCTGGCCGTGGCCTGGCACCCGGACGGCGGCCGCCTGGCGAGCGCCGGGCACGATGGCAGCGTGCGCATCTGGGAGGCGAGCACGGGCCAGAACCTCGCTCGGTTCGAGGGTCAGTCCGACTGGGTCCTCGCGCTGGCCTGGCACCCCGACGGCGGCCAGCTGGCGAGCGCGGGACACGACACGATGGTGCGGATCTGGGACCCGGACACCGGCAGACAGCTCGCGTTGCTGGAGGGTCATACGCGCGACGTCAAGGCCCTGGCCTGGTGTCCGGGCGGCAAACGCCTGGCCAGCGCGGGCGACGACACGACGGTGCGGATCTGGGATGCGGGCACAGGGGACGAGATCGCCCGGCTCGAGGGCCATACACACGGGATCACGGCGGTGGCCTGGGCGCCGCGCGGCGATCGCCTGGCGAGCGCGGGGCACGACGGCACCGTGCGCATCTGGGACGCGGGCACAGGGGACGAGATCGCCCGGCTCGAGGGCCACACGCGGAGGGTCATGGCCATGGCCTGGCAGCCGCGCGGCGATCGCCTGGCGAGCGCGGGGCACGACGGCACCGTGCGGATCTGGAGCGCGGATCAGCGAAGGCTCCTCGCCTGCTTCGTCTCCGCCGGCCTGACCGCGCTCGCCCGCACGCCCGGGGGCTTCTGCGTGCTCGACGGCGCGGAGCCCGAGCGCGCGCGCCTCGCGCTCCGCCGCCCCGAATCGAGGACGACGCTCTACCTGCCCCTCGCCGGCTTCCGCGACGTCCTGGGGCGTCCGGACAAGGTGGCCGCGGCGCTCGCCGGCGACCTCAGCGGCGATAACGTCGCAGAGGAGCTCGCACGGCACGGCTATTCGGGCGGGGTCCCCTGGGATGGCGACGAGCGCTTCATCTCCGATGCTCCAGGGGCGCTGGCGCCGCGAGCCACCAGCATCGTGCCCCCGCGCGCCGCCGCGGACAGCATCCCTGCGCCCGACCCTTCGCAGTCGTACGCCCTCACGAACCCCTTCCGCCCCGGCCCCGCCCTCACCGACGCTTCCGCCCTCCCCGGCCGCGCGCCCATCCTCGCGGAGCTCCTCGCCCTCATCGAGAGCCGCAGCCCCGCGGTGCTCCGCGGCCCGCGCCGCTCGGGCAAGACCTCCATCCTCCACCACCTCGCCGCGCGCCTCTCCCCTGCCCGCGCCGTCCACCACCGCTCTCTCGAGGGCCGCGCCTCTCCCCTTCGCACCGCCGACGATCTCGCCGTCTTCCTCGACCCCTCTCTCCAGTCCGACGTCACCCCTGCGCTCACCCTCCGCGATCGCCTCTCCAACGCCGGGAACGCCGTCCTGCTCCTCGACGAGGTCGCCAATCTCCACCAGGCCGACGCCACGGTCTTCGCCTGGCTCCGCGCCGTGGGCCAGGAGAGGACCAGCGTTGTGCTCGTCGGCTCGCACTGGGACTGGGTCACCATCGTCGAGCACGCCTTCGCCGCCGCCCCGGGCTCCTCGTTCGGCAACGACGTCACCCCCATCAACCTCGGTCCGCTCCCCGAGGCGGACGCGATCCGCTTCCTCGTCGAAACCGCTCCTCCCGACGTCGCCGTCGAGGCCGAGCGCACCGCCCGCTGGATCGTCGAGCTCTGCGGCCCGTGGCCGTTCTATCTCCAGGTGATGGGTTATGCCCTCGTCCAGGCCGTCCGCGCAGGCCAGCGCCGCGCCCTGGTCGAGCGCGCCGGCGTCCGCGAGCTCTACGAGCAGCGCCTCCTCCTCGACCGCGACGCGGCCTTCTTCCGCCCCCGCTGGGCCGAGCTGCCCCAGCGCGCGCGCGCCGTCCTCGGCGCCCTCCGCGGCGCCCCCGACGCGGCGCTCCCCGAGGTGCGCAGGCTGCCTTCGGAGGACGTCGCCGTCCTCTGCGACGCGGGCCTCTGCGATGCGCTCGGCGCATGGCTTTCGGATCCGCCGTTCTTCGACTGGATTCGCCGGGTAGCCAGGGAGCCAAGGAGAGAGCCGTGATGCGCGCGTTCGACGTGAGGAGAGCCTACGCGCCGGAACGCGATGTCCGCGATCACGCGCAGCTCCTGGATCTCTTGCAGTCCTTGCCGGTGAACGGCGTGATATGGCCGCTCGTCGGCGCGCGCAGGGCCGGGAAGACGTGGACGCTCAAGGCGCTCGAGCACCACCTCGGCCTCGCCGACAAGACGAGCGTGCGTTACCTCGACCTCCGCAAGTTCGGCCGGACGCTCCCCAGCGTGCCGCCGGGGACAACGCTCCTCCTGGATGAGCCGCAGCTCGCCGGCCAGGGCGGCAGCCCGCGCGACGCGAGCGCCTTCCTGCGCTGGTGCGTCGACCTCTACACGGCCAACACAAGGATCTTCCTGGCGATGAGCCCGGCCGAGTGGATCGCGCTCGAACGTGCGGCCTCCGGCGACGCCGGGCTCGTCTGCTCGCGGGACATGCGCTTCCTCGATCCCCTCACGCACAGCGAGGCGCTCAAGCTCGCCCGCACCGCGGTGTCGAGGGCGCTCCTCCCCGACCTGCCCGCCACCTGGCGCCGGAATCCCTTCCTGCTCGAGCTCGTCTTCGAGCTCGCCGAGCAATCTCCCGCTCTGGCGAACACCCCATGGACGCTCCTGCGAACGGCGCGCGTGAGCAGCGAGCGCATGGAGTTCGCCTATCACCGCGCCGTGTTCGAGGACGGGCTGACCGACGCGCAGCGGAGCGCGCTCCGCGAGATCGCGCGCGGCGCAGCGCCCCGCGACGAGAATGTCCATCTGCTCGAGCGCTGCGGCCTCGTCCAGCAGCGGGACGGGCGCCCCGTGCTCGCCGATCCGATCCTCGAAGCGAACCTGTGCCCGCTGCGGATCCACCATGTCTCCGACATCCATTTCGGCCCGAAATCCGCCGAGCGCGTCGATGTGAAGGAGAGGAACCCGCACGGCGACACCATGAAGGGCGGGCTGGGCCCCCCGCGCGTCTGCGATCACTACGTCGAGCACGTCGCCGAGCTCGCCGCGGCCGGCCGCGCGCCGCACCTGCTCGTCGTGTCCGGCGACGTCGCCGAGTGGGCCGACGACGCCCAGTACGCCCAGGCGCGCCTCTGGCTCGATCAGGTCTCCAGGCACCTCGCCAATCACCCTCGCCTCCCGCCCGACGAGCCCAACGTGCTGCTCGTGGGCGGCAATCACGACGTCGACTGGCGGCAGGCGACGGGGCCCGCGCAGGCCGGGACGCAGGCGCGCCACGTGCCTTTCGCGCGGGCGTTCGGCGATCACCCGCGCTGCGCGAAGCCGCCGCTCGAGGAGCCGCCCGCGACGCGGGCGCTCGCGGTGGCGCGGTATGCGGATCTCGGGGTGGAGTTCGCGCTGCTCGGATCGGCGGAGTTCGGCGGCCAGGAGGAGGAGGATCCGGTCCGGGACGAGCTCCTCTCGCTCATCGGCCGCCTGCGCCAAGGCGCCATGGAGGAGCCGGACGCCGAGCGCGCCGCGGCGCTGCGCGACCACGTGGCGCGCATCGATCCCGGCCTGGTCCACAACGCGGATCTCCAGCGCCTGCGCAGGGCGCAGTGGCACGCGCCGATCCGGATCGCGGTCCTGCATCACCCGGTGTCCCCGCTGCCGTCCACCGAGCTCGCCCGCTTCGGCGGCCTGATCAACGCAGGTGAGGTGAAGGACGCGCTGGCGCACAAGGAGTTTTGCCTGGTGCTCCACGGCCACAGCCACACAGGCTGGTTCGGCAAGGAGCAGTGGCCGGAGTGGCACGAGGACTGGACGATCCGAATCGCCGCGGCGCCGTCGCTCTCGAGCCGGGAGGTGCAGGAGCACAACGGCTACAACGAGATCGAGGTAGCGCGCGACGGCGCGGGCGGCGAGGTCGGCTATCAGATCCACGTGAGGCGCATGGTGAGAGAGGGCGCGACCTGGACGCGGCGAGCGTCGATGGGGCCGTTCGCGCCGGGCAGGTAGCGCCGGATCGGCAGAAAAACCGCCAAGGTCGCCAAGGGGAGCGAGGAGGTGCGGTTCCGGCATTTCCCCTCCCATTTCCCTGGTTTCCTGGCGCCCTTGGCGTCATGGCGGTTCGCTTCCCCGTCCGACTTCCCGCCGTAGTGCTACATCTTCTCCACGGCGCAGAAGATGCTCGACGTCCCTCTACTCGGCACCGCGGACATGGAACGGACGCTCAGGAATGCGCGCTCGATCGCGGTGCTGGGGATCAAGCCGGAGAGCCGCCGGGACCTCGATGCGCACCAGATCCCGCTTTACCTCCAGAAGGTCGGCTACCACATCCTCCCGGTTCCGACCCGCTATCCCGAGGCGACCCGGATCCTCGGCGTGCCCGTCCACCGCTGCCTGATCGAGCTTGCCGCGCCCATCGACGTGCTGAACGTCTTCTGCAAACCCGAGGAATTCCTGCTCCACGTCGAGGATGCGCTCGTGCTGCGTCCGCCTCTGGTGTGGTTCCAATCCGGGCTGCTCGAGCTCTCGGCGGCGCGCAGGCTGCTCGACGCCGGGATTCCGGTCGCGGAGGATTGTATCGGCTGCCGGCGCGCGTCGATGTGGCCTTCCATCGAGCCATTCGAGGCACAACGCTCGGCGGCGAGCTCCCGGACGCCATGAAAACAGCCCCACGCTCGACGCCCTCCGGCCTCGTGTGGATCCCTGGCGGCACCTTCACGATGGGCCAAGCGCCGATCTTCGAATCCGAGGCGCCGAACCCGCCGCATCCCGTCGAGCTGTCGCCGTTCTGGATCGGCGCTCACCCGGTCACCCGCGCCGAATACAACGCCTTCGCGGAGGCGACGGGCGCCGCGGCGCCGCCCTCCGCGGGCCGGCCAGAGCTCGACGCGCCCGACCGGCCCGTGGTGAACGTGAGTTACGCGGAAGCCCTGCGGTATTGCGCCTGGGCCGGGGGGACCTTGCCCACGGAGGCGCAATGGGAGCTCGCCGCGCGCGGGTTCGATGGGCGGCGCTATCCCTGGGGAGACGACCCCCCGGACGAACGACGCGCCTGCTTCGCCGAGGACTGGAATCGCGGCGGGCCGAGCCCGACAGGCGCGCACCCGGCCGGCGCGAGCCCTTTTGGTTGTCACGACATGGCCGGCAATGTCTGGAGCTGGTGCCTGGACGCGTTTCGCGCGGACGCGCACCTCGAACGAACGCGCCTCGGCCGCGATCCGTGCGTGGGCGGCGCGACGCGGGTGCGCCCGCTGCGAGGCGGGTGCTGGCGCAGCATCGAGAGCAGGCTCCAGTCCGCGTACCGCAACTGGAGCCACGAGGTCGCGCGACATACCACGATCGGCTTTCGCCTCTGTGTCTCGACTGTCTGACGCGAAGGCCGTCAAGACGAGGGCAGATCGCGTGAAGCCGGCGGGCGCGATCCTCCGCGGGTCCACGGTACGCTCGTGCCGTCCGCGTGGCAACGCCCTCATCCTGCCGTGGGCCCCGGCTGGCGCCTGGCATGCGCTGGGTCAGGTCGTATCCTTCATCCCCGCCTCTCCCGGCCGCGGCCGTACGACGCATGGCGGGAAGGGGGAACGTTGATGACGATCCTGAGGACTGCATTGCTTCTCGGCGGGGCGCTCGGCCTCTCGTCCTGCGATCACGCGGTGCCAGGACGCATGGACGGCGAAGCGCCCGCCGCTCCGGACGACAGCGCGGCCGGGTCGCAGGCGACGCTGGTCGAGCCTGCGCTTCATTTCATCGAGAGCCGAGGCGCGGCGGAGTCCGCCTCGGGCTATCACGTCCAGGGGCGAGACAAGGCCGTTCACCTCGGGCCCGACGGCATCACCTTCGTCCTGGCCGGCGCCCCGGAGGCCTCGCTCCCCCGCTGGGCGGTGAGGCTCGAGTTCGAGGGCCATCGAGCCGGCGTCGTGCCCGAGGGGAAGGATCCCACCGGCGCGGTCGTCAGCTATTTCACGGGCCCTCGCGAGCAGTGGAGGACCGGCCTCCCGACCTATGCCGCGGTGGTTTACGAGGACCTCTGGCCCGGCGTCGATCTCGAGATCTCCGGCACGGCCCACGCGCTGAAATACCAGCTCGTGGTCGCGCCGGGGGCCGATCCGGCGCAGATCCGGCTCACCTACCGGGGCGCGAGCGCGGTGCGCCTGACCGAGGGCGGGCAGATCGAGATCTCCACGCCGGCGGGCAGCTTCACCGACGACGCGCCGCTGTCCTTCCAGGACACCCCGGAAGGCCGCGCGGCGGTGCCGAGCGCGTACGCCCTCGAGGCACCCGCGCCGGACGGGGCGCAGACCTATGGGCTCCGCCTGGGCGCCTACGACCCGACCCTGCCGCTGGTGATCGATCCGGCCGTGCTGATCACCTGCGGCTTCATCGGTGGATCCGGCTCGGACGACGGCGAGGACATCGCGGTGGACCTGGCCGGCAAGGCGTATGTCACGGGCTCGACCACCTCGACCCGGACGACCTTTCCGGACACCGTCGGTCCCGATCTCAAATACAACGGCGGCCAGGACGCCTTCGTCGCCAAGGTGGACCCCCAGGGCGCCCTCGTCTACGCGGGCTATATCGGCGGATCCGGGTTCGAGCTCGGCAGGGGCATCGCGGTGGATTGGGCGGGCCATGCCCACGTGACAGGCATCACGCTGTCCAACGATTTCCCCGTCGAGATCGGCCCGGACCTGACCTACAACGGCCAGGGCGACGCGTTCATCGTGAAGATCGACGCCTCCGGCAAGGATCTCGCCTACGCCGGCTACATCGGCGGCGCCGGGACCGATCTCGGGTTCGACGTCGCCGTGGACAGCTGCGGCGACGCCTACGTGACCGGGAGGGCTGACTCCAACGCATCGACGTTCCCCGCTCAGGTGGGCCCCGATCTCACGCAAAACGGCGGCGCCGACGCCTTCGTCGCCAAGGTCGACGCCTCGGGCGCAGGCTTCGTCTATGTCGGTTATATCGGCGGCAGCGCGCAGGACGAGGCCTTCTCCATCGCCGTGGACTGGGCCGGCGCCGCCTATGTCACCGGCTGGACCTTCTCGGGCGCGGACAGCTTCCCGGTCCAGGTCGGCCCGGATCTCTCCCAGAACGACGGAGGCATCGCCGGCGACGCCTTCGTCGCCAAGGTGAGCCCCGCGGGCACCGGCCTCGAGTACGCCGGCTACATCGGCGGCGCCGGCTCCGACGTCGGCCAGGGCATCGACGTGGACCTCGCTGGCAACGCCTATATCTCCGGGAACACTGCCTCCGACGAGCTGACCTTCCCGGTCAAGATCGGCCCTGACCTGACCTACAACGGCGCCGAGGACGCGTTCGTGGCGAAGGTCAGCCCGTCGGGCGCCGAGCTCGTCTACGCCGGCTATGTCGGGGGCACGAGCCTGGACGGCAGCACGGGGCTCGCGGTCGACCTCGCCGGCCGTGCCTACCTGACGGGCGCGACATCGTCCGCTGATTTTCCCGCCGTCGGGGGGCCCGATCTCACCCACAACGGGGACTTCGACGCCTTCGTGACCAAGATCGACGCCTCCGGCGCGAGCCTCGTCTATTCGGGGTTCATCGGCGGCTCGAGCACGGACGCCGGCAGAGACATCGCGGTGCACTGGCGCGGCGACGCGTTCGTCGCCGGGTTCTCCTATTCGACGGAGGCGACCTTCCCGACCGTGAGCGGCCCCGATCTCACCCACAACGGAGACGCCGACGCCTTCGTCGCGAGGATCAGGCAGACGCGCTTCCTCGCCTCGCCCTGAAGCGCGAACCCCGACGCGCCTCGCGCACGCCTGTCCGCCGATCGCGATGGCTGACCAGCAGGCGCCCTGAGCGCGCCTCGCGCGCCGTGATGGGCACGGCGCGGACATCGACCGGAAACATACGGTCGACAACCCACCTGGGGCATGACATCAACCGGAAACATACGAACGACAACCCACCTGGGGTCCGACATCGACCGGAAACATATGATCTACAACCTATTTTTGGCTCGACATCGACCGGAAACATACGATTTACGATTCATTTACGGTCCTTGTTTTATGAATCCGTCCTGAGGCCTCGATCGCCGCACCGCGAGGTCCTTCAGAACTTGCAACTTACGAGGACCCATGACCCAGGCTACCAAGGCGACCAAGATCGAGCTATTTTCGCTGTCGACTCCAGCGATGCGCGCATTCCACCTGACCTGGCTGGCGTTCTTCGCCTGCTTCTTCGCGTGGTTCGCGGTGGCACCGCTGATGCCGGTCATCAAGGGCGAATTCGGGCTGACCAAGGAGCAGATCGCCAACATCAACATCGCCGCGGTGGGCATCACGGTGGCGGGTCGTCTGGTGATCGGGCCGCTCTGCGACAAGTACGGCCCGCGGGCGACCTACACGTGCTTGCTGGCGCTCGGCGCCATCCCCGTGCTCGGGATCGCGCTCGCGCAGAGCTATGAGGTCTTCCTGTTCTTCAGGCTGCTGATCGGCATGATCGGCGCGAGCTTCGTCATCACGCAGTACCACACGTCCGTCATGTTCGCCCCCAACGTGGTCGGCACCGCGAACGCCACCAGCGCGGGCTGGGGCAACGCCGGAGGGGGGGTCACGCAGTCGACCATGCCCTGGGTGCTCGCGGCGGTGCTGAGCCTGGGCGTCAGCTCATCGCTCGGCTGGCGCCTCGCGATGGTGGTGCCGGGCGCGCTCATGCTCGTCGTCGCGGTCCTCTACTGGAAATACACCCAGGACTGCCCGCAAGGGAACTACAAGGACCTTCGCGCGGCGGGCGTCGAGATCGAGGGCGGGAAAAAGGGTGGATGGGCGATCTTCAAGGCGGCGATGGGCAACTACCGGTCCTGGATGTTGTTCGTCACGTACGGGGCCTGCTTCGGGATCGAGCTCTTCGTGCACAACGTGGCCGCCAGCTACTTCGTGGACCGCTTCAAGCTGGATCTCCAGACCGCAGGCATGGCCGCGGGCAGCTTCGGGCTCCTGGCGCTGTTCGCCCGCGCCGTGGGCGGCATGCTCTCCGATCGGCTGGCGCACCGGAAGGGCCTGGACGCCCGCACGACCCTCCTGTTCGCGCTGATGGTCGGCGAGGGGCTCGGCCTGCTCTGGTTCTCCCGGATGCAGACCGCGGGGATGGCGGTGCTCGCGATGATCGTCTTCGGGCTCTTCACGCACATGGCTTGCGGCGCCACCTACGCGCTCGTGCCCTTCATCGATCGCAAGGCGCTCGGCGGCGTCGCGGGTATCGTGGGCGCGGGCGGCAACGTCGGCGCGGTCGCGGCGGGTTTCCTGCTCAAGGCGGTCGGCGACACCCAGGATTGCTTTGCGGTGCTGGGCTTCGCCGCGCTCGTCTCGTCGGTGTGCGCGATCCTCGTGCGCTTCACGGCCGCCCACAAGGCCAGCGAACAGGCCCTCTACGACAAGGCGCTCGCCGAGCGGCTCGCCCAGAGCGGCGCCCCGGCCCCGGTCGGCCTCGCGCGCGCGAGCTGAGCACTCTCGAGGTGACCGCCGCGAACCATCGAGGGTCTCGCGGCGTCGCCCGCCGGCGGGAGCGCAGGGCGCCTCGTCATCGGCCTCCACGACCCGCAGTCGAGCGCGGAGCCCGCCCGTGAAGGCGCAGGACCTCACCGCACTCGCGGCTGCTGCCCCGGAGGACCTACCACCGCTCCATCTCAAAGTGATCGCGCACGATCCACTGAGGCGTTCCGCAGTCGTGGACGCTGCCCAGCGTGAACCGCTGACCAAAGCCGCGCAGCGCCGCCATCTGCTCGGGTGTCGCGGAGGTGATGTTCGCGAGCAGCCGCAAGCTCGGCAGCCCCTCGCCGCGCAGAAGCGACAGCGCCGCGTCCGCGCCGAGCGGCGTGAAGAATGACATGAGCAGCTCGAGCGACCGATCTCGAGCGTGACTCAACGCGTACGCGGCCGCGTCATCGAAGTCCCCCTCCTCCACGTTCAGCCGCTGCAGCGAGGCCCAGCTCGCGCTCTCCGCCAGGTCACGCCAGAACGCCGGGCCCGCCGGAGTTCCCCACAAGCTCAGCGAGCGCAGCCGTGCCGCCAGCGGCAGACCCGACAGACGCGGCATCATGCTGGCGTCCACCTCACCGCAGCCGAGCGCCAACCGCTCCAGCCGGGGCCAGCATGCGCCCTCGAACAGCGTGCGCAGCGATCCACTCAACACCCGCTCGTTGAAGCCGAGCGACAGGTGGCGCAATCGCGGCCAGGCGCCCGCGCCGTGCAAAGCCTCCAGCCCGGCGTCCCCGATCCGTAGATTCCACAGCCCCAGTTGCTCGAGCTCCTCCTTCGGCAGCACGCGAGCAAACTCCGCCATCACGGCGTCCCCCTCGAAGCTCGCGCCGCTCGCTTCCAGCACCAGCTGCCGCAGCATCGTCGCCGCGGGGGCTCGCGCCAGCGTCAACGCATCCGCTGCGTCGAGCAAGGCATCGGACAACAGCAGCCGTCGCGGCTTCAACGACTCGAGCGCAGCCAGGCACTCCTCCAGCTCGGCGCGCGGCAATTGCTCGAGCTCCAGCGAGCTCGCGTCCAGCAGCCGTACTCGAGTCAGACGCCACAGGCACGCCGCATGATGCTTCGTCACCCGACGCACCTTGAACAACCCCCACTCGAACTCGCCGTCGACCCCATCCTTGTCGCCCAGCCCCCACGCCCCGCGCAGCTCCTCCCGCGCCCTCCGCCGCGCTTGCCACGCTCCCGCCTCGTCGGCTCTCACGCGCCGCTCCCATTCGATCAGCTCAGCCAGCGGATCACCCGCCGCCGTCAACGTCCCGGCGTACGCGAGCCAGGCCTGCGCATCGGACGGATCACGCCGCAGCGCGGCCTCGAGCTCTCTATCGTTCATCGTTTGCCTCGGCGTCGCCGTGCCTACAATGCCACCTTCACGCGGTCGACGCCAAACCCAGGCGCCCTCGCCACCGGGAGCGCGAGCGCGCAGGGCCGCAGATCAGCGCGAGAGCGGGCTCGCCGAGCTGCGCAGCTCGCGGCGCCCCGCCGACAGGGCCTCCATCAGCGCGGTGTCCTCGGCTGGCTTGACGAGGTGCCTGTCGAAGCCCGCCTCTCGCGATCTCCTCCGGTCCTCGTCCTGACCGTAGCCGCTCAGGGCGACGAGGCGCGTCGACGCGAGCGACGGCTCGGCGCGGATGGCGCGGGCCACGTCGTACCCATCCATCCCGCCCGGCAACCCGAGGTCGCACAGGACCACATCCGGAGGGCGCGTCCGGGCCGCCGTCAGGCCGGTCGGGCCGTCGAACGCCGTCTCCACGTCGTAGCCGCTCAGGGTCAAGAGCATCTCGAGGCTCTCGGCCGCGTCGTGGTTGTCCTCGATCACGAGGACGCGGACCCCCTGGCGACTGGCCTCCTCCCCGTCGGAGGCGGCCGACAGGTCCCGGGCGACCGGCGCCGCGAGCGGCAGCCGCAGCGTGAACACCGAGCCTCGGCCGATCCCCTCGCTGTGAGCCGCCACCGTCCCGCCGTGGAGCTCGACGAGCCCCTTCACCAGCGCAAGGCCGAGCCCGAGCCCCCCCTTGCTCCGGGCCAGCCCCTGATCCGCCTGGCTGAACGGATCGAAGATGCGCGCTAGCAGCCCCGGATCCATCCCGACGCCGTTGTCCTCGACCGTGATGACGGCCTGTCCAGACACGCCCCCTTCGCGCCCGGGCGCCCGAGGGCCCGCCTCGACGCGCACCGACACGCGCCCGCCCCCGCTCGCGCCCGCGTCGGTGAACTTGCCGGCGTTCTGCAGCAGATTGCCCAGCATCTGCGCCAGCCGGGTGTCGTCGCCCTCGACCCAGAGCGGCTCGTCCGGCGCGCTCACGCGGAGCGCCACGCCCTCGGCCTCGAGGTTCGCCCGGTAATCCTCGGCGGTCTGGCGGACGATGCCGACGAGATCGCAGCGCGCCTTGCGGAGCTGGATCCGGCCGCGGGCGATGCGAGAGATGTCGAGCAGGTCGTCGATCAGCCGGACCATGTGGGTGACCTGGCGATCGATCACGTCCCGGGCTCGCCGCTGCACGGGATCCGCCGCTCCGACCCTCCGGAGCATCGCGACGGCCGTGCGGACGGGCGCGAGGGGGTTGCGCAGCTCGTGGGCCAGCATGGCCAGGAACTCGTCCTTCCGCCGGTCCGCGTCCCGCAGCGCCTGCTCTGCCAGCTTGAGATCGTGGATGTTGATCGCGATCCCGAACCAGCGGACGATCCGGCCCGAGGCGTCGCGGATGGGCCGCCCGCGCACCTTGAACCACTGGTATCCGCCGTCGCGCCACCGGATACGGTACTCCAGGTCATACGGGGCGAGCCCGCCGACCGCGGCGCGCCAGGCGGCGAAGACCCGCTCCCGATCGTCCGGGTGCAGGACCTCGAGCCACCGGTCGCCGAACTGCCGCTCTGCGGGCACGCCGGTGAACTCGACCCATTGCTCGCTGAGGAACTCGCAGTAGCCGTCGGGCCGGGTCGCCCACACCATGCCCGGGATCGATTCGAGGGTCTGACGGTGAAAGAGCTCGCTCTCGCGCAGGGCGGCCTCGGCCCGGTGGCGCTCGGTCAGGTCCAGCATCGAGCCGATCATGCGGGTGGGCTCGCCGCTCGCGCTCCGGCCGATGTAGCCGCGGTCGAGGAAGGGCGCGTACGAGCCGTCGCCCCTGCGAAAGCGGTACTCGTCGGTCCAGCTCTCCCCGTTGCCCTCGATCGCCGCGCGGATCCCCTCGGACACCCGCGCCTTGTCCTCGGGGTGGATGCGGTCGTACCAGCCCTCGGGGCCGTCACCGAGCTCCTCCGGCGTGCAGCCGAAGTGCTGGACGACCGCTCCGTTCCAGTAGACCCGGTTCGTCTCCAGATCCCAGTCCCAGATCACGTCGTTCGTGGCGCGGTTGACGAGGCGATACTGCTCCTCGCTCCGCCGGACGGCCGCCTCGGCCTCCAGCCGGGCGGCTTCTGCGCTGGCAGCGCGGTCGCGGGCCTCGCTCTCCCGCAGCGCCACCTCGGCCTGCCCGGCCGCGGTGGCCTCCTCGGCGCGCTGGCGGCCAGCCCCGTCCACCCGTGTGCTCCGCATCGTCCTCGCCCGGAGGTTTGCGTAGTGGCGCGCTCGGCGTTTCGCCACCCGCCGGCGCGCTCGTCGCGCCGAGAAACGATGCCGGAGACCTCGGCGACACGGGCCCCGCGCGGGCCCCGCCAGCCGACGCGAGCTCGTCTGCGCGGTTGCGGCCGCGGCCTCTGGTAACAATGCATAGAGCGTGGCCGCGCTGGGGAAATCCGCGGAAGAAGGCGCCGCCGACGCGCTCAAGCGACAGCTGGCCGAGCTCGGCGGCGCCGAGGCGTTGCTGCAGGCCATCCTGGGCAGCGCATCCGATTGCATCCTGGTGATCTCCCCGGACGGCACGATCCTGCTCTCCGGGCGCGCGCTGCCCAGGGCGAGCTCGACGAGCCTGCTGCGGACGAGCATCTACGAGCACATCGCGCCGGAGACGCGCGAGGCGGCCCGCTCCTGCGTCGAGCGCGTCGTGCGGTCGGGGGCGTCCGACAGCTGCGAGTGCACGATCCCCGGCGAACACGGCCACGCGGCGCGCTACGAGGTGAGGGTCAGCCCCATCCGGTGCGGCGGCCACATCGCCACCCTGCTCATGATCTGCGCCGACGTCACGGAGCGGAGGGCGACGGAAGCGGCGCTCCGGAGGAGCGAGGAGCGCTATCGTTCGGTGATCGCCGCCCTCGACGAGGGGATCGTCCTCCAGGACGCCAGCGGCTCGATCGAGGCGTGCAACGCGAGCGCCGAGCGCATCCTCGGGCTCACGTCCGCGGAGATGGCGGGCCGGGAGAGCCGCGATCCCCGCTGGAGGGCCGTCCACGAGGACGGCGCTCCGTTCAACGGCGACCTGCACCCGGCCATCGTGACGCTCCGCACGGGGGCGCCGCAGAAGAACGTGATCATGGGGGTGCACCGGCCGGAGGGCGAGATGGCGTGGATCTCCATCAACTCGCAGCCGTTGCTGCGCCCGAGCGAGTCCATCCCGTACGCGGTGGTCACGTCGTTCCACGACATCACGGAGCGCAAGCGGTCCGAGGAGGAGCTGAGGAGGAGCGAGGAGCGCTTTCGCGCCACCTTCAACCAGGCCGCGGTCGGCATCGGCCAGGTGTCGGTCGAGGGCCAGTGGCTCCGGATGAACGAGAAATTCTGCGATCTCGTGGGCTACTCCCATGCAGAGCTGACCGATCTCACGTTCCAGCAGATCACCTATCCGCCGGATCTGCCCACCGATGTCGAGAACGTGCGCCGCATCCTGTCGGGGGAGGTCCAGACGGCCTCGCGGGAGAAGCGTTATGTCCGGAAGGGCGGCGAGCTGGTCTGGGTGAAGGTCACGGTCTCGCTGGTCCGTCACGCCTCCGGGGCGCCTGCCTACTTCGTCGTCATCGCGGAGGACATCACGGACCGGAAGCACGTCGAGGAAACGCGCCAGGAGTTCTTGACCATCGCGTCGCACGAGCTCAAGACGCCCCTTACCCCGGTGATGCTCCGGGTGCAGGCGCTCCTTCGCATGTACCGGAGGGCCGGCGGGCCGCCGCCGGCCGCCGAGGAGGTGATCCCGAAGCTCGAGGCCGTGGAGGCGCTGCTCGACAGGCTGAACCGGCTCGTCGAGGAGCTCCTCGACATCTCGCAGATCACGGCGGCGCCGATGACGGTGGCGCCGGAGGAGGTCGACCTCAGCGCGCTCCTCCGGGACCTCCTGAACGGACACGCGGCGCTGCTCCGGCGCGCGGCGTGCCCGGTCACCGTCGACGCGCCGAGCGCCCTCCGCGGCCACTGGGACCCGGTGCGGCTCGAGCAGATCATCACCAACCTGCTCTCCAACGCGTCCAAGTACGGCGTCGGCAAGCCCGTCGACGTGGCGCTCGAGGCGTCCGGCGACATGGCGCGCCTCACCGTCCGCGACCGCGGGATCGGCATCGCGGCGGCCGATCACGAGCGGATCTTCCGCTGCTTCCAGCGGGCGACGACGTCCCGCCAATACAGCGGGTTCGGGCTCGGCCTCTGGATCGTGCGCGAGGCGGCGGAGGCGATGGGCGGGGCGGTCCGCGTGGAGAGCCGCCTGGGCGAGGGCGCGAGGTTCACTGTCGAGCTGCCGCGCGCGCGGCGGCACGCCGGCGGCTGATCAGCTCGCGTCGGGGGGCATGATCCCGCGCACGAGCTTCTGCGCGCTCGCCATGCTGGAGACCAGGCTGTAATGCTGGACGGCCTTCTCGACGGCCGCGATGAGCCCCGACACGTCGCCATTCTTGTCGAAATAGCCGAACGCCTTGTGGGTCGAGAGCAGGTCTTGCTTCTCCAGGATGTCCTGGAACGCTGTGTAGAAGATGATCGGCACCTTCGGGAACAGCGCCTTGATCTTCAGGTAGGCAGTGAGCCCGTCGATGCCCGGCATGCGGATATCCAGGATGACCAGGCTGACCATCTCCGTCATGGCGGCGATGCCCTCCTGCGCGCTCGCGTACAGGCGCACGTCGTAATCACGCCGCAGCGTGAACTCGAGCGCGGACCGCATCCGCGGGTCGTCGTCGATCACGACCACGATCGCCCGCTCCTTGTCGGGCCCCTCCGGCGCCACGTCCGAAGCTTCGCGGAAGCGCCTGGTGAATTTCGCCGATGTCATCTTGGCGCCTCCTTTCAATTCCCGGAGAGGTTGAGATCGATCCGGCCGACGGGCGCGCCGGCCGGCTGGGGCTGTTGCGGCTGCTGCGGCTGGTGGTGGAGCGCCGCGCGCGGAAGCCGGACGACGAACGTCGTTCCGCGCTCCGCCGCGCTCTCGACGTCGATCGTCCCGCGGTACATCGCGACGAGGCGGGAGACGAAGCTGAGCCCCAGGCCCACGCCGGTCGTCGGCTTCGTCGAGAAGAACGGCTGGAAGATCCTCGAGAGGTCGTCGGACGAGATCCCGTCGGCGTTATCGCTGATGGTGAGGACCTGGAGCTCCCCCTCGTCGACCGTCTCGACCCGCATCCGCCGCCCGCGGCCGTCGCCGACCAGGAGCAGCGCGTCGCGCGCGTTCAGGACGATGTTGCTCACGATGGAGTCGAAGTGCGACTCGTACCCGACGACCGCCGAGCCGCCCCGGAGATCGAGCTCGACCGACACGCCCTGGCGCGCGAACTCGTCGCGGTGCCGCGCCGCGACGGACTCGATGACGCGGCGGAGGCTCACGACCTCGTTGCCGGCGAGCGCGACGCCGAGCTTCGAGTACTCCAGGATCCTGTTCGTGACGCTCAGCGCGCGCTCCGTGCAGTCGCCCACCATCCGGAGCACGCTGTCGAGCGTCTCCTCCGCCTCCTCGATGTCGCCCAGGTGGGCGACGACCGCCTTGATCTTGCCCTCCGGGATATCGCCCTTGAGCAAGTCGAACAGCTCGCCGAGCCGGGCCGCGTTCTTCGCGCACAGCGTCTCGCCGCCCTGGGTCACGGACTCGAGCACCATGGCGGCCCCCGAGAGCGCGTTGCGCATCTCGTGCGCGAAGCCGCCCGCCATCTGGTTCTCGACCGCCTCCCGCTCCAGGCGCACGATCGTCGCGTGGGCCTGCTCGAGCTCCGCCGTGCGCTCGCGGACCTTCTGCTCCACGCCCGTGTAGAGCCTCGCGTTCTCGATGGAGATCGCCATCTGCGAGGACAGCATCGAGAGCAGCTCCAGCCGATCCTCGGTGAACGTCCCGGTCGCCGTGTTGTTCTCGAGGTAGATGGCCCCGTAAAGGCCGTTATGGTGGGTGATGGGCGTGCACAGGACGGACCTCGGGCAGCGCTGCGCGACGTAGTCGTCGCGCTGGAACTGCCGGTCTGTCGAGGCGTCGGAGAGGACGACGCACTGGCCCGTCCGCGCGACGTACTGCACGATCGCGGCCCAGAGGAGCGGGCGTTCGTGCGCCGCGGCCTTGTCGAGGGGCAGCCCCGGGAAGCGCGGCTCGTCGCGGCCGTCGGTCCAGTCGACCTCGGCCTCGATCCGCAGGCCGTCGCCGTCCCGGAGGACGAGGCAGCCGCGCTGGGCGCCGGCGTTCTCCATGGCGACCGACAGGAGCTTGGCGAGGAGCCTGTCGAGCACGATCTCCCCGGAGATCGCCTGCGCCGCCTTCAGCACCGTCCTGAGATCGAGGCGAGATGCGCCGAGCGAGGTCGTCGTGACGAACGTCCGTGAGGGCGCGATCTCCGAGGATCGCGGAGCATGCGCCTCGCGCGCGACGAGCTGCGGATACCGCTCCTCCAGGTCCTGCGCCTTGCGGGCGGCGCCCCAGAGGTCGTAGTGGTAGCTCGCGTCCGCGAGGTACACGCGCGCGAGCTTCTCTCTCCCCTGCGCGAGCCAGAACCGCCCCGCCAGCTCGCAGGCCACCGCGGCCTCGTTCACGTAGTCGTGCTCCGAGGCGGACGCGATGGCGCGGTCGTACAGGTCCAGCGCCTCGGCCGCGCGGCCGTCGATCCGCGCGAGCTCGGCCTCCACGAGCAGGTACCGGTGCAGGAAGTTGCTGGTGCACGTCGCGGACAGCGCCTTGAGCTTCGCCTGGTTCTCCGACAGCTTCGCGCGGTAGCGCGCCTTGTCCTCCGGCGAGGCCGCCGGGGTGAGCGCTGTCATGGCGAGGGAGTAATAGAAGGTGTGCAGCGGCGTGAACACCTTGCCCGTGCTCGCGCCGAGGGTCGGCTCCGTCTCGGCGGCGTGCCTGTAGGCGAGCTCGTATTCGCCGAAGACGAAATAGAGCATCGCCTGCGCCGTATGGATATAATTGACGGTGTTGAAGTTCTTCGTCGCGTAGAGGCCCGGGAGCGCCTGCTCGGCGTCGAAGAACTCTCCCTTGATCTTCGCCGCGTGCTCGGACCTGCCGGTGAGGTTCCGGATGACCTGCCGCCACACGCTGAGCTGGTTGATGACCTGCTCCTGCTTGAACCTGAACACCTCCTCGATGTGCCTGTCGAACATCGCCTCGAGGTCGAGGAGGTTCTGTCCGGAGACGGCGCCGCAGACGAAGGCGTTGATCAGGCAGTACGCGGCGCTCTCGGCGTCGCCGTTCTCGGCGTAGCTCAGGTACCCTTCGATGAGCGGCGCCTGGCTCTCGCGGGCCGGACGGTAGAAGTGCCGGGAGAGCCCGTAATAGAAGTTGTAGACGCTCGCCTTGTAGAACGGCTCGTCCCGGCGCCTGTGCACCGCGATCGAAAGCTCGCCGAACCGGGATCCCGTGGCGATGTCGCCCACGCCGGCGTTGACGAGCACGCTGAACGCCGCGAACGCATAGGACGAGAGCGGCGACTCGCCGTGATCCATCGTCAGGTCGAGCGCGCGGCAGATGAAGAGCCCGAGCATCTCCGGCGCGGCGAAATAGGACGCATGGATGGCGCGCCGGAGGATCACGAGCGCGGCTTCTTTCGGGGCCTCCGTCATCGGGGCGAGCCGGCCGAGGCGCTCGAGGCCGATCTCGGCGACCTGCTTCGTCGTCTTGGCATAGGCGTCGAGGAAATCCTGCATACCGGGGCTCGCCGGGAACGTCTCTCCGAGCTGCGCGAGCGCCTCCACGGCGATGTCCACGGCCTTCCGGAACTCCGCCTGGGTGTGGTGATAGAGGATCAGGAGCTCGTAGAGCTTGCTCCTGTTCATGACGTCGTGGATCTCGCCCAGGGCGGCGTCGACGAGCTCCTTCATCGCGCCCCAGTCGGCGTTCATGCACGCCGCCTCGGCCGCGCCGACGTGGAGCGCGCTCATCAGCGCGGGATCGCCCTGCCAGGCGCTCGCGGGCAGCAGCGAGAGGCCTCGGGCGAAGTAGCCGCGCGCCGCGTCGAAGGCGGCGGAGAGCAGCGCGCGCCGGCCCGCGAGCAGGTTCAGCTCCGCGAGGCGCCGCTGCTCCGCGGCGTCGCTCAGCAGGTCGGCGCCGCGGTTCAGGTGGTAAACGACGTCGAAGACCTTCTCCTCGGGGGCGCGCCCGCCCAGGCTCCGCAGGAGCAGCCGGCCGATGTCGGCGTGGAGGCCGCTGCGCTCGCCGTCCTCGATCATGGCGTACGCGGCCTGCTGGACGCGATCGTGGAGGAACCTGTAGTCCGGGAAGACGAGCGGCGCGGCGAGATCGTCGGGCGCCGCGGGCTCCATCGGGGAGAGCGGGACGAGGAGGCCCTCCTGCAGCGCGGGCACGAGGTGCCGGTAGGCATCGGCGCGGGTCTCCTCGCGGATGACCGCGAGCCTGCCCAGATCGAAGCGGTTGCCGAGGCAGGACGCCGACATCAGCGCTCGCTGCGTGTCCTCGGGGAGCTCCCGGAGCTTGCCGATCATCAGATCGACGACGTTGTCCGTGATGTTCCTGGACTCGATGTGCTCGACGTCCCACGTCCACGCCGCGAGCCCGGCGTCGTACCGCAAACACCCGGTGTGGTGCAGCGTGCGGAGGAACTCGTTGACGAAGAAGGGGTTGCCGCCCGTCTTCCGCGTGACCAGCGCGGCGAGCGGCATCACCGCCGCGGCGTCCGCGCGCAGCGCGTCGGCGAGCATCCGGCAGACCATCTCGGCGCCGAGCGGCCCCGGGGAGATCTCGCGCACGCGGCCGACCGCCCCTTCCCGTCGCAGCGCGGCGATCGCGGCCAAGAGCGGGTGCGCGGCCCCCACCTCGCTGTCGCGGTAGGCGCCGATCACGAGCAGGCCGCGCAGCTTCGCGTCGGTCATCAAGAGCTCGATGACCCGGAGGGACGCCGCGTCGGCCCACTGCAGGTCGTCGAGGAAGATGGCCAGCGGACGCTCGGCGTCGCAGAACACGCGGACGAAGTTCTGGAGGACGCGCACGAAGCGGTTCTGGGACTCGGCGGGCCCCAGCGCCTGGACGGCCGGCTGGTCGCCCACGATGCGCTCGATCTCCGGGATCACGTCGACGAGGACCTGCCCGTTCGCCCCGAGCGCGGCCTTGATCTTCGAGCGCCAGAGCGCGAACTGCGCCTCGGGCTCGGCGACGATCTGCCGCACCAGGTCGCGGAACGCGCTGGTGATCGCGGTGTACGGGGTGCTTCGCTGGAGCTGGTCGTACTTGCCCGCGACGAAATACCCGCGCGCCTCGGTGATGGGCTTGTACAGCTCGTGCGCCAGCGCGGACTTGCCGATCCCCGAGTACCCGGCGATGAGCATCAGCTCGGCGCCGCCCCGCGCCGCGCGCTCGAACGCCTCGAGCAGCGCCTGCACCTCGCGCTCGCGCCCGTAGAGCTGCTGCGGGATGCGGAGCGCGCCGGAGGCGTCGGCGCGGCCCAGCGGGAACGGGGCGATCTCGCCCGTGGCCGCGAGGCGCCGCTCGCACGCCTCCAGGTCGTGAAGGAGGCCCGCCGCGCTCTGGTAACGGCCCTCGGCCGCCTTCGCCATGAGCTTCATCACGAGGTCCGACAGGGCCTCCGGGACGCCCGGACATCGCGCGCGCGGCGGGGCGGGATCGCGCGCGACGTGGCAGTGGACGAGCTCCATGGCGTCCGTCGCGCTGAAGGGCGGCGCGCCCGTGAGGAGCTCGTAGAAGGTGGCGCCGAGCGAGTAGAAATCGGTGCGATGGTCGAGGGACCGGTTCATGCGGCCGGTCTGCTCGGGAGAGATGTAGGCGAGGGTCCCCTCGAGCACCGCGGGGCTCTTGATCGAGAGCTCTTCCCGTGAAAGCCGCGTCGAGATGCCAAAGTCGATGATCTTGGCGACGCCCGTCTCGCGGTTGACTACGATATTGGACGGATTGATATCCTTGTGTATAATTCCGCTTCTGTGGACTTCGTGAAGAGCGCTCGTGATCTGGATCGCAAGCCGGATGAAGTCCGCGGCGTCGAACGGGCGGCGCTGGAGGTGGTGGAGGTGGTGCGCGAGCGAGCGGCCGCCGAAATCCTCGAGGACGAGGAGGAGCCCGTTCTCGTGCCTGCACAGGTCGAGCGCCCGGACGACGCCCGGCGCCTCCAGGTTGCGGAGCACCGCGTATTCATGCCGGTAGCGCGTGAGCTCGGTCTGGCTGGGATAGTCCGAGCGCAGCAGCTTGAGGATCACGGCGCGCCCGTCTCGGATGCGCTGGCCCCTGTAGACGCGCGAGCTGCCGCTCTCGTAGATCGTGTCGGTCGCTTGATACCCCGAGATCGTCAGCATCACTCCCCTTGACGTCAGACGTGCTCTGGCGCTGTCAGGCGCGGTCAACAGCCCACCTCGTGGCATGCCCCCGCCACGAATGTGTCCTGGATGGTATCACGAAGACGCTTCGCGGCTGGACGAATCTCGCGGGACGGCGTGGGTGGATATCCGCCGTTGATACCTGTTCTGGTTCAAGGTGCCACCTTGGGAGCCGGGCCTGCGAGGTCTACGGACAGGCAGCAGGGAACAGAGGGCGATGGCATGCATGGATCCGAGATGCTGCCGATACGCTAGCTCCGTCGCCCTACGGCGCTGCGCGCTCGATGCGGGCTCGCACCGTGACCACGCCGCTCTCGCCGACATCATGGCCGGCGGTCGCGCCGCCCTCGGCGCAGGCTCGCGCATCCTCGGCCGGTGGGCCGAGAAGTCGCCTCGCGGCGCCGTCGTCGCCCGCGCGCTTCACGAAGGCGCCCGGCGTGAGCCCGACGAGCTCCCGGAAGTCGGCGATGAGGTGCGCCTGGTCGTAATAGCCCGCGTCTCTCGCGATGCGCGCCCAGTCCTTCGAGGTCGCTGCCAGCCGCACCGCACGCTGCAGGCGAACGGTGCGCGCGAAATCCTTCGGCGAGACGCCGACGCTCTCGGTGAACGCACGGCGGAGATGCCGCGCCGTGACGCCCAGCCGCTCCGCCACCCTCTCCACCCGGACCTCGTCTCCTCCGAGCAAGCGAACCGCGCGGCGCGCGAGCCGCGCCGATGCCGATTCGAACGTCTGGCGGGTACGAAGGGCGATGGCGCGGGACACTCGGTCGAGGAGCTCCGGCAGGCTGCGCGCCGCGAGCAGCTCGTCGCATAGATCGCCGCCCGGGCGGCCCCAGATGTCTTCCAGCGGGATGATCCGATCCGTCAGCGCGTTCGCGGCCACGCCGAGGAGCGGCGCCGACCAGCCTGGCTTGAACTGGATGCTGATCGCCCGCGCCACGCCGCCGGCGTTCTTGAACAGCGCCTGCGTGCGCGGCCCCGCGACGCACACGTCGCCTCTCCGGCCCTCCTCGAGCACGCGGAAGACGAGCATCGTTCGTCCGTCGGGCAGCCGTTCATGACGAGTGTGCCCATCCACCGGCAAGAACGAGTGAACCCCCTCGACGAAGCGCGAGAGCGAGAACGTCGCCGCGGTGTCCGTCGTGTGCAGCACCGTCGCAGTGTCGCGCGCCGGCTGCGATCGTTCAAGCCGACGCGGAGCGAGCGCTCCGAAAATGTCCGGTCCTTCCAATGAGAGAGCGGTGGCGGGAGCTACCAAGGCGATGAGCGGGGCCGAGCCCCCGAAAGGAACTCCACATCATGAGCCAACCGACTCCCGCAGCGAACGCCTCCAGCGCACCCGCGCAGGTCTCCTCGATCCACCCCATCGTGCTGCCCGCTCCCGGCCGCCCCGTCGATCTCCAGGTGCGCGTCTCCGCGCCCGTGACCGGAAGCGAGCTGCCCATCCTGCTGCTCTCGCACGGCCATGGCCCCTCCAACTTCGTCTCGTCGCTCCACGGCTACGCCCCGCTCGCCAACTACTTCGCGGCGCACGGCTTCGTCGTGATCCAGCCCACGCATCTCGACTCGAAGACGCTGCCCTTCAGAGGCTCGGACCATCCCGATGCGCCTCTCTTCTGGCGCGCGCGCGCCGAGGACATGAGCCGCATCCTCGACCAGCTCGACGCGATCGAGCGCGCCGTCCCTGCGATCGCCGGGCGTATGGATCGAAGCAAGGTGGCCGTCCTCGGCCACTCGATGGGCGGGCACACCGCGAGCGTGCTGCTCGGCGCGCGGAACGTGGATCCCCACGACGGAAGCGAGGTGAGCGTCGCCGAGCCGCGGATCAAGGCGGGCGTGCTGCTCGCCGCGCCCGGCCGAGGCGACGCCCTCAGCAAGTACGCAGCAGAGAACTACCCATTCTTCGCGAACATCGATTTTTCCACCATGACGACGCCCGCGCTCGTGGTCGCCGGCGACAAGGACGGCTCTCCCCACCTGACGACCGCAGGCGCCGCCTGGCACGCGGATCCCTACTTCCTCTCCCCAGGCCCCAAGTCGCTGCTCATGCTGGTCGACGCAGAGCACGGGCTGGGGGGCGTCGCGGGCTACGACCTCGCCGAGACCACCGACGAGAACCCCGAGCGCGTGGCTGCCGTCCAGCTCCTCACGCGGGCCTACCTCCACACCGCGCTCTACCCCGGAGACCCCGCCTGGCAGGACGCACAAAGCGCGCTGGCGGGCGCTGCCAAGCCGCTCGGACGAGTCGAGTCCAAGTCGTGATGCCAAGTCGTGATGCCAAGTCGTGATGCCAAGTCGTGATGATCGAGCGCTCGCGGACGAGGCCTGCCGAGCACCAGGCAGGCGAGTGAGGCGTACGAAAGTACCACGCAGCGAGCCGAACGACGCGGCACGAAGATGCGCCCGCGTTCACCCCGTGAGCGCGTCGAGGGCCGCGAGCAGCGGCGCGGCCCTCTCGCGGTCGATCATCTGCACATAGGCGATCCTGCCGCGCAGGTGCGCCTCGAAGTCCGGCACGCCCCGGCGGTTCTGGGCGGCGAGGCCTGTCTTCTTCGCCGCGTGGAGGATCGCGCGCAGGCGGCGCACCTCCTCGCGCGGCGCCGAGGGCTTGTCGTTGACCACGACGCCCGTCACCACCTGCCGACCGCCGGCGCGCTGGATACGGCCCTTCGCCGGATTGATGGCGAAGCCCTCCTCCTCGACGATGTGGCGGACTCGGGCGAGCAGCATTGCAATGTCGCCGCGCTTGCCCGGTGGCGCCGAGAAGGTGAGGTCGTCCGCGTACCGCGTGTACGTGAAGCCCGCGCGGGCGCACATGCCGGCGAGGCGGCGATCGAGCTTCCGCGCGACCTGGTTCGAGATCGCCGGGCTCGTGCAAGCGCCCTGCGGCAGCGCGCGGTCGCCGACCGCGACCCAGTAACGCTGCCCGTCGTACTCGACCGGCCGCCGCGGCGGCTCGGTGCAGAGCAGGGCGAGGAGCGTGGCCACCGCCGGCGAGTAGCCGAGCCGATGGAAGACGCCGCGCACCCGCGGGAAGGTGATGGTCGGGAAGAAATCGGACAGATCGAGGTTCACGACCACGTCGCGGCCCGTGTGCGGGCGCGCGTTGGTGACCGTGGAGCGGCCCTTCACGAAGCCGTGCGCGGGCTCCTCGACGGGCAGCTTCTCCAGGACCTCGCGCAGGACCCAGGCCTGCGCCGCGCCCAGCGAGGCGTGGGGCGCCGCGAGCTGCCTCGTCCCGCCCGAGCGCTTCGGGACGTCGAAGTACACGTAGTGAGGGCGCTCGACGGCCTCGCCATGAAAGCAGAGCCAGCGCAGGCGCGGGACGGCGACGCCGAGGGCCGCGGCCAGGTCGGCCGGGGTGGACAGCACGGGCAGCCCGCGCTGGGCGAGCGACTCGACGTGCGAGCGCCGGTCCGCGAGGCCCGCCGAGACGTCGGTGCCCAGGAAGATGATGTCCTCGGCCCGGCGGCGCGCGACCGCCTCGGCGCGCTGCCGCTTGCGCTCGGCGCTCTGGCGCCGCTTCTCCTCCTTGCGGGCGAGCTTCTCGCGCTTGAGCCGCTCGATCGCCTCGTCGGCCGAGCGCGCCGCGACGGTGCCGGCGAGCGCCGCGGCGTCCTTGTGCCTGAGCCAGAGATCGCCGACGCGGTGGATCTCGGCGAGCTGCGCCTCGGTGAGCAGGCCGCGCAGGACGAGGCCCCGATCGATGAGGGCGGTGCGCTCGTCGCTCTGCGGCGGGATCGTGTCCACGCGGCCGATCCAGGCCGTCAGGCGCGGGTTGATCTTGAGCGCGCGCCTGCGCAGCTCGTCCGCGGAGAGGCCGAGGATCCCGCCGGCGTCGTAGGGGTCCGCGGGGCGCGGCTTCGCGCCCGCCGCCCCGGCGCGGGGCTGCCCCGCGCGGGCGGCCTGCTGCGCCGCGGCCGCGGGCCCGGCCTGCGCCGCCTTGGCCTGCGCCGCCTCGGCCCCGCCCGGCGCTCGCTCGCCCTGCTCGGCCCCGCCCAGGCCGAGCATCGACTTCAGCTTATCCCAGAAGCCCATTCGACCGTTCCTCTGGACAGCACCCGGTCCAGGGTGGTGGGGCACTTACACCCTGCCCGAATGATGGAATCGTCAGGACGCCAAAAGACGCCAAAAAGGCGCCAAAAGACGCCAAGATTTTTGTGTTTTTCTTGGCGTCTTCTGGCGTGTCTTGGCGTCTTTTGGCGTCCTGGCAGTTCAAAAGACCCCACCTTCGGCCAAAGTACCCCATCACCCGGTCCAGCCCTCCAAGGAGGCCCGCCCGCCCGACTACTTGCTCGTGACCACGCCCGATCACCCAGGCGCCGGGCAGCTGTGCGGGTCCAGGACCGTCAGGTCCCTCTGAGTGGACCCGCACAGCTGCTAAAGGCGCCCAAAGAACATCGGGGGTGGGGATGCATGGAAGAACAACCTCCACCACGGCGGAGCGCCGCAGCATGTTGGGCTCGAGCGGACGGATCTCCTTGCAGGGCTGGACACTCGGATGCTGGGTGAACCTCACTTCGTCGATCGCCTGGCGACGAGCCAAGCGAGGCCCACCACCGCGGCGGGGCTCGCCTTGAACTGGTCAGCAACGCGCCGGATCTCGGCCAGCACGTCCGCGTGGACCGGGAGCGTCCTCACGACCGGCGCGCGGAGCTCGCGCGCGCGGAGCGCCCGCTCCGCCTCCGGACCGCCGAGCGCGAGGGCCTCGACCCAGGAGCGGCAGCCCTGGATGCGCTCGAACGCGAGATCCCACGACGCCTCGACGACCTCCGCGAGCCCCGCCCGCCGGGCCGCCGCGGCGCGCTCGATCTCGACGAGGAGCTCCGCGGGGAACGGCACGGCCTCGCCTCGCGGGGCGGCCGTCGGCGCCCGCGGGCCGCGCGAGCCGGCCTCCGCCTGCCCCGGCGGCTCCGGAGGCTGCAGCGACGGCGCCGCGTCGCCGCGGCCGGACAGGTGGAGCTTGACCGCGAGCAGGTGCCGGCACGGGCCCGCGCGCAGCCGGTTCTTGTAGAAGTACGAGCAGCTGCACTTCGCCTTCTTGATCGCGCCGTCGGTGTCGAGGAGCAGCTCGCAGCGCGTCGCCTTGGCCCTGGCCATGACGACGCGGCGGCCGCCGGAGAGGGTCTCTTCCCGCGCGATCTCCACCCCGCCCTGGGCGATGCGCCGGCCCTCGGCGAGCTCCGGGGGCTCGGGGCCGAGCAGCGCGTCGGAGAGGGCGACCGGCATCACCGGGCGGCAGCGATAACACTCCGCGGCGTGGTCGTAAACCACCTGCCCCTGCTTCGCGGCAAGGTGCAGCGCGCCGCGGAGCGCGCCGTCCGGCGCGCCCATCGACACGGCGAGCTCGCCGTAGGATGCGCGCCTCACCATCTCGAGGTGGCGCGCGACGCGGTCCGCCAGCTGCGCGTCCGGGGTGAAGGTGTCCGCCATGACGTCGAGGTGAGAGCCCGCGGTCCAGTCGTTCGCCGTCCAGCCCGAGAGCGCGAGCGTGAAGCGCATCTCGCCCATGAAGACGATCCACAGGCTCGGCAGCCCGGAGCCGAGCAGCCGCACCTCGATGCGATCGGCGAGCGGCAAGAGCCGCGCGAGCACCGAGAGGCGGCGCCTCCCCCACACCTTGATCTCCTCGGTCGCCTCCGCCGTCGGCGCACCCCTCGGCGCCCCGGAGCGGTACGGGCCGAGCCCTCCCCCGCCCGCCGCGGGCCCCACGGCCACGTGGACGTCGTCGCAGGTGACGCCGCGGCACGGGATGGAGACGCCCCAGGGGTCGAGCACCAGGATCGGCGCCTTGCCCGGCGTGAGCTGGAAGCGCAGGCTGCGCGGGCCCGTGCGCTCGCGGTGCCGATCGAGGTGCGCGAGCAGCGAGTAGACCGCCTCCACGGGGACGTCGACCCTCCGGCACGGCAGGCACATCGCCGCCTGGAGCTGGCCGAAGCCGCGCAGCCACGAGGGAGGGAGATCGATCTTCTCCTCGCGGTAGTCGCCGCGGCCCTCCACCGCGACCTCGAAGCCGGTCGGATCGACGAGGAGCCGCGTCGGCCGGTAGCTGCGGAGCGTCTGGAAGTGCTCGTAGAGCGCGAGCGAGTAGTCGACGTTCGTCGTGCCGAGGCCGGCGTCCTGCGCGCCCCGGAAGGCGTCGCGATCGACCGAGAGGCAGCCGTAGCTCGACTCGTCCTTGGAGAAGCACTCGAAGAAGACGACATCGGGCGCGACGGTCACGACCGGATCGCAGGGGACGAGGTGGCGGAAGAGCTGCGGGTCGCTCCGCGCGAGCTCGTTCGCCCAGCGGACGCGCGCGCCCCAGTAGAGCTTGTGCATCTTCCGGAAGTCGGCCTCGAGGTTCGGCGGCCGCGGCGCGCTCCCGAGGCGCGCGAGCTCGGCCTTCATGGCCTCGCCGTGGAGCTCCCGGCGGAGCCGGGCCTCGCGCTCGGCCTCCTGCTGCTTCCACGCCTCGTGGGCGGAGCGATCCTTCGGCAGGCGCCGCAGGTCGCCCACGACGACGTCGTGGAGCGCGCTGATCGCCTCGCGGAAGCGCACCGGCCGCGCGAGCTCGCCGTCGAAGAAGACCCTGGGGCGCGCGAGGTTGGGCGCGAAGCTCAGCGCGGCGCCGCCGCCGAGCTCCTTCATGCCGCTCGTGCCGAGGTAGCGGAGATCGAAGCTCACGCCGCGTCCTCCCCCTCGAACAGCCGGAGCTCGGGGAGCCTGCGCGCGATGGCGTCGCGCAGCGCGGGGGCGCGGAACGCGGCGCGGGCGAGCGCCCCGAGGGCGGCGCGCCGCTCGGGCGCGCGCACGCTGCGGAGCGCGACGCCGAGCAGCGGCAGGAGCGCGTCGGCCTCGCCGGGCCGGGCGACCACGCGATCCGCGATCTGCCGGACGACCGCGCGCTTGTCGCGCGCGCCCCCGTGGACGGCGAGCAGCGCCGCCGCCCAGACGTGCCGCAGCGCCTCGGGCGAGAAGGCCGCCTTGCGCGCGGCGAGGTGCCGGATCAGGAACGCGCGGGCATCGGCGTGGGGCGTCTCGGCCAGCGCGGCCCACAGGCCTGTGTCGTCGCGGAAGCGGGCGTCGGCCTCGAAGAGCTCGAGCGCGCGGGCGCGGACGTCCTCGTGACGGGAGTCCAGGAGATCGCGCACGTGCTCGGCACGGCCGTGGGGCGAGCGCCCGAGCACCTCGACGAGCCACGCGACCGCCTCCTCCCGCACCCGGGGGGCAACCGCGGTCGCGAGGCGCGCGAGGGTGTCGAGATCGGCGGCGGTCTCGACGGGCTTCGTCCTCGCCCAGCGGAGGCCGAGCTCCGCGACCGGCGCGGCGCGCGCGCAGGCGAGCGCCACGCACTCGGCGAGCGAGAGCCGCGCCGGCGAGACATGCTCGACAACGGCCTCGCAGAGAAAGGCGAGCGCCGCGGCGTTCTCGGTCTGGAGCAGCGAGAGCCAGTCCGCGATCGGCAGGCTCCCGAGGCCCGGGATCTGCCGGAGCAGGCCGGCGGCGAGGGTCTGCACCTCGTCGTGCGGGCTCTCGAGGAGCGCGCGCACGCGGGCGAGCGGCAGGCCGCGGAGCTCGGCGGCGTAGCCGCGCTCGAGCAGCCCGACGGCGAACGCCCGGACGGTGCGGCTCCTCGCGGCCGTGACCAGGCCGAGCACCTCGTCGAAGGCGCCCTGCCACGCCTCGGGGTAGATCGGCGCGGGCTCGAGCTCGGCGAGGGCGGCGCCCTCTGCGAGGCGGACGCCGCGCGGGAGGCGCTCGAGGGCGGGCGAGCCCCAGTAGAGCGCGTGGAGCAGCCCCCAGGCGTCGAGCAGGCGCTCGGGCCTGTCGAGGTGCTCGTCGCGGTAGAGCGCGAGCGCGGCGCGGATCGCGCGGCCGTAGCGGGCGGCGTCGCGCCGGCCGAGCCGCCGGAAGTAGCGGAACGCGCGGCGCCGCAGGTAATGGCGCGTCCGCATCGAGAAGCGCGGCGACGCGACGTCGCCCTGCGGGAGGCTGGCCGGCACCCCGGTGTCGCTGACGAGGCAGGGCTCGTCGCTGGAGGTCCTTGTCACCCAGTCGTAGCGGGTCACCTTGACGAGCTTGCGGCGGACGAGGCGATCGAAGGCGACCATGAAGCGGCCGACGATCTCGTCGTCTCCCGCCTGCTCGGCGAGCTTGTAAAGGACCTTGACGAGGCCGCGGTGGTGCGGCCGGTCGCAGCCGTCGTCGATGTAGCGGAGCAGCGCGCGGCGCGCGAACGGGCGCCGGTCCTCGTACCAGCGCGGGGCGAGCGCCTTCAGCTTCCGGCCCGCCTCCGAGGCGAGCACCTCGTCCACGAACCGGTCGTCGCCGGCCTCGAAGTGCTCGTCGAGGAGGAGCGTCGACGCTGTCTGGGATGGAGCGGCGCTCATGCGCGGCAGGATGCTAGGGAACCGGCCCGGAGCCGGTCAAGGGCGGCGCCGCCGCGCCGCGCGTCGCGCGAGGGGGGTGTCACGCGACGCGCGGCGCGGACGGCGCCCTCGGTGTCCCCTTACAACCGGCGCTCAGCGCACTCGCCGCGCGACACGACCGACACGCCCGCCGCGTGCGCGAAGCACTCGTTGCCGTACGTGGTGTCGTCGCAGCCGCAGACCGGGTCGTACTGCTCCGTGCACGCTTCCGGGATGGTCTCGCAGGTGCCCGTCTGATCGGCCGCGCCGCACATGGCCTCGATGCTGTAGTTGCAGAACTCGCCCTTGCCACAGGCGAAGCCCGCGATGCCGCCGCAGAACGTCCCGGGAGCAGGCGCGCACTCGCCCTTCGACGCGACCGACACGCCCGCCGAGGCGGCGGCGCAGGCGTTGCCGTACGTCTGGCCGTCGCAGCCGCAGACCGGGTTGTACTCGAACGTGCACGCCTCCGGGATGGGCGTGCAGACCCCCGGCCCGTCCCACGCGCCGCACTCGACCTCGGGCGGGAAGTTGCAGAACTCGCCCTTCTCGCACGTCCAGCCGCCGCGGGTGCCGCACGCCTTGCCTTCCGAAGGCGGCGGCGCGCACTCGCCCTTCGACGCGACCGACACGCCCGCCGCGTTCGCCATGCAGGCGTTGCCGTACGTGTTCCCGTCACAGCCGCAGACGGGGGCGTACTCCTTGGTGCACCCGCCCGGCGTGGGCAGGCAGGTGCCCGTCATGTCGCCCGCGCCGCACTGGGCGTCCGGCGCGAAGTCGCAGAACTCACCGTCCTTGCAGGAGAGGCCGAGGAGGCCGCCGCAGACGTCCCCCGGAGGAGGCGCGCACTCGCCGACCGACGACACCGACGTGCCCGCCGCGTTCGCCATGCACTCGTTGCCGTACGTGTTGCCGTCACAGCCGCAGACCGGCCTGTACTCCTTCGTGCACGCCTTGGGGATGGGCTGACAGGTGCCCGTCTGATCGGCCGCGCCACACATGGCGTCGAGCTCGTAGTCGCAGAAGAGGCCCTTCTTGCAGGAGAGGCCGAGGAGGCCGCCGCAGGCCTTGCCCTGCCCGCCGCCGCCCCTCACCTCCGCCGAGTCGGTGGCGGTGCTGTCGTCGGCGATCTCCACCTGACAGCCCACGGCGAGCGGGAGCATCGACAGCGCGAGCCAGAGGAAGGATCCGATACGGCTGCTCTTGATACGATTCTGGACGTTCATGGGTTCCTCCAAAAGAGCCCCGCCGTCACCGGCGAGGCAATAGACATCCACGAGCCCCTCCCCTCCAGAGGAAGGGCGCCTCGCGCCGCCCGCAGTACGTCGAGCGCGGCGCGTGAGTTCGATGTTCGTCTCCCCGACCGCTCAGTCGGGCAGCGTCAGTGTCAGGACGCGGCGCCCGGGCTCGGGCGCCGTGACCTCGAGGAAGAGCACGTCCTCGCGCTCGACCCCTTCGCCGTCCGCGCGCACCGTGACGGCGGCGGACTCACCCGCCGGCACCACGAACGCCTCCGCCGGGCTGACCCCGAACGGCCCCGCGCCGCGGCGCAGGCGCGGCGCGCCGATGGACACCTCCTCGGCGCACGTGTTGCGGACGACGACGTCGCGCTCGCCGGCCTGGAGCACGACCCACGCGGCAGGCTCGATCGTGAGGCAAGGCAGGTGCGCCAGCATCGTCTGCGTCGCGTTGATGGGCTCCCCCGCGAGCAGCAGGTCCACCGGCTCCGACCGGCGCTCGCCCTGCTTCACCTGGATCCGCAGGACCTGATCCGTCGACGCGTCCACCGCGGCCAGGAAGCTGCCGTCGCGGTTGATCTCCGCGATGACGGGCGCGTCCGCGCTGTCGAGGTTCGTCACCACGACCACGCCCTCCGCCGGCTCGACCGCCCCAGGCTCTCCCTTGAGGAAGACCTGTTGCCGCAAGACCTGAGGGTCGCCCGAGACGCCGACGAGCCCTGTGTCCAGGATCGGCTCGTGGACCGGCGGGCTCGGCTGCGGGCTCACGACACAGCCGCCAACGAGCGCTCCGAGGAGCGTCGCGACGCGCGCGCCCCGCCGTCCTCGGTGTCCGTATGTCGTCCGCATCGCCATGCCAGCCATTAGAGCAAACCTGGTGCCGAATGAAAAAGGACGGAAATCATCGTGAAATGCGAGGCACAAGTGTCTCATCGAGTGTCTCACTGTCTCAGATGGCACATCCGTGAGACACTGCGCGGGTGAGCCAAGCCGAAGGGACCCTGCTCGCCCGCCGCTACCGCCTGATCCGCCCCCTGGGGCGGGGGGGCCTGGCCACGGCGTGGCTCGCGCGGGACGAGGCGCTCGGGCGGGACCTGTGCCTCAAGCTGCTCGGCCACGCGCGCACGGCGGAGCGGGCGGCGTTCCGCGGCGAGTTCAGGATGCTGGCGGGGCTCTTCCATCCGCACCTGGTCCGGGTCCTCGACTTCGGCATGCTCCGGGAGACCGGCGAGCCGCGCTTCTACTTCACGTCGGAGGCGGTGCTGGGCGCGCCGCTCGACGAGTACGTGACAGGCCGGCGCTTCGAGGAGGCGCGGGCCGCGATCGTGGACGTGCTCGACGCGCTGCGGTTCCTCCACCGCGCGCGCATCCGCCACGGCGACGTGAAGCCGGCCAACATCCTCGTCGGGGCCTCGGGGCGCGCGGTCCTGATCGACCTGTCCTGCGCGGCGCGGCTCGGGGGGAGGCCCGACGAGGGCGTGTCCGGCACCCGGGGCTACCTCGCGCCCGAGGTGATCCGCGGCGAGCCGGCCGACGGGCGCGCGGACCTGTTCTCGCTCGGCCGCACGCTCGAGGCGATCGCGCCGCTGCTCGCGGAGCCGCTGCCGGAGGCGATCGGCGCGCTCGTCGAGCGCCTCGTGCGGTCCGAGCCGCGCGACCGCCCGGCCGACGCAGGCGAGGTGCTCGACTGGGTGGGCGCCGCGCCGCGCGCCGTGGCCCCGCCGCCGCCGGAGCCGCCCCACCTCGTCGGGCGCGACGCGGAGATGCGCGCGGTCGACGAGGCGCTCGCCGCGCTCGAGCGAGGCGAGCGCGGCCCGCGCGTCTGCGTGATCGCCGGGGAGCCGGGCTGCGGGAAGAGCCGCCTCCTGCGCGAGGCGACGTGGAGCGCCGAGCTCCGGATGGAGGCCGTGGAGGGCTTCGCCAGGGCCAGCGCGCCGGTGGCCTCGATGCTGCGCCGCGCGACCGGCGAGGAGGCGCTCCCCGCCGGCGCGCTGGGCGCCCTGCGCGCGCACGAGCGCCTGACGCGGGCGCGGGGAGGCCACGCCGGGGCGGGGGCCGGGCCGCTGGTGCTCGTGCTCGACGACGCCGACGAGGTGAGCGGGGCGGACCGGGAGATGCTCGAGGCGCTCGCCCGCCTGCTCGGCCCCGAGGATCCGGTCCTGCTCCTCGCCGCCGAGCGCGTCCCGCACGGCGGCGGCCGGGCGCCGCTCGCCGCGGTGGCCGCCGAGGCGGGGCGGAGCGCGCGCGAGGTCGCGCTGCCGCCGCTCGGGCGCGAGGCGGTGCAGCGCTGGATGGACGACATCGGCCTGGGCGACGCGACGGAGGTCGTGCTGCGCGCGAGCGCGGGGTGGCCCGCCGATCTCGTGGTGATCGCGGGGCGGCTCGCCGAGAGCGGGGACGTGGCCGGGCTCGACGCGACGACGCCCGGGGCGAGCGCGCGCTACGCGCTGCGGCTGCGAGGCCTCGGGCGGCCGCTGCGGGACGCGGTGGCGACGCTGGCCGTGCAGGGGGGCGCGGTCGCCGACGAGGAGCTGCCGCCGCTCGGGCTGCCGGTCGCGCACCTGGCCGAGCTCGCCGCCCGCGGCGTCGCCGCGCGCACCGCAGGGGGGTGGACGCTGACGCGCGCCGGGCCGCTCGCCGCCCTCCTCTGCGCCCTCGGCGGCGAGGTGGTCCGCGCGGCGCACGCGCGGGCGGCAGCCGCCCTGCCGGCGCACGCCGAGCAGCGGGTGCTGCACCTCGCGCTGTCGGGCGACGCGGCGGCCGCCGAGCGCCTGTTCCTCGAGCGCAGCGCGGAGCGCGAGGCGGATCCGAGGCCGTGGGGCGCGACCGCGGAGGCGCTGCTCGAGGTGGCGACGTCGGCGGAGGCGCGGCTCGAGATCGCGTCCACCCTCCAGCGCGTCGGCCGCGCGGCGCGGGCGCGCGAGGTGCTGGAGCACCTGCTCGCGAGCGACGAGGCCGGAGGGCTCGGCGCGCGGCGCGGGCAGGCGCTCGTCCGGCTCGGCGCGTGCCTGCTGGAGCTGGGCGACCCCACGGCGGCGCTCGCGCGGCTCGACGAGGCCGAGCGGAGCGAGCAGGCCGGCGGGGAGGGCTCGGCGTCGTCATCATCATCCACGCCGCGCGAGCGCGCGGGGCTCGCCGATCTGGCGAGCCGGGCGCTCTTGCGGCTCGGATCCCACGCGGAGGCGCGGGCCCGCGCCGAGCCGGCGCTCGCGTGGTGCGACGAGCCGGAGGTGCTGGCGAGCCTCCACGAGGACGTCGGCGTCGCGGCGAGCTACCTCGGGGAGCGCCGGCTCGCGGGGCTGCACCTCGGGCTCGCCGCCGGGCTGCACCGCGATCGGCGGGCGCCGAGGGCGCTGGTGCGGGCGCTGTCGTACCAGGCGATCGACGCCTTCCGGGCCGGGGAGGTCGAGGCGGCGCTCGTCGGGTACCGGCAGGCGCTGGCGACGGCGGAGGAGCACGGGCTCGGCGACCTGGTGGCGCGCTGCAGCCTCAACGTGGGTACGGCGTGCCACCAGTCGGGCGAGCTCGGGGAAGCGCTCGCCGCCTACGAGCGCGGGGCGCGGCTCGCCTCCGCCCTGGGCCAGGCGGACCTGGTCCTCGTCCTCGATTTCGATCTGGCGAAGCTCTGGGCGGACGTGGGGGCGTTCGAGCGGGCCGCCCGCGTGGCCTCGCGGGTGGAGGCGGAGGCCGCGCGGCGGGGCGCGCCGTTCTTCGCGGCGGCGGCGGCCTCGGTCCTCGGGGACTGCGCGCTCGCGGCCGGCGACGCCGAGGAGGCGGCGCGCTGCTTCGAGCGGTCGCGGCGCGGCTTCGAGGCGCAAGGGGCGCAGCGGGAGGTGGTGGAGGAGGAGCTGGAGCTGTGCCGGGCGCACCTCGCGCGGGGCGCGGTGGGGGACGCGCGGGCGGCGCTGGGCCGGGCGCGGGAGCACGACGCCGCCCGGGAGGCGCCCGACCTCGGGGCGCGCGCGGCGCTGCTGGAGGGGCGGCTCGCGCTGCTCGACGGCGAGGGCGACGGCAACCTGCGCCAGGGTGGTTCCGACCAGGGCGGTTTCAACCTCGGTCAACCCAACCTCGGTCAGGGTGGCCTCAACCTCGGTCAGCCCAACCTCGGTCGGAACGACCCCAACCTCGGTCAGCCCAACCTCGGTCAGGGCACCCCCAACCTCGGTCAGGACCTCACCGCCGCCCGGGAGCGCCTCGAGCGCGCCCTGGGCCTCGCCGAGCGCGCGGCGCAGCCCGACCTCGCCGCGGACGTCCGCCTGGCGCTGGCCGAAGCGCACGAGCTCGCAGGCGAGCCGGAGGCCGCCGCGGCGCACCGGGAGCGCGCGGCCGCCGCCTGGACCGCCATGGCACGCTCGCTGCCGGAGACGCTGCAGCACGCCTTCTGGACCCACCCCCGGCGCCGCGCGGCGCAGCCGGCGCGCGCGCCCGCGGCGGCCGAGGCCGCGGCGCCGCCGACGGCCGAGCGCACGGCCAAGCTCGAGCGGCTCCTCGCGGTGTTCCGCAGGCTCAACTCCTCCGTCGAGATCGCCGACATCCTCGCGATGGCCATGGACGCCGCGATCGACCTCACGGCCGCGGAGCGCGGGTTCCTGCTGATCGAGCAGCCGGGCGGCGAGCTGCGCGTCGCGGTCGCGCGCAACGTCGACCGGGAGAAGGTCGGCAGGAGCCACCTCAAGTTCAGCTACGGCATCGCCGAGCGCGCGATCGCGACGCAGGAGCCCGTGGTCACCGTGGACGCCCAGGAGGACCCGCGCTTCCACGAGCACGCGTCGGTGCACGCGATGCGGCTCAGGTCCGTGATCGCCGTGCCGATCCGCTCGCCGGACGGCGTGCTCGGCGCGCTCTACCTCGACAACCGCTTCCGGCGCGCGCGGTTCGCGCCGGAGGACGTCGACCTGCTCCTCGCCTTCGCCGACCAGGTCGCGCTGGCGCTGCGCAACGCGCGGCTCGTCGACGACCTGCGCCGCCGCACCGTGGAGCTCGAGGCCGAGCGCCGCCGCGTCGAGGAGCTCCTGCGCGGCCAGGCGGCGGAGATCGACCGGCTGCAGGAGCAGGTGCTCGTCCGCCAGCAGGCCCTGGAGCACCGCTACGATTACGGCGCCATCGTGGGGCGCGGCCCCGCGCTCCGCGCGGTGTTCGCGACGCTCGACCGCGTGGTCGAGGCGCCGGTCAGCGTGCTCGTGACGGGCGAGAGCGGCACCGGCAAGGAGCTCGTCGCGCGCGCCATCCACTTCGCCGGCCCGCGGAAGAGCGGCCCGTTCATGGGGATCAACTGCGCCGCGCTCCCCGCCGCGCTGCTCGAGTCGGAGCTCTTCGGCCACGTCCGCGGCGCGTTCACGGGGGCCGACCGGGACCGGACCGGCCTCGTTGTCGCGGCGCGCGGCGGCACGCTCTTCCTCGACGAGCTGGGCGAGATGCCGCTCGAGGTGCAGGCGAAGCTGCTGCGGGTGCTCCAGGAGCGGGAGGTGCGCCCGGTGGGCAGCGCCGAGGCCGTGCGCGTGGACTTCCGCCTCGTCTGCGCGACGAACCGCGATCTCCTGGCCGAGGCCGCGCGCGGGCGCTTCCGGGAGGACCTCTACTACCGCGTCGCGGTGGTGCAGATCCGGCTGCCGGCGCTGCGCGATCGCCTGGAGGACCTGCCGGAGCTCGCGCTCCACTTCGTGCGCCGCGCCGCCGAGCAGCTGGGCCGCCCGGCGCCGCAGCTGTCCCACGAGGCGCTGCGGCGGCTCGGCCAGCACGGCTGGCCCGGCAACGTGCGCGAGCTGGAGAACGTGATCACCAAGGCGGTCGTGCTGTGCGACGGCCGCAGGATCGGCCCCGACGACGTGGACCTGCCCCGCGCGCAGGAAGGCGGCGGCCGCGGCGCGCCGCGACCGCCGCGCGACGAGCGCGCCGCGCTGCTCGCCGCGCTCGAGCGGACCGGCTGGAACGCGCTCCAGGCCGCGCGCGAGGCGGGCATGTCGAGGGCGACGTTCTACCGGAAGCTGCGGCGGCTCGGAATCGAACGGCCGATCGAACCGCCCGTCGCGCGCACGACCGAACGGCCGACAGGCGCCAGCGACGACTGAGCCCTTCCTCCAGCGCCCCGAGCGCGAGCGCGGGCCCGATCGGACGCTGGTGACTGGCGCTCTGGACGGCGTCCGTCACAGGCGTACACACGCACCGTCCTCCGCCCGATAGCGTTAGTTCTGCCCTTCTGACATCGCCGGCACGGGGCAGTTCGCCCCACTTGGGGCAGTCCGGCCTCTCTTCAGCCATGAGCTTGCCAGCCGCGCGGCGCCGCGCACCGACGCGATTGAAAAGTCACCCACGACACGGCGTGGAGAGAGCCATCTCATCCATCGGCGTCACGTGGCTCATGCTCCACCCTGGCCACGAACACGCACCGACAGGCGCTCTCCGCCGGGGATGGCCCGGGCCTTGCGAGGGGTGCCGGGCATGAACACAGCAAAATTCGTCCTGCTGCTGCCTCTCTCGATCGCCGCTGCGGCCGGCTGCGATCGAGCGGAAGGCACGACTCGCTCGGACGGCAATCCCGCAGTTCCAGGCGAGATCGCCCAGCGGGCGAACAACCCCACGCCGACGGCCGCCGACAACACAGGCAAGAACGATCGCGATCGCGATCCCGCCGCGCTGACCCCCGGGGACCAGGGCGAGAACGAGGCCGATCGCACGATCACCCAGAAGATCCGGCAGGCGGTGATCGCGAACGACGCGCTCTCGATGAGCGCGAAGAACGTCAAGATCATCACGACGGGGCAGGTGGTGACGCTGCGCGGCCCGGTGAAGAGCGACAAGGAGAAGGCCGACATCGCCGCCATCGCCCTCGGGATCCCGGGTGTGCAGAGGGTCGATAACCAGCTCGAAGTCGACGTTGACTGAACCGGTACGAACGGTCCGAAAGGAAGACGACACCATGGCAACGAAGAAAGCGGTCCTTGGCCTCGTGAGCACGCTCGCTCAGGCAGACATCATCGTCGGCGATCTCCAGCGCGCCGGCTTCATGACCGGCGACATCTCGGCGCTCTTCCCCGACAAGCACGGAACGCGGGACTTCGCGCACGAGAAGCACACGAAGGCGCCCGAGGGCGCGACGGCGGGCGCCAGCGCGGGCGGCGCGGTCGGCGGGACCCTGGGGCTGCTCGCCGGCATCGGCGCCCTCGCCATCCCGGGGCTCGGGCCGTTCATCGCGGCCGGCCCCATCATGGCCGCGCTGAGCGGCGCCGCGGCAGGCGCGGCGCTCGGCGGCGTGACCGGCGCCCTGATCGGGCTCGGCATCCCCGAGGTCGAGGCCAAGCAGTACGAGGGCAAGATCAAGGGCGGCAACATCCTCATCTCCGTCCACGTCGAGGACAGCAACGAGCGCGCGCTCGCCAAGCAGATCCTCGAGCGCGGCGGCGCGACCGACGTCGCGGTCCTCACCGAAGAGGGGATCTCGTCGAAGCAGAGAGCCGTCGCCTGAGCGTGACGCTCTGTCATCCAACCTGATCTCGGGCAGCTGCCCGCCTGACGCCGCGCATCGGCCGGTGTCAGGCGGGCAGCCGCTCGAGGTCGAGCTCGTCCGACGGCGTGATGTCGGCCTTGAGGAAGCGCTGCATCTGCCGGAGCGCGTGGCCGTTGTCCTCTTCCGTCTCGGAGGCCACGCAGTCCGACGGGACGAGCAGCCGGTAATCGCGCATGTAGGCGTCGTTCGCCGTGAACAGGACGCAGATGTTCCCCGCCATGCCGGTGAGGAGGAGCGTCTGCGCGCCGAGCGACTCGAGCAGGATCTCCAGCGTGGTGCCGTAGAAGCCGGAGTGCTTGGGCTTGAGCACGAAATAATCGTCCTCTCCGGGCCGCAGCAGCGCCGCGATCTCGCGGCCGCGCACGCCCTCTTCCAGGCAGTGCTCGATCTGACGGTGGAAGTTGGATTGCCAGCGGCCGAAGTTGTCGTTCACGTAGACCGCCGGGATGCCGGCGTCGCGACACCGCTGCTTCAGCGCCCGGATGCGGTGCGCCATCGGGAGCGCGTGGGCGAGCAGCCGATCACCTCCCTGGAAGTCCAGATCGTTGATCACGTCGATGAGGAGCAGCGCTGTCCGGCTCTCGTCCGGCGCGGCGCCGTGAAGATCGTGGGAACGCCGAGGCATGTCGTGCGCCGGTTATAACCTGCCGGCGAGGGCGCGTGGGGCAGCGATCACCGCCGATCACCGCCGCGCCCGGTCCGCCGTGGCGAAACGCGACCTCGGCCGTGGCAGCGCGCGGCAGGAGGCGCGGGTTCCGCGATGCCCCCAGGCGGCCAGGACGGGCGCGCGGCGCAGGATCAGCGAGGACGCGTCGTCGGCCGCCGGCTTGCATTGCTCGCCATGACGGACCTGGCGCGGGCCCTCGGGTCGCCTTCCGGGTCGAAGGAGCGCACATGCCTCGCAGCATCTGGAAAGGGAGTATCAGCTTCGGGCTCGTGCAGATCCCGGTGGCCCTCTACCCCGCCGAGGAGCCCGACGAGCTCCACTTCACGCAGCTCGACAGGCGCACCATGGGGCCGATCCGCTACGAGCGCGTGAACCGGGAGACGGGCGAGCCGGTGAGCTGGGACGATATCGTCCGCGGCTATCCCTACGAGAAGGGCGAGTATGTCGTCCTGTCCGACGAGGACCTGCGCCGCGCGAACGTGGAGGCGACGCAGACCGTGGACATCCTCGACTTCGTCGACGCCTCGGAGATCGACCCGATCTACTACGACAAACCGTATTTCCTCGCACCCGCGTCCCAGAACGGCAAGAAGCGATCGCCGGTGACGGCGTATGTCTTGCTGCGCGAGGCGCTGCGGAAGACGGGCAAGGTCGGTATCGCGAAGGTCGTGATCCGGACGCGCGAGCACATCGCCGCGGTGAGGCCGCACGGCAGAGGGCTCGTGCTGAACCTGCTCCGGTTCGCGCACGAGCTCCGCTCCGACGAGGAGCTCGACCTGCCCGAGATGGACGCCCAGGGAAAGGGGCTCGGCAAGCGGGAGCTGGAGATGGCGGAGCGGCTGGTGGCCGAGATGGCCACCGCGTGGGAGCCGGAGAAATACAAGGACGAGTACCGCGACGACCTGATGAAGCTCATCGAGAAGAAGGTGAAATCCGGCCGCACGACGGCGCCCGCGGAGCCTGTCGAGGAAGAGCACCACCGCCGCTCCACCGGCACGGTGGACCTCATCGCGCTGCTCAAGAAGAGCCTCGGACAGAAGGGTGAGAAGGCCGCGAACGACGAAGCGAGAGACGGCGCGAAAAACGGCGCGAAGAGCGGTGCGAAGAACGGCAGAAGAGCGCCGGAAGAAGGCGGCAAATCCAGGGTGCGAAAGGCGGAGGCCCCGAAGCGGAAGGGCGGCAGCTCGCGTCGGGCCGCGTAAAGCGCACGGAGAAGCGGCCTGCACGCCGCCCGCCGGTCTGACCGGGGGCGCAGAGGAGGGTAGAGTGAGCTCATGCGCCCCAAGTATCCGGCGGACGTCACGGCGGCTTTTCTCGAGCTGCAGGGGCAGCCCCCGCTCGCGGCGCAGAAGCTGGCTCCCGGCGCCCGCGTCGCCGCCGACGAGGCGCCGCCCTCCTTCGCCGCGATCCTGACGCAGCTGATCGAGACGCTGTTCTTCGCCTCCATGGCGACGGAGGAGGGGCGGCTCAACCCGATCGGCGTCGTGTTCGCCGAGCGCCTCGCCGAGTTCGAGTCCGGAGAGCCCGCGTGGGATCTCGTGCGGTTCGCGTCCCCGGTGGCGTTCGACGCGGAGCACCTGGCCAACCTCGGTCCGGCGAGCGCGTGGCCGCGCGCCTTCCTGGCCGTGGTGCCGCTCGATGGATCGCTCGCCGTCGCCGGCATCGCGGTGCCGCACGGCCGGCCGTCGTTCGCGCTCGATCAGCTCGTGCGCGTCGTCGCCCCGAAGCCCGGCGTCGTGGCCGTGTACCGCGGCGAATGGGAGGTCGTCCGTTACGAGCGCGGCGCCGTGCGGACGTGGATGCCCAAGAACCGGCCGCTGCTCGACTCCATCGAGCGGACCGTCGCGCGGGACCAGGCGAGCGCGCTCACCCGCAACGTGCGCGGCTACCTGCTGCGCATCGTCGAGGGGATGGTCGAGCTCGGTCGCGGCGGGCTCCTCGTCGTCCTGGGGCCGGGCGAGGGCCTGCCGCAGCTCTTCGGGGAAGAGGGCAATCAGCTCGACACCGAGGTGAAGCGGCTGGCCCCTGCCCTGTGCCTCGGCTCGGCCATCCTCGACCTCGCCGGCGCGCACGAGGCCTACCTGCCGGACGGGCCATGCCCGCCGTCCGTGGGGAGGCCAGCGCCGCGCGACTCGGAGCACGCGCTGCAGAGATCCGAGCGCGTCAGCCGGCTGCTCGAGATCATCGTGCGGCTGACGACCGTCGACGGCGCGGTCGTGATGAGCCACGCCCTCGACGTGCTCGCGTTCGGCGCGAAGCTGCCGCCTCCGCGGGCGATCATCTCCGAGGTCTTCGCCGCCACCCCCGACCAGCGGATGGACGCGAGCCTGAGCCTCGACGCGCGCGGCACCCGCCACCGCGCGGCCGCGGCGTTCGTCGCGGGGTACCCGGAGCGGATCGCCTTCATCGTCTCCCAGGACGGCAACGCGGCGACGTTCCAGGAGATCGACGGGAAGGTCGTCTACTGGCCGCTTTGACGAGGCGCGACCTGCGAGTTCAAAGATGCCGCAGGATGGCCGCAGGCATCTGATCGAGCGGCGCCGCGGCCGCGGCCAGCCCGGCCTCCAGCACGCGGCGGGGCATGCCATAAACGACGCAGGACGACTCGGCCTCCGCGAGGATCCTCCCGCCCGCCGCGCGGATCGCGCGGGAGCCCTCCAGGCCGTCGTCCCCCATGCCCGTCAGCACGACCCCGAGCACGCCCGGCCCGAACTCGGCCGCGGCGCTCGCGAAGAGCAGATCCACCGACGGGCAATAGAGGGACGCGCCGGCCGTCGCCGGGAAGCAGACGCTGGCGCGCGTCAGGTTGCGCCGGACCTCGATGTGCGTCCCCCCGCGCGCGAGGACCACGAGCCCGGGCCGGAGCGGGAGGCCGTCCGACGCCTCGACGATGGAGAGCGCGCTCCCGTCGTCGAGGCGGCGCGCCAGCGATTCCGTGTAACCAGGAGGGATGTGCAGCGCGACGACGATGGGGACCGGGAACCCGGCGGGCATCGCCGCGAGGAGACGCGTCAGCGCCAGCGGGCCGCCGGTCGAGGCGCCGATCACGACGAGCCGCGTGCGCGAGGGCGCCGGGATCGCGCCGGGCGCAGGCGGCGGGGCGAGCGGCGGCTCCACGCGTTGGACCTTCGCCTCGGCGGCGGCGAGCACCTTGCGGACCAGCTCGTCCGCGACGCCGAAGAGGCGATCGGTCGCGAGCGCCGTCGGCTTCTCGATGAGATCGGTCGCGCCCTCCTGGAGCGCCCTGACCCCGACATCGCTGTCCGCGTCGGCGCTGCTGACGACGATCACCCGCGGCGCGCCCTGGCGCGGCAACGATGCGAGCACGCCGAGGCCGTCGAGGTTCGGCATCACGAGATCCAGCGTGACGACATCCGGCTTGTAGCGCGCGATCTTCTCCAGCGCGTCGAGGCCGTCCATGGCCGTGTCGACGACCTCGATCGAGGAGCTCGCGCCGAGGACCTGTCGCAGCACCTTGCGCACGAAGGCCGAGTCGTCGACCACGAGCACGCGGACCGGGGGGCGCCTCATGGCTGCGCGTTCCGGTACAGGAACACGCCGCCCCGCTCCTCGCAGGCGAGCGCGGTGCCGAGCCTGAAGAGCGACTCGGAGACCCCGACCAGGAGGATCCCGCCCGCGGAGAGCGTCCCCGAGAGGTTCTTGACCACCCACCGCGCCGTGTTGTCGTGGAAGTAGATGAGCACGTTGCGGCAGATCACGACGTCGAGCTGCCCGAGCGACGCGACCTGGGGCGCGTCGAGCAGGTTGATCCGCCGCCAGTCGATCGCCCGCCTCAGCTCGGCGCTCACGACGACGCGATCGGGCGTCACCTGCAGCCACCGCTCGGCGAACGGAGGCGGCGGGGCGTTGCTCCGGAGCGAGCGCGGCCCGAGAACGCCGGCCTGGGCCCGCGAGAGCGCCCGCGCGCTGATGTCGCTCGCGATGAGCTCGACCTTGTCGAGCAGGCCCCGCTCGGCCAGGAGCATCGCGAGCGTGAGCGGCTCCTCGCCGCTCGAGCAGGCCGCCGACCAGATCCGCGGCCGGCCGCCCGCCGCCACGCGCGGCGCGACGAACTCCGAGACCGCGACCTCGAGCTGCGCGAGCTCGCGGAAGAAGTACGTCTCGCCCACGACCAGCCCGTCGATCAGCGCGTCCATCTCGGCCGCGCCCCCCGGGTCGTAGCGGAGGAAGTAGTAGTAATCGAGCAGCGAGTCGAAGCCGGCGTCGAGGGCGCGCGCCGACAGCTTGTCGCCGAACAGCTCGCGATCGGCCGCGTCGTAGTGGAAGCCGATCTTCTCGGCGACGAGCGCGCTGAAGATCGCGAAGACCTGCGGAGAGATGGGGAGGCGGCTCGTCATGCCCACGGGATCAGGCCCACTGCGCGAGGACGGACGCGGAAACGCGCCGCACCTCGGGATCTGGATCGGTCCGCGCGGCGCGCTCGACCGCCGCGAAGCCCTCGCGGGTGGCCACCGCGGCGAGCGTCGTGGCGGCCGCCTTCCGCGCCGGCGCGCGCGGCAGCCGGAGCGCCTCGAGGAGCGCGGCGTGCGCCCCGGGGAGCCGCATCCGCGCGAGCGCCGCGGTCAGGAGCGGCGAGAGCTCGTCGTCCGCCGTCCCCAGCGCGTCGAGGATGCCCTCGATCCGGCCCGGCACGGGCGTCGAGAGCGCGGCGAGGAGCGGCCCCTGCGCCCGCGACGTGACGAGCAGCGCGACCAGGGTCCTCGTCGCCTCGACGCCGGGCCGCCCGGCGATGAAGCTGGTCGCGGCCGCCCGCACGCTCTCGTCGGAGTCGCTCGCCGCCCGCACGAGCGCGGGCAGGACCTCGGGCGACGAGAAGCCGGAGATGGCCGAGACCGCGACCAGCCGGGTCGCCACGTCCGCGGACGAGAGCGCGTCGAGCAACGTCGGCAGCGACGCCTCCCGCCCCGCGATGCCGAGCCCGATCAGCGCCGACCGCCGCATGTCCGTGTCGCCGTCCCGGGCCGCCTGCTCCAGCGCCGCGAGCGCGAGATCGCCCTTGATCCCCGACAGCGCCTCGATCGCCGCCACGCGCACCTGGCCGCTCTCGTCCCGGAGCCGCTCGGCGATCACCCCTGCCGCCGCCTCCCACCCGAGCTTCCCCAGCGACTGGCAGGCGTAGTACCGGACCCACGCGTCGCCGTCGCCGAGCCCCGCGAGGAGCGCGTCGATCACGCGGGGATCCCGGCGTGACTGCCCGAGCGCCCGCATCGCCACGGCCCGGATCCGCGCCGCGGGATCGGCCGCGACCGCGACGAGCGCGTCGAGCGCCGCCGGCGCCGCGAGGGACGCGAGGCCATGGATCGCCTGCTCGCGCGCCCGCACGTCGGGGTCGCCGAGGCTGTCGAGGAAGACCGGCAGCGCCGACGGAGGCGCGAGGTGCCCGAGGATCCGGAGGGCCGTCCGCCGCGCGGCCGGGGCCCCGTCGCGGGCCGCGGCGAGCGCGAGCGCCTCGACGTCCGGGCCGCCGATGCCCTGGATCGCGGCCGTCGCGGCGTGGACCACGCGGGGGCTCGGGTCGTCGAGGACCTGGAACAGCGCGCGCGCCGAGCCGGGCTCCGCGATGCGCGCGAGCGCGTCGCACGCCGCCGCGCGGACCTCCGCGTCCGGATCGGCGAGGCAGCGCTCCACGTCGCCCGCGGCCGCGACGCCCCGGACGAGCGGCAGGAGCAGGAGCCTGCGCGCGCTGTCGCCGTCGCGCAGCGCCGCGAGCACCCGGGGGTCCGCGCTCCGCGAGAGCTGGCCGAGCGCCTCCGCGGCGGCGCTCGCGACGGGAGGGTCGGCGTCGAGCAGGCGCGTCAGCTCGAGCAGGGCTTCCTCGCCCCCGATCGCGCCGAGCACGCTGCAGAGGGCGGCCTGCTCGGCCGGATCCGCGCCCGCGAGGCTCTGGGAGAGCCGCCGCGCCACGCCGGGCGCCGGCGCCTCGCTCCGGAGCGCCTCGTCGATCGGCGCGACCGTCGCGTAGCGCTCGCGGTACCGCTCGCGCAGCTCGGCGAGCGCCGCCGCGGCGACACGCACGACGCCATCGCTCGGCCGCCCGAGGAGGCGCACCAGCGGCGCCACGGCGCCGCGGCTGCCGGTGCGGCCGAGCGCCCGCGCCGCCTCGAGCACGTAGCGCGGATCCTCGAGGAGGACCGCCAGCGGGTCGGTCGCGCGCGGGTCGCCGCTCCGGCCCAGCACGTCGATCGCCGGGAAGACACGGAAGAAATTTCCACTCGAGACGGCATCCACGAGCGAATCGACAGCGGACCTGCCGCCGACCCGGCCGAGCGCCTCGATCGCGGCGACCGCGACGTTGTCGTCGGGGTGCGACGTGAGCTCCGCGAGCCGGGAGACCGCCTTCGCGCTGCCGCGGCGGCCGAGGATCTGCGCCGCGTCGGCGACGAGCGCGGGGCGAGGATCCAGGGTCAGCGCGAGCACGGCGGCGTCGACGTCGCCCAGCGACGCGACGAGCGCGTCGACCGTGGCGGCGATGCGCGCCTCGCTGTCGCGCCGGGCGGAGAGGCACGCGCAGAGGGGGTGGACGGCCGCGTCGCCGAGCGCCGCGAGCGACGCGACGACGGCCCGCCGCACGGTCCAGCTCGGATCCGCGAGCATCTCGATGAGCTCAGGCGCCCCCGGAGGCCCCGAGGCGGCGAGCCGCTCGACCTGCTCGACGCGCTGCCGCTCCGCGTCCGAGACGGCGAGCGAGGGCGCGTGTCGACGAGCGATCATGCCGTCTCCGGCGTGGGGTGCGGCGTCCCGTTCGTCTTGATGTGGGCGACGGCGTGGGCGACCGTCGCGACGACGCCCGCGACCGCGTCCGCGTGCTCCGCGCTCGCCTGCCGGATCCTGCCGAGCTGCTCGAGCACCTGGCCTGCGTCGCTCGCGATCGCGCCGGTGTCCCTCGCGTGCCTGGACGTGGAGGCGAGCAGCTCCCGGACCGGGTCGCGCAGCCGCGAGAGCGAGGCGGCGTGCTGCTCGCTCCGGGTCGAGAGCTCACCGATCCCCTTCTCGGCGGCCTGGAGCGACGACGTGTGCCGGCTCGCGCCCGACGCGAGGGCCGCGATCGTCTCCGCCTGATCGGCCACGGCCCGCGCCGTCTGCCTGGCGATCCGGCGCACGGACTCCCCCTCCTTCGCGAGGGACGCCGTCGCCTTGCCCTGGTCCGCCGTGGCGGCGGTCACCGCCGCCGCGAGCCGCGCGACCTGGCGGGCGGACGCCTCCAGCTGCTTCGCCGCCCGCGCCTGCTCGCCGATGTTCCGCGCCGACTGGACCGACAGCCGCCGGATGTCGTCCATGGCGCGCGAGATCTCGGTCGCGCCGCCCGCCTGCTCCGCGAGGCCGGCGACCATGCGCTGCGACGCGCCCGAGACCTCCTGCGTGAGCGCGGTGATCCCGGCCAGGGCGCGGGTCTGCTCGACCACCGCGGCGCTGGTCTGCTGGGTCAGCGCGCGCATCTGCGCGGCGACCTTGGCGAGCTGCGACGCCGCTGTCGCCTGCTCGTCCATCGCCCGCGACACCCGCTCGGCGCTGGACGTGAGCAGGGCGTTGGCCTTCACGGCGTCCCGCAGCGCGCGCGCCTGCTCGGCGGTCGCGTCCTTCGTCTGCCGGGCCATGCGCCGCATCTCCGCGCTGCCCTGCGCGAGCGACTGGATCGCCTTGGTCTGCTCGGCCGCCGAGCGCGCGACCGCCTTGCCCTCCTCGCTCATGCGCGACGCCGTCTGGGTCAGGGAGGCCACCGCCTGCACCTGATCCGCGTTCGCCCGGTCGATGTCGCGGATCGAGCGGCCGAGCTCCTCGACCCCCTGAAGGATGGACGTGAGCGCCCGATCGGCGTCGCTCGCGAGCCGGGTCCCCTCGTCCGCGACCTTCACGCCCTCGCTCGAGGCGGCCACCGCCTCGCGGGCGCTCGCCTGGAGCGCGCGGACGATCTTGGCGATCTCGGCGCTCGAGACGGCGGCCCGATCGGCGAGGTTGCGGATCTCCTCGGCGACGACGGCGAAGCCGCGGCCGTGCTCCCCCGCGCGCGCGGCCTCGATGCTGGCGTTGAGCGAGAGGAGGTTCGTGCGGTCGGCGATCAGGTTGATCGTCTGGACGATGTCGCCGATCTCCTCCGCCCGCTTGCCCATCTCCTTCATGACCGACGCGGAGTCGGCCATCGCCTGCCGGATGCTCCCGAGCCCGGCGATGGACCTGCCGACCGTCGCGGCGCCCTGGCGCGCGGTCGCGACCCCCTGCTCGGCGGTCGCGCGCGCGGTCTCGACGATGGCGACGATCCGCCGCGTCGAGGCCTCGACCTGCGACGACGCGGTGGCGTTGCCGGCCGCGAGCCCGCTGATCTGCTCGGCGCTCTGCGCGACCTGCTGCGCGGTCCGCGCCAGCTCCTCGGCGGCGACGGCGTTCGCCTCGATGGTCGCGGCGTTCTTCTCGGCGGTGGCCGCGACCTCCTCGACCGAGCTCGCGATCTCCGTGATCGTGCTCGCCGTCGTCGACGCGCTCGTGTCGAGCGCCTTCGCGCCCTCGGCCACCCCGCGGATCGACCGCGCCATCTGCTCGGCGGTCGCCGCGGTCTCCTCGACCGCGCTCGCCATCTCGATCGCGTCCTTCGCGACGCGATCGAGGGAGCCGCTCACGCCCACGACGGTCCCCGTCATGGTCGAGATCTGCGCCCCGACCCCCTTGGCGTCGGTCGAGAGGCGCGCGACGCCCTTCGACATCTCCTCGATGGTGGCCCCGATCTCCTCGATGGCCGCGGCGTTGCTCTCGCCGCGGGCCGCCGCCTCGTCGGCGGATCCGCTCGTCACGGAGACCGACCCGAGGAGCTCCTCGCTGGAGGACGCGAGCTCCTCGGCGCTGGCGCTCACCGCCTTCACCGATCGGGCGATCTCCTCGAGCGCCGCCGCGGTCGTCTCTGCCGACGCGGCGAGCATCTCGGCGTCGCCCTTCACGCTGGCGAGCGCGGGGGCGAGCGCGCCGATGCCGCTCGCCATGCCCTCGGTCCCCCTCACGACCTCGATGACGGCGTCGCCCACCCGCTGCCCGGAGCGGGCGAGCGCCTGGGCGGCCGACCCGGCCTCCTCGAGCTCGCCCGCGAGCGCCCCCGCCATGGCCCCCTGCTCCCTGCCGGCCGCGGCCTGCTCGGCGCCGAGGGCGGCGAGCCGCGCGGCCGCCTGCTCGACGCCGGCGACGGTCGCGACCGCCTGACGGAGCGCGCGCTCGGTCTGCTCCGCCCGCGCGAGCGCGCCGTCGATGTCCGCGATTGCATCAGATGCCATGATCCTGCTCCTCACCGATGATCCTGCCGACGTCGACGAGCATGACGAGGCGCTCCCCGAGCTTCGCGACGGCCCTGACGAACCCGGCGCTCTCCTCCGCCATGACCTCGGGGGGCGGCCTCAGCTCGCCCTCGGCGATGTTGACGACCTCGCGCGCGCTGTCCACCAGGAGGCCCACGGTGCGGCCGCCGCGCTGAACGACGATGACGCGCGAGTCCAGCGTCGGCTCCGCGCTCGGGAGCCCGAAGCGGGCGCGCAGATCCACGACCGGGACCACGCGGCCCCGGATCTGCACCAGGCCGCCGACGTACGATCGCGCCCCCGGCACCCGGGTCGCCCCGGCGAACGACTCCATGTGGAGCACGTCCGCCGCCGAGATGACGTACTCGGTGTCCGCCACCTTCAGGACCACGTGCAGATCGCTCACGAGGCCACCCGGGCGAGCGCGCCGCGGCCGCCGCGGCCAGCGGAGAGCCTGCCGCTGAGGGTCACGAGGTCGAGGACGAGCGTGGGGCGCCCGTCGCCGAGATCCGTCGAGCCAGACACGCCCGGCACCCGGACGAGCGGGTCCTCGAGCGGCCGCACGACCACCTCCTGCTGGCCGATCACGCGGGTCACGCCGAACGCGAAGGGCGCGCCGTGGCGACGGACGACGAGCGCCCTGCGCGCCGGCGAGGCCCCGAGCTCGAAGAGGGCGCCGAGATCGACGAGGGGCACGACCTCGCCGCGGCGCTCGATCAACATGGTCCCGCCCCGGGCTTCGCCCGGCGCTGGCAGCTTGGTCCCGCCCCGCGCTTCGCCCGGCGCTGGCAACATGGTCCCGCCCCGCGCTTCGCCCGGCGCCGGGCCGCGAATGATGCGCGCGGCGTCGATCTCCACGACCTCCTCGACGCCCGCGACGGGCGTCACGAACAGCTGGTCACCACACAGGAAGGAGAAGGCGTCCACGATGGTCAACGTGAGCGGGATCCGGAGGGTGAAGGTGGTGCCGGCGCGGGGCGACGTGCTCACCGAGAGCTCCCCGCTGAGCTGCTCCACGGCGATGCGGCGCACGATGTCCATCCCGAGCCCGCGGCCGCTGGTCTTCGTCGCCTGGTCGAGCGTCGACAGCCCGGGGAGCGTGATGAGGTCGAGCAGCGCCGCGTCGCTCTCGGGCGCGGGGCGGCCGGCCCGCCTCGCGACCAGCGCGCGATCGATGCCGCGGCCGTCGTCGGCGACGCTGAGCTCGAGCTGGTTGCTGGAGCGCTCGAAGCAGGAGACCCGGACGACGCCCTCCTCGGGCTTGCCGAGGCGCCGCCGCTCGGCGGGCGGCTCGATCGCGTGATCGACGGCGTTGCGGAGCAGGTGCACGATCGCAGGGAAGACGCGCTCCGCGACCGCCTTGTCGAGCTCGGCCTTGCCGGCGTCGATCTCGAGCCGGACCTGCTTGCCGGTCGCGCGGCCGAGGCCGCGGACGACGAGCGGCACGCGCTCGAGGAGCTCCGTCACGGAGATCATGCGCGCGCGCATGATGGCGCCGCGGAGGTCGCGCAGCGTCCGGTCGTGCTCGCGCAGGATCTCCGACAGATCGCGCGTGTCGACCCCGCGGGCGCGCAGCTCGGCGGCCGCCCGAGCGAGCCGGAACCGCGTCACGACCAGCGCCGACAGCTTGTCGAGCGCGTCGTCGAGGCGCGCCACCTCGACGCGGACGACGCCTCGGAGCTGGGGCTCCCGGTCCGCCGGCTCGTCCGGCTCGCGCTCCGCCAGCGCCGCGACGGCCGCCGGGACGGGGGGCTCCACGGTGAGCGCGCGGACGCCATCCGCCGCCGCCGCGCGCGCGACCTCCTCGTCGGTCGCGCTCGTGAGGACGAGGAGCGCGAAGGCGATGCCGCCCGGCGCGCCCTCGCTGGCCGGCACCGAGAGCGGGATGACCTTGACGATCTCGGCGAGCTTGCCGACGCGCTCGCGGACGGTCGTGATGTTCACCCCCTCGGCGGTGCGCGCCGGCGAGGGGACGAAGTCGACCCGCAGCGCGCGCCGCCCGCCGGCCACGCCCTGCGCGAGCTGCACCCGCTCGCCGGGCCCGAGCTTCGCGAGGATCTCGGGATCGGCGCCGATGATCGGCACGGGCGGCGACGGCGCGGCGGCGAGATCGAGCGCGTTGAGCGCGGCGAGGAGCTCTGGCGCCGCCGGCAGCACCGGCTTGCCCTCGGCGAGGGCCCGCGCCCGCTCCTCGATGGACCGGAGCCCGCGGAGCAGCACCTCGATCGACGCGGCGGAGAGGCTCCCGGCCGCCCGGTCCGCCGCCCGGAGCACGGTCTCCATCGCGTGGGCGAGATCCACAATCGGCTCCACGCCGACCATGGCGGAGAGGCCCTTGATGGTGTGAAGAGCGCGGAAGAGCTCCCGGATCGCCTTGGGGCTCGACTCGCCGCCGCGGAGGGCCGCCTCGGCGGCGAGGAGGTTGGCCGTCGACGCCGAGAGGTGCTCTTCCACCTCGACGAGGTAGCCGGCCACGAACTCGTTTACATCGAGCGCGCCGCCCATCCGGTCATCCGGCGCTGGCGACGCTGTCCTGCAGGAGCGCGCGCACGCTGGCCAGGATGGCGTCGGGAGTGAAGGGCTTCGTCATGAACTCGGACGCCCCCGCGGCGAGCGCGCGGGCGCGGGACTCCTCATCACCCCGGGTCGTCACCACCAGGATCGGCAGGCTCCGCAGCCTGTCTTGACCCCGGATGAACTCGATCACCTCGAGTCCCCCGATGTCGGGCATATTCAGGTCGAGCACCACGAGATCGAACGGCCTGAGCGAGAGCGTCTCAATCGCCTCGAGCCCGCTCGCCGCGTGCGCGAACCCGTGCTGCTCTGCCCGGAGGCAGGCCACCACCATCTCGCGCATCACCCGGCTGTCATCGACGACGAGGATCTCTGCCACAGCGGTGCTCGGTCGAGGGAATAGCCTTTCCGAATGCGGGGTGTCAATCGCGCTTGTGCGTCCGTGCCAGAATCAGGGAAATCCCGTCGGACACGTCCCGAGCTTCGGATGCCACGCTCGGGCGGCCAGGCGCCGCCCGCGCGTCGAGGAACGCCAGTGTGCCAGCGAACGTCGGCGCACGCGAACGCCATCGCCATGACAGACGTCGATGGAACCCGGCGAGCGCTGGGCGATGCGTGGCGCGATGACCAGAAGCAACCTGACGCGACCAGACGCGACCGGCTGCAACCGGAAGCAACCGACGCAGACAGGCAGAAGAGGCAACAGGGCGCCTTTCATCGTATTAGGCTTGCATCGTCGGGGGCTCTCCCTCAGATGAGACTGGGCGGTAAAGATGCTTGCGGAACCAACACGTCTCCGCGCCCCGTCCCGCCCCGAGAGGCGCCGCACTGTGGCGATATGCCTCACGGCCCCTGCTGCTCCTGGAGAACCATGAATCGGCCAATGACGATGGACTTCGTGCTCGCCGACGGCGCGCGCGATGCGAACGGCCCGCCCCGGCGCCCGGCGCCGGCCGCGGGGCGAGGCGTCCGGGAGGGGGGCATGGAGCCTCCGCCGAGCGAGCACGCGCAGCGCGGGGTGGTGTGGATCCTCGACGATTCGTTGCTGGAGGCCGAGATGGCCTCGCGCGCCCTCGCGCCAGGGTACGAGGTTCATGTCTTCACGGACGCCGCCGCGATGCTCGAGCGCGTGGCGGGGGGCGATGGGCCGGATGTCCTCGTGCTCGACCAGGTGATGCCGGGCATGTCCGGCACCGAGATCTGTAGTCTCTTGCGGTCGCGCGCCGCCACGGTCGGGCTCCCGATCCTCATCCTGACCGTGGCCGGGCAGGAGGAGGACCTCGTCGAGGGGCTCACCGCGGGCGCCGACGACTACGTGGTCAAGCCCTGCCCGGCGGCCGCGCTGTCGGCGCGCGTCGGTGCGCTCCTTCGCTCGAAGCGGCTCCGCGAGCGGGCCGAGCGGGCCGAGCGGATCGCGGCGGTGGAGCGCGATCTGCTGCAGGCGCTCATCGAGCAGAGCGGCGACGGCATCATGGCCGCGGACGCGCGCGGGGCGCTCCGCATCTGCAACGGCGAGGCCCAGCGGCAGCACGGGGTGTACGCGAGCGACGCGCGCGACGCGCGCGACGCGCTCCGGACCCGCGGGCTGCTCGCGCTGGACGGCCGGCCGCTGCGCCCCGACGAGGACCCGCTCCACCGCGCGCTCCGGGGCGAGAAGGTCGAGAACGCGCGCTGGCTCGTCACGCGCCCGGACGGCTCGATCCGCGCCCTCGCCGGGACGGCGTCGCCGCTCAGGCACGCCGACGGCTCGCCCGCGGGCGCCGTGCTGATCACCCGCGACGAGACCGACGCGATCGAGGCGGAGCGGGCGCTCCGGGACAGCGAGGAGCGCTATCGCGTGATCATCAGCGCGCTCGAGGAGGGCATCACGCTCCAGGACGAGCGCGGCGTCATCCGCACCGCGAACGCGAGCGCCGAGCGAATCCTGGGCCTGCCCATGGCCCAGCTCGTCGGGTCCACGATGCTGGGCCCGTCGTGCCGGCTCGTCCGCGAGGACGGCTCGACGTTCCCTTTCGAGATGGTCCCCTCGCAGATCGCGCTGCGGACCGGCGCGCCCCAGTCGGGCGTCCTCCTCGGGCTGGAGCGGCAGGGCGGCTCGGTCGTGTGGCTCTCGGTGAACGCGCAGCCGCTCCGCGGCGCGGACGGCTCGGTCGCCGGCGTCGTCTCCTCGTTCTTCGACATCACGGCGCGAAAGCGCGCGGAGGAGGAGCGGCAAGACCTGCTCGCCGCGGCGCAGTCCGCCCGGCGGGAGGCCGAGGCCGCGAGCCACCTGAAGGACGAGTTCCTGGCGACGATGAGCCACGAGCTCCGCACGCCGCTCACGGCGGTCCTCGGCTGGGTCCGGATGCTGCGCACCGGCAAGCTCCCGGAGGAGCGCCGCGACAAGGCGCTGGAGACGGTGGAGCGCAACGCCCAGGCGCAGGCGCAGCTCATCGACGATCTGCTCGACATCTCGCGCATCATGGCCGGCAAGCTCCGGCTGGACGTCCATCCGATCGAGCTCGCGCCGGTGATCGACGCCGCCCTCGAGGTCGTGCGGCCGGCCGCCGACGCCAAGGGGGTGCGGCTCCAGTCGCACCTCGAGCCCGGCGTGGGCGCCGTCGCGGGCGACGCGGGCCGGCTGCAGCAGGTCGTCTGGAACCTGCTCAACAACGCGGTGAAGTTCACGCCGCGGGGCGGCGTGGTGCGCATCCGGCTCGATCGCGCCGACGGGTCCGCCGAGATCACCGTGTCCGACACCGGCCAGGGCATCGAGCCCGCGTTCTTGCCTTACGTGTTCGAGCAGTTCCGGCAGGCCGAGAGCGGCACGACCCGCAAGCACGGCGGCCTGGGCCTCGGGCTCACGATCGTGAAGAGCCTCGTGGAGATGCACGGCGGCACGGCCCACGCGCTGAGCGACGGGGAGGGTCGGGGCGCCACGTTCGTCGTCCAGCTGCCGCTCGCGGCGCCGCCGAGCCACGACCGGGGGCGCCGGCTGGCGCCGCTGCCGTCCGTCTCCTCCGGGAGCGACCGCCCGCCGGAGCTCGCGGCGCTGAACGTGCTCGTTGTCGAGGACGAGGACGACACGCGCGAGCTCCTCGTCACGATGCTCGAGCAGTGCGGCGCGCGCGTGACGGCCGTGTCGTCCGCGGCCGAGGCGCTGCTCGCGGTGAAGGCGCTGCAGCCCGACGTGCTCGTGTCCGACGTCGCGATGCCCGGCGAGGACGGCTACGTGCTGATCCGCAAGATCCGCGCGCTCCCGGCGGCGAGCGGGGGACGGACCCCGGCGATCGCGCTCACCGCCTATGCGCGCACGGAAGATCGCATGCGCGCATTGCGGGCAGGGTTCAACACCCATGTCCCGAAGCCCATCGAGCCGGCGGAGCTGCTCGCGGTGCTCACGACCATGTGTGGCACGAGGGCGGGCTCCTAGGCCGCCTGCGGCGCGCGATCGCGCCATCGCGCCGCTCGCACGATCGGCTCGGCGCGCCGCCGGCTCACCCCCTCCGGCAGCTCCGCTCGATGGTGTCCATCAGTTTCAGCACGTCGAACGGCTTGCTGAGGATCGCGTCCGCGTCGATGCCGGCGCGCTCCGTCGCGCCGCGCGCGGTCATCACCACGGTGGGCGTGGCGGCGAGCGTCGGGTCGCGCTTCTGCTCGGCGCGAAACTGGAACCCATCCATGACCGGCATCATCAGGTCGAGCAGGACGAGCGCGATGGACGAGGGGTCGTCCCGCAGGCATGCGAGGGCCTCGCGCCCGTTCGCGGCGCAGGCGACCGCATACCCCTCCTCTTCCAGGAGCTCGCTCAACGTCCGGCGGATCGCGGCGTCGTCATCGACGATCAGGATGCGCTTGCTGGGACGGCTCGTCGTCATGCGCACTCGCTCCCTTCGCAGGGTGACAGCGACCAGGGCGCCACGACCTCGGGCCGGCCCGCGGGGCCCCCTCGCGCCGGGCGCCTCAGGCGCCCTCGAATCCCGGCAGACCCTGCCGGCCCGAGGCCCGAGGGCCGGCGAGCGGCAGGGTCACCTTGAAGGTCGAGCCCTCTCCCAGGACCGAGCTCACCTCGATCGAACCCTCCAGCGCTTCGACCACCTGCATCGTGATGTAGAGCCCCATGCCCAGGCCGCCATAGTGCCGCGCCGACACGGCGCGCTCGAACCGCCCGAAGATCCGGCCGATGTGCTCCTGCGCGATCCCGATGCCGTGGTCCGCGATCGTCAGCGTGGCCATCGAGCCCGTCGAGGCGACGGTGATCTCTATCGGGTTTCCCTGACCATACTTGAGCGCGTTCGAGACGAGGTTCTCGACGACCTGCTCGAGCCGCACACGATCCCAGCTCCCTGCGGCGTCGTCCGCCGCGCTCACGGTGACCCGCGAGCCCGCCTCCGCGATCTCGCCGCCCTCCTGGAAGCGAGACACCACCTGCCGGACGATGTCCGACAGCCGGACCTGATCGAGCTCCAGGGCGAGGCGCCCCGCGGAGATGCGGGAGATGTCGAGGAGGTTCTCGACGAGCCGCCTGAGCCGCTCGCTCTGCCGGCGAACGAGCCCGAGCCTGTCCATGAGCCACGGGAGGCGCTCCCTGTCGGGGCACAGCTCGGGCGCGCGGCGCATCAGGGTCTGGATCTGCAGCGCGAGCGGGGTGAGCGGCGTCTTCAGCTCGTGGGAGGCGATCGAGAGGAACTCGTCCCGCAGCGCGATCGCGCTCTGCGCGTCCCTGTACAGGCGCGCGTTGTCCACCGCGAGCGCGCAGCGGCGCCCGAGCTCCTCCGCCGCCGCGAGGTCCGCCTGGCTGTACCGGCGCTCGGATCGCACGACCATGAAGGTCAGCGTCCCGAAGAGCCGCCCGCGCCGCGCCAGCGGGACGCACATGAACGAGTGCGCCCCGATGGCCCGTATCACCCGGAGGTGCTCCTCGTTCTGCGCGATGGCGCGCATCTGCTCGTCCGTGAAGTGCTCGACGAGCACCGACCTCTGCTCGAGGAGCACCTTGGTCGGCGGGTGCTCCGGGTTGCCGTCGAGCTTGGGCGCGAAGCGCTTCGCCTCCTCGGCCACGGAGGCGAGCGAAGGGTCCGAGTGCGCCACGCCGACCCGCCGGAAGGCGCCGTCCTCCTCGTCGAGCGCGTCGACGACGCAGAAGTCGGCGAGGACAGGCACCGCGAGCTGCGCCACCCGCGCGAGCGTCGTGGAATAGTCGAGAGACTCGGCCAGCACCACGCTCGCCGCGTCCAGGAAGCGGGGCAGCTCCTGCGCGCGCTCCCGCTCCGCGGCCTCGACCGCGCGCCGCCGCATCCGCGCCATCTCGATCTGCGTCCGGACGCGGGCGAGGAGCTCGCGCGGCGAGAACGGCTTCACCAGGTAATCGTCCGCCCCCGTGTCGAGGCCCTCGACGACGGCGTCCTCCCCCGCCCGGGCGGACACGAGCACCACGGGGACGCTGCTCGTCCTCGGATCCGCGCGGAGCTCCCGGAGGAGCGCGACGCCGTCGAGCTCGGGCATCATCACGTCGCTCACAACGAGGTCGGGCGGGCGCGCGAGCGCGGCCTCGAGGGCCGCCCGCCCGTCCGAGGCCGCCTCCACGCTCCACCTCGGCGTGAGCAGGTGGACGAGGTACTCGCGCATGTCCGCGTTGTCGTCGGCGACGAGGATCCGGCCCTCTCCGCCGCCCGGGGCGACCTGCGCGGGCGCGGCGTCGGCGCGCGGCTCCGGGCCCGAGGGCGCCGCTCCTTCGCGCCCGGGTGACTGGGGTGAAGACCACTGGGACGCCTCGAGCACGTGGAGGCTCGCGCTCGCCGCCGAGGGCGCCGGCTCCCCGGCGGCGACCACGCGCTCCGGCGAGAGGTGCGCGCGGCCCCTCGGGATCGCCACGGTGAACGCGCTCCCCTGCCCCACCGCGCTCGAGGCGCGCAGCGAGCCCCCGTGCGCCTTGACGAGCTCCTGGACGAGGGAGAGCCCGATCCCGGTGCCCTCGATGCTCCGGCTGCGCGCGCCGTGCACGCGGTGGAACCGCTCGAAGATGCGCGGGAGCTCCTCCGAGGGGATCCCGGTGCCTGTGTCGCGCACCGTCAGCTCGACGTGGTCCGGGTGAGCGCGCAGCGAGACCGCGATCTCCCCCTCGAACGTGAACTTGAAGGCGTTCGAGAGGAGGTTCATGACGACCTTCTCCCATTGCGCCGCGTCGACGTAGACGGGCTCGGGCAGCGGCGGGCAGTCCACGACGAGCGACAGCCCCGCGCCCTCGATCAGCGAGCGGAAGGAGCTCGCGAGCTCCGCCGTGAGCCGCGCGAGATCGGTGGGCGCGAACGACGTCTGGAGCCTCCCCGCCTCGATGCGGGAGAAATCGAGCAGCGTGTTCACGAGCCGGAGGAGCCGGAGCGTGCTCCGGTGGGCCGCGGCGAGGCCGTCGCCCCCGAGAGACCCCGCCGGGCTCGACAGCGCGTCCTCGACGCGCCCGAGGATAAGGGTGAGCGGGGTGCGGAACTCGTGGCTCACGTTGGCCACGAACTCCGTCTTGAGGCGGTCGAGCGTCGCGAGCTCGTCCCGGTGCTGCGCGACCTCGCGCTCGAGCCGCCGCTGCTCGGTGACGTCCCGCCCCTCGGCGATCATGAAGACGACCTTGCCCTGCCGATCCTTCACGGGGTTCAGGTTGAAATCGATCGTGATGCGCTTCTCACCTTCGTTCCCCCCGAGGACCTCCACGTCGTACCTGACGAACTCGCCGCGCGCCGCGCGCCGAACAGCGTCCTTCAGGCGCTCCTGGATCTCCGGCGAGCCCTGCCACCAGCGGCACTCCCAGAAGGGCACGCCGTGCACCTCCCTCCGCTCCACGCCGGCGCCGCTGGTCGAGGTGTGGTTCGACTCCCAGCTCGTGCCGTGGGCGTCGAGGAGGCCGAAGAACTGGAAAGAGCTGTTCATCGCGACCCGCGCCGCGAGGAGCCGCATCAGCCCCGACTCGCGGCCAGGGCTCGCGCGGGCGAGCTCCTGCTTCAGGAGCTCGGTGTCCCAGAGGAGATGTTCTTCGGAGTCGTCCACAGGTCGCACGATCGCGAGGTCTTCCAGGCATTCGATGAAGTCGCGCCCTTCTGCGCGCTCCTCGCTCGACCGCTGTTTCATCCCTTCTCGCATCACGCTCGCGGCTGCTCGAGGCAGAGAACAGCTCATCCTGAAGCGCTTAGTGGAGATCGCCGACCACGCAAGGGCCGAGCGGCAACCCCCCTTGAACTTCCACGGGGGGCCCGCGCGTGGATCCGGATCGCTCGAGCACACGACCCCCCTGCGTGCGCCGCAGCAGCCGATCACCACCCAGGGGGTGACGCAGGCGTCGGGCGCTGGCCGCGCCGCGCTGAGCGGGCGGCTGCGCGACGCGCTGGCGCTGTTCGTCGCGCTCATCGCCGGCGAGTTCCTGTTCAGCCGGATCGCCGGCCTCTGCCAGATCCTCGTCGGGCCGTGGCAGCGCCAGAACGTGACCCGCAATCTGTACGCGTACCTCCAGCACCACTCCCATCGTTACTTCAGCAACAACTTCGCCGGGGCGCTCGCCCACCGGATCAGCGAGACGTCGATGGGGGTCTCGCAGACCCTGTGGGCCATCCTCTTCGACTTCTGGCCCATCGCCATCGTCTTCTCGGTCTCGATCGGGCTGCTCTACAGCGCTCACCCGGCGCTCGCCGCGGTCGTCTCGGCCTGGGCGGCGCTGTTCGTCGGCGTCTCCTACTGGCTCGCGACCCGGTGTCAGCCCCACGCGGTGCGCGCCGCGTCCGCGCGGAGCGAGACAACAGGCAAGCTCGTCGACTCCGTCACGAACCTCACGAGCGCGCGGCTCTTCGCCCGGTTCGGCTTCGAGCGCGCGTACCTGGACGAGCAGCTCAAGCACGAGCTCCGCGCGGCGCGCAGATCGAACTGGTACTCCGAGCGGGTGCGCTGGTTCCAGTTCGCGTCCGCCGCGCTGCTCAAGGTGGGGACGCTCTACCAGTCGCTCAGGCTCTGGGAGCGCGGCGACATCGGCGTCGCCGAGTTCGTCATGGCGACGAGCCTGTCGCTCCTCATCATCAACGAGGCGCGCAACCTCAGCCGCCGCTTCCTCGAGTTCTTCGAGTTCGTCGGCAACGTCGCGAACGGGGTGAACACCATCGTCCGCTCCCACGAGCTCGTCGACCGCCCCGAGGCCGTCGCCCCGACGCTCGAGCGCGGCCGGATCGAGCTCCGGAGCGTGACCTTCGGGTACACGCCCGGTCACCCGATCTTCGGCGGCTCCAGCCGGCGGCTGACCGCGCCGACGAGCTCCCGCGGGGTGCTCCGCTGAAAGCGTGGGAGGCACCGCTCGCCTGAGCGGCCGCCAGGATCGAGCAGGCCGCGGGCGCTCGTGCCGAGCTCAGGCCCAGGCCGGCTCCTTGAGATGAGCTTCCCCCGACGCCGAGGCGCGCGGGACTGGAGCGCGCCGGCGCCGGAGAGGCGCGCTTACCGGAAGCTCCACGGCTGCGGCTGACCCATGCGGGCGCGGAGGCCCTCCTCCCAGCGGACGAGCCGCGGCGTGAGCCACGCCGTGCCCACGGCCAGGACGGCGCCGGCGACGACGTCGACCGCGTAGTGCCAGCGGAGGAGCATGGTCGAGACGATGATGTTCATGGAGAAGAACGCGGCCACCACGGCGAGCCAGAAGAGGCGCCGGTCGGTGCGGGCGCGGTGGAACGTGTACAGGGCGAACCAGAGCGGCGCGGCCGTGTGCAGGGAGGGAAAGACGTCCTTCATCGCGCCGCCGGCCTGCACGACGCTGCTCACGCAGCCCCAGAAGAAGCCGCCGTCCAGCGGCCCCTGATAGAGGTGGCTCAGCGCCTGGATGGGGCCGTACGCAGGGACGGCCATGTAACCGAGCTGGCCAACACAGTAGACGATCGTGGTGCCGACCGCGTACTCCGTCGTCCCCCGGCCTGGTCGGGCGACCCATACCGCCAGCACCATCGAGAGGAAACAGATCAAGAAGTAGCTGAAATAGAAGAAGGAGAACCACTCCACGATCGGGCGCGTGTTGAAGCGCTCCATCCAGAGCGCCGGCTCGACGCGGAAGAGGAGGAGATCGAGGTGGAGGAGCTCCGCGTCGACGCTATCGCTCCGGACCGCCGGCAAGAGGGTCCGGAGCGACAGGTAGTTGAGGAGGAAGGCGCCGACGAGCGAGAGTCGGTAAAGGACGCTCCGCAGCAAGGGCGCCAGAAACGTCGCGCGGCGCACGAGCACGCAGACGGACACCAGGGCGGCGATGCCCGCCAGATTGCGGTTCATGCACTGCGCTCGCAGCTCCGTCGGCGGCGCGCCAAGCAGGAAGATCGTCGTCAAGGCGAGATAGCCGATGAGGATCGCGTCGTGGAGAGCGAACACGCCGACCAGGCCGCGCAGAGCGTCCTTTAACAGCGCGCCTTCGGGCTCGACGTCGACCAGCCCGCCGGAGCCGGCGACCTCATCGCAGTCCGTTGTGAGCCTCTCTTGCATTCGGGGACGTTCCAGGGATGGGATGGTGCGCATGGGCTGATGACGCCGGGCCGCTCTGTATCACGTGTTCGCGCGTGGCGTCACCGTGACATCGGTGACGCTCCAGCGACCGGGAGGCAACAGGCGCAGCAACTCGGGGGCCACACGGACGTCGAGTTTTTGACGGGCCGGTTCGCGCCGCTTGACAGCGGTAGGGGGCCTCCACGCCCCCGGCATGGCGGCCCCGCGACAGCCCAACCGCCGCCTCGGCGGACCGCACGCGTGCGAACGCAGCGACGCAGCGGCGCAGGGTCTACGCGTCACGACGACACTATCGCGTCCCAGGTTGGGCTGCCGGGCTCCCGGAGGCGCAGAATCTGCGCGACGGCATCGCCCCTGGATCTGCGGGACGGATGCGCCCACAACGCCGGTCGGGGGATCCGCGATGGCGATCGACAACGCGCGCCGTCAAGCACGCTGGGCACTGGAGCACGATCGTCGCGGCGTCCCGGCGGCGGTGACGTCGGCGACGTCGCGAGCGCTGGAGTCGTCCACACGAGAGGACGCCGTGGATTTCGACCGCGCGGCGCGGACGAGGCGCGATGGCCCGCGCGCTCACGACCGGTGGGGCAGTCTGCCGCGCGGCGGGGCGTCCGCTGGAACGCCGCGCTCGCCGGGCTGAGCGGCGCTGGACGCAACGCGACACCATCGGCGCTGCGCACGTCGGCGCAGAAACCGCGCCTTCCCCGGGCGCGCCCGGAGGATCGCGCTCACCTCACCCTGCTGGAGCGCACCCTGGACGCTCCCGAGCGCTCACGAGAATCCACGGAAGTCCCGCTGGATCCGCGCCGGCGACGTCGCGTGTCCATGGATCCCTCTTCATGGCACTCACGTTGCAGTCCCCCGGAGGAGCCGACATCGTTCAGCGACGATCCCACAGGGCACCACGCCTGGGTCACCCCGTGAGGGCGCTGGAGCGATGCGCCCAGACACCAAGGAGACGACTCATGGCACAGCAACACGGTCAGAGCAGCAGTCGTGGGTTCGCCGCGATGGACCAGAAGCAGCAACGCGCGATCGCGAGCATGGGCGGCAAGGCCGCGCACGAGAAGGGCACGGCCCACGAGTTCAGCTCCGAGGAGGCCCGCGCGGCCGGCCGCAAGGGCGGCGCGAGCGTGAGCCAGAATCGCGAGCACATGGCCGCGATCGGCCGCAAGGGCGGCGCGGCCGTGAGCCAGAACCGCGGACACATGGCGCAGATCGGCCGCAAGGGCGGCGAGTCGCGCGGCGACGGACAGAGCGACGCGCCGGGGGAGAGCGCGCGCGAGGGCGAGCAGGGCGGCAGCGCCGCACGTGCCGACGCCGCCCAGCCGCGCCACGAGACGAACTGAGCAGCGCCGCGGCACATCGCCGCCGGTGATCGGGCGCGCGGGGGTGTCCGCGCGCCCGATCGTCCGTCACGGCGACAGGGTGACGAGGAAGACGTCGCCGTTGCTGCGATCGCCCACAGACGCGCTGTGCTCGATGGCGGGGAGGCCGCCGCCGAGCTCGAGCCGCTCGCCGTGGAAGAGGCCAGCGGCGACGGTGTTCCCGCTTCCGGTGACGGCCTGGGCCGTCGAGAAGCAGAAGACCCCATCGCGGTAGACGTCGGACCAGAGCTCCTCGGAGAAGTCCGGACTGAGCTTCGCGACGAACGCATCGCCCGACTCGGGCGGCACGGTCTCCACGGGCGCCCCGCCGAGCTCGAGCGCCTCCGTGAAGTAACCGCTCAGAACGTGGTTGCCCCAGGGGTCCTGCGAGAAGCCCCAGACGAACTCGTCGCCCGCGGACGGGAGCCCACGGGCGGCGAGCAGCTCACCGGTCTCTGCGTCGAGCCGGGCCAGGTAGAGGTCGTAATCCCCGACCGCGGCGCGCTCGATGGCCGTGGGCCCGACGCGGAACGGAGCGCTGTAGTTGCCGAGGACGACCGGGTGGCCATCGAGCCCGAGGCCGATGAACTTGGCGAACTGCTCGCCGGCGGCGCCCAGCGACCGGCCCCAGACGAGGCTGCCCGACGCGAGATCGAACCGCAGGACGAGCCCATCGATGCTGTAGATCGGCTCGTCGTCGCGCGAGCCGTCGACGGCGCTCTCCACGACGTGGCCGTCGATCTCGAGCCTTCCGCCGAACGCGCCGGCCGCGTAGAGGGCCGACTCGCCGACCGCGATGCTGCGGAAGCGCTGCCAGCTCTCCGCGGAGCCGAACCGCCGGCTCCAGAGGTGGCCGCCGCCGGCGTCGAGCTTCGCCACGACGACGTTGGGACCCCCGCTCCCCTCGAGCGCGGTCCCGGGCGCCTCGCTGAAATTGATGCTGCCGTCGACCATGCCGAGGACGACGATCTCGCCCGCCTCGGTGACGGCCACGGCCGTGGCGCCCTGATCGAGCTCGCCGCCAAAGCGCTTGCTGAAGAGGTGGTTGCCGCCGGCGTCGAGCTTGGCGACGAAGAGGTCCTTCCCGCCGGCGCTCACGAGCTCCGTGCTCGCGTCCGCGCCGAAGTTGAGGGTCCCCTCGAACTCCCCGGCGACGACGACGTTGCCGCTCGGATCCGTGGCCACCGCAAACGCGACCTGATCGGACTTGCCCCCGAAACGCCTGCTCCAGACGTGGCCTCCCGCCGCGTCGAGCTTCACGACGAAGAGGTCGAGACCACCGTCGCTCACGAGGGCGTCCGCCTCGCCACCGAAGTTGATCGCCGTCTCGAAGCCGCCGACCAGGACGACGTTATCGTGCAGATCTGCCGCGATCGCCTCGATTCGCTCGTTCTTCGCCTCGCCGGCGCCGAGCCCCCACAGGGCATCTCCGAGGAACGCCGGAGGCTCGCCGCCGCCGCTGCCGCCCGCGCCGCCGTCGCCGCCTGCGCCCCCCACTCCACCTGATGCACCGGCGCCCGTTTCGCCACCTTGCCCCCCGGCGCCTCCGACTCCATCGCTACCGCCGGCGCCTCCGACTCCACCGCTGCCGCCGGCGCCTCCGACCCCGCCTTGTCCCCCAGCCCCCCCTTCACCGCCTTGCCCGCCGCCGCCTCCGGCCCCGCCCTGCCCGGCGACGCCGCCGGCGCCGCCTTCGCCGCCATGCCCGCCGGCGCCTCCGACGCCGCTCGTAGACGAGGTGACGCCGTCCTCAGGCTCCGAGTCGCAGCCGTTGCAGCCCAGGGGGAGCCCCATGCTCGTCAGAAGAGCAATCCGAGCCACGTTCGTCACCAGGTGCGCTTTCATCCATCCTCCATGTCTCGACGAAGAGCCCGAGCCGCGGGCGCTCGGTGGAGCCAAGGCCGATCCGGCACCCCTCGCTGTGGGCTGTCGAACGTCCTCAATCTGCTGTGTCGTGGACGTCAAGTACGCGTGCGCGCGGATTGAATCAAGCAGCTGTCGCGGCGAATTCGTGGCAACGATCGGCTACCCCTGGATCCGCCGGAACGGCGTGTCCCGCCTGGACGGCGCGCCTCGCCTGAACGGCGCTCCCCGCTGACCAACCGTTCTCTTGCATGCGGCCCGCGATCGCCTCGGACGCGCGCCGCGCGCGTCGCAGGTTTGCCTCATCGTGGCAGAATGCCTCACCGTGAGCCCCGCGGCACGTCCAACATACAAGCCGCGCCGGGCGGCGGTGGGCGCGGTACGCGATCTGCATCGTCCCGCGAGTGATGTGGGTGGCTTGGCTCAGGAGCGCCACGACTCTCTCTACGCTCGTCACGCTCGCTCCCTTCGCGTGCAGCGGCGACAAGCGCCGCGCGGGCAAGCGTCGGGACGGCGCTCGGCCGCTCCCCCGCCTGTCGCCCGCTCGCTTCAACGACCTCTCCGCCAACCCGCGGGAGGGGTCTGACGACCTCGCCCGAGCGCGCATTCGCGCGCGAACGAAGAGCGCCGCCGGCGCGCGTCCCCCCGCGCGCGCCGGCGGCGCGGCGGCCATGGAGGCCGCATCCGGGGCGTCTGGCGCGGCGGATCATCACGCCTCCCGGGCGGCAGACCCCATGACCCATCACCGAGACGAAGCGCCGAGCCAAAGCGCTCGGCGCCCAGACGCGGAGCGCCTATGACGGAGCGAGCCTACGATAAGAACACCGCCTGGACCCACGCCGTCATCCCTCCGATGACCCCCCTCGCGACCGACCACGAGGCGGACGTGTGCGTCGTTGGCGCGGGGATCGCCGGCCTGACGACGGCGTATCTCCTCGCGAAGGCCGGAAAGCGCGTCGTCGTCCTCGACAACGGCGCCATCGGCGGAGGCGAGTCAGGGCTCACCACCGCGCACATCACGCACGCGCTCGACCGGCGCTGGGCCTCGCTCGCGAAGCTCCACAGCAAGAGCCGCCTGCGCCTCGCCGCAAGGAGCCACACGGCGGCCATCGAGACGATCGAGCGGATCGTCGCGGAAGAGAAGATCGACTGCGACTTCCGGCGCGTCCATGGCTATCTCTTCACAGCCCCGGGGTCGCCCCCGGCCACCCTCCGGGACGAGATCGAGGCCGCGCACCGCGCCGGGCTCGGCTCGACCCATTACGTCGACCGCGCGCCGCTGCTCGATTTCGATACGGGGCCCGCGGTCCGTTTCCCCGATCAGGCGCAGTTTCATATCCGCAGGTACCTCGCGGGGCTGGCGCGGGCGATCGAGCGCGACGGCGGCAGGCTCTACACGCTCGCGCACGTGGTCGACGTCGACGAGGACGCCGTGCCTCACGGGGTGGTCGTCAAGACGGCGCGCGGGCACCGGGTGATCGCCGGCGAGGCCGTGCTCGCCACGAACTCCCCGTTCATTCCGCGCTTCTCCGTGCACCTGAAGCAAGCCGGCTACCGGACCTACGTCGTCGGCCTGCGCATCCCGCGGGGCGCCATCCCACCGGGGCTCTACTGGGACACGGCCGAACCGTTCCATTACGTCCGCCTCGCCAACATCAACGGCGCAGACGGCCCGGACGAGGTGCTCCTCGTGGGAGGAGAGGACCACAAGACCGGACAGGCCAGCGACGCGGACCAGCGCCACGCGCGGCTCGAGGCATGGGCGAGAGAGCGCTTCACGCAGGCCGGCGAGGTGCTGCACCGCTGGTCCGGCGAGGTGATGGAGACGGTCGACGGCCTCGCGTACATCGGTCGCATCAAGAAGGGATCGAGGATCTTCATCTCCACGGGCGACTGTGGCAACGGCATGACGCACGGGACGATCGCAGGCCTCGTGATCTCGGACCTCGTGCAGGGCCGCGAGAGCCGGATGGCGTCGCTCTTCGATCCCACCCGCGTCAACCTGAGCCTGGCCGCCGTCTCCGAGTACGCGAAGGAGAACCTCAATGTCGCGTGCCAGTACGCCTCATGGCTCGGCAAGGGCGATGTTCCTGACGTGGCGCAGATCGCGCCCGGCGCAGGCGCCGTCGTGCGCAGGGGCCTGAAGAAGCTCGCCGTCTACCGCGATCCGCAAGGGCAGATCCACGAGATGTCGGCCATGTGTACCCACCTCGGCGGCGTGGTCTCGTGGAACTCCGCGGAGCGCAGCTGGGACTGCCGCTGTCACGGCGCCCGCTTCGACGCCATGGGCCGCGTCCTCCGAGGCCCGGCGACGGCCGATCTCACGCCGATCGCGCCGAGCGAGGCGCCTCTCAGCGCCGGAGGCTCGGTCTCGCCTCCGAGGGAGCGGGAGCGGGTCGCCGACCAGCCTGCGGTCGTGCCCCTGCCCCAGAGTCGCTCGGCCACGTGAACGGAGCGAGTCGCGAGCGCCAACAACCGATGAGCGCAATGGACGTGGATCGACGTGATCGACGTGATCGACGTGATCAACACGATCGACGCCCTACGCGATGCGCGCGCCATGGCCTCATGAGCACGATGCGCGCGCGCCGGCGTAGTTGACCCCCGCGCGAGCGGCGTGCGATCATGATCGAGTAGTCCGGGACAGTCCCGGGCGGCTTGGTGATGAGATGAAATTGTTGCGCCCCCGTGCCTCCCGCGCCGCAGGCATAGCCCTGGCTGTCCTCTCGGTCGCCGGGGCGCTTCCGGCGCGGGCCGAGCCCTCGGCGGCCGATCGTCAGACTGCGCGGACGCTCCTCATCGAGGGGCGCAAGAAGCGCGACGCGGGGGACGTCGCCGGCGCCCGCGAGGATTTCCAGGCGGCCCACGCGCTCGTGCGCGCCCCCACGACGGGGCTCGATCTCGCGCGCGCCGACGAGGCGCTCGGTCGCCTGATCGAGGCCCGGGAGACGGCCTACGAGGTCGTCCACCTGCCCCTCGGGAGCGACGAGCCGCCGGTGTTCACGCAGGCGCGGGCGGCCGCCGCGGCGATGGTCGAGCAGCTCGAGGCGCGCATCCCGTCGCTCCAGCTCCGGGTCGAGGGCGCGGCGCTGGACCAGATCGAGGCGCGCGTGGACGGCCAGCCGATCCCCCGAGCGGCGCTCCCCTACCCGCGCAAGCTCAACCCCGGTCGCCACGAGGTGGTGGTGACGGCGCCCGGCTTCCAGACGGCGCGGCGCGAGGTCACGCTGAAGCAGGCGGAGCGCGCGCCGGTGGAGGTCCGCATCCACCTCGTGCCGGGGCGCTCGACCGAGCCGCAAGCAAGCGCAGCCGCAGGTGGGAGCATGGGCGCAAACGTGGGCGGAGCGCAGCAGCCGCCCGCGGACGCGCCGGCGGAGCCCCGCGCGCCCGTTCCGCTGTGGGCGTGGACGGCGGGCGGCGTGGGGCTCGCGGCGATCGCGGGCAGCGCGGTGTTCGCTGCCGACCACCTGGCCGCGCGGGCTCGGGTCGAGGACGAGTGCCCCGGGTCCGTGTGCGATCGGGGCGTCCACGACTTCGAGAGCATGGAGGCGCTCCGGGCGCGGTGGAACCGCAGCCTGGGGCTGTCGGTGACGCTCGGCGCGGTCGGCCTCGCCGGCGTGGGCGCGGCGCTGGGCGGCATCCTCCTGCGGCCCAGGGCGGGCGGCGAGCAGGCGTCGTCGCTCGTGCCGATCGCAACGCCCACGGCGCAGGGCGTCATGTGGCAGGGGGTGTTCTGATGAGGGTGCGGCGGTTGTACTCGGCGACAGCCGGCGCGACGCTTGGCGTCGTGATGGTCGGCGCTGCGGCGCTCGGCGCTGCGGTGCTCGGCTGCGCTCCCGAACTCAGCCTGTCGACCCCTGTGGGGGCCGGCGGCGAAGGCGGCGGTGGCGCGCCGCGGTCGGGCGGCGAGGTGCAGTGGGCGCGCGCGCTCGGGGGCGACGGGGAGCGTGCAGGGACGAGCGTGGCCGTCTTCGACGACCGCACCGCGGCGCTCGTTGGCAGGCTCACGAAGGCGGAGGACGTGGCCCTCGACGACGAGAGCGTGACCCCGATCGGCGAGGAGAACGTCTTCTGGGCGCGGCTCGCGGCGAGCGACGGGTCGGGGCTCGGGCTGAAACGCTTCGGTGCGTTCGATCCGCAGACGGTGAACGCGCTCGCGCCGGACGGGAACGAGGGCCTCCTGGTCGCGGGGGAGTTCTCCGGCACGCTGGAGTTCGGCGGCGAGCCGCGGACGAGCGCCGGCGGGCGAGACGGCTACGTCGCGAGGCTCGACGCGGAGGGGAAGGAGCTGTGGCTGCAGCCGCTCGGGGGCATCGGCTTCCAGGCGGCGACGAGCGTGGCGGCGACGGCGGCGGGGCTCCTCGTCGTGGCCGGCCGCTTCTCGGGCGCGCTGCACGTCGGCAAGGACCGGCTCGAGAGCGCCGGGGGCAGCGACGTGTTCCTGGCGAGCTTCAACAACGACGGCGTGCTGCTCTGGAGCAAGCGCTTCGGCGACGGCTTCGATCAGCAGGCCCGCGCCGTGGCGATGGACGCGCGCAACAACGCGATCGTGATCGGAGATTTCGCCGGCACGCTCGATCTGGGCGGCGAGCCGCTGGAGAGCGCCGGGGATTTCGATGTGTTCGTGGCGAGCTTCAACGCGCTCGGCGAGCACCGCTGGAGCAAGCGCTTCGGCGACGCGGGGCCGCAGCGGGCCAAGGCGGTCGCGGTGGACGGGGCGGGCAACGTGATCGTGGGCGGGGAGTTCGGCGCGACGATCGATCTCGGCGGGGGCCCTCGGACGGCCGGAGAGCACCAGGCGGTGTTCGTGGCCAAGCTCGATCCGACGGGCGAGCACATCTATAGCCGGGTGATCGGCGAGGACGGCGCGTCGCTGGGACAGCTCCTCGTCGACGGCGCGGGGGACGTGGTCGTCGCGGGGGGGTTCCGCGGAGACACGACGCTGGCGGACGGGTCGGTGACGAGCGCGGGGGACGACGACGTGTTCGTGGCCAAGCTCGATCCGGAGGGCGGCTACCGGTGGAGCCACCGCTTCGGCAGCGCCGGCGCGGACCGGGCGACGGGCGTGGCCATCGACCGCGACAGGCAGGTCTACGTGACCGGCGCGTTCACCGGGAAGGTGACGTTCGGGGAAAAGCGGATCGAGGGAGGCGAGGGCACGGATGTGTTCGTGACCAAGCTGTCGCCATGAAGGCCATGAAGGACGGAGGCGCGATGAAACGTGCGGGGACGAGGGGCGTGCGGTCGCGCGGGCGACGGTTCTCGGTGGGGATCGTGGCGGGCCTGTTCGGGCTGATCCTGCCGGCCGCGGGGTGGGCGGAGGACCCCGATACCGATCTGGATGGGGTCGTGGATTCAGCGGACAACTGCGTGCAGACCCAGAATCCGGACCAAGCGGATGCCGACGGCGATGCGGTCGGCGATGCGTGCGACGACTGCCAGTCCGTTCTCAACCAGGATCAGCGGGATTCGGACTCCGACGGCGTCGGCGACGCGTGCGACAACTGTCCTGTCGGGATGAACCCGGACCAGTCGGATGCGGAGGCGGACGGCACCGGCGACGCCTGCGACGACGATGACGACAACGACGGTGTCCTGGATGCCGACGACAACTGTCCTTTCACGGCGAACGCCGATCAGCTGGACTCCGATGGAAACGGCACCGGCGACGTTTGCGAGGCCGGTGACGACGACGGCGACGGCATCGACAACGACGTCGACAACTGCCGCGACGTCCCGAACTCGCTCCAGCAGGACAGAGACGACGACAAGATCGGCGATCTCTGCGACAACTGCCCTGCCACGCGCAATCCGAACCAGGAGGACGGCGACGGCAACGGCATCGGCGACTTCTGCGAGCCCGACATCGACACCGACGGCGACGGGCTGCGCAACGCAGAGGACAACTGCCCTGTAGATCAGAACCCTGGCCAGGAGAACGCGGACGGGGACAGCCTCGGGGACGCCTGCGATCCCGACAGCGACGACGACGGCGTGGTCGACGTGGAGGACAACTGCGCTGTCGTGTCCAATCTGTTCCAGGAAGATACGGACGACGACGGCACCGGCGATGCCTGCGAGGACGACGACGACAACGACGGCGTCGTGGACGCAGAGGACGACTGCCCGCACGTGCCCAACCAGGATCAGGCCGACGGCGACGGCGACGGCCGCGGCGACGCCTGCGACCTCGGGGCCGACGTCGACGGCGACCGCGACGGCATACCGGACGAGACGGACAACTGCCCGCACGTGCCGAACCCCGATCAGACGGACGCCGACGACAACGGCGTGGGCAACGCTTGCGAGGACCTGGACGGAGATGGCCTGAGCGACGCGGCGGACAACTGCGACGAGGAGTACAACCCCGATCAGGCCGACAGCGACGGCGACGGTCAGGGCGACGCCTGCGAAGAAGACGACGACAACGACGGCGTCCCGGACGAGCAGGACAACTGCGCCTCCGTCCCCAACGCGGATCAGGCAGACAACGACGAGGACTATCAAGGCGACGCCTGCGACGTCGATGACGCGGACGACGACAACGACGGCGTCCCGGACGGCGACGACAACTGCCCGCTCGCGGCCAACGCGGATCAGGGGGATGGCGACGCCGACGGGGTCGGCGACGCCTGCGACGACAGCGGCGGTGCGGGCAGCAGCGGCGGCGGGTCCACGGAGCCGGAGGTCTCGTCCGGGCTGGTCTGCACGATGCAGCGAGGCGAGCGCGGCGGCGCGCTCGTCGGCCTCGTGGCGCTCCTCGCGGGCGCGCTGGGCCTGGGCGCCCGAAGGCGGCGCGATCACGCGGGGTGATCGCCGCTGCGCGCGGCGCTGACGCGCAGCGGCCACGCGACCTCATGAGATCGACGAGCGTGCCCGCTCGGTTGCCCCCCGGAAGAGAAGAGACAACTGCGAGCACAACGTGGGTTATCACCCCACGGCCACACGCAGGTGTCGCGATGGCTCCGCGTTTTTTTCGCGACGGGTCATTTTTCTGAGCCGTGACCTGACCGCGGCGGAACTGCTCCGGATGAACGCGCCGGTAGTCCCGCTCCGCAGCGCGCGCTGCGGACGGGAGCGCCTGAGCCACCTCTGGAGACACCATGCGCCTAGCTCTCTCTCTCTCTCTCTCGTTGGTGACCGCCCTGTCTGGACTCACCCTCAGCGCCGGCTGTAGCGACAGCACCGTTGACGGCGCCGCCCCGTCCGGCGGCGCGGGGGGAGGCGACACCGCGAGCGGCGGCGGCAGCGCGAGCGGCGGCGGCAGCGCGAGCGGCGGCGGCAGCGCGAGCGGCGGCGGCAGCGCGAGCGGCGGAGGGGCCGGCACCGGCGCTGCGGGCGGAGGCATGGCGACCCCGACGAGCATCGTGGAGTGCCAGGGCAAGACGTACGCGTGCGGGGATCTCGTCGACAACGACGACGATGGGCTCCTCGACGCCCAGGATCCGGACTGCCTCGGCCCGTGCGACAACACCGAGAGCAGCTACTACGGCGGGATCCCCGGCCAGGCGGGGCCGGCGTGCACCGTCGACTGCTATTTCGACCAAGACTCCGGCTCCGGCAACGACGATTGCCACTGGAACCACAAGTGCGATGAGCACGCGGTCGCGCCCGGGTTTCACCCGGAGTCCAACAACGGGACGATGTGCGCCTATGACAGCGGGGCCTCGACGCCGGGCGCCGATGGCAAGAGCTGCAGCGATCTCAACCGCGAGCAGTCCGAACTGTGCCATACGACCTGCGGTCCGCTCACGCCGAACGGCTGCGACTGCTTCGGCTGCTGCGAGCTGCCGGCGGGCGGCGGCAAGTACGTCTGGCTCGGCTCCGACGCCGATGGCACCGGTGAGGGCTCCTGCTCGCGCGGCCACGAGTCCGACCCGACCCGCTGCGAGCCGTGCACGCCCGTGGATGCTTGCCTGAACGAGTGCGGCCGCTGCGAGCTCTGCCTGGGCAAGGACACGCTGCCAGACGACTGCTTCGAGTCCGGCACCGGCGCAGGGGGCGGCGGCGGTGCTGGAGGCGGAGCCGCGACAGGCGGCGGCGGCGACGCCACCGGCAGCGGCGGCGGGCCCACCGGCGAGCCCCAAGGCCAGTGCGCGGCGGGGGTCCAGCCGTGCGGGCTCTCCGGCCAGGAGCCTTGTGCCGCAGGCTACTACTGCATCACCGGCTGCTGCCAGGTCATCTTGAACTAGCCCCTACGCTTGCCCGGGTTCTCCCTGGATTCGAGGGCAGGGATTGAACCACGAAAGACACAGAAGAACCGGAGGGATGTGTTCCCCCTGCTCGGTGCCCGCCGCGCCTGCGTGATTCACTGTCCCTGCTCGGAGCGGCGACAGGATCGCAGGCCGCGGCGCTGGCCGCTCACGAGCTGAGAAGCTGAGCCTGCAGCGACGAGACGTGATTTGAAAGGAGACGAATCGATGGTGATGCGCTCGATGTCTGTTGGGATGCTGTGCGCCTTGATGGGGATGGGGTGCGGCGGCGACGACGAGGGTCAGCCGCAGAGCTGCTCGGTGGCCGCGCAGACAGGGTGCGCCGCCCCGCAGGTGTGCGAGGAGGTGGAGGGCGCCGAGCCCGCTTGCTTCGAGCCGGTGACCCTGAGGGGGCGCGTCTACGACTCGCTCGACGACAAGGCCATCGCGGGCGCGCGCGTGCTCGCCCGGGACCCGAGCGACGCGGTGATCTCCCGGGTGGCGATCACGGGGGCCGACGGCACCTATGAGCTCGTCGTGCCCGCGCGGCGCGACGCGAGCGGCGCTCCGGTCGAGGCCAACATCACGCTGCGCGCCGACGCGCAGGCGTACGAGACGTTTCCGAAGGCGCCGCGGGTCGCGCTGCCCATCGACCTCTCGACCGCGGCGGGCAAACCGCCCGCGATCGAGTCGGCGGCGACGGAGATCTCGCTGTTGCCGCTCTCGGACAGCGAGGGGCTCGGTTCCATCTCCGGGGTCGTCCACGCCGACCAGCCCGGCGGGACGCTGCTGGTCGCGGGCGGCGCCACCGGCGCGGCCGATCTCGACGGCAGCTACACCATCTACAACGTGGCTGCGGGCGACGTCACGGTGAAAGGTTACGCCGCCGATCTCGCGCTCGACACGGCGAGCGCGACGGTCAGCGCCGGCAAGGAGACGACGGGCGTGGATCTTCACGCGACCGGAGACGCCACGGCGGTGGTGAGCGGCAAGGTCGAGATCGTGAATGCTCCAGGGGGGAGCGCGACCTCGGTCATCCTCGTCGTGGCCGATACCTTTGACGAGGCGACCGCGCGCGGCGAGACCCCGCGAGGGCTCCGGCAAGGCAACATCACCGGCGACTTCTCGATCGCCGGGGTGCCCGACGGCGATTACGTGGTCCTCGCCGCCTTCGAGGACGACGCGCTCGTGCGGGATCCTGACACGTCGATTGGCGGGACCGAGATCGTGCGCATCACGGTCTCCGGCCAGGATCTGCCCGTCGCGGAGTCGTTCAAGGTGACGGGCGCGCTCGCCGTGGTCTCGCCCGGCGCGAGCACGATGGAGGAGGTGAGCGGGACACCGACGTTCGTCTTCGAGGACGACTCCAGCGAAGATCTGTACGAGGTGCGGTTGTTCGACGCGCTCGGCGCCAAGATCTGGGAGGACCTGGAGGTGCCCAGGGTGTCGGGGAGCGAGAACGTCTCTGTCGAGTACGACGGTCCCGCGCTGATCCCGGGGATGATCTACCAGTTCAGGACCACCTCGAAGAAGGACGGCACGCCCATCTCGCAGACCGAGGATCTGAAGGGGGTCTTCGTCTACAGGTGATCGCAGGGCGCGCGGGCGCCGCCGTCAGCGGCGACGGCGGCGGGCGCGGCGCGCGCTGCCGAGCGCCACGAAGACGCCGCACAGCGCGAGCGCGCGGGCCGCTCCTGACGCGTGCCCGGTCTCGCCGCCGATGACGGCATACGCGCAGCTGATGCTCAAACAACAGCAGCAGTGGACCGGGGCCGCTCCTCCCTCGGATTGGCCCCCTCCCCCTTCCCCACCCCCACCCGCCGCATCTCGGCCACCGCCAACCCCTGTGCCGCCCGGCCCGCCGGCATCGGTGGAGCAATCGCCGCCGGCGCCGTCGCCCCTGCCTCCAGCGCCCTCGGCCGGTCCTCCGGCGTCGCCGCCGCCGCTCGCGCCGCTGCCGCCCGCGCCACCGCCGCCTGCGCCGCCGCCACCCACTGCGCCGCCGCTGCCCACGCCTACTGCAGTCCCTCCGTCGTCGCCGCCTCCGCCCCCTCCCGCGGCGGCGCTGTTCGGCGTGTTCCGGCAGCCAAAGAAGGGATGGCATTCGTCCGTGGTCGTCGGATCCCCGTCATCGCAGTAGAGCGGGATGTCGCTCAGACAGAGTCCCTGGAAGCAGACCTCGCTGCCATTGCAGACATCGAAATCATCGCAGCTGGCGCCGTCCGGCAGGCTCACGTCCGCGGGGCAGCTCCCTGCGCCGTCGCAGTACTCCCCGGGATCGCACAGCGAGGTCGCGATGCGGCAGATCGTGGTCGGCGGCTCGGCGGTGCACAGATCCGAGCAGCAATCGCCGTTGCGCAGGTTGCCGTCGTCGCACTGCTCGCCGAGCCCGAGCTCGCCGTCGCCGCAGACGGCGGGCCTCACCGTGAGCACCGTCGGATCGGCCGCGCCGGCGAACAGGGGTTCGTCCGTCATCGCGCTCGACTCGTTCACGCCATCGGAGTCCGCGTCGAAGAAGAGCGTGCCCTGGTTCGTGACGACGAGTCCATCGGTCAGGGGACGGAGGATCGCTTCCATCGTGAGCGCCACCCACTCCCCCGGCTCGACCTCGCCGTCCCAGCCCACCGTGTTGGTGGCGGGATCGGCCGAGACCGCGCCGCTGTCCGCGAACGCGCCTTCCAGGAGGAGCTCGGGCGGGAGCACGTCCACGAACTCGAAGCCTGCATTGTCGGGCTGCACGCGCCCACCGGTGTTGGTGATGAGCGCCGTATAGGCGAGATCCTCGCCGGCGATGCGCTCGCCGAGGACCGTGAGATAGCCGATCAGGCGCGCTGGCACGGAGACGTCGACGCGCACGCCGCTCTCGTTGTTTTCCGGCGCCGGATCGTGCTCGCTCGCGCTCACCTTCGCCGTGCTCTCGATCTCCTCGTCGACCGTGGACGGCGGGAGCGTGGGCGCGACCAGGGTGACCGCGATCGACGAGCTCTCCCGCGCGGCGAGCGAGGCGCGCCGGCACGCGAGCTCTCCGCCGGCCAGGTCGCACGTCCAGCCGGTCCCCGAGGCGCTGACGAGGCTCGCCCCGGCGGGCAGCACGGACGACACGCCGACGTCGCTCGCATCGCCCGGCCCCTCGTTGGCGACGTCGATCGTCATCGTGAGCTGGGCGCCCGGCGATACAGGATCCGGCGCGGCCGTCTGGGTGATGGCCAGATCCGCCCCGCAGGCCCTGGACACGACCGGCACCGCCGCGAACACGATGTTGTCGACCGCGACGCCGCACGGCCCGGGGCGCCCGATATCCGTGCAGACCCGGCTGTCGTCCTGCGTGTAGTCGAAGCGGAGCCTCACGGTCCGCCCGCGCAGCCCCGCGCCAGGGAAGCGGATCGACACGCGCTTGCTCCCGCCGGAGCTGCCGGACCATACCGCGTTGTCCGCCAGGTAGTCCGGGTCGTCGCGGGCTGGAAGGTGCTTTGGGAAGTGGTGGCTCCCGCCGGTGACGATCCGCTCGGCGAACGCCTCCGCGAGCACCGCCCGGGGCGCGGCGCCGGCCGTGAGATCCTCCACGCGCAGCGTCAGACCGTCGAACGCCTGGATGAGCTTCTGCGGATCGTCCTCCAGCTCGTAGGTGAGATCGAAGTCGAGCGTGACGTGGGAGTTCCCGGAGCTCTCCGGGATGGTCACGGCGGGCGACACGAGCGCGACGAGCGACGTCGCCGCCTCCTCGTCGTGAAATGCCGCGTTGTTTCCGGGCGTCAGCGTCTGCGCGACGGTCCACGGCGAGGCGGAGGCCGTCCCGCCGGCGCGCACCGACTGCCAGCCGGAGGGCAGCGCCGGCGCGCTCGCTGCGTCGAAGTCCTCGCGGAGGAGGACCTCCGCGGGGCCCGGCGAGCCCGTCTCGAGCTGGATCGGCAGCTCGACCGTGCCCTGAGCCGAGCTCACCGTGAGCGTCAGATCGATCGGCGCTCCAGGAACGAAGTCCCGGCCCGTCCTGAGGACGAACGGCGCGTCGCCCGCGACCGTGCGGAGGGGCTCGATATCCGGGTAGAGCGCGCTCGCCCTCACCAGGGTCACGGAGGGCGTCTCCGTGGACAGCGCGGCGGTGATCCGGGAGACGGTCGTCCTGCCGGAGATCGGGTTGGCGAGGTGGTTCTCGAGGTAGACGCCGACGTCGACGATCTCCCCGGGATCGACGCGCTCGTTCGCGAGGGCGCCGCACGCGGCGTCGGCGATCCGGGCGCCGGCCGCGCGCAGCGGCGGGACGCGGGCGAGCTCGTCGAGGACGTCGAGGTGCACGTTGGGCGCGATCAGGGAGGTCGACGACGGCTGCCCCTCGTCGAACCGCGGCGGGGTGGCCGTCATGCTGAAGACGCTGTAGAGCTCACCGGCGAGCGCGACGCCGCCGATGCGGTCGCCGAGGTTCTGTCGGGAGGCGTCGTTGCCGTGGCCCGCGTGAAAGGGGCGGTCGGAGATCGGCGCAGGCGGGCTGAAGGAGGCGCCTTGATCGCTCGACGCGGTGTGGACGATCTCGGTCAGGTCGCCCGAGCTGTCGACATCCTGGTCGTAGTAGACGACGTGCGCGGTGCCGGTCGTTCGGTCGACGGCCACGAAGGGGAAGAACTGGGCCCGATCGCGCCCTGGATTGCTGTTGAGGAGGACGGCGGGGCCTGCGGTGCACTGCTCCGTGAACGAGCGCAGGGCGATGTCCCCTGTGCCGTCCGCGCCGCTCCGCTGGTAGACGACGTAGACCTGCCGCGTGGCCTGGTCGACGTCGATCGACGGGGCGCTCCTTCCGTGGTCGACGCCGAGGATCTGGTCTTCCATGGGGTAGCTGGCCTCGTCGAGGAGGGTGAGCGGCTCCCAGGTGACGCCTCCGTCGATCGACCGGCGGCAACCGACGTTGCGCAGCGAGGTCCCCGGCTCGATGGCGCGAAAGACGGCATAGACGACGGAGTCCCTGTCGGTCGCCCCGGGGAGGATGCGCGCGCTCGGCCCGTCGAGATCGCCACCGGCGGGCGCCTGCGCGAGCGTGGCCGCGGGCGACCAGGTCTGGCCGAGATCGTCCGAGTGGCTGTAGAGGATCCTCGGAGACGCTCCGCCGCGCTGAACCCAGGTAACGGAGAGGCGCCCGGTCGCCGCGTTGACGTCGATGGAGGCCTGCTCGGCGCTCTCCCCCGCGACGAACGCGGGGGTCACCTCGACCGGCGCGGACCACGAGGAGCCGGCCGTGCGGCTACCGGGGTTCGAGGCATGGAGGCAGAGGCCCTGGAGGCCATCGGCAGGGCGAACGTAGGTGGAGGAGCTGACGAACACGTCGCGGGTCGGATCGTGGACGACGCGCGGGGCGCCGAGCACCTGGCCGCCGGCGACCGAGGGCAGCGCCCCCGCGCCGCTCGGGCCGAGGACCTCGGCGAAGGATCTCCCGCCGTCGGCGGAGCGCGCAACGCCGGACAGGCTGATCGGATCCGCGAGGGCGCCGCGCGGATCGGTGTAGGTCGCGATGAGGATGCTCGCGTCCGCGTTGGCGGCGATGGCGGCCTGGTGCTGAGCGCCGAGCGCGTCGACCGCGTGCACGGTGCGGTCGGCGCTCGCGACGGCCGCGAGCCGAGCTGCGCCGAGCGCCTCCGGTTCGTCGCTGCCACAACCGGCGCCGGCGGTGAGGAGCCCCCCGCTGAGCAACCAAGCGACCGTGCGTCGCGCGCGCATAACACCTCCGAAAGGAGATAGATGCCGCGAGCTCGCAGGACGTGCCGATTTCCCCGACATTGCGAGGCCGGTCCGGCGAACGGGCGCGATGTGCTGGGGTCGGTCTCGCGCAACGCCAGCGCAAGCCCCGCGCCGCGCGAGGGATGCGCCCGGCGCGAAGGCGCACGTCGACGCGATTTCCCTTTCTTCCTGGCCGGCGAGCCGTGTGCCAGAGGCCGGTGCGTCGCGCGCGGAGCGTCCTGGGGCCGGCAGGCGCCTGGGCGGACGGCTCAGGCGCGGCGCCCGGGGCCGCCGCGGTCGCGGCTCGCCTGGGAGGCGGGCGGCTCGGGTGGACGGTCGGGGAGCACGAGGTCCGCGAGACGGCGTGCCGCGGCGAAGGCCACCTCCGCACCTCCGACGGGGCCCTCACCCGGGTTGGCGGCGGACCCCTCACCCAGGTTGAGATCCTCACCGGGGGCGGGTCCCTCACCCAGGTTGGGATCCTCACCAGGGTTGAGTGGGGTACCAGCCCCATGCGGGTCTCCATCCAGGCTGGAAGAAATCAATGCGGATGCAATTTCCCCGGACGCGGACGAAACCTCACCCAGGTTGGCGTGCCCGACGTTGGCGCGCCCGCTCAGCGCGAGCATCGCGATGCCATGGAGGCCCGCGAAGAGCACGTAGGTATCCTCCTCGGGCCGCCTGCTGCCGTGATGGCGCAAGAGCTCGACGAATGAGCTCCAAAGAGGGCGCGCGAGCCGCAGGCGCCCCTGTTCGCGCAGGCGGGCACGGTCGAAGCGGCGCTCAGCCATCAGCCAGTACAGATCCGGATGGCACAGCGCAAACTCGACGTAACCGACGGCAAGCGCCCGCGCATCGGCGCCAGCGCGCGCTCGCGCATCGAGGCGCTCCGCGAGCCGCCGCCACCCGAGGCCATCGACGCGAATGAGGAATCCGTCGAGCGAGCCGAAGTGGTGATACAGCACCATCGTCGTCTGGCCCAGGAATGCGGCGATCTTGCGGGCCGTCAGCTCGTCCCGCGTCAGCCGTCCCTCGCAGAGCGCCATGAACACGCGCTCCACCGGCTCATCGGCATCCATCACACCCATGCCCACCATCCTGCCACGTCCGCGCCTCGCCCGTTGACGCCACCAGGATAACATTGTTATCCTGGGTCATGGGGTGGCTGCTTCGCAACGCAACGTCGGTCTCCGGGGCGCAGCGCGGGGGCCGCTGGCTGGTAGGGTTGGCGCTTGCGGGGGCGTGCACGTCGCGACCGCCGACGGCGGACGACGCGCCCGCAGGGCCGTACGCGGTGGTGGACGGGTGGCCGCGTGTCCCTGACGGGATGGTGTTCGGCCCAGCGCTTGATGTGGCGGTTGACACGCGAGGGCGCGTGCTGGTGAGCCATGCGGCCGGGCGTACGTCAGGGAACGACGCGCCGATCCGCGAACCCACGATCTTGGCGTTCGATCCAGAGACGGGCGAGCTGCTCGACGCGTGGGGAGAGGGGCTGTTCTTCTATCCACACGGGATCGAGGTGGATCGCAACGACTTCGTCTGGGTGACGGACTCCGAGCAGAACCGGGTGTTCAAGCTGACGGCGGAGGGGGATGTGGTCATGACCCTCGGCGAGGCGCCATGAAGGGCATCGGTGTGTGGATCCTCGTCCTGCTCGCGGATATCGGGTGCGCGACGAGCCCCGAGCAGCTCGACCGGCCCACCAACGTGGCCTTCGGCCTGGACGGCGACATCTACGTGGCGGACGGCTACAACCATGCGCGGATCGCGCGCTTCTCCGAGGACGGCGAGTTCGTCATGGAGTGGGGCGAGAAGGGCTTCGGGCCGGGACAACTCGACACGCCCCACGGCATCGTCACCGACGACGAGGGGCGCGTTTACGTGGCGGACCGGGAGAACGCGCGTGTTCAGGTCTTCAGCGCGAACGGCCACTACCTGGCGCAGTGGAAGAGCCCCGCGCTGGGGCGACCGTGGGCGATCGCCTTCGGATCCGACCGGCACATCTACGTTGTAGACGGAGGCGATCAGGATCCAGCGCGGCCGCGGGGGCATGTGCTGCGGATGAGCCTCGACGGGAATATCGTGGACCGGTGGAGCACATCGGGGGACGGTCCCGGGGAGATCGACTGGGGGCACGGGATCGCCGTGGGGCACGACGGCAGCGTCTACGTCACCAGCCTGAGGGGTCGCGGCGTGCAGAAGTTCCGGAGGACGAAGTGAGGAGGAGAGCGCGCGGGCTCGCGCTCACAGTCACCGTGGTTGCCTCGGTCGGCGGGGCGCCGAGCTGGGCACAGACGACGGGGGACATTCCGTCGCGACCTGGTGGCCGCGGCCACGTTGCGCTGTACGGCATTTTCACAGCCTCGCCGCAGGACCGGACGGTGGCTACGATTCATGTCGCGCCGCAGGTGGCGGCGGGCGTTCGCCTGAACAGCTGGCTGCTCGCGACCACGGACGTCACCTCGGCCTGGACCACGTTTCGAATCGAGGGCGAGGCGCGGCGCTCGTCGTTTCGCTTCGGGAATCCGTTCGTGACCGTGCAGGCGGCGCTTCTCGAGGAGCGAAACCGCTCGATCTATGCCGGGGTCGGGGTTGCACCGCCGGTGACGACGTTCCCTGGCACCATCCCGAAGAATACGGAGGTCGAATACAACTACGCGGTAGCTACGGCCGCGCGCGGGTTCGCGGATTACTGGATGTGGGCACCGAACGCGATTCCGATCGCGCTGTTGCTCCGCAGCCGGGCGGAGCTGTCCATGCCGGTGATCGTTGGCGCTGAGCTGGATCCAGCCGTGCTCGTTTCCGTGAACTCCAACCCGTCTCGGCTGGCGGTCGTGGCCGCCGCTCACGCGGGCTTGCGGATGGGTCCGCTGACACCCGGAGTGCGAGTGCAGATGCTCGCGCAGTCGGCGCCGCTCGCAGGGAGAGATTTCTCACAGTGGGCAGCGATCTTGTATGCGAATGTCGAATTCCAGCCGGTGTTCGTACGCTCCCAGGTTGCCGTCAACCTGGATGCGCCGTCCGGGCTGACCGGGCAGCGAGGGGCGACTACGTGGGGGGTATCGCTGGGAGGCGGGGTCCATCTGTAGAACTGTTGAGCTCTTTCTTTGGTTTTGCTACCGGCCCACGATGCATCGCCTTCGCAGCAGCCGCCCTCTACCGAGCCACGTTGCGACGTCGCGCTCGACTGACGTTGCGCTCTGCACACGCTCTGCTCTGCCCCCCGACCTGACCATTGGGTGGCGCAGGTGGCGAAGAGGATGGCGGCCGCCACCGGCTCGATCACCCCGATCCTCAAGAATCGGCGGATTTTGAGTCTGGCACGGCGCTTGACATACCCGTCAGGCATGAGCCAGCCTCGTGCGATCGTCCCCGGCGCTACGTATCTTCTCACCCGCCGTGTACTGCGAAGGCATTTTCTCTTCCGCCCCGATTCCGCGATCACACGGCTCGTGATCTATACCCTCGCGGTCTCGGCCCATCGCTATGGTATCCTCGTACACGCCCTCTGCGTGATGTCCACGCACATTCATATCGTTGTCACAGACACACACGGCGAACTACCACGATTTCTTCAGAGATTCCATCGACTTGTCGCTCTCGGGACCAAGATCTTGCGCGCGTGGGAGGGGTCGGTGTGGGACGATCGAGCAACGAGCGTGGTACGGCTAGCAACACGGGACGCCCTGGTGGAGAAGATCGCTTATACGCTCGCAAATCCGGTCGCTGCTGGTCTCGTACCGCATGCACATGAGTGGCCAGGAGCCAAGGTGCTCGTCGGCGACATCGGCCGCGGCGTGCTGCGCGCCCGACGCCCTGAAATATACTTCAATCCACAGAACCCCGAATGGCCAACCGACGTAGCACTTGCGATCACGCTTCCACCGTCGATCAGCGATTCGAACGCCGACAAATTTCGCCACGAGATCACAGGACGGATCGAGCTGCACGAGAGACAGGCTCACGCTGCGCTACAGCGACAAAGGCTTGGCTTCCTCGGGGCTGCGCGCGCGACGAATATTTCTCCTTACGAGCGAGCAACGAGCATCGAGCCACTTCGCGATCTCAATCCAACATTCGCAGTCGGTCGCCGGCAGACAGACGCAAAGAACGCCGCCATCGCGGCCGTACGAGCCTTTCGCATCGCATACCGACATTCGATCAATCAATGGCGCGCAGGTGTACGCAGCGTAACTTTCCCTGCGGGCACGTGGTGGATGCGCGTGTTCCACGGGGTCACCGTTAACGAGGGCAAGCCTGCGGCCGCATAGACGCAGGACCAGCGACGTCGACACCATTATTTTGAGATCGGAAACCAGGAGTATCAGAGAGGCGATTCGGGACCGGAACCGAGCTGGCGCGCGCGGCTCGTAGCGCCCCCGCTGCGACGTCCACGAAATACGCTCCCAGCACGGTGGGGTTGCGTCCCCGGCCGCGGCAGGGTGGGGTTGTGCCCCGCGCGCGGCGCGAACCACGGTCGGGTCGAGACCGCGGGTCGAATCGCGCCGCCTATGCTAGACCGCGCTGCGCCGATGCCCCCCGAGCGCTCCCTCACTTCCACCTCGAGCTCCCCGCTCAGCGCCACGATCGCCGAGCTCTCAGGCCATGTCGACGACAGCGCCTCGAACGATACCGCTGCCAGCGGCCCGCCCGCCTCCACGCCGGCCGACTTCGAGCCGCTCCCGTCGTTCGACCTCCCGGCGGACCGCAGGGTCGTCACGCCCCGTGAGCTCGCCGCAGAGCTCGCCGCGGCGCCGCCGGGCACCCGTCATGTCACAGGCTCGGCCGGCTCGGCCGGTGCCCTCGTCATCCGTCGCCTCGTCGCGGCCGCCGCCGGGCGCCGGATCATCGCCCTCACTCCCGACGTCGACAGCGCCCGCGCTCTGGCGGCCGATACCTCGTTCCTGCTCGTCGATCGGGACGCCGATGACGCCGAGGCCGCCGGCTCGACCACGTTCGGCCGCGTCCTTCTCTACCTGCCGAACGAGGCCAGCCCTTACGCGGATGTCAACCCGGACCGGCGGGGCGCCCAGACCCGCCTCGCCACGCTCTTCCATCTCGGCATGGACCTCCCCTGGTCGGTCCTCGTCTGCCCCATCGCCGCGCTCGCCCGCAAGGTCGTACCCAGGGACGAGATCACCGAACACGCCGAGCTCGTCATCGCCGAGCAGGAGATGGATCGCGACGCGCTCTCGGCCCGCCTCGGTGCATCGGGCTACGTCCGCAGCCCCCTCGTAGAAGACCCCGGCACCTTCGCCGTCCGCGGCGCCCTCCTCGATGTCTGGGCGCCTTCCGCCGAGCTGCCGGTGCGCATCGATTTTTACGGAGACATCGTCGCATCGATCAAGATCTTCAACCCCGACGACCAGCGCACGGTCGCCGACGTGAAGGAGGTCTGGCTCCCGCCGGCGCGTGAGGCGATCCTCACGCCTGCCAATGTCGAGCGGGCCCGCCAGCGGGTACGGGCCGCGTGTGACGTCATTGATTTCCCCTCAACCAAGGCGCGCGCCCTGGTCGACGACGTCGCGAGCGGCCGCGCCTTCTTCGGGGCCGAAGGCTACTTGCCTGCCTTCATCGACCTCGCCTCCTTCACGTCATACCTGCCCGACGACGCGCTCATCCTCCTTGAGGACCCATCCTCCGTCACCGCCGCCGTGCGCAACGAGCTCGGTCGCGCTGCGGCCGATCGGAGCCACAAAGACCGTGAGCCGCACTTCCCGCTGACCTCCTTCTACGAGGACGAGGCACACGTTGCCTCGTGGCTCGGCGCGCGTGTCGTGCTTGCCCTGCACCGCACCGGGGTTGAGGGTGCTGCGGAAAACCGGAACTCGCTGGAGCGCTTCGAGGTCGTCCCTGAGGACATCCCGTCGCTCGCAACGCGCGACCAGTCGGACCTTGAGCGCGCCATCAAGACCGCCCGTGCGTCACGCGGCAAGCACGGCGCTCTCGATCCGCTCGTTCGTCGCGTGGTCGCTTGGCAAGAAGCAGGCCTACGAGTGCTTATCGCTGCACGCGCGCAGACCCAGGTTGAGCGCCTCGTCGCCCTGCTCCGCCATCGCGACGTGCGGGTGAAGGCCAACCTCGGTCCGTTCGACCCCGCGTTCTTCGATGGCAGCAGCTCCGCGTCTCCGCGCGACACGGCCCTCGTCGTGACGGGCTCTCTTGCGCGCGGCGTCATCGCTCCTGCCGAGGGGCTCGCGCTGGTCACGGAGGAGGAAATCTTCGGTGCCCGCGCTCACCGCCGCGCCGCACGCGCCGCCGCCTCCTCCACGAAGCCGTCGCAGGCCTTCCTCGAGGACCTCCGCAACCTCGGCGTCGGCGACTACGTTGTCCACGTAGAGCACGGCATCGGGCGGTACCTTGGCCTCGTCCACAAGCAGGTCGGCTCAACCACGGTCGATCTCATCGCCGTCGAGTACGCCGGCGGCGACAAGCTCTACCTCCCGGTCTACCGCCTGAACCAGATCCAGAAATTCAGCGGCGGCGAAGGCACCCCCAAGCTCGACCGGCTCGGCGGGCAGACGTTCGCCAAGACAAAGGCGCGGGTCGAGAAGAGCGTCCGCAAGATGGCCGACGAGCTCCTCCGCCTCTACGCCGAGCGCCGCGCCGCCACGGCGGAGCCGGTTCCACCGCCGGACGATGATTACCGCGCCTTCGAAGCGACCTTCCCCTTCGACGAGACGCCCGACCAGGCCCGGGCGATCACCGAGGTTACGGCCGACCTCGAGTCCGGCCGTCCGATGGACCGCCTCGTCTGCGGCGATGTCGGGTTCGGAAAGACCGAGGTTGCCATCCGCGCCGCCTTCCGCGCCGCAAACGCCGGCAGACAGGTCGCCGTCCTCTGCCCAACCACGGTGCTCGCGCAGCAGCACTACCTCAGCTTCCGATCCCGGATGGCTTCCTACCCCATCGAGGTCCGCGTCATGTCCCGCTTCCAGACCAAGCAGGAGCAGGACGAGGTCTCTCGCGGCCTCCGCGACGGCAGCGTCGACGTCGTGATCGGCACCCACCGCCTCCTCTCCAAGGACGTCCACTTCAAGCGGCTCGGCCTCCTCGTCGTCGACGAGGAGCAGCGCTTCGGCGTCACCCACAAGGAGCGCATCAAGGCGCTCAAGACCAACGTCGACGTCCTCACGCTCTCGGCCACCCCCATCCCCCGCACCCTCCAGATGGCGGTCTCCGGCCTCCGCGACATGTCGATCATCACGACCCCCCCGGTCGATCGCCGCGCCATCCGCACCGTGGTGACCCGCCACGACGAGGCCGTCCTCCGCGACGCCGTCCTCCGCGAGCTCGGCCGCGGCGGCCAGGTGTTCTACGTCTACAACCGCGTCGAGGGCCTCTACGAGCGCGCCGCCCGCCTCGCCGAGCTCGTCCCGAGCGCCCGCATCTGCGTCGCCCACGGCCAGATGAGCGAGCAGAACCTCGAGCAGGCGATGCTCGACTTCGTCGAGGGGCGCTACGACGTCCTCTGCGCCACCGCCATCATCGAGAGCGGCCTCGACATCCCCCGCGCCAACACGATCCTCATCGACCGCGCCGACATGTTCGGCCTCTCGCAGCTCTACCAGCTGCGCGGCCGCGTCGGCCGCTCCAAGGAGCGCGCTTACTGCTACCTCATCGTCCCGCCCCCGAACGCCATGACCGACGAGGCCCGCGCCCGCATCGAGGCCCTCGAGCGCCACACCGAGCTCGGCTCCGGCTTCCAGATCGCCTCGCTCGACCTGGAGCTGCGCGGCTCCGGCGACCTCCTCGGCGCCGAGCAGAGCGGCACCGTCGCCCAGGTTGGCTTCGAGCTCTTCTGCCAGATGCTCGACGAGGCCGTCCACGAGCTGCGCGGCGAACCCGTGATCCACGACGTCGACACCGAGCTCTCCTTCGACGCCGACGCGCTTCTGCCAGAAGAGTACATTTCCGATGTAGGCGTACGCCTCTCCCTTTACAAGCGGCTCGCCGGTGCCGCTTCGACCGAGGACGTGCAGGACCTCGCGGTCGAGATGGAGGATCGCTTCGGCCCGCCTCCGCTCGAGGCGCGCCGGTTCGTGCATCTCATGCGGCTCAAGACCGAGCTGCGCCGGCTGAAGGCGCTGGCATGCGAGGCGAGCGCCAAGGGCGTGACGCTGCACTTGCGCGAGGACACCCCGCTCGATCATGCCAAGGTGCTCAAGCTGGTCCAGCCGAAGAGCTCACCTTACCGACTCTCGCCCGACATGCGGCTCACCCGCCGAGCCAAGGAGGGCGAGGCCTTCACGAGCGGTCTGGAGGCGACCGACAAGCTCCTCAGCGAGCTCGCCGGCTGCCTCAAGGAGGGCGGTGATCTCGCCTAGCGGGAGCGCCCACGACGTCGTCGCGCCCCGCGGAAGCGCGCGGGCGAGGCGGCGCGGCGCTCCGGCGGTGATAACCTCCCTTGAGCGGAGGGACGGATGATCGATCGCCCGGATCGCGAGCGGCTCGCGGCGCTCCAGCGGAGCGTCATGACCTGCTGGTACAGCCCCTTCCAGCTGGCCCGCTCCGCGCTCGACATGACCGTCTCCCGCCTGATGGGCGCACGCGGCGATTTCCGCCTCCTCGAGGCGATCGCGGGGCCGCAGCCGCCCTTCGACTACGCCGCCCGTAGCGGCGTCATGCGCGACGAGCTCTGGATCGATTACGTGGCGGACACGGGCGATGGCTTCAACCCCACCTACGCGATCGCCACCCTCCTCGCGCGGCCGGTCCTCTCGCTGGGCGGCCGGGAGACGAGGCGCGGAGAGGTGCTCATCATGGGCGGCGACCAGGTCTACCCCTCGGCCACGCGTCAGGCGTACTGGACGCGGCTCGTCGAGCCCTACGCGGCCGCGCTCCCGAAGGCCGATGTCACGGAGGCGCCGCACCTGTTCGCCATCCCTGGCAACCACGACTGGTACGACGGGCTGATGAGCTTCATGCGCCTCTTCGGCCAGAAACGCACGCTCGGCGCCTGGAAGACGTTCCAGTCGCGGAGCTACTTCGCGCTGAAGCTGCCCCACGGCTTCTGGCTGCTCGGCGTCGACATCCAGCTCGAGTCCGACATCGACCAGCCGCAGATCGAGTATTTCTGCAGGCTGGCGACGCACGACATGCGCGACGGCGATCGCGTGATCCTCTGCACCGCCGAGCCCGACTGGGTGAAGGGCGCCATCTACAACCCAGAGCTCCAGAGCAACCTCGCCTTCTTCGAGAAGCAGCTCGCCGACGCGCGGCCCGGGGTCGAGATCGTCGCGCGCATCGCCGGAGATCTGCACCACTATCGCCGCCACGAGTCCGCGGACGGCCGGCAAAACGTCATCGCCGGCGGCGGCGGCGCGTTCCTCCACCCGACCCACGGCGAGCCGGTCACCGTGGTCCGCTCCGGCGCGGGCGCCGACCAGCGCCCTTATATGTTGCGCGCCTCGTTTCCGTCAGAGTCGGAGTCGCGCCGGCTCGCCTGGCGCAACCTGTGGTTCGCTCGGCACAACCTCGGCTTCTGGCCTGCCGCCGCCTTCGTCTACATGCTCTCCTCCCTGACGCTGCCCCGTCCCGGGCCGGGGGCCGTGGGGTGGGTCCTTGTCGTCGTGCTCGTGTTCATCGTCTTCACCGACACCTACAAGACCTGGTATCGCCGGTTCGCGGGCTCGCTCCACGCGCTCGCGCACCTCGGGGCGGCGCTGGGGCTCGCGCACCTCGGCGGCGCGCTGCTCGGCGTCGACGTCCGGGACCTCCCGTCCATGTGGAGCCTGCTCGGCGTGACGCTCTTCGTCGGCGCCACCGGCGCCGTGGTCGGGTCGACGATCATGGGCGTGTATCTCCTGATCTCGCTCAACGTCGCGCGGCGGCACGGCAACGAAGCGTTCTCGGCGCTCCGGATCCAGGACTACAAGAACTTCTTGCGGATTCACGTCCACCGCGATGGCCTCACCCTCTATCCCGTCGGGCTGAGGCAGGTGCCGCGCGCGTGGAAGGTGGCCGACGACCGCAAGCCCGGCGAGCCGCGCTTCGTCCCCGCCCGCGGCGCCCTGGCGCCGGAGCTCATCGAGGAGCCCATCACCATCCCGACCGCGCGGCAGCCACGACGGACCGGCCAACTCACGGTCGACGCGGCAGGCGCCGGGCACCGCGAGTGCCCCGCGGGCGAGCGGCGGAGTCGCCCCCCCGCAGCGGGCGCCACGGCGGGAGCCGGCGCGCCCGAGCCGTAGAGGCAGACGGAGCCCTGGCGATCGTTCCTTCTGCATGAGGCAGTTCGCCTCGGCCGGGACATTCTGCCTTCGCGCTGGCAGGCACAACCACGTACGGGCGGTCGAATCGTGGAAGCGGTCGACCGCAGAAGGACCTCTTTCGTGCCGAGCTCGCCGCGCGCGCCTGCGCGCGCGAACGTGAGGTCAGAGGACGCAGCGAGGTTTTCTGGCGCGAGCCGGCTGCGCTCAGGGCGACGCGGCGGCGTTGGGCAGCCTCGGCGGAGCGGACTTGGGACAGATCTCGCGCAGCTCGCCGGGGGGCGAGAGCGGATCGGGCCCTTCCCTGGGGCAGGAGCCCGGGCCATTCGCGATGGCGTCCTGACCACGGTCGTCCGCGGTCCATTCGCGGTTGATGCTGGGCGCGTTCGCGAGCCCCTCGGCGCAAGCCGCGGAGGCGGCGAGGAGCAGCGCGAGCGCGGCGCGCATCGAGCGGCCAAGAGAGCGTTTCATAGGCACATCCCATCTCCCCGGGGCGCCGGCGCTGGCGGCGCCGGTCCACAGAAGCTGTCAGGGTCTCCCGTCTCTCGGCGTGTATCACGCTCCGTGCCAGGTCGAGGTTGCCGGGCCGTTCGGGATGCCGGACCGCCCGCCACGGCCGCCATCGGCAGCCTCGAGCGGCGGCCGAGCCGGGCGCGGCAACGGCGACCACAAGTTCCGGTGACGACGTGCGCATGGCTTGCGCCCCCACGCAAATGCCCCAGGTGGTGGGCGGTGGGGTCCGAGCGGAGCGGGATCCCGGAAGGAGTGTCGATCATGGCGAGAGACGTCATCGAGGTACTCAACGACCTCATCCAGCTCGATCGCGACGCGATCGCCGCTTACGACCGCGCCATCGAGGCGTGCGAGCACGCTCATACCAGGGAGAGGCTCGCGAGCTTCAGGGACGATCACGCGCGCCACGTGGTGGATCTGACCGCGCATGTGACGTCGCTCGGCGGCATCGCGGCACAGACCCGCGACCTCAAGGGCAAGCTCATCGAAGGGTTCACGGCGATCACGAGCCAGGGAGACCAGAGCGCGCTCCTCGCCATGCGCGGCAACGAGGAGCTCACGAACCGGCAATACCAGGCGGCGCTGGACGAGTCGCTCACGGCCGAAGCGCGCGCGATCGTCGAGCGCAACTACACTGATGAGCAGCGGCACCTCGCGTGGATCAAGGACGCGCTGTCAAGGAAGGTCTGGGAACAAGCCGCCTAGTGGGCGGTCGGCCCGCGGCGGTGGTGAGTACGATCGGAAGCAGATTCTACGGTTGGGGGTAATATGAAATCGAATCGGTCCATCCAGTTCGCGCTCGCCATGGGAGCGCTCGCGGTCGTGCCGGCGCTCGCGGCAGCACAGACGGGCGGCACGGGCTCGCAGCAGCAACGCGAATCGGGCTCGTCGCAGCAACGCGAATCGGGCTCGCCGGGAGCGGCGCAGGGCGGCGCGCTGCATCAGGGCGACAAGCCCAGCCCGAGCGGCGCACAGCGCACGCAGCAGCAGGGGCAGAGTCAGAAGAAACAGGCGATGAATCTCCAGGAGCGGATCTCGTTCCCTGTCGAGGAAGGGTGCACCTACACGGCCTCCGTGAACGGTCGGATCGATCCCGTCGCGGCGGGCAAGTCGCAGCAGCCGTCGGGCGGCCAGACCGGCAGCGGCAACCTGGGACGGGGCGGCGCGGGAGAGCAGGGCCATACCGACGGCAGCCAGGCCCAGGCTCATGCCGGCGGCGCTCAAGCCGGCAGCCAGCCCCACGAAGGCGCCCAGGCCGGCAGGGCGCAAGCGGGCGGCCAGGCCGGGCCAGGTGCTGACTACCGCGAAGGTCAGGAGAAGGTGAAGCCCAACCTCACCGTCGCCGCCAGCGTCAGCTGCCCGAACGCGGTCGATCTCAAGGTCTCGGACACGCTGAAGACGGACAAGGCCATCAGCCGCTCGGAGCTCGAGGAGATGATCTCGCGTCGAACGAGCATCGCGACCGAGAAGGGCGGCCGCTTCTGCATGTACGTGCCGCAGTTCGAGCTGACGCGCGAGAAGCTGAGCGGAAAGGGCATCGCCCAGCTCTGCCGCGTGCCCGCGGCGGCCGAGAAGGGCGGAACGCCGTAAACGCCGAAGGGGGGAGAGGGCGATCCTGAGGGCGCGTGCCCTCAGGATCGCCCGGTGAACGCGCCGCTGCGCCGCGGCCGCGCCGGCTCAGGGGGTCGGAGCGGGCAGCGGGCAGGAGTTCAGCCTGCCGATCACATAGGGCCGCGCCCCGTTCCCCGTCGTCCAGTACACCGTGGCGCCCGAGGTGACGCTCCACGAGTGGCCGATCGGGTTCCCCGTGGCAGCATCGGCATAGAGGCGCATGTAGCCCGTCCCCGGCCCCGCGGTGAAGTTGGTGCACGTGCCCGTCCACCGGCTGTCCTTGTAGATGGTGCTGCACCCGTGGACCGAGGTGGTAGAGTCAGCGATCGGCAACGCCCACTGCGTTGTGGTCGCGTGGATCGGGTTCATGGGGGTCGTGAGCTGCACCGCCGGGCCCGTGACGATCACGGTGTGCCCGCCGTACGACGCCGTCTTGTTGAGGACGAGCACGTCGCCCGCAGCGATGCTGCTGACGCTCGTGACCAGCGAGACGAGGCTCGGAGTCTTGGTGAACTCGGAGTAGTACTTCTCCGAGCTCGGGCTCGTCGAACCCCAGTAATAGGAGATGTTGGCCGTGTCGTTCGCCGCGTCCACCACGGGGTCCGGGTCGGACCAGAACTCCTCTTTCTGAACGCTCGTGAAGAAGACGGCCCCGGTCGCCGCCGGGGTACCGGCAGCGATGAAGTCGAGCGCTCCGGCGGAGAGCAGGGAGCACGCGTCGGCCGGGGCAGAGCCGAGCGCGACGATAGAAGCAGCAGATACCATCAGAAAGCGAGCCGCATTGCTGAGCATGAAGTACCTCGGTTGACGGTTACCACGTTGCAGTTCCGCAGGCCGAGCAGATTCGGTTGAGGAGGTCGATCGTGTACAGCCAGAGAATCGCACCTGGTCGCGTCGAGCCTAGCATCCAGTGTTTACTTCCAAAGCACGGCATTCGTCAACACACTTCGAGCACGTTATCCATCGATTCAATCACTTTTCTGTGTTCATGTAGGACACGAGAGTTCTTCAGACGGCACTGCCGGATACTGTCCACCGCGTGATGGCGACCTGAAGTCATCGAATCGGTCGTCGTTTGCCTCGCGCGCCTCGCGCGCGTCGAGCCCTTCGCGAACGCTGGCGCGCAGCGTCAGCGTCCGTGAAGGGAGACATCGTGACGCGTCGGTCTGGAAGCTGGCCTCGGCGGAATCCAGCAGCACGCCAATCGCTGAGCGCTGGAGCTCGATGGGCCGCAGTGGCGACCGCAGGAGGGGAATGTCGCCGATCGGGTGAGACGAGGCATGCTGGGGACGCGGCGAGGCGGCTCGAGACAAGCCGCCTCGCCCTCGCGCCCGTCCGGACGGACCGCCTCAGTACGGCAGTTCATCCAGCGCAGGCACCTCCGGGGGTCGCCCCCGTGCGCCGTTCTTCCCGAGCCGCGCCGTGGTCGGCACGCCCGCCCCGGGCTGCGTCGGCTCGCCGTCGTCATCCGGACCCGGCGCGGGCTCCGTCAACGCGGCCCGCCGCCCCGCGAAGCGGAGATCCCGCGCGATCACCTCCGTGCGGTAGCGCTTGATCCCGTCCTTCTCGTAGCTCGACGTGCGCAGCCCACCCTCGATGAGCACGCCGTCCCCCTTCGTCAGCACCTTGGCCAGCGCCTCGGCGCGCGGCCCCCAGAACACGATGCTGTGCCACTCGGTGCGCTCCTTGGGCTCCTTGTTCCTGTCCACGAACGACTCGTTCGTCGCCATGCGCAGGTGAAGCACCGGGGTGCCGTTGCCCGTGTAGCGCAGCTCCGGATCCGCGCCGAGATTGCCCATGAGGATCACCTTGTTCAGTCCTTCGTTCATGACATGCTCCAGTTCGCTTCTGTGTTGTCGTCTGCTGTCGTTCTCTTGTCCGTGTCGTCTCTGCCGTCGCTCGCCATCCGCCGGCGCCCGCCGCCCTGCGCCTCTCGCGAGGCGCGGCGTCGTCGCGCGGCGAGAGCGGCCGCGCCGGCGGCGGCGAGCCGCCGGGCGCGCCGGCCGCCCCGAGATCAGCAATCCATCGCCGCGCTGCCGTTGCTGCCGTTGGCGCGCGCCGGCGCCGCCGCGTCGACGGCGGCGCGGAGCGACGAGGCGAGCGTCGGCTTGCCGAGCAGCGCCTCGCGGGCGCGCTCCCTCCCCTGCCCGATGTGCTCGCCCGCGAACGACAGGTGCGCGCCGCTCTTCTCCACGACCCCGAGCTGGCAGGCGAAGTCGATGAGATCCGCCGCGCCGTCGATGCCCGCTCCCCACCGGATGTCGAACTCGGCCTCTCTGAACGGAGGAGCCATCTTGTTCTTGACCACCTTGACGCGCGTCCTGCTTCCGATGGCCTCGTCGCTCACCTTCACCGGCCCCACCCGGCGCACGTCGAGCCGCACGCTCGCGTAGAACTTGAGCGCATTGCCGCCGGTCGTCACCTCGGGATTGCCGAAGACGACGCCGATCTTCTGCCGGAGCTGGTTGATGAAGATGAGCGTGGTGTCGGTGCGGTGGCATATGCCCGTGAGCTTCCGCAGCGCCTGGCTCATCAGCCGCGCCTGGAGGCCCATGTGCGAATCGCCCATGTCCCCCTCGATCTCGGCCTTGGGCGTGAGCGCAGCCACCGAGTCGACGACGATCACGTCGACGGCGCTCGAGCGCGCGAGCATCTCGACGATCTCGAGCGCCTGCTCGCCGTTGTCCGGCTGCGAGACGAGCAGCCTGTCGATGTCGACGCCGAGCGAGCGCGCATACGTGACGTCGAACGCGTGCTCGGCGTCGATGAACGCGGCGACGCCGCCCGCGCGCTGCGCCTCCCGCATCGCGTGCAGCGTGAGCGTGGTCTTCCCCGACGACTCCGGGCCATAGATCTCCACGATGCGCCCGCGCGGGTATCCCCCGATCCCCAGCGCCGCGTCGAGCGACAGGGATCCGGTCCGGATCAGGCCGATGTCCCGGGTCTGGTTCTCGTCGTTCAATGACATGATCGCGCCCTTCCCGAACTGCTTCTCGATGGTGCCTACGACGGTCTTCACGGTGCGGAGCTTCTCAGCGATCTCGGTCATCATCTCGGTCTCTCCTTTTCGACGTGCGTTCGTTGCTTGTTGCGGTTCAACCGTTGCGTGCTGAACGTGCGCGCCCCCGAGCGCGCGGACAGACGATGCAGCGCGGCCGTCGGGGCGGCCGCGATCGCGCCCGCATCGCTGCGGGCGCGGTGATCCTTGGCCCTGCGGCGAGCTCAGGCGCCCGCGGCGGTGGTGGCGGGCGCCGGCCCGCAGGCGGCCTCGCGGTCGAACAGCCGCGCGCCGATCGCCTCGGCCACGTGCGCTGCCCGCACGGCAGAGCTCCTGTCCATGTCGGCGAGCGTGCGGGCGACCCGCAGCACCTTGGTATACGCCCGCGCCGAGAGGCCGAGCCGCTCCACGGCCGACGCGAGCACGCGGGCGCCGGTCGCGTCCGGCATGGCGACGCGCGCGAGATCGCGCGGGCCGAGCTCGGCGTTGTGCGTCGCCGCGACCTCCCCCGCCTCGAAGCGCGCGCGCTGCGCGGCCCGGGCCTCGACCACGCGCGCCCGCACCGCCGCGGAGCTCTCCGGCGCGTCGAGCGACGAGCGGCCATCGGCGAGCGGCGCGCACAGGTGAGCGACATCGACGGGCGGCAAGGAGATGTGGAGATCGATGCGATCGAGCAGCGGCCCGCTCAGCCGCGCGCGGTAGGCGCGGACGCGATCGAGGGAACAGGCGCAGCGATTGCCGCGGTCGCCATGGAAGCCGCACGGACAGGGGTTGATGGCGGCCACCAGGATCGGACGCGCCGGGAACACGACGCGGGCGCGGGCGCGGCAAAGGGCGATCGTGCCCTCTTCGAGCGGCTCGCGGAGCGACTCGAGGACGCCGCGGCGGAACTCGAGCAGCTCGTCGAGGAACAGGCACCCATGGTGGGCCAGGGAGACCTCGCCGGGGCGGATGGGATCCCCCCCGCCGACGAGGCCCGCGGCGCTCACGGTATGATGCGGGGCGCGGAACGGGCGAATCGCGACGAGGCCCCTGTCCGGGGAGAGCAGCCCGGCGACGGAGTGGATCGCGGTGATATCAAGCGCCTCGTCGTAGGACATCGGCGGCAAGACCGTTGGCAGGCGCCGAGCAAGCATGGTCTTTCCGCTGCCTGGCGGGCCGACCATGATCAGGTTGTGTCCCCCGGAAGCGGCAATCTCGAGGGCGCGGCGCGCCCCGTGCTGGCCGCGGACCTCCGCGAGATCTGCGGCTGCAGCGCTCGGCTCCGCGTGGATCGAGGCCAGGGTCCCTGCGCCCGGGAGGGGCTTGTTGCCGCGGAGGTGCGCGACGACCTGGCCCAGGTGCTCCGCGATGAGGACGTCGATACCAGCCACGCTCGCCGCTTCGCGCGCGTTGCCCTGGGGCACGATCGCGCGCGTGACCCCCTGCGCCGCCGCGCCGCGCAGCGCGGGCAGGACGCCGCGCACGGGGCGCACCGCGCCGCTCAACGACAGTTCGCCGAGCAGGCCAATCCGGTCGAGCCCCTCGGCGGGCACCTTGCCGAGCGCCGCGAGCGCGGCGATCGCGATGGCGAGGTCGTACGCGCCACCGCTCTTCTTGAGATCTGCCGGGGCGAGGTTCACGGTGATCACATATTCGTCAAGCTCGATGCCCAGTTGCTGGAGCGCGGCGCGGACCCGCACGCGGCTCTCGCGTACGCTCGCCTCGGCCAGGCCCACCATCTGGAAGAACGACGGACCGCGGCCCGAGTCGACCTCCACCCGGATGGGGTGCGCGTCGAGCCCGAGCAGAGAGAACGTGAGCGCCGTGGCCTGCATGCCGGAGCCCTTTCGCGAAAGGCGTGCCAGGCGGAGAAGGCGGCGAACGCAGGGAATTTCGCGGCGGGAGGGGTGGCGAACGCGGCGGATGGGGTGGCGGCCGCCAGAGGGAGTCGCCGGAATCGAGAGGATCACCGGCAGGTGCCCGGGGAGCGAGCGTTGCCACGTCGACAGGCAAGGCAGTTGTCCGCAGTCCCTGTGCGTGTGGCCCCTGGCGCCCGCCGCGTCTCATTACACGCGCTCTGGCTAATTCATCACGAGCAGCAAGAATTGGTCGCTTCCACGTCGTCGGTCCGAGCGACGGCCCTGTCCGGCGGAGGATCGGATTCGCGACATCGCGGCTCGCCAACCTCGCTCCCTTCGAGTAGAGACAGGCGGATGCCGGGGACTCCGCACGAGGTGCTCGTCGTCGCGCTTCGGGATCGTCCAGCGCTGCTCGCCGATCTCTTCCACCAGCTCACCGGCTGCTCGCTCGGCGTGCCGGCCGAGGTGATCGATGCGACCGTGCGCTTCACCAAAGCCATCGAGGTTCGTCCGGATCTGCTCCTGCGCTCGCGACAGCGGGGCTGGCTGATGGTCGAGGTCCAGAATTCCATCGATGAGCGCAAGCGGAGGAGTTGGCCGCTTGCGGTCAGCGTGCTTGTCCATCAGGAGAAGGCAATGGGCGAGGTCCTCGTGATCACGGCCAGCCGCCGCGTGGCTTCCTGGGCGAAGCGGGTCGCGCACCTCCAGGGCGAGCTCGGCACGCGCTTCGAGCTGACGCCGCGGGTGCTGCTCCTGGCAGGCCGACGCGTCGAGGCGCTGCTCGATCCGATGCACCCGGAACTCGCGCTCTTCGCCGCGTGGGCCGTACACCACCGCCGCGGGCCGGCCGCGCGCAGGATCGTGATGCGCGCCCTGGAGCTGACCGAAAAGCACCTCGCCGACGAGCCGTTGCGGAACGCGCAGGCGCGTGCGATCCTCGCGGTGCTGAGCGACGCCATGCTGGCCGCGCTCAGGGAGATGGCCATGGATCCGAGCAAAGTCCCTGAAACCCCGGCGTCTCGACGTTTCCGGCTCTTCTTCGAGAAGCGTGGTCGGGCCGAGGGAAAGATCGAGGGCAAGATCGAGGGCAAGCAGGAGGCGCTGCTCGCCGTGCTCGAAGCGCGCGGCCTGTCACCGACGGCGGATGAGCAGGCTCACATCGATGCCTGCACGGCTCCTGCGGAGCTCGACCGATGGATCGCCCGCGCAGCGACGGCGGCGTCCCTGAGCGAGGTGTTCGCGCCGAAGCCGGCCAGCGTGCGGCGCCGATCCCCCGCCAAGACGCGCTCGCGCGCGCCGGACCACCGTGGACCGCGGGCACAGAACGCGACAAGGCCCCAGAAACCAGGGCGCTCGCGGTAACTGCGCGCGGCCTTGTCCTTCGCCCTCTCGCCAGCAGAAGCACCGGCGGTGCCCCACGCAGCGAGGAGCTCCACCGGCGCGACGGGTCCACCACGCAGCACAGCCCGGCCAGAGCGAGCGCCGCCCCGCCGCAGCTACTCGGGCGCGCGATACCTCGCCACCACGATCGTGATGTCGTCGTCCGGGCTCGGGCACCACCCCTCGACCGCATCGAGGATCCGGTCGCGAATCACGCCGACAGGCTCCGCCTGGACAGCCTCGATGACGGCGCAGAGCCGCTCCAGCCCGAACTGCTCGTGATGGGCGTTCCGCGCCTCGGTCACGCCATCGCTATAGAGCACGAGCACATCCCCATCCCCAAGGTAGAGCTCGGCATCCGGCGTCAGCGCCCCAATCTCGGGCAGCGCGCCGATCCAGACGCCTGAGCTCGGAATGCACCCGCAGCGCCGCGTCCGCGCCGAGCACACGACCAGGTCGTCGTGCGCGCCCGCGAACGTCACGCGCCCGTTGCGCTCGTACCGGAGCAAGAGGAGCGTCGCGTGCTCGTCGCGCTCCAGACGATCGCGGACGTTCTTGTAGATTGCCTTGTTGAGCGCCGTGATGACCTTCGCCGGGCTCGCGGCCGGGTCGTTGCACGTGAGCGCCGATACCATGCTCTGGATCATCAGCATGATGAGACCCGCCGCGAGCCCGTGCCCCGCGACGTCGCCGATCCCCAACCACCCGCCCCCGTTCGCCGGGATCACATCGTAGTAATCACCGCCGACCTCGGCCGCAGGCTTCATGACCGCGCAGAGGTCGAGCCCCTCGATAGAGAGCTGCTTCGGCACCAGCGTTGTCTGGATGCGCGCCGCGACCTGGCTCTCCTGACGGACCCGCTCCTGCTCCAGCCGCTCGCGCAGCTCCACCTCCCGGACGACCTGCCGGTGCAGCGCCGCGGCCTTGACCGCGGAGCCGAGCTGGAGGCGCAGCACCTCGTAGATCATCCCGCTGGCGCGGTGGTCGAGCACCGCGACGCCGAACCTCTCCTCGTCGCCGAACGCGACCGGAAGCACGATCCTGCTGATGCGCTCGTCGGCGTCCAGGAAGCCCGGGGGCGCGAGGAGGTGCGCCGGGAAGCTCACGGCCGGCACCTCCACCTCGTGGCCGTCCTCCATCACGAACAGCGGCTTCATGGTGGCGTGCTGAGCGTCGTCGTACAGTGACACCGCGACGTCCGAGAACCGCATCCTCGGCAGCTCCGACGCCAGCAACCCCTTGAGCACGGGCAAGCTCAAGCACGCGGAGAACCCCCGCGCGCCGTAGGTGACGTCGATCGCGGCGAGCTCCACGTTCAGCCGCTGCTCCCCCTCGACGTGCACACACTCGCTCCCGATCAGGATGCGCGCTGCGTGCCAGAGATGCTCCAGCGCCGCGTCGCCGCTCACGGGCGACCCCTGTACCCGCGAGCGCAAGAGCGATATCACCGCCTGGAACTCCTCGAGGAGCACGCCCTCGCGCCTCGCCCCGTCAAGGAGCGCCTGGAGCGCGCGCAGGAAGCTCCCCTCGTCGCCCGCGAGCTCCTCCTCGATCGCGGCGAGCAGGTCGCCCGCCCAGCCGTCGAGGGCGCCGCTCGGGATCGCCACGGTGCTCGCGAGCGCGCGCTCCAGCGACGCCCGCTGATCCGCGATGGCGCGCGGAAAGCCGCGCACCGAGGGGACCGGCTGCAGGAACGTGTCGCCCGCGCGGTACCCGCAGCCGCAGGACTCGCGCTGCGTGAGCTCGACCGGCGCGAGCTGCAAAGGCTCGACGGCCTCGCCGTCGATCATGCGGAGGACCGTGCTCACGGCCATCCCCCCGAGCCGCTCGATCGGCTGGCGGACCGTCGTCAACGACGGCTTCGTGAAGCGCGCGATGCCGACGTCATCGAACCCGCACACGAGGACGTCTTCCGGGATGCGGCGTCCCTCGGCCTTGAGCACCTCGATCGCCCCGAGCGCCATCCTGTCGTTGGCCGCCACCACGGCGTCGAACGCCACCCCGCGAGCCAGGAGCTCGCGCATCGCCGCGCGCCCCGTCGAGATCGTGAACCCACCGAACACGAGGAGGCGCTCGTCGCAAGGGAGCGCCCGCGCCGCAAGCGCCCTCCGGTACCCGCCGGCGCGCAGCGCGGCCTCCTCGCTGCTGCTCGGGCCGCCGATGTACGCGATGCGCCGGCACCCGTGCTCGTCCGCCATGTGCCCGACCGATATCTCGCTCCCGAGGGCGTTGTCGACCATCAGGCTCGGCACACCGTCGATCGCGGTCCCGATGCTGCACACCGGCAGCGGCGCGAAGGACCGGCAGAACGATCGCATGACCTCCATGCCGCCGTAAGGGGAGAGCGTCGACGAGGCGACGATGACGCCGTCGGCGGTCTCAGGGCCGATGAGGTGATAGAAGGTGCCCCGGTCGGCCACCTCCGGCCGGCGAGCCATGGCCGGGTCGCTGAACGCCGTCAGCAGGTTGACGTCGTGCGCCGCGGCGCCGCGCTCGACCCCGGCGCGCAGCTCGGACTGGTAGTCGCCAACGACATTGTCGATCAGAAACGCGAGCGTCCGACGCTTCCTCGTCATGGCCTCGGGCTCTCGATCATGCATCCGCGATCGAGACCAGCTCCGGGCATATGCGATCCAGGGGCTTCAGGCTCCGACGCTGCCATGTCCGCTTCGCGTCCGTGACGAACCGTATCCTGCATTTGAGGCCATGGCCCATCAGGCCGCAGATGAAGCCGACGAACGCCTTGAGGCAGCTCGAGCTCATGAAGCGCAGGTCGCGCACGTCGAACTCGACGGTGCTCACCGAGAGGCGCATCACCTCGCCCTCCAGCGCCTTGACGTACCTGCTGAGCGGCAGAGATGCCGCCATGTCCCCCGTGCCGGTGAGCTTGACGCTGAGGGTGTCGTCCCTCAAGGCTGGCTCGATCCCGAAGCTGTCGGTGACGACAGGATCCACGCTCAAGCAGCTCATCTCTTCTCCATCTCTCGGCCACGCGCGCGACGACCGCCGGATCGTTCCTCTGGATGCTGCAGCCGACGGCCGGTGCGATGGTCGATGCGAGCTCTCCACACTACGACGTAGTCGCGCCGGATCCAATCCCTTCCCGCAGGCCGCGCGGGTCGATCTCGGCACGCGCCACGCGCCACGCGCCACGCGCCACGCGCCACGCGCCACGCGCCACGCGTGAGTGCGGGTAGCAGGTGGGAGGCGCACAGGATGCGGCGTCGCGCGGTGAGCACCGCAACATTTCGCGAACAGGCTCTCGATGCAGAGCGCGCCCGCTCGATCGCGGCATCCCGGCTCGGAGCGCGGGATGCCTCCGAATTCATGTGGATGTCGTCCGGGCGCGTGGCGCCTCGCAGGGCAGGCGCCGTGCAGCGCGTCGACGGTCGCGCCGGCGCGGTTTCAGAGCGCGCTGACGAGCGGCCCGGCGTCGCCTTCGAGCCATTGCTCGGAGATCATGACGCTCGTCGTGAGCCCGGTCTGGAAGCGGTATCCTTGCTCGATCGAGAGGATCTCGATGACCCTCCTGTCGCCGATCCGGACGGGGAAGATCACCGAGACGCTCGACGGAAAGGAGCCGTCCTCGTCGGCCCTGTGCTCGCCGACCGAGACAGACTCGCCTCCGGCGCCGGCGCCGAGCGACCTCACGGCGACCACCGACGGAACGCTGCAATCGATCCGCAGCCACTCGCGCTGCCGGCGCGCCTTGCACGCGCCGCCCCTCGCGACGCGCGCGAGCGACACCTGCTCCGCGGCGTCCCACTCGGCCGCTGCCGGCCGCGCCGTCCGCTCGGGCAGCGGCGGCGTCGCCTCGAGCGCGCGCCTCGGCGGCGCCTCCGCGCCTCCTCCCGCGTCCGCCGGGCCTGCCGCGGCTCCCGCCTGCGGCCCGGCCGTCGCGCCCTCCGCCGGGGCGAGCACCGACTCCGCCGCCTGCGCCGGCGCGAGCACCGACTCCGCCGCCTGCGCCGGCGCGAGCACCGACTCCGCCGCCTGCGCCGGCGCGAGCGCGCCGAGCAGGACCATCCCGATCACCGCTCTCTTCTTCATAACGTCCTCAGGAAGGCGGCGAGCGCCGCCTTGTCGTTCCTCGACATGTGGCTGGTGCGACCCATCCGGTCCTGGTTCTCGTCGATGAGCTCTTCGAGCGTCTTCGCGGATCCATCGTGGTAATAGGGCGCCGTCCCGCCGACGAAGCGCAGCGAGGGCGTCTTGAACACCTGGCCCGCCTTCTCCTCCGCGAACCCGGGCCGCGCAGCGAACCCGGGCATCGGGTAGCCCATGCGGTCGGTGTGCTCCGTCTCGGGCACGTGGCAGCGAGCGCACTGCGCCGTGTCGCTCATGAAGAGGGCGCGGCCATGCTCCTCCTGCGGCGTGAGCTTCCGCGCCTCCCTGGGCGGCGGCACGAGGCCCGCGCGCAGGAACGCCGCCAGGTGGCGCGCCCTCAGGGCGAGCTCGCCGTTGCCTAGACCGCCGGGCCCCCACCGGTGAAGGCCGAACCCCTCGCGGAGGCGCTCCGCCAGGTTCTCGCTCTGGCCGTTCCAGCCATAAGGCCCCTCGGCCGACACGCGGCCCGCGAGCATGGGAGTCTGCCGGGGCACGCCGCCGCGCGGCTCCACGTCGACCGGCTGGTTCTCGGCGGATCCGAGGAAATTGACGCTCTCGCCGCCGATGTCCATCACGTGGGCCTCGTGCCACACATGGCCGTCGTCGCGCCCGTCCGGGTGGCAGCCAGCGCACCCGAGGCCGCCGCTCGTGCCCCAGTCCACCGCGTTGTAGAAGAGCTTCCGGCCAAGGGCGGCCTGCTGCGGGACCGGCGCGTCGGCCAGCGCGATGTACGGCACGGGGCTCAGCTCGAACGGAGCGTCGTCGCGGTGCTCGTCGAGGCGGACGATCGCGAGGGCGTCCGTGGAACGGCAAACCACCCACGCCATGGACTCGTCCGCGGACAGCGCGACGCCGCTGGGCGCGCCGCACAGGGTCGCCACGTAGATGTCGGGGCCCGCATGGCGGCCGAGATCGTAGGTGCGGAGCGGCCGGAGCGCCGGATCGACCGCGAGCGCGTCGAGCTCCACCAAGGTGTCGGTGCCCTCGCTGGCGACGAGCAGCGTGCGGGTGCTCTTCCGGTACACGAGCGCGCGCGGCTGGACGAACGGGGCGAGCGAGGTGTTGGGGAGCTCCAGCTCCGCGTCGTCGAACGCGGCATCGTCGAGCGCGCTCGCCCGCCATAGCGGCGCGCCCTGGCGGCGCCGAGGCGCGAGGGGCGCCTCGTCGCTCGTCATGAGGACGTCGACCGTGGAGGCGCCGAACCACGCCTGTTCACCGAGCGCGCCGAGCGCGTGGCGCGCGACGAAGAGGCGGCGGCCATCCGGCGAGAGCGCTGCCGCGTAGCCGAGCGACGCGGAGAGCGACTTGCCATGAGGAGCCCGGAAAGGCGACGGAGAGAGGGCGACCGGCCGGGCCTCGGGAGCGCCACCCAGCGCGATCCGGGTGAGCGAGGCGGACGTGAGGTGCGTGACGTACGCGGCCGCGCCATCCTCGCGGATCACGACGCCGCGGGGCTCGCGCGGGACATCGATGGCCCATGTCGCCGTCGCGGTCGCGAGGTCCACCGCGGAGACCTTGCCCGCCCATGCGCTGGTGACGAGCGCCGTGCGCTCATCGGGCGTGATCGCGAGCCCCCAGGCGTCGGCCGGCAAGGGCACGCGCGCCGCTTCCACGAGCCCCACCGCCGGATCGGGCCGCAGGATAAGGAGGAGCCCGGGATCGCGGATCGTGACGAGCACGCGGTCCGCGAGCGCGAGCACCTGCGCCGGCCGCCCCGGCATGGCGATCTCGACAGGCGGCGTGCTCACGTCGACGGGAAGCGGGATGCGCCGGAGGACGGCGTGGTCCTCGTCGGCCAGATAGAGCGCGTCGTCTTGCGGCGCGCGCGCGAGCGCGCTGCCGACCCGCGTGACGGCCTTGAGCTTCTGCGGCGGCGGAGAGGCCGGCGGAGCCGGCGCCGCCGCCCCGGCGACTTCGGCGCTGCGCTCGACGGCCGGCGCCTCTCTGGAAGGGCGCGAGCAAGCCGCGGCGAGGAGCGCGGCCAGGAGGAGGGTTGATGGTCGGTGCTTCATCGGTCGCCCGAGCCAACGACGGCGCCTGGCATGCGTATTCCTCGGCACCGTCGGTCCCGGTCCTCCGCGCCTCGGCCCCCTGCGCGGGAAGCGTCGCGGCGCCTGCGACAGCCCTCCTCTCGCTTCTTGGCGACCTTGGCGCCATGGCGGTTTCTCTGCTGATCCGGGGCAACTTCCAGCAGTAAAGCAAGAGAACCTCTCCGCCTCGCTGCGACGGTATATCTGTGTGTGACGTTCGCTGTGGCACGGTCATCGCGCGCCCCGTTGCCTGGATACGGCGGCTCCCGTGGAGCCTTGGGGAGCGTTGGTGGGACCGAGGGTGGGGCGACTCGGCACATGGGAAGGTGCCGGCGCTGGCCGGCTGCGCGCGCGGCTACGCCCGCCTCGGCCGGCGCCCGGCGCCCCTCACCGCGCGATAATCGGTGAGGAGCGACCCCAGGATGGTGACCGCCCCCGCGGCGACGTGGATCACCGCGGCGAGCGGGTCGCGCTTCGCGTAGCCGAGCGCGAACGGCGCCGCGATCGCCGACACGCCGAAGGCATGGTCGATGACCTCGTGCGCCTCGATCGGGATCCGCTTTGACAGGCTCAGCCGGTAGTCGGTGAGCAGGGATACGAAAATGACCGACGCGCCGAGCGCGACGCCCGCGATCCTCGCGGCCTTCGTCCGCGCGGAGAGCCCGGCCAGAGCGACGATGAGCCCGTTCGAGTAATCGAGGGCGGAGTGCACGTCCTCGGGGACGATCCGCGCGAGGGGCGCGGCGCCGAGGAGCGGCCTCGAGGGGATCGTCGTCGTCCGCGGCGCCCCCCGCGCGCTCGGGGCGAGCGAGGCGAGCTCCGCAGTCGGTACGTCGTCCGGCGGCAGGTAGGTCGTCGGCAGCTCGGATGCGCCCAGCGAAACGTCGGATTGTGCCATGAGGTCCTCCCGCCCTGCGCAGAGGCAATCCACAGACCGGGGACAGGCCTCCTGCGCGGCGCGGGGCCCAGCTCTCTTGAGCTCGCCCCCCCCCGCGCCCCGCGCAGGTCGGTCCGCGCGCGCGGCGCGTCCCACGGAGGCCTCTGTTCGTTCGATCCGCGATGCTAGGCTGCGCCCATGGGAGTCCGGATTATTCCTCTCGGCGGCCTCGGCGAGGTCGGGATGAACGCGATGCTGCTCGAGGAGGAAGGCCGCCGCGTGCTCGTCGACTGCGGCGTCATGTTCCCCAACGATCAGGTGCTCGGCGTCGAGGTCGCGATCCCCGACCTCAGCTACGTCCGCGAGGCGGGCGGGGTCGACGCGGTGCTGCTCACGCACGGCCACGAGGATCACATCGGCGGGCTGCCGTCGCTGCTGCGCGAGTTCCCCGTCCCCGTGTACGGGACGCGCTTCACGCTCCGGCTGGTGCGCGAGCGCCTCGCCGAGCACGGCATCGACGTGCCGCTCCGCGAGGTCGAGCCGCAACAGCACTTCGCGGCGGGCCCGTTCCGCGCCGAGCCCCTCCGCGTGACCCACTCCATCCCCGACGCGGTCGGCTACGCCATCGAGACGGGCGAGGGGATCCTCATCCACACGGGCGATTACAAGATCGATCTCACCCCCGTGGCCGGCGAGCGGCTCGATCTCGGCCGCTTCGCCGAGTACGGCCGCGCCGGCGTGGCGGCGCTCCTCTCGGACTCCACCAACTCGGAGCGCGACGGCTGGTCGGTCAGCGAAACGGCGGTGGCCGAGGGGTTCACCCGGCGGTTTCGCGAGGCGAAGGGGCGCATCCTCGTCGCGCTGTTCGCCTCCAACGTCCACCGGGTCCAGAGCGTCCTCGACCTCGCCGCCCAGCTCGGCCGCAAGGTGGTGCTCGCCGGGCGCAGCCTCGCGACCAACACGCGGATCGCCCAGGAGATCGGCATCCTGAGCGTCCCGCCCGGCGTGCTCGTCGACGACGCCACGGCGGCCTCGCTCCCGCCCGAGCGCCTCGTCGTGCTCGCTTCGGGCGCGCAGGGCGAGCCGAACAGCGCCCTCGCGCGCATGGCCATGGGCGACCACCACCGGCTGCGGGTCGATCCGGGCGACACGGTGATCTTCTCTTCCCGCGCGATCCCCGGCAACGAGATCGCCGTCAGCCAGCTCGCCAACCGCCTGGCGAAGCGCGGCGCGGTGGTGCTCGATCGCGGCCTCGATCCCATCCACGCGAGCGGCCACGCGCAGGCCGAGGAGCAGAAGGTCCTCCTCGACGCCGTCCGGCCGGAGCACTTCGTCCCCATCCACGGCGAGTACCGGATGCTGCTCGCCCACGCGCGCACGGCGCTCCGGATGGGCGTGCCGGCGTCGGGGGTCTTCGTCGTCGAGGACGGCGACTCGCTGATCCTCGAGAACGGCCGGATGCGCCTCGGCGAGACGGTGAAGAGCGGGCGGGTGTGGCTCGACGCGCGCGGCGGGCTCGACGTCTCCGAGCTGGTGCTCCGCGAGCGCGAGCAGATCTCGGATCAGGGGCTCGTGATGGTCCTCGTGGTGGCCGACCGCAAGACGGGCGAGATCTTGCGCGGCCCCGATCTCCTCGGGCGCGGCGTGGCGCACTTCGAGGAGGGCGGCCCGCTGTACGCCGCCGCGCTCGACAGCGCGCGCGACGCGCTCGCGGCGCTGTCCCCCGCGGCGCGCACGCTGGCGCCGGCGCTGGAGGACGCGCTCAGCCGCGGCGTGCGGCGGGTGTTCCGGCGCGAGGCCTCGCGGCGCCCCGCCGTGCTCCCGCTGGCCGTGTTGCTGTGAGGTCCGGCGCCTCTCGGTCAGGCGGGCCAGGCGAACCGGACGGCCCGCGCGGCCCAGGCGCCTGGCCGCGGTGACAGGCGATCTGGAGTGAGCGCGGCTGTCGCCGGCGCTGGATCACGCGGACCGGCGGAGCCCCTTTGTTCTGTCGCCGCATGACCGGAGTCGCTTCATGGTCCATCCTGGGGGGTTGCCCTCAGGCCGCGTGTCCCGGCGAGCGCCCGAGCCGATCACCGCGCGACGCGGCATCATGGTGGAGCAGGCGAGATGAACGAGAGTCCCACGAGCTCGCGCCTTCTGGGCGAGGCGGAGACGACGATCATGGAGGGAAGGGACGCTGTCGCCGAGACGCGGGCCGAGGAGCCGATCGGCGCCGACACCCGCCCTCCCCCGTCGTCGCGGCGGGCGGCGCCCGCCAGCCGGCGGGCCGCGCCGTCGGCGCGGCCGAGCGAGGACGTCGCCGCGGTCTATCTCCAGGAGATCTCGGCAAGCGCGCCGCTGAGCCGCGAGCTCGAGGTGGAGCTCGGCCGTCGTATCGAGTCGGCGGAGCGCGCGATGATCGAGGCCTGGGTCGCGTCGCCCGTCGCGCTGCGGGCGCTCGCGGCGCTGGCGGACGATGTGCGGGCGGGGCGGGTGGACATGAGCGATCTGCTGCTGAACGCGGACGCCGAGGACGCGCCGAGCGACGCGACGTCCGTGAGGATGGCGCGGCTGCTCGGGCTCGCGCGGTCCCTGGCGGAGGCCGGGCGGACGGAGGCGAGCGGGCAGCGAGCGCGCGCCGCGCTCTCGGCCGGGCTCTCCGACGTGCGCCTGGGCCCCCTGGTGGAGGCGCGGATCGAGGGCGCGCTGAGCGCGGCGATCCCCGCGGTCGACAGGCTCGGGCGCCAGGCGATCGACGGTACCCTCTCGGCGATGCGCGCAGCTCGCCGGGCGGCGGCCGAGGCGAGGGCCGAGATGGTCCGCGCGAACCTGCGGCTCGTGGCGGCGGCGGCCCGGCAGCTCCGGCACCGGGGCGTGCCGCTGCTCGACCTCATCCAGGAGGGCAATCTCGGGCTGATCCGCGCGGCGGAGAAGTTCGATTACCGGCGCGGCTATCGGTTCAGCACGTACGCGATGTGGTGGATCAAGCAGGCGCTCTCTCGCGCGCTGCTCTATCAGGGCCAGGTCATCCGGGTGCCTGTCCACATCGCCGAGACCCGGCGCCGGGCGCTGCAGGCGCGGCGGGAGCTCGAGCAGGAGCACGCGCGCGAGGCGGCGCCGGAGGAGGTCGCCGAGCGGAGCGGGCTGTCGATGGAGAAGCTCCAGACGCTGCGGGAGATGGCGCTGCCGCCGGTGTACCTCGACGCTCCGGTGGGGGACGACGACGGCGCGCGCCAGGGTGACTTCTTCGCGAGCGAGGGCGCCGCGCCGGACGAGCTCCTGGTCCACCGCCGCCTGCACGCGCAGGTCTCTGCGCTGCTCGAGTCGCTGACGCCGCGCGAGCGCGACGTGCTGCGGCTCCGGTTCGGCCTCGACGGCGGGCAGCCGCACACGCTCGCCGAGATCGGGGGCATGTTCTCGGTGAGCCGCGAGCGCGTCCGGCAGATCGAGGAGAGCGCGCTGAGCAAGCTGCGCACGCTGTCGCGGAGGCAGGCGCTGGAGACGCCGCTCGGGGGTTGAGGGGCACGGCGAGGCGGCTGACCTGGGCAGCCGTCGCGCCGCGATGGGCGGACGCGGCGATGTCGCGGCGGCCCTCCGCCGCACGGGCCGCTTGCGCGACAGCGCACTTGCGGGCGATGGTAACGTCTCTTCACCCGAGGGACGCTCATGAAGGACATCCTCTCTGCCCGCCTGGAATCACCTGCCTTCTCCGCGGATGCCGTCGAGCTCCACGAGCTCACCGGGCGCGAGGTCGTCTCGCAACCCTTCGAGTTCCAGCTCCACGTCGTCTGCAAGACGCCCGAGGGCCTCGACGAGGAGGCGCTCCTCGCCGAGCCCGCCGCGCTCGTGTTCCTCCGCGGCGATCGCGAGGAGCGGCGCCTCTTCGGCGTGATCTCCGTCGTGCGCGACGCGCTCCACACCGAGACGCTGCACATGGCCTACACCCTCACCTTCGTCCCGCGCGCCTTCCGGATGACGCTCACCGAGACCTCGGAGATCTTCATGGATCTCACCGTCCCGGAGGTCATCAAGACCAAGCTCCAGCGCGCCGGACTCCAGGAGGGCGACGACTTCGAGCTCCGCCTCGTCTCCGACTATCCACCGCGCGAGTACATCGTGCAGTACAAGGAGACGGACCTCCACTTCGTCTCACGCCTCGCGGAGCACCTCGGCATCTCCTTCTTCTTCGAGCACCGCGACGGCCGTGACGTCATCGTCTTCTCCGACGCCAACAGCGGCTTTCAGCCCATCGCCGGCGGCGGCCGCGCCCACTTCTACCCGCGCGGCGATCAGCTCGGCGTCTACCGCCTCGAGGGCACGACACGCACCATCCCGAGCCGCTACGTCGTCAAGGACTACAATTACCGGACACCCCATGTGCCTTTGATGGCGGCAGCGACGGTCTCGGCCGCGTCCGGCGGCGACATCGTCGAGTACGGCGCCCACTTCAAGACCCCCGACGAGGCCGAGCGCATCGCCGCGATCCGCGCCGAGGAGCTGCGCGCGGGCCGCAAGGTCTTCGACGGCGCCAGCGACGTCCAGGCCCTCGCCGCCGGCGCTCGCCTCACCCTCGAGGGACACCCCCGCGGCGACGTCGAGCTCCTGCTCGTCGAGGTCCGCCACCGCCTCCAGCAGGCCACCCTCAACGCCGGCACCGGCAACGAGCGCGCTTATGCCAACGAGTTCAGGGCCATCCCCTTCTCCACCGCCTACCGCCCGCCGCGCCTCACCCCGAAGCCCAGGGTCCACGGCGTCATCACCGGCGTCATCGACGCCGCTGCCAAGGGCCAGTACGCCGAGGTCGACGAGACCGGCCGCTACCGCGTCCGCTTCCTCTTCGACACCAGCGCCGCCGACGACGGCAAGGCCTCGCGCCTCATCCGCATGGCACAGCCCCACGCCGGCGCCGGCTACGGCTTCCACTTCCCCCTGCGCAGCGGCGTCGAGGTCATCCTTACCTTCATCGACGGCGACCCCGACAGGCCCATCATCGCAGGCGCCGTCCCCAACCCCCACACGCCCAGCACCGTCGACGCAAAGAACGCCCGCAGGAACGTCATCCGCACCGGCGGCGGAAACGAGATCAACATCGACGACAACGAGGGCGAGGAGCGCATCAAGCTCTCGACACCCTACGGCGGCGCCACCTTTCAGCTCGGCTCTCCGAACACCCCCGAGGCTGGCGCTGCGATCACCACGAAGGAGGCCTACACGGCCGTCGCCAACGCAGGCGTGAGCACGCTCACATCCGTGAGCACGGTGATGTCCGACGTCGCCTCCGTCCTGGCTTCCGGAAATATCGTCAATCACGCTGGAGCGGCGAGCGTCATGGCGGCGCTCAAGGACGGGAAGGGGCAGAAGCTGCTGGACGGCGTGCTCGGCGTCGCCAAGGGCGTCGTGGACGCCAACACGAAATGGCACGGCCTTCAGCATGCAAAGCTCGACGAGGAAGCCGTGAAAGCGCAGGCGCGCGTCGACGCGCTCGAACGCTCGGTGATTAGCAGGATGCAAACCATCGACTTCATGACGCGCCCCGAGGGTGAAGACGCGAAGGGCGCGAGCCGGCCGACCACGCGCCAGGAGTGGGATGCCAGCCATCCCGAGGACGTCCAGAGGATCGCAAAGGCGACGGAAGACGCGAAGGCCGCGAAGGCCCTGGCCGACTCGTACAAGACGCTGAACGCGGAGAGCGACGACGCGGTGACCTGGCGAACCGCCGGGGATTCGCTCGAGAGGGCAAAGGCGGGAAGTGGGCTATTAAATGCCACGCGTGACCTCATCAGCTCCACCACGAAGATCGCCCAACGAAACACGGATCATGCCAGCGTCGCGGGCGCGAAAGGCATGGCTCTCCTGGCCAACGGCTTCGCATCGGCGGGCCGGATCCCATCTCCTGTCCCCGCACCTGGAACCCCGATCAACTTGAATTCTTCCATGGTGACATCCGCCATCACGGGGCTCACGAGCGCCTATGTGCTCGGCGGCGCCAACGCGACAATGTCAGCTAATGGGCAAGCTATCGTTGCAGGCGGGGCGGCCGCGGCACTGAAGTCCGGCGGCGCCGTCGAGATCGCAGGCAGGGCCAGAGCCCTGGTCACATCCGATGCGCTCGTGGACCTGATGTCGCTCGGTCTCTTAAAGCTCAAGAGCAGCCACGCGATCACAATCGACAGCGACAATGTCGTGCACATAGAGTCGGGCACAAGGCTCGACATGAAGACTGGTAGCTCGCTCGAGATGAGAGCCACAGGGCCGCTCGTCGCCGAGTCGAGCGGCGCCGTCAACATCAAGTCCAAAGGTGCGACGAGCATCAAGAGCGCAGGCAAACTCGAGATAGAAGGAAGCTCCGCGCTCGTCAAGGGGGGGCAATGGAGCCTGAGCGCAGATGACGCCACCGTCACCGTTGGGAACAAAGATTGCCGCTTGGCGGTCACAGGGAGCCAGGCGCGCCTCATCAAGGGAGGATCCATGTGCAGCGTAACGAGCAGCACTATCGAGCTGTTTGCCGGATCGGCGAAGGTCACCGTCGGAAAGGGCGCATTCAAGGTCAGAGCAGGCCGCATCGATCTTGGATAGAGCCAAACCGATTTTTCCGGCATTCAACTGCAATTCTCATACGCAAAGAACGCAAGAATCAGTAAAATCGTGAGCACCCATGAGATCTTGTTAATGAAGCTCTTGCTCGCCTTCTCCCGCCTCGTCAGCTCCCCGTGAACTCGCAGCAAATCCTCCTGGCAGGCATTGGCCCGCACGTTTGCCATCTCCATGACGTTCTCAACGTGCTGCTGGAAGACCTCGTCCATGCTCGGGTTCTTCGGCCTGGGCTCCTTCTCGCTGGCGAAGAGGAGCTTGCCCCTCGGGTCGAACTTCCAGGCGAGCCCCTCCTTGCCGAACAGCCAGAACGACCCGTCTGGACATACCGCGATGCTCATGTCCGCGCGCGGCAGGGCGTCGCGCTCCACGTGCAGAATCACGCTCTCGTTGCCCGTTGCGCCGACCCGCACGAGTCGATCGCCGCGGATGACATAAGCATTCCCGTCACGATCGGCGCCTAGCGCACCACGCTGCCGATCCGCGGAGCCGCCGCCGATCTCGACGCAGTATACCTTGCGCCCGCCTCGTTCGAAGCGAGCGAGCAGGTTCCCGTCGAGCAGGTAGAGCGAACCATCCGGACCGGAATGTATAGACGTGCTCGCCATGGACGAAAGCGTCACCGGATGATCGGCGAGCGACGTCAAGCTCCAGTAGGAATCCTCACCCGTGTCGCTCCGTGTGGCGCCGTTGGTCCACACGGGCATCGCCGCTCCGTCCGCCCCGATCCGCTGGAGCTTGCCATCCTTGTGGAGCAGCAGCGAGCCGTCGTGATCGCAGGTCAGGCAGCCCTGCTCGGCCAGACTCAGCTCGATGCTCGGCGCCACGGCGCCTGCGCTGTCGAGGGGTGCGCCCGTCGCCGACGAGAGCCGGAGCGGCACCCCTCCGGCGTCAATCACGAGGAGCGTGTCCTTCGCGCATCCCAGGAAGCGCACCTCCTCCGATCGATCGCGCTGGAGCCAACGGATGCCCAGCGAGGGATCCATGGACCACAGGACCCTGTCGATCTTGTGTTGCGTTCTGCCGGCTTGATCGAGGTACCAGCGCGACTGCGTGGCTGCGCAGTAGAGGTTCCCGTCCGCGTCGACGGCCGCCTCCGGCAGCCCTTCCCAGTCGAACAGCCCCGCGGCGACGGCCTGCGCGGCGGGGGTGCGCACGACGACGGACGGCGCGAAGCAGAGATACCAGTGCGCCACCACCCGCCTTCGCCCCCGGTACACGAACTCATCCGGGACGTGGACGCTCGCGCTGCAGAAGCGGCACACACACGCTCGGCTCACCCCGTCGAAGGCGACCGGCGAGCCGCACTGCGGGCACGGAAACGTCGCCGGCTCCGCCTGGGGCGCAGGGGCTCCTGCGAGCCGGTCCGGCTCCTCGCCGACCAGGTGCGTGATGTCAGGGAGCGCTCCGGCCAGCTCCGGCGGCACCCGCCGGACCCAGGTCTGCACCGCACAGCGATCGCAACGGAGCATCGCTTGATCCACCACCGCCTGGATGCTCGATACGGGGATCGCCTTCTCGCATCCCTGGCACGCGGGCGCGCGCCGGATGTAGGCGGCCGACAGCTTGCCAGCCGCGCTGCGACGCACCTCGTTCGGGAGCAATCTTGGGCCGTTGTAGAGCGGATCACGGAGCAACGCTTGCCAGAGATCGACACCGAGCGCCGCCGGCCTCCCGCAGCTCGGGCAGCCCACCTCGCGAGCCAGCGTGTTGACCGGCATCGGCATCCTGCACGTGCCGCACACCATCTCGCTCTTGACCGCCACGCTGATCATCCCTCTCCGCTCCTCTCCCCTCCCCCGCTCCCAGCCAACGCCCCCGGCACCCCCGGCGAGCTCACGCCCAGCCCGCACGCTACCTCAGCGACACAGGCCGCGCGATGGCCTAGCCTCGCCGCGACCATGTCCGCCGAGCGCAACGACGGCTCCGCCGCGGCCGCAGCCGAGCTCCGGCAAAAGAGCCAGCGCGGCGAGCTCGCCGGCAGCCACATCGCGGACGCAGCCGCGCCCGGCATCAATCTCCGCGGCGCCTATCTCTCGCAGGCCCTCCGGCGCGACATCGATCTCCGCGGCGCGAACCCCTCCGGCGCCGTCTTCCGCGACGTGAACCTCTATGCCATCCAGAGGGGTTCTGGCGCGCCGCGCACCCCGACCGGGGGTGTCGGGACGGCCTCGGGCCTCCTGGCGGGAGCCCGCCAGCCCCCGCTCAGCGCGGCGAGTCCCCGCGGCGGTACTCCGCGGTCGCCTCATCGAGCCGGGCCTTGAGGGCTGGATCGAGCGCCAGCTCGGCCGCGGCGATCGTCGCGTCCAGCTGCTCCGGCCGGCTGGCGCCGAGGATCGCCGACGTGATCGCCGGGTTGGCGAGCACCCACGCGACCGCGACGCTCGTCAGCGATAGCCCTGCTTCGGCGACGATGCCCTGCAGCTTCTCGACGGTCGCGAACGCGCGCTCGTTCCAGTAGCGCTGCTGGTAGTTGGACGCCGCCGTGCCGAGCGTGAAGCGGGTGCCCGGCGTGGGCTCGCCGCGGCGGTGCTTGCCCGTGAGAAGCCCGCCGGCGAGCGGGTTGTACGGGATGACGCCGAGCCCCTCCTCCTGCGCGAGCGGGAGCAGCTCGCGCTCGATCTCCCGGAACAACAGCGCATAACGTGGCTGCACGGACACGAACCGCGCGAGCCCGCGCACGTCGGCGCGGCCGAGCGCGCGCGCCAGGCGATATGCCAGGTAGTTGGAGACGCCGACGTACCGCGCCTTGCCCGAGCGAACGACGATGTCGAGCGCCTCCAGCGTCTCGTCGATCGGGGTGTCGCGATCGTCGGAGTGGAGCTGATAGAGATCCACGTAATCGGTGCCGAGCCGGCGAAGGGACGCGTCGATCGCGTCCAGGATGTGCTTGCGGGAGGCGCCCTGATCCCACGGGTTCGGGCCGACCCGGCCGACGCACTTGGTGGCGAGGATGAAGCGGTCTCTCTTGCCCTTGAGCCAGCGGCCGACGATCTCCTCGGTGCGCCCGGCCGTCGGCAAACCGCCGCCGAGCGGATACACGTCGGCCGTGTCGAGGAAGTTGACGCCGGCCGCAGCGGCCTTGTCGAGGATGGCGCGGGAGGTCTCCTCGTCCGTCTGGAAGCCGAACGTCATCGTGCCCAGGCACAGGCGAGAAACGGTGAGGCCGGTACGGCCGAGTCGGGTCGTCGGGATGCTCATGATTTTCCGTGGTGCTTTGGCTAGGTTGGCGTGAGGCCTCGAGCTGGCGCCCTCGTCTTCAGCTCCCGAGCGCGGCGCGGGCCCGTCGGTTCAGGCCTCAATAATAGATCGGCCCGACGCTGCCGCCGCCGGCGACGACGGCGTCGCCGTTGATCGCGACGCTCCTCGGCGAGGCGAGGAACGCCACGACCCACGCGACCTCGCGGGAGTCGACGATCCGGCCGATGCTCACCGACGCGGCGAGGTCCTTCTCGGGCTCGGGCCGGGTGCGCTCGGTGCGGGTCGCGCCGGGGTGCACGACCGTGACGTTGATCCCCTTCGGGCCCAGCTCGTCCGCGAGGTTCTTCGTGATCGCCGCCACGCCGACGTTGCGCAGGGTGGCGACCGGGCGGCCGGCCTTGCGCACGGCGAGCCCGCCGATGTTGATGATGCGGCCCCAGCCGTTCGCGATGAGGTGCGGCGCGACGGCGCGCGCGGTCCGCAGGTAGCCCACGACCTTGATGTTGATGTCCTCGATCACCTGCGCGTCGACGATCTGGTCGAGGCGCGTCGCGGTCGAGATCCCGCCTGGCACGGCCGCGTTGTTGACGAGGATATCCACGCCGCCCAGCGCGGCGACCGCGCGCTCGACGAGCGCGTCGACCGAGGTCTCGTTGCCGGTATCGACAACCAGCGGGACGACGCGGCGGCCCGTCTCCGCCGAGAGCTCCGCGGCGGTCGCCTCCAGCTTGTCCTTGCCGCGCGCGGCGATCACGACGTCGGCGCCTTCCCGCGCCAGCTCCCGCGCGATCGCCTTGCCGATACCGCGGCTGCCGCCGGTGACGATGGCCCGCTTGCCGGTGAGTTCGAGATCCACGATCAGCTCCTTCCATCGGCAGACACGAGGTCGTGTGTCTTCTCGCGCCGAGGGAGCCGCGCCTGAGCACGTTTCATTCCACCCTGCGCTTGCCCCGTGTTCGCAGAGGAGATGGCGCTCACCGGCGTCCGCGTCGCCCTGCCCGCGCCCGCCGGGCGCTGCTGGCTGCGCCGGGCACGCCGGCACGCCGGGCGGCGTGTCTGCTTCGCAGGCAGCAGCCTGCTGGCGACGTGCTGCGGGCGGAGCAGCTCGCCCGTCGCCGAGGCGCGCGGAGCGAGCGCCTGGCGCGCGGAGCGAGCGCCAGGCGCTCGCTCCGTGCGCCTGGCGCTCGAGGGCGCCCTGCGCAAGCCCGCCGAGGCGGCGCGGGCAGCGGCTCAGCGCGGCAGCGAGCCGCCCGAGAGGGCGCGGGTCACCGCGACCGGAGCCTGTCGACGACCGCGAACACGCCCGCCGCGATCGCGAGGATGGGCGCGAAGATCACGCCGCCGAACCACGCCAGCGCGTAGGTGACGCCGAGCAACGGGTCGCCCCCACCGGCGGGCGGTGGCGTGCCGCTCAACACGGACACATGCTCGCGCAGGCCGAGCATGTGACAGGCAATGAAGGCCGCGATGAGCATCGCGGCGCCCAGGGCCAGCTGTCGGCTCACGGGGCACCTCCCGCGCCGGCGATCCGCTCCCAGAGCGGGCCGAAGCTCAGCGCGTAGAGCAGCGCCGCGTCGCCGACCTGGTTGCTCGCGGCGTACCGCAGCCGGTCGCCCTCGCGGATCGGGAACGCGGCGAGGTCGAGCGACGTGAGCAGCCCCCCGAGGTACGGCGCGTCGCCGAAGGCCGCGGCGCCGAGCAGCGCGAGGCCGCTCGATCCGGCGCTCGCCCCCACGAGCGGCACGATCGGGCCCGAGTCCACGTCCTCCGGGCCGGCCCACGAGCGGGGCCACTCGCGCGCCCAGCCGAAGCCGAGGAGCTCCGCCCCGAGCTCGCGGCGCGCCCGCGCGTACTGATCGCGCGCGAAATCAGGGTCGATCAGGAGCAGCCCGTGCGCGACCAGCCAGAGGGACGACCCCTCCGGGCCGTCCAGGATCCTGCCGTCGTGGGTGTAGCTCGACACGAGCAGCCCCGTCTTCGGGTCCAGGAGCCGGGCGCGCGCCCCCGCGAGCCAGCGGCGGCCGAGATCGAGGCCGCGGCGCTCGCCGTGCAGCGCGTCGGCCATGCGCATCGCGGAGAGGGCGAGCGTGTTGCAGAAGGTCCAGCACTCGTCGGGGTAGCTCTCGGCCGACAGCACGGGGCTCCGTTCCATGCGGGATCGCATCTCGGCGACGCGCGCGTCGAGCTCGGCCTCGTGATCGGCGCGGCGCGCCACCAGGGCGCGCGCGCCCAGCATGAGGGCGATCTCGCCGTCCACGAAGAGGCTGCGCGCAGGCTGCTGCACGAACGGCCGCCGCGTGGCGTACGGCATCATGAAGTGCAGCATCCCCCGCTCGCGCTCGATCGCGAGGGTCTCGTCGACGATGCGGTCGATGACGGCGAGGTGGCGCGCCTGGGCGCCCGGATCCCGCAGCGCGGCGTTGGCCAGGCCGAGGACGAGGAAGGTCCGTCCCATGAAGTCCCACTCGGCGTTCGCGGCCCGCATCCGCGCGAGCGCCGCGTCCTGCGCGGCGCTGTCCTTCTCCCAGAGCGAGAGCTGATGCGCGAGCAGCGCCTGGCCACGCGGCGAGAGCGCGCCCGAGGCGCGGTGCTCGCCCGGCTCGCTCCGGAAGAAGAGGTGGAGGCACGGAAGCCATACGGCCGTGGCGACCAGCAGCGACAGCGCGGCGGCGCCGAGCCGGCGCAGGCGGCCCGCCGCCGCAGGGCAAACCACGACGCCGGCGGTGGAGGAGAGGTCGGTCATGAGACGGAGCGTGGCGCGGCGCCGTGGCCGGGCTGCGCGCGAGATGTGGCGGATCGAAGGAGGCTCCGGGGATTCTCTCACCGGATGGCCAATCTCGTACATGAGCGCGAAGATCGGGTCGACGAAGCTTCGGACCACTCTTGCGACGACACCGACGTCTACCTCGCCTCCCGTTCGCGGTGCGACAAGGACGCCACGTCATCCCATCCGACCTTCACCTACGCGAACATGCCGTGGGGTCGACGGTTGTCCTACCGCGTGACCGGATCACGCAAACGAGGAGCCGATCGCCAAAGCGCCGCACACAGGCGCTTGAGCGTCTGATATTCCAAGCGTGAGGGAGCATACATGACGAATCACGCTGGGTTCACGATCAACTTCAGGGCCACGGCGGGATCGCTGGCCCTTGGTATCGCGCTGCTCGCGGGAGGCTGCGCGGAGGAGGCCGCGACCGGCGAGGCGACGAGGGCGTCGAATGACCGCCTCGCCGCGGGCACGAGCAGGGCGCACGCGCATGTGGAGAAGCACGGGTCCTGGAGCGCGCGCCGCCGTTGGCAATCACGGGGTGTGGGCGGCGGGGGCGCGCTCTATTCGCCGTCCATCAACCCGCACGACGGCCGCGAAATCTTCATGGCCAGCGACATGAAGGGCGTCTATCGCACGAGGGATTTCGGCAGGAGCTGGACGACCCTGCACTTTCAGAAGCTCCAGGGCGGCGTCCTCTCACAATTTCGCTTCACCGCCGATCCTGACGTCCTCTATGGGGTGAGCTACAGGCTGTCCACGAACGGCATCCAGGACGTGGCCACGCTGGCCAAGAGCACCGACGGGGGGGCCACCTGGGACGCCGAGATCACGACGCCCGGGCGGCCTGGAGACGGCCACTACCTGTTCGTCGACCGGCGGGGCACGCGGCGGCTGCTCTTCTCGGATTCCACGGAGCTCTACTTCTCGCGCGACGGCGGCCGCACCTTCCGCTCGGTTCATGCGACGACCTGGCCGGGCGGCCTCCTGGTCGGCGGCGTTTACTGGGATGGGCGCGACATCTATGTTGGTACGAGCGACGGACTGCTCGTCTCGCGCGACAACGGAGGCACCTTCGCCGTCGACACGTCGATCGGCGGCATACCGGCGGGCGAGAAGATCGTCTCGTTCGCCGGCTCCGGGCACGGCAAGAGGACGACCTTCCTCGCGGTCACGTTCTCCGCGATGGACAGCGAAGGCAACGCCCTCGTCACCGCGAACACGACCGGCGGGGAGGTGGACGCGTACGCCGGCCTCTACCGGCTGAAGCTCGGCGGGACGCGCTGGGAAGCCGCGACGTCCGGGCTCGGACCGAGCGACAAGCTCGCCTTCGTGGCGATGCCCGACGACGACGCCCGGGTCGCGTACGTCGCCGGCGGCGATCGCGACAAGCTCTCCCCCATCGTCCTCCGCACGGTGAACGGCGGAGAGACCTGGCAACACGCGTTCCGCACCGAGCACAACGCCAACATCGACACCGGATGGAGCGGGTTCGAAGGAGACATGGACTGGGAGTTCGGCGAGTACGCGCTCGGCCTCTCGGTGTCGCCCACGAACCCCGACCGCGTGGCCCTCACGGATCTCGGCTTCGTCCACGTCAGCGAGGATGGGGGCAGGACCTTTCAGCAGGCCTACGTGAAACCAGCCGATGAGAACCCGAGGGGAGCAGACACGCCTCAATCCGGCGTCTACCGCACGAGCGGCATCGAGCAGACGTCGGGCTGGTGGCTGACGTTCTACGACGAGGACACGATGTTCGCGTCGCTCACGGACATCCGCAGCGCCTTCAGCGAGGATGGCGGCGAGTCCTGGTCTCGCGACGGCGCGAACGGCCTGTCCCTGAACACCACCTATCACGTGGTCCGGCATCCGTACACGGGGGCGCTCTACGCCGCGACCGGGAGCGTTCATGACATCTACCAGAGCCCCTACCTGCGCGACGCGCGCCTCGACGGCACGCCGAGCCGCCCGGCCAGAGGGGGGATCATGGTGTCCACCGACAAGGGCGCCACATGGTCGCTCTTCGCCGATCTCGGCCGTCCCGTCGTCTGGCTGGCGCTCGATCCGAGCGATCCGGACCAGCTCTACGCGAGCGCGGTCAACAGCCTGACGGGGGGGATCCATCACCTCGATCTGAGCGCGCCGGAGGCGGCGCCCGCCGCGCTCCCCGCCCCGCCGCGCACGCAGGGTCACCCCTACAACGTCCATGTGCTGAGGGACGGAAGCATCGTGGCCACCTACTCTGGTCATCAGCCCGGCAACACCCGGACGTTCACCGATCGGTCCGGCGTGTTCCTCCTCCAGCCTGGAGCCTCGGCGTGGGAGGACCGTTCCTCGCCCGAGATGCACTACTGGACCAAGGACATCGTCATCGATCCGAACGACACGACCCAGAGCACCTGGTACACCGCGGTCTTCAGCCATGACGAGCGCTTCTACGGGGGGCTGTACCGGACCAGGGATCGCGGCGCGACATGGCAGCGCATCAGCGACCGATACCGCGTCGAGTCGTGCGCCATCGACCCGAGAAACCCGGACCGTATGTACATGACGACGCAGCGGGACGGGCTCTGGCTCACCGAAAACCTCAACGACGAGACGCCGACCTTCGTGCTGGACGAGGGCTACCCATTCCACCAGCCGGTGCGGGTGTTCTGGAACCCATACCGCTCCGAGGAGGCGTGGACGGTCAGCTTCGGCGGGGGCATGCGCTCCAAGCTCGACCGCTGATCGCGCTCGAGCACCGAGGTCGCCGCCCGGCTGACGTCATCCCGGCGCTCGACAAGGCGCCCACGAGATCGTTCGCCGAAGGCCCCCCGTTGCTCAACGCTTGGCGTCCCGGCGGAAGAGCCTCCGCATGACGGCGCGGGTCATGGCCAGGAGGTTCTCGTTGGTGAAGCGGAACCAGAAGCCGGCGTAGCACCCGTTCGTGCGGAAGCCGGGGTTGGCCGCGGCGTAGCGCCGCGCGGCAGGGCGCTCGAAGTAGCGCGGCGGATACCGGCTCACCGTCTCCTCGGTCATGAAGATGTTGACGCGGAAGAGCCCGGTCTCGTCGTCGACATGGTAGTTGCTCTCCCTGGCGAGCTTCAGGAACGCCTCGCGCACGGCCTCGTCCTCCGCGGCGCCCCGGCGCTTCGGATCGAAGAGCTCGTAGCGCGCGAGCGCCTCGGTGATGGAGACGAACCCGAAGAGGCTGGCGATCGAGAGCCGGTAGAGGCGGGTCCGCGGGGCGCGGCGCTTCGTCTCGGTCAAGAACAGGAGGCCGGAGACGAGGTGCAGCCCGCGGGTCCGGAAGTCCGGCGAGATCCTGAGCTTCCCGCCGACGATGGCCCGGCTGCGGGGCAAGGCGAGCGGCGCGGTCTTCCAGAACTGGAAGCCGACGATCGCCCCGGTGTCGGCGCGGCGGAAGACGTGCACGACATCGTTGGTCCTCGCGTGGACGCAGAAGTGCCCGAAGTCCTCGGCCATGAGCGCGTTCGAGAGGGCGTGGAGCTCGCGCAGGCGCGGCTCGGTGAAGTCGCGCCGCTCGACGGTCTCGAGGCGGACGGCGGGGCGCAGCGGGGAGAGGCGGAGAAGGACGTTCAACATGGAGGGCTCCGATGGCTCCGGGATGACCCGACTCCGCGGCGGGTGAACGCCGCTCTCAGGGAGCGCGCCCCTCGGCGCGGTAACCCATGTACTTCAGGAAGCCGCGCGTCCCCTGGGTCCAGTTCTTCGGACGGCCGGCGTAGAGGTGCTCGATGCCGTGGCGGGCCATGCGGTCGCCGAAGTCGAGCCACGAGGTGTCGCCCGAGACCAGGTAAGCGGCGCCGAAGACGTGGGAGATGAGCAGGTTGAGCGTCGCCCACGCGCTGCTCTGGTATGCCACGTCCTTGCAGCCCCAGAGGTACTGGAAGGCGACGCCGTCGCGGTTGATCGCGTGATCGCGGTACCACGCCGCGGCCCTGACCACGATCTCGGGGATACGCGGGTCGCGGAGGAGCAGCCATGCGTCCATCAGGCCGTCGACGACAAGCGACGTCATGAACGGCGAGCCCCCGTGAGGGCCGTCCCCGCACTCGCCGGGATCTGGAGCATGGATGTCGTGCTCGAAGGCGCCGCTCCGGCTCGCGCGCTGCCAGTCGAGCGCCGTGCCGATCAGCGCGACGAGCGCCTCGCGCACGTCGGGGCGCGGCTCGGCGGCGTAGTAGCTGGTGAGTCCCATCAAGGTCCACGCGAGGTTGCGCTCCGTGGCCCGGATGTGGGGTGTGTCCCCCGCCATCAGGGCGGGCAGGTTCCGAAGGTACGCCTCGCCCAGCCCGCGGAGCGCGCGGAGCGCCGCTGGATCGCCCGTGAGCAGGTAGTCGTCGAGCATCCCCTGGCCGAGCATGTTGCGCAGGTGCTGCCAGGCCATCGGCGTCGCCGGGTCCCATCGATCGGCGCACGCGTAGAGGGCGACCTCGCCGCCCGCGAACCAGCGGAGCTCGTTCCCGCGGTACCAGGTCGACTCCTCGCGCGCGCGCCGGTACGCGCCGGCGGTGCCGTGGTGGATGAAGCGCTGGAACAGCGCGTGCGGCGCGTCGTAATAGGTGCGCTCCAGGGCCGTCGCGCCGCAGCCGATGCCATAGGCCTGCCAGGCGGGCGTCATCTCGGCGAGGTAGCGCTCTGACTTTTCTTCCCAGACCTTGAACGCCGTGTTCTCGGTCGCGGGCAGCTGGTAGCCGATCACGCGGCTCCGGGAGTACCAGGACGGCGGCAGCCGGGCGACCGCGGGGCCGTCCGGGGTGGGCGCGAGCGCGCCGGGCTCCTCGCGGCCCTGCGCGCCGTACTCCAGCGTGAAGGTCGCCGACGCGCCGTCGTCCAGGGAGGCGCGCCAGGCCACCAGCACGGCGCGCTGCGAGCCGTCCGCCGGCCAGGTCGCGAGCGACACGGCGCGGCGGCTCACCTCGGCCCCGGCGGCGTCGAAGACGCGGAGATGGGCGGCGTCGAGGAGCGCGCCGGGCGGGAACGGCACGCCGAGCGAGACCGTGCCGCCGCGCAGCGCGCCGCGGTCGGCCGTGACGGTGACGGGCACGTGGCCTCGCTGCGCGGCGGGCTTGCTCCGGAAGATCGCCGTGCGGTCCGGCCCGCGAGGGGTGCTGGTCGGGCTCGCGGCGCACCCCGCGAGGAGAAGGACGGCCAGGCCGCGGAGGAGGAGCGCCTGCGCGAAGGGACCGTGGCGCGTTCGCTTGCGGTCGTGTTGGATCGACATCGGCCGGGCGTCGCCTACGATAGCCGGGATGCCGCGAGAGCGTACGGAATTCGCTTATCTCTGGTCCTTCGCCGGGCTCGCGGTCATCGGTCTCGTGGGCTGCGCCCCGACCCGGCCCCCCGCGGCGCCGCTCGTGGATTCGCCGGGGATCAGCACGGCAGAGCGACCGCCGTTCCAGACGAGGGTCGGCGAGTTCTTCTGCCGGCTCCACCACGGTGAGCGCGAGGAGCCGCGGCTCCCGTGCCGGATCACGGATCTGGGCGACGGCGGGCGGCGGCTCGCGAGCCACGAGGAGCCGCGGCGCATCGAGGGGGTGCTGACCCCGATCGATCACCGCAGCTTCCGGTTCGAGGGCGTGTTCGCCCCGGAGCCGGGCGCCGCGGCCGAGGCCGTCACGGCCACGTTCGAGGCCGTGGATTACCACCTCTACCGCGGGGCGATACGCGCCGCGGGGAGCGAGACCTGGGTGACGCTGGAATACCTGCCCACGCCGCAGGACCTCGCGGGCCAAGGGGCGGCAGCGAGGCCCGGCGGACGGCCGGGGAGCGCAGGGCAGCGCTAACGCGCTCGCCTCACCGGCGACGCCAACAACGATTGGTTGCAATGGCAGCGAGAGTCTTCTCTTGGATCAGCGCCAGCCCCGGAGCGGTTGGACATCGTCTTACGCCTTATGCCCCGTACAGGGCGTGCAGCGCCCGCGTGACCTCGTCCGCGGCGACGTTCACCGGGTCGACCAGCGCCGCGTCCGCGCCGAACGTCGTGCGCAGCGGCCGCTGGCCGTGCGGCATCTCCAGTAGCCTCAGCAGCACGTCCGCGAGCTCTTCCGGGGACGGTCCCTTCATGGTCCTGACCATCTCGAGCGTGGCGCGCGCGACGCCGCCGAGCGCCCCGTACTCGGCTGCGCGCGCCGTGTCGTCATCAAGCCACATGTTGTCGAAGATCTTCGTCTGGACCATTCCCGGCTCCAAGATCACGACGTCGATCCCGAAGGACGCGAGTTCGCGCTTGTAGCCCTCGGCCATCATCTCCATCGCGGCCTTGGCCGCCGAGTAGAGCACCGTGGTCGGTAGGACGACGCGCCCGGCGACGCTGGACGTGAAGGCGAGCACCCCGGTCTTTCGACGGCGCATGTGCGGCAGCACGGCGCGACAGACGCGCTGCGTCCCGAAGACGTGCGTCTCGAAGAGCCGCCGCAGCTGATCGACGCTGCTGCACTCGGCCAGCCCCATCACACAGCCGCCCGCGTTGTTCAGGAGCACATCGATCTTCCCCGTCTTCTCCACCACCGTCGCGACCGCCGCGGCCACGGAGGCGTCGTCCGTCACGTCGAGCGCGACCGCCTCGATGGGGATCCCCGCGGCCGTCAGGCCGGCCACCTCGTCGCGCGCCGCTCGGTTCCTGCCGTTGGGATCGCGCATGCCCGCGAAGGCCACATACCCGTTCCTCGCGAGCGTCTCCGCCACGCTCCGGCCGATCCCCGTGCTCGCGCCCGTCACCAGCGCCACCCGCTTCGCCGTCATCGGTCCTTCCCTCCTCGGGCGCCGAGGCCTCACCCGGCGCTCGTTGCCCCATCGACGGTGATACACGACCCGGAGAAAATTGAAATTCTGGATGGATGTGTACAATACATTTCAGTAAGGATTGAAATTCGAGCCGGAGCCGCCGGCGGTCGCCGCCGACACGCCCTACGCCACCATCGGCGGCATGGTCTCGGTGAGTCGCGAGCGGTCCGGCAGATCGAGGAGGACGACCTGAGCAAGCTCCGGATGCTGTCGCGAAGGCAGGCGCGCGAGGTGCTGCTGGAGGCCTGAGGGGCTGCCGAGAGCTGTGTCGCGCGGCGACGCAGCGGTGCTCCGCTGCACGAGCAGCTTGAAAGAGAGCTCGCCGACGGGCGATGGTAGCGTCTCTTCACCCGAGGGACGCTCATGAAGGACATCCTCTCTGCTCGCCTGGAATCGCGCGCTTTCTCGGCCGACGCGGTCGAGCTCCACGACCTCACCGGGCGCGAGGTCATCTCGCAGCCGTTCGAGTTCCAGCTCCACGTCGTGTGCAAGAGCCCCGAGGGGCTCGACGAGGAGGCGCTCCTCGCCGAGCCCGCCGCGCTCGTGTTCCTGAGGGGCGACCGCGAGGAGCGGCGGCTCTTCGGCGTCATCTCCGTCGTGCGCGACGCGCTCCACACGGAGACATTGCACATGGCGTACACGCTCACGTTCGTGCCGCGCGCGTTCCGGTTGACGCTCACGGAGACGTCGGAGATCTTCATGGATCTCTCGGTCCCGGAGATCATCAAGAAGAAGCTCGAGCGGGCCGGTCTCCACGAGGGCGACGACTTCGAGCTCCGCCTGGTCTCGACGTACCCGCCGCGCGAGTACGTCGTGCAGTACAAGGAGACCGACCTCCAGTTCGTCTCGCGCCTCGCCGAGCACCTCGGCATCTCGTTCTTTTTCGAGCACCGCGACGGCCGTGACGTCGTGGTCTTCTCCGACACGAACAGCGGCTTTCAGCCGGTCGCCGGCGACGGGCGCGCGCACTTCTACCCGCGGGGCGACCGCATCGGCGTTTACCGGCTGGAGGGCACGACGCGCACGGTCCCGAACCGGTACGTGGTGAAGGACTACAATTACCGCACACCGCACGTGCCCCTGATGGCCGCGGCGACCGTCTCGGAGGCGTCCGGCGGCGATATCGTCGAATACGGCGCGCACTTCAAGACGCCCGACGAGGGCGAGCGCATCGCGGTCCTCCGCGCGGAGGAGCTGCGCGCGGGCCGACGGGTGTTCGAGGGCGCCAGCGACGTGCAGCCCCTCGGCGCCGGGGCGAAGCTCACGCTCGAGGGACACCCGCGCGGCGACATCGAGCTGCTGCTCGTCGAGGTGCGCCACCGGCTCCAGCAGGCCACGCTCAACGCGGGCACGGGCGAGGAGCGCGCTTACGCCAACGAGTTCAGGGCCATCCCCTATGCGACCACGTACCGCCCGCCGCGCGTGACGCCGAAGCCGAAGGTGCACGGCGTCATCACCGGCGTCATCGACGCCGCGGAGAAAGGCCAGTACGCCGAGGTCGACGAGAGCGGCCGCTACCGCGTCCGCTTCCTGTTCGACACCAGCAGCGCCGAGGACGGCAAGGCATCGAGGCTCATCCGCATGGCCCAGCCCCACACCGGCGCGGGCTACGGGTTCCACTTCCCGCTGCGGAGCGGGGTGGAGGTGATCCTGACGTTCATCGACGGCGACCCGGACCGGCCGATCATCGCCGGCGCGGTGCCGAACCCGCAGACGCCGAGCACCGTCGACGCGAAGAACGCGCGCAGGAACGTCATCCGGACCGGCGGCGGCAACGAGATCAACATCGACGACAACGAGGGGGAAGAGCGCATCAAGCTCTCGACGCCGTACGGCGGGGCGACGTTCCAGCTTGGAGCGCCGAACACGCCGGAATCGGGCGCTGCACTGACCACCAAGGAGGCGTTCACTGCCGTCGGCGCGGCCGGCGTCAGCACCTTGACGTCGGTTGCCACGACGCTCACGGACATCGCGTCCGTCGTCGCCTCGTCGAGCATCACGCAATACGCGACTGCCGCTCAGGCGTTCTCGAAGGCCCTCACCGAAGAAAAATACCAAAAGATCGTCGATGACATTCTAGGTGCCGCGAAATCCGCCATCGACATACCAAAAAAGCTGAATGCCGTACAGCAGGCAAAGGCGAACCAGGAAGTCGTCGTCGCAGAGGAGCACATGAAGCGGGTGCTCGCGGCGGCCCAGGCCAAGGCTCCTTATCCAGAGAATAACCCGCCGCCGAAGAAGGATCATTACGGCGTTGTCAGAGCCATGACGAAGGAGGAATGGGAGAAGGAGACCCCCGAATACGCAGCAGCGGCCACAGCCACCAAGGCGCACGCTGATGCAAAGAAGAGATCCGAGGACCTGGCGAAGCAGTTCGCCGAAGACGAGCAGAAGTGGAAAGCAGCTGGGCTTATAGTTGATATCGAAACGGGAGTCAGCGGAGGCGTCAAAGCAATTCGCGAGAGCGCAAAAGCGGGAAGAGAGCTCCTGAGCAAAGCGACAAAGAGAGCAGCCAAGGCCATGGAAGCCGCACAAGTCTCGGTTGCGAACACCATGATCGGAGCGGCTAGCGGATTCGCCGCGGTTCCACGAGTCTCGGCGGCGGTGCCAGGCATGGGCGCGCCCTTCTTCCTTGGTGGCGGGGACAACTCAGCCGTGCTGATGGGCAAAGTCGATGCCTTCGTTGGTGGCGCCGCATCCGCAACGGTCTCCTCCCAGGGGCAAGCGATCGTTGCTGGGGGCGCGGTCGCGATGCTCAAGTCACCCGGCAGAGCGTCGGTTGGCGCTGGCGGGGCCACGCTCATCACGGCCGGGTCGAAAGTCGACATCAAGTCAGGCGCCTTCATATCCAAATCGGGCAGTTCTACCAAGATCCAGAGCGGGGGACCTATGCGGTTCAAAACGGCTTCGTCGCTCAACATCAGCGCAGCCGGAGACACCGCCGTCGCATCGAATGGCTCTCTCAAGATCCAAGCCGCAAACAATACCACGATCAAAACAGCAACAAATCTCGAACAGAAGGGAGCTAACATCCGCCTAGATGCCAACACTGATGCCAAGATCAATGGTGGGAGCTCCGTGGAGATCAAGGGAGGCGGCTCGGGGATGACCGCAAGCTCGAGCAACGTCAAGGTTGGAAAAGGTGCAGACGGCCTCGACGTCACGAGCGGTGTGGTCAAGATCGTAAAAGGAGGATCCAATTGCGTACTCACCACTGGATCTGCCACGCTGGGGCAAGGAGGGACCAGCGTTCGAGTCTCCTCGTCGAAGATCGCGATCATCGGCGGTCGTATCGATCTTGGCTAGCGATCTGGTATGATTGTCACCTGATGCGAGAAGCCGATCGACGCTCCTGATAGCTATTTCCGAGCCTCGCGAGCAGCCCAACAGAATCGTGGCCGCGGTGTGGACATATCACCGCATCGCGACGACCCACAGCACGAAGATTGCAATCAGAACAGCGGCACCAACGACCGCTATCGTACTCGTCCTTTTATCCTCCGCCACTTTCCGCTGCCGTGTGAGCCTCAGCTGCTCCTGAAGCTCGGTTTCAGCTTTCGCAGCGCTCGTCGCTCGTTGCTGCTGAAGCAGCTCGTCTCGTGTCACCTTTCGAGGCCTGTTCTCCTTGCCGCTCGCAAAAAGCAATGTACCACTGGGACCGAACTTCCAGGCGCGTCCCTTCTTGCCGAAGAGCCAGTGCGATCCATCGGGGCACACGGCGATGCTCATCTCTGGTCGCGGCAGATCGTCGCGTTTTGCGTCCAAAACGATCCTGCGCTCGCCTGCCGCGTCGATCCGCAGGAGCTGCCCACCGCAAATGACATACGCGCATCCCTCGAGGTCGACACCAAGAACGCGGTACCTTGCGTTGGTACCTTCGGTGGGAATATCCACACGATAGAGAATACGCCCGGTAGCGTCGACACGAACAATCTCGGCACCATACATGCAGTAGATCGAACCATCAGCACCGCAATGAAAACGCAAGAGCCCGCCCATGTCGGCGACGGGACGCGCGCTTAGCGCAGTGCCTCCAGGCCACAGCGACATCTCGGCGCCGCTCGGTGCGATCCGGCGAAGAAGGTCGTCCTTGAGGATCAGGAGGGAGCCATCGCGATCGCAGGCTAGATCCATGCAGTCGAGCAGATCGCCATCGAGCCTTTGTACCGTGCCGTCCTCGCCTTCGATAGGCATACCGGTCCTGGAAGAGAGCCAGGGGCGCGACAGCTTCCTCTGACTTGATACGAGGAGCGTCCCCTTCGGCGAGAGCGCGAGTCGTGCAGCCTGCGGGTTGCCGCGCAGAAGCCAGCGAACATTCAACGACGGATCGATGGACCAGAGCACATCGTCGCGCTCTTCTTTCGCAGAGACGCCCTCGCCGGGGACCCAGTGCGACTGGACGGCCGCGCAATAAAGGTTGCCGTCCGCGTCCACGGCCGCGTCGGGCGGGTCAACCCAATCGAATAGCCCGGCGTCGATGGCCTGGGCAGCGGGTGCGTCATCCGTGATAGACGCGTGATAGCAAAGGAACCAGTTGGCTGCTATCCCCCTTCGTCCCCTGTAGACGAAGTCGTCCGGCACGTGCGCGCTCGCACTGCAGAACCGGCACGTATACGCGCGATTCACGCCGTCGAAGGGCACCGGCGAGCCGCACTGCGGGCATGGAAACGTCGCGGCCTCGGCCGCAGTCGCCTGCGTCACAACCAGCGGATCTGGCTCTTCACCTACCAGGTGCGTGATGTTCGGGAGCGCCCCCGCGAGCTCCGCTGGCACGGTTCGTACCCACGTCTGCTTGGCGCAGCGATCGCAGCGGAGCATCGCCTGGTCTCCCACCTCCACGATGCTTGCGAACGGGATCTCCTTCTCGCATCCCCGGCAGCAAGGGTTGATGCGCGTGTATGTAGCCGAAAATTTGCGGACCCAGGCCTGCCGCCCCTCATTCTGGAGCATCTTGGGTCCTTCATAAACCGCGTCGCGGAGCAGCGCCTGCCACAGGTCGCCGCTCACCCCCATCGGCCTACCGCAGCTCGGACAACCGACCTCGTGCGCCAGCGTATTGACCGGCATCGGCATCCGGCACGTGCCGCACTCCGTCTCGACCTTCACCGCAACGCTGATCATCGCTCTCCTCACCTCCCCCGCTGTCGCGCCGTCACAGCGGCATGTCCCGACGCCCCGGCGAGAGCACGCCACCGCGCACGCTACCTCAGTGACACCCCCCGCGCGATGGCCTAGCCTCGCCCGAACCATGCCCGCGGAGCGCAACCACGGCCCAGCCCCGACGCCTGCCGAGCTCTTGCAGCAGAGCGAGCGCGGCGAGCTCGCCGGCAGCCGCATCTCGGGCGCCGTCGCCCCCGGCATCGATCTCCGCGGCGCCGATCTCTCGCAGGCCCTCTGGCAGGACGTCGACCTGCGCGGCGCGAACCTCGCCGGCGCCACGCTCTCCGGCGCCATCTTCCGCAACGTGAACCTCGAGGGCGCCGACCTCACCGACGCCGACCTCACCGGCGCCCTCCTCGGCGGCCCTCCCGGCGAGGCCTGCCGCCTCGCAGGCGCCGATCTCCGCGATGCCGTCCTCTCCAACACCTCCCTCCACCAGGTCGACCTCACCGGCGCCAAGCTCTCCGGCGCGCTCCTCGAGAGAGCCGATCTCCGCGCCGCGCGCCTCCACAAGGCCGAGCTCCTCGACGCCGTCCTCTCCGGCGCGCGCCTCCAGCGCTGCGACGCCCAGGGCGCCCGCCTCGACCGCGCCGCCGTCGACGGCGCCGACCTCTCCTCCGCCGACCTCACGGGCGGCTCGCTCCGCGACGTCGATCTCCGCGCCGCCGTCACGACAGGCCTCCTCCTCGGCGGCGCCGATCTCCTGCGCGCCGCCGCCGCCGGACTCGACTTCTCCGCCTCGGGCCCCCCGGCGTCCCTCGCGGGCGCCGAGCTCCACGCCTCCCGGCTCACCGCGATCGATCTCCGCCGCACCGCCCTCGAGGGCGCGCGCCTCGTCCAGTGCGACCTCGCCCGGGCCGACCTCTCCGGCGTGAGCTGCGACGGGCTCGTCCTCGACGGCTCCTCGCTCCGGGGCGCCCAACTACAGCGCTGGCGGGCCCGCGGCGCCTCGCTCGCCGGGGCGGACCTCACCGGCGCCTCCCTCGACGGCGCCGATCTCCGCAACGCCAACCTCGCCGGCGCCACCCTCGACGAGGCGTCTCTCGCCGGCGCGAAGCTCGAGGGCTGCTCGCTCGAGGGCGTCCGCCTCGCGGGCGTCGACCTGCGCGGCCTCGACCTCGCCGGCGTGTCCCTCGGCAAGGCGGCTCTCCGCGGCCTCTCGTGGGCCGGCGTGAACCTCTCCGGCGCCGATCTCGCCGCGGCCGACCTGCGCGGCGCCGACCTCGCGGGCGCCGACCTCTCGGACGCCGACCTCTCCGGCGCCTGCCTCGCCGGCGCGAAGCTCGGCGGCGCCACCTTCCGCGGGGCGCAGCTCGCCGACGTCGACCTCACCGAGGCCGATCTCTCCGACGCGGATCTCTCGGAAGCCGCCCTGTCCACCGCCTCGATCACCGGAGCCGACCTCCGCCGGACACGGCTCTTCGCGGCCGACCTCTCCGGCGCCGATCTCCGCACCATGCAGCTCGCCGGCGCGGTGATCGAACAATCGCTGCTCTGCGACGCGAACGGCGAGGGCGCCGATCTCCGCGGCTGCGTCCTGACGAATGCCACGCTGTCGGGCGCGAACCTCCGCGGCGCCAACCTCACCTCGGTGGAGGCCTCTCAGGTCAACCTCGAAGGCGCCGATCTGAAGGGCGCGAAGCTCGCGGGCCTACAGGCCCCCTCCGCGAACCTCAGGAGGGCGATCCTCGACGGCGCCGATCTCTCCCGCGCCGACCTCTCCGACGCCGCGCTCAACGACGCCGTGCTGCGCCGCGCCCACCTGCGCGAGGCCAGCCTCGGCGCCGCGAGGCTCCCGGGCGCGGACCTGCGCGACGCGGTGATGGCGAACGCCGATCTCTCGCTTGCCGATCTCTCGCACGCGCGCCTCGAGCGCGCTCACCTCGTGAACGCCAACCTCGAGGGCGCCGACCTGCACCGGGCCAGGCTCGAGGACGCCGAGCTGCTCGGGGCGCGCACCCGCGACATGAAGAACACCGACCCTGACCGCGCGCGCGCGGAAGACTTCCGGACGGAGACCCGATGAACGCGAACGACGCTGTCGCCCTGGAACACGAGCCCTCCCCGGGCGGCGTGCTCGAGGCCACCCTCGTCGACCTGGAAGACGCCGCGCGCGCCGTCGTGCGCCTCGTCCGGCCCGGCGCCCCCGGCGTCGAGGGCGCCACGGCGCGCGCGCGGCTCGCCGTGCCCGGCTACCAGGCCACCCCCGGCGACCGGGTGCTCGTCTCGAAACACGCAACCACATCAGATTTTTACATCGTAGGCATCCTCCTCGCCGCCCGAGGGCCGGTGATCCACACGGCCGAGGGGGCCACGGCGTCGGCCGAGGGGAGCACGATCGCGATCCGGGACGCGTCGGGCGCTGTCGCCGTGACGTACGACGCCGCGACGGGCGCGGCGCGCGTCGCCGCCCCCGCGGGGGACCTGACGCTCGCGGCGCCGCGGGGGAAGGTCGTCGTGGAGGCGGCCACGGACGTGGAGCTCCGCGCGCGGCGCGACGTCCGGCACAGGGCGGGTCGGCGCGTGGCGAGCGAGGTCGGCGAGGGCGGCGAGCCGGCGCTCGTGGTCGAGCGGGCGGCCGTGCGCGTGTCCACGGCGGCGGTCGACGTCACCTCGGAGAGGGCGTCGCTCCACGCGACCGAGGCGACCGTGCTCGCCGAGCGGATCGCCACGACCGCCGCGCAGATCGCCGCCACCGCCGGCCGGATGGAGATCCAGGCCGAGCGGCTGATCGAGCGGGCAAAGGACGCTTACCGCGACGTCGATGGGCTGCTCCAGACCCGGGCGAGGCGCGCGCGCTCGCTCATCCGCGAGGCGTATCAGCTCGTCAGCGAGCGGACATCGATGGTCTCGAAGAAGGAGACATCGATCGACGGCGAGCGCGTGCTGCTCGGATGAGCCAGCGTGGAAGTGGAGGGATCCCGAGATGAAGATGCCCGCAGCGACGAAGGCCGGAGGCATGTGCTTCGCCATGCCGGACGTGTGCAAGGTGCCAGCGCCGCCGGCGCCCCCCGTGCCGACGCCGTTCCCGAACATCGGGACGCTGAACGGCTGCGAGTCGACCGTCTCCAAGGTGCTCGTCCAGAAGAAGGAGACCGTGACCGAGGCGTCGAAGATGCCGAGCAGCAAGGGCGATGAGGCCGGCACGCTCGGCGGGATGGTCTCGAACGTGAACCGCGGGCAGGTGACCTTCAAGCGCGCGAGCTCGAAGGTCTACGCGAAGGGGAAGAAGATCGTCTATCACACCGCGATGTCGGCCCATAACGGCTCGAACGCGAACATGCCCGCCGGCGCCCACGTCGCGCCCTCGCAGCTGAAGGTTTTCGTGGCGGTGTGATCCGTGCCGCTCATCGCTCCTCCAGCTTGGTCCCTGCCGTGAAGGCCTCCGCGATGTGGAGTTCGGCCGTGCGCGCCTTCCAGGTCTCCGCCTGATACAGGTTGGCGCCGCGCAGGTCGGCCCCCTCGAGATCGGCGCTGTCGAAGGCGGCGCGCATCAGGTTCGCCTGGCGCAGGCGCGCGCCGCGGAGCCGCGCCTTGCGGAAGCGGGCGTCGACAAGGTCGGCGCCCTCGAAGGTGGCCCGGTCGAGCGTCGCCCGGGTGAAGCTCGCCTCCGGGAGCGCCGCGCCCGCGAAGACCCCCTCGGTGAGGTCGGCGCCCTCCCACACGGAGCCCGGGCCCCGCACGCGACGGAACGACCCGTTCCGGAGGACCACGTCGTCGGCACGGAGGTCGGCGAGCGAGGCCCCGTCCAGGGTGACGCGCGCCCCGGTAGCACCATAGATCTTCACATCATCGAGCGTCGCGTCGCAGAAGCTCGCCTCGTCGAGGGCGGCCTGCATCATCTCGACGCCGGTGAGGTCCGCGCGATCGAAGCAGGCCCTCGTGAGCGTGGCCCCCGCGAAGCTGGCGCCGGGCGCCCGGGCCCCCTCGAAGACGGCGCCCTCGCAGCGCGCCTCGGCCGCGGCCGCGAGCTCCAGGACGGCGCCGGCGAAGCGCGCGGCCTTGAGGCTCGCGCCGGTGAGGTCGGCCCGGGTGAGGTCGGCTCCCTCGAAGCGCGCGCCCTCGGCGTCGGCCTCCGCGAGCACGGCCTCGACGAGCCGCGCGCCGTCCATGCGGGCGCCCCGGAGGTTCGCCCGCTTCAGGATGACGCCGCCCAGGTCGGCCCCGGCGAGGTCTGCGCCGGAGAGGTCGATGCCGGTCAGGTCCATGCCGGCGAGCGGCTCGCCGAGGCGAAGAAGCTCGATGATGGCGTCGCGGCCGGCGGTCGGCGGCGCCGCCACGGGATCGCTGGGAGCAGCGTCTTCTCGCGGGGGCACGTCGCCTTCCTCCGCCTGCGCCGGCGCTGCGGCAGCCTCCGCCGCGGCAGCCCCCACCGCCGCCGCGCCGCTCCCGGCCGCCGTGCGCCGCCGCGCGCGCGCCTGGGCGAGCGCCTCGGCGATGCGCGCCTCGAGGGCCGATTCACCCTCCTCGGCCGTGGCGTCGTTCGCCGCCCCCTCCTCGCCTGCCGCCGGCGCCTCGGCCGCCTCGCGCGCCGCGAGCTCCGCGAAGAAGCGCGCCCGCGCGTCGCGCCTCGCCGTCGGCTCGCTCTTCGCCCCGCCCTGCGCCATCGGCTCGCTCAGGACGAACAGCGACGCGATCTCGGAAGCGTCCTCGTCGGCCACGTCGAGCAGGCCCCGCCAGACCAGCACGAGACGGAGCGCGTCGGCGTCGAACCACACGGTGTCGAGCCGCATCGGGACCTCGGAGAACCCGCCGCCGGCCTTCTCCGTCGCCTGCTTGAACACGCGGACCCGCAGCTCGGGCAGCCGCCCCCGGACGACCTCGCCCTCCGGGCGCACGGACCAGAGCTCGAACGGCTCGTCCCCCCGGGGATAGGCGATCTGCTGCTCCGCGGGCGCGGCGTTGAAGAAGGTCCAGTCGAAGTCGTCGGGGAAGAACGGCCAGCGCGTCTTCCTCCAGCGCTCGCCGTAGGACCCGATCTTCTCGAGGCGATCGCTCCACGTCGCCGCGATCGGCGCGAAGCACGCCGGAGAGGGCCTGTCGCCCGCCGAGCGGATCACCCGATCCGGCAGCTCGAGCGACGGGAGCGCGCCGCCTGCTTGCGCGCCGTACCCGGTCCCGACGGGGTTCGGGCCGAACCCGGCGCCGCCGAAGGCGCTCTCGAAGCGGAGCGGGATGCGGTCCCACGGCCCGGGCGCGGTGGGCGCGCCGAGCGCGTCCCAGCGACGCGGGCCGACGGCCGCGACGGAGCGGTCGAGCGCGTCGCCCAGGCGCAGCCGGACGAGCGCCGTGGCGTCGCCGTCGCCGGCGCGGTGCGCGTGCCCAACCAGCAGGACGTCGGCTCTCGGCTTGAAGATCGCGAAATCGGACGGGTAGCGGAGGCTCTTCGCGGGGTCGTCGTCGACGTGGACGTCGCCGCCGGGGAGATCCTGATCGGCCGCGATCGCCGCCGGCGCCCCGGGCACGAGGTCGAAGGTGCCCTTGACCACGACGGTGAGCGAGTCCCTCGGCGGCCGGGCCTGCCAGGGGATGGTGAAGGCGGCGAACGGGGTAGTGTTCAGGATCGGGACGTGCTCGGTCGTCCTCGCGGGCGGCGGCAGGTCGGGCGAGCCGACGAGATCTTCGCTGGTCGGCTTCGACGGCTCCGGCTCGGGCAGCGGCAGCGTGGCCGTGGGCAGCGGCGCGCCGGCGTGCGCCGCGATGTGCGCGGCCATGGCGGGGAAGGCCTGCCGGAGGGCCTCCAGCGAGACCTCGGCGGGGGCCCGCGCGGGCTCGGCCTGCTCCGCGGGCCGGGGCGGCGCGATCGGGAACGGCGCGTCCTGCTGGCGCGCGCCGCGCAGCACGTCCTGGAGATTGAACTCGCGCGTGTCCACGAGCACCGGCGGCTGCACGGACACCGGCGGCTGGACGGACACCAGCGGCTGCCCCGACACCGGCGGCGCCGGCGCGCCCGCGCCTCCGGCCGCCTCCCCGGCGCCGGGACCCGCCTGTGAGGCCTCCCCGGCGACGGCGCCGGGCGGCGCCGGGTCGAACGCGCGGAGGGCCTCGGCGAAGGCGGCGGGGTCGAGGGGGCGCGTCTGCGTCAGGTCGAGCGACGGGCGCGCCGCCTCCGCGCCCGCGCCGCGCGCGGCCCACTCCTCGGCGCTCATGCCGCGGGCGACCGACGGATCCGGCTCGGGAATCGGGAGCGACAGCCGCGCGGCCGCGGGCGGCCTCACGCCCTCCGGCAGCGGCGCCGTCGTCGCGCCGACCGGCGGCGCGGCCGCGGCGGCGGGCTCGGGCGCAGGCCACGCCGCGCGCTCGTCGAGGGGCGCCAGCGTCACCAGGATCCTGCCGCGCTCGACGGCCTCCAGGGCGCGCTCGGCGACGGCCAGGGACGCGCGCCATGTCAGCGTGCACCGGAGCGCGTCGGCGTCGATCCAGAGCGTGTCGCAGCGCACGGTGAGCTCGACGCCGGCGGGGTCGGCGAGCCGCGGCGCGCGGAGGAGCACGCGCGCCGTCACGCCGGGCAGGCGAGAGCGCACCTGGGCGGCCGTGGGGTGGAGTCCTTCGAGCAGGATCCACTCGTCCCCGCGCAGGTAGCGTATCTGCTGGTCGCGCGGGGCCGCGTTGAAGTAGCCCCAGTCCATGGCGATCGGGAGCTCCGGGACAGGCAGCTGGAGCTTCGCCGGATCCCACGCGGCGAGCGCCCGCCGCCGCTGCGGCCACGCGCTCGAGATGGGCCCGAAGCCGTCGGGGGCGTCGGGCGCAGCGGGGTTGACGATGCTCGGCAGCCGGAGGTCGGCGGGGTCGGCCCCCCTTCCGACAGGGTTCTCGGGGCAGCGCGCGCCGCCGAAGGCGAGCTCGTAGCGCACGGGCAGCCTGGAGAATGGGGCCGGCGCCGTCGCCTGGCCGGTCGCGGGATCGCGCTGCCGCTCGCCCACGACCTGGAGCCGCTTGTCGATCACGGGCGCGTGCCCGTGCGCGTGCGCTTCGAAGACGGCGAGGCGCACCCACCGGTGGCTCACGCGCTGGCCGGGCGGGGCGTACGCGCTGCCGCTGAGCAGGACGTCGGCGCGGGGCTTGTGGGGCACGGCATCCGAGGCGACATAGAGGCTCCGGCCCGCGTTCTGCTCGTGGAAGACGTCGTCGAAGAGCGGCAGCGGCGCGGCCAGCGCGGCGACGCCGTCGGGCGAGAGCTGGAAGGTCGCCTTCACGGCGACGGTCACACAGGGTCCGTTCGCCGTTCGCCAGAGCAACGCCGACGCGGCCAGGGGGGACAGGGAGATGGGCTGCATGAACGGCCCGGCACACTAGCCGAGAGCGCCGGCGGATGCGCCCCCCTCGGCGACGCGGGGCTGCTCCGCGCTTCGACCCGCGCGGGGTGAGCAGCAGTGAGCCTCAGAAGCGATGTTGAGAGACGAACCTGGTCGACCCGGCGCGAGATCCCTGGAGCTCCTCGCGCCCTGGCGGTCCTCTTCTCCCGTGTCTCTGCCGTCGCGTCACGCCACGGCGAAGCCGGCGCCGAGCAGGTCCTGCGGCCGGGACGACGAGCCGATATGGACACGGAAATCCCCCGGCTCCACCACGCGGCGCCCCTCCGCGTCGACCAGGGACAGCTCCGCCACGGACAGGTCGAAGCGCACCTTGCGCGCCTCCCCCGCGGCCAGGCTCACGCGGCGGAAGGCCTTCAGCTCCTTCTGCGCCCACGTGGACGACGTCACCAGATCTTCGATGTACAGCTGGGCGATCTCCACGCCATCGCGCCCGCCTGCGTTGGTGATCGTCACCTCGAACGACGCCGTGCCGCCTCGCTCCACGCTCGGCGTCAGGACCTTCAGATCGCCGTAGGTGAAGCGCGTGTAGCTCAGGCCGAAGCCGAAGGCGAACGCCGGCTCCTGCGTGAGGTCGGCGTAGCGATTCCCGTGCTGACCGCGGGCCTGGTTGTAGAATATCGGCTGCTGGCCCACGTGGTAGGGGAACGAGATCGTCAGTTTGCCAGAGGGGTTGATCGTTCCGAACACGGCCTCGGCCACGGCCCGCCCGCCCATCATCCCCGGGTTGAACGCCTCGAGGATCGCCGCCGCGCCGAGCGCCGAGCGCGGCAGGACCAGCGGCTTGCTGTTGACGAGGACAACGACCGTGGGCACATAGGTACTGGCGATCGCGTCCGAGAGGGCCCTCTGTCCGCCCATGAGCTCGAGGGTCGCCGTGCTCTTCGTCTCGCCGATGAGCTCGATCCTGTCCCCCAGGACAAGCACCACCGCGTCTGCGCCCCGGGCCAGCTCGACCGCCGCGGGAATGCCGGACTCGTCCTCGCTGAGAACCGAGCAGCCCGCGGCATAGACCACCTCACACCCCGGGGGCGCGAGCTCCCGTATCCCATCCACGATCGTGACGATGCTCGAGCGGGGGTGCTGCGGCCCGTTGCCGCCGCTCATCTGGCCCGAGCCGAGCGACCAGTCGCCCAGCTGGGCGATCGTGTCGTCCGCGTTGGGGCCGATCACCGCGATCCGCCGCAAGGGCCTCGACGCCGCGGCCTCCGCGAGCGGCAGGAGGCCGTCGTTCTTGAGCAGCACGAGAGACGCCCGCGCGACCTCCAGGTTCAGATCCCGGTGGGCCGCACACCCGATGATCTCCTGGATGCGCTGCTCGCTGCTGTACCCCGGGTCCTCGAAGAGCCCCAGGGAGAACTTGAGCGACAGGACGCGCCGCACGACCGCGTCGATCTCGGCCTCGGCGAGGAGCCCGCGGCGCACCGCCTCCTGAGCACCCTCGTAGAACTGCGGTGTCGCCATCATCAGGTCGTTTCCGCTCCGGACCGCCACCGCGGCCGCCTCGGCCATGTCCTTGCAGACCTTCTGATCGAGCACGAGATTGCCCACGTTGTTCCAGTCGGTCACGACGATCCCCTCGAACCCCCACTCCTCCTTGAGGACCTCCGTCAGGAGCCAGCGGTTTGCGGTGGCCGGGATCCCGTCCATGGACTGATATCCAGTCATGAAGGCCATGCAGCCGCTCCTCGCGGCCCGCTCGAAGGGCGGCAGGAAATACGAGCGCAGGTAGCGTCGCGAGATGTTCGCCTCCGAGGCGTCACGGCCGCCCAGCGTCTCCGAGTACCCCGCGTAGTGCTTGGCGGTCGCCAGCACCGCGTCCGGATCGTCCAGGCCCTTGCCCTGATAGCCCTTGATCATCGCGCAGGCGAGCTCGCCGATCAGATAGGGATCCTCGCCGAAGGTCTCCCCCACCCTGCCCCAGCGGAGATCGCGTGTGAGGCACAGGACGGGAGAGAACGTCCACTTGAGGCCCGTGGCCCGCATCTCGGCGGCGGTCACCCGCGCGACCTGCTCCAGGAGCCCCGTATCCCAGCTGCAGGCCATGGCGAGCTGCGTGGGGAAGATCGTGGCGCCCGCCCAGAAGGAATGGCCATGGATCCCGTCGTCGGCCATCAGCACCGGAATGCCAAGGCGGGTGTCCAGCGCACGCCGGATCGCGGTGTCAGCGTCCTTCCCGTTGCAGTGCAGGAGGCTGCCGACCTTCATCCGCCCGATCGCGTCCTCCAGATCTCCCTGGGCGTCGAGCTGCATGAGCTGCCCCACCTTCTCGTCCAGGGTCATCCGACGCAGGAGGTCTTCCACCCGCTTTCCCACGGGCTGCTTGGCATCTTTGTAGAGAGGAGCGTCGTTCATGGGTTCTCCTGCACGATGGGGAGCGCACGGCGACAAGTCCACCGTCGCGCTCGTCGCTCGGTGGCGCGGGGAATCCCCCCACTACCACCGAGCGCAGCGCGCGGGCTCCCTCGAGGGCCGTGTGCCGGCCGGGCCGCGCGCCGCCAGAGACCGCGGCCCTCGTCGACTCAGACGCGGAGCACGGCGCTGCCCCACGTGAGGCCGCCGCCGAGCGCACACAGCAGCACGTGATTTCCGGGCAGGATCCGGCCATCGCGGAGCGCCTCGTCGAGCGCCATGGCCACCGAGCCCGCGCAGGTCCCGGCCGCGCTGGCGCCGTCGACCGCGCCGAGGACGCGCTCGGGCGGGCACCCGAGGCGCTCGGCGAGGAGGGCGACGAGGTGCGGGTCGGCGTGGTGCGGGATCACCCAGTCGACGTCCGCGGGCGCAAGCCCGGCGGCCGTGATCGCCGAGAGGGCGTGGGCCCCGAGGTGCTCCTCCGCGGCCTGCCGCAGCTCGGGCTGCTTCACGCGCAGGTACTGCCGCCGGTCGGCCAGCCGCTCCACCGTGAGCGGCTCCGCGGATCCTCCGCCGGGCACCTGGAGCACATCGGCCCTCTTCCCGTCGGCGCGCAAGCCGACGCTCAGGATCCCGCGCCCGTCGCCGGTCGCCGGCCCGATCACCACCGCGCCGGCGCCGTCGCCGAACAGCTGGGCCGAGGCCCTGTCCCGCGGATCCAGGCGGCGGGAGAGCAGGTCCGCGCCGATGACGAGCACGTGCTTCATCGTCCCCGCCGTCACGAACTGGTTCGCCACCGACAGCCCGTAGAGGAAGCCCGTCAGCGACGCGGAGAGGTCGAACGACGGGATGTGCTCGGCGCCGAGCTTCTGCTGCACGTACACCGCGGTCGCCGGCATCGGCGCGTCGCCGCTCGAGGTGGCGAGGATGATCATCTCGAGATCCCGCGGCCCGACGCCGGCCGCCTCGAGGGCCGCCTTCGCCGCCCGCGCCGCCAGGTCGCTCGTCCGCTCGCCGGGCGCGACGCGGCGCCGCTCGTCGCTCGCGCCCGGGTCGCCCGCCGCGCCGTCCGCCGGCGGCGCGCCCGCCTGCGCCTCGCTCGTCGGGACGGCGAGCGGCAGGGAGCGGCCTGTGCCGAGGATGCGCGCGCGTGGATTTCTGGCATCGAACGTCATCGCGGCCGCAGCCTACATCAAGGGCTGCTCGTTGGAACGGGCGATCGTGCCCTGCCGTTCGGTCCACGGAATGCTTGAGTCGCGGGCGCGCTCCGGTACATAAAGCGCCTCGATGGCTACGAGCTCCGAAGACAGAGACCGCCCCGACACGGACGAAGCGCCTCCCGGCGAGGCCGACGCGCAGGACACCCGCAGCGAGGAGGACGGCGAGAGCCGCGCCGACGCCGCGGCGCCCGCCAGAGCCTCGCGTCCTGCAAAGCAGGCTGGCGCAGCGCGGCGCCCGGCCGGCAAGAAGCCCGGCGCGCGGCCTCGCGCCGCCGCCCAACCGCAGGGCGGCTCGCTCGGCAAGAGCATGATCCTGTTCCTCATCATCATCGGCGGCCTCGCCGCGGCCTTCGCCTATTTCGGGCGTGAGCCTGCGGCCGGCACGGCCGGCCCCAAGTGGAAACCCGGGGACAAGTCCCAGGTCGAGGTCACCCTCGTGTCCACCGACATCAAGGATCTCGCCTGCTGGTCGGCCGAGGAGATCAGCGGCCGGCACTGCGCGTTCGAGTCGCCCACCCAGGGTTGGTCCAAGGGGGATGCGGACGACAAAAAGCTGCTCCGTCCTTACACGACCACGGACCGCGTCCAGTTCCTCGCCGCCGGCCTCTGGAGCGAGCCCGCGCTCACCTCAGGCAAGCTGCCGTCCGCGCGGTTCGCGTTGAAGTGCACCTACACCGTCGAAGGCAGGATGAAGCGGCCCGGCATCCGTTGGTCCAGCGAGGGCGCATGGCTCGACAGGACCGATGACTGGTACACGGGGCTCCTGTCGGACTGCAAGCTCATCACCCCCTGATGTCGCAGGCGCCGCTGCGTTCATCGTCGTGACGCGCGTGAAGCGGCGCACGACGCAGTGCATACAGCCGGCGCTGCGCCGTGTGCCATGCCCCCCTCGTGTGGCCGCGCCCCTCCGTGGTAGTGTGATTTTCGGCTTGGAGGTGCTCATGCCCTGTCATCGGGTGATCGCGTTGCTGTCGTGGGCCGCATTGTTCGCCGTCGCTGGATGTGAAGCTGACCCGGGCACCGTCGACCTTTGGCCGACCTATGTCACCGCATCGAGCTCCTCCAGCGCGGGCGCGGGCGCGGGCGGGGAAGGCGGAGCGACCTCCACCGTCGCGACGACGAGCTCGGGGGGCGAAGGCGGCATGGGCGGCGAGGGCGGCACGATGTGCACGTGCGAGCCCGGGCTCTCGTGCTGTGGATCGGAGTGCGTCAACCTGGCCGGCGATCCGAGCAATTGCGGGTCGTGCGGCACGACCTGCACCGAGGCTCAGGTCTGCATCCAGGGCGAGTGCGCGAATGCGTGCGCCCCCGGCTTCGGCTGCGAAGAAGGCCTCTGCTGCGGCGTGCGATGCTGCGACGCTGGCGAGATCTGCTGCGACTACGGCGACAGCGCCGGCGCGCCCGACCTTCACTGTCAGGCGACGGTGAACGGCACCTGCCCCCTCGCCTGCAGCGGCTGCGAGAACTGACGGACGTCGATAGCGGCGCGCGTGCGAGGCGCGCCGCGCGCGGCGCGCCTCGCACGCCACGTCGGCTCACGCCTTCTCGAAGATCTTGCCCGGGTACTTTCGCTCGAAGTGCCCCACCACGCCCCGGCCGATCGCCTCGATGGTGAGCGCCGCGATGCCCATCTTGATGGCCGGCCCGATCAGGGGGACGAAGCCGACCGCCCGGGTGGCCAGGAATTTCAGGCCTTGCCCGAGGATCGCGAAGCTCCCGCCGGCGGCGGTCGTCACCACGGATCCCATGTTCTCGCCGTAGATCTCGCCGACCATCGCCATCATGTGCGTCTCGATCGCGACGAGCCCGGTGGAGGTCGAGATCGGGAGCGGAAGCGCGGCGAACGCCGCCCCGCCGATCGCGTAGCGGTGAACCCAGCGGAGAGCTTCATCCCTGCACGTCGTCATATCCCGAGGTTGCCGCAAGTCGCGCCGTCCGTCCATCGAGCACCGCGCTGACGGCGCGGGCGCGTCGGAGGCCCGGCCACGCTCGGGCCTTCTGTGCGCTGCCTTCCCGCGCCGCGGGAACCGCGCGTGCATGGTCCTCGCTCGGCTCGACCTCCGCGATCGCGCCGGAGGGCGGCGCCCGAGGCAAAGCGACCCCGCGAGGGGATGTTGGACCGTCGGAACCCGTGGCGATCCGGGCTCCAGGGAGGTTGCCCATGACAGCTCGACGCGCGCTCTTCAGCCTGCCCCTGCTCTGCGCCTCCGCCGTCTTCGCGGCGTGCGGCGCGGAGCCGCGCCCCGCCTCGCCCGGAGCGGAGCCGCCGACCGACCCGGCGCCTACGGAGGCGCCCGACGCCGAGCGCGTCCCTCTGTTCGAGGACATCGGCGCTCTCCATCACCCGGTGACGACGTCATCGCAGCTCGCGCAACGCTATTTCGATCAGGGATTGCGGCTCGTCTACGCGTTCAACCACGACGAGGCGAGGAAGGCATTCCGGGAGGCCGCCCGCCTCGATCCCGGCCTCGCCATGGCCCGCTGGGGCATCGCGCTCACGCTCGGCCCCAACATCAACCAGCCGACCGACGCGGCGCGGGAGCGGGCCGCCCTCGAGGCCGTGGAGGAGGCGCGCGCGCTCGCCGCGTCCGCCAGCGAGCGCGAGCGCGCGTACATCGACGCGCTGGCGGAGCGCCACGCTTCAACGTCGGGCCGCGACCGCGCGGACCTCGACCGCGCCTACGCGAGCGCGATGCGCGAGCTCGCCCGTCGCTTCCCCGACGACCTCGACGCGGGTGTCCTCTTCGCCGAGGCGCTCATGGATCTGCGCCCGTGGGATCTCTGGACGCAGGATGGCCGGCCGCAGCCCGGGACCGAGGAGATCGTCTCCACGCTGGAGGGCGTCCTCCTGCGAGATCCCGAGCACCTCGGCGCGAATCACTACTACATCCACGCGGTCGAAGCGTCGCGCGCGCCGGAGCGGGCGTTGCCGAGCGCCGAGCGGCTCGGCGGTCTGGCCCCTGGCGCTGGGCACCTCGTGCACATGGCGTCGCACATCTTCATGCGCGTCGGTCGCTACGCCGACGCCTCTGACGCGAACGAGCAGGCGGTGCTGGCCGATCGCCGGTACATCCGCGAGCGGCGGCCGGAGGGCATCTATCCGATGATGTACTTCCCGCACAACCTCCATTTCCTCTCGGTCTCGGCGAGCATGGAGGGGCGCAGCGCCGTCGCCGTGCGCGCCGCGCGAGAGCTGGCCGAGGCGGTGCCCGACCACAACGTCCGACACATGCCGATGCTCGAGATGTTCCGCCCTGCGCTGCTGTTCGCGCTCGTCCGGTTCGGACGGTGGGACGACGTCCTCGCGGAGCCGGCGCCGCCGCCCGAGCTGCGGTACACGACGGGGATATGGCGCTATGCGCGCGGCCGCGCCCTCGCCGCGACGGGGCGCCATGACGATGCCGCGCGCGAGGCGGCGGTGCTCCGGGCGATAGCGTCCGAGAGCCGGGAGGACGCGACGATCGGCAGGAACCGCGCGAAGGATCTGCTCGAGATCGCCTCGCTCGTGCTCGAGGGCCAGATCGCGTCCGAGCGCGGCGACACCGGCGCCGCTGCTCGCGTGCTCGAGGACGCCGCGCGCATCGAGGACGAGCTGCGCTATTTCGAGCCGCCTGACTGGCCCGAGCCGGTCCGCCACACGCTCGGCGCGGTGCTCCTCACGGCGGGCCGCGCGCGCGACGCTGAGGCGACGTACCGGGAGGACCTGCGCCAGAACCCGCAGAATGGCTGGTCGCTGTGCGGGCTCGAGCGCAGCCTCCGCGCACAGGGCAAGGAAGAGGAAGCGGACGCCGCACACGCGCGCTTCAAGCGCGCCTGGGCGCGAGCCGACGTGCGGCTGTCCGGGTCACGCCCGTGAATGTCCGGTCTCGAGCGGCTGGAGACGGCGAGGTAGGCGCGCATTGCCGGCGTGCGCATCGGAGCATCTGCTAGGTTGGTGGGGTGTTGCGCACGAAGCTTGGACACTCGGCGCTCTGGTGTCTTTTCTCTCTCGCTTCCAGCCTGTGCGCGGTCTCGCTCTTCGGCTGCGAGAGCACCGACCTGCCGCCGTATACCCACCTCCCGGGGGAGGGCGCCGGTGGCTCGGGGTGTGCGCCGGGGCAGATCAGCGGCGCCAGCGGATGTGCGCAGGTGGGCATTCAGGGCTGCGCCGACGCCTTCGTCGACGAGGACGGCTTCTGTCGTCCCGCGCTCGCGAAGTGCTCGCCCGGGACGATCCCGAAGCACGACGAGGGCTGCATCGAAGTCGGGATCCCCGGCTGTGCGGCGGAGTTCGTGGAGGGCGGTGCCTGCCATCCCACCATGGCCAGGTGCCCGGAGGGAACATTCGCGGTCCCGCAGAAGGGCTGTGTTTCCATCGACGGCCCGGACGGCTGCGGCTCGGCGCCGTGGGGCGAGATCGTCGAGACGCCCGGCGATCTCCACGTCGATCCTGGCTACGAGGGCGGAGACGGCGACGGGTCGCGGGAGCGGCCGTTCACGACGCTGGCGGAGGCGCTGGCGGGCGTCCAGCCGGACGGGCGCGTCGTCGTGGCCGAGGGCGAGTACGACGAGCCGATCGAGATCACGAAGCCCATCGAGATCGTCGGGAGGTGCGCCTCGCGGGTGGTGCTCCGGGGCGAGCAGAGCGATCCCAGCGGCAACGTCAGCGCGGTCTGGATCCACGACGTCGACCGCGCCGGCGTGCGCGGCGTGAGCGTGCTCAGCGCCTCGATCGGGGTGCTGATCCAGGCAGCGGCGGTCTCGGTGCGCGACATCCGGGTGACGGGCGAGAGCGGCAATGGTCTCGTGGTCGCGCTCCCTGGCGCGAGCCTCGATCTGTCGCGCAGCCTCGTCCAGTCGTCGTGGGCGGACGATGGAGCGGGCGAGGTCTGGACCAGCGTGCTCGTCGTCTCCGGGGCCGAGGCGCGGCTCACCGAGAACGCGCTGGTCGGCGGCACGGTCAACCTGCGGATCAGCTCCGAGGCGGCGGAGGTGGTCGCGGAGGGCAACCTGCTGGAGGCCGCGGCGCTGCGGTCGGCGGCGAGCGACGGCGTCGGCGTGCACCTCGAGAACGGCACGCTCCGGCTCGACGCGAACGCGCTCGTCCACCATCACCTGGGCGCGCTGGTGACGGGCGCCGGCGCGGAGCTCGTGGCGGCGCGCACCCTCATCGCCGCCCCGGCGGACGCGGCGCCCGAAGCCGGCGGCCTGGCCGTGGAGCAGGGCGCGCGCGCGTCGCTCGCGTCCAGCGTGCTGTCCGGCGCGTGCGACGCGTTGCTCGCCGTCGCGGACGCCGGCACCGAGGTCGAGGCCTCTGGCAACCTCTTCGACGGCGCGTCCGCCTCGGAGAGCGGTCACCTCGGCGTGGCCGTCGAGCTGCGCGGCGGAGCGCTCTCGCTGTCGTCGAGCCTCGTGCGCCAGGCCGGCGACGCCGGGCTGTTCGTCTCGGGCGGGACGCTCACGGCGAGCGGCGTTGTCATCGAGGGCACGCGCGCGAACCCGCTGCACCGGGATCGCGCCGCCGGCGTGCTCGTGCAGGGTGGCCGCGCCGCGCTTGCGTCGACGTATGTCCTGGAGCCCCACGTCGCGGGCGTGTCCGCGTCCCGGGGCGCGACCCTCGAGATCTCGGACAGCCTCATCGAGCGCTCTCTGCCGGAGGAGCGCGACGGCACGGGCGGCGTCGGCCTGCTGAGCGCCGGGGCGGAGCAGGTCCTCGTCCAGAGGTCGGCCGTTCTGGAGAGCCGCGTGGCGGGCCTGCTGCTGGCCTCGCCGAGCACGGTGGAGGACACGGTCATCCTCGGGGTCGAGGGCGGCACGTTCTCGGCCCTGAGCTCCGGTGGGCAGACGGAATCGGTGCCGGACCTGGGCGATGGCCTCGTGGTCCTGGGCTCGACGGCGCAGGTGAGCTCGGTGCAGGTGCAGCGCTGCGCGCGCGCCGGTTTGCTGTTCAGCGACAGCCACGGCGCGCTCGCGAGCTCGGAGTCCACCGGCAACCGGTTTGGCCTCGTCGTGCAGGGCGCGCAGGCGCCGTCGGTGTCGGAGGACAACAGCTTCGAGGGCAACCAGGAGAGCGATCACCTCGCCGAAGGCGCGCTCCCCGTCCCGAGCAGCGCCACGCCCGCCCCGTGACGATCGCGGTTTGCGTCGCCGAGAGCTTGCGTCGATGTCGCGAGAACGACGTCGGTCAGGGCTCACGATCGCGTCGATGACGACGATCGCGCACCTCACGGACTTCCATCTCCTCGAGGCGGATCACGACCGGCGCCGCGGCGCCGAGCGGTGGCGGCTTCGTTACCTGAGCTTCGGCCGCCCCATCGACGCAGCGCAACGCCGCCGTCGCACGCTGGCCGCGCTCATCGAGGCGGGGCGGAGCGGGGCGGACCACCTGGTGCTCACCGGCGACCTCACGGAAGACGGGACTCCTGCCCAGTTCGAGGTGCTCGCCGCCGTCCTGGCGGAGAGCGGCTGGGACCCGGCCCGCGTCACGTTGGTGCCTGGCAACCACGATGCGTATACCGAAGGCGCGTGGGAGCGCGCGCTGGAGGGCTGCCTCCGCCCCTTCGCGGCGACGAGCAGGCAGGGGACGGCCGTCGCTCTGCCTGGGGCTGTCGTGGCCGGGGTCTCGACGGCCATGATGCAGCCGGTGACCCGCTCGGCAGGCGCGATCGCGGCCCGCGAGCTCTCGTGGATCGCCTCGCTCGCCGTCGAGGCGCGCCGCTCGGGCGACGCGCTCGTGCTCGCCCAGCACCACCCGCCGCTCCGCCATCCGATCGGCGCGATGCAGTGGCTGGACGGCCTCATCAACAGCGCTGAGCTCATGGCATTGCTCCACGAGCACGATCACCTTCACGTGATCCACGGCCATACGCACCGAGCGCACGACGCGCCGGTGCGCTCAGGCGCGCCGCCTCGCATCTTCTGCGCTCAGGCGCTCGTGGACGGACCTTCACCGCTACGCCTCTACCGTGTGCGTTGCGGACGCCTCCTGTCCGAGCGGGCGCGGGTTCGGAGCGGCGCGTCGGCGTTCGCGCTGGCGTAGAATCTCTCACACGCACTGCAGCGCGCGTTCCCCTCATCGCGCTCTTTTCGCCCAAGACGCGGCTCGTATAGAGTCCTCGTTCGATCATGAAATTCACGCGCTTACTCAGGGGTACCATCACTGTCGTTGCTCTCTCGACGTTCGCGGCCCAGCTGGGCTGCGGCGGCGCCGCGCCCACGTCCGTGGCGCCGGTGATGGTCGACGCCGAGCCTGTCGAGACGTCGGGCCCGAAGATGAGCTCGGGTTCCGAGATCGGCGGCATGAACGAGGAGAAGGTGCAAGCGGCGTTCGAGCGCGTGTCGCCTCGGCTCTCGCGCTGCTACCAGAAAGGCGTCCAGCGGATCCCCTATCTCGGGGGCGAGATCCGCTTCAAGGTCCGGGTGACCGAGGAGGGCACGGCGCGCTGGGCGTTCGTGAAGGACTCCAACCTGGGCGATCGCGAGACCGAGGCGTGCATGCTGAGCGTCCTGAAGGCGACGAGGTGGCCGAAGCCGGTCGGCGGAGAGGGCCTGGCGGAGAACAGCTTCACCTTCGAGCCGAGCAGCGACGAGCGCCTGCCCGTGCCGTGGACGCCCGACCAACTCGGGACGCCGTACAAGAAGGCGAGGCCGGCGCTCGCGTCGTGCCGGAGCCAGGCGGGCGCCAGCCAGATCAAGGCCACGCTCTACATCGACACCGACGGCAAGCCGCTCAGCGTGGGCGTGTCCAGCAACGACGAACGGGGCGAGGAGGCGGCCGAGTGTGTCGCCGGCGCGCTGCGCGAGATCACCTTTCCCTCTCCTGGCAGCTATGCATCGAAGGTGAGCGTCGACATCGATTGACGTGACGCCGCGCACCGCACGCAGCGATCGCCCGCACGCCGGGCTGGCCGCTGGCGGAGGTGCCCGGCAGGCGCGGCGCGCTGCGTCCCGGCCTGTCCGAGGCGGCGAGGGCCGCAAGGCTCGTCCATTGGCCGCGAATTCTACCGCCCTTGCTGGCAGCGCGCGCCGCGGGACTGCGCTACGCTCTCGTCGTGGGCAAGGTCCTCCGGCAGATCCTGGTGCTCTTGTGGAAGGTGGCTCGCCTCGTCCTGTGGAAGTGGCTGAAGCCGCGCCTCATGAGGTTCGCGATGATCACGGCGGCGCTCGTCGGGATCATCCTGCTCGTGGTGGCCGTGCTCGGCAGGCTTTAGCGGCGAGCGCGGCTCCCCGGATGGCAGCCGCGGGCGGCGCGGCTGTCGTTCGCTTGTCCGCGGTCGCAACCGGCAACTAGTCTCTCCCGCTTGCATGGCTAGCTCACCGCCTTCCTTCCTCCTCGCGGCCCTGACGTGCGCGATCGCGTCGGGGGGCGCCGCAGCTTGCTCCGAAGAGAGCCCCGCCGATGCGGCGCCTGCCTCGCTCGAGACGGACGCCCTGCGGACACCCCCCGAGGCGGACGCGCCACGCGTGTCCTCGGGAGCGGCCGCGCCGCGCGCCGCGCTCGTCGAGGCGGCGCACGTCACGAAGGCGCCGGCCCAGGCGGAGGCCGACGCGCCGCCCGCGGCGAGCGCGTCGGCAACGGCGCCGCCCGCCAGCGCGGCGGCGGAGGGCGCGCGCATCTACTCCAAGGCGCGCTTTGCGTGGATCAGCCCTGGCCCTTACCCGACGCGGGGCTGGAGCGGCTACCTGGGGCTCGGCGGCTCCGTCGCGCTGCGCGGCGGCAGCGTCGAGGCCGCGCGGACGCCTGGCGAGGGGTGCAACGCATGGTACGCCATCGAGCCGCGGGGCTACGTCTGCGCTGGCGCCAGCGCCGCGGTCGACCCGAACGACCCGGTCGTGGCCGCGCTGCGGCCGCACGCGCCCAGGGTCGACTCCCCGTGGCCCTATGACTACGCGGAGTCGACCGGCGCGCCGCGCTACCCGCAGCTCCCGAGCGCGAAGGAGCAGCGGCGCTCCGAGTGGGACCTCGAGGAGCACCTCGCGAACATCGCGAAGGTGCGCGCCGCCGAGGGCGCCGGCGAGGAAGCCATCCGCGAGATCGACGAGGCCCTCGTGGGAGTCGACCTGAAGCCCGCGGGGGTCGCCGCCCCGGCGCTGTTTCCATTCGGCGGCCTCGTGCGCGAGGGGCGCGACCGGATCGTGAACGGCTCGACGGTGGCGTTCACCCGCGCGTTCGACGCGCAGGATCGGACCTGGGTGGTGACCTCGGACCAGGCGTACATGCCGAAGGATCGCCTGAAGCCCTACCCGCGCTCGAGCTTCCAGGGCGTCTGGCTGAAGGACGGGCGTTCGCTCCCGCTCGCGTTCTTCCGCAAGACCGATCGGCCGAAGTACCAGCGGGGCGCCGGCGGCCGCTTCGAGCCGACCGGCGCGTCGTTCGCGCGGCTCGCCTCGGTCGGGCTCACCGGTCGCGCCGAGGTCGAGGACGGCGAGCGGCTCCTCGAGACGCAGGAGCCGGGGGTCTACGTGCGCGCGGACGACGCCGTCGTGATCGAGGCGGCGAAGCGCTCGCCGCTCGAGGGCGACGGCGATCCGTCGTCGCCGCGCAAGTGGATCGAGGTGAGCGTGCTCGGCGGCTGGTTCGTCGCCTACGAAGAGCTCACCCCGGTCTTCGCGACGCTCATCTCACCGGGGCGCGGCGGCGTCCCGAGGCAGGGCATCCCCGCCATCGAGACCGCGGCGACGCCGACCGGGCGCTTCCGCATCGACGGGAAGTTCGTGACGGCGACGATGGTCTCGAGCACGAACGACAAGATCGTCCACTCCGAGGTGCAGTTCGTGCAGAACTTCAGCGGACCTCACGCGCTGCACGGCGCGTACTGGCACGACGCCTGGGGCGAGCCGAAGAGCGGCGGCTGCGTCAACCTCTCCCCCATCGACGCCAAGCAGATGTTCGCCTGGACCGACCCGCCGGTGCCGGAGGGTTGGCACGGCCTGCGGGCCTCCCGCGACGCCGGCCGCTCCACGGTGGTCCTCATTCACCGCTGATCGCGCGCGCGATCCGGCCGATGAGCCGCAGCGCGGCTTCCGCGAACACGTCCGGATCGAGCAGCAGGCCGACCACGAGGAAGCCGTCGCGCGGCATATCGAAGAAGTAGCCGGGGTGGACGATGATCCCCTCGTCGCGCACGAGCAGCTCGACCCAGCCGTCCTCGTCGTGCACGCGCGGGACCTCCAGCGTCGCGTACCAGCCGCCGTCGATCGGGAGCCGCCGGACCGCGCCCCCGGCGCGCGCGGCGATCGCCGCGTCGAGCGCGGCCAGGTTGGCCTGCACGCGCGACAGGATCGCGCGCTGGACGGGCGCCCGCGAGGCGAGGATCTCCGGCAGCGCGAGCTGCACCGGGGTGCCGACCGAGAGGTAGGTGTCCGCGATGACCTCGAGCCGATCCAGCGCCGCGGCGGCGAGCTCCGGCGGCCCTGAGACCGCGATCCAGCCGAGCTTGAGCTGCGGCAGCGCCATCACCTTGGAGAGCCCGCTCAGCACGAACGTCAGCGCCTGCCGCGAGCCGGCGAAGCTCAGCAAGCGGTCCGGGGCGAGGTCTCCGTGGGCGTAGTCCCCGAAGACCTCGTCGACGATCAGCGCGAGCCCGCGCTCCCTGGCGCACGCCTCGAGCGCGGCGGCGTCGTCGCGACGCACGAAGGAGCCGGTCGGGTTGTTCGGATGGACGAGCACCACCGCGCGCGTCCGCTCGCCGGCAGCGCGCTCTAGCGCGCCGAGGTCGATGCGCCATCCTTCCTCCCTGAGGAGCGGGTAGGGCGTGAGCGCGACGTCCTCGAGGCAGGCGAGGTACTCGAGGAGCGGGTACGACGGCACGGGGACGAGCACGTCGTCGCCGCGCTCGGCGAGCAGCTTGAGCAGCCAGCCGTACGCTTCGCTGGTGCTGGCCGTCAGCACGACGCTCGACGGATCCACGTCGAGCCCGCGCTCCTGGTAGTAGCGCGACACCGCGGCGCGCGCGGCCGGATCGCCGAGCGGCAGCGGCGCGTACCGCGCGCCGCGCGGCTCGCCGAGCGGCGCGATGAGGTGAGCCGTCTCGACGATCCCGCAACGCGTCGGGTTCGACTCGGTGAAATCGACGAGCGCGCGCCCCACCCCGCGCGCCTCGGCGAGCACGGAGGCGAGGCTGTTGCCCGAGAGATCCCAGCCTGTGCGCGCCGCGAACCGCAGCGGCCTGGGGGCGCGCGCGTGTCCCGCGTGCGCCTCTGCCGCGGGAGGTCGATCCACGATCACCGGTTTCTCCATGCGTCCATGCTCCATCGCCGTCGTGCTCTACCCCGCCCCGCCGCTCGGCCACGGTGACACGGACGGCGGCGGACGGCAGCCGCGCGCGCCCGGGCGACGCAAGGGCGCGCGGGCAGCGGGGGTGCTCAGCCGCGGCGCCGACGGCGCGCCGCGGACGCCGCCACGAGGAGGCTCGCGAGGCCCCAGGCGGCGCGGCTCGACGGCGGCGTGCCGTCCGGGCGAGCCGCGGCCCAGGTGCACGCGCCGCTGGTCGCCTCGATCTCTCCGTTCGCCATCCAGACGTCGCTCCCCACCGGGAGCTCGCGCGCGCCGAGCGAGGCGCCGTCGTAGAGCACGTCGACGGCCAGCGTCGCCCCTCCGGAGCCGCGCGGCGCGGCGACCGCGAACTGCCACAGCCCGCGGCGCACCTCCCGGAGCGCCGTGTGCATCACCCCGCCGCGGACGGCGACCGTGAGCTTCCCATCGACGCCCCTCACCGGGGCGCCGTCAGGGCGTCGCAGCTCGATCGTCCCCCAGACCGGCCACGACGGGTCGGGCCTCGCGTAGGAGCTCGACAGGACGTACCAGCTCTTGTCGAGCGCCGGCTCGTTCCCGCCGGTCTCGGCGGCCTCGAGCGCGAGGCGCGCGCCTTCGAGATCGAGCACGCCGGGACCGAGCTGCGCGTCGAGCGGCACCGCGCCCCTCGGATACCGCGCGCCTGCCTGGAGCGCCTCCGTGACCTCCGCCTGGCTCAGGTTCGGGTTGACCTGGAAGAGGAGCGCGATCGCCCCTGCGACCTGCGGCGCCGCCATGGACGACCCTGACGCGATCGCGTGGTGGTCGTCGACGACGAAGCAAGGCTCGTCACCGGGGCACCCGGGCGTATCGAACAGCCCTCCGGGATCGTCGCGCGGGTCGACGCCGCTGGCCATGGCGGCCGCGACCAGGCCGCCGGGCGCGCTGATCTCCGGCTTGGCCACGCCGAACGGCGTGGGACCAGCCGCGCTGAAGTAGCAGGCGCTGTCCTCTTCGATGTCCACGCCGTCGAGGCTCGTGAGGCGCACGCTCGTGGAGCTCCCCTGCGGCTGCCAGCGGACGCGGTTGATGGTGCACCCCACGGCGAGCAGCCCGGGGTGGCTCGCGGGCACGTTGATCGTCCCTTGCTTGATGGCGCGCGGGAACAGGAGCCCGAGATCGTGCGACGGCGAGACGTCGCCGAGCCCCGTCACCCAGAGCTGCGCGTCCCCTCGGCCTCGCAGGCGGATCGCGAACTCGCCCGCCTTCCACGCCCCGCTGAAGGCCACGACGGCGCTGTTCGTCGCCGCGGTGATGGGCGACTTCCCGTTCGCGAGCCGGTTGATGACCGCGCCGGTCGTCTCGCCGTCGTCACCTGTGTAGCCGGCGTCATCTCCGGGCTCGATCAGGCCGATCCACGCCTCGCCGCCTGGCCCGTCGAGGCCGACCGACACCTCGTCCCCGGGCCGGAAGGTGATCCAGACGTATCCTTCGCCGCGCTTCGCGCTCGGCGTGCGGATGGGCACCCGCGTCTCGGCGTGCGCCGACACGTGGGCCTCGGTGTGGATCCCGAGCGGTCCTTCGCCGTCGATCTCGTACGTCGCGCCGCTGTTGCCGGCGGCGACGACGATCGCCCGCCCCGGATGAGCGCTGCCGACCATCGCGGCGAGCCCCGCCTCGAGCGGGCTCGTCCCGTCGTGGGGCCCGAAATCGCTCCCGACGCTCAGGTTGACGACCGCCGGCATGTTCAGCTCCTCGGCGCGGTCGAAGATGAACTGCACCGCCTTGAGGATGTCCGGATCGTCGAAGCCCTCGCCGGGCCGCGCCGGCGCGGCGATGATCAACGTCGCGGCGGGCGCCACGCCGACGTACCGCGGCCGCTCCGAGACCATCGGCCCGCCGTTGCCCGCGGCGATGGATGCCACGTGCGTGCCGTGCCCCGCGATATCGCGGAGGATGCCGGGCTTGCTCTTCGCGAGCATGGCGTCGATGTCGGCGTCGGAGAAGATCGCGCACGCCGACTGGTCCGGATCGTCGCACCCGTACGTGTGCTCGAGCGCCGCGTGCAACCCCTTCGGGCTTCCGGCCTGCAGCATCCATCGGATCCGTGTCTTGCCGTCCTTGTCTCGAAAGTCCGGGTGGGTCACGTCGAGACCGGTATCGACGACGCCGACGACCACCCCCGCGCCGTCCGCGCCGGTCGCCTTCCTGTACGGCTCGACGCGGATCCACCCCTTGGAGCGATCCAGCAGGGGCCGCCGCGGCGGTCCTGTGAGCAGCCTGAGCTCCGGGTGCGCGGCGGAGAAGGCGCCGACGTCGCCGGGCGCGAGCCGGATGGTCCCGAAGCCTGGCGCGACCGGGAGGAGCCCGAGCGCTCGCGCGTCGGCGCCGGCGGGCAGCGGCACCGTCACGGGGATGCGCCCCCGCGGATCGGCGAGCGGGTGCCGACCCAGGCGCGAGCCGAGCAGGCGCGCCACCGCCGGGGCCGAGACGTCGGCGCGCGCTTCACCCGCCGCGAGGGTGAGGCCGAGCAGCGCGATGGAGAGCGGAAACCTGCGGGCGAGCACGCCGCGAGTCTACACCACGTCCGCGCGCGGCCGAGGTCTCGAAGGGCACTGCCGTCGCCCCGCGCTCTCCGGAGCGCGCCGCGGGCCGCTTCACACCGGCGGCACGAGGTGCTTCTTTCGCGGCCTCTCCTCGACCTTGCCGGCGTACCGCTCGAAGCGGCGCGCCACCTCGCGGCGGAGGTTCGCCGTCGGGACGATCGCGTCGATCACGAGCTCGCTGGCGAGCTTCTCCAGATCGACGTCGGCCCGGTACTCGTCACGCAGCTTCTGGACGAGCGCATCGCGCTCGGGCCCCGCCGGGATCGCCTGGATCTTGTTGAAGTAGACGGCGTTCACCGCGGCGCTCGGCCCCATCACGGCGATCGAGGCCGAGGGCAGGGCGATGCACTCGTCGGGCGCGAACGCCGGCCCGCACATCGCGTAGAGCCCGGCGCCGTACGCCTTGCGCACGACGACGGACAGCTTCGGCACGCTCGCCTCGCTCACGGCGGCGATCATCTTCGCCCCGGCCCGGATGATCCCCTGCCTCTCGACGACGGTCCCGATCATGAAGCCGGGCACGTCGGCGAGGTATAGGAGCGGGATATTGAACGCGTCGCACAGCCAGATGAACCGGGCCGCCTTGTCGGCCGAGTCCACGAACAGCACGCCGCCCTTGTATTTCGGCTGGTTCGCGACGATGCCGACCGCGCGTCCCTCCACGCGCGCGAGCCCCGTGACGATCTCTCGGGCGTAGAGCTTCTTGATCTCGACGAAGCTGCCCTCGTCGATGATCGCGTCGATCACGGCCATGATGTCGAACGGCTTGTTCTCGTCGGCGGGGATCACGTCCTCGAGCGATCGCTGCCCTGGCTTCTCCGACCTCGGCTCGACGCGGGGCGCGGTCTCGGCGGAGCTCTGCGGCATCAGCGCGAGGTAGCGCTTCGCGAAGGCGATCGCCTCTTCCTCGGTCTTCACGAGCACGTCGCCGCACCCCGAGACCGAGCAGTGCATGCGCGCTCCGCCGAGCTCTTCGAGCGTGACCTTCTCGCCGATCACCATCTCCGCCATGCGCGGGGAGCCCAGGTACATGCTCGCGTTGCTCTCGACCATGCACACGACGTCGCAGAACGCCGGGATGTAGGCGCCCCCCGCCGCCGACGGGCCGAACAGCAGGCAGATCTGCGGGACGAGGCCGCTCAGCTCGACCTGGTTGTAGAAGATCCGGCCCGCGCCGCGCCGCCCGGGGAACATCTCGATCTGGTCGGTGATGCGCGCCCCCGCGGAGTCGACGAGGTACAGCAGCGGGCACCGGAGGCGCCGCGCGGTCTCCTGCACGCGCAGGATCTTCTCGACGGTGCGGCGCCCCCACGACCCGGCCTTCACGGTCGAGTCGTTCGCCATCACGCACACGGGGCGCCCGCCCACCGTCCCGGTGCCCGTGATGACGCCGTCGGCCGGCAGCTCGGGATCCAGCGCGTTGGCGAGCGCCGCGTCCTCGATGAAGCTGCCTTCGTCGACGAGCAGCGCAACGCGTTGCCGCGCGAACAGCTTGCCCTGTTCCGCGTTCTTGTCGTGGTACTTCTGCGCGCCTCCCTTCTCGATGCGCGCCGTGAGATCCCGCAGCTTCTGATCGAGCGACATGGCGCGACCCATAGCCCTAAGCGCGCCGGGCGACCACCTCCCGCGCCGCCGATTCGAGCTCCCGCGCGGTCCGGGCGACCAGCACCTTCGTCGCCGCCGCGGCGTAGCGCGGCATCGCGCTGTCTCCCGTCCCCCAGGCGCCCGGCCCCTCGGGGCACAGCCACAGGAGCGCCCGCGCCCGGTCACGGAGCCTCCTCACGACCTCCGCCTCGTCGGCGAAGTAGTTCGTGCGGCCGTCGCCCAGGATCACCAGGGTCACCCGCCGGTCCACGTCGCGCCCGTATCGCTCCTCGAAGGCGAGCAGGGCGCGCCCGTAATTCGAGTTGTGCGCCCGGCTCACCACCTCGCCGCGCTGGATCCGCTCGAGCGCCGAGCTCGCCGGCAACGCCTCGAAGAGCTCGGTCGTCTCGGCGAGCTCGCTCACGAAGACGAACGATCGCGTCCGGTCGAAGAGCTCCTGCGCCGCGCAGACGAACTCGAGCATGAACCGCGCGGCGACGCGGACCGAGTCCGACACGTCGCACAGGATCATCAGGCGCGGCTTGTCGCGCCGCCGCGCTCGACGCGCCGGCTGGAACGGCACGCCGCCGGTCTGGAGGCTGCGCCGCAGCGTCCGGTGGGGATCGATCCTCCCGCGCCGTGCGCGGCGCCTCCGGAGCCGCTCCGCGCCCCGGAGCCGCACGGACAGCTCCTTCACGGCGCGGCGCACCTCCTCCATCTCGCCGTCGCCGAGCGAAGCGAACGGGACATCCATGCGGCCCTGCGCAGCTGGCTCCTCGCCCTCGACGCGCCGGAGCGACAGCGTCACGTGCTCGCGCACGCGGTGCCGCATCCGCTCCAGCTCGGCGGCGAGCGCCTCCGCGAGGGCCCTCCCCCGCTCCTCGCCGAGCGCCTCCTCGAGCGCGCTCCGGATCCGCCGCAGCGCGCTGGCGACGGCCGGCACCCCGAGCTGATCCATCACCCGCTGCGCGAAGAACCCGACCTGGAGCGAGCTCGTCATCGGCGCGAGCACGCGCGCGATCCCGGCCGCTTGGAGCGCGCGGTCGAGCTCCCCCGCGGTCCCTGCGAGCGCCTGGAACGCGATCGCGTCCCCCGAGGCGCCGCTCCGCTCCGCCGCCGCGCTCAGCAGATCGCGAAGCGCGGAGAGCTCCCCATCGGAGAACCCTCGCTCCCGCAGGCGCCCCCACAAATCGCCGACGTGCGCGCCCGCGGGAGAGAAGAAGCGATCGAAGCAGGCGCGGTACCGGCCGAGCTCGGCGGCGCGCTCGACGACCACCGCGCCGATGGCGTCGCGCAGCGTCCCTCGGTCGCCGAACCCGACGAGGGCGCACGCGCGCGTGACATCAATGGCCTGCGCCGTCGAGACGGCGAAGCCGTCGCGGCGCAGCGCCCAGAGGAACTCGTCGATGGAGAGGAGCATGGCGAGCGTACCGGTCCAGCCCGCGCGGCCCCGCGCCGGTTACGGCGCCGGCGCGGCCTCCGCGAGCAGCGCCTTGAGGAGCTTCTCGACCTCGGCGTGCCGGGTCGGATCGTACCCGACCACCACGTCCCGGATGACGCCCTTCTTGTCGATCACGAACATCGTGGGGAGCGCCTTGACGCCGTAGGCCGCGGAGGTCGACTCCGACACGTCCGCCGCGACCGCGTAGCGCATCGAGAGGGCCTGCGCTGTCTTCGTCGCGACGCCCACGTCGTCGGTCGTCACGCCCACGACCCGCAGCCCCTGCGCGGCGTACGCCGCGTGCCACGCCGAGAGCTGCGGGGCCATCAAGCGGCACGGCCCGCACCAGGTCGCCCAGAAATCGAGCAGCACCACGTTTCCGCGCAGGGTCCCGATGTTCGCCGGGACGGTCCCTCCGACGGTGGTGAGCGACTTCCAGGCTGGCGCGAACGTGCCGATCTTGTCGAGGCGAAGGATCTGATCGTGCCCGGGGAACGGCACCAGCGTCGGCGCGACGTCTCGCTCTCGTCCGCCGCGCCGGATCCGGAGGTTCACCACGTTCCCAGGCCCCGCGAGCGCGACACGCGCGACGAGCTGCTTTGGCTCGTCGATCTGGACGCCATCCGCCGCGATGACCTGATCCCCGTCCACGATGCCCGCCTTGGCCGCCGGCGAGCTGGTGACGACGTGCTTCGCGACCACCCCCCCGGCCGGCCCTGGCTCCAGCTCCACGCCCAGCCAGGCGCGGCGGGACGCCTCCTCGGCGGCTGCGTGCGGGGCGCCTCCCAGCAGCGCGGCGCCCGGCAGCGACACCAGCGTGGCGGCCCAGAGGGCGCGCCATGCGCGGCCTCGCCTGGAAGAGGCCAGGTACATCCGGGCAGTGTAGCATCTCGACCGGTGCGGTCCCGAACCCGCCTCTCTGCGTGGTGCGCGCTCGCTGCGGCGTCGCTCGCCTCGATGACGCTCTCGACGGAGGCGCGGGTCCGCTCCGGGTGGGCCCCCCTGCCGCTCGGCTGTGCGCCGCCCCCGCCGTCCCCGTCCCCCGTTCGCGTCGCGGAGACCACGGAGTGGATCGGACGCGGCTCCAGCTCCGTCCCCGAGGGGCGTGCCTCCGCCCCGGCGCCCGCTGCACCTCCGGCCGCGGCGCCCTCGGCGTGGGAGCTCGCCGGGCAGCTCGCGAGCTTCCAGCCTGTCACGGGTCGGGCTCGCTCCCAGCACTTCACCGGCGAGATGGAGGCGGAGGTGAGGGTCAACGCGGTGGCTGCGCCCTACCCGCAGCTCGGTCCGGATCGCGTCCTCCCCTCTGGCGCGGCCGTTGTCGAGTTCCACTACCGGGCGGGCGCATCGGAGCCGGACACGCTCCTGGCCATGGTGAAGCGACCGGCTGGCTATGACCCCGACGGCGGCAACTGGGAGTACCTCGTCCTCACGCCCCAGGGCACCTCCACCCACCGCGGCGCCCTGCCCCTCTGCAAGCGCTGTCATGCCGACGCGCCGCACGACCACCTCTTCGGCGGCCCCCGATAGGCGCTCGCGTGGCCCTCGACAGCGCGACGCGTCACAGCGTCCGTTGGCCGGGCTCTTGGTCCGCAAAGATTGCGAAACACGGCATGGCACGCGACACCGCTGCCCGAGCACCTCGTCGGACACGGATCCATGACAGCCCAAGAAACCGCGGCGAAACGTGAGTATTCCGCTGGACGTACGCGCGCGCGAGGACGCGCCGAGGAGGAGGCTGCGAGATGGCACAGAGGCTGCTCCAGGCGGAATTGGCCGTGTTCTGCGCTGTGGGCTGCAGCGTGTCTCGGTCCTCCTCCCCTCGTAACGGGCCTCACTAGCTTGTGCTTGGTCGTTCAGCGGGCGCCATCCCGCCTCTTCATGGCGCCGCTGCTGCTTGGCTTACGGCTTCTTTCCGTTTCGTCAGCTTGGCCTGCTCGTCTCGTGGTGCGCTTTCAGAGCTTCGCTTGCCCTTCGAGAGCGTGTGAAAGCGCGCGGCCATTCCGTGACGGAGTCGCCGCGCGCCCTGTTTTTGTCCTGCGCTCCGAGCAGGCGCCCTCAGGCCTCGATCACTTTTCCTTTGACAGCTCGCTCAGGGGCGTATAAACGCCGGCACTCACTTCGCGCAACCGAGCGCGACGCGGGAGTGCGGTGGCGTAGCCACGCCTTGCACTTGCCTTCACCAGAGCGCCCATAGCTCAGCTGGATAGAGCATCGGCCTACGAAGCCGGGGGTCGGAAGTTCGAATCTTCCTGGGCGCGCCTGATCGGTCGTGTAAAAGGTCCTGAGCCTCTCATGGATGTCATGGATGATGGAGCGGATTTGCTCCTCTCCCCTGTGGCACAGCCGGAGGAACCAGCGAGCGTCGACGCGCTGTGGATGCGTGAGGCGCTCGCGGAGGCCGAGGCTGCGGCAGGTGCCGGTGACGTCCCCGTGGGGGCGCTCATCGTCGATGCGTCGGGGACGGTGCTGGCGCGCGGTCGAAATCGTCGCGAGATCGATCAGGATCCGACCGGTCACGCCGAGGTGGACGCGCTGCGGGCGGCGGCCAGGCGGCTTGGTCATTGGCGGCTCGAAGGGGCGACGGTCTACGCGACGCTGGAGCCGTGTCCCATGTGCGCCGGCGCCCTCGTCAATGCCAGGATTGCGCGGCTCGTCTACGGCTGCCCGGACCCGAAGGCGGGAGCGGTCGACACGCTCTTCGCGATCGGGCGCGACAACCGGCTCAACCATCGCTTCGCGGTCACGTCGGGCGTGCTGGCAGACGAGTGCGCCGGCGTGCTTCGCGCGTTCTTCGCGAAGCTCCGGACCGCCGCGTCGAAGCGCTGACGGCCCGGCCCGCGCGTGCGGGCGTCAAGGCGCCGCCCAGGCGCCCCCCTCGTCCTCTCCCGCTCTACCCTCGCCGGCCTCACCGCCGTCCTCGGAGGGCTGACGGGGCGCCAGATGAGGCGCAGGGGAGCCTCGCACCACGACCTCCTGGAGCCCCTTCTCCAACTCCTCGTCGGAGATCCGATGGCGCCTGTGCGCGATCTGCATGAGCTTGCGCAGGTACCCGCTCCACGCAGCGGTGACCTCGCCGTTCGCATCGAAGTGCTGCACGCTCGGGTTTGGAAGGATCGAGGCGATGTACAGCGCCTGCCCGAGCGAGAGCTGCGCCGCCGACGCGTTGAAGTAGTGCCGCGCGGCGGCGCCGATGCCGTAGACCAGCGGCCCGAACTCCACCGCGTTCAGGTAGAGCTCCATGATCTGCTCCTTGGTGAGCTCCTGCTCCAGGTACATGGTGAGCAAGGTTTCCTGGAGCTTGCGCGCCACGCTCTTGGTCCGCTCGAGGTAGAGGTTCTTGGCGAGCTGCATGCTGACGGTGCTCGCCCCCCGCACGAACCTCCTCTTCCGGAGGTTCTCGCGGATCGAGTTCTTGATGGCTTCCTCGTCGAACCCGTGATGCCGGTGGAAGGCGCCGTCCTCCGTGGTCAGCACGGCGACCTCCATGAAGCGGGAAATGTCCTCGTAGGGGACCCAATCGGCGGTCCCTGGCCCGGACTCGATGTCGACGCGCTTGCCCCCGGGCCCGTAAACCAGGCGCCGGAACGCGCGCTTGAAGCGATCGACGCTGAGCTCCGGCGGCATCTCCGTCACGCGGCAGGTGTTGGAGACGCTCCAGTCAAGCAAAAAATTCCGGTCGAGGTTCGCGGTATCGAACCGGAGCTTCCCTTCGATCCCGAACGAGCCGGCGAGCCTCATTCCGTGGAGCTTCGCCACGATCCCTTTGGGCACCGAATCCAGCATCGACTGGCAAGCCGTGAGGGGCACCTCGAAGGTGCCGCGGACCCGGTGTGAGTTCCCGGCGTGCTCGTACTCGCCGCGCGCGATCAGCCTCAGCGCACCGAGGTCGACCTCGGCGTCCTCGGCGACGAGCTTGGACCCGTCGAGCTTGCCGTTCGCCTTCGCTCGCCATGCCAGGTCGAGGCCTGCGATGGGCTCGTCTGCCAGGGCCGCGCTCCGCAGAGAGAGGTTCTTCAGCCTTCCTTCGCCGTCGACCCCAAGCGTCTGGCCGTCGGCCGAGAGGACGACCCGCGCGCGGCTGACGATCGACGTCCGCGCCACATCAAACAGGCCCATGTCCCCTTCATGGACGCCGAGGGTGGAGAGCCAGATGGGTCCGCCCTGCACGTCGGCGACGATCTCCTGCGGGGTCTCCTTCGCGTCGCTGAGCGGCACGCGAAGGCGAAAGGTGAGCGCTTGCTGGGCGTCGGCGCCAGCGGCCGCGATCGCGGCCTCTCCAGGTGACAGCTCGACCACGAGCGAGCCTGCTTCGCGCCGCACGGCGAGGTGCCCCGGTCCCAGGTTGAGGTGATCGGCGTCGCGCCGGAGGCGCGCGGTGACACCTGCGACGTCGACCTTGGCGTCCTTGCCGAGCGCCAGATCGATGCCCTGCGCCGCCCGCAGAAGGGCTTCTCGAACCGCAGCCCCTCGATTCCGCCCCGCATCGGCCCCGTCGCCGCGCTCGGCCGTCCTCGTCAGCTGTGCCGGATGGGTGCGCCCGCTCTGCTCAGGCACGACCTGAGGTTCAGGGGTCCCCTCCGGGAGCGCCACGTTGGCGTCGATGGAGTCGGCCGAGAGCTCGCTCACCTGGTATCGCCCCTGCTCCAGGGCGAGCACCAGCCGGCCGTGCCGGACCGAGAAGGCCGCCCGTCCCAGGGACAGGATCGCTTCGCGCGCAGCGATGGCTGTCCGCCCTCCCGCGCGCGACAGGTGCACGTTATCGGCCGACAGGCTCTCCGCGGGTGAGTCGGCCCGATCGGTCCAGACGAGCCGCAAGCCCTCCAGCTCGGTGCTACCGCCCCCCTCGCTCGTCGCGGTGCCGGTACGTCCAGCCGGTTGCCCCGCCCGCCAGGTCTCCAGCTCGTGGAGGATCGCCTCGCGCGGGCCGACGGCGGAGACCGTCCCCCCGCGCATCGTCACGCGCCGTCCCGAGACGCCCAGCGCGACGGCGACCTCCTCCAGGCGGATGGAGATGCTCGGCGCCCCGCGCAGCTGGACGTCCACACCCTTGAGGGAAACGCCGCTCCAGGTGGGCCGAACCTGGTCGATCGACAGCGATGCCCCGTACCGATCAGCCGCCTGCTCGGCCTGGTAGCGCACAAAAGGGGCGAATCCGACGACGAGCCCGCCGCAGAGGGCCCCCCCGGCGACCGCAGCGATTCTCCTGCGCTTGAATCCCAAGGTTCCCCTAGGGTAGCAACGCCTGGCGGCCGGAAGAAACTCGCAGCGTCATCTTGATCTCGCGCTGCCGGCCCCTTCGCCGCCGCCTGGGCTGGCACTTCTTCTCACGCGGCGAACGGCGCCACACGCAGCGCGAACGCCCAGAGCTGCGACCAGCGAAAATTCAAGCCAGACAACAAAAACGAAAGCCTTCAACAGGCTCCTGGCGCACATTGGGACCAACGATCGCGGAGGTCGTAACCGCACCGCGTTGACCAGAAGCACCGCCAATGAAACCCCGAGACGTCCTCGGCGCCGCGATGATGCCGCAGAGCGCGTCCCGAGCTCCAAGCAAAATGACAAAAAAAAACCTGCGCACGGCTTTCACCGTGCGCAGGTTCGAAGAAAATCCCGGCGGCGTCCTACTCTCCCACTAGGTTGCCCTAGCAGTACCATCGGCTCCAAGAAGCTTAACTTCCGAGTTCGGTATGGGATCGGGT